>NZ_JBNJMM010000001.1:0-4192626 GCF_050936555.1 Streptomyces sp. CA-135486
CGGTGTTGACGATATGGCCGCCCTGTCCACGCTCGGCCATCTGCCTGCCGAAGAGCCGGCAACCGTGGATGACACCCCACAGATTGACGTCGAGGACCTTCCTCCAGTCCTCAGCGGTGGTCTGCAGGAAGGAGCCGGACAGTCCGATGCCCGCGTTGTTGACCAGGACGTCCACCACGCCGTACTGGGCGGCGACCTTCTCGGCGAGCTTCTCCATCGCCTGCTCGTCGCTGACGTCCACGGTCTCGCCCCAGGCCTCGGGCGCACCTATCAGCCGGGACAGCTCCGCGGTCCTGGCCGCGCCATCGGTATCCCGGTCCACCGCCACGATCCGCGCCCCCGCCTCGGCGAACGCGAAGGCCGTGGCCCGCCCGATGCCACTGGCCGCTCCCGTCACCAGGACGAGCTGCCCTCCGAACCGCTCGGCATAGGGCCCCTTGGCCACGGTCCGACGCGCGGCCATCCCCGCCGCGAAGTCCTCGTTGGCCGTGACGAACTCGCCGATCCAGGCCGACAACTGGTCCGGCCGGGTGCGCGGTATCCAGTGCTTGGCGGGCAGCGACCGGCGGGTCAACTGCGGGACCCACTCGCCCAGTTCGTCATAGAGCCGCTCGGACAGGAAGGCGTCGCCGGTCGGCGTGATCAGCTGGACCGGCGCGTGGGCGTAGGCGTCGGAGCGCGGGCGGCGCAGCCTGGCCCGGACATTGTCCCGGTAGAGCCGTGCGCCGTGCGCCGCGTCCCGCGGCAGCGACGACGTGGGGTAGTCGCCTGCCGGCACTTTCTCCATCCGCTGCAGGATCTTCGGCCACTGCTTGCCCAGTGGCCCGCGCCAGGCGAGCTCCGGCAGCACCGGCGTAAGCAGCATGTACACGTACCAGGACTTGGCCCCCTGGCCGAGCAACTGCCCCACTCTGCGGGGCGTCGGCCGGCTCATCCGCCTCTTGATCCAGTGCCCGAAGTGGTCGAGGGACGGGCCGGACATGGAGGTGAAGGAGGCGATACGGCCCTCGGTGCGCTGTGCGGTGACGAACTCCCACGACTGCACCGACCCCCAGTCGTGGCCGACCAGATGCACCGGTTTGTCAGGACTCACCGCGTCAGCGACCGCCAGGAAGTCGTCCGTCAGTTTCTCCAGGGTGAAGCCGCCGCGCAGTGGAGCCGGCGAGGTGGAGCGGCCGTGCCCCCGCACGTCGTACAGCACCACATGGAAGCGGTTCGCGAGCCGTCCGGCGACCTCCGTCCACACCTCCTTGCTGTCCGGATAGCCGTGCACGAGCATCACCGTCGGCTGCGTCGCATCACCCAGCTCGGCGACGCACAGCTCGATTCCGCCGGTACGGACCCAGCGCTCCCGCGCCCCCTTGAGACTCACGCCGACTCCTTCTCATGGTCCTCTCCCAGAGCCGACGCTCCGCACGAGTCATCCGCCCAGCGCCGCACATGCGGCAGATCGTCGTCCAGCCAGAACGCGCTCTGCTCCGGGTCCCTGGAGTCGGTGACCACCAGGATCTCCTCGAACTTCGCGCCCGTGCCCCGGAACCCGAGGTGCGGCTCGACCGCCCACAACCCCGGCCGGGGCGGGTGGTCGGAGAATGCGTACGGACTCCACAGCGGCGACCAGCCGTCCCGGTGACCGTGCAGCGCGTCGCTCGCCAGGCCCTTCAGCGACTGGATGCCGAAACCGAACAGACGCGGCGACCAGCGTCGCTCCTTCACCCGGTCGATCTTGTGGGCGATCACGCCGAAGGGGTAGGCGCGGTGCCGGTTGGCGTACCCCTGGCGGACCATCAGCCGGTCCACGTCCTCGTAGATCTCGCGCAGTGAGCGCCGCTCCCGCACCTCGCGCAGGCTCAGCTCGCGGTGTGCCTCCAGGTCGGTCAGCAGCTTGTCGTGCACGGGGTTGAGGCCGAGGCAGCCCGAATACCCGATGTCGGCCGTGAAACCTCTGTGGACCGGTGCCATGTCGAGGATGAAGGGCATCCCCGCCTCCAGCTTCCGGTTGGTCGGGAAGAACTGGAGCGGTATCCGGAAGTCCACGAAGGCCGTACGGTCCCCGAACCACGCGAAGGGCAGATGGAACCAGTCCCGCACGCCACGCTCACGCAGCCACTCCCGTTGCATCCGGGCCGCCTCGCGCTCGGTCACACCCGGCTTGAGCTGCGCCGCCACTGCCTCCGCGCATGCGTACGCGAGACGCTGCACCTCCCTGAACCCCCGCAGTTCCGCGGTCAGTTCGCTCTCCACCGCTGAGGCCATGCCACCCGCCCGTCCCGTGTGCGGTACTCGCTCGAAACCTGACACCGATGAATGTGACAATGCCCGGCGGCTGCGTCAAGGGCTGTGCTCAGCCTGTGGAAAACTCACCGGCCGCAGTGGCGCGGTCGACTTTGGTCGCAGAGCCCCTACGGGTCCGTACCTCTGGAGTCGGACACCGATCCAGCCGCCAGGGCTGACGCCCGGTGTGTCGTGCGCCACTACCTTCGGAATGTGACTGTGATCGCGACCGAAAGCCTGAGCAAGCGGTTCCCCCGGGTGACCGCGCTTGACCGGCTCTCGTTGGACATCGGACCCGGTGTGACCGGCCTGGTGGGCGCCAACGGAGCCGGCAAGTCCACGTTGATCAAGATCCTGCTGGGTCTGTCTCCCGCCACCGAGGGCCGGGCCGCCGTGCTCGGTCTCGACGTCGCCACCAGTGGCGCCGCCATCCGGGAGCAGGTGGGGTACATGCCCGAGCACGACTGCCTGCCGCCCGATGTCTCGGCCACCGAGTTCGTCGTCCACATGGCGCGCATGTCCGGGCTGCCGCCGACGGCCGCCCGTGAGCGCACCGCCGACACCCTGCGCCATGTCGGCCTGTACGAGGAGCGCTATCGCCCCATCGGCGGCTACTCGACCGGCATGAAGCAGCGCGTCAAGCTCGCGCAGGCCCTGGTCCACGACCCCAAGCTGGTCCTCCTGGACGAGCCGACCAACGGCCTCGACCCGGTCGGCCGCGACGAGATGCTCAATCTGATCCGCCGCGTCCACACCGACTTCGGCATCTCGGTCCTGGTCACCTCGCACCTGTTGGGCGAACTCGAGCGCACCTGCGACCACGTCGTCGTCATCGACGGCGGCTCGCTGCTGCGCTCCAGCTCCACCAGCGACTTCACCCAGACGACCACGACTCTCGCGGTCGAGGTCACCGACACGGACACGCACCCCGACGGCACGGCTGTGCTTCGTAAGGCACTGGCTGCCGCCGGAGTCACGCTGCACGCGAGCGTGGAGGACGGTTTGCCCGGAGCGGGCCACATCCTGCTGATCGAGGCGACGGGCGAGGAGACGTACGACGTCGTGCGCGACACAGTCGCCGGGCTCGGCCTCGGTCTCGTACGGATGGAACAGCGCCGCCACCACATCGCGGAGGTCTTCCGTCCGGAGGCGGCGGCACAGCCCATGGAGGTGCAGGCGCGATGAGCACAGAGCTCACCGGGGTCCAGAACGAGACCACCCGGATCCACAACATCGGCTACCGGAACTACGAGGGCCCGCGGCTCGGCCGTGCGTATGCGCGGCGCTCCCTCTACTCCCAGTCGCTGCGCGGCGCCTACGGCCTCGGCCGCTCGGCCAAGTCCAAGGTGCTGCCGATGATCCTCTTCGCGGTGATGTGCCTGCCCGCGGCGATCATCGTCGCGGTGGCCGTCGCCACGAAGCTCAAGGACCTCCCGCTCGACTACACCCGCTATGCGATCGTCACGCAGGCGGTCATCGGCCTCTTCCTGGCCGCACAGGCTCCGCAGTCCGTCTCGCGCGATCTGCGCTTCAAGACGGTGCCGCTGTACTTCTCGCGGCCGATCGAGCGCATCGACTACGTCCTCGCCAAGTACGGCGCGATGGCCTCGGCCCTGTTCGTGCTCACCGCGGCGCCGCTGGTCATCCTGTACATCGGCTCGCTGCTCGCCAAGATGGACTTCGCGGACCAGACGAAGGGCTTCGCGCAGGGCATGGTCTCCGTGGCGCTTCTCTCCGTACTCTTCGGCGGCATCGGACTGGTGATGGCCGCGCTCACACCGCGCCGCGGCTTCGGCGTCGCCGCTGTGATCGCCACGATGACCATCACCTACGGCGCCGTCTCCACCGTCCAGGCGATCGCCTGGGAGACCGGGTCGCCCGAGGTGATCAAGTGGCTGGGCCTGTTCTCGCCGGTCACGCTCGTTGACGGCGTGCAGACCGCCTTCCTCGGCGCCACCTCGGCCTTCCCCGGCGAGGCCGGCCCGGGAGCCGGGCCCGGCGTGGTCTATCTGCTCGTCGTCCTCGCGCTCGTCGCCGGCTCGTACGCCGTACTGATGCGCCGCTACCGAAAGGTCGGGCTGTGACTACCATCAACATCGAGCACACCTCGCGGTGGTTCGGCAATGTCGTGGCCGTCAACGACGTGACCATGACGATCGGCCCGGGCGTCACCGGTCTGCTCGGCCCCAACGGCGCCGGAAAGTCCACGCTCATCAACATGATGGGCGGTTTCCTCGCCCCCTCGACGGGAAGCGTGACGCTCGACGGCCACGCGATCTGGCGCAACGAGTCCGTGTACCGGCAGATCGGCGTCGTACCGGAGCGGGAAGCGATGTACGACTTCCTCACCGGCCGCGAATTCGTCGTCGCCAACGCCGAGTTGCACGGCCTGGGCAGGAAGGCCGCCCAGAAGGCGCTCGCCACGGTCGAGATGGAGTACGCGCAGGACCGCAAGATCGCGACGTACAGCAAGGGCATGCGGCAGCGCGTGAAGATGGCGTCGGCCCTCGTTCACGAGCCGTCCGTGCTGCTGCTCGACGAGCCCTTCAACGGCATGGACCCGCGCCAGCGCATGCAGCTGATGGACCTGCTGCGGCGGATGGGCGCGGAGGGCCGGACCGTGCTGTTCTCCTCGCACATCCTGGAGGAGGTCGAGCAACTCGCCTCCCACATCGAGGTGATCGTGGCCGGCCGCCATGCCGCATCCGGTGACTTCCGCAAGATCCGCAGGCTGATGACGGACCGGCCACACCGCTACCTCGTACGGTCCAGCGACGACCGGGCGCTCGCCGCGGCCCTGATCGCCGATCCGTCGACGGCGGGTATCGAGGTCGACCTGGCCGAGGGTGCGCTGCGCATCCAGGCCGTCGACTTCGGCCGGTTCACCGAACTGCTGCCGAGGGTCGCCCGCGAGCACTCCATCCGGCTGCTGACGGTCTCGCCTTCGGACGAGTCCCTCGAGTCGGTCTTCTCCTACCTCGTAGCGGCCTGAAAGGAGCTGTGACGTCCATGTACAACCCCACAGTCGCCCGGCTCACCTACCGGGCCGTGCTCGGCAGGCGCAGGGCAGCGATCCTGTTCGTACTGCCCGGTCTGCTGCTTGCCATCGCGGCGGCGGTACGGAGCTTCAACGGCGTCGACGACCAGGTCGCCGCCGATGTCCTGGGCGGGTTCGCCATCGCCACGATGGTGCCGCTGATCGGGGTGATCGCGGGCACCGGGTCGATCGGCCCCGAGATCGACGACGGGTCGATCGTCTATCTGCTCGCCAAGCCGGTGAAGCGCCCGACGATCATCGTCACCAAGCTGGTCGTGGCCATCGCGATCACGATGGCCTTCTCGGCGATCCCCACACTGATCGCCGGGTTCATCCTCAACGGCAACGGCCAGCAGGTCGCGGTGGCGTACACCGTGGCGGCGCTGGTCGCGTCGATCGCCTACAGCGCGTTGTTCCTGCTCCTCGGGACGGTCAGCCGGCATGCGGTGGTCATCGGACTCGTCTACGCGCTGGTGTGGGAGACGCTGTTCGGCAGCCTGGTGCCGGGGGCGCGCACGCTGAGTGTCCAGCAGTGGTCGCTGTCGCTCGCCGAGAAGATCGGCGGGGAGGGCCTGATCGGATCGGACGTGGGGCTGCCGCTGGCGGTGGCGCTGCTGGCGGGGGTCACGGTGGTGGCGACGTGGTACGCGGGGCAGAAGCTGAGGGTGCTGAAGCTCGTCGGCGAGGAGTGAGGCGGACACCTCTGCTTTGCCGGTCAACCCCCGTCCGATGGACGGGGGTTGACGCATATGCGCGTAACTGTACGTTTATCGGCTCGTTGTGCACTGCGCGTGGAGGCAACTGGAGTTCGCGGCGACGAGAGTTCGTGAAGTTGGGGATTGCCGGTACTGGATCGAAAGCCGCGCCGGTCATTGGGTGAGTAGCACCGTGAGCCGACCTCCACCCCTGTGCCCGGGGAGAGGGCCGTCCATGACCGGTTTCACGAACGGAAGGCATCCCCATGCCATCGGAAGTCGCCCTGCTCGAATCGCGCACGATGCGCGACGAGCATCTGGGGCGTGTCGACGTCCTCGACAAGGTGAAGGCTCTTGTCATGCTCCCGGACGGAGTTCACGTTCGCACAGAGGATGTGGCGCGGTACTTCGAAGTATCCACAGTCGTCGTCAGGAGGTTGACCGACCGCCATCACAAGGAGTTCACGGAGAACGGGATGTGTGTGCTGCGCGGCGCTGAGCTGCGCGTCTTCCATAGCGACATGATGTCGCTATGGGACGTCAACGAGGGCGAAAGTTATCCACAGGCGGTGACTCAGCTCAGGCTCTTCACCCGCCGCACCGTCCTCAACGTCGCGATGCTTCTTCGCGACAGCGACATCGCCCGCTGCGTCCGCACCTACCTCCTCGACGCCGAGGAAGGCTGGCGCAAGGGGTACGCGTCCCTCGACCGCCGGGTCACCGCCGCCGAGGCGAATCTGGACACCGTCGGGCGCGCGCTCCAGGAACTCGGTCCCGTGATCAACGGGATCTCGGTACGGCTCGATCGCCTGGACCTGCGGCTCGACGCCACCAATCAAGTCGTCGGTGCCATCAGCAACCGGCTCTGCAACCTCTCCGACGACATGCGGCGGATGGAGCGCCGGATGGACAAGAGGATGGACGACTTCGCCCATCAGCTGAGAGAGCTGCAGCGCAGCCAGCGCCGTAAGCGCCGCTGACGGACTGCTGACAAGCACAGAGGTGCCGCCCGCGGGAGACGCACCGAGCGGACAGACGCGTCATGATCGAGGGGCTCTCGCGGGCGCGCTCGCCTTCTTCGGCGTGCCGCTTGCGACCGGCGGGACCTTCACCCACCTCGGGCATGCCATCGCCCTTGGCCTCCTCTGCCGGCGGCTCACGCGGAATCCCGGTGGGAGGAAAATCAGTGGCAGCGAACCGTCGGCGGAGGCAGAGTAGTTGAGCCGGCGCACGCCAGTGCGACCGACGCCATCCGACCGGGAGAGGAGCGCGGCGATGACCGAGAGTACGAGTACGAGTCCGTCGAGCTCCCAGCAGGGCAGCACCGGGCAGGACGCGGAGTAGCCACCGACACTCCGCGGAGCCGCCCGCGAGTAGCTGCCCGGGGGCGGCCGCTTCGAGCGCGCATCTGCGCGGGCCGCCCCCTCCCGGAGGATTGGCCGAGTGGTAAGGCAGCGGCTTGCTAAGCCGTCGTCGGGGTGGAAGCCTCGCGCGCGTTCGATCCGCGCATCCTCCGCAGGGGCCCTTGGGCGGGCCGCAAGACTGGTGCAACAGGCCGGACTAGCCCAGCAGGTGTTCCAGTGTGATCGCGATGCCGTCGTTGTCGTTCGACGCCGTGATCTCGTGGGCCACTGCCTTCAACTCGTCGTGCGCGTTGGCCATCGCCACGCCGTGCGCCGCCCACCCGAACATCGGGATGTCGTTCGGCATGTCACCGAACGCGATCGTGTCCGAGGCCCGCAGCCCCAGCCGTCGCGCCGCCAGCGAGAGTCCCGTCGCCTTGCTCAGCCCCAGCGGCAGGATCTCCACGATCCCCGCACCCGCCATCACCACGTTCACCAGGCCGCCGATCGTCGCCCTGGCCGCCTTCGTCAGTGCGTCGTCGTCCAGCCCCGGATGCTGGATGTAGAGCTTGTTGATCGGGGCGGACCACAGCTCGGACGGGTCCTCGAAGGTCACCACCGGCAGCGGGCCCTCCTGCACCCGGTAGCCCGCGCCGACCAGCACCTCGCCATCGAGCCCGTCGCGGCTCGCGGCCAGCGCCAGCGGGCCGATCTCCGCCTCGAGCTTGGCCAGTGCCAGACCGGCCAGTTGGCGGTCCAGCGTCACCGACGTCAACAGCCGCCGTTCGCCCGCGTGGTAGACCTGCGCGCCCTGGCCGCAGACGGCCAGGCCCTCGTACCCGAGGTCGTCCAGGATGTGCCGGGTCCAGGGCACGGCGCGGCCGGTGACGATGATGTGGGCGGCGCCCGCCGCCGTGGCGGCGGCGAGCGCGTCGCGTGTGCGCTGCGAGACCGTGTCGTCGCCCCGCAGCAGCGTGCCGTCGAGATCCGTTGCTATCAGGCGGTACGGGAAGGAGGCGGGGCTCACTTGGAGACCGGCTCCAGCACCTCGCGCCCGCCGAGGTACGGCCGGAGCACCTCGGGCACCCGTACCGAACCGTCGGCCAGCTGGTGGTTCTCCAGGATCGCCACGATCGTGCGCGGTACGGCGCACAGCGTGCCGTTCAGCGTCGCCAGCGGCTGCACCTTCTTGCCGTCGCGCATGCGCACGGACAGCCGGCGGGCCTGGAAGCTGTCGCAGTTCGACGCGGAGGTCAGCTCGCGGTACTTGCCCTGGGTCGGGATCCACGCCTCGCAGTCGTACTTGCGCGAGGCCGATGCGCCCAGGTCACCGGTCGCCACGTCGATTACCTGGAAGGGCAGCTCCAGGCCGGTCAGCCACTGCTTCTCCCAGTCGAGGAGCCGCTTGTGCTCGGCCTCCGCGTCCTCGGGTGCGATGTACGAGAACATCTCGACCTTGTCGAACTGGTGCACCCGGAAGATGCCGCGGGTGTCCTTGCCGTACGTCCCGGCCTCGCGGCGGAAGCAGGGCGAGAAGCCCGCGTACCGCAGCGGCAGCTTCTCGGCCTCGATGATCTCGTCCATGTGGTACGCGGCGAGCGGGACCTCGGAGGTGCCGACCAGGTAGTAGTCGTCCTTCTCCAGGTGGTACACGTTCTCCGCGGCCTGGCCGAGGAAGCCGGTGCCCTCCATCGCGCGCGGGCGGACCAGCGCCGGGGTCAGCATCGGGATGAAGCCGGCCTCGGTGGCCTGCGCGATCGCGGCGTTGACCAGCGCGAGCTCGAGCAGCGCGCCGACGCCCGTGAGGTAGTAGAAGCGCGAGCCCGACACCTTGGCGCCGCGCTCGACGTCGATGGCGCCGAGCGCCTCGCCGAGTTCCAGGTGGTCCTTGGGCTCGAATCCCTCGGCGCCGAAGTCGCGGATGGTGCCGTGCGTCTCCAGTACGACGAAGTCCTCCTCGCCGCCGACCGGGACGTCCGGGTGGACGATGTTCCCGAGCTGGAGCAGCAGCCGCCTGGTCTCTTCGTCGGCCTCGCCCTGCGCGGCGTCGGCCGCCTTCACGTCGGCCTTCAGCTGTTCGGCCTTCTGCAGCAGCTCGGCGCGCTCTTCGGGAGAGGCCTTGGGGATGAGCTTGCCGAGCTGCTTCTGCTCGGAGCGCAGCTCGTCGAAGCGGAGGCCGGACGACCTGCGCCGCTCATCGGCCAAGAGAAGGGCGTCCACGAGGGAGACGTCTTCTCCACGGGCGCGCTGGGAGGCGCGAACACGGTCGGGGTCCTCACGAAGCAGGCGAAGGTCAATCACCCCACCAGGCTACCGGTGCGGACCGGTGGGACCTCACTCGATATAGCCTCGCGTGGCACTTTGTCCGAATTGCTTGCATTGTCGCAATTTAGAAAGCGCCCGGGAAATTGCCTCAAGGGTAAGCGTCAATAAATGCCACGCTATTCGCCGAAATGGGGCATCCGGCGAAGGCTCGTATTGACCTGCATCCCTTGCGGGGCGGGGCCTTGAACCTATCTGTCCACAGGAGATGCAGCCCTCCGCAAAGTTATCCACAGGTTGTGTGGTGGGTCTGTGGACCACGGAAAGGATCATTCCAGTGCTGCGGGTGAGCCGGAGGATTCACCACCCAAACCCACCTCGCAGGCTCATTCGGGTGGGAATTCCTCGCTCTAAAGAGTTGATCAATGGAATTGAGGTGACACAGGCCACCGTGCGGCCCTGTGGACGGAGTTGGGGTGACTGAGCAGATTTGTCGACCATGTCGGGTTGTGTTGTCGACTTGTCCCCAGGTCGAGAAGCAAGCCTGTGGATAAGTTCTGTGGACAACGAAAATCTGCAGGTAGGACCGGATCGAACCGCTCCCTCTACCGCTGCTCCACCGCTCAGGCCCGGCCGTCCTGGCAGCGCGCCAGCCAGTCCGAAGCGGCCGTGAACTCCTCGTCCGACGTCCCCGCACGCAGCTGCCGTACGTCCTCGACCGCCACACCCGCCCTCGGATACGAGCCGAGGAATCGCACGTTCGGGCAGATCCGCTTCAGCCCCATCAGCGCCTCGCCCACCCGCCGGTCCGAGATATGGCCCTCGGCGTCCACGGCGAAGCAGTAGTTCCCGATGCCCGCGCCCGTCGGCCGGGACTGGATCAGCATCAGGTTGACCCCGCGTACGGCGAATTCCTGCAGCAGCTCGAGCAGCGCACCCGGGTGGTCCTCGCCCATCCAGATGACCACCGACGTCTTGTCCGCGCCGGTCGGCGCGGCGGGCCTTGCGGGCCGGCCCACCAGGACGAAGCGGGTCTCCGCGTTCTGGGCGTCATGGATCTCGGTTACCATCGGCTCAAGCCCATAGGTGGCCGCCGCGAACTCACCCGCGAAGGCCGCGTCGTAGCGCCCTTCCTGGACGAGCCGCGCGCCGTCGGCGTTCGACGCGGCCGACTCCCACAGGGCGTCCGGAAGATTGGCCCGCAGCCAGTTGCGCACCTGGGGCTGGGCGACCGGATGGCCGGTCACCGTCTTCACCTCGGACAGCTTGGTGCCAGGACGCACCAGCAGCGCGAAGGCGATGGGCAGCACCACCTCGCGGTAGATCATCAGCGGTTCACCCGAGGCCAGCTCGTCGAGGGTGGCGGTGACGCCGCCCTCGACGGAGTTCTCGATCGGTACGAGGGCGGCCGCGGCGTCCCCGTTCCGTACGGCGTCGAGCGCCGCGGGCACGGACAGCATCGGGACCAGCTCCCGGGTGGCCGCTTCCGGAAGGGTGCGCAGGGCGGCTTCGGTGAAGGTGCCCTCGGGACCGAGATAGGTGAAGCGCGTGGCCGACATACCGTCACCCTAATGGGCTCGCGAACCGGACGACTCGCTATCTTCAGGACTCCAGCAGCCGCTGGCCCACGTACTCGCCCTTCTTCGGGCCGCCCGGCACCGCGAACAGTCCGCTCGCCTCGTGCCTGATGAACGCCGACAGCGCGTCGCCCCGGTCCAGCTTGCGCTGCACGGGAACGAAGCCGCGCAGCGGATCGGCCTGCCAGCAGACGAAGAGCAGCCCCGCGTCCGGCGTCCCGTCGGCGGCGATGCCGTCATGGAAGGAGAACGGCCGCCGCAGCATCGCCGCGCCGCCGTTCTGCTCCGGGGCGGAGATCCGGGCATGTGCGTTGTCCGGGATGACCAGCCTTCCGTCCGGGCCGGTCTCATCGAGCGCGGGCTCGGTCAGCTCGCTGCCGCCGGTCAGCGGTGAGCCGTCGGACTTGCGGCGGCCGATGACCTGCTCCTGCTTCTTCAGCGAGAGCTTCTCCCAGTCGTCCAGCAGCATGCGGATCCGGCGTACGACGGCGTACGAGCCCCCCGCCAGCCACTCGTACTCCGTCCCCGACGGCACGAAGATCCGCTTGTCGAAGTCCGGCTCGGACGGCTTCGGATTGCCGGTGCCGTCGATCTGGCCCATCAGATTGCGGGCGGTCATCGGCTTTCCGGTGGCTCCGGGCGAGCGGTTGAAGCCGTTCATCTGCCACCGCACCCGGGCCGCGTCCCCCGCCGCCTTCTGGATCGCGCGCAGCGCGTGGAAGGCGACCAGCGCGTCGTCCGCGCCGATCTGCACCCACAGATCGCCGTCCGACCGCTTGCCGTCCAGCTGATCGGAGGAGAACGCGGGCAGCGGGTCGAGTTCCGGCGGGCGCCCCGCTGTCAGCCCCGTCCGGTCGAAGAAGGTGCGGCCGAAGCCGAAGGTCACAGTCAGCGACGAGGGCCCGGCGTCGAGCGCGACGCCGCTGTCGCCGTCTCCGGCCGTCCGGCCCGCCATCAGATCGCCCGCGAGCGCGGACCAGCGGCGCATCAGTGCGGCGGCCTCCTTGCGGCCTGCTCCCGGCGCGAGATCGAAGGCGATCAGATGGCCGCATGCCTGCAGCGGCGTGGTGATGCCTGCCTGGTGCACGCCGTGGAAGTCGATGCCGGTCGAGCCGAGCGTGGTCAGCGCGGTCGGGGTGTCGCCGGCCGCGGCCGCGTGGGCCGCGGCGCCGCCCGCGGCACCCAGGACGAGGCCGGTCGCGCCCGCCGCGCCCACGGTGCCGAGCAGCCGCCGCCGGGAGATGTCCTTGTCGCTCACAGGGTTGTCGCTCACGGGTGGTTCAGCCGATCTTGATGTTCTTGTCCACGGTCGTCTGGTCGATGTCGGAGGTCCGTACCATCACCTGGACCTGCCAGTCGCCGGGCATCGGGATCTGGACCGGGTCCGCGCTCCAGTGTCCGACGGTGACGCGGTCGGGAGTGATCGGCAGCGGGCCGATCTGCTTGGCCTTGAGGGTGAAGGAGACCTTCACCTCGGGCACGTCCATCGGCTTCAAGTCCGGGTTGTAGATCCAGACGTGCATTTCGTTGCCGCCGGGGGTGGCCGGGTCGAGGCTGAGCCGCACGGTGCCCTTGCCGTTCTGGCCGCCCGTGTCGAAGGGCAGCTTGATCTCGGTGGGCCCGGTCGGCTCGGTGGTGGCCGCCTGGGTGCCCGATGCCCCCACGGACTTGGCCGCCTCCTCCTGTGTACGACCCGGTTCGGTGGACGTCAGGATGGTGGTCACCGCCAGCAGGACCACCGCGATGCCCGCCTCCGCCAGCACGGAACGGCGCAGTCCGGAACGCTCCGGGTCGGCGTCCCTGGCCTTTTTCTTCCGGGCCGTGGCCACCGCGGACTTCTGCCGGGCGAGTTGGGCCGCCCGCTCGGGGTCGTCCGCCTCGGGGTCCGCGTCCGCCTCGGCCGCCTCGTCCTCCGCCTTCGCCTCGTCTTCGGCCTCCGTCACCTCTCCCAGCTGCGCCGTCCACCGCCGCGAGATCCATGCCACACAGACCATGACGGCGACCAGCGCGACCTTGATCAGCAGCAGCTGCCCGTACGACGTCCCGGTCAGTGCCGACCAGGAGCCGACCTGACGCCAGGACTGGTAGATCCCGGTCGCGGTCAGCACGACGACGCTGCCGAACGCCACCCCGGAGAACCGCCGTACCGCCGCCCGCTCGATCGAAGGCGCCAGGTAGAGCACCGTGAGCAGCGCCGCGAGCCCGCCCAGCCAGGTCGCCACGGCCAGCAGATGCAGGACGTCCACCGGCATGGCAAGGCGCGGCTGGATGCCGGTCGACGCATGCTCCGACAGGGCCCACGTCCCGGCGATCCCGGCCGCGACGACCGTGCCGCCGATGGCGAGACCGAAGGTCAGGTCCTTCTTCTCGCTTTCGTCCCTGCCCTTGTCCTCGTCCTCCCGCTTCGCGTACGCCCCGAAGAGCACGGCGACGAACAGCGCGGCCGCCCCGAGCAGCAGCAGCCGCGAGATGAGCGCGGCCCCGGTCTTGGTCTCCAGGACGTCCCGCAGGCCGCCGAGGTCGAAGGCGTCCGCCAGCTTCCCGGAGCCGGTGTACGGGGTGCGCAGCAGCAGCATCGCGAGCGTTGCCGCGGTGAGCGCCACCCAGCCCTGTACGACGAGGCGTTGCAGCGGGCGTACGGAAGCGCCGCGCTGCCAGCATGCGAGAACGAAGGCCGCGCCGCCGACGAGCAGCACGAAGCCCGCGTACGCGGCGTAGCGCGCGATGTCGTAGAGAACGCCGACCACCCCTCCGCCGGCCTTCTGGTCGGGCAGGGCGGCGGAGGTCGCGGAGGGCGCCCCGATGGAGAAGGTGAAGGCCCCGGAGACGGGATGGCTGTCGGCGGAGACGGCCTGCCAGGCCACCGTGTATGTGCCGTTGGGCAGTCCCGGCAGCAGGTCGACGCCGTAGGCGACCTTGCCGCCGGTGCTCAGGTTGCGGATTTTGGCCTTGTCGGCGCGTTTGCCGCTGGGTTCGAGGACCCGGATCGAGTCGTTCCCCATGGCGACCTGCTCGGAGAAGGTGAGCGTGACGTCTTTGGGGGCGGTGGCGACCACCGCCCCGTCCCTCGGGTTGCTCCCGGTCAGTGCGGCATGTGCCGAGGCGGGGCTCGCACCGGCCAGCAGCGTGCCGATGAGCGTGCCGACGAGCACGGTCGCGGCGAGCAGCAGGCGGACGACCGGGGATGGGCCGAAGCGCGGGGCGGTGGCTGTCATGGCGTGATCAGTCCCTCGGTGCTCAGTGCTTCTCCGGGTTGTACGTGGGCTCCTTGACGGGAAGTTCGACCTTGATCGGGTCGGACTTCTCGAATCGCAGCTCCACGGTGACCTTCTCGCCCTGCTTCGGCTTCTGCTTGAGCTTCATGAACATGATGTGGTTTCCACCGCGTTCGAGATCGAGCTCACCGTCCGCCGGGACGTCGAAGGCCTTCACCTTCCGCATCTTCTGGTTCTTCGACTCGTGGATCGTGATGTCGTCGG
The DNA here is from genome assembly GCF_050936555.1 of Streptomyces sp. CA-135486. NCBI lineage: Bacteria > Bacillati > Actinomycetota > Actinomycetes > Kitasatosporales > Streptomycetaceae > Streptomyces > Streptomyces sp. CA-135486. Next base: position 14,668 of record NZ_JBNJMM010000001.1, read on the forward strand.
AGATGTCGCTGGTGACGGAGGTGAGCCTGTCCGCTCCGCCTCCGGTGTTCAGCACTGTCAGAAACCCGGCGGCCATGTCGGCACCGACGGGCTGTGGCATGAACGCGCCGCTGACCTTCAACTCGGGTGATCCGGACGAGCCGTCGGACGAGCAGCCCGCCAGCGCAAGGCCCGCGGTCAGGGCTATGACGGAGGCGACGGTGGAACGGCGGTTCACGGGTTCTCTCCACGGATGATCTTCGGCAGGTCCTTGGCGTACTCGTCCGCCGAGGTGTCCTCGCCGTAGAGCACATAACCCGCGTCGGTCTTCGGGGAGAAGGCGATGACCTGCGCGCCGTGCATGGAGACGATCGTGCCGTCCTTCTCCTTCTTCGGCGGATCGATGCCGATGCCCATCTGGCGCGCGCCCGCCTGGATGGTCGCGAAGTCGCCGGTGAGACCGGTGAAGGACGGGTCGCCCGCGCTGGGCAGCCACTTGGCGAGTTCGGCCGGGGTGTCCCGCTCGGGATCGGTGGTGACGAACACGACCTGGAGCTTGTCCTGGTCGGCCTTGGTGAGCTTCTTCCTGGCGATGGCGAGATTGCTCATCGTCAGCGGGCAGACGTCGGGGCAGTGCGTGTAGCCGAAGTAGATCAGCGTCGGCTTGCCCTTGGTCTGCTCGCGCAGGTCGTACTTCTTGCCGTGGGTGTCCGTGAGGACGAGGTTCGGCTTGGTGAACGGCTGGTCGAGCACGGTCGCCGGCTTCTGGACCGCCGCGGAGACATCGGTGACGGGGCCCTTGGCGGAGTCGCCGTCTGAGCAGGCGGAGAGGGTGAGCGCTGCGGCCACGAGCGTGGCCGCGAGCACGGTCTTCTTACGCATGGAGAAATATCCCAAATGTGGTGTGAGGAGCCTCAGGAGGCGCATCACGAGGCGCGCCCGAGCCCGCGTCAGGAGGAGCGGCGACGGCCGGCCAGGACGCCGAAGGCGACCCCGGCAATGCCGGCGAGGATGCCGACGCCGCCCAGGACGCGCGCCGTGGTGTCGCTGCTTTCGTCGGACGCCGTCTGGGACTTGGCGTCCTCGTCGTGCCCGTGCGCGGCGTTCTTGCCATCCTTGGCGGATGCATCCTTCGCGCCGCCGCCGTGCTCGTCCTCGGTCGCCGCCGAAAGCTTCAGGACCGGCGCGGGGGACTCGGGCTCGGGAGCACCTTCCTTGGTCTCCTCGATCCAGCGCACGACCTCTTTGTTGTCGTACGTCTGCAGCGCCTTGAAGACCAACTGGTCGGTGTCCTCGGGCAGCCGGCCGAGGGAGAGCGGGAACTGCTGGAAGTGGCCCGGCTCGATCTTGGAACCGTCAGCGGTCCAGGTGACCTTCGAGACGGCCTCGGTGATCTGCTTGCCGTGCACCTCGAGCGGCTTGGCCAGCTTCGCCTTGGTGACCACGACCTTCCAGCCGGGCACGGCCTGCGGCATCACGGACGCCAGCGGGTGCTCGGTCGGCAGGTTGACCTCGAGCTTCACGGTCGAGGCGTTGTCGCGCTCGTTGGGGACCTTGAAGTTGACCGTCGCATAACCGCCCTTGGCGGCCTCGCCCTGAGGCTGCACGCTGACGTGCGCGAAGGCGGTGCCGGACAGCAGCAGCACGGAGGAGGCGGCAACACCGGTCGCGAGGGCGATACGGGAAACGTTCATGGCGGTAGACACTCCACAGTTGAGAAGAGGTGGGTGGGTGCCGGGCACACGGGGTGCGCGGGCACCACGGCACCACTCCCGTCGAGTGGGCCGCGTCAGGCTGCGAGAGCGAGCTGTGCGGGCGGCCCGCGCCTGATCACCGTGTGCTGGAGTGCCTCGCCGGCCGATGGCGCGGAAAGGCCGGACGCGCGCCGGGGAGCGCGCGGATCCACCGCGGGTGCCCCCGTCAGACCGGCGCGCAAGGCTCGTACGAGTCCGAGCGCCGCGCGCAACGGGCGCAGCCACGCCACCTCGGCCACCTCTTGGGCGGAGTCCGCCGACAGCCGGAGCAGGCGCCCGAGCGCCAGATCCCCGCGCCGCAGCAGCCAGCCGGTCGTGAGTGCGGCCAGCAGATGCCCCAGCAGCATGGGGAGGGTGGGCAGCAGCTGCGGCGATGCGGCGGCCTCGGCCATGTGCGCATGGGCGGCGTGTCCGGGTGGGCTGATGCCCGCGTTGCTGACGACCCGCTGGGCGTCCGTGGGGCTCAGCGAGGCAGCGCCCGCCCCGCACACCAGCCTCGCGGCCATCCTGATCAGCGCGTCGTCGGCGGTCGGGGCGAGCTGCAGCCGGTGCTGCTGCCCGAGCCCGAACAGCGCGTGCAGAGCGAGCTGTCCGACGGCCAGCGCGACGGTGATCGACGGCAGCGAGCGAACCCGCCCCGCGAACGGCGCGACCAGCGTGAACACCCCGATGAACCCCCCGGCCAGCGTCCACCACGGGACCGCCGCGCAGGCGGCCAGCGCATGTCCCGTCGCGGACAGCACAACGCAGACCGCGGTGAACACCGCGGCCCTCAGCAGCCGGGGACCGGCTCCGGCGCGCGCAACGGGGATGGACGACATGGCCGGGTCATCATCGCACTGCGGCGGGACCGCCCATATGCCAGGTCCGGAAGATCCCCTTTGCGGAAGATCCTCAGGGGCGAGTGCGCGGCCTGACGGTGCGTGGCGACATACACCGCCGCGCGAGCCGCGCGCGTCCGCCGAATGAGCGCAATCACGTCAACTGTGCGCTTACGGACCGTGTCTTGCGGCAATACGTATCGGTATGTCGAGCCGCAGCCAGGAGGCTGGAGCATGAGCATTTGGTGGTCTCTCCACTTGCGGCGCGAAGCCGCGAGCGTCCCGCTCGCCCGTCGCCTGCTGCTCGGCACGATGGAGACCGCGGGGGTCGATCCGGACGTCTCCTACGACCTCTCGGTCGCACTCGGCGAAGCCTGTGCGAACGCCGTGGAGCACGGCGGCGGCCAGGACTCCGGCGATGCCTCGGCGGCGTACCGCGTGACCGCCTATCTGGACGGCGAGAAGTGCCGTATCGAGGTGGCGGATTCGGGCCCGGGCTTCCCGGTGCCGGATTCGGGCTTCGCCGTACGGCACGGCGAGCAGTGCCCGCACTCCCTGCCGCAGGCCCCGCCGACCGCAGAGAGCGGCCGAGGTCTGTGTCTGATCGAGCAGCTCGCCGACCATGTCGACTTTCGCAACCGGCCTGGCCACGGCGCGGTGGTCAGTTTCGACAAGATCCTGAAATGGCGGGAGAACGCGCTGCTCAGGGTCTCCTGAGCAGCGCGCCGCCCTCCGCTCCGTACGTCATTGGGCACAGCTGTCCGACGTCGTACGGTCAGCCCCTGAGCGAGGCCATCCACGCCTCGACCTCGTCGGCCTGCCGCGGCAGCGCCGCCGACAGATTCCTGTTGCCGTCCTCGGTCACCAGGATGTCGTCCTCGATCCGGACGCCGATGCCCCGGTACTCCTCCGGCACCGTCAGGTCGTCGGCCTGGAAGTAGAGCCCGGGCTCCACCGTCAGGCACATGCCCGGCTCCAGCGTCCCGTCGACATACGCCTCGGTGCGCGCGGCGGCACAGTCGTGGACATCCATGCCGAGCATGTGGCCGGTGCCGTGCAGCGTCCAGCGGCGCTGCAGACCCAGCTCGAGGACGCGCTCCACCGGGCCCTCGACCAGACCCCACTCGACGAGCTTCTCGGCGAGCACGTGCTGCGAGGCGTCGTGGAAGTCGCGGAACTTGGCGCCCGGCTGCACGGCCGCGATGCCGGCCTCCTGCGACTCGTACACCGCGTCGTAGATCTTGCGCTGCAGCTCGTTGAAACGGCCGTTGATCGGCAGCGTGCGCGTGACGTCCGCGGTGTAGAGAGAGTGTGTCTCCACGCCGGCGTCCAGCAGCAGCAGCTCGCCGGAGCGGACCGGGCCGTCGTTGCGCACCCAGTGCAGCGTGGTGGCGTGCGGGCCGGCCGCGCAGATCGATCCGTAGCCGACGTCGTTGCCCTCGACGCGGGCGCGCAGGAAGAAGGTGCCCTCGATATAGCGCTCGCTGGTCGCCTCGGCCTTGTCCAGGACCCGGACGACGTCCTCGAAGCCGCGCGCGGTGGAGTCGCACGCCTTCTGCAGCTCGCCGATCTCGAACTCGTCCTTCACCGCGCGCGCCTCGGAGAGGTAGACGCGCAGCTCCTCGTCGCGCTCCGCGGTGACCTTGTCCGTCAGCGCGGCCTCGATGCCGGCGTCGTGTCCGCGCACCACGCGGACCGGTCCACTCGCCTCGCGCAGCCGCTCCGGCAGCGCGCGCACGTCCTTGGCGGGCAGACCGAGCAGCTGCTCGGCCTCGGCGAGAGAGTGCCGACGGCCGACCCAGAGCTCGCCCTGGCCGGAGAGCCAGAACTCGCCGTTCGCACGGTCGGAGCGGGGCAGCAGATAGATGGTGGCCCGGTGCCTGTCGCCCTTGGGCTCCAGGACCAGGACGCCGTCCTCGGACTGGTCACCGGTGAGATACGCGTACTCGGTGGAGGCGCGGAAGGCGTACTCGGTGTCATTGGAGCGGGTCTTCAGATTGCCCGCGGGAATCACCAGTCGCTCGCCGGGGAAACGCGCCGAGAGAGCGGCACGGCGGGCGGCGGTGTGCGACGCCTGCCCGATGGGCTCCAGATCGCGCAGCTCGGTGTCTGCCCAGCCACTCGTCATGTTCTCGGCGAGCTCGTCGGACACGCCCGGGTACAGGCCGTTCTTGCGCTGCTTGATCGGCTGCTCTTCTTCGTCCGGGCCCGCTGCGTCAGCAGCAGGATCGGATGCCGCCGGGGTGAGCTCCTCGGCCACGTCTGCCTCCTCATTACGACTGGACCGCCATCCATCGTATGTGCGACGGGAAGACGGCCCAGCGTCCTGTGGATAACGTGCGAGAAATCAGTCAAAACGGGCGGCGAGCAGTACGACGTCCTCACCACTCCCGGCATCGTCGAGCCCCTCAGGCAACACTGTGCGCAGCACATGGTCGGCGATCGCCCCCGGGTCGCCGCGGAGCGACTTCGGCACGCTCGCGGCCGCGGCATGCAGCCTGGCGAACGCCCGGTCCATGGGATCTCCGGTACGTCGCAGCAGCCCGTCCGTGTACAGCAGCACCGTTTCTCCAGGCTCGGGAGACAGCTCGACACTGGGCGCCTCCCAGCAGGCGAGCATCCCGAGAGGCGCCGAGAGGGACGTCTCGACGAACTCGGTGCGACGCTCGCCGACCACCAGCGGCGGCGTGTGCCCGGCCCCGGCCAGCACGATCTTTCTGTTGGCCGGCTCGGCGTACGCGAAGAGCGCGGTCGCTGTGCGCGCCGGCTCGGTCAGCCGCAGCAGCAGCTCCAGATCGGAGAGTACGGCGACGGGGTCCTCGCCCTCCATCACGGCGTACGCCCGCAGCGATGCGCGCAGCCGCCCCATCGCGGCCATCGCGCTCGGCCCGGATCCGCTGACCGAGCCGACGGCGAGCCCCAGCGCACCCTCGGGCAGCGGCAGCGCGTCGTACCAGTCGCCGCCGCCGCGCTCCGTCGTACGGTGCTTGGCCGCGAGCTGGACGCCGGGCACCCGGGGCAGCCTGCTGGGCAGCAGTTCCTCGGCGACGGTGGCCACTGTCTCCCGGGCGTGTTCCAGCTCGAGCAGACGGGCCAGGTGCTCGGTGGCGTACCGCATATAGAGCCCGACGAGATGGCACTGGCGCTCCACCGGCGTTGCGGGCTCGTCGTACATCCAGACGGCCGCGCCGAGCGTGCCGGCCGCCTCGGAGGCGAGCGCCACGGTGTAGCTGGCCGCGTAGCCGAGGCGGCCGACGACCTCGCGGTGGCGGGTGTCGAGGCTCTTGTCCCCGAGCAGATCGGGCTGGGCGACGGCCTGGAGAGGACCGGCCGGACCGGACCGCCCGTCCGGGAGCCGGCCGTCGAGGATCCGGCCGTATGCGGTCGCACCGCGCGGCACCGTCTCGATGTGGCCCAGTTCGGCATGGGTGAACCCGAGCCCCTTGGTCAGGGCGGGGCCGCGGTCCGGTTCGAAACAGTCGGCCTTGGAGAGGTCCGGCACGGGCTCGAGGACGACCAGGCCGCGGCGGGCGCCGACCAGGGCGGCTCCCGCGCGCAGCAGTTCATGCAGGGCGTCGTCCAGAGAACCGGTTCTGGCCAGGCGCTCGGTGAGTTCGTGGAGGGTGGTCAGATCGGAGACCCAGCCGGCCAGCCGGTCCTGAATTACCGCGCCGGGCGGGGGCTGAGCGGCAGGGATGGCGGGCAGGTCCGCCGCAGTGTGCGGGTGAGCCGGAACCGCTGAATCGATTCCAGCCACTTTCGGCAGGTGAGGGGCGCTCATGGCAGCCGGCTTTCCGACTGGTGCGTTTCGCTCAATAGCATCGCAAACCCCCATGTCATTCTGCGCCGCTATCAATGCATCCACATGTACACGCACAAGTAAGGGGATGTCCAGCATTGGACCAGTGGGATTGGTGGTGTCTACGTGACCTTGAACTTGGCTGAAAAATGCGCCCCCTGGCGGCCAATTGAGGTCGACTGAGGACGTTCGGCAGAGCGTCATTCCAAGCGTGATGGGTACGTAAACGGTGATGGCCAGGGGCAGTTGGGACCGCCCCGGAACCTGGCGACGGGCCCGGGCGTCCTAACATCCGGAGACCACGCCCCATCCCCGAGTGGCGGGGAAAAAGTTTCAACGGGACAGCAAGCGCCAGGCGCGCGCCACCCCTCGCCACGCGTTTAATGGACTACAGCCCACGTTCGGCCCCCGGGCGGCGATCCTGTCGCAGGCGAAGCGGGGGGTCGCCCATGCCACCGGCAAGGGGCGGTGATGCGCCGATTTGTACGCACAGTGAAGAGCTGCACACATGGTGTGATGTGGACCTCGGCGTTCAACGGAAAGGAACGAGCGCTCATGCGCGAGATCCTCGGAAGGCGACGCAGGCTCCGGTTCCGGCGCAAGAGGGGGCCTGTTCAGCTTGAAGCGGCGCTCACCTGCGCCGCCGAGTGGCAATGGCCCGTACTCCCCGGTGTGGGACTGAAAGCGGCCGGAAGTCGCGGTGACCGCGGGCGCGGCTGCGCCTGCCCCGACCCCGAGTGCGTCGTACCCGGCGCGCACCCCTTCGACCCCGGAATCATGGCTGCGACCACCGACGGGCGGATGGTGCGCTGGTGGTGGACCAACCGGCCCACTGCTCCGATCATGCTGGCCACCGGAGGCCGCGCACCGTGCGCGGTGAGCCTGCCCGCGGTCGCGGGGGCCCGTGCGCTCTCCGCGCTGGACCGGATGGGCATGCGGCTCGGCCCCGTTGTGGCGACGCCCACCCGCTGGTCGCTGCTGGTGGCTCCTTATACCCTCGAACAGCTCGGTGAGCTGCTCTTCGTCAAGGACTGCGTGCCCAGTTCGCTGCGCTTCCACGGCGAGGGCGGCTATCTCGTGCTGCCGCCGTCCGAGACCGGGACGGGTCAGGTGCGCTGGGAGCGCACGCCGCTGCCCGGCTCCGCGGCTCCCTGGCTGCCGGATGTGGAGGCGGTGGTGGACGCGCTGGTCGAGGCGAGCACGAGCGCACCGGACGGCGGCAGCCGCCTCGCCTACTGAGTCCGGGGCAGCAAGTCGAGAAATCTCGACCACCGAGCCAGGGATCACGAACCGGGTCGGCTGTGTCACTCGTACGGGTAGCAGCCGGCCCGAGTTGTACGGGAATTGGGCGCGCGGCTCCCCGGGCGCCCGCATTCCGTCGATATCTTCGGCCCACCGTCAGGAATTCCCGCGCACTCGGCAGGTGGACCCATGAATCTCCGCATGATCGGGCTCGCCGTGGCCGTGGTGTTCACCGCGATGCTGCCGCTGGCCGCCGAGGCCGGACCCATTGGAGGTACCTCGCCGGCCGAAGGCGCCGGGGAAGGACAATGGCCGGTATCGGCCGCCGAGCCCGTGGACGAGGCGAAGCCGAGGAGTGAACGGAAGCCGGTGCCGCGGCCCGGGCTCGGTGGTGCCGCCGCCCCGTCGGCACCATCTCCTGTGACGGATGCCACTGCCCCGCAGACCTCCGCGTTGTGTGGGCCGGAACTCGCCTCTCCCGGCGGGGTCGAGGCGCAGACCTGCGTACTGACCGAGGGGCGCGACACCTGGGCGCGTACCTACTACCGCAATGCGACGGGCGGGAAATTGACGTCCGTACTCACCCTGATGGGGCCCGGCGGGCGCACTATGCAGACGAACTGCGCAGTCGGCGCGGGCGATGATCCGGATGCCTGTGAGACGCCGCGTATGCCTTCTCGCGGCGCTGTATCGGCGTATTCCGCGGTGGCGGAGTTCGCGACTGCGGACGGTTCGGGCGAGGGGCCGCTGGTGCTGCGCTCGGGCAGCAACTCGGCTGCTCCTGCTGGCCATTGACGGAACGAACCGTTCCGCGGAAATGGAAGCGCCCGGTCGCTGGCGACGGGGGATGCACCAGCGACCGGGCTTCTAGAACGGTAACAAGAGATCTGCAGTTCGCAAATTCGATCTCGGGTATTCGGACAGTGATTTAGCTGCCGATAGCGCGAGTTGTGACTGGAGTCACCTATCGGTCGACAGAAACCGTCACTCTCAGCTCAGGGTGACCTGGCGGTTGGTGAGCCCGCCGCGCGCCCGGCGCTCCTCCGCACTGAGGGGGGTGTCGGTCGTCAGCGCCTTCGCCAGCCGCTCGGCGAGCTCGGCCGCCGGCTTCTCGCACTCCTCGGCGCCCATCGCGCTCGGCAGGTCCCAGACCGGGACCATCAGCCCATGCGCACGGAAGGAGCCGACCAGCCGGGTGCCCTCGCCGAGCGTGGACGCACCGGCGGCGTGGAGACGGGCGAGCGCGTCGAGAAGCTGCTCCTCGGGGTGCGGCATGACCCAGCGCAGATGGTTCTTGTCCGGGGTCTCGCACCAGTAGGCGGCGTCGACGCCGGAGAGCTTGACGGTCGGGATCGCAGCGGCGTTCGCGCGCTCCAGCGAGGCGGACACCTCGGGGGTGGCGCCCTCCGCCGCGTCCGGGACCCAGAACTCGAAGCCGGAGTGGACGGTCGGCTCGAATCCGGCGCTCTCGTCGAGGAGGTCCTGCAGCCGCGGGCCGTCGGCCGCCGCGCGCTGTCCTGCGACCGGGCTGCCGGGCTTGGCCGTCAGCGCCCGCTGAAGGGTGTCGGCGAGGTCGCGGCTGAGGTCACCGGACGATGTGTCGTTCTGCAGGCCGATCAGGACGGAGCCGTCCTCGCGGCGCAGCGCCGGCCAGGCCATTGGCAGCACGGTCGCCAGCGTCACGGACGGCACGCCGTCGGGCAGTCCGTCCTTCAGGGTGAGCGTGGCGGTCGCGGCGGGAACCAGTTCGCGCAGGGCCACCCAGTCGGACTCGCCGGCGAGTCCTTCGAAGGGGCGCTGGACCAGCTCGGTCACGGCGTGTGCGGCGGCCCGGCCGTGACAGGCCTTGTAGCGGCGGCCGGAGCCGCATGGACAGGGCTCGCGGGCTCCGACGACCGGGACATTCACATCAGCGCCTGCGGCGCGGGCTCCGCCGGCGGTCTGCGACTTGGCGGCCTTGGTCTGGGGGCGCTTCTTGGCCATGGTGCGGCTCTCTCCCGACTGCGGTGGTGCTGTGTCGGGCGCGAGCCTAGCCGTCCGCCGCCGTTTCGGGGGCTCAGTGGCGCGGGTCCGGCGTTGGTTGAGCCGGCCCGGCGTTGGTCGAGCCTGTCCGACGCCGGTCGAGACTGTCGTACGCTCCCGCGCCCCCTCGGTCGAGATCAGTCGAGATCGTCGAACGACTCCGCGAAGTCGAAGCCGGGACCAGCGACGCGCGTAGCGAAATCCTCATGACGGTGGCCTTCGGTGACGATCACCCACACCGTGACCTCACCCGTCGCGCCGTCGCGGACACCCCAGTCCTGGGCCAGCGCGCTGATGATGTTGAGCCCCCGGCCACCACGCGCGGTGACCGACGGCGTGGCTGGAACCGGCCGGGTCGGGCCGCCTCCGTCCGTCACCTCGACGGTGAGCCGGCCCGCTCGGTCGAAGCACCAGGCCGCGCGGATGTCACCGTCGCCCACATCGGCGCGACCCAGCGGCCTGCCGTGTCGGCATGCGTTGCTGAGGAGTTCGGAAAGGATCAGAACTGCATCGTCGACCACCGATTCGGAGACCCCGCTGCGGCGCAATTGTTCACGCATCCGGTGTCTTGCCTTACCCACGCCCGCAGGACCATGGGCTACGGCCATGCTCGACGACGTGGGCACTTCCTGTGCCACCACAAACGCCACCCCCGAGACCTCCTTTGCCCCACGCCACGGTGTGAATGCCCCAATGGACTGGACCGGAAACCGGCCAAGCGCGGGGCAGTGACGCACTCGTAACGTTCCAGTACGGAGCGAACGCGCCGGTGCACTCCCTGTAACTGGCGTTAAAGGCGACCCAGTTGGGACAGCACCCGTTTGGGGCGGTTGGTGATGATTGCTTCCACGCCGAGGCGGGCGCAGAGCTCGACGTCCTCCGGCTCATTGACGGTCCAGACGTGGACGCGGCGGCCCGCGGCGTGCAGCCGGGTGATGTAGCCGGGGTGGTTGCGTACGATCCGCATGCCCGGGCCCGCGATCCTGGCCCCGGCGGGCAGCCGTCCGTCGCGCAGCCGCGGCGTCACGAACTGCATCAGATAGACGGTGGGGATGTTCGGCGCCGCCGCCGCGATCCGGTGCAGGGAGCGGGCCGAGAAACTCATGACCCGTACGGGCGAGTCGTCGGCCGCCACCGGATCGGCGAGACCGAAGCGCCCGAGCAGCTGGATCAGCCGCTCCTCCACCTGGCCTGCCCAGCGGGTGGGGTGCTTCGTCTCGATGGCCAGTTCGATACGGCGGCCGGAGTCGGACACCAGCTCCAGGAGCCGTTCGAGAGTGAGTACGGAGGTGAAGGACGGGTCTCCCCAGTCGGGGCTCTCCTCGCTGTCCTTCCAGGAACCGAAGTCGAGGGTGGCGAGATCCGCGAGCTCCAGTGCGGAGACCGCGCCCCGGCCGTTGGAGGTCCGGTTGACGCGACGGTCGTGGACGCAGACGAGATGGCCGTCTGCGGTGAGCCGCACATCGCACTCGAGGGCGTCCGCGCCGTCCTCGATGGCCATCTTGTACGCGGCCAGGGTGTGCTCGGGGGCGTCTTCGGACGCCCCTCGGTGGGCAACGACCTGGATGTTGTGCTGCCGTGCTTGGGTCACCGCGTCATGGTGCCACCGTGACGGGGTACGCGTGTGCACGGGGCCGTCCGAGGGGCGTGCGAGGTTCGTCCGAGGGGCCGTACCGTGGCGTTGGAGCTGCATCCGTTTTGTCGGAAGTAAAGGATTGCGGAGACATGCACAGGTCCTGCTTACAGTGGCCTGACGTGCGGTGGGAAAAACTGGCGGCAGACAGCTGAAGAGCGGACTCTTGCCGAAGACTGACGCGGAACCTGAGGAGAAAGAGCTGTGAGCACCGAGAACGAGGGCAACGAGGGCACCGCGGTTCCGGCCGCTCCGTCCGTACCTCCTGCGCCGGTCGCCGCTCCCGAGGGCACCCCTGCGTCCGCACCGGGAGCCGAGACGTCCGGTTCGGACGGCACATCGGACACGACATACGGCACATACCCCGGAACCGGCGAGGGGCCGCACGACGGGACGCATCAGGGGATACACCCCGCTGAGCCGGCAGCGGCCGCGGCGGAGCGGCCCGGGCATCCCCCCCGGCCCGAGCCCGCCACCGCGCCGCTGCCTGGTCCCGTCCCGGCTGTTGCGCCGACCACGGCGCAGCAGCCCCAGGCCGGCTGGCCGCCGCCCCCGCCCTCCCTCCCCTCCTACGGGGGAAGCGGCGCCGGCCCGGCCTGGGGCGCGCCGGACCAGGCCTCGCAGCCCCCGAGCAAACGCTCCGGCGGACTGGTCGCAGCGGTACTCGTCGCCGCACTCGTCGCGGGCGGCGTCGGCGGCGGCATCGGCTACTGGGCCGCCGAACGCAACGACGACAAGTTCGGCTCGACCACGGTCGCCGCGGCGAACGCCCCCAGGGACCTCAAGCGTGATCCGGGCACGGTCGCCGCGGTCGCGGCGGCGGCGCTGCCGAGCGTCGTCACCATCGAGGCGAAGGCGGGCGGCGACAGCGGAGAGACCCCCGAAGGCGGCACGGGCACCGGCTTCGTCTACGACAAGGAAGGCCACATCCTCACGAACAACCATGTGGTCGCCTCCGCGGCCGACGGCGGGACGCTCTCCGCGACGTTCTCCAACGGCAAGAAGTACGACGCCGAGGTGGTCGGCCGGGCGCAGGGTTACGACGTCGCCGTAGTGAAGCTGAAGAACGCGCCCTCGGGGCTGACCCCGCTGGCGCTCGGCGACTCCGAGAGGGTCGCGGTCGGCGACTCGACCATCGCGATCGGCGCGCCCTTCGGCCTGTCGAACACCGTCACCACCGGCATCATCAGCGCGAAGAACCGCCCAGTCGCCTCCGGCGACGGCTCAAGCGGCAAGAACTCGTACATGAGCGCCCTGCAGACCGACGCCTCGATCAACCCGGGCAACTCCGGCGGCCCCCTGCTCGATTCGCGCGGCGCGGTGATCGGCATCAACTCTGCGATCCAGTCGGCGGGCACCGGCGGCTTCGGCCAGACGCAGGCCGGCTCGATCGGCCTCGGCTTCGCCATCCCCATCAACCAGGCGAAGAACGTCGCCGAACAGCTGATCAAGACGGGCAAGCCGGTCTACCCGGTGATCGGCGCGACGGTCGACATGTCGGGCAAGGACCAGGGCGCCAAGATCGCCTCCGAGGGCGCGGGCGGCACGGCGGCGGTGACCCCGAACGGTCCGGCGGCGAAGGCGGGGCTGAAGGCGGGCGACGTCATCACCAGGTTCAACGGCAAGCCTGTGGAGAGCGGCCCGACGCTGATCAGCGAGATCTGGAACCACAAGCCGGGTGACAAGGTGACGCTGACCTACCAGCGAGACGGCAAGGAGCACACGGCGGAGGTCACCCTGGGCAAGCGCACGGGCGACAGCTGACCACGCCTCTCCCCAGGGCGGGCTCGGGGCCCCACTGACGGCGTCCTCCCTCGGGCCGCGCGCCTGCGGAACGCTGCTGCGGCGCACTACGCCGGGCCGGTAGTCTGTAGCCCGCTCCGGGGCAGGTGGCCGGGGCGTGGGTGGGTTGCCCGAGCGGCCTAAGGGAACGGTCTTGAAAACCGTCGTGGCAGCGATGTCACCGTGGGTTCAAATCCCACACCCACCGCGCAGGTCAGAAGCATTGCAGGTCAGAAGGGGTGCCACTCTCCGGAGTGGCACCCCTTCTCATGCACCCTGTCTCACCCTGACTCGCCCGTGTCCCAGGTTTGACCAGTGCGTATGGGCCATCTGTGGGCCAGCCTCCTAGGCTTGCGGCGTCTGAGCGAGGCCTGTCTGAACATCACTGGCGACAGACATCGTGAGCGCCCCGTCGGTCAAGACGATCGCCTGATACTGCTCCTGCACCTCTGTGGCAGACAGTTCTGAGGGCTACTTGCTCATCAAGTAGTCGCAGGCTGCGCCGACGACGGTGAAGTATTTAAAGTGGTCTAGACATTTTGCAGGGTTCGGTCCATTGTGAGAGGTGGACCGAAGAGTGGGAACTGCAGAGCCGCAACCGGCCCACGCCACCCGCTTCCCGAGCCGAACCCTGTTTGCGGGAAAGCCCTGAGAGAGCAGCCCCGCAGAGCGCTGCCGATCGCGGCGATTTGCAGGTCCGGCCTATGCCCGCCCCGTCAAGCCACCCACCAGGCGGCACCGCGTCGGACACGCACAGCCACGCCCTCAAGCGTCGGCACCCATCCCAGCCTCCTCGTTCAGGCACCGGGCACAAACGAGCGGAATCGCAGGGCCGGCACGGCTCTTCGCTCAGCTAGGAACGTCCCATGACCAGCACCCACCCCTGCCAGATCGGCACCCCCACCGCGGCCTACCTGCGCTGCTTCCCCTACGACATCTGGCGCATGACACTCCATGTGCGAGCGCTGGAAGTACACGCAGACATCCTCGGACTCCACGCCCCCTATGTTTTCCTGGACAATGGCGTCTCCCACCGGATGGTTCAGCCCCAGCTGCGGCTGCTGCTCGCCCGGGCGTCGGTGGGCCTCATTCACACGGTCCTTATCCCTGGACAATGGGTGTTCTCCCTCGACGACCGTAGGGCGGGCGCCGTCAAAGACTTCTTGCAGGCGGCCGGAGCACGGGTCGTGGAACTGCCGCACTACCGGGACGGTTGGACGGCCCTGGCTGTGCGACCACGCGCTGGCGCAGTGCGTGAAGACGGATGCCGGGATAGCAATGCCGACGCGTTCGCACCGGCAAGAGAGGCGCAACTCCCCTTCCCAGGTCATCCGACACCAGCCACCGCGGGCCGGTCCCCTTCTCCACGACCCGCCCCAGTTGGCTCCTCTTAATCCTTGTTCAGCTCCTGCGCGATGAGCTGGTTGGAACGGGACTGCTCGCCGCGCAGGATCTTGGCGTAGAAGCGGAACAGCACAGCGATGCTGTGGCCGGCCCGGCGGGCGACGGGGTCGACCCCCGACTCAATCCAGAGCGACACCCCGGCGTGACGGAGCGAGGAGGGCACTTCCGCGAGCGGAGTTGCCGCGTCTGCCTCCGCCCACCCGCATGAGGGAGGGTGCACACGGCGGCATCCGTTCGACTGACCGTCAGGGTGTCCCAATAGGGCCGGCGGCTCCCCTTCCTGCTCATTCTGCTCCGCGAACCCGCGGTCGATGAGGTCGTTCATATGTGTCTCTTCCCCGTCCAGAACCTTGGCGCGACGCTCTTGAAAGCTGCCGTGGGCAGAGCCCTTGTGCCGGCTCTCGTGCCGTCCCGGGGTGGTTTTGCGGCAAGTGGGAGCGCGCAGCACGGGCGGGTTCTAGCCTCGGCGGGTGAGGCGACGCGAGGCACGCGCGGGGGCGTTACACGGCGGTGATGGTCGTCTTCGACAACGCCGAGGACCCGGCGGAGCTGGCCGATCTTCTGCCGTCCGGGCCGGGGCATGTGCTGATCACTTCCCGCAACCCGCGCTGGCACGGCCTGGCCTCCCCCTTGGACGTTGACGTGCTCGCGCGTCGGGAGTCTGTGACCCTGCTGCGCACCCGGACGCCGGGCTTGTCGGAAGCGGACGCGGAGCGGCTGGCCGAGGCCTTGGACGATCTGCCGCTGGCCCTGGTCCAGGCAGCCGAAATCCTGACGGCTATGACCGTGGACTCCGCTGGGCTATCCGCGGTCGCTGGCCGCTCAGATTCGGCTGAGCACTCAACGTTTGCGCGCTCAGGACCCGGAAGCGGCCGACGTGTTGGATGCCTGCGCGCTGCTGGCTCCCGAGCCCTTTTCTCTGCACGCATGCACCGCACAGGAGGCTGAGGACGCGTCACCCATGGATCGGGTTCTGGCGGATCTGCGCACGAGGAACCGCGTCCTGTCGACGCTGCACCAGCACGGGCGGGCCCGCGTGGCGGCCGGCGATCTGCAACTGCACCGCCTCACCCAGGCCGTTCTCAGGGACCAGCTCTCCTCGGAGGAACGTGCCGCCGCCGCACGCAATGCCAGCGTCCTGCTGGCCGCGGCATCTCCCGGCAGCGGGATGGACCCTGTTGCCTGGCCTCGCTGGCCCGACCTTCTGCCTCATCTCTTGGCGATCGACCCGGCCGACCTGGTTACCGCCGACGCCCGCTATGCGGCATGTGAAGCGTGCCTGTACCTCCTGAAGCGCGGTAGCGCCCAGGCGGTCCTGCCCCGGCTGCGAGAACTCCACCAGACGTGGACTGCGCTGCTGGACTCCGACCACATGCACACCTGGTGGGCCGCCAACTACCTGCCCAGGCCCACGCTGCCGTTGGTAACCATGACCAGGCCTATGCGGTGCACAGCGACCTATTTGACCGGCAGCGGCAGGTGCTGAGTGAGGACGACCCGGTGATCCTGGCTACGGCGTCCAACCTGGCGATCTGGCTGGCGAATGTGGGGCGCGTGGAGGAGGCGCTGGCCCTGGGTGAGGACACGCTGGGGCGACGGCGGCGGGTGCTGGGTGAGGAGCATCCCGACACCCTGCGCACGGCGAGTCTGCTCGACAGCCTGAACAGTCCGGACGATGGCTGACTGACCTGCCGAGGAACAGAGGGCCCCCAGGCGTCCCCGACGCCCTGATCAGCAGTCGATCGCCTGGTCACGAGCACTTGAGTGTTCGTCGCCGCTGGTGGCCCGGGCGGTCGGGGAGGCCGATCCGGCGGGGGCGCGTAGGGCCCAGGACGAAATGGTCACCCGTGCGGTGGAGTGACCGCGTCGCAAGGTACGGTCCCTCTCTCGGCGCGTCGATCACGTATCCGCGGCCGTATCAGGGAGGGGAAAGAATGCGCACATCATTGCTGCGGCGCCTGGCCACGGCGGCCACGGCGCTGGGGCTCACCTCGCTCGGGCTCCTCGGCGCGGGCGCGGCGCCGGCGCAGGCCGCGATCAGCGACTGCCCGGCGGGCTATTTCTGTGCCTGGAAGACCGACAACGGCACGGGCGCGATGTTCAAGACGAACGCGAACCAGGCGACGCTGGGGACCTGGGACAACACGTTTCGGTCGGCCGTCAACCGTACGTCCCGGTACGCCTGCATGCACGACGACCCGAACTACGGCGTCACGGGCAGCGTCTTTACGTGGGGCCCCGACCCCGCAGGTACCGAGTGGGGCAATCCGGGTCCCTCCGTCAGCTCGTTGAAGCTCGTCCCCACCGCGCGGGAATGCGTCTTGCCCGCCTACCCGGACTGGTACGCGGCGACCGCACCCGAGGCGGCGGGCTTCGGCGACATGAACACCGACCGGCGGGCGGACGTTCTCGTCCGGGACAAGGCGGGTCGTCTCTGGTTCCTGCCCGGTGACCAGACGGGACGGCTGATCGGCAGCGGCGGCTGGAACGTCTTCAACGCCCTCAGCCGTCACGGCGACTTCAGCCGTGACGGCCGCGAGGACGTGATCGCCCGCGAGACGGCCACCGGGAAGCTCTGGCTTTACCCCGGCACCGGGACCGGCAGCCTCGGCACGCGCCGGCTGCTCGGCAGCGGCGGCTGGAACGCCATGAGCGGGATCGTCGCGTTCGGAGACCTGTCCGGCGACGGCCGCGCGGACCTGCTCACCGTCGAGAAGTCCACCGGCAAGCTGTGGCTGTACCCGGGCACCGCGACGGGCGGCCTCGGCGCGCGCAAGCTCACGGGCAGCGGCGGCTGGAACGGGATGAACGCCCTGGTCGGAGCGGGCGATATGAACGGCGACGGCCGCGCCGACCTGATCGCCCGCGAGGCCTCCACCGGCAAGCTCTGGCTCTACCCGGGCAAGGCCGGCTACCTCGGATCCCGCGTGCTGATCGGCAGCGGTGGCTGGAACGGCATGGACTCCTTCCTCGGCGCCGGCGACTTCACTGGCGACGGCCGTTTCGACCTCGCCACCGTCACCAATAACCGTTACGTCAGCGGCGAATGCCGGGGAGTCGGTTGCCTGCTCCTGTACCCCGGCCGCGGTACCGGCGCGCTGGACCCGGCCACTGCGGGCAGCGGGAACTGGTGGGGCCTGAACGGCACCTTCTGACCCACGGGAGGGCTTGGCGCGGTGAACAGGCAGCGCGACGGGAGCCATGTCGTATCAGACGGAACCCAGCAGGGAACTGTTGGCCAATCACGCGGTCATGGCGGACGTACTAAGGCGCCATGCGGTGCAGGCCGTTGAGCAGCCGGTCCATATGGCTGATCGCCTCGCGCACGGCCGTCGGCATCACCCGCTTGGAGCGGGTGCGGGCTGCAGCGTCGTCATTTGCGCTGTGAACGCGGCACATGGAGGACACTGATCGTATGGCCCTACCCAAAACGCATCATTGCTCGGCCTGCTCGGACGGTGCCGCGACAGGCACAGTTCTTCACGAAGACCTCGTCGTCGGAGCACCGCTGTCCATGGAGGATCTCACCGACGCGCAGCGCCTCGACCGGTTCGCCCGCAAGTACGCCCACGACGGTTGCCAGGTCAGAGAAGTCCGGCGGGTTCCGCACGACAGTTTGAGCGGCTACGCCTGGTCCGTCCGCTTCACCGAGAATTCGTGACAAGTGGATCACCGGGGCAGCTCCGGGAGACCTCGCGGCCTGCCTGAGCGTGGTGGGTGACCGCCCCATGCGTCCGCTGTCAGGCAGGGGACGTCCACCTTCGTGAAGCGCACGTGGTGCGGCGCTCGCCTTCCGAAATCGAACAGACGTACCATTCTGGTGTGGCTGAAACGTACGACTTCCCCGACGACCTCCGTGCCGCGCAGCTCGACCTGCACCGGACGCGTGCTGAGTACGCGGCGCTGTGCCGGGCCCTGCCGTGGTCGGTGACCCCGGAGCCCGGCTGGGCGAGCGAGAAGCACGTACTCGGCGACCGGGTGGTGTCCTTTCCGGACAGCCCGGGCTACACCGAGCAGCAGGTAGCAGAGGAAGAGCGGCTGCGCCGACGGTTGCTCGATCTGTCGGTCAGGGTGAGCACGCATCCGTACTGGGCGACGCTGACGGCGGATGTGGTCGATGCGCGGATGGCGCTCAAACACGTCCATGAGCAGGCCGAGGGGAAGGCGGCGTGACGGTCATGGCCGAGCGCCCACCCTCGCGACTGGAGCTCCTGCGCTTCCTGGAGCGGGTCCAGCTGCAACAGCTCCAGCAGACGAAACGCTGGCTGGAGCAGGAGGAGGACCGTGCCCTGCGTGCCGCCCACGTCCCGCCCCCACCGCCGGAGTGGAAGATCGAGATGAGCCGCGGCGGGCGACACGCCATCGCGGTCCATGCGGGGGACTGCACGCACGGCGGGGCACCGCGGGCCAAACCGATCAGCCGCGAGCAGGCACTGGCCGCCCTCGCCGCGCACGTGGAAGCCTGCACGATCTGCCGTCCCGACCGAGACCTCGGCACGCTGTGACCGGCCACCCGCCGCAGCCCGCAGGAATGAGAGGCGCGCCGATCGTCGTGCACCGGATCTCCGCAACCAGTGGCCGCCGGGTCACCGTGCGGGGCCAGAACATGGGTTTGGCCCACTCCGACCGTGACCTGCTGGAATTCCTCCGCCAAGCAGGCCTGCCCGATGCTGAGGACCTCCTGGACGACCCCGCATGGGTCGAATGGGTCGGCGGCAGGGCACGCGAGTACCAGCCGGACGGTCCTCCATGAGCCCTCCGCGATGCAGTGCGGCAGGCGCCACGACCGTCCCGCCGGTGGTGCGGCGAGGCTCTCCGCGGCCAACCGGTGGCCGACACTCCGGGCCGGCTGACAAGGGGTGTCCGGAGCTTCCGGGCACCCCTTGCCGTCCGGTGACTGGACGTACGACCTCGATGCAGCGGTGCGCAGATGGAGCCATCAGGTGGTGTGGCGGTCGTCCGCACAGGTGCCGAACAGGCCGGCCAGGCGGGCTCGAGTGATGACTGCGATGGTGAAGCCGTCGGTGATGGCTCCGCGTCCAATCATGTCCTCCGCCTCGGTGAAGGGCACGATTCTCGCGCGACGAATGCCTTCGGCGGTGTTCAGACTTCCCACGTTGTGGATGCGCGCGGCGTACAACTCGGCGCGGCCGCCGAGCAGTCCGCTGTCGGCATGCACTTCGCCGAGGGGGATCAGCACGTCGGGCCGCGTACCCAGTTCCTCCTCAAGTTCGCGTGCTGCGTCTTCTGCCCCGGATGTTTCCGCCTCCCCCATGCCACGAGGTGCCTCCAGGTGCCAGGCCCGGGTGGCATGCCGATAGTGCTCAATCAGGACCACCTCGGCTGCGGAACCGAGTAGAGGCAGGACGACCACACCAGGAGCCGCCGAGGTAGGCAGGATCCTCACGTAGAGGCCCAGGGCTCCGCCCGGGAAGCGCACCGCGTCGCGGACAATGGTGATGAACTGGTCGGCGTACACCACACCGACCGGCTCCGCGTCTCCGGATCCGGCGCTGAGTCGGGCCGCCTCGATATCGTCGGGATCGAAAAGGATCTCAATGCCGCTCGGGTCATTGCTGAACAGTTCGGGGCGAGTCCGGCGCAGGGCCTCGTAGGAATTCACAGGACGATTCGCAAGGCGCTCAGTACTCCGGAATCTCTTCGCGTTCCTGGATGGTGGTGGAACTGGTGGCCGCCGGTGCGCCGACCCGCTCCTCGTACCCGGGCAGCCTCTGGACCAAGTCATGGAACTGGCGCCACTCGGCTTCGCTGTCGAGCCGAACGGTGGCCATCTCGCGGGCGAACTTCTGCTCGCGGCGCCCTGCCCGCCGATTGCGCAAGGTGAGTTGTACGGAGCCGCCGAACGAACCAGTCGACGTCGCCCCGATGCTTCCGGCCACGGCCCAGCCCTCGTGGCCGGTCACCGCGGTGAAAACTGCCCCACCGACTGTGACAGCCACCTCGACAATCGGCACCCAACTATTCGCCTTGGCCCTTGGGTTTGGCCGTGCCGAGGCCAGGCTGACGATCTCGGAGTTGAGCTTGATGTAACGATCGAAGACGTCACCCACGCTGTGGTGGAATGATGCCGGGTCAGCCGTCAGTGATCTGAACGCCTTCATGTAGTGGTTCCAGGGGGCGCTTTGGCGTAGGAGCCAGATGTCTTCGAGGGTCAGCGTGTCGATCTCGGAAGGAGTGAGGCGGTCCTGGACGTTGGCGAAGGCTTGCTTCTGTAAGAAGAGGATGAGCTGTTCGGGGTCCTGGATGGTTTCGCTCGACGGGGTGGCGCGCACGTCCCGCCACTCTTGAAGCGCAACTCGTCGCAGGCTCCCGATCGGAGTGAGCGGGTACATCCCCAAGGCGTCGGCAAGATTGACGTTGTAGATGAGGTCCAGAAGTTGTTTGATCTCCCCGGCGAATGGCTTGTTCTTGTCGTACCTGCCGTCGGAGACGGGTGAGCCGGGGACGGATACGAACTTCTCGTACAGCAGATTGCGGGTGACCAACGCGTCGCGAATCCGCCGTTCGTTACTGAACTGGACGACCTCGCCAATCGTCTCCGCGAACTGCGGGACTTTCTCTTCCGGTACGCCGACCTGGGAGGCGAGCAGGGGGATGTCCTTGGCAGTCAACCCTTGCACCTTGGCGGAAAAAGGGTTGATGAGCGCCGAATTGGTGTCCCTCACGTTGTCCTGGTCATTCCAGGACATGCGAGCACACGTCACCCGCTCGGTAGCGGGCATGCCTTCCACGGTGTCTTGCCACGCGGTGAATGCGGCCTCGTCCACATGCACTCCTGGTGGGCGGTCGGTAGGCTCCCGCTCGCCCAGCAGAAATGGCACCAAGGCGCCTTCCGCCAGGAGTTTCTGGTGTGCCCGGCGGGCCTCACCACCCTCGACGAGGTCGCAGCTGACCGCGAGATTGTTGTAGAAGAAGACTCGGTTCGCCACCACCTGCCGCGTATTGATGAGGCTGCGGAAGTACTCGGCGCGGACCTCATTGCCGCGCAGGTCCGCCATGTCCTGCAGCGATTTCCCTTTCTTGATCATATGTTGGGTCAGCTCCGCACTTACCCACTGGTTGTCCAGCGATTGCGCGATCACCGCTCCGGGGTCCAGATCCGCCGGACGAGCCCTGACCACCCGGTCATCGCGGTCGTGCGTAACAGCCATAGTCCCTCCCCATCTCTTGATCAGCCCGGAGCGGCCCCGTTCCGCTGTCACCTTCGCCCGTAGGCACGCACGAAGCGTCTCCGAAGGAGGGAATCGAGTGGAGAAGCGGTACATCGGGCCGCTGAGGGCTGTGACGAGCCTGTTCATTCTGCCCACTGGAGGGGTTGCTGGACAGCGAGTTGGACCTTCCCGCTGTGCGGCCTCCGCCTCTGCATTGGGGTGGCTGACGGGGCTCGCACAGTTTCAACGTCCAAAGGGCATTCCCCCCGTCTCCCCGTCAGAGGCCGCGACCCCGCCCCGAGGTCAGCCGGTCCGCCGAGGCGATCGTCGCTCGGGCCTCCCGTTCGGTCAGGCCGGCGCGGACCGCGGCCTCCGTCAGGGCGTCCGCGAGTTCGTCGCCGAAGCCGTTTTCGTACGCGCGGCAGGCCGCCCAGAACAGGCGGGTGTTGCGCTGGCCCTCGTGTGCCGCGAGTACGAACTGGACCAGACCCTGGCCCTGGGGCGGGCGGGAGTGGGCGGAGTGCGCGGGGTGGTGATGGCGCGCGGGGGGTGTGATGAGGCGGAGCAGTGCGCGGGGGCAGGGCGCGGGGTTGAGGTCCGCGGTGCCCGGCGCCAGGCGGTACGCGCCATGGGCGGTGACCGAGCCGGGTCCGACGAGATAGCCGCCGGCGCCGCGGACGTCGATGCCGGGGGCGAGCCGGCTCGCGGAGTTCGGGACGACGACGTCCGGCGGGCCGGTGAGCCAGAGGTGGCGGCCGCCGCTCGGAGTGAGGACGGTGACCGTCTCCGGGATCGTGAACAGATGCCGCAGCGCCAGATCTTGGAGCGCGGCCACGGAGTCCGTCGAGGACTTGGTGTCGAGGTCGATGCCGATCAGATGGTGCGGTAGCCGTCCACAGGCGATGCCGTAGCCGGTGGCCCAGGGCGCGGCGGCGAAGAGGGCGCGCACACCGGCGGGGTCGGCGGTCGCGTCGTGGACTCCATGGCCGGGGAGACCGCACTCGCCGCGGCACAGGACCGGCTCGGGGTCGCCCCGGTGGGGGGAGCGCAGGGCCGGGAGCTTCGTGGGCGACAGCGGGATGACGGGGAGCCCGCGCTCCGCGGCGGAGAGAGCGTGGGCGAGGGCCAGGGTGGCGGTCTGCCGGTCGGTGGTGGCCATGGCTCTATTTTCGTACGAGTGTTCGAAGAAAGGAAGAGGGGAAATTCGGCCGGAAGTACGGCGTACCGCTTCATCTCTTGCCCTGGCCGGGTTTCCCGGCGTACCCCAGGTCGAAATGGGGTCTGTGGGCGTGAAGGGGTTTATCGATAGATCATCACGCTTGAGGAGGAATTGGGGGTCCTCGGGTGGTTGGCCGGGGATTCGGTGGGCAACTCTGATCCCGCGACGTCGTGACCACGATCCGAGGCGGTCGGCCAACTGCCTTGGAGCAAGCCGTTCTTCAGCAGTTCCACTACCTGGAGGAAATGACATGGCAAGCATCCGTACCGCCCGCGCCTTCGCCGTTGTCGCTGCCCTGCCCCTCGCGGCCACCCTCTTCTCGGGTGTTGCCCTGGCGGACAACGGAGCCTTCGCGGACGACGGATCGAACGCGACGGTGGCCTCGATCAGGGGCAGCGGCGTCGGCGGCGGCAACTGGGGCAATTCGACAACCACCCAGCAGGTGGCGAGCGGCGCAGGCGCGTCCAATCAGAACAACACCGCAAGCGTGAACGGTTCCGGCTTCACGGCCATCCACCAGTCCAACGCGGTGGTGAACTTCACGGATCTGTGGTGGTAACCGGCCCGATGGGGGGTTGAAGCAAGGGGTGAACGACTGCCTGCGCGACGGCACTTCGGTGTCGTCGCGCAGGCGGTTGTGCGTACGGGTGCCCGGCGCGGCAGCGACCTTGACAGCAGCCAGCTTTCTGACGGACAGTCAGAAACCTGGTTCCTGTCTCTGGTTCCTGTCCCTGTCCTTCGTGCGATCCATACGATCCGTACGCCCGGGAGGCGGCCACCGTGCACCTCGCCCCTACGGAGCGGCAGCAGCAGCTTCGCGCCGAACTCCGCTCGTACTTCCGAGGACTGATGCCGGACGGGCCGCCGCCCACCCGCGACGACGCGGGCCGGCGCACGCTTCTGCGACGGATCGGCGCGGACGGGATGCTTGGGCTCGGCTGGCCCGTCGAGTACGGCGGCCAGGGGCGCGGCCCGGACGAGCAGTTCGTGTTCTTCGACGAGGCCTACCGGGCGGGCGCGCCCGTCTCCATGGTGACCCTGAACACCGTCGGCCCGACCCTCATGAAGTACGGGACCGAGGAGCAGAAGGCCTTTTTCCTGCCGCGCATCCTGAGTGGCGAGATCGTCTTCGCGATCGGTTACAGCGAGCCCGAGGCCGGGACGGATCTCGCGTCGCTGCGTACGCGGGCCATACGCGACAGCGACTCGTGGGTCGTCGACGGGCAGAAGATCTTCACCAGCAACGGTCAGAACGCGGACTGGATCTGGCTGGCCTGCCGCACGGACCCGCAGGCGCCCAAGCACAAGGGCATCTCGATCATCCTGGTGCCCACGGACGCGGCCGGCTTCGCGTGGACGCCGATCGAGACGGTGGGCGGTCTGACCACGACGTCGACGTACTACGCCGGGATACGGGTGCCTGCCGCGAACCTCGTGGGCGAGGAGAACGGCGGCTGGGGGCTGATCACCAACCAGCTCAACCACGAGCGGGTGGCGCTGGCCGCGATCGGGATGCAGGCCGAGGACTTCTACGAGGCGGCGCTGGCACGGGCCCGTACACCCGATCCGGTGACGGGTGAGCGTCGTATTGACGAGTCGTGGGTGCAGTCCACAGCGGCCGAAGTGCATGCCCGGATCGCGGCAACGCGCCTGCTCAACTGGCGTTTGGTGGGGGATGTGGGGGCGGGCGGGCCGGCCCCCGGCGACGCGAGCGGCGTGAAATTCGCGGGAACCGAATCCGCGGTCGAGGTGTATCGAATGTGCCAGGAAATCACGGGGGAGGCGGCGCTGATCCGGGCCGGGTCGCCCGGCTCGCTCGACATCGGAGCTCTTGGGGACGGGGAGCTCGAGCGGATGAACAGAGCGGCGCAGATCAACACCTTCGGGGGCGGGGTGAGCGAGGTGCAGCGGGAGATCGTCGCGACGATGCGGCTCGGCATGAGGAGGGGGAAGAGGTGAGCGAGGACCTCCATGCACGGCTGAAGGCGTACGAGGGGCGGGCAGCCACGACCGCCGGAGCGGGGAAGGACCTGGTCAACGAGCCAATGATCAGGCACTGGTGCGAGGCAATGGGAGACACCAACCCCGCCTACACCGGGCCGGACGCCATAGCGCCACCGACGATGCTGCAGGCGTGGACCATGGGCGGCCTCTCGGGACACACGGGCCGGTCGGCGGCACAGGACGAGCTGTTCGGGCTGCTCGACGGTGCGGGATTCACCTCGGTGGTCGCGACCGACTGCGAGCAGGAGTACCTGCGGCCGTTGCGGCCGGGGGACCGGATCACCTTCGACGCGGTGATCGAGTCGGTGTCGGAGCGCAAGACGACGAAGCTGGGGACGGGGTACTTCGTCACGACGCGTATGGATGTCCGGGCGGATGGCGAGCGGGCGGGCACGCACCGCTTCCGGATCCTGAAGTACGCCCCGGCCGCCCGGCAGAAGTACGCCCCGACCGGCCGCGCGCAGCTTGAGCCTCAGGCCGCGAAGCCCGAGCCGCACTCCAAGGGCAGGAGACCGCGGCCCGTGATCAACAGAGACAACGCCGGATTCTGGGAGGGGGTCGCCGGGCACCGGCTGCTGATCCAGCGGTGCGAGGGGTGCGGGGCACTGCGCTTCCCTTGGCTGCCGGGGTGCAATGCATGCGGATCGGCCGAGTGGGACACGGTCGAGGCAGGTGGCCAGGGGACCGTCTACTCGTACGTGGTGATGCACCACCCGCCTTTCCCCGCCTTCGATCCCCCGTACGCCGTGGGGTTGATCGAACTCGCGGAGGGCGTGCGGATGGTCGGCGATGTGGTCGGCGTGCCCTACGACAAGGTGCGGATCGGGATGCCCGTCCAGCTCGAATTCCTGCGCGTCGATGAAGAGTTGGAGCTGCCGGTGTTCAGGGGGCTGCCAGGGGGTGCGGGCTGACCATGGACTTCACACCCACCAAGGAGCAGACGGCGGCGCAGGAGCTCGCGGCGCGGATCTTCGGCGATCTCTCCACACACGATCGGCTGACCGCCGCCGGCACAGGTACGGACGCCGAGCTGTGGAAGGCGCTGTGCGCGGCGGGCCTCCCCGGGGCCGTCGAGGACATAGGGCTGCTGGGACTGGTGCTGATTCTGGAGGAGCAGGGACGGACCACCGCGCAGGTGCCCTTCGCGGCGACGTGTGTCTACGGACTGCTGGCGGTCGCAGCCCACGGCACGGACGAGCAGCGGGCGCGGCTGCTGCCCGGCCTGCGCGACGGCACGTCAGTGGCGACCGGTGCGTTTCCCGAGCGCGGTGCCATACGAGCGGCGGCGGGCGGAGGGGTACCGGCCACACCGGGCGGCCTACGGACCACGGACCAGGGGGGCGCACGGACCACGGCCCGCGGGGGCGTGCGGACCATGGCACCAGGGCAGTTGACCGGCTCGTCGCCGTTGGTGCCCTGGTTGCGGGACGCCACGCATGTGCTGCTTCCCGACGCCGACGGGGCGCTCTGGCTCGTACGGACCGCCGATGCGGAGGTGACGGAAGTGGAGACCACCGCGCCCTGGGCGGCTGGACGGCTCGTCCTCTCCGGGACCCCGGGCGAACGCCTCGGCGGGCCCGACGCATACGAGTCGGTGCTGGCCCTGGCCCGTACCGCCTTCGCGGGGCTCCAGGCGGGGGTGTGCGCGGGCTCGTTGGCCCGGGCGGTCGCGTACACCTCGACGCGCGAGCAGTTCGGGCGGCCGCTCTCCACGAACCAGGGCGTGCTGCTGCGTGCGGCCGACGCGTACATGGACACCGAGTCGATCCGGGTCACGGCGTACGAAGCCGCCTGGCGACAGGACGAAGGCATGGACGCGGCCGCCGAGGCGCTGACCGCGGCCTGGTGGGCCTCCGAAGCGGGCAAGCGCGTCGTCCACGCCGGCCAGCATCTGCACGGTGGGACCGGTGCTGACCTGGACCACCCGGTCCACCGGCACTTCCTCTGGGGACGCCAGCTGGACTCCTACCTCGGCTGCGGCCCGGAACTCCTCGCCGAACTCGGCCAGTTGCTCGCCATGGAGCCGGCATCCGCCTTGGAGCCCACGCCCGTCATGGCGACCGCACCCGCCATGGGGACCGCACCCACCATGGCGACCGCACCCGCAAAGGAGCCCTCTCGTGAAGGCCGGTGACGAACTCCCGCCGCTGACCATCCCCATCACCCGCACCCTGATCGTCGCCGGTGCCGTGGCCTCCCGCGACTACCAGGACGTGCACCACGACGCCGAGCTCGCGAAGGAGAAGGGATCACCGGACATCTTCATGAACATCCTCACGACGAACGGCCTGGTCGGGCGGTACATCACCGACCACTTCGGGCCGAAGGCCCGGCTGCGGTCCGTGAAGATACGGCTGGGTGCGCCCAACTACCCGGGGGACACCATGACGTTGACCGGTACGGTCGCGGCGGTCCACGGGGACACGGCGGAGGTCCGCGTGGTCGGCTCCAACGGCATCGGGAACCACGTCACCGGCACGGTGACGGTGAGCCTGTCGAAGAGCCCGGAGGACGCCACATGAGCATCCGCAGCCGGGACTCGCTCGGCGGCCGGGCGGCAGTCGTCGGCATCGGGGCGACCGAGTTCTCCAAGGACTCCGGGCGCAGCGAGCTGAAACTGGCCGTCGAGGCGGTGCATGCCGCCCTCGACGACGCCGGCCTCTCCCCCGCCGACGTCGACGGCATGGTCACCTTCACGATGGACACCAGCCCCGAGATCACCGTCGCCCAGGCGGCCGGCATCGGTGAACTGTCCTTCTTCTCCCGCATCCACTACGGAGGCGGCGCGGCCTGCGCCACCGTGCAGCAGGCGGCCCTCGCCGTCGCCGCCAATGTTGCCGAAGTCGTTGTCTGCTACCGGGCGTTCAACGAACGCTCCGGGCGACGCTTCGGGTCGGGGGTGCAGCATCGCGAGCCCTCCGCCGAGGGCACTGCACTCGGCTGGAACCTGCCGTCCGGGCTGCTCACTCCCGCCTCCTGGGTCGCCATGGCGGCGCAGCGCTATCTGCACACGTACGGGCTGACGCCCCAGGCGTTCGGCCATGTCGCCGTCACGGATCGCCGTCACGCGGCGAACAACCCCGCCGCGTACTTCTCCGGGAAGCCCATCACCCTCGCCGACCATGCCGCGTCGCGCTGGATCGTCGAGCCGCTGCGTCTCCTCGACTGCTGCCAGGAGACCGACGGCGGCCAGGCGATCGTCGTGACCAGCGTGGAGCGTGCCCGCGATCTGCGCAGGCCGCCCGCAGTGATCGTCGCGGCAGCGCAGGGAGCGGGCCGGGCGCAGGAGCAGATGACCAGCTTCTACCGCGACGACCTCACCGGCCTGCCCGAGATGGGCGTGGTCGCCCGGCAGCTCTGGGAGACCTCCGGGCTCACCCCGTCCCACATGGACGTCGGCATCATCTACGACCACTTCACCCCATTTGTTCTGATGCAGTTGGAGGAGTTCGGGTTCTGCGAGCCGGGGGAGGCCGCGGAGTTCGTGGCCGCGGACGTGCTGCCACTCAACACCCATGGCGGTCAGCTGGGGGAGGCGTATCTGCACGGTATGAACGGCATGGCAGAGGCGGTCAGACAGCTGCGCGGCACCTCGGTGAACCAGATACCGGGCGCGGCGAGGGCATTGGTCACGGCGGGCACGGGCGTTCCCACATCCGGACTGATCCTGGGCACGGACGACTGAGTGAAAAGTGGCTCCGAGGACTGAGCGGAGGAGTGAGTGGAGAACCGGGCCGAGGATCGGGCTGCGGACCGGGCGCAGGGCTGCCGACCGTTCTGGCCCGCATCCCTCCCTGAGGGTCTCCTCCACCTGAAGGAGGTGGGGCCGGCACCAGCAGTACAACCTGAGGCGGACACTGCTTCGGGACTTGGGGCCGATCCGCGACAGTAGTACCCGCTCCTAGCGTGGACCCATGACCACGCCAGTCTGCACAAGCGCTTCGAAGGCCGCCTCGCCGCTTCCTTCGTACGCGCCGACCGTGCGCCATGCCGCCTACTCGTCGTTCTCGTCGTACGTACGGGCGCGGGGGCCCGTGCTGCTGCGAACCGCCCGCTCGCTCACGGCGAACCCGAGCGATGCCGAGGACCTGCTGCAGACCGCGCTCGCGAAGACCTACGTCGCGTGGGAGCGGATCGAGGACCACCGGGCGCTCGACGGCTATGTCAGGCGAGCCCTGCTGAACACCCGTACCTCGCAGTGGCGCAAGCGCAAGGTCGACGAGTTCGCCTGCGAAGAGCTGCCCGAGCCGGAGACCGTGCCCGAGCCCGACCTCGCCGAGCAGCAGGTGCTGCACGACGCGATGTGGCGCGCCGTGATGAAGCTGCCGGACCGGCAGCGGGCGATGGTCGTGCTGCGTTACTACGAGGACCTCAGCGAGGCCCAGACCGCCGAGGTGCTCGGCGTCTCCGTCGGCACGGTCAAGAGCGCGGTGTCCCGGGCGCTCGGCAAGCTGCGCGAGGACCCGGAGCTGTCGCCCGTGCACTGAAGGCCGCCCGTGCCTCGTCCCGTGCGCTGAAGGCTGCCCGTGCCTCCCGTGTGCCGAAGGTCCTACGACGTCCCTCGCCGAATCCCACTACCCGGGGGTAGTGACATACCGCGCGGTATGTGAGCAGAATCGTCACACCTTTACTGCCACGTAGCGCTAGCGCCCACCGGGAGGACGCCGTGCTGAGCACCATGCAGGACGTACCGCTGACTGTGACCCGCATCCTTCACCACGGGATGACGATCCACGGAAAGTCGCAGATCACCACCTGGACGGGGGAGGCCGAGCCGCAGCGCCGCAGTTTCGCGGAGGTCGGCGAGCGCGCCACCCGGCTGGCCAACGCCCTGCGCGACGAGCTCGGGATCGACGGCGACCAGCGCGTCGCCACGCTTATGTGGAACAACGCCGAGCATGTCGAGGCGTACTTCGCGATCCCCGCCATGGGCGCCGTACTGCACACCCTCAACCTCCGCCTGCCCGCGGAGCAGCTGGTGTGGATCGTCAATCACGCCGCCGACCGCGCCGTCATCGTCAACGGCTCACTGCTTCCACTGCTCGCACCGCTCCTGCCGCAGCTGCCGACGATCGAGCACATCGTCGTCTCCGGCCCCGGCGACCGCGGCCTGCTCGCCGACGCCCGGGCGCAGGTGCATGAGTACGAGGAGCTGATCGCCGGCCGCCCGACCACGTTCGACTGGCCGGAGCTGGACGAGCGCACCGCGGCCGCCATGTGTTACACCTCCGGCACCACCGGCGACCCCAAGGGCGTCGTGTACTCCCACCGCTCCATCTATCTGCACTCCATGCAGGTCAACATGACCGAGTCGATGGGCCTCACGGAGCGGGACACCACGCTCGTCGTGGTCCCGCAGTTCCACGTGAACGCCTGGGGCCTGCCGCACGCCACGTTCATGTCCGGCATCAACATGCTGATGCCCGACCGCTTCCTGCAGCCCGCGCCGCTCGCCGAGATGATCGAGCGCGAGAAGCCCTCGCACGCCGCCGCCGTCCCCACCATCTGGCAGGGCCTGCTCGCCGAAGTCACCGCGAACCCTCGCGACCTGAGCTCCATGACGCAGGTCACCATCGGCGGCGCGGCCTGCCCGCCCGCGCTGATGGAGGCGTACGACAAGCTGGGCGTGCGGCTGTGCCACGCCTGGGGCATGA
Organism: Streptomyces sp. CA-135486; assembly: GCF_050936555.1. NCBI lineage: Bacteria > Bacillati > Actinomycetota > Actinomycetes > Kitasatosporales > Streptomycetaceae > Streptomyces > Streptomyces sp. CA-135486. Next base: position 45,153 of record NZ_JBNJMM010000001.1, read on the forward strand.
CGGAGACCTCCCCGCTCGGCACGATGGCCCACCCGCCGGCCGGACTGAGCGCGGAGGAGGAGTGGCCCTACCGCGTCACCCAGGGCCGTTTCCCGGCGGGCGTCGAGGGAAGGCTGGTCGGCCCCGGCGGCGAGATCCTGCCGTGGGACGGCGCGTCGGCGGGCGAGCTGGAGGTGCGCGGCACCTGGATCGCGGGCGCGTACTACGGCGGCGCGGGCGGCGACAACTTCAAGCCCGAGGACAAGTTCAGCGAGGACGGCTGGCTGAAGACCGGCGACGTCGGCGTGATCAGCGCCGACGGCTTTCTGACGCTGACCGACCGGGCCAAGGACGTCATCAAGTCCGGCGGCGAATGGATCTCCAGCGTTGATCTGGAGAACGCGCTGATGGCGCACCCCGAGGTCGCCGAGGCCGCGGTGGTAGCAGTCCCGGACGACAAGTGGGGCGAGCGCCCGCTGGCGACGGTGGTTCTCACGGAGGGGTCGACCGCGAACTACGAGTCGCTGAGAGACTTCCTCGCCGAGCGGGTCGCGAAGTGGCAGCTGCCCGAGCGGTGGGCGCTGATCCCTGCGGTGCCGAAGACGAGTGTGGGCAAGTTCGACAAGAAGGTGATCCGCAAGCAGTACGCGGCCGGTGAGCTGGACGTCACTCAGCTCTAGTGCGGAGGGCAAAGGGGCGGCCGTGACAACGGCCGCCCCTTTCATGCTCATTCACGTCAGTTTAATTCGCATCAGTTCAATTCACATCAATTCGTGCCGATCTTCGCGAGCAGATCGACGATGCGGGCCTGGACCTCGTTGCTGGTGGAGCGTTCCGCGAGGAAGAGCACCGTCTCCCCCGACGAGAGGCGCGGCAGCTCCGACCGGTCGAGGCCCGCCGAGGTGTAGACGACCAGCGGGGTCCGGTTCAGCTGGCCGTTCGCACGCAGCCAGTCGATGATCCCGGCGCGTCGGCGGCGTACCTGCATCAGGTCCATCACCACCAGGTTCGGCCGCATCTGGGTGGCGAGCGTGACCGCGTCCGTGTCCGCGCCGGCCCGTGCGACCTGCATGCCGCGGCGTTCCAGCGTGGCCGTCAGCGCGAGCGCGATCTCCTCGTGCTCCTCGATCAACAGCACGCGTGACGGATGCTGTTCGCTGTCGCGCGGCGCTAGCGCCTTGAGCAGTACGGCCGGATCGGCGCCGTAGGCGGCCTCCCGTGTCGCCTGCCCCAGACCGGCCGTCACCAGCACCGGGACCTCAGCGGCCACCGCGGCCTGGCGCAGCGACTGCAGCGCGGTCCGGGTGATCGGGCCGGTCAGCGGGTCGACGAAGAGCGCCGCCGGGAAGGCAGCGATCTGCGCGTCGACCTCCTCGCGCGAGTGCACGACCACAGGGCGGTAGCCACGGTCGCTCAGCGCCTGCTGGGTCGAGACGTCGGGCGCGGGCCAGACAAGGAGACGGCGTGGGTTGTCCAGCGGCTCCGGAGGCAGTTCGTCGTCGACGGGCTGCGGCTGCGGCCGGTTGGCCACCTCGACGGCGCCCCCCGGTCCGTCCAGCGGCTCGGGGCCTTCCGCGCCCTCGTCGGGGGCTCCTATCGCGTATGCCCGGCCCTCGGTCCGTTCGGCGGGCAGCCGCGGACCGGTCTGCGCCGGGGCCTGCGGGTGCGGACGGGCGCCGGGTTCGGTCTTCGGCTCGGGCCGCTCGCCCTCAGGAGGCGTGGCCAGCTTGCGGCGGCGGCCGGAGCCGAGCGTCTGGTTCTGCTTCTCGGCGATCTGCTGCGAGAACGGCACACCCTGCCCGAGTGTGCGCACGCTGAACGCCCGCCCCTGCGTGGAGTCGGCCGGCACCGGCGCCTCCGCGGGCAGCGGCTGCGCGGCCCGGGGCGCGGCGGGCCCGGCGGCGGGCAGCGGCTGCGGCAGGGCCGTCGAGCCGGTGCCCTGGGAGGTCACGCCCTGAGCCGGAGCGGCCTGGTCGGCGGTCGCCGTGTGCTGACCGGTCGAGTCGTCGGCGGCGAGTGCGGCGAGCCCGGTGCCCACGCTGCCGTTCTCCCCCCAGCCCGTCTGCACGCCAGGCTGCTCGCCGGTCTGAACCTCCGGCTGCGCGTCCACCGGCGCGTCGTGCTGTACGCCTGCCGACGCGTCCGGCGTCGTCCCGGTCGGCGGCGGCTGCGTCTCCTTGCGGGCCCGTCGGCGGCCCGTCGGCACCGGATGCGGCTGCGGCGGCGTGTGGTGCTGCGTGCCCTGCTCGGTGCGTACGGCATCGTGCTGACCCGGCAGCGAGGCATCGGCCTCACCGGCAGTCGGCGGGATCCGGTCGGCCTCGGCCGGCGGAAGCGCGAACGCCGTGCGCGCGCCCTCCACCTCGGCCGGCGCGGTCGCCAGCGCTCGCCTGGCCCGCCGCCCGGCCGGCGGCACCGGCGCAGCGACCGGAGCACTGAGCGCGGGAGGAGCGGCAGCCAGCTCCGGCCGCCCGCCCTCGGCGCCGCGCCGTGCGCGCCGCCCCGTCGCGTCCACCGGCACACCCTGCGGAGGCACCGCCTCGCCGAGCGCCGCGCGCCCGTTCGCCGCGGCCGCGCCCTCGGCGGCCGTCACCACCGCGCCCTCGGCGGGTCGGCCCGCTCCCGCGGCGACCACGACGGCTTCGTCGGCAGGGCTGGGCCGCCCGCGCCGCCGTCCGGTCCCGCCGCCCTTGCCCTCACTCGGGTCCTGGGCGGGGACCAGTTCCTGCCGAGGCTCCTCGGTCTGGGCCCGGCGGCGCCCGGTCGGCGGGGTGGCCACCGGGTCCTCCATGGCCACCGGGCTCTCCAGGAAGGCATCCGTGGAGGCCCGCCGCGCGCGCCGCCGCCCGCCGCCGGACGTTCCGGGGGAGCCGCCCGTCTGCTGCTCCGGCAGGGCGAGGGCACTGCCGGCGGCCGGTTCCGGAGGAGTCACCGTTCCCGAGCCGTCGCCGAGCGGCAGCTCCAGGACGTACGCGCTGCCGCTCATCCCCGGCACCTCGTGCGTCTGCAGCACTCCGCCGTGGGCCCGTACGATTCCGCGCACGATCGGCTCGTGCACCGGGTCTCCCCCGGCGAACGGCCCGCGTACCTCGATCCGTACGACATCACCGCGCTGCGCCGCCGCGACCACGACCGTCGAGTCCACATATCCGCCGCCCGGCACCACCCGGGCCTTGCCGGTGGAGTCGACCCCGGCCACGTCCGCGACCAGATGCGCGAGTGCCGTCGCCAGACGTCCCGCGTCCACCTCGGCCTCTATCGGCGGCGCGTGCACCGCGAACTGCGCCCGCCCGGGGCCGATCAGCTCGATCGCACCCTCGACGCCCGCCGCAACGACGGCGTCGAGCAGCACGTTGGCCTTGTGAAGGGCTTCCGCGCCCGTGTCGAGCCGCTGATAGCCCAGGACATTGTCGACAAGTGTCGTCATCCGGGCATATCCGGCGGCCAGATGGTGCAGGATCTGGTTGGCCTCGGGCCACAGCTGTCCGGCCGGATCAGCGGCCAGCGTGCCCAGTTCGGCGCGGAGTTCCTCCAGCGGCCCGCGCAGCGACTCGCCCAGGACGGCGGTCAGCTGGGCATGCCGGGCGGCCAGCTCCTCGTACCGGTCCGTCCGCTCCTCGATCTCGGCCGCGTACCGCTCCGACTTGTCCGCGAACTCGGCCGTCAGCCGCTCGGTCGTCTCCTCGACCTCGGCCGTCAGCCGCTTCGTCATCTCCGCGAGCTCCGCGGCGTGCTGCTCGGCCAGTTCCTCGTACGGACGCCGGTCGGTGAAGGTCATCACCGCGCCGACGAGCTGTTCCCCGTCCCGTACCGGCGCGGTCGTCAGATCGACCGCCACTTTCGAACCGTTCTTGGACCACAGCACCTGACCGCGCACCCGGTGCTTGCGGCCGGACTTGAGCGTGTCCGCGAGTGGCGACCCCTCGTACGGGAAGGGCTCACCGTCCGCCCGCGAGTGCAGGATCAGCGGGTGCAGCTCCTGGCCGCCGAGGTCGCTCGCCCGGAAGCCGAGGATCTGCGCGGCGGCCGGATTGACCAGCACGACCCGCCCGTCGGTGTCCGTGCCGACCACGCCCTCGGACGCCGCCCGCAGGATCATCTCGGTCTGCCGCTGCGAACGCGCCAGCTCCGCTTCCGTGTCCACGGTGCCCGACAGATCACGTACGACGAGCATCAGCAGCTCGTCGCCGGTGTAGCCGCTGTACGAGTCGTACGCCTCGCGCCCGTCCTCCAGGCTCGCGCTCGTGACCTCGACCGGGAACTCACTGCCGTCCGTGCGCCGCGCGATCATCCGTGCGGGCTTGGTGCGCCCGCGCTCGTCGGCCGCCTCGGGGCGTCGCATGGAGCCGGGAATCAGCCGGGAGTCGAAGGACGGAAGCAGATCGAGCAAGCCGCGTCCGACGAGCGCGGTGCCGGGCGTCTCGAAGAGTTCGAGGGCGATGGTGTTGGCGTTGACGACCGTGCCGTTGCAGTTGACGAGCACAAGCCCGTCCGGGAGGGCGTCGAGTATGGCTGCGAGGCGAGCAGCGCCTCGGGATGGCCTGCTGCTCACGACGACGGTTCCTCCCTGACCTACTGCATATTGCGGACGGCCGGTCCCATCTTGCCTCTCGGGCCCCAGCCTGTCACTGGAGGGAGTCTAAAGGCAGCGGATGCGCGGGCGCGGCGGATGAGGGGGAGCTCTCACCAAGGTTGTGTGCACATGGCGTACGCCTTGGGCTTATGACCTGGTGTTCGGCAGTAGGGGTTCCAGGGTCTGCCAGCGCGAGATTTCACAGCCGTTGGTCCGGCGGAACGTGGCGTCCACCTCACGTCCCTGCCAGGTGCCAGTGACCCGCGCGGTGGCCGGCCCGCCCATCTGCTGCGTACACATCTGGTCCTCCGGCACCGGAGCGAAGGGGTCCTGACCCTCCTGCGCGAGCTGCTCCAGCCGTTCGCAGGCCCCTTCCGCCGCGGGATGCGTCCCACCGGCGGGCCCGCACTCGAGCTCGTATCTCCCGTCGGTCCGCGTGTTCCCCGTCTCGGCGACGGTGACCGTCAGATGATCCGCCGGCTCCGACAGCAGCGGCAGCGGAAGGGGAAGGGGCGAGGCTCCGGCGACGGGTACGCCGCCGACGAGGGCGGCGGCGGAGACGGTTGCGATCAGGACGATGCGACGCAGCATGGGTGCTCCTTGAACAGAAGGTCACGGTTTCGTGCGAGGCGCGGGGCGCCTGCATCTCTAACGCTCCGCGCGCTCGGGCGTTGCGCAACCCGGCCGCCGCCTCCGGGGGGACGCGCGGCGCCCGGCTCGCGGGTCTGAGGGGGACACCCCCATGCCCCTGGACTTTGCCCTGCGGCCCGCGTGCCTAGTACCGTGGACAGCGATTGGTGACACCCCGCTCGGCTGTGTCATCATCTGCACGCACCACTCGCGCCCGCGCGGGTGTGCTGGAGGCGTCGCCTAGTCCGGTCTATGGCGCCGCACTGCTAATGCGGTTTGGGTCTTAAAGCCCATCGAGGGTTCAAATCCCTCCGCCTCCGCCAGTTGATCACCGAAGCCCCGTCCTGATGGCCGGGGCTTCGGTCGTTCGCGGGGGGCTTCGTGCGGGCGTTTCTGGGGTGTTTTCGCAGGTCAGGTGGGATGCGGTTAACGGATTTCACCTGACGGCGCGGGTCATGTAATGTTGTTCCCGCAACGCCGACCAGGCAGAATAGCCCGGAACGCAAGCACTCGTAGCTTAACGGATAGAGCATCTGACTACGGATCAGAAGGTTGCAGGTTCGAATCCTGCCGAGTGCACACAGTTGAGAGGCCCCTCGGAGAAATCCGGGGGGCCTCTTGCATTGCCCGTACGGCAGCGAAGTGCGGCAACCGCGGGCCGCGCGCGGCGATGCGGCATACGCACCACAATGGGCATCCCCGCCGACGATTGGGGTGTCCAGTGCGAGAGCTCGCGATCATCGAGGCCCCGTCAGTCCTCGGGCTGCGGCCGACCGGCGTGGAGGGCATGGCCGCGGCCCTGCTCGGGGCCGGGTTGGCGGACGGCCTTGGGGCCTTGGCGGGTGGGCGCGTTGACGCACCCCCGTACGACCCGAGGCGGGACCCTGGCTCCGGGGTGCTCAATCCGGGTGGGATCGCGCAGTACTCCAGCAGGCTGGCGGACCGTGTCGGCGAGGTGATCGACCGCGGGCTCTTCCCTGTCGTCCTCGGCGGGGACTGCAGCATTCTGCTCGGCAACCTGCTCGCGCTGAGGCGGCGCGGACGTTACGGCCTGCTGTTCCTGGACGGGCACAGCGACTTCTATCAGCCGGACGCCGAGCCGGCCGGGGAGGTGGCCTCGATGGAGCTCGCCCTGGCGACGGGGCGTGGGCCGCGGGTGCTCAGTGATCTGGAAGGGCTCGGGCCGCTCGTGCGGGACGAGGATGTCGTCGCCCTCGGATTCCGGGACGCAGCCGAGTCGGCGGGTGCCGGGATGCAGCCGTTGCCGGACGCGTTGCATGCGGTCGACCTCGACGGGGTGCGGGCCGTGGGGGCCGCAGCGGCGGCGCGGCACGCGGTGGGGCGGCTCGGCGAGTACTGGGTGCATCTCGATGTCGATGTGCTGGACGACGCGGTCATGCCCGCGGTCGACTACCGGCTGCACGATGGGCTGAGCTGGACCGAGTTGGAGAGCGTGCTGCGGACGGCCCTTGCCGACGAGCGGGCCGTCGGGTTCGATGTCACGATCTTCAATCCCCGCCTCGATCCCGACGGGAGCATCGCCGCTCGGCTGGTCGAGTGTCTGCGCCGCGGTCTTGCGGCGCGGACAGGTGGCACCTAGCGCCGGCAGACGGCGCCGGGCAACGGCAGCCGACGCCGGTAACCGGCGCGCGTTCGCGGCAACCGGGCACAAGGCCGCGACCCCTGTCCGCCGGCTCGGGTAACCTCCCCGTTTTCGGCCGGAGGTGTGTGTATGGCATGGCGGTGCGCGGGGCTCAGCTGGCCGCAGGGGGCACGGATGCCCGTACTCCGTTGGGAGGGCGGCCCGGTCAGTCCGCTGACCGGCGGAAAGGAGCTGGGGTTCCGGGCCGAGGGGCAGCGGCAGTGTGTCGGGGCGCGCGGAAATCCCTGTCCGACCGTGGCCGTCGTCGCCGGGCGGGGGACACAGGCACGGTGTGCCGAGTGCGCGCGGCTGGACCGGGCGCATTCGGTGGCCGCCGACACCATCGCCGACGACCCCAGGACGTACCGCGTCTATCTCGCCTGGTTCGGTCCTGCGATGGTCAAGGCCGGCATCACCGCCGAGGAGCGCGGGCCCGCGCGGCTCCTCGAGCAGGGGGCCGTCGCCTTCAGCTGGCTGGGCCGCGGTCCGCTGATGGCGGCGCGGCGGACGGAGGAGCTGCTGCGCAGTGCGCTCGGGGTGCCGGACCGGATTCCGTACGCCGACAAGCGCGCCGTGCGCACAGCGCTGCCGGGCGCGGCGGAACGGGCCGCCGAGCTGGCGGAGCTGCACCGGCGTGCGACCGGGCTCGCCGGCTGGGCCGAGTCGCTGGAGCGGCTGGAGTTCGAGGCCGTCGACCACGGGGAGATGTTCGGGCTCGACGGGCTGCCGCCCGCGACCGGCGTGGTGCGCGAGCTGGTGGACGGCGGGGTGGTCGCGGGGCGCCTGCTGGCCGCCGCCGGGCCCGATCTGCATCTGCGGACGGCCGGGGACGGGCTCGTCGTGCTTGATACGCGGCTGATGACCGGGTGGGCGCTGGTCGGCGCGGACTCGGCGGCGGGGGTGACGGTGCCCGTCGCCGAACTCCGCGCCGGCCCGGACTCCGTGCAGGACGGGCTCTTCTGACCGGCGCCGACGCGATGGTCAAGTCTTGGATCCCGTTCGGATCCCTTACGGCAGTGAGGGTGGACACCCGCCTGACCGGGACCGGAAGGTGGGCGTCATGAGTATCACGAGCATCAGGCCTGTCGACGCCCATGAACCGCCCTACTGCACCGTCGTCTTCACCTCGGTTCTGGCCGAGCGGCCCGACGGATACGCCGAGACCGCCGAGCGGATGAAAGAACTCGTACAGGACGTGCCCGGCTTCCTCGGATACGAGTCCGCCCGCACCCCCGGCGGACTGGGCATCACCGTCGGCTACTTCAGAGACGAGGAAGCCATAGCCGCCTGGCAGCGGAACCTCGATCACCAGGCGGCGCAGAAGCGCGGACGCGCCGAGTGGTACGAGAGCTACACCGTCCATGTGGGCAGGGTCGAGCGGAGTTATGGCTTTGAGCGAGGCTGAGGACGTCAGGAGGTTCTGGAAGCGGCTCGGACTGCCCGGCCTCGTCGACATACACACCCACTTCATGCCCGAGCAGGTACTGAAGAAGGTCTGGGCCTACTTCGACGCGGTCGGGCCGCTGACCGGCATGGAGTGGCCGATCGCCTACCGCCACGAGGAAGAGCAAAGGGTCGCTCTGCTGAGGGAGTTCGGGGTGCGCGCCTTCACCTCGATGCTCTATCCGCACAAGGCGGGCATGGCCGCCTGGCTGAGCGGCTGGGCGGCGGACTTCGCCGCGCGGACGCCCGAGTGTCTGCACACCGCGACGCTCTTCCCCGAGGAGGGCGTGGACCGGTACGTACGAACGGCGGTCGAGGGCGGGGCGCGGGTCTTCAAGGCGCACCTCCAGGTCGGGGCGTACGACCCCAACGACGCGCTGCTCGATCCCGTGTGGGGGCTGCTCGCCGAGGCCCGTATCCCGGTGGTGATGCACTGCGGGTCCGGGCCCGTGCCCGGCAAGCACACCGGGCCCGAGCCGGTGGGGCGGCTGCTCGCGCGCCATCCGCGACTGCGGCTGGTCGTCGCGCACATGGGCATGCCGGAGTACACCGACTTCCTGGAACTGGCGCAGTCCTACGACGGTGTGATGCTGGATACGACGATGGCCTTCACCGATTTCAGCGAGCGCTTCAGCCCCTTCCCGAAGAGGGAGCGGGCACGGCTGCTGGACGTGCGGGACCGGGTGCTGCTCGGGACGGACTTCCCGAACATTCCGTATCCGTACGCCCATCAACTTCAGGCGCTGGAGCGGCTGGAGCTGGGAGACGACTGGCTGCGTGCCGTCTGCCACGACAACGGCGCACGGCTGTTCGCGCTCCCCTCCTCTTAGCTCTTTCTCAGGGAATTCACAGGAAAGTGAAAGGTGCCTCTCAGGGCGGGGTCGCAAGGTGACCAGCATGACCACGACCTCGCCCCAGGGGCGTACCGAAATGCTCAGGCCGGACGGCAGCCCCGTCCGGGTGCTCGTCGTGGACGACGAAGCGGCGCTGAGCGAGCTGCTGTCGATGGCCCTGCGTTACGAGGGCTGGGAGGTGCGCAGCGCCGGGGACGGGGCGGGCGCGGTGCGTTCCGCGCGCGACTTCCGGCCCGATGCCGTGGTGCTCGATGTGATGCTGCCCGACATGGACGGGCTCGCCGTGCTGGGGCGGCTGCGGCGCGAGCTGCCCGAGGTGCCGGTGCTCTTCCTCACCGCCAGGGACGCCGTGGAGGACCGGATCGCCGGGCTGACGGCGGGCGGCGACGACTATGTCACCAAACCGTTCTCGCTGGAGGAGGTCGTGGCCAGGCTGCGCGGGCTGATCCGGCGCTCCGGGGCCGCGACCGTACGCAGTGAATCCCTGCTCGTCGTGGGGGACTTGACCCTGGACGAGGACAGCCACGAGGTCTGCCGGGCCGGCCAGTCCATCCATCTGACGGCGACCGAGTTCGAGTTGCTGCGCTTTTTGATGCGCAATCCGCGCCGGGTGCTCAGCAAGGCGCAGATCCTCGACCGGGTCTGGTCGTACGACTTCGGCGGCCAGGCCAATGTCGTCGAGCTGTATGTCTCCTATCTGCGGAAGAAGATCGACGCGGGGCGGTCGCCGATGATCCACACCCGGCGCGGGGCCGGCTATCTGATCAAGCCCGGTGACTAGTGCGTAGCGCGCGCGGACGGCGGCGCAGATGGTCGCTGCGGACCCGGCTCGTGGTCTCCGCGGTGACGCTGATCGCGGTGGTGGCGGCGGTGATCGGGACGGTCACCACGATCGCCTACCGCACCTATCTGTACGGCCAGTTGGACAGGCAGCTGGCCACGGTCGGCCACCGTGCCTCCGGCCAGCCGGTCACAGCCGAGACGCCCCAGCTCTTGGGCGGGCCGGGCAGGGAGCCGCTCGACTTCGTCATCGGCGGCGGTACGCCGACGGGCACCGTCGGCGCGCGGCTCGACGAGAGCGGGGCGGTCGTCGAGGCCGCGGCCAGCACCGAGCCGAAGGCGAACGAGCTGGGGCCGCACCGGAGCCTGCTCAACGAGGCGCAGTCCAGGGCGCTGGCCGAGGTCCCGCGGGACGGCCGCCCGCACACTGCTGAGCTGCCGGGCCGCGGCGACTACCGGGTCGAGTACGTCTCCGGGGTCCGCGGCTCCTATCTCGTCGGGGTCCCGTTGAGCGACGTACAGAACGCGCTGGGGACCCTGATCCTGGTCGAGGTCTCCGTCACCGGCGCCGGACTGGTCGCCGCCGGGATCGCGGGCGTCGCCCTGGTCGGCTTCGCGCTGCGGCCGCTGCGGCGGGTCGCCGCGACCGCGACACGCGTCTCCGAACTGCCGCTGCACAGCGGCGAAGTGGCCCTGCACGAGCGGGTCCCGGACGCCGAAGCCGATCCGCAGACCGAGGTCGGGCAGGTCGGCGCGGCGCTCAACCGGATGCTGGGACACGTCGGTTCGGCGCTCACCGCGCGGCAGGAGAGCGAGACTCAGGTGCGGCAGTTCGTCGCGGACGCAAGCCATGAGCTGCGTACGCCACTGGCGTCGATCCGCGGATACGCGGAGCTGACCCGGCGCGGCCACGAGCATGTCGGTGCGGACACCCGGCACGCCCTGGGTCGGATCGAGGCCGAGGCGACCCGGATGACAGGCCTGGTGGAGGATCTGCTGCTGCTCGCGCGCCTCGACGCCGGACGCCCGCTCTCGTACGAGAGCACTGATCTTTCCCCGCTGGTCGTGGACGCTCTCAGCGATGCGCGCGCGGCCGGCCAGGACCACACGTGGCGGCTCGAGCTGCCGGTCGAACCGGCGACGGTACTGGGCGACGGCGCTCGGCTCCATCAGGTGCTGGTCAATCTGCTGGCGAACGCCCGGACGCACACACCACCCGGGACGACGGTCACCGCGCGCGTGCGGTGCGGCGGTCCGGAGGTCGTGCTGGAGGTCGAGGACGACGGTCCGGGTGTACCGCCCGAACTCGTGCCGCACATCTTCGAACGGTTCGCGCGTGGTGACGCGTCCAGGTCCCGGCACGCCGGATCCACCGGGCTCGGCCTGGCGATCGTGCAGGCAGTCGTCACCGCGCACGGCGGGACGGTCGCGGTGCGGTCCGAGCCGGGGCGCACGGTCTTCGCCGTGCACCTGCCCGCAGTCCACGCACCCGCAGTCCACGCACCGGCCGCGCACGTCCCCGGTCCCTACGCGCACACCTCGCCCGCGTACGCCGCGCACGCTTCCGGCCCGCCCGCGCACGACTCACAGACAGGCCACAGGCGCATCACACAGCCGTGACAGCGTGTCCCCCGAGTGTCGATGTCATGCGAACCGACACCCCAAGGGGGACCCTGCCGGCCCGGGAGCATCTGCTCGCCGACACGGCCGGCCTGCCCGTACTCGATGTGGTGATCCCGGTCTACAACGAGGAGGCCGACCTCGAGCGGTGTGTCCGCAGGCTGCACGACCACCTCCTGCGGACCTTCCCGTACGGCTTCCGGATCACCATCGCGGACAACGCGAGCACCGACAGCACGCCCCAGGTGGCGAGCCTGCTCGCCCACTCCATCGCCGAGGTGGAGGCGTACCGGCTGGAGGAGAAGGGGCGGGGGCGGGCGCTGCGCGCCGTCTGGTCGTACTCCGACGCTCCCGTACTGGCGTACATGGACGTGGATCTGTCCACCGACCTCAACGCCCTGCTGCCGCTGGTCGCGCCGCTGATCTCGGGCCACTCGGATCTCGCGATCGGGTCCCGGCTCGCGCGCTCGTCGCGGGTGGTGCGCGGCGCGAAGCGGGAGTTCATCTCGCGCGTCTACAACCTGATTCTGCGCGGCTCGCTCGCCGCCCGGTTCTCCGACGCCCAGTGCGGATTCAAGGCGATACGGCGCGAGGTCGCCGAGCGCCTGCTGCCGATGGTCGAGGACACCGGCTGGTTCTTCGACACCGAGCTGCTGGTGCTTGCGGAACGCGCCGGTCTGCGCATCCACGAGGTGCCCGTGGACTGGGTCGACGACCCGGACTCGACCGTGCACATCGTGAGCACGGCGACCGACGACCTCAAGGGCGTCTGGCGGGTGGGGCGTGCGCTGGCGGTCGGCGCGCTCCCGCTGGACCGGCTGGCCCGGCCCTTCGGAGACGATCCGCGCGACCGTCAGCTGACCGGGGTGCCGGGCGGACTCGCCCGCCAGCTGGTCGGCTTCTGCGTCGTCGGCGCGCTCTCCACGCTGTTCTATCTGCTGCTGTACTCGCTCTTCAGGGCGGGGGCCGGGTCCCAGGTCGCCAATGCCGGAGCGCTGTTGCTGTCGGCGCTCGCCAACACGGCCGCGAACCGGCGGCTCACCTTCGGGGTACGGGGCCGGGACCGCGCCCTACGCCATCAGGCCCAGGGCCTGGTCGTGTTCGGCATCGGTCTCGCGCTGACGAGCGGCTCGCTGGCTGCCCTGTCGGCGGCCGCGGGGAATCCGTCGCACGCCACCGAGCTGACGGTCCTGATCGCCGCGAACCTGGCGGCGACGGTGCTGCGGTTCCTCCTCTTCCGGGCCTGGGTCTTCCCCGACCGGAGCCACGACGAGCCCGCCGTGGCCGGTGCCGCCGACGCCCCTGAACTTCTTTACGACGTGAGGAACACCCGATGACCACGACTCTTCCGCACGACGGGTCCCCGGTGGCCCGGGCGGCGGGCCGGCCGCATGCCGGTCCCGACGCCGGACCGCTTGCCCGCCTCCGGCGCGGGCGCGCCGACGACGCTCCCTGGGTGCGCCCCGCCTTCCTCGGCCTCCTGCTGGTCACGGCGCTGCTCTATCTCTACGACCTCAGTGCGTCCGGCTATGCCAACTCCTTCTACTCCGCCGCCGTACAGGCCGGCAGCGAGAGCTGGAAGGCCTTCTTCTTCGGCTCCTCCGACGCCGCGAACTCCATCACCGTCGACAAGCCCCCTGCCGCGCTCTGGCCGATGGCCCTGTCCGTACGGCTATTCGGGCTCGGCTCCTGGCAGATCCTCGTCCCCGAGGTGCTGATGGGTGTCGCGACGGTGGCCGTGGTGTACGCAGCCGTACGCCGGCGCTTCACCCCCGCCGCGGGCCTCATCGCGGGCGCGGTGCTCGCGGTGACGCCCGTGGCCGCGCTGATGTTCCGCTTCAACAACCCGGACGCGCTGCTCACGCTGCTGATGACGGTGACGGTGTACTGCGTGCTGCGCGCACTCGAAGGCGCACGCACGAAGTGGCTGCTCTGGGCGGGTGTGGCGATCGGCTTCGCGTTCCTGACGAAGACGCTGCAGGCGTTTGTGATCCTGCCGCCGCTGGCTCTGGTGTACGTGGTGTGCGCGCCGACGACGCTGGGGCGTCGGGTCGGCCAACTCGCCCTCGCCGGTCTTGCGGTGATCGTATCGGCAGGCTGGTGGGTGGCGATCGTCGAACTGTGGCCGGCGTCGTCGCGCCCGTACATCGGCGGCTCGCAGAACAACAGCTTCCTGGAGCTGACCTTCGGCTACAACGGCCTCGGCCGTATCAACGGCAATGAGACCGGCAGCGTCGGGGGCCGCGGTGGCGGAGGTGGCCGTGGTGGGGGCGGCTGGGGCGAGACCGGCATCGACCGGATGTTCAACTCCACCATCGGCGGCCAGATCTCCTGGCTGCTGCCCGCCGCGCTGCTGCTGCTCGTGGCGGGGCTCGTCGTCACCTGGCGCGCCAAGCGTACGGACACGGCCCGGGCGGCGTTCCTGGTGTGGGGCGGCTCGCTGCTGATGACAGCGGGGATCTTCAGCTTCATGGCGGGGATCTTCCACGAGTACTACACGGTGGCGCTGGCGCCGTACATCGCGGCGCTCGTCGGCATGGGTGCCACGGTGCTGTGGGAGGAGCGGACGAAACTGCTCGGCTCGGCGGCGCTGGGTGGCACGGTCGCGGTGACGGCGTACTGGTCGTACACACTCCTCGGCCGGAGCTCGGACTATCTGCCGTGGCTTGGGCGGGCCGTGCTGATCGGCGGTCTGGCGGCCGCGGTCGGGCTGCTGTTCGCGGGCCGGGTCGGGCGTCAACTGGCGCTGGGGGCAGCGGCGTTGGGTATCACCGCTGCGCTGGCCGGGCCGGTGGCGTACTCCCTCACGACGGTGAGCGAGGGGCATGCCGGGTCGATCGTGACGGCGGGACCGGCGTCGATGCGCGGCGGTCCGGGCGGTGGCGGTATGCGCGTCGGTCCGGGTGGTCCTGGCGGTATGGGCGCCCGGATGCTGCCGCCCGGCCAGCAGGGCCAGCAGGGCCAGCAGGGTCAGGGCCGGCAGGGCGGCCCCGGTGGCGGCATGGGCCGGCCCCCGAACGGCGGGCAGTTGGGCCAGGGTCAGGGCCGCACAGGTCAGGGCGCACCGGGCGGCCAGGGCGCACCGGGCCAGGGTCAGATGCCCGGCGGCTTCCCCGGCCAGGGCGAGCGCGGCATGGGCGGCGGCGGCATGAGCGGCCTCCTCGGAGGCGCGAAGGTCAACGCCGAGGTCGAGGCCAGGCTGAAGCAGAATGCCGGCGACTACACCTGGGTCGCCGCGGCCATCGGCTCCCAGAACGCCGCCAGTTACCAGCTCGCCACCGAGAAGCCGGTGATGGCGATCGGCGGCTTCAACGGCAGCGACCCCTCCCCGACGCTCGCGCAGTTCAAGCAGTACGTGGCGGACGGAAAGATCCACTACTTCATCGCGGGTGGCGGCCAGGGCGGCGGCCCCGGGGGCAACTCCAGCTCCTCGATCACCAGGTGGATCGAGGCGAACTTCACCAAGGTCACCGTGGACGGCACGACCCTGTACGACCTGACCGCGAAGAAATAGCCCTATACGGTGTATGGCAATTCCTTGTACGGTGTACGGCGATATCCCGTACACCGTACAAGGAGTGTGTATGACGGCAACGACCGCCGAGAACCACACGGCCCCCACGGGCCGCCATCCGCAGCGCTGGCTGATCCTCGGCGTCATCTGCCTCTCCCAGCTCACCGTGCTGCTCGACAACACCGTGCTCAGCGTTGCGATCCCCTCCCTCACCCGGGAGCTGGACGCGTCGACCGTCGACATCCAGTGGATGATCAACGCGTACTCGCTGGTCCAGTCGGGGCTCCTGCTCACCGCGGGCAACGCTGCCGACCGCTACGGCCGCAAGAAGATGCTCGTCTGCGGCCTCGCACTCTTCGGCCTGGGCTCACTCGCCGCGGGCCTCGCGCAGTCCGCGACCCAGCTGATCGCCGCCCGCGCGGGCATGGGCGTCGGCGGCGCGCTGCTCATGACCACGACCCTCGCGGTCGTCGTGCAGATCTTCGACGACGCCGAACGGGTCAAGGCGATCGGCCTCTGGTCCACCGTCAACTCCCTAGGCTTCGCGGCCGGGCCGCTGATCGGCGGGGTGATGCTCGATCACTTCTGGTGGGGCGCGATCTTCCTGGTCAACATCCCGGTCGCGGCGATCGGACTGTTCGCGGTCCTCGCGCTCGTACCGGAGTCCAAAAACCCTCAGGGGGACCGTCCCGACCTGCTCGGCGCGCTGCTCTCCACCGTCGGCATGACGGGGGTCGTGTACGCGATCATCTCCGGGCCCGGGCACGGCTGGACCTCCACCGAGGTGCTGGCCCCGGCGGCGGTCGGCGCCCTGGTCCTCGGGGGCTTTGTCCTCTGGGAGCTCCGTATCCCGTATCCGATGCTCGACATGCACTTCTTCCGCAACCAGCGCTTCATCGGAGCGGTGGCGGGCGCGATTCTCGTCGCGTTCGGCATGGGCGGCTCGCTCTTCCTGCTCACCCAGCACCTTCAGTTCGTCCTCGGACACGGGCCGCTGGACGCGGGTCTGCGTACGGCGCCGCTCGCGCTGACCGTCGTCGCCCTCAATCTGACGGGCGTCGGGGCACGGCTGGTGCCGAAGCTCGGCACGCCGGGGACCATCGCGGTGGGGATGACCCTGGTGGCCGGTGGGCTGGCGGCGATCGCGGTCCTCGGCGGGCGGTACGGGTACGGCGGGATGCTGCTCGGTCTTGTGGTCATGGGCGCGGGCGTGGCGCTCTCCATGCCGACCATGGCCAACGCCATCATGAGCGCGATTCCGCCCGAGAAGGCGGGGGTGGGCGCGGGCGTGAACGGCACGCTCGCCGAGTTCGGCAACGGTCTTGGCGTCGCCGTCCTGGGCGCGGTCCTGAACTCCCGCTTCGCCGCGCTCGTACCGACCGTGGTCGGCGCAGCCTCGCTGCCCGCCGCGCTGGCGGCCGCGGACGGCCCTGCGGAACGCGTCCGCGTATCCGACGCCTTCGCCTCGGGGCTTCAGACGAGTCAGCTGGTCGGCGCGGTGGCGGTGCTGGCCGGTGGCCTGCTGGCCGCGATGCTGCTGCGGCGGGCCGAGCGGGCAGACTCACCCAAGGCAGCGGCATAGCATCGGGACCGGGGGCGAGTTCGAGGAGGATGCGCGATGGTGAGTGCGGCCGACCGCGCGAAGGGTCCCGCGCGGACCAGCGTCTGGCTGGAGGGAAAGGCGGACCGGGACCGGGGCCGTAAGTCGGGCCAGCCGGCCGGACTGGACCGCGACAAGATCATCGAAGCGACGGTACGGCTGCTGGACTCCGAGGGCGCTGCGAAGTTCTCCATGCGCCGCCTGGCCGCGGAGCTGAACGTCACCGCGATGTCGGTCTACTGGTACGTGGACACCAAGGACGACCTGCTGGAGCTCGCCCTCGACGCGGTCTTCGGGACCTTCCCGCTGCCGGACGTGAGCCCGGAGGGCGACTGGCGCGAGCAGTTGCGGGAACTGGCCACGGGATACCGGGATCTGCTGGTCCGCCACCCTTGGGTGTCGGCGCTGATCGGCACGTTCCTCAACATCGGCCCGCACTCCATGGCCTTCTCGACGGCGGTGCAGCAGGTCATGCGCAACACGGGCCTGCCGCCGCACGGCCAGATGGGTGGTCTTTCGGCGGTTTTCCAGTTCGTGTACGGCTTCGGCACGATCGAGGGCCACTTCATCGCGCGGTGCGCGGCGGCGGGGATGAGCCAGGACGAGTACTTCCGCGAGGCGATGGGGACGATCAGCGAGCAGCCGGCCTTTGCGAAGAGCTTCGAGAGCGCGACGGAACTGATGGAGGCGCGGGGCGGGGACACGGTGGAGGAGATGAGGGAGCGGGACTTCAGCTTTGCGCTGGACCTGCTGGTGGCGGGGATCGAGTCGATGGTGGCGCGGTCGAAGGGGTAGTGGCGGGGCGGGGGACCAGACCTCCGCCTAGGACCCGCTCAGCCTCGCGGGGAAACCGCCCGTCGCCACCGGCCCCCACCTCTCCGGTGTCACCCGGATGAGCGACTTGCCCTGCTTCACCATCGCCTCCCGGTACTCATCCCAGTCAGGATGCTCCCCGGAGATGTTCCGGAAGTACTCCACCAGCGGTTCCACCGAATCCGGTGTGTCGAGTACCTCCGCCGTGCCGTCGATCTGGACCCACGGGCCGTCCCAGTCGTCCGACAGGACGATCACGCTCACCCGCGGGTCCCGCTTCGCATTGCGGGTCTTCGCGCGCTCCGGGTAGGTCGAGACGACGATCCGCCCCGAGTCGTCGACCCCGCACGTCAGCGGGGACCCCTGCGGGGTTCCGTCGGCGCGCCGCGTGAGCAGGATCGCGCGGTGGCGGGGGCGTACGAACTCCAGCAACTGCTCCAGATCCACCGAAGTGTTGCTCGCGATGTTGGGTGCCATGCACCGCAGCCTAGGTGAGTTCCCCCTGCACCGCCTGGATCGCCTCCCGCGTCCGTATCTGTGCGTGCAGTCCCATCCCGTTTCTCTCTTTCTCTCCTTGCGCACGGAGCGGGGGCGGCGGGCCGTCCCCTGCCCGCCACCCCTCGGACCCGGCCGCCTCTCCGCTCGAAGCACGGCCGGGGGATCAACTACTCGCCGGGGTGGGCGAGTTCGATGTCGTGGCCGTCAACCCCGCCACCGGCCACCGTCAGCGCGCTCGCCACCGGCGGGTACCCGGTCGCGACGACCGTGTACTCCCCCGCGTCCAGGTCGGCGAAGGCGTACGCCCCGTCGTCACCGGTCGTCACGGACGCGACCACATTCCCCGCGGCGTCCACCAGGGTCACCCGGGCATCGGCCAGCGGCCGGTGTGCCGCGCTGCGGACGGTTCCCTGGAGCAGCGCGCCGGCCTGCAGGACCGTGTCGATACGGGTCACGCCCTGGCCGCCGATCTCCACGGGCTGCGCCAGCGGCCGGAAGCCGGCTGCGCTCACCGCGAAGGTGACCGGCCCCGGCACCAGCTCGCCGAACGCGAACTCGCCACCTTCCGCGCTCCTCCCGGTCGCCAGCACTTCGCCGCGCCCATCGGTCACGACGACCATCGCGCCCTCGACCGGTGTTCCGCCCTCGGCGGCACGTACGGTCCCGGCGAGACCACTGGTCCCGGCGAGGAGGAGGTCGTAGGCAAGCGGCTCGTCGCCGACGACCACCGTGGACGCCTGGGGCTGGAAGCCGTCGGCGGAGGCGATCAGTACGTACGAACCCGCGCCCGGCGCGTCCAGGGCGTAGCTGCCGTCGGCCTGGGCGACCGAGCGGCCGAGCTGGCGTCCGGCCGGGGAGATGAGCGTGACCGTGGCCTGCGGCGCCGCAGCGCCCTCGCTGCCGCGCACCACGCCGCGTACGACTGCCGTGGTGACGACGGCCGCCGGAGCCCCGGGAGCGTCAGCGGCTGCAGGGGCCGCGGCAGCCGCGGCAGCGGGCTCCTGCGGCTTCGCGTGGCTCTTCAGCGCCACTTCCTTGATGAACAGCGTCACCAGGAACGCCAGCAGCGCGAACGGCGCCGAGTACAGGAAGACATCGCCGACACCGTGCCCGTACGCGCCCTCCATCACCGTGCGGATCGGAGCCGGCAGCTTGTCCATGTCGGGGATGCCGCCGCCCGTGCCGCCGCGGCCCAGCGCCGCGCCCTGCGGGCCGAGTTCGGCGAGCCCGTCCTTGACGTAGTGGGTGACCCGGTTCGCCAGAACCGCGCCCAGCGCCGAGACGCCGATCGCACCGCCCAGCGAACGGAAGAAGGTGACGACCGACGAGGCGGAGCCGAGGTCCTCCGCAGCGACCTGGTTCTGCGTGCACAGCACCAGGTTCTGCATCATCATGCCGAGGCCGAGACCCAGGACGGCCATGAAGACCGCGATGTGCCAGTACTCCGTGTCGTACCGGATCGTGCCCAGCAGCCCGAGGCCCGCCGTCACCAGCGCGCCGCCGCTGACCAGCCAGGCCTTCCAGCGTCCCGTCTTGGTGATGATCTGGCCCGACAGGGTCGACGAGACGAACAGGCCGCCGATCATCGGGATGGTCATGACGCCGGACATCGTCGGCGACTCGTCGCGCGCAAGCTGGAAGTACTGGCTGAAGAAGACCGTGCCCGCGAACATCGCGACGCCGACGAAGAGCGAGGCCAGCGAGGCCAGCGTGATCGTGCGGTTGCGGAAGAGGCGCAGCGGGATGATCGGCTCGCTCGCCTTCGACTCGACGAGGAGGAAGAGCCCGCCGAGCGCGACCGAGCCGCCGACCATCGCGTACGTCTGCCAGGAGATCCAGTCGTACTTGTCGCCCGCGAAGGTCACCCAGACCAGCAGCAGCGAGACCGCCGCGCTGATGAAGAACGCGCCTGCCCAGTCGACCTTGACCTGCCGCTTCACGACCGGGAGCTTCAGGGTCTTCTGCAGGACGATCAGCGCGATGAGCGCGAAGGGCACGCCGACGTAGAAGCACCAGCGCCAGCCGAGCCAGTCGGTGTCCGTGATGACGCCGCCGAGCAGCGGGCCGCCGACCGTGGCGACGGCGAAGGTCGCACCCAGGTAGCCGCTGTACCGGCCGCGCTCACGCGGCGCGATCATCGCGGCCATGACGATCTGCGCGAGGGCGGTGAGACCGCCGACGCCGATGCCCTGGACCACACGGCAGGCGATGAGCATGCCGGTGCTCTGCGCGAGACCGGCCACCACCGAGCCGGCCACATAGATGATCAGGGCTATCTGGACCAGCAGTTTCTTGCTGAACAGGTCCGCGAGCTTGCCCCACAGCGGGGTGGTGGCGGTCATCGACAGCAGCGCCGCCGTGACCACCCAGGTGTAGGCGCTCTGCCCGCCGCCGAGGTCGGAGATGATCTGCGGCAGGGCGTTGGAGACGATCGTGGACGACAGGATGGCGACGAACATCCCGAGCAGCAGCCCGGACAACGCCTCCATGATCTGCCGGTGTGTCATCGGCGCGCCGCCGTCGGAGGCGTGACCGCCGCCGTGCCTGGCGTGGCCGCCCCGCACACCGGTTGGTGTGGTCGTAGCCATTTACTTCCTTTTCTTCTGTTTCAGCACACGGGTGTACGGGAGTACGGCTCATCGTGAGGGCGCGCCCTGCAGTCTCCGAAGGAGTCGCGCAGGCGTGCCAGCATCGCGATGAGCTGTCCGACGTCGTCGTCGGACCAGTCGTCCAGATTGCGGGCGAACGCGTCGGCGGTTCGCTGGGCGAGTTCGTCGATCATGTCCAGCCCCGCAGGGGTGAGCCGCAGGATGCGGGAGCGCCGGTCTCCCGGGTCGGGGAGCCGTTCGATCCAGCCGCGCTCGGCGACGTGGGCGACGTGCCGGCTGGTCACCGACATGTCGACGGCGAGGAGCTCGGCGAGCCGGCTGATCCGCATCTCACCGTGCCGGTCCAGCAGGGTGAGTACAGCGGCCGAACCGGACGGGCACTCGCCGGGAAGCATCCGCGCGAGGCCGCGCTTCACGGCGCCGAGGGCGCTGAGCTGGCGCGCCAGTTCCGCGTACTGACTCTGTGCGGCCACGGCCGACCCTCCCGACATCTTGTTGCTTAGGGCAACCATAGAAGCTGTTGGTTGCTACAGGCAAACGAAATGGGGGCTTGCGGTGGTAAAGGAACATCAAAGGCTGCGCACGCCGCGAGTCATGGTCATGGAGGGTGTGTGTCTGCTGACCGCCCGGGGTTGGGCCTCGCCGGAGGGTTCGCTAAGGTCCTGCCCCATGGCACACAACCCCCACGCTCCCCAAGGTCAGGGCCCCGAGGGCAATTACGACCCGGCGGGCAGCACCCAGATGTTCCGGGCCTTCGTCGACGAGGGCGCGCCGCAGGGCCGTCGGGCGCCGGCGCCGGCCCCTCAGTCCTCTTCGCGCATCGGACTGATCGTCGGCGTGATCGCGGCCGTCCTGATCCTCGGCGCGGTGGCCTGGCTCGCCCTCGGCTAGGTCGTTCGTCCCTCAGCCGGGTCGTTCGGCCTGGGCCCGGTCATTTCCATACGGCGGTGACGTCCTGGGTGTCGATGTGCATGCCCAGCGGCACCCGCCAGGCGTCCACGCACACGGTGTACGCCTGCTTGCGTACCGCCTTCGGCGCGATCGGTGCGGGCAGCGGCCGAGTCGACTCGATGGTCGCCCAGTCGATCCCGAGCGCGCCGATGATGTGCGTCGCGAAGGTGACGGTTCCCGATGTCACGGGTGAGCCGCCGGTGTTGCGGAACTCCACGGTCACCTTCTCGCACCAGCGCTTGTCCAGTGCGGTGCGGACGGGCTCGCCGAGCGTGAGCACGGCAGGTGTGGCGGGGGGCGGGGCCGGGCTCGGGGTTGGTGTGGAGGGGGTGCCGGGCGTGGTGGGGCCGCCGGAGCCTGTGCCGCCCGGTGTTCCTGTGCCGCCCGGACCTGTGCCGCCTGGTTCCCCGCCGCCGGTGCCGGTGCCTGAACCGCCCGAGGTGTCCCCTCTACCGCTCGGTGCTCCCGTGCCGCCTGAGCCCCCATCCGGGCCGGCTCCCGGGAAGCCGGGCAGTCCCGGTCCGCTCGCGCCGCCACCGCCCGGCTTCCCGGGTTGCGCGGGCGGCTTGCCCGCCGGGCTGCGGGGCGCAGTAGCACCGTCCAGCGGTACGAGTACGACCCTGCCCTTCGGCGGCACGGCCGCGGTGGGCGCCTCATCGGGCCCGGACCCGGCGGCACCGACCGCCACATAGCCGTCGCCGCCTCCGCTTCCGCACGCGGTCAGCACCCCACCGAGGCAGAGCGCGACCGCGGCGAGAGCGGTGCTCTGACGTCGTCGCATCGCGCCAGTTTGTCTGACGCTCCGTCAATAAGGAACCCCGTGGAGGGATGCACCCCCCCGGTCCTCAACCGCCGGGCGGGCCTGATGCACAGGCCCGCCCGGCGATCGAGGACAAAGAGAGCGGTCAGTCGCCGATCAGGCCCTCCCGCAGCTGCGCGAGCGTACGGGTCAGCAGTCGCGAGACATGCATCTGCGAGATGCCGACCTCCTCGCCGATCTGCGACTGGGTCATGTTCGCGAAGAACCGCAGCATGATGATCTGCCGCTCGCGGGGCGGGAGTTTGGCCAGCAGGGGCTTGAGCGACTCGCGGTACTCCACGCCCTCCAGCGCCGTGTCCTCGTACCCCAGACGGTCCGCCAGCGAGCCCTCGCCGCCGTCGTCCTCGGGTGAGGGCGAGTCCAGCGAGGAGGCGGTGTAGGCATTGCCGACGGCGAGACCGTCGACCACGTCCTCCTCCGACACCCCGAGGACCGCGGCGAGTTCGGGCACGGTCGGGGAGCGGTCCAGTTTCTGCGCCAGCTCGTCGCTGGCCTTGGTGAGCGCGAGCCGCAGCTCCTGGAGCCGGCGCGGCACCCGCACCGACCACGAGGTGTCGCGGAAGAAGCGCTTGATCTCGCCGACGACCGTCGGCATCGCGAACGTCGGGAATTCCACGCCGCGTTCGCAGTCGAACCGGTCGATCGCCTTGATCAGGCCGATGGTGCCGACCTGGACGATGTCCTCCATCGGTTCGTTGCGGCTGCGGAAGCGGGCCGCGGCGTACCGCACCAGGGGCAGATTGAGCTCGATCAGTGTGTCGCGCACATAGGTGCGCTCCGGAGTGTCGCCCGTGCCCTCGGAATCCAGCGCGCGCAGCCGCAGGAACAGGGAGCGGGACAGAGTGCGGGTGTCGATGGCTTCCGAGCTGTCAGGCACGACAGGTGCGGGTGCGCTCTTGGCGAGCGTGAGCACTTTCGAGCTGCCCTGTTCTACGGACATGCCACCCCCTTGAGGTCGCGGACGGTCGCGGCGGCCACGACCATCGGAGGAACGCAGCCTCCACCTGAATACCGGAGGCGGGGCTGCGGCAAACGCGGTTCCCGCAGAATGTCACATGTCGGCAACACGCTGTAGTGACATGTCGACAAGTATCCGGCAAAACTGTGCAGGAAACAGGGGGTCTGCGGCTTTTGGGCAGCCCAAAGTGGCCCCGAAGTGGTCTACCCGTTTCAGCTACGCCTCGATCCTGTTTGCGGATCTGAGTCGGGCAAAGCTTCTGGCAAGCAGCCTTGACACATGCATCTGGGAGACGCCGAGCTCCTGGCTGATCTGTGACTGCGTCAGATTGCTGTAGTAACGCAGCATCAGAATCCGCTGCTCCCGCTCGGGCAGCTGTACGAGGAGATGGCGCACAAGGTCGCGGTGCTCGACGCCCGCCAGCGCGGGATCCTCGTAACCGAGCCGGTCGAGCAGCCCGGGCAGCCCGTCGCCCTCCTGGGCCGCTTCCAGCGAGGTCGCGTGGTACGAACGCCCGGCCTCGATACAGGCCAGCACCTCGTCCTCGCCGATTTTCAGCCGGTCGGCGATCTCGGCGGTCGTGGGCGTGCGGCCGTGAGCCGTCGTCAGATCCTCGGTGGCGCCGTTCACCTGGACCCATAGCTCGTGCAACCGCCGCGGCACATGCACGGTCCGCACGTTGTCACGGAAGTACCGCTTGATCTCGCCGACGACCGTGGGCATCGCAAAGGTCGGGAACTGCACCCCGCGGTCCGGGTCGAAGCGGTCGATCGCGTTGATGAGCCCGATCGTGCCGACCTGGACGACGTCCTCCATGGGTTCGTTGCGGCTGCGGAAACGGGCGGCCGCGTACCGCACGAGCGGCAGATTGGCCTCGATCAGCGCCCCGCGCACCCGGGAGTGTTCCGCGGTGCCCGGCTCGAGGCCCTTGAGCTCGCCGAAGAGCACCTGGGTCAGTGCCCGGGTGTCCGCGCCCCTGGTCTGCGGTTTTCCGGCGGGCGGAGGATCGTCCGGCCGCTCGTTCTGGGGTGGCACCTGAGGCGCAGTACTGGCCGGCACGGTCACGCCACCCCTTTGCGGTCAACAGCGGTCCACTCATTCGTCAAAAGCGGTCATAGCATCACAAGACATGTCCACTGTGTGCAAGCACCCGATAACACCGTGTTGAGGGCAAGTTGGCAGTTAAACCACAAAAGGCCCCCCGTCGTGATGGCGGGAGGCCTGGGGAGCGGGGGGCTCAGAACTCGTAGTCGGCGATCACCCACGTGGCGAACTCGCGCCACTGTCCGGCGGCCGCCTGATGGGCCGGATGCTCGATGTACCGCTTCAGCGCATCGCGGTCGGCGACCGCGGAGTTGATCGCGAAGTCATAGGCGATCGGCCGGTCGGTGATGTTCCAGGCGCACTCCCAGAACGCCAGCTCGGGCACCTGCCCGTCCAGCTCCTGGAAGGCCTTCACACCCGCGACCACACGAGGCTCGTCGCGCTCGACACCCTCATTGAGCTTGAAGAGGACCAGATGGCGGATCAAGGGCACTCCTAATTGACGACCTCGGTCATGAACTCTCCGACGCTCTGCGCGGCGCTCGAAATGCCCTCGAACCCTATCTGGACCAGGTCGGCGGCCTTGGCCGGGGACGTGATGATCGTGTAGAGCACGAAGACGACAACAACATAGAGAGCGATCTTCTTCGTCTGCACCATCAGCCCCTGCCTCCCCTGTGACCCCTTTGGCCCCCTGGCCGTGCGTCGCGTGAGTCTAACCGAGCCCTATCGGACCAAGGACAGGGTCATCGGGGCCCTTTGCCGCCCGGGCCGCGGTGTCCGTACGCGCGGCGCCGCGGTGTCCGTACCGCGGCAACGACGAAGGACCCCGACGCGATGCGCCGGGGTCCTTCGACAAGAGCGGTAGCGGAGGGATTTGAACCCTCGGTGACTTGCGCCACACTCGCTTTCGAGGTTTGTTCTTGCTGGTCAGGGTGCTGTTCGTGGTCGTTCGCGCCAGTGCACCTCCGGTCGCGGGCCCGCTGCTGAGCTCGCCTGCGGACGCTCGTGAACATCGACGGACTGGGGTGAACGAGACGGAAAGTGAGACGGAGCGACGCGACCGAGCGTTACCTATTGGCCTGTGAGAGCCAGTGGGCCAGGCGTCGGGCCGTGTCCTCATCCACGGCATCAACCAGGCAGGTGAGCGCAGCATCATCTTCTGGTTGTCCGATTGAGATTCCCGCGCATGCGAGAGCGGAAGTCAGCACCTGGTGTCGGCGGTCGATGAGGCGCTCCTCGCGGGCGCTGCGCTGCCGCTGCTCCTTCGGTACCTCCCGCGACAGGGCTGCACCGGGACCGGGATCAAGAGTGTCGAGGCGCTGCCAATCGTCGCCGCCGCCCGACGGGCCCCATATCTCGATCAGCGGAGCTTCCCCTCGCGCCTGTACCGTCCCGATCATCGCGGCAATGGCGCGGTCCACCGGCTCTCGCGAGGGTGCTTCGGCGGCAATTCGCCACCCGGTTTCAGGGCGGTAGAAAGCCCCGACGAACCGCGGGGGACCCTCGGGTAGTGGGAGCATGCGTACGTCTGGCCCCATGGCGCACTCCTCAGGTGACTGGTAGGTGAAATCAGCCTAGCGTCAGAGCTGACGATGTGTCAGGTTCTGATGCAGTCCTTCCGCCCTGGTGCAGCCTGCATGTTCATGATCGCTCTATGATCCCCGCTGGACCTGAGGCCGTAAGTAGGGGGATCGATGGACATCGTGGGGCAGCTCGTAACCATTGCTGCTGTGCTGCTGGGCGGGTTAACGACGCACTTCACCAATCATCGGATGGAGCGTCAGCGGACGCAGTACACCATGCTGACCAGGTGGGATGACCGAAAGCTCGACGCCTACGCGGAGTACATCGACCGCGTGCGGACGTACATCTACTCCTCTGTGATTCTCTATGAGGTCAGGAAAGGCATGCGGAGCACCCAGCGGACGGAGCACGACCTGGAGCTAGAGCTTGGCGACGGTGATCATGCCCGCGGGCGCGCCTTCGAGCGGGTCATGTTGCTTGCTGAGGATGGGGTGATCGAGGCGGCTCACAGACTGAATGCTGCGGCTGCCGCCATCGACTGGCGCGCCAGGGGGACGACCGGCGGGACACTCGATGAATGGCGTGAGCTGCACAAGACCGCGTTTATGGCGATCAACGGCTTCCATGAGGCGGCGCGAGACGACCTCGGGGTGAGCGGGAACTTCCACGGTGAAGAGCATGGTTCGCGGGATCTCCTTCTCCCGCCCGAGCGCCGCGAGACCGATTGATTAGTCCGTGTTGAAGCGCCATCCTTCGAGGCTCGCGAGGATCGAGGCGCGCGCTTCGATGACGGCCATCCTCGCCTCTCGCTCGCCCTGGTCCACATGCGCGGCATGGTTCGTCACCTGACCGGGCCACTTCCGGTACAGCAAGCCCGTCTCCGCGGTGAACCATCCGCGACTCACGGCGTTCAGGGCGAGCAATAGCCCGGTGTCCTCGGACGCCGGGAGAGCCATCCACCCTCCCAGCGCCAAAAGAAGATCTCTCCGCATGAACAGCGTGGCCGGATGGACCTGCGCGCGGTATTCATGGGCCTTCCAGTGGTCAAGCACTGCGCCTCGGTGAATGACTCCTTCCGCCGGGTCCTGATCGAACCCGAGGGTGGACCCGTCCGGCAGGTAGTCGAGAACACGCGACGTTGCCCAGCTCACGCCCGGATTGCTCAGCAGTGCGCTCAGATCTCGCGCGAGAGCCCCGGGAGTCAGCATGTCGTCAGCGTCGAGAACCTTGACGTACTCGCCCTCGGCCCGCGAAAGCCCGAGGGTGCGCGCCATGGCAGCGCGGCCGACGCGCCCCTGGCCGAACTTCACACGCGGATCGTCAGGGACATGTGGCGATACGTCGTCGGTTTCGCCGTCCTGCTGAATCACCCATTCCCAGTCCCAGCCGTCTGGGAGGTCCTGGGAGAGCAGGGATTTGTAGGCGTCAGGAAGGTGGTGCGCGCCGGGGCCATGCACTGCCGTGAGGACGGTAATGAGCTTGGACATGGTTACCACCTTGCCAAGGGGGTCGTGAAGATCAGTTCTGTGCGATCGCCCGGCAACGTCACATCCGAGACCTCCACTACGCGACCGCCCGTGTCGATCGAAGTCTTACGCAGTACCACTACCGCGACACCACCTTGTAGTCCAAGTTCCTCGGTCTCTTCGAAGGTGGGTGGGCGTGCCGTGACGCGCTCCACAATGCGATCCAGCTCGATGTCGACAGTGTGCAACTGATTCTGCGTCCCGCCGGGCCACGGCTCCTTGGAGGGGTCGAGCAGATCAGGGTTGCTCGCGATCATGTCGTAGACGAGATATGAGTGGGCAAGGTTGAAGGGTGCGTCCTCGTCTCGGTGGAGCGTGCGGTAGATGCGTTCGAGAAGGCGAGTGCCGACCGGCACGCCGAAGTGCTCCGCCAGGTCCTCGTTGGCCTCGGTATCGCGGTAGTCGGCGCGGAACACGAGATCCGAGACAGTCAGCCCCGTGTCATGCTCCGTTGCTCCTGTCTCCAGCCGCACATCCTCCCCAAGCCTCGCCCGGTCCTTCTCCCATTGGTGCCGGCCGTTGTCCCGTCGTACGAGCTGGCGTGGCTTCCGCACGAAGTTCCCCACCCCGTGCTTCTTGTCGATCAGACCCTCGGTGAGCAGCAACGCAAGTGCGTCTCGCATGGTCGGCAGGCTTGTCTTGTACTCCTTGGCCAACGCGGTCTCCGCAGGCAGACGCTGACCGGGCTTGAGTTCACCTGCACGGATGCGTGCCCGAAGGCCGTCTGCGATCCGCTCGTACTGCTTCGCCATGTGGAGCCCACCATCCCTGGTCTGTTGACCGTTTCAGCATAAGTCCTCAAGAGGAGTTGACGACTGCTGCCGCGTCCGCCATAGTCAGAGCAACTCCTAAAGAGGAGTTGAGGACAGGATCTCTTATGGAGTGCCCAGAGAGCCCCGTGAAACGGGTTCGAAGGAAGCGTCTGTTCCTTGAGAACTCAACAGAGCTCTGAGATTGACGGGGGCAGACCCCGTCCCCGCGACGGGCCGGGTGACGACCGTCGGCGGCCGTTGCCGGTGTCGGAGCCCCCGTTGAGGCTCATCCGGTTCGCGGTCGTTCTGCTCGCGCCGAGCAGTGCGAATAGGGCGCCCCGACAGTTCGAGGCTCGGGACCGGGTGACCGTGGTGACGGCGCCCGGTGAAGCCCTCGTATCCCCAACATCAGCCCCGGTATTCAGCCGCGAGGGCGCGGGACCGAATCCCGCCCGGGGCGCTTGGCCTGCCGCTTCGTGCGGCGTCGGCCCTCATTCCCGGTGCGGCGGCACTCCCGGACAAGGACAGCCCGCTGCTTCCGGTCTCCATCCCGACACAGTCAAGGAGTAGAAGCGCAGTGAATCAGAACGAACTCGACGACATCGCATACCGCGTCGCGTCTGCGGCCACGGAGTTCACGCCCGGTCACCGGCCGACCGCTCGTCAGGTGGCGGATGCCGCCGCGATCCTGCGCGACATGATCCAGGCGGTCGAGATCCACGGCGTGCAGTTCGCGCACTTCGACGGCATTGGGGACTTCCCCCGGATGGTCATTCAGCTCGTTCAGTATCGCGACGAGAGCCGGTGACCGCTGTGGATGCTGCTGTCTTCGCTGCCGTATTCGTCGCCCTGTACGTCGCTCACAGCGTGGGTGACCACTGGGTGCAGACCTCGCACCAGTCCGCGCACAAGGGCCGTCCTGGCTGGGTCGGCCGTCTCGCGGACGCCCGGCACGTCGCCACCCTGACCGCTACCAAGGTCGCGGTCCTGCTGCCGGTCGCCTGGTTGCTGGACCTGCGCCTGTCGGTGCTCGGCATCGTCGCCGGGCTCGGCATCGACGCCGTGACGCACTGGTGGGCCGACCGCCGCACCACGCTCGCGTGGCTGGCCAAGGTGACCGGCAAGGGCGAGTTCTACCGGCTCGGTGCCCTGCGTGCCGGCCACGACGACAACCCGCACATCGGCACCGGCGCGTACGCGCTTGACCAGTCCTTCCATCACCTGTGGCTGCTGGTCGCCGCGCTGGTCATCGCCACCGTCTGACCTCGTTCTTCGCGGGGCGGTCGCACTCCCGGACAGGACAGCCGACCGCCCCGCCCCTTCCCGACTTGCAGAAGAGGAGATCCACCATGCGCATGCGCACTTTCGTCGCCGGTCAAGAGGCCCACGACGACTCGGAGTTCGCGGAACTGGCGCTCGGCATCGACGTCGACCTGTTCCGAGGCCCGCTGGAACCGGAGACGGCCAAGGAGCGGCAGGCCCGTACGGACGTGGCCCGCGAAATCCTGAAGGACCTGCGGGAGATGGGCGAGGCCGGTGACGAGATCGCCGGTTGGGACGCCCTGTATGCCGACGCGCTCACTCACACCGTGCCGTTCCTGCGCGCCGCTCGCGGCGACCGGTCTCAGACGGGGGAAGCGGCATGAAGCAGTCGCGCACGCCGTTGACGAAGGCGCAGACGGTCGTGCTGGCCGCTGCTTTCGTGCCCATGCTCGCCACTGGCGTCGCCGGGGGCATCGGCACGTTCAGCAACATCAGCCGCGTCTACGGCGAGGGAACGGCGCTGGGGGCGGTGGCTGCTGGTGAGGGAGCGACCGCCGTTCTGGCCCTGGTCTTGCTGGGGTTGACCATGCTGGGGCAGTCCTCGCCGAAGGTCATCCGCCTCGGACTGTGGGCTCTGCCCGCTGCCGCGTCCGCGATGGCGGCCATGGCCGGTGACGACCCCGGCCGCACCGTCATCTACGCGGTGACCCCGATGGGCATGTGCGTGTCCGCTGAGGGCATGGCGTTCCTGGCCCGCCGCATCGTGGTCCACCAGGACGGCCGGGACGCCGAGGCTGAAGCCCGCGCTGCCGCCGTCGTACGAGAGCTGGCCTATCACCGGGCCGTGGCCGCGAACCACCCGGACGAGAAGGTGCGGGGCGCTGCGGAGCGCACGTCGTGGAAGTTGGCCCGCAAGGTCGGGATGGGTGACCACTCGCTTGGACTGCGGCTGCTGGACGTCCAGCGGGAGCGGGTCACCAGCGGTGCGGACGCGGCGTTGGCCGCCATGTTCGGCGCCACGACGGCCGCAATCGAAAACCAGGAGGAAACGCAGCGGGATACCGCAAATCAGTCGCCCTCTGAGCTGCGTGAATCGACCCGAACCGCCCCGACCTCCGTCGCCGTTGAGTCGGCCGGTCCCGAACCGGCGGTGGCACCGATCGACCCGGCCCCGGTCAAGGCACTGCCCGCCGCCGACCGGCCGCCTCGTCGGCCGACCGGTCGGGTACCTGTCGCGGCTCGATCGCCCCGACCGAATCGCACGGCGGACGAACTCCTTGCCGAAGCCCGTGCGGCGACGGCCGGTTGGTCGGATACGGAGCTGACGGCCGAAGCAATCCGCAAGGCCGTCCGCACCGCCCCGGTCAAGGCCCGTGGGCTGCGCGACACGCTCAAGGCTGAGCGCGCCGAGAAGGCTGACGGTGGGCGCGAGGCCGTGGCCGCGTGAAGCGGCTGGCCCTCGCCGACTGCTTCGACCCTGACGGCGAGCGGTTCGGCATCCCTACCTTCCCTTGGCGCTGTGCCCCTGACGACTACGCCACCCGCCGCCAACTGCGGGGACAGGGGCTGAGGCCCGGTGGGCAGGAAGTCGCCGCGCAGATCCTCCGGCCGCGCCGTCGGCGCGAACCGCTGACCGCCTACCTGTACCGCATCGACCTCGCCCGGCCCGTCCGCCCGATGACGGCGGGCATGTGGCGCGCGCACGAAGCGATGATGCGCGCCCGCCGCTGGTGCCCCGAGTGCGAGCGGGACGCCGGGTACGTCGTCCCGACCTCGCTCGGCATGTGCGTGACCTGCGCCTATCCCGAGGAACAGCGCGCTGCCTGAACCACACGAAACCGGGTCCGGCCGCCCACCTCCTACAGCGTCGGCCGGACCCTTCGACTCCCGTGAAGGAGCAGATACATCGTGACCGAGAACACCGCGTTCCCGCCCCCCGGCGAGCCGGAGGGCACCGACGAGCGGACGGCCGCCGTGCTCCCGTTCCCGCTCCAGAAGGACACCAACCCGCCCACCGTCCCCGAGGCGCCCGCCGAGGGCGAGGTGAAGCCGGGGGAGTGGGAGGCCGAACTCCCCGACACCGACGACCCCGAGGCCGAAGGACTTGCCGAGGGCGCCCCGGTCGACCCGCCCCGCGAGGTCTACCCGCCGTCCGTCAGCGAGTGGATGGAGGCCAAGGACAAGGCTCGCCTGCCGGTTCTGCCGGACTGGGTGAAGCTGCCCGACCAGCGCAAGGCCGTGCGCAAGTGGGCCGTGCGCCACTACTCGGCCGTGGTCGGCTATCACGCGGTTCGTCTGCCGTGCATCTACACGCCCAAGGTGCTGTGGTACTCGCCGCGTGGGGCGTGGCGCTGGTCGGCCGCGATCGGCCGGTGGGTGTTCGATGCGGAGGGCAAGGCACTGCGGCTCGCGGCCGTCGCCGAAGAGGACGCGGGCAAGTACCTGAGCCTGTCGCGGCAGCGCAACGACCGCGTGAGGCTGCGGGGCATCGCGGCCTTCATTGCTGGAGTCGTCGGCCTCGCCGCCGCGCTCACCCTGTACGTCATGGCGCCGTCGTGGCTGCTGTTGTTGGCCCTGGCCACGCTCACCACGACGCTCGGGGCGGTCGGGGCCCCGGCGGACCGGCCGCTGATCGATATGGCCAAGGTGACGTTCCGCAAGCGCAAGCTGTCCTCGGACATCGTCATCCGCGCCCACGAAGCGGCCAAGCTGACCACCAAAGATCAGACGATCGCGTTCCCGCGGCCGATCGGCCGGGACGGGGACGGCTGGCGCGTCATCGTCGACCTGCCGTACGGCAGGACGTTCGAGGACGCGCTCAACGCGCATGCGCGGCTCGCTTCCGGCATGGACATCGCGCCGACTCAGCTCTTCCTCGACAAGGACGAGACGAGCGGCCGGCGGGTGTCCTACTGGATCGCCGACCGCGACCCGCTCGCCGTCCCCTCCGGCAAGACCCCGCTGCTCGGGGCAACGCGGGTGGACTTCTGGAAGCCGTTCCCGTGGGGCGTGGACGAGCGCGGCAACCCGGTCATGGCCACCATGCTGTGGCTGTCGCTACTGGTCGGCGCCGTACCGAGGCAGGGCAAGACATTCTCTGCCCGCACCATCGCGCTCGCCGCCGCGCTGGACCCGTACGTGAGGCTGTATGTGTTCGACGGGAAGGCGTCGCCGGACTGGCGCAAATTCACCAAGGTCGCGCACCGCATCGCGTTCGGCATCGTCCCGAAGAACGGGTTCGACCCGGTGGTGCATCTGCTGACGTCGCTGCGGGAGCTGAAGGCGGATGTTGAGGACCGTTACCACCGGCTCTCGGAACTGCCGCTGCACATCTGCCCGGAGGGCAAGCTCACCCCGGAGATCAGCCGGGACAAGAAGCTGAACATGCCCCTGACGCTGTTCGTCGTGGATGAGGTGCAGGAGTACTTGCAGCACCCCGAGCACGGTAAGGAGATCCTGTCTCTGCTGGTCTACCTCGCCCGGGTCGCCCCGGCGGTCGGCGTGAGCGTGATGACGTCCACGCAGAAGCCGGACGACAAGGCGTGCCCCTCGGAGCTGCGCGACCAGCACCAGGCCCGGTTCGCGCTGCGCGTCGGCGCCTACCAGGTCTCCGACACGATCCTTGGTGCGGGCTCGTACTCGGAGGGTCTGGACGCGTCCAAGCTGCTCAAGTCCCACAAGGGTGTGGGTCTGCTCAAGGGCATGTCGGACGACTCCGGGATCGTGCGCACCTACCTCGCCAACGGTCAGGACGCGGAGCGCATCCTGACTCGTGCCGCCGCGCTGCGCGAGGCCGAGGGCACGCTCTCCGGCGACGCGGCAGGCGAGGCACCGGCCCCGGAGGTGTCCGCCACCATCCTGGACGACGTCGCCGCCGTGCTCGGCAAGGGCGAGGCCAAGATCTGGTCCGAGACCATCGTCGACCGCCTCGCCGACCTGCGCCCCGAGACCTACGGCGCGTGGGCCGAGTTGGAGGCCAAGCCCAAGGCCGAAGCGCTCACCGCAGCGCTCAAGCCGTTCGGCGTGGCCACCGACCAGATCAGCCGCCGCATCGACGGACGGCAGGTCAACAAGCGCGGCATCAAGCGCGATGAACTCGCCGCCGCGATTACGGAGCGCAACAAGAAGCGGGACGCCGGATAGGACCCAGAGGTTGTTACCGGTAGCGGCAGGAGCCGCTACCGGTAGCAACCCTGCTAGCGACCCAAACCTCCCCTGATCAGGCCGCTAGCAGATAGCGGCCTACCTGCGGAAACCCTCGAAACCTCGTCTGAGAGGCCCGTGATGAGCCCTCCCGCCCTCGCTATCACCTTCCTACTCGCCGTCACACTCTGTTACTTCGTGCGGTGCTGGCTGAGCCCGTTCGGCGACTGCCGCAAGTGCCACGGATGGGGCTTCGCCATGAAGACCGACCGCAAGGGACGCGTCAAGCGAGGCAAGGACTGCCGCCGCTGCCACGCCACCGGCAAGCGCATACGCGTCGGCCGCTGGATCTACAACCGCGCCACGCGCACCTACCGCGCCGGCACTCGCTGACACCTCCCGGAGGACTCATGGCCATCACCATCCCGCTCGTGCTGCTGCTCGCCGGTGGCCTCGCCCTGCTGCTGCGCTTCAAGGCGCTCGGCTTCGGCGCGGCCGTCGTCGCCGCGCTCTTCGGCTTCTACCTCGCCGCCACCGACGCCAGCGGCACCGTCAACCAGCTTGTCACCGCAGTGACCGGTGCCCTCGCGGGAATCGGCCGCTAGAAGGGAGACCCGGACGTGAACGAACCCACCACGCCCTACGACCGCCACCGCCCGGCCGGAACCGACGCGGCGGCCGTGGAAGTCCACCGCCCCACCCCGGGCACGACCGCGCACACGGTGCCGCTCGTGCCCGTGCAGCCGGGCACCGTTTCGGCGGTGGCGAGGGTCGTCCTGCCGGACGGCCGTGTCGTCACCGGCTACGCCATCGAGCCCGCCAAGCCCGAACCGGTCGCGGCCAAGCCAGCCATCTCGCGTACGGCGGTGAACATCGCCCTCGGAGGGGTCGGGTTTGGCGCCGTGTGCGGCGGACTCGTGCTGCTCACCACGTTCATCGCGGCACTCGCCGCGCTCATCCATCAGCTCATCATCCTCGCCGCCGTCATCTTCGGCGGCTGGATCGCCGTGCAGATCTTCGGCAACGGCTCCGGCGGCGGAAACACGTTCAACATCCGCAAGGCCGTCTTTAAGCGCAACCACTTCAACTAGCTACGCCCGAGGGCGGCGGCACTCCCGGACAAGGACAGCCCGCCGCCCCCGGTCTCCCTATCCCGACGTAGCAGAACAGGAGACCTCCAGCATGACACCTGACGACAAGACCCCGATCCCGCACGCCGCGCATCACCAGGACCGCGACCACCTGCGCACCGCGCTGGAACTGGCCGTGGCCCGAGTGCCGGTACTGCCCCTGCGGGCAGGCAAGGTGCCCTTCGGGAACTGCCGCGCGTGCGCGGACGGCGCCTGCGGTGGACGGCCGCACATGAAAAGCCCGGGCCCCTGCCAGTGCCCTGCCGTGTGCCACGCCTGGGCAGCCGCCACCACCGACACCCGCGTCATCACTTCCCCCGCATGGGCCCCGGCCTGGCGGCAGGCCGTATCCGTCGCCTATCACCCGGGCGGGGCCGGGCTGACCGTCGTCGACCTGGACAACGCGGCCGCCCTCGCCTGGGCGCGCGAGACGCTGCCGGTCACACGGACGGTCCCGACGACGCGCGGAGAGCACTGGATCTACCGGGGGACAGTGCGGTCGGCCAACGCGGTTCGATCCGGCGTGGATATCAAGTCGCTGATGTCCTACGCCCGTTGGCTCGGACCGGGCACCGGCATCATGGCGGCCCTGCCGTCGGCCGTCCGCGCGCTGGTCGTGAGGGAAGAGGCCACCCCCGCGCCCGGGCGGGTGGCCTCTTCGTCCCCCGGGCGCGCCACGTGGGACTGGACCGTCGCGACCGGATGCCGCCACACCGAGCGGTACGTGCGCACCGGCCTGGAACGGGGCCTCGCCATGGTGCGCAGCCACACCGAATCCGGCGCCGGATCGCAGGCATTCCAGGTGGCACGGTTTCTGGGAACCCAGCACGCGCAGTGCCCCGGCCCGTGCGGACTGGACGTCATCGGGTGGCAGATCATCGCCGCCGCCGTCTCCGTCGGCGTCCCCGAGGCATACGCCCGCCGCGCCGTCGACAACGGCATCAACACCAGCGAGGCGAGGGCGGCATGACCGCACAGCCCCGCACCCCCGCCAACCGGCCGCAGGACGCCACGCAGCCCGCACCGCGGGTGGCCGTAGGCGCCCGAAAGGACGTCGCCGAAGGCGTCCGCACTGCCCTTGGTACTGACCCGCAGACCGCCGAACGCCGCACCCCATGCCCGCTGTTGACCACCTCCGGAGGGAGGGCAGTCGCGTGACCACACAGCCTGTGGACAGCCCCGACCTGTGGGCCGGACTGCCCACCCTGGAAGTCCCGCCCGGCGAGGGCGAGACCGCGCCGGACGTGTGGGAAGACCCCATCCCGCTGACCGGTCGGCGCGAGCGTCCGCCGTTTCCCGCCCATGTGCTGCCCGCGTGGCTGCGGGACTTCGTGGCGGCCGTCGCCGAGGAGACGCAGACCCCGGTGGACCTCGCCGGGTCCATCGCCCTCGCCGTACTCGCCACGGCGGCCGGCGGCCGGTCCGTCGTCCACGTACGCGGCAACTGGCGCGAGCCCACCAACCTCTACACCGTGGTGGCGCTCCCGCCCGGCAACCGCAAGTCCGCCGTCTTCACCCTGCTGACCAACCCTCTGTATGAGGCTGAGGAACAGCTCAAGGCCGCGATGAAGCCGGTCATCGTGGAAGCGGAAGTAACCGCGCGTCTGGCCAAGGACGCGGCCGACAAGGCTGCCGCCAAGGCCGCGTCCGCCGACACGGACAAGCGGCAGGAGATGGTGGCCACCGCCGTCGGCCTCGCGCAGACCGCCGACACGCTCACGGTCCCCGCCGAACCGGTGCTGCTCGCGGACGACTCCACCCCCGAGACGGTCACCTCGCTTATGGCGGAACAGGGCGGCCGACTGTCCGTGATGAGTGCCGAGGGCGGCATTTTCGACATCATCGCTGGCCGCTACTCCGGCGCCCCGAACATGGAGGTGTTCCTCAAGGGCCATGCCGGGGACCGGCTGAGGGTCAACCGGCAGACGCGCCGTGAGTACATCGACGCCCCCGCCCTGACCGTGGGGCTGGCCGTGCAGCCCGACGTGCTACAGGACATTGGCAAGGTCAAGGGGTTCAAAGGGCGTGGACTGCTGGGCCGCTTCCTGTACTCGCTGCCCGTGTCCACGGTCGGTGAGCGGGAAATCATCACCGCTCCGATCCCCGAAGAGAGTGCCGCCACCTACGCCGCGAGGGTCATCGACCTGACCTTGTCGCTCGCGGAGTGGACCGACCCGGCCGTCATCCAGCTCAACCCGGAAGCCGACGCGGCCCTGATCGCGTATCAGAAGTGCCTTGAGCCGCAGCTCAAGGCAAGGGGCGGGAAGCTGGGCCACATTACCGATTGGGCCGGGAAACTCGCGGGAGCGACTGCCCGCATGGCCGCACTGCTGCACCTCGCCGAACATCTGGGGCACGGCTACGCCCATCCGGTCCCGGAGGCCACCATGCGCGCGGCCATCGAACTGGGGGAGTACTACACCGCCCACGCCCTCGCCGTGTTCGACGTCATGGGCGCCGATCCGGTCCTCAGCCGTGCCCGCAGTGTGCTGGACGCGCTGAGGGACAACGGATGGGAGGACGTCAGCCGCCGGGACGTATTCACCGTCCTGTCCCGGTCCGAGGTCCCCACCGTCACCGACCTTGAACCGGCCCTTGCCCTGCTGGAAGACCACGGATACCTGCGGTCCTATCAGCCGGAACGCACCGGCAAGCGAGGCAGGCCTCCCGCGCCCCGCTTGCAGGTCCACCCGCACCTCCGGCAGGGCAGCCGGTGAACCGGCCCTCACCCTCAACCCCCTCCGCACAAACCGCAAAATCGCAATAACCCCCCGGCAGGGCCTCTGACCTGCGGCGGGCTCTCGCCGCACCTCCTAGCGAGGGCCCGCCGCACAATCCCGCGATATTCCGCAAAAAACCGAGCCGTCACCCATGTGCCGGGGGCACCGGCCGGGCACCGCTGATTTTTGCGGAATATCGCAGATTTCTGCGGAGCCCTGCCCGACGCCACCCTCGCGCCGCATCACCGCAGATCAGCGGCACGCCCCGGGTTTTCTGCGGATTTTGCGGTTTGTGCGGCGGCATCTACCCGCGAACTCAGCTCAGCACGAGGAGTGAGTCTTGAACGAGCACAACCACCCCGCGACACCCACCGACGATGACCCCACGCTGGTCCTCCTCACCGTCGAAGAGGCCGCTCGCCGACTCCGTATCGGCCGCACGACGTGCTACAGCCTCATCCGCACCGGAGAACTGGAGTCCATCCCTGTCGGCCATCTCCGACGCGTCCCCGTGGACGCGCCGGCCAACTACGTCGCTCGCCGACGCACCGCCCAACGCGTCGCTTGACG
Organism: Streptomyces sp. CA-135486; assembly: GCF_050936555.1. Classification (NCBI taxonomy): domain Bacteria; kingdom Bacillati; phylum Actinomycetota; class Actinomycetes; order Kitasatosporales; family Streptomycetaceae; genus Streptomyces; species Streptomyces sp. CA-135486. The sequence goes on from NZ_JBNJMM010000001.1 coordinate 83,112, forward strand.
CCGCCCGGGGCGGCGGCACTCCCGGACAGGACAGCCCGCCGCCCCGGTCTCCATCCCGACACCATGAATCAGGAGTCTGCCGATGGCAGAGAACGAGAAGCGCACTCGACAGCCGAACGGCCGAAGCTCCATCTACCTCGGCAAAGACGGCAAGTGGCACGGCCGCGTCACCGTCGGCGTACGCGACGACGGCACCCCAGACCGCCGCCATGTCGAGCGCAAGACCCGCGCGGAAGTCACCGACGCCGTGCGGGAGCTGGAGAAGCAGCGCGACGCCAAGACCGTGCGCAAGCCGGGCAAGCCCTGGACGGTCAAGGCGTGGCTGACGCACTGGATCGAGAACATCGCCCCGCTCGGGGTCAACGAGAACACGATGGTGGGCTACGGCGTAGCCGTGCGGAAGCACCTGATCCCTGGCCTGGGTGCCCACCGTCTCGACCGGCTCAAGCCAGAGCACATCGAGACCTTCTACGCGAGCATGCAGGCCAACGGCAGCAAGCCCGCGACCGCCCACCAGGTGCACCGCACGTTCAGAACCGCGCTCAATGAGGCGGTACGGCGCGGCCACCTCGGGAAGAACCCGGTGCAGTTGGCCAGGGCGCCGAGGGTGCGTGAGCAAGAGGTGGAGCCGTACACCGTCGATGAGGTACGCGGGCTGTTGCGCGCGGCCGACAAGCGCCGTAACTCGGCACGGTGGGCCGTGGCCCTCGCGCTCGGCCTGCGACAGGGGGAAGCGCTCGGCCTAAAGTGGACCGATGTGGACCTGCAGGGAGAAGTCCTGATGGTCCGTCGCAGCCGTCGGCGCCCACGCTATGCCCACGGATGCGGGGAGACTTGCGGCCGCAAGGCCGGGTACTGCCCGCAGCGCGAGCGGACCAATCCCGAGACGGCCGACACGAAATCCCGCGCGGGACGCAGGGCGGTCGGACTTCCCCCACAACTTGTGGAACTGCTCCGCACGCACAAGGGCAGGCAGGATGCCGAGCGAGTCAATGCAGGCGACAGATGGACGGATGAGGGTTGGCTCTTCGCGACCGAGACTGGCCGCGGCACGTCGCCCCGCACCGACTATGACGACTGGAAGGATCTTCTCAGCGATGCCAGGGTGCGGGACGGGCGACTGCACGACGCTCGGCACACCGCCGCCACGGTCCTACTCATTCTGGGAGTGCCGGAGCGCGCCGTGATGGGTCTGATGGGCTGGTCTTCAACGGCCATGGCCGCGAGGTATCAGCACATGGTCGATACGGTCCGCAGCAACATCGCGCGGCAGGTTGACGGGTTCATCTGGGCGGACGACGGATCTCCAGAGGGCCAACGACCTTAAAGCGTCTTCTGATCACTTCGAGTTGCCATCGCGACGATGCGGAGGTCCCGGACCGCCCGGTCCGGGACCTCCGCATCGTCATGCTGTGAGGCGCCGTGCACCGTCCCCGGCCGGGGCACTGGCAACGGTGAGCGGAAGCTTCCGCAGACCCGTGACGGTTGCTGATCGATTGCGAAAGAAACGGATCACTGTCGCGCGGGAAAGACCAGGTGTGGTGTAGACCGGTATGTCCTCTGCCGGTGACATCGGTCACAACTGCTCTTCCGCGAGGGGAATCGACCGCCAGTTGTTCAGAGATGACCGTCGGCGGCTGCGAAGCCGGACAAAAGGCGCCATGCGGGCGGGGCAGTTTTTAGGCCCCCCGCAACGGCGGGGGGCCTACAGGAGCACTCAGGCCTTGAGATGTCCCCCTGGTGCGGCCAGTTGGCGCTGACCGCAGGCCCCATGGTGTCGTGTCGAGAAGGCTGTGTGGAGCGGTCGCGGAACACTGTTGAAGAACTCCAACAACCAAATCATGACTCTGGCCTGCGAAGTTGAGGCTTTCCGGGGTTGTTTGGAGACTGTTGACTTTCTACCCGCACGCGTTAATGAAGTACGTCAAACGGGGCGTAACCGTATGAACGTGCGAGTCGATCGATCGTCTGGCGCTATATCAGATTCTGATTCTTCACGCCCCTCTAGGTAGTCCTTGTGTCGCTCGAGAGTGGTTATTCACGAGTTCACAAGAGTGGGAGCGGGGGGCACGTTGTATGACCGCCACGCGGCCATGGGGCAGACTGTTTGCCACGCGCGGAAGCCCCGGTGATCCTCGGGTCACCTCTGGAGGTACGGGAGTTGGCGCTCCTCCGTCTCGGTTCGGGCCAGGCTCGTCCTAACTGAATACGTAATTGAGCACTCAGGCCGCTCACCCCGCCCGCTCCGGTTTCTCCGGAGCGGGTCCGAGTGAGGGCTGCCCCGTATGGGGCAGCCCTCACTCATCCCTATTTCACAGGGCCTCAGACGAGCCCTCGGTAACGGGAGTTGGGATGTCCCCTTCCAGCAACAACCGCAAGAAACGAAGGCGACTCATCGTCGCCGCCCTCACGGCGAACGGCGTGGGGGCCGCCGCTGGCATCGCCATGCAGGCCCTCATCGCCGACCCCACCATCAGCACATTGGTAGGCACCTTCGTCGGGGGCACCGCCGGTGATCTCCTTCTGCAGGTCACGCGTGCCCGTAATGACACGGTGGGAGAGGGAGCCCATCCAAACGCACTCGACGACGAGCGCGGGGAGGACGGGCGTCCCGGCCGCTGTGAACTCGAGGACGGACTCACACGGGTGGGCGTAACCCGGCGCGGATACGCGCGCTGTACCCGACCCATCCGGCAAGATGTTCGCCCTGCCTTGACGCGGATGCCCCCGCATGAGGGGCTGGTGACGCCACGGCACCTGCGGCACCGTCACCTGCAGCGAGGCGCAAAGCAGTTCGCGCGTCGCACACGCGCGCGGGACGCCGGACTGCCGCAGCCCGGGGGCACACATGGCGCGTCCTGAGAAGGACATCCCTGCAACGGCGCCGATGGAGGTGGCGGAGCTAGCCCGCGAACTGCGGGCGCTCCGCCGCTCCCGCGGCCTGACCTACAAGGACTTGGCTGGCAAGTCGCACTACTCTGCGGCGGCGCTGTCGACTGCGGCGTCCGGGAAGACCGTGCCCAAGTGGGAAGTCGTGGAGTCGTTTGTGCGCGGCTGCGGCTTCACCGGTGACCTCACCACCTGGCGGCGTCTGCACATGAACGCTCAAGCGCGCGCGAGGACCGAAGAGGCAGCCGGAAAGGCCAAGGTGCGCGTCACCGAGGCTGAGTCCGGCGAGACCGACGGCGCCGAAGAGCGGCCCGAGGTGCATCAGCCCCGTCTGCCGGGCGCCATCCGGAAGCACGTAGCCGCGCCGGAGGACGTCATTCCCGCGCAGCCGGATGGCCTGCTGGTCCTGGTGCAGCAGTTCATGGACGCCCACATGCAGCTGGACACCCGCCTGCCCGACGAGCCTCAGCGGGTCAGCAGCCTCACCGTCGACCACGTGCACACCGCGCTGGCGCTGTGCACGACTCCCCAGGACGTGCTGTCCGTCATGCGCGAGCTGGTGGCGCACAAGAGCCTGACGATAGGGGATCTCGAACGGCGCAGCCGCCCCTTCTATCCGATATCCGGAGCGACCTTCGCCCACGTGCTCAACGGGGACGAGCTGCCGACCACTGAGTGGCTCAACATATTCCTGCGGGCGTGTGGAGTGGACCAGGAGCGGACCCTGATCTGGCACTACACGGTGACCCGCATCAAGATCGCCCATCTGCGGCACCGGAAGACGCCACCCCCGCTGACCGTCACTCCCGTGGAGCCCTCGATCAGTCCCGATTACATGAGACGGCTCCTGATCCTCATAGTGAGCGTGATGAGTGTGTTGGGGGCCACCGCGACCGCGATCATCCAGATGCTGGGGTGATCTGGCAGGGATGAACCTGGAGGCCCCGGACTGGCGGTCCGGGGCGTCATACGGGTACTCGTGGCTGCGCGGCCGGTATGAAGCAGAAACCCACCCTCCGCAGCCGGTCACCCCGGCGCGGAGTAGTCGCACTGACACGACGGGGCCTCCACTCCAGCCACGCCGCAGCGCGGCGGCGAACACCGCGACTCGGCTCAGGACGGCCGAGTGAGACGGAAACTGAGACGGAAGACCACGAAGGGCCCGGTCCATAGGACCGGGCCCTTCGTCTACCTGCGGTAGCGGAGGGATTTGAACCCTCGGTGACTTGCGCCACACTCGCTTTCGAGGCGAGCTCCTTCGGCCGCTCGGACACGCTACCGGGAGAGAGCTTAGCCCAAGGTGGGCCGTGCTCTGAAATCCGTATCCGAACCAAGTGGATCAGCGAGGGAAGAGCGGTGGATGAGCGCTGGATCAGCGGTCGCGGAAGAAGTCGGTCAGCTGCTTCGCGCACTCCTGCTCAAGCACACCGAGGATCACCTCTGGCCGGTGGTTGAGCCTCCGGTCCCGTACGACGTCCCACAGCGAACCGGCCGCGCCCGCCTTCTCGTCACGTGCCCCGTAGACCACCCGGTCCAGCCGTGACTGCACGATCGCGCCCGCGCACATCGTGCACGGCTCCAGCGTCACGACGAGCGTGCAGCCGGACAGCCGCCACTCGCCGAGCTGCGCGGCGGCCCTGCGGATCGCCAGCACTTCGGCATGCGCCGTCGGATCGCCGGTCGCCTCGCGCTCGTTGTGCCCGCTGGCGAGCACCGTGCCGTCCGGGGCCAGCACAACGGCACCGACCGGCACATCGCCGGACAGCACCGCGCGCTCCGCCTCCTCGAGGGCGAGGCGCATCGGCGCCTCCCACGGATCCCGTATGGGATCGGGGACAGGATCAGGCATGGGTACATGCATGGGTACGGCCGCACTCACTAGCGGACAGTCTCCATTACCTCGGCGGCGCCCAGCGCGTCCGCGATCTCCGGCAGTGCGTCCGTGTCCAGTGCCAGCAGCTCCTTCTCCGAAAGTCCGAGGTCCGTGAGGATGTCCCGGTCGCCGACGGGCCCCGCCGGCACCAGCTCGCCGGCCGGAGGCGACTCGGCGTCCTCCTCGTCGTCCTCGTCCGGCTCTCCGTCCTCGGTGCCGTCGAGGTCCAGCGTGTCGAGATCGTCGGCCGGGTCGTCATCCTCCCCGCCGAGCAGTTCATTGGTGAGGATCTCCCCGTACGAGGAGCGGGCGGCCGCGGCCGCGTCCGAGACGAAGATACGAGGGTCCTCCTCGCCCTCCACCCGGACGATGCCGAACCAGGCGTCCTCCTGCTCGATGAAGACGAGCACCGTGTCCTCGTCCACCGAGGCCTCACGGGCCAGGTCGGTCAGATCCGACAGGGTCTCCACATCGTCGAGCTCTGTGTCGCTCGCTTCCCACCCGTCTTGAGTGCGCGCGAGCAGTGCGGCGAAGTACACCGTGACTCTCCCACTGATCAGAGGTGTGACGACCGGCGGTGCGCTCCTGCGGCCCCGCCCACTCGGAATCGTGGCAGAAACCAGGGCTTTGCGAGAGGTCTTCCGTCGTTGCGTCGGCCATCAGTTCTTCCACGGACCTTCTGGAAGGATCTGTTTTTCCGGAGGACCGGTTACCAGCGGAAGGTCCTCATGCGCATCTGCTGGCGCATCCGGGCGGCTCGGGCCCGGCGGGGCTGGACGCGCTCGCGCAGGGCTTTTGCCTCGCCCAGTTCGCGGAGGAACTGGGCGCGTCGCCGCCTGCGGTCCGCGTCGCTCTCGGTCTCAGGTTCGTACTGTTCTGCATCTGGCTTCGGCATCGGCCACTCACCACCCCACGGCTGAGTCCGTATTCCCCCTCGGCCCTGCGGCCTGGGGGGACCCCCTCCACCTTCCCTCCGGACCCGTGCTTGATGCGACCCCCGGCTACTGTTGACGACATGCGGATCCATGTCGTCGACCACCCGTTGGTGGCGCACAAACTCACCACCCTGCGCGATCAGCGCACCGACTCCCCGACCTTCCGGCGCCTGGCCGACGAACTGGTCACCCTGCTCGCGTACGAGGCCACCAGGGACGTGCGCACCGAGCAGGTGGACATCAAGACCCCGGTCACCGGGACGACGGGCGTCAAGCTCTCGCACCCGCGCCCGCTGGTCGTGCCGATCCTGCGGGCCGGCCTCGGCATGCTCGACGGCATGATGCGGCTGCTGCCGACCGCCGAAGTGGGCTTCCTCGGGATGATCCGGAACGAGGAGACGCTGGAGGCGTCGACGTACGCGACGCGGATGCCGGAGGACCTCTCCGGCCGCCAGGTGTACGTACTCGACCCCATGCTGGCCACGGGCGGCACGCTCGTCGCGGCGATCCGGGAACTGATCAAGCGGGGCGCGGACGATGTGACCGCGGTGGTCCTGCTGGCGGCGCCGGAGGGCGTCGAGGTGATGGAGCGCGAGCTGGCGGGGACGCCGGTGACGGTGGTGACGGCGGCGGTCGACGAGCGGCTCAACGAGCACGGCTACATCGTGCCGGGGCTCGGGGACGCGGGCGACCGGATGTACGGCTCGGCGGAGTAGAGCCTGCCGTTCTCCTCCATCGCGGGACGGGCCGGCATTCAGCGCGACCGGCGATGGAGGAGGGCCGTCAGCACTTTGCGGAGGGCTCCGGTGCGGGCTTGGCCAACGTGGCCAGCGCCGCGTCGGAGTCCTTCTTCGGTGCCAGGGTCTTGAAGGCCGTACCGAGAATCAGGTCGACGTCCGCCGTCTTGCGGGCGTCGGTCTTCAGCTGGCTGCCCTGGAGCTGCGTGGCGAGTACGCGGAACGCGCCCCGCTGCGCCTCGGGGCCGCCCAGCAGTATCCCGGCGCCGGGAACCTTCTTGTCGTACGCCTCCGGGGCATTGCCCACCTTGCCGATGGCGAAGCCGCGCTTCTTCAGCTCGTCGGCGGCCGCCTTGGCGAGTCCGCCGCGAGGGGTCGCGTTGTAGACGTTCACCGTGATCTGGCCGGGCTTGAGCGACACCGGGGGCAGCGCGGCGGGCTTCGGCTCGGCTTTGCAGTCCGCCTTGCGGGCGGCCGCGGACGACTTTGTGCCGTCGCCGGTGAAGACGTCGATGAGCTGCAGTGTTCCCCATCCGGCCAGGCTGAGGGCGACCACCGCGGCGACGGCCGCCAAGATGATCCTGCCTCGGCGGCGAGGGCGTCGCATTCGTGGGTATCTGTCGCCCGTGATGCGGTACTTTCCGCCCATGCCGGGGGGAGTGAGCATGCTCATGGGCGCAGCGTAGTGCGGTCGGAAGCCGATGCCTACTAAATGATCAACCGATTGCGTCCGAAGGGTCCCGAAAAGGCCCGAAAGGCTCAGTCGTCGAGGCGGTCTCGGACCGGTGCCGGGTCGGCCTCGGACCGGTGCCCGGGCTCAGCCCAGCTCGAGGACCCGGGCGTGCAGAACCTGGCGCTGCTGCAGTGCCGCGCGCACGGCGCGGTGCAGGCCGTCCTCCAGATAGAGGTCGCCCTGCCACTTCACGACGTGGGCGAACAGGTCGCCGTAGAACGTCGAATCCTCGGCGAGCAGCGTTTCCAGGTCCAGTTGGCCCTTGGTGGTCACGAGCTGATCGAGGCGGACCGGGCGCGGCGCGACATCCGCCCACTGCCGGGTGCTTTCCCGGCCGTGGTCGGGATACGGCCGCCCGTTACCGATGCGCTTGAAGATCACACGGAGAGCCTACCGGTCAAGCGGCGTTCGGCGCAGCCAAGCAACGGCGGTGCAATCCTGGACAAAATCATGCAGAACCGAAATTGAGGCCGCCATGAGCGCAAGCGAACAGCCGCCGATCGTGCCGGAGGCCGGGGTACCAACCGCCACGCCCTCACCCGCGTCCCCATCCGCGACTGCCCCCGCGTCTGCCCCCGCGTCTGCCCCCGCCCCGGCTCGCGCCGGGGGCACCGCGCTGCCGCAGCCCGAACATCGGCGGGCTCTCCACGGCCACCGCGGGCGTGATCCTGCGGGCGATCACGGCCTTCGAGCAGCAGGGCGCGGGCGGCTTTTTCGGGGAGCCGGAGTGCGACACGAGTGAGCTGCTGCGTGCGGCGCCGGACGGGCGCGGGATCGTCTCCGTCATGGAGCTGCCCGTGTGCAGGACAAGCCGCAGGTGTTCTCGACCATCCTGATGTGGCTGCTCGCGGACCTCTTCCACGATCTGCCGGAGGTCGGCGATGTGGAGAAGCCGAAGCTGGTCTTCTTCTTCGACGAGGCGCATCTGCTGTTCAGCGGGGCGCCGAAGGCGTTCCTGGAATCGATCACCCAGTCGGTGCGGCTGATTCGCTCGAAAGGGGTCGGGGTCTTCATTGCCACACAGACGCCGAAGGACGTGCCGTCCGATGTCCTGGCGCAACTCGGCAACCGGGTGCAGCACGCGCTGCGAGCCTTTACGCCCGACGACGCGAAGGCGCTGAAGGCGACCGTGACGACGTTCCCGAACTCGCCGTACGACCTGGAGGAGGTGCTGACCGGGCTCGGTACGGGCGAGGCGGTGATCACCGTCCTGAGCGACAAGGGCGCCCCGACGCCGGTCGCGGCGACGCGGCTGCGCGCGCCGCGGTCGCTGATGGGCCCTATCGGGCGGCGGCGCTGCAGGAGATGGTGATGGGCTCGCCGCTGTACTCGCGCTATGCGGAGGCGGTCGACCGGGAGTCGGCCTACGAGAAGCTGACGGCCGAGCAGCAGGCCGCGGAGGCGACGGCGGAGCGGGCGGCACGGGAAGCGGGTGGGGCGGCGCCGCGAGAGCGGGAGGCGGACCGGGCGGCGCCGCGGAAACGGGAGGAGTCGCTGGTGGAGCAGGTGGTGGGGAGCGGGCTCTTCCGATCCCTGGCGCGCTCGGTGGGCACGCAGTTGGGCCGCGAGATCTCCCGCTCCCTCTTCGGCACGGCCCGCCGCCGGTCTCGGCGGTCGTAGTGGCCGCGGCGCGAGGTCAACCCGCACAGACGTGGCCGCCCGCGGGGCCGGGTGGCCACGCGGGCGGTCGTCACAGCGTCGGGTTACTCGGTCACGTCGTGGTCGTGGCCCTCGTGCAGGCCGCCGCCGCTGCCCGCGTCGCCGCCCGTCGGGACCGACGTCACCGGCTTGCGCAGTGAGCTCAGGTCATGGGCGTACGTGCCCACCGCGTTGGCGATCACGCCGATGTTGACGGCGAACGCCTTCATGTTGATGTTGCTCAGGTTGTCGCCGGCCGCGTGGTAGTTCACGTCGTACGCGACCCCCGCCGTGCCGCCGAACTTCGCCGCCTGGCCCGACGTCTTGATGCCCTCCGCGCCCGTGAACGTGCCGCCGGAGGGGATGCCGACCTCGATGAACGGCCCGTAGTCCGAGCGGCCCGTGAAATCCGTGCCCTCGTGCGGGGTGCCCCGCTTGTCGAGGAACTCGTTGATGTCGCGTTCGAGTTGGGCCGAGCCCACCGGGCCGGGGCCCGCGCCCACGTGGTCCGAGTCGTCGCCGTCGTAGACGAAGAGCCCGTAGTTCGGCGAGGCGATCATGTCGAAGTTCAGGTAGAGCTTGATCTCCTTCTTGCCCAGCGAGCTCAGCTGGGCGACATACGCCTCCGAGCCGAGCAGGCCGTTCTCCTCCGCCGACCACCAGGCGAAGCGGACCTTGTTCGCGGGCTTCGACTTGGACTTGGCGAGCTCCTGGGCGACTTCGAGGAGTCCGGCCGAGCCCGAGCCGTTGTCGTTGATGCCGGGGCCCGCGACCACCGAGTCGAGGTGCGAGCCGAGCATCACGGTGTTGGCCGCGTTGCCGCCGCGGGTCTCCGCGATGACGTTGTTGGTGGAGCGGTTCTGCTGGAGCTGGCGGATCTCGAAGGAGATGTTCACCGGGCCCTTGGCGAGGTCGGCGACGAGCTTGTCGCCGTCCGCCTTGGTGACACCGCCCGTCGGTATCCGGCCGGTGGCCGGGTCGCCGAGGGTGCCGGAGAGCGTCCCGTCGGTGTTGTTGTAGATGACCGCGCCGACCGCACCCGCATCCGCAGCGGCCGCCTGCTTCGCGCCGAAGGTGCAGCCGCCGCGCTTGATCAGCGCGATCTTGCCGGTGAAGGTTCCGGAGGCGTAGTCGGCGGGCTCGCAGCCCGTCGTCGCATCCTCCGGCACGGCGGCCAGATCGGCCTTGATGCCGCCCACCGGAGTGGACTGGGTGTAGGTCATCGCCGTGATCGCGACATCGCGCGGCGCGGGCGAGAGAACCGAGAGCTTCTCGGCCTGCGTCTCGGTGTAGAGGAAATCGAACCGCTGGTACGAGACGTCGTAGCCGTACTTCTTGAGCTGCTGGTAGACGTACGCCGCGGAGGCGTCGTGCCCGAGCGTGCCGGCTGCCCGGTTGCCGCCCGTGGTGTCTGCTATCTGCTGGAGCTTCTGCAGATGCTTGTACGCGTCCTCTGCGGACGACTTCGCCACCAGCTTCCTGGCGAGCTGCGCGGCGTCCTTGGTCGCCTGCTCGCCGGGGTTCTGGCGGGCGGCGGAGGGGGAGGCGGATGCCAGCAGGAGCGGGGTCGCGAGTGCGGCGGCAGCCATGGTGGCCACGGCTCTGCGATGGGTTGCCTTCACAGAGTTCCTTCCCGGTGTGTACGAGGTTGAGGGGAAGTTAGCGATCTTCGGGAGCTCTGTGAACAGATGTGCCTCAACTCACGGCACATTTACGCGCATTGACACCAGGACGTGACCCATCCACTTCAACACGCCAAGTTTCAGGCCTTTTTGGCCGCCTTCGCGGCGCGTTTCATCTCCTGCTTGTGTGCCCGCACCTTGGCCAGCGAATCGGGCCCGGTGATGTCGGCGGCCGACCGGTACGAGCCCTTCTCGCCGTACGGACCGGCCGCCTCGCGCCAGCCCTTGGGCTGCACGCCGAACTGCTTGCCGAGCAGCGCCAGGAAGATCTTCGCCTTCTGCTCGCCGAAACCGGGCAGCGCCTTCAGCCGGGCAAGCAGCTCCTCGCCGGTCTCCACATCGCGCCAGATGGCACTCGCATCGCCGTCGTACTCGTCGACGATGTACTGGCACAGCTGCTGCACCCGCTTGGCCATGCTCCCGGGATAGCGGTGGACCGCGGGCTTCTGCTTCAACAGCTCGGCGAAGGCGTCGGGGTCGTACGCGGTGATCTGGGCGGCGTCGAGGTCGTCGCTGCCGAGGCGCTGGGCGATGGTGTACGGGCCGGAGAAGGCCCACTCCATGGGGACCTGCTGGTCGAGCAGCATGCCGATCAGGGCGGCGAGCGGACTGCGGCCGAGCAGTTCGTCGGCCTCGGGCTGCTGGGCGAGATGAATCGTGGGGCTCATGACCTGATGATCACCCGGTCGCCGATGGGTGGCCAGTAAGCCCGGCCGTGCGGACGAATCCTCGCCTCGTGATCGGGTCTCTTGGGCCGTGAGCCGTGAGCCGTGAGCCGTGAGCCGTGAGCCGTGAGCCGTGAGCCTGAGCCGTGAGCCTGAGCCGCGGGCCGCGCGGCGGACTCGACGGGGAGCAACCGCCCGGCCGGGCATCCCACCGTCGGGTGAGCCCGGGCCAACCCTCACGTCGTCGCGCAGCCACCCCTCTGGGTTCCCGGCCGGGGCGCCGTTCTTCCTCACAGCGCCCGGGGGTTCGCCCGGCGGCAGTACCCCCGTACGGTATTGGACCATGAGGACTTCCCGGCTACCCGTGCCCCCGGCCCTGCTGGGGTTCGTGTTCCTGGTGCTCGCCCTGACGGCCCTCTCGTACGCCGTGGGGCGCGCCGTCGGCCCGGTGGCGCCGGGGCTGCACCGCACCGAGGAGCCGGGGAGCCCGGGGCCCGAGGACCCTGGCGGGATGCCGGGCATGCACGGCATGGGGGAGAGCCGGTGACGGACCTGCTGGTCGGCGGCATGACCTGCGCGGCATGCGTGGCCCGCGTGGAGAAGAAGCTGAACCGCCTCGACGGGGTGAGCGCCACGGTCAATCTGGCCACCGGTCTCGCCCGCATCGCGCATCCGCCCGAGGTGAGCGCTGACATGCTGGTCTCGACGGTGGAACGGGCGGGATACACCGCGCAGTTGCCCCCGCCCGCAGTCGAGGAGGAGTCCGACGACACGGCGGAGGAGCAGGCCGGAAGCCGCGGGCGGCTGCTGATCACCGCGCTGCTGGCGGTGCCGGTCCTGGTCCTGTCGATGGTCCCGGCCCTGCAGTTCGACTACTGGCAGTGGCTCTGCTTCACCCTTGCCGGGCCGGTCGTCGTCTGGAGCTCCCAGCCCTTCCACACCAGGGCGCTGCGGGGCCTGCGGCATGCCACGGCCACCATGGACACCCTGGTCTCTCTCGGTGTGATCGCGTCCTACCTCTGGTCCGTGTACGCCCTGTACTTCGGCGGCGCGAGCGACCCCGGCATGCGGATGCCGTTCAGTCCGGTGCCGAGCGCGGAGGGCGGCGCCGCGCATGTGTATCTGGAGGCCGCGGTCGGCGTCCCGCTGTTCGTGCTCACGGGCCGCTACCTGGAGGCGCGCGCCAAGCACGGCACCGGTTCGGCGCTCCGGGCGCTCGCCGAACTCGGCGCGAAGGACGTCGAGTTGAAGGGGGACGGCAGTTCCCAGGGGCGCCGCATCCCGGTGTCCGAACTGCGCACCGGCCAGGAGTTCCTGGTCCGGCCGGGCGAGAAGGTCGCCACCGACGGTGTGGTGACCGAGGGCAGTTCCGCGCTGGACCTCTCCCTGGTCACCGGTGAGTCGACTCCGGTGGAGGTGAGGCCGGGCTTCCGGGTGGTGGGCGCGGCCGTGAACTCCGGCGGGCTGCTCGTCGTCCGCGCCACCGCCGTCGGCGCCGACACCCAACTGGCACGCATCACCCGGCTGGTGACCGATGCGCAGGCGGGCAAGGCGCGCGTCCAGCGGCTCGCCGATGCGATCGCGGGCGTGTTCGTCCCGGCGGTCGTGACGGTGGCGGCGTGCGTGCTCGGCTTCTGGCTCGGGGCCGGCGCGGACCCCGAGGCGGCCGTCACCGCGGCGGTCGCCGTCCTGGTGGTGGCCTGCCCGTGCGCGCTGGGCCTGGCGACGCCCACCGCGTTCCTGGTGGCTACGGGCCGCGGCGCGCAGCTCGGCGTACTCATCAAGGAACCGGGGGCGCTGGAGCGGCTGCGCAGGGTCGACACGGCGGTCTTCGACAAGACAGGGACGCTCACCACGGGCCGTATGGCGCTTCTCGAGACGGTCGTCGCCGACGACTCGCCCGGTGCCGCGGGTGCGCTGCGGCTCGCGGCCGCGGTGGAGTGCGGCTCCGAACACCCCATCGGGCGGGCCGTGGTGGCCGCCGCGCGCCGGCAGCCGTTCGGTGACGGGCTGCCCGGCGTGAGTGACTTCCGGGCCGTGCCGGGCGAGGGCGTGCACGGCGTGGTCGAGGGCCACAAGATCTCCGTACGCCGTCCACGAGCCGGCCGGACGCTGCCGGACGCTCTGCGGGCCGGGCTGGTCCGCGCCGAGGAGGCCGGGCACACGGCGGTCGTCGTCGAGATCGACTCCCGGCCCGTGGCCCTGCTCGCCGTCGGGGACACCCTGCGGCCGTCCAGCCGCGCGGCGGTGACCAAGCTGACCCGGCTCGGCATCGAGCCGATCCTGGTGACCGGCGACGGACAGGCGGCGGCGCGGTCGGTGGCCCGCGAACTGAGCATCCGTACGGTCCATGCGGAGGTCACCCCCGAGGGCAAGTCCGCACTGGTGGCCGCCCTGCGTGCCGAGGGACGCCGGGTCGCGGTGATCGGCGACGGGGTCAATGACGCGGCCGCTCTCGCCTCGGCCGATCTCGGCATCGCCATGGGCAGCGGCACGGACGCGGCGATCGGAGCCGCCGACATAACTCTCGTACGGGAGGACATGGCCGCGGTCGTTTCGGCGGTCCGTCTCACCCGCCGCACGCTCGCCACCATCCGGGCCAATCTCGTGTGGGCCTTCGGCTACAACGCGGTCACCGTGCCGCTGGCCGCGACGGGCTGGCTCACCCCGATGTTCGCGGCGCTCGCGATGTCCGCGAGTTCTGTCCTGGTCGTCGGCAACTCTCTGCGGCTGCGCGCCGAACCGACCCGACCGCGCAGCCGGCCGACACGTCCTGGCGGCCTCCCCGGCCGTCGCGCCACCGGCTCCTGGAGGGGCTCCGATGACCTCAGCCTCCGCTGACCCCGACGGGACCGGGGACGCCATGGCGGCGGCCGTCCTGGTTCCGGTTGGTGCCTGCGTCGTGACGCTCGCCCTGCTCGTCGCCTATGTGGCGAGCGGCGCGGCCGGCGCGGCCCCGGCAGAGATCACGGTGACCCGCGCCCGGCTCGTCCAGCCGATCGCGAACCGGGACACCGTGGCCTACATCGACCTGCGCAACACCGGTGGCTCCGACGCCACGCTGGTCTCGGTCACGGCACCTCTGCTCGGCTCGCCGACCATGCTGGCCCGCGACGTCGAGTCCGGCGGGACGGGCCGGATGGTGGAGGTGCTCGCGCTGAGGATCCCTGCCGGCGGTGAGGTGAAGATGTCCCCGGCCGTGGGTGATGTGATGGTCGAGTCTCCGCCCCCGCTGGAGCTCGGCGAGCGGGTCGAGTTCGTCCTGCGCTTCAAGGACGGGACCACGGTGCGGACACAGGCGGTGGTGGTCCCGGCCGGTGGCTGACCCTTCCGGGAGCCGGGACCGGTGGCTGACCCTTCCGGGAGCCAGGACCGGTGGCTGACCTTTGGGGAGCCGGGACCGGTGGCTGACTCCTCCGCCGGGGGCGCCGAGCCAATCCTGACCGGCCCGGGAACTGACCGCACCCGCCGTCCGACTCCTCCTCCGTGACCTGGGAGTGGAAGCGGGAGGTGGAATGGGCGGGCTGGACGTGCGGATGCGCCAGGTGGGCTGCCGGCACGGCCGCGTGGATGCCGTGAGCGACGTCGATCTCGATGTCGCGGCAGGCGAGCACGTGGCGCTGACCGGCACCAACGGCTCCGGCAAGAGCACGCTGCTACGGGCCCTGCTCGGCCTGCACCGCGCGGCGGACGGTGAGATCGGCGTCGGCGGGCGGCAGGCCCGCACCGCCGCCGAGTGGGCCTGGCGGCGGCGGGTGTGTGCCTGGATTCCGCAGAAGCCCGCGGCCGGGCGGTTTCCGCTGCTGGCAGGGGAGTTGCTGACGAGCAGCGGCGCGCGGGCGGATGCTCTGGAGGCGGCCGGGAAGCTGGGCGTGGGGCAGCTGGCCGACCGGCCGCTGCACACTCTGTCCGGCGGGCAGCTGCAACGTATGCATCTGGCGCGGGCGGTCGGCTGTGTCGCCGCCGGCGCGGGGGTGCTGCTGGCCGACGAGCCCACTGCCGCGCTCGACTTCGCCGGTCAGGAGGAGGCGGCCGACCTGCTGCTGTCGCTGCCGGTGACGTTGGTCGTGGTGACGCACGACCGGGCGCTCGCCGACCGCTGCGAGCGGGTCCTCGAGATGGCTGCCGGGCGGCTGCGGGAGGCCGTATGACTCTCGCCATCGCCGACATCGGCGCGCTGCTGCAGCTCGTCCCCGTACAACGGGCCGGCGCGGCCCTGCTGCTGGCCGCCGTCGGACTGCCGATCGTCGGCGTCGTGATCGTCGGGCTCGACATCATGCCGGTGCGTTTCGCGATGATGCATGTGGCCCTGCTGGGAATCGCCGTCGGGCTGCTGACCGGCCTCGACCCCATGCTGTGTGCGCTTCTCGCGTGCGCGCTGGCGGGCGCCGGAGTCGCGCCGCTGGCCCGCACACCGGACGGACTCTCCGGCGCGATGGGCCTCCTGATGAGCCTGGCGATCGCGGCGGCGCTGCTGGTGCTCGCGGTCTCGGGCGTCAATGCCGCGGGCGCGTTCGCCCTGCTGTGGGGGTCGATCCTCTCGGTCACCACCGCCGATCTGTGGCTGCTCGGGGCGCTCGCCGTCCTGGTCCCGGCCCTGTTCCGGTGGCGGCGGCGGGACATCGCCCTGCTGCTGTACGACCGCGAACTCGCCCTCTGCTCAGGCGTGCAGGTCGAACGGCTCACCCTGATCCTGCTCGTCCTGGTCGCGGTGGCGGTCGCCGGCGCGATCAAGCTGACCGGCGCGCTGCTCGTCGACGCGCTGACCCTGCTGCCCGCGCTGGCCGCGCGCCGCCTGGGCTCCTCACTGAAGTCGATCACCCTGTGGGCCGTCACCATCGGCGTCGCGGTCAATGCGACCGGCTTCCTCGTCGCCCTCTGGCTGGACCTGCCGCCAGGCCCGGTCCTCGTCCTGACGGCGGGGGCCGTGGCCCTCGGCGTCCATCTCGTACCCGAACGGAGAAACCGCCCATGGCGCGCAACCGCGTCCGCCTCGCAAGCCTCTTCGCACCACTGACCGCCGTACTGCTCCTGACCGCGGGCTGCGGCAGCTCGGACGCCAAGTCCGGCGACGGCGGGCACGCGCACGACGGGGCGCCGGTGGTCGTGGCCACCACGACCTGGGAGGGCGCCTTCGCCAAGGCGGCGGGCGCGAAGGACGTGAAGGTGATCGTCCCCAAGTCGGTGCAGCACGCGCCCGACTACGACCCCAAGCCCTCGGACCTCGCCGCGGTCGCCGACGCCGACTTCGTCCTCTACGCGCCCTTCGAGCCGTACGCCGAGAAGATCAAGGAGGCCGCGGGCTCCGACGCCGAACTCGTCGAGGTGAACCTCGACAACGACGCCGGCAAGGCCACGGCCGAAGTCGCCCGGCTGGGCAAGCTGTTCGGCACGGCGGACGCGGCGGCGAGCTGGCAGAAGGCCTTCGGCACGCAGTACGCGACGCTGCAGCGGGAGCTGAAGGCCGCATGGCCGGGCGGCAAGGCCCCGTCCGTCGTCACCCAGGTCTTCACCGCGTGGTCGGCGAAGCTGGCGGGCGCGCAGGTGGTCGGGACGTACGGGCCCGAGGCGGTGACCGCGAAGCAGCTGTCCGAGCTGTCGGCGAAGAAGCCGGCGCTGGTGCTGGACAACGCGCATATGTCGACGGGAACGGTGCTGCCGGACTCGGGCGCGAAGCAGGTGAAGATCGTCAACTATCCGGGTGATGACCTGGATCTGCTTCCGGTGTACCGCGCTGCGGCGGCTGCGGTGAGGGCGGCGATGGGCGACGCCTGAGCCGGCGTGGGGCCGCCCGGGCGGCCCCACGCACTGGCCGTCCTCACACGCCGGACGGGCTCGACAGTGCACTCCGTTCCCGAAGCGCCGCGCGGTCCGGTTTGCCCGCGGGAGTCAGCGGCACCGAGGTCATCACCAGCAGCCGCTCCGGGTGCTTGCGGCGTTCCAGACCCCGCGCGTCGAGGTGGGCGCACAGTTCGTCCAGCGTCGGCGGGACATGCCCGTCCCGCGCGACCACGCAGGCGGCAAGCCGCTCCCCCATCAGCGCATCGGGGACGCCGACGCAGACCACGTCCCGTACCCCCGGATGCGCGGCCAGTTCGATCTCGACCTCGGCCGGGCTGATGTTCGCGCCCCCGCGGATCACCACGTCCTTCAGCCGGCCCACCACCCGCAGCGCGCCGTCCTCCCCCAGGATGCCGAGATCTCCCGTACGCACCCAGCCGTCGGCGGTGCGGTAGCGGGCGTCGAGCTCGGGCGCACCCACGTAGCACAGCGGCGTCATCGGGCCGCGGGCGACGATCTCACCGACCGCGCCGGCGGGTGCCTCCGCCGGCTCGTGGCTGCCGGGGACGGTGATACGGATGTCCGCGACCCGCGGGTCCGGGTGTCCCGCGAGCACCCCGGGCCCCTCCACGGGCGTGGGCCGATCGCCGAGCCCCGTATGGCAGTTGACGCCGTCCGCCGACCCGTACAGGTTGACGACCGGGCAGCCGAAGGCGCGGCGCGCCTCTTCCGCGGTGGCTGCGTCGAGGACTTGGCCGCCCAGCACCAGCGCGGTCGGCGGCGGCAGTTCGCGCGGCTGCTCGGCCAGGTGGTCGAGCATCATCCGGATCATCGTCGGCACGCCCAGCACATGCGTCGGCGCGTGCTCGGCGATGGCGTCCAGGGCGGCCGCGGGCGTGAAGTGGTCGAGCAGCACCAGGGTTCCGCCGTGCCGGGCGAGCGCGACCGCGGTGCCGTTGCTGCCGAAGGCGGAGGCGAGCGGGACCAGGAAGAGGCAGCGCGGCGGCTGCCCGTCCTTCATCAGGGATGCCAGGACGTTGCCGCGGCCCCCGGCCAGCGCGTTGTGCGAGTACGCGATCATCTTGGGCTCGGCCTCGGAGCCCGACGAGACCAGGATGCGTACGGCGGAATCGGGGTCCGGGCGGGCCGGCACGAAGGCGCTCGCGTCGGTACGCAGCAGCTGGGAGAGCGGCAGGGACCCTTCGGGCGCCGTGCCGGCCCCGGCAGCGATCACCGTACGCAGCGCGGGCAGTTCACCCACGAGCTCGAACAGAGCGGCGGCGTGCCGGCAGCCCCGGTGCTCGATGGCGGCGATCACGGCGACCGCCTCGGATCTGCCCAGCAGCGAGGCCGCCTCGCGCCCGCCCCGGCCGACCGGGAAGGGCAGTGCCACAGCGCCGATCGCGGCCAGCGCGAGATCGGCGATGACGGCGTTGCGCCCACCGGGCAGTTGTACGCCGACCACTTCGCCGGGGCGTATGCCCAGCGCGGTGAGGCCGGCGGCCAGACATCGCACCTTGCGGTCGAGGGCCGTGTAACAGAGCTTCCCCTTGGCGTCGATCACCGCGGTGCGATGCAGATCGGCGATCTGGCGGGCCCGGAAGAGGCTGTAGACGTCGAGGTCGGGGCAGGTGCCGTCGACGGTCCAGGAACGGCGCAGTTCGGCGGGCAGCAGGTCGTGCAGTGCGACGGTCACAGAAAGCTCCAGGGGTCGGGAACGGCAGTGGCACCGTGCGCGTCGCGGCTGATCGAGCCGCCGAAGCGCGGGTCGTGGTGCAGGTCGGCCAGGTCGGCCGTGACGCGGGTCGCGGACAGGCCGTGTGTGCGCAGCTGCGCCAGGGCCTCCACGGTGGGGAGCCCGCGCAGGTCGTAGGCGGCGGCAGCGGGCGCGCAGGTGTCGGTGGCCGCGATCCAGCCGTCCGCGGTGGGCAGGGGGCGGCGGAAGCTGGCGGGCCGGCGCGCGTCCCCGCCGTGTGCGAGACGGCGGAGCGCGGGCGCGGTGAGGACATCGGCCGCGCCGAGCAGGGACGAGTCGACCCGTACGCCGTGACCGGTGCGCTCCCGCAGCAGCAGCCCGGCCAGCACGGCTTCCGTGCCGAGCAACCCGCCCAGCACATCGAGCAGGGTCATCAGCGAGGGGGCGGGCGGCTCACCGGCCGGCCGGACGGCCTCGCCGACGCCGGTGCGGGCCTGCACCATGAAGTCGGTCCCCATGGGGGCGCCGGGCAGCCGGTCCGCCCAGCCGCTGGTGTAGGCGTAGACGAGCGCGGGATTGACGACAGCCAGGTGCTCGTGGTCCAGGCCGAGTTCGGCGGCTTTCCCCGGGGCCCAGTTGTGCAGGAAGACATCCGCTCCGGCCACCATCTCGCGCAGCCGCCGCCGGTCGGCGTCGGACTTGATGTCGACCTCGACGGCCTTCTTGCCCCGGTTGAGGGCGAGCCAGCGCGCGGAGATTCCGGAGCAGGCGGGCGGCACGCCGCGCAGGGGGTCGCCGCCCGGCGGTTCGATCCGGACGATCTCGGCGCCGAGCAGTCCCAGCAGATGGGCGGCGAGCGGTGCCTGGATGCGCCGCCCGGCCTCCAGGACGGTCAGCCCGGCGAGCGGCGGCCCGCCCTGGGTGGCGCCCGATGGGTACGTCGCTTCGTACGGGACCAGGCTCCACGGGGGCGCATCGGGGATGCCTCGATCGGACAGGGACCGCAGGGGGCACACCTGCGCGCCGGAGACCTCGGCCGCGTACCTGATCCGCTCCCACTCCATGCGCCGGATCGTGACGTGCAGGGCCTCGGGGAACGGCGCGCAGGCCGTGGCGTACCGGAACTGGAAGGGCCGCCAGCCCGCCCGTACCGCCTTCTCCGGAGCACCGAGCACCCGCCAGAACGCCGCCCACGCCCCCGGATCCAGCGTCTCCAGTTCGAAGACGGTCCCGTCTGCGGAGGTGAAGGGCGGCCCGCCCGGGGCAAGTTCGGCCGCCTCGTCCTCGTCGGCGCCGGCTGCGGCCAGATACTGCGAGACGGTCAGCAGCCCCGCCCGGCTCGCGCTGGTCGACACCTGTGCGACCTGCCCGCCGCGCGCCTGGGCCAGCAGGCCCGCGAGCACTCCCTGCACGGTCAGTACGCCGGTGGCGGTCGCGGCGTAGTCGGCGGCGATGCCGCGCGGCCCGCCGTCGCGCCGCCCGTGCACGGCCATGATCCCGGTGGCGGCCTGCACGGTGGCCTCGTCGGTGAGGTCGGCGCCCGCATCCGCCCATGCCGTCCGGGCGACGAGAGGAGCGAATCCGGCCCCTTCGACGACGAAAGGGGACCCCTCGGCGTGATCCGTTCCGGCGCCCAGCAGCCGCAGATGCTCGGCCACGAGCCCGGCTCCCGGACCGTCCGGCGGCCCCGCGGCCTCCGCCCGCAGCCCGTCCAATGGCCGGACTGTGCGCGTGGTTGCTGGTGATGCCATGCCTCTCCCCTCCTGAAGCGGTGGGAACCCGGGAGCGCTCGCACCCGACAGTTCCGTGTGAGAGGCAGTCGGACAGTCGTTCCCATGGGTTCCCGGGAGGCCGGAGGAAAGTGGTGCAGGGCGAAACGCAGGCGGTGGCCGGGCATCCCGAATGTCCGTCCGATGTACGGGAGTTGAGGGACCGGGTCGCGGACTTCGTACGGCGACGAGTGATGCCCCGGGAGCCGGTGCTCGACCGCGGCGGCCCGGAGGCGTCGGCCGCCCTGCGCGGCCTTCAGCGGGAGGCCAGGGACCAGGGCCTGTGGGCGCTGCCCCTCCCGGTCGAACTCGGCGGCCATGGGCTGCCACTCCTGTCGTACGCACATGTCGCCGAGGCCGAGGGCGCCAGCGACCACGGTCCTGCCGCGCTCGGCTCCGCGCCCCTGCTGGATGTGCTGATGCTGCGGCGGCACGGAAGCGCCCAGGTGCGGGAGCTCTGTCTGAAGCGGCTGGTCGCCGGGGAGCTGCGCACCTCGTACGCGATGACGGAACCCGAAACCCCCGGTACCGACCCCTTCCTCAGCGAGACCGCGGCGACGCTGTCCGACGACGGCAACTGGACGGTCAGCGGCCGCAAATGGTTCACCAGCGCGGCCGCGGACGCCGATCTGGTGACCGTCCTCGCCCGCACGGACGGCGCACCGCCCGACCGCGAAGGTCTTTCCCTGCTGCTCGTCGCCGCGGACGCGCCGGGCTTTCGCGTGGTGCGCGAACTTCCCGTGCTGGGAGCGGGCGGCCAGTGGGAGATCGCGCTGGACGAGGTGGCGGTGCCCGGCGACCATCTGCTCGGCGAGCGCGGCAACGCCCTGGCGATCGCCGGCGAACGGCTGCAGCTCGGCCGCACCCTCCGCTGTCTGCGCTGGCTCGGCCAGGCGAGGCGCGCCTTCGAGCTGATGCGCGAGCGGTCCCTCACTCGCACCCGCTCGCGCGGGCCGCTGGGCGACCTCCAGCTCGTCCAGCGCCATATCTTCGAGTCGCTGCTCGCCCTGCGTACGACGCGCCCGCTGGTGTACGAGGCGGTGGCGCACCTCGATGCCGGACGGGACGCGCATGTGGAGGTGGGCCTGGCGAAGGTGGCGACGGCCCGGATGCTCCAGCAGGTCGCGGACGCGGCGATCCAGGTGCACGGCGCGGCCGGTCTCGGGCCCGACACTCCGCTGCCCGCGCTCTTCCGCACGGGCCGGACTGCGCGGATTCTGGACGGCCCGGACGAACTGCACATCACCTCGGTGGCACGGCGGGTACTGCGTACGTCCTAGGCTGCGTGGGCGTCGACGAGCCCCGTCAGCACCGCGAGACCGAAGGCGAGGAAGAAGTCGCCCCACACCAGCTCGTGCCGGGTGGCGGTGCCGCTGCCAAGGTCGTAGCAGCCGTCCAGCAGTGCGCCGCCGTCCGCCAGATGTACGCGTACCAGCTCCTCCAGCACCGCGGTGGCACGGTCGCGCTGCCCGAGTTTGAGCAGCGCGACCGCATTGATGGCCGCGGCGGACGTGTCGAGCGGCCCGTCGGGACGCTCCTCGATGGCGAGCGGAACACGTGACGTGGGCGTCAACTCCGCCGCCGCAGCAAGAAGATCGGGCACATCCAGGCACCGCGGCGCGTCCGCCACCGCGAGCAGCAACCAGGCACGGCCACGGCTCCACCCGGGCGCGCCGAGTTCCAGATGCGTGCGCAGATGGGATTCGGCCGCTTTCACGTTCACCGACGCGAGCAGTGGCACCATGCCCGGTGCGCCGTCCACGAGCGCCGTGAGCCGGGGGCCGCCGAAGGCGGAACCCCAAGGAACCAGGCCGAGTTCATGGTCGTACGCATCCAGGCAGGCGCGTGCCGCGCGCTCTCGCAGCGCCACGGATCCGGCGTCGTCCGCGAGGGCGGTGCCGTACCAGAGGATCAGCCCGCGGGCGGCGGTGTCGGTGTCCACCCAGTCGGTGAGCCGTGCGGTGCACCCGGCCGCGGCCCGCCGGTCCGATGCGTCACCGGAGTGGAGCGCCCGCAGCCACAGCAGCCCGGCCCAGAATCCGCCGGTCCAGGAACCGCGCCGGGTCGTCGTCCAGCTCCCGGACTCCGGATCTGCGAACAGCGGGAAACGGTCGCCGACTTCGGTCCGGGTGACCGCGATCCGTTCGAGAACTCTGGCCAGGGCCGGCCCGGCCCACACCGGCGCACTCATGCGCGCACCTCGCGCCCGTCCCGTACGGCCCAGCACAGCGCCACCGCACACGCGCCCGCGAACTCACCGGCGACCAGCAGCCACCCGGGTCCGTAGTGCCCGGACTCCGCCAGCAGGCCGAACAGCGGCGGTCCGACGGCGAATCCGGCGAAGAACCCCGCCGACACCAGCGCCGAGTCCGTTCCCGCCCGCCCCGCCGCCGCGCGCTGCATGACCAGCACCATCGACACCGCGTTGGCGGCGACCGCGAAGACGCCGACGGCGACCGCCGCGACCCATGCCAGCGGGTGCACGAAGGACGCGCCCGCGAGAAGCAGCGCCGCACCGACGGAGCCCGCGGCCAGGCCGCCCGGCAGCCAGACCGCACGACCGGGCTGCCCGGACACCTTCGACCAGCCGACGCGGCCCGCGACGCCCGCGATGCCGAGTACGGCCACGAGCGCACCGGCGGCCGTGGGGCCGAGGCCGAGCCGCTGAGCGCCGTACAGCGCCAGGTACGTGTTGACGGACGCGATACCGCAGCCGAGCAGCAGCGAGAAGACGGCGAGCCAGGCGATCGCACCTCGCGGCACCAGCGAGGCGCGCCGTCCGGACCCCTGGCCCGGCTTCGGCGACAGCCGACCGGCGCCGGATCCGGCGTCCACGGGCAGCACCCGCGCCGCCCACACCGCCGCCACGACCGCCGCCCCCGCCGCCGTCCACACCGCGACGCGCCACCCCGCGACCCCGGCCAGCGCCGCGAGCGGCAGCCCGGCGGCGAAGGCCCCGAGTTGCACGCCGGACTGCTTCATCCCGGTCACCGAGCCGCGCCGCTCGGGCGGCACGGTGGCCAGGATCGCCTTGTTGGTGGCCGGGTTGGCGAGCGCCTGCGGCAGCCCCCCGAGCGCGACCGCCGCCAGCAGCAGCCCGATGCCGGGCGCGGAACCGATCAGCCCGAGTGCCACGGCGGAGACCAGCAGCAGCGCGACCAGACAGCGGCGCGGGCCCACCCGGTCGACGACTCGGCCGCCGACCGGCGAAAGCACGGCGGCCGCGCCGAAGCCGATGGTCGTGGTCAGACCCAGCAGGGTCGGCGACACGTCGAGCTCGTCCACGAGCCGTGGGCCGAGCGCTCCGAGCAGGAACAGCTGCATCATGGAGAAGGCCATGGCACAGGTCAGCAGCGCCGTCGAGGTACGGGTCGGTCCACGCTTCGGACCATCCGTCGGGCCATCCGTCGGGCGGGGCACACCAGTTGCGGCCGCCCCTTGCTGCTCCGCTGTCCCCACCGCTGCGTCTCCGTTTCCTGGCCGCCCCCGGAGGTCACCCGGGCCGTGCCAGGAGTCGTTCGCGGCAGCCGCCAAGTTCCCGCGAATTTCTGTGGCTTGAATCACCCGCCGTTCCTCGAGCCTCGCTCGGGAAGTTGCGTACCCACCCTTGAAGTCCCCGAGCCGGATGCAAGGATGAGCCCGCCATGAGTGCTGGACGGGGTGTGCGCGCGGTACGGGCTGCGGTGTTCGCGGCTGTCTGTGTGCTGCTCGCAGCCCTGGGCCACGTACTGATGTCGCAGACGGGCGTTCCCTGGTGGGCGCTGGCGGCCGGGGCGGGCGTGAGCGGCGGGGCGGGGTGGTGCGTGACCGAGCGGGAGCGCGGTCTGCTCCCGGTCGTGGCGATCACGATGGCCATGCAGGCGGCACTGCACACCGCGTTCTCGCTGGCGCAGCCGTCACCGTCGACGCACGGCCACGGCACAGCGCCCTCGATGGCGCACGACATGGGTGCGATGCACGCCATGGACGGCATGAGCGCCATGCCGTTGCCACCGACCTCACCGACCTCCTCTTCCGGAATGCTCGCCGCCCACCTGCTGGCCGCGCTCCTCAGCGGCCTCTGGCTCGGGTACGGCGAGCGGGCGGTGTTCCGGATCCTGCGCGCCGTCGCAGGGTGGCTGTCCGCACCGTTGCGTCTGCCGGTCATCGCCCCCGTGCTGCCCGGCCGCCCGCGCATCCGCGTCCGTCGCGTCCCTCGTGTGCGTACGCCCAGGCAGCTGCTGCTCGTTCACGCTCTCACCACTCGGGGTCCGCCCGCGGAGACCGCTGTCAGCTGACAGCCGGCTCCCCGGCCGCGCCATGGGGTTCACACCTCGGCGGTCCGGGCTCCGGTCGCGCCTTCGCGCGGCCGTACGACTCACCGGTTCCACCGGATTCCCGAGAAGGACACCAGGCGATGAACGCTGCCCTGCCCTCGACCATGCCCCGGCCGACCATGCCCCGGCCGACCACGCCCCGATGTACCAGAACCGCCCATCCGCACGACGACGCGATCACGGCGTGGGCGCTCGCCGCCCGCGGCGGCGACCCCCTGGCCGTCGAGCAGTTCGTACGCGCCCTCCAACGCGACGTCCGCCGGTACGTCGCCTACCTCAGCGCCGACCCGCAGGCCGCCGACGATCTGACCCAGGACACCTTCCTCAGGGCGCTGGGCAGCCTGCACCGTTTCGAGGGCCGCTCGTCGGCCCGCACCTGGCTGCTCTCGATAGCCCGCCGGGCGGTGATCGACAGCCTCCGCCACACCGCCGCCCGCCCGCGGCTCGCGGACACGGACGACTGGCAGTCCGCCGCCGAACGCGCCCAGCACCGCAACCTCCCCGGTTTCGACGACGGCATCGCCCTCGCCGAGCTGCTGGCGACGCTCCCCGAGGAGCGCCGTGAGGCCTTCGTCCTCACGCAGTTGCTGGGCCTGCCCTACGCCGAGGCGGCCCTGGTCAGCGGCTGCCCGGTGGGCACGGTCCGCTCCCGCGTCGCCCGCGCCCGCAGCTCCCTGATCGGCCTGCTGCACGACGCCGAGCGGCCCGCCCTGGCGTGCTGGAGCGGCTGACAGCCGACGAAGGGCCCCACCGCCGGGCGGCGCTGGGGCCCCGCCGGGCCGTCTCGACGAGCCGGCCACGACCGGCCACCCCGGCTACCGCTTCACCCGGCGAGATGCTTCTGACCGTCGCCGCGCTGCACGACAGCGACATGGCGGGACACAGCCGGTTTCATCGGAGCGGGCGACGGTGCGAGCGCTGGGACCATCGCGCGGCCCCGAAGATCACGTCGGCGACGACGAGCACGATGCCGATGATCAGGAGGTAGAACAGGCCCTCCGCCACGGCGCCGATGAGTCCCAGAATGACGGCGACGAGAAGCAGGAACAGGAAGATCGCCATACGCTCACACCTCCACGGGTGCGGTGCTCGGGAGATCAGCGGGAGATCAGCGGCGCGCGAGCTGTCGTTCGCCGTTGGCGCCCGGCCGGTAGGCCATGCCGTAGTGATTGAAGATCGCTTCCTCCCGCTCGGCGGGCAGGATGTCGTCCGTGCCGATGGACGGGGCCTGCCTCACCAGGGCCTTGGCGTGCGCGACCTTGACGTATCCCGGTCCCAGCATCGCCTCGTCGAGGGGGACGAAGACCAGGCGCTGCCGGGTGGGAAGGCCGGTACGGACGGTGGCCATGGCGGGTTCATCGGTGGCGGTGTCCACGTAGATCGCCTCCAGCGCGCCGATCTTGCGCCCCTTCGGGTCGACGACGTCGCGGTCGCGCCACTCGCGGATATCGGCTGAACGAATCATTCCCTGCTCCCTGCCATGCGCCGACGGTCACACAACGACCCCGGCGTATACACACCGGGGCCGCCCTTCCGGGCCGCCACACGTGAGAGTGCACGACCCACTCATCATGCTATGACTGCGACGCACTTCCGGCATCAGGGATTCTTGGGGCAATTCACTCCTGGTGTCCGGAAACGGCCCCGCGCCGCGTCAGTCGTGTTCCTCCTCCTCGGCCTCCACGAGCCGGATCCCTGATGCGTCAGCATGACCATCGCGGGTGTGTTTCCCTGTGCCCAGTCGACGGTGATGAGCCCCTCGCCCACCAGATATGCGCAGGCGGCGGCCAGATCCTCCTCGGGGACCTGGAGGTCGTCCCGCAGCTTCGCCCCGGTGACGCCGAGGAGGCGATTGCCTTCCGTGGCCTCGTACAGGGTCTTGATGATCGCTTCGCGGTAGTGCTTCCGCTCCTGCAGTGTTGCCATGACGTCCGCCCACTCGTGCTGGGCACCGACGGGGAGTTCATGAGGCCGGGGCGGCGGTACCCTGACCGCGCCCGTCGAGGGCCGTCGCTTCAGATTTCCATCGCTTCAGATTTCGTCCGCGTGTCGGCGATCCCCCGACGAGGACTGACTGGTCACCAGCCAGGACCGCGCCGGTTCGGCCGTTTGGGTGGTGTCCACGGTGAGGTGGAGGCGGGTTCCGCCTTCGCCGCTGGCGGAGTAACTGCGCTGTTCGGTGGCAGCGAAGCAACGCCGGAGAACCTCTGCGACCTGGCGGGCGACCTCGGGGGACGCGGCAATGATCCGCACATCCGCACACCCGGCCAGGGGCAGTTCCAGTGGCTCCATGGTGGCCTCATTCATCAGGACGACATGTCGGTGGGCGAGAGCCGCAGCTCCACACCCACCGCCCCCGGTCAGCAGAAGGTCATGCGTCAGCCGCGGCCCCCGTGGCTGTCTTCGTGGTGCGTGGTGACGACGGGCGGTCCGGCAGGCGCTGTCGGCCGTCGGCTCTTCCGGCTCCGCCGGCGGCCGATTCCCGGCATGATGTCGCCGTAGTGGAATGCCGCGATCCGTTCCTCGTGCTGGTCATTGAGCAGATGGATCAGCAGTACTCCTACGACGATCATGGCGATGATCACAGCCACGGTGATGGCGGTCTCCACGTCCTCACATCCCTTGGGCGCAGCTCAGAGGGCCGATCAGGCTCGGGTGCCCGGCAGGGCCGATCGGCTTCGGGTTTCCGGCCGCCGCCGAGGCGGCCCCGCCGTCGGTCTCCCACTCCTCTTCCCGGCCCAGCGACTCACTCGCGTCACGGGTGATGTCCTCGCTCGCCATCAGACTGCTGGCGGCGAGGATGCCTCCGGGGGTGGCCGCGGCGGCCATCAGCCGGGCACCGGCAGCCGCACCGGTTTCCGGCGGGATCACCAGCAGGTCCCAGCGTCCCGTGGCGTAGGAGAGGAGAATCATCTTGTGCGGGTCCTGCTCGTCGGTGAACCAGCCGACGTGCACCGTATGCCCGGTCACGGGCACCTTGCGGGGGATCACGGGCCAGTGAGCGGGGTTCACGGTGACGCGAGTGATCCGCCCCCAGCGCGGGTCCAGCGCGTCCGTCAGCGCCGGGAGTTTACGAAGGAGATCGCGGGAGCGGGGCCACCACGCACCGTCCAGAAGACCTGGCATCGGGCCCGCCGGGGTCAGGGACAGGCGGACCGGTGGGGAGGCGACGCGCTCACCGATAGTCGTACGGTCGATCGTGGCGGTCATGGCGCGGACCTGTCCCCGGGCGCGTCTTCAACGTCCCCGGTGTTATTGCTCGCCGAGAACGGCACCAGCGCGGAGCAGGTGTGCGAAGTACTCCCGGTCCTTTCACTGTACTCCGCGCACGGCCCGCACAACCTGCGCGTGACCAGCGACTTTCCCGGAGAACCGGGTCCGGGTCCGCTGCGCAAGCGACCCCTGCGCCGGCTTGCGGAGTACGGTGAAATCACGCCACCACTCCGTTGGCCCGGCAGCCACGCAGGCGTCGTCCCAGGCGATCGGCGAACTGACGAATCCCGCAGACGGCGAGGACACCATGTCCGACTCCGACACCCCGCGTGCAGCGAAGCTTCTGCCGGACGCGATCCATCAGTCCGTCAAACCCGGAACAGCACTCCTGCGGCTGGAGACGACACATTCCCGTCGGGGAGTTCTCGACGGTGCGTGGTGGCCGTGTTCCCGCGACATCGGCGCCGAGCTTCCCGGCCTGATCACCGAGCTGACCGAGCACATCGGTCCCGTCACGCGCGTCGGCCTGGACGCCGCCGCCTGGGAAGAACTGCCGACACGACTGATCATCAACGACCGCGTCGTGCATATCGACTCGTTCCCGGTCGGTGACGACACCGTCCTCATCACCCGAGGCGATCGAGACCACTTCTCCCTGCTGGTGATCCCGCCGCACGCGACGCCCGACGCGGCACGTGCCGCGATGGCCAGGGCCGTCCGCGCGGACAACGATGCGCAGGCCGAACAGATCCTCATCGAGACCGGCACCGGCACCGGTCGAGCACACCCGCCTGCCTCGGACGACCCCGAGACGGTCCGGCAAGGTCGTGACGCGACCTGACGCTCTTGGGCCGCCGCGGCCGCGGCCCGCCGGTTTCGCACCGCGCGGCCGGGTGCCCGCGCACACGTACCCATTCGTTCATGTTCTCGGCCCTGGGCGTGGGTCCCGCCCTGGCCTGCGGTAACGCCCCGGCCCTTGGGGAGGTGGCCGCCGGGCTTCCGGTCACTCAACTCGCCGCCCGTTTCCGGTCACTGGCGCAAAGGGGGGCGTCCTGACTCTTGACACCGGTCGCCCGCATCCGCTTCCCTCGTTGCGCATGCCACACGGCATTGCGCAATGCGGAACCGTGACCGACCCGAGAGGCGGTAGTTCCATGCCCACTGCCCGGCGTTTTCTGGTCAGCATCCTCAGCGCCGTCACCGCTGTTGCAGCGCTGACGCTCGGCCCCGTGCTGGCACAGGCCGCCGACGGTCCCGCCGACGCCGCCGGGAGCAGCCGTCACACGGACCTGAGCTCCTGGCCGGACGCCCAGGAAAAACGGCTGCAGAAACTCATCTCCAAGTTCTCCGATCGCGGCGACTACGCCGTCTTCGACGCCGACAACACCATCTGGCGTTACGACCTCGAGGAATCACTGCTGCCCTACCTCGAGATGAAGGGCGTGCTGGACCGCGACCACCTCGATCCGTCCTTGAAACTGATTCCCTTCCGCGACGGCGAGAGCCTCTACTCCTACTACGTGCGGCTGTGCGAAATCGACGACAAGGTCTGCTACCCGTGGATCGCACAGGTCTTCTCCGGGCTGAGCCTCGAGACACTCAAAGTCCATGTCGACGATCTCTTCGCCTACGGCACGCCCATACCTGTCACGTACTACGAGGGCGACGAAACCGTGCACAGCACGGTCAACCCGCCGCGCATCTACCCCGGTCAGCGCCAACTCATCAACGAGCTGCGCAAGCACGGGATCACCGTCCACGTCATGACCGCCGCTCATGAGGAGCTGGTGCGCATGGTGGTCTCCGACCCTGCCTACGGCCTGGGCATCGAACCGAAGAACGTCATCGGTGTCACCACACTGCTGCGCGATCCCGCAACCGGCGAACTGACCACCGCACGCAAGCAGATCGAGAAGGGGCACTTCCTCGACGCGGAGTACCCGAAGAGCAAGCACATGCGGATGGAGATCACGCCGTACCTGTGGACCCCGGGCACGTGGTACGTCGGCAAGCTCGCCGGTATCAAGGAGTACATCGCCCACTACAAGCGTCCGGTGCTCGTCGCAGGTGACGCACCCAGCGACTGGTTCATGCTCTTCGACACCGATGTGCAGGCCGGTGGAGAACGGCTCTGGGTCAACCGCAAGCAGAAGTACACCGACGCGTTGCAGTCGGAGAAGGCCAAGCGGGCCGACGAGCAGAAGAAGGCGGGACTCCGCGTCGACGCCGACCGCAACTGGATCGTCGTCAAGCCCGCGGAGATCGGCGGCTGAACACGCGGCACGACCGCACACTGAGCACCACTGCCCATGAAGGCGCTGGGGCCGGGCGATGGGCCCGGCCCCAGGGCCATGCCGTGTCAGCCGGGCACTCCGTCAGGATGAGATGCGCCAGAGAGGGGCTTGGTACTGCTCCGGCCGGCTGCTGAGCAGGAGAGCTCTCAGGTCCTGGCGCTGTCTGCCATTGAGACCGAGGACCTCGGTGATGCGGCGGAACGTTGTGTGGGTGATGCCGCGGTTGCGGGCTTCGGCCTCGAATTGGTCGAGTTGGCGGAGTGCGGCAGCGGGGTCGAGCTTGCGTTCGTGCTGGTCGCCGAGCCAACTGGCCTTGTCGCGCTCGTAGTCGATCTCGGAGTAGCCGCAGATCTCGCGGCTGTGCTGCTCGGCCTCGTCGAGAGTTTCCGTGGCGAGGAGGGCTCGGGCGAGCTCGTTGCGATTGAGGGCGTCGTCCAGGTCGGCTTCATGGACGGTGGGTCCCTCGTCGGTGAGGGGGACGGGCAGGCCGGCGTCCCGGACTTCGCACTGGCCGCGGACTCCTCGGGCGGTGGCCGCGAGCATTGCCGTGGCTTCCGAGGGGTGCCATTCCAGGACTGAGCCAATCGCCTCGACGTGGTCGGCCGCGAAGGTCAGGACGAGTGGGCCCATGCGGTCGCGCAGAGCGTCCGCGGGGAGTTCGCCGTCGAGGCCGGGGCCGGCGACCAGGAGTCGTACGGGGGCGTTGACTTGGCAGCACGCCGCGAGGGTGAGGGCGTCGGCGAGCGGGCTGCGGAGGGTGGGTTCGTTGCCCCGCGCGAGGATGTCGCCCCCGACGTCCAGGAGGTCGATGGACTCGGGTTCCAGGTGCTGGATGAGTTCTTCGAGCTGGCGGGTGATGCCTTCGGCACCGTGGTGCGGGTCGATCAGGGCGAAGGTGTGCGGCAGCTCGGCGGCGAGCCGGGGGAGTGTCGAGCCGGCGGGGGCTACCGGCCTTGCGTCGGCGGGTACGGCCTGGACACTTCTGGTGAGAGGTCGCAGGCCGGTGAAGTTGGCCGGGCCTCGTGGCCCGGGCACGGGATCGATCAGGAGGCGGTCCCACGCGTAGGTGAGGATCACGGCCGGTCCCTCGCCGCCGTACACGGCGGCGTCGAGCATTGCCGCGGCGACTGCGTCGCCTCCTCCACCCGCTGCCACGATCAAACGCGTCACCCGCGTCAGCGTACGGGCTACCTGCCTGGCCAGTCCCGGCCCGCCGGTACGTGTCTTCGAGTTCGTGGTGTGCTTACGGGATGGACGCCGCCAGGACGCACCTCCCGCGGCCGCGATCGTGCTTCCGCTCCCGGGGAGCGTCGCGGATGCGCTGAGACAGGCCAACGCCGAAGGGTCCCACCGCGAACGGTGGGACCCCTCACGGTTCGTTCACCTGCGGGCGCATTTTCGAACTGCACCGTCACCATCGGACGGTCGAATTGACGCAGGACCCTACGGTGCGTATGCGAGCTCGGCGTATGCCGTGTTGTCCGTTATGCCGTTGTAGGTGAATTGGCCGATGGCCTTGTTCTTCCCGAGTACCAGACTGGTGGTTCCGCCGTAGCAAGCCAACGCCGTGCCGGGGGCCAGGCGTAGGAGGGCACAGTCGTACGTGTTGTGGGACCACAGACTGGACACGCTTGCGTTTTCGACCGCGACAGTCACACTCGCGTTGTTCCGTACGATGAGCACGGGCTGCGCAGTGCCGTTTGTGGGGTGCCTGACGATGCAGGTCTGGAAAAGGACCTTGGTCGAAACTTCGTGGTGCGTGGTTGGACCGCATTGCTGATTCTGCGTCGGGACCCACTCCTGCCACCATGGGTGGGCCGAAGCCGTCCCGGAGGCAAGGGCGACCGTGCTGACGGCGGCAGCGATGACCGCGCCAAACCTACCAACTCCCGGTATGTGCAAGTGATTTCCTTCATGTGTGGGGACTGCGTCGTACCGTCCCGGCTTGTACCAGCCGGATCGTAGCGCCACCGGTCTGCGGGTCCTGATCTCCGCGACGAAGCTCGTACGGGCAGGCAGCCGAGGCCGGCAGCGGACGTCACCCTTCGCACGAACCGCCGCCGACTCATTGCCTGCCAGTACTAGCTGCAGATCTTCGCGAATGTCGGCGCGGGGGCTATCTTGGTCGATCCGTTCACCGTGAGGTGCACGGAGTTGTGGTAGGTAATGTTGCAGGGAACAGTGATCGTGGGCCCGAAACAGCCCCGCTGGAAGCCAGGGTTGAGGACCGAGTCGGCGCAGGTGACGTTGCTGCCGAACTGTGACGAGGTCCAGCCGCCGATGTTGACGCCCTTGGGGCCCTGGTTGTTGACCACGAGAACGACCTGCGCGTCTCCGTTCTGATTGGCCACGACGCAGCCCTGGAATTTCACCTGTGGATACGTTGCGTGGGCGATGGTGTCCTCACATCGCCAGTTCGAGTTCGGGCTTATCTCCTTCCAGTTGACTGTCGCAGCGGACGCGGGTGCCGTGGCCGTCGCCAGAGCGGTTACGGCCGCTATGGCGAGACCTGTTCCGCGAGCAATCTGGCGAAGTGTCATTTTCCCTCCGAGGCGTGAGTGCCGTCGCGACGCCCCATGACGTCCGAGACCTACGTAAGTACAGAGGTCGCGAGCGGTGCGGAATGTTGCTTCTCGCTTTCAGGCCGGGAGGGCCGGCCCGTCCGCCCCGCTTCAGGAGCCGAACCCCGATGAAGCGGCGCAGCCGGCCCGGGTCGGCCGGCCGCTTCGGGGCGCAGGCGCGGGGGACGGTCGGCTGCGTGACACACGTCACACGGCGACGGCGGTGCTTCTGCTGCTCGGCGTCCCGGGCGTCGCGGTGGACGCGATCACGGGTGGGGAGGCTGTGGCAGCGGCGATGCGCTCCGGGAGCTGCCGAGGGCCAACCGAGACGGAAACTGAGACGGCCTACGCCGAAGGGCCCCACCGCGAACGGTGGGGCCCTTCGACGTATTGCCCGGTGAGAGCAATGGCGGAGGATACGAGATTCGAACTCGTGAGGGGTTGCCCCCAACACGCTTTCCAAGCGTGCGCCCTAGGCCACTAGGCGAATCCTCCGCCGCAAACAATACAAGACGTTGAGGAGTGCTAGCGAACTCGTTCCCACCCCCTGCCATCAGGTACCCTGTGCGGAGCCCCTCACGTGGCGCTATCTGACTGAACTCCCCCAGGGCCGGAAGGCAGCAAGGGTAGGTCGGCTCTGGCGGGTGCGTGGGGGGCGCTTGCGTTCGGGGGCGCTGTGGGTGCCGGAGCGAGCGGGGGCCGGTCGTGGTGGGCATCGGCGGGCAGCGACGCTTGTCAGTGGGCCCCGATAACCTCGTAGGCGTGTCGTCCCTTGCGCTGTACCGCCGCTATCGCCCCGAGTCCTTCGCCGAGGTCATCGGGCAGGAGCATGTCACTGACCCGCTGCAGCAGGCCCTGCGGAACAACCGGGTCAATCACGCGTACCTGTTCAGCGGTCCGCGCGGTTGTGGCAAGACGACCAGCGCCCGCATCCTCGCCCGCTGTCTGAACTGTGAGCAGGGGCCCACGCCCACACCCTGCGGCGAGTGCCAGTCCTGCCGTGACCTCGCCAGGAACGGGCCGGGGTCGATCGATGTCATCGAGATCGACGCCGCTTCACACGGTGGTGTGGACGATGCGCGTGATCTTCGGGAGAAGGCATTCTTCGGGCCGGCGAGCAGCCGGTACAAGATCTACATCATCGACGAGGCACACATGGTCACCCCGCAGGGCTTCAACGCTCTGCTGAAGGTGGTCGAGGAGCCCCCGGAGCACCTCAAGTTCATCTTTGCGACCACCGAGCCGGAGAAGGTGATCGGCACGATCCGGTCGCGTACGCACCACTATCCGTTCCGGCTGGTGCCCCCGGGGACGCTCCGCGACTACCTGGGCGAGGTGTGCGGCAAGGAGAACATCCCGGTCGCGGAGGGTGTGCTGCCTCTCGTCGTACGGGCGGGCGCGGGGTCCGTGCGTGACTCGATGTCCGTCATGGATCAGCTGCTCGCGGGTGCGACCGAGGAGGGTGTGACGTATGCCATGGCGACCGCACTGCTCGGGTACACGGACGGATCGTTGCTCGACTCGATCGTGGACGCCTTCGCGGCGGGCGACGGGGCCGCGGCCTTCCAGGTCGTGAACACCGTCATCGAAGGCGGCAACGACCCGAGGCGCTTCGTCGCCGATCTGCTGGAGCGGCTGCGGGACCTGGTGATCCTGGCCGCCGTGCCCGACGCGGGGAAGACAGGGCTCATCGACGCGCCCGCCGACGTGGTCGAGCGGATGCAGGCGCAGGCGTCCGTTTTCGGTGCCGCCGAGCTGAGCCGGGCCGCGGACCTGGTCAATACGGGACTTACGGAGATGCGTGGCGCCACCTCGCCGCGGCTGCAGCTGGAGCTGATCTGCGCGCGGGTGCTGCTGCCCGCCGCGTTCGACGACGAGCGCTCGGTGCAGGCGCGGCTGGACAGGCTGGAGCGGGGCGCGACCTTCTCGACCGGGGGTTCCGCGCCCGCGATGGGGTACGTACCGGGGCCGGAGGCGCAGGCTCACGCCCCGGTGCCGCCGCCCGCGGCGGACGTGCCGCAGGGCGGAGGTCCGGCCGCGGCGCGTGCGGCGGCCGGGGTGCCTCAGGCCGCCCCCACCGCTCCCGCGCCCGTGCCCGCGTCGGCTCCCGACCCGGCCGAGCAGCCGCAGTCGGCCGGTCAGCGTCCCGGAGCCTGGCCCGCCGCGGCCGGACCCGCCGCATCCGCCGCCCCCGCCACGCCCCCTGCCGAGACGGCCGGGCGGCGTCCCGGCGGCTGGCCCACGGCGTCCGCCCCGGGACAGGGCGCCGCGCCTGCGGCACCCTCGCCCACTCCGGCCGCCCCCGCCCCCGGACCCTCCGCGCCGGGCGCAGCCATGGTCCAGGGCGCCGGACAAGTGCGGAACATGTGGCCGGACATCCTGGAGGCCGTGAAGAACCGCCGTCGCTTCACCTGGATCCTGCTCAGCCAGAACGCCCAGGTGGCGGGCTTCGACGGCACCACCCTCCAGCTCGGCTTCATCAACGCCGGTGCCCGGGACAACTTCGCGAGCAGCGGTAGCGAGGAGGTGCTGAAGCAGGCGCTTGCCGAGCAGTTCCACGTGCAGTGGAAGGTCGAGGCGATCATCGACCCGTCGGGCGGCGCGGGCGGCCCGGGCGGTGGCGCCCAGCCCCCGTCCGGTCAAGGCGGCGGCTTCGGCGGCAGCGGTGGTGGCGGCTATGGCGGCGGTCGGGCATCACAGGCCCCCGCCCCGCAGGCCCCCGCCGCACAGAACCACGCTCCCGCCTCTGGGCCGGCAGCTCCCTCGCCCCCCGCCCCCGGACCGGCCCAGTCGACTCCCCAGTCGGCCCCCGCCCCGCGGTCCTCCGCCCCCGAGCCGCCGCGTGCCGCCCCCGTACAGACTCCGCCACCGGTCGCCCCCGAGGACGACGTGCCGGAGGCGGACGACCCCGACCTCGTAGACTCCGCGCTCTCCGGCCACGACCTGATCGTGCGCGAGCTCGGCGCCACGGTCGTGGAGGAATACACAAACGAATAGAGGGGGGAGCCTCGGAGGCCCGTACAGGAGCAGCCGCTCCCGGCGGTTAGGCTGACTGCCGTGAAGGTCCTCGTCATCGGCGGCGGCGCCCGCGAACACGCCCTGTGCCGCTCTCTCTCCCTCGACCCCGACGTCACCGCGCTGCACTGCGCGCCCGGAAACGCAGGCATCGGCGAGGTCGCCGAGCTGCACCCGGTCGACGCGCTGGACGGCGCGGCCGTGGCGCGGCTCGCCACCGAGCTGGCGGCCGAGCTCGTCGTCGTCGGCCCCGAGGCGCCGCTCGTCGCCGGTGTCGCCGACGCGGTACGGGCCGTGGGCATCCCCTGCTTCGGCCCCTCCCGCGAGGCGGCCGAGCTGGAGGGCTCCAAGGCCTTCGCCAAGGCTGTGATGGCGGCGGCCGGAGTGCCCACGGCCCGCAGCTATGTCTGTACGACGCCCGAGGAGATCGACGAGGCCCTCGACGCCTTCGGCGCTCCGTACGTCGTCAAGGACGACGGCCTCGCCGCCGGCAAGGGCGTCGTCGTGACCCACGACCTCGTCGCCGCCCGCGAACACGCGCTGGCCTGCGGTCGTGTGGTCATCGAGGAGTTCCTCGACGGCCCCGAGGTCTCCCTCTTCGCCATCACGGACGGCGAGACGGTCCTCCCGCTCACCCCGGCCCAGGACTTCAAGCGCGCGCTCGACGGCGACGCGGGCCCCAACACGGGCGGCATGGGCGCGTACTCCCCGCTCCCCTGGGCCGACCCGAAGCTGGTCGACGAGGTCATGGCAACCGTCCTCCAGCCCACCGTCGACGAGCTGCACCGCCGTGGCACGCCCTTCTCGGGGCTGCTGTACGCGGGTCTGGCGATCACGTCGCGCGGAGTACGCGTCATCGAGTTCAACGCCCGCTTCGGCGACCCGGAGACCCAGGTGGTCCTGGCCCGCCTGCAGACCCCGCTCGCGGGCGTGCTGCTCAATGCCGCGCAGGGCACTCTCGACATGCAGCCGCCGCTGCGGTGGCGTGATGACGCCGCCGTGACCGTGGTCGTCGCCTCGCACAACTACCCGGACACCCCGCGCACCGGCGACCCGATCGAGGGCCTGGACGAGATCGCGGAGCAGGATGCGCCCCATGCGTACGTGCTGCACGCCGGGACCAAGCGGGACGGCGAGGCGATCGTGAGCGCCGGCGGCCGGGTGCTTTCGGTCACGGCGACCGGGAAGGACCTGTCGCAGGCGCGCGAGAGGGCGTACAAGGCCGTGGCCCGGATCCGGCTCGACGGTTCGCAGCACCGTACGGACATCGCACGCGAGGCCGCCGGGGAGTGAACCCCCAGGGCCTGATTACCGTCATCACCTTTGCCCAAAGCCATTCCATCGAGTGACGGCTGAGCCATCCGGATGACGCCCGCCGAAGCCCCAACTAGGGTGCGGCGCAAGCGTTCCGGCACTTGGCCCACCGGCATTGCGATGTCAGTTGTGGGTGCCACAGTGGGGGAGTGAGCAACACCGTCGCAGGGCAGAGGGGGTGAGGTCCGGCCGTGTCCGGTACCGGTCTCGGTGAGTCGCTGGGTGCGCAGGCCGCGCGCTCGCGGGCCCTCGCCGTGCTGCGCATCCGCAGCAGGGCGCTGGCCGTGGCGCTGCTGCCCGCGGCCGTCGCCGTCGTGCTGCTCGCCGGTGGTACCACGGGGCATATGAGCGGCGGGAGTTGGGACACGGCGCGCTGGGTCGTGACGCTCTTCGCCGTGCTGGTGCTGGTGCTCGCGGCTGCGGTCGCAGCCGTGATCGTACGAGCCAGTCCGGCGCTGAGCCCCACCGTCGACCTCTCGGAGCCGTCGGCCCCCGATCTGTACCGGCTGGTCAGGGACGTGGCCGAGCGCCTTGAGGTGCCCGCGCCCTCCGCGCTGGCCCTCACCCCGGACTGCGACAGCTGGCTCG
The DNA here is from genome assembly GCF_050936555.1 of Streptomyces sp. CA-135486. Lineage (NCBI taxonomy): Bacteria > Bacillati > Actinomycetota > Actinomycetes > Kitasatosporales > Streptomycetaceae > Streptomyces > Streptomyces sp. CA-135486. Next base: position 120,811 of record NZ_JBNJMM010000001.1, read on the forward strand.
AGGACCGCACGCACCCGGCCCATGCGATACGGAGCGGGCGCCGCCGCCGCGGCGCCGAGGCGCCCGTGCTGGTGATCGGCTCGCCGTTCCTGTGGTGGATGCGGGTCGCCGAGCTGCGGGCGGTGCTGGCGCCGGTCGTCGCCGGGACCGCGCCGTCGGCGCAGCCGGACATAGCCGCAGCACGCCGTTTCGTGCGGGGTCTGGACGCGGCCGTCGCGGTCGCGGCGGGTCCTGGGCGGGGGGCGATACGCAGGACGGCGCTCGGCTTCGTCGGTCTGATCAGCCGGGTGCTGCTGCGCAGCTGCCAGGCGCCCGCCGCCGAGATGGAGCGTGGGGTCGCGGCCGCCGCGTCCGAGCGTGCACAGGCTGTGGATTACGGCCTGCGGATCGTCGCCCAGGAGCAGGTCGGCCTCGCCTACGCGGGCTGGGACCGGCTGCTGACCCGGGTCGCACTGCCCGCATGGCGGATGGGCCGCTGGCCGTCCCGGCTCGACGCGGGCGTCGTCTCGGCACTGACCGAACTCTCCCGCCGCGACCGGCTGGCCGAGGGCTTCACCTCCCGTCTGGGCGAGCGCCCCGCGTGCGACCTGCTCGAAGAGCCGGGCGCGATAGACGAGGCCGCGTCGCTGCTGGCCGCGCGTCTCTTCCACGGCGGTCCGGCCGAGGCGGGCCCCGACTGGTCCCCGGTGGGCTGGCAGCAGTATCCGGAAGAGGTCGTCGACCTCAAGTGGCGCACCGAAGCGGCGCGCCTCCACCGGGTGCTCGACGACATGGGCGTGCCACCGTCGACCGGCCCGGACGGTCCGACGCTCGCGCGGGTGATGGACCATCTGTCCGGCCGGGGCGAGGACCCCGGCGAGGCGCTGGCGGCCGGGATCAGCGCGGAGGTTGCCCGCGAGGAGGCGGCGGCCCCGCCGGTCCCCAAGAGCCCGGGCGACGCCCTGAACGGCTGGGGCGCGGACCCGCTCCCCCTCTTCCCTCTCCAGCCGCCCCGCTCCGGGCGCGAGCTGCTCGCGGACCATGTCACCGCGATGGTCTGCTGCGCGGCGGTCGACACGGCCGGCGCGGCCCCCGGCCTCGACTGGCTCGACGGCCCGGCCCTCCTGATCCACGGCGAACGCCGCGGGGACCTTGCGGCCGCTGTCCTGAGCCTCACCGAGGACGGCGACGTGTCCCCCCTCCGCACCTGGCTCACCAAACTGGGCATCCGCGCGGAGAAGCCGGTCCGCTTGGTATGAGCGTGCCCGCCGCCGGACTGCCACGGTCCGCCTGGTCGTGAGCGTGCCCGCGGAACGGGTCGAAGAGCCCGGCCGCAGCCGACCCGCGCCCCCGCCACCCGTTCCGTTCCCGTCAATCCGCGACGAAGGGTGACGGAGTGCGTGCGTTATGTGATGTGCTGGAGACCGACGCTGAGCAATCGGCGCATCACAGTTGTCCCAGCCGCATCGAGGGAGGGCGCAGCATGGGGGCGGAGCAGATCCGGCGATGGGAATCGGGCGCCCTCGCCCACGCCGTGACGGATCCTTTCGGCCAGGGCCCCCTGCCCTGGCTCCGGGGCAGCGAGAACTACTTCGACGACACCGGCCACGTCGTCCCCTGGTACGCGGACCCCGACCGCGGCAAAAGCGTCCGCGGCCCCCGCACCGCCGACGACGTACACCGCCAGATCAAGGGCTTCGCGTCCACCGGTGCCGTCGCCCCCGGGGAGGCGGTCGACTTACACATCACGGTCGACCCGCCCCAGCAGTTCTCCGTCGACGTCTACCGCATCGGGCACTACGCGGGCGACGGCGCGGCCAAGATCACCACCAGCCCCCGCCTCGCCGGCATCGTGCAGCCGCCCCCGCTCACGGCCAACCGCACCGTCTCCTGTCACCACTGGTGGCTCTCCTGGCGGCTGCAGATCCCCTCGTACTGGTCGGTCGGCGCCTATGTCGCCGTGCTCACCACCGTCGACGGCTACCGGTCCCACATCCCCTTCACCGTCCGCGACGACCACCCGGCCGACTTACTCCTGCTGCTCCCGGACATCACCTGGCAGGCATACAACCTCTACCCGGAGGACGGTCGTACCGGCGCCAGCCTCTACCACGCCTGGGACGAACAGGGCTGTCTCCTTGGCGAGGATGACGCCGCCGTCACGGTCTCGTTCGACCGCCCGTACGCCGGCGCGGGCCTGCCTCTCCACGTCGGCCACGCCTATGACTTCATCCGCTGGGCCGAGCGCTACGGCTACGACCTCGCCTACGCCGACACCCGCGATCTGCACGCCGGCCACATCGACCCCGCCCGCTACCGCGGCCTGGTCTTCCCCGGCCACGACGAGTACTGGTCCGCCCCCATGCGCGGCACCGCCGAGCGCGCCCGCGACCACGGCACCTCGCTCGTCTTCCTCTCCGCCAACACCATGTACTGGCAGGTCGAGCTCGCTCCGTCCCCCTCCGGCGTCCCCCACCGTCTCCTCAGCTGTCGCAAGCGCCGCGGCCCCGGAAAGGCGGCTCTCTGGCGCGAGATCGACCGGGCCGAGCAGCAGATGCTGGGCATCCAGTACGCGGGCCGGGTCCCCGAGCCGTGTCCCCTGGTGGTACGGAACGCGGACCACTGGCTCTGGGAGGCGACCGGCGCGGGCGACGGCGACGAGCTGCCCGGCCTGGTCGCCGGCGAGGCCGACCGGTACTTCCCGCGCACCTCGCTCCCGGAGCACCACAGCCGGATTCTGCTCGCCCACTCGCCGTACCGGGACGGCGAAGGCGTCGTCCGCCACCAGGAGACATCCCTGTACCGCGCACCTTCCGGCGCCCTCGTCTTCGCGTCCGGCACCTTCGCCTGGTCCCCGGCGCTGGACCGGCCCGGCCATGTCGACACCCGCGTCCAGCGGGCGACCGCCAATCTCCTCGACCGCATCTGCAAACGCGACTAGGACGCGACGACAACGCGACTGGGACCGATCAGCCACCCCTGACCAGGCCCCCGCTCCCGTCGTACGGGAGAATCGGAGCCATTGCACAAAACCACGGGGAGGAACCGTGTCCGGATTCGTCGAAAAGCCCGAACCGCTTCAGGTCCCGGGCCTGGTACATCTGCACACCGGCAAGGTGCGCGATCTGTACCAGAACGAGGCGGGCGACCTCGTGATGGTCGCCAGCGACCGCATCTCCGCCTACGACTGGGTGCTGCCCACCGAGATCCCCGACAAGGGACGGGTTCTCACCCGGCTCTCGCTCTGGTGGTTCGAGCGCCTTGAGGACCTCGTCCCGAACCACGTCCTGAGCACAGACCTGCCCGCCGGCGCCCCCGCCGACTGGGCGGGCCGCACCCTCGTCTGCAAGTCCCTGCGCATGGTCCCGGTCGAGTGCGTCGCCCGCGGCTATCTCACCGGCTCGGGCCTCGTCGAGTACAACCAGTCCCGCACCGTCTGCGGGCTCGGGCTGCCCGAGGGGCTTTCCGACGGCTCCGAGCTCCCGGCCCCGATCTTCACGCCCGCCACCAAGGCGGCAGTCGGCGACCACGACGAGAATGTCTCGTACGAGGAAGTCGCCCGCCAGGTCGGCGCCGAGACCGCCGCCCAGCTGCGCCAGGCGACCCTGGCCGTCTACAGCAGGGCCCGCGACATCGCCCGCGACCGCGGCATCATCCTCGCGGACACCAAGTTCGAGTTCGGCTTCGACGGCGACGACCTCGTGATCGCCGACGAGGTGCTGACCCCGGACTCGTCCCGCTTCTGGCCCGCCGCCTCCTGGCAGCCGGGTCGCTCCCAGCCCTCGTACGACAAGCAGTACGTCCGCGACTGGCTGACCTCGCCCGCCTCCGGCTGGGACCGCAAGGGCGAGCAGCCGCCGCCGGCCCTCCCGCAGGAGACCGTCGACGCGACCCGCGCGAAGTACATCGAGGCGTACGAGCTGCTGACCGGCCTGAGCTGGTCGTAGATCAAACCCGACGGGCACGAAGAAGGCCCCGGTCGAAAGGACCGGGGCCTTCAAACTGAGCGGACGACCAGGTTCGAACTGGCGACCTCAACCTTGGCAAGGTTGCGCTCTACCAACTGAGCTACGTCCGCATGCGCCGTAGCGCGGAGACCACTATACCCAACCTCGCTCCCGTGCGAGACGCACCGCCGTGTGCCGGTTTTCGGCACCCAGCTTGGAGGCGGCCGACGAGAGGTAGTTCCGGACGGTCCCCGGCGACAGTGAGGCCCGCTCCGCGATCTCCGCGATGGGTGCCCCGTCCGCCGCCAGTTCCAGCACCTCAGCCTCCCTGCCGGTCAGCGGCGAGTCCCCCGCCGAGATCGCGTCGGCCGCCAACTCCGGGTCCACATAACGGTTTCCGGCGTGCACCGTACGGATGATCTCCGCCAGCCGCTGGGCGCTCACCGTCTTGGGGACAAACCCCCGCACACCCGCAGCCAGTGCTCTTTTGAGGTGACCGGGCCGCCCATGACCGGTGACGATCATCGTCCGGCACTCGGGCAGTTCGGACCGCAGGGATGTGGCCACGCTCACACCGTCCGGCCCCGGCATCTGAAGATCGAGGACGGCGACGTCGGGACGGTGCGCCCGTGCCATGGCGAGGGCCTCGCCGCCCGTGGCCGCCTCGGCGACCACCACGAGATCGTCTTCGAGCGAGAGCAGGGCGGCCAGGGCGCCTCTGATCAGATGCTCGTCGTCGGCGAGCAGTACGCGTACGGTCACACCGCCTCCTTCACGTCGTTCCCGACCAGGTCGTCCCCGTCGTCCCCGCCGTCTCGGTCGTCCTTGAAGGGAACGCGGGCCGTCAGAAGGAAGCGTCCGCCCCGGCACGGACCGGCCTCCAGCGTGCCGCCCACCGCGGACAACCGCTCCCGCAGGCCCGCGAGCCCCGAGCCCGGGGCGTCGCCCGACGCCGTCTCGGCCACCCCGTCGTTCTCGACGACCAGGACGACGGTGTCGTCCGCGGTCCGCACCGAGATCGTGCAGCGCCGCGCGTCCCCGTGCCGCAGCACGTTCGTCGTGGCCTCCCGGACCACCCAGCCCAGCGCCGACTGGACATCGCCGGGCAGTTCGGCCTCCCCCCACTCGACGGTGCAGGCGATCCCCGCCGCCGCCAACACGCCCCGCGCACCCTCCACTTCCACCCGCAGGTCCGCCTCGCGGTAGCCGCGCACCACGTCCCGCACCTCTCGGTGCGACTCCTGGGCGATGCGCTGGACCTCCGTCATCTGGTCGACCGCCTCTGGCCGCTCGCGCCTGGCCAGCTGCACCGCCAGCTCGCTCTTGAGCGCGATGACGGCGAGATTCCGGCCCAGTACGTCGTGCAGATCGCGGCCGAAGCGCAGCCGTTCCTCGGCGACCGCGAGCCGCGCCTGTACGTCGCGCGCCTCGCGCAGCTCCCACATCACCGCCAGCACCCACATGGATGCCCGGGCCGTGAACGCCATCCAGCCGGTCACGAAGCCGGTCGTCACGACGGCGAACAGCGCCTGACCGGCGTTGCGGCCGGTCAGCGCAACCAGCCCGCCCACCACGGCCAGCACCGCCAGTTGGATCAGGGCCGTGGTCCGGTTGCGTACGAGCAGACAGTGGACGGTCAGGAACGGCGCCAGTCCCGCCGCCAGCATCGTCGGCAGCAGCCCCGCCAGATCGACCGTCGCCGCCAGCGCCACCACGGCGGCCGTCGTCGCGGCCGTCACCGCCGCCGCCCGCGAGACCATGCTCCGGGGCACCTGCCCCTGCCCCAGATAGGCATCCATCGCGTGCCGGGCCAGCCGTCCGCAGAGCACCCCCTCCGCGACGGCGAGCAGCGAGGCGCTCATGACCAGCATCAGCTGCCCGTCCTCGTGGACCGGCCGGGCCTGCAGCAGCAAGGTCAGCCCGAGGACCCCCGCCCACGGGATCAGATAGACCGTGCCGCGCGTATACAGGTCCACCTTCGCCAGTCCGCTGCGGCCGCTCCAGCCCTTCACTCGCACAGAGACTCCCGAAGTCAGCGGCGGGGCTCCCAGCGGAACCACCGCTGCACAGCAAACACCGAGAGTGCGGTCCAGGCCAGAGCCGTCACCGCGGCCCCGACCACGTCATGGGCGTCGGCGCCGCCCAGCCAGCCGGCCCGTACGAGCGTCATCACCCCGGTCACCGGCAGCAGCCTGCACGCCGACGCGAGGTCCTGCGGCAGCACTTCCAGCGGTATGAACAGGCCGGAGCCCGCATAGGAGATCAGGAGCATCGGCAGCGAGGTGAGCTGAGCGCTCTCCACGGTCCGGGTCACCGCGGACGTGGCGGCCGCCAGCGCGGCCAGCAGCACCATCCCCAGCAGCACACCCAGGACGAGCAGTTCGGGCCGCTTCGGCGCCCCCACACCCAGGAAGGCGACGCCGGCCACCACGATCAGCACGCACTGCGCGAGCGCGAGACCGGCAGCGGGCAGCGCCGTCCCGGCGAGGATCTCGCGGTCCGGCACCTCCCCCGTGCGCAGCCGCTTGAGAACCAGCTCCTCGCGCCGCGCCACATACGCCGAGACGAGGTTGAGATGGACGACGAGGATCAGCACGATCCCGATCCCGCCCGTCATCGCCGCCTCCGCGAGGCTCATGCCGGCCTTGTCGGGATCGATCTGCTCCAGTGATGACTTGATCACCGCGACCGTTGCCACGGGCATCACCAGCGCCACGGCGAGTGCGGTCCGGTTCCGCAGCAGAAGAGTCAGTTCGGCCCGCCCGAGAGCGGTCAGCCGTCCGGCCGTCGCGGTCATGTCACACACCTGCCGTTTCCGTCTGTGCGCTGCCCTGCGCGATGTCCTGCGCCGCGCCCCGCGCGATCTCGAGGAAGGCCTCTTCGAGCGAGGCGGTGCGGGCATCCAGCCCGTCGAGCCGTACGTCCGACTCCCGCGCCCACCGCAGCAGTTCTTCGAGCGCCTGCTGCAACCGGTGCGTACGGATCTCGATCCGCCGGCCGTCCGCGGCGGCTCGCAGCGAGAGCGGCAGCCGTCCCGCGGCCACCCCCTCGGGCAGTACGAACCGGATGCGGGACGGCCGGGCAGCCGTCACCTCGGCCGGGCTTCCCGCGGTCACGATCCGCCCCCGGTGCATGATCGCAAGCCGGTCGGCCAGCGACTCGGCCTCCTCCAGGTAGTGCGTCGTCAGCAGCACGGTGGTGCCGCCCTCCCGCAGCGTCCGCACCAACTTCCACGTGTCGCGGCGCCCTTCCGCGTCAAGGCCGGTCGTCGGCTCGTCGAGGAAGAGCACCTCCGGCCGCCCGAGCAGGGCCAGCGCGAGATCCAGGCGCCGCCGCTCGCCGCCCGACAGCTGTTTGACCCGCACGCCGGCGCGCCGTTCGAGCCCCACCAGCCCCAGCGCCTCACCGATGGGCCGGGCCCCGCTGGTGCAGCCCGCCCACATCCGGGCGGTCTCGGCGGCCGTCAGGTCGGAAGGGAAGCCGCCCTCCTGGAGCATCACGCCCGTCCGCGGCCGGACGGCGGCGCGCTCGCGATACGGGTCGTGGCCGAAGACGCGCACGGTCCCGCTGTCGGGGGCGGCGAGGCCTTCGAGCAGCTCGACCGTCGAGGTCTTGCCCGCGCCGTTGGTCCCGAGCAGGGCGAAGATCTCGCCGCGCGCCACGGAGAAGGAGATCCCGGTCACAGCTTCGAAGCCGCCCGCGTAGGTCCGGCGCAGCCCCTCCGCCTCGATGACGTACTGATCTGTGGTCATGGCTCAAGGCTTCCGCCGGGCGGGAGCAATGGGCAGTGCGCGCTGTCACCACTGCCCATGACAAATGTCATCGGGCCCGGGCCGCCCGGATACGACGAAGGCCCCGGTCGATTAGACCGGGGCCTTCACTCTGAGCGGACGACGAGATTCGAACTCGCGACCCTCACCTTGGCAAGGTGATGCTCTACCAACTGAGCCACGTCCGCATTGCTGCCGCTCAGCTCTCACTGGCGGTGCGTACACCACTCTACCTGATCCACATCCGTGGCCGGTAAAACGATGAGAGCGGGTGACAGGAATTGCACACTGCGCCTTCCCCCTGGAAGGGGGATGTTCTGCTACTGAACTACACCCGCACGCTGCGTGGGGTCGGGCCTTGTGACCTCGCCCCTCGGCGTGCTGCAGACTCTAGCCGATCGGCGGGGGTGCAGTGCAACTCGTTGGCGCCCGAACCCCTCAACTGGCTTCGCGGAACGCCTCGTAGACCGCCTTGGGGATCCGGCCGCGAGCCGGCACGTCCATCTTGTTGGACTGCGCCCAGGCCCGTACGGCCGCCGGGGCGGGCTCGAGCGAGGTGTGCCGGTAGGTGATGCGGGACTTGTCGCGCTTCCTGGCGTTTGTCTGCTTTCGGCCTGCGGCCATGTACGGAGCCAGGGCCTTGCGCAGTTTCTTTGCATTGGAGGGATTGAGGTCGATCTCGTACGACTTCCCGTCCAGCGCGAACGCGACCGTTTCCGCCGCATCTCCGCCGTCGATGTCGTCGGAGAGCGTGACCACTACTCGCTGAGCCACGGATATCGGTCCTTTCCTGCGGTATCACCGGTTCTGGCATGGGGTTCCCACGCGCGGCGATACCGGTTTTCCGGCGGGTGAGGGGCAATGCAGCTTTCCTCTGTATTCCTTTGTACAGCGAGGGACCGCGCATTGTGAAGCCCAGCCAATTACATGCGCGTGTCAGATGCAATGGCGGGCGAGATTTTTTGCAGGATTTTCCCCGGGTGTTCCGCCGTCCGTTCCCCCGGACGTTCTCTTGATATCTACTCGCGTAGATTTTTCGGGCGGGTACGCTGAGGGAACCGCCCTCGCAACACACCACCGGGAGTGCCCGTGGCACGCGTCGTAGTCGACGTCATGCTCAAGCCCGAGATCCTCGACCCGCAGGGACAGGCGGTGCAGCGCGCACTGCCCCGCCTCGGATTCGACGGGATCGCGGACGTACGTCAGGGAAAGCGCTTCGAGCTGGAGGTGGAGGGGCCGGTCGACGACGCCGCCCTCGCCCGCATCCATGAGATGGCCGAAACGTTCCTCGCCAACACCGTCATCGAGGACTTCGTCGTAAAGGTGGAGTCGTGACTTCTCGTATCGGAGTCGTCACGTTCCCCGGCACGCTCGACGACAAGGACAGCCTGCGCGCCGTCCGTCTCGCCGGTGCCGAGCCTGTTTCGCTCTGGCACCGCGACAAGGACCTCAAGCAGGTCGACGCCGTCGTCCTCGCCGGAGGTTTCTCCTACGGCGACTATCTGCGCGCCGGAGCCATCTCCCGGTTCTCGCCGGTGATGGAGACGATCATCGACCAGGCCAGGGCGGGACTGCCGGTTCTCGGTATCTGCAACGGCTTCCAGATCCTCACCGAGTCGCATCTGCTGCCGGGCGCAATGCTCCGCAACAACCACCTCCACTTCATCTGCCGTGACCAGAAGCTGCGGGTGGAGAACGCGGAGACCGCCTGGACCGTCGATTACGGCAAGGGCCAGGAGATCTCCGTACCGCTCAAGAACATCGACGGCCGTTACGTCGCCGCCGAGCGCGTCCTCGACGAGCTCGAGGCCGAGGGCCGGGTCGCCTTCCGCTATCTCGACGGCAATCCGAACGGCTCGCTCCGTGACATCGCGGGCATCACCAACGCCGCCGGCAATGTCGTCGGTCTGATGCCGCACCCGGAGCACGCCGTCGAGCCGCTGATCGGCACCGGCCGCACCGACGGCCTCGGTTTCTTCACCTCGATCCTCAAGAAGCTGGTCAACGCATGAGCCTGGATGCCGGAGCAGCCGAGGGAGCGACTGAGCGCCCCAGCCCGCGACTTCAGAACCACATCGCGCGAAGGAGCGACCGAGCGTGACCCTCGACACTGTCAAGCACGCGGCCGGGACCCCGGACGTCGCGCAGCCCTGGAAGGAACTCGGCCTCAAGCAGGACGAGTACGAGCGCATCCGCGAGATCCTCGGCCGCCGTCCCACCGGCGCCGAGCTCGCCATGTACTCCGTCATGTGGTCCGAGCACTGTTCGTACAAGAGCAGCAAGGTCCATCTGAAGCAGTTCGGCGAGAAGGTTCCCGAGAACGACGCCATGCTCGTCGGCATCGGCGAGAACGCGGGCGTCGTCGACGTCGGCCAGGGCTACGCGGTCACCTTCAAGGTCGAGTCGCACAACCACCCGAGCTACATCGAGCCCTACCAGGGCGCGGCCACCGGCGTCGGCGGCATCGTCCGCGACATCCTCGCCATGGGCGCCCGTCCGGTCGCGGTCGTCGACCCGCTGCGCTTCGGCGCCGCCGACCACCCCGACACCAAGCGCGTCCTGCCGGGCGTCGTCGCTGGCGTCGGCGGCTACGGCAACTGCCTCGGCCTGCCGAACATCGGCGGTGAGGTCGTCTTCGACGCGTGCTACCAGGGCAATCCGCTGGTCAACGCGGGCTGCATCGGCGTGATGAAGCACGAGGACATCCACCTCGCGCAGGCGTCCGGCCCCGGCAACAAGGTCATTCTGTACGGCGCCCGCACGGGCGGCGACGGCATCGGCGGTGTCTCCATCCTTGCCTCGGAGACCTTCGAGAGCACCGGCCCGGCCAAGCGTCCCGCCGTCCAGGTCGGTGACCCCTTCCAGGAGAAGCTCCTCATCGAGTGCACGCTCGAGATCTTCAAGGAGAAGCTGGTCGCGGGCATCCAGGACCTCGGTGGCGCGGGTCTGTCCTGCGCGACCTCCGAGCTGGCCTCCGCCGGTTCCGGCGGTATGCGTGTCGAGCTCGACACCGTCCCGCTGCGTGATGCGACCCTCTCGCCCGAGGAGATCCTCATGAGCGAGTCGCAGGAGCGCATGTGCGCGATCGTCGAGCCGGACAAGGTCGACCGGTTCATGGAGATCTGCGAGAAGTGGGACGTCATCGCCACCGTCATCGGTGAGGTGACCGAAGGCGAGCGGCTGGAGATCTTCTGGCACGGGGATCAGATCGTGGATGTGCCGCCGCGTTCGGTGGCCCACGAGGGCCCGACGTACCACCGTCCGTACGCCCGTCCCGAGTGGCAGGACGCGCTCCAGGCCGACGACGCGAACAAGCTGCCCCGGCCCGCGACGTCCGAGGAGCTGCGCGAGCAGGTCCTGAAGCTGGTCGCATCGCCGAACCAGGCGTCGAAGGCGTGGATCACCGACCAGTACGACCGTTTCGTGCAGGGCAACACCGTGCTGGCCCAGCCCGAGGACGCGGGCATGGTCCGGATCGACGCGGAGTCGAACCTGGGCGTGGCCATGGCAACCGACGGCAACGGCCGGTACGCGAAGCTCGACCCGTACACGGGCGCGCAGCTCGCGCTGGCGGAGGCGTACCGCAATGTCGCCGCATCCGGCGCCAGGCCGCTGGCCATCTCGGACTGCCTGAACTTCGGCTCGCCCGAGGACCCGGCCGTGATGTGGCAGTTCGCGGAGGCCACGCGCGGTCTCGCGGACGGCTGTCTGCAGCTCGGCACCCCGGTCACGGGTGGCAATGTCTCGCTCTACAACCAGACCGGTGAGGTCGCGATCCACCCGACGCCCGTCGTGGCGGTCCTCGGTGTGATCGACGACGTCAACCGCCGTACCCCGATCGCCTTCCGCGAGGAAGGGCAGCTGCTCTACCTCCTCGGCGACACGCGTGAGGAGTTCGGCGGTTCGGCCTGGTCCCAGGTGATCCACGACCACCTCGGCGGACTGCCGCCGGCCGTGGACCTGGACCGCGAGAAGCTGCTCGGCGAGATCCTGATCTCGGCGTCCCGCGACGGCATGATCGACGCGGCGCACGACCTGTCGGACGGCGGGCTGATCCAGGCGGTCGTCGAGTCGTGTCTGCGCGGCGGTGCGGGCGCCCGGCTGGTCGTGCCGGACGGTCTGGACGCCTTCACCTTCCTGTTCAGCGAGTCGGCGGGGCGCGCGGTCGTCTCGGTGCCGCGCAGTGAGGAGCTCCGCTTCAACGACATGTGCGGGGCGCGGGGTCTGCCCGTCACCCGTATCGGGGTCGTGGACGGTGACGAGGTGGATGTGCAGGGCGAGTTCAGCATCGCGCTGAGCGAGCTGCGCACGGCTCACGAGGAGACCATTCCGGCTCTGCTGGTCTGACGCCACACTGCTCTGCGGGCCCCCGTCCGGATTCTCCGGGCGGGGGCTTTTCCGTTCCCCCTTGCATGAGATTACGTAACTACGTAATCTCTCAGTCATGGAGCTGGAGGAGCGCGTCGCCGAGCTGGAGAGACGCATGGCGGCGCTGGAGAGCGGAGACCGCGATGTCCCGCGGCTGGGCGGCGGCGACTTCTGGGCGCTCGAAGGGCTCAAGTCGCAGCTCGTCGGGGCGGAGGCGGGCGGTGTGCTGTTCACCGGTGCCGTGCGGCTGCCGACGCAGGAGCAGTACGAGTGGCAGTACGGCACGCTCACCGAGGAACTCCTCGACGCCGACTGGTCCGAGGCGGCCGACTCCTTCGCCGCGCTCGGTCATGCGGTACGGCTCCGGCTGCTGCGCGAGATCCTCGGCGGCCGGCGCACCGCGGCCGAACTGGCCGAGCTCGAAGGACTCGGCACGACCGGGCAGATCTACCACCATCTGCGCCAACTGACCGCCGCCGGGTGGCTGCACACCGCCGGGCGGGGCCGTTACGAGGTGCCGGGCGGCCGGGTGGTGCCGCTGCTGGTGGTCCTGTCCGCCGCGTGAACCGCCGCACGAGCCGCCGAATGAACAAACCGCCGTGCGAACAACCGCCGTACGAACCAAGGGGGAACCATGTCCGCCCGCAAGCTCGCGATGATCTCTTACCGGGGCCTTCAGCTGGCCTTCGTCGCCCTGGTGGCCGGCCAGTTCTTCGTCGACTACCCGTTCAGCTGGTGGTGGGTGTTCCTGCCGCTGGTGCTCTCGTGCGGCATCGTCGTCGCGCTGGGCCGTAGCACCGCGGCCGAACAAGGTGCCGACCCGCGGCCGCCGGTGGAGGTCGGAGTGCCGGTGACCGGCCGCTGGTCCGCACTCAACAGCCCCGCCGACAAGGTCCCGAGCCATGGCACGCACGCCTACGGTCAGACGTACGCGATCGATCTCGTGGCGGAGCCGGAGGAGGGCGGGCGGCCCGCCTTCCGCTCGCTGTGGCCCCTCGTACGCCGCAACCGGGACTTCCCGGCCTTCGGCGAGCCGCTGATCGCGGTCGCCGACGCCACCGTCGTCCACGCCACCGACTGGCGGCGGGACCACCTCAGCCGCAACTCCCTGCCCGCGCTGTTCTGTCTGATGCTGGTCGAAGCGCCCATCCGTGACATGGGCGGCGCGGGCTGGGTCACGGGCAACCACATCGTTCTCGACCTCGGCGACGGCACCTACGCCATGTACGCCCATCTCCAGCGCGGTTCGCTCACCGTCCGCGCGGGGGACAAGGTGCGGGCCGGGCAGGAGATCGCCCGCTGCGGCAACTCCGGCAACTCCACCGAACCGCATGTGCACTTCCAGCTGATGGACGGCCCGGACCTGGACTCGGCCCGGGGCGTGCCCTTCAGGTGGCGCGGGATCGGCGTACCGCCGGGCGGCGAGGCGTTCACCGTCGAGCGGCAGCCGGCTCCCTGACCTCGGCGGACCCGGCAGCGCCGGCTACTACGCCATCCGGTCCTGACCGGTCGTTAGTCTCCTCGCATGCCACCCGCCAAGAAGCGCACCCGCAGCTACGACTCCGCCAAGATCCGTGCCGCCGTCCTCACCCAGTTCGGGCAGGTGCACCAGGCGGCCGGCGCCCTCACGCCCGAGCAGCTCGCCCTGCCCACCCGGCTCGGGGACTGGACCGTGCGCGATCTGGCCGGGCACATCGCCATGGCGGTCGGGGCGGTCAGCCGGAATCTTGAGCAGCCGGCGCCCGCACAGCAGGAAGTCGAGCTGCTGGACTGGCCGTTCGCGACCGCCGCGCACGCGGGGGGCATCTCCGACGACACCAAGGAGCTCGCGGCAGGCGCCGAGCCGGAGGAGCTGTACGCGCGAACCGCCGCCCGGCTCGCCGAACTGCTGCCCGTCGCCTCCGACGAACGGCTGCTCACCACCCGTGTCGGAGCGATGCGGTTGGGCGACTACCTGGTCACCCGCACCGTCGAACTCATCGTTCACACCGATGACCTGAACGCCGCGACCGGGCTCGGCATCCCGTACGACCGGCAGGCGCTCGCCGCCTGCACCCGTCTGCTCGCCGACGCGCTCGCGGTGAAGGCACCGGGGGCCTCCACGGAGGTGCGGGTGCCGCCCTTCGCCGTCGTGCAGTGCGTCGAGGGCCCGCGGCACACCCGCGGCACCCCGCCCAATGTCGTGGAGACCGACCCGCTGACCTGGATCCGGCTCGCCACGGGACGCACGCGATGGGCCGAGGAAGTGGACGCGGCGAAGGTCAGCGCGAGCGGGGAACGGGCGGACCTGTCGGGGCTGCTGCCGATCCTCGGCTGATTACCGCGGGGAACCGGAGCCCCAGCAGCCCCGTCCCATGGGTATGCGAAAGCAGCTGAGCATTCCCGTCACCGCCCTGACCCTCCTCGCGCTCGCCGCCTGTGGCACGGAATCGGGTTCCGGTGCCGGCGGCGACGGAGGCGGCTCGGTCAAGGCCGAGCCGCCGCTCACTGACATCCACTGGGCCGTCGACAGCGTGACCGTCCACGGCAAGAAGTCCGCGGCCCCGGCCGGGGCGCATGTCGAGATCACCTCCAAGGGCCGCGCCGAGGGCAGCTACGGCTGCAACAGTTTCGGCGCCGATGTCACGGTCAATGGCGACACGATCACCGTGGGCGACGCAGTGATGACCGAGATGGCCTGTGACAAGGGCGTCATGGGCTTCGAGGACGCGCTGCGGTCCGCCTTCTCCGGCAAGCTCAAGGCGAAGATCGCCGACGGTCGGCTCACGCTGACCACCGAGAAGGGCGACTCGATCGCCCTCACCCGCGAGTGGCCGGCCCCGCTGGTCGGCACCAAGTGGTCCGTGAACTCGCTCGTCACCGGCGACACCGCGTCCTCGCTGCCCGCGGGCACGCAGAAGAACGCGCACCTGACCTTCGGCAAGGACGGTTCCGTACGCGGCAACCTCGGCTGCAACAACTTCACCGGCACCGCGAAGATCTCCGGCACCACGATCACCTTCGGCCGCCTCGCCACCACCCGGATGATGTGCGCGGGCACGGCGCAGATGCTGGAGAGCCACCTGCTGAAGGTCCTCAAGGGCGATGTGACGTACAAGCTGCAGCACCGCACCCTGACCCTCACCGCGGCGAACGGCGATGGACTGTCGGCGACGGCGCCGGCCGCGAAATCGGTCGGGCCGGACAAGTGATCAGTCCGGGTACGGGAGCAGCCCGGACACGTGATCAGCCGGGGTACGGGAGCACCCCGGCGTCGGTCCGCTCCAGATATCCGCAGTGCCACTAGGTCACGGTGTCTCCAGACATGAGTCGCCACGCTCCAAGGGGGAGCGGCAGTGTGAAATGCGCAACACGGGGGCGGACCGGTCGCCCTATGGACAGACCGGACCGCAAAACCGGAAGCGAAGGGACCCCCGAACCGGGGTCAGCTAGGAACTACACGCAGCGACAGATCGCGCTCGCGACACGGACCAGGTCAACGTGCCGGCGCTCCACCAGCGTGACCGTCCGGTCACCAAGAGGCTGCATGGGCCAGGAGACTGTCCGATACGCCGCGTACGTGTCAACGATCGTCCCGCAATGCGGACGCCCGAGTGGACCCCCAACTGGCCCCGCCGCACGGGCGAAGGCCGCCTCCGGCCGCAACCGCGCGAGTCATGTCCGGATCCCCAATTCGGACCAGTGGTCGATCTCGCCTACACTCGGTGCCGTGCCACGTGGTGACGGACGACTCAACCACGACCTGCTCCCCGGTGAGAAAGGCCCCCAGGACGCTTGCGGCGTCTTCGGTGTCTGGGCTCCGGGTGAAGAGGTCGCGAAGCTCACGTACTTCGGGCTCTACGCCCTCCAACATCGAGGACAGGAGTCCGCGGGAATCGCGGTGAGCAACGGCTCACAGATCCTCGTCTTCAAGGACATGGGCCTGGTCTCGCAGGTCTTCGACGAGACCTCCCTCGGCTCCCTCCGGGGTCATATCGCGGTCGGTCACGCCCGCTACTCGACCACGGGCGCCTCCGTGTGGGAGAACGCTCAGCCGACGTTCCGGGCCACCGCCCACGGCTCGATCGCGCTCGGCCACAACGGAAACCTGGTCAACACCGCCCAGCTCGCCGAGATGGTCGCGGAACTCCCCAGGGAGAACGGCCGGACCACCCAGGTCGCCGCCACCAACGACACCGATCTCGTCACGGCCCTCCTCGCGGGCCAGGTCGACGACGACGGCAAGCCGCTGACCATTGAAGCGGCCGCCGCCAAGGTGCTCCCGGACGTCAAGGGCGCGTTCTCCCTCGTCTTCATGGACGAGGGCACCCTGTACGCCGCCCGCGACCCGCAGGGCATCCGCCCTCTGGTGCTCGGCCGCCTCGAGCGCGGCTGGGTCGTCGCGAGCGAGTCCGCCGCCCTCGACATCTGCGGCGCCAGCTATGTCCGCGAGATTGAGCCCGGCGAGCTCATCGCCATCGACGAGAACGGCATCCGCACCTCCCGCTTCGCAGAAGCGAAGCCCAAGGGCTGTGTGTTCGAGTACGTCTATCTGGCGCGCCCCGACACCGACATCGCGGGCCGGAACGTTTATCTCTCCCGCGTGGAGATGGGCCGCAGGCTCGCCAAGGAAGCCCCCGTCGAGGCCGATCTGGTGATAGCGACGCCGGAGTCCGGCACCCCCGCCGCCATCGGCTACGCCGAGGCGAGCGGAATCCCCTACGGCTCCGGCCTGGTGAAGAACGCCTACGTCGGCCGCACCTTCATCCAGCCGTCCCAGACGATCCGCCAGCTCGGCATCCGCCTGAAGCTGAACCCCCTCAAGGAAGTCATCCGGGGCAAGCGCCTGGTCGTCGTGGACGACTCGATCGTCCGCGGCAACACCCAGCGCGCCCTGGTCAAGATGCTCCGCGAGGCGGGCGCCGCCGAGGTCCACATCCGGATCTCGTCCCCGCCGGTCAAGTGGCCCTGCTTCTTCGGCATAGATTTCGCGACCCGCGCCGAACTGATCGCCAACGGCATGACGATCGAAGAGATCGGCACCTCGCTGGGCGCGGACTCGCTCTCGTACATCTCCCTCGACGGCATGATCGAGGCGACCACCATCGCCAAGCCGAACCTCTGCCGCGCCTGCTTCGACGGCGAGTACCCGATGGAGCTTCCCGACCCCGAGCTGCTCGGCAAGCAGCTCCTGGAGACCGAGCTGGCGGGCGGCGCCGACGCCGCCGACGCGCTCCGTCGCCCGTAATCCCCTGCAGTAACGACACGAAAGTTCTCGCATGTCCGCTGAGTCTTTTGAGCATGCTCCGCACGCGGGCACTGGTGCCAGCTACGCAGCCGCGGGCGTCGACATCGAAGCGGGCGACCGCGCCGTCGAGCTGATGAAGGAGTGGGTGAAGAAGACCCGGCGCCCCGAGGTCCTCGGCGGCCTCGGCGGCTTCGCCGGCCTCTTCGACGCCTCGGCCCTCAAGCGGTACGAGCGCCCGCTGCTCGCCTCCGCCACCGACGGCGTCGGCACCAAGGTCGACCTCGCCCGCAGGATGGGCGTGTACGACACGATCGGCCACGACCTCGTCGGCATGGTCGTCGACGACCTGGTCGTCTGCGGCGCCGAACCGCTCTTCATGACCGACTACATCTGCGTCGGCAAGGTGCACCCCGAGCGGGTCGCCGCCATCGTCAAGGGCATCGCCGAGGGCTGCGTCCTGGCCGGCTGCGCGCTGGTCGGCGGCGAGACCGCCGAGCACCCCGGGCTGCTGGGCGAGGACGACTTCGATGTCGCCGGTGCCGGTACGGGCGTGGTCGAGGCCGACCGCCTGCTGGGCGCGGATCGTATCCGTACGGGTGACGCGGTCATCGCCATGGCGTCCTCCGGCCTTCACTCCAACGGGTACTCGCTGGTCCGCCATGTCCTGTTCGACCGGGCGAACATGTCCCTCGACCAGCAGGTCGAGGAGTTCGGCCGGACGCTGGGCGAGGAGCTGCTCGAGCCCACCAAGATCTACTCGCTGGACTGCCTGGCGCTCACCCGGACCACCGAGGTGCACGCCTTCAGCCACATCACCGGCGGCGGTCTCGCCAACAACCTCGCCCGGGTCGTTCCGGACGAGCTGCACGCGGTCGTGGACCGCTCGACGTGGACCCCGGGCCCGGTCTTCGACCTCGTCGGCAAGGCCGGTCAGGTCGAGGGCCTGGAGCTGGAGAAGACCCTCAACATGGGCGTGGGCATGATCGCCGTCGTCCCCGAGGAGTCGGTGGACGCGGCGCTGACCACGCTCGCGGACCGTGGTGTCGACGCATGGGTCGCCGGAGAGATCACCGAGCGCGGTGACCACGCGACCGGCGCGACCCTGACGGGTACGTACGCACAGTGAGAGCGGCCGTCGGCTGAACAGCACAGAACCCGGTCCGGGGGCAGCCCCGGACCGGGTCGGTGTGTCAGTGCAACGTCAAGCGCCGCGGCGCTGTGACGACGGACCGGACTCGTCGTCCTCGTCATCGTCGTCGTTGTACAGGTCCGCGTACTGTGCGTACGGGTCGTCTTCCTCGTCGTCGTCCTCGAACGGCTCGCCGTTCGGAGGCTGACTCGAAGTCGAAGCGCCCAGCTCGTTGGCCAGACGCGACAGGTCAGTCCCGCCGCTGTTGTACTTCAGCTGGCGGGCGACCTTTGTCTGCTTGGCCTTGGCCCGGCCGCGCCCCATGGCTCGACCCCCTCGGTGACGGGGCTCGACGGCCCCAGAGTCTTGACACGCGTTCATGATTCGGAACGGGCTCTCCGTGGAGAGACCGGTCCGTAGGGCTTCAACGGTACCTGCTTCCGCGGCCATACGGTACGCCGCCCGCATGACGCGCCACTTCGCAGAACCCGCGAGGAGCCCTGTCCTCGCTGGTCAACTGCGATTTTAACCTCTTCTTGGCAGTCGACCCGCCGACCGGGGTGAGTCTTGTCTCCCAGGTCGGCGGGCCGGGCCCGGCGAGGATCAGCGCCGGCGGGCCTCCGCCATGCGCTGCTCGGCGATCCGGTCCGCCGCGGCGGCCGGCGGAATGCCGTCTTCCTTCGCACGCGCGAATATCCCCAGCGTGGTGTCGAAGATCTTCGCCGCCTTCGCCTTGCAGCGGTCGAAGTCGAAGCCGTGCAGCTCGTCGGCGACCTGGATCACTCCGCCGGCGTTGACCACATAGTCGGGGGCGTAGCAGATCCCGCGGTCCGCGAGGTCCTTCTCGACACCCGGGTGCGCGAGCTGGTTGTTGGCCGCGCCGCAGACCACCTTGGCGGTGAGCGCGGGCACGGAGTCGTCGTTCAGCGCGCCGCCGAGCGCACACGGGGCGTAGACGTCCAGACCCGCCGTACGGATCAGGGCGGCGGTGTCCGCGACCGCTGTGACCTGCGGGTGCTTGTCGAGAATCAGGCGTACGGACTCCTCCCGCACATCCGTGATCACGACCTCGGCGCCGTCCTGCAGCAGATGCTCGACCAGGTGGCGGCCGACCTTGCCGACCCCGGCGATGCCGACCTTGCGGCCGCGCAGCGTCGGGTCGCCCCACAGGTGCTGGGCGGAGGCCCGCATGCCCTGGAAGACGCCGTAGGCGGTCAGTACGGACGAGTCGCCGGCGCCGCCGTTCTCGGGGGAGCGACCGGTGGCCCAGCGCGTCTCGCGGGCCACGACGTCCATGTCGGCGACGTACGTACCGACGTCGCAGGCCGTCACATAGCGACCACCGAGGGAGTCCACGAAGCGGCCGTAGGCGAGCAGCAGCTCGTCCGTCTTGATCCGCTCGGGATCACCGATGATCACGGCCTTGCCGCCGCCGTGATCGAGTCCGGCCATGGCGTTCTTGTACGACATTCCCCGGGAGAGGTTCAGCGCGTCCGCGACGGCCTCTTCCTCGGTGGCGTACGGGTAGAAGCGGGTGCCGCCGAGGGCCGGGCCCAGGGCGGTCGAGTGGATGGCGATGACGGCTTTCAGGCCGGAGGCGCGGTCCTGGCACAGCACGACTTGCTCGTGGCCGCCCTGGTCGGATCGGAACAGGGTGTGCAGGACGCCGTCGGTCAGATCGGTCACGGTGGTGACTCCCAAGTACGAAGCGGCGGATGAAGGGCCTCCTGCGGGTGGGGAAGGCCCAGTTGGGGATGAGGGTAAGTCCTACGCGAGCGTAGATCCGACGCAGTGCCGAGGATCACCCCCTGGCGGAGTACCGGCGTGGAAGGATTCGCGGCATGCCAGCGCTGTCCTCGGTCCTCGTCCCGTACGCGGCCTACCTGCGGGTGTACGAGCCGCTGGCGGCCTTTCCCGAGCCCGAACGGGGCCACTGGGCCCGCTATGCCCGCCGGGAGCGCACACCCACCGCGCAGGACGAACTGCGTCGGTCGCTGGCCGACTTGCTGCCGACCCCGCCGGTCCCCGTGCCGGTCCACGAGAGCGGCGACGCCTTTGTGACGGAGGTGGACGGGGTGGTGTGCGTCTGCCCGTGGCGGACCCGGCTGCGTGGCTGGCTGGCACTGGAGGAGCTCACCGAGCAGCTGCCGGGGCCGCTGCTGGACGCGGTGCTGCCGCCGGTGGTGCGCGGGCAGGCGGCCGCGGACTACGAGCAGTGGCGCGAGCGCAACCCCGACGCCCGGCCGTGGATCAGGACGGCGGTCTGGCAGGTGCCGGTGCGCTGGTTCGTGCTCTTCTCGGACGACGAGCGTGAGTACGAGCCGGCCGGGACGGCTGCCCCGCGCCTGCGCTACCGGACGCCCATGGTGCAGGCCAGGCGCCGGGTGGCGCGGGCGCTGAAGACGCTGCGGGAGACGATCGACGAGGGCCCGCTGACCGAGGGCCTGGTGGATGTGGGGCGGTGGCTGGAAGATTTCCATCCCCGTTCCCTGGTCGAGCTGGACTACGGCGGCCTGGTGCACGCGCTGACCGGAGCGCAGCTCGACGAGGATCACTCGGCGGCGGATCTGGCCGCGGGGATCGCGGCGCTGCGGGCCGGGGACGGCGAGGGGGCGGGCGAGTCGTACGCCCGTCTGGTGGATCGATGGCGCGCTGTGAGGGCCCTTCAGTTCGCCAACTGAGCGTTTTTGGCCATCATTGAGCATCATTGACTCCCTCGGGCCGGGACGTAGGTCCCGTACCGGGCCTTTGTCTCAAGCGTGACGGACGGCACTTACCTGGCCCTTGCGCCCATCACCTACCCTCGTGTCAAAATAGGACAAGGAGCCCGGAGAAGGCTCCTTCCGTCCAACTATGGTCGGAATTCTCGGCATTGCGCACTGTGGGGGGTCTGGTGACTCCTGATCGCTCTGTGACTGATCGTCACTGTGGCGTGACTGTCCGCTATGGCATGGTCCATCGGACTTCCGCCGTTGATGGACACCTCAGAGGGCAATTCCATCGGTTTGGCCGACGTGGCTGGACGGATGGTGTAGTTGTAGTGCCGAGGACAAGCCGTTCGTCCTATAACCGACTCGACCCGCGTCCGCCATTTCGGGCAACGCGGGTCAAGGTGCAGAATTTAGAGGAAAGAACCGAGAAGGTTCGGTTCTCCCGAGGAGGCCGCTCATGACCGCTCGCACCCCTGATGCCGAGCCGCTGCTGACCCCGGCTGAGGTTGCCACGATGTTCCGCGTGGACCCGAAGACGGTCACCCGCTGGGCCAAGGCAGGCAAGCTCACGTCCATCCGCACGCTCGGTGGACATCGTCGGTACCGCGAGGCAGAGGTCCGCGCACTGCTTGCGGGTATTCCGCAGCAGCGTAGCGAGGCCTGAACATCCCACTGATCGGGCATTTTCGGGACCCCTATCCCGGCAAGCCCGCCTATAGCTCCACATGACGGGCGTCTGCCCCAACGGACACTTCGTCATTGATCGCGCTGGACTCCGCCGGGTCCAGCGCGATTTTTCTTTGTGCCCGGGGATGGGTGGGGATGCGTCTGGATGGGTGGGGAAGAGGGGCGTGTGGTTGCCCGGGGAGGTGCTCAGCAGGTGGTGCAATTGCACATATTAAATTGGTTGGTTGTAGGAAGGGGGTAAGTTCCCCGGTTCCGGAAACGGATTCGGTGACACCCGTCACACTGCACAACTCTTGCCAATGCAGGGCCCGCTCAGTCAGAGGAGGGGCCCCGGTCCTCGGGCTGCGGGGTGCTCGCGGAAGGTTCCATGGCGAGCCGCTGGAGGCGATGGCAGATGGGGCAGTGCGGCGTGAGGTGGCGAGAGCCGGATGCGGCCTTCAGATGGGCGCGCAGAAGCGCCTTGGTCTCGTGCTGCCTCGCTGCGGACGCCGCCATGCACGTCACCTCCGGTGTGTGCCGTCCCTTATGGATTGGGTACCGGTGGCAGATGACGCCGTCAAGACGGCGGGGCGACGGGTGCGGCGGGTGTGACGGGTGGGCCACGTGAGCCGGAGCTCCGCCGAGGACACGCCCGAAGGGCGTACGGGGGCTCTGGGGGCCCGCACTCAGTTCGGGAAGGGGCGCTGCCCTGGGCAGCGCACGGCGAAGGCCCGCATCCACTGCTGGATGCGGGCCTTCGTCATCACTGCGGTCCTGACGGGATTTGAACCCGCGGCCTCCACCTTGACAGGGTGGCGAGCACTCCAAACTGCTCCACAGGACCAGGTTTCGCAGCCCTCATGTGCGTTGGCTGCGAGAGAGACTGTACAGCAGGTCAGGGCGTGCGGTCGAACCCGATTCAAGCCGCCCCGCCGGTCACGGCGCCGCCGCGTCGATCGCCTTCACGATGCGCTTGTCGGAGACCGGCTGCGCCGTGCCCAGCGCATGCGCGAAGTAGCTCACCCGCAGCTCCTCGATCATCCAGCGGATGTCCAGGACCTCCTGCGGAACCGGGCGGCCCTGCGGCAGCTGCTCCAGCAGCCAGGCGTATTCGTCCTGCATCTCGTGGACCTTCTCCATGCGCGTCGTGTCGCGCTGGACACCCGTCGGCATCTGCTGCAGCCGGCGGTCGACGGCGACCAGGTAGCGCATCAGGTCGGGCAGCCGGCGAAGACCGGTCGCGGTGACGAAGCCCGCCGGCATCAGGGCCGCCAGCTGCTCCCGTACATCCTGGACGTTCTTGACCAGCGTCAGGCTGTTCGTGGCCTTCAGACGGCGCTCGCACGCCTGCCACGCGGCCAGGATCTGCTGGACCTGGTCCACCGTCCGTACGGTCGCGTCCACGAGGTCCGCCCGGACCTTGTCGTACAGCTTGCGGAACGACTCCTCGTCCCACACGGGCCCGCCGTGGTCGGCGATCAGCTTGTCCGTCGCGGCCATCGCGCAGTCGGCGAAGAGTGCCTGGATCGAGCCGTGCGGATTGCGGGACAGCGCCAGCTTCTGCTGGTTGGTCAGCTTGTCCGAGGCGAACTTGGCTGGATTCACCGGAATGTTGAGCAGGATCAGCCGCCGGGTGCCCCGCCACATCGCCTGCTGCTGCTCGGCCTCGGTGTCGAAGAGGCGTACGGAGACGCTCTCGCCGTCGTCGACCAGCGCCGGGTACGCCTTGACCGGCTGGCCGGCGCGCCGGGTCTCGAAGACGCGCGACAGCGTGCCGATCGTCCAGTCCTTCAGGCCCGTGCGCTCGATGGACTCGCCCGAAGGCCCCGCGGTCGCCGCCGCGGCCTTGGACAGCGCCTGCCGTGCCTTCGGCTTCAGCCGGAGCTTCAGCGGCTCCAGGTCCTTGCCCTCGGCGAGCTTCTTACGGCGCTCGTCCACGATCCGGAACGTGATCTTGAGATGGTCCGGGACCCGGCTCAGATCGAAGTCGTCCGCCGTGACCGGGACGCCGACCATCCGCTGCAGCTCACGGGCGAGCGTGGTGGGCAGCGGCTCCTGGAGGGGCACCGCCCGCTCCAGGAACGCCTTCGCGTAGTTCGGGGCCGGGACGTAGTGCCGTCGGATCGGCTTGGGGAGGGAGCGGATCAGCTCCATCACCACGTCCTCGCGCAGACCCGGGATCTGCCAGTCGAAGCCCTCCGGGGTGACCTGGTTCAGCACCTGCAACGGAATGTGCACGGTCACGCCGTCCGCGTCCGCGCCCGGCTCGAACTGGTACGTCACACGGAACTTCAGCGCGCCCTGACGCCAGGAGTCCGGATAGTCGTCCTTGGTGACCGACCCGGCCTTCTCGTTGATGAGCATCTCGCGCTCGAAGTCGAGAAGTTCCGGCGAGTCCTTGCGCTTGTGCTTCCACCAGGAGTCGAAGTGCGCGCCGGACACCACATGCTCGGGAACGCGCTGGTCGTAGAAGTCGAAGAGCGTCTCGTCGTCCACCAGGATGCCGCGGCGGCGGGCGCGGTGCTCCAACTCCTCGACCTCGGTGAGGAGTTTGCGGTTGTCCGCGAAGAACTTGTGGTGTGTACGCCAGTCACCCTCGACCAGCGCGTTGCGGATGAAGAGATCGCGTGAGGTCTCCGGGTCGATGCGCCCGTAGTTCACCTTGCGCTGGGCGACGATCGGCACGCCGTACAGCGTGACCCGCTCGTAGGCCATCACCGCCGCCTGGTCCTTCTCCCAGTGCGGCTCGCTGTAGGTGCGCTTGATCAGATGCCCGGCGAGCGGCTCGATCCACTCGGGCTCGACCTTGGCGTTGACGCGGGCCCACAGCCGGGACGTCTCGACCAGCTCCGCCGACATGATGAAGCGCGGGGGTTTCTTGAAGAGCGCCGAGCCGGGGAAGACCGCGAACTTGGCGCCACGCGCGCCCAGATACTCGTTCTTGTCGGTGTCCTTGAGGCCGATGTGCGAGAGCAGACCGGCCAGCAGCGAGGTGTGTACGGACTGCTCGGGAGCAGCCGCCTCCGCCGCGGACTCCTCGAGATGCATGCCCATCTGCTTGGCGACCGTACGCAGCTGCGCATAGATGTCCTGCCACTCGCGGATGCGCAGGAAGTTCAGATACTCCTGCTTGCACATCCGGCGGAAGCTGGAGGAGCCGCGCTCCTTCTGCTGCTCGCGGATGTACCGCCAGAGGTTGAGATAGGCGAGGAAGTCGGAGGTCTCGTCCTTGAAGCGGGCGTGCTGCTGGTCGGCCTGCGTCTGCTTGTCGGCGGGCCGCTCGCGCGGGTCCTGGATGGAGAGCGCGGCCGCGATCACCATGACCTCGCGTACACAGCCGTTCTTGTCGGCCTCGATGACCATCCGGGCCAGCCGCGGGTCGACCGGCAGCTGCGAGAGCTTGCGGCCGAGCTGGGTGAGCTTCTTCCTGGGGTCCTTCTGCGCCGGGTCGAACGCGCCCAGTTCCTGCAGCAGCTGAACGCCGTCGCGGATGTTGCGGTGGTCCGGCGGGTCGAGGAAGGGGAACTTCTCGATGTCGCCGAGGCCGGCCGCGGTCATCTGAAGGATGACGGAGGCCAGGTTCGTCCGCAGGATCTCGGCGTCCGTGAACTCGGGGCGGGACAGGAAGTCGTCCTCGTCGTACAGCCGGATGCAGATGCCGTCCGACGTACGGCCGCAGCGGCCCTTGCGCTGGTTGGCGCTGGCCCGGCTGATCCGCTCGATGGGGAGTCGCTGCACCTTGGTGCGGTGGCTGTAGCGGGAGATACGGGCGGTGCCCGGGTCGATCACGTACTTGATGCCGGGGACGGTCAGCGAGGTCTCGGCGACATTGGTGGCCAGGACGATCCTGCGGCCCGTGTGGGGCTGGAAGACACGGTGCTGTTCGGCGTGCGAGAGCCGCGCGTACAGCGGCAGTACCTCGGTGAATCTGTACTGCTTCTTGTTGAGCGCGTCCGCGGTGTCGCGGATCTCGCGCTCGCCGGAGAGGAAGACCAGGACGTCGCCCTTGCCCTCGGCCTGGAGCTCCTCGACGGCGTCGCAGATCGCAGTGATCTGGTCGCGGTCGGACTCCTCGCCGTCCTCTTCGAGGAGCGGACGGTAGCGGACCTCTACGGGGTACGTACGGCCGCTGACCTCGACGATCGGGGCGTCGCCGAAGTGCCGGGAGAAGCGCTCCGGGTCGATCGTCGCGGAGGTGATGATCACCTTGAGATCGGGGCGCTTGGGCAGCAGCTGGGCGAGATAGCCGAGCAGGAAGTCGATGTTGAGGGACCGCTCGTGGGCCTCGTCGATGATGATCGTGTCGTACGCGCGCAGCTCGCGGTCCGTCTGGATCTCGGCGAGCAGGATGCCGTCCGTCATCAGCTTGACGAAGGTGTCGTTGCTCACCTGGTCGGTGAAGCGGACCTTCCAGCCGACGGCCTCGCCCAGGGGGGTCCGCAGCTCTTCCGCGACCCGTTCGGCGACGGTGCGGGCGGCGATCCTGCGCGGCTGCGTATGGCCGATCATGCCGCGTACGCCCCGGCCGAGCTCCAGAGCGATCTTCGGGATCTGGGTCGTCTTGCCCGAGCCGGTCTCGCCCGCGACGATCACGACCTGGTGGTCCCGTATCGCCTCAAGAATCTCGTCCCGCTTCTGGCTGACGGGCAGCTGCTCGGGGTACGTGATCTCCGGCACCCGGGTGGCGCGCGTGGCCGTGCGGGCGGCGGAGTGCTCGGCCTCGGCGGCGATCTCGTCCAGCACGGCCTGCCGAGCCTCGGGCTTACGGATGCGGCGGGCGCCTTCGAGACGGCGGCCGAGCCGGTGGGCGTCGCGCAGTGACGCCCCGGCCAGCAGGGTCTGAAGGTCTGCGAAGGAAGTAGACATACGGACCCCAGGATCGCACCCCCGGGAAAGCACTGGCGAACGCATTTAGCCCCTGAGCGGTGCGGTGTGGACCAGATCCGTCCACTTCCGAAGCAACTTGCGAAAAACTTCGACAGTAAGACGAATACGCCCATACGCCCCCGGCCGACCGGACGGGCCCATCGGGCTGCTCGGCCCGGGCTGCTCGGCCCGGGTACGACGAAAGCCCCGGTCCGCGAGGGGGGCCGGGGCTTTCGGGTGGTGGCTGGGGCCGGGGTCGAACCGGCGACCTATCGCTTTTCAGGCGATCGCTCGTACCAACTGAGCTACCCAGCCACGCGGCTCTCGCGAGCCGCAGCGGTCCTGACGGGATTTGAACCCGCGGCCTCCACCTTGACAGGGTGGCGAGCACTCCAAACTGCTCCACAGGACCAAGCAATGTGCGAGCACAAGTCTCGCACACGGTTTGCGTGCCCCCAACGGGATTCGAACCCGTGCTACCGCCTTGAAAGGGCGGCGTCCTGGGCCACTAGACGATGAGGGCTAAGGGCCCACCTGGGCGCTTCGCAGCGCGTCGGGGACGTGAGAAGCATATGGGATGCGGGGAGCTATCGCCAAAACGGTTTACTGGGGTCTGGAGGTCGCCCCCCAGGACAACGCAGTGGGGGAGGGGGAGGAGGTGGGGGAACCCGGGCTCGGGGACGGCGTGGCGCCCGGGTGGTTCTCCTCCGGCAGATGGCGGCTGACCTCGGCCGTCGTCAGGCCCAGGCCGCCCAGCGTGATCTCGTCCCACGCCTGCAGCCGCCTCGTCGCACGGTCCAGATACAGGACCGACGCACGCACCTTCTCCGGCTTCTGGTTCTGGACCGCGCGCAGGCCTCCGCCGCCCGTCGAGCCCTCGATCTTCAGACGGGTGCCGAGATCGAGCACCTCCGTCTCGCGGTGGTGGACATGACCCGCCAGGACCAGCGGGACCTCACCGTCGGTCTCACGGGCCGCGACCGGATTGTGGGTGACGGCGATGTCGACGGGCGTGTGCGCGCGGGCCTGGTCGCGCAGGGCCGAGGCGAAGCGGATGCCCGTCATGCGTTCGGCCGGGTCGCCCTGGGCGACGACCGAGCGGTCGGGGGTGAACTGGGGGTCGCCGAAGCCCGCGATGCGCAGCCCCGACACCGTGACCGCCCGGCCGTCGTCGAGCACATGCACGTTCTTCATGCGCGAGATATACGCCTGCGTGGTGCGGGAGTCGTGGTTGCCGCGCACCCAGATGTAGGGCGCGCCGAGGTCGGGGATCGGGTCGAGGAAGCCGTTCTCGGCGGCGGTGCCGTGGTCCATCGTGTCGCCGGAGTCGATGATCACGTCGATTCCGTACTGCTCCACGAGCGAGCCGATGATGTGCCACGCCGCCGGGTTGAGGTGAATGTCGGAGACGTGCAGCACCCGCATCGTGCTCGGGTCCGGCTGGTACGTGGGGAGCGTCGATGTCGCGTCGTACAGCTTGGTCACATTGGTGACCAGACGCGCCAACTCCTGCTGGTAGACGTCGAATTCGGTGACGATGGAGCGCGCGTTGCCGACGACCGACGGGGCGCTGGAGAGCAGTCCGGAGAACTTCGGCTCCAGGACTGACTTCGGGTTCCAGGTGGCGTAGGCGGAGATGCCGGAGGCCGCGAGGAGAGCGAGCGCCAGACCGCCGGCGGCGAGTGCCCGGCGCGGGCGGCGGTAGACGGCGAGGCCGAGTGCGGTCGCGCCGGAGACGACGGCGACGCAGGAGCGTACGGCCAGCTCGGTGGTGCCGTCCGCCACATCGAGGGCGATCTCGTCCTGGAGCCCGGAGATGCGTTCGGGATGCTGGACCAGGGCCTCGGAGCGGGCCGGGTCGAGCCGGTCGACGTCGACGTCGAGGCGGATCGGCGCCACATGGGAGTCGAACTCCAGGGCGCCGAGCGGGGAGACGTTGATCTTCGTGCCGCCGGCCAGGGAGGGGCGCAGGGTCATGCTGGTGTCCATCGGGCCGACCGGCGCACGGACGCTGCCGACGATCAGCAGGCCGAGCCAGGCGCCCAGAAGGACCACGGCGGTGAGGCCCAGCGCACGGACCCAGGGATGCGGGCTGTGGACAAGGATGCTGGTGGGGCCGGTGCGGCGCGAGCTGTAGTGGCGCCGGAGCCGGGTGAGCGCGGCTCGTATCGATCGGTTCGGTTCCGGGGCTTGGCGGGCCATTGGTCCCGTATGCCCACCCGGGCGGGCAGCCATGCCGGGGCGACCGGCCGGGCGCCGTACGTGACAATGGCCACGTGCTGGAGATGACGCGCGAGGAGTTCGAGGAACTGGTCGCCGAGGCCCTGGACAGGATCCCGCCGGAGCTGACGCGGCTGATGGACAACGTCGCGGTGTTCGTCGAGGACGAGCCCGCCACCGACGACCCCGAGCTGCTCGGGCTCTACGAGGGGACTCCGCTGACCGACCGCGGCGAGTGGTACGCGGGCGTACTGCCGGACCGGATCACGATCTACCGCGGGCCGACGCTGCGGATGTGCGAGACCCGTGAGGACGTGGTCGAGGAGACCGAGATCACGGTGGTGCACGAGATCGCTCACCACTTCGGGATCGACGACGAGCGGCTGCACGAGCTGGGGTACGGGTGAGCGGCCCCGGCGTGCCGGAGGCGATCGATCCGGACGTCGATCTGCATGTGCCCGCGCAGCGCGCGGAGACCGCGGGCCGTCACAAGTGGCCGGTCCTCGCGGTGATCTCGCTGGGGGGTGTGGCCGGGTCCCTGGCGCGGTATGCGGCATCGCGGATGTGGCCCGTGGCCGACGGCGGGTTCCCGTGGGCGACCCTCTGGGTCAATGTGCTGGGCTGCGGGCTGATCGGAGTGCTGATGGTGCTGGTCAGCGAGGGCGGCCGAGGTGGCAGGCCCGCGCATCCGCTGGTGCGGCCGTTCCTCGGCGTGGGCGTGCTCGGCGGGTTCACGACCTTCTCGACGTACGCACTGGACTTCACCGATCTGCTGGAGCGTACGGAGGCGATCACCGCGCTGATGTACGCGGCCGGGACTGTCGCCGGCGCGATGGGCGCGGTGTGGCTGGGGGCTTCGGCGACCAGGGCGGTCCTGACCCGGGAGGCAGCGCGATGAACTGGCTGCTGGTGGCGATGGGTGCGGCGGTCGGTGCGCCGCTGCGGTATCTGACGGACCGTGCGGTGCAGGCGCGGCACGACTCGGTGTTCCCCTGGGGGACCTTCGTGGTCAACGCGGCGGGGAGCCTGGTGCTGGGCGTGCTGTCGGGGGCGGCGGTGTCCTCGGCGACGTACGCGCTGCTCGGTACGGGCCTGTGCGGGGCGCTCACGACGTACTCGACGTTCTCGTACGAGACGCTGCGGCTGGCCGAGCGCGGCTGGAGGTTCCTGGCGGCGGCGAATGTGGGCGCGTCGTTGCTGGTGGGGCTCGGATCGGTGTTCCTGGGCGCGGAGTTGGCGCGGGGGTTTACGGAGTAGGTGCCGCGGTCCTTGTGGCGCGCGGCGCGCCCTTGTGCGACGTGGGGCGTGACCCTTGTGGGGGACAGGGAGTTGGGCAGTGAAACCTGTGCTCCCGTGACCCGGAGGTGCCGCCCGTGCGCCAGTTGTCCGCCCCCGGCCGTTTGGCTGTCTGGATCGCCACTGCGTTGGCGGTCGCAGCCTCGGCGGGCTGTATAAGCGTGAGCGACGACGAGGGCGGGAAGCCGGCGCCCCGTTCGACGACGGACCGGCGCGGGACGGTGGCCGAGCCCGACGGCGGGCAGGGGGTGCCGGGCGGCCGGCATGCCAGTGTGGGGCACGGCGGCTCGGACGCCCCGGACGGGGGCGCGGAGGGCAAGGGGGCCTCGCCCAGCCCGAGCGGTACGGCGGGCCCCAGCGCGGGCCCCGGCCACCAGCGGCCGCGGCCGCCCGGAGGGCCCGGGCCGACGCAAGGCGGAGCTTCCCCTTCCGCGCAGCCGTCGCAGCCGCAGCCACAGCCGTCGCCGTCGGAGCCGCCGCCAGTGAGTGACACACCACCGCCGAGCGAGCCGACCGACCCGCCGCCGGCGTCGTCCGCGCCCGAGGTGCGGGCGGGCGCGATGCCGACGAACATGCAGGGGTACGGAATGCGTACGGAACCGGCCGCGTCACCGCAGCAAGGACCTATGTGACGAGTCGTGCGACGACCCGTGTAACGGGGGTCACTCGGGCGAGGTTTGCCATGGGTGGGGGAGGGTGCGTATGGTGGTAGATCGTTTGATCCCATTGCCCGGCGCCGACACAGAAGAGCGCCGCGTGGCGCGTACTCTCCCTAGCCGTGGCTGACCGCATTGAGGCGGTCGAATTGCGAAATCACGGAGTTTGGGCGCGTGCCGAGACTCCGGAAGGTTTCGCATTTCGCATGTCCACTTTCAGTACTGATCACGCCGTCATGCCCGAGAACGAGTCCGCCGAGGCCGTCGTCGAGACGTCTCCCGAGACCGCCGAGGCCGCTGCCGACACCGCTCCCGAGGTCACCTTCGGCGACCTGGGCCTGCCCGAGGGCGTCGTCCGCAAGCTCGCGCAGAACGGCGTGACCGTCCCCTTCCCGATCCAGGCCGCGACCATCCCGGACGCCCTGGCCGGCAAGGACATCCTGGGCCGCGGCCGCACCGGCTCCGGCAAGACCCTCTCCTTCGGCCTCCCGCTGCTCGCCACCCTGGCCGCCGGCCACACCGAGAAGAAGAAGCCCCGCGGCATCATCCTCACCCCGACCCGTGAGCTCGCGATGCAGGTCGCGGATGCCCTCCAGCCGTACGGCGACGTTCTCGGCCTCAAGATGAAGGTCGTCTGCGGCGGTACGTCGATGGGCAACCAGATCTACGCGCTCGAGCGCGGCGTCGACGTCCTCGTCGCCACCCCGGGCCGACTGCGCGACATCATCAACCGTGGCGCCTGTTCGCTCGAGAACGTCCAGGTCGCCGTCCTCGACGAGGCCGACCAGATGTCCGACCTGGGCTTCCTGCCCGAGGTCACCGAGCTCTTCGACCAGATCCCGGCCGGCGGCCAGCGGATGCTCTTCTCCGCCACCATGGAGAACGAGATCGGCACGCTCGTCCGCCGCTACCTCGTCAACCCGGTCAGCCACGAGGTCGACAGCGCCCAGGGCAACGTCACGACCATGACGCACCACGTGCTCGTCGTGAAGCCGAAGGACAAGGCGCCGGTCACCGCGGCGATCGCCGCCCGCAAGGGCCGCACCATCATCTTCGTACGCACCCAGCTGGGTGCCGACCGTATCGCCGAGCAGCTCGTCGATTCGGGCGTGAAGGCGGACGCGCTGCACGGCGGCATGACTCAGGGCGCGCGTACCCGCGTCCTCGAGGACTTCAAGAAGGGCTACGTCAACGCGCTCGTCGCGACCGACGTCGCCGCCCGCGGCATCCACGTCGACGGCATCGACCTGGTCCTCAACGTGGACCCGGCCGGTGACCACAAGGACTATCTGCACCGCTCGGGCCGTACCGCCCGCGCCGGCAAGTCCGGCACGGTCGTGTCGCTGTCCCTGCCGCACCAGCGCCGCCAGATCTTCCGTCTGATGGAGGACGCGGGCGTCGACGCCTCGCGCCACATCGTCGGCGGTGCCGGCGCCTTCGACCCGGAGGTCGCCGAGATCACCGGCGCCCGTTCGCTGACCGAGGTCCAGGCCGACTCCGCGAACAACGCCGCCAAGCAGGCGGAGCGTGAGGTCGCCGACCTCACCAAGCAGCTGGAGCGCGTGCAGCGCCGCGCGGCCGAACTCCGCGAGGAGGCCGACCGCCTGGTGGCGCGCGCGGCTCGCGAGCGGGGCGAGGACCCGGAGGCGGCGGTGGCCGAGGTGACGGAGGCCGCGGAGGCCGAGGTCGAGGCAGCGGTTTCGGTGCCTGAGCAGCCGACCGAGCGTCCGGCGTACGAGCGCCGGGACGACCGGGGCAACTTCGACCGCCGTGGCGGCGACCGTGGTGGGTTCCGCCGTGACAACGACCGTCCGTCGGGTGGTTTCCGTCGTGACAACGACCGTCGTGACGACCGTGGTGGCCGTTCCTTCGAGCGTCGTGACGACCGTCCCTCGAACGGCTTCCGCCGCGACAACGACCGTCCGTCGGGTGGTTTCCGTCGTGACAACGACCGTCGCGATGACCGTGGTGGCCGTTCCTTCGAGCGTCGTGACGACCGTCCCTCGAACGGCTTCCGCCGCGACAACGACCGTCCCTCCGGCGGCTTCCGCCGGGACGACCGCCCGTCGGGTGGCTTCAACCGTGACCGTGACGACCGTGGCGGCCGTTCCTTCGAGCGCCGCGACGACCGCCCCTCGAACGGCTTCCGCCGCGACGACCGCCCGTCCGGCCACCGCGGCAGCGACCGCCCCTTCAACCGTGACCGCCGCGACGACCGCCCCTCGAGCGGCTTCCGCTCCGGCGGCGACCGCCCGTACGGCCGCCGCGACGAGCACCGTGGTGGCAGCACCGGCACGAACACGGGCTCCTTCGGGCGCCGTGACGACAAGCCGCGCTGGAAGCGCAACGGCTGACCTGACCTGACGGTCCGACTGGCGGGGCTCGTACGACACTTGAGTGTCGTACGGGCCCTGTTTGCTGCTGTGGGGCTGCTGTTACGATCCGTCCACTCGCGTGGGGGTTCTGCCGGGGGGCAGCTCAACAAGATTCCGGTGCCGGAACAGGTGCTTGGCCCCTCCACGCCATCTTCTTGCCCTGGGGAGGGACTGAGTGGCCCATCGTGCCCTCATGCGCGGCGCCGTGGCGGCCGCCGCTGCTTTCACCTCGACCGCCGGGCCCGCCTCTGTCATGACCGGCCGGTTGACGGCAGAGAGTGTGACCGCCGCCCGGAGACCGCGGGCGACGCGATGGGGCGCGGGACGACCCGTGCCCACGACACGAAGGGACCCACAGACTCCGATGAGGAAACCCCGTCAGGCGCAACGCGCGGGCGTCCGTGCACTGGTCACCACCGCGCTCGCCGGAGCGCTGCTGGCCGGTACCACCGGCGCCGCTCAGCCCGCCGCCGCGGCCGAACCGGCCGTGCCGTCGTGGCTGGTGCCGATCGCCGCGGAGGATCAGGCGGACGGCACGAAGCGTGCCTGCACCGCGATCGTTCTGTCGCCGACCCGCAGCCTCGCAGCGCCCGACTGCTTCACCGGCCGGTCCGAGAAGGACTTCTTCTGGGATTACGACGCCACCGGCGAAATCGTGGGCGGGTCGAACCAGTGGGACTACCGGACGCATCCGCAGTACAACGCTGCCACCCGGCTGGCCGCGATCGGTGTTGCCAACCACACCCCTGCGAACCTGGGCGCGTTCGGCAGGCCAGTGCTCGCCGGTCCCGCCGACACCGGCCTCTACGCGGCAGGTTCGGCCGCCACCTTCTTCTCCTGGGCCGCCGTCGGCGACCCGAAGGCGAAG
Source organism: Streptomyces sp. CA-135486 (assembly GCF_050936555.1). Taxonomy (NCBI): domain Bacteria; kingdom Bacillati; phylum Actinomycetota; class Actinomycetes; order Kitasatosporales; family Streptomycetaceae; genus Streptomyces; species Streptomyces sp. CA-135486. Next base: position 154,889 of record NZ_JBNJMM010000001.1, read on the forward strand.
CGCGTACGCCACGCCGAGCAGGTCGTCGTACGCAGCAGCGCCGACTGCGCGACCGCGCTCGGCGTGAGCAGCCTGCCGAAGGGCACCGTCTGCACCGGGCCCGCCCCCGGCACCCTGCCCCCGAACGCCCAGGAGCAGTGCCTCGGCGACTCCGGCGGCGCGCTGGTCGCGGGCGGCAAGCTGATCGCGGTGTCCGCCACCGGCAGCACCGCGTGCGTGCAGAACGGCATTCGGCTGTACACGACGGTTCCCACGTACCGCGCCCTGATCGAGGGATGGACCAGGGATGTCGACCTCGACTATTGGACGTCCGGTTCGATCCTGGCTCGCGAGCCCGGTGAGGGAATCGTCGACTACCTGACGTACGGGCCGATCACTTCGGACCCGATCGACCAGACGGGCCAGCTCTTCGAGCCCAGCGCCAACCTGGTCCTCCAGGCCGGTGACCTCGATCGCAACGGCTACGCCGACCTGCTCGTCCGCACCACCGGTGGCTCGCTGCAGCGTGTCCCCATCAGACAGGACATCAGCACGGGCACACGGGTGAACCTGGGCACCGGCTGGAACCGGTACAACAAGCTGCTGGTCGTCCGTGACCTGACCGGGGACGGCCAGCCGGACCTGCTCGGCCGGGAGCCGTCCGGGTACCTGTGGCTGTACCGGGGCAACGGCGCGGGCGGCTTCGGCTCGCGGGTGCTGATCGGCTCAGGCTGGGGCCAGTACAACGCCATCGCCGGCCGCGGCGACCTGTCGGGGGACGCGGTCCCCGACCTGCTGGTCCGGGACGCCGTGGGTGATATGTGGCTGTACCGGGGCAATGGCCGCGGCGGTTTCCTGTCCCGTACGAAGGCGGCCACGGGCTGGAAGGGGTTCAACGCCATCGTCGGGTCAGGCGACTTCGACCACGACGGCCGCCAGGACGTCATCGGCCGGACTGCGGCCGGGGCGGGCTACCTGTACAACATCAACGGCAGGGGCAACTTCGTCACCGGCAAGCTGCTCACGTCCAATCGCTACATGGGATACGTCGCCCTGAGCTGACGGAAGGTGCCCGGCAGCCGATACCCGATCGGCTGCCGGGCAACGTCCGGCTATGCTCAGGGGTGTCTTGCCGAGGGCCGTTAGCTCAATTGGCAGAGCAGCGGACTTTTAATCCGTTGGTTGTGGGTTCGAGTCCCACACGGCCTACACCTCAGCCCCAGCTCAGAGCGGATCTGATCTGGGGCTGACTGCGTTTTAGGGGCCTTGAAGATCGTTAGCTAGGAGTGTGCCGATGTGCCCCGGCTCCGGAGCGTCAAGCACACGCGCCTCGACATCGCAGAATCCGTGCCGCTCGAGCATGCTGGTCCAGCGCTTGGGTGTGTAGCTGTAGCGGTAGGTGAACATCGCCTTGCCGGCGAAGCCGCCCTTGTACATGCCCTGCGGTCCGTAGGCGCCAGGGATGGCTGGCGGGTGAGAGAAAGCGAGAACGCCGCCAGGCTTCAGGCGCTCGGCGATGAGCGGCAGCAGTTCGGCCGGGTCGGTGAACCAGGCGGCGCCGAAGATCGAGTAGATCGCGTCGTAGATCTCGGTGCTCTCGCGCAGGTGGTCGAGGACCTCGGAACAGATGAACTCCACCCCCGAAGGTCCCCATCGCTCCGTCGTCTTCTCACCATGACCGGCGAGAGATCCACCCCCGTGGCCTTGACTCCGCGCTGGGCCTGCTCACCGTGCGACCGAACCTCCTGCGCCGCGGAGTGCCAGCAGCCCGCGCCCTACGCGACCGCCTCCCCGTGATGTTGGATAGCCGAGAGCTCTCGACGCGAGCGCGCCGCGAGCTCGACGGCATCCGGTACGCAATCCGCCTCGCCGAGGCGTGAGAGGAGACGGACGGTGGCTGACGACCTGTCCGGGGTGGCGCACTTCCTGTACGAGGCGGGCACGCTCAAGCACACGCGCCGCACGGGGTGGTGGATGGCCGGGGTGCGTCATCTGTGAACTACCTCGGGAAGAACTACTCGTTGGAGGCCGATCCGCGCGACGTGACCGCTGACCAGACCGCGGGCATGCCGGAGGTGCTGGCCTCGACGGTTCGCGATCTCATCGAGGAGTACGAGGCAAAAGAGACTCCGGAGGCCGTCTGCGCTCGGGACGCGGACAAGCTCGAGTGCATGCTGCAGGGCATCGAATACAAGGCGCAGGGCTACGAGAACGCGCAACGGTGGATCGACAACAGCCGCGGCAGAATCGTGACGGAGACTGGGCAGCGTCTCGCCGATGAGCTTCTCTCGCAGGGATCGCTGGACTGGCTGCGCGCCGCCCTTGGCGAGAAGAACGTCTGACGTTGGACGCACGAACGCGCCCCTTCCACCCGAAGGTGAGAGGAGCTCAGTACGGGTACTGGCGGCGTTGGCGGGTCGAGGCCGAGGGACAGCAGGCCGCCGCCCGCCGGTCGGGGTGCTCTGTTGTTCCTCGGCCTCGTGCGTGAGCGATGCGTGGGCGGACGGGTCCGGCAGCGCTAGGTCCAGGGGAGCTGGGACCTGTGGGACCAGTAGGTCTGCGGGGTCTCCGCGAGGTCGGCGAGCCGGTCAAGTTGGTCGGTGCCGAGGTGCACTGTGGTCGCCTCCAGGTTGGAGGTGAGCTGGCGGGTTGTCGCAGCCCCCGACAGGACGAGACGAGCCCAGGGCTGGTGGAGTGCCGCCGCCAGGGCGATGGCATCGAAGGAGGCGTTCGTCGCTTCCGCGATCGGTGCGAGGACCGGGTGACGAGCGAGCTCTGGCTGGGCGAGCCGGCCGTTGGCGAGGGCTTCCTTGACGATGACCGTGCGGCCTGCGTCGTACGCATCGGACAGAGCCGGTCCGGCGGAGGTTTCCAGCAGGTTCCAGGTGGCCTGCACGCTCTGGAACAGAGGTTCACCGTCGACGGCGATGTCGAGGGCGGCGCGGATGGCGTCGCGCTGATTCGGGCCGCTGGTGGACAGGCCCACGGTGACTCCCTGGGCGGTCAGTTCGGCGAGTCGGTGGTGCAGGGCGGTGTCGGTGAGGACGGTGCTGTCGGGGGTGACCGAGTGGACCTGGTAGAGGTCGAGTCGTTCGCCGAGAAGGGATCGGGTCTCGGCGAGCTGCCGGTCGTAGGTGCCCGCGCTGTGGTCCTTGACCTCATGGGTCGGGGCGTCGACGCGCCAGTCAGCGGTGTACGTGTAGCCCCACTTGCTGCCGACGAGCAGTTCCCGGGGGGTGCCGCGGCTCCGCAGCCAGTCGGCGAGGAACTCCTCGGCCCGGCCGTAGGAGCGCGCGGTGTCGATGTAGCGGATGCCGCGGGCGTAGGCGAGGTCGAGCAGTTCGTGCGCGTGGCGGCGCATCGCGGCGACAGTGCGCCCGGCCGGCAGATCGCTCTCGTGGCCCAGGGTGATGTAGCCGGGCCGCCCGACCGCGGCCAGGCCCAGACCCATCCGTTCGATCGACGCCTGGGGATGTACGGGGGACATGGGCATGGTCGGCGGCTCTTCCGGTGCGGCGGCGGGTGGGCCGGGCTATTCGGCAGTGGCGAGGATATCCGCCAGGGCGGTGACCGCCCGGTCCGCGTCGGGGCCTTCGGCACGCACGGTCACCGTGTTTCCGGCGGTGGCGCCCAGGCCCATCACGGCAAGGATGCCGGTCGGGTCGACGGTCCGGCCCGCGTGCTCGAGCTGTACGGCACTGGTGAAGCCGGCAGCAGCTCGGGCGAGCCGGCCCGCCGGGCGCGCGTGCAGGTTGGCGGGCAGGACAATGGTGATCTCATGTTGGGTGGCAGGCGCAGTGGCTGCGGCGGTCGCGGAATACGCGGTGGTCGTGGCGTATGCGGTGGTCGCCGTGGCTGCGGGGGTGGGCTCAGAGCTTGGGGACATTGCGGGCCTCCTTGGCGGCGTTGGAAACGGTCTCCAGGTCGGCGCCGGATGCGGCGGTGACCACGGCTGCGACGGCTCCCTCGACGAAGGGCGCGTCGACGATCAGCACGTCGGGGCGGGGATGGTCTTCCAGAACGGTGCGGGCGGTGAGGACGGAGCTGCCGAGATCGGGAAGTACGACGACGCCGGCTCCGCGGTCGGCGTGCCGGATCGCGGCGAGGACGAGGTCGTAGCTGGTGCCGATCCGGCCTTCGGCGGTTCCTCCGGCGGTGGCGAGGGGGACTGTGTCGGAGCCGATCTGCTCCACCAGCTGGCGAAGGCCCGCGGCGAGCTCGGCGCTGTGGGACACGAGTACGATGCCGACAAGTTTGCTCATGAACACATACGCTAATTCTCAGAACACGATTCAGCAATACCGAACGAGGAGTTTTTTCATGGTGCAGGCGGTGCAGCGGGCGGCCCAGATCCTGCGGGAGCTCGCGTCCACAGGGCCCCGGCTGGGTGTGACCGAGCTGGCCGACCGCCTGGGCGTGGCCAAACCCACCGTCCATGCCCTGCTCCGCACGCTGGAGGCCGAGGGGATGGTGGTCCAGGACCGCGACAGCGCCAAATACCAGCTCGGCCCCGGCCTGGTACGGCTGGGCAACGCCTACCTGGACACCCAGGAGCTGCGCACCCGCTCGCTGACCTGGGCGGACCAACTCGCCACCCGTACGGGCGAAGCGGTGTGGGTGGCCGTGCTCACCGACGACCACATCCTGGTGGTGCACCACGCCTTCCGGCCGGAGGGCGCCGTACAGATCCTCGAAGTGGGAGCCAGCATCCCGTGGAGCACCTGTGCTCTCGGCAAGGCCATCGTCGCCTTCGCTCCGGCGGCCGAGCGCGAGCGGCTGCTCGCCGGCGAGCTCGCGGTTCTCACCGGCACCAGCATCACCGACCCGAAGGAGCTGGCAGGCCGGCTGGACGAAGTCCGCAACACGGGTTACGCGCTGGAGGACCAGGAGTCCGCCATCGGTGACGCGGGCATCGCGGCCCCCGTCTTCGACCGCTCGGGCGAGGTGGCGGGCGCCATCGGCATTGTGGGGCCGGTCGAGCGTCTGCTGGCCGAATCGGCACGTCAGGAGCTTGCTGTCGCGGTCCGGGAGACCGCCCGCAATCTCTCCCGCGACCTGGGCGCACCCCGGGGAACCGCCCGTCGCGCAAACGCCTGACGCGCCCGGGGCGGGGACACCCTGGCCCGCCCCGCGGGATGCGTCCCGACCCGCCAGCCCCGTGCGCGCGAGGCTCCCTCCGCAGCCGGGCTGCAGCCCCGCTGGACCCCTGACAAAGGCCCATGGCACCCGCCGTGGGCCTTTTCGCTGTGGTGGAAGGTCGCGGTTCCGGACCTCTTGACAGTTGCGAAGCCCAGGCTTAACGTCCGAACAATGTTCATCAATGATGAACGCATTTGCCGGAAGTTCCTCACCGGTTCCCCTGAGCCGGCCGCCAGGCTCCCTGCCCCCGACACAGCCCGGCGGCCACCTCCCTTCACAGCCCGCTCCGCGCGGAGGAGGTGAGACGCCCAACGCGCCGCCCGGCGCCGGGCGCCATCATGGAAGAGAACACTTACCCTCAGAAGCTTCTCGCCGAGATGCTGGGCACCGCCACGCTGGTGTTCATCGGCGTCGGTTCGGTCCCCGCCACGCTCATCATCGGCGGCCAGGCCCCATTCACCATGGCCGAGCTGGGGATGATCTCGCTCGCGTTCGCCACGGCCGTCATTGCCATGGTCTACGCGATCGGTCACATATCCGGCTGCCAGATCAATCCGGCCATCACCCTGGCACTGGCCGTCACCAAGAAGATGCCCTGGCGGGACGTCCCCGGCTATGTCGCCGCCCAGGTGGCGGGCGCACTCCTGGGATCCCTGGCGATCGTCGGCGTACTGGGACACAAGGCCGTGGACGTCGGTCTGGGCATCGCCACGTACGGCCCTCACATCAGTACGGGCCAGGCCTTCTTCGCGGAAGCCATCGGCACGCTCATCCTGGCATTCGTCGTCTTCGGCGCCATCGACCGCCGCTCGTCCGGTGGTTTCGCCGGCCTTGCCATCGGTCTGGCCGTGTTCGCGATCATCATCCCGGTCGCGCCCGCCACCGCCGCCGCCATCAACCCGGCCCGCGCCATCGGCCCCATGACGATCGGTCAACTCTTCGACGGCACGGTCCACTGGAACCAACTGCCCGTGTATCTGACCGCCGAGGTGATCGGCGCGGTCGCGGGCGGTTTGCTCTACGCCGCCTTGAACGCCCGCCGCCTGCCCGCCACCGCCGAGGGACCGGCCAAGCCGGTCCCGGCCGCCGAAGGAGTCCTGTCGTGAAGAAACTCATCAACGCTCCCGAGGATGTCCTGGACGATGCCCTGACCGGGATCGCCGCCGCCCGCCCCGACCTCCGTGTCGACGCGGAGAACAAGGTGATCACCCGGGCCGTCGGCATCAGACGGGGCAAGGTCGGCCTTGTCTCCGGCGGCGGCTCCGGACACGAGCCGCTGCACGGCGGCTTCGTGGGACGCGGCATGCTGGACGCCGCCTGCCCCGGAGAGGTGTTCACCTCGCCCGTACCCAAGCAGATGCTTGCCGCGGCCCAGGCCGTCAATGGCGGTGCGGGTGTGCTGTTCATCGTGAAGAACTACACCGGCGACGTCCTCAATTTTCAGATGGCCGCCGAACTGGCCACCGAGGAAGGCATCACGGTCGAGACCGTCCTGGTCGACGACGACGTCGCCGTCCAGGACTCCACCTGGACCGCCGGGCGCCGGGGCACCGGAGCCACCGTCTTCGTCGAGAAGATCGCCGGGGCCCTGGCCGAACAGGGCGCCCCTCTCGCCCTCGTCGCCAAGGCCGCCCGCCGTGTCAACGCCTCCTCCCGGTCCTTCGCCGTCGCCCTGACCGCCTGCACCACACCCGCCTCCGGCAAGCCCGGTTTCGAGCTGCCCGAGGACGAGATCGAGGTCGGTGTCGGCATCCACGGCGAACCCGGACGCAGCAGGGAAAAGCTCCGTCCGGCCAAGGAGATCGTGGCCATCGCCCTGGACGCGATCCTCGCCGACCAGCCCCTCCGGGCGGGGGACCAGACCATCGTCATGGTCAACGGCCTGGGCGCCACACCTCTGCTGGAGCTGTACGTGGCCTACGGCGAGGTCGCAGCCGTACTCGCGGACAAGGGCATCGTCATCGCCCGCAACCTGATCGGAAACTACGTCACCAGCCTGGACATGGCTGGTGTTTCCATCACCGTGTGCAAGGCCGATCCCGACATTCTGTCCCTGTGGGACCTGCCCGTGAACACCCCCGCCCTGCGCTGGGGAGTCTAGAGAGAGCCGGGCGGGTCCGGCACACGTGAGAGTTCCGGACCCGCCCCCACCCCGATGCGCGACCCCCAAGAACGGAGACTCCGTGGACATCGACCTCGCCCGCACCTGGGTGCAGGCCATCGCCGCCGCCGTGGAACAGCACAAGGACCACCTCACCCAGCTCGACTCGGCCATCGGCGACGCCGACCACGGCACCAACATGCACCGCGGCTTCTCCGCCGCCGGCACCGCACTCGCCGGCCTCGCGCCGGACACCGTGGGGGCCGTGCTGGTCGAGACCGGCACCACCCTGATCTCCAGCGTCGGAGGCGCCTCCGGCCCCCTCTACGGCAGCGCCTTCCGCGCCATGGGCAAGGCCCTGGACACACCCACCGCCGACACGGAACAGTTCGCGGCCGCCCTCGCGGCCGGACTCCACAGCGTCCAGAGACTCGGCACGGCTGCGGCCGGGGACAAGACAATGATCGACGCCTACGCCCCCGCGCTGGCCGCCTTCCGGCTGGCGGCCGACTCGGGCAGCGATTTCGCCGCCGCCGCCCTCGCGGCCGCCGACGCCGCCGAGGAAGGCATGCGTGCCACCACACCGATGCAGGCCCGCAAGGGACGCGCCTCCTACCTCGGCGCCCGCAGCATCGGGCACCAGGACCCGGGGGCCACCTCCACCGCGCTGATCTTCCGCGCCCTCGCCGAAACGATGGCCTCCCGATGACCCGTCGGGCCTTTCCCGGCCACGCCGCCTCGCACGGCACAGTCCTGTGCTTCCGCCACGCACGGATCGCCCGCCCACCCGTACCGCCCTGCCCCGTCGTACCGCCGGCGACCCGGTGCAACAGTCACCGATGCCTTCGACGCCCTTGCGGCGCCGCCGCCGCACACCCCCTCGTCATCCCTGAGCCGAAGACCCCTTGTGGGTTCGGGTCCACGTGGCGCCCTGACCGGATTCACCGGTCGGGGCGCTTCGCCGCTCCGGCTCTTGCGTCCCGATCGGCTGCGGGGTTCAGGCCAGGATCTTCTGCTTGGCCCGCTCGAATTCCTGCTCCGAAATCTCGCCCTTGGCCTTGAGCTCGGACAGTTTGGCCAGCTGGTCCGCCCCACTCCCGCCACCGGCTGTCTCCCTGATGTAGGACTCCATGGCAGCCTGCTGCTTCTGTGCCTCGGTGATTTCGCGCCTGCCCATGTCCTTGCCCCGGACGATCACGTACACAAGGACACCGAGGAACGGGACGACGAGCACGAAGATCAGCCATGCCGCCTTGGCCCCTCCACTCATCTCGTGGTCGCGGAAGATGTCGATGATGATCCGGAAGAGCAGCATCAGCCACATGATCCAGAGGAAGATCCACATCACGGTCCAGAAGGCGCCCAGCACGGGGTAGTCGTACGCCAGGTCCAGGTAGCCATCCATAGCTCTCCTCCTGCCACTTGCTTTCGGACCTCAGAGGGCCCGCTCCCTTCCAGACTCCTCGTTTCCCGGCCCGAGGCCTCACCTGTCACGGGTGAATCGTGCGCTCACGCGGTCTCGGCGGTGACCCGTCCCGTGCGCGCCGCCTCGGCGAGGGCCTGGAAGTCTCGTTCGTTCTGGTCGGCGTAGAGCTCGGCGAACTCCGCCAGTGCCCGGTCGAAGCTGTCGTTGCTGCCGAGGTAGGCGGCAATGGCGATCCGGTCGCCGGAGCGGGCGTGGGCGCGGGCCAGTGTGGTGCCGCAGATGCTGCCGAAGAACTCCATTTGCATCGGGGTCATGAGCTCGGGCTGGGCGATGCCCTTCCAGTCACGCAACTGGCGGACGTAGAAGTCGCGCTGCAGTCCGTCGATGCCCGTGGCCCGCTCCCAGCCGAGGAAGATGTCGCTGGTCGCCTGCATGAGCCGCTGCCCCGACACCACCCGCTCGCCCTGGTTGTCGTACTTGCCGGCACCGGCGTACGGGGCGAGCACCGACTGGTCGGCCTCCTTGGCCTGCAGCAGCAGCGGGTCCCGGTCGTCCGTGCCGAGCAGGAGCAGCACCCAGCAGCGGGTGCCCACGCTGCCGACTCCGACCACCTTGCGGGCGATGTCGACCAATCGGAACTGTTCGAGCAGATGCCGTCGGTCGGACGGGAGGCTGAGGCCGTATCGCGTGATGAGGAGACGGATCTGCCGCTCGAGCGTCTCGCGCTCGACGCCGGGGAGCAGGTCGCCCAGCGGGACGATCAAAGGCGGGTCGGGCGCGATCCGGCGCTCGCCGTCGATGACCTTCGTGAGTTTCTGATACGCCTGCAGGCTGTCCCGCGTTCGTGCCGTGGCCAGCGCCCGGGACATCCTGTTGCGGGCGCTCTTGCCCACCCCCTCGGGCAGGAGCTCACGCAACCGGTCGGTATCGCCATGGGTGTACCAGACATCGAGGTTGCGCATCCCGGCGAATCCGCGCATCGCGTCCCGGTAGGCCCGGACGGTGCCCCGGACCACGGCGTTGCGCTGTTTCCCCGAGAAATCGTTGGCGCGACCGGCGATCACCAGGCTCGCCGCAAGCCGCTTGACGTCCCACTCCCATGGGCCGGGCAGGGTCTCGTCGAAGTCGTTGATGTCGAAGACCAGACGCCGTTCGGGGGAGGCGAGCAGTCGGAAGTTCAGCAGGTGGGCGTCCCCGCAGAGCTGCGCGACGAGCCCGGTGTGGGGCGCGGCGCCGAGGTCGGTGGCCATGATCGAGGCCGCGCCCCGGTAGAAGCGGAATGGGGATTCCAGCATCCGGCCGTACCGGATGGGTACGAGTTCCGGCACGCGGGAGGCCGACTGGCGCTCGATGGTCTCGACGGGGTCGGGTCGGTCCGCCGGCGGTTCGAACCCGGCATGGCTGGAGCGTGGCACCCGCGCGCGGGCCGCCTTGCCGCGGGTGGCCCGCTCGTGCCGGTCCAGGTGTACGCCCGGGGTCGTCGCGTTCATCGCGAAGCCTCCTTGTCGCTGCGGAACCGATCAGTCCGGCAGTCGACGCATCTCGACCACGTGCAGGCCCAAGTTCTGGAAGCGCATGAGCAGTCCGTACAGGTGAGCCTCGTCGGTGACCGGGCCGAAGAGCAGTGTCTGGTGTGTGGTCGGTGCTGCCTCCAACTCGGGGAAGGCCTGTGCAACGGGCCTGGACAGGTTGTCGGTGACGCGGAACTCGTAACGCATGCCCGCACCTCCCAATTGTCCCGGTTGGTGCTGGATGGTCCAGGGGAATCGTCCTTCCTTGCATGTTGTCCGACGTGGGACCGGCGCGGCATCACCCGGATGAGGTGAGTCCGTACGCCGAGCCTGCATTCCGAGTCCGTACGCCGAGCTCGCGCTCCGAGCCCGCATGTCGCCGTCAGAGCAGGTGGAGCTCCCGCGCGCGGCGGACCGCATCGCTGCGCCGCGAAACGGAAAGCTTGCGGTAGATGCTCCTCAGATGTGTCTTCACCGTATTGACGGACACATAGAGCGCTGCGGCGATCTCCTCGGTCGACATCATCTGCGCGGCAAGCCGCAGCACGTCGCGTTCGCGGTCGCTGAGCGACTCGACGAGGATCTCGCGCGCGGGGCCGCCATCCGGGGTCGGCAGGCTGCCGGCGGATGCCGTGCGCTCGGTGAGCCCGGGGAGGTCGCCGGCGAGTCCGGGCCGATGGTCGAGCAGCTGCCGCAGCCAGGGCGCGGCACCCGGCAGGTCGGCCGGCATGTCGGCGAAGAGCCGCTCCAGGCCGTGGGTGTCCCGGCCGGTGAGCAGACCGCCGAGGGCAAGGCGATCGAGGATCAGGGCGGCGGCGTACTCCCAGTCCCCTGCCGCGGCCGCGTGTTCCATGGCTTCGCTCATCAGGCCGGCGTCGGCGAACCAGCGTGCCGCGAGACGATGCAGCTGTGGTTCGAGGCTGGGCCGGCGGCTGTGCAGGTGCGCGTGCAGGACCTCGGTGAACAGCGGGTGGAAGCGGCACCAGGGCGTGTCACCGAGCGGTTCTACGAAGGCGTTGGCGCGGGTGAGGTCGGCCAGGATCTCCGCGGCGTCCTCGCGTCCGGTCAGCACGTTCGCCAGCTGCGGGTGCACCCGGTTCAGGATGCTTGTGCGCATCAGCAGATCCTGGGTGGCGGCGGGCTGGGCCTCGACGACTTCGGCAAGCAGGTAGTCGGCGACGGCACTCTGGGAAAGGGCGAAGGACCGGGCGAAGCCGGTCGGGTCGTCGGCCCGCTGCATGGCCAGGGCACACAGCCGCAGTCCGGCGGCCCACCCCTCGCTGCGGCGGGTGAGGGCGTCGACGGTCTCCGCCGGCGAAGCCAGGCCGTGTCGCCGCAGCAGTGTCGCGGTCTCGTGCCGGGTGAACGCCAGGTCGGCGCTGCGGATCTCGCGGATGCGGTCTTCGGCGCGGTAGCGGTGGAGGGGGAGCAGCGGGTCGATCCGGCTGATCAGCACCAGGCGCAGCTGCGGTCCCACGTGGTTCAGGACGAAGTCCAGGCCCGAGGCCACCTCGCGGCCGGGCACCTGGTCGAGGCCGTCGAGTACGAGCACCACCGGCTGAGGCAGGCGGGCGAGCGCGGAAGCGAGCCGGACCAGCAAGGAATGGTCGACGCTGTCGGCGCGTGCGGGGGAGCCGAGGTCGTCGGGCAGCGTCACCCGGTGGTGACGGAAGGCTTCGAGTACATAGGTCCAGAACACGCCGGGGGCGCTGTCCTCGTCTTCAAGGGTGAGCCACACGACCGGGTGCGGCGCCGGGGCACCGACCGCCCACGAGGCGGCGAGCAGGGTCTTCCCGGCGCCGGCGGGGCCCGTGATCAGGGTCAGCGGTCCGGCGGTTCCGTCGGTGAGGCGGTCCAGGAGGCGCTTGCGGCGTACGAACGTCCCCGGAGTGGCCGGTACGGAGAACTTCGTGGCCAGTAGCGGGTGACCGGTCGGAGCCGGCTGCGCCGCCGAGGCTGTGGTGCGGGGCATGCGACCACCATGTGGCTGTCGGCTGCCTTGTCCTGCCAACCGTACGAAAGGTGCAGGTCGGTGCAGTGGGCCCTTCGTGCCGACAGGCACTGGTACCGACAGGCACTGGTACTGACGGACACTGGTACCGACGGACACTGGTACCGACGGGCACTGGTACCGACGGACACTGGTACCGACGGGTCAATCTTCACCGCGCCTGTTCATGATCGCCAGGCGGAGCAGTCGACGCCAACGCGGACATCACCCGCTAAGGGTGAAAAAGCCTCTGGTGGTGGGCGGGCGTTCACCCATGGAAGGCGATGCGCCGACCGGGCCGCAGCGGTGCAATGAGGCGCACGAAGTGGCGGGAGGGTCCTATGGACGTCGTTTCCGGCGTGCGCGGCGCCGGGGCGAGGCGCTGGTTCGCGCGGTTGGCACTTTTCGCCGGGGCCGCGGTCGTCCTCGTCCTGCTGGTGTTCGCGGGAATCAGGACTCTCGCCCTGGTGGGCCTCGGGCTGGCCGGACTGGTCCTCGGCGCAGCCTGCGCGTGGTGGGCACTGAGCCGCCGTGGACTCGGCAGGGTTCTCGCGTTCGTGATGGCGGCGGCCGCGCCGGTGGCCGTGCTCGTGCTCTACGCGCTGTCCGGGCTGCTGTGGGTCGTCATCGTGTCCCTCGGGCTGTGGGCTGTGGCGGTCTCCGCGGGCTGGGCCGCGCTCAGAGACATCGAGCCGGCGGACACTCCGGAATTCCGGACCCCTCCTCCCAGGCGTCCGTTCCTGATCATGAATCCCAGGTCGGGCGGTGGAAAGGTGGGGACATTCGGCCTGAAGGAGAAGGCCGAGGCACTCGGCGCCGGCGTCCTGCTGCTGGACACCGGCCATCCATCCGATGTCGTCGAGCTCGCACGCCGAGCCGTCGCCGATGGTGCCGACCTGCTCGGCGTCGCGGGCGGCGACGGCACACAAGCCCTGGTCGCAGGGGTGGCCTCGGAACACGGCATTCCCTTCCTGGTCGTCCCGGCCGGAACCCGCAACCACTTCGCCCTGGACCTGGGCCTCGACCGGACCGACCCGTCGACAAGCCTGGACGCACTCACCGACGGCGTCGAACTCCATGTCGACCTGGGCTTCATCGGTGAGCATGCGTTCGTCAACAACGCCTCTTTCGGCACCTACGCGGTGGTGGTGCAGAGCCCCGCCTACCGCGACGACAAGGTCGGCACGATCCTGCAGATGCTTCCGGACCTGCTGACCCACCGGAGCGGCCCTCGTCTGGCCGTGCTCGCAGCAGATGCGGCCATCGACGAGCCCCAGGCCGTACTGGTCAGCAACAACCCCTACCGGCTGGGCGACCCGGCCGGACTGGGACGGCGGGACCGGTTGGATTCAGGCGTCCTGGGGGTCCTGGGCATCAAGGTCGACAGCGCCGCGCAGGCGGTCGACATGCTCCGTGGCGAACGTGCCCGCGGACTCACCGTGCTGACGGCCCGTGAGGTGGTCATCGACGCCGACGAGCCCGAGGTCCAGGTCGGGGTGGACGGCGAGGCGCTCACCCTGCCGGCACCCGTGCGCTGCGTGATCCGGCCGGGAGCCCTGCGCGTACGGGTACCGCGGGGCCGGCCCGGTGTGCCCCGGGCGAAGCCACCCGTGGACTGGCGGCGACTGCGAAGGCTCGCGTTCACGTAGCCGACGCCCCTGCCACGGAGCAGCCTCGGTGGGGTTCTCCGCGCATGCGAGCAGAACCCCACCGAATACCTTCCGTGCCCCCAGGCGGCAGAACGGCGTTACGCGGAACGGTGTTACTGGGCGAGCCGGGCGGCGAGCTTGGCAGCCACCTGTTCCGCGATCTTTTCGGCGAGGACGGGGTGCGCCGCGACCTTGTCCGCGATCGCCGCGATCTGTGCCTCGGTGAGCTCCACCGGCTCAAGGGCATCGACCTTCGTCCATGTGGAGTTGAGTATCGCCCAGGCGTCGCGGTCGAGTTGCCCCTGATAGGTCCAGGGGGCGATCCGCCGCTGCTCGTGGAGTTCCTTGAGCTGCCTGGCCTGCTCGGGGGTCATGTCTTCCTCCTCGGGGGGTTGGGTGGTGCCGAGCCGCTCGCCGATCCGGGCCCGCATCGACGACATGCTGAATCCGCGGGGGTCGACCTTCCCCGGCTGCCACTCGTGGTGGCCGATCACCGAGCGCTGCGACCAGCCGTGCACTCGGCAGAGCGCTGCGGCCGCCTTCTCGATCGCCTCCAACTGGGCGGCCGGCCACGGGTCCTTGCCGTCGCCGAGGTTGATGCACTCGAAGCCGTAGAAGGCGCGATTGCCGTCGGTGTTGGCCTCGTTGTCCGGGGGCAGGTCCCGTTCGTCGATGACGGCCCGCAGTACGTCGTCGTCGCCGAGACCGGCATGGTTGGCCCGGCCGTTGCCGACGAGGTGGACCCTGCCGGACTTGTCGATGACGCCGTGGCACAGCGGGCCGGGCAGGGCGGAGTAGCCGTCGTAACAGATGGATACGGAGTTTGCGGTGCCGGACGTCACGGTGTGGTGGATCATCACGCCGTGCACGGGGCCCCACGGGCCTTTGTGATTGCGGTTGTGCGTACGCCAGTTGCGGACCTCGACGACGGTCAGGTGCTCGTCGCGCAGCGCCTTCAGTAATCGGTCGGCGGACATGGGTGTTGCCATCGGTCCTCCAGACATGGACAGGACCTCGCTGTAGCGCTGGAGGACGCCTCCGCCAGCCGGCCGCCAAGGTCCCTTCCTGGTGATACCCACCCAGTCACAGTCAAACGTGTGTACGGGTGGCGCATCGCGCAACCGGCGCCGGACAACCGTCGACATCCGGCCTCTGACGTGCGCCCACCCGGTGGTCCGGAGAAAATCTCAGAAAATCCCCCGCGCGCTGTCGAGAATGCCGCATCCGCTCCGACGTCCCCTGTGAGAGTTGCCCACAAGGGGTGACAGCGCATCCGAAGGGAGCGACGTCATGAAGTATCTGGTGATGGTCCAGGGCTCGCAGGCCGACTACGAGGCGATGCGCGGCAAGGCGTCCACCCACAGCCCGGCCTGGAGCGAGAAGCAAGTGCAGGCGATGTTCGCCTTCATGGGCGAGGTCAACAACGATCTGTCCGAGTCCGGTGAGATGGTCGACGGGAACGGCCTGGTCGAGCCCGCGCAGACCCGCTTCGTCAGCACGGGCGAGGACGGGCGGCCCGTGATCACCGATGGTCCGTACAGCGAGACCAAGGAGCTGCTCGCGGGGTACTGGGTGCTCGACTGCGAGAGCCTGGAGCGGGTCACCGAGATCGCCGCGCGCATCGCGACGTGCCCGGCGCCCGAGGGGGCTCCCCCCTACCCGGTGGTCATCCGGCCGATCGACAGTGGAGGCGGTGTGTGAGACGCACGGACGACGTCGAGGACCTGCTGCGCCGGCACGCGCCGCAGGTCCTCGGCGCGCTGGTGCGCCGGTACGGGCACTTCGACCTCGCCGAGGACTCCGTACAGGAGGCGCTGCTCGCCGCCGCCGAGCAGTGGCCGGGGAAAGGGGTCCCGGAGAATCCGCGCGGCTGGCTGATCAAGGTCGCGTCCCGGCGGCTGACGGACCTGCTGCGCAGCGAGGAGGCCCGGCGCAGGCGGGAGGAGACGGCCGCGACGCTCACACCGCGGGACGCCTTCACCGCGCCGCCGCCGGGGGAGAGCCGCGCGCCGTCCGAGGACGACACGCTCACGCTGCTCTTTCTCTGCTGCCACCCCGAGCTGAGCCCGCCCGCGCAGATCGCGCTGACGCTGCGGGCCGTCGGCGGTCTGACGACCGCCGAGATCGCCCGTGCGCATCTGGTGCCGGAGGCGACCATGGCGCAGCGGGTCAGCCGGGCGAAGCAGAAGGTCAAAGGCGTGCCCTTCCGGCAGCCGCGGCCCGAGGACCGTGATCAGCGGCTCGCCGCCGTGCTGCAGGTTCTGTACGTGATCTTCAACGAGGGCTATACGGCAACCTCCGGCACTGCCCTGCACCGCTCCGACCTGGCCCGCGAGGCCATCCGGCTGACCCGTGCCATACGCCGTCTGCTGCCCCGCGAAGGCGCGGTCACCGGGCTGCTCGCGCTCATGCTGCTCACCGACGCCCGCAGCGAGGCGCGCACCGGACCGCACGGCGAACTGATCCCGCTCGACGAGCAGGACCGCACCCGCTGGGACCAGGAAGCGATCCGCGAGGGCGCGGCCCTGGTCGAGGAGGCCCTGTCGCAGGGGCCGGCCGGTGCGTACCAGCTGCAGGCCGCGATCGCCGCGCTGCACGACGAGGCGAAGCACGCCGAGGACACCGACTGGCCGCAGATCCTTGCCCTGTACAACATCCTCGTACGCCAGGCCCCCGAGCCGATGGCCGAGCTCGGGCGGGCCGTGGCGGTCGCGATGGTGCGCGGGCCCGAGGCCGGGCTGGCCGAAGTCGCCAAGCTGGAGGGGCAGTTGGCGGGGCACCATCGGCTCGATGCCGTACGCGCGCATTTGCTGGAGAAGGCGGGGGATACGGAAGGGGCGCGCGCCGCCTATCAGTTGGCGGCCCAGCGCACCCTGAGCGTGCCGGAGATCCGGTACCTCCAGATGCGCGCCGCGCGGCTGCTTCCCTGAGGGGGCTGCCAGGGGCTACTTCGGCGGCAGGCTCCCCGCGTACGCATGGCCCTCGTCGATCCACGTACACAGCGCGCCGTCGTCCGCGATCCCGGCCGCGCCGACCGTCACCCAGCCGCGCATCGGCCGGCTGCTGAAGTCGAAGAGCCGTGCGCCGGTCCTGGCCAGGGCGGCATCCGTCGCCTCCGGCCCGACGCGGACGATCAGCTCGTCCCCGATGACACCGAAGGCCATGTTCCCGCGGTACAGAAACGCCAGGCCGCCGAACATGTGCTTCTCGGCGATGCCGGGATGCGGCCCGATGTGGTCGCGGACGCGCTGAGCGAGTCTCTCGTCGTATGCCATGGCTGCCTCCCGTCCCAGTGTCGATCCACTGCGGCGGTCCCGCGACCAGAGGTCACGCAAGGGCGTGGAGGGCGCCTGAACTTGAGTTGCACTCGCCTTGCCTCCGCCGCCGCGTTCACCGTTGCCGCCGCCGTCGGTGCCACCCTTGTTCCGCTGACGGCCCATGCGGCACCGGTGGGCTCCGGCACACCGCTCATCATCGAGCTCGGCGCCCCCGCGCCGGCCGGCGACGACGCCGGGCACCGGGATCAGACGCCGGACACCGAGTGGAACAGCTGCTGCGTGGCTGTTCCACTCGGACAATGGAGTTGATCTTGCTCCCAATGGCGTAAGGTTGTGTTCACCGACGCGGGGTGGAGCAGCTCGGTAGCTCGCTGGGCTCATAACCCAGAGGTCGCAGGTTCAAATCCTGTCCCCGCTACTGAAAACAGTGGCCCGGCACTCGACGAGAGTGCCGGGCCACTGTCGTGTCCGCCCGCCGGTGTTTCGCCCGGTTGGCCGACGGTGAGTCGCCGCGCGGCGCGGCTCCGGCCAGCCTGGGAAGGGCGCGGTACCTTCCGCAGCCTGGGCGGACTGGGCAGGAGATCACTCGTGGGGTACCGAGGACAGCACGGCGGCATCAGCGCTCGCAGCTTTGTCCGTGCGCTGCCTACGCTGTTGATCATCGGTGGTGTCATCTTCGATCTCTCCACCCCGTCCGAGTTCACCGCGTCCCCCCTCTTCGCGGCCGCCCCGCTGATCGCGGCCCCCTTCTTCTCCTGGCTCACCACCCTGCTCACGGGTGTCGCGGCCGTCGCCGCGGTGGTCGGTCTGCACATGTACAACGACACCCTGGACAGTGTCTCGGCCAACACCGAGCTGTTCACCGTGGTCACCGTCGCCGGGCTCGCGCTCATCATCAACCGGGTCGTACGGCTCAGCGGCGAGCGCCTCGCCTCCGCCCGCGTCATCGCCGAGACCGCGCAGCGCGCCGTGCTGCCCACGCCCGCCGAACGGATCGGCGGGCTGCAGGTCGCCGCTCGGTACGAGGCGGCGCAGGCGGACGCCTTCATCGGCGGTGATCTCTTCGCCGTGCAGGACACTCCGTACGGGGTACGCCTGGTGGTCGGCGACGTACGGGGCAAGGGGATGGAGGCGGTCGAGGCGGTGGCCGTGGTGATCGGCGCGTTCCGGGAGGCGGCCGAGCAGGAGGCCACGCTCGAAGGGGTCGCCAAGCGCCTGGAGCGTGCCCTCGCGCGCGAGGGCACACGGCGGGACAGCCTGGAGATCTTCGAGGAGTTCACCACGGCAGTGATCGCCGAGATCCCGCGCCGCGACGAGATGGTGCGTGTGGTGAACCGGGGCCATCCGGAACCGCTGGTGCTGTACGCCGACGGGGAGGTGCACGCGCTTGTGCCGACCGAGGCCGCGCTGCCGCTGGGCATGGGCGAGCTGAGCGGATGGCCGGACAGCGCGGACTCGTTTCCGCTGCCCGCCGGGGCGACGCTGCTCCTCTACACGGACGGCCTTTCCGAGGCGCGCAACGCGGACGGCGTCTTCTACGACCCGGCCGTGCAGCTCGACGGCCGGCTCTTTCCCGGGCCCGAGGAGCTGCTGGACGCGCTCGTCGACGATGTACGACGGCATACCGGTGGCGGCTTGACGGACGACCTGGCTCTGCTGGCGGTCAGCCGTCCCGCGAAGGGGCAGCCGGGCCGCCGCAGGACCGTGCCTGTGGTCCGAGCGAAGACTCAGTGAGGGCGGCCGCCGGACCTGCACTGTGCGTAGTCGAAGTGCACCTCTCCGCACAACAGATGAATCACCGTCAGGTGAGGGTGTGAGGGAAGAGGTGATCAAGTCGCCCGTATCCGGCCGCTTGTGTCCCGTTAAGTCCGTGACGAACTCGTTAACGATCACCCGGAACAGCTTGGAATACGGCCCTGGCGTCTATTAACGTTCGATAACGCAGCGCGGTCGTCCCAGCCGTCGCAAGAGACGGCACCGTGCGCACGCGCCGAATCCCGCAAGGGAACCGGGGAACCACCAATTGGGGTGAATCGGGCATCTTTTGCCGCTCTTTTCCGCGGCCGAAGCGCTCGTAGGAGACCTTCCTGCTCCGAACCCGTCAGCTAACCCGGTAGGCGAGAAGGAAGGAAAGGAGTACGCCTCAGTGGCGTCCAACACCCCTGCCCCAGAAGCACCCTTCAGGCCCGACTTCTTCAGCGGCGAAGAGGGGGCGGAGCGGGCGTGGGAGGAATGGAACCCCACCGAGGACTCCGTTCGTCCGGTGCGCGGACGGCACCGTGTCGTCAAGCAGCGCGGCGGTCTCGCCCGCAGCTCCACGGTGCTCGGCGTCGGCGTGATCGCCGCGGTCGGCGCGGGCGGCATGGCCACCGCGCA
The DNA here is from genome assembly GCF_050936555.1 of Streptomyces sp. CA-135486. NCBI lineage: Bacteria > Bacillati > Actinomycetota > Actinomycetes > Kitasatosporales > Streptomycetaceae > Streptomyces > Streptomyces sp. CA-135486. Next base: position 174,338 of record NZ_JBNJMM010000001.1, read on the forward strand.
GGGCAAGCCGCCGGTCTCCATATCGCTCCCCGACTCGATCGCGGACAACCTGCCCGACGCCAAGTCCCTTCCTGGCGTGAGCTCCTTCCTGTCCGACGACTCCTCGGACGACGACGCCGGCAACACCTCCCCGCTCACGGCGGTGGCGCTCGCCTCGGACACGGGCTCCAAGACCGCTGCCGATGGCGCGGCAGGCGCGGGTGAGGCGCTGCGCGCCCGCATCCTCCAGCAGGCCGAGCAGCAGCAGGCGGAGGCGGACGCCGAGGCGAAGTCGGCCGCGGAGAAGCTCGCGGCCGAGAAGGCCGCGGCGGAGGCGAGGAAGCAGCAGACCGCGGCGGAGGCCAAGGCCGAGGCGGAGAAGCTCGCGGCCGAGAAGGCCGCGGCGGCCAAGGCGGAGGCCGCGCGCCTTGCCAAGCTCGCCGCGAGCTATTCGCTGCCCACCTCCTCGTACACGATCACCTCCACCTTCGGCGAAGCCGGCTCCATGTGGTCCTCGGGCTACCACACCGGCCTGGACTTCGCCGCGCCGACGGGCACGCCGCTCAAGGCGGTCCACAGCGGCACCGTCAAGTCGGCGGGCTGGTCCGGCTCTTACGGCTACCGCACGGTGCTGGAGCTCGATGACGGCACGGAGATCTGGTACGCCCACCAGTCCTCGATCTCGGTCAGCGCCGGCCAGAAGGTGGTGACGGGCGAGACGATCGGCCGCGTGGGTGCGACCGGCAATGTGACCGGCCCGCATCTGCACCTGGAGGTCCACACGGCGGGCGGGACGGGCATCGACCCGATGACCTGGCTGCGCGACAAGGGCCTCACCGTCTGACGTTCCGCACGGCTCTGCGCCCCTCGCGTCCTTCGGCGCGTGGGGCGCTGTCGCGCGCCGCGCTCCCCCGTACGCGGCGGCGGCCCTGCGGGAGGTGCGGTGTGGAATAGGTCGCACCGTACGGCCGTTGATCAACCCATGACTTCTCTCCGTACGCTTGGGCCGTCCGATCTCGCCGTCTTCCCGCTCGCCCTCGGCGGCAACGTCTTCGGCTGGACCGCCGACCAGGCACAGTCCTTCGCCGTGCTCGACGCGTACGCCGCTGCCGGAGGCAACTTCGTCGACACCGCCGACGCCTACTCGGCATGGGCGCCGGGCAACGAGGGCGGCGAGTCCGAGACCGTCAGCTGGAGCTGACGGCCGAGGAGGTGGCCGAGCTGACGGCGGCGTCGGCGTAGCCCCGCTCGGCGGCTGCTGTCAGCCGGCCGGACAGGGCCTAGCCATTGCGGTACGGGTTGTAGCCGCCGTAGTCGCGGTACGGCGGCGGCGTGAGCACCCGGCCCGTCGCCTGCGCCGCGTATGTCAGCGCGGGACCCGCGACGTGCTTGCGCTGCCAGAGGTGGTGCAGCAGCTCCTGCTCGCGCTCCACGAAGTCCGGGCCCGCCGCGCCGCGGTGGGCCCGGTGGCGCAGAAAGGCCAGAGTCGTCGCGAACCGCTCGTACTCCGCAACGGCGTGCGCGGCGGCCGGTCCGTGCGTCCGCCGGGCGACGTCGCGCGCCATCGACCGGGCCCGCATCGAGGACAGGGCGCGCGGTTCGGCCGTCATCAGCCAGCCGGCGGCGGCGTACGCGGGCAGCTCCGTCGATATGGTGCGCAGCTCGCGCTGCCTCGTCCAGATCGTCAGCCAGGTCAGCAGCCCGAAGGCGGGGACCATGAACGCGCCGTACACGGCGTAGAAGCCGAAGGGGCCGAAGAGCGACGACGAGCCGTTCCACAGGGCGTGCATGCACATCGCGAGGGCGAGGCCGAGCAGCGGCAGCGCGATCCGGCGTATCTTCTGGCGTTGCGCGGCCAGCGCGGCGGCGCCGAACCCGATGCCGGTCAGCACGGTGAAGAGCGGATGCGCGAACGGCGACATGACGACGCGTACGAAGAAGGTCGCCGCGGTCACCGAAGCGAGGCCGGATGTGCCTATCTCCTGGTCCTCGCCGAAGGCGTTGCCCAGGTAGAGGATGTTCTCGGTGAAGGCGAAGCCGGTCGCGGTGAAGCCGGCCACCACCACGCCGTCGACGATCCCGGTGAAGTCACGTCTGCGGAAGATGAAGAGGAGCAGGATCGCGGCGGCCTTCGCGCTCTCCTCGACGATCGGGGCTATGACCGTCGCGCCGATGGTGTCCGCGCTCGCCGGGTCGGCGGTGGCCGTCGCTATCCAGCGGGTCGCGAAGGAGTTCGCGATGATGGCGACGAGGGCGGCGGCGAACGCGCCCCAGGAGAACGCGAAGAGGAGGTTCTTCCAGGGGCCCGGTTCGACCCGGTCCAGCCAGCGGAAGGCCGCGGTGAGGAGCGGGACGGGCAGCGTCGCGAGGCCGAGACCGACCACAAAGCCATGGGTGCCGGTCTGTTCGCGTACGAGCGCGAGGATGAAGAGGGCCGAGAGGGCGAGAAGGGTGATCAGCACCCCTGCCCGGACGGTCTTGCTGTGCCAGAGCCAGGAGGCCCGGCGCGGCTTGTAGCGCCAGCGGGCACGCTCCGGCACGGCGCTGAACAGCGGCTGCTGCTCGAACGCCGGGACCGCCGGATGCGGTGGATGCTGATGCGGGGACGACTCGGACACCCAACGACCCTAACGAGGGGCACTGACACCTGGCGACGTGCCCGTGGCTCTTCCGGGGCGCTACCGAGGGTTACGCGGGAGCCGGCGGGCGGCGGAACAGCAGGTCGTGCACCCTGTGGCCCTTGTCCAGGCCCTGTCCCTCGAATCGGGTCAGTGGCCGGAAAGCGGGGCGCGGGGCGTAGCCGCCGTCCTCCTGGGTGTTCTCGAAGTCCGGGTGCGTGGAGAGCACTTCGAGCATCCGTTCGGCGTACTCCTCCCAGTCGGTCGCGCAGTGCAGGATCGCGCCGGGCTTCATGCACGTCGCGGCGAGAGTGAGGAACTCGGGCTGGATCAGCCGCCGTTTGTGGTGCCGCTTCTTGGGCCAGGGGTCGGGGAAGAAGACCCGCAGTCCGTCGAGCGAGGCGGGCGCGAGCATCTCCCGCAGGAGGATGATCGCGTCGCCGTTGGCGACCCGGATGTTGGACAGTCCGTTCCGCTCTGCGAGACCGAGGAGGTTGCCCTGGCCGGGGGTGTGCACGTCGACGGCGAGAATCCCGGTGCCCGGGTCGTCGGCGGCCATCTGCGCGGTGGCCTCGCCCATCCCGAACCCGATCTCCAGGACGACCGGTAGACGGCCGAACATCTCGTTCAGGTCGAGGACGCGCTGCCCGTCGATGTCGAGACCCCAGAGGGGCCACAGCCGCTGGAGGGCATCGCCCTGCCCGGCGGTCACCCGGCTGCGCCGCGGCTGGAAGCTGCGGATGCGCCGCTCATGGTGCGACCCGGCGGGATCGGCGACGGGCCCCCCGGGGAAGCGCGGCTCGCTCTTGGCGCGGATGGGGGGCGGGCTGTCGGGGGTGAGGTTACGGAGCTCGGTCACAGTGCGTTAATTCTAACGGGGCGGAATCCGTGGCCCGGGTCACGCTGTGCCCCGGTGGCGTGGGGCGCGGATTCAGGGCGCCCTCCCCACCCGGAGGACCCGCGGGCGCGGCCCGCGTTTCCCCTACCTGCCGCCCGCACGGGCCAGCCGGCCGTCCGTCAGGGCCGTCAGGGCCCTGCGCGCCACTTCCCTGCCGATCGGCAGGGACGCCGTCGCCGCCGGGGAGGGCGCGTTCAGCACATGGACCGTCCGAGGGGCCTCGCGGATCATGAAGTCGTCCACCAGCGTTCCGTCCCGCAGCACCGCCTGCGCCCGCACCCCCGCCGCGACCGGTCGCAGATCCTCCTCCGTCACGGCCGGCAGCAGCCTCCGTACGGCCGTCGCGAAAGCCCGCTTCGACAGGGAGCGGCGCAGCTCCCCCGCTCCGTACCGCCAGTGCCTGCGTGCTATCCGCCAGGAGCCCGGCCAGCTCAGCGTCTCGGCCAGCTCCCGCGGCCGCACCACCGACCAGCTGTAGCCCTCGCGGGCCAGCGCCGGGACCGCGTTCGGCCCGACATGGACGCTGCCCTCGACGCCGCGGGTCAGATGCACGCCCAGGAAGGGGAAGGCCGGGTCCGGCACCGGGTAGACGAGACTCCGTACGAGATCGGGCCGCGCCAGTTCGTAGTACTCACCCCGGAAGGGCACGATCCGCATCCCCGGGTCGTCGCCCGCCAGCCTCGCGACCTGGTCGCAGTGCAGCCCCGCGCAGTTGACCAGCACCTTTGCCCGGAACACCGTCCCAGACGCGGTGCGCACCGCGACGCCCCAGGCGCGGCGGTCGATCGCGGCCACCTCCTCGCCGCAGCGGACGTCCGCGCCGGACGCGGCCGCCAGCTGTGCCGCCACCGCCCCGAAGTCGCACACCCCGGTCGTCCCGACCCGGATCGCCGCGAGACCCCGCACCTGCGGCTCGTACTCCATGATCTGCGCCGGTCCCAGCTCGCGCACCGGAATGCCGTTCTCCCGGCCGCGCTGGACCAGGGCGTGCAGTCGCGGCAGCTCGTCCCGGCCGGTGGCGACGATCAGCTTCCCGGTGACCTGGTGGTCGATGCCGTACTCGGCGCAGAACTTCACCATCTCGGCCGCGCCCCGCACCGCGAACCGCGCCTTCAGCGAGCCCGGCCGGTAGTAGATCCCGCTGTGGATCACTCCGCTGTTCCGCCCGGTCTGGTGCCGCGCCGGTCCCGCCTCCTTCTCCAGGACGATCACCCGGGTGCCGGGAGCCGCGCGGGTGAGGGCATACGCCGTCGACAGGCCGACGATCCCGCCGCCGATCACCAGCACGTCACAGTCGAAGTCCTGCCCGGACGCCGTCACCGCGTCACCTCCCACCCCGATAGTGCACTGGCCCACTGACAGTGCGCTTAAACCAGGTACATCAGGGGGGTCCGTGCCCCGGCACCGGCTACGCCGGGGCCACCAGCAGCGGCCGGGCCCGCTCCCGCAGCTCGACGACCCGCGGCTCGTCGCCGTACGGCTCCAGGCGATGCAGCAGATCCCGTACGTACTCCGTGGTACGCGCCGACGAGATCCGGCCCGCGACCTCCACCGCGCGCGTGCCCGCCGCGCACGCGGCGTCCAGGTTCCCCGACTCCAGTTCCGCGACGGCCGACACCACCAGACGCAGCCCGTGCGAGCGCACGAACTCCTCCGTGGGCCGGGACAGCGCCTGCTCGGTGAAGCGGCGCACCTGGCGCGGCGCCTTCAGATCGCGGTAGCACTCGGCGGCGTCGGCCGCGAATCTGTCGTACGAGTAGAAGCCCAGCCAGGACGGGTCGGCATCGCCCTCACGTGAGCGCTCCAGCCAGCCCTCCGCCGACTTCAGCGCGGTCCCCGCCGCCGGCGCGTCGCTCGCCTTCGCGTGCGCCCGCGCCTCGACCAGCCGGAAGAAGCTCATCGTGCGGGCGGTGGCGAGGCCCCGATTGCGTTCGAGAGCGGCCTGGGCCAGGTCGACGCCCTCGTCGGCGAAGCCGCGGTAGGTCGCCTGCAGCGACATCGAGGCCAGCACATAGCCGCCCAACGGGACGTCCGCGGCGGCCCGGGCCAGCCGCAGCGCCTGGATGTAGTAGCGCTGCGCCGCCTCCTGCTGCCCGGTGTCGAAGGCCATCCACCCGGCCAGTCTGGTCAGTTCGGCGGTGGCACCGAACAGCGCCCGGCCCACTTCGTCCGAATACGACCCGAGGAGCAGTGGAGCCGCGTCCACCCGCAGGCACTCGGGCACCATCGACGAACGCCAGTCCCCGCCGCCGTACTTGGAGTCCCAGCGACGTGCGTCCTCGGCAGCCTCTCTCAGCTTCGCCACATCGGTGTGACCCACGCGGGCGGGTGTGTCCTCCGCCGTGGCGGTGTCGAGGGATCGCTCGACCGAGGAGTCGGCGGGGGTTATCAGCCAGCGGGACGCGGGCGTCGCGTAAGCGCTCACTGCGAAAGAACCGGCCAGCGACTGCCAGATGCCCCCGCTGCCGGCCCGTCTCCCGGCAAGATCCAGGCGGTAGAGCTCGGTGGCCGATTTCACCGCCTCGCCCACGTCGCGCGGGAAGGCGAGCCCGACTTCAGGGGCCGGGTCGGCGTCCGCCAGACCGATCTCGTGCAGCGGCACCGGACGGCCCAGTTTGGCGCCGATCGCGGCGGCGATGAGATGGGGCGCGGCGCCTTGGGGCACCATGCCCTTCGACACCCACCGCGCCACCGACGTCTTGTCGTAGCGAAGGGTCAGACCGCGCTGCGCGCCTAGGTCGTTGACCCGCCGGGCGAGGCCGGCGTTGCTGATTCCCGCGAGGGCGAGAACGGTGCCGAGCTTTTCGTTCGGCCCGCGTTGCTCCCTGGACATGCGCCACCCCTCGACACGCAGACGGCCGCCGCGTCGCTGGCTGGGCGCACGGCATTCGTGCTGTGTTCCCCCCGGTGAACGGCTTCCGGGTCCCGGCTGCAAAGGCGTCCGGCCGAGCCCTTCGGAATATACGCCCCCCGTGGAGAACATCAGTAAACACAGCGTAGTTCGCCGCATCCCGACCGTTAAGAGGCGGTCTTCCGGATGGCGAGATTGTTGTGCGTTGGAACAGACGGACGACGGACGGGGTGTCGACGCCGTGGCCCCTGGCGTGCTCCCTGCATGTGGCCGTGCGCCCGTCCGTGCGCTCTGGCCTCGCAGGTTGGGGAGCGCTTCCATGAGTCCTGCGTGGGTCGGCCCACTGCGTACTGGAACCAGTGGGCTGGGGGACACCGCCGCCTCAATCCCCGCGGGCGGCGGACCGGTCCGGGAGGCGAACAGCGCCTCCCGGACTGTGGTTGTGCCCGGCGGAGGACGGTCGGAGGGCCCGTAGAATGGCCGAATGTCGACGGTCCCCGGTGTCCCTTTTGGGTACGTGTAAGCATCGGCGGTCCCGCTCGTCGGCTACCGGACCGTCGTCAAATCGCCAACGCGAGGGGCGCGTTCACTTTTTGCGCGCGCTACCCGGAGACCCTCCTGTGCGCTGCCTTCGTGGCAGCATGTTCCCGAGCGGCTATGGCCGGCCCGGGAATCCGGGCGGCCTGGGCCCCGGTTCGTCCACAGCCTGTGGAGGCGGCGATGCGGTGGTTGGTGGGGTGGAGCAGTATCGCCGCAAACTTCGGTACGGCCGGGGCCGTGGGCACCTCCGGCGAGGGCCGCACCGTTCACCCCGTCGGCTCCCAACTCCTGTGGGGCGACCCGGATCCGCTCTGGGCCGTCGGCGACTGGCGTCCCGACGAGGTGCGCGTCGTCACCGTCGACTCTCCCGCTCGCTCCGCCGGGGCGACGCCCGTCACCAGGCTCGCCGTCCTGGGCTGCTGCGGGGCCAGTGACGAAGAGCTGCGGGTGGGTCTTTTCGCGGCCCGCGGCGGGGCGCTGCGGCATCTGACCGCATGGGCAGGCAGCTATACGGCCGTGGTGCAGGTCGGCCGCCGGATCACGATCGTCGGTGATCTGGCCGGGGCGAGACCCGTCTTCCACACGCCGTGGGCGAACGGCACCGCGTACGCCACCGCGGCACTGCCGCTCGCCGATCTCATCGAAGCACAGCTGGACATCGGGCACTTGGCGGCGCTGCTCGCCTGCCCGGAGACGCCGGAGGCGCTGCACGACTCGACTCCGTACGCCGGTGTGAAGCGCGTCCCGGCGGGACACGCGCTGATCCTGCGCGAGGGCTCGCGCGAGATCGCCGGGTACGAGCCCGTGGCATCGCTCGCCGTCGCCGGGCCGCAGATCGAGGCGGAGCGCGCGGTGGACGGGGTGCGGGAGGCGCTGGTCGATGCGGTACGAGCCAGGCTCACCGCTCCCCGGCACGCGCCCGAGACACTGCCGCCGGACCCCGGGCCGGTCCCCGGGATGGGGCCCGCCGAACGGCGCGCGGCCCGCGGCGCCCCGGCTCCTGGCATCGGCGCCGACCTCTCCGGCGGCAGCGCTTCGGGCACGCTGGCGCTGCTGGCCGCGGGGCTGCCGGGGGTGCCGGGCACGGTGCTCGGCCATGGCACGGGCGCGGGGGAGCGGCTGCTCGCGGTCACCTTCAACGACCTGACGACCCGCGGGCACGAGGCCGAGATGGAACGGGCGCGGACGATCGCGGCGAATCCACGGCTGCACCATGTGGTGGTCGCGGCGGGGGAGGAAGGGCTGCCGTACGCGGCCCTTGACGCCGGGCCGCTGACGGACGAGCCGGCACCGTCCCTCGTCACGGCCGAACGCCACCGCAGCCGGCTGGCGGCGGGCAGCGCGGACCACTTCACCGGGGCGGGCGCGCGACAGGTCCTGGACGCGCATCCGGCGCGCCTCGCCGACCTGCTCCTCGACCGGCGGCGGCGCCATCTGCTGCGGCCGGCCGCGGCCCTGGCCCGGGCGGAGGGCCCTTCGCCGCAGTCGCTGTTCATCCCGGTAACGGTGTACCGGGCGGCGCGGCGGCTGGCCCGTACGCCGTATCGCACCGGCCTGGAGACGGCGGCGGACCGGCTGCTGGACGCGAACCGTCCGGCGGCCCGCCTGCTGGACGGCCCGTTGAGTGCGTCACTGGCCGCGCTGACGTGGTCCAGGCCGGGGCCTGCTGCGCGCTGGCTCACGGGCGAGGCACTCGCTGAAGTATCGGTTCGCCTGACGGAGGCGGCGATGCGGCCCACATCGGTGCAGCGCCCCGGTGAGGCCCGCGCGCGTGCGGCGCTGACCCGCCATGCGTCGGACCAGCGGATCCTGGAACAGGCCGCGGAGGTCCGCAGCCAGCGGCTGCACGCGCCCTTTCTGGACAACCAGGTCGTACGGGCCTGCCGCGACCTCCCCGAATCCTTGCGGGTCCGCCCGGGCGCCCGCGCGGAAATCCTCCGCACGGTCCTGGCGGGCGCGGGCATCCACGACCTCCCACCGGGCTGGGGCGCGACGACCCACGCCCCGTCGACGGCAGCGGCGCGGGCGGGCCTGCGGGCGTCCCTGCCGTCCCTGTTGGCCCTGTTCGACGCGCCCTTGCTGGCGGACGCGGGCCTGGTGGAGGCCCGCGTGGTCCGCAAGGCCCTCCGCGCAGCCTCGGAGGGCGAACCGGTCCCGCTGGACGGGCTGGCGGACCTGATCTCCACGGAACTGTGGCTGCGAAGGCTGCTCTCGCGCCGTGGTACGTGCTGGACGGGCACGGCGGCACCGCGCCAGCGGGCGGTGGCGGGAGGCGTGCCACCGAGGAAAACGCTTCAGGCGTAGCGCCTGGCGTGGGGGTCCGCGATACGGGTCGCGGGTGCCGTTGCCCGGGCGTCCGTGGGATGCGGGTTCCGGGTTCGCCCGCGGCAACCACGAAGCTGGGTGACTTCCACCAACGTCCCCTGGCCCGCGGCAATCACGAACCTGGTGACTTCCACCCCCGCCCCCCGTCCACAATGACCCCGTGCGCTATCTCATCCTCGGCGTCACCGCCGCCCGCGACGAGCACGGCGGCGAGCTCCCCCTCCGCGGCCCCCGCCTCCGCCGGCTGCTCGCCGCCCTCGCCCTGCGGGCCGGCCGCTTCGTGCCGGTCGGCGAGCTCGTCGAAGACGTATGGGGCGGCGACGAGCCCCACGACGCCCCCGCCGCACTCCAGGCACTCGTCGCCCGCCTCCGCCGCACCCTCGGCAAGGACGCCGTCGAAAGCGCCCCCGGCGCCTACCGCCTCGCCGCCGCCAAGGACGACGTCGACCTGTATGCCTTCGAGGCGCTCACCCGCCGGGCCGCCGCCCAGGACCCCGAGACCGCCGCAAGCACACTCCGTACCGCCCTCGCCCTCTGGCGCGGCCCCGCGCTCGCCGATCTGCCCGACGGGGAGTACGGCGCACGTCCCGAGGCCCTGCGGCTCGCCGCGGTCCAGCAGCGGATCGAGGCCGACCTCCGGCGCGACGCGACCAGCGCACTCGTACCGGAGCTGCGGGAGCTCACCGCCGCGCACCCGTACCACGAGCCGTTCCGTGCGCTGCTCATCCGAGCCCTGCGCGCCGATGGCCGCCAGGCCGACGCCCTTGTCGCGTACGAAGACGCCCGCCGCGCACTCGCGGACGGCCTCGGCGCCGACCCCGGGCCCGAACTGAACGCTCTGTACGCAGAGTTGCTCAAGGCTCCCACCGCCCCGACCACACCTCCTGCAAGGGAGCGCGGCAACCTCCGCCCCCGCCTCACCTCCTTCGTCGGCCGCGACAGCGAACTGACTGCCATCCGTGCCGACCTGACCCTCTCCCGTCTCGTCACTCTCACCGGCCCCGGCGGCTCCGGAAAGACCCGCCTCGCCGAGGAGGCCGCCCCCGCCGCCGCCGCCGAAGGCGCATGGCTCGTCGAGCTCGCTCCGCTCGACGACCCCGCCGCGCTCCCCGGTGCCGTACTCTCCGCCCTCGGTCTGCGCGAGACCACACTCATCGTCCGCGAGGGCCAGCCGCTGCCCGCCGCCTCCCCCGCAGACCGGTTGGTCGAGCACCTCGGACGGCGCGCACTGCTCCTCGTGCTCGACAACTGCGAGCACCTGATCGACGCGGCAGCCGAACTCGCCGAGCGGCTCCTCACCCGCTGCCCCCATCTGCGCATCCTGGCGACCAGCCGGGAGCCGCTGGGCGTCCCGGGCGAGTTGGTGCGCCCGGTGGATCCGCTGCCGGACCTCATGGCCCTGCAACTGCTCGCGGACCGCGGGGCCGCCGCCAGGCCCGGTTTCCGCATCGAGGACGACCCGGACGCCGCGGCCGAGATCTGCCGCCGCCTCGACGGGCTCCCGCTCGCCATCGAACTCGCCGCCGCCCGGCTGCGGATGTTCACTCCCCGCCAGATCGCCGACCGGCTCGACGACCGCTTCCGTCTGCTGACCAGCGGAAGCCGCACCGTACTGCCGCGCCAGCAGACCCTCAGGGCGGTCGTCGACTGGTCCTGGGACCTCCTGGAGGACACCGAACGCACCCTGCTGCGACAGCTCGCCGTCTTCGCCGGCGGCTGGGACTTCTCCGCCGCCGAGGCCGTCTGCGGCGACGCGGCGGAACACCTCGGCGCGCTCGTCGACAAGTCACTCGTCACCGCCACACCCACCGACGGCGGCGAGATGCGCTACCGGCTGCTGGAGACCATCCACGAGTACGCGACCGAGCGCGCCGCCGAGACCCCGGACATCCGGGACGCCGCGGCCCGCGCACACACCGCCTGCTTCGCCGCCCTCGTCGAGGAGGCCGACCCGCGCCTGCGCTCCGCCGAGCAGCTCCCCTGGATCGCCCGGCTCGAGGCCGACCTCGACAACATCCGCGCAGCCCTGCACCGCGCCGTCGTCGAGACCCGCGACGAAGAGTCCGCGCTGCGGCTGACCTTCGGGATGGGCTGGTTCTGGTGGCTGCGCAACTACCGCCCCGAGGGCCTGTCCTGGGTGGAGCGCACCGTGGCCCTCGGACCGGAGCCGTCGGGCGAGGAGGACCCCCGTTACTGGCCCCGGATGCATCTGCGCATGCTGGAGTTCTTCCTCGCCGCGGAGAGCCACGGGTCCGAGCGGCTGCGCACCGACGCGGAGACGATGGCGCTGCTGCGCCGGGTGCAGGAGGCCTTCAGCCGGCCGGGCCCCGAGTCCGCCCGCTTCCCTGGACTGATCTGGCCGTTGACGTCCTTCCTGACCGACGACATGGCGGGCATCCGGGTGCTGCTGGAGGCCGCAGTCGCCAACTGCCTCACATACGGCGGTGAGTGGGAGTACGGCGCCATGCTGATGTTCCGTACCCACCTGGTCGTCGACATGCCGGGCGGCATGCCCGGCGTCGACGAGGACCTGGTCCTGCTGCGGGCGCTGAGCCGCCGCGTCGGCGACCGCTGGATGCGCGCGCAGACGGCGAGTGCGGCGGCCGAGGCGGGGATGATGCGCGGCAGATACGACGAGGCAAGGGCCGCGTACCAGGAGGCACTGGCCCTCGCCCGCGAGGTCGGCGCGCACGCGGAGGCGCCGTTCCTCATCGCCCGCCTCGCCGAACTCGCCTTCCGGGCCGGCGACACGGCCGCCGCCGACAAGGGTCTCGACGAAGCGGAGGAGGAGGCGGAGCGCTACAAGGTCCACGACACCCGCTCCTACGTCCGCTTCCTGCGCGCCACCATCGCCCTGGACCGCGGCGCGTACACCGAGGCCCGGAGACTGCTCGAGGAGCCCCGCGGCCTCAGGGAGCACGACACCCCGCCGGTGCACTTCGAAGTGGCCGTCGAAGTGCTCGACGCCCGGCTCTCCGCGTACGAACCGGCAGGTCTCCCGGCCGCCGTGCGGGGTCTGGCGGCGGCCCTCCGCAAGGCGTGGGAGGCCAGGTGCGCGGAGTTCGTCGCGGCACACGTCGCCGACAGCGCCGCGGCCGTACTCCCCCTGACCGGTCGACTCCCGCTGTCCGTACGGTTCATGGCCGCGGCCGACGCCTGGCGCGGGGACATTCCCCGCTCCGTGCCCGAGGAGAAGGCGGTCGAGGCGATCCGGACGCGCGCCCGCGCGGAGCTGGGAAACGAGCGGTACGAGGCCGAGCGTGCGGCCGGCCGGGACCTCACCGTCCCCCGGGCCGTCGGCCTGCTGGAGACGGCGGCCGAGGCGACCGGGTAGGCCGGAGCAGGGCGGGTCGGTCGGGGCGGGCCGGTGGCTGGTGGCCGGGGTTCGGTCAGCCGCAGGTCAGCTGCGAGCGGGCCCAGTCCCCGAGCAACGCCGAGTCGAACGGCGTCTGCGGCTCCACGACCAGCCGGAGCGTCTTCCGGCCGGCGAGCGACACATGCACCGGCACGGCCGCGTCCCCGCCGCGCATGACCGGGGACCGCCACAGCCGACTGCCGTCCCCGTACACGGAGAAGCGCACCGCGCCCCGGACCGGCGTCAGGTCGTCGACGCCGACCAGCGCGTCATAGGCGGAGCAGCGGCGGTTGAGGTCGATGGTCACGGAGGACCTGGCGTGCATGCTCGCCCCGTGTCCGTACCGGTTGCCCGCGATCGACATGCCCGAGCGCTGCCAGAGCCAGCTGCTCCCGGCGAGCCGCACCTCGGGCCCGGTGTGGTCGCCGAACAAGCCGAACTCCAGTCGGCTGACCAGGTAGACGAGCGGGTCCGAAGAGCGCGGCGGCGGGGTGGGCCTCGGCTTTGCCGGCGGTTCGGGCGCGGGCGGGGCCGGCACCTCGGGCGGCGCGGAGGCGCCGGGCGGTTCGGGCGCGGACGGGGCCGGCACCTCGGGCGTGGGCGTCGGCCGGGCAGGCTGCGGCGCGGGCTTCGGGGCCGGGTCGGGAGGGAGCGGCTTCGGCGGTGGGGTCGGCTTCGGCGGGGCCGGGGCCGGGGTCTGGGGCGGGGCCGAGGTCGGGCGCTCCGGCTTCGGTGACGGCGTGGGCTCCTCCGGCGCGGCGGGCTGCGTGGCAGGGGGCTTCGCCTCCGTGGGCTCGGGCCCGGAGTCGCCCGAGAACGCCCACACAAGACCGGCGGCCGCGGCGACGGCCAGCCCCGCCGCGATCCCGGCCTTCGCCGGGGCGCCCAGTCCCTCCGAGGCCGCGGCCCCGCCGCCCGCTCCCTCGGGGGCACCCGACGCACCACCTGCCGCAGCGGCGGCCGCACCCGCGCCCGCGGCACCGCCGGCCACGAGCCCCGCGGCCTTGAGCGAGTACCCGGCGGCGAACCAGCCGATGACCGCGACCGGCAGCAGCGCCGGAATCCCGGCGTTGACATGCGCCAGCTCGCCCGCGGCCAGCCGGCACTTGGCGCATTCCTCCAGATGCTTGCGCAGCCCCCGCTCGGCGCGCATGCGCAGTCCCCCGCGGGCATACGCCCCCAGCCGGTCGGCATAGTGGGCGCAGTCGCCTCCGGAGGTGAGCGCCGAGCTCACATGGGCCTGCAAATAGGCCTGCTTGAGGGCCTCGCGGGCCCGGCTTGCCAGCACCGCCGTGGCGTTGGCGGTCAGCCCGAACAGCGGCGCGACCTCGCTCGGCGACTCCTCCTCGACCGTGGTGTGCCAGAGCACCGCCTGCCACCGCTCGGGCAGCGAGCGGAAGGCCTGCATGGCCAGCGACTGCTCCGCTTCGTGCATCGCGCGCACATCGGCACCCGGATCGAGGGCGTCGTCGCTCGCGACGTCCGAGCTGCGGGCGGCCTCCTCGGCGAACACCGCGAAGTCGTCGACCAGTTGCTCCCGCTTTGCGGTCCTCGTCCAGGCCGCGGCGACGCGCCGTACCGTCGTGAGCAGATACGCCCGCACCGCGTGCTTGGGACCCGAGCCCCCGCGCACCGCCTGCAGCGTCCGGGCGAACACCTCGGCCGTCAGGTCGTCGGCTGTGTGCGCATCCCGGCAGCAGGTGCGCGCATACCGGCGGACGGAGCCGGAGTGACGGCGGAAGAGCTCCTCGTATGCACTGTCGTCGCCGCTCCGCATGCGCTCGATCAACTCGGCGTCGGACGGCGGCAGCTCGCGCGGCGCCGGTAAGCCGTCAAGGCTCCCGCCCTCGCGCTGCGACGGCACGGCATGCTCGGTCCCACCAGCCGGGCCCGAGCCGCCCGACACCCCGGAGAACCCACTGGGCCCGCCCTGGCTCGGCACCTGCCGAGAGGGCAACCCAGCCGCCTCCGTACCGCTGGTACCGCTCGTACCGCCGAGTGAGTCGTCCTGACCGTCACCGCTCATCGCGGAAGCCCCCAAAAGCACCCTCAGACCCGAATACCGGGCAAGACTGCCACAGAGAACCGACGCACCGAACCCCCTGGCGCGGGCAACCACTCGTCCGGGGAGGCATTCCCGAATTCGAGCCCTACTGATCACTCCTTCGGGGAGGGCTCAACCTGTCTTACCCGGAAGTCAGTTGGCTGCGGAGCAGCGTGTGCGGTGAGGTGCGCGGACCGGGGCACGGCCTATGCGGATCGCGGCCGCAGCCCCTCCAGCAGGATGTCGAGCAGCCGGGCCGAAGCCGCCGCCTGCTGCGCCGCGTCGGGCAGTGACGGCGCGGCCGTGGCTATCACCAGCAGCACGTCCGCCACGGTCACATCGCCGCGCAGCTCACCCGCCGCCCGCGCCCGGTCGACCAACTGCCCCACGACCTCCAGCAGATCCGCCGCGCCCGCGTCGTCCTGCTCCTCCGCCGGCACCGCACGCGGCCCGACCACCCGCAGCTCGGGCTGTGAGCCGACCCGCTGCTGCGGCACCCGCGTCTCGTCCCGTACGACGGCGGTCGGCTCCTCCGGCTCCACGCCCACCCGCAGCACCTGCGGCGGCAGCAGCCGTCCCGCACCCGACGCCACCGACGTACGCAGGAAACGGGAGAGCGCCGACCACGGCTCCTCCTCCTGCCCCAGAGCGGCACGCGCCTGCTCGGTGAGCCGGGAGGTCTCCTCCTCGGCTATCCGCCGCACCAGCACGTCCTTGCTCGGGAAGCGGCGGTACACCGTCCCGACACCGACCCTGGCCCGGCGCGCCACATCCTCCATCGGCGCGCCGTACCCCAGCTCGCCGAAGACCTCGCGAGCCGCCCTCAGCACATGTTCCAGGTTGCGCTGTGCGTCCACCCGGAGTGGCGCCGAGCGGCTGACCCCGCCCGATCCCGCCCGTCCGTTCCCGTCAGCTGTCGAAGCCGGTGCGACGGCAGCCTGCCAATGCGAATCCTGAATGGTCATACTCGTTCCCCCGGTCATGATGTCTCCCCCCGAGACCTCTGGTCGTGACGCCTCCCCCCGGAGACCTCCCCACCCTGCCTGCCGGGCGTGACTCGGCCAAGCACCCCGACGAGGTACGAACATAGTTGAGCCAGGGTCAATTCAGAAGAGGGTAGTTCCGCACGGAGCGCCCCCCGATCGGAGCAAGGACCGGAACGGTCCCGATTACGCCCCCTCCCACCACCCCCCTCGCATGCGCTGACCTGCGCACCTTCTCTGCCACGCCACACCCGGCCCGCCCAAAGTGGCGCGAAGCCTCCGGTCACACAATTTGCCGGGGCTGTGGACAAACGCCTGAGGCCGTTGCGTCATGGGATGGTGAAGGCTGCTAACTTCCGGGGGACGACCCCCGGCCCCCCGCCGAGCACGCGCATCCTCGTCGTCGGCGGCGGCTACGTCGGGATGTACACCGCGCTGCGCCTCCAGCGGAAGCTGAAGCAGGAGCTGGCACAGGGCGAGGTGGAGATCGTCGTGGTCACGCCCGATCCGTACATGACCTATCAACCCTTCCTCCCCGAAGCGGCGGCCGGCTCCATCTCCCCGCGCCATGTCGTGGTCCCCCTCCGCCGTGTGCTCGACAAGTGCAAGATCCTCATCGGCGAGGCCAAAGCCGTCGACCACGCAAAGCGCACCGCGACCGTCGCCACCCTCGCCACCAAGGAAGAGGGCACCGGCCCGGTCGAGGTCAGGTACGACGAACTCGTCATCGCGCCCGGGTCGATCTCCCGCACCCTTCCGATCCCCGGACTCGCCGACTACGCCATCGGCTTCAAGACCGTCGAGGAAGCCATCGGCCTGCGCAACCACGTCATCGAGCAGATGGACATCGCCTCCTCCACCCGCGATCCGGCGATCCGCGACGCCGCCCTCACCTACGTCTTCGTCGGCGGCGGCTACGCGGGCGTCGAGGCCCTCGCCGAACTGGAGGACATGGCCCGGTACGCCACCCGCTACTACCACAACATCAAGGCCGAGGACCTGAAGTGGATCCTCGTCGAGGCCAGCAGTCGCATCCTCCCCGAGGTCGGTGAGGAGATGGGCAAGTACGCCATCCGCGAGCTGCGTTCGCGCAATATCGACGTACGCCTCGAGACACGGCTGGACTCCTGTGAGGACCGTGTCGCCGTCCTCAGCGACGGCACCCGCTTCCGTACCCGCACCGTCGTATGGACCGCGGGCGTCAAGCCGGCCCCCCTCCTCGCCGCCACCGATCTGCCGCTCAACGAGCGCGGACGGCTGAAGTGCACCGCGCAGCTCACCGTCGCCGGCGTCGAGCACGCCTGGGCGGCGGGCGACGCCGCGGCCGTTCCGGACGTCACCGCTGGGGGTACCTCCCAGGCCGAAGGCTCTGGGGGAGAACCCGGCAAGGAGTGTGCGCCCAACGCCCAGCACGCCGTGCGTCAGACCAAGGTCCTCGCCGAGAACATCGTGGCCTCGCTGCGCGGTGAGCCCGTCAAGGAGTACGCCCACAAGTACGTCGGGTCCGTCGCCTCCCTCGGCCTCCACAGGGGCGTTGCGCATGTCTACGGCCGTAAGCTCAAGGGCTATCCGGCCTGGCTGATGCACCGCGTGTACCACCTGAGCCGCGTTCCCACCTTCAACCGCAAGGCTCGTGTGCTCGCCGAGTGGACCCTCTCCGGGCTCTTCAAACGCGAGATCGTCTCCCTCGGCTCGCTGGAACACCCGCGGGCGGAATTCGAGCTCGCCGCGGGCGGAAAACCCAAGGGGGACGGGACCAGGCCCGCACCGGACGGCGGGCCGCGCAGCGGCCCCGGCGGCAACTAGACAACCAGGACTGTCAGTCCGGTCGGTCACACTGGACGTGTGACCATAGGTGGGCTCACACCTGCACAGAGTGACCCTTGGCGACAAGCATTGAGGCTAGAAAGTCAGTGAACTTCACGCGTTGGAGCGCAAGGCTCCCCGGTACGCAGCGGCGCGCCGCAGCGCGGAGGACCGGCCACGGGATCTCCCCAGCACAGCGGGGGGAGGGCTCGGTGCCCGCAGCCCGCAATGAGGCTCGCAACGAGGCTCCTGGTGCGGCCCGCGGTGAGTACGAAGACCAGCCGGAGGCCCTGCCCGACGTCCCCGCCATCGAGGACTTCTGCGTACGCGAGATCCTCGGCCGGCTGCCCGCCCTGGTCGCCCTGGTGTACGGCTCCGAGCACCGCATCGCGTACGTCAACGACGCCTACGCCGCCGCCTTCGGCCACCGACCCGCCGGTGCGAGAGCCGCCGACAGCTGCCCCGAGCTCGCCGAACTGGGCCTGCTGCCGCTCATGGACCAGGTGCTGCGCAGCGGCAAGCCCCGCACGGTCAAGTCCCGCAAGGTCCTCGGCTCCGGCTCGTACACCGTCACCTGCCTGCCCGCCGAGAGCCCCAAGGAAGGCGGGGGAGTACTCGTCTTCGCCGCCGACGTCAGCGACCACGCCGAGGCCGCCGAGCGGCTGCGCGCCAGCGAGCGCCGTCACCGCGAGACCGCCGTCACCCTCCAGAGGAGCCTGCTCCCGCAGGAGTTGGAACAGCCCGACGACCTGCGCATCGCGGCCACCTACCAACCGGGCGGCACGGACGCCGCGGTCGGCGGCGACTGGTACGACGTCATCACCCTCGGAGCCGGACGCACCGCGCTCGTCATCGGCGATGTCATGGGCCGTGGCGTGCGCGCGGCCGCAGTGATGGGCCAGCTCCGCACCGCCGTACGGGCCTATGCCCGCCTCGACCTGCCGCCGCACGAGGTGCTTCAGCTGCTCGACGGCCTGGCCGCCGAGATCGACGCCAGCCAGATCGCCACCTGCCTCTATGCGGTCCACGATCCGAACGAAGGCCGGCTCGTCTACGCCTCGGCCGGCCATCTCCCCGTCCTCGTACGGGACGAGGACGGCACGGTCCGCCGCGCCGAGGACCCGACGGGACCACCGCTCGGCACCGGCGGCTGGCTCCACACCTCGGGCACCATCGCGCTGCCGCCCGGCTCCAGCGCCGTCCTCTACACGGACGGTCTGATCGAGCGCCGCGGCGAGGACATCGACGAGGGAGTGGCCGCCCTCGAGCGTGCGCTCGAGGGCGCGACAGGCACCCCGCAGGTGGTCTGCGACCGGCTGATCCGCTCCCTGGGAGTCACCGCGGAGCACGACGACGACGTGGCCGTACTGGTCGTCCAGCACCCCACGCGTACGGGCGTGTCCGCCGAGCTCTTCCACAACGCCGCCCTCGAACTGCTCGGCGGCATCGAAGCGGCTCCACGCGCGCGTGCCTTCGCCTCCGGCGTACTGGCCTCCTGGCGCTTCTCGCCCGAGCTCCACGACCTGGGAGTGCTGGCCGCCAGCGAACTGGTCGCCAACTCCCTCCAGCACGGCACCCCGCCGATGCGCCTCAGACTCCGCCGCACCGACCGCCGCCTGATCATCGAGGTGACGGACGGCGACGACCATCTGCCGCGCCGCCGCCGCGCGGAAACGGAGGACGAGGCGGGCCGCGGGATTTCCATCGTCGCGACGATCGCCTCGTCCTGGGGGTGCCGCCGCACTCCCGGCGGCGGCAAAGCGGTCTGGTGCGAATTCGCGCTGCCCGCTTAGGCGGCGGCCTCGACCGGGCGGCCGGCTCGACCGGGCCACGGCCTCGACTAGGCCACGGCCTCGATCTGCTCGGCCGGCTTGTGCTGGGCCACCACCCGCGACCTCGACACGATCGAGGGCCGGTCCTGTACGGGCGTGAGCCGCTTGCCCAGTCGCAGCGCCAGCATGGTGATGCCGAGCGAGAAGAGCACGAACGTCACGATGTACGGACCGTGCAGCGCGGCACCCATCGGCCCGCCCACGGCCGGACCGACGGCCAGCGCGAGCTGCTTGACCAGCGCGAAGGCGGAGTTGTACTGCCCTACCATCGACTCCGGCGCCAGATCGGCCACCAGCGGCGCGACGGTCGGCGACAGCATCGCCTCACCGAGCCCGAAGAGCCCGTACGCGGAGACGAACGCGGCGGTCGCCATCGCCTGGCTGCCGTGCCCGAGGCCCGCGTACCCGGCCGCGATCCAGGCCACGGCCCAGATCAGCCCCACGCCGGCGATCACCCGGCTGCGCCTGCGGCGTTCGACGAACTTCAGCACCACGAACTGCGCGAGCACGATCACCAAGGTGTTGGCGGCCAGCGCGGTCCCGAGGGTCGCGGGCTGGATCCCGGCGGCCTCGGTGCCGTACGCGGCGAGCCCCGACTCGAACTGGCCGTAGCAGGCGAAGAAGAGCACGAACCCGAGCACGCACAGCTGCACCATCGCCCGGTGCCCGAGCAGCGCACGCAACCCGCCCTTCGCCTTGGCCTCGGCGTTCGCAGGCCGTGCCTCCTGGAGGGCGAGCGAGCGCGGCAGCCGAACACTCATGGCAATACCGGCAAGCACCAGGAACATCGCCGCCTCTATGCCGAACAGCAGCGTGAAGCTGCCCGGCCGGCTCTCGTCGACGATGTGCCCGCCGATCAGCCCACCGATGCCGAGCCCCAGATTCTGCAGAAAGAACTGCATGGCGAAGGCGCGCGTACGGGTCGAGGAGTCCGAGGTCCAGACGATCATCGTGGCGAGCGCCGGCTGCATCACCGCCGTACCGGCTCCCAGCAGTGCGGCGGACAGGACGACGGCGGGCACGCTCGTCGACAGCCCCATCGACGCGGCACCCATGGCGGCGAGAACCGCGGCACCGACCAGTACGGGCAGCGGCCCGCGCCGGTCGATGACCCGCCCGGTGAAGGGAAGGGCGACGAGAGCGGCCATCGCAAAGACCGCGAGGACGGCACCGGCCGTCGACGCGCCCAGGTCCCGCACCTGCGCCACATAGACGTAGAGATACGGAACGGTGAAGCCGAGTCCGAACGCGGCCAACGCGTTCCCCGCCTGTATCCGGCGCATCGCAGCGCCCGTCGCCCTGGTCACACTCACCTACCTCAAGATCGTAGAGGACTGAAGTCTGAAGACTTCAAGACTAAAGTTAGAACGTCAACAATACATAGTGAAGGACTTCAACGCCAACGCGCTCATGCGATACTTCGGTGCATGCCAACCGAGACCCCCGAGGGCCCCGAGCCGCCCGGCCCCGGCCGCCGGCCCGAGCACCAGTCCGGGCCGCTCCAGTCCGGGCTCCAGGAGCCGAGCCTCGACGAACAGATCGCGGCATATCAGCGCGAGTTCGGCGACCTGGACCCTCAGGTCGAGAAGGTCGTCTCGGCGCTGGGCCGACTGAACCGCCGGATGAACGTCGCGTACGGCCGCCAGATCGCCGATCTCGGCATCAGCAACGCCGAGTGGGAGGTCCTCAAGAGCCTGGTCCTCGCCGGTTCCCCCTATCGGATGGGCCCGGGCGAGCTGGCCAAGCGACTCGGCCTCACCCCGGCCGCGATGACCCACCGCATCGACCGCATGGCGAGCGAGGGCCTGGTCACGCGCGACCGCGACGAGAACAACCGGGTGCGGGTCATCGTGGAGCTGACGGACGAGGGCCGTGCGAAGTGGCAGGAGGCCATGCGCATGGCCACGCACTTCGAGGAAGAGCTGCTGCAGGACCTGTCGGGGGAGGAGCGGGGTGTGCTCGGAGAGCTGCTGATCCGAGTCCTGCGCCGCGTGGAACACGCCCAGCCCGACGCCGGCGGCCGGCTCACCGATCTGGACTAGGGCGTGCCGGGAGAGGTGCCACGACCGACGTCCCGGGTGGGTGTCCGGGCGGGTGTCCGGACGAGCGTGGGTCGGAGTTGACACACCCTTCATCTGTCCGTAAGGTTCTTCGAGTTGTCGTGGAGCCGGAACGGTTCTACGACAGCCACTCCAGCCGCGAATGCGGCAACCAACTCAGCACGATCTCCCAGCCGGGATGAATTTCGGCATGCCGAAATTCATTTTGACGACCCGATTTTGGGTCGCCTGAGAAATCCGCTAGAGTTTGGCCGTCGGAACGGCTCAACGGCCGGAAAGGCAACCCGAGTTCGACCGGGAATCAGGCCCGAAAGGATCTGATAGAGTCGGAACCGCCGGAAAGCCGAAAGGCCGGAAAGCGAGCCCCTTCCGACGGGGAATCGGACACGAAAGAGTCTGATAGAGTCGGAAACGCAAGACCGAAGGGAAGCGCCCGGAGGAAAGCCTGCGAGGGTGAGTACGAAGGAAGCGTCCGTTCCTTGAGAACTCAACAGCGTGCCAAAAGTCAACGCCAGATATGTTGATACCCCGGCCTGTTTCGGCAGGTTCGAGGTTCCTTTGAAAGTCCTACCGGCCTGTGTGGCGGGTAGGCATTGACACAGCGAGGACGCTGTGAACGGCCGGTCTTATTCCGACTGGTTGTTCCGCTCTTGTGGTGTTCATCCCGATGACGGGAAAACATTCATGGAGAGTTTGATCCTGGCTCAGGACGAACGCTGGCGGCGTGCTTAACACATGCAAGTCGAACGATGAAGCCCTTCGGGGTGGATTAGTGGCGAACGGGTGAGTAACACGTGGGCAATCTGCCCTTCACTCTGGGACAAGCCCTGGAAACGGGGTCTAATACCGGATACCACCTTCCGAGGCATCTCGGGGGGTTGAAAGCTCCGGCGGTGAAGGATGAGCCCGCGGCCTATCAGCTTGTTGGTGGGGTGATGGCCTACCAAGGCGACGACGGGTAGCCGGCCTGAGAGGGCGACCGGCCACACTGGGACTGAGACACGGCCCAGACTCCTACGGGAGGCAGCAGTGGGGAATATTGCACAATGGGCGAAAGCCTGATGCAGCGACGCCGCGTGAGGGATGACGGCCTTCGGGTTGTAAACCTCTTTCAGCAGGGAAGAAGCGAAAGTGACGGTACCTGCAGAAGAAGCGCCGGCTAACTACGTGCCAGCAGCCGCGGTAATACGTAGGGCGCAAGCGTTGTCCGGAATTATTGGGCGTAAAGAGCTCGTAGGCGGCTTGTCACGTCGGTTGTGAAAGCCCGGGGCTTAACCCCGGGTCTGCAGTCGATACGGGCTAGCTAGAGTGTGGTAGGGGAGATCGGAATTCCTGGTGTAGCGGTGAAATGCGCAGATATCAGGAGGAACACCGGTGGCGAAGGCGGATCTCTGGGCCATTACTGACGCTGAGGAGCGAAAGCGTGGGGAGCGAACAGGATTAGATACCCTGGTAGTCCACGCCGTAAACGTTGGGAACTAGGTGTTGGCGACATTCCACGTCGTCGGTGCCGCAGCTAACGCATTAAGTTCCCCGCCTGGGGAGTACGGCCGCAAGGCTAAAACTCAAAGGAATTGACGGGGGCCCGCACAAGCAGCGGAGCATGTGGCTTAATTCGACGCAACGCGAAGAACCTTACCAAGGCTTGACATATACCGGAAAGCATTAGAGATAGTGCCCCCCTTGTGGTCGGTATACAGGTGGTGCATGGCTGTCGTCAGCTCGTGTCGTGAGATGTTGGGTTAAGTCCCGCAACGAGCGCAACCCTTGTTCTGTGTTGCCAGCATGCCCTTCGGGGTGATGGGGACTCACAGGAGACTGCCGGGGTCAACTCGGAGGAAGGTGGGGACGACGTCAAGTCATCATGCCCCTTATGTCTTGGGCTGCACACGTGCTACAATGGCCGGTACAATGAGCTGCGATGCCGCGAGGCGGAGCGAATCTCAAAAAGCCGGTCTCAGTTCGGATTGGGGTCTGCAACTCGACCCCATGAAGTCGGAGTTGCTAGTAATCGCAGATCAGCATTGCTGCGGTGAATACGTTCCCGGGCCTTGTACACACCGCCCGTCACGTCACGAAAGTCGGTAACACCCGAAGCCGGTGGCCCAACCCCTTGTGGGAGGGAGCTGTCGAAGGTGGGACTGGCGATTGGGACGAAGTCGTAACAAGGTAGCCGTACCGGAAGGTGCGGCTGGATCACCTCCTTTCTAAGGAGCACTTCTCACCAGGTCTTCGGGCCTGGTCAGGGGCCAGAACACCGGCGAGTGTCCGGTGCTGGTTGCTCATGGGTGGAACGTTGACTATTCGGCACGGTTGGTTGGGATCACTAGTACTGCTTCGGCGTGGAACGTGAGTCTTCGACTGGTCGTGCCGGGCGCGCTGTTGGGTGTCTGAGGGTGCGAGCGTGAGCTTGCCCTTCGTGATGCCGGCCCCAGTGAACTCTGCCTCAGGGCGGGGGTGGTGGGTGGCTGGTCGTTGCTTGAGAACTGCACAGTGGACGCGAGCATCTGTGGCCAAGTTTTTAAGGGCGCACGGTGGATGCCTTGGCACCAGGAACCGATGAAGGACGTGGGAGGCCACGATAGTCCCCGGGGAGCCGTCAACCAGGCTTTGATCCGGGGGTTTCCGAATGGGGAAACCCGGCAGTCGTCATGGGCTGTCACCCGCTGCTGAACACATAGGCAGTGTGGAGGGAACGAGGGGAAGTGAAACATCTCAGTACCCTCAGGAAGAGAAAACAACCGTGATTCCGGGAGTAGTGGCGAGCGAAACCGGATGAGGCCAAACCGTATGCGTGTGATACCCGGCAGGGGTTGCGCATGCGGGGTTGTGGGATCTCTCTTTCACGGTCTGCCGGCTGTGAGACGAGTCAGAAACCGTATAGGTAGGCGAAGGACATGCGAAAGGTCCGGCGTAGAGGGTAAGACCCCCGTAGCTGAAATCTATGCGGCTCGTTTGAGAGACACCCAAGTAGCACGGGGCCCGAGAAATCCCGTGTGAATCTGGCGGGACCACCCGTTAAGCCTAAATATTCCCTGGTGACCGATAGCGGATAGTACCGTGAGGGAATGGTGAAAAGTACCGCGGGAGCGGAGTGAAATAGTACCTGAAACCGTGTGCCTACAAGCCGTGGGAGCGTCGCTGTTGTTCTTCGGAGCAACAGTCGTGACTGCGTGCCTTTTGAAGAATGAGCCTGCGAGTTTGCGGTGTGTTGCGAGGTTAACCCGTGTGGGGAAGCCGTAGCGAAAGCGAGTCCGAACAGGGCGATTCAGTAGCGCGCTCAAGACCCGAAGCGGAGTGATCTAGCCATGGGCAGGTTGAAGCGGAGGTAAGACTTCGTGGAGGACCGAACCCACCAGGGTTGAAAACCTGGGGGATGACCTGTGGTTAGGGGTGAAAGGCCAATCAAACTCCGTGATAGCTGGTTCTCCCCGAAATGCATTTAGGTGCAGCGTCGTGTGTTTCTTGCCGGAGGTAGAGCACTGGATAGGCGATGGGCCCTACCGGGTTACTGACCTTAGCCAAACTCCGAATGCCGGTAAGTGAGAGCGCGGCAGTGAGACTGTGGGGGATAAGCTCCATGGTCGAGAGGGAAACAGCCCAGAGCATCGACTAAGGCCCCTAAGCGTACGCTAAGTGGGAAAGGATGTGGAGTCGCAGAGACAACCAGGAGGTTGGCTTAGAAGCAGCCACCCTTGAAAGAGTGCGTAATAGCTCACTGGTCAAGTGATTCCGCGCCGACAATGTAGCGGGGCTCAAGCGTACCGCCGAAGTCGTGTCATTCCAGCATGAGGGCCAACGCCCGCTGGGATGGGTAGGGGAGCGTCGTGTGCCGGGTGAAGCAGCCGCGGAAGCGAGTTGTGGACGGTTCACGAGTGAGAATGCAGGCATGAGTAGCGATACACACGTGAGAAACGTGTGCGCCGATTGACTAAGGGTTCCTGGGTCAAGCTGATCTGCCCAGGGTAAGTCGGGACCTAAGGCGAGGCCGACAGGCGTAGTCGATGGACAACCGGTTGATATTCCGGTACCCGCTTTGAAACGCCCAGTATCGAGCCCATTAATGCTAAGGCCGTGAAGCCGCCCTGGAGCCTTCGGGTGAAGGGGAGTGGTGGAGCCGCCGGTCCAAGGTGGTAGTAGGTAAGCGATGGGGTGACGCAGGAAGGTAGTCCAGCCCGGGCGGTGGTTGTCCCGGGGTAAGGGTGTAGGACGCAGGGTAGGCAAATCCGCCCTGCACATAGTCTGAGACCTGATGCCGAGCCGATTGTGGTGAAGTGGATGATCCTATGCTGTCGAGAAAAGCCTCTAGCGAGTTTCATGGCGGCCCGTACCCTAAACCGACTCAGGTGGTCAGGTAGAGAATACCGAGGCGTTCGGGTGAACTATGGTTAAGGAACTCGGCAAAATGCCCCCGTAACTTCGGGAGAAGGGGGCCATCACTGGTGATCCGATTTACTCGGTGAGCTGGGGGTGGCCGCAGAGACCAGCGAGAAGCGACTGTTTACTAAAAACACAGGTCCGTGCGAAGCCGTAAGGCGATGTATACGGACTGACGCCTGCCCGGTGCTGGAACGTTAAGGGGACCGGTTAGTCACATTTCGGTGTGGCGAAGCTGAGAACTTAAGCGCCAGTAAACGGCGGTGGTAACTATAACCATCCTAAGGTAGCGAAATTCCTTGTCGGGTAAGTTCCGACCTGCACGAATGGCGTAACGACTTCTCGACTGTCTCAACCATAGGCCCGGTGAAATTGCACTACGAGTAAAGATGCTCGTTTCGCGCAGCAGGACGGAAAGACCCCGGGACCTTTACTACAGTTTGATATTGGTGTTCGGTTCGGCTTGTGTAGGATAGGTGGGAGACTGTGAAGCTTGGACGCCAGTTCAGGTGGAGTCGTCGTTGAAATACCACTCTGGTCGTGCTGGATGTCTAACCTGGGTCCGTGATCCGGATCAGGGACAGTGTCTGATGGGTAGTTTAACTGGGGCGGTTGCCTCCCAAAGGGTAACGGAGGCGCCCAAAGGTTCCCTCAGCCTGGTTGGCAATCAGGTGTTGAGTGTAAGTGCACAAGGGAGCTTGACTGTGAGACCGACGGGTCGAGCAGGGACGAAAGTCGGGACTAGTGATCCGGCGGTGGCTTGTGGAAGCGCCGTCGCTCAACGGATAAAAGGTACCCCGGGGATAACAGGCTGATCTTCCCCAAGAGTCCATATCGACGGGATGGTTTGGCACCTCGATGTCGGCTCGTCGCATCCTGGGGCTGGAGTCGGTCCCAAGGGTTGGGCTGTTCGCCCATTAAAGCGGTACGCGAGCTGGGTTTAGAACGTCGTGAGACAGTTCGGTCCCTATCCGCTGTGCGCGTAGGAGTCTTGAGAAGGGCTGTCCCTAGTACGAGAGGACCGGGACGGACGAACCTCTGGTGTGCCAGTTGTCCTGCCAAGGGCATGGCTGGTTGGCTACGTTCGGAAAGGATAACCGCTGAAAGCATCTAAGCGGGAAGCCTGCTTCGAGATGAGGACTCCCACCCCCTTTGAGGGGTTAAGGCTCCCAGTAGACGACTGGGTTGATAGGCCAGATGTGGAAGCCCTGTAAGGGGTGGAGCTGACTGGTACTAATAGGCCGAGGGCTTGTCCTCAGTTGCTCGCGTCCACTGTGTATGTTCTGAAGTAACGAACTCGCCCTTTTGGCCGGCTGGAGTTCACTATTTTCATAGAGTTTCGGTGGTCATTGCGTTAGGGAAACGCCCGGTTACATTCCGAACCCGGAAGCTAAGCCTTTCAGCGCCGATGGTACTGCAGGGGGGACCCTGTGGGAGAGTAGGACGCCGCCGAACAATTATTGTGGGGAAGCCCCGCACCTTCTGGTGCGGGGCTTTTCTGCGTTCAGGACGTATTTACCGGACGGAACTGCGTTGCTCTGGGGCGCGGGGCGGGGCCAGTATCGGCAGATGGACTATGTCATTCGACCCGTACGGGCCGAGGAGTGGGCGAAGGCCCGGGAGCTCCGGTTGGTCGCCCTGCGGGATCCGGCCGCGCCCATCGCCTTCCTCGAGACATACGAGAAGGCTGTCGAGCGGCCCGACGGCTTCTGGCAGGACCGCGCGGCCACAGTCGCGGAGGGGGTGGTGGCCCGGCAGTTCATTGCCGAGGCGCCGGACGGGCAGTGGGCGGGCACCGTCACCGTGCTGGTCGAGCGGCCCGCCGGCGAGGTGCGGTTCGGGGAGGCCGCGAAGGTCGACCAGACGCATGTGGTCGCGGTGTTCGTACGGCCCGAGGCGCGTGGTGCGGGTGTGGCCGAGGCGCTGTTCCGGGCTGCCCTGGACTGGTCGTGGGAGCTGCCGGGGCCGCCCGTGAAGCGGGTGCGGCTGTATGTGGACGAGCGCAATGCTCGGGCTGCGGCGTTCTACCGGCGGATGGGGTTCGTGCCGAGCGGGGACTCCGTGCCGGTGCCGGGACAATCCGCGGAACGGGAGCTGGAGCTGGAGGTTCTGCGTTAGGCCGAGGGGCCTGCGGGAGCCGGGCGGATGTGCCGGGCGCCGTGCTGTCCGGCTCAGCAGCAGGGGCGGAGAGCGCCGGCGGTGGTGTCGACCTTCTGCCGCCACTCGTGGCGGACCGGTCCGTGTGACGGGGCGTGGGTCAGTGGGCGTAGCAGGCAGGTTGGGGGGTGGGGCCGGCAACGCCCCTTCTTTGACGCTTGCCCTACTGGCCGAGTGGCTCCGGCCAGCGGGCGCGGGCCTGTTCGGCGGAACGGAGCAGGACCAGGGTCGGCAGTCCCTGGTCCTGACCGGTTGCCAGCAGCTCCGGAAGCCGGGGAAGCGGAGCCACGGCCGCGACGTCGTCCAGAACGAGCGTCATTGGTGGGTCGAGCCGACCGTCGGATGACCGTGCGGCCATGCGGCGGCCGTGCTCGACCACGTCTGAGGCCAGTGCGGTGAGCAGCGGCATGGCACCGGGGTGCGTTCTGGGGTCTTCGATGGATTCCCCCATCAGATAAAGGGTGCCCCCTTCGTTTATGAATGATTCCAAGGTGAGCGAATCCGTTCGGTTCGGGGTGCAAGCCTCACGGATATGGATCGAGGAGAGGGCGGAGAGAGCGCGTACGACCAACTGCTGGGCGATCTCCCGGCGTTCGGGGTGGGCGGTGAGCGCGGACTCGAGCAGGCCGGCGAGGCCGGCGGTTGCCTTGGGGTGCGTACGGAGGATGCGTACGGCGTCGTGGGCGCTGCCGCCCTGGGCCCACCGGTGGAGCTGCTTGAAGGGGCGTCCGTCCACGGCAGCGGCGTGGAGCCAGCAGCGCAGGAGCGTTTCGGCGGTGTCGGCCATTGCGGCGTCGAGGAGGGCACGGGGGCGTACGGGGGCGAGCAGGGCGGTGGCGCGGTCCTGGGCCGTGGTGGCGTCCTCGCAGTGCGCGGTGGGGGACCAGTGGAGGCGGGCCGGGGTGTCGCAGAGGTGCCCGGGGTCGTAGAGGAGTACGGGGCCGAGCTTGGCCCGGGCGTCCTTGGTCTCGGCCCAGACGGCGGGGTCGGAGGTGACGAGGAGGACGGGGCCGGCGGCGTCGAGGACGGCACGGACGGCGGCGGGGCGGCGGGTGGCGGGGTCGCCGTAGAGGATGCGGGGGGTTCGGGGCGCGGGCAGGGTTCTGTCCCATCCGCCCGTCCCGTGGTCGGCAATCTGCGGTTGCCCGGAGCCGTGCCCCGGCTGCGTAGGTTCGCCGACGGCTCCGCTGTGGCCCGGCGCTCCGTGGCCGTACAGGGTGCCCGCGTACGCGGCCGCGGGCACGGCACCCGGCTGCACGGTGGTGTCGGACCCTTGGCCCGGGTGGATGGGAGCTGTGGGGGCGTTGGGGCCTGTGGCCCCGAGAGGCGGCGTCGTGGCTGCGCCGACGCCCGTGACGCGAACCTCCGACCCGCCGGTGCCGTGCTCCGGCTGCGCCGGGTGGCCGACGGCTTCGCGGTGGTCCGTGCCGGGCCGGTAGGCGTCCGCGGCAATGGGTCCTGCGGAGGTGCCGGTGCCGTTCGCCTTCTGCTTCGACAGCGGGTTGGGACCTGTGGCCATGGGCCGGGGGCTCGCGGCCGCGGGCGGGGCCGTCGGCCGGTTCGCGCGGACCGCGCGCCAGCGGGCAGCGGTGCCCAGGACGAAGATCGTCAGGACCAGCAGGACCATCAACTCGCCGATGGCCAGGCCCCAGAACAGCCCGTAGCCCGAAAGCTCCGCCGGTGGGGCGTCCGGCCACGCCCCCGCGAGGTCGTGGGGTTTGGACGCCAGCGCGCGCATCGCCATCGGGGTCTGGGTGAAGGTCACACCCCTCGGCCAGGCGCCGTGGGACAGGACGCCCGCCAGGCCCGTCGCCGTCCAGACCAGGAGCGTCAGGCCGAGCAGAAAGCCGAGCAGGCCCACCAACAGGCCGTCCGGGATGCCACGTTCGTCCTCCCGAAAATCACGTCGGTCGCGCATGTCATGCCACCGTCGACTCGGAGGACTCGTCCAGCTGTCGGCGCTCGTTCAGTGCCGCGCGCTGCTCCGCCTCCAACTCCGCGGCCAGTACGTCCTCCGGCAGTGCCGGACCCGAGGACTCCGTCATGGCCCGGTCGGTGAAGACCAGCGGCCTCTCCGCCTCCGTCACCAGGTGCTTGACCACCTGGACATTGCCGTTGACGTCCCAGACAGCGATACCCGGAGTGAGCGTCGGGATGATCTCGACGGCCCATCGCGGCAGGCCCAGCACCCGTCCCGTCGCCCTCGCCTCGTCCGCCTTCTGGGCGTAAATCGTTCTCGTCGAGGCCATTTTGAGGATGGCAGCCGCTTCCCGCGCGGCCGCCCCGTCCACCACGTCCGACAGGTGGTGGACCACCGCCACGAAGGACAGGCCCAGTCGGCGGCCGAACTTCAGCAGCCGCTGGAAGAGCTGAGCCACAAAGGGCGAGTTGATGATGTGCCACGCCTCCTCCACCAGGAAGATGCGCTTCTTGCGGTCCGGGCGGATCCAGGTGTGTTCGAGCCAGACTCCGACGATCGCCATGAGGATGGGCATGGCGATCGAGTTGCGGTCGATGTGGGAGAGATCGAAGACGATCAGCGGGGCGTCCAGGTCGATCCCGACGGTCGTCGGGCCGTCGAACATGCCCCGCAGGTCGCCGTCGACCAGCCGGTCCAGGACGAGCGCGACATCGAGGCCCCAGGCCCGTACGTCGTCTATGTCGACGTTCATCGCCTCCGCCGACTCCGCCTCCGGATGCCGCAGCTGGTCGACGATGTCCGTCAGCACCGGCTGCCGGTCGACGATCGTCTCGTTCACGTAGGCATGCGCCACCTTCAGCGCGAAGCCGGACCGCTCGTCGAGGCCGTGCCCCATCGCGACCTCGATGATCGTACGGAGCAGGGCCAGCTGGCCGGTCGTGGTGATCGCCGGGTCCAGTGGGTTGAGGCGGATGCCGCCGTCCAGCGCCGTCATCGGGTCGAGCCTGATGGGGGTTATCCCCAGCTCCTGGGCGACGAGATTCCACTCGCCCACCCCGTCCTCGCCCTGTGCGTCCAGGACGACGACCTGCCGGTCGCGGAAGCGCAACTGCCGCAGGACGTACGTCTTCTCGAGCGCCGACTTGCCGTTTCCGGACTCCCCGAGCACCAGCCAGTGGGGGGCCGGCAGCTGCTGGCCGTACAGCTGGAAGGGGTCGTAGATATAGCCCTTTCCGCTGTAGACCTCGCGGCCGATGATCACGCCCGAGTCGCCGAGGCCCGGCGCGGCGGTCGGCAGGTAGACGGCCTGAGCCTGCCCCGTGGAGGTACGCACGGGCAGGCGCGTCGTCTCCACCTTGCCGAACAGGAAGGAGGTGAAGGCATCTGTGAAGACGGACAGCGGATCTCGCATGGCGGACTGCCCTCTCCTCAGCGTCGGATGCCGGTCGCGAACGGCAAGGTGTTCACAAAGGCCCGGTGGTGCTCGCGATCGCACCACTCCAGCTTCAGGTAGGACTTGCCGGCCGAGGCCCTGATTGTGCGCTTGTCCCGGGCCAGAGCCTCGGGTGAACGCGACGACACGGTGATGTACCCGACAAGATTCACCCCTGCCGCACCGCTCGCGAGATCTTCACCCCGCTGGTCGAGCCGCCCGTGCGCGGCGATGTCGCGCGGGTCGACGGTGCGATTCATCTTGGCGGCGCGGCTCGCGTCCGCCTCGTCGTTCGTCTTCTCGGTGAGCATGCGCTCGATGGCGACCTCGGTGGGCTCCAGGTCCATGCAGACCGCGACCGTACGGATCACATCGGGGGTGTGGACGAGCAGCGGCGCGAGGAAGTTGACGCCGACCGGGGTCATGGGCCACTCCTTCACCCAGGCGGTGGAGTGGCACCAGGGCGCGCGGGTGGAGGACTCGCGGGTCTTCGCCTGGAGGTAGGTGGGCTCCATGGCGTCGAGCTCGGCGGGCCAGGCGTTGCGTTTCGTCATCGCCTGGATGTGGTCGATGGGGTGGTCGGGGTCGTACATCGAGTGCACCAGGGAGGCGAGCCTGCCCTGGCCGAGCGGCTGGCGGACCCGGATGTCGGCCTCGGCGAGCCGGGCGCAGATGTCGGTGAGCTCGCGGGCCATGACGACGGCGAGGCCGGCGTCCTTGTCGAGTTTCCTCGGACCCGAAGCCTTCCCGCCGGAGGAGTGCCGGGCGGCGCGGGCCATGGTGTGGGCCTCGGCGGCCAGTTCACGGGAGTAGTGCATACAGGCGACGAGGTAGGCGCGGTGCTGCTCGCTGGAGGTGGAGACCATCGACTGGAGCTGGTCGTAGGAGTCGCGCAGCCAGCCGGGCGACTGCTGGTTGCCGCGCTGGGCGACGTCCTTGGCGTGTGCGTCGGGGTCGGCCGGGAGCGTACGCGCGAGCATCTGAAGGCGCGTCACAAAGCCGTCGCCGTTGGCCACATGCTTGAGCAGGGTGCCGAAGCGGTCGACGAGCGCCTCCTGGTCCTCGCTGTCGCGCAGGCCGACGCCGGGGCCCTCGATCTCGATGGCGGCGGTGACGGTACGGCGGTCGGCGTGCAGCAGTACGGCGATCTCGTCGGGGCCGAAGGGGGCGGCGAGCCAGTTGATCCGGCCGATGCCCGGGGGCGGGCCGACCTCGACCTCACGCCCGTCGAGCCGGGTGCCGGCCTCGGTGGCGGAGGAGCGGTAGAGGGTGCCGCTGCGCAGGGTGCGCTTGTAACTGCGGTTGATCTCGAACCACTTGTAGAAGGTGCGGTGCTTGTACGGGACGTACACGGCGGCGAGGGCGAGCAGCGGGAAACCCATCAGCAGCACGATCCGCAGGGACAGGACGGGGACCAGCAGCCCGCTCATCATGCCGAGGAACGCGCCGGCGATGATCAGGGCGATCTCGCCGGTCTCGCGGTTCTTGCCGACGATCGCGTTCGGCCGGGCCCGGCCGATCAGATACGTACGGCGGGGCGTGATGGGTTGGGACTGCGTCGTCAACGCCCTCCACCTCCTGTGCTCTTGCGGTTGCTGTGCGGGGTGCTGGTGCCGGGGGCGCTGCTACGGGGCGGGGGTGCGGCGGGAACGGATCCGCCCCCTCCGCCGGCCCCCCCGCCGGAATTGCGGCTGCTGTGCGCGGCCACGCCGCCGCTGATGGGGTTGGCGGGGCGCGGGGCGCTGCCGTTGCTGTCTCCGCCGCGCTGGTTGCCGCGGCTGCTGTGGGTCTTGATGCCCTGGGAGACGAGGTTGGCGGGCGAGCTGATGACGGCGGCCGCGGCGTTCTCGGCGCCGTTCTGCAGGCGGTTGTTGCGGGAAGCGACGATCTCGTCGCCGAAGCCGGGGACGAAACGGTAGATCACCGCGGAGGCGAAGATGGCGAGCAGAATGATCGAGAGGCCGGAGACGACGGCGGAGAAGGAGTCGGGTCCGTTCTCGGCGGAGAGTGCGCCCGCGAGACCCAGGACGATCGCGATCACTGGCTTGACCATGATGATCGCGATCATGATGCCGGCCCAGCGGCGGACACGCCCCCACATGTTCTTGTCGACGAGTCCGGAGTAGACGACGACGCCCAGGAGGGCGCCGACGTAGAGAAGGATCGCGCGGATGAACAGCTCGAGAAAGAGGACGCCGGCGGCGAGGATCGTGACGAGCGAGACGACGATCAGCATGATCGGCCCGCCGCCGATGTCGGTCCCCTTCTTCAGGGCGCCGGAGAAGTTCCCGAAGAACTGGTCGGTCTGCCCACTGGTGCCGCCTGCGATGACCTCGGTGACGCCGTCGGTCGCGGAGACGAGGGTGTACAGGATGAGCGGGGTGAAGGCGGAAGCGAGGACGGTGAGCCAGAGGAAGCCGACGGCTTCGGAGACGGCGGTGGTGAGGGGGACACCGCGGACGGCGCGCTTGGCGACGGCGAGGAGCCAGAGGACGAGGGTGAGGATGGTGGAAGCGGCGAAGACGATGGCGTACTGGGCGCGGAAGGCGGAGTTGGTGAAGTCGACGGTGGCGGTGGCGTTCACCGCCTTGGAGAGCTGGTCGATGGTCCAGACGGCGGCGTCGGCGCAGCCGCGGGCGAGGGAGGTGAGGGGGTCGAGGGCGTCGGTGGGGTCGAGGGGGGTGCGGTTGGCTCCGCCGGGTGCGCCGTTGTCGCAGTAGTCCCGCGCGGGCCCAGCGATGAGCTCGCACGGATCGTTGGTCTTGCCCGGTGTGGGCGTGGGCGTCGGTGCTGCGGCTGCCCGGACCGCAAACAGGAACGCTGCCGTCTGGACGGCTGCCACGGTGGTCATGATGGAGCGCAGCCGGAGGTGAGGGTTAGCGGGCATATGTGAACCCTCCGAATTCCTTGACTGCTCCAGCGATTTCGTCGGACCCGGACACGGGATTGTCACCGGTGACTGGCGTGGGCCCCGTCTTCTGGCTGGTAGCCAGGACCTTCCAGTCGGATCCGTTCCACTTCAGCTTGACGCTTACGGTGAACCAGCCGCTCGTCACCGGCTTGGTGGATTTCTCACCCGTCAGCCCGAACAGGCCCATGCACCAGACGTCGACATCAGCGGCCTCGCCCGAGAAGCTCTTGACTTTGGTGCCTGCCGGAAGGGTCCGGTTGACGAACGTGGAGCCCCCTGGGGCAGCGCCGTCGGCACTCAGGCCGATCTGAGCGAGGAAGGCGGGGGAGTAGTCGGCGTCGAACCCTGACTGGAGCTTGTCCAGCGTGCTGGAGTCGGCGATGGACTTCACGATGTTCTGACGGCGCTGCTCGTTGAACATGCCGTCAGAACCCAGCGCCACCGCATAATTCGCCGCCGCGCTCTGCGCCCCCTGCTCATCCCTCGCAAACCCCGACGGAATCCCCCCGGCCTCCCCCTTCACCGGCCGCACCCCCGTCGCCGCCGTCGGAGCCGCCCCCGCCCCCTTGTCACCCTCGGCCGAGGTGCCGTCGTCGCCCCCGCCCTGGTTCGCGAAGGCGATAGCCGCGATCAGCAGCACCACGATGCCCACCACGGTGATCAGGGAGCGTGAGTTCCGTACGGGGCGGCGGGCGCCGCCGTAGCCGTCGGTGTCGGTGCCGCCCGGCAGGCGGGTACGCGTCTGGCCCGTGCCGCCGAAGTCGTCGTCCGTGCGGCCGCCCGACTCGCCGCCGTAGCCGTGTTCGTCCCCGAGGCTCATCTCGCGTACGCCCCCTCAACCGTTTGCAGTGCCGCGTAGTACGACCCGTAGTACGACGGTAGTCGTGCTGCTTCCCGCGCGGGCGCGGTGTGGTGACTCGACATCAGGGAGACGCAACCTCGAAGGGTGGGCCGGGCACGCCCGGAGGGTCTGACGGGCGGTTAGACAGCCATCCCGTACACGATGGTGAACAAGGTCCCCAGTGACCCGATGATGAAGACACCGGTAAGACCGGCGACGATCAGGCCCTTGCCCTGCTCCGCGCTGAAGGTGTCGCGCAGTGCCGTCGCGCCGATGCGCTGTTTGGCCGCGCCCCAGATCGCGATGCCCAGGCAGAGGAGGATGGCAACCGCCATCACGACCTCGATCATCACCCGCGCCTCGTTCCCCAGGCTCCCGAAAGGCCCCCAGTTCGGGGCGATTCCGCCGATGATGGTGGTGATGTCGCCCTTTTCGGCTGCCAGGATCATGTAACTCACCGCCCCTGTTGGGTTGTTCAGTGCCCTGCCCCTCGGCATGGGCCGTCGCTCTATCTTCGCTGATGAAACCGCCCGCGTAAGCCGCCTTGGCGGGTCTCTTTACCCGATCTCCGCACGTATGACCGATCGCGCCGCCCTGACCTGCGGCGGCGAGGGCCGGGGTGATGCGAGAAGTGCGTATGGTCACTCTATGTATCACGGAGGGTGACCCCGGGCAATGACTGTCGTTGTTCCACCTGTGGGGCGCACCCTCGGCCGAGTGCGCGGGGCGCCGACGGGTCAGCGCTTGTAGGGCGGTGGCCACTGCCGTTCCTACGCCGGGGAAACGGTGATGCCCGCCTGGCCGCGCTCACGCCCCCGCCTGCGCGGCTGTCCCGGCGTCCCCGTATATATAGATCCGCGTGTCCCCCGTGGCGGAAGCAGTCCACTCCTGTGGTCCATGGGGACGGCGGGCCGGGCGAGGACGGTTCCGCCGGGCGGAGGAGTTCGGCGCCCCCGCACCCTGCCTCCAACAACACCCGTGCCAGGCGGAGTTGGTTATCTTGGTCCCTGTGACCGACAACGCGCACTTACTCGCCCGGATCGACGCCACGCGCCCGCACACCGCCCGGATCTGGAACTACTGGACCGGCGGCAAGGACAACTACGAGGTCGATCGCGAAGCCGGTGACCAGATTCGCGGGCTCCACCCCGGCATCGGCGACTACGCGATCGCCGACCGGCTGTTCCTGGGGCGGTCCGTGCACCATCTGGCCGCCGGTGTCGGCATCCGGCAGTTCCTCGACATCGGCACCGGGCTGCCCAGTGCCGACAACACTCACGAGGTCGCCCAGCGTGCTGCGCCCGACGCGCGGATCGTGTACGTGGACAACGACCCCCTCGTGCTCGCGCATGCCCGCGCCCTGCTCACCAGTACGCCCGAGGGCCGCACCGACTATCTCGACGCCGATCTGCGCGACGTGGACACGATCCTGGAGCGCGCCGCCGGGACGCTCGATCTCACCCGGCCGGTCGCGCTGATGCTGCTCGGCGTGGTGATTTTCATCGAGGACGACGAGGAGTCGTACGAGATCGTGCGCCGCCTCATGGAGGCGCTGCCCGCGGGCAGTCATCTCGTGCTGTCCCACACGATCACCAGCCCGGCGATGCCCGATGTGGACGCGGCCGTCGCGTTCTGGAACGAGCACGGCACGCCCCGGCTCACCCAGCGCACCCCGCAGCAGCTCACCCGGTACTTTGACGGGCTCGACATGCTGGAGCCCGGACTGGTGTCGTGTTCCCGCTGGCGGCCGCCGGCCGCCGACGGTGAAGAGCCCGCCGAGGTGGCCATGTTCGGCGGCGTCGGACGCAAGCCGTAGGCGCGCGGGTGGAAACGGGCTGGAACACGGCGCGGATGGGGGAGGGTTGAGGGCGTGCGGAAAGTCTGGGTGGCCAGTGGGATCGGGCTGGGGCTGTGCCTGAGCTTCGTCGCGCTGCTCGTCGTGGGGACGTACTCCGCGGCCGCCGGGCTCTTCGGTGGTGCCAACGGCGTCGGCGGGCGGGCCGTCGGGCTCGCCAAGGGTGCCGTGCCCGCGCTTTATCAGCCGCTCGTGCAGAAGTGGGGCAACCTCTGCCCGGCCATCAACCCGGCGCTGCTGGCCGCCCAGCTCTACCAGGAGAGCGGCTGGAACCCGAAGGCGCAGAGTCCCGCCGCCGCGCAGGGCATCGCCCAGTTCATCCCCGGCACCTGGGCGGCGCACGGCATCGACGGGGACAAGGACGGGGACAAGGACGTATGGGATCCGGCAGATGCGATTCCGTCTGCCGCGTCATACGACTGCGAGTTGGCCGGATATGTAAAGAAGGCGCCCGGCGATCAGACCGACAACATGCTTGCCGCGTACAACGCGGGCGCCTACGCCGTCATCAAGTACGGGGGCGTGCCGCCGTACCGCGAGACGCAGAACTACGTCAAGGTCATCCGCACGCTGGAGAAGAGCTTCGCCAGGCCCATCGGGCGGGTCGAGCCGTCGCGGCAGGCTGCCGGGGCGATCTACTTCGCGCAGCAGAAGCTCGGCACGAAGTATCTGTGGGGCGGCAACGGCACGCCTGAGCAGGGTGGACGTTTCGACTGTTCGGGGCTGACGCAGGCCGCGTACCGGACCGTGGGTATCGAGCTGCCACGTGTCGCGAACGATCAGTACAACGCCGGTCCGCATCCTTCGCGCGACGAGCTGCTTCCCGGCGATCTCGTCTTCTTCTCGGACGACCTCACCAATTCACGGGCGATCCGGCATGTCGGGCTCTATGTGGGCGGCGGGTACATGATCGACGCTCCGTACACCGGGGCCGTGATCCGTTTCGACAAGATCGACACCCCGGACTACTTCGGCGCGACGAGGGTCACCAAGGATGGCGCGAAAGCGCTGCCGACGACCGTCCCGGAAGCCTGATGAAGCGTCGGACGTGGCCGGAACTGTCTGCAAGGCCAAGGCCCTGAGCTGCGACGATGTATCACTCTTCGGTAACGTCATGGTGATCTTTCGGTGGAGAGTGGAACGTACACAGGGAATGGGCCGTTCCCTGGACGGGTACAGCCGCACTGACCATGCAGCAGACACCGCACTGACCACGGGGGTTGGTAGAGGCGAGGCATCCGGAAGGGGCGTCGCGCCAGGCAACAAGGCAAGGGGCTGCAGCAGATGGCCGGACTCGCAGTGGGCTTCCCCGTGACGGAGCCGATGGGGTCCCCCCTGACACAGTCAAGGGGAGGGTCCGACCCCGACCTCAGCCTGCTCTACGGCATCAATGGTCTCGCCAAGGACGCCCCGTCGTGGCTCGACCGCACGATGGAGTTCGTCGGCGAATACGGAATCATGCTCGCGCTCGTCCTGGTCGTGCTGTGGTGCTGGTGGAGCGTGCGCAGGCGCGGCACCGCCGAGGACTCGGTCGCCGCGGTCGCCGGGCTGATCTGGACGCCGCTGGCCGCGGGTATCGCGCTGCTGGTCAACATCCCCATCCGCGGGTTCGTCGAGAGACCGCGGCCGTTCGTCGAGCACCAGGGCATCGAGGTCCTGGTGCTGGGGAAGACCGACTACTCCTTCGTCAGCGACCACGCGACGCTGGCGATGGCAATCGCCGCCGGGCTCTTCGTCGCCCACCGCAGGTTCGGCTTCGCCGCGATCGGGCTCGCACTCGCGGAGGGCTTCTGCCGGGTCTACATGGGCGTGCACTACCCGACCGACGTGGTCGGCGGCTTCGCGCTCGGCACGGCGGTGGCGCTGCTGCTGGCGCCGCTCGCGCTGGCACTGCTGACGCCGCTGGTGTCGGCGGTCGCCGGGTCGGGGCGGGTGGGGTGGCTCGTACGGTCGAAGCGGGCGGAGGGCGGTCCTGAGGGCCGGCCGGAGACGCTCGGCATCCCGGAGCCGAAGACCGAGGGCTCCGGGAACGGCGAAAACGATCTCGCGGCGTGATCGCCCGACGGCTCAGGGAGCCCGGCCGGCCGGCGCGGGACCGCCCCAGCGCCTGGTGGGGCCGTCGGCTAGAGCGCCTGCGGGAAGGTGAAGATCAGGTCCGGGTCGTACTGCTTCTTCAGGCGGGTGAGGCGGTCCGCCGCCGGGCCGTAGTACGCCTTGCGCCAGTCGGTCAGTGTGGGGTCGATGTAGTTCTGATAGGCCGCGCCGGACGCATGGCGGCGCATCCCCGCATGGGTGTTTTTCAGCCAGGCCTGCTGGGCCGTTCCCGCTGTCCCGGGGCGCCAGGACGCGATGTACTGCGCGAGCACCCTGGAGCGCCGGTGTACGAACGACGTCGCCAGCGGGTCCACGCGGTTGACCGCCCCGCCGAGTGCGGTCAGCGCGACGGAGCCGCCGCCCTGTCCGGGCTTGATCCGGGTGAACGCCTCGACCCCGGAAATCAGCGCGCGCAGCCCGGCCGGTGAGAGATCGCGGTCGAAGAAGTCGGAGGCCGCGGCGTACGTCTCGCGCTGCAGCGCGCCCTGCTTCGTACGGCCCGGAGTGGTGCCCGGCAGATGGCACTGGGCCTCACTGAACGTGGCGCAGCCCGCGTACCCGAGCATCGCCTCGCGGTAGCCGCGGCGGCGCACCGAGACCGACCGCGCCGGCGAGCCCGCCCGGTCGGCGAGCCGGTCGAGGGCGTTGCGCAGATCGCCCTCACCACCGAGCGAGAACGCGGCGACGGACAGCGTGGGTGTGCTGCCGGGACCCGCGGCGAGGTGCGCCGACGACCAGATCTCGTCCGGCTGCTCCGGGCCCCAGCGCTGCCAGGCGGCAAGCACCGCCGGGGCCTTCGACCAGGGCCAGGTGAGATAGGCGGTGACGGTCGGGGGCGTGGGATGCGTACGGAACCGGAGCCCGGTGACGACGCCGAAGTTGCCGTTGCCCGCGCCGCGCAGCGCCCAGAAGAGGTCCTTGTTCTCCTTCGCGCTCGCCGTCAGCAGCTTGCCGTCGGCCGTGACGACGGTCGCGGAGACGAGGCTGTCGCAGGTCAGTCCGTACGCACGCGAGGTGACGCCGTGCCCGCCGCCGAGGGTGAGCCCGGAGACGCCGACGGAGGGGCAGGAGCCGGCGGGGATGGTGCGGCCGCTGCGCGCGAGGGCGTTGTAGACGTCGATCAGCTTGGCGCCCGCACCGATGGAACCGTCCGCCGTGACGCGGTTGAGGGACGACACATCGATGACGAGACGGCCGTTGCCCGACGACCAACCGGCATAGGAATGGCCGCCGTTGCGGATGGAGACGGGCGTGCGGTGGGCCCTGGCCCAGGCCAGGCACTCCTTGACGTCGTCAGTACCGGCGACATACGCGACGGCCGCGGGCTTCAGTGAGTCGAAGCGCGTGTTGTAGAGCTGCCGGGCGGCGGGATACGCGGCGTCCCCGGGCCGTACGAGCTTCCCGTCGAGCCCGCGGGCAAGCGCCGTCCAGTCCGAGCCCGCCGCGGAAGCGGTGGCGGATCTGCTCCGGGTGGTCGTGGTTGTCGTGGTGGTGGCCGCCGTCGTGCCAGTGCCGCCCTTCTTGCCTGTGCAGGCGGCAGCGGTCAGAACTACAGCGGTGGTGAGCAGCGCGCGCCGGTCCATGGAACCTCCTGGGGGACGAGACGGCTCTGGGGAGCGAGAGGTTCCGTCAGGGCGCGGAGTCGACTGCCGAGATGTGCAACGCGGCGTCCGTACGTGCCCGTTCGCGCGAACGCCGCGCGGGCCCCAGCCAGCCGCAGACGCATCGGGCCATGGCGAAGGAGCCGCGTTCGGTGGTGGTGGTGTGGTGGGCCGGCGCGTCGCCGCCGGGGGCCTGCGGGTGCACCACTCCACGGTACTGGGACTTGCGGGCGCCCGACTCGCGTGACGAGGGGCCCAGGCCGTCGTTATGCGGGACGGGTGGGCTCTCCTGGAAGCAGCGGTCCGGTGTTGGGGGTTGGCAGGCGATGGTGGTGCAGCAGCACAGGCGCAGGAGCGGGGCTGTCGTCGTGGCGGCCGCCGTACTGGGGATGGCGGCGACCAGCGGCTGCTCCGCAGGTGGTGGCGCGGTCGCCGACGACCGGTGGGGCGGCGGCGCGGGCGACCGGGTGCGCAGGGCCGCGGATGTGCTTGCCGCGACCGGGAGCTCCAGGGCCCGTACGTCCATGGAGACGGCCACCGGCGGGACCCGGGTGACGATCCGGGGTGAGGGCGGCTACGACTTCAGACGGCGGATGGGGCAGCTCGTCGTCGTACTGCCCAAGGACCCCTCGGGCGCGGACGAGCACAGTCCGGTCACCGAGCTGCTGGCGCCGGGTGCGCTGTACATGAAGAACCGGGGCGCGGGCGTGCCCGCCGACAAGTGGGTACGGGTCGACACGACCACCCTGGCGGACGGGAATCTGGTCACCGGGGGCGCGACCGATCCGCTCGCCGCCGCCGAACTGCTGCGCAGCGCACAGGGCGTGACCTACGTCGGGGACGAGCGGCTCGCCGGGACGACCGTGCGGCACTACCGGGGCACCACCGATATCGCACGGGCCGCGCGCGTCGCCGAACCGCACGCCCGCGCCTCACTGGCGGCCGCGGCGAAAGGGTTCGCCAAGGACACCGTGCCCTTCGACGCGTATCTCGACGAACAGGGGCGGCTGCGCAAGGTGCGGCACCGGTTCAGTTTCACCAATGAGAGAGGCACGGTCGCCGTGACCTCGACCACCCTGCTGTACGACTTCGGGGCGCCGATCGTGGTGCGTCTGCCGGAGGAACGGGACATTTACGCCGGGAGGATCAGGGCCTAAATGGTCCGGACGTGCCATGCGCGCGCTGTGCATCACTCCCTACGCTAGGAAGTCGGGACCGGCAGGAAGAGGTGATTGCACGTGGCACCCCCCAGTACGACACTCGTCCAGGACCACGTGGCCCTCGCCGAGATCGAGCTGTGTGGCGAGTTGATCATTGCGGCGTCCGCCGCTGACGAGGAGCGGCTCAGCCCGGACCGTATCGACGAGGTGCTGAAAGTGGCGGCCGAGCGGTTTGCCGCGACACGGCAGGAATGAATCAGAGGCGGCGCGGCCGGGAGGCCGTCGCCGCGGCCCATGGGAGTATCCGGCTCGGATGTATCGGGCGTAACAGGCGTAACAGGCGTGTCAGGTACGAAGAAGGCGCGCGATCGCCTTCGTCGCCTCCTCGACCTTCGCGTCGATCTCGTCGCCGCCCTTCACCGCCGCATCCGCGACGCAGTGCCGCAGATGCTCCTCGAGGAGCTGAAGGGCGAAGGACTGCAGCGCCTTCGTGGAAGCGGAGACCTGGGTGAGTATGTCGATGCAGTAGACGCCCTCGTCGACCATCCGCTGCAGCCCGCGGATCTGGCCCTCGATCCGGCGCAGTCGCTTGAGGTGTTCGTCCTTCTGCTTGTGGTACCCGTGCACACCGCGGTCGTGGTCCGTGACCGGGGGGCCGGCCGCCTCGGTGGTCGTCATCGCGTCCTCCCGTTGTCCAGAAAGGGCCTGGATACCCCTCGTGGGTATATGGTAACGAATCGCGCCGGATCGGGGCATGGGGACCCCGTGCTGATCCCTGAGTCTGATGGGCGACACTGATGGACGCCGGTTAGCCGTGGCCGGATGATGCACCTAGCATCAGCCTGACCAAATCGAGAGCACCCCGAGGACCCCACGTGCGATTTCGTCTGACCCCCAGGGAGACGAGCTTCTACGACATGTTTGCCGCATCCGCGGACAACATCGTCACGGGCTCGAAGCTCCTCATGGAACTGCTCGGGGCGGATGCCTCCGGCCGGGCCGAGATCGCGGAGCGGATGCGGGCAGCGGAACACGCTGGGGACGACGCCACGCACGCGATCTTCCACCAGCTGAACTCCTCGTTCATCACGCCGTTCGACCGCGAGGACATCTACAAGCTCGCGTCGTCGCTCGACGACATCATGGACTTCATGGAGGAGGCCGTCGACCTGGTCGTGCTCTACCAGGTCGAGGAGCTCCCCAAGGGCGTCGAGCAGCAGATCGAGGTCCTGGCCCGGGCCGCGGAGCTGACCGCGGAGGCCATGCCGCATCTGCGGACCATGGACAACCTGACCGAGTACTGGATCGAGGTCAACCGGCTGGAGAACCAGGCCGACCAGATTCACCGCAAGCTTCTTGCCACGCTCTTCAACGGTAAGTACGACGCCATCGAGGTGCTCAAGCTCAAGCAGATCGTGGATGTGCTGGAGGAGGCGGCCGACGCCTTCGAGCATGTTGCGAACACCGTGGAGACCATCGCGGTCAAGGAGTCCTGAACCTCGTGGACACCCTTGCCCTGATCGTGACCATTGGCGTCGCGCTCGGATTCACGTACACCAACGGCTTTCACGACTCCGCGAACGCGATCGCGACCTCGGTCTCCACGCGTGCGCTGACGCCACGCGCGGCGCTGGCGATGGCCGCGGTGATGAACCTCGCCGGCGCCTTCCTAGGTCAGGGCGTCGCGAAGACCGTCAGCGAAGGGCTCATCGAGACGCCCCAGGGCAACCAGGGGATGGGCATCCTCTTCGCCGCTCTCCTCGGGGCGATCGTGTGGAACCTGGTCACCTGGTACTTCGGTCTGCCGTCGTCCTCTTCCCATGCGCTGTTCGGCGGGATGGTGGGCGCGGCGCTCGCGGGCGGGACCGAGGTGATCTGGACCGGGGTGCTCGAGAAGGTCGTCATCCCGATGTTCGTCTCCCCGTTCGTCGGCCTGATCTGCGGCTATCTGGTGATGGTCGCCATCCTGTGGATGTTCCGGAAGTCCAGTCCGAACAAGACCAAGCGCGGTTTCCGCATAGCGCAGACGGTCTCGGCGGCGGGCATGGCGCTCGGTCACGGTCTCCAGGACGCGCAGAAGACGATGGGCATCGTGGTGATGGCGCTCGTCATCGCGGATGTGCAGAGCCAGGGCGATGAGATTCCGGTCTGGGTGAAGATCGCATGTGCGCTGATGCTGTCGCTCGGGACGTACGCGGGTGGCTGGCGGATCATGCGAACCCTCGGCCGCAAGATCATCGAGCTGGATCCGCCGCAGGGGTTCGCGGCGGAGACGACGGGGGCGTCGATCATGTTCGGCTCCGCGTTCCTGTTCCACGCGCCGATCTCGACGACGCATGTGATCACGTCCGCGATCATGGGGGTTGGCGCGACGAAGCGGGTGAACGCGGTGCGGTGGGGGGTTGCGAAGAACATCGTCCTGGGGTGGTTCATCACGATGCCGGCCGCGGCGATCGTCGCTGCGCTGAGCTATGGGTTCGTGTACCTGGTGTTCGGCTGACGGCTCGAGGAGCCCCCTGCCCCGCAGAGGTCAGCAGACGGCCATCTCTCCTCGGTCGTCTATCGCCGCGATGGGCCCCGGCCAGGGGGCGCAACGGCTGGGGCCCGCCCCCTGGGAGAGGGGGCGGGCCCTTCGTCTTGCGGTGGCACCGCCATGCAGCACCGCAGGACGCTCGTGGCGCCGGTGACTATCCGAAGCGTCCCGAGATGTAGTCCTCGGTCGCCTGCACCGACGGATTCGCGAAGATCCGCTCAGTCTCGTCGATCTCGATCAGCCTCCCGGGCTGCCCGACCGCCGAGAGGTTGAAGAACGCCGTACGGTCCGAGACCCGCGCCGCCTGCTGCATGTTGTGGGTCACGATGACGATCGTGAAGCGCTCCTTCAGCTCCCCGATCAGGTCCTCGATCGCGAGCGTCGAGATCGGGTCCAGCGCCGAGCACGGCTCGTCCATCAGCAGCACGTCCGGCTCGACCGCGATCGCGCGGGCGATGCACAGCCGCTGCTGCTGGCCGCCGGAGAGGCTGGAGCCGGGCTTGTTCAGGCGGTCCTTGACCTCGTTCCAGAGGTTCGCGCCCCTGAGGGACTTCTCGACGACGTCCGCCAGCCGGTTCTTCTTGTACGAGCCGTTCAGCCGCAGGCCCGCCGCCACATTGTCGAAGATCGACATCGTCGGGAAGGGGTTCGGCCGCTGGAAGACCATGCCGACCGTACGGCGTACGGCGACGGGGTCGACGCTGGAGGCGTACAGGTTCTCGTCGTCCAGCA
Source organism: Streptomyces sp. CA-135486 (assembly GCF_050936555.1). Taxonomy (NCBI): domain Bacteria; kingdom Bacillati; phylum Actinomycetota; class Actinomycetes; order Kitasatosporales; family Streptomycetaceae; genus Streptomyces; species Streptomyces sp. CA-135486. The sequence goes on from NZ_JBNJMM010000001.1 coordinate 219,243, forward strand.
GCACCTTGCCCTCGACGCGGCCGCCGGGCGTGACCTCGTGCATACGGTTCAGGGTGCGCAGAAACGTGGACTTTCCGCAGCCGGACGGGCCGATGAAGGCCGTCACGGAGCGAGGCTCCACGGTCATCGAGATGTCCTCGATCGCCTTGTGGGAGCCGTAGTAGGCAGTCAGGCCGCTGACGTCGATTCGCTTGGCCATGGGGATCACTTCCAATCTGCCGCCACGCGGCGGCAGCCGCAAATTGACGCTTAGCGGCCGGTCTTGGGGGCCTTCCAGCGGGCAATGCCGCGGGCCACCAGGTTGAGGAGCATGACGAAGGCGATCAGGACCAGGGCGGCGGCCCAGGCGCGGTCGTACGACGCCTCGCTGCCGACCCGGTACTGCTCCCAGATGTAGAAGGGGAGCGAGGACTGGGCGCCTTCGAACGGGTTGGTGTTGATCAGCTGGCTGCCGAAGACCAGAAGCATGATCGGTGCGGTCTCACCGGCGATACGCGCGATCGCGAGCATCACACCAGTGGTGATACCCCCGAGCGCGGTCGGGATGACCACCTTCAGGATCGTGCGCCACTTCGGTACGCCGAGGGCCAGCGAGGCCTCGCGCAGCTCGTTCGGGACGAGCTTGAGCATCTCCTCGGTGGAGCGGACCACGACCGGGATCATCAGGATCGACAGCGCCAGCGCGCCCATCAGGCCGGACGGCTGCAGATGGAACATCAGCATGATCGAGAGGATGAAGAGACCGGCGACGATCGACGGGATGCCCGTCATGACGTCGACGAAGAAGGTGACGGCCTTGGCGAGCGCGCCCCCGCCGTACTCCACCAGGTAGACCGCGGTCAGCAGGCCGATCGGCACCGAGACGAGGGTGGCGAGGCCGACCTGCTCCAGGGTGCCGAGGATGGCGTGGTAGACGCCGCCGCCCGCCTCGAAGCCGGGGACGCCGGCCATGGAGTGACTGAGGAAGTACCCGTTGAGGACCTTCATACCGCGGCTGACGGTCACCCAGATCAGCGAGAACAGCGGGATCACGGCGAGGATGAAGCAGACCCACACGACGCTGGTGGCGAGGCGGTCCTTCGCCTGGCGCTTGTTCTCGACGATCGAGGTGACGACGTACGAGACGAGCAGGAAGAGCAGGGCCGAGACGAGGCCCCACTGCACGCGGCTCTCCCAGTCGGCCACGATGCCGATGCCGCAGCCGAGGGCGATCGAGAAGACCGCGAATGCGATGGGGGCCCAGCGCGGCAGGGACCGGGCGCTGAGGGCGCCCTTGCGGGCGGCGGGGGCCGGGGTCGGCCTGTCCTTGATGGCGCTCTGGCTCATGCGTTGGCCCCCGAGTACTCCTTGCGGCGGGCGATGATCAGCCGGGCCGCGCCGTTGACCAGCAGGGTCAGGACGAACAGGACCAGGCCGGAGGCGATCAGGGCGTCGCGCCCGAGCTCATTGGCCTCGTCGAACTTCGCCGCGATGTTCTGGGCGAAGGTTCCGCCGCCCGGGTTGAGCAGATGCAGAGAGATCACGAAGCTCGGGGAGAGGACCGTGGCGACGGCCATCGTCTCGCCGAGCGCGCGGCCCAGGCCCAGCATCGAGGCGGAGATCACGCCCGAGCGGCCGAACGGGAGGACCGACATCCGGATGACCTCCCAGCGGGTGGCGCCGAGGGCGAGGGCCGCCTCCTCGTTCATGCGCGGGACCTGCAGGAAGACTTCGCGGCTGACGCTGGTCACGATCGGCAGGATCATGATCGCGAGCAGAATGCCCACGGTGAACAGCGAGCGGGCGACGCCGACCTCGGTCTTCTCGAAGATGTACGTCCAGCCGAAGAACTCGTCCAGCCAGAGGTTGAGGCCTTCGAGGTACGGGACCAGGAAGAGGGCGCCCCAGATGCCGTAGATGATCGACGGCACGGCGGCCAGCAGATCCACTACGTAGGCGATGGGCGCGGCGAGCCTGCGCGGCGCGTAGTGCGAGATGAACAGCGCGATGCCGACGGCGATCGGAACGGCGATCACCATCGCGATGATCGAGCTGATCACCGTGCCGAAGAGGAGGACCGCGATGCCGAAGACCGGCGGGTTGCCCGCCGGGTTCCAGTCGAAGGTGGTGAGGAAGTTGCCCTGGTCCTTCGAGATGGCGATGGTGGCGCGGTAGGTCAGGAACGCGGCGATCGACGCCATGATCACCAGGAGCAGGATGCCCGAGCCGCGGGACAGGCCGATGAAGACCTTGTCGCCTGCGCGACCCGTGGAGGTGCTCTTCCTGGCGGACGGCGGAGCCGGCGCTGGGGGCGGGGAGTCTATGGATGTGGTGGAAGCCATGATCTTTCCGGTCTGTGGTGGGGGAGCGGCTGGACTCCCCTGGCGGCGGTGCACCGGATGGGTTGGCCGGCGGAGGCTGGAGTGCCCCCGCCGGCCTGTTGTGTTACTTCAGACCCGCGATCGTCTCGCGGACCTTGGAGTTGATCTCGGCCGGGATCGGGGCGTAGCCGGCGTCCGCGAGGATCTTCTGACCCTCTTCACTGGCGGTGTAGGTCAGGAAGGACTTGACCGTGCCCAGGGTGTCGGCCTTGTTGCCGTTGTCGCAGACGACCTCGTAGGTCACCAGGACGAGCGGGTAGGCACCCTCGGCCTTGGTGGTGTAGTCGAGACCGAGGGCCAGGTCCTTGCCGGTGCCCTTGATCTTCGCGGCGGCAATGGCCTTCGAGGCGTTCTCGGAGGAGGCCTCGACCGGGGCCGCGGCACCGGTGTTGATCTTCACGGTCGGGATCGACTGCGAGCTCGCGTAGGAGAGCTCGAAGTAACCGATCGCGCCGTCGACCTGCTTGACCTGGGCGGCGACGCCGGAGGAGCCGGACGCGGCCTGGCCACCGGGGGCCGGCCACTTCTTCTCGGGCTCGTAGGGCCAGTCGGCCTTGGCCGTGGCGGCCAGGTACTTGCCGAGGTTCGCCGTGGTGCCGGAGTCCTCGGAGCGGTGGAAGGCCTGGATCGCCTTGTCCGGCAGCGTCGCGCCCTTGTTGAGCTGGGCGATCGCCGGGTCGTTCCACTTCTTGATCTTGCCGTTGAAGATCTTGGCGAGGGTCGGGGCGTCCAGCGTCAGGTTGTCCACGCCCTGCAGGTTGTAGCCGATGGCGATCGGGCCACCGACCATGGGCAGGTTGATGCCCTGGCCGCTCTTGCAGACCTTCTTCGACTCGGCGACCTCTTCGGGCTTGAGCGCCGAGTCGGAGCCGGCGAAGCCCACGGTGCCCTGGTTGAAGGCGATGATGCCCTCACCGGACGAGGAGGCCTTGTAGTTGACCTCGACCCCCGAGCACGTCGCCATGTAGTTCTTCACCCAGAGGTCCATGGCGTTCTTCTGCGCGCTGGAGCCGGAGGCCAGGAGCTTGCCCTTCGCGCCGTCGCACTTGATGTTCGTCGCCGCGTTGGTCTTCTCGCCGGTGCCGCCGGTGCCGCCCGCGTTGTTGTCCGAACCGCACGCCGTGAGGACCAGGGCGCCGGTCACGGCGAGGGCGCCGAGCGCGGTGGCGCGAAGCCCGTTTTTGCGCTGAAGCTTCACTTTCGGGTGTTCCTTCCAGGAGCCGCGGGACGCGGCGCGTTTCGGGGGTGGGGGAACCGGCACTGTGCCGGTCACCGTGTAGGGCCGAAATTAGGCAGATCAGATGAAGCCGCCCACGGGGGAGAGTGAACGGAAGGTGAACCGTGTCGGGCAGCTGAGTGCCCGACCGTGGCCTGCGCCACGGCCGCTCACGCCGAGTGCAGGGCATCCAGCAGGGCGTCGACCAGAAGGCGGTCGCGGGGCTGGGTGAGGCGGTTGCGGGCCGCCACGGGCGACAGCCAGAGAATGCGGTCCACCTCCTCGTTCGGCGCGAAGGACCCTGTCGTCGCCTCGGCCGCCCAGTAGCTGACCTGCTTGGGCCGCCCGTTTGCAACGTAACGCGCGGTGGGCAGCCGGGCATCCGGTACACAGTGGTGGCCGGTCTCTTCGAGCACCTCGCGCAGTGCGCAGTCGAGCGCGTCCTCGTTGCGCTTCTGCTTCCCTTTCGGATGCGACCAATCGTCATATTTTGGTCGGTGTACGAGGCAGATCTCGATGCCCTCGTCGCCGTACGGGGAACGCCGCCACAGCACACAGCCCGCGGCCGGCACGGTGTCGTCCATCATCGGAGCCCCGCCCCCCTCATGGGGCCGTCACCGCCGTGGCCCGCCACGCCAGCTGGAAGGCGAACCGGGCTGCCTCCACCTCGTGCCGCTGGTCGGCGTGCAGCACCCCGAGGGCGTACGCGGTGGCCGGGGCGATCCGCGGTGTGCGGGCTGCCGTGGCCGCGGCCGCGGCAGCCTCGGCGGCGTCGCGGTGGTGGTCGAGGACGAGGCCCGCGTGGCAGAGCACCGGGTCCGTCTGCGGGTGCAGTACTTCCTGTGCGTACCGGTGCATGCGCAGCAGCAGCCGGACCTGGTGCCAGGGGGCGTCCTGTGCCTCCTCGGCCGACGCGGTGGCGAGGCCGTGCACCAGGGCCTCCGCGTTGTACGGGTGCGCGGCGCGGCCCAGCGGCAGCGCGGCAACCGCTTCGAGCAGCTGCCGCTCGGCGAGCTCGGCGGGCAGGGCCAGGGTCTCGGCGGCCGGACCGCCTGCCGCCGGGACCAGGGGAAGCTCGGAGGCGAGCACGGCGACGGAGTCGGCGACCGCGTGGAAGCGGGAGGAGCCGAGCGCCTGGAGGGCCGCGGAGTGGGCGCGGGTCCTGGCGAGGGTGAGCTGCCGCTCCAGGAGGGCTCCGGCGCGCGCCGCCCCCACGGTCAGGCTGCCGGTGGCGCGCGGGGTGTCGGCGGCGGATTTGCCGGAGGCGGTTTCGGAGTCGCCGGACCCGACGGACGAGGGGGCATCGGTCCCGCGCGGGCGAAGCTCGCCCCTCGCCGGTGGCAGCGGGCTCGCCCCCGACAGCCTCGACAGCGCTTCGAGCAGCCGGCCGAGCCGCGAGGTGCAGGCGTGTTCCTGTGCCAACGTCGCGGACAGCCAGGCCAGTTCGGTGCGCAGCCCGTCCGCCCAGGAGGCGTCGAGCAGCGGCCGGAAGGTGTGCAGCGTCCCGCTGATGCGCCGGGCGGCCTGCCGCAGCGCGCGGGCGGCCTCCGCCACGCCCGCGGTGTCCGCGCCGCTCTCGCTGTGCAGCCGCAGACTGCGCAGGAAGTCGCCCGCCCGGGCATGCAGATACCGGGCCAGCGCCTCGCCCGCCGTGGGTGCGGCGGAGAGGGCGGCCGGGACGGGGGCAGCGTCCTGCCGGGACAGATCAGGGCTGTGCACGCCGGCGCCTCCGGGCGTCTATGAGCATCTCCTGTACATGCCGCAGCGGCTGGCCGTCCGGGTCCGTCGAATGCCGGGTCCAGGCGCCGTCCGGGCCCAGATGCCAGGAGGACGTGGTGTCGGACATGCCGGTTTCCAGCAGCCGGGTCAGCGCCGCGCGGTGGGACGGGTCGGTGACCCGCACCAGTGCCTCGATACGGCGGTCGAGGTTGCGGTGCATCATGTCGGCGCTGCCGAACCACACTTCGGGCTCGCCGCCGTTGCCGAAGGCGAAGATCCGGGAGTGTTCCAGGAAGCGGCCGAGTATCGAGCGCACCCGGATGTTCTCCGAGAGGCCGGGGACCCCGGGGCGTATCGCGCATATGCCGCGGACCCAGATGTCCACCGGCACCCCGGCCATCGCGGCCCGGTAGCAGGCGTCGATGACGGCCTCGTCCACCATCGAGTTGACCTTGATGCGTACGTAGGCGGGGCGTCCGGCGCGGTGGTGCGCGACTTCCTTGTTGATGCGCGAAATGAGGCCGTCGCGCAGGGACTTGGGGGCGACCAGGAGCCGGCGGTAGGTCTCGCGGCGGGAGTATCCCGACAGCCGGTTGAACAGGTCCGAGAGGTCGGCGCCGACCTGCGGGTCCGCGGTCAGGAGCCCCAGGTCCTCGTAGAGGCGGGCGGTCTTCGGGTGGTAGTTGCCGGTGCCGACGTGGGAGTAGCGGCGCAGCGTGTCGCCCTCCTGGCGTACCACCAGCGACAGCTTGCAGTGGGTCTTGAGACCGACGAGCCCGTAGACGACATGGCAGCCGGCCTCCTCCAGCTTCCGCGCCCACTTGATGTTGGCCTGCTCGTCGAAGCGGGCCTTGATCTCGACCAGGACGAGGACCTGCTTGCCCGACTCGGCGGCGTCTATCAGCGCGTCCACTATCGGGGACTCGCCGCTGGTGCGGTACAGCGTCTGCTTGATGGTCAGCACGTCCGGGTCGGCCGCGGCCTGCTCCAGGAAGGCCTGCACGGACGTCGAGAACGAGTCGTAGGGGTGGTGCAGCAGCACGTCGCGCTCGCGCAGCGCCATGAAGATGTCGGGCGCGGAGGCCGACTCGACCTCGGAGAGGTCCCGGTGGGTGCCCGCGACGAACTTCGGGTACTTCAGCTCGGGCCGGTCCAGCGCCGCGATGCCGAACAGTCCGGTCAGGTCCAGCGGCCCGGGCAGCGGGTAGACCTCCGCGTCGGACACCTTCAGCTCGCGGACCAGCAGGTCGAGGACGTACGGGTCGATGGACTCCTCGACCTCGAGGCGCACCGGCGGGCCGAAGCGGCGCCGCATGAGCTCCTTCTCCAGGGCCTTCAGGAGGTTCTCGGCGTCGTCCTCCTCGACCTCCAGGTCCTCGTTCCTGGTCACCCGGAACATGTGGTGCGCGAGCACCTCCATGCCGGGGAAGAGCTCCTCCAGATGTGCCGCGATGACGTCCTCCAGCGGCACGTATCGCTGCGGGGACGCCTCCAGGAAGCGGGACAGCAGCGGCGGGACCTTCACCCGGGCGAAGTGGCGGTGCCCGCTGACCGGGTTCCGCACCACGACGGCCAGATTGAGCGACAGACCGGAGATGTACGGGAAGGGGTGCGCGGGGTCCACGGCCAGCGGGGTCAGCACGGGGAAGATCTGCTGGCGGAAGAGCGTGAAGAGGCGCGCCTGCTCCTTCTCGGTGAGGTCGGGCCAGCGGATCAGATGGATGCCCTCGTCGGCGAGCGCCGGGGCGATGTCCTGCTGGTAGGCGGCGGCGTGCCGGGCCATGAGCTCGCGGGAACGGGTCCAGATCAGGTCCAGGACCTCGCGGGGCTGCAGGCCGGAGGCGGAGCGGGTGGCGACGCCGGTGGCGATGCGGCGCTTGAGTCCGGCGACCCGGACCATGAAGAACTCGTCGAGGTTGCTGGCAAAGATCGCCAGGAAGTTCGCCCGTTCGAGCAGGGGGGTCGCGGGGTCCTCGGCGAGCTCCAGAACGCGCTCGTTGAAGGCGAGCCAGCTGCGCTCGCGGTCCAGGAACCGCCCCGCCGCCAATTCGCCGACGCCCTGGTGTTCCTCCTCGTATGCGTCGAGATCGGCGTCGATATCGGGTTCCAGGTCGGAGACCGTGGCCGCGACGGTGTGCGGGCGGTGCGCGGCGATGGAACCGACGGACGGCTGGGGGTGCTGGACCGGGACCTCGGCGGGCTGCTGGCTCATGAACCCATTCTTCCGCGTGGAAGGCGTGATGGGCGCGTCGGAGAGGGCCGGGACCGGAGGGATCTTCCCGTTCGGGGAGGCGGGCACAGCGGGCTGCATTGAGTGAGGGTCGCAAGGTCGTCTGAATGGCCGGTAACAACGACATGACGTGAGGGGAAGCGTGGCGGGGCCCACGGGGGGTCCGGCGGGTGGGTCCGGCGTCGCGCGGGCCCACCCGGGCACCGCCGCGGCAGCCGGAATGCTGCGGCGGCGGTGGCCGCGGCAAGGGCCCGGGGCGCCCGGCGGCCATTCAGTGCCCCAGGGTCCGGTGCGGGGTGCGTCAGGGCCCGGGGCGCCCGGCGGCCATTCAGTGCCCCAGGCTCCGGTGCGGTGCGGTGCGTCAGGGCCCGGGGCGCCCCGCCGGCCATTCAGCGACCCGGGACTCCGTGCGGTACGCGTGCGCCTCAGGATTCGGTGCGGTACATCAGATCCACCTCGTGCGTGACGAAGCCCAGCCGCTCGTACACCGCAAGCGCGGCGGGGTTGTCCGCGTCGACGTACAGCATCGCGGTCGGCAGCCCTTGCGCGGCGAGATGGCGCAGCCCGATCGCGGTGAGGGCCTTGCCGAGGCCGCCGCCCTGGGCGTCGGGGCGGATGCCGAGGACATACACCTCGCCGAGGTGCTCCGCGGCGTGCACCTTCGTCCAGTGGAAGCCGATGATCTCCCCGTCGCGCTCGGCCAGGAAGAAGCCTTTGGGGTCGAACCATGCCTCGCTCTTGCGGTCGTCGAGGTCCCGCTGGATCAGTGAGCCCTGCTCGGGGTGGTGCGCGAAGGCGGCGGCGTTCACCGCGAGCCAGGCCGCGTCGTCCTGCCCCGGTACAAAGGTGCGTACGGTCACGCCCGCCGGGAACACCGGCTCGGGGATGTCCAGCGGGCTCAACGGCCTTCGCAGCTGGCGCAGTTCACGGAAAAGGGTCAGTCCGAGCACCTGGGCCAGATGCCGCGCGGCGGACTTCCCGCCATGCGCCCACACCCGTAGCCGCTTGCCGGATGCCCCCAGCAGCGCACTCCCGAGCGCCCGCCCGTGCCCCCGCCCCCGGTGCGCGGGATGCACGACCAACTCGGCGGCCGGGGCCTCGACGGGGTCGGTGTCCTCCAGCTGCGCGTACCCGATCAGCTCGCCGCCGACGGTGAGCAGAAGATGCCGAACGCCCTCCCGCTTGCCGCCCTTCAGCTGCAGCCGACCCTGCTCGGAGACGGCCTGCATCCCATCGGCACGGGCGGCTTCCTCGAGCATGTCGAGCACGTCCTGGGCCTGCCCGGGGCTGAGCTCGTCAAGGGTCTGAATCTGCCGGCCGGGCTCCGGAATCACCGCATCAGTGGTCATGGGTCGAGGGTACGGCCGTGCGGCACGTTGTCGGCGGTAAGGGCCAGGTCATGCGTGCAGCCGATCGTCCGGAGCAGGCAGCTCCGCATCGCGTACGAGGGTGTCGGCGACGGCCGGACAGAGGAGCGGGCGAGGGCGCGAGTGACCCCTTTGGCGAACGATGGCAACCAGGTCGTAACCCGTACCCCCTGTCGCGCTACGCGCGTTGACTCTAGGCTGCCGCTCGCAGCCTTTGGACCACGCTGAACTGACAAGGGGACAGATGTCAGCGACACCGCACAAGAACCGCCTCCGCCTACTCGCCGCGGTCGCTGGACTGACCACCGTCGGCGCGCTGGTCGCCGCGATGCCCGCCGGGGCCCAGGAGAGCGGCCACGGTCACGGACACGGTTACGGCCGAACCGTGGACGTACAACTGCTGTCCTTCAACGACCTGCACGGAAACCTGGAGCCGCCCGCCGGCTCGGCCGGCCGGGTCACGCACCGGAACGAGGACGGCACGACCAGGACGATCGACGCGGGCGGCGTCGAGTACCTCGCCACGCATCTGCGCGAGGCCCGCAAGGCCAACAAGTACTCGATCACCGCCGCCGCGGGCGACATGGTCGGTGCCTCGCCGCTGCTCTCCGGGCTCTTCCACGACGAGCCGACCATCGAGGCGCTGAACAAGCTGAACCTCGACGTCACCTCCGTCGGCAACCACGAGTTCGACGAGGGCGCCAAGGAACTGGCCCGGATACAGAACGGCGGCTGTCACCAGACCGACGGCTGCTACGAGAAGGGCAAGAAGTTCCGGGGCGCGGACTTCCCGTATCTCGCCGCCAATGTGACGGATGAGAAGACCGGCAAGCCGCTGCTCGACCCGTACTTCATCTGGAAGAAGAACGGGGTCAAGATCGGCTTCATCGGGGTGACCCTGGAGGGCACGCCGGACATCGTCAACGCCGCGGGGGTCAAGGGCCTCAAGTTCGGCGACGAGGTCGAGACGATCAACAAGTACACCAAGGTGCTGGAGCGCAAGGGCGTCAAGTCGATCGTCGCCCTGATCCACGAGGGCGGCCTGCCCGCCTCGCCCGCGTACAACTACAACTGCGACAGCCCGGGCCCCGGCGACGGTGTCTCCGGCCCGATCGTCGACATCGCCAAGAAGATCAGCCCGCAGGTCGACGCCCTGGTGACCGGTCACACCCACCAGGCGTACGCGTGCACCATCCTGGACCCGTCCGGCAGGCCGCGTACGGTCACCTCGGCGGCCTCGTTCGGCAAGCTGTACACCGACACGACGCTCACCTACGACCGTCGTACGAAGGACATCGTCCGTACCACCGTGGCCTCCGCGAACCATGTCGTCACCCGTGATGTGCCGAAGGCCGAGGACATGACCCGGCTGATCCAGCGGTGGAACACGCTGGCCGCGCCGGTCGCGAGCCGGCCGGTCGGCTACATCTCCGCCGACATCGAGAACCCCTTCGACGCAGCCGAGAAGCCGCTGGGCGATCTGATCGCGGACGCACAGCTGGAGGGTCTCGCCCCGGCGGACAAGGGCGGGGCGCAGATCGCCCTCATGAACCCGGGCGGCATCCGCGCGGGACTGGTCCACAAGGCGTCCGGCAGTGAGGGCGACGGTGTGGTGACCTACGGCGAGGCGTTCACGGTCCAGCCGTTCACCAACATGATGAACGTCGTCGACCTGACCGGCGCCCAGCTGATCACCACGCTCAAGCAGCAGGTCAGTGGCGCGAACCAGGCCTCCCCGAAGATCCTCCAGGTGTCGAAGGGCTTCACGTACACCCTGGATCTGACGAAGACCGGCGCGGACCGGATCGTGGACGGCTCGGTCAAGCTGAACGGCGAGGCGATCGACCCGGCGAAGACCTACCGGGTCGCGATGAACGAGTTCCTGGCGGGCGGCGGCGACGGCTTCCCCGTGCTCAAGGAGCACAAGAACAAGCTCGTCGGCGCCTCCGACCTGGAGGTCCTCAACGCCTATCTGGCCGCGCACTCCAGCGCGAGCGCGCCGCTCGCGCCGCCGGTGACGGGGCGGATCACGGTCGTGAAGTAGCGGTACCGGCAGTACGACGGCGGGGCGGTGGGCCAAGGGCCTGCCGCCCCGCGCGTGTTCGTGGCGTCGGGGTGGCGAAACGCGGCTGGAAAGCGCCGGTTATTACTGGCGCGTACCCGCCCTGCGGTTCTTGACGTGATCCCGTCATAATCCCGGACCATGGACCGACGGAGCTTTCTGGTGGGCGCGGCAGCCGTCTCCGCGACCGCCCTCATCGGCGCACCCGCGTTCGCCGCACCGCGGCGCACCCTGTCCGCGCAGGACTGGATGGCGGGCGCCGGCGACTCGACCGCCCTGGCACGGCTGACGATCCCGGGCACCCATGACGCGGGCGCGCGCTTCGGCGGGCTCTGGGCGGAGTGCCAGAACACCACCATCGCCGACCAGTTGAACAGCGGCATCCGCTTCCTGGACGTACGGTGCCGGGTCACCGGGGACTCCTTCGCCATCCACCACGGGGCGGCCTACCAGAACCTGATGTTCGGCGATGTGCTCATCGCCTGCCGGGACTTCCTCGCCGCCCACCCCTCCGAGACGGTCCTGATGCGCGTCAAACAGGAGTACTCGGAAGAGAGCGACGCCACCTTCCGGCGTGTCTTCGACAACTACCTCGACAACAAGGGCTGGCGCCCGCTGTTCCGCATCGGGGACGGCCTGCCGACCCTCGGCCAGGCGCGCGGCAAGGTCGTGCTGATCGGCGACAACGGCGGGCTGCCCGGCCTCCGCTGGGGCGACGGCAACTTCTTCGACATCCAGGACGACTGGAACGCCCCGCCGAACGCCAAGTACCCCAAGATCGAGGCGCACTTCCGCAAGGCGGCCCAGCAGCCCGGCAAGCTGTACATCAACTTCGTCAGCACCTCCGCGTATCTGCCGCCGCGCTGGAACTCCGACAACCTCAACCCGAGGGTGCACACCTTCATCAACGGCGCCGAGGCGAGCGGGTGGCGCGGGCTCGGGATCGTGCCGCTCGACTTCCCGAACACCCGCGCCGGCCTGGTCGACTCACTCGTCCGCCACAACGGTTAGGGCGCGTCCCGGCGGGACGTCAGAGGTCGTCGCAGATGCTGAGGGCCTTGGTCACGTCCTTCTTGACGTTGTAGCCATTGGCTTGGCGGTCACGTGCCCGGCCGGAGGCGCTGCCGCGGCACGGTCAGGCGACGACCGGGGGCGGAGTCGCCGCGCCCGGCAGGCTGATCAGGGCATACGTCCCGCCGCCCGCCGCCGGGCCGAGGGAGATCTCGCCGCCCGCCTGATGGACCGTACGGGCCACGATCGACAGACCGAGGCCCGACCCCGGCAGCGCGCGCGCCGACGGCGAGCGCCAGAACCGCTCGAAGACGTGCGGGAGTTCATCGGCCGGGATACCGGGGCCATGATCCCGTACGGTCAGCTCGCCGGCCTGTAGAGCCACCTCGACCGTGCTGCCCGGCGGCGAGAACTTCACCGCGTTGTCCAGCACATTGACCACCGCCCGCTCCAGCGCGGCCGGCTCCGCCCGTACGTACCAGGGCGTCAGCTCCGATACGAAGGCCAGCTCGGGCCCGCGCAGCCGCGCCCGGGCCAGTGCGGCCTCGGCGATCTCGTGCAGTGCGACCACCTTCAGCGGCCCGCGGTCCACGGCGTCCGGCCGCGACAGTTCCTGCAGGTCGCCGATGAGCGCGGCGAGTTCGGTCATCTGCGCCTTGACCGAGGCCATCAGCGCGGCCCGGTCCATGGGCGGGATCGCCCGGCCCGTCTCGTCGCTGCGCGCCAGCAGCTCGATATTCGTACGCAGCGAGGTCAGCGGCGTACGCAGTTCGTGCCCGGCGTCCGCGATCAGCTGCGCCTGCCGGTCCCGGGAGGAGGCGAGCGCGGCGGTCATCGAGTTGAAGGAGCGGGACAGCCGGGCGATCTCGTCCTCGCCCTCGACCGGGATGCGCACGGTCAGATCCTCGGTGCGGGCGACATGCTCTACGGCCCCGGTGAGCCGGTCGACGGGCTTGAGACCGGCCCGCGCGACCCAGAGCCCGGCCGCGCCCGCGCCCACCACACCGACGCCGGACACGATGAGCAGCAGGAGGGCCAGATCGTTGAGGGTGGCCTCGGTCTCCTCGAGGGGGTAGGCGATCGTCACCGCGGCGTCCGTGACGACGCCGCCCTCCGGACCCTGGACGACGGCCGGGACGGTGAGCACGCGGACAGCTCTCCCGTTCGTGTCCGTGCCGTCGCGGAACGTCAGGACGGTCGGGTCCGCGTCCCGCGCCACCTGCTCGTCGCCGCTGTCGACCTTGACGGTCCCGGCGGAGTAGGCGGAGACGCACGGCTTGTCGCTGCCGGCCCGGACGAGCTGGACGTAGTAGACGGGCTTGGGACCGTAGCCGGCCCGGCCGGCCGGGGTCTGCGAGCAGGTGCGCAGTGCGAGAGCGATGTCGTCGGGCTGCAGCGGCGCGTTCTGGGACTTCAGCTTGGCGTCGATCTCGTCGTACAGCTTGCCGCGCACGACGAACCAGCACGTCACGGAGACGGCCGCGACCGCCACCGCCACCGCGACCGCCACCAGCAGCGCGAGCCGCGACCGCAGGGGCAGCGCACGGAACTTATTGATCACTCCGCGCCGCCCGACCGCAGCACGTACCCCACCCCGCGCACCGTGTGGACCAGGCGCGGCTCGCCGGCCGCCTCCGTCTTGCGCCGCAGATACATCACATACACATCCAGCGAGTTCGAACTGGGCTCGAAGTCGAAGCCCCACACCGCCTTGAGGATCTGCTCGCGGGTGAGCACCTGACGCGGGTGCGCCAGAAACATTTCGAGCAGCGTGAACTCCGTACGTGTCAGCTCCACCCGGCGGGTGCCGCGCATGACCTCGCGGGTCACCACGTCCATCCGCAGATCGGCGAAGGCCAGCACGTCGGCGTCGGTGGCGGCGCTCTGGGCCGTCGCGTAGGAGCTGCGCCGCAGCAGCGCCCGTACCCGGGCGAACAGCTCGTCCAGCTCGAACGGCTTGACCAGATAGTCGTCGGCCCCCGCGTCGAGCCCCGTCACCCGGTCGCCGACCGTGTCCCGCGCGGTCAGCATCAGGATCGGCGTCCTCGATCCGGAGGCGCGCAGCCGGCGGGCCGCGGTCAGTCCGTCCATCCGGGGCATCTGGATGTCGAGCACGATCAGATCGGGCGCGTACTCCTCGGCCCGGGTCAGCGCGTCGATGCCGTCGACGGCGACCTCGGTCCCGTACCCCTCGAAGGCGAGAGAGCGCTGGAGCGCCTCACGGACGGCGGGCTCGTCGTCGACGATGAGGATGCGGTCGCCTTCACGGGGGGTCGTCATGGCTTCAGCCTCGCACGCGCTCAGCTGTTGCCGCCCGAGCGGAGGACGTCGAGGTCGGCCTTGACCGTGTCGATGGGAATGGCGAAGCCGAGGCCGACGCTGCCGGCCGTGGATCCGGTGCTGGAACTGGGCGAGTACATCGCGGAGTTGATGCCGATGATCTCGCCGTTCATGTTGATGAGGGCGCCGCCGGAGTTGCCGGGGTTGAGGGAGGCGTCGGTCTGGATGGCCTTGTACGTCGTCTTCGACGAGCCGGTGTCGCCGTTGAACTGCTGTCCGCCGAACTCGAAGGGCCAGCTGCCGCGCCCCTGCTGTTGCTGCGGCTCCTGGTCCTTCGCGACGGTGACATCGCGGTTGAGGGCGGACACGATGCCGCTGGTGACGGTGCCGGTCAGGCCCTCCGGCGAGCCGATGGCGACGACCTGGTCGCCGACGCCGACCTTGCCGGAGTCCCCGAGGGTCGCGGCCTTGAGGCCTCCCCCAGAGCCTGCGGCCTGGGGGGTACCCCCAGCCCCCTCCAGTTTGATGAGCGCGAGATCCTTGTCGGGGTCGGTGCCCACGACCTTGGCGGTATACGTCTTGCCGTCGCTGAGCCGCACCTTCACGGAGTCGGCGCCGGAGACGACGTGGTTGTTGGTGACGATCTCACCGTCGGCGGTGATGATCACGCCGGAGCCGGTGGACTGACCGGCGTTGGAGGTCGCGCTGATCTCCACGATGCTGGGCGAGACGGCCTGCGCGACGCCGGCGACGGTGCCCTTGCTGCCCTGCGACACAGTGGTGCCGGTGACGCCGGAGCTGCTGCTGTTGCCGTTGTCGGTGAGCTGCTGGACGAGCGCGGAGGCGCCGCCTCCGATGACCGCGGCGGCGATGGCGACGGCGGCGATGAGCGCGACGGGCCGCTTTGCCCTGGCCCGCGGCGGCGCGACGGCGTGCGGCGCGGGCTCGTGGGACGGGGGCGGAGGGTAGGCGCCCGCGTCGTACGGCTGGGGCTGCGGCTGCTGCGGGTGGCTGTAGTAGTCCGTCATGGAGCTGACTCTCGGGCCTGTAGATGAGAGCTTTCTGAGGCGGCGCTGAGAAGCCCGGCAGAAGTGTGGTGCCCGATCCAAAGGTTCCGGGCCGATCAAGCCGGTCCGGCGTTTGAGGACCGGGGAGGGAAAAAGCCCCGCGCCCCGGACCCGCGCGCCGAACTCCCGTACCCCCTACACGCACCCGCAGGACCGCCGGATCACCAACCCTGACGGGAACTGCTTCACCCGCTCCCGGCGCGACCCCGCCACCCGTAGCCCGTCGTCCAGGACCAGGTCCACCGCCGCGCGCGCCATCGCCGGGCGGTCCGACGAGATCGTCGTCAGCGGCGGATCCGTCAGCGCCGCCTCCTTCACGTCGTCGAAGCCCGCCACCGCCAGCTCGCCCGGGACGTCGATCCGCAGCTCCCGCGCCGCCCGCAGCACACCTATCGCCTGGTCGTCCGTCGAGCAGAAGATCGCCGGGGGCCGCTCGGGCCCGGACAGCAGCTTCAAAGCGACCAGGTAAGCGTCGTAGCGGTTGTACGGGGCCTGGAACAGCCGGCCCTCCACCGAGCGCCCCGACTCCAGCATCGCCCGCCGCCAGCCCTCGACATGGTCAGCCACCGGGTCGCCGACCGCCGGGGTCGACTCGACTCCGCCGAGGCACGCCACGTACGCATGACCGTGCTCCAGCAGATGGCGCGTGGCGAGCTGCGCACCGCCGATGTCGTCTGTCACGACGGCGACGTCGTCGATCGCCTCGGGCCGCTCGTGCAGCAGGACCACCCGCGCGTCCCACGCCTCGATCTCCGCGGCGGCCCGCTCGCTCGGGCCCTGGCTGACCAGGATCAGCCCGGACACCCGCATCCCGAGGAAGGCCCGCAGATAGTGGACCTCGCGCTCGTCGCGGTAGTCGGAGTTGCCGACGAGGACCATTTTTCCGCGTTCCGCCGCGGCCTGTTCCACCGCGTGCGCCATCTCCGCGAAGAACGGCTGCCGGGCGTCCGGCACGATCATGCCTATGAGGTCGGTGCGCCGCGATGCCATCGCCTGGGCAACCCGGTCAGGCCGGTACCCCAGCTCCTTGATCGCTGCGAGTACCCGCTCGCGCGTGGCCGGGGCGACCGGCCTGGGTCCGTTGTTGATGACGTAGCTCACGACCGCGGTCGAAGTCCCCGCCAGTCGCGCCACATCGTCCCGCGTCACCTTGGCCACGCGCGAAGTCTACGCGGGGTGACCTACCGCTGGGCAGGCCGTACGGCCGCTTCCTGTACCTCGGTCGAGTCCTCCGTACGGGCGACCGGCGCCGCGGCCTTCGCGGACGCCTCCGCAGCGGCCTCCGCAGCGGCCCTCGCCTTGGCCTCCTCGGCCGCGCGTTCCACCTTCTCCGGCGCGACGAAGCGGTATCCGACGTTCCGTACGGTCCCGATCAGCGACTCGTGCTCCGGGCCGAGTTTCGCCCGCAGCCGCCGTACATGGACGTCGACCGTCCGCGTACCGCCGAAGTAGTCATAGCCCCAGACCTCCTGCAGCAGCTGGGCGCGGGTGAAGACCCGTCCCGGGTGCTGGGCCAGATACTTCAGCAGCTCGAACTCCTTGAAGGTCAGGTCCAGGACCCGGCCCTTCAGCTTCGCGCTGTACGTCGCCTCGTCGACCGACAGATCGCCGTTGCGGATCTCCATGGGGGAGTCGTCCGAGGTGATCTGCTGGCGGCCCATGGCCAGCCGGAGGCGCGCCTCCACCTCGGCGGGTCCGGCGGTGTCGAGGAGGACGTCGTCGATTCCCCAGTCCGCGGTGACCGCGGCGAGCCCGCCCTCCGTCACCACGAGGATCAGCGGACAGCCCGGCCCGGTGGACCGCAGCAGCTGGCACAGCGACCGCACCTGCGGCAGATCGCGGCGGCCGTCGATGAGGATCACGTCTGCACCGGGGGTGTCGACGAGAGCCGGGCCCTCGGCGGGGGCCACCCGCACGTTGTGCAGCAGCAGGCCGAGGGCGGGAAGCACCTCCGTCGACGGCTGAAGGGCATTGGTGAGGAGCAGCAGAGAGCTCATCGCACCCCACCTGCCCAGGTCGTCCTGCGGTTGTGCACGGTTCGCTCGCCCATAACGTCGGTTCCTCCTCGGTCCCTGCGAGGACGTTGCGGCACTGGTTCATACGGTGGCTCCCGCGCCCTGAGAGCCATTGTTCACCTGCCTGTAACAACGGCGGGAAAACACAAAAGGACCCGGGGGCTTCGTTGCCCGGATCCTCTGCCAGCAGAATAGCCCACATGAGTTCCCTGGCAGAGGGTGCATTTCATACTTCGGACGCTTCGTCGACAATTCGCGGCCCCGGACGCGCAACCCTGCGTACCAGTGACGGCGTCCGTATCGAGGCTGTGTACGAGCCGTGTACGGCGGGCGTCAGTGCCACCGCGATCGTGATCGCGCACGGCTTCACGGGGTCGGTGGACCGGCCCGCGGTACGCCGTGCGGCACGGGTTTTCGCGCAGCATGCGGCCGTGGTCACGTTCTCTTTCCGCGGGCACGGAGGCTCCGGCGGCCGCTCCACCGTCGGGGACCGGGAGGTGCTCGATCTCGCGGCCGCGGTGGAGTGGGCGCGTGGATTCGGTCACACCCGGGTGGTGACGGCCGGATTCTCGATGGGCGGCTCCGTCGTGCTGCGTCATGCGGGGATGCATGGGGGGCGCAAAGAGGCGCGCACGGATGCGGTCGCGGCGGTGAGTGCGCCCGCGCGCTGGTACTACCGCGGTACGGCCCCCATGCGGCGGCTGCACTGGGTCGTCACCCGGCCGGTCGGGCGCCTGGTCGGCCGTTATGGCCTCGGCACCCGTATCCATCCCGAGGAATGGAACCCCGTCCCGCTCTCCCCGGTGGAGTCCGTGCCGTTCATCGCGCCGACGCCACTGCTGATCGTCCACGGCGACCGCGACCCGTACTTTCCGCTCGACCATCCGCGGATGCTCGCCGCCGCGGCCGCGGACGGAGCGGCCGAACTTTGGCTGGAACCCGGCATGGGCCACGCCGAGAACGCCGCGGACGACGAGCTGCTGACCCGCATCGCGGCCTGGCTCGCCGGCGAGCGAGCCGGTGCGTCGGCCGGCGGGTGAACCGACCTGTGAGCCGTCTCGCGGAGCCCGCTCGCGCGTGGCCCATCATGGAAGCCGACGAAAGGAGTGTCGTCATGGCAGCGGGAACGATCCGCTACTGGGCAGCGGCCAAGGCAGCGGCCGGGGTCGCGGAGGAGCCGTACGCGGCGGGAACGCTCGCCGAGGCGCTCGAAGCGGTGCGCGAGCGGCACCCCGGGGAGCTGACGCGCGTACTGCAACGGTGTTCGTTCCTCATCGACGGTGACCCCGTCGGCACCCGTGGCCATGAGACCGTACGGCTTGCCGAGGGCGGCACGGTCGAGGTGCTCCCGCCGTTCGCAGGAGGATGAGCCGCACATCATGAGCAGTGATCAGCAGTATCCGTACGACCCGTACGACCCGTACGACCCGTACGCGCAGAACCGGCAGGGCCATCCGCAGAACCACGCGCAGGGCTATCCGCAGGGCAGCCACCCGGACCCCAACGTCGCGCAGACGTGGGAGGGCCAGACCTGGGACACGCAGTACCAGCCGGTCGTGCCGCCCGCGCAGGCCGCAGCCGACACGGCCTGTCTGCCGCCGCAGGCCGCCTACCCGCTGCCGCCCGAGGTACCGGCCGCGGCTCCGGCTCCAGCACCCATGGCGTTCGAGCCGCCCGCCGCCGGGCACAGCGCCACCGGCGTCGCGGGCCACAGCCGACTCAGCGACGCCCAGCGCGCCCGCGCCGAGGGACGCTCGCCGATCATCGCGCCCGGCATGCAGCCCGCCGGTCTGACCGCCGCCCTCGGACTGCTGCTCGCCACCGGCGCGGCGATCGGCCAGTACGCCCTGTTCGTGCCGCTCGTTCTGCTGCAGGCCGTCACCGCCGCGGGGTGGTTCCGGCTGAACGGCATGTGGCCCGCCCGACAGGGCATCGCCCTCGCCTTCGCGGGCGGCCTCGCCGCCGACGTCGTACTGCTCTCCGTCGGCCGGGAGCACGCCCCCGCCGCGATCATCGGCACGCTGGGCGTGTGGGTGCTGCTCACCCTCGTACTGCAGCTGCGCAGCCACGCGGGCGCGGACGAGCGGATGTACGGCCTGATGGCGACCGTCGCATCGGCTGCCCTCGCGATCCTCGCGGCCGGACATCTCGCGGCCGCGGACGACGCCGTGGTCGTCGGCGGCGTCGCGGTCGCCGTGGCCGTCCTGGCCCGTGCGCTGCCGCTGCCGGACGTCGCCTCCGTGGTCCTGTCGCTGCTGGCCGCGACCGGCGCGGGCATCGCGGCCGGCGGCCTCACCGACATCGGTGCCAAGGGCGCGCTGCTCGGTCTCGCGGCGGGCGTGTGCGCGCTGATCGGGCTGCGGGTGGCGAGCTACGACTACCCGTCCCGGTTCGTCCATATGACGGCGGGCGTGGCCCTGCCGCTGACCGCCGCGGCGCCGGCGGTCTATCTGATCGGGCGGGCCCTGGTGTGACCTGCGCGGTTCCCCCGGGCGGAACCAAAAGCCCCCACCTGGACGTCGATCATTGAGTCGATCATTAACAAGAAGGCGTCGTCCGGACTGGATTAGGCTCGCGGGCGTCACGGGGGGCCAGAGACAGGGTGGGGGACACCGCGCAATGCGTGCACTGCGAATACTGCTGATCATCGCTGTGGTCCTGGGCGGCATCTTCGTCGCCGCGGACCGGATCGCGGTCAACATGGCCGAGTCCGAGGCGGCCGACAAGATCAAGAGCAGCCAGGGGCTGAGCTCGACGCCGGAGATCTCCATCAAGGGCTTCCCCTTCCTCACCCAGGTCGTGGGCAAGGAGCTGGACGAGGTCGACGTCAGCCTCGCCGGAATCACCGCCAGCGCGGGCGGCCGCACGGTCAATGTCACCGAGGTCAAGGCCGAGCTGCGCAGCGTGAGGATCGACAGCAGCTTCTCCTCCGCCGTCGCGGACCGCGCCGACGGCTCGGCCCGGATCTCGTACGCCGACCTGACGAAAGCCGCGCCGAGCGGCGCCACCGTCAGCTATGCGGGCGCCGACCGGGCCGCCAAGGGCCAGGTCAAGGTCACCGGGCCGCTCGCCGACCTGCTGGAAGGCGCGGGCATCTCGGTGCCCGAAGCGTTCAAGGCCATGCTCAACGGCCGCATGGTCACCACCTACAGCACGGTCGCGCTCAAGGGTGGCAGCACGGTCCAGCTGAAGGCCGAGTCGTTGCCCAGCCTGCCGGGGAGCCTCAACGACAAACTGCGCAAGGTCGTCGACTACGACATGAAGATCGACGGAATGCCGTCGAGCATCAAGCTGGACAAGGTGGCGGCGACGGACGCGGGCCTGCGCTTCTCCGGCACGGGCACGAACGTCTCCCTCGCGGGCTAGCCCGCATCCGCTGGGGCTCCGCCCGGACCCCGCCGCGGTTCGCCCGCGCAACCATCCACCGGACAGCAACCACCGACCACCAACGCCCCCGACCCAGGGCAACCACGACCACGGTGACTGCCTGTCTGGCGATGGAGGACACGCGGCCGAAGGTCGCGTTCGGGATCCGGGGGCGGAGCCCCCGGTTAGGGCCCCGGCCGCATGGTGAGACGGACCCGTCCGCTGGGTAGAAGGAACACCCGCGCAACTTCCCCGAGGGGCGCGCCGAACGCCCCCGCGCAGCTTCTCGTCCCGCATAGTGGATGATCGCGTCTCAGAATGCGACACGCCCATGACAGGGGCACGGATACGTCCCTACGATCGGACGCATGAAGCGACAGCAGGCGGATCTTACGAAGCGGCGGGCAGTAGACCTGTGCCGCGTCGCCGCCATGCTCTGTCGCACTTTCTAGCGGGAGCCCGACTCTCCCGTATCCCTCAGGCCCTTCGACAGTTGTCAGGGCCCACCCCTCGTGCCGGATACCGCGCGCTTCGCGTACCCGCACACCCTCTCTTCGCACCACCCGCCGCACACTGCCCCGGAGGAGAAAGAGCATGAGCCGCAGCGACGTCCTGGTAGACGCCGACTGGGTCGAGGCCCACATCGATGACCCGAAGGTCGTTGTCGTCGAGGTCGACGAGGACACCTCCGCGTACGACAAGAACCACATCAAGAACGCTGTACGGATCGACTGGAAGCAGGACCTCCAGGACCCGGTCCGCCGTGACTTCGTCGACCAGGAGGGCTTCGAGAAGCTCCTCTCCGCGAAGGGCATCGCCAACGACGACACCGTCGTCCTCTACGGCGGCAACAACAACTGGTTCGCCTCGTACGCCTACTGGTACTTCAAGCTCTACGGGCACGACAGCGTCAAGCTCCTCGACGGCGGCCGCAAGAAGTGGGAGCTCGACTCCCGCGACCTGGTCGACGGCGCGCAGGTGCCGGAGCGCCCCGCGACCGAGTACAAGGCGAAGGCCCAGGACACCTCGATCCGCGCCTTCCGCGACGACGCCGTCGCCGCGATCGGCAACGAGAACCTGGTGGACGTGCGCTCGCCCGACGAGTTCAGCGGCAAGCTGCTCGCCCCGGCGCACCTCCCGCAGGAGCAGTCGCAGCGTCCGGGCCACATCACGAGCGCCCGCAACATCCCGTGGTCCAAGAACGCCAACGACGACGGCACCTTCAAGTCGGACGACGAGCTCAAGGAGCTCTACGCCGAGGAGCAGGTCGACCTGGCGAAGGACACCATCGCGTACTGCCGCATCGGTGAGCGTTCGGCGCTCACCTGGTTCGTGCTGCACGAGCTGCTCGGCGTCCAGAACGTCAAGAACTACGACGGCTCGTGGACCGAGTACGGCTCCCTCGTCGGCGTGCCGATCGAGCTCGGCGCCAACAAGTAACCCCTCCTCCCGACCCGAAGGACGACCTCTATGTGTGGAGCAAAGGCCGGTGGCCCCGACGCTTCGACGATCAAGCCCGGTGAGACGACGATCCAGGGCAGCGTGACCCGTGACGGCGAGCCCGTCACCGGCTACGTCCGCCTGCTGGACTCGACCGGCGAGTTCACCGCCGAGGTCCCGACCTCGGCGACCGGGCAGTTCCGCTTCTACGCGGCCGAGGGCACGTGGACGGTGCGCGCCCTTGTCCCGGGCGCCACGGCGGACCGTACGGTCGTCGCGCAGACCGGTGGCCTCGCCGAGGTCGCCATCGCCGTCTGACGGCACTGCATACCGGCCGAAGGGCCGCACCCCAGGGGGTTGGACGCTTCCTGAAGCGGGGTGCGGCCCTTCGGTCGTCTGCGTTCCCGCTCGCCTTCCCGGTCGCCTTCCCGGTCGTACGCTGAAGGTATGTACGCGCGGCGCCGTCACGCCTACTTCCTGCTGATGGGCGGATGCCTGGCCCTGTTCGTGTCCGCCTGGGCCTTCGTACGCCTGTGGTCGGTCCCCGCCGCCGTCGGCATGTGCGTCGTCGCGATGGTGATCCCGCCGGTCGCTGCGATGGTCGCCAATGCGCGCGGGCCCGAGGACCGCTGGTGGGACGATCCGTCGGGCGATCCGAAGTCCGACGAGTGGTGGGACGAGCTCGACGGCAAGAAGAAGCGTCAGTAAGTGTCAGTGGACGGGAAGCGTCAGTAGACGAGCGCCTGGACGCCGTCCGGCATGACCTCGCTCACGAAGACCTGGGCCCCCGCGATCCGTACGCCGTCCAGCACATCCTTCTCCGTGATGTCCCGCCGTGCCGCGCACTGCGTGCAGAGCGTGATCTGCCCGGCCGCCAGGATCGAGTCGATCAGATCGGGCAGCGGCGCGGCGTGCGGCAGTTCGAACTCGGCCGCGCGGCCCGGCAGCGCGAACCACGCGGACTCGCCGGTCAGCCAGAGGGACACCTCCACACCGCTGGCAACGGCGACGGCCGCCACCGTGAAGGCCTGCGAGCAGCGCTCGGGCGCATCGGCACCGGCGGTCACCTTGATCACGAGCTTCTTCGCCATGCACCGAACTCTAGTGCGCGGAAGGTCACCCACACCTCAAAGAGAGGGCGCCGCAAAGGGAGCCACCTCAGAGAGAGGGCCGGGCCCCCACCCATTAGGCTGGGCCCCGGCCCGTTACCGCCCACACTGCTCATCCGAGGAGCTCCCCGTGCTTGAGGCATTCTTCGAAGCCCTGCTGGTCCTGGTCTGCGTCGGCGTCGTCGCCTTCGCCGGTCTGACCGTGAAGAAGCTGTACCAGGGTCAGCGCTAGTCACACTCGTATCCCTACAGATCGCCAGAGCTGCTCATGATCGAGATTCCGTCCGACCTGAACCCGGGCCTCGTCCCGCTCGCCTTTCTCCTGGGTACCTGGGAGGGCGTGGGCGTGTCCGACTTCCCCGGCGCCGAGAAGTGCAACTTCGGCCAGTCCGCCACCTTCAGCCACGACGGCCGGGACTTCATCGAGTACGTCTCGCACTCCTGGGTCCTCGACGCCGAGGGCAACAACGTCAAGCCGCTGGAGTCCGAGTCCGGCTACTGGCGTATCGACTCCGAGCGCAAGCTCGAGATCGTCATGGCCCGTGACCAGGGCATCGTCGAGGTCTGGTACGGCGAGCTCGCCGAGAAGAAGCCGCAGATCGACCTGGCGACGGACGCGGTCGCGCGCACCAGCGCCTCGGCCCCGTACAGCGGCGGCAAGCGGCTCTACGGCTATGTGAAGGGCGACCTGATGTGGGTGGGCGAGAAGGCCACCCCGGAGGTCCCGCTGAGGCCGTACATGTCGGCGCATCTGAAGAAGGTCGTAAGCCCCGAGCAGGTCGAGGCGTGGGCCAAGGACCTCGGCGACCTCCCGGACGACGGCATCGCCTTCTTCAAGTAGGTTCCGCAGAGCTCTCAGGTGGCCTCCGGGGCTGTGCAAGGTGATTTTCGGCCCGTACGGAGATTGACGCCTGCCTACACTGGGGGGGTGGTGAGCACCGACTGGAAGAGCGATCTGCGGCAGCGCGGCTACCGGCTGACTCCGCAGCGCCAGCTTGTCCTCGAGGCCGTCGACACTCTTGAGCACGCGACACCCGACGACATCCTCTCCGAGGTCCGCAAGACCGCGTCCGGTGTGAACATCTCCACCGTGTACCGCACCCTGGAGCTCCTCGAAGAGCTGGGCCTGGTCTCCCACGCCCACCTCGGCCACGGCGCCCCCACCTATCACCTCGCGGACCGGCACCACCACATCCACCTGGTCTGCCGGGACTGTACGAATGTGATCGAGGCGGACGTCGAGGTCGCCGCCGACTTCACCGCCAAGCTGCGCGAGACCTTCGGCTTCGAGACGGACATGAAGCACTTCGCGATCTTCGGGCGCTGCAAAAAGTGCGCGGCCGAGGCGTCAACCACCGAGTCGTAGGCTTACCCCCATGCAGCGACATTCAACGACCAGCCCTCTGCTGTCCCTTCCCGGTGCCGTGGCAGCCGAAGGCACCGACGAAGGCGTCGCCGCGCACTACGGCGATCTCTTCCGCGAACAGCGCGCCCTCGCGAACGGCACCGGCCTCGTCGACCTCTCGCACCGCGGCGTCGTCACGGTCACCGGCGACGACCGGCTGAGCTGGCTGCATCTGCTGCTCACCCAGCATGTGAGCGAGCTCCCCGCGGGCCAGGCCACCGAGGCGCTGATTCTCTCCGCGCACGGCCACATCGAGCACGCCCTCTATCTCGTCGACGACGGCGAGACGGTCTGGGCGCATGTCGAGCCGGGCACGCAGGAGGCGCTGATCGGCTATCTGGAGTCGATGAAGTTCTTCTACCGGGTCGAAGTGGCCGACCGCACCGAGGAGTTCGCGGTGGTGCATCTGCCCGCCGGCTCCATCGCGGAGGCGCCGGACGGCGTTGCCGTACGGGAGACCCCGCACGGCCGCGATCTGTTCCTGCCGCGCGCCGACCTCGAGTCGTCCGCCGCCGCGAACGGCCCGGCCGCCGGGATCCTCGCGTACGAGGCACTGCGCATCGAGTCCCACCGCCCCCGCGTCGGCTTCGAGACCGACCACCGCACCATCCCGCACGAGCTGGGCTGGATCGGCTCCGCGGTCCATCTGGAGAAGGGCTGCTACCGCGGTCAGGAGACCGTGGCGCGCGTCCACAACCTGGGGAAGCCGCCGCGCAGGCTGGTCTTTCTGCACCTGGACGGCAGCGAGGTCCATCTGCCGGGCCACGGCACCCCGATCCGGCTTGCGGCGGAGGGTGCGGAGGGCCGTCAGCTGGGCTTTGTGACGACGTCCGCGCGCCACCACGAGCTCGGGCCGATCGCGCTCGCGCTGGTCAAGCGGAATGTGCCGCTGGACGCGGAGCTGCTGGCGGGGGACACGGCGGCCGCCCAGGAACCCGTCGTCGAGCCCTGATCAGTACGGCTGGTCAGTACCGGTCGATGCGGCCGATCGGTACGGCTCGTACGGCCGGAGAGGGCCTAGACCTCGATCAGGACGGTGAACGGGCCGTCGTTGGTGAGCGAGACCCGCATCTGCGCACCGAACCGGCCCGTCCCCACCGTCGCGCCCAGCGCCCGCAGCTGTGCCACCACCTCGTCGACCAGTGGCTCGGCCACATCGCCGGGCGCCGCCGCGTTCCAGGTGGGCCGGCGGCCCTTACGGGCGTCCCCATAGAGAGTGAACTGCGAAATCACCAGCAGGGGCGCGTTCACGTCCGAGCACGACTTCTCCCCCTCCAGGATCCGCACCGACCAGAG
This sequence comes from Streptomyces sp. CA-135486, assembly GCF_050936555.1. Classification (NCBI taxonomy): domain Bacteria; kingdom Bacillati; phylum Actinomycetota; class Actinomycetes; order Kitasatosporales; family Streptomycetaceae; genus Streptomyces; species Streptomyces sp. CA-135486. The sequence goes on from NZ_JBNJMM010000001.1 coordinate 245,186, forward strand.
CTTGCGGGCCAGCTGCGCCGCTTTCTCCCGGGTGTCCTCGTGGGTGACTCCCACCAGCACACACAGCCCTTCGCCGACGATTTCGCCGACGGTCTCGCCCGCCACGACGACGCTCGCGCCGTCGACCCTCTGCACCACCGCACGCATACAGACCAACCTATCGGGGGCTGAACGGGTGCAGAGCACCTGCGTCAAGACCTTCTGGGGTGGCACGATGCACCAAGGCGGTGCTTCCCCTCGGCCCTTCGGGCCCAGGGAGACCCGATGCACCGGTCGAGGGGACGGACAGAAGCACATGAGCACACCTGGCGCCGGGCAGTCGCCCGGTCCCGTATCGATTCCGACGTCGGCGATTCCCACGTCGCTTCCCGCGTCGGTTCCCGCGTATCCGGTAGTGGCGGCGGCCTGTCCCGCGCTCCCGCCCCACCAGCGCACCGCGGGCCCCCTGCCGGATCCCGCGCAGCACGACCTCCTCGCGCTGCGGCTGCCGGAGCTGCGCACCCTGCGCCGCGACTCGCAGCGTGACGAGGCGGATCTCAGCTATGTACGACGGCTGCTGCAGGGGCGGATCGACATCCTGCGGGCGGAGCTGGCGCGGCGTACGCACCCCGTGGCGCCGTCCCTCGGCCGCCCGGACGGCCCGGAGGGCAGGGACGGCTCGCACCGCCTCGTTCATGCGGACCGCGCCGGGACCGCCGTGGTGGCCCGTCTTTCGGAGATCCTGGCCGACGCCCCCTCGCGGCACCGCTCGTCCGCCCGCCATGTGACGCTGTCCACGCCGCACAGCGAGGAGTACCGGCGGGTGGCGGCCGACATGCTCGCCGAGGTCGAGCTCTCGGACCTCGAGGCCCGTACGGACGAGGAGCTGGACGCGGCGATGGGGCGGCTGATCCGCTACGAGCAGCAGGTCTCGCGCAGCCGCCAGCTGCTGCAGCGCACGGCGGACGACTGCAGTGGGGAGATCGCCCGCCGGTACCGCGATGGAGAAGCGCAGGTGGACGACCTGCTCACCTGAAGCGGCCGTTCCCGGCGGACGGCCCCGCGCCGGCCCTCCGTGAGCCGTAGAGCGCCTACGGAAACTCGGGTGCGGGCCGGTCGGCGTACGGCCTAGCGTGAGGCGCATGAGCGTCGAAACCCGCATCATCACCGAGTCCGAGTTCCCCGACTGGCTGCGCGCCGTGTGGACGGGATTTCTGCGGCCGCCGGTCATCTCGGACGAGGAGATCGCCGCGCGGTGGGCGCACAACGACCCGGCGCGGGTGCGCGGCGCCTTCGACGACGGCCGCTGTGTGGCGACGTACCGCTCCTTCGCCCAGCAGCTCACGGTGGTGGGCGGCGCGCCGCTGGCCTCGCATGCCGTCACCAATGTGTCGGTCTCGCCGACGCACCGCCGCCGCGGACTGCTCAGCCGGATGATGACCGAGGACCTGGCGGAGGCGAAGGAACGCGGCGACGTCGTGTCCACGCTCATCGCCGCCGAGTACCCGATCTACGGGCGGTACGGCTACGGTCCCGCCGCCTGGACCACCGAGTGGGCGATCGACGTCCCGCGCACCGGCCTCGACCCCCGCTGGTCGGGCCCGGACGACGGCGGCCGTATCGACCTGGTGGACGGTGGGGACGTACGCAAGATCGGCCCGGAAGTGCATGCGCGGCTCGCGGCCAGGCAGCCGGGCGTGGTGAGCCGCAACGAACGCTGGTGGCAGCTCAACACGGGTCAGGCACAACTGCCCAGCCAGCCCTGGACGGAGCCCTTCTACGCGGTCTACCGCTCGCCGGCCGGAGAAGTCGAGGGCCTGCTCGCCTACCTGGCGGACGACAAGTGGGGCGACGGAAAACAACCGCTGAACACGGCGAAGGTACGCGACCTGATCGCCCTGACCCCGGCGGCGGAGCGCGCGCTGTGGCACTACGTCTGCTCGATCGACTGGATAACCACGGTCACGTCGGGCTACCGGGCACCGGACGACCTGCTGCCGCTGCTTCTGCCGGACCCGCGCGCTGCGCGGATTCTGACGCAGGCGGACTTCTTGTGGCTGCGGATCCTGGATGTCGTACGGGCACTGGAGGCGCGTGCGTACGCGACATCGGCAAGCCTGGTCCTGGACATCCACGACGTGGGTGGCCTCGCGGGCGGCCGCTTCCGCCTGGACGCGTCGCCGGAGGGCGCGGCCTGCGTCCCGTCGAAGGAGTCGCCCGATCTGACGCTGGGCGTAAGGGAGTTGGGCGCGCTGTACCTGGGCGACGAGTCGGCCGTGCGGCTGGCTGCGCTGGGGCTGGTGGACGAGGGGACGGCCGGGGCGGCGGGGGTGGCGGACGCCCTGCTGCGGACGTCGCGGCGGCCGTGGTGCCCGGACATCTTCTGAGCACTTGCGATGCCCGGGCGGGCGGGCCGCCGGTCAGGTCCCGGCGGTCACGTTGCGCAGGTCAGGTCCCGGCGGTCATGGCCGGCGCGACCAGCAGCAGGCCACCGATGCTTGCGCAGGTGGGGTTCTCGGCCTTCACCCCGACGGTGAGGAGGGTGAGTCCCAGCGCGGCCATGAAGCCGAGCCGCCATTGCACGTACTGCTCGAGAACAAGGGTGATCAAGGGCATGAAGGTCCCCCTCCTTCAGAATCGCGGGGAGCGCCGGTGCCCGTACGCCGCTGTACCCGCAGGACGCCCCGTGAGAGTCGGTCAAGCAGTCAAGTCGCAGACAAATTAGTCTGGTTGACCTGTCTGTTGTCTTCCCGTCCATCGGGTACTGGCAAACTTGTATGACTATTGGATCGGCCACTTGACCGGAAAATGTCCGGTGAATCTGAAGTGGAACGAACATATCTGATGTGACAGGCCAATTACGCGTAGGCGTAGGTGAGTTGTACGGTGGGGCGGTGGCAACTCGCGAGGCGGCAGGCGAAGACGGCAGAAAGTACGAGTACGTCGCTGCCCGGCTGAGGGACGGCATCAGCGGCGGTCAGTACAGAGCAGGCAAGCTGCTGCCCCGGCAACGGGAGTTGGTGGACATCTTCGGGGTGTCCCGTGCGACGGTGGCGAAGGCCCTGGACCTGCTCAAGGACGAGGGCCTGATCGAGTCACGCCAGGGCAGTGGCATGTGGGTGCTGCCGGGCGCGACCACCCCTGGCGCCGGGCCGGTCGAACCGGCCACCGCGCGGCCCGCCCTGGAGACGCTCCAGCCCCATCTTCAAGCAGCCTTCGACGCCGATGACATCACCATGGACGTCTTCTCCCTGACCTCGGAGACGATGAACCGGCAACTGGGGGCACAGATCACCCGCATCCACGACGGCAGGATCCGGCCGCGGAGCATCTCGCTGCGCCTGATGCTGCCCGACCCCGGTATCAAGCTCGCCTTCCCCGTGTCCTTGCACGACCCCGACGACGAACGGCCGCGCCAGCGGCACCGCGACACCCTGATCCAGTGCTCCAGGTCGCTGCGCAGTGAATTGCGTACCCTCAAGCGACAGCGGCTCGTTCCTGAGGTGTCGGTCCAGATCAGGACCGTGCGCCTCACACCGACCAGCAAGATGTATCTCCTGAACAAGGATCTGCTGCTCGAGGGCTACTACACCCTGGAGGGCACGGATCCGGATCCGGTCGAGGGAGAGGAGCAGGAGGGCACAACCCTCAACTCGCTCGGACTCGGCGCGACGCTCTTTCCGTACTCCAAGCCCGACCAGGCACTGAAGGTGGAGACAGCGCAATCGTTCTTCGACTCCTACTGGGACCTGTTGGCCCAAGATACGGATTTCGGCGACTGACGTGTTGCTCACCTCCCCTACCCAGTTGCGGGATCTGCTCTCCCGCGCCTCTCTCGTCCTGTGGGACTTCGACGGTCCCGTATGCGATCTCTTCGCGCGTCGCGCGGCTTGGCGCATCGCCGCGGCGCTGCGCGACATCGCCCGCCCCGATGCCCTCCTGAGCGCAAGGATCAAGGGGGTGGGCGTGACCGATCCCCTTCAAGTGATGCGGTGGGTGCACAACGCCCCCGACCCACTGGGTCTGGTCGGAACCATGCGCAAATACCTTGAGGAGGCCGAGACCGAGGCCGCGCAGACGGCTGAACCCACCGCCGGGGCCGAACCGCTCATGACGGAGCTGCGCGTCGAGGGCAAGCTGCTCGCCGTCGCCTCGAACAACTGCGAGGCGGCGATTCGCGCCTACCTCCACCTCCATGGGCTGGAGAAGTACTTCAACGACCGGATCGCCGGCCGGCCCGACGATCTTCGCCTGATGAAGCCCGATCCGCACAGCCTGCACCAACTCCTCGACAGCACGGGCACGGCAGCCGGCAACAGCGTGATGATCGGCGACTCGCCCGCGGACGCCGAGGCGGCAGCGGCGGCCGGCGTCCCGTTCATCGGCTACCACCCGAGCCGCGAGAAGCGTCTTCGGCTCCAGGAGGCCGGCGCCACCTGCTTTGCCGAGGATCTGGGCGTCATGCAGGCGGCCGCCGTCGGGTAGGGATGACAGGCAGGGTCCCGGCCGGGCGAGGCGGGCAGCGTCAACTTTCCTTTTCTGCAAGGGGGTTTGATGCTGTCACTACGCTTGGGTATGAACGTGATCGGCGGCCGGCCCGGTACGGCCCGTCAGTGGTGTCTTCGGCCTCTAGAGCGCAGGAGCCGCATGCCCGATGTAGCCCGCAGCGCCTCCGGCCGGGACATCGACAGCTGGGAGTCGCTGTACCGAGCGGCCGGTGAGGGGGCACCTTTCACCGGCTACTACCACCGCAACTACTGCGTGGAGCTGCCGGACGCGCTCGCGGCGTCGGTCGCCCTGCCCACCGGTACGCCCGTGAAGGTGCGGGCCCCGATCACCGATGCCGTTCAGTTCAATCTGCGGATCTGGCCCGAGAGTGAACTGCTCGGAGCCATCGCCGGCCGGGTGGACAAGAGCCCCCGGGTCCTCGCCGACCGGCCCGGCTTCACCGTGCACTCCTTCGCCGAGGGCGACTCGCTGTCGGACCTTGTGGGTCATGAGGGGCCGGTGGGGCTGCCTTATATCCACGCCCTGGGAGAACTCTTCCGGCAGACCACAGCCGTCCCGTCCCGGCTGCTGCCGCCCTGCCCCAAGGACTGGCCGCTCGACGGCGACTGCGCCGGCTTTCTCCGTACGCTGGTCGACTTCACCGAGAGCGAGGTGAAGGGGCGGCACGGCAAGGGCTTCGAGAGGCTGTTCGCCGAGCTGAAGGTGCCGTACGACGCCTTCGGACGGCTGGTGGAACGCGCGCAGTGGCTGGGGGAGCGGCCGTTCGTACTCCTTCACACCGACGTCCACCGGGGCAACCTCATCGTCGGAGCGGACGGCCGGCTCTCCCTGATCGACTGGGAACTCGCCCTCTTCGGCGATCCCGTCTACGAGATCGCCTCGCATCTGTCCCGGATGCGGTACGCGAAGCACGCCGAGCGACGTGCGGCACTGCGGGCCTGGTGTACGGCACTCGCCCACAGCCGTCCGGCTGCCCTCGCCGGACACCGCAGCGCGCTGCGGATCTATCTGGACTTCGAACGGCTGCAGTCGGTACACATCGATGTGATCCGGCTCGCACTGGCCTTCGCGCGCAACCCCGACCGGGCCGGTCTGGAGCGGACCGCGACGGGGATCGAGGCGGTGCTGCGGGCCGCGCGGCGGCCGCTGGGGTTGCGGCGGGTGCCGAACGCCGGGCGGATAGCTCTGGCGTGCGCCGCCTGGCAGCGCGCCGCGTGCCCTGCGCCGTACGCACCCTGAACAGCGCCGGCCCGCTGGGGGCGGGACGGGGGTTGCGGTGTCACGTCATGCCCCGACAGACCCGTCGATCGCCTCGCGAAGGAAGTCTGCGTGGCCGTTGTGCCGGGCGTACTCGTGGATCATGTGCAGCATCACCAGCCGGAGCGAGACGTCCTCGCCCCATCTGGCCTGGTGGCCCGTCACATCGAGGGACTCCGCCTGCTCCTCGATGCGGCGGGCGTGCTCGACCTCGGTCTGCCAGGCGTCGAAGGCCTCGGCGCCCGTGGACCCGCTTGCGTCGTATGCGACTTGATAGTCGCCCTCGTCCGACCAGACGAGCGGAATGTCCTCCCCGTTGATCACCCGCCGGAACCAGGCGCGCTCCACCTCTGCCATGTGCTGCACCAGGCCGAGCAGGGAGAGCGTCGACGGGGGCATGGACTGCAGGCGCAGCTCCTCGTCGGACAGGCCTTCGGCCTTCATGGCCAGCGTTGCGCGGTGGAAGTCGAGGAAGGCACGCAGCGTCTCGCGCTCGCCTCCGGTCAGGGGCGGGCCTATGCGTTCGACGGTCACTGCGGATTCCTTCCCACGGTGGGTGGTTGGGCGGTTGGATGGTTGGGCGGTTGGGCGGTTCAGGAGTCCGGACCGGCCTGACGGTCCCCTTCATACTCCGCTTCCTGATCGGCAGGGGGCCGGTCGGGCCCATAGAGAGCGGCCAGTTCGGCGGCCAGCTCCGCCAGTCGGGCCCTCGCCTCCGGTGGGTCCAGGATCTCGACACGCCCTCCAAGGCCCGCCAGTTGCGCCGCCACGATCTGCGGTGACGGGCCGTCGATCGTCACCTCCAGCCAGTCGGCGGCGAGCGGTCGGCCGATCCGCAGCCGCCCACCGAACAGGCCCTGAAGGAGCGGCTCGGCGCTTCGCTCGGCCCGGGCCCGTACGGTCGCGGCAAGCAGGCGGTCCTCCATCCGCGCGGCGAGCGAACGCCAGGCGGTGGCGAGGTCGAAACCCTCGGGCCGTACGACGGGTTCGCCGGTCGCCTCGACCGAGGTCACGCGGCTGAGGCGGAAAGTCCGCAGGCCATGGGCGGTGTCGGCGACGAGATAGCCGACGCCCGCCTTGGACGCGAGGCCGAGCGGATGGACCGTCCGCTCGCCCGTGGGTCTGCCGGGCCGTTCGTACCCGAGCCGGATCTGCGTGCCGTCCACCACGGCACGCTGGAGTGCTTCGAGGTGGGGCGTGGCGGCCGTGACGGGAGAGCGTGACCAGTCCGTGCCGTCGGTGACGCGGGCTCGCGACGCGGCTTCGGCCTCGGACCGGAACGTCGCGGGCAGGGCCTTCACCAGCTTGCGCAGTGCCGTCCGCAGCTCCGGGCCGGCCGACGAGGGGCCCGCGACGAGGAACAGTGCCCGGATCTCACCGGCGGTCAGCCCGCTGAGATCGGTCCGGGCCCCGCCGACCAACGACCAGCCGCCGCCGCGGCCGCGCTGCGAATAGACGGGGATGCCGGCAGTGGCCAGCGCCTCCAGGTCGCGTCGCGCCGTGCGCTCCGACACTTCGAGCTCGGCGGCCACCTCGCTCACCCTCACGCGTCCGCGGGATTGCAGGAACAGCAGGGTCGCCACCAGACGATCGGCTCTCATGCCGGATCATTCTTCCCCAGAAACTGGCCAGGAGATGGCCAGTTAAGCCTCCAGCATGGGGTCAGACATCTCGGAACGGGAGCTGACCATGATCGTAGTAACTGGAGCCACCGGAAACGTCGGACGGCCGCTCGTGCAGGCCCTTGCCGCGGCGGGCGAGCAGGTGACGGCGGTTTCCCGACGCCCCGCGGACGTGCAGACTCAGGCGGCCGTACAGACGCCGGTTCACCATCGGCAGGCCGACCTGGCCGATCCCGCAAGCCTCACCCCCGTGCTCGACGGAGCCGACGCGCTCTTCCTCCTCATCGCCGCCGGCGGCGAGACCCTGAACCCGCACGACATCCTCGACGTCGCGAAAGCCGGCGGGGTCGGGCGGATCGTGCTGCTGTCCTCCCAGGGTGCCGGGACGCGACCCGACTCCCCTGCCCATGCCCACCTCCGGGCGTTCGAGGACGCTGTCCGGCAGTCCGGTCCGGACTGGACGGTTCTGCGGCCGGGCGGCTTCGACTCCAACGCCCTGTGGTGGGCGGAGCCGATCCGCTCGTACGGTTCGGTCGCGGCGCCGTTCGCCGACATCGGCCTGCCGACCGTCGACCCGGCGGACATCGCGGAGGTCGCGGCCGCGGTCCTGCGCGACGGCAGCCATGCGGGCCGTACGTACGAACTCACCGGGCCGGCGCCGATCTCCCCGAGGCAGCAGGTCCGGGCGATCGGGGACGCGTTGGGGACATCCGTACGGTTCATCGAGCAGAGCCGCGAGGAGGCCAGATCGCAGATGGTCCGCTTCATGCCGGAGGCCGTCGTGGACGGCACTCTCGCCATCCTGGGTGAACCGTCGGCCGCGGAGCAGCGGGTGAGCCCGGACGTGGAGCAGATCCTGGGCCGTGCGCCCAGGACCTTCGCCGAGTGGGCGGCGCGCAATATCGCTGCCTTCGGCAAGGAGTAAAGGAGTACTCGGGTAAGGCGTGAGGGACGTCGGTGGCCCGACCCTGCCTCGTCATCTGCGAGGCAGTCCACGCTGCCGTCGCCGCATCCGCCGCACCCAGGCGCTCCGGCGGTGGACCTGTTCGGCTTCGAGTTCCTTGCGGCGCGTGACGTCGGTGATGACCTTGATCGCTCCGGTCGTCGATCCATCGGGTTCGGTGAGCGCGGCGCGGACGATCTCCACGTGCACCGTGCTGCCGTCCCTTCGCACGTGTCGCGAGGACTCCGGGTCGGCGGCTTGGTCGGTCACGGTGACGGCGCCCGGCGGTGCGGGATAGGTGTCCGGCGGTGCGGGGTTGGGGTCGGGCCGGCCGAGGACCTCCTCCGCGTGCCATCCGTAAATGCGCTCGGCGGCACGGTTCCAGCGCAGTATCCGGCCGGAGGTGTCGGTTTCGACGATCCCGACGGGCGCGGCGTCGAGCAGGCCGGCCAGCCGTGTGCTGAGCCCCTCGCTCTCGGCGTGGCGCTCGGCGAGGTCGGCCACCAGGGCTTCCGCTTCCGCGCGCAACTGGCATTCCGTGGCGAGGGTTTCGACCAGCCGGTCCAGCAGGGGTTTGGTCAGCGATCCGGACACGCGGGACTCGCCGCGGGCAGCGGCCTCGATCGCCCGGGTCAACTCGTTGGCGTCGGCGCCCTTGAGCAGATAGCCCCGGGCGCCGCGCAGGAGGGCTTCGAGGACCATGGAGTCGTCGCCGTAGGCCGACAGCACGACGACGGCGGTGTCGTCGTGCTTCGCGGCGATCCTGCCGGTGGCCTCCAGCCCGTCCATGACCGGCATACGCATGTCCATGAGGACCACCGCGGGCCGCAACTCGTCGACGAGCCGCACCGCCTGCGCGCCGTCGCCGGCCGTGCCGACCACCTCGATCGTGGGGATACGGGCGAGCAGCCGGGCGAGCCCGTCACGTACATCGTCGACGTCGTCGACGATGAGAGTCCGTATGACGGACGCCTGGTCGGGATCGCTGTCCGGGAAAGCGTCTGCGACGGTCATGGTTGCTCTTTCTTCTCGGCTGTGGCCTGCTGGTTCCGGCCGACGGGGATGCGAACCTCGATGCGGGTACCGGCGCCCGGGGAAGAAGTGAGGACGTAGGTCCCGGAGGCGATATGGACGCGTTCGCGCATCGAGGCCATGCCGAAATGCCCACCGGCGACGAAGCTGGGCGTGCGCGTCGTGTCGAAGCCGACGCCGTCGTCGGCCACGGTCAGGACCACGCTGTTCTCGGACGGGTGGTCGGCCCCGGCCCCGGCCCCGGCCCCGGCGTCGGCATCGGCATCGGCTCCGGACCCGGGCACGGAGTCGGCCAGGGTCACGGCGGCGTTGGTGGCGTGCGCGTGTCGCGCGACGTTGGTCAGGGCCTCCTGGACGATGCGGTAGAGCACGGTCTCGATGTCGGGTTCGAGCCGCTGAGAGACCGACATCGTCACGGGGCAGCGCACGCCGTGCCGTCGGCTGAACTCCTCGGCGAGGTCGTGCAGCGCCACCGCCAGACCCTGTTCGTCGAGTGCGGGCGGGCGCAGGACGGTCATGAGCGTGCGCAGTCCGCCGATCTCCTCGCCCAGACGCCTGCGGGCCCGGGCGAACAGATCCCGGCTCGCCTCCACGCCTTCGTGTTCGAGGACGAGGCAGGCTTCCTCGAAGCCGTAGCCGACGGCGGTGAGACGCTGGATCGGGCCGTCGTGCAGCTCTGCGGCCAGCCAGGTGCGCTCTTGCTCGCGGCTGCGCATGGTCTCGGCCAGCAGGTGCCTGCGTTCGGTCTCGAGGAGCAGGGCCTGCTCGGCCTGCCTGCGCTCGGTGATGTCCCGCACGAAGGCGTTGAAACCGCGGACCGGACCCGACTCCAGCCGCCACACCCCCAACTCGACCGGCAACTCGTGGCCGTCGCGGTGCAGTGCCCAGATCTCGATCTGTCTGCCGAGCATATGCGGCTCCCCGCCTGCCAACACGCGCTGCAGACCGGCCAGATGCGCGGCACGGTAGCGCTCCGGGATGACGATCTCGGCCAGGGGCCGTCCCAGTACTTCCTGGCGCGTCCACCCGAACAGGTTCTCGGCACTCTGATTCCAGTCGATGACCACACCCTGTTCGTCGATACGGACGAACGCGTCACGAGCCGTGTCGATGATCGATCGAGCCTGCTCCTGCACCGCCCGCAGCGCCTCCCCCTGCCGTGGTGCCTCGGCCTCGCGGGTGAAGCCGCGCACCTCGACCGGCTTGCCCCGGTCGTCGCGGACGACCCAGGCGGTGGACTCGGTCCACACCCAGCGCCCGTCGCTGTGCCACAGCCGCAGCCGCGCGACCGCCCGGCCCGCGCCGACCAGATTCCGCTCCGCAGCCCCGAATGCGTCCATGTCGTCCGGGTGGACCCGGTCGGCCGCGGAGGTTCCGACGACTTCTTCGCAGGGGCAGCCGAGCAGTGCCCAACTGGCCGCGGACACATCCAGGTAGGTGCCGCCCACGCTGCGGCGGAAGACCATGTCGGGGGAATTCTTCAGCAGTAGGCGGAAGCGCTCCTCCTCCGCTTCCGGCCGCATCTGCGTCGGCGCTTTCGGGTCTGGCTCCACGCTCAACTCCCCATGAAGTCCGGTGGTTTGTTGCCGCCGCCCGGTTACCCGCCGCCCGGTTACCCTCCGCACCGCTTCGACTACGCCCAGGTCCACTTTACGACTCCATCGCCCACCTCGCACCCGCAGTGACCGGCGGCAAGAGGCAGCAACATGGCTCCGATCGAGGCCCCCGAGTCGATTTGCGATCTTCCGTGGTCCGGTCTTCGCTGGAAGTGACCGTTTGAGGCCCTGGAACCCCTCAATCCTCTGTCTTGCCCCAGGCCGAGCGTGGCGCTCCGACGCTGCGCGTGCGCCGCCGCATAGGAGGCCCATGGAAGAGGTTCACGGCCACGTACGGGCCGGTCGTCACACCGCATGGTGGCGGTACCTTGCGGCGGGTGCGACGGTGATCGTCGTCTATCTCCTCATCTCGGCCGACGTTCGCCACCTGTTCTCCCCGCTGGTGTCTGCCTCGGCCACCGTCGTCATCCTGGTGGTGTTGCGCAGGAAGCGGCCGCACCCGTCCCTTCCGTGGTACCTGTTCGCAGCGGGGATGGGCCTGTACACCGCAGCGGACACGCTCTTCGGCATTTACCAGTTCGAGGGCACATCGGTGCCCTTCCCTTCCCCGGCCGACGCGCTCTACCTGGCCGCCTACCCCTTCTTCACCGCGGGCCTGATCGCCCTGACGACGGTGCAGAGCCGTGGCCTGCGCTGGGCGGGGCTGCTGGACGCGGGCATCATCACCCTGGGGGCCACCACACTGGCCTGGGTCTTCATCATCGCCCCCTACCTTTTCAGCCACCTGCCCGCGCTGCCGCTGGCGGTCTCCCTGGCCTATCCGCTGGCCGACCTGGTGCTGCTGTGCATGGCCGCCCGGCTGGTGCTCACCACCGGCACACGCACGCCGTCCTTCCTCCTGCTGACCGCCTGGTTGTGCGCCACGCTCGGTGCCGACGCCCTCTTTTACTCCACCCTGGCCACAACCGGCGCCCCGATCGCACCGGAGGTGTCGTACGTCGTCTGGATGGCCTCCTACCTCTTCCTGGGCGCAGCCGCCCTGCATCCGTCGTTCGGCAGGCCGCCACAGTTGGTGGAGGGAGGCCAGGCGGCCCTGTCCGGCCCCCGTCTGGTGCTTCTCATCCTGCTCGCCCTCATGGGGCCGGTACTGCTGATCGTCGACGCCGGTCATGTCCGCGACCAGCCCGTGCACGTCGGGATCATCTCCGCCGTCGTCGGCTGTCTGACCCTGCTGCTGGTCCTGCGGGTCACCCTCCTCGCCCGGTACGCCCAGAGCCAGGCCGGCCAGGCGCGCACGCGTGCCAAAGCCCTGGAGAGGTCCCTGCGTGACCAGACGTCGCTGCAGAAACAGCTCAGCCATCAGGCCTTTCACGACCCGCTGACGGGCCTGGCCAACCGGGCACTGCTGGCCGAACGGCTGGAACACGTCCTCAGCCGCCCCTCGGCGGTCGGTACCACGGGCCTGATTCTGATCGACCTCGACCGTTTCAAGGACATCAACGACAGCCTGGGCCACCCGGTCGGTGACGAAGTGCTGATCGCGGTCGCCCACCGGCTGCTGGGCGGGGTGCGTCAGCAGGACACCGTCGCCCGGCTGGGCGGGGACGAGTTCGCCGTACTCGTGGAAGACCTGCCGTCCGACGGCGTCCGGGACTACGCCCAGCGCATCCTCGGCCGGTTCAAGGACCCCTTCGCGCTCTCGGGCGAGCGCTCCGTCTACGTGACGGCCAGCACCGGCATCGTTGCGATAAGGGAGCTGGTGCCGCCCGCCGAAGCGCTGCGCGACGCGGATCTCGCCCTCTACGTCGCCAAGGACCGGGGCCGCAACCGTGCGGTCATGTTCGAACCGAGCATGAGCACCGCCCAGCAGGACCAGTCACGCATCGCCCAGGACCTGCGCTACGCCCTCACCCGGAACGAACTTTCCGTCGACTACCAGCCCGTGGTCGAGATGGACACCGGCGAGACCACCGGAGTGGAGGCTCTGCTCCGCTGGAAGCCGCGCGGCCGCGACCCGATCCCGCCCGAGCAGTTCATCCCCATTGCCGAGGAGACCGACCTCATCCTCCCCATCGGTGCCTGGATACTGCGCGAGGCCTGCCGACAAGGACGGCGGTGGCACGACCGTGCTTCGGACCGGCGGGCGCTGACCATCGCCGTCAACGTCTCCGGCCGCCAGCTCAAGGACCCCGACTTTCCCGAGACCGTCACCCGGATCCTCCTCGAGACCGGATTCCCCGCCTCCTCCCTGGTCCTGGAGATCACCGAGAACGTGCTCATAGCCGACGCCGAAACCACCACCGCCCACATCTCGGCCCTGCGCAGTCTCGGCGTCCGCATCTCCATCGACGACTTCGGCACCGGCTACTCGTCGCTCTCCTACCTGCGCAACCTGCCCGTCGACATCGTCAAGATCGACCAGAGCTTCGTCAACACCGCCGCCGCGAAGGACAACGGCATCATCCAGGCCATCCTGTACCTCAGCCACGCCCTCGGCGTGGACACCGTCGCCGAAGGCATCGAGACCTCGGGACAGGCCGACCGCCTCCGCACCCTCGGCTGCCCCCACGGCCAGGGCTTCTACTACGCGGAGCCCATGAACGCAGCGGCACTGGGGCATCACCTCGCCGCCCACCCCGCACCGGAACTGCGTCACCCCACCGGTTAGTTGCGGCGGCGCCTGGGGCGAGTCGAAACAGATGAGAGAACTCGTCTCACGGTGTCCGCGAGGGCCTCGGTCAGGTGCCGACGTAGGCCGCGAGATGCTCGCCGGTGAGGGTGGAGCGGGCGGCGACGAGGTCGGCGGGTGTGCCCTCGAAGACGATCCGGCCGCCGTCGTGGCCGGCGCCGGGGCCGAGGTCGATGATCCAGTCGGCGTGCGCCATGACCGCCTGGTGGTGCTCGATGACGATGACCGACTTGCCGGAGTCGACGAGCCGGTCGAGCAGGCCGAGCAGCTGCTCGACGTCGGCGAGGTGGAGGCCGGTGGTCGGCTCGTCGAGGACGTAGACGCCGCCCTTCTCGGCCATTTTGGTGGCCAGCCTGAGCCGCTGCCGCTCGCCGCCGGACAGTGTAGTGAGCGGCTGGCCGAGGCTCAGGTAGCCGAGCCCGACGTCGGCGAGCCGGTCGAGGATGCGGTGCGCGGCCGGCGTGTGCGCCTCGCCGGCGCCGAAGAACTCCCCGGCCTCGGTCACCGACATCGCGAGCACCTCGCTGATGTCGCGGCCGCCGAGGTGGTGGTCGAGCACCGAAGCCTGGAACCGCTTCCCCTCGCACTCCTCGCAGGTGGTGGCGACGCCTGCCATCATCGCCAGGTCGGTGTAGATGACGCCGGCGCCGTTGCAGTTGGGGCAGGCGCCCTCGGAGTTGGCGCTGAACAGCGCCGGCTTCACGCCGTTGGCCTTCGCGAACGCCTTGCGGATCGGGTCGAGCAGTCCGGTGTACGTCGCCGGGTTGCTCCGCCGCGAGCCGCGGATCGCGCCCTGGTCGATCGACACCACACCCTCGCCGGCGGGGATCGACCCGTGGACGAGCGAGCTCTTGCCGGAGCCGGCGACGCCGGTGACGACGGCGAGCACCCCGAGCGGGATGTCGACGTCGACGTCACGCAGGTTGTGCGCCGTCGCGCCGCGGATCTCCAGCGTGCCCGTGGGCGTCCGCACCGTCTCCTTGAGGGCGGCCCGGTCGTCGAAGTGGCGGCCGGTGACGGTGCCGCCGGCCCGCAGCCCCTCGACAGTGCCCTCGAAGCAGACGGTGCCGCCCGCCGTACCGGCACCGGGGCCGAGATCGACGACGTGGTCGGCGATCACGATCGTCTCCGGCTTGTGCTCCACGACGAGCACCGTGTTGCCCTTGTCCCGCAACCGCAGCAGCAGGTCGTTCATCCGCTGGATGTCGTGGGGGTGCAGGCCGATGGTGGGCTCGTCGAAGACGTAGGTGGTGTCGGTGAGCGAGGATCCGAGGTGGCGGATCATCTTGACGCGCTGCGCCTCGCCGCCCGACAGCGTGCCTGAGGGCCGGTCGAGCGAGAGGTAGCCGAGACCGATCTCCACGAACGAGTCGAGGGTCCCCAGCAGCGCCACGAGCAGCGGTGCGACCGACGGCTCGTCGAGGCCGCGGACCCATTCGGCGAGGTCGCTGATCTGCATCGCGCAGGCGTCGGCGATGTTGATCTTGCCGATCCGCGACGACCGGGCCGCCTCGCTCAGCCGGGTGCCGTCGCACTCGGGGCAGGTGGTGAAGGTGACCGCCCGGTCCACGAACGCCCGGATGTGCGGCTGCATCGCCTCCCGGTCCTTGGAGAGGAACGACTTCTGGATCTTGGGGATCAGCCCTTCGTAGGTGAGGTTCACGCCCTCGACCTTCACCTTGGTCGGCTCCCGGTGGAGGAAGTCCTGCATCTCCTTCTTGGTGAACTCGCGGATCGGCTTGTCCGGGTCGAGGAAGCCCGACTCGGCGTAGGTCCGCACGGTCCACCAGCTGTCCGACTTCCAGCCGGGGATGGTGAACGCGCCCTCGGCGATCGACTTGGAGTCGTCGTAGAGCTGGGTGAGGTCGATGTCGGAGACGGTGCCCCGGCCTTCGCAGCGCGGACACATGCCGCCGGTGATGCTGAAGTCGCGACGCTCCTTCACGGTCCGTCCGGCGCGCTCCAGGGTGACCGCACCCGCTCCACTGATCGAGGCGACGTTGAAGGAGAACGCCTGGGGCGAGCCGATGTGCGGCTGCCCGAGCCGGCTGAAGAGGATGCGCAGCATCGCGTTGGCGTCGGTGGCGGTACCGACCGTGGAGCGGGTGTCGGCACCCATCCGCTGCTGGTCGACGATGATCGCGGTCGTCAGCCCTTCGAGTACGTCGACCTCGGGCCGCGCCAGCGTCGGCATGAAGCCCTGCACGAAGGCGCTGTAGGTCTCGTTGATCAGCCGCTGAGACTCCGCGGCGATCGTGCCGAACACCAGCGAGCTCTTGCCGGAGCCGGAGACACCGGTGAACACCGTCAGCCGCCGCTTCGGGATCTCGATGCTGACGTCCTTGAGGTTGTTCACGCGCGCGCCGTGCACGCGGATCAGATCGTGGCTGTCGGCAACGTGCAGCGCAGGCGACTGCGTGTCCGTCCTCGTGGCCATGCTCATCGTGTCTCCATCTGTTGGACGGGCCGCTTTCACGGTCTCCGTCGGCGTCGCCTGGCTCGATCTGACCAGTCTCGAGCGTACGTCTGGTTCTTCTTCGCCCCAGCCCGTGAGGCCTCCTGGCCCCGGCCACGCGGCGCGCCCCCGCTGCGGCAGCGCGTCGCTCCCAGGGGTCGGCACTCATCGGTCCTGAAGCGGCCCGAGGACGTTGCCGTGGGGGTCGGTGACGGTGGCCACCAGGCGGTCGGCCGTTCGCTCAACCGGGCCCAGCCGTGGTGATGTCCATGGCAGTCACGCTAGGTGCGGCTCGGGAGGCCGCGCTTCTCGATTCCTGATCGGTCTGGTCACGGGTTTCGCGACGCACGACGGGATCGCCGCCCTCGCGCGCATCGCGCGGCGCCGATGGACGAGCTGGGCGGCACCCCTGTTGCGTGGAACACTATTGCAAGCGGGTGCTTGCAATAGTTAGCGTCGACAGGGCACCATCGGTACATGGCATCACTCAACGTCGGCAATCTCGGCGAGTACCTCCGCGAGCAGCGGCGCAGCGCGCAGCTCTCGCTGCGGCAGCTCGCGGACGCCGCCGGGGTGTCCAATCCGTATCTGAGCCAGATCGAGCGCGGCCTTCGCAAGCCGAGCGCGGAAGTTCTGCAGCAGGTCGCCAAGGCCCTGCGGATCTCCGCGGAGACGCTGTACGTGCGGGCCGGGATTCTCGACGAGCGGGAGCGGGACGAGCTGGAGACGCGCGCCGTCATCCTCGCCGACCCGTCGATCAACGAGCGGCAGAAGCAAGTGCTGCTGCAGATCTACGAGTCCTTCCGCAAGGAAAACGGAGTGGACACCCACGATGACGGCCCCCGCACGGCCGACAGCAGTGATGCCGGAAAACCCTCAGTGTGACCCTCAGTTCCACCTCTGACCTGCGATCCGGGAGGACCACAGTCATGGCCATCACCGATGACCTGCGCAAGACCCTCACCGACCCGACCCCCCTCTACTTCGCGGCCGGCACCGCCGATCTCGCCGTTCAGCAGGCGAAGAAGGTTCCCGCGCTGATCGAGCAGCTCAAGGCTGAGGCTCCGAGCCGTATCGAGGCCGTGCGCAACACCGACCCCAAGTCCGTTCAGGAGAAGGTGACCATCCAGGCCAAGGAGGCTCAGGCCGCCGTCCAGGCCAAGGTCACCGATGTGATCGGGACCCTCGACACCGATCTCAAGAAGCTGGGCGAGACCGCTCAGGATCTGGCGCTGCGCGGCGTCGGCGTGGCCGCCGAGTACGCCGTCAAGGCTCGTGAGGCGTACGAGAAGGTCGCCGAGCACGGCGAGCAGACCGTGAAGGCGTGGCGCGGCGAGGCGGCCGAGGAGATCGCCGAGATCGCCGTTGCCGTCGAGCCCGAGCCGACGGCCGCGGAGAAGGCGGAGCCGAAGGCGGAGGCCAAGGCCGATCCGAAGAAGCCTGTCCCGGCCACCCGCAAGGCCACCCCCGCGCGCAAGCCCGTGGCGAAGAAGACCACCCCGCCGGCCAAGTAGGCAGGCAAGCAAGCACGCCGTGGACAAGCCGGGCACCTTTTGGGGTGCCCGGCGCGTTCTCCCGGTGCCTTGTCGGCCGGTACCTTGGCCGCGAGGCGCTACAAACCACTCACTAGGCGGTGCTCAGCATGTTGCGCGCGGGATTCGACTTCACACTCTGGCTGGTGCTCGACCTCGTCTTCCTGGTCACCGCCGTGACCGCGCTGGTCATGGCCGCGTTCGCCCGCGAGGACGCCTACCGCGCGGCCGACAAGCAGACCAAGGCCTTCTGGCTGATCATCCTGGGCATCACGGTCGCCGTGAACCTCTTCGTCTCCGTGCTGTTCCTGTCGATCGCCGGGCTGATCGCCAGCATCGTCTTCTTCGTGGACGTACGGCCCGCGCTCAAGCAGGTGTCGGGCGGCGGAAAGCGCGGCGGCTCCAGCAGCGACGGTCCCTACGGTCCGTACAACGGCGGCCGGTAGGTCTTCCAGGCACCCCGGCATCCGCGAGCTCCGCATCGCGCCTCGGCGAGCTCCGCATCGCGCCCCGGCTGCGGTATCCCCGTCCGCCGGCGTCGCGGTGTCCGCTAGCTCCGGGAACCGCTTCTGCTCAGCAGCAGCACCGCCACATCGTCGGTGAGCTCCCCGCCGTTCAGCTCGCGCACCTCCGCGACGGCCGACTCCAGCAGGTCCTCGCCCTCGAGCCCAGCCGCCAGCTGCCGGTTGATCATCTCGACCATCCCGTCCTGGCCGAGGCGCTGCCTCGTATCCGGTCCCGAGCGCCCCTCTATCAGCCCGTCCGTGTACATCATCAGGCTCCACGCGCCGCCCAGCTCGACCTGGCGGCGCGGCCAGCGGGCGCGCGGCAGCAGGCCAAGCGCCGGGCCGCCCTCGTCGTACGGAAGCAGCTGCGCGGCCCGCCCGTGCCGGGCCAGCAGCGGCGCCGGGTGGCCCGCCAGGCACAGCCCCGCCCGCCGGCCGTCCGGCGCGATGTCGACCGTGCAGAGCGTCGCGAAGATCTCCTCGCTCTCCCGCTCGTGCTCCAGGACCCGCTGGAGCGTCGACAGCAGCTCGTCACCGCACAGGCCCGCGAAGGTCAGCGCCCGCCAGGCGATGCGCAGCTCCACGCCGAGCGCCGCCTCGTCCGGGCCGTGTCCGCAGACGTCGCCGATCATCGCGTGGACCGTGCCGTCGGGGGTGCGGACGGTGTCGTAGAAGTCGCCGCCGAGCAGCGCCCGCGAGCGGCCCGGCCGGTAGCGGGCGGAGAAGCGCAGATTGGAGCCCTGGAGCAGGGGAGTGGGCAGCAGGCCGCGCTCGAGACGGGCGTTCTCCTGGGCGCGCAGCTTGGACTCGGCGAGTTTCACCTGGGCCGCGTCGGCCCGCTTGCGCTCCACGGCGTACCGGATGGCGCGGCTCAGCAGCCGTCCGTCGAGCTCGTCGCGGAAGAGATGGTCCTGGGCCCCCACCCGTACCGCCTCCGCGGCGCGCTCGGCGTCGCCGGATGTCGTCAGGGCGAGGACGGCGTGCCGCGGCGCAAGGCGCAGTACGTGCTTGAGCGGGGCGAGCTCCTCGTCCCCGGCGCCGGGCAGCGCGAGGTCGACGAGGATGCAGTGGACGTCGTCCGTCAGCAGTCGCTCCGCCTCGGTGAGATTGCGGGCACTGCGGATGCGTATCCGGGTCCCGGCCGCGTCGAGCAGCTGGTCGAGCAGCTGGGGGACGGAGAAGGTGCCCGCCGGGTCGTCCTCGATCACCAGAAGTGTGAGATCACCACTGCTGACGCCGCCGCTGACGCCGCGAGCGCCGACGCTGCTCACGCCACCGCCACCGGCGGCGTTGCCGTCGGCGCCGTCGCCGGTGGTCTCCACGGCCGGCGCATTGCGCTGCCGCGGTACGGGTACGGGCATTCGTCTGGTTTCCTTCCCTCCCCCCCGAGGGCGCGGCGGGACGCCGATCGATGTCCTACCAGACGGGGACCATAGCGGTAGCTCCTGGTGTAGCGGAATGCCGAAAGACGAAGAGCCCATGGCATATGCCGCGCATGGGGAGGTAGTTGCCCGCCGAGCCATGACGAACATCACCCCCGGCGGGTATTTCAGGCCGGTCCGGTTGTGGGGCCGGTCACTTGTCGGGGCGTACGACTCCGAGGATCGCCATCGAACCCGCGCCCGTAATCGTCACATTGCGCCCGGGACGCGGCGCATGCACGATCGCGCCGTCGCCGAGGTACATCCCCACATGGCTGGCGTCCGCGTGGTAAATGATCAGGTCGCCGGGCCGCATGTCCTTGATGTCGATATGCGGCAGCAACCGCCACTGCTCCTGCGAGGTACGGGGGATGCCCTTCCCCGCGGCCGCCCACGCCTGTGAGGTCAGCCCCGAGCAGTCGAACGACTCCGGGCCCTCTGCGCCCCACACATACGGCTTGCCGAGCTGGGCCGTCGCGAAGTGGACCGCCCGCTTGCCCTGCACGCTCGCCCTGCCGTTGATCTCCTTCAGCACACCCGAGCTCAGCCAGGCCGTCTGCGCCTTGTACTCCGCCTGCTGTTCCAGTGCGACGAGCCGCTCGAGCTCCTCCTTCTGCAGCCGGTCCTCGATCTTCTTGGCCGCGGCCAGTTGGGTGTTGATCTCCTTCTTGGCCTTCTCCTGCTTGACGCGGTTGGCTTCGAGCTTCTGCCACTGGGCGCTCGCGTCCTTGGTGTACGAAGCCAAGTCGGCCTGCGTCCTGCTCAGTTCGCCCAGCAGATCCCTCGTCGCCTTCTGGCCCTCCCGGATCCGGCCGGCGCCGTCCAGGAAGAGCTGTGGATCGCTGGTGAGCATCAGCTGGGCCTCGGGCGGCAGTCCGCCGTCGCGGTACTGGGCGCGGGCGGCCGCGCCCGCGCGGTTCTTGAGCGCGTCGATGCGCGCCTGGCCCTTCACTATCTCCTGCGCCAGCCTGACGATTTCGGCCGACTGCCGCTCGGCCTGTTCCTTGGCGAGGTTGTACGCGTCGGTCGCGGACGCCGCCTTGCGGTAGAGGGCCTCGATCTCCAGGCGCACCTCTTCCAGCGACTTCTTGGGCACGTCCTTGAACGGGTCCTTGAGCGCGCCGGGGCGGGCGGGCGGCGGCTCGGGGGCGGCGAATGCCTGGCCGGGTGACGCCAGCACGGTCAGAGCGCAGACCAAAGTGATCGCGGCAGTGGCACAGCGGCGTCGGTTCACGACTCCCCCTTCGGACTCCGGGCGAACGCCAGATCGCCAAATGTGATTTACCGTCAGTAACTTACGAGTGACGTCGCGATGGTGCCACGACGTCCGCAAAAGCGACAGGGCCAGCGGGTGTTGATCTGCCGACTGGAGGATCAATCCCACCCGTCAGGGACGAACGACGCGCCCTCTGCGTTCCCTCGTGTGCACCTGTTCATACGGAATTGGGTGCGAGCGCCGCCCAGTTCACCGTGACTTCCCCCTGCCGCCACCGGCCGCGGCCGTCCCTCAGCGGCCAGTCGCCCGCCAGGTCCTGTGCCGCCCGGATCCAGCGCTGCCGGGTGCCCAGCGGGGCGTACGGAGCCGCCGCGGCCCACGCCCGGTCGAAGTCCCGCAGGAACGCGTGCACCGGCTCGCCCGGCACATTGCGGTGGATCAGCGCCTTGGGCAGCCGTTCCGCCAGGTCGGAGGGGCGCTCCAGGGAGCCGAGCCGGGTCGCGAAGGTGACCGTGCGCGGACCCTCGGGTCCGAGCGCCACCCAGACGTGCCGCCGTCCGATCTCGTCACAGGTGCCCTCGACGAGGAGCCCGTCGGGGGCCAGTCGCGCGCACAGCCGCGCCCACACGGCCGCGACCTCGTCCTCGTCGTACTGGCGCAGCACATTGGCCGCCCGGATCAGCGCCGGCCGCGTCGTGAGGGGCACCTCGAAGCCGCCGTGGCGAAAGCTCAGCCCCTCGCGCTCGTACGGCTTCGCCGCCGCCACCCGCGCCGGGTCGATCTCGATGCCGACGACCGCGCAGCGGGGGTCGGCGGTGCGCAGCCGCTGCAGCAGCTCCAGGGCGGTCCAGGGGGCGGCGCCGTATCCGAGATCGACGGCGACCGGCGCGTCACCGCGGCGCAGCGCCGGGCCGTGGGTGGCCGCGATCCAGCGGTCCATGCGGCGCAGCCGGTTGGGATTGGTCGTCCCGCGGGTCGCGGTGCCGACGGGGCGAGTCATAGGAGCGAGGGTATGCGAGCGCCGGGCGGCGGTTGAGCGGGCGTGACACGGCACACCGACGGTAATGGTTTGGCAAAGTGGCGGTCCGGTGGAAATGGAAGTGGCGACTCCGCTGTTGCGGCTTTGGTGGGCTGCTCAGGCCCGCAGCTTGTCGTGCCCGGAACGAGGAGGACCTTCGACGTGAGCCAATACGTCTCCCGCCTCGGCAGTGGTCTGGTGACTCCGCGCCTCAGGTTCCCCGGCGGCCACCGCAAGCCGCGCCGGATCGCCATGCTCAGCGTCCACACCTCCCCGCTGCACCAGCCGGGCACGGGCGACGCGGGCGGCATGAACGTCTACATCGTCGAGCTCGCCAAGCGCCTCGCGGCGATCAACATCGAGGTCGAGGTCTTCACACGGGCGACCGCGGGTGGGCTGCCGCCGGTGGTGGAACTCGCTCCCGGCGTGCTCGTACGGCATGTCGACGCCGGACCCTACGAGGGCCTCGCCAAGGAGGACCTCCCCGGCCAGCTGTGCGCCTTCACGCACGGCGTGATGCAGGCCTGGGCCGGCCACCGCCCCGGCCACTACGACCTGGTCCACTCCCACTACTGGCTCTCCGGACATGTCGGCTGGCTCGCCGCCGAGCGGTGGGGCGTTCCGCTCGTGCACGCCATGCACACCATGGCCAAGGTCAAGAACGCCGCGCTCGCCGACGGCGACACGCCCGAGCCCGCGTCGCGCGTCATCGGCGAGATGCAGATCGTCGCCGCGGCGGACCGGCTGATCGCCAACACCGCCGAGGAGGCCGACGAGCTCGTACGCCACTACGACGCCGATCCGGCGAAGGTCGCCGTCGTCCACCCCGGCGTGAACCTGGACCTCTTCCGGCCCGATGGGGGTCTTTCGCGGACCGGAGGCTCCGGGGGAGGCCGCGCCGCCGCGCGGACCCGGCTCGGGGTGCCCCAGGACGCCTTCGTGCCGCTCTTCGCGGGCCGCATCCAGCCCTTGAAGGCCCCCGACATCCTGCTCCGCGCGGTCGCGCTGCTCCTCGAGGAAGATCCCTCGCTGCGCTCCCGGCTCTATGTGCCGATCGTCGGCGGCCCGAGCGGCAGCGGCCTCGCCAAGCCGGAGGGTCTGCAGAAACTGGCCGCCCGCCTCGGCATCGCGGACGTCGTCCACTTCCAGCGGCCGGTCGGCCAGGACCGCCTCGCGGACTGGTTCCGCGCGGCCTCCACCCTGGTCATGCCCTCGTACAGTGAATCCTTCGGCCTGGTGGCCATCGAGGCGCAGGCGGCGGGCACACCGGTGGTGGCGGCGGCGGTCGGCGGCCTTCCGGTGGCGGTACGCGACGGGCTGACCGGCATCCTGGTCCCCGGCCACAACCCGGCGCACTACGCGGACGCGCTGCGCCGCTTCCTGGCCGACCCCGCCCTGACCGACCGGATGGGCGCGGCCGCGGCCCGGCACGCCGAATCCTTCGGCTGGGACACGGCGGCGTCGGCGACGGCGGACGTCTACACGGCCGCGATGCACGAACACCGCCGCCGGGTACGCTCGCACCATGGCTGACCCGGACGTACAGCAGATTGCGCAGGTCATCGAGCGGACCCTGAAGGACGCGGAGCTCGAGTGGGAGAGCCCGGAATCCGGCTCGTACGTGGTCAAACTCCCCGGCACTCGCAAGCTGTCGACGACCTGCTCACTGCGGGTGGGCAAGCACTCGCTGTCGCTCAACGCCTTCGTCATCCGCCACCCGGACGAGAACGACGCGGCGGTGCACCGGTGGCTGCTGGAGCGCAATCTGCGTCTGTTCGGGGTGAGTTACGCGATCGACCACCTCGGCGACATCTATCTGGTGGGCCGCCTGCCGCTGTCGGTGGTGACCCCGGAGGAACTGGACCGCCTGCTGGGGACGGTGCTGGAGGCGGCGGACGGGTCGTTCAACACGCTGCTGGAGCTGGGGTTCGCGAGCGCGATTCGCAAGGAGTACGCGTGGAGGGTGTCGCGGGGAGAGTCCACGCGGAACTTGGACGCGTTCACGAATCTGACCGGCGGTAGCTGAGCCGGGGCTCTGTCCCTCAACCCCGCCCGTGCCCTCAACCGGGACTCCGCCCCGAACCCGCCCCCTACGCCCTGCGGGCGTCAGGGGACCCCCGCGCCTCAATCGCCGACGGGGCTGAATGTCGTACCCGGGCCGTGCCTCAAACGCCAGTGGGGCCTGACTTGCCCGGGCCGGCTGCATGTTCCGGACGGGTGGAAATTCAAGCCCGTCCGGCGATTGAGGACACGCCCGAAGGGCGTCCCGGGGTCTGGGGCGAAGCCCCGGTTACGGGAAGGGGCGGGGTGGGGGAAACTCACCCGCCGCCACGAACCCCCGCACCAACCCTTCCCGGGCCCCGCAACCCATGGCATGCTCGCCCGCGACGCACACCTGAACATAGTTCACATCCATGGAAGGGGCGGGCTCATGGACACCGGTCGACGCGCCATCAGCAGACGCACTCTGCTCGGCAGTGCCACAGCCGTCGCGGCGGTCTGCGTCACGAGCGGCACCGCAGACGCCGCCGCGAGTACATCCCCCGCGTCCCCCCTCTGGGCCGAGTTCCGCCGCAACCCCTACGGCCATCCCCAGATCCCGTACGTCGGACGAGCAGGCCGCCGCGGCGGCGCCGCACACTTCCCCCGGCGCCCCGTCCGCGCCAACGTCCTTGCCTACGGGGCACAGCCGGACGGCTCCGCCGACGCCGCCCCAGCGATCAACCGTGCCGTGGCCGCTGTAGGCCAACGCGGCGGCGGCACGGTCCACATACCCCCCGGCACCTACCGCATCGACGACCTCATCCGTATCGGCCACAGCAACGTCGTGCTCAAGGGCGCCGGCAGCACCCGCACCAAGCTGTACGCGACCAGGAACCTCACCGAGCTCGTCGGCCCGTACGGCAGCCGCTACGGAGGCGACAAATCCTCCTGGTCCTGGGCAGGCGGACTCATCTGGCTCTGCCCGAGGGACCGTTGGAGCAGCCTCACCACCGCCATCAAGGCCAAGGCCTGGCCCTTCGAGGGCTGGACCGGCAACAAGCGCGACGAGTGGCGCACCCTCGCCACCGTCCGGCCCGCCCAGCGCGGCGACTGGTCCGTCACCGTCCCCGACGCCTCACAGCTCCGCCGCGGCGACCTCGTACTGCTCCGTCTCGCCGACGACGCCGACCACACCCTGCTGGAACACATGGCCGGCGGCGGCGCGGGCCCCGAGGCATATGTCTGGGCCGACAAGACCAAGCTGACCAGCTACGTCCCGTACGAATGGCCCGTACGCATCGCCCACATCAAGAGGAACCGGGTCACCTTCGAGCGTCCGCTTCCCCTCGACGTACGTACCGCATGGGACCCCCGCATCATCACCCTCGTCACCCCGCTCACCGGCTCCGGCGTCGAGGGGCTCACCCTCGAAGCGATGGAGACCCCACAGTCCCAGCACCTCCTCGACAAGGGCTACAACGGCGTCACTTTCCAGTGCGCGTACGACTGCTGGGCCGACGACATCACCGTCCGCCATGTCGACAACGGCTTCGGCCTGGTCGCCGCCTCCGCCTGCACCCTGCGCCGCACCCGCGTCGAGGGCCGCGGCTCCCACCACCCGTACTTCTGCCGCGAGGGCTCGCACGACAATCTCATCGAGGACTTCACCATCGCGCGGCGCACCGTCCCGGCCCCCGCGGACACCCAGCTCCACGGCATCAATGTGGAGGGCCTGTCCAGCTACAACGTCTGGTCGCGCGGACAGATGGAGATGGGCACCTTCGACACCCACCGCGGGATGCCCTTCGCGAACGTACGCACCGAGATCACCGTCACCAACAACGGCCGTCACGGCGGCGACGCCAGTGCGGGACCCCTCTACGGCGCCCGATTCACCCACTGGAACGTCACCGTCGCCAATGAGCGCGCGGGCCTGATCAAGATCGACGAGATCGCCCCGTACAGCGCGACCGTCGGCATCTCGACGGTCCGCGAGTTCGACCAGACCGACGTGCCGGACTTCGGCGGCGCGCTCAACTCCCGCCTGGAGGCGTACGGCACTCCTGTCGCCGTACATCCCCGGAATCTGTACGAGGCCCAGCGGGCGCTGCGCACCTGAGCAGTCCCGCTGGACATGCGCGACGGGCCGGGGCGGCTGAAGATCGGAGTATGAGCGACCACAGGGACGCGTCCGGCCCCGGGCCCTCCTCCACTGTCGTCACGGGCGCACCGAACCAGACGCTGGCTCTCGCGGCGATGCTCTTCGCCGTGTCGATGACCTTCATCGACCAGACGATCGTCTCCATCGCCGCGCCCAGCATCATCGACGAACTCGACCTCTCGTCCTCCGGGATGCAGTGGGTGGTCAACGCCTATCTGCTCACCCTGGCCGCGTTCTTCGCCCTTGGCGGGCGGCTGGCCGACATCTTCGGGCACCGCCTGATCATGCTGATCGGCACGCTGCTCTTCGTGATCTCCTCGGTCCTGTGCGGATGCGTTCCGAGCGGCGACTTCGCACAGGCCTGGCTGATCATCTTCCGGGCCACCCAGGGCTTCGGCGCGGCGCTGATGTTCCCCGCGGCCCTGGCCGTGGTCGTTGCAGTGTTCCCGGTGGAGCATCGCGGGCGTGCGCTCGCCCTGTTCTTCGGCCTTTCGGGCGCGTTCACGGCCGTCGGCCCGCTGCTCGGCGGCTGGCTCACGGAGTGGACGTGGCGGGCGATCTTCTGGGTCAACGTGCCCGTCGCGATCGTCGCCCTCGTGCTGACGGCGATGGCCCACATCCCGAACGTCCCGCGCCACGAGCGCCTCGACGTGCCCGGCGCCGTGCTGGTGGCAGCCGGGATGGGCCTGAGCGTGCTGGGCCTCCAGCAGGCGTCCGCCTGGGGCTGGAGCTCCATCGCCACCTGGGCGTGCATCGTGGGCGGACTGCTGGTCCTGGCGCTCTTCTGTGCGTACGAACTCCGCGTCGAGCAGCCGCTGATCAGACTCGAGGTCTTCCGCGACCGGGCGTTCACGGCCGACAGCGTGGTTCTCTTCTTCGCCATGCTGGCCTTCGTCCCGGTGTTCTACTTCGCCTCGGTGTACGCGCAGGTCTCGCTGAGCGCGTCACCGACCCAGGCCGCGCTGTTCCTTCTCTACTTCTTCATAGGCTTCGGCCTGGCATCGCAGTGGGGCGGCCGGATCCTCGACAAGCGGGGCGCCAAGCCCGCGATGAAGCTCGGCACCGCGCTGGGCGCGCTCGGATTCGCCCTGTGGGCGAACAAGTTGACGGATCTTTCGATACACGACCAGTGGCCGTACGCGGCCCTCGCCGGCGCGGGCATCGGCCTGCTGCTGGCCCCGGCCTCGACCGACGCCGTCAACCGGGCGATCGGCGCCTCGTACGGCGAGGTCACGGGCATCACCCAGACCATCCGCAACTTCTCGGCCAGCGTGGGCATGGCCGTGTTCGGCACGGTCCTCATCCATGTCACCACCGACCGTGTCGGCGACACACTCCAGTCCAAGGGCGTGCCCACAGGGGCGGCGAACGACACGGCCCGGAGCATCGCGGAGGCCGTCACCGGACACCCCGACGGGCAGGCGCCCAGCGGCAGCGGGCCGGTCGCCTCGACGATGCGGGATGCGATGGGAGCGATCCGGATGGACTTCGCCGAGGCCAACCAGTGGATTTTCTACGGGATGGCCATCGCGCTCGGCGTCGCGTTCCTGTGCTCGGTGCTGCATCCGGGGACGCGGGTGACGGGGACACCGGAGCAGGAGTCCGCGGCCGCGACGCGCTGAGCCCGGATCAAGCCACCTGTTCCACCCGGTTCGAAGACGCGGTTACGGCGTCCCTCGCCACGGCCTGTGTCGGCAGCCCCCGCATCAGCAGCCAGTATCCGAGCCCGGCCACCGTCCCCAGCACCGCGCACATGCCCCACAGCCACTCCGCGCCGAACCGGTCGATGACGAAGCCCGCCAGCAGCGGGGCGACGAGTGCCGCCGCCGACCAGGACAGCGTGTACATGCCCTGGTAGCGGCCGCGCCCGTGCAGCGGCGAGAGCCGCACCACAAGTCCGGTCTGGGTGGGCGCGTTGACGATCTCGGCCAGCGTCCAGACGCAGACCGTCAGTGCGTAGACGGCGATCGACCCCGCGAAGGCGGTGAGCCCGAACCCGTACCCCGCGAGCACCGAGGAGATGATCAGCAGCCGGCGCGGATCGCGGTGTTCGATGAAGCGCGTGACGGGGATCTGCAGGGCCACGATCAGCACGCCGTTGACCGCGACCGCCAGGCCGAAGTCCGCGCTGGAGAAGCCGTCCGCGCCCATCGCGAGCGGCAGCCCGACATGCCCCTGCATAAAGATCAGCGCGATCAGGAAGGAGAGGCCGACGACGCTCATGAACCGCCCGTCGCGCAGGACGGTCCCCATGCTGATCCGGGGCTCCACCGGCGTGTCCTTCGCCTCCACCCGCTCGGGCCGCGACTCCGGAAGCTTGACGAAGATGACGACCGCGCAGATCAGCGTCATCGCGGCCTCGCCCAGGAAACCGGCGAGATAGCTGTACTCGGCGATGAAGCCCGCGCCCGCCGCGGAGAGAGCGAACCCGAGGTTGATCGCCCAGTAGTTGAGCGAGAAGGCCCGCACCCGGTCCTCGGGCCGGACGATGTCCGCCATCATCGCCTGCACGGCGGGCCGGGAGGCGTTCGACGTCATGCCCACCACGAAGGCCACCGCGGCGATGGCCACCGGATGCTGCACAAAGCCGAGCACCGCCACGGAGACGGCCGTCGAGCTCTGGGCGATCAGCAGCGTCGGCCGCCGTCCGAGCCGGTCGGCCATCACGCCCGCGCCGAGCGAGGAGACGACCTCGCCGAGCCCGTGGAGTGAGGCGACGAGTCCCGCGTAGGAGGCCGAGTAACCCCGCTCGGCGGTCAGATACAGCGCCATGAACGTCGCGACGAACGCCCCGAGCCGGTTGATCAGCGTGCTCGTCCACAGCCACCAGAACGCACGGGGCAGCCCCGAGACGCTCTCCCTCGCGGCACGGCGCAGACCGGCTGTGGACATACGGATTCCCCCACGGAGTGCATGTAAGTGGCTGTACAAGCATTCGCAACTTACAGATGGCCGGGCCCGGCCGCCAGTCAATTGACGGCGACTGTCAATCGAGCCCGCTCGAGTCCGCTCTGCGGGCACGAGAGCGCCGCCCGGGGAACGTCGATTAGTCTCGTACGCATGGCCGACGCACCGTACAAGCTGATCCTCCTCCGCCACGGCGAGAGCGAATGGAACGCGAAGAACCTGTTCACCGGTTGGGTGGACGTCAACCTGACGGAGAAGGGCGAGAAGGAGGCAGTCCGCGGCGGTGAGCTGCTGAAGGACGCCGGCCTGCTCCCCGACGTACTGCACACCTCGCTGCAGAAGCGCGCCATCCGCACGGCGCAGCTGGCGCTGGAGGCCGCGGACCGCCACTGGATCCCGGTCCACCGCTCCTGGCGGCTGAACGAGCGTCACTACGGCGCGCTGCAGGGCAAGGACAAGGCACAGACGCTGGCGGAGTTCGGCGAGGAGCAGTTCATGCTCTGGCGCCGCTCCTACGACACCCCGCCGCCGCCCCTCGAGGACGGCGCTGAGTTCTCGCAGAGCGACGACCCGCGCTACGCCACGATCCCGAGCGAGCTGCGCCCGCGCACCGAGTGCCTCAAGGACGTCGTCGAGCGGATGCTGCCGTACTGGTACGACGGCATCGTCCCGGACCTGCTGACCGGCCGCACCGTCCTGGTCGCCGCCCACGGCAACAGCCTGCGCGGCCTGGTCAAGCACCTCGACGGCGTCTCCGACGCCGACATCACGGGCCTGAACATCCCGACCGGCATCCCGCTGGTCTACGAGCTCGACGCCGACTTCCACCCGGTCAAGCCGGGCGGCACCTACCTCGACCCGGACGCGGCCGCGGCGGCGATCGAGGCGGTCAAGAACCAGGGCAAGAAGAAGTAACAGCCCACGATCAAGCCCCCTACCTGCGGTTATTCCGCGAGTAGGGGGCTTGAGTCGTTCCCGGGGCCGTCTGTGGGCCGTCAGCCCGGGTTCCGGGCCTTGTCGTACGCAGCCGCGATGGCCTTGCGCGTCCGCTCCTGGCTGTTCGCTCACGGCCTTGATGTTCTCTCCACCGTCGAGCAGGGCCGAGGCATAGAAGTGCCTCAGCGCGTGCATCCCGTGCTCGCGAGCGGCCGCATAGCCTTGGGTGGCTAGCTGTACTGCCCAGCGAAAGGGCCCGCAGTGATCTACGGCTGAACGGCGGGATCAATCGCTCTCACCACGTGACCATCCGTGGTCCCGCCCGCGCATTTCCAGACCGCGGTCTCATGGAAGTAACCCACATGCATACCGCGGTCGTGCTCGCCGCAGACGGGCCAGGTCACGCGATGGTGGCTCATGACGAATTCCTGCACTCCTTCCGCCACAGCACCCAGAACCTCTGCCGAATCGGGTGTGGAGACCTCCGCCGACTTGATGTGGACCACGCCGACCGGTCCCAGGTCCGGGTCGCGCACGTAGTCGAGGTAGCAGAAGTCGTCGCCGGTGGCCGCTTTCCCGGTGTCCTGCTCCGCCGACCTGGTGACCGTCTCGAAGGCCGACCTCGCCATGGAGAAGGTTCGCGCGGTCCAGGATTCACAGAACTCCGATTCCGGAATTTCTCCACGCTCGCCGTACAGCTCGGCCATCCACGACAGTACTTCCTCGGGGAGCTGCTCCCCCTGCCGCCAGACCGCTCGCAGCATCCGGTCCTGCCAGTCCGAGAAATTCGACATCATCGCTGCCTTCCGATGGCAATGAAAGCCGGGGGAGAAGTGGCTGCCCACTTCTCCCCCGGCGGTGATCAACGCGAAGGGTCTCAGGTGAAGAGGCCGTAGACGTTCAGGGTCGGGTTCCTGACGCAGATGTTCATGACGGTGAACTTTCCGCTGAATTCAACGTTGTCCGTCCAGTCGAACCAGAAGGTCATGCCCATGGCCCTGTACTTCCCCCGGTCCGACTCCGGTCTTCCTCTCCCGTTCGGGACACCCCAGGAGCCGTGGAAGACGTAGGTGCCCGGCTCCAGGTGGCCGTAGCTCTGATTCTTCTTGGCGTTGTACAGCGGAAGGACGATGGTGTACACGAACTTCAGAGCGCCGTACTTCTTCCAGATGCTCTTCAGCTTTACGTACCAGGTCAGGCTGCACTTGGACTTCCCGGTGCAGTTCCTGCTGATGCCGATGGTGTAGTTCTTCGTCTTCTTCGTCTGAGTGCGGTAGTTCAGCTCACCGCTGGTGTCCGATTGACCGATCGGGTCGGCGGGGTAGATGTAGGCGCTGGTGTTGCCGCCGTAGACCGGGTCGCTCTGGAGGAAGCGGCCGGTGGTCGGATCGTAGACGCGGACGCCCATGAGGGTGTATCCGGCCAGGCCGTCGGTGGCTTTCTGGTAGGCGCCCAGGGACCCGTACTTCGCCGCGGCGGCCGTGGCGTCCAGCGGGTTGCCGTACTCGTCGTATTGCTGGACCGTGGCGGCGGACGTCGCCAGGTTCAGCCGGACGGAGATGTCACCGTGCAGGTTGGCCAGTTGGAGGACCGCGCCGCCGGTGGCACCGGTGGTGGCGGCCAGGCCGCCGGAGAGGTCGGGGACATTCCGGCTGACAGTGGAGGCGGAACCCGCGGTGGTGACCGTCCAGGACGAAGTGTCGCAGCCACAGTTGTAGTGGTTCACCGTGGTGCTCGTGGTCGACCAGGTCGCGCCGCTGTCGCTGGTGGTCGCGGTGGCCGAGGACGCCAGGCGGCCGGAACCGTCCAGACCCCAGGTGGTACGGGTGGAGCCCACGGTCTCACTGGCCACCAGGTCGTTGGTGTAGTAGGCCAGGGTCTTGCCCGCCACCTGGGTGGTGCGCCCGAAGGCGTCGTAGGTGTAGCCCCCGGCGATGAGGCGACCCGCGGTGTCGTGCGCGTACGCCGTGCTGGAGGTGGTGGGGGCGGAGCCCGCGGCCGTGACCGTGGTGGTCAGTGAGGTGCGGTTGTCATCCGTGTCGAAGGCGTAGGCGCGCGAGGTCGTCGTCGTGCCGTCGTCGTCGGTGGCCAGGGCCAGGCGCCCGGAGGCGTCGTAGCCGTAGGCGGTGGACAGGGTTCCGCCGTCGGTCTGGGTGTGACCGGTCTGCTTGCCGTGGATGGTGTAGGTCGCGGAGTCGGAGAGCACGGTGGTGCCTGAGGAGTCCGCGTAGGTCACCGACGTCTGGTTGCCCGTCGTGTCGTAGGTCGTGGCCAGGGTGTAGCCACCGGGGAGGGTCTCACCGGTGAGAGCGCCGTCGGCGTCGTGGGCACCGGCCGTGAACGTCCCGGCGACCGAGTCGGTGATGGACCGGGCCTGGCCGGTGGTGGGGTCGTAGGTGTAGGTGGTGGTGGACGGCACCGAGTCGGACGCCGTCACCGGGCGGTCGAGGATGTCGTAGGTGAAGGAGCTGGTGCTGCCCGACCCGTCGCTGTAGGTGAGTGTCCGCCCCAGGGCGTCGTACGTCGAGGTAGACGTCTTGCCGTTGGCGGTGGTGCTGGCGACCTGGCCGGTGGCCCCGTCGTAGGTGATGGTGGTGGCCGGAGTGCCTGTTCCGGTGCCGCCGGTGACGGTCGTGCCGGTCGGACGGCCCGCCGCGTCGGGCGCGGTGGTGGTCGTACGGGTCACGCCGTTGGCGGTCTCGGCCTTGGTGACGACCTGGCCCCACCGACCGTAGGTGTAGACGGTGGTGACGGCCTCGGCGGGGTTGGTCCCGCCACCCGAGATGGCCGCGGCCGGGGCGGTCCTGCAGAGCAGGCCGTCCCACTCGGTCGAGGCGCAGGCGCCGGTGGCGTGCGCGTCGTAGTAGGTGTACACCAGCGTGCCCGCGTCCGAGCCGGACGATTTCGGGGTGCGGGTGGTGGCCACACGGCCCGCGCTGTCGTAGCTGGTCACCTGGCCCGCGGACTCGCCGCCGCCGGTGGTGGCCAGTTCGGAGCCCGTGGACCAGTCGTAGGTGGTGGTCGTGGTCTTGGCCTCCGCGTCGGTGGCGTAGCCGGCTATGGCCGCGCCCGTGGTGGAGGAGGTGACCAGGTCGGAGACCGCCGCGTTTGCCGGGGCTCCCTCGTCGTAGGCGTAGGAGGTGTGGGCACGGGCCGGGATCACCGTGCCGGCGGCCAGGGTGGACTCGGGGGTGGTGCCGGTGAGTTCCGCGGCCAGGGTGATCTGGTGCAGCGGACCGTACTCGTCCGTCACACGGGTGCCGTCGGCGGAGTACTCCAGCAGGGTGGCCAGCTGCTGGGCGCGCTCGGCGGTGGACAGATCGGTCAGGCCCAGGGCGGCCAGTTCTGTCGCCGCGTTGGCGGAGGTGCCCAGGGCGAGTTCCCGGTTGCCGGCGGTCAGGTCGGAGGACTCGTTGCCGAGCAGGTCGTACTCGGTGGTGGTGATCGCACCACCCGGGCTCACGGTGTTGGTCTCCGCTCCGTTCGCGTTGATGTAGCTGATCGTGGCCCGGGCATAGGCGCCGGCTGTCAGGTCGCCGCCGGTGCTGGAGGCCGGAACGCTGTCGGCGGGGAAGAACGCGGTGGCGTCGGTGGGCGCCTCGTCCTGTCCCCAGGTGGCGACCGTCGCGGTGTCCATCTGGTACGGGGCGGCGGTGCCGGAGACCGGGACGTCGTAGACGACGGTGGTGGCCGCCGTGCCGGACGTGGTGCTCGCGGAGCCCGCGGCGAGCGCGGCACGCGAAACCTTGAGGAGCATGCCGGCCCCCGAGGTCAGGGCCGAGCCGGCCGTGCCGTAGGTGAAGGTCCAGGGCAGCTCGCCCGGCTTGGTGTACGTGGCTACGCGGCCGTCGGTGCCGTAGGTGTACTCCGTCTTCAGCGAGGGGCTGATGCGCGGGTCCCACACCTGGCGCAGCTGGCCGGAGGCGTTGTAGGCGTACGAGGCGAGCGTCTCGGAGGTCGAGGCGGAGGCACCGGGGGTGGTGGCCCACAGCTTGACGGCCGAGACCTGGTTCAGATAGTCGCCCAGTGTGCTGGAAGTGGCCGTGGTGGCCGGCGCGTAGACGTACTCCAGTACCCGGCAGCCCTTCGTGGACGGCGTCGTCTGGCAGGTCGTCGCAGTCGCCGCGCTCGTCGGCGAGACCACGTACCTCGGACGGGCCAGCTTCTTGCCGCCCACGTCCACCGTCGTCGAGAAGACCGTGACCGTCGAGTCGTCGACCGCCGAGGCCGACGAGAACACCGTCCACGTCGTCGAGGCCGGGTCCGCCTTCGCGAACACGACCGTGTTGGCGTCGGTGTCGGTCAGCGTGAACATGTTCGTGGTGGTCGAGTAGGTCAGCGTCAGGGACTCGGCACCGATCTCCGGCTGCCAGCCGCCGCTGCTCGTCGCGGTGAATGCGATCGCGCTGCCGTCACCGGCCAGTACCTCGACAGAGGAGCCGGAGGTCTCGCGGATCTGCGTGTAGTCGCTCGACTCGGCGGAGACGGCCGACGTCCAGCCGGGGCCGAAGATCTGCGCCTGGCCCTCGGTGTCGGTGCTGTTGGTACGCGAGGAGAACGTACGGTCCACGCTCGCGGCGAAGGTGGAGGCGTCGGTGGCCGACAGGGTGAAGTCACCGGTGAGTTCGTTGACCTGGCCCGGGCCGATCTGATTGGTGAGGGCGGTGCCCGCGTCCCGGTCGAGGGTGACCTCGGCGGTCTGCGAGTAGCCGGTGGTGGTGCCGTTGGTGAACGCGGCCCGCAGCTGGATCGCGCCGTCCTCGGCGAGGGTGGAGACGGTGTTCCACACCAGCTTGGTCGCGGTGCCGCCGCTGACGGCGACGGGCCAGGCGGAGACGGCGGAGCCGGAGGCGGTCACGGCACCGACGGGCACGGTGTGCCAGATGTCGGTCTCGCCGCGCCGGTACTGCCAGGTCACGCCGGTGTAGGTGGTGAGGCCCTTGGCCGCCAGGGTGACCCGGCGGGCGGTGGTGTCGCCGTCCTGCGGGGAGAGGATCGCCGCGCCGTCGGCGCCGACGCCGAAGCTGTAGGCGGTGCTGGCGGTGGAGAGGTTGCCGCCGGAGTCGATGGTGCGCGCGTACAGCGTGTGCCAGCCGCCCGCCGGGTTGATGCTGATGGTCTGCGCGTCGCCGCCGGTGCCGTTGGTGGTGTCCAGCTTCGTGTTCGGCAGGGACGCGTCGTCCAGGCCCCACTGGTAGCCGGCACCGTCCGTGGAGGAGGTGTCGAGGGTGCAGTTCACGGCGGCGGAGGCCTTGGCGGTCCAGCCGTTCTGGGCGTACGTGTCACAGGTGACGGTCGGTGCGACCGGCTTGGCCGTGTTCAGCACGAACGTCGTGTAGCCCGACCACGACCCGAAGTCCGTACCGTCGTACGCCCGCGCCCGGTAGCGAACATGGCTGCCGGAGGGGAAGGCGGAGGCGGAGGGGATGGCCAAGGTCGAGGTGGAGCCGGAGGCCACGGTCTTGCCGTACGCCGTGAGGGAGTATGTGGTGTCCGCGTACGCCGGGTCGGCGGTGATCTCGTACTGCGCCTGGACGTTGGCCCCGTCCGGGTCGGTCACCTTCGACGACAGGGTCGGGGTGAGCGAGGTGACGTAGCGCTTGCCGTTGTAGGCGTTGACCTGCGAGGGCGCGATCGCCGTCGAACTGGGCACCGCCGGGTAGGAGTTGTACGTCACGGTCAGGTGCGGCTCGGTGGAGCCGTCGCCGGAGACGTAGTTGGCGGAGCGGTAGCGGCGCCAGGTGGTGGAGTCGGTCTCCGAGGCACCCGCGATACGGACACCGTAGTTGGTGGAGCCGTCGGCCCAGGCCTGCACGATGGCGTCGATGTCGAAGTTGACGGTGCCGGCCGGGCAGGAGTCGTTGTAGCCCTTGGCCGCCGTGCTGGTGACCGCGCCGGTCGTGGTGGTGGCGGGCTGGTCGCCCCAGGTGATGTCCGAGGTGGTCCAGGCCCCGGTGATTCGCCGCACCTGCGTGCCCGCGCCGGTGGTGGCACAGGTCGAGGAGTAGTACGAGTACAGGGCAAGGTTGGTGTCGGTGATGTGCTTGCCCGTGAACGCCGACACGTCGAACTTCAGGTAGGCGCGGGCCTTGGTGGTCCCCGCGTCGTACGTACCCGACTTCAGCTCCTCCGAGGAGACCTGGGAGTCGGGGTAGTTGGTGGCGACCCAGGTGTCCGCGGAGGCGGCGAGCGTGCTGGTGGGGTCGACGGTGACCGGGTAGGTCAGCTTGTTGTCGGTGAAGTAGCTCGCGTCCGGGGTGAGGACCAGGGTCTGCGACCCGTCCTCGGCCGTCTCCACCTTCGTGGCGACGGGGGCCTGGTGCTTCGACTCGCCGGACTTACGGTCCTTGGAGGAGTCCCACATCATCGGTGCGGGCGCCTCGGCGACCAGCTTCCCTGCGCCGTCCTTCAGCAGCAGGTGACCGGATTCGGCCACCGACAGCTCAAGTCCCTTGAGCCGCATGGGTATCCGGTACTCCAGCGGACCCTCGGGCGCCTTGTCCAGGACAACGTTCTGGCTGAACCCCTGCGACAGCGCGGTGACCGTCAGGGTCTCGCCGTCACCGAGATCGTAGGAGGCGGTGTCGTCCTTCACCGAAGGCGTCGGAAGTTTCGACTCCCAGCCCATCCCGAACGACTTCGCGCCCTTGGTGACCGAGGCGAGCGCGGTGTCCCCGCCGTCGGAGACCGCGATGTCGGCGGCGGCCACCTCCGGCTCCAGCGCACTTCCCTCGTCGGCCAGAGCGGTGTCGATGTTGCGCCAGACGCCGTCGACCTTCTGCCGGATCGGCGCCGCGTACGTGGATGTCTGCAACTGCCCGTTGGGCAGCGCGTACGTCGTCGAGCTGGCGGAACGTTTCGCCAACACCTCGATCCTGCGGCCCTGCAACCGGGCCATCAGCAACGCGGCGGCCGTCGAATCGGCCGAAGACGCCGCCGACTTGGCGGACTTGCCTGCGGCCGTCGCCCGCGTGGTGGCGGAGTCCGCGGCAGCGAAGGCCTGCCCGCTCCCCAGCGACACCAACGCCGCCTCGGCGACCAGTACGGCGGCGACGGCGAGCGCGGTGCGTCTTGGCGATATGCCCGCGACTCGCGCCCTTCCCCGTTGTCTGAATCTCAACACGACTCCTGTGATCACGCCATGACGCCTGACGCCATGGGCTGCGTGATTGTAAATGGAGGGAATCGGTGAAGATCACCAACGATGCGGCCACTCCGGGCGGAGCCCTCGAAATCGTTACGTCATCTTGCCTGTCAGTCGCTTGACCTGCACAGGTATGGGTCACATAAGCGCCGGGACGGCGGCGGAGTTCGCGCGATGGTCGCGCTGCCCGCGTGCGCATGTGGGGCGATTTCCGGCAAAGGGCCGACGGTCGTCGGTGCCGGACTTGACCGCGAGCTGCCGGGTGCGTCGGTATGGAAACGTGATGTGGAGTTGGTGCTCTTGTCCTGATGCGGACGACGGCTCCCGCCACTCGCGCCCGCGCGGAAGGCCATGCGCTGATCTCGGTTCCGTGATGGAACAGGGGCGGTCCTCCTTCTGCTAACCCGAAGAGGACACGGAGCGGCCATTCGCCCAGGCTGGCACCCAAACGGCCCGCGAATGACCGCTTTCCAAGCCCATAGCCCCATCCGTCGTCACAGACCAGCTGTCGCTGCTCGCTCTGGTGGACAAAACAGCGCAATATCGTGGCTGATGCCGGTGGGGGTGCAGCGAGGCATACGCGTGTGTGGTCGGCCGGCGCACCCGCCGTCGTGGCTGACTGTGCTGAGGTTCAGAAGGGGCGCATCCAGGGTGCCAGCCGTCAGCCGAGTGCGGCTGGGCCGTCCCTGGGCCGTCCAACGTTGCTCGACAGTGGCCAATGGCGACCAACAACAACCACGAAGCGCATGAACTCACCGCGCCTGACCAGGAAAAGCGCAGGTCACCAAGACTCCCGGCAAGACCCAGGGCAAGAAGAAGTAATCCGGTACGTATCAAAAAGGACCCCGTCCGGCGTGGACGGGGTCCTTTCGCGTACGTACGAAGGATCGGCTATCCGCAGCAGCCGCCGCATTGGCAGGGCGCGCCCGACTGGCAGCCGCAGCCACAGCCCGAGCCGCAGCCGCAGGCGCCGAGCACGGGCAGGAGCACCACCTCGACGGGGGTTTCCTGCTGGGCGTCGGTCGTGGGGGATTCGGCCATGGGTCCCTCCTCATCGGCGTACGAGATGTACCGCCTCTGCCCATTGCATGCCCGCTTGTGCGGGCGCATCAACAGCGCGTTGAGGCACACCGCGAGTCGCTCCACGACGGGCGGCCGCCGGCCGGGGTTCGGTCGGTCCGCACCCCGGCCCCTGCCCTGCGGCGCCCTACGCGCCTTCGACCGCCGTCGGCGGCTGGATCTCGTCCGCGTGCTCGCCCGTCACCAGATACACGACCCGCTTCGCCACCGACACCGCATGGTCCGCGAAGCGTTCGTAGTAGCGGCCGAGCAGGGTCACGTCCACCGCCGTCTCGATGCCGTGCTTCCAGCGGTCGTCCATCAGGTGCTGGAACAGCGTGCGGTGCAGCAGGTCCATCTCGTCGTCGTCCGTCTCCAGCTGCAGCGCCAGGTCGACGTCCTTGGTGATGATCACCTCGGCCGCCTTCGCCATCAGCCGCTGCGCCAGCTGCCCCATCTCCAGGATGGTGGCGTGCAGATCGTGGGGCACCGCGGTGTCGGGGAAGCGCAGCCGGGCCAGCTTGGCCACATGCTGGGCCAGGTCCCCCGAGCGCTCCAGGTCCGCGCTCATCCGCAGCGAGGTCACCACGATCCGCAGATCCGTCGCGACCGGCTGCTGCCGCGCCAGCAGGGCAATCGCCCGTGCCTCCAGATCGTGCTGCAGATCGTCGACCTTCTGATCAGCGGCGATCACAGTCTCGGCGAGCTTCAGATCGGCGTCGAGCATGGCCGTGGTGGCGCGCCCGATCGCCGACCCGACCAGCCGGGCCATCTCGACCAGGCCCTCGCCGATCGAGTCCAGTTCCTCGTGGTACGCGTCCCGCATGGGATGTCCCTCTCTTGATGCGACCGGGGTCCGGGTGGGGCTTCGGACCCCCACGCTCCCACGTTCTGTCCGTTACGCGTCCGGCTCCTCCCTCGGAAGTGAATCAGCCCTATCCCCTTGGTGAACTCTGGGCGACGAGTGTTCGAGGTGCCATCCGTAAGGCTGGGAGCATGCCCCTGGCCACGCATAACCTGGGTGCATGGACGTGAACGCGGCTGTCGCCGCAGCGGCAGCGATCGCCGGGCTGTGTACCGGTGTCATCGCCATGCTGGCGTTCCGCTGGAGCGAACGCGACCAGAGGAGACCCACCCGCACCTCCCTGCACATTGCTGCCGTGCTGCCGCCCGGTGTCGACACGGTCCTGTCCGTGCTGCGTTCCTCCGCGGTCGTCCTGGACGAGAGCGACTCCGTCGTCAAGGCCAGCTCCGCG
Organism: Streptomyces sp. CA-135486; assembly: GCF_050936555.1. Classification (NCBI taxonomy): domain Bacteria; kingdom Bacillati; phylum Actinomycetota; class Actinomycetes; order Kitasatosporales; family Streptomycetaceae; genus Streptomyces; species Streptomyces sp. CA-135486. The sequence goes on from NZ_JBNJMM010000001.1 coordinate 284,367, forward strand.
GCGTATGCCCTCGGTCTGGTGCGCGGCGGCAAGCTCGCTGTCGAGCCGCTGCTGCACATGGCCCGCGACACCCGGCGCGACGGCGAGATACGGCAGGTCGAACTGGACCTGCCCCGGCGCGGCACCGGCCGCGGCGAGGCGCTCGCCGTCTCCGCCCGGGTCGCCCCGCTCGGCTCCAGGCTCGTGCTGCTGCTGGTCGACGACCTGACCGAGGCCCGCCGGATCGAAGCCGTACGGCGCGACTTCGTCGCGAACGTCAGCCATGAGCTCAAGACCCCGGTCGGCGCGCTCTCCCTGCTCTCCGAGGCGGTCAAGGACGCCTCGGACGACCCCGAGGCGGTGGAACGCTTCGCCGGCCGGATGCAGATCGAGGCGACCCGGCTCACCAATCTCGTACAGGAGCTGATCGACCTCTCCCGGGTGCAGAACGACGACCCGCTGGAGGACGCGGAGCCGGTACGCGTGGACGAACTGGTCGCCGAGGCGATCGACCGGTCCCGGCAACCGGCGTCCACCAAACAGATCACGATGGCCGCGGGAGGCACCTCCGACCTGCGCATCTGGGGCAACCGCGGCCAGCTCGCCGCGGCCCTGGGAAACCTGGTCGAGAACGCCGTCAACTACTCACCCGCCCGCACCCGGGTCGGCATATCCGCGCGCCGGGTGGCCGCGCCCGGCGGGGATCTCATCGAGATCGCCGTCACCGACCAGGGCATCGGCATCTCCGAAAAGGACCGCGAGCGGGTCTTCGAGCGGTTCTACCGCGTCGACCCCGCGCGCTCCCGGGCCACCGGAGGCACCGGCCTCGGACTGGCCATCGTCAAGCACGTGGCCGCCTCGCACGGCGGGGAGGTCACGGTGTGGAGCTCCGAGGGACAGGGCTCCACCTTCACTCTGCGGCTTCCCGAAGCGGGCGCCGTACGGGACCGTACATCCACCGGACCGGATCGCGCCGACGAGGACGACGACCGGCCTTACGACACCGATCCGAACACCGAGATCCATGCCCCGGAGGTCCTTCCGTGACCCGAGTGCTCGTCGTCGAGGATGAGGAATCATTCAGCGACGCCCTGTCCTACATGCTCCGCAAGGAAGGTTTCGAGGTCGCGATCGCGACCACGGGGCCCGAGGGGCTCGACGAGTTCGAGCGCAATGGCGCCGACCTCGTCCTCCTCGACCTGATGCTGCCCGGGCTGCCGGGCACCGAGGTGTGCCGCCAGCTGCGCGGCCGCTCGAATGTCCCGGTAATCATGGTGACCGCCAAGGACAGTGAGATCGACAAGGTCGTCGGGCTCGAAATAGGAGCCGACGACTACGTCACCAAGCCGTTCTCCTCGCGGGAGCTGGTCGCCCGCATCCGCGCGGTCCTGCGCCGCCGCGGCGAGCCTGAGGAGGTCGCCCCCGCGGCCCTGGAGGCGGGCCCGGTCCGGATGGACGTGGACCGCCACGTCGTCACGGTCTCGGGCGGCAAGGTCGACCTCCCGCTGAAGGAGTTCGACCTGCTGGAGATGCTGCTGCGCAACGCGGGCCGGGTGCTGACCCGTATGCAGCTGATCGACCGCGTCTGGGGCGCGGACTACGTGGGCGACACCAAGACCCTGGACGTCCACGTCAAGCGCCTCCGCGCCAAGATCGAGCCGGATCCGGGTGCGCCGAGGTATTTGGTGACGGTGCGGGGCCTGGGCTACAAGTTCGAGCCGTAAACCGGCCTCCCGAACCCGTACACGCACGCAGGCGCCCCGCCGGGCTCGTCCGGCGGGGCGCCTGCGTCATGCGTCAGTGGTCCGCGCTCTGCGACGCCGAGGCCGAGTCGGACGGGGTGCCGCCCTCGCCCGGGTTGCCCGCCTGGCCCGTGGCGGACTGCGACGGGGTGCCGGGCGTCCCGGACGGAGAGCCGGAGGGCTTGGTCGACGGCTCCGCCGGCGGCTTCGGCAGCGAGCTCGGGCCGTAGCCCTCGAAGTAGCTCGTCGCCGGCTCCACGAGCGCCTGCACCTTCACGTCGCCCGTCTCGCTGAGGCGGAAGGCGACCTCCTGCACGCCACCCGCGTTCTTCGACAGCTCGCGGCCGCTGTCGATCACCGCGGCCGCGTTGCCCTTGCCGCCGAGGATGATCGAGCCCTGCGCCGGCACGACCACCGGTCCGGAGCCACCGGCCGCGGTCAGCTTCACCTCGCCGGCGCCCGCCACCGTGATCGACTCGATCGTCTGGTTCGTGGAGCCGGCGTTGAAGACCGTGGCGGAGACGACCGCGGGACCCTCCGCGTCCGCCTTCGGCTGGGTGATGACCAACGCGTTCTGGATCTTGATCTCGTCGACCGTCACCGCGGCGTTGTCCGGCTTCACCTCGAGGGTCTGCGCGTCGTTGCCCGCGGCGCAGGCGGAGAGCGAGGCGATCGAGAACACGATGGCAACGGCGGCGAGGGCGCCGCGTCGAAGGCTGCGGCTCACGGCGGCGGCATCTCCTTGGACGTACGGACTGGCTACGGACGGTCTACGGACAGCTGTTGAACGGGCGTGCTCAGGCGCAGCAGAAGTCCACAGATCACCAAGCCCGCGTCAGTTCGCGCTTAGGTTACCGATCGCCCGCACCGGTCCCGCACCCGACCCGCCCCTTCACCGGCAGCCGCGTCCCGCCACCCTCCCGTCGCACCTCACCGCGCACCCGCACCGCACCCCTCGCGCTCCCGCCGCACTGCGGACCATGTCGTTTCGTACGCCGTTCACATAACCCCAGTGATCAATTCCACGGGCCGCCACGCATTCCTTACCGAATACCTCTCGGTGATCAATTCAGGATTCGACGAGGATCCGTCCGGACGGGTGACCGACGGCCGAACGGAGTACGGGAAGTTCACCGCTGGGAATCGGGCAAATCGGGACGTTCGGCCTCTTCGGAGGGGGTTGCGCCGGGTGTAACGTGCGCGTTTCTGTCCGCACGCGCAGCCGCTCCGACCTGCGAATACCCCCCTCCGGAAGCCGCCCGCAGCACGTTCGTGTTGCTGTTGTCAAGCCCCGAGATATGCCCTGACCTGCGAAAACGCCATTCAGAAGAAGCCGTATCCGTGTTACTCTGGATAGCCACGGAAGGGGTACCTGTCACATGACGTTCAAGGTTGGCGACACCGTGGTCTATCCCCATCACGGGGCCGCGCTGATCGAGGCCATCGAAACTCGCCAGATCAAAGGCGTGGACAAGACCTACTTGGTGCTCAAGGTCGCCCAGGGCGACTTGACGGTTCGCGTGCCGGCGGACAATGCGGAGTTCGTGGGCGTTCGCGATGTGGTTGGTCAGGACGGGCTCGACCGGGTCTTCGAGGTGCTGCGCGCACCGTATGCCGAAGAGCCGACGAACTGGTCCCGTCGCTACAAGGCAAATCTCGAGAAACTCGCCTCGGGCGATGTCATCAAGGTCGCCGAAGTGGTACGTGACCTGTGGCGTCGTGAGCGAGAGCGTGGGCTTTCCGCAGGTGAGAAGCGGATGCTCGCCAAGGCGCGCCAGATTCTGGTGAGTGAGCTCGCTCTCGCAGAGAACACCAACGAAGACAAGGCCGAGGCTCTCCTCGACGAAGTCCTCGCGTCCTGACGCACGTACAGCGTTGGATTCAACAAAGTGCCGCGGTGCCCGCTGACATGCTGTGATTACAGTTCTGTCGCCGGGCGCTGCGGCATGTTCACGTTCTGTTGACCACAGCACGTGCTCACAGCGCGCTTGATCTCGGCACGCACAGCACCTGCTGCTGCTGATGTGCCGGGCCCGGGCGGCTGGCGCAGACCAGTTGTCACGGAAGGGTCCGGTCAAGGCGTCGCGCCCGGCACGCTGTGGCCATACCCATGTCGGCCGAGGAAACAAACCTGCCGGAGTGCAACCGATGTCAGACGAATCGCGCCCGTACCGCACCGCAGCGGTGATCCCGGCGGCCGGCCGGGGTGTACGGCTCGGCCCGGGCGCCCCCAAAGCGCTCCGTACCCTGAACGGCACGCCCATGCTCATCCACGCCGTACGAGCCATGGCCGCCTCCCGCGCCGTCTCGCTCGTCATCGTGGTGGCCCCGCCCGACGGCGCCCCCGAGGTGAAGCACCTCCTCGACGAACACGCGCTGCCGCAGCGGACGGACTACCTCGTCGTGCCCGGCGGCGACACCCGCCAGGAATCCGTACGCCTCGGCCTCAAGGCCCTCCCCGACGACATCGGCATCGTCCTCGTCCATGACGCGGCCCGCCCGCTCGTGCCCGTCGACACCGTGGACGCCGTGATCGAGGCGGTACGGGACGGAGCCCCGGCGGTCGTGCCCGCGCTGCCGCTCGCGGACACCGTCAAGGAGGTCGAGCCGGCCGGCAAGGACGCCCCCGAGCCGGTCGTGGCCACACCCGCGCGGGCCCGGCTGCGCGCCGTACAGACCCCGCAGGGCTTCGACCGGGACACCCTGGTCCGCGCGCACGAGACGGTCGTGCTGGACGGCGACGGCGCGACGGACTGCGCCGGCATGGTCGAGCAGCTCGGCGAGCCGGTCGTCGTCGTACCCGGCCACGAGGAGGCGTTCAAGGTGACCCGCCCCCTCGACCTCGTACTGGCCGAGGCGGTCCTCGCCCGAAGGAGGGCCAACGATGGCTTCTGAGCTGCCCCAGGACTCTCCCCAGGGCCTTCCTCCGGTCCTTCCCCGGATCGGCATCGGCACGGACGTCCACGCCTTCGAGGCGGGGCGCGAGCTGTGGTGCGCCGGACTCCTGTGGGAGGGCGAGGACGGACTCGCCGGGCACTCCGACGGAGACGTCGCCGCGCACGCAGCCTGCGACGCGCTCTTCTCCGCGGCCGGCGTCGGCGACCTCGGTGCCCACTTCGGCACCTCCCAGCCCGAGTGGTCCGGCGCCTCCGGTGTCACCCTGCTCGCCGAGGCGGCACGGATCGTCCGGGCCGAGGGCTTCGAGATCGGAAATGTCGCCGTCCAGGTCATCGGCGTACGCCCGAAGATCGGCAAGCGGCGCGACGAGGCCCAGAAGACGCTGGGCGCCGCCGTCGGCGCACCGGTCTCCGTGTCGGGGACCACGACGGACGGGCTCGGTCTCACGGGCAGGGCCGAAGGACTTGCGGCCATCGCCACCGCTCTGGTGTTCCGCACGAACGGCTGAATTCACGGGCATCGGCGGCGAGTTGTCGCCAAAAAAACCGGGGTCACGCTCGTATCCCGCTCGGACTACGTCACAAAGTTGTTCCCGCGCCCAAGAAGGGTCGCGGGGCACTGGCATCGGGCCACTACCCTTGATGCGTGACCATTCGCCTGTACGACACCAGCGCCCGGCAGATCCGTGACTTCACCCCGCTCACGCCGGGCTGCGTCTCGATCTACCTCTGTGGTGCGACCGTGCAGGCCGCTCCGCACATCGGACACGTCAGGTCCTACCTCAACTTCGACATCATGCGCCGCTGGTTCCAGTACCGCGGCTATGACGTGACCTTCATCCGCAATGTGACCGACATCGACGACAAGATCATCGCGAAGTCGGCCGAGCAGAACCGCCCCTGGTGGTCGATCGGGTACGAGAACGAGCGTGCCTTCAACGAGGGCTACGACGCCCTCGGCTGCCTGCCGCCCACGTACGAACCGCGCGCCACCGGCCACATCACCGAGATGGTCGAGATGATGCGCGGCCTCATCGAGCGCGGCCACGCCTACGAGGCAGACGGCAACGTCTACTTCGACGTGCGCTCCTTCCCCGGCTATCTGGAGCTGTCCAACCAGGACATCGACGATCTGCGCCAGCCGTCGGGCGAGGGCGAGACCGGCAAGCGGGACCAGCGCGACTTCGCCATGTGGAAGGCGGCGAAGCCGGGCGAGCCGAGCTGGGAGACGCCCTGGGGCCGCGGCCGGCCCGGCTGGCACCTGGAGTGCTCGGCCATGGCCCACAAGTACCTGGGCACCGCCTTCGACATCCACGGCGGCGGCATCGACCTGATCTTCCCGCACCACGAGAACGAGATCGCCCAGGCCAAGGCCTTCGGCGACGACTTCGCGAAGTACTGGGTGCACAACGCCTGGGTGACGATCGCCGGCGAGAAGATGGCGAAGTCGCTCGGCAACTCGGTGCTCGTCTCCGAGATGGTCAAGAACTGGCGGCCGATCGTGCTGCGCTACTACCTCGGTACGCCGCACTACCGCTCGATGATCGAGTACAGCGAGGATGCCCTGCGCGAGGCCGAGTCCGCGTTCGCGCGGATCGAGGGCTTCATCCAGCGCGTGGTCGAGAAGGCGGGGGGAGTCGTCGAGCCCGCGCCCGAGGTGCCGCCCGCCTTCGCCGAGGCGATGGACGACGACCTGGGCGTCCCGCAGGCGCTCGCCATCGTCCACACCACGGTCCGCCAGGGGAACTCCGCACTGGCCGCCGACGACAAGGAAGCCGCCGTCGCCCGCCTCGCCGAGGTGCGTGCCATGCTCGGCGTCCTCGGCCTGGACCCGCTCGATGCGCACTGGGCGGGCGAGGTCGACCGCGGCCAGGACCTGCACGGTGTCGTCGACACCCTGGTGCGGCTCGTGTTGCAGCAGCGTGAGGCGGCCCGGGAGCGGAAGGACTGGGCCACGGCGGACGCCATCCGCGACCAGCTCAACCAGTCCGGCCTGGTCATCGAGGACGGCCCGCAGGGGCCGCGCTGGACTCTCGGCCCGCGCTAGCGCGTCCGGGAGCCCTGCGGATCCCGCGGACCCTGCGGAATCCGCAGACCCCGCTGAATCCTCCGGAATGTGCCGCCCGGGCCGCCGGGCGGCACACTTTCATTACGTACGTACTTCTGAAGCAACGAAACAGGTAGGTCATGGCCGGGAACAGCCAGCGCAGGAACCGCCGCACGTCCAACAAGAAGGGCGCGCAGGTCGGCAGCGGTGGCAAGCGACGCCGCGGGCTCGAGGGCAAGGGCCCGACGCCGCCCGCCTCCGCCCGCAAGGGACACAAGAAGAACCGGGTCGCCAACGCCCAGGCGAAGCAGGCGGCACGGCGTCCCGTCGCCCGCCGCGGCGGCAAGGGCACGTCCGAGATGGTCGTCGGCCGCAACCCGGTGTTCGAGGCGCTGCGTGACGGCGTGCCCGCCTCCACGCTGTACGTCCAGCAGTTCATCGACAACGACGAGCGGGTGCGCGAGGCGCTCCAGCTCGCCACCGGGCGCGGCAACATCAACATCATGGAGGCCCCGCGCCCCGAGCTCGACCGGATGACGAACGGGCTCAACCACCAGGGCCTGGTGCTCCAGGTCCCGCCGTACGAGTACGCGCACCCCGAGGACCTCGCGGCCGCCGCCTTCGACGACGGCGATGAGCCGCTCATCGTCGCGCTCGACGGCGTGACCGACCCGCGCAACCTCGGCGCGGTCGTCCGCTCCGTCTCCGCCTTCGGCGGCCACGGCGTGGTCGTCCCGGAGCGCCGCGCGGCCGGCATGACGGCCGGCGCCTGGAAGACCTCGGCCGGCACGGCGGCGCGCACCCCGGTCGCCCGCGCGACCAACCTGACCCGGGCCCTGGAGTCGTACCAGAAGGCGGGCCTCACGGTCGTCGGCCTCGCCGCGGACGGCGAGCACGAGGTCGGCGACCTCGAAGCGCTCGGCGGCCCGGTCGTCATCGTGGTCGGCAGCGAGGGCAAGGGCCTGTCGCGCCTGGTCGGCGAGACGTGCGACTACCTGGTCCGGATTCCCATGCCGGGAGGCGCGGAGTCGCTGAACGCCGGCGTGGCAGCGGGCGTGGTCCTGTACGAGGCGGCAAAGCGACGCGTCTGACGCCGCGCCCGACGGCCGGGAGGGGCGGGAGAAGAGAGGGGCCGAGGCGGGGCGTCCGACGCCTTGAACCCCGCCTTTCGGCCGTTTCAAGATCTTTGACGGGTCTCGGACAGATAGGGCCCGTCGGAGCAGTGTCCTAATCACAAGTCACTCGGTTAGATGAGTGTGGACACCAGAACGCCCCGGCCCGGGTTCGATGATCAGCCTGCGCTGAGCATGGTCAAGGTGGACTGCGATCCCGCGCAGGTCATCGTCAACCACGCCAGCTTCCGGGTGCAGCTCGCCCAGAGCTCGCGCCCCGCACGTGCCCTGCCGGACACCGCATGGATTCCCGTCCTCGGCGGAGCCGGGACGGCGGTGCGGCGGCGGGCGCCCGTTGTGTGGAGCGGCAGATCGGCACCGGGGGACGCCGGCGCGACCGGTCTGCTGCAGGCAGTGCGCAATTCCACCGCGCAGAGCGACTCGTACGGCAACGACTCGTACGGCAACGACTCGTACGGCAACGACTCGTACGGTAGCGACACCTACGGCAGTGACTCGTACGGCAACGGCTCCTACGACAGCGGTACTTACGGTGACCGTGGTACCTACGGCGACCGTGGTGCTTACGACCGCGGTACCTACGACAGCGGCGCGACACAGGTCATCCCGCGGGTCGACCTGGCCGCCCAGACCGCGCAGACACCCCTGGCCGCCCCGCCCGGCTCGGGCGGCACCCCCGACAGACCGCTGCTGCCGCCGATGCGGCAGGCCGTCGGCGCCTACGACTCGTACCGCTCGTACGGACAAGAGCCGCCCGTGGACGAGGAGTTCGAGGGGTTCGATGACGGCGGCGACGGGGCGCACATCCAGCGGCACGGCGCCGACGCCGTCCGGCACGCCTACTACCCCGGCCGCCGGATGAACCTCGGTGTGGTGCTGCTGCCGCTGCGGGTGTTCCTCGGCTTCATCTCCATCTACGCGGGCATGGGCAAGCTCTGCGACCCCGTCTACTTCGACGGCGGCGAGCGCGGCTCGATGGTGAAGTGGCTCACCTCCCTGCACCCATGGGCCCTGGCCGAGCCGTTGCGCGACTTCGCGCTCTCCCACCCGGTGGGCGCGGGCCTCACCGTCGCCTTCCTCCAGGTCGTCGTGGGCGTGCTCACCGTGCTCGGGCTCTGGCAGCGGGTCGCGGCGGTCATCGGCGCACTGCTGTCGGCGGCGCTGATCCTGACGGTGACCTGGAAGACGGTGCCCGCATACGATGCGCCCGACATCATCTACCTCGCCGCCTGGTCCCCGCTGATCATCGCGGGCGCCCCCGTCTACTCGATCGACGGGCGCCTCGCGGGCGAGGCCTGGCGCAAGCTCGGGCCGCGCTCCCAGCTGTGGGAACTGCGGCGACGCGTGCTGCGGCGCGGCGGCATCGTCGCCGCCGTCGTGGTCGGCCTCACGCTGCTGATCGGCTCGGTGCTCGGTGGCGCGGTGCGTTCCACGGACATGGTGACCGTGCCGGGGCCGAACCAGGACCCGACCAACCACCTGCCGGGGTCCCCGCTGCCGGACGAGCCCAGCAGCGAGCGCAGCACCGCGGGCGCGTACGGCGACGACGACAGTCCGTCGCCGTCCGCGAGCCGTTCCCCCGAGGCCGAGAAGTCGACGCCTTCCGAGGACACGGCCAGCCAGAGCGGCACGATCGGCGACCGGCCCAGCGAGACGCAGGGCACCGGGCAGCAGCCGCCCCGGCACTCGGAGCCGGTACAGCCGCCGTCCAGCAGCTCAGGCCCCTCGTCGAGCGGCGGGACGGGCAGCGGGGGCAGTTCCAGCGGTGGCTCCTCCAGCGGTGGCGGCGGAGGCGGGGACGGCTCCGGCGGGGGTTCGGGCGGCAGCTCCGGCGGCGGCAGAGTGATCGGCGGCCTGCTCGGCTGAGTGACGCGTACGGCGGCGCCGATGACGGCGCCCACGACGGAAGGGGCGGCCACCGCGGTGGCCGCCCCTTCCGTCGTGAGCCGTTCGTGACCCGTTTACGTCGGCCCGTCAACGGGCCTGCGCGGCAAGCTCCTTGGCGGCCTCGGTGAGGTCCTTGGCGGTGTCGATCGCCCGCCAGTACGCGCCCTGCGGCAACGGGAAACCGGCCAGCCGGCGCTCTCGTGCGAGACGGGGGAAGGTGGTCCGCTCGTGGTCGCCCCGGTCGGGCAGCAGCCCCGTGAAGGCGGCGGAGAACACGTACACACCCGCGTTGATGAGATACGGCGACGGCGGGGACTCGACGAAGTCCGTGATGTGCCCGAAGGTGTCCGTCTCAACCGCTCCCCAGGGGATCCGCGGACGGGCGAGGGCGAGCGTGGCGGTGGCGTCCCGCTCGCCGTGGAAGGCGGCCATCTCGCGCAGCGAGAAGCGGGTCCAGATGTCGCCGTTGGTGGCGTACCAGGGCTGGTCCGGATGCGGGAGGTGGGCGGCGGCGTACTTGAGGCCGCCGCCGCGGCCCAGAGGTTCCGTCTCGACGACGGTAGTGACCCGCAGCGGCAGGTCGGCGCTCTCCAGCCACTGCTGGAGTACCTCGGCGAGATGGCCGCAGGAGACGACGGCGTCCGTCACGCCCTCGGCGGCCAGCCAGGCAAGCTGATGGCCGATGATCGGGGTCCCGGTTCCCGGGATCTCGACCATCGGCTTGGGGCGGTCGTCGGTGTACGGGCGCAGCCGGGAGCCCTGGCCGCCCGCCAGGACCACGGCCTGCGTCGGATACGTAGGCGTATGCATGCCGTGAACGATATGCGGCGCAGGCCGGGGCCCGCCGCTCAGCTCCCCTGGGTCTGCTGGGAGACGCCCGTTGCGAAGGAGGTGTCGCAGACAGGGCGGGAGAAGCTCTGGGCGCGGGTGGGGCCGTACCGGTCGACGGCGGCGCGGCCGAGTGCGCGGGCGATCGACACGCAGTGCTTGGCGAGCGACGGGCGTTCCTCGACCGCGCGCTGGAGGTGGGTGAGGGCGGTGCCCGGGTCCTTCTCCTGGAGTTCGGTGAGGAGCTTGTCGCGCAGCACGTCCTGCGGGGCGCGCGACTTGGCGCGCACGGAGACGTTCTCCGAGGAGGCGGTGAGCATCTGCGACTCGGTGGTGTGCCCTGCCCACGGGACGCTGGTGACTGCGAGGGTTCCGGAGAGCACCAGGACGACGGGCAGAACGAGGGCGAGAGAGCGGCCGATTCGGCGGGCTGTGTGGGTCACGCGAGCGAGCGTAGCGGTCAGTGATGATTTGGCGACATTTAGTCACTCGTGCGGGGGATGGTTCGATACCGCTTTTCGAATCAGGCGTTGACGTACGGGCTCGAATGGGCCTGAAATGACCGATGTGCCGGGGTATTTGTCGACATACGGGAACGGCCCCGCAGTGAACTGCGGGGCCGCTCCGACGCATTGGGACTGTGCTGGCCTGTGCGGCTGTCCGGGCCTGCGCGGCCGGCGATGTGCGGGCCTGCGGACCCCGGTCAGTCGCTGAGGCGCTCGCCCGTCGAGGTCGAGAAGACGTGGATCTCGCCCGGACGCGGCACGACATGCAGCTCGGCACCCTTGTCCGGGACGGAGCGGCCGCCGACGCGGACGACGAGGTCCTTGTGCTCGCCGCCGACCTGAGCGGAGCCGTACACATAGCCGTCGGCGCCGAGTTCCTCGACGACGTTCACCGAGACGGCGAGGCCGGCCGGGGCGTCCTCGCTGTCCTTGGAGAGCGACTTGGCCGCCGAGCCGTTGAGCTCGACCACGTCGAAGTGCTCCGGGCGGACGCCGACCGTGACCGTGGTGTCGCCCCGGTCGGCGGCGGCGGACAGGGCCTCGCGGGAGACCGGCACGACGCTGTTGCCGAACTTCACACCGCCGTCGGTGATCTTGACCTCGACGAGGTTCATCGCCGGGGAGCCGATGAAGCCGGCGACGAAGAGGTTGGCCGGGCGGTCGTACATGTTGCGCGGCGAGTCGACCTGCTGCAGCAGACCGTCCTTGAGGACGGCCACCCGGTCGCCCATGGTCATGGCCTCGACCTGGTCGTGCGTGACGTACACCGTGGTGATGCCGAGACGGCGCTGCAGGCTCGCGATCTGCGTACGGGTCGAGACACGCAGCTTGGCGTCGAGGTTCGACAGCGGCTCGTCCATGAGGAAGACCTGCGGCTCACGCACGATGGCGCGGCCCATGGCGACGCGCTGGCGCTGACCGCCGGAGAGCGCCTTGGGCTTGCGGTCGAGGTACTCGGTGAGGTCGAGGATCTTCGCGGCCTCCTCGACCTTCCTGCGGATCTCGCTCTTGTTGACGCCGGCGATCTTGAGGGCGAAGCCCATGTTGTCGGCGACGGACATGTGCGGGTAGAGCGCGTAGTTCTGGAACACCATGGCGATGTCCCGGTCCTTGGGCGGCAGGTGCGTGACGTCGCGGTCGCCGATGCGGATGGAACCGCCGTTGACGTCCTCGAGACCGGCGAGCATGCGCAGGGAGGTCGACTTGCCGCAGCCGGAGGGTCCGACGAGTACGAGGAATTCGCCGTCCTCGGTCTCGATCTCGAGCTGGTCGACGGCGGGCTTCTCGGAGCCCGGGTAGATCCGGGTTGCCTTGTCGAACGTGACAGTGGCCATGGTTGATCTTCTCCTCCACCGGCAGGAACGTGCCGGACGATCCGAGTAAGGGAGTGGTCTGGTCCACCCTGGGCGGACCTGCCGCGACGCTACCTGGCGTTGTCTGTTCTGTCAGCAGGTGGACGGTGATGAAATTTTCGCCCGGGTCGGGGTTGGGGGTTGGTTACACTGCTACGGCTGCCTCCTTAGCTCAGCTGGCCAGAGCAACGCACTTGTAATGCGTAGGTCGTCGGTTCGAATCCGACAGGGGGCTCCATCGCGACCGTGTCCCGGATCTTCTCAGCTCCGGGACACCGGTGTTTACGGGGCCTTTCGGGGCCCCTGGGGCTGTTGTACGTTCCAGATGTGCCATGGGGGGAGACCCGGCACTGCTGCGGCAGCAGATGCCGTCCAGGGGATGGGGACGCACGTGCGCGGTTTCTTAGGGCGGGGCGGGAAGCGCCTCGGAATCATCGGGGGCGTGGTGGCCGTGCTGGCCGCCGGGCTGGTGGGTTTTTCGGGGGGCGGGGCGTCCGCAGCCGCGGGCGGGAGCACGATCTCGCTGGACACCCCGGATGTTCCGGCGGGGCGGCGAGGTCACGCACACGGTGACCGTGCACGCCGTCGCGAAGGGCCGGCTGAGCGTGCGATTCGCGGCGGCGCAGGAGCAGCGCTGGTGGGACAACGACGACGAGTGGACGCTCGGGTTCCAGGCCTCCGGTTCGGATGCGAGGTGCAGCTATCCGTCCTCGCTGGTCACGGAGACGCTGTCGTGCGAGCTCTCTCCGGGTGACCACAAGATCTCGTACACGATGCGCGCGAGCGCCGGCGCCCAGGCGTGGAAGGTCGACGTCGACGCCGGTTCGATGACGCGGGGGACAGGCCGGTTGCGAGGAGCCGGTTCGCCGTGGTCGGTAACCGGGAGCCCGCGATGGACTTTTGGGTCTACGGGCGGACGGCGGAGGGTGGGATCCGGGCGCACGGCTTCTACAACGGTGAGTACGGTCCGCTGGACGTCGAGTGGAGCCGACCGGTCCAGGCCGACGGCTGGGGTCGGTACGACCTGGTGACGAAGCCCGCGCCGATCACGGTGCGGGGCAGGGGCGGGGATGTGGTCGCCCGGCGCAAGGACGGTCATCTCTGGTTCTACCCGACGATGCCGGGCGACACGGGGGGCTTCCGGTACCCCACGGATGTCGGTGGCGGCTGGGGACATTACACCGCCGTGCGCGGCGCGGGCGATCTGAGCGGTGAGGGTGAGCCCGACCTGATCGCGCGGGGCGGCGACGGGACCCTGTGGCTGTACACGGGCACGGGCCGCAACCCCGCGCCGTTCGTGGGGCGTACGAAGATCGGCAGCGGCTGGAACATCTACAGCTCGCTGACGGGCGGCATGGATGTGACGGGCGACGCCAGGGCGGATCTGCTGGCGCGGGACGCTGCCGGCGGGCTGTGGCTGTACGAGGGCACGGGCACGGTGGCCGCGCCGCTCAAGCCACGTGTGAAGGTCGGCTCCGGCTGGAACATCTACAACGCGCTGGTGGCGTACGGCGATGTGTCCGGTGATGGTCATCCCGATCTGCTCGCGCGCGACGCCAAGGGCGTGATGTGGCTTTACAGGGGCTCGGGCAGGGCGGCGCTGCCGTTCGAGGCGCGGGTGAGGGTGCACCGGGACTGGGGTCGGTACGACGCCGTGATGTGATCCCGGTGGGGGGCGCAGCACCATGATCCAAGACACTGAGGACCATGTCTGACAACGCATTCTGGATTGCTTCGTTGACCGCCGGCACTGCCGTTCTTGCCAGTTGGGTGACGAGTCGAGGCACTGCTCGGGCTGCCCGGATACAAGCTGATGCCACCGCGAACACTCAGCGAACCGAGCGGCTGCGCGAGACGCGCCGCAGCGCTTACGCCAAGCTTGTCGAGCAGGCTCAGCGCATGGGCGAGCTCTACTGGCAGGTGTCTGACGTGTACCAGACCGGCCGCCATGAGGAGCAGTTGTCGGTTCTGGGAGACCTCCGCCTCCGGCTGCGGAATGAGTACAGCAAACTGCGCCACTTGGTGTGGATTGTCACTTTGGAAGGGCCGAGTGAGGTTGCCGACGCCGCGGACGGCCTTCGACGGTCGACCACCCCTCCGTACAGGGCGCTGTTGGCCGCGATCGAGGGTGATCCGGATGCGGCCGAGACGTTCAACGAGTGCTACGCCCCTTTTTGGCAGTCCGTCTTGAGCTTCGTTGAGGCCGCGCGAACTGCTCTGCACCGGATGTAGCGGGGGTCGAGGATCTGGACGGCGGCGTCGTTGGTGCCGCGGTCCAGGGCCCTGAAGGGTGATCCCCTTGCGGGCCGGGGTGTTATGTGCCGGTTCGCTGGTCTCGCTCGCCCATAGTGCGGTCATGAGACGCACACGCATGATGACGCTGCTCTGCGTCGCGACGCTCATGGCCGCGAGCACGCAGTTCACGGCCTCCGCCACCGAAGGGCACCCGGAGAGCCGCCCGTGTGTCAGCTCCCCGCCGCCCAGGAGCGGCCCGGCCCGTGAGGTGTTGCGGATCGCTCAGCGTGCCAAGAGTGAGCTGGACCTCAAGTCCGTGCTCGTGCGCGTCACCGTGGACGGCAAGGAGGTCATCACCTCTGCGCTCGGCGAGTCGATGACCGGCGTACCGGCCGAGCCCGGCATGCACTTCCGGGCCGGGTCGGTGGCGATCGCCTATATGGGGACCACCCTGTTGCAGCTCGTCGACGAGGGGAAGGTCGGCCTCGACGACCCCGTCTCGCGGTGGCTGCCCGATCTCCCGGACGCCGACCGGATCACGCTGCGCATGCTCGGCAGCTCCACCACGGGGCTCGCCGACTACGTCAAGGATCCCGACTTCGTCGCCGCGGTCTATGCCGACCCCTTCCGTCAGTGGACGGCCGAGGAGTTGGTGGGCATCTCGACGGCGCTGCCCCGCTGGTACGAGCCGGGCACCAACTGGAGTTACTCCCACGGCAATTTCGTTCTCCTCGGCGCCGCGCTGGAGAAGATCACCGGGACTCGGCTCGACATCCTGCTGAAGCGGCGCATAATGGGCCCGCTCGGGCTCCGCGACACCCGTAACAGCTTCACGCACAAGATTCCGTCGCCCGTCCTGCACGCCTTCACGGCAGAGCGTGGGACGTACGAGGAGTCCACCTCCTGGAATCCCTCGTGGACCACCGCCCCCGGCGCGGTCCTGACCACCCACATCTGCGATCTGGCACGCTCGGCGCAGGCCATCGGCTCCGGCGACCTGCTCTCGCCGAGTGCCTACCAGGAACAGCTGGACCCCGGCACGGTCGGCCTGGGCGGGCCCACGGCCACCTGTCCCCCGACCGTCTGCCTCGTGAACACCGAGGCCAGGCACTACGGACTCGGCGTGCTCGTCCACCACGACTGGATCGTGCAGAACCCGTCGTTCTTCGGCTATGCCGCCGTCCAGGCCTATCTGCCCGACGAGCGGCTGGCCATCGCGGTCGCGACGACCAAGGGCGAAAGCACCCCGGACGGCAACACCGCCGAGACGATCACGGACCGGATCGCCGCGGGGCTCGCGCCCGGCCACCCGGTGCCGTTCAGCGGCTGAGGTCCTCCGGGCCGCCGGCGCGGGGCTCAGTGGCGGCCCGCGATCCGGTCCGCGATCTGTGCGATGCGGTCCGTCTGGGCCGAGCGGGCAGCCGACTCGCGGCGGTCCGCCGCGCGGTAGGCCGCGTACATGCCCTGCACGCCCAGCCAGCGCAGCGGCTCCGGCTCCCATGGGCGGACCTTGTGGTTCACCCAGGGGAGCGCGGTCAGTTCGGTGCCGCCCGCCTGGCCCGAGTCCTGTTGGATCAGGTCGCGCAGGGTGCGGGCCGCCAGGTTGGTGGTGGCCACGCCGGAGCCGACGTAGCCGCCGGCCCAGCCGAGGCCGGTGGAGCGGTCCAGGGTGACGGTGGCGCACCAGTCGCGGGGGACGCCGAGGACCCCCGACCAGGCGTGGTCGATACGGACGCCCGCGGTGGTCGGGAAGAAGCGGACCAGGATCTCGCGCAGGGCCTCGATGGTGGCGGGCTGGGTGCGGCCGTCGTTGTCGGTGCGGGAGCCGAAGCGGTAGGGGACGCCGCGGCCGCCGAGTGCGATGCGGTCGTCAGCGGTGCGCTGGGCGTACATGTAGGCGTGCGCCATGTCGCCGAGGGCTTCGCGGCCTTCCCAGCCGATGGTGTCCCAGATGGACGGGGGGAGGGGCTCCGTCACGATCATGGACGAGTTCATCGGGAGCCAGGCGCGTTTGTGGCCCTTGAGGTTCGCGGTGAAGCCCTCGGTGCAGCGCAGGATGTACGGGGCGCGGACGGTGCCGTACGGCGTGATGGCGTGTTTGGGCTTGATCTCTGTGACGGGGGTCGATTCGTGGATCGTCACGCCGAGTGCCTCGACGGCTGCCGCGAGCCCTGTGACCAGCTTCGCCGGGTGGAGGCGCGCGCCGTGCGGGGTCCAGGTGGAGGCGACGGCGCCGCTGACGCGGATCCGCTCGGCGGTTTCGCGGGCGCCGAGCAGCACCCGGTCCTTCTCGCCGAAGGCGATCTCGACGGCGTGGAAGGCCTTGAGGCGGGTCAACTGGGCGGGGGTGTACGCGACTTCGAGTACGCCGCCCTGGTGAATGTCGGCGTCGATGTTCTCTTCGGCGGCGATGCGGACGACTTCGTCGACGGTGTCGTTCATGGCCTGCTGGAGGCGGACAGCTGCGTCGTGGCCGTGGAGCTTGGCGTACCGGTCGCGGCCGGCGATGCCGTTGTAGAGCCAGCCGCCGTTGCGGCCGGAGGCGCCGTAGCCGCAGAACCTTTCCTCGAGGAGCGTGATGTTCAGGAAGGGGACGGCCTTTTTGAGGTAGTACGCCGTCCAGAGGCCGGTGTATCCGCCGCCGACGATGCAGATGTCCGCGGTGGCGTCGCCGGGGAGGGGCTCCCGGGGGACGGGGGTGCCCTGCTGCGCGTACCAGAACGATATGCCGCCGTTGACGGTGCTCGTGCTCATGATGCCCCTGCTGCTTGATCCGGCCGCCACTGTGCGCCTGTTGTGGCGGGAGGGTACTCGTAGGCCCTTTCATGGTCGTACGCAGGACCGGTCTCCGCACGGTCGTGGGGTCCGTGTCGATCGACGCGGTGCAGGTGTCCATCGGCCGGGCACTGCTGGCACGGTAGGCGGCTCAGCGGGCACCCTGGCCCCATGATTCGTCACGCCACTCCCGCCGATGTCCCCGAGATCCACCGCATGATCCGCGAGCTCGCCGAGTACGAGAAGTCCCTGGACGAGGCCCGCGCGAGCGAGGAGCAGCTGCACGAGGCGCTCTTCGGTGAGCGGCCCGCCGCCTTCGCGCACATCGCGGAGACGGGTGACGGGGAGGTGGCGGGCTTCGCGCTGTGGTTTCTGAACTTCTCGACGTGGCGTGGGGTGCACGGCATCTATCTGGAGGATCTGTATGTACGGCCCGGGCTGCGGGGCGGCGGATATGGCAAGGCGCTGCTGACGGAGCTGGCGCGGATCTGCGTGGAGCGCGGTTACGAGCGCCTGGAGTGGTCCGTGCTGGACTGGAACACCCCGTCGATCAACTTCTACAAGTCGCTGGGGGCGAAGCCGCAGGACGAGTGGACGGTGTACCGGCTGACCGACGAGGCGCTGACGGAGCTCGGTTCCCGCTGACACCCCCTAGGGGACCAGGACGACCTTGCCCACCGTGCCCCGGGTCTCCAGGGCGCGGTGTGCGGCCGCGGCCTCGGCGAGGGGGAAGCGGTGTACTGCGGGGCGCAGCCGGCCGGCTGCGGCCTCGGCCAGCGCGCGCTCTTCGAGTGCTCGGATGTCTCCGCCCGCTTTCTGGATCATCGGCGGGCCGAGTACACCCTCGGAGGTGATGCCGCGTTCCGCCAGCTCCTCCTCCGTGAAGGTCAGCGGGCCGCCGTCCCGCAGGCCCTGGGACGACCAGCCGAAGACGAGGTGGTGACCGCCCTTGCCGAGCAGGTCGACGGCGGATCGTGCGGTGCTTCCGCCGACCGAGTCGAAGACGACGGTGGCTCGTCTGCCGCCGAGGTTGCCGCGGACCTGGTCCGGCCAGTCGGGCTGCTTGTAGTCGACGGCCAGGTCGGCGCCGTTTTCGACGACCCGCCGAACCTTCTCGGGGCCGCCCGCGAGGCCGACGACCCTCGCGCCGGCGTTCTTCGCGTACTGCACGAGGAGGGTGCCGATGCCACCGGCCGCGGCAGGGACGATCACGATGTCGTCGGGCCCCAGGTCGGTGAATTGCAGAATGCCCATCGTCGTACGGCCCGTCCCGATCATCGCGACGGCCTCGCCCTCGTCGAGAGAGGCCGGGATTTCGTGAAGTCTCGCGGCGTCGGCCACCGCGAGCTCGGCATAGCCTCCGGGGGCCATGCCGAGGTGGACGACCACCTTCTTGCCGAGCCGGCTCGGGTCCGTGCCGTCGCCGAGCCGGTCCACGGTGCCGGCGACCTCGCGGCCGGGGATGGTGGGCAGCTCGGCGGGGGCCGGGTAGGGGCCGGTCATGCCCTGGCGCAGGGCGGCGTCGAGGAGATGCACGCCGGCCGCGGCGACGGCGATCCGCACCTGGCCGGGGCCGGGTACGGGGTCTTCGGTCCGCTCGTACGTGAGGTTCTCGGCGGGGCCGAAGGCGTGGAGGCGGACGGCGTGCATGGTGGGCTCCCCGGTGGTTGTGGGCTACGGGGACACCCTCCAACCTCAAGTTCGCTTGAGGTCAAGGGACGGGGCCCCGTTGTGTGACATCCCAGACCGTGAGGAGGTCTAGAGGCGGGGGAAGCGGGCCTGAAGATCCCAGACGACGGGGTTCTCGGCGAGGCCTTCGTGCATGTCCGACAGGTCCGCGATCAGATCGTGCAGGAAGTCCCGGGCCTCGCGGCGCAGTTCGGCGTGGTTGAAGCTGAGCGGCGGCTCGTCGCCGTGCATCCAGTCGGCCTCGACGTCGACCCAGCCGAAGCGGCGTGCGAAGAGCATCCGGTCGGCGGACTCGGTGAAGTCCAGCTCGGCGTACTGGGGTTTGGCGGCGCGGCTGCCGAGGGGGTCGCGGTCCAGCTGCTCGACGATGTCGCACAGCGCCCAGGCGAAGTCGAGCACCGGCACCCATCCCCAGGCTGTGGATACCTCGCGGTCCTCCTTGGTGTCGGCGAGATAGACGTCACCGCAGAAGAGGTCGTGCCGCAGGGCCTGGACGTCCGCGCGGCGGTAGTCGGTCTGCGGGGGGTCGGGGAACCGACGGGAGAGGGAGTAGCCGATGTCGAGCACGGGCCCGATGGTGTCACGGGCCGCGGGCACTCGCGCCACGCGGGCGGGGCCGGGCCCCAGGTCGCGGGTGGGCTGCGGGCGGGGCCGTGGCCCCAGGTCGCGGGTGGGCTGCGGGCGGGGCCGGAGCCCGGCAGGCCGCGGGCGGCCGCGGGGTGCGCCGAGAGGCAGGGGCGGCGCGCGAGCCAACCACCGTGGGCAGTCGGCCGGCCCCGCATAGGATCGACTGCGTGGATCGGCGAACTCTCGTACGCATACTGACGCCCGCTGTCGCTCTGCTCCTCCTCGGCGGCTGCACCGGCGCCGGCGTGGACGTCCACGGCAAGCCGGGCGCCGCGGGCGTACGCGATCCGCTGTTCCACAAGCTCGGCAACGGCGGTTACGACGTCCAGCACTACACCCTGACCCTCGACTACGACCCGGCGACGAGCCGCCTCGAGGGCACCGCCGAGATCACCGCCCGCGCCACCCAGGACTTGAGCGCCTTCAACCTCGACCTCCATGGGCTGACGGTCGAAAGCGCCACCGTCGACGGCAAGAAGGCGGCGGCGAACCGGGCGGGCGACGAGCTGACCGTGCGGCCGCACCGCGATCTGGACAAGGGCAGGACCTTCCGTACGGTCGTCCGCTACGCCGGCACCCCGACGGTGATCGTCGACAAGGACAAGGACACGTCCGAGGAAGGCTGGCTGACGACCGCGGACGGCGCGCTCGCGGTCGGCGAGCCCGCCGGGTCGATGGCCTGGTTCCCGGGCAACAACCACCCGAGCGACAAGGCCACGTACGACATCACGGTCACCGTTCCGAAGACGCTGCAGGCGATCTCCAACGGGGAGCTGCAGAGCGAGCGGACGACCGGCGACCGCACCACCTTCGCGTGGAAGTCGAAGAAGCCGATGGCGAGTTATCTCGCCACGCTGGCGATCGGGAAGTACGACGTGAAGCACTCGACAACTGCCTCCGGCCTGTCCGTCCTCACCGCCGTGGACAAGACTGTCGCCGACGACAGTGCGGAAGTGCTCGCGCAGATCCCCGAGATCATGGAGTGGGCGACGGACAACTTCGGCACGTACCCCTTCTCCTCCATCGGCGCGATCGTCGTCCCCGACGGCGAAGTCGAGTACGCCCTGGAGACCCAGACCAGGCCGCTCTTCCCGCAGAAGTACGTCGACACCGAGACGCTCGTCCATGAGATCGCCCACCAGTGGTACGGCAACTCGGTGACACCCGCGACGTGGAAGGACATGTGGCTCAACGAGGGCTTCGCGACCTACGCGGAGTGGATCTGGCTGGAGGACTTCGAGGGCACTCCGGCCCAGGAGAGCTTCGACGCCGCCTTTGACACCGAGAAGAACTGGGAGTTCGCACCCGCCGATCCGCCGTCCGCGGCGCAGGTCTCCGAGGACCCGGTCTACTACCGGGGCGCCATGGTCCTGCACAAGCTCCGCCAGAAGGTGGGCGACGAGACGTTCGGCAAGATCATGCAGGGCTGGGCGGCCGAGCACCGCTACGGCAACGCCTCGACCGCCGACTTCACTTCGTACGCGGAGGAGAAGTCCGGCGAGGACCTCACCGATCTGTGGAAGACCTGGCTGTATGGCACGGACAAGCCGGCCAACCCATGACTGCGAGGAGCCCCCGGCCGGGCGGCCGGGGGCTCCTCGCGGTGCGGAAGGCGTACGTCAGATGTTGACGCCGAAGTCGCGGGCGATGCCCTCAAGACCCGAGGCGTAACCCTGGCCGACCGCGCGGAACTTCCACTCCGCGCCGTTGCGGTAGAGCTCGCCGAAGACCATCGCGGTCTCGGTGGCGGCGTCCTCGCTCAGGTCGTAGCGCGCGATCTCGGCGCCGCCGGCCTGGTTGACGATGCGGATGTAGGCGTTGCGCACCTGGCCGAAGTTCTGGCTGCGGGTGACGGCGTCGTAGATCGAGACCGGGAAGACGATCTTGTCGACGTCGGCCGGCAGACCCGCCAGGTTGACGTTGATCTGCTCGTCGTCGCCGCCGCCCTCGCCGGTGCGGTTGTCACCGGTGTGGACGATGGTCTGGTCCGGGGTCGCCTTGTTGTTGAAGAAGACGAAGTGCGCGTCGGATGCGACCTTGCCGCCGGGGTTCACGCCGATCGCGGAGGCGTCGAGGTCGAAGTCGGTGCCGGTGGTCGTACGGACGTCCCAGCCGAGGCCGACCGTGACGGCGGTCAGGCCCGGTGCCTCCTTGGTGAGCGAGACGTTGCCGCCCTTGGACAGGCTTACTGCCATTGGGAAGTCCCCTTCGTGGTCGAGTCTGCGGGCTTCGAGTGCTCCCGAAACTACCGTCACCCGTCATAACGCAGGCAGGGGACTGTCAGGTTCCATGCGAGGGAGCGGAAAAGTGGGTGACGGGAGCGCGGTGGGCACGCGACCATGGACGCATGTCCGGTCCTTACATCATCCGCGGTTCGGTCTCCCTTCCGGAGGCCGAGCTCATGTGGCGTTTCTCGCGGTCGTCGGGGCCGGGCGGGCAGCACGTCAACACCAGTGACTCGCAGGTCGAGCTGCGCTTCGACCTCGCGAAGACGGAGGCGTTGCCGCAGGTCTGGAAGGACCGTGCGCTTGAGCGGCTGGCGGGGCGGCTGGTGGGCGGGGTGATCGCCGTACGGGCGTCGGAGCACCGCTCGCAGTGGCGCAACCGAGAGACGGCGGCGGTGCGGCTGGCGGCGCTGCTGGCGGAGGCGACGGCGCCGCCGCCGAGGCCGCGGCGGGCGACGAAGATTCCGCGGGGCATCAATGAGCGCCGCCTGCGGGAGAAGAAGCAACGAGCCGAAACGAAGCGCGGCCGCACGGGCCGCGACTGGTAATCCCCGGGCCCCGGGACAGGGGTTCACGGGGCAGACGGCCCACGCACCCGCCGCCCAGGGCACCGGTGCCGGGTCAGCCCAACTGCCGGTAGCGGCCACGGAAGTACGTCAGCGGCCCGCCGTCCGCGCTCGGGAGGCCGACCGACAGGACCCGGCCGATCACCAGCGTGTGGTCGCCGGCCTCGATCCGTTGTTCCGTACGGCATTCCAGCGTCGCCAGCGCGCCCCGCACCAGCAGCGCCCCGCTCACCTCGCCCCTCGTGTACGGGATGTCCTCGAACAGCAGCCGGTCGCTGACCCGCCCCTTCATCGCGAAGCGGCCCGCGATGTGGCGCTGGCTCTCCGAGAGCACCGAGACGCCCCACAGCGGCTGTTCGGCCAGCAGATCGTCCATGCGTGAGCCGTTGCGCAGGCTCACCAGCACCAGCGGAGGGTCCAGCGACACCGACATGAACGCCGTCGCGGTCATGCCGGCGTCCTCGCCGCGTGGGCCGGCGTCGTCGTCGTGCGCGGTCACCAGCACCACACCCGCGGCGAGTCGGGACATGGCGTCGCGGAACTCTTCGTTGCTCACCCCCTCAGGATGGGGGATGGCGACAGGGTCGGAAGCGGGGGTCGTCTGCAACACACGAGGAACGCTAGTGTCGTCCGTCCCGCACCCGCATCGGGCCAGGGGACCAGCCGAGTCCTAGGACCGACGTCGCGGATTTGCGTTCAAGAAAGCTATGGCCGGCCACCGCCGGTACCCACAACCTTTCATCATCTGATGTGACTTGAGTCACAGAGTGCAGTATTTGTTGACCCTGTGTACCGAGTGGACAGCTCGCTGTGATTCAGTGGCCGTGATACCGCAAGAAGAACACCGATGAGAACCCTGGAGTTTGCTGTCGAGGTCTCGGGGAGAGCGAGCAATGGAGACCGAGTCGGAGCCCTACGTCCGTCTTGCGACCCTGAGGCAGCTGCACCAGGTCGTCGCGGACCTCAACACGGCCCGGAGCCTGGCCGACACCCTGCAGACCGTCGCCGACGGAATCGTCGCAGGACTCGGCTACGAGCTGGCCTGCGTCAATCTCGTACGCCCCGACGGTGACCTGGTCGTCGCCGCGTTCGCCGGCAGTGCCGCCGCGGAAGCCCTGATCACCGGGCGGGTCGGCTCGCGCCCCTCCTGGGAGCGCCGGCTCTCCATGGGCGAGGCCTGGGGCGAACTCCGCTTCATACCGCACACCGAGGGCTGGGTGCTCATCGAGGACGACGTCCCGCAGTGGCACACCGAGGGACCCGATCCGCGCTTCGAGGACGAGTGGCACCCGCAGGACCGTCTCTACGCCCCCATGTACGCATCGGGCGGCGGCCGTGAGCTCCTCGGCGTCATCTCCGTCGACCGGCCGCGCAACGGACGGCGGCCGGGCCCCTGGGGCCAGGAAGCACTCCAGATGTACGCATCGCAGGCGGCGATTGCGATCAGTAACGCTCGGCTGAGAGCAAACATGCAGCGCGCCCTGGTCCGCCTGGAGCGCGAGCAGCAGGCCCTGCGGGCCAGCGAGGAGTCCTTCCGGCAGGCCTTCGAGTACGCGCCCAGCGGCATGGCCATAGCCGAGATGGGCGGCGACCAGCACGGCCGGCTGCTGCGGACCAACGACGCGCTGTGCCGTCTCCTCGGCCGCCCCGCGTCCGCGATGCGCCGTTACTCCTTCGCCGATCTCGTCCACCCCGAGGACGTCGGCACCCTGCTGCGTACCTCCGCCGAGGGCGGCCGCGCCGAGATCAGGCTGGGCCGCCGGGACGGGACGTACGTCTGGGTCTCGCTGCGCAACTCCGTCGTCGCCGACACCGCGGACGGCCCCCGGTTTCTGCTCACCCACGTCGAGGACATCGAGGAACGCAAGCGGAACGAGCTGCAGCTCGCGCACCGGGCCAGCCATGACGCGCTGACCGGTCTGCCCAACAGCGCCGAACTGCGCGCCCGGCTCAGCGCGCGGCTGTGCGAGCGGCCGCAGACGGCGCGGGAGAGCGCGATCGAGGCGCTGGACGCGGCGTACGAGAGTGACAGCGAGCACATCTTCGGCAGCGACGGCTTCGACTTCGAGAGCACCGGCGTTCCGTACGACCACCATGTGCACACGATCGCGCCCGACGGTGAGATGGACGACGGGACGAAGGGGCTCGCGGTCCTCTTCTGCGACCTCGACGGTTTCAAGTCGATCAACGACAGGTTCGGGCACCAGACCGGTGACGCGGTGCTGGTGGAGGTCGCGCGCCGGCTCACCACGGGGGTACGGGAGGGGGACACCGTCGCCCGGCTCGGCGGTGACGAGTTCGTGGTGCTCGCCGACGGCCTGGGCGCGGCGGACGCCGCCGACCTGGCCGTACGTCTGCGGAACGCGATCATCCTGCCGATCCGGGTCGGCGGCCGCGGGGTCCGGGTCGGGGCGAGCTTCGGAATCGGCTGGGCGAGCTGCGGGATGTCCGTCGAGGAGGTCCTGCAATCCGCCGACCAGCGGATGTACATCGAGAAGCGGTCCCGCGCGAAGGTGCACCGGCGGGCCGGCTGAGGCCCACGACACCCTATGGGCCACTGCGAACCGGGTAGGCTCGCCCGCGTCGGCGTTGTGCTGACGAGATGGTAAGGAGTGACCAGGGATGACGGCCGCGAACACCGGCGCGAGCACGCCCGAGGACGACGATCCGTTCGGCTACCTGTACGCCGACGGTCAGGCCGCGGGCGCCACACCGCCCCGCCAGGGCGGCGGCTACGGCTACCCCGGACCCGTTGGGCCCGCGCAGCCGGGAGTCCCCAGAACCTCGTACAACCAGGTGCGGACGGTCGGCGAGCGCCAGTACGGCCAGCAGCAGGTCCCGCAGCAGCAGGTGTACGCCCCGCAGGGCCAGCCGACCGCGCAGTACGCGGCCCCGGAGACGTACCCCGGCGGCGCCCCGACCCGCCCGGTCCCGCCCCAGCACCCGGCCGGCCACGGCGGCGGCCGCAGCGGCGGCCCCAACACCAAGGGCCTGCTGATCGGCGCGATCGCGGTGGTCGCGGTCGTGGTGATCGGCATCGCGGCGGCGCTGATGACGGGCGGCGGTGAGGACGACAAGGCGGGCGGCAGGACGGGCACGAACGGTGGCGCGAGCGCGGGGCAGTCGGTGAAGCCGAGCGAGGAGCCGTCCGCGCCGGAGGACCCGAAGGAGCCGCTGCCCAAGCAGGACGCGGCAACGCTGCAGTTGGGTGCGCCGGCGGCCCTGGCCAAGGACATCAAGGGCGCGAAGGGCGCGGGCGGCGCGTACGTGACCGGCTTCAACGCGGTGGGCGCCTCGGTCACCTGGAAAGCCAACATGGCCCAGGCCGGCGACTACAGACTGTATGTGCGCTACGCCATCCCGGCGCAGGACGCCAACGCCACCCTGACGGTCAACGGCAAGGCGAACAGCAACCCGCTGGGTCTGAAGAACTTCATCGGGTCCTCGGACCCGGCGTGGGAGAAGAACTGGCAGACCACCTGGGCTCCGGTCACCCTGCAGAAGGGCGACAACGAGATCAAGATCTCCTGCGAGCAGGGCAATCAGTGCAACGTCATCCTCGACTGGCTTCAGGTCAGTGAAGGGGCGCTCTGAGGGCTGCCCGGGATGTCCGGCGACGCGGGCGCGTCACGGCGGAGAGTGAATCCGCTGTGACGCGCCCGCTGTTGCAGGCTGCCTGACGGGAGGTCGGGCGACCCGGCCCCACGACCGACTTCCGGCCGGCTCCCGGTGATGTCAGAGCAGCCCGAGAAATCCGGCAACCGTCGCGGTCATCGCAGCGCGAGCCGGGACCAGGTATTTCCGCGGGTCCACCGTCGACGGGTTCGCGTCCAGGAAGGCGCGGACCGCGCCCGTGAACGCCGTGTTCAGCGCCGTGCCGACGTTGATTTTGGTCATGCCGGCGGCGACGGCCGCGCGGATCTCCTCGTCCGGGACGCCCGAGGAGCCGTGCAGGACCAGAGGGACCGGGACCGCGTCCCGGAGCCGCGTGATCAGGGTGTGGTCCAGGGACGCCGTACGCTGCGTCATCGCGTGGGAGGAGCCGACCGCCACCGCCAGCGCGTCCACGCCCGTGGCGGCGACGTAGGCCGCCGCCTCGGCCGGGTCGGTGCGGACGCCGGGTGCGTGGGCGTCGAGCGGGGGTTCGCCCTCCTTGCCGCCGGCCTTGTCGCCTTCTTTCCCGCCCACCCGGCCCAGTTCTGCCTCGATCCAGATGCCGCGCTCGTGGCCCCAGCGCACCGCGTCGGCCGTGACCTTGACGTTCTCGTCGTACGGGAGCTTCGAGGCGTCGAACATCACCGAGCTGAAGTCCTCGTCGGCCGCCGCACGCAGCAGCTCCGTGGAGACGACATGGTCGAGGTGGAGGGCGAGCGGGGCGGTGGAGGCGTGGGCGACCGCGGACGCCGCGGCGGCTATCGCGGCGAGGTTGCCGCCGTGGAACGTCACGGCGTTCTCGGATATCTGCAGGATCGCGGGGACGCCCGCCAATTCCGCGCCCGCGGCGATCGCCTCCGCGTGCTCCAGGGTGATGACGTTGAACGCGGCGATGCCACGGCCGTCGGCCGCCGCGGCCGAGACGAGTTCGCCGGTGCTGACGAGTGGCATGGGGCATCCCAATTCCCGGGCTCCGAGGCCCGTTTGTGCGGTCGTCGCGTGTGCTGTTGTCGCGGCCGGGGCGGCTCACGCCGCGGTCGCGCGTTCGGTCACCGCCACGCGCGGCAGCAGCTCCTCGTACGCCGCGGCGTCGAACTCCCCCGCGGTCGGGGCCAGTACCGTCGCCGCCGACAGAGCCACCGCGCGCGCGAGTCGTTCCGGCCACGGCAGCCGTTCCACCAGGCCGGAGAGCAGCCCGGCCACCGCCGAGTCGCCCGCGCCGGTCGGGTTGCCCTTCAACGCCGCCGGCGGGGTGGCCTGCCACACGCCGTCCGGTGTTGCGGCGAGTACGCCGTCCGGGCCGAGCGAGGCGACCACACTGTGCGCGCCCCGGCGGCGGGCGTCGCGCGTGGCGCGCAGCGGCTCGCGGGAGCCGGTGAGCTGGGCCAGTTCGTCGGCGTTGGGCTTGACCAGGTCGGGGCGGGCGGCGATGCCACGGCGCAGCGGCTCACCACTGGTGTCCAGGAGCGCGGGGACGCCCGCGGCACGGGCCCGGCGGACCAGTTCGGCGTATGCGCCCACATGGATGCCGGGCGGCAGGCTGCCGCACAGGGCCACCGCGTCGGCGTCCCGCAGCAGGGAGTCGTACGAGGAGAGGAACGCGACCCATTCCGCGGGGGTCACCGTCGGGCCCGGCTCGTTCAGCTGGGTGGTGTCGCCGCTCGCGTCGTCCACGACGGCTATCGTGCGCCGGGTGGTCCCGGCGATCGGCACGAGCGCGTCGTGGGGGCCGAGCGGGGCGAGCAGATCGCGCAGCACGTCTCCGACGGGGCCGCCCGCGAAGCCGGTCACGACGCTTTCGTGGCCCAGCGCGGACAGTACGCGCGCGACGTTGAGGCCTTTGCCGCCCGGGCGTTCGCGGACCTCGATGACGCGGTGGCCGGTGTGCGGGGTGAGGGCCGGGACCCGGTACGTGATGTCGAGCGCGGTGTTGAGCGTGACCGTAAGGATCATCCCGCCGCACCCCCCTCAGACCGCGCCTGCCGTGCCCGTACGCGCCCCGATCATGCCAAACGGAAGGCGGTTGGCCCAGACCCTCTGGCCAACCGCCCTGCGCAAGTTACGTAGAAATCACGCCACTTAGGACAGTTGTGGCTCAATCAGCCATTCGCCCTTGCGCATCACGCCCTTGAGTGTGAACGCGGCGTCCAGCACCACCAGGTCCGCGTCCTTGCCCGGCTCCAGCGAGCCGACCCGGTCGTACAGGCCGAGCAGTTTCGCGGGATTGGCCGAGATGGCCTGGACGATGTCCTCCACCGGCAGCCGGTCGACGGTGGCCGCGCGCTGGAAAGCCGTGTCCAGGGTGAGCGTTGAGCCGGCGATCGAGCCGCCGTCGACCAGGCGCGCGACCCCGTCCTTGACCTCGACGGCGAGCGGGCCGAGCTGGTAGCGGCCGTCGCCGAAGCCGGCGGCGTCCATGGCGTCCGTGATGAAGGCGACCCGGGCCGCGCCCGCGCGGTGGAAGGCCAGCTCCAGGGCGGCGGGGTGCAGATGCGTGCCGTCGTTGATCAGCTCGACGGTGATCCGTTCGTCCTCCAGGAGCGCGGCGATCGGTCCCGGCGCGCGGTGGCCGAGGGCGGGCATGGCGTTGAACAGATGCGTCGCCACCGTCGCGCCCGCGTCGATGGCCTCGACGGTCTGCTCGTACGTCGCGTCCGTGTGCCCGATCGCGGCGATCACACCGTGCTCGGCGAGCAGGCGTACGGAGTCGATGCCGCCGGGCAGTTCGGTGGCGAGGGTGACCATCTTCGCGGTGCCGCGGGCCGCGTCGATCAGCTTGCGCACCTCGGCCGGGTCCGGGTCGCGCAGCAGTTCCTCGCTGTGCGCGCCCTTGCGGCACGGCGAGATGAAGGGCCCCTCGAAGTGGATGCCCGCGAGCTCGCCCTGCTCGACCAGCTCGGACAGGAAGCCGGCCCGGTGGGCGAGGAAGTCCATCTCGCCGGTGACGGTGGAGGCGACGAGGGTGGTGGTGCCGTGCTCGCGGTGGGTCCGTACGCCCCTCAGTACGTCCTCGGTGCTGCCGGAGGTGAAGGAGGCGCCGCCGCCGCCGTGGTTGTGGATGTCGACGAAGCCGGGCACGACCCAATGGCCGGTCAGATCGACGGCGGGGGTGCCCGCGACGACGGCGCCGCTGATCTTCGCGCGCTCGACGATCACCCGTCCGTTCTCGACGATCCCGGTCGGCAGCACCACCCGGGCGCCCGTGAGAACCATGCGGTCGGCCATCAGGCGGTTACCTCCGTGTCGGTGGCGAGCGGGTCGGTGGCGAGCAGATCCCAGGCGAGCAGCCCCGCGCCCAGGCATCCGGCGGTGTCCCCGAGGGCTGCCGGGACGATGACGGGCAGCTTCTGGAACGTGACGCGCTCCTCGACCGCGGCCCGTAGTGGTGTGAACAAGGTTTCCCCCGCCTCGGCGAGACCGCCACCGATGATCAGGGTGCGGGGGTCCAGCAGGGTGAGTGCGGTGACGAGTCCCGCGGCGAGGGCGTCGACGGCGTTGTGCCATACGGCGACGGCTTTCGGATCGCCCGACTCGACGGCCTTCGCGCAGTCGGCGGCGTCCGCGGCCGGGTCGCCGCTCGCCTCGGCCCAGGCGCGGGTCACCGCGGCGGCGGAGGCGAGCGTCTCCAGGCAGCCGCGCTGGCCGCAGCCGCAGTCGGGGCCGTCGGGGCGGACGACGATGTGGCCGATCTCGCCCGCGTAGCCGTGGGCACCGGCTTCGATGGACCCGTCTATGCCGATGGCTCCGGCGATCCCGGTGCCGAGCGGCACGAACAGGAACCGGTCGGCGCCCTTGCCGGCCCCGATCCGGCCCTCGGCGAGGCCGCCGGTGCGGACGTCGTGGCCCAGGGCGACGGGTACGCCGTGCAGCCTGCAGCTGAGCAGTTCGCGCATGGGCACGTCGCGCCAGCCGAGGTTGGCGGCGTAGACGGCGATGCCGCGGTCGGCGTCGACGATGCCGGGGACGGCGACTCCGGCGGCGAGGGCGCTCTGGCCGAGGTGCGTTTCGCCGTACGCGCGTAGCTCGCCGGCGAAGGCGAGGATCGACTCGACGACGGCATCCGGCCCACGGTCGCGCCCGGTGGCGCGGCGTGTCTCGTGGAGGAGGGTGCCGTCTGCCGCGACCAGGGCGGCTTTCATGCCGGTGCCGCCCACATCGAGGGCGATGACGTGTTTCACGTGGACAGTCTGGCGGGTGGGCGGGCGAAAGGTCTAGTCCACTACACCGGATTGTTGCGCAGCCATACAAAAAGACCGGTTGCGTTTCCCCCAGCCCTGCACCCGGCTCGGCGGCGGTCTCGTGCGGCGCAAGCCCGCGCACCTCGGGGGGCCGGGGCGCGGCCCCGGTGACCCCCCTCAGCCCAGAATCACGCTCCGCGACAAGTTCCTCGGGCGGTCCGGGTCGAACCCCCTCGCCTCCGCCAGTGTCACCGCCAGCCGCTGCGCGCGGATCAGGTCTGCCAGGGGGTCCGCCTCGGCGCGGGAGACCAGCGTGCCGCCCACCCGGGACACGTCCAGCGACAGGCCCTCCGGCAGGCCGCCGAAGACCCATGTCACCCGGCCCGGGCCGGTGATCGAGATCGGGCCGTGGCGGTACTCCATCGCCGGGTACGCCTCCGTCCACGCGCCCGCCGCCTCGCGCATCTTCAGGCCCGCCTCCAGCGCGAGACCGTACGTCCAGCCGCGGCCCAGGAAGGTCCACTGCTCCGCACCCACCACCGCCTCCGGCAGCGGCTCGGTCACCGCGAGCTCCGCGTCGACCGACGCCTCGGCGATCGACTTGACGCCCGGCAGCTCCCCGAGCCCCGCGCGCAGAAACGCCAGCGCCGTCGTCGCGAAGCGCGTCTGGACCACCGACTCCTCGTCCGCCCAGTCCAGCACCGCCACCGCGTCCGCCGCCTCCATCACCGGAGTCTTCGGGTCCGCCGTCAGGGCCAGCGTCGGCACCTTGCCGCGCAGGTCGGACAGCAGGTCGAGGACCTCCGTCGTGGTGCCGGAGCGCGTGATCGCCACGACGCGGTCGTAGGACCGCCCCGACGGGAACTCGGACGACGCGAACGCGTCCGTCTCACCGAGCCCCGCCGCCTCCCGCAGCGCCGCGTACGCGATCGCCATGAACCAGGACGTCCCGCACCCGGTGACGGCCACGCGCTCACCCGGCTCCGGCAGTCCGTCGAAGGCGGCTGCGGCCTCGGCCGCTCGGCGCCAGCAAGCGGGCTGGGTGGCTATCTCTGCTGCGGTGCGGGACATGCGGCATGGCTCCTAGCGAGGTGGACGTACGCACAACTCCGGGTCGTGCTTAGCAGGCATCGGCGCACCCGGGCAACGCCTCAAGCCCCCAGGGGCAGACGTTGTGGAAGTGATATGCATTGGAGTAGACCTCCGGCGGCCACATGGGGGAAAATCGCAGCTCATCTCAGCGGACATCCGGGGGGAACTGACTGGGACAAGTCTGGCAACCAACAGCAGAGGGTGGGGGAAGAGCTGTGCATCAGCGCTTCTTGGGTCTGACCGCGGCGCTCGCCGCACTTGGCATGACGGTGGCCCTGTCGGGCTGTGGCAGTTCCAGCGGTTCCGGCGACGTCACCCTCAAGCTCGTCGCGGCCGACTACGACGTCGACGGCGGCCAGAGCAGCAAGAAGTACTGGTCCGACCTCGCCGCGGCCTTCACCGCCAAGAACCCCGGCATCAAGATCGACGTCCAGATCGAGTCCTGGAACGACGTCGACCGCAAGGTCGCCGAGATGGTCAAGGCCGGCAAGGCCCCCGACGTCGCGCAGATCGGCGCGTACGCCGACTACGCCGCCGCCGACAAGCTGTACTCCGCCGACCAGTTGCTCTCCATCCCCGTACAGTCCAACTTCCTCGGCCCGCTCATCGACGCGGGCGAGATGAAGCGCGTCCAGTACGGCCTCCCCTTCGTCGCCTCCACCCGGCTGCTCTTCTACAACAAGAAGCTCTTCAAAGAGGCGGGCATCAAGGAGGACCCGAAGACCTGGGACGACCTCAAGGACGACGCGCGGAAGCTGAAGGCGAACACCAACGCCAAGTACCCCTTCGCCCTGCCGCTGGGTCCCGAAGAGGCCCAGGCCGAGACCATGATGTGGCTTCTCAGCGGCGGCGGTGAGGGATACACCAACCAGGGCGGCAGCTACTCCATAGATTCCGAGCAGAACATCGCCACCTTCGACTGGCTGAAGGAGAACCTGGTCGAGAAGGGGCTCACCGGACCGGTCGCCCCCGGCAAGCTGAACCGCAAGGAGGCCTTCGCCGCCTTCACTCGCGGCGAGGTCGGCATGCTCAACGGCCACCCGTCCCTGATGCAGGCCGCCCAGAAGGCCAATATCCAGGTCGGCAAGGTGGCGCTGCCCGGCACCACCGGCAAGCCGAAGTCCGCGATGGGCGTCGCCGACTGGATCATGGGCTTCAAGCAGAACGGTCACCGCACCGAGATCGGCAAGTTCCTCGACTTCGTCTTCAGCGACAAGAACGTTCTCGACTTCGCCGGCCAGAACGACCTGCTGCCGGTGACGGTCTCCGCGTCCGAGGCGATGGAGCAGGACCCCCAGCACCAGGACCTCAGGGAGTTCCTCCAGGAGCTCCCCACCTCGGTGCTTCCGCCGGTCGGCAAGACGTCGTGGGCGACGGTCAGCGAGAGCATCAAGAAGAACATCGGCACCGCCATGAACCAGGGCACCGAACCGAAGGACGTCCTCAGCCGCATAGGCCGCGACGCCACCGTCGCCGAGCACCGCGAATAGCGCCGAACAGCCGCGGCACCGGCGGGCTCCTGGGGCCGCCGGCACCGGCACCGGCACCGGCGCCGGCGAGCAGACCCGGGCACAGCGCCTCGCCGATATGTTGGATCGTATGACCCACGACGAGGCGCTTTCCGAGCGCGACCGCGCCGTACTGGCCATGGAGCACCACTCCTGGCCGGGGCCCGGCGCCAAGGAGCGGGCCATCAGGGAGCAGCTCGGCATCTCCCCGGTCCGCTACTACCAGCTCCTCAACGCTCTCATCGACGACGAGCGCGCCCTCGCCCACGACCCTGTCACGGTCAACCGGCTCCGCCGTGTCAGGGACGCCAAACGCAGTCGCCGATAGGGTCGGGTCATGGGCTTCCCGTACGCGCACCCCCTGCCGACGCCGTCCACCCCCGCCGGCCGTGAAGGCCTGGCCGCGCTTGTCGCCCGGCCCGAGAAATCCGTTGTAGGCCTCGACTTCGACGGCACGCTCGCCGAGATCGTGCCCGACCCCGAGCAGGCCCGCGCCCACCCCGGCGCGGTCCCCGCGATCGCCGCCCTGGCGCCCCGGGTCGCCTCCGTCGCCGTGGTCACCGGCCGGCCCGCCGGAGTCGCCGTTCGCTACGGCGGCTTCGCCGGAGAGCCCGGCCTGGACCACCTCGTCGTCCTCGGCCACTACGGCGCCGAGCGCTGGGACGCCGTCAGCGGCACGGTCAACGCCCCCGCCCCGCACCCCGGCGTCGCCACCGTCCGCGCCGAACTGCCCGGATTCCTCGACCGCATCGGCGCCTGGCACGGCACCTGGATCGAGGAGAAGGGCCGGGCGGTCGCGGTCCACACCCGCCGTGCGACCGACCCGCAGGCCGCGTTCGACGCGCTGCGCGAGCCGCTTGCCGAACTCGCCGCCCGCCATGGGCTGATCGTGGAACCGGGCCGCATGGTCCTGGAGCTGCGCCCGCCGGGCATGGACAAGGGCGTGGCCCTCGCCGAGTACGTACGCGAAGTGGGGGCCGAATCGGTCCTGTACGCGGGCGACGACCTGGGCGATCTGCCCGCCTTCGCGGCCGTCGAGAAGCTCCGCTCGGACGGGGTGCCCGGTCTGCTGGTGTGCAGCGGCAGCGCGGAGGTCCCGGAGGTCGCGGGCCGCGCCGACCTGCTGCTGGCGGGTCCGGCGGCGGTCGTGGAGTTCCTGGGCGCGCTCGCGCAGCGCCTGCAGAGCCGGTCGGAGTAGCCCGGAGCCGGTCGGAGCAGGCCGGCCCGGGCGGCCCGGAGTTCCTACGCCCCCTCGCGCAGCGCCCTCAGCTGGTCCAGGAACCACTTCTGCGGCGGCAGCGCGGTCGCCGCGGCCGCCAGGCGCTTCGTGCGCCGGGCCCGTTCGTCGTCCGGCATCGTCAGCGCCTCGTGGAGGGCGTCGGCGGTGCCCGTCACGTCGTACGGATTGACCGTCACGGCATCCTCGCCCAGCTCCTCGTGTGCTCCCGCTTCGCGCGAAAGCACCAGCGCGCAGCCCTCGTCCGAGACGACCGGAATCTCCTTGGCGACCAGGTTCATGCCGTCGCGGATGGGGTTGACCAGTGCCACGTCCGCGAGCCGGTAGGCGGCCAGCGAGCGGGCGAAGTCGTCCTTCACATGGAGTACGACAGGGCTCCAAGTCGCCGTCCCGTACGTCGAGTTGATCTCGTCGGCGACGCGCTGGACCTCTGCCGTGTACTCGCGGTAGACCGCCAGGTCCTGCCGGGACGGGTAGGCGAAGGCGACATGGACGACCCGCTCCCGCCACTCGGGACGGGTCTCGAGGAGGTGCCGGTAGGCGAGCAGCCCGCGCACGATGTTCTTGGACAGCTCGGTGCGGTCCACCCGCACGATCGTCTTCCGGTCCGTCCCGCCGACCTGCTCGCGCAGTGCCACCAGGCGCTCATGGACGTCCGGCCGGTCCGACCGCTCCCGCAGAAAGTCCGCGTCCGCGCCGAGGCCGTGCACCCCGATCCGGGTGCCGGACGGGATGCCGGGGCCCAGCACGCTGTGACAGCAGTCG
Organism: Streptomyces sp. CA-135486; assembly: GCF_050936555.1. Lineage (NCBI taxonomy): Bacteria > Bacillati > Actinomycetota > Actinomycetes > Kitasatosporales > Streptomycetaceae > Streptomyces > Streptomyces sp. CA-135486. Next base: position 319,289 of record NZ_JBNJMM010000001.1, read on the forward strand.
GTGAACGCGTCCGCCCAGCGACGGGTGAGGAACGCGGCCCGGTCGGCGCCGAGGATGCCGCCGAGCAGCTGGGCGGCGATGTCGTCGGGCAGCAGCCGGAAGTACTCCGGCGGGGCCCACGGTGTGTGCGAGAAGTGGCCGATGAGCAGGTCGGGGCGGTGGGCGCGGAGCATCCGGGGCGCCAGCGCGAGGTGGTAGTCCTGTATCAGGACGGCGGCGCCCGGCGCGGCCTCCTCGGCCAGTGCGTCCGCGAAGGCGCGGTTGTATGCCTCGTACGACGCCCACTGGCGGCGGAACTCCGCGTCGAAGACCGGCTCCAGCGGCGTCTGGTACAGCATGTGGTGGAGGAACCACAGCACCGAGTTCGCGATGCCGTTGTACGCCTCGGCGAACACCGTGGTGTCGATGTCGAGCATCCGTACCCCGGGCTCGGCCACCCCGCGCCGTACCGCCTCGCGGTCGCCGTCCCCGAGGGCGGCGCAGACCCACAGCGCCTCCGCCTCGGAGCCGATGGCCGAGAGACCGGAGACCAGGCCGCCCCCGCCGCGGCGGGAGTCGAGGCTCCCGTCCTCGTTCCGGGTGTACGAGACCGGGCCGCGATTCGACGCGACGAGTACCTGGGCGGCAGCGTGCTCGGAAACCATGTCGCGAAACCTAGCCCGTCCCTCAGACCCTCAAACGTGAGTACGGCACGGCTTCAATGATGACGCCGTCCCCGTGTCGCGGCGACCGCGACCACCCCGGCCGCGGTCAGGCTCAGGGCCAGGCCGCCCAGCAGCCACAAGAGCTCGCTGTTGTGGTTGCCACGATGCGCGGGGGCGATGGTGTCGGCCACCGCCTGCCCGAGAAACGCCACTCTGTATACAAAGCTCATACATAGGAAATTTAGACAAGATGGCCGGTTCTTCGTGGTTATGCCGCGCGACGCGCCGCGTACTCACCGATCTCGCGCATCGGCGGCCGCTCATCCGTGTCCACCGTGTACGTACGCGGTTCAAAACCACCCTCGCCCCGCACGAACTGCGTCAGCGCGGGCCGCACCAAGTGGCCACGGGAGAGCCGGAGTTGAGCCGTGCGGTAGATCGCCGCCGCCATCCGGCCCAGCGCCTGACCGTCCTGGTGACGGTGTTTGCGCGAGCCGACGTCCACCTGCGCCAGTGCGTCCAGGCCCACCGTGTGCAGTGCGTCCACGAGAAGGCCCAGCTCCACGCCGTATCCGACGGGGAAGGGCAGCCGCTCCAGCAGCGAGCGCCGTGCCGCGTACTCCCCGCCCAGCGGCTGGACGAAACCGGCCAGCTGCGGCCAGTGCAGATTGAGCAGCGGGCGCGCCACCAGCTCGGTGACCCTGCCGCCCTGCCCCGGTGTCCTGCCAGAGGCGGGCGGATCGAACCCGGGACCCAGCGGCCGGTCGTACATCGCCTTGACGAACTGCACCTCGGGGTCGGTCAGCAGCGGCCCGACGATTCCGGAGACGAAGTCCGCCGAGAACTCCCGCAGGTCGGCGTCGACGAAGCAGACGATGTCGCCGCTGGTCACCATCAGCGAGCGCCACAGCACCTCGCCCTTGCCGGGGACGGCCGGTATCCGGGGCAGGATCGCGTCCCGGTGCACCACCCGGGCGCCGGCCGCCGCGGCCACCTCGGCTGTACGATCGCTGGAGCCGGAGTCGATCACGACCAGCTCGTCGACCAGCGCCGTGGCCTCCATCAGCTCGCGCCGGATCACGGTGACGATCTCGCCGACGGTCGACTCCTCGTCGAGCGCGGGCAGGACGACGCTGATGGTCGTACCGCGCTTGGCGGCCATCAGCCTGCCGAGCGGGCGGTCGGCCGCCGACCAGGAACGCCTGGTCAGCCAGCGCTCCACCTCTTCCAGCACGCTCGTTACTCCCTGGCTAGTGATCGGCTAGTGATCCATCTCGCGGTTCGGACGACTATCTCAACCGTCCCCGCCTTCGGTTACAGTCTTGAACAACGCGGATGACCGTCGCATGCCGGGGTCGTCTCGCTGACAATCGAATACCGCTCATCCAGAGGGGCAGAGGGAACGGCCCGTTGAAGCCCCGGCAACCCTCCCGCCGACCGCGAGGTCACGGTGGGGAAGGTGCCAATTCCGTCTTGTGGCGAAATGCGTCACGAGGAAGATGAGGAGAAAGGGCCTCGCCACCATGGCTGTGCAGACTGTCGCAACCACCCCCGTGAACCTCGGTCCCGCCGCGGCGCTCTCGTGTCGCGAATGCGGAGAGCGTTTCGAGCTCGGTCCGATCTTCGCCTGTGCCTCCTGTTTCGGGCCGCTGGAAGTCGCGTACGACCTGCCGGTCGGCGACCCCGAGGCGCTGAGGAAGCGGATCGAAGCGGGTCCGGACAACATCTGGCGGTACGCCCCGCTGCTGCCCGTCCCCGCCGACGTGGCCGAGAAGCCGAACATCAACCCCGGCTTCACCAAGCTCGTCAAGGCCGACAACCTCGCCCGTGAGCTGGGCGTCACCGGCGGCCTGTACATCAAGGACGACTCCGGCAACCCGACGCACTCCTTCAAGGACCGCGTTGTCGCCATCGCCGTCGAGGCCGCGCGCGCCTTCGGCTTCACCACCCTGTCCTGCTCCTCCACCGGCAACCTCGCCGGCGCGGTCGGCGCCGCCGCCGCGCGGGCCGGCTTCCGCTCCTGCGTGTTCATCCCGCACGACCTGGAACAGGGCAAGGTCGTCATGGCCGCGGTGTACGGCGGCGAGCTCGTCGGCATCGAGGGCAACTACGACGACGTCAACCGCTTCTGCTCGGAGCTCATCGGCGACCCGCTCGGCGAGGGCTGGGGCTTTGTCAACGTCAACCTCCGCCCGTACTACGGCGAGGGCTCCAAGACGCTGGCGTACGAGATCTGCGAGCAGCTCGGCTGGCGGCTGCCGGACCAGATCGTCGTCCCCATCGCCTCGGGCTCGCAGCTCACGAAGATCGACAAGGGTCTGCAGGAGCTGATCAAGCTCGGCCTGGTCGAGGACAAGCCGTACAAGATCTTCGGCGCCCAGGCCGAGGGCTGCTCGCCGGTGTCGACCGCCTTCAAGGCCGGACACGACGTCGTACGCCCCCAGAAGCCGAACACCATCGCCAAGTCGCTGGCGATCGGCAACCCGGCCGACGGCCCGTACGTCCTGGACATCGCCCGCCGCACGGGCGGCGCGGTCGAGGACGTCAACGACGAGCAGATCGTCGACGCGATCAAGCTGCTCGCTCGCACGGAGGGCATCTTCGCGGAGACCGCGGGTGGCGTGACCGTGGGCGTGACGCGGAAGCTGATCGAGGCGGGCGTGCTCGACCCGGCGCTCACCACGGTCGTCCTCAACACCGGCGACGGCCTCAAGACCCTGGACGCGGTGGCGCCGACGACCGGCCCGACCGCGACGATTCGCCCGAGCCTGGACGCGTTCCGCGACGCCGGCCTGGCCGGCTGATCCGACTCCCGAGAAAGGCACGCACCATGAGTGTCAACGTCCGCATCCCCACCATTCTCCGTACCTACACGGGCGGTCAGGCCGAGGTCTCGGCCCAGGGCGCGACCCTCTCCGAGGTGATCGCCGACCTGGAGAAGAACCACGCCGGCATCGCCGCCCGGGTCCTCGACGACCAGGGCAAGCTGCGCCGCTTCGTGAACGTGTACGTGAATGACGACGACGTGCGTTTCGAGCAGGGACTCGAGACGGCGACGCCGGACGGGGCGGGAGTTTCGATCATCCCCGCCGTCGCCGGAGGCTGATCGTCAGACGCCGTGTCGGACGGCACACAGAGTTACGCGTATTGCCCTCTCCGCAAGAGAAGCGGAGGGGGCAATTCTGTATGGTTGAGCGCGGTACAGTTGGGGAAGCCCCCCTCCGCTGCGTGTGCCGGCCGCATATGAGAATGCGCCCGAGCCTGACAAGAAGCAGCCAATATGGTCGATCGAATTGCCTCTCTTAGGTGTGATTTGCCGGGCCCGACTTGCCCCGTAATTTCTTGAATTCAGGTCAATTTTCCGTTCGCGCGCGCTCGGAATTCTCGTCCGATTGACCTGTTGCAGAGGGCAGTTGGGCAGATACATTCAGCCGCGGTCGACGCGTTCCGGCGCACACCCCTCCTGTCGGGGTGAGGTCTGACCCGGGTCCGCGAAGTGCGGTCCTGCGCAAGGGCCAGTAATAGGGGAGTTAGGCATGGCTCAGGGCACCGTCAAGTGGTTCAACGCGGAGAAGGGGTACGGCTTCATCGCGGTCGACGGTGGTGCGGATGTTTTCGTCCACTACAGTGCGATCCAGATGGACGGCTACCGCACCCTTGAAGAGGGTCAGCGAGTTGAATTCGAGATCTCGCAGGGCCAGAAGGGGCCGCAGGCGGACATGGTCAAGCTCGCCGTCTGATCTCGGCGCGATCGACCACCGACGCACTCACGCTCACGCCGAGGGGCCCGCATCCCGCGAGGGATGCGGGCCCCTCGTGCGCGTCCACGCGCCTGCGCCCGCCCCGCGCCCCGCACGGAGCCCTTCGGGCGCTTGCGCCCACCCGTCGCCCGACCACCACCCCTCACGGAGCCCTTCGGGCGCTTGCACTCTCATGGGTCGAGTGCTAATCATTGGCGTTAGCACTCTGACAGTGAGAGTGACAACGAGGACCGGGTCGGTGAGGTCCGCAAGCCGGGTGGGGCAAGGAACCACAAGGCCTGCAGGCCGTCCGTCGCGGGCGCCAGGCGCGGTCCGGAGAATCCACCCCAGTCCGGGAGGACCACTTCACATGGCCAAGATCATCGCGTTCGACGAGGAGGCACGGCGCGGTCTCGAGCGCGGGATGAACCAGCTCGCCGACGCCGTCAAGGTCACCCTTGGCCCCAAGGGCCGTAACGTCGTCCTCGAGAAGAAGTGGGGCGCCCCCACGATCACCAACGATGGTGTTTCCATCGCCAAGGAGATCGAGCTCGAGGACCCGTACGAGAAGATCGGCGCCGAGCTGGTCAAGGAAGTCGCCAAGAAGACGGACGACGTCGCCGGCGACGGTACGACCACCGCGACCGTTCTCGCTCAGGCGCTCGTACGCGAGGGCCTGCGCAACGTAGCCGCCGGCGCCAACCCGATGGCCCTCAAGCGTGGCATCGAGAAGGCCGTCGAGGCCGTCTCCGGTGCCCTGCTCGAGCAGGCCAAGGACGTGGAGACCAAGGAGCAGATCGCTTCGACCGCCTCCATCTCCGCTGCCGACACCCAGATCGGTGAGCTCATCGCCGAGGCCATGGACAAGGTCGGCAAGGAAGGCGTCATCACCGTCGAGGAGTCCCAGACCTTCGGTCTGGAGCTGGAGCTCACCGAGGGTATGCGCTTCGACAAGGGCTACATCTCGGCGTACTTCGCCACCGACATGGAGCGTATGGAGGCGTCGCTCGACGACCCGTACATCCTGATCGTCAACTCGAAGATCAGCTCGGTCAAGGACCTGCTGCCGCTCCTCGAGAAGGTCATGCAGTCCGGCAAGCCGCTGCTGATCATCGCCGAGGACGTCGAGGGCGAGGCCCTGTCGACCCTGGTCGTCAACAAGATCCGCGGCACCTTCAAGTCCGTCGCCGTCAAGGCCCCGGGCTTCGGCGACCGCCGCAAGGCGATGCTGAACGACATCGCCATCCTCACCGGCGGCACGGTCATCTCCGAGGAGGTCGGCCTCAAGCTCGAGAACGCCGGCCTGGACCTGCTGGGCCGCGCCCGCAAGGTCGTCATCACCAAGGACGAGACCACGATCGTCGACGGCGCGGGCGAGAGCGACCAGGTTGCCGGTCGCGTCAACCAGATCCGTGCCGAGATCGAGAACTCCGACTCGGACTACGACCGCGAGAAGCTCCAGGAGCGCCTCGCGAAGCTGGCCGGCGGCGTGGCCGTCATCAAGGCCGGCGCCGCGACCGAGGTCGAGCTCAAGGAGCGCAAGCACCGCATCGAGGACGCGGTGCGCAACGCCAAGGCCGCCGTCGAGGAGGGCATCGTCGCCGGTGGTGGCGTCGCGCTCATCCAGGCGTCCGCCGTCTTCGAGAAGCTTGAGCTCGAGGGTGACGAGGCCACGGGTGCCGCCGCTGTGAAGCTGGCCCTGGAGGCCCCGCTGAAGCAGATCGCGGTCAACGCCGGCCTTGAGGGCGGCGTCGTTGTGGAGAAGGTGCGCAACCTGACCGTGGGTCACGGCCTCAACGCCGCGACCGGTGAGTACGTCGACATGATCGCCGAGGGCATCATCGACCCCGCGAAGGTGACCCGCTCTGCCCTGCAGAACGCGGCCTCCATCGCGGCGCTGTTCCTGACCACCGAGGCCGTCATCGCCGACAAGCCGGAGAAGGCCTCTGCGGCCGCTCCGGGCGGCATGCCGGGCGGTGACATGGACTTCTGAGCCTCTTCGGCTCGGTAGCCCGGTTACGTACCGAGGGCGGCACCCCTACTCCCAGGGGGTGCCGCCCTCGGGCGTTCCCGGGGCTCAGTGGGCGAAGTCCTTGAGCCTTTCGGTGCCGAGGGTGATGTTGACCGGGTCGGGGAGCGTGAATCGGACCAGGACGAGGCCCGGAACACGAGCTTCGGACCGTGGGGGTTCTTGGAGTCGCGGACGGGGACGATGCCGGTGCGGCCGACGGCAGCACCTGGCCGGCGTCGCGTCAGGTGCTGCTGCAACGCTCAGCCGCGGCTACCCCGTGAGGGTGAGGGTGAAGTCCTCATTGTCGCCGACATAGAGTTCGCGGAAGCCTCGTGCGTACCCGCCGGACACCCCTGGTTTCTCGCACCGGTTGAATGCCTGGTTCGGAATCTGGACGACATGCGGTCCGGCCCAGACCGGGCTGTTCGCGGCCTCGGCGAAGTAGAACCACATGGGGCTGTACTGGTTCACATCGTTCGCGTAGACCAGCGCACTCCTGCCCGGGTCCATGCCCCACCACCCCATGAGGTGCGGCCCCGTGTTGTGGGGGCAGGAGTTGTCGTAGAACCTGATCGCGACGTATACGCGCGCCGAATACTGGTTGCGGATGGTCAGGCCCACGGTCTCACCCCTCCGACTGCGGGTCCGCAGTGTCCACGACACCCGGCGAGTGCGACGCTTCCCCGTGGGAACGACCTGGAGCCCGTGCCGGGGATACCGCGGCGACGCGGCGGACGGGCTCCTCGCCCAGCGCCACGCGGGGATCGGCGCCGGGCCCCGACGGGTCCGGCAGTTCGACGGCCCCGGGTTCGTTCTCGGCTTCCTCATTCGCCATCGATCAACTCCTCTGTGCGGCAGTTCGGGATGTGCAGCGACAGTGAGCATGGCCCATCAGCCCGTTTGGCGTGCTGCCGGAGAGGCTGGGGTTGCGCGGGAAACTGCCGCGCACAATGGTGGGGAATTTTCTCGGACGAGGCCTGTGCGCCATCTTTCTCGCGGCGGGCCCGCCTGGTCATGATGAGTAGCCATCGGGCATGTACGGGGGGTCCCATGGCTGGTCGAACTGGGCTGGGCAGGCGCTGCGGAGTGCTGGTGTCGGGGGTGCTCGCCGCGGCCTTGGTACTGACGGGCTGCGGTGGCGGAGGCGACGGGGAGAGCGCGCCGCCGCGGGGAAGCGCGGGTGCGGACGGCGGTGAGTGGAGCTCGGGCCCGGACTCCGGGGGGCCCACGTGGCATCCCTCCGACGACGAGGGGTCCGGCGGCTCGGGGAACGGCGGTGGCGGGAACGGTGGCGGGAACGGCGGCAACGACAGGGACGCCGAGTTCGCGTGGTTACCGCCGGGGCCCGACTCGCCCAATACGAACGTCGGGATCGACCCGGAGGACATCTACGACCAGTTGTGGGTGTTCAAGTGTTCCGACGCTCGCGATGCCGTCAGGCAGCACAGCACCGGGAGCAAGTCGTGGAAGCTCGTTCATGCGCTGACGCTGGCCTGTTTGGCGGCGAAGGGTGACACCTCGCAGTGGAATGAGGCGGTGCGGCTGTACGACTCGTTGCACGGGCCCGGGTTCACACACGGCGGCTGCCGCGAGACGGCGGCGTACCGGATGCTGAAGCAGGTGGTGAACTGGCATCGTCAGTACCCGCAGGGGAAGGTCACGCTGCACCGGAGTTCGGGTGACACCACCGCATGCCCGCAGCGTATCACCGCGGTGGTCCCCGGGCCCGAGGTCGTGTTGAAGCCGCCGTACTGGGGGTTCCGGGTGGAGGGCACCTGGCCGAGCGAGGTCATGAACGTGGATCTCGAGGTTGAGGGGGGCGAAGTGCTGACGCTGGAACCGCGCCACAAGCAATGTTGCGAGGGCGCCACGGTCGCCTTCGAGCTACCGGAGTCCTTCACGGGAGCCGGGCTGGTGGATCTGACCCTCCATTTCGAGGGGGGCGGCTCAATGACCAAACGTGGCGCGATCAGAATTGACGGGTCGGCGAACCCGGGTTCGGGCGGGGAATCCCCGGACCCGGACTCCCCGACCACGGACTCCCCTTCGCCTTCCTCCGTCTCGGTGTCGTGACCGCCCCGGACCCGGCACCGCCTGCCGCCGGCAGTCCAACAGGCCCTGACGCCGATCCCGCCCCGGACCCGGGACCGGACCCGGACCCCGGCGACCCGGACCCGGGACCGGACCCGGACCCCGGCGACCCGGACCCGGGACCGGACCCCGGCGGCGACCCGGACCCGGAACCGGAACCCGAGCCGGACGGCGGCGCCGCGACTGCGCCCGAACCACCCAGAGGCGCCGGCCTCACCGAGTTCATCGGGACCGTCGGCTCGCTCATTTCCCTCTTCACCGCCGTGCTCTTCTACTTCGGCTGGTCCAGCACCGACGCCGAAGCCAAAGCCCTCGGGCTCCGCGACACCGTGTTCCACTTCTCCACCCGCGACTATCTGCTCCGCAGCGTCGACGCCCTCTATCTCCCGGTGCTGCTCGGCGCCGCCGCCGCGTTCGCCGCCCTCGCCGCGCACCGCCGAGTGCAGCGCGACCCCGGCGCGGCGGCGACACCGCTGCGCGTACTGCGTCACGCCTGGGCGCCGCCGCTGCTTCTGCTCCCGCTGATCCCCCTCCACCCCGCGCTCTTCGATCTGCTGGTGCCGCTCACGACGATCGCCGGGTTCCTGCTCACCGGCTATGCCCGCACGCGCGAAAGCCGGGATCTGCGCATGTGGGCCCTCTGCCTGCTGGTCGCCGTACTCGCGCTGTTCTGGGCGGTGTCCTCCTACGCGGGGATCGTCGGCCGGGGCCGCGCGGCCCTGACCGCGCGGACCGTCGATACCGGGATGCCGGCCGTCGCCGTGTTCAGCAAGGACGATCTGCTCATCCACGGCCGCAGCAGCTGTCGCTTCACCATCGCGGGCAAGGCGAGTGCCTTCCGCTACCGCTATGCAGGGCTGCGGCTCTTCCATGTGTCGGGCGACCGGATCTTTCTGGTCTCCCGGGGCTGGAGTCCCACCCAGGGCACGATGTTCGTCGTGGAGGAGAGCGAGAAACTGCGTGTCGAGTACGTGAGCGGGGACGGACCGCGCTCTGCGGAGTGCCCCGCGCGATGAAGGCCAACGGGTCTTTGTGCCCTTCGCCTGGAAGCAGAGCTGCCGCCTCCGCGACCCAGCCGCTCAGCCGGATGCCGTGCGTGCCGCTCAGCGCTGTCAGGCGTACGCGTCACACGCGGGTTGTGGCCGGTGCCTTCGCGGGGTCCGCGGAAGGCGTCGCCTCGTGCTCCGGGGCCACGTTGAAGTCCGCCAGCAGCTGCCTGCTGAAGCCGAAGAAGTACGTGGCGAAGAAGCCCACCAGATAGCCCGTCAGCAGGCCGCCCGCGTAGATCGCGACCGTCCCGCCCAGGCCCCTGTTGCCGTCGAGCAGCGGGAACAGCGCCCATCCCGATGGCCCGATCGCCGTTGAACCCACCGTGTCGCCTAGCATGTTGAACATGCCGACGAAGCCGCCGCCGAACGCGCCGCCGACGCAGGCCGTGACGAAGGGGCGGCCCAGGGGGAGCGAGACGCCGTAAATCAGGGGTTCGCCGACGCCCAGGAGGCCTGTCGGGAGGGCGGATCTGATGGTGGCGCGGATCGCGGTGTTGCGGGGGAGACGGAAGTAGACCGCGGTCGCCGCCCCGACCTGGCCCGCGCCCGCCATCGCGAGGATCGGGAGCAGGACCGTGTGGCCCTGCTGTTCGATCAGCGTGGTGTGGATGGGGATCAGCGCCTGGTGCAGGCCGAGCATCACCAGCGGGAGGAAGAGGCCACCGAGTACGAAGCCCGCACCCGCGCCACCGTGGGCGAGCAGCCAGTTGGCGAAGTCGCCGATCGCGGTGGAGACCTCGCCGGCCACGACCATCAGGCCGAAGAGGGTGACCAGGCCGGAGACCAGCACGGTGAGAGCCGGGGTCACCAGCACGTCGAGGGACTCCGGGACCCGGGGGCGGCACCACTTCTCGACGTACACGGCGAGAGCCGCGGCGCCCAGCGCGCCCAGTACGCCGCCCTGGCCGGGGGAGAGGGTCACGCCGAAGGCCGTCACCTTCGCGACCCCCGCGTACACGATGATCGCGGCGACCGCGCCGCCCAGAATCGGCGTACCCCCGAACTCCTTCGCGGTGTTGTAGCCGACGAAGACGGCGATCAGCGACATGAAGCCGGACGCGATCGCGGCGAGCGCGGGGACCACGGACGGCAGCCAGCCGAGGTTGGTGAGCAGGCCGTTCAGTCCGGCGATGATGCCGCAGCCGATGAGGGCAGGGATCAGCGGTACGAAGATATTCGCGATGCGGCGCAGGAAGAGCTTGAACGGCGTTGCGTTCCGGGCCTTCTGGGCGGCCTTGATGGCGGCGCCCTGCGCGGTCAGGTCCCCGGTCGGCCCGGGAGCCGCCCTCAGCAGCGCCTCGAACTCCGGCGTGACCCGGGCGACCGTGCCCGGCCCCAGCACGATCTGGTACGTGTCGTCCTCGACCACGCCCATGACCGCGGGGAGCGCCTTCAGCGCCTCGTCCTGTACGAGGGAGCGGTCGTGCAGGCCGAGGCGCAGGCGGGTCATGCAGTGGGCGACGGACGAGATGTTCGCGGCGCCACCGACGAGGGGGAGGATCTCGGCGGCGGTGGCGGCGTGGTTCTTCTCTGGTGCCATGGTGCGTGGTGCCTTGCTGTGGGGGGTGGGTGCGGCCGGGCGGGCCGCCTATGGGTGCGCGCCGCCGAGTGCGGCGCGCAGGTGCCCGTTCGCGTCGGTGAGGAGACGGTTCGCGGTGGGGGCGTCGACCTCGGCCAGCACGATGAGGATCGCGGTCTTCACCTCTCCTTCGGCCGAGGTGAGGGCGGTCTCGATCGCGGCGTCCGACGCACCCGTCGCCAGCGCGACGATCCGGTGCGAGCGGGCGCGCAGCTTCTCGTTGGAGGCGCGGACGTCCACCATCAGGTTTCCGTACGTCTTGCCGAGCCGGATCATCGTGATCGTCGAGATCATGTTGAGGACGAGCTTCTGCGCCGTACCGGCCTTCAACCGCGTGGACCCGGTGAGCAGTTCGGGGCCGACGACGACCTCGATGCCGTGCTCGGCGGCCACGCCGAGCACGCTGTCGGCGTTGTTCGACAGGCCGATGGTGAGCGCGCCGAGGGAACGGGCGTGCTCCACCGCGCCGACGGCGTACGGCGTACGGCCCGATGCGGAGATCCCGACCACCGTGTCGTCCGCGGTCAGCTTCAGCGCCTCCAGGTCGGCGGCGGCCAGCTCCTTGCTGTCCTCGGCGCCCTCGACCGCTGTGACCATGGCGGTGGGGCCGCCCGCGATCAGGCCGACGACCTCGGCCGGGTCGGTGTTGAAGGTGGGCGGGCACTCGCTCGCGTCCAGTACGCCGAGCCGCCCCGCCGTGCCCGCTCCTGCGTATATCAGCCGGCCGCCGCGGGCCATTCGCTCGGCGGTGGCGTCGATCGCGGCGGCGATCCGCGGCAGCTGCGCGGCGACGGCGGCGGGGACGCTCTGGTCCTCGCCGTTCATGATCCGGGCGATCTCGAGGGTGGGCAGCCGGTCGATCTCGGCGAGCTCGGGCCGGAACGCCTCCGTGGTGAGGGTGGCCAGCTGAGCGCGGAGTTCACCGTACGCGGACGGCGTGGAGGGCACGGACGGCCGGGACGACTCGGACGACATGGAGGTCATGAAGTGCGGCTCCGCTTTCTCATGTGTGGGGGGACCGGTAGCTCGGGGTTCAGCGGGTACGGGGGCTGTGCCGGTGCGCCAGGGCCTCGTACGAGGCGGCGAGGGCAGGGGCCGCCGTCTCGTACGTACGCTGCGCGATGCCTATGAACAGGCAGTCGACGACGAGGAGTTGGCTCGTGCGGGACGACATCGCGGCCGGGCGCAGCTCACTCTCGCGGGCGGTGGACGTGGTCAGCACATGGTCGGCGTACTGCGAGACGGGACCGTCCGGGCGGCCGGTGATCGCGACCGTCGTCGCGCCGTGGTCGAAGGCGACCCGCAGCGGCTCGATGACGTCGCCGGTAGACCCCGAGTGGGTGATGGCGATGGCCACGTCGCCGGAGCGCAGCTGCACGGCGTTGGTGACGGCGAGATGCGGATCGGCGTGGGCGTGCGCGATGAGTCCGATGCGCGCCAGCTTCTGCGCGAGGTCCATGCCGACGAGGGACGATGCGCCGACGCCGTAGATGTCGATGCGGCGGGCGGTCGCGGCGGCGGCGACGGCCGCGCCGAGCTGGACGGTGTCGAGGCCGGATGCCGTGTCGGCGAGGGTCTGCTGTTCGTCGTACGCGAGCTTGGCGACCACGTCCGCGAGGGGGTCGTCGACGGCGATGTCGGCGGTGACGGCGGGGGCGCGGCCGGACTGCTGGTGGGCGGCGAGGCCGGCGAGCGCGAGGCGCAGATCGCGGTAGCCGGGGTAGCCGAGGAGGCGGGCGGTGCGGACCACGGTGGCCTCGCTGGTGCCGGTGAGCTCGGCGAGACCGGTGACCGTGAGGGCCGCGCAGCCGGCGGGGTCGTCGGCGACGGCTTCGGCGACCCGCTGCATGGAGCGGGTCATGGACGGCGCAAGGGTCCGTACCTTGGCCGCGAGGGCGGCGGGGGCGGGTGGGGCCGCCCCGCTGAAAATTTCCTTCACTGGATTGGTCACACCTGAAAGATATTTTCGAAATTCCGTCGTCGTCAACCCCTCCAGGTCCTGGAGATCACCGGGGCTGATGGGGCGACAATGGCTCCATGGAGCACCCGAACCCCCTGGAGCAGGCACTGCACGCGGCGCGCGCTCTGGTCCTCGCCGACCTGGCCGCGCGCGATGTGGCGGATGCCGGGGTGGTGTCGCTGGTCGAGGAGGCGGTGGCGCACCGCCGCTGGTGGGTGGAGCAGTGGCCGGAGGGCGTGGAGTACGTCGCGGGCCTGGTCGCCCAGGACGTCCAGGACGCACTGCTCGAGCGGCACGGCCGCTGGCCGCTCTGCCCCGTCTGCGACGCGGGCGACCCGCACGCCCTGGATGTCGAACCGGAGCTCGGCCCGGATCCGCACTGGGTCTGCGCGAAGGCGGGCGTGGTGGTGGCACGGGTCGGCGGTCTTGCATGACCGTGTACATCGATCCGCCGACCTGGCCGGGGCACGGTCGGATGTGGTCGCACATGGTCAGCGACGTCTCGTACGAGGAACTGCACGCCTTCGCGGCGTTGATCGGCTGCCCGCCGAAGGCCTTCGAGCGGGACCACTACGACGTGCCGTCGCACCGGTACGGGGAGGCGGTCGCGGCGGGCGCGGTGGAGGTGTCGAGCCGCGAGGTGGTCGCGCTGCTGACGAAGGCAGGGCTGCGCAGGCGCAAGGGCCGCCCCGTATAGGGACGCCCCGTGCAGCGAGCCGTCAGACCAGCAGCTTCAGCTCCGTCGCCAGGTTGTGCCGCGCACGCGACTCCCACTCCCGCTCCCCGTGCGGCGTACGGAACAGCCGCGGCAGGCCGAGCAGCTGGCGCAGCACCGCCGCACGGCCCTCGCGGAAGGCGTCGTCCGGGACGAAGGCGTACTCCTCGCGTACGGCCGCGGTGTACGCGGCGTACGGCTGCGGGGACGCGGCAAGGATGGCCAGGTCCGCGTCGCACAGGACCTGGCCGTTCAGATCGTCGGCCTCGGGCGCGTGGGTGACGGTGAGGCGGACCAGTCGGGCGACCTCGGCGGTGGCGGCGGGAGTCATCCCGGCCTCGGCGAGGGCGCGTTCCGCCAGATGGGCGGATCGTTCCTCGTTTTCGGAGCGGTCCGGGAAGTAGACCGCGTCGTGGAACCAGGCCGCGAGGCGCACCAGCTCCGGGTCCGTGGCGTGCTCCTCCAGTACGTCGATGTGGTTCAGCACCGCCGTCAGGTGATCGACCGTGTGGTAGCGGCGCTGCGGCTCCGACCAGCGGGCGAGCAGGTTGTCGGCGTACGGCAGCGGGTCCGGTCCGCCCGCGCCGTGGCGGGCGGCGAGGAGGGTCTGGGTCCAGCGTGCGCGCAGGTCCCCGAAGTCGTCGGTCATGGGGCGACTCTAGAGCGGGGCCTTCGAGTGCGGTTGGCTGGTTGGCATGGAATCTGTACGCGATCCCGAGCTTCCCGGTCTGCTGCTCCGCACCGAGCGCGACGCCCTGATCCCGCTGCTGCGCGCCCGTCCCGACGAGGACTTCGCCATCCGTACGTGCTGTCCCGGCTGGACCGTGCGTCATGTGCTCGCCCACTGCGGCGCGGCGCTGATGCGGGTGGTGGAGGGGCGGTTCGAGGAAGGGGTGTTCAGCCCCGAGTCCAACGACCGCGACATCGCCGAGCGTGCCGAGTGGTCCCGCTCCCGAGTGGTGGACGAGCTGGAGCGCGGCATGACCGAGGCGGGGCCGGTCATCGCGAGGGCGGGACACGGCCGTCTCGATGCGATCGCGGTCGGGGAGTGGGTGCATGCCGGCGATGTACGGGAGGCATGGGGGGAGCCCGGTGCGTACGAGGGGGAAGGGCTGAAGCACGCGCTCGCGCTGCTGGCAGGGATCACCCGGGCTCGAAAGGCTCTGCCGCTGCTGGCCCGCCTTGACGGCCATGACGCCCCGCTCGTCCTGGGCGCGGACAGCCCCGAGCCCGCCGCCTACACGGGATCGGCTGCGACCCTGATCCGGCTGCTGGCGGGCCGCCCGCTGACCGGCACGCGCTATGAGCTCAGCGGGGCGAAGGAGAAGGAGCTGGTCTTCTTCGACTAAAGCGGCTCTACCGGGCGTAAAACAGCTCTACCGGGCGATAATGGCTGCAAGGCATCTGCGTTATCCCCGTGTGCGGAGGCAGAAACCATGATCGCATTGGCCTTCTTCCTTGGATTCATCATCGTTGCTCTCCTGGCGGCAGCCATGTGGTGGGACGGAGTGCGACGAGAGCGAGAGGTGCCGCCGCGCCCCGAAGAGCAGCCGAAGCCGCCCGAGCACCCCCATGAGCACATCGAAGAGGTCCGTGAGTCGGACGAGGACCTCTTCCCGCAGGACGGCGGGCGGCTCCTGCCCTACAACATGAAGTCGCACACCACGCACAGCACCGGCAAGGGTCGTGAGGCACGGCCCCAGCACGGGGAGCGGGGCGGCGGGTCGTTCGGGAGCGGCGCTCTGGGCGGCTGAGGCGATCCGCGCGCCTGCGGGCGGTTGCGGACGAGTGCCGGCGCCTCGGCCGCCCCGACCGTCGCGATCAGGTCGTGTACGGAGTTGTCCTCCGTCGCGGCCTTTTCGTCTGTGCGGTGGGGCTTCTTCCTCTGCGCGCCGCGCAGTCGGCGCAGGTCATGTCGCCGATGGCGAGCTCGACCCCGGTGCGGGGACTTGGTTCCTCCCGGGCGGTCTGTATACCCCCTGCCTGTATGTAATGCGCGGTGTGATCCGGACGGGGAAGCTCCGGGTGGCTGTGTTCGTGCTACATCCGCATTACGCTGGGATTGGACTAGACCTGTCTGAGCCGTAGCAGTCTCCCTGGAGGAATGGGGTCACATGAGCAACCGTGCAGTCCTGGAGGTGATCGCTCTCGACGCGGAGGACGCGGTCGCGGCCCGGTCCGGAGGGGCGGACCGACTGGAGCTGGTCACCGACATGGCGGCGGACGGTCTGACGCCGTCCCGGGAGACCTTCGCCCGGATCCGCGCCGCCGTCGACATGCCGCTGCGCGTGATGCTGCGACTCGCCGACGGCTTCGCGGCGGGTGACGTCGATGCGCTGGTACGTGCGGCACGGGAGCTGCGCGCCGAGGGCGCCGACGAATTCGTACTCGGCTTCCTGGACGAGGACGGCTCGCCCGACCTCGTCACGGTCGAGCGGCTCGTCGCCGAACTGGACGGCTGCCGGTGGACGTTCCACCGGGCGATCGACCGGGCGGCCGACCGGGACGCCCTGCGCAAGCAGCTCGCGGACCTGCCCGGCCTGGACACCTACCTCACCGCCGGCTCGGCGGCCGGTGTCGACGACGGCCTGCCGACCCTGCTGGCGGAGGCGGCGCGCCGGGGTGAACCGGCGTACGAGCCGCGGATCCTGGTCGGCGGAGGCCTGCGGCTGGAGCATGTGGCGGTGCTGCGGTCGGCGGGAATCGACGGCTTCCACATCGGGGGCGCGGCGCGGCCGGGTGGGTGGGGGGAGCCGGTGGACGCGGGGGCGGTGGCGGAGTGGCGGGGTGTGCTGGACGGGTAGCGCCTCCCCTTCCTGAACTGGGGGCTTCGCCCCCAGACCCCCAGTCCTCAATCGCCGGACGGGCTTGATGTGCCCGTCCGGCGATTGAGGTCCGGGGCGGAGCCTCGGTCAGCGGAGTTGCGCGGGCAGCGCACCCGCATGCAGCACCGTCAGCCCCGACACTGCGCGGGTCAGCGCGACATACAGCCGGCGCAGGCCCGTCCGCTCGTCGGGCTCGCCGGCGACCACCGCGGCCGGCTCGTCGAGTACGACGTAGTCGTACTCCAGACCCTTCGCGAGCGACGCCGGGACCAGTGTGAGGCGGGACTCGGCCGTCGTCTCCTCGCCCGGCGAGAGATACGCATGGCCCGCTGCCGTCAACGCCGAGGCCAGCGCCGGAATCCGCGCGTCCGCCGCGATCAGGCCGATCGAGCCCTCCCGCCGCAGCGACTCCTCGCACGCCGACACCACCGCCGCGTCCAGGTCCCTCACCTCACGGATCGACAGCGAACCCGGCGTCTCACGGACCGACGTCACCTCCGTCAGGCCCGGTGACATGTGCGGCAGCAGCCGGGACGCGTACGCGATGACCTCCCGCGGGACGCGGAAGCCCGCCGTCAGCTCCTCCACCGCCGCGTCCGGCTTGCCCAGATGCGTCAGCGCGTCGGCCCAACTCACCGTCGCCCACGGCGTTGTGCCCTGCGCCAGGTCGCCGAGGACCGTCGCCGAGCCCGTGGTGCAGCGGCGGCCCACCGCGCGGTACTGCATCGGGGACAGGTCCTGCGCCTCGTCCAGTACGACATGGCCCAGCGAGTGCGTACGCTGCACCAGATCGTTCGTCTCGTCGATCAGCACCGCGTCCGCCAGGGACCACTTCGCGGAGCGCACGCCGCGCGGCGGCTTCTCCCACAGGATCGTCCGCTGCTCCTCCTCGCTCAGCACACCCTCCGCGTGGGACGCGAGGAAGGCCGGGTCGGACAGCAGCCGCAGCACCAGCTTCGCCGGATCCACCTGTGGCCATGCCGCCTTCACGACCGCCTTCACCGCGGGATTGCGCGCCACCGCGTCCTGCACCCGGTCGTCGGGCGCCTCACCCGCCTGCTCCATGCGGACCAGCACCGTGTGCGCGATGCGCTGCGGAAGGGCGTCGCGGGCCGCGCCGTAGCGGATGTCGCGGTCGAGCAATTCGCGCACGATCTCCTCGAGTTCGTACGCCGGGACGCGCCACCGCCGTGAGCCGCGCACCACCATCAGTGGCTCCGTGGGGATCGTGACATGGGAGCGGACGGCCCGCCGCAGTACTTCCGCCATCCGGGCGTCGCCCTTGACCACCGCTGCGTCCGCCGGGTCCGCGCCCTGCACCTCCACATGGGCCACCAGGTCGTCGACCGTGGCCTGCTTGACCTCCAACTCGCCGAGCGCGGGCAGGACTTGCTCGATGTAGTGCAGGAAGGAACGGTTCGGCCCGATGACCAGCGTGCCGGTCTTGGCCAGCCGCTCGCGGTGCGCGTACAGCAGATAGGCGACCCGGTGCAGGCCCACCGCCGTCTTCCCGGTGCCGGGACCGCCCTGCACGCACACCGTGCCGCCGAGCCCGGACCGTACGATCTCGTCCTGCTCGGGCTGGATCGTGGCGACGATGTCCCGCATCGGGCCCACGCGCGGCCGTTCGATCTCCGCCTGGAGCAGCCTGCTGGTCCGCTGCTCCTCGGCGGGGTCGGTGAGATGCTCGTCCTCGTACGCCGTGAGGTCCCCGCCCGTGTAGCCGAAGCGTCTGCGCAGGCCGACGTCCAGTGGGTCCTTGCGGGAGGCCCGGTAGAAGGGCTGCGACACGGGAGCGCGCCAGTCGACGACCATCGGGTCGCCGTCCCCGTCGTGGACGTGCCGGCGGCCGATGTAGAAACGCCGGCCTTCCAGCCCGGTGTGCAGATAGTCGAGGCGGCCGAAGAAGAGCGGCGTGTGCGAGAGATCGGCGAGCGCCTTGATGCGCTCCTCGATCTGCGCCTCCAGAACGGCGGCGTTGACCCAGTTCGCGGTGACATCGCGGATGTCGAGTGCCTGGACGTCCTCGCGCATCGCACGGAGCGCGGCACGCGAGGCGGTGAGGTGGGCCCGCTCACGCGACAGCGGATCGGGGTCGGGTTGCAGGGGCTGCGGGGGTTGCAAGGGCTGCAGGGGTTGCACGGGTTCAGGGGCGTGCGCGGGCACGGGGTTGCCTCCGGCGGCTACGGCATGGATCGGGCGGCATGACGGACCGGCCGGTTTCCGTCCGGCCGGCGGCGCTCCGCAGAGGGAGGCGGGCAAGACGGGCGATTCTAATCAGGGGCGGTGGCGCGGGCGACCGAATTTCCGGGGGGCGGCGTACGCCGACGCGTCCTCCCCGTAGGGGACGGCCTCTGCCTGGAGTCGTACGCGTGCGTCCGCCCGGTTCAGTCCGCAGGTCGATGTGTTCCCCGGCGCGGAGATCCATCATGGAGGTATGAGCACAGCAACCTTCACCCCAACGCCCCACGTCCCCCATCCACGCCACGGTGCGACCGCCACCGGCGCCACCCCGCACTCCCCCCACCGCCTCGGCAACGCCCTGCGCGCGGTCAAGGTCTACGCCGGCGCCGTGTTCAGCGTCGCCGTGCTCGGGGAGTACGGCGAGGAGGCGGGCATCCACCGCCGCTGACCGGCGCGGAGAACCGCTGATCCACTAGTAGGGTCGCGGCCGTGACGTACCGGAACGTGACCCCTCGTTTACTCACGGCAGTAAGCGCCCTCGCTCTCGCCCTCTCGCTCATCGCGCTCGTCGCCCTCTGCATCGCGCAGCGCATCCCCATGGTCGACACCCTCGTGTACCGGGCCGAGGGAGCAGCCGTCGCGAACGGCACCGATCTCTACGGGTTCACCGTCACCCAGTGGCGACTGCCCGCCACGTATCCCCCCTTCGCCGCGATCCTCTTCGTACCGACCACCTGGCTGCCCGTCCCGGCGCTCAAGGTGGTCTTCGTCGTCGGGAACGGGCTGCTGCTCGCGCTGCTGGTGCGGCTCTCCTGCCGGTTCGCGGGGCTGCCCGCGCGGCGGCCGCTGGTGTTCGGCGCCGTCGCCGTGGGCCTCTGGCTCGAACCCGTCTTCCAGACGCTCCTCTTCGGCCAGATCAACCTCGCCCTCGTCTGCCTCGTGCTGTGGGACCTGTCCCGGGACGACGAGGCCATCGGCAAGGGCTTCGCGCTCGGCGTCGCCGCCGGCGTCAAACTGACGCCCGCCGTATTCATCCTCCATCTGCTGATCACCGGCCGGGTCCGGGCCGGGCTCACCGCGCTCGCCTCCTTCGCCGGGACCGTGCTGCTGGGCGCGCTCGTACTCCCGGGGGCCAGCCTCGACTTCTGGACCCGGCGGATCTTCGAGACGGACCGGGTCGGCAAGGTCTGGGTCATCGACAACCAGTCCCTGCAGGGCCTGCTGGCCAGGGCGCTGCACACCCCCGACCCGGGGCCGGTCTGGATGCTCGCCGCCGTGGTCATCGCCGTCGCCGGCCTGTGGATCGCCCGCCGGGCGGCGAGCGCGGCCCGGGGTGTCCTGATCGTCGCGTTCACCGGGCTGGTCGTCTCGCCGATCAGCTGGTCGCACCACTGGGTGTGGTGCGTACCGCTGCTGGCGGTGCTGCTCGCGGAGGGCCGGACGCGCACGGCGGCGACGGTGGCCGTGGTCTTCCTGGCCCGCACGCTGTGGCTGGTCCCGCACGAGGGCGACATGGATCTGCGTCTCCCGTGGTGGCAGCAGGTGCCGGCGTCTCCGTATCCGCTGCTGGCGCTGGCGCTGGCGCTCGCGATGCCGGCACTGGCGCCTGCCGCGGGGCGGGCCCGGGCACCGCGCCCGGAGCCCGATCCCCGCACTCCCTGAAACAGGACCACTCCCTGAAACGGGACCTTTAGGCCAGCAGCTCGTCCGCGTCGACGATCCGGTACGCGTACCCCTGCTCCGCCAGGAACCGCTGGCGGTGTGCCGCGAAGTCCTGGTCGATCGTGTCCCGCGCGACCACCGAGTAGAAGTGGGCCTGGTGGCCGTCCGCCTTCGGCCGCAGCACACGTCCCAGCCGCTGCGCCTCCTCCTGGCGGGAGCCGAAGGTGCCCGACACCTGGATCGCGACCGTCGCCTCCGGCAGGTCGATCGAGAAGTTCGCGACCTTCGACACGACGAGCACCGAGATCTCGCCCTGCCGGAACGCGTCGAAGAGCTTCTCGCGCTGCGCGTTCGACGTCTCGCCCTTGATGACCGGCGCGTTCAGATGCTCGCCCAGCTCGTCGAGCTGGTCGATGTACTGGCCGATGACGAGGATCTGCTGGCCCGCGAACCTCTGTACCAGCGCCTCCGTCACCTTCCGCTTGGTCGCGGTCGTGGCGCAGTAGCGGTACTTCTCCTCCGTCTCGGCGGTCGCGTACGCAAGCCGCTCGGCGTCGGTGAGATTGACCCGCACCTCCACACAGTCCGCGGGCGCGATGTAGCCCTGCGCCTCGATCTCCTTCCACGGCGCGTCGAAACGCTTCGGCCCGATGAGCGAGAAGACGTCCGACTCGCGGCCGTCCTCCCGTACGAGCGTGGCCGTCAGACCGAGCCGCCGGCGCGCCTGCAGGTCCGCGGTGAACTTGAAGACCGGCGCGGGCAGCAGATGCACCTCGTCGTAGACGATCAGGCCCCAGTCCCGGGAGTCGAAGAGCTCCAGGTGGGGATAGATCCCCTTCCGCTTCGTCGTCAGCACCTGGTAGGTGGCGATGGTGACGGGCCGGATCTCCTTCTTCGTGCCGCTGTACTCGCCGACCTCGTCCTCGGTCAGCGAGGTGCGCCTGACGAGCTCGTGCTTCCACTGCCGCGCCGAGACCGTGTTGGTGACGAGGATGAGGGTGGTCGCCTTGGCCTGAGCCATCGCACCGGCTCCCACCAGTGTCTTTCCGGCGCCGCAGGGGAGTACGACCACGCCCGAGCCGCCGTGCCAGAAGCCCTCCACGGCCTGCTTCTGGTACGGGCGCAGGGCCCATCCGCTCTCGTCGAGGTCGATACGGTGCGCCTCGCCGTCCACGTACCCGGCGAGGTCCTCGGCGGGCCAGCCCAGCTTCAGCAGCGTCTGCTTGATCTGTCCGCGCTCGGAGGGATGCACGGCGACCGTGTCCGGGTCGATCCGGGCCCCGACCAGCGGCTGCACCTTCCTGGACCGCAGGATCTCCTCGAGCACGGGCCGGTCGGTGGTGGTGAGCACGAGCCCGTGGACGGGGTGCTTGGAGAGGGTGAGCCGGCCGTAGCGGGCCATCGTCTCGGCGACATCGACGAGGAGTGCGTGCGGCACGGGGTAGCGGGAGTACGCCACGAGCGCATCGACGACCTGTTCGGCATCGTGCCCGGCGGCCCGGGCGTTCCACAGGCCGAGCGGGGTGACCCGGTAGGTGTGGATGTGCTCGGGCGCGCGCTCCAGCTCCGCGAAGGGCGCGATGGCGCGACGGCACTCGCCCGCCAGCTCGTGGTCGACTTCGAGGAGGAGCGTCTTGTCGCTCTGGACGATGAGGGGTCCGTTCACACCTGAGCCCTTTCGGTAAGGCCAAACCTCCAGTGTGCCGTACTGAGCCCCGGGACAGGAGTGGACGAGTGGCCGGACGCCGTCGGCCCCCCTAACGTCCGGGCCTGACCATGGTCGGCGGGGGTAACCGGACCCCCATGACGACAACGGGAACACAGCCCCGTACATCGTGGGGCAGAACAGCACTGCGCGTGTGTGCCATGGTGCTGGCCTTTCTGGCGCTGGTGGCCTTCTCGGCCGTACTGGCCAGACTGACCCTCGCCCCTTCGCACGCCTCCGCGGACATCGCCACGTCCAACCTCCGGCCGGGCTCGTCGCTGCGGCAGTACGCCGAGAACTACACCTTCCTCGCCGCGTGCAAGCAGATCGGCGGCAATCTGCTGCTGGGTGTGCCGTTCGGCGTGCTGCTGCCCGTCTTCGTACCGCGCTCGATGCGCATGGTGCGGGTGATCGCGCTCACCGTGGCGGTGATGGCGCTGGTCGAGCTGGCGCAGGGCGCGTTGGTGGAGGGGCGGGCGTTCGACGTGGACGACGTCATCCTCAACACGACGGGTGCGCTGCTCGGCTATCTGCTGCTGGGTCGCAGGTTCGCGCATGCGACAGCGGCGAGGCCGGCGAAGCCCGCCAAGCCCGTGAAGAGGGCCAAGCCCGTGCAGATGGCCAGGCCCGCCAAGCGCGTGAAGCGGGCCAGGCGCGTGAAGCCCGCCAGGCGCGTGAAGCTCGTCGACCGCGTGAAGTCCTTCAGGCCGGGTCGTCCGCGAGTTCGGCGACGCCGGTGATGCGGTGCAGCGGATACGTGCGGACCTCGTCCGCCGTGTGGTCGTACGCCGTGACGAAGCCGCCCTCCACGCGCACGGGCGCGATGACGCGCTGGCTGGCCGCGCCGTCCGCGTTGACATAGCCGATCCAGAGCGCGGAGCCGGTCATCGCCGCGGCCTGGACCGTGGCAAGCGTCTCGGCGGAGGTCGTCCGCGGGAGCTCGCCGTTGCGTGCCGGTTCCGGGACGGGCTTGCGGACGACCGTGGACGCGAGGTCGCCCGCGCGGATGGCCTTCACCGCCGCGCCGAGCAGCGTGCCGTCGGGCACCGGCGGGCCGTCCGGCACCGGGGCGGGCGGGGTGCGCGGCGGGGTTCGGCGGGCGTGCGCGCGGGTGATCAGGACATCGCCCTCCGCCGACTCGGCGGCGGGCGCGTATCCCATGGCGCGCAGGCCCTCGAGCAGCGTCGCCGAATCGGCCTGGGCGGCCAGGACGGTGGCCGCGAGTCGGCGCAGGCGCAGGCCCTGGGACCGTTTGTCCGCGAGGATTTCGCCGAGCAGCGCGTCGTCGTCGCAGCGTACGTACGCGGATGCGGCGCCGATCCGCAGATGGCCGTGGCGGCGGGCCACGTCGTCGATCAGATAGCTGAGCGGTTGCGGTACCGGGGTGCGGGAGTGCGTGGCGAGGAAGGTGTGCAGTTCGGAGGCGGACCGCCCGGCGTCGAGTGCCCGGCGTACGGAGCCGGGCGTGAAGCGGTAGACGGTCGCGCCGCCCTTGGACTCGACGTCGGCGAGCACGGCGAGGGTCTCGGCGAGCGGCCGCTCCAGGGGCCCGGGGGCGACGGCCGTGAGGTCGGCCTGGAGGAGGACATGGTCGAGGGGCTCGGGCAGCAGCGGCGCGAGTGTTTCGGCGGCCCGCGCGGCGAGCTCCTCGGAGCCGGCCCGCGAGACCAGCTCGTCGCGAAGGGGCCGTGACGCCGGCGAGCCCGTGGCCGTCAGGACGGCTGCGTCGGTGCCCAGCAGCGCACGCGCGTGCGTCGACAGCGCTCCCCGGCCCGTGATGCCCAGCACCTCCGCCTCCGTCAGCGTCCACGCGGCGATCCGCGAGCGCAGGTCCGTCGGGGTGCCCGCCGCATTGCGGGCCGCGTTGGTATCGGGGGACGCCGCGCCGCCCCGGAGCGGGCGCTCCCAGCGCAGCCGGGCCAGCACCGTCTCGGGGGCGGGGGCCGTGCCCGGAGGGAGCGCGGTCAGCAGTTCCAGGACCCGGCGGCGGACCTCGGCAGCCGACGAGCGGTCCAGCTCCGGGCCGAGCGCGGAGAGCGTACGGCCCTTGGCGTCCTGGCTGCCGATCAGGCCGGGCGTACGGGTCGCGCCGAGCCACGCCGTGGCCAGCCGTGCCCACCGCTCGGCCGCCGGGAGCGTGAGCCAGTCGTCGTACGCGGGCGTGGGTGCATACCTCTCCTCCGCCTCCCCGTCCGACGCCAACAGGCCTGCCGTATAAGCGAGTTCGAGCCAGAACCCGGCCATCTGCTCCGTCGTGTCCAGGGCGGCCGCGGTGCGCTTGAGGTCGCGTACCGAAAGGCCGCCCGACCGCATCACCGCGGGCCCGCCCTCGTGCCAGTCCTTCAGCAGGTCCTCGACCGTGGTGAGAGCGGTGTACGCCTGGGCCGCCGCCGCACTGTCCACAACCTGTGGACGGCCCGCGGTCATCGACGCGGTCGCGGCGGGCACCACCGCCGGCGGCACCGGTTCCGGTGACCGGTGCGCGCGGCCCGCCCGCAGATGCAGCGCGGCCTCGCGCGGCAGCACGACCGTCCGCGGTGACGCGGGCAGCAGCAGCCCGCGGTCGCGCAGCCACCGCACGGGCGGGGCGGGGGTCGCCGTCACTTCTCCGTACGGCGGACCCCAGACCAGCCGGTCAAGCACCGTCAGCGCCTCTGGTGGTGCGGTGTCGAGGAGCGCGTCCATCCGCTCCCGGTCGGTGAACAGCGAGGTCAGCGCGGCGACCGCGGAGACCGGGTCGTGCGTCGTCGGCAGTCCGGCCGCCGCCAGGATCTCCTGCAGCCGGGTCGGCGACATCCCCGCGGTGGCCTCGGCGACGGTCGGCCCGAGACCGGTCGGGGACGGACGGGTCGGGGACGGGGCGAGCAGTTCGCGCGCGGTGCGCACCAGCCGCAGCCGGTCGTCACCGCCCCAGAGCACCGCCTGCCCGCGCAGCACGTCCACCGCGTGCGGCAGCGCCGCCTCGATGGCGGGGTCGCCCTCGTCGCCGGTCAGCAGCGCGCGCAGCGTTTCGTACGGGGCCGGGTCCGGGGCCACTGCCAGTGCCTCGGCGGTCTGCAGCGTGAACCGGTCGAGCCGTTCCAGTGCGCGTACGACGGAGGCACGGGTGCCCGCCCGAGTCGCCAGCTGCGTCAGATCGTTGGGCACGGGGGTCAGCAGATCGGGGCGGGCGCGCAGCAGCGCGGCCAGCTCGTCGTCGGCGCGGGTGCGCAGGGCTTCGGCGAGGGTGCGCGGGCTGCTCGGGCGGGCCGCGTCGCTCCGGCCGGCCGGACTGCTCGGGCCGGCCGTACTGCTTCCTTCGGGCATGGTCCCCATCCGCCCCACGGTAGTCCCTGGAGCGCTACGGTCGAGGACAGGGCGGGCCCGGGAAGACAGAGCGGCCGGGCAGGGAACGTCAGGGGAACGCCGGTGGGGATCGAGAGCGATCAGCTCGTCTACGACTATCTGAGCCGGGTCGGCGACCTGGCCCAGCAGTGCCAGCTGCCGTCCGGCGACCGGATGCGGCTGGTGTCGGGTCTGCGGAACGAGATCGACCAGCAGCGGGCGAAGTCGGGTTCCGACACCCCCGCGTCGGTACGCCGCATTCTCGGGCGGCTCGGTACGCCGGACGAGGTCGTGGCGGCCGCGTCGGCCGACGGCGGCCGGGCCGGGTCACCACCCGCAACCCGAGTCGCCGTGCCGGAACAGCGCGTACGCCGCCGGATCCCGCGACCGCGCAAGTCGGCCGTCGATCAGCCCGAGCCGCCGCAGCCCTCCCTCGGCGCCTCCCCGCCGCACCTCGCCGGGATGGACGAACTCGGCCCGTCGGGCAGCGAGCCCGACTGGTGGCGGATCGAGCCGGGGCCGTTCGGGCCGGGCGAGAGCGTGGCCGGATTCGTCGGCGGCGTCGAGATCCCCGAAATACTCAAACCCCCGCCGGCCAAGGAGGACTTGGCGGCCGCGGAGGCAGCGCCGGCTGTGGAGCGCGTGTACGTGGAGGGTGAGGAGTACGAGGAGGAAGAGGAGTTCGAGGAGGGCCAGGACGACGATCCGGTCGAGGCGGATGCCCGTCCGCCGCGCCGCCCGCGTCCGCGGCTCACCCGTCGTACCGCCGCAGCCGAGCGACTGCCCACCTTCGCCAACCCGTTCCTGCTGCTCGCCGCCGCTCTGCTGGTCGCCGGAGCCGTGCTCGGCTCCTGGCTCGCCCTCGGTGTCGGCTGGCTCCTCGCGTACGCCTCGCGCCGGCTCTCCCGCGCGGAGGCGAAGTGGGCGGTCTTCGGCCTGCCCGGCGCGGTCGTGACGGGCGGTCTGGTCTGGCTGTGGGGCCGGGTCAACGGCCGCTGGGGCGAGCCGATCCCGCAGGACGGGATGCGCGACGTACTCGCCGGCACCTGGCCGTGGGTGGTGAAGGGGGCGGCTGCCGCCTCCGCGCTGTATCTGGTGTGGCGGGCCCGGCGACGCTGACGCGCTGCGCACGTGCGGGTCCACACAGCCGGATGGGCACAATGGCTCCCATGGCATCGCATCCCCTGACCGTCGGCTTCGACCTCGACATGACCCTCATCGACTCTCGACCCGGCATCCACGCCGCCTACCGCGCGCTCTGTGCCGAGACAGGCGTGTGGATCGACGCCGACCAGGCCGTGACGAGGCTCGGTCCGCCCTTGGAGCAGGAGCTGGCGCTCTGGTTCCCCGCGGATCGGGTCCAGGAGATGGCCGACCGCTACCGCGAGATCTATCCCGCCTACGCGATCGAGCCGACGCTCGCCCTGCCGGGCGCCCGCGAGGCCGTCGCCGCCGTCCAGGACATCGGCGGCCGCGCGATCGTCGTCACCGCCAAGCACGAGCCGAACGCCAAGCTGCACCTCGCGCACCTGGGGATAGCCCCGGACGAGGTCATCGGCTGGCTGTGGGCGGAGGCCAAGGCGGAGGCGCTGCGCGAGCACGGCGCGAGCGTGTACGTCGGCGACCACATCGGAGACGTACGGGGAGCGCACACCGCCGGGGCGCTCTCGCTCGCGGTGCCGACGGGACCGTGCGACGCGGCGGAGCTGCGGGAGGCCGGGGCAGACGTGATCATCGACGATCTGACCGCGTTCCCGGCCTGGCTGCGCGCATACCGCGAGAGCGGCAACCGGAACTAGCGACAACCAGAACTGGCGACAACCAGAACTAGAGAGCGGATTTGGCTTCTCGGCGCTGCGCCGCGATCGAGCGCAGCACACCCGCCGCGGCGATCAGGAACCCGACGCCCATCAGCATGCACACCGCGTACGCGATCGACGGGAACGGCTCGGTCCCCAGAAAGAGTGGGGCCACGGTGACCAGTGTGGCCACGGCGCCGACGATGAAGACGATCACGCCGACGCGCACCAGCCCGTCACCCGGGGCGGGAGGAGTAGCAGTCATCCGGCCAGGGTAGTTCCCTGCGCGTAGGAACCGCTCGGCGACGTCTTGTCACCAGCCCCTGGACCATTAGCCTTGGGGGTGGCGGGTCAGGCGACCCGCTGTAGTGCTATCCAGAGCCGTTTTTTCGGTACCCCAGTTCCGGTGCCCCAGCGCCCCAACGAGTACGAGGACGAGGACAGACGTGCCTACCGGCAAGGTCAAGTGGTTCAACAGCGAGAAGGGCTTCGGCTTTCTCTCCCGCGACGACGGCGGCGACGTCTTCGTTCACTCCTCGGTCCTCCCCGAGGGGGTGGACTCGCTCAAGCCGGGCCAGCGCGTCGAGTTCGGCGTGGTAGCCGGCCAGCGCGGTGACCAGGCGCTTTCGGTGACGATTCTGGACCCGACCCCCTCGGTGGCGGCGGCCCAGCGGCGCAAGCCGGACGAGCTGGCATCCATCGTGCAGGACCTGACGACGCTGCTGGAGAACATCACGCCGATGCTGGAGCGGGGCCGCTACCCCGACAAGGTGCACGGCAAGAAGATCGCGGGTCTGCTGCGGGCGGTGGCGGACCAGTTGGACGTATAGCGCCTGGACGAAGACGGACAGCGGCTAGACGAAACTGAGCGCATCGCGGCCGAGGGGCGGAACGAGCCCCTCGGCCGCGGCGCGCGTCAGCAGTCCGCGTACCGCAGCACAGCCGTCGGCCCCGAGGTCCGCGGTGAACTCATTGACGTAGAGGCCGATGTGCTGGTCGGCCACCTTCGGGTCCATCTCCTGGGCATGCTCCAGGACGTACGGCCGGGAGGCCTGCGGGTCGTCCCACGCCATGCGCACCGACGTGCGGATGGATTCGGCCAGCAGCCGCAGCGTCTCATCGCCCAGCGAGCGCTTGGCGATGATCGCGCCGAGCGGGATGGGGAGCCCGGTCGTGGACTCCCAGTGCTCGCCCATGTCGGCGAGGCAGTGCAGTCCGTACTGCTGATAGGTGAACCGGGCCTCGTGGATGACGAGTCCGGCGTCCACCTTGCCGTCGCGTACCGCGGGCATGATCTCGTGGAAGGGCATCACGACGATGTCGCCGACGGCGCCGGGGACGGTGGCCGCGGCCCAGAGCCGGAACAGCAGATATGCGGTGGAGCGCTCGCTGGGCACCGCGATGGTCTTCCCGTCCAGAGCCACGCCCGCCTCGCGCGTCAGCACCAGCGGACCGCAGCCGCGGCCGAGTGCGCCGCCGCAGGGCAGCAGGGCGTACTCGGCGAGAACCCACGGCAGCACCGCGTACGACACCTTGAGCACGTCCCATTCCCCGCGCTCCGCCATGCCGTTGGTGATGTCGATGTCCGCGAAGGTCACATCGATGGCGGGCGCGCCGGGGACGCGGCCGTGTGCCCACGCGTCGAAGACGAAAGTGTCGTTCGGGCAGGGCGAGTACGCGATCTGCAAGGTCACGGCGTTTCCTCGAGGACGGGGTTGAGCTGCTGGAAGGCGTGCCGCAGCGAGTCCAGGGCCTGGCCGATGCGCCAGGCGGCGCGGTCGCGCGGCCCGACGGGGTTCGAGACCGCGCGGATTTCGAGGACGGGTACGGAGTGGGCCGCGGCGGCCTCGGCGACTCCGAAGCCCTCCATCGCCTCGGCGGCGGCGCGGGGATGACGCCCGGTCAGCTCGGCGGCGCGGGCGGCGGTGCCGGTCACGGTCGAGACCGTGAGGACGGGCGCGTGCACGGCGTCGAGGACCTTGGCGACGCGGGCGGCGAGCTCGGGGGGCGGGAGGTGGACACAGCGTCCGAAGCCGAGTTCGTCGACGGGGAGATAGCCCTCGGGGGTCTCGGCGCCGAGATCCGCGGCGACGATGGCGTCGGCGACGATGATCGCGCCGACGGGCGCGAGCGGCTGGAACCCGCCGCCGATCCCGGCGGAGACGACGAGGTCGTACGCGCCGGTGGCGAGCGCGGTGGCGGTGCCCGCGGCGGCGGCCGCGGGGCCGACGCCGGCCGCGAGTACGTCGACGTCACCGTGACGGGTGAGGGCGTACGAGCCGGGCAGCTGCCGGGTCCCCGGTACGGGAGCGGTGAGCCCCGCGGCGACGGATTCGGCCTCCGCCGCCACCGCGGTCACCACCAGTACGCGCACGGCACGAGCCTCCGGACTATTCCTTCTCGAACTGGAAGTGCCAGATGCCGATGACCTTCTTGCCGCTGGTCTCCATGATGCTGACCGGGGTCTTGCTGGTGGTCTCGCCGGTCTGCGAGGAGAAGAAGGCGTTGCCGGGGATGGTGCGGTACGACTTCTTGTACGGCTCCTGCTCGACGGGCTGACCGCTGAACAGCAGCGTCCAGCCGTGGTCCGCGATCTCCGGGTCGACGCCCATGCGGACCTTGTCGTCCAGGGCGACCTTGATGGTCTTGGCGGGCTTCTCGGTCAGGCAGCCCTGCAGCAGCGATTCCTTGATCGGCTTGCCGTCGTTGTAGCAGGCCGCCTCGGTGTGGACCGAGTCCGTGCCGACGGTCACGGTCGCGAGCGGGGTCGGCTTGTCGCAGGCGGAGAGTACGAGGAGCCCGGCGGAGACGGCACCGAGAGCGGCAGCGGCCCGGCGGCGCTTGCCCGAGAAGAACGCAACGGTCATGGCTCGAAGGCTATCGGTCGCACGGTCTCCCGCCACGCGGGGGTCACCGTGCCGCGCGTCACGCCTTCATATGAAGCCCGTCCGGCGATTGAGGACATGCGGCCGAAGGCCGCATACGGGGTCCGGGGCGGAGCCTCGGTGTCCACGCGACCCGGGCGGACCCCCGGTGGCTACGCGACCCGCGGGCGCGGGTGGCTGCCGTGGCGGGCCGCCACCAGAAGGCCCCGGACCGACACACCCGCCCCGACGCCCACAATCCCCGCCGCCACTGACATCCCCAGTACCCCGTTCAGTGGGAGCGCGATGCCGATCGCGCCCCCCACCACCCAGGCCATCTGCAGCAGTGTTTCGGAGCGGGCGAACGCCGAGGTGCGGACCTGTTCCGGCACATCGCGCTGGATCAGCGCGTCCAGGGACAGCTTCGCCAGGGCCTGGCACAGGCCCGCCGACGCGGCCAGGACCGCCACCATGCCCGCGCCGAAGAACACCGCCGTGGTGATCGCCGCCGCCAGCACCACCGCCTGCACCGTCGCGATGATCACCTCCGGGCCGCGCGCCTTCAGCCAGGCCCCGACCGTCGTGCCGAGGGCGTTGCCCACGCCCGCCGCCACGCCCACTATCCCCAGCGAGACCGCCGCGCTCTGCCCGCCCAGCGGATGCTCCCGCAGCAGGAAGGCGAGGAAGAAGATCAGAAAGCCGGAGAGGCAGCGAAAGGCCGCATTCGCCTGGAGTCCGTGCAGTACGGACGGCCCCACCGTCCGCAGACTGGGCTTCGTCTCCCCGTGCGTCAGCATGTGCGCTTTGTGCTCGCCCTTCGCCGAGTCGACCTTGTGCGGCATCGTGAACGCCCAGTACCCGCCCAGCAGGAACAGCGCGCACGCCCCGTACAGCGGCCACTCGGGCCCCACCTTCTGCAGCCCGATCCCGATCGGCGCCGCGATGCCCGTCGCCACCAGCCCCGCCAGCGTCACCCGGGAGTTCGCCTTCACCAGGGAGAACCCCGGCGGCAGCAGCCTCGGCACGACCGCGCTGCGCACCACTCCGTACGCCTTCGACGCGACCAGCACCCCCAGCGCCGCCGGATACAGCTCGAGCCTGCCCGTCGCCACGGCCCCCGACATCGTCAGCGCCAGCACCGCGCGCGTGAGCATCGAGCCCGCCATCGCTGCCCGGCGGCCGTGCGGGATGCGGTCCAGGAGCGGTCCGATGACGGGAGCCAGCAGGGTGAAGGGCAACATCGTGACCGCGAGGTAGAGCGCGACGCGGCCGCGCGCCTCGTCCGTCGGTACGGAGAAGAAAACCGTCGACGCGAGCGCGACGGTGATCATGACATCGCCCGCGCCGTTGACCGCGTGCAGCTCGATCAGCTTGCCCAGGCCCGACTCGCCCGCGCCATGCGCGTGCGTCGCCTTGCGGATGCCGCGCGCCGTCCCGGTAAAGGGCAGATGCAGGGCACGGCCGACCGACCGGCCGGCTCTTTTGAGCTGCCCGGCTCCGTCGGACGACCTCTCGGCTGCCACCCCGTCATAGTGCCCCAAGCCCTGCCCGGGCGAACCGTGATGCGGTGTTGTTAGCCCCTTGTTGGGGCAGGCAGGTGGGCGGGGAGCGGCAGAGGGGGTAGCGTGCGTAGCGCGCCACCGGCGGTTGTTCTTGGCCGCGCGCCTCTTCGGCATCCCGCAGAATGGATGACGGTAGGTGTGCCCGAGACAGCTTGGTCTGGGCGCGGACGTTGATGCGGCCCCTTGGTCCGCTCCGCCTGCGGCCCGTACCTCACGACTCGGCCGGCGCACCCGTGAGACGGCGTAGGAGAGAAGCGAGACCTGTGAGTGCTGCGACGCGAAGCCGTACCCCCGACCGCCTGTGCGCCGAGGCGGTAGATCTAGCCCGGGCGGCTGCCGAGGAGGCCGCGGCCCCGGGAGTGGTCGGCGAGCATGTGTCCCTGGTGTCGGAGGGTGACCGGGTCGTCACGCACTTCTTCGAGTGCAAGGAGATGGGATACCGCGGCTGGCGCTGGGCCGTCACCGTCGCCCGGGCCTCCCGCGCCAAGGCCGTCACCCTCGACGAAACCGTCCTGCTCCCCGGTCCCGACGCTCTCCTCGCGCCCGAGTGGGTGCCGTGGAGCGAGCGGCTGCGGCCCGGCGACATGGGCCCCGGCGATCTGCTGCCCACGGAGGCGGACGATCCGCGTCTGGAGCCCGGCTTCACCGGCGAGGACGAGCCGCCGCCGAACTCGGTGCTCGCCGGCCAGCCGTCGCACGACCTGGTCGAGCGGGTCGAGGCGGAGGACGCGGAGCTCACCGATCGCAGGCCCGCGGATGCCTCCGCCGACAATGCCCGCGGTTCGATCGTGTCGGTCGCCGAAGAGCTCGGTATGCGCCGGGCCAGGGTGCTCTCCCGGTACGGGCTGCGGCTCGCGGCGGAGCGCTGGGAGGACGCCTTCGGCCCCGGCACCCCGATGGCGCAGGCGGCCCCGGCGGCGTGTGTGAGCTGCGGTTTCCTGGTTCCGCTGGCGGGTTCTCTGCGGCAGGCGTTCGGAGTGTGCGCGAATGAGTTCTCACCGGCGGACGGCCGGGTGGTGTCGTTGGCGTACGGCTGCGGAGGGCACTCCGAGGCGGCGGTGATGCCGAAGACGCCGAAGCCTGCGCCGATGGCGCTGGACTCGATGGGCGCGGACGAGTTCCCGCTGCGACCGGCTCGCGACGGCGGCTCGGTCTCGCCGGAACCGGACGGCGAGTCCGAGGATCTCGGCCACTCGTAAGTTTTTCGCTGTCCTGAATCGCCGGCCCGCCCGGGCGGGCCGGGCGTCCGCCTGCCCGCGAAGCCCACTCACCGGGCGGTAACGGCCAACGCCTGAGGCCCACGGTCACCACGGACGCCGGTACGGGGGTACCTTCGGCCGCACAGGCATCGGCGTTAACCGGAGAGAGCGGAGTCACAGCGTGAGCGTCAGGACGACCGAGTGGGCCGATCCCTTCGGGACGGCGCGGCTGCGGCGCGGGGTGCTCGACGCGTGGGGGGCCAGTCCCGCCCGCTTCCGGGAGGACGCCAACGCCGAGGAGGACCTCGTACTCGGCGGCTACCGGGACCGCCTCGTCGTCGAGCTCGCCCAGAACGCCGCGGACGCCGCGGCGCGAGCAGGCGTGCCGGGCCGGCTCCGGCTGACGCTGCGGCCGGCCACGACCGATCAGCCGGCCGTACTCGCCGCCGCGAACACCGGCGCGCCGCTGGACGCGACCGGCGTCGAGTCCCTGAGCACCCTGCGTGCCTCGGCCAAGCGCGAGGGCCATGAGGCCGCCGTCGGCCGCTTCGGCGTCGGCTTCGCGGCCGTCCTCGCGGTGAGCGACGAGCCCGCGGTCGTCGGCCGCCACGGCGGCGTGCGCTGGTCCCTCGCGGAGGCCAGGGGACTGGCCCAGCAGGCGGCCCAGGCGAGCCCCGGCCTCGGCGACGAGCTGCGCCGGCGCGACGGTCATGTCCCGCTGCTGCGGCTGCCGCTGCCCGCCGAGGGCACGGCGCCCGAGGGATACGACACCGTGGTCGTCCTGCCTCTGCGCGACGGCGCCGCGGTCGATCTGGTCGATCGGCTGCTCGCCGGGGTCGACGACGCGCTGCTGCTCACGCTGCCCGGACTCGCCGAGATCGTCATCGAGACCCCGGACGGCGTACGGGAGTTGAGGCGCTCCGTGCACGGGGCGTACGTACACATCGAGGACAGCACCGGCGGCGACCGGCGCTGGCGGGTGGTCAGCCACAGCGGCGGCATCGAGCCCGCGCTGCTTGCGGACCGGCCCGTCGAGGAGCGGCTGCGGCCGCACTGGACCGTCACCTGGGCCGTGCCCGTGGACGACGAGGGCGCGCCGGCCCGCCCGCGCACGGCCCCCGTGGTGCATGCGCCGACGCCCACCGACGAACCTCTCGGTGTG
This sequence comes from Streptomyces sp. CA-135486, assembly GCF_050936555.1. NCBI lineage: Bacteria > Bacillati > Actinomycetota > Actinomycetes > Kitasatosporales > Streptomycetaceae > Streptomyces > Streptomyces sp. CA-135486. The sequence goes on from NZ_JBNJMM010000001.1 coordinate 353,364, forward strand.
CCCGCGCTGTTGATCGCCTCGCTCCCGCTGGACACCACCCGCCGCCACCCGGCGCCCGGGCCGCTCACCGGCTTCCTGGTGCGCAAGGCGGCGGACGCGTACGCCGAACTGCTGGGCCACTGGCAGCCGGTGAGCGTCGGCACCATCGACCTGGTGCCCGGCCCGCTCGGCAAGGGCGAGCTGGACGGCGCGCTGCGGGCGGAGATTCTGCAGCGGCTGCCCCGTACGGCGTTCCTGGAGGCGGCCGCCCCGCGCGACGTGTCCGGCGAGGACACCGGTCTGCCGGACCGCGAGATCTCCGCCGGGCTGCGGCCCATCGAGGCGGAGGTGCTGGAGGGCGCGGGCGCGGAGACCGTACAGGTGCTGGCCGAGGTGATGCCGAGCCTGCTGCCCGCGGGTCTTGAGCGCCGGGTCGAGCTGCGTACGCTCGGCGTCGCGCGGGTGCCGCTGACCGAGGCGATCGACCGGCTCGGGGGTCTTGAGCGCGAACCGGGCTGGTGGCAGCGGCTGTACGACAGCCTCGCGGGCGTCGACCCGGACCGGCTGTCCGGGCTGCCCGTGCCGCTGGCCGACGGGCGTACGACGATCGGGCCCCGGCAGACGCTGCTGCCGCTGGCGGAGACTCCGCCGCAGCTGGCCCGGCTCGGCCTGAAGGTGGTCCATCCCGAGGCCGCCCACCCCCTGCTCGAGAAGCTGGGCGCGCTGCCCGCGACGCCGCGCGCCGTACTGACGACACCGCAGGTGCGGACGGCGGTGGCGGGCTCGCTGGACGCAGGCGAGGTCTGGTACGACGGAGTCGGGGACGGTGCCGCGCTGGACGCGGACGAGCTCGCGGAGACGGTGCTGGCGCTCGTACGGGACGCGGGCATCGAGCCCGGCGACGAGCCGTGGCTGGGCGCGCTGGCGCTGCCGGACGAGGACGGCGAGCTCGCGCCCGCCGGTGAACTGGTCCTCCCGGGCAGCCCGTTCGCCTCCGTGATGCGCGAGGACGAACTGGCGCTGTGCGACGCCGAGCTGGCCGAACGCTGGGGTGAGCAGCCGCTCGCCGCGTGCGGTGTGCTGGCGAACTTCGCGCTCGTACGGGCCACGGATGTCGTCCTCGACCCCGATGAACTGGAGCCCCGCGACGGGGACTTCGCCGAGCCCGACGACCCGGGTCTGCTGGACGCGGTCGACGTGTGGTGCGAGGACGTACTCGACCGGCTGCCCGACACGCCGGTGCCGCCGGTCGCCACCGAGCTGGTCGCGGTCCGCGACCTGGACCTGGTGGACGACGACTGCTGGCCCCAGGCGCTGGCGCTGCTGGCGCAGCCGCCGCTGCGGGACGCGCTGACCCAGTCCGTACGGATCCTGCTGCCGGACGGCACGACGCAGACGGTTGGTCCGTACACGGCATGGTGGCTGCGGGACCATCCGGTCCTGGACGGCCGCCGCCCGGCGGGCCTGCGGGCGTCGGGCGGGGACCCGCTGCTGGAGGGCCTGTACGAGACCGCCGACACGACGGGCTTCGAGGACACCGAGGTGTTGCGGGCACTGGGCGTCCGCACGTCGGTCGCCGCACTGCTCGACGAGCCGGGCGGCGCGGCGGAACTCCTCGGTCGCCTCGCCGACCCGGACCGCCCGGTGCGGGCTGCCCAGTTGCACGCGCTGTACACGGCGCTGGCGGACCTCGACCCGGAGCAGGTCACGCTTCCGGACGAACTCCGCGCGGTCGTGGACGGCGAGGTCCGCGTGATCGACGCATCGGACGCGGTGATCGCGGACGCGCCCGATCTGCTCCCGCTGACGGGTGGCGTGCCGCTGCTCCCGGTGTCCCCTTCACGGGCCGCGGACCTGGCGGAGCTCTTCCAGGTCCGCCGTCTGAGCGAGACGGTCGCGGCGGAGGTGACGACACCGGGCGAGGAACACGAGGTCCCCGAATCGGTCCACGTCCTCCTGGGCCCGGCCACGCCGTCGACGTACATCGAACACGAGGAACTGATCGCAGGCGGCACGGAACTCGACTGGCGCCGCACCCCCGATGGCGTGATCCACGCGGCAACGGTGGAGGGCGTGGCGGCGGCGCTGGCGTGGGCAACGGGCCAGTGGCCACGCCGCTTCGAGGTGGCGGCACTGCTGGAGGACCCGTCCCGCACATCGGAACTGGAAACGGCGCGCTGGTTCGACGCGCTGCCGTAGGAGCTCGCGGGGCGCGGGGGTCCGCGGCGCGGGTCGTGGGGTGCCCGGTGCGGGTGCGGCCGGCCGGCGCAGCTCGGGCGCGGACTTCCGTGGCTGGGCGGCGCGAAGCTGCCGTTCCGTGGGGCGCGGGGGTCCGCGGCGCGGGTCGTGGGGTGCCCGGTGCCGTGGGGTGCTGGTTCCGGGTCCCCTCCGGGCTCGACTCCTCGGGGTCGGCGGCATCAAGGGGTCCGTGTTGATCACCGCGTCCGGCCGCCGATCCCCTACGGGGACGACCCTGCACGGCCCCTCCCCACCGGCAGGTACCCGGTGCGGCCGGCGCAGCTCCGGCTCCCCAGGGGTCTGGGGGCCTGCCCCCAGTTTCGGGAAGGGGCGGGGTGGGGGAACGAACCCGGCCGCTAAGCGAACCGCCGGTCCACCACCCGCCACGCCACCTCCAGCAGCCCCGCCCCCGCCGCCGCGATCCCCACCGCCCCCCACGGCATCGTCGTCCCCACCAGCTTCAGCGCGAAGAAGTGCTGCAGCCACGGGATCACCAGAACCAGCAGGAAGCACGCCCCCATCGCCGCCACCAGGCAGACCCGCCACCATGTGTACGGGCGGGCGATGATCGCCAGGACCCACATCGAGACCAGGAACAGCGTCAGCGTCGCCGCGCTCGTCTCCGCGTCGAGTGATCCCGGGCCGCTGTAGTGGGACCGGGCCAGCAGATACGTACAGAATGTCGCCGCCGCCGCGATCGTGCCCGCCGGGATCGCGTACCGCATCACCCTGCGTACGAAGTTCGGCTTCGCGCGTTCCTTGTTCGGCGCCAGCGCCAGGAAGAACGCCGGGATCCCGATCGTCAGCGTCGACAGCAGCGTCAAGTGCCGTGGCAGGAAGGGGTATTCGACCTGGCTGCACACCACCAGGATCGCCAGCAGCACCGAGTAGACCGTCTTCGTCAGGAAGAGCGTGGCGACGCGCGTGATGTTGCCGATCACCCGGCGCCCCTCCGCCACCACCGAAGGCAGCGTCGCGAAGCTGTTGTTGAGGAGCACGATCTGGGCCACCGCCCGCGTCGCCTCCGAGCCCGAGCCCATGCTCACGCCGATGTCCGCGTCCTTCAGCGCCAGTACGTCGTTGACGCCGTCGCCGGTCATGGCGACCGCATGGCCACGCGACTGCAACGCGCCGACCATGTCGCGCTTCTGCCGCGGAGTGACCCGGCCGAAGACCGAGTTCGCGTCCAGCGACGCGGCCATCGCGGCCTGCTCCGTGGGGAGCCGCCGCGCGTCCACCGTGTTCTGCGCGCCCGGCAGGCCGAGCTTTCCGGCCACCGCGCTCACCGACACCGCGTTGTCGCCGGAGATGACCTTGGCATGGACGTTCTGCTCGTCGAAGTAGCGGAGGGTGTCGGCCGCATCCGGACGCAGCCGCTGCTCCAGGACGACCAGCGCGGCCGGCTGCGCCGCCGCGGCGACCGAGGGCGCGTCGAGGTCGCCCGCCGTCCGGGCGAGCAGCAGCACCCGCAGGCCCCGTTCGTTGAGCTGGTCGATCTCGGCCAGGGCGGTGTCGCCCGACGGCAGGAGCACATCAGGCGCGCCGAGAAGCCAGGTGGAACTCTCGCCGTCGCCCTCGCTGAAGCTCGCGCCGCTGTACTTGCGCGCCGAGGAGAACGGCAGCGACTGAGTGCACCGCCAGTCCTCGTTGTCCGGATACGCGTCGATGATCGCCTGCAACGAGGGGTTGGGCCGCGGGTCGGACTCGCCGAGTGCGCCAAGGACCTTCCGTATACGGCTCTCGTCCGAGCCACCCAGCGGGCGCAGCTCGGTGACGTCCATGCCGCCCTCCGTCAGCGTGCCCGTCTTGTCGAGGCAGACGACGTCGACCCGCGCCAGACCTTCGATCGCGGGCAGTTCCTGCACGAGGCACTGCTTGCGGCCGAGCCGGATGACGCCGATGGCGAAGGCGACCGACGTCAGCAGCACGAGCCCCTCGGGGATCATCGGCACGATGCCTCCGACGGTCCTGGCCACCGAGTCCTTGAAGTTGTTGTTCTTGACCACCAGCTGGCTGATGACGAGCCCGATCGCGGTCGGGATCATCATCCAGGTCACGTACTTGAGGATCGTGCTGATGCCGTTGCGCAGCTCGGAGTTGACGAGCGTGAAGCGTGACGCCTCCTCCGCGAGCTGTGCCGCATACGCCTCGCGCCCCACCTTCGTCGCCGTGAACGCTCCGCCGCCCGCGACCACGAAGCTGCCCGACATCACCTGGTCGCCGGGTTGTTTGGGCACCGGGTCGGCCTCGCCCGTCAGCAGCGACTCGTCGATCTCCAGGCTGTCCGCCTCCGCCACCTCGCCGTCCACGACGACCTCGTCGCCGGGCCCGAGTTCGACGAGGTCCCCGAGGACGATCTCGGTGGTGGAGACCGCCGATGCCGTGCCGTCCCGCCGGACCGTCGGCTTGGCCTCGCCGATGAGCGCGAGCGCGTCCAGCGTCTTCTTGGCGCGCAGCTCCTGGATGATGCCGATACCGGTGTTGGCGATGATCACGTAGCCGAAGAGGCTGTCCTGGAACGGCGCGACGACGAGCATGATCAGCCACAGCACGCCGATGATGGCGTTGAACCGGGTGAAGACGTTCGCACGGACGATCTCGGTGAGGGAGCGCGAGGAGCGGACGGGTACGTCGTTGACCTCGCCCCGGGCGACCCGCTCGGCGACCTCCGCCGTCGTCAGACCGGTGGCCCGTGGCGCGAGGTGGGACTTGGGCAGCTTTCTCGGGTGTACGGGATCCAGTTCGGCGCCCGCGTCGATGGAGGGTCCGCCCGGCTCGGGGCCGTCCGTGTCGATCCTCGACCGCTGCGTCATGGTTTCGACGGTACGGCCGGAATGGCCGGTTCACCCGCCGAGTGCTCCCGGGATCAGACCGCGGTAGGACGCGAATCGTCCTGAGGCACTACGAGCGGCGCGGTACGGGCTACTTGCCTGCGCCCCGCTCGCCTTCCTCGCTCGACGCGGACGGTCCCGCGGTCCGCGACGACTCCGCGGCCTGCGCGCGCTTGAGCGCCGTCTCCCGCCCCCGTACGTACCAGATGCCGATCAGGCCAAGACCGCCACCGGCCAGGCAGGTCCACACCCACCACATCAGATCGCGCTCGGCGAACCAGTTGTAGAAGGGGATCTGGACCAGGAAGAGGACGAACCAGAGGATCGTGCCGCCGGTGATGGTGGCGACGACCGGCCCCTCCAGGGGCTCGGGTGCCTCGTGCTTGGGGGTCCACTTCGCCATGCGCACAGTGTAGGTGGCGGCCGTCTGCGCCCACTCGGCACAGCCTTCTACGCGCGGAGACAGCGATCTCCCTCTGACGTGTTCACACTAAAACGGTTTGCGCGTGACCGGATTTATTCGTACGAAAGCACCAAGTCGCGTGCGATGTACGTCGTCTCCGCCGTGTTCGTCTTCTGCTACGCGATGCCCGCGCTGGGCCTCACGTAAGGCGCGTACGCCGCGTCACGCACGGCCGGTCACGTCCGGCCGTAGAACTTCTCCGTCTCGTCGACGGCCGCCTTGAAGCGTTCGTCGAAGTCATCGCGGATGAGCGTCTGGACCACATAGTCCTGGACGCTCATTCCGCGTCTGGCGGCATGGTGCCTGAGCCGGTCGAGGAGCTCACCGTCCATCCGCAGGCTGAGCACTGTCGATCCCATGCCGGCCAGCGTTGCCGTCGGCCAGGGCCAGTGCATCACTTTCCGGATATGTCTCACTCATATGAGTGATGAACTGATCTCAGGACGAGGTCGGTGGCCCCTGCGCGGAATCACGACTGGTCTTTAGGCTGGGTAATGAGTTACGCTAACAAACATGCCTGACCTGTCCCACGACAGTGACGCCGATGTCGCCGCCGTGAACTCTCTGCGCTCGGCCGTGATGCGGCTGGGCCGACGCCTGAAGCATCAGCGCGTCGACGAATCGCTGAGCCCCACCGAGATGTCGGTGCTCGGCACCCTTGCCCGCTGCGGCTCGGCCACCCCCGGTGAGCTGGCCCGCAAGGAGCACGTCCAGCCGCCGTCCATGACCCGGATCGTGGCACTGCTCGAAGCCAAGGGACTGGTCCGGCTGGAGCCGCACCCCGATGACCGCCGGCAGAAGGTGGTCAGCCAGACCGAGCAGGCCGAGGCCATGCTCGAACAGAGCCGCCGCAAGCGGAACGCCTGGCTGGCCTCGCTCGCCGAGGGCCTGGACGAGGACGAGTGGGCGAAGCTGCGCGCAGCCGCCCCCGTACTGGAGAAGCTCGCGCACCTGCCCCCATCTTCCCGGGGGTGACCCACTGACCCCTTTACCGCAACTGAGGAGGCGAACCCTTTTGAGTTCGGGACCCGGAGCAGACTCCGCACCCGCACCCGCACCTACAACCATGTTCAGCTCGCTGAAGATCCGTAACTACCGGCTCTTCGCCACCGGGCAAGTCGTTTCCAACACCGGCACCTGGATGCAGCGCATCGCCCAGGACTGGCTGGTGCTGACCCTCACGGGATCCGCCTCCGCCGTCGGCATCACCATCGCGCTGCAGTTCCTGCCGATGCTGCTCTTCGGTCTGTACGGCGGAGTACTCGCCGACCGGCTCCCGAAGCGGCCGCTGCTGCTGGCCACCCAGTGCGCGATGGGCCTCACCGGTCTCGCGCTGGCCGTCCTCACCCTCAGCGGGCACGTCCAGGTCTGGCACGTCTACCTCACGGCCTTCCTGCTCGGCCTCGTCACCGTGGTCGACAACCCGGCCCGGCAGTCCTTCGTCGCCGAGATGGTCGGCCCCGAGCAGCTCGCCAACGCGGTCAGCCTCAACTCCGCCAACTTTCAGTCGGCTCGCCTCGTCGGCCCCGCCGTCGCCGGTGTGCTGATCACCGTCGTCGGCAGCGGCTACGCCTTCCTCTTCAACGGCCTGTCGTTTCTCGCCCCCATCGCCGGCCTGCTGTTGATGCGCCCCGGCGAACTGCACAAGGTCGAGCGCGCGCCGCGCGGAAAGGGCCAGCTGCGGGAGGGGCTGAAGTATGTCGCGGGCCGGCCCGAGCTGATCTGGCCGATCGTCCTCGTCGGCTTCATCGGCACCTTCGGCTTCAACTTCCCGATCTGGCTGTCGGCCTTCGTGGACGACGTCTACCACTCGGGCGCGAGCACATACGGCCTGCTCAACACGCTCATGGCCGGTGGCTCGCTGGCCGGCGCCCTGCTCGCGGCCCGGCGCGGCACCTCGCGGCGGCGGGTGCTCGTGGGCTCGGCGGTGCTCTTCGGCGTCCTGGAGATCGTGACCGCGTTCGCGCCGCAGTTCTGGATCTTCGCGGTGCTGTTGGTGCCGATCGGGATGTTCGGCCTGACGGTCAACGTCACGGCCAACTCCACTGTCCAGATGGCGACGGACCCGCTGATGCGGGGCCGCGTGATGAGCCTGTTCATGATGGTCTTCACCGGCGGTACGCCGCTGGGTGCGCCCCTCGTCGGCTGGATCACCGACACGTACGGACCGCGGATCGGCTTCGCGGCGGGCGGCACGGTGGCGCTGATCGCGGCGATCGGAGTCGGCGTGATGCTCGCCCGGGTGGGCGGGCTGCGCCTGAAAATCGATCTGCGGCGGGGACGCCGGCATGTGGAGTTCGTACCGAGGGAGCAGCTGGCGACAGCCGTGTGAGCCGGTCCCGGGCCCGTCTCCGGGGGAGTCCGGTCGGTCTCGTCGGCTGGTCCGGGCAGCCCCGGCCGGCCCCGGCCTGTTCCGCCGGTCCCGTACGGCCCCGGTTTGGGCCAGACTCGGATCATGAGACTCTTCGCCGCCGTACTGCCGCCCGCCCCGGCAGTCGACGAACTCGTCCGTACCGTCGACCGGTTGAGAACCCTGCCCGGCGCGGACGAGCTGCGCTGGACCGGCCGGGCGGGCTGGCACTTCACGCTCGCCTTCATGGGCGAGGTCGACGACGGCCTGCTGCCCGAGCTGCACGAGCGGCTCGGACGGGCCGCCCACCGGTCCTCCCCTTTCCCGCTGCGCCTCCATCAGGGCGGCCGGTTCGGGCACCGGGCGCTGTGGACGGGCGCCGCGGGCGGCCTGGAGGAGATGCGCCTGCTCGCGGAACGCGCGGACGCGGCCGCCCGGCGGGCCGGGGTCAGCATGGAGGAGCACCGCCGTTTCCAGGCGCATCTCACGCTCGCCCGCAGCCGCCACGAGGCCGATCTGCGCCCGTACGTCGAGCAGCTCAGCGGTTTCGAGGGCACGCCCTGGGAGGTGGCCGAGCTCGTGCTCGTACGCAGCAATCTGCCGGTGAGCGGGGTGAAGGGCGAGGAGCCGCGCTACGAGACGGTCGGTGCCTGGCCGCTCGGGCGGGCCGGTTAGTCTCGAAGCGTGAACCCCAAGACCAGAAACCAGATCATGGCGGGCGTGCTTGTGCTGATGTTCGCGATCATCGCCGTCGCGGCCCTGGTCGGTCAGTAGACCTGACCGACCACCACGCCCGCTGTGCCGTCCGCTACCAGGCGAAGGCCTCGGGGGCCGGTCCAGGACCGGGGAAGATCTCGTCGAGACCCGACAGCATGTCGTCGCTCAGCTCGAGCTCGACGGCGCGCAGCGCGGACGCCAGCTGGTCGGCCGTACGCGGCCCGACGATCGGCCCGGTGACTCCCGGCCGGGTGAGCAGCCAGGCCAGCGCGGCCTCGCCGGGCTCGAGCCCGTGCTTGTCGAGGAGATCCTCGTACGCCTGGACCTGTGCCCGAACGGCGGTGCTGGCCAGCGCGTCGGCGCTGCGGCCACTCGCCCGCCGCGCCCCCTCGCTCTCCTTCTTGAGCACACCGCCGAGCAGCCCGCCGTGCAGCGGCGACCAGGGGATGACCCCGAGGCCGTACTCCTGCGCGGCCGGGATGACCTCCATCTCGGCGCGGCGCTCGGCGAGGTTGTACAGGCACTGCTCGCTGACGAGGCCGTACGAACCGAGGCGGCGGGCCGTCTCATTGGTCTGGGCGATCTTCCATCCGGGGAAGTTGGAAGAGCCCGCGTAGAGGATCTTGCCCTGCTGGATGAGGACGTCGATCGCCTGCCAGATCTCCTCGACGGGCGTGTGCCGGTCGACGTGATGGAACTGGTAGAGATCGATGTAGTCCGTCCGCAGCCGCTTGAGGCTGGCTTCGACGGCGCGGCGGATGTTGAGTGCGGAGAGCCGGTCGTGATTGGGCCAGGGCTCGCCGTCCGCGGCCATGTTCGCGTAGACCTTGGTGGCGAGGACGACCTTGTCACGGCGGTCGCCGTCGTTGGCGAACCAGCTGCCGATGATCTCTTCGGTACGGCCCTTGTTCTCGCCCCAGCCGTAGACATTGGCGGTGTCGAAGAAGTTGATCCCCGCGCCGAGCGCGGCGTCCATGATGGTGTGGCTGTCGGCCTCGTCGGTCTGCGGCCCGAAGTTCATCGTCCCGAGGACGAGTCGGCTGACCTTGAGTCCGGTGCGTCCGAGCTGTGTGTACTTCATGGGTACCAAGCCAACGCCTTGGAGCACGCTCCAGGCAAGGACGGCCGCGTGGTCAGTCGCGGGGGAATTTGTCGGTGGAGAGGGTGAGGCCGAGGGGTGTGTTGGTGAGGTCGACCGGCTGCCCGAAGGCGACCTTCGTCTCGGTCATGTAGTCCCCGTCCTTGGGCTGGGTGTGGAGGAGACATTTGCCGGTGTACGGGTCAACGATCAAAAAGACGGGGACTTCGGCGACGGCGTAGGCGATCTTCTTCGGGCCGTAGTCGTTGAGTGCGGTGCCCTTGGAAATCACCTCGGCGATGAACTCCACGTCCTCGAAGCGCCAGCGGCCTCGGCTGTCCTCCACCGCTCCGTCGCGGAGCTTTGCCACGTCAGGGCAGAAGCCGTTCTCCGGGCCGGGGAAATCGATGCGCACGTCCGACAGCACCTCGACATCCATGCCGAACTTGTCTTCCAATGCTCTGGCGATCCTGCGGATGATCTCCCAATGGACTTTCCGCTGCGGCGACATGAAGACGATTCCCCCGACGATCTCAACCTTGGTTCCTTCGGGGACGGGCATCTGCTCAAGCCTCTCGAACCACTCGTCCAAGCGCTCGGCGTTGTCGTCGGCCATGTCGATCCTGCCGCTCTCTACGACGGTCATCGTTGCGCTCCTCCCCGCTGCAGCGGGGTCGCATGCAGCCGCGCAGTCAACGATACGCACGGTGACCGGGAGATGCCGGTGGCGAGAACTCGTCAGGCGCCGCCGAACCAGCCCGCCGCGTCCAGCCGGAAGGCATCGGCCGGGACGACCGTACGCAGCGCCTCCTCGATGTCGGCCACGCGCCGCGTGCCCAGCGCGTCGGCCCACTCCGCCCGCAGTTCGTCGAAGATCGCCGCCGAGCGGGCGAGGGCGTCCAGGCCGTGCGGGGTCAGGCGGACGAGCTTGCGGCGCGCGTCGGCCGGGTCGTCCGCCCGTACGGCGTAACCCAGGGCCACGAGCCGGTCGACCGTCTTGCCGGCCGCCTGCTTGGAGACGCCGAGCCGCCGGCCGATCTCGCTCGCGGTCGCGCCGCCCGCGCCGATCGCCTGCATCGCGAAGCCGTGCGCGGGCCGGACGTCCGGGTGTCCCTGCTCGGCCAGTTCGGCATGGAGCCGGTCGATGAGGGACCGGAACCCCGCGAAGAGGAGCAGGGGCAGCTCGTAACCGGGCGTGTCTGCAGCGGCCTTGCGGATATCGACAACCTGGTTTACCTTTTTTTCGTCAACCACATTGTCCATCGTAGGGGGAAGTCGTGTTCGTCGATCACACCTTGGAGTCCGCCCCGGCCGCGTCGCGCCGCTCGTTGGAGGCGGTGACCCGGAGCATGGGGCACTTGCCGCCGGCCGCGGCCCGGCTGGCCACCTCGCCGCATCTGCTCGACGGCTTTCTGAAACTCAGCGCGATGTTCGAGCAGACGACGCTGGATCCCATCGCGCGCGAGGTGGTCGTGATGACCGTCGCGGCGCGCAACGAGTGCCATGTGTGCGTGGCGATCCACAGCGCGAAGCTGACGGGGCTGGGGGCGGCCGACGACATCGTCTCGGCGCTGCGGGAGCAGCGGCCCCTGGACGACGAACGCCTGGAAGCGGTACGGCAGTTCACGTTGGAGGTGCTGCGTACGGCGGGGGGTGTGGGGGACGAGGAGCTGCGTGCGTTCCTGTCGCACGGCCACACGGAGCAGAACGCCCTGGAGGTGGTCATGGGCATCGGGACGTACACGATGTCGACGCTGGCCAACCGTCTGACGCGGGCGCCGTTGGAGGCAGGTCCCTCCCGGACGGGCAATGCCGAGGCGTCGTAGGCATACGACCCGTCCCGACCTTTCGCGACGGCCCCCCGTCCACGAGCAAACGTGCTCGTGGACGTGAGGGCCGGCGACCCTCACTCGCACGGGTCTGTCAAACCCGGTCGGATCTGGCCGGTGCATGTCAAGAATCATGGGGATCGGGCTTGCTTTCTCAGGGAGCCCGTGCCCCAATGCAATGGTCACTGACTGCCCATCAGGCCCGGGATCCCCACACCCACCCCCGGACACCGTGCAGTGCGTAGTGGCAGTCGGCGATGGCATCCCGTACACCCCCACACGAAAGCGGGACCCCATGAAGCACGGCAGATTCGGAATCGGCGTATTAGTGAGCACCGGCCTGGCGGCCGCGGGTGCGCTCGTGGCGGCGCCCGCCGCGAGTGCGGTGACCCCGCAGACCGCGACCCTCGGGTTCGACTGCGGCTCCTACGGTTCGGGCACGGCGACGCTCACGGCCACCCAGGACGGCACGGCCGCGACCATCAGCGTGTCCACGTCGGCCATCAAATCCCCGATCAACATCGGAGCGAACTCGGTCAAGTCGACCCTGACGCTCACCAAGAACGGCTCCGGCACATCGACGTTCACCGGCAATTCCAACCCGGCGATCCCCGCCGGGGGCGATGTGTCCACCGGGCCGCTCAATGGCACGGTCGCCGCGGGCGACAGCCTGGACGCGAAGTCGCTGACCGTCGTGGTCTTCGGCATCACCGTGACGTGCAATGCCACGTCGGCGCAGGCTCCCGGACCGTTCCTGTTCTGACGGCCGGAGAGGCATCAAGGGCGGGCGGCGTCACGCGCGGTGACGCCGCCCGTCTGTGTCCCCTGCCGAACCGGCGGCTGATCACTCGGTGGGCGTATTCGTGACCGCCCGGCGTCGGAACTCCTCCGCCTCGTCATGGCGGCCCATCTCGTCCAGCAGGATGGCGAGATTGCCCGCCGCGCCCGAGTAGCCCATCCCCAGGGCATCGCGGTAGAAGGACTCGGCCTCCGCGTGGCGTCCTGTGTCGGCGAACAGGTTGCCGAGGTTGTTGGCGGCCGCGGGATCGCCGTCCTCCAGATGCCGGCGGAAGATACTTTCGGCCTCTTCGGCGCGGCCGTCCTGGGCGAGCAGGACCCCGAGGTTGAACGAGGCGCTTTCATTGCCGTTGGCGATGGCATGGCGGTAGAGCGCTTCCGCTTCGTCGGCTCGACCGGCGTCAACGAGCAGGTTGCCAAGGTTCTGAACGGCGAAGGGGACGCCGGCCTCAATGGCCTGGCGGTAGAGGGTTTCGGCTTCGCCGATGCGGCCCGCGTGCGTGAGAAGCCCCGCCAGGTTGTACGCGGCCTCGGAGTCGCCGGCCTCGATGGCCTGGCGGTAGAGGGCTTCGGCCTCGTCGATGCGGCCCGCGTCGGTGAGCAGGCGCGCGAGGTTGTACGCGGCCTCCGTCATGCCGGCCTCCATGGCACGGCGGTACAGGACCTCCACCTCGTCGGTGAGGCTGTCGTCGAGCATGATGGCCAGGTTGTACGCGGCGGGGGCGTGACCGGCCTCGATGGCGCGGCGGTAGAGCGCTTCGGCCTCGTCGGTCCGGTCCGTGTCCGCCATCAGGTCGGCCAGACTGTGCATGGCCTCCGGCAAGCCGGTCTCCATGGCCTGGCGGTAGCGCGTTTCCGCCTCGTCGATCCGGCCCGCCCTGCTCAGCAGGACGCCGAGGTTGTGCGTGGCTGTCGGGGACCCGGCGTCGGCCAAGGGCAGCCAGGCCCTTTCGGCCGTCGTCCATGCGTTGTGCTGGGCGGCGTTGACACCGACGGCGAAGCGGTCCGCATCCTCGTCGGCATGACCGATCGCCGCCTCCCAGACCCAGGCCGGAATCTCCGACTCCGTGTGGTCGACCAGATAGTCGAAGGGTGTCCACCGATCGTCGTCCGCGGGCAGCAGCAGACTCGTCACTCCGTGACGTACCCGGGCGGCCCAGGCGAACGCGTCGTCCAGGGACTCGGGCCGCAGCACCGGTCCACCACCCGCTGCCAGATGCTGCTCGTGCACCTCCGCAAGCAGGTCGGTGCCGTACGGACCGCGCAACCCGGCTCGGGCGAGGTCGACGGCCGCGGCGACCAGCGCGGCCCCGCGCGGATGCCCGTTCGCCGACCAGGCGCGCAGCCACTCCTGAAGGAGCGCCGGCCCGGCGGCAACGTATTCGGCAATGCCGTAAGGACCGTGGTGGGCAAAGGCATCGACGATGCGTGAGTCGTCGCACTCCGCCGCGCGAGCCAGTTCGTCCGCGCTCCACAGCCGGTTGAGGTCGATCACCTCCGCCAGCGGCAGCACCTGCGACGCGACTCCGCCGTCGCGCTCGGCGCTGAAGGTCTCGTACGGCTTCACGCGCATCGTTGCCACGACTGGCACGTCGAGCCGGACGAAGTCGTCGAGCACGTCGGGCTCCAGGCCGTCCGGGCCCAGATAGCGCTCCAGGTCGTCGAGCCAGACCACGCACGGCGCCCCGGCGCGCTCCACCGCGTCGGGGGCGGGGCCAAGGCTGCCGCCCACCGGCGGGGCGAGCACACGATGGCCCGGCACCACCGCGCGTACCGCCTCGAAGGCGGCCCGGGTCTTCCCCGCGGTCGAGTCGCCCACGACGAGGACCAGGCCGCCCTCCGCGATGCGTTCGCGCAGTACGCCGTCGACGTCACGCGCGACGTACGGCGGGACTTTGCTGCCGTCCTCGCCGGGCCGGGCCTTGTGTGCGCCCGCCTTCAGGGCCTCCCACTCGCGGGCGAGCGGCCAGTGGGAGGGGGAGCGGAGATAGCGGGGTATCTCAACGGGGGCCGACGCGATCGTCAGGCTGCTGATGGTCTCGGCCTGGACGACGGGGCCGCCCTGGCTGCCGCCGGAGATCTCGTTGCGGGCCAACTGGCTTACCGGACCGACTCGATGAAGGTGGACCAGGCGGTGGGGGCGAGGGTGAGGGAGGGGCGGGTGGTGTCTTTGGAGTCACGGACGTGGACGGTGGCGGGGCAGGTGGCTACCTCGACGCACTCGCCCTGCTCACTGCTGTAGCTGCTCTTGAACCACTTCAGGTCCGTGCTCATAGTCCCTCTGCCACCTGCTTGATCAGTTTCGCGGACTCTTCGGGGGTGAGTGCCTGAGCCCGCAGAATGCCATACCGACCGAACATGTCACCTAGGTCCGGCTGTTCGCTCACGAAGTAGCCGCCGTTCTGTCCTTCTACATAAGCGAGCTGCCGACGCTCCGCTGTCTCCAGAAGGATCATGGGCCCTGCGAGTCCGGCGTGGGTCTGGCGGTCATGCGGCATGACCTGGACCTCGACATGGCGAAGGCGACCAACGTCGAGGACGTGGTGAAGCTGATCCTTGAGGACCAGAGGGCCCCCGAGGGGACGGGTGAGCGTGCTCTGCTCCAGTACGTAACTGATGATGGGCGTGGGCTTGCGGTGGAAGAGCTTCTGTCGCTCCAGCCGGGCCGCAACGCGCTTCTCGATCTCCTCGTCGTCCAGCGGCGGGCAGTAGTTGCAGTTGTAGACGGCTCGGGCGTATGCCTCGGTCTGGAGCGCACCGGGGATCACATGGTTCTGGTACGAGTGAAGGGCGACCGCGTTCTTCTCCTCGTCCAAGTAGTTCTCGGTCCAGGGCCGGAGTCCGTTGTTCTTGAACTCCTTCTCCGCAACTACCAGTAGTGCGCCTTGTGCACCCAGCGCCTCGTCCGCGTTCGGGACGAACGTCCCCCTCGGCCGCCGCTCTCCGCGCTCCACCATGGCTACCTGGGACTTGGAGAATCCGATCCGCCCGGCCAGCGCCTCCTGCGACATGTCGGCCCGTTCGCGGTGGAAGCGCAGTAACGCGCCGAACGACCTCGAACCCCGTTCACTGGAGTGCACGACGTCCTCCCCGAGTGCACAGACCTGCACGACCCTCGTGTGGTGCTGGTCACATTGAACCCCGGCGCGGAATCGTCTCGTCCATGAACCGAGAAAGTGCCCCCACCTGGGTGCCTGCATCCGGACACGCCCTGCGTCACGCGGGCATCCACTTCGACGCCGTACGCATCGCGGGCATGCTGGCCGAGGAAGTGGCTTACGAGCTGATGCAGTTCACCGACTTCCACGCAGGGCCGATCGTGCGCGAGGCGACGGGCGAGCGGTACATGTACTTCCTGTTGCCGCCGCAATCGGCCGGGGCGCATGTTTGGCCCGCGGGGGCACGGCCGCTCACTCGGAGCGGGCGAGGCTCGGCGTTCGTGGGAGTGCCCGCGCTGGAGGGGCTGACCTGGCCGCTGGACTGGCGGTCCCGGCCGTCCATCGAAGTTCCGTTCGTAGAACCGGGGTTGTTGCACAAGGTGGTCGCGCGTGCTGTACGGTGATCGCGTCATCACGCTCTGTGTGCGGAGCGGTCCCCGGGAGATGCGCCAACGCCAACCGAGGACCTTCACACAAGCGGTCAGGCGTTCGCGTACACCTTGGTCGCGAACTCCGCGATCTGCGCGTCCGTGAGGTTCCTCGCGAGATTGGCCTCCGTGATCATGCCGACCAGTTGATGGCCCTGCTCGACGTCGATCACCGGCATCCGCTTGATCTGGTGCTGCTCCATCGTCGCCAGAGCCTCGTCCGCGCCCGCGCTCGCGTTGATCCAGTGCAGTTCCCCGCTGAGGGAGCCGGCCTGTACCGTCGCCGGGTCGATGCCCTCGGCGCAGCACTGGACGACGATGTCGCGGTCGGTGATCAGGCCGGTGAGCCTGTTGTTGTCGCCGCAGATGGGCAGAGCCCCGACGTTCATGTCGCGCATCATGATCGCCGCTTCCTTCAGCGACTGGTGTGCACCGATGCACTGCACGCCGGCGGTCATGATGTCGCGGGCCGTGAGTTGCTTCTTCGTAGCCATGGTTTTTCCTCCCGCCTCCTGGGAGCGGGCCACGGGCACGCCGGAGTGGCCTGTCCTGGGTCGCCCCCTTCCAGGGTCACCTCCCTGCGGGCGGTTCGCATCCGCACGAGAGGCCGCGAGGCCGCGAAGGCTGCGAGGGCCGCGAGAGGACTAGGGGCGGCTGCCTCTGTTGCGGCGGTGAAGACGGACCCTGGGCGGCCCGGCCCTCCCGCTGAGGGAGGACCGGGCCGCACTTCGGTCGCGCCACGCGGTTCGTCGGCGACGACCGTCCCCCGTCTCAGCGGTAGTAGTAGGCCTTCGCCTCGATCGTGTGCGCTTTGCCCTTCAGGTAGATGCGCATGTAGTACGACGTGCCGGACGACGCGTTCGCCTTCACCGTCATCCAGCCGCCGTTGCAGTAGCCCCAGCCGCCCTTCTTGACGACCTTCTTGTCGCGGGTCCGCACCACGTCGATCTTGTACTTGGTGCCGTCACCGCCGTTCCAGCAGCGTGCGTTGACGCCGAGCGTGCCGCTGCGCGGGACGAAGTCGGGCGTGGCCCAGTACTTGGTGGGCTTGTGGCTCTTCGGGCCCCAGATCAGGTGCCAGCCCGCCTTCGCGGCGGAAGCTTCGGTCCGCGAAGCGGCGGTGGCCGGTGCGCTCTGCGCCGCCGGCGCTGCCTGGGCGGCCGGAGCGGCTATCGCGAGCCCGGTGCCCAGCGCCACCGTGGCCGTCGCCAGGGCGAGGCTCTTTCGTGCCGTCATCGTGTCGAATCCTTTCCCGGACCACCGGCCGGGTTCCCCCGTTGGGCACCCCGTGTCGACCGTGTCCGCGTGGCGCCCCGTGGTCGGCCGCGGCGCCGTCGTGCTGGTCCAAGAAGCTACGGGCGGCCCGTACCGGGCCGCGTCCGGCGACGGGTTGAACTCCTGGCAGACCCGCGGCAGTAGGCACACGGTTCCTGCACCTTTCGTGGTACCGCGGCAGTTTGACGTCCCGCCGCCCGCCCCACGGCTACGCTGCGGCGATGCGGATCTGCCCCCCAGGCCGTGTTGGCCTGGCAGCCGACGCGCTGATTGCCGTGGCGCTCACCAGCGTGGCCGTGCTCCTCGGGCAGGAGGCCGCCAGCCAGGGATGGTCCGCGCTCGACGCGCGCGCCTACGTGCTCGTCGGGCTGGTCAATCTGCCGCTCGCGCTGCGCAGCAGGGCGCCGGTCGCCGTCTGCGCCTTCGTCCACCTCGTGTGGTTCTGCTACGTCACCGCCGGCTACTGGCCCGTCGTGAACACCTTCGGCCCGATGCTCGCCGTCTATACGGTGGCGTCGCTGCGTCCCGTACGCACATCCGTCACCTGCGCCGCCGCGATGGCCGGGATCTGGATCTACGCGGGAGTGGTCAGCCACAGCGACTCCATGCCGTCCGTCGTCGGCCAGGCCCTCGTCTTCCCCGCCGTGCTGTGGCGCTTCGGCGTCACCGCCCGCCGTGCCGCCGAACTTGCCCGCAGGCTCCGCGAGGAGCAGGCCGAACGGGCCCGCCGAGAAGTGGCCGAGGAGCGCGGCAGGATCGCGCGCGAGCTGCACGATGTGGTGGCTCACCACATGTCGGTCATATCGGTGCAGGCGGGCCTGGCCGGATTCGTCTTCGACTCGGACCGCGACACGGCGCGTACCGCGCTCTCCACGATCTCCGGCACCAGCGCGGAGGCCCTCGATGAACTCCGCCGCATGCTATGGGTGTTGCGGGCCTCGGACGAGGACGGCGTTCCGGACACGCCCATGCCGGGCCTCGCGCGTCTGGGGGAGATGGTCGAGCGCGTACGGTCCGGTGGCGTGTGGGTCGACCTGCGGATCGAGGGCATGGCCCGCCCGCTCGCGCCCGGCGTCGACCTGTGCGCGTACCGCGTCGTGCAGGAGGCGCTGACCAATGTACTGAAGCATGCGCCCGGAGCCAGCGCGAGCGTGGAACTGCGCTATGAGCCAAGCCAGTTGGAGGTGACCGTCGCGGACGACGGACAGGGGGTGATTCCGGACAAGGTTCGGCCGGGCAGCGGGCATGGGTTGATCGGCATGCGTGAGCGGGCCAAGCTCTACGGCGGGCGGGTCGACATCGGCCCGCGGAGTGAGGGGGGTTTCGCGGTGCGTCTGACCCTGCCCACCTCCACGCAGGCCGTACGCGAGGGAGAAGACACGTCGGGATGACCAGGGTGCTCGTCGTCGACGACCAGTTCCTGATCCGCGCCGGACTGGTGGGGCTGCTGCGCGCGGCACCCGGCATCGAGGTGGTCGGCGAGGCGGGCGACGGCGAGGAGGCCGTCGCCCTGGCCGCACAGACCCGTCCCGACGTGATCCTGATGGACATCCGGATGCCCGGCATGAGCGGCGTCGCGGCCACGGAGAAGATCCTCGCCGACGCGCCGGACCCGCTGCCCCGGGTCCTCGTCCTGACCACCTTCGACCTGGACGAGTACGTCTACGGCGCCTTGCGTGCCGGTGCCTGCGGCTTTCTGCTGAAGGACTCGGGGCCCGAGCGGCTGCTCGCCGCGGTGGCGGCGGTCGGCGGGGGAGACGCGCTCTTCGCGCCCAGCGTCACGCGCCGCCTGGTCGAGGCGTTCGCCCAACGGGCCGGAAACACCGGGAGAACGGACGAACCGCCGCCCGATCTTGGGGCGTTGACCGCGCGCGAGGTGGAGGTGCTGAGGCTGACCGCCAGAGGTCTGTCCAACCTGGAGATCGCCGGCGAGCTGTTCATCAGCGAGGCGACTGTCAAGACGCACCTCAATCGCACGATGACCAAACTGGACCTGGGCAGCAGGGCGCAGGCTGTGGTGGTGGCGTACGAGACGGGTTTGGTCACTCCAGGGGGCGCGGGCTGACCGGCCGCGGACTCAGGGGGACGGGGCGCCGCTGCGTACGCAGGTTGGGCAAGATCCGTTTGAAGACGGACCCTAGTACGCCGGCCGGTAGGGGCCGCCCATCTCCCACGCCTGGTGCATCGCCCCGGCGAAGGCCGCCGCCAGCTTGTCCTCGCCGCTCGGGCCCGGGTGCGTGCCGTCGTACGTGTCCGTGTCGATGGCGTACGACTCCGGGCGCGACGCCAGCAGAACCGGCGAGGACGCCGTGTCGAGGTCGGCGACCGCCTTTGCCAGGAGTTCGTTGAAGTGGTCGCACTCCGCGGCGAAGGGGGCGTCGGAGCGAGCCCGTATGTTGGGGATGACGGGCAGCAGGACCATCCGTATCCGCGGGTTGGCCGCGCGGGCCTCGGCGATGAACTGGCGTGCGTTCAGGGCGGTTTGGACGCTGTTCGTGTAGAAGCCGAGGTCTATCAGGCCGAGCGAGACCAGCAGGATGTCCACCTGATCGGCGGTGACCGCCGCCCGTATCAGCGGGGCCATGTGGAGCCAGCCCTCGCCCCAGCCCGCGAGATGCCGACGGGCGTCGGCGGGGAAAGCGGCGTCCTTGTAGGCACCGGACACGGGCGCGGCCGCATCGGTGTCGTACAGCTCGGTGCGCGGGCCGACGATCTCGTACGGGCCGTCGAAAGAGGCGGCGAGGTGCTGCCACATCCGGTAACGCCAGGTGTAGTCGCCGGCGCGTCCGATGGTCATGGAGTCGCCGACGAACATGAAACGCATGGGGGTCATCATGGCCGATCAAGCCACGCACCTGCGATGTGAGGCTGACCACGGGGACTGTGCCCGGGTCCACGCGCGCGAGGTGGCAGGCTGGGGGAATGCGTTCGCTTCCGTACGTCGCCGCTGCCGCTGCTGCTGCCGCCGTTGTGCTCACCGCTGCCCCCGCATCGGCCGACGACGACCCCGGGTTCACGATCAAGGACCCGAGGATCACGGAGTCCAGCGGCCTCGCCGCCAGCCGGGCGCACCCCGGCGTGTACTGGACGCACAACGACCAGGACGAGCCGCGCGTCTTCGCCGTCGACGCCCGGACCGGCGAGACCGTGGCGACGATCACCCTGCGCGGGGTCGGGAAGCCGCGTGACATGGAGGCGATCTCGGTCGGCCCGGACGGGAACGTCTACGTCGGGGACATCGGCGACAATCTCAACGGCAGCTGGGACCACGTCTGGATCTACAAGTTCCCCGAGCCGAAGGCGCTCAAGGACATGACCGTCAAGGCGACGCAGTACACGGTCAAGTACGCGGACGGCGCACGGAACGCCGAGGCGCTGATGGTGCATCCCAAGACCGGGCGGGTCTACATCGCCTCGAAGAACGAGGACGGCGGCGGCCTGTACGAAGGGCCCGCCACACTCACCTCCGCGGGGACCAATGTCTTCCGGCGGATCGGCAATGTGCCGTGGGTGACCGACGGCGCGTTCTCTCCGGACGGCAAGGAGCTGGTGCTGCGCTCGTACTTCAGCGCGCGGGGGTACGAGTGGAAGAAGGGGCGCCTCGGGGCCGATCACCGGGTGCGGGCGCCGATCCAGGGGCAGGCCGAGTCCGTGACGTACACCGCCGACGGCAAGGCGCTGATGTTCGGCACGGAGGGGGAGCAGAGTGATGTGCAGCGGGTCGCCCTCGGGGACGACTCGGCGTCGGACGGGGGCAGCAAGTCGCCCTCTGACAGGGCGACTTCGACGGAGAGCGGGCAGGGCGGGGGGAAGAGCACCTTCACGTACGGGATCATCGTGCTCGCCGGAGCGACGGCGCTCGTCCTCGGGGTGAAGCGCCTGCTGCGTCGCAACTAGTCGCGACTTTGCCGCGCGGCGGCCTGCAGCAGAGCCGTCACGTCGAGCTTCACCTCTGCGCCGATGGACTCGGGGAGCGTGATCTGCTCGCCCGGCGAGTGGACGCGGTGGTTGTCGTACCCGTTGGATACGGGGTCCGTCAGGACGTGGAGGTGATTGTGCTTGCGGTCGACGATCACGTAGACCGGGATCTTGGCCTCGGCGTAGGCGGTGGGCGGTGGCGTGTCCGGTACGCGAGCCATCACTCGCAGTGTGAGTGTGGGCCAGGCGGGTGACATCGGGCCGGTACGAGGAGGGCCCCGGAGACGCTGTCTCCGGGGCCCCTCGTACACCTCGGTGCTACAGCTTCTCGATCACGTAGTCGATGCAGGCCGTCAGCGCCTCGACGTCCGCCGGGTCGATCGCCGGGAACATCGCGACGCGCAGCTGGTTGCGGCCCAGCTTGCGGTACGGCTCGGTGTCGACGATGCCGTTCGCGCGCAGCACCTTCGCGACCGCCGCCGCGTCGATCTCGTCCGCGAAGTCGATCGTGCCGATGACCTGCGAGCGCTTCGCGGGGTCGACCACGAACGGGGTCGCGTGCTTGGACGCCTCGGCCCAGCCGTACAGGTTCTGCGAGCTCGTCGCCGTGCGGCGGACCGACCAGTCCAGGCCGCCCTGGCTGTTCAGCCAGGTCAGCTGCTCGTTCAGCAGGAAGAGCGTGGCCAGCGCCGGGGTGTTGTACGTCTGGTTCTTCAGCGAGTTGTCGATCGCCGTCGGCAGGCTGAAGAATTCCGGGACGTGCCGGCCCGAGCCGTGGATGCGCGCCGCGCGCTCCAGGGCGGCCGGGGAGAACACGCCGATCCACAGGCCGCCGTCGGAGGCGAAGGACTTCTGCGGGGCGAAGTAGTAGACGTCCGTCTCGGCGATGTCGACCGGCAGGCCGCCCGCGCCCGACGTCGCGTCGACCAGCACCAGCGCGCCTTCGTCCGCGCCCGCGACCCGCTTGATCGGGGCCGCGACGCCGGTCGAGGTCTCGTTGTGGGTGAAGGCGTACACATCGACGCCCGCCTCCGCCTCCGGGTCCGGGTGCGTACCCGGGTCGGATGCGATCACGGTCGGCTCGGCCAGCCAGGGAGCGAGCTTCGAGGCCTTCGCGAACTTCGAGGAGAACTCGCCGAAGGTCAGGTGCTGGGACTTGTTCTCGATCAGGCCGTGCGTCGCGATGTCCCAGAAGGCGGTCGAGCCGCCATTGCCCAGGATGACCTCGTAGCCCTCGGGGAGCTGGAAGAGGTCGCGTACGCCGTCACGCACCGAGCCGACCAGGTTCTTGACCGGGGCCTGTCGGTGGGACGTGCCGAGGAGGGAGGTGCCGGTGGCGGCCAGGGCGTCCAGCGCCTCCGTACGCACCTTGGAGGGGCCCGCGCCGAAACGGCCGTCGGCGGGCTTGATGTCAGCGGGAATCTGGATCTCAGCCACGTCTCGGAGCGTATCCGGTCCGGCGGCGTGGTGCGTACGCGGTCCGGCGGCTGAGACGGGCCGCGACGCTCTGACCTGCGCGTCGGCCGTGGTGTGCGTCAACCGTCCTTCGTGTGTGACGCGAGCGCGTGCAGATGCTCGACCAGCGCGATCAGTACGAACTTGCTGGAGGAGTGGTCCCGGGCGTCGAACTCCACGAGCGGTACGTCCGGCCCCAGCGTCAGCGCCTCGCGGATCTGCTCGTCGCTGTGCAGCGGCCCGCCGAAGTCGTTGACGGCGACGATGAAGGGCGTGCCGTGGTGCTCCAGGCGGTCGAGCGCGTACCAGGCGTCGGGCAGGGAGCGGGTGTCCACCAGGACGACCGCGCCGAGCGTGCCCTCGAAGAGGCGGTCCCACAGGAACCCGAAGCGTTCCTGGCTGGGCGCGCCGAAGAGATACAGGCTGCGCTCGTCGATCGTGATCCGGCCGAAGTCGAACGCGACGGTGGTGCAGCCCTTGGCGCGGGCGCGGCCGGTGTCGTCGAGGCTGCGGCCGGCGCGGCTCGTGACCTCCTCCGTGTGCAGCGGGCGGATCTCGCTGACGGAGCGGACCATCGTGGTCTTGCCGACTCCGAACCCGCCCACGACGATGATCTTCAGGGCATCGGAAGCCGTCCCGGCGAGCGCGGGGTGGGGCTGCGCCGGGGGGACCGCCCGCGAGACGCGGGTCATCGGTTCTGGGCGGTGCCGGTCATCGAGTGTTGCCTTCCGGGGATGGCGGGGCGCAACTGGAGCCGCTAGTTCCTGATCAAGTGAACGTCACTATAGGAGAGTTGGCGATCACATTGGGGCGTTCGCGGGGGGCTTTGCCAAGGGCTGGGGCGACGCACCGGGCGCAACCGGCAGGTATCCCGCTGGTGTGACGAGCGGTGTGAGAAGAGCTACAGGGGCATCCTGAGACACATGGCTGAACAGCGACAGGTGCGGCGGGGCGGAGATGGTCCGGGCGGGTCGGATTCCGGCGGGTCCGGCTCGCACGAGGCGGGTTCGGGCGGTCGGGGCTCGGGTGGACCGGGGGCGCGTGAGGCGGGTTCGCGTGACGCGGGTTCACGTGAGGCGGGCGAGCTGGCGCGCGCCCTCGCGCAGGCGGTGCGCGGCGAGGTGGACTTCTCCGCGGCCGCCCGCGCACTGATGACCATGGACGCGTCCAACTACCGGCGCGTGCCGGTCGGCGTCGTCGCGCCGCGCGACGCGGACGACGTGGCCGTCGCGCTGGAGGTGTGCCGGACCCGGGGGGTGCCGGTGGTGCCCCGCGGCGCGGGCACGTCGATCGCGGGGCAGGCCACCGGCATCGGCGTGGTGCTGGATTTCACCCGCCATATGAACGCCGTGGTGCACGTGGACACCGAGGCGCACACCGCGGTGGTGCAGCCCGGCGTCGTACTGGACACGCTGCGTGACGCCGTACGGCCCGACGGGCTGACCTTCGGGCCCGATCCGTCCACGCACAACCGCTGCACGCTCGGCGGAATGATCGGCAACAACTCCTGCGGTTCGCACTCGGTGGCGTGGGGCACGACCGCCGACAACATCCGCGGACTGTCGGTCGTGACGTACGGCGGCGCCGAGCTCCGGCTGGGCCGGGCCTGGGCGGGCGCGCCCACCGGCCTGCGCGAGCTGGTCGACCGGAATCTGGCGCTGCTGCGGACCGGCTATCCCGACGGGCTGCCCCGCCGTATCTCCGGCTATGCTCTGGACGCCCTGCTGCCCGAGCGGGGCGCCGATCTGGTGCGGGCGTTCTGCGGCAGCGAGGGCACGCTGGGGGTGGTGACGGAGGCGACCGTACGCCTGGTCGAGGCGCCGCGCGCCCGTGCGCTCGCGGTGCTCGGATACCCGGACGAGAGCGCGGCCGCCGAGGCGGCCCCCGGGCTGCTCAGCTTTGGGCCGCTCACCGTCGAGGGCATGGCCGAGGACCTGGTGCCGGACGTGCGGGGACTGCCGCGCGGCGGTGCCTGGCTCTTCGTGGAGACGGGCGGCGACACGGCGGCCGAGGCGCGCGCCCACGCGTCCGCCGTCGTGCGCGCGGCGGACGCGCTGGACGGCACGGTGGTGGACGATGCGGCCGGCATGCGGGCGCTGTGGCGGGTACGGGAGGACGCGGCGGGCACGGCGACCCGTACGGCCGACGGCGGCGAGGCCTGGCCCGGCTGGGAGGACTGCGCGGTGCCGCCCGCCCGGCTCGGGGCGTATCTGCGCGACTTCCGGGCCCTGCTCGCCGAGCACGGCCTGCGCGGCACGCCGTACGGACACTTCGGCGACGGCTGCATCCATATCCGGATCGACTTCGACCTGATGAGCGCCAAGGGCGTGCGGGCCTTCCGGCGCTTCTCGGAGGAGGCGGCGGAGCTCGTCGTCGCGCACGGCGGCTCGCTGTCGGGCGAACACGGCGACGGGCAGGCCCGCGCGGAGCTGCTGCCGAAGATGTACGGCGACGAACTGGTCACCCTCTTCGGCCGGTTCAAGGACCTGTGGGACCCGGCGGGCGGGATGAACCCCGGCATGCTGGCCCGGCCCGCGCGACTGGACGAGAACCTCCGCTTCGCCGTCCTGCCCAGCAAGCCGGTGGAGGTGGAGTTCGGCTATCCGCACGACGACGGGGACTTCGCGGGGGCGGTGCGCCGCTGTGTGGGCGTCGCCAAGTGCCGTGTTGCGGGACCGAGTTCGGGACCGGACGTGATGTGCCCGTCGTTCCGGGCGACGGGCGAGGAGCAGCACTCGACGCGTGGGCGGGCCCGTCTGCTGCACGAGATGCTGGCGGGCGATGTCGTACGCGACGGCTGGCGCTCGACGGAGGTGCGGGACGCGCTCGATCTGTGCCTGTCCTGCAAGGGGTGCCGCAGTGACTGCCCGGTCGGCGTCGACATGGCCACGTACAAGGCGGAATTCCTGCACCACCACTACGCGGGCCGGCTGCGTCCCGCGTCGCACTACGCGATGGGCCGCCTGCCGCTGTGGCTGCGGGCGGCCGCGCCCTTCGCGCGAACGGTCAACGCGGTGTCGCGGGTGCGCCCGCTGGCGGCGCTCGCGAAGCGCGTGGCCGGGATCGCCCCGGAACGCGATCTCCCCCGGCTCGCTCCCGTAACCCTGCGGCGCTGGCTGCGGGAGCACATGGGGGACCGGACCGAGGTCTTCGCGAAGAGCCGTACGGCGGTGCTGTGGCCGGACACCTTCACCGACCACCTCTCACCGTCCGTGGGCCGCGCGGCGGTACGGGTCATGGAGGCGGCGGGCATGGACATCGCACTCCCGCCGGGCCGGGTCTGCTGCGGCCTGACGTACGTCTCGACGGGCCAGCTCGACCGCGCGCGGGCAGTGCTGCGGCACACGCTGGACACGGTGGAGCCGCTGCTGGATCTGGCCGTCCCCGTGGTCGTCCTCGAACCGAGCTGTGCGGCGGCGCTGAAGACGGACCTCCCGGAACTGCTCGGCGACGACCCTCGAGCGGCCCTCCTTGCGGCATCCGTCCGCACCTTTGCCCAGGCCCTTGAGGAGTGCGCCCCCGACTGGGAGCCGCCCCGGGTCGGCCGCCCGGTCGCGGGCCAGACCCACTGCCACCAGCACGCGGTCCTGGGCGACGCGGCGGACCGCCGGCTGCGTGAACGGGCAGGCCTGGCGGGCGAACTGAGCGGTGGCTGCTGCGGGCTCGCGGGCAACTTCGGCTTCGAGAAGGGCCACTACGGGGTGTCGGTGGCGTGCGCGGAGGACCAACTGCTGCCATCGGTCCGCGCGGCGGCGGAGGACGCGGAGATCCTGGCGGACGGCTTCTCGTGCCGTACGCAGCTGGCGCAACTGGAGCAGCTGGGGGGACGGCGGGCGCGGCATCTGGCGGAGGTGCTGGCGGAAGGCCTGTGAGTCACCCGAAGGTGAGTTCCTCGATCAACGGCGGGTCCTGGGTGAAGTCGCTGTACCGCACCCAGGCCGGCCGCACCCGGACATGCGTGATCCCGGGCCATGCGAGCCGGTCCCGGCCGTCGGGATACACGGCGAAGTAGGACGCGAGAAGGCGTTCGAGATCGGGGCCGGTGGGGAAGTCGGCGACGCCCTCGATCTGCGCGCTGATCGCGTCGTCCCAGCCGACGACGAGCGCGATACGGGGGTCGGCGTGGAGGTTGAGGCACTTGCGGGTCGTCTCGACGGTGTCGAAGACGATCTCCAACTCGTCACTGACGGCGAATCCGACGACGGCGGCCTGGGGGGCGCCGTCCGGGGCGACGGTCGCCTGGACGGCGAGCTTGTACCGGCGAAGGAACCACATGAGCTCGTCGCGCTTCATGAGCCCGGTCTACCACGGGGCATGTCCGGGGGCCCGCTGTCGGCTCCATGCGCGGGCCGGGCGCGTACTCGTTCAGCCCCCGGGCAGCCTGACGACACAACGCTGCCCGAACAGCCCCTCGCCATTCGGGCTCAGGGTCGACATCAGGATGACTGCGGCCGCTGTAGTCCCTGAAGGAGCAGTTCGACCAATCGGCGGGGGTCATAGCGAGGGTCGCTGTCACGTCCGATGCAGAGGTTGCCGATGCCACGCATCAGTTCGTAGGCCTGCGTACCGGGCCTGATTTCGCCGGCATTGACTGCGGCGTCGAGCAATTGCGTGCAGACGGGCACCAAGCGGTCGAGGAAGTAGGTGTGCAGCGCGTCGAAGCCGCTGCTGTCCGATTGCAGTGCGTTGGCGAGTCCGTGCTTCGTGACCAGGAAGTCAACGAAGAGGTCCGCCCACTGACGGAGTGCTGCGAGCGGAGAGTCGGCACTGACCAGCAGGCTCGGGCCGGCCTCGGCGCATGCCTCGACCTGGTGGCGGTAGACGGCGACGACGAGATCCGCCCGAGTCGGGAAGTTGCGGTAGATCGTCCCCATCCCGACTCCCGCTCTGGCCGCGATCTCACGGATTGGCGCATCGACGCCGGAGGTGACGAACACCGCAGCAGCGGCGGCAAGCAGCGTCTGCTGGTTGCGCAGCGCGTCGGCCCGCTTGCTTCGGGCCGGCACCTCCCCGGAGTGGCTTGCAGCAGGCACCACGCTCTTCCTTCCGACGGCCGCCGACTAAGCGGAACGCTGTTCCGTTTACAAGTGGAGCAGTGTTCCGTATATTAAGTGGAACGGCGCTCCGCTTTCAGCGTAGCTGAATCCGGACGTCCCCGACCGCCTCCCCACCGCCAGCCGCATGCGACCGGCGGCAGAGGCCATCGAAGGGAAAGGCCCATCATGAGTGCATCGCCCTACACATCCGACACCGTCAGCTCACCCACTCCCGTCCTCTCGGTCAGTCCAGTGGTGCTACCGGCTCCCGGCCGTGCTGTGGACCTTCAGGTGCGGGTCTCCGCCCCGGTGACCGGGAGCGACCTGCCGGTCATCCTCCTCTCCCACGGTCTCGGCTACTCGAACAATCTCTCCTCACTGAACGGCTACGCCCCCCTCGCCAACTTCTGGGCGGCACACGGCTTCGTCGTGATCCAGCCCACCCATCTGGACTCCAAGACGCTGAGCCGGACCCTGGATCCCGACACCCCCGCGGCTCCTCCGCACTGGCGATCACGAGCCGAGGACATGAAACGCATCCTCGACCAACTCGACGCGATCGAGGCCGCCGTCCCGCAGCTCCTCGGGCGCCTGGACCGAAGCAAGGTCGCCGTGGCCGGGCACTCGATGGGCGGACACACCGCGAGCTTGCTGCTGGGCGCCCGGCTCACCGATCCGCACGACGGAACGGAAGTGAACCTTGCCGAGCCCCGGATCAAGGCGGGTGTGCTGCTTGCCGCGCCCGGTCGAGGCGGCGATGCCCTCACCGAGTTCACGGTCGAGAACTACTCCTTCTTCATGACCACGGACTTCTCCAGGATGACGACCCCCTCGCTCGTGGTCGCCGGCGACAAGGACGACTCTGCGCACCTGACGGTTCGGGGCCCGGAGTGGCACACCGATCCCTACTTCCTCTCCCCGGGCCCCAAGTCCCTGCTCACCCTGTTTGACGCAGAGCACGGGCTCGGCGGGGTCTCTGGATACGACGTCGCCGAGACCACGGACGAGAACCTCGAGCGAGTGTCTGCGGTCCAGCGGCTCACCTGGGCCTACCTCCGCACCGAGCTCTACCCCGGGGATTCCGCTTGGCAGGCAGCGCGTGACGCGCTGACGGCCGGACCCAATCCGCTCGGACGAGTCGAATCCAAGTAAGCCAAAGAGGTCGCCCGGGGCCGGGTGCGGCTGTTCTTGTCGGAGCACAAGGACGATGCCCGCCCCGACACCTTGATCTACCTCCGCCTCCGTGATGTCGATGCCATCGCTGCTGAATTCGGTGGAGAACGCGGATGTCTTCCCCCGCTTCAATGTTGCCCGGAATACCCCACGCGAACTGGTAGCGCTGATAGTCGGTGAGGGGCTGCCGCACGATGCGTACGCGGCCGATGCTCCTGCCTGACGCGACGTAGTCGCGCACACGCTCGTGCCAGCGCGAATTGTGGTCAACGGGCTTTGCTTCACCTCTGAGGAAGCGGGCAAAGCTTTCGGCCTCCTGAGGCATGGTGTAAGTGGGCTGGGCCTCGAAACGCCACGCATCCAGCGCGAAGGAATCGAAGGTCCTCTTCCAGCTGTCACCATCCAAGTGCACGGACAGCCTCCCTCAGAATGTGCTCCGGAATCTCGACGAGACCTTCCCCGTCGGGCACGGCGAAGCCCGCATAGAGGTCCCCCTGGACCACGATGGAACCCCGGTCTGTGTGCCGATAGATGTTCGGGCAGTCGTCATCGTCGCAGTTGGGCCCGCTGAACGTGCCGGTGGGCCTGGTCAGTTGCTCTCGTGGCATGGCGCCCCCTTGTCTTCGGCCCCCGGTTCGGGACCGGCCGAAGCCGACGCTACGGAGTCTGTTTTCGCCCGTCCACGCCGACTTGAGGTTATTCCTGTTCCGGCATAGACGATCTTGAGGGGCAGGATGACCGGCCCCGCCGCCACGTCCGCGCTAGGCGTGTCCACCATGCCCCGCTAGCGCAGCCGGCCCGCGTCCAGCGCCTCGTCGAAGGCGGCGACCGCCGCGGCCGCCTTGGTGCGGAAGATCTCGCCCTCGGCGGTGAGGGCGAGATGATGGGTCGAACGGTCCACCAGCCGGGTGCCGAGGTGTTCCTCCAGCGCGGCCAGCGACCGGGAGACCGCGGGCTGGGTGAGGTGCAGCCGGGCCGCCGCCCTGGTCACGCTGGACTCCTCCGCGATGGCCAGGAAGCAGCGGAGGTGGCGTAGCTCGATGCTCATGCGCGTGGAGCATAACGGCAGCCCAGTCGGTATTTCACGCAGCGCTCGAAGACCCGTAGCGTGGAGGGCGGCCGAAAAGCATCCAGGGAGGTTTCCGGTGGACGAGCACCGCACCGCTGTCGTCGCCAACGAGCCGGAGGCCGCCGCTGCCCTGGACACGGTCGGCGCCCCAGCCCTGGACACGGCCGGCTCCGGCCCACGCCCCGCCACCCGCCACCGCCTCGGCCCCGTCGCCCTCGTCGTCGCCGGCGGGCTCTCCGTCCAGTTCGGCGCGGCCATCGCCGTACTGCTCATGCCCCGCGCCGGAGCCCTCGGCGTCGTCACCCTGCGGCTCGTCCTCGCCGCCCTCGTACTGCTCGTCGTCTGCCGGCCCACGCTCCGCGGGCACTCGCGCGCCGACTGGGGCACCGTCGTCGCCTTCGGCACCGTCATGGCCGCAATGAACATCCTCTTCTACCAGGCCGCCGACCGAATCCCGCTCGGCGCCGCGGTCACCTTCGAGGTCCTCGGCCCGCTCGTGCTCTCGGTGATCGTGTCGCGGCGGCTGGTCAACCTCGTCTGGGCGGGCCTCGCGCTCGGCGGCGTCGTCCTGCTCAGCGGCGGCGGCTTCGACCGGCTCGACCCGGTCGGCGCGCTCTTCGCGCTCTCCGCGGGCGCGATGTGGGCCGCGTACATCGTCTTCAGCGCCCGCACCGGACGGCGCTTCCCGCAGGCCGACGGGCTCGCGCTCGCGATGGGCGTCGGCGCCGTGCTGAGCCTGCCGTTCGGTATCGCGGAGGCCGGGGCCGAGCTGGTCGTGCCCGCCACGCTCGGGCTGGGGCTCGCCGTCGCGCTGATGTCGTCGGTACTGCCGTACACCCTGGAACTGCTCGCACTGCGCCGACTGCCCGCCCCGACCTTCGCCGTACTGATGAGCCTGGAGCCGGCTATCGCGGCGACGGCCGGATTCCTCGTGCTGCATCAAGCCCTTTCCGCGCTCGACGCGTTGGCGATCGCGCTGGTCATCGCCGCAAGCATGGGCGCCGTACGCACCCAGGTGGCCAGAAAGTCGCCAGAAGGGCATCAGATCTAAAGCAAGCATGCTTGCTTGTTTTCTGTCGCGCTGCCATGCTCCAGGGCACACAACGCCGTGTCCCGAGGGAGCGCACCGTGTCCGACCCCACCGTCGTACTCGACGACCTGCGCAGTGAGAGCGATCAACTCGACGAGTTGGTAAGGGAGTTGAGCGCGGAGGAGTGGGCAGGGCCGACCCCCGCCGAGCGCTGGAGCATCGCCCACCAGATCGCCCATCTCGCCTGGACCGACTCCGCCGCGCTGCTCGCCGTCACCGACGCCGACGCCTTCGCCGCCCAGGTCGAGAAGGCACTCGCCGCGCCCGACTCCTTCGTCGACGAGGGCGCCGAAGAGGGCGCGGCGCTGCCGCCGGCCCAGCTCCTCGCCCGCTGGCGCGACGGGCGCGAACAGTTGCAGCAGGCCCTGCGCGCCGCCCCGGCCGGTGCCCGTTTCCCCTGGTACGGGCCGCCGATGAGCGCCGCGTCCATGGCGACCGGGCGGCTGATGGAGACCTGGGCGCACGGCCAGGACATCGCGGACGCGCTCGGTGTCGTACGCGAACCCACCACGCGGCTGCGGCACGTCGCGTACATCGGGGTCCGGGCGCGGGACTACGCCTTCGGAGTACGGGGGCTGACGCCGCCCGCCGAGCCCTTCCGGGTCGAGCTGACCGCGCCGGACGGGACGCTCTGGGCGTACGGACCCGAGGGCGCCGCGCAGCGCGTGACCGGGCCCGCCCTCGACTTCTGTCTGCTGGTCACCCAGCGCGCACACCGCGCCGACCTCGCCGTACGGGCCGAGGGCGCCGACGCCGACCGGTGGCTGGACATCGCGCAGGCCTTCGCGGGCCCCGCGGGACCCGGCCGCACGCCGCGGGGAGCCTGAGGATGCTGCGTATCGCAAACGCCTCCGGGTTCTACGGCGACCGCTTCGACGCCCTGCGCGAGATGCTCACCGGTGGGCCCCTCGACGTACTCACCGGCGACTATCTCGCCGAGCTCACCATGCTCATCCTCGGCCGCGACCGGCTCAAGGACCCGCGCCTCGGCTACGCCAAGACCTTCCTCAGGCAGCTGGAGGACACCCTCGGCCTCGCCCACGAACGCGGCGTGAAGATCGTCGCCAACGCGGGGGGGCTCAACCCCGCCGGACTCGCCGACGCCGTCCGCGCGCTCGCCGAACGCGTCGGAGTGCCCGTCAAGGTCGCGCACGTCGAGGGTGACGACCTCGCGGCCCGTTTCCCCGGCGCTCTCACCGCCAACGCCTACCTCGGCGGTGCGGGCATCGCCGAGTGCCTGCGCGCCGGCGCCGATGTCGTCGTCACCGGCCGGGTCACCGATGCGGCGCTGGTGACCGGACCGGCGGTCGCCCGCTTCGGCTGGGGGCCGGCGGACTACGACCGGCTGGCGGGCGCCGTCGTCGCCGGACACGTCCTGGAGTGCGGCACCCAGGCCACCGGCGGCAACTACGCGTTCTTCAGCAGTCATGACGTACGCCGCCCCGGCTTCCCCCTCGCCGAGATCCACGCCGACGGCACCTGCGTCATCACCAAGCACGACGGCACCGGCGGGTTCGTCGACGTCGGCACGGTCACCGCGCAGCTGCTGTACGAGACCGGGGGCGCCCGGTACGCCGGACCGGATGTGACCACCCGCCTCGACACCGTACGGCTGACGCAGGACGGAGACGACCGGGTGCGGATCTCCGGCGTACGCGGTGAGGCCCCGCCGCCGACCCTGAAGGTCGGGCTCAACCGCATCGGCGGCTGGCGCAACGAGGTCGTCTTCGTACTGACGGGGCTCGACATCGAGGCCAAGGCCCGCCTCGTGCAGGACCAGCTGGAGGACGCCTTCGGCAAGCACCGCCCGGCCGAGGTGCGGTGGGAGCTGGCCCGCACCGAGCGGCCCGACGGCGACACCGAGGAGCGGGCCAGCGCCTATCTGCGGCTCGTCGTGCGCGACAGCGACCCGGACAAGGTCGGGCGGGTGGTGACCGGCGCGGCGGTCGAGCTCGCGCTCGGCAGCTACCCGGGCTTCCATGTCACCGCCCCGCCGGGGAAGGGCTCGCCGTACGGGGTCTTCGAGGCCGAGTACGTCGACGCGGCCGAGGTGACGCACACCGCCGTACTGCCCGACGGGCGGCAGATCGCGGTGCCGACCCCCGTACGCACGCAGGTGGTCGAGCCGCCGGACGGCGCCGGTGAACTGCCGCCGCGGCTGCCCGACGGGCCCCGGCATCCCGCACCCCTCGGCCTGATCGCCGGCGCCCGCAGCGGCGACAAGGGCGGCGACGCCAACGTCGGCGTCTGGGTCAGGTCCGACGACGCCTGGCGCTGGCTCGCCCACGAGCTGACCGTGGACCGTTTCCGCGCGCTGCTCCCGGAGACCGCCGAACTGCCCGTCGTACGCCATGTCCTGCCGAATCTGCGCGCCCTGAACTTCACGGTCGAGGGGATCCTCGGCCAGGGCGTGGCCGCGCAGGCCCGCTTCGATCCCCAGGCCAAGGCACTCGGCGAGTGGCTGCGCTGCCGGTACGTCGACATCCCGGAGGTACTGCTGTGACCGTGCTCGCGTCGTCGCTTGATCCCGGGGGACCGGAATACGCGGCCCACCGCGAGGCGATGCTCGACAGGCTCGCCGCCCTGGAGACCGAGCACGCCAAGGCGCTCGCGGGTGGCGGCGAGAAGTACGTCGCGCGGCACCGGGGACGCGGAAAGCTGCTGGCGCGCGAGCGGATCGAGCTGCTGCTCGACCCGGACACGCCCTTCCTGGAGCTGTCCCCGCTCGCCGCGTGGGGCAGCGACTGTCCGGTCGGCGCGTCGATGGTCACCGGCATCGGCGTCGTCGAGGGCGTCGAGTGCCTGATCACGGCCAACGACCCGACCGTGCGGGGCGGGGCGTCCAACCCCTGGACGCTGAAAAAGGCGCTGCGCGCCAACGAGATCGCGTACGCGAACCGGCTGCCGTGCATCTCGCTCGTCGAGTCCGGCGGGGCGGATCTGCCCTCCCAGAAGGAGATCTTCATCCCCGGCGGGGCGCTGTTCCGGGACCTCACCAGGCTGTCGGCGGCCGGGATTCCGACCATCGCGGTCGTGTTCGGGAACTCGACCGCCGGAGGCGCGTACGTCCCCGGCATGTCCGACCACACCGTCATGATCAAGGAGCGGTCGAAGGTCTTCCTCGGCGGGCCGCCGCTGGTGAAGATGGCGACGGGGGAGGAGAGCGACGACGAGTCGCTCGGCGGCGCGGAGATGCACGCGCGTACGTCGGGACTCGCCGACTACTTCGCGGTGGACGAGGCGGATGCGCTGCGGCAGGCGCGGCGCGTGGTCGCGCGCCTCAACTGGCGCAAGGCGCACGCAGAGCCGGGCCCGGCCGAGCCGCCCAAGTACGACGAGGAGGAGCTCCTCGGCATCGTGCCCGAGGACCTGAAGACCCCCTTCGACCCGCGCGAGGTGATCGCGCGGATCGTCGACGGCTCGGACTTCGACGAGTTCAAGCCGCTGTACGGGCCGAGCCTGGTGACTGGGTGGGCCTCGCTGCACGGGTATCCGGTCGGGGTGCTGGCCAATGCGCAGGGCGTCCTGTTCAGCGCGGAGTCGCAGAAGGCAGCGCAGTTCATCCAGCTCGCCAACCAGCGCGATGTGCCGCTGCTCTTTCTGCACAACACGACCGGCTACATGGTCGGCAGGGAGTACGAGCAGGGCGGCATCATCAAGCACGGCGCGATGATGATCAACGCGGTGTCGAACTCGCGCGTCCCGCACCTGTCCGTGCTGATGGGGGCCTCCTACGGAGCCGGGCACTACGGCATGTGCGGGCGGGCGTACGACCCCCGGTTCCTGTTCGCCTGGCCGAGTGCCAAGTCGGCGGTGATGGGGCCGCAGCAGCTGGCGGGCGTGCTGTCGATCGTGGCGCGGGCGTCGGCGGCCGCGAAGGGGCAGCCGTACGACGAGGAGGCGGACGCGGGGCTGCGGGCGATGGTGGAGCAGCAGATCGAGACGGAGTCACTGCCGATGTTCCTCTCGGGACGGCTGTACGACGACGGGGTCATCGATCCGCGCGACACCCGCACCGTCCTCGGCCTGTGTCTGTCGGCCATTCACACGGCCCCGGTCGAAGGCGCGCGCGGCGGCTTCGGCGTCTTCCGGATGTGAGGACTCTTCGATGATCTCTTCTGTACTTGTCGCCAACCGGGGCGAGATCGCCTGCCGGATCTTCCGTACCTGCCGTGAGCTGGGCATCGCGACGGTCGCGGTGTACTCGGACGCGGATGCGGCTGCCCTGCATGTACGGGAGGCGGACGCGGCGGTACGGCTGCCGGGGGCGGCGCCCGCGGACACGTATCTGCGGGGCGAGTTGATCGTGAAGGCGGCGCTCGCGGCGGGGGCGGACGCGGTGCATCCGGGGTACGGCTTCCTGTCGGAGAACGCGGAGTTCGCTCGGGCGGTGGCGGACGCCGGCCTGGTGTGGATCGGCCCGCCTCCTTCGTCCATCGAAGCGATGGCGTCCAAGACCCGGGCAAAGGAACTGATGGGCGGCGCGCCCCTCGACCCCGCGGCCCTGACCGAGGCCGACCTGCCGGTCCTGGTGAAGGCGGCGGCGGGGGGCGGGGGCCGGGGCATGCGCATCGTCCGCTCCCTGGCGTCCCTGGCCGGGGAGTTGGCGGCGGCCCGGTCCGAAGCGGCGTCGGCGTTCGGCGACGGCGAGGTGTTCCTGGAGCCGTACATAGAGAACGGCCGCCATGTCGAGGTCCAGATCCTGGCGGACGCGCACGGCACGGTCTGGGCGCTGGGCACCCGCGACTGTTCCCTGCAACGCCGCCACCAGAAGGTGATCGAGGAGGCACCGGCTCCGGGACTGAGCCCTGAACTCACCGAGACCCTGTACGCGATGGCGGTACGGGCGGCCCGGGCGACGGACTACCGGGGCGCGGGGACGGTGGAGTTCCTGGTCGTCGGCGACCAGGCCCACTTCCTGGAGATGAACACCCGGCTCCAGGTGGAACACCCGGTGACGGAAGCCGTGTTCGGCCTCGACCTGGTCGAGCTCCAACTGCGGGTGGCGGAGGGCGCGGCCCTGCCCGCGGAGCCGCCCAGGGCGCGGGGCCACGCGGTGGAGGCGAGGCTCTACGCGGAGGACCCGGGGAGCGGATGGACGCCGCAGACGGGGGTGCTGCACGCGCTGGACGTGCCGGGGGAAGCCCCTGGCCTGCGCGTCGATTCCGGGTATGCCGGTGGGGACTCCATCGGCGTGCACTACGACCCCGTGATCGCCAAGGTCATCGCCTGGGCCCCCACCCGGGAGCAGGCCGTGCGCCGGCTCGCGCATGCGTTGCGGCGGGCCCGCGTGCACGGGCCCGTCACCAATCGGGCACTGCTCGTACGGTCCCTGGAACATCCCGACTTCACCTCCGCGCGGCTCGACACCGGGTTCTACGAGCGGCACCTCGACGCGCTCACCGCGCCCGCCGGCGGGGAGCGGCACGCCGCGATTGCCGCCGCGCTCGCCGATGCCGCGCCAGGGCCCGGAGCTTGGCGGAACCTTCCCTCCCAGCCGCAGGTCAAGGCGTACGGCGAGCACGAGATCCGGTATCGCCCCACCCGGGGCGGCGGTTTCGAGCTCGTCGACGAGCCCGGCGTGCGTGTCGTCAGCGTGGCAGCCCATCGCGTCGCCCTCGAGATCGACGGAGTCGTACGGCCCTTCCACGTCACCGATCACGGCGACGGGCACATCCACGTCGACAGCCCCACCGGCGCGCACTCGCTCGTCGTGCGGCCCCGGTTCGCCGATCCGCAGGACCGCGACGAGCCCGGGTCCCTGCTCGCGCCCATGCCCGGGACCGTCATCCGCATCGGGGACGGGCTCGCCGAAGGGGCCCGGGTCACCCAGGGGCAGCCGCTCGTCTGGCTGGAGGCCATGAAGATGGAGCACCGCATCCTCTCGCCCGCCTCCGGCATCCTCACCGCGCTCCACGCCGTACCCGGCCGTCAGGTCGAGGTCGGCGCCCTGCTCGCCGTCGTCAACGAAGTAATGGCGGAAGCCACACAGGAGGAGGACACCGCGTCATGACCATCGAGAGCCAGGAACACACCGCACTGCGTGCCGCCGTCGCCGCGCTCGGGCAGCGCCACGGGCGGGGATACGAACGCGAACAGCTGTGGGCCGAGGCCGCCAAGCTCGGCTATCTCGGCGTCAACCTTCCCGAGGAGCACGGCGGCGGAGGCGGCGGTATGGCGGAACTCTCCATAGTCCTGGAGGAGTTGGGCGCCGCGGGGTGTCCCCTCCTCATGATGGTCGTCTCGCCCGCCATCTGCGGCACCGTCATCGCCCGCTTCGGCACGCAGCAGCAGAAGCGGCAGTGGCTCCCCGGCCTCGCCGACGGCAGCCTCACCATGGCCTTCGGCATCACCGAGCCCGACGCAGGGTCGAACTCCCACCGGATCACGA
Organism: Streptomyces sp. CA-135486; assembly: GCF_050936555.1. Lineage (NCBI taxonomy): Bacteria > Bacillati > Actinomycetota > Actinomycetes > Kitasatosporales > Streptomycetaceae > Streptomyces > Streptomyces sp. CA-135486. The sequence goes on from NZ_JBNJMM010000001.1 coordinate 390,640, forward strand.
CGACAGCGCGCAGGAAGGACGGCGGCTGGATCCTGAGCGGGCGCAAGGTCTTCATCTCCGGCGTCGACATCGCCGACGCCACCCTCATCGTCGGCCGCACCGAGGACGCGAGGACCGGCAGGCTCAAGCCGTGCCTGTTCATCGTCCCCCGCGACGCCGACGGCTTCGAGCGCTCGCAGATCGACATGGAACTGCACGCCCAGGAGAAGCAGTTCGAGCTCGTACTGGACGAGGTGCGCCTGCCCGACGACGCGCTCGTGGGTGGGGGTACCTCCCACGCCGAAGGCTGTGGGGGAGAGGACGCCGGGCTCCTCCAGCTTTTCGCCGGACTCAATCCCGAACGCATCATGACCGCCGCCTTCGGCATCGGGATGGGCCGCTACGCCCTGGCCAGGGCCATCGACTACGCGAAGACCCGCCAGGTCTGGGCAACACCCATCGGCGCGCACCAGGCCATCGCGCACCCTCTCGCCCAGGCCCACATCGAGCTCGAACTCGCCCGACTGATGATGCAGAAGGCTGCCGCCCTCTACGACGCCGGAGACGACATCGGTGCCGGCGAGGCCGCCAACATGGCCAAGTACGCGGCCGGCGAGGCCTGTGTGAAGGCCGTCGACCAGGCCGTGCACACCCTCGGCGGCAACGGCCTCACCCGTGAGTACGGCCTTGCGTCCCTGATCACCGCCGCCCGCGTCGCCCGGATCGCCCCGGTCAGCCGCGAGATGATCCTCAATTACGTATCCCACCAGTCCCTGGGTCTCCCCAAGTCGTACTGACAGAGGCGATTCTGGCCGTCCACACAGTGCGAGGGGGCCGACATGCCTGGAACCGTGTTCCGCAGCGAGTACGCAGATGTCCCCGCCGTCAGCGAGCCGATCCACGACGCCGTGCTCGGGCGGGCAGCCGCCGAGTACGGCGACACGATCGCCCTGATCGACGGCGTGAACGGCACCACCGTCACCTACCGCCAGCTCGACCTCTTCCACCGGCGCGTCGCCGCCTCGCTCGCCGACGCGGGCCTGCGCAAGGGCGATGTGCTGGCCCTGCACAGCCCCAACACCGTCGCGTATCCCTTCGTCTTCTACGGGGCGACCCGCGCCGGCGCGACCGTCACCACCGTCCATCCGCTCTCCACGGCGGAGGAGTTCGCCAAACAGCTCCGTGACTCCTCCGCCCGCTGGATCGTCACCGTCTCACCTCTCCTCGAAGTCGCCCGCCGGGCCGCCGAACTGGTCGGCGGCATCGAGGAGATCTTCGTCTGCGACCGGGCCGACGGGCATGCGAGCGTCCTCGACATGCTCGGCTCGACCGCGCCGGAGCCGGACATCGCCATCGACCCGGCCGAGGACATCGCCGCCCTGCCGTACTCCTCCGGCACCACCGGAGTGCCCAAGGGCGTGATGCTCACCCACCGATCCATCGCCACCAACCTCGCCCAGCTCTATCCGCTGATGCCGATGGGCCCCGGCGACCGCATCCTCGCCGTAATGCCGTTCTTCCACATCTACGGCCTCACCGCCCTGATGAACGCCCCGCTGCGCAACGGCGCCACCGTCGTCGTACTGCCCCGCTTCGAGCTCGACACCTTCCTCGGGGCGATCGAGAAGCACCGCATCAACGGTCTGTACGTCGCCCCGCCGATCGTCCTCGCGCTCGCCAAGCACCCCGCGGTCGCCGAGTACGATCTCGGCTCGCTGACCTACATCATCTGCTCGGCCGCTCCCCTGGACGCCACACTGGCAGCGGCCTGCTCCCGGCGGCTCGGACTCCCGCCCATCGGCCAGGCGTACGGCATGACCGAGCTGTCACCCGGCACGCATGTGGTGCCGCTGGCGGCCGGCAACCCGCCGCCCGGCACCGTCGGCAAGCTCATCGCCTCGACCGAGATGCGGCTCGTCTCCCTCGCCGACCCCGGCAAGGACGTCGGCGTCGGCGAGGAGGGCGAGATAGCGATCCGCGGACCGCAGGTGATGAAGGGCTACCTCGGCCGGCCCGAGGCCACCGCCGAGATGATCGACGCGGACGGCTGGGTGCACACCGGCGACGTCGGACGCGTCGACGGCGACGGCTGGCTCTTCGTCGTCGACCGGGTCAAGGAGCTCATCAAGTACAAGGGCTTCCAGGTCGCCCCCGCAGAGCTGGAGGCGCTGCTGCTCACCCACGAGGGCATCGCGGACGCGGCGGTGATCGGTGTGAACGACGCGGACGGGAACGAGATTCCCAAGGCGTACGTCGTACGGCAGCGGGACGCCGAAGAGCTGACCGAGGACGATGTGATTGCCTTCGTGGCGGAGCGGGTCGCGCCGTACAAGAAGATCCGCTGTGTCTCATTCACGGGCGTGGTTCCGCGCGCCGCCTCCGGAAAGATCCTCAGGCGTGAACTGCGGGACCGGGAGCCGACCAAGAGGGAGAACACATGACGCTTCTCGCCACCGCGCACGAGCGCGGCATCACCACCCTGACACTCGACTCGCCGGAGAACCGCAACGCCCTGTCGGCGCGGCTCGTCGGCGAGCTGGGGCGGGAGCTCGGGGAGTGCGCCAAGGACGAGTCCGTACGGGCCGTGGTGCTCACCCACACCGGCTCCACGTTCAGCGCGGGCGCCGATCTGAAGGCCCCGCCCAATCCGTACACCTTCGTCGCTCTGCTGCGGCAGATCGTCACGCTGCCGAAACCGGTGGTGGCACGCGTCGCCGGGCATGTACGGGCCGGCGGCCTCGGGCTGCTGGGCGCCTGCGACATCGCGGCCGCCGCCAGTGCCGCCGACTTCGCCTTCACGGAGGTGCGGATCGGGGTCGCGCCCGCCGTGATCTCGCTGCCGCTGCTGCCGCGGATGGACCCGCGCGCGGCCGAGCGCTACTACCTCACGGGGGAGCGCTTCGACGCGGCGGAGGCCGCTCGTACGGGACTGATCACGCTCGCCGCGGACGATGTGGACGCGGCGCTCGCGCCGGTGCTCGACGGGCTGCGCAGGGCGTCGCCGCAAGGGCTGGCCGCGTCGAAAGAGCTGCTCGCGGCTAGGGTGCTGGAGACCTTCGACCGCGACGCGGAGGATCTTGTACAGCGCTCGGCGTCGCTCTTCGCCTCCGCGGAGGCACGCGAGGGGATGACGTCTTTCCTCGAACGACGGGACCCCGCATGGGTGTTGTGACCTCCGCCGCCAAGGAGCCGAAGGCCAAGGAGCCCAAGCAGGACCGCAGCCGGGCCACCCGGCAGCGGCTGCTCGAAGCCGCGGTGGCCTGCCTGGCCGAACACGGCTGGGCGGGCTCGACGGTCTCGGTGGTCGCCGAGCGGGCCGGAGTCTCGCGGGGCGCGGCACAGCACCACTTCCCGACCCGGGAGGACCTGTTCACGGCGGCGGTCGAATACGTGGCGGAGGAGCGCTCGCAGGCCCTGCGGGCGCTCCCGACCCAGGACCGTACGGCGGTCGTCGCGGCCCTCGTCGACCTCTACACGGGGCCGCTGTTCCGGGCCGCGCTGCACCTTTGGGTGGCGGCCTCGAACGAGGAGCAGCTGCGCTCGCGCGTCACCGAGCTGGAGGCCAGGGTCGGCCGCGAGACCCATCGGATCGCGGTCCAGCTGCTGGAGGTGGACGAATCGCATCCCGGCGTACGCGAAACGGTCCAGGGGCTGCTCGACATGGCCCGCGGCCTGGGCCTCGCCAACCTCCTCACGGATGACGCCGCGCGCCGTCGCAGGGTGGTCGCGCAGTGGGCGGCACTGCTGGACGACGCGCTGGGCTGAGCCACGTGTGACCGCCGGACACCCGGTGGTCCGTCGCGCGGGGCTGCTCAGCCCGCGAGGTTCGTGATGTCCTGGTAGCCCGTGATCTCCCGCGGCTCCCGCGGCCCCGGCCCGATGTAGCGCGCGGACGGCCGCACCAGCCGTCCCGTGCGCTTCTGCTCCAGGATGTGCGCCGACCAGCCCGCCGTACGCGCGCAGGTGAACATCGACGTGAACATGTGCGCCGGGACCTCCGCGAAGTCCAGGATGATCGCCGCCCAGAACTCCACGTTCGTGGCGAGGACCCGGTCCGGTCGGCGGTTGTGCAGCTCATCGAGTGCCGCCCGCTCCAGTGCCTCCGCGACCTCGAAGCGCGGCGCGTCCAGCTCCTTGGCCGTGCGGCGCAGCACCCGCGCCCTCGGGTCCTCCGCGCGGTAGACCCGGTGCCCGAAGCCCATCAGCCGCTCGCCCTTGTCCAGTGCGTGCTTGACGTAGGCGGTCGCGTCCCCGGTCCGCTCGATCTCCTCGATCATGCCGAGGACGCGGGAGGGGGCGCCGCCGTGCAGCGGACCCGACATGGCCCCCACGGCGCCGGAGAGAGCGGCCGCGACATCAGCGCCCGTGGAGGCGATGACACGGGCGGTGAAGGTGGAGGCATTCATGCCGTGCTCGGCGGCCGAGGTCCAGTAGGCGTCGACGGCCTTCACATGCCGGGGGTCCGGCTCACCGCGCCAGCGGATCATGAACCGCTCGACGACGGACTGCGCCTTGTCGATCTCCTTCTGCGGGACCATCGGCAGACCCTGGCCGCGCGCACTCTGTGCCACGTACGAAAGGGCCATCACCGCGGCCCGCGCGAGATCGTCGCGAGCCTGCGCCTCGTCGATGTCCAGCAGCGGTTGCAGGCCCCACACCGGGGCGAGCATCGCCAGCGCCGACTGCACATCGACCCGGATGTCACCGGAGTGCACCGGGATCGGGAAGGGCTCGGCGGGCGGCAGCCCGGGATTGAACGCGCCGTCGACCAGCAGCCCCCACACATTCCCGAAGGACACATGGCCCACCAGGTCTTCGATGTCGACACCGCGGTAGCGGAGTGAGCCGCCCTCCTTGTCGGGTTCGGCGATCTCCGTTTCGAACGCGACGACTCCCTCGAGTCCAGGTACGAAGTCGGACATCAGGCGGCTCCTCAGATGCGTACGACAGGTGTGGGTCACTCACCCCGGTGATGCCCCGTGCGGCTGGTGGTCACCCAATCGCCGGGAGGCAGGCACGATATCCCCCGCTGTGTGGGGGCCACAGTGGCCCGACCCAAGATTTTGTCCGGTCCGGCTGATGCGGGGAAGCGTGACATCCGGCACACTGCGCCATTTCGGGCGGGAAGGATTAGCGGCACTCCGTGCCGGGCAAACTGGGCCGCTGAGGCAGGATGGCCCCGTGACCGACCATGCCGCCCCGCACCCGGATCTCGCTCCTGCCCACGACCCCGCGGTCTCGCACGACCCCGCGGTCATGCGTGAGCAGTACCGCTCGACCCCGCTCCTGGAGACGGACCTGGCTCCCGATCCCATGGACCAGTTCGCGCACTGGTTCAAGGACGCCGCGTCCGCCGGTCTGCACGAGCCGAACGCCATGATCGTCTCCACCGCCACTCCGGAGGGCCGCCCGTCGTCCCGCACCGTGCTGCTGAAGCAGTTCGACGCCCGTGGTTTCGTCTTCTACACGAACTACGCCTCCCGCAAGGGTCGGGAGCTGGACGCCAATCCCTATGCCTCGCTGCTCTTCCCCTGGCACCCGCTCGCCCGCCAGGTCATCATCAACGGCACCGTGGCCCGCATCGGCCGCGACGAGACGGTGGCGTACTTCCGCAGCCGTCCGCACGGCTCGCAGCTGGGCGCATGGGCGAGCGAGCAGTCGTCGGTGATCGGCTCGCGCGAGGATCTGCTGCGCAGATACGAGGAGCTGGCGACCCGCCACCCGGAGGGCGAGCAGGTCCCGGTGCCGCCGGAGTGGGGCGGCTACCGGGTCGAGGCGGAGACGGTGGAGTTCTGGCAGGGCCACGAGAACCGGCTGCACGACCGGCTGCGGTATGTCCGTACGGACGAGGGGTGGCGGGTCGAGCGGCTTGCTCCCTGAGCGGGCCCGGGAACGCAGACGACCCGTGGGCCTTGGTCCCTGCCGTGCGAGACGGAGGGAGCCGGCCGGACTTACCGGCGGCCCACGGGTCGGGTGACTGCTGGGAATTTCGGCAGGCGGCCTGCCGAGGTGCACAGAGTGCGACGGCAGGCCGTTAGCCCGCAGCCACCTCGCTTGTCCGGTAAGACATCACTTCCGAACCACCTCCTCTCTAAGCGTGAATCACACCTTAGGCACCCCGCGGGAAGCGGCTCAAGCGATTTTTAGTCACAGTCCTGCCGTCCTGTGCGGCCTCCTTCTTCGTGTCCGTGATCGTGATTCCGGTGCCTTTGGAGCCCGGGTCAATCCGAAGTTGTACTCCCTCCACTTCGGAATCGGCGCGGCTTCGGTCCTTGAGCCGGATGGTGAACGGCGCCTGCCGTGCGACGACGGCCCGGCCTTTGGTGAGTAGTTCGCGTGCTCGGGCTGGGTGGCACGGCATCAGGGGACGGCCGTCGTTCGCGAGAACGAACGCCCTGCTCGCGCCTGCTCCACCCTTGTACGTATTGCTGTGTGTCGGGACGTCACCGTCTCCGGTCTCTGCCTGTGCGGCGTGACGCCGACGGGGCCGGGTGCTGCGCCCGCCAGTCTCCCCTCGCCCATGTTCCCTGCCGGTGCCCCGCGCGGTGGCGGGCTGTCCGTGAGCCGTTTCGTCCCTGCTCCCGGGGTTGTCTGCTCCCACGGATTCCAGAGCAGGCTGCTGAGGAAGCACAGCCTGGTGGGTCTGCTCGCCTGCGGGAAACGTAGTCATCGAAGGGCACCTCCCTTTGATCAACTGATCTGGATGACTGGGGCTGTTCACTCGGCTCGCCTCCACCGAAGGAGGGAGCGGGAGCGAGTGATCTCCTTTCGCCGAGTGCGCCATGAGTGACGGTATCCACGGCGACCTCGTCGGCTGCCGGGAAGTCGTCCGATTCCGCTCGTATGTGTGATCGCACCGAAAATCCCGAACAAGTGAACGCCGTTGGTGTAGTCCAGTGTCGGCCGATTTCTGGAAGGCAACGATTTCCGCGAACCTGGTGTGTCCTGGGTCACGTTCCAGTTCAATGATCTGACGTGCATAAGCTCGCGCGGACGCGTCCTGCAGGGGGTCCAGGATGACTGCTTCCAAGAGTGAGACCACCAATGCGCTCGGGCCTGACGAGCCGGAGCGGGAGGGCGCGGGGTCCGAGGAGCCCGCGCCGGTGCCCGGGGCGGAGTTGCTTGCCGCGCTGCTGGACGGGATGGACGCGGCGCTCTGCGCGTTCGACGCCGATGGTGCGATCACGCACTGGAACCGCGAGGCCGAGCGGATTCTCGGCTGGTCGCCCGAAGAGGCCGTCGGACGACGGGGATTCGCCGGGTGGGCGGTGCGGACCGCCGATGCCGGGGAGGTGCAGGCGCGGCTGATGGCAGCGATGGATGCGCCGGGGCGGCAGGTCCACGAGTTCGCGCTGCTGCGCAAGGACGGCGGGCGGGTTCTCGTACGGACCCAGTCGGCGCGGGTGCTCGGTGCGGACGGCAACCCGACCGGGGTGTACTGCGCGTTCAGCGAGGTGCATGCGCAGATCGACCTGGAGCGGTCGATCGCGCTGAGCGAGGCGCTGTTCGAGGACGCGTCCTGGGGTGTCGTACTCGTCGATGTGGACCTGCGGCCGACCGTCGTCAACGGCCATGCGGCACGGGCGCTCGGCGCGGGGCGTGCGTCCCCGCTCGGGCGGCCGCTGGGTGAGCTGGTCGTCCAGGGCGTGGAGGAGCTGGAGGGCGCGCTCCACCATGTGCTGGCGGAGGGCGCGCCGCGAGGGCTCGCGGATATGTGGGTGACGCTGAGTACGTCCCAGGGAGAGCAACGGCGCTGCTGGCGCAGCGGCTTTCTGCGGCTGGCCTCACCGCTCGCGGAGGAGCCGGTGCCGCTGGGAGTGGGGTGGCTGTTCCACGACGTCACGGAGTCGAAGCTGGCCGGGCAGGAGGCGGACCGGCTGCGCTTCCGGTCGAGCCAGCTGCACCGGGCGGGGCGGGCGGCGGCGGAGTGCGAGGACCCGGTGGAGGCGGCGACGGCCTACCTCGACTTCGCGCTGGCGGGCTTCGCGGACCATGCGCTGATCGATCTGACGGACCGGGACGGGGAGCGGCTGATCCGCGCCGCTGCGACGCCGCGGGGTGCGCCGGGGCCGTGCATGCCGGTGGCGGGCGGCGGCATCCCGGTGCGCTACCCGCCGGGCCACCCGGCGCTCCAGTCGGCCGACCGCAACGGCTCCGTCCGCGCGAGTGCGCCGGCCGGTGGCGCGGCCGGGACGAAGGGTGACTGGGCGGCGGAGCGCCAGTGGCCGCGGGACGCTGTGCACGCGCTGTGCACGGTGCTCCGCAGCCGCGGCCGGACACTGGGCGTCCTCACCTTCCTCCGCGGGCATGGCCGCCCGGCGTTCGAACGGCCGGACGCGGTGTATGCGGAGAGCGTGGGGGTGCTTGTGGGGGCGGCGCTGGATCTGGCGCGGGAGGCACGGGGGGACTGAGCTGCCCCCCTTCCCTTCCCGGCACGCCCGAAGGCGTCCGGGATCCGGGGCTTGCCGGGCGGCGGCTAGTGATGGAAGAAGATCCGGTCCCCGTACTCGCTCATCACGCGGCTGTTCCACTCATGCCCGCCGTCCACATTCCCCGACCGCAGCAGCGGCGGCTCGATCCCCCGTTCCACCAGCTGTTCCGCCGCCGCGGCCATCGTCGCCTGCATCAGCGCGCTCGTGACGACGGTCGACGCGGGCGCGAACGGCGCCTCGATCCCCTCGTGGGTCAGCTCCGCGTCCCCGACCGCGATCTTCGAGTCCAGCACGATGTCGCAGTGGTCCTTGAGGAAGGTCCCGGACACATGCCGCGACCTGGTCCCTTCCGTGTACGCCACCGACGTCACCCCGATGACCTTCAGCCCGAGCGCCCGCGCGTTCATCGCCATCTCCACCGGCAGCGCGTTCCGCCCGGAGAGCGAGATGATCACCAGCACGTCGCCGGACTTCGCCGGGCTGGAGTCGAGTACCGCCCCTGCCAGCCCCTCCACCCGCTCCAGCGCGGAGCCGAGCGTGGCCGGCATGACGTCGACGCCGACGGCGCCGGGAACGGCGAGGAGGTTCATCAGGGCGAGGCCGCCCGCCCGGTAGACGACGTCCTGCGCGGCCAGCGAGGAGTGTCCGGCGCCGAAGGCGAAGAGGCGGCCGCCCGCCGCGACGGTGTCCGCGATCGCGAGTCCCGCGGCCGCGATGTTCGCCGCCTCTTCGTCCCGCGCACGCTGCAGCAGACCGATCGCGGCGTCGAAGAACTGACCGGCCAGCTTGCTCTCGCTCATCGCCGAGCCCTTTCGGGGGATGGGGAACACGGAGGGGTACCTGCGCATGGCGTATGGGTGCGCAGGGGTGGACCAGATGGACGGCAGCGGGAATACCGCGTGTCGCGGATCACGTTGCGGTCTGGACCATTGCCCTGTCAATACGGGCTCCCCGACGAGCCCTGAACATCTGGTCATCGAAGCGCATGCCCCGGCACGGCACGGTTGTCAGTGGGATGCGTCAGAATTGAGTCGGGGCCAGCGCACGACTGTTTTCAAGTCAGAGCATCGAGGGGCACGTATGTCCGGATTGATCGACACGACGGAGATGTATCTCCGCACCATCCTCGAACTGGAAGAGGAAGGTGTGGTGCCCATGCGCGCCCGCATCGCCGAGCGGCTCGACCAGAGCGGTCCGACGGTCAGCCAGACCGTGGCGCGTATGGAACGGGACGGCTTGGTGACGGTCGCGGGCGACCGCCACCTGGAGCTGACCGAGGAGGGCCGACGGCTCGCGACACGCGTCATGCGCAAGCACCGCCTCGCCGAGTGTCTGCTCGTCGACGTGATCGGCCTGGAGTGGGAGCAGGTCCACGCGGAGGCGTGTCGCTGGGAGCATGTGATGAGCGAGGCGGTGGAGCGGCGGGTGCTGGAGCTGCTGCGTCACCCGACGGAGTCGCCGTACGGGAACCCGATCCCGGGCCTCGAGGAGCTGGGCGAGAAGGCGGAGGCCGAGGCCTTCCTGGACGACGGCATGGTCTCGCTGGCGGATCTGGACCCGGGCACGGACGGCAAGACCGTGGTCGTACGGCGTATCGGCGAGCCGATCCAGACGGACGCCCAGCTGATGTACACGCTGCGGCGGGCGGGCGTGCAGCCCGGCTCGGTGGTGAGTGTGACGGAGTCCCCCGGCGGAGTCCTGGTGGGCAGCAGCGGGGAGGCCGCAGAGCTTGAGGCCGATGTGGCCTCGCATGTGTTTGTGGCCAAGCAGTAGTCAATTTCCACCCGCCAGTAACCGATTTCCGTCCGGAATGGCAGCGCCCGGGCGGTTCGCGTGCCACGCTGTGGCTGAGGCATATGACCCCACGGCCGGGGAGGGAACAGGGTGATGCGCCCGTCGTACGCCCGGCGCGCGCAAGAGCGCGTCCACCGCGTCCAGCACGTCAGCTGCGCAGCCATGTCTCCACAGGAGGGCCCCGGCGCCCATCGGCGCCGGGGCCTGTCCTCCCCTGTGCTGACCCGGAGCCCCGAGCTCCCAGGGTCAGTCCCCACGGGCCCTCATCCCCGAGTGGCCCGCCTCCCGCAGAAGATCTCCCCATGGAGGCGGGAGTCAATCCTTGAGCGCGGTCACTCGAACGAGGGGTGTTACGCGCCAGGACCGTATTTTCGAATAAAGGTTCGATAGTCTGGCAGGGCTGGATCGGGCAGGACGACCTGGGGGAGAGAAGGGGGTGCCAGGCCACATGGTGCGGCGCATCGACGTATTCGGAGCCGAGGGCGTACGCCTGGCTGCCTGGGAGTTCGCCGACCCGCCCAAAGGGCGCGGCGAGGCGGAGGCCCCCGGGGTATTACTGCTGCACGGGCTGATGGGCCGTGCGGCGCACTGGGCCTCCACGGCCCGCTGGCTGGCCGAGCGCCATCGCGCGGTCGCCCTCGATCAGCGCGGACACGGCCGCAGCGACAAGCCGGCGGAGGGTCCGTTCACCCGCGAGGCGTATGTCGCGGACGCCGAGTCCGCCATCGAACAGCTGAGCCTCGCCCCGGTGACCCTGATCGGCCACTCGATGGGCGCGCTCACCGCCTGGCAGGTCGCGGCCAAGCGCCCGGACCTGGTCCAGGCCCTGATCATCTGCGATATGCGCGCCTCGGCGCTGGGCGCGGCCTCGCAGCGCGAGTGGAGCGACTGGTTCCGCTCCTGGCCCGTCCCCTTCGCGACGCTGGCGGACGTCCGCAAGTGGTTCGGCGAGGACGACCCCTGGTTGGAGCGCCACAACCCGTCCCGCGGCGAGTTCTTCACCGAAGTCATGGCGGAGCGCGCGGACGGCTGGCGCCCGGTCTTCTCCCGCCGCCAGATGCTCATGTCCCGCGAGACCTGGGTCTACGACGCCCACTGGGAGGAACTGGCCCAGGTCCGGTGCCCGACCCTGGTGGTCCGCGGCCTCGACGGCGAACTGGGCCGCGCGGAGGCGCAGGAGATGGTGAGGGTTCTGCCGCGCGGGGAGTATGCGGAGGTGGCGGACGCGGGCCATCTGGTGCACTACGACCAGCCGGAGGGCTGGCGGACGGCCATCGAGCCGTTCCTGGACGGCGTGCTGACGCCCTGAGCGGCCTGGACTTGATCGAAGGTGGGACGCATGGCCGGCGGGCGGAGTTATGCGTACGTCGGGCCCGAAGAGATTCGGGAGGCCGTCCGGCCCGGGAGTGGGGGCCGGGTCGTGCGTACGCCCGGGGGCTTCGAGGACTGGGTCGCCGAACAGGCTGCCGAGGAGCTGGCGGAGCCGTTCACGTACGTCGTCGATGCCGGCGGGGATCTGCGTCTTGCGCCACGGCGGAGTGAGCATGTCGCCTGCGCCGGGGGCGGGTTGGTACTCGCTGCCGGGGAGATCGCCTTCAGCCGTGGCGGCAACGGCTGGGCGATCAGCGAGGTCAGCAACCAGTCGACCGGTTACTGCCCCGACCTCGACTCCTGGCCGGCTGTTGCCGAGGCGCTGGATCGGGTCGGGATCGGTCGGCCTGACGGGTTCACCTACGAGGTCGTCTTCCGGCGGTGCGTTGTCTGCGGGGAGGTCAACGTCGTGCGGGAGGGCGACTTCGTGTGCGTCTTCTGCGGGGGTGGGCTGCCGGCCTCGTGGAACATCGCGTGAGGGGACGGCAGGGTCAGAACGCGAAGACCGCGCCCTGGGCCAGGCTGCCCTCCATCTCGCACGCGTTGCCGTACGTGGCCGACCAGCTGACGTGCTTGCCCTGCCAGACGCCCTGAGCGGTGACCACGACCGGGTCCCACTGGCGCGTGCACGGCTTGTGCGAGGGCGTTGTGGTCAGCGCGGCGAAGTTGCCTTCCACGGACATCAGTTCCGTACACGCGGCAGCGGCCGAGGGGTGGGTGCCGTCGGGGCGCGGGGCGCAGGTCAGGGTGGCGGCGCGCACGACGGTGGCCGTCGTCGCCTCCGCGCCCTTGCCGATCGTCAGGACGAGCGCGGAGGGCGCGTACAGGCTCTTCGCCTGGGCGGGCTGCGCGGGTTGGGCCTGCGCGATGCCCGCGACGGCCGGGGTGGTCAGAACGAGGGCCGCGGCGGTGGCGGCAGCGGCGATTGTGTTGCGGATGTAACGCATCTGTGAACTCCTTCACTCGGGGGTTGATTGCGGTCAGGAGTCTTGCCCATGCGTACAGTGAGCGCACATCGATCGCCCTTTTCCGGCCGAATACGACCAAGTAGCGGCGACCGAATGGTCGTTCGGGCAGCTCGGGACGGGTGTGCGAGGGTGTCCAGCATGTGGGCAATTTCCGGTGGTGCAACGGAAAACTACCGTCTGAGCTGCGGTGATGTGCGGAGCGACGCCCTGGCTGTGAGGCCCGCATCGACTGGAAACCGTCGCTCCGAGGGGTGGCTGCCCCGGATCGGGGCACCCGCGGAGAGGGAACGCAGTTACCGGCGCTCATCCACGACCCCCGCCCTCACGGCCGCGATGAGAGCGCTGAGTTGTGTCGGTTCGGTGTGCGGATCCCGGTGGAGGGCGTCGCTCCGGCGAATGTGTATACGGGTCTACGGAAGACCGGCCCGACGAGACATCAGCCGAGCGGTTTGCGCATCTCCGCGCGGATCTTCACCGTCGCCTCCGCCATCGACTTGAGGTCGACCTCCTCCGGGGACTGCTTCGAGATCCGGACCGTGGTCAGGCCGACGGCCACATTCGTGTTGGCGTCGGCCCAGGCGCACATGGGGAGCGTGTTCGTGCCGCCACCCGTCTGCTCCGTCGTCAGTACCTGGCAGGTGATGGTCACTTCCGAGCCCGCCGGAGTGAAGTCCTTGGGCGGTACGACGATGGTGGAGCCGTCCGACTTCCCTGCGCCGCCAAGGATCTTGGTGCGGGCCTCGTCCGGGTTCTTGATGCGGCCGTGCATGCCCGAGACGATCAGGACACCGGACGCGGACGTGGAGAGGTACTGGCCCACCGCGGCCTTGGCATCGCGGATGTTGGCCTCGCTCGTTCCGGCCAGCTTCTCCTGGTGCTTGGCGGACTGGTCGTCGGACAGCTTGTACTCTCCGTCGAGCAGCGTCGCAGGGAGCGTCAGCTCGTACTCCGCCGCCGGGAAGGCGGTGCCGCTCGATCCGCCGCCCACGACGTTGTTCCCGAACCATGAGATGGCGAAGATGCCCGCGAGGGATGCCACCGTGATGAGCGCGATCATCGGGCCCTTGTTCTTCGGCGGGGGCGGCGGCGCGCCCCAACCCCCGCCGTACTGCTGCGGCTGCGCGTGCGGGTACCCGGCGGGCGGCTGAGGCGCGTACCCCTGCTGCGGATACGGCGGCTGCTGCTGCGGATACGGCTGCTGCGGATACTGCGGCTGCGAATAAGGGTTGGGAGGCGGCGTCGACATGCTCATGACGCTACGTCACGGGCGCGAGGCACCGCACAACCAGGGCCCCACCCTCACCCCTTGCTGACCGCCGCCAGGATCTCCGGCAGCCGGTTCGCCGTCTGCGGTGCCGCCACCCGTACCCCCGCCCAGCCGATCAGCAGGCCGTACGCCGCGCCCAGCGGCAACAGCAGCCACAGCGCCGACTGGCCGGCGTTCGCCGCGTGCAGCCAGATCGTCAGCGCGATCACCGGCGCGCACAGCACCGCCGCCGAGATCATGCCGCCGAAGATCGAGATCCAGGCCAGGCCACCCTGCCCGGGGGCAACGTTCTTGTACGCGCTGTCCTGCGGGATCGAGTACGGGAAGCGCGCCGACGCCACCGCCCCCGTCGCCAGCATCGCGCCCAGCAGGGCGAAGGACAGACCGAGCACCTCCGGCAGGGCCTTCCAGTTGCCGAGGAGCGATGCGGTGAGGACCGTGACCAGCGCCGTGTACGGGAGCGTGATCACCAGCAACGCCAGTGCCCGCGCCCGCAGTTCCACGTACGCGTCCTTCGTGGACGAGATCGTCAGCGCCACCATCCAGAACGCCGAGGTGTCCTGGCCGAACTGGTTGTACATCTGGATGCCCAGCATCCCCGCCGCGAAGCAGGCGAAGTAGATCGAGCCGGTGCCCTGCAACGCGTTGAACAGCGGCACGATCAGGCCGATCGCCAGCGCCGTCACCCACGCCGCCTTCGTCTTCGGGTCCCGCCACACATAGCGCAGGCTGCGCTGCATCACCGTGCCCGTGCGGCCCTCCGGCAGCAGGTGGTGGAAGCTGGCAGCGGACTCCTTGCGGGTCGGCTCCGAGGCCGCGGCCAGCGTCGAACCGTCCGGGGCCGTCATCAGCTTCGTCAGACTGTGCTGCCAGGAGTACAGCAGCAGGAACAGCGCCACCGCCGACAGCGCCAACTGGCCCGCGGCGACCGCGTACGCGCCCTTGCCCGCCGAGTCCGCCGCGCCGATCGCCGACGCCGGCGGAATCCAGCGCACCACGGACGCCACCGGGTCGAGCGCCGAGAGGCCCCCCGCGGCGCCGATCCGCTGCGCGCCGAAGTTGACGACCTGGATGCCGACCGCGATTACCAGGCCGCTGAGCACCGCCAGGTCGCGGCCCTTGCGCGAGGTCAGCAGACGGATGTTGGCCGCCGCGACCGCGCGCGCCAGCGCCACGCACACCAGCAGGGTGAGCGGCACGGCGATGACCGCGACCACAATCCCCGCCACGCCGTGCGTGACCGCGAACACCGAGCCCACCACGAGACACAGAGTGAACAGCGGGCCGATGCCCACCAGGGACGCGGCGAGCAGGGCCCGTACAAGAGAGTGGGGACGCAGCGGCAGCATCACCAGCCGCGTCGGGTCCAGCGTCTCGTCACCGCTGGGGAAGAACAGCGGCATGACCGCCCAGCCCAGCGCCAGTACGGCCGTCAGCAGCACCACCACCGACCCCGCGTGCTCGTTTCCGCGCAGCACGACCAGGCCGATGAGCTGGAGCGCCGCGAACAGCAGCGTGACGACGACGGACGAGATGTACGCGGCCCTGCGGCCGGACGACTGGCGCAGACCGTTGCGCAGCAGCGACAGCTTGAGCCGGATGAAGACCGGGGTCAGGGATGAGGTGCTCAACGCTTACCGCCGCCGAGCCAGTCCAGCGACGCTCCGGTGTCCCGGCCGTTCGCCCCCACCAACTCCAGGAACGCGTTCTGCAGCGACGGCGCATCGCCCCGTACCTCGGCGAGCGGTCCCTGCGCGCGGATCCGGCCGGCCGCCATCACCGCCACCCAGTCGCACAGCGACTCCACCAGCTCCATCACATGGCTGGAGAAGACGACCGTCGCGCCCGAGGCCGTGTACCGCTCGAGCACCCCGCGGATCGTCTGTGCAGAGACCGGGTCGACCCCCTCGAACGGCTCGTCCAGGAAGAGCACTTCGGGGTTGTGCAGCAGGGCGGCCGCAAGCCCGATCTTCTTCCGCATGCCCGTCGAGTAGTCGACGACCAGCTTGTGCTGCGCGCCCGCCAGGTCGAGTACGTCCAGGAGCTGTGCGGCACGCTTGTCGACCTCTTCTCCCGGCAGACCCCTCAGCCGCCCGTTGTACGCGAGCAGTTCGCGCCCAGAGAGGCGCTCGAAGAGGCGCAGCCCCTCCGGCAGTACACCGATACGGGACTTCACCTCGACCGGGTCGCGCCACACATCGTGGCCGACCACCTCCACCCGCCCCTGGTCCGGACGGAGCAGGCCCGTCACCATCGACAGGGTCGTCGTCTTTCCCGCTCCGTTCGGGCCGACCAGGCCGATGAACTTGCCCGCGGGGAGTGTGAGGTCGATGCCGGCGACCGCGATCTGCTCGCCGAACCTCTTCCACAGTCCCTCAACACGAACGGCGGGCGGCGCTGTGTGCGCTCCGCCCGCCTCTGCGGCTCCAACTGCCTGGTCCGGCATGGTGCCCTGCCCTTCGGTGTCCCCGTATTCCCATCTGTACGGGACCACCTTATGTACGGCACGTGCTATGCGCGCCGTGCCCGTTCGGCGGCCGCCTCCCGCCCGCATGCGTACGCCAGCGGGCTGATCAACTCGTCCGCGTCCGGCAGCCACCGGTTCGCGTGCGTGGGGCGGCGGACCCACTGCACCGCGCCATGGCCGCCGATGCGGGTCGGCGGGGCCGCGACGTAGTGGCCCTCGCCCCGTGCGACGAGATCGATCGAGCTCGGTGTCCAGCCCATGGTGCGGATCAGATCGGGGACCTTGACCGCGGCGCCGGGCAGTACGAAGAACAGCATCCGGCGGTCGGGGGTGCAGGTCACCGGGCCCAGCGGCAGGTCGAGACGCTCCAGGCGCGCCAGGGCCAGAAAGCCCGCCGACTCCGGAACGTCGAGAGCGTCGAAGGTGCGTCCCGTCGGCAGCAGGATCGACGCCTTCGGCTGCTGCGACCACAGCCGGTGTGCCGCCGCCCCGCTGCCCGTCGCCTGGTTCGCCCAGTCCGGCCTGGTCGGGTGGGCGCCGGGCGAGGCGCAGTCGGCGTTGCCGCACGAGCACCGTTCCCTGCTGTCCGCGGCCTCCAGCCAGGTGCCGGGGAACACGTCCCAGTGCCGCTCCTCCGCATACCGCACGGCGTTGTCCAGCAGGAGCTCACCGCGCTGCTGGGGGATGTGTGCGGTTTCGGTGACTCCGACGGTCTCTTCGACTCCGATGGTCTCATTCACGACACACTCAACTCCCGCCGTCACCTCGGGTTACGGGCGAGAGGCGGCGAGGACACGGGGCATCGATCCTGCACGCGGGGCGCACGGGTGCACGAACGGGGGCGCGCATGAAGCGGGGTGGCTGCGGGCGGGTAGCCACACGCAGGGGGCGTCAGCGTGGGGACGCGTCGCCCGGGCGTCGTGGTGGATGTCGCCCGGGAAAAACAGTCCAACTCGTTCGAAGTCTGCATTCTCCGTATATCAGCCGGGCAGTGATCACTTCATGGATCACCACGGCCTCAGGGGGTAGTCATGGCAGCCAGGCCTCTCGCAGCCCGACAGCCGAACGAACGGTTGCAGGCGCTCATTCAGGAAGCAGGGTGTTCCAACGCCGGCCTCGCCCGTCGAGTCAACATGGTGGGTGCCGAGCGGGGATTGGATCTTCGCTACGACAAGACGTCGGTGGCGCGCTGGCTGCGCGGGCAGCAGCCGCGCGGCCGGGCGCCGGGAATCATCGCCGAGGCGCTGGGCCGCAAGCTCGGGCGTACGGTCACGATCGACGAGATCGGCATGGCGAACGGCAAGAACCTCGCCTCTGGCGTGGGCCTGCAGTTCTCACCGACCGTGCTCGGCGCGATCGAGCAGGTCTGCGAGCTGTGGCGCAGCGACGTCGGGCGGCGCGACTTCCTGTCCGGGTCCGCGGTCGCCGCGTCCGCGCTCGTCGAGCCCAGCCGGGACTGGCTGATCACCGGCGCGGACACGCAGGTGGCGCGTACGGCGGGGGCGCGGGTCGGGGTCTCGGACGTCGAGGCGGTACGGGCGATGACGGCGGCGCTCACCGAGCTGGACCACCGCTTCGGCAGCGGCCATGTCCGGCCGGTCGTCGTCCACTATCTGAACAGCGTCGTCTCCGGGCTGCTCTCGGGGTCGTACCGCGAAAGCGTCGGCCGTGAACTGTTCGCGGCGGTCGCGCGGTTGACGGAGCTCGCCGGGTACATGGCGGTCGACACCGGCCAGCCGGGGCTCGCCCAGCGCTACTACATCCAGGCGCTGCGGCTCGCCCAGGCGGCGGGCGACCGGGGGTACGGCGGCTATGTGCTGGCCGCGTCCATGAGCCATCTGGCCGCCCAGCTGGGGAACCCGCGGGAGATCTCGCAGCTGGCGCGGGCCGCGCAGGAAGGGGCGAAGGGGCGGGTCACTCCGCGGGCCGAGGCGATGTTCTTCGCCGCGGAGGCACGCGGGCACGCGCTGCTCGGGGACGCCCGCACCTGCCACGCGGTGGCGGGCAAGGCGCTCACCTCACTGGAGCGGGCGGAGCCTGCGGCGGGCGACGACCCGGCCTGGATCTCCCACTTCGACCATGCCTATCTCGCGGACGAGCTGGCGCACTGCTACCGCGACCTGGGCCAGGCGGAGGCGGCCGCGCACCATGCCTCCCACGCGCTGGAGGGCCACCCGGAGTCGCGGGCCAGGCGGCGGGCGATCGGGCTCGTGCTGCTGGCGACGGCGCAGGTGCAGCAGCGCGAGGTGGAGCAGGCGTGTCATACGGGCACGCGCGCGGTGGAGCTGCTGGGGCGGCTGCGCTCCAGCCGGGGCGTGGAGTATCTGGATGACCTGCAGCAGCGGCTGGATCCGTACGCGGACGAGCCGGCGGTGCGGGAGTTCGGTGCGCGCCTGGAGCTCCAGGCGGCGTGAGGGGGCGCGGAAGGGGCGGGAAAGGGGCGTGGAAGGGAGTGTGAAGGTTTGTGGTGATCCCTTGGTGCGCCCCTTAACAGCGTATTGAGCAGCAGTCTTGTTACTGCTGTCACGCGTGTGTGCGGAGCGGCTGAGGCAGCCGGTAGCGTGGGCCGACGATTCCATAGGTCCACACGTAGGAGTCCCGGTGACGCAAAGCGGACAGGGTGACGAGCAGCGGCGGCCTGCTGCGCCGCCCGCGCACGAAGGCGTCGTGCTGCCCGCCGACGGAAGTGAGCCCTGGATACCGGGCGTCTCCGACGCCCAGGTGGCTCCGGCGGGCGGCCAGCCGTGGGGCCAGCCGTGGGGTCCACCGACCGGGACTGCTCCGGGCGGCCCGGGTGAACCGGGTGCGCAGCCGGGCTGGCCCGAGCCGGACCAGCCGTCGTACGGAGCCCAGCCGCAGCAGGGGCACGTGATGCCCCCGCAGGGCGCGCCGGGCCATGCGCTGCCCCCGCAGGGCGCGTCTGCGCCGCAGGGGCTGCCTCAGGGTTCGTATCCGCAGGGACTGCCCGACCAGGGCCCTTCGTACTCGCAGGGGCCGCCTCGGGACGGGATCACGCAGGGGCTGCCGCCGGGTGCGCTCCCGCCGGCGCTGCCGGGCCACGGGCTGCCTCCGCAGGACTTCGGCCCGCAGGGCGCGCACAGGCAGGGCCTTCCGCCGCAGGCCCTTCCGCCGCAGGCTCTGCCCGAGCACGGGCAGACTGCCCAGGGCGCGTACCCGCAGGCGCTGCCGCAGGACGCGTACGGACAGGGCCTTCCCGCACAGGGTCAGCCGCAGGGTCGGCCGGGGCAGGCGCTGCCGCCGATGCAGGCCGCGGGCCCGGGGGACTCCGACGCCACCCAGTTCATCCCTCCCGTCGCACCCGGCGCCCTGCCTCCCGAGGCTCCCGCCGAGTCGACTCAGTTCCTCGGGACCGGCCCCGGCGCCGCTCCCGGCGCGGCGGCCGATGCCGATGCGACGCAGTACATCGCGCCCGTGCCGGCCGCGCCCACCGCCGCGCCGTTCGGGATCAGGCCCGGGGCTCCGGGGGACCGGCAGCCGCCCGCGGAGTTCGACAGTCTCTTCCGCACGGACGGGCCCACTGCCCAGACTCCGGACCCCACGCAGCAGTTGCCCCGCATCGAGACGCCCCGGCGGACCCGGCCGCAGTACCAGCAGCCGCAGTATCAGCAGGCCCAGCACCAGCAGGCCCAGTACCAGCAGCCGCACGAGCCCGAGCCCCGGCAGCGCAAGTCCTCCCGCGTGCCTGTCATCGCGGCCGTCGTCGTCGGCTGTGCCGTACTCGGGCTCGGCGTCAGCATGGTGATGTTCGGCGGGGACGACAAGCAGGACGACCCCGGCGCCGGCAAGAACGTGGCCGCGACCTCCGCCGCCCCCAAGAACAGCACCGAGGCCGCTGCCGACCCCGCCAAGGCCCAGGCCGAGGCGCTCGACAAGCTCCTCGCGGACAGCAACAACAGCCGCGGCGCGGTCATCCGGTCCGTCGAGAGCATCAAGCAGTGCGAGAACCTGGACCAGGCGTCCGCGGATCTGACCGGAGCCGCGAACCAGCGCCGCGGCCTGGTGACCCGCCTGGAGGGGCTGACCGTAGACAAGCTGACCGGCCACGCCGAGCTGACCTCGGCGCTCACCAAGGCCTGGCAGGCCTCCGCGTCCGCCGACGACCACTACGCGGCCTGGGCCCAGCAGGTCAAGGACAAGAAGGGCTGCAAGGGCGGCAAGGCCCGCAACACCGGGCAGACCGCCCAGGCCAACCGGGCCAGCGGTGAGGCGACCAAGGCCAAGCGGGAGGCCTCCGCGCTGTGGAACGCGATCGCCCGCAAGTACGAGCTCACCGAGCGCCGCGCCGACCAGCTGTAGCCCCCGGCGCAGCCCCTGCGCAGGGGCTACAGGGACACGGAGTTCGCCAGCGTCTTTGCCACGTCCACAAAGCCGGGCTTCTGCGCCACCAGCCGCCCGTCGCGCACCACTTGGTACGTCACGCTGCTGTTGACTATGCGCGGGAAGCCGGGCGTGCCGAGCATGTCCTCGTACTCCCAGCGCAGCGAGGGCGTCAGGCCGCCGGTCGACACCTCCACCCCGCCGTCCAGGGCGCGCGCGATCGTCCCGGGCGAGATGTCGGCCGTGCCGAGGGAGTGGATGACCGCCCTCAGCACGGTGTACGCGATCCAGGTAGTCTGCACGCCCGCGTCCGCCGGGTCGATCCGGTTGTCGCCGAACGCGTAGGTGCGGATCACCTTCTCCATCTCGCTCCAGCGCGCATCGCCCGCGTCCGGGTACCAGCCGGTGACGTAGGCGCCCTCGAAGGGCCCGTTGCGCCCGCCGGTACGGTCGATGAGCGGCTGGCCGACGCTGCCCATGACGGACGAGACGCGGATCTTCCGGCCGTCCTCGGGCAGCCGCCGGAAGGAGTCGAAGAAGGTCTCCGTGCGCTCGCCGAGCGCAGCCGTGACGCACCCCGGACGGTCGTCGGAACCGGAACCGGAACCGGAACCGGACGCCGACCCGGACTTCGAACCCGCCTTCTTACGGGCCTGCCTGGCCTGCGCGGTGTAGTCCGTCGCGTCCTCCTCCGCGAGGATGTCCGCCGACGTGTGCCGATTGCCTTCCGAGAGGCCGGAGTTGAGGAGCTCGGGCAGATCGTCGCCCGCGAGTGTGTTGGGGCGTACCAGCGAGACCCGTCCGCAGACGTTCGCCAGCTGCCGTCCGTTGCCGGCGAGGAGGGCCGCCTGTCCGCCGTTGACCGGGTAGGAGAGGTAGCTCGTGAACTCCTCCTCGGAGATGCCGTATCCGCCGATGAAGGGGATGCCCGCGGCCTCCAGCGGAGCCATGAACGCGTCGCCGTGCTGGCTGTACGAGCCGACGACCGCGGCCACGTCTTCCTTCACCGCACGTCTGGCACAGGCTGCGGCGCCCGCCGAGGTGTTCTCCTCGTTGCAGGTGATCACCTTCAACTCGTGCCCGTCCAGGCCGCCCTGCGCCTTGGCCCAGCGCTCGTACGCCTTCGCCATCGCGGGCATGCCGGGCAGGTTCGTCGCCCGGGTCTCCTGGGGGGCGAAGGTCATCACCTTGACGGTTTCCCTGGAGTCCCCCGGGGCTCCAGGGAGTACGCCACAGCCGGTGACCAGCGACGCTCCGGCCGCCGCAGCTGCCGTCATGGTCATACATACGGCGCGAACCCGTGCGGTCCTGGAAGGGCGGGGGGAGGAGGAACGTCGCCAGCCGGTCATGCTCAGCCACGCTTCCTCGTCCCGGGTAACGGTGCAGTGAGCATTGCTCAACGAAGAGTGACAGGAAGGTGAATTCCAGGGGGCGGTTCGGTCGCCCGATTGGGGAACGTACGATCGCAGTCGTGCAGCAAGGTTCGGTCCCCTCTTCCCGTCGCGGCCGTCGCTCCTCCACCATGGGCGGCATGCCGCTCAATGACATGCCCTGGTGGCGCTGGCGCAGCAATGTGCGCTCGGCGCTGCACATGCTTTCCGATCCCGTCTTCCATCAGGAGTGCTGGCTGGCCGGACGCGAGGAGTACGGCGACGTCACCGACGCCGTCTATCGCCTGGTCGAGGACACCTGGCTGGACAACTGGTCCGCCGAGAAGTACGTCGGCACGATCTTCCGCGACTCCGGTGAGGCCGCCCTCGTCGATGTCGCCGTGCTCCGCGTGCTGCGGATCATGCACCAAGTCGGTGCGGATGCTCCCGTATCGACCTATATCGAACATCACGGCTGGCCGGAGGCCGTACGGGCCGCCCGCGACGCGCATGTGCGGCTGTCGGTCAACGACGGCGAGGACCCGGACACCGCGCCCCGCTCGCTCGATGTGCTCCGTATCATGACGCGGTCCGCCTGACGGACGTGGGCCTGCCGGGCCCGGCGGATATGGCAGGCTACGGGGATGACCGACCAGTACGTCCTGACGCTCTCCTGCCCGGACAAAAAGGGCATTGTGCACGCCGTGTCGAGCTATCTCTTCATGACCGGCTGCAATATCGAGGACAGCCAGCAGTTCGGCGACCATGACACGGGTCTGTTCTTCATGCGGGTCCACTTCTCGGCCGAGCAGCCGGTGACCGTGGAGAAGCTGCGGGCCAGCTTCGCCGCCGTCGGGGACGCCTTCCATATGGACTGGCAGATGCATCGCGCCGAACAGCAGATGCGGATCGTCCTGATGGTCAGCAAGTTCGGCCACTGCCTCAACGATCTGCTCTTCCGCTCCAGGACGGGCACGCTGCCGGTCGAGATCGCCGCCGTCGTCTCCAACCACACGGACTTCGCGGAGCTCGTCGCCTCGTACGAGGTTCCGTTCCATCACATTCCGGTCACCAAGGACACCAAGGCCGAGGCCGAGGCGCAGCTGCTCGAGCTGGTGCGCGCCGAGAACGTCGAGCTCGTGGTGCTCGCGCGCTATATGCAGGTGCTCTCCGACGATCTGTGCAAGCAGCTGAGCGGCCGGATCATCAACATCCACCACTCCTTCCTGCCGAGCTTCAAGGGCGCGAAGCCGTACCACCAGGCACACGCGCGCGGCGTGAAGCTGATCGGCGCGACCGCGCACTATGTGACGGCCGACCTCGACGAGGGCCCGATCATCGAGCAGGAGGTCGAGCGGGTCGGCCACGAGGCCACCCCGGAGCAGCTGGTGGCGCTCGGCCGCGACGTGGAGTGCCAGGCGCTGGCGCGCGCGGTGAGGTGGCATGCGGAGCACCGGATTCTGCTGAACGGCCGCCGTACGGTCGTCTTCGGCTAGGCCTACGGCGGTGCTCCGAAGGCGCCACGGCGTTCCGCGGCGGTGCTACGGCGACGGGAAGACCGGGTTGTCACACAGGTCGTCCAGTACGAACGCCCCGTCGCGCTGCTGCAGGTTCCGCTCCGCCTCCAGCTTGTCGAGCAGCGTGTCCAGCAGCTGCGTGTTCTGCGGGTCGCCGAGGAATTCCAGTACGGCTCGGTAGAACGCGTCGCGCAGAGTCGGCGGCATCGCGTCCGACGCGTCCAGGCAGATCTGACCGGCCTCGTCGAACAACTTCTGGACGGCGCGCGTGCTGTCCGACGGGGGCACGGTGCCGAACGCGCCGCCGGGGAAGTAGGGCCGCTCCCCGGGCTTCGCGGCCTTCGCCCAGTCCTCGCGCGCCGCGCGGGAGGTGAGCCGGCCGAGCAGATCCCAGGCCGCCGCGCTCGGCTTGAACACCGCGGCCATGTCGCCGGAGACCTCGTACGCGCCCTCGCCGGACTTCTGCGTGCCGAGGATGGTGGCCGTGGGCGTGGGCAGTACGTCGTCGCCGTAGTGGCGGCGGATGAACGAGCCCTGGTGCTCATGGGTGCAGTCGCCGCGGTTCAGCAGTCCGTACCGGCCGTCGTCGAGCAGCTCGAAGGAGGCGCCGAGCGCCTCCGCGCCGAGGCCCTGGTGGCCGGCATTCTTGCCGTTTGCGGCGAGCAGTGCCGCCCACTCCTGCCAGACCGGCTTGGTGTGGGGCCAGGGCGTCCGGCCCGTCGCCCACCTCTCGTACGCCGCGGGGCCCTCGCGCTGCAGCAGCAGATCTTCCACCCAGTCGGTGCCCGGCCAGCCCGATGTGGCGCCCGAGCCCACGCCCAGGCACCAGTCCGGCTTCTTGCCCGCGCTCGCCCCGCGGCTCCACACCAGCGACTTCAGGTCCACCCGCACCGGCGCCCAGTAGGGGCGGGTCCGGGCCTCACCCTCTTGGTCCTCGACGGTGATGGACGGGGCCCAGGGCGGGACCGCGGCTCCCGCCACCTTCTCCGGGAGCTGATGGGCGTCCCCGGAGCGCGCGTACTCGGCGAGGTCGCCGGGGCTGCTCAGGATCGCCAGGTCCGGCGGGGCGCCCGCCTGGAGCTGGGCGACCAGGGTCTCGCGCAGCGAGCGGGTGCCCTTGTAGACGTAACTGCGGCCGGTGCGCTCGCCGATGTGTCTCAGCGCCGCCACGAACGGCTTCTCCTCGCCGTCCGTCCACGGGCCGAGGACGACCAGGGTGCGTTCCTCGGACGCGTCCGAGCAGCCGGCCGCAGTCACGGCCGTGGCGGTGAGCAGACAGCAGGCAAGCAGTGCCCTCAAGCGCTTCATGCGTCCGTGTACTTCCGTCGGGGGCGGCCGGCCGGGTAGGGCCGGACGTAGAGGAAGAGCGTCACGCCGCAGGCGAGCGCGCCCACACCGCCCGCCGGCACGACGACGCCCGCGGTCAGCGACCAGCCGTCGGGGTGCGCTGCACGCATCACCGTGGCCGCCTCGCGAGCGGTGGACTCGATACGGCGCGGGGCCGCACGGTCCGCGGTCACCGTCTCCAGGGCGCCGACTGTTGTACGCACCCGCTGCTGCGCGCCGTGCTCCGTGGCGCCGCCGATGCCCAGCAGTACGGGAGTGAGCAGCACCGGTACCGCCGCGGCCCCCAACTGCAGGCTGATCAGCCGCAGTCGGTCGTGCAGAAAGACCGACGTGCCCACCAGTACGAAGGCGAAGAGCGCGGCCGCGAGCACGGCGGCCGCGGCGCCGGCCAGGGTGAGCGGGCTCCAGGCCGCCAGGTTGTGGTTCTCCCCGTGCAGTTGGCGTTCCAGCGACGCGATGCGGTCGAGTATGGAGGTGGGCTCCTGCGGGGCGTCCTGGGCGACGGTGGTGTGGCGGCCGCGCAGCATGTCGTCGGCGTAGTCGACTCCGGCATTGCGCAGCACCTCGCTGTCGCGGTGCCGGTCCGCCCAGGCGATCTTGTCCCCGTACGCGACGACCAGGCCGGAGACCACCCGCAGCTCCTGCTCCTGGTCCTTGTGCAGGGCCCGGGACTGGGCGACGCGGCCCAGGCTCTGGGACGCTTCGGTCAGCCGGGTGCGATACGTCTCGCCGAGCTCGACAAGGGGGACGTTCCTGCCGGGCGGCAGCCGTAACTCCGCCTGGGCCTGGGCCAGTTCGAGGGACGTCCTGGCCTGCGCCAGATCCACCAGCGCGGGCGCGCAGCGGTCCCGCAGCCGCTCCGTACGGCTGTGGATGTCTCCGTAGGCGGACGCCGAGAGCGCGAGGGCGACGACGGCGAGCGCGGGCAGCACCAGCATGCGGCGGCGCAGGAACGCCGCGGTGGGGCGGCCGCCCTCGGCGGTGCGGCCCGTGGCGCGCTGCCACAGGGAGGGGAAGAGCCCCCGCACGGCCTGCAGGGCCCGGGCCGCAAAAGGGCGCAGCCGGCCAGGAGCCGGGCGAAGCCGGTGCGGCGCGAAAAGGGCGGATACGGCGGCCCGCAGTCGTTTCGGCGCGGGGGCGGCACGCGGCATGTCGGCGGGAATCGCAGTCGCCGGCCGGTCCGCGGCGGGAAGGGCGGCACGCGCCCGGTCCGGGCCGCTCATGCGCCCTCCCCGGAGCCGCGCAGCCGCGGCCGGCGCACCAGCCACGCGATCAGTGGCCACGGTCTGCGGTCCCGGTCGGGATTACGGTCCCGGTAGTGCGTCAGACCGAGCGGGCGGGTCCGGTACGCGTTGTCGAGCAACGCCTCCGCGAGCGCCGCGTCCTCGGCGCGGTCTGTGCGCGGCACCTGCTTGGCCAGCTTGCGGTAGCAGGCCGAGAGCAGCTCGCGCAGCCGGCGCTCGGTGGCCGGTACGGGTACCCCGGGCGGCAGCGAGGCGCGCAGTTCCCCGAGAGGGTCCGTCTGTCGTGCGGAGCCGACCAGTTCGAGGAGGAGTTCCAGCAGCTCCGCGGTGAGCCGTTCGTACGCCTGCCGGTCGGTGAGGCCTTCATGGCTGACCAGTCGGCGCAGCGCGGCGTAGGCGCGCACCGCCGATGCCACGGTCGGGGCGCTGCCGTCGGCCGACGGGCCGGCGAGAATGCGCACCATCGCGGTACGGGCCGCGGTGCGGTGCCGGGAGTCCGGGGGCACGCCGTCCAGCGAGGCCAGGGCCCGGTCCGGGCTGCGGCGGGCGAGATGGATGCGGGCGAGGCCGAAGGCGGCGCTGCCGAGCGCATGGTTGCGCCGCCACACCGCGTCGTAGAACTGCATGGCCTGCTGCTGGTGGTCCTCCCGGGCCCCGGCGTCGGCGGCGGAGTCGGCCAGCTTCTCGTGGCAGTAGCCGAGGGCGAGCTTGGGCGCGTACTCGCCGGGAATGGCGTCGTACACCTCGTTGAAGCAGGTCAGCGCCGGGCGCACACGGCCGTGGGCGAGTTCGATCAGCCCGCCGTGCCAGTCGAGCCGCCAGTCGTAGCCCGCCCGCTCGCCGAGGAGCCGGCCGGCCCGGTCGAGCTCCATGCCGGCGGCGACCAGCTGCTGGTCGCGCCGGGGCAACTGGTCGCGGGCGAGCTCCAGATGGAGCCGGCAGCGCAGCAGATGCAGTTCGGGCGATGCCAGCCACTCGTCGCTGAGCTGGAGCAGACCGGCCGGATCGGCGTACGAAGTGCGCTGCAGCTCCTTCCAGTTGGGGTCCTTGCGGTCCGGCTTGGGCACGGGAAGGGCCACCGCCACCTCGGCGGGGGCCGGCACATGTGCGCCGAGCGGGTGCCCCCGGGCGCCGTCGGTGCGCCAGCGGACCAGCGGTGGGGCCTTGCCGAGCTGCCCGTCCAGGGCGGTGGCGGCCGGGTCGAAGAGCGGGGACGGCTCGAAGGTCTCCTCGCCGAGCCGCAGGGAGCGCAGTTCGCGCAGCACCCCACGCAGCTGGAGGGCCATCTCGTCGGCGGAGGCGTAACGCCGCTTGGGATCGTGCGCCATGGCGCGCCGCAGGGCCCGCTCGAGGGACTGGGTGCCCAGGTCGGCGGGGCTCGCCGGGGCCTTGTCGAGCAGCGAGCCGAGGACCGCGCCGACGGTGTAGAGGTCGCCCGCGGTCGTCATCTCGCCCAGGGGCCCCGCCTCCGGCGGCCGGTGGCTGACCGGTCCGGCGTCGCCCGGCTTGCGCACGCCCGCGACATCGATGAGTTTGATGCTGTTGCCGCAGTGCAGGACGTTGGTGAGGGAGAGGTCGCCGTAGACAAGGCCCTCCTGGTCGTGCAGATAGCTGAGCGCGTCCAGGATGAGCAGCCCGTACACGACGATGAACTCCCGCACCCGGGGCCCCGAGAACGGCGGATGGTGCTGGGCGATACGTGCCGCGACCCACTCCAGCGGAGCGCCGTCGGCGAACTCCATCACGATGAATTCCGACGAAGTCGACGGATGGCGCGCGTAGTTGACCACCCGGATGACGGACGGATGGTTGAGGCTGACGAGACGCAACCGCTCCTGGTGCGCCTGCAGAACGGCGGCCGGGTTGCCCGGGTCGAGTATCCCCTTGAGCGCCACCGGCCGGTTGTCGAGCAGCAGATCGCGCGCCAGATACACCTGACCGTGGCTGCCCCGGCCGAACGGGCCCACCACCTCGTACTGCTGGTGCAGCCGGTCGCCGCCCGCCAGATGGGCCCCTGTCGACGCGGTCACCAGCGCGTCCGGGTCGCGCACCGCCACCGCCGGCAGATCGGTGAGCCCTTCGCCCGGCGGCTCCACGACGAACTCGCGCGGGCCCAGCGGCCCGGCCAGCGCCTGCTCTGCGGCCTCGGCCTCCAGCAGGGCAGTCTCGACATCGACGGCGAGGCGGAACAGCGCGTGCGGCAGGGCGGGAGTGGCGTACAACGGGCCGCCGCTGCGCAGCTGCCTCAGCTCCCGGCGCAGCCGGGGGGACCGGGCGTCGGGCCGGCGGGGCACGGTACGGTCCGGCGTGCCCGGATGCCCCGGCAGCTGTCGCAATCGCTGCTCGGCCTCGGCGAGCCGGGTCAGACGCGTAGCGAGCCGGTCCGCACGGCGCTCGGGCCACTCGGGCTCCAGCAGCTCGGCGCGTACGCGTGCGAGCAGCGGGGAGCGGGGGTCGCTGAAGACGAGCAGCAGCCGGCTGTCGCCGCGGGCGAGCAGGGCGTGAAGGAGGGCGATGATCTCCTCGTCGGGGGATGCAGCCCTGTCGATGGCGAGGAAGGCGGCGATGAGGGGCGGACTCTCCTCGGCGATCTGCTCCAGGAGCGCGCCGTGCGGCGTGCGGCCCTCCAGACCGATCCGCTCGGCGGCGTGCACGGCGAGTTGCCCGGCGGTGCGATTGGTCGCGTCGACGGCGATGTCGATGGAGCCCACCTGCGGCTCGCCCACCGAACTCGCGGACGCGGACGGCGGGCTCTGCTCCCGGTCGGCGAGGGTCAGGGCCGAGCGGATGGTGTGCAGCAGCGCGCCCTCGCCCTCGCCCGCGAAGGCCAGCTCGACGGGATCGGTGTCCGACGCGCCGTCCAGCCAGCGGGTCAGCCTGCGGTGCAGCCCGGGGACCCGCCCGGAGGCGGTCCTGTCGTGGGCGACCGCGACATCGCGGGAGACGGCGCGGGGGCCGGTGACGGTGAGGCCGAGCCGTTCCAGCGGCAGATACTTCAGCACGGTCTCGGTCGGGATCATGTACGCGTGCTCCCGGCGCACCGGCGCCTGCGGGGTCCCGAACTGGTGCGCCACGATGCCGATGAGACGACGCGAGCGACTGTGCACGACCCCGCCGCCGCTGTAACCGTGCCGCACCACGTACGGCGAGCCCTCCGTGTCCAGCTGCACCCACTCGGGCGTGGGCGCGGGGCCGCCACGCCCCATCAGCCGGGCGTCGAGGTGCTCGCCGCCCGGCAGATCCTCGGGATAGCCCGTGAAGTGCACCGGCTCATTGCGCGCGGGGATCTGGCGGTGCAGTACGGCATGCGGCAGCGACGGCTCGCTGTCCAGCTTGAGCAGGGCGAGATCGCCGCTGAAGTGCGGGGTGGGCAGGACGAGATACTCATCCAGCACCCGGGCGCGCAGGGGCCCCGGCGTCCTCCGGGCGAGCGCGCCCGCGCCGGGCACGTCCACGTACACGGTGTCGAAGGGAGTCCGGACGCCGTCGCCGCCGGGGCGGGAGAGCACGGTGTGGGCGCAGGTGAGCACCAGTCCCCCGGGGAGCAGCACTCCCGCGCCCAGCGGACGGCTCGACCGGTCCTGCGTACGGAGCAGACAGACCCGCCAACTCTCCTCGTGCGACGACGAGTTTGACGTACGCAACGGCTCCCTCATACTGCACAACGATAACTACAGGAGGCGGGGTACGCGATGGCTGAGCGTGACGAGGCGCCGGTGGCCGGGCTGGCCGAGGTGATCGGACAGGTCCGGGACGAGCTGGAGCGGGCGCAGCGGGCCGGCGAGGGGCGCGACCTCAAGTTCAGCGTGGAGAAGGTGAATCTGGAGTTCGCGGTGCAGGTGCGACGGGAGGGCAGCGGCCGGGCGGAGCTGCGGATCGGGGTGCTGACGGCGGGCGGCGGGGGCTCGGCGGCGCGGGACAGGACCCACACGATCCAGATCGAGCTGAAGCCACAGGGGCGCGACGGTAACCCGCACGTGGAGGTGGGCGGGGAGTAGGCCGGCTGAGCCGGCCCGGCTCAGGCCAGCCTCATGGCTCAGGCCAGCCTCATGTCGATGAAGGGCACGCGGTCACCAGGCAGCAGATACCTTTCGATTTCGGCAAATCCATGCTTGTGCGCGAATCGCAGCCCGTCCAGGTTGGACGCCAGGATGCACGTCTCGATCACCTCGGCGCCGAGCTTTCGCGCCTGTGCCAGACCTCGTTCGTAGATTTCCGCACCGAACCCCCGACCGCGGTGGGCGGGGAGCACCCGGGCGATCACTGTCGCCGTCGATGTGTCGTCCGTCGGCGGACGTACGGTCGAGCAGCCCACAAGAACATCACCGAGATACGCGACTTCCAGGTGGTGGCGCCGGACACGCTCACGCACCTCGTCGAGAGACAGGAAGTGACTGGGGATGATCAGATTGTGGACGTGCTGCCAGTCTTTGAGCATGGCATCGCCGTCCACCTGCTCGATGCGAAGGTCAGACATTGGCACAGCAAACCCGTGCGTATCGCGGAGCGTCAACTGCATTGCCACCACCGGAGTGAGGGGTGACGCCGGCGGCTCCCCGGGCTCCCTGCAGCTCTACAGTCTGCTCAGCGACGCCGCCGTGAACAGCACGTCCCTGATCGCCTCCCGGTCGCCGTCCTGGCCCGCCGCGGCCTCCTGAGGTGAGACATGGCCCGCCAGCAGGCGGCAGAACTCCACGCCGTCCAACGCCACTTGGGCCACCGCCTCGTCCGCGGATCCGACGGCCGCCGGGGAATCCAGGGCGATGTACCAGTTGCCGCCGCCCGAGCCCTCGACCTCCAGATGCAGCGAGCGGCCCGGCGTACCGGGCACCACCAGATGCCTGGCGGGGCCCGCGAGGCCCGCGCGTCTGCGGTCCGCGAGCGCGGCAGGCAGCAGCCGGGCCGCCAGGTCGATCATCCGGTGCAGATTGGAGCCGCTCGGTGGCTCGTACGGATAGTCCACCGCGTCCGCGATGTCGCCCGCGTGGATCCAGCACTCGAAGGCCCGGTCGAGCAGGGAGTCCTGCAGTGGAAGGGCGAAGTCGCCGTACGAGACGGACAGTTCGGCGACTCCGCGGCCGGCGAAGGACACCGTGCGGACGAGGGTGTGGCTCTGCTCGCGCCACGGCTCGTGGACGGCCGGGGTGGGCGGCAGGTCGGCGTCCCAGAACGCCTCCGTACGCTCCGTCGGCAGTTTCGGCGCGTTCGCACCGAGCGGATCGTCCAGGCCCAGCGCGCCCGCGACCAGCCCGTCGACGGTCATCAGATGGCCGATCACCCCGGCCACGGTCGTTCTGCGGCTGACCGCCCGCTCGCCCTCGAACCACTTCAGACGCACCGGAGCGTGCCACTCCGACTCGCCGATGTCCCGCAGCAGCGCGTCGAGTCGCGCGGTCTCGGCGTCGTATGCGGTCGCCCACGCCGGTACGGGGATACGCGCGGGCCTGCGCCCCAGGCAGTTCTCGAGGACCCGGAAACGCAGCAGCGGGTCGAGGTCCAGATCCCGGTCGGTGTGCAGCAGGCCGACCGCGTCGCGCAGCCGCAGGGCCTCTTCCGCGCAGGGCGCGCACTCGCCGAGGTGCGCCTCGACGGCCGCGGTTTCGTCGGCGGAGCAGGCGGACAGGGCCCATGCGCCGAGCAGGGACTTCAGCACGCTGTGGGAGGGGCGTTCGGGGACGGCCGGCTCGGCGGGCGGGTCGACGGGCGGCTCCGGCTCCGGTGCGGGCTGCGGCGGGAGCCGGACCAGCCGGGCGGCGTCGAGATCGTCCGCCGCCGACCGTGGTCCCGGAATGCGCGGGGTGCCGCGTACCCCGTCGGGGCCGTCGTCATCGCCGGGGCGGTCGTTTCCGCGGCCGCTGTCCCAGGGCCCGCTCACAAGGAGCGTCCGTATCCGGGCGGGGACGAGCCCTCCAGAGGGCGCGTATTGGCGGTGGACAGGAGCTGCAGGCCGAGGCGGAGCCGGCGGCGGGCCTCGTCCTCGGTGACCCCGAGGTCGGCCGCGGTCTGGCGGTAGTCCCTGCGCTGGAAGTACGCGAGTTCCAGGGCGGCCCGCAGCGGTGCCGGCATGGAGGTGACGATGTAGTCGGCACGGGCCGCGACCGCCGCCCTGCGCACCTTCTGCTCCAGCTCCTCCGTGGTGCCCTCGCCACCTTTCGCGAGCGCCGCGGCCTCGGCCTGGCGCAGCCGGTGCACCGCCTGGCTGTTGGTGAGCTTGGCCACCCAGGAGCGCATCGAGCCCTGCTTGGGGTCGTACGAGTCGGGGTTCTCCCAGATGTAGCCGAAGACCTCACGGGTGACCTGGTCGGCGGCCTGATCGTCGTCGAGCACACGGTGGGCGAGCATGTGCACCAGAGAGGCGAACCTGTCGTAGAACTCGCCGAGCGCGGCGGCCTCTCCCCGGGCGAGCCGCTGCTGCATCCTGCGGTCCCATCGCGGTGGTGTGTTCTTTGCCATACGGCCCCCAACGCCTGTCCCCGGTGCTTGTCGCCCCCACGAATGTAATGCGCGTGGCCACGGACGCACGCCCCTTTGCGTCAAGTGCGCCCCCTGAGGCGGGCTCGGATGGTAATGGCCGGGCGTTTGTGTTTCATGGCCGAGAGGGTGGGCAGGGGCGGGAGGAACGACAGCTTCCGGATGTGCCTGCGCGGCCGCTCGACATGGCCGTGGCGCCTTCGGACCCGCGGGAGGAAGAGGTCCGGTCGTGATGCTCAAGGTGGACTCGACCCGGCAGGGCGCGTGGACCGTGCTGCACGTCTGCGGCGAGCTCGATCTCGTCTCCTCGCCCGTCGTGCGCCAGCATGTCCACGATGCCGTCGCCGTCGGCCACCGCGATCTGGTGCTCGACCTCTCCGAGGTGCTCTTCTGCGACTCCAGCGGCGTCGGCGTGCTGGTGGCCGCCCGACGGCTGCTGCGCTCCTGCCAGGGCAGGCTCCGGCTGATACTCCCGGCCCACGGCGCGGAGGAGGGCTCGCACGTCAACCGGGTACTGGCCGCACTCGGGGTGCGGCGCCTGTTCGAGGTGTACGCGGAGGTGGGCTCGGCCACGGACGACGCGGCCCAGCCGCTGTCGGCGTGACAGGCGTCTCCGGGGGGTCGCCGGGGCTTCACCCGGGCGCCTTCCGAATGTCGTCACCACGTAATTGGCGGAGTACTTGCACGCGTCAGCGCTCGGGGCCGTACGCTCCCCGCATGGACAGCGCAGAGTACGAGCGCAAGATCGCTTCCCGCTTCGCCGCCTTCGACCAGGACGGCAACGGCTATATCGACCGTGAGGACTTCAGCGGGGCGGCCGCAAGGCTGCTCGCCGAGTTCTCCACGACCGCCCGCTGCGACAAGGGCCAGGCCCTGTACAGCGGTGCGGAGGCGTTCTGGCAGGGCATGGCCGGGATCGCCGACGTGGACGGGGACCAGCGGGTCACCCGGCAGGAGTTCATCACGGGCGCGGTGAAGAGACTGCGTGACAACCCCCAGCGATTCGCCGAGATCGCCCGGCCCTTCCTGCACGCGGTGATCGCGATCGCCGACGAGGACGGCGGCGGAGTGACGCCGTCCGCGGCGGAGCGGGTGCTGAGGGTGCTGGGGGTGGATCCGGAGATTGCGGCGGCGGCGTCGACGTCGCTGGACGCGGATGGGGACGGCAGGATCACCGAGGAGGAGATCCTGGCGGGATTCGCGTCCTATTTCGTCACGCCGGAGCCGTAGGCCTGACTGGGGGTTTGCCCCCACCCTGCCCTTTCCCGCTGTGTCGCGGCGCGGTCTGGGGCTCCACCCCAGACCCGCCCCCTACGCCCGTATGGCTACGTCCAGCGCATCCCGATCGCGGACGGAGGTCCGGCTGATCAGCGCGCCCTGCCTTTCGAGCGCAGCGTGCGTTGCGCGCATCCGTTCATCAGACGCTTATCGGCGCCCTGTGTGATCTTCTGAGACTCACGATCCAGGGGGAAGAACGCGTGCTGAACGAGACGGTTTTCCGGAGTGAGGATGTGCCGGCGGCGGACCGGTTGGCCTACTGGGCCGAGCGTGTGGGGCAAACCCATGCTCCTGTGCGCATGAGCAGCGACCATGCCCACGACTTCCGGGCCACCCAGCGTGTGCTGGACCTCGGTGCCGTGTCCGTGTGGCCGGCCACGTTCCAGCAGCTGGTCATCCGGCGCACGCCGAAACTGATCCGTCAGTCCGACCCGGAGCTGTACCACCTCTCGCTTGTCGTGGGCGGGACGGGGGTGGGCAACTGGGACGGCCACGAGGCCGTCTACCGGCCCTCCGACCTGCATATCAACGATTCCTCGGTGCCGTGGGAGATCCGCACCGGCAGAGACCCCGTGACGGCTGTCGGGCTCGAGGTCCCCAAGTCGCTGTTGCCGCTGCCGCGCGGCGTGGCCGGCCGCGCGGTCCCCAGGCGGGTACCGGCCCGGACGGGGATCGGCGCGCTGCTGGCGCAGTTCCTCACCCAAGTGATCGCGGACACCACCCCCTACCAGCCCTCCGACGGGGCACGGCTGGGAACGGTCCTGACCGATCTGGTCGCGGCGCTCTTCGCCCACGCCTTCGAAGCCAAGGGCATCCTCCCCACGGACACCCACCGGCGAACCCTCATCCTGCGCATCAAGCATTTCATCCAGGAGCACCTGCACGACCCGCAGCTCACCCCGGCCGCCATCGCTTCCGCGCACCACATCTCCACCAGCTATCTGCACCGCCTCTTCGAGAAGGAAGAGGCCACAGTCGCTGCCTGGATCCGCCTGCGGCGCCTGGAGGCCGCCCGCCGCGACCTCACCGATCCGGCGCTGCACTCCACTCCCGTCCACGCCATCGCAGCTCGCTGGGGCTTCCCCCGCGCAGCCGACTTCAGCCGCGCGTTCCGCACCGCGTACAGCCTCCCGCCGAAGGACTACCGGTGCCAGGCGATCAATGGCCCGAAGTCGACTCACAGCTAAGCGACTTGTGGACCGAGTGCTAACGACTCCGCGGCGCGACTCCGCGATCCTTTCCGGAGGCGTACGGCCGTGACCAGCCCTGCTGTACGCCGTCCGCCGCCTGGGCATCGTGGCCACCGACCGGCAGGTCGCGACGCCGCTGTCCGTCGCCGAGCCAGTCGGCTGCCCGCGGAGGTTCGACCAGGCGGACCACAACTACCGGGGAGAACATCCAATGCAGACAACCAGGCGGATCGCTTCCATGGCCGCAGGCGGGTCCTGCTCACCGGCGCAGTCCTTGGATTCGGGGCCGGGCCCGCAGGCGCCGCGGCTTCGGTCACCTTCAGCGCGTCTCCCAACGCGAACGGCACGACGATCTACGCCTACATCAACGGCGAGTTCGCCGGCGACGGCAAGTGGCACCAAGACCCGTCCGGCGCCCAGACCGGTGACACCGTCTGCGCCGAGGACGGCACGGGCGACGGGTACTACATCCGCGCCGAACTCGCCGTCGGAGTCTCCGCCGACACCAAGGGCGACCCGGCCCCGGCAGTCCACTGCAACACCCAGAACCTTCCCGAGGGCCACACCTACAACATGCGGGTCTGCGTGGTGAAGTCCGCGCCCCTCTGCTCGAGGTGGTACTCCGTCACCGCCTGACCAGGCCCCCGCCCTGAACCAGGGGTCCCGGTCCGCTATACCGGGGCCCCTTCCTCACACAGCCATGGCAGAAGGGTCGGCGCCGTCCAGTGCGCCGGAGCCCGCCAACTCATAGTGGAGCGCTTACGGGCTGACCCGCGATTGATTTTGTACGCAGGTCGCGACAGCAGTTGACATCTCGTCGAGCAGCACCCTGGTCGGCGCAGAGTCGATGTACACGAGCACGGACAGTACCCAAGTCAGGCCGGACGATGCGATGGTGTGATGATGTCGGTCATGGCTATCGAATCAGTGGTCGTGCGGCAGCGCGTCGAGGACCTGGACGCCGCTGTGCCCTTCTACGAGAAACTGACCGGAAGCACCGCATCCCGTTTCGCCTTCGCCGGGGTCACCCTGGCAAGCGTCGGCCCCTTCCTGCTGTTCAGCGGTCCGGACGAGGCCGCGCAGCGAGTTGCCGGCGTGGCGGCCACCCTGGCGGTCGCAGACCTGGACGCAGCGGTGAAGGAAGCGGTGGCGGCAGGCGCCGAGGTGATGGTTGCTACCTCCCCAACACCGAATGGCCACCGCGCCGTGCTGCGGCACCCGTACGGCGGGGTCTTCGAGTACGTCGGTCCCTGAACCCGCGACCACCGCGATTGATCGCGGGCCGTGACATGTCTTGAGAGGTGAAGATCAAGCAAGCCCGCACGGCCCTGTATGGAGGACAGAGACAATGGCCGATGGGTGCACGTTTTTGGATTGAACCAGTACCCCGTCGGCGAAATGCACTTCACATCTCTTTGGTAGCGAGCGTAAGCGCAACAAACTCGTGAATGGCGCGACGCTTGGTTGCGTGTCAAAGTCACGTACTCGTTCTTCCCTGGCGGGGCATGTGGAGCCCCCAGAATTCAGGCTGCTTGCTCGTCTGTGCTGTCGTCGGGTGCTGCCAGCCAGGGCATCCGGTGGACGAGACTGTCGCGAAGCCGGGTGAGGATCGCGATTCGCTCCTCCAGTTCAGCCACGCGCTGTGCGCCGACGCCGTAGCTGTCGGCGCACGCCGGTGAGAAGGAGAACACATCGGGCAGATCGGCGTCGAGGTAGGCCAGGAAGGACTTCACGTCGTTCACGGTGAACCCGCAGGACAGAAGCTCACGGATGTTGCGGACCCGGCGTACCGCGCCGGGCTCGTACAGGCGATAACCCGCCGGCGTACGGTCGGACTCCAGCAGGCCCTGCTCCTCGTAGTAACGCAGGGCACGGGTCGAGCGCACGGCCCACATCGAGATCCCCGACCGTTACCGCTATGCCGTGATCCCACCGGTCGCCGTGCGCGCGGGGCGGTGCCGCGTGGTCCGCTACGGGCGCGGGAAGCAGGTCCACATCTGATCCCCAGCCCTCAGGAAAACCTCTCCCGGAGCTTGAACTTCAGTACCTTCCGCAACGTCTCGTTACGCGGCAACGCGTCCACCACCTCCAGCCGCTCCGGCAGCTTGTGCACCGACAACCCCCGCCCCCGCAAATACGCCGTCACAGCATCGAGCGTCAACTCCTCCGCCCCCTCCGCCTGTTCCACCACCGCACACACCCGCTCCCCCCTCTCCTCGTCCGGCAGCCCGATCACCGCCACGTCCGCCACCCCCGCATGCTCGTGCAGCAAGTCCTCGATCTCCTTCGCCGAGATGTTCTCGCCCTTGCGGATGATCACGTCCTTGAGCCGTCCCGTCAGGACCAGGTGGCCCGACTCGGTCACATGCCCCAGGTCGCCCGTGATGAAGAAGCCCTCCCCGTCGAACGCTTCTGCCGTCTGGGCCGGATCCAGATAGCCCCGGCACACCGCCTCGCCGCGCAGCCGTACCTCGCCGTCGACGATGCGGATCTCCATGCCCGCAGGCGGCCGCCCCTCCGTGCTGGCCAGGTTCGCCGCCGTGTCGTCGGGAGCGCCCATGGTGATCATGGGTACTTCGGTCATGCCGTAGCCGTGGGTGAGCTGGCAGCCCATCTCGCGTACGACGGCGTGGTAGATCTCCGGCGGCTTGGGCGCCCCGCCCCCGGCCAGCAGTCGCAGACTGGGAATCAGCCGTCGGTCCGGCTGCTTGCGCTGCTCGGTGAGGAACATCGAGTAGAACGCGGTCGAGCCGCCCGCCACCGTCACCCCGTGGCTGCGATACCCCTCCAGCGCGTCCGGCAGCGCGAAGTGCTCGAACATCACCGCCGGGAAGCCGTAGAGCAGCAGCATCACCGTGTAGTCGGGCCCCGCGATGTGCGCGAAGGGGAAGGCCATCGAGCCGACGTCGTCGGCCGACAGATGCAGCGCGTGCGCCAGACACGCCCCGCCCGCGATCAGCGAACGGTCCGTGTGCAGCACGCCCTTGGGGTCCGAGGTGGTGCCGGAGGTCCAGTATATCCAGCGGACGGATGTCCCGTCGGCGGGCGGTGGCGGCAGCACCGCGGGATCGCCGTCCGGCAGTCTGTCGTACGCGTCGAGGACCAGCGGCGGCTCCGGCAGCTCCAGCGCCAGCCGGTGCGCCATGCCCGCGTGGTCGAAACCCCGCCAGGTGCCCGGCACGGCGAAGAACGACGCCTTCGACTCCCGTAGCGCGAAGCCGACCTCGCGGTCCCGGTAGAACGGAATGACCGGCGACTGTACGGCTCCGATGCGGGCCAGCGCGAAGGAGAGCAGCGCCGTCTCGATCCGGGTCGGCAGCTGCCAGGCGACCACACTGCCCGGCCGCACGCCCAGCTCGTAGAGCCCGGCCGCGACCCGCTCGGAGCGCTCCCGCAGGGCGCCGAAGGTGAGACTGCGGTCGTCCTGGAGGAACACCGGCCGGTCCGGGGTGAGCGCCGCCCTGCGCAGGACGAGTTCCCAGAGCGTCTGCGATTCGGCCAGGGCGTGTGCGGTCTCGCTCATGCCGTACCCCTCAGTGGCTGACGGTTAGTCAGATCGTGCGGAGAGCGTAGGGCTCACCGCCTTGTCGGTCCAGGGGTGCCGGGCTAGCCTGATTTCTGACGGGTCATCAGATTCGAACGGACGCACCGGATTCAGCATCGGGCACGGCGGAGGGGACACCATGACCGAACTTCCTCGGATCGTCAGCGTCGACGACCATGTGATCGAGCCGGCCCACCTCTTCGAGACCTGGCTGCCCGCGAAGTACCGGGACCGCGGCCCCAAGCCGCTCACCGCCGGAATCGGCGAGCTCGCCTACATCGGCGGGAAGTACCGGATCACGATGGATCCCGACGGCCCGCCCACCGACTGGTGGATCTACGAGGACCTCACGTTCCCGTACAAGCGCAATATCGCCGCCGTCGGCTTCGACCGCGACGACATGACGCTCGAAGGCATCACCCGCGCCCAGATGCGGCCCGGCTGCTGGGATCCCAGGGAACGCCTCAAGGACATGGACCTCAACCATGTCGAGGCGAGCCTCTGCTTCCCCACCTTCCCCCGCTTTTGCGGGCAGACCTTCGCCGAGGCGCACGACAAGGAGGTCGCCCTCGCCTGCGTACGCGCCTACAACGACTGGATGGTCGAGGAGTGGTGCGGCGACAGCGGCGGCCGCCTCATACCGCTGTGCATCATCCCGCTCTGGGACATCGACCTGGCGGTCGCCGAAATCAGGCGCAACGCCGAGCGCGGCGTGCGGGCCGTGACCTTCAGCGAGATCCCGACCCATCTCGGGCTGCCGTCGATCCACTCCGGGTACTGGGACCCGTTCTTCGCGGTCTGCCAGGAGACCGGCACGGTCGTCAACATGCACATCGGGTCCAGCTCCCAGATGCCCGCCGCATCGCCGGACGCGCCACCCGCCGTCCAGGCCGCGCTCAGCTTCAACAACGCCATGGCCTCGATGATGGACTTCCTGTTCAGCGGTGTGCTGGTGAAGTTCCCGCGGCTGAAGCTGGCGTACAGCGAGGGCCAGATGGGCTGGATCCCGTACGCTCTGGAGCGCGCCGACGACGTGTGGGAGGAGCACCGGGCCTGGGGCGGGGTGCGCGATCTGATCCCCGAGCCGCCGTCCACGTACTACTACCGGCAGATGTTCTGCTGCTTCTTCCGCGACAAGCACGGCGTCGCCTCGCTGGACGTCGTCGGCCGCGACAACGCCACCTTCGAGACCGACTATCCGCATGTCGACTCGACCTTCCCGCACACCAGGGAAGTCGCCCTCGACCACGTCAAGGACCTCGACGACGAGACCGTCTACAAGCTGATGCGCGGCAACGCGATCCGGATGCTCGATCTCGATCTGGACCGTTGATGGACCTCACGTACACCGAGGAGGAAGAGGACTTCCGGGCCCGGCTGCGCGAGTGGCTGGCGCTCTCGCTGCCGAAGCTGCCCGGGAAGCCCGATCCGCTCGACTGGCCGGGCCGCCGGGCGTACGACAGCGGCTGGCAGCGCATGCTGTACGACGCCGGGTACGCGGACGTCCACTGGGAGGCGGCCCCGACCCAGCGGCTGATCTTCCTGGAGGAGACCGAGCGGGCGGGCGCGCCCTATGTCGGCGCGAACTTCGTCGGTCTGCTGCACGCGGGCCCGACCATCGCCGCCGAGGGCACGGACGGGCAGCGCGGGCGCTGGCTGGACCCGATCCTGCGCGGGGACGAGATCTGGTGCCAGGGCTTCAGCGAGCCGGACGCCGGCTCGGACCTTGCATCGCTGCGTACGAAAGCCGTGCGGGACGGGGATGCGTACGTCGTCACCGGTGCCAAGATCTGGACCTCGCACGCCGAGGTCGCCGACTGGTGCGAGCTGCTGGTGCGTACGGACCCGGATGCCCCGAGGCACCGCGGTATCTCCTGGCTCGCCATGCCGATGGACGCGCCCGGCGTCACCGTCCGGCCGCTGCGCACGCTCGCCGGGTCGGCGGAGTTCGCCGAGATGTTCCTGGACGAGGTCCGGGTGCCGGTCGCCAACCGGGTCGGCGCGGCGAACGACGGCTGGCGCGTCACGATGGTCACCCTCTCCTTCGAGCGCGGCACGGCCTTCGTCGGGGAGGTCGTCGCCTGCCGTCGCACGCTCGGCGAACTGGCCGCGGCCGCCCGCGGGAACGGCACCTGGGACGACCCGGTGCTGCGCCGGAGGCTGGGCCGTCTGCACGCCGAGTTCTCCGCGCTGTGGCGGCTGACCCAGTGGAACGTCAGCGAGTCCCAGAGGACGGGGTCGGTGCCCGGCATCGGCGGCTCGGTGTTCAAGCTCCGCTACTCGCACGCACGCCAGGAGCTGTACGAGGCGGCCGCCGAAGTGCTCGGACCCGATGCCTTCGACCTCGACCGGCAGTGGTCCGCGGACCGGCTCTCCTCGCTCTCGTACACCATCGCCGCGGGCACCTCGCAGATCCAGCAGAACATCGTCGCCGAGCGGATACTCGGTCTGCCCAAGGGGCGCTGATGGACTTCCGATTGACCGACGACCAACGTGCCCTGCAGAGGGGTGTACGGGACCTGCTGGACGGGCGCTTCGGGCCGGACGCCCTGCGGGCCGCCGTGGACCGCGAGGGCACGGTGGACCGGCAGCTGTGGCGGGAGCTCGGCGAGGCCGGGTTCTTCTCGCTGCGGCTGCCCGAGAAGAAGGGCGGAGCGGGGCTCGGCCTGCCCGAGGCGGTTCTCGTCTTCGAGGAGGCGGGCCGGGCGCTGCTGAACGGCCCGCTGGTGGCGACCCATGTGGCAGCCGAGCGGATGCCGGAGGCGGCGGACGGCACGTGTGTGGTCACCTGTGCCACCCAACTGCGAGCTCTCGTACCGCACTTCGCGGACGCGGACGCGGCCCTGGTGATCCACGGCACCGGGGTGCGTGAGCGATACCCGAAGGATCTGCCTCACGCCCGGCCGGTGCGCTCCCTCGACCCGCTCACCCCGCTGCACCGCATCTCGCCGGGGCCGAAGGCGCTGCCGCGCCCGGACACGATCCTCCTCACCGCCGCCGAGCAGCTCGGCAGCGCCACCCGCACCACCGAGACGGCCGTGCGGTACGCCAAGGAGCGCGAGCAGTTCGGGCAGCCGATCGGCGGCTTCCAGGCGGTCAAGCATCTGTGTGCCCAGATGCTCGTACGCACGGAGGTGGCCCGCAGCGCCGTTTACGCCGCGGCCGTCACCGAGGACTTCACGGAGATCGCCGGCGCCAAACTGCTCGCCGACGAGGCGGCCGTCCGCAATGCGCGCGACTGCCTCCAGGTGTACGGAGGGATGGGCTTCACGTGGGAGGCGGATGTCCATCTGCATCTCAAGCGGGCATGGCTGCGCGGGCAGATGTGGTTGGCCGCGGCGGAGGCGGAGGAGATCCAGGCCGATGCCTTGGCCTCAGCACTCTGAAGCGTCACTGAGCGTCGATACCGGGTTGTGTCCTTCGAGTGACTCGTCACGGCCCGGAGTCGGGGCAGTGCTCCGGTACTCTCCGTGGGATGCGAGTGGTTCCGAAGCAGGGTGCTCACGGTGTTGCCTGTGCGGCAGCTCCAGGCCCGGGAGAGCGTGCTGTTCGCGCCCAGGTAGTACGGGTTCCGAGCATCGGTTCGACTCCCCGCAACGTGCGTCGCACAGTATGCACCACGGGTACTCCTTCGCGCTGGAATATGCCCGAAGCGCTTGTTGCGGTGACTGTACGTCAACCATGCTGTCTCGCAAGGAAGTCACGTTCGGTGACCTGGTCGAGGACCTTGTCGAGGCGCGAGGCGATGTGTCCGCCGGTTCGGATGGTGTGAGCGGTGCAGGTGCTTCAGGTTCAGTTGGAGGTCGGGGCCGACCCGGCAGAGGTGGGACGCGCCCGGAGGTGGGCCCGTTCACGGCTCGTCGGGTCAGGGATAGGGGACGACGAGCCGCTGGCCGACACGCTGATCCTGCTGATTTCGGAACTGGTCACCAACGCGGTCGTGCACACCGGCTGTCCGGCCGTACTGCGGATGCTGTTCGGCGCGGGGGCGGCGGAGGCCGGGACCGTCCGGGTGGAGGTCGCCGACATCAGTGCCTGCCCGCCCAGGCCGCGGCACGCGGAGGGCAACGACACCAACGGCCGAGGACTTGAGCTCGTCGACGGACTCGCCGACCGGTGGGGCTGGCAGCCGGAGGGCGCGGGCAAGTCCATCTGGTGCGAGGTGGACAGGGGCGCGCCTGAGGTTGTGTACGAGCGAGTGGTGCACGGTTTCGCCACCGCGCCGTAGGGCGGTTCCGCCACCGCGCCGTAGGGCGGTGCGCCCTCACAGGATCGCGACCGGGGCAACGGGGGTTCCGGTTCCACCGACGAACGGCTCGGGCATCGCGGACAGCAGAAACGCGTACCGCTTCTCCTGTGCACAGGCTGTGGACAAGTTCTCCAGATTCCAGTTCTGGCCCTGGAGCATGCCCATCTCGACGAGGTCGAGGGCGTGCACCGGCAGCCAGAGGTCCTCGATCTCGGGCGGGAAGATCTCGAAGGTGAGGGTGTCGTTGGCGACGGCGGCGACATCATGGGCGTGGAACCACTCGGGGGTACGGACGGACAGCCCCGGGGACGGATATCCGTAGCCGTGCTTGTCACCGGCCAGGCAGACCTGGATCTGCCCGGTCCGTACGAGAACGATGTCCCCGGACCCGATGGTCAGACCGGCGAACTCCGCGGCCTCGTCCAGATCCTCGGGCGTCACCGCGTGGTCGCCGGGCAGCCGGTCGAGCCCCTTGGCGCGCGCGACGTCGAGCAGCACACCGCGCGAGACGATGTACGGGGCCTTGTCGATGCCGCTGAACCGGGCGCGCGTGTGCGGTGTGATGGTGTCGGCGGGGCGG
This sequence comes from Streptomyces sp. CA-135486, assembly GCF_050936555.1. Lineage (NCBI taxonomy): Bacteria > Bacillati > Actinomycetota > Actinomycetes > Kitasatosporales > Streptomycetaceae > Streptomyces > Streptomyces sp. CA-135486. Next base: position 434,046 of record NZ_JBNJMM010000001.1, read on the forward strand.
CCGTTGTAGATCTTCCCTGAGTGCGAGACATGGGTGAGAGCGTCCCAGTGGGTGGCCGCCTGCAGCCCCATGGTCACCGCGTCGTCGCTGGTGGCGACGGTGCCGGGGCCGAAGAGCTCCTGGTTGATCTGGACCATGGTGTGGAGGGGGTTGACCCGGCCGGGGATCAGGCCGGTCTGGATGCCGTCCTGGTGGAGGGGCAGCGCGAGGGGTACGCGGCGACCGCTTCGTACGCAGGCGGCGGCGTCCTTGACCGCCGCGTCGGTGATCAGGTTCAGCGTCCCCATCTCGTCGTCCGCGCCCCAACGCCCCCAGTTGTTCACGCGTTTGGCGATCTCATGGAACTCGGCCGGGAGTGACATCGCGCCTCCTGGGGCTTGTGCTCGAGTATCTGACTGACCGTAGAATCTAACGGTCCGTCAGAAACCGCGGGAAGGGGCCGGGCGTGGGGACTTTCTTGGCAGGCAAGGTCGTCGCCGTGACGGGTGCCGGCCGCGGCATCGGCCGGGCGGTGGCACTGGCGGCGGCGGCACAGGGTGCGCGGGTCGTGGTCAACGACTACGGCGTCTCCATCGAGGGCGGTGAGCCGACGTCGGAGGTCGCGTCGTCGGTCGTCAAGGAGGTCACCGCGGCGGGCGGCGAGGCGGTGGCGGTGGCCGACGACATCTCCACGATGGCCGGGGGCCAGCGTCTGGTGGACGTCGCGCTCGCCGAGTACGGGCGGATCGACGGGGTCGTGTGCGTGGCCGGCATCCTGCGCGAGCGGATGCTCTTCAACATGTCGGAGGAGGAGTGGGACCCGGTGGTCGCCACCCATCTGAAGGGCACGTTCACGGTCTTCCGCGCGGCGTCGGCGGTGATGCGCAAGCAGGGCGGCGGAACGCTGATCGGCTTCACCAGCGGGAACCACCAGGGGTCGGTCGCGCAGGCCAACTACTCCGCCGCGAAGGGCGGCATCATCTCGCTCGTCCGCAGCGCGGCGCTGGGCCTGAACAAGTACGGCGTAACGGCGAACGCGGTCGCGCCGGTGGCCCGTACGCGCATGTCCGCGAACGTCCCGATGGAACTGAAGGAGATCGGCGACCCGGAGGACGTGGCGGCGCTGGTCGTCTATCTGCTCTCCGACCGGGCTCGCGAGGAGCGGATCACGGGCCAGGTGTACACGATCGCGGGCCCGAAGATCGCGGTGTGGGCACAGCCGAGGGAACTGCGGGCGGGCTACGCGGAGGGCGCATGGACCCCGGAGAAGATCGCGGACTTCTTGCCGGGGACGGTGGGGGTGGACCCGATGCCGATGCTGGAGCGACTGGAGGAACTGGCCCGCGCTGCGGCGTCGGGGGCCCGCCCGAACGCCTGACGCGGCCTCGGGGCTCCGACCCCGAACCCCGTTGCGGTTCGCCCGCGAAACCACCCACCGGACAGCAATCACCAACGCCCCCCGGCCCACGGCAACCACGACCCGGGCGACTTGCCCGTCCGGCGATTGAGGACATGCGGCCGAAGGTCGCATTCGGGGTCCGTGGCGGAGCCCCGCCACGCGGCGGAGCCGCAAATCGGCACAGGGGGAAGGGGCCGGGTGGGGGGAACTTCAACTTCTTGGAGGACACGTGGACTTCGCTTTCGGCCCGGCAGACGAAGCGTTCCGCACCGACGCCCGCACATGGCTCGACGAACACCTCCCCGGCGGCGCCACCCCCCGCGCGTGGGAGCGCGAGCTCGGCACCGCCGGATGGATCGGCATCGGATGGCCCGAGGCCGGCTACGGCAACCGCCGCGCCACCCTCACCCAACAGGTCGTCTGGGCCGAGGAGTACGCCCGTGCCGCCGCCCCCACCCGCCTCGGCCACATCGGCGAGAACCTCCTCGCCCCCACCCTCATCACCCACGGCACCACCGCGCAGAAGGACCGCTTCCTGCCCGCCGTCGCCCGCGGCGACGAACTCTGGTGCCAGGGCTACAGCGAGCCCGGCGCCGGGTCCGATCTCGCCGGGATCTCGACCGCCGCGGTCCGCGACGGCGACACGTACCGGATCAGCGGACAGAAGATCTGGACCTCGCTCGCGCAGGACGCCGACTGGTGCTTCGCGCTGGTGCGCACCGAGCCCGGCTCGCGGCGCCACCACGGCCTCTCCTTCCTCCTCGTACCCATGGACCAGCCCGGCCGTGTCGACGTACGGCCCATCCGCCAGATGACCGGCACCAGCGAGTTCAACGAGGTCTTCTTCGACGGCGCCGAGGCCGGCGCCGAGCATCTCGTCGGCGGCGAGGGCAACGGCTGGCGCGTCGCCATGAGCCTGCTCGCCTTCGAGCGCGGGGTGTCGACTCTCGCCCAGCAGATCGGCTTCGCCGAGGAGTTGAGCCGGGTTATCCGCCTGGCCGCGGCGAACGGCGCCGCCGACGACCCGGTACTCAAGGAGCGCCTCGTCCGCCAGTGGGCCGAGCTGCGCACCATGCGCTGGAACGCCCTGCGCACCCTGGGTGAACCCGCCGACGACCCCGGCGCCCCCAGCGTCGCCAAACTGCTGTGGGGCGGCTGGCACCAGCGTCTCGGCGCGCTCGCCATGGCCGTACGCGGTGCGCGCGCGGCCGCAGGCCCCTGCGACTGGAGCAGCGAGAAGCCGTACGAACTCGACGCCCTCCAGCGCCTGTTCCTCTTCACCCGCGCCGACACGATCTACGGCGGCTCGGACGAAATCCAGCGCAACATCATCGCCGAGCGGGTGCTCGGCCTACCGAGGGAGCCGAGATGAGAGGCGTCGTCTTCGACGGCACACAGCCCCAGGTGGTCGACGATCTGGAGATACGGGACCCGGGCCCGGGCGAGGTCCTGGTCGCCGTCGCCGCCGCCGGGCTGTGCCACAGCGATCTGTCCGTGATCGACGGCACGATCCCCTTCCCCGTACCGGTCGTCCTCGGGCACGAGGGCGCGGGCGTCGTAGAGGCGGTCGGCGCGGGCGTCCGCCATGTCGCGCCCGGCGACCATGTCTCGCTCTCCACCCTCGCCAACTGCGGCGTGTGCGCGGACTGCGACCGCGGCCGCCCCACCATGTGCCGCAAGGCGATTGGCCGGCCCGGACAGCCCTTCTCCCGCGGCGGCGAACCGCTCTTCCAGTTCGCCTCCAACTCCGCCTTCGCTGAACACACCCTCGTCCAGGCCGTCCAGGCCGTGAAGATCCCCGCCGACCTGCCGCTGACCTCCGCCGCGCTGATCGGCTGTGGTGTGCTGACGGGTGTGGGAGCGGTACTGAACCGTGCGAAGGTCGACCGCGGCGAGAGTGTCGTCGTCATCGGGACGGGCGGCATCGGGCTGAACGTTCTGCAGGGCGCCAGGATCGCGGGCGCGTCCACGATCGTCGCCGTCGACTCCAACCCGGTGAAGGAGGCGATGGCCCGGCAGTTCGGGGCCACGCACTTCCTCGCGTCGGCGGAGGGCGTACGGGAGATCCTGCCGAGCGGCGCCGACCATGTCTTCGAGTGCGTCGGGCACGTCGCTCTGATCCGGCAGGCGATCGAACTGCTCGACCGGCACGGGCAGGCGGTCCTGCTCGGCATGCCTTCCGCCACGGCCGAGGCGTCCTTCGTGCCCGCGGCCATGTTCCTGGACAAGTCCATCCTCGGCTGCCGCTACGGCTCCTCGCGCCCTCAGCACGACATCGCGCTCTACGCCGAGCTGTACGGGCAGGGCCGGCTGCTGCTGGACGAACTGGTCACCGAGACCTACCCGATCGAGGACTTCGCGAAGGCTGCGGATGACGCACACCACGGGCGGGTGGCGCGCGGCGTCCTCACCTTCTGACCATCGGTCACGGATTCCCGCTGCCGGCACGGAACGTGCGCCGGTAGACCGTCGGCGGGACACCGAGCACCGCCTGCAGATGCTGACGCATCGACTGCGCGGTGCCGAAGCCCGCGTCCCGCGCCACCAGGTCGACCGAGAGGTCGCTCGACTCCAGCAGGTGCCGGGCCCGCTCCACGCGCTGCTGCGCCAGCCACTGCCCGGGGCTGACGCCGACCTCCTCGCGGAAGCGGCGCGTGAACGTCCGTACGCTCATCGACTCCTGCTCCGCCATGTCGCGCAGCTGGATCGGCTCGTGGAGGCGGCCCAGAGCCCAGGCCCGTGCGGTGGCCGTGGTCGCCAACTGCGGTTCGGGGATGGGCCGGTGGATGTACTGCGCCTGCCCGCCGTCCCGGTGCGGCGGTACGACCGTACGGCGCGCGACGTCGTTGGCGACGGCCGTGCCGTGGTCCCGGCGCACGATGTGCAGACAGAGGTCGATCCCGGCCGCGACGCCCGCCGAGGTGAGCACGTCGCCGTCGTCGATGAACAGGACGTCCGCGTCGACCTTGACGGACGGAAAGAGCCGCTGGAAGTGCTCGGCGGACGACCAGTGGGTGGTGGCGGGGCGGCCGTCGAGGAATCCGGCGGCGGCCAGGACGTAGCCGCCGGTGCAGATGGCGACCATGCGGGTGCCGGGCCGGATGTACGCGAGCGCGTCGGCCAGCTCGTCGGTGAGCCGGCCCTCCTCGAAGACGGGGCCCAGCTCGTAGGAGGCGGGGACGACGACGGTGTCCGCGGTGGCCAGCACCTGAGGCCCGTGCTCGACGTGGATGTCGAAGTCGGCGTCCGTACGGACGGGGCCGGGCCGGACCGAGCATGTGACGATCTCGTACAGGGGAGTGCCGTCCGCGTCCTTGGCGTGACCGAAGATCCGGTGCGGGATACCCAGCTCGAAGGGGAGCAGCCCGGTCAGCGCCAGCACGACGACCCGATGTCTCGCGAACTCACCCATGGCCCGATCCTAACGAACCCTGTCCTTCGGGCCACTCGTACGGACCAAGCCCGCACCAGATGCTGTGGGGCGTGACGCAGACAACCGGACTCCCCGCCCAGGACTCGGCCCAGGACTCGGCCCAGGCACCCGCCCAGGACTCGGCCCAGGACCCGGCCCAGGCACCCGCCCAGGCCCCCGCTCGGGTCAGCACCCCGACCGCCCCCGGCCGCCGCCCCGGCCGGGTCCACCGCGCGTGGTTCGTCGCGGCGGTGGCCTTCGTGACGATCATCGGCGCGGCCGCGTTCCGCTCCCTGCCGGGTCTGCTGATCGATCCGCTGCACAGCAAGTTCCACTGGTCGCACGGCACAATCAGTTTCGCGGTCTCGGTGAACCTCGCGCTCTACGGCCTCACGGCGCCCTTCGCCGCCGCGCTGATGGACCGCTTCGGCATCCGGCGCGTCGTCGCCGTCGCGCTCACGTTGATAGCCCTGGGCTCGGGCCTCACCGTCTTCATGTCCTCGTCCTGGCAGCTCGTCCTCTACTGGGGCGTGCTGGTCGGCCTCGGCAGCGGCTCGATGGCGCTCGCCTTCGCGGCGACAGTCACCAACCGGTGGTTCACCGAACGCCGCGGTCTGGTCACCGGCATCCTGACGGCCGCGTCCGCCTCCGGCCAGCTGATCTTCCTGCCGCTGCTGTCCTGGCTGGTGGAGCAGCACGGCTGGCGCCCGGCGTCGATCACGGTCGCACTCTCCGCCCTCGCCGTCGTGCCGTTCGTCTGGCTGCTGCTGCGTGACCACCCGGCGGACGTGGGGCTCGCCCCGTACGGCGCGAAGCAGTTCGCTCCGAAGCCCGCACCGGTGCCGGGGGCGGCCCGCCGCGCCGTGACGGTGCTCTTCTCGGCCGCCCGCACGGGTCCCTTCTGGCTGCTCGCGGGCACCTTCGCGATCTGCGGCGCCTCGACGAACGGACTGATCCAGACCCACTTCGTGCCCGCGGCCCACGACCACGGCATGCCGATCACGGCGGCCGCGTCCCTCCTCGCGGTGATCGGCGTCTTCGACGTCGTCGGCACGATCGCATCGGGCTGGTTCACGGACCGCTTCCCGCCGCGGCGTCTGCTGGCGGTCTACTACGCCCTGCGCGGCATCAGCCTGCTCTTTCTGCCGATGCTGCTGGCTCCTTCGGTCCACCCGCCGATGGTCTTCTTCATCGTCTTCTACGGCCTGGACTGGGTGGCGACGGTCCCGCCGACGATCGCCCTGTGCCGCGAGCACTACGGCGACGACAGCGCGATCGTCTTCGGCTGGGTGCTGGCATCGCACCAGGTGGGCGCGGCGCTGGTGGCCTTCGCCGGCGGCCTGGCGCGGGACGTGTTCGGCTCGTACGACATGGTCTGGTACGCATCGGGCGCGCTGTGCGCGGCGGCGGCGCTGATGGCGCTGGTGATCCGCCGCCGGCCCGAGTTCCCGTCGCCCGCGGCCGCCGTCTGACCCCGTCCGGGAGGCAACCTGGGGCAGCTTGATCCCCTCTTGCACGCAAGGGGGGTCTCGAATGAAGACGAAGTCGATGACACGGGCCGTCGCACGGGTGGCGGTGGCCGGGCTGTGCTGGGTGGTGCTGACGGGGTGCGGCACGGACAAGGCGGACGGCCGGACGTCCGAGGGGGCGGCAGCGCCCCCGTCCGTGCCCCCGTCCGTGTCCTCGTCCGCCGGGTCGGACTGCACGACGGACGACACGAGTGACGACGGGTGGGACGAGTCGCAGGTGCCGACGGACGAGGACACGGGCGTACCGGAGGAGACCACGGACGAGGAGACGGGCGAGCCGCAGGAGCCGACGGACGAGGACACCGGTGTACCGGAGGAGACCACCGAGGAAGACGCCGGTGAGCAGCCCGATCGTACGACGGACGACACCGCCGACGACCCCTGCTCGTCCGCGACATGGTTCGTCATGACCCGTGACTTCCGCGACTACCTCGCCGCCCATGGCACCAAGGCGGACGACGGCCTGGCGTTCGACGTGGTGAAGGTCCGCAAGGTGGGAGCGGTCAGCCAGGCCGTCGTCACCGTCTCCTACACGGCGGACGACACCCCGAGCGGTCGCCGGGTGGCCACCGCGTTCGCGGCCTGGCGCCACGCCGTGTACGGGGACAGGGGCACCGTACGGATCGAGTCCGGGGGCGGCCTGCTGATCACCACGGAGGACTGGTAGCCGCACGCCTAGGGTGTGAAGCGGCCGAACCTCCCGCGGTGGAAGAGCAGCGGCACACCCTCGTCGACCGCGCCCAGTGCCGCGACCCGGCCCACCACGATCAGATGGTCGCCGCCCGTGTGCACGGTCTGGATCGTGCAGTCGATCCAGGCCGGTACGGAGTCCAGGCGCGGCGCCCCGGTCGCCGGCGCGCGGTCGTACGTGACCCCCGCGAACTTGTCCGCACCGCTGACCGCGAAGCCCTGGCACAGCTCGCCCTGTTCCGCACCCAGGACGTTGACGCAGAAGGCCCCGGCGCGGGCGACGCGCGGCCAGGTCGTCGACGTACGGGCCACCATGAAGGCGACCAGCGGCGGATCGAGGGAGAGCGAGGCGAAGGACTGGCAGGCGAACCCGGCCGGCCCGTCCTCGTCGTACGCCGTGACGACGGTGACCCCCGTCGCGAAGTGTCCCAGCACACGCCGGTATTCGCCCGGCTCGACGGGCAGCCGCTCGTCGTCGCCGACGGCCCGCAGTTCGGGCCGCGGGTGGGGGTACCTCCCAGAAGTAGCTGGGGGAGCTTCGAACGGCTCGGTGGCCGTGGGGGCCCCGACCGAGCGGAGGTATCGGACGGCGGTGGCGGCCATCCCTGCGTGTCCCATCACGCCATCCATTGAACCTGACGGTTCGTCAGATTGGAAGGGGTGAAGGACCCTGCCGGACACCTGCCGACACCCCTAGCGCCCCCGGTACTCGGGCGTACGGCGCTCCACGAAGCTCGCCACCCCCTCCTTCGCGTCCCGCGTCGTCATGTTGATCTCCTGCGCCGCCGCCTCCGCCGCGAACGCCGTGGCCCGGTCCGCGTCCAGCGACGCGTTCACCAGCTGTTTGGTGAGGCCGATCGCGCGGGTCGGCCCGGCCGCCAGCCGCTGCGCCCACTCGCGCGCCGTCTTCGCCAAGTCGTCCGCGGGGACGACGCGGTTGACGAGACCGAGCCGTTCGGCATCGGACGCCGGCAGCGCGTCGCCGAAGAACATCAGCTCCTTCGCGCGCTGCGGCCCGACCAGCCGCGGCAGCAGATACGCCCCGCCGCCGTCCGGGACGAGCCCCCGGCGTACGAACACCTCGATGAACGAGGCAGGTTCCGCGGCGAGTACGAGGTCGCAGGCGAAGGCCAGATGCGCGCCGATGCCGGCCGCCGTGCCGTTGACCGCCGCGATCACCGGCTTCTCGCAGTCCAGGACGGCGGAGATCAGCCGCTGCGCGCCGAGCCGGATCGTCCGGGCGACGTCTCCCGCCACGCGTTCACCGGCCACTGTCGTCCCCCGCAGATCCGCGCCCGCGCAGAATCCCTTGCCGGTGGCGGTGATCACGACCGCCCGCAGGGAAGGGTCTGCGGAGGCGTCCGCGAGCAGCGCGATGATCCGCTCCCGCTGGTCCCGGGTGACCGCGTTCATCGCCTCGGGCCGGTTCAGCGTGACCCACGAGACGCCGTTCTCCACGCGGTGGAGTACGTCCGAACTCATCGGCACACCGCCAGCGCGTCCAGCGCCACCGCGCCCTGCCCCCGCGGGAGCACCATCAAGGGGTTGATGTCCAGCTCGGACAGCTCGTCGCCCAGCTCCAGCGCCATCCGCTGGACCCGCAGCACGACCTCCACCAGCGCGTCAACATCCACCGGCGGCCCGCCCCGTACGCCGTCCAGCAGCGCGCGGCCGCGCAGTTCGCCGAGCATCGCGCGCGCCTGGTCCTCGCCGAAGGGCGGAACGCGCACCGCCGCGTCGTGCAGCACCTCCACCAGCACCCCGCCGAGCCCGACCGCCACCGTCGGCCCGAACAGCGCGTCCTGGGTGACACCGACGACCATCTCGACGCCCCGCTCCACCATCTGGCAGACCAGGATGCCGTCCAGGTCGACGCCCTCGTAACGGGCGATGTCGGTCAGTTCGCGATAGGCGTCGCGGACCTGGCTCGCCGAGGTCAGCCCGATCTTGACCAGGCCGAGTTCGGTCTTGTGGGCGAGCTGCGTACCCGACGCCTTCATGACGACGGGGTAGCCGACCAGGCCCGCTGCCCTGACCGCCGCCGCCGCGCTCGTCACCAGCTGTTCGCGCGGCACGCGGATTCCGTACGCCCGGAGAAGCGACTTGGCCGCGTGCTCGCTCAGCTGCTTGCCGGGACGCATCAGTGCCTGCGCCTTGCGGAAGGAGGGGGACGGGGTGCGCGGCGCCTCGTCGAAGGGCGAGAGGTAGCCGGTCGTGAACCGGTGGTGGTCCAGATAGGCGCGTACCGCCGTGATGCAGTTGCCGAAGGTACGGAACGTGGCGACCCGCGAGGACCCCAGCAGCGTCTCGCGGTACGCCGCCTCGGTGCCCAGCGGCGACCCCCACACCACGCAGATCAGCTTGTCCGTCGCCTCGGCCGCGTCCACCAGGTCCTGCGCCAGCTTGTCGCTCATCGGCGGGAAGGGGCCGGTGATCGGACAGATCAGCACCCCGACGGCCGGGTCCGCCAGAATCGCGTCGATGATCTTGCGGCCGCGCCAGTCGCCCACCGGGTGCCCGCCGTTGTCGACGGGGTTCGCGACGCTCAGATACTCCGGTATCCACTCGTGCAGCTCGGCCTGCCTGGCCTCGGACAGCCGCGGCAGCCGCAGCCCCGCCGAGGTCGCCAGGTCCGAGAAGTGCGCGCCGGTGCCGCCCGAGATCGAATAGACGACGACGCCGTCGGCCACGGGCCTCCGGGCTCGCGCCAGCAGGGCGGAGGTGTCCTGGAGTTCGTCGAGCCCGTCCACCCGGATCACGCCGAACTGCCGCATCGCCGCGTCCACGACCTGGTCCGCGCCGGTGAGTTTGCCGGTGTGCGACGCGGCCATCCGCGCCCCGGTCTCGGTCCGCCCGACCTTGACCGCGACGACCGGGACCCCGCGCCGGGCCGCGCGGTCGGCGGCGAGCAGGAAGGAGCGTCCGTCCTTGAGCCCCTCCACGTAGCAGGCGATGGCGCCGACCTCGGGTCGCTCGGCGAAGTACGAGATGAAGTCGGCGGTCTCCAGATCGGCCTCGTTGCCGGTGGGCGCCCAGTGGGAGAGCCGTACGCCCAGCTCCTGCATGGTGAAGACGGGCCGCCCCTGGTGCCCCGACTGGGTGATCAGCGCGATCGCCGGGCCGTCCAGGTCGTCCCGGAACTTCTCGAAGGCGTTGAGATTGGTGTTCGGCCCGAGCAGCCGCAGCCCCGCCCGCTCCACCGCCGCCGCCAGCCGCGCCTGGGCGGCCGCGCCCTCCGCCCCGGTCTCGGCGTACCCGGAGGCGAAGGCGACGGCGAACTTGACCTTGGCCTCGGTGAGTTCCTCGATGACGGGCAGCGGGTCGGCGACGAGCAGCACGGCCAGATCGATCTGTTCGGGCAGGTCGCCGACGGAGGGAACGCAGCTGAGACCGAAGACGCTCGCGCGGGAGGGATGCACGGGATGGAGCCGCGCCCCGACGCGCTCGGCCCAGTCGATGAGCTGCCGGGTGATGCCCGTATTGGGCCGTCCGTCACCGTCGGAGGCCCCGACGACGGCGACGGAGGTGGGCCGGAAGAAGCGGTCCAGATCGGGCACGGGAGCGTACAGCGGCCGCCCGCTGACGTCGAGATCGCCGTCGCCCGCGGTGACCGACGTCGTGTCATGGACGGCATTGCGGGGGTGCTCGCCGCAGGCCACTACGCGCGCGCGGAGGCCGGAGGTGAGGGTGCCGTGAGTAGATCCAAGCATCGCTGAGCCCCGCTCCTGCTCGTTGGCCAAGTTAACTGACGCATAGTCAGATTACAGACCTGACGACCTGTCAGGAACAGCGCTGCACGCAAAGCCTGGCGATCACCGGCGAATCCGGCGCCGGGGCGGACCGGGCTCATGCTGATTGACTACCCGCCCGGGGACCTCTGGAGACGGCGCGATTCAGCCCTTGGACAGCGCCTTGGCGATTTTGCGCGCGTCGATCGCCATCTCGCGGAACATCCCGCTGATCGGGTTCGTGAACCCCGTGAAGTACAGCCCCGGCGCCTGCGCCGGCGTGCGGCCGCCGTGGGTGAGGGGTCTGCCGCGCTCGTCCAGGACGTTCAGGGGGCCGACCAGGCCCTCCAGTGCCCGGCGGTAGCCCGTCGCCGCGATCACCGTGTCCGGGGAGATCCGGGTGCCGTCCGCCAGGACCGCCTTGCCGTCGTCGAAGGACTCCAGCGCGGCGACCGGTTCGACCGTGCCGGAGCGGACCGCGTCGATCAGGCCCACGTCCTGGACCGGGATCGCGCCCTCGCGGACCCGGGAGTACAGGCCCGTGTCCGGGCGGGGCAGGCCCCGGTCGGTGAGGTCGGGGACGGAGATCCGGCTTATGATCCGGCCCGCCCGGTCCACCAGCCGTACCGGCAGCCGGCGGACCAGGATGCCCGTGCGCTGGGCCGGCCAGCCCGCGGTGGATCGGCGGACGATGTGCGGGATCGTCCGCACGGCGAGGCGGACGCGCGCCGCGCCGCCCTCCACCAGGTCGACCGCGATCTCCGCGCCCGTGTTGCCGACGCCTACGACCAGCACGTCCTTGCCCGCGTACGGCGCGGCATTGCGGTACTCGCCCGCGTGCAGCAGTTCCCCGGTGTACGTGTCCTGGCCGGGCCAGTCGGGCAGCCGTGGGGTGTGGTTGTAGCCGGTGGCCACCACGACCGCGCGCCCGGTCAGCTGCCGGCCGCCCGTCGCGTGCAGCAGCCAGCCGGAGCCCGACTGCTCGATACGGGACACCTCGACGCCCGTGACGATCTCCAGCTCGTGGAACTCCGCGTACTTCTCCAGATACCGGATCACGTCGTCCCGGGACACCCAGCGCCCGAACGACCGCGGCATCGCCAGCCCGGGCAGCTCGGACAGCTTCCGGGTGGTGTGCAGATGCAGCCGGTCGTAGTGGCGGCGCCAGGACGCGCCCACGGACTCGGACTTCTCCAGCACCACGGCGCGTATGCCGTGCTCACGCAGCGCCGCGGCTGCCGCGAGGCCTCCCGGGCCGCCGCCGATGACGTACACGGGCCGGTCGTTCGTGAGGTCGATGTCCTGTTCGTCCGCCATGAACCTGAGCGTAATCACCTGATTACTTGATGGGTCTCAGTCAAGACGGGAATCGGTTGCGAATCGATCACGCATGCAGACCCCTTGCGCGCGCGCCGCCGCATCCGCTGAACTGACGTACCGTCAGATATTGGAGAGAGGGAGTTCCGGATGGAGACCGTCTGGCTCACCGGCGCCGAATGGCTCGCCGTCCTGCGCATCGGTCTCGGCCTGTGGTGGCTGGAGAGCTGGCGTCACAAGGACAAGAAGGGCTGGTTCGAGCGCGGCACCGGCATCGCCTGGGCGGCCGACGTCGCGGGCAGGCACAAGTGGCCGGCCGTGAAGAACGGCTTCAGGACAGTGGTCGAGCCGCGCCCCAAGGTGATGGCGTACATCGTCGTCTACGCCGAACTCGCCCTCGGTCTCGGCCTGATCGTCGGCTTTCTGACCCCGATCGCCCTCGTCGGCGGACTGCTCCTCAATCTGCTCTATCTCATTCTCATGATCCACGACTGGGCGGAACAGGGGCAGAACGCCATGATGGCGCTCATATCCCTCGTCGCCCTCGTCGCCGTGTCCTGGCAGACCTGGTCCCTCGACAGCGCGATCGGACTCTTCTGATGACCGCGACGCCTGAAGTCGACGACTTCACCCGCCCCTTCTGGGACGCCGCAGCCGATGGACGGCTGCTGCTCCGCCGCTGCCACGCCTGCGCGAAGGCCCACCACTATCCGCGCGAGTTCTGCCCGCACTGCTGGAGCGAGGACGTCGACTGGGAGCCTGCGAGCGGTCGCGCCACGCTCTACACCTGGTCCGTCGTGCACCGCAATGACCTGCCGCCGTTCGGTGACCGCGTCCCGTACACCGCCGCGGTCGTCGATCTCGCCGAAGGGCCGCGGATGATGACGGAGGTCGTCGGCTGCCCGGAGAGCGAGCTGAGCATCGGCATGGAGCTGGAGGTCACCTTCCGGGCCGAGGCGCGCGCGGAGGCGATCCCGGTGTTCCGCCGCCCGGCTCAGGGCCAGAGCAACTCCCGTACCCAGGCGCCCTCTTCACGCCGGTAGCGCAGCCGGACATGCTGCCGCCGCTCGTCACCCTGGAAGAACTCCACCTCGTACGGCTGGAGGACATACGACGTCCAGGTCGGCACGGGCGCGTCGGGCTCGGCCTGCGCTCGCTCCCACGCTGCCTGTGATGCCGCCGCCAACTCGTCCTGGGAGTCGAGGACTTCGCTCTGCCGCCCGGTGAGTGCGGCGGCGAGCGCGCCCGTCGAGCGGGCGTGCAGATCGGCCTGGCTCTCCGTGGAGCCGCCCGCCGTCACCCGGCCGCGGACGCGGATCTGGCGGCCCTGCGCGGCCCAGTAGAAGCCCAGTGCGGCCTCCGGACGCGCGGCCAGCTGCCGGCCCTTCGCGCTGGTGGCGTGCGAGGCGAAGTGCCAGCCGCGCTCGTCCGCGTCGTGCAGCATCAGCGTGCGTACGTCGGGACGCCCCTGCTCGTCCACGGTGGCCAGGCTCATGGTGTGCGGCTCGGCCTGGCCCGCGGTCACGGCCTCGGCGAACCACCGGTGGAAGAGGGGCAGCGGGGCGGCGGGCGCGGAGGCCGGGTCGAAGGCGGGCAGGGTGGTGTCCCAAACCCGCTGCGCGCGCAGGAGCTTGCGGAAGGTGTCCTGCCGATCGTTGTCCATACGGGCAAAGTACTACACTCACAGTGGTATCAGCCCGGGTGCGTGGTATCAGCCTGGGTGCGGTGATCGAGAGGACGCAGATGAGGCAGAACCTGGCCCGGCGCGCGGCGCTGGTGGACGCGGCCATCGAAGTGCTCGCCCGGGAGGGCGCCCGCGGCCTCACCTTCAGGGCCGTCGACGCCGAGGCCGAGGTCCCCAAGGGCACCGCGTCCAACTACTTCGCCAACCGCGACGATCTGCTCAACCAGGCGGGCGGCCGGATCTATGAGCGGCTGCGCCCGGACGACGCGACGATGGAGGCCATGTTCACCGGTCCGGCCACGCCGGCGCGGACCGCGGAGCTGGTCCGTGACGTGGTGGAGCGGGTCACGGCCTTCCGCACCGGATACCTCGCCCTGCTCGAACTGCGCCTGGAGGCCACCCGCCGCCCCGAGCTGCGCGCGTTGCTCACCGAGCGCGTCAGCGAGGACGTCGAGGCGAATGTCGCCAACCATCTGGCCGCCGGTCTGCCCGGCGACGCCGACGCGGTCAGGATGATCTATCTGGCGGCCAACTGGCTGGTCGTGGAGCGCCTCACGCTGCCCGACGTCTTCCCGAAGGAGCAGGCGGCCGAGCTGATCACGGCCCTGGTCGAGCGGCTGCTCCAAGACTCCCCGTAGAAGGGCCATTTCGAGCCTCCGGAAGGGCCGACTCCTCGGGCCACCGGGCCGATACCGTGCCCCGCGAACAGCCCGAGCGCGAGGCCGAGGAGGTTGTCGACGATGTCCTGCAGGTCGGCGGCGCGCAGCAGCCAGGGCACGGCGTACTACGTCATGACCGCCGTTCACCGCGGCCGGGATGCCCGTCTGCTCTCGGCCCCGGGGTCCTCAGTCCCGGCCCAGTACCACCGTCCCGGACGAGCAGAACCAGCCGCCCGTGCCGGACGCCACCGCCAGCCGCGGCGTGCTCCCGTCCGGCTTGTGCACCTGGTGGCCGCCGGCCTCGCCGCGCAACTGCCGTACGGCTTCGACCAGCAGAAACAGCCCGCGCATGCCTGGATGACAGGCGGACAGTCCGCCGCCGTCGGTATTCACCGGCAGTTCGCCGTCCCGCCGGAGCCGGCCCTTCTCGACGAACGGGCCGCCCTCCCCCTTGGCGCAGAAGCCGAGATCCTCCAGCGTCACGAGCGTCATATGGGTGAAGGCGTCATAGATCTCGGCGATATCCATATCGGCAGGGGTGACGCCCGCGCGCTCGAAAGCGAGGCGGCCCGAGACCGCCGCCGGGGAGATGGTGAAGTCCTCCCACTCGGACATGGTGCTGTGCGACACGTACTCACCGGTGCCGAGGATCCACACCGGGTCCTTCGCGGTGTCCGGCACGTAGTCCTCCGCCGCGAGCAGCACCGCGCAGCCGCCGTCGCTGCGGATGCAGCAGTGCAGCTTGGTGAACGGATCCGCGATCATCGGCCCGGCCAGCACCTCGTCGACCGTGATCGGCTCACGGAACATCGCGTCCGGATTGGCGGCGGCGTTCGCCCGTGCCTGGACGGCGACTTCCGCGAGCTGCTCCAGCGTCGTGCCGTACTCATGCATATGGCGACGGGCGGCCATCGCGTACTTGGCGATGAGCGTATGCCCGTACGGGACCTCGAACTGGAGCGGTCCGCGGCCGCCGAAGGAGAGGTTGGAGGTGCGCCGCCGGGCCTTGATGTCGGCGCGAGCGGTCGATCCGTAGACGAGGAGCACGGCGTTGGCGTGCCCGGCGGCGATCGCGTCGGCCGCGTGCGCCGCCATGACCTCCCAGGTGGCGCCGCCGACGGCGGTCGAGTCCACCCAGCGCGGCTTGAGGCCCAGATACTCGGCGACCTCGACCGGGGCGAGTGTGCCGAGTCCGGCGGAGCCGAAGCCGTCGATCACCGAGCGGTGCAGGCCGGAGTCGGCGAGTGCGCGGCGGGCGGCCTGGGCATGCAGGGCATGGGGCGTCGGTCCGTCGACGCGGCCGCAGTCCGAGAGGGATATGCCGACGACGGCGACCTTGCGCGGAGTGGAAGGCATGGATCTGACGGTACATCAGATAACGTGGAGCGTATGCCCAGAAGTGCCGCTGAAGATGTTGACGCCTACCTCGAGGAGGTGGCGGAACAGGACCGGCTGACCGCCCTGATCCGGATCCGGGAGCTGTGCCGGACCGAGCTTGTGGGGTACGAGGAGGTGATGGCGTGGGGCATGCCCTGCTATCGCCGCAAGGGCGGTGAGCCGGAGATCGCCTTCGCCAATCAGAAACAGTACGTCTCCTTCTATCTGATGCGGCCGGACGTGCGAGAGGGGTTCGAGGAGCGGCTGGCGGACCAGGACATGGGCAGAGGTTGTCTGCGGTTCCGGCATACGGAGTCGATCGACTACGAGCTCGTCCAGGATCTGCTGCGGGCGGCTGCGGCGGCCCCTGGAGATGTTTGCTGAACGCGCCTCTGTGCTTATGGGGTCCCCCCTTCTAACATGACGGGCCGTCAGATCGGAGGGGATCGCATGGACACCGCCTTCACCGCGGAGCAGGACGAGATCCGCCGCACCCTGCGCGAACTGCTCGCCAAACGGTCCGGCCCGGACGAGGTCAAGGCCGCGGTCCGCACCGCCGCCGGGTACGACCCGCAGCTGTGGGCGCAGCTGTCCGAGCAGCTGGGCCTGCCGGGGCTCGCACTGCCCGAGTCGTACGGGGGTGTGGGCTGCGGCCTCACCGAGCTTGCGCTCGCCTGCGAGGAGACCGGGCGGGCGCTGCTGCCGTCGCCGCTGCTGGCCACGGCGGGGCTCGCGGCACCGCTGATCGCCGCGCTGGGGGCGGCCGGGCAGCGCGACGAGCTGCTGCCCCGTATCGCGGACGGCTCGCTGACCTGCGCACTCGCCGTTCCCGGCGGCAGCCTTGCGCTTGCGCTCGGGCTGAGTGGCGACAACACGTCGGGGGCCTGGGCGGGCGGCGGCCGGGCCGGCGGAGTCCAGGCGCGCCCGGGCGAGGGCGGGTCCTGGCTCCTGTTCGGGGAGGCCGCGCAGGTCCTCGACGGGCACAGCGCGGGACTGCTGGTGGTGGCGGCGCACACGGGTGGCTTCGCGCGCAGCCGCACGCTGCTCTTCCTCGTCCGGGCGGCGGACGCGGTGGGGCTTTCGCGGGTGCGTCAGACATCGCTGGACGAGACGAGGCCGCAGGCCCGTGTCGAACTGCGCGACTGCCCCGCCGAGTTGCTGGGCGCGGACGATGCGGCGGACGTGCCGGGGGCGCTGGCCTCGGCGGGGGCGGGCGCCGCGGCCCTGCTGGCGGCGGAGGCGGTCGGCGCGGCGGCGAGCGCGCTGGACCGGACGGTGGAGTACGTCGGGGCGCGCGAGCAGTTCGGCCGGGCGATCGGCTCCTTCCAGGCGGTCAAGCACCGGCTGGCGGATCTGTACGTACGCATCCAGGCGGCCCGCTCGGCGGCGTACTTCGCGGCCTGGGACCCGACCGAGGCCGGGGGCCTGGCGCTGGCCCAGTGCCTGGAGGCGCTGCGGGTGGTCGCGGGGGAGGCGGTCCAGCTGCACGGCGGCATCGGCTTCACGTGGGAGCACGAGGCGCATCTCTACTTCAAACGGGCGGCGGGGGACGAGCTGCTCTTCGGTCCCGTACACCGGCTGCGCGGGCGGGCGGCGGAGACGGCGGACCTTTTCGCCGCGGCGGAGGTGAGGGTCTGATGGCTCCTGGCGTCCGGCTCGTCCAGAAGATCTCCTCGACCCGCGCCTTCGCGAAGCTCGCGCCGCATTTCGTCCCGGCGCTGGACCGTACGGTGCACCGGCTGACGCGGGGTCGGGTGCTGCTGAGCGCGCGGATGCTCCCGGGGGTCGTCCTGACGGCCCGCGGCGCGAAGAGCGGCCTGCCGAGGGTGACGCCGCTGGCGTGCATGCCGTCGGGGGACGGCTGGATCCTGGTCGGCTCCAACTTCGGCCGCGAGGCGCACCCGTCCTGGACGACGAACCTGCTGGCGCACCCCGACGCGGAGGTCAACTGGAGGGGGGAGGACATCGCGGTCCACGCGCGCCTGCTCACATCCGGGGAAAGGGAAACGGTGTGGCGGGAGGCGCTGGCGTTCTGGCCGCCGTACGCGACGTACCAGGCACGGGTCTCCCGCGAAATCCGGGTGTTCCGCCTCACGCGCCGGTAGCGCTTCCCCGCCGGGTTGCCCGGGGCTCCCGAGCCCCGGGACCTGATCACTTGGGATGCCGCTGCCGTTCCCGCTCCGTAAGCTCGTATACGGGAGTGTCCCCGACGGGCCGAGGTCCACCAGGCGCACGACGCCGTTCGCCTCCGGCTTTTTGAGGTGACGTGGAGCCATTCATGACCACACCGCGGGACCTGTTGATCGTTGCCATTGACATGGCGTCCAGTCGCCCTCCGGAGCGAGGCGATCTGTCGCTCGCGCTCGCGGGAGCCGAGCTGATCGAGCTCCTGGACGCCCAAGCCGTCGCGCTGGAAGGCGATCACATCGTGCCGGGCTATCGGCCTGCAATGGCTGATCGCCTGTTGGAGGAGGCCGCGTCGTCGCTTGTCCGGCAAGCGCCGTACGAGTCGGTCGGCGACTGGCTGTGGCGCAGAGGCCGGGGCCTGTCCGCCGCCTATCTGGCCGTCCTCGAGGCGGAAGGGCAGCTCACGCGGGGACGACGCCGCCGCTGGGGGCTGTCCCGAACCGGTGAGACGGAGCTGGCCGATTCGCCCGCTCGCCGCCTGGCGGCGGAACGCTGGACATCGGGTGAGCCCATCCTCGCCGCCCTTGCGGCGGCCGTCGGGATCGACGACAAGCGGACGGGAATCTCCGCGAGCGTGGCCGACGACGCCGTGGCGACAGTGCTCGCCGCCGTCCATGACGCGGTGCGGGAACTGGAGGCCGAACGGCAACGGCGGGCCATCGAGGAGGCGGCCTTCGACAACATCTGGCGAGGCGATTAAGACCACACGCGCGGTGGCGCGGCGCTCCTGGACGCCGCGGCGCCGCGAAGCCGGCGCTCCGGGGGGCGGGCGTCGACCCCCGCGTACCTCCACCCACCGGGGTCCAACCCGTTCGCGGAGGGGCGAAGCTCTGGGGGGAGGGCGGCGTGGGGAAAAAAGCACCGACGGCGCCCCCCGCAGGGACCGCCGTCGGCATGACAGGACTCGGCGCAGGCGCGCGCAGCTACTTCGTCGGCTTCTTGCCGGTGATCCCCAGATGCACCAACAGCGCCAGATTCGGCTTCAGTTCAGCCTGCTTCACGCCCCACGTCGTAAACCCCTTCTGATGCGACGCCACCGCCGCCAGCATCGCCACCAGCGCCCCCGCGACCGCCGCCGGGCTCACGTCCTTGTCCACCTTGCCCTTGGACTGCAGGTCCTTCACCGCGTCCGAAAGTGAGTTGGTGACCGAGTTCAGGATCTTCATGCGGATCTTGTAGAACCGTTTGTCCCCCTCGGCGGCCCCCAGATCCACCACCCGCAGAATCGCGTCATGGCGGCGCCAGAAGTCGAGGAAGCCCTCGACCAGTTCCTCCGACGTCTGCCAGCCCGCCTTGCCCACCCAGGAGCGGCCGGAGACCAGTTCGGTCAACCCCGCGCCCTCCTTGGCCATTTCCTCGGCGATCTCGAGGACCGCGCCCTCGACGTCCGGGAAGTACTGGTAGAAGGTCGCGGGCGAAGTGCCCGCCTTCCGGGCCACGTCGATGACCTTGACGTCCCGGTACGGCGAGGAGCTGAGCATCTCGCTGAGGCAGTCGAGCAGCTTCTGCCGCGTCGCCTGGCCGCGTCGCCCGGCCACTCGGCCGTCGACGGTGCGTACTTGTCCTGTCATGCCGTCAGCTTACCGAGGGGTGATCGGCGCGCGATTCGGCCGACTGCAAATGGGGTGCGTGAATAGTGTTATCAACAGCCTGTGGATAACTTTCGTGGACAAGTCAACGATTCTTGGGCCCGCCGTCACCGAGTCGATGCCTCATTGTCCTGACAAGTGGACAATCGTTCGATCCGATCCCCTGCGACCCGCGCCCCGCCCCGCTAGCTTGAGTGTGACGGGCACCACACCCGCCGCATCCCGCGCAGGAAGGAACCACGTCCATGGCCGCATTCGCAGAGGGCACGCCGTGCTGGGTGGATGCCGCGCTCCCTGACGTGGAGGCGGGCAAACGGTTCTACGGTGAGCTGTTCGGCTGGACCTTCCGGCACGGCGAAGGGCTGCAGGTGGACGCCTATAGCGACGGAAAGCTCGTCGCCGCCCTGGTGCCCAAGAGTGACGGCAGGATGCCCACCGTCTGGGGCGTCTACTTCGCCACCTCCGACGCAACCACCCTGGTCAGGAAGATCGGGGAAGCCGGCGGTCAGGTGATCGTCGACCGGCAGCCCGTCGGCACCTCCGGCACCGTCGTGGTCGCCGCGGATCCGGGTGGTGCGGTCTTCGGGGCCTGGCAGCCGGGTGACCGGGCCGGGTTCGAGAAGCAGGGCAAGCCCGGCTCCTTCTGCTGGACCGAGGTCTATTCGCGGGACAAGGAGCGGGTCGACCCGTTCTACGAGTCCGTCTTCGGCTTTCAGGGGACGGACCTGCGGACGGACCTGTCCGACGACCCCAACGACTCCGACGCCTCCGTCGACTTCCGCATGTGGTCGCCCGCCGGTACGGAACCGGGGGAGGACACCGCCATCGGCGGCCGGAGCGTGATCACGGATGCCTTCCCGGCCGAGATGCCGGGCCACTTCCTCATCTACTTCTGCGTCGACGACTGCGACGGGACGGCTGCCGCCGTCACCCGTCTCGGTGGCCGGGTCCAGGCGCCGCCCTTCGATATTCCGTACGGGCGTATCGCCGTGGTCGCCGACAACCAGGGGGCTTCCTTCGCCGTACTCGCCGAGCCGCAAGCGGAGTCCGTGTCGGTGCCGGGGCAGGAGTCGGAACTGGAACCGGAGCGGGAACCGGAACCGGAGGCCGAGGCCAAGACGGCGTGAAAAGGGCCACCGGGCATCCGGAGGCGCGTGGCTGAACCGTTCCACCTCCCGGCCCGTGCCCGAAACCGGGTGAGACACCCCGATCCGCCCCCGGGTTCGCAACCGTCGCCCGAGACAGGAAGAATCAGGGTGCGCACCGCTGAGGGTCTCGGTGGTGAGACGCTGCACGGGGCTGTGATGGACGGGCTCCATTTCGATCTGGGGCCCGTACGGGGAGGTGGCAGGCAGGTATGGAGCAGCTGACGCAGCATGACCCGAGACGGATCGGTCCGTTCGAGGTACTGGGACGGCTCGGTGCCGGCGGCATGGGGCTGGTCTATCTCGCCCGGTCGGCGTCCGGCCGCCGGGTGGCGATCAAGACGGTGCGCACCGAGCTCGCCGAGGACCAGCTGTTCCGTGTCCGCTTCACCCGTGAGGTGGAAGCCGCCCGGGCCGTCAGCGGTTTCTACACGGCGGCAGTGGTGGACGCCGACCCGCGGGCGGCCGTGCCCTGGCTCGCCACCGCGTATGTACCTGCCCCCTCCCTCGAGGAAATAGTGAATGAGTGCGGGCCGATGCCGGCCCAGGCGGTGCGCTGGCTGGCGGCCGGCATCGCCGAAGCGCTGCAGTCCATCCACGGCGCGGGCCTCGTCCACCGCGACCTCAAGCCGTCGAACGTGCTGGTGGTGGAGGACGGGCCGCGCGTCATCGACTTCGGTATCGCGTCCGGCGTCTCCAACACCCGGCTGACCATGACCAATGTCGCGGTCGGCACACCCGCGTACATGTCGCCGGAGCAGGCGCGCGACTCGCGCAGTGTGACCGGCGCGAGCGATGTGTTCTCGCTCGGCTCCACGCTGGTCTTCGCGGCGACCGGGCACGCCCCCTTCCACGGCGCCAACCCGGTCGAGACGGTCTTCATGCTGCTGAGGGAGGGCCCGGACCTGGAGGGCCTGCCCGACGAGCTCCGGCCGCTGATCGAGTCCTGTATGAAGATGGAGGCCGGGCTGCGGCCCACACCCGAGGATCTGCAGGCGCAGCTCGCCCCGCATCTGTTCTCCTCCGGCAGCGACGACAGCGGGACCGCGTCGGCATGGCTGCCGCACCGGGCCACCGCGATGATCGAGCACCGCCGCGGCGGACGGCCCCCCGCCCCCGCTCCCACGCAGCGCCCCGCCGAGCCCGCCCCGCCCGCTCTCCAGGCGCCGCCGCAGCAGTCGCCCCGGCCAGGCGGCGCCGACTGGGACTCCGCGTGGCACGGCGGCAGCGACCCGCGTACGGGACAGGCCGCGCCCTCACCCGCGGCCGGGCCCTCACCCGTGGCCGCGCCCGCGGCAGCGGCCGCCGGACCGGTGCGGCTGCCCGGCGCCAAGGTTCCGATCGGTCCCGGCCCCCGGGTCGCCGACCCGGGCCGCAACGCCGTCGCCGAGGCCGGTCCCGCGACCGGCTGGATCCGCCCGCCCGGCGGCCTGAACGGCGACGGGGCCGTGACCAGCCCCCTGCCCTCGCCCGGCCCTGCCCCGGCCCAGGCGCCCGTGCCGCCGCCCGCCTCTCCCCCGGACGGGGCCGCGGGCCACTGGCGCCCGTGGCGCTTCCGGATGTCGAACGACGTCTGGGGCACGCCCGTCGTCGCCGGGGATCTGCTGTACGTCACCTCCTTCGAGGTGCACGCCCTGGACGTGGGCAGTGGCCGCCGCCAGTTCAAGACCAGGGACGTGGCTTGGGCGATGGCCGTCGCCGCCGGCCGTATCCACGCCTCGGACGGGCCGACGCTGTACGCGCTCGACGCGGCGAACGGCCAGGAGCGCTGGCGGCTGGGGACCGACGCCTGGGTGTTCTCCCTCAAGGTCGACCGCGGCACCGTCCTGACCGGGACGCGCGGCGGTGGCGTACAGGCCTGGGAGGCGTCCAACGGCGAGAAGCTGTGGGAGACCACCGGGGCGCAGTCGGACTTCGAGACCCAGGAGGCCGGGCCCGCGATCTTCGGCGACACGGTGTACGTGTGGAAGGACGCGAGGCTGCGCGCGCTGGAGGCCCGTACGGGCGTCGAGCGCTGGTCGTACCCCATCGGCGACGCGGCTTCCTGCGGCAATGTGCCGGTCCGGGTGCATCCCGCGTCCGACGGCTATGTGTACGTCGCGGCCGGCACCCGGGTGCTCGCCATCGACGTCGCGAACGGCCTGGTCCGCTGGCACTTCGAGTCGCCCGCGGTGTTCCTCTCGCCGCCGGTCTTCGCACCGGGGCCGGCGGTGACGGGCGGCGGTGTCTACCTGGCCGACTACCTCGGCACGGTGTACGCGCTCGACGCCACGACCGGCAAGGACCGCTGGCGCATCGCCACCGAGTCGCGCCAGTCCACCGAGCCGGTCCTCGTCGCGGGCGGCAACATCCATGTCGGCAGCGGCAGTGCGCTCTACACCCTGGACGCGGTGACGGGCACCCCGATGTGGCGCTTCGCCGCGGGCGGCGAGGTCATCGGCGCCCCGGTGGTGGCGGACGGCCGGGTGCACTTCGGCTCCGCGGACCATGTGCTCTACACGCTGGACGCGAGCGGCGGCCAGCTCCGCTGGAAGCTGGCGACGGGCGGCGAGATCACGGGCTCCCCGGTGGCCGAGGGCGGTGTGGTGTACGCATGCAGCAAGGACCGCTGTGTGTACGCGCTGGACGCGGTGAAGGGCACGGCGACGGGGAGGGGCGGGGCGCGCTAGCCGAGAGGAGGGTGGCCGAGCTGCGAGCCGCTCCCTATGGCGACCCGAACCGTCCGGGCGTAGCGTCGTGATCGAGAGCGGCACATCGAGGAGGCGTCGGTGGTGGCCCGCACCATCATCGGCTCCGTCCCCGCTCTCATCGGAGCGACGGCCGCCGTACGGGCCCCTTCCGTGACTGGTACGACGGCCGTCACGGGCGCGACCACCCCGTCTGGATCTGTTCACCCTCGCCCTGGGACGGACGTGGCGCGGCGATCAAGCGCTGCTAGGGTGACGTGTGCTCGTCAACTCGGGCCACACATCCACACTTTCAACGGGGGTTGAAACGTGAAGATCCGTCATGTCCGCGCCATTGCCGTCTTCGGTGTCGCAGTCGTCGCGCTCACCGGAGCCCGCGGCTCCCACGGCGGCAGCTGCTCAGGCGGCAGCAGCCACGGAAGCAGCAGTAGCAGCAGCGGCGGCACGAGCGGTGGCAGCCACGACAACGACACCACCACGTCGGGCGGTTCCACCGGCTCCCTGACCGGTGGCGGCTCCAGCGCCCACAAGGCGGAGCGGGACGTGAGGATCGACGAGTGCAAGCTCGACGCCTCGGGCAAGAACCTCACCGCGAAGATCACTGTCACGAACAATGACTCGCTGACGTACGACTACGACGTGAGCATGCAGTTCAAGGGCGACCTCGGCGAGAGCGTCGACCTGGCGATCGCCAAGGTGGACAACCTCAAGGTCGCGGCGGGTGCGTCGGAGACGAGCGTGGCGACGACGCCGTACACGGGGTCGGGCGACGGCTCCGAATACAAGAAGTGCGAAGTCATCAGCGCGAGCCGCACCGCGGCCTGACCCGGGGCTCCGTAACCGGGGGCTCTGCCCCCGGACCCTGAGTCCTCAATCACCGGACGGGCTGGAATTCAGCCCGTCCGGCGATTGTCACCGCACCCGGTACCCGCCCCCGCGTCCCGCGAAGCGTTCCGCCTGCCGCTCCGGCGGCGCGTTGCCGAGCGCGATCAAGTGCGGCGCGAGCCCAAGCGCCTGCGTCCTCGCCGCCTCCCGCGACGCCCACACCGCCCGTACCGTCCCCTGCACCGCCTCCGTCGGGTACGACGCCACCACCTCCGCCGCCCGCACCGCCGCCCCCGCCGCGTCGCCCGGGTCCGTCAGTTCGGAGACCAGGCCCGTCTCGTATGCCCGCTGCGCGGAGATCCGTTCCGCCGTCCCCATCAGCGCCATCCGTGCCACCTCGCCGAACGGCATCCGCTGCGCCAGACAGATCGTCTCGTACGCGCTGACCATGCCGTACGTCGTATGCGGATCGAAGAACGTCGCCTCCCGCGAGGCCACCACGAACTCGCTCTCGCCGAGCAGATAGAAGGCCCCGCCGCAGGCCATCCCCTCCACGGCCGCGATCACCGGCTTCCACAGGTCGTTCGCCTTCGGTCCGATCGCGATCAGCGGATCGTCGATCGTGTACGGGGACGAGGGCTGCGGCACGTCCACCGAGCGGTCGATGCCGGTGCAGAACGCCTTGCTGCCCGCGCCCGTCACGACCACCGCCCGTACGGTGTCGTCGAAGCGGAAACCCCGCCACACAGCGGCCAGTTCGTCCGCCATCCCCAGATCGATCGCATTGTGCTTCTCGGGCCGGTCCAGCGTGACGAGCGCGACCCCGGTCTCCTTGACGGCCTCCACCCGGATACTCATGCCCGCTCCAGCAGCCAGCGCGGGACGGTGACGCCGCCGTCCGTGAGCGTCGTGAACGCCACCCTCACCCCGGCGCCGATGCGCAGCAGTGCCGGGTCCACCGAGTTCAGCGGGGCGTCCGGCGCCGCGACCACATTGCCGGCCAGCCGGATGCGGGGGGCTTCCAGGAGTTCGACGACGACCGCGTTGTACGGGGCCTGTTCGGCGTACCCGGGCAGCAGCGGCGGATGGGGGAGTACGTACGACCAGATGCGGCCGCGGCCGCTCATCCTGCGCCACCGGCTGTCGAAGCAGTGGCAGTGCGGGCAGCAGGGCCGGGGCGGAAAGCGCGGCTCGCCGCAGGACGCACAGGCCTGGACGCGCAGTTCGCCCCGCGCGGCGTACTCCCAGAAGGGGGCGCCGTCCTCGTCGACCAGCGGTGTCAGCATCTCAACTCCTCAGCAGAAGGGCCGAAGTGGGCACTCCCTCGCCCGCCGTGACCAGACAGGTCGCAGCGTCCGGGACCTGTCCGGTGGAGCTGCCGCGCAGCTGCTTCACGCCCTCGTTGATGAGGTTGAAGCCGTGTACGTACGCCTCGCTCAGGCCGCCGCCGCCGGTGTTGAGCGGCAGCCGGCCGCCGATCTCCAGCGCGCCGCCCTCGGTGAAGGCCGCGCCCTCACCTCGCCCGCAGAAGCCGTAGCCCTCCAGCGAGAGGGGTATGAGCGGGGTGAACGCGTCATAGATCTGGGCGACGTCCACGTCCTGCGGGCCGAAGTCGGCCTGTTTCCACAGCTGTCGGGCGGCCGTCCACGCGGGCCCGGTGAGCGGGTCGTCGTTCCAGTAGTTGACCATTCCGTGGTGCTGGGCGGGCAGGCCCTGGGCGACGGAGTGGACGTACACCGGCGGCCGGCGGCAGTCGCGGGCGCGTTCGGCGCCGACGATCACGCAGGCCAGCGCGCCGTCCGTCTCCAAGCAGTTGTCGAAGAGGCAGAGCGGCTCGCTGATCCAGCGCGAGGTCATATACATGTCGCGGGTCAGCGGCCGTTCGTACATCACCGCGGTCGGGTTCTGGTTGGCGCGGTTGCGGCAGGCGAGGGCGACATTGAAGAGATGGTCGCGGGTGGCGCCGTACTCGTGCATATAGCGCCGCGCCAGCATGCCGATCTCGTCGGCGGGGCGCAGCAGTCCGAAGGGGCGGGTCCACTGGCCGGGGGTGGGCAGCTGCACGGCGGTGTTCTTCCAGGGGCGGGGTCCCGAGCCCCTCTTACGGGATCGCCAGGCGACCCCCACGCTCGCCTGTCCGGTCGCGATGGCCCCGGCGAGATGGGCGATCGTGGCGCAGGAGCCGCCGCCGCCGTAGCCGGCCTTGGCGAAGAACGTCACATCACCGGCGCCGATGGACTTCGCGATCTCGACCTCGTCCGTCTCCTCCATCGTGTACGAGGCGAAGCCGTCGACCTCCGAGGGGTCGATGCCCGCGTCGTCGAGCGCGGTGAGGATGGCCCGGCAGGCCAGGGTCTTCTCGGATTCGGGGAGTTGTTTCGCGAAGGCGGTCTGCCCGATCCCGGCTATCGCGGTTGCGTCCTTGAGGCTCGCCATGTGGGGGAGGGTACAGCTAATCTGACGGGTAGTCAGCTATCGAGTCGGCTACTGCGGGAACGGCAGGAGGGCTAGCGATGCGCGGCGATCTGGAGTGGGGCACCATCCCGAGGCTGGTGCGGAGCGCTGCCGAGCGGTACGGGGGCAGGGAGGCCGTCGTCGAGGGCCGCACCCGCGTCTCGTACGGCGAACTGGGCGAGCGCGTCGAGCGCGCGACCGCCGCCTGTATGGCGTCGGGAGTGGAACCGGGCGACCGGGTCGCCATCTGGGCCCCGAACAGCCTCGACTGGATCGTCTCGGCACTCGGCGCGGTCACGGCCGGGGCCGTGCTGGTGCCGCTGAACACCCGCTTCAAGGGCACGGAGGCCGCGTACGTACTCCAGCGCAGCCGCGCCAGGCTCCTCTTCGTCACCGGCACCTTCCTCGGCACCTCGTACGTCGCCTCGCTGCGCCGCGCGGAGGTGAACCTGCCGCATCTGGAACAGGTCGTGGTCCTCACGGACAGCGCGCCCGAGGACTACCGCACCTGGAAAGACTTCCTGGCGGGCGGCGACGGAGTCTCGGCGGCCGAGGTACGCACCCGGGCGGACTCGGGGGACCCCTCGGCCCCCTCCGACATCATCTTCACCTCGGGCACCACCGGCAGCCCCAAGGGCGCCGTCATCACCCACGCCCAGACGCTGCGCTGCTACGACGTGTGGAGCGAACTCGCGGGGCTGCGCGAGGGCGACCGCTATCTGATCGTGAACCCGTTCTTCCACACCTTCGGCTACAAGGCAGGCATCATCGCGTGTCTCACGCGGGGCGCGACGATGGTGCCGCAGCCGGTCTTCAACGTGGACACCGTGCTGGCGAACATCGCCTCCGAGCGCATCTCGGTGCTGCCGGGACCGCCGACGCTGCACCAGTCCCTGCTCGACCATCCGGCTCGTGACCAGCACGATCTGTCCGCGCTGCGTCTCGTCGTCACGGGCGCGGCGGTCGTTCCGCTTCAGCTCGTCGAGCGGCTGCGCAGCGAGCTGAGGATCGCGACGGTGCTGACGGCGTACGGCCTCTCGGAGGCCAGCGGCATCGTCACGATGTGCCGCCGCGGCGACGCCCCCGCCACGATCGCGGCCACCTCGGGCCGCGCGATCCCGGACACGGAGGTCCGCGTCATGGCTCCGCCCGGCGAGCCGGGCGAGGTGCTGGTGCGCGGACACCACGTGATGCGGGGCTACTTCGAGGACCCGCGGGAGACGGCGAAGGTCATCGACGAGGAGGGGTGGCTGCACACCGGCGACGTCGGCGTGCTGGACGCGACGGGCAATCTCCGTATCACCGACCGGATCAAGGACATGTTCATCGCCGGCGGTTTCAACGCCTACCCGGCGGAGATAGAGCAACTGCTCGGCCTGCACCCCGACGTGGCGGATGTGGCGGTCATCGGGATACCGGACGCGCGGCTGGGCGAGGTGGGCAAGGCGTACGCGGTACGGCGCCGGGGCTCGACGCTCACGGCGGACGATCTGATCGCGTGGTCGCGGCGGGAGATGGCGAACTACAAGGTGCCGCGGGAGGTCGAGTTCGTGAGCGAGCTGCCGAGGAATGCGAGCGGCAAGGTGCTGAAGACGGAACTGCGCTCGCGGGCGCGGTCCTGAGGGGCGAGGGTTTTGCCTGGGCTCCGCCCCGGACTCCCGGGAACGCGGCAGGCACCAGGTGGGCCGGAGTCGCCCGCGTATTGAACGCCACTGGGGCCGAGCAGTGGCTCGGCCCCAGTGGGTGTGCTGCGGTGCCTGGGAGCTATGGTCGCAGGCACACAGCGGCCGCGACGGCTCCCCTCCGCGCCGTCGCGGCCGCACCCCGTCCGAGTGGATTCCGGATCAGCCCTTGGGTGGGGCAGGTGCGTGGCTGTCCATGGTGGTGAGGCCGCCGTCCTTGGGCGGGGCGGGCGCGTGGCTGTCCATGGTGGTGAGGCCGCCGTCCTTGGGCGGGGCGGGCGCGTGGCTGTCCATGGTGGTGAGGCCGCCGTCCTTGGGCGGGGCGGGCGCGTGGCTGTCCATGGTGGTGAGGCCGCCGTCCTTGGGCGGGGCCGGCGCGTGGCTGTCCATCGTGGTGAGCTCTTCAGGCTTCTTCTCGGTGTTGCTCATTTTTCCGCCCCCATAGGGTTGCCCGACACGAACTAGATGAGGCCTTCTGCCCGGAGACTCCCCCGAGGGTCGCCGGACAGAAGGCCAGGGGACCGACTCACCCCCCGCTGAGGTTTGGGTCCCAGGTGATCCGTGTGCCCCCCGACGCAACGGATCGACTGCAATAGAGCATGTCGGACGAGCATAAACATTCGATGAACGGCCTGGCAGAGAGCTGTCACGCCGCGCTGAGGGGGGCAAGCAGGCCGCGTACCTCCTCGGCCTCCGCGGCACCCGACTGCTCGTGCAGGGACAGCGCCTCGCGCCAGCAGGCCTGAGCGCGGCCGGTCTGCCCGAGCCGGGCCAGCGCTTTGCCCAGCAACGTGAGGACGTTGGCGCGCATCCAGTCGCCACCGATGCAGCCGGTGGCGAGGGCCTGCTCCGCGAACTGCGCCGCCTCGGCGGAGCGGTGGGAGGAGAGGTGCACCTCGGCGATGCGGTAGCAGGTCGTACCCTCCCACAGCCGTTGCCGATTGTCGGCGAACACGTCCTGCGCCTGGAGCAGTTGCTCAAGCGCCTCGGGCCTGCGGCCGGCGTGGGACAGGGCGATCCCAAGCGCGTACTTCGCGTTGGCCAGCCGGAGCGTCAGCCCCAGCTCGTCATAGATGGCCATGCCCTGCTGGGCGAGCCTCACGGCACCCTCGGTACGGCCCATCGACACCAGGATCCGGGACAGGTTGCACAGCGCGCTGGCTTCGCCCGGTCGGTTGCCGTCGGCGCGGAAGGCGTCGATCGCGGTGAGCAGGAACGCCTCGCCGGTGCTGTGCTGGTTCCGGCAAATGGCGATGATTCCCTGCTCGTTGGGTGCGTTACCGCTGGTCCACGGGTCCTCTGAGGCCTGTCCCAGCGCCGTTGCCCGGGCCGCCTCGGCATCGGCCTCGTCGAACCGTCCGGCATTGCTGTACACCTGTGTGAGCGTCGTACGGGCGCGGCCCTCCGCGCGTGCGTCGCCCGCGGCCCGGGCGGCGTCCCTGGCGGCGATCGTGGCGGTCTCGTACCGGCGTGAGCTCGCCCCGGATTCGGCGAGGTCCTTGCAAGCCAGCAGCAGGTCGACACCTCGGCGCAGGGTGGCGGGTGTCAGGGACTGCTGTGCGCACGCCAGCAGGCACGCCGCCTCCGTGTGCAGCCAGTCCAGAGCCTCGCTGTCCGAGCCGAAGCCCCGGCCCGGGTACCCGGTCGTCTCCAGATGGGCCACTGTACGGTCGCCAGGGCGCTCTATGGCGTACACCTTCGCCGCCGTCGCCAGATAGAAGTCGAGAAGTCGCGAAAGCGCCAACTCCTTTTCCACCGGCGGGTGTTCGTCCCGGTCGGCGCATGCACGCGCGTAGAGACGGACAAGGTCGTGGTAGCGATACCTGCCCGGTGCCGCCGACTCCAGCAGGGAGGTGTCGACCAGGGCTTCGAGCAGATCCTCCGTCTCCTGGAGCGGACGGTCCAGTACGGCCGCGGCCGCGGCGAGCGACATGTCGGGGCCGTCGGCGAGGCCGAGCAGGCGGAAGGCCCGGGCCTGGCACGGTTCCAGCTGGCCGTAGCCGAGTTCGAAGGTGGCCTTCACCGCGAGGTCTCCGGCCTGGAGTTCGTCGAGGCGGCGGCGCTCGTCCGCCAGCTTCGCGGCCAGCACCGAGACCGTCCAGGTGCGCCGCGCGGCGAGCCGGGACGCGGCGATACGGATCGCGAGCGGCAGGAAACCGCACGCCGCGACCACATCAAGGGCCGCCTCCCGCTCCGAGGTGACCCGCTCCTCGCCCACGATCCGGGTGAAGAGCTGCAGCGCCTCCTCCGGCGACATCACATCCAGGTCGACCAGATGCGCCCCCGCCAGGTCGACCATCCTGACCCGGCTGGTGATCAGGGCCGCGCACCCCGCCGTACCGGGCAGCAGCGGCCGGATCTGGGCGGCGTCACGGGCGTTGTCCAGCAGCACGAGGATCCGACGGCCGTCCAGCGTCGAGCGGTAGAGCGCGGCCCGCTCGTCGAGGGTGTCCGGAATGGCCGAGTCCGCGGTGCCGAGCGCGCGCAGAAAGGCACCGAGCACGGTCTCGGGTTCGGCCGCGCGGTTGCCGGCGCCCTGCAGGTCGACGTACAGCTGACCGTCCGGGAAGTGCGGCCGGGCCTCGTGTGCCACATGGACCGCGAGAGTCGTCTTGCCGACGCCGCCGATACCCGCGAGCGCCGAGACGGCCATGACGGAGCCCTCGGCGGTGGCGAGCTGGTCGCCCAGTTCGCGTACGAAGGAGCCGCGCCCGGTGAAGTCCGGAACAGTGGCGGGCAGTTGTGCGGGCCGGGTGACCTGCGGGGCCGGGGCACGCTCCTCGCTCGGGCGGGCCAGCTCCGCGTCGGCCCGCAGAATGCGCTGCTGCAACTGGGCGAGTTCGGGCCGGGGGTCGACGCCCAGCTCCTCGGCGAGCAGCCGGCGGGTGTCCGCGTACACCGCGAGTGCCTCGGCCTGCCGCCCGCTGCGGTACAGGGCCAGCATCAGCAGCTCACGCAGCCGCTCGCGCAGCGGATGCGCTGCGGTGAGCGCGGTCAGCTCCGAGACCGCCTCCGCATGGCAGCCGACCTCCAGGTCCAGGTCGAGTCGGGTCTCCAGGAGTTGGAGGCGCCACTCCTCGAGGCGGGCCCGCTCGTTCTCGGCGTACGGCCCCGGCACATTGGCCAGCGGCTCGCCGTCCCACAGCCCCAGCGACTTGTTGATCAGCACCCGGGCCTGTCCGCGGTCACCGGCGACGCGCGCCTTCTCCGCCCCGGTGGCGAGCTCCTGTGCCACCGCGAGGTCGAGCGAGTCGCGCCTGACCCTGAGCGCATAGCCGCCGGACTCGCTGACCAGGGCCTGCGAGGAGAGGACCTTGCGCAGCCTGGATGCGTACGTACGGATGGCGGCGAGCGCCTGGGACGGCGGGTCCTCGCCCCAGATCGCGTCGATGAGCTCGGAGGCGGTCGCGGTACGGCCGTTGCGCAGCAGCAGCGCGGCCAGCAGGGCGCGTTGCTGCGGCGACCCGGACGGCAGGCTTTCCCCGCCCAGCCAGGCGCGCACCGGACCGAGCACACTGAAGCGCAGGTCAATGACGCCGCCCTGCACCGGAGCGCGCTGCTCCGGTACTCGTGGCCCGCTGTCACGGTCCATAGCTGCCCCCTGCCCGAACTGCCGGTATCGCCCTCGACAGTCTGCCCTGTGCGGGGCGGCCCCGTCAGCAGCGGGGCACCTCCTCCTCGCCCCCTGCCCGTGTCCGGTTGCCGGCTAAACCACATCTGACGATCTTCACCGGTCTCCTCCCCGGCTTCCATCGGGCATGCTCAAGGGCGGTACACCTCACCGGGGTTGGCCTTCCGGGCGCGAGCAGCTCCGGCACCGTGACAAAGGTGTAACAGCGCCTCTTCAGCTCGTCGATGATTCCGGGGGCGGCGGGCACGGTCCCGTCGTAGATGTCATGCAGCAGGATGATGCCGTCGCGCCCGGCCTGGTCGAGTATCCGGCTCTTGATGAGCTTTGAGTCGGTGGTGGAGTAGTCCTTGGCGGCGGCGCTCCACAGGATCTGGGCGAGGCCGAGTTCCCGGCTGACCTTGGTGACGTCGTCGTTGATCCGGCCCTGCGGAGGGCGCATCAGGGTGGGCGTGCGGCCGGTGATCTTCGCGATGGCGTCCTGCGTACGGGAGAGCTCGTCGCGTATTCGTCCTGTTTTCGGGCATGCCGAATATCCCCCTCGATGCCGTGGGTGGTGCGTCATCGAACTATACACACGGTGTATATATGGGGTTTATAGTGGCGTTCAGGGGGCGGCTGTCTGCATCCCGGCTAGCTGACGAACCGTCAGATCGGCGCTACGGTGGAGCGCATGGAGACCTTCCCGAAGATCATCTCGGTGGACGACCACACGGTTGAGCCCCCCAACGTCTGGCGGGACCGGCTCCCGTCGAGGTACCAGGACATCGGCCCGCGCATCGTCCGTGCACCGCTGAGGGAAATGACCTTCATGGGCGGCAGGTTCGCCCCGGTGATGGGCGCCGAGGGGGACGACGGCCCGATAGGCGACTGGTGGGTGTACGAGGATCTGCACCGCCCGTTGACCCGCCTCGACACCGCCGTCGGCTACTCCCGCGACGAGATCAAGCTTGAGGTCATCACGTACGAACAGATGCGTACGGGCTCGTTCAGCGTGCCGGAGCGCCTCGCCGACATGGACGTCAACCACGTCCAGTCCGCGCTCTGCTTCCCCACCTTCCCGCGCTTCTGTGGCCAGACCTTCACCGAGGCCAAGGACCGCGAACTGGGGCTGCTCGGCGTGCGGGCGTACAACGACTGGATGGTCGAGGAGTGGTGCGGCCCCGAGGCGCACGGCCGCCTCATCCCGCTCACGCTCATCCCTCTGTGGGACGCGGAGCTCGCGGCGGCCGAGGTCCGCCGCAACGCGGCGCGGGGAGTGCGGGCCGTGGCCTTCTCGGAAATCCCCCCGCACCTCGGCCTCCCCTCCGTCCACACCGACGAGTGGGACCCGTTCCTGCGGGCGTGCGACGAGACGGGCACGGTGGTCGCGATGCATATCGGCTCGTCCTCGAGGATGCCGTCCACCTCGGCGGACGCCCCACCGGCCGTCGGCTCGACGATCACCTTCGCCAACTGCTGCTTCTCGATGGTCGACTGGCTGATGAGCGGCAAGTTCGAGCGCTTCCCGAACCTGAGGATCATGTACGCGGAGGGGCAGATCGGCTGGATCCCGTACATCCTGGAGCGCGCGAACGTGGTCTGGGAGGAGAACCGCGGCTGGGGCGGCGTGGCGGACAAGGTCCACCGGCCGCCGTCCGAGCTCTTCGCCGAGCATGTCCACGGCTGCTTCTTCGACGACGCGTTCGGGCTGAAGAACCTGGACGCGATCGGGGTCGCGAACGTCCTGTACGAGACGG
Organism: Streptomyces sp. CA-135486; assembly: GCF_050936555.1. Lineage (NCBI taxonomy): Bacteria > Bacillati > Actinomycetota > Actinomycetes > Kitasatosporales > Streptomycetaceae > Streptomyces > Streptomyces sp. CA-135486. The sequence goes on from NZ_JBNJMM010000001.1 coordinate 467,756, forward strand.
ACTACCCGCACTCCGACTCGACCTGGCCGAAGTCGAAGGAGGTCGGTCAGTCACAGATGGGTCACCTGGCGCCGGACGTGGTCGAGCGCATCGTGCGCGGCAATGCGATCGAGCTGCTGGGGCTTACGGCGGACGGGCTCTGGCCGGGCCCCGGCGCGTAGTCCCTCGTGGGGGCTCACCGTGACATTTGTCCGTGCCGCCGCCACCATGTGGCACATGACGCTGCCCCTCGCCGAAGCCGAGAAGATCCTCGCCGACAACTTCGCCCCCTGGGTGCTCGACCTGGGCCTGACGGTCGTCGAGACCGGTGAACTCCACGCCGTGCTGCGGCTGCCGTGGTCGGACCGGCTTGCCCGCGAGGGCGGCGGAATCTCCGGGCAGGCCCTCATGGCTGCGGCGGACACCGCCACGGTGATCGCCGTGTCCTCGGCGCGCGGTGCCTTCATCGCCATGACCACCGTGCAGCAGTCCAGTACCTTCCAGCGCGCGGTGGTGGGCGCCGATGTGCTGGTCGACGCCCGGATCACCAAGCTCGGCAAGCGGATGGCGTTCGCGGACATCACGATGACGGCGGAGGGCTCCGAGGACGTGGCGGCCCGGGCCTCCACGGTCTACGCCCTGCTCGGCTGAGCCCGGCCGTTTCCTGCTCGAAGGGCCGTTGTCAGTGGCGGGGTGTTCAATCGGAGCATGTCCATCAGGCGTGAGCGTGCCCATGTCGATCCCCTCTCCCACCAGCCTCCTGTCCCCGACAAAGAGCTCGTCGTCAGGGGCGAGGACTGGTACGGACGCGATCTGTCCGGACAGAGATTCGCGCGCCACACCTTCTACGACTCCGACTGGACCGAGGTCGTCAACGACGGCGGCATTTTCGACGAGTGCACCTTCTCCGGGATCAAGTTCAACGCGTCGCGGCACACCAATGCCGCCTTCACCAACTGCACCTTCAAGGGGTGCACCTTCTTCGACACCCGCTTCGAGCAGTGCAAGACCGTCGGCAGCCTCTTCCAGGGGTGCACCTTCAGCCTCTTCGCGGTGGCCGGCGGGGACTGGTCCTTCGTCGGGCTGCCGGGGGCCGATCTGCGCAAGGCGGTCTTCGAGGGCGTACGGATGAGGGAGGCCGACCTCACGGCCGCCCGGCTGGAGGGGGCGACTCTCGCCGGGGTCGATCTGTCCGGGGCGATGCTGGGCGCCGCCAGGCTCGGCGGGGCCGATCTGCGCGGCAGCGATCTGTCCTCGCTCGACCCCCTGACCGTCGAGCTCGCGGGGGCGAAGATCGACCTGGAGCAGGCCGCCGTCATCGCCACCGCGCTGGGTTTCGATGTGAGCTGATTCCGGCACCCCTGCGCGCATCCCCCTTGTCTGATGGTTCGTCAGGTACGACGATGGCCCCCGTCGTCGGAATTGACGAAGTGTCAGCTCAGGCAGGGAGGCGTCGGGGTGCATGTGCAGGTACTGCCCAAGGGGCGGCTGTCGTACGGGATGCAGCTCCCGGTCCAGTCGCAGAGCACCCTCTACGCCGAGCCGTGGGAGGCCGACGCCGGCGCCGGGGATCTGGCCGAGATCGCCAGGACCGCCGACCGGACCGGGTTCGCCTACCTCGCGACCTGCGACCATGTGGCGATTCCGCGGCGGCTCGCCGGCGCCATGTCGACGGTCTGGTACGACCCGGTCGCGACCTTGTCCTTCCTCGCCGGGATCACCGAGCGTGTGCTGCTGCTCAGCCATGTCGCCGTCGTGGGGCTGCGGCACCCCCTCGTGACCGCCAAGCAGTACGCCACCGTCGACCATCTCTCGGGCGGGCGGCTGATCCTCGGGGTCGGGGCCGGGCATGTGCAGGAGGAGTTCGAGGCGCTGGGCGCCGACTTCGCCGGGCGTGGCCCCGTGCTCGACGAGACCATCGACGCGCTGAACGCCGCCCTCGGGCCCGAGGAGTACCCGCAGTTCATCGGCGAACGGTTCTCCTTCAGCGAGCTCGGGCAGCGGCCCAGGCCCGCCCAGGAGCGGATTCCCCTCTGGGTGGGCGGCTCCTCGCCCGCCGCCGTGCGCCGGGCCGCCGTAAAGGGTGACGGCTGGCTGCCCCAGGGCGACCCGCGTACCGAACTCCCCGCCCGGATAGACAGGCTGAAGGCCCTGCGCAAGGAAGCGGGCATCACCGAACCCATCGAGATCGGCGCCATCACCGAGCCGCTGTATGTGGGAGACGCGAGCTGGGACATCGGGCGGCGCACCCTGACCGGCAAGCCCGACGCCATCGCCGAGTCGCTGCGCGCCTATGCCGCGATGGGCGTGCACCAGATCCAGATCCGGTTCCGCAGCCGGAGCCGCACCGAACTCACCGACCAGATGGCGGCCTTCGCCGCGGACGTCGCTCCGCACCTGAACCGAGGAGAGTGACATGGGAAAGCTCGACGGACGCGTCGTCCTCATCACGGGCGCGGCGCGCGGCCAGGGCGAGCAGGAGGCGCGTCTCTTCGCGGCCGAGGGCGCGCAGGTGGTGCTCGCCGATGTGCTGGACGACCAGGGTGAGGCGCTGGCCAAGGAACTGGGCGAGGGCACTGCCGCGTACGTCCGTCTCGATGTGAGCCGGGAGGCCGACTGGACCGCCGCCGTCGCGGCCGCCAAGGATGCCTTCGGCAAGATCGACGGCCTCGTCAACAACGCGGGAATTCTCCGCTTCAACGAGCTGGTCTCCACCCCGCTGGCGGAGTTCCAGCTGATCACGCAGGTCAACCAGGTCGGCGCCTTCCTCGGCATCCGCAGTGTCGCGCCCGAGATCGAGGCGGCGGGCGGCGGCACGATCGTCAACACCGCCTCGTACACGGCCCTGACGGGCATGGCGGGCGTGGGCGCGTACGCCGCGACCAAGCACGCGATCCTCGGGCTCACCCGGGTCGCCGCGCTTGAACTGGCGGCCAGGAAGATCCGGGTGAACGCGATCTGCCCCGGCGCGGTGGACACCCCGATGAGCCATCCGGACGGCGTGGACCCCGAGTCCGTGGCCGAGCTCTACAAGAAGCTCGTGCCGCTGGGCCGGATCGGGCAGCCGGAGGAGGTGGCGAGGCTGGCCCTCTTCCTGAGCAGCGAGGACTCCTCGTACATCACCGGGCAGCCCTTCGTCATCGACGGCGGCTGGCTGGCCGGCGTCAGCCTGTTCTGACTGGTCGTCAGGTATTGACGGCACCTGTGCACGGTGGAACAGTCGACGGCATCGAGAGATCTGACGGTACGTCAGAAACGTGAGGGACGGTGAACCCCCTTGGAATTCGGGCTCTTTGTACAGGGATACGTCGGCAAGCGCGCCGAGACCGACCCGCTCGCCGAGCACAAGGCGCTGATGGAGGAGACCGAGTACGTCATCCAGGCGGACAAGTCCGGATTCAAGTACGCCTGGGCCTCCGAGCACCACTTCCTGGAGGAGTACTCGCACCTCTCTGCCAACGATGTGTTCCTCGGCTACCTCGCGCACGCGACGGACCGGATCCATCTGGGCTCGGGCATCTTCAACCCCCTGGCGCCCGTGAACCACCCCGTGAAGGTCGCCGAGAAGGTCGCGATGCTCGACCATCTCTCCGAAGGCCGCTTCGAGTTCGGGTCGGGGCGGGGAGCCGGCTCGCACGAGATCCTGGGGTTCATACCGGGCGTGACTGATATGAACTACACCAAGGAACTCTGGGAAGAGACCATCGCCGAGTTCCCCAAGATGTGGCTCCAGGAGGAGTACGTCGGCTTCCAGGGCAAGCACTGGTCGCTGCCGCCGCGCAAGGTACTGCCCAAGCCGTACGGGAAGTCCCACCCGGCGATGTGGTACGCGGCCGGGTCGCCGCCGTCGTACGCCATGGCCGCGAGGAAGGGCCTCGGCGTCCTCGGCTTCAGCGTGCAGAAGGTCTCCGACATGGAGTGGGTGCTGGAGCAGTACAAGACGGCGATCATCGAGGCGGAGCCGGTCGGTGACTTCGTCAACGACAACGTGATGGTGACATCGACGGCGATCTGCGCGCCGACGCACGAGGAGGCGGTGCGGGTCGCCGCGGGCGGCGGGCTGCACTATCTCCAGTCGCTGGTCTTCCGCTACCACGACACGTTCCCGCGGCCCGAAGGGTTCCCCGTGTGGCCGGAGACCCTGCCCGAGTTCAACGAGGAGATCATCGAACTCCTCATCGCCGAGGAACTGCTGATCTGCGGCGACCCGGACGAGGTCCTGACCCAGTGCAAGCGGTGGGAACAGGCGGGGGCGGACCAGCTGAGCTTCGGCCTGCCGATCGGGATCTCGCGGGAGGACACGCTGCGGTCGATCCGGCTGATCGGTGAGCATGTGATCCCGAAGATCGACACGGATCCGGTGCACAGGACGACGCGGTTCCGCGGGGCGTCGGGGTCGTAGGGCCTGTCTTTTCCCCACCCCGCCCCTTCCCGAACTGGGGGCGTGCCCCCAGCCCCCCGGCGCCTGCTCCGCGGCGCACTCGGGGCTTCGCCCCGGACCCCGCGCCTCAAACGCCGGCGAGGCTCGATTTGCCCGGGCCATTGTCGGGGCTCCGGCCCCGGACCCCGCTACGGTCCGCCCGCGAAAACCCACCGGACAGCAACCACCAACGCCCCCTGGCCCACGGCAACCACGCCCCCGGTGACTGGCCCGTCTGGGGGTCCACCCGGACGGAGTCCGGGGGAGATTGAGGGCACGCCCGAAGGGCGTTCGGCGGTCTGGGCGGAGCCCCACCACGCGGCGGAGCCGCACATCGGCGCAGTGGGAAGGGGCGGGTAGGGGAAAAGCCCCCCGCCCACAGAGCGGCGGCGGCCTCCCGGACCGTCGCCCCACACCCCGGCCGGGGCGCCCCTCGGCAGCGGCCTGCCGCGGCGGCGCCCCGGCCGGGGCCATGAACCATCCACGTACGGAAGGGATCCGTCATGCTCGACCACCTCATTCGCGCGGCGACCGTCGTGGACGGGACCGGCGCGCCCGCGTACGTCGCCGACGTAGGGATACGGGACGGCCGCATCGCCCTCATCGCCGCCCCCGGGACCGTCGACGAGGAGGCCGTGACGAGCGAGGACGCGTCCGGGCTCGTCCTCACGCCCGGGTTCGTCGACCCGCACACGCACTACGACGCGCAGCTGTTCTGGGATCCGTACGCCACCCCGTCCATGAACCACGGCGTGACCACTGTCGCCGGCGGCAACTGCGGCTTCACGCTTGCTCCCTTGAACCCCGCCCGGCCCGAGGACGCCGACTACACGCGCCGCATGATGTCCAAGGTCGAGGGCATGTCCCTGGTGGCCCTCGAGGAGGGAGCGCCCTGGAACTGGCACAGCTTCGGCGAGTATCTGGACGCCCTGGACGGCCGCATCGCTGTCAACGCGGGCTTCATGGTGGGCCACTGCGCCCTGCGCAGGTACGTCATGGGACCGGACGCGGTCGGTGGTCAGCCCACCCCCGAGCAGCTGGCGGAGATGCTCGGGCTCTTTCACGACGCGATGGACGCGGGCGCGTGGGGCCTGTCCACCACCCAGTCCTCCACCCACTCCGACGGCGACGGCAAACCGGTCGCCTCGCGGCATGCCGGGCCGGAAGAACTCCTCGCACTGTCGCGCGCCGTCGCCGAGCACGAGGGCACCCAGCTCGAAGCGATCGTCGCGGGCTGTCTCGGCCAGTTCAGCGACGCGGAGATCGATCTCTTCGTCGGGATGACCGTGGCCGCGGGACGGCCGCTGAACTGGAACGTCCTCACCATCGACGCCTCCGTTCCCGAGCGCGTCCCGCGCCAGCTGATCGCCGGCGAGCGCGCCCGCCTGAGCGGCGGCCGGATCGTCGCCCTCACCATGCCGATCCTCACGCCCATGAACATGTCGCTCGGCACCTTCTGCGCGCTGAATCTGATCCCGGGCTGGGGCGGGATCCTCGGCCTGCCCGTCCCCGAGCGGATCGGGCAACTCCGCGACCCCGCCGTACGGGAGGAGCTGCTGCGCCGGGCCGACTCCAAGGAGGCCGGGGTCTTCCGCCGCCTCGCCGACTTCGGCCGCTACGTCATCGGCGACACGTACTCCAAGGAGAACGAGGGCCTCAGCGGGCGGGTGGTGAAGGACATCGCGGCCGAGCGCGGGCAGGACTCCTTCCAGTGCCTCGTCGACATCTGCGCCAACGACGAGCTGCGTACGGTCCTTTGGCCCATGCCCACCGACAACGATCCCGCCTCCTGGGAGCTGCGCCGCCAGACCTGGCAGCACGAGGACGTCCTGCTCGGTGGCTCCGACGCGGGCGCGCATCTGGACCGGATGTGCGGGGCGCCGTACACCACCCGCTTCATCGGTGACTGTCTGCGCGGCCGCAAGCTCGTCGGCCTGGAGGAGGCGGTGAAGATGCTCACCGACGACCCGGCGCGCCTCTTCGGCCTGCGCGAACGCGGCCGTGTCCACGAGGGCTGGCACGCGGACCTGGTCCTGTTCGACCCGGCACGGATCGAGGCGGGCCCGGCGACGCTCGTACACGATCTGCCGGGCGACAGCCCGCGCCTGGACGCGAAGGCGATCGGCATCGTGTCGGTACGGGTCAACGGCGTCGAGACGATACGGGACGACCAGGTGACGGGCGCGGTGCCGGGCAAGGTGCTGCGCTCGGGCCGCGACACAAGGACGGTGTCAACCAAGTGAGCGGCCAAGTGAACGACCCACAGCGGCTGTTCATCGCGGGCGAGTGGGTCGAGCCGGACGGCGGCTACTACGAGGTGATCAACCCGGCGACCGAGGACGTCGTCGGGTCGGCCCCGGAAGCGAGCCGCGAGCAGGTGTACGCCGCGGCCGCCGCCGCCCGCGAGGCCTTCACCGACTGGTCGGGCACGAAACCGGAGGAGCGTGCCCGGATTCTCGACGCGACCGCCGACATCATCCAGCGCGAGGCCGAGCCGTACGCCGCCCTCGCCCGCGCCGAGAGCGGTGCGACCACCGCCACCGCGCGCGGCATGCAGATCGCGGTGGGCGCGGCCCGCTTCCGGCGGTATGCGAAGGGCGCGCTGGAGCCCCTGGAGCAGGCGCTGCCCCCGCAGATCAACGCCGCGGGCCCGATGGGCAAGGCGGGCGTTTTCGGCGCACTCGCCGTACGCCGCCCGGTCGGCGTCGTCACCTGCATCACCTCGTACAACAACCCCTGGGCCAACCCGGCCGGCAAGGTCGCGCCCGCGCTCGCGATGGGGAACACGGTCGTCGTGAAGCCCGCCCCACAGGATCCGCTCTCCGTCTACCGCCTGGCCGAGGCCCTGGCGGAAGCGGGCGCGCCGCCGGGTGTCGTGAACGTGGTGACCGGCTCCGCGCCCGCCGTCGGCGAGGCCGCGGTCGACTCCCCGGACGTCGACATGGTCAGCTTCACCGGCTCGACGGCCGTCGGACAGCGCATCGCCGAGGTCTGCGGCCGCGGCATGAAGCGCCAGCTGATGGAGCTGGGCGGCAAGGGCGCGGCACTCGTCTTCGACGACGCGGACGTGGATTGCGCGGTACTGGGCATCGGGACCACGTTCTCCTTCTACAGCGGTCAGATCTGTACGGCGCCGACGCGCGTGATCGCGCAGCGCGGCATCTACGACCTCCTGGTCGAGAAGCTGACCGGCTATCTGACGTACATGAGGGTCGGCGACCCGGCGGAGCAGGGCACCGTGGTCGGCCCGGTGATCTCCGCGGCCCACCGCGACCGGGTCGAGTCGTACATCGAACTGGGAAAGAAGGAGGGCGCGCGCCTGGTCGCGGGCGGCGAGCGTCCCGCGTACGAGAGGGGCTTCTACGTCGCCCCGACGCTCTTCGCGGACTGCACGAACGACATGCGGGTGGTGCGGGAGGAGATCTTCGGCCCGGTGGTCGTGGTCGTGCCCTTCGACGACGAGGAGGAGGGTGTGGCGCTGGCGAACGACAGCGACTACGGACTGCTCGACTACGTCTGGTCCGGCGATGTGGCGCGGGCGTTCCGGGTGGCGGCCCGGCTGCGGGCCGGGGGCGTCGGGGTCAACACCATCGGCCGCAATATGGAGGCGCCGTTCGGGGGCTTCAAGAGGAGCGGTGTGGGCCGGGACGTGGGGTCGTACGCGCTGCATGCGTACAGCGAGCTGCAGGCGGTGGTGTGGCCGGGCTGAGGCCTTCCGCACGCCACAGCCACAGCCGCGGCGGCACGCCGGTTCGTCTCCCGGAGAGGAGCCGAACCGGCGATTCGTGCCGGTGATTTCTCCGGCGCTCAGGTACCGAGGAAGATCGGGTTGGTGAAGGCCGCAAGCGGGCCCGGCAGACCCGGGACCACCACCGCGTGCCGCACCTCCGCCCGTACGTACGCCGCGTAGGAGGCCGTCGTACGCCACTCCACCGTCCCTGTCCCGGACGCCGCGAGCGCCACCGTGTGCAGCACGCCCTGGTCGGTCACGAAGCGCACCGAGCAGTCCGGCGCCCCGGTGACCTCCAGGCGTACCGTCACCGGGTCGTCGGCGTCGACGTGCAGTCGCTCGCCGATGCCCGCGTGCTGGCCGCGCCCGCCCGCCGCCGAGAAGTCGAGCGAGACCGCCTTCGACTCGGCGACATAGCTGCGCCCGGCCCGGATGCCGTCCAGGATCGCGTCGCGGGTGAGATTGGCGGCGAGGACGACGGTCTGCGGGGTGCCGACCGGGTCCGGGGGGCGGTGCGCGTCGCTGTTGCCCATCGCCGGGGTCCAGCGCCGCCGTCCGGAGCGTACGGACGCGACCAGCGTGTTGTCCCAGGACTGGAGGGAGACCTCGTCGTCGGGGGTGTACGCACCGTTCCACACCTCCACCGCGTCCGCCTCGCCGAAGCCGAACTTCCAGTTGCAGCCGATGCACGTGGCGTGCGGATGGGCCGGCACGACCAGACCGCCCGCGCGGCGGATCTCGCGGGCGAAGTAGCCGAAACGGTTGTCGCGGGCCCGGTAGCGCCAGTCGACGAAGGTTCCCGGGTCGGTGCCGAGCGCGACCACGTGCCCGTTGCGCGTGGTGACCTCCTCACCCGTGAGGATCAGCAGGTCGTCGCCCGCCTGGTCGGCCCAGTGCGGGTGCGCGGCGTGTGTGTTGTGCTCGGAGGTGTTGATGAAGTCGAGCCCCGCGGCGCGGGCGAGCGCGGCGATCTCGGCGGGGGTGCGCCTGCCGTCCGAGTACCAGGAGTGCAGATGGCAGTCGCCGCGGTACCAGTCGCGGCCGCGCCCCTTGGCCCGCTCCGGCGGATAGACCGGCTTAGGGGTCTTGCCGGGCGCGCCGTACCGCAGCGTGATGGTGACTTCGTACGCGAGGCCCTGCGGCGAGACCGTGTACGGCCCCAGCGCGATGCTCCAGGTGCCGGCGCGCACCGGTCCCGGGATGTAGCCGGGCGTGGCGTCGTCCGCGCGGATGAAGAACTCCGTACGAGCGCCGCCCGACCAGCCACGGAAGCCCTTCCCGCCGAGCTCGGTGCCGCGCTCGTCGAAGATGCCGATGTCGAGTGCGTTGCCCTGGGTGCCTGCCGGGACGACGGGCCGTTCGTAGGTGTACGAGACGTGGAGCTCGCGTACGCCGTGCGGGATCTCGACGGGAAGATAGACGAAGTCGGGGGAGCCGGGCGGCAGCGTGCCGTGTACGACCTGGGTGTGTTCGTCCTCGGTGTTCTCGCCGTTGCCCGGGTTCGGGGCGGCGTTCGCGAAGCTCACAGTGCCCAACGTAAGCGCCGCAGCGGCTCCCGTCACCAGCAGTCCCCGTCTACCCATCGCGTGTTGTCCCGCGTGCTGTCCCGCGTGTTCGTCGTTGCACATGCCGTCGGCTCCCCAGGGTGTTGAGAGGGACAGGATTGATGCACTCAAACCCTGGTATTGAGCCGTGAACGGCCGTGCAAGGGAAGGGGGTTGGCAGATTGCGCCGACGTTGCGGGTGCGGCGGGGTGGTTCGGCCGCCCGGGAACCTCATGCCCTGACAGGCTCCGGGACCGACGGGACCCGCGGCACCCGCCGCTTGCCCACGACGCTGCCCACCAGGCCCAGCAGGAAGGCCGTGGGCATCGACACGAGGACGACCGTCTGGAGGGGGAACCAGCTGAGGTCCCAGTCGGGGAAGAGCGCCATGGGGCTTCCGGAGAAGACCGGGCCGGAGATCTGGAGTCCGATGGCGCTGAACAGGCCTCCGTACAGCGTCCAGAGCAGGCCGGTTCGGGTGTAGCCGCTCCAGAACAGGGAGTACACCAGTGCCGGCAGCAGGCAGGAGGCCGCCACCGCCAGGGAGAGAGCCGACAGGAACCCTACGTTCCACCCCTGCACCCAGACCGCCAGGGTGATGCTCAGTAGTCCGACGCCGGCGGACGCCAGTCGCGCGGCTGCCACCTCTCGGCCCTCGGTTGTGCGTCCACGGCGCAGGACGTGCGTGTACAGGTCGTGGGCGACCGCACCCGCGGCTGCCAGGGTGACGCTGGCTACGACGGCCAGCGTGGTGAGGAACACGGCGGAGGAGACCAGGACGACGAGCACTGCCCCGCCGGTGTTGGTGGACGGGCCGCCCGCCAGCTCGCTGGTGAGCAGCAGCAGGGAACTGTTGCCACCCGGATCCGCGGCCAGGATCGACGGGGCGCCGATCAACGCGGCGCCCGCGAAGCCCATCAGTGCGGTGGCGAGGCAGAAACCGCCGACGATGCCGATGGTGTGGCGCACCGTGCGGCGCGCGGTGGCAGCGTCGGGAGCAGTGTTGAGCTGCAGGGCGACGTGGGGCAGGCACGCCGCTCCCAGCACGATGGTGATCATCAGGCCGATGAAGTCGAGGGTGCCTTCCAGATCGGTGCTGCTGGCGAACCGGAGGCCGGGACGCGTATAGCCGGCGGGACGGCCGCTGCCCAGTCCTGCGGCATCGACCAGGGAGTCGGTGCTCCAGTGAAAACGATGGAGCAGTACGGCAGCCACAGCCAGAGCCGCCCCGAGCAGCACCACCGTCTTGATCACCTGAATCACGACCGTGCCGCGCATGCCGCCGAACACCGTGGCGCAGACGACCAGTAGACCGATCATGACGACGGCTGTCTGTGCTGCTCCCTTACCGGAGAGTCCCAGCAGCGTCGCGGTGGTCACGCCCGCACCGGAGAGCTGCACGACCAGATAGGGCACGCATGCGCTCAAGGTCACGACGGCGGCCGCGATCCTCACGGCGGGCCCGGGTGTCCGCAGGGCGAATGTGTCTCCCAGCGTGTAGCCGACGCGCTCGCGCAGGGGAGTGGAGAGCAGGAGGAGCACTCCGAGTGACAGCACCGTGCACAGGGCAATGAGCAGGCCGTCGTAGCCGAAGATTGCGACGCTTCCCGTGGTTCCGAGCACCGTGGCGGCGGACAGGTAGACGCCGGACAGCACGAGGGCACCCCGCACGGGACGCATTCTTCGACTGGCTGTGTAGAAGTCGTTGACCCGGTCTCTCTCAGGGCCGCTGAGAACGCAGATGAACAGGATGGGGACGATGAACGCCAGAAAGCCCGCGAGGACCAGGGCGCGGGTGTCGGTGTCCAGGAGGTCGGGCGCGGCGAGCAGGATGTCAGTGTTCATCAGTACTGCTCCACGTCCTGCTCGTGCGGGGCGCGTCTGTCCTTGCGGCGGTCGTACCGCGCCGCCGTCCACAGCAGCAGGGAAACCTGGAGGAGCAGTGCCAGCATGCCGACGTTCAGCTCTCCCCAGACACGGTTGCCGAGGAAGTCTTCGGCGGAGCAGGCGAGCATCAGATGTACGCCGAGGGGCAAGCCGTTGACAAGCGCGAAGCTCAGACCTGGGCGGGGTGGCCGTGGCCGCTGATGTAGGTGGTGGGCGTGCTCGTAGGCCATGGCGATCTCCTGGCGGCGTGGCTGGTTCCCTGTGCTGGGCCTCACCAGAGCACGTGCAACCAGGCCCGTCCATGCGCTGTGCGCGCGCCGTTGTCCGCTCCCAACGCCGCTACGAGATCGGTGTGCTGATGCCCAATCGTTCGTATCCGGTGCGGCTGGTACCGAATGCGACAGCCGGTCCGAGGAGCAGGTGGGCATCGAGCGCGAGGGTGAGTTGTACCAGGTCACGGGGGCGGGAGAGCACCAGGCCGGTGATCTGCTCGAAGCGGCGCAGGCGGTTGAGCACGGTGTTGCGATGGCAGAACATGCGCCGGGCGGCGCGGGCGGCGGAGCCGCCGTTCTCGATCCAGATACGGAGGGTGTCGAGCAGTGTGTCGCGGTCGGCGGGTTCCAGGTCGTACACGTGCCGGAGCACCTGCCTGGCCAGTTCGGCGGACAGGTCGGGCCGCGAGATCAGCAGCCCGTCGGGCAGGCGGGCGTCGAGCCGCGCGATCTCACCGTCGGTGCGGCACGTGCCGAGGGCGAGGCCGGCCATGTCACGCGCTCGGGGCAGGCTGTCGAGCCCCTGGACGACCGGGCTGATACCGATCCGGAGCCCGGGTCCGGCGTCCAGTCCGGAAACGAGCGCGTCCAGTGGGAGCTCGCCCAGATGGGCGACGAGCACATCGCTCTGTCCGTAGTTGTGGCGCATGATCCGGATGCCGCGAAGCTCCGGGGTGCTTTCGGGGACACGGCCGTACGGTGGCGTGGCCTTCAGCACCGCCACCGCGAAACGTCCGTCGTGCGGCAGATCGAGGATGGCCGCCGCGTCCTTGGTGAACTGGGGTTCGTTGCGGCCCTCCAGCAGCGCGGCGAGGATCAGCCGGACTCGTTCTCCGTGCCGGCTGGCGACGCCCTTGGCGACCTGCCGGTAGGCGTCGGCGAGCATGACGGCGTCGCGGTCGTTGTGCTTCCACACCAGCTCGGCCACATGCACGAGCTGACGCATGTTGCCGAGCCCGTCACGCTCCACCGTGCTGACGATCCCGCTCCAGACCCCCGAGCCGGCGACCCGGTAGGCGTGCAGCACCTCGTCGAGGGGGCGGCCCTGTTCCGCGCGCCTTATGCCGAGCTCTCTGGTGTACCGCTCGACGTCCACCATCCTGCCCGGATCGAGGCTGACCTCCAGCCCGAGACGGATGCCCAGGTTGACGGTCTGCCGCATGTCCGGGGGCGCGAGCACGGGGTCGGCGTAGTACGGCACCTCGGCGCGGATCTGGTTCACGACGGTGTCGGCGAGTTCCGTGCCGCGGTTCAGGAGGCGGCGGCAGACCCGGTCGAAGAGTTCGAGCGGCTCGAGCGGCCCGAGGGGCTCAAGCGACTCGAGAGGAGGGACGGGACTGGTGTAACTGGTGTACATGAGCCCTCCAGCGTTGGGAGGCCATCATGCTAAGCGGTTGGTCAGTGCTTGGTAGTGACTAGGCCAAACCGTGATGATTCCGTGCAGCAGCTGGTATAGGACCTAGTCGCTGCTCCGCTTCCGGCGGGACAGCAGCAGTACGACGATGACGATCAGCGCGATGGCGATGATCAGGCCGATGACCAGCCCGGACCCGAAGCCCTTCTTCTTCTTTTTCTTCTTCTTGCTCTTCTTGCCCTCGCTGACGGTGGCGACGTCCGCCTGGGTGACGGTCGAACCGGTCTCGGGCGCAGCGGCCGGGGCTCCGTGCACCGCGGCGACCGCTGTGGCGCGGGCGGGCGCCGACGCCGAGGCGGCGGGCGCACCCGCCAGCAGGGCTCCGGACAGCACAAGTGCCGTGGTGGCGATGCGCAGACGCATCATGATGTGGTTCCTCCCCGTGGTTGCCGGGCTCTCGGCATGTGGCACCGTACGGCATACCGTTGGCCGTCACCAGAGACGATGACGGAGGGTTCCGTATGCGGATCTCGACCACGATCTTCCTCACGGACGAGACGATCACGCCGGTGCGACTCGCCCGCGAGCTGGAGGAGCGCGGCTTCGGCGGGCTCTATCTGCCCGAGCACACCCACATCCCGGTGGAGCGGGCGACCCCGTACCCCGCGGGCGGCGAACTGCCGCCCGAGTACGGCCGCACCCTGGACCCCTTCGTCGCACTCGGCCAGGCCGCGGCAGTCACCTCGCGGCTCGGCCTCGGCACCGGCATCACACTCGTCGCCCAGCACGACCCGATCAACCTCGCCAAGCAGATCGCGACCCTCGACCATCTGTCGGGCGGGCGTTTCACGCTCGGCATCGGCTACGGCTGGAACAGGGAGGAGGCCGCGGACCACGGGGTGGAGTGGTCGACGCGGCGGGAGCTGGGGCGGGACCGGATGGCGCTGATGCGGGCGCTGTGGGCGCCCCAACCGACGGCGTACAAGGGCGAGTTCGGTTCCGTACGCGCGTCGTACGCCCACCCGAAGCCCGCGGGCGGCGCGCCCCGCACCCTCATCGGCGGCGCGGCCGGCCCGAAGCTCTTCGCCCAGATCGCGGAGCACGCGGACGGCTGGCTCCCGATCGGCGGCCGGGGCCTCACGGAGTCGGTCCCGGCGCTTCGGGCCGCCTGGGAGTCGGCGGGCCGCGACCCGGAGAGCCTGCACGTGGTGCCCTACGCGGTCCTGCCGTCGCCCGGGAAGCTGGCGCACTACGCGGCGTTGGGCGTGGAGGAGGTCGTGCTGCAGCTCCCGCCGGCGGGCGAGGCGGAGGTGCTGCGGGCGCTGGACGAGTACGCACAGTACGTGTGATCCCCGGGCGCACCCGGTGCCTGCACGGTCCGCGGGCCGCCCGTCGGAAGCAGGGCGGCGGAGAGGGCGGCGAGGATGATCAGTCGTGGCGTCTTCATGCGGCCCGAGCCTGACGAGGGGGCGGGGGCGGGCCAGGGAGACACGCGCGGGGCTAGTCCAGAGGGAGGAGCCCGGTGTACGACACGAAGGCGGACCAGGCGCCGGGGGTGACGGCGAGCTGGTGGCCGTCGGTGACTTTGGAGTCGCGGACGCGGATGACGGCGGGGCAGGTGGCGACCTCAATGCAGGCACCGCCTTCGCCGTCGCTGTAGCTGCTCTTGAACCAGTGGAGCTGCCCGGTGTTCATAGCTCTCCAAGCATCTTTTCGATCAGGGCCAGCGACTCCCGTGGGCTGAGAGCCTGCGCTCGGATGATCCCATAGCGATCGATGAAGACCCGGACTTCCTCCGGTTCGGTGATCAGTCGGGGGTGCCCGTAGATTTCTGTATATGCCACCTGCTGCCGCCCCTTGGGAGTCAGCAGGATGAACGAGCCTCCCATGCTGGGATGTTCCTCGCGATCAGTGGGCATGACCTGAAGCTCTACGGTCCGCATTCGTCCAGTGTGCAGCAGTCGACGCAACTGCGCTGCATGGACCGTCCGTCCACCGATAGGCCGTTGCAACACGACCTCTTCGAGTACATAGCTGAAGGTCGGAGCGGGCCAGCGTTCGAAAATCTGCTGCCGGGCCAGTCGGTCGGTCACTCGCTTCTCGATGGTCTCCTCGTCTAGCAAGGGCCGTCGTTGGGTGAAGATCGCGCGTGCGTAGTCCTTGGTCTGAAGCAGACCCGGAATGGCCTGATTGCTGTAGTCGAGCAGCGCAACGGCCTCCGCCTCAGCCCGCGCATAGTCCCGGAACCAGTCCGGATGCCGAGTCCGTGCCTTCGACTGAGCCTCCCGTACGTCCTCCACCGCGGCTTTGAGCACACCCCGGGCGGCCAGCAACTCATCCACCCGCTCAAGAAAGTCGGGCTGTGGCGTCCGTACACCCCGCTCGATCGCCGAGATCAGATCCTCACCGCAGTGCGCGGCGACTCCCAACTCCCGCTGGCTCAGCCCGGCCTGCTCCCGCAGGACCTTGATCTGCTTGCCGAGAGCCCTGAAGAGATGCGCCGTGCCGTCCACTTCAGCTGGCCGCTCCGGCCGCTCTTCCGTCATGCCGTACCGCTTTCTCGGGCACGGCCGACATTCCGTACAGCACGCCGTCCGTACCCGTACAGTTACCCAGAGTCGCGAAAACAGTCCTGGTCAGGGTACGGCGAACCGGCCACGCTCAGTGACGTGAAAGCAGAAACCACCACCCCCACGACCGAGTTCACCCAGCGCTTCACGGCTACCCGCCGGGGCGCCCGCCTCGCCCGCCACGTGGCCGTCCATCAACTCGACGGTTGGGGTGTCCCGTACGGCAGCGACCTCTCCGACTCCGCGGCGCAGATCATCGCGGAACTCGCGGCGAACGCGGTCACGCACGGCCGTGTCCCCGGCCGCGACTTCGAACTCCGCCTGGTGCTCACCCCGACGACGCTCCGCATCGAGGTCTCGGATGCCCGCGCGGACAGCGAACCGACCCCGAGGTCACCGGCCGCCGACTCGCAGACGGGCCGCGGCCTGCTCATGGTCGATGCCCTCGCGACGACTTGGGGTATGGCCGACCGCATCATCGGCAAGACGGTCTGGGCTGAGTGCCTGCTGCAACAGCCTACGGACTAGCCGCAGGAGAAGGGCTCATCAACCCCTCCCCAGTGAAATGAATATGGCATCTCCCCTCCAGTGAATTTCGCGCTGACTCCGACATCTGGCAGGTCGAACTCTTCCCGAAGCCAGCCATCCATTGCCAGCGCCGCCACTTCGGAAGAGTAGTCGCTCAACGGAAATTTCAAGGCGGCGACTTCTACGGTTAGTCCATCGGGAATCTTGAGGGTGAGGTTTTCGGAATGGAGTGAGATTCCGAAGCAAAGCCAAGCGGCATCTCTCCAGTGCATTCCGTCCGGTGGGAGGGTGAGCCAAACTCTGCGGTAAATTTGGATACCGCGCTCCCTGGGAAGCGATAGGCGTGCAGTGGCTGACAGGTCTGCCGCCAGCCCTCCGATCGGGCTGCGCAAGCGATACTTGAAAGTTCTGATCGTTCTTTCCATCAGTCGCCGAATTTCAGTAGATGGAATATTGCCTTGTTGAAGTAATGCTCATCCCCCATGCCTGTGGGTCCTCGGACATAGTCAAAATTGTGCGGTGCTCCATCCCCGTAGAGGCGACTGTACTTATCGACAAAGGCTTCTGCTTCGTCTGGGGTCATCTTGATGACATCCGCCTTGCGCATGGCCTCGAAGTCGCTCGCTGAGACCTTGAACTTAAGGATCTCAACATCTGCGCCGCGAGTGCGCAGGCGCTCCGCGTAGCGCACGGCTTCGTCTGCTGACCCCCAGGAGTAAACACCCTCACCGTACTGTCCGCGAATGTCTTCGGTGGGCCACGGAGTGCCGTCCCCGCGCAAACGTTCGGCGTTCGCGCGATCCTGGACCGTGTGAAATTCGTGATAGTCGGGGGCCAGGCCGAGGTGGTCAGACCAAGTGTGAGGATTTTGTACATAGGTAGCCGGGTTTGGCGCGGGGGTCAGGCCGAGGGGGTCTGCGGTGAGATATCGGCCCGATTCGGAGTCGTAGTGGCGGTGAAAGTTGTAGTGGAGACCGGTTTCGGGGTCGAAGTACTGGCCTGGAAAGCGGAGCGGGGTGTACGCCGTGCTTGAGATCGCCCAGGTCGTGTTGCCCCATAGGGTGGCGCGGGCGCGCCAGACTATGTCGCCTTGTTCGTCGATTAGTTCGTTCGGGGTGCCGATCAGGTCGCTGATGATGCTGAAGAAGCGCTGGTCTATCTCCACTTGTGGAGCATTGGCGGCCGTGATGCGTTCCATCTGGCTGATGGGGCGCAAGCCTTCGTGATCCCAGGTGAGGGTGACAGGGTTCGGAAGCTCGGCTGACGTGGTGGTCTGTTCGCAGAGGATCGTGCCGTCCCAGACGAATTCGATCTGCTCGAGGATCGTTTCCCCGTCATCAGCCAGCCGGTGCTTGGCGACGCGGCGGCCGCAGGGGTCGTATAGGTACTGCCAGCGGTTGCCGTCAGGTGTGGTGACCGCAATGAGGTGATCCTCGGCATCCCATTCGTATCGCCACGTGTCCGGCTTGCGGGAGAGACGCGTCTTCTGACGCAGTGTGATGCGGCCCAGCTCGTCGTGTTCGTAGCGAACGTTGCCCGCTCGGGAAATTGTGGTCCCGCTGTATCTGCGCGGGCCTGTGGCTTCTTGGCCCGGATGGGATGTGGGCCAGGTTGCTTCGGTCTGGTTGCCAGCCTCGTCGTATGCGTATCGCTCGGTCCAGCCGGTCGCGTGGACGGCTGTGACCCGCCCGGCTGCGTCCAGGTCGAAGTGGCGGCTGCCAGCGAGTTGGTCGTCGATGCTGATGAGGTTGCCGTCGGCCCGGTACGTGTAGGCGCGGCGCTGGATGCTCCGGTCTGCGCCGGCGACGTGCTGGCCAGTCAGGCGCCCCAGTGTGTCGAAGCTGGACTCCAGGGTGACTGTCTCGCCAATGTGGCGGGCGAGTTCGTGGCCTGCCGCGTCGCGGTCGAAGCTCAGCGTTCGACCTGAGGTGGTCAGGGTGGCCCGTCGGCCTGCCGCGTCGTACGTCCAAGAGCTCAGCGCGCCTGACGGCGTCGTTCTGCCTGTTCGGCGCCCCAGCACGTCGTGGTCGTAAGTGACAGTGCGGCCGTTCACCGTTTCGGACTTGAGGCGGCCGAAGCGGTCGCGAAGGCGGGTGATCCTGGTGTCCGGGCCGATTGCCTCGGAGAGCTGGTCCGAGAGGTCGTACGCGTACGTGGTGACAGTGCCGTCTGCATCCTTGGAGACGATGCGATCGAGGTCGTCGCGTTCGTAGCGGACGGTTTGGCCCACGGCGTCTGTGCGGGCTGTGAGGCGGCCCGCCTCGTCATGCGTGTAGGTGAGGGCGCGGCTGTCGAAGTCGGTTTCCGATGTGAGACGGCCTGCGACGTCGTACTCGTACGTCCAGGTCAAGCCCTGAGGGTTGAGCACCTGAGTCAGACGCAGCTCAGTGTCGTGCTGGAACTCGTGGCGCACTCCGTCGGGACCGGTCCGGGCGGTCATGAGGTCGAAGTGGGTGTACTCGAAGCGGGAAACAGCGCCCATGGCATCGGTGTGTGCAACGCAATTACCCTCGCCGTCGTATGCCCACGACTGCTCGGTGCCGTCTGCTTCGATGCGGCGGGCCGGCTTACTCTCCGGTGTCCATTCCAGACGAGTTGTGTTGCCGAGCGGGTCGGTCAGGGCGACAGGGCGTCCGAACCCGTCCCGGTCGATGCGGGTGACCGCGCCCAGAGGGTCAGTGATCTCAACCGGGAGGCCGGCGGCGTTGCTGCGGATGTGGGTGGTGTTGCCCAGGGCATCGGTGACCGAAGTCGCGTGCCCGCGCTCGTCGTAGGTGTAGCGCGTGGTTGCCCCGGACGGGTCGATGACCGTGACGCGGTTGCCCCGCTCGTCGTACTCCTGACGCACTGACGTCCGGTCCGGGTTGGTGACGTGTACCGGGAGGCCAAGTTCGTTGTAATCGGCGTGCAACTCTCGCCCGTCAGGACGGACGATCGTCCTCGGACGGCCCGACTCGTCGTACTCAAAGCGTATGGTGTGGCTGAGAGGGTCTGTCAGGGACAGCAACCGGTTGTACCGGTCGCGCTCGTAGCGGGTGACCGCCCCCAATGGGTTGATCTCCGCGACGACTTGATAGGTGTCGTTGATCAGATAGCGGTGGACCGCTCCGCTGCTGGTGGTTGTGGTGGTGACGCGCAGACCGGTTTCGGGGTCGGTGCCGTCATAGTCCAGCCGCAGAGCCATGTGGCCCTCGGTGCCGCCTTCGGCTATGCACCGGTCGTGGTCGTCGTAGGTGTACTCGTAGCGGCTGCCGTTCGTGTCAGTCCAGGACGTGACGCGCCCTCGCCCGTCGTACGCGAACTGGAGAGGCAGACCCGAGGAGTTGATGACCTCGGTGAGGTGACCGTCGGTGTAGCCGTAGCGCAGGATCTCCTGGTCGGTGCTGTCCGGTGCCGCGCCGGCCAGGTGGAGGGCGGTGATCCGGCCCTGGTCGGTGGTGAGCTTCAGGTGGTAGCCACCGTGGTGCACGATTCCGGTCGGCGTGCCCGTCTCGTCGTACTCGAAGGTGATCCAGTTGCCGTTGCGGTCGTCGATCTGAGCCAGTAGTGCAACATCCGCGCTGCGTGTGGTGAAGTGCCAAACCCGACCGGTGTCCGGGTCGGTGACCGTGTAGTCCCCGTCGGTGTCGCGGTCCAGGAGCCAGCGCGGGCCGTGGCTGGGCAGGACCGGGACCCCGGGAGCGGGATGCGGGTACGCCAGCAGAAGGCCGTCCTCACACACGAAGACGACGCCTTCGGAATCGATCTCCAGATGCTGGTCTGCGGTGGACGACCAGGACGGTCCGAACCAGCGGCCCGCCCGGTAGTCCGAGGCCACGCGGCGGCGGAAGGCCAGCGGAAGCACACCGGGCAGAGTGATGTCCGTCTGAGGGAGATACATGGTGCCGGTGGCGAGGTCGACCGGGTCGGTGCCCTTGCTCTCCACCGCCTCCTGAGGACGTGAAGGCTTGGCAGGATCCTCAACGCCTCTACGAGCGGCCGATTCGGCGCCCTCTTCGAGTCCGTGCTTGACGCCGTTCCTCATCCCGGCGCGGATACCGCCCCGCACAAGCCCCGCGCCCTTTGAGCCGACGAGCTCGGGGACCAGTCTTCCTAGGAACTCGGACGGGTCGCCCTTCGCCGCATCCCACGCGTTCTTCAGCGCGCGGTCCGGGTTGGCGGCTGTGGACGCCAGCCCGGCGAGCGTCATGTTGAGGCCCTTGTAGTACTCGGCCGGGTGGGTCAGGTTGTACGGGTCGATCGGGTTGACCGTGCGGACGAAGTTGAGCAGTCCCGCCGTGCCCTTGACGATGCCGCCGCCGAAGTGCGCGAGCTCGAAGCTCTGGCCCAGGCTGTAGTCCATGAGCTCGAGCTCGAGCTTTTTGCGGCCGGTGGGTTCCTTGGGGGCGTGCGCCATCGCCGCGGTGACGGCTGTCTTCGCAGTCTCGGCGGCTTCGTTGCGGTGGCTGCGGGCCTCTTTGAGGATTTCCTGCGCCCGCTCGCGTTTGGCCGTGCCCGGGTCGGAGAACTCATCGGGCTTGGGCAGCGGGTTGTCGCCGTTGCGTGCGGCGTTGTAGGCGTCGACCTTCTTGTTGTGCGCGTCCACGGCCTTCTTGGAGTCCTCGTCGCCCTCCTTATACAGGGCGATCGCTTCCTTTGCCTTGCCCTGCGCGCCGGTGATCGCCTTGGAGTACGTCTCGAGAGCCTTGGCGGCGTCCTCAAAGGCATCGGCCGCGTGCAGCCAGTCGGTGGGCAGTGTCTGGAACTTCTCCCGGAAGGTGTCGGCCGCCTCACCCTTCCAGTTGCTGGAGTCGAGTCTCTTCATCCCGGCGCCAACCAGGTCGAACGCCAACTGGAAGTCCCGCAGGTTCTTCACCGACTCGGCGATCTTCCCGGGGTTGCCGTGGATCAGCTCATTCGCTTCCTCGGTTTGGCCGAGCTGCTGCTCACCGACTTCCGCTCCCAGCGATGAGGCGGTCTCGTCGCCCCAGTCCTCGACCACGTCCGCCAGCTTGTGCTGGCCCATGTGGTCAAGACCGTCACCGACCTTGTCCGTTGCCCAGTCGACACCCTCGCCGACCTTCTCCTTGGCCTTGTCGATCCCCTTGTCGACAAAATCAACGCCCTTGTCGACCCACCCTCCCCAGTCCGGCATCAGCCGTGCTCCCCCCACCGCGGCTGCTCAGCCTGATCGATCGTCTGTTGGTCCGGGTCGAACGTCTCGCGCATCTCCTTGTCCATCGCGTCACGAATCTTCGGGTCGATCAGGCCCGAGCGCTCCATCGAGTCCATCTGCGCGTCCATCACGTCGTACCCGGTGTTCTTCCAGGTCTGGTTGACCTCTTTCTGGGCCTCGGAGAAGGACTCGGCGCTCCAGTCCGCACCGTCGAAGGCGGACTGGGTGCTGATCTTGTCCCAGCTCATCGCCTTGACGTCGTCCTCGCTCAAGTGCGGGTTCCCGTTCACCGAGTTCACACCGATCTTGATCGAGTCCTTGATGTACTGCTCCTGCTCGGCGAACGAGCCGGCCGACAGACCCACCCCCTGCGCAAAGGCATTCCCGCGCAAGGTCAGCGCCCGTACGCCCCACTCCCAGCGATCACAGAACGTCTGGAACTCCGCTGTCAGCCCGCTGTGCCCCAACTCCATCCCCGACAACGCAAGATCCGAGAAGCCTCGCCCTGTCGACGCCTCACCGATCATCCCGAGGTCCTTCAACTCGGCATGCGCCAAGTTGATGCCCTTCGCGATCTCGGCCAGCGCCGCTTCCGGCGCCGCGAGATCAGGATCGCTTCCGCTCATTCCGTCCCCCCGAGATCTACCGCCGCCGCGTCCGGCACGATGCCCTGGACCGGCGGGAACAACATGCCTTCGTCACTGCCCGCGTCGAGCGCCACCCCGGCCGGCATGTGCAGCATCGGCACCATCACATCCAGCAGCCGCGCGCCCAGGATGGTCTGATACGTCCACTCCCGCTCGGCATCCCCCTGCGCACGTGCAAACTGTGCGAGCGCCTCTTCGTCCGAGAAGGCACAGATCCAGCGAACCCCGCCCTGGTCCGCGGTCCACAGGCTCCCGTGCGGGTCGATCGGTACCAGCACGGCGGTGCGCCGGAATTCCCCGAGCAACACTGCAAACTCTTTGCGAGCCACAGCGAGTTGATCCTCGGCGGGAACCGTCGGCGCTGTTCCCACAGCAGTTGAATCAGGTACCGAATCGGCCAAATCGGTTAGTCTCAGAGGCTGTTCGGGCCCCGGTATGCCATCCCCGTTGCTGCTCATGCACCGCATGCTGCCACGAACCAGTTTTCGAATGCAATGGAATCAAAGCGATCAAACCGTGGGATATCACCAACGCTTGCCGAAGCATCGTCCAGTGACCATGGTGACGGCTGTGACATCAGTCCCGGCCCCCGGCCCGGACATGCGTGCTTGTGCCCAGCATGCCTGGGCGCAGGTACTCAGGGGACCGGCCCTCGGCTGTGCCCCTCAGCCCCGAGGCCAGCTATTTCCCCGCCCCCCGCGCTCGTATGCTCGATCCATGACGGATCACCAGCACGAACGGCCCGGTCGCCCCACCGAGAACGCCATGCGCCGTGCTCTCAAGCGCGCCAGGGACGGGGTGGCGCTGGATGTCACCGAGGCCGCCGTGCTGCTCCAGGCGCGGGGTGACGATCTCGAAGACCTCACCTTGTCCGCCGCGCGTGTGCGGGATGCCGGGCTGGAGGCCGCCGGGCGCCCCGGTGTCATCACGTACTCGAAGAGCGTCTTCATCCCCCTCACCCGGCTCTGCCGTGACAAGTGCCACTACTGCACCTTCGTCACCGTTCCCGGCAAGCTGCGGCGCGCCGGGCACGGGATGTTCATGTCGCCGGACGAGGTCCTGGACATCGCCCGCCGCGGGGCCGCGCTCGGCTGCAAGGAAGCGCTCATCACGCTCGGCGACAAGCCGGAGGACCGCTGGCCCGAGGCGCGGGAGTGGCTGGACGCGCACGGGTACGACGACACCATCGCGTACGTACGGGCCATCGCGATCCGCATCCTGGAGGAGACCGGGCTGCTGCCGCATCTCAACCCCGGTGTCATGACCTGGACCGACTTCCAGCGGCTCAAGCCGGTGGCCCCGTCCATGGGCATGATGCTGGAGACCACGGCGACCCGCCTGTGGAGCGAGCCCGGCGGTCCGCACTACGGGTCGCCGGACAAGGAGCCGGCCGTCAGGCTCAGGGTGCTCGAGGACGCGGGGCGCTCCTCCGTGCCCTTCACCTCCGGCCTGCTGATCGGGATCGGCGAGACGTATGAGGAGCGCGCGGATTCGCTGTTCGCGCTGCGGCGCATCTCCCGGGCGTACCACGGGATCCAGGAACTGATCATGCAGAACTTCCGCGCCAAGCCGGACACGGCGATGCGCGGCATGCCCGACGCCGAGCTGGACGAGCTGGTCGCCACCGTCGCCGTCGCGCGGCACATCATGGGGCCCTCCGCCTGCTTGCAGGCTCCGCCGAACCTGGTCGCGGGCGAGTACGCGCGGCTCATCGGGGCCGGGATCGACGACTGGGGCGGGGTCTCGCCCCTCACGCCCGATCATGTGAACCCCGAGCGGCCCTGGCCGCAGATCGACGAGCTCGCCGAGCAGTCCGCGGCGGCAGGCTTCCGTCTTGAGGAACGCCTCTGCGTCTACCCGGAGTTCGTACAGCGCGGCGAGCCCTGGCTGGATCCCCGGCTGCTGCCGCATGTGCGTGCGCTGGCTGACGCCGGCACCGGACTGGCACGCGATGTGAAGCCCGAAGGCCTGCCCTGGCAGGAGCCCGACGAAGGGTTCACCGCCGCCGGTCGTACCGATCTGCACGTGACCATCGACACCACCGGCCGCACCTCCGACCGGCGCGACGACTTCGACGAGGTCTACGGCGACTGGGAGGCCCTGCGCGAGGCCGCCCAGCCCGGCATGGTGCCTTCCCGGATCGAGACCGACGTACGGCAGGCTCTCAAGCAGGCCGCGGATGATCCGACGAGGCTCACCGACGACGAAGCCCTCGCCCTCCTCCACGCGGACGGGCCTGCGCTGGACGCGCTCACCCGCATCGCGGACGACCTGCGTAAAACGGTGGTCGGCGACGACGTCACGTACGTCGTCACGCGCAACATCAACTTCACCAACGTCTGCTACACCGGCTGCCGCTTCTGCGCCTTCGCCCAGCGGCGTACGGACGCCGACGCGTACACCCTCTCCCTCGATCAGGTCGCGGACCGGGCCGCGCAGGCCTGGGACGTCGGTGCGGTCGAGGTCTGCATGCAGGGCGGCATCCACCCCGATCTGCCCGGCACCGCCTACTTCGACATCGCGCGCGCCGTGAAGAAGCGCGTCCCCGGCATGCATGTGCACGCCTTCTCGCCCATGGAGGTCGTCAACGGTGCGACCCGCACCGGGCTTTCGATCCGCGAGTGGCTCACCGCAGCCAAGGAAGCCGGGCTCGACTCCATCCCCGGCACGGCCGCCGAGATCCTCGACGACGAAGTCCGCTGGATCCTCACCAAGGGCAAGCTGCCCACCGCCACCTGGATCGAGGTCGTCAAGACCGCGCACGAGCTCGGCATCCGGTCGAGCTCGACGATGATGTACGGGCATGTGGACCAGCCCCGCCACTGGCTCGGCCACTTCCGGACGCTGGCCCGGATCCAGCAGGAGACCGGCGGGTTCACCGAGTTCGTGACGCTGCCCTTCATCCACACCAATGCGCCCGTCTACCTCGCGGGCATCGCCCGCCCGGGGCCGACCGCCCGCGACAACCGTGCGGTCACCGCCATGGCCCGCATCCTTCTCCACCCGCACATCACCAACATCCAGACCAGCTGGGTGAAGCTGGGGGCGGAGGGCGCGGCCGAGATGCTCCGCTCCGGTGCCAACGACCTCGGCGGCACGCTGATGGAGGAGACCATCTCCCGTATGGCGGGCTCCAGTTACGGCTCGTACCGCTCGGTGCAGGACCTGGTAGCCATCGCGGAGGCGGCAGGTCGGCCGGCGAAGCCGCGTACGACCCTGTACGGCGAGGTTCCCGAGGAGCGGCAGCAGGCCGCGGCCGCGTCGGACGGACACCTCCCGGAGCTGCTGCCGGTGCTGCCGGACTGACGGCGCGGCCCGAAGTCGCCTGCCAGACTGGCCCGCATGGGTGCCCCGAAGCCGTCGATGCAGGAGCTGATCCAGCGGCGCGGACGCGCCGGGTTCGTCGGTCGACGCGATGAACTCGCTTTGTTCCAGGGGAACTTCGACATCCCGCCGGAGGACGAGCGGCACCGGTTCATCTTCCACATCCACGGCAACGCGGGCGTCGGCAAGTCCTCCCTCGTACGCGAACTTGTGCGGAGCGCGCGCGAGCGGCAGGCGCTGACCGCCGGCCTCGACGAGTCCGTGAACAGCGTGCCCGAGGCGATGGAGGCGCTGAGCGCGCAGTTCGCCCAGCAGGGGCATGCGCTCAAGGCCCTGGACCGGCTGCTCGCGACCTACCGTCAGCGCAGGCACGAGGCGGAGTCGGCCGCGTCGGCGGCAGAACCCGAGCAGGGCCCCACGGGGCCCACGGGCCCCACCGCAGGGTCCCGCGCCGCGGCCCAGGCCGGGCTGATCGGTCTCGGCATGGTGCCGGGCGTCGGCGCGTTCGCCGGAGCCGTCGACCCGGCTCAACTCGCCCGTGGCGCCGACCATGTACGGGCCGTCCTCAGCGCGCGCTTCGGCAAGCTGGAGGATGTGCGGCTGGTCCTCGACCCGCTCCGGGTCCTCACTCCCGTCCTGGTCGCCGAGATCGAACGGGTCGCGGCCCAGGCGCCGTGGATCGCGCTCTTCTTCGACACATACGAACGCACCGGGCCCTTTCTGGACACCTGGCTGCGCGATCTGATCACCACCGAGCGGTACGGCTCGCTTCCCGCGCACGTCGTCGTCACCCTGTCCGGGCAGGGCCCGCTCGACCCCAACTGCTGGGCGGACTACGCCGGCTTCGTGACCGACCTCCCGCTCGCGCCCTTCAGCGAGGCCGAGGCCCGGCAGCTTCTCGCGTCCAAAGGGGTCGTGGACGAAGAGGTGGTACGGGACGTGCTCAGGCTCTCCGGACGGCTGCCGGTCCTCGTCTCGACTCTCGCCGAGAACGCCGGGCGGCCGGGCAGTGTGGACGACCCCAGCGCCACCGCCGTTGAGCGCTTTCTGAAGTGGGAGCGTGACCCGGTCCGCCGCTCGGCGGCCCTCGACGGCGCACTGCCGCGCCGGCTGAACGAGGACATCTTCAAGGCGGCCGTGGCGGCGGAGGCGGCGGAGCTGTTCGGCTGGCTGCGCGGGCTGCCGTTCGTGAGCGATCGCGGTGGGCTGGCCCAGTATCACGACGTCGTACGCGCCCCGATGCTGCGACTCCAGCGTGCCCTCTCACCGGAGCGGTGGCGCGCGGCTCATGGCCGGCTGGCCGAGGCGTACGGCCGGCGGCGGGAGGCGGCAGGCGCCGGGCTGCGTCGCGACCAGCGGTCGGAGGACGACCGCTGGTGGGCGGAGCGCCTTGAGGAGACGTACCACCTGCTGTGCGCGGAGCCGAGACGCGAGCTTGCGGAAGCGCTGGCAGACGGCGCCTGGGCGTGCGACAAGGGCGGCGATTCGGCCCGCCGCTGGGCCCAGGCGATCGCCGAGGCGGGCGAGGCCGCGGGGGACGACGGGTTGCGCGACTGGGGAGCGGACTGTCTGACGGCGCTGCGGGACGAGCAGCGTGGCGTGGACAAACTGCTCGGGCTGCTGCTCTCCCGTACCGAACTCCACGACGAGGCGCGTGCCGCCGCCTTCATGGTGCGGGGCGAGTCCCGCAGGGGTGCGGGGAGATACGACGAGGCCTTCGCGGACTTCGACCGGTCGATCACGCTGGACCCGGACAAACCGCGCGCGTATTCCGTCCGGGCGCTGGTCCACCGGGCACTCGGCCAGTACGAGAAAGCGCTGGAGGATCACGACCGGGCCGTCGAGCGGCGACCGCACGGTGTGCGGACCTACTTCCACCGGGGCGAGACCTACCGGCTGGCGGGCCGCCCCGAGGAGGCGATCGCCGACTTCGACCGCGCACTCGACAACGATCCCGGTCATGTGTGGTCGCTGGCGAGCCGGGGCCAGGCGGCGCACAGGCTGGGTCGGTCCGCGGCGGCACTCGCCGATCTCGACCTCGCTCTGGACATCCGGCCCGACCATGTCTGGTCCCTGGTGCGCCGCGCCCAGGTGCGGCGGTCGCTCGGGGACACGAGCGGGGCGTGGACGGATCTGGAGCGGGCGAGGACGCTGTCGCCTCGGAACGCGTGGATCGTGGGGGAGCGGGGGGAGGTCCTGCGGCAGGAAGAGCGGTACGAGGAGGCCGTCGCCGAGTACGACCGGGCGCTCGTGCTGGACCCCGGATATGCCTGGGCCTGGGGCAGCCGGGCGATGGCGAACGAGGCGCTGGGCAGACGGGCCGAGGCGCTGGCCGATCTCGACCGGGCGCTTGTCCTGAACCCTTCCTACAGCTGGGCGGCGGCCCATCGCGAACGTCTGGCACCGCCCCCGCCTGCTTCGTAGCCGGGCGGGGCCGGATCCGGCCCTGGTCCGGCGACGGAGGACCCCGTCCTCAACGTTCGATTACAGTGCTGCGCCAGGCATACGTTCGACGTCCAGGGAGGGCGTGCGGTGAGCGCAGGAGCCACAGCCGTCTGGGGCCGGGCCGAGCAGCAGGATTTCCGTGCCCGCGTGCGCGGCGCCCTGCTCGGTGGCGCCATCGGCGACGCGCTCGGCGTCGGCGTCGCGGCGCTCACCATGGAGGAGATACGCACGGCCCACGGCCCGGACGGTCTCGCCGACCTCGTGCCCGCGCACGGGCGCCGTGGCGCGGTCACCGCCGCCACACAGCTGACCCTCTTCACCCTCGACGGGCTGATACGCGCCCAGGTCCGCCGGGACACCGGCGCCTGGCATCCGCCCACCGATGTGCACCGCGCCTATCTGAGATGGGCCGCGACCCAGCGCGACTGGGGTCCCGACGAGCGCCGCAAGGACAACGGCTGGCTCGCCCGTGAGGAATGGCTGTACACCCGCCGCGACCCCGCCCCGGCCTGCCTCATCGGGCTCGGCGACGAGACCATGGGCACTCTCGAAGCGCCCAAGAACCCCGCTGCGCGGGATGCGGGCGCGCTGGTGCGCTCCGCGCCGTTCGGGCTGCTGGTGGGCTGGGAGCCGCAGCTGGTGTGCCAGCTGGCCGTGGAGTGCGCGGCCCAGACGCACGGCCATCCCACCGCGTATCTCTCGGCGGGCGCTTTCGCGGTGATCGTGCACGGGCTTGCCCGCGGTGAGACGCTCGACGGCTCCGTGCAGCGGGCGCTCGCGCTGCTCGCCGCGCGCCCCGGGCACCAGCCGGTCACGGACGCCCTGAAGCAGGCGCTCGGCGCCGTACGCCAGGGCATTCCGAGCCCCGCCAGGATCGCCTCGCTCGGCGAGGGGTATCACGCCGAGGACGCCCTCGGCATCGCCGTCTACTGCGCCCTCGTCGGCGAGGACATCCGGCACGGCCTGCGTCTTGCCGTCAACCACGACGGGCCTTCGGAGACCACCGGCGCCATCACCGGCGCACTGCTCGGCGCGCTGCACGGCGAGACGGCGCTGCCGCCCGCCTGGCTCTGCGAGCTGGAGGGCCGCCCGACCATCCTGGAGCTCGCCGACGACTTCGCGATGGAGATGACCCAGGGGCCGGCGCTGCACGGCCCCACGGTCGCCTCTCCCGGCTGGCTGGCCCGCTACCCGCGCAGCTGACGCGGCGCACGACGACGAGGGCCCGGCTCCACCCCTGGGGAGCCGGGCCCTCGTGTGGGCACAGGGTTCAGCCGTCCGCGCCCTCGCGGCCCAGCACCTTCGCCTCCGCGGGCGCGGGCTCGGCAGGCGCCGGCACGGTCGCGGCGGCGAGCCCCGCCCCGCCCGGACCGTCGTCGTCCGAGTTGATCCGGGCGATGACCGCGTCCCGCTCGGGGGTGTCCTCCGGCTTGACGACGCCGATCAGGATGTAGAGCAGGAGCGAGATCGCCAGCGGTACGGAGACCTGGTACTGCAGGGCCACATCGGTCCTGGCCGTGCCGTCGATCTCGTAGTTGAGGAAGAAGAAGGCGATCAGGCCGGCCGCCCAGCTGGTGAGCGCCGCGGTCGGTCCCGACTTACGGAACGGCCGCAGCAGGCCGAGCATGAACGGGATCGCGATCGGTCCCATCAGTCCGGCCACCCACTTGATCACGACGGTGATGATGTCCTTGAACGTGGGCGAGTTGACCTGGGTCGCGATCGCCATCGACAGCGCCAGGAAGGAAATCGTGGATACCCGGGCGGCGATCAGACCGACCCGCTCCGACCAGCCCCTCGCCTTCCTGGAGAGGACCGGCGCGATGTCCCGGGTGAAGACCGCGGCGATCGCGTTGGCGTCGGAGGAGCACATGGCCATGGTGTGCGAGAAGAAGCCCACGATGACCAGGCCCAGCAGACCGTGCGGCAGCAGCTGTTCGGTCATCAGGGCGTACGAGTCGGAGGCGTCCGGCTTCTTCGCCTCGACGAGCAGCGGGGCGCACCACATCGGGAAGAAGAGGACCAGCGGCCACACGAACCACAGGATCGAGGAGAGCCGCGCCGAGCGGGTGGCCTCGCGGGCGTTGGCGGTCGCCATATAGCGCTGCGCCTGGTTCCACATGCCGCCGTTGTACTCGAAGGTCTTGATGAAGAGGAACGCGAGCAGGAACGTCACGGTGTACGGCCCGGCGGTGGCGTCCGTGTGGCCCTGCAGCTCCGGCTTGTCCCACACCGTCCACAGGGTGCTGAAGCCGTCGAGCTTGCCCATGACCGCGATCAGCATCGCGAGACCGGCCAGGAGCTGGATGATGAACTGCCCGAGTTCGGTCAGGGCGTCCGCCCACAGGCCGCCGATCGTGCAGTAGACGCCGGTGATGACGCCGGTGATCAGGATGCCCTGGTTGAGCGAGAGGCCGGTGAAGACGGACAGCAGGGTGGCGATGGCGGCCCACTTGGCGCCCACGTCCACGATCTTCAGCAGCACGCCGGACCAGGCGAGGGCCTGCTGCGTCTTCAGGTTGTAGCGGTTCTTCAGATACTCCAGTGGTGATGCGACATGCAGCTTGGAGCGCAGCCGGTTCAGCCGCGGGGCGAAGAGCTTCGCACCGATGAAGATGCCGATGGCGATCGGGAGCGACCAGGTCACGAAGGACGTGACACCGTACTTGTAGGCGATGCCCGCATAGCCGGTGAACATCACCGCGCTGTAGCCGGACATGTGGTGCGAGATGCCGGACAGCCACCAGGGCATCCTGCCGCCGGCGGTGAAGAAGTCGCTTACGTTGTCGACGCGCTTGTGGGACCAGAGTCCGATCGCGACCATCACACCGAAGTAACCGATGAGCACGGTCCAGTCGAGACTGTTCATGTGCCCCCTCCTGGGGTCCGCCTTGTGAACGCCGTTCATGGTGTGGCCAGGCAAGCGGTCACTACAACGATCCGAGGAGTCAAGAGCGAGTAAAATTGTTCTAGTTGTTGACCTCCATTCATATATGTAGTCAACGCGAGGGTGGAAAAGGGCCGCACGGGGCGATTGTCCGTGCGGCCGTGGAGAAGCCCGAGGAGACTGGGGAGTTGAGCCCGGACCGCCGGCGCTACCGCATCAGTTCACCGGCGTTGACCAACAGCGACTGACCCGTGATCGCCCGGGCCCGGTCGGAGGCCAGAAAGGTCACGGCCTCCGCCACATCCGCGTCCGTGGCCAGCTCGGGCAGCGCCATCCGCTCGGTGAGCCGCCCGAGCACCTCGTTCTCCGGTACGCCCTCGGTGTGCGCGGTGAACCGGACGTACGCCTGGACGGGCGGCCCCCACATCCAGCCGGGCAGCACGGTGTTCACCCGGATCCGGTCCGGACCGAGCTCTCGCGCCATCGAGTACATCGCCGAGGTCAGCGCGCCCTTGGACGCCGCGTACGCCGCCTGCCACACCTGCGAGGGCGCGGCCACCGCCGACTGTGTGCCGATGATGACGACCGAGCCGCCCCGCTCCTTCAGCGCCGGCAGACAGGCCCGGGTCATCCGCAGTGTGCCCAGCAGATTCACATCGATGACGCCCTGCCAGGTCTCGAAGTCCGCGTCCGCCAAGCCCCCGAAGTAGCTGTCCCAGGCGGCGACATGGGCCACCGCGTCGATCCGCCCGAAGCGCTCCAGCGCGAGCGCCGCCAGTGCCTGGCACTGCGCCTCGTCGGTGATGTCGGTGGCGCGGTACGCGGTGCGCGAGCCGTCCGGATCGATCTCGCCGGCCGACTTGGCGAGGTTCTCCTCGGTGCGCGCACCGAGGACCGCGTTGCCCCCGTCCCGTACGACCGTCGCCGCGATCCGGTGCCCGAGTCCGGCCCCTACGCCGGAGACGATCACGGTCTTCCCCTGAAGCAGCATGGCGCGCTCCTTCGACACAGGTCCGGCACGTACCTGACGGTGCGTCAGGGTACGGGCCGGGTGCCGAGGAAGGAAGGCCGGCGTCAGTACGCGCCGTTCAGCCTCCACCATTCGCCGTCGATCTGCTGCCCGCGCCCGAACACTCCGGTGCAGCCGCCCCGGTAGCCGATCAGCCGGCCGGGAGAGCTATTGAGGGCTCAATAAGGTTGTCCTCCCGTTGTCCTCACCCCTCCCCAACTGACGCATCATCAGATACACCGGAGGGATGACAGAAGACACGCGCAGCGAGGTGTACGCCGAACTGGCGGGCGTGGGGCCGTACGGCGTGCGACCCGGGCACGCTCTGATCACCATGGTCGAACCGCATCCCGGCCATGAGTACGCGTACAACCGCTGGTACGAGGACGACCACTACTACGCGGGTGCGATGGCGATGCCCTGGATGTACGCGGGACGGCGCTGGGTCGCCACCAGAGACCTCCAGGAGCTGCGCTACCCGGAGAAGTCGGCGGTGGCGCAGCCCGTCACGGCAGGCTGCTACATCTCCACGTACTGGATCACCGAAGGCCGCTACGCCGACCATATGAAGTGGACCGTCGGCATCAACAAGCGACTGAACCGGGACGGGCGCGTCTACCAGGACCGTACGCATGTGTTCACGGCCTTCCAGGACCACGAGGCGACCGTCTACCGCGACGGCGCGGCAGGCCCGCGCGACTTCCACGCGCTGGACCATCCGTACGCGGGCCTGGTGGTCGAGGTGATCGACGCCGAGGGGCCCGAGCGGCGGGCGGAGCTGCTGGAGTGGCTGCGTACGAGGCATCTGCCGAAGCGGCTGGCAGGCTCGTGCGCGGCGATGGTGACCGTCTTCAGACCGACGCCGCTGCCGGGCGACCGGATGAGCTATGTGAAGCAGGTGGAGGGCGTGGACACCCGGCTGACGCTGCTGTGGTTCCTCGAGGAGGACCCGAGGGAGCGCTGGGAGTCTACGTTCGCCGGACTCGACGCAGCGGTCGTCGAATCGGGGTTCGGGCGGGTTGAGCTCGTGGCTCCCTTCATCCCGACGGTTCCCGGAACCGACCGCTACGTCGATCAACTGCGCTGAGACGGCGCGGATCGCCGATACGGGCGCGGATCCCGCGGCGGGACGGTGGCTGACGGAAGCGGGTGGGGGATGGCCGTGGGGGCATGGCCGAGCCCCCTCGGCCGGGACGGCGGACCAGTCGAGAGGGCTCCGGTGGGTGGTGCGCTGTTCAATGGTGCTCTGTGCTGCGTTCGTTCGTGGTGCTTTTCGCTGAACTGCCTGGCGGGCTCTTCGGCTTATTGTTCAGCCGAGATCGAACGCGCCCTGCGCCACTTCGTTCACGAAAGAGTTCCACGACTGGGGAACGAATTTGATCGACGGGCCGGCGGGAACCTTGGAGTCCCGCACGGCAATCGCCGCCACGACGGGGGACTTGACCTCTACGCAAGCGCCGTTTCCGCCGGAGTACGAGGATTTCGTCCAGGATTCCGTGGCACCCTCAATGATTGCCATGTCTGCTCCGCTTCGGCGAGTGGTGTGATGTGCGCCAACGTTCTTGCTGGCGTGATCGAAGGTACTCGTCACCCTGGGCACCTGAGACGGGCGTTCACTCGACCGGATGGCATATTCCACACGAGTCTTCCGCCGCGAGGGGGCGCGGGTGTACCGTGCGGCCTCCCTCGCGGCCGGGACCTTTCCGGGGACCCTTCTGCGGGCCCTTTTGCTGGGTTTTCCGCAGGCTCTTCCGCGGGCCGTTCCGCCCGCCCGGCGGCGCGCCGCTCAGCGGGCGTACTCCTTGGCGATGTCCGCGATGAACTGCCTGGTCTGGTCCACATTCAGGGCCTGGGCGCGCAGATGCTCGTACATGACGCTGTACCTCTGCACGTCGTTGGCCTTCTCCAGATACAGATCGCTCGTCACGCCCTCGATGTAGACGACGCTGGAGTCGGAGGCGTCCGGGAACTCGAGGATCGCGTACTGGCCCAGAATGCCGGGATGGGCGCCCATGTCGAAGGGCAGCACCTGCACGGTGACATGCGGCAATTGCGACAACTCCACCAGATGCTCGAGCTGCTCGCGCATCAGCTGCTTGTCGCCGACGAGACGGTGCAGCGCCGCCTCGTCGATCACCGCCCAGAGCCGCAGCGGGTGTTCAGCCTCCTTGATCCGCTCCTGACGGCGCAGCCGGACGCTGACCCGTTTCTCTACGTCGGCGCTGCCGCTTTCGGGCAACGCACCGGCGATCAGTGCCTCGGCATAGCGCTGGGTCTGCAACAGGCCGGGGACGACCTGGGGTTCGTACACCCGCAGGCTCGCGGCATCGGTCTCCAGACCGATGTAGACGCTGTACGGGATGTCGCCGAAGGCGTGCCACCAGCCCTGCTGGCGGGAGTCCTTGGCCATCTGCATCAGCGAATCGACGATACGGTGGTCCTCGACCTCATAGACCCCGCACAGATCGCGGACGTCGCGCTGGCTGATGGAGCGACGGCCGTTCTCGAGGCGGCTGATCTTCGACTGCGAGACGAGCAGGCGCTCCGCCACCTCTTCGGCCGTCATGCCCTTGAGCTCGCGGAGCCGGCGCAGCTCCTGGCCCAATCGGCGTCGCCTGACGGTGGGGTTGACGTTGGACGCCACGGAAACTGCACCTCCGGCTGCGTAGCTGAGAGTATCTACTGCTCAGCAGACTGCCACCAATGGTCGTGGCTCCGCTGCGAAATGGCTACACAGACGACATACGCGAACGCGCGGGGCAGCGGTGAGGCTGCCCCGCGCGTTCTGTGCGGCTCCCGGACCGGGCCTTGGGGACGTCGGTGCGGCGGTTCTGCGAGTGGTGCTGGTTCTGCGGTTGCTGCTGGTGGTGCTGGTGCGGATGGTGCTGCGTCAGTGCGCGGCGACGCGGGCCATGCTTCCGTGGCGTGGCTGCATGGCGGCCGCCACGGCTGCCGGCTGTCGGCTGCCGTTCACTGCGGTGGGATTGCGGCGGGGCTGAGCGGCCACACCGTTCTGAACGTCCATCACGGCGTGCGCCACGAGTCCGCCCATCGGGTCGTGCCTGATGAGATCCCGCAGCCGGGACCTCGAGGAACGCCCTTCGTTCCCGGGGTAGAGGTGCTTGCCGAGTCCGACCGCGTGGGCCAGCGCGGCGAGCGCCGCGGTCCGCGGGTCCGGCGGTACGCCGGTGCGGATCGCACTGTCCAGCCGGGCCCTGATGTCCCGGCTTATCGCCGTGTCCGTCGCCTGGTAGCGAGTCGTCGGCAGCACTCCGCACATCTGGCCCGCCACGGCATGCACCATGCCGCACCGCTCCAGATGCGAGAGGTAAATCTGGCGCAACCCCAGTCGGGGCCCGCCAATCCAGTGGACTGCCCGTACCGGACTGCCGCGTCGGCGCAACAGCTCCAGTGCGGAGTCCAGTGTCGGATCTCCGGTCGGCCGTGGCATCACCACGGCGATACGATCCCCGTCTGGGGCTATCCGTCCTGCCAGGGCCAGCTCTACTAGCTGGGCTCCGGCCAGGCCGAGGTCGAGCGACTGCGGCTGCGCTGTGGTACCCGTGGCCGGGTCCAGAGCGAGCAGCAGTAGCTCTTCCGGAAGTGTTCTGCGGCTCCTGCCCATCCATGCCTCCCCGCGTGGATGAATGACAGGGTGACCCCTCTCACATTGGTCTGTCGAGAGCGCCTGGGTGGTTTCTATGGGAACCGGCAGGTATGTCGTTCTCGTCTAGGCACCGGGACAGCGGTCTCACACAGGACACTGATAGATGGTTCGGACAACACGGGCTGTCGCGTGACGGCGCCCGTGTTGTCGCGTAGATACGTACGTACGGTGCATGGCGCATGACTCATGGAGGAGGCACGGTGGCGGGCGAGTCCCCCGACAAGTCGGAGCAGCGGAAGTCGTCGGGGGAGACGACTTCGGGTGAACGCGACCCGCGGCTCGCCGTGTTTCGCCAGGCATCGCCGCCCAAGGCCGACCAGCCGACGGCGGTCTTCAAGGTTCCGGCGGAGCGGGTTTCGGCCACGGGGCCGGGCACGGAGACGGGCTCGGCGGAGAACGACGCTCGGCTGCGTGCGGCGGTGGCTGCGTGGGTCGCGCCCGGCGACGCCGACGCGAAGCCCACGCCGGAGGAGCCCGACGCTGCGGGTGAGCCGGCTGCGGGGGACTCTTCGGACGCGGGCGGGGACTCGTCGGACGCGGCTGCGTCGGGCGCCGGCGACTCGGCGGACTCGACGGACACGGGCGGGGCTGACGCGGAGGACTCGGCGGTCGAGGGTGCGTCGGACGCGGAGGCTCGTGACGCCGAGGCGCCTGACGCCGCGGCTGAGGATGCCGACGCGTCGGAGGTTGCGCCCGAAGGTGCCGCTGCACCGGATGCGGAGGTCGCGGACGCGCCTGACGCGGAGGACTCGTCGGACGCGGCTGCGTCGGACGCTGAGACCCCTGACGAGGCCGCTCCGGCCCCGTCGGACGCCGCGACCGGAGCGGGAGGCTCCGAGGGTCCAGAGGCGCCTGACACCGAGGCGCCTGACGCCGAGGACGCTCCGAGCGGGTCCGACGCCAAGGAAGACGCAGACGCCTCCTCCGAGGTTGAGCCCGCGCCTGAGGGCGAGACGGGCGCCGGCACCGACGAGGAGGCCGACGAGACCTCCGGCGACGGGGGCGCAGACGCAGACGCGGAAGCCGACAAGGCCCCCGGCGAGGACGCTCCCGCGGTGGCCAAGGACGAGGCCTCCGCCGAAGCGGAGCCCGCGCACCGCGACGAAGCCGACGACGCGCCCAACCCCGCCGCGCCGCCGTCCGCCGAGGACAGCGCCCCCGCGTCCGCAGACGCCAAGCCCACCCGGGCGGCCAAGGACAGCGCCTCCGCGTCCCCGGAAGCAGACGCAAAGCCCACCCCGTCCGCCAAGGACAAGCCCGTCGATCAGCCCACCGCCGTCTTCAAGACCCCCCGACGGCCCACCGTCGACAATCCCACGACCGCCCTCAAGCTGCCCCCTGCATCCCGCCCCGAGGCCCCTGCCGGGCGGAGCAGCACCTTCGTACCGCTGCGGGCCGAAGGCGTAGCGACACCCACCCCCAGCAAGCCCGAAGCCAAGCCCGAAGCCGCCCCCGCGGCCCCCGCGGCCCCCGCGTCGCTCACCGAGGCCGAGCGGACCAAGCAGCAGCCCATGCCGCCGCTCCCGCCGCTCGATCTGCTCGCCGAGCTGACCAACACTCCGCCCCCGCCCCAGACCCCCGTCCGCACGGTCATCCGGCGGGTCAAGATCTGGACGCCCCTCGTTCTCCTGCTGCTGATCATCTTTGCGGTCGTACAGGTTCTGCGCCCGCTCCCCGACCCCAAGCTCGACCTCTCCGCCGCGTCCACCTTCACCTTCACGGGCGGGAAGCTCAGCCTGCCGTTCCCGGACGAGGGCCAGGGCGCCGTCGAGGTCGAGGGCGTCGGCAGCATCGGCACGTACGGCGCCCAGAAGCCCGCTCCGCTCGCGAGCGTGGCGAAGACGATGACGGCGTACGTGATCCTCCGGGACCACCCGCTCAAGGGGGAGGAAGTCGGCCCGAAGATCACCGTCGACCAGCAGGCGGCCGACGAGTCGAACAACAAGGACGAGTCGCGGGCGAACTTCTCGTTGGGCCAGCAGTTCACCGAGAAGCAGATGCTGCAGTTGCTGATGATTCCCTCCAGCAACAATGCCGCGCGCCTGCTCGCCCGCTGGGACGCCACGTCCGAGGCCGAGTTCGTCAAGAAGATGAACGACGCCGCCAAGGACCTCGGCATGACCAACTCCACCTACACGGACCCCAGCGGCCTGAAGTCCACCACCGTGTCCACCCCGCAGGACCAGCTCAAGCTCGCCAAGGCGGTCATGCAGAACGACGTGTTCCGGAAGATCGTGGACACGACGCTGACGACGATCCCCGGCATCGACGGGACGATCCGCAACAACAACGACAGGGCCCTGCTGGTGGATGGAGTGGGCGGCATCAAGACCGGCTCCTCCACCCCGGCCGGCGGCAATCTGCTCTGGTCCGCCAACGTCGAGGTCGACGGCAAGGTACGCCGCATCGTCGGTGTCGCCATGGGCGCCCAGAAGGCCACCATTCTCGACGACAAGCTGAATCTGGCGATCGACTACAGCATCGCCATGATCAAGGCCGCCCAGAAGGGCGTCACCTCCGCGACCGTCGTCAAGAAGGGCGATGTCGTCGGCTATGTGGACGACGGCCTCGGCGGCCGCACCGCCGTCGTCGCCACGAAGGACCTCAAGGCTGTCGGCTGGGGCGGTCTCGACGTCACGATCGCGCTCACGGACGGAGCAGAGAAGGTTCCGCACTCCGCGAAGGCAGGCACCGTCGTCGGCGAGCTCTCCGTGGGCGCGGGCACCGGCAAGGTGACCGCCCCGGTAGCGCTCCAGCGGGACCTGGCGGAACCTGGATTCGGCGCCAAGCTGACCCGGCTCGGCTGAGCCTGCACGGCGCGGGCGTCCCGGGGCCTCCGGGACGCCCGCGTGCTAGCGTCCCGGGCAACTCCAAGGCGCCGGGACAGCGTCTTCGAGTGTGGAACCTCAGTGTGAGCGTGTGAGCACAACAGCCAGCAGCACGTCGGAGGTTGGGCAGGCCGGGGGACAACGGCACAGCCGGGGAAGACGGGGAGAGCCGCAGTGACCACCGCTGAGCCGACACGGGCGGGCGCCACCAGCCCCGACACCGGGCTGCGAATACGGCCGCCCGTGCCCGGCCGCGCCGATCCCGGTCCGCTCGCCGACCTCCGCGACCGCCTGACCCGCCACCCCGTGCTCTTCGCGACCGCTCTCGCCGCGCTCGTCCACCTGCTCTGGTTCTTCTTCTTCGCGAACAGTGGCGGCGACATCGCGGCCCAGGACGCCTGGGCCGAGTTCGTCGGCCGTCACCCGGACTCCGCGTACAACCTCGCCTGGTACGGCGGGATGCACCCGGTCTCGTACAGCGTCGTCTCGCCGTATCTGATGTCGCTGATCGGCGTCCGCTCCACGATGATGGTCGCCGGAACGGTCTCGGCCGCCCTGACCGCGCTGATCCTGGTCCGCGTCCGCGCCGTCCGTAACCCGCTGGCCTGCGCACTCGCCGGTGTCTTCGCCTTCCTCT
The DNA here is from genome assembly GCF_050936555.1 of Streptomyces sp. CA-135486. Lineage (NCBI taxonomy): Bacteria > Bacillati > Actinomycetota > Actinomycetes > Kitasatosporales > Streptomycetaceae > Streptomyces > Streptomyces sp. CA-135486. The sequence continues at coordinate 506,639 of NZ_JBNJMM010000001.1, forward strand.
GCAACGCCCTGTCCGGCCGGGTGACCTTCGGCCTCGGCATGATGTTCGCGCTGGGCGCGGTCGCCGCGGTCTTCTGCTGGCCGCACCGCCTGAGGGCAAAACGCTGGGCGAAGGCGGCCGCCGCCGCCCCGCTCGCCGGCCTTGCCACCGCGGCGAGTCCGGTCGCCGGGCTCTTCCTCGGTGTCGTCGCGGCGGCGCTGTTCCTGAACCGGCGCAGACCAGGTGCGTACGCCCTCGGGCTCGCCCCGGTCGTGGTCGTGGCGCTGTCCGCCTGGCTCTTCCCGTTCTCCGGTACGCAGCCGATGTCGTTCTGGTCGACCTCGCTGCCGTTCCTCTTCGGCGTCCTCGTCCTCGTACTCGTACCGGACCAGTGGCGCACGGTCCGCACCGCCGCGGCGGTCTACTCCCTCGGCACCCTGCTGACCTGGGCGATCGACTCCCAGATCGGCTCGAACGTCTCGCGGCTGCCCATGCTCTTCGCGGGCGTGGTGCTGCTGGCGGCGCTGCCGTACGCCGTGCCGAAGTCCCGTAAGTGGTACGCGCTCGTCATCGCCTTCGCGGGCCTGAACTTCTGGATCGGCTTCAAGGCCGTGGACGACATGGTGCGTACGGCTCCGGCCGCGTCCTGGAACCGTGAGCTCGCCCCGCTGGTCAACCGGTTGCAGCAGCTGCGCGCCGAGCGTGGCCGGGTCGAGGTGGTCCCCGCCAGCAGCCACCGCGAGGCGTCCGCGCTCGCGCCGTACGTCAATCTGGCCCGCGGCTGGAACCGGCAGGCGGACATGAAGCGCAATCCGCTCTTCTACGACGACGACCAGACGCTGACCTCGGCGGGCTACCGCGCCTGGCTGGACCGGTGGGCGGTCCACTATGTGGTGCTGCCGAAGGGCTCGCCCGACTCCAGCGGGGCCAAGCAGGAAGCGCAGCTTGTTCGTGACGGGCAGCCGTATCTGACGCGGGTCTGGGGCGACGAGAACTGGCAGCTGTTCGCGGTGAAGGACCCGATTCCGCTGGCCGATCCGCCGGCGACCGTGGACCACGCGGGCGCGGGCGAGCTCACGATCGAGGTGAAGAACGCGGGCCGGGTGCTGATCCGGGTGCCGTACTCGCCGTGGCTGAGCATCGTCGACGACCAGGGCAAGAAGGTGAAGGGCCCGCAGGAGACGCAGGAGTCGAAGGAGCGCGAGGACGGGCCCAAGGACTTCACCAATCTCCACGGCTGTCTGCTGAAGGCGAAGGAGGACACGGAGGGGGACGAGTGGACCGAACTGCTCGCGCCCGCGCCGGGGGTGTACCGGCTGGCGGCTCCGTACCAGCTGCCGCGTGGCACTCCGTGCCCAGATGAGCTCCGCTGAGCCGTTACCGGCGTTAACGCCTACCTCGGTCCGGGCTGCTGCTGCATAGTGGACGGGATTGGCATACCGAGCAGTTGGTCTAGTGGTTCAGGTGCGACATGGGATGCGAACGATGCGGTGGCGGCAATGCCCGGAAAGCGCGCCGGGCGGTGGCGACGTCGTGAAAGACCGATCCCAGGGCGGGTGTTGGGTGGCCGGCGAGACGATTTCGGGACGCATCTCCCTTTTCTCCCGTACCGGAAAAATCATGCTGGCCGGGTGGGTTGTGCTGGCCGTCCTTGCGCTGGTCGTCTCGGCGGTCACGCTGCTTGGGGATGAACCGAGCTCGGCGAACGCGTCCGACGACTCCGGCTCCGACTTCGACGCGGGCGGCCTCGGCGGCCCGCCGCGGCGCATCGCCCCCACGGAAGCGCCCGGCACCTCGCCGTCCGATTCGCCGCAGTACTCCGCCTGGGCGGGCCCCGGTTGCACCGGCGGCGGCCGCTACCGCGAGACGGGCCGCTTCAGCGACGGCTTCGACGGCTGGTACACGGTGAGCACAGGCGGGCACAAGGGCGACGGCTGCGACGGCAGCTTCACCGCGATCCCCATGTCGGGCAGCGCGACCAAGGACGGCAACGGCAGGGCGACATGGTCCTGGTATGTGGGCAGCGGCTATACGACCTGCTCGGTGGCCGTGGTCGTCCCGAAGACCCCCCGCGACCTGGACGTGGCGGGCGAGCCGACGACGTACCACGTCCTGGCGGACCCCGACGACGAGGACAGCACGATCAGGTCGTTCGAGGTCAACCAGACGTTGTTGCGCGGCCGCGGCCTGACCCTGGCGAAGATCCCGGTCCGCAACCAGCAGCTGGCGGTCCAGCTGGTCGACCGCGGCAAGGACTTCGGTGCCGGCCGCGAAGGGGCACATCACGCGGTGGCGCAGATGCGGGCGGAGTGCACGCGCTGACGCTGTGCCGCGGCGGCCCGCACGGCCTAACGCTGTGCCGCGGCGGCCCGCACGGCCTCGTCACAGGCGCCGCACTTCAGCAGGTCCCACCTGGGCGCGTGCCATACGGTGGGATCGGGAGCGGTGTGCACGGCCTTCTCCATCCCGGCCGCCGGCCGCCCGCACATGGTCCGGGCCTCTGCCCACCCCGTGCCGCCGGGATCGGGCCGGCGAACCGCATGCACGCGGACAGGCTGACGGATGTCGTGCCCGCTCGGCCCGAAGTGCTCGTGTTCCTCTGCCTGGTCCTGTATCGCTGTGGCGTACTGGCTCATGGGCAGACCCTAGGCCCGAAGCGGGCTCCGTAACCCCGGCTTTGCGCAATGAGGTGTTACTCGAACAGGTGCCGACTGGCTTCGCTCCAGGCAAGCCGCCGGCCGAGCTCCCCCAGATAGCCCTCGGCAGCCCACGTGGCCTGTGGTTCATGCCCCCGCTCAGCCAGCCTGCGGACCAGCTCTGCGGCTTCCCGCTGGCCGTTGATGACGGCATCGAGAATACCGTCGGTCGAGGACAGGCCGTAGGCCGTGCAGAACCGCTCCAGGCGCTCGCGGCGATCGGGCGGTGCCGGGTAGCGCAGCCACTGGAGGCACTCCGCGTCATCGCGGAACGGGGCGACGTACTGGAGCGCATACGCGACGTCGTGCAGCCGCGGTGCCGGGCGGGCGAAGTCCCAGTCGATGATTCCTACGGGCCGGTTGCCGTGCCAGACGATGTTCCAGGGGCCGAAATCACCGTGGCAGACAAGCTCGTTGCCGCCGGGGGCTCCCGGGCCCACGGCCCAGGCGGTGCCGGCAGACGGCGTGAAGTCGGCGACGGCATCGTGGTACGCGCGCAACAGCCTTGCGAAGGCGCACAGGCCTTCGTCGTCCACGACCTCGGCCCAGCCGTGCGGGCCGGACTCGCCCGGAATGTACGAGAGGACTTCCCGGCCCTCGGCGTCGAACCCCAGGGGCCGGGGCGCGTACGGGAATCCCACCGCCGCCAAGTGCCCCAGGAGTTCATGAACGGCCGACGTCCACGGCTGGACGGGCCTGCGGACCGTGTCGCCGACGCGCACCACCCGTCGGTGTGCACCGTCCTGGAGCATGTCCTCGTTCGCCATGTGCCCGGTCAGGGGACGACCCGTACGGCCCGGTAGTCGTAGCCGTCCTGCTTGAAGCCGGGTGCTTCCCACTCCAGCTCGGCACTCTGCCCTGCTGTGAGGCTGCGGAAACCGTCCATCTCCAGTGCTGAGTAGTGCGCCCAGCAACCACCGGGCGTCTCGGGGCAGTCAAGAACGCCCCAGCCTTCTTCCTCGTGCCACTCGCGGACCGTCGCTGTCGCCATGCGGGGAACCCTACGCGCAGCGGTGTCGAATACTCCGAACGGCTCCACGTGATGGCCCCTGGGAGTTCACTCTCGCGCCCGTGGCGACCGAGAGCCGGGGCGTCCCGCTGCCGGGAGTACGGCGTTACGGTGACTTCCCGTGATGCAGCGGAAGCGGAGAGTGGCTGGCGGGGCTAGCGTGACGTCAACCGTTGTGTGATCGTCGGGCCGCTCCGCGCTGTGCCGTGCCAAGGAGCGGGCTGCCATGGCCGAAAAGGGTATGCACATGCACTTCGTTTCCCGCCGCACTCGCCTCCGCAGGGCCGTCGTAGCGACATGCGGGGTAGCGGCGCTGCTCGCGCCGTGCGCGATCGCCGGCTCCAGTGCCGCTGCCGCCGAGCCGCATCCCCCCGGAAAGCCCCCATCCCGTGAGGGCGCGGTCATCACACTCACGACCGCCAAGGTCGGCGAGCCCGGCAACCCCTCGGTCGGCATTGTCCCCTTCACGGACGCCATCTACGAGTCGTGCGCCGATGCTCCACAGTCCTCGACCCCCTGTCTGACGGTCGGCGGTGTCCGATACCCCTACGAGATCGGGCAGCTCGAGGTCACCGTCGCACAGTGGGTGGCGTTCCTGAACACCGTCGATCCCGAAGGACGCAATCGCCTCGGTCTCTTTGACGACACCGAGAGCTCGTCGGCATGGCCGAAGTACGGCCAGATCAACCTCTCCGCCCGGGCCGGCAACGGCCGCCACTACTCGGTGGCCTTTCCGGAATGGGCGAACAAGCCGTACGGTTTCGCGAACTTCCTGGGGGCCGCGCGCTTCGTCAACTCGCTCTACAACGGCCGGGTGATCTCCCGGCAGACCGGCCGCAACGGCGGCTTCAGCTACGTCACCTACCGGGTCAGACTGTCGACACGGACCGAGCGCGGGATGTACGACCTGGCCCGGCGGAACGCGACCCGAGCCCACGATTCCGGCTTCGTCGTGCCGAGCCAGAACGAGTGGATCAAGGCGGCCTACTACGACCCGAGCGGTGGCGGCACCTACTCCTACTGGAAGTACCCGACCAACCCGGGAGTCTTCGGCGACGGCGACGCGACCGCCCCGAACCCCACCGTCCTCAACCCCACCACCGGCGATGTCACCAACGCGGCGACCCAGCCACTGGCCTCGTACCACCCCACCAACCAGCCGGCCCCGACCTGGTGCCCGGGCCAGCTTGATCCCGACACCTGCGCCACGGTCAACCCGCTCGGGCTGGACCCCTTCACCTACGCCGACCTCTACGAGGGCAGCCTCAGCACGGTCGGCCAGGCGCGGACCACCTCGCCGTGGGGCACGTTCGACCAGGGCGGCAACGCGGTCGAGTGGACCGACACGATCACGCCGCCCCCCACCGGAGGGAACTCCGTGCGGGTCTGGCGGCGACTGCACGGCGGAATCTCCAACGCCCCGGCCTTCCAGATGTGGCCCTCGGCGGTCGGACTGCAACCGCAGGACAACATCTTCTACAACCACACCTATCCGTGGCTGGGCATCCGGATCGGGGTGATCGGGGACCTGAAGCTCGGCAAGTCCTGAGCCGGGTCGGCGTGCTGCCGAGGCCGGAGCTCGGCGATATTCACCCTGGCCGTGCGAGACACGGGGAGGGCTGCCTTCTGGCTTGGGCGGCTGCTTCCCGGCCTTGGCGGCGATGACCTCCAGCGGTGGGTGACCGTTCGGGAGGCGCAGATGGGGGTGCTGCGCCTCGGACAGGCCGGTGTTCACGGCGCGCATCTGATACGCCTGGCGTGCTGCGCGGCGCTGTTCCCGCAGCAGGCGGCGAGAGCGCCGTGGGCGGGCCGGGTGATGTCGATCGGTCTGGAGCCGCCCAATGACCGTGGGCCTACTTGGCGTTGGCGTTGAGGACGCCTTGCGCGATCGCCACCACGGCCTTGCGGCCGCCGGTGATGATCAGCACGACGCCGGCGCCGATCCCACCGCATCCGCCCAGCAGCTGCAGGACGTCGGCGACTGGCATCCCCGTCACGGCGAGCGCACTGCCGGCGAGCGGAAAGGCGGTCACCACCACCGCGTGTGCAATGCCGAAGCGACCGACACCGGTACGCGACTCCGTACCGGGGGCCGCCGACGTGTTGTTGTTACTGGACATGCCAACCCTTCTCGCGGCGACTGAGTCGCCGACGGAGACGGCCCCGGGTTCGGGCGCCTCACGGTTCACCGGACCACTCTCCCGCCGCAATAGTCACCTTGGCAAGAGCACTCTGCAAAATTCAGAGTGTCATATCCATCTAGGCGGAAAACGTGGCACACTGCTCGCAACAGCACACGGGGGAGGTATCGAAGTGAGTGAACCTCGGTCCGCCGCCACGGTGGGCCAGGTCGTTCTCGGCAAGCGCTTGCAGGATCTGCGGGAGCGGGCCGGGCTCAGGCGCGAGGAAGCGGCAAAGGTCCTTCGCGTGACCGCAGGCACCATCCGCCGGATGGAAACCGCCGAGGTTGCGCTGAAGATCCCCTATGTCCAGCTGCTGCTGAACGCCTACGGGATCACTGACGACGAGGCCCGAGGTTTCATCGAACTCGCCGAGGAGGCCAACAAGCCCGGCTGGTGGCAGCGCTTTCACGACGTCCTGCCGGGCTGGTTCAGCATGTACGTCAGTCTGGAGGGCGCCGCCGGCCTCATCCGGACCTATGAGCCGCACTTCGTGCCCGGTCTGCTGCAGACGGAGGACTATGCCCGGGCCATCATGATCGGCGGAGCCGTCGGGCAGGCCGACCCGGCCGACATCGAGCGCCATGTGGCGCTGCGGATGGAACGACAGGCTCTGCTCACCCGACCCGACGCACCCACCTTCTGGGTGATCATGGACGAGACGGTCTTCCGCCGGCCCGTCGGTGGCCCCGGCGTCATGCGAGCACAGATCGACAAGCTGCTCGAATGGGCCCGGCTGCCCCATATCACCCTGCAGATCGCGGAGTTCGCGACCGGACATCACCCCGGCACCTACGGGCCGTTCGTCCTCTTCCGGTTCGCCGTCCCCGAGCTCCCGGACATGGTCTACAGCGAGTACCTCACCGGCGCCGTCTACCTGGACGCCCGCCCCGAGATTGCCTCGCATCTGGAGGTTCTGGACCGCATGGCGGCCCAGGCCGCGACTGCGCAACGCACGGAGGAGATCCTCAAGGATCTCCGCAAGGAGCTGTGAATGGACCGCATATACAACGGCATGCCTGCGGCCGAACTGGGCGAAGAAGGCTGGCACAAGCCGTGGAGCGGCGGCAACGGCGGAAACTGCTTCGAGACGATGAAGCTGGCCGACGGCCGGGTCGCGGTGCGTCAGTCCGCCGACCCGGACGGCCCCGCCCTCATCTACACCACCCATGAGATTGAGGCGTTCATCCAGGGGGTCAAGTCCGGGCAGGCAGACTTTCTGGTCAGGTGACTCGGCTCAGGCGACTCAGTCTGTCGCGGCCCCCGGCGGGAGCAGCCTGATGGGGACATATGGCCCATGCGCCCTCGGCCGACACACGCGGCTGCGAATCGCCGTCGGCTGAGGAGCGCCCACAAGCTACGCCTCAGGGAGAGGGGGCAAAGGTCCCGGACCATGATCGGTCCGGGACCTCTGCGTTGGTGCCCCCGGCAGGATTCGAACCTGCGACACCCGCTTTGGGAGTTTTCTCTGACGGTTCTCGCATGTTCGCGGGGTTTCCCGTTCTGATGTGTGCTGAATCCGTTCCGGCCGGAGGCTGCTCGACAGCAGGACTTCCAGGATCTGCTGACGAGCGGCAGGGCGGGCGGTGGGTCAGACCCCGCCAGGGAACGCTCACGGACATCCTCACTGTCAGGCGGGGAGGCTGTGGTGTTCGCGGAGTCGAGGCCGGCGTAACGGCGCTGCTTGGAGCGGGTGCCCCGGCTGGAGTGTGGCCGCCGCGTGCTCCTTCTGCGGTTGAGGTCGACTATCTCTCTGGCCGACGCACAGAAATCTGTGTCGGCCGGAGTAGACATTGAGCGGTGGCGTGGTTATGGTTTCTCTCGTAGCCGAGATCAGTACGGGCCCGGCAGAGACGAACTGGCGGGGAGCAGTACATGCAGTGAGCAGGACGGTGCGGTGGTGGAGTTCCGAAGCCAGGGCGGTTGCAGGATGGCGACGGGACTGACGGCCGGACCGGGTGGCCCGCAATGATCAGGGGCCGCCGTGAGCAGTACCGGCAGTAGCAGTTCAGTAAGTGCAGTTCGCAGTACCAGCAGTGCGGTTGTCAGTGGTTCCTCGGTAAAGGCGTCGGCTGCGGGCGCGTGTGCCGGGAGGTTCGGCAGTGGGGTTCTAAGCCAGACCAGATGCAGGACGGGCGACGGGGCTGGCTGCCGAAGAGTGGCGCTGTTCGAGGCCACGAGCAGTTCGTAGTACCAGCAGTACGCAGTTCCGCAGTTCCCGTTTGGTAAGTAGTTGATCAAGAGGGAAGAACGGAGGAGCCCCGCGCCATCAGGATCGCCCGGGCGGAGCTCTTGAGTCCGGGTACCGCAGGACATCGATAGTGAGGTGGTCTCCGGTCAAGCAACCGCGATCCCCGCATTCCCCGTCCTCTCCCGGGTGGGCATGCGGACACAGAAGGTCGGCGCAGTACCAGGGTCGGCAGATGGTGTAGCAGTTCCTTCGGGGCCCTGGTGCCATACGGCACCAGGGCCCCTCCACGCGTTCCACAGAGAGGTGCAATGACAGCAGACGACTCGTTCAGCCGTCCCGTTCGGAACCGGAACTGCTCCGCCTGGGCCGCCTCCCGGCTCCTCACAACTGCCGTACGGCGGCGACTTCTGCGGCCAGGCGTTGCTGGGCGCGTTGGAGTCGTTCCCTCTGGTTCCTCAGGGCGCGGCGCGTGTTGGCGAGCGTTGCGGCCTGCCGTGCCTCGAGTTCCTCGGCTCGAAGGATTGCCGCGGGTTCGGACCGGTGGCTGTGGGCCGGCTTGTGAAACGCCGCGTCCTGCGGCTCCGTGGTCGGGAGCCGCAGGACGCGGGGGTGTTCCACTCCTATGGAAGAGGGGGCGTGTCAATCCACCAACCGAGCCGCGGTCGCCTCCGCGGATTCGGCAGTGTCCAGCACCGCCGTGTCGTACGCGGCCTGCGCCTCCGTGGACATCTGCCGCCACTCCTCCAGCGACGGCTCACCGCCCAGATGCACCGGCACCCCACGGCGGGTGTACGACGACGGCCGGCGACGCTCCTGGCGCAGCACCCACCAGGTACCCACGGCAGAGATCACCAGCAGCGACACGGGGACCAGAGCCCCGATCAGACGGGCAGCAGACATGACGGAACCTCGATTCGGCGGACAGCCGGTAGACGTGACGTAGAGCGAATGCCCCAGGGCTCCGCATCCGGTTCTTGGGGCCGGTAGCGCGGCCAGTCAGTGGATCGATGGGGTGTCTTCGGCTTGTTGCCATGTCCTGGGTCAATCGGCGTTTCTGGGGGCCAGGAGCGGAATGAGTACGGCGGCGACGGCCAGGTGCATCAGCGCCAGGGTGGCCCTGGCGCCGCCGGACGCCTGAACGAACGTCAGTGGCGCCAGTGACACCAGCAGTACGGTGACGGCCAGTCGGGTCCAGATGGTCGGGGTCGGGTCGGTCAACCGGTCCAGTGCCTTTCGCGTCGCTGAGGCGAGCAGGGATGCGACGAGCGTGCTGCCGGCGACGAGGGGCAGGCCGATGGCCTGGTTCGGCCATCCGCCGCCGGGCCCGATGCGGAGTTCGATGCCCAGGATGTGGGCAACGGTCCACAGCAGGGTGGTGGCCAGGACAGCGCCGCCGATCGCGTATGCGGTGCGGCGCAGGTCCGGGGTGGCCGGGCGGGTGGGCGGGGTGGTCATCGGAATGCTCCGTCATGCGTTGGAGTACGGTCCCGCCGCCGTGCGGCAGGATTCGACAGCGCGGTGCACCGTCGGGAGTTCGGGGAGGAAGTGGGCTGCCGTGCTGTCCGCAGGCTTCACCGCTGCGGCCGAGGGTGATGAGCACGCCGAACCGGAGGGGTGATCGCTGGCACTGAAATGCCCAGGGTCACGTCCCTGATGCCGGGGACCCACGGAATGATCGAGACGAGCGAAATGCAGGGCTGAGACAAGGGTGGGCAGGCTGCGCGAGCCGTCGGTGACGGCGACCTGGGTGCCGCGCTCGGCGCGCGTTCAACGCGACCGTGCCGTAACGCGGCGGGCGGTACCGGAGGTCTGGGCATGGTGCGGAAGTAGGCAGCCGAGCGAGCCGGGCTGGCCCGCTGTGCCGTACGACGGCCGGAAGGCGACCAGCATCAGGATGGGTCGGACGTCGAAGAGAGGGTGGCTGTCAGGGTCGGTCCAGGCGTACATGATGATCAAACCTTGAGTTGGCTAGCGGTTCCCGGTTCCTCGCCTTCCTTTCTAGGCGTTCCGCGTATAAGGGCACATCGGGGGTTCTCCCTAGTCGCACACCCCGGCGGACTAGGGATCCCAAATTGAGAAGAAGCTGCGCTGCCGCGTAGAGGAACGTCCCGGCATCAGCGGGCACTTCGAGTGACTGCGAGAACCGGGGCGAAGTACTTGGCGGTCAGGCCCGGGCCCGGCCCTGCAGGATCGAGGTTCCTGATCAGCACCCGGCCCCCACCGATGCGCTCCCCGCCGGAGTACGACGTGAGGCCTGCGTCCCCGAGCATCACTGCCCGGACAGGCGGGACGCGCCGGGGCATCGGACAGCGCCGCACAGATGGGCCAGGAAGCGGTTTTTCTGCGGCCTGCCGGAGGCGACGACGACCACCTGACTCGCCACGCAGTTGGAACCGCCGTTTGTGCAGCCGCTGTGTGGCGAGGTACTCGGCCTGGAACGCCTTGCCGTACTCGACGTGAGCGGCAGCCCGTACACCCTCCGTCCGGCACGCCTCCGCAATTCCCCGATGCCCACGTCGGATGCATCTCGTTCGAGAAGTATGAGGCCAACAGAACCGGTCACCTCGCCGGTGCGGCGTGCTCATCTCCCTCGGCCGCAGCGGTGACTCGGTCGCGCAGCTGGGTGAAGTCGAGCGCGGCCGCGGCTTCGGGGCCACCTTCCGCCTCGCCGACCGCACCAACCTCGCCGCCGCACTCCGCTATGCCGCCCGCGACGCCACTCGCCCGCCGTCCGCCCTGGGCATCACGTGATCAAGGTAGAAAAACCACCAGTACGACGCCGCCCCGACCGCTGCCCAGGCACCGAAGCATCACCACGCAGGCCCACCCGAAGTCGAAGATCGGAACACGCGCGGTGGATCGAAGATCAGATCACGTAGTTGCCGCCGACTAATTATGTTGAGTTTTGCAAAGATGTGCCCCAGGTGATACTCCACCGTTTTCGCGCTTACGAAGAGCTCTGTTCCGACTTCCCGGTTGGTCATTCCGCGGCCAACGAGATGAGCTATATCCCGTTCTCGCGGCGTGAGGTCGGCCAGCAGATCCGATTTGTGCAACTGTGAAGCGCTCGCGATGTACGGCCTGGCGCCCAGCGTACTTAGCGTGCCCTCTCCGCGCCCGATCCACACATCGCCGTCTGAAACACGGCCTATGGATTTGAGGCAGCCTCCTAGGGACCGCTGGATGAGGGACATGTAAACCAATGAGTCATCGGGGTCCCTCGGCTGGGTTACTTTCGACTGATAAATCTTCATGGCCCCGTATTTGTCGCCACAGGACTCCAAATACTTACCGTGAAGCCATACGGCTGGAAGCCTCAGGTAGGGTGCTGTTCGTGCAAGTTCTTGCACATACCTTAGTTCTGTTTCTGCTTCTGATGAGCGACCGTTCTCTATAAGAGCTTCTGTGTAGAGCGCGCGCCACCATGCTTGGAAGTGTGAAGCAGGACCCGACAGAGGGGGACGGGTGAGCGGCTCAAGGATTGACAATAGCTGCTTGGTGTCTGATTGTGCGTGAGCGAGCACTGCATTCCCAAGGTGGGTGAAAGGGACTGCCCAGCTGGGTGCAAAATTGCTGAGTTCGGCCTGTGCGATGTCGAGATGTTCCTGAGCCTGCGCAAAATCACCGCGACCGCTAAAGGTGAGTGACAGCGCCGCATGTCCCATGGCTGCAGCCCACGGCTTTTCACGTTTGGAGGAAATGATCAACGCGTTTCTCGCGCTTACTGAGGACTCGTCCCACTTCCCGAGCAAAAACTGGGCGGAAGAAAGGCATACGAATCCGAACTCGTCCATCGTCGGTCGTCCACTCAGACGCGACATGTGAAGTGCCTGGGAAATGTCACGGATGCCCGCGTTCAATTCTCCTGCGAAAGAATGCAAGAGCCCTCGGAACATCAGAGGAAAGGAGAGAAAGTGATGGGCGTCGTCACCTGACTCAAGGAATTCGGTTAGGCTATTTAGCCCCGCCCGAGGTCCATGAATGAACGCATGCGCAAAGGCCAAGTGAGATTTCGCTCGGTATGTAATCGCCGAGTTGACATCATTGATGGACGGAACACGCTCGAATGCCTTTACGGCTGCCGGTCCATTTCCGCGAAGCAGTTCAAGAAGACCAAGCCAGCTGGCAGCCATGCCGGCAATTTTGACTCGCTCAGGGCCGGTTGATCGTTCTTCGGCATCCAATGCATTGGCTAGCAGAGGCGCAGCCTCGTTCAAACGCCCCCGGCTCTCCGCGTAGGCACCCAATATGAGGTCACGCATGGGAGACGGAGCGCAAGCTTGTATGTCGACCAGTAGTGGTTTTACCCGTGAGAATTCGTCGATCCACAGCAAGTGTGCCGCGGCCAACTGAAGCAAGTGTTCGTGCTCTGTACAGGAGCTTGCCACATCTGCAGCCCATAGCCACAGAGTCGCTGCGCGGTTGACGTTGCCGAGATGAAACTGCTCGTTGGCCGCCTCTTCCAGCTCATGACTGAGTGCGCCGTTTACAGAGTCCGCTGCAGCTACTCGGTGTTCCCAGGAAGCGTCACGGGGAAGAACTGCTGCTGCCTTGACGTGAAGCTCTTTTCGCCGGACCGGTGACAGGCATGCGTAGATTGCCGATTTTTGCAGTTCGTGTCGGATTGCGACGGGTGCTGCGGGGTCTCCCCGAATCCATTCGACGAGCCCTTCCGCCAGCAGAGGCCCCATGGCGATAGATGGTTCGGAAACTCCTGCGACTGCTGCCGCCTTCAGTAGAGGAATGCGACCGTTCAGAACAGCGAGAGCTTCAGCAAGGCGACGCGACGCCTGTGGGACATTCGCCAATTGATGGCTTATGACGGAAGCAAGGGACGGGGAGAATTCGGTGTTCTCTGGGCGTGAGACTGCAGACGTGCGCTCAAGTTCTCGGATTAGCATCTGGACATAGAGTGGGTTCCCGCGAGTGAGATTTACAAGGTTCTCTACAGTATGCGGATCCACCTGGTCAAGTGAATGCTCGGCGAGATGTGAAACCTCTTCGATAGAGAATCCGAAAAGTGGCACGTGACATACCCTGTCAACACCTTCGTCGATCAAGGGTTCCTGAGAATCCTCGATTCTTTCTTCGCTGGCCCCTCGGAGCAAGAGGATCGTGATGACTGTGTCGGCCTCCAGTCGGCGCAGCGCAAACCCGAGCGCCTCTTTGGAGTTGCGATCCGCCCACTGTATGTCATCTGCGACTATGGCAACTGGACTTTGCGATTGAAGAAGCCCCAGCACTTCCAAAAGCTGCGCGCCGACACGGAAAGGGGCAGCGTTCTCGGGGACAGTGCCGTGCTCAAGAAAAGATCCCCGCAAAAGGGATGGCTCTACCTTTCGCAGCAACTGCTCGACGAGCCCATATGGAAGTTCCTGCTCGGATGAGGCGCATCGTGCCGTCAGAACCCTGAATACTTGCGCCTCGTCATTGCGTAGCCAATGGCGGAGAAGTGTTGTCTTCCCTGCGCCAGATTCACCACGGACCCAAATGAGCCAAGGTCTCCCTTGTTGCGCCTGTAGTGCGCACTGATTGAGTTCATCGAGCTCGGATTGCCGTCCGACGAAGAAATCACGGGGCTTGCTTATCATGACCACCCTCCCAGATCACGTAGCCGCTTAAGTATACTGTGGTTATTAATTCAATGCCACAGCCCTGGTGTGTATTCGGCTGCTGCGGGGACAGCGACCTTGATCACAGAATCCCATCCACAGCATGGTAAAGCGATGGCTTGCTGTGACAGGCAGCTGAACCGCCCCTAATGTTCCAGCTTTCGCGGAGGCGGCCTCGCCGCACCTGACCCGATCTCATTTGCCGCACCGCCGGCCCCCGCTCCGGGGACTGGGATGTAGAAGGGCCCGCCGGGTTACTGAACGCTTCTCATCCAGTGGTTCCCGGGTGATGGCGGCTGGTGGTCAGGATCCGTACGCGGCAGGGCTCCTGATCGTTTCGCTGGTAATTGCACTCGCCAACATCTTGACGCAGGAGCCCTGTTGGTCCTGTATCGTGCCATGCTCGACTTCCTGCTTGAGGTCGTTGAGTATGTTTCCCGGCTCATCTACGCCCGAAGGTGTGGAACTGAACCCCCGCTTGCGCAAGGTGGGCTGCTTTCGGCAGGCCCAGCTCGTCCTGGCCCACCTACGCAACTGAGCCAGCAGGTGGCCTCGGTCAGGGTGTTCGACGCGGCTGCTGAGGGTGCGGCCGTGCCAGCCCCAGATTTCGGGGCCGGAGGCTCGCAACCCCTGCGCCGACTGTGCGAAGGCCGATGCGAAACCGGTGGAGACGCCAAGCGTTCCCACGGAGGACGCTGCCTGACGGCGCGTTCCCATTCGTTCCCATGCAAGGCCAAAAACCCCTCGGAGATCACCTCCGAGGGGCCTTTCTGGTGCATCGTGCCTGGTCAGACATGGTGCCCCCGGCAGGATTCGAACCTGCGACACCCGCTTTAGGAGCATGATCATAAGGTTACTCATCCTTCCCTGTCCGGCTTGATGCTTCGCTGTTTGCGCAGGTCAGCGGCCTGAGGAGAAAGGCGGGGGAGTGATCTTTCAGGATCCTTCGTGGGCTTTCTTTGTCCTGCTGTTCCCATCAGGTTCCCAACTGAGGCCTTGGGAACGGTCTTCGAGAGTCGGCAGGAGTGTCTGCGCAGCTCTGTCGCCCAGTCGGGTTCCGTTGAGCACCGCAGATGCTTTGGGAGGGGCTACAGGCTTGCTCCCTTGGCCCGGGAGTTGAGCCAGTGGCCGTTTCCGCAGGTCAGCCGTCTGGCGACAGGCTAGCTCGTCCTTGCCCCCTTCGGAACCGGAACTGCTCCGCCTGGGCCGCCTCCTCCAACTGCCGTACGGCGGCGAAGGGCTGTGTCTCGTGGATGTGCCGTCCGAGATGGTCGTCGGCAGGCAGCCCGTCTATGACCTTCATGGCACGGTTGGCGAGGATGTAACGCAGATCGGTGTCCACGACGGCCACCGCCCGCCGCGTCTGAGCGACAAGCCGCTCGGACAGGGCGAGGTCCCTCTGCCCTTTCGAGGGCGCTGTGATCAGCGGCGACGCCGAGGGCGTACACATCGCCGCGGTCGTCCAGCAGCCGCATGTTGCGGAATTCCACCAGCCGGGGGCTGCCGTCCGCCGTACGGGGAGGGCACCGCCCAGCTCTGCCCGCTCTCCATCACCTCGGCGAACAGCCGGATCACCAGGTCCAGGTCCTGCTCGTGGAGCAGCACTCGTCCCGCGTACCGGCCCAGGGACTTCTCGGCGGTGTATCCGAACAGCTCCTCGGCCTGCGGGCTCCAGAACACGATCCGCCCCTCGGTGTCAGAACCATCGCGGCAACGCTGAGGCGGTCCAGCAGCCGAGCCGGGACGGCGGCTGGGCCAGCGGCTGACCGGAGTCCCCGCGAAGAATCGACTAGGTTCATTCCGGGCGCTCCCGCCGCCTGCCAGCAGGAAACGCGCCTTGGACGGCTTCAACCCGCGCCGTGTGGGTCTCCTGACGCTCCAGGTGACTCCATGCTCCCCCTGTACAGCCACCCCTCAAGTCCGCAAGGACGTCCGCGTCCGCACACGGCGCGCTGCGCGCCCCCCTAGCTTCGCAGGAGCCGGGAGGTCTGCGCCCACAGCTCGTCCAGTACGGAGGGGTCGTTTGCCAGCTTCGCGAACATGACCATGCCTTCCAGCTGGGCGAGTACCGCGCGGGCGGTGGTGCGGGTCGCGGCAGGAGTGGGGATGGTGCCCTGCTCCGCGGCATCCGTCAGCGTGGCGTGAACCAGGTCGATCTGCTCGTCGAAGATCTCTGCCAGGCGGGCCTGGACGACCACGTCCTGGGTGCTCATCTCCAGCGCCAGATTGCCGAACAGGCACCCGTTGACCGCGCCGCCCTCCGTCTTCGCCGCGCGTTGGGCTGCCGCCTGGTCGAGGAAGAGCCGTTCCAGCCGGTCCTCCGCCGTTCGATGAACTCGGGCTGCCGACCGCCAAGCGGCGCCCACCCGGCCGCGTGGCGCCCGCGCCTACCTCGACGAGCTCGTCGCCGGCACAGAGGCGGCAATGCGCAGTCCGGCGCCCGGGCACGTCCTCAACGCGAACGAGACGGTGTCCGGGGGGTGTATTGGCGGCGTGAAGCCAGTTTGTCGATGCCGGACAGGTGTCCCCGGCCCCTGTCATCGCCCTGTACTCGGCTACCACGCAAGAGCACCACTCGCATCGCCGCCGAGGCCGGGGCCCCTGCCGGGGGAGGCTCCTTGTGCGCGCGCCCAAGGTTCGACATAGCGGTTTGTGCAGCGCCTTCCTCCCTTACGTGTCGGTGGGCTGACCCCCTACTCTGACCAGTGCTTGCGAGTTACCTGTCAGTTAACAAGTCGTTGATGGGCGCACCCGGGCCCGGAGGTCAATGTGAGTTCCGCGCAGTCCCCTCTTGAAAATCGCCCGGTTTCCGTGGCGCACCTCTTTCTCTCAAGAGTCGAGGCCACACCCGACCGGGAGGCTTACCGCTATCCCGCGCCGGCCGACGACGGCGCTTCCGGCAGCGAGCAGTGGCGCTCGCTGACATGGGCGCAGACCGCTGAGCGCGTCACGGCGATCGGGGCTGGCCTGCTTGCCCTAGGGATGCAGCCCGAGGAGCGGGTGGCGATCTCCTCCTCCACTCGGGTGGAGTGGATACTGGCCGACCTGGGCGTCATGTGCGCGGGCGCGGCCGCCACCGCTGTCTACCCCAGCACCAATGCCGATGAGACGGTGTACATCCTCTCCGACTCCGGCAGCCGGGCGATCTTCGTCGAGAACGCAGCCCAGCTGGCCAAGGTGGTCGCCCACGTCGACCGCCTGCCCGAGCTGGGCCACGCGATCCTCTTCGACCCTGAGGCGGACATCCCTCAGGTGGAGGGGCTGGAGGTGCTGTCCCTCGCTGAGCTGGAAAAGCGCGGCATGGTGTATTTGGCGGAGCACCCGGACGCGATCGAGGAGACGGTCCGGGCAATCGAGCCGGAGCAGCTCGCCACCTTGATCTACACCTCCGGCACCACCGGCCGGCCGAAGGGCGTGCGCCTGGTGCACGACTGCTGGTCGTACCAGGCCGTCGCACAGGAGGCCGGCGGGCTGCTGCGCTCCGACGATGTGCAGTTTCTGTGGCTGCCGCTGTCCCACGTCTTCGGCAAGGCTCTGATCTCCGGTCAGGTCAGGACCGGTCATGTGATGGCCGTGGACGGGCGTGTCGACCACATCATCACCAACCTGCCCGCCGTGCGCCCCACCCTGATGGCGTCCGCCCCGCGGATCTTCGAGAAGGTCTACAACGGCATCGCGGGAAAGGCGAGAGCCGAGGGCGGCGCCAAGTACAAGATCTTCCTCTGGGCGGCGAAGGTCGCCCGCGACTACGCCAGGGCCGGGCAGGAGAGCATGGCGGCAACCGGAAGACGCAGCGTCCCTCTGTCGCTCGTGTTGCAGCACGCCATCGCTGACAGGCTGGTGTACGGCAAGATCCGCGCGGCCTTCGGAGGCAATCTGCGCGCCAGCGTTTCCGGCAGTGCCGCACTCGCCCCCGATATCGGCTACTTCTTCTCCGGCGCCGGCGTGCACGTCCTCGAGGGCTACGGTCTGACCGAGACCAGCGCGGGCTGCATCGTCAACCCCGCCGACGACAACCGGGTCGGCACGGTCGGCACACCGCTGCCCGGCACCGAGGTCCGCATCGCCGAGGACGGCGAGATCCTGTTGAGAGGTC
This sequence comes from Streptomyces sp. CA-135486, assembly GCF_050936555.1. Taxonomy (NCBI): domain Bacteria; kingdom Bacillati; phylum Actinomycetota; class Actinomycetes; order Kitasatosporales; family Streptomycetaceae; genus Streptomyces; species Streptomyces sp. CA-135486. The sequence goes on from NZ_JBNJMM010000001.1 coordinate 524,402, forward strand.
CCGGCATCATGCGCGGCTACCACAACCTCCCCGAGAAAACCGCGGAGGTGCTGGAGAGCGACGGCTGGTTGCACACCGGCGACATCGGCGAGGCGGACAAGGACGGCTTCGTCCGGATCACCGACCGCAAGAAGGACGTCTTCAAGACCTCGGGCGGCAAGTACGTGGCGCCCACCGAGATCGAAGGCCGCTTCAAGGCCATCTGCCCGTTCGTCAGCAACATCCTGGTCATCGGCAACGGCCGCAACTTCTGCACCGCCCTGATCACCCTGGACGAGACCGTGATCATGCCCTGGGCGGCATCTCACGACCTCGGCAGCCGCAGCTACGCCGAGGTCGTCTCCTCGCCACAGGTCCACGAGCTGATCGACGGCTTCGTTCAGCGGGTCAACGGCGACCTGCAACGGTGGCAGACAATCAAGAAGTTCTCGGTGCTGTCGCGCGACCTCGACATCGAGCACGGTGAACTCACCCCGAGCCTCAAGGTCAAGCGGCCTGTCGTGGAGCGCGAGTACGCCGAGGTCATCGAGGGGATGTACGACGGTTCCCGCGAGGCCTGATCTCCATCTGCGCGGCCGTCCGGTACGCATTCGGCCCGCCGGACACCAAGGTGGTCGTCCGGTAGGCATCGGTGGCAATGGGTTGTGGCAGGGCCTGCTTGGCCGGGGAGTTCCTCCGGCCAGGCGACGCGGAACACCGACGGGACCCGCAGCGCGATGCAATCTAGGGGTCTGGGTCGCCTCCCGGCGCACTTCCTGGATGATCTGTTCGAACTCGGCGGGCGGCGAGGAGACGGCTGCCGGACGGCGGTTTCCGGCGCGCTTCCATCCGGAGGCCATGTTCCCCGTACAGGGGCGGTGACTGCGACCGGGTCAGTCGCCGTGGTAGAGGCGAACTGGATCGATCAGCTGGATGGCGGGGTCGTTCTCGGCGAGGTGGCGCAGTTCGTCGGTGAAGCCGGTGCCGCTGTAGCACTGCAGCCGGGTGACGTCGGTGGCGGTGCCGCGCGCGGTGAGGAGAGCACGGATGTGCTGGAGACGTTCGAGGTGGCCCTTTCCCATGACGTCGTTCCATTTGGCTTCGCCGATGGCGAGTAGTGTTTCGCGGCCGCTGTCGGTCTCGCCATGGACAGCGACGTCGACTTCGTGGCTGGTCTTGGCGGCAGGATCGTTGACGGTCCCGCTGGCGACCCTTGTGACCTGCCCGCCGTGGGTTGCGGGGGACGCGTGCCAGCGGGCCCATTCGCGGCAGACCTGTTCGAAGTGCGGGCCGACGACCTTGCTGCGGAAGGTGGACTGGGCGCGGCGCCAGACGGCGGGGGCGCGTCCGGGGCGTTCCAGATCGCCCCAGGCGGGGCGCATGACCGCATGGTAGAAGGCGATGAGAGGTTCGGCGATGCGGTAGGCGGAGCGGTTGCGGCGGAAGGCATCGGCCTCGTGGGTGATCATGCCGACGTCCTGGAGGACGCTGAGCGGGTGGGCGAGGTCGGTGGACTTGCGGCCGAGGTAGTCGGCGATGCCGCCGCGTGCGGCGTTTCCGGCGGCGATGGCGGCCAGGACGGAGTGGTAGAGCGCGGTGTCGTGGAGTTCGGGTTCCTCTGCGAGCAGGTAGCGGGCCTCGCGGAAGAGCGGACGGGCGGGATTGAGGACGGCGCGGGTGACCCAGGCGTCGAAGTCGTGGGGCCCGGCGGGGGTGTCGCCCTGGGTGAACTCGCGGCGGTAGGCGGGGGTGCCGCCGACGATGGCGTGGGTGAGCAGTGACGTGCGCGGGTCGGTGATCTCCCAGAATTCGGCGGCGAGGCGGAAGTCCAGGGTGGGGACGACGAGTTCCAGGCCGGCGCGGCCGCGCAGCGGGGCGTTGCCGGCGAGGAGTCCGCCCATGAAGGACAGGGCGGAGCCGCACAGCAGGAGCCGTACGGGGGTGTTGGTGTGCTGGGCGGCGGGGTCGAGGGCGCGCTGGATGATCGAGGGGAGGGCGGGGGAGGCCTTGGCGAGGAAGGGGAACTCGTCGATGACCGCGATGGTGGGGCCGCCCCTGTCGGCGATGCGCATGAGTTCCGTGACGGCCTCGTCCCAATGAGTGAAGCGGAACGGGGTGGGCTGGTCGCGGTGACGGGCGAGGGCTTCGCCGAACTGGCGCAAGGCGTCGGTTTCGGTGGTCTCGGTGGCGGTGAACATGAAGCCGCCGCTTGCCCGCGTGACGGCGTCCAGGAGGAAGGTCTTGCCCTGGCGGCGGCGGCCGGAGACCACACCGAGGGTGGCACGCGGGCCGGGTAGGGCGGCGAAGCGGGTCAGCTCGGCCCACTCGAAGTCGCGGTCGAACATCTCGGCGGGTTTGTCCACAGCACACCTCTGTATGGATAGGTGGGCTTATTATATCTGGACTTATTCAAGAATCCTTTTCTTTGCGTGAGTGCCCGGCGTGGGCCCCGGGCGGGGCGAAGGCAGGGGCCGAGGTGCAGGGGCGGGGTCGAGCGGAGCGCCCCCCGAACTTCCGACACCTGGACGCTGGATTTTTCGATCCAGGGGAAGTGGTCATGGTGGTAAAGCGGAAGCGTTACCTCACAGAGTTCAAGGGGACGCGGTGGATCTGGTGCGCTCCTCCAAGGACCGCTCCCTCGCTGGCATCGCCCCGAGGGCCGCCCGGACGAGCTCGGTGATGCGGCTCGGGCTGGAACGGAGCTTGCGCAGGAGCCGCCAAGCCTTGAGGGTGGCCATGGTGGTCTACCGCGGCGCGAACGTTGGCGTGAGAGACATCGACCGCCTTCTGGTTTGCGGAGAGCTGGTGCCAGCGGTCGGCCGGGGTAGACCTCATCCGTCGGCGCCCTGGTACCCCGGTAACCCGCACGACTCGCGGCCGACGATGCGCGAATCGCCCACCGCCGCCACATTGTGCTCAGCATCGCCCCGGAAGCAGCTCGCCAGCCGCGGTAGCTGGTCACTGAATCGGGCAAAGGCTCGTAAAGCAGAATCGCGTCGTCGACGTAGAGTTATCCACAGGCACTCATCGTGCCGTTCCCATCAGGTTCCCATCTGGGATAAAACGACCCTTCGTGGCGCTCACGGAGGGTCGATATGTCCCATTACCTGGTACTTTCTGGTGCCCCCGGCAGGATTCGAACCTGCGACACCCGCTTTAGGAGAGCGGTGCTCTATCCCCTGAGCTACGAAGGCGGAGGACCCCGGTAAGGTCCGGCGACTAGCCTAGCGGATACGGACTCCAACCTTGCAAGGTTTCCGTTCCTGCAGGTCAAGCCGCAGCCAGCGGTCGAGCATCCGCACGGTTGGCGCATGGTTTCCACTCCCCTTCCCCGCGACTTAGCGTGGACACATGCGTGGGGACCTGGTGACGCTGTTCCTCTGTGGCGACGTCATGCTCGGGCGCGGTGTCGATCAAATCCTTCCCCACCCCGGTGACGCGACCCTGTGGGAGCAGTACATCGCGGACGCCCGGTCCTATGTGGAGCTGGCGGAGGCGGCGAACGGGCCGGTCCCGCGACCCGTCGGGTACTCCTGGCCCTGGGGTGATGCCCTCGAGGTGCTCGACGAGGCCGCGGCCGATGTCCGGGTGGTGAATCTGGAGACGAGCGTCACGCGGAGCGACCACTTCGCGGCGGGCAAGGCGGTGCACTACCGGATGCATCCGGCCAACCTTCCCTGTCTGGTCGCCGCCCGGCCCGACGTTTGTGTGCTCGCCAACAACCATGTGCTGGACTTCGGCCGCCGGGGGCTTGAGGAGACGCTCGACTCCCTGGCCGGCGCGGGTCTGCGGGTGGTGGGGGCGGGGCGGGATGTCGACGAGGCGCGGCGGCACGCGGAGGTCGCCGTCCGCGGTGGTGCACGGGTGCTGGTGCTGTCCTTCGGGATGGCGTCCAGCGGTATTCCGCGGAGCTGGGCCGCCGCTGAGGACCGGGCCGGTGTCGACTTCGTGGCGACGGCCTCGGACGCCGCGGCGGACGCGATCGTCCGCCGGGTGCGGCAGGTGAAGCGACCGGGCGACGTGGCGGTCGCCTCCGTCCACTGGGGATCCAACTGGGGGTACGGAATCCCCAGAGGTCAGGTCCGTTTCGCGCATGCGCTGATCGACGGTGGTGTCGATGTCGTGCATGGGCACTCGTCGCACCATCCCCGCCCCCTGGAGCTGTACCGGGGGAAGCTCATCCTGTACGGCTGCGGCGACTTCATCGACGACTACGAAGGCATCACCGGCTACGAGCAGTTCCGGGACGATCTGCGGCTGCTGTATTTCGTCTCGGTGGAGCCGGACACCGGCAGGACCGCCGGCGTACGGATGGCGGCAATGCGGTCCCGGCAAATGCGGCTCCGGCACGCCTCGGGCGAAGACCGCGAGTGGCTGCGGGCGACGCTCGACCGGGTCAGCAGAGGGTTCGGGGCGCGCGTCGGACTGGCGACCGACGGGGTGCTCTGCGTGGTCGGTACATGAATCTTGACGGGGCGGGGAACGGGGCATACCGTCGCGCCCATAAGTGAGCAAGCGCTTAGAGAGGGCGACCGTGCCGCACCCCGAATCGCCCGCCCGCCGCGCGGAGACCCCTGAAGCCGTCCTCGCCGCCCCCGGCGCCCCGTTCGCCGTCGTCCGTGGGGAGGACGGCGGGCTGCTGTATGCCGACGGACCGCGCACCCTGCGGGAATTCGTCGAGGCCACATGGGCCTTCGGGGACCGGCCGTTCCTCGTCGCCGAGAGCCGGGTGTACAGCTACAGCGAGTTCTTCGCCGCCGCATCCGCGCTCGCCCGGCGGCTCGTCGAGGAGTACGGGCTGCGGCCCGGCGACCGGGCCGTCGTCGCCATGCGCAATCACCCGGAGTGGCAGATCGCCTTCTGGGCCACCCAGTTGGCGGGGCTGGTCGCCGTGCCGCTCAATGCCTGGTGGACGGAGGGCGAGTTCGCGTACGCCCTCGACGACTGCACCCCGCGGGTGCTGCTCGTCGACGGAGAGCGGCTGCCGCGTATCGACGACTGGCGCAGGCGTCACGGCGTCCCCGTCGTCGTGTTTCATCACGAGGGTGAGCCCGGCGAGGGGGTGGAGCGGTACGAGGACTTCGAGGTCCCCGATCCGACGGCCGCGCCCCCCGACGCAGAGGTGCGCGCCGAGGACGACGCCACCATCATCTATACGTCCGGGACCACCGGGCGGCCCAAGGGCGCCGTCGCCACCCAGCTCGCGCAGGCCGGGGCCGCGCTCAACCCGCGGTACTACGTCGCCGCTGCCGCCCTCGCGCGCAGGGCGATACCGGGTCAGGGGCCCGCGCCGGTGGCGCTGATGACGTTCCCGTTCTTCCATGTGGCCGCGTTCACCACGCTGTACTCGATGATGGCCGCCGGCGGGACGCTCGTACTGATGCGGAAGTGGAACGCCGAGCGGGCCCTCGCGCTCATCGAGCGGCACCGCGTCACGCACTACTCCGGCGTGCCGACCACCGCGCTCCAGTTGCTGGACGCCGCTGAGCGGACCGGGGCGCAGATGGAGACGCTCACGCACCTCGGCACGGGTGGAGCCGCCGCGCCGCCCGATCTCGTGGCGCGGCTCACTGCCCGGTACGGAGAGCGGATCGAGCCGCGCAATGGCTACGGTCTCACCGAGACCAGCGGCGGGGTGCTCGCCAACTTCGGGGCCGGATATCGGGAGAACCCGGGCAGCGTGGGCCGGGCCACCCCGGCCACCGAGGTGCGGATCGCCGGGCCGGGCGGCGAGACGCTGCCCGAAGGGCAGGTCGGGGAGCTGTGGCTGCGCGGGCAGTCCCTGGTGCGCGGGTACTGGCGCGACGAGAAGGCGACCGCCGCCGCCTTCCACGACGGCTGGTTCAGGACCGGCGACCTCGCGACCCTGCGCGAGGGCTGCGTGAGCATCGTCGACCGGCTCAAGGACATGGTCATCCGCGGCGGCGAGAACGTGTACTGCGTCGAGGTGGAGGCCGTCCTGCACGACCACACGGACGTCGTGGACGCCGCCGTACTGGGCGTGCCGCACCCGGAGCTCGGGGAGGAGGTCGCGGCCGTCGTGCAGCTGCGCCCCGGGGCCACGGTCACCGTGGATGAGCTGCGGGCCCATGTCGGCAGCACCCTCGCCGCCTTCAAGGTGCCCGCGCATGTCCTCGTACGGGACGAGCCCATGCCCCGTAATCCGACCGGGAAGATCCTCAAGCGGGAGCTGCGGGGACCCGTACAGGAAAAGGTCAGGAACGCGTGACGCGCACCCGGTAGGTGCCGCCCTTGCCCTCGCGGATCACCGTGATCCGTATGCCGTTCTTCCGGTCGATGAAGGACTGCCCCGGCCGGTACGGCGCGTCCGACAGCTCGGCGTGCACGTTGGGGCGGCGGGTGCACCCCCCGCTGCCCCGGTTGCTGTCCGAGACCGTCACCGGACCCTGCCCGGTGTCCACGTCGGACTTCACCTGGTAGATCAGTACGCCCGGTTCGCACACGGCCTCGTCGTTGCCCGCCCGTGTGCGCACCTCGACCGCGTAGCCCATGTCCTTCGTCAGCGGCACGATCGCCATCTTCGCGCCACCCGCGACGGCCAGCGGCGTCAGCGCGTACTCCGTGGTGCCCGGTGCGGACGCGCAGCCGATCTGGTCGGCGTCCAGCCAGCCCAGCTTCCATTTGTGCCAGCCCAGCAGGTCGTTGTTGGCGCCCCAGTCCTCGGACATGATGTCCCAGTGGCCGACCGCGCCCCCGCCCTCGGCGGTGTAGAGGTCGGGCAGGCCGAAGACATGGCCGTTCTCATGGGGCAGTACGCGATAGCCCGTCTCCGAGTACGACCCGGAACCGTCGTCCTGACGGCTGTAGACGAAGGACGTGTTGGCCAGCGGAACGCCGTCCGCCAGCGGGGCGTCGTCGTTGCCGGAGAAGGTCACGGAGAGCACGGTGTCCAGCGCCGAGGGTCCCGCGTTGGGTGTGACCAGGATGTTGACCAGGTCGTACGCGCTGAAGTCCACCTTCGGATCGGCCGCGGCCGCGATGTCCTGGACGAGCTGCCGGTAGCCGGGTTCATAGGGAGAGCCGCGCTCTATTCCGTACGCGGCGAACGGCATCGGCATCCGCAGCCAGTCGGTGATCGGGGCGTGCGCGCGGTAGCTGAGCCGTCCGTACGAACTGGTCCGGAACCAGTCCGCGGTCTGCGGGAAGAACTCCGCGAGCCGGTCGAGCGCCCGCCCGGTACCCGGCGAGTCCGGGAAGTCGATCATCAGGTTGAGGGCGCGGATCTCGCCGGTGGAGTGCGAGTAGCCGGGCGGGGTCGGCATGCCCTCCGACATCTGGACGCCCAGCGTCGATGCGATGCGGCACGGCCCGAGCCCGGTTTCGTCGAGGGCCACCGGTCCGGCCGAGGAACGGTTCGGGGCGGGGAGAGTGCCGCTCGCCGTCGTGAGGGCGGCGAGCGGGAGAGCTGCGAGGGCGGCGAGTCCGGCGATCCGGCGGGATCTGGCGCTGTTGCGTATCCGGCGGCGCGTCGGCTGCGGTGGCTCCATGCACCCGCCCTCGGTCCGCGGCAGCAGGCTGGGCCCTGTCTGCACTCCGTGCGATCAGCCTGTGACGGGCGGCGACGGGGCGCGCGCCGGGGTGGGCCGGTCGTGGGTTTCTTGGGCCGATATGTGTGATGCAGGTCACATCAAGCGTGGGAAATAACCGGGGATCGTTTCCCCGTTTGCATAGTCACTGCGGCGAAACGGGGAAACGATCCCCGATTACGCCGGACAAACCCGTTCGTGCGGGAGACGAGACGAGAACGAGAGGACGTGGAGCCGTGAACACCGCCGCCGCCCCCGAAGCGCGCCGCGCCCCCCGGCCGCGGGCCGACGCCCTGCGGAACCGGGAGCGCATCGTGACGGCCGCGCGCGAGATGTTCGTGGAGTTCGGGCCCGACGTCCCGCTCGACGAGATCGCGCGCCGTGCAGGTGTCGGCAACGCCACGCTCTACCGCCACTTCCCGGACCGCGCCGGGCTCCTGCGTGAGGTCGTCCTCTCCGTGATGTCCCGCACCTGCGCACAGGCGGAGCAGGCGGCGGCCGAGGAGGCCGACCCCTTCAGCGCCGTGCGCCGCTTCGTCCACGCCGCGGCCGACGAGCGGATCGGGGCGATGTGCCCGATGCTCTCCAGCGGCTTCGACAAGGACCACCCCGAACTGCTCGCCGGCCTCGACCGTCTCGACGGGGTTGTGCAGGGGCTCGTGGACCGGGCGCAGTCGGCCGGCCGGATGCGTGACGACGTCGGCATCGGCGATCTGCTCGTCGCCCTCTCCCAACTCACCCGGCCGCTGCCGGGCACCGCGTGCCTGAACATCGACCGGTTCGTACACCGCCATCTTGAGCTGTTCCTGGACGGCCTCGAAGCGCCCGCGCGCTCCGAACTGCCGGGCTCGGCCGCGACCTTGGAAGACATGCGCACCGATTAATTCAGTTGGCTTCGCAAGTCCTCCCTGACAACTCTTTACCCACGACTCCCTGACCGCGACTCCTTGACCACGGCTCTCCGACCACGACCCTCTGACACGTCCCGCTGACCTCTCCGCACCCTTAGGTGGCTACTCCCATGTCAAAAACAGCCGATAACCCCGATATATCGCTTCAGGATCCAAGTCGCTGGAAAGCCCTGGTCTTCATTGCCCTGGCCCAGCTGATGGTGGTGCTGGACGCGACGATCGTGAACATCGCGCTCCCTCACGCCCAGTTGGACCTGGGCATCTCCGACGGGAACAAGCAGTGGGTCATCACGGCCTACGCCCTGGCTTTCGGCGGACTCCTGCTCTTCGGCGGGCGCATCGCCGACCTGTGGGGCCGTAAGCGCACCTTCGTCGTCGGACTGCTCGGCTTCGCGGCTGCTTCCGCGCTCGGTGGCGCGGCCACGGGTGAGGCGATGATGTTCGGCTCCCGGGCCCTGCAGGGTGCCTTCGGTGCGCTTCTCGCGCCTGCCGCGCTCTCGCTGCTCGCGGTGATGTTCACCGACGCCAAGGAGCGCGCCAAGGCCTTCGGCATCTACGGCGCGATCGCCGGTGGTGGCGGCGCCGTCGGCCTGATCCTCGGCGGTGTCCTGACCGAGTACCTCAACTGGCGCTGGACGTTCTTCGTCAACATCCCGTTCGCGATCATCGCCGCTGCCGGCGCGTACTTCGTCATCCGTGAGCCGGCCGGCACCCGCAACCGCTCCACGCTCGACATCCCCGGCGTGGTCCTGTCCACCCTGGGCCTGGTCACGCTCGTCTACGGCTTCACGCGCGCCGAGTCCGCCGGCTGGTCCGACGGTCTGACCGTGAGCATGTTCATCGCATCCGCGGTGCTGCTCGCCGCGTTCGTCTTCACCGAGTCCAAGGTCAAGTCGCCGCTGCTGCCGCTGCGCGTCCTGACCGAGCGCAACCGCGGTGGTGTCTATCTGTCGCTGGGCCTCGCGATCATCGCGATGTTCGGGCTCTTTCTCTTCCTCACCTACTACCTGCAGATCGTGAAGGGCTACTCGCCCGTCATGACCGGCTTCGCGTTCCTCCCGATGATCGCGGGCATGATCGTCGGCTCGACGCAGATCGGTGCGCGGCTGATGACCCGGGTCGCGCCGCGGCTGCTGATGGGTCCGGGCTTCCTGGTCGCCGGTACCGGCATGCTGATGCTGACCCAGCTGGAGGTCGGGAGCTCGTACGCCGGTCTGATCCTGCCGGCGCAGGTGCTGCTGGGTCTGGGCATGGGTACGGCCTTCATGCCCGCCATGTCGCTGGCCACGCACGGCGTGCGTCCGGAGGACGCCGGAGTGGCGTCCGCGATGGTCAACACCTCGCAGCAGGTCGGCGGTGCCATCGGTACGGCGTTGCTGAACACCATCGCCGCTTCGGCCACGACCGCGTACATCACCTCGCACGCGGCGGGCGCCACCAACCAGAAGCTGCTCCAGGCGCAGGCCATGGTGCACGGTTACTCGAACGCCATCTGGTGGGCGGTCGGCATCCTCGTGACCGCCGGGACGATCGCGTTCACGCTGATCAACACCGGCCGGCCGGGGGCCGGTTCGGTCACCGCCGCCTCGGGTGACGGTGTCGAGGACGAGGTCAAGATCCCCGTCGTCGCACACTGAGACGCACTGAAGGTGCGCTGAGGTGCGCTGAGAGGTCATTGAGCGGACAGGGCCCCGCCCGGGTGGAACCTTGAACCCGGGCGGGGCCCTTCGCGTGCTGTGCGACGACCAGGGCCGGCGCCGGCAGGGTCAGCGCAACCAGGGCAGGTCCGCGCCGGAGTCCCGCGGCTGGAGCCCCTCGGCCAGGATCCCCATGATCTCGCCGAGCTGTCCGACCTGCTCGGCCGTGAGCCGGTCGAACATCGCCTGGCGTACGGCCTCGACATGGCCGGGAGCCGTACGCTCCAGGACCTTGAAGCCTTCGTCCGTCAGCACCGCGTTCTGCCCGCGCTTGTCGGAGGGGCAGTCCTCGCGGCGCACCCAGCCGTTCTTCTCCAGCCGTGCGATGGCATGCGAGAGCCGGGACCGGGTGATCTTGGCGTCGATGGCCAGCTCCGTCATCCGCATGCGGCGGTGCGGGGCCTGGGAGAGCTGGACGAGCAGCCCGTAGTAGATGTGCGGCATCCCGGCGTCGCGCTGCAGCTGGCGGTCGAGGTGGTCCTCGAGGAGGGTGGTGGCGTGCAGATATGCGCGCCACGCGCGCTGTTCGTCCTCGCTGAGCCAGCGCGGCTCGCGCTCGCTCCCGCCGTTGGATGCCGTATTCATGTATCCCACTCTACGACCTATTCTTGAAAGTTGAACTATATGGAGTTATAGTCGATGTCAGCTTGAAAGTTCAAGTAGATCGGGAGCCGTCATGAATGCCACCTCAGCCGCGGGGCGCATGCCCGCCCTCTATCTCTCCCATGGCGCCCCGCCGCTCGCCGACGACCCCGTCTGGCCCGGCGAGCTCGCCGCCTGGTCCGCGGACCTGCCGCGCCCCCGCGCGATCCTGATGGTCTCCGCCCACTGGGAGGAGGCCCCGCTCGCGATCGGCGCCACCGAGCGCGCGCCGCTGGTGTACGACTTCTGGGGCTTCCCCGAGCACTACTACCAGGTACGGTACGATGCGCCCGGCGCGCCCGAACTGGCCGAATCCGTACGGAAGTTGCTGGGCCGCGCCGATACGCCGGTGCAGGACGTCCCGGACCGCGGGCTCGACCACGGTGCGTACGTCCCGCTGGTGGAGATGTTCCCGGGTGCCGACATCCCCGTACTGCAGATCTCCATGCCGACGCTCGACCCGCAGAAGCTGATGGAGATCGGGCGCAGGCTCGCGCCGCTGCGGGACGAGGGCGTGCTGATCGTCGGCAGCGGCTTCTTCACGCACAATCTGGCCGCGATGCGGCATCAGGGGACTCCCGGCTGGTCGGCGGAGTTCGACGACTGGGGGCGGCGGGCGCTCGCGACGGCGGATGTGGACGCGCTGCTGGACTTCGAGAACAAGGCCCCGGCCGGACGGTTGGCTCATCCGCGGACCGAGCACTTCGCGCCGCTGTTCGTCACGCTGGGAGCGTCTCAGGACGAGCTCAAGAGCGGGCGGAGTGTGATCGACGGCTTCTGGATGGGCCTGGCGAAGCGTTCCGTCCAATTCGGTTAGAAAAGGTTGCTGAGCCTGACCGGCGCGGGGTGAGCGCGCCGCGGCGGGCACCGTAACGGGCCCCGGCCTAGGCCTCGGGGCCCAGCTTCTTCTCGTACCAGGCGACGTCCCAGTACCGGCCGAACTTCCTGCCCACCTCTTCGTACGTGCCGATGTGGCGGAAGCCGAAGCGGGCATGCAGCCGGGCCGAGGCCTCGTTCGGCTGGGCGATACCGGCGTAGGCGCGGTGGAGGTCCTCGCCCTCCAGTGCCTTGAAGAGAGCCTCGTAGAGAAGCGTGCCGATGCCACGGCCCGCCGCATCGGGCGCGCAGTAGACGCTGACCTCGACCGACGTCGAGTACGCGGGCTTTGGCCGGAACGGGCTGCTCGTCGCGTAGCCCAGAATCCCGGCGCTCGTGGATGTGTCCACAAATCGGACATCCTGAGCAACCAGAAGGCGGTGCGGGCCGTCTTCTGGGTAGGAGTGCAGCCATGGGCGGCGCTGCTCGGGCGTGAAGGCGGAGGTGTCGAATGTGACGGCCGTCTCACGCACGTAGTGGTTGTAGAGCTCGGTGAGGGCCTCGAGATCGGCCTCGGTGCCCGCTCTGACCTGCACCTCTGTGTGTTTCTGCGGCACTCGTCCTCCCCTGTGGCCGGACAGGGTACTGCAAGATCACGAAAATCGTTGAGCCGCGTGGGAATTCTGTCCCGATTCCAGTCGTTGTTTCCATCGGATGCAGGGCACCCGAGAGGGTGTCGCGACGTACTCATGTAAGGGAGCTCGCATGGCAACCCGTGCCGTCGCCCGTCGTCAGTCCGCCTCCAGTGGGGCCGGCCGGGCAAGCAGCGTTCGCGCCGTGGGCGGGGAGATCGCCGACCGCGACCTGGTCGGCATGTATCTCGACGAGATCGCGCGTACGCCGCTGCTTGATGCCGCCAAGGAAGTAGAGCTGTCGCAGACGATCGAGGCGGGTGTGTACGCCCGGCAGATCCTCGACGGGGAGGTGGAGAGCGACGCGGGCGGCGCGACGCGCGAAGAGCTGGAGGCGCTGGTCGCCGAGGGGGAGCGCGCGAAGGACGTCTTCATCCGCTCCAACCTGCGCCTGGTGGTGGCCGTGGCGCGGCGCTATCCGCGCAGCGGGCTGCCTCTCCTCGACCTGATCCAGGAGGGCAACGCGGGTCTGGTCCGCGCGGTCGAGAAGTTCGACTACGCCAAGGGCTTCAAGTTCTCGACGTACGCCACGTGGTGGATCCGGCAGGCGATCACCCGCTCCATAGCCGACCAGTCCCGCACGATCCGGCTCCCCGTCCACCTGGTGGAGGAGCTCGGACGGATACGCCGTGTCCAGCGCGAGTTCAACCGCGAGAACGGCCGGGACCCGGAGCCGGCGGAGATCGCGCAGGAGCTCGGCTCGACCCCGGAGCGTGTGACGGACGTGCTCGACTGGGCGCGCGACCCGGTCAGCCTGAACATGTCGGTGGACGACGCCGGTGAGACGCAGTTCGGCGACCTGCTGGAGGACACGTCCGCGATCTCGCCGGAGCAGTCGGTGCTCTCGCTGCTGCGCAGCGAGGGGCTGGACGACCTGATCGGCAAGCTGGACAACCGTACGGCGTCGATCATCCGGATGCGGTACGGCATCGAGGACGGACGTGAGCGCACGCTGACGGAGGTCGGCAAGGAGCACGGCCTGACGCGCGAGCGGATCCGCCAGATCGAGAAGCACGCGCTGCTGGAGCTGAAGCGGATGGCACGCGACACGGGCTTCGACGCGGCGGCGTAACGCCGCCACGTCGACCAGAGCTGGGCCCCGGCACCCTCCCCCCCCGGTGCTGGGGTCCTTTCCTGTGCGGCTCCCCATCCGGTCCTGCACGGCTCACCCACCCGGCCGCGTCACCCCGTCGCGCGGCTCAGGCGTGCGCCCAGGTCCGTCACGTACTCCACCAGGCCGGGCGGGCCGTGGACCGTGAACTCGCAGTCCACCAGGGCCAGTCGGAGAGCCAGCCACTCCAGCGAGTCCGCCGTCCTCGTCCGCAGACGGCAGGTTTCCTCGCCGGCCGGGGCCGGCGCGCCCAGGTGGTCCGGGAGACGCGCGGCGACGAAGGACGCCGGGGCCTCGAAGGTCACGTCCACCTCGTGTTCCGGCTGGCGGGACATCGAGTGGCCGAGCAGTTCCGTCGCGCTCGCCGTCGGCAGCTCCCGCGGAGCGAACCGCGCCCCCGTCGCGAACGGCTCGGACACCCGGTCCACCCGGAACGTACGCCAGTCCTCCCGGCCCATGTCGTACGCGACCAGATACCACCGGCGGCCCGTCGAGACCAGGCGGTACGGCTCCACCTGGCGCTTCGTCTCCGAGCCGTCCCCCGCGCGGTAGCCGAAGCGCAGCCGCTCACGTCCCGTCGCCGCCCCGGCGATCACCGTCAGCGTCTGAGGGTCGATCGTCGCGCCGTCGCCGCGGGTCAGCGGGATCGTCGCCGCCTGCAGTGTGGTGACCCGGTGCCGCAGCCGGGACGGCAGCACCTGCTCCAGCTTGGCGAGCGCCCGTACGGAGGCTTCCTCGATGCCCTCGATCGCATGGCCCGCCCCCGCCCGCAGGCCGACCGCGATCGCGACCGCCTCCTCGTCGTCGAGGAGCAGCGGCGGCATCGCGGCCCCGGCGACCAGGCGGTAGCCGCCCTCCGCGCCCTTCGTCGCCTCGACCGGATAACCGAGGTCCCGCAGCCGGTCGATGTCGCGCCGGATCGTCCGCGGACTCACCTCAAGGCGCTCGGCGAGCTCGCTGCCCGGCCATTCGCGCGGAGTCTGGAGGAGGGAGAGCAGATTCAGCAGTCGTGCCGGAGTGTCCGTCATGTTTCCAGGATGCCAGCCAACTAGGACGTGACCTGACCTATATGGCCGCTACCTTTCTTGCCATGAGTTCACAGTCCGCCGTACCGAGTACGGCTTCAGACCGCCGCCGATGGATCGCGCTCGCCATCGTCATGACCGCGGCCTTCATGGACCTGGTCGACGTCACCATCGTCAATATCGCGATCCCGAGCATCGAGAAGGATCTCGGGGCGTCCTTCGGCGCGATCCAGTGGATCACCGCCGGATACGCGCTCGCCTTCGCCGCCGGTCTGATCACGGGCGGCCGGCTCGGTGACATCTACGGCCGCAAGCGGCTGTTCCTGATAGGGATCACCGGCTTCACGCTCGCCTCCGCGCTCTGCGGCTTCGCCGCGAACGAGGAGATGCTGGTCGCCTCCCGCCTGCTGCAGGGTGCGGCCGCCGCGATGATGGTGCCGCAGGTGCTCGCGATCATCCATGTCACCTTCCCGGCGCACGAACGCGGCAAGGTCTTCGGGATGTTCGGCGCGATCATCGGCCTCGGCGCGGTGTCGGGACCGCTGCTCGGCGCACTGCTGACCCAGTGGAACCTCTTCGGCCTCGAATGGCGGCCGATCTTCCTGATCAACCTGCCGGTGGGCATCGCCGGGCTGATCCTGGGCCGGAAGTTCATCAGCGAGTCCCGCGCCCCGGAGGCGCTCCGGCTCGACCTGGTGGGCGTCGCGCTCGTCACCCTCGGTCTGCTGATGCTGATCTACCCGCTGACCCGCGGCCGCGAGCTGGGCTGGCCGCTCTGGGGCCATCTGTGCATGGCCGGCAGCCTGGTCGTCTTCGCCGCGTTCGTGGCGTACGAGAAGCACAAGACGCGCAAGGACGGCTCGCCGCTCGTCGAGCTGTCGCTGTTCAAGGTGAAGAGCTTCGCCGCCGGCATCGCCGTGCAGCTCACCTTCGGGATCGCCTGCGGGATCTTCTTCCTGGTCTGGACGCTGTACATGCAGATAGGTCTGGGCTGGAGCCCGCTGCGTGCGGGTCTGACCGGCGTCCCGTTCTCGATCGCGGTCTCGACGGCCGCCGGGATGTCCGTACAGAAGCTGGTGCCCCGCTTCGGCCGGAAGGTACTGCAGGCGGGCGCGGTGACGATGGCCGCGGGTCTGCTGCTCTACATCTGGGAGGCCGGGCGCTACGGCACCGGGATCCACTCCTGGCAGATGGCGCTGCCGTTGGTGGTCATGGGCGTCGGCATGGGTCTGATCGTGGCTCCGCTGACGGACGCGGTGCTGTCGGACGTGCCGCGCGAGCACTCCGGCTCGGCGTCCGGACTGATCAACACCACCATGCAGATGGGCAATGCGCTGGGGCTGGGTCTTGTCTCGGTGGTCTTCTTCGGCTCGATCGACGACCGGATGGCGCCGAGCGCGGTCGGGACGGTGTTCGCGGAGGCGTTCCAGAACTCGCTGTGGTGGGTGGTTGCGGTGCTGGCCGTGATCTTCGCGGTGATGTTCGCGCTGCCGGCGCGGCCGAAGCAGCATGTGGAAGGCGCGGAGACGGACGCTGTCGAGGCTGCCGTGGAGCCCGCGCTCGCCCACTGAGGCGTATGCCTGCGGGAAGTGAGGAGGCCCGGCCCCGAGGAGTCCTCGGGGCCGGGCTCCTTCCCTGTACGGCTCCGACGTGGCGGTGGCGGGGTCAACGCACCCGCGCGCGGAGCTCCATTGCTTCGCGCGCGGTGTGCTCGGCGCAGTACACCTCGCACATATGGCGGCCGTCCGGCGTCGCCGTGTGCTCCACTTCCCACAGGCTCGTCTCGGTGCCGTCGAGCAGCAGGAACGCATGCTCGTACAGCGTGAAGCCCGCGTCCTTGCCCTCCACCTGGCACTGGCGGCCGAAGACCTGCGTGATGTGGTGGGCGAACGCGGCCCGCAGCCGGAGCGCGGTCCCCTCACCCGGCCGGTCGGCGTTCTCCGCACGGCGCAGCACACGGCGCGCGTGGTCCGCGGAGTTGTCCGGGACGTACATCCGGGGGAGTGGGGCGGGAGGAGCAGTCATCACACTGGCGAGGAGCTCCAGATCGGCGTCGAGATCCGCGTCACAGATGGCGTCGGGATCGCCGCCCGCGGTCCCGGCGAAGCCCGGGAAACCGGCGGGCAGCCGGGATGCGGCGAGCCGGGCCTCCGACTCCTCGGTGTACAGCTCGTGCTGCTCGTCGCTGTCGCGGCCGGTGTTGTGCACCAGCTCCCACAGCACGAGCGAGCTGCCATCGCTGAGCAGATAGGCATGCCGGTACGTCGCGCGGTGCAGGGCCGCGCTGTGGTGCGAGGAGTGCAGCGAACTGGCGTGAGCCAGCGCCGATCCGAGCCGTTCGACCGTCGCATCCGGCAGGTCGAAGGAGTTGAGCGCCCGACCCAGGAGTCGCTCGAGGTGCGTCTCGGTTGTCTCGTACGGATCGTTCAAGGTGGGTCTCCAGGCCGTCGCCGCAAGTCACTTGGTGATTGCTAAACGTAGCGCTTGGGTCTGACAACGCGTCCGGGTTCGGGAAAACGAGGGGCGTGCGGGGCAAGTTCCCGCGCCCCCGGCCAACCGCCTTGTCCCGTAGGTCAGTCGATGTCGTACAGGTCCCGGTACGAAGGGAAGGCTCCGCCAGGACCCTCGACGCCCCGGGCCACGAGGACCGCCCGTACGATCGCCCGCGTCACCACGTCCGCGCCCGCAGCGAGTACTTCGTTGAGGGCGAGCGGGCTTGCGGCGTTCAGCGGGAGGGCGCCTGTTGCGAGGGTGAAGACGGTGTCCCCGTCGTTGAGGAGATGCACCGGGCGTACGGCGCGGGCGATGCCGTCGTGTGCCGTGCCCGCGAGCTTCTGCGCCTGGGCGCGGGTGAGATCGGCGTCGGTGGCGACGACGGCGAGGGTCGTGTTGAGCGGGGGACGCCCGTTCTTCTCGCGCACCTCGGTGAGCCGGAGCTGGGCCGCGGCGTGCACGTCGGGACTGGGGTAGGCGATGCGGCCGCCGATGTACTGCCCGTACAGCGCGCCCGTCCTCGGATCCACCGCCGAGCCCACGGCGTTCGCCACGACGAGCGCGGCGACGGTGATCCCGGAGTCCAGGACGATGCTCGCGGTGCCGATCCCGCCCTTGAGCTGCCCGACGACCGCGCCCGTGCCCGCGCCGACGCCGCCCTCCTCGACCGGCGCGCCCTCGTCCGTACGGGCTGCCGCTTCGACGGCGGCGCGTCCGGTCGCGGCGTCCGGTCTGGCCCGCCAGTCGCCGCCGCGGCCCAGGTCGAAGACGCAGGCGGCGGGGACGACCGGCACGACGTGGGACGGGTCGGGTCCCACCCGCACGCCCCGGCCCTGTTCCTCCAGCCATGCCATCACACCGGCTGCGCTGTCGAGGCCGTAGGCGCTGCCGCCGGTCAGCACGAGCGCCTCGACGCGCTGGACGAGATTGCGGGGGTCGAGTGCGTCGGTCTCCCGGGTGCCGGGGCCGCCGCCCCGTACGTCCACGGCGGCGATCGCGCCGCCCGCGGGGGCGAGGACGACGGTGGTGCCGCTGAGGGCGCGGTCGCCGAGCACGCGCGCGTGGCCGACGCGGAGGCCGGTCACGTCCGTCAACCCGCCGGCCGACTCGTCCGCGAGTCCGCCCGTCGGTGCGTCATGTGTTGCCATGAAGCCCATGCGTACCACGGGACTTGGCCCAGTGCCCCGGACCTCGACATGTCACGGCCGTGGCGTCGGTCACGCCGCGGCTGCCGTCCGGGCGGTGAGCGTGAAGCCGACCGCGACCGCCGCCGTCGCCACGAGACCGGCCGCGAGGACCGCCCACTCCCCGGCGAACGTACAGAGCAGGATCGCCCCCGAGGTGGCGGGCAGGACGAGCTGCTGGGCGATCCCCACCCTGAAGTAGCGCGCGTGCAGTGCCCACACCAGCAGCATGAAGCCGGCGGCGGGGACGGTGACGGCGGCCGACGCGGCCGTGGTGGAGATATGCGCCTTGCCCACGGCCTGCTCAACCGCCACCTCGATGCCCGCACCGATCGCGGCGGCCGACGCGAAGATCCCGTAGTGGCCGTAACCCCACAGGAATCCTTCCTTGTTGGAGGCGAGGCGGTCATGGGCCGGGACGACGAAGTAGATCCACCACGCGGCAAAGACGATCAGGAGCCCGCCCGCGGCGATCGGCAGCACATCGCCCAGCGCGTCGTTCTCCGCGACACCGGACTTCACGGCGACCGTGGCCGCGGCGATCGTCTCGCCCAGCACGATGATCGTGAACAGGCCGTAGCGCTCGGCGATGTGGTGCGGGTGCCAGTTGGTGTGGAAGTCCTTCTCGGCGTACACCGGTACGCACATCTCGGCGATCGCCATGGCCAGGAAGATCCAGCCGCGGGTCGCCTCGGGCGTGAACAGCAGTGCGCTCCAGCCGATCTGACAGAGGATCACGCCGCCCGCGTACCGCAGGGCCATGGTCCGCTCGGGGCCGGACGCGGCTCGCGCGGCCCTCAACCACTGCGAGGTCAGCGCGAGGCGCATCACCAGATAGCCGAGCCACACGAGGAGGAAGTCATGGTCCTGGAAGGCGGGGGAGACACCGGCCGCGAGGATCAGGACTCCCGCGATCTGGACGAGGGTCACCACGCGGTAGAGGGGGTCGTCGTTGTCGTACGCCGACGCGAACCACGTGAAGTTCATCCACGCCCACCAGATGGCGAAGAAGACCATCAGATAGCTGAGGATGCCGTCCGCCGCGTGGTGCTCGCTGACGGAGTGCACCAGCTGGGCACCGGCCTGGGCGATCGCCACGACGAAGCAGAGGTCGAAGAAGAGCTCAAGAGGTGTTGCGGCGCGGTGCTCCTCGTCGCGCTGCCGGGCGACGAGGGGGCGGAGGGGGCGCAACGGGCTCGGCGGGTTCGACGGATTCGGCGGGCTGCCGGCGCTGGGCGTGTCAGTCATGGGCCAAGCACAGCAGAGGGCGGGTGGCCGGCGACCTGGACGCGCGAGGGGGCGGGGGCGGGCGGGGCCGTGGGGCTGGGGGAGGCGCGGGCGGCTGGGGTCGGCGGTTTGTCCTCCCCACCCCCGCCCCTTCCCGAGACCGGGAGCGGTGCCCCCGGGCCCCGGGGTCAGGGGCTCCGCCCCTGACCCCGCACGGCAGCCTCGCGCCGCGGATGCAGTTTGTGGAGCTGCGGCCGCCTCCCTGGGGCTGTGCCCCCGGGCTCCCGGGGGTGTCGGGGCTGCGCCCCCGGACCTCGCACGCACGGTGCATCGCCGCGGACACATCCTGCGGACCACGCCCGGCCTTGGCGACCCCCCTTCTCGGGGTGGTGCCCCGGCCCTGCACGCCAGCTTCGCGCCGTGGATGCCGGCCACGGACCCGTGGCCGCTGCCCTGCGGCTGCCCTCCCGGGGCTTCGGGTCGGTCCCTGCCCGGCGGGGCCGCCTGCGGCCGTCTTTCCGAGACCCGGGGGCTCCGCGCCGCGGCAGTCGAAGGGCTGCCGCCCGTCCCGCTGGGCGCGCCCACCGACAGTGCCCGGTGGGCCTGGCGCGTCCCCACCCGTGGGCCGCGCTCGTCGTTGCCGCCGTACCCTGGAGGCATGAGCACCGCCCCCACCCCCGGACCGCGTGATGCGAAGCAGCCACGGCAGCAGGCCCCGAAGCCGAAGCTGATCTTTGACGATCCGCTGGACCAGCAATCCTCGGACGATACGGACCGTGGGTGGGGCGAGCGGCCTCTCGCGGGTGGCGACAGTGCATCCGATCTCGCGCGCTTCCTCGACGAGAAGCCGCCCCACCACATCTGAGCCTTCGCTACCGGTCGTGCCCCGCGTCCCGCTGGGCCACCACCGCGTCCCGGATCTCCTTCAGTACTTCGAGCTCGGTCAGCTCGACCACTTCCTTCGCGCCCTCCTTGGCCGCCTGCCGGTCCGCCCGCCTCGCCAGGTACTTCGACATCGGCAGGACCATCAGGAAATAGACGACGGCCGCGGTGATCAGAAAGGTGAGCGTGGCGCTGAGCACCGAGCCCCACATGATCTGAATGCCGCTCGTGGCCTCGCCGGTCTTGGCGTCGACGACACACGGACTCTTCAGACACGAGGAGTACTGGGTGAGGTCCTTCGTGCCGAACGCGCCGACCAGCGGGCTGATGACGCCCTTCACCACGGAGTTCACGATCTGGGTGAAGGCCGCGCCGATGACGACTGCGACGGCCAGGTCGATCACATTGCCACGCATCAGGAAGGTCTTGAAGCCCTCCAGGACGCTGACCTTCTTCTCGTCCACCACTGATCCTCTCTTCGTATGTACAGGACGCGGAGTCAAACGTTCCGAAACCTACGTCAGCGCCTGACCGCGTTGTCCAGTCCGTACACGTGAGGAGATGACCTGACGACACGTCTGTGAGAGTCAGCACACCGTCACCGCCAGCCGGGACGTCGCCCCCGCGCCCGCCAGCGCCGCTGCGGTGGCCCGTGGAACGGACAGCACCACCAGCGCTCCGCCGTCCCCCACCGGCTCCCGGGCCATGGGTACTTGGGCGACCCGCGCCCCGGACGCCACCACCCGCGCCTCGGAGGCCTCCCCAGCAGGGGAGTCGGCGGCAGCGATCACATCGACCCGGTCTCCCGGGCGCAGCAGCCGGACCGTCGCGGCGTCCGCGATGCGCACCGGAGCGGAGACCATCTCGGCGGCGGGCCGACGCTCGCGCTGCGCCGCAGTGGGCGCCGCCCCGGCCTCCGCGCCGTCCGCCCCACGCGCACCCGAAGCGGCAAGCGCCGCCGCCGTCATGGCGAGACCGGCCGCCAGGGCACGCCGTCGCCGGCGCATCGCCCGCCGCAGCCGGTGGGCCCCGCCGCGCACCCGCACCGGCGTGAACGGCGGCACACCAAGAGGTTCAGGCGCGGGAGAAGAAGGGAGGGGAGGGAGGGAAGGGAGAAGCGACATGACACGCACCGCCTGTCGTGAAGAGTGGAGCAGGAGTGGAGCCGGACCAAGCACCCCTCACGATCCACCGTCCGCCCGCATCCCGCAGACGCCTGTGGACGACCCCCGTCTTGTGGACAACTCCCTCACCCGGGCGAGCGATTACGGCAGGACTACGGCACGACTACGGCAGTTCGATCCCCGGATCGATGCCGCCCAGCGCTCTCCTGCACAGACAGTCCCGCGCCCCGTCCGCCGGCAGCCCCGCCACCGCGTCGAAGAGCACCGTACGCAGCCGGTCCACATTGGCGGCGAAGACCTTCAGCACCTCCTCGTGGGAGACGCCCTCGCCCGATTCGGCCCCCGCGTCCAGGTCCGTCACCAGGGTCATCGACGCGTAGCAGAGCTCCAGTTCACGGGCGAGCATCGCCTCGGGGTGCCCGGTCATGCCGATCACCGACCAGCCCATCGCCGCGTACCAGCGGGACTCCGCCCGGGTCGAGAAGCGCGGCCCCTCGACGACGACCAGGGTTCCGCCGTCCACCGGCTCCCAGTCGCGCCCGCGCGCAGCGGCAAGCGCGGCCTTGCGCCCCTCGGGGCAGTAGGGATCGGCCGGCGACACATGCACCACGTTCGGAATGCTCCCGTCCGGGAGCGGCAGCCCGTCGAAATACGTCTGCGCCCGCGCCTGCGTACGGTCCACGAACTGATCCGGTACGAGCAGCGTTCCCGGCCCGTACTCCGGCCGCAGCCCGCCCACCGCGCACGGTCCCAGCACCTGTCGTACGCCCACGGACCTCAGCGCCCACAGATTGGCGCGGTAGTTGATGCGGTGCGGCGGCAGATGGTGGCCGCGTCCGTGCCGGGGCAGAAAGGCGACCCGTCGTCCAGCGATCTCGCCGAGGAACAGCGAGTCGCTGGGCGGGCCGTACGGCGTCTCCACCTGGATCTCGGTGACGTCGTCGAGGAACGAGTAGAAGCCCGAGCCGCCGATCACACCGATCTCGGCGGAGTCCGACAGTGCGTTCGCGTTGGTCGCCATGGCGATCACAGTATCCGTACGCAAAAACGCCGAGGACCCCGCCGTACGAAACGACAGGGTCCTGCAGAGGCAGAGAGATCAAGCAGACAAGTTCAAGCAGACCGAGTGCAAGCGGACCGAGTGCAACAGGCGAGTGCAAGCGGACGTCAGGCGGCCGAGCTGCTGCTGCCGCTGGACGAGGACGTGCTCGACGAAGAGGAGGACGACGAGGTCGACGTCGCAGGCTTCGAGTCCGACGACTTCGCGTCCGACGACTTCGCGTTCGTGGACGAGCCCGACGCCGCAGGCGAGCTGCTCGACGACGACCCACGGCTGTCATTGCGGTAGAAGCCGGAGCCCTTGAAGACAATGCCGACCGCCGAGAACACCTTCTTCAGGCGTCCGTCGCAGCTCGGGCATACGGTCAGGGCGTCATCGGTGAACTTCTGCACCGCCTCGAGGCCCTCGCCGCATTCGGTGCACTGGTACTGGTACGTAGGCACTTGTCTTCCTCCTGGCACTCTCACTCTATGAGTGCTAACGACGGTCCATAGTGACGTATTCCGCTGGATCAGTCCACCGCCACAGGCACGCGGTGACCCATGCCACGTGCCGCGATCCGCCCCGAAGCCCTCCGCGAGAGCCTCGAGCACAGGGCCAGCAGGGTGGCCAGCGCCAGCACGGTGCCGACCAGCGGGACCACGAATCCGGCGCTCGCGCCCCTCTCGTCGGCCAGCCGTCCGGCGACCGTCACGGCCGCCGCCTGGCCCAGCGCCACCGCGCCCGTCAGCCAGGTGAAGGCCTCGGTGCGGGCCGAGGCGGGCACCAGCGACTCCACCAGCGTGTAGCCGCTGATCAGGGCGGGTGCGATGCAGAGGCCGACCAGCAGCCCGAGACCCGCGAGGAGTGCCACCGAGTGCACCGTCCAGAGCGCGGAGGCCGCCAGCGTCAGCCCGGCGTAGCCGAGCACCATTCGCCGCCGCGGCCCGCTCTTCCACGCGATCGCGCCGCACGCGATGCCGGCCAGCATGTTGCCGGCCGCGAAGATGCCGTACAGCAGACCGTTGGCCCCGGGGTTGCCGATCTCCTCGGCGAAGGCGGTCAGCGAGACCTGCATTCCACCGAAGACCGAGCCGATGCCGAGAAAGGCCACGGCCAGCACCCGGACGCCGGGGACGGAGAGGGCGGACGCATGCGGCCGGTCGGCCGTCGCGGCGGGCCGGACCGGCGGCTGCGTACGGCTCTGGGCCGCGAAGAGCAGACCGCCGGCCAGGGTCAGTCCGGCCTCGGCGATCAGTCCGGCCGCCGGGTGGACGCCCGTGGCGAGCGCGGTCGCGAGCACCGGCCCGACGACAAAGGTGAACTCGTCCGTCACGGACTCGAAGGCCGCCGCCGTCGACATCAGCGGCGAGCCCTCCAGCTTGGCGGCCCAGCGGGCGCGCACCATCGGGCCGATCTGCGGTACGGAAGCACCCGTGGGGACGGCCGCGGCGAACAGTGCCCACAGGGGCGCGTGCGCCAGCGCGAGCGAGGTGAGGGCGGCGCCGGAAGCGGCGTGCGCCAGCACGCCCGGCAGCAGTACGGCCCGCTGTCCGAAGCGGTCGGCGAGCTTGCCGCTCTGCGGTGCGAACAGGGCCATGGAGACGCCGGTGACGGCGGCGACCGCGCCGGCGCTGCCGTACGAACCGGTGGTGTGCTGGACCAGCAGGACGATGCCGATGGTCAGCATCGCGAAGGGCTGGCGTGCCAGGAAGCCGGGAAGCAGGAAGGTCCAGGCGCCCGGGGTGCTCAGGAGCTGCCCGTAGCCAGGACGGTTCTCGACCGTGGATGCCACGGTCCGTGCCTTTCTGCCGCCTGGTAGCGCTCCCCTGGGTGTACGGGAGCCGCCGAGAGCTGTCCTCTTGCGCGGATCTGCGGTAGATACCGGGGCCTACAGCGAGGGCTCCGCGGCCGCCATACGGTCGCGCCAGCTCTGCGTCAGGCAGAGTTGGTCGATCAGTGTGCCTTCATGCTACAGGGAATCTTGCGATCGCCCCTGGGAAATGGGTCACACAGTCATCGATCCGCCTGTGATTAACCGGATCTTCGTCCGCGGTTCCAGGGGCAGGGCGAATTCCGGGTCCGGGCGGTTTCCGGCCGCGTTCCGGGGCAGCCAGGAGGGCTCCCGGCGTCTCAGGCGGCCCCGCCGACTCCCCCGTTTCCGCCCGTCCCCAGCCAGTCGGCCAGCTTTCCGCCCTGGCCGACGGCCCGCAGTCGCCGCTCAGCCGCGTCCCGCACCGGATCCGTCGCCACCACCAGCAGCTCGTCGCCCCGCCGCAGCACTGTCGACGGCAGCGGTACGAAGCTCTTCCCCTCCCGTACGACAAGGGTGACCGCCGACCCGGGCGGCAGCCGCAGCTCCGCGACCTCCACTCCGTGCATCTTGGACTCCTCGGGGATCGCCACCGAGAGCAGATGTCCGCGCAGCCGCTCCAGCGGCGCCGACTCGATGCCGAGGTCGGCGGCCTCCGCCCGGTCGCCGAGCCGCAGTGCCTTCGCCACCCAGGGCAGCGTCGGTCCCTGCACCAGGGTGTAGACGACGACCAGGACGAAGACGATGTTGAAGACCCGGTCGCTGCCCTCGATGCCGTACACCATCGGGATGGTGGCGAGAATGATGGGCACGGCGCCGCGCAGGCCTGCCCACGACATCAGCACCTGCTCCCGCCAGGGAATGCGGAAGGGCAGCAGACTGGCGAACACTTCCAACGGCCGCGCCACCACGGTCAGCACCAGACCCACGACGACGGCGGGCAGGATGTCGTCGCCGAGTTCGTGCGGGGTCACCAGCAGGCCGAGCAGGACGAACATGCCGATCTGCGCGATCCAGCCGAGCCCTTCGGCGAATCCGCGGTTCGCGGGGGAGTGCGGGAGCTTGGAGTTCCCGAGCACCATCGAGGCGAGATAGACGGCGAGGAAGCCACTGCCGTGTGCCATGGCGCCGGCGGCGTACGCGACGACCGCGATCGCCATCACCGCGATCGGATACAGGCCTGATGCGGGCAGCGCCACATGCCGTAGCCCGAAGGCGCCCAGCCAGCCCGCCGCGAGTCCGATTGCCGCACCGATCAGCAGCTCCAGCGCGATCTTCCCGACCAGTACGTACCAGTCGTCGATGGGCCCGGCCGTCGAGAAGGCCACCACCAGGATCACCACGGGGGCGTCGTTGAAGCCCGACTCGGCCTCCAGTACACCGGTCACCCGGGACGGCAGCGGCACCCTGCGCAGTACGGAGAAGACCGCGGCGGCGTCCGTCGAGGAGACCACCGCACCGATGATGAGGGCCTGTCGCCACTCAAGTCCGACCAGATAATGAGCTCCTGCGGCCGTGATGCCCACGCTCACGGCGACGCCGACGGTCGACAGTGCGACCGCCGCGGGCAACGCGGGTTTGACCTGCTTCCACTTGGTGCCAAGTCCACCTTCGGCCAGGATCACCACAAGCGCGGCATAGCCGATCACCTGCGTCAGTTCGGCGTCGTTGAACTGGACGTGGAAGATGCCGTCCTGGCCGATCGCGATCCCTATACCGAGATACAGGAGCAGGCTGGGAAGCCCGCTGCGGGAGGAGATGCGCACGGCCGCGACGGCGATGAGCAGAACGAGCGAGCAGATGAGCAGGAGTTCATTGAGCCGGTGGACAGTCAGTGGCCGATCCTTCCCCTCGCGCCTGCGTGTCGGATCGTTCCTCCGACGGGCGACACATCGTTACCTTACCTAATCTTTAACATTTCCTTGCCGTGGTAGATCATTTGTGCGAGCGCCGGCGGCCGGGGACCGCCTTACGGATACCGCGTCAGGGCCGGTGGAACGCTGCGCCTATGGTTGCTCCAGCACTCCAGGACCAGCCTGCGCCTCGAAGGACAGCGATGCCCGCCAACACAACCGCCTCTTCCCCCAAGAAGAAGAAGGGGCGACGCGCCCGCCTGCTCGTGTTCTTCCTGGTGCTGGCGCTTGTCGCGGGTGTCGGATATGGCACGTACTGGAGCATCAGCACGGTGCGCGCCTCGTATCCGCAGACCAACGGGACGATCAAACTCGCGGGCCTGAAGGGCCAGGTCGAGGTCAGGCGCGACAGCTTCGGCATTCCGCAGATCTATGCGGACAGTGACGAAGACCTGTTCCGCGCCCAGGGCTTCGTCCAGGCGCAGGACCGCTTCTGGGAGATGGACGTCCGCCGCCATATGACGGCCGGCCGGCTCTCCGAGATGTTCGGCTCCGGACAGGTCGAGACGGATGCCTTCCTGCGCACCCTCGGCTGGCGCCAGGTTGCCGAGCGGGAGTACGAGACCAAACTCTCGCCGGACACCAAGAAGTACCTCCAGGCGTACGCGGAGGGCGTCAACGCGTACCTCAAGGACAAGGACGGCAAGGAACTCTCCGTCGAGTACGCGGCCCTGTCCTTCGTGAACGACTACAAGCCCGAACAGTGGACTCCGGTCGACTCGGTGGCCTGGCTCAAGGCGATGGCCTGGGACCTGCGCGGCAATATGCAGGACGAGATCGACCGCTCGCTGCTGACCAGCAGGCTGACCGAGAAGCAGATCAAGGACCTCTACCCGGCGTATCCGTACGACAGGAACAAGCCGATCGTCCAGGAAGGCGGCATCAGCCCCGCCACCGGGAAGTTCGATCCGGACGCCAAACCGTCCGAGGTGTCGGGCAACGGCGGCCAGGGCAGCGCGGCGGGCGCGGCCCAGGGCCTCAACTCCCAGCTCGCCGCGCTCTCGAAGACGCTCGACACGATCCCGTCGCTGCTGGGCCCGAGCGGCAGCGGCATCGGCTCCAATTCCTGGGTCGTCTCCGGCAGGTACACGACGACCGACAAGCCGCTGTTGGCCAATGACCCGCATCTCGCGCCGCAGCTGCCCTCCGTCTGGTACCAGATGGGGCTGCACTGCCGTACGGTCTCCCCCTCCTGCCGGTACGACACCGCCGGCTACACCTTCTCCGGCACGCCGGGCGTGATAATCGGCCACAACCAGAACATCGCCTGGGGCTTCACCAACCTCGGCGCGGACGTCACCGACCTCTATCTGGAGAAGCTGTCCGGCGACAGCTACCAGGTGGGCGGCGAGGAGAAGAAGCTGACCGCCCGCAAGGAGGTCATCAAGGTCGCGGGCGAGTCCAGCAAGACGATCACCGTCCGCTCCACCGGGCACGGCCCGCTGGTCTCCGACCGCAGCAGTGAGCTGGAGACGGTCGGCCGGCAGGCCCCCGTGTCCAACGCCGCCCCCGACCGCGGCGCCGGATACGCGGTCGCCCTGCAGTGGACCGCGCTCCAGCCCGGCAGGTCCATGGACGCTGTCTTCGAGCTCAACCGCGCCAAGGACTTCCAGTCCTTCCGTGCGGCCGCCGAGAACTTCGAGGTTCCCTCGCAGAACCTCGTCTACGCCGACACCGAAGGCCACATCGGCTACCAGGCCCCCGGCAAGATCCCCGTGCGCGCCAAGGGCGACGGCTCGATCCCCGCGCCCGGCTGGGACCCCGGGTACAAGTGGAAGGGCTTCATCCCCTTCGACGAGCTGCCGTACGAGTTCGACCCCGAGCGCGGCTACATCGTCACCGCCAACCAGGCGGTCGTGGACGCCAAGAAGTACCCGTATCTGCTCACCAAGGACTACGGCTACGGAACCCGCAGCCAGCGGATCAACGACCTCATCGAGTCGAAGATCCAGGGCGGCGGCAAGATCTCGACCGAAGACATGCGCACCATGCAGATGGACAACAGCAGCGAGATCGCCAAGCTCCTGACGCCGTATCTGCTGAAGATCGACATTTCGGACTCGTACGTCCGTGAGGCGCAGAAGCTGCTGGAGGGCTGGGACTACACCCAGGAGCCGGACTCCGGCGCGGCCGCGTACTTCAACGCGGTCTGGCGCAATGTCCTCAAGCTCGCCTTCGGCAACAAGCTGCCCAAGGAGCTGCGGGTCGACGGCGAGTGCCTGAACGTCCGCCCGGCCGACAGCTCGGCCCCGGACGACGAGCTCAGCGAGCGGGTGCGCGAGTGCGGCCGGCGCGACACGGACTCGGCGCAGCCGGACGGCGGCGACCGCTGGTTCGAGGTCGTACGCAGGATTCTCAAGGACGAGAAGAACGAGTGGTGGCGGGCACCGGCCGGCCGTACGGAGAAGGCGGCGACCACGCGCGACCAGCTGCTCGCCCGGGCCATGGATGACGCCCGCTGGGAGCTGACCGCCAAGCTCGGCAAGGACGCCTCCAGCTGGAGCTGGGGCAGGCTGCACCAGCTGACCCTGAAGAACCAGACGCTCGGCACCGACGGTCCCGGCTTCCTGCAGTTCGTGCTCAACCGCGGGCCGTGGAATCTGGGCGGCGGCGAGGCGGCGGTCAATGCGACCGGCTGGAACGCGGCGGGCGGGTACGGCGTGATCTGGGTGCCGTCGATGCGGATGGTCGTCAACGTCGGCGACTGGGACAAGTCCCGCTGGATCAATCTGAGCGGCGCCTCGGGGCACGCGTACAGCGCGCACTACACCGACCAGACCGACAAGTGGGCCAAGGGCGAACTCCTCGACTGGGCCTACGGCGAGCAGGCGGTGAAGGCGAAGACCGTCGACACCCTCAAGCTCACGCGGTAAAGCGTCTGATCGACCCGGGTGTGACCACCGCGTGCACGGGGTGGTCGTGCGGCTCCTGCGGGACCCGCTCGACCACCTCATTCGCGTACAGCAGCACCACCAGCGCCGGGTCGGCGCCGGCCGCCGCCAGGCGCGCGAGCACCCGGTCGTACGAGCCGCCCCCGCGGCCCAGGCGCATGCCGCGCGAGTCCACCGCGAGCCCGGGAAGGAGCACGGCATCCGCTTCGAGTACGGCGTCCACGCCGAGTCGCTCGCCGTCCGGCTCCAGCAGGCCGCGGCCGGCGCGCACCAGATGCTCCGGGCCCTCGTACACGCCCCAGTCCAGATCGTTGTCCGGCTTCAGGACCGGTAGCAGGACGCGTACGCCCCGCGCGCGCAGCGCGTCGAGCAGCGCGCGCGTGCCGGGCTCGCGCCCGATGGAGACATACGCCGCGACTGTGCCCGCTTCGGTCAATTCCGCAAGGCCCAGGGCCTGTCGGGCGAGAACCGCGGCGGCCTGTTCGACGTCTTCAGTGGACATCAGGCCCCGGGCCGCGAGGAGTTCGCGTCGTACCGCACTCTTTCCGGACAAGTCGCCACACATTGCTTGTTCACAAACCTCTCGTACGCGCCTTTATGCGAAGGAAGTTAACCGGAGGCTCATCTTCAGCCCATAGTCACCGGATAGGGTGATCCGCATGACTCAGTCGCACCCCAGGATCAGCAAGGCTGTCATCCCCGCCGCCGGCCTCGGCACCCGATTCCTGCCGGCCACGAAAGCCACTCCCAAAGAGATGCTGCCTGTGGTCGACAAGCCCGCGATCCAGTACGTCGTCGAAGAGGCGGTCTCGGCCGGGCTCTCCGACGTGCTCATGATCACAGGCCGCAACAAGCGCCCGCTCGAGGACCACTTCGACCGCAATTACGAGCTGGAGGAGGCGCTCAAGAGCAAGGGCGACGCCGGCCGGCTCGCGAAGGTCCAGGAGTCGAGCGACCTCGCCACCATGCACTACGTCCGCCAGGGCGACCCGCGCGGCCTCGGCCACGCCGTCCTGTGCGCCGCCCCGCACGTCGGCGACCAGCCCTTCGCGGTCCTCCTCGGCGACGACCTGATCGACCCGCGCGACCCGCTGCTCGCCCGTATGGTCGAGATCCAGGAGCGGGAGGGCGGCAGCGTCATCGCGCTGATGGAGGTCGACCCCGCCCAGATCCATCTGTACGGCTGCGCGGCCGTCGAGGCCACCGGCGAGTTCGACGTGGTCAGGGTGACCAAGCTGGTCGAGAAGCCCGACCCGTCCGAGGCCCCGAGCAATCTCGCCATCATCGGCCGCTATGTCCTGAACCCGGCCGTCTTCGAGATACTGCGCCAGACCGAGCCGGGCCGCGGCAACGAGATCCAGCTGACCGACGCCCTGGAGAAGCTCGCCGAGGACGAGAAGGTGGGCGGTCCGGTGCATGGGGTGATCTTCAAGGGCCGCCGGTATGACACAGGCGACCGCGGGGACTATCTGCGAGCAATTGTCAGACTCGCGTGCGAACGTGAAGACCTGGGCCCGGAGTTCCGGTCCTGGCTTCGCAGTTATGTGACCGAGGAGATGTAGCACCGTGAGCAGCACGATCTGGTCGGTGGACGACCACCTTGAGGACATCCTCGGCGCGATCCGCCCGCTCGATCCGATCGAGCTGCAGTTGCCCGACGCCCAGGGCTGCGTCCTGGTCGAGGACGTCACGGTGCCGGTCGCGCTGCCGCCCTTCGACAACAGCTCCATGGACGGTTACGCGGTCCGCACCGCCGACGTCGCGGGCGCCAGCGAGGAGTTCCCCGCGGTCCTCACGGTGATCGGCGATGTGGCGGCGGGCAGCGGCGGGCTGCCCACGGTCGGACCCGGCGAGGCCGCCCGGATCATGACCGGCGCCCCGCTGCCGCCCGGAGCCGAGGCGGTCGTCCCGGTCGAGTGGACCGACGGCGGCACCGGCGGGGGATCGGCCACCACGATGCGTCCGGCGGGCGAGGCCCCGCAGGGCGCGAGCGGTGAGGTCCGCGTCCACCGCCCGGTCGAGGCCCGTGCCCATGTGCGCTCGCGTGGCAGCGACGTCCAGGCCGGTGACCTGGCGCTGGAGGCGGGCACGGTGCTCGGCCCGCCCCAGATCGGGCTGCTCGCGGCCATCGGCCGCGGCACCGTGCGGGTGAGGCCCCGGCCGCGCGTCGTCGTGCTCTCCACCGGCAGCGAACTGGTCCAGCCCGGCGAGAGGTTGGCCGAGGGGCAGATCTACGACTCCAACAGCTTCGCCCTGTGCGCCGCCGCGCGGGACGCGGGCGCTCTGTCCTACCGGGTCGGCGCGGTCACCGACGATGCGGAGATCCTGCGCGCCACCATCGAGGACCAGCTGATCCGCGCCGATCTGCTGGTCACGACGGGTGGCGTCAGCGTCGGTGCGTACGACGTCGTCAAGGAGGCGCTCTCCTCGGTGGGTGACGAGGACGTACCGGGCAGTGGCGTCGACTTCCGCAAGCTCGCCATGCAGCCCGGCAAGCCGCAGGGCTTCGGCTCGATCGGCCCGGAGCACACGCCGCTGCTGGCCCTGCCGGGCAATCCCGTCTCCTCGTACGTCTCCTTCGAGCTGTTCGTACGACCCGCGATCAAGGCCCTGATGGGGCTGAAGGATGTGCACCGCCCGAAGGTGCGGGCCGCGCTGAAGGCCGACAAGGCGCTGTCGTCACCCGAGGGCAAGCGGCAGTTCCTGCGCGGTGCGTACGACCCCGCGTCGGGCACCGTCTCCCCGGTCGGCGGCTCCGGCTCCCATCTGATCGCCGCCCTCGCCCATGCCGACTGCCTGATCGTCGTCCCCGAGGCGGACACCTCGGTGGAGCCCGGCGCGGACGTGGAAGTGGTCCTCCTCGGCTGACCTGCTTACGGTGGCGGTACCGTGTCTGCCCACACAGGCCCCGCAGGGCCCTGACCGGGAGCGTCACAGCAGATGAGTACCCAAGGCAGGCTGACCCACATCGACGAGGCGGGGGCGGCCCGTATGGTCGACGTCTCGGGAAAGGACGTCACCGCACGCACCGCCCGCGCCAGTGGCCGGGTGCTGGTCTCCGCGCAGGTCGTGGAGCTG
The DNA here is from genome assembly GCF_050936555.1 of Streptomyces sp. CA-135486. Lineage (NCBI taxonomy): Bacteria > Bacillati > Actinomycetota > Actinomycetes > Kitasatosporales > Streptomycetaceae > Streptomyces > Streptomyces sp. CA-135486. The sequence continues at coordinate 556,466 of NZ_JBNJMM010000001.1, forward strand.
CTGCGGGGTGAGGGCGTCCCGAAGGGCGATGCACTCGCCACGGCCCGGATCGCGGGCATCATGGGCGCCAAGCGCACACCCGATCTGATCCCGCTCTGCCACCCGCTCGCTGTCTCCGGCGTGACGCTGGATCTCTCGGTCGCCGACGACGCCGTAGAGATCACCGCCACGGTGAAGACCACCGACCGTACGGGTGTCGAGATGGAGGCCCTCACCGCGGTCTCGGTCGCCGCGCTCACCGTCGTCGACATGGTGAAGGCCGTCGACAAGGGCGCGGTGATCACCGACATCCGGGTCGAGGAGAAGACGGGCGGCAAGTCCGGCGACTGGAGCCGGCCGTGAACCCGCCGCGCGCCGGTGAGGTCTACAGCCACAGTCACGGGCCGGGCCCCGAAGCGGCCCGGAGGGCCCTGGTCGTCACCGCGTCCAACCGCGCCGCCGCCGGTGTGTACGAGGACAAGGGCGGCCCGATCCTCGCCGAGGGCCTTGCCGCGCTGGGCTTCCAGGTGGACGGCCCGCGCGTGGTCCCGGACGGTGACCCGGTCGAGCAGGCCCTGCGGGAGGGGGTGGCCGCCGCGTACGACGTCATCCTCACCACCGGCGGCACCGGTATCTCGCCCACCGACAGGACGCCCGAGGTCACCCGCAGCGTCCTGGACCACGAGATCCCCGGCATCCCCGAGGCGATCCGCGCGTACGGACGCGAGAAGGTGCCCGCCGCCGCGCTGTCCCGGGGGCTCGCCGGGGTGGCCGGCCGCACCCTGATCGTCAACCTCCCCGGTTCCACCGGCGGGGTGCGCGACGGCCTTGCCGTACTGGAGCAGCTGCTGGTGCACGCCGTGGACCAGATCCGCGGCGGCGACCACCCAAGACCTGCCGGGAGCCCGAGCTGAACGCCTCCTGGCCCGTGGTCCTGGCGGACGGCGATGTGGTCCTCCGCCCCATAAAGCTGCGCGACCAGCGCAACTGGCGCGAGGTCAACCGGCGCAACCGGGACTGGCTCAGGCCCTGGGAGGCGACCGTTCCGCCGCCCGCGCCCGGCGCCCCGCACACCCAGCGCCCCACCTACCGGCAGATGGTCCGCCATCTGCGCGTCGAGGCCAACGCGGGCCGGATACTGCCCTTCGTCATCGAGTACCAGGGCGCTCTGGTGGGCCAGTTGACGGTCGCAGGGATCACCTGGGGCTCGATGTGCTCGGGCCATGTCGGCTACTGGGTGGACCGGGAGGTCGCGGGCCGCGGAGTGATGCCGACCGCCGTCGCGCTCGCCGTCGACCACTGTTTCCGTGTCGTCGGACTGCACCGCATCGAGGTCTGTATTCGGCCCGAGAACGGCCCCAGCCGCCGGGTCGTGGAGAAACTCGGATTCCGCGAAGAGGGACTGCGCCCGCGTTATCTCCACATCGACGGCGCGTGGCGGGACCATCTGGTGTTCGCGCTCACGTCCGAAGAGGTGCCCGAAGGTCTGCTCCGCCGCTGGCACCAGGCACGACCCGGAACGCACCGGGAAATAAAATAAGTGTTCGAAATTGCTCGCTGTCGACCATGCGCTGATCTGAACAATCGCAAAAAAAGTCCGTGATATCAGCCGGATCGTGCGACACACCGGGCCAATTGGCGGATGCCCTTGCGAGAACACCTCTACCGTGTGAAGCGTGAGCAGCAGCGGCCTCATCTACGCAGTCATCGTCGGGGCCTGGGCCGCCTACTTGGTGCCGATGTGGCTCCGCAGGCAGGACGAGCTCAATGAAGCCCGTCCGACGGAACGCTTCTCCACCGCCATCCGGCTGCTGTCCGGACGCGGGGCGATGGAGCGCCGATACGCCAAGGAGCTGCGGGAGCGCAACGCGGAGCAGGGCCGGCCCGGCGTGGACCCGGATGCCGTCACGGACCGTTTGAGTTCCGTGGACGTCCGGGCCTTCGCCGCGCCCCCGGCACATACCGAAGCCCGGATGGACGTACCGGCCCGCCCGGCGCCGGACAGGGCCCCCCAGCCCCGCCCGGCCTCGGATCCGGCGGCCCAGGCCCGGCACGTGCCCGAGCAGGGGGGTCCGGACCGGACGCGGCGCCCGCGCCCCCGGCCGGGCGGCCCCGCCGCCGAGCGCGCCCGGCGCAGCAAGGTCCTGGCCCGCCGCAGACGCACCACCGTGGTCCTCTTCCTCGCGTTCACGCTCGGCGCGATCGTGGCCGCGGTCGGCGGACTGGGCTTCCTGTGGGCCCCGGGCGTCCCGGCCATACTGCTCAGCGCGTACATCGTGCATCTGCGCGTCCAGGAGCGACGGCGCTTCGTGTTCACCATGGACCGGCGCCGGGCGGAGGCCGCGGCGCAGCGGCTGCGCGAGAACCGGCCCCGCCGGCCGCAGGCCGCGGCCTCGGCCGCCGACCCCGACGAGGAGCCCGAAGCGGGGCCCGAGGCCGAACCCTCCCCCGGACTTCGTCCGGAGGGACCCCCATCCAGGCTCTCCCCGCAGGAGGCCGGCCGACGCGCGCTCGTCGAGCAGACGGACCACGCGGAGTGGGTCGACCAGCAGCGCGAGCGAGGACCGGCGCGCGGCGACAGCTGGGATCCGGTCCCGGTCCCGCTGCCGACATATGTCACGGCGCCGGTCGCCCCGCGGGCCACGGGCGGAGTCGAGGTCGGCGACCCGGAGACCTGGAGCGCGGCCCGCTCGTCGACGGCCGAGCCGACTCCGACGCCGTCCCCGGCGGCCGAACCGCCGCGTCAGCGGCAGGCCCCGCAGCGCCGCACGCGCGAGCGCGGTCGCACGCCGCTCTTCGATCAGTACGCGGACGAGGACCGGCCGCGCGCCGCCAACGAGTGAGCCGGTGACCAGGGCGTGACCAGCGAGGGAACGGATTTCCAAGCACCCCGAGCGGGATGCTAGAGTTTCACTCGTTGCAAGGGCCTGTGGCGCAGTCTGGTAGCGCACCTCGTTCGCATCGAGGGGGTCTGGGGTTCAAATCCCCACAGGTCCACAACAACTGACGAGGTCCCGTCCGATCATCACGATCGGGCGGGACCTCGTCGTTGTGCTTGTGCGTCGCTCCGCATGCCGTCCCGGCGGAATCAGCTTTTAATGCTGAATGTCCGCTTCGGCTTCCGTCGGGAGAATCGCATGCTGCGTCGTCTCGGTGAATGGTGCGCTCGGCGCTGTGTGTTGGTCATCGTGGCCTGGCTGGTCGCGCTGGCGGGTCTTCAGGTGCTGAATCACACATACGGTGGCGACTACTCCGACGACTTCGCACTGCCGGGCACCCAGTCGCAGGAAGGGCTGGACGTACTCAAGAAGCACGATCCGGCAGCCGGCGGTTACGGCAGCCAGATCGTGCTGCACGACACCGCGAAGCCGCTCACCGACTTCGGCTCGCAGATGTCCACGGCGGTCGCCAGCCTCCAGAAACTGCCGCACGTGCTTTCCGCGCAGAGCCCGCTGCCGCCCGCGGGCACGACTCCGCCCCCGCCGCCGTCCGGGCAGAACGTCGGGCCGCTGTCCACGGATGGCGCAACCGCCTACATCACCGTCCGCTTCGACGTTCAGCCCTCCACTCTGGGGGAGTCGTACCTCGACGGGGTGGATCAGGCCGTCAAGCCGCTGCGGGACGCCGGGGTGGATGTGGAGTACGGCGGTCCGCTCGGGGAGCTGGCCCGGCCCGAGGCCAACGACCGGACCAGCGAGCTGATCGGGTTCGCGGTGGCGATCGTGGTGCTGCTGGTCGGGTTCGGCAGTGTGCTCGCCGCCGGGGTGCCACTGCTGACGGCGCTGATCAGCGTGATCTGCGGGCTCGCCTGTCTGGCCCTGCTCGCCGCCGCATTCACCTTCGCCACGGTCTCACCCACCCTTGCCACCATGATCGGTCTCGGTGTGGGGATCGACTACGCGCTGTTCCTGCTCACCCGGCACCGGCAGAACATCATGGACGGCCGCGATCCGGTGCGGGCCGCCGGGCACGCGGTGTCCACCAGCGGGCGGGCAGTGCTCGTCTCCGGCTGCACGGTCATCATCGCCCTGTCCGGCCTCTGGGTCTCCGGGATCAGCTTCATCGGCAAACTCGGCGTGGCCGCCGCCGTCACCGTGGTCACGGCGGTCGTGGGAGCGCTCACCCTGGTGCCCGCCCTGCTGGGGCTGATCGGCCGGCGGATCGACAAGTACCACGTACGCAAGCCGATCGCGGAGACGGAGACCGAGCCCGGTGCCGAGGAACACGGCACCTGGCACCGCTACGCGATGCGCGTCGAGCGCCGCCCGTGGTCGTTCCTGACCGGCGGCGTGATCGTCGTCGCCGTACTTGCCATCCCGCTCTTCTCCATCCAGCTCGGCCACATCGGGGACGGCGCGGACCCCAAGTCCTTCACGGACCGGCGCGCGTACGACCTGATGTCCGACGCCTTCGGGCCCGGCTCCAACGGGCCGCTGACCCTCGTCATCGACCAGACCTCGGTGCCCGCGGCCGACCGGTCGGCGCTCGCCACACAGGCACAGAAGGCGCTCACCGATGTGCCGAACACCGCCGCGATCACTCCGCTGAAACCCACTCAGGACGGGGACGTGCTGGTCGGCACGGCCTACTCGACGAAGGCTCCGCAGGACGAGAAGACCACACAGCTGGTCAACCACATGGTGGACGACGTCCTGCCCGATGCCGTCAAGGGCACCTCCGCCAAGGGATATGTGACGGGCACGACGGCCGCCCAGGTCGACTTCCTGGACATCGTCTCCAGCCGGCTGCTCCTGATCATCCTGGTGGTGGTCGCGCTCGCCTTCCTCATCATCCTGATCGTCTTCCGCGGGGTGCTGGTCGCCCTCAAGGCCGCCGTGCTCAACGTCCTGTCGATCGCCGCTTCTTACGGAGTCGTCGTCGCCGTCTTCCAGTGGGGCTGGGGCGGCCCGGCGCTGGGAGTGTCGGGCGATGTGCCCATCGAGAGCTATGTGCCGATGATGATGTTCGCGATCGTCTTCGGCCTGAGTATGGACTACGAGATCTTCCTGCTCTCCCGCGTCCATGAGGCCTGGCTGCGCACGGGCGACCCGAAGGGGAGCGTGGCGCATGCGCTGGAGATCACCGCACGGGTGATCACCTGTGCGGCCCTGATCATGGTCAGCGTCTTCGCCGCCTTCATCATCAGCGACAACATCGTCGTGAAGATGCTGGGGCTCGGTCTGGCCGTGAGTGTGCTGATCGACGCGACCGTGGTGCGGCTGCTGCTGGTCCCGGCGGTGATGACGCTGCTCGGCAAGGCCGCGTGGTGGACGCCGCGGTGGCTGGACCGGATCCTGCCGCATGTGGACACCGAGGGTGAGGCCGAGGCCGGCGCCGCCGAGCCGCGAAAGGTCGAGGCGCCGCGCTGACGCGGGCTCAGATCGCAACGTCCGGGAGGGATCCCGGGGTTGGTCAGCGCCGGGGGGAGACCGGCGGGGGCCGAGCCGCCCCCGCCGACCGCCGGGTGCCTCAGGAGACCTGGGCCTTGTCGTACAGCGCCTTCGCGTCATTGCCGAAGTACGGGCCGAACATCCGGTTCGGCAGGAAGGTGTAGCCGAAGCTGTTCACCGATGCCTGCAGGCCGGTGCCGGTGGACTCGCTGAAGGACGTGAACCAGGGGCCGCCGCTGGAGCCGCCCGTCATATTGCAGCCCAGGCTGTGGTCCTGCGAGAAGAGGAAGTCCTTCGAGGAGTTCCCGCTGCAGTAGACCAGCTTGGTCCCGTCGTACGGAGCGGCCGCGGGGAAGCCGAAGGCGTACATCGGCTTGTTGTAGCCGCCGTTGAAGGACAGGCCCTGCGCACCGACGACCGAGGCGAGCTTCTGGCCGTTCAGCGGGGCGACGACCGCCGCGCCGACGTCGTAGTTGATGTCCTCGCTCGCCTGCCACTGCGGGGTGGTCAGCGTCTTGGTGGCGCTCCACTGGCCGTACGGCGCCTGGCCGTTGCTGTAGGCGGGCACGAAGACCCAATTGGTGTGCCAGGCGCCCTGGTACTTCACGCAGTGTCCCGCGGTGATCACCGTGCTGCCGTTCTGACTGGTGACCGAGTCGCCCGAGCAGGAGGCCGTACGCCCCTGGAAGGTGAAGAAGACCCGGCCGGACGTCTTGACCACCGCGCCGCCGCCCGTCCATGCTCCGCCCGCCTGCGGGAAGGACATGATCGAGACGCCGGTGGGGGATATGACGGTCTCACTGCCCCCGCGCTTCGGGGCCTTGAGTGCCTTGAGCCCGTCCCGGGTCAGCGGCGGCAGATCGAGCGGGGCCGCGTGGCGCATCCGCTCGGCGGTCCAAAAGCCCTTCGTGTGCTGCTGCTTGAAGACCGTGGGGGTGGGGGAGGGTGCGGGGGCGGCGCCGGCGGCGGTGGCCGACAGTGCGCCGGCGAGCAGGGTGCCGACGGCCAACAGGATCGCTGCGGCAGTGCGATGGCGTCTCACGCATATCTCCTTCTGCCGTGCCCGCGCGTGGTGTCGCGCGGGCAGGGTGGGGAATGAGGCGGTGCGGATCGGCGTGCGTGAGGCAGAGTGCCACGGGAAACGCGATTATGTCAGGGGCGCGACAAAGGCTTCGCGAAGCAGCGGCTGTTCTCGTACGCGCGGTAGTGGCCGAATTTGGCGCACGGCTCATAGCCGGCAGAGGTGTAGAGCGCGATCGCCTCGGGCTGCTTGTCGCCGGTCTCCAGCACCATCCGGATACGGCCGGCGGCGCGGGCGTCGTCCTCCAGGGCGGCGAGAATCCGGCGGGCGAGACCGAGACCGCGTGCCCCGGGGGTCACATACATGCGCTTGAGTTCGGCGTCGCCGTCGCTGTAGCCCTCGTCGTTCTCGTCCTGGCAGCGCCAGCCGCCGGTCGCCACGGGGCGGTCCTGATCGTCGTACGCCAGGAGGTAGAGCCCGAGCGGCGGCAGGAACATCGACGGGTCGAGAGGGGTGGCATCGCCCCCGTCCCCGTACCTCAGGGCGTATTCGAGCTGGACCTCGTCATTGAGCTTGACGGCATCGGGGTGATCGAAGGGCAGCCGGCGGAAATGCATGCGTACGAGGGTACGTGTATGCGAATGCGGGCTGCCGGTGTGGTGCTCGGTAGGGTGCCGGGATGCTCACCGTGACAACCGTGAATGTGAATGGGCTGCGCGCCGCGGCCAAGAAGGGCTTCGTGGAGTGGCTTGCCGGCACTGCCGCGGATGTGATCTGCCTCCAGGAGGTACGGGCCGAGGCACATCAGCTCCCGGCCGAGGTCCGCGAACCGGCCGGCTGGCACACGGTGCACGCCCCGGCCCTGGCGAAGGGGCGCGCGGGCGTCTCCCTCTATACGCGGCGTGAGCCGGACCGGGTGCGGATCGGCTTCGGGTCGAGCGAGTTCGACGCGAGTGGGCGGTACGTCGAGGCGGACCTGCCCGGCGTCACGGTCGCGAGCCTGTACCTGCCGTCGGGGGAAGTGGGGACGGAGAAGCAGGACGAGAAGACGCGATTCATGGCGGAGTTCCTGCCGTATCTGCGCGAACTGAAGGCGCGGGCGGCGGCGGACGGCCGTGAGGTGGTGGTGTGCGGCGACTGGAACATCGCGCACCGCGAGGCGGACCTCAAGAACTGGCGGGGCAACAAGAAGAACTCCGGCTTCCTGCCGGAGGAGCGGGAGTGGATGTCCCGGGTCTTCGACGAGGCGGAGTACGTGGACGTGGTGCGGGCCCTGCATCGGGATATGGAGGGGCCGTACTCGTGGTGGTCGTACCGCGGGCGGGCCTTCGACAACGACACGGGCTGGCGGATCGACTACCAGGTGGCGACGGCGGGGCTGGCGGGGCGTGCGGTGAAGGCGTGGGTGGAGCGGGCGGCGACGCATGGGGAGCGGTGGAGTGATCATGCGCCGGTCAGTGCGGTGTATGAGTTGTAGGGGGGCGCGGGGGGCCGTGACTTGGGCCGGGGCTGTTCCCCCACCCCGCCCCTTCCCGAAACCGGGGCTGCGCCCCGGACCCCGTGGGAGGGGTTCGCGGGGGCAGACGCCCCCGCGCCGCTGGGGGCAGGCAGCTTCGCGCCGGGGAGGCGCGCGTTCTTGGGGGTGGCGGGTTCGCGCGGGGGGCCGTGGCTCGGGCGGGGGTTGTTTCCCCTACCCCGCCCCTTCCCGAAGCCGGGGCTGCGCCCCGGACCCCGTGGGGAGGGGTTCGCGGGGCTGACGCCCCGCACCCTGGTGCGGCAGCTTCGCGCCGCGGGGTGGCTCTGTGACCCGGGTCTGCGGCAGTTTCGCGCCCCAGCGGCGGTCAGGGGGCGTGGGGGTGGGGGGTACTTCCTACCCCCCACATGTCAGGGCGGGCGGGTGGGGAAAACACGCCCCGCATGCGAAAGGCGCCCCCGTCGTCACAGGCGCGCCCCTCACATCACCCGCAGCGTTCAGTCGTCCCTGTAATCCTGGCGGAACTTGTCCTCCGCCTCGCGCATCATCTCGTCCGTCGATCGCACCAGCTCATCCCCCTGCGCAGTCCGCTCCCACGCCTCGTCATGCCTGCTGCTAGGCGTCGGCTTCGGCTGTTCCTTGAGCTTCTTCTTGTCCTGGGACCGGTCTTTCCTGCCCATGGAAGTTCACTCCTCGGGGTGTGAGGGGCGGGGACGAACGCCCCCGGGCCCCCGACCAGCCTGGCACGCAGGAACATTCCGTGCATTTCGATCAATGCCGCTGCGTACGCTCCGCCTCGTCCGCCGCCCCGCCCGCGCCCACGAGCCCCTTCCCGACCCCGCCGAGCCGCGGCTCGAAGCGCCTCATCTCGCGCTGGCCCACCACGCCGATGAGCGACGGCAGATACCCCCGCACCGACTGCATCCCCCGCAGCCACCACTGCGCGTACACATGGGGGGAACGCCGTTCGATCCCCGCCACGATGCGGTCCACCGCCGGACCCAGCGGGTATGTACGGTTCGTCGGCCACGGCAGCCGCTGCCGCAGTTCCCGCATCGCCTCGTCCTGGTCCGCGCCCCGCACCATGTCCGTGTCCGTCCAGGACAGATAGCCGACACCGACCCGCACACCCCGGTAACCGACCTCCGCCCGCAGGCTGTGCGCGAACGCCTCCGCGCCTGACTTCGACGCGCAGTACGCCGTCATCATCGGTGCCGGTGTGATCGCCGCCAGCGACGCGATCTGCAGGAAGTACCCCCGGCTCTCCCCCAGGACCGGCAGGAACGCGCGCCCCGTCACCGCGCTCCCGATCAGATTGACCTCGATCACCCGCCGCCACGCCACCGGGTCCGAGTCCAGGAACGGGCCGCCCGAGGCCACGCCCGCGTTCGCGACCACGATGTCGACCTTGCCGAAGCGCTCCTTGACCTCCTGCGCGACCTGCGTCATCGCCTCGTGGTCCGTGACATCGGCATGCCACCAGTCGCTCTCGGCGTGCAGCCTGCCCGAGACCCGCTTCAGCTCGTCCGGCTCCAGGCCGACCAGTGCCACCTTCGCGCCGCGCGCCGAGAGCTTGCGGGCCAGCAGCTCGCCCACGCCCCGTGCCGCGCCGGTGACGACCGCGACCTGCCCCTCCAGGCTCACCCTGCTCATGCGGCCTCCTTCTTCGCGTTCACAAACGTAGTCGCCAGCTCACGGATCTTCGCGGTGATGGCCTCCGGCGCCTCCACGGGCGTCATGTGTCCCATCCCGGCGAGCTCCACGAGCTCCAGGCACTCGGGCAGCGCCGCGGCAAGACGCCGCGCGTGCACGATCGGAGTGAGCCGGTCCGCGGTGCCCGCCAGCACGACCGTGGGCGCCCTCAACTCCCGTATGCCCGGGTCGAGATCGAGCCCGGCGAGCACCTGCGACCAGACCACTCGGGACGTCCGCGGGCAGGCGTGCACGATACGGGCGCACTCCGCGACCCGCTCCGGCGCCGAACCGGGGCCCATCGTCGCGTACTTGAGGATGCGCTTGGAGAGCGGTGTCACGGGGCCGAGCGGGGCTCGCGCGCCGAGGATCAGCCGGGTGAGCCTGGTGCGCAGCCGCCCGGCGCGCATGGGCAGGATCAGGGACTCGTCGATGAGCCGTGAACTGCCCGTGCTGCACAGCAGCACCGCCGCCGCGTGCTCCGTGAACGCGGCCCGCCCGGACGCCGCCATCAGCGTCATCCCGCCCATCGAGTGCCCGGCGAGCACGGCCTTCTCGCCCGGCGCCAGTACGGTGCCGAGCACCGCCTCCAGGTCGTCGGCGAGTACGTCGGTGCCGACCGCGGCGGCCGGTGTGCGGCCGTGACCCCGCTGGTCGTAGACGACGACCCGGTGATCGCCCGCCAGTTCCCGGATCTGCGCGGCCCAGAACTCGGTCGAGCAGGTCCAGCCGTGGGCCAGTACGACGGCGGGCGCGCCGTCCGGGCCGTGCACCTCGACATGGATCTGCGATCCGTCGGCGGAGACGGCGGTCAGTGTCCGGCTCATCGCGAAACCTCCGCGGCCTCCGCGGCCTCCGCGGCCTCCGCGGCCTTCCCGGTCTCCCCGGTCTCCACGGCCCTCACCACAGGCACAGGCCGGGCATCCTTCGCGGGCACGCGTACGACCTCGTACTCCGCGAGGTGCACCGCACGCGTCGCGTTCCGGAACTCCTGCGTCGTCCCCGGCCAGATCGTCGTGTTGCGGCCGTTCGCGTCCAGATACCAGCTGGTGCAGCCGCCGGTCTTCCACACGGTCCGCTTCATCCGCTCCTGCACCCGCCGGTTCCACGCCCCCACGGCGGACGGCCGGGCCGCCAGCGCCGCGCGCCCGCCCAGGACGGTCAACTGCCGCATGTAGTCGGCCATGTAGTTCAGCTGCGACTCGATCATCAGGATCATCGAGGAGTTCCCGAGGCCCGTGTTGGGGCCGATGATCGTCATCCAGTTGGGGAAACCGGCCGCGGTCGCGCCGCGCAGCGACTGCATGCCGTCCTTCCACGACTCGGCGAGGGTGATCCCGTCCGCCCCGACCACGCGGTCGGCGATCGGCATGTCCGTCACATGGAATCCGGTACCGAAGATGATCGCGTCGGCCTCGGTCTCGCTGCCGTCGGCGGCGACGAGCGTCGATCCGCGTACCTCCGCCAGTCCGGAGGCCACCACATCGACATTGCTCCTGGCGAGCGCCGGGTAGTACTCGCTCGACAGCAGGATCCGCTTGCAGCCGATGCGGTACGAGGGCGTCAACGTGGCCCGCAGGGCCGGGTCCTTGATGGTCTTCGCGATATTCGCCCTGGCCATCGCCTCGATGAGCCCGAGCTCGTTCGGCCGCTTGGTGAAGGCCTGGACCTGCAACTCCCTGATGCCCCACAGCAGTCCGCGCCGCGCGGCCCCGGTGAACGGCAGCTGCCGGTGCAGCCAGCGCTCGACTCCGGTGATCCGCCGGTCCATCCGCGGCATCACCCACGGCGGGGTGCGCTGGAAGAGGGTCAGCTTCCCGGCCCGCGGCTGGATCGCGGGCACGATCTGGATCGCGGACGCGCCGGTGCCGATCATGGCGACGCGCTTGCCGCGCAGGTCGTAGTCGTGGTCCCAGCGGGAGGAGTGGAAGACCTTGCCGGGGAATTCGGCGAGACCGGGGATCTCCGGGATCTTGGGGTCGGACAGCGGTCCGGTCGCGGAGACGACCACATCCGCGGTGAGCGTTCCCTGAGAGGTCTCGATCTCCCAGCGCAGTTCGTCGCGGTCCCAGCGCATCATCAGGACTTCGTGGTTGAAGCGGATGTGGGAGCGGAGCCGGAAGGTGTCCGCGACATGCTCCAGATAGGCGCGGATGTGCTCCTGGCCGGAGAAGGTACGGGGCCAGTCGGGGTTGGGCGCGAAGGAGAACGAGTAGAGGTGCGAGGGCACGTCACAGGCGCACCCGGGGTAGCTGTTGTCCCGCCAGGTCCCGCCGACCGAGTCCGCCCGCTCCAGGACGACGAAGTCGGTGATCCCTTCGCGGCGCAGCCGGACCGCGGCGCCCAGGCCGCCGAAGCCGGATCCGATCACTGCCACCCGTACGTGCTCGTGTCGTGAGTGCTCGCGCTGGCCCATGCCGCCGCCTCCCGCTGAACGTCCCAACCATGCCAGCAATCACTGGCATGGTTGGGAGAGTAGAGCAGCGGCATACCTTGCGGTAGGGGTAGGGCGCGACAAGTTACCTGGGGTACAACATAGGCTTCCGCTGTGGCAGACGTACGCGAATACCGCATGGAAGAGCTGGCCAAGGAGGCCGGCATCACGGTGCGCACGTTGCGCTTCTACCGCGAGCGCGGGCTGATACAGCCGCCTCGCCGGGAGGGCCGTATCGCGTGGTACGACGACCACCACCTGGCCAGACTGCGTACGATCGCCGCCCTGCTGGAGCGGGGCCATACGCTGAACGGGATCGCGGATCTGGCCACGGCGTTCGAGAGCGGCCGGGACGTCGGCGACGTCCTGGGACTGGGCGCCCCGACCGAGGAGGAGCCGATCCGGCTCACCCCCCAGGAACTGGCCGACTACTTCGAGGGCGAGGTCACCCCCGAGAACCTGGCGGCCGCCCTGGACCTCGGCTATCTGGCGACGGACGGCGACGAGATCGTCCACATCAGCCGCCGCCTGCTGGAGGTCTCCTCGGCACTGGTACGGGAGGGCGTGCCGCTCTCGGAGGTCCTTGAGGTGGGCCGCAAGGTCCGCGCCCACGCCGATGCCCTGGCGGATCTCTTCGTCGAGACCCTGCAGGCCCACACGGCGGAGGGTGAGGTGGAGAGGCTGCGCCCGCTGGCGAAGAGCGTGGTGGAGGCGGAACTCTCGATGGCCATGGACCGCCGGCTGAGGAAGTAGCCGGGAGCCGCCTACGCCTGAGGCCTGTGCCGGGGCGGGAGATCCGGTCGGCGGAGATCCGGCGTTCCCTCGTAGTCCGGCGGGGTCGCCGCGGGGTGCGTCTTCAGCAGCTCCAGCGCCAGTTGGATCGCGTCGTCCAGCTGCACATGGCGGCCCTCCGCCCAGTCCAGGGGGGTGCGCAGCGCGTCCACGTCCGGGTCGACGCCGTGGTTCTCGACGGACCAGCCGTATGCGTCGAACCATGCCGCGTTCATCGGGACGGTGATCACCGTGCCGTCGGCCAGGCGGTGGCGGCCCGTCATGCCCACCACGCCGCCCCATGTCCGGCTGCCCACTACCGGGCCCAGGCCCAGCAGTTTGAACGCCGCCGTGATCATGTCGCCGTCGGAGGACGTCGCCTCGTCGGCCAGCGCGACGATCGGGCCGCGTGGCGCGTTGGAGGCGTACGAGACGGGCTGGGCGTCCCGCGTCAGGTCCCAGCCGACGATCTTGCGGGTCAGTTTCTCGATCACCAGCTCGCTGATGTGGCCGCCCGCGTTGCCCCGCACGTCCACGATCAGCGCCGGGCGCGACATCTCCATCCGCAGATCGCGGTTGAACTGCGCCCAGCCCGAGCCGCCCATGTCCGGGATGTGCAGATAGCCGCATGCGTCGCCGCTCAACTCCCGTACCACCTCACGGCGTTTGGCCACCCAGTCCTGGTAACGGAGCGGCCGCTCGTCGACCAGCGGGACGACGGCGACCCGCCTGGAGGGCCCGTCGCCCTCCGGTGGCCGGAAGGTCAGCTCGACCGTCGTGCCGCCGGCCGCCGAGAGCATCGGGTACGGGCCCGTCACCGGGTCCACCCGCCGGCCGTCCACATGCGTGAGGATCGCGCCGTCGCGGATGCCCGTGCCCGCCAGCGGCGAGCGCGCCTTGGAGTCGGACGAGTCGCCGGGCAGGATCCTGGCGACCACCCAGTCGCCGTTGCGGCGGACCAGATTCGCGCCCAGCAGCCCCATCGCCCGCTGGTAGTGCGGCGGGCCCTCGTTGCGCCGCGCGGGCGTGACGTACGCATGGGACGTGCCCAGTTCGCCCAGTACCTCGCGCAGCAGATCCGCGAACTCGTCCGGCGCCGCGACCCGTTCGACCAGCGGACGGTACTGATCGAGCACCGCCTCCCAGTCGATCCCGCACATGTCGGGCTCCCAGAAGTACGCGCGGGTGATCCGGCCCGCCTCGTCGTACGCCTGGCGCCATTCGGACGCCGGGTCCACCTCGTGCAGGATCCGGCGCAGGTCCAGATAGACCGTCGAGTCGCTGTCCCCGGACTCGGTCGCCGGGACCGCCCGCAGCTCCCCTTCGTCCACGACCACCAGCCGGCTGCCGTCGCCGCTGACGGAGAACCAGTCGACATGGCCGACCAGTTCGGTCCGCCGCGCCTTGGTGATGTCGAAATGTTCGAGGGCGGGGCGGCCGGACGTGTCCGCCGGGTTGGCGAAGGTCTCGCCGAGCGCCCCGGAGATCGGCCAGCGCAGCCAGACCAGACCGCCGCCGCTGACGGGATGGAGCGCCGAGTACTTGGAGGCCGACACCGGGAGGGGTGTCACCCGGCTCTCCAGCCCCTCGACCTCGACCGTCACCGTTCCGTCGCCGCCCCCGTTGGCGGGCTCGTCCAGCGGGTCGAGCCCGCCCGCCGCGGGCCGTCCGTCCGGCAGCAGCGCGAAGGGCGAGGGGGTGGCCGAGGACAGCGGTACGAGATAGGGGCGGCAGCCCAGCGGGAAGGACAGGTCCCCGGTGTGCACGTCGTACACCGGGTCGAAGCCCCGCCAGGACAGAAACGCGAGGTAGCGGCCGTCGCGCGTGAAGACCGGATTCTCGTCCTCGAAGCGGCCGTTGGTGACGTCGACGATCGTACGGTCGTTGATGCGCGCCATCTTGATCTGCCGCAGCGAGCGGCCGATGCCCGGGTGCGACCAGGTCAGCCAGTGACCGTCGGGCGAGAAGGCCAGATCGCGGACCGGGCCGTTGTCGGAACGGATCAGTTCGGTGACCTCACCTTCCCGGGAGTTTTCACCGGCCCCGGAGTCCTCACCCCCCTCGGAGTCCGCACCTTCCTCGGCCTCCTCGCTCGCGTCGATCAGCAGCAGGCGACCGTCGTGCGAGGCGATCGCGAGCCGCTCCCCGTCCGGGTCCGAGACCAGCTCCTGGACCCGGCCCAGCTCTCCGGAGGCCAGCCGCCGCGGCTCCCGGTCGCCGCTCGCCCGCGGCAGCCAGGCGATCTCGATCGCGTCCTCGCCGTCCGCGTCGGTGACATACGCGACCTGGCCGCTGCTGCCGAGCATCTCCGGCCTCCGGACCCGTACGCCCGGGGTGTCCGTGATCGTCCGCGCCGGACCGTCGCGGTGCGTGAGCCAGTACAGGCTGCCTCGTACGGAGACGGCGCTGGCCCGGCCCGTCGTGTCCACCGCGATCGCGTTCACATGACTGGCGGCCGGCACCTGGTACCTGCGCCGTCCGGCGCGCGGCCCGCCGAGCCGTACCGCCAGCTTGCGCGGCTCGGCGTCCGGCGTCAGTCCGTCGACGATCCACAGGTCGCCCGCGCACTGGTAGACAACCCTGCGACCGTCGCTCGAGGCGTGCCGGGCATAGAAGGCGTCATGATCGGTGTGCCGCTGGAGATCGGTCCCGTCGGGCCGGCAGGAGTAGAGATTGCCGATGCCCTCGTGGTCGGAGAGGAACGCGATGCGGCCCGAGACGAACATCGGGCAGTCCAGATGGCCGTTCAGATCGGCGAGCAGCCGCTCGCCGTGCAGCCAGAGCCGGCCCGTCGCCCCACCGCGGTACCGCTTCCAGGCGGCCGGCTCGTGCGGCGGTTTGCCGGTGAGCAGCAGCGTGCGGTGTTCTCCCTCGGTGTCCATGACCTGGATGTCGGAGGCCGGGCCCCAGGGGAGCCGCCGGCCCGGGGAGCCGTCGGTGTCCACCTTGTAGGCCCAGGAGAAGTACGAGAACGGCTGGCCGTGCGAGGAGACGGCGAGGATGTGGCCGTCCGGGTCCCAGCCGCACACCCGGGTGTCGGTCGAGCCCCAGTAGCTCAGCCGCCGCGCGGGCCCGCCGGCCACCGGTGCCAGGTGGATCTCCGGGTCGAGGCTGCGCCAGCTCGTGTACGCGATCTCGCTGCCGTCGGGGGAGAACCGCGGATGGCCGACTCTGGTGCGGTCGACGGTGAGCCGCCAGGCGCGTTCCGGCCGGTGCCCGGCCGGTACCAGCGGGGCGATCCAGAGATCGTCCTCGGCGGCGAAGCACAGCACGTCGTCGTGCAGATGAGGGAAACGGAGATACGCGACGTCGTCACTCACCCCCCAATGCTTTCCGCGCTCCGGGGGCGCGGCAACTTGTGGAGGGGGTGAGTCCCCGCCGTGACTCACGACACAAGCGAAACGGTTTCGTTTCGCTGACGGGCTGGGATAGCGTACGAGGTGTACGAAACCGTTTCGTTCGGCAGCGACAGCGACAGGGGGTCGACCATGACGCGCAGCCGGCTCACGCCCGAGCGCGAGGCAGAGCTGTACGAAGCCGTGCTCGACCTGCTGCGCGAGGTCGGCTACGACGCCCTGACGATGGACGCCGTCGCCGCCCGGACCCGGTCCAGCAAGGCCACGCTCTACCGCCAGTGGCGGAGCAAGCCGGAGCTGGTCGCCAGGGCGCTGCGGCACAACAAGCCGGTGAGCGTCGCCGACATCGACACCGGCACCCTGCGCGGCGACTTCCACACGATGCTGGAGCGCACCGACGACTGCCAGATGGAGAAGGACTCCGCGCTGATGCGGGGTCTGGCCCAGGCCATCCACGGCAACCCCGATCTCCACCAGGCCCTGCGGGAGCTGCTGATCGAGCCCGAGATCACCGGACTCGACACGCTGCTGCGGCGGGCCGTGGAAAGGGGCGAGGTCAGCGTGGACAACCGCGCGCTGGACTTCGTCCCGCACATGCTGGTCGGCGCGTTCGTCGCCCGGCAGCTGATCGAGGACCGGACCCCCGACCGGACCTTCCTCACCGACTACCTGGACGCCGTGGTTCTCCCCGCCCTCGGCGTCTGACCTCCTCCGTACCTCCCCGTACGGCTGATCCCTCCCCGCACCACCCTGACGCGCGCCGCTCTCGTCGTCGGGCCGGCTCCCCATGCCCTGTTCACCTCACACACGGGAGTACGCCCTCGTGGCCACGTTTCTCTACAAACTCGGGCGGTCCGCCTTCCGGCGCCGCCGCCTCGTCGCCCTGCTGTGGGTGGCGCTGCTGGCGCTCGCCGGGGTCGGCGCGGCCTCCGCGTCCACCGCCACCTCGTCGTCCTTCTCGATACCGGGCACGGAGGCGCAGAAGGCCTTCGACCTGCTGGAAGAGCGCTTCCCCGGGGCCAGCCCCGACGGCGCCACCGCCCGCGTCGTCTTCAAGGCGCCCGACGGCGGCAAGATGACCGACGCGGCCAACAAGGCCGAGGTGAACAAGGCGGTCGCCGCGCTGAAGGACGGCAGCGATCAGGTCGCCACCGTCGCCGACCCGTACACCGCCAAGGCGGTCTCCAAGGACGGCCGTACGGCATACGTGGCCGTCACCTACAAGGTCAGCTCGATGGAGCTGACCAAGGAGACCCGCACGGCGCTGGAGAAGACCGGCACCGAGGCCCGTGACTCCGGGCTGACCGTGGAGATCGGCGGCGACGCGCTGCAGGCCGTCCCGGAGACCGGCCCCGGCGAGATCATCGGTGTCGCCATCGCCGCCGTGGTGCTGGTCATCACCTTCGGCTCGCTGGTCGCCGCCGGACTTCCGCTGCTCACCGCGATCATCGGCGTCGGCATCGGCATCTCCACCATCACCGCGCTGGCGAACGTGCTCGACCTGGGCTCCACCACCTCGACGCTCGCGACGATGATCGGCCTCGCGGTCGGCATCGACTACGCGCTGTTCATCGTCTCCCGCTACCGCGCCGAGCTGGCCGAGGGCCGCGAGCGCGAGGAGGCGGCCGGCCGGGCCGTCGGCACCGCCGGCTCCGCGGTCGTCTTCGCGGGTCTGACCGTGGTCATCGCGCTGGTCGGCCTCGCCGTCGTCAACATCCCGATGCTCACCAAGATGGGCTTCGCCGCCGCGGGCACCGTCGTCATCGCGGTCCTCATCGCGCTCACCCTGATCCCCGCGCTGCTCGGCTTCGCCGGCAAGCGGGTGCTGGGCCGCAAGGTCCGCAAGGGCAAGCAGACGAGCGAGAAGCCGAACATGGGCACCCGCTGGTCGCGCCTCGTACTGCGCCGCCCGGTCACCGTGCTGCTCGCCGGAGTTGTCGGCCTCGGCGCCATCGCGGTCCCGGCCGCTTCACTGGAGATGGGTCTGCCGGACGACGGCTCCCAGCCGGTCTCGACCACCCAGCGCAAGGCGTACGACCTGCTGTCCGACGGCTTCGGCCCCGGCTTCAGCGGTCCGCTGCTGGTGGTCGTCGACGGCGACAAGAGCGCGGCCGAACGTACGGTCAAGGAGATCCGGGGCCTCGACGGCGTCGTGGCCGTCACGCCGCCGACCGTGAACAAGGCCGGCGACACCTCGATGATCACGGTCATCCCCAAGGACCGTCCCTCCTCGGTCGAGACCGAGGAGCTCGTCCACTCCATCCGGGCCGACAGCGGTGACAATGTGCTGGTCACCGGCGCCACCGCGATGAACATCGACTTCTCGCAGAAGATGAACGACGCGCTGCTGCCCTATCTCGCGCTCGTCGTCGGTCTCGCCTTCCTGCTGCTGATGCTGGTCTTCCGCTCGGTGCTGGTGCCGTTGAAGGCGGCTCTCGGCTTCCTGCTCTCCGTCGTCGCGGCGCTGGGCGCGGTCGTCGCGGTCTTCCAGTGGGGCTGGCTGGGCTCGCTCTTCGGGGTGGAGCAGACCGGCCCGATCATGTCGATGATGCCGATCTTCATGGTGGGCGTCGTGTTCGGCCTGGCCATGGACTACGAGGTCTTCCTGGTCACGCGGATGCGTGAGGCGTACGTCCACGGCGAGCGGCCCGGCGAGGCGATCGTCACCGGCTTCAAGCACGGGGCCCGGGTGGTCACGGCCGCGGCCGTCATCATGATCGCGGTCTTCTCCGGCTTCATCGGCTCGAGCGAGCAGATGATCAAGATGATCGGCTTCGGTCTCGCGATCGCGGTCTTCTTCGACGCCTTCGTGGTCCGGATGGCGATCGTGCCTGCCGTGCTCGCGCTGCTCGGTCACAAGGCGTGGTGGCTGCCGCGCTGGCTCGACCGGGTGCTGCCCAACGTGGACGTGGAGGGCGAGAAGCTGCGCAAGGAACTGGCGGGCGACGCGGCGGACGGCGGTCCTCAGGACCCTGACGACGAGCGCGCGTTGGTGCGCGTCTGAGTCGGCGTGAGACCCCGGGACGCGCTGTGAGCGGGCGCGCTTCCGGCAGCGCGACGGCGCCGTGGGGACGGGGACCGTCGCGCGACCCGATGGCCGCGCTCGTCACCTACGGGTGGCGGGTGCGGCCATCTCGTATGTCTCCCCCAGGAAGCGGATCAGGGTCTTCGTGTCGAACTGGACCACCGCTACGCCGTCCGGCGTATGGAACTCGAGGATGGCCAACACCCGGCCGCACGGCCAGATCCCGACGTCGCCGCTGCGGGCGGGCGCGCGCAGCCCCTTCTCCAGCAGTTCGCGGGGGAACGTCCAGGCACGGCCGCTGGGGAACCCGAAGCGCACTGCCTGCGGATCCTCGTCCGGGTCGTAACCCAGGATGACCTCGACGGATCGGTACTGGGGAGCGTCGGTAATGATTCTGGCCAATGCATGATTCTCGACGACGGGTGACATCGGCCGCTCCTCACTTTCGTCTTCTTTGTCCCTAATGTCCCATATTTTCGGCCAGATGCTCGACTCCATCTGTGACAGACTTGCTCTTGCACATGGTTTGCAACAAGGCTCTATCATTGAACAGTTATTCATCTGTCCGAAGCGGGAGCCCGCCATGCATGTCCCCGACGGATTCATCAACGCGCCGGTATCGGTGGCCGCCGGTGCTGTTGCCGCCGGCGCCGTCGCCGTCAGCCTCCGCGGCGCCCGCCGTGAGCTCGGGGGTGCCTCCCCTGCCGAAGGCCATGGGGGAGAGAAGACAGCGCCGCTGGCGGGACTCGTCGCCGCGTTCATCTTCGCCGTGCAGATGCTGAACTTCCCCGTCGCCGCCGGCACCAGCGGACATCTGCTGGGCGGAGCGCTCGCCGCGATCCTCGTCGGTCCGTACACCGGAGTGCTCTGCATATCCGTCGTGCTGCTGATGCAGGGCATCCTCTTCGCCGACGGCGGCCTCACCGCGCTCGGCGTGAACATCACCGTCATGGGCGTGGTCACGGTCGTCGTCTCGTACGCGCTCTTCCGTGGCCTGGTCACGGTGCTGCCCCGGGGACGCCGCTCGGTGGCCGTCGCCTCCTTCGTCGCCGCCCTCGTCTCCGTGCCGGCCGCGGCCACCGTCTTCACCGCGATCTATGCCGTCGGCGGGACCACCGAAGTCCCGGTGGGCAAGGTCCTCACCGCGATGGTCGGCGTCCATGTCCTGATCGGGATCGGCGAGGCCGCGATCACCATGCTGACGGTCGGCGCGGTCATCGCCGTACGCCCGGACCTCGTTCACGGGGCCCGGGGACTGGCCGCCCCGCTGAAGCTGCGCGTCGGCGGCGAGCTCGTCGACGCCCCCGCGGCCGCCCCCGTCGCCGCCCGGTCCCCGCGGGCCGTCTGGGCGACCGGCCTGGCCACCGCCCTCGTGCTGGCGGGCTTCGTCTCCTACTACGCCTCCGCGAGCCCCGACGGCCTGGAGAAGGTCGCCGCCGACAAGGGCATCGACAAGAAGGCCGAGGACCACGCGGCGAAGGACTCCCCACTCGCCGACTACGGCGTCAAGGACATCGCCGACGCCCGGATCTCCGGCGGCCTCGCGGGTGTGATCGGCGTCGGCATCACGGTCGTCGCGGGCACCGGCGTCTTCTGGTCGGTGCGCCGCCGACAGACGAAGGACGCGGGGCCCGCACGCGTACCGGACGCCGTCTGACATGGGCGCGGGCCACACGCACAAGCTCTACCGGCACGGGCACTCGCCGGTCCACGCACTGCCGCCGCACTGCAAGCTCGCGGCCGTCTTCGCCTTCGTACTCGTCGTGGTCTGCACGCCGCGCGAGGCGATGTGGGCCTTCGGTCTGTACGCCGTGCTGCTCGCCGCGGTCGCGGCGCTCGCCGAGATCCCTGCCGGATTTCTGCTGCGGCGCCTGCTCATCGAGATCCCGTTCGTGGCCTTCGCGGTCCTGATGCCCTTCGTGGTTCCCGGCGAGCAGGTCCAGGTGCTCGGTCTCTCGGTGAGCGTCCCCGGTCTGTGGGGCGCCTGGAACGTCCTCGCCAAGGGCACACTCGGCGTCGCCGCCTCCGTGATCCTCGCCTCGACGACCGAGCTGCGCTCCCTGATGCTCGGCCTGCAACGGCTCAAGCTGCCGCCGATGCTGGTCCAGATCGCGTCCTTCATGATCCGTTACGGCGATGTCGTCACCGACGAGATGCGCCGTATGTCGATCGCGCGCAGGTCGCGCGGTTTCGAGGCGAAGGGCGTGCGGCACTGGGGAGTCCTCGGCAAGTCCGCCGGTGCGCTCTTCATCCGCTCCTACGAGCGCGGTGAGCGGGTCCATCTGGCGATGGTCAGCCGCGGGTACGCCGGGACCATGCCGGTCATCGACGAAGTGACCGCGACCCGGGCGCAGTGGACGTACGCCGCCGCACTCCCCCTCCCGGCTCTCGCCGTCTGTCTGCTGGGATGGACCCTATGACCACCGCATCTCTTCAGGTCAGCGGCCTCGCCTACGCCTACCCCGACGGCCACCAGGCGCTCTTCGGCGTCGACCTGACGGTCGGGCGCGGCGAGCGGGTCGCTCTGCTCGGCCCCAACGGTGCCGGCAAGACCACGCTCGTCCTGCATCTCAACGGCATCCTCGCGGGCGGCGTCGGCTCGGTCGCGGTCGCGGGCCTGCCGGTCGCCAAGGCGAACCTCGCGGAGATCCGCCGCCGGGTGGGCATCGTCTTCCAGGACCCGGACGACCAGCTCTTCATGCCGACGGTCAGGGAGGACGTGGCCTTCGGTCCGGCTGCGTCGGGGCTGCGCGGCGCGGAGCTGGAGGCGCGGGTCGTCTCGGCGCTGACCCGGGTGGGCATGGAGCAGTACGCGGACCGGCCCCCGCACCACCTCTCCTTCGGCCAGCGCCGCCGGGTCGCGGTCGCCACGGTGCTGGCGATGGAGCCGGAGATCCTGGTGCTGGACGAGCCCTCGTCCAACCTGGACCCGGCGTCGCGGCGTGAACTGGCCGACATCCTGCGGTCGTTGGACGTGACCGTGCTGATGGTGACGCACGACCTTCCCTATGCGCTGGAGCTGTGCCCGCGATCGGTGATCCTCAGTGAGGGCGTGATCGCGGCGGACGGCGCGACGCAGAAGTTGCTGGGCGACGAGGAACTGATGCGGGCGCACCGTCTGGAGCTCCCGTTCGGCTTCGACCCCGCATCCGTTTCCCTTTGAACCGTCTCGTGTTCCCTTTGAACCCTCTCGTGATCCTTCTCGTGATCCCTCTCGCCGAGCTTGATTCCTCCCGCTGAGCTGACCCGCGAGTCAAGAGCGGCGGGGCCCGTTGCACCATGGGGGGATGAGCGGGAGCGGAAGGGCAGGCGCGGTGGACGTCCGGGGCACGGTGGCGGAGGGCTTCGAGCCGGTCCAGGACGCCTTCATACGCAACTTCGAGCAGCGCGGCGAACGCGGCGCCGCCGTCGCCGTCTACCGGGAGGGGCGCAAGGTCGTCGACCTGTGGGCCGGCACCAGGGACGTCGACGGCCATGAGCCCTGGGCCGTGGACACCGCGCAGATCGTCCGCTCCGCGACCAAAGGCATCGCCGCGGCCGTCGTCCTTCTGCTCCACCAGCGCGGCCAGATCGACCTGGACGCCCCCGTCGGCACGTACTGGCCGGAGTTCAAGGCGGCGGGCAAGGAGCGCGTCGTCGTACGCCAACTGCTGACGCACCGCGCCGCGTTGCCCGTGCTGGACCGCCCTCTCACCCCGGCCGAGGCCGCCGACGGCGTGAGCGGTCCGGCCGCGCTCGCCGCCCAGCGCCCCGCCTGGGAGCCGGGCACGGCGCACGGCTACCACGCCCAGACCTACAGCTGGCTGCTCGGCGAACTGGTGCGCCGCGTCACCGGCCGCACCATCGGCCGCTGGGTCGCCGAGGAGATCGCCCGCCCGCTCGACCTGGACTTCTGGATCGGGCTGCCGCAGGACGAGGCACACCGGGTGGGCCGGATCGGCCCGGTCGGCGAGCCCCCGGCGGCGGACGGCGGCGGCCTCAAGCTGCGTCCCAAGCCCGCCGTCTCCGCGGCCTACAGCGACCCCGAATCCCTCACCCGGCGCGCCTTCGGGGCGATCGACCCGGCCCCCGACGAGAACGACCCCGCCTACCGCGCAGCCGAACTCCCCGCGTCCAACGGCATCTCCACCGCCCGCGCGCTCGCCCGCTTCTACGCATCCACCATCGGCGAGGTCGACGGCGGACGTCGGCTCTTCGCCCCCGCCACGCTCACCCTCGCCCGCACCGAGGAGTCGGCCGGAGCGGACCGCGTGCTGGTCGTGCCCACCCGCTTCGGCCTCGGCTTCATGCTGCACGGTCCGGCCTCCCCGCTGTTCGGCCCGGGCTCCTTCGGCCACCCCGGCCGCGGCGGCTCGCTCGGCTTCGCCGACCCCGAGTCGGGCATCGCGCTCGGTTACGTAACCAACGGTCTGCGCAAGGGGGTTACGGCGGATCCACGGGCCCAGGCGCTGATCAGGGCGGTACGTTCAGCGCTATGAGCGGCGCGACGAGACGTTTCGAGGGGTAGGGCGTACTGATCACGGGCGCGGCGCGCGGCATCGGCGAGGCGACCGCCCGGCGGCTGGCCTCGGAAGGGGCCCGTGTCCTGGTCACCGACGTGGACGCCGAGCGCGCCGCGAAGACCGCAAGACACGGCCGAAAATCCCCGGACGGCCTGACGGTCCACCAGGTACTGCCCGCGGCGGACGGGACGCGGGCCCACTGCCTGTGGGAGGCAGCGTCAATCGACGATGTGCGCAATCTCATCGATCCCGCGACCGTCGGCATCTCCGTCAACGAGTACTTCGAGGTCAACTCTGACGAAGCCATCGGACTCCCGTGACCCATCGCTGAGAGCCAGACCGCAGCAGCCGCGCAGCCCTCGGGCAGCCTGTCGGCCGGGCTGTCACCCGAGTGGTGTGGCTGCCCGGCCGCATCGTGGCCAGGTGGTCGAGGTCGGCGGCGGCGAGGTTGCCGATGCGGATGGCAGGGCGGTCGGACCGTCCGGAAGGTGACAGTGCGCCTATGCCGGTCGGGGTGTCTGGCGGCGCTGCCCGGCCGCCAGCACGAAGGTCACGGTGATCAGCAGCGCCCACGCCCCGAACTTCGCCACCGACACCGGCTGCCAGCCGCCGAGCTGGTCCGGATAGCTCCAGGCGCCCGCGTACGTCGCTATGTTCTCCGCGACCCAGAGGAAGAACCCGATGAGCACGAACGACAGGGCGAGCGGCATGCGATAGCTGTGCGCCCCCACGCGGAAGCGCACGAACGTCCCGGCGGTCGCGCACAGCAGCAGCGCGGCCAGCGCCCAGCGGAAGTCGGGCAGCCAGTGGTGGCTGAAGAAGTTCAGATAGACCGCAGCGGCGAGTGCGGTCATGATCCGCGGCCGGTACCCGTCCAGGCGCAGTGCGAACAGGTGCCAGGCACGGCAGACGTAACTGCCCACGGCCGCGTACAGAAACCCGCCGTACAGCGGCACGCCCGCGACCTTCGTCAGGGCCTCCTCCGGGTAACTCCAGGACCCCATCCGTACCTTGACCAGCTCGAAGAGCAGCCCGATCAGATGGCATCCGGCGATGACGGCCGTGTCGCGGGCGCTGTCCCAGCCGACCCTTCTGGCCAGCACCGCGAGGAGGACCCCGTACACCAGCACCAGGTCGTAGCGGGCGATCGGCAGGTCGTCGGGAAGGAGGCGCGAGACCGCGATGCCGCCGACGAGCGCGACCGCGAAGGCGCAGCAGCGAGCCTGCAGCCAGCCGAAGCGCAGTAGCTGATGAGCGCAGCGCGAGATCATCCCCATGCCGGGAGAGACGCCTGGAACACCCCGCGCGGTTCGATGATCGTCAACTGGCCCGCAGCATCAGACCGATGCCCACCACCATCAGCCCCGCCGCCGCGATCCTCGGACCGCCGAGCTTCTCCTTGAAGAACACCGCCCCGATCGCCGCGCCCACGGTGATCGAAGTCAACTCTTGCTGAAGCAGTAGTCTGTGCCCTGGTCACCGCGAGGTTGAACGCCCGTCGGTCGGCGGCGGGGCCAACGGATGCATGAGGCTTCGCCCGACGGCCTGAACTACTCCGGCCGTTCGTCGCGTGCTCGTCACCCAGCCGTTGAATCCGGCTCACGCCTGAACCGTGTTCGTGGGACCGTCCTGGTCGATCGACGCCTCGTCGGAAGAAGGCTCGGCCTGAGGTGGTGTGGTGTTCATGACCGCAGCAGCCATGTCATCCGGCAACAAGTCGCCGATGAGAGCCCCGAAGGCATCGTCGCCTATGAGAGCTCTCTGCTGGGCGAGCCAGTAGAGAAACGTGTAAGGAGCAACTCCGATCTCCATACAGATCGCCAGAGCCTGGAGCGTGTAAGGCACACCCTCGTCAGGGCGGTGCTGCACGGTACGCAGCGCGCCCAGTTGACCGTAGCTGGTGGCGAGGCCGGACCGGTCGCCCAGCTCCTCCGAGATCGACAGGGAAGCCCGGTAGCGTTCCTCGGCGTCCCCGTACTCCCCCCGTTCCTGCGCGATCAAGCCCAGCTGGTGGTAGACGCCGGCAATGCCGGACCGGTCGCCAAGCTCCTCCTTGATGGCGAGGGCCCTGCGGTAGTGCTCCTCGGCCTGCTGGAAATCCCCCCTCTCCTGCGCGATGACGCCCAGCTGGTGATAGCTGGTGGCGAGGCCGGAACGGTTGCCCAGCTCCTCCTTGATGGCGAGGGCCCTGCGGTAGTGCTCCTCGGCCTGCTGGAAATCCCCCCTCTCCTGCGCGATGACGCCCAGCTGGTGATAGCTGGTGGCGAGGCCGGAACGGTTGCCCAGCTCCTCCTTGATGGCGAGGGCCCTGCGGTAGTGCTCCTCGGCCTGCTGGAAATCCCCCCTCTCCTGCGCGATTCTGCCCAGCTGGTGGTAACCACCGGCGAGGCCCGACCGGTCGCCCAGCTCCTCCGAGATCGACAGAGCCGCCCGGTAGTGCTCCTCGGCCTGCCCGTACTCACCCCGCAACTGCGCGATCAGGCCCAACTGGTGGTAACCACCGGCGAGGCCGGACCGGTCGCCCAGCTCCTCCGAGATCGACAGAGCCGCCCGGTAGTGCTCCTCAGCCTCGCCGTACTCACCCCGCAACTGCGCGATCAGGCCCAACTGGTGGTAACCACCGGCGAGGCCGGACCGGTCGCCCAGCTCCTCCGAGATCGACAGAGCCGCCCGGTAGTGCTCCTCAGCCTCGCCGTACATGCCCCGGTCCTGCGCGATCATGCCCAGCTGGTGGTAGACGCCGGCAATGCCGGACCGGTCGCCCAGCTCCTCCGAGATCGACAGAGCCGCCCGGTAGTGCTCCTCGGCCTGCCCGTACTCACCCCGCAACTGCGCGATCATGCCCAGCTGGTGGTAGACGCCGGCAATGCCGGACCGGTCGCCCAGCTCCTCCGAGATCGACAGAGCCGCCCGGTAGTGCTCCTCGGCCTGCCCGTACTCACCCCGCAACTGCGCGATCAGGCCCAACTGGTGGATGTAGGCGGCAGCAGGACGGGAGCGGGCGGGGACCCAGGTGAGGGTCTCCTCGAGCAGGCGTTGTTCCCAGTCCCAGGCTCCCCAGGTGTGCAGTTGCGAGCACACATGCCGCGTGACGATGTCGGCTTGGTCAATGTCGTCGGCCTGGTGATGGTGGTATCGGGCCTCGATGAGCTGGGTGATGTCCGAGACACGGTCCTGGGGCCATACATCGACTCGCCAGCGCCAGTAGGCGGCAGCCCGGTTGTGGGCACCCGCGAGGCTACCCGGGTGGGTGCGTTGGTGGAGGGCACCAGCGGTCCAGGGATGTACCACCAGTCCGCTCGGCAGCGTGCCTGAGTCGTCCTGCGGCGCGAGGGCCGGGCTGACCAGGCCCAGTTCCAGCAGCAGCTTCAAGGCGTTCTCGGCGTGGTCGTCCAGTTCGACCGGGGGACGTTGCCGTCCTTCCCAATCGCGTTGGTACTGGGCGATGGTTTCAGGTGAAAGGCCGTAGCCTTCCGCGGCTTCGGCACCGGCGGTGCGGGCCTCGGAAATCTGCAGGTTCACAGCGTGGATGCGCTGCACCAGCGCAGGGTCCGGTTCTGGCGGAGCCGCGAACTCCGACAGTTGCCAGGCCGCCCCAATGCGGTCGACCGGAGTCCGGTAGACCGCCAAGCCCTCCAGCAGGCGTCGTGCCTCAGGCACCTCAGTCAGCTGGTCCAGCAGTGTGTCGAGGAGGATGTCGTCCACGGCCAGGGTGACCGTCTCGGCCAGGGCCGTGTCCAGGTCTCCCCGGACGCCTGCCAGCCAGCGTTCGGGGTCGTTGATGCCGCGTCGTTCCAGTGCGGTTTCCATGCGGTCGGCGATGTCGGGGAAGCGGGCCGGGCCGCCGCGTAGCAGGGCGTCGAGGTATTCCAGGGCGCGTGGGTGGCCCCCGACGTCGGTGTAGGCACGGTGCTGGTCGGCTGGGCCGAGGGCGTCCAGGCCGGGCAGTCGCCAGATCAGTTTGCGGGTCTCCGCGAGTGACAGCGGCCCCAGGTGATGGGTGGTCAGCCGCTTGTGGGCGCGCTGGGGGAGGCTGAAGGGGTAGCGGCTGGTGATGAGCAGTCGCGTTCTCGGGCTTGCCGCCGTCCACGCGGCCAGGAGATCCGCCAGCGCCGGGTCGGACAGCTGCCGGCCGTCACCGGAACGAGTCAGGAGGTCTTCGGCGTTGTCCAGGATCAGCAGGACCGTGAGCCTTGGCAGCACGAGCTGGCGGATGAGTTCCCAGCGGTCCCGCCAGGGCGATCTGGCGTCCGTCAGCGCCACCGCGACGCGTCGGAGCTGGTCATTCTCCGACAGATCCTCGGCCAGGCAGTATGCGGTCAGGCGTTGCCGCAGTGTCTCCAGGAAGGCGTCGACGGTGCGGGTGGTGGCCGCCGGGACCGACACGACGAGTCCCGCGTCGGCACCGAGATGGTGCAGCAGTTCGGCGGCCAGCGTGGATTTTCCGACCCCGCCGATCCCGTGGACCAGCACTCCCGCTCGGCCGGGGTCGCGCAGCGCTGCCCGGAGCCGGCGCAACTCGGTGCGGCGGCCCACGAAGTCACCGACTTTGTGCACCACCATGCCCTCGTCCAGAACCGGTTCCCTGAACAGGATCTCTTCGCTGGTCTCGTACCCGTGCTCGAACAGAGGCAAGGGCTTTCCAGCTAGAAACAGAGCCGGGACCGGCCACTCGGGAAAAGCCGCGCGCGGATCGCCGACCGGAAGCCTTTGCCGCACGGTCTCCAGGCTGCGGCGTGCTCGGGACAGCGCGGAGAGCGGATCGGGGCGTTCGGCCCGCGCCAGCTCCTCGTACAAGAGAGACGTCAGCTCCGTGGCATACGCGTCGCTGACAATATCTGTCATGGCGAGAACCGCCGGCACGCCCCGGCTTATCAGGCCCCATGCCACAGAGGTGGCGGACTGCTCCGGCCTCGTCCGCGAACCATCACTGGCGTCCGGCTCGTCCCAACGCTTCGGGACACGGGCGGTGGAGCAGGCCGCAAGGACCATGAGAGGGACGCCCCGCCCCGGCGGCAGCGTCTCGGCGAACTGTTGCGCGTCCACCTCGTGGGGCCGTCCGGCTTCGTCCTCCAGGGTCAGCGTGCCGGGGCCGGCATGACAGGACAGATGAAGTACGTGGAAGCGCTCCTCCTCCAGAGCGGCTCGGATATCGGCGAGAGTTCCCCAGTTCAGAACGCGTACGTACGCGCCGTGCCCGGTCCGACTTCGATCGACCGCGTCCAGGATCCTGGCCAGTTCGCGTTCGGAGTCAAGAAGTTCAGCCGCGTCGACACTGGGGTTGGCGACCACCGCCAGGACCCGCAGTGGTCCTGGAACCAACGGCACGAGCGAACTGTCCTGTCGGCCCGTGACGTGATACATCTCAAGCGCCGAAGACAGAGCGAGCGGTTCGTCCGTGCCGGGAACCACAAGTGTCTCCCACGGCAGGTTCTGCCACCGCGACTCGTCCACCTGGAGACCTAGCCGCAGCTTCGCGTTTCGTTCCTGCGCTGCCCGGATCTCGTCTCGCAGCGCGACCGCGACCTCGCCTCCCGCGAACCGCTCTCCCAGCGCCGCCCCGACGGCGGCGAGAGCCTTCGGCATCCCGTCCCCCAGTGTGGGGAGCAGTCGAGGGTGCACATCGCGGGTGACGACCGGGTGGCCGGCTCGGACCCGTTCGCGCGACAGAGCCCAGAGCAGTTGCTCCAGCTCGTGGTCCACACTGAGGGGCGTGAACGACGTCTCGGTCGTCGGCGTGGCGAGCACCACGGAGTCCGCGTTGATCCTCAGTACGGCGTGGACCGAGCCGGTCACGGCGGGCGGCGCACTGAGCGCCACGTTCGTGTTCGCGGGGCGACCGCTCACCGCACGAGCCAGTTGCCGGACCAGGTGTGTGTATTCCGAGAGTGAGGCCACACGACGGAAGTCAAAGAAGAGTCGTGAAGTGATGAACGGCGGCAGGTCGACGTCACCCAGCAGCACCGGGATCACACGGTCCGTAGTGGTGACGGCCGCTGCCAACTCGTCGTTGGCCCAGCCGGAGGCCGCCGAGTGCGGACTCACCACGACCACCACCGCGTCAGCTCTGGCCGAGCCGTCCATGAGCCGCGAGAGCAGCCGCTGTCCGCCGACCGCCTCCACCTGATCGAGCCAGACGTCGAGGCCAAGCAGATGCAGGTTTTCCGCGAGCGCTACGGCCCACTCGCGGTCTGCGTAGGTGTAGGAGACGAACACGTCGTAGTGCGCGACCGGCGTGGAGCGGGCCGCCCCGAACTCGAACTCGCCCGTAGTGTCGTTGACCTGGGCCGCGATGTGGTCGGCCGCGTCCGCCAGATCGGCGCGTGCGAGGTTGAAACTCTGGATGTTTCGGACCACTGGCGGCAGGGCCCGCAGGGCTTGCGCCGACACCACGACGGGCAGAGTGCGCCGCTCCGTGGCAGAGTTGACGGACTGTCGCAGAAAGTACTGGAGATCCTGTCGCTGTTCGGTGTCGAGGGATTCGTCGGCCAGCAGCACGAAATGATGGCTCGCGTCGATGAACTCACTCTGAGGATAACGGTGTTGGCCGACCTCCCCGACGCTCTTCGGGTACGTCGTGATCTGCCTTTCGCTCAGCATGGGGATCAGCCGACGAGCCAGTTCGGCGGTCGTGCTGCTGTAACTCAGAAACACGTCCGACGCGTAGTCCCGTTTTGCCCCCTGCACGGCGGTCGCCACATACGAGTCGCGGTTCTCCAGAAAGAGCCGTACATCATGGAGACGGCGGGCCAGCAGCGCGGCCAGGGTAGCGATGCTGTAGCTCACCTGGTCCGGGTAGCTGTGAGTTTCCGTGATGACCGGAAGAGATTCTCCGAACGACCAGATCGGAAAGTAGGGAATCGTCAGGCGCTGCAACATTTCATCGATCGGAGTTCCTTTCGGAATCCAGTCGCGCAAGCGCTTCTTGAGAATCTTGTTCTTGGCCAGCTTGCGGCGCCACATTTCACCGAGTTCGTACTCGGTCTGAGCATCGAACCTGCTGAGCAGTGGAATCGTTAGCAGGCGTGGCCGATCGTAGGGAAGATCGTCCCTGGCTGCCATGGAACGCTGGACGATGTCCAGGACACCGTCGATGTTCTGTTGGTTGGCGGTAAAGGCGAAGACCAGGACATCGGGCACCTGGGCGGTGCAGATGCCGCCCGCGTCGGTGATGCCGGTCCGGCTGTCGACCAGGATGAGGTCGTATTCCTTCATCCACTGCTCGCGCCAGCTTTCCAGCACTCTGCCGAAATCGCACTCGTCGTAGAGCCGCTCCCAGTCGATTCGCTGGAGGCGGGAAATATAGGTCTCGTCTGCCTTGCCGGAGGCTATGAGGTCGAGTCGGGCGCCATTCGGTAATTCGACCTTGGTGCGATTCTTGAGCGCGTCCGGGGGCATGCGGGCTCCCGGGCGGATCCCCTCGACCATTTCCAGGAGTCCCGCGGTAGGTCGATCCATGTGGGATTCGAAGAAATACGTCAGACCAGGTGCTTCCAGATCCCAGTCGACACACAGGACTCTGTAGCCCCACTGGGCGAGCAGCGCGGCGGTGTTGGCCAGAGCGAAGCTGCGCCCTACGCCACCCTTGTACGAATAGAAGGTGATGATCTGCCCGGGCTCTTTTGCCGCACGCTCCGTCATACGCCGTACCTGGGAATTCGAGCGATGTGCGGCTTTTCAGCCTCGGGCTTCAGTACCGGCCAGTCCTCACGCCATGGGGGAACGCTGTCGAGGCGCTTGGACACCCGTCGAGCCAGCCGCTTCACCTCACGGTAGAAGTGGTTGTACGGCTCGGTGTCCTTGAAGCTGAGGTGAGGATTGTTGTACTTCTTGAATTTGCACAGCTGCCGATTTCGCACACTCTCGGGAAATTTCTTGCCGTCCGAGAAAACTATCGGATAGATCAGGCCGGGGGTTTCCTCTTCCTTCTCCCTCTTTTCCATGGTGTGCCATTCTGCAACGCACCATTCGGATTCGAAATACGGAGGTGAGAGCACCGGGATCATCAGGCGACTTTCCCCGAGCCGCTCGGCAAGAAGATCAGGCCAGGGCAACCCGACCTTCTCCTTCATCTGCTTGTCAATGAAGACACTGGTGCTGCCGATCTCGTCTTCGAGGCACTTCTTGAGGTTCGGGTAGAAGTGGTTGTCGATCCATTGCTTGACCCACCCGGCTCTTCTGCTGTAGCTCACGAACACATCGATGTTGTAGTCCACCCCTGCCCCGTTTCAGACGCGCACTCCGGTTCCCCGTTTCATCGCCAGGACCGGATGGGCGGGAGTGTATCGACTGGACAGCTCGAGGCGGGGGCCTCGCGCGACTCCGAGGATGTCTGCCCTACTGAGCTCTCACAGCCCTCGCCCCCGATCGACGGTGTCAGGCGTGTCAACCTGCTGCGGAGCGACCGACCTGGCTGTGCACCGCGTCGCTGCCGACCTAGTCGATCACGACCTGGCCGTGGGCCGGCTTGCCCGGGCCGTCCTTCTTCTCCGCGCCCTTCTCGGGTGCAGCCAGGCGTGGAAGACCGAGCGGACCGTTGCCCTTTTCCGGGTGGTTGTCGGGACCGCTCAGGTTCTTCCTCACCGAGTCCAGGATCGTCAGCCCCTGGCCGACCAGGCCTGCCGCGATCTCGCCGAGGCCGTCGGCGCCGTTGAGCACATTGACATTGGCGCCGGCGAGGCCGCCCGCGGCCTCCTTCACGATCTGCGGCAGCTGGTCAATCAGCATCCGGTCCAGCGCCACCCGGTCGTAGGAGGCGGCGGCCTCGGCCTGGATCTTCATCCGCTCCGCCTCGGCCACAGCCAGCACCTTGATCCGTTCGGCTTCGGCCTCGGCCGGCTTGACGATCTCGGCCACCAGCTGCTGCTGGCGGAGCTGGGCCGCGCGCTGCGCCAGCTCAGTCTGCGCGGCGAGCACCTCCTGCTGCGCGTGCGCCTTCGCCAGCGGCCCGGCCTGCGCCGCCTTGGCCTCTGCGCGTTCCACCTCCGCGGAGTACTCCGCCTTCACCACCGCGGTCTGCCGCGCGTACTCGGCCTGGTTCCGCGCGGCCACCTGCTGCGCCTCGACCGATGCCTGGGTGGCCTGGGCCTGGGCGATCTGTGCCTGCCGCTGGATGGCTGCCTTGTGCGGGGCCGACATCGCGTCGATGTAGCCGGTGTCGCCGTCGTCGATCGACTGGATCTGCAGCGAGTCCACGATCAGACCGATCTTGGCCATCTCGGTCTTCGAGGTGTCCAGGACCTCGGCCGCGAGCTTCTGCCGTTCGGTGACGATCTCCTCGACCGTCATCGAGCCGATGATGGCGCGCAGGTGGCCGGCGAAGATCCGCCCGGTCAGCACCGACATCTGGTCCTGGTCGGAGAGAAATCGCTGGCCCGCGTTGATGATGCTCTCGTGGTCATTGCCGACCTTGAAAGCGATCACGGCGCGGACGTGAAGTGCGATGCCCTGCCGGGTGACACACGTCTCGGTGACCTCGGACTCGCACATCGACAGTGTGAGGAAGCGCGTCTTGCGGAAGACAGGGAGCACGAACTTGCCGTGGCCTGTCACCACACGGAACGGCGCACCCCCAAGACCCCGCCTGCCTCCCGAGATCAACATCGCCTCGTCGGGCGCGGGAACTCGGTAACCGAACATCGTTCGTCTCCTTAACCAGCGCCGACGGCGCCGCCGCCCAGCGCATCCAACGGATCGGCCCACTCGATGACGTCTACCTGGCGATTGCCACGGGATCCGATCACGAGCACGGTCGCGCCCCTCGGCAGGGGTTCTTCGGACCAGGCGAGGAATGTCTCGGATCCGCCTCTGACCCGCACCAGGATCTCGCCGGGACCGGCCGAACCACGTGTGCCGATAAGCAGCTCTCCCGGACAGCCGATCACGGCCTCGTCCTGTGCCACTGGCGGCCGCCTCCCTCGTTCTGTTCCCTGTTTCAGACCTTAGTCCTGCTGGGATCAGCGGCCTATCCTCGGGGGGTCCTACCTTGATCCAACAGGACCCGCCCGACCCCGATCACCAGGGGGACCGCTGGTCGGTGGCCTCGGACCCGCCTGCATCGCGTCGGCTGATGTTCGGGCTTGCGCAACCGCAGCGATGATCGTCAACTCGCCCGCAGCATCAGACCGATGCCCACCACCATCAGCCCCGCCGCCGCGATCCTCGGAGCGCCGAACTTCTCCTTGAAGAACACCGCCCCGATCGCCGCGCCCACGATGATCGACGACTCGCGCAGCGCCGCGATCGGCGCCAGCGGCGCCTTGGTCTGCGCCCACAGCACCAGGCCGTACGCCGATATCGACAGCATCGCGCCGAGCAGCCCGCGGGCCGCGTACGGGCGCAACTGGGCGAGCAGACCGCCCCGATGGACGTACAGCGTGTACGCCGGGATCAGCGCCCCCTCCAGGATCATCAGCCAGGCGATATAGCCGAGCGGCGTGCCCGAGGCGCGTACGCCGACACCGTCGACCACCGTGTACGCGGCGATGGACAGACCGGTCGCCAGAGCGGCAAGCAGCGCCGGCCAGTGAGGATGGGCGTCCGAGCCGCCCCTGATGCCCCACAGGGCCACGCCCACCAGGCCCGCCGAGGCGATCACCACGCCCGCCAACTGCCAGCCGTTCAGGCTCTCGCCGACGAACAGCGCCGCGAGCACGGTCACCACCAGCGGCGCCGTACCCCGGGCGATGGGATACATCTGGCCGAAGTCGCCCAGAGTGAACGACCGCATCAGCAGGGCCTGGTAGCCGATGTGGAGCAGCGCGGAGGCGATCAGATACGGCCAGGCGGCGGCCGCTGGCAGCGGGAAGAAGCAGGCGAGTACCGCCCCGATGACCGTGCCGCCGCCCGCTATCAGTGTGAAGGCGAGCAGCTGATCTTTGATGGTGTGCGCGAGCGCGTTCCAAGTGGCGTGCGTGATCGCGGCTATCAGGACGGCCGTGGCGACGAGAACCGTCACGCCGTGCGCTCGCGCACGTCCACCAGCGCGCCGCCCGCGTGCGCGATCAGCGTCTTGGGGTCGAGCGGGAAGACGGCGTGCGGGGTCCCGGCCGCCGCCCACACCACGTCGTGGTCGAGCAGGGCACGGTCGGCAAGCACCCGGGTCCTGGTGGCATGCCCGAAGGGCGGTACGCCGCCGATCGCGTAGCCGGTGGTCTCCCGTACGAGATCGGCGTTCGCCCGCTTGACGGACTCGGCGCCCAGCTCCTCCCGTACGCGCTCGACGTCCACCCGTGAGGAGCCGTCCATCAGCACCAGGACCGGCACCCCGTCCGCCTCGAAGATCAGCGACTTGACGATCTCGCTGACGTCACAGCCGATCGCGGCGGCGGCCTCGGCGGCGGTGCGAGTGGCGTCGGGGAAGCGGCGGACCGGGACCTCGAGCGCCAGCTCGCGCAGAGCCTCGGCGAAACGGGGGTGGGCGTCGGTGTCGTGAGTGCTCATGGCACGCACGCTAGCGGTAGCTGTACGGGCCATGCGAGTGGCTTTCCCGCGCCATGGCCCGGGCCGGCGGGACTCATGCGGGCCCGGGCAACCGCGAGCCCGCGGAACCACCCGGACCCTCACCCTCACCGTGCGCGCAGCACCGACGCCACCACCGGACCCGCCGCGTCGCCGCCGTGCCCGCCGGACTGCACGACCGCGGCCGCGGCCAGATCGTCGGCGAACCCGGTGAACCAGCTGTTGGACTTGCCCTGTCCGTCGACCTCCGCGGAGCCGGTCTTCGCGCCCTTGTCGCCGCCGACACCCGCCATCGCGGCCTGGCCCGTGCCGTACTGCGCGGTGGCCCGCATCATCTCGCGCAGCGCCTGCGCGATGGAGCCTGGCAGCGGCTGCGCGGTGGCCAGTTCACGGTTGTCGAGGGACTGCGGAACGATCACGGGCTGGTGGAAGCCGCCGCTCTTCGCGGTGGCGGTGACCGACGCCATGTTGAGCGCGTTCATGGTGACCTTGCCCTGCCCGATGTACGAGGCGGCGGTCTCCGCGCCCGACGACTCGGGCACGCTGCCGTCGACGCTGACGACGCCCGTCTGCCAGTCGAGGCCGATGCCGAAGTACTTACGGGCCGTCTCACCCAGTGCCGTTCCGGCGATGCCCTTCTTGTTGAGCGGCTTGACGGCCTTGATGAAGGCGGTGTTGCAGGAGCGCCGGAAGCTGTCCTTGAAGGTGCCGTTCTTGATCTCGAACCGGTCGAGATTCTGGAACTTCACGCCTTCCCACGTCACATCCGGCGGACACTCCACCTTGGCGCCCGGGCCCTTGACGACACCGTTGTCCATCATCATCGCCGACGACACGATCTTCAACGTGGAGCCCGGCGCCTGCGCGCCCATCATCGCCGTGTTGTAGCCGCCCGCCGGGCTGTTGGCGACGGCCCGGATCTCACCCGTGCTCGGCTTGATCGCGACCACCGACGCCTGGCTGTACTGCTTCACGGCCTTCTCCGCGGCCGCCTGCACATCCGCGTCCAGCGTGGTCTTCAGCGTGCCTTCCTTGCCCTTGGTGAGGGTCAGCAGGCTCTGATCGGC
Source organism: Streptomyces sp. CA-135486 (assembly GCF_050936555.1). Classification (NCBI taxonomy): domain Bacteria; kingdom Bacillati; phylum Actinomycetota; class Actinomycetes; order Kitasatosporales; family Streptomycetaceae; genus Streptomyces; species Streptomyces sp. CA-135486. Next base: position 592,637 of record NZ_JBNJMM010000001.1, read on the forward strand.
CACATTCTGGTCGCTCGACGCGACGACCAGCTCGATGCCCGCCGTGCCGCCCGCCTTCTCGCCGTACTTCTTGCGCAGCGCATCCAGAACGGGCCCGAGCGACGGGTACTTCTCCTTCGTCAGCTCCCGGTCCTTGCGGTCGACGGCCTTGATCGGCGGGGCCGACGCCTGGTCCGTCTTGAGCGTCGTGCCCTTCGTCAGCTTGGGATGCACAACGCGCGGCGCCCAGTCGACGAGTGCCCTGCCGCTGGTCAGCCCGCGCACCACGGTCAGCTCGGAGGTGTACGACCAGGGCTTGGTCCGGCCCTCGTACGACACCGTCGCCTTCACCGTGAACGGCACCTTGGCGCCGACGGGCTTCCCCGGCGTGATCACGGCCGCGGAGACATGCGCCTGCTCCCGGTATCCGGCGAGCAACGGCTCGGCCTCGGCCGCGTTGTTGGTCAACTGCGCGGCCTCGGACGCCTTGCCGCCGGCCCAGGCCGCCAGGAAGTCCTTCGCGGCCGCCTCGACCTCGTCCGCGCTCGGCGGCCCGGACTTCTTGGTCTCGGCGGACTTGGTGTTCGTCCCACCGCCGCCGGTCAGTCCGCTGTACAGGTTGTATCCCCCGTAGCCGACGCCACCGGCGACCACTAGAAAAACGCCGCCGACGACGGCGACTTTCGCTCCACTGCGCATTGCTGCGTTCCCCTCCCAGGAGCGCCGATCTTGAACATGTTCAAGATCGGCATCGCATGCACTCTACGGGACAGGAGTGACTCGGGTCGCGGCTGTTACGAGACCGCGACGATCTGGCCGGGATCAGTCGGGGGGCGTTGGCCGGCGGTCCGGCAGGCGGGGCAGCCTCCTGCCTTCGGCGCGCGGAAGGCCCGGTCGCAGACTGTGGGCGCATCGACCAACAGCCGCCAACGATCTCCTCCCACCTGTCTTCCCTCCCATGTCACAGCCGGTCGGGCTGTCTCGTCTCAGGTCTCAGAGAGACTCTGGAATCAGGAAGGTGATGGTCATGCGGGTGTTCGTGGCAGGCGGGACCGGGGTCATGGGGCGGCGGCTGGTGCCGCAGCTCGCGGCACGGGGCCACCAGGTGACGGCCACGACGACGAGCGCAGCCAAGCTGGCCTTGCTGGCGCGGCTGGGCGCAGATGGCGTCGTGATGGACGGGCTGGATGCGGTGTCGGTCGGTGAGGCGGTGGCCGCTGCCCGGCCGGACGTGATCGTGAACCAGATGACCGCAATTTCCGCGGCACACGCCGGCAAGCCCGATATGAGGCACTTCGACCGGTTTTTCGCCACCACCAATCGGCTGCGCTCCGAGGGGACGGACCACCTCCTGGCCGCCGCCGAGGCGACCGGCGTGTCCCACGTCGTCGCGCAGAGCGCCGGCATCTGGAACGGCAACCGCGAGGGAGGATGGGTGAAGACCGAGGAGGACCCGCTGCCCCAGGAGACGGGGAAGTTCCGCACGGCGGCGGCGGCGATCCGCCACCTCGAGGACGCGGTCGTCAAGGCTGGTGGCGCGGCCCTGCGCTACGGCGGGCTCTACGGGCCGGGCGCCACCGACGACCAGGTCGAGCTCGTGCGCAAGCGGCAGTTCCCGCTCGTCGGGGGCGGCACCGGCTACATGTCATGGGTGCATCTCGACGACGCCGCGAGCGCCACCGTCCTGGCCGTAGAGCAGCGGGCGAGGGGCGTGTTCAACATCGTCGACGACGAACCGGCCCCGGCCAGCGAGTGGCTGCCTCATCTGGCTGCGTGCGCGGGGGCGAAGCCACCGATGCGGGCCCCCAAGTGGCTGGCCCGGCTGCTGGCCGGGGAACTGGTGGTGACGATGATGACCGAGGGGCGCGGCTTCTCCAACGCCAAGGCCAAACGGGAGCTCGGCTGGGAGCTGCGCTACCCCTCGTGGCGCCAGGGCTTCAAGGAAGAGCTGGCGTGACCCGGACCGAGGAGTTCGAGGAGCTGCGGCCGCTGCTGTTCGCGATCGCCTACCGGATCCTCGGCAGCGTGAGTGAGGCTGAGGACGCGGTCCAGGAGACCTGGCTGCGCTACGAGGCCTCCCCGACACAACCCACGTCGACCAAGGCCTTCCTCTCGGCCGTGGTGACCCGGATCTCGATCGACGTGCTGCGCTCGGCCCGCTTCCGGCGTGAGGAGTACGTCGGGCCGTGGTTCCCCGAGCCGCTGCTGACCGATCCCTACGAGGATCCGGAGCACTCGGCGGAGTTGGCCGACTCGTTGTCGATGGCGGCCCTGTTGCTGCTCGAGCGGCTGACCCCGCTCGAGCGTGCGGTCTTCGTGCTGCGGGAGGTGTTCGGGTTCGGCTTCCCGGAGATCGCGTCGGCCGTGGGGCGCTCGGAGGCGGCGTGCCGCCAGCTTGCGGTGCGGGCGCGCCGCCACATGGACGCGGGCCGGCCCCGGTTCGAGGCCGACCGAAGGGAGCGCGAGGAACTCGCCGAGCGATTCTTCGACGCCTTCAAGGAGGGGGACGTCGACGGGCTGCGGGAACTGCTCGCCGCCGACGTTCAGATGCTCGGCGACGGCGGCGGCAAGGCCCCGCAATGGGCGAGGGGCATCATCGGCGCCGAGAACGTGGCCCGGGTGCTCGCCGCGATCGTCCCGCCGTTCGTCCGGATCGGCGTCGTAGTGGAGCCGCACCAGGTGAACGGCCAGCCGGGCGCGATCTTCCGCGACCGGGACGGCAAGGTCATCAGCACCTTGGCGCTCGACATACTCGACGGACGGATCCAGACGATCCGCTCGGTGATCAACCCCGACAAGCTCGGGCACGTGGGACCCGTGGCGGACGCCTGGGCGGTCATCCGCGAGGCGAACCAGGCTCGTCGGCCCGCCCGCTAGACGGCTTCAAGGCCGAGACCGGCCTCACTCTCGAACCGCCATGACAACGGTGGGCCCGGCACCTCCCGGCGCCGGGCCCACCGTCCGCGAAGCTGGACCTACGTATCGCCTCAGCGGCGGCGCAGACGCAGCGCGGTGAGCACGCCGCCGGCGCCGATCAGAGCGGCGGCCAGGGCCGCGTACCAGGTGGTGTCGGAGGAGCCCGTGGAGGCGAGCGCACCGGTGGTGGTGTCGGGGGTGTTCGCGCCGGTCGTCGCCGTGTCCGTGGCCGAGGCGGACGGAGTCGGGGACGCGGACGCCGAGGCCGTGGGCGACGGCGTGGCGGACGGGGTCGCCGACGGCGTTCCGCCCGGCGTCGTGGTGCCGCGCTCGGGGGCGATGGTGATCGCGCCGTCCGCGCCCAGGAACGGCGTCGTGTTGCCCTCGGTCAGCGAGCTCGACGCGTGCAGCTTCAGCTTGAGCGGCTTCTGGATGCCCTTGAAGTCGACCACGCTCACGCGGAGGGTGGCGCGGTGCATGATGAAGTTCTTGCCGATGTCCGACAGCTGCCACTTGTTCTGGCCGTCGATCCGGGTGGCCCTGATGTAGCTGCCGTCGGCCGCGAGCTCCTCGACCACGAGCTGGGGGACGAACTGCGTGTCGTCGGGGCCCTGCTCGACCTCCAGCGTCGTCGCCAGGTCGGCGTCGAACGTCGCCGTGCCCTTGAGCTGGTGGATCAGGGAGACCTGGCCGTACGTGCCGGGCTTGATGGGCGTCTTCGGGTCGGACAGCAGGCGCAGACTGGCCGGACCGGACTCGACCTTCGGGCTGGTCTCGAAGACGAGGGTGTCGTCCTTCTCGCGCTGGGCGTGGTTGAGCAGGTCGGCCGCGTCCAGCTTCAGGTTGCCGTTGTTGGAGGGGTACTTCTTGCCGAGGCCGACGGACACCTTCCAGCTCAGCTCGCCCTTGGCGGGCACCGAGAACGGGTCGCCCTTGGGCTTTCCGGCCGGGTAGAAGAGGCCCTGCGCAGAGCCGTCCTGCTGCATGACGTAGTCGTCCGTCGCCGGGGCGTTCACCGGCTCCACGTCGAAGACGATGTGGGAGGACGCCACGGGGCTCGCACCGTCCGAGTCGGCGACCATCCACGGCAGGAAGTCGACCGCCTTGTCCGAGGAGTTCTTCACGGTGAACGTGAACGTCTCGGTGGCCCCGCCACGGGTCAGCGGTCCGGCCGGCGCCGGGGTGCCCAGCTCAATCGTGAGGGGCTTGCCGGAGGCCACCGGCGCGGCATACGCGGTGAGCGGGACGAGGGTGGTGCCGACGGCGGCGGCGACGGTCAGAGCGGCGGCGGAGACGATGCGAGCGGACATGGTGGACTCCCCCCAAGGAATCGACTAGGGGCCGGGCTTCCGCTGGATGGGCGGGCGTCGGCCGAACGCAGGAGCAGCGCGGCGAAGTGCCGCGGCACGGTGAAGCAGATGAGAGGTGGTAAGAGACAGCAAAAGGAACGAGGCGGTACGGGGTGGAACTGATCGGGCAGCGCGGAGAGGCTTACCGGATGGTGCGTGAACTCGCCTTCCGTACGGCCCTGTTCGGTTCCGGCTGTGCGGCGATGTGCTCATCCTCACCCATCAAGATCGGCCGGACAATCCTCGTACTGTCACCACTCTGCAACAGCGCCCGTCCGCCAGAACTCACCGTTGACCTGGGCGTTGGCCGGGCCGGACGGGAACGCGGCGGGGCCGGGCGGTCGCTACGCCGGGGAAAACAGCCGGGCCGTGTGAGCCGCGCAGTCGCGGCAGAGCCCCAGCCATCCGCCGCGGGGGCAACGGACAGCCGGGACTTGGCCGTTCAAGGGGCGGCCCGAGACGACCGGCGACCACCGACAACGACCACGACGGGCGCCGCACCCATCGGCGCTGCACCCGCCGTCGTTGCTGCTAGACCCAGGTGTCCAGCCACATCCTGTTCCGCCACTGTTCCACCGGAATCGGGATCCCCGTGTACAGCGGATAGAAGTAGATGAAGTTCCGTTCCCCACAGCCATATGCGCCCTGAACAGGGAGTTTCCCCGCGGCGCCCTCTGCGCCCCTTGCTGGGGCCGTCCTTGGGCCGTGCCGACCGGACCAAGTGGCTGTTGCCACTACAGGCGGGATGCTCGGAGAGCGGGGCCATCTGTGCTCCGCAGTAGCTCCACACGACGACTAGCGGTGGCGCTAACCAACGCCGTAGCGTCAAGTGCTCTCTGCTACGGGAGGTCAGAGTGAACGTTGCAGCGCTCGTCATGTCGATCGTGGCTGTCGCGGTTTCTATCCTCTTCTCCTACCGGCGAGAAATCCTGGCGCGGCACGCCAACACGCTCCCAGTCCTCGTCGACTTCTTCACCGAGCACCGTAGCGATCGTCTCGCCGATACACAGGACTTCGTCTACAAAGAGCTGTCTACATACGACCTGACGCAAGGGCTAGCCGCCCTGCCAGAAGAAAAGCGCTCTCAGGTGCGCCAGCTTGCGTGGTTCTACGACAATCTTGGCGCTCTGGTCAAGGTCAGCAGAGCGAGGGCGACGGATGCCTCCTGGCGCAGGTGACCGCCTCGACCGTTTCTAGTCAAACGTCGCCGTTTTGAGTCAAAGATTCGTCAAGGGTGTTGATTTTCCCTTTATGTTCGTAGAGTCACTGGTGACCAGTGGGCAGGCCTAATAGCTCGTCTAGAAAGAGAAAAGCGGGGAAATGAAACTCGCAAGACCTGGCTCGTTAATTGGTGCCACGCTGACCGTGGCTGCATCAATAGGTGCGATTACCTCGGCCGCACCAGCTACTGCCGCACCGACTGCCGACCCGTGTGCTGGAAGAGCATACACATACATAGTGAAGAACTTCACGCGAAGTTTCGTCAATGTGCCCCTGCGCTGCGGGACGGAAACGTGAGGATACCGGCACCTGGCGGCGAAGCATGGATACAATCCGAGCATGATCGCGAACACGGTCGCGCGGGGTAAGCAGAGCTTCGGTTTCTACTACCAGAACCTGGCTCAGTGTCCTCCAGTGACGTACAAAGTCGTCTTCAACGACGGTCCACTCGGTGGAACTGGCGTGAGGCCACAAGGGATTATCACCGCCTACTACCAAGCGGGTCATATCCCTGCGATTGCTCCGGAGAGCGCGGATGCGGACTGCTAGAGTGTGAGCGTGGAAGAGGAAAGCGATATCCCTGACGGTCTCCGTAGAAGCATATTGGAGACTTTTGGAGATCCTGGAGGGCCGGCGTTCAGGATCTCTCACGCGGGGCTCACCCCCGTGGCAAGCGGACTTCGCTTGGTCGCAACGGTGGATATCGCTCCGGAAGATGCGCGTGAGGAACGGTGGAATGTTACTCTCGACTTTCCGCCAGAGGATGCCGTGGCCGCTGCGCCTCAAGCATCATCTGATGCCCACTCCTGGTTCGCCCTGATGGTGAAAGTCAACATTATCGAGTGGTGGCACACGAGAGTTACTGAGCCCAATATGCCTCACCCGCCTCGCCGCATCAAATAGCTTCACGAGCGGATGTTGTTCCGGATATAGCAGCATCCGGAACAACATCCGCCCCGCGGTCTCGCCGCTTTGAGTGCCCGGCCAGGGGCCTTCGCTCCTGGCCGAGTGCCACGTCAGGCTGCCTTGGCTGCCTCTTGGGAGAGTTCTTGCTTGCCAGATGCACGGTAGAAGGCGTCCACGGCCTTGCGGGTACGTCCCTCGCTGGTTGGCATCAGGTGCGTGTACGTCCGCAGTGTGAAGCCCGGGTCAGCGTGACCGAGGTACTGACTCAGGGCCCGAATGTTCTCGCCTGCGTCCAGGAGCACCGAGGCGTAGAAGTGCCGCAGCGCGTGCATTCCGTGCTCTCGCGCTGCTGCGTAACGCTCCCCCTCTTCGGGCTCGGGAAGAATGCCGGCCGCAGCAAGGGCGGGCTTCCACATGAAGTCATCGAAGTGGCTCACGCGCACGAAATCCCCGGTGTTGCCGCTGAACAGTAGCGACTTGGTCACCCGAGCGCCGTCCGGAGTACGCCACGGCAGCGTCACTTCGATCGGTGGGTGCGCCTTCGAGTGCGCGCGAAGCGCATCTGCCACGGCATGAGGGAGCGGCACATCTCGCACCTTGCCGCCCTTGGGCGGGGCGAAGACGAAGGTTCCCCGAATGCGCTTGAGCTGGTGCCGGACGGCGACCCAGGCGCCGGCATAGTCCAGCTCGTCATCGGAGAGGCCGAACACTTCGCCCTGCCGCAGCCCGCATCCCCCAGCAGCGTCCACTGTGGCACGCAGTTGCTCGGGCAGTGCCTCACGTACTCTCGTCGAGGCCGGTGAGGGCTCAAAGTCCACGGTCCATGCGGCCTACAAGGCGCTGGAGGCGGAAGGGCTGGTGACTTCGTCGCGCGGGCACGGCACGGTCGTGCGGCAGCAGTCCCCGCTTAAGCGTCTCGGCATCGCGCGGTACGACAAGGCGAAGTGGCGCGACGGTGACGAGGTGGCGTTTATCGCGGACCGTGTGGCGTCGGGCCGCGCCTACCATCGTGGCGAACAGACCCAGACGGTCTCCCGCGTCGAAGCCCCGCCGGCTGTCGCTGAGGCGCACGGCCTGTCTGTTGGTGCCGAGGTATACGCGCGCGCCCGCCTGGTGAAGGAGGGCGACCAGCCCACGCATACTCTGACCAGCTACTACCGTCCCGAGCACGTCGAGGGGACGCGCATCGTCGACCCGACGCCCGGCCCGGCCGGCCGTGGTGGAGGCTTCCGGGTTCTGTATGACGCGGGATACGAGATCGACCATATGAAGGAACAGCTCTTCGCCCGCGTCCCCACGGCAGAAGAGGCGAAGCTCCTTCAACTGACCCCCGGAGAATGGGTCGTCGAACTGCACCGGACCACGTTCACCGCTGACGGCACCGTGGTTGAGTTCGCCATCGGACTCCACGCGGCCTCACGCTTCGCGTGGGAGTACGACTTCAAGGTGCCCGACTCAGCGCCGGCCCAGGAGGCGGAGCAGTGATCTCGGAGCAGTCATGGGCGGATGCCCAACTCCTCTGGGACTACCACCAGATGCACCACGAGCTGCGGGCGTGCTCGGTCGCGATCGGTCTCGGCAGCCACGACCTCGGCGTCGCCGACACCACGGTGGACCTATACAAGCGAGGCTTGGCGCCGCTCATCGTCTTTACGGGGGCTACGAGCCGCACGACGCAGCACCGCATGCCACGCGGCGAGGCGGTCCACTACCGCGACCGCGCGCTGGAGCTGGGCGTTCCCGGCGACGCGGTGCTGGTCGAGCCGCGCGCCGGCAACACGGGCGAGAACATCCGCTTCTCCCGGGCGATCCTGGAAACTGCCGGCGTCGAGGTCTCGTCCGTGCTGCTGATCAGCAAGCCGTACGAGGAACGGCGCGCGTATGCCACGGCGCGCAAACTGTGGCCCGAGGTTGAGATCGTGAGCGCGTCCACGCCGATGACCCTGGAGGAGTACGTGGACTCCATCCAGGATGCGCGCCTGGTGATCGACATGCTTGTCGGCGCGCTACAGAGGCTGTTGATCTACCCCGAGCAGGGATTCATGATCAGTCAGACGGTGCCTGGGGAGGTAGCAACGGCGTACGACAGGCTGTGCCGTGCGGGCTTCACCAGCCGACTTGCCACCGAGACGGCTTAGATTCACACGCGAGGCTCCGGAGTTCTGTAGTTTGGCCCTCCGACAAGTCGACGAGCCGCTCAACTGACCAGTTCTAGCCTTCGGGACGACATTCGCTACTGGCCAGTTCCGGTGCGACCCGTAGAGCGCACCCTGTCGGTGGAGATGGGACGGTCAAGCGCCCAGTGGTCAGAAATGCGCTTGGATCCCTACGCTCGTAAACACATGCTGGGATAGGTGTATCAATGACTACTTCCCCTGTTGAGACATTCGACTTTGATGTCGCCCTTTCTTATGCTGGAGAAGACCGCAAATACGTCCAAGCCGTTGCCGGGCTCCTCCAGGAAAGAGGAGTGCGGATCTTCTATGACGAATATGCTGCTGCCGAATTGTGGGGAAGCGATCTGTATACTGTCCTCGATGAGGTGTACAGAAAACGTGCACGATTCGCCATCGTTTTCGTGTCTCGCCATTATGTCAGTAAGCCCTGGACGCAACACGAGCGCATGAGTGCTCAGGCGCGGGCGCTGAACGAAGTGAGCCCCTACTTCCTCCCTGTAAGGCTTGACGGCAGCGAACTGCCAGGCCTCCGCCCCACTATCGGCCACATTGACGCTCAAACGACGTCTCGAGAGCAATTAGTTGACCTGATTTGGCAAAAGCTTTCGGGTGCGCCCGGAGCGACGAATCCCAAACCACCCACTCTCCGCGTTCCGCGTACGCCTGATCAGCACCGAGAGCTTCTCGCTCAACGGCCCCCGGCATGGGAGTATCTTCTCTGGGGTGGCGTGCTTTGGCAGCGTCGCGATACCTTGGAAGCAAAGTGGCGGGACCATGAGTTGGGCTATGCGAGTCGGACGGGCCAGCACTACGACAACCAGCAAGCAGTCACCTTTCTTCAGAACTCGCTTAGTGACTTGTCGGCTTGCCCCCCGAACGTTCTCAAGATGGTGAGCCCTGAAGTCCAGGAACGCGCTTTTGGGGCCCCGGGGGAACCGGGTAACGCAGATCTAATCGAGCACATTGCCACACGCTTCGTAGGCATCTATGAGCAAATGATGGATGTAGCGGCTGCGCTACGAGGTGCAGGCGTCTCGGGAGCGATGAGCGAAGTCATGGAGGCGACAGCTCAGCTAGCAGACTGCCCTCTGCGGGAGATCCGAGCTTTTATTGATCAAGTCGTGGCTGAATTGGATGCCGTTCCAGAAAAAATCGCTCGCGGCGAAGCGCCACAGATTACGATGGAGCTAATCTTGACCATGGATAGTGCAGCGCTGAAAAACCAATCCAAGAAATTGAAGCAGGCCACGCGGCGCCTCGGCTGGTAAGTCGGAATCCTGAACCCCGTTCTCTCCGGCAGCCGGGTGACGTCGTTCGCACCGCCTAACCGGTCGCACTCGCCTACCCTCCCATCCGTCAGTGGCCCCTGACATCAGTAGCTGACATCAACAGTGGCGTACAACTGCGCACCTGGGCGCACTTCTCCCTTCCGGGGAAGGACCCGTACGCCAGGCGGTCGGCTCGTCATCCAGACTCCTCCTGCCACGGTGCACGCGCCTACGGATCACGCACACCGGTTACACGAATACCGGTCGCGCTGTTGAGGTCACCGTGCACCGTCCTGGCCCGGGTTGGGTTCTGCGCTACAGCCCGCCCATCAGCTAATCCGCGCGCATATCGACGGCCCGCACCGTTCGGTGCGGGCCGTCGACATTCTCGAAGCCTCCTAGTCCTAGAGCGTCTGCGTCACCCGTTCGGCCTGCACCGGATTGACGGGTCTCCCCTGCCAGGGCACGGTGAATTGATCCGGTCCAACCCGAGCAATGGTTAAAGGAGTGGTGAGAGATGATTGCTAGAAATCCAAAGGAACGTTAAGGCGGCTCACGTCTCATCGAACCTCGCACATCTGGCATCTCTGGTAAATGCTTGGGAAGATTACCTGAGCAAGGCGACGGGCGAGATCTCGAAAGACGATGTCGTTTCTCTACGCTCTCTGGCAATCGACATTCGGAAGCTACTTCTCGATGCTTCGGGCGACTGTCAATGGCTCTTGGAAGCTACTAACGGCCAAGGTTCCTTTGACGACCAATACTTGGAGTTCATTAACGGTCTCCCAATCTCTGCGGAAGTGAAATCCGCCGTGATTGACAAGGTTGGCGCCTCCGGCTCCGGAGGAATTGTCCAATATCTCCGCGAAAAGGTGTCCATTCTGGTGAGCGCTGCGGACGACGAGGAGGCTGCGATTGCGTCGGAGATGCGCCAGATCAACGAGACGCATCTCGCGCCTGCCCAAACAAATGCACATGGTGTCAAGGAAAGTAGAAGGATGTGGAGCTGGATTCGCCTGACGGATGCGCGGCGTGACCAGTGTGAGCTGTGCCACATGAACCCGAGCCGGCGCTCGCCAGTCTCGCGCCCATCGAGTAGTGAAGCTGACGGGCTCATCACCCCGTCGCGGGGACACGGCACCCGTCGCCTATAGCCAACCACTCCGTTGTGTTGGGCCGTCTCCGGGCCGTCCAAGGGGGACTGACGACAGCCACTAACGACCCCCAACGACCACGAGGGCGCGGCCGAGTGGCGCACCCTCGTGATGTGTCTGCCCAGCTAGACCCACGTATCCAGCCACATCCTGTTCCGCCACTGTTCCACCGGAATCGGGATCCCCGTGTACAGCGGATAGAAGTAGACGAAGTTCCAGATGATCAGCAGCACGAGCACCCCCGTGCCGATCGCCCCGATCGCCCGCCTGCGTTCGTCCGAGCCCGGTGGCCCCAGCATCGCGCCCAGCATCATCGCCACCGCCAGGCACAGGAACGGCACGAACACCACCGCGTAGAACAGGAAGATCGTGCGCTCCTGGTAGAAGAACCAGGGCACCCACCCGGCCGCGATGCCGCAGGCGATCGCGCCCGCGCGCCAGTCGCGGCGGAACAGCCAGCGCCACAGGATGTAGCAGATCGCGAAGCAGGCCGCCCACCACAGCAGCGGTGTGCCGAGCGCCAGCACCTCGCTCGCGCACTTGTCCCCGGCGTCGGCCGGGCAGCCTCCGGTGCCCGCCTTCGGGTCCTCGTAGTAGTACGAGACCGGGCGGCCCAGCACGATCCAGCTCCACGGGTTCGACTGGTAGGTGTGGCCGGAGGTCAGATTGACGTGGAACTCGTAGACCTCGTTCTCGTAGTGCCACAGGCTGCGCAGCCAGTCCGGCAGCCAGGTCCAGCTGCCGCCCCTGCCGTCCTTCTGGGCCCAGTCCCTGAAGTAGCCCTTGTCGGTGACGATCCAGCCGGTCCACGAGGCGATGTATGTGGCGATCGCGACCGGCACCGTCGAGACGAAGGCCGGTACGACGTCCTTCAGCAGCACCGCCTTGTACGGCTGCACCGCGCCCGCTGTCCGGCGGGCGCCGACGTCCCAGAGGACCGTCATCAGGCAGAACGCGACCATCACATAGAGGCCGTTCCACTTGGTGCCCGCGGCCAGGCCCAGCATCAGACCGGCCGCCAGCCGCCAGGGCCGCCAGCCGAGACGCAGCGTCTCCGCGACCGTGGCGTCCGGCCGCAGGATCCCCTCCTCGTCGGTCGGCAGCGCTGCCGCAAGCTTTCTGCGCGCCCAGTCCCGGTCGATGACCAGACACCCGAAGGCCGCGAGCACGAAGAACATCAGCACCTGGTCGAGCAGCGCCGTGCGGCTCATCACGAAGTGCAGGCCGTCGAAGGTGAGCAGCGTGCCCGCCAGGCAGCCCAGGAACGTCGAGCGGAACAGCCTTCTGCCGATCCGGCAGAGCATCAGTACCGACAGCGTGCCGAGTACGAAGACCATGAACCGCCAGCCGAACGGCGTGAACCCGTAGAAGTGCTCGCCGAGGCCGATGACCCACTTGCCGACCGGCGGATGCACCACATAGCCGGGGTCGGTGGGGACCGGGACGCTGGAGGGATCGATCAGGATCCGCTTGTCGACGTCCTTCGGCCAGCTCCCCTCGTACCCCTGATTGATCAGGGCCCAGGCGTCCTTGGCGTAGTAGGTCTCGTCGAATATCACGGCGTCCGGCTTGCGGAGGTTCCAGAACCGCAGCTGGCCCGCGACGTACGCCACCATCATCGGCCCGCCCCAGGCCGCCCAGCGCAGCAGGGAGTTCGCAGTCGCCGGAGGGATGCCGAACACCTGCCACAGCCGCTCGGAGGGGCGGGTGTAGGGCGGCACCAGGCGGTCGCGCAGCCCGATCACGGGCCGGGGCGCGTAGCCGAATCTGCGCAGTCGCTGCTGCCAGCCTGGCGGCTGCTGATCGGCGTCCTTGCCCTGCAAGGTGTGTGGCGCGGTACTGGTCACCGCGCCATCGTAGGGAACGCGACTGTGCGAGTGGTGCGAGCGGTCCTGCGAGGATGGCCTGTGTGACAGGAACGCTGGTACTCGCAGGGACGCCCATCGGCGATGTCGCGGACGCGCCTCCGCGGCTCGCCGCCGAGCTGGAGGGCGCCGACATCGTGGCCGCCGAGGACACCCGGCGGTTGCGCCGGCTCACCCAGGCGCTCGGGGTGCACACCCGGGGCAGGGTCGTGTCGTACTTCGAGGGCAATGAGACCGCCCGTACGCCGGAGCTGGTCGAGGCGCTGGCCGGCGGCGCCCGGGTGCTGCTGGTCACCGACGCCGGAATGCCGTCCGTGTCCGACCCCGGCTACCGGCTTGTCGCCGCGGCCGTCGAGAAGGACATCAAGGTCACGGCGGTGCCGGGGCCGTCCGCCGTGCTGACCGCGCTCGCCCTGTCCGGGCTGCCCGTGGACCGTTTCTGCTTCGAGGGCTTTCTGCCGCGCAAGGCGGGCGAGCGTCTCGGCAGGCTGCGCGAGGTCAGGGACGAGCGGCGGACCCTGGTGTACTTCGAGGCGCCGCACCGGCTCGACGACACCCTCGCCGCGATGGCCGAGGTCTTCGGCGCCGAGCGCCGGGCCGCGGTGTGCCGCGAGCTGACGAAGACGTACGAGGAGGTCAAGCGCGGCGGCCTCGGCGAGCTCGCGGCGTGGGCGGCCGAGGGCGTTCGCGGGGAGATCACTGTCGTCGTCGAGGGCGCGCCCGAGACCGGGCCCGGTGAGCTGGACCCCGCCGAGCTGGTGCGCAGGGTGCGGGTGCGCGAGGAGGCGGGGGAGCGGCGCAAGGAGGCCATCGCCGCGGTCGCCGCTGAGGCCGGGCTTCCCAAAAGAGAGGTGTTCGATGCCGTGGTCGCGGCAAAGAACGCGGATCGGCCGGTCCCCGCGGACGGTAAAGGACTATCGTAAAAAGCAAAGCGCAGACCGTGTCCTGAGCGTTTCTGCATGGGAAGGCCAAAGACCACACCATTAATCGACAGGCGCTGGTGCGCTCCCGCCGGAATGGGCGTCCACTGGTCGGTGGAGAGGAGCTGGCATGAGTGAGATCACAGGCGCCGCCAAGGTCCACGAGGCATACGCCTTCGCTTGCATGCGCTGCGGGCACGGCTGGGAAGAGTCGTACGAGATAGAGCACCACGTCGACACGTCCGGGCGCGAATTCGTCATCTACAAGGCCGGCGGTCTGCGGGTGCCGTCCCCGCTCTCGAGCCCGAGCTGCCCGACCTGCGGGGGACATGTCGTACGGATCATGCGGTCGGGGCAGGTCTCCTCACTGCATGGCCTGATGGCGCAGGCCGGGTCGATCGCGGGGCCGTGGCCGAGCGAGGGGCCCCGACAGCCCGAGCAGATCAAAAAGCCTGAGAAGACCGAAAAGCCGGAAAAGGCAGAGCCTGCGGAACCTGGCCATCACTGGCACCTCTCTGATCTCCTGCACCCCTTCCACCGCAAATGAAGTCACGGGCGCGAGCCTCGTAGGATCGCGCCCATGAGTTCGAAGTCCGCACCACCGCCGCTGCCCGAACCGCTCCGGGTGGCGGTCGCCGATTCGCACACCCACCTGGACATGCAGGAGGGCACCGTCGAGGAGGCGCTGGCCAGGGCGTCCGCGGTGGGCGTGACCACGGTGGTGCAGGTGGGCTGCGACATCAAGGGTTCGCGCTGGGCCGCGGAGACGGCAGCGGCCCACGACAGCGTGTGGGCCGCGGTCGCCCTGCATCCCAACGAGGCCCCGCGCATCGTGCTGGGTGATCATGGGGGCACCTCCCAGCCCCCTGGGGCTGGGGGAGGCTGGTCGCGGCAGGGCGCGCGGGAGGCGGGTGGCGATGCCGCGCTCGACGACGCGCTCGCCGAGATCGACCGGCTGGCCGCCCTGGACCAGGTGCGGGCCGTCGGTGAGACGGGCCTGGACTACTTCCGTACGGGCCCCGAGGGCATGGCCGCCCAGGAGCGTTCCTTCCGCGCGCACATCGAGATCGCCAAACGGCACGGCAAGGCGCTGGTCATTCACGACCGCGAGGCGCACGCCGACGTGCTGCGGATTCTTGCCGAGGAGGGCGCTCCCGAGCGCACCGTCTTCCACTGCTATTCCGGTGACGCGGAAATGGCACAAGTGTGCGCGGCCGCGGGCTACTTCATGTCCTTCGCCGGCAATGTGACCTTCAAGAACGCCCAGCCGCTGCGGGACGCACTCGCCGTCGCCCCGCAGGAACTCGTACTCGTCGAAACGGACGCACCCTTTCTGACTCCGGCGCCGTACCGCGGACGGCCCAATGCGCCGTATCTCATTCCGGTCACGGTGCGGGCGATGGCGGCGGTGCGGGGCGTCGACGAGGACACGCTGGCCGCGGCGATTTCGGCTAATACGGCCAACGCCTTTGATTACTGAGCGATAACAAGGGTCGACGCACGCGAAGGGCAGCGGCGCGACACTGCGTAGTCGAATCGCTTTGGAGAGTGACCACAGCTCCGATAAGGTCCCGGCCCGCAACGCCATCGGGCGGACCGGACCGGACCTACGGAGCGTCGTGAGCAATTCGCAGGGCAGTCATCGTGTCGCGGGGGCGGCAGAGCCGTACGAAGTGCCTGCGGGGTCGTACGGGACTCCGTCGTACGAGTGGTACGAGCGGTACGCGTCGGTTGCGGAGTTGCACGGCCGTACCGCCGCCAACCGGGTGGCAGCGGCGTGCGAAGCGTCCACCCGGGCGTACGAGTGGCATGAAGCGCCGACGTTGTCGTACGAACGGGGGCGTGAAGCGCCGACCCTGGCGCACGAGCGGCACGATGTGCCGACCCTGGCGTACGAGGGGCCTGAAGCGCCCACCCTGCCGAACGAGCCGTACCTGTCGGCGTACGCCCCGACCGTGCCGGCGCTGCCGCGTCAGGGCCTTGTTGCCGGCGACCACGCCTGGTCCGCGCCCGCGCCCGCCCCTGCCCCGGCTCCTGTGCCCGTCCCGGTGCGCGTGCCCGCTCCCGCTCCCGTGCCCGTCCCCGCCCCTGCGTCGGCCGCCGGTCGCGCCGAAGCACGTCGCGCCGCTCGACGTCGCAGATCCGGCGGCAAGCCCGACGCTCTGCGCCGGCTCATCCCGCAGGCCCTCGTCGTCGCCTTCCTGGCCGGCGGCACCTCGGCCTTCGTCGCCAGCGACAAGGCGGTGCGGCTCACCGTCGACGGCGTGCCGCGCACCATGCACACCTTCGCCGACGATGTGCACGAGCTCCTGCAGGACGAGGGTCTGGCCGTCAGCGCGCACGACATCGTCGCCCCGGGCCCCGGCTCGGTCCTCGCCAGCGGTGACGAGGTCGTTGTCCGCTACGGCCGGCCCGTCGTGCTCACCCTGGACGGCCAGCGCCGCCAGGTGTGGACCACGGGGCGCACGGTCGACGAGGCGTTGCGGCAGCTCGGGGTGCGGGCCGACGGCGCGTATGTGTCCGCGTCCCGCTCCCAGGCGATCTCCCGCCATGGCCTGGCGCTTGACGTACGGACCGAACGCACCGTGACCTTCATGGCCGACGGGCGTGAGCACACGATCCGCACCAACGCGGCGACCCTGCGCGAGGCGCTGGACGAGGCGGGGATCGAACTGCGCGACGAGGACACCACGTCCGTACCGCCCGGCAGCTTCCCGCGCGACGGCCAGACCGTCACCGTCATGCGCATCACACGCACCAGACAGGTGCGCGAGGAGCCCATCGACTACGAGACCGAGAGGACCCGCGACAGCTCGCTCTTCGTCGGCACGGAGGTGGTCGTACAGCAGGGCAGAGCGGGCGCGCGCCAGGTCACCTACGCCCTGCGGACGGTCAACGGGGTGCGGCAGAAGCCGAGGAAGATCGCCGAGAGGGTGCTGCGGGAGCCGGTCACCGAGCGGGTGATCGTGGGCACCAAGCCGCTGCCGACCTCGGTGGAGGGCGCGGACGGACTGAACTGGAGCGCCCTCGCGCACTGCGAGTCCGGCGGGCGTCCCGACGCGGTCGACCCGTCGGGGAACTACGGCGGGCTGTACCAGTTCGACACCGGGACCTGGCACTCCCTGGGCGGCGGCGGGCGGCCGCAGGACGCACCCCCGGCGGAACAGACGTACCGGGCGAAGAAGCTCTACGTGCAGCGGGGGGCGAGTCCGTGGCCGCACTGCGGCCGTAGGCTGTATCGGTGAGCACCACTGAGCCCGACGCACTCCTCGGCCCCGCCGACATCCGTGAACTGGCCGCAGCGCTGGGCGTACGCCCCACCAAGCAGCGCGGCCAGAACTTCGTCATCGACGCCAACACCGTCCGCAGGATCGTGCGCACGGCCGAGGTGCGCGAGGACGACGTGGTCGTCGAGGTCGGCCCGGGGCTCGGGTCGCTGACCCTGGCCCTGCTGGAGGCGGCGGACCGGGTCGTCGCGGTCGAGATCGACGACGTGCTGGCGGGGGCGCTGCCGTCCACGATTCTGGCGCGGCTGCCGGAGCGGGCCACGCACTTCTCGCTGGTCCACTCCGACGCGATGCTGGTGCAGGAGCTGCCGGGGCCCGCGCCGACGGCGCTGGTGGCGAACCTGCCGTACAACGTGGCCGTGCCGGTCCTGCTCCACATGCTGGACCGCTTCCCGACGATCGAGCGCACGCTGGTGATGGTGCAGGCGGAGGTCGCGGACCGGCTGGCGGCCTCGCCCGGCAACAAGGTCTACGGCGTCCCGTCGGTGAAGGCGAACTGGTACGCCGAGGTGAAGCGGGCCGGGTCGATCGGCCGCAATGTCTTCTGGCCCGCGCCGAATGTGGACTCGGGTCTGGTGTCGCTGGTGCGCCGGTCCGAGCCGGTGAAGACGACGGCCTCGAAGAAGGAGGTCTTCGCGGTGGTCGACGCGGCGTTCGCGCAGCGGCGCAAGACGCTGCGGGCGGCGCTGGCGGGGTGGGCGGGATCGCCCGCGGCGGCCGAGGCGGCGCTGGTGGCCGCGGGGGTCTCTCCGCAGGCCCGGGGCGAGTCCCTCACGGTCGAGGAGTTCGCACGGATCGCGGAGGCCAAGGCGTGAGCGTGACCGTACGGGTGCCGGCGAAGGTCAATGTCCAGCTGGCGGTGGGGGGTGCGCGGGCCGACGGCTTCCACGACCTCGCCAATGTCTTCCTGGCGGTGTCCCTGTACGACGAGGTGACGGTGAGCCCCGCGTCGTCGCTGACGATCAGCTGCTCGGGCCCGGACGCGGCACAGGTCCCGCTGGACCGTACGAACCTGGCGGCGCGGGCGGCGGAGCTCCTGGCGGCGCGGCACGGTCTCGCCCCCGACGTGCACATCCACATCGCCAAGGACATCCCGGTGGCGGGAGGCATGGCGGGCGGCAGCGCCGACGGAGCGGGTGCGCTGCTCGCGTGCGACGTGCTGTGGGGCCTGGGTTCCTCGCGGTCCGAACTCCTTTCCATCTGCGCGGAGTTGGGCAGCGATGTGCCCTTCAGCCTGGTGGGGGGCGCGGCGCTGGGCACGGGCCGTGGCGAGCGGCTGACCGAGCTCGAGGTGGGCGGCGACTTCCACTGGGTGTTCGCGGTGGCGGACGGCGGTCTGTCGACGCCGGCGGTGTACGGGGAGTTCGACCGCCTGAACGAGGGCGTCGCGGTCCCGGACCCGGTCGCGTCTCCGGCCCTCCTCGACGCCCTGCGCACGGGCGACGCGACGGCCCTGGCGGGTGCGCTGGCGAACGACCTCCAGCCCGCGGCGTTTTCGCTGCGTCCTTCGCTGTCGGCGACGCTGGAGGCGGGGATGGCGGCGGGCGCGCTGGCATCCCTGGTCTCGGGCTCGGGTCCGACGACGGCGTTCCTGACGAAGGACGAGGAGTCGGCGCGGTCGGTGGCGGAGGCGCTGCTGGGCTCGGGCACCTGCCGGGCGGCGAGGGTGGCGTCGTCCCCCGCCGGGGGCGCGACCGTCCTGTAGGTACTCAGACACCGGTTGAGTACGCGCACCCTCACGCACCCCCTCGCCCCCGCGGCACCGTACCCCCATGGGATCAAGTGTTCGTGAGCTCGCCGCCGCAACACCCGGGACGCGGGACAGGTATGTCGACCTCCTGCGGGTCGCCTCGCTGGGGACCGTCGTGCTCGGGCACTGGCTGATGGCCGTCGTCACCGGCGACGGGGTCGGCAATCTCCTCGCCGTGGTGCCGGGGCTGCAACTGCTCACCTGGGTGCTGCAGATCATGCCCGTCTTCTTCTTCGTCGGCGGCTTCTCGCACGCTCTCTCGTACCGCTCCCTGCGCCGCAAGCAGCCCGACGGCTCGGTCTACTCCGCCTTTCTGCGGGCCCGCCTCCAGCGGCTCCTGCGGCCGACCGTGGTGTTCATCCTTGTGTGGGGCGCCGCCGCGCTGACCGTTCAACTCCTCGGCGGCGACAGCGGATTGACCGGCGTCGCCATGCGGCTCGTCGCGCAGCCGCTCTGGTTCATCGGGATCTACCTCGCGATGGTCGCCTTCACCCCGCCGCTGCTGAAGCTCCACGAGCGGTACGGCTGGGGGGCCTTCGGTCTGCTGATCGGCGGCGCGGTGGCAGTCGACCTGTTGAGGTTCTTCGCCCACGTGCCCTTCGTGGAGTTCCTGAACTTCGCCTTCGTCTGGCTCGCCGTCCACCAGCTCGGCTTCCTCCGCGCCGACGGCCGCATACGGAGGCCCGCGGCCCTCGCCGCCGCCGGGCTGGCCGGGGCCGCCGCGCTCGTCGCGTTCGGGCCGTACCCCCTGTCGATGGTCGGGATGCCCGGCGAGAAGGTCTCCAACATGGCCCCGCCCACCCTCGCGCTCCTGTGCCACGGGCTGTGGCTCGTCGGCGCGGTGGAGCTGCTCCGTTCGCCCGGCGCACGGCTGGCCGCCCGCCCGAAGGTCTGGCGCGGTGTCGTCGCGGCCAACGGGGTCGCCATGACCGCGTTCCTGTGGCACCTCACCGCGATGCTCGGGGTGTACGGCACGATGCTCGCCCTCGACGTCACGCTGCCCGCGCCCGCCACCGCCGCGTGGTGGGCCCAGGTCCCGGTCCGTATCGCCGCCGCGCTCGTCCTCACGGCGCTCCTGGTCGCGGCGTTCCGTTCCTTCGAGCGACCCGCGTCCGCCAAACCCGGCTCGGGCTCCGGCGGACCCGTCGCGGCGCTGGGGATCACGCTCTGCCTCTTCGGCGTCCTCGGCCTGTCGATGGTCGGCTTCGGCGGAATGCTGGAGGGCAAGACCGCGATGCTCGTCGCCGTACGCGTCACGGCCCCCGTCGCCGTCGCCATGGCCCTTGTCGGCTGGCTGCTCGTCGAACGCGCGGGCCGTCGCCAGGCTTAGGCCCGTCAGCTCGCGGGACCCGGAGCCGGCCCACCCCGTGCCCCTCGACCTTGATCGACGGCCGCACGATATTCGCACGCCCTGCGGCGACTAGGCTGGGACGTCGATCCATCCCCCGGTACAGGAGTGAAATGGCGACCAATCTGGTCAATGTCGAGGCAGTCAGCAAGGTGTACGGAACCCGTGCCCTGCTCGACGGAGTCTCCCTCGGCGTCTCCGAGGGGGATCGCATCGGCGTCGTCGGCCGCAACGGCGACGGCAAGACGACCCTCATCCGCATGCTTGCCAAGCTGGAGGATCCCGACACCGGGCGGGTCACCCAGAGCGGCGGCCTGCGGCTCGGCGTGCTCACGCAGCACGACTCGCTCGACCCCGCCGCGACCGTCCGGCACGAGGTCATCGGCGACCTGGCCGACCACGAGTGGGCGGGTAACGCACGCATCCGCGACATCCTCACCGGGCTCTTCGGCGATCTGCACCTGCCCGGCTTCGAGCAGGGCCTTGACACCGTCATCGGCCCGCTCTCCGGCGGCGAGCGCCGCCGTATCGCGCTCGCCAAGCTGCTCATCGCCGAGCAGGACCTGATCGTCCTCGACGAGCCCACCAACCACCTCGACGTGGAGGGCATCGCCTGGCTGGCCAAGCATCTGCAGGCGCGCCGCTCCGCGCTTGTCTGCGTCACCCACGACCGCTGGTTCCTCGACCAGGTCTGTACGCGGATGTGGGACGTCCAGCGCGGCTCGGTGTACGAGTACGAGGGCGGCTACAGCGACTACGTCTTCGCGCGCGCCGAGCGCGAGCGCATCGCGGCCACCGAGGAGACCAAGCGGCAGAACCTGGTGCGCAAGGAGCTGGCCTGGCTGCGGCGCGGCGCCCCCGCCCGTACCTCCAAGCCGCGGTACCGCATCGAGGCCGCCAACGAGCTGATCGCCGATGTGCCGCCGCCCCGGGACACCAGCGAGCTGAGGAAGTTCGCCGGCGCCCGCCTCGGCAAGACCGTCTTCGACCTGGAGAACGTGACGGTCCAGGCCGGACCCAAGGTGCTGCTGAAGCATCTGACCTGGCAGCTCGGTCCCGGCGACCGCGTCGGCCTGGTCGGCGTGAACGGCGCGGGCAAGACCTCGCTGCTGCGCGCGCTCGCCGATGCCGCCCGTACGCAGGGCGACGCACAGCCCGCGGCCGGCCGGGTCGTCGTCGGAAAGACCGTCCGCCTGGCCTACCTCTCGCAGGAGGTCTCCGAACTCGACCCGGATCTGCGCGTGCTGGAGGCCGTCCAGCGAGTGCGCGACCGCGTCGATCTCGGCAAGGGCCGGGAGATGACGGCGGGTCAGCTGTGCGAGCAGTTCGGCTTCACCAAGGAGAAGCAGTGGACGCCCGTCGGTGATCTGTCCGGCGGTGAGCGCCGCCGGCTCCAGCTGCTGCGGCTGCTGATGGACGAGCCGAACGTCCTCTTCCTCGACGAGCCCACCAACGACCTCGACATCGAGACCCTGACCCAGCTGGAGGACCTGCTCGACGGCTGGCCGGGCTCGATGGTCGTCATCTCCCACGACCGGTTCTTCATCGAGCGGACGACGGACAAGACGTTCGCGCTGCTCGGCGACGCGACCCTGCGGATGCTGCCGCGCGGCATCGACGAGTACCTGGAGCGCCGCCAGCGGATGCTTCAGACCGCCGCCCCGGCGGCCGTCGCGGCTCCCGCTCCCGCCGTCAAGGAGAGGTCGGCGGCCGATGCCCGTGCGGCGAAGAAGGAGTTGCAGAAGATCGAGCGGCAGCTCGACAAGGTCTCCGAGAAGGAGTCCAAGCTGCACGGCCAAATCGCCGACAATGCCACGGACTTCGAGAAGGTGGCGAAACTGGACGCGGAGCTTCGGGAACTGGCGGGCGAGCGCGAGGAGTTGGAACTGCGCTGGCTGGAGCTCGCCGAAGAGGCGTAGAGAATCCGTGGCGATTTCGCCGGGCTGATCGGCGGGCAGAGGCCGAGCCCCGGGCGTAACAGCAGCATCACGGGCCGGTCCTCCCTTGGGAACAGGGGTGCACCGGCCCGTCGTTCGAGAGTGCCCGAGTGATACAAAGAACTCCCGCTCGACTGACGTAAAACAGCGGAATCCATGTCCGAAACACTCCTTTCCGGGTCGAGTGCTCGCCGGAATAGCGGGGGAGTCCGGCCGGGCAGCGGACCGTACGAAGGGGGAAGCGCTGATGACTCAGCCGCCCAGCCAGCAACCGCCGGGGGGCTTCGGAGCTCCGCAGGACCCTCAGCACGGGGTTCCTCAGCCGCCCGCGCAGCCGCCCCAGATGCCGCCCGTCCCGCAGGGACCGCCGCAGACTCCGCCGCCCGCGGCCCCTCCCGGCGCACCTGGCTACGGCTATCCGCAGCAGCCGCCCGCTCAGCCGGGTTACGGCTACCCGCAGCAGGCACCCGGCCAGCCGGGTCCCTACGGTCATCAGCCCGGGCCGTACAGCCAGCAGCCGGGCCCGTACGGCCAGCAGCCGGGGCCCTACGGCGGCTACCCGACGCAGCCGCAGTACCCGGGCGCACCCACCCCGCCCGGCGGCGGAGGCGGCAACTTCTTCACGAAGAAGCCCGGCATCATCATCGCCGCAGCGGTGGCCGGACTGCTGGTGATAGGCGGCGGGACCTACCTGGCGGTCAGCGGCGGTGACGACAAGAAGGACGACAAGCAGAACGTCGGCAAGAGCGACGGCCCCAAGCCGTCCGGCTCGCAGTCCGTCGACCAGGGCGACGGCAGCGGTACCGGCCGGGACGGTGACGACGACCTCAACGCCGGGCGCAAGCCGGGCGAGGCGAAGGTGCTGTTCCTGACGAAGAACGACGTCGACCTGCCGCGCAACGGCGCCGAGGTGTTCGGGCCGTGGACGGCCGGCGACATCGTGGCCAAGGGCATGTACAAGGAGGTCGTCGGCTACTCGGCCGCCGACGGCAAGAAGAAGTGGACGCTGCCGCTCGCTGCCCAGATCTGCTCCGCGCCGAGCCAGACCACGACCGACGGCAAGATCGTCGTGGGGATCAAGGACGGTCTCACGGAGAAGGCCAAGTGCCTGGTGCTCCAGCAGATCGACCTGAAGACCGGCAAGGCGGGCTGGAAGAAGTCGATCCCGGAGGGCAGCGGCTTCTCCGCGCTCTCCGACTTCACCCTGTCGATCAGCGGCAACACCCTCGCGGCGGGCGGCTCCGGCAACTCCTACGGCTTCTCGATGACCGACGGCAGGCAGCTCTTCAAGGGCCCCACGGAAGGCTGCAAGCCGTTCGCCTTCGCCGGCGGCCCCAAGCTGTTCGCCGCAGCGAGCTGCCCCACCTCGGACTACGACAAGCCCAAGCAGCAGCTGTCGGAGGTCGACCCGGCCACGGGCAAGGCCAAGTGGACGTACAAGACCCCCGTCGGCTGGGAGATCGACAAGGTCTACTCGGCCAGCCCGCTCGTCGTCTCCATCACGCAGCGTGAGCCGAAGAAGTGGGCCATCATCGCCCTCAAGGACAACGGCACACTGCGCTCGCAGATCGCGGGCGGCAAGGACAAGTTCCAGCCGCGCTGCGGTGGCGGATTGGTGGTCTTCGGCCGGAACCTCGAGGGCTGCACCGGTGTCGCCGCCGACGCCTCGAACTTCTACATGGCGACCGAGACCGCGTACGGCACGGCCAATGAGGTCGTGGCGTTCAGCCTGGACACCGGCAAGGAGAAGTGGCGTTCGCCCGCCGGTGGCGAGCGCAAGATGACGCCGCTGCGCATGGAGGGCGGGAACGTCCTCGTCTACATGGACGCGAAGTACGACGCGGGCGGCGCGGTCGCCGCGATCGCTCCGACGGGTGGCGCGCCGAAGGTGCTGCTCCAGCACCCGGCCTCGACCGCCGAGATCGAGAGCTCCTTCTTCTCCGCGCACATGGCGTACGCGGACGGCCGGTTCTTCCTCGCCAGCGGCCGCGTCAGCGCCAGCAATGACGCGGAGGAGAAGGAGACGAAGACCATGATGGCCTTCGGCAAGTGACCGCGCACTGACCGCGCACTGAGCTCGCACTGAGTCATTCCGCCCCAACTCCCTTTCGCCAGCATCCTTTCGAGGTACGTACGCCATGACGCAGCCGCCCCCGCCGCCCAACCAGCCCCCGCAGGGAGGCGGGTTCGGCGCGCCCCAGGACCCTCCGCCAGGAGGTTTCGGAGCCCCGACGCCGCCCCCGCAGGACCCTTCGTACGGCTATCCGCAGACGCCGCCGCCCGCCCAGCCTCCGCAGGCGCCGCCGCCCGCTCAGCCTCCGCAGGCGCCGCCGGGGCAGCCCGGTTACGGCTACCCCCAGGCCCCCGGGCAGCCCGGCTACGGCCACCCGCAGGCTCCGGGCCAGGCGCCGGGCTACGGCTTTCCCCAGACTCAGCCCGGTCAGCCCGGTCAGCCCGGTCAGCCGCCGGGACAGCCGGGCTACGGCTACCCGACGCAGCCCATGCAGCCGCAGTACATGCCGCCCCAGCCCGGCGGCAGCGGCGGCAAGAAGCTGAGCACGCAGATGCAGATCATCATCGCGGCGTCCCTCGCCGTGGTGCTGATCGTCGGCGGCGGCATCTGGTTCGCCTCCTCCAACGGCGGCGACAGCAGGAAGGACGAGAGCAAGAGCAGTTCGGGCGGCGGATCCGAGGGCTCCACGGGCGGCGACAAGAACGGCGGCAAGGCCGCCGACGGCCCCGGCAAGGAGAAGGCGCCCGCGAACATCCACTCCAAGGTGGCCTTCCAGCTGCCGGAGCCCGCCCGCACCGACATCACCAGCGTCAAGGGCTCCTGGGTCACGGACAAGGCCTACGTCAAGCCCGGCATCAACTCCCTCGTCGGCCACGACGCGGCCAAGGGCACCCCGCTGTGGACCCTCCCGCTCCCCGGCCAGATCTGCGCGGCCTCCCGCCATGTCTCCGAGGACAACAAGGCCGCGATCATCTTCGAAGCCGCCAAGCGGCTTCCGCCGAAGAACTACCAGCCGTGCACCGAGGTCGGCGTCGTCGACCTCGGCACCGGCAAGCTGCTGTGGAGCAAGTCCGTCAAGGGCGACAAGTCCGGTGACGACAAGGCCGAATTCAGAGAGGTCACCCAGAGCGGCAGCACGGTCGCCGCGGGCGGCACCGACGGTGGCGCGGCCTTCGACCTCAACAGCGGCGCGGTCCGCTGGAAGCCCACGGTCAATGCCGAGGGCTGCTACGACATGGGGTACGGCGGCGGCCCGGCGCTCGTCACGGCCCGCAGGTGCGGTACGTACGACAACCCGCAGGTCACCATCCAGGGCCTGAATCCGGACAACGGCACCCCGACGTTCTCGTACAAGCTGCCGGCCGGCGTCGGGTACGCGAGCATCGTCTCCACCAAGCCGCTGGTCGTCGCCGCCGACGTCGGCGACACCGGCTCGGAGGGTATCTCGGACTTCTTCTCGCTCGACGAGAAGACGGGTGCGCTGAAGGCCAAGATCTCGGCCACGGGTGACAAGTTCCAGGCGCGCTGCGACTCCACCGAGGTCGAGCAGTGCCAGAAGGTCGTCGTCGGAAACGGCCGGATCTATCTGCCGACCGCGGACCACGAGGGCTCCGGTGAGTACGGCGACACCAATGAGATCGTCTCCTTCGACCTCGCCACCGGAAAGCCCACCAGCGACCGCGCGGACGCGGGCGACCGGTACACGATGTTCCCCATCCGCATGGACGGCGGCAACATCATCGCGTACAAGTGGCCCCCCTACGACAAGGGCGGCCAGGTCATCAGCATCGACGGCAGCACCTTCAAGCAGACGGTGCTGGTGGAGAACCCGGCCGACAAGGCCGTACGGGAGGCGGAGACCAGCTTCACCACGGACTACGCCGAATACCGCTATGTGAACGGCCGGTTGTACATCGGTGCGGTTCTGATGAGCAAGCCGTCGTCCTCTTCGTCCTTCGGGAAGAGGTACCTCGCTGTCGCCTTCAGCACGGCGGACTGATCGCGCAGGCACACGTAAGGAGGGCCCCGCCGATCAGCCGGCGGGGCCCTCCTTCGCTCTGCACTCAGCTGGTGCGCGAGTCGTCAATCGGGTTCCTCTTGACCTCTGAGTCCAGGCAGGTGTAGATGGAGCCCCCCTTGACCTTGCAGATGCGGATCCACGCGTTGAGGGGACCGCGGCCGGTGATCGCGAAGGTCTGATGGTTCAGCCCGGTGCCCGATCCGGTGGTGACCGTGTGCAGGGGCCAGACGTGCCTGCCTTCGGCCGAGGACTCGGTCACAAGCTGGATGCCTACGGGGTAACCGTCGGCCCTGGTGTCCTGGATGGAGAGACCGACGGGGTCGAGCCGGTCGTTGCGCCATGTCCAGCCTGCGACTGCCTTGGCCCACGTAGTTGTCAGGCGCACCTCGCTGTTGGCCGCGGCGTGTGCGGGCGCTGCGAGGGTGGGTATGGCGAGAGCAGCGATTACTGACGCCAGAGCGACAGAAACACGACGAACGCGCATGTATTTTCTCCCGTTTGAATGATCCACTTGGTCGAGCCGCAACATCCTAGGGCAACACCTTTGGCCTAGGGTTCTGGGTTGTTGGGCAACTTGCCCTGGACCATGTGTATTTCGGTGGTCCGAGGGTTTCTGGCCCATAAGGGGCGCGCACGGCAGACCAAGCGTGTAGCTTGCCGGGGCAGAGGGCCGGGGGGCCAGCACCAGCGGGGATTGGGGTTGCTCGATGGGCGTGCGGCTCATGGTGGTGGACGATCATCGACTGCTCGCCGAGGCGCTCGCCTCGGCCTTGAAGCTGCGCGGGCACCGGGTTCTCGCCGCGGCGGCCCCCGCGGCCGGCGCGGCCGAGCTGGTGATCAGCAGGGCGCCCGAGGTGTGCCTGCTGGGCACGGCGACGCCCGCCGAGCCGGGTGCTTTCGACCCGATCGTCAAGATCAAGCGGGAGCGGCCGCAGGTCGCCGTGGTGGTGCTCGGCCCGGTGCCGAGCCCGCGCGGGATAGCCGCGGCCTTCGCCGCCGGCGCCTCCGGCTATGTACGGCACGACGAGCGCATCGAGGGCGTCGAACGCGCCATGGTCAAGGCGCGCGCGGGCGAGGCGGTGGTGGCTCCGCAGCTGCTGCAGGGTGCGTTCGCCGAGCTGCTCAACCCGGCCGCCCAGCCGGACGACGAGGGTCAGCGGCTGCTTCAGATGCTCACCCCGCGCGAGGTCGAGGTGCTGGTCCGGGTCGCCGAGGGTGAGGACACCCGGCTGATCGCGGCCGGCATGGGGATAGCACCGAGCACGGCCCGTACGCATGTGCAGCGGGTGCTGATGAAGTTGGGCGTCGGCTCCCGGCTCGAGGCGGCGGCACTGGCCGCGCGCACCGGGCTGCTCGACCGGGCCGCGATCGTCTCGGCGTCGCCCGGACCGGCAGCGCAGTAGCGACCACACATCGTCGGACAGGGTGTGCCCGCCGCGCGCCGTTTCGTCGGGCGCAGCTTCGGCCCGCGCACCTGGCTGCGCTGTTCGCGCGCCGTATACCGCCTGGTCAGGACCGCCTGTCCGGGGTGTCTGTAAGCGCTCTCTATGGCGCCGGGCGTGCCCATTGACGCCGCCTGTTGGCTTGTGGTTTGTTGTGTGCGGTTCTGTTTGTTGGGAGGCTGAGGGAGCCCCATAGTGAAGAAGACTTCGACCCGGCTAGCCGACGGTCGTGAGCTGCTCTACTACGACTCCCGCGATGACGCCGTACGCGACGCCGTCGACCGGCGCCCGCTCGATCCCATCGCCACCACCTCCGAGATCCGTCACGACCCGCTGCTCGGCGACTCGGTCACCATCGCGTCGCACCGCCAGGGCCGCACCTACCATCCGCCGGCCGACGAATGCCCGCTCTGCCCCTCCCGCAACGGACGCCTCAGCGAGATCCCGGCCGCCGACTACGACGTCGCCGTCTTCGAGAACCGTTTCCCCTCACTCGCCGGCGCCCGGGGCCGCTGCGAGGTCGTCTGCTTCACCTCCGACCACGCCGCCTCCTTCGCCGACCTCGGCGAGGAGCGGGCCGCGCTGGTCCTCGACGTCTGGACCGACCGCACCGCCGAGCTCGCCGAACTCCCGCAGGTGAAGCAGGTCTTCTGCTTCGAGAACCGGGGCGCGGAGATCGGCGTGACGCTGGGGCATCCGCACGGCCAGATCTACGCGTACCCCTTCGTGACGCCGCGGACCTCGCTCATGCTCCGCTCGGCCGCCGAGCACCGGGCGAGGACCGGCCGCAATCTCTTCGACGACATCGTCGAGCGGGAGCGCCTGGCGGGCTCGCGTGTGGTGCTGGAGGGCGAGCACTGGCTCGCCTTTGTGCCGTACGCGGCGCACTGGCCGTACGAGGTGCATCTGTACCCGCGCCGGCGCGTGCCGGATCTGCGGGCGCTGGGCGGCGCGGCACGCACAGAGTTCCCACAGATCTATCTGGAACTCTTGAGGCGCTTCGACCGGATCTTCGGGGAGGGCGAACCGCCGACGCCGTACATCGCGGCCTGGCACCAGGCCCCCTTCGAGGAGGCCGGCCGAGGTGACTTCGGGCTGCATCTCGAGCTTTTCACCATCCGCCGCACTTCCGGCAAGCTGAAGTTCCTCGCGGGTTCGGAGTCCGGTATGAGCGTGTTCATCAATGATGTGCCGCCGGAAACCGCGGCCGAGCGACTGCGAGAGGTAGCGAGTACATGAGTGGGAAGTACCTGGTCACCGGCGGTGCGGGCTATGTCGGCAGCGTGGTCGCCCAGCACCTGCTGGAGGCGGGCCGCCAGGTGACCGTCCTCGACAACCTCTCCACCGGCTTCCGGGAGGGCGTGCCCGCGGGCGCGGACTTCATCGAGGGAGACATCCGCGACGCCACCGAATGGCTGGACTCCACATACGACGCGGTGCTGCACTTCGCCGCGTTCTCGCAGGTCGGCGAGTCCGTGCTGAAGCCCGAGAAGTACTGGGACAACAACGTCGGCGGGACGATGGCGCTGCTGGCGGCGATGCGTTCGGCGGGGGTGCGCACGCTGGTCTTCTCCTCCACCGCGGCGGCGTACGGCGAACCGGTCTCGACGCCGATCACCGAGTCCGACCCGACCGCGCCGACCAGCCCGTACGGCGCGTCGAAGCTGGCCGTCGACCACATGATCACGGGAGAGGCGGCGGCGCACGGTCTGGCGGCGGTGTCCCTGCGGTACTTCAACGTGGCGGGGGCGTACGGCGGTTGCGGCGAGCGCCATGACCCCGAGTCGCACCTCATTCCCCTGGTGCTCCAGGTCGCCCTGGGCCGGCGGGAGTCGATCTCCGTCTTCGGCGACGACTATCCGACGTCGGACGGGACCTGCGTACGGGACTACATCCATGTCGCGGACCTGGCTCAGGCGCATCTGCTGGCGCTGGACGCGGCGGTCGCGGGCGAGCATCTGATCTGCAACCTCGGCAACGGCAACGGCTTCTCGGTGCGGGAGGTCATCGAGACGGTACGGGAGGTCACCGGGCATCCGGTCCCGGAGGTCGTGGCCGATCGCCGGGGCGGCGACCCCGCGGTGCTCGTCGCATCAGCCGCGACCGCGCGCGAGCGGCTCGGCTGGAACCCGTCCCGCGCGGATCTGGCGGGGATCGTGGCGGACGCATGGGAGTTCGCCCGGGCGAGGGAGAGCGCGCATGAGTGACGGAGTGTGGGCGGCACCGGGCCGGGTGAATCTGATCGGTGAACACACCGACTACAACGACGGCTTTGTGATGCCCTTCGCGCTGCCGCACACCACCGTCGCGACCGTTTCCCGACGGGACGACGGTGTGCTGCGGCTGCACTCGGCAAACGTCGCGGGCGGCGCGGTCGAACTGCGCGTCGACGATCTCGCGCCGGGCCGCGGCCCCGGCGGCTGGACCGACTACCCGGCGGGCGTGGTCTGGGCGCTGCGGGACGCGGGCCATGCGGTGGGCGGGGCGGACATCCACTACGCGTCGACGGTGCCGACGGGGGCCGGCCTCTCCTCCTCGGCGGCGCTGGAGGTCGTCACCGCGCTGGCGCTGAACGACCTGTACGCACTGGGTCTTGAGCGGTGGCGGATGGCGCGGCTGTGCCAGCGTGCCGAGAACGTGTACGTCGGTGCGCCCACCGGGATCATGGACCAGACGGCGTCGGCGTGCTGCACCGAGGGCCATGCGCTGCACCTGGACACGCGGGACCTCGCGCAGCGCCAGATCCCCTTCGACCTGGCGGCGAGCGGCCTCGAACTGCTGGTGGTCGACACCCGCGTCAAGCACGCGCACAGCGACGGGGAGTACGGCAAGCGCCGGGCGGGCTGCGAGTCGGCTGCGGCCGCACTGGGTGTCCCGGCGCTCCGGGACATCCCGTACGAGGGACTTGTGGCGGCCCTCGACCGGCTGGCCGACCCCGGGCTGAGGCCCCTGGTCAGGCACATCGTGACCGAGAACCACCGCGTCGAGCGGGTGATCACTCTGCTGGAGGCGGGCGAGGTCCACGCGATAGGCCCGGTCCTGACGCAGGGCCACGCATCTCTGCGGGACGACTTCCGTGTCTCCTGCCCGGAGCTGGACCTGGTGGTCGAGACGGCGCTGGAGGCGGGGGCACTGGGGGCGAGGATGACGGGGGGCGGTTTCGGCGGCTCGGCGATCGTCCTGACGGACATGTCGCAGTCCGGGACGGTACGCACGTGTCTGTCGGAGTCGTTCGCGTCGGCGGGCCACAAGGCTCCCCGGATCTTCACAGCGACCCCTTCGCGAGGCGCTGCGCGCGTGTCCTGACGGAGCGATTCGGGCCCTTCGCCGGGCAACCGGCGTCGATCTTGGTCGACTTCCGTCTCAATACGAAACATCTGGCACACCGTAAACAGCCTGGCCAATCAGTTCTGCAAATAGGCTTCCGCTCCAGCCCCCCAGCCGTACGCTGATGCTCAGCACCGGTGGGGGCCGGTGTTGATCAGGGGGCGAGACAGTCGGGTACGACGCCCGGGGTGGGGTATCAGTCACAGCACGGCGGCGGCCGAGCGACCGCTGTATTACCCCATTTCTCCGGGCGCCGTACCTGCGCCGGTCCGTCCTCCGACACTGGGGGTGTCTGTGGTTCGTATCCGGGTCCTGGTCGTGGACGACCACCGAATCTTCGCCGAGTCGCTCGCCGCCGCGCTCGCGGCCGAGCCCGACGTCGACGTCGCGGCAGCAGGCAGCGGTCCCGCCGCGCTGCGGTGCCTGGAGCGGGCGGCCACCGAGGGGCGCAGATTCGACGTCATGCTCGTCGACGCCGACCTCGGTGCGCAGGTGGTGCCCGGCGCCCGCCCGGTCGTCGCCCGTGCGGTGCCGGACAACGGCGAGGACGGTCTCGTCGACGGCATTTCGCTGGTCGCCGGCGTCCGTTCCGGCCAGAGCGCGGTGCGTACCGTCGTGCTCGCCGAGAAGGACGACCCCCGCCGCGCCGCCCTCGCACTGGGGGCCGGCGCCTCCGGCTGGGTCGCCAAGGACTGCTCTCTGCAACGGCTGCTCGCGGTGATACGGGGAGTGCTGCGGGACGAGACACACCTGCCGCCCGCCCTGCTCACCGGCGTACTGCGGGAGTTGACCGCGGCCCGCAAGCACCGCACCGAGAGCGAGCGGCTGGTGGAGTCGCTCACGCCGCGCGAGCGGGAGGTGCTGCGCTGTATGGTCGCGGGCCTGGGGCGCAAAGCCGTGGCCGAGCGCCTGTTCCTGTCCCCGCACACCGTCCGCACGCATATGCAGAACGTGCTGGGGAAACTGGGCGTCCACTCCACGCTCGCCGCCGTCGCCCTCGCGCGCCGGGCGGGCGTCGGCCCGGTCGACCTAGCCGGGGATGTTGTCGAACGGGGCGGTCAACTGGCGTAGCAGGGCGGCCAGTTCCGCCCGCTGCGCCCGAGACAGCTCGGCGAGGATCGCGCGCTCCTGTGCGAGCAGCCCGGCCAGCGCCTGATCGGCGCGATCCCGCCCCTCGGGGGTGAGGCGCACCAGCACCCCCCGGCGGTCGCTGGGGTCCGGCAGCCGTTCGACGAGGTCCTTCTTGGCCAGGCGGTCGATACGGTTGGTCATGGTGCCCGAGGTGACCAGCGTCTGGGTCAGCAGCTGCCCCGGCGAGAGCTGGTACGGAGCCCCCGCGCGCCGCAGCGAGGTCAGCACGTCGAACTCCCACGGCTCCAGATTGTGCTCGGAGAACGCGAGCCGGCGGGCCCGGTCGAGATGGCGGGCGAGCCTGGAGACACGGCTGAGCACCTCGAGCGGTTCCACATCGAGGTCGGGGCGCTCACGGCGCCATGCTGCGACCAGTCGATCGACCTCGTCCTCCATGTCGATCAGTGTAAAGGGTCTGTCGACGTGAAGTCTCTTGACATCAAGATATATTCGGGCGCAGGCTTGGGCATGGTCGGGCCGGAACCTCGTTCCGCTTCGGCACACCGTTCCTGCAAGGGGGCTCGAACATGCATTCCGAACCAACCTGGGACCCGCACCAGTACCTGCGCCACGCCGGTCACCGGACCCGGCCGTTCCTGGATCTGCTCAGCCGGATCCCGCGGCTGCCGAACGGGGAACGGCCCGCCCGTATCGCGGACATCGGCTGCGGCCCGGGAAATGTCACCGCTCTCCTCGCCGACCGCTGGCACACCGCGCACATCACCGGCTTCGACCTGTCGCCCGAGATGCTCGCCATCGCCGAGAAGGAGCACGCCGGAACCACGGCGGGCGGCGGCTGGCTGGAGTTCAGGCTCGCCGATGCCGCGCACTGGACGCCCGACGAGCCGTACGACTTCATCGTCTCCAACGCCGCACTGCAATGGGTGCCCAATCACCCCGAGTCCTTCCCCGTCTGGATCGACGGCCTCGCCCCCGGCGGCACCTTCGCCTTCCAGGTCCCCGGCAACTTCACCTCACCCAGCCACGCCATCCTCGGCGAGCTCTGCGAGAGGCCGCAGTGGCGCGGCCGCCTGGGCGACCACGGACGCCGCTTTGTGCACATACTCGAGCCGGCCGACTACCTCGGCCGGCTTGTCGACCTCGGCTGCGAGACGGACGTCTGGGAGACCACCTACCTCCAACTCCTGGGCGGTGAGGACCCGGTGCTCGACTGGGTCAAGGGCACGGCCCTGCGCCCGGTCCTCACGGAACTCGCCGACGATCACGAGGCCACGAACGAATTCCTCGGCCAGTACCGCGACCTGCTCCGCAAGGCATATCCACGCGGCCCGCACGGCACGGTCTTCCCGTTCCGCCGGATATTCGCCGTCGCACGAAAGGGGTTCTGATGCTCGCCGCCGTCGACCACGTCCAACTGGCCGCACCTCCCGGATCGGAGGACACCCTGCGCGCGTACTACGCGGACGTGCTGGGCATGTCGGAGATCCCCAAGCCCCCGGTCCTGGCCGCCCGCGGCGGCTGCTGGTTCGGGGCAGGGCCCGTCCAGCTCCATCTGGGCGTCGAGGAGAACTTCCGGCCGGCGAAGAAGGCCCACCCGGGGCTTCGGGTCACGGACATCGAGGCGTACGCCGCACGGCTGGAGGAGCGCGGTGCGAAAGTGGTCTGGGACGACGACCTCCCCGGTCATCTCCGCTTCTACTCCGAGGATCCGGTGGGCAACCGGCTGGAGTTCCTGGAGCCCTCACCTGAGGTCAGCGGTACCAGGTGACGTTGGCATCGGAGGCGAGCGGGCTGGGCACACAGAAGCGCCCCGCCGCCGGGTGACCGGCAACGGGGCGTTCTGTGACGTCGGATCGGGATCCGGATCAGTACAGCGTGCTGTACGTGTTCCAGCCGTTGCCGAGCTTGGCCTTGGCGCTCAGTCCGCCGGTGCCGTTGGAGGTGTAGCGGTACAGCTCGCCCGCCGAGTTCGCGCCGAGCAGGTCCGCCCGCCCGTCACCGTTGAGGTCGCCGGGCGCCGCCAGCTTGTTGTACGTGTTCCAGCCGGAGCCGATCAGCGACTTCGCCTTGAACGGCGCGGAGGACACGCCCGTGCCCGCGTACAGGTACAGGTTGCCGTCGGTGGCGCGGGCCAGCAGGTCGCCGCGGCCGTCGCCGTTGACGTCACCGGCGCCGACCAGCTTGTTGAAGGTGTTCCAGCCGCTGCCGACCTTGATACGGGCGGCGAACGCCGTGCCCTGGCCGTTGCCGCGGTACAGATACAGCGCGCCGGAGCCGTCCCGCGCCAGCAGATCGCCCTTGCCGTCGCCGTCCAGGTCGCCGGGGCCGGTGAGCAGGTTGTAGATGCCCCAGCCGCTGCCGATGGTCTGCGCATTGCCCGAGGTGTGGCTCAGGTTGTAGAGCGTGCCGTTGTAGAGCTCCAGCACGTCACCGAAGCCGTTGGTGTCGAGCGAGGAGGCGAAGGTGAGCTTCGCTCCCTTGAAGCCGCCGACCTGGCTCGCCTGGTCACGGGCGCTCAGCAGGCCGTTGTTCAGCGAGTAGTACGTGAACAGCGTCCCCTGGGTGTCCAGGCCGAGGACCTCGTCCTTCCCCCAGTGCGGATTGTTGCCCGCCCCGGAGAACTGCGAGGCCACATTCCAGCCCGAACCGCCCTGGACCCGGGGAAGGAACGCGCCCGTGCCGCTGGACTCGTACGTCCACAGCGCGCCCGACGGCGTACGGGCCACGAGGTCACCGAGACCGTCGCCGCTCGTGTCGTCGAGGCTGAAGAGCTGGTTGTAGCCGTTCCAGCCGGACCCGACCTTGACCCGGGGCTTGAACGGGGACGTGGGGTTCGGGTTGCCCGAGTAGAAGTACAGGTCGCCGCCCGGCGTACGGGCGAACAGGTCCGCGATGGCGTCGCTGTTGACGTCGTTCACGCCGACGATCTGGTCGTACGCGCCCCAGCCGGAGCCGATCTTGACCCTGGCGGCCATCGGGGCGGCCGCGCCCGGCGTGGTGCGGTACAGGTAGAGATCGCCGGACGGCGTGCGCGCGAGAATGTCACCGCTGCCGTCACCGGTCAGGTCGCCGGGCGAGAAGACCTTGTTGTACGCCTGCCAGCCCGTGCCGGACCAGAAGATGCTCGCCCCGTTGACGGAGCTCGCGTACGCGTTGAGGCGGCCGTTCGCCGACAGGGTGAAGTGGACCGGGTTCGCCTGGAGTCCTCCGACCGAGAAGACATCCTTGTAGGTCTCGTTGAGGTCCTGGTAGACGCCGGCGTCGAAGGGGTACTCGTACGCCCCGGTGCCGCTGTACGGCGCCACATAGATCTTGCCGTTGACCGCGCGGTAGATGAGGTCGCTGAAGCCGTCGCCGTCGATGTCGGCGCGCGTCTTGGCGACCGGGACGTCGTCCGCCTGCGCCGCGGCGCGCTGCTTGGCACCCGTGGACGTGGGCGCGGGAAGCGCCAGCTTCGGCTGCTGGGCGGTGGGCCTGGTCTGCTCGACCCCGTGGTGCGGCGCCGGCGTGCCGTCGGCCGCGGCCGGGACGGCGAGCAGCATGCCCGCCGAGACGGCCAGGGCCGTGCAGGCCGCGATCCGGCGGGCACGTCTGAAACGCACGCCGGCAGGGCGGCCGGGTTCCACAGAAGACAAAGGTCCCCCCCTGGGGAAAATGGTGGAACCGGGTTGAAGACGTTCGCAGTTGCTCTCTTTGAGTGGCGAACCGTTTCCCGGATGAGCCCGAATTCTACAACTGAGAAATCAGGGCCGGTAGACATGTCCGGGGCCGAGGAGGCGTCAGTTCCTGCGGTGACCTATCAGCCTCGGCTTCTGCTCCAGACCGTCAAGTCCATGCCATGCCAGGTTCACCAGATGGGCCGCGACCTCCGCCTTCTTCGGACGGCGGGCGTCCACCCACCACTGGCCGGTCAGCGCCACCATGCCGACCAGCGCCTGCGCATACAGCGGGGCGAGCTTCGGGTCGAAGCCGCGGGCCTTGAATTCCAGGCCCAGAATGTCCTCGACCTGGGTGGCGATATCGCTGATCAGCGAGGCGAAGGTGCCCGTCGACTGGGCGACCGGGGAGTCTCGCACCAGAATGCGGAAACCGTCCGTGTATGTCTCGATGTAGTCGAGCAGCGCGAACGCCGCCTGCTCAAGGAGCTCACGCGGATGTCCCGCGGTCAGCGCCCCCGTCACACTGTCGAGCAGCTGGCGCATCTCGCGGTCGACCACGACGGCGTACAGACCCTCCTTGCCGCCGAAGTGCTCGTACACCACCGGCTTGGAGACCCCCGCCTTCGCGGCGATCTCCTCGACGGACGTGCCCTCGAAGCCCTTCTCGGCGAACAAGGTACGGCCGATGTCCAGCAGCTGCTCGCGGCGTTCCGCGCCGGTCATCCGGACTCTGCGCCCCCGGCGGGGCCTGTCGCTGCTGGTACTTCCTTCGGTCGCCACGTTGTCAATCATGCCGCTTCCGCCGCCTCCTCCTTGCGTCGGGCTTCGATACGGGAGGCATTCGGCCAGCGGACGTCATAGGCCCAGCCCAGCTGCTCGAACCAGCGGATCAGCCGGGCGCTGGAGTCGACCTGGCCCCGCAGCACGCCGTGCCGTGCGCTGGTCGGGTCGGCGTGGTGCAGGTTGTGCCAGGACTCGCCGCAGGACAGCACAGCCAGCCACCACACGTTGCCCGAGCGGTCGCGGGACTTGAAGGGCCGCTTGCCGACCGCATGGCAGATGGAGTTGATCGACCAGGTCACATGGTGCAGCAGCGCGACCCGGACCAGCGAGCCCCAGAAGAAGGCGGTGAACGCGCCCCACCACGACATCGTCACCAGACCGCCCACCAGCGGCGGGATCGCGAGCGAGAGGATCGTCCAGTAGATGAAGTCACGGGAGATACGGCGCAGCGCCGGGTCCTTGATCAGATCGGGCGCGTACTTGTGCTGCGGCGTCCGCTCCTCGTCGAACATCCAGCCGATGTGCGCCCACCACAGGCCCTTCATCAGCGCGGGGAGCGTGTCACCGAAGCGCCACGGTGAGTGAGGGTCGCCCTCCGCGTCGGAGAACTTGTGGTGCTTGCGGTGGTCTGCGACCCAGCGCACCAGCGGGCCCTCCACGGCCAGCGAACCCATGACCGCGAGCGCGATCCGCAGCGGGCGCTTCGCCTTGAAGGAGCCATGGGTGAAGTACCGGTGGAAGCCGATCGTGATGCCGTGGCAGCCGATGTAGTACATCGCCACCAGCAGGCCCAGATCGAGCCAGCTCACCCCCCAGCCCCAGGCCAGCGGCACCGCCGCGAGCAGGGCGACGAAGGGCACCGTGATGAACAGCAGCAGGGCGATCTGCTCGATCGACCGCTTGCTGTCCCCGCTGAGCGTGGCATAGGGGAGGTCGGCCGACGACGCCTTCGGGACGTCGTCCAGCAGATCGGGGCTTGTCGTCATGAGGGTCCCCTGTGGGGTGAGAGGTAGAACCGAAGCCGCGCTACGGATCCGTAACCTACGGCAACGTAAGTATGGCAGCGTGCGGCCCCGCAGCAAGAGACCTGTGGATAACGGCGGCGAACGTCAAAGAAAAGGCCACCTATCCTGGGTGTCGTCGGACAGCGCGGTCCGCAGCCTCCAGACCCCTCCAGACGTGCTCAAACACTGCAAGGAGCCGCACCTGTGAGCAGTGCCGACCAGACCCCCACCGCCAGCGCCGAACTGCGTGCCGACATCCGCCGACTGGGCGACCTGCTGGGCGAGACCCTCGTCCGGCAGGAGGGCCCCGAGCTCCTCGAGCTCGTCGAGCGGGTCAGGGCCCTGACGCGCAGCGACGGTGAGGCCGCAGCCGAGCTGCTCGGCGACACCGACCTGGAGACCGCAGCCAAGCTGGTGCGGGCCTTCTCCACCTACTTCCATCTGGCCAACGTCACCGAGCAGGTGCACCGCGGCCACGAGATGCGCGAGCGGCGGGCCGCCGAGGGCGGGCTGCTCGCCCGCACCGCGGACATGCTCAAGGACGCCGACCCCGAGCATCTGCGCGAAACCGTGAAGAACCTGAACGTGCGGCCCGTCTTCACCGCGCACCCCACCGAGGCGGCGCGGCGTTCCGTACTGAACAAGCTCCGCCGGATCGCCGAGCTGCTGGAGGCCCCCGTCAGCCCCGCCGACCGGCGCCGGCACGATCTGCGGCTCGCCGAGAGCATCGACCTGATCTGGCAGACCGACGAGCTGCGGGTCGTCCGCCCCGAGCCCGCTGACGAGGCGCGCAACGCGATCTACTACCTGGACGAGCTGCACGCGAACGCCGTCGGCGACGTCCTGGAGGACCTCGCCGCCGAGCTGGAACGGGTCGGCGTGGAACTGCCCGCAGGCACCAGGCCGCTCACCTTCGGCACCTGGATCGGCGGTGACCGCGACGGCAACCCCAACGTCACCCCCGCCGTGACCTGGGAGGTGCTGATCCTCCAGCACGAGCACGGCATCACCGACGCGCTGGAGTCCATCGACGCCCTGCGCGCACTGCTGTCCAACTCCATCCGCTACACCGGCGCGACCGAAGAGCTGCTGACCTCCCTCCAGAGCGACCTGGAGCGCCTTCCGGAGATCAGCCCCCGCTACAAGCGGCTGAACGCCGAGGAGCCGTACCGCCTCAAGGCCACCTGCATCCGGCAGAAGCTCGTCAACACCCGCGAACGGCTCGCCAAGGGCACGCCGCACGAGCCGGGCCGCGACTACCTCGGCACGGCCGAGCTGCTGCAGGACCTGACCCTGATCCAGACATCGTTGCGCGCGCACCGCGGCGGGCTCTTCGCCGACGGCCGCCTGGACCGTACGATCCGCACCCTCTCCGCCTTCGGGCTGCAGCTGGCGACCATGGACGTACGCGAGCACGCGGACGCGCACCACCACGCTCTCGGGCAGCTCTTCGACCGGCTCGGCGAGGAGTCCTGGCGGTACACGGACATGCCGCGCGACTACCGGCAGAAGCTGCTTGCCAAGGAACTGCGCTCACGGCGGCCGCTCGCGCCGACGCCCGCCCCGCTGGACGCCGCGGGACAGAAGACGCTGGGGGTCTTCCACACCGTCAAGGAAGCCTTCGAGCGGTTCGGCCCCGAGGTCATCGAGTCGTACATCATCTCGATGTGCCAGGGCGCGGACGACGTCTTCGCGGCCGCGGTGCTCGCGCGGGAAGCCGGTCTGATCGATCTGCACGCGGGCTGGGCGAAGATCGGCATCGTGCCGCTGCTGGAGACGACCGACGAGCTGCGGGCCGCGGACGTGATCCTGGACGAGATGCTGGCGGACCCCTCGTACCGCCGTCTCGTCTCCCTGCGCGGAGACGTCCAGGAAGTCATGCTCGGCTACTCGGACTCCTCGAAGTTCGGCGGCATCACCACCTCGCAGTGGGAGATCCACCGCGCCCAGCGGCGGCTGCGTGACGTCGCGCACCGGTACGGCGTACGGCTGCGGCTCTTCCACGGCCGCGGCGGCACGGTCGGCCGCGGCGGCGGCCCCTCGCACGACGCGATCCTCGCGCAGCCGTGGGGCACGCTGGAGGGCGAGATCAAGGTGACCGAGCAGGGCGAGGTCATCTCCGACAAGTATCTGATCCCGTCCCTGGCCAGGCAGAACCTGGAGCTGACGGTCGCGGCCACGCTCCAGGCGTCCGCGCTGCACACCGCCCCGCGCCAATCGGACGAGGCACTCGCCCGCTGGGACGCGGCGATGGACACCGTCTCCGACGCGGCGCACGACGCCTACCGGCGCCTGGTCGAGGACCCGGACCTGCCCGCGTACTTCTTCGCCTCCACGCCGGTGGACCAGCTCGCCGAGCTCCACCTCGGCTCGCGCCCGTCCCGCCGCCCGGACAGCGGGGCCGGTCTCGACGGGCTCCGCGCCATCCCGTGGGTCTTCGGCTGGACGCAGTCGCGGCAGATCGTGCCGGGCTGGTTCGGCGTCGGCTCGGGCCTCAAGGCGCTGCGCGAGGCGGGTCTGGACACGGTCCTGGGCGAGATGCACGAGCAGTGGCACTTCTTCCGGAACTTCATCGCGAACGTCGAGATGACCCTGGCCAAGACGGACCTGCGGATCGCGCGTCACTACGTCGACACGCTCGTCCCCGAACACCTCAAGCACGTCTTCGCCGCGATCGAGGCGGAGCACGCGCTGACGGTGAGCGAGGTTTTGAAGGTGACGGGCGGGGAGCGGCTGCTCAGCTCGAACCCGGCGCTGCAGCAGACGTTCGGGATCCGTGACGTGTATCTGGACCCGATCTCCTACCTCCAGGTCTCGCTGCTGGCCCGCCAGCGTGCGGCGGCGGAACGGGGCGAGGAGGCGGACCCGTTGCTGTCACGGGCGCTGCTGCTGACGGTCAACGGCGTGGCGGCGGGCCTGCGCAACACGGGCTGACGTCCACGCCGAAGCACAAAGCCGAAGCACAAAGCCGAAGCACAAAAAGGGGCGCCTCCCGCCGGAGTCTTCCGGCGGGAGGGCGCCCCTTGTGTCAGTGCTGGCGACCGGTGCGGCGGCGGGCCAGCAGGTAGCCGCCGACCGCCACCAGAGCGGCCGCGAGGGAGGCGAGCACGCCGACGGGGGCGCCGTTGCCCGTCTCGGCGAGGTCACCGCCCGGGCTCGGGGCCGAGGTGGGCTTCGTGTCGGCCGGGGAGGTCGACTGGTCGTCCGCGGGAGTGGACGGCTTGTCGGACGGCTTGTCGGACGGGTTCTCGCTGGGCTTGTCACTCGGCTTGTCGCTGGGCTTGTCACTCGGCTTTGAGTCGTCGGCCTCGCAGTCGGTCCAGAAGACCTTGTGCTTGGCCCTGCCGTGCTCGCCGTCGAAGTTCCAGAACAGCTTGTAGTGACCGTCGGGCAGGTTCAGATCCGAGGTCCTGCCATGACCGGCCCCGTCGAGCGTCAGCGAACCGGACGTGACCGTCCCGCCCTTGACCCCGGCCGTCGGGGCCCAGGCCTCGATGTGCCAGTCGACCTGCTGACCGCCGTCGAAACCGAAGGCGTCGAGATAGAAGGAGCAGACGTGCGGCTCGTTCTTGCGGAGTTCTTCACCGGTCTTGGCGTCGTGGATCTTCACGGTGCCGTTGTCGCCGGGAGGGGTGGCGTGCGCGGCCGGAGCGGCCAGCAGCGAGAGCGCCGCTGCCGTCACCAGGGCGCCGGTGGACGTGAGGGTGCGCATGGGCAATCCAACGTGAGAGAGGGCGGATGCCGTGGGGGGCGGCTCAGCGTCCTGTGAACCCGTGAGCAGGTCAAGATGCGCGGTGACGCATCCGCCCCAAGAGCCGCGCCTTGTCCCAATAGTCCCGGATAACGATCAGGTGAATGTGACGTTCCGGTACGGCGTTCCGGCAAGGAGTCCAGCGGCTCAGAGCGCGAAGAACGCCCCGACCAGCAGAGCACCGCCCGCCGCCGCCATCGCCCACGCCGTCCGCGTCAGTCTCATCCCACCGCCGACGACCAGGGCCGCAAGAAGCAGCGCGCCTCCCATCGGCAGCCAGGCGTGCAGGGCGCCCGCCGTGCCCGTGCGGACCACCTCGTCCGTGTCCGGCTTCACCACCACCGGAAGCTTCGCACCCTTCTTCACGCCGACCGACTTCTCGATCGTCATGCCCTTGCGGGGCCCCGGCGAGCCCTCCGGGTCGTACGGGCCCGTGCAGGTCTTCTCGTCGCAGCTCGCGACCGTGATCGTGCCGTGCTCGCGGCCCTTCGCGAGCAGAACGTGCTGCGCCGTGCCCCACGACGACCAGAAGCCGGCCACAAGGAGCAGCAGGGCGACGAAGGCCGTCGCCGCGTGGCGGGCGTGGACCAGTAGGCGGTGGGGGGAACTCCGCTTCATGGGGCGCGATCCTTGGCCATGTAACCGCGCTCGGTCAACTTATGCCCCCGCCTTATCAGGAGTTATAGGTACTTTGAGCCCGCTCCAGGCCATCGATCGCCAGAGCCTCCACCGCATCCGCCGCCCGATCCACGAAGTATCCGAGCTCCTTGCGCTCCGCCGACGAGAAGTCCTTGAGAACGAAGTCCGCGACCTGCATCCGGCCCGGCGGACGGCCGATCCCGAAACGCACCCGGTGATAATCCGGACCCATCGCCTTGGTCATCGACTTCAGACCGTTGTGCCCGTTGTCGCCACCACCCAGCTTCAGCCGCAGCATGCCGTAATCGATGTCCAACTCGTCATGAATCGCAACAATGTTGGCGACCGGCACCTTGTAGAAATCGCGCAACGCCGTCACCGGGCCGCCCGAAAGATTCATGTACGACATCGGCTTGGCGAGAATCACCCGCCGGCTCGCCGGACCCGGCGGTCCGATCCGCCCCTCCAGCACCTGAGCCTGCGCCTTCGGCGCCCGCTTGAACGAGCCGCCGATGCGCTCCGCCAGCAGGTCGGCCACCATGAACCCCACGTTGTGCCGGTTCGCGGCATAACCGGGCCCGGGATTGCCCAGGCCCACGATGAGCCAGGGAGCGTTGGCGTCGGTCGTCATCTCGCGGCGTCTCCTCGCGTACGTACAGGGAGTTCGGGGAGTTCGGGAACAGGGAAACGGGGTGGCGGGCCGAAGCCCACCACCCCGTCCGCGTCAAGCAGAGCGTACGGCTCAGACCTCGGCGGTCTCTTCCGCCTCGCCCTCGGCACCCTCGGCGGTCGGCTCCTCGGCCTGCGCGGCCAGGACCTGGAGGACGACGGTGTCGTCCTCGACGGCCAGGGTCGTGCCGGACGGCAGCGGCACGTCCTTGGCGAGGATGGAGTCACCGGCCTCCAGGCCGGCGATGGAGACCGTGACGGACTCGGGAATGTGCGTGGCCTCGGCCTCGACCGGCAGGGCGTTCAGCACGTGCTCGACCAGGTACGCACCCGGGGCCAGTTCGCCCTCGGTGTGCACGGGGATCTCGACGTTGACCTTCTCGCCGCGCTTCACGATGAGCAGGTCGACGTGCTCCAGGAAGCCCTTGATCGCGTCGCG
The DNA here is from genome assembly GCF_050936555.1 of Streptomyces sp. CA-135486. Classification (NCBI taxonomy): domain Bacteria; kingdom Bacillati; phylum Actinomycetota; class Actinomycetes; order Kitasatosporales; family Streptomycetaceae; genus Streptomyces; species Streptomyces sp. CA-135486. The sequence goes on from NZ_JBNJMM010000001.1 coordinate 635,553, forward strand.
CTGCACCGACTTCGGGATGGCCAGCTCAGTGCGGCCCTCGATGTCCAGGGAGATCAGGACGTTCGGCGTACGCAGGGCGAGCAGCAACTCGTGACCCGGCAGCGTGATGTGGACCGGGTCGGAACCGTGACCGTACAGAACACCGGGAACCTTGTTCTCGCGGCGGACGCGACGCGCCGCACCCTTGCCGAACTCGGAACGAATCCCGGCGGCGAGCTTCACCTCGGACATGTGCACTCCTCGTATTGCAGAAAAATCTGGTGGCGGTCACCCGGCCACGACAGGCCTGCTACGAAGAGCGCGTCGATAACGGACCGCCGTACAGATGAGTACGGCCTCCCTCGCCGAGCAACTCTGCGAGTCTACCCGGCGGGGAGGCCGTGCCCCAAAAGGATCTCTACGCGAAGATCTACTGCTCCTCGAAGAGGCTCGTCACCGAACCGTCCTCGAAGACCTCACGCACCGCGCGCGCGATCGTCGGCGCGATCGACAGCACCGTGATCTTGTCGAGCTCCAGATCACCCGGATCGGGCAGCGTGTTCGTAAAGATGAACTCACTGACCTTCGAGTTCTTCAGACGGTCCGCCGCCGGGCCCGACAGCACACCATGCGTCGCCGTCACGATGACGTCCTCCGCACCGTGCGCGAACAGCGCGTCGGCAGCGGCACAGATCGTGCCGCCGGTGTCGATCATGTCGTCGACCAGGACACAGACCCGGCCCTCGACATTGCCGACAACCTCGTGAACCGTGACCTGATTGGCCACATCCTTGTCACGACGCTTGTGAACGATCGCCAGCGGCGCGTCCAGCCGGTCGCACCAGCGGTCCGCCACCCGCACCCGGCCGGCGTCCGGAGAAACAACCGTCAGCTTCGACTTGTCGACCTTCGTCGCGACATAGTCGGCGAGAATCGGCAGCGCGAAGAGATGGTCGACCGGGCCGTCGAAGAAGCCCTGGATCTGGTCCGTGTGCAGATCGACCGTGAGAATGCGGTCGGCGCCCGCGGTCTTCATCAGATCGGCCACCAGACGAGCCGAGATCGGCTCACGACCACGGTGCTTCTTGTCCTGACGCGCATAGCCGTAAAACGGAACGATCACCGTGATGCTCCGGGCGGACGCCCGCTTCAGAGCATCGATCATGATGAGCTGTTCCATGATCCACTTATTGATCGGAGCCGTGTGGCTCTGGATCAAGAAGCAGTCCGCGCCACGCGCCGACTCCTGGAAGCGGACATAGATCTCGCCGTTCGCGAAGTCGAAAGCCTTCGTCGGCACGAGGCCCACACCCAGCTGGTGCGCGACCTCCTCGGCCAGCTCGGGGTGGGCGCGGCCGGAGAAGAACATCAGCTTCTTCTCGCCGGTCGTCTTGATCCCGGTCACAGCACTGTCTCCTAAGAGGGGTTCTCTGGCCGCGATCTGGACGTGCGCGAACCAGCCGAATTTATGTGCACGTATCACGGTACGCCGACTTGGACGCACCCGTTTCCGGTCAGTTTTCGCCTTCGCCCTGCTCCGCGGCCGCGGCAGCCGCCTGCGCGGACGCGCTCCCCGGCCGCTTACGGGCCACCCAACCCTCGATATTCCGTTGCTGGCCCCGGGCGACAGCCAGCGAACCAGCCGGCACATCCTTCGTGATGACCGAGCCCGCCGCCGTGTACGCGCCGTCCCCGACCGTGACAGGCGCCACAAACATGTTGTCCGAGCCCGTCTTGCAGTGCGAACCGATCGTCGTGTGGTGCTTGGCCTCACCGTCGTAGTTCACAAACACGCTCGCCGCGCCGATGTTCGTGTACTCGCCGATCGTCGCATCACCGACATACGACAGATGCGGCACCTTCGTACCCTCACCGACCGTCGCGTTCTTCATCTCCACATACGTACCGGCCTTGGCCTTCGCGCCAAGTCTCGTACCGGGACGGAGATACGCGTACGGACCCACCGAAGCGCCCTCGCCGATCTCGGCAGAATCCGCGACCGTGTTGTCCACGCGCGCCCCGCTGCCCACGACAGTGTCCTTCAGCCGGCTGTTCGGGCCGACCTCCGCATCCTCCGCGAGATGCGTCGAACCCAGCAGCTGCGTGCCCGGGTGAACAATCGCATCCCGCTCGAAGGTGACCGTCACATCGACAATGACGGAAGCCGGGTCGACGATCGTGACGCCCGCCGTCATCGCTCGCTCCAGCAGCCGCTCATTGAGCAGCCGACGCGCCTCCGCCAACTGCACACGGTTGTTGATGCCCAGAATCTCGCGGTGATCGGCGGCGACGGACGCACCGACCCGATGACCGGCCTCGCGCAGTATCCCCAGCACATCGGTGAGGTACTCCTCGCCCTGGCTGTTGTCCGTACGCACCTTGCCCAGCGCATCCGCGAGCAGCTGCCCGTCGAAGGCGAAAACCCCGGAGTTGATCTCCCGGACGGCGCGCTGCTCCTCGGTGGCGTCCTTGTGCTCGACGATCGCGGTGACCGCGCCGGTGACGCTGTCCCGCACGATCCGCCCGTAGCCGGTCGAGTCCGGCACCTCGGCGGTCAGTACGGTGACGGCATTGCCGTCGGCCGTGTGCGTCGCGGCGAGCGCGGTGAGGGTCTCGCCGGACAGCAGCGGGGTGTCGCCGCACACGACGACAACGGTGCCCTCGGGGGTCTGGCCGAGCTCTTCGAGCGCCATCCGGACGGCGTGCCCGGTGCCGTTCTGCTCGGCCTGGTAGGCGGTGCGGGTGCCGGCGTACTGCTCCGCGAGATGCCCCTTGACCCGCTCACTCGCATGACCCACAACGACGACGAGGTGCTCGGGGTCCAGCTCGCGGGCTGCGGAGACGACATGTCCGACGAGCGAGCGCCCGCAGATCTCGTGCAGGACCTTGGGGGTCTTCGACTTCATGCGGGTGCCCTCACCCGCTGCGAGGACGACGACGGCTGCCGGGCGGTTGGCGCTCACGGGAATGCCCTTCGGCTTCGGGTGGTGGACATCCGAAGGATACCGGGGGGATTCAGGGGTGAAATAAGGGCGGGTCCTGACCGAGGAGGTCAGGACCCGAACTTGTGGCTCCGCCGGCTGGATTCGAACCAGCGTCTCAAGGCTCCAAAGGCCTGCGGGATGCCGCTACCCCACGGCGGATGGCTCCCTCAAACCTTACCGGAGCGATCACCGGGCTTGCGTCGGGCGGTAGCAACGGTGGCCATACCGGACCACCACCCTTCGATGCGGCGGTACAAGTCGGCGCCCTGTGCCACTCGGACGACCAGGCAGCCTCGGTAATTCTCCCCGATGTTCTTCCGAACAGTCTTTGGGTTGTGCTTCTTCAGGGTCGTCTTCTGGAAGGTGGAGACATCGACGCCGACCAGTTCGGCCCAGTAGCGCTCTGCCGCTTCTGTGTCGGCGGACTCGTGGATCATCACGCGGTAACGCAGGTGCTCCGGCTTTACTCCGAGGAGGTCCAGCCAGGCGAGGTAGACCTCGATCACGTCCGTGTCGCTGTTGATGAACGTGACGTTTTCGCGGCGGTCGTACGGCTTGTCCTTCGAGCCCTCTGCCCAGTAGAGCGCGACACCAACGACGAAGAGGTCCCGGTCCGTCACGGAGCCGACCTCTCGTGCGGCTGCGGCTTTGGTCTGTTGGCGCTTGCCATCCCGAACTGCCAGCTCGTGCTCCCAGCGTTTCCGCGCGGCGAGCTTCGCTTGTTGGGAGGGGTCACGACGCTCCGGCTTCGGCAGGTCCCGCACCCACAACGAAATCGAGCCTTTCGAGCAGCCCAGCTCCACCTGTATCTGGTCGTAGGTCAGGCCCTGGAGCCGCAGCTCCCTCGCCTTCGCTCGCAGGTCGTCCTTCGCGTTCGGGCGCTTCGTCCACGCCGGTGGCGGTTCGCCCTCCAGCAGCCGGTTCAGGATGTCGTTGTTGTCGATGTGGAGGCGGTCGCGGATCTGGCGGCGGCTGAGGCCTTCCCGGCGCAGGGTGATCGCCTGTTCGCGCAGGCCCTCGAAGTCGGCGTACTTGCCGAGGATCTCTGTCATACGGTGATCGTCATCCGGAATACGGACGTCCGGGTCGAAAGCCCGCTCGATTCACGAGATCGTGCGATCCATGCACGTTTCGTACGTGTTCGATCGCGTTCCGTGCTGTCGAAACTCCCAGGAAAATGAGTCGCGCCCGCCCTTAGGCTGGACGACATGACCACAACGGGGGCACACCAGGACGCCACGGGCAGGCCAGCCCGTACCTGGCTGTGGTGGGGGCGGCGGCGCAGTGTCGTGCTGGACGCGGGGCTCGGGCTCGTCTCTGCTTTTGAGTGCGCTCTGGAAGGTGTCGGGTTCGCGGACAAGGCCGCGCTGCCCGTGCCGTTCGGGGTGTTGTTCGGGCTGATTGTCGGGGGAGTGCTGGTGCTGCGGCGGCGGTGGCCGATTGCCGTGGTGCTGGTGTCGATCGCGACCACGCCCGCGGAGATGGGCTATCTGATGGGCGTCGTCGGGCTGTACACGCTCGCCGCGTCCGACGTTCCGCGCCGGATCACCGCGGCGCTCGCGGGGATGTCGCTGGCCGCGACGTTGATCGTGACGTTCGTACGGGTGCGGCAGGACGTGCAGTCCGCGGACTTCGATCCGGAGCCGGGCGCGTGGTACGTGCCGACGATGGTGGGCTTCATGTCGGTCGGGCTGACCGCGCCGCCGGTGCTGCTCGGCCTCTACATAGGGGCCAGGCGCCGGCTGATGGAGAGTCTGCGGGACCGCGCCGACAGCCTGGAGCAGGAGCTGTCGCTGCTGGCCGACCGGGCGGAGCAGCGGGCCCAGTGGGCGCGTACGGAGGAGCGGACCCGGATCGCGCGCGAGATGCACGACGTCGTGGCGCACCGGGTGAGCCTGATGGTGGTGCATGCGGCCGCGCTGCAGGCGGTGGCCTTGAAGGACCCGCAGAAGGCTGTGAAGAACGCGGCGCTGGTGGGCGACATGGGGCGGCAGGCGCTGACGGAGCTGCGGGAGATGCTCGGGGTGCTGCGGGCGGGCGAGAGCGAGCAGCGGCGGGCGGCGCCGGTGCCGTTGGCGGCGGTGGGTGCGGCTGCTGCCGCGGCTGCTGCGGCCGCCGCGGACGACGGGCCGTGTCTGGCGGACATCGACGCGCTTGTCGGGCAGTCCCGGCAGGCCGGGATGGTCGTGGAGCTGGCTGTGCACGGCGAGGCGAAGGTGTATGCGCCGGAGGTCGAGCAGACCGCGTACCGGGTGGTTCAGGAGGCTCTGACGAACGTCCACAAGCATGCGGCGGGGGCGAAGGTGATGGTGCGCCTCGCGCACCGTGAGTCCGAGGTCGCGATGCAGGTGGAGAACGGCGCGCCGGACGCGGGTGGCGCGGCCGCGGCGGCGGGTCTGCCGAGCGGTGGCAACGGCCTGGTCGGCATGCGGGAGCGGGTGCTGGCGCTGGGTGGGGTCTTTGTGTCGGGTCCGACCGACGCGGGCGGTTTCCGGGTCTCGGCGGTGTTGCCGGACCGGGTCGGGGTCGCGGAGCCGGCCTGAGCGACCGGCCGGGTGCGGGCCTGGTGCGGCTCGGTTGTACGCGGCTCGGGTGCGGCTCGGTTGTGCGTGGCTCGGTTGTGCGTGGCCCGGTTGTGCGTGGCCGCCCGGGTGCGGGCGCGCTCCTGCGGGCCCGCCCGCTCCGGTGTTCTCAGTCCAGGGTCAGGCGGGCCGGCTGGATGCCTGTGACCAGGGTTGTCAGGGCGTGGTCGAGGTCCGGGCCCAGGTACCAGTCGCCCGTGTGGTCCAGGCTGTAGACGCGGCCCTCGGTGTCGATTGCCAGCACCGCCTGGTTGTCGCCCTCCTCGCCGAGCGGGGAGATCTCGGTGTTGAGCGCCCGGCCGAGGTCGGCCAGCGTACGGGCGAGGTGGAGCCCGGCCAGCGGGTCGAAGCGCACCGGGGTGGGGGCGGTCTGGCGGCCGGGGCCGGGGGATGTGATGCGCAGGCCGCCGAACTCCGCCCACGCCTCGACGGCTGCTGGGAAGACGATGTGCCGGTGGCCCGCTGGGGAGGCGTACGCGCGCAGCGTGTCGGCCCAGTGTTCGGCCTGCTTTATGTCCCAGCGGCCGGGCTGCCAGCCCGCCTCGCGCAGCGCGGCGTCGACCGCGACCGGGAATCGGGTGGTGCTGAGGTGGTCGCGCATTGGTGCGGGGTCAGCCGTTCTGGGGTGTGGTCGGGTCGACGGGGCGTACCCCGAAGTGGTCGAGCATCTCCGTACAGGAGCGGCAGGGTGGTGCGTAGCTGCCGTGCAGCGGGTCGCCGTCCTCGCGGATGCGGCGCGCGGTCAGTTTCGCCTGTTTGAGGGACCGCTTTGCCTCGCTGTGTGTCAGTGGTTTGCGTTGTGCCCGCTTCGAGCGCGCGGTCTCCGCCGCGGTCAGATGCCGTGAGAGCAGGATCGCCTCGGGGCAGCGGCCGGTGAAGCGTTCGCGCTGGCCGCTGGTGAGGGTGTCGAGGAAATCCTGGACGAGTGGGTGGAGTACGGGTGGCTGGTCGCCCTTCCCCGCGGTGCAGGTGAGGGTTTCGCCGCGTACGGAGAGTGCTGCGGCGACGGCGGGCAGGATGCCGTCGCGGCGGTGGTTCAGTGCGGGCGGGTGATGGGCCTCGGTGCTGCTCCAGCTGAGGCGTGGATCACCCGAGGTGCCCGACGCGCTTGGTTGCGCTGTGTGCATGGTGCTGTGGTCCCCTCCCGTGCACGCCCCCCAGTTGAGGGGACAGCCTGCCAAATGGGGCGGGTGGTGTGGAAGCTGGGGCACTGAAACGTGTCGACGTGTCGTCGATGCTTCCGCTTTCGGTCACTCGTATGTGACTGATCGTGATCGAAGTGGAGCGCTGGTTCCCTCTATTGCCCCACCGCTTAGGCTGTGCTGAACCAGTCAGAAGCAGCAGGGGGCAACCGCCATGACGACAGGTCGGCTCGGGCAGCAGCATGCCGCGCCACCGAACGCGGCCTACGCCGGGCAGGTCGTGAATTTCCCGGACCCGGTCCGGGCTTCCCGCCACCCCAGGGGCGTGCGCGTGGACGAGCACGGCTATCCGGACTTCTCGCCGTACGCGCGCGCGGCCGCGGAGATCGCCGAACCCCCGCAGGGCTTCGGCATCGACGAGCTGCGGCTCACCGACTATGTGTCGGCGAACGCGGCGCTGCACGCCGACGGCCATGCGTTGTGGGACACGATTGCCTCGGTCGCCACTCCGCACGGCTGGACCTGGCACCATGTGCCGGGCACTCGCCGTCTTGAGCTGGTGCCGGTCGAGGTGAAGGCGCTGCTGCGGCATCACGGGGGTCTGGCGACGGCGCCGGTGGACCAGGGCAAGCGGGGCACGCGGCCGTTGCAGGAGACCCGGCCCACGCACTTCGGGCTGCCCAAGGGTGCGGTCTCGGTGACCGAGCAGCAGCTGCTGGGCGTCGAGGAGGACTTGGGCTATCGGCTGCCCGGCGCGTACCGCACGTTCCTGAAGGCGGCCGGTGGGTGTGCCCCGGTCGGGGCGGCGCTCGACGCCGACTCGGGGCTGCTGGTCGACCAGCCGTTCTTCACGGTGCGGGACGAGGCCGCGGTCAATGATCTGGTGTACGTCAACAAGTGCCTGCGGGACCATCTCACCAAGGACTACCTGGGTGTTGCGTTCGTTCAGGGCGGGATCCTGGCCGTGAAGGTCAGGGGTTCGGCGGCCGGCTCGGTGTGGTTCTGCGCGTACGACGACGCGCGGGACCAGGACGGGTGGAACGTGCAGGAGCGTGTGGAGCGGCTGTTGCTGCCGTGCGGCGACGACTTCGACGGTTTTCTGCAGCGTCTTGCGGGCAATCCGCCGGAGCTGGAGACCGTGGCGAACCTGATGGTGGACGGCGGCTTCGCGCGCGCCGTCCCGATTTCGGACGAGGGGTGACGGTCCGATGGTGACCTTCGCGCAGGCGCAGGAGCGCGCGGAAGAGTGGGTCAACGGCGATGTGCCCGCCTATCAGCACCGCGAGGTGCGGGTGCGGGAGTTCGAGCTGGGCTTCGTGGTGTGGGCGGAGGACCGCGAGGGCGGTGTGCGCTCGGACGGCGGGCAGCAGCGTCTGGTGATCGCCCGGGACAGTGGTGAGGCGACGCTGTGGCCGGGGCTGCCGGTGGGTGAGGTGATCCGCCGGTACGAGGAGGAGTACGGGGCGCAGGAGGAGGCTCCGGCGGCGCCGGAGCCGCCGCAGCGGATCGATCTGAACCAGACGTCGTTCCTGTTGAGCCCGCCGGAGTGGCTCCAGGACGCGGCGGACAAGCTGGGGATCCCGGACCGGCGTTCGCCGCAGTCCGGGGAGTCTGTGGCGGCTTCGGGGGCGTCCGCGGCTGCGGCTGCGCCGTCGTCCGCGCCGTCCTCGGCGCCCTCTTCTGCGCCTTCGTCCGGGGCCGACTGGTCGGCAGCCGCTGCCGCTTCGGGCACCACGGGCCCCAACGCCTCGCAGGCTGGCGGGAGTTCGTCCGCGTCGGGGCCGGTGTGGCCCGATGCCGGTTCTTTGGGTGGCGGCGCCTCGCAGGGCGGGGCCGGGTGGCCCAGCGCCGGTGGTGGCGACTACGAGCCGACGGCTTCCGACGGGGTTCCTCCGGCACCGTCCGGGGCCACGCCGTGGACGGACACCAGCGCGGCCGGTTCCGGCGATGGGTCAGTGCCGTTGCCGGCGACGGTGTTCGCGCCGCCGATCTCCGGGGCCGACGACGATGACACTCCGCCGCCCGTGGTGGGCGCGGACGCGCCGACGGCGTTGATGTCGGGTGGCAGTGGTCTGCCGCGGACGACGGTTTCCCCGGCGCTGAACCAGCCGGGTCCTGGCGCGCCGTCCGGCCCGGGTGTGCCGTCCGGCCCGGGTGTGCCGTCCGGCCCGGCTGTGCCGCCCGGTCCGGGTGCGCCCGGGGCCAGTGACATCGCGGACGCGGCGACGAGCAAGGCGGCGGTGCCGCCGCGCGGTTCGCGCGGCAGCGGTTCCACGACTCCGCCGCCGCCAGGCGCCCCCGGTATTCCGGGTGCGCGGCCGGGTGCGACTCCGCCGGGCCCGCCCGGGGCTCCGGGTGCTCCCGGTGCGGCGGCCGGCTATCTGCCGACGCAGCTTGTCTCGCAGCTCGGCGAGGGCCCGCAGCCCCCCGGTCCGCCCGGGGCTCCGCAGCCGCCCGGTCCGCCCGGTCCGCCGCCTGGTTCCACGCCGCCGCCGGGTGGTGGCGTGCACCATGCCGCGACGATGCTCGCGGACCCGAGTCAGATGGGTCCGGGTGCGCCGCAGCCCCCCGGTCCGCCCGGGGCTCCGCAGCCTCCGGGTCCGCCCGGTCCGCCGCCTGGTTCCACGCCACCGCCGGGTGGTGGCGTGCACCATGCCGCGACGATGCTCGCCGGCCCCGCCCAGATGGGCCCCGGCGCGCCCCAGCCGCCCGGCCCGCCCGGTGCGCCTCCTGGCCCGCCGCCCGGTCCCGTACCGCATGCGCCGCAGCCCCCGCACGGCGGTCAGCCGCCCGCGTACGGCTATCCGCAGCAGCCGACCGGTCAGCCGACCGTCGGCCCCGGCTACCAGGCCGTGCTGCGCTACCGCGCGCCCGACGGCTCCGAGGCCCAGCTGATCCGCCGCTCGGCGCCGGGTACTCCGCATCCGGAGTGGCAGATCCTGCATGAGCTGCGTGCCATGAACGTGCCGCCGCAGCAGGTGCTCGAGCTGCACACCGAGCTGGCGTCGTGCGAGCTGCCCGGCGGCTACTGCGCCCGGATGATCCGGGAGACCTGGCCGCAGGTGCGGATCACCTCCGTCGCGCCGTACGGCAGGGACCACGCCAGCCGGCAGCAGGGCATGCAGCATCTGCTCACCCACCAGGGCGAGTTGCACCAGGTCGCGGACGGCCCGGCGCGCCCCGCGCCGGTGCGGGCGCCGCTGCCGCAGCTGCCGCCGGCGCCGCCGATTCCCCCGGAGGGGATCGCGCAGGAGCTGGTGGCCGCGTTCGGGCCGCAGGGCATCTGCCGGTTCGACCAGCGGGCCGTTTCGCGTCAGGGCGTGCCGGAGATCGTCGCGGCCACGCTGGTGTGGGCGGGGCTGCCGGGTGACTTCAACCCGTTCTTCTGGGCGCAGCCCGCGCAGCCGGTCGTCCCGACGCTGGCGGAGCTGGCGGCGCAGCGGCAGGTGCAGCCCGCGGCCGACGCGGGTTCGTATCTGGTGGTGGGCAGCGACTTCGGCCGGGCGATCTGCGTTCAGTACGGCACGGCGCACATCGTGGCGGTGCCGGTGGAGGCGGGCCCGGGCGGTCAGCCGGTGGCGCCGCAGTTCGTGAACAGCGGGCTGCCGGAGTTCGTACGCTGCCTGGCGCTGCTCGGCCGGATGTGGCGGCTGCGGTTCAACCTCAACCCGGAGCAGGCCGGCCGTTGGACGGTCGACTTCCAGGCGCAGCTCGCGGCGCTGGACCCGGCTGCGCTGGCTTCGCCGGAGAGCTGGTGGTCGGTGCTGCTCGAGCAGATGTGGGACGGACTGTTGTAGTCCGGCACTCGTAGATCACCGGGGCGTCCGGCCTGCTGCGGCAGGCCGGGCGCCCCTGGCTTTTGCCCCCGACAGGTCTGATTCCGACTTCCTTCTTCCTTCTTTTGAGAAATGGCGTACCTCTGACCGCCGCGGCTGGTGGAGTGTCGGTTATGGGTACTTCGCTGCGATCGAGCAGTATGTGCGCCAATCGCGTTGTCTGTCGGAGAGGGGCTTGAAGGATGGGTGCTGCATCGGTGTCACCTCACGGCTTCGTCGCCGTGCGTGGCCGTGGCTACCGCATGGAGGAGGCCGACGCCTATGTCACCGCGCTGTCCCAGAACCGCGACGACGCGTGGGAACGTGCCGCACGCCTCACCGTGCTCGCGCGGGACATGGAGGCTGAGGCGGCCGGCCTGCGCGAGGTGGTCTCCGTCCTCGTCCCGCAGACGTACGAGACGCTCGGCACGCGCGCCCAGTACCTGCTGGCGGTCGCCGAGGAGGAGGCCGAGGAAGTGCGCACCGCGGCCGGGGAAGCGGCGCAGGGTCTGATCGAGGCGGCCGACGCGGCGGCCCGGCAGACGCGTGACGCGGCCCGCGCACAGGCCGAGACGGTACGGGCGGACGCCGACGCGCGGGTCCAGCAGATCCTGCTCGCGGCGCAGGCGGAGGCCGACGAGACCCGTGTCGAGGCCCGCCGCCAGGTGAAGGAGCTGCGCGGCGAGGCGGTGGCCGCCTGGAAGGAGATGCGCCGCCGGGCCGAGGGCATGCTGGCCGAGCTGGAGCAGGAGCAGGCCGAACGCCGGGAAGTGATGGAGCGTGAACTGGCGGACTGCGAGGCCGCGTTGGACGCCCACCACGCCGAGCTCACGGCCTGCGCCGAGGCCGGCCTCTCGGCGGCCGAGCGAACCTTCGCGGAGGCGCAGGAGTGTGCCCGCCACGGCCAGGAGGACGCGGAGGCGCGGGCCGCGGAGCTGATTGCCGAGGCCCGGGTCCACGAGGAGCGGATCGGGCGGGACGTGGAGCGGGCGTTGCGGCAGCACGAGGAGTCGCGCGAGGAGATGCAGGCGCATATGGCGCACATCCGCAACAGCCTGGCGGCACTGACGGGCCGTGCGGCGGCGGAGGGCTGACCGAGCCCTCGCGGGCACCGGTGTCGCCGGCGATCGCACAATCCCCTACCGCACAGGGGCAACCGGCTTCGGCTCGTCGAGTACGGGGAAGCGGCGCGGGGCCACGAAGATCAGGATCAGCAGAGCGACGCCGGCCGCCGCCGCGGCGCCCACGTACACGTAGTCCACCGCCGCGTCCACGGCCCGCCGCAGCTGGTCCGTCGCCGCGGCCGTCATCGACGACGGGTCGGCGAGCGCGTGCGCGACCGAGTCCAGGTCGCCCGTGCCGCCCAGGCGGTCGGCGAGGACGGCGTTGGCCACGGCACCGAACAGCGCCGCGCCCACGCTCTGGCCGACCTGGCGGCAGAAGAGTACGGACGCGGTCGTCGTGCCGCGCTGCGACCAGCCGACCGTCGACTGGACGCCGACGATCAGCGGCAGCTGGAAGAGGCCGAGCGCCGCGCCGAGCAGCAGCATGATCAGGGCCGGCTGCCAGGGTTCGCCGGGGAAGGGGAGGAGAGGGAAGGCCGCGAGGATCAGGCCGGCCAGCGTGATGCCGATGATCGCGGTCCGGCGGAAGCCGATCCGGGTGTAGACCCGGTTCGCCAGTGCCGCGCTGACGGGCCAGCTCAGCGTCATTACCGACAGCACGAAGCCCGCCGCTATCGGGCCGAGGCCGAGCACCGATTGCGCGTACGTCGGGAGGAAGACGGTGGGGGCCACCATCAGCAGGCCCAGCGCGCCGAGTGCCAGGTTCACCGCGGCGATGGTGCGCCGCCGCCAGACCCAGCCGGGGATGATCGGCTCCGCGGCCCGCCGTTCGATGACAACGATGACGGCGACGAGGACCGCGCTCGCGCCGAACAGCGCGAGTGACGGCGCGGACAGCCACGGCCAGGCGATGCCGCCCTGGACGAGTGCGGTGAGCAGGAGTGTGCCCGCCGCGAAGATGGCCAGTGCGCCCGGCCAGTCGATACGGGGGCGGGCGGCCGGTCGCGTACGGGACGGCTCACGCAGATGACGGGCGATCAGCCAGAGCGCGACCGCGCCCACGGGGAGGTTGATCAGGAAGATCCAGCGCCAGTCGGCGTACGAGGCGAGCAGCCCGCCGACCGCGGGCCCGGCGACGGCCGAGACCGCCCACACGGTCGACAGCCTGGCCTGGATCCTGGGGCGTTCCTTCAGCGGGTAGAGGTCGGCCGCGATGGTCTGGACGGTGCCCTGCAGCGCCCCGCCGCCCAGTCCCTGGACCACACGGAAGGCGATCAGCGCGGCCATGTTCCAGGCGGCGGCGCACAGCACCGAGCCGGCGAGGAAGAGGGCGATGCCGGCGATCAGGACCGGCTTGCGGCCGAAGGTGTCGGAGAGCTTTCCGTACACGGGGAGCGTGACGGTCACAGCGAGGAGATAGCCGGAGAAGAGCCAGGAGAAGACGGTGAAGCCGCCGAGGTCGCCGACGATTTGGGGGACGACGGTGGAGACGATGGTTCCGTCGAGCGCGGCGAGCGCCATCCCGAGCATGAGCGCGGCGACGACGGGCCCACGGCGCGGGGCGTCGGTGCCGGGTGTGTCGGTCGCTGGTTTCGTGTGGGTGGCGGGCCGGGTGCCGGTTCCCGACCCGGTCGCGGCACCAGGGGCCGCCGGTCGCCTCGCCCGTATGTCCTCCGGATCGTCCGTGCTTCCCTCCGCGCTCACCCCAGGATCCTTTCCCCCTGCATGTATTTTCCCGGGACACCATCTCACTTGAGCCTCACGCAGGGGGAGGGTGCAGGCTCAAGCCGTGCGGATCCACCCGGAGGTGGAGTCCCCCTAGGGGCTCCTCCTTACTGATGGCCAGGGGAGGTTCGTCCCGGGGGACGAGGAGAGGCGGAGATCGATTCCTTAGGTTGGTCTTACGGCCGCAGCTGAGGGCCCGCACCACCAGGGGGGTGGGGAAAACCCCCGGCTCAAGACTGCGCTGCGCACCAGCGACCCGGGGCGTCTTCGCCGACAGACTCAAACCGTACGCGGCGACACTCGATCATCACCGACATAGGAGAAATACCGTGACAACGGCTGTGACCATTCCTCGGCACGGGGGCACCGGAGGGAGTACGGCCGTGGCCGCGCGTGGGCGGCAGGTCGTCAAGGCATACGGCTCCGGGGAGACCCGAGTCGTCGCCCTCGACCACGTCGATGTCGACATCGCCCGCGGGCAGTTCACCGCGATCATGGGCCCCTCCGGGTCCGGCAAGTCGACGCTGATGCACTGCCTGGCGGGCCTCGACACCGTCACCTCGGGCAAGATCTACCTCGACGAGACCGAGATCACCGGGCTCAAGGACAAGAAGCTCACGCAGCTGCGCCGGGACCGTATCGGCTTCATCTTCCAGGCCTTCAATCTGCTGCCGACGCTCAACGCCCTGGAGAACATCACCCTTCCCATGGACATCGCCGGCCGTAAGCCGGACGCCGCCTGGCTGAACCGGGTCGTCGAGACCGTGGGCCTGTCCGAGCGCCTCAAGCACAGGCCCACCCAGCTCTCCGGCGGCCAGCAGCAGCGTGTCGCGGTGGCCAGGGCGCTCGCCGCCCGACCCGAGATCATCTTCGGCGACGAGCCGACCGGAAACCTCGACTCCCGCGCGGGCGCAGAGGTGCTGGGCTTTCTGCGCCGTTCGGTCGACGAGCTGGGCCAGACCATCGTGATGGTCACACACGACCCGGTGGCCGCCTCGTACGCGGACCGGGTCCTCTATCTCGCCGACGGCCGGATAGTCGACGAGATGTTCCGGCCGACCGCCGACGCCGTACTGGACCGGATGAAGGACTTCGACGCGCGGGGGCGGACGTCGTGACCGTACTCAGGACCTCCCTGCGCAACTTCTTCGCGCACAAGGGGAGAATGGCGCTCTCGGCGGTGGCGGTGCTGCTGTCCGTCGCCTTTGTGTCGGGGACGCTCGTTTTCACCGACACGATGAACGCGACGTTCGACAAGCTCTTCGCCGCGACCGCGTCCGACGTCACCGTCAGCCCCAAGGGCGCCGGCGACGACGACGCCCCGCAGACCGGCAAGCCCGAGTCGCTGCCCGCCTCGCTCGTCCAGAAGGTGGCGGGCGCCAAGGGCGTGAAGTCCGCCGAGGGCTCGGTCACCAGCATGAGCGTGACCGTCGTCAACTCGCGGAACAAGGACATGGGTTCCAGCACCGGTGCTCCGACGATCGCCGGCAACTGGAACCAGAACGACCTCAAGGCGATGGAGATCAGCTCCGGCCACGCGCCGCGCGGCCCCACCGAGGTGATGGTCGACGCCGACACCGCCGAGAAGCACGATCTGAAGCTCGGCGACGAACTGCGCACCATCTCCGTCACCGGCGACCTCACCGCCAAGATCTCCGGCATCGCCTCCTTCAAGGTCACCAACCCCGGTGCGGCGGTCGTCTACTTCGACACCGCCACCGCCCAGCGTGAACTGCTCGGCAAGGAAGGCCTGTTCACAGGTGTCTCGGTCACCGCCGCGGCGGGTATCAGCGACGAGCAGCTCAAGCAGAACGTCGCCGAGGTGCTCGGCAGCGGCACATACAAGCTGCAGACGGCGAAGGAGTCCGCCGACTCCAACCGTGAGGACGTCGGCTCCTTCCTCAAGGTGATGAAGTACGCGATGCTCGGCTTCGCCGGTATCGCCCTCCTCGTCGGCATCTTCCTGATCGTCAACACCTTCTCGATGCTGGTCGCCCAGCGCACCCGCGAGATCGGCCTGATGCGGGCGATCGGCTCCAGCCGCAAGCAGGTCAACCGCTCCGTCCTGGTCGAGGCGCTGCTGCTCGGCATCGTCGGATCCATCGCGGGCGTCGCCGCCGGAGTGGGCCTGGCCGTGGGGCTGATGAAGCTGATGGGTTCCATGGGCATGGAGCTGTCCACCAGGGACCTGACCGTGAAGTGGACGACCCCGGCGGTCGGCCTCGTCCTCGGCATTGTCGTCACCGTTGTCGCCGCGTACGTCCCGGCGCGCCGGGCCGGCAAGGTCTCCCCGATGGCGGCCCTGCGCGAATCCGGTACGCCGGCCGACGGCAAGGCGGGCTGGATCCGGGCCGCGATCGGCCTGGTCCTCACGGGCGGTGGCGCGGCCGCGCTGCTGGTCGCCACCCAGGCCGACAAGGCGAGCGAGGGCTCGATGTTCCTCGGACTCGGCGTGGTCCTCTCGCTCATCGGCTTCGTGGTCATCGGCCCGCTGCTCGCCGGTGTCGTGGTGCGGGCGCTCAGCGCCGTCGTACTGCGGATGTTCGGCTCGGTCGGGCGGCTCGCCGAGCGCAACGCCCTGCGCAACCCTCGCCGTACGGGAGCCACGGGCGCGGCCCTGATGATCGGCCTCGCCCTGGTGGCGTGCCTGTCGGTGGTCGGTTCCTCGATGGTCGCCTCGGCGACACAGGAGCTCGACAAGTCGGTCGGCGCGGACTTCATCATCTCGTCCCCCAAGGGGCAGCCGATCATGCCGCAGGTCGAGAAGGCCCTGAACAAGACCCGGTACATCGACCATGTCACCAACTACAAGGAGGTCATGACCAAGCTGACCGCCCCGGACGGCAGGACCGAGGACGAAGGTCTGATCGCCGCCGACCCGACGTACGCGCAGGACCTGCGCCGCGAGATGGTCGCGGGCGAGCTCTCGGCGGCGTACGGCAAGAACGCCATGTCGGTCGGTGACGCGTACGCCAAGGAGCACGGCGTCAAGGTCGGCGACAAGATCAAGGTCGCGTTCAAGAACGGCCGGACCGCCGAACTGAAGGTCGCGGCGATCACGTCCGACGACACGAACGTCGACAAGGGCGCGATGTACCTCAACATCACGACCGCCGCGCAGTACGTGCCCGCCGACAGGATGCCGAAGAACGTGATCATGTTCGCGTCGGCGCAGGACGGCAAGGAGAAGGAGGCGTACGCGGCGCTCAAGGCGTCGGTCGCCAAGTATCCGCAGTACAAGGTGCAGAACCAGGCCGACTTCAAGCAGGAGCTGAAGGACCAGGTCGGCCAGCTGCTCAACATCGTCTACGGCCTGCTGGCGCTCGCGATCATCGTCGCGGTGCTGGGCGTGGTGAACACGCTGGCCCTGTCGGTGGTCGAGCGGACCCGGGAGATCGGCCTGATGCGGGCGATCGGCCTATCGCGCCGCCAGCTGCGCCGGATGATCCGCCTGGAGTCGGTGGTCATCGCCCTCTTCGGCGCCCTGCTCGGCCTCGGTCTGGGCATGGGCTGGGGCACGGCGGCCCAGAAGCTGCTGGCGCTGGAGGGTCTGGGGGTCCTGCAGATCCCGTGGTCGACGATCATCACGGTCTTCGTGGCCTCGGCGTTCGTGGGCCTGTTCGCGGCCCTGGTCCCGGCCTTCAGGGCGGGCCGGATGAACGTACTGAACGCGATCGCCACGGAGTAGGGGCGGGGGAGGTTCTGTCCGGCCGGTGACCGGCGGGCGACCGCATCTGACCTGCCGGTTCCGCCACCGCGCGAGCGGGGTGGCGGACGCCGGAGCGTGCGGGGGCGCGGAAGCGGACGGCGGGTGTCGCACCCACGTCGTACGCTGGAGACCCCCGGCCCGTTCGACGTGTCGGGCGGTTCGCGTTGCCCACCCCCCGCCCCAGTCTCGCCCTCGGATGGAAGCCCTTCATGAGCCTGCACGGTCTGCTCGATGCCGTCGTACGTGACCCGTCGCTAGCCGAAGCGGTGAAGACGGCGGGCGACGGTCACCGGATGCATGTCGATCTGGTCGGCCCGCCCGCCGCGCGCCCCTTCGCGGTGGCCGCGCTCGCCCGCGAGACCGGCCGGCCGGTGCTGGCCGTCACGGCGACCGGGCGGGAGGCCGAGGATCTTGCGGCCGCGCTGCGTTCGCTGCTGCCGGAGGAGGGCATCGCCGAGTACCCCTCCTGGGAGACCCTGCCGCACGAGCGGCTCTCGCCCCGCTCCGACACCGTGGGCCGCCGGCTGGCCGTGCTGCGCCGGCTGACCCACCCGTCGAAGGACGACCCGAGCGCCGGACCGGTCTCGGTCGTCGTCGCGCCGATCCGTTCCGTACTGCAGCCGCAGGTCAAGGGGCTCGGGGAGCTGGAGCCCGTGGCATTGCGCACCGGGCAGCAGGCCGATCTGAACGAGGTCGTGGACGGCCTCGCGGCCGCCGCGTACTCCCGGGTCGAACTGGTCGAGAAGCGCGGCGAGTTCGCCGTCCGCGGCGGCATCCTCGATGTCTTCCCGCCGACCGAGGAGCACCCCCTTCGGGTGGAGTTCTGGGGCGACGACGTCGAAGAGATCCGCTATTTCAAGGTCGCGGACCAGCGTTCGCTGGAGGTCGCCGAGCACGGGCTGTGGGCGCCGCCCTGCCGCGAGCTGCTGCTGACCGAGGACGTACGGCAGAGGGCCGCGGCCCTCGCCGAAGCGCACCCCGAGCTGGGCGAGCTGCTCGGCAAGATCGCCGAGGGCATCGCGGTCGAGGGCATGGAGTCCCTCGCACCGGTCCTCGTCGACGACATGGAGCTGCTGCTCGATGTGCTGCCCGAGAGGTCCATGGCCGTGGTCTGCGACCCGGAGCGGGTCCGCACCCGGGCCGCGGACCTGGTGGCCACCAGCCAGGAGTTCCTGCTGGCGTCCTGGGCCGCGACCGCCGGCGGGGGCGTGGCCCCGATCGATGTCGGCGCGGCCTCCCTGTGGGGGATGGCCGATGTCCGGGACCGGGCGCGCGAGCTGGGCATGATGTGGTGGTCCGTGTCCCCCTTCGCGGCGGACGAGGAGCTGGCGGACGACACGATCAAGCTGGGGATGCACGCCCCGGAGGTGTACCGCGGCGACACCGCGCGGGCGCTCGCCGACACCAAGGGCTGGCTGGCGGACGGCTGGCGGACGGTGTTCGTGACGGAGGCGCACGGCCCCGCGGCCCGCACTGTCGAGGTGCTGGGCGGCGAGGGCATCCCGGCCCGCCTGGAGGCGGAGCTCGGCGAAATCTCGCCGTCCGTCGTCCATGTCGCGTGCGGCTCCATCGACTACGGCTTCGTGGACCCGGCGCTCAAGCTGGCCGTTCTCACGGAGACGGACCTCTCCGGCCAGAAGGCGGCCGGCAAGGACGGCCAGCGGATGCCCACCCGGCGCCGCAAGACGATCGACCCGCTCACCCTGGAGACGGGCGACTACATCGTGCACGAGCAGCACGGCGTGGGCCACTACATCGAGATGGTGCAGCGCACTGTCCAGGGCGCCACGCGGGAATACCTGCTGGTGGAGTACGCGCCGGCGAAGCGCGGCCAGCCCGGCGACCGGCTGTACATCCCCACGGACCAGCTGGAGCAGGTCACCAAGTACGTCGGCGGCGAGGCTCCGACGCTGCACCGGCTCGGCGGCGCGGACTGGACGAAGACCAAGGCGCGTGCCAAGAAGGCCGTGAAGGAGATCGCGGCCGACCTGATCAAGCTGTACTCCGCCCGGATGGCGGCGCCCGGCCATGCCTTCGGTGCGGACACCCCCTGGCAGCGGGAGCTGGAGGACGCCTTCCCGTACGTGGAGACCCCCGACCAGCTGAGCACCATCGCCGAGGTCAAGGAGGACATGGAGAAGACGGTCCCCATGGACCGCCTGGTCTGCGGCGACGTCGGTTACGGAAAGACGGAGATCGCGGTACGGGCCGCGTTCAAGGCCGTCCAGGACGGCAAGCAGGTCGCGGTCCTGGTCCCGACGACCCTGCTCGTACAGCAGCACTTCGGCACGTTCTCCGAGCGCTACTCCCAATTCCCGGTGAATGTGAGGGCGTTGTCGCGCTTCCAGTCCGACGCGGAGGCGAAGGCGACCCTTCAGGGGCTGCGGGACGGCGCGGTCGACATCGTGATCGGCACGCACCGCCTCTTCTCCGCCGAGACAAAGTTCAAGGACCTGGGACTGGTCGTCGTCGACGAGGAGCAGCGCTTCGGCGTCGAGCACAAGGAGCAGCTGAAGAAGCTGCGCGCCAACGTCGACGTACTGACGATGTCCGCGACCCCGATCCCCCGTACTTTGGAGATGGCGGTCACCGGCATCCGCGAGATGTCGACGATCACCACCCCGCCGGAGGAGCGCCACCCGGTGCTCACCTTCGTGGGACCCTACGAGGAGAAGCAGCTCGGCGCGGCCATCCGCCGTGAACTGCTGCGCGAGGGCCAGGTCTTCTACATCCACAACCGCGTGGAGTCGATCGACCGGGCGGCTGCCCGGCTGCGCGACATCGTGCCCGAGGCCCGTATCGCGACCGCGCACGGCCAGATGCCCGAGTCGGCGCTCGAGCAGGTCGTGGTGGACTTCTGGGAGAAGAAGTTCGACGTCCTTGTCTCCACGACGATCGTCGAGTCCGGCATCGACATCTCCAACGCGAACACTCTGATCGTGGAGCGCGGCGACAATTTCGGTCTCTCGCAGCTGCATCAGCTGCGTGGCCGGGTGGGCCGGGGCCGCGAGCGCGGCTACGCCTACTTCCTGTATCCGCCGGAGAAGCCGCTCACCGAGACCGCCCACGAGCGCCTCGCGACGATCGCCCAGCACACCGAGATGGGCGCGGGCATGTATGTCGCGATGAAGGACCTGGAGATCCGCGGCGCGGGCAATCTGCTGGGCGGCGAGCAGTCCGGCCATATCGCGGGCGTCGGCTTCGACCTGTACATCCGCATGGTGGGGGAGGCGGTGGCGGACTACCGCGCCGCGGTCGACGGCGGAGTGGAGGAGGAGCCCCCGCTCGAGGTCAAGATCGAGCTCCCGGTCGACGCGCATGTCCCGCACGACTACGCGCCGGGCGAGCGGCTGCGCCTGCAGGCCTACCGCGCGATCGCCTCGGCGAACAGCGAGGAGGACATCAAGGCGGTCCGCGAGGAACTCACCGACCGCTACGGCAAGCTTCCGGAGCCCGTCGAGAACCTGCTGCTGGTGGCGGGCCTGCGGATGCTGGCCCGCGCCTGCGGAGTCGGCGAGATCGTGCTCCAGGGGCCGAACATCCGCTTCGCACCGGTGGAGTTGAGGGAGTCGCAGGAGCTGCGGCTGAAGCGCCTGTATCCGCGTACGGTGATCAAGCCGGCGCTGCACCAGGTGCTGGTGCCGCGCCCGACGGCGGGGAAGATCGGCGGGAAGCCGGTGGTGGGGCGTGAACTGCTGGCGTGGACGGGGGAGTTCCTGACCACGATCCTGGGGTCGTAGCGCGACAGAACTCCTACGGGCAACCTACGCCTCGTCCTCGGCGGCTGCCGGGGCGCGCCGGGGCCGGGGGTCGTCCCCGGAGTGGGAGCCGGACCTGAACGTCAGGCCCGTCAGAGCGCGGAAGACCTCCTCGGGGTCGCGGTCGCCCACCGGCCGCACGGCCACACCGGCCGGGCGCGAACTGCGGGCCGAGGTCGAGCGGCGTACGGACGAGCTGGCCGCCGCGCCCTGGGCGGCGCTCGGCGCCGAGGACCGGGACCGGCTCACGGAGCTGCTCGGGACGCTGTGGGTCGAGGTGCTGAGCGCCGGTGTGCTGCCCGCCGAGACGACCCTCGGCATCGGCACGGTGTGAGGCCCGGGCAGGCGGGGGCCCCGAACGCCACACCGCCCGCGGGGGCCGGCTCGGCTCCGCGGGCGGTGCGTGTGCGTATGTATCTGATGTGTCCGTCTGCTGATGTCGCCTCCGGTGGGGTGGGAGGCCTCTGCTCGGGCCTGTACGTTTTCGACGCTACGCCCGACCCGCGCATCCCGCGCGCCGGCAACGGACTTGGGCTCAGTAAGGTACGACGGTGGACAGACTCGGGGTACGAATATCGCGCGCCCTCCCGGCCGCGCTGGTCGCCGTCGCCGTGCTCACCGGTTGCGACGGAACCGGACTCGACGGAGACGGTCTCGGCGGAAGCGGACTCCCGGACAGCTCGAAGCCCGGTGACCCCGCCACCACCGGCACCTCCCCCTTGGCCAACCCCGACGGTACGAAGCCCGGCCTCGGGGCCCTCACCTCCGAGCAGGACCGGGCCGCCGCCCGCCGGCTGATCGAGAAGGTGGCCACCAAGGGGCGTGGTCCCAAGACCGGTTACGCACGCGACCGCTTCGGCTACGCCTGGATGGACTCGGCCGACGGCGTTCCGCTGGCACGCAATGGTTGTGACACCAGGAACGATCTGCTCGCCCGCGACGGCCGCGGGCTGCGCTACCGCTCGGGCTCGGACTGCGTGGTCATCGCGATGACGCTCAACGATCCGTACACCGGCACCGTCATCGACTGGAAGAAGCAGCAGGCGTCGGCGGTCCAGATCGACCATGTCGTTCCGCTCTCCTACGGCTGGCAGATGGGCGCGGCCCGCTGGGGCAAGGCGAAGCGGCAGCAGCTCGCCAACGATCCGCTGAATCTGCTGCCCGTCGAGGGCTCCGCCAACAGCTCGAAGAGCGACTCGGGTCCGGCGTCCTGGCTGCCACCCAACAAGCGGATCCGCTGCTCGTACGCGGTACGGCTCTCGCAGGTGGCGCTCAAGTACGACCTGCCGGTGACGGCGGCGGACAAGAGGGCGATGCTGACGCAGTGCGGCGGCTGAACCAGGCCGTGCCGGGGGGACGAGCCCTGCCGGGGGAACGAGCCGCGCCGGGGAAACGAGAAGAGGCCGCCTGGGAGGCGGCCTCTTCGCCCGAGGGGCGGCGGGGGGTCAGAGCGTCAGCTCCCACTGGGAGGCGTCGTACGAGATGCCGGGGCTGATCTCGACCGTGAGGATCTTGGCGTCGGCCGGGGCGTCGAAGGCGAACTTCACCGTGGCCTTCTTCCCGGGCAGGATCTTGCCGTTGAAGCCGTCGCCGACGTTTTCGTCGAAGATCTGCTCGGCCTTGACGCCGTCCTTGCCGGCGCGCGCCTCGGCGGTCGCCAGGGTGGCGTCGAACTTCTCCTTGCCGGCGTTCTCGATGACGACGGTCACCACGTAGGCCTTGTGGCCCTTGGTGTGCCCGACGGCGAACTCGCTGGGCGTGAAGTCCTTGGGCGCGGAGACGGTGACCTGCAGGTCGTCGTCGTAGATCGACGTGTCGCCCGCCGCGAGGGTTTCGGCCGGGTCGGCCTTGTCGTCGCTCTTGGGCTTGTCGGCCGTGCCGTCCTTGCCCGTGTCGCCCTTTGCGGCGGCCGGCGCCTTCGACGCCGTGGTGCCCGAGGTGGCCTTGTTGATCTCGTCCACCGCGTCGCCCACGGCCTTGAAGGTGATGACCGCGCCGACGATCGAGAGGATCAGCGCGACCAGTCCGAGGATCGCGCCGGTCGTGGTCACACCCTTGTTGGCGGCCTCGCCGCGCTTGACGCGGCCGCGGCCCGCCAGGCCCAGGATCAGGGCGATCAGGCCGAGGATGCCGGCCAGCCAGAAGAAGAAGGGGATCAGGCCGGAGATGGTGCCGATGATCCCGAGCACCAGCGCGGCCGTGCCGAGCCCGTTGCGCAGCTGCTGCGGGGCCGGGGCGTAGGGGCCCGCGCCGGGCGGCTGCTGCGGGTCGTACTGGGGCTGCTGCGTGGAGTGGGACATGGGTGCCCTCCCGGACATGGAGTGTGGTCGGGACCGTGTCATGAGCCCCGTTCAGCGCGCCGTGCGGCGACGGGTCAATAAGAGCAGAGGCTGTGAACCGAGTCAACGTGCGTCACGGAATCGTGATTTGCTCACACTGTGAAGGGGTTTCTCGCAGGTACGCCGCTATGCTCGGCCACAACAGGCAAGTGCAGATCAGCGCTTACGCGAGGGAGCCAGCCAGGTGCCGGAGAAATCGAGCGAGGTGACCGCGGCCGGAATCGCCCGGCTGGCGGGAGTCGGACGCGCGGCGGTCAGCAACTGGCGGCGCCGTCACGCCGACTTCCCGAAGCCGGTCGGCGGCACGGAGACAAGCCCGTCGTTCGCACTCGCCGAGGTCGAGCAGTGGCTCCGCGACCAGGGAAAACTCGCCGAAGTCCCGCTCCGTGAAAGGGTTTGGCAACAACTGTCGGGCCATCTCGTGGGCCCTGTACCGGCGTTGGTGCAGGCGGGCTGCACGCTGCTGCTCGTGAGGGACCGTCACCCGGACTGGCTGGAGCTGACGGCGGTCTCGGACGAGCGCCTGGCGAAGCTGCTGCCCGCCGCGCTGGAGCAGGTGCTCACGGCCCGCTTCGGCGAGTATGCGGTCGGGCTCTTCACGGAGGTGTTCACAGCGCACGCGGGCTCGGTGACCCGCCCGGAACTGTTCACAGAGGCGGCGGCCTCCCGGCCGGAGGCCTCGCTGCCGGCGTCCGTCCCCTTCCTGCGTGGTGTCGCCGAGCTGGCCGCCGAACTCGGCGCACGCCAGGCCTTCGAGTTTCTGCTGGGGCGTTACCTCGATGCCAACCCGCGGCAGTACACCCTCACTCCGCCCGGGCCCGCCGCGCTCATGGCCGCGCTTGCCGGGGCCGGCGCCCGCGAGGTGCTCGACCCCGCTGCCGGGACCGGGACGCTGCTGCGGGCCGTCGAGCGACCCGCCGGGCTGTACGCGCAGGACGCCGACCCCGACCTCGCCGCGCTCACCGGACTGCGGCTCGCCCTGCACTGCGACGCCACCGTGCGCGCCCGCGCGGGCGACACCCTGCGCGGCGACGCGTTCCCGAAGCCCGCCTTCGACGCTGTGCTCTGCCACCCGCCGTTCAACGAACGCAACTGGGGTCACGACGAGCTGGCCTACGACCCCCGCTGGGAGTACGGCTTCCCGGCCCGTACCGAGTCCGAACTGGCCTGGGTCCAGCACGCGCTCGCCCGGCTGCGCCCCGGCGGCGCCGCCGTCCTGCTGATGCCGCCCGCCGCCGCGTCCCGCCGTTCCGGCCGCCGGATCCGCGCCGGGCTGCTGCGCCGCGGTGCGCTGCGGGCCGTCGTCGCCCTGCCCGCCGGCGCCGCGCCCCCGTACGGCATCCCCCTGCACATCTGGGTGCTGCGCAAGCCCGACCCGGGCCGGCCGGCCCCGCCCGAGCTGCTGTTCGTCGACACCGCGGAGCACGCCGGGGCGGGCGGCGGCCGCGACAAGCTCGACTGGCAGTCCGTCCACAACGCCGTACTCGACGCCTGGCAGCCCTTCGAGAAGCACGGCACGGCCGAGGAGCAGCCGGGCGTCAGCCGCTCGGTCCCCGTCATCGAACTCCTCGACGACGACGTGGACCTGGCCCCCGCCCGGCACCTGCCGCCCCCCGCGGCGGGCGGCGGCGCGGACGAGCTGCTGCGGGTGCGGGACCGGCTCACCGACACCCTCCGGCTGACCGGAGAACTCACCCCCGCGCCCGCCGCCCACGCGGAACCCGCGCCCTGGCCCGCCACCACCGTCGGCGAACTGGCCCGCGCGGGCGCGCTGGTGCTCAGCGCCGGCGGCACAGGCAGTACGAGCAGCACGGGCAGCACGGGCAGTATGGGCAGCACGGGCAGGAGGAGGAGTACGAGTACCGGGCCCGTGCCCGTACTCACCGAGCAGGACGTGCTCGCCGGCACCGCGCCCTCGGGCACGCTCCCCGAGGGCCCCGACGAGGAGCCCGTACGCGTCGAAGAGGGCGATGTCGTCGTGCCCGTACTCGGCGGCGGATCCGTCGTACGCGTCATCGACGAGGCCACCGCGGGAGCGGCCCTGGGCCGTAACCTCCAGCTGCTGCACCCCGATCCGGCCGCGCTCGACCCCTGGTTCCTCGCCGGCTTCCTGCGCGGCACCGCCAACAACCGGCAGGCCAGCAGCTATGCCTCCACGGCGACCCGGCTCGATGTGCGCCGGCTCCAGCTGCCCCGGCTGCCGCTCGCCGACCAGCAGCGCTACGGCGAACGTTTCCGGGCGCTCGCCGAGTTCGAGGACGCGCTCAGGCAGGCCGGGCGGCTCGGCGAGCAGCTCGTACAGGGGCTGTACGACGGGCTGACGGACGGCACGGTCACACCGGAGTGAGAGCCGGAGCGTGACGCATCGGACAACGGGTCGGTACAACCCGGGACCCCTTGTCCGTGTCGGTGTATACGCT
This sequence comes from Streptomyces sp. CA-135486, assembly GCF_050936555.1. NCBI lineage: Bacteria > Bacillati > Actinomycetota > Actinomycetes > Kitasatosporales > Streptomycetaceae > Streptomyces > Streptomyces sp. CA-135486. The sequence continues at coordinate 661,070 of NZ_JBNJMM010000001.1, forward strand.
CATCCTCTATCTGCCTCGTCCCCAGGCCTTCAGGAGCAGTAATGCACGGCCACGGCTATGCGCCGCCGCAGCCCAAGCGACCGCCCACCGCGCTGCTCGTCGCCATGCGCGTGCTCTTCGTGGCGCTCGCGCTGCTCAGCTTCGGCATCCTCGCCTGGGGCACGATGCTACGAATAGCGATCATGCGCCGCCGGCGGCTCGACTGGCTGCTGTTCTGGGTCGGCCTCGCCCTCGCGATCACCGCGTTCGTCGTCATCGGTGCATTCGGTTCCGACGCCGAGATCGATGCGTCCAAGCAGGACGAGATGACCGCCCTCGACTATGTGTTCCTGCCGATTCTGCTCGGGCTCGCCATCGGGGTGCCCATTCACTATCTGGTGGCCGACATCCGCCACTACCAGGAGCCCCGGGCCTGGGGCACGCCGCCCCCGCCGTACGCCGCGCCGACCGCCCCCTACGGCCTGCCGCCCCAGCCCCAGCCCACCTACACCTATCCGCCCGTGCAGCCCCAACCCCAACCCCAACCACCGGCACCGGCACCGGACAAGCCCCGCATCGACCAGGTCCGCGCCGAGCTCGACGAGCTCAGTGACTACCTCCGCAAGGAGAAGGACCGGGGGCAGGGCCGGTGAACGGACGCGTCATAGCGAACCGTTACGAGCTCTCGACCGTCATCGGCCAGGGCGGCATGGGCCAGGTCTGGACCGGATACGACAGCCGCCTCGACCGCCGTGTCGCCGTCAAGCTGCTCCGCCCCGACCGCATGGCCGCCGCCACCGCCGCCGACGAGATGCGCCGCCGGTTCGTGCGCGAGTGCCGGGTCACCGCGCAGGTCTCGCACCCGGGCCTGGTGACCGTCCACGACGCGGGCAGTGACGGGGACGACCTCTATCTCGTCATGCAGTACGTCGAGGGCGCGGACCTCGCCGACCATCTCGCCGAGCACGAGCCGTACCCCTGGCCGTGGGCCGTCTCCGTCGCCGCCCAGCTGTGCGCGGTGCTCGCTGCCGTGCACGCCGTGCCGATCGTCCACCGCGACCTCAAGCCGCGGAATGTGATGGTCAAGCCCGACGGCACCCTCACCGTCCTCGACCTCGGCGTCGCGTCCGTCATCGACGTGGACACCACCCGCCTCACCCACACCGGATCACCCATCGGCAGCCCCGCCTATATGGCCCCCGAGCAGGCGATGGGCGGCGCGGTCGGCCCGTACACCGACCTCTACGCACTCGGCGTGCTGATGCACGAACTGCTGAGCGGGAACGTCCCGTTCGCGGGCTCCACCGCCCTCGGTGTGCTGCACCGCCATCTCTACGAGCCGCCGCTCCCGGTCCGCCAGCTGCGCCCAGAGGTACCCGAGCCGCTCGAAGCGCTCGTCCTGCGGCTGCTCGCCAAGGACCCGCAGCACCGCCCGTCCGGCGCACAGGAGGTGTACGAGGCCCTGGTGCCGCTGCTGCCGAGCCGTGGTGCGCCCGGGTGGAGTCCCGGGGGAGGGCCGCTCGATCCGACCCGCCCCTTCCTGCGCCCGCAGGCCCCCTGGCCGGACCGGGTGGCGACCCCGCCGCCCGCCGCGCCCCCGGAGCCGCCCGCTCCCCGCCCGGATGTCGCGGCCGCCGTCGACGAGGCCAAGCGCCTCCTCGGCGAGGGCAGCATCACCCGGGCCGTGGACATCCTCGGTGGCATCCTCCCGGCGGCCGCCGCCGAGCACGGCGAGCACTCCCCGGTCGTACGGATCCTGCGCAAGCAGTACGCGGCGACGCTGCTGGACGACGGGCAGTACCGGCGTGCGCTGCCCGAGCTGCGACGGCTCGCCGACGACCGGAGTGCCGAGGCGGGCCCGGCCGACCCGCAGACACTGCACTACCGCTACGACGCGGCGCAGTGCCTGGAACAGCTGGGTGAGGCGGCCGCCGCGCTCGCGGAGTACCGGGCCGTGCTGCCGTACTACGAGAACCAGCAGGCCGCCGACCCCGCCCGCGCCTTCGATGTGCGCCACCGCATCGGGAATCTGCTGCTCGCGGTGGGTGATCACACGGCGGCTCGGCGGCAGCTTCAGGGGCTGCTCCACGACGCGGATCGTGCGTACGGCCCGTACCACCCGCTGCCGGTCGAGCTGCGTCGCGCGCTCGAGAGGCAGCAGCAGTTCAACGGCGGCGGATCACATCCGGGCGTACCCCTGCGCTGACAGCGTCTCGAACGGCAGCCGGACCGTGGTGGCCGTCCCGGTGTCCGCGTTCGACGACCTGAGCGCGGTCAGCTCCGTGTCGCTCAATGCCCGCCGCACCAGCCGGAATTCGTCCAGCGAGCCCTTGAAGTGCTCCACGCCGTCCGGCCTGGCGCCCAACTGGATCCCGGAGACGGCGAAGCTGTCCCCGTACGTCACCGAACCGGCCGGGACCGTGGCGTCGTCCAGCACCTTCCCGTCCACCGACAGGCTCAGCACAGTGCCGGAGCGCCTGAGCACGACATGGTGCCAGGCGCCGTCGCCGAAGCCCGACGCGCTGCCGCTGTCGGCTCCGTACAGCTGGACGGTGGCGGTGTCCGTCTGCAGGAGCGCGGTGAGCCGGTCCTGGGCGGGCTGGGCGCGCAGCCACAACTGCCGTTCCGTACCGCCCATTCCGTACGACCACGCGATCACCTGGCTGCCCGTGGTGGGTCCCGCGGTGTACTTCAGCCAGGTCGCGACGGTGAAGTCGGCTCCGCCCAGTGCCTCGTCGGCGCCGTAGGGCAGCTCGACCCCGTCGTCCGTGCCGTCCAGCGCCAGCCCGGAGCCGAACCGCCCGCTGCCCGCCCAGGACGACGGCAGCGCGCCGCCGCGCACATGGGCGTGGTTGCAGTGCGCCGACGAGTCGGGTGTCGCGGGCCCTGCGGCGGGCCGCGCCACCGAATGGACCTCGGTGTTCCCGGCCTCCATGGACCACCACAGATCCGGCCGGTCGGCGGGATAGCCACCCGTCGAACCCGTCGCGGAGGCCGCCACCTTCTGCACCTCTGCCGGTGTCAGCGGCCGCCCGTAGAGCCGGAGGTCGTCAAGCTGGCCGGTGAGGATGTCGGTGCCGCCCGGCTTGGAGCCGACCCGGACGCCCTCCGGGTTCGCGGCGGCGGTCAGCGATCCCGAAAGACCGCCCGCCTCGGCCGCCGCGCCCCCGTCCACGCTCAGCCGCAGCGTGCCGCCGCTGCGGCTGAGCGCCAGCAGATGCCATCGGCCGTCTCCGTACGCGACCGAGCTTCCCGCGTCGGGCAGCGCGATCCGGACCGGGCCCGCCGCGGTCTCGGCCCAGGCGAACAGCCGGTCCTGGGCGGGCTGGGCGCGCACCCACAGGGCAGGTTGCCCGGAGGTGGAGCCGTAGGCCCACAGCAGCGCCGAGTTCGCGCTCGACGCGGTCGCCGAGTGCGAGAACCACAGGGTGTAGGTGAAGTCGTCCGCACCGACCCCCAGCGCGGGGACGTACGGCACCTCGACGCCCGGCCGGGTGGCCGAGACGCCGATCGCGCCCTTGCCGATGCGGCCGGAGGTCTTCGTGGGCAGCCCGCCGAGCAGGGTGCCGTCGGCGCAGTGGCCGGAGACGTCGTCCTCGACGGCGACCGGGGTGAGCGCGGGCACTTCGGCCGTGTCCGTCACCTGGAAGGGCAGCCGCACGGACTGGGTGGCCGCGGCGTCCGGCGCGCTGTTGGCGGTACGCAGCCCGGCGAGCTGGGCATCCGTCAGAGCAGTGCGGTGGAGCCGGAATTCGTCGATCGATCCGGTGAAGTACTCGCCGGCGCCCGCGTCCGGCTTGGCGCCGAGCCGGATGCCGTCGACGCCGTTGGCGCGGGAGTCGGTCAGCGAGCCGGTCACACCCGCGCCGAGCGCGGGCACCCCGCCGTCCACCGAGAGCCGGAACTGCCCGGCCGAGCGCACCAGCGACAGCTGGTGCCATGCGCCGTCGCCGTAGGCGACGGACGCCCCCGGGTCGGGCAGCGGAAGCTGCACCGAGCCCGAGTCGGTCTCGGCCCAGGCGAACAGCCGGTCCTGCGCGGGCTGTGCGCGTACCCACAGCTGGGGCTTGCCCGCGCCGAATCCGTACGCCCACATCAGCGCCTGCTGCGGGCTGCTCGCGGTGGCGGAGTAGCGGAAGAAGAGGGAGTACGTGACGTCCGACGCGCCCGGATCGAGGGACGGTGTGTACGGCAGATCGGCCAGGTCGCCGGTTCCGCCGAGGACCAGGCCCTGGCCGAACCGGCCGGCACCCAGCGTCGCACTGCCGCCCAGATAGGCGTCGTTGGCCTCGGGGCCCGCGTCGGGTGTGGTGCGCCCGGCGGGCGGTGAAGGCTGCGGATTCAGGGCGCCGGTGAAGGTGCCGGGCACCCCGACAGCGGACGGGGTGAAGCGGTTGAAGTAGATGTTCGCCGCGGAGAAGTCGGCGCCGCCCTCGTAGACGAGCCCGAGCTGGCCGTCGCCGAGCTCGGCCAGGTCCGAGTAGCCCGCGCGCCTGCTGTTGATCTGGCCGCCCGACGCGTCGCGCCAGGTGGCGCCCCGGTCCGTCGAGTAGCGGATGCGCATGCTCTGCCGGTCGGTGGGGTGCGAGGGCGCGGCGAGGACGAGGGTGTCGCCCGGCGTGCTGCGGTAGGTCTGGCGCAGCGCGAGCACCGAGCCCTGCACCTGCGGGGTGACAAGCCCGGGCACGAGCCGCTGCGCGGGCACGGTGGCGCCCTGGTCGGTGCTCACCGCGTGGGTGCGGTGCCCGGCGTCGGTGTTGTTGCGGGCGGCGATGTAGATGCCGCCGTCGTCGAGTTCGGCGACCGCGGGCTCGCCGGGCAGCAGTACGTCCTTCTCGTACGAGTTCGCGCTCTGGCTGGTCTTCCAGTTCTCGCCGTGGTCGTCGCTGTAGATGAGGCCGACGTACTGCGTGGTGGGCGTCGGGCTCTCGTACGCCCCGACCACCAGCCGGCCCTTGGCCTCGCCCTGCCTCAGCTGGATGCCGTGCGTGGGCCCGGTGCCGAACCAGCCCTTGTCGGCACCGCTGAACCGGGGCAGCGGCACGGGCGCCCCGAAGCCGATGCCCTCGTCGGTGCTGCGCTGCACCCACGGCAGCCGCTTGCCGCCGGGCTCGGCGGTGGCGGGCTCCGAGGTGGAGAGCAGAAAGACGTCGCCGGTGATCTCGTCGGCGACGGGCGACGGGTTGCCGCGGGTGTAGGGGGCATGGGGGTCGCTCTCGCTGCCGGAGAGCACCCCACGGATCGGGCTCCAGGTGCGCCCGTCGTTGGTGGAGCGGCGGGCAACGATGTCGATGGGGCCGCGATCGGCGCAGGACGGGGATCTGCGGCCCTCGGCGAAGGCGAGCAGGGTGCCCGCCTTGGTGCGGACGAGGGTCGGGATGCGGAAGCAGCCGTAGCCCGCGGTGCCGGAGCGGAAGAGGATCTGCTCGGTGCCGGTCAGCGCGTCGGTGGACTTCTGGGTGCCGCTGGCGGCGGCGGGCGGTGCGGTGATCAACGGGGCGGCGGTGGCCGCGAGCAGCAGGCTCAGCCCCGCGAGGGCGGTGCTGAGCCGGGTTCGTGTGTGAGCCAAGGGATTTCGGGCCTTTCTCGGTACGACCTCGGGCAGGATGCCGACCGCCGTCCGGTCCCCCAAGGACCGGACGGCGGCCGGTGTGGTGTACCGGTTATGGACGGGGCAGCGCGCGGCCGGTGAAGGCCGGTGCCTTGTCCCCGGCGCGCATCGCGCTGAGCGAGGCGGTCTGCTGCACCTGGTAGATGCGGGTCTGGTTGTCGGCCGTGCGGAACGAGTACGCCCAGGTCGGCCCGGTCGCGTTGGTGTAGGTGAACGCGGTGGGCTCGGTGGCGGAGGCCTCGAAGGAGGCCTGCTGCCAGGCGCGCCAGGTGCCGCTGCCCTGGGTGGTCTCACCGGTGCTGTAGGTGTAGCCGTCCTCGCCGCGTACGACGATCTCGGTGAGGCCGGTGAGCGGGGAGATCACGGCGCTGGGGGAACCTTTGGCGGTGAGCCCGTCGAGGACGGTCCACTCGCTGTAGGTGCTGCCCTCGGCGGACTGGGACGCGGTCACGACCTTGCCGAGGCCGTCCGTCGCGAAGAGCCGGATGCGGTAGCCCGGGTAGACGACAGCAGTCGGCGTGCCCGTGATGGCCTGCGCGCCCAGCGCCGACCAGGCGGAGAGGGTTCCGGCCTCCTTGAACAGCGCCGTGCTCAGCACGCCGGACGCGTTCTTGCCGAAGAGCTGAATGCCGTCCCGTACGGTCACGGCGGTGAAGGGACCGCTGAAGCCGGAGCCGGCCAGCGGCGTCCACCCCATGAAGTCCACATTGGCGCGCTGCTGGATGCGGTACCAGGGCTTGCCGTCCGCGTCCACGGCGAACTGCACCAGGAGACCGGAGGGGGTCTTCGCGGTGACGACGTGCTGCGCCATCGCGCCCGCCAGATTGATCCAGCTGCCCCAGTCGGAACTGGACTTGGCGGCCTGGTTGCGCTGCCAGACGCTGCCGGACGTGTTGTGCGCGGAGACGACGACGCGGCCGTCGGTGTGCTCGGCGAGCGAGGGCTGCCCGCTGAAGGCCTCATTGCCGGAGATGGTCGTCCACAGCACATCGTTGATGTTGGAGGCGTCCGCCATCCGGCCGTGCACGAGGCGGCCGATGTTGTCGGTGTACGCGAACTCCAGCGAACCGGCGGACGACTGCATCACCGAGGCGCGGCTGTAGTTCTCCAGCGGCATGGACGGCGAGGCCGGGGTGTGGTTGACATCGATCCGGCAGGCGTCGGGCGCGCCGGACACCGAGGTGAACGCGGCCCAGCCGCTCGACTCGATCTGCTTGTTGTAGACCGGGAAGTCGCGGATGCCCTCGTCGAAGCGGTAGTACGTGACCGCGCCGTTGCCCTTGACCCGGAAGAGGGTGTCGCCGCCGAAGGAGGTGATCGCCTTGGAGTCGCTCCAGTCGGCCGCGGACTCCAGGACGTGCCGCTCGATCCAGCGCTGGCTGGTCACGTCGTAGCGGGAGCGGTAGAGCTTGCCGTCGGTCGCCGAGCGGCCGTACAGCACGCCCTTGTCGCCGGCGTAGATCGCGTCGTAGCGGTCCCAGCCCATGTCGACGATCTTTCCGCTGCCGGTGATGAAGTCCCCGGCGGCGGCGTCGTACTTGTACCAGCGCAGACCGCCGGTGGTGCCGGCCAGCGTCCAGATGTAGCCGCCGCGGTCGATGGTGATCTCATCGGTCCTGCCTGCGGCCTTGAACTCCGTGAAGCCGGAGCTGATCTTCTTGTGGTGCACGTCCCACGTCGCCGACGAGCTGATGCGGTGGGAGTAGTAGAGGCCGTCCGACTTGATCCCGTAGAACGTGGCGCCGGGTCCGGCCATCATCTGCCCGTAGCCGGTCCACGTGGTGTCGATCGCGCTGCCGGTCGGCACGGCGGCGCCGGTCAGCGGGGTCGGCATGTCCTGCCGGTACAGCTTGCCCGCCGAATCGAGCGTGTACGTGGGGCCGGTGGCGGCGCAGGTCACCGGCGCGTTGGCCGCCTGTGCGGTGCCTGCGGGCAGCGCCACGAGCACCGGAAGAGCCACGGCAAGGGCGGCGGTGAGTGCCGTGCGCCTTATGTGTGAACCAGGTGAAGTCCTTGTCATGGTCTGGACGTTAGGCGTCGACAGGTGAACGGTGCGGTGGCCTTCGGATGAACAAGATCCACTGGAAGATCACGAGTTGATGAACAGTCAATGTGCTTGCTGTAGTTGGCTGTTGCTCGTGATGCCAGTGGTATCGGGGGCCCCTGGAGCGCGGCGCGAGCGCTTCCCCAGCCTGGGCAGCGCGAGCAGTACGAGCCCCAGCAGGCCCGCGGCACCCAGTGCCGCGCCCGCCTTCAGGCCGGGCGGGCGGAAGGAGCAGTCCACTGTCCTCGACGATCCGTCCAGCGGTACGGCGACGAGCCCCAGGTAGGAGCCGGCGGGCTTGCCGTTGCAGTTCCAGCCCGCGATCCGGGGCGCGGCGAGGACGGCCGTCCCCCTGGTGCCGGGCGGGAGCTCGGCCCGTACGCCGCTGTCGGTGACCTCTACCGAGACCGCGCCCGTCCTCTTCAGCCGGTTCACGGCGGCGGTCAGCTTCGCCCGGTCCAGACAGCCGAGAGTGGTGCGGTGCGGGTCCCTGCTGTAACGGACCTTCTCGCCGGGCGAGTTCACCGTCCCGAGCGAGGTGAGCGCGGCACGCCGCTTGGGCTGTCCGCCGCGCAGCGTCACCCAGGGCGAGTCGCCCAGCCCGGCCCTGCCGGTGTAGTGGGGCGCCCAGAGGAAGACCTCGCTGCCGACCGGGCAGGAGCCGCCCGCGGGGGCGCTGTAGACCGGCGAGCCGAGAAGCCTCTCCTGGTTGCGGAAGGGGTTCCAGTCGTACCGCGGCTCGGCCCCGGGCGGCCGCGCGGTCACCAGTGGTGGCGTCCGGTCGGCCCGGATCACGTCCGGGTGCGCGCCGGGCGTGGTGCGCACCCGTGCGCCGACGGCGAAGATCGCGTCCGTGACCGGGTTGTCGAGCGACTGCACACTGCGGCCGTTGGACGTCCAGCCCGCGCCGAGTGCGGCCAGCGTGCGCGTGTACACATCGGGGGTGTGGCTGCTGTAGTACGAGCCGCCCTGGCCGCCCACCAGGACCGGATCGTTCCCGGTGAGCTGGTCGCGGCCCGGGTCGGTGCGGTAGCGCGGCCAGCCGTCGGCCTTCGCCACGGCCGCCGCACGCTCGCTGTGGGGCTCGCCCCAGGCCGGGTAGTCGTCCAGCCTGCCGAGCCGCATCCGGTCGGCGTATGCGGTGGTCGCCGCGGCCTGCCCGATCAGAGCGCCGCTGAGCAGCAACGCGGCGAGAGGGGCGTACCTGCCCCGCCCGGCCAGGACCAGACCGCCGACGACCGCCGCGAACCCGGCCGCGAACAGCGGAAACGTCCAGACCGTGACCAGCGCACTGGTGGCGCCCCCGAGGGCGATCACCGTCACCACGGCGCCGCCGCCGAGCAGGGCGCGCCGCCCCGGCCAGTCGTAGGAGAGACAGACCCATGCGGCGATCACCAGGATTCCGGCGAAGACGAAGGTCTGCCGGTACGGGCTGCCATTGGGCGTCGCGAAGACATGCCACACCAGATGCGTCGGCGCCCACTGGAGGGACAGCGCGACCGCCATGGCCAGCCCCGTCCACACCCAGCGCTCGCGGCGCGGGACCGCGCCGTTGAAGACGAGCGTGCACGCCAGCAGCAGCGCACCGCTGCCCAGGAAGACGGCTGGAGTGAAGAAGCTGTACGTCGCGGGCAGCGTGCGCGCGAACACATCGGCCCAGCCGGCCGGCGCGAACTGCTTCGTCCACCCCGGATAGGCGTGCCGGGAGCCGAGGAAGACGGGGATGAGCACGGGCCCGGCCAGCGCGATCCCGAGCAGCACGGTCCGGGCGGCCCGCAGCAGCGCCCGCATCCGCTCCCGTACGTCCGTATCCGCGAGCAGCAGCCGCACCGCGAGCACCAGCGCGGCCCCGATGGTCGCCATGTAGGCGGTGTAGAAGTTGGCGATCCACGCCACCGCGACGATCACCGGGCCGAGCAGCGGCCGCCGTCCCGTGCGCGCCCACTCACCGGCCAGGCACAGCAGAGGGAAGGCGACCAGGCCGTCCATCCACATGGGGTTGTACGAGGCCTCGACGACCGACCAGCCGCACAGTGCGTACGAGCCGCCGAGCACCGCCGCCATCCACCAGCGTCCGCTCTCTCGTCCGCCTCGGTGCAGATGGAACAGCAGCCAGGTCATGGCCGCGGCCGCCGTCGCCATCTTCAGCAGCGTGATGACATACACGGCGAGGTCGATCCCGTCACGCGGAAAGAGCCCGACCAGTACCGAGTAGGGGCTGGTCAGATAGGTCCCGAGGTCCGGCAGAAAGCTGGTGCCGTACCCGGACTGCCAGTTGAGCAGCAGCCCGCCGTCCGCCCGGCCGTGCAGCAGGTCCCACAGATGGGCGTGGAACGGCACGAACTGATTCCCGAGGTCGTTCACGCTGCGGGTCTTCGGCCCGAAAGGGAAGCTGCGGGCTACGGCGTCACCGGCGCAGACAGTCCCCACGGTGATCAGCGCGGCGATGGCGGCGGCACGGCCGCGCGCGGATTGCAGAGTCATGATTACTCGAATATGCCAGCGCCGATCGTGAAAACAGGCCGCGGGAAGCCCAGTTCACTGGATGGTCGCCTACGCGTCATGTGAGGAATCCACCTCGGACATTCGGGTGGGATGTCGTTCTTCCGTGCTGATCTCGATAGTCGTTCCCTGCTTCAACGAAGAGGAGATCATCGGCCGCTTCCACGACCATGTGACCGCGGAACTCTCCCTGCTCGGGCAGGAATTCGAGCTGGTCTATGTGGACGACGGAAGCCAGGACCGAACCCTGCCTCTCCTCGAGGAGATCGCCGGGGCCGACCCTCGTACCCGCTATGTCTCCTTCAGCCGCAACTTCGGCAAGGAGGCGGCGATGCTCGCCGGTCTCCAGCATGCCGACGGCGACGCCGTGGTCATCATGGACGCCGACCTCCAGCACCCTCCGGAGCTGGTCAGGCGCATGCTGCAGCTGCACGAGGAGGGCTTCGACCAGGTCATCGCGCGGCGCACCCGCAAAGGGGACCGGGTCACTCGCACGGTCACCGCGCGGGCCTATTACTGGCTGATCAACCGCCTTGTCGATGTCGAGCTCGTCGACGGCGTGGGCGATTTCCGGCTGCTGTCGCGCCGTACCGTGGACGCGATCCTCGAACTCACCGAGTACAACCGCTTCTCGAAGGGCATCTTCGCCTGGGTCGGATTCCGCACCACGACCTTTGAGTACGAGAATGCGGTGCGTGAGCAGGGCCGTTCCAAATGGAGCTTCGGAAAACTGCTCAACTACGGGCTCGACGGACTGCTCTCCTTCAACAACAAGCCGCTGCGCGCGGCCGTCTATCTCGGGCTTCTCCTGGTCACCGTCGCCATGGCGTATGCCGCCTGGATCGTCGGTGTCGCCCTGGTGAACGGCGTGGACACCCCCGGGTATGTCACCCTTCTGGTGGCGGTCACCGCACTCGCCGGCGTCCAGATGCTGATGCTGGGGGTGGTCGGCGAGTACGTCGGCCGTATCTACTACGAGGTGAAGCGGCGACCGCACTTCCTGGTGAAGGCCACCAACGCCGGTCTTCCCGGGCAGCGGGAAGCGGACCGGCACAAACGCACGGGGGAGCTCGTAAGACGATGACAGTCCAGGTCCAGATGGTCAGATTCGCCCTGGTGGGGCTCGTGAACACCGGGACGTACTACGGCCTGTATCTGGCCCTGCTGACCTGGCTGCCCTATGTCGCGGCCCATGTCGTCGCCTTCGCGCTCAGCATGGTCGGGTCCTTCTTCCTGACCTCGTACTTCACCTACCGGACCCGGCCCACCTGGCGGAAGTTCCTGCTGTTCCCGCTCACCAACGCCGCGAACTTCGTCGTCACCACGAGCGGCGTCTATCTGCTGGTGGACGTGCTGCACTTCGGCAGCCGTTATGCCCCGCTGATCGCGGCAGGTGCCGCGGTCCCGATCACCTTTGTCGTCTCGCGGGCGATCATGCTGCGGCCGGAGCGGGTGCGGCGGGAGCCGGAGCCGGCCCGCGAGGGGCCGGCACCGGTCAGCGCCCGTCGGTGAGGACCTGGGCGCAGGGTGCCCAGAAGCCGGTGAGCGCGCCCGCGGTGATCTGTACCATAGGCCGGCCGTTGACGATCGACCTGCGGTCGAAGGGCGCGTTCGAGTCCTTGGCGAACTCGACCGTCCTCGTCGCCTCGACGGTGCCGTCGGAGGCCACCTTGGTGCAGGTGATGCTGAGGTTCGCGGGGAAGGTGGCGACCCGCTGCGGCCGGTACAGGGACCGGAACCACTCGCCCAGCAGATACACCTTCGGGAAGTACTCGGGCAGGTACCAGCCCGTGTAGGCACCTTCCTTGATCAGATAGTGGATGCCGCGTCCCTCGATGCGCACCCGTTGGGAGGCGGGCGCCTGGGTGTCACGCGTGAAGGACACGTCCTTGGTCGCGGTGACCGCTCCCGTGCCGTCGAACTTGTAGAAGGTGTAGGCGCCCGCGCCGATGGCGACGGTGCCGCCGTCCGCGCCCAGATGCGGGTGCGGATAGTCGTCCATCAGCACATCCGACAGATAGGCGTGCCGCACGCTGCCGGAGAGCCAGTGCAGCTGGCGGAGCAGATTGATGTGCACCGGGTGGTAGGACGAGGTCGCGATGCTGTGGGTCAGGCAGTAGTGGGACAGCCAGCCCTTGTTGCGCATGCTCGGGAAGTACGCGTTGAAGGTGGTCAGCGCGCCGTCGAAGAGCTGCTCGGCCAGCGGATTCCCGGTCAGCCGGTGGTAGTCCCACAGGCCGAGCGTGGCGAACATGAAGCCGTTGTACGTGTAGTCCGACGTGCCCGGCGCGTCCATCGGGTACTCGTGGATCCACAGGTAACCCGCGCCGTCCTTGGCGACCACCCAGGGCTTGGCGTCGTCCGCGCGCAGCAGTGACGCGAACGCCCCGTCGGCCGCGGCTCGGTAGCCGGCCCGCTCCTCGGCCGAGACCCCGTCCAGTTGTGCCAGCTGTGCGAACAGGCTCAGCGCCTCGCCCTGGGCCATGCCGGAGTACCACGGGGCCTTGTAGGTGATCCCGGTGTGCACGGCATGGGCATAGTCGAAGGGGTACGGGAAGTACCAGGCGCCGCGCGCCTCCACGTGCCGGTCGGTCAGCCGCTTGGCCTGGGCCCTGGCCCGGTCGAGGTAGAAGCTGTCCTTGGTCTGGCGGTAGCTGCAGATGTTCTGCAGGCCGAACTGGATCTGGCCGACCGGGTGGTCGTACAGCTTCCCGTCCACCTCGAACATCCGGATGCCCTCGGCGTCGTGCGGAGCGGTGTCCACCCGTTCCGCCTTGCGGTCCCGCCACGGCTGCATCGCGTCCGGCACATCGCTCGCGCAGGTGTAGCCGCTGGTCCTGAACTCGAAGGGCAGGGCGGTGGGTACGCCGTCGGCGTGCGCGGGCCCGGCGAAGGGCCCGCCGATCCCCACGGCGGCGACGGCCGCGGCACCTCCGGTAAGCCGTATGAAGGTCCTGCGGCTGAGGTGGTCATGCCTCGCCTCGGTCATGGATTCTCCCCTTGAAAATGCGGGGGCGGCCGGAGGGGCCGCCCCCGCGGTCGTGCTTGGCCGGTCGGTGCTACTCGGGCGCCGGCAGCGAGCGCGCGCTGAACGACGACGTCTGCTGGGCGGCGTAGAAACGCGTCTGGTTGTCGGCCGTACGGAAGGAGTACGCCCAGGTCGGGCCGGTCGCGTTGGTGTACGCCACCGCGGTGGGCTCGGTGGCGGAGGTCTCGAAGGAGGCCTGCTGCCAGGTGCGCCAGACACCGGAACCCTGGGTGGTCTCACCGGTGTTGTGGACGAAGTCGTCCGCGCCACCGCGGACGACGATCTCGGTGAGGCCCGTCAGCGGGGAGATCACGGCGCTGGGCGAGCCCTTGGCCGTGAGGTCGCCGACCTGGCTCCAGCCGCCGTACGCCCCGCCCTCGGTGGACTGGGCCGCGGTGACGACCTTGCCGTTCCCGTCGGTGGCGAAGACCCGGATGCGGTAGCCCGGGTAGACGACCGCGGACGGCGTGCCGGTGATCGCCTGCGCGCCCAGCGTGGTCCAGGCGGAGATGCTGCCGTCGGCCTTGAACAGGGCGGTGCTCAGGACACCGGAGCCGTCCTTGCCGAAGAGCTGGATGCCGTCCCGTACCGGCACGGTGGTGAACGACCCGGTGAAGCCCGAGCCGGTCAGCGGCATCCAGCCCTTGAGGTCGCCGTTGGCCGCGGTCTGGATGCGGTACCAGGGCTTGCCGTTCGCGTCGGCGGCGAACTGCACCAGGAGACCGGAGGAGGTTTTCGCGGTGACCGCGTGCTGCGCCATCGCGCCTGCCAGGTCGGTCCAGTTCGCCCAGTCCGCACTGGTCTTGGCGGTCTGGTTGCGCTGCCAGATGCTGCCGGAGGCGTTGCGCGCGGTGACGGAGACCCGGCCATCGGCCTGCTCGGCGAGCGAGGGCTGCCCGGTGAAGGCCTCATTGCCGGAGAGCGTGGTCCACTGCACGTTGTTGGTGTTGGAGGCGTCCGGCATCCGGCCGTGCACCAGGCGGCCGATGTTGTCGGTGTACGCGAACTCCAGCGAGCCGGCCGAGGACTGGATCACCGAGGTGCGGCTGTACTGCTCCTGGGTGAGCGCGGGCGCTGCGGGCGTGTGGTTCGCCAGGATCCGGCAGTTGTCGGGCGCCGCCGCGACGTCCCGGAAGTTCTGCCAGCCGCTGCTGCCCACCTCCACCCGGTTGACCGGCCAGGTGCGGGTGTTCTCGTCGAAGCGGTAGTAGTACGCCTCGCCGGTGCTCTTCACGGTCGCCACCAGGGTGTCGCCGCCGCCCGAGGAGATGGACTTGAACTGGTTCCAGTCACTCCCGCTCACCAGCACATGGCGCTCGATCCAGCGCTGGCTGGTGAGGTCGTAGCGGGAGCGGTAGAGCTTGCCGTCCGCCGCCGCCCGGCCGTAGATGACACCCGCGTCGGCCGCGGTGATCAGGTTGTAGCGGTTCCAGCCGTCGTCGTGCGCCTTGCTGGTGCCGACGTCCCAGCCGCCCGCGGCGGCGTTGTACTTGTACGCGCGCAGCGCGCCCGTGTTCTCGGCCACCCAGAACCAGCCGTTGCGGTCGACCGTCGCCTGGTCGTGGTCGGCCGTGTTGACCAGCCAGCCGAAGCTGCTGCTGACCTTCTTCGGCTGGATGTCCCAGGTGCCGGCAGAAGTGCGGTGGCCGTAGTACAGGCCGTCCGACTTGACCCCGTAGAACGAGCCGTCGGGACCGGCGAACACCCGGCCGAAGTTCTGCCAGCCGGAGCCGATGGTGGTCGGACCGGCGTAGAAGGTGCCGCTCAGCGGCGTCTTCATCGTGTACTGCTGAAGCGCGCCCGCCGCGGTGACGGCGAAGGTGGGGCCGTTGGCGTCGCAGCTCGCCGCATCGGCCGCGTGCGCGGTGCCCGGCACGGCGACCAGCAGCGGGAGGGTGGCGGCAGCGGCGGTCGCGATCGCCGCCCAGCGCCGGGATCTGTGCGTGGAGGTGTACGTCATATCTGTCTTTCCGGTCAGCGAGCGGATCATGTGGCGGGCGGCGTGGGCAACGAGCGCGCGGCGAACGCCGAGCTCGGCTGGACCTGGTAGACCCTGGTCTGGTTGTCCGCCGTGCGGAAGGAGAAGGCCCAGGTCGGACCCGTGCTGTTGGTGTAGGTGAAGGCCGTCGGTTCGGTCGCGGAGGTCTCGAAGCTCTCCGACTTCCAGGCGCGCCAGACGCCCGAGCCCTGGGTGGTCTCGCCGGTGCTGTGGATGTAGCCGTCCGTGCCGCGCACGACGAGCTCGGTGAGGCCGGTCAGCGGGGAGATCACGGCGCTGGGGGAGCCGGCCGCGGCGACCGTGTCGACCTGGGTCCACGCTCCGTACGCCCCGCCCTCGGCGGACTGGGTCGCCGTCACGACGCTGCCCGCGGTGTCCGTCGCGAAGACGCGGATACGGAAGCCGGGGTAGACGACCACGGCCGGGGTGCCGGTGACCGTCTGGCTGCCCAGCGAGGTCCAGGCCGACAGGGTCCCGTCGTCCTTGAACAGGGCGGTGGACAGCGTGCCGTCGGCGCCCTTGCCGAACAGCTGGATGCCGTCGCGCACGGGCACGGTGGTGAAGGACCCGGCGAAGCCGGAGCCGGTCAGCGGCATCCAGCCCATGGAGTCGGCGTTCGCCGCGGTCTGGATGCGGTACCAGGGCCTGCCCCCGGCGTCGACGGAGAACTGCACCAGGAGACCGGCGGACGTCTTCGCGGTCACCGCGTGCTGCGCCATCGCGCCTGCCAGGTCGGTCCAGTTCGCCCAGTCCGCACTGGTCTTGGCGGTCTGGTTGCGCTGCCAGACGCTGCCCGAGGTGTTGTGCGCGGTGACGGAGACCCGGCCGTCGGCCTGCTCGGCGAGCCACGGCGTACCGGCGAAGGCCTCGGTCCCCGAGATCGTGGTCCACAGCACGTTGTTGGTGTTGGACGCGTCCGGCATCCGGCCGTGGACGAGTCGCCCGATGTTGTCGGTGTACGCGAACTCCAGCGAACCGGCGGAGGACTGGATGACCGAGGCGCGGCTGTAGTTCTCCAGCGGGACCGAGGGCGCCGCCGGGGTGTGGTTGGCGACCAGGCTGCAGTTGTCGGGCCTGGAGGTGACGTTGGGGAAGTTCTGCCAGCCGCCCGCGGCCACCTGCTTGGCCAGGACCGGCCAGGTGCGGGTGTTCTCGTCGTAGCGGTAGTACAGCGCCTCACCGCTGGTCTGCACGGCCACCAGGGTGTCGCCGCCGCCCGCGGTGATGGTCTTGAAGTTGCCCCAGGCCGCGGAGCCGACCAGGACATGACGCTCGATCCAGCGCTGGCTGGTGACGTCGTAGCGGGAGCGGTAGAGCCTGCCGTCGGTGGCGCGCCCGTACAGAACGCCCTTGTCGCCCGCGGTGATCAGGTTGTAGCGGTCCCAGCCCTTGTCCAGGATCTTGAGCGACTTCAGTCCGCCGCTCGTCCCGATCGTCGAGTCGTACCGGTAGGCGTACAGCTGACCGAGGTTGTCGGCCACCCACAGCCAGCCGTCACGGTCGACGGTGGCCTGCTCGTGGTCCGCGGCGTTCCCGAGCCAGCCCAGGGCGGTGCTGATCCTCTTGGGGGCTATGTCCCAGGTGCCGCTGTCGGTGCGGTGGGCGTAGTACGTGCCGTCCGACTTGAAGGCGTAGAACTCGCCGTTCGGCCCGGCGAGCACCTTGCCGTACGCCCCCCAGTTCGTGCCGGCCGTGCTGTACGCCGAGAAGGTGGAGCCGGAGAGCGGGGCCGCCATCGTGTACTGAAGCAAAGAGCCCGATGAATTGACCACATATGTCTTGCCGTTGGGCGGGCAGGCCGCCGACTCGGCGGCCTGCGCCGTGCCGGGCGCCGCGATGAGCAGGGGCAGTGCCGCGGCGACGGCCGTGGCCGCTGCCGTCAGAGTGCGCCGCTTGTGGTGAAAGGTTAATGCCATGTGAGTTCTCGCTGTCCTTCCGTCAAATGAGCCTGTACGGCTGCCTCTTGAGGCTCCGAGCGGAAGCCCCCCCGTCAGCTGGGCTGTCCTCGGCGACCTTGAACATTACGGGCGGATGCCGCCTTGATGATCACGACACGATAACGCTCAGGTGAATGGTCCACACAAGTAGTCGACGTGGTCATCACAAACAGTCAGGCTCTGTGTGCACATTCGCTTTCGGCTTCTGGGGGAACCGCCGGTGTACCGGAGACTCGCGCGCAATTTCCTGCTGACCAGGCTGCGCCGCAGCAGATGGTCCAAGGCGATTGGCGTCTCCGTCGCTCTGGTGCTGGCCCTCGGCTCACTCGCCGTGGCCGGCGTCGGCTTCCCGTTATTCCCCGAGGCGCCCGCCGCCGCGAAGGGCCCCGGCCAGCGCTGGGGCAGCGCCGAGGGCCGCAGCCACGGCGTGGGCGGCCCCGGCAACACCGAGGCCCCCGAGTCGCTGCGCTCCAAGTACCCGCTGAGGAGCCCCGCTTCGGCCAGGCCCGCCGCCGGGCGCAACACCGCCGAGGTCTCCACGCCGCCCGCCCCGAAGCTCAAGGGCTTCGACCGCAGGACCAGCCAGGAGATCGTCTCCGAGCGCGATGCGCGCAGCCGCACCTACGCCAACGAGGACGGCACCCGCACCAGCGAGCTCTCCACCACCCCTATCAACTACCAGGACGAGCGCGGTGTCTGGCGGCCCATCAACGCGGACGTGGTGGAGCAGAACGGCGGCTGGGCCAACGCCGCCGACTCCGTCGACCTGCGCATCGCCGAGCGCGCCGACGCACAGCGGCTCGCCGCGCTCACCCTCCCCTCCGGTGAGTCCTTCGCCTACGGGCTGAGCGGCGCGGCCGCCGCCAAGGGCAGCGCCGAGGGCAACCGGGTCGTGTACGAGAAGGTCCTGCCCGGCACCGACCTGTGGCTCGACTCGCAGACGGGCGGGGTCAAGGAGACCCTCGTTCTGCGCTCCGCCGACGCCCCCGCGGGCTTTGTCTTCCCGCTGAGCCTCAGCGGACTCACCGCACGCGCGGGTGACGGGACGATCGTCCTCGCCGACTCGGCGGGCCGCACCAAGGCCGTGATCCCGGCCGGCTTCATGGAGGACGCCAAGGGCGCCGTCTCGCACGCCGTCCGCTACGAACTGATCGAGCAGGGCGGCGGCCAGGCCCTGAAGGTGAGCGCCGACGCCGCCTGGCTGGCCGACCCGGCCCGCGCCTTCCCGGTCCGTATCGACCCCTCCGTCGACACCACCGCGGCCTCCACCTCGATGTACGTCAGGAACGGCGGCGCGTCCGTCGTCGGCTCCAGCGAACTCCAGGTCGGCAAGGGCCCGACCGGCGCCACCTACTCCTTCCTCGGCTTCCCGGGCCTCGACGAGGAGCTGAAGCGCCACCGCATCTTCGGCGCGCAGCTCCAGATCGTGAACTTCGACTCGGCATCCTGCAAGCCGCGTCCGGTCTCCGTGCACCCGGTGACCGAGTCCTGGACGGCGGGCACCGGCACCTCCTACCCCGGTCCTGCGGTGGGGGGCGCGCTCGCCTCGAGGTCCTTCGCGTACGGCTACGTCGGCTTCGGCCAGTCCCAGTCCGCCTGCCCCGCCGCCGGTGAGCTCTTCGACCTCGGCAAGGGCGGCCGCGACCTGGTGCAGCGCTGGGTGGACGGCACCCAGCCCAACTACGGTCTGTCCCTGCGTGCCTCGGCCTCCGACTCGCTCGCGTTCAAGAAGCTGACCGGCCACTCGACGGCCAACCCGCCGAAGCTGTTCGTCACGCACTCCCCGTACAGCGCGACCTACTCCTTCCCCAAGCCCGTCCCCGACCCGCCGGTCCTGCAGAACCAGGCCGGCAAGGTCAAGGTCACCGTCACCAACAAGGGCGCGGAGACCTGGACGCCGGGCAGCTACTACCTCGCGTACCGGGCCTACAACTCCAAGGGCAAGCTGGTCACCCAGCAGCGCGCGGCCAATCTCACCGGCAATGTGGCGTTCGGCGCGAAGACCACCCTGGACGCGACCATCAAGGCGCTGCCCCCCGGCACGTACCTGCTCGACTTCACGATGGTGCGCCAGGGCGGCAAGGTCTTCACCGACGAGCAGGTGCCGCCCGGCCGGCTGACCCTCCAGGTCTTCGACATCGCTCCGGTGGTCAAGGAGCAGTCCCCGCCCAACGGTTACCAGGCGCAGACGCTGACCCCGCAGCTGTGGGCGAGCGGTGTGGACATCGACGCCCCTCCCGGCTCCGCTCTCCAGTACAAGTACGAGATCTGTGAGGCGGACAAGGACGGCAAGCCGACCGGCTGCACCACCTCCGCCTACCAGACCGCATCCGCGTATCCGGTCCCGGCTGGGCGGCTGAAGTGGGGCAAGACCTATCTGTGGCGCGGCTTCGTCAAGGACGCCTCCAACGAGGTGCCCACCGCGCAGATCGCCCTGGTGGCCGCGGTCCCGCAGCCCGAGATCACCTCGCGGCTCTCCGAGGCGCAGGGCAAGGAGTTCGACCCGAACGTCGGCAACTTCACCTCGGCCGCCATCGACGCGTCCATCACCGGCGTGGGTCCCGAGCTCACGCTCGTGCGGACGTACAACAGCCTCGACCCGCGGCGTGACCTCGCCTTCGGTGCCGGCTGGTCGACCCGCTACGACATGCGGCTCACGCCGGACGACGACGGCACCGGCAATGTCGTCATCCGCTACCCGGACGGCCAGGACGTCCGCTTCGGCAAGAACTCCGACGGCACCTTCGCGCCGCCGCCGGGCCGGTTCGCCAAGCTGACGTACGACGCCACGGCCACCACCTACAAGCTCCAGGACAAGTCGGGCACGACGTACGACTTCAGCACCGGCGGTCTGCTGAGCAAGGTCACCGACCAGTACTCCAACGCCGTCACCTACACCTACAGCGGCGGCAAGCTCTCGACCGCGGTCAACGCCCGGAGCAACCGCTCGCTGACGTTCACCTGGACCGGCGCGCACGTCACCAAGGTGTCGACGACCGCCGTCGACGGCGCCCCGCTGAGCTGGTCGTACACCTACACCGGCGATCTGCTGGACAAGGTCTGCGACCCGAACGGCGGCTGCACGCAGTACACCCACGGCTCCGGCAGCCACTACGGGACCACGGTCCTCGACTCCCGCCCCGAGTCCTACTGGCGGCTCGGCGAGGACGAGGGCGCGGCGGCGAACAGCACCATCGAGGCCAATCTCGGCAAGGACCGCGGCACCTACTCCAACGTCACCCTGGGAGCGGCCGGCGCCATCACCGGCGACCCCGGCACCGCCGCCACCTTCAACGGCACCACCTCACGCGTCGACCTGCCCGCCGGCACCCTGAAGAAGAGCCGTGACGCGGCCGTCGAGGTGTGGTTCAAGACCATCGCCACCGGCGTCGGCGGACCGCTCGTCGGCTACCAGAACAAGGCCTGGGGCACCGCGCCCACCACCGGCGTCCCGACGCTGTACGTCGGCACGGACGGCAAGCTGCGCGGCCAGTTCTCGACCGGCACCGTCGCCCCGATCACCGACATCACCAAGAACGTCAACGACGGCAAGTGGCACCACGCCATCCTGTCGGCCTCCGGCTCCACCCAGAGCCTCTACCTGGACGGCAAGCTGTCCGGCACCATCACCGGCAAGCAGCTGGTGCAGGGCGATCTGACGTACAACCAGATCGGTGCGGCCAACGCCACCACCCCCGCCTCCTGGCCCGGCTGGGGCACCACCGGCGCCAGGTCCTTCGCCGGCACCATCGACGACGTCGCCGTCTACCACCACCCCCTCGGCTCCGCCGCCGTCGCCGGCCACTACCGCGAAGGCACCCGCACCGCGGACGTACTGACGAAGACGACGCTGCCGTCCGGCCGTATCGCCTCCGAGGTGCAGTACGACACCTCCCGCGACCGCGTCGAGGAGTACACCGACAGCAACGGCGGCACCTGGAAGATCGGCACCCCCGCGGTCTTCGGCAACGACAGGGACCTGCGGCGCACCGTCGAGGTCCACGACCAGATGGACGCCCCGTACTTCTACGAGTACGACGGCATGACCGCGCGGATGCTGCGCTACGGCGAGCCGATGGCCCTCGGCGCCCGCGAGAGCGCCACCCCCTCGCCGTCCCCGTCCGGCAGCAACCCGCCCGATCAGATCTGCACCCAGCCCGACCCGGGCGACCCGGCCTTCTGCACCAACCCGCCCGGTGACGGCGGCAGCGAACCCGACTTCATCAGGCACCCCGCCGACGGCGTCGCGATCCGCCTCTTCGAGTACAGCGACAACGGCTTCCAGACCGGAATCACCAGCGAGAACGGCGACAAGGTCACCCTCGGGTACGACGACCGCGGCAATGTGACCAGCCGTACGACCTGCCGGGCCAAGGACAACTGCCAGACCTCGTACACCACCTATCCGGTGGCCTCGGGCGACTTCGACCTCAGGGCCGACCAGCCGTCCGAGTCCCGTGACGGCCGCTCCTCGGGACCGACGGACAACCGTTTCCGCACGCAGTACCAGTACAACACCAGTGGCGCGCTGACCCAGCAGACCACGGCCGACGGCGGAACGGTCAAGCACACGTACACCACCGGCGTCGAACCGGCCGTCGGCGGCGGCAACACGCCCACCGGGCTGCCGCTGACGACGACCGACCCGCGCGGCAAGGTCACCCGCTACCAGTACTTCAAGAGCGGTGACCTGGCGCAGGTGACCGAGCGGTCCGGCGTGATCTCCAAGTTCACCTACGACGCGCTCGGCCGGAAGATCACCGAGACCGCGGTCTCGGACGCCCAGCCGGCCGGCGTCACCTCGACCTACACCTACGACAAGCTCTCCCGCGTCGCCTCCACCACCGACCCGGCGGCGACCAACGTCGTCACGCTCGGCAAGCATCAGCAGAAGACCGTCACGACGTACGACGCCGACGGCAAGGTGGTGCGCACGGAGGTCAGCGATGTGCTGGGCGGCGACGCCCCACGCGTGATGACGTTCGAGCTGGATGAGCACGGCCGCCCGGAGAAGGCGATCGACGCCGAGGGCAGCGAGACGACGTACACCTACGACGCGCTCGGCAACAAGACCTCGATGGTCGACGCAGGCGGCAACAAGTTCTCCTACCTGTACACCGCGCGGAACATGATGGCCGAGACGCGGCTGCACGACTGGGACGACGACGGCGGTGACGACGACTACACGGTGCTCCAGTCGTACGCGTACGACATGGGCGGCCGGGTCGCCCGGCACACCGACACCATGGGCCGGACCCTCGTCTACGAGTACTACGGCGACGACCTCATCAAGTCGATCACCATGAAGGACTTCCACAACCCCGACGGCAGCAAGCGCGACATTCTCGTCGAGTCCAACACGTACGACGGCGCCGGAAACGTCCTCAGCGAGACGGCCAACAACGGCAAGCTCGTCACCGAGCACACCTACGACGCCGTGGGCCGCGAGAAGTCGACCGTCACCGACCCGAACGGGCTCGCCCGCCGCACCAGCTTCACCTACGACCTCGCCGGCAATGTGGAGACCTCCGCCTCCAACGGCGCGGCCTCCAATGTGCCGTGGCCGACCAGCATCACGCCCGAGACCGTCCGCTATGTCTACGACGACGCGGGCAACGCCAGGACGGAGACCATCGAGAACGGCGCGGAATCCCGCACCACCACGTACGACTACGACCAGCGTGGCCTGATGAAGGCCAGGACGGACGCGGCGGGCAACAAGACGGAGTACGCCTACGACGAGCTGGGCCGGCCTCTGTCCGTCACCTCGCCCGCCGTCCAGACCGAGTCGAACGGCTCCGCGCCCGTCTCCTCGCGCCCCACCACCTACACCGGGTACGACACCTTCGGGGCCGTGACCGAGTCGGTGGACGCGCTCGGCAACACCAACCGCACCACGTACGACCGGCTCGGGCGGGTGCTCACCAGTTCCGCGCCCTCGTACACGCCCCCGGGCTCGACCGAGAGCTTCACGCCGAGCACGAGCAACACATACGACGCGCTGGGCAATGTCGTGGAGTCGACCGACCCACTGGGACGCGTCACCAAGTTCAGCTACGACCGCCAGAACCGGATGACCGTCAAGGACGTACCGGTCGGCACCGGTGACGACCGCGCCCAGTGGAAGTACACCTACACCCGCACCGGCGAGGTGCTCACGGTCACCGACCCGAACGGGTCGCGCGCCGAGACCACGTACGACGACCTGGACCGCCCGGTCACCACCACACAGATCGAGCGCAAGCCGGTGCCCGCGGCCTTCACCACCCGCAACGAGTACGACGACGCGGGCAATGTGGTGAAGCAGACCGCGCCGGGCGGTGGTGTCAGCCAGTTCACCTATGACGCCCTCGGGCAGATGACGCGGACGGTCGACCCGTCCGGGGTGCTCACGCAACTCGGCTACGACATGACCGGCCGTGAGGTGCGCCAGACCGACGGCATGGGCCGCACCTCGTCCAAGCTGTACGACGGCCTCGGCCAGCTGGTCCAGGACGCCGACCTGGACGCGACCAACAGTCAGCTGCGCAAGGTGGGTTACGGCTACGACAAGGCCGGCAACCTCACCACGTCGACGGACCCGCTGAACCGCGTCACGACCTATGCGTACGACGCGCTCGGCCGGCTCAGCAGCCAGGTCGAACCGGTCGAGGCGGGCAAGTCCATCACCACGTCCTTCGGGTACGACGCGGTGGGCAACCGCACCCGCTACACCGACGGCCGCGGCAACAAGACGATCTACACGGTCAATTCGCTCGGCCTGGCCGAGTCGGTGATCGAGCCGTCGACGCAGCGCGATCCGTCGCCCGAGGCCCGCACCTGGACCACCGCGTACGACAAGGCCGGCCAGTCCGTGAAGCTGACCGCGCCGGGCGGCGTGGTGCGCGAGCGCGAGTACGACAGGGCCGGGGAGCTGGTCCGCGAGACCGGCACGGGCGCCGAGGTCGCGACCCCGGAGAAGAGGTTCCAGTACGACCCGGCGGGCCGCCTCACCAAGGCGTCGTCCCCGAAGGGCGACAACACCTATGAGTACAACGACCGCGGCTCGCTGCTGAAGGCCGACGGACCGTCGGGCACGGCCGCGTACGAGTACAACAACGACGGCCAGCTCACCAGCCGCACCGACGCGGCGGGCACCGCGACCTTCGGCTATGTCAAGCAGCAGCTGAACACCGCCAAGGACCCGCTCACCGGCACGGCACAGAGCTACGGCTACGACGCGTCCGGCGCTGTCAAGCAGATCACCTACGGTGCGGGACAGTCGCGTTCCTTCACCTACGACGATCTCGGGCGTCTCGACACGGACACGGTCAAGAGCAGCGGCGGCGGCACGGTCGCCTCGACCGACTACGGCTACGACAGCGACGACCACCTCACCTCGAAGAAGACCGCCGGGACCGCGAAGGCGGGCGACAACAGCTACGCCTATGACGACGCGGGCCGGCTCACGTCCTGGACGGGCGACGGCAGAACAACGGCGTACGGCTGGGACGACAGCGGCAACCGGATCAAGAACGGCGACAAGACCGCCACATACGACGAGCGCAACCGGCTGCTGTCCGACGGGGACTACACCTACGACCACACCCCGCGCGGCACGCTGGCCACCCGTACCAGCTCAGGTCTGACGGAGAACTTCACCTTCGACGCCTTCGACCGTATGACGAAGGCGGGCGAGTCCGGCACGCAGTACACGTACGACTCCCTGGACCGGGTGTCGTCGCGCAACGGCGTGGACTTCAGCTACGCGGGCCTGGCCCCGGACCCGGTCAAGGACCAGACGGCCACCTATGGCCGGGGCGCGGCGGACGAACTGCTCGCGGTCGCCGAGGGCGGCGGCCCGGCGCAGCTGACGGTCGAGGACAAGCACGGCGACGTGGTCGGCAATATGTCGGCGACGGACGGGGCCGCGACGTCGCTGACGAAGTCGACGGCGTACGACCCCTTCGGCCAGACGCTGG
Organism: Streptomyces sp. CA-135486; assembly: GCF_050936555.1. Lineage (NCBI taxonomy): Bacteria > Bacillati > Actinomycetota > Actinomycetes > Kitasatosporales > Streptomycetaceae > Streptomyces > Streptomyces sp. CA-135486. The sequence goes on from NZ_JBNJMM010000001.1 coordinate 686,131, forward strand.
GCACGACGGACGTGGCGGGCAACGCGGGCTTCCAGGGCGACTACACGGACCCGGACACCGACCAGGTGAACATGGGGGCGCGCTGGTACGACCCGGGCACGGGCGCGTTCGACTCGCGCGACTCGTACAACTACGCCTCGGGCGCGTCGATCCTGGCCAACCGGTACACCTACGGCGCCGGCGCACCGATGGACTACTCCGACCCGGACGGCCACTGGCCGAGCTGTGGCTGGTGCAAGAAGACGTGGAACAAGGTCAAGAAGAACAAGTACGTCCGCGCGGCGTACAAGGGCGCCAAGGCCGTCGTGAACGCGGTGGTCTACACGGTGCGCCACCCGCTCTCGGCGCTGCGGATCGCCGGCCGGGCCCTGGGCAAGGCCGCGTCGTGGGCCTATGAGAAGTCGGGCCTGAAGCACGTGGTCGACGCGGGCATCAGGATCGCGAAGGACATCGGGCGCAGAACCGGCATCACCGAATGGGCCAAGGAGAAGGCCGAGCAGGCACGCCGGGCGTACCACGAGGCGAGAGCGGCGATCACCCGCAAGGCCAAGGAAGCGGTGGCCTACGCGGCCAAGCACAACCCGATCCCGGAGATCATCGCCGCGGCGAAACCGCTGATCACGGTCGCCACGATGGTGGTGACCGGCGACCCCAGACTCCCGGCGCTGCTGCTCAGCTCGGCCCGCAATGTGATCGTGGACGCCGCCAAGGCGGCGGACTCGATCCGCCAGGCGGTCGTCGAACAGGTCGGCGCGGTCGTCGAGGACGTCAAGAACGCGGTCGACTGGGGCGAGGTCTGGGAAGGCGTCAAGACGGTCGGCAACGTGGTCGGCGAAGTCACCGGCTTCAACGACATCAAGAACTGCGTCACCAAGGGCGACATGGAGGCCTGCGCCTGGGCGGTCGCGACGGTCGCGGGCGTGGCGCTGGGCGGCGCGGGAGCGGGCCTGGTCCGGGCGGCGAAGGCCGGGCGGATGGCGTCGAAGGCGGCGAAGTACGCGGACGACATCGCGAAGGCGGCCGAGAAGGTCGACGATGCGGTCGACCGGGTCGAGTCGGCGGTCGAGTGCGTGGAGTTCGCCAAGGACCTGGTCGGGAACAGCTTTGTGCCGGGCACCGAAGTGGTGATGGCCGACGGCACCCGTAAACCGATCGAGCAGGTCGAGACCGGTGACGAGGTGATGGCCACCGATCCGACGACCGGCAAGACCTCTCAGCAGGAGGTCACCGGCACCATCGTGGGCAAGGGCGCGAAGCACCTGGTCGAGCTGACGGTCGACACGGACGGCGACAAGGGCGAAGCGACCGACACGATCACCGCCACCGAGGGCCACCCCTTCTGGGTCCCCTCGCTCGGCAAGTGGCTGAAGGCCGGCGAGCTGAAGCCGGGCCAGTGGCTGCAGACGGGCGCAGGCAGCTGGGTCCAGGTTGCTGCGGTCCGTGCCTGGACGCAGCAGGCGACCGTCCACAACCTGAGCGTCGACAGCGCGCACACGTACTTCGTGGCGGCGGGCGCGACGACCGCGCTTGTTCACAACTGCGGCGTCGGTCGCAAGGCCGGCCCGGTCGACCATGTCGCGCTCGGACGGCAGCCGAGGGGCGGCGGTGACCTCACGGTCAAGAAGTTCGCCAAGGACATGGACGCCCGGCACTTCATGGAGTCCAAGGACTGGCAGGGTGATGTGACCAGGTCCATCGACCGCCTGAGCCGCGGAGAGGCGCGTATCTCCTTCATGCTGGACGGACTGCCCGGCGCGAACAAGGGTCCGGCGGGCGCCCTGAAGAGGGCGAAGGAAGACGCCAAGGCCAAGGGCGGCCCCATGGCGACCCAGTGGGAGCTGCTCGAGGTGGACAAGGCCGGGATGATGGACAAGGTCGACTTCTATCGCTGGAACCGGCGACTGGACGGATGGGGGAAGGTGAAGTGACCGCTGTGGTGCCGGGCGAACTCGGATTCACCGACCGGCGGAGTTTCAGCCTGATCGACTACCGGCACGGTCACACGCATGCGATCCTCCGCGGCTTCCCCGAGCTCGACCCGGAGCCGGAGGACGACTTCGACGGGACCGTCCTCGACGTCTACTTCGCCGGGGTCGACAGGATCTCCTGCTGGAAGGACATGGGGCCGCTCCATCTCCGCATCGCGGACGAGGCGGAGCGGTCCGTCCTGGAGGGGCGTATCGGGCCGATCGAGGAGGACACGTCCGTCTTCCTGCTGGAGCCCGGTTCCATCGAGAGCTATGTGATCGCGGGCAAGGTCTATTGGGCGGAGTTCCGGCTCCGCTTCAACACGCCCAGCCCGCTGGACACGGCGAACACGGAGGAGGCCGAGGAGTATCCCCCGCTGGGGGGCGCCGTGCAGTCGGCCGGCTGACGGCAGCTTCGCGCATCCGCAACTGCGGGGGAATCGTTCGGCGAATCAGTGGCCCCGGCCCCGGGGACTGCCTACCATCGATCACCGCAGGGTCTTGTGCACCGAAGCACAATCACGCCGGGAGGCTCCTTTGCACCGCCGCCGTCGCACCGCGCTCGCCGTCTCCGCCGCTCTCCTTTCCGCCGCGCCCCTCCTCGCCGCCTGCGGCAGCGAGGCCCACCCGGGCGCCGCCGCCGTCGTCGGAGGGGAGCGGATCGAGGTGGCCACCGTCCAGGCGAAGGTGAAGGACGTGCGCGCCGCACAGCAGCGCTCGCCCCAGTCCGCCCAGCTGATCAAGGACAGCGGGCAGCTCAGCCGCGCCAAGCTGTACGACCTCATCGTCGAGGAGGTCGTGCAGCGGGCCGCCGACGACGCCGGGGTCAAGGTCAACCGCAAGGAGATCCTGGACGCGCGGGCCGCGCTCGTGCAGCAGTCGGGCGGTGAGGAGCAGCTGACCGCCATGTATCTGCAGCAGCGCGGCGTCGCCCCGGACCAGCTCAACGACGTCGTACGCCGCGACATCCTGGTCAGCAAGCTCGCCACCGCCCTCGGTGCCACCAACACCCCCGAGGGGCAGCAGAAGCTCAACCAGGCCTTCACCGCCGCCGCGAAGTCGCTGCACATCGACGTCAACCCCCGCTTCGGCGTCTGGGACGACAACAAGCTGGAGCTCGGCAGCTACAAGGCCCCCTGGATCAGCCAGGTCAGCAAGGAGCAGGAGCCCGTCGAGGCCGGTGCGTAGCCCGGGGTAGGTTCGAGGGGTGACCACAGAAGCACCCGTCGCCCCCGGCCGTATCGTCCTGCTCACCGCCAGCCACCGCGTGGCCCCCGGACTGCTGTCCTGGCCCGCGTGGCAGACACTGCACGCAGCGGACCGGGTGCTGTGCGCCGACGAGGGGCACCCGCAGCTGCCGTATCTGCGCGAGGCGGGCATCGGGGTCGAGATCACCGCGCCCACCGCCCAGGAGCTGGTCGACGCCTGCGTCGGCAGCCGGACCGTCGTGGTCCTGCCCTCGGGTGAGGGCGACCAGGCCCTGACCGACGGGCTCGCCCGGCTCGCCGGGTCCGGGCGGGTGCAGATGCCGGATCTGGAGCTGCTGCCGGGCTCGTACGATCTGCCCGGCGCCCGCCTCCTCGACCTCGTGCAGGTCATGGACCGGATCCGGCTCGAATGCCCGTGGTCCTCGCAGCAGACCCACAAGGGCCTCGCCAAGTACGGCATCGAGGAGGCGTACGAACTCGTCGAGGCGATCGAGGACGGCGACCGTGACGAGCTGCGCGAAGAGCTCGGGGACGTACTGCTCCAGGTCGTCTTCCACGCGCGCATTGCCGAGGAGGGCCGCGAGGAAGACGGTGCGGAGCCGTTCTCCGTCGACGACGTCGCCGGGACGATCGTCGAGAAGCTGATCCACCGCCACCCGCATGTCTTCGGCGGCGAGAGCGCCGAGACCCCTGACGACGTCAAGGAGCACTGGCTCCGCACGAAGGCGATAGAGAAGCAGCGTGACTCGGTGACGGACGGCGTGCCGCTCGGCCAGCCCGGCCTCGCGCTGGCCGCGAAGCTCGCGGGCAGGGTCCGTACCGCGGGACTGACCGTGCCGCTGCCCGCCGGCGAGGGCATCGGGTACGAACTGCTCGCCCTCGCCGCCCGTGCCGAGGCGTCCGGCACCGACCCGGAGGCCGCGCTGCGGGCTGCTGCCCGGGCCTACCGGGATGCGATCCGGGCCGTTGAGCGGCACGCCGGTTAGTACCTTGTGGTGCCCCGGTGCCGGGAAGGCGCTCGACGGGCAGCCCGATAACGTCGAGGAGTGAGCAACACACCCGCACCGGAACTCTTCACCTGGGAGTTCGCCACCGACCCCTACCCGGCCTACGCCTGGCTGCGCGAGCACGCCCCCGTGCACCGCACCCGGCTGCCCAGCGGGGTCGAGGCGTGGCTGGTGACCCGGTACGGAGACGCGCGGCAGGCGCTTGCCGACCAGCGGCTTTCGAAGAACCCCGCACATCATGACGAGCCCGCGCACGCCAAGGGCAGAACGGGCATCCCGGGCGAGCGCAAGGCAGAGCTGATGACGCATCTGCTGAACATCGACCCGCCCGACCACACCCGGCTGCGTCGACTCGTGTCGAAGGCGTTCACCCCGCGCCGGGTAGCCGAATTCGCGCCGCGGGTGCAGGAGTTGACGGACCGTCTCATTGACACGATCCTCGAAAATCAGCACAGCGTGGAGAAGGGGACCGCGGACCTCATTCATGAGTTCGCGTTCCCACTTCCCATCTACGCCATCTGCGACATGCTCGGCGTCCCGCGCGAGGACCAGGACGACTTCCGTGACTGGGCGGGGATGATGATCCGGCACGGCGGTGGGCCGCGCGGGGGCGTGGCCCGTTCCGTGAAGAAGATGCGCGGTTATCTCGCCGAACTCATCCACCGCAAACGGGAGAATCCGGGTGATGACCTCATCTCGGGCCTCATCCACGCCAGCGACCACGGCGAGCACCTCACCGAGAACGAAGCCGCCGCGATGGCCTTCATTCTTCTCTTCGCGGGTTTCGAGACGACGGTCAATCTCATCGGCAACGGGGTGTACGCCCTGCTGTGCAACCCGGACCAGCGCCACAGGCTCCAGGCCTCACTCGACGCGGGTGAGACCGGTCTGCTGGAGACCGGGGTCGAGGAACTGCTGCGGTACGACGGGCCCGTGGAGCTCGCGACCTGGCGGTTCGCCACCGAGCCGCTCGCCATCGGCGGCCAGCAGATCGCGGCGGGAGATCCCGTACTCGTCGTGCTCGCGGCCGCGGACCGGGACCCGGAGCGGTTCGCCGAACCGGACACCCTCGACCTGTCGCGGCGCGACAACAAGCATCTGGGATACGGGCACGGCATCCACTACTGCCTCGGTGCGCCGCTCGCCCGCCTCGAGGGGCAGACCGCGCTCGCCACACTGCTCAGGAGAATGCCGGACTTGCGGCTTGCGGGCGATCCAGCCGATTTGCGGTGGCGTGGGGGGCTCATTATGCGTGGATTGCGCACCCTGCCCGTTGAGTTCACAGCTCGACAGATCTGACGATCTGTCAAGACTGTGACTTTCACGTGATCTCCGCTGCATCGACTTGTGACATGCCTTCGTATGCGGCTACTTTCACTGCCGTCTCGGCAGTCACGCGAAAGGCAACCGCATGCTCTCCGGTAATGGTCGACACCGCCGACCCCGTCAGGCTCCGGCCATCGTCGTCGCGGCAGGTGTGACCGGATCGGCCATCGCGATCCCCCTCCTCGGTGCCGGTTCGGCCTCCGCCGCCGACGCCTCCATGTGGGACCGGGTCGCGGAGTGCGAGAGCGGCGGCATCTGGAGCGCGGACCTCGGCAACGGTTTCTACGGCGGGCTGCAGTTCTCGCAGGAGACCTGGCAGAGCTTCGGCGGCTCCGCGTACGCGGAGCGCGCCGATCTCGCCAGCCGTTCCCAGCAGATCGCGGTGGCGGAGAAGGTCCTGGAGGCGCAGGGCCCGGCGGCCTGGCCCGGCTGCGCGGCGATCGCGGGGCTGGAGAACGACGGCGCCGCGACCGGCGTGGATCCGGGCGTCCTGCCCCTGCCCGGGCAGAGCGCCCCGGCGGCGCCGGATACGTCGGCGAAGTCGACCGCGCCGTCCGAGACCGCGGAGCCGGCTGCCGAGCCGTCCGCCGAACCGTCCGCGGACGCTACGGCGCCGGCGACGCCCGATGCCTCCCCGAGTGCGGACGCGGGCGCCGACAGCGGAAGCGGCAAGCACCGCGGGGAGTCCGCCCCGGAAGAGACCGAGTCGGGCAATACAGACAACACGCGCGAAGCGGGGCGTCATGCCTCGCGAAGTGACGGCCCGGCTCGCGCCGAAGCGGACAAGAGTGATACTTCGGACGTCGCGCAGGGCGAGTACACCGTCCAGACCGGCGACAGCCTGTCCGCGATCGTCAACAAGGAGAACCTGTCCGGCGGCTGGACCGCGCTCTATGAGGCGAACCGGCAGACCGTGGGCGACAACCCCGACCTCATCCTTCCTGGCCAGAGCCTCGATCTGGACGCGAAGTAGCGGCAGTTCGCGGGCTTATGTCCGAGTCTGCGCAAGTGAGACATGAGTCTCTTTGTCCCAACTGGCATGACTCGTCGGGCGGAATCGCTCATTCCGCCCGCTACCTGCGGAAACGAGTGTTACCGGAGAGGCGAGATGGGCGATTTCTCCCCGATGTTCATCTTTTGAACATCGGGGAGAGGTGTGTTTACGGTCTGACCGCTCGCCATCGCGGGCACCACTGACCGTCACGCCGAATCCTGCCGTCGGTCGGGGGGAGCAGTCGTCGCGTAGAGCGCCGAAGGCAGGAGCGGGGGACCCAAGGTAAGCGCCGGCCCCGGCCACTGAGAGGTGGTCACCAACCGGCTAGGGGTGAAGTCGCGCGCTAGGACGCACGACCGGGCAACTCACAGGCCCGAACCCGACAGCTCACCTCGTAGGCGTCGGTGAGGAGACGTTCCATGCTGTTTTCCAGCAAGGGCAAGCACCGCCGCCCGTCGAAGACCACTCGCATCGCCACGCTCGCCGGCGTTACCAGCGCCGCCGTCGCGGTCCCGCTGCTGGGCGCGACCTCGGCCTCCGCCGCCACCGCCGCCGAGTGGGACCAGGTCGCCCAGTGCGAGTCCGGCGGCAACTGGTCCATCAACACCGGCAACGGCTTCTACGGTGGCCTGCAGTTCACCAACTCCACCTGGGCCGCCTTCGGTGGCACCTCCTACGCCTCGCGCGCCGACCTGGCCTCCAAGGAGCAGCAGATAGCCGTCGCCGAGAAGGTCCTCGCGGGCCAGGGCAAGGGCGCATGGCCGAACTGCGGTGTGGGCCTGTCCAACGCCTCGTACGACGGCGGCTCCGCCGACTCCGGCACCACGCAGCAGGCGAAGCCCGCCCCGAAGCGCGCCGAGGCCCCCACCACCCGCTCCGCGCGCCCCGCCGCCCCGAAGCCCGCCGCCAAGGCCACGGGTTTCAAGAAGGGCGACGGCGAGTACAAGGTCAAGGCCGGCGACACGCTCGGCAAGATCGCCCAGGCCGAGAAGGTCAAGGGCGGCTGGACGAAGCTGTTCGAGCTGAACAAGGACATCATCAGCGACGCCGATGTGATCTACCCGGGCCAGCAGCTCCACCTGAGCTGACCCGAGGATCCGGGCCGGCAGCTCGACCTGAGCCGGCCCCGCCCCCGGACTTCTGACATCAGTCGTCCGGGACCGGACATCCGGCCCCCGGATCCGGTGGACCCGGCGGCCCACCGGAAGCGGGGGACCCCCGTCCCCCCAGCCACCCCGGCTCGGCGCGTTTTCCCCCGTACGCGCCGGGCCGGGGTTCTGTCTGTCACCCCCACTTGCGGCCGCAGACTGTTACCCGCAGGTAGATCTCGTACCCCTTTGTCCCCTGTCGCGAGCCTTGAGGCCCTTTTTTGTCCCAGCGGGCGGGCATCGGCTGGCCACAGCCCTGGAGCCGGTTAGGCTCATGTCGCAAGGCCAAAGAGACCCTGCACTTCAAGCGTCACATCCCAGAAGGAGATGCTCGTGCCGTCCATCGACGTCGTCGTAGCCCGGGAAATCCTGGACTCCCGAGGCAACCCCACGGTCGAGGTCGAGGTTGGCCTCGACGACGGCAGCACGGGTCGTGCTGCTGTTCCGTCCGGCGCCTCCACCGGTGCGTTCGAGGCTCTTGAGCTCCGCGACGGTGACCAGAACCGCTACCAGGGCAAGGGCGTGGAGAAGGCCGTCCTCGCCGTCATCGAGCAGATCGGCCCGGAGCTCGTCGGCTACGACGCCACCGAGCAGCGCCTGATCGACCAGGCGATGTTCGACCTGGACGCCACCCCGGACAAGTCCTCCCTCGGCGCCAACGCCATCCTCGGCGTCTCCCTCGCCGTGGCGCACGCCGCCTCCGAGGCCTCCGACCTGCCGCTGTTCCGCTACCTCGGCGGCCCGAACGCGCACCTGCTGCCCGTTCCGATGATGAACATCCTGAACGGCGGCTCGCACGCCGACTCCAACGTGGACATCCAGGAGTTCATGATCGCGCCGATCGGCGCCGAGTCCTTCTCCGAGGCTCTGCGCTGGGGCGCCGAGGTCTACCACACCCTCAAGTCCGTCCTGAAGACCAAGGGCCTCTCCACCGGCCTCGGCGACGAGGGCGGCTTCGCGCCGAACCTGGACTCCAACCGCGCCGCCCTGGACCTCATCCTCGAGGCCATCAAGCAGGCCGGTTACGCCCCGGGCAAGGACATCGCGCTGGCGCTCGACGTCGCCGCGTCCGAGTTCTACAAGGACGGCCTCTACGAGTTCGAGGGCAAGTCCCGCTCGGCCGCCGAGATGACCGAGTACTACGAGGAGCTCGTGGCGGCCTACCCGCTCGTCTCCATCGAGGACCCGCTCTTCGAGGACGACTGGGCCGGCTGGAAGGTCCTCACGGACAAGCTGGGCACCAAGGTCCAGATCGTCGGCGACGACCTCTTCGTCACCAACCCGGAGCGCCTGGCCCGCGGTATCGAGGACGGCGCCGCGAACGCTCTGCTCGTCAAGGTCAACCAGATCGGTTCGCTGACCGAGACCCTGGACGCCGTGGAGCTCGCCCAGCGCAACGGCTTCAAGTGCATGATGTCCCACCGCTCCGGCGAGACCGAGGACGTCACCATCGCCGACCTCGCCGTCGCCACCAACTGCGGCCAGATCAAGACCGGTGCCCCGGCCCGCTCCGAGCGCGTCGCCAAGTACAACCAGCTGCTGCGCATCGAGGAGATCCTCGACGACGCGGCGGTGTACGCGGGCCGCTCGGCGTTCCCGCGCTTCAAGGGCTGAGGCCCGTAAGGCGCTGATGCCCCAAAGGCTGATGCCCCAAAGGGGCTGACGCCCGTGCGGGGCTGAGGCTCCCGCCTGCATACGTCCCCGGTCGCGGTCCCGTACCGTGTCCGGGGACGTACGCGCGTAACGGGGAGGCGAGATCATGGCACGCAAAGGGGACCAGGACCGGTTCTCCACCGCGACACGGCTGCGACTGCTCGGCGAACAGACCGCCGCTCGCGTCTACCGTTCGCAGAGCCGCCGCCAGGCCCGCCGCTCCCGGCTCACCGGCCGCGCGGCCTTTCTGGCACTGGTGGTCTGCTCGCTGGTCGTCGCGCTCGCGTATCCGATGCGGCAGTACGTGTCCCAGCGCGCCGACATCAGCGACCAGCAGCGCCGGATGGCGGACGCCCGGCAGCAGGTCGAACGGCTCCGGGACGAGAAGGCGCGCCTCCAGGACGACAAGTACATCCAGCGCCTCGCCCGCGAGCATCTGCATCTGGTGCTGCCGGGCGAGACCGGCTACACCATGATCGACCCCGACGCCGCCGAGCAGCGCCGCACCGAAGAGGAGGCGGCCGACCGCCCCTGGTACTCCAACGTCTGGGACGGCGTCGACAACGCCGACACGCGCCGCTAGCGCGGCACCGCAATCATGGGGCCCGGGTCCCAGCCGTACCGCACGGCGGCGGACCCGCCGGGCCGCCCGACCACGAACCGAACGAGAAGACAGACGCAGGCATGGAAACCCCTCCACCCACCACTGCACCGACCGAGCCGACCGACGCGGACATCGCCGCGTTCAAGGAGCAGCTCGGCCGCCCGCCGCGCGGGCTGCGCGCGATCGCGCACCGCTGCCCGTGCGGACAGCCGGATGTCGTCGAGACCGCGCCCCGGCTGCCCGACGGCACGCCCTTCCCGACGCTGTACTACCTGACCTGCCCGCGGGCCGCGTCGGCGATCGGCACGCTGGAGGCGAACGGCGTGATGAAGGAGATGACCGAGCGCCTCGCCGGGGACCCGGAGCTGGCGGCCGCGTACCGCGCGGCGCACGAGGACTACATCGCGCGACGTGACGCGATCGAGGTGCTGGAGGGCTTCCCCAGCGCGGGCGGCATGCCCGACCGGGTGAAGTGCCTGCATGTGCTGGTCGGGCACTCGCTCGCGGCCGGGCCCGGCGTCAATCCGCTGGGCGACGAGGCGATCGCGATGCTGCCCCAGTGGTGGAGCAAGGGTCCGTGTGTGAGCCCTTGTGAAGAGGAGGACGAGAAGTGACCCGGGTCGCCGCCATCGACTGCGGTACGAACTCCATCCGGCTGCTGATCGCCGACGTGGACGGGGAGACGGGTGAACTCGTCGACCTGGAACGGCGGATGATCATCGTCAGGCTCGGGCAGGGCGTCGACAAGACCGGCCGGCTCGCGCCCGAGGCGCTGGAGCGGACGTTCGCCGCATGCCGCGAGTACGCCGCGCTGATCAAGGAGTACGGCGCCGAGAAGCTCCGCTTCGTGGCCACTTCCGCCTCGCGCGACGCGGAGAACCGCGACGACTTCGTACGCGGGGTGCTCGACGTCCTGGGCGTGGAGCCCGAGGTGATCACCGGGGACGAGGAGGCGGAGCTCTCCTTCATCGGCGCCACCGGGGGCCTGCCGGGACATGAGGAGCGCCTGGTGGTGGACATCGGCGGCGGCTCGACGGAGTTCGTCGTCGGCGAGGAACATGTGCTGGCCGCGCGGTCTGTCGACATCGGCTGCGTACGGCTGACCGAGCGGCACACGCTGAGCGACCCGGCGACGCCGGAGCAGATCGCGGCCGTCCGCGCGGACATCGAGGCGGCGCTCGACCTGGCGGAGGAGACCGTCCCGCTGCGCGAGGCCCGCATGCTGGTCGGCCTGGCCGGTTCGGTGACGACGGTGGCCGGCATCGCGCTGGGCCTCGACATGTACGACTCGGCGGCGATCCACCACTCGCGGATCTCCTACGAGCAGGTACGGGACGTCACCGAGGCGCTGCTGAAGTCCACCCATGAGGAGCGCACACGGATCTCCGTGATGCACCCCGGACGGGTGGATGTCATCGGTGCCGGGGCGCTCGTGCTGCTCGCGATCATGGAGCGGACCGGGGCGCGGGAAGTGGTCGTCAGCGAGCACGACATCCTGGACGGGATCGGCTCGTCGATCGCGTAGGGCCGGTCCTGGAACGAACTTCGTGAAGTTCTTCACAAGGAAAAGTGCCCTGATGGGGCCCTGAAGGGCACCTAAGAGAGGTGAAAGGCCCCTCCGGCCTGTCGATGAGGTCCTCGGGCGCGTATTTCGGGCCGCGCGGGGCGCGTTGCGGGGATGTGAAGCGGACCCGTGGTCCACGCCGGGGCGGCCGCGTAGGGGCAGCTCACGAGGGGTGAACAACGTCTCCTCCTATACCGTGGTTCCCCTGCGGCGCCATGACCTCGGTCACGTGGGCCGCGCAGTGTAGCAGAGGTGAGTCCTTAGCTTGTGAAGGGGCTCACGAGCACCCCCTCCGAGGGGGGTGGATACTCGATGCCATGAGCACCACGGAGCGTCCCAGGATCCTCGTAGTAGGCGGTGGGTACGTAGGCCTGTACGCAGCTCGACGCATTCTGAAGAAGATGCGTTATGGCGAGGCGACCGTCACGGTCGTCGACCCGCGCTCGTACATGACGTACCAGCCCTTCCTCCCCGAAGCTGCTGCCGGCAGCATCTCGCCTCGGCATGTCGTCGTCCCGCTGCGACGCGTGCTGCCCAAGGCGGAGGTGCTCACCGGCCGAGTCACCACCATCGATCAGGACCGCAAGGTCGCGACGATCTCGCCGCTGGTCGGCGAGGCGTACGAGCTGCCCTTCGACTACCTGGTCGTCGCGCTCGGCGCGGTCTCCCGCACCTTCCCGATCCCCGGCCTCGCCGAACAGGGCATCGGTATGAAGGGCATCGAGGAGGCCATCGGCCTGCGCAACCACGTGCTCGAGCAGCTCGACAAGGCCGACTCCACGACGGATGAGGACGTCCGCCGCAAGGCGCTGACCTTCGTCTTCGTGGGAGGCGGCTTCGCCGGCGCGGAGACCATCGGCGAGGTGGAGGACCTGGCGCGCGACGCGGCCAAGTACTACGCGAGCGTCGAGCGCGAGGACATGCGCTTCATCCTGGTCGACGCGGCGGACAAGATCCTTCCCGAGGTGGGCCCGAAGCTGGGCAAGTACGGCAAGGAGCACCTCGAGGCCCGCGGCATCGAGATCTACCTGTCGACGTCGATGGACTCCTGCGTGGACGGCCACGTGGTGCTGAAGAACGGCCTCGAGGTCGACTCCAGCACCATCGTGTGGACGGCCGGTGTGAAGCCCAACCCGGCGCTGGCCCGCTACGGCCTGCCGCTGGGCCCGCGGGGTCACGTCGACACCGCGACGACGCTTCAGGTGCAGGGCACCGACTACATCTGGGCCGCGGGCGACAACGCGCAGGTTCCGGACATGGCGGCCCGCAAGGCCGGCGTCGAGAACGCCTGGTGCCCGCCGAACGCCCAGCACGCGCTGCGTCAGGCGCGGGTCCTCGGCGACAACGTCATCTCCGGTATGCGGGGCTTCCCGCAGAAGGAGTACAGCCACGCCAACAAGGGTGCGGTGGCCGGTCTCGGTCTGCACAAGGGCGTCGCGATGATCGTCATGGGCAAGGTGAAGATCAAGCTCAAGGGCCGGCTGGCGTGGTACATGCACCGTGGCTACCACGGCATGGCGATGCCGACCTGGAACCGCAAGATCCGGGTCTTCGCGGACTGGACGCTGGCGATGTTCCTGAAGCGTGAGGTCGTCTCGCTCGGCGCGATGGAGACGCCGCGCGAGGAGTTCTACGAGGCGGCGAAGCCGGCGCCGTCGGCGTCCGCGCCGACCCCGGAAAAGGCGAAGGCCTCCTAAGTCCACCCCGAAGGGGCCGCCCGCCATCCGTGGTGCGGGCGGCCCCTTCGGCACGCCCGGGCCGGGTGACGTGGCGCTGGGCGCGCCCGGACGCCGCGTTTGCCCACCCGCCCGCCGTTGACCGGGGGCACGGCCCCCCGTTCCCCGGCTCGGCAGCTTCGCGTCGCCCGCCCCGCGTTGGGCGCTGACTTTCCGCACGGCTCCCACCTGGGGCGCGGAGTTGCCCGTGCGCCGGTGCACGCTCCTTCGCGCCGGGGGGCGGCTCCCCGGAGGCGCGGCCTTGTGACGGCGGCCCCCGGGCCGCGGCGCCGTGCTGCGTACCGTGCCCCGCGCCAGGTCACGGCATTTTGCCCGCGTATTGCAACTGCGCGGGAAGCACCCAATGTGGTCGGATTGTTCACTGAAGTGCGCGCTGGAGCAGTTCTGGGATCCATCGTCACGGAGGAGTACGCCATGGGCGACGCCGCGATGCGGCTGATCACTCTTGCCGAGGAGTTGCTGGGAGCCCCGTTCCCGGTCCGGGTGCGGGCCTGGGACGGCAGTGAGGCCGGGCCGCCGGGCGCGCCCGTGCTCGTCGTACGGCACCGGCGTGCCCTGCGGCGGCTGTTGTGGCGGCCGGGGGAACTCGGGCTCGCCCGGGCCTGGGTCGCCGGGGAGATCGATGTCGACGGAGATCTGTACGCCGCCCTCGACCTGCTCGCCGGGATCGTCTGGGAGCGCGACGAGCGCGGCGAGGAAAGACGCGCCGTCCACCCCCTGCGCGACCCCCGCCTGCGCGCCGCCGCCCGTGGCCTGCTGAAGATCGGCGGCGTGCTCCCGCCCCCGCCCCCACCCGTCGAGGAAGTCCGCCGGCGCAGGGGCGGCCCGTTGCACACCAAGCGCCGCGACAAGAAGGCCATCAGCCACCACTACGACGTCGGCAACGGCTTCTACGAGCTCGTCCTCGGGCCGTCGATGGTCTATTCGTGCGCGTACTGGACGGACGGCGGCAGCCTCGAAGACGCGCAGCGCGACAAGCTCGACCTCGTCTGCCGCAAGCTCGCCCTCAAGGAGGGCGACCGGCTCCTCGACGTCGGCTGCGGCTGGGGCTCCATGGCCATCCAAGCCGCCCGTGAGTACGGCGTCCAGGTCACCGGCGTCACCCTCTCCCGGGAGCAGGCCGCCTACGCCCGCAAGCGCATCGCCGAAGAGGGCCTCACCGACCGGATCGAGATCCGCGTTCAGGACTACCGGGACGTCAGGGACGGTCCGTTCGACGCCATTTCCTCCATCGGTATGGCCGAACACGTCGGGGCGGTCCGCTACCACGAGTACGCCACCCAGCTCCTCTCCCTCCTCAGGCCCGGCGGCCGGCTCCTCAACCACCAGATCGCCCGCCGCCCCGAGAAGGACGAATCCGCCTACCACGTGGATGAGTTCATCGACCGTTACGTCTTCCCCGACGGCGAGCTCGCACCCGTGGGCAGTACGGTCGCGCTCCTCGAGCAGGCCGGGTTCGAGGTGCGGGACCTGGAGGCCATCCGCGAGCACTACGCCCTGACCCTGCGCCGCTGGGTCGCCAATCTGGAGGCGAACTGGCGTCAGGCGGTGGGCCACAGCTCCCCGGGCCGGGCCCGTGTCTGGCGGCTTTACATGGCCGCCTGCGCGCTGTCCTTCGAGCGCAACCGGATCGGCGTCAACCAGATCCTGGCGGTGAAGACCCCGGACGGCAGAGCCTCCGGACTGCCCCTGCGCGCCCGCGACTGGCGCTGAGAACAGACGTGGCGGACCCCCGGCCCCGCCGGGCCGGGGGTCCGCCACACCGGCAGCGGCAACTACTCCGTCTTGATCGCCGTCAGCATGTTCAGCCTCGCCGCGCTGCGCGCCGGCCACAGCGCCGCCAGCACGCCGACCACGCCGGCCAGCAGCAGGAAGATCCCGATCCGGTCCCACGGCACGACCAGCGCGTAACCGGGGATGCTCGACCTGATCGTCTCGCCGATCGCCCAGGCCAGGAAGGATCCGAGCCCGACACCGATCACCGCGCCGAAGACCGAGATCACCACCGCCTCCAGGCGGATCATGCGCTTGACCTTGCGGCGGTCCAGGCCGATCGCCCGCAGCATGCCGATCTCCTGCTGACGCTCGAAGACAGACATCGCGAGGGTGTTGATGACGCCGAGCACCGCGATGATCAGGGCCATCGCCAGCAGTCCGTACATGATGTTCAGCATGGTGTTGATCATGCCGCCGAACTTGTTGCGGATGTCCTGCTTGTCCATGATGCTCATCGCCGGGCTGTCGCCCAGCGCGTCCACCAGCGCCTGCTCGTTCGCCTTGGTGGCGCCGCCGTCCATCTTCACCCAGATCTCGGGGATGTACGGCTTCGCCTCGTACGGCGCGAGAACGGCCGTGGACACCAGCACCGGCGAGAGGAACTCGTTGTCCTCGTAGACCGCGCCGACGGTGAGGTTCTTCGTCTCCGGCTTGCCGCCGTCGCGGGTGTCGCCGAACGTCACCGGCACCACGTCGCCGGCCTTCCAGCCGTTCGACTTCGCCTCCTTCTCCGCAACCGCGAGCTGGCCCTTGCCGAGAGTGGCCAGCGAACCGGCGACCGTCTTGAGGTCGATGACCTTCTCCACGGCGCCCGGGGTGACCGCGGACACGGAATGCCAGGTGCCCTTGATCTCCAGCGAGGTGGCCTGCTGCGGGGAGACCGCGCTGACGCCCTTCGCCTTCTCCAGCGCGGTGACCGCCGACCTGTCGAGCGCGCCGCCGCCGGCCATCTCCACCATGTAGTCGGCCCGGAGGTTGTCCGTCGTCATCTTGTCCACGGCCCGGCCCATCGTGACGCCGAGCACCGTGAGCCCGGTGACCAGGGTGAGACCGATCGCCAGCGCCGAGGCGGTGGCGCCGGTGCGGCGCGGGTTGCGGACCGCGTTCTGGCCGGCCAGCTTCCCGGACACGCCGAACACCCGGTTCAGCAGCGGTCGTGCCAGCGCGATGACCGGACGGGACAGCAGGGGGATCAGCACGATGATGCCGATCAGCGACAGGAACGCGCCGACCCCGATGATCATCCGGCCGCTGTCCTTGCCGACCGCCGCACCGGCGGCGATCGCGCCCACACCGGCCAGCGTGATGACGCCGCCGATGGAGTTGCGTACGACCAGGGACTTGGTGGTCGCGGGGAGGTGGGCGCTGCCCATCGCTGCAACCGGCGGGATCTTCGCGGCCCGGCGGGCGGGCAGCCACGCGGCGAGCACGGTGATCAGCACACCGACGCCGAACGCCGCGGCGACCGCGGTGGGCGAGACGATCAGGGGTCCGGCCGGCACCTTCGCGCCGAACGCGGTCATCGCGGAGCGCAGCCCGGTGGCAAGCCCGAGACCGAGCGCGAAGCCGACCACGGAGGCGATCGCGCCGACCACCGCCGCCTCCAGGATCACCGAACGCTTCACCTGGCGGCGGGACGCGCCGACGGCGCGCATCAGCGCCAGCTCCTTGGTGCGCTGGGCGACCAGCATGGTGAAGGTGTTGGCGATCAGGAAGACGCCGACGAAGAGGGCGATGGCCGCGAAGGCCAGCAGCATCGTGTTCAGGTTGGACAGGCCCTGCTCGATCTGCCGGGCCTGCTCGTCGGCGAGCTGCTTGCCGGTCTGCGCGTCGGCGTCCTTGGGCAGCAGCGGCTTGACCCCGTCCAGGATCTTCTGGTCGGAGGCGCCGGCCGCGGCGGTGATGGTGACGTCCTTGAAGTACCCGGGCTGCAGATACAGCTTCTGCGCGACGGACGTGTCGAAGAGCACGAGGCTGCCGCCCGCGTTCACGGCGCCGTCCTCGGTGGTGAAGACGCCGGCGAGGGTGTACTCCTTCACCGGCCCGTTGGTGGCGACCCGTACGGTGTCGCCGACCCGGTACTTGCCCTCGGCGGCGGAGTCCGCGTCGAGGGCGATCTGACTGTCCTTCACCGGGCCCGAGCCGTCGGTGAAGGTGTACGAGGCGTCCTTGCCGTCCTTGCCGGGGGCGAAGTTCGCGCCGGTGTTGGACCAGCCGTTGCCGATCAGCTTGCCGTCCTGGTCGGCGACCCCGGCGAAGCCGGAGACCCGGCCGGTGGCGCCGGCGACGCCGTCCAGAGCCCGTATCTTCTCCAGGGTCTTGGTGTCGATGCCGGCGTTCTTCTTGCCGTCGCCCTGGTCGGCGAAGGTGGTGACGGCCACGGCGACGTTGTCGTAGCTCTTGGCCGACTGCTTGCGGTAGGCGTTGCCGAGGGTGTCGGTGAAGACCAGGGTGCCGGAGACGAAGGCCACGCCGAGCATCACGGCGAGCACGGTCATCAGCAACCTGGCCTTGTGCGCGAGCACATTGCGCAGGGCGGTACGGAACATGTCTGTCAGTCCTGGGGTGAGAGCCGGAGGGGTCTGCGGAGCAGCGGTCGGTCAGCTGGTCCGGCCCTTGGAGTCGAACTCCTTCATCCGGTCGAGGACGCCGTCGGCACTGGGATGGATCATCTCGTCGACGATCCGGCCGTCCGCCAGGAAGATCACCCGGTCGGCGTAGGAGGCGGCCACCGGGTCGTGGGTGACCATCACGACGGTCTGCCCCAACTCCCGTACCGAATTGCGCAGGAAGCCCAGTACCTCCGCGCCCGAGCGCGAGTCCAGGTTTCCGGTCGGCTCGTCACCGAAGATGATGTCCGGCTGCGAGGCGAGGGCGCGGGCGACGGCGACGCGCTGCTGCTGGCCGCCGGAGAGCTGGGTGGGGCGGTGGCTGAGCCGGTCCTTGAGGCCCACCATGTCGATGACCTGCTGCAGCCACTGCTTGTCGGGCTTGCGTCCCGCGATGTCCATCGGGAGCGTGATGTTCTCCAGCGCGGTCAGCGTGGGCAGCAGGTTGAACGCCTGGAAGATGAAGCCGATCTTGTCCCGGCGCAGCTGGGTGAGCTGCTTGTCCTTGAGCGACCCGAGCTCGGTCTCACCGATCCGTGCGGACCCGGAGCTGAAGCTGTCCAGGCCGGCCACGCAGTGCATCAGCGTGGACTTGCCGGAGCCGGACGGGCCCATGATCGCGGTGAACTCCGCCTGCCGGAAGTCCACGGTGACCCGGTCCAGCGCGACCACCTGGGTCTCGCCCTGTCCGTACACCTTGGACAGATCCGTGGCGCGGGCTGCCACTGCGGTGGCGCGGTGAGCGATGGGGGTGGTCGTCACGAGGGAACTCTCCTGTCGGGGTGGTCGTTGGGAACCACCCCATCCTGTCCGCCGCCCGGTTACGGATCGTCAGTCCCGGTGCCCGTTCCTGAGGCCCTCTTGGGTCGGACCGCCCGGCCCGTTCCTCCTCCTTTGGTATGACGGCGTCCCTGAGACGGGAGCAGCCGAGAGCTGAGACGAGCGAGACGGGACCTGAGACGCGACCAGAGATGAGAACAGAGAGGTGACCTGGGGCGTGAGGAGGCGAGTTTCCGTCAATCCCATGTGGACGCGGGGGCGGCCGGGGGCAGCGCGCGGCGGGTACGAATGCGCTCTTACCTGCACTGACGCACCCTCAGAAGCCAATAAAATAAGACAACATCGGGCCAGGGGCCCGCGGGCGAGGTGATCCACCCGGATAGGCTCGTGTACCAACGCGGAGCCGCGCGTCACGCCCGGATGGTGGAAAGCAGACACGGCGAGCTTAAACCTCGCTGCCCCTCGGGGGCGTACCGGTTCAAGTCCGGTTCCGGGCACTTTGACCGCCCACCCCCCACTGTTCACCGGGGCCGGTAGCGGTCTTGGTCCCGCCGCCCGCCGGTCACGATCGTGGAAAGATCCTCCCCGAGCACTAGGGTGCTCCTTTTGCTTCCGCATTACTCTTGACCCCAAGGCCGCGCAGGGTGGCCATGGAGGAGTGAGATGAGGAGCAGCAACCCGGTCTTCTCGCGACGGGGGTTCAGCCGCGACAACGGCTACGCCGGCTTCAACGCGCAGCAGCCGCAGGCCGGGGGCCCCGCCGTCGGAAACCCCTACGCACAGGGTGCGGCGAACCCGTACGCGACCAACCCGTACGCACCCGCTGACACGCAGTACGGCGCCCCGGCGCCGGTCCGTACGAACGCCATGACGATGGACGACGTCGTCTCGCGCACCGCGATCACCCTGGGCACCGTCGCCGTCGGCGCCGTTCTCGCCTGGGCGGTGCTGCCCGTCTCCTCGACCAGCTACGGGCTGGCCATCGGGGCGGCCCTGGTGGCCTTCGTCCTCGCGATCGTCCAGTCCTTCAAGCGGACGCCGTCGCCCGCGTTGATCATCGGCTATGCCGCGTTCGAGGGCATCTTCCTCGGCGTCATCAGCGAGATGTACAACAGCGTCTGGTCGGGTGCGCCCTTCCAGGCGGTGCTGGGCACGATGGCGGTCAGTGGCGCCACGCTGATCATGTACAAGCAGCGCTGGATCCGGGTCACCGCACGGTATGCCCGGATCGGCATGACCATCGCGATCGCCTTCATCGTCGTGATGGCCGTGAACCTCCTGCTGGTGGTCTTCGGCGGCGTCGAGGACGGCGGTCTGCGCAGCATGGGCCCGCTCGGTGCCATCGTTGGCATCCTCGCGATCCTGATCGGCTGCTTCTTCCTGACGCTCAACTTCAAGGAGATCGAGGACGGCATCGCCTACGGCGCGCCGCGCGAGGAGTCCTGGCTCGCGGCCTTCGGTCTGACCGTGACGCTGGTGTGGATCTACATGGAGATGCTGCGACTGGTGGCGATCTTCAGCGGCGACGACTAGTCGTCCTGCGTCCGGCTCGACCGGGCGTGACGAAGGGCCCGTACGGCACTGCCGGCCGGGCCCTTCGGCGTCTTGGGACCTAGCTAGAGCAGTTTGCGCGCTGCCCGCCTCAGGTCGTACTCATGAATGATCGCTTTGGCATGTCCGTAAGCGAGGTTGTGTTCGCTCCGGAGCCAGCTGACCTTTTCCTCGAAGCGGAAGAGGGACGGGCCTTCATCGACCGTGCGAAGCCAGTCGGAAATATCACGACCGGTGCAGTGGGGGATTCGGGAGAGCAGATTTCGATGGGTCTCTTCGGAGAAGACTTGGGACATCGGCGCCTCCGGACGCGTTGCGCGTGTGCTCCTTCACGCCACCGTGCCTGAGCGTTCGCGTATTGGCAACAGTCAGGGGGCGGCGCATAGGGTCGCGGGGTGCTGGATACGACTGAGTTTACGGCCACGGTGGAGCGTTTCGCCGATCGTCTGCGGGCCGCCCCGCAGAGCCGCCTGCAGCGAGGTGCGGCGGCGGAGGGGCTGGCGCTGGCCAGGGAATTGGCACTGCGTGCCCAGCGGATCGAGGCTCCGGGGAGCACTCCGAGGATCATGCCGGACGGGGGTTTGTTCGCGATCGCGGATCAGCTGATGGTCGCGGGCCACGATTTGGCCGAAGCGCTTCGGGAGGCCCGTCCCGGTTCCAGCCCCGATTCCGTGGAGGAGATGTCCGAGGCGGTGGCCCTGGTGCGGGCGGCGGAGGGACGGGCGGGGCTGTAGCGCGCCCTGCGCGGCGCCGTGCAGGGCCGGTGCGGCCGTTCTGCGGTGCGGGGTGGGCCCCGCCTGCGACGGGGGCCTGAGGGGGCGCTGTGCCTGCGACGGAGCTGGCTGGGCCGGTACGGCGTCCCGCGAGGCCCGGGGCCATGCGGCAAGGCGCAGGCGGTGCGGGCCGTGCTCGTACCGCCGGTCGGGGCTACAGCGAGGCGATGACGCGGTCCGCGAGGATGTAGACGCTCTCCTCGCCGCACGCGAAGGTCAGCGCGTACGCGCCCGAGATGCTGGAGCCGCCCAGCAGGACGGGGATGTCGCCGGTACGCAGGGCCTCGGCGAGCCGCTCGGCGGTCTCGCGGTGGCCGGGGGTCATACACAGGGTCGTACCGTCCGCGAAGACGTACACATCCAGCGTGCCGAGCGGCCCGGGGCGTACGTCGGCGAGTTCCGTGCGCGTATCCGCGAGCTCTTCCAGGCGGGCGACCGTGCGCTCGTGGTCGGTGACCACCGGGGTCTGGACCGGTACGAAGTCGGGGTGCGAGGGGTGCCGGCGGCGGGCCGCCGCCAGTTCGGGGGAGTCCTCGGCGAACTCCGTCACCTCGGGCAGGTCCGCCAGGTCGTCGAGCGCCTCGACCGCCTCGAAGTCCATCGCCTCCAGGCCCACGAAGTCGGACTGGCGCGGAACGTAGAAGGGAAGCTCCTCGCCCGGCGCGGCCAGGCCGCCGAGCAGCGACGGCGCGTCGGCGACGTCGCGGGTCTCCTGCGCGGCCCAGAAGGCGCGTGCCTCCGCCAGCTCCCGCTCGCGCTCCTCGGCGAGCGCCTCGGCGACCGCGGCCCGTATCTCGGCGGCGGGGGTCTGACGGGCCTGCGGCACGGTGGCGATGCGGCCGGCCCCGTGCGAGGTCGACAGCTCCGCGCGAAGCGCTGTGACCTGCTTGCGGAGCCCGTGCGCGGCGTGCAGCGCAGCCGCGCCCACAGCCGTCGCGGCGGCGGTGGTCAGCAGCAGGGCAAGAGACATGGCGCTCACTGACGTACTCCCGGTTTCAATCGATCCCCCGGACTTCCTACAACAGCTTGCGGTGAGCCCGCTCCCCCTGTCAGTGCATTACGTCACGAATTGGACAGAAGTTTGGGCTTGGCGTTTAGCCGCATCACCACTGTGACCTGCGTAAATGGCTCTCCCCCAGGAGATAGGTCACATCCTGGGGGAGATTCAGTCACGACTTGAGTTCCGCGGGGGCCCGAAAGGGGTCGGTCAGCGCTCTTCCCGTGCCCGGCCGAGGCTCCGCCGGAGCCCGGCCGGGACTCAGCTGAGGCGCTCGATGACCATGGCCATGCCCTGGCCACCACCCACGCACATGGTCTCCAGACCGAACTGCTTGTCGTGGAACTGCAGGCCGTTGATCAGCGTGCCGGTGATCCGCGCGCCGGTCATGCCGAAGGGGTGGCCGACGGCGATGGCGCCACCGTTGACGTTCAGCTTGTCCAGCGGGATGCCGAGGTCCTTGTACGAGGGGATCACCTGGGCGGCGAAGGCCTCGTTGATCTCGAACAGGTCGATGTCGTCGACGGTCAGCCCGGCGCGGGACAGCGCCTGCTTGCTGGCCTCGACAGGTCCGTAGCCCATGATCTCGGGGGAGAGGCCGGAGACGCCGGTGGAGACGATCCGGGCGAGCGGGGTCAGACCGAGCTCACGGGCCTTGGTGTCGCTCATGATGACGAGCGCGGCGGCGCCGTCGTTGAGGGGGCAGCAGTTGCCGGCGGTGACGAGGCCGTCGGGGCGGAAGACGGGCTTGAGGCCCTGGACGCCCTCCAGGGTGACGCCGGCGCGCGGGCCGTCGTCCTTGGCGACGACCGTGCCGTCCGGGGTCGTCACGGTGGTGATCTCGCGCTCCCAGAAGCCGTTCTTGATGGCTTCCTCGGCGAGGTTCTGGGAGCGGACGCCGAACTCGTCCATCTCCTGGCGGGTGACGCCCTTGAGGCGGGCCAGGTTCTCGGCGGTCTGTCCCATCGCGATGTAGACGTCCGGGAGCAGGCCGTCTTCGCGCGGGTCCTGCCAGCCCGCGCCCTCGCTCTGCGCGACAGCGGCGGTGCGGGCCTCGGCCTCGGCGAAGAGCGGGTTGCGGGTGTCGGGGAGCCCGTCGGAGGAGCCCTTCACGGTGCGGGACACCGTCTCGACACCGGCGGAGATGAAGACGTCGCCCTCGCCCGCCTTGATGGCGTGCAGCGCCATGCGGGAGGTCTGCAGCGACGAGGAACAGTAGCGGGTGATGGTGCAGCCCGGGAGGTGGTCCATGCCCATCTGCACGGCGACGACGCGGCCCAGGTTGTAACCCTGCTCGCCACCGGGGCCGCCGCAGCCGAGCATCAGGTCGTCGATGTCGCGCGGGTCCAGCTCGGGGACCTTGGCGAGGGCGGCCTGCACGATGGTGGCGGTCAGGTCGTCGGGCCGCAGGTCCTTGAGGGAGCCCTTGAAGGCGCGGCCGATGGGGGAGCGGGCGGCAGACACGATCACGGCTTCGGGCATCACGGCTCCAGAGGGCGAGGCAAGTTGGGTTGAGGGGGCTGGTTGGGAAGTTACCGGTACGTATGGCTCGGGTCACGGGGAGAGGCGTGTGATGAGGACCTCTTTTCTAAGCGAGCGCTCAGTTGGTGCCCCGGACCCCGCGCCTCAAACACCGGCGGGGTGGGGGAAAGCCTCCCGCCCGGGCCACGTCGGCCCGAGCCCCACCCTCGCCCGCCGAGACACCGCGCCCCTACGACCGCCGCACCTCCGTCGGAGACGGTGCCGGCGTCTCCGACGGGGCGGTCGTCGGAGGCAGGCGACGACGCCTGCGGTGCTTCAGGAGCGCCCAGGGCGCACGCGCACCCGTGACCTCCGTGCCCGCCTCCGCCGCCGCCGTGGCCGCCGCCCTCGCCACCGGCAGCATGTCCTCGTCCCGCTCCGGCTCCAGCCGGTCCGACTCCGGCCACAGGCCCAGTACCGCGCACAGCGTGGGCAGCACCGCCATCGCCGCCGTCGCGTAGCCCTCCGCCGACGGGTGGTAGTTGTCCGCCCCGAACATCTCCCGCGGGTTCGCCGCGAACTCGGGCCCCAGCAGGTCGCCCAGCGACACCGTCCGTCCGCCCTGTTCGACGGCAACGATCGTCTGCGCGGCCGCGAGCTGGCGTGAGACCCGGCGGGCCAGCCATCGCAGCGGCTGGTACACCGGCTCGATCGTGCCCAGATCAGGGCACGTCCCCACCACCACCTCCGCGCCAGCCGTACGCAGCCTGCGCACCGCGGAGGCGAGATGGCGGACGGACTGCGTGGGCGGCATCCGATGAGTGACGTCATTCGCGCCAATCATGATCACGCAGACGTCCGGCGGCCGCCCCCGGCCCGCCAGCAGCAGCGTCACCTGGCGGTCCAGATCGTCCGACTGCGCCCCCGGCAGCGCCACATTGCGTACTTCCACCGGCCGCTCCGCCACCGCGGCCAGCCCGGACGCGAGCAGCGCCCCCGGCGTCTGGCCCGCGCGGCGCACCCCCTGCCCCGCCGCCGTCGAGTCCCCGAGCACGCACAGGTGCAGTGGATCGATGCGCCCGAAGGCCAGCCCGTACAGACCGTCGCCGCGCGGCGGGACCGGAGCCGTCCCCCCGCCCACCGAGCGTTTCGCCAGCTGGACCTCCGCCAGCACCACTCCGACGGCCGCCGCTCCGAGCAGGCCGATGCTGCCGCCGCCGTACGCCGCACCCGCGGCGATGCGCCGTGCCACCCTCGCCCTCGACACAGTCCGAGCCACCTCCAACCGCGCTACTTCGGTCATCAGCTAACTGCCCCGTCGCAGCCGTCGCCCAATCACGAGCCGGTCCGGCTTACGCTGGCCGCATCACTACGGAGATCCCGGAGAACATTGTGCGCATCCACGACTCGATGATCAGTCTCGTCGGCAATACCCCGCTGGTACGGCTGAACAGTGTTACCGCAGGCATCCAGGCGACCGTCCTGGCCAAGGTCGAGTACTTCAACCCCGGCGGGTCGGTCAAGGACCGGATCGCGCTGCGCATGATCGAAGCGGCCGAGCAGAGCGGCGCGCTGCAGCCGGGCGGCACCATCGTCGAGCCGACCAGCGGCAACACCGGTGTCGGCCTTGCGATCGTGGCCCAGCAGAAGGGCTACAAGTGCATCTTCGTCTGCCCGGACAAGGTGTCCACGGACAAGATCAATGTGCTCCGGGCGTACGGCGCCGAGGTGGTCGTCTGCCCCACCGCCGTCGATCCCGAGCACCCCGACTCGTACTACAACGTCTCGGACCGGCTCGTACGGGAGACCCCGGGCGCCTGGAAGCCCGACCAGTACTCCAACCCGAACAACCCGCGCTCGCACTACGAGAGCACCGGCCCCGAGCTGTGGGAGCAGACGGACGGAAAGATCACCCATTTCGTCGCGGGCGTCGGCACCGGCGGCACGATTTCCGGTACCGGCCGTTATCTGAAGGACGCCAGCGACGGCAAGGTCAAGATCATCGGTGCTGACCCGGAGGGCTCGGTGTACTCCGGCGGCTCCGGCCGGCCGTACCTCGTCGAGGGCGTCGGCGAGGACTTCTGGCCAAGTGCGTACGACCGGACCGTGACCGACGAGATCGTCGCCGTGTCCGACAAGGACTCCTTCCAGATGACGCGCCGTCTCGCCAAGGAGGAGGGCCTGCTCGTCGGCGGCTCCTGCGGCATGGCGGTGGTCGCGGCACTGCGCGTGGCCGAGGGGCTCGGCCCGGACGACGTGGTCGTCGTACTGCTGCCGGACAGCGGCCGCGGCTATCTCTCCAAGATCTTCAACGACGAGTGGATGGCGGACTACGGCTTCCTGGAGGACGCCGGCCCGTCCGCGAGCGTCGCCGATGTGCTGCGCCACAAGGAGGGCGGCAAGATCCCCAGCCTGGTGCACATGCACCCGGAGGAGACGGTCGGCGAAGCGATCGAGGTGCTGCGGGAGTACGAGGTCTCGCAGATGCCGATCGTGAAGCCCGGCGCCGGTCACCCGGACGTGATGGCCGCGGAGGTCATCGGCTCGGTCGTGGAACGCGAGCTCCTGGACGCGCTCTTCGCGCAGCGAGCCTCGCTGGGCGACCCGCTGGAGAAGCACATGAGCGCACCGCTGCCGCAGGTCGGCTCGGGCGAGCCGGTCGGCGACCTGATGTCTGTGCTCGGTGCGGCTGACGCGGCGATTGTGCTGGTCGAGGGCAAACCGACGGGTGTGGTGAGCCGTCAGGACCTGCTGGCGTTCCTGGCCAAGGGCGCCAAGTAGCCCGTACGGACGCGGTTTCGCGCAATCGGTACGCGCGCGTCACGTCCACGCAGCACCCGCTTAACACGCGTCCGGCACATTGGTGGATGTCGGCAGGGGAACCGGGCAGGGATCCCAGTCGGCACCCACAGCGGCGTCTAGGACCTCCGGAGCGGCTCCCGGACCTCCCAAGACGCCCTGGACGCGGAGACCGGCCCTGACCCGGGACCGTGTCCCACGCGGGGACCGCCGTCGTCCCGCCCCCCGGGGAAACCCGGGGGTGCGGCGGTCCCCGCGCTATCTCTTTTCTGGGGCTCGGTTCGCCAGGCGGCCGGGGCGGGGCGTCAACTGGCCCGCAGCGCAAGGCTGTCCGCGGTCGCCAACCCTTCGTACGGGAGGGTCAGTCCTCCCAGTCGGACGTCTCCCCCCGTCCCCGCAGCCACGGCCACCCCCGCGCCGCGTGCGCCGCGTTCACGCCGACGATGCCGAGCCAGGTCACGGTCAGGCCCACCAGGTCGGCGTTGACCACGGCGATCGCCGACAGCGGGACGGCGAGCACCAGCGAGATGATCCCGAAGCCGAAGCGCTCGCCGAAGTTCGCTTCGGCGGACTGCCGCGGGCGGGCGCCGCGGGCCAGCACCGTCTGCTGTTCGGCGAGCCTTCGGCGGACACGTCGGTCCACCACGGTGTCGAGGCGCTGCCCGACCTTCTCCAGAAAGGAGTCGACGAGCGCGGACTCGTACTCTTCGCCCAGCTCACGGCGGGCATGCAGGGTGGCGTCGAGCTCCTTCTTGAGCTCAGGGTCGTGGGCTTCCATATCCGTTCACGCTACGGACGGGGGGCCACCCCGTCAGTGGGGGTAGCCCCACCGTCTTCCCCTAGGGGGAGCCGGGAGTCAGGCACCCTTCTTGGCGAGACCGTGCTGCTCGGCCCAGGTGTTCGCCACGTCCTCGGGGTCCTTCTTGTCCTTGTCGACCTGGCGGTTGAGTTCGGTCAGCTGCTCCGTCGTCAGTACGGCACCGAGCCGGGCCAGCGCCTTGCGTACGGTGGAGTCGGCCTTGCGGTCGGCGATCAGCGGAACGACATGCTGACCGGGGATCAGGTTCTTGGGTCGGCGAGTGCCACCCAGCCCTCCGCGACGATGTCCGTGTCGGTGGTGAAGAGGTTGGCGACGTCGACGTCGCCCTTCTTCAACGCGCCCTTGACCAGCGGGCCGGAGGAGTCCAGCGACTTGAACTCCTTGAATTCCACGCCGTATTCGTCCTTCAGGCCAATGACGCCGACGACCCGCTTCTTGACCTCGGGGGCCGCGCCGATGACCAGCCTGCCGTTCTGCTTGGCGAGGTCGCCGAGCGTCTTCAGGCCGTACTTGTCGGCGGTCTCGCGGGTGAGGGCGAAGGCGTCGGAATCCTCGGCCATGCCGTACGGGAGGACCTGAAGGCCCGCCGGGAGCTTCGAATTGGATCATCAGCGGACCCTTGCCCGGCCTGCATATAGTCATGCAGAGTTCTCGGTACCTGAATAGGTTGTCAATGCCCAGGGTAAATCGCTGGTTGCGGAAGCCCGGAAGGCGAGATGTTCCATCCGACATAGAGGATTTACGCATGATGTCGTCCCACATGGTGGACTCATCCACCGGCATCGTGGTCCTCGACGGACAGAGCCTCCCGGTCGCGGACGTCGTCCGGCTGGCCGATGGCACGGCCCGTCCCGTCCCCGGAACCGAGGCGATGAAGCGCGTCGAGGTCGCCTGGGGCGTCGCGCGGGAGCTCGCCGCGTGCGGCCGCGTCTACGGGCGCTCCACCGGCGTCGGCGCGAACCGGAACGAGGACGTGCCCACCGGGACCGCCGCCGACCACGGCCTGCGTCTGCTGCGCTCCCACGCCGGGGCGATCGGCGAACCGCTGCCCGCCCGCGAGGTCCGGGCCATGCTCGCGGTACGGGCCAACCAGCTCCTTGCGGGCGGCGCCGGGCTGCGGCCCGGCGTCATCACCGCGCTCTGCGAGGCACTGGCGACCGGCGCCCACCCCCTCGTCAACGAATTCTCGCTCGGCCACGCGGTACTGTCCCGTGGCGTCGAGGAGCAGGCCAGCTTCGCCTCGCTGGCGGCGCGGCAGACACTGCGGGCGGGGCGCGCCTACCGGCTCGTCGTCGGCTGTGAACTCGTTCCCGCGGTACGGGCGTTGCGTCAGCGCGGACTGCGGCCCGACCCGGAACTCCCGGTCGGCCGGGCCTTCGAGCTGGCCGAGACGGTCCTCGACGAGGAACTGGCCGACCGGCCGCTGACCGATGATGTGACGGGGGCGGCGGCGCTGCTCGACCGGTTCACCGGCCTGATGACCGAACTGACGAGGGGGACGGTATGAACGACAGCCCTGCCGCACGACTGCAGCAGCTCTTCGAGGGCCATCGGCTCACCCCGACGCAACGGCGGATCGCGCACAGCATGGTGCGCCGGGCGGGCGATGTGCCGTTCCTGTCCAGCGTGGAGCTCGCCGAGCTGGCCGGGGTGAGCCAGCCGTCCGTCACCCGCTTCGCCGTCGCGCTCGGCTTCGACGGGTATCCGGCGCTGCGCAAGCATCTGCGGGAGGTCGCGCCCGCCGAGAGCGAGCCGGACCAGGGCGGCCTCAACGAGTATCAGCAGGCGGTGCAGGCCGAGATCGAGAACCTGCGCCAGCTGTCCGAGCTGCTCGCCGACCTGACGCCGGTGGAGCGCGCCGGCCGGCTGCTGGCCGCGTCGCGCCCGCTTCCGGTGCTCGGCCTGCGCGCCGCGTCCTCGCAGGCGCGCGGCTTCGCGTACTTCGCGGCCAAGGTCCACCCGGACGTACGCCTTCTCGACGAGGGCGGCACGATGCTCGCCGACCGCATCGACGCGGCCCGCCGCGCCGGTGCGAGCGCGCTGATGTGCTTTGCGCTGCCGCGCCATCCGAAGGAGGTCGTCGAGGCCCTGGCGTACGCACGCACGGCGGGCCTGAAGGTGGTGACGGTCGCGGACTCGGCCTTCGCCCCGGTGGCGGCCCACAGCGACCTGCTGATCCCGGCGGCGGTCGGCACGGGCCTGGCCTTCGACACGGCGTGCGCACCGATGCTGCTGGGCCGGGTGCTGCTGGAGGCGATGTGCGACGACCTGCCGGACGCGCAGGCGCGGCTCGAGGACTTCGACGCGAAGGCGGCTGCGCGGGGCCTGTTCGCGGATTAGGTCCTGCGCCCCCGCTCCCGCCGCCCCGAAAGGCCCGGCCGTCCGGCCTCGGGGGCGGACGGCCGGGCCTTTCGGGGCCGCGGGCGGTCAGACCTCCAGTTCGGCCTCGATCTTCTTCAGCTGGTGGCGGGCCATCGCGAGGTTCGCGCGGTCCTTGTCGAGTGCCAGATAGAGGAACAGGCCGTTGGCCCCGCGGCCCTTCATCAGGCGGATCAGGTGGTACTGGGTGCCGAGCGTGATCAGGATGTCCTCGATCCCGTCCTTGAGCCCGAGCTGCTCCATGGTGCGCACCTTGGCACGCACCACATCGGTGTTGCCCGCCGCAGCCACCGAGAGATCCAGGTCCTTTCCGCCGCCCACGGTGCCGAGGGCCATTCCGCTGCTGTAGTCGACGAGCGCGGCTCCGATCGCCCCGTCGATGACAGTGATGGCTTCCTTGAGGGCGCTTTCCGTGTTGGCCATGAGATGCGCACTTCCTTTCCGTCTACTGGGTGTTCGCGATGGTGTGTCGGTCATGGGTCAGGTGTTCTCCGGTCGTTCGAGGGCGCCGTCGACCAGTTCGCCGATGCGCGTGCCGGAGCGGCGGGCCTCGAGGTGGAGCCGACCCACGTTGATGCGTGGCTCGGCCAGGAGGGTGAGGACGGCCGAGGAGCCCGCCGCGTAGGTCGCGACGTACCCCCGTTCACCCTGGACCAGCAGCTCGCGGAAGCCTCCTTGTCCGGTCGCCTCGGTCAGCCGCACCGCGACGCCGAGGGCGGCGGCCGTCAGCGCGGCGACGCTCTCCGCCTCCGCGGTGTCCGCCGCCAGCACAAGACCGTCCGAGCTGGCGGCGAGTGCGCCGGTGAGCTGCGGCACGTGCACGCGCAGCCGTTTCAGTTCGGCGAGCACGTCGGCCTCGGTCGTCATGAGCGCTCTCCTCTCGGCGCGCACCTCATCGCGCGCCTCATGACGGGGGGAAAGGGATTTGGTGGACGGTGCGCTGCCTCACAGGGTTGCCTCCAGTGCGTCGCGGAGCCGGCGGAGCAGGGCGGAGTCCAGGACGGACGGCGGCTCGGTGGCTTCGGCAGCGGCTGCGGCAGCGGCGGGCCCGGTGGGCGCCGGGGTTGCGGACCCGTCGGGCGTGGCGATGAGCCCGGCGGCGGCCAGCCTCCGTACCTCGATCAGGGTGTTGAAGGCGGGGCGTCCCAGCTCCCGAGCGATGGCTGCCGGGGTGCGCACACCGTCGGCGAGGTTCAGCAGCGACTGCCGGCGGGGGCTGAGGCCACGCCCCGCGGGGTCGAGGCGGCGCTCCACCGGCGCGGTGTCGACCGCGGGGTGGGGCCATATGGAGTCCAGCAGCCGGCTGCGCCGCAGCGACTCGCGTTCGACGGCCCGGGTGGGTACCGGCCGCACCCGGCCCATCCAGTGGGCGACCCCGTAGCGGAAGCGGGTGGGCCCGCTCGCGCGCGCCAGCGCGAAGAAGGCCGCGTCGAACAGCGCACCGAGGTGGCAGATCTCCAGCTCGCCGCCGGCCACCTGGCCGCTGTCGACCAGATAGCGGCCGACCTCGCGGCGCGAGGCCGCCTGGGCGACCGCGTCCGCCCAGCTGTCGGGCCGCAGCCGGCCGCTCGCGGTCAGCAGGACGTCGAGTCCGGGCGCATCGGGGCTCTCGGCGTGCACGACCTCGCCGTCGGCCAGATAGAGGGTGCCGCGGTCACGTACCAGCACGCCCGTGGCCCGCTCGTCCGCGAGTCGGACGAGCATCGGGGAGACGGCCGCTCTCATTGGAGCACCAGCCCTTCGGCGAGATTCTGGAGGCGCAGCCGGGCCAGTGCGAGGTTGCCCAGGTCCCGGTCGAGCCAGAGATGCAGGAACACGCTGCTGTCGAAGCTGGTCTCGACGAAACGCACCACGTGATAGTTGGTGCGGGTGGTGACGATGAGGTCCTCGACCGTGGGCCCGGACTCCTCGGGCGTGCACGCGGTGTACTCGTTGGCCCTCCTGGCCAGTTCGGCCGTCTCCGCGGCGGTGGCCTCGTGGTCGCTGCCCGGCGCCTCACCGACCGTGCCGAGCGCGAGGCCGCTGATCCAGTCCACGATGGCTGCACCGCGCGCGCCCGGCACCAGCATGGCTTCCAGCAGACACTCGTCGATTCCGCGCACGCCGACTCCCCTCCCCGCTACGGCGTTCCACGCACTGTTGTGCGGCAGTGACGGGAAGGTTACGCAACGTGGCTGCGGATGAGGGGAGTTGTGGCATTTTCCATCGGAACATGCCCCGGCACCGCTAGCGTACGGGCTCAGGCGTGTCCGGGTGCGCCCCTCAGGCGTGTCCGGGTGTGACCAGTGCGCCGGGCTGTGCGCCGCCCGACTCGGCGACGATCTCCGCCATGCTCTGCGGGGCCCGTACGGTCGCGAACCGCACCGCCGCGTCACCGTCTTCGAGGAAGCCGTAAACCCCGGGCCGCGGAAGGCTGTTGTAGCCGTAGTGGTTCGAGAAGTAGTACGCGCCGGTGTCCAGCGCCGCGATCGCATCGCCCTGTTCGAGCAGCGGCAGCGGCCGCGCCTCCGCGAGCAGGTCGCCCGCGAAACAGGCCGGCCCCGCGATGTCCTGCTTGACGGCCGGACCGGCCTTCGGGTGTCCCGCCGAGTCGTACGCGGCGATGCGCAGCGGCCAGGAGACCGGGTCGTAGACGGTACGCGTCGCGACCTGGACGCCGGCGTGGGTCACCGCGATGGGGCGGCCGCCCGCGCTCTTGGCGTACTCCACTCGCGCCAGCACCGTGCCGTGCTTGGCGAGCAGGGCGCGGCCGAACTCGGTGACCAGGCCGTAGCGCCCGTCGAGCAGCCCCGGGACCAGCTCCGCCAGCAGCCGCGCGTACTGGGCGAAGGTCGGGGTCTGCTCGTCCGACGCGAAGTTGACCGGGAGGCCGCCGCCGATGTCGACGGTGTCGATCTGCTGCCGCCCGGCCGCCGTGTTGATCTCCTCGGCGAGTTCGTACACGGCCCGGATGCCCTGCGCCATCAGGGTCAGCGGCATGCCCTGGGAGCCGGAGTGGGCGTGCAGCCGGGTCAGCCAGGGGCGGTCGATATAGGCCCGTACGACCAGGTCGCGGGCTCCCTCGTCGCGCAGGGCGACACCGAACTTCGACGTCGGCGTGGCCGTGGACAGCGCCCCGATCGCGCCGCTGCCGACCTGTGGATTGACGCGCAGCCCGAGCGGTGACGTGGTGGGCGTCGCGGCGACAAGGGCGTCGACGCGCTCGAGCTCCGAGAGGTTGTCGGCGTTGACCGCGATGCCGAGCGCGAGGGCCTCGCGCAGCTCGGCGGGGGTCTTGGCGGGGGAGTCGAGGACGGTACGGGACGGCGGGACGCCGGCCGCGGTGGCCAGGGCCAGCTCGCCGGGGCTCGCCACCTCGGCCCCGATGCCCTCGGCCCGCAGCAGCGCGAGTACGGGCACGAGAGGGGCGGCCTTCACGGCGAAGGCGTGCAGCACGGGGGCGTCGGTGACGGCGGCGAAAGCGGCCCGCAGCGCGGCGGCCGAGGCGCGGATTCCGGCCACGTCGAGGAGGGCGACGACGGGCTGAGCCTCGCTGAGAAGCCCTTGCTCGACTGCTGCGCGTACGGCCTGGTCCCGGCGGTCGAAAGGCATGTCGGCCAGCCAATCATCCGAGCGGCCGCACCGCAGCTGTTGACTAAGACTATTCAGAGCCTCAGGATGTGAATAGAACCGCCAACAGTGATGGTCGCAGTCGCGAGGAGGCTTTGCCATGTCAGGACCCCGCCCCGTACGGGCACCGCGCGGTACGGAACTGAGCGCCCTGGGATGGCAGCAGGAAGCCGCCCTCCGCATGCTCCAGAACAACCTCGACCCCGAGGTCGCCGAGCACCCCGACAAGCTCGTGGTCTACGGCGGCACGGGCAAGGCCGCGCGTGACTGGCGCTCCTTTGACGCGATGGTGCGCACGCTGCAGACGCTGAAGCAGGACGAGACCATGCTCGTCCAGTCCGGCCGTCCGGTCGGCGTCATGCAGACGCACGAGTGGGCGCCGCGCGTGCTCATCGCCAACTCCAACCTGGTCGGCGACTGGGCGAACTGGGAGGAGTTCCGGCGGCTGGAGGCCCTCGGCCTCACCATGTACGGCCAGATGACGGCCGGGTCCTGGATCTACATCGGCACGCAGGGCATCCTGCAGGGCACGTACGAGACGTTCGCGGCGGTGGCGGCGAAGAAGTTCGGCGGCACGCTCGCCGGGACGATCACCCTGACCGCCGGCCTCGGTGGCATGGGCGGCGCGCAGCCGCTCGCCGTGACGATGAACGACGGCGTCGCGCTCTGTATCGACGTCGACCCGCGCGCGATCGAGCGCCGTATCGAGCACCGGTACCTGGATGTGCGCGCGAACTCGCTGGAGCACGCGCTCCAGCTCGCCGTCGAGGCCCGCGACGCCCGCAAGCCGCTCTCCATCGGCCTGCTCGGCAACGCCGCGGAGCTGCTGCCGCGGATGCTCGCCGAGGGCGCGCCCATCGACATCGTGACCGACCAGACCTCGGCCCACGACCCGCTCGCCTACCTGCCGATCGGCGTCGACTTCGACGACATGGCGTCGTACGCGACGGAGAAGCCCGCGGACTTCACCCAGCGCGCGCGGGAGTCGATGGCCAAGCACGTCGAGGCGATGGTCGGCTTCATGGACGCGGGCGCGGAGGTCTTCGACTACGGAAACTCGATCCGCGGCGAGGCCCAACTGGCCGGCTACGACCGGGCGTTCGCCTTCCCCGGCTTCGTACCCGCCTACATCCGGCCGCTCTTCTGCGAGGGCAAGGGCCCGTTCCGCTGGGCGGCCCTGTCCGGCGAGGCGTCGGACATCCACAAGACCGACAAGGCGATGCTCGAGCTCTTCCCGGAGAACGAGTCCCTGCACCGCTGGATCAAGATGGCCGGCGAGCGCGTCCACTTCCAGGGCCTGCCGGCGCGTATCTGCTGGCTGGGCTACGGCGAGCGGGACCGCGCGGGCGAGCGCTTCAACGACATGGTGGCGTCCGGCGAACTGGCCGCCCCCCTGGCCATCGGCCGCGACCACCTGGACTGCGGCTCGGTCGCCTCCCCGTACCGCGAGACCGAGGCGATGCTCGACGGCTCCGACGCGATCGCCGACTGGCCGCTGCTGAACGCGATGGTCAACGTCGCGTCGGGCGCGAGCTGGGTCTCGATCCACCACGGCGGCGGCGTCGGCATGGGCCGCTCCATCCACGCGGGCCAGGTCTCCGTGGCGGACGGCACGAAGCTCGCGGGCGAGAAGATCCGCCGGGTGCTGACCAACGACCCGGGCATGGGTGTCATCCGGCATGTGGACGCGGGCTACGACATCGCGGAGTCGGTCGCGGACGAGCGCGGCGTGCGGGTCCCGATGCGGGAGGGCGACGCGTGACGTCGGACGCGGGCAATCCAGCCGGTTCCGCCGCATCGGGCGGCACCGGCCCGAGGGGCCGGGCCGGGGACTCGTTCCACCGGATGTGGGGCGACCTTGCCCCGATCGGGCGCGACGCCGACACCCGCGGGTACCGGAGGTACGCGTGGACCGAGGCCGACCGTGACTGCCGTGCCTGGTTCCAGGCGCAGGCCGAGTCCCGCGGCCTCACCTTCGAGGTCGACCACAACGGCAACCAGTGGGCCTGGCTCGGTGACCCCTGTGCCGGTGACGCCGTCGTCACCGGCTCCCACCTCGACTCCGTCCCCGACGGCGGCGCGTTCGACGGTCCCCTCGGCGTCGTCTCCTCCTTCGCCGCCCTCGACGAACTCCGCGGCAGGGACGTGCAGTTCAGCCGCCCCCTCGCCATCACCAACTTCGGTGACGAGGAAGGCGCCCGCTTCGGGCTCGCCTGCGTGGGCTCCCGGCTCACCTCCGGACAGCTGACCCGCGAGGCGGCGTACGAGCTGCGCGACGGCGCCGGGATCACCCTCCCGCAGGCCATGGAGCGCGCCGGGTACGACCCGTCACGCATCGGACCCGACCCCGAACGCCTCGCCCGCATCGGCGCGTTCGTCGAGCTCCATGTCGAACAGGGCCGGGCGCTGGACCTGTCCGGGGACCGCGTCGGCATCGCCTCCGCGATCTGGCCGCACGGCCGCTGGCGGTTCGACTTCCACGGCGAGGCCAACCACGCGGGCACCACCCGGCTCGTGGACCGCCGCGACCCGATGCTGACCTACGCCGAGACGGTCCTCGCCGCCCGCCGCGAGGCCGAACTCGCGGGCGCGGTCGCCACGTTCGGCAAGATCGCCGTCGAGCCGAACGGCGTCAACGCGATCCCGTCCCTCGTACGCGGCTGGCTCGACTCGCGCGCCGCCGACCAGGCCACGCTGGACACGGTCGTCACCGCGATCGAGCGGGCCGCGAAGGAACGGGCCGAGCGGGACGGCATCGATCTGAGAGTCGTACGGGAGTCCTTCACGCCCGTGGTCGAGTTCGAGCACGCCCTGCGCGACGAGCTGAACAAGATCCTGGGCGGTGCGGTCCCCGTGCTCGGCACGGGCGCGGGCCATGACGCGGGCATTCTGTCCGGCTCGATCCCGACGGCCATGCTGTTCGTACGGAACCCGACGGGCGTCTCGCACTCCCCGGCGGAGTTCGCCGCCGAGGACGACTGCGTGGCCGGAGTGCTCGCACTCGCCGACGTATTGGAGGGCCTGGCGTGCAGCTGACGTACTGGGCGGAGCACGCCTGGCTGGACACGAACGTCGAGCCGGGCGTGGCCCTGGAGGTGGCTGACGGCCGGATCACGGCCGTAGGCAAGGGTGCACAGGCCCCGCCGCCGGGGGCCCAGGTCCTGCGCGGCCTGACGATCCCCGGCCTCGCGAACGCGCACAGCCACGCCTTCCACCGGGCCCTGCGCGGCACCGTGCAGGTGGGCTCCGGCACGTTCTGGACGTGGCGCGAGGTGATGTACCAGGTGGCCTCGCGGCTCACCCCGGAGACGTACTTCGAGCTCGCGCGAGCGGTGTACGCGGAGATGGCGCTGGCGGGGATCACGAACGTCGGCGAGTTCCACTATCTGCACCACGCGCCCGGGGGCCTCTCGTACGCCGCCCCGAACGCGATGGGCGAGGCGCTGATCGCGGCGGCGGCGGACGCGGGGATCCGGATCACGCTGCTCGACACGGCGTATCTGTCGTCAGCCATCAGGAACAAGCACAGTGGCGAGGCGCCGAACAAGCACCAGTTGCGCTTCTCCGACGGCACGGCAGAGGCATGGGCGGAGCGGGTCTCGGCGCTGAAGGGGAGCGACCATGCGCTGATCGGCGCCGCGATCCACTCCGTCCGGGCCGTCCCGGCCGCGCAGCTGAGCACGGTCGCGGAATGGGCCACCGCCCGCCGGGCCCCGCTCCATGTCCACCTCTCCGAGCAGAGGGCGGAGAACGACGCCTGCCTCGCGGCGCACGGCTGCACCCCCACGAGGCTGCTCGCCGACTACGGCGTGCTGGGCCCGCGGACGACGGGCGTCCACAACACGCACCTGACGGACGAGGACATCGCGCTGCTGGGCTCCTCCGGCACGGGTACGTGCATGTGCCCGACGACGGAACGCGACCTGGCGGACGGCATCGGCCCGGCGGTCGCCCTGCAGCACGCGGGCTCCCCGCTCTCCCTCGGCTCCGACAGCCACGCGGTGATCGACCTCCTCGAGGAGGCCCGCGCGATGGAACTGAACGAACGCCTGCGCACCCGGACCCGGGGCCACTGGACGGCGGCGGCCCTGCTCCGCGCGGCGACCTCGGACGGCCACACCGCGCTGGGCCGCCCGGACGCGGGCCGCATCGAGCCCGGCGCGCTGGCGGACTTCACGACGGTGGCCCTGGACTCGGTCCGTACGGCGGGTCCGCTGCCGCGGCTGGCGGTCGAGACGGCGGTGTTCGCGGCGACGTCGGCGGATGTACGCCACACGATTGTGGGAGGCCGGCAGGTTGTGCGGGACGGGGTGCACACGCTGATCCCGGACGTGACGCGGGCGCTGGCCACGTCGATCGCGGCCCTGCGTTCGTGATGCTGCGTTTCCGCCACCCCGCGCCGGAATCAGCCTCGCCGGCGATTGAGGCGCGGGGTCCGGGGCGGAGCCCCGGTCACCCCCTGGAGAGGAACCCATGAGCACCGTTGTCACCAACATCCGCAGCCTCGTCACCAACGACCCCGCCCTGGGCGAAGGCCCCCTCGGCCTCATCCACGACGCCGCCGTCGTCCTCGACGGCACCCGCGTCGCCTGGGTCGGGCCCACCGCCGACGCCCCGGCAGCCGACGACGCCGTCGACGCCGGCGGCCGCGCCGCCATCCCCGGGTTCGTCGACTCGCACTCGCACCTCGTCTTCGCGGGCGACCGCACCGAGGAGTTCAACGCCCGGATGTCCGGCCGCGCCTACTCCGCCGGCGGTATCCGCACCACTGTCGCCGCCACCCGCGCCGCCACCGACGAGGCGCTCGAAGCGAACCTCACGCGCTACCTCGACGAGGCACTGCGCCAGGGCACCACGACCTTCGAGACCAAGTCCGGCTACGGGCTGACCGTCGAGGACGAGGCCCGTGCCCTGCGGATCGCCGCGGAGCACACCGACGAGGTCACCTACCTCGGCGCCCACATCGTCCCGCCCGACTACGCCGACGACCCCGCCGGCTATGTCGCCCTCGTGACCGGCGAGATGCTCGACGCCTGTGCTCCGTACGCCCGTTGGGTCGATGTCTTCTGCGAGAAGGGCGCCTTCGACGGCGACCAGGCCCGCGCGATCCTCACCGCCGGCAGGGCCAAGGGCCTGCACCCCCGCGTGCACGCCAACCAGCTCGGCCACGGCCCCGGCGTGCAGCTCGCCGTCGAGCTCGACGCCGCGTCCGCCGACCACTGCACGCATCTCACGGACGCGGACGTCGACGCCCTGGCCGGCAGCGCGACCGTCGCCACCCTGCTCCCCGGCGCGGAGTTCTCCACCCGCGCCGAGTGGCCGAACGCCCGCCGACTCCTCGACGCGGGCGCGACCGTCGCGCTGTCCACGGACTGCAACCCGGGCTCGTCCTTCACGTCCTCGGTGCCTTTCTGCATCGCCCTGGCCGTACGGGACATGGGGATGACCCCGGACGAGGCGATCTGGTCGGCAACGGCGGGCGGCGCGGCGGCCCTGCGCCGGGACGACGTCGGCCGCATCAGCCCCGGCGCCCGCGCCGACCTCGTACTGCTCGACGCGCCGAGCCATGTCCACCTCGCGTACCGGCCGGGCGTGCCGCTCGTGTCGCACGTGTGGCGTCAGGGCAAGAGGTGCCGGTAACTGCCCGGATTCAGCGTCAGGAACTCGGCGAACGACATCGCCGGATGCCCGGTGAGCCGCGGTACCGCATCGGACACCGTGGCCAGCTCACCGGCGGCGATCGCCTCGTACGAGGACACCCATCCGGCGACCTCCCACTCCGGGGCTCCGTATCCGGCACGTGAGGCGTACGCCTCCTCGCGGGTCTGCGGCACATAGCGGATGTCGCGCCCGGTGGCGCGGCTCAGCTCGGCGGCGGCCTCCGCGAGGGTGAGCGCCTCGGGCCCGGTGATGTCGTACGTCGTTCCGTCGTGCCCGTCCCCGAGCAGTGCGGCAGCGGCCGCATCGGCGATGTCCTCGTGCGCCACCGCCGCGAGCCTCCCGTCCCCGGCAGGACCGCGGATGACCCCGTCCTCCGCGCCGGTCATGGCGGGCAGCGCGGCCAGATAGAGGTTGTCCCGCAGGAAGGTGTACGCGAGACCCGTGCCGCGGATGTGCTGCTCGGTGTGCCAGTGGTCGCGCGCGAAGGTGAACGTGGCGTCCGGCGCGGCCCCCATGAACGAGACGTACACAATCCGCTCGACCCCCGCCGCGACGGCCGCGTCCACGGCGGTGATGTGTTCCCGCACCCGGTCGGCCGACTCGTGCGCCGACACCAGGAAGAGAACGCCGGCCCCGTCGACCGCCCGCCGCATGGCCTCGCCGTCCCCGTAGGCCGCGGGCGGTGCCTTGACGCACCCGGCGAGCTCCGGCAGCCGTCCGGGATCACGCCCCAGCAGCCGCGCCCCCACCCCTTGCCCGGAGAGCCGCCGCGCGAGACGCCCGCCGATCTGGCCGCTCGCTCCGGTGACCGCGATGACTGGGGGCATGGGCGCGTCCTCTCGTCGGGCTGCTTGCTCCGAGGCTACGGCGCCAAGTCCCCCTCGGATCGAAGGCTAAGGGGCAGCCTGCCCGGGCGGCGGGACCGCGGGAGTCTCCCCCTCCCCCTTCCTCTTCGTTCCCTCGCGCCTGCTCTCGAGCGCGTTCAGAATCAGCACCACGCTCGCCCCCAGCACCCACGCCGCCAGCAGCACCGGCGTCAGCCACGCGCTGAACGGTCCGGCCAGCGACAGCACCGCCACCACCAGGCCGGACCAGCCGAGCCAGGGCGGGATGCCATGGCTGTCCTGGGCCGCGCGCCAGACCGCGAACAGCATCACCGCCGCTCCCGCCATCGCCGCGACGATCGCGGCGTACGCCGCGTTCAGCAGCAGGATCGCGATCAGCGAGGTCCCCGGGAGCACCGGGAACACATCGGTGTGCTCCACCGTGATCGCGAAGATGTTCCCCGCGATCGCGGCGACCATGAGGAATGACGTGAAGACCGTGCCTCCCACCAGCACCAGGTGCGAGCGGTTCCCGGCCAGGCGGGAGAGGGCGACCAGGAAGAACAGGAACAGCAGGCCTGCCGCGAGCAGGACCAGCGCCGTGGCTTCGGAGGCGTCCCGGTTGCTCTCCTTGAGGTAGAAGAACAGGACTCTCCTGAGCGCGCCGCTCCCTCCGACATCCGGTGTGCGCCACCACAGCACATACCCGGCGATCAGCAGCCCCGCTGCCGCAAGACCGGCTATCCCCGGCCAGAGGTCTCGGTGCTGGAGGGGCTGGGCGGGTTCTGCGTTGTGCGACGCCATCATGGTGCCTCCCGCGGGAGTGTCCCCGAGAAGGTTCTTTTGTCGCTTTCATTATATTTTGTTAATTGCCACAAGGGCGGCCGAGCCGGGTGGCACAGTGGGGCGATGAAGACCATCGGGCTGATCGGCGGCATGAGCTGGGAATCCAGTGCGGAGTACTACCGGCTTCTCAACGAACTCGTACGGGAGCGGCTCGGTGGTCTCCACTCCGCCCCCTGCATCCTGCACTCCCTCGACTTCGCGGAGATCGAGGAGCTCCAGGTCGCGGGCGACTGGGAGCGCGCCGGTGAGATCCTCGCCGACGCCGCCCGGGGCCTTCAGGCGGCGGGCGCGGACCTGCTGCTGATCTGCACCAACACCATGCACAAGGTCGCGGGCCAGGTGGAGGCGGCCGTCTCCGTGCCGCTGCTGCATCTCGCGGATGCCACCGCCGATGCCGTACGCGCCGAGGGGCTCACCCGGGTCGGGCTGCTCGGGACCGCCTTCACCATGGAGCAGGCCTTCTACCGGGACCGGCTGGCCGGGCACGGTCTCGAGGTGCTCACACCCGGCGCCGACGGGCGGGCGCTGGTGCACCGGGTGATCTACGAGGAGCTGTGCCGCGGAGTCGTACGGGAGGAGTCCCGCTCCGCGTACCAGGACGTCATCGGCAAGCTCGTCGCCGCGGGGGCGGAAGGCGTCGTACTCGGGTGCACCGAGATCGAGTTGCTCATCGGCGAGAAGGACAGCCCGGTGCCCGTGTTCCCGACGACCCGGCTGCATGCCGAGGCCGCCGTGAACGCCGCTCTGGGCGGGCGCTGACGCCCATCCGGTGCGCGGCCGCCGAAGGCCGGATCGCGGTCGGAGTGCCACCCCCCTCCGTCACTCGAACATCATCCGTATCCCCCCTTCTCGACTCCTTCACGGATCCGTCACAAAAAGGGTGACGCTCCCTACCCTGTCGGTATATGGACCGGTACCGTCCTGTACCGGGGAATGGCTCAAGGGGGAGGACCGGGGGGTCGAGTTGAGCGGTGTCCGCAGTGCCGTACGTATAGATGTGGTGAAACCCGACGATCTTGCCGAGGCGGAGATAGAGGCCTGGCGAGAGCTGCGCGCGAAGAGCGGCGCGCCCGCCAACCCGTTCATGGAGCCCGAGTTCACCCTGGCCGTCGGCCGCGTGCGGCCCGCCGCCAGAGTGGCCGTGCTCTGGGAGGACGGACAGCCGGCCGGCTTCTTCCCGTACGAACGCGGGCCGCTCGGCCGGGGGAGGGCGATAGGCCTCGGCGTCTCCGACTGCCAGGGCGCGGTTCTGCGCCCCGGTGTGCGCATCGCGCCCCGCGAGCTGCTGCGCGCCTGCGCGCTCTCCGCCTGGGAGTTCGACAACCTCGAAGCCGACCAGGCACTGTTCGTCCCCTCCGTCGCCGAGGAGTTCACCTCGCCCGTCATCGACGTCGGCGCGGGATACGCGGCCTACGAAGAGATTCTGCGCGCCCAGTCGCCCAAGTTCCTCAGGACGACCCTCGCCAAGGAGCGCAAACTGGGGCGGCAGGCCGGCGAGATACGGTTCGTGTTCGACGAGCGCGACCCGGCCGCGCTGCGCACGCTCATGGGGTGGAAGTCCGCGCAGTACCGCAGGACCGGCCGCAGGGACCGCTTCGCCAAGGAGTGGATCAACACCCTGGTCCGGCTGCTGCACGAGACGCGCACGCCCGGCTGCACCGGAGTGCTCTCCGTGCTGTACGTCGCCGACCGGCCCGTCGCCGCGCACTTCGGGCTGCGCTCGCGCACCGTCCTGTCCTGCTGGTTTCCCGCGTACGACCCGGAGTTCGCCAAGTACTCACCGGGCCTGATCCTGCATCTGCGGATGGCCGAGTCCGCCGCCGCGGACGGCATCGGGATGCTCGACCTGGGGCGCGGGTCCTCGGAGTACAAGGACTCGCTGAAGACCGGCGAGCTGCGGGTGCACGAAGGCTCCTCGGTACGGCCGGGGGCGGGGGCGGCCCTGTACTGGATGAGCCGTGAGCCCTCGCGCCTCGCGCACAGCTTCGTACGCAACCGGCCGCGGCTCGCCGGGTACGCGCAGCAGACGCTGAAGCAGGTCGGCCGCCTCCGCGGCCACTGACGGGGGAGAGCCATGGAAAGCACACCGCACGGAGCGCGGCCGGCCGAGCTCCAGGTCACCGAGCTCGACCTGGACGGGCCCGACGGCGCCGTCCTGAGATTCGGCCCCGCCCTGCCGGGCGGACCGGCCGTCCGCGGCGGTGACGTCTACGCCCTCGTACGCCTGCGCGGCCGTCCCGTCGCCACCGTCGTCTGCCGAGTCCCGCCCGGCAAGCAGCCCGCGGACGCCGTGGCCGCCGCGGCCCGCGCGAAACTCGCGGGAGACTACGCGCACGGAGACGACGCCCCCGGCGCGCGGCCACCACGGGACGCCGGGCGCCCCGAGGGCGATCTGCCGCGCACCAGCGTCGTCGTGGCCACCCGCGAGCGCGCCGACCAGCTGGCCCGCGCGCTGGACTCGCTGCTCGCCCAGGACCACCCGGACTTCGAGATCGTCGTCGTCGACAACGCGCCCGCGACCAGCGCCACTCAGGACCTCGTCGAGCGCAAATACGGCGAGCGCGTCCGGTATGCCCGCGAGTCCGTACCCGGTCTCGCGGTCGCCCACAACCGCGGCATCGCCGTCGCCGACGGCGCGGTCATCGCCTTCACCGACGACGACGTGGTGGCCGACCCGCACTGGCTCACCGCGCTCACCGCGCCCTTCGCCGCCGATCCGGGGCTGGGCTGCGCCACCGGCCTGATCCTTCCCGCCCGGCTGCGCACGCCCGCGCAGATCCTCCTGGAGAGCCACGGCGGCTTCGCCAAGGGCTTCGCGGCGCGCGAGTACGATCCGGCGCGCCCGCCCGCGGGCGAACCGCTCTTCCCGTTCACCGCGGGCAGCTTCGGCTCCGGCGCCAACATGGCCTTCAGGGCCACGGCGCTGCGCGACATCGGCGGCTTCGACCCCGCCACCGGCACCGGCACCCCCGCCAGGGGCGGCGACGATCTCTATGCCTTCGTCAGCGTCCTCGTCGCCGGGCACCGGCTGCGCTACACACCCGACGCACTGGTCTGGCACCACCACCGGGAGACCTGGCAGGACCTGAAGAACCAGGCGTACGGCTACGGCGCGGGCCTGACCGCGTATCTCACCGCCGTACTCGCCCGCCATCCCGCCATGCTGCCCGCGCTGCTGCGCAAGCTCCCCCGGGGAATGGCCCACGCCCGTACCATCACCGCCCACCGCGACGCGGCAGGGGCGGCGGTGCCGGGCGGGCACGGCGCGCAGGACTATCCATGGCCGCGTCATCTCTCCCGGCTCGAGCGCCGCGGCATGCTCGCAGGGCCCCTCGGGTACGCGAAGGCACGCCGCCGGGTCCGGGGCCTGCCGCTTCCCTGGGACCAACGGGCCATATCGCTGGGGGACGGATGACGACACCCCGGATTCCCGTACTGCTCTACCACGCCGTGATGGACGACCCGCCCGACTGGATCGCCGAATTCACCGTCACGCCCAAGGACTTCGGCGCGCAGCTCGACGCGATCGTGGACAGCGGCCGCACACCGGTCGGGATCAGCGCGCTCGCCGGCCACTTCGCGGGCAACTCACCGCTTCCGGACCGGCCCGTCGTGCTCACCTTCGACGACGGCTTCGCCGATCTGCCCGGCCCCACCGCCGAGGCGCTCGCCCGCCGTTCACTGCCGGCAACCGCGTACCTCACCACCGGAGCGATCACGCCGGGCGGGCGCAGTCTGCTGCCGCCCGCGCCGATGATGACACTCTCGCAGGCCCCGCTGCTCGAGCAGTACGGCCTGGAGGTCGGGGCCCACACCGTCACCCATCCGCAGCTGGACACGCTCCCGCCCCAGGCCCTTCGTCGCGAACTGCGTGAGCCCAAGGCGGTGCTCCAGGACCTGCTCGGCCATGAGGTGGCGCATCTGGCCTATCCGCACGGCTACAACAGCCGGGCGGTGCGCAAGGCCGCTCTCGACGCGGGCTATGCCTCGGCCGTGGCCGTACGGCACGCGCTCAGCTCCGAGACCGACGAGTCGTACCGCATCGCCCGCCTCATCCTGCGACGTGGCCACACGGTGGCGGACATCGAGGCGTGGATGGACGGGCGTGGCGCGCCGGTCGCGCCGTATCCCGACTCGTTTCCGACGATCGGGTACCGGCTCTTCCGGCGCGCCCGCGCCGCCGTCAAGGGCCCGGTCTTCGCGGGCTGACGCCTCAGGATCCGGGTCTGACCTGGTTGAAGTACGGGTCGGCGACCGCCTTGCGCAGGCTCTCCCAGGACTCGTCCCTGGCCAGGGAGAGATCGCAGCCGGGACCCGGGTCGCGGAAGTTCCACTGGAGCGCGGCGTGCACGCCCTCAAGACGCTTCACCACACGCGGCACCTGCTCGTACCACTCGGCCTGCGCGGACGGCTTCGACGGCTCGTCCGCCGTGCCGAACTCCGAGAGCATCAGCGGTTTGCCGGCGGAGATGTGCTCGCGGATCCAGTCGTGCGAGGCCGTCTGGGTCTGCGCGAAGCTCTGCCACTGCGCCTTGTGGCAGCGGTAGTAGTTGTACTGGTTGTAGCCGATCCAGTCGACGTACGCGTCGCCCGGATACAGCCCCCGGAACAGCTCGCTGTGGCCGGTGTAGCCCGTGATGATCCAGGTCCACACCACATTGGTCACACCCAGCTCGCGGAACCGGTCATGGATGTGCCGGTAGGCGGCGACGTACTCGGCGGGTGTGCCGCTGGCCGGGGTTCGGGTGTCCATCTCCAGGTCGAAGGAGAGGAAGAGCGGCTTCCCGTACGCCTTGATGCGCCTGGCCTGGACG
The DNA here is from genome assembly GCF_050936555.1 of Streptomyces sp. CA-135486. NCBI lineage: Bacteria > Bacillati > Actinomycetota > Actinomycetes > Kitasatosporales > Streptomycetaceae > Streptomyces > Streptomyces sp. CA-135486. Next base: position 731,037 of record NZ_JBNJMM010000001.1, read on the forward strand.
TCGATCACGCTCTTGTCCAGCGCCCCCGAGGCGATCTGACTCCACCGCGGCTGCTCGGCCGGGCTGCCGCTCCACCGCTTGCTCTCCCAGGACAGCAGCAGCATCCGCTTCCTGCCGACGCGCTGCTCCTGCTCGGTCAGCAGCTGTCCTTCCAGGCCGCCGACGGACATGTCGTGGTACGTGTACACGATGTCCAGCGTGCGGCCGATGCGCTTCTCGTAGGCGAGGACGTTCTGTTCGAGGTCGGGCTTGCTGTGCCGTACATAGGCGCCGAACCAGGCGCCGCAGCGCGGCACCAGAAGCATGGTCGGGCGGCACTCCGCGCTGTGCTCCGAGGCGTTGGAGCCGGATGTTCCGGAAGTCTTCAGGGCGAGTACTCCCGCCAGCAGCACACCGACGAGAGCCGTGGAAACGGCCCACAGCCGTCGTCGGTCGTGCGGCCTTCGATGGATGCCTGGCGCCCCGTGGAAGGGGCGTCGGGGTAACGTCACAGAGGTGCGCCTTTCTGCGGCGGTGACGATGCCCGCGCGGTACTGGTCCGGCTGGAGCGCAGCTGCGGACAGCAGGCGGCGAGCATCGTCAGCAGGGTGAGCAGCACCAGGACCCGTTGGCCGCTGAACGCGTGCGCGGCCATCAGCGCCGTGGCGCTGATGGCCGCGGCGCTCACGCTCAGCAGGGCCACCAGGACGAGCTGCTCAAGACGGTCGGAGTCCCGTTCGAAGCCGTGGTCGAAGCTCTCCACCGGTCCTATCGCCCGATGACGCGTCAGGGCGGGTCCGCAGACGCGCAGGGCGGCGGCTCCGGGACCGGCGAGCAGGAACACGGCGACGGGCGCGGCCCGCAGCGGGGATCCGGCGGGGAGGGCGGTGGCGCCGATGGCGCACCAGCCCACGAACGGCGGCAGCAGCCGGATCGCGAGCGTCTGAGGTCTCATGGGGTCCTCCCCGCCGAGCTGTCGGTGTCTTTGGTCGCTTTCGTGGCTTCCGTGCGCCTGAGTTCGTAGACGACACCTGCGCTGTTGCGGCCCACCTGCGCGAAGAGCGGCGAGGCCGCGACGGACTTCTGGATGCTCCGCAGCTGTTCGCCGGTGAGCATGCCGTTCATCTCGGAGTTGGCGATCTGGCCCTGCGTGAGCAGGAAGTACGCCCGGCCGGGCGGCTCGACGGAGGCCATGTCGCGGGCGAGGGTTGCGGCCGGGTCCCTCAGGATCTCCTCGACATGGCTCTTGGCATCGTCGAGAAACCAGTAGTGCTGCACATTCCAGTACGAAGCGTATGCGAGCGGGTAGTTGCGGTGGGCGGCAACGACAAGAGAGCCCTTGGGCGCGACGTCGAGGACCTGCCGGACCAGCGCGACCTCCTGCGGCGGGAAGTAACTGAGCCGGTCCTTGCCCGAGTAGCTGGGTACGAACGCCGCCGTGAGCGCGAGCAGGGCGACGCCGGGCAGCACGGCGCGCAGGCCCGTCACGGGCCGCGGCGCACCGTGCCCGCCGGGCTCGGCGGCCAGCGGCCGTACGTCGGGCAGCAGCGCGGACGCCGCGAAGAAGCAGGCGCCGGGCAGCATGAACAACAGCACCCGGAAGATCATTTCGCTGCCGTAGTCATTGGCCACCAGCATCAGCAGCGGGACCGCGCCGAGCAGCAGCAGCGGCCGCGCGCGATGTCGCAGCACCCTTCTGCGCAGCACGCCGATCAGTGCCAGCAGCAGTACGGAGGCCGAAAGGAACCGGGAGACCCAGGAGACGATCACCGGTCCGGTGCCGGTCGGCGTCGACCCGTACCCCGTCTCCAGGTTGTGGCTCACATCGCCGAAGGAGCTCACCATCTCGGGCACCGCCTCGCGCAGGAACGGCAGCGAGGCGGTGAGATTCCAGGCCAGGAACACCAGCAGCAGAGTGATCAGCAGGGTCCAGTCCCGGTAGCGCCGGGTCACACAGAGCACGGCGAGAGACGCCACCAGCATCACCGGGGTGAGCTGGTGCGAGATGACGATGGCGGTGATCAGCGGGATGAGCAGTGCGGTCCACAGCACCTGCCGCGATCTGCGGCCGCGCGTCGGCCGCTCGCCGCGCCTCAGCGCGATCGCGATCACGCCGAGATGCAGGGCGAGCGCCAGCGACTGCGGCGAGAAGTAGTCCTGGCCCACCCAGTTGGCGACGTAGAAGAGCCAGACCGCGGTCCAGATCAGCCGGCGGTCCTGGGTGAAGGTGCGGTAGATCAGCAGCAGTGGCGCGAGCAGCAGCAGGCTGGAGAGAAGCGGCCACCAGGCCATGTACATCGCGGCGTTCTCCACGCCGGTCAGCCGCACGAGCGCGGCCTGCGCGGCGAAGAAGCCCGGCCACTGGTCGTACACCGCCATGTCGCCGAGCCGGCCGCCGCGTTGCAGACCGCCCGCCGTGAGCAGATGCTCGATGACCGCGTCGTGCTTCCACGCCCAGGAGTAGAGCGGGGTGGGGTAGACGAGCGCCTGGGTGGCGCGCTCCAGCACGATCAGGCCCACCGTGTACGCGAGTGACCACCGGTTGGCGCGCAGCGGATCCCGTACGCAGATCCAGAAGCCCGCCGTCAGCAGCGCCAGGGCGATCCAGAAGGCAGCGGGCAGCGCCCCGACAAGACCGAAGTCGCCGAGCCGTGAGGTGTCGGTGCGGGCCACGGCGAACGCCCACAGCGCGAGCGCACCGGCGAGCGGGGCGGCCAGGCGCAGCGGGGCCGCCCAGCGTGCGTGGTCGGCAACGGGCAGATCGGCGAGATCCATTGCTGAGCCGTTCCCGGCCCGGTGGTGGGGGGCGGCCACAGGTCTCCCGGCGTCGGTGGCTGGCTGGTGCACGCTTTGTCCCCCTGGTGGTTCAGTTCCGAGCCGGCGCCGAACGCGCCGCGCGTATCCAGATCAGTGCCAACGCCGCACAGGTCAGTAGCAGTTGGAGCGGGAGCGCGAAGGGCGCGAGAGGTCTCTGCAGCGCCCAGCCGCACACCGCGAGCAGCCACAGCGCCCCCCACTGCGCCGCGACCGGCACTCCGGCCGCCCGCACCATCGCCAGCACGGCGACCAGACACAGGAGTTGGCAGACGGTGGGCAGCCAGCGCAGCAGCGGCTCGGGGCTGTCGAGGCCGGCGGCCGACGCGAGGAAGCCGGCCAGTGTCTCGTACCACGCGCCCTCGGCGGGCTCCGGTTCCCAGCCGAGCACGGCGGGCGCCGTGTGCAGCGCGGCACAGGTGACCAGCATTGAGGCGCCGAGCAGCACGGGGCGCGGTCGCAGCAGCGAGAGCGCGGCGCAGTACACGACGATCAGCAGGATGCCCGCGGTGAGCGTGACCGGCGGCAGCGCCGCCAGCAGCCGGGTACCCGAGAGCCGGCCCATCGTGATGTCCGGGGCGTGGAACATCGGGCCCCAGAAGAGCACGGCCGCGAGCCCGAGAAGAGCCCAGAGCACGAGGGCGAGGCGCTCCTCGCCGGGGTCGGCCTCCGGGCGCCCGGCGGTGGCCCGGGCCGCCGGATCCTGTACGTGGACGATGCCGAAGGCGGGCGTGGCGGTGTCGTCGTGGGCGCCGCGCAGATACGCGGTCTGCCGCGCCCAGTCCGTCCCGTACTCCTTCGCGTACTCGGCCGCCGCCTGCCGGCGCCGGTCGGCGGCCTTCCGGGCCCAGGTCGTGCCGTACTCGATCTCCTCCTCGCGCCCCCGGTACAGCAGCCGGGCCAGCCGGGAGGGCCGCGGCTCGCGGCCCGACAGCGCGGCACGCAGTCCCGGCGCCGAGACCGCGGCCATGAAGGTCATCGACAGCAGCATCGCCCAGCCCGCGCCGGAGATCCCGGTGCGGCCGAGCAGCACGGCCGCACTGCCGAGCACCAGCGCGCACATCGTGCCCTGGAGAACGGCGAGCACACCCGTACGTCCCTGGACGCGCAGCACCCCGATGTACAGCTCGACGGCGACCCGCGGCAGGGCTGCGGCGGCCAGCAGCCGCAGCACGGTGGTGCCGTGCTCGGCGTAGTGGGCGCCGAACGGCGTGAGGATCTGCGGGGCGAAGAGGATCAGGATCAGGACGACGGGCACCAGCAGGATCGCCATGCGGCGCAGCGCGCCGCGCACGCCGTCGGCGAGGCTCTCCGGGCTGTGCGAGGCGTGCGCGGTGAGCGACGAGGCCATGTTGATGGCCATGAACTCCATCGTTCCGCCGACGGTGTACGCCGTGTAGAAGAAACCGTTGTGCGCGGCGTCGAAGCGGACCGCGACGATCACCGGCAGCAGGTTGATCATCGCGAGGCTGAACAGTGCGCCGACCGAGTCCCCGGCGAGGAACCGGCCCAGCTCCCGCATGCCGGGCGGCTCGCGGTTGCGGTCGGCTGCCTCCTGGCGGGGGATGAGGCGGCGGAAGATCAGCCAGGCGAGCGGCAGCACCGACAGGGCGATGGCCAGCGCCCAGGACACGAAGATGCCGAGCACCGGCATGGTGGTGGCGAAGACGACGAGCAGCAGCAGCTTGCCGGTCGAGAAGACGGCGTTGCCGACAGGCACCCAGACCGCCTTGCGCAGACCGGTCAGTACGCCGTCCTGGAGCGTGAGCAGCGCCCAGGCGACACAGGCGACGGTGAAGAAGAGCCCGGCGGTCAGTCCGTGCAGCGGCGCGAACGAGGCGCCCCACAGATCGAGCGTGAAGAGGAAGGCGGCGCTCGCGGCACAGACCACCAGCGAGCTGGCCGCGTAGGCGCGCCACACGAGCGGTCCGGTCGCCCGTCCCGCGCGCGGGACGTACCGTACGACCGCTCCGATCATGGTGGTGGCGGTGATGGAGGCCAGCAGCCGCATGGCGGCGATGGCCGCTGAGCCCTCGCCGACGGCCTCTTCCGTGTAGTAGCGGGCGGCGACCAGCCAGAAGCCGAGGCCCAGGGCCGCGGAGACGCCGGTGGAGAGCATCAGCGCGTAGGCGTTGCGGAACATCGAGTCGCCGCTGGCGGGCTTCGCCGCGCCGTCCGCCCCGGTCACGTCCGGGGCGGACGGCGCGGGCGGCGGCGCGGCGTCCGACGGCTTGCGCAGCCGGGTGGTGTCAGACACCGCGGTCGCCCCGCACGGGCGGCGGTGCGGCCGTGGCCCCGGACGGCGGCACTGCGGGCCGGGCGCCCAGCTCGGTGAGTACGGATATCGCCGCGTCCGCCCGCAGCGGGTCGACGGGCAGGGCGTGCCGGGCGAACCAGGCGGCCGCCTCCGGTGCGGGCGACGGATCGGTGAAGACCTCGCCGGCGTAGGTGTCCAGCGGCGGGTCGTAGAGATAGCCGGTCGTTATTCGGCGCCGGGCGAGCGCCGCGATGGCGGCGTCGCGGTCCTCCACCAGCAGCGGCACCCGGAACAGCGGCTGCACGGGGCCGGGCCCCGGCAGCGCCCATCGGGTGGCCGACAGCCGCAGCGCCCCGGCGCGATGGGCCGCCAGCCGGCTCTCCAGGTGCCTCAGCAGCCGCCCGGTGCGCCGCAGCCGCAGCCCGCCGGGTCTGAGCCGGTAGTCGTGCATGTCCACGCGTATCCAGGAGTGGAAGTCCGCCAAGGCCTGTCTGCCGGATCTTGCCGGGCTCGCGGGCGGCGCGGCGGACAGCGCCTCCTTCAGCTCGCCGGGCCGCAGCTCCATCCGGATGTCCTGGCGCTCCTCGAGGCCGAGCAGCCGCAGGGTGGCGCGGGCCGCCGCCACCAGTCGCAGCCCCCGCACGCCCGCCTCGGCGTACGGTCGCAGGCCGTAGCCGAGCTCCGCCGCCAGCCGTGCCGGTTCGAGGAGCTCGTCCCGTGCCCGCTCCAGCCCCGCCCGCAGCGCCGGGTCGGCGACAGCGAGGAATCCGCCGGTCTTGGCCCCGGTGTGTTTGGAGAGGCTGAAGACGGACGCGTCGCCGAAGCTCCCGACCGGCTGCCCGGCCGTCTCGCTGCCGATCGCGTGCGCGGCGTCCTCGATGAGCGGTATCCCCAACTGGTCGCAGCGGGCGCGCAGTTCGGGAGCCGGGTCGGGATTTCCGTACAGATTGGTGGTGAGCACGGCACCGAGGCCGCGCCATACGGACTCGGGCACGGCCGCCATGTCGATGGAGCCGTCCTCGGGCCTGAGCGGCGCCTGTACGGGACGCAGCCCGGCGGCGAGCACCACGAAGAAGATGACGTCGTCGTTGACCGGGGACATCAGCACCCGGCCGCCGGGCGGGCACCAGTGGCGCAGCGCCACATAGAGCCCGAGACGGCATGACGGCACATACAGACATTCCCTGCCCAGGCGGTTGCGCATCAGCGCTTCCAGTGGTGCGTACGCCGCCGGGCAGCCCTCCCCAAGAGCCATGTTGTCCCCCCACTAACCCCCGCTCAATGTGGACCAAACGGGACTGCCCCGTCAATAACGGGGAAGGGCCCATTCCTTGACGGAATGGGCCCTTCGAACGGCCTGTGCGGCGCGTCCCCGGCAGATCCTGCTCACTCCTCGAGCGTCAGGGCCTTCCTGAGGCTGATCAGGGTGCGGGACAGCAGCCGGGACACATGCATCTGCGAGATCCCGAGCTCCTCGCCGATCTCCGCCTGGGTCATGTTGGCGACGAAACGCAGGGAGAGAATTTTACGGTCCCGTGGCGGAAGGCTTGCAATCAGCGGCTTCAGCGACTCGACGTACTCGATGCCCTCGAGACCGTGGTCCTCGTAGCCGATGCGGTCCGCGAGCGCGGCCTCCGAGTCGTCCTCCTCGGGCTGCGCGTCCAGCGAGCTCGCGGTGTACGCGTTGCTCGCCGCCATGCCCTCGACGACCTGGTCCCTGCTGATGCCGAGCTTCTGCGCCAGCTCGCCCATGGTGGGTGCGCGGTCGAGCTGCTGGGAGAGTTCGTCGCCCGCCTTGGCGAGGTCGATCCGCAGCTCCTGGAGCCGGCGCGGTACCCGCACCGACCAGGAGGTGTCGCGGAAGAAGCGCTTGATCTCGCCGATGATGGTCGGCATCGCGAAGGTCGGGAACTCCACGCCTCTGCTGAGCTCGAAGCGGTCGATCGCCTTGATCAGGCCGATGGTGCCGACCTGGATGATGTCCTCCATCGGCTCGCTGCGGGTGCGGAAGCGGGAGGCGGCGAACTTGACCAGTGCCAGGTTGAGTTCGACGAGTGTGTTGCGTACGTAGGCGTACTCGTGGGTACCTTCCTCGAGCGACTCCAGCCGTCCGAAGAGGGTTTTCGACAGGGCGCGGGCGTCCAGCGCAGCCACCTCGTCGAAGGGGGGAATCTCAGGCAGCCCTTCCAGGCCTTCCGGGCCCTCGTAAGGGACGGTGGCGGGGGTGGGCAGTGTCGACGGCGCGGTGGGGGTACGCGATTCGTCGAGCCGCGGTGACATGGTGTCCTCCATCGTTCTCGGCATATGGCTGCCGATGCCAATACATGCGCTGCGGTGAGCGGCGCCTCCAAAGCCGGTCGTGGTTGGTTGTGTCTTATCTAGGCCTACCCGCTTCCCACTGGCCGTTGCAAGTGCCATATGTTCGATATGTCCGTTTTGGCCGGGAGTTCGGCTAGCAGGTCTGCGCGTGGAGGGCGTAATGTTCGACGGACGTCGGCGCTGTCGATCGACGGTGCCGGGCGCACCGGGCGACCCGGCGGACGATGTGACGACAATCGGCAAGTACGCAGTGATGACGCAGCAAACGACACGGCGAAGAGGGACGGCATGGACCGCGGCACGGTCGGCAGCGCGAATCGGGGCCGGCTTCAGGTCGAGGTCCGGACCGAGGGCCTCAGTGAGATCGTGAAACCGGCGGGTGAGTTGGATCACCACACCGCCGAATTGCTCAGCGCGCCGCTCGAGCATGCGCTCGAACGGGGGTGTGCACGCCTGGTCATCGACTGCTCACAGCTCGAGTTCTGCGACTCCACCGGCCTCAATGTGCTGCTCAGCGCGAGGCTGAAGGCGGAGGCCGCCGGGGGAGGGGTCCATTTGGCAGGGATGCTGCCCGTAGTGGCGAGAGTCTTCGAGATCACCGGGGCGGAGGCGGTCTTCACCGTGCACGATTCCCTCGAAGCGGCTCTCTCCGGCTGACAGGCCCCCTCTGTTGTTGTTCGCGCCACGCGCAACGGCGGCGTAGTGGGTGTTGTCACGATTCGGCAGGGCAGGAGAACCCCGCAGAGCGATGACAGCCCGGAACTCTCAGTATCGACGTAATGGCGAATTGGTGAATCGGTGAGGTGAAGCGCTGATGAGCACCACCCGGCAGCAGCCGCCGGGCGACCGCGGCTCCGAGCCGCCCGGCGCCACCGCCTCCTCCGGGGTTTCCGGCGGGGCGGTGCGCAGCCTTGCCCTGGGCAGTGCCAGCGGCATCGTTCCGCTCGCCCGAGACTTCACCCGCCAGGCGCTGTACGACTGGGGGTGGCTGCCCGCCGCCACGGCCGACCGCCGGGCGGCGGCCGAGGATGTGCTGCTCGTCGTCTCGGAACTGGTCACCAACGCCTGTCTGCACGCGGAGGGTCCGGAGGAGCTGAAAGTCGGCTGCGACGGCAAGGTGCTGCGCCTGGAGGTCTCGGACCGGGGCGCCGGGCAGCCCGCGCCGCGCACCCCGCATCGAGCGGGACGGCCCGGCGGACACGGCATGTTCATCGTCCAACGGCTCTGTATGGACTGGGGAGTTGTACGGGTGCCCGGGGCTCCCGGCAAGACAGTGTGGGCGGAGCTCGCCGCCCCCTCGTAGCACCTCGCGCCCCGCTCGCAGGGTGTGGAAAAGGTTTTGAAGCTCTTGTGGAGCACGCCAATACGGCGTGCTCTTTGTCTTCCCTCCCCAAGGTCCCCGGCGTACCTTGAGCGCCCGATCTGATGTGTCGTCAGTTTGTCTCATCAGTGACTTGTGGCGACTTCCGGCATGAGGGGAACTCGAGGTGTCGTACCAGAAGCGGACAGCTCTCGCGCTGGCGGCCGCGGTGGCGGGCTCGGTGGTGCTGATGGCCGCCCCTGCTGCCCATGCCGGCGTCGTAGACGTCGACTACCAGTGTCAGACGCCGATCGGGCCCAAGGGCGCGGTTTCGCCGATCGACATCAAGGCCGTCAAGAGCGGCAGCGGCTACCAGCTGACCATGTCGTTCCAGAAGGGCGTCTCGTCCAGCCCGGTCGAGCTCGGCAAGGGCGCGATGAAGCCGAGCGCGCTGATCAAGCTGGGCGGGGCCGGCGAGGGCACGGTCACGGTGTCCGGGCCGCCGAACGCGGCGGCGATCCCCGCCAACACCCCTATCAAGATAAGTGACTTGGCGGGTACGTACACCCCCAAGAGGAACGGCAAGGTCACCTTCACCGCCGGGGTGCTGACGATCAAGGCGCTCGGTACGACGACCACCTGCACGCCCAAGAACAATCCGAAGCCGTCACTGGAACTGGCTGTCACGGGGGCGACGGGCTCCCGGACCACGCCGTCCGGCGGCGGCGAACTGCCCAGGACCGGCCCGCTCGACTCGGCGACGGCGCTCGGCACGCTCGGCGGCACGGTGCTGCTGGCCGGGGCCGCCGGGGTGCTCTGGCTGACCCGGCGCGGTCAGCGGACCGCGAGCTGACCCGTGCGGATGCGCCCGCTCCGCACACTCGTCGTCGCCGCGCTGATGTCCGCTCTGTGCATGCCCGCGGCGCGGGCGGCCTCGGCGGCCTGGACGGTCGAGCCCGGCGGCGGCAGGGCGTACGTCTATCTGGAGGGCGTGCCCGGCACGGTGCTCGAGGACACGGTGTCCGTGACGAACCCGGGCGCGAAGCCGCTCACCGTACGGCTGCGCCCGGCGGACGCGTACAACAAGCCGTCGGGCGCCCTCGCGGTCCGCGGCGACCGGACGTCCACAGGCGCCGGCACCTGGATCACCCTCGCCTCCGAAACCCTGACGGTCCCGCCGCGCACCCGCGCCGAGATCCCCTTCTCGGTCACGGTGCCGTCCGGGGCGCTTCCGGGCGACCACCCGGGCGCGATCATGGCGGCGTCGGACGGCCGCGAGTCGGGCGTACGGATCCATCTGCGGGTCAGCGGCCCGACGCTGGCGGCGTTCACGGTCGAGGACGTACGGATCCTTACCGGGGCGATCCACTACACCCTGGTAAACCGCGGCAACACGGTCCTGAGCCCGCGGGTCGCGTTCCGCGCGGACGGCCTGTTCGGGCAGGTGCTGCGCCGGGCGCCGCGGACGCTGCCGGTGGAACTGCTCCCGGGTCGGCGCGTCGGCCTCGCCGAGAAGTGGCCCGATCCTCCCGCTCTGGACTCGGTGACGGTCCACATCGAGGCGACGGCCTCGGGCGACGCGAGGGCCGAGGCGTCGGCGTCGGCTGCCTTCGTCCCCTGGGGGACGGTGGCGGCAGCGGTCGCGGGAGTGCTGGCGGCGGGTGGCGCGGCGCTGTGGTTCGTACGCCGAAGGCGGCATCCCCCGGATCCCGGTCCGCACTCTGAACAGCCCGGCGGGGAACGGCACTTGGCGAGGGCAGGAGCATGACGATGCACGAAGCCGGAGTGTCCGGAGCCGACCGGCACGGTCGGCGTCGCGAAGCTGACGCCGGGGGGATTGCCGGGCGTCGCGAAGCTGACGCCTCAGAGGTCGAGGGGCGCCGGCCCCCGCGTGCCCACCACCGCCCGGGGGTCCGGGGGCTTGCCCCCGGTCACGGGGTGGGGGTACTCCCCCTGGCTGCGCCGGGGGCACCCCCACCCAGGCGAAGCTCTGGGGGAGGGCGGGGTGGGGGAGACGTCAACGCCCGCCGCCCCAACGCCCTCGCTCTCCTCCTCGCCCTGCTCCCCCTCCTCCTTCTCCTCCCCGCATCCCCCGCCGCCGCGGCCGAGCCGAAACCCCAGGTCAAGCTCTCCCAGGCGCAGGCCGGCAAGGGTGGCGACATCACGGTCAGCGGCACCGGGTGGCGGCCGGGCGCCCTCCTCATGATGCTCATCTGCGGGCACGCCGTGCCCGAGCGAGGCGTGATCGGCGGCACCAACTCCTGCGCCAACTCCGACGGCCGCGCCGTCACCGCCGACACCTTGGGCGCCTTCAGCAAGAAGCTGCCGGTCGTCGAGCCGCCCAAGCCCTGCCCCTGCGTGGTGCACGTCGCGACCGTCACCGGTGAACAGGCGCTCGTGGACGCCCCGTTCACCGTCGCCGGGCATCCCACCGCTCCCCTCCCGGAGCCCACCGGCGGCAAACTCGCCGTGCTCGCCGCCACCCGGCTCGAAGGGGACTCCGGCATCCTCGTCTTCTTCGGCGCCCCGCCGTCCCGCCGCCTCGAAATCACCGTCGGCAACCTCGGCGCCGCGCCCGTCAAGGATCCCGTCTTCCAGATCGGCACCGCACACGGCGTCTTCGCCCCGCAGTGGGAGGAGCAGCAGTGGCGCGGCACCCTTGCGCCCGGCCAGAAGGCGCTGGTCAAGCTGCCCGTCCAGCTCTCGGCCGGGGCGCACGGGGACTATCAGGTCTCCGTGAAGTACGGCACCAAGGTGCTGGCCGAGCAGCCGTGGGGCGTCGGCCGCCCCTGGGGCATCACGATCTTCTGGATACTGCTCGCGGTCGTCGTGCCCGCCGCGGTGTTCCGTATCGGCATGGCGATCGTGGACCGCGTCCGCCCCGGCGTCCGCCCCCACGGCAACGGACGCCACCGTACGGTCCGGCTGCCCGCATTCCGCCGCTCCGGCCCACTTCCGGCCCGTACCGAACCGTCCGCGCCGAAGAGCACCGCGACCACCACGGCTCTGCCGTGGTTCACGCCTGACTCCGCACCGTCAGAGAACCGATCCACGACGAAGGGACATTCGTGAGCACGCAACGGAGGATGAGCGCGGCCGGAGTCGCGCTGATGCTCGGCGGTGCGGGGATCCTGCTGGCCGCCGGCCCCGCCCAGGCAGCCGAGGTCTCGTACAGGACGGAGTGCATTCCACCGCCGATCTCGGGTCTGCCGCCCGTGCAGGGCACCACCAAGGTGCAGATCACCGCGCCCGCCGAGGCCAAGGTCGGCGACGAGGTCGAAGTGGTGTGGAAGTTCGTCGAGGCGGCTTCCAAGAACCCCGACATCATCGATCTGGAGAAGGACACGGTGAAGCCGACCGGCACGCTCAAGGCGGCCGGCGCGCAGACCTCGGACGTCGCCATGGAGGGGCCGCGGACGAACCCGCCGATCCCGAAGAACAGCCCGATGAAGCTGTCCGACATGAAGGGCAGGATCAAGCTGACCACGGCGGGCGAGGTCACGCTCACGCCCGGCGCGTACAACATCAACGTCTCCAAGCCGATGTCCACCGACACGAAGTGCACGCCGAAGGAGACGGTCAAGGCCGCGGCGACGATCAAGGTGTCGGACGGCGGCGGCACATCGGGCGGTACGACGGGCTCCGGCGGCACGACCACGTCCGGCGGCACCACTGCCTCCGGCGGTACGACCACTTCGGGCGGGACCACATCCGGCGGGACTACTTCGGGCGGGACTACTTCGGGCGGGACCACCTCGGGCGGGGGCGACGGCGGCCAGAGCGACTTCCCCGGCAAGGAGGTCGCAGTCACCTTCGCGTGCAAGTCGCCGGGACCGGCGAGCATCAACTCCAAGGTCACGATCAACGCCAAGAAGAACGGCGGCAGTTACGACCTCGTCGTCAAGACGGCCAAGGGCGTGATGAACAGCCCGGCGGCACTCCCCGCGGGCGCGCTCAAGCCCTCCATGGCCGTCCTTCTCGGCGGCGCGGACAAGGGCACCGTCCCCGTCACGGGCCCCGCCAACAAGGATCCGCTGGAGCAGGGCAAGCCGGTGGACCTGCCCGACATGGCCGGTACCTACAGGCCGGGCGCCGGCGGCAAGTCCACGCTCAGCCCGGGTACGCTGACGATCGACGTCACCCTGGGCGGCCAGAAGATCAGCATCCCGTGCACGGTCAAGGGCACGGCGGCCGTCTCCCTGGAGCTCGACACCTCCGCCCAGCCGGGCGGCGCGTCGGGCGGCTCCAGCTCCGGCGGCGCGTCCTCCGGCAGCTCCTCCGGCGGCTCCGCGGGCACCAGCGGCGGCCTCGCCCAGACCGGAGCCGAGGACAACGGCGCCCTGCGCGCCCTCGCCCTGATCGCGGGCACCGTGATCCTGCTGGGCGGTGCGGTGTTCACGTTCACCCCGTGGCGTCGGCTGCGCGGCACGCGCTAGCGGTCCCGGTACGGCGAAGGGCCGTCGCACCGGATCCGGTGCGCCGGCCCTTCGTATGCGCAGGAGCTACGTCAGTGGACGTCGCCCATCAGCGTCTCGACCCTCTTGCGGTACATGTAGATCGCGAAGCCGGCCACGGCGGCGAGCAACGCCTGCATGGCGATGATCGCGGTTCCGTTCAGGTCGACACCCGCGAGCGAGAGCAGACCCGTGATGCAGTCACCGGAGGTGACGGAGAGGAACCAGACACCCATCATCTGGCTGGCGTACTTCTTGGGCGCCATCTTCGTGGTGACCGAGAGACCGACCGGGGAGAGGCACAGCTCGGCGATCGTCTGGATCATGTAGATCGAGACCAGCCACATCGGGCTGACCTTCGTGCCGTCACCGGCCATGCCCATCGGCACGACGAAGACGAAGAACGAACCGCCGACGAGTACCAGAGCCATCGCGAACTTCACGATGGTGCTGGGCTCCTGGTTCCTGCGGGCCAGCCACAGCCACATCCAGGCGAAGACCGGGGCGAGCGCCATGACGAACAGCGGGTTCAGCGACTGGAACCAGGTGGCCGGGAAGCCGAAGCCGAGCAGGCTGTCGCCGGTCTTGCTGTCCGCGAACAGGGACAGCGTGGAGCCGCCCTGGTCGTAGATCATCCAGAAGACGGCCGCGGCCACGAAGAACCAGATGTAGCCGCTCATCTTCGACTGCTCGGCCCTGTCCAGGCTCTTGTCGAGCTTGATGCGAACGAGCACGGCGATCGGGATGATCAGACCGGCCAGGGTGAGCGGCACCAGCGCCCAGTTCAGGGTGTACATGCCCGCAGTGACCACGGCGCCGTAGAAGCCGGCGATCACGACGGCGCCGATGGCGGCCTTGACCAGGATGCCGTTGCGCTCCTCGACGGAGAGCGGGTTCGGGACGACGCTGCTCTTCTCGCTCAGGTGCCGGGTGCCGATCAGGAACTGGGCCAGACCCAGGGCCATGCCGACCGCGGCAAGCGCGAAGCCGAGGTGCCAGTTGTGTTTCTCACCGACGGTGCCGATCACCAACGGCGCGGCGAACGCACCGAGGTTGATGCCCATGTAGAAGACCGTGAAGCCACCGTCACGACGCGGGTCGTCGGGACCGTCGTAGAGGTGACCCACCATGGTGGAGATGTTGGCCTTCAGCAGACCGGAGCCGACCGCGACGAGGATCAGGCCGACGAAGAACATCGCCTGGCCGGGGACGGCGAGCGAGAGGTGGCCCGCCATGATCACGAAGCCGGCGATGGTGACGGTCTTGCGGGCGCCCCAGACGCGGTCACCGAACCAGCCGCCGGGCATGGCCATGAGGTAGACCATCGAGACGTAGACGGCGTAGATCGCCGACGCTGTGGCCGCGGTCATGGCGAGGCCGCCGCCCTGGGAGCCGGTTGCCGCGTCGGCACCGCCGGAGACCAGGTAGAGCACGAGAAGGGCGCGCATGCCGTAGTAGCTGAAGCGCTCCCACATCTCGGTCATGAAGAGTGTGGCCAGGCCGCGGGGGTGGCCGAGGAAGGTCTTCTCGGTGGCAACCGAGTCCTTCGTCAGGCTGGACGCCATGTCGATCCTTGCTAGCTCGGGACGCGGTGCTTCGTGAGCGGGTACGCGCCCTGCGGGGGGAGGCCGGCACCGGCAAGGGACGTGCCCCACCCCACGCCTGAGGGGTCGCTCCGCGGTCGCAGAGGGGGACAGTCCGCACCGGGATCCACGCCCCTCGCGCTATGTCGCGCTCGGGGCCCGGCCCACAGGTCATTCACTGTCGTCGAGGCTGGCGAGCCAACCTCGCACAGAAAAGAGACCCTTGGCTCGTGTGCAGGCCAAAGGTCCCGTGTCGTGCTACAGGCGTCTCGCCACCATACGACACGACACTGCGGCATATGGAAGGACTTGAGAGATGGATCACAGGTTTTCTTGGAACCAGCTGCCCTGAATCGAAGGTCGTACTCATGATCGCATCCCAAAGCCACAGGGCTTGACGATCAAGCACCAGTGCGTACGTGTTGCGGACTACCATCACCCCATGACCCGTGTACTGCTCGCCGAGGACGACGCGTCCATCTCGGAGCCGCTGGCCCGCGCCCTGCGCCGGGAGGGTTACGAGGTGGAGGTGCGGCAGGACGGCCCGACCGCACTCGACGCGGGACTGGCCGGAGGCGTGGATCTCGTCGTACTCGACCTGGGGCTGCCTGGCATGGACGGCCTGGAGGTGGCGAGACGGCTGCGCGCCGAAGGCCACACCGTGCCGATCCTGGTGCTGACCGCGCGCGCGGACGAGGTGGACACCGTGGTCGGTCTCGACGCCGGCGCGGACGACTATGTGACCAAGCCGTTCCGACTCGCCGAACTGCTCGCCCGGGTCCGGGCGCTGCTCCGCCGCGGCGCGACGGAACCGGCGGCGGCGCCGGCCACGCACGGCGTGCGGATCGATGTCGAATCGCACCGCGCGTGGATGGGCGACGAGGAACTGCAGCTCACGGCGAAGGAGTTCGACCTGCTGCGGGTCCTGGTCCGGGACGCGGGCCGGGTGGTCACGCGGGACCAGCTGATGCGCGAGGTGTGGGACACGACGTGGTGGTCGTCCACGAAGACGCTGGACATGCACATCTCATGGCTGCGTAAGAAGCTGGGTGACGACGCGGCGAACCCGCGGTACATCGCGACGGTGCGCGGGGTCGGCTTCCGCTTCGAAAAAAGCTGATCCCAGTCACCCGGGTCCGCGGTTGCCGTGGGCCGGGGGGCGTTGGTGGAAGTCACCCAGGTTCGTGGTTGCCGTGGGCCGGGGGGCGTTGGCGGTTGCTGCCCGGTGGTGGGTTTCGCGGGCGAACGCGCCTGCGGGGTGGCACCTCCGGGTGGGGAGGGGCCGTGCAGGGTCGTCCCCGCAGGGGATCGGCGGCGGGACCCGGTGATCAATGCGCACCGCCGTAGGCCGCCGACCCCGAGGAGTCGAGCCCGGAGGGGGCCCGGAGCCCGCACCCTGCGGACGCCCGCACCGCGGACCCCGCAGCCGGACCCCCGCGGAGGTCGCACAATGGAGCACGCACCCCTCGGATGCCCGCACCGTGGACCGCCCGGCCGCGCAACGGCACCCCGCACCAGAAGCGCACCACCCAGGAGGCGGCCACCTTGCGTCGACGACTGATCAGTTCAACCCTCGCCGTCGTGCTCGTCGTCATCGCCGTCTTCGGCGTCTCCCTCGTCCTCGTCGAGACCCGCACCATCTCCAATTCCGCCCAGGAAAGCGTCGACTCCGAAGCCCTCCGGCTCGTCAGCATCGTCGACAGCCGGCTCATCGGCCGTGAGCCCGTCAACCCCGACATCCTCGCCGAGCAGAGCGGGGCCAAGCGGTACGCCCTCGTCGAGATCCCCGGCCGCGACCCCATCGAGATCGGCAAGCGCCCCACCGGCAGCGTCATCCGCGGTGTCGCGTACGGCGAGCGCAAGGAGAGCGTCACCGTCGAGGAGTCCCGCTCGTCCGTCACCCGTGAGCTCGGCCGGACCCTGATGATCATCGGTGCCGTCGCCCTGCTCGCGGTCGTCGCCGCCGTCCTGCTCGCCGTGCGCCAGGCGAACCGCCTCGGCTCCCCGCTCACCGACCTCGCCGAGACCGCCGAACGCCTCGGCTCCGGCGACCCGCGCCCCCGCCACAAGCGGTACGGCGTGCCGGAGCTCGACCGGGTCGCGGATGTCCTCGACGCCAGCGCCGAGCGCATCGCACGGATGCTCACCGCCGAGCGCAGGCTCGCCGCGGACGCCTCGCATCAGCTCCGTACTCCACTGACCGCGCTCTCCATGCGGCTGGAGGAGATCACGGTCACCGACGACCTGGACACGGTGAAGGAGGAGGCGAGCATCGCGCTCGCCCAGGTGGAGCGGCTCACCGACGTCGTGCAGCGGCTGCTCACCAACTCCCGCGACCCCCGCACCGGTTCCGCCGTCGTCTTCGACCTGGACGAGGTCGTCAAGCAGCAGCTGGAGGAGTGGCGCCCGGCCTACCGCAGCGCGGGCCGCGCCATCGTCTGTTCAGGACGGCAGGGCATGCAAGCCGTCGGCACCCCGGGCGCGGTCGCCCAGGTGCTTGCCGCGCTGATCGAGAACTCCCTGATGCACGGCGGCGGCACCGTCGCCCTGCGCACCCGCGTCACCGGCAATCAGGCCGTGGTCGAGGTGACCGACGAGGGCCCGGGCGTACCGGCCGACCTCGGCGCGCGGATCTTCGAGCGGACCATCAGCGGCCGCAACTCCACCGGCATCGGACTGGCCGTGGCCCGCGATCTCGCCGAGGCGGACGGCGGCCGCCTCGAACTGCTCCAACAGCATCCGCCGGTCTTCGCGCTGTTCCTGAGCCGGGTCGCGCGCGGCCGCAAGAACAACCCGCCGACGGTCAGATGAGGCGGCTCAGCGGTGCTCAGCGGCTGACCCGGTCCGGCTCCGCACGCTGCGGGCCCAGGAACGATTCCGCGGTGTGCACCGCCTCCCGCACCGGCAGGGCCCGGAACACCCAGCTCCGGTAGGACCAGAAGCGGAACAGCGTCGCGATGCCGATGCCGAGGAACTTGAAGACATTGCTCTGCAGCGGGCTGTCCCAGCCGAAGCCGTATGTCGCCGCGTACAGAATCCCGTTCTCGATCACCAGGCCGACCACGCTGAACAGCAGAAAGAGCGTGAGTTCCTTGGTCCGGCCGCTCTTGTCGCGGTCGCGGTAGGTGAAATAGCGGAAGCCCACATAGTTGAAGGCGATCGCGATGACGGTGGCCAGGATGGACGCCCGGACCACGGGGACCTCGGTGGTGTGCCGTACGAGGTTGAACACCGCCAGATTGACGAGCAGGCCCATGCCCCCCACCGCTCCGAATTTGGCGATCTCGCGCATGAGCTGGTCGAGCTGTCCGCGCAGCGCTCCGCCTCGGTGACTCATAGTGAGAGTTCAGCCCCATCGTTTCGGCAGCGTCAACCCGCTCATGCTAACCAGTGAGCCTCGTTGCTGCCCGGCGACATCGACAATGGTGTGGCGCGGCCGTGACCAGGGCGACGGCGGCCGGGTGCCGCGGGCGACAGGGGGTGCCGGGACGGCGGATACCCTAGGTGGGTGACGTTCCCGGTAGTCGGCATGGTCGGCGGCGGCCAGCTCGCCCGTATGACCCACGAGGCGGGCATCCCCCTCGGCATCAGATTCAAGCTTCTCAGTGACACCCCGCAGGACTCCGCGGCCCAGGTGGTCAACGATGTCGTCATCGGCGACTATCGCGACCTGGACACGCTGCGTGAGTTCGCGCGGGGCTGCGACGTGATCACTTTCGATCATGAGCATGTCCCGATCGAGCACCTGCATGCCCTGGAGGCGGACGGCATTCCCGTCCGCCCGGGCCCGGACGCCCTGGTGCATGCGCAGGACAAGGGCGTGATGCGCGCCAAGCTCGACGAGCTCGGCGCGCCCTGCCCGCGCCACCGCATCGTGACGGACCCCGCCGATGTGACGGCCTTCGCCGAGGAGGGGGACGGCTTCCCCGTCATCCTCAAGACGGTCCGCGGCGGCTACGACGGCAAGGGCGTCTGGTTCGTGCGTACGCAGGCGGACGCCGAGGCCCCGTTCAAGGCAGGCGTCCCCGTCCTCGCCGAGGAGAAGGTCGACTTCACCCGCGAGCTCGCGGCGAACATCGTCCGCTCCCCGCACGGCCAGGCCGTCGCCTACCCCGTCGTCGAGTCGCAGCAGGTCGACGGCGTCTGCGACACCGTGATCGCGCCCGCGCCCGGTCTGGACGAGGAAGTGGCCGGCCAGGCCCAGCAGCTCGCCCTGCGGATCGCCAAGGAGCTCGGCGTCGTCGGCCATCTCGCGGTCGAACTCTTCGAGACGGCCGACGGCCGCATCCTCGTCAACGAGCTCGCCATGCGCCCGCACAACTCCGGCCACTGGACCCAGGACGGGGCCGTGACCTCCCAGTTCGCCAATCACGTACGTGCCGTGCTCGACCTCCCCCTCGGGGACCCGCGCCCGCGCGCCACCTGGACGGTCATGGCGAATGTGCTCGGCGGTGACTACCCCGACATGTACGCGGCGTATCTGCACTGCATGGCCCGCGACCCGCAGCTGAAGATCCATATGTATGGCAAGGACGTAAAGCCCGGCCGCAAGGTGGGTCACGTCAACACCTACGGCGACGATCTGGACGACGTGCTGGAGCGCGCCCGTCACGCAGCCGGCTACCTCAGAGGAACGATCACCGAATGACCAGCCCCGCACCGCGCCCCCTCGTCGGCATCGTCATGGGCTCGGACTCCGACTGGCCTGTGATGGAGGCCGCCGCGCAGGTCCTCGACGAGTTCGAGATCTCCTTCGAGGTCGACGTCGTGTCCGCGCACCGGATGCCGCGCGAAATGATCGCGTACGGAGAGGCAGCGGCGGGCCGCGGCCTCAAGGCGATCATCGCGGGCGCCGGGGGAGCGGCCCATCTGCCGGGCATGCTCGCCTCCGTCACCCCGCTGCCGGTGATCGGCGTTCCCGTACCGCTGAAGTACCTCGACGGGATGGACTCGCTGCTGTCCATCGTGCAGATGCCCGCGGGCGTACCCGTCGCCACGGTCTCGGTCGGCGGCGCGCGTAACGCGGGCCTGCTCGCGGCCCGCATCCTTGCCACGCAGGACGCCGAACTCCTCGCCCGTATGCGGGAGTTCCAGCAGGAGCTGAACGACCAGGCCACGGAGAAGGGCAAGCGGCTGCGCGCCAAGGTGGGGGGCGTGGAGTCCTTCGGCTTCGGGAAGTGACCTCCGGGAAGTAACACAGACATGGACTTCCTCACCCGGGCACACGAGCACCTTGCGTCCCACCCCGTCGTCGACGGACACAACGACCTGCCCTGGGCGCTGCGCCAGCGCGTCCGTTACGACCTGGACCGGCTCGACATCGCCGCCGACCAGACCGGCCGGCTGCACACCGACATCCCCCGGCTGCGCTCCGGCGGGGTCGGTGCGCAGTTCTGGTCCGTGTACGTCCGCAGCGACCTGGCCGGGGACGACGCGGTCAGCGCGACGCTGGAGCAGATCGACGGGGTGCGCCAGATGCTGGCGCGCCACCCGGCGGACCTGGCCGGCGCGCTGAGCGCGGACGACATGGAGAAGGCGCGCGGCGAGGGCCGTATCGCCTCGCTGATGGGCGCCGAGGGCGGCCACTCCATCAACAACTCCCTGGGCACGCTGCGCGCGCTGTACGCACTGGGCGTGCGCTATATGACGCTGACCCACAACGACAACATCGCGTGGGCGGACTCGGCGACCGACGAGGTGGCCGTCGGCGGTCTCTCGGCCTTCGGCGAAGAGGTCGTACGGGAGATGAACCGCATCGGCATGCTCGTCGACCTCTCGCACGTCGCGGTGCCGACGATGCGGGACGCGCTCGCCACCTCGGTCGCGCCGGTGGTCTTCTCGCACTCCTCGTCCCGGGCGATCTGCGACCACGTACGCAACATCCCCGACGACGTGTTGGCACAGCTGCCCGCCAACGGCGGCGTGGCGATGGCCACCTTCGTGCCGAAGTTCATCCTCCCGGCGGCGGTCGACTGGACCCGGGCCGCGGACGAGAACATGGAGGCGCACGGCCTGCACCACCTGGACACCACGCCGGAGGCGATGAAGGTCCATGCGGCCTTCGAGGCGGCGAACCCGCGGCCGGTGGCGACCGTGTCCACAGTCGCGGACCATCTGGACCATATGCGCGAGGTGGCCGGCGTCGACCACATCGGCATCGGTGGCGATTTCGACGGCACGGCCTTCACCCCGGCCGGTCTCGAGGACGTCGCGGGGTACCCGAACCTGATCGCGGAGCTGCTGCGGCGCGGCTGGTCGGGGTCCGATCTGGCAAAGCTGACCTGGCAGAACGCGGTGCGGGTACTGCGGGCGGCGGAGGACGTGGCGCGCGATCTGCAGTCGCGGCGCGGTCCGTCCAACGCGACGATCGGGCAGCTCGACGGCTGAGTGGGGTGGAGTGCGGCCGAGTGCGCTTCGGGTGGGTACGGGCTCGGGCCCCGTACCCCCGAACGCACCACGCTGCCGCGAACCCTCGCGACTCCCGTGCCACGGTGGGCGTACGGCACCGCCGTCGAAGCTCGGAGGACGCCATGGCAGATCTGCAGCAGGACGACCCCGACCCCGCCGTCGCGGTCGGCGACCTCGACGGCCCGGCGCCGCCGAGCAGTGAGCAGTCGTCGGAGCCGCCCGAGCCGGCCGAGCAGCAGGAGCCGCCCGCGCCCGCGGCCGAGAGCATGGAGCGCGCCCGGGAGCTCCTCGTCACGCATCCCGTAGCCGACGGCCGGAGCGGGCTCGCGGGGGCGCTGCGGGACATCTCGTCGTACGACATCGAACACGGCGAGGGGCAGCTGGAGACGGACATACCGCGGCTGCGGGTCGGTGGTGTCGGTGCGCAGTTCTGGTCCCTGCATGTGCCGCCCGAGCTCACGGGTGACCGTGCGGTGACGGCGACGCTGGAACAACTCGACCTGGTCCGCACCCTGGTGGCCGAGTGCCCCGAGGGCCTGCGCCTCGCCCTGAGCGCCGACGAGATGGCCGACGCGCGCAACTGCGGGCGGACGGCCGTGCTGCTCGGCCCGGTCTCCGGCACGGCGCTCGGCGACTCGCTCGCCACCCTGCGGGCGTATCACGCGCTGGGCGTTCGCAGCCTGACCCTGGCGGGCACCCGCTGGACGCAGCGAACCGGCCTGACGTCCGCCGGCTGGGAAGTCGTCCGCGAGATGAACCGCCTGGGCGTCCTCGTCGATCTGTCCGGCTGCACGCCGGAGACGATGCGCCGGACGCTGGTGGTGGCCAAGGCCCCGGTCATCATCTCGCACCATCCGGAAGAGGTCCCGGACGAGGTCCTGCTGCGGCTCCGTGCCAACGGCGGCGTCTGCATGGTCGCCTGCACGGCGGCCACACTCCACGAGGCGGCGGACCGCCTGACCCATGTACGCGACACGGCCGGTCCCCAGTCGGTGGCGCTCACCGGCGCCTACGACACGGGGACCCCGCACGCCCCCGCCCTGGGCGATGTGTCCTGCTTCCCCCGCCTGATCGCCGAACTCCTGGACCGCGGCTGGCCGGAGACGGACATCGAGGCGCTGACGTGGGGGAACGTATCGCAGGTGCTGCGGGCGGCGGAGTTCACCGCCCGATCGGCGAAGCCCCGCCGCCCTCGCCCGGTACTGACGCCGCTGGACGCCTGAGCGGCGCCGGCCTCAGCACGCGCACAGGCAGGACCTCAGCACGCGCACAGGCAGAAGGGGTGCCCTGCCGGATCCGCGTACACCCGCCACGACCTCGACCTGTCATCCGCGTCCAGCGGCTTGGCGCCCAGGGCAAGCACCCCCTTCTCCGCCGTGTCCAGGTCCTCCACGGTCAGGTCCAGATGGAACT
Organism: Streptomyces sp. CA-135486; assembly: GCF_050936555.1. Taxonomy (NCBI): domain Bacteria; kingdom Bacillati; phylum Actinomycetota; class Actinomycetes; order Kitasatosporales; family Streptomycetaceae; genus Streptomyces; species Streptomyces sp. CA-135486. Next base: position 753,564 of record NZ_JBNJMM010000001.1, read on the forward strand.
GCTGCGAGGCCTCGGGCGCCGGCCACTGCGGCGGTACGAAGCCGGGCGCGGCCTGGAACGCCAGCGCGGTGCCCGGCACCCCCTTCAGGGCGACCCAGCCCTCGCCGTCGGCCTCGGCCTCACCGCCCAGCACATCTGCGTAGAAGCGGCCGAGTGCGACGGGGTCGGGACAGTCCAGCACGACGGTCCCCAGGGTGGCGATGGCCATGGTTCCTCCTCGATCCGGAGCGAGAGTTACCGTTAAAGCGATTCAACAGGTAACGGTTACCCCATGCTCCCCCATCAGCGGTAACGTCGCAACCATGAATGACAGTGCACCGGCACCCGGCGGCCTCGCGCTGGTCGAGGCCCTGGTGAACACGCTGGACATCGAGACCGGCGCCGACTCCCTCGACACGACGGACGGCCGCGCCGCCTTCGGCCTCGCCGAGCGGGACGTGCCTGCCGCCCGTGAGCTGCGCGAGGCCCTGCGCGCCGCCTGTCTCGCGCACGCCGGACACCGCGCGCCGGGCCGCTCGCCCGTCGCGCTCGACGAGCTGCTGGCCAGGGCCCCGCTCCATGTCACCGTCGCCCAGGACGGCTCCGCCGCGCTCCGCCCCGCGGACCCGGACGCCCTGGTCTCCCGTATCGCGCACGCACTCGCCGCCGCGGCGTTGGACGGGACCTGGGCGCGTCTGAAGGCCTGCGAGGCGGAGGACTGCCGGTGGGCGTACTACGACCGCAGCCCGGCGGGCCGTCGCCGCTGGTGCTCGATGTCGGTGTGCGGGGCGCGTGCCAAGATGCGTACATACCGGGCGCGCCGCACGAGCACGGGCTGAGGCCTCAGCAGGCCCGCGCCCCGGAAATTCAGGCCCGCGGGCGGCCCATCGCCCGGTACGTCCAGCCCGCCTCGCGCCACTTCGCGCCGTCCAGCGCGTTCCGGCCGTCCAGCACTGTCCGGCTCGACGTGACCTCGCCCAGCGCCACCGGGTCCAGCTCGCGGAACTCCCGCCACTCCGTCAGGTGCAGCACCACATCCGCGCCCCGCACCGCCTCCAGCGCCGAGTCCGCGTACCCCAGCGTCGGGAAGAGCCGCCGCGCGTTCACCATGCCCTTCGGGTCGTACACCGTGACCTGGCCGCCCTGGAGGTGAATCTGCCCCGCGACATTCAGCGCCGGAGAGTCCCGTACGTCGTCCGAGTCCGGCTTGAACGTCGCGCCCAGTACGGCCACCCGCTTGCCCAGGAAGGAATCGCCGCCGACCGCGTCCCGCGCCAGCTCCACCATGTGGCCGCGCCGGCGCATATTGATCGAGTCGACCTCCCGCAGGAAGGTCAGCGCCTGGTCGGCGCCCAGCTCACCGGCGCGCGCCATGAAAGCGCGGATGTCCTTCGGCAGACAGCCGCCGCCGAAGCCGATCCCGGCCCGCAGGAACTTCGCGCCGATCCGCTCGTCGTACCCGATCGCCTCGGCGAGCTTGACGACATCGCCGTCCGCGGCCTCGCAGACCTCCGCCATCGCGTTGATGAACGAGATCTTCGTCGCGAGGAAGGAGTTCGCGGAGGTCTTCACGAGCTCGGCCGTCGGGAAGCCCGTCACGACGAACGGCGACCCTTCGCCGACCGGCGTCGCGTACACCTCGCGCAGCAGCTTCTCCGCGCGCTCGCTCTCCACACCCACGACGATCCGGTCGGGGTGCAGCGTGTCCTGCACGGCGAAGCCCTCGCGCAGGAACTCGGGGTTCCACGCCAGCTCCGCGTCCGGGCCCACCGGGGCGAGCTCCGTGAGCAGCGCCGCCAGCCGGGCCGCGCTGCCGACCGGCACGGTCGACTTCCCGACCACCAGCGCGGGCCGCTTCAGCTGCGGCGCGAGAGAGCTGAAGGCACGGTCGACGTACGACATGTCACACGCGTACTCGCCGTGCTTCTGCGGAGTGTTCACACACACAAAATGAACGTCGCCGAATTCCCCGATCTCCTCCCAGGAGGTCGTGAACCGCAGCCGCCCGCTCGAGCCCTCGATCCCCGCGACATGCTTGGCGAGGAGCTCCTCGAGACCCGGCTCGTACATCGGGACCTTGCCGGCCGAGAGCATCTCGATTTTCTCGGGCACGACATCGAGGCCGAGCACTTCGAAGCCCAGTTCCGCCATGGCCGCGGCGTGTGTGGCGCCGAGATATCCGGTGCCGATCACGGTGATCTTGAGGGCCATGCGGTGCTCCAGTGAATCGCGGGCAGGGAATGCGAGCCTGAGCATAGTCGGGCCTCGGCGCGGGCACTTTTCCGCTGTCGCCAAGGTCACGTATGCCCGGGGGCGACGGGCCCTTTAAAATTACGTTACTTAACGGTAGTTAGCGTTCCTTGGGGAGTGAGAGACCTTGTCCGGATCGACCGGTAACTCGGCGTTTGACCTGTACCGCCCGTCCGAAGAACACGACATGCTGCGCGACGCCATCCGCTCGCTCTCCGAGGCAAAGATCGCTCCGTTCGCGGCCGAGGTCGACGAAGAGGCCCGCTTCCCGCAGGAGGCGCTGGACGCCCTGGTCTCCGCCGACCTGCACTCGGTCCACGTCCCCGAGGAGTACGGCGGCGCGGGCGCCGACGCGCTCGCGACCGTGATAGTCATCGAAGAGGTCGCGCGCGTCTGCGCCTCCTCGTCCCTGATCCCGGCCGTGAACAAGCTCGGCTCGCTTCCGGTGATCCTCTCCGGCTCCGAGGACCTGAAGAAGAAGTACCTGAGCCCGCTCGCCCAGGGCGACGGGATGTTCTCGTACTGCCTCTCCGAGCCGGACGCGGGCTCCGACGCGGCGGGCATGAAGACGAAGGCCGTCCGCGACGGTGACTTCTGGGTGCTCAACGGCGTGAAGCGCTGGATCACCAACGCCGGCGTCTCCGAGTACTACACGGTGATGGCCGTCACCGACCCCGAGAAGCGCTCCAAGGGCATCAGCGCCTTCGTCGTCGAGAAGTCCGACGAGGGTGTCTCCTTCGGCGCCCCGGAGAAGAAGCTCGGCATCAAGGGCTCGCCGACCCGCGAGGTCTACCTCGACAACGTCCGCATCCCCGCCGACCGCATGATCGGCGCGGAGGGCACCGGCTTCGCCACCGCGATGCAGACCCTGGACCACACCCGCATCACGATCGCGGCCCAGGCCCTCGGCATCGCCCAGGGCGCGCTGGACTACGCCAAGGGCTACGTCCAGGAGCGCAAGCAGTTCGGCAAGCCGATCGCGGACTTCCAGGGCATCCAGTTCATGCTCGCCGACATGGCGATGAAGATCGAGGCCGCCCGCCAGCTGACGTACGCGGCCGCCGCCAAGTCGGAGCGCGGGGACGCGGACCTGACCTTCCAGGGCGCCGCCGCGAAGTGCTTCGCGTCGGACGTGGCCATGGAGGTCACCACGGACGCCGTCCAGCTGCTCGGCGGCTACGGCTACACCCGTGACTACCCGGTCGAGCGCATGATGCGCGACGCCAAGATCACGCAGATTTATGAAGGTACGAATCAGGTGCAGCGGATAGTCATGGCAAGGAACCTGCCCTAGCAGGGTTTTTTGCAGGTCAGAGGCGGTTTGGAGGCCCGGAGGGGCGCTCTCGGCTTTTCTGCCCGTTGCGGCCTGATCAAGGCCATTCCTGGGCGTCATGCTGGGGGAATCCTGGGCGGATGCAGGGCTGAAAACGTCCGCTGACCTGCACAAACAACACAGCCCCCGGCGTGATGTCGGGGGCTGTTGTCGTACGTGGATCAGGCGACCTCTGACGTCTCCGTGGGGTCGTCGGCGCCGGGCGTCAGCATCGTTGCGATGGCGGCCCGGCCGCGCTGCTCGGCCCCTTCGAAGATGTAGTGGTAGTGCTCCCGCAGTACGTCAGTGCTGCTGTGTCCCATCCAGTCCGCTACGTCGTTCTCAGGGACGCCTGCGTACAGCAGACGCGACCCGTAGTAGTGCCGCATGGAGTGGGGCTTGCAGTACGCCACTCCTCCCTTGGACAGGGCCACCATCCAGATCTGTCGGTAGAAGTACGAGGCGTATAGGTACCCGGTGCGGGTCACGTTGGGGAAGAGCAAGCGTTCCGCTCCCCACACGCCCTGGTTCTTGATGTGTCTCCGCAGTTCGAAGGCCACGTTGGGCGGCAGTGGAACGACGCGCCCCGGCTCCTCTGCATCGCGTGCCTTGATGTGGCGTCGCTGTAGTGCGCTGTTCTTGCCGGACTCGGATTCGCCATCCTCCGCGATCTGGAAATCGACGCGTAGGACCTCTGCCTTGAAGTCGATCTGATCGCGTGAGACGGCCATAGCTTCCCCGAGGCGGAGACCGCAGCCCGCCATCAGCCAGAGCATGGCCCTGTACCGGGGCGGAGCGCCGTCGAGCATCGCCAGGACTTCCCGAGTTGTCAGCCGCCGGGCCGTGGTCTTGTGCTCGCGTATCTCCTTGGCACGGCTGCCAGCGTGCCTGATCTTCTTGCACGGGTTGCGGCCGATAATCTCGTTGACCACGGCCCAATCCATCATCCCGGAGAAGAACGAGAAGCGCTGACGGCGAGTACGGGCCGACAGCTTGCGGTCCTGCTCCATCCACAAGAGCCACTGCTCAACGTCCGCCACCTTCAGGGACACGATGGAACGGGCCTTGAAGAACGGCTCAATGGTCGTCGTCTGGATCGACCGGTACTGCTTCTTGGTGCTGTTCTCCAACTTCCTTTGGTTCGTCCACTGCTGCCAGACGGCCGTCACCGGTTGCTTGCCCAACCGGTCGTCCAGGTAGGTGCCAGCGTCGAGTTCTTGTTCCTTGCGCTTGCGGTGGTCGTCTGCGCGTTTCTTGGTCTCGAACGACTTCTGCCGCTGCTTGCCGTCAGGGTCGTACCAAAAGGCCGTCCACTTCTTCGGGTCGTCCTTCGATCTCGCTACCCAAGCCCTTGCCACTGGCGTGCCCACCCCTTCTGATCCTGAGCCCCACCAGCGGGGCCCGATGCCCAGTCTGCGTCACAACCACCCTAGATTGTCAACCCAGGGTGGACCACCCTGTGTGGTGCTACAGTGAGAGGCATGGAAGCAGATGAAAGCGGGTTCGAGATCAGTCAGCAGCAAGGAAGCTGGGTGGTCCGGATGTGGTGGCCGACTGGTCCGGTGACGGGGGGGCCGCAGCGTATGACCGTGGAGCCCGCCGACGACGCGACCCCTCGTGACGTGGTCCGGGGTATCTCTACGACCGTGCTCCGCAGGCTGGACATCGCGGCAGCGATGAACGTGGCCAAGGTGGCCCCCGAGGCTCAGCGCACGTTGGACGAGGTTGCGCGGAAGCTCAACGAGTCGGGAGAGGCGGCCGGTCTGCTTCTGGCCAATGAGGGAGTGTCTGAGCGGTACTTGGCGATGCTGGCTGTCACGTACACAGGCATGGCGGACAGTGGTGCTCCGGCCCCTGTTCCGTGGCTGGCTCGATTGATCGGGCGTCGCCCCGAGACGGTCAAAGACCACTTGAAGAAGGCGCGCCGGGACGGGTTCCTGAGCACGCTGGCTGGAAAGGCCGGAGGCGAGCTGACGGAGAAGTCCAAGGCAGTGCTGGACGACATGGCGAGCGCGGACGGTTAGTAAGACTCTTCCCGAACTTCACATCCAATGACCCCCGAGGCGACTCGGGGGTTTTCTTTTCCCGGAGGGCAGATGACCAAGCTGATGACCGTAGATGACGTGGCCGCTTACCTGGCTAAGCCTCGCAGTTGGGTTTACGAGAACTGGAAGCAGTGCGGCATTCCCTTCCGAAAGGTGGGGCAGGCGCTGCGGTGCCGACCGAGTGACCTTGACCGCTGGCTTGATGACCGGGGGGCGGAGTGAATGAGCCGAAGCCTCGCCGGTTGCTCACCGCCACCTACGACGTGAAAGAGGAATGGAGTCGTGCGCTCATCGAAGCGTTCGGCCCCGGTGGGCTCATCGCCACGGAGGCGGACGATTTCCGGCGGGAGCATTTGCTTTGGTCCCTGGTTCAGCTCCGATGTGTGAATGGTCGCACCGGAGCGATGTTCACCGGAGATACGGAGATAGCTCAACGGCTCGGCTACAACACCAAGGATCACCCAGGGAAGCAATGCCGGGACGTGCTGACACGGTTGGGATTCTTCACTCAGCACGGCAAGAAGGGGAGAGCCGCCAATCTGCTCCTCTCTGCCCCCACGGGCATCCTGACGGACTACCCGACCTTGGCGGACTCGGCCCATGGCGACGTAATCACCGTCTCGGACACCAGCCTGACAAGGGGCAGGAACCAACAGCAAGTTGTGGCCAAGACACCCAAAACAGCCCCATGGGACGTGCCTTTGCCTCCCTGGCGACAGGACAAGCCCTTTGGGGGCTCACATTTCCCCGGTGGAACGGGGACTTAGTTAGTAGTTGGTAGCTCATAGAGCGTAGGTAGTAGTGAGAAGGAGGCCCCTCCGCCGGGGCCTCCTCTCATTTGTGAGATCAGGTCCAGGACCTTTAGGGGTCCTGAACCAGCCCAGGCAAGTGGAGTTGGGTACCAACGACACCACAGTTTTTGTTCCGCCCCCGGATCGCGTGATCCGCATCTCACCGTCGGCCTTGGTGTCCTGTTTCGGCTCAGAGGACACGTACATACATAGTGAGAGATCTTTTCAAGGACTTCTGCCCTGGCCTCCTCCTACCTTGGGAGGCTGGGGCTTTCTCTTTTGGTCACAGATTCGCATTCGGGCAACGGCTCGCAAGGAGAAGCATGTTCAACCGACACCACTTCACGGCCCGTCGCATTGCTCTGGGCCTGTCAGTTGAGGAACTGGCCAGTGAGCTTCAGGCATCCCCGTCAACCGTCTACCGGTGGGAGTCCGGGGCTACCTGCCCTAGCCTGCGGATGCTCGTAGCTGTTACCCGCATTCTGAGTGTCCCTCTACTGGCTCTGATCGAGGACGACGGTTCAGAGAATCGGCGCATTGCCGAGGCTGTTGATTCGTTGCTTCGTACTGACATGCACAAGGAGATTGCAGCATGAGCGAAAACGACACTAGTCCGAAGCCGCGGGAAGAGCAGACAAAGACTGCCCCTGACCCGACAGAGGCTATCCGAACTGAGATTCACCGCGAGTACGCCGGGAAGCTGGCACAGGCAGAAATGAAGACTCAGGCAGCCAAGGCCGGTATCGCTCTGCCGGAAGGATTCGCCGATTACCTCGATACTTCCAAGCTGCTCGGGGAGGACGGACAGCCGTCTTCCGAGGCGGTAGCCAAGTTGCTGGAATCGTTCCAGCCCGAGCCGAAATTTCCGCAATTGGCCGGGACTGGACGTAGCCGTGACGCCGCCCCGCTTGTCCGCCATGTCTCTCTAGACGCACGACGCCGAAAGTAAAAAGGAGATATCTCTATGGCTTTCACGTATCAGAATGCCTCTACGAATACCTTTGTTCCCGAGATCTGGGATGCCGAGCTTCTGACCCAGTTCGATCCGCTGCTTGTCTGGGGCTCTCGCCTTGTGAGCAACCGGAAGTATGAGGGCACAATCAGGAAGCAGGGCGACGTTGTACACATCAACTCGCTTCTTCGTCCGACCGTTGGCGACTACAAGTTGCCTGACGGCATGACCGCACAGCGGCCTGAGACTGTAGACCAGGAACTTTCGATTACCGAGGCCAAGTATCTTCAGATTCTCATTGAGGATGCGGAGCGGGTGCAGCTTGCTTCGGACGACTTCAACTCTCCGATCAACAAGCAGATGATTCGCGCTCTCGCCCGGCAGGCTGACACGTTCATGGGCAATGTGATTGCTTCTGCTGCTACGGCGCTCGCGGACATCGTTCCCGTTGCGGGAAGCATCCCCCAGGCTCTCTACTCGGCGATCCTTGACACGATGCTCGCCCTGGATGACAACGACGTTCCGGAGGACGCCCGTTACGTGGTCGTCTCTCCGAAGGTCAAGCGGTACCTCATTGAGCACCCTTCCATTGCGAACGCTGCGGCCTACGGTGAGGGCGGTGTGACCTCCAACGGCGTTGTGGCACGGCTCGCTGGGTTCACGGTTGCCTCCACTACTGCCATGCCGACCGGCGTGGACATCGTGGCCGGGCACAGCGAATTCGCTACGTATGCATCCCAGTTCACGGGGTTCCGTGAGGGGCAGAGTGAGAAGTACCGGGCTGACTACATCGACACCCTGCACCTGTACGGCGGAAAGATCGTACGGTTCCCGGGCATGGACACCAAGAAGACCGACAACACCTTTGACGAGACCAAGCCCACGAAGGGAATCGTCAAGGCTGCGGTCGAGTGGCCTGCCTGACGCGCCCAAGAATGGGGCCTCTGCCGAAATGGTGGAGGCCCCGTTCTTTTTGTTTGTGAGCACGTACCCGAGACGGTCTGTGTCACTCAGCGTCCACAACGGGCCGGGGCCGGCCCAGGCAGACAGTAATGGAAACCAACGGACCGAACCATTTGGAGGACAGTGATGCCCAAAGCCCGGAACCCCGATTCACCGCACAGCCGATACAAGGGCTTGGTCGAACTGCCCTGGGAGCACGGGCTACCGGTGCCCGACATGCCATTGGGGCGCGAATGGTCGGAGGCCGAGGGCGAACAGTGGCGGCAGTGGTGGAGAAGTCCGCAGGCCGCGATGTGGGATGAGTCTTTCGTGCCGAGCGTGGCCGTGATGCTGACCTACTACGGCAAAATCCTTGACGGTACCGCGACACGGGATCACCTGACCGAGTACCGGCAGCTTGCCGGGGCTCTCGGCCTGACTGCCGAGGGCATGAAGCGTCTGGGCTGGGCCTTCCAGGGTGATGCGCAGTGAGCGCCCGTCGAGCGGCCAAGGCCGGAGCCGCAGGAACTCATGATGGTGTGCACCGCCCCGGCTTCGAATGCCCCTGGGCTGAACCTCAGTGCAGTGCTTGCGTACAAGAGTCTGCGATCCACATTGCATGCCAACTGACGGACAGGAAACGGCCTTGGGGTGACGGTTTGCGGCACATTCCCGAGCATTGCCATTCCTGCAAGAGAGGGTGATCGGATCGCGAAGTCTGAGATGGCCACTAGCGCTGGGGATTTGATTGGCAAACACGATGGAAGGAACGCGCCCCCGGCGGTCCCCATTTCTTTTCTATTTCCCATTACCCCCGCTATTGCATTCACCTTCATTATCGTTTAGTTATGCTTACGTTACCGTTTCGTGATAGGGAACGGGCAGGATGTTGATCAGTTCGCATCACACCATGCGGCGGCTGTAAGAGCAACGCTCCAGCCACTCACTGAGACTTCCGACTGCCCGAACGAATCAAAGGATTCCCAGCGATGCGTAAGACGGTTCTCGTCCCCGTTCAGCACACCTTTTGCGATGCTCACATCGCGCGTGATGGCAGCGAGGTAGAGGCCGTAGAGACACTGACCCTCGGACGGCACACCTGGGATCTCTGCCTTGAACACAACGTCACCTTCGGTCGGTACCTGGTGGACGCACTTGGTGTAGGTCTGACTGACGCTGACGAGTCCAACGATGAGCCCTTGCCTGTCGTTGCCCAGCCGGAGCCGGAGCCGGAGCCGGTAGCGGTGAGCGTGGAAGAGGCGGAGCCTGAGCCTGTTCCGTCCGTGATGCTGGCCGGTGAGGTACCGGGGTACGACTGGGACACGGCCCGTGAGGCTGTGCGGAACCTTGGCTATGAAGTGGTCGGCCGCGCAGATGACAGCACGGTCCTGCTCATCCTGGGTGAGGGCGGGGAGCGCAACGCAGCCAAGCTGACAGACGCTGCCGAGCATGGCATCCAGTGCATGGACGTGCGGGAGCCTGGCAGGTTCAAGGCTGCTGTCCGTGCGGGTGAGTTGGTCGGTGGTGACCCGCTTCCGAAGCCTGCCAAGGTGGACCGCTCCGGGATGAGTGACCGGGAGCGCAACCGGGTGATCCGGGCATGGGCCAGGGAGAACGGTTGGCCGAGCCTCCCTGTCCAAGGACGTGTCCCGATGAACGTGCGCCATGCATACGAACTGGCCCACAGGGACGCATCCGAGGGAAAAGCGGCAGCGGCCTGAGTGCCGCACCCACCGTGCCGGGCGCTGAGTGCGCCCGGCACCCCCGGCCAGTGGCCACCCAACTAACCCTTCTTGAGATAGAGGCAGCATGAGCACGCCCGTTCTGTACGGTCCGATCGGCCGCGCCGTCCGCAAGATCGCCCCGTTCCTGGAAGCGGACGCATTGGCGGTGTACGTGGCCGCCCTGTCGATGTGGTCGGCCGCCATCGGTGGCACGGTCAAGGTGTCATCTCGTGGCAACGCTCGCCCCGTGCTCCTGTGGTCGGCTCTCGTCGCTGGAACGGGGCGCGGGAAGGGAACCGCGCTCCGGGCAGCGCTTCACGTCCTGGACAAGTCCCTTGGCCGCTTCCTGGCCACACACACCACGTCCGGGATCACCTCCGGTGCGAGCATGGTCAACCATCTGTGGGAGCAGCAGGAGGCCACTGCCGAGACCGAACACGGGCGCGATGTCCGCACGCTGGTGGTGGAAGAGGAATGGACCGAGGTACTCAAGCGGGTCAAGCGCGACCCGTCGTTCACCACCAAACTCCGCGCTGCCTGGGACGGCACAACTCTCCGCAACACCACCAAGGATGAGGCTCAGGAAGTCCGCGACCCGGCCATGGTCCTGCACGCGCACATCACTCCGTCCGACTGGGCCAAGTACGTGGGCGAGTCGGAGGCGGCCGGAGGCTCCTACAACCGCATCCTGCCGTTCCTACTGGGCTCTGTTCCGATGCTCGATGACGACAGGGTGGCCCTGCCGGAGGTAGAGGGTTGGGAGCTATCGGATGCCTACGGCTGGGCCACTGCCCGCCCCCGTGTGATCACGCTTGGGGAGGACGCTCGGCCGTTGTGGCGGATCGTACGGCGCTACGCGCGCATTCTGGGGGAGACGCTGCCGGAGGGCCAGGCCGTGTTCATCGAGCGGACAGCAGAGCAGACGCTCCGTGTCGCGGCCTGCCTGGCCGCCTCCGAGTGCTCCGAGACCATCACGGAAGAGATGCTGTCGGCCTCGTTCACTCTTGTACGCCGCTCCGTCCAGGACGCGGTACGGATCACTAAAGGGGCTGACGCTCCGAAGGTGAAGCGTCAGCCGCTCGGCCTCGCGGACAAGGTACGGGCGCGCATCGAATTGCACGGCGGTCGGGCCACGTCGTCTCAGATCCTCCCGTATGTGGGAGCAACCGCAGCGGAGGTCAAGGAACTGCCCGGAGTCGTTGTCACGGTGGAACGGTCGGGGAAGACCGGCCGACCGGCCACCGTATTCACACTCGGCGGGAACGATTCCCAGCGCGAGGAGTCAGGGCCGGCGAAGCGGGCCGTAATGGAAAGCAACGGAACCAAGGTTGTCCGTCTCGATGCCTATCGCCTGGCCCCCAAAGCCCCGGGGCCCGAGCCGGTGAAGCAGCCGGAACCGGTCACTGACCACAACCCCTTCCGCGCACTGCTCTAACCAACTATAGAAACGCCCCGGCCCGTCATGGGCCGGGGCGTTCTTGCTTTGTTTCGACGACCTCTTGGGGAGACCGGTACACCGCTGCTCAGTTCACCACAGCGCGAGCGATCAAAGTCCCGATGTGGTCTTGCTCCGGAGCTTCTAGAACCCGCACTTCCGCCTCTTTGAATCCGGCCTTGAGGAGGAGGCTTTCCCACTTCCGGGGCGTGTAGCTGTATCGGTACGTGTACATGGCCTTTCCTGCGAATCCGCCCTTGTACATGCCCTGCGGCCCGTACGCGCCGGGGATGGCAGGGGGTTGGGAGAACGTGAGTACGCCGCCGGGATTCAACCGCTCGGCAATCAAAGGAAGCAGTTTGAGCGGGTCGGTGAACCAGGCCGCCCCGAAGATCGAGTAAACGGCGTCGTAGGTCTCCATGCTGGTGCTCAGATGGTCCAGCACATCGGCGCAGACGAACCGTGCTCCCAACGGACCCCATCGTTCAGTGGTGTTGGCGACCATGATGGGCGAGAGGTCCACGCCCGTTGCCTTCACTCCTTGCTGTGCGAGGTAAGCGAGGGCTCGCCCCGTGCCGCAGCCAATTTCCAGCACGGTTGCCGGGTCGCCCAGCAGTTCGGGGCCGGGTCCGTGCCCGGCGTACTGCGTCCAGCAGAAGACGGGGTCGGAGTCGAACACCTTGTCTTTGGTGCTCTCTGCGAAGGTGTCCCAGAGTTCGCGTTCGCTGTCGATGTTGTGTCGTGCGGGCAACGGGTTTTCCTCTGTATCGGGGCGGGCAAGGGGGTGCCCCCGCCCCCCGTTCGGAGTCTGGGGGCGGGGGCACTCTAGTCCCGGACTTCGCAGGTCACCCGATCGTGAAGATCAAGCGGTCGTAGCTGATCGCTCGCCGATCGGAACCGTAGCGGCTATGGCTGTCCCGATCCGGCCCGGTCGAGATCGGACGCTGGGAGGCCGCTGCGGCGAATCTTTTCGGCGACCTGCGAAGTACGGGTCTAGTGCCGTGTCAGTGGCTGTCGGGGACCTTGTTGTCACACGGCGAGCAGTCGGAGGCATCCACCGACCACAGCTCGTCATCGACGGTGAACCCGTTCTTGCGCAGCAACTCGGCCGTGCGCATCACAGTGCCGTCTTGGCGGCGCTCGATCAGCGGCGCATGGTGCTTGTACCGCCCGCCGTTGTACTCCTCGCACAGTGCGAAGTAGAGCGGCGTATCGAGGATGAGCTGATGAACACCTATGTCCACGGTCTTACCGACGCCCATGTCCACGCCGGGGCATTCCATGGCGGTGATCAGGTAGGCGATGCCCTGGCCGAGGATCCGCTCGGCGAGGCTGGGAACGGCCACGCTGTCTCGGAGCAAGAGCGCTATTTCCCGCTCCCACAGGTCAGCGACGCCCACGTCAGTGACAAGGTGTGGGACGCGCTCCTGTACTGCGTTGAGGATGATGCGCGGATCACGGGTCCGCGTCTGGACTGCTGTGCCCATCGTGCGTCTCCTCCTGCTGCTGTCGGAGTGGTGCACTGCACTTGCTGACCCGGTCGGCCGACTCCTCTTCACGGTGGCATGCGACCGGCCGGGCGTTACCCCGCTCCCTGTCGGGCCGGGAACCTATAGGCCGAGCGCGACGTAGGCCGCTACGACACAGAGGGCCGACCCCCAAGTGATGAGGAGAAAGATCCCGCCCCAGAACGACCCGTCTTGGGTGACCTTCCAGCCCTCTAATCGGCGGCTCATCTCTTGCCCCTCAGCATCGCGAGGCCGCTCACATTGCGGTTGTGTCTGGCCAGGGCTCTGAGCTGCATCAGCTCCCTGTCATTCGCCTTGCGGACGGCTACGGTGCGGGTCTCCCAGCTCAGCCCGGAGGGCCGTTTCAGGGTCAGCCTGGTTCCCTTCTGCTGCCGGACCACGCCGACCATCTGAGAGCCGCTGTCGAACACAGCAGTACCGGGCTCCCACTCTGTCGCCTGTCTCATCGCTTCCGCCCTGTCGCATCGTCGGTGACTGGCCTCTACACACAGTCAACTCGTCTGCGCTGTACGGAACTTGCACAGAGTTTGCACACGGGGGGTGCGGGCACACGTACAACCTGTGACCATGGATATGCGATGACTCTCTGAGGAAGACTGAGCCCATGAGCACGACCGAACTTGCACCCGGAGCGAACCTGGCAGCGCTGCGGAAAGAGCGCGGCCTGTCTCAGGCGCAGCTAGCCAGGAAAGCCAACATCTCTGTCTCTCTCCTGTCCAAGATCGAGGTAGGAGACCGGGCCCTGACCCCGGCCGTCGCTGCCGCCGTCGGCAAGCCCATGGGATTGACCATGGCTGAAGTAATGGGCCGGGCTGGTGTGGCCCAGGACGCCGAGGAACAGTTGTCGGCTCTTCGGTCGGCCATCCGGGACTACGACCTACCAGGCGGCCAGGAAGTCCACGAAGTGCAGATTGGGGCCGCCCTGGAGACGGCTGGACGGTACCGCGACAGGGTTGACGTAACCCGCCTCCTCGCGATGCTCCCGAGGCTGCTCAGGGACGCCACAGTGCACGCTCACACCGCCAACACGGTAGAAGCTTGGATGGCCCTGGCGGAGGTCTACAGCACCGTCTATTGGCTCGCTGCGCGGCATCGGTGGATGGACATGGCAGAGCTGTCCGTTACGCGCCAAAGGTGGGCCGCAGAACAGAAGCCGAACCCCCTCGCGGTGGCTGTCGCTGCTCGGGATCGGGCGGGTACGTACCTGAACTTCGGGGATATTGAGCGGGGCCTCATGGTCGTTGACCGTGCCATGGCCGACGCGCAAGCCCACATGTCGGGCCAGGAGCGCGATATTGCCGTGTGCATCCTGAACCTGCGAGGCATGACCCTTGCCGGACGGCTCACAGACAAGCGTGAGGCCAAGAGGGAAGCTCAGAGGCATATCGAATCCGCGCATAGCGCCAACGTCGGTATCGGGCATGACATGGACGTGCACGGCCTCACGGTGGGTCCACAGAACACGTTCACCCACGAACTGGCCACGAATGTGGACCTTGGCAGGCCTCATGACGCACTAGCACTGACAGACGATCTAGCTACCGCTCTTGACGGCCTGCCGCCTACCAGGGTCGCGCCGACCTACATCAACACGGCCAGGGCGCAGTTGGACGTAGGTGATCGGGATGGAGCGCTGGAGAGTCTGGGAATGGCATTCGATGTGGCTCCCCAGATGGCCCGCATCCACCCCATGGGGCGGGAAGTGTTCCGGGTGGTGTCGTCGCTGCACAGGCGCAGTAACTCGGAGCTGGCCCGGCTGTCCAAGCTCTCTGGGATCGCACTCTGATCCACCGTTGGTCACGTGACCAACGGTGACCAACAGCGGTCCGAAGCAGCGCTGACGCACCGATGATCATGGGGGAATCCTGGGGAAGCCACCTCTGAAGGGGGCATCTGTACAGGCCAGGGGCTTACGGGCCGTAAAGCACGCAGATTTACGAGGGCACGAACCAGGTGCAGCGGATCGTGATGGCGCGGAACCTTCCGTAACCTGAAAAGCACGCTGTAAACCCACGTCAGAGGCACCCTCCGGGGTGCCTCTGCCAGTTCGCGCTCAGACCACCACGGCGACCTCGTAGTTACTGCCGTGCATGTTCGTACAGAGGGCCCGGCAGCCCCCGAAGAGCTTTTCGAACTCGGGCTTGTCCCGCCACGCGCCCAGGGAGTCGAGGTCCCGCCAGGCCGCGAAGGACACGAAGTGGTTCGGGTCCGCCAGGTCGTGCACCAGCCGGGCCGTCAGAAAACCCTCGTTGGCCTTCTTGGTCCAGGTCAGGAACTCGGTCCAGCGCTCGACGAACTCGTCGGCCTTCCCGTCGGTCACATGCCAGCTGCCCGAGGCCCAGTACCGGGTGTCCTCCGCCATGACGCGCACCTCGTTCCTTGATCGCTTCGTGAGGCAGCCTATGGCCGCCTCACGAAGTCCGCGATCGCAGTGGAGCGTCCGGGAGAAAAGCGTCCGCCCGGGAGATAAGGTGTCAGCGGTCCGAGGTGACCGTGACCTTCTCGTCGTTCTTCAACTGGTCGACGAGCTGCTTCACCTTCGTCTTGTCCCAGACCAGGTTCCCGCCCCTGCTGCCCGAGATCGGCATGTTCATCGACGTGCCCTCGCCGCCCGTCACGCCCTTCATCGCGAAGAACATCTGGCCCAGCGAGAACAGGCTCATGTCCTTGTCGACGATCAGCGTGTCCAGGCCCGCGCCCATCGTCGGGTAGAGCTTGAACGGGTTGAGGATCGTGCCCGGCGTCGCCGACTGGCTCGCCAGGGCCGCGAGGAACTTCTGCTGGTTCTTCGTACGGTCCAGGTCGCTCTGCGCGAAGGCGTACCGCGTGCGCACGAAGGCCAGGGACTGCTCGCCGTCCAGTGTCTGCTTGCCCGCCTGGAAGTCGGCGCCCGAGTTCTTGTCCTTGAAGGCCTTCGGGATGTCGATCTCCACGCCGCCGATCGCGTCCACGATGTTCGCGAAGCCCGCGAAGCCGATCTCGACATAGTGGTCGATGTGCAGGCCGGTGTTGTGCTCGACCGTACGGACAAGGAGCTCCGGGCCGTCCTCCGCGTACGCGGCGTTCAGCTTGGTGTGGCGGCCCTTCGCCGGGAAGAGCTTGCCGGACTGGGAGCCCTTGAACGACGGTATCTCCACGTCCGAGTCACGCGGCAGCGAGATCAGCGTCGGGCCGTTGGAGCCGTCGTGCAGGATCATCATCGAGTCGGTCCGCTTGCCCTCGGCCGAGCCCGTGTGGAGCTTCTTCTTCTCCTCGGCCGACATGCCCTCACGGCTGTCGGAGCCGACGATCAGATAGTTCGTGCCCTCGCCCGCGCCCGGGCGCTCGATTACCTTCGAGAGGTCGACCTCGCGCTTGAGCTTCGAGTCGGCCCAGAAGTACGTGCCTATGGAGACGGCGAGCAGCGCCACTATCAGGACCAGCGAGCCGATCTTGAGGCGGCGGCGCCAGTTGGGGGCGGGGCGGGCGTAGGGCCCGCCGGAATGCGGCGGGGCGCCGTTTCCTCCGCCCTGGCCTCCGTAGACCTGGCCCGTGTTGTAGCCGCTGTCGTAGGCGGTGTCATAACCGTCGTCGTATCCATGCGACTGCTGCTGGGGGACCGGTCGTCGCTGCACATGGCGCATCACGCGAGCGCTTTCGGGCTGCGCGCCCTGGCTGCCGCGTCCGTATCCTTCGGGCCAATCGTTCATGCGGACCAGTGTGCAGGCCGGGGCTCGTGCCTCACAGGGGTGGTGAGGAATCGCACCAGGGCTGTTGCGATTCTGATGCAATGCGGCCCGGCATATGGTGGAGGGCATGACAGACCAGGCTCAGCGACCGGAGTCAGAGATTCCGGGCAAGCCCACTTCGGCATCCCGTACCACCTTGAGTCACATCATGACCGGCAGTGACACCAACCTTCTCGGCACGGTGCACGGCGGCGTGATCATGAAGCTGGTGGACGACGCGGCGGGCGCGGTCGCGGGCCGTCACTCGGGCGGACCGGCCGTCACCGCCTCCATGGACGAGATGGCTTTCCTGGAGCCGGTCAGGGTCGGCGACCTGGTGCATGTGAAGGCGCAGGTCAACTGGACCGGCCGGTCCTCCATGGAGGTCGGCGTGCGGGTGCTGGCCGAGCGCTGGAACGAGTCGACGCCGGCGACCCAGGTCGGCAGCGCGTACCTGGTCTTCGCGGCGGTCGACGGGGACGGCAAGCCGCGTCCCGTACCGCCGGTGATCCCGGAGACGGAGCGGGACAAGCGCCGCTACCAGGAGGCACAGATCCGCCGCACGCACCGGCTGGCCCGACGCCGGGCGATCCTGGAGCTGCGCGCGAAGCGCGCGGCGGAGGGCATGGAGGACTAGGGGTCTGGGGGCCTGGGGCACTGGAGGCTTGCCCCCAGTCACGAGCTACGGGCACACCACCTGGTCACCCGTCACCACTCCGAATTCCCCCTCGAGCGCATTCTCCGCGCGGACCGGCGTCACCCCCTTGTACCTCGTCCCCACCGTCACCTTCAGCGTCGGGCCCTGGCGCTTCACCGCCCGCAGTTCGCAGCCCGGCAGCGCCGCCGCCAGTGATCTCGCCGAGCGGTCCCAGCGTGGGTCGTATCTCACATAGGTACGCCGCACCTCCGCGCCGGCCCTGCTCTCCGGCGTACGCGTCGTATTGAAGCCGGTCGCCCGCAGCGCGTCGTCGACCTTCCGGCCAAGACCGTCCGTGCGCGTGCCGTTGTAGACCTGGACCCGGATCTGCCGCGGCGACACATCGACCAGCGTCGCCTTCGGCTGCTGCGGGCGGTGCGGTGCGAGCGGCTTGTCCTCGCGGAGCATCCGGAAGAGCTTCGACGACTTCGGCTCGTCCCACTTCAGGGTGGAGCCAAGGCCCTTCACCGGGTGGCCCCCACCGCTCACCGGCACGGACGTGAACTCCGACGACGCCGCCGTGAAGCCCCGCATCGCCCGCCCCAGGGCGAGCATCTCCTCCGTCCCGAAGCCCTGATCCGCCCGTACGGAGTTGAGCATCGTCGACGCGACCTCACGGAACTTCACCGGGTTCAGCAGCACCCCACTGCTCGTCGCCTGGTTGATCAGTGCCGCGACGAAGCGCTGCTGGCGCTGCATCCGCCCCAGATCCGCCGCTCCGTCGATATGGCGCGAGCGCACATACTGCAACGCCTGTCCACCGCCGAGCTTGTGTGTGCCGATACCGAGGTCCAGGCCGGTGTATGAGTCCTTCATCCGCCGCGCCGTGCACACCTCCACCCCGCCCAGCGCGTCCACCGTCTTCATGAAGCTGGTGAAGTCGACCTCCAGATAGTGGTCGATCTTGACCTTCGTCATCTGCTCGACGGTCCGCACCGTCAGTGCCGGCCCGCCCTCCGCGTACGCCGCGTTGAGCTTCACCGGATGCGCCCCGTGGTGACTGCCGGTGGTCTCGTCGGTGTGCTCCGGGATCTCCGCGTAACTGTCCCGCGGCAGGCTCACCACACTCGCCCGCTCCCGGTCCTGGGAGATGTGCACCAGCATGATCGTGTCGGTGCAGTGGCAGGGCGCTCCCCCCAGCCGGTACTTGCGCTTCTCCTCCCGCGTGATCTTGTCGCGGCCGTCCGTGCCGACCAGCAGGAGATTCATGCCGTGCCCCGCCTCGGGCCGGTTCTTCATGTCCTTGAACGGATCCACCCGGCTGATGCCGGTGTCCAGGCTGGTCACCACCGCGTGCCCGATGCCGCCCGCGCCGAGCACCAGGACCGAGAGCGTCGTCGCCACCCGCACCCCCCAGCGCGGCCGCTGGACCGGCCGTCTGGTCCGGTACTGGGCGTTCGGCCGGGGACGGGCGGAGCGGGGCGGCGTGGGCACGAGGGGATACCTCCGCGGGTGACAGAGGGGATACCTCCGTGAGTGACAGGGGGGATCGCGCACACCGTAGGCCGATACGATCTGCGGCCACCGGCACCGACCCGGCCGCCGCGCCTCCGTGTCCCCCATTCGCGGTAACGTGGCGCCCGATGAACGCCACGCCCCCTGTCTCCGTGATCATGCCGGTCCTCAATGAGGAGCGGCATCTGCGCAACTCGGTCCGTCACATCCTCGAGCAGGACTACGACGGCGAGATGGAGGTGGTGATCGCGCTCGGGCCGTCCACGGACCGCACCGACGAGATCGCCGCCGAGCTGGTACGCGAAGACCCCCGCGTCCACACCGTCCCGAACCCCACCGGCCGCACTCCCGCCGCGCTCAACGCAGCCATCAAGGCCTCCCGCCACCCGATCGTGGTACGCGTCGACGGCCACGGCATGCTGTCCGCGAACTACATCGCCACCGCTGTCCGTCTCCTTGAGGAGACCGGCGCGCAGAACGTCGGCGGCATCATGCACGCCGAGGGCGAGAACGACTGGGAGCACGCCGTCGCCGCCGCCATGACGTCGAAGATCGGCGTGGGAAATGCCGCATTTCACACCGGCGGTCAGGCAGGCCCGGCCGAAACCGTGTATCTGGGTGTCTTCCGCCGCGAGGCGCTGGAGCAGCAGGGCGGCTACAACGAGGAGTTCATCCGCGCCCAGGACTGGGAGCTGAACTTCCGCATCCGCGAGGCGGGCGGAATGATCTGGTTCTCGCCGGAGCTCAGGGTGCAGTACCGGCCGCGGCCCTCCGTCAGGGCGCTCGCCAAGCAGTACAAGGACTACGGCCGCTGGCGCCATGTCGTCGCCCGCTACCACCAGGGCTCCATCAATGTGCGCTATCTCGCCCCGCCGACGGCCGTCTGCGCCATAGTGGCGGGCTTGGTGGCCGGCGTGGCCCTCACCCCGGTCGGCTTCGTCGTCCCGGCGGGCTATCTGGCCGCGATCGTCGTCGGATCCCTCCCCGCCGGCAACGGCCTGCCGCTCAAGGCGCGCCTGCAGATCCCTGTCGCGCTGGCCACCATGCACATGTCCTGGGGTTACGGCTTCCTGACCAGCCCGCGCGCTCTGGCGAAGAGGGTCATCGCGAGCCGTCGGCCGGCCGTGAAGACCGCCTGATCAAGCCACGTACGCGAAGGAGCCCCGGGCATCCGCACCGGGGCTCCTTCGCGTACGCGTGAACTACCAGGTGAAACCGGGCTGGATCGCCATGCACTCCTTGTCGTTGCCGCCGTTCAGCGGCCGCGCCGACGTCGGCGTCTTGTTGTCGTCCTTCGCCGCCGTCTTCGGGTAGGTGTCGCCCTGCCGCCAGTCCGCGCCCACGATCAGCGCGATGCCGGTGACGTCCGTCGACTTTTTCACCGAAGTCAGCGGAATCCCGAGGGACTTGGCGACCGCCTGCGCATCGCCCTCCAGCTCGGCGTTGGAGAAGCGGATGACCGTGCTCTCCTGCGGGTTGGTCGTGGCGTCGGCCTGCGCCCGTGTGAAGCCCTTGCCGGAGAGGATCCCGGCGACCGCCGTCGCCCGGCCCTTCTCGGCGATCCGGCCGTCGCCGCCCGTGCCGTTCTGCACCATCACCGCGGTCTCACCGGGCGCGGCGGCCGGGTCCTTGGAGACGGCCGGAGCCGCCGGCTTCTTCTTCGGCGCCTTGCCGTCCAGCGGAATGTCCTCACGGACCATCCGGAACAGCTGCTCGGCGTCGACCGGCTTCGGCTCGACCTTGCCGCTGAAGCCCTGCCGCTGGGTGTAGAAGTTCGGCATGGTCGTCATGGTGATCCGGTCGGTCGGGACGCTCTTGAGCTCCTCGCCCAGGTCGTAGAGCTCCTTGACGCTGCCGATGCCCTTGTCGACGGTGAGCGCGTCGATCGCGGCCTCGGCGAGATTGCGCAGCTTGGCCGGGTCGGTCAGCTTGGTGTTCTTGCGCAGCTCACGGACCATCGAGTTCATGTACATGTGCTGAGCGTGCGTACGGGCCAGGTCGGTGCCGTCCTCGAAGCCGTAGCGCGTCCGCAGCCACTGCAGCGCCTGCTCGCCCTTGACCGGGTGCGTGCCCTCTTCCATCTTGAGGCCGGAGCCCTGGCCCTGCCTGTTGCGCGAGTTGACGTTCTGCCTGACGCAGACAGGCACGCCGCCGATGGCGTCCGCCATGGAGACCACACCGGCGAAGTCGATCATCATGAAGTGGTCGATGGTGATGCCGGTGAGGTTGTACCAGGTGGCCACCGTGCAGCCGGGGCCGCCGCGGCCGAGCGACTCGTTCGTCGGCCTCAAGCCGGTGGCCGCAAATGTCTTGCCCTTGCTGTCCGTGCACTCGGGGATCTTGACCAGGGTGTCGCGCGGCATACTGATCACCGAGATATTGCTGCGGTCGGCGGAGACGTGCACCAGCATCTGTACGTCCGCCAGCGGCGTGCCGCCGAACGTCTTCCTGGCGCCGCCGAGCTCCTGGTTCTTCTTGGAGTCCCGCGCGTCCGAGCCGATGAGCAGGATGTTCAGCGGGACCTGACCGGCGGCGTTGGCCTGATGGTCGCGCATCTTGCCGCCGAGGTTCAGCTCGTCCTTCTTGAGCTTGCTGTTGAGGTGCTCGTAGTACAGATATCCGGCGCCGGCCGTGCCGAGTATCAGCAGCGACAGCACGGACGCGACCCAGCGCAGAACGCGTCGCTTGCCGCGTTTTCCGTGTCTGTGGGGGCTGCTGTGCCGGCGACCGGGCGCGCGGCCGTCCCCAAAGGCCCCTGAGCCCTCGGCCTGCGGGCTGCCGTGCTGCTCCGCCGTACGGGCCTGACGGCCGGTCCTGCCGCGACGGCCACGGGCGGCGTGGTCGTCGCCCCCCTCGCCGTACAGGCTGTCGTCCCAGCCCAGATCGCGGGCGTGCGGGACGCGGTCACGCGTCCCCTCTCCCCGCACGCTGTTCTTTCCCACCCCGGGTCCCCCCTGTTGTTCAGGTGCTCCTCATGACCCGGTGTCACGGGGTCACTTGGCGCACACCTGTTTGTCCGCTTCGACCTTCTGCACACCCTCCGGCGCTTTCGCCGGACCGGTGATGGGCACACCAGCGCCCTTGAAATCGGATCCGAGGGTCAGCGTCATCGCCTCACGTCCCACGGCGTCCTTCGTGCCCGGCTGCAGCGCCGTGGCAGGCAGACCCATCAAGTCCGCGAGCTTGCGGGCCTGATCGGCCTGGTTCGGCGCGTACACCAGCGTCGTCCTGGCGAGCTTGGCGGGCGCGTTTCCCTCGTTGCTCGACTTCAGTACGCCTTCCTCGTTCTGCAGCCAGGTGAGGGTCGACAGCGCCGCCCCTTGCGTCTCGCTGCCGTTGAAGACGGCGACCCGCACGTCGGCCGCGGCTGCCCGCGGCCCCTTGAGCAGGGCGGCCTGCTGGTTCTTGGCGTCCTGCTCCTTCTGCTTGACCTCGGTGAGCGAGGTGTCGTTCTGGATCATCGAGAACAGCGGCTGTGCCTTGCTCTCGTTGAGCAGCACGGTCGCCTTGTCGGTGTTGTCGACCACCGGCACGGTCGCGAAAGTGATGTTCTTCGGGTTCACCTTTGCCAGCTCCATGCCGAGATCGCGCAGCCGCGAGATCTTGCCTATCCCGCTGTCGACCGTGAGTGCCTTGGTGGCGGCGTCGGCCAGGTCCCACATCTTGCTGGGGCTGGAGAGGGTGTCGCTCGACTTCATCTTCCGGATCAGCGAGCTCAGGAACTGCTGCTGGATCTCGATCCGGCTGAGGTCGCCGCCGAAGCCCACCGAGTGCCGTGTGCGCACGAACGCCAGCGCCTGCTCACCCTTAATGACGTGCTTGCCCGCCGGGAGGTTCAGTTTGGAGTCCTTGTCGTTGATGTCCTTGGCGAGGCAGACCTCGACACCACCGACCGCGGTCGTCATGGACTTCACTGCGTTGAAGTCGGCCATCATGAAGTGGTCGACGGTGACTCCGGTGATCTTTTGCACCGTGCGCATGGTGCAGCCGGGGTCGCGGCCCTCCTGGCCGAGGCTCTCGTTGAACCGCGTCTTGCGCGTACCGCCGATGTCCTTGGTCCCCTCTGCGGTCTTGGTCTCGCAGGTGGGGATGTCGGTGATCAGGTCGCGCGGGATGGACAGCGCCGTCGCGTTCGTCCGGTCCTTGGAGACATGGAAGAGGATCGTGGTGTCGGCGTGCCCGACGCTGTTCTTGTCGCCGTAGCCGTCATTGCCCTCGCCGGACCGTTTGTCCGTGCCGATGAGCAGGATGTTGATGGCCTGGTTCTTGTTGAAGCCGCCGGAGCCCGCGCCCGCGACGTCGACCGTGTTCAGGTTCGAGTCGAAGTGCTGGTAGACGAGGTACGCGCCGACGGAGCCGGCGACGACGATGAAGGCCATCACACCGCCCGTCCACAGCAGCGCCTTCTTCTTGCGCGACGCGGGCTGCTTGCGCTTGCGGCGGCCGGCGGTGGGGGGATTCGTACCGCCGGAGGCACTGCCCGCGCGGCGGGAGCGCTGCCCCGGCACCTCCCGGCCGGGCACCTCGCGGCCGGGGGCCGCGGTCCGGCGGGCCTGGCGGCTTCCGGGCGCGGGCGTTCCCGAGGCGGCGCTGTTCGAGGCGCTGCCTCTCGCAGCGCTACCTCTCGGCGGAGACGACTGCTGTGCGGATTGGTCCAGTCGCAATTCGTAATTGCCGGTCTGCGGGTTGAATACCCACTGGTCGGCGGGGTCGATCTCGTCCGCCCGCCCACGGCTTTGCGCATCCACGGTTGCCTGAGTCCTCCGTCGGTGCCACGCGAGGCGCCTCCCCCGAAGGGCGCTCGGTCTTTCGATGCAGCAGTGCGCGACCCAAGGTCGGATGCACCGGATCGCGTCACACTATCCGCCCAGTTCAACGTCGAGCGACGTCCGTGACAAATTCCTCGGCCCTTACAACCGGGCAATCCGCCCAATCTTCATGGACCGCGGCCCCTGACTTGGTCATCGCTTTACTCACACGTGCCCACAGCGGCATTCGTGCCGGAGAAAGTGGGCGCCGGAGTGGGGCTCGCGGTGCCGGTGTCGTCCGGCCTCCCGTCGGTCGACGTCTTCTTGTCGCTCTTGCCCTCCTTGCCCACGGGGACGACCGCGACAGGCGTGTCCTCGCGAAGCCGCTTGAAGAGCTGACTCGCCTCGGGCTGGACGAGTTCGTCGCGGTTCGGATCGGCGCTGTACGGCTGTCGCGGAACTGTCAGGAATTGCACCTTTTCGGTCGGGATACTGCGAATGGAGCGGGTCAGGTCATACAGATCTTTCAAGGAATCCAGGCCCGGGTCGGTGGTCAGCGACTTCGTCGCCGCGTCGAGCACCGGGTAGAGCCGGGTCGGATTGAGGAGTACGCCATTGCTCTGCACCTTCTTGACGAGCGCGCCCAGGAACTGTTGCTGGCGTTCCATACGTTCTGTGTCGCTGCCGTTGCCGATGGACTTTCGGGCCCGTACGTAACCGAGCGCCTCCTCGCCGCTCAGCGTCTGCTTGCCGGCGGGCAGCCTGAGATGCGCGTCGGCGTCGTCGATCGGTTCCTTGAGGCAGATCTCGACCCCGTGCACGGCGTTGACCATGCCCTTGAAGCCGCTGAAGTCCACCACCATGTGGTGGTCGATGCGGATGCCGGTGAAGCGCTCGACGGTACGGATCGTGCATGCCGCGCCGCCGAACTCGAACGCCCAGTTGAACTGAGCGAACTGCTCTCTCGTCCGGGTGCGGTCGGGCTGGCGGCAGCTAGGAATGTCGACCATCAGGTCGCGCGGAATGGACATCGCCGTAGCGCTCTGCCGGTTGGCCGCGATATGCAGCAGGATCGTGGTGTCGGAGCGCTGGCTGCCGCCGTCGTCGCGGCCGTACTTGCTGTTGCCCTTGCCGGAGCGGGTGTCGGAGCCGAGGAGCAGGATGTTCTGCGCGCCGAGCGCGACGGGCGTGGGGCGCTCCTTCTCGTACGTCTCGAGCTCGGCGGCGGCGGTGGTGTCGGTGGTGATGTTGGCGTCGAGCTTGCGGTAGAACCACCAGCCGACACCGGCGGCGGCGAGGACGACGACCGAGGTACCGAGGGCGGCCCAACGAAGCCAGTGGTGCTTGCGGTTGGGGGTCTGGGCCCCGGGTCCGGCTGCGGCCTCGCCGTCCGTACCGGCGTCGGTGGCCGCGTCCGTGGCCGGCTTCGTCTCCGCTTCCATGCCCGACGGCGTGCTGTCGGCGTCCTTACCGGCCTTCCCGCGCGCGTCCGCGGGGTCCGTGTTCTTGCCGGCCTTTCCCCCCGCGTCCGTGCCGGCCTCGCCGACCGTGTCCGTGCCGGAGTCCGCGCCCGTACCGGCCTCGCCGGCCTTTCCCGCGTCCGTGCCGGAGCCCGCGCCCGTGCCGGGGTCCGCGTCCGAGTCGGAGTCGGCATTCGTGGCGGCGGCCTTCCCGGCCGCCGTACCCTCCGCGTCCGTACCGGCAGTGCCCGGGGCGGCTCTCGGCGGCTCGGCGCCGGTACCCGCGTCGGGCTTCGCCGGCTCGTCCTCGGCCGGGCCGTCCGGTTCGGCGGGCGTGCCAGCACTCTCCGTCACTTCTGCGTCCATCCTTCATGGCGTCGGCGGCGCGCTGGGTCGCCGATCGCAGGACTAGACGGCTGAACCTCGCGCTTGGTTGTGCGTTGAAGCACGCGTATCGCCGATCATCCACCGGAGTTGAGGCTGGAGCCCGGGGGCTCGGCCCGGGTGTGCGCCAAGCGGGTGGACCTCAGAGGCTTGTCATACCGCGGTGTTGGTGACGCGCTCGCTTTCGATCCGCTTCTCGAGGCCTTCCTGGGACAACGTGTCGAGGTGCCGGCACAGGACGACCGACCCGCCGGCGGCGAGCGGCGCGTACAGACCGGTGGACAGCCCCTCCCACGTGTCGTATCCGCGCCCCGTGAGCAGCCGGGAGCCGGGCGTGAGCCCCAGTTCGCCGGCGTCGGCGCGGGCCCGCTCGACGAGCTGGGCACCGGTCAGTTCGCTGCCGCCGACACTGATCGCGGGCGCGTCCGGATCCACCGGCGCGTACGCAGCGAAACGGTCGCCCTGGCTCGGCACCTCGACCGCGTAGTCGGCGTACCCGGCGGGAGGGGCGGGGAAGCGGCGGCCGAGCGGCGCGAGCGACAGGGCAATCCGCTCGCCGCCGCAGGCGAGCCCGGCGTCGAACTGCCCGGGTCCGGCGACGACCAGATCGGCATCGGCCGGATCGCCGCCCACCTCCGCCGTCACCCCGACCGAGGCGCAGGCGAGCAGCCAGACCGCGCTCTGCCAGTGCGCCGGAAGCAGCAGCGCGAGCCGGTCGCCGGGCGCGGCGGCGAGGTCGCCCTGGAGCAGATTCGCCGTCTTGGCCACCCAATTGGCGAAGGTGGCGACGGACAATTCGACGCGCTCACCGGTGGCGTCGTCGTAGAAAGTGACCAAGGGGCGGGCCGGGTCCGCGGCGAGCGCGGATCGCAGCAGGTCGGCAGGGGTGCGGTCGCTGGCGTTCACCCGCGCAAGCGTACGCGGCGGGGCGGGGCCGCGACCTCCGTACCGGTGACGGGTTCCACCGGTCGGACCGATGAGCAGTCAGTTTTCCGTCGAGCGGAGTCGGCGGTACCGGCCCAGGATCTTGTTCATGCGTGGATTTCTTGCTTACTCGACCGGCGTCGCGTGCACAGCCGCGCTGGTTCTTCCGTTCTCGTTGTCCTCCGGCGCTCATGCCGCGTCCCCGCAGGTGCCGGATGTACCCGGCTCCACCCAGTCGCTGCCTCTGGAGGTGATCGGGCCCCGGGCGACGGACGAGCCTCTCGGCCGTGCGGCGGAACAGGGGTTGACCGAGCGTGACGTCAGACCCTTCTCGCTCGTCGGCGTCGTCTGGGACGACGTGGACACCGAACTGCACGCCACGGTCCAGGTCCGCACCCGGGCAGTCGGATCGGCACGGTGGTCGGGCTGGCGCGACGTGGAGACGCACAACGAGGAGCACCGGGCCGACCGCGGCACCGAGGAGAGCGACTCGGGGAAGGTGCGCGGGTCGACGGCCCCACTGTGGGTGGGGGAGTCGGACGGTGTCGAGGTACGGGTACAGGCGGGCCGGACCGAACGTGCCCCGTTGCCTCAGGGCTTGCGCCTCGAACTCGTGGACCCGGGCGCCGCGCCCGACCCGGCCGACCGGACGCCCGAGGACGCGCCCGCGGACGCGCTCGAGGAGCCGGACGTACTCCCGGCCCTCTCCCCGGAGGAGACCAAGGCACAGGCAGCTGTCCCCGAGACGGCCGAGAAGCCGTACATCGGCCCGCGCCCGAGCATCATCACGCGCAAGGGATGGGGCGCCGACGAGTCGCTGCGCGAGAAGGAGTTCGCCTACACGACGACCGTGAAGGCCGCCTTCGTGCACCACACCGCCACCGGCAACAGCTATACCTGCGCGCAGGCGCCCTCCGTCCTGCGCAGTATTTACCGCTACCACGTCGTGAGCAGTGGCTGGCGCGACATCGGCTACAACTTCGCCATCGACAAGTGCGGAAACATCTACGAAGGACGCGCGGGAGGCGTGGATAGGGCGGTACTCGGCGCACACACGCTGGGATTTAACAAAGACAGCATGGGTATCGCCGTGCTCGGCACGTACAGTCTCTCCACTCCGCCGGCGGCAGCGGTGACCGCCATTGCCAAGCTCACCGCCTGGAAGCTCGGGCTGTTCGGAGCCAATCCGAGCGGCAAGGTGGTGCTGACGTCAGGAGGGAGCGGCAAGTACGCGAAGGGCGTGAAGGTCAACTTCAATGTCATTTCCGGACATCGGGACGGGTTTTTCACCGAGTGTCCGGGAGGCCTCCTCTACAGCAAGCTCGGCACCGTCCGGAGCGCCGCGGCCACGTACCAGGGACGTGACTGACGTCGGTGACGGGGAATGCATCGACCCACTGCCTACACTGCCGGTCTCGTACGCGTTGACCCCGACGAGCGACCACGCCGGCCCCAGCAGGAAGCAGAGACGACAAGGTGACAGAAGCGATCCTCCTGGTCGGCGGCAAGGGCACCCGGCTGCGCCCGCTCACCGTCAACACACCGAAGCCGATGGTCCCGGCGGCGGGCGTCCCGTTCCTCACGCATCAACTGGCGCGGGCCAGGGCGGCGGGGGTCGAGCACATCGTGCTCGCGACGTCGTATCTGGCCGAGGTGTTCGAGCCGTACTTCGGTGACGGTTCCGAGCTCGGCCTGCACCTGGAGTACGTCACCGAGGAGGAGCCGCTCGGCACGGGCGGCGCGATCCGCAACGTCGCGTCACGGCTGCGGTCGGGCCCCGAGGACCCGGTGCTGATCTTCAACGGGGACATCCTGACGGGCCTGGACATCGAGGCGCTGGTCGCCACACACCGGTCGTCGGGCGCGGATGTGTCGCTCCACCTGACCCGGGTCGAGGACCCGAGGGCCTTCGGCCTGGTGCCGACGGACGCGACGGGCCGGGTCCGGGCCTTCCTGGAGAAGCCCCAGACCCCCGAGGAGATCGTCACCGACCAGATCAACGCGGGGGCGTATGTGTTCCGCCGCTCGGTCATCGATTCGATCCCGACGGGCCGCCCGGTCTCGGTCGAACGCGAGACGTTCCCCGAACTTCTCTCCTCCGGCGCCCATCTCCAGGGCATGGTCGACTCCACTTACTGGCTGGACCTGGGCACCCCCCAGGCCTTCGTCCGCGGCTCGGCGGACCTGGTGCTCGGCCGCGCGCCCTCCCCGGCCGTCCCGGGCCGCTGCGGCGACCGCCTGATCCTCCCCTCGGCCTCGGTGGCCCCCGACGCCAAACTCTCGGGCGGCACGGTCGTCGGCGCGAACGCGGTGGTCTCCTCGGGCGCCCGCATCGACGGCAGCGCGCTCCTGGACGGCGCGATCGTGGAGGAGGGCGCGGTGATCTCGTCCTCCCTGATCGGCGCGGGCGCACGGATCGGAGCACGCACGGTGCTGTCGGGGGTGGTCATCGGCGACGGCGCGGTGGTGGGCGCGGACAACGAACTGCGCGACGGGGCGAGGGTGTGGTGCGACGCGGTGCTGCCGGGCTCGTCGGTTCGCTTCTCCTCGGACCAGTAGGTAGGCCCCCATCGCCGGACGGGCTTGTTTTCCCGCCCGTCCGGCGATGGAGGTGCGCGGTCCGGGGCGGAGCCCCGGTTACGGGAAAGGGCGGGGCGGCGGAAACAACACCGCCTACCCTCAGAGGGCGCACCCCGACCCCCAAGGACCCCCGCCGTGTCAGCACGCTTCACCCCCCGCCCCACCGGGACCACCATCCGCGGCGGCGAGACCGTCGTGCCCACAGGCGTCCCACGGCAGGCCACCACCCACAGGGCCGCCGCCCGGCCCGGCGCTCCGAACGGCGCCCGGGCCGCCGCCCGGACGCGGCGGTGGACTCCCCCCGGTCCCCTGGACCTCGGCCTCGTCCTCGGCCCCCTCCGCCGCGGACCCGCCGATCCCACCTTCCGTATCACCCCCGACGGCTCCGTCTGGCGCGCCACCCGCACCCCCGCAGGCCCCGGCACCCTCCGCGTAGCGATGCGCGGCGGCACCGCAGAGGCCGAGGCCTGGGGCCCCGGCGCGGAATGGCTGCTTGAGCAGCTCCCCGCGCTGCTCGGTGAGGGCGACGACCCCGACGCCTTCACCCCCCGCCACCGCCTCGTCGCTGCCTCCCAGCACCGCCGCCCCGGCCTGCGGCTGACCCGTACCGCGCTCGTCCTCGAGTCCCTGATCCCCTCGATCCTGGAGCAGAAGGTCACCACGGACGAGGCATACCGCGCCTGGCGGCTCCTCGTACGGAAGTACGGAGAGGCCGCCCCGGGTCCGGACGCCCGCCTGCACGTGATGCCCGACCCCCGCACCTGGTCCCTGATCCCCTCCTGGGAATGGCACCGCGCCGGCGTCGACAACAAGCGCGCCTCCACCATCCTGCGCGCTGTCCGCGTCGCCCGCCGACTGGAGGAGGCCGCGGCCATGGAGCCCGAACAGGCCCAGGAACGGCTCGAGTTGATCCCCGGCATCGGCCCGTGGACCTCCGCCGAGACCATCCAGCGCAGCAACGGCGCCCCGGACGCCGTCACTGTCGGCGACCTGCATCTGCCCGGCATCGTCGGCTACGCCCTCGCGGGCGACCGCAACGCCGACGACGCGGCCATGCTCGAACTCCTCGCCCCCTACGCCGGCCAGCGCCACCGCGCCGCCCGTCTCATCCTGCTCAGCGGCCGTACCCCGGCCCGCCGCAAGCCGAAGATGCCCCGCGGCGACATCGGCAAGCTCTAGCGGACAAGCGTCAGCGGACCTCGATGAACGCGGAAGCCTCCCGCGTCGGCCGCGGCCGCGGCTCTCCGGCCGCATGCCCCACCGCCACCGCTCCCATCGGCTCCCACCCGGCCGGCAGCCCCAGCACGTCCCGTACGACATCGCGGCAGAACATCGTCGACGACACCCACGCCGACCCCAGCTGCTCGCCGGCCAGTGCCACCAGGAAGTTCTGCACGGCGGCGCCCGCCGCGACCACGAACATCTCGCGTTCGGCGCCGTCGCGGCGCGGGTCCCCGTACCTGTGCGAGCCCTCCATCACCATGCAGGGCACGACCAGATAGGGCGCGCGCCGCAGCACCTCGCCGCGCCGCACCCGCTTCGCGATGGACTCCTCGCTCTTGCCGTCGCGCCGCAGATCCGAGATCCACGCGTCCCGCATCGCGTCCAGCAGCCCGGTGCGCGAAGCCGCGGATTCGAGCAGTACGAACCGCCACGGCGTCGTGTGATGCGGCGCCGGAGCCGTCACGGCGGCCGCGACCGCGCGCCGCACGGCGCCCGGATCCACCGGCTCGTCGGTGAACTCCCGCACGGTACGGCGCTGGGTGACCGCCTCCCGTACCGCCTCGGAGGTCCCCAGCCGGAACATGTCGTCGGCCGCAACCCGCACGATCGCCCGGGCGGCGTCACCGGAGCCGACCAGCTGCGGCAGCCCGCGCACCACCGCGACCGGCAGCCCTTCGGCCTTGCCCTTCACCAGGTCGCCCGCCGCGGCGAGTTCGTCGGCGACGGCCACGACCGTCGCGCTCAGCGGATTGCCGTGCGCGTCGACGCCGCCGCGCAGATCATCCAGGACCCGCACCCCAGCCGCGCCGATCGCCACATCGGTCAGACCGTTGCGCCAGGGCCGCCCGAAGGTGTCCGTGACGACCACGCCGACGTCCACGCCGAGCGTCTCCCGCAGCCCCGTACGGATCGCCCGCGCCGAGGCATCGGGGTCGTCGGGCAGCAACAGCACTGTCCCGGCAGCGGTGTTGGAGGCGTCGACGCCGGCGGCCGCCATCACCAGGCCCTGCCGGTTCTCGACGATACGAAGGGTGCCGCGCCGCGCCACCACCCGCACCGTCTCCGCGTCGATGGCCGCCTCACGGTCCGTCGCGGCGACGACCCGCCCCTCCGCCTTGCTCACGATCTTCGAGGTGACGAGCAGGACGTCCCCGTCCACCAGGCCCGGCTCGGTGGCGGCGATCAGTTTGGCGATGTCGTCGCCGGGGCGGACCTCGCCGAGGCCGGGCAGCGCCCAGACCCGGTAGCCGGGCGCGTTCACGGCCGGCGGCGAGCTCACGCCCGTACCTCTTCGGCCAGTGCCAGTGCCTGCCGCGCCATCTCGGCGGCCGCGTCCACGTCCGTCATCAGCAGCGGCACGGACCGGCAGCGGATTCCCGCCGCCTCGACCTCGGAGACCGCGCCCTCGTCGACGGTGTCGACGAGCCAGCCGTCCAGCAGTCCGGAGCCGTAGTGCTGGGCGACGGCCGCGGCCGTCGACTCCACGCCCACCGCCGCGAGCACCTTGTCCGCCATGCCGCGCACCGGCGCGTCCCCGACGATGGGGGACAGGCCCACGACCGGTACGCCCGCGTCGGCGATGGCCTCGCGGATCCCTGGCACCGCCAGGATCGTGCCGACACTGACGACGGGGTTGGACGGCGGGAAGAGTATGACGTCCGCGGCGGCGATCGCCTCCAGCACGCCGGGCGCGGGCTTCGCCTGGTCCGCGCCGACGGGCACGACCGCCTCCGCGGCCACCGACGCCTGCAGCTTCACCCAGTACTCCTGGAAGTGGATGACCTTCTTCTCGCCCTCGATCTCGACGGCCACATGCGTCTCGACGCGGTCGTCGGACATCGGCAGCAGCCGCACGCCCGGGTTCCAGCGGGCGCAGAGCGCCTCCGTGACGGCGCTGAGCGGATAGCCCGCGGCGAGCATCTGCGTACGGACGATGTGCGTGGCGAAGTCGCGGTCGCCGAGCCCGAACCACTCGGGGCCCACGCCGTACGCCGCGAGCTCCTCCTTGACGCTGAAGCTCTCGTCCCTACGCCCCCAGCCCTGCTCCTCGTTGATGCCACCGCCGAGGGTGTACATCACGGTGTCGAGGTCCGGGCAGACCTTGAGTCCGAACAGATGGATGTCGTCACCGGTGTTGCCGATCACCGTGACGGCTGTGTCTGCGGCGTCGCCGCCCACGGCCTGCTTGAGACCGCGGAGGAAACGGGCGCCGCCGATGCCGCCGGCCAGAACCACAATGCGCATACAGACAGTCTGTCAGGCGCAGCCTGATCGTTTGAGGGGTGGTGGTCGGGCGACGGGTGGGCCTGTCAGGCGCAGCCTGATCGTTTGAGGGGTGGTGGTCGGGCGACGGGTGGGCCTGTCAGCGCAGCCTGATCGTTTGAGGGGTGGTGGTCGGGCGACGGGTGGGCCTGTCAGGCGGATACGACATCCCGGTCGGCCGGGGAGCACTGGGAGCTGTGCATCGGCATATCGGTCAGACCCGGGTAGTAGATGTGCAGGCTGACCGCGGGCTCGAGCGAATCGTTGACCACTTCGTGCACATAGCCGGGCGCGAACACGCGCTGCGAGCCCGCCGCGAGCGACCGCGACGTCTGCTCGGTGCGCTCGGTGAGCTGGCCGTCGAGGACGGTCAGCACCCCGGAGGAGAGGCCGTGGTCGTGCAGTCCGCTGCCCTGCCCCGGGACCCAGGACAGCAGCCACACCTCGTAGCCGGGGCCGGTGTGCAGCCGGTGGTACCAGCGGGTGGTGGTGTCGTACTGGACGAGGTGGGCCCATTGCGCGCGGTCGTCGGCGATGGCGCGGGCCAGACCGACGAAGTCGGCGACGGTCGCCGGGTGCTCGCGGGCGGGCTGGAGAAGGTGCTGTACGGCGAGGATGTCGCCGGCGATCTGGAGGTCGCTGTCGCTGTTCATGGGTGCGGTGGTTCCTCGGCAGAGAACGTGCAGTGCTGGGGTGTCGCAGACTCGCGGGTTGATCTACATGCGAAGAGATGCTGGAGCGCTACGGCGCATCAACAGCTGGAACAGCAACAGCGGGCCTGGACAGCGCTGCGGAACCCACGGAGGGGCGTCGCGGAGTGCACTGAGGTCGCTGGCATGTCATCAAAGGTGACGGTTGGCCGCTTTGCTTGTCAACTCAATGACCGATTTGGTGGCAATGTTTCACCTCATCCGGTTACGGCGTCTGGAGAAAGGTTTGTGCGGCGGTGGTCGCGGAGACATGGCGCTGCAACCGCGCTCCGTAAACGCCGCCGCGCTCCCGTGATCGGATTGTGATCCGGATCGCTTCAGTGGCTCGATCGCAACAAGATCGAACCCTGCGACGTCTTTCCTCGTGAGCCGCTGATGAGTGGCTGGTGAGGGGGGAGCGCGGGCTGGCCGCTGGCATGTGTCAGGTTTTTGATGATTTGAACACTTTCCGCATAGCCTTGGTTCCACAGAGTGAATACCGGGCCCAATAGCAGATCTCGGCTTGACTGGCCCGTATCCACACA
The DNA here is from genome assembly GCF_050936555.1 of Streptomyces sp. CA-135486. Taxonomy (NCBI): domain Bacteria; kingdom Bacillati; phylum Actinomycetota; class Actinomycetes; order Kitasatosporales; family Streptomycetaceae; genus Streptomyces; species Streptomyces sp. CA-135486. The sequence goes on from NZ_JBNJMM010000001.1 coordinate 787,198, forward strand.
CTTGTAATTTCACTCGTGTCGTTCGGCCGAAATCGATAGCTGCGACATCACGGGGACGCGATAAAGACAGACGAGGGGCGCACATGACCGAGCTGTTCGAACAACTGCTGGTCGAGGACGCGGACGAGGAACTCGGCTGGCAGGAGCGCGCGTTGTGCGCCCAGACCGATCCCGAGTCCTTCTTCCCCGAGAAGGGCGGATCCACCCGCGAGGCCAAGAAGGTCTGCCTCGCCTGCGAAGTCCGCTCCGAATGCCTCGAGTACGCCCTCGCCAACGACGAGCGATTCGGCATCTGGGGCGGCCTGTCCGAGCGCGAACGCCGCCGGCTGAAGAAGGCCGCCGTCTGAAGCCCGACCCGGCACCCGCGGCCCGACCAAACACCACAACCACGTACGTAAACCACGGTCCGCCGACTGCATCCTCACCGCAGTCGGCGGACCGCTCTTGTGCCAGCCGTTAGTGTGGGGCCCCGTCAAAGACGCTCCAACGCCCCTACGGGGCGACCCCCGGCCGGAGGGCCCGTACCTCAATGTCCGCCACCACAGCCGCGTTCGCCCCCGCACAGCCGCCCGAGTTCCCGCGGCATGTCGTCACCGCCGTGCTCGTCTCCCACGACGGCGCGCGCTGGCTCCCCGACGCCCTCGCCGGACTTCTCGGCCAGGAACGCCCCGTACAGAACGTCATCGCCGCCGACACCGGCAGTGCCGACGACTCCGCGCGGCTGATCACCGAGGCACTCGGCGCCGAACGCGTACTGCACCTCGCCCGCCGCACCGGCTTCGGCGCCGCCGTCGACGAGGCAGCCCGCACGGCCGGCGTCCTCACCCCCGACGATCTGCCCTATCTGAAGCGGCCCAGCGGCTGGGACCCCGTCAGCAGGACATGGCGCGACGACGCGTACGACATGCCCGAACTCCCCCACGGCGAACCCGTCCAGTGGCTGTGGCTGCTCCACGACGACTGCGCGCCCGCCCCCGACGCTCTCGCCGAACTGCTGCGCGTCGCCGACTCCGACGAGTACGCGGCCGTCGTAGGACCCAAGCTCCGCGGCTGGTACGACCGCAAACAACTCCTCGAAGCAGGCGTCTCCATCGCCAACAGCGGCCGCCGCTGGACCGGACTCGACCGCCGCGAACAGGACCAGGGACAGCACGACCAGATCCGCTCCGTCCTGTCCGTCTCCTCCGCCGGCATGCTGATCCGCCGCGACGTCTTCGACCAGCTCGGCGGCTTCGACCGGCGACTGCCCCTCATGCGCGACGACGTCGACCTGTGCTGGCGCGCCCACTCCGCGGGGCACCGCGTCCTCATCGCCCCCGACGCCGTCATGCGGCACGCCGAGGCCGCCGCCCGCGAACGCCGCACCGTCGACTGCGCCGGCCGCTCCGTAGCCAGCCCGCACCGCGTCGACAAGGCGGGCGCCGTCTACACCCTCCTGACCAACGCTCGCGGCGCCGTCTTCCCCTACGTACTGCTGCGCATCGTCTTCGGCACCCTGCTGCGCACGCTCGCGTATCTCGTCGGCAAGGCACCCGGTCAGGCCGTCGACGAAGTCATGGGACTCTTCGGCGTTCTGCTGAGGCCGGAGCGGATCATCGCGGGACGCCGCAGACGATCGCGGCGAGCGGTCGAGGCGAGCGACCTGCGACCGCTCTTCCCGCCGCCCGGCGCGACCGTCCGCGCCACTGTCGAACAGGTCGCCGGCCACTTCGGTGCCGGTTCCGACTCCGAATCGGGCGGCTCCCGGCACGGCGCCGTCGAATCGGGACCCGGCGGGGACGACGCGGACTTCCTGGAGATCGAGCAGTTCGCGCGGCTCAAGAAGATCGCCCGCAAGCCGGGTCCTCTCCTCTTCGCCGTACTGCTCCTCGTCTCGCTCGTCGCCTGCCGTGGCCTGTTCGGCGGCGGATCGCTGGCCGGCGGCGCACTGCTGCCGGCCCCCGCCGACGTCTTGGGCCTCTGGTCCCGCTACGCCGACAGCTGGCACCCCCTCGGCACCGGCGGCACCCAGACCGCACCCCCCTACCTCGCGCTGCTCGCGATCCTGGCCACGCTCTTCCTCGGCTCCACCGGCTTCGCGCTCACCGTGCTGCTCGTCTGCTCGGTCCCGCTCGCCGGGCTCACCGCCTACTTCGCATCCCGCCCCCTCGTGGAATCCCGGCTGCTGCGGGCCTGGGCGAGCGTCGCGTACGCCTTCCTGCCCGCCGCGACCGGCGCACTCGCCGGCGGCCGGCTCGGCACGGCCGTCCTCGCGATCCTGCTGCCGCTCATCGCCCGCGCGGGCGCCGCGGCCCACGGACTGCGCAGCAGCGGCAGCGGACGCCCGAGCTGGCGAGCCACCTGGGCATACGCCCTCCTGCTCAGCTTCACCATGGCGTTCACGCCCATCGTGTGGCCGCTCGCGCTCGTGCTGGGCATCGCCGTCCTCGTACTGCGCCGCGACGACATCAGGGCGTACGGGCTGCGCTTCATCGCCGCCCTCGGTACCCCGCTGCTTGTCCTCGCACCCTGGTCGCTCACCCTGCTGACCAGCCCTTCCGCCTTCTTCCGTGAGGCCGGACTCGAATTCGGCGCCGGGTCGGCGAGCGCGCTCGACCTCCTCGGCATCAGCCCGGGCGGCCCCAAGGCCGCGGGCGGCGTCCTGCTCATCGGCATCGTGCTCGCGGCACTCGCCGCCCTGCTGCGCGGTGAGCGGCAGTTCGCGATCCGCACCGCCTGGGCCGTCGCCCTCATCGCGCTGGTCTTCGCGGTGATCGCCAACGGCTCGGCGTGGGCGGGACCCGCCACCCTCGTCTACGGAATCGCCCTCCTCACCGCGGCCGTACTCGGCGCCGAAGGCGGCCGCGAGCGCGTCGCCGCCCAGAGCTTCGGCTGGCGCCAGCCGGTCGCCGGGCTCATCGCGCTCGCGGCCGGCCTCGCGCCCCTCCTCGCCGCGGGCAACTGGATGCTCAGCGGGGCGACGGGCCCCCTGTCGCGGCGCGACCCGGTTCAGGTCCCCGCCTTCGTCGCCGAGGAGAGCGACACCCGCGACCAGCCGCGCACCCTCGTGCTCGGCGGTTCCTCCCCGGCCAAGGTCTCGTACACCCTCGTCCGCGGCTCCGGCGGCCGCCTCGGCGACGCCGAGCTCGCCGAGGCGGGAGGCAGCGACGCCCGGCTCGACAAGATCGTCGCCAACCTCGTCGCGGGCTCCGGCGCCGACCAGACCAGCCAGCTCAGCGGCTTTGCCATCCGTTACGTACTCGTACGCGACGGAGCGCCCCGCCAGACCAGCCGCGTCCTGGACGCGACGCCCGGCCTGAGCCGCCTCAGCCAGCTCGACGGCAGCGCACTGTGGAGCGTCGACCGCCAGGTCGCCCGGGCCACCATCGTCACCGGCAAGGGCGATCCGCTGCCCGTCGCGTCCGACGCCGTCGAGGCCCACGCCAAGGTCCCGGCCGGTGGATCCGGGCGGGTGCTGCGCATCGCGGACCGCGCGGACGAAGGCTGGCGGGCCACTCTCGACGGCCGTGAGCTGAACAAGACGGTCGTCGACGGCTGGGCCCAGGGCTTCGAACTCCCCGCCGGGGGTGGCCGGCTGGACCTGACGTACGAGGACCCCGCCACCCACACCGGCTGGATCTGGGCGCAGGGCGGGCTCGCGCTGGTGCTGGTGGTGCTCGCACTGCCGGGCAGGCGGCGGGAGTTCGACGACGACCTGCCGGAAGAGGAGATCGCGGTACCGGCGCAGCCGGTGGCGGGCGAAGGGCGCCGGGCACGCAGGCTGCGCGCTCAGGCAGAGGCGGAGGCGGAGCTGGAAACGGATGCGGGTGCTGCGGACGCTGCCGTGGCAGCCGACCCGTACGCCCAACTTTCCGCCGAACAGGACGCCTTCGCGCAACAGCAACAACAACCGCTGGAACCGCAGTCGCCGTACGCGGCGGTGCCGCAGCAGCCGCAGTACGGCGAGTGGGACGCACAGTCGTACGCGGATGCCGGATATGCCGCCCCGTACACCAACGAGCAGTACCAGTACGGCAATGGGCAGTACGCAGGTGAGCAGCACGCAGGGGAGCAGTACGGCGCCGAGCAGTACGGCGGTGATCAGTACCGGCAACAGCCGTATCAGGCCGGCCAGTACCAGGACCCGTATCAGACGGCGTCGTACGGAGACGGGCAGTACGACCCCTACTCCTACGGCGAGACCGACCAGCACCCCGACCCGAACGGCAACCCCGGCAACGCAACGCGAGGCGAGTCAGAGTGAACCGCACCACCATCTCCCTGCTCGCCGCCACCACCGCACTCGCCGCCGTGACCGGAATTGCCGCGCTGACCGCACCGGACGGCGGGGCGGTCACGGAGGCGAAGGCCCCGACGCGGCTGCCTGTCGAACGTTCCAGCCTGCTCTGCCCCGCGCCGAGCAGCTCCGAGCTCGCTCAGACGCAGTACACCTCCTTCACCCCGGCCGGGAAGTCGGCCGACGCGAAGGACGGAACGGCCGAACTGAAGCAGTCCACGGCGGTGTTGACCGACCCCGGCTCTGCGACGCCCAAGAAGGACGGGGCCAAGCAGGGCACCGACGCGGCGAAGGGGCCGAAGAAGCCGGCGCCGGACAAGGCGGTGCTCGCGCTGAAGGAGCCCGGCAAGCCTGTCGGGGCCGATGCCGGCGGCGGCGACGCTCCCGCCCTCGTCGGCACCGCCACCGGGCGCCTCGCCCCGGGCTGGACCGCCCAGCAGACCACCACGGTGACCGCGGGCAGCGCGCGCGGCGTGCTGGGAGTCAGCTGCACCGGCCCGGACACCGACTTCTGGTTCCCCGGCGTGTCCACGGCCGAGAACCGCCAGGACTATGTCCACCTCACCAACCCGGACGCCGGCGCGGCCGTTGCCGACATCGAGCTCTACAGCAAGGACGGGGCCCTCAAGACCACGCTGACCGAGGGCATCCCGGTCCCCGCCGGATCCAGCGTCCCGGTTCTGCTCTCCACGCTGACCTCCGAGGCGGCCGCGGATGTGACGGTCCATGTCACCACCCGTACGGGCCGCGTGGGCGCGGTGGTCCGAGCGGCCGAGGACAAGACCGGCAGCGATTGGCTGACCGCGTCGGCCGATCCGTCGGGCACGGCGGTGCTGCCCGGCATCCCGGCGGACGCCACCTCGGTACGCCTGGTGGTCTTCGCGCCGGGCGACGACGACGCCGATCTGAAGGTGCAACTCGCGGGCGCCACCGGCAGGATCACCCCGGCCGGACACGAGACGGTGCACGTCAAGTCGGGGATGACCGCGAGCGTCGACCTCCAGGACGTCACCAAGGGCGAGGCCGGATCCCTGATCCTCAGCCCGTCCCAGACCGGCCGGGCCACCCCGGTGGTCGCGGCGCTGCGCGTCGTGCGCGGCAAGGGCGACAAGCAGGAGGTCGCGTTCATCCCGGCGACCGCGCCGGTGGGGGCGCGGGCGACCGCGGCCGACAACCGGGCCAAGGGCTCGACGCTCGCGTTGACCGCGCCCGGCACGACCGCGCAGGTGAAGGTCACGGCGTCGGCGGGCACCGGGGGCGGCACCCCGGTCGTCAAGACGTACACGGTCAAGGCAGGTACGACGCTGGCCGTCACCCCGCCGGTGCCGGCCGGGCTGAAGGGTTCGTACGCGCTGACCGTCGAGACGCAGTCGGGCGGCCCGGTGCACGCGTCTCGCATGCTGGCGCTGCCGCAGGACGGCATCCCGATGTTCACGGTGCAGACGCTGCCGGACGACCGGGGGTCGGTGGCGGTGCCGGAGGCCGAGCAGGATCTGTCGGTACTGGACGACTGACCGGCTGACTGGCTGACCGACCGGGGACTGACGGCTTACGGCGGTGGTCGTCCGGCTGACAGATGCCGAAATCTGTCAGCCGTAATCTGTCACCAGCCGTAATCAGTCGGTCGTCCAGCGCGTCCAGGGACCTGCGGCCTGTGATCAGTCCTGGCCGTATCGCGGATCCACCGACTCCGGCGCCAGCCCCAGCAGCTCCGCGACCTGCTCCACGACCACCTCGTGCACCAGCATCGCCCGTTCGTCGCGGGTCTTCGTGCGAATCTCCACAGGCCGCCGGTAGACCACGATCTGGGCGGGCCGCCCCTTGTTCGCCGGGAGCGAGTCGCCCAGCGGCACCGTCTCCTCCGGCGCGCCCGGCACGTCCAGCACAAGAAAGTCCACGTCGGCCAGTTGCGGCCAGCGCCGTTCCAGTCGTTCCACCGAGTCCTGCACGAGGTCGCGGAAGGACTCGGCCCGGCTCGCGGCAAGGGGTACCTGGGGAGGGGCGACGGGCCCGCGCATGCCGCGGCCATGGCGGTCTCGGCGGCGGGGCCGCGGCCCGGACGGCGGGGGCGGTACAGGACTGTCCATCACTGAGGCAGCGTAGCTCTCCAGGGGGCGCGGCGATCGACTGCGCGCGCCGGGTTGAAAGGTTGTCGTTTATTGAACATTCCGGCCAAGCTTGGGCCCGATTGAATGTCTCCCCGCGATCGCCGATCTCATCGTGAATGACCTCATTTACGCCAAGTCATGACCGAATCACTGGCGGTCGTCGTTCGCGCGCTTCTCTTTCCGTGCAGGTCAGGGCAGTTGCTCAGGGAGCGGTCAGGGGGGACCTCGCGCCACGACACGGTGGAGTGACCTGGTGGAGAGTCGTCGCAGCCCGCTCAAGAGTGCGGTACCGTCCAACGTCGTGAGCCCTGTACGTCGCTGTTCGCGCACCGCGTGCGGCCGCCCTGCCGTCGCGACACTGACGTACGTCTATGCCGATTCGACCGCGGTCCTCGGCCCCCTCGCCACCTATGCCGAGCCCCACTGCTACGACCTGTGCGCCGAGCACGGTGAGCGGCTGACCGCCCCCCGCGGCTGGGAGGTCGTGCGGCTCACCGACGGCTCCGCCCCGGCCCGCCCCAGCGGTGACGACCTCGAGGCGCTCGCCAACGCGGTACGTGAGGCGGCGCGCCCCCAGGGGCGGACTGCCGAGGCCGGTGCGCCGAACGGCCGCCGGGCGGACCCGAGGGAGGTCGCGCGCCGCGGCCATCTGCGGGTGCTGCGTTCCCCGGACTCCTGAGCGCGTTCCCCGGACCGTGTCCCGGTCCAACTCGCGTCCATCGAGGCGGCGTTGACCAGGCAGACGGCAGCCGTCGGCCATTTCGCGGCCGTGACGCACGCGGGCCCCGCCGTCCTCTCCCGGTGCTACTCGGCACAACCGGCATCGGGCGGGATGCTCCCTTAGTTTGGACGGATACTTTGAGGTGACCGCAGTGACCTCAGGAGACTTCAGGAGGGTTGGGCCCGTGACTGCTGATCTGTCGCAGATCGTGAAGGCGTACGACGTCCGCGGGGTGGTGCCGGATCAGTGGGACGAGGCGCTGGCCGAGCTGTTCGGGGCGGCGTTCGTCCAGGTGACGGGAGCCGAGGCGATCGTCGTCGGCCATGACATGAGGCCTTCGTCGCCGGGGCTCTCGGGCGCGTTCGCCCGCGGGGCGGCGGCCAGGGGCGCGGATGTGACGCTGATCGGGCTGTGCTCGACCGACCAGCTGTACTTCGCGTCGGGGCACTTGGGCCTGCCGGGCGCGATGTTCACGGCCTCGCACAACCCGGCGCAGTACAACGGCATCAAGATGTGCCGGGCCGGCGCGGCGCCGGTGGGCCAGGACACGGGCCTCGCGGACATCCGCGCGCTGGTCGAGTCCTGGTCCGAGCAGGGGGCGCCGGAGCCCGCGGCCGAGCGGGGCGCCGTGACCGAGCGCGACACGCTGATGGACTACGCCGCGTACCTGCTGTCCCTGGTGGATCTGTCGCGGATGCGTCCGCTGAAGGTGGTGGTGGACGCGGGCAACGGAATGGGCGGCCACACCGTCCCGACCGTCTTCCAGTCCCTCCCCATCACGCTCGTACCGATGTACTTCGAGCTGGACGGCACCTTTCCCAACCACGAGGCCAACCCGCTGGACCCGGCGAACATCGTCGACCTGCAGGCCCGTGTCCGGTCCGAGGCCGCGGACCTGGGCCTGGCCTTCGACGGGGACGCGGACCGCTGCTTCGTCGTGGACGAGCGGGGCGAGGGCATCTCCCCGTCGGCGATCACGGCGCTGGTCGCGGCGCGCGAACTGGCGAAGCACCCCGGCGGCACGGTGATCCACAACCTGATCACGTCATGGTCGGTCCCGGAGGTCGTACGCGAGAACGACGGCACCCCGGTCCGTACGCGGGTCGGCCACTCCTTCATCAAGGAGGAGATGGCCCGTACGGGAGCGATCTTCGGCGGTGAGCACTCGGCGCACTACTACTTCCGCGACTTCTGGAACGCGGACACGGGCATGCTCGCGGCCCTCCACGTCCTGTCGGCCCTGGGCTCGCAGGACGGCCCGCTGTCGGCGCTGGTCGCGCAGTACGACCGGTACAAGAGCTCGGGCGAGATCAACTCCACGGTCGACGACCAGGCGGGCCGCATGGCCGCGGTGAAGGCGGCGTTCGCCTCGCGCGAGGGCGTGACGATCGACGAACTGGACGGCCTGACGGTCGCGACCGAGGACTGGTGGTTCAACCTCCGCCCGTCGAACACGGAACCGCTGCTGCGCCTGAACGTGGAGGCACGGGACGAGCCGACGATGGCGAAGGCGCGGGATGAGGTGCTGGGGTTGGTGCGGGGGGCGTGAGGGGCCGCGCTGGGCAGGGCCGGACGGTCCGGCCCAGCGAGCGGTGCGGCGGCGGGCAGGCATCCCTGCGCCCCGCCCGGCCTTCCGATGCGGGCAGCAGCCCCTGTCCCCGCCGCTCCGCCCCGGCCCCCCGGGGTCCGGGGCGGAGCCCCGGTTCGGGGAGGGGCGGGGTGGGGGGAACAGGCCCCGCGTACCCCCAGAACGCGCCGCACCTCGCCCCCCAGCGGTACGCTGACGTGGCCCAATCCACCACGCCGCGACCCCCCGTTCGACACGCGACGTACGACCCGCCACGCCCCCGAAGGGACACCCCGCACATGCCGCTCGAAGCCGGCCTCCTCGAGATCCTCGCCTGCCCGGCCTGCCACGCCCCGCTCGCCGACCGCACGGCGGCCGACACGCCCGAGCTGATCTGCACCGGCAAGGACTGCGGCCTGGCCTACCCGGTAAGGGACGGCATCCCCGTCCTCCTCGTCGACGAGGCACGCCGCCCCGCCTGACCCACCACCGCACGGCATCGGAGGCCAAATCCCATGCTCGACGAGTCGCTCCTCGACGCCCCGGAAGCCCTCGCCCGCGCCGATCGGCGAGGACTGCTCCGAGGCGCCGCCGAAGCCGGGGCGCGTGTACGCACCGCCGCCCGGCACGCCGCCGAGGCCGGTATCGCCGAGCTCAAACCCGAGGGCCGCCCCCGCGCCGTCCTCGTCGCGGGCCCCGGCACCGCAGCCACCGGCGTCGCCGATCTGATCGGCGCCCTGGCCGGCGCCTCCGCCCCAGTGACCCGGCTCCACCCCACCGGCGTCGCCCCCGCGGCCGGCGCCCTGCGCTGGGCGCTCCCCGGCTGGGCGGGCTCCGTGGACCTCCTCCTCATCGCCACCGTCGACGGCAGCGAACCCGGCCTCGCCCTCCTCGCCGAGCAGGCGTACCGCCGCGGCTGCACCGTCGTCGCCGTCGCCCCCCAGCGCTCCCCGCTCTCCGAGGCCGTCGACGGCACACACGGCATGGTCGTCCCCATGGCCACCGCGCCGCACGAGATGTACGAGGAGACGCAGTCGGCGAGCCCGGGCGCGTTGTGGGCCCTGCTCACGCCGCTCCTCGTCCTCCTCGACCGGGTCGGCCTGCTCGAAGCGTCCCCGGAGACCCTCGCCAAGGTCGCCGACCGCCTCGACCTCGCCGCCGAACGGTGCGGCCCGGCCATCGCGACATACAGCAATCCGGCCAAGACCCTCGCCGCCGAGCTCGCCGACAGCCTTCCGCTCATCTGGACGGAGGGCGACGGTGCCGCCCCGGCGGGCCGCCGCTTCGCCGCCGTACTGGCCGAGCTGGCCGGTCTCCCCGCCCTCGCCGCCACGCTCCCCGAGGCGCTCCCCGCCCACGGCGTGCTCCTCGCGGGCGACTTCGCGGCCGGTGCCGACCCGGACGATTTCTTCCGCGACCGCGTGGAGGAGCAGCAGGCGCTCCGGACCCGTGTCGTACTGCTGCGTGACAGCGCCGCCGGCAGTCTGACCGCCGCGCCCGCCGCCCGCGAACTGGCGCTCAGTCACGACACCGCGATCAGCGAGCTCGAACCGGAGGACGGCACCGAGCTGGAGTCGATCGCCGAACTCGTCGCCGTGACCGACTTCGCCGCCATTTATCTGGCCCTGGCGGCCTCCGGTATCCCCACGTAACAAAACACCGGCACGAGACGCAAAGAACCGGCGCGAAGCACAAAGAACCGAAGCGAACCGGCAAGGGCCGGGCAGCAACTGAAAGAATCCCGAACGGACCAGGAAGAAAATGGACCGCCTCTCCAACACCGTGCGCCCCTACGCCTGGGGCTCCACGACCGCCATCCCGGAACTGCTCGGCATCGCCCCCACCGGCGAGCCCCAGGCCGAGATGTGGATGGGCGCCCACCCGGGAGCTCCCTCGCGCGTCACCCGTGACACCGACCCACAGCCGCTCTCCGACCTCATCGCCGCCGACCCCGTACGCGAACTCGGCCCCGCGACCGTCGAGAAGTTCGGCCCCCGCCTCCCCTTCCTCCTCAAGATCCTCGCGGCCGGCGCCCCCCTCTCCCTCCAGGTCCACCCGAACCTCGCGCAGGCGCACGAGGGTTACGAGGCCGAGGAGCGCGCGGGTGTCCCCATCGACGCCCCGCACCGCAACTACAAGGACGCCAACCACAAGCCCGAACTGATCTGCGCGCTCACGCCCTTCGACGGCCTGTGCGGCTTCCGTACGCCCCTCGAAGCCGCCGATCTCCTCGCGGGTCTCAACGTGAACTCGCTCAAGCCGTACGTCGACCTGCTGCACGCCCACCCGGAGGAGGCCGCACTCCGCGAAGTGCTGACGGCGGTGCTGACGGCCGACCCCGAGGAGATGGCGGCCACCGTCACGGACGCCGCGGCCGCCTGCGAACGGCTCGGCGGCGCATACGCCCCGTACACCTCGATCGCGCACCACTTCCCCGGCGACCCCGGCGTCATCGCGGCGATGCTGCTCAACTACGTCCAACTGCAGCCCGGCGAGGCACTGTTCCTCGGCGCCGGCGTTCCGCACGCGTATCTGAACGGCCTCGGAGTGGAGATCATGGCCAACTCCGACAACGTGCTGCGCTGCGGACTGACCCCCAAGCATGTGGACGTCCCCGAGCTGCTGCGTATCGTCCGCTTCGAAGCGAGCGACCCGGGCGTTCTGCGCCCCGAGGCCTCGCCCTTGGGCGAAGAGGTCTACGACACCCCGATCGACGAATTCCGTCTCTCCCGCCATGTCCTGGCCCCCGGCGCGGCGCCCCGCGACCTGACCGCACCCACCCCGCAGATCCTGCTCTGCACGGCGGGCCGCGTGACAGCGGGCGGCCTGACTCTCGCTGCCGGCGAGTCGGCGTTCGTACCGGCAGGGGACAAGGCGGAGATCTCGGGCACGGGCGGCGGCCCCGGCACAGTCTTCCGAGCCACCGTGGTGGCCTGACGCAACGCCACCAAAGGCGGCTGCAACAATGGCGCATCGCAAAGACCGGGCAAAGCCCGGTCAGCGGCGACCGACGTAGGTACGAAGGGACATCCGGCACTCATGAGCGCGTCAGGCGGAACCAAGGCGATCGTGGCGGCACTCGCCGCCAATCTCGCAATCGCGGCAGCGAAGTTCGTCGCGTTCCTGTTCAGCGGCTCGTCGTCGATGCTCGCGGAGAGCGTCCACTCGGTCGCCGACTCCGGCAACCAGGGGCTGCTGCTCCTCGGCGGCAAGAAGGCCCAGCGCGAGGCGACTCCCCAGCACCCCTTCGGCTACGGCCGCGAGCGCTACATCTACGCCTTCCTCGTCTCCATCGTGCTCTTCTCGGTCGGCGGCATGTTCGCGATCTACGAGGGCTACGAGAAGATCAAGCACCCGCACGAGATCGAGGCCTGGTACTGGCCGGTCGGCGTCCTCGCCTTCGCGATCATCGCCGAGTCCTTCTCCTTCCGTACGGCCATCAAGGAGTCGAACGAGACGCGCGGCCAGCTCTCCTGGACGGAGTTCGTCCGCCACGCGAAGGCGCCCGAACTCCCGGTCGTCCTGCTGGAGGACCTGGGCGCGCTGATCGGTCTGGTCCTGGCGCTCGGCGGCGTGAGCATCGCCCTGGCCACGGGTAACGGGGTGTGGGACGGCATCGGCACGCTCTGCATCGGCGTCCTGCTGATCCTGATCGCACTCATCCTGGCGGCCGAGACCAAGTCGCTCCTCCTGGGCGAGTCGGCCGGCGCCGACGACGTCGAGAAGATCAAGGCGGCGGTCGTCGACAACGACACCGTCACCGGCATCATCCACATGCGTACGCTCCACCTGGGGCCGGAGGAACTGCTGGTCGCGGCCAAGATCGCGGTCAGGCACGACGACACGGCGAGTGAGGTCGCGGATGCGATCAACGCCGCCGAGGACCGCATCCGCAACGCCGTTCCCATTGCGCGCGTGATCTACCTGGAGCCGGACATCTACAGCGAGTCGGCGGCCGCGGCGGGCAGCAGCCCGGCAAAGTCCCCGGGCGGCCCGGGCCCGGGCGCGGAGCACTGACCCTCGCCCGTATCCCGTATGAAGAAGGCCCCCTGCCGCCCGGCAGGGGGCCTTCTCATGCCCTACGCGTACGACCGGGGGCAGCTGCCCCCGGTCGTACGTACTCCCTACTGGATCTCGCCCAGCACCTGGAGAATCGCCGCCTCGTCCGGCGCGGCCGAGAGCCGGTCCCGGAACTCGGTGTCCATGAGCTTGCGCGAGAGCAGCGCCAGGATCCGCAGGTGCTCATCGCCCGCGGCGGCCTCCGGCACCGTGATCATGAAGATCAACTTGGCCTTCGTACCGTCGAGCGAGCCCCACTCGACGCCCTCCGCCGACCGCGCGAACCCGACGATCGGCGCGGTGACGGCGTCGGTCTTGGCGTGGGGGATGGCGATCTCCTCGCCGAGCCCGGTGGTGCCCTGGTCCTCACGGGCGAACGCGGCCGCCACGAGCGCGTCGGGGTCGGCGACCTTGCCGGTGGTGGCGAGCATGGCGGCCATCTCGCGGATGGCGGCGTCCTTACTGTCGGCGGCGAGCTGCACCTTCACGGTCTGCGCGGTGAGATACCCGGACAGCGCCTCGTCCTCGGTGGTCTCGGTCACCGCAGGGGGAGTGGGCGACGTCTCGGCAGGTACGGCACCGGAGCCCGCGACCTCGGTACCCGCACCGGCCCCGCTACCGGCACCGACTCCAGCGAGCACCGGCTCGGCAACCACCGCACCCGCACCTGCACTCGCACCGGCGGCCGCAGGCACAAGCGCCGCCGCCCCGCGGTTCCTCCGCTCCTTGATGTCGATCAGCGCATTCGTGGTGATCGCGGTGACGACGGTGCCGATGACAACCGCGAGGAAGAACATCGGCACGCCACCCACCGCACCGAGGACGGCCACGATCGGCCCACCGTGCGGAACCGCGTCCTGCACGCTGGTCAGACCGGCGAACGCACCGGCTACAGCACCACCGAGCATGTTCGCCGGAATGACCTGCGCCGGCCTGGCCGCCGCGAACGGAATCGCACCCTCCGAGATGCCGAACATCCCCATGAACAGGGCGGCCATACCGGTCTCCCGCTCCTGCTCCGAGTAGAGCCGCCGCCTCAGCAGCGTCGCGAGTCCCTGCCCGAGCGGCATGACCGGAATCGCGGCCGCGCACATACCCATCACGGTCTGGTTGCCGGTGGCTATGAGCCCGGCACCGAAGAGGAAGGCAGTCTTGTTGACCGGCCCGCCCATGTCGAACGCGATCATCAACCCGAGAATCGCGCCCAGCAGAATCGCGCTCGTCCCGGTCATCCCGCTGAGCCAGTCGGTGAGGTGCGTGAAGACCCACGAGATCGGCTTGCCGATGACGTAGATGAAGAACAGCCCCAGCGTTGTCGTCGCAACGATCGGGATCACGATGATCGGCATGATCGGCCGGGCGAACTTGGGGACCTTGACCTTCTTGATCCACAACACCAGATACCCGGCCAGGAACCCGGTGACGATGGCCCCGATGAACCCGGCGCCCGCCTTGGAGTCGTACAACTCACCGGTGTTGGCGATCCAGCCGCCGATCATGCCCGGCACCAGCGCGGGCCGGTCGCCGATCGCATAGGCGATATAGCCGGACAGGATCGGGATCATCAACGTGAAGCCGACGACACCGATGGCAAAGACGCGCGCCCAGAACGTTCCTTCCGGGATCGCATAGCCCTTGGCCGTGGCATCGCCGCCCAGCGCGAGCGAGATGGCGATCAGCAACCCGCCCACGACCACGAACGGGATCATGTACGAGACGCCGTTCATCAGCGCCTTGTACACGGCGCTGCGCTCCTTGCCGCCGCCACCCCCGGTGGTCAGCGGCGTGGCGTCTCCGTTCGCGCCCCCGCCCCCGCCGCCCGCACCGTGCACGGGCGCGCTCTGCACCTGCTCGATCAGCCGCTCCGGGTGGTGGATGCCCTCGGCGACGCCGACAACCAGCACCTTCTTCCCCACGAACCGACTGCGGTCGACGTCCTTGTCGGCGGCGATGATGACGCCGTCGGCGTTTGTGACATCGTTGTCAGAGAGTACGTTTTCGGCGCCGATGGAGCCTTGAGTCTCCACCTTCATCTCGATGCCGAGGGCCTGTGCAGCCTGCGCCAGCTTCTCCGCCGCCATATAGGTGTGGGCGATGCCGGTCGGACAGGCGGTCACTGCGAGCAGCTTCAATGGCCGCTGCTCACTCACCGGATTTGTCACGTGGTTCTCCTAACGCTTGTGGCGCAGATCGTGCTGATGTTCCCGATCCCCGAGCATGGTGCAGCACGGGGATACGACATCAAAAGCCCAGGTGACCCAACTTCACAGGGTCTCCCCCTGACTCTGGATGTGGCCGGATCCCAGCCATGGGCGGGCTGGGGCCCAACCCGTCGACCGGTGTAGATTCGTGACCAGAGCCAGACGTCGCTGCTGATGGCGGTCGGGCGGTTCCGTTTCCGGGACCGGCCGAGGGAGAGAGGGCCTCCGACGGACTGCACTGCGAGCGCCCGGGCATTCCTGTGTCCGCCGCCGCAGAGCCAGCCGTACCCACCCTCGACCCACACCACGAGGAGCAGCTCGCAATGTCGACTGTCGTCACTGGACAGGACTTCAAGGTCGCCGACCTCTCCCTCGCCGCCTTCGGGCGCAAGGAGATCACCCTCGCCGAGCACGAGATGCCCGGCCTGATGTCGATCCGCAAGGAGTACGCCGAGCAGCAGCCGCTGGCCGGTGCCCGGATCACCGGTTCGCTGCACATGACCGTGCAGACGGCCGTGCTGATCGAGACCCTGGTCGCCCTCGGTGCCGAGGTGCGCTGGGCGTCCTGCAACATCTTCTCCACCCAGGACCACGCCGCGGCCGCCATTGCCGTCGGCCCGAACGGCACGCCCGAGGCGCCCCGGGGCGTCCCGGTCTTCGCCTGGAAGGGCGAGACACTGGAGGAGTACTGGTGGTGCACGGAGCAGGCGCTGACCTGGCCCAACACCCCTACCGGCGGCCCGAACATGATCCTCGACGACGGCGGTGACGCCACGCTCCTGGTACACAAGGGCGTCGAGTTCGAGAAGGCCGGCGCGGCCCCGGACCCCTCGACGGCGGACAGCGAGGAGTACGGCCACATCCTCACCCTGCTGAACCGCACCCTGGGTGAGTCCCCGCAGAAGTGGACCCAGCTGGCCTCGGAGATCCGTGGTGTGACGGAGGAGACCACGACGGGTGTGCACCGGTTGTACGAGATGCACCGGGACGGCACTCTGCTGTTCCCGGCGATCAATGTGAACGATGCTGTCACCAAGTCGAAGTTCGACAACAAGTACGGCTGCCGTCACTCGCTGATCGACGGCATCAACCGGGCCACCGATGTGCTGATCGGTGGCAAGACCGCGGTGGTGTGCGGTTATGGCGATGTGGGCAAGGGCTGCGCGGAGTCGCTGCGTGGTCAGGGCGCGCGGGTGATCGTCACGGAGATCGACCCGATCTGCGCGCTGCAGGCGGCGATGGACGGTTACCAGGTGACCACGCTGGACGAGGTCGTGGACAAGGCCGACATCTTCGTGACGACCACGGGGAACAAGGACATCATCATGGCCGCGGACATGGCCAGGATGAAGCACCAGGCGATCGTGGGCAATATCGGCCACTTCGACAACGAGATCGACATGGCCGGTCTGGCGCAGATCGAGGGCATCGTCAAGGATGAGGTCAAGCCGCAGGTGCACACCTGGACCTTCCCCGACGGCAAGGTCCTGATCGTGCTGTCCGAGGGCCGTCTGCTGAACCTGGGCAACGCGACCGGTCACCCCTCGTTCGTGATGTCGAACAGCTTCGCGGACCAGACGCTGGCCCAGATCGAGCTGTTCACCAAGCCCGAGGAGTACCCGACCGACGTCTATGTGCTGCCCAAGCACCTGGACGAGAAGGTCGCCCGGCTCCACCTGGACGCGCTCGGCGTGAAGCTGACCGAACTGCGCCCGGAGCAGGCCGCCTACATCGGTGTCGAGGTCGAAGGCCCGTACAAGTCCGACCACTACCGCTACTGACGGCTACTGAAACACTCGGCAGCCGCTCAGCAGCAGATAGCAGCGGTAACAAGGCAGGCCCCCGCACCCCCGTGTCGGGGGCCTGCCCCATACCCTCCCCGAACGGCTCCGGCTCCACGGCAAGAGCCTCACCGCACAAGGACACTTACGCCCCCATGCCCCGCGGCCGCTATTCGCTCCACGATCCGCACGATCACACCCCCCTCGGCGAAGAACACTTCCAGTGCGCCCCCGGCCCCTCCGGCTGGCGTTATGTCTCGCAGATCACCACCCCCTCCGGCGACCACGCCGGCTCCGTCGACCTGGCCATCGACGAACTCGGCCGCCCCATCCGCCTCGAACTTCACGCCGCGAGCTGGCAGGTCCGCGGTGCCGCCCTCGACGGCGTCACCTGGGTCCGTACCGACCCCACCGGCACTCATGCCACCGAAGGCAATGTCCGCGCCCACGCCTTCACCGGCACATCCCCCGCTTTCCTCATCGCCACCGCACGTCTCCTGCGCCTCACCCCCGGTTCCCCCGCGACGCGAGTCCGCCTCGTCGCCTTCACGGATCCCGTCCTCGCCCCCCGCACTCTCGATCAGTCCTGGGCCCTGATGAAGAGTGAAGCGCATGCCACTGACAATGGCCCCTTGATGGTGGACGAATACCAGGTCAGCGCACTGGACACGGGTGAGCAGCACATCGTGCACATCGCCGGCGACGTGGTCCTGGCAGCACCCGGCATCGAACTCGAAGGCCTGGAGTCCCCGCCCTCCGTCTTCCCCTGACTGTCTGTCGCCCGGTGACCGTCGGTCGCCGGCTTCGCGAGCTGTCCCGCTGTCCCAGCTGTCGCCCGGCGGCCGTCTTGGGCGCCCGACTATGCGGGGGGCGCGAACCCCGTGGCGGGCGGCGTCTGAGCCGCGGCCTCGGACATGGACCCCGACGAGCCCGAGGACTTCGCGGACGCCGAGGTCCCCGACGCCGGCCCGGCTCCTGCCGTCACCTCAAACGGCACGGCCATCCCACGAGCGCCCATCTCCCCACCGCTTTGAGCGGCCCCCGCGGACCCCGCGCCCTGAACCGCCGCCCCGAACGCCTTCCGCGCATCGCGTGCCTGCCGCTCATTGACCACGGCCGCCAGATACGCGGCCGGCGGCACTCCCTCCGGCGCAGGCGCCCCTGTGCACGCCGCCAGATCACCGGCCAGCCGCACAGCCATTGACCAGCTCACCGCCGGATCCAGCTGCCTCATCCGCGTCAGGTACTGACGTATGGCGAGCCACAGGTCGTCCGGCACCCCCGACAGATCAAGCTCGGAGAACCGCCCCACAAGCCATGGCGGCGGAGGAGGCATCATCATTCCCCGCGCGGCCGGCACCCTCTCCCGGACCACCAGCGTCCCCGCGAACACATCCCCGATCCGCCGCCCCCGCGCCGACACCAGCGAGGCGATACAGGCGATGACACCGAACGTCATCAGGATCTCGACCACACCTATCGCCCCGCGCACCAGCGCATGCCGGAACCGGATCGGCCCCCCGTCGTCCCGGACGACCCGCAGCCCACAAGCGAGCTTCCCCAGCGAGCGCCCGTGGCTGAACGTCTCCACGGCTATGGGAGCCCCCACCAGAACGAGCAGAAACGTTGCGATCGACACCGCCATGACCGCCGCCTCGTCCAATGAGGCAGTCGCCACCCCAAGCCCGATCGACACCAGAAGGTAGACGGTCCAGACGACCGCAAGATCGATGACCACAGCGAGCGCCCGACTCGGCAGTTTGGCCGGTTGCAGTCCCAGGACGACCGCATCCCCCGTCACAAGCGCACTCACCGCTGCCCGCCCTTCGCCATCGACCTTCCCCGCCCCTTGTCTGTCTCAGTCTGCCAAGCTGGCCCGCAGCGCGCCGCAGTAGTACGGACCGTACGCACCCAGTGCCTGGAGCAGCAGCCGACCATGGACCTCGACGTCTTCGTGACCGCCCACCGCGCCGAGTGGGACCGCCTGGACCACCTTCTGCACCGGGGACGACGTCTCACCGGCGCCGAGGCCGACGAACTCGTCGCCCTCTACCAGCGCACGGCCACCCACCTCTCCCTCATTCAATCGAGCGCTCCCGATCCGATGCTCACAGGGCGGCTCACCCAACTCGTCGCCCGCGCCCGCTCCACCGTCACCGGGACCCGCCGCGCCACCTGGCGTGATGCCGTCCGTTTCCTGACCGCCGGATTCCCCGCGGCCGTCTACCGCTCCCGACACTGGTGGATACCCACAGCGGTGCTCTCCACGGTTCTCGCCGCGATCATCGGCTGGTGGATCGGCACCCACCCCGAGGTCCAGGCGACGATCGCGGCCCCGGACGAACTCCGACAGCTCACCCGCCCCGGCGGTGAGTACGAGACGTACTACTCCAGCCACCCCGCGGCCTCCTTCGCCGCCCAGGTCTGGACGAACAACGCCCAGGCCGCCGCCATGTGCCTGACTCTGGGCGCCTTCCTGTGCCTCCCGGTGATCTGGATCCTGTTCGTCAATGTGCTGAACCTCGGCGTCGGCATCGGCCTGATGTCGTCGGCGGGCCGCCTCGACACCTTCCTGGGCCTTGTCCTCCCGCACGGCCTCCTCGAACTGACCGCCGTGTTCGTCGCCGCGGGCACGGGCCTCCGCCTCGGCTGGACGGTCATCGACCCCGGCCCGTACTCCCGCCGCACAGCCCTCGCTCGACAAGGCCGCGCCGCCATCGGTATGGCCATCGGCCTGGCTCTGGTCCTGTTCGTGTCCGGGGTGATCGAAGGTTTCGTCACCCCCTCGGGACTCCCGACCTGGGCGCGCATCGCCATTGGCATCGCCGCCGAGCTGGCCTTCCTGGCTTACGTCTACATCCTGGGCGGCCGAGCAGCCCGAATGGGCGACATGGGCGACGTGGAGGAGGCAGACCGCAGTGCCGAGCTCCCGGCCGCGGCCTGATGTGCGAGCACCCGTCCTGACCTGCTAGTCTCCTCTCCGCCCCGCAACACCGTTGACACGGCTGGTGTGGGGAGGTAGATTTTAACGGTTGCCTCGAACTGGACAAGTGCGAGTGCGACCGATAATGTCTCTCTCGCTCTCGCCGGAAATTGAATTTCCGCGGAGCCTCCCGATTCTTCAATCCGGATCACGTAGGTCGATTAGGTCGGCCGAAATGCTTCTGATAAAGTCGGGTCCGTCGAAAGACAAAAAGGCCCTTCCAGCGGCCACTGGATTCGAATTCCACACCGGAAACGGACACGGAAAAAGAGTCTGGTAAGGTTGGAAACGCAAGACCGAAGGGAAGCGCCCGGAGGAAAGCCCCAGAGAGTGTTCTGTGGGTGAGTACGAAGGAAGCGTCCGTTCCTTGAGAACTCAACAGCGTGCCAAAAGTCAACGCCAGATATGTTGATACCCCGGCCTGTTTCGGCAGGTTCGAGGTTCCTTTGAAAGTCCTACCGGCCTGTGTGGCGGGTAGGCATTGACACAGCGAGGACGCTGTGAACGACCGGTCTTATTCCGACTGGTTGTTCCGCTCTTGTGGTGTTCATCCCGATGACGGGAAAACATTCATGGAGAGTTTGATCCTGGCTCAGGACGAACGCTGGCGGCGTGCTTAACACATGCAAGTCGAACGATGAAGCCCTTCGGGGTGGATTAGTGGCGAACGGGTGAGTAACACGTGGGCAATCTGCCCTTCACTCTGGGACAAGCCCTGGAAACGGGGTCTAATACCGGATACCACCTTCCGAGGCATCTCGGGGGGTTGAAAGCTCCGGCGGTGAAGGATGAGCCCGCGGCCTATCAGCTTGTTGGTGGGGTGATGGCCTACCAAGGCGACGACGGGTAGCCGGCCTGAGAGGGCGACCGGCCACACTGGGACTGAGACACGGCCCAGACTCCTACGGGAGGCAGCAGTGGGGAATATTGCACAATGGGCGAAAGCCTGATGCAGCGACGCCGCGTGAGGGATGACGGCCTTCGGGTTGTAAACCTCTTTCAGCAGGGAAGAAGCGAAAGTGACGGTACCTGCAGAAGAAGCGCCGGCTAACTACGTGCCAGCAGCCGCGGTAATACGTAGGGCGCAAGCGTTGTCCGGAATTATTGGGCGTAAAGAGCTCGTAGGCGGCTTGTCACGTCGGTTGTGAAAGCCCGGGGCTTAACCCCGGGTCTGCAGTCGATACGGGCTAGCTAGAGTGTGGTAGGGGAGATCGGAATTCCTGGTGTAGCGGTGAAATGCGCAGATATCAGGAGGAACACCGGTGGCGAAGGCGGATCTCTGGGCCATTACTGACGCTGAGGAGCGAAAGCGTGGGGAGCGAACAGGATTAGATACCCTGGTAGTCCACGCCGTAAACGTTGGGAACTAGGTGTTGGCGACATTCCACGTCGTCGGTGCCGCAGCTAACGCATTAAGTTCCCCGCCTGGGGAGTACGGCCGCAAGGCTAAAACTCAAAGGAATTGACGGGGGCCCGCACAAGCAGCGGAGCATGTGGCTTAATTCGACGCAACGCGAAGAACCTTACCAAGGCTTGACATATACCGGAAAGCATTAGAGATAGTGCCCCCCTTGTGGTCGGTATACAGGTGGTGCATGGCTGTCGTCAGCTCGTGTCGTGAGATGTTGGGTTAAGTCCCGCAACGAGCGCAACCCTTGTTCTGTGTTGCCAGCATGCCCTTCGGGGTGATGGGGACTCACAGGAGACTGCCGGGGTCAACTCGGAGGAAGGTGGGGACGACGTCAAGTCATCATGCCCCTTATGTCTTGGGCTGCACACGTGCTACAATGGCCGGTACAATGAGCTGCGATGCCGCGAGGCGGAGCGAATCTCAAAAAGCCGGTCTCAGTTCGGATTGGGGTCTGCAACTCGACCCCATGAAGTCGGAGTTGCTAGTAATCGCAGATCAGCATTGCTGCGGTGAATACGTTCCCGGGCCTTGTACACACCGCCCGTCACGTCACGAAAGTCGGTAACACCCGAAGCCGGTGGCCCAACCCCTTGTGGGAGGGAGCTGTCGAAGGTGGGACTGGCGATTGGGACGAAGTCGTAACAAGGTAGCCGTACCGGAAGGTGCGGCTGGATCACCTCCTTTCTAAGGAGCATCTAGATTCCGCAAGGAATCCAGAGCCACAACGCAGGCGAATGTCCTGCGGTGGTCAGCTCATGGGTGGAACGTTGACTATTCGGCACGGTTTCAGGGCTTCACTAGTACTGCTTCGGCGTGGAACGTGAGAGTCAGGGGATCGTGCCGGGCGCGCTGTTGGGTATCTGAGGGTACGGACTGCGGTCCCTGCCTTCGTGATGCCGGCCCCAGTGAACTCGCCCTGTAAGGGGGTGGGGTGGTGGGTGGCTGGTCGTTGCTTGAGAACTGCACAGTGGACGCGAGCATCTGTGGCCAAGTTTTTAAGGGCGCACGGTGGATGCCTTGGCACCAGGAACCGATGAAGGACGTGGGAGGCCACGATAGTCCCCGGGGAGCCGTCAACCAGGCTTTGATCCGGGGGTTTCCGAATGGGGAAACCCGGCAGTCGTCATGGGCTGTCACCCGCTGCTGAACACATAGGCAGTGTGGAGGGAACGAGGGGAAGTGAAACATCTCAGTACCCTCAGGAAGAGAAAACAACCGTGATTCCGGGAGTAGTGGCGAGCGAAACCGGATGAGGCCAAACCGTATGCGTGTGATACCCGGCAGGGGTTGCGCATGCGGGGTTGTGGGATCTCTCTTTCACGGTCTGCCGGCTGTGAGACGAGTCAGAAACCGTTGATGTAGGCGAAGGACATGCGAAAGGTCCGGCGTAGAGGGTAAGACCCCCGTAGCTGAAACATCAGCGGCTCGTTTGAGAGACACCCAAGTAGCACGGGGCCCGAGAAATCCCGTGTGAATCTGGCGGGACCACCCGTTAAGCCTAAATATTCCCTGGTGACCGATAGCGGATAGTACCGTGAGGGAATGGTGAAAAGTACCGCGGGAGCGGAGTGAAATAGTACCTGAAACCGTGTGCCTACAAGCCGTGGGAGCGTCGCTGTTGTTCTTCGGAGCAACAGTCGTGACTGCGTGCCTTTTGAAGAATGAGCCTGCGAGTTTGCGGTGTGTTGCGAGGTTAACCCGTGTGGGGAAGCCGTAGCGAAAGCGAGTCCGAACAGGGCGGTACAGTAGCGCGCTCAAGACCCGAAGCGGAGTGATCTAGCCATGGGCAGGTTGAAGCGGAGGTAAGACTTCGTGGAGGACCGAACCCACCAGGGTTGAAAACCTGGGGGATGACCTGTGGTTAGGGGTGAAAGGCCAATCAAACTCCGTGATAGCTGGTTCTCCCCGAAATGCATTTAGGTGCAGCGTCGTGTGTTTCTTGCCGGAGGTAGAGCACTGGATAGGCGATGGGCCCTACCGGGTTACTGACCTTAGCCAAACTCCGAATGCCGGTAAGTGAGAGCGCGGCAGTGAGACTGTGGGGGATAAGCTCCATGGTCGAGAGGGAAACAGCCCAGAGCATCGACTAAGGCCCCTAAGCGTACGCTAAGTGGGAAAGGATGTGGAGTCGCAGAGACAACCAGGAGGTTGGCTTAGAAGCAGCCACCCTTGAAAGAGTGCGTAATAGCTCACTGGTCAAGTGATTCCGCGCCGACAATGTAGCGGGGCTCAAGCGTACCGCCGAAGTCGTGTCATTCCAGCATGAGGGCCAACGCCCGCTGGGATGGGTAGGGGAGCGTCGTGTGCCGGGTGAAGCAGCCGCGGAAGCGAGTTGTGGACGGTTCACGAGTGAGAATGCAGGCATGAGTAGCGATACACACGTGAGAAACGTGTGCGCCGATTGACTAAGGGTTCCTGGGTCAAGCTGATCTGCCCAGGGTAAGTCGGGACCTAAGGCGAGGCCGACAGGCGTAGTCGATGGACAACCGGTTGATATTCCGGTACCCGCTTTGAAACGCCCAGTATCGAGCCCATTAATGCTAAGGCCGTGAAGCCGTCCTGGAGCCTTCGGGTGAAGGGGAGTGGTGGAGCCGCCGGTCCAAGGTGGTAGTAGGTAAGCGATGGGGTGACGCAGGAAGGTAGTCCAGCCCGGGCGGTGGTTGTCCCGGGGTAAGGGTGTAGGACGCAGGGTAGGCAAATCCGCCCTGCACATAGTCTGAGACCTGATGCCGAGCCGATTGTGGTGAAGTGGATGATCCTATGCTGTCGAGAAAAGCCTCTAGCGAGTTTCATGGCGGCCCGTACCCTAAACCGACTCAGGTGGTCAGGTAGAGAATACCGAGGCGTTCGGGTGAACTATGGTTAAGGAACTCGGCAAAATGCCCCCGTAACTTCGGGAGAAGGGGGCCATCACTGGTGATCCGGTTTACTCGGTGAGCTGGGGGTGGCCGCAGAGACCAGCGAGAAGCGACTGTTTACTAAAAACACAGGTCCGTGCGAAGCCGTAAGGCGATGTATACGGACTGACGCCTGCCCGGTGCTGGAACGTTAAGGGGACCGGTTAGTCACATTTCGGTGTGGCGAAGCTGAGAACTTAAGCGCCAGTAAACGGCGGTGGTAACTATAACCATCCTAAGGTAGCGAAATTCCTTGTCGGGTAAGTTCCGACCTGCACGAATGGCGTAACGACTTCTCGACTGTCTCAACCATAGGCCCGGTGAAATTGCACTACGAGTAAAGATGCTCGTTTCGCGCAGCAGGACGGAAAGACCCCGGGACCTTTACTACAGTTTGATATTGGTGTTCGGTTCGGCTTGTGTAGGATAGGTGGGAGACTGTGAAGCTTGGACGCCAGTTCAGGTGGAGTCGTCGTTGAAATACCACTCTGGTCGTGCTGGATGTCTAACCTGGGTCCGTGATCCGGATCAGGGACAGTGTCTGATGGGTAGTTTAACTGGGGCGGTTGCCTCCCAAAGGGTAACGGAGGCGCCCAAAGGTTCCCTCAGCCTGGTTGGCAATCAGGTGTTGAGTGTAAGTGCACAAGGGAGCTTGACTGTGAGACCGACGGGTCGAGCAGGGACGAAAGTCGGGACTAGTGATCCGGCGGTGGCTTGTGGAAGCGCCGTCGCTCAACGGATAAAAGGTACCCCGGGGATAACAGGCTGATCTTCCCCAAGAGTCCATATCGACGGGATGGTTTGGCACCTCGATGTCGGCTCGTCGCATCCTGGGGCTGGAGTCGGTCCCAAGGGTTGGGCTGTTCGCCCATTAAAGCGGTACGCGAGCTGGGTTTAGAACGTCGTGAGACAGTTCGGTCCCTATCCGCTGTGCGCGTAGGAGTCTTGAGAAGGGCTGTCCCTAGTACGAGAGGACCGGGACGGACGAACCTCTGGTGTGCCAGTTGTCCTGCCAAGGGCATGGCTGGTTGGCTACGTTCGGAAAGGATAACCGCTGAAAGCATCTAAGCGGGAAGCCTGCTTCGAGATGAGGACTCCCACCCCCTTTGAGGGGTTAAGGCTCCCAGTAGACGACTGGGTTGATAGGCCAGATGTGGAAGCCCTGTAAGGGGTGGAGCTGACTGGTACTAATAGGCCGAGGGCTTGTCCTCAGTTGCTCGCGTCCACTGTGTATGTTCTGAAGTAACGAACTCGCCCTTTTGGCCGGCTGGAGTTCACTATTTTCATAGAGTTTCGGTGGTCATTGCGTTAGGGAAACGCCCGGTTACATTCCGAACCCGGAAGCTAAGCCTTTCAGCGCCGATGGTACTGCAGGGGGGACCCTGTGGGAGAGTAGGACGCCGCCGAACAATTATTGTGGGGAAGCCCCGCACCTTCTGGTGCGGGGCTTTTCTGCGTTCAGGGGACAAACAGCTCGGCCCTCCCATTCCGAAATCCATTACCTGAATCCAATACCCGGCCCTCTCAGAGGCGACCAGCAGCCTTCAGCGCGAGGTAAGCATCCGCGAGGGCCGGCGCGAGGTTGTCCGGGGTGGCGTCGACGACGGTCACGCCATGCCGTTGAAGCTGTTCTGCTGTTCGGCGGCGCTGGGCCTGAGCCTGGGTGCCGGCCGCCGCGTCGTACACCGCCTCGACAGTGCCGCGAGACGTGGACATCTGCTGGATATGAGGGTCTGCCACCGACGCCACGAGCACGGTGTGCCGTTGTGTGAGCTGTGGGAGGACAGGCAGCAGCCCCTCTTCGATGGGCGCGGCGTCGAGGCTGGTGAGCAGCACGATCAGGGATCGGCGCGGGGCGCTGGTGAGCGCGGCGGCGCTGAGACCGCGGGCGTCGGTTTCGACGAGTTCGGGTTCCAGCGGAGCGAGCGCGTTGACCAGGGCGGGCAGCAGGTCACCGGCGGAGCGGCCCTGGACCTGGGCGCGGATGCGGCGGTCGTAGGCGAGGAGGTCCACGCGGTCGCCTGCGCGTGAGGCCAGCGCTGTGAGGAGCAGCGCGGCGTCCATGGCCGCGTCGAGGCGAGGGACATCTCCGACGCGGCCGGCCGAGGTGCGGCCGGTGTCGAGTACGACGAGGATGTGGCGGTCGCGTTCGGGTCGCCAGGTGCGCACGGCGACTGTGGTCCGGCGGGCGGTGGCGCGCCAGTCGATGGAGCGGGTGTCGTCGCCGGGGACGTAGTCGCGAAGGCTGTCGAATTCGGTGCCTTGGCCGCGGATGAGGACGCTGGTGCGGCCGTCGAGCTCGCGCAGCCTGGCCAGTCTGGAGGGCAGATGCTTGCGACTGGTGAAGGGCGGCAGGACACGAACGGTCCAGGGGACTCTGTGGTTGCCCTGGCGGGCGGCGAGACCGAGGGGGCCGTACGAGCGGACGGTGACCCGTTCCGCGTGGCGGTCGCCGCGACGTGTGGGGCGCAGAACCGTGGTGAGCCGACGGCGTTCGCCGGCGGGGACGGTCAGCTTGTGGCGGGAGGCGGCCTGTTCGGTGCCGGTGTGCCAGCTGCTCGGAGGCCACGCGTCGCGAAGATGGGCGCGCAGGCGGCGGTTGGACGGGTTGGTGACGGCCAGTTGGACTTCGGCACTGTCACCCAGTCGAACTGATGTGTCACCGCTTCGGGTGAATCGGAGCGTTCGCACTGGCGCGGCGAGGACGTAGTCGCACAAGATTGCTAGGGAGAGAGGCGCATTGACAGCGAGCATCCCGGTCCAGCTCGGGGCCAGGATGCCCACGGGGAGAGAGCCGAGAGCGGCGAGGAGTGCGGTTCGTCCGGTGAGGGCCATGGGGCAGCTCCTCAGCGGGGGACGGGCACGTGGGTGAGGATCGCGGTGATGACGGAGTCGGGGGTGACTCCTTCCATCTCCGCTTCGGGCCGGAGCTGGATCCGGTGGCGCAGGGTGGGCAGGGCCAAGGCCTTCACATCGTCGGGGATGACGTAGTCGCGGCCGGTGAGCCAGGCCCACGCTCGGGCGGTGGAGAGCAGGGCTGTTGCGCCTCGGGGGGACACACCGAGGGTGAGTGAGGGGGATTCACGCGTGGCACGGCAGATATCGACGACGTAGCCGGCGATTTCGGCGGAGACCGAGGTCTTGGCGACAGCGGCACGCGCCGCTTCCAGGTCGGCCGGTCCGGCGACGGGGCGCACGCCCGCAGCCTGCAGGTCGCGGGGATTGAAGCCCTCGGCGTGCCGGGTCAGGACGTTGATCTCGTCCTCGCGGCTGGGCAGCGGGACCGTCAGCTTGAGGAGGAAGCGATCCAGTTGGGCTTCCGGCAGGGGGTAAGTGCCTTCGTACTCAACCGGGTTCTGAGTTGCGGCGACCAGGAACGGTTCGGGCAGCGGGCGGGGCGTGCCGTCGACCGTGACCTGGCGCTCCTCCATCGCCTCCAGAAGCGATGACTGGGTCTTGGGCGGCGTGCGGTTGATCTCGTCGGCGAGCAGCAAGTTGGTGAAGACGGGGCCGGGTTGGAACGAAAACTCGGCGGTGCGTGCGTCGTAGACGAGCGAGCCGGTGACATCGCTCGGCATGAGATCGGGGGTGAACTGGACGCGCTTGGTGTCGAGTTCGAGGGAGGCCGCGAGGGTGCGAACCAGGAGTGTCTTGGCGACGCCCGGTACTCCTTCGAGCAGAACATGGCCACGGCAGAGCAGGGCCACGACGAGCCCGGTGACAGCGGGGTCCTGGCCGACCACGGCCTTGGCGATCTCGGTGCGCAGGGCCTCCAGGGAGGTCCGGGCGCGGTCCGAGTTCTCAGCCTTCTCGGGGGTCGGGGCGCTCATGAAGTGCGTACCTCTCTTTCGAGGGCGTCGAGTTGGTCAGCCAGGCGGATGAGAACAGTGTCGTCGGCGGGTGCCGGGCCGAAGAGCAGGTTTTTGAGGTCCCGGTCGTTGGTGGGGAGGTGGGCCGAGACGGCCGGGAGCAGGGCTTCGGGGGAATGGGCGTCGGCAGGTGGGACGCCGAGGAGGGGGGCGAGGCGGGTGCGGGTGGCCGAGCGCAAGGTCGCAGCCGCGCGGTCGCGGGCGTTCACCTTGCGGTAGAGGCGGGCGCGGCCCTCGGTGGACTCGGATGCGCGGATGGCCACGGGCAGCCGTTCGGTGACCAGGGGGCCCAGTCGGCGGGCGCGCCACATGGCGGCCAGGACGGCGGCGATGGCGAGCTGGAGCGACCCCCAGAGCCAGCCTGCCGGGATCAAGTCGAGGAATGAGCTCTCGCCGTCGGTGCCGTCCTGTGCGGCGGAAGTGTCGCTGAGTGAAGGGAGGTACCAGACCAGATGGGTGCGCGAACCGAGGAGTTGGAGGGCGAGGGAGGCGTTGCCGTGCTTGTCCAGACGTTCGTTGTAGAGGATGCCGGGGGAACCGAGCAGGACGGTGTCCCCGTTGCCGGGGTCGTCGATCCTCAGGAGGGTGGGCAGGCCGTTGCTCGGGTAGCAGCTGTCGGCGCCGGGCTTCGCCGTGGAGTACCGCTCACCGCCGAGTTCGGCACTGCCGGCCCGCCGGGCCGCGGGGAGGGAGCACTGGGGGGCGCGTGCCGCGACCGGGGCCGGGGCTTCGCTGCGGACGCCGGGGGCCAGTGTGCCGAGCGAGGCGCTGTCGGCGGAGAGGAGGACCGTGCGTCCGCCGGAGTTGGCCGTCGCGGTGCGGAGAGTCTGTTGCTGGCGTTCCGTCAGCAGGCCGGGGTCGGCGACGAGAAGGGTGACATCGGGGCCTGTCGCCGTGGCGGCCTCGCCGAGAGTGGTGACGACGCGGGTGGAGACACCACGGTCCTTGAGGAGTTCGGCGACGGCGCGGCTGCCGTAGAGGTCGGCGGAGCGGGGGTCGAGGCGGCCGTGCTGGTCTCCGGAGCGAAGCGCGGCCATGGCGATCCCGGCTGCGACGAGGATGATGAGGGCGAGCAGCAGACCGCGGGTGCGGGTCCACACCTGGCGGCTGGTGGGAGCCATAGAGGTCGCGCTGACGGTGGCCCCGGTCATTGCCCTGCTCCTTGGGCCGCGTCGCTCAGTTGGGGCTTGGCGCGCTCCAGTTCAAGGTCGAGATCCCGCAGGCGCAGATATGCCTGCCGGTCGGCGGTGCGGCCGCCGTATGTGACGTCGTCGAACTCCCTGGCGGAGGCGCGCAGTCCGTCGGCGTGGTCCGGCAGGGAGCGGCCTGCTTCGGCAGCTGCCTCGTCGGCGGTGCGACCGGGCCTCGGATCGAGGAGGGTTCGCTCCTCCAGAGCGCGGACGATGGCTCGCATGCGTTCTTGGACGGCCTGGTTCCAGCGTCCGGCGGCGGCATGGTCTTCGGCGGCGGCGCGGTGTTCGGATGCGCTGCGCGGGCTGTCGTCGAAGAGGGAGTCGGCGGAGCCAGGAGTGCGCCGCGGTGTGCCGAGGCGCCACCAGAGGGCGGCGACCAGGCCGATGACCAGCAGGACGATGACGACGAGGCCGAGTGGGCCGCCTGGGGTGGCCCCGGATGCGGAGTCGAAGAGGCCGCCGACCCAGTCCCAGAAGCGGTCGAGCGCGCGCTGGAGGAGGCTCGGGTCGTTCTCGTGGTACATCGGCTTGGACAGCTCCCGCTCCGCCGCCTCCCGGGCGGGGATGCGGGGAGTGTCCACCGGTACGTCGTCGCTCGTGCGGATCAGCAGCCGCGCTGTCATCACGCCCCCCGTGGTGGACACCGCATCAGCTCCTGGCGGAGCTGTCGCCCGGCCGCTGGGAGCCGTAGCCGGGGACGCCCGCGGCCCGCGCGAGTTCCAGGTCGAGGGCCTCGCGGCGGATGCGCTGGTCGATGTAGAGGAGGACGGTCACGCCGGCGGAGATGGGGTACGTGATGGACGACGCGATCACCGAGCCGATACCCGTGATGATCAGGAACGGCCAGCCGAAGTCGGGGTTGTTTCCGGAGAACAGGTCGCTGAATGCGCTGCCGTCCACCGCGAACGCGATCAGGCTGAACGGCACCGCGATGATCATCGAAACCAGCAGGGTCAGCAGCAGCGTCAGCGCCACGATGCCGAAGGTCCGCCACCAGGCACCCTGGACCAGTTTGGCGGAGCGGCGCAGGGAGGCGATGACACTCTGGCGCTCCAGCATCAGGGCGGGAGAGGCGAGGGCGAACCGGATCATCAGCCAGAGGATGACGACGCAGGCCACGAGGCCCAGGAGCACGGACAGAGCGATTCCCGCGCTGGTGCCCAGCAGCAGACCGGGCAGAATCGCCACGGTCATGATGGCTGCGCTCATGAGGGGCAACAGCACGGTCAGGCCAAGCAGTTGGGGGAGCCGGGGCCGTGCCTCGTGCCAGGCGTCGGAGAGCGTTACCGGGCGGCCCAGTACCGAACGGCTGATCACCACCGTGAGAAGGGCCGTCGTGAAGAGTGTGGCGATCAGAGTGATGATCAGGGACGGGCCCATGGCGAGCAGGCTGGACTGCAGCGAGTCCACGGACTGCCGCAGCGCTTCCGAGGGTGTCGCGTCCGGGTCGACCTCGGGCGGGTCGGGGAGCAGGTAGCGCTCGACGAGGATGTTGCAGATCTGGGAGATCACCGAAACGGTGATCGTGACGCCCAGCACCGGCCGCCAGTGGGCGCGCAGCGTCGACACCGCGCCGTCGAGGATCTCCCCGACGCCCAGGGGCCGGAGCGGGATGACACCGGGCTTGGCGGCCGGTGGTCGGCCCCAGTTGCTGTTCGGCTGACCGCCGCCCCAGCCGGGGGCGGGAGGTGGCGCAGGTGCGCGGTTCGCACCGGGGGCGGTCGGCGGGGACCACTGTCCTGGGGGCGGCTGCTCCTTGGACCACTTCGAGGCGGGGCCGCTCCCGTCGGCGGGCTCGGTGGGCCGGGGCACACCTGCGTCCTGACCGTCGGAGGGAGCAGATCCGGGCGAGGCCCAGCCCGGAGTGTCATTCACGGTCGTCCACCTCATGGATTGGTCGCGGGGCCGGCTCGGCGAACCAGCACGTTCACGGTGCCCGTCCCCGTGGCGGGGCGGCAGGTTGGCAGCCATCGTGCCACGCGTGACCCGCTGGTGGGCGGGGGCCTGTATCTCCTTCGCACCTTCATTGTCGGTCGCTCACCGGGCAGACTGGGCGGATGGCTGATCAGTTCGTACAAAACCCGGTCGGGATCGAACCTCCCACGCTTCCGGCACTGCGCTGGGACGAGCCGCCGGAAGGGCCCGTGCTGGTGCTTCTGGACCAGACCCGGCTGCCTGCCGAGGAGGTCGAGCTGGTCTGCACTGATGTGCCTGCCCTGGTGCGGGCGATCCAGACGCTCGCCGTGCGCGGGGCGCCACTGCTGGGCATTGCCGGCGCCTATGGGGTGGCTCTCGCCGCCGAGCGGGGTTACGACGTGGACGAGGCGGTGGCGCTGCTGGAGGGAGCGCGGCCCACCGCGGTGAACCTTGGGTACGGGGTGCGGCGGGCGGCGGCCGCCTACCGGGCGGCGGTGGGCAAGGACGGGGACCTGGAGCAGGCGTCACAGGCGGCGCTCGCCGCGGCCAAGGCACTGCATCGGGAGGATGCCGACGCCAGCGCCCGGATGGCCGAGCAGGGTCTGATGCTGCTCGACGAACTGCTGCCGGGCGGCGGGCACCGGATTCTCACCCACTGCAACACCGGAGCGCTGGTCTCCGGCGGGGAGGGCACCGCGTTCGCCGTCGCGCTCACGGCGCACCGCGCGGGCCGGCTGCGGAGGCTGTGGGTGGACGAGACGCGGCCCTTGCTGCAAGGTGCGAGGCTGACCGCTTATGAGGCGGCGCGGAGCGGAATGCCGTACACATTGCTCACGGACAATGCTGCGGGATCCCTCTTCGCCGCGGGAGAGGTGGACGCGGTACTGATCGGGGCCGACCGGATCGCCGCGGACGGCTCGGTGGCGAACAAGGTGGGCAGCTACCCGCTCGCGGTGCTGGCGAGGTACCACCGTGTGCCGTTCATCGTGGTCGCGCCGACGACGACGATGGACCTGAGCACGCCGAACGGAGCGTCGATAGAGGTGGAGCAACGGCCTGGACAGGAGGTCACGGAGGTCTCTGCGCCGCAGACGGCGGCTGGAGGAGTGAGTGGAGGGCTGCAGGTTGCGCCGTTGGGCACGCAGGCGTACAACCCGGCTTTTGATGTCACTCCCCCGGATCTGGTGACGGCGATAGTCACCGAGCAGGGAGCGTTGTCCCCGGTCACCGGGGGTGGAATAGCGGAGCTGTGTGCCAGGTCACGCCAGGTAACGATTAGCTAATGGGATGATGTCGAATATGAAGGGACGAGTCCTTGTCGTCGACGACGACACCGCACTGGCCGAGATGCTCGGGATTGTGCTGCGTGGTGAAGGTTTCGAGCCGTCGTTCGTAGCGGACGGTGACAAGGCACTTGCCGCTTTCCGGGAGGCCAAGCCGGATCTTGTACTGCTGGATCTCATGCTGCCCGGACGGGACGGCATCGAGGTGTGCCGGCTGATCAGGGCCGAGTCCGGCGTGCCCATCGTGATGCTCACCGCCAAGAGCGACACCGTGGATGTGGTGGTCGGCCTGGAGTCCGGGGCCGATGACTACATCGTCAAGCCGTTCAAGCCGAAGGAGCTGGTCGCCCGGATCCGGGCACGGCTGAGGAGGTCGGAGGAGCCGGCGCCGGAGCAGCTGGCGATCGGGGACCTGGTCATCGATGTGGCCGGTCACTCCGTGAAGCGGGACGGGCAGTCGATCGCCCTGACCCCGCTCGAGTTCGACCTGCTGGTCGCGCTCGCCCGCAAGCCCTGGCAGGTGTTCACCCGCGAGGTGCTGCTCGAGCAGGTGTGGGGTTACCGCCACGCCGCGGACACCAGGCTGGTCAATGTGCATGTGCAGCGGTTGCGGTCCAAGGTCGAGAAGGACCCGGAGCGCCCGGAGATCGTGGTGACCGTCCGTGGTGTCGGGTACAAGGCCGGGCCGAGCTGACATGACCCGAAGCAGCGTTGCTCCGAAGCCCGGAGAACCGGGAGTCCGTACGGGGCGGGCTGCCGGACCGGGACATGAGCACTCACGATTCGGCCGTCTGCTCCAGGGCGGACGGCAGCTTCAGGACAGTGCGCCGGGGGGCCCGATTCTGCGGCTCGTCGTGCGCTGGGTGCGCCGCCCGCTGCTGCCGGGAATCCGGCTGTGGCGGCGGAACATCCAGCTCAGGGTGGTCGCGACCACCCTGCTGATGTCGCTCGGTGTAGTGCTGCTGCTCGGCCTTGTCGTCATCGGCCAGGTGCGCAACGGGCTGCTCGACGCCAAGGGCAGGGCCGCCCAGAGCCAGGCCGCCGGTGGCTTCGCCGTGGCGCGGGAGAAGGCGAACGCGCCCACCCGGCCCGGCGGCCAGGACGGTGCCGCCACGGACGTCAGGACGGCCCGGAGCTCCTGGCGGTCCGATCTCGTGGAGCAGCTCGCCAGTGGTGGCCAGGGTGCGTTCAACGTGGTGGCGCTGAGCGCCGACTCGGAGGACGCGGGCTCCAGCCGCGGCCCCCGGACCTCGGGGAGCGTGGACTTCGCGAGCATCCCCGAGGACCTGCGGGACGCGGTCGACCAGGGGACCGGGACGTATGAGACGTACATCCGGATCAAGTACAACAACGATGAGCACGAGCCGGAGCCCGGGCTGGTCGTCGGTACGCGGCTGAACGACATCGAGGGCAATCCCTACGAGCTGTACTACCTCTTCCCGCTGGCTCAGGAGGAGCAGTCGCTCAGTCTGGTCAGGGGCACCCTCGCCACGGCAGGGCTGTTCGTGGTGGTTCTGCTGGGAGCCATTGCCTGGCTGGTGGTGCGGCAGATCGTCACGCCCGTACGGATGGCCGCGGGGATCGCCGAGCGGCTCTCCGCGGGCCGCCTCCAGGAGCGGATGAAGGTCACCGGCGAGGACGACATCGCGAGGCTCGGCGAGGCCTTCAACAAGATGGCGCAGAACCTCCAGCTCAAGATCCAGCAGCTGGAGGAGCTCTCCCGCATGCAGCGGCGCTTCGTCTCGGACGTCTCGCACGAGCTGCGTACGCCGCTGACGACCGTACGGATGGCCGCCGATGTCATTCATGAGGCGCGCAGCGACTTCGATCCGGTGACGGCACGCTCCGCCGAGCTCCTCGGGGATCAGCTCGACCGCTTCGAGTCGCTGCTCTCCGATCTGCTCGAGATCAGTCGCTTCGACGCCGGTGCGGCGGCGCTGGAAGCCGAGCCGATAGATCTGCGTGAGGTCGTACGGCGGGTGATCGGCGGTGCCGAGCCGCTGGCCGAGCGCAAGGGCACCCGGATACGGGTGATCGGCGACGAGCAGCCGGTCGTGGCCGAGGCCGACGCCCGGCGCGTGGAGCGCGTGCTGCGCAACCTGGTCGTCAACGCGGTCGAGCACGGCGAGGGCCGGGACGTGGTGGTGCGGATGGCAGCGGCCGGTGGGGCCGTCGCGGTCGCCGTGCGCGACTACGGGGTGGGGCTGAAGCCGGGCGAGGCGACCCGGGTCTTCAACCGCTTCTGGCGTGCCGACCCGGCGCGCGCTCGTACCACCGGAGGCACCGGCCTCGGTCTGTCGATCGCGGTCGAGGACGCCCGGCTGCACGGCGGCTGGCTGCAGGCGTGGGGCGAGCCCGGTGGGGGTTCGCAGTTCCGGCTGACCCTGCCGCGTACGGCGGACGAGCCGCTGCGCGGCTCGCCGATACCGCTGGAGCCGGAGGACTCCCGGCAGAACCGGGAGCGCGCCCAGTCCGTGGTTCCGCAGGCGAACGGGCACCGGCTGGCGTCTGTCCCCGCTCAGCCGGTGACGGACCGCTCGCGGCTGCCTGTGCCGCCGGCTGCTCCGGTGCCGCCCCGCAAGGCCCCCACGGGTGTGAATCCGGCGGCGCTGCCGGGCAGTGGCGCCCGGGTGGTGGCGCGTCCGGTGGGGGAGCGGCACGACGAATCGGCACAGCAGGTTTCTTTGGACCGGGAGGACACGACTCGTGGGCGCTGATCCCCGTCGCGGCGGACGCCGAGGCGCGCTCACCGCATTCGCGCTGCTCGGTTGCACCGGTGTGCTGGCAGGGTGTGCGTCGATGCCCGACAGCGGTGACATCCGCGCCGTGAAGGCGTCCCCGCGCGCGGACTCCCAGGTGCGGGTGTATGCGGTGCCACCGCGCAAGGGAGCGACGCCCAACGAGATCGTCACGGGCTTCCTGGAGGCGATGACCAGCGACGATTCCAATTTCGCCACCGCCCGGACGTATCTGACGCCGGAGACGTCGCAGAAGTGGCGGCCGGAGGCGAGCACCACCGTGCTGTCGGCGGCGCCGGACCCGGGACAGGCCGGTCTTGGCAGCAGAGACAACCCGGGGATGGACTATCCGCTGGTCGGCAAGCAGATCGCCATGGTGGACTCCCAGCACGCCTATCAGCCGGTCACGCCCACCGACTACCACCGGACGATCCATCTGTCGCAGCAGAGCGGCCCGGACGGCAAGGAGTGGCGTATCGACAATCTGCCGCCGGGGCTGGTGCTCGGCGCGTCCGACTTCCAGCGCAACTACCTCTCGGTCAACAAGTACTACTTCGCCTCCGGGCGGAACACCCTGGTGGCCGACCCGGTCTACATACGGCAGCGCCTCGATCCGGTGACCCGGATGGATCCCGTGACCCAGTCGGTCAAGGCACTGCTCGACGGGCCGACGAACTGGCTGAAGCCCGTGGTCGAGTCCCCTCTCCCGACCGGTACGGCGCTGAAGGAGGGCACCAAGTCGCTGACGTTCGACGACCGGAACGGGCTGAAGGTGCCGCTCAATGAGAAAGCGTCGAATGTGGGCCGCCCGCAGTGCACGAAGATGGCGGCACAGATCCTCTTCACCCTGAGGGAGCTGTCTTCCACCCGGGTAGAGCAGGTGGAGCTGCAGCGCGCGAACGGCTCGCAGCTGTGTGTCCTCAACAGCGGCCAGGCGGAGGGTTACGCGCAGGATCATGTCTCGGGCAGGCCGATCAACCAGTACTTCGTCGACAGCAAGAACCGGCTGGCGCTGCTGGCGGGCGGCGCGAAGGACATAACCGTGCCGGAGTACGTGCCGGGGCCGTTCGGAAACGGCGGGCTGCCGATGAGCGTGGTCGGTGTGGCCCGTGACGAGCGCACCGCGGCGGCGGTCTCGAAGGACTACAGCCACCTGTATGTATCGTCCATTATCGCGGAGGGCGAGCTGGGCGGCGCGGTGGTGCAGAGCAGGGGCAACGTCCCCGCCAACCGCCTTTCGGCGCCGAGCTGGGACGGCCGGGGCGATCTGTGGGTCGCCGACCGTGACCCGAACCGTCCGGCGCTGCTGCGACTGGTGGGCGGCACGGGCAAACCCCAGGTCGTCAGAATCGTCCCGGGTCTGGACCGCGAGCGGATCGAGGCGCTCAAGGTCTCGGCGGACGGTGCACGGATCGCGCTGCTGCTGACCAAGGACGGGAAGACCACGCTGAAGATCGGCCGCGTGGAGCGCCAGGGGCCGAAGGACAACGCGGTGGTGTCCGTCGCGGAGCTGCGGCCCGCAGCACCGCAGATGGAGACGGTGACGGCCGTTTCCTGGGCGGGCCCCAGCAGGCTTGTGGTGGTCGGCAAGGAGTCCGGCGGGGTCCAGCAGGTGCGCTATATCCAGACGGACGGCTCGACCTCTGACACGAGCGTTCTGCCGGGCCTGAACCGGGTCTCGGCGGTCGCCGCGTCGGACGACGAGACCCGCCCGCTGGTGGCGTACTCCGAGGAGGACGGCATCGTGCGGCTGCCGGCCGGTGCCAACTGGCAGACGCTGGTCAAGAACGGCTCGTCGCCGGTCTACCCGGGGTAGTCCGGACAGCGCGTCGGTGCGCCCCGGAAGCAGCGATGCGGGGCGCCGCCCGGCGGCCGCCTCGGGGAGTTGTCCACAGGGGTGGCACGCCGCTTCAGCGGTTGGCACAGTGGTTGCCATGCGGGGCTGGTGGAGGGAAATCTCCGGTCTGGTGCTGCCGGTCGCCTGTGGCGGCTGCGGCACTCCTCGTACGCCGCTGTGCGAGGAGTGCGCGTGGGCGCTGTACGGCACCGGGGCGCGGCGGGCCAGGCCGGTGCCCGAGCCCGCGGGCCTGCCTCAGGTGCATGCCGCCGCACCGTATGCCGATGCGGTACGTGCCCTGCTGCTGGCCCACAAGGAGCGGGGCGCGCTGGGGCTGGCCCGGCCCCTGGGCGTCGCGCTCGCCGGGGCGGTGCGGGCCGCAATGCCCGGAGCCGCACCGGGATCGGGTCCGCTGCTGCTCGTACCCATGCCGTCGGCGAGGCGTGCGGTCAGGGCGCGCGGGCATGATGCGGCGCGCCGGATGGCGCTGGCCGCCGCGGGCGAGCTGAGGCGGACGGGGACGCAGGCCAGGGCGCTCCCAGTGCTGCGGCAGCGGCGGGAGGTGGCCGATCAGTCGGGCCTCACGGCCCACCAGCGGGTGGTGAATCTGGCGGGGGCCCTGGAGGTCACGGCCGGCGGCGGACGGCTTCTGGAGGGCGGCCGGGCGGTGCTGGTGGACGATCTCATGACGACGGGGGCCTCACTGGTCGAGGCGGCGCGGGCGGTCCGCGCGGCCGCCGGGCTGCGATTTCCCGGATCCCTACGACTGAGCGCGGCGGTTGTCGCCGTGCCGCCGCTCTCCTTCGAAAGAACCGGAACTGAGCGGGAACTTGCATCGTTGCAGGTAATGAGAGACGAAAAACCCCTGAATGGAAGTACGCGCTGGTAGCGGGTGCCGACACCCGTCCGAGCGAGCTATGTTCGGTTGTGAGGAATGGCGATAGCTGTACCTCACCGAATGCACTGCCGTGCTCCCGGCCAGGGATTCGAGGACGCGAAACCTCGAAAGTTGGTGGGGTGGGGACCTTGTCGACTGGGGAGGAGGAGGTGAAAGTCGCCAAGTCCGAGGCTCCGGTGATCATCGGAGCCTGGTGCAACAGGGAGACGCTCCGCAGCCAGCGAGCGGGCGGGGCTATCCGGGAACGGAGTTCTGCGTGGACATCGTCGTCAAGGGCCGCAAGACCGAGGTGCCCGAGCGGTTCCGCAAGCACGTGGCCGAGAAGCTGAAGCTGGAGAAGATCCAGAAGCTCGACGGCAAGGTGATCAGCCTGGACGTCGAGGTGTCCAAGGAGCACAACCCGCGGCAGGCCGACCGTTCCGACCGGGTGGAGATCACACTTCACTCCCGCGGCCCGGTGATCCGGGCGGAGGCCGCGGCCGCCGACCCGTACGCAGCGCTCGACCTGGCCACCGGCAAACTGGAGGCGCGCCTGCGCAAGCAGCACGAGAAGCGCCACAACCGCCGTGGCAACGGCCGCATTTCGGCATCCGAGGTGGCCGATGTCGTTCCCGGCGTCGCCGAGTTGAACGCCAACGGCCGGCCGCACGTCGAAGAGGCGCCGGAATCCATTCCCACCACCAGGATCGGCTCGCTCGAAGTGCAGGGCGAGGGACCGCTGGTGGTCCGCGAGAAGGTCCACACCGCAGCACCGATGACACTCGACCAGGCGCTCTACGAGATGGAGCTGGTCGGGCACGACTTCTACCTCTTCGTCGACTCCGAGACGAAGCAGCCCAGTGTCGTCTACCGACGGCACGCCTACGACTATGGCGTCATCCATCTGGAGACCGACCCGCTGGCCGGATCCGAGGCGGGCGGGGCCGGAGGTGCGCTCGGCGGCTGACCGCCGTCAGCAGGTCGGTGGTGCCCCTGGTGCGCCCTCTGCGCCCCCAGGGGCACCACCGTGCGACCACAGGATCACCGCGCTGTCGGTCGGGCATGAAAGCATGGTCGCTGGCCAACGGATGCGCTGTGTGCTGATGTTGGCGGACCACTCATGATCTTCAGGCTCACGGCCTTCAGGGGGAGGAACGATGGCGGACAGCTTCGGGCCGGTTCACGACGACGCGGGCGACGCCACTGCCGCGGTCGCCGAAACCGGCGCGGACCACGGCGGCTCCCGCAAGGAGCCGATCCGGGTTCTGGTGGTGGACGACCACGCCCTGTTCAGGCGAGGGCTCGAGATCGTCCTCGCGCAGGAGGAGGACATCCAGGTCGTCGGCGAGGCAGGAGACGGGGCGGAGGCCGTCGACAAGGCTGCCGATCTGCTGCCCGACATCGTGCTCATGGACGTGCGGATGCCCCGGCGCGGCGGCATCGAGGCGTGCACCTCGATCAAGGAGGTGGCCCCCAGCGCGAAGATCATCATGCTGACGATCAGCGACGAGGAGGCCGACCTCTACGACGCGATCAAGGCGGGCGCCACCGGCTATCTCCTCAAGGAGATCTCCACCGACGAGGTGGCCACGGCGATCCGCGCGGTGGCCGACGGGCAGTCGCAGATCAGCCCGTCGATGGCGTCCAAGCTGCTCACCGAGTTCAAGTCGATGATCCAGCGCACGGACGAGCGGCGTCTGGTGCCCGCGCCCCGGCTGACCGAGCGCGAGCTCGAAGTGCTCAAGCTCGTCGCCACCGGGATGAACAACCGCGACATTGCCAAGGAGTTGTTCATCTCGGAGAACACCGTGAAGAACCACGTCCGGAACATCCTGGAGAAGCTGCAGCTCCACTCCAGGATGGAGGCGGTGGTCTATGCGATGCGGGAGAAGATCCTCGAGATCCGGTGAGGCCCTGGGCGCGCTCAGAGCGCCTTGACGGCCTGGGCCAGGGAGCCCTGCAGTTCCGGCGGGCTCACGCGTTCCACGCGTACGTCCGTGCAGCCGACCCAGGTCGCGGCCTCGGACAGGGCCTGGGCCACGGCGGGCACGGCCTTGGCGCCCTCCAGCGACACCTGCTTGGCCACCAGTGTGCTGCCTTCGCGTGCGGGGTCGACGCGGCCGACCAGTCTGCCCCCGGCGAGGACCGGCATCGCGAAGTAGCCGTACACCCGCTTCTGCTTGGGGACATACGCCTCGAGGCGGTGCGTGAAGCCGAAGATCCGCTCGGTGCGTGCCCGCTCCCAGATAAGTGAGTCGAAGGGCGAGAGAAGGGTCGTGCGGTGGCGGCCGCGAGGCACGCTCGCGAGTGCCTCGGGATCCGCCCAGGCGGGCTTGGACCAGCCCTCGACGCTGACCGGCACCAGCCCGGAGTCGGCCACCACCGCGTCGAACTGCTCGCCCTTGAGGCGGTGGTAGTCCGCGATGTCCGCCCGGGTGCCGACACCGAGCGCCTCGCCGGCCAGCCGGACCAGTCGGCGCATGCACTCCGCGTCGTCCAGCTCGGCGTGCAGAAGGTGGCCGGGGACGGCCCGCTCGGCGAGGTCGTACACCCGCTTCCAGCTGCGCCGCTCGGTGCACACCACCTCGCCGTACATCAGGGCGCGCTCCACGGCGACTTTCGAGGCCGACCAGTCCCACCACTCGCCGCCGTTCTTCGCGCCGCCCAACTCCGTCGCGGTGAGCGGGCCTTCGGCGCGCAGCTGCTTGATCACCTTCTCGTACGCGCCGTCCGGCAGGTCGTGGGACCAGTGCGGGCGGGAGCGGTAGGCGCGGCGCCGGAAGGCGAAGTGCGGCCATTCCTCGACGGGCAGGATGCAGGCCGCGTGCGACCAGTACTCAAAGCTGTGCCCCTCGGTCCAGTACGCGTCCTCGACCGTCCGGCGGCCCACGGCGCCCAGCCGCGCGTACGGAATCAGCTCGTGCGAGCGCGCCAGCACCGAGATCGTGTCCAGCTGTACGGCGCCGAGGTGCCGCAGCACACCGCGCACCCCGCCCCGCCGGTCCGGCGCGCCCAGGAATCCCTGGGCGCGCAGCGCTATGCGGCGGGCTTCGTCGGCGGACAGTTCGGCGGCGGGCGGCGGCACGGTGGTCATGGTCCGCACCCTAGACGGCGACACTGACAATCGGTCCGGGCCGCCGGACCGGGGACCCTCAGCCGCAGCTCACGAGGTGCTCCGCGCCGGGAGATACGGGTGCGGGCTCGGCAGCCCCAGGTCCGACGGGAGCAGCGCGCCCACCCAGGCGTCCCTGAGTGTGTCCTTGTTGAGCAGGGCCGCGCGCAGCGCCCCTTCGACCACGAAGCCCGCCTTCTCGGCGACGGCCCGCGAGCCCTCGTTGCCGACCTCGGCACGCCACTCCAGACGCGTCCCGCCCAGCCTGGTGAAGGTCCAGTGGGCCACCGCCCCCACGGTCTCCGCCATGATGCCGCGGCCCCGGTACTCCTTCGCCGTCCAGAAGCCGATTTCCCAGGTGCCCGAGAGGGTGCGCAGGCTGACCGCGACCGACGCCATCAGCGGGCCGCCCGCCCGCGGCAGCACCGCGAAGGTGCACATCGTGCCCGCACGCCAGCCGTCCGGCACTATCTGCCCGGTGAACTCCTCCGCGTGCCGTCGCTCGTACGGCGAGGGGACCGTCGTCCACCGCTGGATGTCGGGGTCCTGACAAGCCTGAGAGACCGCCTCCGTATCGTCGGGCGAGAAAGTACGCAGCAGCAGGCGCTCGGTGGTGAGGGTGATGGGCTCCATGCCCGGATTGTGGTCAGGTACGGGCAGGGATGCGAGCACTTTTCGTACCTCACCGGCACCTTCCGCGCGTCCCGTGCGTTCTCTTTTTCGGGTACGGCAGCCCTGGCTGACGGCGGACCTCCCGACCCGGTGGGGTCCTCGCTTACGATGGCCGTTGCGGTGGGGCCCACCTGCCGTGCCCGCGCCAGTGTCCATAACACGACCCAGTGCCAGGCCCGATCGGCAAGGAGACCAACCTCAGTGTCCGTCTTCAACAAGCTCATGCGTGCAGGCGAAGGCAAGATCCTGCGCAAACTGCACCGCATCGCGGACCAGGTCAACTCCATCGAAGAGGACTTCATCAACCTCTCCGACGCCGAGTTGCGGGCTCTCACCGATGAGTACAAGGAGCGCTACGCCGACGGTGAGAGCCTGGACGACCTGCTCCCCGAGGCGTTCGCGACCGTCCGTGAGGCCGCCAAGCGCGTCCTCGGCCAGCGCCATTACGACGTACAGATGATGGGCGGCGCCGCGCTGCACCTCGGTTACGTCGCCGAGATGAAGACCGGTGAGGGAAAGACCCTCGTCGGCACGCTGCCCGCATACCTCAACGCGCTGTCGGGCAAGGGCGTCCACCTGATCACGGTCAATGACTATCTGGCCGAGCGTGACTCCGAGATGATGGGCCGGGTCCACAAGTTCCTGGGCCTTGCTGTCGGCTGCATTCTCGCCAACATGACCCCTGCGCAGCGCCGCGAGCAGTACAACTGCGACATTACGTACGGAACGAACAACGAGTTCGGCTTCGACTACCTGCGCGACAACATGGCGTGGTCCAAGGACGAGCTCGTCCAGCGCGGCCACAACTACGCCATCGTCGACGAGGTCGACTCGATCCTTGTCGACGAGGCCCGTACGCCGCTGATCATCTCCGGCCCCGCCGACCAGGCCACCAAGTGGTACGGCGACTTCGCCAAGCTGGTGACGCGCCTCACCAAGGGCGAGGCGGGCAACCCGCTCAAGGGCATCGAGGAGACCGGCGACTACGAGGTCGACGAGAAGAAGCGGACCGTGGCCATCCATGAGCCGGGTGTCGCCAAGGTCGAGGACTGGCTGGGCATCGACAACCTCTACGAGTCGGTGAACACCCCCCTCGTCGGCTATCTGAACAACGCCATCAAGGCCAAGGAACTGTTCAAGAAGGACAAGGACTACGTCGTCATCGACGGCGAAGTCATGATCGTCGACGAGCACACCGGCCGTATCCTCGCCGGCCGCCGCTACAACGAGGGCATGCACCAGGCGATCGAGGCGAAGGAAGGGGTGGACATCAAGGACGAGAACCAGACGCTCGCCACGATCACCCTGCAGAACTTCTTCCGCCTCTACGGCAAGCTCTCCGGCATGACCGGTACGGCCATGACCGAGGCCGCCGAGTTCCACCAGATCTACAAGCTGGGCGTCGTGCCGATCCCGACGAACAAGCCGATGGTCCGCAAGGACCAGTCCGACCTGATCTACCGGACCGAGGTCGCCAAGTTCGCGGCGGTCGTCGACGACATCGCCGAGAAGCACGAGAAGGGCCAGCCGATCCTCGTCGGCACCACCTCGGTCGAGAAGTCCGAGTACCTCTCGCAGCAGCTCAACAAGCGCGGCATCCAGCACGAGGTCCTCAACGCCAAGCAGCACGACCGGGAGGCGACGATCGTCGCTCAGGCGGGCCGCAAGGGCGCGGTCACGGTCGCGACGAACATGGCCGGCCGCGGCACGGACATCAAGCTCGGCGGCAACCCCGACGACCTCGCCGAGGCGGAGCTGCGCCAGCGCGGCCTGGACCCGGTCGAGCACGTCGAGGAGTGGGCCGC
The DNA here is from genome assembly GCF_050936555.1 of Streptomyces sp. CA-135486. Lineage (NCBI taxonomy): Bacteria > Bacillati > Actinomycetota > Actinomycetes > Kitasatosporales > Streptomycetaceae > Streptomyces > Streptomyces sp. CA-135486. Next base: position 830,505 of record NZ_JBNJMM010000001.1, read on the forward strand.
GGCCCTGCCCGCCGCGCTGGAGCGCGCCGAGGCGGCCGTCAAGGCCGAGCACGACGAGGTCACCAACATCGGCGGCCTCTATGTGCTGGGCACCGAGCGGCACGAGTCGCGTCGTATCGACAACCAGCTGCGCGGTCGTTCCGGCCGTCAGGGCGACCCGGGCGAGTCCCGTTTCTACCTCTCCCTGGGCGACGACCTGATGCGGCTGTTCAAGGCGCAGATGGTCGAGCGCGTGATGGCGATGGCGAACGTCCCCGACGATGTCCCGATCGAGAACAAGATGGTCACGCGCGCGATCGCGTCGGCCCAGTCGCAGGTCGAGCAGCAGAACTTCGAGACGCGTAAGAACGTCCTGAAGTACGACGAGGTCCTCAACCGCCAGCGCGAGGTCATCTACGGCGAGCGCCGCCGCGTTCTGGAGGGCGAGGACCTGCACGAGCAGGTGCGCCACTTCATGGACGACACCATCGACGCGTACATCCAGGCGGAGACCGTCGAGGGCTTCGCCGAGGAGTGGGATCTGGACCGGCTGTGGGGTGCCTTCAAGCAGCTCTACCCGGTGAAGATCACGGTCGAGGAGCTGGAGGAGGCGGCTGGCGACCGGGCCGGAATCACCGCCGAGTTCATCGCCGAGTCCATCAAGGACGACATCCACGAGCAGTACGACGAGCGGGAGAAGCAGCTCGGCTCGGACATCATGCGTGAGCTGGAGCGGCGCGTGGTGCTGTCCGTACTGGACCGCAAGTGGCGCGAGCACCTCTACGAGATGGACTACCTCCAGGAGGGCATCGGCCTGCGCGCGATGGCGCAGAAGGACCCGCTCGTGGAGTACCAGCGCGAGGGCTTCGACATGTTCACCGCCATGATGGAGGGCATCAAGGAGGAGTCCGTCGGCTATCTGTTCAACCTGGAGGTCCAGGTCGAGCAGCAGGTCGAGGAGATCCCGGTGCAGGACGCGGCACCTTCGCTCGCCAAGGAGGACGCGGTGCCCGCGGGGGCTTCCCGTCCCGAGATCCGCGCGAAGGGGCTCGACGCGCCGCAGCGGCCGGACCGGCTGCACTTCTCCGCGCCGAAGGTGGACGGAGAGGGCGGCATTGTCGAGGGCGACTTCGTCAGCGACGACGGGCAGGCCCACGCGGACGGGGACGGCCTGACCCGTGCGGAGCGGCGCAAGGCGCAGAAGGGCGGCGGGCGGCGCCGCAAGAAGTAGCGCGCGCCGACTCTCCCGCGCGCCCGCCCTCCCGCGCGCCTGCCCTCCCGCGCGCCTGCCCTCCCGGGCAGCTGCGCGCAGAGCCGACGGCCGGGGCCGGACACCGATTGCGGTGTCCGGCCCCGGCCGTTTCCGTGCCGTCCGCGCCCGCCCCGGTCGTTCTCAAGGGCCGGCGGTGGCCCGGCCCAGACCGAGACGGCGGGCCGTCCTCGTCATTGCCTGGGACATCCTCGACGGCATCGAGTCGGGTGCGGGGACGGTGACGGGGCGCACCCGGCCGTTGTGGATGGCACTGATCCGCCAGCCGTCGTCGGTGTTCACGACGATGATCGTCTGACGGGACAGTCGGCGTTTGGGGAGCCGCGAGCGCCAGGGCATCAGTACGGATGCCGTGCCATGGACGATCGCGACGTCGGGGGTGAGGTGGCGGATGGCCTCGATCTCCCCGACGAGTGCGGAGCCGGTGAGGACGCCGCGGAACAGCTTGTCGTGGTTGGCCTGGTGGGCGACGCGTCCCACGGCGCGGGTGCCGTCGTACGAGACGTAGTCGGAGTCCTCGGTGAAGCAGGCACCGAAGGCGACCGCGTCGCCCTCGGTCCAGGCCTGCATGAAGCGCTCGAAGAGATCCTGGATGCGACCGTCGCTCAGGTGCTGCTGAGTAATCATGGCTCTGCCCTTCGGGTGTTATCCTTACGACCAACGAAACTTACGATACCAGAAAGATTCGAATGTCGAAAGAAGCGTTCATAGAGGATGTCGCCCAGCAGCTTCGGTCGCTGCAGCAGAGCTTCGACGCGTTCGACGAGGCGGCCGCGGCGCGGCTTGGGGTGAACCGCACCGATCTGCGCTGTCTCGACCTGGTGTTGGGGACGGGGTCGTTGTCGGCCGGTGAGCTGAGCACGGCGCTGAAGCTCAGTCCGGCCGCGACGACGACGGTCATCGACCGGCTGGAGCGCGCCGGTCTCGTCGCCCGCACGCGCGACGAGACGAACCGTCGCCGGGTGCTGGTCACCGCGACGGAGGCGGCGGGGGCGGCCGAGGCGGAGGTCTATCTGCCCGTCGGCGCGGCGGCGGCGCAGGCGCTGAGCCGCTACGACGAGGAGCAGCTGACCACGATCCTGGACTTCCTCCGGGTGGCCCGCCAGGTCCAGGAGGGCCAGGCGGCGCGGCTGGGAGTCTCATCGGAATGAGTGGCGGCGTCAGTCCGCCGCCCGGCTGGGGACACGTTCGCCGCCCAGTTCCACCGCGGCGCAGCGCCAGCGCTGGTCCGCGCCCTGCTCCAGGCGGAAGGCCATCGCGCTGACCCGGTCGCCCGAGCCGATCCTGGCGAAGGCCTCGATCACGCCCGGGCCCGGGTGGTACTCACCGCAGTGCCGTACGACTGGCATCACCCGTTCCGCCGGGCGCAGCGGGGCTCCCGGGGCGAGCCGCACCAGCTGCTCGTACGCCTCGCCGATCGTGTGCCCGAGCATCCAGTGCACCGGGCGCTGTCCGCTGAGTACCGCCAGCAGGCGGTCGGCGAACCAGTAGTGCGGTTTGTTCTGCCGTCGTGCGCGTGCCGTCGCAGCCGCCACCACGGCGGGGCGGCGCTGGTCGCGCCGTCCCGCGGGCCTGGTCCTGTCCATGCGGATCGCCCCCGATGTGCCGGGCCCGGCTTGATACCGGACGGTAACTTCGTGGGTGATCTTCTACGGGGTCGGCTCGGGGGGCCGCAACGCCGACGACCCCCGCGCCGGGCCGCCGCGGTGATTCACCTATCAGAGTGACGAGGGGCAGTCTCGGGCCGTCGTGGGCGGGTGCGCGGTGTGTCCTCGGTGGACGGTGCGCTGGGCCGGGAGAGGCAGCCCGAAGGGGGACCTCGCACGTATCCTGAGGGCGTTCCCGACTACGAAAGCGGCCAGCCATGCGCGTCTACGTCCCCCTGACCCTTCCCGGTCTCGCAGAGGCGCACAAGACGGGTGATCTGGGCCCCGGTCCGCTGACCGCCTATGCCGTCACTCCTGGACTGCGTGAGTGGTACGTCTCCGACGACATCGAGGAGCTCGAGTACGCCGCACTGAGCCGCGCCGCGGGCGCCTCGTTGCGGCTGCTCGCGGGTGACCCCGATGCGCCCAGGCGCCGGGTCGTCGTCGCCGTCGACGTACGGGACCAGGACGCGGTCGCCGACCCCGACCTGGTGCTCGCCCCGGGCGCGCTCGGGGAGGTCCGGGTCGTGACCGTGGTGCCGCTGGCCAAGGCGGCGGCCGTGCATATCGACGCCGACGACGCGATCGGCGACGTTGCCGCGGCGGCGGACGCGCTGGGGGCGGCGGACCAGGGCGACGACGACGCGCAGTTCACGGTGGACGGTGCGGAGGACCACGAGCTGCTCTGGTACGGGGTGCAGGAGATCCCGAACCTCATCGGCTGATCCGGGATCCCGGCGGGCGCGGCCGATTGTCCGACCCGGCCGGTACCGTTTTCGCATGGGGAAGCACAGCACGCACCTGGTCTGGGACTGGAACGGCACACTGCTCGACGACATCACGGCGGTCATCGGGGCGACGAACGCCGCCTTCGTGGAGATCGGCCTGGAGCCGATCACGCTCGAGCGGTACCGCGAGCTGTACTGCGTGCCGGTTCCTCTGTTCTACGAGCGGCTGATGGGCCGGCTGCCCTCGGACGAGGAGTGGGCGGTCATGGACGAGATCTTCCACCGGCACTACAGCGAGCAGCGGATCGGCTGCGGTCTGACCGAGGGGGTCGAGGAGCTGCTGCGGGAGTGGGGGCTGGCGGGGCGCAGCCAGTCATTGCTGAGCATGTACGGGCACGAGGAACTGGTCCCGGTCGTGCGGGGCTATGGCATCGAGAGCCACTTCATACGCGTCGACGGACGGACGGGGCCGTCCGGTGGCGGGAAGGCGCTCCACATGGAGCGGCATCTCGTGGCGCTGGGCGGGGCAGCGGCGCCGGAGCACACGGTGGTGATCGGCGACGCGGTCGACGATGCGGTGGCGGCGGCGCATGTGGGGGCGCGTGCGGTGCTCTATACGGGCGGGTCGCACAGCAGGGCGAGTCTGGAGTCGGTGGGTGTGCCGGTGGTGGACACGCTGGAGGAGGCGGTGGAGGTGGCGACGTGGCTCGTGGCATGAGGGAGAGGCGCTGAGCCGGGAGCGGCGGGTGGCCGCCCGGGGCTGAGCCCGCCCCGTGGCGGCCCGTTCCGCCTGTCTCAGCCCAGCGGCGCCTTCGCCCGCAGGATCTTCAGGAACTCCCGCATCCACGCCGAGTGGTCGGGCCACGCCCGTGAGGACACCAGCGTGCCGTCCACCACCGCCTCCGTGTCCTGGAAGCTGGCTCCCGCCGCCTGCATGTCCAGTTCCAGCGCGGGGTAGGCCGTGACCCGGCGGCCCTCCAGGCCGCCGATCGCTGCCGTCAGCAGGGGGCCGTGGCAGATCTGGGCCACCGGCTTGTCGGAGTCGAAGAAGGACTTGAGGATCTTGCGGAGCTCGGGGTCGTTGCGCAGATACTCCGGGGCGCGACCGCCCGGGATCACCACTGCTGCGTACTGGCCGGGGTCGACCTCCGAGAAGGCCAGGTCGGCGGGCCAGGTGTAGCCCGGCTTCTCGGTGTAGGTGTCGAAACCCGGCTCGAAGTCGTGCACGACGAACCGCAACTGCTTGCGCGAGGGGGCCGCGATGTCGACCTCGTACCCCTCCTCCCGCAGCCGCTGGTACGGGTAGAGGACTTCGAGGGACTCGGCTGCGTCGCCGGTGACGATCAGGATCTTCACTGTCATGACTGCTCCCGGTGTCGGGCTGTCGACGGTGCCCAGGCCGGTGGGGTGCGGGGCGGCTGTCGACGGTGTCCGTGTCGTCATGGCCAACCTGCACCCCGGCGGGCGGTTTGCCAAGAGTGCCCCTGTGTCGCTGTCCAGAGTGTCAAACTTCCGGCCCGTCTTTTGTACACATACGGCTCATGACGGGTCGGGGGGCAGGAGCGATAGCCTTGACCCGTGATCAGCGCTATATGCCGTGGGGGCAGCGAAGCCCCCGGCCTGCGCCCGGAGCGCCACAGCGCCCGGGCGGTCGTTGATCTTCCCGTTCCGGCCCCGTTGCCAACATTGGCCCATAACGGCCCGGACATCTCTCATCGCGGCATAGCGTCGACTCCGACCGGACACCCCGCGTCGTGGCGTTGCGTCGCTTCTTTCACCTACGTCACGCAACGGCGCGCGACAGGAGCCAGAGGACATGCAGACCAAGCTGGACGAAGCCAAGGCCGAGCTGCTCGCACGGGCCGCCCGGGTAGCTGAGAACGGCCCGGTCGGGGGGAACCTTCCGACTGGGGCCGAGCAAGGGGAGCGTCCGGACCAGGACACCCTGCTCTCGTACCTCCAGCGCTACTACCTGCACACCGCTCCCGAGGACCTGGCAGACCGGGACCCGGTCGACATCTTCGGCGCAGCACTCTCCCACTACCGGCTCGCCGAGAACCGCCCGCAGGGCACGGCCAATGTGCGTGTCCACACGCCGACCGTCGAGGAGAACGGCTGGACGTGCAGCCACTCCGTGGTCGAGGTCGTCACCGACGACATGCCCTTCCTCGTCGACTCGGTCACCAATGAGCTCTCCCGGCAGGGCCGCGGCATCCACCTGGTGATCCACCCGCAGATCGTCGTCCGCCGGGATGTGACGGGCAAGCTCATCGAGGTGCTGCCGAGCGAGTCCAACGGAAAGCCGCTGCCCCACGACGCGCTCGTCGAGTCCTGGATCCATGTCGAGATCGACCGCGAGACCGACCGTGCCGATCTGAAGCAGATCACCGCCGACCTGCTGCGTGTCCTGTCCGACGTCCGCGAGGCGGTCGAGGACTGGGAGAAGATGCGCGACGCCGCGCTGCGCATCTCCGAAGTGCTCCCGAAGGAGCCGATCCCCAACGATCTGCGCGAGGAGGAGGTCGAGGAGGCGCGCGAGCTGCTGCGCTGGCTCGCCGACGACCACTTCACCTTCCTCGGCTTCCGGGAGTACAACCTCGTCGACGGAGACTCCCTCGCCGCCGTCCCCGGCACCGGCCTCGGCATCCTCCGCTCCGACCCGCACCACAGCGGCGACGACGCCCACGGCCACCCGGTGAGCCCCTCCTTCAACCGGCTGCCCGCCGACGCCCGCGCCAAGGCCCGCGAGCACAAGCTGCTGATCCTCACCAAGGCCAACAGCCGCTCCACCGTGCACCGGCCCAGCTACCTGGACTACGTCGGCGTCAAGAGGTTCGACGAGAACGGCAACGTCATCGGGGAGCGCCGCTTCCTCGGCCTGTTCTCCTCCGCCGCGTACACCGAGTCCGTCCGCCGCGTCCCGGTCATCCGGCGCAAGGTCGCCGAGGTCCTGGAGGGCGCCGGCTTCTCGGCCCACAGCCACGACGGCCGCGACCTGCTGCAGATCCTGGAGACCTACCCGCGCGACGAGCTCTTCCAGACGCCCGTCGACCAGCTGCGCTCCATCGTCACCAGCGTCCTCTACCTCCAAGAGCGCCGTCGGCTGCGGCTCTACCTGCGCCAGGACGAGTACGGCCGCTACTACTCGGCGCTCGTCTACCTGCCCCGCGACCGCTACACCACCGGCGTCCGGCTGCGGATCATCGACATCCTCAAGGAGGAACTGGGCGGCACCAGCGTCGACTTCACCGCCTGGAACACCGAGTCGATCCTCTCCCGGCTGCACTTCGTGGTCCGCGTCCCGGCCGGCACCGAGCTGCCCGAGCTCACCGACGCCGACGTCGATCGCCTCGAGGCCCGGCTCGTCGAGGCCGCCCGCTCCTGGGCCGACGGCTTCGCCGAGGCGCTGAACGCCGAGGTCGGCGAGGAGCGCGCCGCCGAGCTGCTGCGCCGCTACGGCTCCGGCTTCCCCGAGGGCTACAAGGCCGACCACTCCCCGCGCGCCGCCGTCGCCGACCTGGTGCACCTGGACCGGCTGACCGAGAGCGGCAAGGACTTCTCGCTCTCCCTGTACGAGCCGGTCGGCGCGGCCCCCGGCGAGCGCCGCTTCAAGATCTACCGCACGGGTGAGCAGGTCTCCCTCTCCGCCGTGCTGCCGGCGCTCAACCGGCTCGGTGTCGAGGTCGTCGACGAGCGTCCGTACGAGCTGCGCTGCTCGGACCGTACGACCGCCTGGATCTACGACTTCGGCCTGCGCATGCCGCTGGCCACGGGCAACGGCGACTACCTCGCCGACGACGCCCGCGAGCGCTTCCAGGAGGCCTTCGCCGCCGTCTGGACCGGCGAGGCCGAGAACGACGGCTTCAACTCCCTGGTGCTGCGCGCCGGTCTGACCTGGCGGCAGGCGATGGTGCTGCGGGCGTACGCCAAGTACATGCGTCAGGCCGGCTCGACCTTCAGCCAGGACTACATGGAGGACACCCTCAGCAACAACGTCCACACCACCCGGCTGCTGGTCTCCCTCTTCGAGGCCAGGATGTCCCCGGAACGCCAACGGGCCGGCATCGAGCTGACCGACGCCCTGCTGGAGGAGCTCGACGCTGCCCTGGACCAGGTCGCGAGCCTGGACGAGGACCGGATCCTGCGTTCCTTCCTCACCGTCATCAAGGCGACGCTGCGCACCAATTTCTTCCAGGAGGCGGCGGGCTTCGCGCACCACAGCTATGTGTCGATGAAGTTCGACCCGCAGGCCATCCCGGATCTGCCGGCGCCCCGCCCGGCGTACGAGATCTGGGTCTACTCCCCGCGCGTCGAGGGTGTGCACCTGCGCTTCGGCAAGGTCGCCCGCGGTGGTCTGCGCTGGTCCGACCGGCGTGAGGACTTCCGTACGGAGATCCTGGGCCTGGTCAAGGCGCAGATGGTCAAGAACACCGTGATCGTGCCGGTCGGCGCGAAGGGCGGCTTCGTCGCCAAGCAGCTGCCCGACCCGTCGGTGGACCGGGACGCGTGGCTGGCCGAGGGCATCGCCTGCTACAAGACCTTCATCTCGGCGCTGCTGGACATCACCGACAACCTGGTCGGCGGTGAGGTCGTGCCGCCGTTCGACGTCGTGCGCCACGACGGGGACGACACCTACCTGGTCGTCGCCGCGGACAAGGGCACCGCGACGTTCTCCGACATCGCCAACGAGGTCGCGCTCTCGTACAACTTCTGGCTCGGCGACGCCTTCGCCTCGGGCGGCTCGGCCGGCTACGACCACAAGAAGATGGGCATCACCGCCCGTGGCGCGTGGGAGTCCGTCGAGCGGCACTTCCGCGAGCTCGGCCACGACACCCAGACCCAGGACTTCACGGTCGTCGGTGTCGGCGACATGTCCGGTGACGTGTTCGGCAACGGCATGCTGCTCTCCGAGCACATCCGCCTGGTCGCGGCCTTCGACCACCGGCACATCTTCATCGACCCGAACCCGGACGCGGCACTCTCGTACGCCGAGCGGCGCCGCCTGTTCGAGCTGCCCCGCTCCTCCTGGGCCGACTACAACAAGGAGCTGCTGTCCGCGGGCGGCGGCATCCACCCGCGTACAGCCAAGTCGATCCCGATCAACGTGCATATGCGCGCGGCGCTCGGCATCGAGGCCGGTGTCTCCAAGATGACGCCCGCCGATCTGATGAAGGCGATCCTCAAGGCCCCGGTGGACCTGCTGTGGAACGGCGGCATCGGTACGTACGTCAAGGCCTCCACCGAGTCCAACGCGGACGTCGGCGACAAGGCCAACGACGCGATCCGGGTCGACGGCGTGGACCTGCGGGTCAAGGTCGTCGGCGAGGGCGGCAACCTGGGTCTGACCCAGCTCGGCCGTATCGAGTTCGACCGCAACGGCGGCAAGATCAACACCGACGCCATCGACAACAGCGCCGGTGTGGACACCTCCGACCACGAGGTGAACATCAAGATCCTGCTCAACGGCCTGGTGTCGGACGGCGACCTGACCGTCAAGCAGCGCAACAAGCTGCTCGCCGAGATGACCGACGAGGTCGGCCAGCTGGTGCTGCGCAACAACTACGCGCAGAACGTCGCCCTGGCGAACGCCGTCGCCCAGTCCCCCTCGCTGCTCCACGCCCACCAGCGCTTCATGCGGCGCCTCGGCCGGGACGGGCATCTGGACCGGGCGCTGGAGTTCCTGCCGACCGACCGGCAGATCCGCGAGCTGCTGAACGCCGGCAAGGGGCTCAGCCAGCCGGAGCTGGCCGTTCTGCTCGCCTATACCAAGATCACGGTGGCGGACGAGCTGATCGGGACCGAGCTGCCGGACGACCCGTATCTGCGCCGGCTGCTGCACGCGTACTTCCCCAAGCCGCTGCGCGAGAGGTTCCCCGAGGCGATCGACACGCACGCGCTGCGTCGCGAGATCGTCACGACGGTGCTGGTCAACGACACGGTGAACACCGGTGGTTCGACCTTCCTGCACCGGCTGCGGGAAGAGACCGGCGCGTCGATCGAGGAGGTCGTGCGGGCCCAGACCGCGGCCCGCGAGATCTTCGGTCTCGGCGCGGTGTGGGACGCCGTCGAGGCTCTCGACAACAAGGTCGCGGCCGATGTCCAGACCCGTGTCCGGCTGCACTCGCGCCGCCTCGTCGAGCGGGGTACGCGCTGGCTGCTCGGCAACCGCCCGCAGCCGCTGGAGCTCGCCGGCACCATCGACTTCTTCGCCGACCGGGTGGAGCAGGTCTGGGCCGAGCTGCCGAAGATGCTGCGCGGCGGGGACCTGGAGTGGTACCAGAAGGTGCTGGACGAGCTGACCGAGGCGGGCGTTCCCGAGGAGCTCGCCGTACGTGTCGCAGGCTTCTCGTCCGCCTTCCCGACGCTCGACATCGTCGCGATCGCGGACCGCACCAAGAAGGAGCCGATGGCGGTCGCCGAGGTGTACTACGACCTCGCGGACCGGCTGGGGATCACCCAGCTGATGGACCGGATCATCGAGCTGCCGCGGGCGGACCGCTGGCAGTCCATGGCCCGCGCGTCGATCCGCGAGGACCTGTACGCGGCGCACGCGGCGCTGACCGCGGACGTGCTCTCGGTGGGCAACGGCAGCGCGACGCCCGAGGAGCGGTTCACGGCGTGGGAGCAGAAGAACGCGGCGATCCTGAGCCGGGCGCGCACGACGCTGGAGGAGATCCAGGGCTCGGACCAGTTCGACCTGGCGAACCTGTCGGTGGCGATGCGGACGATGCGGCAGCTGCTGCGGACGCACAGCTGAGGCGGTGACCGGTCCGTAGCCGGGCCGGCTTGAACTGCTGTGTCCTCAGTCGCCGGGCGGGCTCGATGCCGAGCCCGCCCGGCGACTGAGCGTTCTGCCCAGCCAGCCCGACGACCTCGGGTCCTTCGCGGCGCGTTCGATGCGTGACACCGTCGCGGTCAGCGGCTTCGGCAGCCAGCCGGTGAAGTCGCGTACGTCGCGTCCCGCCGCGCTACGGCACAGCTCGGCCACCTCCGCCGCACTCGGCCGGTCCTCGGGGCGGGCGGCGAGGCAGGCGTTCAGCACCTCGCGCAGCGCCGGAGGGTGCCCGCCGAGGTCCGGGGGCTCGCGGTCGGTGCCCGCGATCCGGGTGGCGACCACCAGCCCGCCGCCCTCTCCGTACGGATGGCTCCCGGAGGCGGCCTCGGCGGCGAGCAGCCCGAGGGTGAACACATCGGACGCGGGCGTGAGTTGCTTGCCCAGCGCGTGCTCGGGCGACATGTACTTGGGGGTGCCGACCATCCGGCCGACGGTGGTCAGCGAGGACGTTCCGACGGCCCGCGCGATGCCGAAGTCGAGCAGCCAGGGCCCCTCGGCGGTCAGCAGCAGATTTCCCGGCTTGACGTCGCGGTGTATGACTCCGGCGGTGTGTACGGCGTCGAGCGCGAGCGCCGCCGCGGCCGTCAGCCGGAGTACGCAGACCGGCGGCAGCGGCCCGTGTGCGGCCAGCGCGTCGTCGAGCGGCAGCCCCGGTACGTAACGGGTGGCGAGCCAGGGCCGCGGGCCTTCCGCGTCATGGTCGACGACCGGCACGACATGGTGGCCGTGCACCCGGCGGGCCGCCTCGACCTCGCGGGCGAAGCGCCTGCGGAAGCTTTCGCTCTGCGCGTGCTCGCGGCGGATCAGCTTCAGCGCGACGGGCCGGCCCTCGGCGGTGCGGGTGAGAAAGACGGTGCCCATGCCGCCCTCGCCGATCCGTGCCTCGAGCACATAGCCCGCGATCTCTCGCGGGTCGTCCGCGCGCAGCGGTTCAGGCCCCCCGTTCCCCATGCCCGACTCCCTTGGCGTGCCCCTGCCGTTCGGCGAGACGGGAGCCTATCGCGCGGCCGTCGCCGCCCACAGCCGTCGGCAGGAGAGCAGCGCGGCGAAGAGCAGCAGCCCGTTCCGTACGACCATGAGCAGCAGGCCGAGTGGGGTGCCGGCCAGCACATCGTCGTAGCAGACCGGGTAGGCGAGCGCGCTCAGTGCGGCGGCGGGCAGCATCAGCAGCGCGACCGTGCGCTGGGTGGTGTGCCGGGAGGTGAGGCACACGGCGGCCAGACCGAGCAGCCAGACCAGATACTGCGGGCTGATGACGCGGCTGGTGACGGTGAAGAGCAGTACGGCGGCGAACGCGGCGTCGAAGGGCGTGGCCGGCGTCCAGCGCAGCGCCCGCACCCGCCACAGCAGCAACCAGCACAGCGCGGCGACGCTCAGCAGCAGGGAGAGACCCGCCACGCTCGGCACATGGGGGCCGACGAACTCGAATGCCCCGTACTGGTACCGGACCGTGCCCGACCAGCCCATCTTGCGTGCGAGTTGGAGGACGGTCCCGCCGAGCGATTCGATCTGCACGCCCCTGGCGCCCTGTTGCCGCACAAAGTCCAGGCTGTGCGAGAAGCTGGACATGAGGACGGCGAGCAGCGCCGCGGCGCACACGACGGCCGAGAGCCAGGCCCTGCGTGTCGTACGTCCCGGGGGCGTGCCCAGCACGGTCAGCACCGGCCACACCTTGATCATTGCGCCGAGTCCGGCGAGCGCCCCTGCGGTGCCGGGCCTGCGCTGCACGGCCAGCAGCGCGAGTACGGCGACGGCGGTGACCTGGACGTCGTAGCGCGCGTAGGGGAGATGCAGCAGCAGCGGCAGTCCACACACCCACAGCCACGCGCCGCGCACACCCGCGCGGGCGAGGGCCAGCGTGATGACCGCGTCGGCGGCGAGAGTGAGGGCGACGAAGGCCTGGAAGTACGTCAGCCAGGGCAGCGCACCGGGGGCGAGGAAGACGAGCGCGGCACCGGGCGGGTACTGCCAGGTGATGTCGCCCATGGGGAACGCGCCCTGGAGGAGCTGTTCGTACCAGTGCCGGTAGAGGTTGTACACCTCGCCGGCAACGCCGGTGTCGCCGACGTGGTCGACGAGGAGCAGACCGAGCATGCCGAGGCGGGTGGCCGCCCAGACGGCGGCGAGCGCGGCGGGGTGCCGGGGGCGGGCGCGGCGGTGCGCGGTGCCGGGGAGGGTGATCCCCGGCACCGGGGGGAGATCGAAGGAGGGCGGGGGCGGACCGATCCGATGGGTCGTCATCGGCGGGTACTTTAGCCCGCTTTTGATAATTTTCCAGCTATTTCGTACTACTTCTTGCCACCGGTGAACGCCTCGTATGCGGCGACGACTTCCTTCGCCGGGCCGTCCATGCGCAGCACACCTGCCTCCAGCCAGATGGCGCGGTCGCAGGTCTCAGTGATGGTCCCGTTGCTGTGGCTGACCAGGAAGACCGTGCCCGCCTCCGCGCGCAGCTCGTCGATCCGCTCCTGGCTGCGCCGCCGGAAGCGGGCGTCGCCGGTGGACAGTGCCTCGTCGATCAGCAGGACGTCATGGCTCTTGGCGGCGGCGATCGAGAACCGCAGGCGGGCACCCATGCCGGAGGAGTACGTACGCATCGGCAGCGAGATGAAGTCGCCCTTGTCGTTGATCCCGGAGAAGTCGACGATGCCGTCGTAGCGCTCCTGGATCTGTTCGCGGGTCATGCCCATCGCGAGCCCGCCGAGGATGACATTGCGCTCGCCGGTCAGATCGGCCATCAGGGCGGCGTTGACGCCGAGCAGCGAGGGCTGGCCCTGGGTGAAGACCTTGCCCTCGGAGGGCGGCAGCAGGCCCGCGATCGCCTTGAGCAGGGTTGACTTCCCGGAGCCGTTGGAGCCGATCAGGCCGATCGCCTCGCCCTTGTACGCGGCGAAGCTGACGCCCTTGACGGCGTGCACCTCGCGCACGCCGGGAGCCGCCCGGCGGGAGACGATCCGGCTGAGGGCGGTGGTGGCGCTGCCCCGGCCGGTGCGGGCGCCGTTCACCTGGTACTTGATGTGGACACCGTCGACAACGACGGTCGGGGTCCGGTCGGTCTGCTCAGCCACGGCCGTACTTCTCCTCTGCCTGCCAGAAGTAGACGAAGCCGCCGGCCCCGAAGAGCACCGCCCAGAACAGGGCCAGGGCCCAGACGTGCGGGGGGAGCTGGGCGGCGGTGAAGCTGTCGATGAGGGCGAAGCGCACCAGGTCGATATAGACGGCGGCTGGGTTGCTCTCCAGCGCGAGCATCACGAAGTGGGGCAGCTTGTCGTGGTGGCTGAGCACCTTGTCGATGGACCACATCACGCCCGAGGCATACATCCAGGTGCGCAGGATGAACGGCATCAGCTGGGCGATGTCCGGGGTACGGCTGGCCAGCCGCGCCATGATCATGGACAGCCCGGTGTTGAAGCCGGCCTGAAGGAGCAGCGCGGGGAGTGCGAGCAGCCAGTTGACGCTCGGGAACTCGCCGACTGCGAGCAGGATCATGACCAGCGCGGCGAGCGAGAAGAGCAGCTGCTGGAGCTGCTGGAGCGCGATGGCGATGGGCAGGCTGGCGCGGGGGAAGTGCAGGGCCCGTACGAGACCGATATTGCCGGAGATCGCGCGGGTGCCGGCCATGATCGAGCTGGAGGTGAAGGTCCAGATGAAGACCCCGGTGACGAGGAACGGGATGAAGTCGGGGACACCGCTCTTGGTGTCGAGCAGTTCGCCGAAGATGAAGTAGTAGACCGCCGCGTTCAGCAGCGGGGTCATGACCTGCCAGATCTGGCCCAGCTTGGCCTGGCTGTACTGGGCGGTCAGCCGCGCGGTGGCGAAGGCGACGATGAAATGGCGGCGGGAGAAGATCTGGCGGGTGTAGCTGCGCAGGCTGGGGCGCGCGCCGCTGACGGTCAGACCGTGGCGCAGGGCGAGTGCGGTGAGGTCCTCCACCGGTTCCGCCGGTTTCTCCAGGGACATGGGAGGGTCAATCGTCTGGGTACTCACAGGGGCGGCCGCTTTCGGGGAGGGCGGATCGGCTCTGACTGACGGATTGGCTCTGGCCGACGGATCGACCCATGGCTGGCGACGGGACGGTCCCGTATCGTCGCTACGGGAAGGGTAGGGCGGAGTTACGTCGCAACGCAACCGTCTCGTCGTCCCGCTATGCTCCTGGGCATGACCACGGATCCGGGAACCCCGCGTCGCGCGCCGGCCGGAGCCGCAGTGCTCCGGGAGGACGTGACCGACGCCATTCGCGCCGCCGTCTTCGAGGAACTGGCGGCGGTCGGCTTCGCGCGCATGTCGATCGAGGGGATCGCGCGGCGGGCGGGCGTCGGCAAGACGGCGGTCTACCGGCGCTGGAAGTCGAAGCTGTCCCTGGTGCTCGACCTGGTCTCGGCGTTTGCCGCGCGGGGACTGCCGGCGCCGGCGACGGGTTCTCTGTACGGAGATGTACGGGCGCTGCTCGAGGTGGCCTCGCACGCTCTGCGCCACCCGGTGGCGTCCCAGGTCATCCCGGACCTGCTGGTGGAGGCGGCCCGCCACCCGGAAATCTCGGACGCGATCAAGACGGCGCTGCTGGACAGCCAGCAGGGGGTGGCGGCAGTGGTGGTACGCGAGGCGGTGGCGCGGGGCGAGCTGCCTGAGTCGACAGATCCGGACAGGGCGCTGGATCTGATGGTGGGGCCGCTGTACTGGCGGCTGGTGGTGGTCAGATCGGACGTGCCCGAGGGATACCTGGACGAACTGGCCGCGGCGGCGGTGGCCGCGCTCAAGGCATGAGGTGTTGGCGGGCCACGCGTGCGCGCACCCGCCAACACTCCTCAGCCGTAGGTCACTTCACCGCGCCGGCCATGACTCCCGTCACGAACTGGCGCTGGAACGCGAAGAACACCACCAGTGGGATGATCATCGAGACGAACGCGCCGGGCGCCAGCACGTCGATGTTGTTGCCGAACTGCCTCACCTGGCGCTGGAGCGCCACCGTGATCGGCGCGCTCTCCGAGTCCGCGAAGATCAGCGCCACCAGCATGTCGTTCCACACCCACAGGAACTGGAAGATGCCCAGCGATGCGATCGCCGGGCCGCCCAGGGGCATCACGACGCGGGTGAACAGCCGGATCTCACCCGCCCCGTCCAGCCTCGCCGCCTCCAGCAGCTCTCTCGGGATCTCGGCGAAGAAGTTCCGCAGCAGGAAGATCGCGAACGGCAGGCCGAACGCCACATGGAAGACGATCACGCCGATCGTCGTCTCGAAGATGCCGATCGCGCCGAACAACTTCGAGACCGGCACCAGCGCGACCTGGACCGGGACCACCAGGAGGGCCACCACCGCGATGAACCACCAGTCGCGGCCGGGGAAATCCATCCAGGCGAAGGCGTAACCGGCCAGGGCGCCGATCACCACCACCAGCAGTGTCGCCGGGACCGTGATCAGCACGCTGGACAGCAGCGAGTCGGTGATCGCCTTGTTGTCCAGCAGACGTGAGTAGTTGTCGAAGGTGAGTTGCGCGGGCGCGCTGAACACCTTCCACCAGCCGCTCTCACCGATGTCCGCCGGCCCCCGCAGTGAGGAGAGCAGCAGCCCGAAGGTCGGCAGCAGCCAGAACAGGCCCACCAGCACGAGGAAGACGCGCATCACGCCACCGCCCGCGCCCGCGGCGATCCGTGCGGCGAGGGACTGCTTCGCCTTCACCACACCGTCGTTCGTGGTCATCGGCGGGCCTCCCTTCGCATGCGCCGGATGTTGAACAGCATCACCGGGATCACCAGCAGCAGCAGGAGTACGGCGATCGCGCTGCCCAGCCCCAGATTCGAGTCCGTGCCGAACGAGGACCGGTAGAGCTGGAGAGCCAGGACGTTGGCGTCGTCCTGCGCGGACCCGGGCGCGATGATGAAGACCAGGTCGAAGATCTTCAGCACATTGATCATCAGGGTGACGAGGACGACCGCGAGGACCGGTGCGAGCAGCGGGACGGTCACCCGGCGGAAGACCTGCCATTCGTTCGCGCCGTCCACCCGCGCCGCCTCGAGCAGTTCGCGCGGCACGCTCGCGAGCCCCGCCGCGATCAGCACCATCGCGAAGCCCGCCCACATCCATACGTAACTGCCGATGATCGCCGGTGTGACGAGCGACGGGCCGAGCCAGTTGACGCCGTTGTACGGCTCCCTGAAGTTCTCGGCGGGCAGCCGCAGGCGGGCCCCGTCGGCGGACGCGGGCAGTGTGAACGTGCCGTCAGCGGCTGCCCTGGCCGATGCGACCACCTTGCCGTCCTTGACCGCCTCCACCTTGATGCCCTTGAGGCCGAGCTCCTTCGCGTCGATGGAGTTGGGCTTGCCGCCGCCCCCCTTGGTGAAGTCCAGCCAGGCGGTTCCAGTGATCTTCCCGTCCGCCGGCTTCGCAGGTTTCGCGGGCTTCGCGTCGGACGGCATCTTCGCCGGCGCGACCCCGACCAGCGGCAGCAGTGCTTCCTTGCCCGCGCTGACCGGCTCCTTGGTGACGAACGATCCGCCGCCGCCCGCCCGCAGCGGGTGCACCGGCATCGGATGCGCCTTGGGGAAGCCCGCCGACTCGGCGAAGGTGTCATGGACGCCCACCCAGACCGCGTTGGCGACCCCCCGCTCCGGATCCTTCTCGTACACCAGCCGGAAGATGATGCCCGCGGCGAGCATCGAGATCGCCATCGGCATGAAGACGATCAGCTTGAAGGCCGTGCCCCAGCGCACCCGTTCGGTGAGCACGGCGAAGATCAGACCGAGCGCCGTCGAAACGGTCGGCGCCACGACCACCCAGATCGCGTTGTTCTTGACCGCGGTCAGGATGGTGTCCTCCGTGAAGATCTCCTTGTAGTTGTCGAGCCCGGCGAAAGAGCTGCCGGACTGGTCGAAGAAGGACCGGTAGAGCGAGTACCCGATCGGGTAGACCACGAGCGCGCCCAGCAGCACCAGCGCGGGCAGCAGAAAGCCGGCCGCGACGATTTTACGTGTGCCTGTCACGCTCTTGCGCTTGTCGGCGGGGGGTCCCGGACTCGCCGGGCCCCCCGCTGCCGCCGCGGTCGTCACCCGTCAGCTCTTGTACGCCTTGGCCGCGTCCGACTCCAGCTTCTGCTGGGCCCCCGCGACGTCCTTCGGGCTCTTCAGGAAGTCCTGCAGAGCCTTCCACTCACCCTTGCCGGGCGTGCCGCCGAACGACTGCGGCATCTGGTCCGACATGTCGAAGCGGAAGTCGTCGCCCGCCGCGATCAGTGCCTTGGCGATACCGCGCTGCACATCATTGGGATATGCGGCGAGGTCCAGGGCCTTGTTCGGGGACAGGAAGCCACCCGACTGCGCGGAGATCCTGGCCGCGTCCGGGGATGCGAGGAAGGTCAGCAGCGCCTGCGCGCCCTTGCTGTCCTTCAGCGCCACGGCCGCGTCCCCGCCCGTCACCACCGGCGGCTGCGCGCCGACCGCGGGGAAGGGGAAGAACTTCGCGTCCGTACCGATCTCGGCGTCGGTCTGGGCGATGTTGACGGTCACGAAGTCGCCCTCGAAGACCATCGCGCCCTTGGGCTGGTCGCCCCCGGTGAAGGTCTGGGTGACCGAGGCCGGGAACTCCGTCTGCAGCGCGCCGTCCGCGCCGCCCGCGATCAGCGCCGGCTTGCCGAAGAGCTCGCCGAGCGTGGTCAGCGCGCTCTTCACGGACGGATCGGTCCACTTGATCTTGTGCTGGGCGAGCTGGTCGTACTTCTCGGGGCCGGCCTGGGAGAGATAGATGTTCTCGAACCAGTCGGTGAGCGTCCAGCCGTCCGCGCCTGCGACCGAGACGGGTGTGACGCCCGAGGCGGAGATTGCCTCGGCGGTCGACAGGAAGTCCTTCCAGGTCTTCGGCTCCTTCGCGCCCGCGTTCTCGAAGGCGGCGTTGTTGTACCAGATCAGGGACTTGTTGGCGGCCTTGTAGTAGACGCCGTACTGCGTCCCGTTCACCGCTCCGAGGTCCTGCCAGCCCTTGGAGTAGTTCTTCGCCAGCTGCGCCTTCGCCTCCGCGCCGACGGGCTTGGCCCATTTGCGCTGTACGGCCTGCTGGATCGCGCCGACCTGGGGGAGCATCGCCACATCGGGGGGAGCGCCGCCCGCGATCTTCGTACCGAGGAAGTTGACGATCGGGTCCTGCGCCGGGACGAAGGTGACCGTGGCGCCGGTCCGCTTCTCGAACTCCTTGAGGACCTTGGTGAAGTTCTCCTGCTCAGGGCCGCTCCAGACGGCGGATACTTCTATCTTCTCGCCGTTCAGCTTGGGGAGTTGGACGGTCGAGGCGGACTCCTTGCCCTTGACCCCGCCCGGTTTCGCCTTGTCGTCCTTGTTGTCGCCACAGCCGGTCATGGCGAGTGCGCCGACGGCCGCGAACACCACTGCGGCCCTGCCCGTACGAAGAGTTGTGCGCATCACTGCCCCGTCTCTTCCGTGCGCTGTCCCGTGCGCGTTCCCACTGACCGACAGGTGTACGCCCGGTCTCCGGGTGTCGCAATACCGCACCAGCCGTCAACAAGCCTTTCGTGATGGCCTTGTGACGTGATGTCAGGTCAATTGGCGGCAGTGGGCCGTCGGTCAGGGGTGGGCCGGCGAGAGCGGAGGCAGCGGCGCGGCGTCCACGGATCGTGCAGCTCGCTCCAGGGCACTGGCCAAAAGCGCCAAGTCCGTCGGCCCGTTGCCCAGTTCACGCACGGGCCGACGGGTGGGCGGATCACCCATCCGGTCCCACTCGAGCGGCACCACAGTGGGACGCAAGGTCGCCGTACGCGGAATGCGTCCGGTCACCCGGCCGCTCTGGAACGGTGTCACCCGGCCGTCCGGATGCCCCAGCCTGCCGCGCCCCGGAGCGGGGGCCTCCGGTCCCGGCGACGCGGGCGGCGCGTCCAGCACGGCACGCAGCCGCGCGCCCTGTGCGATCTCCGTATCAGCGGTGCGGTCGGGGCGGGCGGACGTCGCCACCAGATGGACGCCCAGCCGCTCGCCGTCCCGGGCCACGGCGTCCAGCGCCCGTACGACCGAACCGGCCGCGGGGCGCCCGGGGCTGCCGAGCGCAGGAGCGACCAGCGCGTCGAAGTCGTCCACCAGGACCACGAGGCGGGGCAGGGGGGCGGGCTCCTGGGCCGTCGTACGGGATCCGGGGCGCAGCCGAAGCGTGCCGCTGGAGGAGGAGTCCAGGTCGCCGCGCTGCTCGGCGGCGCTCGGCGGGCGCTGGCCGACCATCCGGTCCGCGACCTCGCGCTGGTTGTGCCACTCGGCGAAGCCCAGACCGGCCAGCATTTCGGCCCGTCGCTTCAGCTCGGCTCCCAGGGCCTGGGCGAAGGCCCGCATCCGGACCGGGTCGCTGGCCACCAAGTGATCGGTGACATGCGGGAGTTCCGTACAGACCGCGAGTCCTTCGCCGCGCTCGCCGCCCGCGCCGTCGACCAGCAGCAGGCCGAGCCGGTCGGGGCGGCCCGCGGCGGCGAGTGAGGCCGCGACGGAACGCAGCAGCTCGGTGCGGCCGCTGCCCGCCGGACCCTCGATCAGCAGATGCGGGCCCTCGTCGGTCAGATCGACGGCGAGGGGGCCGCGCGGGCCCGCGCCGAACACGACCGTGCCGTCGCCGGCCGAGGCCCAGCGCGCCATCAGGGAGGCGGGGGTGGCGCGGGCAAGACCCAGCTCGTCGAGCAGCCGCGCGGACCGGGGCAGTGCCGCGGCCCGGCTCAAGTGCGTGCCCGTGCCCTCGGCGCGCAGCGGCGCGAGCGCGCGCCCGAAGCGCTCCGCCCAGGCCGCGGAGACGGCATCCACCGCGCCGACCGTGCCATGGCCAGCGGGCCGGCCGCCGGCCGTACGCATCAGGCGCAGCGCGGTCGCCACATCGCCGCTCAGCAGGGCGACCGCTCCGCACTCGCGGAAGGCGAGCGAGGCCGCGCACGCGGTCTCGTACGTCGCGTCGACGGGGGAGAGCGGGGAGGCGGCCGGAGTCTCGGCCAGGCAGATCAGATGGATCCCGGCGGCCCAGCCCGCTCCGGCCAGCCGGGCCGTCGTCTCGCGCAGCACGGCCGAGCCGGGGTCGCCGTCGACGATGACGACGGTCCGTGCCCCTTCGTACGCCGCGGCGGCGTCGGCGACCGATCTGCGGTCGGCGGACGGCCAGCCGGGGCCGAGCGGGCCGTCGTCGAGGCGGCGGGTGAGCTCCGCGGTGCGGGCGGTGGCCTGGTCCCGGTCGTACGCCAGCAGCAGCCGGCAGTCCTGGCCGTGGGCGGGACGCAGATGAGGCAGCCAGCCGAGCCAGGCCCACTCCGCCCTGCGCTCCTCCAGGCTCCGGGTCCGGTCGGTGGAGATCAGCACGATCTCCAGGTCCACGGGTGAGTGCAGCGCGGCCAGCTGGGCGACGGCGGACCTGGCGAGCCCGGCCAGCCGTGCCCGCGGCCCGGCGAGCCCGAGCGCACCGGCCTCGCGCAATCCGACGGTCACCGGCACGGAGGGCAGCTCGGCCCGGTCCGCGGTGCCCAGCCGTATGACGAGCGACTCGGGGTGCGCCGGGCCCCGCTCCCAGAGCCGGGGCCCCGGCCCGAGCGCCGTGAGCAGCACCGCGGCGGGATCGGGCCAGCGCTCGGCGACGGGCGCGGCGAGGGCCGCCTGCTCGGGCTGAGCCGGAAGCACGGGCACACCTTCGTCCCGCCCTCCGGCGAGCCGTCGCGCCCAGGCACCTATGCCCCGCCGGCGGCTCCCGCTGCCGGGCAGCCGGGTCCCGCGGGCGGGCGTGCCCCCGGTGTGGCCCTCGGCCGGCTGCTCCTGGTTGTCGGCGGCCCTGGAGTGCGTCGCGTCGGAGTCGTACGCATAGAGCGTCCCGGAGTCACCGTGCCCGGCACTGGTCGGCGCGCTGGGCGCGGTGGGGTCGTACTGGGCGGGCACGCGGGGCTGAGCGCCGGATTTGTCTGCCGGGTGCCTCCCGCCGGGGGTGGAGCCCTGCGGGGCGCCCGAGGCGGAGCCGCCGCGGACGTACCCGTCGGGGACGCTGCCGTCGGGCCCCGGGCCGTGCTGGGCGGGTCCCTCGGGGACGTACCCGCTGGGGGTGGTGCTCGGGCCGCCGTGCCATGACCCGGCGGGGGCCGACCCGCCAGGGGTCAGTCCGCCCGGGAGCGTTCCACCGGCGGCGGAGCGCGCGGAGGCGTGCCCGCCCGGAGCGCCCCCCTCGGGGTCCGCCCCGTCTCCCCTGTCTATCCGCAGATGCCCCTCGCCGTCCGGCGTCGTCGCAAGCGCCGCCGTCCTCGCGCCCTGCGTCAGCCGCAGCGTCGATTCCCCGAGGCGCAGCAAGGCTCCCGCGGGCAGCCGGACCGGGCGCGGGCCCACCGCTGTGCCGTCCAGGGTCGTGCCGTTCGTCGAGTCGAGGTCCGCCACCGTCACCCGGCCGTCCTCGGCCACCGTCACCGCGCAGTGCAGGCGGGAGACGTCCGGGTCGTCCAGGGGGACGTCCGCCTCGGCGGAGCGGCCGATGTCGATCCGGCCGCCGTGGAGCAGGTGGACCCCGCCCGCGTCCGGGCCCGCCACGACATGGAGCTGCGCACACGCATCGGTCCACGGGGACTCGTCCTCGCCCGGGAACTGCAGCGAGAGCACCGCGCCGTCCACCAGTGGCGGCTCGCCCAGTGTGCGGCGCTGTGCGTCGAGGCGCTCCTGGCCCGCGTAGAGCACGACGGCTCCCGAGGCGTCCGGCCCGGAGACGGCCGCCGCCAGACCGGATGCCACCGCGGCCAGCGCCGTCCCGGCAGGCGCGGTGATCAGTACGTCGCACGCGCGCCCGACCGCAGAGGCGCGCCCCGCGGAGCCCGCCGCGGATTGCCCGCCGCGCGGCGCGAGGACGGTCAGCCGGATCTGCATCGCCGTCAGCAATCCCTTCTGCGCGGGTACCCGGCGGGAGCCGCCCTGTGATCGCCCCCACCCGGTAGGTCGGCACGGCGCGCGCGGTTCACCCCCCTGAACGCCGACGCGCCAGAGGGCACCCCCACACGACTCCGTGCTTGAGGGCATCCTCGCACCTGACACTGACAACACGCCCGGGAGCAGCGATTAAGTGATCTTGATTGGTCGGCTCTGGGCGTAAAAATGCCTGGTTGGGGTCCGATCCGGAACGACAGTGACGTTCGCTGCACGACAGTGCGGCAACCATCCGTACGATGCCCGCGTCTTCTTTTCGAACACCGCCGGAAGAGGGGACATGGCGACGACCCGCCGGTGCCCGCAGGGCGGCACTAAAGTGGGTCGGACACCCGGGCCGGGCACAGTGGTTCCGGACCGGGCAAGGACCACGATCAGCAGGGAGCACATGACGTGCGGCCGGTAGGCAGCAAGTACCTGCTCGAGGAGCCCCTCGGGCGCGGCGCCACGGGCACCGTCTGGCGAGCGAGCCAGAGGGAGACCGCGGGCGCCGAGGCGGCCGTCGCGGGCCAGCCCGGCGAGACCGTCGCGATCAAGGTCCTCAAGGAGGAGCTGGCGAACGACGCGGACGTGGTGATGCGCTTCCTGCGCGAACGCTCCGTCCTGCTGCGCCTGACCCACCCGAACATCGTGCGCACCCGCGACCTCGTCGTCGAAGGCGATCTCCTCGCCCTCGTCATGGACCTGGTCGACGGCCCCGACCTGCACCGCTACCTCCGCGAGAACGGCCCCCTCACACCGGTCGCCGCCTCTCTGCTGACCGCCCAGATCGCGGACGCGCTCGCCGCCAGCCACGCCGACGGTGTCGTCCACCGCGACCTCAAGCCCGCGAACGTACTGCTCAAGACGGACGCCGACGGCCAGATGCACCCGATGCTGACCGACTTCGGCATCGCGCGCCTCGCGGACTCCCCGGGCCTGACGCGTACGCATGAATTCGTCGGCACGCCCGCGTATGTCGCGCCCGAATCCGCCGAGGGCCGCCCGCAGACCTCCGCCGTCGACATCTACGGCGCGGGCATCCTGCTGTACGAACTGGTCACCGGCAGGCCCCCGTTCGCCGGCGGCACCGCGCTCGAAGTGCTCCACCGCCACCTGAGCGAGGAGCCGCGCCGCCCCACCACGGTCCCCGAGCCGCTGTGGACGGTCATAGAGCGGTGCCTGCGCAAGGAGCCGGCCCAGCGGCCCAGCGCCGAGAACCTCGCCCGCGGGCTGCGCACCGTGGCGGCCGGCATCGGCGTGCACTCCTCCAGCGCGCAGGTGGAGGCCGCGCTCGGAGTCGCCGCGCTGCTCGCGCCCGACCCGTCGCCGGTCCCGGGGGCCCCCGGCTCGGCCGACGCGACGCAGGTGCTGCAAAGCAACGCCGGTTCGTACGACGCCAACGCCGCGACCAGCGTCATGCCGCAGACCGGCCTCCCGCAGTCCGGTGCGCCACGCGGCGCCGCCGACCCGACCTCGGTGATGCCCCCCGTACCCCCGGGCCAGCCGCGTCCCGACAACGCCCCGCGCCCCGAGGACCCGCACCCCTGGCAGTCGCAGCTGCAGGCGGCCCGCGACCGCAACGAACAGACTCAGGTCCAGTACCTCGACCCGAGCCAGGACCCGTTGCGCCGCCGTCCGCAGCGCCAGCAGCAGCGGCCCCAGCAGCAGCCGCCGCAGCGTCCGCACCAGCAGCAGTACCCGCCGCAGCCGCAGCGCCCCCAGCCGCAGCGGTACGCCCCGCCACCGCCGCAGCAACAGCAGTACGCGCCCCCGCAGCCGCCGCCCCAGCAGCCCGTGCCGCGTCAGCCCAGGCAGCGCAACCCCAACAGGATGCGGATCCCGGGCCTCGGCTGCCTCAAGGGCTGTCTGTTCACGCTGGTCCTGATCTTCGTCGCGGGCTGGCTGGTCTGGGAGCTGACCCCGCTCCAGGGCTGGATCGCCCAGGGCAAGAGCTACTGGGAGGCCATCGGCGACGGCATTTCGAAGGTGTCGGGCTGGATCTCGGACCTCGGAGGCAGTTCGGACCCGCCGAAGACCGGGCAGTAGCGACTCTGCGGATTTGTCGACTTCTTCGGCGTGATTTCCCCCGCAGAAGTGAAGGTTGGCGTCATCCGGGGCACACAGCCACCGGATGCCCGCGTACGTTACTCAGGTGCGCCTCGCGTGTCCCCGTCGGTCACGGTGCCCGGCCTGCTTTTCGGGCCGGGGGTCCGGGGGTTGTCCCCCGGGTAGACACAGCGGGCAACGCCAGCCGCTGAGGGAGCAGTCTTGGCACGGAATATCGGCAGCCGGTACACGGCCCACCAGATCCTTGGACGGGGCAGCGCCGGCACGGTGTGGCTCGGCGAGGGACCCGAAGGGCCCGTCGCCATCAAGCTGTTGCGCGAGGACCTGGCGTCCGACCAGGAACTGGTCGGACGCTTCGTACAGGAGCGCACCGCCCTGCTCGGCCTCGAGCACCCCAAAGTCGTGGCGGTCCGCGACCTCGTCGTCGACGGCAACGACCTCGCGCTCGTCATGGACCTCGTACGCGGCACCGATCTGCGCACCCGCCTCGACCGGGAGCGACGCCTCGCCCCCGAGGCGGCGGTCGCGATCATCGCCGACGTCGCCGAGGGCCTGGCGGCCGCCCACGCCGCCGGAGTCGTCCACCGCGACGTCAAGCCGGAGAACATCCTCCTCGACATGGAGGGCCCGCTCGGCCCCGCCGGATCCCACCCGGCGGTGCTCACCGACTTCGGCGTCGCCAAACTGATCGACACCCCGCGCCGCACGAAGGCACTGCGCCCCACGGGGGGACAGTCCCCGAACACCTCGGGGATCATCGGTACGCCGGACTACGTCGCCCCCGAGATCGTCGAAGGGCTGCCGCCCCGGGCCGCGGTCGACATCTACGCCCTCACGACCGTTCTGTACGAGCTCCTCGCGGGCTTCACGCCCTTCGGCGGCGGCCACCCCGGCGCGGTACTTCGCCGCCATGTCACCGAGACCGTGGTCCCGCTCCCGGGCATCCCCGACGAGCTGTGGCAGCTCATCGTCCAGTGCCTGGCCAAGGCCCCGGCCTCCCGGCTCCGCGCCTCGGAGCTCGGCGCCCGGCTGCACGACCTGCTCCCGCTGCTCGCGGGCATGCCGCCCCTGGACGTCGACGAGCCGGACGCCGAGCCGCCCGCGGAGCAGCCGTACGAGGACGTGGCCCCCGCGGTCCCCGGCGAACCCCGCCGCCGCGGCGCCGTGCCGCTGGTCCCCGGCGGCGCCCCCGCCGACTCCAACCGTGACACCCACACCTCGATGCGGGTCCCGGCCCCGGACGAGCTCGCAGGCGGCGCCCGCGGCACGGCCCGCGCCCCCCGCGCCCCCGGCCAGCGCCGCCCGGGTTCGGCCCGCCACAAGTCCGAAGCGGTGCGCAAGCGCCGTATCACCCTGGGCGTCGCGGCCCTCGCCGTGGCGGCGGCGGTGGGCGTCGGCGGCTGGCTGGCCACGAGCGACGACGGCGGGGACGCGCCCCCGCAGGACTCGAAGCAGTCCAGTCCGGCGGAACCGTAGGCCGGCCGGGCAGGGCCTGACGGGTCGGGGTGTCGCTGCATGCCGTTACGCTGGGGGGCGTGGCAGTCGTCGATGTATCCGAAGAGCTGAAGTCCCTCTCCTCGACCATGGGGTCGATCGAGGCCGTCCTGGACCTCGAGAAGATGAGGGCAGATATCGCCCTGCTCGAGGAGCAGGCCGCGGCCCCGTCTCTCTGGGACGACCCGGACGCGGCGCAGAAGATCACCAGCAAGCTGTCGCACCTCCAGGCCGAGCTCCGCAAGACGGAGGCACTGCGCAGCCGGATCGACGACCTCGCCGTGCTCTTCGAGCTCGCCGAGGCGGAGGACGACGCGGACACCCTCGCCGAGGCCGAGTCCGAGCTCACCGACGTCCGCAAGGCGCTGGACGAGATGGAAGTGCGCACGCTGCTGTCCGGCGAGTACGACGAGCGCGAGGCGCTGGTCAACATCCGCGCCGAGGCCGGCGGCGTCGACGCCTCCGACTTCGCGGAGCGGCTGCAGCGCATGTATCTGCGCTGGGCCGAGCGCCATGGCTACTCGACCGAGGTGTACGAGACGTCGTACGCGGAAGAGGCCGGCATCAAGTCGACCACCTTCGTGGTGAAGGCGCCGTACGCCTACGGCACGCTCTCCGTCGAGCAGGGCACCCACCGCCTGGTGCGCATCTCGCCGTTCGACAACCAGGGCCGCCGCCAGACCTCCTTCGCGGGTGTCGAGGTGCTGCCGGTCGTCGAGCAGAGCGACCACGTCGAGATCGACGAGACCGAGCTGCGCATCGACGTCTACCGCGCCTCCGGCCCCGGCGGTCAGGGTGTCAACACCACCGACTCCGCGGTCCGCATCACGCACATCCCGACCGGCATCGTCGTCTCCTGTCAGAACGAGCGCTCGCAGATCCAGAACAAGGCGAGCGCGATGAACGTCCTGCAGGCCAAGCTCCTCGAGCGCCGCCGCCAGGAGGAGCAGGCCAAGATGGACGCCCTCAAGGGTGACGGCGGCAACTCCTGGGGAAACCAGATGCGTTCGTACGTCCTGCACCCGTACCAAATGGTCAAGGACCTGCGTACGGAGTTCGAAGTGGGCAACCCGCAGTCGGTACTTGACGGTGAGATCGACGGCTTCCTGGAAGCCGGAATTCGCTGGCGCAAGCAGACGGAGAAGTAGCAGGACGCTTTGTCGACAAGGGAACTGCCGCCCCGGGGGCGGCAGTTCCCTTGTATGTCACAGTTGCATCCTCGCAGGTCAGGCAACCGCCCTCATACCGGACATCGCACGCGCAACCAGCTTGACGCGTCCGCGAAAAGTGGGAAAGGTGGCCCGCGGCATGCGTATCTCTGGGGCGCGTGTGAACGGGGGAGAACTCAACTCCCCAGCAACGGCTGCCCCGGACGCTGCTCCATTGACAATTAGCTACTGGGGGTAGCAGCCAGATGACCAAGAAGACGCGGATCCGTGTGGCGCGAATAGCCGCCGGCGCGGTGATCGCCGCCGGTGCGTCGCTGACCGCCGCGGGCGCCGCCTCGGCCGTCGGTGTCGACATCAACGTCGGTCCCCTCGGAGTGTCGGCGAACGCCGACGGGAACAGCATCGACGCCGGTATCGGCATCGACGAGGACCCCACCGAGGACCCGACGACGATCCCGACGGACATTCCGACCGACGTCCCCACCGACGTCCCGACGGATCTCCCCACTGACGTTCCCACCGATGTCCCGACGGATCTCCCCACGGACAAGCCGACCGGCAAGCCCACGGACAAGCCGACGGGCAAGCCCACCGGCAAGCCCGACAAGCCCGGCAAGCCCACGGCCGACCCGTCCGAGGACCCGACGGACCCGGGCAACGTCAACGGCGGCAACAACGGTGACGACGGCGACGCCGGCACCTGCACCGTCGACCTCGACGGTGCCAAGTGCGCCGACAACACCGACACCGACAGCGCCGGCTCCAAGCCGGTCGAGCAGGGCAAGGCCAAGGAGGAGCTGGCGGAGACCGGCGCCGCCGAGACCACCTTCCTGCTCATCGGTGCCGCGACGATGATCGCCGGTGGCATCGGCTTCCGTATGCTGCCGCGCCTCGTCGGTGGCGGTCGCACCATCGCCTGAGTGAGATAGCTCGCAAAGGAGGGCCCGGGGTGCGCTTCAGCACCCCGGGCCCTCCTTTGCGTACGCCGTACGCCGTACGTCCTGCGTGGTCTATGCCGCCCAAGCGGTCTGGTGCGTGGCCAGCAGCACCACCGCCGCTATCAGCACCACCAGCAGGGTCAGCAGAGCCGCCGGGCTCAGGCCGCCGAAGGGGCCCTCCTGCTGCAGCCGCTCGCGGTTGGCCCGGCAGACCGGGCATCGGCCCTCGATGACGGGGGCCGCGCAGTTGGCGCACACCAGTCGGTCGTAGGTCATGCGCTCTTCTCCTCCCGCGCGTCGGAGCCGCACATGCGGACCGTAAGCACAGTTCTCTACCGACAACGCTCAGGAAAACGCAACTGTTCCCGTACCACTGTGCCAGCTCCCGCGCTTTTCGGCGCGCCCCGTCGGGTTGCACCCGTTCCACGACCCGACAAAACGCGCAATCCACGACGCTGACTGCACGTGCCAGCCCGCTTCGCGTAATGTCTCGCACACCTACTCCCGGCCGACCGTGGTGCACCCGTGATCCGATTCGACAACGTCTCCAAGACCTACCCCAAGCAGAGCCGCCCCGCGCTGCGCGATGTCTCACTCGACATCGCGAAGGGGGAGTTCGTCTTCCTCGTCGGCTCGTCCGGTTCTGGAAAGTCGACCTTCCTGCGGCTGGTGCTGCGCGAGGAGCGCGCCAGCCAGGGCCTGGTGCATGTCCTCGGCAAGGACCTCGCCCGGCTGTCCAACTGGAAGGTGCCGCACATGCGCCGCCAGCTCGGGACGGTCTTCCAGGACTTCCGGCTGCTGCCCAACAAGACCGTCGCGGAGAACGTGGCGTTCGCACAGGAGGTCATCGGCAAGCCGCGCGGCGAGATCCGCAAGGCCGTGCCCCAGGTCCTCGACCTCGTCGGCCTCGGCGGCAAGGAGGACCGGATGCCCGGTGAGCTCTCCGGTGGTGAGCAGCAGCGCGTCGCCATCGCGCGGGCCTTCGTCAACCGGCCCATGCTGCTGATCGCGGACGAGCCCACCGGCAACCTCGACCCGCAGACCTCCGTCGGCATCATGAAGCTGCTGGACCGCATCAACAGGACCGGTACGACAGTGATCATGGCGACCCACGACCAGAACATCGTCGACCAGATGCGCAAGCGCGTCATCGAGCTCGAAAAGGGCCGTCTCGTACGCGACCAGGCACGCGGCGTCTACGGCTACCAGCACTGAAAGGACGCCATGCGCGCCCAGTTCGTCCTGTCGGAGATCGGCGTCGGTCTCCGCCGCAATCTCACGATGACCTTCGCCGTCATCGTCTCCGTAGCCCTCTCGCTCGCCCTTTTCGGCGGTGCGCTGCTCATGCGTGAGCAGGTCAGCACGATGAAGGACTACTGGTACGACAAGGTCAACGTCTCGATCTTCCTCTGCAACAAGAACGACGCGGCGACCTCTCCCAAGTGCGCCAAGGGAGCTGTCACCGCGCAGCAGAAGCAGCAGATCGAGGCCGATCTCAACAAGATGGACGTCGTCGCGTCCGTCGAGCGCGAGTCGGCCGAAGAGGCGTACAAGCACTACAAGGAGCAGTACGGCGACACACCCATCGCCTCCACCATCACGCCGGACCAGATGCAGGAGTCGTTCCGGGTCAAGCTGGACAACCCGGAGAAGTACAAGGTCGTCGCAACGGCCTTCGCCGGTCGGGACGGGGTGCAATCCGTCCAGGACCAGCGGAACATCCTGCAGAACCTCTTCGACCTGATGAACGGCATGAGAATCGCCGCCCTGTGCGTGATGGGCCTCATGCTGGTGATCGCCATGATGCTGATCGTCAACACCGTGCGGGTTTCGGCGTTCAGCCGTAGGCGTGAGACCGGAATCATGCGGCTGGTGGGAGCCTCCAGCTTCTACATCCAGATGCCGTTCATCATGGAGGCCGCCTTCGCCGGGCTGCTCGGCGGCGGTGTGGCCTGCATCATGCTGCTGGTCGGCCGGTACTTCATGATCGACCATGGCCTCGCGCTCTCCCAGAAGATGCAGTTGGTCAACTTCATCGGCTGGGACGCGGTTCTCACCAAGCTGCCGCTGGTGCTCGCGATCGGCCTCCTGATGCCCGCTGTTGCGGCTTTCATCGCATTGCGCAAGTACCTCAAGGTGTGACAAGCACCCCTGGCGCCGTCCGGTCAACGGCCGTACGGCGCCGTTTGCTTGTCCTAGAGTGGTCGCCATGCCGGGCCCGGAGTTCTGTTCTCGGCCCCGCCGCATCCGCGGCGGGGCGGCCCTGGCATTGGTCTTTGCAAGCGTGCTCGCCACCGGGGCAGCCACCAACTCCCTGCCGCACGAGGACGAGAAATCGCCCCCCCTTGCCGCCGGTTCCGCAGCCGCGACCGTCGACCGCGACGATGTCGTCCGTGCCGCGGCCGAGGCGATGGCCGACGGCAAGTCCGGTACGGAAGCGGCCGAGGCCGTCGTCAGCCGCAGCGGGGACCGCTGGGGCGCGGTGTACGACAAGAGCGAGTACGAGGAGTTCGAGCAGGCCCTCGACGGCGAGTACATCGGCGTCGGCCTGACGGCGAGACGCGCGGCCGACGGTCGGGTGGAGGTCGCCCGGGTCCAGCGCGGCGGCCCCGCCGACAAGGCGGGCATCAGGGCTGGCGACCGGCTGCGTACGGTCGACGGCCTCCGGGTCGACAACCGGCCCGTGACCGACGTGGTGGCGCTGCTCCGCGGCGGCAAGGGGACCCGCGTCACGCTGGGCCTGGAGCGGGACGGCCGCGGATGGACGGAGCGGCTGTTGCGCACCACGCTCACCACCGAGGCGGTCACCGTTCGGCAGCTGGCGGGCGGGGCCGTCGTGATCAAGGTCGCCTCCTTCACCAAGGGCTCGGGCGCGCGGGTGCAGGACGCGGTCCGGGACGCCCCCGTGGGCGCCGGCGTCCTGCTCGATCTGCGCGGCAACGCGGGCGGCCTGGTCGCCGAGGCCGTCACCGCCGCATCGGCCTTCCTGGACGGCGGTCTGGTCGCGACGTACGACATGAGGGGCGAGCAGCGCGCCCTGTACGCGACACCCGGCGGGGACACCGCCAGACCCGTCGTCGCCCTCGTCGACAGCGGCACCATGAGCGCGGCGGAGCTGGTCACCGGGGCGCTGCAGGACCGCGGCCGGGCGATCACGGTCGGCTCGCGCACTTTCGGCAAGGGCTCGGTGCAGATGCCCAGCCCGCTGCCCGACGGCTCGGTCGCCGAGCTGACCGTGGGCCACTACCGCACTCCGGCGGGCCACAGCGTCGACGGCCGGGGCATCACTCCGGACCTCGCGGCGAGCGAGGGGGCCGAGAAGAGGGCCGAGACGGTATTGAGTGGCCTCGGGGGCGGGTCTTAGTGCGAAAATGACCGCACTATGGCTAAGGAAACAGGGCGCAAGCTGATCGCGCAGAACAAGAAGGCGCGGCACGACTACACCATCCTCGACACCTACGAGTGCGGTCTCGTGCTGACAGGTACCGAGGTGAAGTCGCTGCGTCAGGGGCGGGCCTCGCTGGTGGACGGCTTCGTCCAGATCGACGCCCACGAGGCGTGGCTGCACAACGTGCACGTCCCGGAGTACACGCAGGGGACGTGGACCAACCACAGCGCGCGGCGCAAGCGGAAGCTGCTGATGCACCGCGCCGAGATCGACAAGCTTGAGTCGAAGTCGCAGGAGACCGGCCACACCATCGTGCCGCTGGTGCTGTACTTCAAGGACGGCCGGGCGAAGGTCGAGATCGCGCTGGCGAAGGGCAAGAAGGAGTACGACAAGCGGCAGACGCTTCGCGAGAAGCAGGACCGGCGCGAGACGGACCGTGCCGTCTCGGCTGCGAAGAAGCGCCAGCGGGCCTGATCGGCAGGAATAGGCTGGCACCGTCGTGCGTTGGTCACGTACGATGGCACCTGCACCTCACAGCGGGTGCGTGTTTTGAAAAATCAACATGGGGATGATCGGTTTCGACAGCGGATGTCGAAGCAGGGGAAGCGAGCCGAGGAAGCGGCAATGATCTCGTTAACCATATGTCGCAACCAATAATCGCCACTTCCAAGAGCGATTCCCGCGCCTTCGCGCTCGCTGCCTAATTAGCAGCTAGCGAAGGCCTTCGGGTGTCAGCCCGGGGCTGTTCCCGACCCGGATCCTGGCATCAGCTAGGGAACTAAACCTCTAAGCCCGGTCACGGGGCGTAGAGGGAAATCAAACAGTGACTGAGCCCGTCGGAGACTTGTCCGCGAGATCTCCGGGGCCGAGAAAATCGAAGCGGACTGCGCTCGGAGAAGCCCTGATTCTGCACCGTTGGACGCGGGTTCGATTCCCGCCATCTCCACTCATCCCATGTGAGACAACGGCCCGGCTGTCACGACAGCCGGGCCTTTGTCATGGAGAACGCGCTGGTCAGGCCGTGGGCTGGTAGCCGGTCAGCACGCCGAGCAGCTGATCCATCTCGGTGCGCCAGATGCGGTGCACATTCATCCGGGTCGGCTGCGGCTGGCCGGGCAGCTGGAAGCGGAACGAACTCCAGACGGCGTTGCGCTTGATCTCACCGATCATTCCCGTGACCTCGGCCGGCGTCAGGGCAAAGGCGATTTCCTGCGGGCGGTTGCTCATCCTGGCCGCCTTGTGGACCACCACGGCCTGCTCGGTCACGGTGATGAAGTAGTACGTCAGAAAGGCCTGCCCGATCAGGCCGAGCATGCTCATCAGCCACACGCTGGGGCCCGCTATGGCCTGGATGGTGACGATCGGCCGGTCGGCCGGATTGGCCTGTGCAATCGCAGCAGCCACCTGCTGCTGGATGGTTGCCTTCTTGATGGCCATGGGCCCTCCCCTGAGCGGAACGTAGGCCCCCGCTTCCGGGGGCGGTGCAGCGTACCGCCTCGGGCCCGTGCTCATGACAGCCGGGCTCTGACTGCCGACGCGACCAGCAGCGCTGCCGCCGCCGCCGAGACCGGCACCAGGTAGCCGTACGCCGCGCCCAGCCGGTCCACCGCCGCGCCGCCCGTCGCCGAGCCGGCCGCGATGCCGCCGAGGATCGCGGTGACGGCGAGCGTCATGCCCTCGTTCAGGCTGTCCTGCGGGGTCAGCCGCTGCACCAGGGTCATGCCCGTCACCATGGTCGGCGCCGTCGCCGCCCCCGCCAGCAGGAGGGCGAGGGCCAGGACGGGCACCGAGCCCGTGCCGGCCGCGAGCAGGGGCAGCGTCATCAGGGCGGTCATGGCGCCGAGACAGCCGGTCAGCCGGCCGGGCAGGCTGCGGGCGGGGCGGACCGATCCGTACAGCAGGCCGGCCGCGCACGACCCGGCGGCCTGCAACGCGAGCAGCAGCCCCGCTACAGGACCGTCCAGCTGGGCGAGTGTCGTGACCTCCAGCGCACCGAAGACCGCGCCCGTGACGAGGAAGACCGCGAGCAGCGGCGCCATGCCCTGCGTACGCAGCGGGGAGCGGGCACCGGCCCGGCGCGGGCCGGCCGGGGGCTCGGTGAAACGCTGGGCCGCGAAGATCAGCACGCCGGTCATCATCAGGATCGCGCCCGTCAGGGTGCCCGCCTCCGGAAAGAGCGCGGAGCAAAGGAAGGCCGCGAGCACCGGCCCGAGCATGAAGCAGAGCTCGTCGGCGGCCTGTTCGAAGGAGTTCGCGGTGTGCAGGGCGGCCGGGTCGCCCTTGTGGAGGTGGGCCCAGCGGGCCCGGGACATGCCGCCGGTGTTGGGGGTGGTGGCGGTGGCCGCGTACGCGGCGAAGAGGGTCCAGTCGGGCGTGCCGAGGCGAACGCACAGCAGCAGCGCGAGCGAGCCGAGCGCGGCGGTCGCGGTGGCGGGCACGGCGATCCGGGCCTGCCCGTACCGGTCCACGAGCCGCGCGGTCCACGGCGCGACGAGCGCGGTGGCGGCGAGCCCGGTCGCGGTGACGGCCCCGGCGAGGGCGTACGAGCCGCGGGACCCGGCGATCATGATGACGGCGCTGACGCTGAACATGCCCATGGGGAGGCGGGCGATGAGGTTGCCGAGGGTGAACGCGGCGGCGCCGTGCGGCTCGAAGAGCCGGCGGTAGGGTGCGAGGCGTCCGGGCCTGCGGGGCCTGCCCCCACCCCGCCTCTTCCCGTAACCGGGGCTCCGCCCCGGGCCCCGCGCCTCAAACGCCGGCGGGGCTTGATTTTCCGCCGGAGGGTGGGGAACAGGCCCGCCGCAGGCGGCAGTGGGCGGCTGCGGGGCGTCGGTTGATTGCGGCATGGGGCAACCCTCGCCGCGGCCCTCCCACACCGTCCAACACCTGCTCAACCCCCATTGACGCACCCGCGTTGTAAATTCGGCCGCGTGCCCCGAGACATCGACCCCCGTCTGCTCCGCGCCTTCGTCGTCGCCGCCGGCGAACTGCACTTCACCCGGGCCGCCGCCCGCCTCTACGTCGCGCAGCAGGCCCTCAGCCGCGATATCCGGCGGCTGGAGCGGGAGCTGGGCGTCGAGCTGTTTGTGCGGACCACCCGGCAGGTGACCCTCACCGGCGACGGCGAGCGGCTGCTGCCGTACGCCCGGCGGGTGCTCGAGGCGCAGGACGATCTCCTCGCGGCCGCCTCAGGCGCCTCACGGCCCCTGCTCGTCGACCTCAACAGCGCGGGCATGGCCTCGGGCCGCGTGCTGGCCCGGGCGCGTGAACTCGCGCCGGAGTGCGAGCTGATGGCCCGCTTCGAGAGTGGTCTTACCGGAGCCGCCGCCGAGATCGTCGGCGGGCGGCTCGATGTCTCCTTCGGGCGCTTCGCGGGACTCGACCCCGCCGTACAGGCGCTGCTGTCCCAGCAGCCGGTGCGGTACGAGCCGATGGCCGTGCTGCTGCCCCAGGACCACCCGCTCGCCGCCCGCGAGCGGATTCCGTTGAACGCGCTCGCGGGTGAGTGCGTATATGCCGGTGCAGGAAATCCGCGAACCCTGGAGTGGACGGACCTGGCGCGGCGGCTGTTCGCCGGGCGGGGCATCGAGATCGCGCCGCCCGCGCCCGTGGCCGTGGGCGTCGAGGAGTTCCGGCGGGTGATGGCGAAGACCCGCAACCCGGTCCTGGCGGTCGTGGATTTCCCCGCGATGCCGGACTGCGTGCTGCGCCCGATCGTCGATCCCGTACCGCTGTCGCCACTTTCCATGGTGTGGCGTAAAGGGATCTCTCATCCGGGCCTGGACGCGCTGCGGTCAGCGGCGGCGCGGCTCGCGACGGAGGAGGGGTGGCTGGAACATGACCCTGACGACTGGCTGCCCGAAGCCGATATGTCGCTGATGTGTGACAACAACTGACACACGGGCACGTGTGTCACCGGCGTGCGCTACATTCAGTGTCCGGGTGGGTGTGGTAGGGGGCGCTCGGGTTGGGTGGGGACCCAGCTCGTCGAGATCAGGCCAATTGAAAGCGCACCCGCTATTTCAGGTCTGTGGGGGGTGTGCGTACAACTGTGAAAAATTGGCGTGAGGATGCTCATATAGGGCATGCGTATGAGCCGAGCGAGGTGACGGTACAACTCGACGTCCGAGGCAGGACGTTGGGGGAGCCGGCCGCCTCTGTTCCTCAGGAGAGTTCCGACGGCCCGGTGTTCGTCGACGAGAGCGGCCGTCGCAGCAAGAAGTTCCGCCGCGTCGGCTGGCTGCTGGCCGTCGCCTGTGCCTGCTACGCCATCACGCTGGTCGCCGCCCTCCTCGGCGGCAACTCCGCCGCGCCCCTGCTCCCCGGTCTCGGCCAGGACGACGAGGAGCGGACCGACACCGTCCAGATCCAGCCCGACCCCAGCGGTGGCGCCACCGCTGGGGCCACCCCCGGCTCCGTACCCGGCGCACCCACGCCCACCGACTCCACCGGCGCACTGCTGCCGCAACCCTCTGTCGGTGCGTCCACCGGTATCGCGGGCGGGGCCTCGGCCGCCCCGGGACCGGGCGTCTCCGGCTCCGCAGCCCCCAAGCCCACCGGCGGAGGTACCCGGCCCGGCGGCGGTACTTCGGTCTCCACACCGCCGGGCGGCGGCAGCAGCGACCCCGGCCCCGAGCCGGAAACCAGCCCCTCCGGAGCCACGCCGTCCGATCCCGGACCCAGCGGCAACCCCACCGAGCCACCAGTGCAAGAAGGCGCGCTCTAGATGACAACCCCCGACCGCAGGGCCGCTCACCGGCGGCCCAGGTCTCGGCCGACCGTACGCAGAATGCCCATGCGGTATCTGCTGCCCGTGCTCGTCCTGGTCGCGCTGCTCGCCATGCTGATGCTGCGCGGGTATGTGCACAGCGAGATCCTCGCCGACCACCGCATCCGGCCCCCGGCCCCGACCGACCACGTCCCCGAGAAGATCCTCGAGGGCGGACCGGTCATCGACGCGCGCGACAAGGCCGATCCCAAGACCCTGAGTATCCCGGAACGCAGGCTGGTGCTGACCTTCGACGACGGGCCCGACCCCGTCTGGACGCCGAAGGTCCTCGACAAGCTGAAGAAGTACGACGCGCACGGCGTTTTCTTCGTGACCGGCACCATGGCCTCACGCCACCCCGAGCTGGTGGAGCGGATGGTGCGCGAAGGGCACGAGGTCGGACTGCACACCTTCAACCACCCCGATCTCTCCTACCAGTCCACCGCGCGCATCGACTGGGAGCTCTCGGAGAACCAGCTGGCGCTGGCGGGCGCGGCCGGCATCCGCACCTCCTTGTTCCGCCCGCCGTACTCCTCGTTCTCCGACGCCCTGGACAACAAGTCCTGGCCGGTCACGCAGTACATCGGCAGCCGCGGCTACATCACAGCCCTCAACAACACCGACTCCGAGGACTGGCAGCGCCCCGGCGTCGACGCGATCATCAAGCGGGCCACGCCCAAGGGCACCCAGGGCTCGATCGTGCTGATGCACGACTCCGGCGGCGACCGCTCGCAGACCGTCGCGGCCCTCGACCGCTTCCTGCCGGAGATGAAGAGCCGCGGCTACCGCTTCACCAACCTCACCGAGGCGCTCGGCGCGCCCAGCGCCCACACCAAGGTCACCGGACCCGAGCTGTGGAAGGGGAAGGCCTTCGTCACCGCCGTCGCCTTCTCCGAGCACACCACGGAGGTCCTCGTCGTCGGTCTCGCCGCCATCGGCGTGCTGGTGATGGCGCGCTTCGGGCTGATGCTGATCCTGTCCTTCGCGCACGCCCGCAAGGTGCGCAGGCCCGGTTTCAGCTGGGGCACGCCGATCACCGGCCCGGTGTCCGTGCTGGTCCCCGCGTACAACGAACGCGAGTGCATAGCCAACACCGTCCGCTCACTGATGGCGAGCGACCACCCCATCGAGATCATCGTCATCGACGACGGCTCCACGGACGGCACCGCGGACATCGTCGAGGCGCTGCGGCTGCCCGGTGTCCGCGTCGTACGGCAGGCCAACGCGGGCAAGCCCGCGGCCCTCAACAACGGCATACGGCACGCCCGCTACGAGATCGTCGTGATGATGGACGGCGACACCGTCTTCGAGCCGTCCACCGTCCGCGAGCTGGTCCAGCCGTTCGGCGACATGCGCGTCGGCGCGGTCGCGGGCAATGCCAAGGTCGGCAACCGCGACAGCCTGATCGGGGCCTGGCAGCACATCGAGTATGTGATGGGCTTCAACCTCGACCGCCGGATGTATGACGTGCTGGGCTGCATGCCCACCATCCCCGGAGCGATCGGAGCCTTCCGCCGCCAGGCCCTGGAACGGGTCGGCGGTATGAGCGAGGACACCCTCGCCGAGGACACCGACGTCACCATGGCCATGCACCGCGACGGCTGGCGCGTCGTCTACGCCGAGCGGGCGCGGGCATGGACCGAGGCCCCGGAGAGCGTGCAGCAGCTGTGGTCGCAGCGCTACCGGTGGTCGTACGGCACCA
This sequence comes from Streptomyces sp. CA-135486, assembly GCF_050936555.1. Taxonomy (NCBI): domain Bacteria; kingdom Bacillati; phylum Actinomycetota; class Actinomycetes; order Kitasatosporales; family Streptomycetaceae; genus Streptomyces; species Streptomyces sp. CA-135486. Next base: position 868,384 of record NZ_JBNJMM010000001.1, read on the forward strand.
TGCAGGCGATCTGGAAGCACCGCGGTGCGCTCGTGGAGCGCGGGCCGTCGGGCCGCTTCGGCCGGGTGGGTCTGCCGCTCGTCTCCCTCTTCATGGTGCTGGCTCCACTGCTGGCCCCGCTGATCGACGTCTTCCTGCTGTACGGACTGGTCTTCGGGCCCACCGAGAAGACGATCGCCGCCTGGCTGGGAGTCCTCGCCGTGCAGCTCGTATGCGCTGCGTACGCCTTCCGGCTGGACGGCGAAAGCATGGTCCATCTGGTGTCGCTGCCCCTTCAGCAGCTTCTGTACCGGCAGTTGATGTACGTCGTGCTGCTGCAGTCCTGGATCACCGCGCTGACCGGCGGTCGGCTGCGCTGGCAGAAGCTGCGGCGTACGGGAGCGGTGGAGGCGCCCGGCGTCATACCGGGCCAGCGCCGCAGCAGTGAGGACCGGAGGCCCGTCGCATGAGTCACGTTTCCACGGCCGCACCGGCCCCGGCGCCGGCGGCACAGGCCGCGCGGCCGGGCCGCGACCGCTATCTCGACCTGCTGCGCTCCCTCGCGCTGGTCCGTGTCGTCGTCTACCACATATTCGGCTGGGCCTGGCTGACGATCCTCTTCCCGTCCATGGGCGTGATGTTCGCGCTGGCGGGCTCGCTGATGGCGCGCTCGCTGTCGCGGCCCGCGCTCGGGGTGATCCGCGGCCGTATCCGCCGGCTGCTGCCGCCGCTGTGGGCCTTCAGCGCCATCATGCTCGCCATGCTCTTCGCGGCCGGCTGGAAGCCGGTCAAGGAGGAGGGGCTGTGGTGGTTCGCCAGGCTGTTCTGCTACATCGTCCCGGTCGGCGCCCCCGAGTTCCCCTGGAGCATCGGTGACAAGGCCGGTCTCCTGGAGGACACCTGGGCGGTCCAGGCGGTGGGTCCGCTCTGGTATCTGCGCGCCTATCTCTGGTTCGTGATCGCCTCGCCGCTGCTGCTCCTGGCCTTCCGCAGGTTGCCCTGGGTTACGCTGCTCGCGCCGCTCGGCCTCACCGCGGTCGTCGGCACCGGGCTGGTGAACATCCCCGGCGAGACGGGCAACGCGGTCTCCGACTTCGCCGTCTTCGGCTCCTGCTGGGTCCTCGGCTTCGCCCACCACGAGGGGCTGCTGCAGAAGATCCCGCGCTATCTCGCGATCTCCTGCTCCACCCTGGTGATGGCCTTCGGCCTGTGGTGGGCCTCGGGCCACCAGACCGAGGACGGCTGGGACCTGAACGACATCCCGCTGGCCCAGGCCACCTGGTCGCTCGGCTTTGTGATGATCCTGCTCCAGTACTCCCCGTCCTGGCAGGAGCTGCCCGGAAAGCTCGCCCGCTTCGACAAGTACGTCACGCTCTCCAACAACCGCGCGGTGACGATCTACCTCTGGCACAACGCCCTGATCATGGCGACGATCCCACTGCTCGACCTGCTGTGGGAGGTCCCCTACGTGGACGAGCACCTGAGCGGCGCGCTGGAGACAACGTATTCGATCTGGATGTTCCTGCTGGTCTGGCCGCTCATCGGGCTGATGATCGTGGCCACGGGCTGGATCGAGGATCTGGCGGCCAAGCGAAGGCCCAGGCTATGGCCAAATGGCGTCCGCAAGGCGTCCCCGGGGAGCCGCGAGGAGTCGCGCGAGAGGTGACCGGCTCACACCGGCGGTGACGCCCGGGTGAGAGCAAGGTTTCGCACCGGTCACCTCAGGCCACCGGAGCCGAAACGAGCCGTCCATAACTTCGCTTACACGACCCGACACCCGTGGAGGCGTGTGATGGCAGGCCGCTGGATCGAAGAGTGGGACCCCGAGGACGAGACCTTCTGGCGAGCGAAGGGGGAGAAGATCGCCCGGCGCAATCTCGCCTTTTCCGTGCTCAGTGAGCACATCGGTTTCTCCATCTGGACCCTGTGGTCCGTGATGGTCCTGTTCATGGGGCCCGAGTACGGCATCGACCCGGCCGGCAAGTTCTTCCTGGTGGCCATGGCCACGCTGGTGGGGGCCTTCATCCGGGTTCCGTACACCTTTGCCGTCGCCCGCTTCGGCGGACGCAATTGGACGATCATCGCCGCGTCGATGCTGCTGCTGCCCACGGTCGCGGCTTTTGTGGTGATGGAACCCGGGACCACGTACACCACATTCATGCTGGTCGCGATGCTCACAGGCGTGGGCGGCGGTAACTTCGCCTCCTCCATGACCAACATCAACTCTTACTTCCCGCTGCGGAAGAAGGGATGGGCGCTCGGTCTGAACGCGGGCGGCGGCAACATCGGCGTGCCGGTCGTGCAGCTGGTCGGGCTCGCGGTCATCGGAGCGGCCGCCGGACCGCGCCTGCTGCTCGGGATCTACATCCCGCTCATCCTGGTCTCCGCGGTCTGTGCCGCGCTCTTCATGAACAACCTCGCCCCGGTCAAGAACGACACCGGCGCCTCCAAGGAAGCCGTGCGCGATCCGCACACCTGGATCATGTCCTTCCTCTACATCGGCACCTTCGGGTCGTTCATCGGCTACAGCTTCGCCTTCGGCCTGGTCCTCCAGACGCAGTTCGGACGTACGCCGCTGCAAGCCGCGTCCATCACCTTCATCGGGCCGCTGCTCGGCTCGCTCATCAGGCCGCTCGGCGGCTGGCTCGCCGACCGTTACGGCGGCGCGCGCATCACCCTGTGGAACTTCCTCGGCATGGGGGCGGCCACCGGGGTCGTCGTACTCGCCTCCGTGGAGAAGTCGCTGGCGCTGTTCACCGGATCGTTCATCGTGCTGTTCGTGCTGACCGGGGTCGGCAACGGCTCCACGTACAAGATGATCCCCGGCATCTTCCAGGCGAAGGCGATCGCCAAGGGCATGACCGGCGAGGAGGCGGCCGCGTACGGGCGGCGGCTGTCCGGCGCGTCCATGGGGCTGATCGGCGCGGTGGGTGCGCTCGGCGGGCTCGGCATCAACCTCGCCTTCCGCCAGTCCTTCCTGACGGCGCACACCGGCACTTCGGCGTTCGTCGCCTTCCTCGTCTTCTACGCCGCCTGTTTCGCGGTGACCTGGGGGGTATACCTTCGCCGGCCCGTCACCGCCGCGCAGCCGGTTGCCGAAGCGAAGCCGCAGCTCAGCTACGCAGAGGTGTAACACCGGAGAAATATTGGCGAACCGAGCCTGTCACGCACCGTTGGCAGGCTCGGTCGTCACATCCGTACAGGGTGGGACAGAGTAGGGACGATCACATGCAAGACCTTCAGCACGGGCCGCTCGCCGGGTTCACCGTAGGAGTCACCGCTGCCCGGCGCGCCGACGAGCTCGGCGCGCTGCTGTGTCGGCGCGGCGCCGCCGTCATGCACGCACCCGCCCTGCGTATCGTTCCGCTCGCCGACGACGCCGACCTGCTCGCCGCCACCAAGGAGATCATCGGCCACGCGCCCGACGTGGTCGTCGCCACCACCGCAATAGGCTTCCGCGGCTGGGTGGAGGCCGCGGACGGCTGGGGGTGCGGGGAGGAACTGCTCGCGCGGCTGCGCGGCGTGGAAATGCTGGCCCGCGGGCCGAAGGTGAAGGGCGCGATCCGTGCCGCCGGGCTCACCGAGGAGTGGTCCCCGGCCTCCGAGTCCATGGCCGAGGTCCTCGACCGGCTGCTCGCCGAAGGGGTCGCGGGCCGTCGTATCGCGCTTCAGCTGCACGGCGAGCCACTGCCCGGGTTCGTCGAGTCGCTACGGGCCGCGGGCGCCGACGTCGTCCTCGTGCCCGTCTACCGGTGGATGCCGCCGGAGGACCTCGCCCCCGTGGACCGGCTTCTCGACGCGACCGTCTCGCGAGGCTTGGACGCCATCACCTTCACCAGCGCCCCGGCCGCCGCGTCGCTGCTCTCCCGCGCCGAGTCCCGTGGCCTGCTCCGCGAGTTGCTGGAGGCACTCGACCACGATGTGCTGGCCGCCTGTGTGGGGCCGGTCACAGCGCTGCCGCTGCAGGCCCTTGGCGTCACCACGGTGCAGCCGGAACGCTTCCGGCTGGGGCCGCTGGTGCAGCTGCTCGGTCTTGAGCTGCCCGGCCGCGCCCGTACGCTCCCGGTCGCGGGCCGCCGGATCGAGATCCGCGGTCACGCGGTCATCGTCGACCATGAGCTGCGGCCGGTGCCGCCCGCCGGGATGGCCCTGATGCGCGCCCTGTCACGGCGCCCCGGCTGGGTCGTCTCGCGCGCCGATCTGCTGGGTGCGCTGCCCGGCGCGGGCCGCGACGAGCACGCCGTCGAGACCGCCATGGCCCGGCTGCGTACGGCACTCGGCGTGCCCAAACTCATCCAGACCGTCGTCAAGCGGGGCTACCGGCTGGCCCTGGACCCGGCCGCGGACACGAAGTACGCGGACGCGTGACGCGGTAGCGCACCTGCCCGCGTCGCGTCCCCAAGGCCCAGCCTCCCCCCACGCTCCAGCCGTCCACGGCCCCGGAGTTCACCTCTCGATGCAACCTGCATGAGCTCCAACGCGTATAGCTGTTGCCGGAGTCCGCATCCGCGGCGCGGCTCGTACGCGAATGGAGAAGAACCAGATGGTCTCAGGCATGGTGGGCAGGGGCACGGCGCTGGGCGCGGTTCTGCTGTCGCTGCTGGCAGTTCCCGCACAGGCCGCATCCGCCGCCGAAAGCACCCCGTCGGCAGCCGCCGAGGGGATGCCGGCGCCCGATCTGGCGGGACTGCGTGAGGTGTTGCGGTCGGCGCTGGCAAAGGGCGCGCCCGGCGCGATGGCGCGGATCGACGACAACGGCACGGTGTACAAGGCCACCGAGGGCGTCGCCGACCGGGCCACCGGACGGGCCATCAGCACCGAGGACCGCTTCCGGGTCGGCAGCGTCAGCAAGAGCTTCTCCTCGGTGGTGCTGCTGCAACTCGTCGACGAGGGCAGGCTCGACCTGGACACCTCGGTCAACACCTATCTGCCCGGGCTGCTGCCCGACGACCGGATCACGGTGCGCCATCTGCTGAGCCACCGCAGCGGTCTGTACGACTACACGAACGACATGTTCGCGCAGACGGTCCCGGGCTTCGAGTCCGTACGCAACAGGGTGTTCACCCTCCAGGAGTTGGTGGACCTGTCGCTGGCCAAGCCGCTGAACAACCAGCCGGGCGCGGCCTATTCGTACTCCAACACCAACTTCGTCGTCGTCGGCATGCTCATCGGGAAGCTCACCGGACACTCCCTGAGCACCGAGTACCGCAACCGGATCATCGAGCCGCTGAAGCTGCGCGACACCTTCTACGTGCACCCCGACACCGCGCTCCCGGGCCGGCACACCAAGGGCTATCTCACGCCCGACGAGGCGGGCGCTCCGCTCGTCGACTCCACCCGGCAGACCGTCTCCTGGGCACAGAGCGCCGGTGCGGTGATCTCCAGCACCAAGAACCTGGACACGTTCTTCTCCGCACTGCTGGGCGGCAGGCTGCTCTCGGCCGACCGGCTGGCGCAGATGCAGCAGTGGACAGCGGTCAACAGCACCCAGGGCTACGGACTCGGCCTGCGCCGCCGCGATCTGTCGTGCGGCGTCTCGGTGTACGGGCACACGGGCACCGTCCAGGGCTACTACACGTACTCCTTCACCTCCAAGGGCGGGAAGCGCAGCATCACCGCGGTCGCCAACACCTCCAACAACGGTGAGGTGCTGGGCGTCATGGCCAAGACGCTGGACGCGGCCTTCTGCGGCAAGCCGGCGCCCGCGACCGGCGCCCGCAGCACCGCGCCCTCGCAGCAGTACGAGAAGTCCGGGAAGCAGCACGAGAAGCAGTACGAGGACATCGCGCCGGGCATCGCCCGCGACTGACGCACCCGCGTGCGGCCGGACCGCGCAGAAGGAGGGGTTCCGGCCGCACGTTCCTCAGGGCACTCTGGTGGAAAGACCCGGCGGTGACCCCGAGGGCGGTGACAAGGCGCATGGTGGCAGGCGCGGCGGGTGCAGCCTCCTACGACTGGAGGTTCGACTCCGGGCGGATCTGCCTGGACCTGGTGGCGACCGCGGAGGCGGCGCCCGGCGGACGCGAGACGCTGAACGGGGCCGGGCGGCTCGGGCTGTGGCTGGTGGGCGCCGGCCTGGTGCCGGCGGACACTCAGTCGGCGGGCGCGGAGGGCCAGTGGGTGGACCGTTTCGTCGAACTGCGGGACTGGATCGCCCAGTTGGTGCGGGCCGAGATCGACGGCCGGAGCGTCGAGTACGCGCTGGAGCGAGTGAACGCCCTCGCCGCGGGGGCGCCGCCCGGCATCAGAGCCGTACGCGACGAAGAGGGCTTTCTCGTACGGGCGCTGAGCGCCGCGCCCGAGTGCGGGGCGCTGCTGGCGGCGATCGCCCGCGACGCCGTTGAGCTGCTGACCGACCCGGTGGCCAGGGCCCGGCTGCGGCAGTGCGAGGGCGACAACTGCCGCCGGGTCTATCTGGACACGTCCCGGGGACGGCGGCGGCGCTGGTGTTCCAGCGAGGTGTGCGGGAACCGCGAGCGGGTCGCCAGACACCGGCGCAGGGCGGCCGTGGCAAGGGCCTGAGACCCGCCCGAGACCCGCCCGAGACCCGGGCCGAGACTCGTCTGAGACCCGGCCGGGAGCCCGCCCGGTGCACCCCGTAAAAGATCTTGAAAGATTTTCCGGCGGACGTTGAGTGATACGCCTGTGGCCTCCGTAGTGATGGGGGAGAAGCAGTCAGCCAAAACAGGGTCTCGACCGGGAGGTTCAGGTGCGCAAGGATGCCGCCGTGGCCGATGACCGTCCGCAGAGGGCCCGCCATCGCAGCGAGAAGCCACGCACCGACTCCTCAGCACCTGACGAGGAGCTGATGCGCGCGCTGTATCGCGAACATGCGGGACCTCTGCTTGCTTATGTACTGCGCCTCGTCGCCGGCGATCGCCAGCGTGCCGAGGACGTGGTGCAGGAGACGCTCATCCGTGCCTGGAAGAACGCCGGTCAGCTCAACCGAGCAACTGGCTCTGTCCGACCCTGGCTGGTGACGGTTGCACGCCGCATCGTCATCGACGGTCACCGCAGCCGGCAGGCCCGGCCGCAGGAGGTCGATCCGTCGCCGCTGGAGGTCATGCCCGCGGAGGACGAGATCGACAAGGCGTTGTGGCTGATGACGCTCTCAGATGCACTCGATGATTTGACGCCCGCCCACAGGGAAGTTCTTGTCGAGACGTATTTCAAGGGGCGCACGGTCAATGAGGCGGCCGAGACGCTCGGCATACCCAGTGGGACGGTGCGGTCCCGGGTGTTCTACGCACTCCGTTCCATGAAGCTCGCTCTGGAGGAGAGGGGGGTCACGGCATGACCATGTACGAGCAGGAGTCCGTACACGACGCCGCCGCTGCGTATGTGCTCGGCATCCTGGACGACGCGGACGCCTCCGCCTTCGAGGCGCATCTGGCGGGCTGCGACATCTGCGCCGCCCACCTCGAGGAGTTTTCGGGGATGGAGCCGATGCTGGCCATGCTGGCCGAGGCTCCGGCACCGCCCCAGCAGTCGAACGTGCTGAACCTGCTGCCCGGCGCGCGGTCGGCGTCCGACTGGGAGTACTCACCGCCGCGGCCCGTCCCCGTGGTGCCCACCGCCCCGAGCCCCAAGCTGCTCGGCGGACTGCTCGACGAGGTCGCGGCCAAGCGCGCGGCCAGGCGCCGGCGCGGGATGTATCTGGTCGCGGCCGCCGCGGCCCTGATCATCGGCGGTCCGGCCGTCGCGGTCGTGGTCACGGCGGATGACACCGGCAGCAACCAGGCAGCCACGACTCCGCACCCCACCTCTCCGGCCGAGGACGCCTTCTTCAACCACATGGAAACGAAGGTGCAGGCCACGGACGCGACCACCAAGGTCAGCGCGACCGTCGGCATGGAGACGAAGCCCTACGGCACCCACACCGTTCTGGAGCTGAAGAACGTCAAGGGTCCGCTCAAGTGCAATCTGATCGTCGTCTCCAAGTCCGGCGAGGAAGAGGTCGTGACCTCCTGGGCCGTCCCGAAGTGGGGTTACGGCATCCCGGACAGCCCCGACAAAATGGGCAGGAAGCCGCTTTATGTCCACGGCGGAGCGGCGATGAACCGCAGCGACATCGATCACTTCGAGGTCCGCACCTTCGACGGAAAGCGGCTCGTGGAGGTCGACGCCTGACAGATTCGCCCCCTTCGCGTACGGTTGACGGCTGCCCAGTGCACGTCAGAAGGGGGCCTCGGTGGCCGCGCAGGAAGCCGCTGTCGACTCTGTCCAGGACTCCGTCCGGGACAGAGAGATCGGTGTCGAGCAGGAACATCTGGACCGGGTGTACCGCCGCCTCGAGGAGAAGATCCACGAGGCGGAGTTCCTGATGCACGACGCCGCCAAACGCGGCCAGGTCGGCACCCCGGGCGCGCTCGCCGAGCGGGACGCCCAGGTGTTCCGGGCGGGCATCCACCTGAACCGGCTGAACAACGAGTTCGAGGACTTCCTCTTCGGGCGCATCGACCTGCTGCGCGGCAAGGACGGCAAGAAGGGCCCGGACGGCGCGTACACCTCGGTCGAGCCCGCCGACGACGCCGTGGCGGCGGACAACACGGCCGACATCGGGGAGACCCTGCACATCGGCCGGATCGGGGTCCTCGACTCCGACTACGCGCCGCTCGTCATCGACTGGCGCGCCCCGGCCGCCGCGCCCTTCTACCGATCGACCCCGGTCGATCCCGGCCGGGTGGTACGCCGGCGGGTCATCCGCTCCAAGGGCCGCAGGGTCCTCGGGGTCGAGGACGACCTGATGCGCCCGGAGCTGACCGCTGTGCTCGACGGCGCCGAGCTGCCGGTCATCGGGGACGGCGCGCTGATGGCGGCGCTCGGGCAGGCCCGCAGCCACACCATGCGGGACATCGTCGCCTCCATTCAGGCGGAACAGGATCTGGTGATCCGGGCCCCGGCCGCGTCCGTGACGTATGTGGAGGGCGGTCCCGGCACCGGCAAGACCGCGGTGGCGCTGCACCGGGCGGCGTATCTGCTCTACCAGGACCGCCGGCGGTACGCGGGCGGCATCCTGATCGTCTCGCCGACGCCGCTGCTCGTGGCGTACACCGAGGGCGTGCTGCCGTCGCTGGGCGAGGAGGGGCAGGTCGCGATCCGTGCGGTCGGCAATCTGGTCGACGGCGTGGAGGCGACGGCGTACGACGAACCGGCCGTGGCCCGCATCAAGGGCTCCTCGCGGATGCTGAAGGTGCTTCGCAACGCTGCTCGGGGCGCGCTGGAGCTCCCGGGAGGCCCGGCGGCATCCGCGCGCTCCGGTCGCTCCTCGCGCTCCGGGCGCGGAGCGCGAGGCGCCCAGCCCGACGGGCAGCTCGAGTTCGGCGAGGAGCCCGACGAGGGCCGGGAGGCCCCCGCCGCGACGCCCACGCGGCTGCGCGTCGTCGCCTTCGGACGCCGTGTGGAGCTGACGGCCGACGAACTCCAGCGCATCCGGCACAACGTCCTCGGCGGCACCGCGCCCGTCAATCTGCTGCGCCCACGTGCGCGCAGGCTGCTGCTCGACGCCCTGTACGCCAAGTCCGGCGCCGGGACCCGGCACACCGACCCGGGGCTCGCGGCCGAGCTGCGGTCCTCCTTCGACGAGGACGTGGCGTCCGAGGACGCCTTCATCGGCTTCCTGGACGCCTGGTGGCCCGAGCTCACCCCGCGCCAGGTGCTCACCGCGATGGCCGACGAGAGGCGGCTCGGCCGCTGGGCGCGGCGGATCCTCAACCCGGGCGAGGTGCGCCGCCTGGCCCGCGCACTGCGCCGCGAAGCCCTGTCCGTGCACGATGTGGCGCTCCTCGACGAGCTGCAGCTGCTGCTCGGCACCCCGGCGCGCCCCAGACGCAAGCGCGAGCTCGATCCGCTGGACCAGCTCACCGGTCTGGAGGAGCTGATGCCGCAGCGCCAGGAGTCGCAGCGCGAGCGCGCCGAGCGGCTGGCACAGGAGCGCACCGAGTACGCGCATGTCATCGTCGACGAGGCGCAGGACCTGACCCCGATGCAGTGGCGGATGGTCGGCCGCCGTGGGCGGCACGCCACCTGGACGGTCGTGGGCGACCCGGCGCAGTCGTCCTGGTCGTCCCCGGACGAGGCGGCCGAGGCCCGCGACGAGGCGCTGGGCAGCCGCCCGCGCCGTCGCTTCCAGCTCACCGTCAACTACCGCAACCCGGCCGAGATCGCCGAGCTGGCGGCCAAGGTGCTCGCACTGGCCATGCCCGGTACCCAGTCTCCGTCGGCGGTCCGCTCCACGGGCGTGGAGCCGCGTTTCAGTGTCGTACCGGACGGGGATCTGGCCGGGACCGTACGGAGCGAGACGCAGCGGCTGCTGGACCGCGTCGACGGCACGGTCGGTGTCGTGGTCGCGATGAACCGGCGTGAGCAGGCGGCGCGTTGGCTGGCCGGGCTCGGCGACCGGGCCGTCGCGCTCGGGTCCCTGGAGGCAAAGGGCCTGGAGTACGACGCGACGGTCGTCGTTTCCCCGGCGGAGATCGCGGACGAGTCGCCGGCCGGACTGCGCGTGCTGTACGTGGCGCTCACCCGGGCGACCCAGCAGCTGACGGTGGTCTCGGACCGGCGCGACCAGCCGGACGAGGACGGTGTGCCGGACCTGCTCAGGGACTGAACCGGTCCCGCTCCGGGACTGACGGGGAGTCAACCCGCGATGCGGGAATCACGTACCAGAGTGGTTTGTTAGCCTGGGTGTGGCACCGGCTCGATCCAAGCCCCCGGGCCCAACCTTCGTCGCTACGAGCGACCACTTGCCGCGAGGCGAGCATGGCGGGTCGGTGCCACCTTTTCGTGGGAGAGACAGGTCCGCGTCACCGGATGGTGGCGCGGACCTGTTTTCGTTGGAGGCTTCCACCGAAACCGTCGCATCTCGTATGGTGGAAAGCGTTTTCCGAGAACTAAATGACCACTATTACCTGCTACCCGCAGGTAGGTGCGACCATCGGAAGGCGTTGCCGGGCACCTGCCACGGCCGCATGGCAATGAAGCTAGCGAAAGCAGAGGAACCCGGTCATGGCAACGGCGCCCAGCGTCTCGTACTCGATGACGGTCCGGCTGGAGGTGCCCGCGAGCGGAACCGCGGTCTCCCAGCTCACCACGGCCGTGGAGTCCTCCGGCGGCCACGTGACCGGCCTGGACGTGACCGCCTCCGGCCACGAGAAGCTGAGGATCGACGTCACGGTCGCAGCGACCTCGACCACGCACGCCGATGAGATCGTCGAGGAACTGCGCAAGATCGAGGGCGTTGTCCTCGGCAAGGTCTCCGACCGTACGTTCCTGATGCACCTCGGCGGCAAGATCGAGATGCAGTCCAAGCACCCCATCCGCAACCGTGACGATCTCTCGATGATCTACACGCCGGGCGTGGCGCGGGTCTGCATGGCCATCGCCGAGAACCCCGAGGACGCCCGTCGCCTCACCATCAAGCGCAACTCCGTGGCCGTGGTGACCGACGGCTCCGCCGTGCTCGGCCTCGGCAATATCGGCCCCATGGCCGCGCTCCCGGTGATGGAGGGCAAGGCGGCCCTGTTCAAGCGGTTCGCCGGCATCGACGCCTGGCCGCTCTGCCTGGACACCCAGGACACCGACGAGATCGTCGCGATCGTCAAGGCGATCGCCCCCGGCTTCGCCGGCATCAACCTCGAGGACATCTCCGCGCCCCGCTGCTTCGAGATCGAGGCGCGGCTGCGCGAGGCCCTGGACATCCCGGTCTTCCACGACGACCAGCACGGCACGGCGATCGTCGTCCTCGCCTCGCTGACCAATGCGCTGCGTGTGGTCGGCAAGGCAGCCCCGGACGTACGGGTCGTCATGTCCGGCGCGGGCGCGGCCGGTACGGCCATCCTGAAACTGCTGATCGCGGCGGGTGTCAAACACGCCGTCGTCGCCGACATCCACGGTGTCGTGCATGCGGGCCGCGAAGACCTCGTCTCCGCCGACCTCGACTCGCCGCTCCGCTGGATCGCCGACAACACCAACCCCGAGGGGGTGACAGGCACACTGAAGGAAGCAGTCGTCGGCGCGGACGTCTTCATCGGCGTCTCCGCCCCGAACGTGCTGGGCAGCGAGGACGTGGCGGCCATGGCGGACGGCGCGATCGTGTTCGCGCTCGCGAACCCGGACCCCGAGGTCGACCCGGCAATCGCCCGCCAGACGGCGGCAGTTGTGGCCACAGGCCGCTCGGACTTCCCCAACCAGATCAACAATGTGCTGGTCTTCCCGGGTGTGTTCCGCGGTCTGCTGGACGCGCAGTCCCGCACGGTCAACACCGAGATGATGCTCGCGGCCGCCCAGGCGCTCGCGGACGTCGTCACCGAAGACGAGCTGAACCCGAACTACATCATCCCGTCCGTCTTCAACGACAAGGTCGCCGGAGCGGTCGCGGGAGCCGTCCGCAACGCCGCGAAGGCGGCCGGGGCGGCTGTGACGGGCCCCACGTCGGGCTGACACCCGGCGCGTCGCGAGTCGCGGGGCCGTGACTGCCGCTCTAGGGTGGCGGACCATGAGCCCGCACGCGCGGCTCCTATGAGTCTCCACCGAGTGGACGGAACGTCACCACGACGAGGCCGTGGCGCTTTTCGTGTGACTCCGGAGGGTGCCGGATTGGCTTTCCCGCCGCTGGTGGGGGCAGGATGCGTATTCGGGCGCGAGGGTCTGACGGCAGACCCGGGTCCGGGGACTGTCCTAGGGCCCTGGCAGCATCGGCTTCGATCTCACGCCTCACAGGCAAGAAGAACACGGGAGTAACAACATGAACCGCAGTGAGCTGGTGGCCGCGCTGGCCGACCGCGCCGAGGTGACCCGCAAGGACGCCGACGCCGTGCTGGCCGCTCTCGCCGAGACCGTCGGTGAGGTCGTCGCCAAGGGCGACGAGAAGGTCACCATCCCCGGCTTTCTGACCTTCGAGCGCACCCACCGTGCCGCTCGCACCGCTCGTAACCCGCAGACCGGCGACCCGATCCAGATCCCGGCCGGCTACAGCGTGAAGGTCTCCGCGGGCTCCAAGCTCAAGGAAGCCGCGAAGGGCAAGTAAGCCTTCAGCACGCGAAGGGCGGCCACCCCATCGGGGTGGCCGCCCTTCGTACGTGTACGGCCCGCACAGGGCCTTTGCCGGGGCCGCGGCCCCGGACCCGCGGGCCTCAATCGCCGGCGGGGGTTTGAGGCGCGGGTCTCGCTAGACCAGCGCCCCGCCCGGGAGTTCGACCTTCGCGCCGAGCTTCTCCAGCTTCTCCATGAAGTTCTCGTACCCCCGGTTGATCAGGCCGATCCCGTGCACCCTCGACGTCCCCTGCGCCGCGAGCGCCGCGATCAGGTACGAGAAACCGCCGCGCAGGTCCGGGATGACCAGGTCCGCGCCCTGAAGCTTCGTCGGGCCCGAGACGACCGCCGAGTGCAGGAAGTTGCGCTGGCCGAAGCGGCAGTCCGAGCCGCCCAGGCACTCCCGGTACAGCTGAATGTGCGCACCCATCTGGTTGAGCGCCGAGGTGAAGCCGAGCCGCGACTCGTACACCGTCTCGTGGACGATGGACAGGCCCGCCGCCTGGGTCAGGGCCACCACCAGCGGCTGCTGCCAGTCGGTCTGGAAGCCGGGGTGCACGTCCGTCTCCAGCGCGATCGCGTTCAGCGCGCCGCCCGGGTGCCAGAAGCGAATGCCCTCGTCGTCGATCTCGAAGGCGCCACCCACCTTCCGGTAGGTGTTCAGGAACGTCATCATCGAGCGCTGCTGCGCCCCGCGCACATAGATGTTGCCCTCGGTCGCCAGCGCCGCCGACGCCCAGGAGGCCGCCTCCAGGCGGTCCGGGAGCGCCCGGTGCGTGTAGCCGCCGAGCTTGTCCACGCCGGTGATCCGGATCGTCCGGTCGGTGTCCATGGAGATGATCGCGCCCATCTTCTGCAGTACGCAGATGAGGTCCTCGATCTCCGGCTCCACCGCGGCGTTGGTGAGCTCGGTGACGCCCTCCGCCAGAACGGCCGTCAGCAGCACCTGCTCCGTCGAGCCGACGGAGGGGTACGGCAGCCGGATCTTGGTGCCGCGCAGCCGCTGCGGGGCCTCCAGATACTGGCCGTCCGCCCGCTTCTCGATCGTCGCGCCGAACTGGCGCAGCACCTCGAAGTGGAAGTCGATCGGCCGGCCGCCGATGTCACAGCCGCCCAGGCCCGGAATGAAGGCATGCCCGAGCCGGTGCAGCAGCGGGCCGCAGAAGAGGATCGGGATGCGCGAAGAGCCCGCGTGGGCATCGATGTCAGCGACGTTCGCGCTCTCCACGTGCGACGGGTCGAGCACCAGCTCGCCCGGCTCGTCGCCGGGGCGCACGGTCACGCCGTGCAGCTGCAGGAGTCCGCGTACGACGCGCACATCGCGGATGTCGGGCACATTGCGCAGCCGGCTCGGCTCGCTGCCGAGAAGGGCGGCGACCATCGCCTTGGGCACGAGGTTCTTCGCGCCGCGGACGCGGATCTCGCCCTCCAGCGGGGTTCCGCCGTGGACAAGCAGTACATCGTCTGTGCCGGTCATGAATCTCGCGTTCCGGAGTGGTCGGGCAGGGGGCCAGAGACAAAGGGTAAGGGGCTTCCACCCCTGTCCCGTAGGGCCAGGGACGCTCCGTGTGCGTAATGAATTCGGTACAACACGTTCGGTTCATCAATCATTGCGCTGCGTCACGGCCCTTGTTTCGGCCGCGGGAGGCCCTCGTCGCGTCCTGAGCTGCGCTGGCTCACACTCCGCCGCACGGCCCCCGCGGAGGGCGAAGATGCGGGATCATGTCTCGCATGACCGAGGTGTCCTCGCTCACAGGGCGGCTGCTCGTCGCCACTCCCGCCCTCGCCGACCCGAACTTCGACCGGGCGGTGGTTCTGCTGCTCGACCATGACGACGAGGGCTCGCTCGGCGTGGTCCTCAACCGGCCCACGCCGGTGGTCGTCAGCGACATCCTGGAGGCCTGGGCCACTCTCACGGGCGAGCCGGGCGTGGTCTTCCAGGGCGGTCCGGTCTCCCTCGACTCGGCGCTCGGCGTCGCCGTGATCCCCGGCGACGAGGGCCCGCTCGGCTGGCGGCGGGTGTACGGGGCGATCGGACTGGTCGACCTGGAGGCCCCGCCGGAGCTGCTCGGAGCGGCGCTGGGGTCCCTGCGGATCTTCGCGGGGTACGCCGGATGGGGCCCCGGTCAGCTGGAGGACGAACTGAACGAAGGCGCCTGGTACGTCGTCGAGTCCGAGCCCGGCGATGTGTCGTCGCCGGAGCCGGAGAGCCTGTGGCGGGCGGTGCTGCGGCGCCAGCGCAACGAGCTCGCGATGTTCGCGACGTACCCGGACGACCCTTCGCTGAACTGACGGGCGGGTTGTCGGCGCCGCGGCGCGGGGAGGCCTGAACCGAACGGCCCCGGGGTGGGTACCCTTGGCAGTTATGAGCACTCTTGAGCCCGAGCGCGGGACAGGCACGGGGACCCTCGTAGAGCCGACGCCACAGGTGTCGCACGGCGACGGCGACCACGAGCGCTTCGCCCATTACGTCCAGAAGGACAAGATCATGGCGAGTGCCCTCGACGGCACTCCCGTGGTGGCACTGTGCGGGAAGGTCTGGGTGCCGGGGCGCGACCCCAAGAAGTACCCGGTCTGTCCGATGTGCAAGGAGATCTACGAGTCCATGGGCTCTGGCGGGGACAAGGACAAGGGCGGCAAGGACAAGAAGTAGCTCCAGTTGTTCCTGTAGCTCCTGAGCTCTGGGAACTCCAGCTGCTCCGGCAGCTCCAGTAACTCCAGTCCTTCCGTGGGGACGGCCCCCGGGGCGCGCATGCGTGCGCGCCCCGGGGGCCGTTCGTCGTTTGCGTTGCCGTTGCACGGGGTGCGTCTGCCGGTCACAGAGTGGTTGAGACCTCTTGTCCGGCTGTTGGCGCGGCCTTAGCCTCCTGCGTGTTGTGCAGTACGAAACGTGCGTTGCATATGTTGCAATGCTTACTCGTAGGGGATCACGCATGAAGCTCATCGCCCGAACGGTCGCCCCCGCAGCGGTGCTTGTGCTGGCAGGCCTCACCGCCACCGCCTGCGCCCCCCAGACCTCCGACAACAGTGCGGAGAAGGACGACAAGAGCGGCACCCTGCGCGTCTGGCTCTTCCAGGAGGTAGGCAACAAGCCCAAGGAGAAGGTCGTCGACGAGGCCGTCGCGGCGTTCCGCAAGGCGCACAAGGACACCGAGGTCAAGGTCGAGTACATACCCGTCGAGACCCGCGCCCAGCGCATCAAGGCCGCGTTCAACGATCCGAAGAGCGCGCCGGACGTGATCGAGTACGGCAACACCGACACCGCGGGATACGTCAAGGACGGCGGACTCGCCGACGTCAGCAAGGAGTTCGACGCCTGGGACGAGGCGCAGGACCTCGACCCGACGGCGACGCAGTCGGTCACGGTCGCCGACAAGATCTACGGCGCACCCTTCTTCGTCGGTGTACGCGCGCTGTACTACCGCACGGACATCTTCAAGGAGTTGGGGATCGCGCCGCCCAAGACGCAGGACGAGCTCATCGCCACCGCGAGGAAGATCCACAAGTCGAAGCCGGAGCTGTACGGGCTCGCGGTGGGCGGTGCGTACACCTATGGCGCGATGCCCTTCATCTGGGCCAACGGCGGCGAACTGGCGCAGAAGAGCGGCGGTTCGTACAAGGCCGCGATCAACAGCGCGGCCGCGCAGAAGGGCATCACGGCGTACACCTCCCTCTTCGGCGGCGACAACTGTCCGGCCGCGAAGTGCGCCTCGATGGGCGGCAACGCCACGGTCACGGCCTTCGCCTCCGGCAAGGCCGCGATGGCGATCGGCGGCGACTTCAGCCACCAGGCGGTGGAGGCGGGTGCGGCGAAGGGCAAGTACGCGGTGGTGCCGCTGCCGGGTCTGAAGGCGGGCTCGATCGCGCCGGCCTTCGCGGGCGGCAACAACATCGGCGTACTGAAGAGCAGTTCGCACCGCACGCTGGCGGTCGACCTGATGAAGCAGTTCACGGGCAAGGAGACGCAGCGCAAGCTGTTCGACGCGATGGGCTTCCTGCCGACGTACACGGACGTGCGGTCGGAGGTGGCGAAGAAGGAGCCGTTCGTCGCGCCGTTCGTCACGACACTGGCTTCGGGCACGAAGTTCGTCCCGGCATCCGCGGGCTGGGGTCAGATCGACGCGGCGCTGGTGCTGCCGACGATGTTCCAGGAGATCGTGAGCGGCAAGAAGGACGTGGCGGCGGCGTCGACCGACGCGGCAAAGAAGATGGACGCGTCCTTCACCGCGGCGGGCTGACCGCCATGCCGCACAGCACGAACGGGGCCCCGGCGTCGTGGCCGGGGCCCGCGAGTACGACGGAGTCCGCCGCGGCTGCGGGGGCTGAGCCTGCGGCCGCGGGCACCGAGCTTGAGGAGCAGGCGGAGGCCGTCACGTCCGCCGGGGCCGCTCCGGTCACCGACAGGGCCACTCACCCCATCGCGTCGGGCGTTGCCGGCCCCCGTCCCCGGCATCGGCGTGGGGGCGACCACCCAAAGGCGTCCGCGGCTTCCCGGCGGCACCCGGGCCGCGGGGGCTGGACCCCGTGGATATATCTCGCGCCCGCGCTCCTCGTGATCGCCGCGCTCCTCGTCTACCCCATCTACCAGCTCGGCCTCATCTCCTTCCTCGAATACACCCAGGCCCAGGTCAGCGGCGGAGAGCCCACCACCTTCCAGGGCCTCGGCAACTACCGAACCCTCTTCGCCGACAGCCAGTTCTGGCAGGTCCTGCTCGCCACCGTGACCTTCGCCGCCTCCTGCGTGCTCGCCACCCTCGCCGTCGGCTGCGCCCTCGCCGTCCTGCTCACGCGCGTCCGCGCCCTGCCCCGTCTCGCCCTGATGCTCGCCGCGCTCGGTGCCTGGGCCACCCCCGCCATCACCGGCTCCACCGTCTGGGTCTTCCTCTTCGACCCGGACTACGGACCCGTCAACCGGCTTCTCGGCCTCGGCGACTTCTCCTGGACGTACGGCCGCTACAGCGCCTTCGCCCTCGTACTCCTCGAAGTCGTCTGGTGCTCGTTCCCGTTCGTGATGGTCACCGTCTACGCGGGCATCAAGGCGATCCCGTCCGAAGTCCTGGAGGCCGCCTCCCTCGACGGCGCATCCCAGTGGCGGATCTGGCGCTCCGTCACCGCGCCGATGCTGCGCCCCATTCTCGTCGTCGTCACCATCCAGTCGATCATCTGGGACTTCAAGGTCTTCACGCAGATCTATGTGATGACGAACGGCGGCGGCATCGCCGGACAGAATCTCGTGCTCAATGTGTACGCCTATCAGAAGGCCTTCGCGTCCTCCCAGTACAGCCTGGGTTCCGCCATCGGCGTCGTCATGCTGCTGATTCTGCTGGCCGTCACCCTCGTCTATCTGCGACTGCTGCGACGCCAGGGAGAAGAACTGTGAGCATGCTCCGCATCCACCGCCCCTGGCGGCTCGCCGCCGAGGCATCCGCGCTCGTCATCGCGGTCGTGGTGGCCTTCCCGCTCTACTGGATGGCGCTTTCCGCGTTCAAGCCGGCGGGCGAGATCCAGTCCACCGAAGCACGCCCCTGGACGCTATCCCCTTCTCTCGACTCGTTCCGCCGCGTCTTCGAACAGCAGGAATTCGGCCGCTATTTCCTCAACAGCCTGCTTGTCGCGGGCGTGGTCGTCGTCGCCTCCGCGCTGATCGCCTTCCTCGCGGCGACGGCCGTGACGCGGTTCCGTTTCAGGTTCCGCACGACCCTCCTGATCATGTTCCTGGTCGCGCAGATGGTGCCGATCGAAGCGCTGACGATTCCGCTCTTCTTCCTGATGCGTGACTTCGGCCAGCTGAACACCCTCGGCTCGCTGATCCTGCCGCACATCGCCTTCTCGTTGCCGTTCGCGATCTGGATGCTGCGCGGCTTTGTGAAGGCGGTTCCCGACGCCCTGGAGGAGGCGGCGTACATCGACGGCGCGAGCCGCACCCGCTTCCTCTGGCAGATCCTGTTCCCGCTGGTGTTCCCCGGACTGGTGGCGACCAGCGTGTTCTCGTTCATCTCGACGTGGAACGACTTCCTGTTCGCCAAGTCCTTCATCATCAGCGACACCTCCCAGTCGACGCTGCCGATGGCTCTTCTCGTCTTCTTCAAGCCGGACGAGAACGACTGGGGCGGGATCATGGCGGCGTCTACCGTGATGACCGTGCCGGTGCTGGTCTTCTTCGTACTCGTACAGCGACGCCTGGTCTCCGGCCTGGGCGGCGCGGTGAAGGACTGAGGCAATGACCCTGACGGATCTGATCCCCGCGCCGCGCGCCATCGAGGGCCCGTACCGCGACGGGCTCCTGCTGGACCGCAACACCACGCTGTACGCGGGACCCGGCGCACAAACCACCGAGCGCTGGCTGCGCTCCACGGTCGGCGCGGCCCTCGGCCTTCCGCTCGCGCCGGGTGAGGAGGATGCCCGGAACTCGGTCAGGCTGTTGGTCGACGACGGCCTGGAGCCCGAGGCGTACCGCCTGAGCGTGGTCCGGAGCGGGGGCGCCGAGATCCGGGGCGGCAGCGGCGCGGGCGTCTTCTGGGGCGCCCAGACGCTGCGTCAACTGCTGGGCCTCGACGCCTTTCGTCGCGCCCCCGTCCGGCCCGACGGGACGTACGGCATTCCCCACCAGGTCATCGAGGACGCCCCCCGCTTCCGTTGGCGCGGCCTCATGCTCGACGTCTCACGGCACTTCCTGCCCAAGGACGACGTCCTGCGCTACCTCGACCTCCTCGCCGCCCACAAGCTGAACGTCTTCCACTTCCACCTCACCGACGACCAGGGCTGGCGCATCGAGATCAAGCGCCATCCCCGGCTCACCGAGATCGGCGCCTGGCGCGCACGCACCAAATACGGCCACCGCGCATCAGAGCTCTGGGACGAGAAGCCGCACGGCGGTTACTACACCCAGGACGACATCCGCGAGATCGTGGCGTACGCCGCCGAGCGGCATATCAGCGTCGTCCCCGAGATCGACATCCCCGGCCACTCGCAGGCCGCCATCGCCGCATACCCGGAACTCGGCAACACCGACGTCATCGACACGTCCTTCCTCACCGTCTGGGACAACTGGGGCATCACAGCGAACGTACTCGCCCCCACTGACAACACCCTCCGCTTCTACGAGGGCGTGCTGGAGGAGATCCTCGACCTCTTCCCGGCAGCCACCTCGCCGTTCGTCCACATCGGCGGCGACGAGTGCCCGAAGGACCAGTGGAAGGCCTCCCCGGCCGTCCAGGCCCGGATCAAGGAGCTGGGCCTGAAGGACGAGGACGAACTCCAGTCCTGGTTCATCCGGCACTTCGACCACTGGCTCACCGACCGCGGCCGCCGCCTCATCGGCTGGGACGAGATCCTGGAGGGCGGTCTGCCCTCGGGCGCCGCCGTCTCCTCCTGGCGTGGATACGCCGGGGGAATCGCCGCCGCCGAGGCCGGCCACGACGTCGTCATGTGCCCCGAGCAGTACGTGTACTTCGACCACCGCCAGCACGGCGGCCCGGACGAGCCGATGCCCATCGGATACGTACGCACCCTGGAGGACGTCTACCGCTTCGAGCCCGTACCGCCGCAGCTGTCCACCGAGGCCGCCGCGCACATTCTCGGCACCCAGGCCAATGTCTGGACCGAGGTGATGCAGGACCGTTCCCGCGTCGACTACCAGGTCTTTCCGCGCCTCGCGGCCTTCGCCGAGGTGGCCTGGTCCGCCCTGCCCGCCCCCGCAGAGCGCGACTTCGCCGACTTCGAGCGGCGAATGACCGCCCACTACAGGCGCCTTGACGCGCTCGGCGTCGGCTACCGGCCGTCCGACGGCCCGTTGCCGTGGCAGAAGCGACCAGGTGTGCTCGGACGCCCGATCGAGGGTGCGCCCCCAAACGTGTGAGCCCGGCTCGAAGTCATATCTCCCGCGCCCGGGACCCTGGGAACGTTAGGAGGCCGCCGTAAGGAACAAGTCGTACATGGATCGCCGAAGAGTGGCAATCCGCGTGTGGCGGCGACGGTGTTCCAAAACGGACCATCGTTACGAGCGAGTGCATTAGGTGCAGATGCACCCTTCGTGGACCCTCACGTCGGTCGGCTCGGAAGATGTGCCAGAGTTGCCACGTCCGGGCTGTGAGCACGTACGGTACGGCAACAGAGGCGGGACAGCCGGGACACCGGGAAGGGGCATCTGGGTGACCACGCACGCACCGCAGACGGCGCAGTCGGTGACGCTGCCGGCTTCGCTCGACGAGGCCGTGGCGGCTCTCACCGCCATGCCCGCTGCCGTGCCCGTCGCGGGCGGCACGGACCTCATGGCCGCCGTCAACAAGGGCCTGCTGCGCCCCGCCGGACTCGTCGGCCTCGGCCGTATCAGCGAGATCCGCGGCTGGCGCTACCAGGACGGGCATGCGCTGCTCGGCGCCGGACTCACCCATGCCCGGATGGGACGGCCCGACTTCGCGGCCCTCATCCCCGCGCTGGCCGCCTCCGCGCGCGCGGCAGGACCACCCCAGATCCGCAACGCCGGCACCCTCGGCGGCAATATCGCCACCGCCGCACCGACCGGCGACTCCCTGCCCGTGCTGGCCGCCCTGGAGGCGGACCTGGTGATCGCGGGACCCGGCGGCGCACGCCGTGAGATCCCCGTGTCGCACCTGCTGGCGGGCAGAGAGATGCTCGGCCCCGCCGAGCTCATCGGCTTCGTACGCGTCCCCCTGCTGCACGCCCCACAGGTCTTCCTGAAGGCCACGGGACGGACCGGCCCCGGTCGCGCCGGTGCCTCCGTGGCGGTCGTGCTCGACCCGGCGCGGCGCGGCGTGCGCTGCGCGGTGGGCGCCATCGCGCCGATGCCGCTGCGGCCGCTGGAGGCGGAGCGGTGGATCGCGTCGCTGATCGACTGGGATGGCGAGCGGGGGCTCGCGGTCGAGGCGCTGGCCGCCTTCGGCGAGTACGTCGCCGCGGCGTGCATCCCGGACCCGGCGCCGGCCGCGCAGGGCGAGGAGCAGGCCGTGCTGCCGCCCGCCGTACTGCATCTGCGGCGCACCGTCGCCGCACTGGCCCGACGTGCACTGGGGAGGGCGCTGTCGTGAGCAATGAGGAGAACCCGCACGAACTGCCGCACGAGCTCCCGCCGGAGCACGGGGGCTGGCAGCCGATTCCGCAGGGCGGTGAGTACGACGCCGAGGCCACGGCCTTCCTGCAGCTGCCGCCCGAGGGCATGCTGGACGCGGCGCCGCTGGCGGCGCCGGGACACGGTTACGTACCGCCGATGATCACGCCCCTGCCGCCGTCCGCGGCCGATCCTGGAGCGACGGACAACTGGGAGGCGCACCGGGGGACGGGGGAGCCGGGGGCGGCGCGGTGGCCCGAGCCCGAGTCCGCGCGCGGAGAAGCCGTGGACCCGCGTGCCACCGGCCAGTGGACCTTCACGGAGCAGGAGCCCGCGCCGGTCGCGGCCGCCTCGGAGCTGACCGGCCAGTGGACCATCCCGGTGGCGCAAGGAGATCTGCCGGAGGAGTCCGGCGAGTTCACGACGACGGCGCTGCAGTCCCAGTGGAGTACCCCGCCCGTAACCCCGCCGGGCGGTGCGCCGGCCCCGTGGGCGCCCTCACCCGACGCCCCGGCCACGCTGCCGGGCGGTGCGCGCGCTCCCTGGGCGCCGGAGCCGGAGACGGTCGAGGAGCCGGAGGCGGTCGAGGCGGCCGACCCGGAGCAGACCGCGGACGAGACCCCTGAGGCGGCTCCGGAAACCGCACACGATGCCGCACCTGATGCCGCCCCGTCGGAAGAGGGCGCCGCGGAAGGCCACACCGGCACGGACGAACACCCGCCCACCTCCTACGTCCTGCGCGTCAACGGCACCGACCGCCCCGTCACCGACGCCTGGATCGGCGAGTCGCTCCTGTACGTACTGCGCGAGCGCCTCGGCCTCGCCGGTGCCAAGGACGGCTGCTCGCAGGGCGAGTGCGGCGCGTGCAACGTCCAGGTCGACGGCCGTCTCGTCGCCTCCTGCCTGGTCCCCGCGGCGACCGCCGCCGGCTCCGAGGTCCGTACGGTCGAGGGCCTGGCCACCGACGGCGAACCCTCCGACGTACAGCGCGCTCTCGCGGCCTGCGGCGCGGTCCAGTGCGGCTTCTGCGTCCCCGGCATGGCCATGACCGTCCACGACCTCCTGGAGGGCAACCACGCGCCCTCCGAGCTCGAGACGCGCCAGGCTCTGTGCGGCAATCTCTGCCGCTGCTCCGGCTACCGGGGCGTCCTCGACGCCGTACGCGAAGTGGTCGCCGAGCGCGCGGCGAGCGCCGCGGCCGCCAACGAGGCCAGTGAGGAAGTCCGCATCCCGCACCAGGCGCCCCCCGGCGCAGGTAGTGTGCAGCACCACCCGCACGACGGAGGCATGGCGTGAGCAACGACGCGGCCACCACCGCGACGCCCCAGTCGGCCGGCGCTCCCCAGACGGAGCCGCCGGCTCTCGGCCTCGGTGCTTCTCTCCCTCCGGCCGATGCGAGGGCGAAGACCGAGGGCACGTTTCCGTACGCCGCCGACCTGTGGGCCGAGGGCCTGTTGTGGGCGGCGATCCTGCGCTCCCCGCACCCGCACGCGCGTATCGGCTCGATCGACACCTCTGCGGCGCTGGAGATGCCCGGCGTACGAGCCGTAGTGACACATCAGGACATTCCAGGTGATTCGTCGTACGGCAGACAAATCGCCGACCGTCCGGTCTTCGCCTCCGAGCTCGTACGCCACCACGGCGAGGCGATCGCGGCAGTCGCCGCGGACCACCCCGACACGGCCCGCCTCGCGGCGGCGGCCATCGCTGTCGAGTACGAGGTACTGGAGCCGGTCACCGACCCCGAGAAGGCCTTCGCCGCCGAGCCGCTCCACCCCGACGGCAACCTCATCCGCCACATCCCGCTGCGCTACGGCGACCCGGATGTGACGGGCGAGGTGATCGTCGAGGGCCTGTATCGCATCGGCCGCCAGGACCCCGCCCCCATCGGCGCCGAGGCGGGCCTCGCCGTGCCGCGCCCGGACGGCGGCGTGGAACTGTACGTCGCATCCACCGACCCCCACACCGACCGCGATCTGGCGGCCGCGTGCTTCGGTCTGGAGCCCGACCGGGTGAAGGTCGTGGTCACGGGCGTCCCGGGCGCGACGGGCGACCGCGAGGATCCTGGCTTCCAACTCCCGCTGGGCCTACTGGCGTTGAAGACCGGCTGCCCGGTCAAGCTGACGGCGACCCGCGAGGAGTCCTTCCTCGGCCACGCCCACCGCCACCCGACGCTGCTGCGCTACCGCCACCACGCGGACGCTGAGGGCCACCTGGTCAAGGTCGAGGCCCAACTGCTCCTGGACGCAGGCGCATACGCCGACGCCTCCTCCGAATCACTCGCGGCCGCGGTCGCCTTCGCCTGCGGCCCCTACGTAGTCCCGCACGCGTTCATCGAAGGCTGGGCGGTCCGTACGAACAACCCTCCCTCCGGCCATGTGCGCGGCGAGGGAGCAATGCAGGTGTGCGCGGCCTACGAGGCCCAGATGGACAAGCTCGCGATGAAGCTGGGCGTCGACCCGGTGGACCTGCGCCTGCGCAACGCGCTGGCGACCGGAGACATCCTCCCCACCGGCCAGACGGTCACCTGCCCCGCGCCCGTCGCGGAACTCCTCCAGTCCGTACGGGACTTCCCCCTCCCCACCCTCCCCAAGGACACCCCGGAGGCGGCCTGGCTCCTCCCCGGCGGCCCGGAGGGCGCGGGCGAACCCGGAGCCGTGCGCCGAGGCGTCGGCTATGCACTGGGCATGGTCCACATGCTGGGAGCCGAAGGCACCGACGAAGTCTCCACCGCAACGGTCAAGGTCCACGACGGCGTTGCCACGGTCATCTGCGCAGCCGTCGAAACCGGCCAGGGCTTCTCCACGCTCGCCCGCCAGATCGTCCAGGAGACGCTGGGCATCGAAGAGGTCCACGTGGCCTCGGTCGACACGGACCAGCCCCCGGCCGGCCCGGCGGCCCACGGCCGGCACACCTGGGTCTCGGGCGGCGCGGTCGAGCGCGCGGCGAAGATGGTCCGTACGCAGCTTCTCCAGCCCCTGGCCCACAAGTTCGGGATGTCGACGGAGCTGCTCCAGATCACCGACGGCAAGATCACGTCGTACGACGGCGTGCTGTCGACGACGGTCACGGAGGCGATGGACGGCAAGGAACTGTGGGCAACGGCCCAGTGCCGCCCGCACCCCACCGAGCCCCTCGACGACTCCGGCCAGGGCGACGCCTTCGTGGGCCTCGCCTTCTGCGCCATCCGCGCGGTGGTCGACGTGGACATCGAACTCGGCTCGATCCGCGTGGTCGAAATGGCGGTGGCCCAGGACGTCGGCCGCGTCCTCAACCCGGCCCAACTGGCTTCCCGCATCGAGGCGGGCGTGACCCAGGGCGTCGGCACGGCCCTGACAGAGAACCTCCGCACCTCCCGCGGCCTGGTCCGCCACCCGGACCTGACGGGCTACGCACTCCCGACATCCTTGGACGCCCCGGACATTCGCATCGTGAAACTGGTCGAAGAACGCGACGTGGTGGCCCCCTTCGGCGCGAAGCCGGCGAGCGCGATCCCGGTGGTCACGTCCCCGGCGGCGGTGGCTTCAGCGGTGCGCGCGGCGACGGGACGGCCGATCAACAGGCTCCCGATCAGGGCTCAGGCGGCGGTGGCTGTTCCCAACTCGTAACTGTGTGATGCGCATTGCATGTGCAATCCAGGGGTGCGAGGTGTCAGTGTTGCTCGGTACAGTGATCCCTGTAGACGTGTGTAAACGGGGAGGCGTTCGTGGCAGAGGACGACGGCACAGGGGCGGTAGCGGCGGCGGGGGCGCTCGGCGCGTTCGGTTTGATCCCTCTGGCGAGTAGCGCAGCGGCGGTGGCGAAGATGGTCACCGACATGGAGTCGATGAAGGAATTCAGGACAGAAGTCCACAAAATTCTCGCCGACCTTGAAGACTCCGAGGCGGCACCGGAGAAGGTCTCGGCTGAGCGGCTGCAGCAGAGCCACCTGGGCAAGCCCGAGTTCAGGGAGAGCGCATACCTGTACGGCGCCTACTCGATCGTCCATGACGAGCTCGAGAAGCTCTCCAAGATTCTGGCGTTGCAGATCGACGGTCTGAGTATCGCGGTGCAGGCTTCTCAGGAGGGCTACGAGAACATCGACTACGACATCCGGCAGCGCATGCGGCGGCTCGCCAGCGAGATGTCGCAGCAGCAACAGGGCCAGGCGCAGCAGAGCGGAGCCAACCAGGCGGGTGGCGGCGGTTCGCAGTCTGGCGCCGAACAGTACGAAGCCTGATGAACACGGGGACGGGGAAGGTAGGAATGGTGGTTCGCCATGGCTGACGATGCGCAGACCGGGCGCAAGACGCCGGAACTTGTGGAGACAGACTTCCACTCCAAGACGCACGACGAGCTGCTGGCCATGATCGAGGGAACAAAGGCCGAGTCGGCAGCCGAACTTGCCAAGAAGTTGTCCAAGGCTGCTTCGAAGATCACGCAGGTTGGTGAAGGCCTCAAGTCCCATATGACGCGTGTCATTTGGGAGGGCGAAGGCGGCACGGCATTCCGGAACTGGGGTCACGAGGCGGCCATGGCCACTTTGGAGCTCGGTAAGTACAGCAAGGAGGCTTCGTCGTGGCTGCAGGATGTTGCCACGGCCATCGCCACCGCTCACAGCGCGATGCCGAAGAAGGACGGGTCTCTCGAGACACAGGCGAACGAAGCGAAAGAGGTCCTCAGGGCTGCGCGTAACGATCCCGGCGCGGGTGACACGTCTGAGTACAGCAAGCAGCTTTCAGCTGCCCAGGCCGGGATGGAACAGCGGCGCCTGGAAGCCGCCGATCAAATGAGGAAGCTGGCGCAGACGTACACCCACTCCGGGGAGCAGATCATGAGTCTGCATCCGCCGGAGTTCCCGCCGCCACCGGGGCGGTTCGTGCCGCCCGCTACCCAGGGCGTTCACGACGCAGAATACGTTGGCAGTTCTGGGACCGCCCAGAGACAGCGTTCGTCTCCCGATTCACACTCGCTGTCGGAGCGATCGGTCTCTGCACCCACTGAGACCTCAGCAAAGACTCACCTGCCTCCGGCTACCGTCTCACCTCATACCGCCGTGCCCGAGCGCCCTGTCGGCATGGAAATCGATGGCGTCGCGACTTTGCCTCCGCCGGTGTCGACTACGCCGCCGGTTACGCCGGGTCTCACTCCGCCGCCCAGTGGCCATGAGGGTCCGGGCGTCCCGCCGCCAGGGTTGATCCCGCCCACGTTCGGTGGCAGCAAGACAGCCATGCCCAGCACCACTGCGCCCGGGAGGGGCTTTCCCAGCGCTCGGGGTATCGTCCCGCCGGGACAGGCGGGAATCAACTCACGAATGCCGCGTGAAGGCATCGTCGGTGGCCGTCAGGTCGCGCCAAACACGGGTCGTCCCACTGGGCTTCCCCGAGGCACGGTGATCGGCCAGGAAGGGAACGGCCGCGGACCGATGGGTCGCACGGGCACGGGCGGCATGCATGGCGGACATTCCGGAGGAGGCGCCGGTCAGAACGGCATTTCCGGTGGCCGTCGGCTGGCGTCCGAAACCGGCGGTGTTGTCGGAGGTCGGCCTCAGCAGCCCGGAAAGAACAGCGCTAAGCCCTTCACGCCAGGGGGCTCGGGTCTGGTCCGAGGTGCTAACCCGAACTCTGCCGAGGGTACGCACCCCGGACAGGCAGGCCGGGCTGGAGCGATCCCTCCTGGGACGCACGGTGCCAACTCTCGTCGTGATGAGCAGGGCGGCGAGCGCCCGGACTACCTGTCGGAAGACGAAGAAACCTGGCAGCAGGGCGGTCGCCGCGTTGTGCCGCCGGTCATTGACTAACCCGTGCAAGACGGGGAGAGGGAACTGATGCACACCAGCAGCCGTCCAGTAGCCAAGCATGGCCGCGCAGTATCCGCTGCCTTGGGCATGCTGTTGGTGGGCATCGCCGCAACTCCTGCCCACGCGGAGACAATCCGCGATCAGCAGTGGCACCTGGACACGATGCATGCCGACGAGATGTGGCGAACCAGCACAGGCAAGGGCGTCACAGTCGCCGTCATCGACTCAGGTGTCGACGATCGTCTGCCTGATCTGCACGGGCAGGTACTTCCAGGACTTGACCTCTCGAAGCAACCGGGTGATGAGAACTCGGACTACGAGGGGCATGGCTCGGGAATGGCCGCCATGATCGCAGGTACAGGAAAGCGGCCTGGTGGGAAGGGCTCATTCGGTCTGGCTCCCGGGGCCAAGATCCTGCCGATCAGGATGCCCAAGGGAAACGAAGGAACAAAGCTGGGGTTTAACCCTGAGCTGTGGAATAGCTCGCTCAGTAAGGGGATTCGCCACGCTTCCGACTCCGGCGCTCGAGTCATCAATATCTCGCTGGCTTCTAATGAAGAGACGTCAGACGAAGTTGCTGAGGCAGTGAAGTATGCCCTGGGTAAGGGATCGTTGATTTTTGCAGGCGTGGGCAACGACGGCGAAAAGGGGAACCCGGTTATGTACCCGGCGGCGGTCCCGGGCGTCGTGGGAGTAGCCGCGTTCGATAGAAACGGCCGGACAACGAACGAATCGGAGCGAGGACCGCAGGTGGACCTTGTGGCACCCGGTGAAGACATCTTCGCCGCGTGCCCTGGAGGGACACAGATCTGCAAGAGCCACGGCACGAGCGATGCCACCGCTCTCACATCCGCCTCTGCCGCGCTGATCTGGTCCAAGTACCCGCAATGGACCAATAACCAGGTCCTCCGCGTCCTGATCAACACGGCTGGAAAAGCAAAGAGCGGCAAAGCCCGTACTGACGCCGGCGGGTATGGAGCCGTACGTCCCCGCATTGCCCTGAAGACCCCCGGCGACCCCGGCCCCGCCGACGAGTACCCGCTTCCCGACCTCGCGGCCGCTGCCCCCAAGTCACCTTCCCCGGGCGCCTCCAAGACCACGGGTGGCACCGAGACCGACAAGATGCAGCCTGATGCCGCAGCTAACGCGTCCAAGGACGACAGCAATACCGGTCTTTGGATCGCCCTGGGCGTCGGCGCGGCTGCCCTCATCGGCGCCGCTGTCGCCGTCACGCTCATTCGCTCCCGCCGTCGCAATGCGGCACTTCTGCCTGCTCCCGCTGTGGCACCCGCACCATATCCGTATCAGCCGCAATTCCCCCCGTCCTACGGTTCCCCTCATGGCGGCGCACCTGACGCCAACTCTCCATACGGCGGCCATCAGGGACCGGGTCAGCCTGGCTGACATACCCGTCTCCACTGAGCCTGGCCGCTCTTGTGGCAGGGGGGCTCGGATGGTATGGCCGTGGGCTGTGCATGCTCCGAGATTCCGCATTGCACTTGCGCACGGCAATGCCGCGTCCGATAGCGTTTCATGCGCACGGAACAGCTGTGGCGGATGAACGCGATGAGACGGGGGGACGGTTGTGGTGAGCGAGACGCAACCGCAAAGCCTGCAACACCTGGTTGAGCTGGAAGGGCAGCAGACATCGGGGAGCCGGCCTGATCCAGGTTCTGCGAGCGGTGCAATGACGCTTGCCTCGGCAGGGCCGGACGGTGGCGGAGGCGGCGAGGGTGGCGACGGGCTGAAGCACACGGAGGGCCCTTGGACGCACGGTGCCACGGTCGTCGGTGAGCTGAAGACAGACACCGATACCGGCTTGACCAAGCTTGGCCAAGGGCACGAGGGAGTCTCCACCGGCACCGAGGGACTGGAGACCACCGCTGCGCTCAGCGCCGTCCTCTACTCGTGGCAGCAACGGCTGAAGACCGTCCGAGACGAGTGCGGAAACCTGGAGACTCCCCTTCGCCTTGTGGCCAAGGACCAGGGGGAATTCGAGAGGTACACCGCTGGCAAATTCACTCAGGCTGTGCCCGCTGAGGGCCAGGACAAGGGCGGGCGGTGACGGCGATGGTGTCCTTGCAGGAGCTGAAGGATATGAAGCTGTCGGAGCTCGTCGAGGCGGCCCAAGGCTGGGCCGATGTGAGCAACCGGGCGTATACGTCTCGTAAGAGAGTCGACAACGAAGTAGTTGCCAAGCTGACCGACACTCAGAAGGGCATGGCGGCCATGTTCGCCACGTACCGGCTGGGTCGTCTCAGCCGTAACTATCAGTACATCCACACTGAATGCGGACTGCTCGAGGCCTCGCTGAGCGGTCTGGCCCAGGAACTGGCCGCTCCCCAACGCCGTCTCCTCACCGCACTGGCCGAAGCCGATCACTACAAATTCACGGTGCATGACGATGGTTCGGTGAGTTACCCGGCGGCGGGGGAGGAGATCGACGGCCAGCAGCCTCAGGGCGACACGGCCACAGGAGCCCACGGCTTCTTCGGGCGGGCGCTCAAGGCACCCGTCGCAATGATGAACCCCAACCCGAACGCCGCGAAGGCACAGGACATCGCCGACGACATAGCAAGCGCTCTCAGTGAAGCGACCGAGATAGACGGCGAGTACGCCGCGGCTGTGCGAAGGCTCAAGGCGGAACAGGGCCTCGAGGTCACCGACAACACCTGGGCCGACGTCAGCGGTGACGCGAAGGCTGTCCATGGAGCGGCGGACGACGTCCTGAAGGACGCCATCCCGACGGGCAAGACCCCGGCGGAGCGCAAAGCGTGGTGGGACGGGCTCACCGAGGAGCAGCGGATCGAGTATCTGGCCGTCTACCCCGACACCGTCGGCAATCTCGACGGAATCCCGGCCGGGGCGCGTGACGAAGCCAATCGCAGCTACATGCCACAGCTGATGGGCCGGCTTTCGGAGCAGGGCGACGAGGCATCCCAGACCAAGCTGGCAGGCCTGCGGAAGATCGACGAGCAGCTCAGGGAGGGAAGTCAGCCTCCCATGTATCTCCTGGGTGTCGGCGATCAAGGAAACGGCCGCGCGATCGTCTCGTACGGAAACCCGGATACGTCGAAGAACGTGTCGGCGTATGTCCCAGGGCTGAGCACCAAGCTCGACGAGGAGTTCGCTGGCGGCACGCTGAAGCGCGCGAAAGACACAGCGGTCGGTGCTCAGGAAATCGATCCGTCCAGCGCCTCGATCGTCTGGCTCGGCTACGACGCACCGTTGAGCGTGGACGTCGCGACCAACGAGGACGCCAAGAATGGCGCCCCCGCCTATCAGAGCTTCATGGGCGGGCTGGCGGCGACCAACGAGAACGCCGACCCGCATCTCACCGCCATTGGCCACTCGTACGGCTCACTGACCGTCGGTACGGCCACTCAGCAGCCG
The DNA here is from genome assembly GCF_050936555.1 of Streptomyces sp. CA-135486. Classification (NCBI taxonomy): domain Bacteria; kingdom Bacillati; phylum Actinomycetota; class Actinomycetes; order Kitasatosporales; family Streptomycetaceae; genus Streptomyces; species Streptomyces sp. CA-135486. The sequence continues at coordinate 899,634 of NZ_JBNJMM010000001.1, forward strand.
GGTGGCATGCCTGACGTCGACGACATCATCCTCGTCGGCAGCCCCGGTGTCGGCGTGGATCACGCGGAGGACCTGGGTGTCCCCAAGAACCATGTCTTCGTCGGCGCCGCGGAGAACGATCCTGTCACCAAGGCGCCGTCCGGTGGCTCGGTCGTCGGCGGAATCATTGGAGGAGCGACCGGGTTCGCCGTTGGAGGTCCCGGAGGAGCGGTTGCCGGTGCGGGCATCGGCGCGGATCTGGGCGACCCGGGCGACGATGACAACTGGTTCGGCAAGGACCCGGCCAGTGAGAGCTTCGGTGCCACCCGGTTCAGGACGGAAGACGGACCGAACCCTGTCCGGCACCTCACCCTGGAAGCACACTCGAACTACTTCAACCCCGACAAGGATCAGATGTCCGCGGACAGCATCGCCAATATTGTGGCCGGCAATCCCGGCGGCATCACCCCGGAGGCCCGACGATGAAGGCACGTCTCACTGCAGCCGCCGTGCTGGCACTGCTCGCCACTGGCTGTGGCCTCACGGGAACGTCGGGATCGTCAGGAAGCGGGGAAGAGCGAAAGGCTCCGGAAATGAACATGCAAGAGGCGGCAGAACGCGCCGACGCGCTGCTGATCGACACCATCAACTCGATCAAGCCGCCAGTGAAGTGGGCCTACGGCATTTCCACGGACGGCGGCTGCGAGGTGTCCCGGAGGATCTCCGTGACCACTGTCATCTCCCCTGAACGAAGGGGGAGTTTCCTCGGGGTGGTGGAGCGCCAGTGGGAAAAGAGCGGATTCACGCACCGGGGAACGAACAAGAGCGAGAAGACTCCGGCGACATACTTCCTGACGCCGGACGGTTTTCAGATCAGGGTGCTGTTCGGCTACCAGGGGCAGGCGCACTTCGAGGTGGCGACGCCCTGTGTGGAGAAGTCCGACGTCGAGCCGCCGAAGCAGGTGCCGGGTGGGCCCACCTACGACGGTGGGAAGGCTCCTCTGCCTAGCGAAAAGTCGGACTTCTGGTCCGCGGGCACACCTGTCTCGGGAGCATCTCCCAGCAGCTGATCGCTCCTCAGGCGCAGTTCAGCGCGTGCTGCGACCTCGGTGGGTGGGCAGCAGTCCCTGCACTGCCCGGGCTCTGGGGCTCGGAAGGCGCGGTCGCACTGGGCGCAGTTCTGGAGCGGGGCCGGGCGGGCCTGTTCCGGGACTGCCGGGAGTGGTGGCGGCAGCAGATCGGTGAGGCGGTGGACCAGCCGGGCTGCCGGGTGGTGGATCGGTTCCGTAGGGAGGTCTGCGGTGAGGGTGCGGCGTACGGCCTCCGGGGCGATGCCGCCCTCCAGCCAGGCGTCGACGGCGGGGGCGAGGCGGCGCATCGAGAAAGTGCTGGGACAGACATGATCCTCAGGCCCTCTGCCGGAGACGGTTCCGTGCTGGAGTGGTACAAGAGCAGCTACAGCACGGACGATGGTCCCGCTTGCGTCGAGATCGCCACCACCCCCGGCACGATCCACGTCCGCGGCTCCAAGAACACCCACGGTCCCCAGCTCTCGTTCGGGCCCGCCACCTGGGCCGAATTCATCGCTTGCGCCACGGGTAGCTGAGCCTGGCCGACGCCGCACCTGGGTCCGACGCGAGGCTTAGAACACCGGTAGTGCTGTGAGCGACTTCTCGGTCATCAGGAACACGCGGTTGCCGTCGGCAGCGAAACCCAGGGGGTCGGAAATTTCGGTCAGGTCGTAAACCGCGGCGGACTCGCCTTGGTCCAGATCTACCCCTTTCACCCAGGGGTAGTGCACGATCCAGGCGAAGCTGCCCTGGACCAGGACGGGGCTGTTGAAGTCACCCCTTGCCGTATCGAAACGGTCGTCCCAGACGGCGCTTCCGTTGGTCAGCTTCACGCACCGGGCCCATCTGCCGCGCATGGCGTATACGAAGTCGCCGAGCACCTCCGGCGTGGACCACGGCAAGAGTTCGCCGGTGTAGTCCTTGTACGGCTTGTTGGTCCAGATCTCCATGCCGTCGCTGATGCGGCGTGCGGTCAGGTTCTTGCCGCCGAGGTAGACGGTCTTTCCATGAACGGCTGGCGTGTGGGCGGTTTCAGCCTCAGTGGCGTGTGTCCATGCCTTCTTGCCGTTGCTCGTGTCGAGTGCCGCGACGAGTCCGCCCTTACCACCGAAGATGAGGCGGCCCTGGGCGGCGGCTGCACCAGGTCTAGGGGCTTTGACGACGTCAGCCGGGCTGCCGACAGTCCAACGGATTTTGGCATCGGAGCGCCCGATGGCCCGCACTCGGCCGTCCGTCGTCACCACGTACACCGAGTCCTTGTCGGCGGCGAGGACGTATCGCGCTTCGGCAGGGGCCGTCCACTTGCGTTCTCCTGTGGAGGCGACGAAGGTCACCAGCTTGCCTCCGAGGCCGACGGCGGCAATCAGCTGGTCGGACAGGGAAACGTACCCGCCGGAAGTAACAACTTCCGGAGCGCTCCAGCGCAACGTTCCGTCGACGACGCTATGTGCCGCCAGGCCGCCGTTACGTGCGCCGAAAACAATGACGTCGCGCACAGGCCTGGGCGGCGGCGAGTCGTCAGCGTTCACTTCCAATGGGCCCCACAGGGGCGCGAGCTCCCGCTCTCCGAAGCCATTGACCTCTGCCTTGCTCTGGTTCAAGATGCCCGCTTTCGGAGTATCCACCGCAGGTGGGATGTCGAAGGGACCGGATGCGGCTTTGCTCTCCGCACCGGAGTTCGAACTCTTGCCGCCGCGCCGCAGCCACCAGGCGACCCCGCCACCGCCGGCCGCCAGCACAGTTCCGCCAGCCGCGAGTGTGGTCAGAAGCCGACGGCGGGATACTGCGCCTTCCGTGTCCGAGCCGGACCGGGTGGTGAGCTGGTGGACTCCCGTCTCCCGAGCCTTGATGTCGTCGGCCAACGCGCCCTGCCGCCAGGCGCGTTCCGCGCGGCGAGGCGGTGCGAATGCCGTGGCGATCTGGCTCGGTGCGGGGCGCAGTCCGGCGTCCTTGGCGAGACACGGCCCGATCAACGGTTGGAGTGCCGGTGAGACCAGGGCGAGGTCCGGGTCGCCGTGCACCACCTCGTACTGCACAGCGGCTACATGGCTGGCGTCGAACGCGCGGCGGCCGCTCGACGCATAGGCGAGTACGGCTCCGAGAGAGAACACGTCGGCGGGCGGGCCGACCCGCTGCCCGAGGATCTGCTCCGGGGCGCCGTATCCGGGCGTCACGGGGATCTGGCCTGTCGTGGTGAGCGTCAGGCCGTGCTCGGGGCGGGCGATGCCGAAGTCGATGACGCGCGGTCCGGCAGACGTCATGACGATGTTCGGCGGCTTGAGGTCGCGATGGACAAGCCCTGCGACATGGATGTCGTGAAGTGTGCGGGCGAGGGCTTCGCCGAGAGCTCGTACGGTCATGTCGTCCATGGGCCCGTATGAGCGGATCGCCTCGTCCAGCGTCGGTCCCGCCAGGAACTCGGTGGCGATCCACGGGCGGCCGCCTTCCATCTGCGACCCCAATACATGAGCCACACCCTTGCTGGTCACGGCCTGGGCCATCTGCGCCTCACGCACGAAGCGCTGCGCGAGGTGCTGGTCGTGGGCGAGTTCGGGACGCAGCACCTTGACGGCAGCGGTCTGGCCCGCGCTGTCCTGGCCGAAGTAGACCTTGCCCATCCCGCCTTCGCCGAGCACGCCGAGAAGGCGGTACGGGCCGAGGCGGAGCGGGTCACCGGTGCCGAGCGGGTTCATGGGGCGAGGCTTTCTGTGGAGTTCACTGGAGTGGGAACGCGGTTAGGGAATTGCCGCCCAAGGCGATCACGATCTGCGCACGCGGATGTGCAACGAAGCGCGTGCCGGTGGTCTCGTATGTGTGAGTTGTCGTCTGGGCGGTGAGTGAGACGCCGCGGAGGCCCGATGCGTCTTTGACGTAGATGTGCTCTACGCCGATGACAGGAGGGGCGGTGAGATCATCCGTTCCATCGCCGTCCTTGTTCAGCCAATCAATGCCTCCGCTCGCCGCTTCGAGCCCGATGAGGTGGAGACGCTGCTGCGCGGCGTAGACAACACCATTTGCGACAGCCGGTGGGCCGTTGTAGTAGTTGAATTGGCCGCGGCTCTTCTTCTGGAAATTCCATGCTTCGCCGCCGTCGCTCAGCCGCAGAGCGCGTAGTGGTCCCAGACCCAAATAGACGTGCGTGTCGTCCGTCGACAGCATTCCGCGCGCCTGGCCCGGCTTGGCGCCGTACATCGGCTTGTCCCAAAGGACCTTTCCGGTACGTGTATTGCGTGCCACGACACGGACAGCACCCTCCGCGGTCTCCTGGATCAGGACGAGCCGTTCGCCAATCACCCGGCCCGCGAGGAAGTGCAGTCGCTTGGACCCTTCCCGTCGGGCTGGGAGACGTTGTCTCCACAGCTCCCTGCCAACGAGCGTGTCCACGGCTGTCAGGAACCAGGGCTGATCACGCTGGATGCCGGCCTTTGTGTCGGCGCCCTGGCCGGCGGCCAGGTAGACGACCCCGCCCGAGACGCACACCAACTGGTTCTCCGTGACGGCTCCGTTGAGGCCATTCAACGGAGGAAAGCTCTTCTTCAGCTTGCCGTTGGTGAGGTCAATTGTCTCGATGAGGAGCGGCTTGGCGCCGGCTCCCGTTGCTGCCTCTCTGGGCTTGCCGAGGCGGTAGATCTCCTCGCCGTCAGAAGCGATCTGCCAGTAGTGCTCGCGTCCGCCGCTCATCCACGCGGTCTGCCCGGTACGGGGGTCGACCGCCGCCAGACCGCTGCTGACGACCAGGGCGAGCAGGTCACCGACGGGAAAGGGAATCGATGCCGTTGCGGGCCACAGATCGCCCGGGGGCTTGGTCACCTCGACTTGCCAGACGTAGTCCGCGTCAGGGCTCTTCGGGGAAGGTGATGAGATGCCCAGGTTCTTCTGGGGGCTCTTCCTGCCAGGACTCTCGGGGGTGAACCATGACCAGGCACCGACCCCGGCGGACGCCACGCCGAGAACTGAACCCCCGCCTATTGTCAGAAGCTTCCGGCGGGACACCTTAGACGTGTTCTGCGCTGTCGACGCGAGTGAATCCTCGGCCGGCGCTGGGAGGCGGTGCGGCTGGTGCTGCCAGGCCTCTGTAGCACGACGGGCAATCTCCGCGAGGAGCATGTCCGGGAGGTGGTCGGCGAATTGGCCGCGGCCGTCGTGGAGGTGGGCCGCCAGCTCCGTGGTGGTCGGCCGCTGCGCCGGGTCCTTTGACAGGCAGCGCGTGAGGACCGGGACCAACGCAGTGGGTACGCCCGTGAGGTCTGGTTCCGCATACCGGACGCGGTAGAGGAGGTCTGCGGCTTGGCCCGCGCCGAAGGGGCCGTGGCCTGTCAGGGCGAAGACCAGGACGCCTGCCAGGGCAAAGACGTCACCGGCGGGCGTGTGTTCTTGGCCGGTTGCCTGCTCCGGTGACATGAAGGCGGGGGTGCCCGCCGCCGCTCCGGTACGAGTAAGGCGGTCGTCGCCCGCCGCCCTGGCGATGCCGAAGTCGATGATTTTGGGGCCATACGCCGTGATCATGACATTCGACGGCTTCAAGTCGCGGTGGACGACGTCCGACGCGTGGAGCTGAGCCAGCGCGCCTGCGAGCGCCGCCCCCAGCGCACGCATCGACGTCTCCGGCAGCGGCCCGGCCAGGGCGACCGCGTCGTCCAGCGGCGGGCCGAGGACGTACTCGGTGGCCAGCCAAGGTGTTTCGGCCTGCGGGTCGGCGTCGACCACGGTCGCGCCGTGATGGCCGCCGATGATCCGGGCCGCGTCGGTCTCCAGCCGGAAGCGGGTCCGGAATCCTGGGTCGGTGGCGATGGCCGCGTGCATGGTCTTGAGCGCGACGGTCCGGCCGCCGGCCGAGCGTGCCAGGTAGACGGTGCCCATGCCGCCGCTGCCGAGGCGGGCGATCAGACGGTACGCACCGAAACCGGCGGGATCGTCATGCGTCAGAGGGGAGAGCACAGGTCAGACCCCGTGGGTGGGCGGAACACGGAGCTCCGCGGCGAGCACTTCGGCGGACTGGCGGGCCACGGCCGCCACCACACGGCCCGGCAGCCAGCCGGGCGTCAACAGCGAGCTGCTCGAGTCGAGAACCGTGGACGCGGGCGCCGGTGACGCGGGAGGCAATGCGTGCAGGACTTCGGCCGCCGTCGGGCGGGCCGCCGGGTCGCGGGTGAGGCAGCGGGAGATCAAGGAGCGAAGGGATTCGGGGAGATCGCCATTGTCCGGGACCGTGTGGCCGGCGGCGACGTACGCGAGGACCGCGCCCAGGGCGTAGACGTCCCCCGGCGGGCGCGGGCGGCCGCCCGATGCCTGCTCCGGGGCGAGGCTGCCGGACTCCAGGCCGGGCAGGCCGGAGCGCTGTTCGCCGTCCGGGGCGGCGGCGCGTACGGCGCCGAAGCAGGTCAGACGCGGGCCGTCGCCCGCCAGCAGTACGGCCGCCGGTGACAGGCCGGCGTGCGTGATGCCCGTCGCGTGCGCGCCTGCCAGCGTCTCGGCGAGAGCAGCCCCGATGGCCCGCACCGTGCGCTCCGGCAGGGGCCCGCCGTGGACGGCGAGGGCCACGGGAAGCGGGAGCGAGGGGAGGTACGGGGACGCGTACCAGGGGGAGTCGGACGGCGGCGACAGTTCGGCGACGGGGGAGACCCAGGGGCCGAGCAGCCGGCGAGCGGCGTCCGCCTCGACGAGGAAACGTTCGGGATCCACACCTTCCCCCGGTGTCCTGACCAGCACCGTACGATCGCCGTCCGCGCTGCGCGCGATGAAGCGGCGCTCGGGGGTCGGGGGAAAGCCCGGACCGGCCGGATCGAGTCGCGTGATGAGGTAGTACGGCCCGATCTGGCGCGGACTGTGCCCCTGCGGCCGTTCCGTGTGTGCTCGTTCCATCTGCTAAGCCCCCGTCGGCAAGACAACATCGGCAGAGCCTACCGAGTGCCCGAGCGCGGGTTCGCCGGGAGGTGGATGGATGCGCTGTGCCTTTGCTCGTCGGCCATCTTCAGACGTTTCGTACATTCGCATGGCGAAACCGCTGAGCAAGCGATTGGCCCCAAGCGCCTTAACCGCCCCCACTCGTGGCTATTTGTAGCTAATTGCAAGCGCAATTCGGGGGTGTTCCCTGTCTCAAACGCTCGCTACAGTTGCCTTGAAGCAGTGGGTAACGGGGGAGGGCACGTTGCTGCCGAGCAACGGTAGGTCAGGGGCCAGGCGTCGTGGCCCCCTACTGGTCCTGCTCGGGGCTGCCCAGGACGCGATGGTGCGAGGCTGGCTCGGAGGACGGGCGACGAGCGGTGTGGTGGTGAGGGCGGAGTTCACGCCCCGCGCTCTGGTCCGTCATACGGCGGCCCGCCGCAAGCTCCGCCACCTCTCATCGATCAGGTCTCCGTAATTCCTGTGAGTCACAGCATTCCTGTGAGTCGCAGCGAACCAGTCCGGGCAAGGGCAACGATCCAACCGCAGTCCTGAGGGAGACATGTCGTTCGAAGAAGAGTGGGCGCAGCACAAGAGCGAGGCCACAACCCGAATGCAGCTCAACCACGTTGACCCCGGGGACGGCGGGCGTGGAGGCGGGCAGAGGCTTCACGTGACGTACAGCGTGCTGATGGGCCGCGCAGACAAAGCCGATATCGCCCGCGGTGACTTCGTCGAAGCCGACGACAAAGTGATGACAGAGACCGGCCAGGTGGGCGCGAGCCTCAAGGGCTTCAAGTCGGGACCTGCCTTCGCCACCTTCATCTCCCGGTGGAAGAAGCAGGTGTCTTACGTAGAGGGCTTGCTCAAGAACGACGTGGCGGGGCAGCTTCGGGCGTCCGCAGCTGATTTCGAGGTACGCGACAAGGACGAAGCAGACCGCTACAAGAATGCTCACAAGGGCAAGAACGGCGGCGCCGACGACAAGCCGGACCTGAAGTAAGAGGCTGAGGAGATCACGGACATGCTCGACTACAAGACACTCCTCCATGCCGACTTCACGGAACTGTCAGAGGCGGTGACCCAATGGGGCAAGCTTCCTGAAAAGTTCCAGAAGGCCAACACGCTCTACTGGAACACGGTGGTCAAGGACATCTACGGATCCGACTGGACGGGCGAGGCAGCCACCGCAGCCTATGAAAAGCTCTCCATGGTGGACAAGCAGATGGTGGCTGCGGGCGACGAGGCCGCTGACGTCCACAAGCTGCTCTCCGATGCGCATGACATCTTCACGGAGGCGCAGCGGAAGCTGAAGACCCTGACGGCCGACATCGAGAAGGACAAGTACCTCTCGATCAAGCCCGACGGCGAGGTCTGGTTCGACCCTCCGGAGGGCACCGAGAACCAGGCGCAGCTCAACAAGGCATATCAGGAGTCGATCCAGGCCTACCGGAGCAGCATCCAGAGCCATGTGACCGCGGCACAGGAAGCGGACGACACTCTCCACTGGGCCCTCAGCCAGGATTACAACGGTCGCCAGCGCGGCTTCGATTCCGACACGTACAACAGCATCAAGGAAGCCCAGAAGGGCCGGGAGCAGGCCGACAAGGACCTCAAGGAACTCGAGAAGCTGACCGGGGACAAGAGCGATCTCAGGCTGGCCGGCCTCTCGGACAACTTGGATCCCAAGACCCTTCAGCGGATCAACGCTCTCATCGCCAAGCACGAGGGAGACCCGTACTTCGCCGAGAAGTTCGCCACGAACATGGGGCCCAAGGGGACTCTCGAGCTCTGGACGCGAATCGCGGACCGGACGCAGACCGGCGGCGATCAGTCGAAGGCATCGGAAAGCATTCAGAAGTCGCTCGGCTACACCCTCGCCCTCGCCTCCCACTCCGACAGCGACGCCATGGAGCGCTGGAAGAAGGACATGGTGGGCCTGGGGAGCAAGCAGGTCGAGTTCCTGGACATGAATGCCGGCACCAGTCACAAGGGTCCGTACGGCTTCCAGGTGATGAGCAGCCTCATACGGAACGGTGTGTACGACAAGGACTTCCTGAAGGACTACGGCACGGGCCTGATCGACTTCGAGAAGGATCACAGTAAGACGGAGCTGAAGCGGCTGTACCGTCCGGACGGCTCGATCGACCCGTTCCTGAGCTTCGGTGCCGGCTCTGACCACGGACTGGACCCCATGGCCGGCTACATGGAGGCGTTGGGGCACAATCCGGACGCGGCGAAGGAGATGTTCTACTCGAAGGACTGGGAGGCCGATTCAAAGGTCGATCCCGAGCTGAAGTACCTCATGTCCGATCGCAAGTGGCCCGACGGAAATCCGTTCGCGGAGGACAAGCGGGGTTACGGGTACGACGAGCTGGGGCATGCGCTGGAAGCCGCGACGCTCGGTGTGCCGTACGACCAGCCGGAACTCGGACTACGCCGCGACGACACGACGGCCAACATCATGTCGCAAGTCGTCCAGACGGTAGCCAACGACCAAGGGTATGTGGCGGACAAACCCGGGATCGGAAACAGTCTCGCCAAGATGGGTGCGGGCTATATCGACGATCTGGACTGGGCAGTGGGGAATTTTGGAAACGCTGACGCTGACCAGGCGCTCCGTGACGAAGCCTTCAATCACAAAGGCCCGGGCCACATCAATCTCAAGCATCAAACGGCTTCCGGTTTCCTGGCCTCCGTGGGCAAGCACGAGGGGAGCTACGAGATTCTTTCAGCGGCACAGTATGAATACACCTCAAATGCGCTGGTGGCACATCGTCAGCCCGACCCGGCTCTGTCAGCAATGCTGGAAACAGGCGCCAAGACGCACGGAATCCTTGATCAGGCTCGGGTGACCGAGATCAACCACGCGTACGGCGAAGCCACTGATGAAGCCAATCGCAAGATGGCCGAAGCAGCGGAGTGGAAGAAGTTCGGGGTCAGCCAGGGCATCGGCCTGGGGGTCGGTCTGGCCACGCTGCCGTTCGGCGGACCCACTACCGCGGCAGCTGTCGCCTTCGCTGTGCCCGCCGTTATCGAGGGCGTGGGTGGGGCAATGGAGACGGAACAGGGCATCCAGATCGACCGTGAACTGGCTGAGAAGGAAGCCGATTTCGACCGCAAGGAAGAAATGGACAAGTGGAAGTTCGCCGATTTGGGCCAGCGTCGTGCAGCCGATCCGCTCGACGCGTACCTTGCGGTCCATCCCGAGCTTGACGGAACCGAGTGGTCCAGGGAGACGAAGCGGATTATCGAAAGCGGCTACAACAACGGTGATAACGAGGCCGACCAGATAGATGCGGACTGAGTGATGGAGCACTTGTTTTCCCGTCGGTCTCCTACGGTCGTGCTGCTGGCGTGCCTGCTCCTGGCGAGCACCGCGTGCGGCGGGAGCGACAAGGGGCCGGAGAAACCCAAGGTCGCGCTGACGCCCTTGAGTCGGGCATGTGGGGGGATCTTCGACAAGGAGACGCTTGCCGAAGTGCTGGGAACCCTCCGCGGTAAGGGTCTGAAGCAAGGGGCGCAGGTCGCAGGCGCTGTCGACAGAGGAGCTGAGGTGGGGCGATTTCTCGGCGAGGAAATGGATTCGACCGGGCCCACCAAAACCACTTGCTTTGTCGACGGTGAATCCGGCGGTGCCGCGGAGATCCAGATCTATTTCTCGTGGTGGCCCGGGCCCTTCTCGAGGAACGGACCCCAGCGGGGCAAGTCGGCTGTCTTCGAGGCCGACGAAAACATGCCATTTCTGTTCGTTGACTGCCGGCGCCCGGACCTGGTCAAGCCGGGGAAGAAGCCGGCCGTGCTTCGCGGCACCATCGTCGACCGCCTCGGCCTGAGCAGCAACGCAAGCGCCAAGCTCCTCATCGCCTCGGCCCGGAAGGTGGCGGAGGGCTTGAAGTGTGAGAACCAGCTAACGTTTCCCGATCCGCCCGAGCGTCAGAAGGGCCTGAAGTAATGACCGGCGTCGTCATCTTCTTCTTCGTCGCGGCCGCCCTCTTCGTCGCCCTCGGGCTTGCCGACCAGCGCAAGCTCTACTGGAAGCTGTCGTCCTGGCGGTATCGCAATCCTGAGGCCAATGAGCCCTCCGACACCGCGTACACCATCGGGCGCGTCGTCGTCTTCGCCGCAGCAGGGATCATGTTGTTTCAGGGATGCTCGGCCATGAGCTTCGCCGATGAAACCTCCTGGAGCAAAAGCGAGTTCAAAGAGGCTGTCCAGAGCGCGGCCGTCTCTTTGGGGGAGGACTCGCACGTCGACTCGTCGGCCGGTGGCTATGCCTCGCTGATCGAGTCGAAGGTCGGTGACGCGGGTGAGGGCAAGGGGCCGTCGTACGCGGTCGAGGCCAAAGCCGTCGGTGAGAGTGATGACTACGAAATCACCGCGCGCGGTGAGGACTTCGTCTTCTGCATGCACGTCTCGCAGAGCGAGGAGGGCGGGTTCGCTGTTCCGGGAGCGGACGGGTCGAGCACGGTGGTGCCCGAGTACGAACTGACCGCCACCGTCGACGAGGGCTTCTGCTGAACGTCGCTGCTCGCGTACGAGAGCGGCCGTCCCCGCACCACGGGGGCGGCCGCTGTCGTGGTCCGGCGTTCAGAAAGAAAACGCGGTTGCCCGTGGCGGCCATGTGAGAACTACGAAGCGCACCAGGCGGGCCAGCCACTTCCCCATCGAGTGGTGGGCACCATCACCGCCCACGATGGCCGTGACAACGGCGTCGCTGACACTTGGAAAGTGGAGTTGACTGGCTGGCCGGTGCAGCCTCACGGAACCCGAGGAAGCGTCTGGCATGTCACCCGCGACGACCGCGCCGACGGGAGCGGGTCGCGAAGCATGATCTTCCGGGTGCAACCATCTCGGGAGCGCACCCACTGGATTTCTAGGGAGCGTGGACAGCGCCTACCTGAGCCGATGTTTGGCGTCGACGATTCCGGGACATATAGGGTCATCAAGCCGTAACGCCGGAGGTCGGCGGCAGCTTCCGGTGGCGCGCTCGTACCTGCCAACTGAGACGGAATCTGAGACGGACGACCAAAAGGGCGGCACCCCTCCGAGGTGCCGCCCTTTCGTTTTGCCTGGTCAGGCAATAGAGGCCGTGACCGGAATCGAACCGGCGTAACCCGCTTTGCAGGCGAGTCCCTCAACCACTCGGGCACACGGCCGTGTGTCTCCAATGCCTCGACCGTAGGCGCGGCTTCGGCGCCGCTCAAGGGTCCGGCGCCGGCTGCAATGCGACTGCCATACGGCGTTCATGCTCGTACGCGGGTCGTACGACCAAGGGACCAGCCGGCCTCCCTCCAGCGACAGGGGCCATTGCGGATCATGGCCCTTACTCTGGGGGCCATGACCGCCCTCGAACCCCGTGACGCCGAGGTCACGCCGTCGTCCGTCGACACAGACGTGGTCCCCGATGGCCAAGGCGTCCTCGGCAGGACGCATCGTGCGCTCAGTGTCGGGATCGTCTCCGTCGTCCTGCTGATCGCCTTCGAGGCGACCGCCGTCGGTACCGCGATGCCGGTCGCGGCGCGGGAGCTGAACGGTGTTTCTCTGTACGCCTTCGCCTTCTCCGCGTACTTCACGACCAGCCTCTTCGCGATGGTCCTCTCCGGGCAGTGGGCCGACCGGGACGGGCCGCTGTGGCCGCTCGCCACCGGGATCGCGGCGTTCGGGGCGGGGCTGCTGCTGTCCGGGACCGCGGGTGCGATGTGGCTGTTCATCGTCGGGCGGGCGGTGCAGGGGCTCGGCGGCGGGCTGGTGATCGTTGCTTTGTACGTGGTCGTCAGCCGCGCGTACTCGGAGCGGCTGCGGCCCTCGATCATGGCCGCGTTCGCCGCGAGCTGGGTGATCCCGTCGGTCGTGGGGCCGCTCGCGTCCGGGACCGTCACCGAACAGCTCGGCTGGCGCTGGGTCTTCATCGGCATTCCGGTGCTTGTGGTGTTCCCGCTGGCGCTCGCCCTGCCCGCGATCCGGCGGATGGCGGCCGGGCCCGCCGATCCCGACGCGCCGCGGCAGTCCTTCGACGGGCGGCGGATCCGGCTGGCGCTCGGGATCTCGGTGGGGGCGGGGTTGCTGCAGTACGCGGCACAGGAGCTGAGGTGGTTGTCGGTGATCCCGGCGCTGGCCGGTACGGCGCTGCTGGTGCCCGCCGCGCTCGGGCTGCTGCCGCGGGGCACGTACCGGGCGGCGCGGGGGCTGCCGTCCGTCGTACTGCTCCGGGGCGTCGCGGCCGGGTCCTTCATCGCGGCGGAGTCCTTCATACCGCTGATGCTGGTCACCCAGCGGGGGTTGTCGCCGACGATGGCCGGGCTGTCGCTGGCGGTCGGCGGGGCGACGTGGACGCTGGGGTCCTACGTACAGTCCCGGCCGCGGGTCGAGCCGTACCGGGAGTGGCTGATGGCGCTGGGGATGGTGCTGGTCGCTGCGGCGATCGCGGCGGCGCCGAGCGTGCTGGTCGCGTGGGTGCCGGTGTGGATCGTGGGGGTCGCGTGGGGCGTGGGCTGCTTGGGCATGGGCATGGTGATCTCCTCGACGAGCGTGCTGCTGCTGAAGCTGTCCGCGCCAGGGGAGGCGGGCGCGAACTCGGCGGCGCTGCAGATCTCGGACGGGCTGTCGAATGTGCTGCTGCTGGCGGCGGGGGGTGCGGCGTTCGCTGCGCTGGGCGGGGGAGCGGTGGGTGCGGCGCACGCGGCGTCGGGTGCGGTGGGCTCGTCGGGCTCGCACCCGGGGGCGTTCGCGGCGGTGTTTCTTCCGATGGCGGGGGTGGCGTTGGCGGGGGCGTGGGTGTCGACGCGGCTGCGGACGCGGTGACCGGGGGCCCTTTCCCCTGACCCGCCCCTTCCCGAACCGGGGCTTCGCCCCGGACCCCTGGGGGGAGTTGCCCGCCCTTGCGGTGGCCTCGCGGCACAGCTGGACACGGGGTGCCCAGTGAGCCTTGGGGTGCAGGGGGACGCGTAGGGGTCGTGTTCTGGACGTAAAGCGGCGCAGCTCGCGCGAAGCGCGGTGACCACGCGGCGGAGCCGCACATTGAGCGCAGCGCAGTCCAGAATTCGAGCCCCGTAGCGGCCACCAAGCCACACCCGCGGACCCGGGCACGCCGACGGCCCAGGACCCGCGCCTCGGACCCGCACCCGCGGACCCGGGCACGCCGACGGCCCAGGACCCGCGCCCCGGACGCCCGCACCCGCGGACCCGGGCACGCCGACGGCCCAGGACCCGCGCCCCGGACGCCCGCACCCGCGGACCCGGGCACGCCGACGGCCCAGGACCCGCGCCCCGAACGCCCGCACCCGCGGACCCGGGCACGCCGACGGCCCAGGACCCGCGCCCCGAACGCCCGCACCCGCGGACCCGGGCACCCCGGACGAGCCCAAGACGCGCTCCCCGGACCCCCGCACCCCACCCCAAGACCCGCCCCCGCCCTGTGAGGCACGTCTCACCCTCCATCGACCCGGCCCGTCCGCCCCAGCCCCCGCAGTCACACCGGTAGGGTGGCCCGGTTGTCATACCTGGACTGTCAGACTTGGACGAGCGTCGAACCCGGAGACCGTGAGTACTACTACCGCCTCCCACTCCCACCACCTCTCACCCGCCTTCCCCGGCCGCGCCCCCTGGGGTACGGCCAACAAGCTGCGGGCCTGGCAGCAAGGCGCCATGGAGCGGTATCTCCAGGAGCAGCCGCGGGACTTCCTCGCCGTCGCCACCCCCGGCGCCGGCAAGACCACCTTCGCGCTCACCCTCGCCTCCTGGCTGCTGCACCACCACATCGTGCAGCAGGTGACCGTCGTCGCCCCCACCGAGCACCTCAAGAAGCAGTGGGCGGCCGCGGCCGCGCGGGTCGGGATCAAGCTTGACCCGGAGTACAGCGCCGGGCCGCTGAGCAAGGAGTACCACGGGGTCGCCGTCACATACGCGGGCGTCGGCGTGCGGCCCATGCTGCACCGCAACCGTTGTGAGCAGCGCAAGACCCTCGTCATCCTCGATGAGATCCATCACGCCGGTGACTCGAAGTCGTGGGGCGAGGCCTGCCTCGAGGCCTTCGATCCGGCGACCCGGCGGCTCGCGCTCACCGGTACGCCCTTCCGGTCCGACACCAATCCCATCCCCTTTGTGCAGTACGAGGAGGGGAACGACGGGATTCGGCGGTCCGCCGCGGACTATACGTACGGATACGGCAATGCTCTCGGGGACGGCGTCGTCCGGCCCGTGATCTTTCTCAGTTACAGCGGCAATATGCGGTGGCGCACCAAGGCCGGTGACGAGATCGCCGCCCGCCTCGGCGAGCCCATGACCAAGGACGCCATCTCGCAGGCCTGGCGCACCGCGCTCGACCCGCGCGGTGACTGGATGCCAAATGTGCTGCGCGCCGCCGACAAGCGGCTGACCGAGGTGCGGAAGGGCATCCCGGACGCCGGCGGTCTCGTCATCGCGTCCGACCAGGACTCGGCCCGCGCGTACGCCAAGCTCATCCGTGAGATCACCGGCACCAAGGCGACCGTCGTCCTCTCCGACGAGGCCGCCGCTTCCAAGCGGATCGAGGAGTTCAGCGAGAACGAGGACCGCTGGATGGTCGCGGTCCGCATGGTGTCCGAGGGCGTCGACGTGCCGCGGCTCGCGGTGGGTGTGTACGCCACCACCATCTCGACGCCGCTCTTCTTCGCGCAGGCGGTGGGACGTTTCGTACGCTCCCGCCGTCGCGGCGAGACCGCGTCCGTCTTCCTGCCGACCATCCCCAACCTCCTTGGTTTCGCAGGCGAGATGGAGGTCGAGCGCGACCACGTTCTCGACAGGCCGAAGAAGGACGGGGACGAGGACCCGTACGCCGAATCCGAGAAGGAGATGGCGGAGGCGGAGAAGCAGCAGGACGAGGACACCGGCGAGCAGGACATGCTCCCCTTCGAGGCGCTCGAGTCCGACGCCGTCTTCGACCGAGTGCTGTACGACGGCGCCGAGTTCGGCATGCAGGCGCACCCGGGAAGCGAGGAGGAGCAGGACTACCTGGGGATCCCGGGGCTTCTCGAGCCCGACCAGGTGCAACTGCTCCTGCAGAAGCGGCAGGCCCGGCAGATCGCGCACAGCCGCAAGAAGCCGGACGAGGACGCCGATCTGCTGGAGCTGCCGGCCGAGCGGCGGCCGGTCGTCTCGCACAAGGAGCTGCTGGAGCTCAGGAAGCAGCTCAACACGATGGTCGGCGCGTACGTCCACCAGAGCGGCAAGCCGCACGGCGTCATCCACACCGAGCTCCGGCGGGTGTGCGGTGGGCCGCCGAGTGCCGAGGCGACCGCCGGGCAGATCCGGGAGCGGATCAAGAAGGTCCAGGAGTGGGCGACCCGTATGCGGTGAGGCGTGTACGGATGCCGAACGGGCCCGGGTGCGTGTGTACGCCCCGGGCCCCGCTCATCCCGCGGCGACGTGGGCCCTTCCCCGGGCAGGGGCCGGCGCGGAGAAGCCGGCCATCGTGGAAGCGCCCGGATTCTGGACGAGGTCTTCCGCTGAGCGGACCAGGTCGCTACTGTCCCCGCAATGCATACGCCCCGTGGCAGCGCCGCCGCGGAGCGCAGCCGGTGTGCCTTGTGCCATGAACTGCCGGCGGCCTCTGGGTGCGTCGCCGATGGGACTGGTGTCGCTGTATCCGTGGAGGACCGCCGTCTCTCACTCCGAAGGAGAGGGCGTCGTGACCGCGGAAACCTCCCAGACGCTCGACCGGGGACTAAGAGTCCTCAAACTGCTCGCCGACACCGACCACGGGCTGACCGTCACCGAGTTGTCCAACAAACTCGGCGTCAACCGCACCGTCGTCTACCGTCTGCTGGCCACGCTCGAACAGCATGCGCTGGTACGCCGCGACCTGGGCGGCCGCGCCCGCGTCGGGCTCGGCGTGCTGCGGCTCGGCCGACAGGTGCATCCGCTGGTGCGCGAGGCCGCGATGCCGGCGTTGCGCTCGCTCGCGGAGGACATAGGGGCGACCGCGCATCTCACTCTTGTCGACGGCTCGGAGGCCCTTGCGGTCGCGGTCGTCGAGCCGACCTGGACGGACTACCACGTGGCGTACCGCGCGGGCTTCCGGCATCCGCTGGACCGGGGCGCGGCCGGCAAGGCGATCCTCGCGGCACGCCAGGGCAAGTCGAACGAACCCGGGTACACGCTCACCCACGGCGAGCTGGAGGCGGGCGCGAGCGGGGCGGCCGCGGCGCTGGTCGGGGTGACCGGGCTGGAGGGGAGCGTGGGTGTGGTGATGCTGGCGGACTCGGTGCCGGAGAGGGTGGGGCCGCGGGTGATGGACGCGGCCCGCGAGGTCGCTGACGCGTTGCGCTGAAGCGGGGCCCGTCTGGGGTGCGGTTTGCGGTCACCAGGTCCGGGGCGTGGGGGTTTTGTCCCCCACGCCGGACCCGGCCGGTCAGCGGACCCGGGATCCCCGTACCCGCACCTCAACCCTCTCGCCCTCGCCCCCGATACATTGAGCACCGTGCTCTCCCGTCTCACGCGCACCCGCGCCATCGCCCTGTGCGCTCTCCCCGTCCTCGCCCTCTTCGCCGCCGCCGGGCTCGCGCCGCTGCCGTACTCCATCGCTCAGCCCGGGACCACCGCGAACGTGCTCGGCGAGGACAAGGGCACACCGGTCATCACCGTCGCCGGCGCGCCCACCCGTAGGACCACGGGGGAGCTGCGGATGACGACCATCGTGGCGACCGGGCCGTCCGCCGATGTCGATCTCGGTGATGTGGTCGACGCCTGGTTCAGGACGGACAGCGCGGTCCTGCCGCGTGACTCCGTCTATCCGCCGGGCAAATCGGACAGGGAAGTCGAAGAGCACAACCTCAAGGACATGGCGAAGTCGCAGGACGCCGCCACCAGCGCCGCGCTCGCCTACCTCGGTGAGGACCCGGCGAAGGTGAAGGTGACCCTGCACCTCGCCGACATCGGCGGGCCCAGCGCGGGGCTGCTCTTCTCGCTCGGGATCGTCGACAAGCTCGACGGCGACGGCGCGGGCGGCGATCTGACCGGTGGCCGGATCATTGCCGGTACGGGGACGATCGGCACGGACGGCAAGGTGGGCGCGGTCGGTGGGGTGTCGCTCAAGACTCAGGCCGCCAAGCGGGACGGCGCGAGCGTTTTTCTCGTGCCCAAGGGGGAGTGCTCCGACGCGAAGGCCGAGCTCCCCAAGGGGCTGCGGCTGATTCCGGTGACGACCCTGCGGGGCGCGGTGGACTCGCTTCGCGCCCTGGAGAAGGGCGGGAAGGTCCCGGGCTGCTGACCTGCCGGCCCCGGACTCGCTGCCCGCGCCGGGTCCCGAAGCCTGCGTCGGACTCGCTGCCCGCGCCGGTCCCAGTGCCCGCGCTCAATGCGCCGGATCCGCCCCGCCAATCCGCTCACGCCATACGGGCGACCCGTGCGGGCGGCTGTTGCACCAGGCGAAGGCCCAACTCGACCAGCGTCCAGCCCAGTTGGGTACGGAGGTCCTTGCGTGGCATGCGATGCGCGCGGACCGCACGCTCCAGTTGGGCCGCGCGCAGCTCGTGCAGCCGCAGTCCGCGCTCAGCCCTCCCTGATGAAGCCCTCCTGGATCAGCCAGTCCTTCGCCACCTTGTGCGGGTCCTCACCCTCCACATCGACCTTCGCGTTCAGCTCCTGTGCGATCCGCGGCGTCAGCCGCGCGCTCAGCGGGTTCAACAGCCCCGCGATCGCGGGCCACTTGTCGATCGTCCTGCTGTGGATCTGGGGCGCCGCGTTGTAGTTCGGGAAGAAGTGCCTGTCGTCCGCCATCGTGTCCAGATCCATCGCCCTGATCCGGCCGTCGGTGGTGTACGCCTCGCCCAGCAGACACGAGTTGGACTTCAACACCTGCGTGTAGATGATCCCGGCGTCCATCTTCTTGATGTTCCCGGCCGGAATCCTCATGCCGTACGCCTCCGCCATGCCCGGCAGCCCGTCCTCGCGCGACGCGAACTCGTTCTCCAGACAGAGCGTCACCGCCGACGGCTCCTTCTTCGCCAGTGCCGCGACGTCCGACAACGTCTTGAGGTGGTACTTCGCGTTGTTCTGCTTGCTGATGACCAGCGTGTAGGTGTTGTTGAGCGTGGACTGCGGCAGCCAGGTGACGCCGTTCTTCAGATCCGCGTCGTGCACCGCCCGCCACTGTGCCTGCGGGTTCACGATCGGCTTCTGGTTGCCCAGATAGGTGATCCAGCCGGTTCCGGTGTAGTCGTACATCGCGTCCGCGTCGCCGCCCACGATCGCCTGGCGCGCGCTGATCGAGCCGGGCAGATTCGTACGGTCGAGCACCTCCGCGCCCGCCGCCTTGAAGAGCAGGCCGATCATCTGGCCCAGGATGATGTTCTCGCTGAAGTTCTTCGAAGCGACCGTCAGCGACGCCCCCTTGAGCGGCCGGCCCTTGCCGACCGAGCCCGGTGCCACGTCGTCCACCATCGGTGAACCGCTCTTGAGGCCGCAGCCGGTCAGCAGCGTCAGCGTCAGTGCCAGGACCGAGGCCCCGCTCACAGCCGTACGCCTGGCAGCCGTACGGCTCGCACCTGTACGCCTCGCACCCGTACGTACGCAGCGCATCACGCCTCCAGTCCGCGCGGCGTCAGCGCCAGCTCGGCCAGCGAGGCCAGCCAGTCCACCAGCAGCGCCAGCACCACCGTGAGCACCGAGCCCAGGATCAGTACCGGCATCCGCTGGGTCTGGATGCCCGAGGTGATCAGGTCGCCAAGGCCCCCGCCGCCGCCGAACGTGGCCAGCGTCGCCGTGCCGACATTGAGGACCAGGGCCGTGCGCACGCCCGCCAGGATCAGCGGTACGGCGAGGGGCAGTTCGACCTTCCGCAGCGTCCCCGTCGCCGACATGCCGATGCCGCGCGAGGCCTCCACCAGCTCCGGATCGATCGCCTTCAGGCCCGCCACCGTGTTGGAGAGCACCGGCAGCACCGCGTAGATCACCATGCCGGTGATCGCGGTGGACGGGCCGATGCCCAGCCAGATCACCAGCAGCGCCAGCAGGCCGATCGCCGGGGTCGCCTGGCCGATGTTGGCGACGCCGGTGACCACGGGAGCCGCCCGGCGCAGGCGGCGCCGGGTGAGCGCGATGCCCAGCGGGATCGCGATGATCAGCACCCAGAAGGTGGAGATGGCGGTGAGTTGGATGTGCTGCCGCACCCGCAGCTGGACATTGCCGCCCGACAGGGAGTTCTCGGCGATCGCGTCGAGGTCGGCGTGGGAGATCCACAGCCAGGTCACGAGCAGTACGACGGTGAGCACGGCCGGCATGACGACCAGCTTCTGCCAGGTGAACCGGGGCGGCGCGGGTGGCGGTGGAGGTGGTTCCTCCGCGGTCTCTCCCGGCGGGCCGAGCTCGTCCTGCGCGGCCTCCTGCGCGGACTCCTTGGCGGCCTGCTGTGCGGCGTCGCTCATCCGTCCGCACCACCCTCCAGCTCCACCTCTGTCCGGTGGTGGCGCAGTTCCTCCAGATCGTGCTGATGCTCGGCGGCGGCGAGCCGGTCGGCCTCCAGCATCTCCTGTACGGAGTTCATCAGCGTCTCCATGTCGACGACGCCGATGTACTCGCCGCGCCGGCCGGTCACCGCGACCCGCCCGCTGGCGTCGGTGAGCACCGCCTCCAGTGCGTCGTGCAGCGTCGCGTCCCTGGTGACCGTGGCCTGCACCAGCTGCCCGGCCCTGGCCGGCGACCCCTTGGCACGCAGCAGATCCACGCGCCGCAGCCATTTGTACGGGCGCCCCCGCCGGTCCAGCATCAGGATCTCGTTGTGCCGGCCCTCGCCCAGCTTGTTGAGGACCGACTCGAGCGGGTCGTCCACGGTCACCGTCGGGAAGTCCATGATCTCGACCTCCCGTACCCGCGTGAGATTGAGCCGCTTCAGCGCCGCGCCCGCGCCCACGAAACCGGAGACGAAGTCGTCCGCCGGATTGGCGAGGATCGCCTCCGGGGTGTCGAACTGCGCGATGTGCGAGCGCTCCCGCAGTACCGCGATCCGGTCCCCGAGCTTGATCGCTTCGTCGAAGTCATGAGTGACGAAGACGATCGTCTTGTGCAACTCGCGCTGAAGTCTGATCAGTTCGTCCTGCAGATGGTCACGCGTGATCGGATCGACCGCCCCGAACGGCTCGTCCATCAGCAGTACGGGGGGATCCGCGGCCAGCGCCCGTGCGACGCCCACCCGTTGCTGCTGACCGCCCGACAGCTGCCGCGGATAGCGCCCGTGGAACTCCCGCGGGTCGAGCCCCACCAGATCGAGCATCTCCTCGACCCGGTCCCTCACCTTCGACTTCGGCCAGCCGACCATTTTCGGTACGAGGGCGATGTTCTCCGCGACCGTCATGTGCGGGAAGAGCCCGGACGACTGGATCGCGTAACCGATCTTCCGGCGCAGCTTCACCGGGTCCATGTCGGTGACGTCCTCGTCGTTGATCCGGATGCGCCCGGACGTCGGCTCGATCAGCCGGTTGATCATCTTCAGTGTGGTCGACTTCCCGCAGCCGGAAGGGCCCACGAGGATCACCGTCTCGCCCGGCATGATCTCCATCGAGACGTTGTCCACGGCGGGGCTCGGACTGCCGGGATAGCGCTTGGTGAGGTCCTCCAGCTTGATGGAGGCGCCCGAAGCGGAGGCCCCCGAAGGGGGCGCGCCCGAGGCGGCTGTCCCAGAAGGGGAGGTCCCAAAAGCGGAGGTCCCCGACGCGGCTGTCTCAGACACGGATTCCCCTCGAGATGGTCAGCCGTCCGATCAGTACATACACGGCGTCGAAGAGCAGGGCGAGGATGACGATCCCGACCGTGCCGGCCAGGACCTGGTTGATCGCGTTGGCGCTGCCCAGCGATGCGATACCGCGGAAGATCTCATTGCCGAGCCCGGGCCCGGAGGCGTACGCGGCGATCGCGGCGATGCCCATCAGCATCTGGGTGGAGACCCGGATCCCGGTCAGGATCGGCGGCCAGGCGAGCGGCAGTTCGACCCGGAAGAGGCGGGCCGACCGGGACATCCCGATGCCCTTGGCCGCGTCCACGAGGGAGGGGTCCACTCCGCGCAGTCCCACGATGGAGTTACGGACGATGGGCAGCAGCCCGTACAGCGTCAGGGAGATCACCGTGGGCGGGACCCCCAGGCCCACCATCGGGATCAGCAGACCGATCAGGGCGAGGGAGGGGACGGTGAGGATCGTGGCGGTGCTGGTGATGGCCAGATTCCCGGCCCAGTCGCTGCGGTAGCTGACCACGCCGATCAGGATGCCCAGCAGCGTCGCGATGACCATGCACTGGAAGACGGCGCTGGCGTGCTGGAAGGCGTCGGTGAGTAATTGCTGGTGCTGATTGCCGAGAAAGTCCCAGAAGCTCACACCGAGTCACCTCAGACGCCGTGGTCCTCCGCAGCCTGCTCCACCAGTGGAATGATCCGCAAGGGCACCGGATTCTCCATGACGATCGCCGTGGAGGCGCGGACGATGCCATCAAAACCGACAACACGGTCGATCACCCGCTGGAGATCCGCGTTGGAACGGGCGACCAGCCGGCAGAGCATGTCGCCGTGGCCCGTGGTGGTGTGCAGCTCAAGCACCTCGGGGACGGTCGCCAAATGGGCCCGTACATCCGAGCCTTGTCCCTGCTTGATCTCCAGCGTGGCGAAGGCCGTGACGGGATAGCCCAGCGCGGCCGGGTCCACGTCGGGGCCGAACCCGCGGATCACTCCATTGGACTGAAGCCGTTCCAGCCGGGCCTGCGCGGTGCCGCGGGCCACGCCGAGCCGGCGGGAGGCCTCCAGCACCCCGATGCGGGGCTCGCGGGCCAGCAGGACGATGAGCCGGCCGTCCAGATGATCGATCGCCATGACGGTCTCCCTGAAGGTCATCCTGGTGGTCATCATGTACAGATAGCCCCACCATCGTGCTCCTTGGCTGTGCAGATTGACCAGAGGAAACAGAAAGTATTGCGCACCTTGTGGATCGGGGGGAGCCTGCCGTTATGACTGAGACCATCGATCACACCCCCGCCACCGCGCGCAAGGCAGACCCCTTCCCGGTGAAGGGAATGGACGCGGTCGTCTTCGCCGTGGGCAACGCCAAGCAGGCCGCGCACTACTACTCCACGGCCTTCGGCATGAAGCTCGTCGCGTACTCCGGACCGGAGAACGGCAGCCGGGAGACCGCGAGTTACGTGCTGACCAACGGCGCCGCGCGCTTCGTCTTCACCTCCGTCATCAAGCAGTCCACCGACCGGGGCCGCTTCCTCGCCGACCATGTCGCCGAGCACGGGGACGGCGTCGTCGACCTGGCCATCGAGGTGCCGGACGCGCGGGCGGCGTACGCGTACGCCACCGAGCACGGCGCCACCGGCCTCACCGAGCCGTACGAGATCAAGGACGAGCACGGCACGGTCGTACTGGCCGCGATCGCGACGTACGGCAAGACCCGGCACACGCTGGTCGACCGCTCCGGCTACGACGGCCCGTATCTGCCGGGCTTCGTCGCCGCCGACCCGATCGTCGAGCCGCCGGCCAAGCGCACCTTCCAGGCCATCGACCACTGCGTGGGCAATGTCGAGCTCGGCAGGATGAACGAGTGGGTGGCCTTCTACAACAAGGTCAT
The DNA here is from genome assembly GCF_050936555.1 of Streptomyces sp. CA-135486. NCBI lineage: Bacteria > Bacillati > Actinomycetota > Actinomycetes > Kitasatosporales > Streptomycetaceae > Streptomyces > Streptomyces sp. CA-135486. The sequence goes on from NZ_JBNJMM010000001.1 coordinate 923,155, forward strand.
GGGCTTCACCAACATGAAGGAGTTCGTGGGCGACGACATCGCCACCGAGTACTCCGCCCTGATGTCGAAGGTCGTCGCCGACGGCACGCTGAAGGTGAAGTTCCCGATCAACGAGCCGGCGATCGCGAAGAAGAAGTCGCAGATCGACGAGTATCTGGAGTTCTACGGCGGGGCCGGTGTCCAGCACATCGCGCTCGCCACCAACGACATCGTCGCGACCGTACGAAGCATGCGGGCGGCGGGAGTCAAGTTCCTGGACACGCCCGACTCGTACTACGACACGCTCGGCGAGTGGGCGGGCGAGACGCGGGTGCCGGTCGAGACGCTGCGCGAGCTGAAGATCCTGGTCGACCGCGACGAGGACGGCTATCTGCTGCAGATCTTCACCAAGCCGGTGCAGGACAGGCCGACGGTCTTCTTCGAGATGATCGAGCGGCACGGCTCGATGGGCTTCGGAAAGGGCAACTTCAAGGCGCTCTTCGAGGCGATCGAGCGCGAGCAGGAGAAGCGCGGCAATCTGTAAAGCGGCAATCTGTAAACGGGGGCTCGGCCCCCGGACCCGCCCCCTACGCCCTGCGGGCGTGGGGGCCCCGAGCGCCTCACACGCCGGCGGGGCTGAACTGCAGCCCTTCCGGCGTTGAGGTCATGCGGCCGAAGGCCGCATACGGGGTTGGGGCCTGCCCCGGTTTCTGAAGGAACAGGCCCCCGCACCGCCTAGGCTGGACGCATGGCCAGGATCAACGACGTAGGCGGGATGCAGGGCTTCGGGCCCATCGACACCACCGACGACACCGAGCCCTTCCACGCGGACTGGGAAGCCCGGGTGTTCGCCCTCAACCGCGCGCTCATCGTCGGGAAGGTCTTCAACCTCGACGAGTTCCGCGACGCCATCGAATCGATGGCGCCCGCCGAGTACTTGGCGGCCTCGTACTACGAGCGCTGGTTCCACGCCATCGTCACTCTCCTGGAGAGCAAGGGCGTCATCGAGGCGGGCGAGCTCGATGACTGACCGTTTCGCTCCCGGCGCCGGGGTGCGGACCGTGCATCACGATCCACCGCACCACACCCGGCTGCCGCGGTACGCCCGCGGCAAGCACGGCACCGTCGTCGAGCCCGAGGGCCGGGTGCCGCTCGCCGACGTCCGCTCGCAGGGGCGCGACGACGCCCCCGTCGAGCAGGTCTACGCCGTACGGTTCGCGGCCCGGGAGCTGTGGGGCGACGGTGACCACCACGTCGTACTGGATCTGTTCGAGAGCTACCTGGAGGACGACCAGCCGTGACCGGAACCCACTCGGACGCCTTGATCTCCCGCCGCGTACGCCGTCTGGAGACCCTCCTGGAGGAGCGCGGTGTCGTCGCGGGCGCGGCGCTCGACGAGGCGATCGACGCGTTCCTGAGCGGTGCGTCCCCGGCGAACGGGGCCCGGGTGATCGCCCGGGCCTGGACCGATCCGGCCTTCCGCGCCCGGCTGCTGGCGGACGGCACGGCGGCCGTCGGCGAACTCGGCTTCAAGGCGGGCGGAGTCCGCACGCAGCGCCTGCGCGTCGTCGAGAACACCGGGCACACGCACAACGTCATCGTGTGCACGCTCTGCTCGTGCTACCCGCTCCGGCTGCTCGGCCCGTCCCCGAGCTGGTACAAGAGCGAGGCGTACCGCTCGCGTGTGGTCCGCGAACCGCGGGCGGTACTGGAGGAGTTCGGGCTGCGGCTGCCGCCCGATGTGGAGATCACGGTGTGGGACTCCACCTCGGAGACCCGCTACATGGTGCTGCCGCGCCGCCCCGAGGGCTCGGAGTCGCTGACGGAGACGGAACTGGCGGCACGAGTGACACGGAACGGGCTGATCGGCACGGCGGCGGTCTGAGCGCCGCAGTCGGCCGGGCACCGGGTTCCGTCACCCGGGCCCCCTTCACGGTGTCGGCTTCACCTCGGCCGTGGCGGACCGAGAGGCCCGCGGCGGGCTCTTCCCGGCCGTGGTGGACGGTGTGGCCTGCGACGGGCTCTCCCCGGCGGTGCTGGACGGTGTGGCCTGCGGCGGGCTCTTCCCGGCCGTGGTGGACGGTGTGGCCTGCGGCGGGCTCTCCTCGGCCGTGGTGGACGGTGAGGCCTCCGGCGCCTCCGTCGTGACCGGCGGTGACTGCTGGGCCTCCGGCGGGACCTCGTCCGCCGCATCCTCGTCCCCTTCCGTCCCCGTCACATCCTTGGGGCCGCCCGGAGGCGGTTCCCCCAGCACGTCCAGCGCGTCCCGTGCCTCCGGTGCCAGCAGTGGCGAGAAGTACGGGTTGATCCGCAGCGCCTCCTCCAAGTGCCTGCGGGCCGGGCCGGTCATTTTGAGCGCGCGTTCGATCTCGGCGCGGTGGTACGTGAACAGCGCGCTGCGCAGCCCCTGCTCCGTCGCCTTCTTCGCATACGGCAACGCCTCCTTCGGCCTGTCCGCCCGGTACAGCGCCCACCCCAGGGCGTCCGCCGCTGACATGCTCCGGTGCCCCCGGTCCCACTCGGCCTGCAGCCGATGCACGGCCGCGGCCGGATCGCCGTGGTCCGCCTCGAAACGGCCGAGCACGATGTCGTCATCGACCCCGTCCGTGTCCGTCCCGTCGGACCTGTCGGACCTCTCGGCCCGGTCGCGCACATGGTCGTACAGCGTCTCCGCATCCCCGTCCAGCCCCAGCGACTCGTACAACTCGCCCGCCGCCAGGGCGTATTCGGGCAACTTCACCATCCCCAGCGCCGACTCGTAGTCGCGGAAGGCCTCGTCCGTACGCCCCAGCGCGGCCAGCGCCCGACCCCGCGACACCAGTGAAGGATGGTGGTCCGGCACCAGCTTCAGCGCCAGGTCGTACTGCTCCAGCGCCTCCATCGGTTCGCCCCGCTCCCACGCCAGATCGCCGAGCCGGTGGCGCGCGGTCGCCTTCTCCTCGGGCGCCTGCGCGCCGCCCACCGCGTCGTACGCCAGCGCCGCGGCGTCCTCGCGCCAGCCGCGGTCGCGGTAGATCTCGGCCGCCCGGCCCAGCGTCTGTCCGCCCGGGTGCAGCTCCATGAGCTTGTCCAGCGCCTTGCCGGCGGCCTTGTAGTCACCGAGCCCGTTGTACGCGTCGATCAGCGCCGGATACGCGCTCCACCGCTGCGGCTGCTGCTTCCTCGCGCTCTCGCCCAGGGCACGGGCCCGGGCGTAGTCGTGCCGGGCGTTGGCCAGCGACGCGAGCCCCACCAGCGCCCCGACGTTGCCCTTCCCGCCCGGCAGCACCGTCAGCGAGCGCAGCAGCGCGCTCTCCGCCTTCGGGTAGTAGTCCGCGTCCACCAGCCGGGAACCCTGCTCCACATACGCGGAGCCGAGCACCGCCCACGACTCGTCGTCCTTCGGGTGCGCCCTCACCCACCGCTCGCGGTCGTAGATGAGGGCGGTCAGATCGGCGAGCGAGGCCGGCGCCCCGCCGGCCACCGCCTCCGCCGCCCGCCCCAGCGCTCCCGGCGCGGGCGGCGGTCCGTCATCACCCCAACCCGGGGCGAGTGTGATCACCCCGACGACCAGCGTCGCGCCGACCAGCGTGCCGATCGTGACGTTCTTCACCTGTTCGCTGTTCATGGCGCTCACTGTGCGTCAGTAAGCAGCCAGTACGAAGAAAGCACTCGGCCCTGCGCAGCGGAAGGCAGACGGGTTCACACCGATGGCCCCCGGTGCGAGGCTGGTGTCATGGACGATCTTCTGGACCGGCTGCGTGCCGGGCTGCCCGCCGAGGCCCTGATCACCGACCCGGACATCACGGCCTCGTACGCCAACGACATGGCGAGCTTCTGCGCCGCGGGCACCCCCGCGGTCGTCGTGCTGCCACGCACCGTCGAGCAGGTCCAGCACGTCATGCGCACCGCGACCGAGCTGCGCGTTCCCGTCGTCCCGCAGGGCGCCCGTACCGGCCTGTCCGGGGCGGCCAACGCCTCCGACGGCTGCATCGTGCTGTCCCTGACGAAGATGGACAGGATCCTGGAGATCAGCCCGGTCGACCGGATCGCCGTCGTGGAGCCGGGCGTCGTCAACGCCGTGCTGTCCCGGGCGGTGGGCGAACACGGTCTGTACTACCCGCCGGACCCCTCCAGCTGGGAGATGTGCACCATCGGCGGCAACATCGGCACCGCCTCCGGCGGGCTGTGCTGCGTCAAGTACGGGGTGACCGCCGAGTATGTGCTGGGCCTGGAGGTCGTCCTCGCCGACGGCCGGCTGCTCAGCACGGGCCGCCGCACCGCCAAGGGCGTCGCCGGATACGACCTGACGAGGCTCTTCGTCGGCTCCGAAGGCAGCCTCGGCATCGTTGTCAAGGCCGTCCTCGCGCTCCGGCCGCGGCCACCCGCGCAGCTCGTGCTCGCGGCCGAGTTCGACTCCGCGGCCGCCGCCTGCGAGGCGGTCTGCGCGATCATGGAACGCGGCCATACGCCTTCGCTCCTGGAGCTCATGGACCGTACGACGGTACGGGCCGTCAACGCCATGGCGAACATGGGCCTGCCCGACAGCACCGAGGCGCTGCTGCTCGCCGCATTCGACACCCCGGACCCGGCCGCCGACCTGGCCGCCGTCGGCGAGCTGTGCAGCGCGGCGGGCGCCACCCAAGTCGTCCCCGCCGACACCGTCGCCGAGTCCGAACTCCTCCTCCAGGCACGGCGGTTGTCGCTCACCGCCCTGGAGACCGTGAAGACGGCCACGATGATCGACGACGTCTGTGTGCCGCGCTCCCGACTCGGCGCGATGATCGAGGGCACGGCCGCCATCGCCGGCAAGTACGACCTCACGATCGGCGTCTGTGCCCATGCGGGCGACGGCAACACCCACCCCGTCGTCTGCTTCGACCAGGCCGATGAGGACGAGTCCCGCCGCGCCCGCGAGTCCTTCGACGAGATCATGGCGCTCGGCCTCGAACTCGGCGGCACCATCACCGGCGAACACGGCGTCGGCGTACTGAAGAAGGAGTGGCTGGCGCGCGAACTCGGCCCGGTGGGCGTGGAGATGCAACGGGCCATCAAGCACGCCTTCGATCCGTTGGGCCTGCTCAACCCCGGCAAACTCTTCTGAGGTCGTGGCCTCTTCTGGGGCCGCAGGCCTAAGGCGAATTCCCGATGGTCCGGGCAGGACTCCCCGCAATACCGTGAAGGTGCAGATGAAGGAGGAGCCGTGCCAGCACAGCTTGATCACACCATCGTCCACAGCCGCGACCGGTTCGCCGGCGCACGCTTTCTCGCCGAGCTGATCGGGGAGCCGGAGCCCAGGCCATTCGGCCCGTTCGCCAGCCTGCCGCTGGCAGGCGGCGTCACCCTCGACTACCTCGACGCCGGGGGCGCCATCACCCCGCAGCACCTGGCCTTCCTCGTCTCCGAGGAGGAGTTCGACGAGATCTTCGGCCGGATCACCGACCGCGAACTCCCGTACTGGGCCGATCCGATGCATGCCGAGTCACAGCAGATCAATCACCACTACGGGGGCCGCGGGGTGTACATAGACGACCCCGACGGCCACTCCCTGGAGTTCATCACCCATACGTACGTGACCGATTAGATCCGTCATCCACTGGATCCGTCATCGACTGGATCGGTCACCGACCAGGCATCCGTCACCGCTCAGGCATCGCCGTCCTTGGACTCGTCCGGGAGGCACGGGTCCCGCAGCCGCAGATCGTCGGCCGGAGTGGGCGCGAGCAACTCGGCGAGGCCGTTGTCGATGCCGAGCTGCTCGGACTCGGAGCCCGGGGGCACCACCCGCAGAGTCCGCTCCAGCCAGGCGGACACCAATTCCGCCGGCGCCTCGAGCAGCGCCTCGCCGTCGGGGGAGCAGAGGGCCATCAGCAGCACGCTGCGGCCGTCGATCTTGGTCGGCCAGATCCGGACGTCTCCGTGGCCGCCGGGCCTGAACACCCCTTCGACCAGCAGCTCGCGGGCGAAGGTCCATGAGACGGGGTGGTCGGAGCCGATGTGAAAGGTGATGTGCACGGCATACGGGTCGTCCGTGCGGTAGGCCAGTCGAGCGGGGACAGGGATGCTGAGCTCGGGCGACAGCACCAGTTTGAGCTCCAGCTCGCGCTCCACGACGGTGTGCATGACAGTGCTCCTTCCTTCCGGTACGAGGCCTTGTGAGCGGGCCGTACCAGGAGAGAGCGCGTTGCCCGGCCGCTATGACGCGACTTTCGCGAGCAACTTTCCGTCGTGTCGCCCGATACCGGAAAGTGGTCGTTACGGCAGGACCGGCCCGGGGGTGCGCGAGCGTCTGATAGATGTGGTGCCTTGAATTGCGGCTCTCGAGGAGATACGGGACCACGGTGATGAGCGCCCCAACCCCGGCCACAGGCGACGGCAGTCCTACGCCCGGCTACTACCCGGACCCTTCCATTCCTGGATATGTCCGGTACTGGAACGGTGCCGCGTGGGTGCCCGGAACGAGCCGCCCCGCGCCGAAGACGGGCGAGGCGATGCCCGCGGCACCCGGATCGGCGGCATCCGCGTCGGGCGCGAGCCAGGGCCCGGTACCCGCCCCGGCTCCGTCTCCCGTGGAGGAGACCGGTCCGGTCTTCCTCGACGAGGAGCCGACCGACGAGCCGTCCCGACCGGAGCCCGCCACCGCCTGGCAGGCCGACACCTCGCGGCAGACCGGCTTCGGCGGCGAGCGCGACAGCCGCGTCTCCTGGGGCGGCGCGAGCGGTACGGGAGGCACGGGCAGCGGCCCGGACCCGCGCACCCAGGGCGACTTGGGCACCCCTGGTGCTTCTGGTGCGCCCGCCGACCCGACCGGCGGCGCCCTGCCCGGCGTCCGCTCCCTCGCTCCGTCCGCCGGGGGCGAGCCGCCGGTCGACGGCACGGTCGGCATCCGTCCGCTGCGCCCCGGCAAGGGCGCGACCTCCGCCCCCGGTTCGGGCGCCGCGGACCCCTCGGCGGCAGCGCCAACGGGCGAGCCGTCCGCCCGCCGGCCCCAGCCGCAGCCGCCCGTCGACAGCACCGTCGCGATCCGCGCCATGCGCCGTGGTCTGCCCACCGGCGCCGCCGGGCAGGCCGAAGGCCTGCTGTCGGTCCGCTCCATGACGCCGGGCGCACCAGCCGCACCGACCGCGCCCACCCCGCCGCAGACTCCGGCCCAGCGCGGCCCGCAGCCCCAGGCACCCGCCCAGCCGCAGCCCGAGGCGCCCGCGCAGTCCCAGGCACCCGTCACCAACGGCCCCGGCGGCGGCTCGGCCTCCTGGGCGCAGCAGGTCCACCAGCTCGCCAGGACCGGCCCCGAGGGCGAGCAGCCGGTCGCGCCCTGGAAGCCGCCGGTCAACGACCCCTTCCTGCAGGCCGCCCAGGCCCAGGCGGCGGCCCGCCCCGCGTCCCTCGGCAAGCGCCTCGCCGCCCGGCTGATCGACACCTTGCTGCTCGGTGCGCTCGTCGGCGCCGTCGCCGTACCGGTGGTATCGCAGGCGCGCGCCCATATCGACGACAAGATCGAGGCGGCGAAGCAGTCGGGCGAGACGGTCACCGTCTGGCTCGTCGACTCCACCACCGCCGGTCAGCTCGGCATCGTCCTGGGCGCCCTGCTGGTCCTCGGCGTGCTGTACGAGGCGTTGCCGACCGCGAAGTGGGGCCGCACCCTCGGCAAGAAGCTCTGCGGCATCAGGGTCTGGGACATCGAGTCCCACGAGCCGCCGTCGTTCGGGGCGGCGCTGCGCCGCTGGCTGGTCTACGGAGTGCTCGGCGCGCTCGTGGTCGGTGTGCTCAATGTGCTGTGGTGCCTGTTCGACCGCCCGTGGCGGCAGTGCTGGCACGACAAGACGGCCCACACCTTCGTGACGAGCTGACCCCACGGAGGTCCGCAGGGAAGTCGGGCAAGGAGCCGGGCGAGGAAGTCCGGCAAGGTTCCCCCGAACGGCGCGCGAGCCGTTGCGGGGGGCCCCTGGGCGGGATGCACTGCCCCCATGAGCAACCACCAGCCGCCGCCCGGCGAGCCGCCCGAGGACGACCCTTTCCTCAAGAAGCCGCAGGAACCGACGCCGCCGGCGGGCGGTCCCCAGGAGCCCCCGCCGCCACAGGGCCCGCCACCCGGCCAGGGCCCGCCGCCCGGCTCCCCCTACGGCGGCTCAGGCCCCTACGACGGTGGTCGCGGCCAGCCCCCTCCGTACGAACCGGGCGGCTTCGGCGGCGGGTACGGCAACGTGGACCCGCTCGCCGGTATGCCGCCGCTCGCGGACTTCGGCAGGCGCTTCACCGCCCGCGTCGTCGACGCGCTCATCATCTTCGTGCCGCTGTTCGTGATCTCGCTGCTCGTCGGCGGCTGGGACATGACGGACAACGGCGACACCTGGGACGAGATCACCAAGCAGGTGAACACCGGCAGGCAGTGGCTCTGGTCGCTGATCTCCCTGGCCGTGTATGTCGGCTACGACACCGTCATGACCAAGAGGAACGGGCAGACCGTCGGCAAGCACCTGATGAAGATCCGGGTCGCGATGCTCAATGACGGCAGCGTGCCCGACACGCCCTCCGCGCTGATGCGCGCCGTGGTGCTCTGGGTGCCGGCGTGGGTGTGCTGCTTCTGTCTCTGGTGGCTCGTCATCATCCTGACGATCCTGAGCGACAAGCCGTACAAGCAGGGTCTGCACGACAAGGCGGGCAAGACGGTGGTGGTGTCAGCGGCGTAGCGAGTGCTGGGCGGCCAGGGCCTCGGCCCCGGTGCGCGCACGGGCGGCGGCGGCGGTCACCCGGGTGGTGAGACCGTCTGCGGAGGCGGCCGTGGTCGACATGGCGGAGGCGGCCGAATGGTTCGTACGGACCGTTCGCGTCGCCTTCGCCTTCCGTGGTCCCCGCGTCCTGCCCATCGGCAGCGCGGCGGCGACCACCAGTCCGATCGCCATTGAGGCAGCTCCTATGGCGGCGACTCCCAGGACGTGGCTGGTACGGGTGAGCAGCAGCAGGGCGAGTGTCGAGAAGACGACGGTCGCCGAACCGTAGGCGAGCTGTGCGGCAGTGGGACGCGGCATGACGGTATCCGTCCTCGGGACATTGTCGGGGGGTGTCTCTCAACTCGGTCGCACTGACAAATGACTCTACGACGGTGGATGCCCGGGAGGAACCAGCAGTAAGCGTGACCTAACCCACGGTGCCGGTGCATGGGGGGCGCATTGAGTCATTCGTTCGGGCAAGTGTCTCATTGGGTGCGCCCGTTGCCCGATTCGTCCGACGTCCGGATAGCGGAACTGTGCTTACGCATAGTGCAGTTGGCTTGCGCAAGTCAAGGTCTGTCTTTTCTCCCGTGACTCCGGTCGAATGTCGTCACTTGTGACGCGACACCGCGCGCGGACGACCCCACATCCGGTCCGCTGCGACGGGCCGCGGGGGAGGACAACATCAAGTGACCACCAAGCGACGGACGATCAGAGCGTCCGCGGTGCTCGTGGCCCTGGCCGCGACCACCGCGTCGGCCTCGGCGTTCAGTAGCGCCCAGGCCGACAACCAGAGGTCGTCGAGCCCGGCGGGGATCGAGCGCCATGACCCGGCGCCGCACAAGGGCCAGGTCGAGCACGACCTCGACGGCCCGTTCAGCAAGCAGCAGGACCAGCAGCGCGAAGCCGCGCTGGAGCAGGTCATAGCCGGCGACGCGACCGTGCAGCAGCGCGGCGCGTCCAAGGTCGTGAAGCTCGGCGACAAGAAATACGTCGAGCTCGGCCGGGAGAAGACGGACAAGATCTTCACGATCCTGGTGGAGTTCGGCGACAAGGTCGACGACACCACGATGTTCGACCCGGACGGCCCGGACGGGCCGAAGCCCCCCGTCAAGAAGTACGGCGGCACTCCGGGCCCGCTGCACAACAAGATCGCCCAGCCGGACCGCAAGGTCGACAACTCCACGGCCTGGCAGGCGGACTACAACCGGCAGCACTTCCAGGACCTCTACTTCGGTACCGGCAAGGACAAGAAGGGGCAGCCGAAGCACTCCCTGAAGACCTTCTACGAGAAGACCTCCTCGGGCCGTTACTCGGTCGACGGCGAGGTCGCAGACTGGGTCAAGGTCGACTACAACGAGGGCCGTTACGGCTCCAACTACTGCGGCGACACCAACTGCGCCAACGTCTGGGACACGGTCAAGGACGGCGTCACCGCCTGGGCCGCGGACCAGAAGGCCAAGGGCCGTACGGACGCGCAGATCAAGGCGGACCTGTCCAAGTACGACCTCTGGGACCGCTACGACTTCGACGGCGACGGCAACTTCAACGAGCCCGACGGCTACATCGACCACTTCCAGATCGTCCACGCGGGCGAGGACGAGTCGGCGGGCGGCGGCGTCGAGGGCACCAACGCCCTGTGGGCGCACCGCTGGTACGCGTACGGCACCGACGCCGGCAAGACCGGCCCGGCGAACAACAAGGCCGGCGGTACCCAGATCGGCACCACCGGCATCTGGGTCGGCGACTACACCATGCAGCCCGAGAACGGCGGCCTCGGTGTCTTCGCCCACGAGTACGGTCACGACCTCGGTCTGCCCGACCACTACGACACCTCGGGCGGCGGCGAGAACTCCACCGGCTTCTGGACCCTGATGTCGGCCGGCTCCTGGCTCGGCACCGGCAAGGACTCCATCGGCGACCTGCCGGGCGACATGAACGCCTGGGACAAGCTGCAGCTGGGCTGGCTCAACTACACCAAGGCCAAGGCGGCGACGAAGTCCACCCACACGCTGGGTGTGGCGGAGTACAACACCAAGAAGCCGCAGGCGCTTGTTGTCGAGCTGCCGAAGAAGGCCGTCACCACGACTGTCGTGAAGCCCGCCGAGGGCTCCAAGCAGTGGTGGAGCGACATGGGTGACAACCTCAAGAACACCCTCACCCGCTCGGTCGACCTCACCGGCAAGTCCAAGGCGTCCCTCGAGCTTTCGGGCTGGTGGGACATCGAGGCCGACTACGACTACCTCTACGCCGAGGTGTCGACGGACGGCGGCGCCAACTGGACGCCGGTGGACGGCACGGCCGACGGCAAGCCGATCACCCGCGACTCGTCCGACAAGCCGGCGCTGACCGGTGCTTCGGGCGCGTACAAGAAGCTGGCGTACTCGCTGGACGCCTACGCGGGCAAGAAGGTCGACGTCCGCTTCCGCTACCAGACGGACGGCGGCGCGGGCGGCAAGGGCTTCGCGGCCGACGCGCTGAGCGTGGTGGCGGACGGCAAGCCGCTGTTCACCGACAACGCCGAGGGCGACGACGCGGGCTGGACCGCGAAGGGCTTCTCGCGCATCGGTGAGTCCTTCACCAAGGAGTACGAGCAGTACTACCTGGCCGAGAACCGTCAGTACGTGTCGTACGACACGACCCTCAAGGTCGGTCCGTACAACTTCGGCTTCAAGGCGCCCAAGGACGCCTGGGTCGAGCACTACCCGTACCAGAACGGCCTGATGATCTGGTACTGGGACACCTCCCAGAAGGACAACAACACCAGCCAGCACCCGGGCCAGGGCCTGGTGCTCCCGGTGGACGCCCACCCGAAGGCCCTGAAGTGGGCGGACGGCACGGTGCTGCGGAACAAGATCCAGAGCTTCGACTCGCCGTTCAGCCTCCGGCCGACGGACGGCATCACGCTGCACAAGGCGGACGTGGCGCTGCGGATCAAGCCGCAGGCGGGGAACCCGGTCTTCGACGACCGCAAGGGCGTCTACTGGTTCGCCGAGAACCCGACCGCGGGTGTGAAGGTTACTGACACCAACACCAAGATCACGGTCGTGCGGGAGCCGCTGAGCGGCCAGACGATCACGGTCAAGGTCGGTCCATCGACCAAGTAATTCGTATAACCGCAGGTCAGAGCATTGTCGGCCGTCGCCCTCTAGCGGGCGGCGGCCGATCGTGTTTAGGTGCGTCTTGCAGACCCTTATTGACACGCCATCTCACGGGGGAGTGGTTCAGCATGCCCGGCGGAGGTTTTTGCAAGCTGCCGAACGGCAGCGTGGTAGTCGCTCTGAGCCTGCCCAGCCCGGTGGGTGACGGCAGCACGGTGCGCTTCCTGGTGCACGCGGTGAACCGCGCGAGGGCGCTGACGCGGCTGCGGAACCTGGGCCTGCGGGCGGTGTATCTGCGGGGCAACGCGGAGCCGCCGACGCCGGACGAGATCACGGCGGTACTGCACCATCCGGACGGCCTGCTGTGGCGTACGTCGCCGGAGGACCACGACGAGCTGTGGCACCCGATACGGACGCTGATGAGCCCGGCGCGGGGCACTCAGGCTGCGCGGGGGCGGGGTGCGCGGGTCTGCTCCCCACCACGACCCTTCCCGAACTGGTGCTCCGCCCCGGACCCGGCGCTTCCATCCCCAGACTTCGTCCGGGGGAACCCCAACGGGCTGAATTTCAGCCCGTCCGGGGACTGAGGACACGCGGCCGGAGGTCGTGTGCGGGGGTTCCGGGGGCCCCGCGGGTCACACCACCGGCTTGCCGGACAGTTCCACGCCCGCTCCCCGCAGCTCCTCCAGTGCCCGCTCCGTCGTCGCCTCCGCCACGCCCGCGGTGAGGTCCAGCAGCACCTGCGTGCGAAAGCCCTCCCGCGCCGCGTCCAGCGCCGTCGCCCGTACGCAGTGGTCCGTCGCTATGCCGACCACGTCGACCTCCGTGACCTGGCGCGCCCGCAGCCACTGCGCCAGCGTCGTGCCGTTCTCGTCGGTGCCCTCGAAGCCGCTGTACGCCGCCGCGTACGCGCCCTTGTCGAAGACCGTGTCGATCGCCCCCGACGCCACCGCCGGGGCGAAGTTCGGATGGAAGCCGACGCCCTCCGTGCCCGCCACACAGTGCGGCGGCCAGCTGTTCACATAGTCCGGGTGGTCCGAGAAGTGGTCGCCGGGCTCGATGTGGTGGTCGCGGGTGGCCACCACATGGCGGTAACCCGCCGGCGCGGCCTGGCCGATCAGGTCCGTGATGGCGGCGGCGACATCGGCCGCCCCCGTCACCGCGAGGCTGCCGCCCTCGCAGAAGTCGTTCTGAACGTCCACGACGATCAATGCGCGGTGCATGACAGGTGTCCTTCGGTGGGGATCGGTGGGGGAGACCGGCGAGCGAACGTATTGAGCCTAGAGACTCGGCCCGCCCTACGGGAGAGGGCTTCCCGCGGCGCTCACACGTACTCCGTGGGCAGCACGGGTTCTCCTTTGGAGAGCTGCATCGCCGACAGCGGCAGCCCCGCCCGCGCGGCGATGTGCCGCTCGCGCGCCGCGTCCAGCGGCTCGCGCGCGACGATCTGGCCGCCCTTGATCAGCTCCACCAGCAGCTGCCGGTCCGCGAGCTCGGCCGGCACCGCGTCGGCACCGATCACCTCCGCCTCGGCGACGCCGTCCGCGTCCAGCCGGCGCGCGGCCCACTTGCGGCCGCCCACCGAGCTCTTCCCGCCCAGCGACTTCTTCGCCACGGCGTGCAGCGGCGCCCTGGGGTCGGCGGACTCGGCGCGGGCCACGAGCTTGTAGACCATCGAGCAGGTGGGGTGCCCGCTGCCGGTGACCAACTGCGTGCCCACGCCGTACGCGTCGACCGGCGCCGCGGCCAGCGAGGCGATCGCGTACTCGTCCAGGTCCGAGGTGACGACGATCTTGGTGTTGCGCGCGCCCAGCGCGTCCAGCTGCTGCCGCACCCTGTGCGCGACCAGCAGCAGATCCCCGGAGTCGATCCGTACCGCGCCGAGCTCGGGACCCGCGATCTCCACCGCCGCGCGCACCGCCTCGGCCACGTCGTACGTGTCGACCAGCAGGGTCGTCCCCCGCCCGAGCGAGTCCACCTGCGCCTGGAAGGCGTCGCGCTCGCTGTCGTGCAGCAGCGTGAACGCGTGTGCGCTGGTGCCCACCGTCGGGATGGCGTAACGGAAGCCGGCCGCCAGGTCGGAGGTGGAGTCGAAGCCGCCGACGTACGCCGCACGGGCCGAGGCGACCGCGGCGAGCTCGTGCGTACGCCGTGCGCCCATCTCGATCAGCCGGCGCCCGGCCGCGGCCGTGTGCATCCGGGATGCCGCCGCCGCGATCGCCGAGTCGTGGTTCAGGATCGAGAGGGCCACGGTCTCCAGCAGCACGCACTCGGCGAAGGTCCCCTCGACCCGCAGGACCGGCGAGCCCGGGAAGTACACCTCGCCCTCCGGGTAGCCCCAGATGTCGCCGCTGAAGCGGTACGACGCGAGCCACTCCAGCGTCGGTTCGTCGACGATCTTCTGCGCGCGCAGAAAGCCCAGCACACCCGCGTCGAAGCGGAAGTTCTCGACGGCGTCCAGGACCCGGCCCGTGCCCGCCACGACGCCGTACCGCCGCCCCTCGGGCAGCCGGCGGGTGAAGACCTCGAAGACGGATCGGCGGTGTGCCGTCCCGGCCCGCAGTGCCGCCTGGAGCATCGTGAGCTCGTACTGGTCCGTGAAGAGCGCTGTCGAGGGGACATCCACCGGCAGGCCAAGGTCCGCTGTGTTCATGGCAACGATGCTAGCGCACATTTCGTCAAACTGACGAGATGTGCGGGTCGTTTGTGCGATGAGCCCTGTCGGGTGGCAGCATGGACCAGGTGAGTGTTGCTCCCACAGAGATCGAACGCACTGAGTCGGCCGAGGAAACCTTCGCCGTACCCGAGCCCGACGTGCCGTGGGTGACGCTCGTCCATAACGACCCCGTCAACCTGATGAGCTACGTCACCTATGTCTTCCAGGCCTATTTCGGCTACCCCAAGGACAAGGCGCACAAGCTGATGCTCGACGTTCATCACAAGGGACGCGCCGTCGTCTCCAGCGGCACCCGCGAGGAGATGGAGCGTGACGTGCAGGCCATGCACGGTTACGGCCTGTGGGCGACCCTCTCCCAGGACCGCGGCTGATGTCGGGGCACTTCGAGCCGATCCCCGGCGGCGGCGCCGCTGTCGCGCTCGACGAGGTCGAGATCTCCATCCTGCGCTCGCTGGCCGTGCAGCTGCTTGAGCTGATCGGGCCGGGCGACGAGCCGGTCGAGGGGGAGGATCCGCTGAACGCGCTCTTCGCCGAGGGCCCGAGCGAGCCGCCCGCCGACCCGGCGCTGGCCCGGCTCTTCCCGGAGGCGTACGCAGGTCCCGACGCCGACGAGGCGGACGAGGAACTGCGTGCCGCCTCCGCGGAGTTCAGGCGGTTCACCGAGAAGGACCTGCGTTCCCGCAAGCGCGACGACGCGCTGTGTCTCGTACGCACCCTCGACTCCCTCACCGCGGTCGGCGAGGGGGGCGCCGTGCTCAAGCTGACCGCCGACGACTGTCTGCACTGGCTCGGCGCGCTCAATGACCTGAGGCTGACCATCGGCACCCGGCTCGAGGTCACCGACGAGGACGAGAACGACGATCTGTACCGGCTGCCGGACTCCGATCCGCGCAAGCCGATGGTGATGGCGTATCTCTGGCTCGGCGCGCTCCAGGAGACGCTCGTCGAGACCCTGATGTCCTGAGTCGTCCCGCTGGATGCCCCGAGTCGTCCTTCTGTTGTTCGCTCAACGGACACTCAAATCCGGATAACGATCGCGTCACCGCATCGGCATGCTTTGCCATGCCGATGGAATTTTGTCCGGTTCTTTCTGTGGTGTGCGCCACAGCGCCTGGGCTCATCGCTGCTGCAACCGTGATAAATCTTCACGACCGCCCGGGGACGCCACCCATGTCGCCGGGGGCGCTTGGACCGGCTGACCGCCGGTGGCACTCCATCCACATCCGGGGGGATCAGGACCTGATCCGCAGTCGCGCGGCACTCGCAGCGGACGCGGATCAGCATGGAGAAAGGGCGCATCACCATGACCTCACTGCAGGTCGACAAGCAATACGACGGCAATGAGGCCCAGGGGTCCGCAGCAGGCGCGGACGAGGGCTACCAGCGGGGACTGGGTGCCCGTCAGATCCAGATGATCGCGATCGGCGGTGCCATCGGCACCGGCCTGTTCCTCGGCGCGGGCAAGGCCATCTCCAAGGCCGGACCCAGCCTCATCCTGGCCTACGCCATCGCGGGCCTGGTCATCTTCTTCATCATGCGGGCGCTGGGCGAGCTGCTGATGTACCGCCCGGTCTCGGGGTCCTTCTCCGAGTACGCGCGCGAGTTCGTCGGCCCCTTCGCGGGCTTCGTCACCGGCTGGACGTACTGGCTCTTCTGGGTCGTCACCGGCATCACCGAGGTCACCGCGGCCGCGCAGTACATGTCCTTCTGGACCCATGACGGCTTCCCGCAATGGGCGTACGCGCTGATCTTCACGGTCATTCTGTACGCCGCGAACCTGATCTCCGTGAAGCTCTTCGGCGAGCTGGAGTTCTGGTTCTCGATGGTCAAGGTGACGGCCATCGTCGGCATGATCCTGATCTGCGCCGGCATCCTCACCATCGGCTTCTCCGACGCCGCCGACACCGCGACCGTGTCCAACCTCTGGAACGACCGCGGCTTCTTCCCCGAGGGCATCGGCGGCACGCTGATGACGCTGCAGATCGTGATGTTCGCCTTCCTCGCGGTCGAGCTGGTCGGCGTCACCGCCGGCGAGTCCAAGGACCCGGAGAAGACGCTGCCCAAGGCCATCAACACCGTGCCGTGGCGCATCGCCGTCTTCTACATCGGCGCGCTGATCATGATCCTCTCGGTCGTCCCGTGGGCCGAGTTCCAGCCGGGCGTCAGCCCGTTCGTCGCGGCCTTCGAGAAGATGGGCCTCGGCGTCGGCGCCGCGATCGTGAACTTCGTCGTTCTGACCGCCGCCCTGTCGTCCTGCAACTCCGGTATGTACTCCACCGGCCGCATGCTGCGCGACCTGGCGCTCAACGGGCAGGGCCCGAAGTTCTTCACCAAGCTGACGAAGAGCGGCACCCCGCTCATCGGCACCACGGTCTCCGCCGCGCTGATGCTGGTCGGCGTGTGGATCAACTACGTCGCCCCGGGCAAGGCCTTCGACTATGTCGTCTCCTTCGCCACCATCTCCGGCATGTGGGCCTGGATCATGATCCTGGTCTGCCAGATCCGCTACCGCGCCAAGGCGGACCGCGGTGGGCTGCCGCAGTCCACGTTCAAGGCGCCCGGCGCGCCGTGGTCCAGCTGGTTCGCCCTGCTCTTCATCGGCATGGTCATCGTGATGATGGGCGTCGACAAGGACGCACGGATCTCGCTGTACTGTGCGCCGCTGTGGGCCCTGATCCTCGGCGTCACCTACCTGGTGCTGAAGTCCCGCAACCCCGAGGGTGCGGCCTTCAACAAGCGCTGACGCAGGACCCCCGGTCCAGCATCCGGGCAGGCCCGTACCGCTCTTCGGTACGGGCCTGCCCTCCTGTCTATCCTGTCGCTCATGCTGACCATCACCGAGGCCCTGTACGACCAGATCGTCGCGCACGCCCGCGCCGACCACCCCGACGAGGCCTGCGGCATGGTCGCGGGCCCCGAGGGCAGCGGCCGCCCCGAACGCTTCATCCCCATGCTGAACGCCGCCCGTTCGCCCACGTTCTACGAGTTCGACTCGGCGGATCTGCTGAAGCTCTACCGGGAGCTGGACGACCGCGACGAAGAGCCGGTGATCATCTACCACTCGCACACCGCGACCGAGGCGTACCCCTCCCGTACGGACATCTCCTACGCCAATGAGCCCGGCGCGCACTACGTCCTGGTCTCCACCGCCGACGCCGACGAGGCGGGCCCCTTCCAGTTCCGCTCGTTCCGCATTGTGGAGGGCGAGGTCACCGAGGAGGAGGTCAAGGTCGTCACGGCGTACTGACTGCCCACATGCTGGGCCGGTTATGTCCATCATGCGAGATCACATTCCGGAACCCGGACGGGGAATCGTTACGATGACCGCATGGTTCCCCATGACGTGAGCGACAGGACGCCGAGCACCGTGCTGCTCGTGGCGCGGCTGCACGTCGACCTGTGCCGTCTCGCCAGCGCGATGTGTACGGCCCGCGCTGCGCTCTGAGCGCATCGACCGCACCACCCCCTGCGCGGGGGGCCTGAGCCGCGCGCACCTACGCAACCCCCGCCACACTCCCGACAGGAGCCCATGTCATGGCCATCGAGGTCCGCATCCCGACCATCCTCCGCACCTACACCGACGGCTCGAAGGCTGTCGAGGGGAGCGGGGACACTCTCGCCGAGCTCTTCGCCGACCTCGAGACCCGGCACAACGGCATCCGGGAGCGCATCGTCGACGGCGACCAGCTGCGCCGCTTCGTCAACGTCTACCTGAACGACGAGGACGTCCGCTTCCTCGACGGCATCTCCACCAAGCTCGCCGACGGCGACAGCGTGACCATCCTTCCTGCGGTCGCCGGTGGCATGCGCTGATGCGTTACGACTCCCCGCTCGCGGCGGTCGGCAACACTCCGCTGGTCCGACTGCCGCGGCTGTCGCCCTCGGAGGAGGTCCGCATCTGGGCCAAGCTCGAGGACCGCAACCCGACGGGCTCGATCAAGGACCGCCCGGCGCTCCACATGATCGAGCAGGCGGAGAAGGACGGCCGTCTGACGCCGGGCTGCACGATCCTCGAGCCGACGTCGGGCAACACCGGAATCTCCCTTGCCATGGCGGCGAAGCTCAAGGGCTACCGCATTGTGTGCGTGATGCCGGAGAACACGAGCGAGGAGCGCCGCCAGCTTCTGGCGATGTGGGGCGCGGAGATCATTTCCAGCCCGGCGGCGGGCGGTTCCAACACGGCGGTCCGCGTCGCGAAGGAACTGGCGGCCGAGAACCCGTCGTGGGTGATGCTCTACCAGTACGGCAACCCGGACAACGCGGGCGCGCACTACGCCACGACCGGCCCCGAGATCCTCGCGGACCTCCCGTCGATCACCCACTTCGTGGCGGGCCTCGGCACGACGGGCACGCTGATGGGCGTCGGCCGCTTCCTGCGTGAGCACGTCCCCGGCATCCGCATCGTGGCGGCGGAGCCGCGCTACGACGACCTGGTCTACGGCCTGCGGAACCTGGACGAGGGCTTCGTCCCCGAGCTGTACGACGCCTCGGTCCTCACCACCCGCTTCTCGGTCGGCTCGGCGGACGCGGTGACCCGCACCCGCGAACTCCTCCAGCAGGAGGGCATCTTCGCGGGCGTCTCGACGGGAGCGGCGCTCCACGCGGCGATCGGCGTCGGCAAGAAGGCGGTGGCGGCGGGCGAGCCGGCGGACATCGTGTTCGTGGTCGCGGACGGCGGATGGAAGTACCTGTCGACGGGGGTCTACACGGCACCGACGACGGAGGCGGCGATCGAAACGCTGCAGGGCCAGCTCTGGGCGTAGCCGGGTGGGGCTTTCCCGCCCGGCCCTCCTGCGGCCCTCGGGCTCCTGTCCGTAGGCCGCTCCCGTAAGCCGCTCCCGTGCGCGGCGAAGCGGGCGCCATCCAGGGGCCCGGGGCCTGCCCCCGTCAGCGGGAAGCGCGGGGCGAGGGGGGAAAGCCTGCGCTCAGGGGGACAGGTGGCGGACCTGGTCCCAGACCGTCGGGTCCACCCTCCCCACCCGCCGCCGGAACTCCCACACCGCCACGTCCCGCAGCTCATCCGTCTCCAGAAAGCTCGGCCTGCCCCGCGCATCCCCCACCGTCCCCGGTGGCAGTGAGATCACGCCCGGCCGTTCCTCGTGGTATCTGCTCGTGATCTTCGCGACCTGCGCCGTCCGGCCGCGTACCGTAAGCACCAGGCACGGCCTGTCCTTCGAGCCCGGACCGTCCTCATAGGGCACGTCCGCCCACCAGATCTCGCCCGGCCGCGGCCGCCGCTTAGGGGCCCGCCCGGGGCCCGTGGGGCGGCCCGGGGGGCGCGTCCGGCCGCGTGGGCGGCGCGTGCCGCGGCCGCGGCCGTCCACCACCGCGGCGACAAGCGCGATCACCACCACCGCGCACACAGCGAGCCACCATGACGTGTCCATACCCCAGACCGTACCGGCGCGCCCCCGCCCCCGGCCCCCTCACCACGAACGCCCGAACCGGTGACAGAGCAGGTGAGTTCCCCCACAACGGCCCGCCCCGGGGAAGCGACCCGACCTTTTGCGCCTTACGCTCGACAAACCGCACGACCCTCCCCCAGCCCTCCCCGTCAACGGAGGTTCAGGCTCCATGAAGCTCACCGTCGTCGGCTGCTCGGGGTCGTTTCCGTCCGCGGAATCGGCCTGCTCGAGCTACCTCGTAGAGGCCGACGGCTTCCGGCTGCTTCTCGACATGGGCAATGGCGCCCTCGGCGAGCTGCAGCGCCACGTCGGTCTCTACGACCTCGATGCCATCTTTCTCAGTCATCTCCACGCGGACCACTGCATTGACATGTGCGCGTACTTCGTGGCCCGCTACTACCGCCACGAGGGCGGCCGCTGCGGAGCCCTCCCGGTCTACGGCCCGGAAGGCACCGAGCAGCGCCTGACCACCGCCTACGCGGACACCCCTTCCGCCTCCTCCATGAGCGAGGTCTTCGATTTCCACACGCTGAAGTCCGGCAGCTTCGAGATCGGCCCGTTCGCCGTCCGTACGGAGAAGGTGAGCCACCCCGTCGAGGCGTACGGCATCCGCGTGGAGCACGGCGGCAAGACCCTGACGTACTCCGGCGACACCGGCGTCTGCGAGCCGCTGCACGAACTCGCCGACGGCGCCGATCTCTTCCTGTGCGAGGCGTCCTTCACGTACGGCAAGGAGGACGTCCCCGGCCTCCACCTCAACGGCCGCGAGGCCGGCGCCCACGCGCAGCGCGCGAACGTCGGCCGGCTCGTACTGACCCACATCCCGCCGTGGACGGACCCCGAGCAGAACCTGGCGGACGCCCGCCTGGTCTACGACGGTCCGACCCAGATCGCGCTCGCGGGCGCGGTCTACGAGGTCTAGGTCTGTTCCAAGGTCTCAACAGCCGAAGCCCTGCCTCTCGTACGAGAGGCAGGGCTTCGGAGGGGATGCGCGAGGCCTACTTGGCCTCCGCCTTCTGCAGCTCCGCAAGCTCCTCGTCGGTCTCGCGGCCCGGCGTCGGAATGTTGAACTTGACGATCGCGAAGCGGAAGACCACGTAGTAGACCGCCGCGAAACAGAGCCCGACCAGCGCCAGGCCCCACGGGTTGGACGCGATGCCCAGGTTGAGGAAGAAGTCCACCGCACCGGCCGAGAAGCCGAAGCCGTCCTTCATGCCCAGCGCCCAGGTCAGCGCCATGGAGACACCGGTCAGCACCGCGTGGATCGCGTACAGCACCGGCGCGATGAACATGAAGGTGAACTCGATCGGCTCGGTCACGCCGGTGACGAACGAGGTGAGCGCGAGCGAGAACATCATGCCGCCGATGACCTTGCGGCGCTCCGGGCGGGCACAGTGGACGATCGCGAGACAGGCCGCCGGGAGCGCGAACATCATGATCGGGAAGAAGCCGGTCATGAACTGTCCGGCGGTCGGGTCACCGGCGAGGAAGCGGCCGATGTCGCCGTTCTTGCCCTCGTACGTACCGGCCTGGAACCACGGGAACGAGTTCAGCAGGTGGTGCATGCCGATCGGGATCAGCGCACGGTTGGCGATACCGAAGATGCCCGCGCCCGCCGCGCCGGAGCCGACCAGCCACTCACCGAAGTTGTGCAGACCCGTGCCGAGGACCGGCCAGATCAGGCCGAAGATGATGCCGATGAGCAGGCCCGCGAAGGCGGAGAGGATCGGGACGAGACGGCGGCCGCCGAAGAAGCCCGCCCAGGCCGGCAGCTTGGTCCGGTAGAACTTCTGGTACAGCAGGGCGACGACTATGCCCATCACCACGCCGCCGAGGACCTTGGCGTCCACGGGGGCCTCGGTCATGACGATCTTGCCGTCGACGACCTTGGCGACCTTGTCCAGGTTCGGGTCGGTGAACGTGGCCAGCACGTTCTTGAAGACCAGATAGCCGGTGACGGCCGCGAGTGCGGTCGAGCCGTCCGACTTCTTGGCGAAACCGATCGCGATACCGACGGCGAACAGCAGCGCCATGTTGGCGAGGATCGCGTCGCCGCCGGCCGCCATGTACCCGGCGATCTTGGTGATGAACGTCGGGAACGAGTCCCTGGCAAGCATGTCGGGCTGGCCGAAACGCACCAGGAGCGCGGCGGCGGGCAGCACCGCGACCGGCAGCATGAGGCTGCGGCCGATGCGCTGCATGACAGCCATCACGCCGGCGCCCATCTTCTTCTTGTCCGCCTCGGGGGCGGCGCTAGCCGTGGACATCAACTTCCTCCAATGGGCAAGGCGCCGCCAAGGGGCCATATCACGGGGAGGGCGGCGTCTCAAAGGGGAACGCGGCGACGACCGCGTGGTCTACACCACTGAGTGGTGTAGACCTGTTTTAGCACGTGAGGGCGGGATAAGGAACCGGCGATTTCTGTGGCCTGGGTCATAGTGCGAAATACACGACATAAGGCCCTCGGACGACAGGTCCAAGGGCCTTATGAGGCATTACGGGAGGGCTGCGGGGCCCACCTGCGCGGGATTCCGCTTGAGATTCCGCTTGGGATTTTCGGGGGATCCAGCGGCGGGATTCCGTGCAGGATTACTTGGTGACGTCCCGCTGTACTTCCTCCTCGACCTCCTCCGGTTCGCGCCCCGGCGTCGGGATGTTGAACTTCGTGATCGCGAACCGGAAGATCGCGTAGTACATCACCGCAAAGCCGAGCCCGATCGGAATGATCAGCCAAGGCTTCGTCGCCAGGCCCCAGTTGATGACGTAGTCGATCAGGCCGGCCGAGAAGCTGAAGCCGTCATGGACGCCGAGACCCCAGCTCACCGCCATCGAGACACCGGTCAGCACGGCATGGATCGCATACAGCAGCGGCGCCACGAACAGGAACGAGTACTCGATCGGCTCGGTGATACCGGTGACGAACGACGTCAGCGCGACCGAGAGCATCAGGCCCCCGATCTCCTTACGGCGGTGCGGCTTGGCGCAGTGGGTGATGGCCAGCGCCGCGGCCGGCAGCGCGAACATCATGATCGGGAAGAAGCCCGTGGTGAACTGGCCCGCGTTCGGGTCGCCCGCCAGGAACATGGTGATGTCGCCGTGCACGACCGTGCCGTCCGGCTTGGTGTAGCTGCCGAACTGGAAGAAGATCGGCACGTTCAGGAACTGATGCAGGCCGATCACCAGCAGCGCCCGGTTCGTGAGGCCGAAGAGGCCCGAACCCCAGGCGCCCAGACCCACCAGCCAGTCGCTGAAATTCTCCAGAGCGTTGCCAAGGGGCGGCCAGACCCACAGGGAGAGGACCGCGACCGCGATCGCGACGAAGGACATGATGATCGGGACGAGCCGGCGGCCGTTGAAGAACCCCAGCCAGTCCACCAGCTTGGTGCGGTGGAAACGCTGCCAGAAGTAGGCGGTCAGCAGGCCGATGACGATGCCGCCGAAGACGCCCGGATTCTGGTACGTGAACGCCGCGACCGATCCGTCGGGTGCCTGGCAGCCCAGCGCTGCCGCCTTCGCCCCGCCCACGCAGTCCTCGGGAAACTGGCGCAGGACGTTGTAGTAGACGAGAAACCCCACCACGGCCGCGAGCGCCGTCGAGCCGTCGGACTTCTTGGCCATGCCGATCGCGACGCCCACGCAGAACAGCAGCGGCAGGCCGAGGTTGCCGTCCAGCAGCGCGCCGCCCGCGCCGGCCATCACCTTGGCGACATCGTCCCAGCCGAGGCCGTCCGCGCCGAAGACATCGGGCTGGCCGAGCCGGTTGAGAATGCCGGCCGCGGGGAGGACGGCGATCGGCAGCTGCAGGCTGCGGCCCATTTTCTGCAGGCCTTGGAAGGCGACTGATGTCCACCGCTTCTGCGGGGGTGCGGCAGCGCTGTCGGAGCTCATCCGTCCTCCCGGGACGTGCCTCGTTTGGCAGGTGCTGCAGACTGGTGTAGACCAGTCGCGGTAAGGCCCGTGGGCCCGGTCGCAGGACAGGGCACCGGTGATCGTCATCATTCGGGATGAGATGGTTACTCGCTCGTGAAGATGGTCCAACCGTGCGTTACCGTGACAAAACAGGCCGACTGGTGGGCCGAGGCAGCGCTGAGCGCCCTGCGGGGCCGCTCTTGGAACGCAGGGAGACAGACATGGCCAGCAAGGCTGAGAAGATCGTCGCCGGGCTCGGCGGGATCGACAACATCGAGGAGATCGAGGGCTGCATCACCCGCCTCCGCACCGAAGTCGTGGACGCGAGCAAGGTCGACGAGGCCGCGCTGAAGGCCGCGGGCGCGCATGGCGTGGTGAAGATGGGCAACGCGATCCAGGTTGTCATCGGCACGGACGCCGACCCGATCGCGGCGGACATCGAAGACATGATGTGACCTCGGCGCAGGACTCGGCGTCAGCCCAAGCCCCGGGTCGGGCCCCGGATTCGGCCCCGAACCCGGTCCCGACCCCGGCCTCGGAATCGGCCCGAGTCCAAGCCCCGGCTCCGCCCCCGGCCCAAGCCCCGGTCTCGGTCCGGGTCCCGGTCTCTGGACGCTGAGCCCGCGCCAAGAGGGCCCCGCTCCGCCCGGAGCGGGGCCCTCTCGCACAGCCGCTAGGCTCGACGCCATGTCTCGAATCGACGGCCGCACCCCCGAACAGCTCCGCCCCATCACCATCGAACGCGGATGGAGCAAGCACGCCGAGGGCTCCGTCCTCATCGCCTTCGGCGACACCAAGGTCTTCTGCACCGCCTCCGTCACCGAAGGCGTCCCGCGCTGGCGCAAGGGCAGCGGCGAAGGCTGGGTCACCGCGGAGTACTCGATGCTTCCGCGCTCCACCAACACCCGCGGCGACCGCGAGTCCGTACGCGGCAAGATCGGCGGACGTACGCACGAGATCTCACGCCTCATCGGCCGCTCGCTGCGCGCCGTCATCGACTACAAGGCTCTCGGCGAGAACACCATCGTCCTGGACTGCGACGTCCTCCAGGCCGACGGCGGCACCCGTACCGCGGCGATCACCGGCGCGTATGTCGCCCTCGCCGACGCCGTTGCCTGGGCCCAGACCAAGAAGCTCGTCAGGGCCGGCCGCAAGCCGCTCACCGGGACCGTCGCCGCCGTCTCCGTCGGCATCGTCGACGGCACCCCGCTGCTCGACCTCTGTTACGAGGAGGACGTGCGGGCCGAGACCGACATGAACGTCGTCTGCACCGGCGACGGCCGCTTCGTCGAGGTCCAGGGCACCGCCGAGGCCGAGCCCTTCGACCGCAAGGAGCTCAACGCGCTGCTCGACCTGGCGACCGGCGGCTGCGCCGACCTCGCCACGCTCCAGCGCGATGCCCTTGATCGCACACTCGAAGGGTAAAGAAGCAACCAAGAACGCCCCATCGGGCGTCGTAGGATTCACGGGCGCACGGGCCGAACCGTGCGCCCGTCCGTATCCGGGGAGGACCGTTCCATGCCTGCGCGCCGCCGCATAGCACTCACGCTCGCCACCGCCGCACTGCTCGTACCCGTCGCGGCCGGCTGCAGCGCCATCGACAAGGCTCTCGACTGCGTCGAGACCGCCGACGCGATCGCCACCAGCGTCGACAAGCTCCAGCAGGCGGTCTCCAGCGCCGCCGACGACCCGACGCAGGCCCGCGAAGCGCTCAACGACATCGACACGGAACTGAAGAACCTCAGCGACAAGACCGACAACGCCGACCTGAGCAAGGCCGTCGACGACCTCAACACCGGCGTCGACAATGTCCGCAAGTCGATCGAAAACGGCGACAACACCCCGGACATCAAGCCCGTCACCGATGCGGCGGCCGAGATCGGCAAGGTCTGCACGCCCGGCTAGCCCCCCGATAATCGGGGGCATGACCCGTCTGATCCTCGCCACCCGCAACGCCGGGAAAATCACCGAACTCAGGGCCATCCTCGCCGACGCCGGCCTCAGCCACGACCTCGTCGGCGCGGATGCCTACCCCGACATCCCCGACGTCAGGGAAACCGGCGTCACCTTCGCCGAGAACGCCCTGCTGAAGGCGCACGCCCTGGCTCGGGCCACCGGCCTGCCGGCCGTCGCCGACGACTCCGGCCTCTGCGTCGACGTCCTCGGCGGCGCGCCCGGCATCTTCTCCGCCCGCTGGGCGGGCGGCCACGGAGACGACACCGCCAACCTGAATCTGCTGCTTGCCCAGCTCTCCGACATCGACGACGCCCACCGGGGCGCCCACTTCGCCTGCGCTGCCGCCCTCGCCCTCCCGGACGGTACGGAGCGAGTCGTCGAGGGCCGCCTGCTCGGCACTCTTCGCCATGAGCCGGTGGGCACGAACGGCTTCGGCTACGACCCGATCCTGCAGCCGGAGGGGTACGACGTGACGTGCGCGCAGCTGACCCCGGCGGAGAAGAACGCGATCAGCCACCGGGGCAAGGCGTTCCGGGCGCTGGTCCCGGTGGTGCGGGAGCTCTTGGGCTGACGCCAGAGCGTGAGCATGCGGGAGGGCCGCTCATCTTTGTGAGCGGCCCTCCCGCGGGGGTGCGGCCGGTGGGACTCGAACCCACATGGGATTTCTCCCACGACATCCTAAGTGTCGCGCTTATGCCAATTCAGCAACGGCCGCCGGTCGCGAGCCATCGTAGCGGGATGCCGGTAGCTGTGGCGCGTGCGTTCTGCTGTTCTCACTGACTGCCGCGACGTTTCCCTCCCCGGCACCAGGTATCGGTGATTGCGTGGCAATTGGGGCACAGCAGCCGAAGATTCTGGCGCCGGTCGTCGCTCCAGTCGCCATTGAGGTGGTCGACCTCGAGCGTCATGGGCTTCCCGAACCACTCAGGGCCTGTCCCGCATTCGTCGCATCTTTCCGGAACGCCGATCTCGCGCAGAGCCCGACGCAGCAGTGCGGTCTTCGTGCGACGGCCGTGCTGGTGCTTCACCAGCACTTCTCCCGGCGGCTTGGCCGCCGGGCTGGGCTTGCCCCGCTGGTGGGCCTGTCCGAGGAAGTGCGATGTGTCGATTCCGGACTCCGCGATCAACTGATGGAAGAGCCTGCGGACTCTGGTGTTGTCTGGGCGCTCCAGGACGCGCAGGGCACCCGCTATGGAAGTCGACTGGGCGACTGCCTGCTTCAGTTCGCCGGCGCTCGGCAGTGCCTTGACACCGTGGTGACCGCGCCGGGGTGGTGAAAAGTGTGAGATGTCGATGCCGAAGTGTTCGAAGCGCTTGCGCAGGTGTCGTCGTAGGTTTCCGTACGGCTGTGTGCCCAGAAAGGCGATCACTTCTTCGATGTCGGCGCACTGCTCGGCCGCCTCGGTCAGAAGGTCCCTTGTGTACCGACGCGTCTGGCTCATCGTCAGCTCTTCGTGCTGTGTGAAGCCGTGGCCCGACGCGCCTTGCCCCTGCCGCGATAAGTGTCCGTTGCCGAGTGGCAATTGGGGCAGAGAAAGCGCAGGTTCTCCGGACGGTTGTTCCGCCAGTCGCCGTCGACATGATCTACCTCCAGCGGCAGAGGGCGACCACGCCAGAGCGGCTCCGTGCCGCAGAGCGCGCAGCGTTCCGCAACCCCGAGTGCCGTCATGGCCGGTCTCAGCCGCTCGCTCGGAATGCGGCGGGCGCTTCCGGGGACCTGTTCCACGAGCAGTGCCCGAGGGGTCCGGCGCGACCTCGATTCCCCGGCCCGACTCGGTGGGGTGAAATGCGACGTGTCGATGCCCAGCGTCTTGACCCGGCGGCTGATGTGGGTGTGGTACCCGCCCACTACCTCGAGCCCGAGCCGCCGCAGCACCTCGCACATGCTCGTCGAGGCCGCGACCACCGGCTCCAGGACGTCCCTCGTCCACCGCGCGCCTTCGCGCTCGAAGTGCGAGGTATCCACCCCTGCCTTGCTCATGCGGTCACGGACATAGCGCCTGGTGGAGCTGTTAGGATCCACCCCCAGCTTCGTCAGCGCCTCGGACAGCGTCCGCGACGAACTGGCCGCCTCAGTCAGGCGCTCGAGTGTGTACGGACTCACCCGCATGGTTCCCCTCCGCATCCGGCTGCGTGTTCGCAGCCGTGTTCGCAGCCTCGCACTGAGTAACGAACCGGTTATCGGATGGTCACGCCCGAAATGCGGAATGGCCCGTACCGCTCGCGCAGTACGGGCCATTCCGGAGGTCGCCGTGCTCAGATGCCCAGGTCCTTGATGATCTTGGCGACATGCCCCGTCGCCTTCACGTTGTACAGCGCCCGCTCCACCTTTCCCTCCTCGTCGACCACGACCGTCGAGCGGATCACACCCGTCACCGTCTTCCCGTACAGCTTCTTCTCGCCGAAGGCGCCGTACGCCTCCAGCGTCTCCTTGGACGGGTCGCCGACCAGCGTGACCTTCAGGCTCTCCTTGTCGCGGAACTTCGCCAGCTTCTCCGGCTTGTCCGGGGAGACGCCGATGACGTCGTAGCCCGCGCCCGCCAGCAGCTCCAGGTTGTCCGTGAAGTCGCAGGCCTGCTTGGTGCAGCCGGGGGTCAGTGCCGCCGGGTAGAAGTAGATGATGACCTTCCGGCCCTTGTGGTCCGCGAGCGAGACCTCCTTGCCGTCCGCGTCGGGCAGGGTGAAGGCAGGGGCGGTGTCGCCGGGCTGGAGTCGCTCGCTCATGGTTCTCCTCGAAGAACGTGCTCGGGGGGACGTGCGGGTGTACGCCGTCGAGCGTAATAGGGGTGCCGTGGGGTGCGGGGGCGGCCGAGCTGACAGACTGTCGAGGAAGGATGACCCCACACGACCACGGAGGCAGCGCGGTGTCGGATGCCAGGACCCCTGCGCAGATCGAGGCGGACATCGTCCGCAGGCGCGAGCAGCTTGCCGAGATGCTCGACGAGATCGGGGTGCGCATGCACCCGAAGACCGTCATCGGCGATGCCAAGGCCAGGATCGCCTCGACCGTGGACCAGACGGCGGGCCGCGCGTACGTCGCGGTGAACCGCACGGTTTCCGACGTCAGGGCGCAGTTCGTCAAGGAGGACGGCGCCCCGCGGCTGGAGCGGGTGCTGCCGGTGGCGGTGGTGGCCGTGGGTCTGGTCGGGCTGCTCGCGTTCTCCATGAAGCGGCGCCGGGCGTGACCCTCGGGCGTACGAAACGCTCCGGGGCAGGTAGGTTCGACACGTGAGCCCCAACAGCAATGAGCACAGCCCCACCCACGACAAGCTCCCCATCCGGATGCTGCACGACCGCGTGCTGGTGAGGACCGACATCCCGGAGGGCGAGCGGCGTTCCAGCGGCGGGATCGTCATTCCGGCGACCGCGGCGGTCGGCCGGCGGCTGGCCTGGGCCGAGGTGGTCGCGGTCGGGCAGAACGTGCGGACCGTGGAGCCGGGGGACCGGGTGCTGTACGACCCCGAGGACCGCGCCGAGGTCGAGGTGCGGGGTGTGGCGTACGTACTGATGAGGGAGCGCGATCTGCACGCGGTCGCCGCCGACCGTTTCCAGGGCTCCGAGGACTCCACCGGGCTGTATCTGTAGGAACCGCGGGTGAGAGGGCTGGTGGCGGATGTCACCAGCCTTTTCGTATGCCCCTTGAACGCCCCTTTACATGCCCTTTGCTATCTTTGAGCGATCCCGACGAGACGCGCCGTACCGGGTTGCCCGCAAAGACGACGCACCTGTTGATTCCGCGTTCTCGCTCGGAGGTGCCGTCATGGCCTGGGTTCTGCTTCTTGTCGCCGGTCTGCTCGAGGTGGGCTGGTCGATCGGGATGAAGTTCACCGACGGGTTCACCAGGCTGTGGCCGAGCATGTTCACCGGCCTCGGGATCGTCGCCAGCATGATGCTGCTGTCGTACGCCGCCAAGACTCTGCCGATCGGCACCGCGTACGGCGTGTGGGTCGGCGTCGGTGCGGCCGGTGCCGCGGTCGTCGGCATGGTCGCGCTGAACGAGCCCGCGACTGCCGCTCGGATCTTCTTCGTCTGTCTGCTGCTGGTGGCGGTGGTCGGGCTGAAGGCGACCTCGGGGCACTGACGGTCGCCCACAGCCGCCGATCGCCGACGGCCGCCGACGGTCACTGATGTCGGACCGAGCGGCTGGGCGTGGGCTTGCTGCCCGTGGCGCCGTCACCCGTGCCGCCGCCGGTCGTCGGCCCTCCGTCGCTCGTACCGCCCGTCGCGTCTCCTCCGTCGGTGGTGCCGCCCGTCGTCCTGCCGTCGTCGTCCGCGCCGCCCGTCGTCCCGCCGGTGATCTGTCCTTGGTCCTGCCCCTGGTCCTGGCCCTGCGTCTGTCCTTGGTCCTGCCCCTGGTCCTGGCCCTGCGTCTGGCCCTGGTCCTGCCCCTGGTCCGCGCCCTCGGTCGGGCCCGGGGTGCTCGGCTCCTGCGCGGACTCGGTCGGCGGCTCCGGCTCCACCGGCGGCTGCTCCTCCTCCGCGCCCGGCTGCAGTAGCAGGTCGAACTCCTTGATCGGGGTGCCCTCCAGCGCGGCGCCCGTGAACTGGCCCCAGATCATCGCCGGCGCCCCGCCGCCGTTGATCCGCGGCAGTCCCATCGCCCCGTACAGCGGCTTCTGCACGCCCGTGTCCGGGTCCTGGCCCATCACCGCGACCACCGTCGCCAGATTCGGCGTATAGCCCGCGAACCAGGCGGCCTTGTCCTCCTCCGCCGTGCCCGTCTTGCCGGCGGCCGGGCGGCCCGCCGACTGGGCGGCGGTGCCCGTGCCGCCGTCGACCACGCTCTGCAGGATCGACGTCGTCGTGTCGGCGGCCTCCCGGGTGACGGCCTGTGTGCCGTCCTCCGTGGGCAGCCGGATGTCCGTGCCGTTCTTGGTGACCTTCTCGACGAGGGTGTACGTGCCGTGCGCGCCGTGGTTGGCGAGGGTCGCGTACGCCTCCGTCAGGTCGAGGACGCTCGCCGTGGCGGGACCCAGGGCAATGGAGGGGGAGGCGGTGAGATCCGGCGTGTTCGCCGGGATCCCGAGGTCGATCGCGGTCTGCTTGACCTTGGCCGGGCCGACGTCCATGGCCATCTGCGCGTACACCGCGTTGACGGACTTGTCGGTGGCGGTGCGGACGGTGATCGGGCCGTACGAGATGTCGTCCTCGTTCGCGGGGGCGTACGGCTTGCCGCTCCAGCCTTCGACCGTACGCCTGTTGGTGCCGTCGTAGACCGTGTTGGGGGTGATGGGCCGGCCGTCCTGAGTGGTCGAAGCGTTCTCGACGGCGGCGGTGAAGACGAACGGCTTGAAGGTGGAGCCGACTTGGTAGTCGTGGCGGGTGGCGTTGTTGACGTACTGCTTGGTGTAGTCGACCCCGCCGTACATGGCGACGACCTTGCCGGTGGCCGGGTCGATGGACGCGCCGCCGACGCGGACATTGCGGTCCGCCTTGCGGTCCTTGTCCAGCTTGGACATCACCTGGTCCTTCACCGCGTTGGTGAAGGCGTCCTGCTTCTTGCGCTCCAGCGTGGTGGTGATCCGGTAGCCGCCGGTGGCCAGTGTGTTCTCGTCGATGATCTTGTTGTTGGTGAGGTAGTCCTCGACGGCCTGGACGATATAGCCGCGCTGGCCGGAAAGCCCGGTCGCGGGCTTCGCGGTCCCCGGCACGGGGAACTTCATGGCCGCGCGGTCGGCGGGGCTGAGCCAGTGCTTCTTGACCATGCCGTCGAGCGTGTAGTTCCAGCGGCCGAGGGCGGCTGCCCGGTTCTCCGGGTGCGTCGCGACGTCGTACGCGCTCGGGGCGTTGACCAGCGAGGCGAGATAGGCGCCCTTCGCGGTGTCGATGTCCTCGATGTCCATGCCGTAGTACGCCTGGGCGGCGGCCTGGATGCCGTACGCGTTGCGCCCGAAGTAGCTGGTGTTGAGGTAGCCCTCCAGGATGCCGCTCTTGCTCTCCTCGCGGCCCAGCTTGATCGCGATGAAGAACTCCTTCCACTTCCGCGAGATCGTCTGCTCCTGGCCCAGGTAGTAGTTCTTGACGTACTGCTGGGTGATGGTGGAGCCGGACTGTTTGCCCTTGCCGGTCAGGGTGTTCCAGGCGGCGCGGATCATCGCCTTGGGGTCGACGGCCCGTTCGGAGTAGAAGTCCCGGTCCTCGGCGGCCAGTACGGTCCGCTGCACCGTCAGGGGGACTTGCGCGAGCGTCACACTCTCGCGGTTGACCTCGCCGTCGCGGGCGATCTGGGTGCCGTCCTTGTAGAGATAGACATTGGACTGGGCGGTGGCCGCGGCGTTGGCGGGCGGGATGTCGACGAGCATGTAGCCCGCCAGGAAGAGGCCGATCAGCAGCAGTGCGACGAGCAGGACCGCGCTGAGCACCATGCGCCAGGTGGGGACGAAGCGACGCCAGCCGGTGCGCCCGGGGCCGGGCTGCCCGCCCTTGGTACCCGGTGCCGGCTCCCGTCCGACGGGATCTGCGACGGTCGCGTCCCTGGGTGTCCAGCCCTGCTGCTGTGGCTCGTCGCTCATACGCCCATACTGCCCTTTTCGTCGGGATATCCCTCGGAGCCGGACCCCGGCCGTGCTGCGTCTTTCCGGCGGCCACCCCCGGGCCCCGGCCGGTAAAAGCTGTCGCGGCGGCGCGTGGCCGTGGGCTAGGGTCGTGCGCTTTGGTGCCTGCAGGCGGAGGGGGTCGAGGTGCGGCTGTACGCGGCCGTTGCGGCGGGTGGCTTCCGGCGCCATGCGACGTACCGGATGGCCACGGCGGCGGGGGTGTTCACCAACACCGTCTTCGGCTTCATCCTGGCGTACACCTATATAGCCCTCTGGGACGAGCGGCCCCACCTGGGTGGGTACGACATGCCCGAGGCGCTCGCCTATGTGTGGATCGGCCAGGCGCTGCTGGCCACCGCCGGACTGATGGGCGGCGGCTTCGAGGAAGAGCTGATCGAGCGGATCAAGACGGGCGACATCGCCATCGATCTCTACCGGCCGGTCGACCTCCAACTGTGGTGGTTCTCCGCCAACTTGGGGCGGGCGGCTTTTCATCTGCTCGGGCGCGGCGCGCTGCCGATGGTCGTCGGCGCGCTCTCCTTCGACCTCGCGCTGCCGTCCAGGCCGCTCACCTGGCCGGCCTTCCTCCTGTCGGTGGCCCTGGGCGTGGCCGTCAGCTTCGCGGTCTGGTACCTGGTGGCGCTGAGCGCGTTCTGGCTGATGGACGGCGCAGGCACGGCCCAGATCGCGTGGCTCGCGGGCTTGTTCTTCTCCGGGATGCTGCTGCCGCTGACCGTCTTCCCGGGGGCGCTGGGCGAGGTCGCGCGGGCGCTGCCCTGGGCGTCGATGCTCCAGGTCCCGGCGGATGTCTTCCTGGAGAAGCGCACGGGCTGGGGGCTGGTGCAGGCGTACGCGTTCCAGCTCGCCTGGGCGGTCGTCCTGCTGAGCGCGGGGCGGCTGGTGCAGTCCGTGGCCACCCGGAGGGTGGTGGTGCAGGGTGGGTGAGTCCTGGCGTACGTACCGGATGATCGCGGCGATGTGGGTGCGCTCCACGATGACGTACCGCTTCTCCTTCGCGATGACCCTCTTCTCCAACTTCACCGCGACGATCTTCGACTTTGTGGTCATCGTCCTGATGTTCAGCCAGGTGGACGGCCTGGGCGGCTTCTCCTTCGCCGAGGTGGCCTTCCTCTACGGCACCACCAGCACCGCCTTCGGGCTCGCGGACCTGGCGATGGGACAGGTCAACAGGCTGGGGAGGCGGGTGCGGGACGGGACGCTCGACACGCTGCTCGTACGGCCGGTGCCGGTGCTGGCGCAGGTGGCGGCGGACCGGTTCGCGCTGCGCCGCCTCGGACGGATCAGCCAGGGGCTGCTGGTGCTGATCTGGTCGCTGGTGATCCTCGAGGTGGAGTGGACGGCCGTGAAGGTGGCGATGATGCCGCTGATGGTGGTCTGCGGCGCGCTGATCTTCTCGGCGGTGATGGTGGCGGGCGCGTCCTTCCAGTTCTGGGCGCAGGACGCGTCGGAGGTCACCAACTCCTTTACCTACGGCGGCAATACGCTGCTGCAGTACCCGCCGACGATTTTCGCCCAGGACCTGGTGCGCGGGGTCGTCTATGTCGTACCGCTGGCTTTCGTCAACTGGCTGCCCGCGCTGTACGTCCTCGGGCGCCCCGCCCCCGCCGGCCTGCCCGACTGGCTGGGGTTTCTGGCGCCTCTCGTCGCCGGGCTGTGCTGCGCGTCGGCCGCACTGGCCTGGCGGGTGGCCCTTCGTTCGTACCGGAGCACAGGGAGCTGAGCATGACGGACTTCATTGAGCTCGACGGAGTGGAGAAGGTCTTCGAGGTACGGCGCAAGGCGGGCCGGCTGCGCCGCGAGAAGCACCAGGTGCGGGCCGTCGACGGGATCAGCTTCCGCGTCCCGCGCGGCGAGATGGTCGGCTACATCGGCCCCAACGGCGCCGGGAAGTCCACCACCATCAAGATGCTCACCGGCATCCTCACCCCGAGCGGCGGACGGCTGCGGGTCGCGGGCATCGACCCGTCCCGGGAGCGCACGCGTCTTGCGCAGCGGATCGGCGTGGTCTTCGGGCAGCGTACGACCCTGTGGTGGGACCTGCCGCTGAAGGACTCGTACCGGCTGGTGCATCGCATGTACCGGATCCCGGACCGGCGATTCCGCGAAAATCTCGACCGCTGTGTCGAACTCCTCGACCTGGCCGAGCTGTTGGACGTACCGGTGCGTCAGCTCTCGCTCGGGCAGCGGATGCGCGGGGACATCGCCGCAGCCCTGCTGCACGACCCCGAGGTGCTCTATCTCGACGAGCCGACGATCGGCCTCGATGTGATCTCCAAGGCGAAGGTCCGGGAGTTCCTGCGCGACCTGAACGCCGAGCGGGGCACGACCGTGCTGCTCACCACGCACGATCTCACCGACATCGAGCAGCTGTGCAAGCGTGTGATGGTCATCGACCACGGGCGGCTGATGTACGACGGGGCGCTCGCCGGACTCCACGAGGTGGGGGAGAGCGAGCGGACCCTGGTGGTGGACCTGGAGCGGGAGATGCCGCCGATCGTGCTGGATCTGGCCCGTACGGTGAAGACCGAAGGTCCACGCCAGTGGCTGGCGTTCCCGGCGGCCCAGTCGGCGGCCCCGGTGGTGGCCGCGGTCGCCGACAAGTACCCGCTGGTGGATCTGTCGGTGCGGGAGCCGGACATCGAGGCCGTGATCGCGAAGATGTACGCCGAACGCTCGGGGCTGTGATCGCGTGCCGGATCGGGTCTGTGAGCGCGGCGCACCCTTGACTAGGCTGCCGCTCATGACGAGCGAACTCCCTGAGATGCGTGCTTCCGACGCCGAGCGCGAGCGGGTTGCCGAGCGGCTGCGAGACGCGGTGGCGGAGGGGCGGCTCGACATGGAGGAGTTCGGGCAGCGTCTGGAAGCGGCCTACACGGCGCGTACGCACGGCGAGTTGGAGCCGCTGGTCAGCGATCTCCCGGCGGGCACGGCAGCGGCGGCTCCGGCCCTCGCCACCGGCTCCGGCGCCTGGGCGCAGCGCGTGGGCGGACCGGCCACCTCCAGGGGCGCGTTCGCCTTCTGGGGCGGCTTCGGCCGCAAGGGCACCTGGACGGTGGCCCGGAGGTTCACCTCCTTCACGCTGATGGGCGGCGGTGAACTCGATCTGCGTGAGGCCCGGTTCGAGGACCGCGAGACGGTGATCCGCTGCTTCGCCCTCATGGGCGGGGTCCAGATCGTTGTACCGCCCGGCCTGAACGTCGAGGTCAGCGGCATCGGTTTCATGGGCGGCTTCGGCGAACACGGCAGCGTCGACTCCGCCCCCGACCCGACAGCGCCGCGCGTGAAGATCACGGGCTTTGCGCTGATGGGCGGGGTGGGCGTGGAGCGCAAGCGCACCCGGGCCGAGAAGCAGCGGCTCAAGGCGGAGCAGCGGTCCAAGCTGGAGAAGGGCGACCGCAAGGAGCTCGGCTGAGCCACTGCCCGGGGACGGCTGCCCCAGCGATCGCCCCTTCGGCCGCCGACTGTCCCGGCGCCGCGAGGAGGTTGGCGGGGCGAGCGCCCGCCGTCACAGCCGCGCCGGGTCCACCGCCCGGCCCATGCGCGCGTATCCGGCGTCGCTGGGGTGGAGATGGTCCCCGCTGTCGTACGCCGGGCGCAGCCGGGCGGGTGCGTACGGATCGCGCAGCGCGCGGTCGAAGTCGACGACCGCGTCGAAGACCCGGCTCGTACGGATGGCGGCGTTGACCTGGCCGCGTACGGCGTCGACCGCGGGCGTACAGCGGTGGTGCCCGCCGCACGGCAGCAGTGTGGCGCCGATGATCCGCAGGCCGTGTGCGTGTGCCCGGCGGGCGAGCTGGGCGAGCCCTGTCGTGACGTGGGAGGCGGACGGGGTCCCGGGGCCGTGCAGCAGGTCGTTGATGCCGATCGCGAGGATCACCGTCCTCGCCCCGGGCCGCGCGAGCACATCGCGGTCGAAGCGGGCGATCGTGCTGGGGCCGCGGCCGTCGTGGAGGAGACGGTTGCCGCTGATGCCCTCGTTGAGCACGCCGTAGTGGGCCGCGCCGCGACGGTTGAGCCGGTCGGCGAGGACGTCCGGCCAGCGGCGGTTGGCGTCGGCCGTGGAGGTGACCCCGTCGGTGATCGAGTCCCCGACGGCGACGACCGCGCCCCGGGCGTCGCCGGTCAGCACATCGACGGCGGTGAGGTACTGCCAGACGCGGGTCCTGGAGGTGTACGCGTCGCCGCTGAGGTCCCGCGTACGGTCGCCGTCCGCGACGTACGAGGTCTGCCGCGCCCGGGGGTGGACGGTGACGAGCCCGCGGCCGGCGGGCGTGTGGACGGTGACGAGGAGATCGCGGTCGTACGGGACGTCCATGGCGACCGGGTCGCTCACGGACTGCGCCCCGGCCGCGATGGTGACCGCGTCGGCGCCCTGGAACGTCACCACGCGCAGGGTCCCCGGCACAGCGGCGGGGCCGTTGCCCGCGCGGAGGGCGAGCGAGACATGGGCGACGGTGAGGGGGTGCCGACCGAGGAGATTGGAGAGCGTGACCCGGGCGGCACTCCCGCCGATGCTGGTGTGCACGACATTGCGTACGGACCGGTCGGAGCGGCCTCCCTCCGCCCTGGCCTCGACGGGCGCGGCGGCCCAGGTTCCGACCCAGCCGACGACCGCCTTGGGCGCCGTCCGCGCGGCGGTTCGGCCGTGGGCGGCCCCGACGCCGAGGTATATCGCGCCGCAGAGGAGCACGACCAGACTGATGAGGGCGGCGAGGGTCGCATACCCGCGGCGCATGGTGCTCGCGTAGCCGCGGCGCATGTTCATGAGCACATGATGGGACATGTCGCGGGGAACTCGATGAGCGCCCCAGGAGTACCTGAGGTAAGGACAATGCGTACGGGGCGCGCGCTGACGGGTGGAGCGGTATGGAAGGTTCAGGAACGGAACAGCCGGCCGAGCCGAGCCGACCGGACGACCGGGGCCGGGGCCGGGCGGGCGGGCCGAGTCGTCCCGGCCGGGCCCGCGAGTCAGACCCGCCGGTCGGGGCGGGCGGGCCGACGCGGCCGGGGCAGGCGCACCGGCCGGGCGGAGGCCAGGCGGGCGAGCCGGAGCAGTCGGGCCAGATAGACCGGCGGGGCGAGCCGGAGCAACCGGAGCAGCGGGATGGGCGGGGCCAGGCGGACGAGCCGGACCAGCGGGACCGGCCGGGAGAGCTGGGCGATCCGGCTCTGGCGGAGCACCGTCGGCAGGAGCGGCCGGGGAAGTCGGCCGGGACGCAGCCGGTCCACCCCCGGGCCGGCAAGTCGGGCCGGCCGGACCGGCCCGACCAGCACGGTGAGCCGGACCAGCAGAACCAGCGGAGCCAGCCGCCCGAGGCGGGCCACCCGGACCAGCTTGACCAGGCAGACCGGCGAAGCCAGGCGGACGAGCCCGGTCGCTCTGGCCAGCCCGGCCCGGCAGATCAGCAGGGCGAGCGGGGCCAGCCGCCCGAGGCGGGCCACCCAGACCAGCCGAGCCAGACAGAACGACGCCGCCGGCCGGACAAGCAGCGACGGCCGGCCGGGGCCGGTCGAGCCAGGCAGCCAGGCTTGGCGAAAGGCGATGCGGGTCCGGCCAGTCGGCCAGGGCTGCCACGAGCCGACGGGGGCCGGGTCGGCCGGCCCGCCCTGCCGGAAAGTGCCGCGGCCGGGGCCGGCCGGCGAGGCTCGGCCGGAGATGACGCCGCCGGGGCCGACCGGCCCGGAGGTGACGCCGACCGGGCGCGGGGCGGCCGTGGGCAGCAGGCCGAGCCGCGCCGTATCGCGCCCCTTCCCTCCTTCGCCTACACCGACGCGGACGCCGAAAAGCAGCGCGGCGTACGCCAGATGAAGCTCACCGCCACCGGCCTGCTCCTCCTCGTGGCGCTCATCTTCGTCCTCGCCACGTGGGCGAGGAACTCCGGCGCCGGCCCCTGGACCGGCTACGTCGCCGCCGCCGCCGAGGCCGGCATGGTCGGCGCCCTGGCCGACTGGTTCGCCGTCACCGCCCTCTTCCGGTACCCCCTCGGCATCCCCATCCCGCACACCGCGATCATCCCGAACAAGAAGGACCAGCTCGGCGCCTCGCTGGGCTCCTTCGTAGGGGAGAACTTCCTCTCCGAGGACGTTGTACGCGCCCGTCTGCACGCCCTCGGCATCGGCAGCCGTCTCGGCGCCTGGCTCGCCGAGCCCGCCCACGCCGACCGTGTCACCGCCGAGCTCTCCACAGCCCTGCGCGGCGCGCTCACTGTGCTCCGTGACTCCGACGTCCAGGCAGTTGTCGGCGAGGCCATCACCCGTCGTGCCGACAACGCGGAGATCGCCCCCGGCATCGGCAAGACGCTGGAGAAAGTCGTCGCCGA
Organism: Streptomyces sp. CA-135486; assembly: GCF_050936555.1. Lineage (NCBI taxonomy): Bacteria > Bacillati > Actinomycetota > Actinomycetes > Kitasatosporales > Streptomycetaceae > Streptomyces > Streptomyces sp. CA-135486. The sequence goes on from NZ_JBNJMM010000001.1 coordinate 961,749, forward strand.
CGGCGCCCACCACCGCGCCGTCGACCTCATCTGTGCCCGCGCACACGACTGGCTCGTCCTCCACTCCGACTCGGTGATGGACGCCGTCGAGGGCGGCGCACCGGGCTGGACCCCACGCTTCGTCGACCGCAAGGTAGGCGAGCGCGTTTACAGGGAACTGCTCCGCTTCGTTAAAGAGATGCGCGACATGCCCGGCCACCCCGCGCGCGGCGCGATCGACCGATTCCTGGCCGATTTCGCCGCGGACCTTCAGTCGGACACGGACACCCGCGCCCGGGTGGAGCGTATGAAGTCGGACCTGCTGTCCCGCGGCGAGGTCCAGGATGTGATCGCCAGCGCCTGGTCCTCCGTACGATCCATGATCATCTCCGCCGCCGAGGACGACCGCAGTGAACTCCGGCTGCGCGCCCGCGCATCCCTGCTCTCGCTCGGCGCGCGGCTGGCGACGGACGGCCGGCTCCAGTCGAAGCTGGAGGGCTGGGTCGAGGACGCCGCGGTCTACGTGGTGACGACCTACCGCACCGAGATCACCTCGCTGATCTCGGAGACCGTCGCGAGCTGGGACGCCGAGCACACCTCACGCAAGATCGAGGCGCACATCGGCCGGGACCTGCAGTTCATCCGGATCAACGGCACGGTGGTCGGCGCAATGGCCGGTCTGCTGATCTACACCGTGGCACACGGACTGGGCGCGTGACCGGACCCTGCCGTACGGTCACACGCCCAGCCACCTGGGGGAGGTGTGTAGGAGTACGTACGGCGGGACCGAAGTGTTCATGCGCCAAGGACCCGTCTTCCGGATCGTGTTTGGCTGATCCGAAGGACGGGCCCTGGCCCGCAGCTATATCGCAGCCCGGCGGGTGACGGCCCACGAGGCTATGGCCACCCCTCCCGCCACGGCGAACACCGCGGGCCAGGCGCCTACTTTCCTGGCCAGCGGGTGCGACCCGGCGAAGGCCGCGACGTAGGCGGCGCTCAGGCCGGCCGCGGCCCTGCCGCCCGCGGCCTGGTGCCACTGACGCGCGGCGACGGCTCCGGCCGCCGCGAGGGCCACACCACCGAGCGGACGCTTCTTGGTCCACCGGGCGATCCCGTACCCACCGACGAGCCCACTCGCCGCCACCGCTGCCGCCGGAACCCTGGCCATCGCCGCCGCCTCCCACTGCCATTGACTCGGACAGGTCCGAGCCTATGACGTCTCAGGCGTCTCAGTGAAAGAGCTGCCCCCGCACCGCGCCGTCGGGGAACTCGGAGGTGTGGATGTTGGAGTAGTAGTTGCCCGGGTTGGCGCGGACGCGCTTGACGACGTCCGGGTTCTGACCGTTGATCTTCCCGGAGACGGCGAAGATCCCGTCCGGCACGGGCCGGTTGAAGAAGTTGAAGACGATGTCGCCGTTCTTGCCGAACCGGCCCTTGTGGATATGACCGTTGGTGGGGGCCTTGATGTTGATCCAGGCGAGCGAGTAGCCGACGCTCGTGCCCTTCGGCTGCAGAAACGTGATCGCGTGCCCGTCCGGGTCGCCCACCTTGGAGGTGTCGTTCTTCGGGACCTCCTGGTCGCCGTTGGACAGCGCCCTCAGTTTGCCGCCCTTGATGATGTCGAGCGGGTTGACGTTCTGGTGGAGCGGCTTGAGCTGCCCCCGTACGGCTCCGCCCGGGAACTCGGCGCTGTGCAGATTGACGTAGAAGCCGGAGGGGTTGTTACGGATGCTCTCGGCCAGCTTGGCGTCGGTGATGGCCACCTGCCCGGCCGCCGCGCTCACGGAGTCGGGCATCGCGGTGCCGAACAGCGGGACCTTGACCGCGCCGTTCTTCCCGGTGACGCCCTCGTGGATGTGCCCGAGGCTCGGCGTGAAGCCCTTCCACTGAAGGGCGAAGGTGACGCGGTCGCCCTTCACCTTGACGAGGGCGAGGGCCTTGCCGTCGGGGTCGTTGACGGCGGGTCCGCCGGCGACGGGCACCTCGTTGGCGCCGGAGAGATGCGCGGCGAAGGCGAGGGCGTGCCCGCTGGAGGGCTTGGTGAAGGTACTCGCGCCGCTGCCCGAGCCCTGCCCGCCGTGCTCGCTGTGTCCACCGTGCGCGACTGCCGGAGTAACACCCGCAACACCAAGCACAATTGCGGCTGCGGTAACAGCAAGATAACGCTTCTGCATTAGTTTCGTCCTCCCGTTGGAACCGGCTCCTTCAATAGGCCGGTCGCGATGGAGTACGGCCCGTCAGCTCGCCACGTTCAACGAAAGATTCTGGAATTCGTTTGAACCGCCGGTCAGTTGCCGCCGTACAACCGGGTGTACCCAGAAACAAACAAACCGGGGGACCACCATGCGCAGGAACCGATCCACCATGCTCGCCGCGGCTGCGACCGCAGCGCTGGCACTGCTCACGCTGACCGCCTGCGGGGGCTCGTCGGACGGCGACTCGGACGACGCGGCCGAGCCCGCACAGAAGCCCGCCGCGTCCGCCTCCGTCAAGGTCGCCGACTCGGCACTCGGCCGCATCCTGGTCGACGATTCCGGCCGTACGCTGTACGGATTCACCAAGGACAAGCCCGGTGCGAGCAAGTGCGACGCCGACTGCATCGCGGTGTGGCCGGCGCTCACCTCGGCGGAGGACGTGAAGGCGGGCACGGGCGCGAAGGCCGCGCTGCTGAAGGAGACGAAGCTCGGCGAGGGCGCGGAACAGGCGACGTACGGGGACTGGCCGCTGTACTACTACGTGGGCGACGCGACGCCGGGGGACGTGAACGGGCAGGGCCTGGACGGCGAGTGGTTCGTGATCGCGGCGGACGGAAAGCTCATCAAGAAGACGGTCTGATCCGAGAATTTAACCGTCTCTTCATCTTTCTCAGGCAACCAATCCTGAATTCATCATTCCATCGTTGATTCAGGACTCTCCAATAGACCTGCGACGGCACCGGCCCATCCCGGCCGTCGCGGCGATGCCCATTCCCGGTAGCCGCTCGTCCTCAACCCCCCCCGAGGCGTCGGCTACCGGGAATGCGGCGGTTCACTCACTCATCACTGGCCCGCTCGGCCGTCACTCGTTCACTCACTCGCAGCCGACGCCGTCTCCGTCGCGGTCGAGGTGCCGCCCGTAGCCGGGTTCCCCGGCGTGAATGGGCGCGGCTCCGGCGGCGCGTACGGCAGCACAGTTGGCGTAGTACGTACTCCCGCCGCCCCCGCCGCCGGTCGACCCGCCGCCGCCGGAACCGCTCCCGCCGCCGGTCGACCCACTGCCCCCACCGGACGAGGTCTCGCAGCCGACACCGTCTCCGTCCCGGTCGAGATGCGGCCCGTAGCCGGGATCGCCCGCGTTGAGGGGCGCGGCTCCGGCGGCCCGTACGGCATCGCAGTTGGCGTACGAAACCTTCGGCTTGGTGGGCTTCGGCGTGGGAGTGGGCGTCGGCTCGGCCACGGTGATCCGCACGACGGCGGTCCCGGTCAGCTGCTGCCCGGCCACGTCCACGCGGTAGGTGAACTCGTCGTCGCCCCCGTACCCCGGGCTGGAGGTGTACACGATGGTGGCGCCGTCGACCTTCGCGGCGCCGTGCACCGGCGGGCTGTCCACGGCGACGGTGAACTCACCTGCGGCCAGGGTGACTTCGACGTTCCTCTTCGTACCGTCCTTGAGTGTGACGCTGTCGTTGCCCAGCACCTTCACCTCGATCGCCTTCCCGGCGTCGGCGCTCTCCTGGTCGTCGACGAGATCGAGTGCCGGCTCGACAGAAGGTGTGGGTGCGGCCGTCGTCGCGGCGGGGCTGGACGTCGTGGCGGCGGGCTTCGCGCTCTCGCTGCCGCCCCCACATCCCACGACCCCCAGGGCCATCGCCACGGCACCGGCAGCCCAGGCAAAGCGCCTTTCCGTATCTCTCACTGACATGTGCCCCCCAAGGCTGATGTGTCCGATCCGATAAGTGGAGCATGACATTCCGCTTAGGTGATCGGGTGTCAATTGTGATGGACCGATGCCTAGTTGTGATGAAAGCGTGGCGGGCTGCGTGCGGAGCGTGAGATCGGGTCGGCGAGGGCTTCGACCTCAGGACAGGTTCCGACCCCCGCCGGGCCTCGAAGCGCGGCGCCCCGAGCACCATCGCGGTGCGGTAGGGGGCGGGAGGCGAAGCGTCAGGCAGCGCCAGTGACGCCGGGGGCCACGAAGCGCCGGTGCAGTGGGGTGGTCTTGACCTGCGGCTGCCCCGCGATGCCGACTGCCTGGACCGCGGGCATGATCTTGTCGGCGATGAAGCGCTGGAATTGTTCGTCGGTATCCCAGATGTCGATCACATGAAGGCCATCGCTTTCGAACCAGGCCGCATGCATGGCCGCCCCGTCGGGAGCCTCCTCCTCCCAGCGAACCCGGGTGCGCACAGCGTCGTACTGCTCAGGGGTGACACCGGCCCACTGCAACGACTCGACAACCGCCATGGGAACGCCTCTCAACCGTCTCGTCGCCGGCGCGGGTAGCCGGCGGGCTCCTTACGGCGACGCTAGGCGGCCCGGGCGGACTACGCGCTCGGGGTCGGCCATTCGGGCGACCGGCGGAGAGTCACGACCCACGGGGCACGGCAGCCGTTCCGCGGGGCCGTACCTGTATCGGCGCCCGCCCACTCGTCCGGAACGCCTCAGCCCTCACCCCTCAGCAAGAACCGTCCGCAGGCGAGCACACACCTCGGCCACGGCCGCCCCATCCGGCAGCTGCCCGGCATCAAACATGGCCATCTGCAGCGCAGGCCCGTAAGCGTCGTACCGCGCAAGATCGTCCTTGCACGCGGGTTGCACCACGAAGTGAATGTGCCCCGGCACCGCGCCCGCATGGGACCAGAGACAGACGTAGACCTGCTCCGGCTCCATCGTCGCAGTGACCGCAGAACTGACCTTCCGCAGCAGCGGGCCGAGCTCGCTGGATTCCTCTGCCGTCAGGTCGGCCACATGGATCACGTGCCTGATCGGCTTGACCACCAGCGTCCCAAGGCCCAGCGGCCCCACGCAGTGCTCAACAACCCACGTGCCGGTCCGCAGGATCGCCCCACCGGGCAAGAACTCAGTACCGGCGATGAGCCCACAAGCCATGCATGCCGGATCGGTACCCGGACTCTCGGCCAACGCTGTCACTCCTCGGATCGCAAGCGGCCAGCGTTCCCCGAAGCAGCGGGAACATCAACCCTCGGCCTCGTCGGCTACAGCCGGGGGGCGAGCCGTCACTCGATGGCGAGACGACCGGTGCGCAGGATGTCGTGATTGGCGAAGAGGCTGTCGAGACGAAACTCACGGGTCAGGGCAGCAGTCCACTTGGCGTCGGGCAGATCGCGATGGCTGGGGGCCTTGGCGACACGGGCTCGGGTGCATTGCGTGAGGATCCACCGGGCCTGTGCCTGGCCGGTGGGCTGGTTGTTGTACATGCTCGCAGCCAGCCACCACAGGTGATCGCCGGTCGCGCTGTCCGGTGCGACGACTCCGACCACCGCGACATCCCCCAGGCCCCGGGAGTCGCTCGACTGCGTCGTGTACGCGACGGTCAGCCCTTCGAGGGGGAAGACCGTGACGCGACTGCAAGCAGAGACATGGAGCGTGGCCACAGCGGCAGTTCCGTTCCGGGGGAGGTGCGCGGCCGCCTCCCGACGGCCGCGCGGAGAGAACTGGGTCAGCAGCCGTCGCCGTCGCCGCAACAGGCTGGCGGGTTGCACTCCGCCGCGGTGCCCCACAGGTCGTGGCCGACGGTGTAGCCCATCACCTCGATGGCCTGGACCGTGCGCTTGATGGCGATGCCGTCGCGCGGACGTCGGCCCTTGAGCGGGTTGTGGTGCAGGAACGTTCCGAACCGGCGGTGGCAGAACTCCGCGTACTCCCGGCTGTGCAGGATGAAGGCGTGCCAGCCCGGGTCGACCTTTCGTGACGGCGGCAGCGGTACGTCGGAGCGGTGCCCGGCCATGTCGATGAAGGCGAGGGCCTGGTCCATCACGCGTTCGGCCTGAGAACGGTCCATGTTCTCCTCGAATTCGAGGAAGGTGACGAGCCGTTCGAAGAGTTCGGCGTCGACGAGCTGTCGGCCGATGACCTGTTCTGTCGCGAGAGCAGTCATGCAACGCTCCTTGATGTGTCCTCGGCGCGAGGCCTTCCCTCACGCCGTCGTGCACGTCGGGGCCCTCAAGGGCCCGTTATCGCCTCGGTCGGAGCTCCCAGCCCGAAGTCGTCGACCGAGGCGGGGCTCATCAGGCGGGGGGCTACGGGCAGCACGGGCCCGCGTACACCTCGATGTCGAGGACGTGGACGCCGATCCGGCCGCGCGCTGTGCCGACGCTGCGTGCGCCGGTCGTGAGGGGCTGGTCGCACCAGACGCAGGCGCGTCCTGCGTACTGCTCCCAGCTCAGATCTCCGGCCGCGGGCAGCACACGTGCGTCTGCCGTGGGCGCGGTCACCGGACGGCCGTGCAACGGGGGCAGGCGCACGGCGGGAAGACGAGGGAACCCGGGAGCCGCTCGGGGTCGCCCGAGGGCACTGTCACCGTTGCGCGAGCGCGGAACCGTCTGCCTGTGCGGGATTCCGCGCGGTACACCTTGATCGTCATCACGGGTCGTCCCCCGTCGAGTCATTGAGCGGCGATGTCCCGACCGTAGGGATCCCGTACACCCACCTTCCAGTGGTGTGCAGAAGTGTGCATGCACGCTCATCCGAGCCGTACAGTAGCTACTTCGCGCCTTTGACCCGATGCCCCGACCGGACGAAGGTGGTGCACACAACTGCACATCTGAGAGACGGAGGCTGACGTGGCGTTAGTGTTCATCGGGATCGACCCCAACACCGGTGACAAGCAAAGTCCCACCGTGTGGGTCGACGAGGAGAAGCAGGAACTCATCTTCCAGGGCTGGAAGCCGAGCCTCGAGCTCGAGGCGGAGTGCGCCGCCACGGAAATCCCCAGGCATGCGAAAGGTATCCCCGACCACGAGGCAGTGATCCGGATCCCCGCCAGGATGGTGCACATGATCAGGGAGGCGTGCGATGCCGTCGAGCGTTCCGACATTCGATGAGCTGATCCACGGCTGCACGCGCTCCGCCGTGCACCTGGAGATGCGCGACTCCTACGCCGTCGATTACGAGGCGGGCCCGTTCGCGGCCTGGAAGAACGGGTTTCGCCATGATCCGGCCGACCGAGCGTCCTGGTGGCGGCCATGGCTCGACCTCATGTCCGAGACGGTGTCCCGTGGTGTCGTCGTGCGTCGTGCCCGCATCGTGTCCGAGCCGGTGAGCGAGTACATCCGCTACGAACACTCAGGCACCTTCACCAACGTCGCAGCCGGGGAACAGGTGAGGTGGCTGCCACGCCGCCAGGCCTCGGACATTGCCCTCCCGGGCAATGACTTCTGGCTCTTCGACGAACGCTGGATCCACTGGAACCACTTCGCCGGCGACGGCTCGTCCATGGGCGGAGAGATCGGCGACGACCCGGCGGCCGCGAAGCTGTGTGCCGAGGCCTTCGAGGCCGTGTGGACGCGCGCGATCCCACACGACCAGTACGAGATCCACTAGCAGGAAGAACCGGATAGGCCAGCTCATGCCCGTCTCCCCGTCGTCGTCTGCGCAGGCTGCCCGCGAATCGGTTGCGCGGCGGTTGCGTGACTTGCGCAAGGCGTCTGGGCTGACGGTTTCCGAGCTGGCCGACCGATGTGGCTGGCACCACGCGAAGACGTCCCGCATCGAGAACGCCCGCACCGCGCCCTCAGCCAAGGACATACACCTGTGGTGCCGTGCGTGCGGTGACGCCGAGCAGGCGGACGACCTCATCGCCCAGTCCCTCAACGCAGAGTCGATGTACAGCGAGTGGCGCCACCAGGTGCGCAGCGGGCTAAAGCAACTCCAGGACAGCTGGGTGGAGTTCTTTCACGACACCCAGCTGTTCCGCGTCTACTCGTCGACGCTGGTCCCCGGCCTCCTGCAGACCGAGGGCTACGCAGCCGCGTTGCTGAGAACAATCGCCGACTTCCGCGAGATTCCCAACGACGGGGCCGAGGCGGCGGCTGCCAGAGTCGAGCGCTCCCGCGTCATTCATGAGCAGGGACACCGCTTCGTTCTCCTGGTTGAGGAAGCCGCTCTGCACTACCAACTCGGCGCCGCGGACGCGATGGCCGCGCAGCTGGGCTACCTCCTCACAGCGGGCGCTCTGCCGTCTGTGTCCCTCGGCGTGATCCCGATGGTCACCCGGCAGCGCAGGATCTGGCCACAGGAGACGTTCCACATATACGACGACACCCTCGTGTCGGTGGAGCTGCTTTCGGCGCAGGTGAACATCACACAGCCGAGTGAGATCGCCCTGTACCTGAAAGCGTTCGAGGAGCTGCGGAGCATGGCCGTGTACGGGAAGGCGGCACGGGCGCTGATCGTGAAGGCCATCGACGCTCTGAACTGACCCTGGACTCGCCTAAGCGAGGCGTCCCTCGCGCGGGGCGTCCACGAATTCCCCCAGACGGCCGGTCGGTGGTCGAGTCGCGACACAAGACCGGTGCGTCAAGAACACGACGCTGGGACACGACAAAGGATTCCCGCCCACGAGTCGGTGATCCGTATCCCCGCCGCCTGGTGCCCATGCCGAGGGAGGCCTGTGATGGCGCACAACGAGCTGCGCTTTAACGACCTGCTGGAGGCCGTGCAGCACTCCGCTGTCCACTTGGAAATGCGCGACGTGTACGGAGTCGGCGACGAGGCCGACGACTTCACCCGGTAGCAAGAGACCGGGTGGCGAGACGGAGACCCCGGATCCGCCTACTGGGCACCCTGGGTCGACCTGATCTCCCGGGCCAGGGCCGCGGTGTCGCGGTGCGACGGGCGCGCATCGTGTCCGAGCCGGTCACTGACTACATCCGATACGAGCACGCGGGGACTCACGTCAACGTGCACGCCGGCGAGCAGGTGCGCTGGCTGCCGCGCCGACGGGCAGTTGATCCGATGCTTCCCGGCTGCGACCTGTGGATCTTCGATGAAGCGAAGGTGCTGTTCAACCACTTCACCGGGCAGGGGATTGGGCATCACCGCCGCTCGAACTGTGCACCGAGCCCGGCATCGTCAAGCAGTGCCTGGATTCCTTCGAGGCGGTATGGGACCGAGCCGTACCACACGACCAGTACGAGATTCGCTGACAGGAAGCACGAACATGCCAGCTCATGCCAAGCTCCTCGTCGTCCTCGGAGGCTGCCCGCAAGAACGTGGCGTGGCAAATACGCGACCTCTGAGAGGAGGCCGGTCTCACGGCGGTCGAGCTGGTACACACGGTGGGATGGCACCACCCCAAGACATCCGAGGGAGGCAATGATGCCGTCGAACGTCCCAACGTTCGCTGACCTACTGGCTGGAGCCAAGAGGTCGGCCGTTCATCTGGAGATGCGCGACACCTACTACAGCAATCCTCGCTTCGAGGCATGGCGACAGGGACACCGTGTCGACTGGGACGACCGCGCCTCGTGGTGGCATCCCTTCCACCAGCAGATCGCCGACGCCGTCACACGCGGGGTGAGCGTCCGCCGCGCGAGGGTCGTCTCCGAGCCGGTGACCGAATACATCCGCTGGGAGCACTACGTCACCCACTCCAACGTGACCGCGGGCGAGCGGGTGAAATGGCTGCCCCGCCGGGAAGCGACGGAACTGCTACTGCCGGGAAATGATTTCTGGATCTTCGACGATCGCCTGATCCGGGTACACCATTTCTCCGGCGATGGAGACTGGTCGGACGATGAGCTGCGGGACGACCCCGGAGTGGTGGACATGTACTCCGCCGCTTTCGAGAAGATCTGGCACCGCGCCATCCCGCACGACCAGTACGAAATCAAGTAAGTGGCCACGCCCCACTTCCCCATGTCCAGCGTGCAGGAAGCCGACCTCAACGAGGCGTTCGAGACCGCTGATCCCCTCAAGCTGATGCGGGTGTTCGGCATCACGGAGAAGACCGCCATGCACTACATCGCCGCCGCTTACCCGGAGCGCACGGCGAAGCTGCCGCGCTGAACCCACCCGGTGACAGGCCCGCAGGATTCCTACCGAGGTTTTCGGCTTGGCATCGGGGAGTGACAGTTGGTGATCACCTCGACGCGGTCGTCGAGTTCGCTGACGCGCCCCTCAAGTTCCGCGATCCGGCGGAACAGGGCCCGCAACCGGACGGGCCGCACGGCCACGGTCTCGGGCTGAGGCGCGTCGGGCCACGCTATGACGGGGTTGAGGTGACTGCGGCCGCGCGCGGCCGAGGCGAGAGGCGGCGCAGCGTCGGCCCGGAGTCCAGGTGCGGTGGTCCTTCTCCCGCAGCCGCCTTCGGCGAATGGTGTACCAGGAGTACCGGACCCTGTACGTGAAGATCAGGCAGCATGTGCGTGTGCTGCCTCCCCGACTGCAATGGCAAGACCCGCGTCCCATCCCGCGCCTCCACCCGCAAGACCCTGTCACGGTCATGGTGTGCGACCCGTCGTTCTACGCCCCCGGTCCCGCTGACGACTGCTTGGCGTTCTCGTACACATGCATGTCCCACGGGCGGCACTACCTGCGCGGCGCATGCGGCGACGGCCCGCATCTCGTCGCGTTGGAGTGCGCCATCCACGGGCTGGAGAACATGTGGCCTCAGCCCACGATGCTGCTGTTCCCGGAGGGCTTCACACCGCAGCTGGGAGCCGGCCACCTTGCGGAGATCCAGGCTGCGTACGACGAGCACGAGAGCCCGCCCGACGACCCGCACGGGCGCCCTTAGCCGAGCCGCCCAACGCGAAGGGCTCCGACGAAATCCACCCAGGCGGACTGTCCCAGGGCAAGCTGCGGCCCTGACGGCACTTTGGAGTCCCGCACGGCCACGTCCTGGTCGGACGCGGCGACCTCGACGCACTCGGTACCGCTTCCTCCGCTGTACGAGGACTTGATCCACTCAGGCTGGTGCACGTCACCTCCATATGTACTCCCGTACGGGATGCGCGACCGGTTGGTCAGCTGACACGGTCCTCCTGCAGCGCCGCAACAAAATTGGTCCAGGCATGGGCGGGGAATGCGATCTGGGCTCCAAGGGGATTCTTGCTGTCCCGTACGGCCGTACCGCCGACCAAGGCGGCTGCCTCGAGGCACTCGCTGGTGTTGGCCCCGCTGTACGAGGACTTGAACCATGCCTCGGCCGGTATCTCAGGGGTGCAGCGCTGCATTACATCTCCTCACGGACACGCTCGATCATGGCTGATGAGCCAGCCATGTCCAACGCTTGTGCGCGGAGGTAGTCGAACGCAAGTCGGTATCGGTCCAGTTCCTCCTCCTTCTCCATGAAGAGCGAACCGAGGTGGATGTCAACGTAGACGACATCCAGACTGGGCTCAGCACCCCCGAGGATCACGAAGCTGCCCATCGCTGCCGAGTGTGCACCTTTGGCGAAGGGCAGCACCTGAAGCGTGATGTCCGGGGCCTCGTTGGCCTCAAGCAGGTGGCTGAGCTGCTCCTTCATCACAGAGCGCGAGCCGACCATGCGCCGGATCACCGACTCGTCGAGGATCGCCCAGAGGTGCAGAGGCTTGGGGCGGGTGAGGATCTGCTGGCGCTTCATCCGGATGTCGACGAGGCGCTCGATCGCGTCGGGAGGCAGCCGCATCTCGGAGGCATGCTGGACTGCTTCTGTGTAGCGGCGGGTCTGCAGTAGTCCCGGAACGTAGAGACAGTTGAAGTGATCCTCACGCACGGCCTCGTCTTCGAGGGTGAGCAGAAGGTTCATAGTCTCGGGGATCGAGTCGGCGAAGGAGCTCCACCACCCCTGCTGTTTCGCGTCCTTGGCGAGCGCGACAACGGCCTTCCGCTCAGCCTCACTCGCTCCGTATTCACGGCAGAGAGCGTCCACGATCGGCCACTTCACGGGCCCTTCCTGTGTCTCGTACCGGCTCACCGTCGCCTTGGAGACCCCGACGAGTCGGCCGGCCTCCTCCAAGGTCATGCCCTTTCGGGCACGCAGCTTGCGCATCGTCACACCGAGCTGGCGGCGCCGGGTTGTGGCCCTCGCGGACATGGTAGAGACCTTCCCGTTACGTAGGCGCCAGCGCTCTGGCGAAACACCAACAAGGCTATGCAGTCGTGCAGTTGATGAACCACCAGATTCACTCGATCGGTTCTCGCGAGAAGTTACATGGCGAGACTTCTCAGTGTCATACTCCACTCCTATCGCTACGCAGCGCAGCCGTACGGACACGGCAGGCGCAGCGCTGATGTGGCGCAGGAGGGAGTGCGGCCATGTGCGGCAACGAAGTCACCACCAACCGATCCCGGCTCCGCTGCGTTCTGCCCTTCGAGGCGGAGCCGGCTGAGCTCCACGTACTCAGAAGAGCGGTGCGAGAGCAGCTCACTCACTGGGGATTCAAAGCCCTTGCCGACGAGGTGCAACTCGCCGTTACGGAGCTCGCGACCAACGTGATCAAGCATGTGGGTGCAGGAGCGGCGGCGACCCTCGTCATGGAACCCGGCGATGTCAGCCTCCGCCTGGAACTCCATGACAAGAGCGAAGCCGTGCCGACGGTGATGGCGCCGGAGTGCGGCGATGAGTCTGGCCGCGGACTCCGCCTGCTGGCAGCACTTGCTGCAGACTGGGGCACCATCCTTACGGCCACGGGTAAGGCGGTCTGGTGTGAACTTGCCGTCGGACCTGGCGGGCAATGCCACCGTATTCGGCGTGCGTCAGCTGTGCTGGATGGCTACCGGCAGATGACCGGTGGCCCCGACCTGGCGAGCCTCAGTCGACTTCCAGTCCTTCAGGAGTCGGTGATTGACCTTATTACCGACCTACTCCACTGTCTGGTTGACCAGGGAGGCGACCCAGACGCGATCTTGGACCGAGCTCAGATGCACTTCGAGGCAGATGAGGCAGATGCTGCCTGATGTGAGGCAATGGGGCATACGGGTGGTCGAATGCTTGCCGGCATGGATGCCTCGTGGTGCGCGCAACGCAGGGCTCAGGCTCAGTCCACGCTCTATCCCCGGTTTCGGATTCTGATCACCGGGCGGCCGAGCGTAGAACCGCGACAGCGTCGTCCGCCATCCCGTGCTCGTAGAGCTCAAGCGCGACTTGGATGACATCTTTCTCCGAGTGCTCACGTCCGTACATGTGCACCAAGGTGTCTGCGAGTTGAGCCTGCTGCTGAGCCCGCAGGACTGCCAAGGACGCGGCTCCTTCCAAGGGTGTCAAGGTGCCTACGGTGTCGACCAGCACGGCCACAGCTGCGGCAGCTCTTCCCTCGTCTCGGAGCTTCGCGGCCACGTGAGCGATTCTCGTCGCGCCCGCAACATCGCTCGTCTGTCGCTGCCGGTCCCTGTTGTGATGGGGGACCGGCAGCGATGCTGCTCGCCGCCGAGCCTTGGCCAACGCTTCTGAAAGGCCGGCTTCGCTCTTCTTCAGCTGACGGTTCTCCTCGCGGAGCGCGTTGTTGTCGCCTCGCAGCCTTGGACACCTCCTGCACAGTGTCGGCTCGGCAGCCTCGTGCGCCCTGACCACCTCATCCTTCGTTATGCCAACGGCCGCTTCAGAACCCGCGCTTGTCACCGCCATCTCATGCATGAGCGTCACGAAGCTGAGGGGCGGGACTCTCCTGCCGTTCACGTAACGCGATATGGCGTCACGGCTTGTCTTGTAACCCTGCTGGTGGAACAGGCGAGCAGCCGCGGCCAGCGAAGGTGGACCGATTCGCTTGTACAGCGCTTTGAGGGTACGGGCGAGCTGATCCCTCCCAGGGGGGAGGTCGGGGCTGATCTTGGTACCGACTTGCCCAGCGTCCATTCCGTTCCCTCTTCCTTCGTCAGCTAAGTAGTTGTGGAGCAGCCAGGCGCTTCCAGAATCGGAGCGGCACCTAGGTGTCGACGTCTTTGAGCGCAACATGCGGTTCCGCTGGACTTCAGTTCGGTCGTGCGTCATCAATTGACTCACTTAGGGCGACTCTGAGTACGCACAACTGGGAAACGGCATACGGCACATCCTGCCTCACTCACGACGCAGCTCGGGTGGATGTTCGCGTTGTCATGGCTGGCTGAAGGATCGGAGAACAAGCATGACCCTGCCCCATTGGCAGAACGGAAAGTTCGGTACCAAGATCCGCGCAGCCCTGTGGCTGGAGTCCGAGGTGGGGGAGGGCAACACCTTCACCAAGGCCGAGTTGCGCAAGGCATTCCCCGAGGTCGCACAGATCGACCGGCGACTGCGGGATCTTAGGGATCACGGCTGGCGGATCGACACGAGCCGCGATGACCCTGCTCTTAAACAGGAAGAGCAGCGGTATGTGACCAAGGGTGCCGAGGTCTGGATCCCCGGCCAGGCGAAGGTAGCCAGACATAAGAACAGCCTGAGCCCTGCCCAGCGCGCCAAGGTCTGGCAGAACGACAGCTACCTCTGTCGCACTTGCGGCATCGGAGCGGGTGAGCCGTACGAAGACGACAGTAACGTCCTGTCGCAGCTAAATGTCGCTCGCCGCAAGATCGTACTCGCCGACGGCACCGTCGACCACCAAATGGTCACTGAATGCAAGCGGTGCGGGGCGGTTGGAGAGCGCGAGGTCGACCTGGGCGAACTACTCGGCAAGGTGGCGGGTCTCTCTGCCCTGGAGAAGGAGGTTTTGGCGACCTGGATCGACGCAGACCAGCGCACGCGGGGGACGCTGGAGAAGCTGTGGGGCGTCTACCGGACGCTGCCGGTCACGTCCCGGACGGCTGTCCGGCAGGCAGTGGCTGGAGAGGACAAGTAAGCAGAGTGAAGGGGATCGGGGACAACGTGTTTCGAGAATTTCAGCCGCCGCCGCGTGCAGACCAGTTCAGTGAGCTCATCAGGAAGAGGTTGGAGGAGGTGAAGAACTCGGGCGGTACTAGGGAGACCGTCACCGTTGACTGGAACGGTCAGGCCATCCACGTGGAGGTCATCGATCTCCCGCTCGAAAGCCTCTACTTCAACCCCGGCACCCATCGCATCCGGGCCCAGCGCAGCCACGATCCGCAGAAGGATCAGGTACTGGACCGCGATCCGTGGAGCGCAGAGAGCCAGGATTATCTCGGGTACTTGCTTCAGGCTGAGCCGGCCAACCCGAACCTGCGTGACACCGCTTTTGACAAGCTCAAGGAGAGTCTGGAGCAGTTCGGCCAGAACGATCCGGGGTTGGTTACGCATCACGGCGTGCTCGTCAATGGCAACACCAGGGCTGCTGCACTCCGGGAGAGCGGTGTTCAGTCGATGCGGGTGGGCGTGCTGCCGGCGTCCTTCACTTGGGCGGACATCAACGCCGTCGAGCTTTCGCTCCAGCTGCGCAAGGACCACCGCCGCGACTACTCATACATCAACCGCTTGCTTGCCATGGAGGAGCAGGCAGCGTTGGGCCGGACTCCTGAACTGATCGCCAAGGAGTTCAGGGTCCAGACGAAGACCTACCATCAGGAGCGGTGGATCCTCAGTACGATCCGGGAGCTGATCGAGCGGAGCAGGAGCGGCTCTGCCGCCTTGCGGTTGGTCGACTTTGAGGACGATCAGGAGAAGCTCAAGGAGCTTGAGCGACTCTACAAGAAGCTGTCCACGGTCGAGCCCGATGAGGCCGAGGTCATCAAGGAATGGCGGCTCGCCGCCATGTTGCTCGATTTCGCGAAGACGGATGTTCGGCATATTGACGAGCACTTCGCGAAAGCGGACTACCTGGCCAGGAGCCTTCCGGCGAGTCTCAGCGAGGCGGGGCGCAACGACGACCCTGCGCCGGAAGCCGTTATGGTGCCTGGTCTCGGCATCGCAGTGCCGGGAACCACCTCCCGTGTCGCCGCGGCCCGGGCACTCAATGACCAGATTCTGCGGGCGAAGGCCGTTGCTGGCTCTTCTGCGACCGATGTACCTGATGGTCAGAAAGCAGCGGCTCGATCGCTGTTCGAGGACGCAAAGGAAGCGTTCGACAAAGCGATTGATGACGCCGGCCGGGACGCACGGGTACGCAAGCGCAAGCAGCTCGCTCCTGCTCGGCTCGCGGATGCCTGCGCCGACATCGACCAGTGCGTAGTCGAGCTCGTCCAGGCGCGGACGGCACGGAGTCTGGACGAAGAGGCCTTTGACGACGCTGTGCTGCAGCTGCGGGAGAGCTTGAGCAAGCTGGCTCAACAGGCGAAGCGGATCCCGGGGGAGCCCGGCGACGGTGTGTCCTGGCTTGTTGAGGCCGTCGCGGAGGGCAGGTCGTGACCATCGGTACAACAGCCGATGTCTCGCTGACCCTCGGGTTTGATGAGACGCGCACGAAAGTCATCCTCAGGACCACTGAGAGCTACCGGGGGGAGCTCGTTCAGCTGGTCGGCCGCTTCCGCACGGGGGGCCAGCTCGGCCCCTTGACCGCCTCCGTTGATCTCGATGACCTGCTGGCCAGCGTGGGCGAGGTCGCGGGCTGGTCTGATCCCGCGGGCGTGGAGTGGGCCTCTGACCTGAGGAGCCTGATCCTAGGCAACCTCCACGACGCCGCGACTGTCGAGAAGAGGCTTAGCACTCCGGACCACACGAGCGAGGTCCTGGCGGACGATGTGCCTCACTTGCTCGGAGACGAGTGGATCGCGGACCTTGGTGAGTTCCAGCGGCGAGACATAGCCAAGCTGCTCTCACTCCAGCATGGTGCGAACTTCAGCGTTCCTGGAGCTGGCAAGACCCGCTCGGCTCTTGGTGTATACGCGGCACAGAAGACGATGGGACACGTCAAGCGACTGCTTGTTGTGTGCCCGAAGTCGGCCTACGAGTCGTGGCAGTACGAGACGGCCGTCTGTTTCCGCCACAGGCTGCGTCCGCATGTGCTCGATGGATCGCTGGACGAATGGGCGGAGGTCCTCATTGTCAACTACGAACGGCTGGACCGCTCTCTCTCCACACTTGCGGCATGGCTCAAGACCGAGCCGTCGATGATCATTCTCGATGAGGCGCATCGGATGAAGCTCGGGGCCCGGGGCACTTATGGTGCCGCCTGTATGGCCCTTGGCCCATTGGCTCAGCGGCGGCTGATCCTCACTGGTACCCCTGCCCCCAATGGTTCGAAGGACCTTGAGAATCTCTTGGGCTTCGTCTGGCCAGGCCATGGCCAGCGGTCGGTCACTCGCGCAGTGGCCGGCGGGGACTTGGCCTACGCCAGCGTCGCTCTCAAACCGCTTTTTACTCGGACGACCAAGCTGGAACTGGGTCTTCCTCCGATGGAACTCCGGATGCGGTATGTGGATATGCCACCTCTGCATGCCGACATCTATGGGTCTCTAGTGGGTGACCCTGACACACGCGCTACGCGAGATGACCTCAGCTCACTGGGCAAGACGGCGCTGCGCCTTCTCATGGCCGCTACCAGCCCGGCGCTGCTGATGCAGGGGGGGAGCCGGTACGAGCCCTTGGCGTACCAGCTGCCGCCGCTTGAGATTCCGGAAGGACACTCGCTCTACGCGCTCATGCAGAACCTCCCTGACTATGAACTGTCACCGAAGTACAAGGAGGCTGCCGCCATCGTCGCTGAGAACGCCCGGCTGGGTCGGAAGACCCTTGTGTGGACGACGTTTGTCCGCAGCCTGACGACTCTTGAGCAACTCCTGGAGAAGTACGCCCCGGCAGTTGTGTACGGCGGGACTGGAGACAGAGATGAGCAGCTTCGGCGTTTTCGGGAGGATCCGGCATGCATGGTGCTGCTCTCCAACCCTGCGACTCTCGGTGAGGGGATCAGCCTGCACCAGGTCTGTCACGACGCTGTGTATGTCGACCGCGACTTCGTCGCTGGGCGCTTTCTCCAGAGCCTTGACCGTATCCACCGGCTAGGACTTGACCCGGACACCGAGACTCGCGTCACCGTGCTCGCTGTCCGCGACACGATCGACGAGGTGGTTGAGGCGCGGCTGGATCAGAAACTGGAGTTCATGGGCAAGATCCTTGATGACCCCTCTGTGCAGCAGCTGTCAGGCCTAGAGGAAGAGCCGTCCGTTGCTGCCGGTCTAGCTCCCGGTGACATAGAGGCCCTGCTGCGGCACATGGGGCGAAGCCAGTAGAAAACTTGTGGCACTGCCGTCCGCGCGTACCCCGCAGCGGACGGCTCGCCGGCATGCTGCGAGACTCGTGTGTGATCGGCTGCGCTCTCTGCGAGACTTGTGCAGCTATTTTGTGCCACACCACGAGGAGTCTCAGATGGCCGCCCGGCGGAAGCGACCGCAGTTCGACGAGCCGCTCATCTCGGTGGAGATCTGTGCTGGGGCAGGTGGGCAGGCTCTTGGACTTCACAATGCCGGGTTTGATCATCTGGCCCTTGTGGAGTGGGACCGGCACGCTGTCGAGACCCTCAAGGAGAACGTTAGGTCTTGGCCGGGGTGGAGCGAGGAGAAGGTTGAGGCGCTCAAGCCAGGCGACGTAAGGGATTTCCTCGACTCTCCGGAATGCAAAGAAATTCAGGCTAGCGGTCGGCGAATCGACCTGCTGGCCGGTGGTGTACCGTGCCCGCCGTTTTCGCTGGCGGGGAAGCAGCTCGGCCCCGATGATGAGCGTGACCTCTTCCCGGACATGCTGAGAATCGTTGAAGAGCTCAGGCCTAGGGCCATAATGATCGAGAATGTGCGGGGTATTCTTGAGCCTCCGCAAGTCTTTATCGAGTATCGGCGGCATATTGTGAATGAACTTCGCCGCCTGGGTTATCGGGTTCCGTCGATCGAGGTTGACTGGTCGACGGAGAGGAAGAATTCAGAGATGAGGCGTGTGTGGCGTCGTGTGGATGCAAAGCAGTTCGGTGTCCCGCAGCTGCGCCCCCGGGCAATTCTCGTTGCAATTCATGAAGACGTGACCAATGCTTCCGAATTCGCATGGCCGACTGCGGGGCAAGGTGGTGTTGCAGCTGTGGTTGATGAACTTGAATCATCCATGCGCAATCGCTGCAAGAAATATTGGTTGCTGAATAAGAATGGTAAGCCGGCTCGTGATGGAGAGCGGACCGGAAAAGACGTATTCGATACGTGGCATGAGAAAGCCTTGACTGCAAAGGGTGGGGCCGCCGAGGGCGTGGCGCCAACGCTGGTGGGCGGCTCCAGGAAGCATGGGGGTGCTGATCTTGGGCCGAGTCGCGCGAAGCGTGCCTGGGCCTTGATGGGCGTCGACGCAAACGGTGTGGCCAATGATGAGGACCAGTGCGACCCGGAACGGGATCTGTTCCGCCCGGCGGGTCCCATGCTCACCGTAGAGCAGGCCGCCATCGTTCAGGGATTCGATCGGAAATGGAAGTTCAGAGGCGGCAAGACGGCACAGTACCGCCAGGTCGGCAACGCGTTCCCTCCGCCTGTTGCTGAAGCTGTTGGGCGAGCCATTGCTGCCGTGCTAAGGCCGGAAAGGCGGGCCGACCTCCTGAACGAATATGTGCTGGAAGAGGGGTATGTTGCTGGATCCGTGGAAGGCCCCTCCGAGCTAGTGATCTTCGAGTCGGAGATTCTTGAGGGCAGCTCTTCGGGAGATAACCGTAGCGGCGATCTTGTCCGCGCAGGAGGTTGATGGCTCGTGCTCCCAAAAGCGGAGCACAAGCCAACCGGCGTCCGTAAGTTTCTTATCGGTGTCGCGGTCTCGCTTTGTATTGCGCAGGACTTTGTCGGACCAATATCCAGGGTTAGTTTTCGGGGATACATAGTGCTCCGGGCATCCGTGCCAGTAGCACCCATCAATAAATACCGCCACTTTCGTGGGGCGAAATACTAGATCTGCTGTCCGCCGGAGCTCGGGGAGTGGCCTCGTGCAGACGCGATAGCGCAGTCCCTGCGCATGGACCAGGCTGCGGATAACTTGCTCGGGCTTTGTGTCTCGGCTCCGGATTGCCTGCATATTGCGACGGCGCGCGGCAGACGACGCCCAAGACCCGTCTGGAGCCGTCCACTCGGCGTTCTCTGGCATGCATTCGAGGTTAGCCGTGGTCATGCGTGGCCACGGCACGGCGTGGCCAGCGTCACCTCAGTCGGGGGCTCAGGCGTGCTCCGACCCGCCGTGACAATCCCTGTACGCCGCCCCCGACCCGCACCAGCAAGGCGCCCCCTTCGCCGGCGGCCATGCCACCGCCCGCCCCCTCGCCGCCAGCGTCGTTGCGTACTGCGGCAGCAGGTCCGCGTTCGCCGGCGATGACTGCTCGGAGGCTGCGAAGGCCTCGTACGACGGAACCGTCCCCGTCACGATGCCCAGATTCTCCGTGCCCGTGGAGGACAGGTCCCGCAGCGATGCCTCGAGGTCCGTCAGGTGGGCCCTGTGGGTCGGGTATTCCGATTCCAACTCCGGGTAGGCCGCCAGGAGTTCGTTCAGTTCGGGCTCCGGCCAGTGGAGGACCGCCACCGGGAACGGGCGCGACAACGCCGAGCGGAACGAGCCCAGTTCGGAGCGCAGGCGGGCGATTTCGGCCTGGAGTTCTGCCGGGTTGTCCGAGCCGAGGGCCCACAGGCGCTTCGGGTCGTGGAGTTCGTCCAGGGTGACGTCCGTCGTGTGGGAGGCGTGGACCATGTCGGCCAGGGCGTCCCGGTCGTCGTGGGGCAGGCCCAGGAGGCGGCGGACGCGGTGGCGGCCCGTGAGGAGGGACCGGGTGGCGTACGGGACCTCGTCCTCGTCCCCCGGGAGGAGCAGGGTCAGGGCCGTGGTGAAGCAGTCGTGGGACGCCTCGAGCTCGTCGTGGGACTCCAGCGTCTCGGCGATGATCTCCCACGGCAGGGGGTCCGCCGGGGCCGCCGTGCGGATGCCGTTGATCAGGGCGCGGGCCTCTGCCTCGTGGCCGTACTCCCAGAGGTTCGCCGCCTGGAGGGCCTTGATCAACAGGGGGTGATCGGGGGCGGCCGAGAGGAGGCGGTCGTAGAGGGTGGAGGCGCGTTCGCGGTCGCCCGCCAGTTCCAGGTGGGCCGCGGCTTGGAGGAGCAGCGGCTCGTGGTCCTCGGGGTACTGCGCAGCGGTACGCAGCAGGCGCTCGGCTTCGGCGTGGTGATCGGCAGGCGTGTCGGGGCGCATGGGGGACACCGTACTGCTGTACGGCGGTTCGGCGGGGTGAGCCTGATCTCTTGAGTACGTTGCCTGTGCCTGGTGAGTTGGGCGGTCAGCCCCTATCTTGCGTCCGTGCGGCAGGGGATACGGGTCGTGGTGCAGGGGCGCAGCTCGCGGAGGCGGGCCGGGCTCGCTCATGGGCTGTGGGCCGCGGCCGAGATCGCCGTCACCCTCGGCGTCGTAGTGCTGCTCCTCGTCGTACACCAGCTGTGGTGGACCAACCGGCAGGCCCGGGAGGGGGCCGAGCACAAGGTGCAGGCCATGGAGCGGGAGTGGGGAGTGCCTGCTGCCAGGTTGCCCGGCCCGGTGGAGTCCGGGGCCGAGACCGAGCCGGCCGAGACCGAGCCGACTGTGGGCGGCACCGCGACTGGCGAGAGCCGCGACCGGTCCGCCGCGCAGAACTCCGCTCCCCGCTGGGACCAGGCCTACGCCATCCTCCGGGTCCCCCGCCTCGGCGTCGTCGCACCCGTCGCGCAGGGGATCGGGAAGAGGGGGGTCCTCGACAAGGGCTACGTCGGCCACTACCCCGGGACCGCGCAGCCCGGCGAGGCCGGGAACTTCGCCGTCGCCGGGCATCGCAACACCCACGGCGAGCCCTTCCGCCACATCAACCGGCTGCGGGGCGGGGACGAGGTGCGGGTGGAGACGAGGGAGGGGGTGTACCTGTACGTGATCGACGCCTCGCCGGCGCAGACCTCTCCCCGTGATACGGGGGTGATCGCGCCCGTACCGCGCAGCCTCGTCAAGCCCTCCGCCGGGTACAGCGAGCCCGGCCACTACCTCACCCTCACGACCTGCACGCCCGAGTTCAGCTCGAAGTACCGCCTTGTCGTATGGGGCAAGCTCAGCTCCATGCGGCCGCGCTAAGCTCTGCTGAGTCGAACGGCGACGTGAGGAGAGGAGGCGGGCATGGACAGGCTGAGGCCGATGCAGCTGCTGCGTCCCGCCGCGCTTCTGTTCCTTCTTCTCGTCGAAGTCCTGATCATCGACGGCGGCAGCCTCTCCGCCGCCCTCGCGCTCGCCGCGACAGCCACCGCCGCGGCCGGGTCGGCGCTCGTCTTCTGCGCCGTCATCAGCGCGCGTTGCGCGCCCGCCGTGCCGCGCACCCGGGTCCGCACCGCCATCCGCGACCGTGAGCAGCGCACCGCGTTCCTGCCGCAGCGCGATCCCGATGCGAAGGGGCGGACCAGGCCCCGAGCGCCCGGCCGTGCCCTCCTGACGGCCGCGTAGGGGAAACCGCACTTCTCGTACACACCCCTCGCGGGTCGTCATGCCGCCATGTCCTCATTCCGGCACGACGAGACCCCCGGAGGGCTCACCCATGTCGATCTTCGCCAGCCTGGTCGCGCATCTCGCCGACCTCCTTCAGCCGCTGTTCCACACGTCAGCCACCGCCGCCGCGATCGTCGTCTTCACCGCACTCGTACGGCTCGCCGTCCACCCCCTCTCACGGGCCGCCGCCCGCGGCCAGAAGGCCAAGGCCAGGCTCTCGCCGCAGATCGCCGAGCTGCGCACGAAGCACGCCAAGAACCCCGAGCGCATGCAGAAGGCGCTTCTGGAGCTGCATGCGAAGGAGCAGGTCTCGCCGCTGTCCGGCTGCCTGCCGAGTCTGCTGCAGCTGCCGGCGTTCTTTCTGATGTACCACCTCTTCTCCAGCTCGCGGATCGGTGGCGAGCCGAACGGTCTGCTCACGCACACCCTCTTCGCCGCGCCGCTCGGCGACCGCTGGACCGACGCCCTCGCGCACGGCGGGGTCTTCGGCGGGGCGGGGACGGTGTACGCGGTGCTCTTCGCGGTTGTCGTGGCCGTGGCTACGTTCAACTACCGGCGTACGAAGCGGCAGATGGCGGCCGCGCCGCTGCCCCAGGCGGGCACGCCCGGGATGGGAGCGATGACGAAGATCATGCCGCTGCTCTCCTTCGCCACGCTCTTCACCGTGGCCGTGGTGCCGCTCGCCGCCGCGCTCTACGTCGTCACCAGCACCACCTGGACGGCCGTCGAGCGCGCGTTCCTGTATCGGGACATGCCGACCGCGGGAGCGCTCACTACTGCCGCGTAACGGTCCAGGTTGTGAACGGGGTCTTGCAGAGTGGTCCCATGTCTTGGAGGATCAGCCAATCCTCCGAACCTCCCGATGGCCGCTACCCATCGACCGGGCTCGCACTCGACCAGGGGAGACAGACCATGAAGCTGCTGCGTGTCGGCACGGCGGGCGCCGAGCGACCCGCCCTGCTCGACCAGGACGGGACGACGCTGCGCGACCTGTCCGGCCTTGTCGCGGACATCGACGGGGAGCTGCTCGCCGACGCCGCCGCCCTGGCCCGGATACGGGCCGCGGCGGACGCCGGCGAGCTGCCCGTGCTGGAGGCCGACGGTCTGCGGACCGGGCCGCCGCTCGCCCGTATCGGCAAGGTCGTGTGCATCGGGCTGAACTACCACGACCACGCGGCCGAGACCGGCGCGGATACGCCGGCCGAGCCGGTCGTCTTTTTCAAGGCGGCCGACACGGTGGTCGGGCCGTACGACACCGTGCTGGTGCCGCGCCGCAGCCGCAAGACCGACTGGGAGGTCGAGCTCGCGGTGGTCATCGGGCGTACGGCCCGCTATGTGGCGGACGACGAGGATCCGCTGACGTATGTCGCGGGGTACGCGGTCTCGCACGACGTCTCGGAGCGGGAGTTCCAGATCGAGCGCGGCGGCACCTGGGACAAGGGCAAGAACTGCGAGACCTTCAACCCGCTGGGCCCGTGGCTGGTGACGGCGGACGAGGTGCCGGACCCGCAGGCGCTGAGCCTGAAGCTGTGGGTGAACGGCGAGCTCAAGCAGAACGGCACGACGGCGGACCAGATCTTCCCGGTGGCCGAAGTCGTGCGGTACGTCAGCCAGTTCATGACGCTGTACCCCGGTGATGTGATCAACACGGGGACGCCGGCGGGGGTGGCGCTGGGCCGGCCCGAGCCGAAGCCGTTCCTGCGGGCCGGGGATGTGGTGGAGCTGGAGGTCGACGGGCTCGGCCGACAGCGCCAGGAGCTCAAGGACGCGTAGCGCCACGGTGACGCGCGTTGTACGCCGTGCGTAGGTGAAGTGGTGCGGCCCGCCCCCTGACCAGTGGGACGCACCCTTCATCTCTTGGGGTCACACATTGGGATTCCAATGGCTTCCCGTCGGAACCCTACGGCGGGTGACGGACCTGCTCAGCGATCTGCAGTGAACCTTTCCAGCGCCTCGACCACCATCGCGTGGTCGTCGAGCTGAGGGAGGCCCGAGACCGTGATGGTGCCGACGACGCCCACCGCCTTGATCCTGATCGGGAACGAGCCGCCGTGGGCCGCGTAGGTGTCCGGGTCGAGACGGGAGTCCGTCTCGAACGTCCTGCCCTTGGCCCGGAAGCGGCTGCCGACAAGGAGCGAGCTCTCGCCGTAGCGCTCGACGACCCGGCGCTTGAGGTCGATCCAGGCGTCGTTGTCCGCGCTCGAACCCGGCAGCGCGCAGTGGAAGAGCTGCTGCGGCCCGCGGTGGATGCCGATCGCGACGGGAGCCTCGCGCAGGCGGGCCATCTCGACGAGCAGGCTGCCCAGCGCCCACGCGTCGTCGTGCGTGAACCGGCGCAGCGTCAGACGGGCTTCCTGCGCTTCGAGTTCGGCGATCTCGGGGCCGGCCGGGGCGCTCACAGCGTCACCGTGATTCCCTCGCGGGCGGACCGGCGGGCCGCCTCCAGGACTTCGAGCGTGGCCGCGGCCTCGTGGGCGGTGACCGGGTTCTCGCCGTTGCCGCGCAGGGCCGCGGCGATCGCCTCGTAGTACGCCGGGTAGTCGCCCGGCACCGTCTCGACCGGGCGGCCGCCGCCGGTCGGCGGGGACTCCCCGGCGCCGATCCGGCCCCACAGCGACTCGGGCTCGGTGCCCCACCTCTCGCCGGTCCGGTCGGTCCTGTCGGGGGACGGGCGCTTGCCGTCGCGCAGGGCGGCTTCCTGCGGGTCGAGTCCGTGCTTCACATATCCGGCGCTGGTGCCCAGTACCCGGAAGCGCGGGCCGAGTTGTGCGGTGACGGCGCTGACGTACAGGTGCGAGCGGACGCCGTTCGCGTGGGTGAGCGCGAAGAAGGTGTCGTCGTCGGCCTCGGCGCCCGGGCGGCGTACGTCCGACTCGGCGTAGACCTGCACGGCCGGGCCGAACAGGGCCAGCGCCTGGTCGACGACATGGCTGCCCAGGTCGAACAGCAGACCCCCGATCTCCTGCGGGTCGCCCGACTCGCGCCAGCCGCCCTTGAGCTGCGGCCGCCACCGCTCGAAGCGGGACTCGAAGCGCAGTACGTCGCCGAGCTCGCCGTCCGCGATGAGCCGGCGGACGGTGAGGAAGTCGTTGTCCCAGCGGCGGTTCTGGAAGACCGAGAGGAGCAGTCCGCGCTCCTCGGCGAGGGCCGCGAGCTCGCGCGCCTCGGCCGCCGTGCCCGCGATCGGCTTGTCCACGACGACCGGGAGGCCTGCCTTGAGTGCGGCGGTGGCGATCGGGACATGAGTCTTGTTGGGGGAGGCGATCACGATGAGATCGAGCTCGTCGGCGCGGGGCCAGAGCTCGTCGGGCGTGGCCGCGATGCGTACGTCGGGGAACTCGGCGCGGGCCTGCTCCTGCCGCTCCGGGTTCGAGGTGACGACCGTGTCGAGGACGAGGCCCTGGGTGGCGGCGATCAGCGGGGCGTGGAAGACGGAGCCCGCGAGGCCGTAGCCGACGAGTCCGACGCGGAGGGGGATGCCGGTGCCAGTCATGCTCTCCACTTAAGCAACGGTGTTGCCAAAGTGCAAGCGAAGGGGAGAATGGGCGTGTGAAGGGAAGCAATGGCGGGGCGAAGGGGAGGAGCCGGGTGACCAGGGCGACGAGGGTGACCGGGGCGAATCCCGCGGCTCTGCGCAGCCACAACGCTGCGCTGGTGCTGGATCTGCTGCGTACGGCGGGGGAGGACGGCATCAGCCGGCTCGAGCTGGCCGGGCGCACCGGGCTGACTCCACAGGCGGTCAGCAAGATCACGGCGCGGCTGCGGGAGGAGGGCCTGGTGGCGGACGCGGGCCGCCGCGCCTCGACCGGCGGCCGTCCGGGCACGGCGCTGCGACTGGTGCCGTCGGCGGGGCATGCGGTGGGGCTGCACCTGGACCGGGACGAGCTGACGGTGATGCTGGTGGACCTGGCGGGGGCGGTGGTGGGCATCCGGGTTGCTCCGCTGGACCTCGGGGCGGGGGCGGCAGCGGTGGTCGCGATGGTCGCCGCCGAACTGGAGGCGCTCCCGGCAGGTGACCTGCGCGTACTCGGTGTCGGTGTCGCCATGCCCGGGCCCCTCGATCACTCCTCCGGCGTCACGCATCGCGTCACCGGGTTTCCCGAGTGGGACGGATATCCCCTCCGGGACGCGCTCGCCGCGCGGCTCGGGCTGCCCGTCGCGCTCGACAAGGACACCAATGCCGCCGCCCTCGGGCTCGCCCTGCGCGGCAGCGGGGACTCGTTCGCGTATCTCCATCTCGGGACGGGGCTCGGCGCCGGGCTTGTGCTCGGTGGGGTGCTCTACCGAGGCGCCCGCACCGGCGCCGGTGAGTTCGGGCACCAGGTTATTCAGCTCGACGGGCCCGAGTGCAGCTGCGGCAGGCGGGGCTGTATCGAGGCGATCTGTCTCGCGGCAGTCGGCCGTGGCGAGATGGACCGTGCCGCCCGCGTACTCGGCATCGGCGCCGCGAATCTCGTCGAGTTGCTCGACATCGACCGGGTGCTGCTCGGCGGACGGGTCGTCGCCGCGGACGCCGAACCCTTCGTACGCGGAGTCGGCGAGCGGGTCCGCATCCCCGTCGATCTCGCCGACGGCGCGGCGAACCTCGTCGCCGAGGGCGCGGCGCAACTTGTCCTCGCGCCCCTGTTCGGGCGCACTGAAAATACGCTGATAGGGCGGAGTTCCGTGGCTGATCGGGAGTAGGACGGGCGTGGCGCCGCGTACGGCCGCGCGCGCGTGGCAGCTTCTCGAGAACGCAGCCGAGCCGTCCGAGCAGCAAAGGTCCCCCATGCGACGCCGCAATGCCCTCGCCCGCAATGCCCTGGCAGTCGGAGTCACCGCAGCCACGATCGCGCCCGCTGCGCTCACCGGACCGGCGGCGACGGCGGCCACCGTGACCGCCCGTGCCGCCGCGGACACCATCGCCAGGCCCGCGGCCGCACCGGCGAACGCGAAGACGGCCCCCGCGGCCGGACCGGCGACCGCCGCGCCGGCCCCCGACGCGGCCGCATCCGGCTCGACCGCCCCGACGCCACTGCCCCCGCCGCCCGGGAACCGGCAGCCCGTCTGCGGCCGGGCCGCCAGCTCCGACTTCCCGATCGACACCCGTATTCACGGCGGCCCCACCGTCCACCGGCCCGGCGGCGGCTACGAGGAGTGGTCCGTCGATCTCGCCAACACCACCGGCGAGATCTGCCGCAACATCTACCCGGTGATCGTCTTGACCGGCCGCGACCCCGGTCTCACGCAGCCCAGGATCACCCTGGAGTTCTACGACACCCAGGCGGACCGCTGGCGTCCTGCCACCGTGGAGACCACCGCGGAGGACGAGGTCGTCGGCGTACTCGACGACAGCGGCGGCCACGGCCGTGACGGCCGCAGTGGCGGTATCGGCCGCTTCCCCGGCTTCGTCGTCCCCGCCCGCGCGTCCGTCACCGTCACCGTCCGGCTCGCGCTCGCCGCCGACACCCCGCCCAACCAGGTCACCGTGAACGCCGCGATCGTCCAGCGGCACGGCGACGACGGCGACTGGATCGGGGAGTCCGGCGACTACCGCTTCGCCGTGCTCGACGACGAGGGGCCCGGCGCCACCGTCACCCTCGAAGAGCTCGCCACCACCGGCACCGGCTCCCTCCTCCGCCTCGGCGTCGCCTTCGGCGCGGTCCTGCTGGGCGGCGCAGCCCTCCTGCTCGCGTCCCGGCGGCTGCGCACGGGGCGCCGCTGATCGTTCACGCCCCACCCGCAGCCGGTGGGGTCACCGAGGCAGGGACGGTCGCAGGGTCAACAGTGATCGGCGGGGTCAGGGTCACGGCTTCCTGACTAGGCTGAGGTCGTCGTCGCCACAGCGTTGTCGCGGCGCGCCCAGCACACCGCGTACGGCAGGAGTCCGCCCTCATGGCAGAGCGCAAGCCGATCGAATCCTGGCTCACCGACATGGACGGTGTCCTCATCCACGAGGGCGTACCGATCCCGGGCGCCGACGCCTTCATCAAGAGGCTCCGGGAGGCCGAGAGGCCCTTTCTGGTGCTGACCAACAACTCCATCTACACCGCACGCGACCTGCACGCCCGGCTGGCCCGGATGGGGCTCGACGTCCCCGTGGAGAACATCTGGACCTCGGCGCTCGCCACCGCCCAGTTCCTGGACGACCAGCGCCCGGGCGGCACGGCGTACGTCATCGGCGAGGCCGGGCTCACCACCGCCCTGCACGACATCGGCTATGTCCTCACCGACCACGAGCCGGACTATGTCGTCCTGGGCGAGACCCGGACGTACAGCTTCGAGGCACTCACCAAGGCCATCCGGCTGATCAACGCGGGAGCCCGGTTCATCGGCACCAACCCGGACGAGACCGGTCCGAGCCCGGAGGGCCCGCTGCCCGCCACCGGCTCGGTGGCGGCACTGATCACCAAGGCGACCGGCAAGGACCCGTACTTCGCGGGCAAGCCGAACCCGCTGATGATGCGGACCGGGCTGAACGCCATCGGGGCGCACTCCGAGACCAGCGCGATGATCGGGGACCGGATGGACACGGACGTGCTGGCGGGGCTCGAGGCGGGAATGGAGACGTTCCTGGTGCTCACGGGGCTGACGACGCCCGCGGACGTCGACAAGTACCCGTTCCGCCCGTCCAAGGTCGTCGACTCGATCGCCGACCTCGTCGACCGCGTCTGACCGACCGGGTCCGAGCCGCTTGGTCCGACGGGCC
This sequence comes from Streptomyces sp. CA-135486, assembly GCF_050936555.1. NCBI lineage: Bacteria > Bacillati > Actinomycetota > Actinomycetes > Kitasatosporales > Streptomycetaceae > Streptomyces > Streptomyces sp. CA-135486. Next base: position 990,700 of record NZ_JBNJMM010000001.1, read on the forward strand.
GGGTCGGATCGACCCGCGTCCGACCGGCCGCGTCCGGCCGACCTCATTCGGCTCACCGTATTTGGGCATGTCAGGGGCCCGTACGGACGACCGGGCCGCCTCTGCGGATGCGAAAACGGCCCGCAAGCGTGAATCTTTTGGATATCAGGAGGTTTACGATGCGTGCAGTTTTGATTGCTCTCCGTGCCGCAGGGGCGGCCGCCGTACTCGTCCTGGCGCCCACCGCCACCGGTGCGTACGCCGACGAATCCGTGCGGGCCACGGTCGCCCCGGCGGTCCCCGGGGGCGAAGTGGAGATCCACGTCCAGGGCTGCAGGGGCACGACCGGGGCCGTCATGTCCCAGGCCTTCGTGGCGGACGCCGAGCTCTCCGGCCGGCAGGGCTCCGAGCTCTTCGCCGAGACGACCGTGAAGTCCAACGCGGGCCCCGGTACCTACGACGTCAGCGTCACCTGCGACGGCCGGGACCACGCCGCATCGGGCCGCGCCCAGGTCGTACGCAATCTGCCGACCAAGGCGCCCGCGCACGAGCCGACGGACCTGCGCACCCCCGTCGCGCCGGTCCGCGCGGGCGGCGGCGGCGCGGCCGCTCTCGCCGCGCACGATGCTCATGGCGCCCGTGGCGCGGCGGACCCGGCCGAAGCGGGACCGGGCACCGGGCATGCCGTGATGGGCCTCGTCCTCGCGGGCGTGGCAGCACTCGCCGTGGGCTTCCGCAGCTCACGGCTCCGGCGGACGGACACGGACTGACATGTCCGCCGCCGATCGCCCGGCGGGGACCGGCCGGCTGCTCGCGGGAGTGGCCTGGGCGGTACTCCTGCTCGGGCTGTGGTTCTGGGGCCGGGAGATCACCGACGGCCCCGGCGGCACCTCCGCGCCCACCACCGGCGACGTGGCGGCGGTCGGGCGGCCGCTGGGGGTCCCGCTGCCACCCGCGCACGATCCGCTGCGGCCCGCACCGCCGCAGCGGGTGGACATCCCGTCGATAGGGATCACCGCCCCGGTCGTGCCCCGCGGCCTGGACGCAAGCGGCGCGGTCGACCCGCCCCCGTACTCGACGCCGCACACGGTCGGCTGGTTCGGCAGCGGTACGCAGCCGGGGGCGACGGGCACGGCACTGCTGGTCGGCCACGCCGACACCGAGACCAAACCGGCCGTCTTCTTCGGACTGAGCTCCGCCCGTCCCGGCGAGAAGGTCAAGGTGACCAGGGCCGACGGCTCGGTCGCCGAGTTCACCATCGACGACGTCCAGGTCTTCGACCGGGAGCGCTTCGATCCGCAGAAGGTCTACGGCCCGCGCAAGGACGGCCGGGCGGAGCTGCGGCTGATCACCTGCGGCGGTTCCTTCGACCGCGCGACGCGCACGTACACCGCGAATGTGGTCGTGTCGGCGTATCTGACCGCTGTGCGGAACTGAGTGTGCAACGACATCGCCTGCCCGGCGACCTGGCCCGGCCGACGACCCGCTCCCCCTGAAGCCGCCGGCCGAACTGGTCCTCCACCGCGGGCCGCCCTCGGGCTGCGGGAGAAGTCCGGCGCCGACACGGGAGGTCGATGTGGTCGCTGCGGCGCCGGGGATCGAAGCTGATGCCGCCACTGTAGAGCGGTCAACGAGCCCGGCCTAGAGGGAGGATGACGCGACGTCGCGCAGTCGTCGCCCTCAGTTCCCGAACAGAGAGTGGCATCCGGTCGAGTGAGTCAGGACGGGTGTGCCAGGATGGATTCGACCGGTCTTGTCCGGGACCGGCCCTCTGGGTGCGGCTCGGACTCAGTGCGCCCAAGGGGGAGTGGATGTACGGGAGCCGCACCGGGCGTGCCCGGCTGTGCATAGCCGTGACGGGGGCGGCGGTGCTGCTGCTGCTGGCAGGCTGTTCCTCCGACGACGGCAACGACGGGAAACCGGCGGTCAGTCAGCAGCCCAAGGAGTCCGACCCGTACTGGGTCAACCCCGACGGGAGCGCCGCCAAGCAGGTCGCCGCCTATCTGAAGGACGGCGACGACAAGAAGGCCGAGCTGGTCAAGAAGATTGCCGAGCAGCCGGTCGGCGAGTGGATCGGCCCGGACAACCCGCAGGAAGAGGCCAAGGGTTTCACCGAGGCGGCCGCGAAGGCGGACCGGGACGCGCTGCTGGTGCTCTACAACATCCCGCACCGCGACTGCGGACAGTTCTCCAAGGGCGGTGCCGCCGACGGCGATTCCTACCGTGCCTGGGTCGACAAGGTGGCCAAGGGCATCGGCGACCGGCGGGCCACGGTGATCCTGGAGCCGGACGCGCTACTGCACCTGGTGGACACCTGCACGCCCCAGGAGTTCCACGAGGAGCGGTACGACCTGCTCAAGGGCGCCGTCGAGCGGCTGAAGCAGCAGCCGAACACCAAGGTGTACGTGGACGCGGGCAATGCCGGCTGGTCGCACCCCGACGCGCTCTTCGAACCGCTCCGGCGGGCGGGCGTCGACAAGGCGGACGGCTTCTCCGTCAATGTCTCCAACTTCTTCGCGACGGCCGCGAGCAAGGACTTCGGCAAGAAGCTCTCCGCGAAGGTCGGCGGCAAGCACTTCGTCGTCGACACCAGCCGCAACGGCAACGGCCCCTACACCGGTGGCGATCCGAAGGAGAACTGGTGCAACCCGCCGGGCCGCGCGCTCGGCGAGGCACCGACCTCCGAGACGGGTGACCCGGTGGTCGACGCGTATCTGTGGGTCAAGCGGCCGGGCGAGTCGGACGGGGAGTGCCGTGGGGGGCCGCGGGCGGGAAAGTGGTGGCCGGAGTACGCGCTCGGCCTGGCGCGCGGGTCGAAGTAGGCACGGGGTGAGGGGGTCCGGGGCTCCGCCCCGGACCCCCGAACGCGACCTTCGGCCGCCTGTCCTCAATCGCCGGACGGGCTTGACTGTCCGGCCCGAACGTCAAGTTCGGCCCGGCACATCAAGCCCCGTCGGCGTTTGAGGGGTAGGGGTCTCCCCACGCCCGCAGGGCGCCGGGGGAGGAGCCCCGGTTACGGGATGGGGGTACTCCCCCTGGCTGCGCCGGGGGCACCCCCACCCGGGCGAAGCTCTGGCGGGAGGGCGGGGTGGGGAACGGTCAGGGGACCTCGACCCACACGCCCTCGGACGGCGTGCCCTTGTCGTCCGTCACGAACAGCATGTACCAACCGGACGGCACCAGCGCCCGGTTCTTCGGCACCGTGACCTCGATGCCGTCCGCCGTCTTCTTCATGTCCAGCGCGATGGAGCGCTGATCCGTGTCCGTCACATGGGTGACGGCGCTGGGCCGCATCAGCTTCGCCGTCTTCACCGTGCCCTCGGTCTTGACCTTGAACGACCCCGATTCCCCGCGCTCGATGGCCTTCGGACCGCCGCTCACGACCGGCTTGGAGTCCCGGTAGAGATACGGCGGGGTGTAGATCTCGATGCGCTGCTCGAAGACGCCCGGCTTGGTGTTGGCGTCGTCCGCGAAGAGTGAGTCCGAGCCGAAGATCATGACCCGGCCGTCGGGGAGCAGTACCGAACCCGAGTGGTAGTTGCGCCCCACCTGCGGGTCGGCGACCCGCTTGTACGTGCCCGACTTCGGGTCGTACGTACGCGCCTGGAGGACATTGGAGCCGCCGCGCCCGCGGTAGTCCGAGGAGCCGCCGGTGACCAGGACGGAGTCGTCCGGCAGCAGCGACGCGCTCGGGTAGCGCGTGCCCTTCTCCAGGGAGGCGCCGTCCTTGAAGCGGGGGTTGTCCTGCTTGAGGTCCACCAGACGGGACTTCTCGCTGGCCTTCTCGGACTCGCCGACCCCGCCGCCGCCGATCACCATGAACCGCTGGTCCTGGGCGGGCGGCAGCATCACGGTCGCGGACGTCTCCAGCCTGTCGGGGTCGCTCAGGCCGGGGATCTTGTCGAACTTGTTCGTCCCCAGATCCCAGACGCCCGGGTCACGGCCGACGGTGGCGGGTCCGTACCCGGCGTTGGAGCCGGAGTAGAAGAGCTTGCCGTTGTCCATCAGGAAGATCGCCGGGTAGGTGGGGAACTTCCTGATGATCCCGGTGTACTTCCAGGTCTTGGTCTTCGGGTCGTAGATCTCGTCCTTGCCGGGGACGATCTGGCCGATCTCGTCCAGGCCGGAGAGCGCGAGGACCTTGCCGTTCTTGAGGGTGGTCAGCGTCGGGTACCAGCGGGCCTCGTTCATCGGGTCGACGGTGATGTACTTCTCCGCCACCGGGTCGAACTCGTAGGCCTCCTTGATGCCCTGGAAGTCCTTCTTGTCGAGCGCGAGCTTCTGCGCGATGCCGTAGACGTTGCGGGCGTCGGAGCCCGTGAGGCCCTGCACCCGGTAGTTGTCCTCGGTGCCGGTCTCGTACTCCTTGCCGGACTCCTCGGCCTCGACATAGATCCGGCCGAGGCCGGGGTCGTTGCGCAGGAACTTGCCGGTCTTCTTGTCGAAGACCTTGGTCGCCTTCTCCACCAGGACCGGGTCCTTGGAGACGAAGGTCTTGCCGTTCTCCTTGCCGGTGAACTTGGTGCCCGCGGGCAGGGTCTTGGGCTCGTCCGGGTCCTCGTTGTGCACGACCATCAGGCCGCCGGCCTTGGTGATGTCGCCCTGGAGCTTCTCGTACCGCTTGGTGCCGCCCGCGATCAGCAGCTTCCCGTCGGGCAGTTGGGTGTGCCCGGCGCAGAACATGTCCTTGGGCGTGGGGATCTTCTTGAACTCATTGGTCTTCGGATCCCACAGCACCGACTCGAACTTCTTCGCGTCGAAGTTCTTCTGGTTGTTGCCCGAGCCGGCGACCAGCAGCACCTTGCCGGTGTGCAGCAGCGCGGCATGGATGCTGTTGATCTTGTACTCGTCAGGGACCGTCAGATAGTCCCAGTGGCCGTTCGCGGCCTTGTACTCCGGCTTGTTGATCTTGTAATCGTGGTACTGCTCCGAGCCGAAGTGCCACATGGCGGGGCCGTTGAACCCGGCCACGGCGACGACCACCGCCGCGCCTATCGCTATCCGACGGGCGCGGTTCTTCCGGTAGTTCGGCCGGACGGGCAGCGTGCTCATTTCTTACGTCCCCCAAGGGCGATCTGCATGGTCTCTTCTGCGGTGGCGCTGGGCAGCTGCTGCGGCACAGGCGCCGGCGCCTGCTCGGCCGGCGGCTGCTCGCCGCCGGACCGCTTTCTGCGCTTCTTCTTCTCCGTGCGTATGCCGTGCCGCCAGGCGAAGATCGGCGCCGCCGTGATCAGCAGCGCCAGCGAGGCCCAGGTGACCATCGCCGGGTGGCTGTGCCCGTTGAAGAACGAGGCGGCCATCGACCCGCCGAAGACGAGGATGAAGAAGAGATGGATCCGGAAGGTGCCGAAGAGGGTGTCCGGGCTGGACGAGTCGCCCTTGGGGGTCACGACGAACTTGCTCTTGCGGCGCAGTACGGCGTCCATCAGGGAGCGTGCGTAGATCGGCGCGGAGAGCGCGGACATCACCATGCCCGCGAGTCCGCCGGAGCCCTCGGGCTCGTGCGGCGACACATTGTGGCGGCGGTTCCAGATGTAGAGGCCGATCTGGAGGGCCGAGGCATTGCCGTACAGCATCATCCAGATCGCCGGGTCGATCTGCACACCCGAAGCGCCCATGCCCAGGAACAGTGCACAGCTCAGCGCCGCCAGAATCCAGTTGAGGGCGGACATCGGGTAGAAGATGATCATCATCGTGTAGTTGAAGAGCTTGCCCGGGGGCAGTGAGGAGAAGCCCTTCCAGTACTGCTTGAGGATCGTCTCGTACGTGCCCCTGGACCAGCGCAGCTGCTGGGTGAAGAAGTCGGTCCAGGCCGAGGGGCCCTCGCCGACGGCCAGTACGTCCGGGGTGTAGACCGAGCGCCACTTGTTGCCGGTCCCGGGGTTCTTGGCCCGGTGCATCTCGAAGCCGGTCGCCATGTCCTCGGTTATGGAGTCGTAGAGACCGCCGATCTGCTGGATCGCCTTGATCCGTACGGCGTTGGAGGTGCCGACGAACATCGGCGCGCCGTAGCGGTTGCCCGCGCGCTGGATCAGCGCGTGGAAGAGGAACTGCTGGGACTCGGCGGCCTTGGTGACGAAGGTGTCGTAGTTGCCGTACACCTGCGGGCCTATGACGAAGCCCACGTCCGGGTCGCGGAAGTAACCGAGCATCCGCTCCAGATAGTTGGGCAGCGGCACATGGTCGGTGTCGACGGAGGCGAAGAAGTCGTAGTTGCCGCCGTGCGCCTGGAGCCAGGCGTTGTAGTTGCCGTGCTTCGTCTTGGCCCGGTGCGCGCCCTTGGCCTGGTTCCAGTGCGGGACTCCCTTGCGGGAGAAGTGGTGGACGCCGAGCCGTTCGCACACCTCCTTCACGGCGGGATCGTCGCCCTCGTCGAGCAGCCAGACGTGCATCAGCCCGCGGTGGCGGATCCTGACGGCCGCCTCCAGGGTCTTCGTCACCATCTCCAGGGGCTCCTTGCCCGGGACGAAGGAGGTGAGGAAGGCGACCTTGGTGCCGCTCTCGGGCACCACGGGGACGGGGTCGCGCGCCACGAGCGTGGCGTGCGCGTTCGACAGGACGTTCATCGTGCGGAAGAGCTCGATCAGGCCGATCGAGACGAGCATGACGATGTCGAGGATGAGCAGCGTGTCGTTCTTGAGGTTCGGGTCGCGCTCGGTCCAGTGTTCGGGCTGCATCAGCCAGGCGAACAGGCCGAGGGACACCAGCGGCGCGGCCCCGAGCAGCAGGGCGGCCCGGACGCGGTGCGGCTCCTGTGAGAGCAGGGAGCGGTACTGCACGGTGTACGGCTTGCTCGGGTCGGGCTGGGTGAGGGGGCCGGCGAGACGGCTGTAGTGCTCGTAGTCGTACCGGGGCAGCGCCTTCTTGGGGCGGAGCCGGTGGCCTGCCGTGCGCACGTTCGCCGGTATCCGGAGCTGGGTCGTCCGGGAAGGGTCGTTGGGCTGCCGGGCGCCGTCTGGCGTCGACGTCATGAGTCATCCCCCCGCACGCATGGTGTGTGCGTGTGATGTGGTCGGTCGTTAATCGTCCTGACCGCGGTCCCCTCGACCTGCTGCCGTGGACACATGAGTGGCGGGCCACCGTCCGTACAGACACGAAACAGTCACCCGTCGGTTGCATCATGCCCGTCACGTGTTCGGTTCGTGAAGGGGCCCCCGTCCCCGCGGTGCCGCAACGGGACAATGCCCTGGTACTACCCCCAACTACGCGAAATGGATGCCCCATTGAGGGCATTGGCTTCAGGATAGGTTCTACGACCCCAGCCGTGATCGCAAGGGTGGATCGGGCTGTTAACCGGTCATATGCACGATTTGAGGCACCCTTGCGTGAGGGGGCGTGCGGGTGCATGAGCGGCTGAAAATGACCGTATGTACGACCGAATGCGGCCCGGATGTACGACGAAGGCCCCCTCGCACCGGCGAGGGGGCCTTCGTTTTGCGTGCGCCGCCAGGGACTCGAACCCCGGACCCGCTGATTAAGAGTCAGCTGCTCTAACCAACTGAGCTAGCGGCGCCTGCTGACCTCGAGAACTCTACCGGACCGCGCGGAGTGCTCCTGACCATTATCTGACCGTTCCGGCCTGTCGAATCGTCTCTTATTACCGTAATTACGCCAAAATGCGATCGAAGGTGACAGTCAGCACAGTGACGAGGGGCCACGTATGACCGTGCCGGTATTCGAGGAGTTCGAACCAGCCGCCGACTGCGACTGCGCCGGGTGCGTCCAGCACCGCCGGGCCCTGGCCGCGGGAGAGCACCCCGCCGCGCACGGCTGCCGCCGGGCGCTTGTCCTGTTCACCGCGGCGGGCGTGGTGCTGGGTGGCGGCGGGGGAGTGGGCGCGGCGAGCGCGGTCGGCCACACGACCGGCCCGGCGGCCGGGCCCGTGCGTGTGGACCGCGGGGCAGCCGATCCGGGGCCCAGCGCCGAACAGGGCGTCACCGAGCAGGGCGGCGCCGGGCCGCTGCACGGGCCGTCGGGCGCGTCGGCCGCCACCGCGGCCACGCTGCGCACGACGACCCGGGCCCAGATCGTCAACCGCGCCAAGCGGTGGCTGAGTGCCAAGGTCCCGTACAGCATGGAGGACTACTGGTCCGACGGTTACCGCCAGGACTGCTCCGGCTATGTCTCGATGGCCTGGAACCTGGCCGGCAACGAATGGACCGGAAGCCTCGCGGACTTCGCCACCCGGATCACCCGCGAGGAGCTGCAGCCGGGCGACATCCTGCTCTTCCACAACCCGGACAACCCGACCAAGGGTTCGCACGTCACGATCTTCGGCGGCTGGGCCGATTACACCCACACCTACTACCTCGCATACGAGCAGGTGAAGCCGCACACCCGTAAGCAGGCCACACCCATGGGCTACTGGACCAACGCAGACCGCTATCTGCCCTACCGCTACAAGGGACTCGCCGGGGCGGCCATCACGAGCGGGACGGCCTCGACCGAGGGCGATCCGGACGGAACGGGATCGACCGAGGCCCAGCCGGACGGGGCGGCCTCGATCGGGACCCGTCCGGTCGGGAGTGATCCGGTCGGGAGTTATCCGGGTGGGGCGGCCTCGGCCGAGGCGTATCCGGGCCGGACGGCCTTCGAACCCGGCGCGGAGAGTACGTACGTCACCAGGCTCGGCGAGATGCTCGTCGCGCGCGGCGCCGAGCGCTTCTACCCCAAGGGGCCGGGGCCGCGGTGGGGCGAGGCGGAGCGGCTGGCCACCGAGGCCTTCCAGCTCGCCCAGGGCTGGCGCGGCACGGACGCGGACGGGCGACCGGGCCCGGAGACCTGGCGGCTGCTCGTGACCGGGCAGGGCAAGGACATCCCCGCGGCGGGCGTGGGCGAGCAAGGCGGTGCGAGTGCGGCGGTGCCGACCTACCCGGGGCGCGCGTACTTCAGACCGGGCCGCTCCAACGCGTACATCACCCAGCTCGGCCGGCAGCTGGTCGAGCGCGGCTACGGCAAGCACTACACATCGGTTCCCGGGCCGGCCTGGGGCGAGAAGGACCGGCGCAATGTCGAGGCCTTCCAGCGGGCCCAGGGCTGGCGCGGCGGCGCGGCGAACGGGATCCCCGGGCCCGAGACCTGGCGCCGGCTCTTCGGCTGAGCGTCCCGGGTCCGTTGCCCGGTCCGGTCCCTCTCCTCCATCCCGCTCCTCCGCTCCGTGCCGGCTCCCTCCACTCCGTCCCCGCTGCTCGATCCCGAACACCCTCGCGAGGTGAATCGAAATGAATCCCACCCCGTCGGAGACGGACGGCGGCGCCCCGGTCGACGGCCCGCGGCGCCACCCGGTCATCGCCCAGGAAGTGACCACCGAGATCCCGGTGCATCTCCTCTTCCGTGACGACGACTCCCCGCCGATCGCCCTGCCCACCGCCATCGTGGCGCGCCGGCAGGGCACCGGCGAGCAGCCGAGGATCGGGCGCAGGCCCGCGCCGCTGCGTCCGGCCGCCGCCCCGTCGCGGCCGGCGCCACCCGTGGACCCCGACCTGGTCGAGCGGGCCGCGGCCGCGCTGCCCGGCTGGACCGGGCTGGTCGCGGGGGCGTGCGCGCTCGGCGGGATCGGCGCGCTGCTGTGGGGGGCCGGGGCGGTGCCCGGCCCGGTGACGCGGCTGTTCGGGCTGACCTCGTATCCGTACGGCGGCATCGGGATCGGGCTGTGGTGTCTGCTCACGCTGGGCGTCGTCCTGGCGCTGTTCGCCTTCGGGGGGCTCGGCCGCGGCCGGGCCGGACACGCCTGGGTGCTCACGCTCTTCGGCGACTACCGGGGGAGCGTGCGGCGTACGGGACTGATCTGGGTCAGTCCGCTGGTGCTGCGCCGTCGGGTCGACGTGCGGCTGCGGCACTGGCGCAGCGAGCCGATGCCCGCGGTCGACGCGGACGGCACGGCGCTGCGCGTCGTCGTGCTCGTGGTGTGGCGGGTCAAGGACACCGCGCGGGCCGCGCTCGGCGTCGAGGACCACGAGGACTATCTGAGCGAGCAGGTCGAGGCTTCCATGGCGCGGGTGCTCTCGCAGCTGCCGGCCGACGCCTTCCACGAAGACGCGCCCACCCTGCGCAACGCGGAGGCGGTGGGCGGCGCGCTCACCCGGCTGCTGTCGGCGGAGTGCGCGCCGGTGGGGATCGAGGTGTTCTCGGCGCAGCCGACGGGGATCGAGTACGCGCCGGAGGTGGCGGCCGCGATGCAGCGCCGGCGGATCGCGGCGATCGACGCCAAGCACCGGGACAGCGTGCTGACTTCGGTGGTGGACGCGGTGAGCGACACGGTGCAGCGGCTGACCGCGTGCGGGCTCGTGGAGCTCGACGACTACGAGCGCAAGGCTCTGGTGAAGGACCTCACGGTCGCCTTCTACACCGGGCGCTCCGGGCCGGTGGAAGGTACGTGATTGGTCTGGACATGTTCAAGTTCCGTTAATACTCTGGGACTTGGTCTAGACCTGAATGTGTACCCCGCACGCGTGCAGCACGGCTCACCTGAACTCCCCCACGTTCTCCTGGAGCGAAGCATGCGCAAGAAAATAAGTGCGGCCGTGGTCGGCCTCGTCGTGGCGGGCACCACCGTGCTCGCGACCGGCAGCGCCAGCAGCCACGGCTACACCGACTCGCCCATCAGCCGCCAGAAGCTCTGCGCCAACCGCACGGTCGCCAACTGTGGCGAGATCATCTACGAACCCCAGAGCGTCGAGGGCCTCAAGGGCTTCCCGGCGGCGGGTCCGGCCGACGGAACGATCTGCGCCGGTGGCAACAGCCGCTTCGCGCAGCTCGACGACCCGCGCGGCGGCACCTGGCCCACCACCAAGGTCTCCTCGGGGCAGAACTACACCTTCCGGTGGCAGTTCACCGCCATGCATGCGACGACCGACTTCAAGTACTACATCACCAAGAACGGCTGGAACCCGAGCCAGAAGCTCACCCGCGCCTCGCTCGACTCGCAGCCGTTCCTGACCATCCCGTACAACGGCCAGCGCCCGCCGTCCACGCTCAGCCACTCCGGGACGCTGCCGTCGAAGTCCGGCCGGCATCTCATCCTCGCGGTGTGGACCGTGCATGACACCGGCAACGCCTTCTATGCCTGCTCGGATGTTCAGTTCTGACAGGTAGTCAGTTACCGTGCGGCGCCATGACGAGTACTGTCGCCGAGCTCGTACAGCGCCAGTGGGGCGATCACCGGGTGGGGCTGAGGGAGTCCGAACTCCTCCTCAGCCACCACCAGGTGGCCGCGGGCGCCGCCGCACGGGCCGCGCTCCTCGTGGACCTCGTGCCGCGCGGGGCGGAGCCACACCTCGGAGTGCGCTCGACACTCCCCCTACGCCCTGAGGGCGTGGGGGGACTCCCACCCCGGAGTTTCCCCTGTGGCTCAGCGCGGCGGCCCTGGCCGGGGCCGCCGTGGCAGGCATCAACCCGACCAGACGCGGGGCGGAGCCGGCCCGCGACATGGTGTATACCGACTGGCGGGTGCTGGTCACCGAACGCGCCCGACTTCCCCTCCTCGACGGGCTCGACCTGCCGGGGATCCGGGTACTGGTGACCGACACGGACTCCCCACCCGCCCCTTTACTGAACTGATTTCGTACGGGGACGCGTCTGTTTCAGGGCAAGTTGGAGTAACGGCCGAGTGGGTACAGGGGCCGCTGGGAAGGTCCAAGGCTTCCGATACGAGGGAGCCTGCCGTGCCGTCCATGCCGCGCCGCCAGTTTCTGCAGAGTGCCGCCGGGACCGCGCTGGCGGCCGGAGCGGTGGGAGCGGCGGGCACGCTCGACGCCGCGCAGGCCGTGGCAGCACCCACAGCCGAAGTGGGTCTGCACTTCACCGCCGCCACCAACGGCGCCGCCACCCCCGCCCCCGGCGGCCGTTTCATCGCCGAGGTGCAGAACATCCTCTGGTCACTTCCGCCGGACGGCTCACCGGCCACCGCGCTCACCTCACCCGACCTGGAGCCCGGCCGCCCGGTCTGCTCGCCCGACGGACGCCGGGTCGCGATGACCGCCTTCAAGGGCGGCCAGTTCCACATCTGGACAATGGCCATGGACGGTTCCGGGCTGCGGCAGCTGACCGAAGGCCCCTGGGACGACCGCGCCCCCGCCTGGTCGCCGGACGGCACCCACATCGTGTTCTCCTCCGAGCGCGGCGGCGACCCCGTCAAGGGCAGCCCGTACCGCATCTGGACCGTCGACGTCCGCAGCAAAGAGCTCACCCGGCTGACCGGGCTGCCCGGACAGGAGGCCCCGGCCACGCCCTTCGAGGACTACGACCCCGTCTGGTCCCCGGACGGCGCCCGCATCCTGTTCGTACGGGCCGCGCTCGACGGCACGACCCTCAGGGCCCGCACCCTGGCCGCCGTCCCCGCCGCGGGCGGCCCCGTCACCGTCGAGCACTCCGAGACCGAGCCGGGCAATCTGCTCACGCCGGCCATCTCCCCGGCCGGGCGGCGGGCCTGGCTGCGTGCCGTCGGCTCGACCACGCGCTACGAGAACGTCGTCCTCGTCGTGGACGGGAAGCCCTTCGCCGTGGACGGCGAGATCGCGGGCGCGCCCCCGCGCTGGATCGACGACGAGCGGCTGCTGCTCACGGTCGACGGCCAATTCACCGTCGTGCGGCCGCACCGGGGGACGCCCGCCGAGCGGATCGGCTTCTCGGCCACGCTCCCCGTCGCCCGCCCGCGCTACCGCACCAAGGAGTACGACTTCGAGCCGCGCGGGGCCCGGCCGGTGCTCGGCATCCACCTCCCCGCGCTCTCCCCGGACGGCCGCTCCGTCGCCTTCGTCTCCCTCAACGCCCTCTGGATCAGCCGCACTTCGGGCGGCGCACGGCCGCGCAAGGTGGTGCAGGCCGCCCCCACGACGTACCTCCAGGGGCCCTCCTGGACGGCTGACGGACAGGCACTGCTGTACGTCGACGACCGCGACGGCACTCTCAACACCGTCCGCCGCCACGACCTGGCGACCGGCAAGGAAACGGTGCTCGCCCCCGGCGGCCGGGTCCATGCCGCGCTCTCCCCGGACGGCGGCCGCCTCGGCTGCCTCGACATGGCCGGCAATCTCGTCGTACGCGATCTCGCGAGCGGCGAGGAGAGGACGCTCGCAGCGCCCCTGGGCGGGGGCGGGCTGCCGGGGCGGCCCAGCTGGTCGCCGGACGGCCGCTACCTCGCCTACTGCGACCGCAACCGGCTCAACCTCCGCTTCCGCGAGGGCTACAACCTCATCCGCGTCGTCGACACCACGACCGGGAGCTCGGTGCTGCACGCGCTCGCGCCGCATGTCTCGCTCTCCGACCGCTATGCGAGCGGACCCGTCTGGTCCCCGGACGGCCGCCATCTGGCCTGTGTCAGCGAGTCCGCGCTCTGGCTGCTCCCGGTCCGCCCGGACGGCACCCCCGACGGCGAGCCGCGCCTCCTCAGTGAGGAACCGGCCGACCATCCGACGTGGTCGGCAGACTCGCGCAGGCTGCTGTATCTGTCGGGCGCCCGGCTGCGGCTCAGGGACCTGGACGGCGGGACGCGCACGGTCCCGGTCGCGCTCGGCTACCGCCGCCCGGCCGCCGTCGACACGGTCGTCCACGCGGGCCGCTTCTGGGACGGGACCGGCTCCGCGCCCCGCGAGGACGTGGATGTGCTGATCCGGGACGGCCGTATCGCATCCGTCGAACCGCATCGCGCTGCCCGCCACGCCGTCCGCCGCGCGGCACGGACCGTCGACGCCTCCGGGCAGACGGTCCTGCCGGGGCTGTGGGACACGCACACCCACCCCTGGCAGTACACCTACGGCGCCCGCCAGACGGCCGTGTCCCTCGCGTACGGAATCACCACCACCGTCTCGCTGGCCGGTTTCTCCCACGAACAGGCCAGGCTCCGGGAGGACATCACCGCCGGCCGCCTCCACGGGCCGCGCCTGCTGACCACGGGCGAGCTTCTTGACGGTTCCCGTGTCGCGTACAGCATGGGCCGCGCGCACCGCACCCCTCGGGGGCTCGCGCGCTCCCTCGCCCGCGGGGCCGCGCTGGACTGGGACTTCGTGAAGACGTACGTGCGGGCCCCTGCCTGGATCATGGCGGAGGCCGCGCGTTTTGGCCATGAGCGGCTCGGCGTACGCTCCGGCTCGCACCTGTGCTCGCAGGGCATCCAGACCGGCCAGGACCTCACCACGCACCTGGTGGCGACGGAACGGGCGGAGTACGGCCACGGCGCGACCGCCGGGGGCCTCACCCACCAGGACACCATCGAGACGTACGCGCGCGGCGGCTTCCGTCTGATCGAGACCCCGTTCACCGCGTTCACGCTGCTCGCGGACAACCCCGAACTGGTCGAGGACCCGCGGGTGACGGCGATGATGCCGCCGTGGGACGTCCTGGCGATCCGCGACCGGGCGGGCAGGCCCGCCACCGACATCGAACGCCTCGCGCTGCGCCGCGAGTTCGACACCCTCCGCAGGGTGAGCTCCGCGGGCGGTCTCGTCGCGCTCGGCACGGACACCCCGCTCACCCCGGTCGGCCTCCACCTCCACCTGGCTCTGCGCGCCCTGGTGGCGTACGGCTTCTCCCCGTCCGAGGCGCTGCTGACGGCGACGTCGAACGCGGCGAGGGCCTTCGGCGCCGAGAAGGACCTGGGCACGGCGGAGCCGGGCAAGCTGGCGGACCTGACGATCGTGGACGGCGACCCGTTCACGGACTTCGACGATCTGGCCAGGACGAGCCGTGTCCTGATCGCTGGCCGGGTCCACGACCGCGCTGCGCTGGAGGCGGTGTACAGCCGCCCTGCCCCGCGGGCGGTCGTCGACCAACCGCACTGGGCGGCGGTGAGCGAGCTGATGCACCGGGACGGCTGCTGCGGCTGAGGGGTGCCGCAGCACCCCCGGGGACCAGGTACTATTTACGACGTCAGCAGGCGCCGCTAGCTCAGTTGGTTAGAGCAGCTGACTCTTAATCAGCGGGTCCGGGGTTCGAGTCCCTGGCGGCGCACAGACGGGAAAAAGCCCCTCGCTCTCGCGAGGGGCTTTTTCGTGCGCCTGGGTGCGGCCGCGTGCGTTTCGCGTGGCTCTGGCCGGCGGGCCGCGTCGGCTCGTCGGCTGTCGCGCTAGATCGCCAGCGACAGCACCACGGGCGCGGCCCTGCGGTTCAGTGTGTCCGCGGCCGAGCGCAGCCGGTGGGCGTGCTCGACCGGCATGGAGAGCGCGAGGCACCCCACCGCCGAGCCCGCCGTCAGCGGGACCGCCGCGCAGACAGTGCCCACCGCGTACTCCTGGAGGTCCAGCACCGGAACCGTCGGCGGCTGTGCGTCCAGCTTGGAGAAGAGGAGCCTCTCGCTGGTGATCGTGCGCGAGGTGAGGCGGGCTATCTTGTGGCGCGAGAGGTGGTCGCGGCGGCCGTTGACGTCGAGCTGCGTCAGCAGGCACTTGCCGACCGCGCTCGCGTGCGCCGCCGAGCGGAAGTCCACCCACTCGTTGACCTTGGGGGCGCGCGGACCGTCGGCGTACTGCATGATCTTGACCTCGCCGTCGATATAACGGCTGATATAGACCGCAGCGCCGACCGAGTCGCGCAGCTCGGTGAGCGTCTCCTGGAGTTTCGCCTCCAGCGCCTGCTGGCGGGTGACTCCCGAGCCGAGCAGTATCAGGGAGTCGCCGATCACATAGGCGCCGTCCGCGACCTGTTCCACATAGCCCTCGCGGCGCAGCATCGCCAGCATGGGAGCCAGGTGGCCGGTCGGCAGCCCTGTCTCGCGTGCGACCTGGACGTCGGTGACACCGCCGGCGTGCTTCGAGATCGTCTCCAGAACGCGTAAGACGTACTGCACCGAATGGAACGGCGCGGTGGGCTCAGGCTTCAGCGCCACGGTTTCCCCCTACCAGGTTGTGACCGCAAGCTTCCGTACCACGATAGCCGCCAAGAGCCGTCTCGGGGGTGGCTGTTGGCGAGAATGATGCTGAGCCCCAGCGCCATACGCTGGGGCTCATCCTCCTGGCATATGCCAGGGTCACACTTATTCGTTGGAGTGAGTGGTCAGAGCACCGCACTGAGAAACTCGCGAGTACGTTCATGCTCCGGCTCGGAGAAGATTTTTTCCGGAGATCCGGACTCGATGACCTTGCCGGAGTCGAACATCAGTACCTCGTCGGAGATGTCCCGGGCGAAGTTCATCTCGTGCGTGACGCACAGCATCGTGATGTCCGTGGAGCGGGCGATGTCCCGCAGCACGTCCAGCACCCCGGCGACCAGTTCAGGGTCCAGTGCCGACGTGACCTCGTCAAGAAGCAGCACCTGGGGCCGCATCGCCAGCGCGCGGGCGATCGCCACCCGCTGCTGCTGGCCGCCCGACAGCTGGGTCGGCCTGGCATCGCAGCGGTCGCCGAGCCCCACCAGATCGAGGAGCTCCTTGGCGCGCTCCTCGGCCTCGTCCTTGGACATGCCGAGAACCCGCACCGGGGCCTCGGTGATGTTCCGCAGAGCGGTCATGTTGGGGAACAGATTGAACTGCTGGAAGACCATGCCGATCTTCTTGCGCGCCTCGCGGCGCTCCTTCTCGGCGGCCGGAAACAGCCGGTTGCCGTTCACCTGGATCGTGCCCTCGTCGGGCGACGTCAGGGTCATCAGTAGCCGCAGGATCGTGGTCTTGCCGGAACCGGACGGGCCGATCAGCGTCACATGCTTGCCCGGGCGTACCGAGAAGCAGAGGTCGTCGAGGACGGTGTTGTCGCCGAAGCGCTTGGTGACGTTCTCGAAGCGGATCAGTTCGTGGGTCTTGTCATGGATCTGGGTGTCAGTGGACAAGGCGGCGCTCCAGGGCTCGTACAAGAAGGGAAGCCGGATAGGCGATGAGGATGAAGGCGATACCGATCACGGTCAGCGGCTCGGTGTACTGGAAGGTCGCGGCGCTCTCCAGCCGGGACTGCTGCAGCATCTCCAGCACGCCGATCGCGGCGACCAGCGGTGTGTCCTTCAGCATCGCGATGACGTAGTTGCCGAGCGCCGGTGTAATGCGCCGGACCGCCTGCGGCAGGATCACCGCGAACCAGGTGCGGTGGGCGGGCAGGCTCAGCGCCGTCGCCGCCTCCCACTGACCGGCCGGCACGGCTTCGATGCCGGCCCGGTAGACCTGGGCGGTGTACGTCGAGTAGTGCAGCCCGATCGCGATCGTGCCGGTGGTCAGCGCCGAGAACTGCACGCCCCACTCCGGCAGTACGAAGTACAGGAAGAACAGCTGCACCAGCAGGGGCGTGGTGCGTATGAACTCCGTGACGACGTTGACCGGCCACCGTACGAAACGGGTCGGCGCCCGGAACCCGATCGCCCAGACCAGGCCGAGCGTGAAGGAGATCAGCGAGCCGAGCACCAGGATCTGCAGCGTGACCAGCACGCCGTCCCAGAAGCGCGGCATGAAGTCCGCGACCGCGGACCAGTCCCAGTTCACTTCGCGCCACCTCCCAGGGCCTCGACGCCGATATTGCTCTTGGTCTTCTTCTCAAGTGCCTTCATGGAGCGCGTGATGACGAACGCGATCACGAAGTAGATGACCAGGCTGATGGTGTAGATCTGCGCGCTCTCCTGGGTCGCGAGCCGCACCAGGTACGCCGCGAAGGAGACGTCGCCCACTCCGAGCAGCGACACCAGCGCCGTGCCCTTGAGCAGTTCGACCAGCAGATTGCAGAACGGCGGGATCATCTCCGGCACGGCCTGCGGCAGCAGGATCAGCCGCATCCGCTGCCAGGGCGTGAAGCTGAGGGCGACCCCCGCCTCGCGCTGCGCGGGAGCCACCGAGCCCAGTGCGCCGCGCACGATCTCCGCGCCGTACGCGCCGTAGGAGAGGCCCAGTGCGAGCACCGCGGCCCACATCGGGACCAGCTGCCAGCCCAGCAGCGGCGGCAGCACGAAGAACAGCCAGAACATCAGGATCAGCGCGGACGTGCCGCGGAAGATCTCGGTGTAGGCGCCCGCCAGGAAGCGGACGACGCGCGAGCGGTGGGTGCGGGCCATGCCGACGGCGAAGGCGACGAATCCGGCCAGTGCCGCGCTGTAGAGCAGCAGTTGAACGGTGATCCAGATGCCCGGGAGTACCCAGTTCTGCCAGAGTCCGGCTGTCATCGGCACAGCTCCTTGGCTGTGAGCGTGGTCATCTCGTTCTCCGTGAAGCCGAACTTCCGCAGAATGCGGAAGAGTTCGCCGCTCTTCTTCATCTTGTGTATCTCGACGTTGAAGGCGTCGCGCAGCTCGGTGTCGGTGGGGCGGAAGGCGAAGCCCCCGCCGTCGATCTTCTTCTCGCCGTCGACGACGGCCGCGAACGGCTCGGTCGCCTCGGCCTTCCGGCTCTTCCTGACCACCTCGCGGCTGGTGAGCGCGGTACCCGCGAAGACGTCGACGCGGCCCGACTCGACGGCGTTCAGCCCCGCCACCTGGTCCTGGAGGATGACGATGTCCTTCTCCGGGTAGCCGGCGGCGACCGCGTAGTCGATCTCCGCATAGCCGGTGCCGGTGGCGAACTTCGCCTTCGCCTTCACCACGTCCTCGTAGGTGCGCAGATTCTTCGGATTGCCCTTGCGCACGATGAAGGAGTCGAGCATCTGGTACTCGGGGTCGGCGAAGATGACCTGCTCGCAGCGCTCCTTGTTGATGTACATCCCGGCCGAGACGACGTCGAACTGCTGGGAGTTCAGACCCGGTATGAGCGAGGCGAAGTCGGTGGCGACCGGCTGGACCTGGTCGATGCCGAGCCGCTTGAAGATCACTCGGGCCAGTTCGGGGGCCTCGCCGGTGAACTCGCCCTGGTCGTCGACATATCCGTAGGGCACCTCGCCCGCGATGCCGAGGCGCACTGTGCGTGCGGATTTCAACCGGGCCAGGGCATCGCCGGACGGCACGCGGCTGCAGCCCGCCGCGGCCGAGGCCCCGAGCGCCCCGGCCGCCGCGCCGCCGAGCAGCAGGGAGCGTCTGCGAATCGATGGTGTCTCTTCAGTACGAGCCATGGGCGCGCGGCTACCCGGGTCTCAGCGGGGTATGCGTACGAAATGGCCGACCGATATGTGACCGTAGCCCTCGACAAGCGCGGCGTGCGGTGCACCGCGCTGCTCCTCGACGACAAGGCACCGCAGACCTGTGCAGCCGTCTGGGACGCGTTGCCGCTGGCCGGGGACGTGTACCACGCCAAGTACGCACGAAATGAGATCTATGCCCTGTTTCCGCCCTTCGCGGAGAAGGAACCACCCCTGGAGAACCCGACGGTGACCCCCATTCCGGGCGATCTCTGCTACTTCACCTTCTCCGACGTGCAGCTGGGCACGGCGTCGTACGGATACGGGGAGCAGGCGGCGCACCACGGCCGCCGTACCGTTGTCGACCTCGCCCTGTTCTACGAGCGCAACAACTTGCTGCTCAACGGCGACACGGGGTGGGTGCCGGGGATTGTGTGGGGCACGGTGGTGGATGGGCTGGACGGGATGGCGGAGGCGTGCCAGGACTTGTGGCGGGCGGGCGCGTTGGGCGAGACGCTGTCGTTCCGCAGGGCGTAGGAGCCGGGGCTCCGCCCCGGACCCCTCGCCGCTGTCACCCGACCGGGGGCGTCGGGATGGTCGTCGCGCCCGATTCGTACAGTGCGTGCGCCGCCCGCAGCACCAGCGCGTCCGCGTGCCGCGCCCCGATCAGCTGGACCCCGATCGGCAGCCCGTCCTCGTCGACCCCGCACGGCACCGTCGCGGCGGGCTGCTGCGTCATGTTGAACGGGTAGGTGAACGGCGTCCACCCGGTCCAGCGGCGGTGGCCCGAGCCCGCCGGGACCTCCGCCCCCGCCTCGAAGGCGGTGATCGGCAGGGTGGGTGTGACCAGCAGGTCGTAGGAGGTGTGGAACCGGCCCATCCGCCGGCCCAGTGCCATCCGGACGTCCACGGCCGCCAGATACTCCAGGGCGCTGTACCGCGCGCCGCGCCCGGCGATCTCGCGCAGCCCGGGGTCCAGTTCCTCGCGCTGCCGGGCGCCGAGCGGCTGCAGCAGCCGGGCCGCGCCGCTGAACCACAGGGTGTGGAAGGCCTCCACCGGGTCGGCGATATCGGGGTCGGACTCCTCGATGTACGCGCCGAGTCCGGCGAGCGCCCCCACCGCCCGCCGTACCGCCGACGCGACCGCCGGGCGCACCGCCACCTGCCCGCCGAAGGACGGCGAGTAGGCGATCCGCAGCCCCTTCACGCCGTCGGTGAGCGTGCCGCGCACCCCGTCCGCCGGGCCCAGATGCGACCAGTCCCGCCAGTCCTCGCCGCTGATCACATCGAGCAGCAGCGCGGCGTCCGCGGCGTCCCGCGTCATCGGACCCACGTGCGAGAGCGTCCCGAAGGGGCTGGACGGGTACAGCGGCACGCGCCCGTACGTCGGCTTCAGCGCGAAGATCCCGCAGAAGGACGCGGGGATGCGGACCGAGCCGCCGCCGTCCGTGCCGAGCGAGAGCGGGCCCGCGCCGAGCGCCACCGCCGCTGCACTGCCGCCGCTGGAGCCGCCGGCCGTCCGCGCCGGGTCGTACGGGTTGCCCGTCACCCCGTGCCGCGGGGAGTCGGTGACGCCCTTCCAGCCGAACTCGGGAGTCGTCGTCTTGCCGAGGAAGACCGCGCCATGTGCCCGCAGTCGGCCGACGGAGGGCGCGTCCTCGTCCCAACTCCCCTCCGCATGAACGGTCCTGGAGCCGCGCAGGGTCGGCCCGCCCCGTTGCAGCAGCAGGTCCTTGACGGTGACCGGCACGCCGTCGAGCAGCCCCTGCGGCTCCCCCCGGTGCCAGCGCCCGGCGGATGCCCGCGCCTGGGCCAGCGCCGCGTCGGCGTCGACCCGGACGAAGGCGTTGACCAGGGGCTGCGCCATCTCGATCCGCTCCAGCGCCGCGCGGGTCGCCTCGACGGGGGAGAAGTCGCCTCTCTCGTAGCCGACCAGCAGTTGGTGTGCGGTCAGGGCGGTGAGGTCAGTCAGCGGAGCAGTCATGCATGGGGACGTACCCACGTTTCTTGTCGACCACGTTCGGGAACGGCTTTCCGGCCTCCCACAGCTCGTACAGTTCGACGAACTGCTCGCCCAGCCGGTCGCGCCAGCCGACCGTGTCGCCGCTCATGTGCGGCGAGACGATCAGCCCCGGAACGTCCCAGAGCGGGCTGTCGGGCGTGAGCGGTTCCGCGCTGAAGACATCGAGCGCCGCACCCGTGATCACCCGCCCGTTCAGCGCGGAGACCAGGTCTTTCTCGACCACCAGCGGCCCACGCCCCACATTGATGAACCACGCCGACGGCTGCATCAGCGCGAAGCGCCGGGCGTCGAACATGCCGCGCGTGTCGTCGGTGAGGGGTGCCGCGCACACGACCCAGTCGGCGCGGGCGAGCAGCGGCTCGAGATCCTTCGCGCCATGGATCCCGGAGCGCTCGGTGCGGCCCACGACGGCGACGGTGACGCCCAGCGCCTCCAGCGTGTGGGCCACCGCCCGGCCGATCGGGCCCGCGCCCACCACCGCCGCGCGGGTGCCCGCGAC
The DNA here is from genome assembly GCF_050936555.1 of Streptomyces sp. CA-135486. Classification (NCBI taxonomy): domain Bacteria; kingdom Bacillati; phylum Actinomycetota; class Actinomycetes; order Kitasatosporales; family Streptomycetaceae; genus Streptomyces; species Streptomyces sp. CA-135486. The sequence continues at coordinate 1,012,151 of NZ_JBNJMM010000001.1, forward strand.
GCGCAGGCCCTCACGGTGCCGCCAGCGCCGCTGACGCTGCAGTTCGAGGGTCCCGGGGAGGTCCTTCGCCATCGCCAGCACAAGACCGGCGACGTACTCGGCGATCGGCTCCTCGAAGACTCCACGGGCGTTGGTGACCACGGTGTCGGAGGCGATCAGCTCGGGGCAGAGCAGCCGGTCGACCCCGGCGCTCGGAGTGTGCACCCAGCGGGGCCGCGGGCCCTCGCCGGGCCACGCGGCCCGTACCGCTTCCGAGGTGAAGTCCCACACCAACAGGGCGTCTGCGTAAGGGAGTCGGTCGGCGAGCGTCCGCTCGTCGGCGTACTGGACGCGGACCCGCCCGGCAAGCCGACCGAGGCGGGGAGGAGGGTCGGCGGCCAGTACGAGAAGGGTGGGTTCGGACATCAAGCGGAAGCCGTTTCGTAACGTCGCACATGTACGGATTGACCACGCTCGCACCCGAACCTAACGTCGTCAACAACGCATCAAGGGGGCCTGCGATGGATGTCTCCTTTCTCGGCGGTCCACAGCCACAGCGCGGTATCGGCGTGGTCGCCCCGTTCGACTTCGCGCTGGACCGTGAGCTGTGGCGATGGGTCCCCGACGATGTCTCCCTGCGCCTGACGCGCACGCCCTATGTGCCCGTCGAGGTCTCGCTCGACCTGGCCCGCCTGGTGAGCGAGCACGAGACGCTGCGCGAGGCGGTCCAGGCGCTCAGCGTGTCCGAGCCGGAGGTCCTCGCATACGCCTGCACTTCGGGCAGTTTCGTCGGCGGTCTCGCCGGGGAGCGGGCGATGTGCGAGGCGATGAGCTCGGCCGGTGAAGTGCCGTCGCTGACCACGTCCGGCGCCCTGCTCGAAGCACTCGACGAGCTGGGCGCCGCGCGTATCGCCCTGGTCACGCCCTATACGGAGTCGGTCACCCAGGCATTGGAGGAGTATCTGGGGGAAGCTGGGGTAACGGTCACGGGTCGCGCTTTTCTGGGGCTGACCCGGCACATCTGGAAGGTGCCGTACCGGTCGGTCGTGGACATGGCGCGGCAGGCGGTGGTGGGCGCGGCGGACGCGCTCTTCATCAGCTGCACCAATCTGCCGACGTACGACGCGATCCCGCAGCTGGAGGCCGAACTGAGGATGCCGGTGCTCTCCGCGAACCAGGTGACGATGTGGTCGGCGCTGCGCCGGATCGGAGTGCACGCGGTAGGTCCCTATCAGGGGCTGCTGCTGCAGCCGGAGGCCACCGAGCCCCAAGCGCCTCCCGTCGAGCCCGCCTCGCCGTCGCATCCCTCTCAGCCCGAAGAACAGGAAGGCTGGACATGACCACGGTCGGACTTCTCTACCCCGGGCACTCCGCCGAGGACGACTACCCCCGGTTCGAGGTGCTGCTCGACAGCGACATCAGACTGCCCGTCGTCCACACCGACATCGGCGAGGACGCCCACCGCGTCGACGCGCTGCTGGAGATGGGGTCGGCCGAGCGGCTCGCCGCGGGTGTGGACGAGCTCCGGCTGGAAGGCGCGGAGTCGGTGGTGTGGGCGTGCACCAGCGGCAGCTTCGTGTACGGCTGGGAGGGTGCGCACGAGCAGATCCGCGCGCTGGCCCTGACCGCGGGCATGCCCGCGTCGAGTACGTCCTTCGGCTTCGCCCATGCGGTACGGGCGCTGGGCGCGGGACGCGTGGCGGTCGCAGCCACCTATCCGGAGGACGTCACGGCGCTGTTCACCGCCTTCCTCAAGGCTTCCGGGGCCGAGGTGGTCGCGGACCGGGCGAGCGGAATCGTCACGGCGGCCGAGGTCGGCACCTGGGGCCGGGACGAGGTGCTTGAGCTGGCCCGCTCGGGTGACCATCCGGACGCGGAGGTGGTGCTGCTGCCCGACACGGCGCTGCACACCGCGGCGTACCTGGCGGAGCTGGAGGAGTCGGTGGGCAAGCCGGTCCTCACGGCGAACCAGGTCACGGTGTGGGAAGGGCTGCGGCTGGCGCAGCGCAAGGCGTGGGTGTACGGCCCGAAGCTCGGCACGCTCTTCCGGAAGCCGGAGTGACGAGGCGGGCGGAAGCCGGAACGACGACGTGGGAATAAAACGGAGATGCCCTCCTGTTAGCTTCGGCTGTACGTATCTTCATGCGCAGGAGGGCCCATCCGTGGACGAGATTCGAGGCACGGCGATCGGAACCGCACCCGTACCACTGTCGGTACTGGACCTGGTCACCGTAGGCGTCGGCCGCACCGCCACCGACGCACTGCGCACCAGCGTGGACATCGCCAGGCTCGCCGAGAGCCGCGGTTTCCACCGCCACTGGGTCGCCGAGCACCACTCGATGCCGGGCGTCGCCTCCTCGTCCCCGGCCGTGATCCTCGCCCATCTCGCCGCGCACACCGAACGCATCCGCCTCGGCTCGGGCGGTGTGATGCTCCCCAACCACGCGCCGCTGGTCATCGCCGAGCAGTTCGGCACCCTGGAGGCCCTTGCCCCGGGCCGGGTCGACCTGGGCCTCGGCCGCGCGCCGGGCACGGACGGCGCGACCGCCGCGGCCCTGCGGCGGACGGAGCGGCTGGAAGAGGGCGCGGACGACTTTCCGCAGCAGCTCGCCGAGCTGACCCGCTTCCTGGACGACGACTTCCCCGACGGGCATCCCTACGCCCGCATCCACGCCGTCCCCGGCCCGGTTCAGGGCCCCTCGGCCCGCCCGCCCATCTGGCTTCTCGGCTCCTCCGGCTTCAGCGCCCGGCTGGCCGGAGTGCTCGGGCTGCCCTTCGCCTTCGCCCACCACTTCTCGGCGCACAACACCGTCCCGGCGCTCGACCTCTACCGCGAGTCCTTCCGCCCGTCCGCGGTCCTTGACGCCCCGTACGCGCTGATAGGCGTCTCGGCGCTGGCCGCCGACGAGGAGCGCGATGCCCGCCGGCAAGTGCTGACGGGCGCGCTCTCGATGGTGCGGCTGCGCACCGGCCGCCCCGGGCTCATCCCCACGCCCGATGAGGCCGCGGCGTACGAATTCACCCCCCTCGAGCGTGAGTTCGTGGACGGCTGGCTGAGCAATGTCATTCACGGCACGCCGGACGCGGTGCGCACCGGGCTCGACGACCTCCAGAAGCGCACCGGCGCGGACGAGTTGATGCTCACGGTCAATGCGCACGGCGGCGAAGCGCGGCTGCGCAGCTACGAACTGATCGCGGACGCATACGACTTGCCGGGTGGAGCGGTTCGTTTCTGAACCGGCCGGCCACAGCTCCTTAAACACGGCTTAAACCGCTCGTCACCGATGGTGGCGAGCGGTCTTGCGTGGGGGGTGTGCGTCTCTGACAAGCGGTTTCTCGTCAAAATTGGTCTAGTCCTTCTTTTGTCCAGACCATTGACGCGGCGTTGGCCGAATCGCTATCTCTTTCTCCCACCCGCTTCGTTCTCTTCTTCAACTTCCGTTACACAGCCCCTCGGAGGAAGACCGTGCGCTCACGCAGACCCTTGCTCGCGGCCCTGGCGACCGCCGCGCTCGCAGCAGGCGCTCTGGCCGGTTTCACCGGCCTCGGCACCGCCGGCGCGGCCGCCCGCGACAATGTCACGAACGCCGCCGCGTCCACCGGCGGGGTGAAGATCGCGTACTACGACCAGTGGAGCGTGTACGGCAACGCCTTCTACCCCAAGCACCTGGACACCCGGGGCATCGCCGGCAAGCTTGACGTCCTCAACTACTCGTTCGGGAACATCCACCCCACGGATCTGACCTGTTTCGAGGCGAACAAGGCGGCGGGCGACGACGCCAACCCCAACGCCGGTGACGGCGCTGGCGATTCGTACGCCGACTACCAGAAGTCCTTCACGGCGGAGGACAGCGTCGACGGCGTGGCCGACACCTGGAACCAGCCGATCGTGGGCGTCTTCAACCAGTTCAAGGAGCTGAAGGCGAAGTACCCCAAGCTGAAGATCAATATCTCGGTGGGCGGCTGGACGTACTCCAAGTACTTCCACGACGCGGCGCTGACGGACGCGAGCCGCAAGAAGTTCGTGGCTTCCTGCATCAAGCAGTACATCGCCGGTGACCTGCCGGTCGAGGGCGGCTTCGGCGGCGCGGGCAGCGCGGCCGGGATCTTCGACGGTATCGACATCGACTGGGAGTACCCGGGCTCGGAGGGCGGCCACCTCGGCAACCACTACGGACCCGAGGACAAGGCCAACTTCACACTGCTGCTCGCGGAGTTCCGCAAGCAGCTCGACGAGTACAGCACGGCGCACGACGGCAAGAAGTACCTGCTGACGGCGGCGCTGCCGGCCGGTCAGGACAAGATCAAGTACATCGAGACCGACAAGATCGGCGCGTATCTCGACTACGCGAACATCATGACGTACGACATGCACGGCGCCTGGGACGCGGACGGCCCGACGTACCACCAGTCGCCGCTGTACTCGCCGGCGTCCGACCCGACCGATGTGATCGCCCCCGGCTCGCAGAAGTACTCGCTCGACAACGCGATCGACTCCTGGCTCGACGGGAATTCGGCGTACGGCATCGCGGGCGGCTTCCCGGCGAACAAGCTGACGCTCGGGTACGAGTTCTACTACCGCGGCTGGAAGGGTGTCCCGGCGGGCGCCAAGAACGGGCTCGCGCAGTCCGCGACCGGCCCGTCGACCGCCCGTCCGGTCAGCCAGCAGGCAGGCATTGCCAACTACAAGGAGCTCGGCGGGATCGTCGACAACGCGGCGACGACGTTCTGGGACGACGAGGCCAAGGCTTCGTACTTCTACAAGGACGGCGAGTTCTTCACCGGCCTCGACAAGCGCGCGATCCAGGCCCGGGCGGACTACGCGCACGACAGGGGCCTGGCGGGCGCGATGATGTACTCGCTGCTCGGCCTGGACGCGAACACGACGCTGTTCAACGACATCGTGACAGCGGTCGGCAGCTCCCCGACCACGCCGGACCCGTCGCCCTCGAACCCCACGCCGTCCCCCTCGAACCCGACGCCGTCCCCCTCCGCGAGCACTCCGCAGACCGGATGCACGGCGGCGGCCTGGTCCAGCACCGCGGTCTACACGGGCGGCAGCCTGGCCTCCCACAAGGGCCACACCTGGAAGGCCCAGTGGTGGACGCAGGGCGAGGAGCCGGGCACGACGGGCGAATGGGGCGTCTGGCGCGACCAGGGCGTGTGCTGATGTAACCGGGGCTCCGCCCCGGACCCGCGCCCCGGACCCGCGCCCCGGACACCCGCGCCTCAATCGCCGGCGGGGCTGGTAAATCCAGCCCGTCCGGCGATTGAGGACACTCCCCCTACGCCCTGCGGGCGTGGGCGACCCCCAGCGGGCGTCCAGGGTCCTGGGGCGAAGCCCCCGTTCGGGAAGGGGCGGGTAGGGGAACAAGCCCGCCGCAGGCGGCCCGAGCCCCGGCCCCCAGCTCACCCGGCCCCCCGCACACGTCGCCCCCATTAACCCCGCCCCCGCCCGGAAGCCGCCCCTTCCGGCCGGGGGCGGTTCCAATTCCCGGGCCCTCAGACCGCCGCCGCGCCGACCCCGATCAGCTCCGCGATCCGCTCCGGCGCCACCGCCCGCGAGTACAGCCACCCCTGCCCCGTATCGCAGCCGATCCGCCGCAGCCGCGACGCCTGGCCCGCCGTTTCGACGCATTCCGCCGTGACCGTCAGGCCCAGCCGGTGGGCCAGTTGGACCATCGCCTCGACGATCGTCTCGTCCGCCGGGTTCGGGTGCGCCTCGTCCTGGAAGCCGCGGACAAACGATCCGTCGAGTTTCAGTACGGATACCGGAAGCCGGCTCAGATACGCCAGGTTCGAGTAACCCGTCCCGAAGTCGTCGATCGCGATCTGCACGCCCATGTCGCTGAGCGCCTGAAGCGCCTGCAGCGGACGGCCCGCCGAGCCCATCACCGCCGACTCGGTCAGTTCGAGCTGCAGCAGATGCGGCGCGAGTCCCGTCTCCGCCAGAATCGCCGCCACGTCCGCCACCAGGTCCGAGTCCCAGACCTGGCGTACTGCCACATTGACGCTCACGAACAGCGGCAGGGCCTGCGGGTGGTCCTTCTGCCACTGCGCGGCCTGGCGGCACGCAGTACGCAGCACCCACTGGCCCAGCTGAACGATCGAACCGTCCTCTTCGGCAATTCCGATAAAACGATTCGGCGCCAGTGTGCCGAACTGCGGGTGGTGCCAGCGCACCAGTGCCTCCACGCCCCGCGTCACCCCGTCCGCCATCCCCACCAGCGGCTGGTACTCCAGCGCGAACTCCCCGCGCTCCACGGCCGGCCGCAGCATCGAGGAGAGCGCCTGCCGTGTCATCCGGTGCGCGTTGCGCTCGGGGTCGAAGAGGGTCCAGCGGGCCTTGCCGTCCGCCTTCGCCCAGTACAGCGTCGTGTCCGCGGCCTGCATCAGCCCGGTGGCGGTCGTCCCCGCCACCGCCCGTTCCACCACGCCGATCGACGCCGACACCGAAAGGCGCTGCCCCACCAGGTCGAACGGCTGCTGCAGTGCGGCCAGTACGGACCGCGCCAGATCGGCCAGCTGCTCCGTGCCGCTGGAGTCCTCGACGAGGATGGCGAACTCGTCACCGCCGAGCCGCGCCACCAGATGGCCGCCGCCGTGGGTGAAGCCGTCCCCGTCCGCACAGGCGGTGAGCCGCGAGGCCACCGCCGCGAGCAGCCGGTCGCCGACCCGGTGCCCGAGCGTGTCGTTGACCGCCTTGAAGCCGTCGAGATCGAGGTAGCACAGCCCGATCCGCCCGGTCGAGCCCCGCTCGTACGCCGACGACTCGAGCACCGTCGACAGCCGCTCGAAGAACAGCGCACGGTTGGGCAGCCGTGTCACCGGGTCGTGCATCTGGAGGTGCCGCAGCCGTGCATGCAGCTCGCGCCGGTCGCTGATGTCCGCGATGGAGAGCAGCACATTGCGGCTGTCGGGCACCGGCGCGACGGTGACCTCCGCCCACAGCGTCCGCCCGTCCGGGTGCTTGAGCCGCCGCGTACAGCGGAAGCGGGAGCGGCGGCCGCGCAGCACCTCGCGGTACGCGTGCCAGGTGCGGCGGTCCGACGCGAGGTCGACCAGATCCGCCGCGTGTTGCTGCGCCACCTCCGCGGGCTCGGTGCCCAGCAGCGCCGCGAGAGCCGCGTTCGCGCTGACGACGAGGCCGTCGTGGTCCACGACCGCCATCGCCAGTTGGGCGGCATTGAACGCGGCGCGGTAGTCGCGCAGTTCGGCGGCGGTCCGGCCCGCAGTGTGACGCTCCGTGACCGGCGGCCGCGCGCGGCCGGGGACTGCGACTCCCGCGGGCCCTGTTCCTTCGGAGGTTCCGCTCACCGTCGCTCCCGCAGTGGGGTTGTGTCGTACACGGTCGTACCGATGTGGTCGGGAAGTAGAAATCGGGGAAAGTGTGCCGATCATAGAGGCTGCCTGTGGGCCGTTCCAGCGACGAGCCCTGGGGACGGCCCCCTTGCGGCCTTCGGTCGATCGTTTCTGCACAGGTCGGGCCGGGCGGGATTCCATGCTGACCGAATGTGACGTTCCGTGAGCCATCGGAGTGTCGGCGAGTCGCGGGTCGGTGTCGGGTCGGTCACCCGGGTGGGGCAGCGGAACAGGGCATACCCTCCGAAACCGGAACAGGGTGGTTGAGGTGTCCCCCATTCCGTCGCGGAGGTCCACGTGGAGGGTCAGCACTCGTCCGAGGGAACACCCGGGGGAGTGGAACGCGCGCGCCTGCGCAGCGCCGCGGCCGCCCTCACCTCCCTCATGGCGCTCGCCGCCACGTCCTTGGTGGCGGGCCCCGCGGTGGCCAAGACCTCGGCTGCTTCGTGCGCGCTGTCCCGCACCTCCGCGCACCACTCCCTCGGCCTCGACACCTGGGACACCGCGTATCCGCGCCCGTCCACGGACCTCGACGCGGTCATGGTCTTCCTCTCGTTCCCGGACCATGCGCCGGTCAACGCGCCGGCCGAGATCGCGGCCGACCACTTCCCCGCCACGAGTGATTTCTACGCGCGCGCCTCCTACGGGAAGTTCGCGCTGCGGCCGCATCCGCAGCACCAGTGGGTGACGATGCCGAAGGCCTCGACGGCGTACGGGATAAGGCGGGACTGGGACTCCGGGCAGCGCAGCGCATATCTGAGCGACGCGATCGCCGCCGCCGATCCGACGGTGGACTTCTCCCGCTACGACATCGTCTACCTGGTCGCCGACCCGGACGCGCCCGGCGTCGACTCCGACGCGACCAAGGTCGTCAACCTGGAAGAGCCGCTGTCCGCCGACGGCACCGACATCACACGGCTCGTCACCGTCTTCGAGCAGCATCCGCCGGACCGCAATGTGCTGGCGCACGAGACCGGGCATGTCTTCGACCTGCCGGACCTCTACCACCGGCCGACGGACGGCAAGGGCGACTGGGACACGTATGTCGGCGACTGGGATGTGATGGGCAGCCAGTTCGGACTGTCCCCGGACTTCTTCGGCTGGCACAAGTGGAAGCTGGGCTGGCTGGACGGGCGGGCCGTGCGGTGCGTGACAAAGTCCGAGCTGATCACCCTGGAGCCGCTGGCGGCCGCGCCGGCCCCGGGCGGAAGCCTCGGTACGCGGCTCGCGGTCGTCAGGACGGGCGAGGACTCGGCGCTCGCGATCGAGGCTCGGGGGGCGACCGGTAACGACGAGACGACGTGTACGGAGGGGCTGCTGCTGTACCGCGTGCAGACGGAGACGGCCTCGGGCGGCGGTCCCGTCGAGGTGGTCGACACCCACCCGGACACGGCGGCGTGCTGGGACCAGTCGGTGTATCCGCCGCTGGCGGATGCGCCGCTGGGTGTCGGCGAGACGTTCACGATGCCGGGGACGCCGGGGGAGCGGACGAGGGTGGAGGTGGTGGACCGTACGAGGACGGGCGCGTGGACGGTCAAGATCACGACGGCGTAGGCGGGGGTCAAGATCACGACGGCGTAGGCGGCGCTCCGGCCCCCGGGTGCGGGCGCGCTCCTGGTGCTGTTCCCGGGCTCGGCGGCGCCAGGGTTCCGGTCCGGGGCTCCCGGCCTGCGGGCCGGGCTTTCGATCCGGGCCCGGCTTGCCTTCCCCGTCGGCGCACGAAAAAGCCCCCCGCTTGCGCGAGGGGCTTTTTCCGTCTGTGCGCCGCCAGGGACTCGAACCCCGGACCCGCTGATTAAGAGTCAGCTGCTCTAACCAACTGAGCTAGCGGCGCCTGCTGACGTCGTAGACCTTAGCATCCTGCTCGCCGCGAGGAAAAATCGATATACGGACGCTCGGTGACGACGCCGCGCGGGCCGCCCGTACGCACGCCCAGAGCACCACCTCGGGCCCCGGCAGCCACGGGTGCCGGGTGTCCGGAGCCACCAGCCAGCGCGGCCCCGACGCGCCGGGCACGCTGGTCAGCGGCGGTACGGTCATCGCGTCCCCGATGCCGTGGCAGAGCAGCGGCGGCACGGCCTCGCCCCACTCCTCCCAGTCGAGCAGCGCCGGCAAACGGTGCGCGGTGCCGGGCGCGGCGAAGAGCAGCATCCGGCCGTGGTGCATGGCGACGGGGCCGGAGCCGGGCCCCTCCTCCCAGAGCCGGTCGAGCATGCGCCGGCCGAAGACCGTGGGCACGTTCACGACGTCGAAGACGGAGCCGCAGGGGAGCACGGCGGGAGCGGTGGGGCTGTTCTCCCAGAAGGAGAGCACCGAGCGCGGATACGCCCCGGCGGAGGCGAGCCAGCTCGCTCCGGGCGCGGTGACCTGGGTGACCTGGTGGCGGCCGTCCTCCCACGGGAGGGCGGAGGTGTCGGCCCGGCGCTCGTCGTCACCGGCGCCGGAAGTCAGCAGGGAGTCGTCTCGCAGCCATGCACTCATGCAGCAATATCTACTGGGAGTGACAGATCCGTTTCTGAGAGTTGACCAAAACGGGGACAGGGCGTGCCCGGGAGGGGTATCTTGCGCCCCGGTATATGCCAGGCGACTGATGAACCCGGCATCGAGCTCCGGCATCGCGCTACTGCTGAGATCCGCCCCGGAGCAGGTCGCGGCCGAACTCGATCATCTTTCTGGCATAGTCCTCGGTCCACTCCGCCCGCTGGGCGATGTCCCCGGGCGTCAGCCGGTCGAAGTGGCGCGGATCGGCGAGCTGGGCCGCCGCGATGGCCTGGTACTCCAGCGCCCGGTCGGCCGCCGCGCGGAAGGCGAGGGTCAGCTCGGTGGCGCGCGCCAGCAGCTCCCGCGGGTCGTCCATCGACTCCAGATCGAAGAAGTGCTCCGGGTCCGCCGCGGCCTCCGAGGGCTCGAAGAGGAGCGGTGCGGGCCGCAGCCTTCGCTCGGTCCGCTCGTGCTCTGACATGCGCTTCCTCCTGCTCATTGCCTCCGGGCCACCCTCTATTGTCCAACTCTCCGCAAGTGGGCCTACGGGGACCAGCTCACGCGGTGTTCCGCCAGGTGCGCCAGGACCGCGTGATTGGCCTCCCAGCCATCCGGAAACTTGACCGTGACGCCCAGCTGGACCGGCTCCGTCGACGGGTGTTCGTCCAGCAGATCACCGACGCCGGCCCGGCACACCACGATGCATGCGTGGCGGTGGCGGGACGCCAGCACGCACAGTCTGCCCGTCTCCAGGTGGAACGCCGTCGCGTCCGGGCGGCCCGACAGCGGGTGGAGGACGACCGTCACGTCGAACTCCCGGCCCTGCAGACGGTTCGCCGTGTCCACGGTGACATCCGTGACGCCCAGCTCCGCGAGCGCCGCGCGGACCGCCGCCGCCTGGTCGCGGTGGGCGGTGCCGACCGCGATGCGGTCGGCGGTCACCGGGACCGGGTGCGCGGACCGCTCGCTGGTGGCCGCGCCGCCGCGGTCCAGGAGCCGGCGTACCACCAGCGCCACGGCCCGTACCGCCTCGGGGTCGGTACGGGGCGTGTGCCGGGCGGGCAGTTCCAGCAGGCCCCAGCCCGACTCCGCCGCCTCGTCGAGCACCCGGTCGGGCCCCGATCCGTCCGACGGCACCCCGAAGGCGAGCCGCCGGTCGTCCGGGCCCGTGCCGCTGCGGAAGCGGGTGTACGGGTAGAACGCGTCGGAGACCAGCGGCGCGGCGGATGCCGGGAGCCGCCAGGAGACGGGCAGCCGGTGCTGCGGCAGCTCGGGATTGTGGGCCAGCAGGGTGGAGACGGCGCTCGCGGAGGGGTCGTACGACAGCCCGGCCCACTGGTCCGCGCCGACGATCGAGAACGGGTCGAGCTGCCCGGGGTCCCCCACGAACAGCGCGCGTTCGAAGAGCCCGGCGACGGCGAGCAGCGCGTCGGAGCGCATCTGGTAGGCCTCGTCGACGATGGCGTGCCGCCAGGGCTCGACGCCCTGCACATGTGCCCACTTCGCGGCGGTCGAGAGGACGATCTCCAGGCCCGCGAGGTCGCCCGCCTTGGCGGACTTGCGTACGTTGTCGAGCTCGTCGAGGGCCTTGTCGTACGGGTCGGGGTCATTGCTGTGCAGCCGCCCGACGGGCAGTTCGGGCTCCTTCTCGGCGAGCCGCACGACGAGGTCGTCCACCTGAGCGTTGGTCTGCGCGATGACCATCAGCGGCCGTCCGGCCGCGGCGAGTTCACGTGCGGCGTGCACGACGAGCGTGGACTTGCCCGCGCCGGGCGGCGAGTCCACGACGACGCCGCGGTGAGCCCCGTGAAATGTGTCGCCAAGGATCGCCTCGGTGGCCCGAGCGGCCTCACCGGCGGGGTCGAAGCCGGCGGGGTCGAAGCCGGCCGGGTCGAATGCGTGCCCGCTCACAGCACGTCCTCCGGGGTCACGGGGTCGGGGTGTTCCGCGGCGGTGCCCGGAGGCCCGCCGTGGGTCCACGGGGTCTCCTCCGGGGACGGGAGTTTCGGGCCGCCGCGCTGGTCGTGTTCGAACAGGGTCCAGGCGATCCGTTCGCCCTTGTCCGGCACGGAGCCTTCCGCCGGATCCTTGGAGCGGCCCATGCGGTCCGTCAGCCGCAGCACCAGCGTGCCCTGCGATTCGTGGCGTACGAACTCCGCCGTCTGCGGCTTGCCGTCCAGCGTGCGGTACACCTTCGCCCGCTCGCCCAGATGCGGTCGGTCGTCCGTGCGGACCGTGAGCAGCGGGCGGGGGCTCGGGCGCTTCGAGTCGGACCAGGCCATCACCACCTCGGTCACCTCGCTCAGGAACGCCTCGCCCGCGAGCCTGCGCCCGGCAAGGACGAGCGGGTCGTCCAGGGCCTCCTGCGCGTCCAGTTGGGCCTGGGCGCTCTCGCGGGAGGCGAGCTTCTGCGCGGCGGTCACCGCGTCGTCGCGGCGCGGCTGCGGCGGCTCCCCGGCCAGGATGCGGTCGCGGTGCGCCGTGAACGACCAGCGGTCCCGCGTCCAGCGGTCCGCCGCGCGGGAGCCCTCCGGCAGCTCGCGCACCAGCTCCAGGCTGCGCCACACCGCGTCCCAGGTGGGCCGCAGCTGGGTCAGCAGCAGCCGGCGGATCTCCCGTTCGGCGGCGGCCAGTTCACCCAGCCGCGCATCCGCCGCGGCCCCGTCCTCCGCCGCGCCCAGCGCCTGGCGGGCCCGGTCGTACCGCTCCACCGCCGGGGCCAGCAGCCTGTTGTCGAAGGCCGGGTCGGTCGCGGGCCCGGCCGGCGGGCAGAGCAGCTGCCCCCGCGCATCCCGCGCGAGCTCGGCCCGCAGCGCGGCCTCCGCACCCGACTCGCCCTCGGGCACGTCGATCCAGGCGAGCAGCGCCCCCAGATGCTGGTCCTCCAGCGACGACTGGCCACTCGCCCAGTGCCGGTTCAGCAGATCGGTCGCGGCGAGCAGCAGTGATGACCCGGGCACCCGGGCCCGCTCGCCGTAGTGCGTCAGCCAGCGGCCCAGCAGTGGCACACGCGGCGGTGCGGGGTGGGGCGCATCGGGGTCCTGCTCCGCCGTACGGCGAAACCGCATCGACCGGCCGAGCAGCCGTACGAAGTCGATGCCGGCCCGACCGGGCACGATCAACTGCGGTGCGTCCACGCACAGTTCGACTTCGACCTTGATCCTCTTGCCGGTCTCCGGGTCGGTCTCACTGCGCTCCGCGGGCTCGACATCATCGGCGTACGTCTCCAGATGCGGCAGCACCGCATCGGCCAGCTCGGCCAGGAACGCAAAGCGCAGATCGCGGTCGCGTGGCTGGGCCACCACCAGCAGCCGGGGCTCGTCCGCATCCGTGCCGACCAGGGCACCCAGCGGCGCGCCCGCCTCGCCCGCCGTGGTGAGCGGCACGAAGACCAGCGGCCGTTCGGACAGATGCCGGTGCCGCACCGTCGCGAGCGGTGTCGCCCGCCCCGACTCCACGGCCTCGAGTCTGGCGAGTGTGGAGATCAGCGACATCCTGCCCCCTCCAGCGCCTCGGCCCGCAGCGCCGCCGCCCGGCGCAGCGCCGCGACCGCCGGGTCGTCCGGATCCCCTGCCGCGCCGCGCGCCGCCGCCAGGACGTCGCCGATCGTCGTCAGACCGCCCAGCTCGCCGCGCACCCCGCGGCCCAGCGCCTCCACCGCGCCCGCCGCACGGGCCTTGTCCCGGCAGTGGAAGGCAAGCTCGCACGCGGCCAGGCACTCGGGTGCGTACGCGGCGGACACCGACTCCACGGCCGCCGTCAGTTCGTGTGCCGGGCGCTCCAGATCGAAGGTCGTGCCCTCGGGCAGCGCGGCGGCGATGTCCTCGATCCGGGTCAGCCGGGCCAACTGCCGCCGGGTGACCGACAACTGCTTGCGCACGTCGACGACGGACGCGGTCGGCAGATTGGAGAAGTCCTTGGGACAGACCAGCAGAATCCGGTGGGCCACCTGCGCGCCCTCCATGAGGGCGGCGACCCGCTCCAGCGCCAGTACGTACACCGCGGCCTGGCGCGCGGCCGCGCCCACCTTCGCCGCGTCCGCCGACGCGTCGATCATCGGGAACGACTTGATCTCGACAACCGTCCATCGTCCGTCGGGCGCGACAACTACCGCGTCCGGCTCCAGATAGGCGGGCGATCCCGCCACCTCCAGCGCCAGCAAGGGGTGGTCGAGCAGCGTCCACGCGTCCGCGGCAGTGGCCTCCCGCAGCGCCAGCGCCGTACGCGCGGCCCGGCCCTCGGGGCCCGCCGCCGACAGATCGGGCAGCCGGACCTCGGCCGTGCTGCCGGCGTCGGGTACGCCCAGCAGCCGCAGCAGCTCCTTGCCGCCGTCGGACTTGACCTTCGCCTCGAAGGCATTGCCCCGCATGAACGCGAACTGCGACTGCCCGAACGCCGCCGGCGACCCCAGCGCGGAGGCCAGCGCCGCCTTGTCGACCCCGGCGCCGTCGAGCAGCGCGCGCCGTTTGCAGCCGGGGTTGGCGGCCAGGGCGGCGAGCGCGCGGGCGTCGAGCGGATGCGGCTGGGCGGCGGGGCCGCGCAGCTCAGCGAGCCGCTGCCGTAGTGCTGTCGTCGGCGCCTGCGGAGGTGGTCCGCTGTCCAGGGATTCGCTCACCCGCGGAAGTCTCGCATCCGCCACTGACAATCGTGGACTTCGAGCCATAAGAGCCGGAAGGGGCGGAGGCGAAGCGGGCGCGCACGCGGTCGGCGAGGCGCATCGCCGGGCGCGTCAGCAGCGCGCCGACGCACATGACCGCGGCGCCCGCGACCGCGTCCAGGAAGTAGTGGTTGGCCGTGCCCATCACCACGAGTGTGGTGAGCAGCGGGTAGGCGACGCCGAGGACCTTCAGCAGCGGCGTACGCCCGTGCCGCCACAGCATCACACCGCACCACAGTGCCCAGCCGACGTGCAGACTCGGCATCGCCGCGTACTGATTGGTCATCGAGCCCATGCCGCGCGGCGCGCTCGCCTCGCCGCCCCACCAGCCGTACGAGCTGAACTGCGCCATCGTGTCGACGAAGCCCTGACCGGCGTCGAGGAGCCGTGGCGGGCAGGTCGGCAGAAGCGTGAAGCCGACGAGACCGAGAAGCGTGGAGAGCATCAGCCAGGTGCGCGCGGCCCGGTACCGGGCGGGTCGGCGGCGGAAGAGCCAGACCAGGATGGCCGGAGTGACGAGATAGTGCAGCGAGGCGTACGCGAAGTCGGCGGGGATGCCGAGGGCGGGGGTCTTGGTGAAGAGGCGGTTCAGGGGGTGTTCGGCGTTGAGGGAGAGTGCCTTCTCGGCCCGGAGTATCGCCATGCCGTGGTCGACGGCGGTCGTCACATCGCCGCGGGCGAGCAGTCGGCCGGCCGAGTACGCCGCGTAGACCACGGCTATCAGCGGCAGTTCGGTCCACCAGCGGGGCCGATGGCGAGGCGCGGTGTACGGCATCCGAACGTTCTCCCCCATGTGTGTTCAGGCGACCGTTGGCCACTGGTCAACCGTACGGTGTACGAGTAAGCGCTCCGCCAGCGGGTCCCGGACGGCAACCGCCCTGTACCCGACCTGTAGAGGGACGCCGGGACCGTCCAGCAGGTTGCGCCGGGTTCAGGTGCGCGATGATGGAACGACACCGAATGTGAACCTCAGGGGAGCCCCCACATGGCACCGCGCATCCTGCTCGCCCGGCACGGCCAGACCGAATGGTCGCTGCTCGGAAGGCACACCGGCCGGACGGACATCCCTCTTCTGGACGAGGGCAGGCAGGGGGCGAAACTGCTCGGGGAGCGGCTGCACCGCTCGCCGTGGTCGGGCCTGTCGGGCGTCGAGGTCCGGACCAGCCCGCTGCTGCGGGCGCGCGAGACGTGCGCGCTGGCCGGGTTCGGGGAGCGGGCGTCCTCGTGGGACGCGCTGATGGAGTGGAACTACGGGGCGTACGAGGGTCTGACCGCGGCGGAGATCCACGCGGACCGCCCGGACTGGTTCATCTGGCGCGACGGGGTCCCCGAGGGGGAGACGCTGTCGGAACTCGGCGCGCGGGCGGACGAGGTGATCGAGTGGGCGCGCTCGGCGGACCGCGATGTGCTGGTCTTCGCGCACGGCCACATCCTGCGCGTCCTGGGCGCGCGCTGGCTGAACCAGGACCCGTCGTTCGCGGCGCGCATCAGGCTGGACCCGACGTCGCTGTCGGTTCTGGGCTGGGCCTACGCGGAGCCGGCGGTGGAGCGGTGGAACGACACGGGGCACATGGAGGGGTGAGTTCCCCGGCGCGGGGCGGGTTTCTTTCCCCACCGCGCCTTTCCTGATCCCTCGAAGGGGCGTCCGGGGTTCGGGGGCGGACCCCCGAGGACGCCGCACCTCGTCACACCCCTCGCACCGCCTCCGCGAGCCGGTCCAGGAACGACCCGACGTCCCCCCGCCCCCGCTCCGGCCGCAGCACATTCGCCGTCTCCGACAGCATCGACTGGATGCGCGAGGACTGGACCCCGTCCATCAGGTCCAGCACCTGGTGGCCCGCGTCCGCCGCCTCGTCGGGGAAGCCCCCGCGCGCCAGGTCCGCCGCCAGTTCCGCGCGGTACAGCGCCAGGTTGCGGGTGAAGCGGCGGTCCTGGAGGGCCGCCGCCCGGCGCGCATGGCGGGCCGCCCGTGGCCATTCGCCCAGCGCCGCCCAGCACTGCGCCTGCAGTGCCTCCAGCTCGGGCTCCCCGAAGAAGGACATCCACTCCGGATCCGCCTCCGCCGCCCCCCGGTCGAAGTAGGCATGCGCCCGCGCCAGCGACTTCTCGCAGCCCGGCCGGTCCCCCAGCCCCGCCCAGCCGCCCGCCTCCCGCAGCGAGAGCAGCGAGAGCAGCCGCGGTGAGGCCAGCCGGCGGGCCGCCTGCTGGCCCGCCTGGGCCGAGCGCACGGCCTCCCGGGGCCGGCCCGCGTCCCGCGCCAGGAACGAGGTATTGCAGAAGGCGTGTGCCTCCAGTGCCTCGTCGCCCGCCACTCGCGCCGTCGCCAGCGCCTCCGCGTAGTGCGAACGCGCATCGTCGAAGCGGCCCGAGTCGTGCGCCAGCCAGCCCACCGAGATGGCGAGTTCGCCCGCCCCCGCGTGCAGCCGGTCCGCGGTCGAACGGCGTGCCGTCAGTCCGGCGTCGAGTAGCGCGTACGCGGCCCGCAGCGGCTGGGCGGCCCGCTGGTAGAGCCCGTCCGCGCCGTGCCGGTCGTCGAGCAGCCGGATCCGCCGTACCGCTTCCTCGACGGCGTTCACCTCCGCGTCGCCGACCCGGCGCTGTGCGGGCACGAGACCGAGGCCGAGCCCGAGGGATGCGGCCGCCAGCGTGGCGGGGCCGCTCGTCATGAATGCGCGACGCAGCACGTCGCTCACCTCGTCGATGTTGCTGTCAAAGGGACTGTTGGGACTGACGGGACTGCCGGAACTGGTGGGGCTGTCACATGGACGGAGACAAGGGCCGTCCGGTTCCGGCGGGCGGCCCCGGCCACCCCGGCCACCCCGCCCGCCCCGCACCTGTTCCCGTGCCGTGAACCCCAGGTCCCCCAGCGCCAGACCGGGAAACATGTGCAGGAACACCCGCTCGTACGCGTAGTTCGGACAGCGGATCTCGCCCGCCTCGACGCGCCCGATGTAGCGGGCGTCGCACGAGACCTGCTCGCCGATCTCCCGCGCGGCCCTGCGTACGGCCGCGGCGAACTCCCCGGGCGAGCGCTGTCCGCGCAGCCGGCGAAAGGCGAGGTTGGGAACCGCCCGTGCTGCCTGTGACGATGACGATGACGACGCCATGGCCGAGCCCTCTCTTGGTGCAGCTCTTCATGCAGCCGTGTTCCGGCGGAGCAAGAACGTACCCGCTGTGACGGGCCACTTACACAGAGTTTGCCTACAAAAGGGATATCTCCCCCTCGATCTGCCATGAACTGCCACCCTTTGCGGCGGCGTGCCGCCGTAGCCCTTGACGCGTACAGGCGTTGAACCCTTCGGAGGCCCGACAGGTGTCTCCACTCGAGCGAGGAGGGGATCCCCTTGTTGGAGGTCGGCATGAAGACCAGCGCCAACCGCGACGCGACCGGCTCAGGCACGACTGCTGCAACTGCTCGCCACAGGCCAACCCCGGACAGCAGCGCACCACCCCACAGAGCCCCGGCCGATGACGACACCGAGCCCTGCGACCTGGTGACCGTCCCCGCCCGCCAGGGGCTCGAGGCGGTGGACATCCTGCGCCGCGGCTCGGACACCCCGGCCGTCGGCCCGGTACTCCACGACGGCGCCTGCGACACCCTCGGCTTCCTGGTGCCGCCCGGCACCGCCAACGGCTGGGACATGCCGGGCAGCGCCTGTACGCAGACCTCGGGACGCGGTCTGCGTATCCCCGCCGAGCCCCCGGTCACCGGCTCCGGCTGGCTGCTGCCGCCGGACGACGCGGGTCCGGTCACCGACCCGGAGGTGCTGCGCGAGGCGCTCGACGAGGCGGCCCGCCTGATTGAGGCCGCCGACAACTGCGTCTGAGCCGATAATGGCTGAGTAACAGGGAATCCCGGCCGGTCTGCCCGCAGCCGACGGGCCGGGCACCCGCGGACTCAGCGAGCGAGGAACGAGCGCGTGCAGCGTCGAGGAGCGTCGAGCGGGGGTACGAGCGCCCGGAGGCGAGCCGAGCGCAAAAAGGGCCCTGAGCCCGTCGTCGAGCAGGTCGACGGCGGGCTCGCAGAGCTGATACCCGACCCCGACCGGCCGCGCGGCTGGACGCTGCTCGTCGACGGCGCCCCGCAGTCCCATGTCGACCTCGACGACCCGGCCCATCTCTCCTTCGAGTACCAGCGCCGCCTCGGCCATGTCGCCGATCTCGCGGCCCCGCCCGGCCGCCCGCTTCAGGTCGTGCATCTCGGCGGCGGGGCCTTCACCCTCGCCCGCTACATCGCGGCGACCCGCCCCCGTTCCACTCAGCAGATCGTCGAGCTGGACGCCTCGCTGGTCCAACTGGTCCGCAGACAGCTGCCGTTGGACCCGGGCGCCCGCATACGGGTCCGGTCCACCGATGCCCGCACCGGGCTCGCCAAGGTCCCGGACGGCTGGGCGGATCTCCTGATAGCCGATGTCTTCAGCGGCGCCCGCACCCCCGCGCATCTGACCAGTACGGAATTCCTCGCCGAGGTGCGCAGGGTTCTGGCGCCGGGCGGGCGGTACACGGCGAACCTCGCCGACGGGCCGCCGCTGGCCCATATTCGCGCCCAGGTCGCCACCGCCGCGGCCGTCTTCCCCGAACTCGCGCTCGCGGCCGATCCGACCGTGCTGCGCGGCCGCCGCTTCGGCAATGCGGTGCTGCTGGCCTCCGATCTGCCGCTGCCCGTCGCCGAACTGACCAGGCGGGTGGCGAGCGACCCGCACCCCGGCCGGGTCGAACACGGCAGAGCGCTGGTCGACTTCACGGGCGGCGCGGCCGCGGTCACCGACGCGAGTGCGAAGCCCTCGCCCGTGCCGCCGCCGGAGGCGTTCCGCTAGACCCCGGAGCCCTGGGGCCCAAGTGCCGGCAGCCCCTTAGCGATCGTCGAACTCGACCGTCGGCGCATGACCGTTCCAGGTGCAGAACACCGAGACCTCGCGGCCGTTCTGGGTGAATGTCACCCGGATCCACTCCGGCTGCTTCCAGACCTGCATCTGCCAGCCCGAGTCCGGCGTCGCCGAGACCAGTTCCGCCGACGTCTTGCCGATGTCGAAGACGATCCGGCCGCCATCGACCGTATAGCCCTTCACATTTCCGGACGTTGGCGGTGAATAGGCGGGCGGCGAGGACGGCGGTGTGCTCTTGGACGGCTTCGCGGGCGGCGGTGTGGCCGACGGTTTGCGGTCCTTGTCCGCCGCGTCCGACCGCGACGGCGACGAACTCGGCGGCCGCCGTGTGGAGGAGGCCACCGGCTTCGCGCCCTGCGCGGTGACCGGGTCAGCGCTGATGGGCAGCGCGCGCGGCCGGTCGTACGCGGTCCCGGACATGACGGTGTGGACGCCCCACCAGGAGAGCGTGACCGCCGCTCCGGTGGACAGCGACCACGCCATGGCATGTACGAGTCCTCTGCGCATCGGGCCCATACTGCACCACGCGCCCCACAGCTGTCCTCAGTCCCCATGGTCGTCTCTTGGATCTTCCAGAGGACCGACGTACTCCGGATGGCGTACGGTGCCGCCCATGGCAAGTGTGCTCGTGGTCGAGGACGACCAGTTCGTGCGCTCCGCCCTCATCCGGCACTTGACCGAGGCCTCCCACACGGTACGGAGCGTCGGCACGGCCCTCGAGGCGCTGCGCGAGGTGGCCCATTTCCGTTTCGACGTGGTCATCCTCGACCTCGGCCTGCCCGATCTGGACGGGTCCGAGGCGCTCAAGATGCTGCGCGGCATCACCGACGTGCCGGTGATCATCGCGACCGCGCGGGACGACGAGGCGGAGATCGTACGGCTGCTCAACGACGGTGCCGACGACTACCTCATCAAGCCCTTCTCGGTGGAGCATCTGTCCGCGCGGATGGCCGCAGTGCTGCGCCGGTCGCGGGCCTCGGCCGCGGACGCGCCGCCCTCGCGCGTCATCCAGGTCGGCGGGCTCTCCATCGACCCGTTGCGCCGGCAGGCCGAGCTGGACGGAGCGGCTCTCGATCTCACCCGCCGCGAGTTCGACCTGCTGGCGTTCCTGGCCGGGCGGCCGGGCGTCGTCGTCCCACGCAAGGAACTGCTCGCGGAGGTCTGGCAGCAGAGCTACGGCGACGACCAGACCATTGACGTACATCTGTCGTGGCTGCGGCGGAAGTTGGGCGAAACCGCGGCCAGGCCCCGGTACCTTCACACCCTGCGCGGAGTCGGCGTCAAGCTGGAGCCGCCGAACGGACACGGGTCGAGCGGACCCCAGTCGAACGGACACCGGCCATGAGATGGGCCCTGGTCAAGGTCTCCCTTGCCGTCACGGCGATGGTCGTGTTGGCCTTCGCGTTCCCGCTCGGGCTCGTCATCAAGGAGATGGCCAGCGACCGGGCCTTCTCCAACGCCGAGCGGCAGGCCGCGGCCATCGGCCCGACCCTCTCCATCACGGCCGAACGCGATCCGCTCGAGCGGGCCGTGATGTCCACGCAGGCCGGCGCGGCCGGGCGGATGGCCGTGCACATCCCGGCCTCCGGCGAGCCGGGCAGCCAGCCGGTGACCATCGGCACCCGCCGGGCCGCGCAGAAGGACCTGGCCACCACCCAGCGCCTCGGCCGCGCCTCCATCACGGAGGTGACCGACGGCTCCGCGCTGCTCCAGCCGACCGCCATCAGCACCGGCCAGATCGCGGTCGTCGAGGTCTTCGTGCCCGAGGGCGAGGTCTCCAACGGCGTCAGCACCGCCTGGCTGGTGCTCGGCGGCGTCGGCATCGGGCTGATCGTCGGCTCGGTCGCGGTCGCGGACCGGCTCGGCATCCGGATGGTGCAGCCCGCCCAGCGGCTCGCGGGCGCCGCGCACGACCTGGGCGAGGGCAGACTGGGGGCCCGGGTCCCGGAGGAGGGGCCGACCGAGCTGCGCTCCGCCGCGATCGCCTTCAACTCCATGGCCGACCAGGTGGTCCAGCTCCTCGCCAATGAGCGCGAGCTCGCGGCCGACCTCTCGCACCGGCTGCGTACACCGCTGACCGTGCTGCGCCTCAACGCCGCCTCGCTCGGCGAAGGACCCGCAGCCGACCAGACCAGGGCGGCCGTCGAGCAGCTGGAGCGCGAGGTCGACACGATCATCCGCACGGCGCGCGAGGCCAAGCCGCAGACCGCGGCGACCGGCCCCGGCGCGGGCTGCGACGCCGCCGAAGTCGTCCGGCAGCGGATGGACTTCTGGTCGGCGCTCGCGGAGGACGAGGGCCGCAAGGTGCGGGTCGCGGGCGTCGAGGCGCCGGTACGCATCCCGGTGGCCCGCCCCGAACTGGCCGCCGCGCTCGACGCGCTGCTCGGCAATGTCTTCCGCCACACCCCGGAGGGCACGGCCTTCTCCGTCGACCTGCACAACGGCGACGACGCGGTCATCGTGCTGGTCTCGGACGCGGGTCCGGGCATCGAGGACCCGGAGGCGGCGATGGCCCGCGGCAACAGTGGGGGCAGGGACGGCTCGACGGGGCTCGGCCTGGACATAGTGCGCAGGGTCGCGGAGTCGACGGGCGGGGACGTACGGATCGGCAGGTCGGTGCTCGGCGGCACGGAGGTACGGATCTGGATCGGGCTCGACCCGCGCGCAGGGGTGCCGGGAGAGCGGACGCGGGGGCACCGGGGGACGGTCAGGCGCCGCAGGCGTGCGACGGCGTAGTGCGCCGAGACCGGGGCACAAGCCGCCCGAAGCGGGCTCGATCGGGCTCACCGGCGCTCGCACTGGTCTCGACCATTAATCCGCTCCGATGCCCTCCTTAAGGGCGTCCTAAGAAGTCCAACCCCCGCCCCGAACAGGCCATTTGTCCGTTTGCCGACCGCTAGCGTGCTGCCACACCCCCACCCCCGTAACGCAGAGGCAGGCACGCAATGGGCAGCACTACGCACCGGCGCACGGCGAGCGCAAAGACCAAGGCGCTCGGCGCCATTGTCGCGGCCGCGGTGATCGGCGGCGCGGCGTTCGCTCTCACGGGCACCGCACAGGCCGCGTCCGTCGGCGCCGCCTACACCAAGACGAGCTCCTGGACAGGCGGTTACACCGGCCAGTACGTCATCACCAATGACACCGACAAGGCAGAGTCGGACTGGACCCTCGAATTCGATCTCCCCGCGGGCACCACGATCAGCTCGCTGTGGAACGGCGAGCACACCGTCAGCGGTCAGCACGTCACCGTGAAGCCCGCCAGCTGGAACAAGCGGCTCGCGCCCGGTGCCTCGGTGACCGTCGGCTTCGTCACCGCCGCGAGCGGCAGCGCGACCCCCGCCGACCCGACCTCCTGTCTCATCAACACGGTCAAGTGCTCGATCGACGACGGCGCGACCCCGCAGCCGAGCGGCCGCCCCACCGAGCAGCCGACGCCCACCCCGACCCCGACCGAGAGCGCCACGCCCACCAAGCCCCCGACCTCGGAGCCCACTCCGACGTCGACGCCCACCACGCCCGGCACCGGGTCCGCCGCGCGCTTCGCGCCGTACGTCGACACGTCCCTCTACCCGGCGTACGACCTGGTGGACACCGCGACCAAGACCGGGGTCAAGGAGTTCAATCTGGCCTTCATCACCTCCGGCGGCAGCTGCGCCCCCCTCTGGGGTGGTGTCACCGACCTCGCCAGCGACGGTGTGGCCTCCCAGATAGGCGCGCTGCGCGCCAAGGGCGGCGACGTCCGGGTCTCCTTCGGCGGCGCCGCGGGCTCCGAGCTCGCGCTCAAGTGCTCCTCCGCCGATGAGCTGGCGAAGGCCTACGGCAAGGTCGTCGACGAGTACAAGCTCACCAAGGTCGACTTCGACATCGAGGGCGCGGCCCTGCCGGACACCGCCGCCAACTCCCGCCGCTCGCAGGCGATCGCGCAGCTCCAGAAGTCACACCCGGGCCTGGACGTCTCCTTCACGCTGCCCGTGATGCCCGAGGGACTCACCCAGCCCGGCGTGGATCTGGTCGCCGACGCCAAGAAGAACGGCGTGAAGGTCGACGCGGTCAACATCATGGCGATGGACTACGGACCCGCCTACAGCGGTGACATGGGCGAGTACGCCATCCAGGCGGCGACCGCGACCCAGGCGCAGATCAAGGGCGTGCTCGGCCTGTCGGACGCCGCCGCGTGGAAGGCCGTCGCCGTCACCCCGATGATCGGCGTCAACGACGTCGCGAGCGAGATCTTCAAGGTCGACGACGCCACCCAGCTGGTCGACTTCGCGAAGTCGAAGAACCTGGGCTGGCTGGCGATGTGGTCCTCGGGGCGTGACAAGGAGTGCGCGGGCGGCGCGAAGCCGACCGCGGACGCGACGTGCAGCTCGATCGTCCAGGAGCCGCTGGCCTTCACGAAGGCGTTCGGCGCCTTCAAGTAGGCCGCGGAGAGTACGCAGCCCCCCAACGCGTCCCGGCCGGACTCCCCCCATCCGGCCGGGACGCCTTCCGCCGTCAGCCGCCGTGCTGCCGGCCCCGGCCGAGTACGGCGACGGCCCGGTCGAAGGCCGAGTCCCGGCCGTGCTCGAACTCCTCGTCGGTGAAGACCGGTTCGCGCAGGTGCGGCGGGATGCCCGGACCGTCGAAGGTCGCTCCCGTACGGGTCAGGAACTCCTCGTTCGGGAGCATGAAGGCCCAGCCGTTCGGCAGCGCGCGCATCATCGTGTCCGAGAACACGCCCTGCGTGTGCTCCCCGATCCTGACCGTCCGGCCGGGCCGCTCCATCAGGGCCTGGGTGAACGTCTCCCCGGCGCTGACCGTCGAGCCGCCGGTCAGCACGGCGACCGGGCCGGTGTACCGGGGAGCCGCCGCGGGCCGTACGTACTGCGGCTGCGGGCGGGTGAAACGGGTCGGGTCGGCGGGGTCGTTCCTGTTCCGCTTGGCGTAGGCGAAGTAGGGGCGGTCGGTCAGCCGCCCGGCGAGCTGGAGCCCCAGCGAGTCCGAGCCGCCGCCGTTGATCCGCAGGTCGATGATGAGACCGCGCAGGCGGGCGGTGTTCGCGGAGGTGAGGATCGCGTCCATGGCCTCGTCCAGTGCGGCGCTGTTGGCCGCGAAGTCGTCGGCCTTGACGTATCCGCCGAATCCGGACACCCGCAAGTAGCCCTGCCTGCTCGGAAGTTCGGCGTACGAGATACGGCCGTTCGCGAACTGCCGCAGCTTCCCGCCCGACAGATCCCGCTTCTCGATGTACGACGTGACCTTCGCGTCCAGCTCCTTGGTGGGCATGACCGTCCCCGGCCGTGCCATGCCGAAGGTCCCGGTCCTGCCCGCGAACACGGCGACATGCATGTCATGCAGGGGCGAGATCATCTCCCGGAAGACCGCGAAGAGTTCGGCGTCGGTCGTGCCCGCGTGGACGCGGGGGCGGTAGCGGTCCCGTACCGCGTGCCAGTCGATGCCCTTGGTGGCGAAGAAGGGGTAGTTCTCCTCGAAGGTCTGCCAGAAGATGTCGAAGGCGGCGACGGGCCCGCCGGGCGCCGGCGAGAGGCAGTCGGCGGGCAGGGCGTCGATCCGCCGCAGCCCGCGGTCGCCGGGCGAGCCGTCGATGTGGAACGCCGCCCGGTCCGGCCGCCCCTTGGACCGTACGGTGAAGACGAAGCCCTCGTCGTTGGTGTACCGCGCCGTGCCGCCCTGCCCGCCCGCGCGCTCGGCGGCGACGCCCTTGACGCAGCTGACGCCGGTGACCTGGTACTCCTGCAGGTGGCCCGCGTCCAGGGTCAGCACCTCACCGTATCCGTCCACCCGCCACACGCCGGTCGGCGGAGCCGCCGGCTGGGCGCTCGCTGCGGGGGCGAGCGGCAGCGCCATGCCCGCGGTGACGGCCAGCAGCGCGGCTGCCGCTACGGTCCTGCAGATGGTGCCCGATCCACTCCTGCGCTGCATGGTCATGCCTTCCCCCTACGTCGTCGATCCGGTAGCACCACGATCGGCCCGCGGCGCCGTCGGGGACATCCCGCTGTCCGGTCGGTATGGGATGGGGAAAACCCCCGCCGTAGGGGTACGTGGACGGTGCTCGGCGGGGACCGGGGCTCATCGAGCGCCGACGCGCCGCCTGAGCACAACCACAGCGCCGGCCACCGCGGTGAGGGCGACAGCGCCGCCGCCCGCCCATGCGGCTGTGGGCGCGCCGGCATCAGCCGAGTCGCGGGCGAGGGGCTTCCTGCCGGTGTCGCAGCCGCCCGTGGCGGACACGACGCGGTACCGCGCCCAGACCGCGCGCCGGGCCTCCGGCCGCGGGTCGTTCTTGTCGTCGCGGTAGACGGCGTACAGACCGGGTTTCGCGTCGCAGGCGATCGTCGCCGTGGCCGTGAGGACGTTCTTCCCGCCCCGCAGTACGGGTTTCCCGGTGAAGGCGGGGGAGTTGAGGGTGACCGCCCCGTCGGAGGCCGTGCTGTCGCTGGCCGTGATCCGGCCGCCGGCCGGAACGGCCCGTACGTCCCACTCGGTCTGGGGCCAGGGCGCACCCTCGTCCCAGTGCTCTTCCTTCGACGTGGGCGGCAGGTTCTTCAGCTTCGTCCGGCACTTCTGCAGCGCGGCCGCGTCAGCCTTCTCGACCCGTACCTTCGTGAAGAGCGAGCCGTCGTCGCCGAGAAGGACGGGGTATGTGCCGGGTTGTGCGTCGCACTTGACGGCGACGGTCGCGGTCAGCCGTGGCGCGTCCATCCGCAGGATGCCGGCGGAGAGGAAGGCCTTCGAACGGACCGTGAGCCCGTTTGCGACCTCACCCGCGCGGAGGTCCACCGTGAGGACATCGCCGGGCCGGACGGGGCGGGTGTTCTTGGGCCCGTACGGCAGCGGGTCGGCCGCGAGGGCGGGAGCCGCCGTGCCCAGCACGCACCCGAGGGACAGCAGTGCGGCGGCTGCGGCACGGAGGTGACTCATGGCGGCCCCGGTTTTGTGACGTTTGCACCCATTGAACCGTACAAGTGTGCAAGTGTCGCTGCGATACGGACGTTGATCCTCTATGAGAGAGACAGTGTGTTGCGCTCACATCGGTTGCCTGGTCTTGCGCTCGTTCTTCTCGCGGGAGCACTCGGCACCTGTCCCGCCACGGCGGCGACCCGCCCGCCCGCCCCCGCCCCGGCCGTGGCCGAGGAGGAGTTCTGGACGGGCGAGCGCATGGCGGAGGCCGTGCCGGTCGACTCCGCGAGGGACAGGGCGCCGTCGAAGGCCTCGGCCCGTGCGGCCGGTCCGCGGAACGCTTCCCCTGGCACCAGAAGGAGCGCGCCCCCCGGCACCAAGAAGGGTGAGTACTTCGGCGGCCTGCCGATGGTGGGCACGTTCTTCTACAAGGCGAGACCGTTCGGCGGCAAGGCGACATCCTGCACGGGCAGCGTCGTCCACAGCGGCACCAAGGACCTGGTCCTGACCGCCGGTCACTGCGGCAACGGCCTCAAGGCGGCCACGCAGCGCATCTTCGTACCGCAGTACCGCCACGGAGCCTCCGTCGCAGGCCAGCCCAGCGGCGTCTTCGAGGTGCAGAGGGTCTTCGTGGACCCGAGGTACGAGCAGAACACCAAGAAACCCGTCTCCGACCTGGACTTCGCGTTCGTGCGAGTCGCCCCCAACGCCAAGGGCAAGGCCGAGGACGTCAGCGGAGCGCTCACCTTCACCCAGGCCTACGGCTACCGCCACAACGCGACCGTGATCGGCTACCCCAGCGGCGAGAGCGTCAACAAGAACCACCAGGCGCTCCGCTGCAACGTCGCCACCTCGCGCCTGACCAACTTCCGCCAGATGCGGATGACCTGCGGCGGCTTCTACGGCGGGGTCTCCGGCGGCCCCTGGATCACGGGCTACAACCCCAGCACCCGTACCGGGAAGGTCATCGGAAACACGGGCGGCTACAACGGCGGCGGCAACGACCAGAACGTCGACTGGATCAGCTACGCGCCGGTCTACGGCAAGGATGCCCGGGCCCTCTACGACGACGCTGTCGCGGGGACCAGGGACGAGGACATCAAGCGCCCGCCGTACGTGATGCCGGTCGCGCGCTGAAGCCTCCGACGGAGCCGGTCGTACGAGAGTCGTCGTAGTCTCGGACGGCGGAGATGATCAGCAAGAAAACGATCAAGGGCCCCGGTCCGAAGACCGGGGCCCTTGATCGTTCAGGGTGAGTAACGGGACTCGAACCCGCGACATCCTGGACCACAACCAGGTGCTCTACCAGCTGAGCTATACCCACCACGACCGGTCTCTTTCCCGACCGGCCGAGAAAAAGTGTACAGGGTCGGGGAGGGTGCTCGCTCCCGGGTTTACGGCCCCCAGGGAGCGGGCTCTACTCCGCAGGCAGGACGTACTTCGCGGCGATCGTCTTCGCCGTGTCCGAGTCCGGTCCGGGCTGCGGCACGAAGACCGCCTCCCGGTAGTAGCGCAGCTCCGCGATGGATTCGCGGATGTCCGCCAGTGCCCGGTGGTTGCCGTTCTTCTCCGGACTGTTGAAGTACGCCCTCGGGTACCAGCGCCGGGCCAGTTCCTTGACCGAGGAGACATCGACGATCCGGTAGTGGAGGTACTGCTCCACCTTCGGCATGTCGCGCAGCAGAAAGCCGCGGTCGGTGCCGACCGAGTTTCCGCACAGCGGGGCCTTGCCGGGCTCCTTGACGTGCTCGCGTACGTACGCCAGGACCTGCTCCTCCGCGTCTGCGAGCGTGGTGCCGCCCGCCAGCTCGTCGAGGAGACCCGAGGTGGTGTGCATCTGCCGCACCACCTCGGGCATCGTTTCCAGCGCCGCGTCCGGCGGGCGGATCACGATGTCCACCCCTTCGCCGAGCACGTTCAGTTCCGAGTCGGTGACCAGTGCGGCCACCTCGATGAGTGCGTCGTCCGTCAGCGAGAGCCCGGTCATCTCGCAGTCGATCCACACCATGCGATCGTTCATGCGTCCTACCTTAGGCCGACCGGCGGTCGGTCGGTCTATGGCGCACTCCGCTGGCCGGGCAGGCTCGGGCGGCCGTG
Source organism: Streptomyces sp. CA-135486 (assembly GCF_050936555.1). NCBI lineage: Bacteria > Bacillati > Actinomycetota > Actinomycetes > Kitasatosporales > Streptomycetaceae > Streptomyces > Streptomyces sp. CA-135486. The sequence continues at coordinate 1,040,513 of NZ_JBNJMM010000001.1, forward strand.
ACCTGCCGCATACGCCTCGGACGGAGGCTTGCCGAGCTCCGGCGGAGCTGCCGTGGTCGCGGCCGGTCCCGACGGGCCGGACGCCGCCGCGGCGCGTCTGGTCTGGGCGGGTACGACCGGCTCCGCCACCGTGGCCGGGGCCGGGTCGCTCTGCGGACGCCGGACCCGGTACGCGGCCCGGTAGGCGGCCGGAGAAGACCCCAGCTGGCGCCGGAAGTGGCCACGCAGCGCCACCGGCGAGCGGAAGCCGCAGCGGCCCGCCACCTCGTCGACCGAGTAGTCGGAGGTCTCGAGCAGTCGCTGGGCCTGCAGCACCCGCTGGGTGATCAGCCACTGCAGCGGCGCGCTGCCGGTCAGTGAACGGAATCGCCGGTCGAAGGTGCGCCGGCTCATGTACGCACGTGCGGCCAGAGTCTCCACGTCGAACTGCTCATGAAGATGCTCCAGCGCCCACGAGACGACCTCGGCCAGCGGGTCCGACCCGATTTCCTCTGGTAAAGACCTGTCCAGATAGCGTTCCTGCCCTCCACTGCGGCGTGGCGGCACGACCAGCCTGCGGGCGAGCGCCCCGGCGGCCTCGGTGCCGTGGTCGGTGCGCACGATGTGGAGGCAGAGATCGATTCCGGCCGCCGTTCCCGCGGAGGTGAGCACATCGCCGTCGTCGACGAACAGCTCGCGCGGATCGACATGGACGGACGGGTATCTCTTGGCCAGTGTCGGCGCGTACATCCAGTGGGTGGTGGCCGGGCGGCCGTCCAGCAGTCCGGCCGCGGCGAGCACGAACGCACCCGTGCACAGTCCGACGATCCGGGCCCCCTCCTCATGTGCGCGACGCAGCGCGTCGAGCGCCTCCGGCGGTGGCGGTGACGTGATCGACCGCCAGGCCGGTACGACGACGGTGCCTGCCCTGCCGATGGCCTCCAGGCCGTACGGCGCGGTCAGTTCGAGCCCGCCGGTGGTCCGCAGCGGGCCCTCCTCGCCACCGCAGACGAGCAGTCGATAGCGGGGAACTCCGGCGTCCTGACGGTCAATTCCGAACACCGAGAGTGGGATGGAACTCTCAAAGATGGGGCCACCGCTGAACAGCAGCACCGCGACGACTTCCCTTCGCCGGCGGCCGGAGAGCTTCCGTGCTGCCTCCGGTGCGGCGGAGTCCTGACTCATGACGCTAAGCCCCCCTCGGTGTTCGCGTCTCCCCGTTCGTTTCGGGCCTTTCGCTCCTGCACGTTTCCCCTCGGTTTTGCACGAGTCCCGAGACTTCGATACTCATGATCGAATCTACTGTGTCCCGTGGCGCCGACGTGACAAGTTCGGCATGCCCCGCTATGTCGACATGGCAACTTGGCGCGAAGCATTCGATCACGAAGCGTTCCACTCGGGGGCCGCCCAGGGAAGTGCGCGTCACGCGCATGGCCCGTCCACGTAGGGTGCACGCGCCGCGAATGGTCCTTTCTTCCCTGGTGGCAAGGGGGTTGGCAGGCCATTTCGCCAAGGGAGGGCCAGTGGCGTGAAGTTGGCTGAAAACATATGGGTGCGGGTGTGCGAAACGGTCAGTCGCCAGGGGTACTCCCCTACCCGTGCCGACCGCCCCGGCGCGTCTTTGGAGCGGCTCGCGCGCGCCGTCCGCGGGCCGGCACCGACCCGGCCGCGCGCGCCCTGGCCGCCTCGCGCTCGGACTTGCGCAGCAGTACCCGGCAGGCGGCCGTCACTGCGGCGAGGCCGAGGGCCGCGGCGGCCGCCCCGCCCACCGACGTCCCGTACACGACCAGGACCACCGGGACGAGCACACAGCTGAACGCCGCCCAGCGCACCACGTCGCTCGCCGAGTCGGCGGACGGGCCCGGGGAGTGCTTGGGCCGGGCCGCCGTCTCCTGCGCCCGGCGCGGTGCCCTGCGTCGGCCGCGCCGCGGGACCGGCGAGGGTACAGGGGGCGGGCCGGGCGGTCGTGCGGGCACAAAAGCTCCCTGGAGGCAGTGGGATGACCGAGGTGCAACGAGGAGCGGAGCGGATCGGTCACCCAGGGGCGCGCCTGAGGGCAGGGCTCCGCCTCCGGACGGGGGACGACGCCTCCCGACGGGCCAGGAGGCGGTGTCCAGACCGCTGTAGACGCCAAGCGGCATTGCCATACGGGGCGGGCTCGGGCATGCTCCCTGGAACGCCACGGCATGGGGCAGCACGCTCTGGGCAGGAGAGGAGTGTGGCCGTACCCTTGGGGGTATGGGCCAGGGAAGATGATTCCCGGACACGGCTCCCTGTCCTGCCAGCCGGGGCAATCGAACCACCCTCCCCGAGACGATCCCTCCCTCAGAGGACTTCTTCGCCGAGACACCGATGGCCGGTCACGAAATCCCCGAACCCGCGGACCGCAAGCAGGTAGCCGACCCTCTGTCGGACCTGCAGGCGGCGGAAGAGACATGTCATTCCTGCGATCCGGCCTTCCGGCACGGAGTCGTCGTCGGCTTCGACGGATCGACCTCCAGTGAGCGGGCGCTCGCGTACGCCATCGGCATGGCCAGGCGGTCCGGCTCCGGCCTGATCATCGTGCATGTCGCCAACCGGCTGCCGACCACCGTCTGGGCGGGCTGCGAGCCCCCGGTCTTCGTGGACGTCCCCGACCACCGCACCGAGGTGCTCGGTCTGGAGCTGGCCTGCGCGGACTATCTCACCGAGGTGCCGTGGATCCTGGTCGAGCGCGGTGGCGACATCTGCCACGAGTTGGAGGAGGTCGGCCGGGAGTATTCGGCCGACGCGATCGTGGTCGGCTCCACCCACGGAATCGTCGGGCGCATCTTCGGCTCAGTGGCGGGACGGCTCGCGCGGCGCGCGCAGCGGCCCGTCGTTGTCATCCCGTAGCGAACCCGTAATCGCGCTTCCACTTGTGCTTTCCGCCCAGGTCGGGCGGGGTCAACTCCCCTTGTGCGCACGGAAATCTACCCACGCGTAGAGGTGGATTGTGCGCTTGTGAAGGGTACTTAACGGTGGCTGGGGAACAGCGATTCAGAACAACTGCACAGGACATGAAGGGAGCCCGCCGTGGACAATGAAGTCTCTGCGGGAAGCGCCGGCACCTCGACTCTCGGCCACCTCGCGCTCGGACTGACCCTGCTGGCGTTCGGCGTCGGCAACACCGGTGTGATCGACAATGTGGCGGCGGCGGACGCGGCCGGACTCGCGACCTGGGTCGGCGGCGTCGCACTGTTCGTCGCCGGACTGCTCGAGTTCCGCGCGGGCAACGCCGGTACGGGCACGGCCTTTTCGGGGCTCGGCGCCTTCTGGTTCACCTGGGGGACCGGGGCCGGCACCGAGGTGTCGGCAGAGGCGGCAGGTCTCTTCCTGCTGCTGTGGGCGCTGCTGGCGCTGACCCTGACCGCCGCGTCCGCGGGCAGCGGACTGTTCGGACAGGTCGTGTACGGGCTCTTGTTCGTCTCGCTGCTGTTGCTCGGCATCGCATCGTTCGCGGAGAACGACGGGCTGGCCAAGGCGGGCGGCTGGGCCGGCGCGGTCGCGGGCCTCGCGGCCTGGTACGGCGCGACGGCGGCCCTCGCCAAATGGCCGACCTTCTCCGGACGCGCTGCCGGCCGGGGAGTGACGGCCACCGGCTGAGGCAGCCGCAAGCCGGCGCTTGGGCGGCGCCGGCTGGCGAAAGGGCGGTCCCCCCGCGCGCCACGGTGGCAACGCGCAGGGGGACCGCCCCTTTTGCGGTCGTACCGCACTTCAACTGAGCAACCCCGAGGGCGAGTGACCACCCCCGCGAGAGCGGCGGCGGTTCAGCCGCAAAGAGGGGGCCTACTCGACGGTGACGGACTTCGCCAGGTTGCGCGGCTTGTCGATGTCCCGGCCCATGGCCAGCGCCGTGTGGTACGCGAAGAGCTGCAGCGGGATGCCCATCAGGATCGGGTCCAGCTCGTGCTCGTTCTTCGGCACCACGATCGTGTGGTCGGCCTTCTCCTGCTCACGGTGCGCGACCGCGAGGATCCTGCCGCTGCGGGCCTTGATCTCCTCCAGGGCCGCGCGGTTCTTCTCCAGCAGGTCGTCGTCGGGGACGATCGCGACCGTCGGCAGCGCGGGCTCGATGAGCGCCAGCGGGCCGTGCTTGAGCTCGGAGGCGGGGTAGGCCTCGGCGTGGATGTAGGAGATCTCCTTGAGCTTCAGGGAGGCCTCCAGGGCCACCGGGTAGCCGCGCACGCGCCCGATGAACATCATCGACTGGGCGCCCGCGTACTCCTCGGCCAGCTTCTTGATCTCGGCCTCGGACTCGAGGATCTCGCTGATCTGCGCGGGCAGCCTGCGCAGGCCCTCGATGATCCGCTTGCCCTCGGAGACCGACAGGTCGCGGATGCGGCCCAGGTGCAGGGCGAGCAGCGCGAAGGCGACCACCGTGTTGGTGAAGCACTTGGTGGAGACGACGCAGACCTCGGGTCCCGCGTGGACGTACACACCGCCGTCGGCCTCGCGGGCGATCGCGGAACCGACCACGTTGACCACGCCCAGGACGCGCGCGCCCTTGCGCTTGAGCTCCTGCACCGCGGCGAGCACGTCGTACGTCTCACCCGACTGGGAGACCGCGATGTAGAGGGTGTCGGGGTCCACGACCGGGTTGCGGTAGCGGAACTCGGAGGCCGGCTCGGAGTCCGCGGGGATCCGGGCCAGGTTCTCGATGAGACCCGCGCCGATCATGCCCGCGTGGTACGAGGTGCCGCAGCCGAGGATCTTCACGCGGCGGATGCCACGGGCCTCGCGTGCGTCCAGGTTCAGACCGCCCAGGTGCACGGTGGAGAACCGGTCGTCGATGCGGCCGCGCAGCACGCGGTCCACGGCGTCGGCCTGCTCGGAGATCTCCTTGTGCATGTAGGTGTCGTGGCCGCCCATGTCGTACGACTCGGCCTCCCACTCGACGGTGGTCGGAGTGGCGGTCGTACGCGAGCCCTCGGTGGTGTACGTACGGAAGTCGTCGGCCTTGAGGGTGGCCATCTCGCCGTCGTCGAGGGTGACGATCTGGCGCGTGTGGGTGACCAGTGCGGCGACGTCGGAGGCGACGAACATCTCCTTCTCGCCGATGCCGAGGACGACCGGGGAGCCGTTGCGGGCGACGACGATGCGGTCGCTGAAGTCGGCGTGCATGACGGCGACGCCGTACGTGCCCTCGACCAGCTTCAGCGCCTGGCGGACCTTCTCCTCCAGGGTGTCGGCCTGGGAGCGGGCGATGAGGTGGACGAGCACCTCGGTGTCCGTCTCGGAGAGGAAGACGACGCCGTCGGCGACGAGCTTGGCGCGCAGCTCGGAGGCGTTGTCGATGATGCCGTTGTGGACGACCGCGACCTTGTTGTCGGCGTCCAGGTGCGGGTGGGCGTTCGCGTCGCTGGGCGCGCCGTGCGTGGCCCAGCGCGTGTGTGCGATGCCGGTGGTGCCGGCGAAGCGCTTGGGAACCCGGGCCTCCAGGTCACGGACCCGGCCCTTGGCCTTGACCATCTTCAGGCCGGCGGCCTTGGGACTCGTGATCACGATGCCCGCGGAGTCGTAACCCCGGTACTCCAGCCGCTGCAGGCCTTCCAGCAGCAGCGGTGCCACATCACGCTTGCCGATGTATCCGACAATTCCGCACATAAAGTTCTACCCCTCTGTGGATCAGCTGTGTGCCCGGCCGGTCAGCCGTAGACGATGCGGCGCAGCTGGCGGAGCGAGAGCTCCGGCGGCGCCACGGCGCGGTGCGGCAGCTCGGCCGCGATCCGCTCGAAGATCTCCGCGTTCGCCAGACCACCGGACTGCAGCTCACGGTGGCGGCGGCGGACGAATTCCTCGGTCTTCTCGTCGAAGTACGCCAGCACGTCGAGTACCACCCGGGCCGCCTCACCGCGCGGGAGCGCGGTGCTGCGCACCAGGTGGTCGATGAGATCGTCGTGGGACGAGCGCCCCGACTGGCGATATTCGAGCACCCGTAGATATTGAGGGGTCGCCGCCCGTGATTGCAAGAATCCTGCCCGATTGCGGGCAGTAGTCGGTCACGAGAGCCCTACAGGCGCTTGAGAACGGCCTGCTTGGCGGTGGTGAACTCCTCGTCCGTCAGTATCCCGGCCTGATGCAGCTCGCCGAGCTCACGCAGTCGGCGCAGCAGCACGTCATGATCGTCGCCGCGCGGCGCGGGGGCGGTTCCGGCGGGCCCGGCCTCGGCGGGAGCGGTCCGGGCCGGGGCGTACGGGTGCGGCATGCGGGCCACCACGGCAGCCCCGACCAGTGCCATCAGGGGGTCCTTGCGGAAGCCCCAGAGCTCGACGGCGTGCGGGTCGTACTTGGGCGGGGCCTTGGTCGGGGCCTTGGAGACGGCGAAGCGGAGGTAACCGTTCTCCAGACCGGCCGAGGGCAGCCACTCGACGGAATCCACATCCTCCAGGGCGAGGGTGCGGGCGCCGCCGGAGGATTTGGACTCCTCGGTCTTCCAGTTCCACTCCAGGCGGATCCGCTCCCCGTCGAAGGTGGCGGTGCCGTCGCCCGCGCCGACGGTGATCGGCAGGGCCGGGCCCGGCAGGAGATAGCTGTCGACGGGTCCTGTCCCCACCTGCTCGAGGAGCAGGGCGTTGCGGACCTCGTCGACGACATACTCGGCGACCCCGGTGCGGTCGTTCTCGACGGTCAGCCGGTAGGGGTCGGAGCCGTCCTCCAGCTTGCCGCCGGTGATCTGGAGGAGCGGGTCGGCGCCGTTGCGCAGGCGCAGCCGCAGCCGTCCGGACTTCTTGCCCGGCTCGAAGGAGATCCCGGCCAACGCGCCCAGTGGTACGGCGACTTCACCGAGGGTCTTGCGCAGCAGGCTCACGCTCTTGTCGTTGCCGGGCACGATGCGCACTGTGTCGCCGTCGAAGGTCCAGGTGCCGTCCTTCTGGATGATTTCCGCCATGCGGGGATTCTTTCACCTGCGGATTGAGGAGTTGGTCTACACCTTGACCTCAACTGGGGCGCGCGGTACGCATGATGACTGCCACAGTTGCGACGCCCGTCGAAGGGACCCAGCCTGTGAGACAGCCCGGAGCGTTACCCCGCCTGTTCGGCTCGCTGCTGCTCGTCGCCGCGGGTATCGCCGGAATCGGCGCCGGAACCGCACCCACCCAGTCCGCCGCCCCGCGGCAGCTCGGCCGGATCGTCCCCGCGCCCGCTTCCGTCCGCCCCGGCGGAGCCCCGTACACCCTCACTCCCCTGACCCGGATTGAGGTCGAGCGCCACTCCCGTGAAGCGCGGCGGATCGGCAGCTATCTGGGCCGGCTGCTGCGGCCCTCCACCGGCTACCGTCTGCCCGTCACCCACGACCGCGGACCCGGCGGCATCCGGCTGCGGCTGAACTCCCACGAGCGCGCCCTCGGCGACGAGGGCTACCGGCTGGAGTCGTCCCCCGGCTCGCTCACCCTCACCGCCCGGGGGCCCGCAGGGCTCTTCCACGCCGTGCAGACACTGCGCCAGCTGCTGCCCGCCGCGGTCGAGAAGGACACCCGGCAGCTCGGCCCCTGGCAGGTCGCCGGCGGCACCATCACCGACACCCCGCGGTACGCCTACCGCGGCGCGATGCTCGACGTCTCCCGGCACTTCTTCGCCGTCGACCAGGTCAAGCGCTATATCGACCAACTCGCGCTCTACAAGATCAACAAGCTGCATCTGCATCTCTCCGACGACCAGGGCTGGCGCATCGCCGTCGACTCCTGGCCGCGCCTGGCCACATACGGCGGCTCCACCCAGGTCGGCGGCGGACGCGGCGGGTACTACACCAAGGCCCAGTACAAGGAGATCCTGCGCCACGCCGCATCCCGCTATCTGGAGGTCGTCCCCGAGATCGACATGCCGGGGCACACCAACGCCGCGCTCGCCTCGTACGCCCAGCTGAACTGCACCGGCGTCGCGCCGCCCCTCTACACCGGCACGGACGTCGGCTTCAGCTCGCTGTGTGTGCCGAAGGCCGTGACGTACGACTTCGTGGACGACGTCGTACGGGAGCTCGCCGCGCTCACCCCCGGCAGATACCTCCACATCGGCGGCGACGAGGCGCACTCCACCGGCCACGCGGACTATGTGGCGTTCATGGACAGGGTGCAGCCGATCGTCGCCAAGTACGGGAAGACGGTGGTCGGCTGGCACCAGCTGACCGGCGCGACCCCAACGAAGGGCGCGCTCGCCCAGTACTGGGGTCTGGACGACACCAGCGACGCGGAGAAGGCACAGGTCGCCAGGGCCGCGCGGAACGGCACCGGACTGATCCTTTCGCCCGCGGACCGGATCTACCTCGACATGAAGTACAACAAGGACACCCCGCTGGGCCTGGACTGGGCCGGATTCGTGGAGGTGCGGCGGTCCTACGACTGGGACCCGGGGACGTATCTGCCGGGCGCGCCGGCGTCCGCGGTGGCAGGAGTCGAGGCGCCGCTGTGGTCGGAGACGATCTCGACGAGCGACCACATCGAGTTCATGGCGTTCCCGCGGGTGGTGGGGGTGGCGGAGCTGGGCTGGTCGCCTGCCTCGGCGCATGGCTGGGAGGGTTATCGAGTGCGGTTGGCGGCGCAGGGTCCGCGGATGTCGGCGCTGGGCATCGACTTCTACCGCAGCCCGCAGGTGCCGTGGCCTTCGGGCTGACCTCGCGGATATCGCGGGTTCGAGTCCCGTTACTCACCCTGAACGGTCAGCCCCTGACCTGCGAAAACAGGTCGGGGGCCCAGACTGCCCTCACAGCGCCGGCGACGCTGGTGAGCCGTCTTCTCGTCGCGCCTCACCGTCCGGTCTATCCGACTGGGTTCATCATGATCCGATCAACGGCCGTCGCTGTCGGAGGTCACGCACACCAAGGGGTGGTGTCGTGCGGTCAGCAACCGCGCACGTCAAAGATCCCTACAGAAGAGACGCACCCCTCTCCAAAGCCTCTCCACGGGGGGTGTGTTCAGTACTTGGACAGCACGAATGATGTCTGCGCCTTGCCAAAGCCCGGTGCTGTCGCCTCCGCCAGAAAGGTGCCGAAGCCTGCGTACCCTTCCGGAGACGTTCCACACTGCGGAGCACTTGGCTTGCGGTCCCACTTCACGGTGTACGTGGTGTCGCCGTGGGCGGGCGCCAGGAAGAGCCGACTGCCAGAGCCTGTGGGGCAGTCGGCCGAGGACCAATAGACGTCGGCGCTGTTGACCGGCGTGAGGGTCAGTACCGTCTTCTTGGGCCCGAGATCGACCTTGCAGTCGCTGCCGGTGATGTTCTTCGCGGTCAGCAGCAGGGTGGGGATGTCATCGGGTCCGTATGCGTTGTGAAGGCTGCGCACGGTCAACTCCGCAGCGCTTGGAGTGCAGTCGGGCAGCGCGGACATGCTGGACGCGCTGGTCTTTCCTGATCCTGAACTGTCCTTGTCGTTCCTGCTGTTCGTGCTGGAAGGCCGCGCCCCGGAGGAGCTGGGCGTGAGCGAGGTCTCCGATCCGGGCTCGTTCGACTTCGCGTCGCCTCCCTTGCCATCGCCGTTGTAGGTGGCCGCGGCCCAGGCCGCGACGCCGAGCAGGCCGAGCAGGGTCAGCGCGAAGAACACTCGTCGGCCCAGCCGAACGCCGTGCTGCGGATACGCCGGTCGGGGAGTGCCGGCCTCGACACCCATCCCGGCGCTCTCATACGCCGTCGTATCGGCGTCCCTTCCCGCTGTGGAGGGCTCACGGATCACGGCGGAGGGCTCACGGACACGCCCCGACCGCCCGCTCGGCGACGGCAGGAAGAGAAAACCGTCGGCCGGGATGTCGGTTATGACCCGCAGGGACTGCGGCTGCCCGCTCTTGCGGTACCCGCGGTGCAACTCGGTCATCCGGTCCTGGACGGCGTCCTGGAACCGACCGAGGGGGAGTGTGGCGGCACCGGGATGCGCGGCGATGACGTCGGACACCGACCGGGAGAAGATGCTGAACGAATCGCCGAGCCGGACCCCGGTGACAGGGTTGACGGGGGAGTCGTGCGGGCGCACGAACAGCGCGTATTGTCCCGGCGAGCAGGCGTACACGTACGCCACCTTGCGACGCAGCGCGGCGCTGATCTTCTGCCGGCTCCACTGCTTGACACTCGCGACGCCCATCGAGTCCTGCTCGATGCCCTCCCGGCAGGCGTCGATCAGGAAGACGACGTGCTCGGCAGGCGTCTCGTCGATGTGCTCACGCCAGTCGATCGCCACGCACCCCGACTCGAAGGGATGCGTGTCCTCGTCGATGTCCTCAGGTACGAGGTAGTCGCGACCCTTGGCATGCACGCCGTGCCCGCTCAGCAGGATGAGCAAGGTGTCGCCCGGGCGGGCGCGCCTGAGGAAGCCGACCACCCGGGCGTTCACGTAGTTCGCCGAAACCTGCTTGCCGCCTTCGCGCCCGGCCAGGACCTGCACGTCGTCGAAACCACGGTCCTCGAGCGCCGATCCGAGCCGGGCGAGGTCGGCCGGAATGAAGGGGAGGGGCGGGACACCGGGCATCTCGTAGGCGCTGGCCCCGATGAGGAGGGCTCTGTGACGTACCATCACACGCCGGTCACTGCTTGAAGACCAGTGTGATGCCGTGGCTGCGCTGCATCTGCGCAGAACCGACGAACTGCACACCCCCGCTCGCCGTCACCTGGAAGGACAGGTGTGCCTCCCGCAACGGCAGCGGTCCGCCTCGGGCGGCGGCCTCGGTGAACACCTGCTGCAACGCGTCAACGGCCTCGGCGAGGTTCTTGCGCAAGGCCCCCAGAGGTACGCTCCTCAGTCGCACCTCACCGTCCCCACCGCCGAACAGGCCCATGGTGTCGCCGCCGTCGTCGAGTTGACCATCTTGATCGTCGTACGAAACCCAGAAGGACAAGGCCGTTACTTCGGACGCATTGGCAGCTGAACTCACGAATCCCCCTTTGTCAGTGACGGCAAGTCAACTGTACGAAGACGGAGGGTGATTCATGGTCAGGAGCGAGAATCCGGTGCCGGTCAATGTCCCACAGCACCAATCGGTCCCGCTCCGGCCACGACTCGACCTCGGTGGGAGCCGAACGAGCGATCACTCAGTGTCCTCGAACGTATCCGTACGGCTTACAAATGCCCTCCGGCCCACTACCGTTGGAGCGTCGGACACACCGTCGCCGGGGGGCAGTTGAGACGCATGGCCCGATCGAACAACACCATCGAGAAGCTGTACTTCGGCCGCGACGACGCCGAGCACGACATGGCCGACGGACTGCTGCGCGAGGGCTTTCTGCCGACCACGGCGTACGAGTCCGTGCTCTCCGGGCGGAAGATCCTTGTCATTGGGCGCAAAGGCGTCGGCAAGAGCGCGATCTGCATGCGGCTGACGATGGGCGGAGAGCGCCACGGCGGTACGGTCCTGCTCACCCCGGACGACGCGGCGGGTGACGAGATCCGCCGGTTCGAGCTGCAGGGGCTCACCGGGCGTACCGCCAAGTCGCTGATCTGGCGCTATGTCATCGCTGTCCATGCGGCCCGCCATGTCATCGCGCATGCCAGGGAGCAGCACGGGCGGCGGCTTCCGGCCTCCGTACGTGCCCTGGAGAAGTTTCTGAAGGCCAACGGCGAAGCCGGGGAGGCGCGGCTGTACGACCGGCTGGCGAGCGGCACCCGCGGACTGCAGACCTCGCTGTCGCTCGAGGCGTTCGGGGTCAAGGCGTCGCTGGACATGAGCGGAACCTCGGAGGGAGCCAGGGCGGCCGGGCAGCTCGACATCCTGGAGGGCGGCGTCGCCCGCGCACTGGGCGAGCTCGACTGCGCCGAGACCCATGGGCCGCTGCTGGTGCTGGTCGATCAGCTGGAGCAGGTGTGGTCCAACGACCCGGAGAGCATGGCCATGGTCACCGGGCTGCTGCTGGCGGGAAAGCATGTGGCGGGGGAGTACGGCAAGGCGATGCGCTGTGTGCTGTTCCTGCGCGCGGACATCTACGACGCGCTGGAGTTCAGCGAGGGCGACAAGTACCGCGGCGACGAGGTCCGCATCGAATGGACCGCCGATGGGCTCAAGGAGCTGGCGCTCACCCGTGCCTCGGTCTCGCTGGGGCGCCGGCTGACCCCGGTGGAGCTGTGGGAGCAGTTGTTCCCCCGGCGGGTGGAGGGCCGGCCGACGGCGGAGTATCTCTTTTCGCGCTCGCTCGCCCGGCCGAGGGACGCCATTCAGTTCCTGAATCTGTGCCGGGACCGGGCGGCGGAGCGCGGCCATGCGACGATCACCGAGGACGATGTCACGGGGGCGACCCGGCAGTTCTCGGAGTGGAAGCTGCAGGATCTCGCCCGCGAGTACCTGGTGAACTTTCCGTTCCTGAGCAGGGTTCTCGCAATCTTCCAGAACACGGGATACGTGGTGATGAGGGCCGCGCTGGAGAGCCGGATCGAGACGTACGGCGATGCGCTGCGCGGACGGTACACCGAGTACGCCGACACGCTCACCGTGGACGGGATCATCGATGTGCTCTTCGGCGTGAACTTCCTCGGGGTACGCCGGGGCAGCGAGGTGGTGTACACGGGAGGGGCCCAGGTCCCGGTCCAGCCGCACGAGAGCGAGTTTCACATCCATCCGTGCTTCCGTCCGGCGCTCAACGCGCTCAGCTCCACCGAGCTGCACCCCTATGTCATGCGCCAGACGAGCTTCATCACCGGCGACCAGCGTTCCAGCGTCGTCGTGGTCAGGGGCTCGCAGATCGGATCGGCCAACGCCGCCGTGCAGGGGCGGGACTTCTCTCTGGTCGAGTCGCTGGTGTACTCCTGCGAGCGCATCAAACGGCAGCTGGTTCGTTCCAGCCTTCCTGCCGACACCGCCTACGAGATCTCGGTCCAGGTGGAACGGGTGTCGGACGACGCGGGACGGCTGATCGAACAGCTGCGCATGGGAATGGCGACGGACGCCGTGAGCCATGTGCTGGCCGCCACCAACTACCTCAATGCCCTGGCGGCCCATCTGTCGGACAACGGCCTCGGCGACGGTGACGGCGCGGTCAGCCTCATTCGCCGGATCGAGGACGAGACACGCAGTCTGAGCCGCGAGCTCGGCGGCGGACTCGGATCCAGCTCCGGATGATGCGCGGGCAGGGCGCCCGGCCCGGCTTCACAAGGAGCGGGCGCGCCGGCGAGGGACCGTAGTCACCGGCGCGCCCGCCCCCGCTCAGTGCGCGAACCGCGCGATCGGGTTCTCCAGCGCGCCGACCAGTTGCAGCGCGCCCGACGGATCCGCGAGGTCCACCATCTGCTCGTTGTTCCGCAGCTGGAGCCGGTTCAGGCAGGAGAGCGCGAACTCGCCCGCGAACATGTCGTACTCACTGAACCTGTCCGCGAGATGCGGCACCGACTCCTGGTACCCGCGGACGCTCTCCGCCACCGTCCGCCAGAACGTCTCCTCGTCCAGCCGCTCCTCCGTCACCAGCACCGCCCCCAGGAAGCGGAAGAAACAGTCGAAGACATCCGTGAGGATCGACAGCAGCCTCATGTCCTCGGGCACGTCCGCGCGGATCCGTTCGACCGCAGGAGGCAGCACCGCGTCCGGGTCCATCACCACTATCTCCTCGGCGATGTCCTTGAAGATCGCCCGCTGGACCGTGCCGTCCTCGCCGATGACGAGGATGACGTTCTCGCCGTGCGGCATGAAGACCAGGTCGTACGCGTAGAAGCTGTGCAGTACGGGCGTGAGGTACGCGTCCAGATAGCCGCGCAGCCAGTCGACAGGGCCCACGCCCGACTCGTCGATCAGCGCGCCCGCGAACGACGCGCCCTCGTGGTCCACATGCAGCAGCGACGCCATGGTCGCCAGCCGCTCGCCCTCCAGCAGCTGGGGCACCGGGCTCTCCCGCCAGAGCGCGGCGAGCATTTTGCGGTACGGGGAGTAGCGGTCGGTCGCCCGCTCGTACTGGCGGTGGTGGTAGCCGATCGCCGCCCGCTCCTTGATGATCGAGAAGCGGGCCGCCCTGAAGACGTCGTCGCGCTCGATCAGGCCCGCGAGCCAGTCGTTGATCGCCGGGGTCGCCTCCATGTACGCGGCGGAAAGGCCCCGCATGAAGCCCATGTTGAGAACGGACAACGCGGTCTTTACGTAGTGCTTCGCCGGGGCGCTCGCATTGAAGAAGGTGCGGATCGACTGCTGCGCCAGATACTCGTCGTCGCCCGTGCCGAGGCAGACCAGGCGCTGCTGGGCGACCTCGGCGGCGAAGGTGACGGAGATCTTGTTCCACCACTGCCAGGGGTGGACGGGCAGCAGGAAGTAGTCGGCGAGGTCGAGGCCCAGCGCGTTCAGCTGCCCGCCGAAGCGGGCCAGGGCCGCCTCGCCGAGTTCGGCGCGCACCAACGACTCGTAGTCCAGTCCGGCGCCCGAGGTGAAGGTGGCCCGGTCGCGGTGGGCGGCGAGCCAGACCAGGCGCACCTCGGCGGCCGTCTCGGGAGCGTACGAGAGGTATTCGTGCACCCCGAAGCCGAGCCTGCCGTTGTTGGCGACGAAGCAGGGATGGCCCTCGGTCATGCCGGTCTCGATGGCCTGGAACCCGGACCTGGCCAGCTCGGCGGAGGTCACCGGCTTCTTGGCCAGTTTGTACGCGGTGCCGGAGAGCGTGGAGGAGATCTCCTCCAGATAGACCGGCAGTACCGCATCGCTCAGGCCGAGCGAGGTGCGCAGCTCGATGAAGAACTCCAGCGCGTCCAGGGGCTGGTACGCGCCGTCCCGGTGCCGGGTGATGGAGTCGGCGAGTACCTGCCAGTGGTCGAGCGCGAACCGGCGGGCGGTGAAACGGTATTCGGTGGCGGAGTCGTCGCTGAGGACCCGGTAGCGGTCCTCGCCAAGAGACTCCGGGGTCAGCAGCCGCTCGTGCGAGAACTCCGCCAGCGCCTTGCGTATGAGCTGCCGGTTGGCCTTCTCCCACAGCTCGGGGGTCAGGTGCGATACGGCCTGGGACAGGTTCATGCCGTCACTCCTCGAGCTGTCTCGAACTGGGTGCGGGTGCAGAAGCTCAGCAGGGCGTCCTTCTCCGGCTTTTTGATCTCTCGTGCGGGTACGAAGCCGACGGCCTCGTTGAGCGCGTGCACGGCTTTGTTGCGCACGTCCGGTTCGACGACGACACGCTCGGTGGCCGGGTCGGCGAACAGCGTCTCCATCACCGCGGTGATCACGGCGCGGGTGAAGCCGTGCACGGGGGTGTCGGTCGGCGCGACCAGGAAGTGCATCCCGACATCGCCGGGCCGGGCGTCGTACAGGCCCTTCAGCTCCACCTCCGCCGGGTTGTAGCGCTCCATCAGGAAGACGGGCACACCGTCCTTCAGCCCGATGAATGCGTCGTGGTGCTCATGGGCGGTGATCGCCATGTACTCGCGCTCGACGTCCTCAAGTTTCGCGTCCTGCATCAGCCAGAAGGCGGCCTTGGGGTGGGTGACCCACCCGTGGACCAGCTCGCAGTCGGAAACAGAGGTCTCACCGACGAAGTCGGGGGAAGGGTCGAGGGGGCGGACGGTGAAGGTCATACCGAGAACTCCTGGAACGCGATGGACTTTTCGACGGGGTAGTACTCGGACCCCAGCAGCTCGCCGATGATGTAGGCGTTGCGGTACGCACCCATGCCCAGATCGGGCGAGGTGATGGAGTGCGTGTGCACGCCCGCGTTCTGCAGGAAGATCTCGCGTCCGGCCGTGTCGATCGCGTAGTTGCGGGCGACGTCGAAGCGCCCCTGGCCGTCCCAGCGGATCCGGTCGCGCACCGGCTGAAGGAACTGCGGGGTGACGTATCGGTAGCCGGTGGCCAGGATCAGGCCGGAGGTTCGCAGCTCGAAGTCCTTGCCCTGCTCCTCCTGGCGCAGTCCCAGGGTGTACATCCCGTCCTCGCCGTAACTCGCACTGTGCAGAGCGGAGTTGGTGAGCAGTCTGGTGGGCACCGGACCCTTGAGGTTCTTCTGGTAGAGCAGATCGAAGATCGAGTCGATCAGCTCCCCGTCGATGCCCTTGAACAGGCCCTTCTGCTGCGACTCCAGGCGGTAGCGGGTGGCCTGGGGCAGCGCGTGGAAGTAGTCGATGTACTCCGGAGACGTCATCTCCAGCGTCAGCTTGGTGTACTCCAGCGGGAAGAACCGCGGGGAGCGGGTGACCCAGTTGAGCCGGTAGCCGTGCACGTCGATCTCGGAGAGCAGGTCGTAGTAGATCTCCGCGGCGCTCTGCCCGCTGCCGACGAGGGTGATCGACTCCTTCTGCTGCAGCGCCTCCTTGTGGTCGAGGTAGCGCGAGTTGTGCAGGAAGTCGCCGTCGAGTCCCTGGCAGGACTCGGGTATGTACGGCGGGGTGCCGGTGCCCAGGACGAGGCGGCGGGCGCGGAACCGCTCGCCGGCCGTGGTGTGGACGACGTACAGCTCGTTCTCGTACTCGACCCGTTCGACCGTCGTGCTGAAGCGCACGGAGCTCAGCTTGGCGGCGGCCCAGCGGCAGTAGTCGTTGTACTCGGTCCGCAGCGGATAGAAGTTCTCGCGGATGTAGAAGGAGTACAGCCGTCCCGATTCCTTCAGATAGTTGAGGAAGGAGTACGGGGACGTGGGGTCGGCGAGGGTGACCAGGTCCGACATGAACGGAGTCTGGAGGTGGGCGCCTTCCAGGAACATGCCCGAGTGCCATTCGAAGTCCGGCTTGGACTCCAGGAAGAGGCCGTCCAGTTCGCCGATCGGCTCGGTCAGGCAGGCGAGGCCGAGGTTGAAGGGCCCGAGCCCGATGCCGATGAAATCGAGGGGCTCAAGAGACTCATGGGACTCAAGAGGCGTGGACAAGGTTCTCTCCCAGGTACTGCTCGGCATGGCCGGCGATCAGATCGAGTACGGCGGCGATGTCTTGGGTCGTCGTCTCGGGGTTGAGCAAGGTGAACTTCAGGTACTGGCGGCCGCCGACCTTCGTCCCGGCCACCACCGCCTCACCGGACGCGAACAGCGCCTTGCGGGCGTACAGATTGGCCCGGTCGATCAGCGTGGGGCTGGTGACGGCCTCGGGGATGTAGCGGTAGACCAGCGTCGACAGCTGCGGTTGGACGACCACCTCGTAGCGCGGGTCGGCGGCCAGCAGCTCCCAGCCCGCCCCGGCCAGCTCGCAGACCTCGTCGAAGAGCTGCCCGACGCCGTCCGCGCCCATCACGCGCAGCGTCATCCACAGCTTCAGCGCGTCGAAGCGGCGCGTGGTCTGCAGGGACTTGTCGACCTGGTTGGGGATGCCCTCCTCGGCGGTGCGCCGCGGGTTGAGGTAGTCCGCGTGGTACGTGGCATGGCCGAGCGTGGCCGCGTCCCGCACCAGCACGGCGGACGAACTCACCGGCTGGAAGAAGGACTTGTGGTAGTCGACGGTGACCGAGTCGGCGTGCTCGATGCCGTCCAGGAGATGGCGGCGGCTGGGGGAGACCAGCAGCCCGCAGCCGTACGCGGCGTCCACATGCATCCAGGCCCCGTACTCCTGCGCCAGCTCGGCGATCTCGGGCAGCGGGTCGATGGAGCCGAAGTCGGTGGTACCGGCGGTCGCCACAACTGCCATCGGGACCAGGCCCTCGCGCGAGCAGCGGGCCAGCTCGGCGGCGAGTGCGACGGTCTGCATCCGCTTGTTGCGGTCGACCGGGATCGACACGACGGCCTCACGGCCGAGGCCCAGGAGCGTGGCCGACTTCTGCACGCTGAAATGGCTGCACTCGGAGGTGAAGATGCGCAGTCTCGCGAGGTCCGCCGTCTTGGCCTCCTCGCGGGCGAGCAGCAGCGCCTGGAGGTTGGACTGGGTTCCGCCGCTGGTGAAGACCCCGTCGGCGGCGGCACCGAGGCCGATGCGCTGCGCGGTCCAGTCGATGAGGCGGCGCTCGATGAGGGTGCCGCCGGCGCTCTGGTCCCAGGTGTCCAGCGAGGAGTTGACCGCGGAGAGCACGGCCTCGCCGAGGACGGCCGGGATGACGACCGGGCAGTTGAGGTGGCCGAGGTAGCGGGGGTGGTGGAAGTAGACGGCGTCCTGCAGATAGACCCGCTCCAGCTCGTCGAGCGCGGCGGAGGCGTCGCCGAGCGGCTGGTCGAGGTCGACCGCGGAGATCACCGGAGCGAGATCGTCGGCACTCACGCCGGTGAACGGCCGCCGGGTTGTGGCGAGTCGGTTCGCCACCCGCTCGACTCCTTCGGTCACGGAGCGCCGGTAACTCTCCGCCGTTACGTCATTGAGCAGGTGCGAGCGCATGGCAAATGTCCTCCGGACAAGCGAGGGGGGCGAAGGCTGAATGTGAACTTAGGTTAGCCTAACCTAAGTTACTTCACCAGTGGGCCTGCCCCCCTCGGGGCACGGCTTGCTCGCCGTGGTTCACATGTCGGAGGACTCTTGTGCCGTGGCTTCCTCGCGCAGGCCGTCCTCGCTCACACCGCGCCGCCAGTAGCCGACGAACGTCACGCGGCGGCGGTCGAGTTCACGCTCACGCACCAGATGACGGCGCAGCGCCTTCACGCTGCCCGACTCGCCCGCGATCCAGGCGTACGGAGTGCCCTCGGGCAACTCGGCCCCGCTGACCGCCTCCAGGGCGGAGGGCGCGCCCTCCTCCCGTACCAGCCAGGTGATGCGGGCGTCCGCCGCCGTCTTCAGATCCTGGCGGTCCTCGGAGTGCGGCACCTCCAGCCAGACCCGGGCCTTCGTCCCGGCGGGCAGCCACTCCAGGATCGCCGCGGCGGCCGGCAGGGCCGTCTCGTCGGCCCAGATCAGCACCCAGTCGGTGTCCTTTGGCGGCCGGAAGCGTACGGCGGTGTTCTCGGCGATCGCGGGGCCGAGCACCATCACGCGGTGCCCGGGCGCGGCCTGTTGGGCCCAGCGGCAGGCGGGCCCGACGCCCTCCGCGTCAGCGGCGGATGTCACCGTGTGGAGGGCGAAGTCGATGTCGACCTCATCGGGGTCCCGGCGCTGCTCCCGCACCGTGTACGAGCGCATCACGGCCCGTACGTCGTCGGGCAGCGCGCGCCAGGCCGCGAATATCGCACTGCCGTCGCCCGCGTCCACGGGCACGACCGGGGCCTGCTGGCCCGGGTGCGGCAGAAACAGCGAGAGGGACTGGTCGCGGCCTCCGGCGGCGAAGTCCTTGAGGTCCTCTCCCGCGAACGTGATGCGGACCATGGACGGGCCGAGCCGCCTGGTCCGTACAACCCGCAGGTCGAAGAAGCGGAACGGGGCGAGCTCGGCCGTTGTCGTCATGGTCAGGCGACCTTCTTCGCGGTCTCGACGGCCTTGGCCAGGTCCTCGAGGATCGGCGCGCACTTGTCGTAGGAGTAGATCGGCTCGGTGACGCGCGGGATGACCTGACCGGCCTTGACGGCGGGCAGCCCGGCCCAGGTCGGCTTGCTCTTCAGCGACTCGGCCTGCAGGGTTCCGGTGCGGTTGTCCAGGATGATGAGATCGGCGCCGTACTTGCCGGCGTTCTCCCAGCTGAGCTCCTCGAAGAAGCCCTGTGCGTTCGGCTTGGGCTCGACGAACTTCACGCCCAGCTCCTGGAAGTACAGGGTGTCGGCGGACATCTTCGGCACGGAGACATAGAGCAGGTCCTGGCTGCCGGATCCGATCAGGACCTTGATGTCCGGCCGGGCCTTGGCGGCGGCGCGCAGCCGGGCCGCGGCCTTCTCGAAACGGGCCTTGGCATCGGTCGCCTTCTTGCCCCTGACGTCACCGCCGAGCGACTCGGCGAGCTCGGCGTGGCGCTGCAGGGCCTTGGCCATGGTGGTCTCGGCCGCCCACAGCAGAACGCTGGGGGCCAGCTTCATGATCTTGTCCTTGGACTGCGGCGGGACGTACCACGGGTCGTTCTTGGCCCACATGTTGGTGATGAGCAGCTCGGGGTTGAGCGCCGCGTACTGCTCGATGTTGAATTTGCCGTAGACGTTGCCGAGGATCTCGACCTTGGTGATGTCGAGGTCGCCGGCCTGGACGTCGGGCTTGTCGTCCTTGGTCTTGGTCGGGCCGAACACGCCCTTGACCTCGACGCCGTAGTCGTGGAGCGCGGCGGCGGTGCCGGTGAAGGCGACGATGTTCTTCGGCGTGGACTTCAGCTTCACATCCGTGCCGCGGTCGTCCTTGAAGGACCAGGGGCCGGACTTGTCGGCGGCCTTGCCCGTGCCGTCCTTTGTGTCCCCGCTGCCGCAGGCGGCCAGCGCGGCGCCGAGCCCAAGAGCGCTGCCGACGGCGAGCAGGCCGCGACGGGTGAGATGGGAGGGGCGGGCGTTGGGCATGATGATGTCCGCTTTCGTACGTGCCGGTTCGGCCACTGGCAGTTCGAAGCTAGGTTAGCCTAACCTTATCTCCTGTCCAGTGGGTAGCCGGAAACCAGGCACGTCCGGTGGTCGGGGGGCCCAAGACCGCACCGGGGACGACCCGAAGCCGGCCGTCCCCCTACCTGACGGCCTCAGCCGGTCAGGCCCAACTCCCTGGCGATCAGCATCCGTTGCACCTCGCTGGTGCCCTCGCCGATCTCCAGAATCTTCGAGTCGCGCCACATCCTGGCCACCGGGTACTCATTCATGAAGCCGTAGCCGCCGTGGATCTGGGTGGCCTCCCGGGCGTTGTCCACCGCGACCGTGGAGGAGTACAGCTTGGCGAGCGCCGCCTCCTTCTTGAACGGCTCGCCCAGCACCAGACGCGAGGCCGCGTCCCGCCAGCCGACCCGGGCCATGTGCGCCCGCATCTCCATGTCGGCGATCTTGAACTGGATGGCCTGGTTGTCACCGATCGGCCGTCCGAACGCGTGCCGCTCCTTGGCGTACTTCACGGACTCGTCCACACAGCCCTGCGCGAGCCCGGTCGCCAGCGCCGAGATGGCGATCCGGCCCTCGTCGAGGATGCGCAGGAACTGGGCGTATCCACGGCCCTCTTCGCCCAGCAGATTGGCCAGCGGTACCCGGACGTCGTCGAAGGACAGCTCCCGCGTGTCCGAGGCATTCCACCCGACCTTGGAGTACGGGGCCGCGACCGTGAAGCCGGGAGTGCCGGACGGGACGATGATCGAGGAGATCAGCGGCTTGCCCTCGGGCGTGCGACCGGTGACCGCGGTGACCGTGACCAGTCCGGTGATGTCCGTGCCGGAGTTGGTGATGAAGCACTTCGAGCCGTTGATCACCCACTCGTCGCCGTCGCGGACGGCCGTCGTCCGCGTGCCGCCCGCGTCCGAGCCGGCGCCGGGCTCGGTCAGCCCGAACGCGCCGAGCAGCTCGCCGGAGCAGAGCCGGGGCAGCCACTCCTGCTTCTGCTCCTCGGTGCCGAAGCGGTACACGGGCATCGCGCCCAGCGAGACACCCGCCTCCAGGGTGATCGCGACGGACGAGTCGACGCGGGCCAGCTCCTCCAGGGCGATGCCGAGGGCGAGATAGTCGCCGCCCATGCCGCCGTACTCCTCGGGGAAGGGCAGTCCGAACAGGCCCATGCGGCCCATCTCGCGGACGATCTCGTACGGGAACTCATGGCGCTCGTAGAAGTCGCCGATCTTCGGCGCGACGACGTCGTGCGCGAACGCCTCGACGGTGCGGCGCAGTTCCTCGTGTTCAGGGGTGAGGCGATGGTCGAGCGACATTGCTACGACTCCTTGTGGGAGAGGGCACGCACGGTGCGGGAGGGGCTGGGACGACCCAGCTGTTCGGCCATCCACACGCTGGTGGCGGTGAGCCGGCCAAGGTCGACCCCGGTCTCGATGCCGAGGCCGTGGAGCATCCACACGAGGTCTTCGGTGGCGAGGTTTCCGGTCGCGCTCCTCGCGTACGGGCAGCCGCCGAGGCCGCCCGCGGAGGCGTCCACGGTTCTCACTCCGTGCTGGAGTGCGGCGAGGGTGTTGGCGAGGGCCTGGCCGTAGGTGTCGTGGAAGTGCACACCGATGGCGCTGGTGGGCACGCCCTCCTCGTTGAGCTGCGCCAGGAGGGCCAGCACATGGCCGGGCGTGGCCACACCGATGGTGTCGCCGAGGCTCAGCTCGTCGCAGCCGAGATCCATGAGCGCTCTGGCCACCCGCACGACCTGGTGGACCGGGACCGGGCCCTCCCACGGGTCGCCGAAGCACATCGAGAGATAGCCGCGGACATGGATCTTGTCGTCGCGCGCCTTGGCGACGACCGGCTCGAACATGGCGAGCGACTCGTCGACGCTGCGGTTGAGATTGCGCCGCGCGAAGGTCTCGGTCGCGGATCCGAACACGGCGATCCGGCGCGCACCGAGGGCGGTGGCCCGCTCCAGGCCGCGTTCGTTCGGCACGAGGACGGGCAGGGCGACGCCGCCGATGTCGCCGAGGAGGGGGAACAGCTGCTCGGCGTCCGCGAGTTGGGGCACCCACTTGGGGTGCACAAAGCTGGTGGCCTCGATCGTGGTCAGCCCGGCGTCGGCGAGCCGGTGGATGAACTCCGCCTTGACCTCGGTGGGGACCACCGACTGCTCGTTCTGCAGCCCGTCGCGGGCGCCGACCTCGTGGATACGGACGCGGGGCGGCAGATCCCCCGCGGGGACCTCCATGGGCAGCCCGTCGGTCATGCCTCCTCCTCCCTCGGGGTGACAACCGCCAGGACCTGGTCCATGGCCACGGTCGTGCCGGGTGCGACATCGAGCTCGGTGACGGTGCCGGCGTGCGGGGCGGAGATGACGTGCTCCATCTTCATCGCCTCGACGACAAGCAGGCTCTGGCCCGCGTCGACCTCGTCCCCGACGGCGACCTTGACGACGGTGACGGTGCCGGGCATGGGCGCGGCGAGCGTGTCCGCACCGGCCCGGGCGGCGCCGGTGAGGCTCGCCTCGACGGGGTCGTGGTCCAGGACGTGCCAGGTGTCGCCGTCCCGCCCGAGCCAGGTCCCCTCCGGGGAGGGGGCGTGGGTGAAGGTGTGGGTGACGCCGTCGAGTTCGACGGTGACGTGGCCCTGGGCGGCGTGGACGAGCCGGGTGCGGGCGGGGACTTCTTCCCCCACCCCGCTCCCTCCTTGAACCGGGGACAGGCCCGCGGCCCCCCGGTCCGGTGCGGCTTCGCCGCCGGCCGCGGACCGGGGCGCTGCCCCATGGCCCCCCGGAAGGGGGGCAGCGGAGACTGCCGCCTCCGCCCCGCCGGGCGCTGCCTCCGCCCCGCCGGGCGCGCCGGGCAGGAGTTCCGCGGCCGTCGCTTTGCCGCGCACGCGAATCGTCACCGGGTCGTGGCCCGGTACCCGGAAGTCGTGGACCGTCCAGGCGGGGACGCCGCCCAGGCGCCAGCCGTTGGCCACGCCGAAGGGGTCCGTCCAGCCCCCGGCAGGGTGGTGGGGGAACTCCCCCTGCGCCAGCAGCGCCGCCGTCGCGTACACCTCGTCGGGCACCCCCTCCGGCACCAGGCCCGGCCCCTCCCGCTCCACCAGCCCCGTGTCCAAGTCGCCCGCGACCACGGCCGGATGGGCGAGCAGCCGCCGCAGGAAGCCCGCGTTCGTCGGGACGCCGAGCGTCACCGTGTCCGCGAGGGCCGCCCGCAGCCGGCGCAGCGCCGTCGCGCGGTCCGGGCCGTACGCGATGACCTTCGAAAGCATCGGGTCGTAGAGGCTGCCGACCTCCGTGCCCTCGGTGAGGCCCGAGTCGGTGCGCACACCGTCACCTTGCGGCTCGTGCAGCGCGAGCACCGTGCCGCCGGAGGGCAGGAAGCCCCGCGCCGGGTCCTCCGCGCAGATACGGGCCTCGATCGCATGGCCCGTGAGCGTGATGTCCTCCTGGGCGAACGGCAGTTGCTCGCCCGCCGCGACCCGGAGCTGCCACTCCACCAGGTCAAGGCCGGTGATGAGCTCCGTCACCGGGTGCTCGACCTGGAGGCGGGTGTTCATCTCCATGAAGTAGTACGCGGACGGGTCATTGCCCGGGACGATGAACTCGACCGTGCCCACGCCCCGGTAGCCGCACGAGCGGGCGGCCTGGACCGCCGCCTCGCCCATCGCGGCGCGGGTCTTCTCGTCGAGCAGAACGGACGGCGCCTCCTCGATGATCTTCTGGTGGCGGCGCTGCAAGGAGCATTCGCGCTCGCCGAGATGGACCACATGGCCATGGCCGTCCGCCAGGACCTGGATCTCGATGTGCCGGGGCCGGTCGATCCACCGCTCCACGAGCAGCGTGTCGTCGCCGAACGAGGCGCGCGCCTCGCGGCGGGCGGCCGCGATCTCCTCGAGCAGCGCCGATTCGACCCGGGTGAGCCGCATGCCCTTGCCGCCGCCGCCCGCCGAGGGCTTCAGCAGCACCGGCATGCCGATCTCCCGTGCGGCATCGGCCAGTTGATCGTCGGTCAGGCCCGATCCCGAGGAGCCGGGCACCACCGGCACCCCCGCGGCCCGCACCGTCTCCTTCGCGCGGATCTTGTCGCCCATCAGGGAGATGGCTTCGGCGGACGGGCCGATGAAGACCAGGCCCGCATCCGCGCAGGCCTGCGCGAAGCCCGCGTTCTCCGCGAGGAAGCCGTAGCCCGGGTGGACCGCTTCCGCGCCCGTGCGGGCCGCCGCCTCCAGCAGGCGTTCCACCGAGAGATAGCTCTCGGCCGCGGGTGCGGGGCCGATGCGGACCGCGGTGTCCGCCTCCCGTACATGCCGGGCATCCGCGTCCGCGTCGCTGAAGACGGCGACCGAGCGGACGCCCATCGCGCGCAGAGTGCGGATGACGCGCACCGCGATCTCGCCCCGGTTGGCGACCAGTACTGTGCTGAACATCGTCATGGTCCGTCTCACATCCGGAAGACGCCGAAGGCGGGGTCGGTCAACGGGGCATTGGCGCAGGCCGTGAGCGCGAGACCAAGCACCTGGCGGGTCTCCATCGGATCGATCACACCGTCGTCCCAGAGCCGGGCCGTCGCGTAGTACGCATTGCCCTGGGTCTCGTACTGGGCCCGGATCGGGCTCTTGAAGGCCTCTTCGTCCTCCGCGGACCACTGATCGCCGCGGCCCTCCAGCTGGTCGCGCTTCACCGTGGCCAGCACCGAGGCGGCCTGCTCGCCGCCCATCACCGAGATCTTGGCGTTGGGCCACATCCACAGGAAGCGCGGGGAGTACGCCCGGCCGCACATCGAGTAGTTCCCCGCGCCGTACGAACCGCCGATGACGACCGTCAGCTTCGGCACGCGCGTGCAGGCCACCGCCGTGACCATCTTGGCTCCGTGCTTGGCGATGCCGCCCGCCTCGTAGTCCCGGCCGACCATGAAGCCCGAGATGTTCTGCAGGAAGAGCAGGGGGATGCCGCGCTGGTCGCACAGTTCGATGAAGTGCGCGCCCTTCTGGGCGGATTCGGAGAACAGAATGCCGTTGTTGGCGACGATGCCGACGGGGTGGCCGTGGATGCGGGCGAAGCCGGTGATGAGGGTCTGTCCGAACTCGGCCTTGAACTCCTGGAACCGGGAGGCGTCGACGACCCGGGCGATCACTTCGCGTACGTCATAGGGGGTGCGGGAGTCCACCGGCACCGCGCCGTACAGCCCGGCGGGGTCGACCTTGGGCTCCTCGGCCGGCTCGACCGACCAGGGCAGCGGGCCGCGCCCGGGGAGCGTCGCCACGATGTTCCGTACGATCCGCAGCGCGTGGGCGTCGTCCTCGGCGAGATGGTCGGTGACGCCGGAGACGCGGGAGTGGACCTCGCCGCCGCCGAGTTCCTCGGCCGTGACGACCTCGCCGGTCGCGGCCTTCACGAGGGGCGGGCCGCCGAGGAAGATCGTGCCCTGGTTGCGCACGATGACGGCCTCGTCGCTCATCGCCGGGACGTACGCCCCGCCGGCCGTGCAGGAGCCGAGGACCGCGGCGATCTGGGGGATGCCGGCGCCGGACATCCGGGCCTGGTTGTAGAAGATCCGTCCGAAGTGCTCGCGGTCGGGGAAGACCTCGTCCTGCATGGGCAGGAAGGCTCCGCCGGAGTCGACGAGATAGACGCACGGCAGGCGGTTCTCCAGCGCCACCTCCTGGGCGCGCAGATGCTTCTTGACCGTCATCGGGTAGTACGTGCCGCCCTTGACGGTGGCGTCATTGGCGACGACGACGACCTCGCGGCCGCTGACCCGGCCGATGCCCGCGATGACGCCTGCCGCCGGGGCCTGGCCCCCGTACATCCCCTCGGCCGCGAGGGGCGCCAGCTCCAGGAAGGGCGAGCCCGGGTCGAGGAGGGTGTCCACGCGGTCGCGCGGCAGCAGCTTTCCGCGCGCGGTGTGGCGCGCGCGGGCCTTCTCGCCACCGCCCTCGCGGGCCGCGGCGAGCCTGGCGCGCAGGGCGTCGGCCAGCTCCTGGTGCGCCGCCTCATTGGCCTGCCAGGCCGGGGAGGCGGGATCTGCCGCGCTCGCCAGCACAGGTGCCTGCTGCATCGCTCGAGCTCCCTTGCTCGGTTAATGAGCGTTAACGTGTTTCATCTAGGTTAACGACCGCTAACACCTCTGTCTAGAATGAATTCTCATGAGCACCAGGACCGCGGCACCGACGCGACGCGAGCAGATCCTCAAGGAGGCCGCGCGCCTCTTCGCCGAGCGCGGCTTCCACGGCGTGGGGGTCGACGAGATAGGAGCCGCGGTCGGTATCAGCGGCCCGGGTCTGTACCGCCATTTCCCGGGCAAGGACGCGATGCTCGCGGAACTGCTCGTGGGCATCAGCGAGCGCCTGCTGAGCGGCGGCCGGCTGCGGGTCGAGGAGGCGGCGGCCGACCCCGAGGTGCTGCTGGCCTCCCTCATCGACGGTCACATCGACTTCGCGCTCGACGACCGTCCACTGATCACCCTGCACGACCGGGAGCTGGACCGCCTGCGGGACACCGACCGCAAGCTGGTGCGTCAGCTTCAGCGGCAGTACGTCGAACTGTGGGTCACGGCGGTCCGTGAGGTGCACCCGGAGGTCGCGGAATCGGAAGCCCGCGCGGCGGTCCACGCGGTCTTCGGCCTGCTCAACTCGACGCCCCACCTGGGCTCGTACGGCAGCGGACTGCCGGGCCGCGCGGCGACGGAGATGCTGCTGCGCCGTCTGGCGCACGGTGCCTTCGCCTCGCTCACGGGCTGACGGCGGGTTCCACCCGTGGCGCGCCGCAGGTCCGCGCGCGACACGTCCAGGGTTCGGGACGCCGGGTGCCGGGCGGGCACCTGACGGCACAATGGGCTGCATGCCGATATCCAGCCGTGCCGCCCTCGTCGATCATCTCGTCCGCTCACGTATCGCCGGAGACGTCGCCACCCCCCGCGACAACAACCTCTCCCACTACCGCAAGCTCGCCAACGGCGACCGCCACTACTGGCTCGGCCTGGAGCTCGGGGACCGCTGGACCGATGAGCAGGACGTACTGGCAGTGATGGCCGAGCGGTGCGGTGTCAGCGACGACCCCGAGCACCGGAGCGGGCAGGACACCATCGACCCGGAGCTGACCGTCGACGCGCTGGAACGGCTCGCCGCGCGGCTGCGCAAGGCGGCCGCCGCTCAGGAGCGGGTGCTGTTCGCGACCGGGCATCCGGGCGGGCTGCTGGACGTGCACCGGCAGACGGCTGACGCGCTGCGGGCGGCCGGGTGCGAGATCGTAAGGATTCCGGGCGGGCTCACGGCGGACGAGGGCATGGTCTTCCAGTTCGCGGACGTCGCGATGCTGGAGCGCGGCGCGACCCTGTGGCACACGCACTCCCCGGCGCCCATGGCCGCGATCCTGGACGGCCTGGAGCGGGACGGCAGACCCCAGCCCGACCTCGTGGTCGCCGACCACGGCTGGGCCGGCTGCGCGGGGCAGCGCGGCCTGGACTCGGTCGGGTACGCGGACAGCAACGACCCGGCGCTGTTCATCGGCGAGGCCGAAGGGACCATCCAGGTGACCGTGCCGCTCGACGACCATGTCACCGACCCGCGCTACTACGACCCCCTGACCGCCTATCTGCTGGGCGAGGCGGGACTCGCCTGACCCATCGGCGGGGGACGCGCCGACCCGTCAGCGGGGGACGCGCACCAGGCCCTCCTGGATGACCGTGATCGCAAGACGCCCGTCCTGCGTGTAGATCCGGGCCTGCCCCAGGCCCCGGCCGCCGGACGTCGAGGGCGACTCCTGGTCGTACAGCAGCCATTCGTCCGCCCTGAAAGGCCGGTGGAACCACATCGCGTGGTCCAGCGACGCGCCCACCACGTCGCCGAGGGCCCAGCCGCCGCGCCCGTGCGCCAGCAGCACCGAGTCGAGCAGCGTCATGTCCGAGACGTATGTGGCGAGGCAGACGTGCAGCAGGGGGTCGTCGGCAAGCTTGCCGTTCGTACGGAACCACACCTGCGAGCGCGGCTCCCGCGGCTGTCCGACGCTGCCCCACGGGGGCACGTCGGCATAGCGCAGATCCACCGCGGCCCGCGCCTCCACCAGCCGCTTGGCGACGTCCGGTGGCAGATGGCGGGGCAGCATCTCCGCCGCGGTCGGCAGCGTCTCCGGAGCCGGCGCGGACGGCATCGCCGTCTGGTGCTCCAGGCCCTCCTCGTACGTCTGGAAGGACGCCGAGAGATGGAAGATCGGCTGGCCGTGCTGGACGGCGACGACCCGGCGTGTGGTGAACGAGCGGCCGTCGCGGATGCGGTCGACCGTGTAGACGATCGGCGCCCCGGGGTCGCCCATGCGAAGGAAGTACGCGTGCAGGGAGTGGGCCGTGCGGTCCTCGGGGACGGTGCGGCCCGCGGCGACCAGCGCCTGCGCGGCGACCTGGCCACCGAAGACGCGCGGTACGAGGGCGGAGCGCGACCGCCCCCGGAAGATGTCCTGCTCGATCCGCTCGAGGTCGAGCAGATCGAGCAGGGCGTCAAGTGCTGAGCTCATGGAGTGAAGGTAGTTGAATGCTTACGCAACTGCCTTACAGGCCCATGGACTTCGCGATGATCGACTTCATGACCTCGCTGGTGCCGCCGTAGATGCGGTTGACACGGTTGTCGGCGTACAGCCGGGCTATGGGGTACTCGTTCATGTAGCCGTAACCGCCGTGCAGCTGGAGGCACTTGTCGATGACGCGGTGGGCGACCTCGGTGCAGAACAGCTTCGCGGACGCGGCCTCGGCGGCGGACAGCTCGCCCGCGTCCAGCGCCTCCAGGGCACGGTCGGCGACGGCCTCGGCGGCGTCCACCTCGGCCTGGCAGGCGGCCAGCTCGAACTTGGTGTTCTGGAACGACGCGACCGGCTTGCCGAAGACCGTGCGCTCCTGCACGTACTGCTGGGCGAACCGGACGGCGGCCTTGGCCTGCCCGTACGCGCCGAACGCGATTCCCCAGCGCTCGGACGGCAGGTTCTGGCCGAGGTAGTAGAAGCCCTTGTTCTCCTCGCCGAGCAGGTCCTCGACCGGGACCTTGACGTCGACGAAGGCCAGTTCGGCGGTGTCGGAGGTGCGCAGGCCGAGCTTGTCCAGCTTGCGGCCGACCGAGTAGCCCTCCGACTTGGTGTCCACCGCGAACAGCGAGATGCCGAAGCGGCGGTCGTCCTCGCGCGGGGCGGAGGTACGCGCGCACACGATCACGCGGTCGGCGTGCACACCACCGGTGATGAAGGTCTTGGCGCCGTTGAGGACGTAGTGCGTGCCGTCCTCGGAGAGCTTGGCGGTGGTCTTCATGCCCGCGACGTCGGAGCCGGTGCCCGGCTCGGTCATCGCCAGCGCCCACATCTCCTCGCCGGTGACGAACTTCGGCAGGTAGTTCTTCTTCTGCTCGTCGGTGGCGAGCAGCTTGATGTAGGGGAGAGCGAGCAGCACGTGTACGCCGGAGCCGCCGAAGTTGACGCCCGCGCGCGAGGTCTCCTCGTAGAGCACGGCCTCGAACTTGTGCGTGTCCAGCCCTGCGCCACCGAATTCCTCGGGGACGTTGATGCCGAAGATGCCCAGCTCACCGAGCTTGTAGTAGAAGTCGCGGGGCGCCTGGCCGGCCGCGAACCACTCGTCGTAGACGGGAACGACCTCGGCCTCGATGAAGGCGCGTATGGTCTCGCGGAACGCCTCGTGGTCCTCGTTGAAAACGGTACGGCGCACGGACGCCTCCTCGTGACTATGTGGGTACGCTGCGCTGTCTAAGCGCTTGCTCAGCTCTAAGTTACCGGGCAGTCGCAAGGGCTGTCCAGGGGCGCGAGTGGTCATCCGCGTCACAGCGAGCGCAGCGCGAACCACAACTCCATCCGTACGTCCGGATCGTCCAGGTCCTCCTCCAGCAGCGTCGCGCAGCGGGCGATGCGCTGGCGGACGGTGTTGCGGTGGACCTCCATCGCGGCGGCGGTGCGGTCCCAGCTGCCGTGCAGTGAAAGCCAGTTGCGCAGGGTGTCGAGCAGGGCGGGGGAGTCCGCGAGAGGGGCGAGCCGCAGGCGGGCGTGGGCAGCGGCCTCCTCCGGGGAGAGCAGCGCGGACAGCGAGGTCCCGCGGTGTCTGACCAGGTCGGTACGGGTGGCCGCGGCGCGGTGCACCGCTCTGGCCGCCTGGGTGTCGGCGGCGGGAAGTTCCTGCGGGCTCACGGGGGCGCTGACGCCGAGGATCCAGCCCGGCTGCGGGGTGACCTCGTGGTCGGCGGGGAGCAGGATGCGTACGGTCCCGTCGTCGGCGGGGTCGACGAGTGCGCTGCCGAGGGCGGCGCCGAGCGCGGACGCGTCCAGGCGGGTGCCGCGGCCGCCACGCGCGTGCACGACGGTCCACCGCTCGGCCCCCAGTAGCCGCGCGGCCTCGGCGGGCCCGGCGCCGAGCAGCAGCCGTACGAGTGCGGCACTGCGCCCGCTGCCGTTGGTGCCCTGGTGGGGCGCGGTCAGCAACGAGAGCAGCACGACGGCGACCCCGGCGACGGTGTGATCCCCGGCCTCCCGCGCGGGGGTGGCAAGCCCGAGGGTGAACCCCTGGCTGCCCCCGAGGGCGTATGCGGCGAGATGCGCGCCCGGGATGCTGTCACTGGCGGACGCGGGCGCGGGCCCTTCCGTGCCGCCCGACGGCGGGTTCACCACGCGCGCCAGGCGCGTCAGCGCCGCCGCCGCCTCCGGGACGGGCGCGCGGCCCGCCGAGGACAGTTCCGCGGCGTCCGGGCCCAGCAGGACCGCCCGGCCCTCCAGGCGGGACGCCAGTTGCTGCAGGACCGCCGGGACCGGGTCCGGGCGGGCCGCCGCCGCGGCGAGGCCCTGCTGGGCCTGGGTCACCCGGCGCAGTTCCCGGTGGCGTGCCTCCGCCATCAGCCGCCACACCGCCCGCGCCACCGCCGTGAACGTGGTCTGCGGCGGCACCTCCAGCAGCGGCAGCCCATGCCGGTCGCACGCCTCGATCAGGGCCGCGGGCACCGTGTCGTAGACCGGCGCAAGACCGAAGCCCAGCGCCGTCGCGCCCGCCTGCACGATGCGTGACACATATCTGTCGGGGTCCTTCAGCAGCACGCCCGCGCTCAGCAGCAGCTCCCCGCCGAGCAGATACGGATAGGGATCCTCCATCTCGGAGGTGTGCACCATGTGCACCGCGGCGCCCGCCTCCACCGGCCCGGCGATCTGCCGCAGGCCCAGTTCCTCGCGGCCGAGCAGTGCGACGAGAGGGATCGGTGGGGTGGGCGGGGCTGCGGCGGTCTCCGGCATGGACAGTCCATCCATAGGCGGTATCAACAATGGATGAAACGTACACTTCAGCGTTTCTTTCCGGCCACCTAGCGTCGTCAGACACAAGACCTGAGAACCCCGGGGGACGAGACGGAAGGAAAGCCGATGGCTGTCGACTACGCAGTGATCGTTGTCTATCTGGCCGGCATGCTCGGCATGGGCTGGTGGGGCATGCGCCGCGCCAAGTCCAAGAGCGAGTTCCTGGTCGCGGGCCGCCGCCTCGGCCCCACGATGTACTCCGGCACCATGGCCGCCATCGTCCTCGGCGGCGCCTCCACCATCGGCGGCGTGGGCCTCGGCTACAAGTACGGCCTTTCGGGTGCCTGGATGGTCTTCGCCATCGGCCTCGGCCTGCTGGCGCTGAGCATCTTCTTCTCGGCCCGCATCGCCCGCCTCAAGGTGTACACCGTCTCCGAGATGCTCGACCTGCGCTACGGCGGCAAGGCGGGCCTCATCTCGGGCGTCGTGATGTGGGCGTACACGCTGATGCTCGCGGTCACCTCGACCATCGCGTACGCGACCATCTTCGACGTCCTCTTCGACATCAACCGCACCGCCTCGATCATCCTCGGCGGCGCCATCGTCGTCGCGTACTCGACGCTCGGCGGCATGTGGTCGATCACCCTCACCGACATGGTGCAGTTCGTCGTGAAGACGGTCGGCGTGCTCCTGCTCCTGCTGCCGATCGCGGTCGTCAAGGCGGGCGGTTTCGCCGAGATGAAGGCGCAGCTGCCCACCGAGTACTTCTCTCCCCTGGGCATCGGCGGCGAGACGATCTTCACGTACGTCCTGATCTACACCTTCGGCATGCTGATCGGCCAGGACATCTGGCAGCGGGTGTTCACGGCGCGCAGCGACAAGGTCGCGAGCTACGGCGGCACGGTCGCCGGCACCTACTGCCTCGTCTACGCCCTGGCCGGCGCCGTCATCGGCACCGCCGCCCGGGTCCTCTACCCGAAGCTGCCCAACGCCGACGACGCCTTCGCCACCATCGTCAAGGACGAACTGCCCATCGGTGTGCGCGGTCTGGTGCTGGCCGCGGCGCTCGCCGCCGTCATGTCCACCTCCTCCGGCGCGCTCATCGCCTGCGCCACCGTCGCCAACAACGACATCTGGTCGCGACTGCGCGGCGTTGCCTCCCGGCGCGGTAACGACCACGACGAGGTGAAGGGCAACCGTGCCTTCATCCTGATCATGGGCGTCGGGGTGATCTGTACGGCCATCGCGCTCAACAACGTCATCGAGGCGCTCACCGTTGCGTACAACCTGCTCGTCGGCGGTCTGCTGGTGCCCATCCTGGGCGGCCTGCTGTGGAAGCGCGGCACCGTGTACGGCGCGCTCGCCTCGGTGGTCGTCGGCGGCCTCGCGGTCATCGGCCTGATGGCGACGTACGGGATCCTCGCCAACGAGCCCGTCTACTACGGCCTGCTGCTGTCGCTGGCGGCGTACGTGATCGGCTCTCTCGCGACCAAGCCGACGGACCCCGCGATCCTGGCCAACTGGCGCGAGCGCCTGGCCGGTCGGTCCACCGAGGACGAAGAGGCCGCGGCCGAACCAGTGGCCGTCCCGGGCTAAAGTCGAATTACCGCAACGAAGCGTACGAAAGAAGGCAATTCACATGAGCAGCAACGAGCAGCCGCGCGGCCCGATCGACTCGTCCCGTATTCCGCGGTACGCCGGACCCGCGACGTTCGCCCGGCTGCCCCGGCTCGACGAGGTCGGCCGCGCCGACGTCGCCGTCGTCGGAGTTCCCTTCGACGCCGGGGTCTCCTACCGTCCCGGCGCACGCTTCGGCGGTAACGCCATCCGCGAGGCGTCGAGGCTCCTGCGCCCGTACAACCCGGCACAGGACGCATCGCCTTTCGCGCTCGCGCAGGTCGCGGACGCGGGTGACATCGCCGCGAACCCGTTCAACATCAACGAGGCCGTCGAGACGATCGAGGCCGCGGCCGACGACCTGCTCGGCACCGGCGCGCGGATGATGACGCTCGGCGGCGACCACACCATCGCGCTCCCGCTGCTGCGCTCGGTGGCCAAGAAGCACGGCCCCGTCGCGCTGCTGCACTTCGACGCGCACCTGGACACCTGGGACACGTACTTCGGCGCGGAGTACACCCATGGAACTCCCTTCAGGCGGGCCGTCGAGGAGGGCATCCTCGACACCTCCGCCCTGTCCCATGTGGGCATCCGCGGCCCGCTGTACGGCAAGCAGGACCTGACCGACGACGAGAAGATGGGCTTCGGCATCGTCACCTCCTCCGACGTCTACCGCCGGGGCGCCGACGAGGTCGCCGACCAGCTGCGCCAGCGCATCGGTGACCGCCCGCTCTACATCTCCATCGACATCGACTGTCTCGACCCGGCCCACGCCCCCGGCACCGGCACCCCCGAGGCGGGCGGCATGACCTCCCGCGAACTGCTGGAGATTCTGCGCGGTCTGGCCTCCTGCAACCTGGTCTCGGCGGACGTCGTCGAGGTCGCGCCGGCGTACGACCACGCCGAGATCACCTCGGTCGCGGCGTCGCACACGGCGTACGAGCTGACGACGATCATGTCCCGCCAGATTGCGGAGGGCCGCGCCAAGTGACGCACGACCACGACCTCGTACTGCGCCCGACCGAGGCACAGACGGCGGCCGCGCTGACCCCTCCGCCCGGCCGCAACGGCGGCGATCTCGTCGTCGAGACCCTGGCCGGCCTGGGTGCCACCACGGTGTTCGGCCTCCCCGGCCAGCACGCGCTCGGCATGTTCGACGCGCTGCGCCGCTCGGAGCTGGAGTACATCGGACTGCGCGT
This sequence comes from Streptomyces sp. CA-135486, assembly GCF_050936555.1. Classification (NCBI taxonomy): domain Bacteria; kingdom Bacillati; phylum Actinomycetota; class Actinomycetes; order Kitasatosporales; family Streptomycetaceae; genus Streptomyces; species Streptomyces sp. CA-135486. The sequence goes on from NZ_JBNJMM010000001.1 coordinate 1,074,791, forward strand.
CGAGAACAACGCGGGCTTCGCGGCCGACGCGTACGGCCGAGTGACCGGTGAAGTGGCCCCGCTGCTGCTCTCCACGGGCCCGGGTGCGCTGATGTCGCTCGCCGCGCTCCAGGAGTCGGCCGCGGCCTCGGCGCCCGTGCTCGCGATCGGCAGCCAGGTTCCGACCGCCGGTCTCGGCGGCGGCCGCCACGGCTACCTTCACGAACTGCGCGACCAGCAGGCGTCGTTCAGGGATGTGGTGAAGTCGGTCCACACGGCCCGTACGCAGTCCCAGATCCCGTCGGCGATCGCGGCGGCGTGGCAGTCGGCACTGACGGCTCCGCACGGGCCGGTGTGGGTGGAGATCCCTCAGGACGTCCTCCTGGCGGAGACGACACTGCCGGTCGTCACGGCGGTGGACGCGACCCCGCACGAGGTCGTACCGCGCCCCGAACTGACCGCGGTGGCGGCCGACTTGCTGTCCCGGGCCACCCGTCCGGCGATCATCGCGGGCGGCGGAGTCGTACGCTCCGACGCGTCCGGCAAGCTGCTCGCGCTGGCCGAGAAACTTCACGCCCCGGTCGTCACGACCTTCGGCGGTAAGGGCGCGTTCCCGTGGGAGCACCCGCTCTCACTCCAGTCCTGGCTGGAGGACCGCCACACCACGGACTTCCTGGAGTCCGCGGACGTACTGCTGGTCGTCGGCTCGGGCCTGGGCGAACTGTCCTCGAACTACCACACGTTCGCGCCGCGCGGCCGGGTCATCCAGATCGAGGCGGACGCGGGCAAACTGGAGTCCAACCACCCGGGCCTCGGCATCCACGCGGATGCGCGGCTCGCGCTGTCGGCGCTGCTGGAGACGGTGGAGGAGCGCTCCGACGAGTCGGCGGTGGAGCGGGTCCGCACGGTCCTGTCCGGGGTCCGTGCCCGCATCGACTCCCAGTCCCTCACCCTGGAACAGCAGGTGCTCGCGTCCGTCCGGGAGGCCCTGCCCGACGATTCGCCGAGCTTCTGGGACATGACGATCCTGGCCTACTGGGCCTGGTCGGCCTTCGACGCCCGCCACCCGAACACCATGCACTCGGCCCAGGGTGCGGGCGGCCTCGGCTACGGCTTCCCGGCGGCCCTGGGCGCGGCGGCGGCGGACCGCACCCGCCCGGTCCTCGCGGTCTCGGGCGACGGCGGCGCGATGTACTCGATCGCGGAGCTGGCGACGGCCCGCCAGTACGACCTCCCGGTCACCTGGCTGATCGTGGACGACGGCGGCTACGGCATCCTGCGCGAGTACATGGAGGACGCGTTCGGCGAGGCGACGGCGACGGAGCTGTCCCGCCCGGACTTCGTGGCACTGGCGGAGTCCTTCGGGGTGCCGGCGGTTCGTACGACCCCGGAGTCCCTGACGGAAGACCTGGGCAAGGCGCTGATGGAGCCGGGCCCGTCGGTGGTCGTACTCCCGGCACTCCTGCGAATGTTCGCCGCGACGCACGCCTGAGCCGTCCCTCTGAATCCCTGGCCCCGCTGCCCCATCCCCCTGGGCAGCGGGGCCAGGCCTTTGTCCTTATAGGGTGACCGATACATGCTTCATATGTTGATGACCTATGGAGGATATGCCGTGTCGAATCTCTACGTGGAAGTCGACGACGACGCACTGAGCGAGGCCGCGTCGATACTGGGCACCACAACGAAGAAGGACACCGTCAACGCCGCCCTGCTCGAAGTGGCGAAGCGCCGACGGCGGCTGAACGCGCTCGAGGAGCTCGCCGGGATGGGTGAGCGAGGCGACTTCGACGTCCTGCTGGACAAGAGCAATTACCGTCGATGAGTCCGCTCACCCACCTCATCGACACATCGGCCGCTGCCAGGATTCTGACCAACAAGGCGGTGCGGGAGCGCTGGAGCGAGCATCTGGCCGAGGGTGTGATCGGCCTGTGTGACATCACCGAGATGGAGATGCTCTACTCCGCGCAGTCGCTGGGCGACCGGATCGCCAAGGAGGAGCTCCTCGCCGAGCTCTTCAACTGGGTCCCCGTACCCGATGACGTATACCGGCGGGCCCGTACCGTGCAACGGATGATGATGCAGCGGGGCGAACATCGCAGCGCCGGACCGGTGGACCTGCTCGTGGCAGCCACCGCGGAGCTGTCCGGACTCACCGTGCTCCACTACGACGCCGACTTCGAGACCGTGGCCAGAGCGACCAATCAGCCCACGATGTGGGTGGCGCGGCCCGCCGCGCTGTAAGGTGGCTGCCGCCTCGCAGCCCCGCGCTGTTCGGCGGACTGCGAGCCAGGCGGAAGGCGCGCTGCCGATGTCCCTGCGCATGGCCGTCCGCAGGCCCGTCACCGCCTCTTCGTACAGCGCCAGAGCCCGCTAGTAGTCGGGCGAATCGACGGCGCAACCGCGGGACGCAAGGTCCCTGAGGTCACGCAAACGGTGAAGTGCCGTACTGTCCCCGTCCGCTCGTGGGCGACAGCGGGGCGGAGCCCCGACCGCTCGGTGGGACGTACACTCCACCCATGGGTTGCACATATGCGGTGAGGCAGGGCCTGCGACAGGCACCTCGCGCGCTGTGCGCCACCGGCCCCGGGGCCCGCTGCCGCGCGTTGCACGGCCACGGCTGATCAGTTCCCGACGGGCCCTGCCCGGCTTCTGCCCCGCCCTTGGAGCTTCCTCCTCGCAGCCGGGGTCTCCATCCGGTTTGCGGACCACCGCACCACTTTTCTGAGCACCACCCCCGCGGCTTCTCGGCGTGCCGTCGGCATCGCCCTCGGCGACGGTCGGCGACCGGCTGAGCCGCACCCTCGAGAGGACCCCTGTGAAGTTGAGCGAGTTGCTGGCCGGGCACGACCATGAGGTGCTTCTGGGCGATCCGGAGACGAGGATCACCGCGGGAACATGCTTCGACGCCCACCGCGTCTCGCCGGGTTCGCTGTTCATCGCGGTGCCCGGTCACTGTGAGGGTGGCCCCGAGCTCGTCGGACCGGCTCTGGCGCGTGGCGCGGTGGCGGTGCTCGTCGACGAGGCGGTACCCGATCTTCCGGCGGCCGTGTGGGCGTCGGCCGCCGGAGTGTGTGTGGTACGGGTGCCGGACACGCGGCAGGCCGCTGCGGTCGTCACCTCCCGCTACTACGGCGACCCCGGGCGGGAGATGGACATGGTGGCCGTCACCGGCACCAACGGGAAGACATCGGTGTCGTACATGGTCGAGTCCGTGCTGCGCATCGCCGAGGGCGCACGGGTGGGGGTGATCGGGACGGCCGGTAGCCGGATCGGCGACGAACTGATCCCGATGCCGCGATCAGTGCTGACCACACCGGAGTCGCCGGACTTCCAGTACCTGCTGGGGCACATGCGCGACCGCGAGGTGGGCACCGTGGTCCTGGAGGCGACGTCCATGGGTCTGCTTACCCACCGCGTGGACCACGCGTTCCTCGACGTGGGGATCTTCACCAACCTCACCCAGGACCACTTGGACGACCACGGCACCATGGAGAACTACCGGGATGCCAAGCTGCGCCTGTTCCAGGGGCTGTGCCGGCGCGCGGTGGTCAATGCGGACGACCCGGTGGGAGCCGGCATCCGGGCGATGATGCCCGGTGCGGTCACCACATACGCGCTCGACGCCGAGGCCGACTACCGGGCGAGTGACCTCAGCATGAGCGCCCTCGGTTCGCGCTTCATCCTCCACCACGCCGGACGCAAGTACCCGGCGGCGATCCGCGTCCCCGGCCGGTTCTCGGTGGCGAACGCGCTGGCCACCGTGGCGGCCTGCCATCTCCTGGGGCACGACCTGGCAGGGCTGGTCGCGGCACTCGACCGGATGCCTCCGGTCCCTGGGCGGTTCGAACGCTTCGAGACTCCACGCGGCACGTCCGTGATCGTGGACTACGCACACTCTCCCGACTCCCTGGACAAGGTGCTCAGCGCCATCCGGGACTTCGCCACCGGCCGGGTCATCACCGTCTTCGGCTGCGGAGGCGACCGGGACATCACCAAGCGCGCGCGGATGGGCGAGATCGCTGGGACCCTCTCCGATCTTGTCGTCCTCACCTCGGACAACCCGCGCAACGAAGACCCCGAGACGATCCTGGACCAGATCACGCCGGGTCTCTCGGCGACCGGCACCCGGTTCGAGCGGTTCTCCGACCGCCGCCGGGCGATCGCCTACGCGCTGTCCGCCGCGGAGCGGGACGACATCGTCCTGGTCGCGGGGAAGGGCAGCGAGCCGTTCCAGATCGTCGGCGAACAGCTGCTTCCTTTCAGCGACATGGCGACGGTGCGCGAACTCGCCGCCGCGCAGCAGTAGTACGCGGCTGACGCCGTTCGCTGCGGCGAGTGCGGACCGTGCGGCCGGACGTTCATGGGGAGTTCCGCCCAGGCTCAATCCGCGTCGCCTAACGTGGCGGCATGCGTCTGCGAAACGTACTCGCCGCCGTCAGTGCCGTGCTGGCCGTCGTCGGCTCTGTGGCCGCCGCCCCCTCGGGCAAGGGGCAGCCCCCGTCCGGCAGTTGCTCGGCCCGCGTCGGCATCGACAGCTACTCCGACGTGCTCGACAAGACCCAGTTCCAGGACGCCTTCGTCGGTAACCTCTCCGCTCTCGCCGTCGACCGGGACGGTCGCATCGCCGCGCTCTCCGACCGGTCCGAACTGTTCACGCTGGACGCCCGTACCTACGCGCCCCGCACCGTCGTCCCCCTCGCCGACGAGACCGGCGGGCAGCTCGACTCCGAAGGGCTCGTCGTCGAGCGCGACGGGAGTCGGCTCGTCACCTCGGAGACCGAGCCGTCCGTACGCCGGTACGGACGGGACGGGACCCTTCTCGGCAGGCTGCCCGTGCCCGATGCCCTCAAGGTCGCTCCGGCCGGGCGGGCCGCCCGGAACCTCACCTTCGAGGGGCTGACCCTGCAGCCCGGCGGCCGCACTCTCGTCGCCTCCATGGAAGGCCGGATCGCCGGAGACGGCACGGGGATCGTACGGATGCAGACCTGGCGGCGAGCCACCCGGCAACACGACTTCCGGCTCTCCGCGCAGTACGCGTACCAAGCCGATGCCACGCTCGGGATCAGCGACACCACCGCGACCGGCGACGGGCGCCTGCTCGTGCTCGAGCGCGGGTTCAACCCCGGGGTCGGCAACACCGTCCGGCTCTACCTCGCCGACCTGCGGCATGCCACCGACGTCAGCGATGTCGAATACGTCACAGGGAAGCCGGGGCAGGAAGGCGTCCGGCTCGTACGCAAGACACTGCTCGCCGACCTCGTCGACTGCCCTTCCCTCGGCGCGCCCGCCAAGCAGCCCCAGCTCAATCCTCTGCTCGACAACATCGAGGCCCTGGCTGTCACTTCGCGAGGTCCGGGCGGCCGGCTGCACGTCCTGCTCGCCAGTGACGACAACCAGAACGCCGCCCAGATCACCCGGCTCTACCGGATGACGATTCAGTTGCCACACCACTGATCCGTACAACTTTTCGGCCAGTCGTGAGTCATGAGTGGCGGGCGCGCCGGAAAGGGCGCGCCCGCACCGGGCACACAGGGGACGGGGAAAGCCTCCATGACTCACCACCGAATAAGCGGTCGCGCCCGCGCCGCCGCCGCGGTTCTCGCCGCCGCGACGCTCGTGCCGCTCGCCGCCGGCGCCACGCCCGCGGCCGCCGTCACGCCGACGGTCGGCTGCACCTCCGGCAAGTCGGGACTCGCGGCCAAGCTGACCCAGGACATCACCGCGTCGCTCGCGGGCCGCGCGTCCACGGCCGCCGTCGCCGTGCGCGACAACACCACCAACACCACCTGCGGGCTGCGGATCGGCGACCGTTACGACTCCGCCAGCGTCGTCAAGGTCACCGTCCTGACGACGCTCCTGTGGGACGCGCAGAAGACCGGTCGTCAGCTGACCGACCGCGAGAAGCAGCTCGCCTCCGACATGATCACCAAGTCGGACAACGCCGCGACCAGCGCGCTGTGGAAGCAGCTCGGCGTCACCAAGATCCAGGGCTTTCTCAACGCCGCCAAGATGTCCCGCACGATCCCCGGCTCGGGCGGCTACTGGGGCCTCACCCAGATCAGCGCCGGCGACCAGATGCTGCTGCTGAATCTGCTGGCCCTGAAGAACACCGTCCTCACCGACGCCTCGCGCGGCTACACCCTCGGCCTGATGTACAAGGTCGTGGCCTCGCAGCGCTGGGGCGTCTCGGCCGGCGCCCCCAGCACGGCCCGCGTCCAGATCAAGAACGGCTGGCTCTCCCGGGCCACCCACGGCTGGCGCGTCCACAGCGTCGGAGCCTTCACCAGCGGCGGTCACAGCTACACGATCTCCGTGCTGACGCACGACAACAGCACCATGCAGTACGGCGTCGACACCATCCAGCGGGTCGCCCGCGCGGTCCACAAGCACCTCGCCCCCGCCGCCACCGCGACGGCCGAGGTCTTCACGCCCCCCGCCGTCCCGCAGGAGGCCCTGCCGGGCACCCCGGAGACGGCCCCGAGGGACGCGGTCCCCGCCACCCGCTGAACCCGTCGAACGGTTGCGGCCCAAATTGTTGCGGCGGGATGAAATCCGCTGCTCGCGGCGTTGGTGCCTTCCGGCGGATCAAAACAATCGGGAGGCACCACGTGGCGGCGTCGGCAGAGCAGGGCTGGGCACGGCGGCTGTCCGGATACGCCTGGCGGTACCGGCGCAATGTGCTGCTCGCGCTCGGGTCCTCCCTGGCTGGTATGGCCGTCATGGCGCTCGTTCCGCTGATCACCAAGGTCGTCATCGACGATGTGATCGGGGACAGCACGAAGCCCCTCGCCGTCTGGACCGGGCTGCTGATCGCCGCGGCCGTCGTCGTATATGTCCTGACATATATCCGTCGCTATTACGGCGGCCGACTCGCCCTCGACGTCCAGCACGATCTGCGTACCGAGATGTACGGAACCATCACCCGCCTCGACGGACGACGCCAGGACGAGCTCTCCACCGGCCAGGTCGTCGGCCGCGCCACCAGCGACCTCCAGCTCATCCAGGGCCTGCTCTTCATGCTCCCGATGACCATCGGGAACGTCCTCCTCTTCCTCATCTCCCTCGTGATCATGGCGTGGCTGTCGCTGCCGCTCACCCTGATCGCCGTGGCCGTCGCCCCCGCCCTCTGGTACATCGCCAAGCGCAGCCGCACCCGCCTGCACCCCGCCACCTGGTATGCCCAGAGCCAGGCGGCCGCCGTCGCGGGCGTCGTCGACGGCGCCGTCTCCGGCGTACGCGTCGTCAAGGGCTTCGGCCAGGAGGACCAGGAGACCGGCAAGCTGCGCGAGGTCAGCAGGAAGCTCTTCGCGGGCCGGCTGCGGACCGTCAGACTCAATTCGAAGTACACCCCGGCTCTTCAGGCCGTCCCCGCGCTCGGGCAGGTCGCGATGCTGGCCCTCGGCGGCTGGCTGGCCGCCCGCGGCCAGATCACCCTCGGTACGTTTGTCGCTTTCTCGACCTATCTGGCGCAGCTCGTCGGCCCGGTCCGGATGCTCGCCGTGGTGCTGACCGTCGGACAGCAGGCACGGGCCGGCGTGGAGCGCGTACTCGAACTCATCGACACCGAGCCGACGATGAAGGACGGCACCAAGGAGCTCCCGGCCGACGCGCCCGCCACCGTCGAATTCGACGACGTCACCTTCGGCTACGACAAGGGACGGCCCGTTCTCGACGGCTTCTCGCTGGAGATCAGGCCCGGCGAGACCGTTGCCGTCGTCGGCTCCTCCGGCAGCGGCAAGTCCACCGTCTCCCTCCTGCTGCCACGCTTCTACGACGTGACGCACGGCGCGGTCCTCGTCGGCGGCCACGATGTGCGCGAGCTGACCCTCGACTCGCTCCGCGCCGCCATCGGGCTGGTGCCGGAGGACAGCTTCCTCTTCTCCGACACCGTGCGCGCCAACATCGCGTACGGAAAGCCGGACGCGACCCAGGAAGAGATCGACACCGCCGCACGCGCCGCCCAGGCCGACCGCTTCATCGCCGAGCTTCCCGGCGGCTACGACACCAAGGTCGGCGAGCACGGCCTCACCCTCTCCGGCGGTCAGCGCCAGCGCATCGCGCTCGCCCGCGCGATCCTCACCGACCCTCGGCTGCTGCTCCTCGACGACGCCACCTCCGCCGTCGACGCCCGCGTCGAGCACGAGATCCACGAGGCCCTGCGCTCCGTCATGGCCGGGCGTACGACCCTGCTCATCGCCCACCGCCGCTCCACCCTCGGTCTCGCCGACCGCATCGCCGTGCTGGACGGCGGACGGCTCGCCGACATCGGCACGCACGAGGAGCTGACGCGTCGCTCGGCTCTGTACCGGAGGCTGCTGACCGACCCGGACGAACTCGGCGCGATCTCGCCCGGACACACCCCGCCGCCGGCCGCCGAACCCGAGGAGGACCGCACCGTACGCGACGAGCTCGAGGCAGAGTTCGACGCCAACCGCGGCATCACGCCCCGCCTGTGGGAGCGCGAGGAGAACGCCGAGGAGTCTGCGGCCCCCGGCGCACCCCCCGAACTGCTCGCCCAGGTCGAGGCCCTGCCGCCGGCGACCGACATCCCCCACATCGACGAGGCACGGGCCGTGCGGCCCGAGGAGTCGTACGGACTGCGCCGGCTGCTGCGCGGCTTCGGACTCCCGCTGCTGATCAGCCTGCTGCTGGTGGCCGTCGACGCCGGCATGAGCCTGCTGCTTCCCATCCTGATCAGGCACGGCATCGACAAGGGCGTCACGCAGATGGCGCTCGGCGCCGTGTGGGCGGCCTCCGTGCTCGCGCTGATCACCGTGGTCGTGCAGTGGGCCGCGCAGACCGGCGAGACCCGGATGACCGGCCGCACCGGCGAGCGGGTCCTCTACTCCCTGCGTCTGAAGATCTTCGCCCAGCTCCAGCGGCTCGGACTCGACTACTACGAGCGCGAGCTGACCGGCCGGATCATGACCCGGATGACGACGGACGTGGACGCCCTGTCCACGTTCCTGCAGACCGGCCTGGTCACCGCGTTCGTCTCGGTGGTCACCTTCTTCGGCATCATGGTCGCCCTGCTCGTCATCGACGTACAGCTGGCGCTGGTCGTCTTCGCGACCCTGCCGGTGCTGATTGTGGGCACGTACTTCTTCCGCAGGAAGAGCGTGAAGGCGTACGAGCTGGCCCGCGAGCGCATCAGCGTCGTCAACGCCGACCTCCAGGAGTCCGTGTCCGGGCTGCGGATCGTCCAGGCCTTCCGCCGCGAGCGCGACGGCGCGGGCCGCTTCGCCGCCCGCAGCGACAACTACCGCAAGGCCCGGGTGCGCGGCCAGTGGCTGATCTCGGTCTACTTCCCCTTCGTCCAGCTGCTGTCCTCGGTGGCCGCGGCCGCCGTACTGATCGTCGGCGCGGGCCGCGTCGAGGCGGGCACCCTCACCACCGGCGCGCTGGTCGCCTATCTCCTCTACATCGATCTGTTCTTCGCACCCGTGCAGCAGCTGTCCCAGGTCTTCGACGGCTATCAGCAGGCGACGGTGTCCCTGGGGCGCATCCAGGAGCTGCTCCAGGAGCCGACCTCGACCGCCTCCGCGCGCGAACCCCTCGATGTGCTCTCACTGCGCGGCGAGATCGCCTTCGAGAACGTCGACTTCGCGTACGGGGCCGCCGACGAACCCGAAGCGGCCCTGAACTCCATCGATCTGCGCATCCCGGCCGGCCAGACCGTCGCCTTCGTCGGCGAGACCGGCGCGGGCAAGTCGACGCTGGTCAAACTGGTCGCACGGTTCTACGACCCGACGAGCGGCCGGGTCACGGCCGACGGCACCGACCTGCGCGAGCTGGATCTGACGGCGTACCGGCACCGGCTCGGCGTCGTCCCCCAGGAGGCGTACCTCTTCGCGGGCACCGTCCGCGACGCCATCGCCTACGGGCGTCCCGGCGCGAGCGACGCCGAGGTGGAGGCCGCGGCCCGCGCCGTCGGCGCCCACGACATGATCGCCACTCTCGACGGCGGCTATATGCACGAGGTGGCCGAGCGCGGCCGCAACCTCTCCGCGGGGCAGCGCCAGTTGATCGCCCTGGCGCGCGCCGAGCTCGTAGACCCGGACATCCTGCTGCTCGACGAGGCCACAGCGGCCCTCGATCTGGCCACCGAGGCCCAGGTCAACCAGGCCACGGACCGGCTGACCGGCCGCCGCACCACACTGGTGGTCGCCCACCGGCTGACCACGGCGGCGCGCGCCGACAGGGTGGTCGTGATGGACGCGGGCCGGGTGGCGGAGGACGGGACCCATGACGAGCTGCTGGCCCGGGGCGGCACCTATGCCACGCTCTGGCGCACCTTCATAGGGGAGGACGAGCCCGCCGCAGTATGACGCAGGGCCCGTACGGACTCCTGCGGAGAGCGGATTCGTGGGAGCCGCAACCATTCTCACGCCGACTGCGTCGTACGCATGTACGGGCCAGTGGCGAAGGGGTGCGAAAGTGTTCGGTGGGGCGGGGAACAAACGACATCGGCGGCGGCTGCTCCTGCACGGCCTCGCCCTGCTCATGGCCGTGGCGGCCCTCACCCTCGTCGGACCGGGCACGCCACGGGCCGAGGCCGTGGCGTCCAACTGCGCCGGCCGGCCCCTGAAGACCGTCAAGTTCGCCACCGGTGAACTGCGCGTCTACAAGAGCCGGTACTACGCCTGCGCCGTGGCCGTCTCCAACAAGCCGGGCACGCGGCGCGCCATGTCCGTCTCCCTCCAGGCGCGCGGCGGCCACGCCGCCGTCGACAAGGGCACCTTCACCCGCCAGGCGGGGCCCGTCACCGTGCACGCCCTCAACCGCTGCGTGCGGGCCACCGGCGCCATCTCCGGCGTCGCGCGCTCGACCGGCTGGATCCTCTGCTGACCCACTCCCGGTCGATCGGGAGTCAACTGGGGCTGGCGGCTCGGGCATTGACCCCGCTAGGTTCACCGCGACCACAGGTGAATCAAGGGGAGGGTGAATGCGCAAGGCGCTCAGATGGCTGCTGTCGCTCGTGGTGCTCATTGGCACCGTGAGCGCGGCCGGCGCGACGGCCGGTGCGGCTACCGCCGCGGAGCCGACGACCGGCACGGACATCAAGGACCGGGTCCTCGCGATACCGGGCATGAGTCTCATCGAGGAGAAGCCGTACCCGGGCTACCGGTACCTCGTTCTCAACTACACACAGCCGGTCGACCACCGGCACCCGGGCAAGGGCACCTTCAAGCAGCGAATCACCCTGCTGCACAAGGACACCAACCGCCCCACCGTCATGTTCACCTCCGGCTACAACGTGAGCACCACGCCTCGCCGCAGTGAGCCGACGGCCATCATCGACGGCAACCAGGTCTCCGTGGAGTACCGGTTCTTCACCCCGTCCCGGCCCGACCCGGCCAACTGGTCCAAGCTCGACATCTGGCAGGCCGCGAGCGACCAGCACCGCATCTTCACCGCGCTGAAGAAGATCTACTCCAAGAACTGGCTCACCACCGGCGGCTCCAAGGGCGGCATGACCGCCACGTACTACGAGCGCTTCTACCCGCGCGACATGGACGGGGTCGTCGCCTACGTCGCGCCCAACGACGTGGTGAACAAGGAGGACTCGGCGTACGACCGGTTCTTCGAGAAGGTCGGCACCAAGGAGTGCCGCGACAAGCTCAACGCCGTGCAGCGCGAGGCGCTGGTGCGCCGCGAGCCGCTGGAGGCCATCTACACCAAGTACGCGGCGGACAACGGCTACACCTTCACGACGGTCGGCTCCCTCGACAGGGCGTACGAGGCGGTCGTCCTCGACTACGTCTGGGCCTTCTGGCAGTACAGCCTGCTGGCCGACTGCGAATCGATCCCGGTCGCCAAGACCGCGACCGACCAGCAGATCTGGGACAGCGTGGAAGCGATCTCCGGCTTCTCCTTCTACGCCGACCAGGGGCTGACGCCGTACACGCCGTACTACTACCAGGCAGGCACCGAGCTGGGCTCGCCCGACATCAAGCAGCCGCACCTCGAGGGCCTGAGCCGGTACGGGTACCAGCCGCCGCGGAACTTCGTGCCGCGTGACATCCCCATGCACTTCAAGCCGTGGGTCATGCGCGACGTGGACAGCTGGGTGCGGCACAACGCCCGCCAGATGATGTTCGTCTACGGCCAGAACGACCCGTGGGGCGCCGAACAGTTCCGGCTCGGCAAGGGCACCCGCGACAGTCATGTGTACGTCGTGCCCGGCGGAAACCACGGATCCAATGTGGCCGGCCTGGTGCCGGACCAGAAGGCGGCGGCCACCGCCGCGATCCTGAAGTGGGCGGGCGTCGCCCCGGCCGCCGTCCAGCAGGACGCGGCGAAGGCGAAGCCGCTGACGAGGTACGACGCGAAGCTCGACAAGCGCGACCTGGAGCGGGAGCCGGCCCTGCGGCCGTAACTCTGCCCGTAAACCCGGTGGGCTGTGCCCGCACGCCGTGTGAGTGACCCTCACACACGGCGGGCGCAGCCCACCGGCGTCTCGCCGCCGAGCCGTACATACAGCGCCGTGGGCTGTGGGCACTGCGCCCGGCTCGCCACCGCCGACGCCACGGTGAACTCCGGGGCCCGCTCGCCCGATCCGTCGCAGGCCGTCTCCTTCACCTGCCTCCTGCTCGCGCTGTAGACGCAGTCGCCGACGAGGGTGTGCGGGCCGCCGCCCCCGCCCGGGTCGCCCGGGTGCGGCGGCTCCAGATTGCGCATACAGGCGTACCCCTGACCCACCTCCCCGTCGCCGTCCTCATCGGTCGCCGGGCGGCTCTCGGAGATGTGCAGCACGAAGTCGGTGGTCGCGGGGCAGCCGGGGCCGGCCGCGGCCCGGCCGCCGTGCCGGGCGGTCACCCGGGCCACCGCCTTCTCGCTCGTACAGGACACCTCATGGAAGTCGCGGCCGCGCGATGCGCAGTCGCCGGGGCCGAGGAAGACCAGGCCGTATCCCGAAGGCGTGGCGGTGGGTCCTTCGACGGTGCCGGCGGCCGTTCCCGCGTGGCCCGTCGCCTGCTGGCAGCCCGTGGTGAGCGCTGCCGCCAGTACGAGTACCAGTACCAGGGCGCTCACCGCCCCGGCGGGCCGCCGCTGTTGTGCCATACGGACCCCCGAGCCCCGGCCACCCGGCCGGTCCCTCAAGCGTGACCCGCCGGAGCGGGCCACGCCAGACGCGCGTCGTGCATGGGAACAGTGTGCGGGAGTGCGCCGGTGCGCGTGGCCGGTTTGCGCACATCGGTCGGTATGCGCGCCTCGGTCGTTTTGCTCACCCCGGTCGTTTTGCTCAGCTCAGTCGGTTTGCGCCCGCTCAGTCGTAGGACAGGCCGTGGCCGAGGGGGTACAGCACCTGGGCGGGGTCGGTCGCGCTCTGTACGGGCACGGGGAGCCGTCCCTCGGGCTCCGCGCGGCCGGCGATCACCCGTGCGGCGGCGCGCACTTCGACATCGGTCCAGGAGTACGTGGCCAGAGCCGCCCCCACTCCTTCGAGCATGGCGATGTCGTACGGATTGCGGATGGCGAGCGCGACGACCGGGACTCCCGTCCGGGCGAGCCGGGCCACCAAGGTGCGCTGGGGGCTGGTGGCCGTGACGTTGTACGTGCCGACGATCACCGCGTCCTTGCCGCTCGCCGCGGCCACCGCCTCGTCGATCTTCGCGGCGGTCGGGGTGATGCCGGTGGACAGCGCGGTTGCGGTAAAGCCGAGTTCGGCGAAGGCCTGCGCCAGCACCGTGGTCGGCGGTCCGGTGGTCCCGGTGGGCGAGGCCGGATCCGCGCCGACGACCAGGAGGTTCCGCCGGTTGCGCCGGCTCAGCGGCAGCAGTGCGCCCTCGTTGACCAGCAGGGTCGTCGTCCCCTCGGCGATCTTGTCGGCGATGGCGAGGTGCGTGCGCACACCGACGATGCGGTCCAGCTGCCGCAGGGAGACGAACGGGTCCTGGAACAGGCCCAGTTTCTCTTTCAGGAGCAGGATGCGCAGGATCGATTCGTCGAGACGGGAGACGGTGAGCTCGCCGCTCCTGACGGCAGTGAGGACGCCGTTCCAGGCGACGGCCAGGTCCGGCGGGTTGAGCAGCTGGTCCACGCCCGCCTTCAGGGCGAGCACCGGCACCCGGTGGTCGCCGTACTTGTCCCGTACACCCTGCATATTGAGCGCGTCGGTGACGACCACGCCGTGGTAGCCGAGCTCCTCGCGCAGGATGCCGGTGAGGATGGGTGCGGAGAGCGTGGCCGGGTCGTTGCTGGGGTCCAGCGCCGGGAACTGGATGTGCGCCGTCATGATCGAGTCGATCCCGGCGGCGATCGCGGCCCGGAACGGCGGGGCGTCGATGTCCTCCCACTGCTGCCGGGTGTGAGTGATGACCGGGATGCCCGTGTGGCTGTCGACGGTGGTGTCGCCGTGGCCCGGGAAGTGCTTGGAGGTCGCGGCGATGCCCGCGCTCTGATAGCCGCGGACCTGGGCGGCGACGAGACCGGCCACCGCGTCCGGGTCGGCGCCGAAGGAGCGTACGCCGATGACCGGATTGGCGGGATTGACGTTGACGTCGGCGACGGGGGCGTAGTTCTGGACAATGCCCATCGCGGCGAGCTCGGCCCCGGCGATCCGCGCGGCCGTACGGGTGGCGGAGCGGGACCCGCCCGCACCCAGCGCCATCGCGCCCGGCATCAGCGTGGCGGGCTTGCCGACCCTGGTCACTATCCCGTGCTCCTGGTCGGTGGAGATCAGCAGCGGCACGGGGGTCGGCCGGGCGAGCCCGGCCCGCTGGATGCCGTTGGACAACTCGGCGATCTGGTGCGGATCGCGGGTGTTGTGCGCCCAGGCGAAGTAGATGATGCCGCCGACGTGGTACTTGGTGACCAGCTCGGCGGCCGTACGGACGCCCATCTCCTTGAGGTTCAGCTCGATGTCGGCCTGGTCGGGGGCGGTGGCGGAGTGCCCGTACACCCGCATCACGAAGAGCTGGCCGACCTTCTCCTCCAGGCTCATCCGGGCGATCAGCCGCTTGAGACGGTCGTGATGGGCGGGGCGGGCGAACACGGGCGATGCGGTGGCGACGGCCCCGGCGGTGACGGCGGTTGCGGCGGTTGCGGTGAGGAGGGTGCGTCTGGAGAGGCTCCGGCCGTGACTCCGGTCATGGTCGCGGTCATGGCTCCGGTCGTGCATGGGTGCTCCTTCCGGCCTTGCTCGACAAGGGAGTTGAAGGAAACTTCCAAGGACTCACGGATAGCCCGAAAATTACTGCCAGGTCAAGGGTGTGGCAACAGAAAGGCCGCGCGACGCGCGAAAGCTCACCGGGACGGGGGCCCGCCACCGGTGCTGTCGGAGGGGGCGCACCGGTGGCGGTGTGCTGCCGGCCGCAGGCGGCTGGAGAGGGGTGGTCAGCGATCGCAGCCAGCAGCGAGGGCCGACACCGCGTTGCGGAGACTCACCCAGCAGTACGGCGGGTTAGACGGAGAGGGTTCGCGATGGGTTCCGATTGCGTACGAATCGGTACGGGTGGGGCGGAGGTGCCGGGCGGGGCGCGGGCGTCCGCGGCGCGGGACTTGGGCCGTCCGGGATGGCCGGGGCCGCGGGTGGGGGCGTCCGGGGCGCGGGTCCTGGGCCGTCCGGGGCGCGGGTCTTGGGCCGTCCGGGATGGCCGGGGCCGCGGGTGGGGGCGTCCGGGGCGCGGGTCCTGGGCCGTCCGGGGCGCGGGTCTTGGGCCGTCCGGGATGGCCGGGTCCGCGGGTGGGGCCTGGGGCCCCCTCCGGGGCTCGAATTCTGGACTGCGCTGCGCTCAATGTGCGGCTCCGCCGCGTGGTCACCGCGCTTCGCGCGAGCTGCGCCGCTTTACGTCCGGAACACGACCCCTACGCGTCCCCCTGCACCTCAAGGCTCACCGCCACCCCCGTGTGCAGCGGCGCCGCGAGGCCACCGCAACGGCGGGTCGGTTTATCCGCGCCGCGAAGTTGGCGGAAGCGGCGGACTCGTGCCCCCGAGCCGTGAAGCCGTGTCCACGGTGGAGCCATACCCACGCGCTGCGAAGCCGTGGCACGGCGGAGGCGTCTGACCGCGCCGCGAAGCAGCCGCAACGGCGGGTCCGTATCTCCGCGCCGCGAAGCTGGCGCATCGGGGTGTGGGGGCGTCAGCCCCCACGTACTCCTTCCCCTCGGGGCCTGGGGGCATCCCCCAGTTTCGGGAAGGGGCGGGGTGGGGGACAAAACCACCCGCACCCCGGACGCCCGCGCCCCCGGACCGCCCGCGCGTCACGCCGCCGCACCCACCCCCACCCAGTGCCCCCGCAACGCCCCAACCGTCGCCGTGATCGCCGGCCGCCTCGCCGCCCCCATCCGCCACAGCGCGTACAGCCGCCTCTTCGGCACCGGATCGAGCACCACCGCCACCACCCCCGCCGGCAGCGCCCCCCGCCCCAGCCGGGGGATCATCGCGATGCCCAGGCCCGCCGCGACCAGCGCGACCTGGGTGTGGTACTCCTCCGCCTGGTGCGCCACATCGGGCTCGCACCCCGCCGCCCGCAGCGTACGGATCAGCCAGTCGTGGCACACCGTGCCCGGCGGCTGGCAGATCCACCGCTCCCCGGTCAGTTCCTCCCGCCGCACAGACGCCCGCGCGGCGAGCGGATGCCCCTCCGGCACCAGCAAATCGCACAGGTCGTCGCCGATGACCGCCTGCTCGACGCCCTCCGGCGCCGGCAGTGGCGCGATGTCCCAGTCGTGCGCGACCGCCAGGTCGATCATGCCGCGGGCCACCAGGTCGATGGACAGATGCGGATCGACCTCGGTCATCCGCGCATCGAGCCCCGGATGCCGTCGGCCGAGCTCCGCGAGCACGCCCGGCAGCAGACCGCGTGCCGCCGTGGCGAAGGCCCCGATGGCCAGCCGCCCGGTCGGCTCCCCTCGGCGCTCCTCGAGCGTGGTCTCCGCGCGCTCCACTATCGCGAGCAACTCCTGCGCCGTGGCTGCCAGATGCCGCGCCTCCTCGGTGAGCGCGACCCCCCGCCCCTGCCGCTCGAGCAGCGTCGTACGAGTCTCCCGCTCCAGCTTGGCGATCTGCTGCGACACCGCGGACGGGGTGTACCCGAGAGCCGTCGCCGCCGCTGCCACCGAACCGTGCACCGAGACCGCGTGCAGCGCCCTCAGCCGTCCCAGATCGAGCATCGCTGACTCCCATTCGTAAGCAACGCTCAATTCCACCATGAAGAAATCCGCGCTGGTGCTACATGGTCCGCGCCGGTGATCCTCGGTCCATGCGTCCCGTACACATGGCACTCGCCGCCCTGGTCACCGCGATCTGGGGAGTGAACTTCGTCGTCATCGAGCTCGGGCTCGGCCACTTCCCACCCCTGCTCTTCTCCGCCCTGCGTTTCCTCGTCGCGGCGCTGCCCGCGGTCTTCTTCGTGGGCCGCCCGAAGGTCGCCTGGAAGTGGGTGATCGGCGTCGGACTCGCCCTGGGTGTCGCGAAGTTCGGCCTGCTCTTCATCGGCATGGACCGGGGTATGCCGGCCGGCCTGTCCTCGCTCGTCGTGCAGATCCAGGCAGTCTTCACAGCTCTGTTCGCCGCCGTCGCCCTGGGTGAACGCCCGGGAGGGACACGGGTCCTGGGCATGGCCGTCGCCCTGTCCGGCATCGCCGTCGCCGCTGTCGACGAAGGGACCTCGGGACCTGTCCTCGCCTTCCTGCTGGTCATCGCGGCGGCCGCCTGCTGGGGTGTGTCCAATGTGCTGACCCGAAAGGCGTCCCCGCCGGACGCGCTGAACTTCATGATCTGGGTCTCCACCGTCCCCGTACTGCCCCTGCTCGCGCTCTCCCTGCTCTTCGAGGGCCCGCGGGCCGATGTGGACGCGCTGCGCTCGCTGGACTGGAGCGGCGCCGGGACGATTCTCTACGTCGCCTGGGGCGCGACGGTCTTCGGCTTCGGCGCCTGGGGCTCTCTGCTGCGCCGCTATCCCGCGTCCGCCGTCGCCCCCTTCTCGTTGCTGGTGCCGGTCTTCGGCATGTCCTCCGCGGCCCTGCTGCTCGACGAGTCGGTCAGCCCACTGCGCTGGGGCGCCGCGGTGCTGCTGGTCGGCGGGGTTGCGCTCACCTCACTGTCGCGAGCAGGTGCTCCAGATACTCCCGCCCCGGCGTCAGCAGTCCCGGCAGGTCCGCCGCCTGCGGATACCAGCGCTTCTCGTACTCCCAGCACAGCCACGTCTCGTCGGTGAGCGTCGCCAGGCACTCGGCGATCGGCAGTACGCCCACACCGAGGGGGAGCGGTGCGAGGTCGTCGGCGGAGGCGACGTCCTTGACCTGCAGATAGCCGAGGAACGGCGAGAGTGCGGCATGGGCAGCCGCCGGTTCCTCGCCCTCCAGCCAGGGAGACACGACGTCCCAGATCGCGCCCGCGTACAGGTGGCCGACCGGGCCCAGAATGCGGGACACATCGGCCCCGGCCCGGTGCGAGTCGTGGGTCTCCAGCAGAATCCGTACGCCGAGCGTGGCCGCGGTCTCCGCCGCCACGCCGAGCCGGCGGGCGGCGACGGCCTCGGCTTCGGCAGGGTCCTGGTCGCCGCCGCCGGGAAAGACGCGCACATGTGGCGCGCCCACATCCTTTGCCAGCTGGAGCAGTTCCTCGATCTCCCGGAGCACCGGGACGTCGTCGCCCTCCGCCGCGACGCCGGTGTATCCGCATACGGTCAGGATCTCCACGCCCGCCCGCTCGAACTCCCGGACCACGGCGGCCCGTTCCTGCGCCCCGATCCCGGGGTGCACCGGCTCTTCGGGGTCGGCCCGCAGTTCCACCCCCTGGTAACCGGTGTCGGCGGCGAGTTGCACCACGTCCGGGATGGGCATGCCCGGCACACCGAGCGTCGAGAAGGCGAACTTCACGTGACCGTCCTTACTTGTCCGTTTCTTCCAGCAGGGGCAGCCGCCAGTCCTGGCCGACCAGATCCACGCCGTACGAGCGGTGCGGCTTCTCGGCGACGAGGGTGAACCCGGCCCGCTGATAGATCCGGCGGGCCCCGGCCAGTACGTCATTGGTCCACAGCACCAGTTCCCGGTACCCCACTTCGCGCGCGAAATCCACCACCGAACGCACGAGTCGGTCACCGAGTCCCAGACCGCGTGCCTCGGGTTCGACGAGAAGCAGCCGCAGCCGCGCGGTGGCCGGGGCGTCGTCGCGTACGCACATGACCGACCCCACCGGGCGGCCGTCCAGTTCGGCGATCCACACCCGCTCCAGATGGGGGTCGTGGTCCTGGGCGAAGTCCGCGACGATGCGGGCGACGAGCCCTTCGAAGTCGGCGTTCCACCCGTATTCGGCGGCGTAGAGGGCTCCGTGCCGCTGCACGATCCACCCAAGATCGCCGGGCCCCGGATCCCGCAGTACCGGGCCTTCGCGGTGCCCCGCCCGGCCGCTGCCGAGGATCGCGCGCACGGTCCCCACCGCCTCGACCAGCCGGGGCCGCTCCTCGACCGGCACTTTGGCGAGCAGCGACGCCACCGCCTCCCGCGACCGCTCGTCCAGCAGCGCGGCGGCCTCACGTCCGCGGGGACTGAGGGTGATCCGCTGCCGCCGCGTATCCACCTCGGAGGGCGCCCGCTCCACCAGGCCGTCGCGCTCGAACTTGGCGAGCATCCTGCTCAGATACCCGGCGTCGAGGGAGAGTTCGGCGCGCAGATCGGCGGCGTCGGTGCGGGGGCCGTGGGCGAGCTCGTAGAGAACGCGGGACTCGGTGAGGGTGTAGGGGGTGTAGAGGTGCTTGCTGTAGTCGAGGGCGCCGATGAGGTTGGTGTAGAAGCGGTTGAAGGCGCGGATCTCGTGGATCGGCATAAGCGACCTCCGGGCGTTTTCCTTTGACTGAGTCAACGGTAGGCCGGGGTCCGGATCCCGGCAAGAGCCGATGGTCACCGCCCGCACCCCGGACTGGCCAGCAGACCGTGCTCACCCCTTCCGCGGTGGCGCCGTCGACGACCGGGCCATCAGTTCCGCCCCGATCGTCGCGATACCCCCCGGCGGCGGCGCCTCCTTCCCCATCGCCAGCCGTCCCGCCCGCGCCCCCGCCTCGTACAGCGGCAGTCGTACCGTCGTCAGCGCCGGCACCGCGTCCACCGAGAAGGGCAGGTCGTCGAAGCCCGCCACCGAGATGTCCCCGGGGATCCGCAGCCCCTGGTCGCGCAGCGCCGCACACGCACCCAGTGCCACCGTGTCGTTCGCAGCCACGATCGCCGTCAAGGCGGGGTCGCGGCGCAGCAGTTCGAGTGTCGCGTCATAGCCGGAGCGCCGGGCGTACGGGCCGTGCACGGTCAGCCGGTCCTGGTCCTCGTCGATCCCCGCCGCTGCCAGCGCGGCCCGGTGACCCTCCAGCCGGTGCCGGGTCGTCGTACGCTCCGCCGGCCCCGCGACATAGCCGATCCGCCGGTGCCCGAGCGTGAGCAGATGCTCGGTGAGTCGCCGTGCCCCGCCCCGGTTGTCGAAGGTGAGCGCCGCCACGATCGCGTCGCTGCCTGGCAGCGGCGGCCTCCCGCACAGCACCACCCGTGTCCCCGCATCCGCGAGCTTCGCGAGTTTCGCGGCCATCGCCTCGATGTGATCCGGATCCTCCAGCGCGCCGCCGGTCAGCACGACGGCCGCGGCCCGCTGCCGCTGCAGCAGTGTGAGATAGGTGAGTTCGCGCTCCGGCGAGCCCCCGGTGTTGCAGACGACGGCGAGTTTCTCGCCGCCCGCGCGCCCCGCCCCCTCCTGCCCGCCGATCTCGGTCTGCGCGGCCCCGGCCATGATCCCGAAGAAGGGGTCGGCGATGTCGTTGACGAGTATGCCGACCAGATCGGACGTGGCCGCGGCCAGCGAACTCGCGGGCCCGTTCAGTACGTAGTCGAGCTCGTCGACGGCCCGAAGTACCCGCTCCCGCGTCGATGCCGCGACCGGGTAATTGCCGTTGAGCACACGGGAGACGGTGGCCGGCGACACCCGGGCGCGCGCCGCCACATCCGCCAGGGTGACTGTCATCGCTTTCCTCCGCGGGAGATGGAACGGGGCCTTGTCCGGGCCACTGTCGGCAGGCTAGCGTCATACCGTGTAGAAAGCGCTTGCTATGGCTGGGTAGAGGCAACACGGCCGTAATGAGGGAACCGGAAGCACCAGGAGGCACAGGCGGCGCCCAGAAGCACCGGCAGCGCCGGGAGGCACCGCCGCGCCGGGAAGCGATGAGAAGCATCGAGGGGACAGGGAGGCACCTTCGTGACACGCAGGACGGTGCGGATCGCCATGAACGGCGTCACCGGTCGGATGGGATACCGCCAGCACCTGGTGCGCTCCCTCCTCGCCATCCGCCAACAGGGCGGCCTCGACCTCGGTGACGGCGACGTCCTGTGGCCCGAACCCGTCCTCGTCGGCCGCCGCGAACCCGCACTGCGCGAGATCGCCGAGCGGCACGGCCTCGCGCATCTCTCCACCGACCTCGACGCCGTACTGGCCGACGACAGCATCGACATCTACTTCGACGCGCAGGTCACCTCCGCCCGCGTCGCCGCGATCAAGCAGGCCGTCGCGGCGCGCAAGCACATCTACACGGAGAAGCCCACCGCCACCGACCTCGCCGGCGCGCTCGAGCTGGCCCGCCTCGCCGACGCCGCGGGCATCAGGCACGGCGTCGTCCAGGACAAGATCTTCCTGCCGGGCCTGCTCAAGCTGAAGCGCCTCGTCGATGGCGGCTTCTTCGGCGAAATCCTCTCCGTGCGCGGAGAGTTCGGCTACTGGGTCTTCGAGGGCGACTGGCAGGAGGCCCAGCGCCCGAGCTGGAACTACCGCGCCGAGGACGGTGGCGGCATCGTGGTCGACATGTTCCCGCACTGGGAGTACGTACTGCACGAGCTGTTCGGCCGGGTGACGAGCGTGACGGCGCACGTCGCCACGCACATCCCGCAGCGCTGGGACGAGCGCGGCAAGCCGTACGCGGCGACCGCGGACGACTCCGCCTACGGCATCTTCCAGCTGGAGGGCGGCGCCGTCGCCCAGATCAACTCCTCCTGGGCGGTCCGGGTGATGCGTGACGAGCTCGTCGAGTTCCAGGTCGACGGTACGCACGGCTCGGCGGTCGCGGGGCTGCGCCGCTGCCGCGCCCAGCACCGCTGCGCCACCCCGAAGCCTGTCTGGAACCCTGACCAGCCCGCCACCGAGTCCTTCCGCGACCAGTGGCAGGAGGTGCCGGACAACGGGGAGTTCGAGAACGGCTTCAAGGCGCAGTGGGAGCTGTTCCTGCGCCATATGGTGCTCGGCGAGCCGTACCACTGGGACCTGCTGGCGGGCGCGCGCGGTGTGCAACTGGCCGAGCTGGGCCTGAAGTCCTCGGCCGAGGGACGCCGCTTCGAGGTGCCGGAGCTCGCGCTGTGACGATCCGCCTTCCGCACGGGACGTACGAACCGCGCACCGAACCGGCCGTGTTCGCCGGGCGCGCCGCCCTCGCCGGGGGCGCCGCGCTCGCTTCCCGTACGGTCTTCTCGGCCGCGCATGTCGTCGCCGACCCGTACGCCGACACGACGTGGGACTCGTCCGCCGGCGTGGACTGGGACGCGACGCTCGCCTTCCGCCGCCATCTGTGGTCGCACGGGCTCGGCGTCGCGGAGGCCATGGACACCGCGCAGCGCGGGATGGGCCTGGACTGGTCGAGCGCGGCGGAGCTGATCCGGCGCTCGGCGGCGGAGGCGAGGGCGGTGGGCGGCGCGATCGCCTGCGGTGTCGGCACGGACCAGCTGAGGGGGCCGGCGGACCAGCTGACCGGGCCCGCGGACCTGGCCACGGTCCGCGCCGCCTACGAGGAACAACTCGCGCTGGTCGAGGAGACGGGGGGACAGGCGATCCTGATGGCATCCCGTGCCCTCGCCGCCGCCGCCGAGGGGCCTGAGGACTATCTCCACGTCTACTCCCACCTCCTGCGCCAGGCGTCCGAGCCGGTGATCCTGCACTGGCTGGGCCCGATGTTCGACCCGGCGCTGGAGGGTTACTGGGGCTCCGCCGACCTCGACGCGGCCACCTCCGTCCTCCTGGACGTCATCGCCGCCCACCCCGAGAGGGTCGACGGCGTCAAGATCTCGCTGCTCGACGCCGGGCGCGAGATCGACCTGCGCCGCCGCCTCCCGCAGGGCGTGCGCTGCTACACCGGAGACGACCTCCACTACCCCGAGCTGATCGCCGGCGACGAGCGGGGCTTCAGTCATGCGCTGCTCGGCATCTTCGACCCGCTGGGTCCGCTCGCGGCACAGGCGGTACGAGTCCTGGACACGGGCGACGCCGACGGCTTCCGGAAGATCCTCGACCCGACGGTGGAGCTGTCCCGGCATCTGTTCGAGCCGCCGACGCGCTTCTACAAAACGGGTGTCGTGCTGCTGGCGTGGCTGGCGGGGCACCAGTCGCACTTCACGATGGTGGGGGGCCTGCAGTCGGCGCGCTCGCTGCCACACCTGTGCCGGGCGTACGTACTGGCCGACGGTCTGGGCCTGTTCCCGGACCCCGGCCTCGCCGAGCAGCGTATGAAGACCCTGCTGACGATGTACGGAGTCGACCAGTGACCGACCTGACCCGCTTCAGCATCAACCAGATGACGGTGAAGCAGCTGACCCTCCCGGAACTCACCGAGGCGTGTGTGCGCCTGGGCATCGGGAGGGTCGGTCTGTGGCGCGAACCGGTCCAGGCGTACGGAGCCGGCGCGGCGGCCAAGCTCGTACGCGAGGCAGGTCTGACGGTCACCAGCCTGTGCCGCGGCGGCTTCCTCACGGCGATCGACGCCGCGGAACGGGCCCGCGCCCTGGCGGACAACCGTGCGGCGATCGACGAGGCGGCGACCCTCGGCACGGACACCCTGATCCTGGTCTCCGGTGGTCTCCCGGTGGGCAGCCGCGACCTGGCGGCGGCGCGTGAACGCATCGCGGACGCGCTGTCCGTACTCGCTCCTTGTGCGGCCGACCGAGGGGTACGCCTGGCGATCGAACCGCTGCACCCGATGTACGCGTCGGACCGCTGCGTGGTCTCCACGCTGACGCAGGCGCTGGACCTCGCGGAGCGTTTCCCGCCGTCCCAGGTGGGCGTGGTGGTGGACACGTACCACATCTGGTGGGACGACACGGCCCCGTCGGCGGTGACGCGGGCGGGCGCGGCGGGCCGCATCCACGCCTTCCAACTGGCCGACTGGACCACGCCCCTGCCGGCGGGCGTGCTGAACGGCCGCGGTCAGATCGGGGACGGCGCGATCGACCTGCGCGCATGGCGGGACCGGGTGGACGCGGCGGGTTACGGGGGCGCGATCGAGGTGGAGCTGTTCAACGACGGGCTGTGGGCGCGGGACGGCGTGGAGGTGCTGAGGGAGACGGCGATCCGCTTTGTGGAGCACGTAGTTCCGAAAAAATAACTGCCCGCAGTCCTACAACCCTTTCCGTGTGAGGTGGGTCGTACCTGGCATCAAGACTCCTGGGGGAGGGATCTGGGGGGATCCAGGGAGTTCTTGACGGAGGGGGACAGGGGCCCGGTCGGCAGGACCGGGCCCCCATGACTGTCCGGGTGGCTGTCCTGGTGCCGATCCGGGGGACCGTCCTGGTGACTGTCCGGTTGTCCACAGGCACCCCGCACTGTCCGACCCCGGCGGTAGCGTCGGATCATGTCCAATCAGGCAGTGGTCGAAGGGGTCCTGGAGCGGATCACCTACGCCAACGAGGAGAACGGCTACACGGTCGCCCGCGTCGACACCGGACGCGGCGGCGGTGATCTCCTCACGGTGGTCGGCTCGCTGCTCGGCGCGCAGCCGGGCGAGTCCCTGCGCATGGAGGGCCGCTGGGGCTCCCACCCGCAGTACGGCAAGCAGTTCACCGTGGAGAACTACACCACGGTCCTCCCGGCCACCATCCAGGGCATACGCCGCTACCTCGGCTCCGGTCTGATCAAGGGCATCGGCCCGAAAATCGCCGAGCGCATCGTCGAGCACTTCGGCATCGACACCCTCGACATCATCGAGCAGCAGCCCAAGAGGCTCATCGAGGTCCCCGGACTCGGCCCGAAGCGTACGAAGTTGATCGGCGTCGCCTGGGAGGAGCAGAAGGCCATCAAGGAGGTCATGGTCTTTCTCCAGGGAGTCGGCGTCTCGACGTCCATCGCCGTGCGCATCTACAAGAAGTACGAGGACGCCTCGATCTCGGTCGTGAAGAACCAGCCGTACCGCCTGGCGGCAGACGTGTGGGGCATCGGCTTCCTCACCGCCGACAAGATCGCCCAGGCGGTGGGCATACCGCACGACAGCCCGGAGCGGGTCAAGGCCGGCCTTCAGTACGCCCTGTCGCAGTCCACCGACCAGGGCCACTGCTTCCTGCCCGAGGAACAGTTGATCGCGGACGCGGTGAAGCTGCTCCAGGTGGACACCGGCCTGGTCATCGAGTGCCTCGCCGAGCTCGCTGCGGAGGAGGAAGGTGTCGTACGGGAGACGGTGCCGGCCCCCGACGGCGGTGAGCCGGTGACCGCCGTCTATCTGGTGCCCTTCCACCGCGCCGAGATCTCCCTGGCCGCCCAGCTGGGGCGCCTGTTGCGGTCTGCGGACGACCGGATGCCGGCCTTCCAGGACGTCGCCTGGGACAAGGCGCTGGCCTGGCTCGCGGAGCATACGGGCGCGGAGCTGGCGCCCGAGCAGGAGCAGGCGGTCCGCCTCGCGCTCACCAGCAAGGTGGCCGTCCTCACCGGTGGCCCCGGCTGCGGCAAGTCGTTCACGGTCCGCTCCATCGTGGAACTGGCCCGCGCCAAGAAGGCCAAGGTGGTGCTCGCGGCCCCCACCGGGCGCGCGGCGAAGCGGCTGGCCGAGCTCACCGGCGCCGAGGCGTCCACCGTGCACCGGCTGCTGGAGCTCAAGCCGGGCGGGGACGCGGCGTACGACCGGGACCGGCCGCTGGACGCGGACCTGGTGGTGGTCGACGAGGCGTCCATGCTCGATCTGCTGCTGGCCAACAAGCTGGTCAAGGCCGTCGCCCCGGGCGCGCATCTGCTGCTGGTCGGGGACGTGGACCAGCTGCCGAGCGTCGGCGCGGGCGAGGTGCTGCGTGATCTGCTCGCCGCCGGCGGCCCGGTGCCCAGCGTCCGGCTCACCCGGATCTTCCGCCAGGCCCAGCAGTCCGGCGTCGTCACCAACGCCCACCGCATCAACTCCGGCGTCCAGCCCATCACGTCGGGCCTCTCCGACTTCTTCCTCTTCGTGGAGGAGGAGACGGAGGACGCGGGAAAGCTCACCGCCGATGTGGCGGCCCGCCGGATTCCCGCCAAATTCGGCCTTGATCCCCGGCGCGATGTGCAGGTCCTCGCGCCGATGCACCGCGGCCCGGCCGGCGCCGGCACGCTCAACAGCCTGCTCCAGCAGGCGATTACGCCCGCACGGCCGGACCTCCCCGAGAAGCGTTTCGGCGGCCGGGTGTTCCGCGTCGGCGACAAGGTCACCCAGATTCGCAACAACTACGAGAAAGGCAAGAACGGCGTCTTCAACGGCACGGTCGGCGTGGTCACCTCACTGCACCTGGAGGACCAGCGGCTGACGGTGCTGACGGACGAGGACGAGGAGGTTCCGTACGACTTCGACGAGCTGGACGAGCTGGCACACGCCTATGCGGTGACCATCCACCGCTCGCAGGGCAGCGAGTACCCGGCAGTGGTGATCCCGGTCACCACCGGGGCCTGGATGATGCTCCAGCGGAACCTCCTGTACACGGCGGTCACCCGGGCCAGGAAGCTCGTCGTGCTGGTCGGCTCCCGCAAGGCGATAGGGCAGGCAGTGCGCACTGTTTCCGCAGGCAGACGCTTCACCGCTCTCGACCACCGGCTGGCCGGCCCCGTGCCACTGCTGAGCCGGCCGGGGGAGGTCGCCGGGCCTCCCGGGGTGGGAAATGCCACCCCAGCTTCCGGAACCAGGGCGAAGGGGGCAAGATGAGCAGGTTGGCGGCACTCAGTGCCGCCGATAGGCCCAATGGTCGACCCCGAGTGCACTCTCCTCAGCCAAATGGGGGATGGTAGAGACAGTCAGGGCACCTCGAAGAAGAGGCACTACGTCGGTGAGGGATGACGTGAGCGACAACTCTGTAGTACTGCGGTACGCGGACGGTGAATACACCTACCCGGTGGTCGAAAGCACCGTCGGTGACAAGGGCTTCGACATCGGGAAGCTCCGAGCCCAGACCGGTCTGGTGACCCTGGACAGTGGATACGGCAATACCGCCGCCTACAAATCCGCGGTCACCTACCTCGACGGCGAGCAGGGCATCCTGCGCTACCGCGGCTACCCCATCGAGCAGCTGGCCGAGCGGTCCACCTTCCTCGAGGTGGCCTACCTGCTGATCAACGGCGAGCTCCCGACGGTCGACGAGCTTTCCGCCTTCAAGGGTGAGATCACCCAGCACACGCTGCTGCATGAGGACGTCAAGCGGTTCTACGGCGGATTCCCGCGCGACGCCCACCCGATGGCGATGCTGTCCTCCGTGGTCAGCGCGCTGTCGACGTTCTACCAGGACAGCCACAACCCGTTCGACGAGAAGCAGCGCCACCTCTCCACGGTCCGGCTGCTGGCCAAGCTGCCGACGATCGCGGCGTACGCGTACAAGAAGTCGATCGGGCACCCCTTCGTCTACCCGCGCAACGACCTCGGGTACGTGGAGAACTTCCTGCGGATGACCTTCTCGGTCCCCGCCCAGGAGTACGACCTGGACCCGGTCGTCGTCTCGGCGCTCGACAAGCTGCTGATCCTGCACGCCGACCACGAGCAGAACTGCTCGACCTCCACCGTGCGTCTGGTCGGCTCCTCGCAGGCGAACATGTTCGCCTCGATCTCCGCCGGCATCAGCGCGCTGTGGGGCCCGCTGCACGGTGGCGCCAACCAGTCGGTCCTGGAGATGCTCGAGGGCATCCAGGTCAACGGCGGCGACGTCGACTCCTTCATCCGCAAGGTGAAGAACAAGGAGGACGGCGTCCGTCTGATGGGCTTCGGCCACCGCGTCTACAAGAGCTTCGACCCGCGGGCGAAGATCATCAAGGCTGCGGCGCACGATGTCCTCTCGGCGCTCGGCAAGTCCGACGAGCTGCTCGACATCGCGCTCAAGCTGGAGGAGCACGCGCTCTCCGACGACTACTTCGTCTCGCGCAACCTCTACCCGAACGTGGACTTCTACACGGGACTGATCTACCGGGCCATGGGCTTCCCGACCGAGATGTTCACCGTGCTCTTCGCGCTCGGCCGGCTGCCCGGCTGGATCGCCCAGTGGCACGAGATGATCAAGGAGCCGGGTTCCCGCATCGGCCGTCCGCGCCAGATCTACACGGGCGAGGTCCTGCGCGACTTCGTCCCGGTCGAGGCCCGCTGACGCAGGCTGCTTGCTGACGCAGGCCCTGAGCCGCTGACACAGGCCCTGAGCCCGGTACGTCGCGCGTACGCGCTTCGTAGCCGGGCGCCGGTCGCACCGGCGCAGACAAGCGGAAAGCGCCCCGCTGCCGATCCCCCCACGGGTCGGCGTGCGGGGCGCTTCCCATATCCCCGGAGCGGATTCCCCCCACGGGATCCGGCCGGGCGTCTGCTGGTTGCAGAAGCTCCTCACGCGGTCTGCCGGGGTACGTACGCACGGGAGGGCCGCTCAAAGCTCCCCGGGCACGTGCCCCGGCCAACAGCTTGCCTGGGACGTCCCCCAAGACATCCCATGAACGTCCCCCAAGACGTTCTCGGCATCGCCCATTCAGACTCGCGAGGAGCCTCAATGGTTACCCCTAAATATCTGTGATCTAGGTCTCCTTGTGAAGGTCTTGTGACCTATCTGTAGTCACGAGAAGGAGCGCAGTCGGAGGCTGTTGGTCACCACAAATACGGACGAAAAGGCCATGGTAAATCCGGCGATCATGGGGTTGAGCAGGCCAGATGCCGCGAGCGGCAGTGCGGCAACGTTGTAGCCGAAAGCCCAGTAAAGATTCCCTTTGATGGTGGCCAGAGTCCGACGGGCGAGACGGATCGCGTCGGCCGCGGCCCTCAGGTCTCCGCGTACGAGGGTGAGATCCCCGGCTTCTATGGCGGCATCCGTACCCGTACCCATGGCCAGACCCAGGTCCGCGGTGGCGAGCGCGGCCGCGTCGTTGACGCCGTCGCCGACCATCGCGACGCAGCGGCCCCGTGTCTGGAGACGCCTGACCACAGCCACCTTCTCCTCCGGCGTGACCTCGGCGTACACCTCGTCGATGCCGACCTCGGCCGCGACCGATTCGGCCACCGCCCTGCTGTCGCCGGTCAGCAGTACCGGAGTGAGGCCGAGGGCCCGCAGCCGCTCCACCGCCTCGGCGCTGGTGTCCTTGACGGTGTCGGCGACGGTCAGCACGCCGAGCGCCTTGCCGTCCCGGGCGGCGAAGACGGCTGTACGCCCATCGGCGTCCATGAGCTCCCCGGGCAGCTCCACGCCCGCCTCCCGAAGCAGCCGGGCGCGCCCGACGAGAACCTCGTGTCCGTCGACAACGCCACGCACGCCCAGTCCTGGGAGGTTCTCGAAGGCTGTCGGCACGGGCAGCGGGCCGAGCCGTTCCTCGGCTGCCGCGGCGACGGCGCGGGCGATGGGGTGCTCCGAGGCGTGCTCCAAGGCGCCCGCGAAACGCAGCAGTTCATCCGCGTCGGCGGTTTCGGAGGCGTACGCCTGCTGAAGGCGCATCCGGCCGGTGGTGACCGTCCCGGTCTTGTCCAGGACGACGGTGTCGACTCTGCGGGTGGACTCCAGCACCTCGGGCCCCTTGATCAGGATGCCGAGCTGGGCGCCGCGTCCCGTGCCGACCATGAGGGCGGTCGGGGTCGCCAGCCCCAGTGCGCAGGGGCACGCGATGATCAGTACGGCCACGGCGGCGGTGAAGGCCGCGGTGGCGTCGCCGGTGGCCAGCAGCCAGCCGACGAGTGTGCCGAGGGCGATCACGAGGACCACGGGTACGAAGACGGCCGAGATCCGGTCGGCGAGGCGCTGCACCTCCGCCTTGCCGTTCTGGGCGTCCTCGACCAGCCGGGCCATCCGGGCGAGCTGGGTGTCCGCGCCGATCCTGGTGGCCTTGACGACGAGCCGGCCCTCGGTGTTGACGCAGCCACCGGTCACCGGGTCGCCCACGGCCACATTGACCGGGACGGACTCGCCGGTGAGCATCGAGGCGTCGACGGCCGAGGTGCCGTCGACGACTGTGCCGTCGGTGGCGATCTTCTCCCCGGGGCGTACGACGAAGCGGTCGCCGACCGCGAGCCGGCCGACCGGTATACGTATCTCGCCATTGCCTCTGAGGACCGTGACGTCCTTCGCGCCCAGCTCCATCAGGGCACGCAGGGCCGCGCCCGCCTTGCGCTTGGAGCGGGCCTCCAGAAAGCGGCCGAGGAGGATGAACGTGGTCACGCCCGCCGCGACTTCGAGGTAGATCGTCGAAGCGCCGTCGGTACGCGAGATGGTCAGGTCGAAACCGTGGCGCATGCCGGGCATCCCGGCGTCGCCGAGGAACAGCGCCCAGAGCGACCAGCCGAAGGCGGCGAGCGTGCCGACGGAGACGAGGGTGTCCATGGTGGCCGCGCCGTGCCGGAGGTTGGCCCAGGCGGCCCGGTGGAAGGGGAACGCGCCCCAGACGGCGACGGGGGCGGCGAGGGCGAGCGAGAGCCACTGCCAGTTGTCGAACTGCAGGGCCGGGATCATCGCCATGAGGACGACGGGCGTGGCGAGTACGGCGGAGACGGTGAGGCGTTGGCGCAGGGCGACCGACTCGGGGTCGGGGTGCCCGGCGGTGTCCGTACCGGAGGCAGCGGCGGGTTCGGGCTCGGCTTCGGGCTCGGGTCGCGGGGGCTGCTCGGCCGTGTAGCCGGTCTTCACGACGGTGGCGATGAGGTCGGCGACCTCCAGCCCGGGCCGGTAGGAGATCTTCGCCTTCTGGGTCGCGTAATTGACCGTGGCGCTGACGCCGTCCATGCGGTTGAGCTTCTTCTCGACGCGAGCGGCACAGGAGGCGCAGGTCATCCCGCCGATGGTGAGCTCGACCTGGGAGGTTTCCACGTTCGGGACTCCAAAAACGGGGGCCGGGCCGTACCCGGGCAGTACGGGACTGGTCGGGTACGGCCCGGCGGCGGGCTGTGCGGGGGCGAGTCGGCCCTCAGGCCCTCAGGCCCTCAGTCGCTCGGGGCTCGGGCGCTCAGGCCCGGCCGACCAGCTCGTATCCGGCCTCGTCGACGGCCTCGCGTACGGCGGACTCGTCGAGCGGGGCCTCGGAGACGACCGTCACCCGGCCGGTCGCGGCGACCGCCGCCACCGAAGTGACGCCGGGAAGCCCGGAGATCTCGCCGGCGACGGCGCCTTCGCAGTGACCGCAGGTCATGCCGGTGACCTGGTAGACGGCGGTGACTCCGCCCAGCTGCACATCGGCCGCGCCGGTGCCACAGGCGCCGCCGCCGCAGCAGCCGGAGGTGGGAGCTGTCTGGGAGGTCTCGGTCTCGGCCGTCATGTCGTTCTCCTCGAAGCGCTTACACGGTGCACTCATGGTGTAGCAGAGGTCTCGGTGACTCCCGGTATCCTCCAGCCTTCACCATACTATACCCCTAGGGGGTATCAAACGAACATCGAAGCTGCCGGTGGGGGCGGGCGAGGCGCCGCCGGAGGGGCGAGTCAGCGGGACGGAGGCCTGGTGAGCACGGCCTTGCCTACCACCGGGTCGAGGTAGCGGAACATGACGTGCTTCACCTCGGCGATGTACGCGTCCCGTTCCGCGCCCTCATGGGCGAGTACGAGGTCGAGGCCCGCCTTGAAGAGGGCGAAGGTCATGTCCGCCGTACGGCTGCGCTCGGTGGCGGGCATGTCCGGCAGATAGTGGGCCAGCAGCTCCTCGACCCGGGACAGCAGGGAGGCGTGCAGGGCGTCGTGCTCCTCCGCGATGCGGCCGGGGACGTCGGAGCCGTGCAACAGGGCGAAGAAGACCGGGTTCTCGCAGTTGAACTGGATCATCGGATCGAGCACGGCGTCCAGCATCTGATCGAGGGGGAGGGCGAGGTTGGCCGGGGTGAAGGCCTGGCCGTGGGCCTCGCGCATCTCGTGCATCAGACGCTCGCCGAGTTCGACGGCGATGGCCTCCTTGTTCGGGAAGAACTGGTAGAGCGTGCCGGGGGAGACGCTCGCCTCGCGGGCGATGGCGTTGGTGCTGGCGGCGGTGTAGCCGGAGGAGCAGAAGACGTTCGCGGCGGCCTGGAGGAGCTGGGCGATCCGGCGCTCTCCACGGGCCTGCCGGCGCCGTGGCTTGGCGGCGGGCCCGGTGGCCACGGGCGTCGAGGGGTCGGCGGGCTTGGGTGTGGCGGTGGGCCCGGGCGTCGCGGCCCGTGTGGCCGCGGGCGTCCTGGGCTCGACCTTCGCGGGCTCCGGCACGTGAATCCCCAGCCTTCCTGGAGTGGTTGACAAACGCGAGTGGGCGCTCGCATTCTTGGTCAATGCGAGTGACAGCTCGTGTTTGCCAGTCTATGGCAATGGCCGGTCCATGCTGCCTGCCGGGAAGCCTGCGCATGAGCCACGGTGAAGGGGACACCGCACCATGTCCGAAGTCAACAGCCCACCGCCGGTCGGGGGATGGACCCGCTTCGTCACGGCGCGGCCGCGGCTCTCGCTGCTGGCCGCGCTGGTGCTCACCGCACTCGCCGTGTTCGCCGGAAGCGGGGTCGCCGAGCGCATGGGGAGCGGCGGCTGGCAGGACCCGGCCGCCGAGTCGACGTATGCGACGAAGGCGCTGGAGCGGGAGTTCCCGGCCTCCCAGCCGAATCTGCTGCTGCTCGTGGACAGCGGGCGGGCGAGCGTGGACGACCCGGCAGTGGCCGCCGAGGGACGGCGGCTCGGGGAGCGGCTCGCCGCCGAGAAGGACGTCACGGGCGTCGGCTCGTACTGGGGGACCCGCTCACCCGCGCTGCGCGCCGGCGACGGGCATCAGGCACTGATCGCCGCGCGGATAGAGGGCGACGAGAAAGCCACCTCCGAGGTGCTGGAGCGGATAGCGCCGGACTTCCGCGGGGCGCACGGCCCGGTGCAGGTCTCGATCGGCGGCCCCGTCGCCCTGCAGCACGAGATGACCACGACCATCCAGGAAGACCTGCTGCGAGCCGAGCTGATCGCCCTGCCGGTGACGCTGGTGCTGCTGGTCATGGTCTTCGGCAGCGCGATCGCGGCACTGCTCCCGCTGGGCGTCGGCATCGTCGCCATCCTGGGGACGAACGCCGTCCTGCGGGGCATCACCGAGTTCGCCGATGTCTCGGTCTTCGCACAGAACCTCACCACGGCCCTGGGCCTCGGACTCGCCATTGACTACGCCCTGTTCATCGTGCGCCGATTCCGCGAGGAGCTGGCCGCCGGGGCCGAGGTGCGGGAGGCGATCGGCATCACTCTGCGTACCGCGGGTCGCACGGTGCTGTTCTCCGCGCTGACCGTGGCCGTGTCGCTGGCCGCGATGCTGGTCTTCCCGCAGTACTTCCTGCGGTCCTTCGCCTACGCCGGGATCGCGGTGGTCCTTCTGGCGGCGGGAGCCGCGCTGGTGCTGCTTCCGGCCGCCCTGATGCTGCTTGGGCACCGGGTCAATGCGCTGGATCTGCGCCGCCTTTTCAAGCCTGGCAGGCGCGACGGCACATCGTCCGGCGAGGCCGGTACGGACAAGGCGCCGGCCGCGGACCGGAAAGCGGCCGCGGACCAGCGAGCGGCAGCGGACCAGGAGACGGCCGGAGCCGGGTGGGCACGGCTCGCCGGGCTGGTGATGCGCCGCGCCCCCCTGTTCGCGTTCGCCACCGTGACCGGTCTTGTGCTGCTCGGACTGCCCTTCCTGGGCGTGAAGTTCGGCACCCCCGACGACCGTCAGCTGCCGTCGACCGCCGAGGTCCATGTGGTTCAGCAGCAGATACGGGACGGCTTCCCCGGCAGCCCCGCCGGCGGCCTCGAAGTCTTCGCCGAGGGCACCGGTTCCGGGTCCGCGACGACCCCCGCCGAGTACGCCGAGTACCGCGACAAGATCGCCGCCCTCCCGGGTGTGCTGCGGGTGGACGGGCCCGTCACCTCGGGCGGATCCGCCTACCTCACGGTGCAGCCCAAGGGCGAGGCGGTGGGCGAGGAGGCCCAGCGGCTCGTGCATGAACTGCGCCACGTACCGGCCCCGTTCGACACCTCGGTGACCGGCCGGGCCGCAGTGCTGGAGGACTCCAAGGCCGCCATCGCCGACCGGCTGCCACTGGCGCTGGGGATCATCGCCATAGTGACGCTGCTGCTGGTCTTCCTGCTCACCGGCAGTGTGCTCATCCCCATCCAGGCGGTCGTGCTCAACGCCCTCAGCCTGACGGCGATGTTCGGCGCGGTGGTCTGGGTCTTCCAGGACGGGCACCTCTCCGGGCTGCTCTCCTTCACCTCCACCGGGGACATCGAGACGACGCTGCCCGTGCTGATGTTCTGCATCGCCTTCGGGCTGTCCATGGACTACGGCGTCTTCCTGCTCTCCCGTATCAAGGAGGAGTACGACCGCACCCACGATCATGAGCACGCAGTGAGGTTCGGCCTTCAGCGCACCGGAGGCCTGATCACCGCGGCGGCCGTGATCCTCGCTGTCGTGATGGTGGGCATCGGCACCTCACGGGTGACCAACACCAAGATGCTCGGCCTGGGAATCGCGCTGGCCGTGCTGATGGACGCCATGGTGGTCCGCAGTCTGCTCGTCCCCTCGGTGATGAAGCTGATGGGCGCCTCGACCTGGTGGGCGCCGGGGCCGCTGCGCCGGTTCCATGAGCGGTTCGGCCTGAGTGAGGGGGAGATACCGCAGACCGTGCCGCACCCGGATCAGGAGCCGGGATCGACGCCCGACCTCGACCTCGACCTCGACCTTGATCCCGACCCCGACCCCGACCCCGACCGCGACGCCGTGCCGGGCCCGGAGACCGAGCCCGACATCGAGCAGGACCCGGACGCGGCACGGGACACGGTCAGGACGTGATACGGCCTCACTCCCGGCGGGCGCCCCTGTTCCCGGGGCGATTGGCCACCCAGACACGGATCGTGTCCTCGTACCAGTACGGCTTGCCGGTCTCCACATGGTCGGGCGGCGGGAGAAGGCCGTGCTTGCGGTAGGAGCGAACCGTGTCCGGCTGCACCCGGATGTGCGCGGCGATCTCCTTGTAGGACCAGAGTCTTCTGTCCGTCATGGGTGTGGCACCTCCCTGCGTGCGCAACAGCGGCGGCCGGGGGGACCGTCGGGGGAGCTGCAGCGCAGACGCTGGCGATCACTGAGCCTGTGCCCGTTGAACGAATGCGCTGAGGTGGAGGGGCGGGCTGTCGATCGGCTGTGACAGAAGACCCGCGTAATGGAGACATGCGTGACGAGGAGGGGACAACCACGACGGAGCTGGCCCGATAGCGTCACGCGCCGCAAGAGCGCAGGAAACGGCGGGTTCGCTGGGCGATCGGGAAGGGTTTGTCCGGCGGGCAGGGGTACATGTCCTGCTCGACGATGGCGAAGAGTTCGACGTCCAGCGCCTGCGCCGCCGCCAGTACGGGCTCCAGTGCGGGCACCCCGGCCGGCGGCTCGCACATCACGCCCTTGCCGACGGCCGGCCCGAACGGCACCTCGTCCGCGACCACTTCGGCGAGGATCTCCGGGTCCACCTGCTTGAGGTGGAGGTAGCCGATCCGCTCCCCGTAGGTCTCGATCAGCTTGACGCTGTCGCCGCCGCAGTAGGCGTAGTGCCCGGTGTCCAGACAGAGCGAGACCAGTTCGGGGTCCGTGGCGTCGAGGAAGCGGCTGACGTTCTCCTCGCTGTCGATATGGGTGTCCGCGTGCGGATGGACCACGATCCTCAGTCCGTACCGTTCACGTACCTCGCGGCCCAGCCGCTCGGTCTGGCGGGTGAGATCGCGCCATTGCGCGGGGGTCAGGGTGCGGTCCTCCAGCACCTGCCCGGTCTTGTCGTCGCGCCAGAAGGAGGGGATGACGACGAGATGCTCCGCGCCCATGGCCTGGGTGAGCGCCGCGATGTCGGAGACATGCGCCCAGGTCTTCCCCCACACGGCCGGTCCATGGTGCAGTCCGGTGAAGACGGTCCCGGCCGAGACCTTGAGCCCGCGCCGGGCCGTCTCCTCGGTGAGACGGGCGGCGTCGCTCGGGAGATAGCCGTACGGGCCGAGCTCGATCCACTCGTAGCCGGCCTCGGCGACCTCGTCGAGGAAGCGCTGCCAGGGGACCTGCTGAGGGTCGTCGGGGAACCACACCCCCCAGGAGTCGGGGGCCGAGCCGACCCGGATGCGGTTCAGGGAGGGGACGGTGGAGGTCATGCCGAGCAGCTTTCCGGCCGCCGGAGAAGGGTGTCAAGGCTTCGTCCGAATGTAAGGACAAAATGTTGACAGGGTTCATGGAGGACCACTAGACCTGAGCACAGCCGGCGTCGAACCGAAGGGACGCGCATGCCTCAGCCGTACGACGTGATCACGATGGGCCGGATCGGGGTGGACCTCTATCCGCTGCGGACCGGGGTCCCGTTGGCGCAGGTCGACACGTTCGGGAAGTTCCTCGGCGGCTCGGCCACCAACGTCGCGGTCGGCGCTGCCCGGCTCGGCCGGCGGACGGCGGTGATCACCCGCACCGGCCGGGACGCCTTCGGGGAGTATCTCCACCAGGCACTGAGGGAGTTCGGGGTCGACGACCGCTGGGTGACGCCGGTGGCCGCCTACCCGACGCCGGTCACCTTCTGCGAGATCTTCCCGCCGGACAACTTCCCGCTCTACTTCTACCGGCAGCCAAAGGCCCCCGACCTGGACATCCACGACGATGAGCTGGACCTGGCGGAGATCCGCGCGGCGCGTGTGTTCTGGATGACCGGGACCGGGCTGTGCGCCGAGCCGAGCCGTACGGCGACGCTCGCGGCGCTTGCCCACCGGGACCGCTCCGGTACGACCGTCTTCGACCTCGACTGGCGGCCGATGTTCTGGACGGATCCGGACGAGGCGCGGCCGTACTACGCCGAGGCACTGGCGCACGCGACCGTCGCTGTCGGCAATCTCGAGGAGTGCGAGATCGCCACCGGTGAGCGCGAGCCGCACGCGGCGGCCCGTGCGCTTCTCGCCGCCGGGGTCGAACTCGCCGTCGTCAAGCAGGGGCCCAAAGGCGTTCTCGCCGTCCACCGGGACGGCACGCAGGCCGAGGTCCCGCCCGTCCCCGTCGATGTGGTCAACGGGCTCGGCGCGGGCGACGCGTTCGGCGGGGCGCTCTGCCACGGTCTGCTCTCCGGCTGG
Organism: Streptomyces sp. CA-135486; assembly: GCF_050936555.1. NCBI lineage: Bacteria > Bacillati > Actinomycetota > Actinomycetes > Kitasatosporales > Streptomycetaceae > Streptomyces > Streptomyces sp. CA-135486. Next base: position 1,112,000 of record NZ_JBNJMM010000001.1, read on the forward strand.
GAGTTGGAGCGCATCATGCGGTACGCCAACGCTGCCGGGGCCATCGTGGCGGGCCGCCTCGCCTGCTCCACGGCGATGCCGTACGCGGCCGAGGTCGAACAGGTCCTCTCCGGCGCCCCGGTCCCACCCTCCCCGACCTCGCCGCCCGGCGACGCGCCCGCGCGCCACTCGACCCCGCCGACACCCCCGCCGGCCCCAGTCCCGCCAGGAGCCACGCCGTGAGCCGCGTCGACATCGCCGAGCTCGTCGGGATCCGCACCCGCCACCCCGAGGCCGTCGCCGAGGCCGCCACCCGTCGGCGCAGACGGCCCCGGCTCATCGGCGACAGCGGGCGCCTGATGATCATCGCTGCCGACCACCCGGCCCGCGGCGCCCTCGCCGTCGGCGACCGCCCCCTCGCCATGGCCAACCGCCTCGACCTGCTCGAACGGCTCTGCCTGGCCCTCTCCCGCCCCGGCGTCGACGGTGTTCTCGCCACCGCCGACATTCTGGACGACCTGCTCCTCCTCGGCGCCCTCGACGACAAGGTCGTCATGGGCTCGATGAACCGCGGCGGCCTCGCGGGCGCCACCTTCGAGCTGGACGACCGCTTCACCGGCCACCGCGCCCAGGACCTCGACCGGCTCGGCTTCGACGCGGGCAAACTGCTGCTCCGCATCGACTACCAGGACCCGGGCTCCCTCGAAACGCTGCAGGCGACCGCCCGCGCCGTGGACGAGATGGCGGAGCGTCAGCTTCCCGTCTTCATCGAGCCGTTCATATGTCACCGGATCGACGGACAGCTCCGAAACGATCTCAGCGCCGAAGCAGTCACCCGGTCGATAGCCATCGCGTCCGGGCTTGCCGGTACCTCCGCGTACACCTGGCTGAAGGTCCCCGTCACCGACGACCCCGACGACATGGCGGCCGTGATGGAGACCACGACCCTCCCCTCGGTCCTCCTCGGGGGCGAGGTCGGCGACGACCAGGACGGCGCGTACGAGAAATGGCGTGGTGCGCTGCAACTGCCCACAGTCCAGGGGCTGGTGGTGGGACGCTCGCTGCTCTATCCGGTCGACGGGGACGTTGTCGGGGCGGTCGATACGGCCGTAGGACTGCTGTAGGGGGTACGGAGAAGTCATGAGCGACCACGACGACAAGGGCCGTTACCTGCCGGCGGGCAGTGCGGCCGAGGGGCCCTACGCCCTCCGGATCGACCCCGAGCAGGCCCGCTGGGGTTACTCCAGCGTGCGTGTGCTGGAGCTGGCGCCGGGCGCCTCGCACTCCTTCGCCGCCGGGGACAGCGAGTGGATCGTGCTGCCGCTCAGCGGTGGCTGCACGGTGCACACGCAAGGCGAGTTTTTTGAACTGCAGGGCAGGGAAAGCGTGTTCAGCGGGGTCACGGACTTCGCCTACGTACCCCGAGACGCCCATGCACAGATTGCCTCCGGCGCGGGAGGCCGCTTCGCCCTGGCAGGAGCGAAGTGCGAGCGACGACTCCCCGCTCGCTACGGCCCCGCGCCGGAGGTGCCTGTCGAGCTGCGCGGCTCGGGCAGCTGTTCGCGACAGATCAACAACTTCGCGGCAGCGGACACCTTCGACTGCGACAAGCTCATCGCGGTGGAGGTGCTCACCCCCGGCGGCAACTGGTCCTCGTACCCGCCGCACAAGCACGACGAGCACCGCCCCGGCCTCGAGTCCGAGCTCGAAGAGATCTACTACTTCGAGATCGACCACGGTGGCGTCGGCTACCACCGGGTCTCGCCCTCCCGGCCCGGCGGTACGGACGTCCTCGCCGAGGTCCGCACCGGTGACGCCGTCCTCATCCCCGACGGCTGGCACGGTCCGTCCATCGCCCCGCCCGGCCGCGACATGTACTACCTCAATGTCATGGCGGGCCCGGGCGCGACCCGTGAGTGGCTGATCTGCGACCACCCGGAGCACGGCTGGATCCGCGACACCTGGCCGATGCAGCCCGTCGACCCCCGACTGCCCCTGTACGAAGCCGAAGCTGAAGCTGAAGCCGCGACCGAAGCCGAAACCGAGGAAGGCCCCCGATGAGCAGTACGCGCCGACTCACCGTCGCCCAGGCCCTCGTCGCCTTCCTCGCCCGCCAGTACACCGAACGCGACGGCCACCGCCACCGCCTGATCAACGCCACCTGGGGAATCTTCGGGCACGGCAATGTGGCCGGAATCGGCCAGGCACTCCTCGAGTCCGGCACCGACATGCCGTACGTCCAGGGCCGCAACGAACAGGCCATGGTGCACGCCGCCGTCGGCTACGCCCGCCAGTCCCGCCGCCTCTCCGCCCACGCCGTCACCACCTCCATCGGCCCCGGCGCCACCAACCTCGTCACGGGCGCGGCCCTCGCCACCATCAACCGGCTGCCCGTGCTCCTGCTGCCCGGCGACGTGTTCGCGACCCGCCCCGCCGATCCGGTCCTCCAGCAGCTCGAAGTCCCGTACGCGGGCGATGTGTCGGTCAACGACGCGCTGCGGCCGGTCTCCCGCTACTTCGACCGCATCACCCGTCCCGAGGCGCTGATCCCGGCCGCGCTGCAGGCGATGCGCGTCCTCGCCGACCCTGCCGAAACCGGCGCGGTCACGCTCGCGCTGCCGCAGGACGTGCAGGCCGAGGCGTACGACTGGCCGGAGGACTTCTTCGCCGAGCGCGTCTGGCACGTACGCCGTCCCCGGCCCGACCAGGACGCCCTCGACGCGGCCTGCCGCGCCCTGACCGCCGCCCGTCGGCCCCTGATCGTCGCCGGCGGCGGAGTCCACCACAGCGAGGCCGAGGACGCGCTGCGCACCTTCGCCGAGGCGACCGGCATCCCGGTCGCCTCCACCCAGGCCGGCAAGGGCTCCCTGCCGTACGACCACCGCTGCGACGTCGGCGGCATCGGCCACACCGGCACCGCGACGGCCGACGAGCTGGCCCGTACCGCCGATCTGGTGATCGGCGTCGGCACTCGCTGGTCCGACTTCACCACCGCATCCGCGACCCTCTTCCAGAACCCCGCGGTCCGGTTCCTGAACATCAACATCACCGGTTTCGACGCCCACAAGCTGGCCGGCCTCTCCCTGGCCGCGGACGCCCGCGCCGCCCTCGACGACCTCACGCGCGCGCTGGGCCCACGCCACCGGGTCGAGCCCGCGTACGAGACGGAGTACGCCGACGACAAGGAGCGCTGGGAGTACCGCGTCGATGCCGCGTACGAGGCCGAGGACCCGGACACCCGCCCCACCCAGCCCCAGGTGCTCGGCGTCCTCGACGGGCTCGTGACCGGGGACGACATCGTGATCAACGCCGCGGGCTCGCTGCCCGGTGATCTGCACAAGCTGTGGCGCGCCCGCAGCGCCGACCAGTACCACGTCGAGTACGGCTACTCCTGCATGGGATACGAGATCCCCGCGGCCATCGGCGTCGGGATGGCCGCGCCGGGCCGTCCCGTCTGGGCGCTCGTCGGCGACGGCACCTATCTGATGAATCCCACCGAGATCGTCACCGCTGTCCAGGAGAACATCCCCATCAAGGTGGTCATCCTGCAGAACCACGGGTATGCCTCCATCGGAGGCCTTTCCGAGTCCGTGGGCGCCGAGCGCTTCGGCACCGCCTACCGCCACCGGGCAGGCGACGGCACATACATCGGCGCGCCGCTCCCCGTCGATCTGGCTGCCAACGCGGCCGCGCTCGGGCTGCGCGTGATTCGCGCCAAGACGGTGCGTGACCTGCGTGAAGCGCTCGCTGAGGCGCGTGAGGCGACCGTTCCCACAGGTGTCTACGTCGAGACCGAAACGGCAGACACTGTGTCGGGCGCGCCCCCCGCGCAGGCGTGGTGGGATGTTCCAGTGGCCGAGACCGCGACCCGCTCGTCGGCGGTCAAGGCTCGGGAGGAGTACGACCGGCAAGTCGCAGCCCGACGCCGCCATCTCTGAAGGAGCACGAAATGAAGACCGTCAACCACTGGATCGGTGGCAAGACCGTCGAGGGCGCGTCCGGCAACTGGGGCCCGGTCACCGACCCGGCGACCGGCGCCGTCACCACTCAGGTCGCGCTGGCTTCGGCGGAGGAGGTCGACGCGGCCGTCACGGCGGCGAAGGAGGCCTACGCCACCTGGGGCACGTCCTCGCTCGCGCAGCGCACCTCGATCCTCTTCCGCTACCGCGCACTGCTGGACGCCAACCGGGACGCGATCGCCGAGCTGATCACCGCCGAGCACGGCAAGGTGCACTCCGACGCGCTCGGCGAGGTCGCCCGCGGTCTGGAGATCGTGGAGCTCGCCTGCGGCATCACCACCCAGCTCAAGGGCGAGCTGTCCACCCAGGTCTCCAACCGGGTCGATGTCTCCTCGATCCGCCAGCCGCTCGGCGTGGTCGCGGGCATCACACCGTTCAACTTCCCTGCGATGGTCCCGATGTGGATGTTCCCGCTGGCGATCGCCTGCGGAAACACCTTCGTACTGAAGCCGAGCGAGAAGGACCCGTCCGCGGCGAACCTGCTGGCGGAGCTGGCCGCCGAGGCGGGCCTGCCCGACGGCGTGCTCAATGTCGTGCACGGCGACAAGGTCGCGGTCGACGCGCTGCTCGCGCACCCGGACGTCGCCGCCGTCTCCTTCGTGGGCTCGACCCCGATCGCGCGCTACATCCACACCACCGCCTCCGCCAACGGCAAGCGCGTCCAGGCGCTCGGCGGGGCGAAGAATCACATGCTGGTCCTGCCGGACGCGGACCTGGACGCGGCAGCGGACGCGGCGGTCTCGGCGGCGTACGGCTCCGCGGGCGAGCGCTGCATGGCCATCTCCGCGGTCGTCGCGGTCAGCTCCATCGCCGACGAGCTGGTGGACAAGATCCGCGAGCGGGCCGAGAAGATCAAGATCGGCCCGGGCAACGACCCGGAGTCCGAGATGGGCCCGCTGATCACCAAGGCCCACCGGGACAAGGTCGCCTCGTACGTCACGGGCGCGGCGGCCCAGGGCGCGGACGTCGTCCTGGACGGCACGGGCCACACGGTCAACGGCTTCGAGGACGGGCACTGGATCGGCCTCTCGCTGCTGGACCGCGTCTCCACCGACTCGGACGCCTACCGCGACGAGATCTTCGGCCCGGTGCTGTGCGTCCTGCGCGCGGAGACCTACGAGGAGGGCGTGGCCCTGATCAACGCCTCGCCGTTCGGCAACGGCACGGCCGTCTTCACCCGCGACGGCGGCGCGGCCCGCCGCTTCCAGCTGGAGATCCAGGCGGGCATGGTCGGAGTGAACGTACCGATCCCGGTCCCGGTGGGCTACCACTCCTTCGGTGGGTGGAAGGACTCGCTCTTCGGCGACCACCACATCTACGGCAACGACGGCGTGCACTTCTACACCCGCGGCAAGGTCGTCACGACCCGCTGGCCGGACCCGTCCGAGGGCCACATCGGCGTGGACCTGGGCTTCCCGCGCAACCACTGACGGCACCCCGGCCCGTACGGACTTCTCCTCCGTACGGACTTCTCATCCGTACGGGCCGGGCCCGCTCAGTACGCTTCGTCCAACTCAAGAACAACAAGCCGCAGTTCACGCGCGGCACGCCGCGGCAGCGCCCGCATCGCGCCTTCGAGATTCTCCCGCGCCCGGAGAGGATCCCCGCAGCACAACCACTCTGTGCAGCCGGGATGGTCTGGATCGTAGAGCCGGTGATACGCCCCGTACACGAAGCCCCGCCACTGCCGCAGCGACTCGTCCACGGCACCCGGCCAGAGGTAGTTACGGGTCCCCTCGATCCGGACGATCTCGTACAGAGTCTGCCGTGAGAGCCCGTGGATCGGATTCAGCTCGTTCTTCCGGAATCTGCGCCGCACCGCGAGCTCGGCACGCACACGCCGGGGCCGCCTACGCGGCATGACCCCCAGGGTTCTTGATCGTCATGGGCGCGATGCTACGGGTAACTGCCCGAGGGCCGCCATCGGTTACCAGGGACCACCACCATCCCGTGCACTGCACCACCTGGCCGCGGCCACCACCGCCACACCTTCGGCGGCCTCAGCTCCGCAGCGATCGCTGCGGAGGGCGTTGACGGTAGTAGCTGTACCGTAGAGCGGTCGCGGGCGGCCCGCCGATCCCGCCCGACGCTTACTTCCGTGAAGGCTCTCCATGAAGGCGCTTTTGTTCAGTGCCTCACCCGAGTTGCTTCGGGCCAAAGCAGTCGTATGTCGTGCCCGATGCGTGCCCGACAGGTCGGTCAGCCACGGTCAACAGCGGGTGCCAGCTCCATGGCACGCCCGGCACCGGTTGCCGCTGGTCAGGTCACCAGCAGCGCCAAGAAGCGTGCTGATTCCCAAGCTCAGGCCTCAGGCGAACGGCGAAATCCCCAAGCCTTCCAAGTGCGCGAGAGTTGCCTCAAGGCACGCGCCGGCGGACGCCTCATCTGACCTGAAGAACGACTCCGCGCCCAAGACACCACCGGAGACGATCACCATCCCAGCGATGCCCCCGTGATCTCTCACCGTCAGCCTTGAAGACCACCGAGCACCCCCGCTCGGCTAGCCACCCCATCAGTTCCACAACGTCCGCCCTCCAGGGGGATCATGCCAGCCACGGGGATGCGGCATCGTCGGGCAGTCTCGGGGCCCTACGAGGGCGACCAGGCGGAGCGACTGCACTGAGCACGCGGCTGCAGCAGCGCAGTACCGCAACTGCAGCAACCGTCCCCGTCCAGCCAACTGCTGCGGGCCGCCAAAGACCGCCTCTGCAGCGGTCCCGGGCCGTCGCGGGGCTACCGCCGTGGCGGCTTGCGCCCGTATGCAGCGCTGGTTGGGAACGCCTAGCAGCGGGGCAGCGTGCCGCTCTCCTTGGTGAGTTTGGTGCTGTGGGCCCAGCCTTCGGTATTCGTCCCATCGATACGGGCGTAGATCCACTTGTTGCCGTAGGCGTTGGTGATGTAGCAGTGGTAGTAGAGCTTCACACCGGTCTTGACCACGGTCACGTACTGGCATTCCGCGTACGGCCCGGTGTAGAGGTGGGACGTCTCAGCCAGGTAGCCGTAGCCGTCGCTGCGGTTCTCGTGGGCCCAGCCGGTGCAGGCCGTCGACACCGGGGTGGGCTCCTTCACCGTCGGGCTGGGCTTGGTCTCTGGGGAGGCCGACGGGCTCTCGGTCGGCTTGTCGCCTTCGACGCCGGGCTTCTTCGTGGGGCCCAGCTCCTCGTCCTCGTGACCGTCCGGCTCCTCCGAGGTCGACGGCTTCGAGGACGTGCCGGGAGAACCGGCGGACGACGCGGTGCTGCCCCCGGTCGACCCGGGGGCGTCCATGGGGGAGCCGACGCCGGGCGGCGTCGCCTGTGCGCCGTCCGTGGTCGTGCCGCCCTGTTGGGACGTCAGGGCGTAGGTGATGCCGGCGCCTGCGGCGAGGAGCACGACGGCGGCCGCTGCCGCGACGACGGTGCGGTTGCTGCCGCGCCGTGCGCGACGGGCTGCCGTCCGGCTCGTCTCGGGAGCGGGGACTCCGGCGTGGCCCGCGACCGGCGCGCCGTTCTGCGGCGGCGGCGGCAGGTCGGGCTGCGCGTAGCCGGCGTGCGGAGGCTCAGGCTGCGGGGCGGGCTGGGGGAACAGCGGGGGACCGAACCCGGGGACAGGTGCGGCGGCCGCAGCCCCGGGACCCACCGTGGGAGCGGGTGTCGGCGTCGGAGCGCCGGATGCGAGGTGCACCGTCCCGCCCGAGGCGATGCGCTCCAGCATGCCGCGCGCCTGTTCCGCGGTGGGCCGGTTCTCCGGCTCCTTCGCCATCAGCGCCTGGAGCACCGGCGTGAGCGGTCCCGCCCGGCGGGGCTCCGGCAGGGGCTCGGTGACGATCGCCGACAGGGTGGACCACGCGGACGTGCGGCGGAACGGCGAAGTGCCCTCCACGGCCGCGTAGAGCGTCATGCCGAGCGACCAGATGTCCGACGCGGGGCCGGGCTCCCTGCCCTGCGCGCGCTCCGGCGGCAAATAGTCGAGGGAACCAACGAGTTGACCGCTCTGGGTCAGCTTGGCCATGGCGTCGTCGCCGGAGGCTTCCATGCTGGCGATGCCGAAATCGGTGAGCACGACCCTGCCGCCGTGCTCGATCAGCACGTTTCCCGGCTTGACGTCCCGGTGGAGTACGCCGGCCCGGTGCGCGGCGTCGAGTGCGTCCATCAGCTTGGCGCCGATCGCGGCGGCTTCGCGCGGCTCCAGTGTGCCGCGCTCCGTCAGCACGTCGTCGAGCGAGGGTCCGTCGACGAGTTCCATGACGATGACCGGGAGGCCCTGCTCCTCGGTCACGTCGTGCACGGTGACCACGCCGCTGTGCCGGATACGTGCGGCGGCCTGTGCTTCCCGCTGCATCCGGGCCCGCACGTCGGCCAGTTCGGCTGCGGAGGTGTCGGTGAAAGCCCGCAGGACCTTGACGGCGACCTCTCGGTTCAGGAGTTCGTCCACCGCCCGGGCGACCACTCCCATGCCGCCGCGCCCGATCACGGAGGTCACCCGGTAACGCCCGCCGAGTACCTTGCCCGTCAGCTCTCCGCCATGCGCTTCCCCCGCGGTCACCGCACGCTCCGTTCCGTCGTTGTTCGTGAACCATCAATCCGAAGTCCTCAAGGGTAGAGGCAGGGGCGTGAGGGGAAGGCGGCGGCCGTGCGCAGGTATGTGGCTGCCCATCAGGGTTGTCGCCCATGGCGGGCACGGCGGTCCCTGGCCGTGCGTCTCGGCCGGCGTCAGATGTCAGAGCCGGGTGCCAACTTCCGCCGTCCAAGGGGAAGATCCGCCCTGGCTCAGCCGACCACCCGCCCCACCAGTACGGGGAACGGCGAACCGTCCCCAAGGCTTCGGCCGTGTGCAGTTGCGCGAGCCTGAATGTCCAAGGTGAACTGCGGCCATGACCAAAAGGACTATGAACACTGCTTGACTTGGCTCATTGTCGGGCCTCTCCACGGTGAGACGCTGCCGCTACGGGGCGCGTAGCGGCAATCCCACACGTGGACAACATCCGGATGGCAGAGCAGCGCAAGGGGCATGCCTGATTCGGTGGTGCGTCCTGGTTGCCGCGCCCTACTCTCTGAAGGTTGGGAAAGGCGGCTGGGGGACACGTGGATGCTGCGGCCATCGGTGCTCGACTTGCTTCGAGTGCTGTCGTGCCTTTGGTGAGAAAACTCTTCACCGCGGATGGGCCCGGGGCCGGTCTCGTCGACAGGCCGGTCAAGATCTCCGGGCTGGTCACATTCAGCGGAGAGAAGCGGAGTCTGGGTGAGAAGGAGCTGCAGAAGATCACAGCTGAGTTAGTCCGGCGTGCCGTCGTATCCGCAGGCGCCCATGAGCGGCCGGTCAGCGCTGATGAGGAAGAGGCCGTTGCTATCGCCTTGGCTCACACTGTGCAATGCCTGGGCAACCTGGAGATGGATGACGTACAGGCCGTACAGCTGGGGCACAAAGCGCTCGCCAAACGTTTGCGCGATACCGACCCCCGCACCACCTACCATCTGTCCGACGACGCCGCACGGCTGCACGACGTGCTGCTGGAGGTCGCCTGTCTCCACATCCTGCATTTCTTCACCCAGCGCTCCACGTTCGTCGCGCGCACCCTGGTCAGCCATAGCAGCCAGCTCGCCGATTCCATCGCGCGGATCGATCTGCTTCTTGAGCGCACCCCGTCGGTGCTCGCCGAGGACACCATCTTCGAGGCTCGTTACGCCGAGCACATCATCGACAAGCACGGCACCCTGACTATTTACGGCATCGACTTCACCAACTCCCCAGACGAATGGCCCCTGGACACCGCCTATCTCAGCTTGGAACTGGGCATGGACAAGCGCGGTCGCCAAGCCCCGATCCGCGCCGAGTACGTCTTGGCCGGGCGGGATCGGGTGCTGCTGCGCGGAGTCGCGGGTTCGGGTAAGACCACCCTGGTGCAGTGGCTGGCTGTGACCACTGCCCGCCAGGGGGCTGGCAATGGACGTCATCTGGCGCCCCTGTCCGGCCGTGTCCCCTTTGTTCTCGCGCTCCGTACTTTGACCCACCTGTGGCACGACCTCCCCACACCCGGCCGTTTCCTGGCCGCCGTCCGTAGTCCCCTGGCCGATGCGCAACCTCGCGGTTGGACCGACCGCGTCCTGCGTGCTGGACGTGGGTTGCTCCTGGTGGACGGTGTGGACGAAGTGCCGGAAAAGGTCCGTGACCGTACCAAGGTCTGGCTCCGCGATCTGATCTCTGCGTACCCGGACAACCTGTGGCTCATTACTTCCCGCCCGTCGGCCGTACGCGACCGATGGCTGGAGGCCCAGGGATTCACCGAGCTGTCGTTGGCTCCGATGAGCCGCGGCGATGTCACTCACTTCATCCGCCGCTGGCACACCGCTGCGCGCAGCGGTGATGACGCCGAGCGCCAGCTCCTGGACACCTACGAGCATTCACTGACGGCTGCGGTCCGCACCAAGGGAGACCTCTCCCGCCTGGCGACGAACCCGCTGATGTGCGGTCTCATCTGCGCGTTGCACCGAGACCGCCGCGGCTATCTCCCGCGTGCCCGCAAAGACCTCTACGACGCGGCCTTGTCGATGCTCCTCTCCCGTCGTGACATCGAGCGGGCTATGTCGGCCATAGACGGCATCGAACTCACCGAGGAACCCAAGACCCAACTTCTTCAGAGACTGGCCTATAAGTTCCTCCTGAACGGCAAGTCGGAACTTGAGCGAACCCAGGCCGAAAGAATCATCGCCCAGACCCTCCCCTCCGTCTCGGCCGCTGTCAGTCAGGGCACCGCGCAAGAGATCTTTCGTCACCTCTTGCTGCGCAGCGGTGTACTACGCGAACCCGTTCCCGGGACCATTGACTTCATCCACCGCACCTTCCAGGACTACCTCGGTGCCAAGGCGGCGGTAGAAGAGGGAGACCTGGCCCTTCTGGTCCTGCGTGCTGCGGACAGTCAGTGGGAAGACGTCATCCGCATGGCCATAGCCCACGCGCGCCCCAGTGAGCGCGCCGAGCTCCTGGCCGAACTCATTGCCCGCGGCGATACCGCCAACACACCACGACGCCGTACCCAGCTGCACCTGCTGGCCATGGCGTCCCTGGAGCACGCCACCCAGCTCGCTCCCTCGATCCGCACCGAGGTGGAGCGCCGCGCCAGTGCCCTGATCCCGCCCAAGGGCGTTTCAGAGGCGCGTGACCTGGCTCAGGTAGGACCGGTCGTCCTGGAGCTGCTTCCCGGACCCGACGGGTTGGAGCCGGAGGCAGCCTCTCTCACCGTGCAGACAGCGATGCTCATCGGGGGTGACGCCGCCATACCCATCCTCGCCCGCTATGCCAACTGCCCCGATCCAGGAGTTCGCACCCAGCTGGCCATCGCCTGGCACCACTTCGACACCGACCAGTACGCCGAAGACGTGATCTCCCAAATGACCGGGGACGACATCTACTTCGACGTAGTGACGCTGGCGGAACTCGGCGCCTTGCAAAACCTCGGCGGTCGCGCACGACTGCGTATCGGCGAAGGTCTGGGCTCCAACAACCTCTTGGCAGGCATCGTCCACCGCAAGCTCACCCACCTGTGGCTTCAGTCTGACCAATCCGTCACCTGGTACTGGCTGGCAGCCTTCTCGCAGCTTCACACCCTAATCCTCGACCACAGCCCCACGCCCGTGGATCTGTCCTCCCTGGCCGCCCACCCAACGCTGCGCACGATTGGCATACACCCGGACCAAATCCTGGTCGACGCAGGGGCACTGCACGAGCGTTTCGAGGTAATCGACGCCAGCAAGGTCAATGGAGCAACGTGACTCGGATGGACCTCACGGACGTCGAGTTGCAGCATTCGTTTTCTGGGGCCCCGCGATGTCCTGAGGTTCGCGCTCGTATGACCTGTGCCAGGTGCAGGTCACGGAATGAAGAGCGCGAGGCCATGACAGTTGCGAGGAAGATATGGCCCGGTCGGCCCGTCGTAGGGTCGTGTCCATCGACGAACCCGTTCAAGGCCACCGACTCAGGCGCACCCAGCTCATCGAAGAGCTCGTGCAGCGTGCCGCATGAGTGAGGAAGCCCTGAAAGCCCGGACTTGGCAACGTTGATCCGCGAAGTGTGCCTGCCGCAGAAAGGACTGTGAGCGAGGCTTGACATGGGTCTCCTGGTCAGGGCTCAGCGACGGGGCCGGTTGATCAGGTAGTCCACCGGTGCAGTCATCGAGCAGGAGCACGTGTGAGGGGTGCCGGTGCATGTGGCCCAAGCCGGGCCTCACTGACTCGCTGTGCCGAGCGGGTGCCCATCGGTCGGGTCGGCTTCGTGATCCAACAAGTTCGTGTGCCAGTTCCGCCACCACGGCACAAGCTGGACGAGGCCGAACGCCACCTCGATGGTGAAGAACAGCCACAGCAGCCGCATGGCACCGTGAGCCAGCGCGTACGCCTGCCATGCCGCGAACAGCGTGCGCGCGATGCCGTCGAGCAGTCCGTGCACCGGCAGCGGCCTGACGATGCGCAGGACGGCCCAGACGACCACGACCGAACCCATCAGATTCGCGTACAGGGTCTGCACCGGGTCGAGTTCGGGCAGCACGCCCAGCCCGAGTGCGTTGCCCAAAGATGACAGCGTGTCGTGCACCAGCGCGTACGTCCACGGCGTCGCGAATCCCGCCGTGACGAAGAGGTCGTACCAGGCGCTTGCGCGTACGACGCGAAGATAGGTGGGGGGTGCGGGGGCGAAAAGACGGATCACAACGAGGCTCCTGCTGGTCTCACGGCAGCGACGCCTCACGGTAAACAGTGGAGTACGCTCCAAGGTCAAGCTCATCATCCGACGGAGGGCTATGCGTATCGGAGAGCTGGCCGCGCAGGCGGGCGTGACCAGAGACACCATCCGGTTCTACGAGAAGGTCGGCCTCGTCGCAGGTCGGCGGCTGGCCAACGGGTATCGCGACTTTCCGCCCGAGGCAGTGGCCTGGCTGCACTATGTCCGCACCGCGCAGATGCTCGGATTCTCTCTGGCGGAGATCGCGCGGCACGGCGAAGAACTGAGCGAGGCGCCGGATGCTGCAGAAGCGCTGTCTGCACTGTTCGAGGAGAAGATCAAGGTCATCGACGTACGTATGGCCGAACTTGTCATCCTGCGGGCCGAACTCGCTACGCGCGTCGGCACTGGATGCCCCTTGCGGGCGGTCGGCCAACCCGGCTGACTACGTGGTTGAGAACGTCGCGGCCCTGACCGGTGACTGACCCCTGACCAGGTCACGACGCGCTCGCGCACCGGATCCACGCCCTCGTGCGGGACGGTGAACTGGACGCCGCGGGCAGGCTTCTGCCCGAGGAGCGTCCGTGCCCGGCTGGGCAGGAGCTCCTCGGGCAGTTGGCAGGCAAGGGCTAGAACAGCGAGTACAGCAGCTTGTTCGGCGAACCCGTACGCGGGTCCTGGACCTTGCCGTTCGTTGCGCCGTTCACCAGCATGTCCCGGACCTGGGCCGGGGTCGCCGTGGCGTGGGTCGACAGGTAGAGCGCCGCGACGCCCACCGTGTGCGGGGTGGCCATCGAGGTGCCGGAGATCGTGTTCGTCGCGGTGTCGCTGTCCTTCCACGACGACGTGATGTTCACGCCTGGCGCGAACAGGTCAAGACACGTTCCATAGTTGGAGAACGACGCCCGACGGTCCGCGCTGTCCGTCGCGCCGACCGTGATCGCCTCGGGGACGCGGGCCGGCGAGTAGTTGCACGCGTTCTGCGGCAGGCCCAGGATGTTGCCGTTGCCCGCGGCGATCGCGTAGCTGACGCCCGAGGCGATGGACTTCTTCACCGCGTTGTCGAGCGAGGTGCTCGCCCCGCCGCCCAGGCTCATGTTCGCGACCGCCGGCTTCTTCGCGTTGGCCGTCACCCAGTCGACGCCCGCGATGACCCCGGCCGTCGTGCCGGAGCCCTGGCAGTCCAGGACGCGGACGGCGATCAGCTTGACGCCCTTGGCGACGCCGTACGTCTTGCCGCCGACCGTGCCGGCGACATGCGTGCCGTGGCCGTTGCAGTCCTGGCCGTTCTGGCCGCCGCCCACCGTGTCCGTGCCGACGCTTGCGCGGCCGCCGAACTCGCTGTGGGTAGTGCGGATCCCGGTGTCGATGATGTACGCGTTCACATTCGACGCGGTCGTGTTGTAGGTGTACGTCTTGGACAGCGGCAGATTCCGCTGGTCGACGCGGTCGATGCCCCAGGTCGCGTTGGACTGGGTGGCGCTGAGGCGGACCGTTTCGTTCTGTTCGACGTACGCCACGCGCGGATCGGCGGCGAGCTTCGCGGCCTTCCCGCTGGACATCGTCGTGGAGAAGCCCTGGAAGACGTTGCGGTAGGTGAGTTTCGGCGTGACGCCCAGATCAGCGGCGCGTGTGGTGCCGTCCTTCAGGACGACGATCCAGCTGTTCTGTAGGGCAGTTGCAGTGGGAGCGAGACGAAGATCGCCGATGGGCGCGCTCTGCGCGGTGGGGGAGGCGGCGAACTGGAGACCGGCGGCAAGGGCGATTACGGGTATCAGCGCCCCGAAGCGTCGGGCAGTGGCTCTCATCTCGTGCACCTACCTTTCGTTGACCGTTAACGGACAAGTACGGGCGTGCATGGTGCCAGCAGCTGCATATGCGCTGACCAGGGTCTCGTGACGTGACGTGCGACACAAGACAGCATCGTCATGTGGCGGGTGACGGATCCACACATTGTGAACATCCGTCAGGCCATGAAAAGACGTCTTTGTCACCTTTGATTCCGCTTCGTCCATCTCGGGGTGCATACCGCGTCTGGTGTACGGCGACCGTGCTCCGTACTACTCGAGGAGGCTCCCCGGTTCCGCCTGGCGGCAGCCGAGAGTGCACAGGGGATCCGCTTAGGGTTTCAGGCATGCAGATCCGACTTCCCCGGCCGCGGGGCCGATGGCTCGCAGGCGTCGCCGCCGTTGCCGTCCTCGCCGGCGCGGGCACCTGGACCGCGGTCGCCGACGACGGCGCACCGGCCGTGCACCGTGAGGACCGGGTGCAGGAGATGCCCGGGGCGAAGATCGACACCTCCTACTTCACGACCGGCGGCACGAAGCGCCGGCCCGCCGTGCTTCTCGGACACGGTTTCGGCGGCAGCAAGGACGATGTACACGAGCAGGCCGAGAAGCTGGCCCGCGACGGATACGCCGTACTCACCTGGTCCGCGCGCGGCTTTGGCGGCTCCACCGGGCGGATCGGGCTCAACGACCCCGACTTCGAGGTCAAGGACGTCTCACGGCTCATCGACTGGCTGGCGAAACGGCCCGACGTACAGCTGGACGCCGACGGCGATCCGCGTGTCGGCGTCACCGGCTCCTCCTACGGCGGGGCGATCTCCCTGCTCGCGGCCGGGCACGACAAGCGCGTCGATGCGATCGCACCCCAGATCACCTACTGGAACCTGGCCGACGCGCTCTTCCCCGACGGCGTCTTCAAGAAGCTCTGGGCCGGAATCTTCTTCTCGACAGGCTCCGCGGGATCGGTGGGTGCGCCGGACGGCGCCGCATCTACCGAGGCGCCCGTGGGCGACAGCCCGAGCGGTGGGACGACGGGCGGGTCGGCGGGTGGTTCGGCCGGCAACAGCGCACCCGGAGCCGGTGCGGCCTCGCGCCCCGACAACCCGAGCGGCTGCGGGCGGTTCGAGCCCGCACTCTGCGCCATGTACGAGCGCGTCGCCGTCGCCGGAAAGCCCGACGCCGCGGCCCGGCGGCTCCTCGAACGCCGCAGCCCCTCCGCCGTCGGCGACCGCATCAAGGTTCCCGCGCTCATCGTGCAGGGCCAGGCCGACTCGCTCTTCCCGCTCGCGCACGCCGACGCCATGGCCAAGCGGATCACTGCCAACGGCGCGCCCGTCGCCGTCGACTGGATCGCCGGTGGCCACGACGGGGGTGACCGGGAGAGCGGCCGCATCGAGGGTCGTATCAGCAACTGGTTCGACCGCTACCTCAAGCAGGACAAGGGCGCGGACACCGGACCCGCCTTCCGTGTCAGCCGAACCGGAGGCGTTGACTCCACCGACGGCCGAGCGCTGCTGCGCGGCGCGACCGGCGACCGCTACCCCGGTCTGGCCAGCGGGGCTCGAGCGATCCCGCTCACCGGCCGCGAACAGCGCTTCGCCAACCCGGCGGGAGCCAACCCGCCCGCCATCTCCGCCGTCCCCGGTCTCAGCGGCGGGCTCACCCAGTTCTCCTCCCTCGGTCTCGGCCTCTCCCTAGACTTCCCCGGCCAGTCCGCCCGCTTCGACTCCGCGCCGCTGGCGCATTCGCTGCGGATCACGGGCTCTCCGACCGTCCGCGTCAAGGTTGCCTCCAGCAGCGGTGCCGCCGTCCTGTTCGGGAAGGTGTACGACGTCGGGCCCGACGGGCGCCGACAGGTGCTGCCCTCCCAGCTTGTCGCCCCGGTCCGGGTAGAGGGCGCCGAGCAGGGCAAGGACGTCCAACTGACCCTGCCCGCCGTGGACCACGAGGTCGACGCCGGACACCGGCTGCGCCTGGTCCTGTCCGCGACCGACCTCGGCTATGCCTCCCCGGCCGCCCCCGCCACGTACACCGTCTCCCTCCTCGGTGGCGGGGCTGCCGCGGGCGCGCTGACCGTGCCGACCGCGCCCGCCGTCAAGACCCAGGCCGCGGGACTGCCCTGGTGGACCTGGGCGCTCCCGGCCGCGGGCGCACTGCTCGCGGCAGCCCTGCTGCTCAGCGCCCGCCGCCGGGCGGTCGCCCCGGCGGCTGCGCCCGAGCTGGCCGAAGTGCCCCTGGAGATCACCGGGCTGACCAAGCGGTACGCCAAGTCCGCCGAGCGGTACGCCGTACGGGAGCTGTCCTTCCGTGTCGAGAAGGGCCAGGTGCTGGGCCTCCTGGGACCCAACGGCGCGGGCAAGACCACCACCTTGCGGATGCTGATGGGACTCATCCGGCCCGACGAGGGCGAGATCCGCGTCTTCGGCCACGCCATCCGCCCCGGCGCGCCCGTACTCTCGCGGGTCGGCGCGTTCGTCGAGGGCGCCGGCTTCCTGCCGCATCTGTCGGGCCGCGACAATCTGGAGCTCTACTGGCGGGCCACGGGCCGCCCCGCCGAGGACGCGCACATCGAGGAGGCCCTGGAGATCGCCGGCCTCGGCGACGCCCTCGCCCGTGCCGTACGCACCTACTCGCAGGGCATGCGGCAGCGCCTCGCCATCGCCCAGACCATGCTCGGCATGCCGGATCTGCTGATCCTCGACGAGCCGACGAACGGACTCGACCCGCCGCAGATCCGCGAGATGCGGGACGTGATGATCCGGTACGCGGCCGGGGGCCGGACCGTCATCGTCTCCAGTCACCTCCTTTCCGAGGTGGAGCAGTCCTGCACTCATCTGGTGGTCATGGACCGCGGCCGGCTGGTGCAGGCAGGACCGGTCGGTGAGATCACCGGCGGGAGCGACACGCTGCTCGTCACCACCGCCGGTGCGGTGCCGGAGCCGGTGATCGAGAAGATCGCCGCGCTGCCGGGGATCGGTTCGGCGTCCCGTACGGACGAAGGACTGCTCGTACGCCTCGACGGAGCCACCGCCACCGGCATGATCGCCGAACTCGTCCGTCTGGACGTGCCGTTGACCGGTGTCGGTCCGCACCGCCGCCTGGAGGATGCGTTCCTCACCCTGATCGGAGGATCCGCATGAGCACGCTGGCCGAGTCGGCCCCGGGCTACCGGGCACGCCACACGCTGCCGCTGCGGGTGGAGGCGGTACGGCAGCTGAAGCGCAGGCGGACGCTGGTGATGGCGGGGATCCTTGCCGCGCTGCCCCTCATCCTGATCGCTGCTTTCGCGATCGGCGGCACGCCGGACGGCGGGGACAGCGGCCGGGTGACCCTGATGGACACGGCAACCGCGTCCGGCGCGAACTTCGCCGCCACCTGTCTGTTCGTCTCGGCGGGCTTTCTGTTGGTGGTGCCGGTGGCGCTGTTCCACGGGGACACCGTGGCCTCGGAGGCGAGCTGGTCCTCTCTGCGCTATCTGCTGGCCGCCCCCGTCCCGCGCTCCCGGCTGCTGTGGTCCAAGCTGGCGGTGGCGCTCGGCTTCAGCGCGGCGGCGATGGTGCTGCTGCCGCTGGTCGGTCTGGCGGCGGGGACCTTGGCATACGGCTGGGGCCCGCTGAAGCTGCCCACGGGTGGCGGCTCCCTGGCCGCCGGCGACTCAGTGGCGCGTCTTGCGCTGGTCGTGGCGTTCATCTTCGTCTCCCAACTGGTCACGGCAGGGCTTGCGTTCTGGCTGTCCACCAAGACCGACGCCCCGCTGGGCGCGGTCGGCGGAGCGGTCGGACTGACGATCATCGGCAATGTGCTGGACGCGGTCACGGCGCTCGGTTCGTGGCGGGATGTGCTGCCCGCCCACTGGCAGTTCGCATGGATCGACGCGCTGCAGCCACAGCTGGAGTGGAACGGCATGGTGAAGGGCGCTGCGGTGTCGGTGACATACGCCCTGGTGCTGTTCGCACTGGCCTTCCGGAATTTCTCCCGCAAGGACATCGTGTCGTAGCTCGCGCCCGGGCCTCGCAGCCGCCGCAGTGCCCAGCCCCGACGCTGGGTCTGGCTCTGACGGCGCCAGGTCCGACTGGGCTGAGCGCTGGTGTGCCCAGGTCCGATCAGATCCAGCCTCGACGAGCTGCTTCCGCACCCGCCCGGAAGCGGCTCGTCGTGCCGAGGGCGGTGAGCAGTTCACCGACGCGGCGGCTGTATGTACGCCCCGACATGCGGAGGCGGGTCGCGGCCGTCTCGTCCGTGAGGCCGGCCAGCAGGGCCTTGAGTACCGGTTGCAGATGGGCCGGCACGGCGTCGGCCACGGTATGTCGGGTCAGTTCGTGGCCGGTGTCCCACCAGGTGCGGTGGGCGCGGACCAGAGCCTGGACGACCACGGGGTCGCGGATCAGCAGAACGCCGTTGTACAGCAGCTCCAGATCGAGGGGCACAGCCGCCACCGACCGGTCCGCGACGAGCATCTTGAACGGGATGCTGTCCGTCACCCGGGCCGCGCCGGGGCTGCGCCACGGCTCCGTGAGATGGGTCAGCCCGTGCCTGGGTGCGATCCGTCGTACTGTCGCGGTCTGTTCGGCGGCCGTGCGCACGCACGCGCCCGCGAATTCCAGAAAGGGTTCCGGGATGCCGTGGCCCAGCGCGCCCGCCGGATTGTCGAAACTGAGGAGCTCATGGCGCGCGGAACGGACCAGGCCGGTCAGCGCCGCGCGCACCTGTGGCACTCCTTGAACCTGCTGTCCCGGTGCGTCGCGCAGGACAGACCGCGAGACCTCCCGACCGAGCACGGAGCCCGGAACCACCCCCACTGCCATGACAGATCATCCCCCCGCCTTTCATGCAGGCACGCGGTCCGTCCCCCCGGATCCGCATACCACTTCATGTACGCACACGATTGCATGCGGTGACAAGATCCTCTTCAGGGACTGGCGAGTCATTGCCAGTGCCTTGGCTTCCGGCGCCGCGGCGATCACGCTGGAATGGGAAGAGGGCTGATCGAACACCGGTGCCACTGGGGGAGTTGTTCACCGGGCCGGGGCAACTCCGGACCGCCGGGACCGCCGTTGCCGCATTGAGATTCATCCGCAACTCCTTCGTCTGCTCCTTGGGGCCGTCTCGCACGTCACATTCACAAGTGCTGACGACCAGGGGAGTGAAGATGAAGCTTGGCTCAAGGGCGTGCGGGGGCTCACGGACGTACCGGAGAGTGGCCGCCGCGGTGCTGGCCGGCGGCATGCTGCTGACCACCGGCTGTGGCGGCGCCGGGGGAAGTACCGACCGGAGCTCCCACAGCGATGCAAAGCCCGCTCCCGCGCCGGTGGCGCCGGACGGCGGAGGGGGCGCGCCCGCGACGGGGGTTGACGGCGGAGCGGAGGGGCAGCGGCAGCGCGACGAAGCGCGGGAGTCCAAGCCTGTGGCGCCCGACTATCTGTCGACCTTTGCGCTCGACGTGGACACCGCCTCGTACGGCTACGCCCGTCGCACGCTGGAGGACGGGCAGCTGCCCCGGGCCGGTGACATCCGGCCCGAGGAGTTCATCAACAGCTTCCGGCAGGACTATCCGCGGCCCACGGGCGACGGCTTCTCGGTGACGGTGGACGGTGCGCGGCCGCAGAGTGCGGACGGCGAGATCAGCGGGCAGGGCGGAGGGGAGGCCGGCAGTGAGGCAGGCGGTGCGGACTGGTCGCTGGTGCGTGTGGGGCTCGCCACCCGCACATCCGACCGCAAGGGGGAACGGCCGCCCGCTGCCTTGACGTTCGTCATCGACATCTCCGGCTCGATGGCCGAACCGGGCCGGCTCGACCTGGTCAAGGAGTCGCTGGGGATCCTCACCGACCAGTTGCGCGACGACGACTCGATCGCACTGGTCACCTTCAGCGACGAGGCCAAGACGCGGCTGCGGATGACCCGGCTCGACGGCAACCGCGACCGGATCCACTCGGTCATCGACAGTCTGGAGCCCACCGACTCCACCAATGTCGAGGCGGGGGTGAAGACGGGCTACGACGAGGCCGTCGAGGGCCGTCGGCGCGGAGCCACCAACCGGGTGGTGCTCCTCTCCGATGCGCTGGCCAACACCGGTGAGACCGGGGCGGACGCGATCCTCGACCGGATCGACGGCGCGCGGCGGGAGTACGGCATCACGCTCTTCGGCGTCGGGGTCGGCAGTGAGTACGGCGATGCGCTGATGGAACGGCTCGCCGACAAGGGCGACGGGCACACCACGTATGTGTCCTCCAGTGAGCAGGCAAGGAAGGTCTTCGTCGAGCAGCTGCCCACCCATGTCGAACTGCGCGCGCGGGACGCCAAGGCCCAGGTGGCGTTCGACCCGAAGACGGTCAAGCAGTTCCGGCTCATCGGATACGAGAACCGCGCGGTCGCGGACGAGGACTTCCGCAACGACCGGGTGGACGGCGGCGAGGTGGGCCCGGGCCACACGGTGACGGCGCTCTATGCCGTACGGCTGAGGGAGGGTGCGAGCGGGCATCTCGCGACGGCGACCGTGCGCTGGCTGGACCCGGGGACGCGGGCGCCGCACGAGCAGACGGGCTCGATCGAGACGGACGCGGTGGACGGCGCGCTGTGGGACGGCAGTTCCAAGAGGCTCCAGGTCACTGCGGTGGCGGCGTACTTCGCGGAGTCGCTGAGGGGTGGTTCGATGCCGGGGGCGCCGGGGTTGGGGACGCTTGCCGAGCGGGCAAGGAAGCTGGCGACCGCGACGGAGGACAGCACGGTGCGGCAGTTGGCGGATGCGATTGACCGGGCCCGGAGGCTGCGGGACTGAGGAGCCGGCCACGGCGCGGTTTCAGGGGGCCGCGCCGTGCCTGACGTGTATGGCGCGGCTTCAGCGGGTCCGCACCTCGCGCGGCCTGCTCGCGTGGTTTCAGCATGGCAGCGTCACGCCCGGTCTGTGTTTGGCGCGGCCTGCTGCTCTCGTGCCACAGCAAGGTTGCTGCGGTGGCCCTGTCTCCGCGTCATGATGTGCGGCATGGCCACCCTCCTCCTCGCCCTCGCCATCGGATTCACCGGTCTCTACGCTGGCTTCCTGCTCACCTTCCGGATCGCGGTCATGCCCTCGCTCGCCCAGCTGACGGATGATCAGTTCCTCCCGGCCATGCGCCGCATCAACGAAGTTGTGCCGCGCCCCACCTTTCTGCTGATCTTCTTCGCCATCCTGGCGTTCCCGGCCGCGGCCCTCGCCGTACCGATCGACGGGCGCACGGACACCCAGCGGTGGCTGATCGTCGCGGGTCTGGTGTGTGCGGTGCTCAACCACCTCGTCACCATCGCCGGCAACATCCCGCTGAACACCGCCCTCGCCAAGGCGGAGAGCGACTCCTCGGCCGGCCCCGACAGTACGGTTCGCGCGGCCTTCGAGTCGCGGTGGAACGGCTTGCACCTGATCCGGACCCTGTTCATGCTCGCGTCGTTCGGGCTGCTGATCGCCGCAGCGTTCTAGCGGCCGTGCCGGGCGCGGCCGCGACTTGATCCGGCCATCGACGTATCCACCGGATGTTGGGCACACGACACCGGAATGTCGTGGAAGAGGGGCAGGTTCCGGGGGCAGCCCCCCGCCTCCACCGCCCCCGACCCCACCGCGATCGCGAGCGTGGCCATGCCCGAGACCCTCACCGTGCAACAGCAACAGAACCAACAACAGCACGAGCACCAGCAACAGCACGAGCACCAGCACCAGCACCAGGAGCAGCAACAGCGGCCGCCGGACCGCGTGCGGACCCTGGACCGCGTGCGGCGGCTGCCCGTCCGCAGGATCATCTGCTTCGTACCGTTCGTGCTGGTTGCCTTCTGGGCGGCCGGCAACTGGCCGCTCGTTGCCTCCGGCGTCGGCCGCCTGGCCGGAGCCGACCTCGGCTGGCTGCTCGTGGGGACCGCCTGCACCGGGCTGTGCTGGGTGGCGGCTTCCTGCGTACGCCAGGGGACGGTTGTGGAACGGCTGCCCGCCGGGCGGCTGCTGGCCTCGCAGTTCGCCGCCGGAGCCGCCAACCACCTGCTTCCCGCAGGACTCGGGGCGCATGTGGTCACGCTGCGCTTCCTGCGCGGCTGCGGCATCCCGCTGGACCGGTCGACGGCTTCGCTCGCCCTCTACACGCTGGTCGAGGCGGTCGCCAGGACCGGCCTGCTGGTGACTCTGCTGGTGGCGTACCCCGACGCACTGCGGCTCGACGAACTCGTGCCGCCCGGGCGCACCGTGCCGGCGGTCCTCACTGCCCTCCTCGTCGCTGCCGTCGTGATCGCCGCGGTGGCGACCGTGGTGCTCGCCGTGCAGCGGCTGCGCCGCATCGTCTTCGGCTTCCTGCGCACCGCCCTGACCGACGCGCGCGCCCTGCACAAACGGCCCGCCCGGGCACTGGCCCTCTGGGGCGGCGCGCTGGCCTTCCCGCTCCTTCAGGCCGGCGTGCTGGTCTGTGTCGCACTCGCGCTCGGGCTGCCGGTCTGGTGGCCGTACATCGTGATCGCCTACCTGGCGGCGAGCATCGCGGCCGGGTTCATCCCGGCCCCGGGCGGCATCGGCTCGGTCGAGCCCGCCCTCGCCGTCGCGCTCGTCACGGTGGGCGCGCCGCTCGTCGTCGCCACCGCCACGGTCCTCGGCTTCCGCTTCCTCACGGTGTGGCTGCCGCTGCTGCCCGGTGTGGCGGTGCTGGCCGCGCTGGTGCGATGGCGCGTCCTGTGAGCGGCGCGCTCCTGCCCAGCACCCACGGGCCGTTGCGGGTCCGGCCGTTGCGGGAAGCCTGACCCGAGTCCCCTCATCCCACGTGGATACGGGGCCGTCGCGCCGGATCCGGCTCCGTGCGGAGGACGGCGGCCTCGGCGCGTTCGGCACTCTCCGGCGCGGTCGCATCGGCGACGCGTGCATCACGGGCATCCGCGTATCCATCAGCGGACGCGCAACTCGCCGTGCTGACGCGCTCCTACCCGTAGTACTTCAGAGCCAGGCAGAAGGTGCGCTCCCCGGCGGGACGCCGACTACCAGGCGTGATCCATAACTTCGGTACCGGAAGCACGACATACATCCGGTACGGAAGGACCAACCTCCATGGCGTCCCGCCCGCGCAGCAGCAGCACGCGCAGCAGCCGTCTGCGCCGCGCCCTGCTCGCCGCGCTCGTCACCGCATCGGTGGCGGTGCCGGTTGCGGGTGCGGCCCGTCCCGCGGCCGTCCCGGCGCCCGCCCCGGCTGTCCTCGCCCCGCTGCGAGCCGCGACCCCCGCCGCCCTCGACGAGCGGTACGCCGCCACCCGCGACGACATCCGAGCCGCCGAGCGGATGGCCGCCGACGACGGCGACCGGAGGCGGGCCGCCGTGCTGCGCACCATGGCGGACCCGGTGCGCCACTTCCTCTCCTTCGACGGCCGCGACGGCGGCCGCACGGCCGAGGTCTTCGGCGACCTCTCCCGGGCGGAGCGGATCGCCGTGCTGGTCCCGGGCTCGGACACCAGCCTCGACAGATACGAACGTTTCCGGGCCGGCGCGGTGGCACTCCAGCAGGAGCTGGGCGGCAGGGCCGCCGTCGTCGCCTGGCTCGGCTACGAGACGCCGGGCACGGTGAGCCCCGAGGTGCTGACGCCGGGGCGGGCCGATGGCGCGGCCCCTCAACTCGACACTTTCGTAGGTGAGTTGAGTGCAGCACGGCCCGCCGCCCGGACTACGGTGCTCTGCCACTCCTATGGCTCGGTGGTCTGCGCCCTGGCCGCCTCGGGCCTGCGGGTCGCCGACATCGTCCTGTACGGCAGCCCCGGCACCGGCGCCGACGATGTCGCCGCGCTGCACACCCGAGCCACCGTCTGGGCGGGCCGGGGTGGCAACGACTGGATCGCCGACGTACCCCACACCACGCTCCAGCTGCCGTTCGTCACCGTCGGCCTGGGGGCCGACCCGGTGTCGAAGAAGTTCGGCGCCCGCATCTTCGACGCCGGTGACGGCGGCCACAGCGACTACCTCAGGCCCGGATCCGTATCGCTGGAGAACATCGCCCGGATCGTGAACGGACAGACCCCGGAGGCTCCCCGTGCGTGAGCTCGCCCGTTGGATCGACTCCGCCACCCCGCCCGACCGCGACCGCGCTGTCGATGCCCTGCGCGCCCTCGCCATCCTCGGCGTGGTGCTCGGCCACTGGCTGGTGACCGCCCTGGTCGCCGACAGCGGCACGGTGCATCCGGCCAGCCCGCTCCAGTACCGGCCCCAACTGGCCCCGATCTCCTGCGTGTTCCAGACGCTGGTGGTCTTCTTCCTGGTGGGCGGGCAGGTGGGCGCGAAGAGTTACGCGTCCGCCCGCGCCCGTGGCCAGACGTACAGCCGTTGGCTGGGCGCCCGGACGGGGCGGCTGTTCCGGCCGGTGGCCGCCGTGCTGGTCGTGTGGACCGTGGCGGCGGGCGCGATGCTCGCGTCCGGGGCGGGGTTCGAGACCGTATACGCACTGGTCAAGCTGGTGCTGTCCCCGCTCTGGTTCCTGCTGGTCTTCGCGGCGCTGACGGCGGCGACCCCGCTGGTGGCAAGGCTGCACCCGCTGTGGCCGCTCGCCGTGGTGCTCCATGTCGATCTGATCCGGTTCGGCCTGGACGGCACCTCTCGGTACGAATGGCTCGGCTGGATCAATGTGGCGGCCGGCTGGCTCGTCCCGTACTGCCTGGGCGCGGCCTGGGCCCGGGGCGCCCTGCGGATCCGTACATCCGGCTGGACGCTGCTGCTCGTCGGCGCCGCCACCACCAGCGCACTCGTCCTCTGGGCCGGCTACCCCGCGTCCATGGTCGGGGTGCCCGGCACCGGGATCTCCAACCTCAACCCGCCCACCCTGGCCGCCGTCACGTTCGGCCTCGCCCAGTGCGGGGCGGCCCTGCTGCTGCTCGGTCCGCTGCGGCGGGTGCTGCGGCGCCCTGCCGCATGGGCGGGGGTGGCGCTGGTGAACCTCTCCGCGATGACCGTCTTCCTCTGGCACCAGACCGCGATGATCGCGGTCACCGCCGTCGGCCTGCTCGCGGACACGGCCCTGCCCGGACTGCACACCGTTCCCGCAGGATCCGGCTGGGTGTTCGCCCGGCTGGCCTGGCTGCCGGTGTTCGCCGTGGCGCTGATGGTGTGCTGGGCGGCGTTCCACACGTACGAACACACGTACGAACAAGGGAAGCGAGGTCGCACCACGGTGGTGCGCGAACGGCGGCCCGCACGGACGACGGAGGTGCGGAATGCCTAGGGTTGACCACGTGAAGACGGGGGACACAGAGCGGTTGGCCGCCGCGGTGCGCTCGGTGCCGCGCGTCCTGCGCGCGGACCTGGGGACGCTGGCGCACGACCCGCTGCCGCGCCAGCGCTGGCTGGGCCGGCTGCCGCATGGCCATGCGGTGCTGTTCGCGGTGCTCATGGGCATGCTCATGATGTCCGAGTACGAGCAGGTGTACGCGTCGGCCCCGAAGTCCATGTGGCTGCTCGTCGTGCTCCAGGCGGCGTCCGTCCCCCTCGCGTTGTCCCGCCCGGTGCCCGCCTGGTGGCTGTCGACGATCGTGCTCTTCGTGACCGCGCAGGTCGCGGAGGACCGAGTCGGCCACGACATGGTGTGGCCCTGGAGCATCGGGGCGATCGCCCTGCACACCCTCGTGCTGCTCCTCCTCGCGCTACGGGTCCGCCCCCGGATCGCCTTCGAGGCACTGGGGATCACCTTCCTTTCGGGCCTGATCAACATGGTTCTCGCAGCCCATGCCCACAACCAGGTCCTCACGCGGGGCACCCTGGCCTTCGCGACCGCCGTGGTGGTCGGCGCCTCACTGCGCGTCAGCCGAGTGGCCCGGACGCGACTGGTCGAACAGGAAGTGCTCACCGCCGAGGAGCGGGCCCGGCGCACCCTCCTCGAGGAGCGCGGCCGGATCGCCCGCGAGCTGCACGATGTGGTCGCCCACCACATGTCGGTGATCTCCATCCAGGCGCAGGTCGCCCCGCACCTGGTGGAGAACCCTCCCGAGCAGCTGAAGGAGAACCTCGCGGGCATCCGCCAGAACGCCGTCGAGGCGCTGACCGAGCTGCGCCGGGTCCTTGGCGTGCTCCGGTCGGAGGACCCCTCGGCCGAGGGCGTACGGCACGCACCGCAGCCCACCCTCGACCGGCTGGCCGAACTGGTCGACAACGTACGAGGTGCCGGTCTCACGGTCACCACCGAGATCACGGGAGAGCCGCGCCCGCTGTCGCCCGGTGTGGAGCTGTCGGCGTTCCGCATCGTGCAGGAGGCGCTCAGCAACGTGATGCGGCACTCGCCCGGCGCTCAGGTGCGGGTGGCCATCGGACATCAGCCGTCCGGGGTCACGGTCCGGGTCACGAACGCCGCGCCGGCCCGGCCCGGCCCGCCCTCGCAGGGCGCCGGACACGGTCTCCTCGGCATGCGGGAACGCGCTGCCATGCTGGGCGGCGAACTGGCCAACGGGCGCACGCCGGACGGCGGTTACGAAGTGACCGCGATCCTCCCCGCCGACGCCCCCGAGCCAACCGCCCAAGCTGCCGGGGGAACCCCATGACGACCATCCGTGTCCTGATCGCCGACGACCAGATCATGGTCCGCCAGGGCTTCACGGTGCTGCTCAACGCCGAACCCGGCATCGAGGTGGCCGGCCAGGCCGTGGACGGCCTCGACGCCGTCGCCAAAGTCGCCGAACTCGCCCCCGACGTCGTCCTCATGGACATCCGGATGCCCGAACTCGGCGGCATCGAGGCGACCCGCCGCATCACCGGGCCCGGCGGGTCCGCCGCCAAGGTGCTCGTACTGACCACCTTCGACCTCGACGAGTATGTGTACGAGGCGCTGCGCGCGGGTGCGTCCGGGTTCCTTCTGAAGGACGCCTCGGCCGACGAACTCGCCCAGGCGGTCCGGGTGGTGGCGGCCGGTGACGCCCTCCTTTCCCCGAACATCACCAAGCGTCTGATCACCGAGTTCTCCCGGACGACCGGCGCTCCCCGTGCTCCGCTCAAGGAGCGCCTGGGCGATCTGACGGAACGCGAGACCGAGGTTTTGTCCCTGATCGCGCAGGGCCTGTCGAACGCGGAGATCGCCGGGCGGCTGGTGGTCGCGGAACAGACCGTGAAGTCCCATGTGAGCCGCATCCTGGTCAAGCTGGGCCTGCGCGACCGTACCCAGGCGGCGGTCTACGCGTACGAAGCGGGACTGGTGCGCCCGGCCGGATACTGAGCCCCCTGGTGTCCGCGGGTGGTCAGCCGGCGATGTCCGGCCGACTGCTGCTTCCCAGGTGGCCGTGACGGTTCAACGGGCCCCGTGCATGCCAACGGCCTGCCCGGACCGTGTCGGGGCAGGCCGTTGCTGCGTGGTTGGAAGACCAGTAAGTGGACTACATCCAGGCGGTGTACGGGTACGAGTCCGCCGCGCCGTACGACCGCTGCGCCAACGGGCTCGTCGCGACGCCCGTGCCCCGGAACCACCACAGCGCGCCGGCCTTGTCGCGCACGAGGAGCGCCCCCTTGCCGACGTCCGTGCCGTCGCCCGGCGCGATGATCGCGGTGTACGCGTTCCACCCGGTGGCCACCTTGATGCGGGGGGCGTACGGCTTCGCCGCGTCGCCGGTGCCCCGGTAGAGCCACAGCACGCCGGACGTGTCGCGGGCGAACAGGTCCGCGATGCCGTCCTTGGTGACGTCGATGCCGCCGGTCAGGGCGTTGTAGATGGTCCAGCCCGAGCCGACCCTGGTGCGCGCCGCGAACGGCTTCGACTCGATGCCCGTGCCCCGGTAGAGCCACAACACCCCGGCCCTGTCCCGGGCGATGAGGTCCGCGTGACCGTCACGGGTGACGTCGCCGGCGCCGCGCACGGAGCTGTAGACGCTCCAGCCGGTGCCCACGCGCACGCGGGGCTTGAACACGGCGGAGGTCCACTTCTTGCCCGACGTCGGGTAGTACCACAGGATGCCGGAAGGCTCCCGGGCGACGACGCCCCCGCCCCGGTTGTCCGTGCCGATCGGGGACAGCTTGGTCAGCGCGTCGAAGCCGTTCCAGCCCGAGCCGTGGTCCAGGCGCCAGCTCTTGAGAAGCGGCGGGAATTCCACCGGGAAGGTCTGGTGCGAGTAGAGCCGGCCCGCCGTGTCCCGGCCGAAGACGCGGTACGACATCTCCACCGGATTGTCGCTGAGCACCGAGAAGACGCTCATCGCCTTTGTCTTCTCGGTGCTGCCCGTCGCCTGGAACGAGGCGTGCGCTTCGACCTTCCACGCCTCGATGTCCGGAGCGGCGGCCAGGGAGTAGGTGAGAGTGCTCTCGCCCGCCCCGACGTCGCAGACCGCCAGGCGTTCCCCGTTCGGGTACGGCTCCTCGCGGCACGAGGCGTTCGAGCCGCCGTCGAGCGTGCCTCTACGGAGGTCGGCGGCCTCCGTGTAGACGTCCCAGAAGCGGTAGCCCTCGGCCGGCTCCATGAACAGCGTGAACCGGCCCTTCACCGGCACGTTCACCTTCACGGTGTGCGTGACCGAGCCGCCGGCGGCGACGTCCGGTGTGTCGAGCGTGATGGTGGGCGGCCCCGGGTCGACCGCCGGTGCGGCGTGCGCGACCCCACCGCCCGCCAGGAGCGCCGCTGCAGTCGCCGCCACGACGGCGAACCGCCGCCGGACGCGCCTGGAGTGTCGCTGCGTACGCATACGTCTCCTCTGCTCTTCCCCCGGCCCGGCGGCGGACCGCCGGGCCCTTGCACAGAAGAGACCTGCTGTTTGATCACATGGTTGTACGAATCAAGGCCGTGATACCCGGACAGCCTGCCTGGAGCAGCCCTGGCTGCACTTGCCTCCTGGCGCATGTCCGGCACATCGAGGTGCGAAGACGCGCCCGCTGCCCGCGACTCGCTGGAGTGCCCCTGATCAGCTAAAGGCCCTCCCATGAGGAGGGCCGAACCGTCGCACCGAATGTGCGCCCCGGCAGGACGGCTGCCATGCGCCGAGCGTGCGTTATGCCGAGCGTGCGCTATTGGGACACTCCGGTCAGCGGGGGCGTGCCGCGGCACAGCGCACGCACGTGCTCGCCGCCGGGCGTACCTCCAGACGTTCCGCCGGGATCGGCTCGCCGCACCCCTCACACCGCCCGTAGTCGCCTCGCTCCAGCCGTTCCAGCGCCCGATCCAGATCGGCCAGGTGCTCGCGCGCCTGTGCCAGCAACGAGGCGACATGGGCCCGCTCGAAGGCAGTACTCGACCCCTCCGGGTCGTGCTCGTCGTCGATCGCCACCAGCGCATTCGCTTCGACGATCCCGTCGAATTCACGCCTCAATGCCGCGATCTGCGCATTCGTGCCGGCCCGCTCGGCCGCCAGCCGCTCGCGGACGGACTCACGCTCGATCGGGGGGAAATCGGCATCAGAGGACGAATCGCTCACCATTGCGACAACCTGAGCACTCGGGTCGGCATTCCGCGCACCCCGCGCCTTGGGTGCCGAAAACCCTGTGCCGGCCCTTGCCGGATTGGGAAGCGGCGCACATCTGCAGTCCATGTGAGTGGGGGTGATCCCATGCTCCCAAGAAAGCGTCAGGTCACATCGGCCGCCGTATCTCGGCGCGGATGTCGAGTGTGAGCTGCGCCAGTTCGGCCAAGTCGATCGCCTCGGGCTTGTGCAAGCCGGGGAGCGTCAGCTCGACGGACACCTTGGTGTTGCCATCGGCCCACACGCACATAGGACTCGGCGCCCTGGTGTCGCCATCGGTGGTGACGAGCACCTGGCAGATGATCTTCACCGGGGCACCTGCCGGGGTCATGTCCTCGGCCGGGACCGCGATCGTCGTGCCGTCGGCCGTGGCGGGGCCACGCAGCATGCTGCCGCGCGCCTTGTCCGGGTCACGGATCTGTCCCCAACCACCGGTGACGGTAAGGGATTTGCCGTCGGTGGCGGTGTACTGGCCGCCTGCGCCGTGCGGATCGCGGAAGTTGCTGTCGGGGGACAGGCGGAATCCCTCATCCACCATCCAGCCCAGGCCGTCCACCCGCTGGTATTCGCCGTTCACCAGGGTCCTCGGCTCGGTGAGCCGGTACTCGGAGCGCGGAAACCCGTTGCTCGGACCGATCCTGATCACCGCGAACACGAGACCGCTGAGCAGGACGACGCCTGCGGCGACGATCGCGAGTACCTTGCGCCTTGCCCACCGCCGTCGCCGTACCCGGTTCCGGCGCGGTGGCGGAGCCGACTCGCGCAAGCCGGGCGGCTGTTGCGGCCGGGGCATGGTCATGACCGTCAAGGCTACCGACACGCGGCCGACCTCGGCCGCCACTCACACCATCAACTTCTGTCAGGACCTCTGAGTGTTTCGCTGTGAAGTTGATCGAGTTCCGTCATGCCGGCACGTCCGTCCAACGGGCGGTGCGCTGCTCTACGTCTGGGCCGATGCCCGATGGCTGCGCCGAGGCAGGTGACCTCTCGGCCGTTCGGGGCCCACGGGCCAACCGCGGGACTGGAAGCTGCGACCTCGTCCTTATCAGGCCGGTCCCCCAGCCCCGCTACGCCAGGGACGCAGCCGGTTCACCGGCCTCGGCAGTCGTGGAGAATCGGCCGTAACCGCCGGTGTTTTCTTTGACGGGCGAATCCAGGAGCCGAAGACCGCCCCGCCGGCAGCTGAGGCCTCGCGAAGACTTCGACACGTATTCGACGGGATGTTCGCCGCGGCTGGCGTTCGCCCGGGCCGCGCCGGACCTCGCTCGTGATCACCGAGAGCGGTCCGGTGCTTACGCGTCCGCTACGGCCGCCCCGCTAAAGTGCCCTTGACCAGCAAAAAGGCCCTCCCGGGAGGAGGGCCGAACCATCGCGCCGAATGTGCGCCCCCGGCAGGACTCGAACCTGCGGCCAAGCGCTTAGAAGGCGCCTGCTCTATCCACTGAGCTACGGGGGCCGGATCGTGGCCTCGGTGGCCTGGAGCCCGTGATGGGTGGTCCGTGACCTTGCCGGGGACAAGGATAGGGCTCCGATCGCCTTGACCCGGATGCTTCACCTGCGTGGCACGATGTGGAGGTTCGGTGAAGCGAACCGATAATCGCAGGCAGGTGCGATTCCTGCACCGCTTTTGACGCCTCGCGTCTCGGGTGTTGTGCACTCGTTATGCCTGCGCCCCACTCGTCCCGTCTGTCCCGTCCGTTCGACCGGCGCGCAGAGAGTGCCATACGCTTCAAAATCCCACCAGAATTGGGCATTCTTCGCATGTGGTGACCTTGGATGCACGGCCTCAGCTGATTGACGCACTATCCGCCCTCCGCGACCGTGTCGCCGCCGTGCGTCTGCCTCTCCCCCTTCCCGGTGCTCCGCGTGCCCGGCAGACACGTGATGAGCTGCTCGCACAGCTCGACGACTATCTCGTGCCCCGGCTCAAGGAGCCCGAAGCACCCCTGCTCGCGGTTGTCGGCGGGTCCACCGGGGCCGGGAAGTCGACGCTCGTCAATTCCCTTGTGGGCCGACGGGTCAGCGAGGCCGGGGTGCTGCGGCCCACCACGCGGATTCCCGTGCTCGTGTGCCATCCGGACGATCACCACTGGTTCGCGGGGATGCGGGTGCTGCCTCAGCTCACCCGCGTGTGGCTGCCGCAGCAGGACGAGACCCAGGCGCCGGAGGACGGCGGGCGCGAGGCCGGGGAGGAGGGATCGTTGCGGATCGAGACCGCCGCCACGCTGCCCCGCGGGCTTGCTCTGCTCGACGCGCCCGATATCGACTCGCTCGTCGTCGAGAACCGGCTGCTTGCCGCCGAGTTGATCTGCGCCGCCGACGTCTGGGTGATGGTGACGACGGCCTCGCGGTACGCGGACGCCGTGCCGTGGCATCTGCTGCGTACTGCGAAGCAGTACGACGCCACCCTGGTCACGGTGCTTGACAGGGTGCCGCATCAGGTCGTCGAGGATGTCTCGCGGCAGTACGGGGCGCTGCTGACCAAGGCCGGGCTCGGCGAGGTGCCGCGGTTCACGATCCCGGAGCTGCCGGAGTCTGCGGGCGGCGGCAGCGGGCTGCTGCCCACCACGGCCGTGGCACCGCTGTTCGCCTGGCTGGCCCACCGGGTGCAGGATCCGGCGGCCAGGCAGCAGGCCCTGGGGCGTACGGCCGCGGGCGTGATCGACTCGCTCAATGCACGGATGCCCGAGCTCGCGGCGGCCGTGGCCGGGCAGTACGCCGCGGCGCTGCGGCTGACGGCCGCGGTCGAGGAGTCGTACGAGAAGGAGCGCGAGCGGGTTCGCAGGCAGCTTCGGTCGGGCGCGGTCCTCGCCGGGGACGCCCGGACCCGTTGGCGCGGCTTTCCGCGTGACAGTTCCGCGGGCGAGGTGCTGGACTCCCTGGTCGGCAGCCTGTCCGCGCTGCTGCAGTGCGCCGTCGCCGCCGCCGACGAGCGCGTGCAGGAGGCCTGGCGGCGGGAGCCGGCCGCCGGGGCGGTCGTCGCACAGGGGCGGCTCGATCTGGAGGCGGCGGAGCGGATCGGGATCGCCGTACGCCGCTGGCGGCGGGAGTTGGAGGAGCTCGCCGACGAAGAGGCTCGGCGGCCGGAGCGGACCGTGGCGCCCGACCCCGAGACGTTGGCCGCTCTGGTCGCGGCCGTGCTGCTCGGCGGGCGGCGGGCCAGCGGCGCGGGGGAGCGGCTCGCCGAGCGGATCGGGGCGTTGGGTGCGCTGCGGCTGCGTGACAAGGGCGGCGAGCTCATGGCGACGTACATCGACGGCGTACTGCACAGCGAGCGCGACCGCCGTCTCGCGCCCCTCGACGCACTGGAAGTGACCCCCGAGCCACAGGCCGAGCTGATCGCCGCGCTGTCCGTACTGCAGAAGGAGAGGTGACGGCGGTGACCGCCATCACTGACGACGAGAACGAGACCGGCGACCACTGGGACGACGGGCTGATCGCCCGCCGGGCAGGCGGCGCGGACGCCAAGGCGGCGCAGGAGGACGAGGAGGAGACGGAGGCCAAGGAGGAGGACGAGCCGATCGGCGGGGCGTACGTCGGCCCGCTGCGGGTACGCCTCGACGCGCTGCGCGAACTCGTCGGCCTCTCACGGACCCGGCTGGACGGGAAGACCCTCGCCGAGGCGGGCCGGGTCCTCGACGAGGCCGCCGCCCGCCAGCGGCTGTCCTCGCGGCACACCGTCGTCGCCATCGCGGGCGCAACCGGAAGCGGGAAGTCCACGCTCTTCAACGCACTCGCCCAGGTGCCCATCTCGGAAACCGGGCTGCGCAGGCCCACCACCACAGGACCGATCGCCTGCGCCTGGTCGGAGGGCGCGGCCGGGCTGCTCGACCGGCTCGCCATCCCGCCACGCCTGCGGCGCAGGCCCCTGGCGGGCGGCGACGAGGAACTGTCCGGCCTCGTGATGGTCGATCTGCCCGATCACGACTCGGCGGTGGTCAGGCACCGGGAGCAGGTGGACCGGGTGGTGGCGCTGGTGGACGCGGTGATCTGGGTGGTCGACCCGGAGAAGTACGCGGACGCCGCACTGCACGAGCGGTATCTGCGGCCGCTCGCCGGGCATGCGGAGATCACCTTCGTGGTGCTCAACCAGGTGGACCGGCTGCCCGGCGAGGCCGCCGACCAGGTGCTCGACGATCTGCGCCGGCTCCTCGACGAGGACGGAATCGCCCTTGGTGAACACGGCGATCCGGGTGCCACCGTGCTCGCGCTCTCCGCGCTCACGGGGGAGGGCGTTGACGAACTGCGCGACCTGATCGGGAAGTTCGTACAGGAGCGTGATGCCGCCGCGCGGCGCCTGTCCGCCGATGTGGACGCGGCCGCGGCGAAGCTCCGCTCTGTGTACGTCGCCGACGGGCGCACCGGTCTCGGTGAGCGCTCGCGCGAGGACTTCGCGGCGCGGCTGGCGGAGGCGATCGGCGCGAAGGCGGCCGGTGAGACGGCGGAGCGCGAGTGGCGCAGGCACGCGAGCCGGGCGTGCGGAACGCCGTGGCTGCGGCTGTGGCGCTGGTACGAGGGCAAGGGCCTGCCGGGGAAGTCCGTGGCTGGGGCCGCGGTGCCGGTGGAGGACGAGCTCACCGCGCGGCAACGGGTCGAGCAGGCGGTGCGTACGGTCGCGGACGAGGCGGCCGCGGGGCTGCCGGCGCCGTGGGCGCAGGCGGTGCGCGAGGCGGCGGTGCGGGGGGCCGAGGGGCTGCCGGAGGCGCTGGACGGGCTGGCGGTGCGCGAGGCGGCGGTGACGCGCGGGCGACCGCTGCGGCCGGCATGGTGGCCGGCCGCGGTACTGGCCCAGGCGTCGATGACGCTGCTTCAGATCTACGGCGGGCTGTGGCTGGTCGGCCAGATCATCGGCGTACTGGAGCCGGGGCTGCTGTTTCCGGCGATGCTGATGCTCGCGGGGATCGTGGGCGGGCCGCTGGTGGAATGGGCGTGCGCGGCGGCCGCTCGGGGGCCGGCGCGGCGGTACGGGCAGGATGCGCAGCGGCGGTTGCAGGAAGCCGCGGCCGGGTGCGGGCGTGCGAAGGTGCTCGATCCGATCGCGGGGGAGCTCATGCGTTACCGGGAAGTTCGGGAGCAGTACGCGACGGTGTCGGGGAAGGCGGGGGCGAGC
This sequence comes from Streptomyces sp. CA-135486, assembly GCF_050936555.1. Taxonomy (NCBI): domain Bacteria; kingdom Bacillati; phylum Actinomycetota; class Actinomycetes; order Kitasatosporales; family Streptomycetaceae; genus Streptomyces; species Streptomyces sp. CA-135486. The sequence continues at coordinate 1,146,985 of NZ_JBNJMM010000001.1, forward strand.
GTCGGCCCGAGGCCCGGAATTGGCGGGGGCGGGACGGTACGGCTGCTGGGGTGACGGAGTTGTCCACAGCAGCGCTGTCGTCCACAGGCGTCAGCGGGTTCTTCCCGTCCGGTCCAGCATGGAGATCGGTCAGTACGGACTGGCCGAGGCAACCGGACGGGGAGGTGGCCGTCGTGAACGACACGATGGTGACGGTGGTGGGCAATGTCGCCACGAATGTGGAGTACCGGGAGACGGCGACAGGCGGGGTGGCGCGATTCCGTTTCGCGGTGACGCCGCGACGGTTCGACCGACAGAGCGGAAGCTGGACGGACGGACACACCAGCTTCTACACGGTGGTCGCCTGGCGCTCCCTCGCCATGAATCTCGCCGGATCGGTCTCGGTCGGTGAACCTCTTCTCGTTCATGGGCGGTTGAAGGTGCGCGAGGAGGAACGGGACGGGCAGCGCAGAACGTCGGCCGAGATCGACGCGGTGGCGGTGGGGCACGATCTGACGCGCGGGACCGCGGCATTTCGCCGCGTGGTGAAGGCAGAAGCGAATCTGAGTGCGCGTCCGGCGGAACGCCCTGTTGAACGGACCCACGCGGAACGGACCGCGGAACGGGCAGCCGGGGAACGGGCAGCCGGGGAACGGACCGTGCAAAGCGCCTGGGAACGTCACGCTGAGCGTCCCTCAGAGCACCCTGCGGGACATTCCGAGCAGGCGCGTACGGCACCGACACCCGTGGGCTGACCTGGAGTTGTGGTGATTTGTCGAGTCGGAAGAGTGGGAACGGCGATGGCCGGACAGTTCGCGATAACGATTCCGAGTCGGAATGGTTGTCTGACGGTATGACGGGGGACTGGGGTGCGCGGCATCTCTAGGATTTCCGCGTACTCACGGGGCACTTGAGTCTGCTGGCGAGGCACTCCCCCCACGCGTCACACGCGAATACGGCCTCGCCCGGAGGGGAATTCTGTGTTTGCTGTGTTCTCTGCGTCAGCCGTACGCAGGCGGGGCGCTGCTCGTCGGCTCACTGGCGCGGCGTTGATGTCGGGCCTCATCGCGATGGGCTCCATGGCCGGCGCGGGAGTGGCCGCCGCCGCCGACGACGTCCAGCACCCGGGTGGCGCAGTTGCCACTCTCGACGGGCTGAAGACCTTCGACCGGGCCGTGCTCCGCACGAAGGGCAAGACTCACGAAATACCCGCCGGGGTGTTCGAGATGACCGTCGACGGCGGCGGCAGGCTGAAGACGTACTGCATCGACATCCACAACCCGACCCAGGACCAGGCCAAGTACCTGGAGACCCCCTGGAACCAGACGTCGCTGGGCGGCAACAAGGACGCGGGCAAGATCCGCTGGATCCTGCAGCACTCCTACCCCCAGGTCGACGACCTGGCTGCGCTGGCCAAGGAAGCGGGCACCGGGCCGCTCTCCGAGCGGACCGCCGCGGCGGGCACTCAGGTGGCCATCTGGCGGTACTCGGACGACGCGGACGTCGATGCGCTCGACCCGGCCGCGGAGAAGCTGGCGGACTGGCTGGAGAAGGAGGCCAAGGACGCAGCCGAACCGAGGGCCTCGCTCAGCCTGGAGGGGAACGCGGTCTCCGGCAAGGCGGGCGGCAGGCTCGGCCCCGTCACGGTCCGCACCGACGCGGGGCAGGTCACGGTGACCCCGCCCGCGGACGTGGCCGCCAGCGGAGTCAAGATCACCGACGCGGCGGGCAGGCCCCTGACCGCCGTCGTCAACGGCGCTCAGCTGTACTTCGACGTCCCGGCCGGTGCCGCGGACGGCTCGGCCACGCTGACCGCGCAGGCCACCACCTCCGTCCCGGTGGGCCGGGCGTTCGCCGGGGTGACCAAGAGCCAGACCCAGATCCTGGCCGGCTCCAGCGAGTCCACAGTCTCCGCGAGCGCGACGGCCACCTGGGCGAAGGCGGGCGCGATACCGGCGCTCTCGGCGAAGAAGAACTGCGCGGGGGGCGGCGTGGACATCACCGCCGGCAACAAGGGCGACGCTGCGTTCACCTTCGAGCTGACGGGCTTCAAGCACACGATCCCGGCCGGTGCGTCCCGGACGGTTACCATCCCGGTCGCCGAGGACCAGGCGTACGACTTCACGATCACAAGGCCCGACGGCTTCAAGAAGACCTTCAAGGGCGTCCTCGACTGCAAGACCAAGGGCACCGCGGGCCCGGACATCCCCTCGTCCCAGCCCAGCCCGGCGTCGGCCGGCGGCACCTCCGGCGGCCTCGAGGGCGACCTTGCCGAGACGGGCAGCTCCAGCGCCACCCCGATGATCGCGGGCATAGCGGTCGCGCTCGTCGTGATCGGCGGCGGCGCGGTCTTCTTCCTGCGCAAGAAGAAGCCGGCAGCCACCGAGGAGTGAGCGCACGTGAGCGCAATGTGACGCTGCGCTCAGGACGGCCCCGGTATGCCTGCGCCTGGCCGGGGCCGTTTCATGCCGCCTGGGCCCTCTGCGGGCCCTCTGCGGGCCCTCTGCGGGCCGTCGGAGGGCCGCCAAGGGTGACCAACGACGACCAACGTCAACTAGAGGGACCGGTGCGATCGCCGGTTGCAGGCCAGATCGGAGCCGCTGACAGTACTGGTTTCCATCGAGGGATGGACGTACGGCAAGATGGGGTGTATCTGCCCACCCACTTCTTGCCGGACGGTTTCTCTTGGCTGAGTACATCTACACGATGCGCAAGACGCGCAAGGCGCACGGCGACAAGGTCATCCTCGATGACGTGACGCTGAGCTTCCTGCCCGGTGCGAAGATCGGTGTGGTCGGCCCCAACGGCGCCGGTAAGTCCACCGTGCTGAAGATCATGGCCGGTCTGGAGCAGCCCTCCAACGGTGACGCGTTCCTCTCGCCCGGGTACACCGTCGGCATCCTGTTGCAGGAGCCGCCGCTCGACGAGTCCAAGACCGTTTTGGAGAACGTCGAGGACGGCGTCCGCGAGGTCAAGAGCAAGCTGGACCGGTTCAACGAGATCGCCGAGGAGATGGCGACCGAGTACACCGACGCGCTGATGGAGGAGATGGGCAAGCTCCAGGAGGAGCTCGACCACTCCAACGCCTGGGACCTCGACGCCCAGCTGGAGCAGGCCATGGACGCGCTGGGCTGCCCGCCCGGCGACTGGCCCGTCACCACCCTCTCCGGTGGTGAGAAGCGCCGCGTCGCCCTGTGCAAGCTGCTGCTCGAGGCCCCCGACCTGCTGCTCCTCGACGAGCCCACCAACCACCTGGACGCCGAGTCCGTGCAGTGGCTGGAGGCGCACCTCGCCAAGTACCCCGGCACCGTCGTCGCCATCACCCACGACCGGTACTTCCTCGACAACGTAGCCGAGTGGATCCTGGAGCTCGACCGCGGCCGTGCCCACCCCTACGAGGGCAACTACTCCACCTACTTGGAGAACAAGTCCTCGCGTCTCAAGGTCGAGGGTGCGAAGGACGCGAAGCGCCAGAAGCGCCTGAAGGAAGAGCTCGAGTGGGTCCGCTCCAACGCGAAGGGGCGGCAGGCCAAGTCCAAGGCCCGTCTCGCCCGTTACGAGGAGATGGCCGCCGAGGCCGACAAGATGCGGAAGCTGGACTTCGAGGAGATCCAGATCCCGCCGGGCCCCCGGCTGGGCAGTGTCGTCGTCGAGGTCGAGAACCTCTCCAAGGCCTTCGGCGACAAGGTCCTCATCGACGACCTCTCCTTCTCGCTGCCGCGGAACGGAATCGTCGGTGTGATCGGTCCGAACGGCGCCGGCAAGACCACGCTGTTCAAGATGATCCAGGGCCTGGAGCAGGCCGACTCCGGTGCGATCAAGGTCGGCGAGACCGTCAAGATCTCGTACGTCGACCAGAGCCGCGCCAACATCGACCCCAAGAAGACCCTGTGGGCCGTTGTCTCCGACGAGCTCGACTACATCAACGTCGGCCAGGTCGAGATGCCGTCCCGCGCCTATGTGTCGGCGTTCGGCTTCAAGGGCCCGGATCAGCAGAAGCCGGCCGGCGTCCTGTCCGGCGGTGAGCGCAACCGCCTCAACCTGGCGCTCACCCTGAAGCAGGGCGGCAACCTGCTGCTCCTCGACGAGCCCACCAACGACCTCGACGTCGAGACGCTCTCCTCCCTGGAGAACGCCCTGCTCGAGTTCCCCGGTGCGGCCGTGGTCGTCTCCCACGACCGTTGGTTCCTCGACCGCGTCGCCACCCACATCCTGGCGTACGAGGGCGACTCCAAGTGGTTCTGGTTCGAGGGCAACTTCGAGTCGTACGAGAAGAACAAGGTCGAGCGGCTCGGCCCGGACGCGGCCCGTCCGCACCGTGCCACCTACAAGAAGCTCACCCGGGGCTGAGGTTCACCAATGGCCCGTCATATCTACCGCTGCCCGCTCCGCTGGTCGGACATGGACGCCTTCGGGCATGTCAACAACGTCGTCTTCCTGCGCTATCTGGAAGAGGCGCGGATCGACTTCATGTTCCGGCTGGCGCCGGGGGACGGCTCCCCGTCGTTCTCGGGCGGGTCCGTTGTGGCCCGGCACGAGATCGAGTACAAGCGGCCGCTGGTCCACCGGCACGAGCCGGTGATCATCGAGTCGTGGGTGACCAAGATTGGCGCGGCTTCGCTGACCATCGCGTACGAGGTCAAGGACGCCGAGGGCCCCTCGCAGATCTATGTGCGGGCCTCGACCATCGTCGTGCCCTACGACCTCTCCGCCGAACGTCCGCGCCGGATCAGCGCGGAGGAGAAGTCCTTCCTCCAGAAGTATCTGGACGACGCCGACGAGGGTGCCCTCGCCGCATGAGCGTGCCCGTGCAGAGTCTGCACTTCGCCGATGCGAGCGAGGCGGAGGATCTCGCCGCCTTCCTCGCCCGGCTGATCCACTACGACCGCGCCGCCGCCGTCCGCCTCCAGGCCGGCGGTGGCGCGCTCGCCGTTTTCGGACGCCCGCCCTCCTTCGAGGTGCTCGCGATCCGTACGGCACGCCTCGGTGACCCCGTCGAGCTGGATGTCACCGTCTCCGCGGGTGAGCTGCTCGAGTCTCTGGAAGGCGCGGAGTTCACCGTGCCCGCGCCGGTCACCGGGCCGCCGTGGGCCGGACTGCTGCCGCCGCGCGGCGGCTGGCGGGAGCTTCCCGGGCTCCCCGAGGTGACCGCGATGCGCGGCGCTGTCGCCGCCGCTGTCGCCGAATTCCGCACCCGCGACGAGCAGTTGCCCGCCGAGCGCCGCACCCGCGCCGAGCGGGACCGGATCGGGCGCGAGATCTGGTCGCGCACGGTCGGCGCCACCGGGCTTCCGCTGCGTGCGGTGCACGCCGCCCAGTCGCTCGGTTTTCTGCGCCCGGATGTTCCGGTCGCCCTGCTGTCCACGGGCGCATGGCTCAGACTGCGTACGCCCTTCGGGTCGATCGCCGTACGCACCAATGGCCTTGGCGGCCTGACCGTCACCCCCGCCCGGCGCGGTTGACCTCCACCGGCGCGGTGCTCAGCCGGCCGTGTTCAGTCGGCGGTGTTCACCATCGTGGCGGCGGCGTAGGTGAGGTAGTCCCACAGCTGCTTTTCGTGCTCCGCGGAGAGTCCCAGCTCGTCGACGGCCGTACGCATGTGCTTCAGCCAGGCGTCGTGCGCGGCCCGGTCGACGGTGAAGGGCGCGTGGCGCATCCGCAGCCGCGGGTGGCCGCGGTGGTCGCTGTAGTGGCGCGGGCCGCCCCAGTACTGCATCAGGAACAGCACGAGCCGCTCCTCGGCCGGGCCCAGATCCTCCTCCGGGTACATCGGCCGCAGCAGCGGATCGTCGGCGACGCCCTGGTAGAAGCGGTGGACGAGGCGCCGGAAGGTCTCCTCGCCGCCGACCTGCTCGAAGAAGGTCTGCTGCTGAAGCGTGCCGCGCGGAATCTCGTTCACGTGAATAAGCCTCGCAATGTGTCTCTGGTCAGCCCCGAGGTGTGCCGGCCGGGGGTCCGGGGGTCGTCCCCCGGGGAATGCAGCACACGTACATCGTCTCAGACGGACCGGCCGGGCACCGAGGCCCTGGGACCACCCCCGCCCGGGTGCTCGCGTCGACGGCGGCCCCGCAGGACAGTGGATGCATGAGTACGGAGCTGGAGCGGTTCGCCGAGCCCGCCGCCGAGGCGCGGCGCTCGCTGGTGCAGACGATTGTGGCCGAGGGCGGGCTGAGCGATCCGGCCTGGCGGGAGGCGTTCGAGGAGGTGCCGCGGCATCTGTTCGTGCCGTACTACTTCGTGAGCCGGGCCGGTGCGTACGAGCGTCTGTGGTGTGAGGACCCCGATCCGCGGCGCCGTGCCCGTTGGCTGAGCGAGGCGTACATGGACGGGCCGCTCGCCACCCGGGTGCGCGACGGACGGCTGATCTCGTCCAGCAGCCAGCCCTCGCTGATGGCCCGGATGCTCGAAGTGCTGGAAGTACGGGACGGGCACGCGGTCCTGGAGATCGGCGCCGGCACCGGCTACAACGCCGCACTGCTCGCGCACCGGCTGGGCGACGAGCTGGTGACGACCGTCGACGTGGACCCGGAGATCACCGAGTCGGCGCGCACGCATCTCGCGGCCGCGGGTTACCACCCGGCCGTGATCACCGGGGACGGCGCACGTGGCTGCCCGGCGCGTGCACCCTTCGACCGCATCATCGCGACCTGCACGCTGCCGTCCGTGCCCTTCGACTGGCTGCCGCAGTGCCGGCCGGGGGCCCGGATCCTGGCCCCGCTGTCCACCGGGCTGATCGCGCTGCGAGTGCGCGACGACAGCCGCGGCCGGAGCGCGGAGGGGCGTTTTCTGCGGACCTCGGCGTACTTTGTGCCGCTGCGCGGCGGCGAGGCCGTACGAGAGGGGCACATCGGCGGGCTGCCGAGGCGCGCAATCGAGAACGACCTCTTCCGCTTCCTGCTGACGCTGACCGCGGGCAGCCTCGATCCGCACGAGGCGCTTTCGCTGTGGGAACGTGAACGGCGGCCGCAGCGGGACCGCTTCGGGGTCACCGTCAGGGGCCGGCACCAATGGGCCTGGCTGGACGAACCCGAGGGGCCTTATGCCTGGCCCCTCGGGCATCCGTCCAGTTAGAGGCCCGTGTTGGAGGCCTCGTGTCGGCGGCCCGTGTTGCGGAGGCCGCGTGACCGGCTGCGGCTAGCCGCGGCGGATCGTGATCGTCGTCCAGGCTCCGACGTGCACCCGGTCGCCGTCGTTCAGCGGGATCGGGACATACGGCTGGATCGGATCCTCGGCGCCGTTGAGCGTGGTGCCGTTGGTGGAGTTCTGGTCGACGACGGCCCAGGAGCCGTCGGGCTGCTGCACCAGCACGGCGTGCTGGTGCGAGACGCCCGGGTCCTCCGGCGGGACGGACAGGTCGATGTCCGGGGACTCACCGGTGGAGTGCCTGCGGCGGCCGATGGAGATCTGGTTGCCGACGAGCGGGAGATGCTGCTCGGGCGAGTACGCAGGCAGGTTGAGGCCGCTGGCGTCGGGACCGCTGCGCTGCATCATCGCCATGAAGTACTCGCGGTCGGGTCCGATCACGGCCGTCCAGCCAGCGGAGGCCTCGCCCTGGCCGGCCTGCTGGTACGGCGGCTGCTGGCCCTGCTGGCCCTGCTGGTTCTGCTGGTTCTGCGAGGGGCCGGGCTGCTGCGCGTACGGGGGCGGCTGCTGCTGATACGGCTGCTGCTGGAACGGCTGCGGCGGCTGAGGAGCCTGCGGTGCCTGAGGCTGCTGCGGCGCCTGTGTGTGCGAGGGCGGCGACAGCATCCAGTCGTCCCCGCCGCCCGGCTGCGGCTGCGGCGGCGCGGGCGGGGCCGACTGCTGATACCCGGGCGGCGCAGGCGGTCCGGGCTGCCCCGGCGGCTGCTGGAAAGACGGCGGAGGCGGCGGACCAGGCTGCTGGAAGGACGGCTGATGCCGCGCCGACGGCTCGTTCGTCAGCGGCTCGGCGGGCCTGTTCATCTGCGAGGGCCGCGAGCTCTGATACTCGTACGGATCGTGCTGCCGCGGAGCGGGAGGCGGCGGCGGTCCGGGTGCCGGCTGGGACTGGAAGCCCGGCGGCAGGTTCAGCCCACCGACCGGCTGGGGCGGAGCCACCGGGGTGTACGACGTCGCCGTGTGCGTGAGGAAGTTGTACCGGCACTCCTCGCAGAACGGGGCCATGGCCTCGCGCGGGGTGCGGCACTGCGGGCAGAGCTCGGCCTGGGCGGTGGCGTTCGGGTCGCCGGGACCGGGGTAGCCGTAGGCCGGCGGCGGCGGGGGAGGCGGCGGCGGAACGGCACCCGCGGGAGCGCCAGGACCGGCCATGCGGTGGCCACAGACCTCGCACCAGTCGTCGGAACCCGACTGGTGTCCGTTCGGGCAGGTCGGCATGTCGGCGCTTCCCCCTCTCCTCGTCCGGCCCGAGGGCCGTTTCACATCGGTGTTTCTGGGTGCTTCCAGGCGTTTCGGCAGGCTACTTCTTCACACGAACCGTCTTGGTGGAACGCGTTTCGAGGGTCATCTCGTCAGCCTCCGCGACCTTCGCCTTCAGTCGCACAGTACCCGTCGCCGCATCGACGACGTCCACCACCTTCGAAAGCAGTTTCGCAGTGTCCTCGTTCCCCGAGTCCGCCGCGAGCTGCACCGCGCGGCCCAGCTTCGCCGTCGCGCCGTCGATATCACCCGACTTGCGGGCATCCAGCCCCTGTTGGATGACTTGTGCCAGTTCGGCCTGGCCTGTGTAGTGCGCGACCTGGGGGTTGATCGAGGTGGACGCCACCATGTCGTCCGTCCACACCGCGCGTACCAGCCCCTGCGACAGCACTTGCGGAGTACCGCCGTCCGCGGCCGGAATGATCAGCGAGACCCGGGCCGCCAGCATCTCCTGGCCGATTCCCGCCTCCGGCACCGTGACGCATACGTGGTAGTCGCGGGACTCGTCGCCCCAGGAACCGGTCGGATAGTCCCCGGACCGCGGCCCGGCCTCGGTGCGCCGTCCGGTCAAGTCCTCCACCTTCGGCGCCACTTGCTTGACGAACTTGATCTCCACGCCGACCGGTGTCCACAGCCGCAGCGCAACGTCCGCGACCTCCTTGCCCATCGCGTTCTCCATCATGCTGGTGAAGTCCGCGGCCAGCTCGGCCGGGTTCGCGACGATGTCGGCGCTGCCGAGGAGCGCGGAGGCGATGCCGGTGACCTCCTTGACCTCCCAGTCGGTGCCGACTCCGCGGGCGTCGCAGGTGAAGCGGCCCGCGCTGGCCTCCAGGGTGGCCTGCAGATCCTCCGGCTCCTCGTGTTCGTTACGGCCGTCGGTGAGCAGGATCCCGTGCCGGATCGCCCCGTCGGAGGAGGCGAGCAGCCGGTCGGTCAGCCGCAGCCAGGTGCCGATCGCGGTGCCGCCGCCCGCGGTGAGCCGCCGCAGGGCGTCCTTGGCCTGGGCGCGGGTCCCCGCATCGGCGACCGCGAGCCGGCCGCCTCCCGGATAGACCTCGCTCGCCACATGGGTACCGGCGACCACGGCGAACGCGGTGCCGTCGCGCAGGATGTCGATGGCGGCGGCCGTGGCATCGCGCGCATTGCGCATCTTGGTCGGCGGATAGTCCATCGAGCCGGAACAGTCGACCATGATCACTACGGCGGCGCCCGGCGACTGTCCGGGTATGGCGGAGGGGGAGGGGGCTGCGCCGGTGAGCGGAACCCGGCCGCTGGTACCGCCCCCGGTGGAGGTGACGGTGACGATCCCGTTCACCTCGCGGCCGCCCTCCGGCAGATATTCGTTCTGATACACCTCGACGGAGAACTGCGGCACCTGGGACTTGGAGAAATTGGCCATCGGATCGGCTCCTTGAGGCTCCACTCGGGCGGAGTTGGTCAGCAGGAAATTGACACGGGCGTCTGCGGGCGCGAGCGTGGCGGACCGTTTCGGCGGATGGAAGAGGCGGACAAATAGGGGCTCAAGCCTTGTTGTAGGCCGATCCTGCCCCTTGCTGCGGCACGGTGAACGGCAGGACAGCCACTGTTACGTTGTCGTGGCCCCCGCCGTCGAGCGCGTGGCCGACGAGAACCTGTGCGCTGTGCAGCGGCCGGTCCGCGGCGTCGGCCGGGATCGTGCGGGCCATGTCATCGGCGGCCTCCGCGTAGTTCCACAGGCCGTCCGTACAGACGACGACCACGCCGGAGCGGTCCGGCTTGAACGACGCCGTGTGCGGCTCCAATTCGTACGCATCGGCCCCGAGCCAGCCCGTGATGGCGTGGGCGCGCTCGTCGGCGTACGCCTCCGCCTCGCTCATCAGGCCTGCCGCCACCATCTGGGCGGCCCAGGAGTCGTCCTCCGTGAGCCGGGCGGGCGGGCCGCTGCGGTCGTCGGGCACCCAGTAGGCGCGACTGTCGCCGACCCAGCCGATCACCAGCAGACCGCCCGCGGCCACCGCGCCGACGATCGTGCACGCGGGCGCGTTCTGATGGCGGTGCGGATCGTGCTCCATCGCCTCGCTCTGGCCCGGGTTCGCGGCAAGGGAGTTGACTGCCTCGGAGGCGGCGACGATCGCCTCGTGCATGGCCTGCTGGGGGTGGGTGCCGCGCGGCAGCGTCTCGAGCAGCAGCTCATTGGCGGCGCTCGCGGCGGCCGCGGAGGCGTCGTCGGGGCGGGTCGCCGACGACACCCCGTCGCAGACGATCGCGACGACGGCGGGTGAGCCGTCCGGCAGGGCCGTGGAGGAGACCGCGAACGAGTCTTCGTTGCGGTGGTGGCGCAGGCCGCGGTCGCTGACCGCGGCGACCGAGCCGAGCTCCTGCTCCATGTGATCGCGCTCGCGGGGCTGGGCGTGACCGCAGTTCTCGCAGTAGCCGTCCGTGTCGACATGGCCGGCGCGGCAGGCCACGCACAGCTTGACGCCGGAAGGGGGCGTGACGGGCTCCACGGCGCGCGGGTCGGCGGCGACGGCGCTGCCGGGGTCCGGGGCGGCGAGCTCGAAGTCTCCGCCGGGGTTCGGCGGGGCGCTGGGCGAGGCCTGGGGCGAGGCGTTGGACGGGACTGAGGGTGAAGCTGCCGGCGAGTCGCCGGGCGGGCCGTCGTACCGTACGGCCGAGGCCGACAGCGGGCCGCCGCCCGAGTCCGTCCCCGGCAGATCGCCGGGCCGCTGCACCGGCGCGGGCTTGCCGGAGCTGTCCGTCCCGCTGGCCGTCGGCCACGCGACCGGCGTGCCGATGGCCATGGTGGGACGGTCGGGCTGCGGCGCGGGCGCTGCGGCGAGGTTGTACCCGCACGCACCGCAGAAGAGGTCACCCGTCTCCAGCGGTTCCGCGCAGCCGGGGCATGTCGAGCCGGCGGTCGGCCGATGCTTCTGCGACGCCATCAATCACACCCACGTCCGGGGGCGGAAGCGGTTCGCCCGCTCCACCAGCTCTATCCGCTCCTCGCCGCGCTGGGCGAGCCGGGCGAGCACCCGGTAGGAGCGTTCCAGCCCGAAGCGCAGGCCGCGCTCGTCCAGTTCACTGCCGAGCAGCACGGTCTGCGCGCTGCCCGGATGCGGTGCGTGTGGTGCGTGCGGTGCGATTGGCACGGACGGCGGGGCTCCGGGACTACCGGAGAGTACCCAGTCGAGGGCCGTGCCGAGTACTTCTGTGGACAACCGCTCGCGGCGCACCGCGTCCAGACCGAAGTCTTTCAGGGCGTCCACCTGCGCCGCTGCCGCCGACAGGTCGTCGATCAGCGGGTCGTGCGCGGCGCGTCGCCGCAGCCGCGCCCGTACGGCGGCGACGCGGGCGGCCGTGTAGTGGATCGACGCCTCCGGCACCGACTCCAGAGTCCGTACGGCTCCGGCGCGGTCGCCTGCCGCGAGCTGCACCCGTGCCAGGCCGAACGCGGCGCTGACATAGCTCGGGTCGGTCGTCCACACCAGGCGGTAGTACTCCGCGGCGTTGTCCAGCTGGCCGAGCACCTCCGCGCAGACGCCCAGCGCCAGCTTGGGCGCGGGCTCGCCGGGGAACGCGTCGTAGATCGCGTCGAAGGAGAGCGCCGCGACGTCGTGGTCCCCGGACACCAGGGAGGCGAGGCCGCGGTACCAGACGATCCGCCAGTCGTCGGGGTGCTCGCTCTCCAGAGTGGCGAGCGCCCTCGCGGCGGAGTCCAGCTCGCCCATCTCCAGCCGGGCGCGCAGCTCGCGCAGCCGGGTTTCCGGGGATGCGGCGGACACGGTGTGCAGCGCGGTGATCAGCTCGGCGGGCGCGGAGGCCATCAGACCGGCCAGGAACCCGGCGTTGGGGTCGTTGGGATCGACGCGCGGCACGGGCAGGGCGAGGGAGGTCGCCCGGGCGTCGAGGGGTGCGAGGTGGGGGGCGAGGGCGGAGGCATTGGCGGCTCCGCCGCCCGCGATCCCGCCGCCCGCGATCCCGGCGCCCGGCACCAGCGCGCCGCCCCCGTTCCCGGCCGTGCCGGGCCCGTATCCGGCGGCCCCGTATCCGACGGCTCCGCCCCCCTGTTGGAGGGCAGCACCGCCCACCCGCGCACCCGGCACCAGCGGGGCGCCCGTAATCCCGGCCGCGCCGCCCACGATGGCGCCCCCTCCGGCATGCTTGCCGCGTACGCGGCCCGAGGTCCCCTCGGCGCGGGCCCCCAGCTGCGAAACGTCCCCTGTCAGCTCGGCGAACAACTGTGTGTCCGTCACTCGCAGTTCCGGCCCGAACAGCGTCGACAGCGAAGGCCGCGGCCGGCCCGTCTGAATCGCGACGACCTCCCTCAGCACCCCCGTCAGCTGCTCCGCCATCTCCTGCGCCGAGGCGAACCGTCGTGCGGGATCCGGGTCCGTCGCCCTCACGAGGAGCCGGTAGAAGGACTCGTACGTCTGGAAGACCTTGATGTTCTCCGGGTCCGGCAGGGAGTCCACGAACACATTCGTGTAGCCCTGGAAGTCGAAGGTCAGCACGGCCAGCGTGCGCGCGACGGTGTACAGGTCGGAGGCCACCGAGGGGCCGACCTCGGCGACCTCCGGGGCCTGGTACCCGACCGTGCCGTAGATCGCGGACTCGTCGTCGTCCATCCGGCGGACCGCGCCCATGTCGATCAGCTTGAGCTCGTCCTGCTGCTGGATGGCGTTGTCGACCTTGAAGTCGCAGTACAGCAGGTTTCTGCTGTGCAGATGCCCGAGCGCCTCCAGCGCCTCGATGCCGTACGCACAGGCCTGACCGACCGGCAGCGGATCCCGCTTGCCCACCGGGTTGCGCCGCTCGTTGGCGATCTCCTTCAGCGACTTGCCGCCGACGTACTCCATGACGATGTATCCGTCGAGCGAGCCGGTCCGCTGGTCCAGATGCTCCACGAAGTTGTAGATGCGGACGATGTTGGAGTGCTCGATCTCGGCCAGGAAGCGGCGCTCGGAGATCGCCGCGGCCATCGCGTCCTGGTCGCCGGTGTCCAGCAGTCCCTTGAGCACCACCCACCGGTCGGAGACCGCGCGGTCGACGGCCAGATAGACCCAGCCCAGGCCGCCGTGGGCGAGACAGCCCACCACCTCGTACTGCCCGTGCACGATGTCGCCCTGGGCGAGCTTGGGCACGAACGAATACGGGTGGCCGCACTTGGTGCAGAACCCTTCCGTACGGCCCGGTCGCTCACCGCGCGAACGCCCCACCGGCGCCCCGCAGTCGGAGCGCGAGCAGAACCGCTTGCGCTCGGGGACCTCGGGGTTCTCCATCACCGCGGAACGCGGATCGGGTCGCGGCACCTCCGGCACCGTGACCAGGCCCGCGCCCAGCCGGTTGCGCCCGGACGCACCCGTGGAGCTGCCGGAGCTGCGCACCGACACGGACCGGGTCGAGGTGCTGCTCCCGGTCAGCGAGCGCGAAAGCCGCCCGGAGACGGAACGGCGCGAGGTCGACGAACGCGACGAGGCCCGCGAGGAGCGCGAACTGCTCCGCGCGGAGCTGGAGCCCCGGCCGCCGCCGGTGATGCCGGTGGGCGGCGAGGACACCATGCCGCTCGACGAGACGACGGGCGCGAGCCCACAGGTGTCGCAGTACAGCTCACCGCTGCCCATGTCCTCGTAGGAGCCCTCACAACCGGGGCGCTGGCACTGCTTGTTCTCGCTCACGAATCCCCCCTTCGGTCATTGGGCCCACTGGGTCCCGGCTGCCTCGGCACCAGTGCTTCAGCGGCTGCCTGCTGATAGCGCAACACCGCCTGCTCGGCGACGCGCAGATCGCACGGCGCGCTCCACAGCATCCGGCGGGCCGCGTCGTACCGCTCGATCAGCAGCGGATCCTCCGCAAGCCCGTGCCGGGCCACCTTCGCCTTGTACGCGTCAAGCCGGCCGCGCAGCTCGGCGCGGACCGCGAGGGGGGCGGTGACCGCCGTCAACGACTCGCGGGCGCGCAGCAGTTCGTCCTCGGCCTCGCGCTCCAGGGACTCCAGAAGCGGCGAGAGCCGGTTCCACTGGGAGTGCCTGCGGTATTCGGCGGCGGTGGAGAGCCGTTCCTGCAGCGCGGTCGGCGGACCGCTGACCGCGGGCACCTCGGAGGCCGCGATCTTCGCCAGCACCTCGCCGCGCGCGGAGCGCGCCTCGGACAGCGTCCGGTCGGCGCGCGAAAGCACGTCACGCAGCCGGATCAGCCGCTCCTCGGAATCCTGCCTGACGCGAAGTACGGCCTCGATCTCCCGGCGGATGTCCTCAAGGGCGCGCGCCGCACGGTCGTAGCGGTCGGTGTCGGGGCGGCCGCCGCCCGGGGCCGAACTGCCGGGTGCGGACCTCCAGAAGGCGAGCGGGTCGGAGATCACCTGGGCGCGCAGCGTGGACAGTTCATGGGTGATCGACTCCAGTTCGTCGCCGGACGGGTGCTCCCCGGGCCGTACGCCGACGGAGTGTGCGAGTGAGCGGGTGCGCTGCAGCTCGGCCGAGAGCAGGTCTATCCGGGCGGGCAGCGCGGACCACACCGAATCGGCGGTGACCACCATGTCCAGCGAGCTCGCATACAGCTCGTTCATCCGCGCGACGAGCTCTTCGAGGGTGAACTGCTCGGACAGCTTGGCGGGTCCGTTGATCGAGGGCGAGGGGTGGGTGGCGGAGCTTGCGACCGTGACACTGCGGCCACGCAGCCGGTCGGTCAGCTCCACCAGGTCGTCCCGGCTGGGCCAGCGCCGCCCGGCGCGCAGCTCACGGGTGTCCTCCAGGGCGGCGGTGTACGCGTCGAAGTACCCCCACAGCAGGCTGATCGCCAGCTCGGTGGAGGCCCAGCGGTCCTTGGTGACGCCCGTGAGCTCGGCGCCTTCGAGGAGTCTGCGGCCCGCATGGTCCTGGAGGGCGAGGAGCGACGTCTCGATCGCCTCGTGCTCCGCGCCGAGCCGCGCCAGCGCACGGTCCACCTCGTCCCGGTCCATTACCGGCCCCGGGGGTCCCCCCGCGAAGCTGGGGGAGGATCCCGCCGCGCCCATCGATCACCTCTCCGCTCTTCCCTGCAGGACAATTGTTCGGCTGTACGGCCAGTTCAGTTGTGCGTCCGCTTGTTCAGCTGTAGGGCCTGTTCAGCCGCACGGCTTGTTCAGCAGTGCGGCTTGGTCAACTCCGGTACTTCGGCGCGGGCGGCCCGGCTATCCCGGGCAGATCGGCGGCCAGCCATTTGTTGTACGCCTCGGTCCACGGACCCCTGCGATAGTCGTCGAGCACCTTGTTCACCCGGCGCACCAGGTCGTCCTTGCCGAGCTTGGTGGCCACACCGTAGAACTCTGTGGTGAAGGGCTTGCCGCCCTTGAGCTCGACCGCCGGGTCCTGGGCCGCCTGGCCCGCCCCGAGGGCGTTGTCCGTCACGACCGCGTCGACCAGGCCGAGCTGGAGCCGCACCAGACAATCCAGCTGGTTGGACACGGTGAACACGTCTTCGTCCCCCGGCTGCCCGTCGTGCATGTCCTTGAACGTGGCGCCGAAGGACTTCTTCTCCAGCTCTTCGTAGGCCGTCGAGCCTTCTGCCGTGCACACCCTCTTCCCGGCCAGGGACTTGTCGTACCCGGTGATGGATGAGCCCTTGGGGGCGAGGACCTGCTGGCCCGACTGGAAGTACGCCGTGGAGAACGCGACCTGCTTGATCCGGGCGCAGTTGATCGTCATGGTGCGGACGACGATGTCCACCGTGCCGTTGTTCAGCGCGGGGATGCGCTGGTTGGTCGGGATGGCGCGGAAGATGATGGCGTCGGGCTTGCCGAGGATGTCCTTGGCGATGGCATGGGCGAGATCGATGTCGAAGCCCTCAAGACCACCGGTGGCCGGATTGCGGTAGCCCCAGCGGTAGCTGTTCTGGTCGACGCCGACGATCAGCTTGCCGCGCTGCACGATCGCGTCGATGTTCGGCCCGCCGGCTGCCGATGACGGCAGGGAGCGCTCCGGTTCCGTGCAGCTGTCCGCCTTCGCGGGCGTGGTGCCGGCCGGGCCCTGGCCGACCGAGTTGGAGCCGGGGGCGTCCGCGCCGCTGTGGGACAGCGGCAGCAGCGTGACGGCTGCGGTCAGCGCACAGGCCGCGGCCATCCCCGCGACGCCGCCCCAGCCGCGGAACCTGCTCCTCGTGCTCGTCATCTCTCCCCCTCTCACCGGTACTCCGAAAGCCTGCGGTTGATGCCGATCACGGCGCCCGCTCCACCCAGCACCGCCAGTGCGGCCGCACCGATCGGCAGCCCCGTCAGCGCGCCGCGCCCGTCCTCGGCGGCACGGGTGAACTCGCGCTGCTCATGCCCGAGCGCATTCGCCAGCGCCTCGTCGACCCGGTCGAAGGACTGACCTGTCGATGCCTTGGGTCCGATGACCTTGTCCAGCGCGCCGACGTAGTCACCGGCCTTGTCGGTCGTGCTGGCGCTCTTGTGCCGGACCTTCCACTCGGACACGCTCGCGACCGCTGCCTCGACGGGATCGCGGCCTTCGGTGTCATCGGCGAGCTTCTGAGCCTCGTTCAGCTCTGTGC
Source organism: Streptomyces sp. CA-135486 (assembly GCF_050936555.1). Taxonomy (NCBI): domain Bacteria; kingdom Bacillati; phylum Actinomycetota; class Actinomycetes; order Kitasatosporales; family Streptomycetaceae; genus Streptomyces; species Streptomyces sp. CA-135486. The sequence continues at coordinate 1,163,866 of NZ_JBNJMM010000001.1, forward strand.
CGAGCTTGTCCATGCCCGTGCTGTAGTCCGTCTCGTACTTGTCGCTCTTGCCGTCGTCGGTGAGCACCGCACCTCGCGCCACCAGCGTGAGGTTCTCATTGGCGCGTGCCTTCAGGGAGTTGATCCGCGCGTCGTTGAGGACCTTCAGGGACTTCTGGCCGTGCGCCTTTGCGTCGTTCAGCTCGGCGCGGGCCACCATGTGTCCGACGGCCAGCCACAGCAGGACGACGGTGGCGGCGGCAGTGGCGGCGAGCAGGCCGTGGTTGAACACTCTGTTCGTACGCAGGTAGTTGCGACGCTGCGCCCAGGCGAGGGCGGCCAGTGCGATCACGCCGACCGCGAGCGAGAACAGGGGCCAGAAGCGGGCGTGGTCGTCGTCCTCGTCCAGCCTGGCGGTCTCGGCGTCGTACAGCTTCTGGGCGGCGGGCAGCAGCTGCTTGGTCATCTGCTCGTTCGCATACCGCAGATAGGCGCCGCCGAGCGGCAGGCCCTGGCGGTTGTAGGAACGGGCCGTCTCGACCAGGCCCGTATAGCGGGGGAGCTGCTCATTGAGGGTGGCTATCTGCCGCCCGGACTCGCTCGCACTGTCCGTGTTCGTCGCGGCCTTGACCAGCAGCTTGGAGGCGAGGGCGATGTCCTTCTGATACCGCTCGCGGGCCGCGGGCTCCTTCTCGGCGCCGGCCAGGAAGCCGCTGGAGGCCGCCGTGTCCGCGTCGGCCAGGGAGCGGTAGACGGACGCGGCGTCCGCGCTCAGCGGCTGGCTGCGGCTCACCACATCGTCGGCCGCGGCCGCCCGGTCGGAGATCTCGAAAGCGGTCACCGCGCCGAACACAATCACCAGCGCTGCCAGGACAGCCCCGATGATCTGCAGCCGCCCCGGCTCGGTCGTCGCCGCCGCCCGCAGCCGCTCCTTGCCCTCGGCCCAGGCGCCGCGGTGCGCGGGCGGCCGGCCCGGCGGCTGTGCGGGTGCATGCGTCGGAGCCGACTGAGGTGCGCTGCGCACACTCGGCGGGTATGTCACGTGACCTCCCCCTCGGTCCCTGACGTCGGCCCGCCCCCCGGCGGCGGGTTGGGGATGTCCCCCGGCCAGCAGTATGGCCGCAGTGACCGACAATCACAGCAGGATTGACTGGATCTTGTTCCTTTCGCTTCGATTCAGGATCCCGCCAGTCCGAACTCCCCACCATGAACACGCTTCTCTGCGTAGATCGGTTCCCGTTGCACGGACGCTGCCCAGGTATCGGCGAGCCCACGCCACACCACTGCGACCGCCACACCATTGGGGCCGCTACACCATTGCGACCGCCACACCATTGGGACCGCCCACACAGCGCCGGCCGCTACGCCGAGGCAGCCGGAAGCAGTGCGGGCTGCCCCATGAACCGGGGCCGCGTCCCGTGGTGCGGCTGCGCGGCGTGCACCAGGAATGGGTGGCAGAGATACACATCGCCCGGCCGCCCCGTCGCGTACACCACCTGCCGGTGCGCGGACGCCGCATCGATCTCCGGACCGATCTCCATGATCGCGGCACCTTCCTCCCCGTACGGCTCCAGCACGCCAGGCATGTCCTGATGGGATCCCACCCGGATCCGGGTCGGCGCGTCCTCCTCGCCGACCTCGCTGAACAGGAAGAGCATCAGCAGCACCCGGTCGCGGGAGCGGTGGTTGGCCCAATACGTGCTCGCCCCCTCGGGCAGATAGCTGCCCTCGATGTGCCATCCCGCGTCGGCCGGCTCTTCCGCATGCGGAAAGCGCAGCGGGAACGACCCGAGGACCGATCGCGGCTGCCACCGCCCCGGCCCGACCAGACGGTCGAACGCATCATGCAGGACAGGCATGTTGGCTGCCTGCCGGAACGGCTCCTGCCCCATGCCCCACACCCAGTGGACCGGCTTGCTCCACGTCGCCGGATCGTCCGGGTCGCAGCCGGTCTCGGCCCACAGGAGCGCGGCGCACTTTGCCGCCACATCCGCGGGAACGGCCCCTTCGAGCTTCACAAACCCGTCCGCATCGAATCGTTCACGCAGTAAGTCGCCCATGCCCCCGATCCTGATAGCGGGAACACGGGCGACGCATCCCAATTAACGTGGCGTCCGGGCGTAGTGCGCGCGCAGCCTGGCGCGTGCCTCGGCCGGCGCCCCGACATGATCGAGCCCCAGCAGCGCCGCACCCAGTACCGGCGGCGCGGTCACCACCTCGATGACCGCCTTCGGCGCCCGGGCCGCCAGCAGTTTGCCGATGTGCTCCTCCAGCTCCGGGTGCCGGGCCGCGAGCACGCTCCCGCCCAGCAGCACCGGCGCCTCCTCATCGAGCAGTTCGAGCCTGCCCAGCGCCACCGTGGACATCGCGACGACCTCCTCCGCAAGCCGGTGCACCAGCGAGCGGGCGACCGGATCGCCCTGCGCACCGGTCGCGAAGAGGACGGGAGTCAACTCATGCTTGCGCGCCGACGCGATGTGCCCGAGGTGCAGCGCCTCGATCAGGGCGTACATGGAGTCCAGGCCGAAGTGCGCGGGGAGCGTGCGCGCGAGCGCCGTCGGCTCACCGCGCCCGTCCTCCGCCCGTGCCGCGAACCACAGCGCCTCCTCGGCCAGCCCCGAACCGCCGCCCCAGTCCCCGGAGATCTTCCCGATCGCGGGGAAGCGGGCGGTACGGCCGTCCGGCAGCATCCCCACGCAGTTGATGCCGGCCCCGCACACCACGGCCACGCCTCGCGGCTCGTCGACCCCGGCGCGCAGTATCGCGAAGGTGTCGTTGCGCACCTCGGTGGTTCGGCCCCACTCGCGCGCGTGCAGAGCGGCCGTCAACTCCCTTTCCTCCACCGGCAGATCGGCGTTGGCGAGACAGGCCGACACATGCCCGACACTGTCGATGGCCGCACCCTGCGCACGCGCCGTGGCCAGCGCCTCGCCGACCGTCGAGCCGAGCACGTCGAGCGCCGCCTCGACGCCGACCTTCGGCGGCTGGAAGCCGGGCCCGCGCGACGACACGAGTACAGCGCCGTCGGTGCCGATGACGGCCACGTCGGTCTTGCTGTTGCCCGCGTCGATGGCGAGGACCGATGCGTTCACGCCCACGTGAGGTGCTCCCGGTTGTGCGCGATCAGCTTGTCGGTGAGCGCGTCTGCGTACTCGTACTGGCCGATGAGCGGATGCGACAGCAGCGCCTTGAACACACGGTCGCGTCCGCCGCGCAGTGCGGCCTCCAGCGCCAGGTCCTCGTACGCCGTGACCTGCGCGATCAGCCCCGCATACAGCGGGTCGAGCTCCGGCACGGGCAGCGGAGTCGGGGCGCCCGAGCCGACCGCCGCCTGCACCTCGATCACGGCGTCGTCGGAGAGGAAGGGCAGGGTGCCGTTGTTGACGGTGTTGACCACCTGGTTCGGGCTGCCGCCCCCGCCGAGGAGTGAGGCCGCCAGATCCACGGCCGCCTCCGAGTAGTAGGCGCCGCCGCGCTTGGCGAGCAGCTCCGGCTTCGTATCGAGCGCCGGGTCGGCGTACATCTCGAGCAGCTGCTTCTCCATCTCCGCGACCTCGGCGGCCCGCGAGGGCTTCGCCTTCAGCTCCCGTACGACCTCGTCGTGCGCGTAGAAGTAGCGCAGATAGTACGAGGGCACCACGCCGAGCCGGTCGAGCACCTCGCGCGGCAGCCGCAGATCGTCCGCGATCGCGTCACCGTGCCCGGCCAGCAGCTTCGGCAGCATGTCCGGGCCGTCGGGACCGCCGAGCCGCACACCTGTCTCCCACGTCAGGTGGTTGAGACCCACATGGTTCAAGTGCACATCGGCCGGGGCGACCTCGAGGAACTTCGCGAACGTGCGCTGGAAGCCGATGGCGACATTGCACAGCCCGACGGCCTTGTGCCCGGCCTGCAGCAGTGACCTGGTGACGATGCCCACCGGGTTGGTGAAGTCGATGATCCAGGCATCAGGGTTGCTGCGCCGCACCCGCTCGGCGATGTCGAGCACGACCGGGACGGTGCGCAGCGCCTTGGCGAGACCGCCCGCGCCCGTTGTCTCCTGTCCGACACAGCCGCACTCCAGCGGCCAGGTCTCGTCCTGGTTGCGGGCGGCCTGGCCGCCCACCCGGAGCTGGAGCAGCACCGCGTCGGCGTCCGCGACGCCCGCGTCCACGTCGGAGGTGGTGACGATCTTCCCGTCGTGGCCCTGCTTGGCGAAGATCCGCCGGGCCAGCCCACCGACGAGCTCCAGGCGGTCGGCCGCGGGGTCGATGAGCACGAGTTCACTGATCGGGAGGGTGTCCCTCAGCCGGGCGAAGCCGTCGATCAACTCTGGGGTATAGGTGGATCCGCCACCCACGACTGCGAGCTTCATGAAAATCTAGCCCTTCACTCCGGTCAGTGTGACGCCCTCGACGAATGCCTTCTGGGCGAAGAAGAAGACGAGGATCACGGGGGCCATGACCAGCACGGTCGCGGCCATGGTCAGATTCCAGTCGGTGTGGTGCGCGCCCTTGAACGACTCCAGGCCGTACGACAAAGTCCAGGCCGCCGGGTTCTCCGAGGCGTAGATCTGTGGACCGAAGTAGTCGTTCCAGGCGTAGAAGAACTGGAACAGCGCTACGGCGGCGATGCCCGGCTTGGCCATCGGCAGCACCACCCTGAGCAGCGTGCGGAACTCACTGCAGCCGTCGACCTTCGCGGCGTCCAGATACTCATTGGGGATGGTGAGCAGGAACTGCCGCAGCAGGAAGATCGAGAACGCGTCGCCGAACGCCATCGGGATGATCAGCGGCCACAGCGTGCCGGCCAGGTCCAGCTGCTTCGCCCAGAAGAGATACATCGGGATGATGACCACCTGGGGCGGCAGCATCATCATCGAGATGACGAGCATCAGGGCCAGACGCTGCCCGCGGAAGCGGAACTTGGCGAGCGCGTACGCCACCGGGATGGACGAGACGACGGTCAGAACCGTGCCGAGACCGGCGTACAGCAGCGTGTTCTTCCACCAGGTCAGAAAGCCTGGAGTGTCCAGCACCCGGCGGTAGTTGTCCCACTGCCAGGTGTCCGGGACGAGATCACGGGTGAGCGCCTGCTGGTCGCTCATCAGCGAGGTGAGGACGACGAAGACGAACGGCAGCACGAAGAAGAGCGCGGCCGCGACGCCCAGCGAGTGCACGGCGATCCAGTGCAGCAGCGCCCTGCGGCGCGCGGTGCGCTCGGCACCGGCGACGCTCATGACGGCGGGGGCGGGCTTGTCGAGAATCTGCGCCATGGCTCAGTCACCCACCCGTACGAGGCCGCCGCGCCGTCGCATCAGGAACGCGGTGAAGACCATCGAGAGCACGAACAGGACGAGCGCGACGACCGCCGCGGCGCCGTAGTCGAAGCGCTGGAAGCCGACGTTGTAGACCAGCTGAGGCAGCGTGAGCGTCGACTTCTCGGGGTAACCGGGCTCGAACTGCTGCCCGCTGCCGCCGATGATGCCGGAGGCGACCTTTCCGGCCACCAGCGGCTGTGTGTAGTACTGCATCGTCTGGATCACTCCGGTGACCACGGCGAACATCACGATCGGGGAGATGTTCGGCAGGGTGACGAAGCGGAAGCGCTGCCAGGCCGTGGCCCCGTCCAGCTCCGCCGCCTCGTACTGCTCCTTCGGTACGTCGAGCAGCGCCGCCATGAAGATCACCATCAGGTCGCCGATGCCCCAGAGCGCGAGCGCGGTGAGGGCCGGCTTGGACCAGCTGGGGTCGGTGAACCAGCCCGGGGTGGGCAGCCCGATCGAGTCGAGGACCGAATTGACCGGTCCGGTACCGGGATTGAGCAGAAAGACGAAGGCGAGTGTCGCCGCGACCGGCGGGGCGAGATAGGGCAGATAGAACAGGGTCCGGAAGACCCCGGCGCCCGTCTTGATCTTGGTGATGAGCAGTCCGATGCCGAGGCCGAAGGCGACCCGGCAGGTGACCATCACCAGCACCAGCCACAGCGTGTTGCGCAGGGCGGGCCAGAACATCGGGTACTCGCTGAAGACGTACGTCCAGTTGTCCAGGCCGTTGAAGACGGGGGGCCGGAAGCCGTCGTACTTCATGAAGGAGAAGTACACGGTCGAGATCAGCGGGTACGCGAAGAAGACGCTGAAGCCGATCAGCCAGGGCGACATGAAGGCCGCGGTACGCAGTGCCTGTCTTCTGTGCTTCGCAACAAGACCGGACTGCCGGCGCTTCGACCGCAGCGTGTGCGTAGTCACTGTCTGCCTTCTGTCTTCTCTGCTACTTCTGCTTCGCGATGTCGGTGTCGATCTGCTTGGCCGTCTTCTCCAGACCGGCCTGCAGGTCCTTCGCCTTCCCGGACTCGTACTGGTAGCCGAAGTCCTGGAAGGTCACCTGGTACGCGCCGCCGTCGACGTTGGCCGGCGTGGTGTTGGACTTCGGGTGCTGCGCGATGTCGATGAAGGTCTTGAAGGCCGGGTCGATCTTCAGCTGCGGCGACGTGAGCGCGTCGATCGTGGAGGGCACGTTGTGGATGCCGTTGGCGAAGGCCACCACCGCGTCGGTGTCGGTGGTCATGTACTTCACCAGCTCCCATGCGGCGTTCTGCTTCTTGCTGGTGGAGGCGATGCCCATGATCGTGCCGGAGAGATAGCCCTTGCCGTAGTCGGCCACCTGGTCGTCGGCGACGGGCAGTGGCGCGGTGCCGATCTCGAACTTCACCTTCGCGTCCTTGGCCATGCCGAGCCGCCACTCGCCGTCCAGCTGCATGGCGACCTGACCGGTGTGGAAGGGGTGCTTGGCGCCCCACTCGTCACCGAAGGTGTTGCGGTACTTCTCCAGCTTGGTGAAGCCGCCGAGCTTGTCGACCAGACCCTTCTGGAAGGTCAGCATCTTCGAGAAGGCGGGGTCCTTGACGATGTTGGACTTGCCGTCGGCGCCGAAGTAGGTGGGGCCCCACTGCGAGACGTAGTGCATCGGGGTGGTCTCGTAGCCGTGGTAGTTCGGCATGAAGCCGAGCTGTTCGTACGAGTCGCCCTTGGGCTTGGTCAGCTTCTCTGCGACCTCCTCGAACTCGCTCCACGTCTTCGGCGGGGCGGTGATGCCGGCCGCCTTGAAGGCGTCCTTGTTGTAGTAGAGGCCGTACGCGTCATTGAGCAGCGGCAGCGAGCACTGGTTGCCGTCGAACTGGGTGTAGTCGAGCAGGGGCTTGTGGAAGACCTTGGCCGGGTCGATCTTCGACTTCTCGAGGAAGGGCCTGAGGTTGACGAAGGCGCCGGAGGTGCAGAACTTCCCCACGCTGTCGGTGGTGAAGGAGCTCACGACGTCCGGGGCGTTCGAACCACCGGCCCGCAGCGCCTGGTTGATCTTGTCGTCGGTCATATTGCCGACGACCTTGACCTTGATGTTGCTGTGTTCCTTCTCGAAGCGGACGACGTTCTCCTGGATCGCCTTGACCTCGCTGGGGGCGCTCCAGCCGTGCCAGAAGGTGATGGTGGTCTTGGCGTTGGGGTCGTCGTCGGCCGCGGTGTCGCTCGAGCCCGTACAAGCCGAGGCGAACAGGGATATGGCGGCGGTCGCGGCGAGTGCGGCTGCCGTCTTCCGGGTGCGTGTGGACATGACGGTGTCTCCCTGTGACGGGTCGAGGGCTCAAGAGGAAAGGGCGGGAAGGTGCTTTCAGTGAGAGGTGTTCGGTGAGACGTGTTCGGTGAGACGTGTTCAGCGAGAGGTGTCGAAGACTTCGTCCCGCGTGGTGGCAAGGGCGCTCTCGAGCGCCCCTCGCAGGACAGGGTGTTCCCGTACGGAACCGAGTACGAGACGGGGCCGTGGGGCGGCCAGTTCGGTGAGCTCCGCGAGCACGCGCTCGCGCAGTGGCTCCCCGCCGGCGGCGATCACTTCGCCGGACAGGACGACGAGTTCGGGGTCGAGTACGGCGACCATGGAGGCGAGACCGGTGGCAAGCCCGGTCGCGTACGCGTCGAGCAGCTGGCGGTACGCCCCCGAGTCGGCCTCGGCGGCCCGGGCGACCAGCTCGGTGGCGACCTCGGCGTGCGGCCCGTGGGCGACGCCGCCAATGCCCAGCTCGCGCGCCAGCCGGGGCAGCGCCTGGGCGCCGGCCAGCTCCTGGAAGCCGCCGCTGTTCGCCTTGGTCACCTGGCGCACGAGCGGGGTGCCGGGCACCGGCAGGAAGCCGACCTCACCGGCGCCGCCGGTGAAACCGCGGTGCAGCCGGCCGCCGATGACGACCGCGGCGCCGAGGCCCTCCTCGTTCCACAGCAGCACGAAGTTCTCATGGCCGTGCGCGGCGCCGAGACGCTGCTCGGCGACGGCGACCAGGTTGACGTCGTTCTCGTACTCGACGGGCATCGGCAGCACGGCGGCCAGCTCGTCGAGGAGGGTGGGGGAGTGCCAGCCGGGGAGATGCGACGCGTACCGCAGCCGCCCGGTGGACGGGTCGAACGCGCCGGGCGTGCCGATGACGAGCCGGTGCACATCGGAGCGGGTGACCCCGGCGGCCTTCACCGCCCCGTCGAGCGCCTCGGTGACCTGCCGCACGACACTCTCGGCGCGCCGGCCCGGGGTCGGCAGCTCGAACTCGCCGACGGTGGCTCCGGTGATGTCGGCGACGGCGGCGCGGATGCGATGCGGCGTGACATCGAGCCCGGCGGCGAAGGCGGCGCGAGCGTTGACGGCGTACAACTGGGCGTTGGGCCCGGGCCGCCCCTCGGTGGTCCCGGTGGCGACGACGAGCCCCGCGGATTCCAGCCGGGCGAGCAGCTGGGAAGCGGTGGGCTTGGACAGACCGGTCAGTTTCCCTATCTTGGTGCGTGACAGCGGCCCGTGCTCCAGCAGCAGATCGAGCGCGGCCCGGTCGTTCATGGCGCGCAGTACGCGCGGTGTACCGGGAGTGGTTCCGGCCACGACGGATGCACCTGCCCTTCGGCTGCCTGTTTCCCACCTGGTCCTTTGCTGGACTGTTAGGAAAGTTTCCTATTCGGTGGGAGGAAGGTAAGCCGCATGTCGGGCGGACGTCAATGGTCAGGGCTTTTTAGGCAGTCAAAGTGTTACCTGTGGGCAGGGGTGACGAGGGCAGCCTGGGTGCGGGGGCGCGGGATCGCCGCGGGGGCTTCTGGCGGGATTCCTGCTGGTCTGGGCCGGTCTGTGGTGGGGGCAGGCTCCTGATATTTGATCGATCGCGGTGCCGTCGTGTGTCTAATGTGCGCAGGAAGGGCCTGGGGAGGCCCTCGGAGGGGGATCAGTCATGTCTTTGCACAGACGGAGAGGCTCTCGCGCATGGGGCGGGCTGGTGGGTACGGCGCTGATGGCGGGGGTGCTCACGACGCCAGCTTTTGGGGTGGACGATCCGGTGCCGCTGGCGCCGCGGATCACGAGCGACGGGCCGTACACGGAGTGCTCGGCGAACGACTGCGTTGGGCGGGGCGAGCCCGGGCTGGCGGGGATGTTCACGTTCCGGCCGAACGAGGCTGACGTCGATCCGGCGACGGGCAAGACGGACGTCACGGCCTACCGAGTGAGGCTGCAGAGCGAGTTCGGAGCCACGGTGATCAGCGGCGCCGAAGTGTCACATGCCGTGGTGCCGTCCGACGCCGGCACTCAGACTCTGGAAGTGGAGGCCAAGGACCGGGGCGAACGGTGGGGCGCTCCCACCTACTTCACTTTCCGCGTGCAGCCTGCGTCGGGTGCGGTGGGGCACTGGCAGTTCGCCGACCGTCCGACGGACCCGGGAGTGCACACCACGAAGGACACCGCCACCGAGGGAACGGAGCGCCACGATGCGACCCTCAAGGGCGGTGCGGGCTGGTCGGAGCTGGGCAGGCGCGGGGTCGGCGACTTCTCGCTCGACCTGAACAGCGCCGACCCGGCCAAGCGAAAGGCGTACGGGGCCACGAGCGGACCGGTGGCCGACACCAAGGATTCGTTCACTGTCTCGGCCTGGGCGTATCTCGCCGGTACGCAGTCGGATCAGGTTGTGCTCTCGGCACCGGGGAGGAGGGACGCGGCGTTCGCCTTGTACTACTCCGCCAAGCAGAAGAAGTGGGCCTTCGGCCGCGGCGCCAAGGACGAGATCGGCACGACGGATGTTGTCTCGTACGGCGATGCGGCGAATCCTCCGGCCCGCGTGTGGACGCATCTGGCCGGGGTCTTCGACACCAAGCGCGACACGGACAGGATGAACGACACCATCCAGCTCTTCGTCAACGGCCGGCCCCAGGGCCGGCCGGTGAATCTGTCCGCCGTGGCCCCGGCGTACGAACCCTGGACGTCTTCGAAGGGGCTTCAGATCGGCCGGACCAAGGACGCCGGCGCCTACCGGCAGTATTTCCATGGCTATCTCGACGAGGCGCAGGTCTGGCAGCGGGCGCTCAGGCCGGTGGACGTACAGCAGGTGTCGGAGCTCACGTCTGACGGAGGGCCCGCCACCGCGCTGGTGGCCGACTGGAACGCGGGGCTTTCCGCCGGCAGTGAGATCAAGGACGCGAGCGGCTACGCCAAGCCCGGCCTGAGCCTGTCGGCCGAGGGGGCGCAGCTTCGGGCGGACGAGTCCGGGCGGAGTCAGCTGGTCCTGGACGGAGTTCAGGGGTATGCCGCGGCTCCCGGTCCGGCGGTGGACGAGACCGGCTCGTTCACGGTCTCGGCCCGGGTACGGGTGGACAGTGCCAAGTGGGCTGCCAAGCCGTCCGGGTACCGCGCGATCGTGGCCGGTCAGAAGCTTGCGGACGAGTCGTCATGGGCGCTGGTGCTGAACAAGATCGATCCCGATGGCGACGGTGAGGATGTCACCGTATGGAGCTTCGAGCGGACCGCTGTGGACGCGGCGGGCAAGGTGACCGAGCGGGTCGTACTCCGGGCGGACTCCGGCATGGAACCGTCTGAGTTCGACACCCCGATCGATGTCTCAGGTGTGTACGACGCGACTGCGACCACGCCCGGTGAGCCGGATACATCCGGCAAGCTCAGGCTCTACATCGGAACAGTCCCGCAGATCGAGAAACCCCACGCCGGGCTCACGTCTCAGGCCCAGGGCGCGGGAGAACTGGCTTTGGGGCGCGGCGCCGACGGCGGCACCATGGACCACTATCTCCCTGGCAACCTGGACCGGCTGCGCATCTGGAGCGGTGCGATGTCGGCAGATGGTCTTCTGCACGCATTGGAATCGGCCGTGGTCAGCTGACGCGGACATGAATGGGCCCCTGCCGCCTGGCAGGGGCCCATTCGCGTTTTGCGGCGCTGTATCGACGGCTCCCCGGCGACGAGATCGGTGCACCCCTGGTCGACGCGGGGATCTTGCTTGGATTCCTGCCGGTCTGGGACGGTCTGTAGAGGGGCAGGCTCCTGCGATTGCAGCTTTTTACATCCGTACGTCATCGATCAGACGTGCGAAGCGTGCCTAGGGTTCCCCCACGGACTTCACATAGTCGTCCGTTCTGTGAAGGGTCTGGGGAGGCCCTTAAAGGGGGGTCAGTCATGCCTGCGGGTAGACGACGCGTTTCTCGTGCTGTGGGGGCATTGGTGGGCGCCGCGTTGGTGGCCGGTTTTACGCCTGCCCTGGCGTTCGGGGCGCCAGCCTTGAAGGCGCCGAGCGCGGCCCCGGAGGCAGAGCAGTCGGCTGACCAGTCCGCGTCGGCGCGTGCCGCGGCCTCAGGGCAGCCGGTCGAGGTGGTCGAGGAGCGCACCGAGTACGCAACCACCATGGCCAACCCGGACGGTACCTTCACGCTGACCCAGTCGACCCGGCCTCAGCGGGCCCGGGCCAAGGACGGCTCCTGGCGGGGTATCGACGTCACCCTGGAGCGCCGGTCGGACGGAACGGTCGGCCCGAAGTCCGCGGTGGTCGACCTCGCGTTCTCCGGCGGAGGCAGCGCCAAGCCCGTGATCACCCTTGGCGGCAAGCGAGGCTCGCTGTCGCTCGGCTGGCCGGGGGCGTTGCCGGAGCCGCAGCTCTCGGGAGCCACCGCCATCTACCCGGAGGTCTTCAAGGGGGTTGACCTGAAGCTGACGGCGACCGCCGAGGGCTATCGCGAGGTGCTGGTGGTCAAGTCCGCGGAGGCAGCCGCCAACCCCGAGCTCGAGCGGATCAAGTTGACCGTCAAGGGGGATGGCCTGGATGTCGCGCCGGGGGCAGGCGGCGGCTTGCGCGCGATCGATGCTGACGGCAATGCGGCCTTCACGGGTCCGGCCGGGGTGATGTGGGACTCGGCCGGCGACGCTGGGGCCGCGCCGCAGCTGGTACGTGCAACGGACGGGGCCGAGAAGCCGGAACCGTCGAAGGAGGACCCGAACCGTCCGGGCGCGGGCGACGCCAGCGCGGAGCTGCCAGTGCAGGTGGACGGCAACGCGGTGGCGGTCAGGCCGGACCTGGACCTGCTGCGGGGCGAGAAGACGGTCTACCCCGTCTTCATCGACCCCCCGATGGGGGCGGCCCTGCAGGAACGCACCGTACTCTCCTCGGACGGCGACCGGTTCTGGAACTTCGACGGCGACTACGGGGTCGGCAACTGCAGCCATCTTGGCCCCTGGTACTGCGGCAGGGACTACACCAACCGCATGTACTTCGAGTTCGCACCCACGAATCTGGCGGGCAAGTACGTGGTGGACGCGGTCTTCCGCGCGCACGAGACCTGGTCGTTCTCCTGCACGCCCCACGAGGTGGACCTGTGGCGCACCAACAACATCTCGGAGGGCACCAGGTGGCCGGGCCCTGGGCAGCTGGACTTGATGGGCGACCGAAATGTGTCCGCGGGACGGGGCACAAACTGCTCACCCGAACAGCCCGACAGCTGGGTCGAGTTCCACGACAACCCCGCTGAGGGTGACGAGAATCTGACCTCCACGGTGCGGTCGTTCGCCGACGGGAAGTTCTCGCGGCTGACGTTGATGCTGCGCGCGAAGGACGAGGGCGACCCCGATGCGTGGAAGCGGTTCGACGACAACGCCGCGCTGACAATCAACTATGTGCCCAAGCCGGGGACTCCGGTACCCGTCGGTGTTATCCCGGGCACTGGCACCGTGTCCGAGTGCGCTCGGGACTACCGCTATCCGGAGGCCGTCACTGTTTTGACCCCTACTGTGGTAGCGGGGGCGCAGGCGCTTGTGCAGCCCGCGTCAAACGGGTTCAAGGGCGCGCTGCGCGTGGTGTTCCAGGCGCACAGGTCCGACGGCTCCACCTGGCTCAACACCTGGGGCCCCGAGACCATGCCTGAGGCACCGGCGTACAGCCCCGACGGCACCTTGCTCAGCAAGCAGATGACCCAACGGCAAGAGGGCACGCTCTACCGGGTCCGAGCGGTCACCCAGTCCTTCTGGACGCACGAGGGCGTGACCCAGCACATGGACTCGGCTCCCACGGACTGGTGCTACTTCAAGGTCGACACCACGCTTCCGAAGGCCCCTGTGATCACGGGTGGAAGCCCGTACAAGGAATGCGTGACCGGCGGGCAGTGCGAGGAACGGGGCGGGCCTGGCGTCACGGCCACATTCTCCTTCGCGCCGAATGCTGCCGATTCGGACATCAAGGCGTACCTGTGGCGGTGGCACGGGGAGAAGGCGGCGACGAAGGTTCTCCCCTCCCAGGCGAAGTCGGTGCTCGCAACACCTCCTGACGCCGGCATCCAGATTTTGGAGGTTCGGGCCACAGATATCCGCGACCGCTGGGGTGATCCGGCAATCTACAAGATCAATGTGGCTGAGGCTGAAGGCCCGATCGGGCGTTGGAGGTTCGACGACGGTGCGGGAACGGATCGGACCAGCCCAGACTCCGCGGAAGTTGGAGCTACTCGACATGACGCAACGCTCTATACGGGCGGGGCTTTGTGGGACAAACGGGCCCGGCGCGGCGCGGGCGACTTCTCGCTGGGACTGAATAGTGAGGACCCCGCACAACAGCAGGGATACGCCGCCACCACCGAGCACGTGGTGAACACCCGGGACTCGTTCACTGTCTCCGCGTGGGCATATCTGACGGACACGAGTGCCAATCAAGTGGTGCTCTCTGCTCCCGGTGATCAGGACACGGCGTTCACGCTGTACTACTCGTCCGGCAGGAAGCGGTGGGCGTTCAACCGCGGTGCCCAGGACAAGAGCACCACCCCCGATGTCATCTCCGAGGGCGACACGGTGAATCCCCCCGCGGGAGTGTGGACGCATCTGGCAGGGGTGTTCAACACCAGGGGGAACACAGACAAGGCGGACGACACGATTCAGTTGTTCGTCAACGGCATCCCGCAGGGCACCGCTCCGGTGAAGTTGTCCGAGAAGGCTCCGGAGTACGAGCCGTGGACATCCACCTATAGCCTGCAATTCGGGCGCACCAAGGCCGCCGGTACTTTCCAGCAGTACTTCCACGGCTACGTAGATGAAGTGGCCGTGTGGCGCTACGCCCTCAACGAGCACGCACTGCTTCAGGAAGCCCGGCTGCTCAAGGCCGGCGGGGCAGAGACCGAACTGGTGGCGCGCTGGGACGCGGTAACTGCCACCGGCGCTGAGGTGACAGACAAGTCGGAGTACAAGCGGACTGCAATGAAGCTGTCCGCCGGAGCGGTACTGGGCGGGGACGACAACGCGCTTGTCCTGGACGGCAAGGCGGGTTCCGCCTCCACCAACGGCCCGGTGGTTGACGAGAGCGGCTCGTTCACGGTCTCGGCTCGAGTCAAGCTGAACCCTGCCGAACTGGCCACGAAACCCGATGGCTACCAGGCACAAGTGGCCGGACAGCGCGCCGGCGCAACGTCCGGCGAGTCCTCTTGGGCGCTGTGGCTGGTGAAGATAAAGGCTGATGCGTACCAATGGCGCTTCACCCGCACCGTCATCGGCACAGACGGAAAGGCCACGCAGACCGCTGAGGCGACTCCCAGAACGGAATTCGCCGACGTGTCAGAGACAGCCGACTGGGTGGACGTCACCGGCGTATTCGATGCCCATGAGGAATGGCAGTGGGCCGACGCGGACGACCCCGACAAGACTGCTTCAGGCACGGGCAAACTGCACCTCTTCGTCGGCTCCGAGGACAAGGACGTCCGGACCAATCCTGGCTTGACGGCCTCGCAGCAGGGCAGCGGCGAGTTGACGATGGGCCGGGGCAGCGGCGGCGGAAGCACAGGTCACTACCTGCCCGGCAAGCTGCAGCTACTGCGTATCTGGACAGGTGCCATGAGCGCGGACCAGGTCGGAGAGCAAGTGGTGAACTCGGACAGCCCTGTCTAGCGACTCGGAGCGCAGCGCGCCGGACCGAAAGACCACCACTGAGATCAACCGGGGCGTCCCGGCCATGACGGGCCGGGACGGTGGACGGGCAGGCCTGAGGCCGGCCCACAGTAGGGGCGGGAATGAAGCAGTTCGCATCGGCACACCACGACGGCAGACGTGTTCGACGGGCCAGAGGACCCTGGATCCGGAGAGTCGCCGCGGTCGTCGGCTTCGTGTTGCTCCCGGGCTTGGTCACGCCGGTGGCCTCCGCCACGGAATCCGCAGTCAGGGAGGGCCGACCGAAGCCTGCGGAACACCGTCCGGACAAGGTGTCGCCGTTCATCCCGAAGGTGGATGAGAAGACGGCGGCGGTCATGAGGAAGACCGCTGAGGCGGGCCGTGCGGATGCTGCCCGAGCCAAGCGGGAACAGGGCCGCACGGTGTCGTGGCCCACGGCCGGTGCCGTGACCCTCAATGGGGCCAAGCCCGGTACGGCCAAGGCCACCCCCGGTGGTCTGCCGCTCACCCTTGAGCCTGTCAGGGTCGGCAGGGGTGCCAAGGCGGTCAAGGCCGCCGACACGGTCAAGGCCACAGTCCTGGATCAGAAGCAGGCGGCCAAGCTCGGGGTCAAAGGCATCGTCCTGTCCGTCACCGGACCAGCGGCCGGTGGATCTGCCCAACTGGGCATTGATTACGCCGCGTTTGCCTCGGCCTACGGTGGCGACTGGGCCGGTCGTCTGCAGGTACAGCGTCTTCCGGAGTGTGCGCTCAAGACGCCGGATGCATCGAAGTGCCGGTCCCGCACGCCGCTGGAATTCACCAACCACCGCAAGAAGAACCGTATCGACGCCCAGTTGGCCTTTGCCTCGCCTCCCTCGACCCAGGCCAAGGATTCCGCATCGGGTCAGACGATGGTGCTGGCGCTGGCGGCAGGTACCGAGTCGGGCGGTGGTGACTACAAGGCCACCCCGCTTGCGGCTTCATCGACGTGGGAGGCCGGCGGTTCGTCCGGCACGTTCACCTGGTCGTATCCGCTGCGTACGCCTCCGGCCGCGGCGGGCCCTGCCCCGGATCTCAAGATCTCGTACGACTCGGGGAGCGTCGATGGCCGCACCGCGTCGACGAACAACCAGGGGACGGTCATCGGCGAGGGCTTCGACATCACCTCGTCCTACGTCGAGCGCAAGTACGGCTCGTGTGACGACGACGAGCAGGCGGACAAGTTCGACCTGTGCTGGAAGTACGAGAACGCCTCCCTGGTCCTGAATGGCAAGGCCACCGAGCTGGTCAAGGACGACACCAGCGGCCAGTGGAGATTGAAGGACGACGACGCCTCCACCGTCATTCATCACGCCGACGCCGACGGCGCCGACAACGGCGACGACAACAAGGAGTACTGGACCGTCATCACCGGTGAGGGCACCAAGTTTCACTTCGGGTTGAACAAGCTGCCGGGTTCGACGACCCAGGCCACCCAGTCGGTGTGGACGGTGCCGGTCTTCGGCGACGACGCCGGCGAGCCCGGCTACAGCCAGAGCAGTAACTTCGCCGGCCGGGCGGAGAAGCAGGCCTGGCGGTGGAACCTCGACTACATCGAGGACACCCACGGCAACGCCTCGTCGTACTGGTACGCGGCAGAGACCAACAACTACGACATGCTCGGGGACGACACGGTCGGAACCCCGTATGTGCGCGGCGGCATCCTCAAAGAGATCCGCTACGGGCAGCGCAAGGACACTCTCTTCGCCTCCCCGGCCGGGTCCAACCGAGTGCTCTTCGACTACGCCGAGCGCTGCGACAAACCGTCCCCGGGCTGTGACTCGCTGACCGAAGGCACTCGGGACAACTGGCCGGACGTGCCCTTCGACGTAGAGTGCAAGGCCGACCTGAAGTGCACTGGCAATGTAAGTCCCGCCTTCTACACCCGCAAGCGCATGACGGGCATCACCACCCAGGCCTGGGACGCTGCCGCTGCCACCCCTGCCTACGTTCCGGTGGACTCTTGGGCGCTGAAGCAGACCTATCTGGATCCGGGCGACACGGGTGACTCCACCGACCAGTCACTGTGGCTGTCGGAGATCCGCCACACCGGCGAGCGCGGTACGGCCATCTCCTTGCCGCCGGTGAAGTTCGGACACGAGTTCCGCGCGAACCGGGTCGACGGGAACAGCGACAACATCCTTCCCCTCAACAAGCCGCGCCTGTACACGATCACGTCCGAGACGGGCGCTCAGACCATGGTCACCTACATGCAGGCCGACTGTCTCGCCGGTCAGGCCAAGCCGAAGGTCGACACCAACACGCGCCGCTGCTACCCGGTCTACTGGTCTCCGAACGGTGCCAAGGAACCCACCCTGGACTGGTTCCAGAAGTATCCCGTCGCAGCGATTGTCACGAACGACCCGCGCGGCGGCTCCCAGGCGGTCCAGCACAACTACACGTACTCGGGTGGTGGTGCCTGGCACTACAACGACGATCCACTGACCAAGGAGAAGGAACGGACCTGGTCGATCTGGCGCGGCTTCGAGAAGGTCACGCACGTCACCGGTGCCTCTGGCAAGACTCAGTCCAAGACGGTCAGCGTGTACCTGCGCGGTATGAATGGCGACCGGGTCCTGGGCGCGGACGGCAAACTCGACGCTGATCAACGAAAATCCGTCACGGTTACCGGTGTAAAGGCTCCAGAACTCACTGACAGCGAGCAGTACGCCGGCTTCACACGCGAATCGGTGACTTACAACGGAGCCCAAGAAGTCTCCGGCACGGTCAACGACCCGTGGTCGAAGCGCACCGCAACGCAGCACAAGTCATACGCCGACACCGAGGCCCATTTCGTCCGTACCGGTGCCTCCCACGCTCGCACCAACATCACCAGCAGCGGCACCCCGAAGGACCGGGTCCGTACGACGGAGATGCTGTACGACGCATACGGCATGGCCTACCAGGTCGAGGACAAGGGCGCGGACGACGTTGCCGACGACGAGAAGTGCACCGTTACCTGGTTCGCGCGCAATAACAATGTCGGCATCAACTCCCTGGTCGCGCGAGTGCGCACCACCGCGGGAATCTGCGTCCCCGACGCCTTGCTGAAGTTGCCCACCGACTCCGCCAACCCCGGCCCCGTCATCTCCGACACCGCCACCGCGTACGACTCCACCACGTGGTCGGCCTCGCAGGAACCGAATCTGGGCGAGGCGCGCTGGACGGGACGTGTCAGTGGCTACGCCCTTGGGCAGCCCATCTGGCAGAAGACGGGCACCATCACTTACGACACGCTCGGCCGCCCGCTGACGGTCAAGGACACCAACGACACCACCGTCACCACCAGCACCTACACTCCGGCGGCCGCTGGTCCTTTGACCACCACAACGGCCGCCAACGCCAAGGGCCACAAGACCACCACGCTTGTCGACTTCGCCACGGGAGCTGTCAGGAAGGTCACCGACGCCAACGGCAAGATCACCGAGTCGGAATATGACGCTCTGGGCCGCGTCACTCAGGTGTGGCTTGCGGACAGCCCCCGGCTGTTGAACAACAGCCCCAATTACGTTTACAAGTACGGCATCTCGGCAACCGATCTGCCGTGGGTGTCCACCGCCACCCTCAAGGGCGACGGTTCCGGATACGACACCGTCTACGCGATCTACGACACGCTGCTGCGACCACGCCAAGTCCAGAGCCCTTCACCGTTGCTCGGCATGACGGTCGCACAGACCCTGTACGACGAGCGGGGCCTCGCGGCATCGACGCAGGCGGACATCTGGGCGTCGGACAAGAAGCCGTCCAGCACGATCATGCAGACCGACGGTGGGCAGCCTCCGCTGCAGACCGACACCACGTATGACGGGGCAGGCCGCGCAGTGACGGCGGTCACCAAAGCCAGAAATGTCACCCTCTGGACCATCGACACCACGTACACCGGCGACACGGTTTCCACCAGTGCTCCGAACGGTGGTCAGGCCACGGCAGCGGAAACCGACGCTTTCGGGCAGACGGTGAAGCGTCGCGAATACGGTGGACCGAAGCCGACCGGCACCGACTTCACGGAGACCTCGTACACCTACACCCCGGCCGGGAAACAGGCCACCGTCACCGGCCCCGATCAAGCCGTGTGGTCTTACACGTACGACTTGTTCGGCCGTCAGACCAGTGCCACCGACCCTGACAAGGGCACCGGCACCACCAAGTACAACGAACTCGACCAAGCCGTCAGCACCACCGACGCGCGCAGCAAGACCCTGGTTTCTGAGTACGACAGCCTCGGTCGCAAGACGGGATTGTGGGACGGCACAAAGACTGACGCCACCAAACTGGCCGCCTGGACCTTTGACACGCTCCGCAAGGGCCAGCAGGACACCGGCGTCCGCTATGAGAACGGCGTCAATCAGACCAACAGCAGGGCCTACACCAGCAAGGTCACCAAGTACGACGAGCTCTACCGGGTCGCCGGAAGTCAGTTGATCCTGCCTGACAAGGAACCCCTCGTCGAGGCCGGAGTTCCCCAGACCCTTTCGTTCTCGGCTCAGTACCACCTCAACGGCAGCATCAAGCAAGTCAGCCATCCGGCTGTTGCCGGCCTCGCTGCCGAGAACGTCTTGAACACGTATGACTTCGCGGGAGTGGGCCTCCAGAAGTCCTCAAGCGGAACCTCCGGCTATCTCCAGAGTGCCAAGTACACGCCGTACGGCGACGTCGATGAACTCCTCCTCGCCGCCGACCCGACAGCGGCGAAGAAATTGACTCTCGACTTCGGCTACGAAGAGGGCACGCGCCGCCTGAAGACGTCTGTCGCCAGTGCATCCGGCAATCCCAATCCTCTGCAGGAACTCGCCTTCAAACAGGACGACGCAGGGAATGTCACGTCGATCCTTGACACGGCTACTCAGGGCGGTACGTCCAAGGCCGACTACCAGTGCTTCGCCTACGACGGCCATCGCCGTCTGAGCGAGGCATGGACGCCGAAGACCGCGGACTGCGCTGCGAGCGGCCGCATGACGGCGAACCTCGACGGCGCCGCCTCGTACTGGTCGAGCTACACCTACAACGACGCGGGCCAGCGGAAATCCGAGACCCAGCACACGGGTTCGGGCGATGTCACGACGGCGTACACTCACGGCACTGCCCGCAAACAGCCCCACCCATTGGTCAAGACAGTCGTCGGCACCAAGACCAACGACTACGCGTACGACGAGGTGGGGAATACCACCAGCCGGCCCGGCACCCAGGCGCAGCAGACCCTGACCTGGAACACCGAAGGCAAGCTCGTCGGCACGACCGAACCGGCCGCCGGCAACAAGCCCGCCACAGGCACGAGCTACCTCTACGACGCCAACGGCGAGCTCCTGATTCGGCGCAACACGACTGGCGACGGCGACACGGTCCTCTACGTCGGCGGCAACGAAGTCCGCCTCACCACCAAGGGTGCGACGAAGACCCTGTCCGGTACCCGCTACTACGCGGCGGCCGGCCAGACCGTCGCGGTCCGCACCGCCACGGTGGGAACCACGGGCACCAAGCTCAGCTTCCTTGCTGGCGACCACCACGGCACCTCCAGCCTCGCGGTGGATGCGACCACGCTGGCGTTTACGAAGCGCTACACGACGCCGTTCGGCACCCCGCGCGGCACGAAGCCCACGGCGTGGCCCGACGACAAGGCATTTCTGGGTAAGCCGGCCGACGCCACCACCGGCCTCACCCACGTCGGCGCCCGCGAATACGACCCTGGAATCGGTCAATTCATCAGCGTTGACCCCATCCTCGCCCTCGACCAGCACCAATCCCTCAACGGCTACAGCTACGCAAACAACACCCCCGTCACATCCAGCGATGCCACAGGCCTGTGGTGCGACAGTTGCAACGATGGCGCGGGATGGACACGTCCAGACGGCGGAACTCAAGGGGACCCCGACGGCGGAAAGAACAACGACGGAAGCCCACGTGGCACGGGTGGAGGCGGTGGCGGAACCGGCGGCGGTGGCGGAACAGCCTCCACGGACATTGGCACCGCTGCGGCTGACTATCGGTGTGGATTCGTCGGCTGCAGTACGGCTGGCGGAACAGGATACGGCACTGCCATAGACGACATATACGTCTATCACGGCGATCCGGTGCCGGATGGTCATGATTGGCTGATGGCCAGGGGGAAGGAATTCTTTGGGCTGGATTCCTATGAAGCCTGTAAGGGGGGGAGTGCCGATGCGTGCCTGCAATTCGGCATAGACCTAGCATTTGCCGCAAAGATGAAATTTGCGGCGAAAACGGCGGAGGGAATTGTTGATCTCGCCGAAGATGCCGCGAAGGGCTCGGATAAGGGGGCCGCGGGGAGTAAGGCGCCCGCTATTTGCACTCAATGTTTCCTGGCTGGAACTGAAGTGCTCATGGCGGATGGATCGGCGAGGGATATCGAAGACGTTGAACTCGGCGACATGGTTCAGGCTACCGATCCGGAGACAGGAGAGACGGGCCCGCGGGAGGTTGTCAGTCTTATCGTCACCGAGGACGACAAGCACTTCAATAGGCTCTCCATAGCGACGAAGGGTGGAATGGAGGGGCTCACTGCAACGTACGAGCATCCGTTCTGGTCGCCGTCTGAGCATCGCTGGGTTGAGGCTCGCCAGCTAGAACCTGGGATGACGCTCCTTACTAACGACGGCGATACTGTCACGATCACGGCGAACCACCCCTTCAGCAAGCGCGCGAGGACATACAACCTGAACGTCGACGACCTGCACACGTACTATGTGCTGGCAGGCGTCACTCCTGTCCTGGTTCATAATTGCAACAACCTGGTTGCGGATGACGCTCGATTCTCGGCTGCGCATGTACTCGACGAGCATGTGAATATAAGTGACCAGCGGCTTGTTCAAATGGCGCAATCCTCGGGAGTGAAGTCTCGCTTCACTGATCTCCAGACGGCCCAGCAGGTTGTCGACTATGGCATTGCGTCAAGCCAGAAGCGCATCAGTAACTGGCTTCGAGGTGGAGGGGTAGGGCCACTGGAAATCAAGGGAAGATTTGGCGCGAATAACCCGATTGGGGTAAGGGCAGACGCCGGTGGTTCAATCGTCCCGACGGGGAACGCGTACACGATGGTTCTGCAGCGAGCCCCTGGCCATCCGGGTGGATATTATGTCTCGACGGCCTACCCGAGGTAGGAGATCCTTAATGGGTAGCAGATTTACCGAGGATGACTTTGGGATCACGCACCTCGCCTCTCTATTCCACCAGGACTGGAGGATGTCCGGAAGTGCTCGTGACGTGGTCGTGGACTATGTTGGCCAGACGTCAGCTCCCTACGCTGTGGCGCTAGCTGAAGATGCGCTCAGGCTGATGGCAAGCGGCGCCGCTGGCACAGTGGAGACACTCTGGGAATGTATAACGGGTTCCAACTATCGTCTCGATGTCAATGAGGTCAATGGGTTGGATTGGGTTCGAGAAATCGCAGTTATTTGCGAAGCGAGCCTCCGTGGAGCTGGCCTGCCCGCATCGCGCGAAGTCGGAGAGAGTTTGTACGGCGGACTCACTGAAAGGGTAGTAGCGGAAATTGACGAAATCGGCCCTGCCCTAGTCGAGACGATTGAACGAAACTCGTGGAAGGGTATTCCGTCTGCCACCTCGGAGCTGAGAAAATGCGCTACGGAGATCTGTCCAGAGCTCGCTTTCAGAATCTTCCTGAGAGTTCTGATGGAGTATTCGTTCAATATTAATCGGCGCCAGTACGTCAGGTTTGTTGAACTGGGGCACGAATTCTCCTACGGGGACTTCGTGGTGTCGCGGACTGAATTCCTCATTCAGTAAATGCCTGACCGGATCGGGGCTGTTTCGGCTGAAATGGCAGGTGGTCACGTTGCCCGACCCGATCGGGATCACGCTGGATACGGAGCCGCTCAAGAGCTGGGTTCGCTGACGCGGACATGAAAACGGGCGCCCCACCGCGACGGTGGGGGCGCCCGTTCCCGTACGCAGTCCTACTTCGACATATTCGCCGCCGGAGTCAGCGGCGTCGCCGCCATCGACTGCGGCGACGTCGTCGACGCATACGCCGAAGGCGCCGCCATCCCCGCCGTCGGGTCCGCCGTCGTGGCCTCCTCCGTCACCGGCGGCACGCCGCCCATGATCCGGATGCCGGCCGCGTCGAAGGCCTTCTTGATGCGCCAGCGCAGCTCGCGCTCCATGCCCAGCGCCTTGCCCGGCATCGTCTTCGCCGCGACCCGCACCGTCATCGAGTCCAGCAGCACCTCGTTCAGGCCCAGTACCTCGACCGGGCCCCACAGCTGCTCGTTCCACGGCTCGGCCTTTGCCAGGTCGTCCGCGACCTGGCTGATCACCGAGCGGACGTGGTCCAGGTTCTCCGAGGAGCGGACCACCACGTCGACCCCGGCGGTGGCCCAGCCCTGGCTCAGGTTGCCGATGCGCTTGATTTCACCGTTGCGGACGTACCAGATCTCGCCGTTGTCGCCGCGCAGCTTGGTGACGCGCAGTCCCACCTCGATCACCTCGCCGGAGGCGACGCCCGCGTCGACGCTGTCCCCGACGCCGTACTGGTCCTCCATGATCATGAAGACGCCGGAGAGGAAGTCGGTGACGAGATTGCGCGCTCCGAAGCCGATCGCGACACCCGCGACACCCGCGGAGGCCAGCAGCGGCGCCAGGTCGATCTTGAAGGCGCCGAGGATCATCAGGCCCGCGGTGCCGAGGATCACGAAGGAGGTGACCGAGCGGAGTACGGAGCCGATGGCCTCCGAGCGCTGCCGGCGCCGTTCGGCGTTGACCAGCAGGCCGCCGAGGGCCGTGCCCTCCACGGCCTGGGCCGAGCGGTTCATCCGCTCGATCAGCTTGGTGAGGGCGCGGCGCATCAGCATGCGCAGCACCAGCGCCACCACCAGGATCAGCGCGATCCGCAGGCTGGTGTTCAGCCAGGTGGACCAGTTTTCCTCCACCCAGCCTGCGGCGTCTCCTGCCTGCTTGGCGGCTTCGTCGAGCGAGACTGGCTCGGCAGACGGGTCAGCGGCCAGTAGGACGGATGGGGACACGACGGGAACCTCCAGGCATTGCGGGTGGCAGCCATCCACACTAACGGGGCCCACTGGGTGTTCCGTTCCCATGTTCGAGGGAGAGACGAGGCTCACCTGGGGATGAAGCAGTCGTAGTCGCTGTGGTCGAAAACACTTCGAGCCCGTTACCCGCACGTGGTGGCGCTCGGACCTGGCATGAGGCGACACTGAAGAGCAGATCGTCCCGGCGCGAGCCACGCGCCGCCGGCGTACAAGGAGGCATCCACCGTGCCGCACGTTCTGGTCCTCAATGCGTCGTACGAGCCCCTCGGCGTCGTACCGCTTCGCCGCGCGCTCATCCTCGTACTGGAGAACAAGGCTCTCTGCCTCGAGGAATCCGGCGCCTTCATGCACAGCGCGACCCGTGTCATCGCCGCACCCAGCGTCGTACGGCTGAAGCGGTTCGTGCGGGTCCCCTACCGGGGGCCCGTTCCGCTCACCCGCAAAGCACTCTTCGCCCGCGACGGCGGGCGCTGTATGTACTGCGGTGGCGTCGCAACCAGCGTCGACCATGTCATTCCGCGCAGCCGTGGCGGACAGCACGCCTGGGACAACGTGGTGGCGGCCTGCCGCCGCTGCAACCATGTCAAGGCGGACCGGCATCTGCGGGAGCTGGGGTGGCGGCTGCACCAGCACCCCGCCCCGCCGAGCGGGCTCGCGTGGCGCATCATCGGGACCGGGCATAGGGACCCGCGCTGGCTGCCATACCTGCAGCCGTACGGCGCGGACGACGCGATGGCCCGGATCGACGGCATCTCTGCCTGAGGACCGGGCCTTCGTCGTCCCTCGCGCCGGTCGGTGCTCAGGCACCCACCGGCGCCGTCAGTCGGCTACCGCATACGCCTCCACCGACCACAGTGAGTAGCCGTACTGCGTGGCGCGCGCCTCGCCCTGGACGCGGATGAAGCGGGTGTCGAGGCTGTCCATGCGGACCGCCTCGCGGCCGCCCCTGCCGTCGGTCACCGTCGCGGCCGTGCGCCAGGTGCGGCCGTCCGCCGAGACCTGGATGCGGTACTTCGTCGCGTACGCGTCCTGCCAGTGCAGTACCACCTGGCCGAGGCGGGCCGGGCGGGCCAGTTCCAGCTGCCACCAGGCGCCGTCCTCGACGGGGGAGGACCAGCGGGTCTTCGGGTCGTCGTCGATCGCCGCCGCGGCCGGGAAGTCGGCCGTCTCGTCGCCCGACGAGGAGGCTGCCGAGCCCGCGGCCCGCGCCAGGTCGGGGCCCGCCGTGCGCGGATAGGCGCGAACCGTCAGTGTGCGCTCCTGGCCGGCGAAGGACAGCGGTATCCGGTACTCCCCGGCCGGTGTGCCTGCCGGGACCGTGACCTCGACCGGCACGGTCGTCCGCACGCCACGCGGAACCGTCGTCTGCTTCGGCACCGTCACCTTGATCCCCGCCGGGGCCTTCGCGGTGAGTTCGCCGCGCACCTCGGCCGGGCGCTGCGCGGTCAGCCGGACGCCGGCCCGCTGCGGTCCGCCGCCGATCTCCGCGTCCGTCTCGCCGCGTACGAGATCGAGGCCGGCCACCGGCTCGTCGGCGAACCACGGCACCACGGACCGTACGGCGACGGGCTCGGCGCCCTCCGGAACGACACGTACGGCATCCACCCGCAGGCCCTTGGCGTCCGCCTGGGTCCAGCCGCTCGCCGAGAGGGGGCCGAGTGTGCGCCAGCCCTGGCCCGGCACGTGTGCCTCCAGACGGCCGGAGCGCGGCGCGGCGGGCTCGGTCATCGCGGTCACCGCCGCGACCGGCCGGGCCCGCTCCAGCCACACGGTGTCGTTCCCGGCCGTCCGCGCTGCGCGGTCCGCGCCCGTCCAGGCTGCCGACTCCTTCGCCGCCCGCTCCAGGAAGGGGTTGAGTACGCCCTGCCCGACCGTCGCACGGCTCGCCGCGAGCGTCTTGCGCAGCGGCTCCAGGTCCAGCGAGGCCCGCCAGGCGGCCGCGCCGTCGCCGCGCGCCTGCGCCTGCAGCATGTCGACGGAGAGTTCGCCCGCCCGGCCGTACCGGGCCAACTGCTCCAGCCACGGGCGTACTTCGTCGTCAAGACGGCCGTCGGCGGATCCCTTCAGCCGCTGCGGGGCCTGGCGCATCACGGTGAACGCGGCGCGCAGCGCCCCCGCCGCCCGGTCCCTGGCCGCCGCGTCCGGCCCGGAGTGCGAGCGCCAGAAGTCGTCGAGGAGGGGCCTGAGATAGCCGGACTCGGCCGGGTTGAGTATCGACGAGGAGTGGTTGCCGGCCAGCGCGCGCAGTGCCTGACGGGTCGGCTCATCGCCGCCCGCGAGGTCGTTGATGGCGGCCTGCCAGGACTCCTGGGGGCGGTAGCCCTTGGGGTTCCATGCGTAGTCGGCGGCGGTGAACAGCGGGATGCAGGAGGCGGAGGCCTGCTCCATCGCGTTGGCGAGCAGCGCCACCGAACCGGCCGCGACGGCCGGCTCGCGGCCCGTGTAGGGGCCGAGGAATATCCGGTCCTGTGCGTAGTCGTTGACCGGGTAGTTGTCCATCGTGACCAGCGGATGCTTGAACACGCTCCGCGCGCCCGCCAGTTCGCGCCCGGTGATCGTGCGCGGCACCACGCCGACGCCCGTCCAGGCCACCTGGACGCGGCTGTCCAGCTCGTCCGCGAGCGCCCGCCGGTAGTCGGTGGCACCGTCCTGGTAGAACTCCGTCGGCATCAGGGACAGCGGCTCGGCCGCCGGATACCGGTCCGCCAGATGCCGGGCCAGCGCACCCGCGACCCGCGCATGCGCCCTCGCCGCCGCCCGAGGGCCCGAACCGAAGGCGTCCGTGTCCTTGCCGCAGTGCCACTCGCTGTAGCTGACGTCCTGGAACTGCAGCTGAAAGGCCCGCACTCCCAGCGCCCACATCGCGTCGATCTTGCGGGTGAGCGCCTTGATGTCGCCGTCGCTCGACAGACACATCTCCTGCGCGGGCGCGACGGCCCAGGCGAGAGTGACATGGTTTCGGCGGGCGCGCTCGGCGAGCTCACGGAACTGTGTGCGCTGGTCCGCCGGGTACGGCTCGCGCCAGCGGGCCTGCCGGAACGGGTCGTCGCCGGGCGCGTAGAGATAGCGGTTCTGCTTGGTGCGGCCCATGAAGTCCAGCTGGCCCAGCCGCTGTTGGTGGCTCCACGGCTGACCGTAGAAGCCTTCCGTCATACCGCGTACGGCGGTGCCCGGCCAGTCGCGTACGAGTACTCCGGCGACGCTCCCCTGCGTGATGAGCTGCCGCAGCGTCTGGACTCCGTGAAAGAGGCCGTCGTCGCCGACGCCGTCGAGCGCGACCGTGTCACGGCCCTGGATCCGGCCGACGGCGATCCGGTAGCCGCCGGAGGGGAGATCGTTGCGTTCGGGTGCGCGCAGGGCGCGCAGTGCCTCCTGTGCGCCCCTTCCGCCGATCCGTACAAGGGGTCCGCGTCCCGGCAAGTCGGTGTACAGGGTGTTGACGCCCGACTCGCGCAGCAACTGCTTCAGCCGCTCCACGGCGTACGGATCCGTCCCCCGGTCCGCGACGACGGTCGCCTCTTCGCCGAGCGGCACCGCCGGACCCGCGGGCCGTATGGACTGAGGGCGCGGCCATACGGAGGGCAGCGCGCCCTCGCCCTCGGGGTCCTTGGCGGTGGTGGCGGGGGAGCCCGGGGCGTCGGGGGCGGCGATCGCGCCGTGCGCGCCGCCGAGCAGGCTGCCGATGACGGCGACCGCGACGGCTGTCGCAGTACGCCTCCTGCGCGCGAGCCGCACGCCCGTCTCCCCTCGGTCCCCTGTCGTTCCGGTCGGTTTCGAGCCCACCACCAGCACACTGAGGGTGTCAATGCGGGTGGCCGTTGTGCACCTTTTGCCTGACGCGATGGGCGGTTTGATCCAACTGGCGCGCGGGGAACCGAATGTGACGCGGAACACGTTGACTGATCAGGTATGTCTGCCGTCGTGCCCGCTGGGTAGGGCTGCTGTGTCCCGTTACCGTCAGTCTGGAGTGACCGTCGTGGCCGCATCCGCTCATCTGCTGCTCTCCGCCCTGTCCAAACAGGTCCCGGGCCCCGGCCCGCTGACCAGCGAGCCCCCGCTCCCCGACGCCGCCCCTCTCACCAGCGAACCGCCTCTTGCCGAGGTCACGCCCCTCACCAGCGAGCCGACCGCCCCCGGGACGGCCGGAGGCACCCAGTCCCCAGGAGTCTGAAGGAGTCTTCATGGGCCTTGCCCGGCTCGCCGCGCTGCATGGAGTCGCCACGGCGTACGCGCCCTCTGAGGGCGTCAGCGTCCCTGTCCCCGATGCCACGGTCGTCGCGGTCCTCGCCGCACTCGGGGTCGATGCCGCCACGCCCGCGGCGTTACGGGACGCGCTGGCCCGCGCCGAGTCCGCCGCGGCGGAGCGGTTGCTGCCGCCGACGGTGGTCCTGTGGGGCGAGGGCGAGGTCCCGCCGCCGCTGACCGGGCTCCCCGCGGGCACGACCGTGCGGGTCGAGCGGGAGGCGGGTGGGACGGCGGAGTGGCTGACGCCTGCGCCGAGGGGCGCGGGCGGGCCCGAACCGCGCGGCACCGGCTCAGGCGGGCCCGCTGCCGCGACCGAGTCCGCCCCCGACGGGCCCGCTGCCGCTGCCCAGGGCGCCCCCGGCGGGCCCACTGCGGCCGCCGAGCGTGGTTCCGGCGGTCCCGCCGCCGCCACCGAGCGTGGACCCGGGTGGCACCAACTTCCCTGTGGTGTGCACCAGTTGTACGTCTGTGCCCCCGACGGGCGCGCCGCCCGCGCGGCTCTCGTCGTCACGCCTGTCCGCGCGCCGCAGTCCCAGGGGCGCTCGTACGGTTTTCTCGTACAGCTCTACTCCCTTCTCTCCGCCCGCTCCTGGGGCATGGGTGACCTGGGCGATCTGGCCGAGCTCGCGACCTGGTCCGGGCGGGCGCTCGGGGCCGGGTTCGTGCAGGTCAACCCGCTGCACGCGGCCGTACCCGGCGCACCCACCGACCCCTCCCCGTACCGGCCTTCGTCGCGCCGCTTCCCCGACCCCGTCCATCTGCGGATCGAGGACATCCCCGAGTACGCCTGCGTCGGCGCCCACGACCGCGAGCGGCTGGACGCGCTTCGCGAGAAGGCGGCCGAGCTGCGCGAATCGGTGCTGCAGAAGGGTGCGTTGATCGACCGGGATGCCGTCTGGGCCCTCAAGCGCGAGGCTCTGGAGATCGTGTACGGCGTCCCGCTGAGTCCCGGCCGCCGCGCCGCCTACTGCGACTTCCTGGCCGAGCAGGGCCGGGCCCTGGAGGACCACGCCACCTGGTGCGCCGTCGCCGAGGTGCACGGCCCCGACTGGCACTCCTGGCCGGCCGCCCTGCAGGACCCGCGTTCGGCCGGGACCGCCCGCGCCCGGTACGAGCTGATGGACCGGGTCGACTTCCACAGCAGGCTCGCCTGGCTCACCGACCGGCAGCTGGCCGCCGCCGGGCAGGCGGCGCGTGAGGCGGGCATGGGTGTCGGCATCGTCCATGACCTGGCCGTCGGCGTGCATCCGGGCGGTGCGGACGCCTGGGCGCAGGGGGAAGTCTTCGCCGCCGGAATGTCGGTGGGTGCCCCGCCGGACGCGTTCAACGCGCGCGGCCAGGACTGGGGCCTTCCCCCCTGGCGGCCCGATGTGCTTGCCGCGTGCGGTTACGCCCCGTACCGCGGACTTCTGCGCGGTCTCCTGCGCAACGCCGGCGCGCTGCGCATCGACCATGTCATGGGCCTGTTCCGCCTCTGGTGGGTCCCGCAGGGCAGCCCGCCCACCGACGGCACGTATGTCCGCTACGACGCGGAGGCGATGCTCGCGGTCCTCGTCCTGGAGGCTCACCGCGCGGACGCGATCGTCATAGGGGAGGACCTCGGCACGGTCGAGCCGGGCGTGCGCGAGGCCCTGACCAGCCGGGGCGTGCTGGGCACCTCCGTGCTCTGGTTCGAGCGCGACTGGGCCGGCACGGGCCGCCCGCTACCGCCCGAGCAGTGGCGCGAGGGCTGCCTGGCCACCGCCACCACGCACGATCTGCCGTCCACAGCGGCCCGGCTGACCGGCGAGCATGTGGCGCTGCGGCACCGCCTCGGCCTGCTCACCCGCCCCCTGGAGCAGGAGCGCACCGAGGAAGCCGCGGACGTCGCCGAATGGCTCGGCGTGCTCGGCGGCCTCGGCCTGCTGCCCGAGGGCACGGGCGACGAGGAGGGCCAGATCCGCGCGGTCTACCGCCTTCTGCTGCGTACGCCCGCGCGCATGGTCGGCATCTGGCTGCCGGACGCGGTGGGCGACCGCCGCCCGCAGAACCTGCCGGGGACCTGGGACGAGTATCCGAACTGGCGGCTGCCCGTCGCGGACGCCGATGCGCGCCCGGTCACCCTGGAGGAGCTGGCGGCCTCGCCCCGGCTGCACGCTCTGATGGAGGTCTTCGGCCCCCGGGGCCTGCCCCGTACGGCACCCCCGGACGCGCGACCCGGATAGGCGTTCGCTACGTTGGCATCGTGGACAAGAAGAACGCTTTGCGCGCCGGTACTGTCGCGGCCGGTACGACGCTGATGATGCTGCTCCTGTCGTCGCCCGCGCTCGCCCTGACGCCCGACGACGGCGACGACCCGGGCCAGGGCCTGAGCGTGGCCGAGACGCTGGGCCTGTTTGTCGTTGCGCCGCTGGCGCTCTTCGCGGTGATCGCGGGCCTGGTGATGGTCCTCGACAAGTCCAGGAAGCCGCAGAGCTGATCTTTTCCAAGGGCGCCTTGGGGGTGAGTCATCCCCCAAGGCGCCCTTGGCATGTGCCCGCGCGGTCGTGCGCCTGGAGAAGGGTGTTGCGTTACCACTACGGATGAAGCACTATGACTGTCCTGGTTGCGGCGGCGGGTGCCGCTCTCGACGCGTATCACTCGATGCACTCGATGCGCACCACCTCGACGGCAGAAGAGGTTCGGCTTGCGAAAGCTCGTGTACTACATCGCCGTTTCCATCGACGGCTTCATCGCCGCCCCCGACGGGGACGGCAGCGTCTATCCGATCAGCGAGGAGTTCACCGCGTACTCCGCGGCGGAGTACCCGGAGACCCTCCCCACGCACGTCCGCCCGATGCTCGGCATCGCGGACGCGGCGAATGTGCACTTCGACACCGTCGTGATGGGGCGCGGCACGTATGAACCGGCGCTGCAGATCGATGTCACGAGTCCGTATGCGCATATGCGGCAGTACGTCGTCTCGCGCAGTCTCAAGGAGTCGCTCGACCCGGCGGTGGAGGTCGTCTCCGGCGACGTGGTCGCGAAGATCCGCGAACTCAAGGCGGAGGAAAGCGATCTCGGGATCTACCTCTGCGGCGGTGCGGACCTCGCGGGGCAGCTGCGCGACGAGATCGACGAGTTGCACGTCAAGACGTATCCGGTGGTGCTCGGTTCCGGGGTGCCGATGTTCTCGGCGGAGTACGGCGCACAGGACTTCGAGGTCTTGAGCAACCGGGTCTTCGACAACGGTCTGATCTTCACGACGTACCGCAGGAAGCGGTAGCGCCGCAGTCGGTCCGGTCAACGTGCGGCCCGGTTGACGTGCGGGCAGGACCGAGTGGGACATCAAGAGGCGGAGCGGCTGGGGTGAGCGAGGCGCGGCTGACGCCCCCGTCTTCCTGGGAGCGCCAGGTCCGCGGCGCGGGCGGACGCCTCCAGCGGAGTTACGCCGCGCCGAAAGGGCGCTCGCGGCGGGCCGTGTGGAGGGTCGAGGCCCACCAGTCGAGTCGGGACAGCAGGACCTTCGCCGCGGCGTTCGGGCCCTCCGGGTCCTTCAGGGTGGCGTCGGGGGCGAAGAGTTCGTAGTAACGGGGGAACGAGACATAGTCCCGGATCGTGTGCGCGTGCAGTTCGCCGAAGACCTGGCGCAGTTGTTCCATCGCCAGCAGGCCGCCGCTGCCGCCGCTGTAACCCACGAAGCCGACCGGCTTCGCCTGCCACTCCGTGTAGTGCCAGTCGATCGCCGCCTTCAGCGACGCGGGGAAACTGCGGTTGTAGTCCGGCGTCACCACCACAAACGCATCGGCCGCAGCCAGTCGCCGCGTAAGGTCCTCCATCTCCGTGGGGCGGGGCATGTCCGGCTCCAGCGCCGGCGGGACCGGCGGGAGTGCGAGCGGCAGTGGTGTGTCCGCCAGGTCGATCACGTCCACCGTGAAGCGGCCGTGCTGCTCGGCCTGTTCGGCGAACCAGTTCGCGACCACCGGGCCGAAGCGGCCCTCCCTGACGCTTCCGATGATCACTGCGAGGTTGAGGGGCTCATTGGGCATGGCTGTGTGCTCCGGCTTCAAAGGCGTGGGTGACCCCGGCGGTCACCTCGGTCAAAGCTGCCGGGCGCGGCCCCAGCCAGGAAGGCCGTGCTCAGGCTGGTAGCAGCAGGGCCACCACCCCCGCAGCCCCCGGCGGTACCGTCGAAGCGTGAGCGACAACGAGCTCGGCATCTTCCTGCGTACGCGCCGCGAAGCCATCACGCCCGCCCGGGCCGGGCTGCCCGCCGGCCCCCGGCGGCGTACGCCCGGGCTGCGCCGGACCGAGGTGGCCACGCTTGCCGGGGTCAGCGTCGAGTACGTGACCCGGCTGGAGCAGGGGCGCGACCGGCGGCCGTCCGTGCAGGTGCTCTCCGCGCTCGCCGAGGCGCTCCGGCTGACCCCCAGCGAGCGCATCCATCTGCACCGGCTCACCAAGGCCGCCGACGGCGGATTCACCTGCATGGGCGGCGCATCGCCCAACCGCACCGTCCGCCCCACCGTGCAGGCCCTGCTGGAGCGCCTCGAACCCACCCCCGCCGTGCTCCTCAACCGGCTCGGCGAACTCCTCGCCTGGACCGAGGCGTACGATCGGCTGGCCGGGCCGGTCGGACTGCTCGACGGCACCCCGCCCAACCTCGTGCGCTTTGTGTTCACCGACGATCGCGCCCGTACCGCCTACCCCGACTGGGATCGCATCGCCGACGAGCAGGTCGCCGCCATAAAGCAGGGGCCGTTCCGTGCGGACCCTCATGTCGCGGTGCTCGCCGACGAGTTGACTGTCACCGCCGGGTCCGACTTCGCCGGTCGTGTCGAGAGGATTCCCGGCCTCCCCGAGTCCCGCGGCATCGAACGGCTGGTCCACCCCGAGGCCGGTGAGCTGCGCCTCGCGTACGAAACCCTCGAACTTCCCGCCGACGACGACCAGCGGCTGATGGTCCATCTTCCCGCCGACGACGCCACGTCCGCGGCGCTCGACCGCCTCGCCGGCCGCCGTCCGGGCCTGCTCCGCGCGCTGGCCTGATGGTGTCAATGTGCAAGCTGTAATGAAGAATTGACGGTGTGACACCAGAGGCGAGGGTTACAGAAACGATCATTTTCGGGCAGAGTTAAAGCGCCCTGTCACCCCCGCTCAGGACGCACGGAGACCCGATGGAACAGAGCCTCGTCGCGTTCGACGAGACCCAAGTGCCGATCTACTACTCGCGCAAGACGGCCGACATCCTGCACAAGTACGGTCCCGGTCCCCGTATCCACTTCCACATGGGCCTGTTCGCCCCCGGTGCGACTCCCAACACCACCGTCTCGCAGCGCGCGCTCAAACAGCGCATCGTTGCTTCCCAGGAAGCCATAGTCGACCACGCGGCCCGCAGCTGGGGCGCGTACACAGAGCCTCCACGACGGCTCCTCGACATCGGCTGCGGTGTCGGCGGCGGCTCCCTCTACTGGGCCCAGGAGCACGGCGCCAAGGTCACCGGGCTCACCGTCGCCGGGGAACACATACCGCTCATCGAGGAGTTCGCCCGGCAGGCAGGGGTCACCTCACTGGTCAGCCCGCGTCTCGTCGACGTGCACGACTTCGTACCCGGCCGAAAGAAGTTCGACGCCGCGTATGCGAACGAAAGTTCGGGTTATATGGACCGAGAGCGACTCTTCGAGGTCGTGGCCAAGGCCCTGAGACCGGGCGGCTGGTTCGGCATCCAGGAACACTTCATCTGCCGTCCCGAGTGGACAGAGTTCATCGACGGCTACTACAAAACCCGCCTCGGCACCCTCAGCGAGTACATATTCGCCGCCGAGGCCGCGGGCTTCGAGCTGGAGCAGGACGAGGACGTCACCGACCGGGTCGCCGAGTTCTGGGTGCAGTCCATGGCCTGGAACACCGCCGAGCTGGACCGCGCGGAGCGCGGCGGCGAGCGGGACGCCTGGTCCCGGGAGCGGCTGATCGAGTCGACGATCACGCATGGCAAGCTGTTCCGCATCTGGCGCGACCATGCGATGGAGACCAGGCTGCTGCTGTTCCGGCTGGGCGGCTGACCCGATGCCTCCTGTGTACGCGAGGGACGGCAGCCCCTCCCGCATCGGCTGGGAACTGCCCCCGTTCTACTGCCCGTTCAACGAGAAGCTGATCCACCCCAAGGCGGCGGATCTCGAGCAGCGCGCCATCGAGTGGATCGACGACTTCGGCATCTATCCGGACGCGACCGAGCGCGCCTGGGGTCTTGCCACCCACAGCGCGGACTTCACCAGCCGCATCATCCCGTTCGGCGACGTGGAGCCGGTGCTGCTGTTCATCGAGTGGAACTACTGGGCCAACGCCGTCGACGACTGGCAGGACTCGGGCTCCGCGGCCACCCGCACCGCGGACATCGCCGACCACAGTGTGCGCCTGGTGCGCGCCATCGAGGCGCCGGGCTCGCAGCTGCTGCCGCCGGGCCCGCTCACCACCGCGCTGGACGATCTGGTGGCCCGCACGCGCGCCATGCTCACGCCCTTCCAGCTGCGCCGCTTCACCGAGGGCACCAGGGACTGGCTGTTCGGCGCGGGATGGCAGACCTCCAACGCCGAGCGCAAGGTGATGCCGTCGCTCAACGACTTCGCGGCGATGCGGATGTCGGTCAACGGCACCCGTTTCACGCTCACCTGGTGCGACGCATCCAACGGCATCCACGTGCCGGCCGACGTGCTCTACTCCGCGCAGGTCCAGGCGCTGACCGACGTGGCCGGCTTCATCGTCTCCTGCGACAACGACCTCTACTCGTACAACAAGGAGGACCACCAGGACCCCTGGGAGCAGAACCTGCTCAACGTGGTCGCCCGCCACGAGGGCTGCACGCCCGCCGAGGCGATAGAGCCCGCGGTCGCACTTCGGGATCGAGTCATGACCCTGTTCGTACGGCTCAGAAAGCAGCTCTACACCGGCGCGGACGAGCAGCTCACCCGCCATCTCGACTCACTCGGGCACTATGTGTCCGGCTGTATCGAGTGGCAGAACCTGGCGCCGCGCTATGCCAGTCCCCGCAACCGGAACGCACTTCCCGTCGAGGGTGCTTCGTACGACATCACCTGGCGGGACACGCCCAGCGACCCGAGCGTCGAGCCGCTGCCCATCCCGGCGATCGCCTGGTGGTGGCAGCAGCTCGACGCCTGAACTCAGCGGCCCAGCAGTCGGGCCCACCACGAGCGCCGGGCCGGCCGCTCCGCGTCCGCGGGAACGGACACGACCACGGGCGGCGCGGCAGCCTCGGGAAGCGGCTGGGCCTTGGGCGTACGGGGCAGCTGCGAGTTCGCCGTCACCGTGCTGCCGCCCGGCACGAACGACACCGGCAGCGAGATCAGCTGCCGCGACATCAGCGATGAGTCGTAGCGCAACTCGTCCTCCGGCACGGCAAGCCGCAGGTCGGACAGCCGGGCGAGCAGTACGTCGATGCCGGTGTCCGCGATGGCCCGGCCGATGTCCTGGCCCGGGCACTCGTGCGGGCCGCCGCTGAACGCGAGGTGCGAGCGGTTGCCGTGCACCGGCTGCGAGAGATCGGGCCGGATCTCCGGGTCGGCGTTGCCCGCGGCCAGACCGAGCAGCAGCATGTCACCGGCCTTGATCTGCCGGCCGCCCAGCACGGTGTCCCCGGTCGCCCAGCGGCCCAGCACCGTGGCGAGCGGCGGCTCGTCCCACAGGACCTGCTCCAGCGCGTCCGGCAGCGTCATATGACCACCGGAGAGGCTGGCGCGGAAGCGGCGGTCGGTGAGCACCATCCGCAGCGTGTTCGCGATCAGGTTCGCGGTCGTGGTGAACGCCGCGATCAGCACCAGGCGCAGATGCTCGATGATTTCCTCGTCCGTGAGCGACGTGGAGTGCTCGAGCAGCCAGGAGGCGAAGTCGCGCCCGGGCGCGGCCCGCTTGCGCTGCACCAGCTCCTTCAGCGCGACCGTGACGTACTCATTGCTCGACACCGCGGTCGCGGTGCCCTTGATCATGTCACGCGCCGCCTCGACCAGACGGGGGCCGTGCGAGTCGGGCATGCCGACGAGCTGCGTCATCACCAGCATGGGAAGCGGCTCGGCGAACTCGCCGACCAGATCGGCCTGTCCGCGGTCTATGAAGGTGTCGATCAGCTGGTCGGCGAAGCGCTTCACATGGCGGCGGATGCCGCGCCGGTCGAAGCGCTCCAGGGACTCGGTCACCGCGCCGCGCAGCCGCTCGTGCTCCGTGCCGTCCTGGAAGTTGCACACCGGCTGCCAGGCGGCGACGGGAGTCAGCGGGTGATCCGACGGGACCCTGCCCTCCTGCATGTCGCGCCAGCGGCGCGAGTCGCGGGAGAAGCGCGACGGCGTACGGGCCACGTCCAGGTTCTCCCGGTGCCCGAGCACCAGCCAGGCCGGCAGATCGCCCTGGACCAGGACGGGGGCCACCGCGCCGTGCTCGGCGCGCAGCTTCTCGTACAGGCCGGTCGGGTCGGCCTCGGCCTCGGGACCGTACAGCCGGTGCGCGGGGCAACCCGGCGGGGGAGTGGAAGTGCTCACGATGCCTCCGTGGTCACGGCGAGGGACTGCAGATAGCGCATCAGGGTCATCAGTACGTCACGGCTGGAGCCGCGCAGCCGGGCGTCGCACTCGACGATCGGCACGGCCGCCGGCAGATCGAGCGCGCCGCGCAGCTCTTCGAGCGGGTAACTCGGCGCGTCCGGGAAGGAGTTGACGGCGACCACGAAGGGCACCCGGCGCTCCTCCAGGCGCCCGATGACGTCGAAGCTCACTTCGAGGCGGCGGGTGTCGACCAGCACCACCGCGCCCAGCGCGCCCTCGAACAGGCCGCGCCACAGAAACCAGAAGCGCTCCTGGCCGGGGGTGCCGAACAGATAGAGCACCAGCTCCTCGTTGATGCTGATGCGGCCGAAGTCCATGGCGACCGTGGTCGACGTCTTGCGCTCCACGCCATGGGTGTCGTCGACGCCGACCCCGGCCTGGGTCATCGTCTCCTCGGTGGTCAGCGGTCTGATCTCGCTCACCGAGCCGACCAGGGTCGTCTTGCCGACTCCGAAGCCGCCCACGATGAC
The DNA here is from genome assembly GCF_050936555.1 of Streptomyces sp. CA-135486. Taxonomy (NCBI): domain Bacteria; kingdom Bacillati; phylum Actinomycetota; class Actinomycetes; order Kitasatosporales; family Streptomycetaceae; genus Streptomyces; species Streptomyces sp. CA-135486. The sequence goes on from NZ_JBNJMM010000001.1 coordinate 1,201,353, forward strand.
CACCTTGACGGCGGCCGCGGCCGTCTGTGGCAGCACGTCCTCGCTGCGCGGCCCCACGGCCTGCTCAGAGCTTCTGAAGTCCATCGATCACTGCCTCAATCAAAGCGCGGTCGGGGAGTTGGGCGGGCGGGACCGCAGCGCGGGCCACCACCCGGCCCTCGGCGAGCAGATCGCTGAGCAGCACGGTGACGACGCTCACCGGGAGGCTCAGATACGCGGAGATCTCGGCCACCGAGAGCGGCGAGTGGCAGAGCCGGACGATCGCGGCGTGCTCCGGCTGCATACCGGGCCGGGGACCCGACTTGGCCACGATCAGCGTGACCAGGTCGAGTGTGGAGGGCGCGGAGGAGCCGCTGCGGCCGCCCGTGATGACGTAGAGCCGCTCGGGGCTGCTGTCTTCCCAGTCCCCGCCCGGGTTGCTCACGCGGTGTGTCCCTCGTGCCGGGGCGGTGTGCTGAGGTGCTCGCCGATCCGCAGCACGAGGTCCCGCATCCGCTGGCCCATCAGCCCGGCGTCGACACCTTCGTCGGCCAGCACGGCGAGAAACGCGCCCGCTCCGGCCGCCATCAGATAGAAGAAGCCGCCGTTCATCTCGATGACGACGAGGTGCATCCGCCCGTCGCTGTGCGGGAGTTCGGAGGCGACCGCACCCGCGAGGCTCTGCAGCCCGGCGCAGGCGGCGGCCAGCCGGTCGGCGGTGTCGTTGTCGGAGCCGTACTGAGCCATCCGGAGCCCGTCCGCGGACAGCACGACCACGTTCCTGGTCTGCGGGACTCCCTCCGCCAGGTCCTTGAGCATCCAGTCCATGTTGGTCTGGTTGGACTGCTGCTGAATCATGGCTGCGTGTTCCCCTTGTTTGTCTGGGTGGGCTCACCGGACAGGCCGCTCTGGAAGGCGGCCAGCCACATGCCGGGCTGCACGGCGGGTGCGGACTCCGGCTCGGGCGCCGCGGCCGCGGCCGGTGCGGTGACGGGGGCCTTGCGACGCCGCTGCGGCAGACCGAGTGCGGTCCGCTCGGTGACAACCGGAACGTCGTCGTCCGGGCTGCTCGGTCCGGTGACCGGCCTCGCCGGCCGCTCGTCGGTGACCGGGACGGCCGCGCGGGGACCGGAGGAGGCGCCGATGCCGTGCGCCAGACCTGTCGCCGATGCGGCGGTGGTGATGAGCTCCTGCGGTACGACGAGGACGGCACGCACACCGCCGTACGCCGAGGAGCGCAGCGAGACCTGGAATCCGTACGCCTGCGAGAGCCGGCCGACCACGGCGAGGCCGAGCCGGGGCGTCTCGCCGAGGTCGTTGACATCGATTCCCTGCTGGGCCTGACGGAGCATGCGCTCGGCCCGCTTGCGGGCCTCCTCGCTCATGCTCACACCGCCGTCCTCGATCTCGATGGCGATGCCCGACTGCACCTCGACGGCGGTCAGATGGACCTTGGTCTGCGGCGGCGAGTAGCGGGTCGCGTTGTCGAGGAGCTCAGCGAGCGCGTGGATCAGCGGCTCGACGGCGATGCCGACGACGGCGACCTCGGAGACCGAGTGCAGCTCGACGCGCTGGTAGTCGATGATCCGCGACATGGCGCCGCGCATCACGCTGTAGAGCGGTACGGCCTTGCTCCACTGGCGGCCGGGCCGGGCGCCGCCGAGCACCGCGATGGAGTCGGCGAGCCGGCCGATCAGCGCGGTGCCGTGGTCGATCCGCAGCAGATCGCCGAAGACGTCGGGGGCCTTGCCGTGCCGGTCCTCCATCTCACGCAGTTCCTGGGCCTGTTGGTGAACGATGGCCTGAACTCGCCGGGCGATGTTCACGAACGCGCGCTGCGCGGACTCGCGCAGGTCCTCCTCGGCGACGACGGCGTCGAGCACCGAGCGCAGCACCGCCTGGTGCTCGGCCGGTGCGTCGAGCGAGTCGAGCACATCCTCGGGGAACTCGCCCTTGCGAAGCCGCTCCACCACCTGGGGCAGCAGCTCGCCGGCGAGCCGCGCGGTCTCGGCCTGCTGCCGCGAGAGCACCGCCTCGCGCTGGGCGAGCCGGTCGCTCAGCACGGCGAGCCGCCGGCCCCTGCGCGCGGTCTCGGCGCAGGCGACAGCGACTACGGCGACGGCCCCGACCCCGATCCAGACCACGGGGGTGCGCGCCGAACCGGAGACCAGGGCCGCTGCGACGGCTACGGCCACGGCGGTTACCACGACGGGCAGGAGCCACGCGAAGGAGGCCGTAGTCCGCGGACTTCCGGTCGAGGTTTCCTGTCGGACCATCAGCACCCTCAAACCATCGAACTGGAAAGATCATATGACGACGGTCGGGAAGCATATCCGGCTTCTGTTACTGAAATTGACGCCGGGTCACCGAATTGGCGGGATGTTCACACAGCCGGCAAACGGAAGGGCGCCGCAGGCCAGACGGCCCGCGGCGCCCCTTCATTCCACTTATGCGGCGGCAGCGTCCGCGGCCTGCGCCTTCAGCGCCCGCTCGACGCCCGAGCGCGACTCCGAAATCAGCCGTCGCAGCGCGGCGTTCGGCTCGGCCGACTCCAGCCACGCGTCTGTCGCGTCGAGCGTGGCCTGTGAGACCTGGAGCGAGGGGTAGAGCCCGATCGCGATCTGCTGGGCCATCTCGTGCGAGCGGGACTCCCACACACCCTTGACCGCCGCGAAGAACTTCTCGCCGTACGGGGCGAGCAGCTCGCGCTGGTCGGTCTGGACGAAGCCCGCGATGACTGCCTCCTGCACGGCGTTCGGCAGCTTGTCGGACTCGACGACCGACGCCCAGGCCTCCGCCTTCGCCTCGGCGGTCGGCCGTGCCGCGCGGGCGGTGGCCGCGTGCCGCTCGCCCGCCGCCGTCTTGTCCCGCTCGTACTCGGCGGCGATCTCGTCCTCGTCGAGCAGGCCGACCGCGGCAAGCCGCTCCACGAACGTCCACCGCAGCTCGGTGTCCACCACCAGCCCCTCGATCGTCTCGGTGTCGTCGAGAAGCGCCTGCAGCAGGTCCAGCTGCTGCGGAGTGCGCGCGGTCGCCGCGAAGGCGCGCACCCACGCCAGCTGGTGGTCGCTGCCCGGCTCCGCCGCACGCAGATGCGCCAGCGTCGCGTCCGTCCACTGCGTCAGACCCGTCTCGCGCCAGTCCGTCGCCGCGTACAGGTCGATCGCCAGCTTCACCTGGCGGTGCAGCGACTGCACGACGCCGATGTCCGACTCCTTGCCGATGCCTGAGAGCACCAGCGAGAGATAGTCCCGCGCCGCCAGTTCACCGTCGCGGGTCATGTCCCAGGCGGAGGCCCAGCACAGCGCGCGCGGCAGGGACTCGGTGAAGTCGCCGAGGTGCTCGGTGACGACCCGCAGCGACTCCTCGTCGAGGCGGACCTTCGCATACGTGAGGTCGTCGTCGTTGAGCAGGATCACCGCGGGACGGCGGGTGTTCTGCGGGAACGGCACATCCGTCAGCTCGCCGTCCACGTCCAGCTCGATCCGGTTCGTGCGCACCAGCTTGCCGCCCGCGTCGAGGTCGTAGCAGCCGACGGCGATCCGGTGCGGGCGCAGCGTCGGCTCGCCCTTCGCGCCGGGGGGCAGCGCCGGGGCCTCCTGGCGTACGGCGAAGGACGTGACGTACCCCTCCTCGGAGATCTCGATCTCCGGGCGCAGGATGTTGATGCCCGCCGTCTGCAGCCACTTCTGCGACCAGGTCTTCAGATCGCGGCCGGAGGTCTCCTCCAGCGCGCCCAGCAGATCGGACAGCCGGGTGTTGGCGAAGGCGTGGGCCTTGAAGTACGCCTGTACACCGCTGAAGAACTCGTCCATGCCGACGTAGGCGACGAGCTGCTTGAGGACCGACGCGCCCTTGGCGTACGTGATGCCGTCGAAGTTGACGAGGACGTCGTCCAGGTCGCGGATCTCGGCCATGATCGGGTGCGTGGACGGCAGTTGGTCCTGCCGGTACGCCCAGGTCTTCATGGAGTTCGCGAACGTGGTCCAGGAGTGCGGCCACTTCGAGTCCGGGTGGTACGACTGGCAGGCGATCGAGGTGTAGGTGGCGAACGACTCGTTCAGCCACAGGTCGTTCCACCACTCCATGGTGACCAGATCGCCGAACCACATGTGGGCCAGCTCGTGCAGGATCGTCTCCGCCCGCACCTCGTACGCCGCGTCCGTCACCTTGGAGCGGAAGACGTACTGGTCGCGGATGGTCACCGCGCCCGCGTTCTCCATCGCGCCCGCGTTGAACTCCGGCACGAAGAGCTGGTCGTACTTGGCGAAGGGGTAGTCGTAGTCGAACTTCTCCTGGAACCACTCGAAGCCCTGCCGGGTGACCTCGAAGATCGCGTCGGAGTCCAGGAACTCGGCGAGCGAGGGCCGGCAGTAGACGCCGAGCGGAACGGACTGGCCGTCATTCTCGTAGCTGCTGTGCACCGAGTGGTACGGGCCGACGATCAGCGCCGTGATGTACGTCGAGATCCGCGGCGTCGGCTCGAAGACCCAGACGTCGTCCTTGGGCTCCGGCGTCGGCGAGTTCGAGATGACGGTCCAGCCGGACGGCGCCTTCACGGTGAACTGGAAGGTGGCCTTCAGATCCGGCTGCTCGAACGAGGCGAAAACGCGGCGTGCGTCCGGCACCTCGAACTGCGTGTAGAGGTACGCCTGCTGGTCCACCGGGTCGACGAAGCGGTGCAGACCCTCGCCGGTATTGGTGTATGCGCAGTCGGCGACGACCTTGAGCTCGTTCAGCCCCTGGTGCAGATGCTTGAGCGCGATCCGCGAGTCGCGGAAGACGGCGGCGACATCCTGTGCCTTGCCGTTCAGTACGACCTGGTGCACGGCCGGGGCGACCAGGTCGACAAAGGACTCCGCACCGTCCTCGGCGGAGTCGAAGCGCACGGTGGTCACGGACCGGTAGGTGCCGCCCTCCTGCGCGCCGCTGAGGTCGAGATCGATCTCGTACGAGTCGACGGTCAGCAGACGGGCCCGCTGCTGCGCCTCTTCGCGGGTCAGATTCGTGCCAGGCACGCTGTCATCTCCTCGGTTTCGTGACGTTTGCGGCCATCCTTCCACGGGGCGCGGTGCGGCTGCCCGCCTTAATCCGGGTGCCGTGGGGCGCGAGTTCGGCCCCGTGCGGTGGAGCCGAAACGCCATGTCCGTTTTCCGCCGGAACGAGGCGCGCGGGAGCGCCACGCTGAACCCATGACCGAGACACTCTGGACCGCGCGGCCCATCGGGCCCGCCGCCCTCAAGCAACTCCGCGACACCGACGACGCCGGCCGCGCCTGCGTCCCGTACACCGACACCGAGGGAGACGCCCCGCTGCGCTGCTGTCTGCGCCCGAGCAGGACCGGTGAGCGGATCGCCCTCGTCTCGTACGCACCGTTGCGCCGCTGGGCCGCGGAGACCTGGGCCAGACCCGGCGCGTACGACGAGCAGGGGCCCGTCTTCATCCACGCCGAGGAGTGCGAGGGGCCGGGCCAGGACGACGGCTGCCCCTTCGCGCGCCCGGGAGCGCTGCGGACGCTGCGGCGGTACGACGCGGAGGGGCACATCGCGGGAGGCCGCCTCCTGGAGATCCCGCAGGCGGCGACGGAGGCGTTCGACGCGGCGCTGACGGAGGCGTTCGCGGACCCGGAGGTGGCGCTGGTGCACGTCCGGGCTGTGGAGTACGGCTGCTTCCTCTTCGAGGTCCGGCGGCCGTAGACCCCCGGGGCTCCGCCCCGGACCCGCCCCCTACGCCCTGCGGGCGTGGGGGGACCCCCAGTCCTCAATCGCCGGACGGGCTGAATGTCAGCCCGTCCGGCGATTGAGGACACGCCCGAAGGGCGTACCGGCGGCTACGCGCGCAGCTCGTCCGCCACCAGCTCCGCGATCTGCACCGCGTTCAGCGCCGCACCCTTGCGCAGGTTGTCGTTCGACAGGAACAGCGCAAGGCCGTTCTCGACCGTCTCGTCCACCCTGATGCGGCCGACGTACGACGCATCCTTGCCCGCCGCCTGCAGCGGGGTCGGAATCTCCGAGAGCTCCACCCCTGCCGCGTCCTTCAGCAGCTCATACGCGCGCTCGACGCTGATCGGCCGCTCGAAACGCGCATTGACCTGCAGCGAGTGGCCGGAGAACACCGGCACCCGGACACATGTGCCGGAGACCTTGAGCTCCGGGATCTCCAGGATCTTGCGGGACTCGTTGCGGAGCTTCTGCTCCTCGTCGGTCTCGAAGGAGCCGTCGTCGACGAGGTTGCCCGCGAGCGGCAGCACATTGAAGGCGATGGGGCGCTTGTAGACGCCGGGCTCGGGGAAGTCGACCGCGCCGCCGTCGAAGGTGAGCTGGTCGGCGGCCTCGGAGACCGCGCAGGCCTGGGTCTTCAGCTCGGCGACACCGGCCAGGCCGGAGCCGGACACGGCCTGGTAGGTGGTGGCGACCAGCGCGGTGAGTCCCGCCTCCGCGTGCAGCGGCCTGAGCACCGGCATCGCGGCCATGGTCGTGCAGTTCGGGTTGGCGATGATGCCCTTGGGGCGGTCCTTGATCGCGTGCGGGTTGACCTCGGAGACGACCAGCGGCACCTCGGGGTCGCGGCGCCAGGCCGAGGAGTTGTCGATCACCACGGCACCCTGCGCGGCGACCTTCTCGGCGAGGGCCTTGGACGTCGCCCCGCCGGCCGAGAAGAGCACGATGTCCAGGCCGGAGTAGTCCGCGGTGGAGGCGTCCTCGATGGTGATGTCCTGGCCCTCCCACGTGAGGGCGGAGCCCGCGGACCGGGCGGAGGCGAACAGACGGAGCTCGTCGACCGGGAACTTCCGCTCGGCGAGGATCTTGCGCATGACTCCGCCGACCTGACCGGTGGCTCCGACGATTCCGACCCTCACAGTGACTCCTTGTGTCTGTGCGTACTGTCTGTGCGCGTAAATCTGTGCGTATGACGCGGGCAGCCTGCCCATCATGCGTATGACCGGGGTCGTCTTGTCCAATCCATTGTCCGGCATGCGAAAAGGGCGGGCGTCCGGCATGGACGCCCGCCCCGTTCAGTCGGCCCACTGCGACTACGGCGTGACCTTCTCGATCACGACGCTGCCGGTGCCCGCGACCGTGCCGCGGCCGTTCAGCAGCTGCACCTCGCCGAAGAACTGCCGTCCCTCGGGAGCCGCGCCGCCCACCAGCACCTCGGCGCTGACCTGCGCCGACGCCCCGTTGGCCAGCTTGACCGGCTTCGCCGAGTCGACCTTGACCGAGCCGAGCGAGGGCGCGAAGAACACATCGCGGTAGTTGTACTCGGTGGTCCCGGCGGGGACGGCGTAGCCGTCGACCACGATGGTGTACGTGCCCGCGGCCGGCTTGAGCAGGCTCACCGCCTCCTCCGAGTCGCCGTCCGCCGACTGGCCGACCTGCACACCGTTCAGCAGGACCGTCAGGTCCAGGTCGGCGCCGGTGTCGGAGACCCCGCCGATGGCGACGTCCAGACGCTCGACGCCCTCACCGATGGTGACCGTCGTCTCCTGCGACTCGCCGTCCTTGATGGACGGACGGGCTACCTTCGCCGAGCCCAGCGAACCGCCCGCGAGCTTGCCGTCGATCGCGGCGAAGTCGTTGGTGACCTTCCACTCGACGGGGGCCGCAGTGCCGGCCTTCGCCTCGGGGAGCGTCTTGACGGCCGGGTCGAAGGAGGCGCCCAGCAGGCTGACATCCAGCTTGTACGGGTTGTCGAGCAGCGGAGACGTACGCCGCGACTCGACCTCGATCTCCCAGACGCCGGGTGTCGGCTCGGGGTACGAGCGCAAGTCCGGACGGCAGGTGTTCGCCGGATTGTTGTAGTTCGGGTAGCAGAAGATCGTCGAGCTGTCCTCGACCCCCACGCCGTACGGGTGGATGCCGATGAACCGGGTCTGGCTGTTCGCGGCCAGGCCGCCGAGCGCGACCTCGAGGTTCTTCGCGCCCTCGGGCACCGTGATGAAGTACGACTTGTGGCTGTTGCGCTGCACCGAGCCGGACGCCGAGAAGGTGTACTCGGGCTTCGCGAGCTCCTTGGAGACGACCACGGTCGTCATGATCTGCTTGTCCACGCCCTCGGTGCGCGGGTCGTCCGCCTCCAGGATCGCGCTGTGCACACCGGCAGCCTTGGCCCTGGCCTCGACCTTGACGGTGACCGGGGTGTTCAGCGGCAGCGTGACCGCGCCGCTGCCGGGCAGGTCGAAGGTGCCGTCGTTGTACTTCCAGTCCAGTTCGTGCCGCACGGGGCGGTCCGGGCCGGTCGTCCGCGTGATGACGACGTCGTAGGACTTCTTCTGGCCGGCCTTCAGACCGCCCTCGCGGTCGTAGAGGCCGGTGCCGAAGCCGGGGGTCTTCAGCGCGAAGTCGATCGCGGTGTCGACCGGGGCCTTGACGCTGTACTCATGGGCGGTGGCGCCGTCCTCGATGGCGTCCCATGCGTCCACGATGTTGATCAGGCCGGAGCCCTGCTCGTGCGCCTGCACTCCGGGGATACGGTGCGCGGTGCTGGTCAGCGCCGTGCGCAGCTTCGCCGGGGTCAGCTCGATGTGCCGCTGCTTGGCGGCCGAGAGCAGCAGCGCGCTCGCGCCCGCGGCCTGCGGCGAGGACATCGAGGTGCCCTGCAGCATGGAGTAGCCGGCCGGGAGCTGGTAGCCCGCCTCCTTGACCGGGCTGCCGGGCAGCCAGGTCTGGGTGGTGTTGATGGAGGCACCGGGCGCGGTGATGATCGGCGCGAAACCGCCGTCCTCACGCGGTCCGCGGGAGGAGAAGGGGAGCATGGCGTAGTTCTTGGTCACCGCGGAGCCGTAGTTGGCGGCCCAGGTCTCCTTGGAGATGGCGGCGCCGACGGAGAGGACCTTGTCGGCGAGGCCGGGGTCGCCGATGGTGTTGGTGCCCGGACCCTCGTTGCCGGCCGAGATGACCAGCTGGACGCCGTAGGTGTCGATGAGGCGGGTGTAGAGCTCCGCGCGGGCGTTGTTGCCGTCGTTCAGTGCGGGCAGACCGCCGATGGACATGTTGATGATGTCCACGCCGCGGTTGATGACCAGGTCGGCCATGCCCTCGGTGAGCGCGACGTTGGTGCAGCCGCCGCTCCAGGTGCAGGCGCGCGACGAGACCAGCTTGGCGCCGGGGGCGGCGCCGTTCATCCGGCCGCCGAAGAGGCTGTTGGCGGCGGTGATGCCGGCGACGTGCGTGCCGTGCTCGGACTCGATGACGCCGATGTTGACGTAGTCGGCCTTGGCGCCCGCGGCGTTGTAGACGACGTCCTTGCGGACCTCGACGACGAACGGGATCTGCTCGACGACCTCGGTCGCCGGGTTGTCCTTGCCGAAGTAGCCGATCTGGAAGCCGTTCTTGTACGGCTTCATCACGGTGTCGTTCGAGAAGTTCCCGTCGTTGTCCAGGTCGACCGTTGCGGTGCGGGTGCCCGGGTCGTACAGCACGCCCCAGACGTCGGTCGTGTCACTGTCCCGGTTGAGGTCACCGGCCATGTCGCCGCCCTTGGTGGCGGCCTCGGAGAAGAGGTTGAACTTGTACGCGCCCGCCGGGGCGGAGTACGTACGGCCGTTGACTGCGAACGTCGGGCCGCTGACATCGAGGGACATCCGGCGCCAGGTGGCGTCGCCGTCGGTCACCGGGTCGGTCGCGGTCACCCAGTCGACGATCTTGCGCTCGCCGGTGGTGGTCTTCTGCAGCGCCGGGTGGCCGAGGTCGACACCGGAGTCGAGGATGCCGATGGTCACGCCGCGGCCGTCGGCCTTGGGGTGCTGCTTGACGAAGTCCACCGCGCCCGTCTCGAAGGACGGGTTGTACGGGTTCTTCGCCGGGGTGTTCTTGCCCGGCGCCGGGTACGTACCGGCCTGCGCGTCGGCGGTGCCCGCGGCTTTGGTGGTGTCACCGGCCGGCGTCGGGTCGTCCAGCTTGACCTCGTGCTTGAGGTCGATGCCGTGGACGCTGGAGAGCTTGGCGGCCGCCTTGATCGCGGCCTCCGCCCGGGCGGTGGGCAGGGTGGCCCGCACATAGCCGAGCTGGTCGTACGTCTTGCCGACCACGGCGCCCTCGACGGCGTCGAGCTGCCCCGCGACCTGCTCGGTCGCACCGGGTGCGGTGGCGACCATGACGGTGACGCTCTTCTCGCCCTTGGCCTCGGCATCGGCGAGCAGTTGGGCGTCGGCCGAGCCGAGCTTGTCGGAGGAGGACGCGGCCTTGACGCCGGCGGAGGTGCCCGGATCGTCGGTGGGCGCGGCGGAGAAGGCCGGCGCGGCGCCCGTGGCCACCAGCGCGGCCACGATCGAAGCCGCGGCCGCGATGCGGGCCACGCGTCTGTGACCTGGTACGGAGCGCCCTTGTATGGAGCTCTGGGATTCGGGGGTCATCAGCATCCCTGTTTGTGAAAGACGGGGTCCGGAATTCGGTGCCGGATGACCGCTCAGCCTTTCGTAAATGACACGGGTTTGTGGAGAGTTGGCAGCGGCGGGTTGCGGACATGGCGGAGATCCGCCACTGCGGACGATGCGCCACGCGGGGCAAATGGGTATTTCTGGGGTCTCGCTTCAGTTTTCGCGGCGGCGGGCATAGTCCCGGGACGCGGCTGGACAACCAGGGGGGCCGGTCCACCGCGCCGGTCGGCCCCCGAGTACTCGTCCGCCCACCCGAGGGCGCGGGCGCCCCTCTAACCTCACCGCATGAACAAGCAGTTGCGGAACAGGGAACTGAGGGTCGCGGCCTACGCCGTGTGCGTACGGGACGACGAGATCCTGCTCGCCCGCTGGGTGGCGCGCGACGGCACCAAGAAGTGGACGCTGCCCGGCGGCGGCATGGACCACGGGGAGGACCCCCTCGACACCGTGATCCGCGAGGTCGAGGAGGAGACCGGCTACGCGGCCGAGATGACCGCATTGCTCGGCCTCGACTCCATCCGCCGCCAGTACCCGCGCAAACTCGGTGCGTTCGCCGACTTCCAGGGGCTGCGCATCGTGTACGAGGGCCGGATCACCGGCGGTGAGCTGCGCCATGAGACGGACGGGTCGACGGACCTGGCCGCCTGGCACCCGCTGGCGGCGGTGACCGCCCTCGAACGGGTCGAACTCGTCGACATCGGCCTGGAGTTGTGGCGCTCCAGGCCGCCGACCGGACGGCCGGCCGGAACCGGCCGTTAGCCGCCCGGCTCTGCCACGCCTGTGACTGGGCCGCCGGCTCAGCGCGGGAGGACGACGACGTACGCGGCGGGGTCCCGCTCGGCCGCCGCCATCAGGGCGGTGCGGACGACGGTCGCCTGCTGCTCCGGCGACTCCCGCAGCTTCTTCGGCGTGAGGTGTACGACGGTGATGCCGAGCCGCTCCAGAAGCTCGCGCTTACGGGCGTACTCCGACCACAGGGCGTCCTCGTCGCGGCGGGGCGCACGGGTGTCCAGCTCGACGGCGACGGCCGGGCCGGGCCAGTAGGCGTCGACTCCGCCGAGGAGGGGGCCGCCGGGGAGCCGCAGGTCCACGTTCCACACGGGTTCGGGGAGTCCCTGCGTGCGCACCAGCTCGTACAGCCGCTCCTCCGCGAGGGCACGTCCCTCGGCGAGAAGCGAGTCGACGGCGCCGACGACATGGGGGCGGCTCAGCAGCCGGGCACGGTTCAACTCCTTGACGACGGCGGCGGGTTCGCAGTGCCCGCCGCGGACGGCCTCGGTGAGCAGTCGGCGTACGGCGTTGGGGTCGGCGACCTGCGTGATGGCGTCCGCGAGGGCACGGGGCACGGGGGCGACGGGTACGCCCGTGATCTCTTGCGGTCGCGGCATTCCGTGCGCGCGTACGAGTCGGGCGCATCCGGTCGAGCGGAGCCGGCGGGTGCGGGGCACGAGGACGTCGATCCGGTCGAGAGAGAGCAGCGGCGGGGCCGACGAGAACTGATACAGCGCGAGCGCGGCGAGCCCGGTGATCATGGCCTCGCCGAAGCCGGGTGCGCTCCGGGCCTCGCCCTGCGCGGGAAGCACGGGCCGCCCGGCGTACAGGAGCGCTCCGTGCAGCCGCTCCTCGCTGGTGGGCGGGCCGGGGTGCAGGAGATACACCCCCGGCAGCAACAACTGCCAGGGACCCCCGGGCCGGCACTGCGACGCGGTCCGCGCGGCGGAGACCCCGTGCGCACGGAGCTGCGCGGAGGACAGGACGCGGCGCTGGACGTCGGCGAGGTGGCTGAGGGGGAGGGGGGAGAGAGGGGTGTTGTGGTTCATGGGACGGGAATGCCCGGGGCCGGCCGGCTTTCTACCCGCTGTTACAGTCTCGTCGACATTTCGGGACAAGGCCGCCCTAAAGTACGGACGTTCGACTGCCGAAAGGGCGCGGGGCGCGCGGGAGCGGGGGGCGGTGCGCGGGCCGCCCCCGGCGCCGGGGCCTGGCGGCTTCGCGCCGCGGGCATGGGCCGGGGGCCTGTTCCCCACCCCGCCCGTTCCCGTTACGGGGGCGTGCCCCGGACCCCGAAGGAACGGACGCCGTACGGGGATGTGGCTGGGCCCGCCTGCCCTGGGAGCGGCAGCTTCGCGCCGCGAGCGTGGGCGGGGGTTCGGTGGGGTGTTTGTTCCCCGCCCGTTGCCGTTACGGGGGCGTGCCCCGGACCCCGCAGGGCGGGACGCCGCACGAGGGTGCGGCGGGCCTGCCCCGGCTGCCCCGGGAGCGGCAGCTTCGCGCCGCAGGGGCGTTGCGCGTGCCCCGCCTCGGCCGGGCGCGCCCGAGGTGGTGACCACACAGGTCCCCGCGCGCGCCGCGTGCCGCGGGCGGCACGAGGTGCACCAGGCGCCCCGCACGCGCGAGGCGCCCGCGCGCGGCGCTGCCGCACCACCGCCGGGTCCGGGGCTTGCCCCGGTTCAGGCAAGGGGCGGGTGGGGGAACAATCCCTCAGGCCGCGCCCGACGCCGCGTCGCATGCCTGGGCCCGCAGCGCCCTCGCCAAGTCGTCCCGTGCCTCCAGCACCAGACGGCGCAGTGCCGGGGCCGCCCCCGAGTGTGTGGACAGCCACTCGTCCGTCGCCGTCAGCGTCGACTCGTCGTCCTGCAGGCTCGGGAACAGGCCCTTCACCACGTCCATGGCGATCTGGATCGACCGCTCCTCCCACACCCGCTCGATCGCATCGAAGTACTTCGCCGCGTACGGCGCCAGCAGCTCCCGCTGCCCCGGCTTCACAAAGCCCGAAATCGTCGCCTCCACCAGCGCGTTGGAGAGCGAGTCCGACTCCACGACCTGCGCCCACGCCTGGTCCTTCACCGCCGCCGACGGCCGCGCCGTCAGGCAGCGCACCTGGTGGCGTTTGCCCGAGGCCGTGTCGTCGCGGGCCAGTTCCGCCGCGATGAAGGACTCGTCCGTCACCCCGTGCGACGCCAGCGGTTCCACGAACGCCCAACGTAGCTCCTGGTCCACGTCCAGCCCGTCGATCTTCGCCGTGCCGTCGAGCAGCCCGGTGAGCAGCTGCAGATCCGCCGCGGACGTCGCCGTCGCAGCGAAGAACCGCGCCCATGTCAGCTGGTGCTGGCTCCCCGGCTCGGCCAGCCGCAGCTCCCGCAGTGCGCCCTGCGCGAGCAGCCGTCCGCCCTCCTCGCGCCACTGCGGCGCGGCGTAGTGGACCAGCGCCGAACGCGCCCACGCGTGCAGCATCTGCAGCACCCCGATGTCCGACTCGCGCCCCGCGAACCTCAGCACCAGGTCGATGAAGTCCCGCGCCGGCATCAGCGCGTCCCGGGTCAGATTCCACAGCGCCGACCAGCACAGCGCCCGGGCCAGGGGATCCGTGATGGCGCCCAGACGCGCCCGCAGCGTCGCCAGCGAGCCCTCGTCGAAGCGGATCTTGCAGTACGTCAGATCGTCGTCGTTGACCAGGATCAGGTCGGGCCGTTCGGCGCCCGCAAGCGCCTCGACGACCGTCCGCGGACCGGTGACATCCACCTCGGCCCTGGCGTAACGCACCAGGTCCGTCCCCTCGTTCCGGTACAGCCCGACCGCCACCCGGTGCGGCCGCAGTTCGTCGCCGTCCTGCCCCACCGCGAGCTCGGTGATCCGATCGCCCGCGTCGTACGTCGCCACGGGAGTGAGGGAGTTGACGCCCGCCGTCTCCAGCCAGGACCGCGACCAGGACGCCATGTCACGGCCGGAGACCTCTTCCAGGACCAGGAGCAGGTCGCCCAGGCGCGTGTTGCCGTAGGCGTGGCGCTTGAAGTAGCGCCGCGCGCCCTCCAGGAACGCGTCCTGCCCGACGTACGCCACCAGCTGCTTCAGTACTGACGCGCCCTTCGCGTACGTGATCCCGTCGAAGTTGAGCTTCGCGCCCTCCAGGTCACGGATGTCTGCCGTGACCGGATGCGTCGACGGCAGCTGGTCCGCCCGGTACGCCCACGACTTGCGGTTGTTGGCGAAGGTGATCCAGCCGTTGCTGAACCGGGTCGCGCCCACCATCGAGAAGGAGCCCATGAAGTCCGCGAAGGACTCCTTCAGCCACAGGTCGTCCCACCACACCATGGTGACCAGATCGCCGAACCACATGTGCGCCATCTCGTGCAGGATGACGTTCGCCCGGCGCTCGTACGACGCCTGCGTCACCTTCCCGCGGAAGATGAACTCCTCGCGGAAGGTCACACACCCCGGGTTCTCCATCGCCCCGATGTTGTATTCGGGCACGAAGGCCTGGTCGTACTTCCCGAAGGGGTACGGGTAGTCGAAGTGGTCGTGGAAGAAGTCCAGACCCTGCTTCGTCACCAGGAAGATGTCGTCGGCGTCGAAGTGCCTGGCCAGCCCCTTGCGGCAGAGCGCTCCCAGCGGGATCTCCAGCGTCGTGCCGTCCTCGAACGTCCGCGTGTAGACATCGGTCTCGTAGTGGTACGGGCCGGCCACGACCGCCGTGATGTACGTCGAGATCGGCTTCGTCCCGGCGAACCGCCACACCCCGTCCCCGCCGAGCGTGCCTTCCCCGTTGCCCCAGACGGTCCACTCTTCCGGCGCGGTCACCTCGAAGCGGAACGGCGCCTTCAGATCCGGCTGTTCGAAGTTGGCGAAGACCCGGCGGGCGTCGGCCGGCTCGTACTGCGTGTAGAGATAGACCTCGCCGTCCTCCGGGTCGACGAACCGGTGCAGCCCCTCACCCGTACGGCTGTACGCGCACTGCGCATCCACCACCAGCACGTTCTCCGCGGAGAGATTGCTCAGCGCGATCCGCGAGCCGTCGAAGACCGCGGCCGGATCCAGCTTCTCGTCGTTCAGCGTCACCTCGGTGACCGCGGGCGCGATCAGGTCCGCGAAGGTCGAGGCGCCCGGCTGCGAGCAGCGGAAGCGGATCGTCGTCACCGACCGGAAGGTGCGCGGCCCGGAGCCCCCCGGCGCATCGCCGACCGCGGAACGCAGGTCGAGGGCCACCTCGTACCCGTCGACGGACAGCAGCTCGGCCCGCCTGCGGGCCTCGTCGCGGGACAGATTCTCACCGGGCACGGGCACTCCTTCGTGTCGCGTTCGAACAGGACCGATCCTCCCATGTGCTCCTGGCACGCGGTATCCGGGAATCGACCGGCGGCAGGTGGCGTTTGCCCGTTCGAGGAGCACGACGTCCCTGATGAGGAGAAGCATGTCCGAGAACGGCAAGACACCGGTCGACTTCTGGTTCGACCCCCTGTGCCCGTGGGCCTGGATGACCTCCCGCTGGATGCTCGAGGTCGAGAAGGTCCGCGACGTCGAGGTCCGCTGGCACGTGATGAGTCTCGCCGTGCTGAACGAACCCAAGCTCGACACGCTCCCGGAGAAGTACCGCGAGGGCATGAAGGAGGCGTGGGGCCCGGTCCGGGTCGTCATCGCCGCACAGCAGAAGTACGGCGACGAGGTACTCGGCAAGCTCTACACCGCGCTCGGCACCCGCTTCCACAACCGAGGCGAGGGTGCGACCCGTGAGGCGATCGCGGGTGCGCTGGACGAGGCCGGCCTGCCCGCGGATCTGCTCGACTACGCCGACTCGGACGCGTACGACACCGAGCTGCGCGCTTCCCACAAGGAGGGCATCGACAAGGTCGGCCAGGAGGTCGGCACCCCGGTCATCGCGGTCCCGGGCGCGGACGGCAAGCAGCTCGCCTTCTTCGGCCCGGTCGTCACGCCCGCCCCGAAGGGCGAAGAGGCGGCGAAGCTCTGGGACGGCACGCTGATGGTGGCGTCCATTCCCGGCTTCTACGAGATCAAGCGGACGCGCACCGCCGGCCCGAGCTTCGACTGACGGCTCGGCGCCGCGCGGTCCGTGCGCGCCCTGCCCAGGGAAGGGCCCCCGCGAGTCACGTCCTCGCGGGGGCCCTTCGTTACTCCGCCCGCACGTGAAGGCTGAGAAGACGATCACGAGCAGGACGATCTGTGGGCTACGGCGCGATCAGCGGCGTGCGTTCCTTGGCCTCGGCATGGCGCTTCGCCACGTCCTGCCAGTTGACGACCTGCCACATCGCCTCGATGAAGTCCACCTTCTGGTTCTTGTACTGGAGATAGAAGGCGTGCTCCCAGGCGTCGAAGACGAGGATCGGCACCGAGCCCTGGCCGACGTTGCCCTGGTGGTCGTAGACCTGCTCGACGATCAGCCGGCGGCTGACGGGCTCGTACGCGAGAACGCCCCAGCCCGAGCCCTGCGTGGTCGCCGACGCCTTGGTCAGCTGGGACTTGAACTTGGCGAAGGAGCCGAAGGACTCGGCGATCGCGTCGGCGAGTTCGCCCACGCCGTCCTTCTCCAGCGGCTCGCCGCCGCCGTCGCCCGTCATGTTGTGCCAGTAGATCGAGTGCAGGATGTGGCCGGAGAGATGGAACGCGAGGTTCTTCTCCAGACCGTTGATCGTTCCCCACTGCTCCTTGTCGCGGGCCTCCGCCAACTGCTCAAGGGTGTCGTTGGCGCCCTTGACGTAGGCCGCGTGGTGCTTGTCGTGGTGCAGCTCGATGATCTGCGGATTGATGACCGGTTCGAGCGCCGCGTAGTCGTACGGAAGTTCAGGAAGCGTGTAAATGGCCATGTCTCTCCGGTCCCTCGCACTGCTTATTGCACATCATATGCAAGTGCACGCTAGCAGCAGGAGTGCCGGGTGATGATCAGGCGTTGGTCCTAGGACTCGGGAGTGTCGATGGCTTCCCGGACGCGCAGGACCCCCGGACGCGCAGGACCCCCGGACGCGCAGGACCCCCGGGCCGTAGCGGCCCGGGGGTCCTGTGTGCTGCGTCGCTTCCGCCGCCGGGCGGTCCAGGTCAGCCGCCGTTCGTCTCCGAGCCGACCGCCTCCGCACCGGTCGTCGCGCCCGCGCGGGAAGCGACCTGGCGCACGTACCCGACGAGCGCCAGCGCCAGCGTCAGCCCACCCGAGTAGTACAGCTGCGTACGCGTGTCCGGCTCGCGCGCCATCAGCACGAACACCGCTGCCATCCCCGCCAGCGCCACCCACGTCAGCACCGGGTACAGCCACATCTTCACGACCAGCTTCGACGGGTCTTCGCGCTCCGTGCGGCGGCGCAGTACCAGCTGCGAGACGGCAATGAAGATCCAGACGACCAGGATGATCGCGCCGATCATGTTGAGGAGCCACATGAAGACGTCGTTCGGCCGCCAGTAGCTGAGCAGCACACACGCGAAGCCGAAGACGGACGAGACCAGCACGGCTGTCCGCGGCACCCCGCTGAAGGTCCGCCCCAGCGCCTTCGGGCCCTGGCCGCGGGCCACCAGCGAACAGGCCATGCGGGAGGCGCCGTAGACGTTGGCGTTCATCGCCGAGAGCAGGGCGACCAGCACGACGACGTTCATGATCTGCCCGGCGCCGGGGATGCCCAGGTGGTCCAGGGTCGCGACGTACGGGCCCTTCTCGACGACCTTCGGGTCGCCCCACGGGACCAGCGTGACGATGACCGCCATCGAGCCGATGTAGAAGACCGCGATGCGCCACATCGCCGTACGCACGGCCTTGGCGACGCCCTGCACGGGGTGTTCGGACTCGGCCGCCGCGATGGTGACCGTCTCCAGGCCGCCGTAGGCGAAGACGGAGGCGAGCAGACCGACGACGAGGCCCTCGGAGCCGTTCGGCATGAAGCCGCCGTCGCCCGTGAGGTTGGTGGTGCCAGGTGCGTCGGTGCCGGGCAGGACGCCGAGGGTCGCCAGCACGCCGATGGCCAGGAAGAGCGTGATCGCGCCGACCTTGAGCGCCGCGAACCAGAACTCGAACTCGCCGAAGTTCTTCACCGCGGCCAGGTTGGTGCCGCAGAACACCAGCATGAAGAGGGCGACCCACGCCCATTCGGGGGTGCCGGGCAGCCAGCCCGTCACGATCTTCGCGGCCCCGATGCCTTCGAGGCCGACGGCCACACAGAGCAGAAACCAGAACGACCAGCCCGCCGTGAAGCCCGCCCAGGGGCCGATCGCCCGCTCGGCGTGCACGGAGAAGGAGCCGGATGCCGGGTTCGCCGCCGACATCTCGCCGAGCATGCGCATCACGAGCATGACGAGCAGGCCCGAGATCGCATAGGCGATGACGATGGACGGGCCGGCCGCGGCGATGCCCGCGCCGGATCCGACGAAGAGTCCGGCGCCGATGACGCCGCCGAGGGCGATCATCGAGAGATGGCGTTGTTTGAGTCCGTGCGAGAGCGATGCGTCGGCCTGCTGGTCGACGGGCGCGGGCGCGGAAGTCCGAGACATGGGCATGCCCTGTTCAGTAGCTGAGGGGGAGGGGACCAGTCTGGGCAACGGCCCGCTCACGAGGAACGTATGTCCGCTATACGGGCACGATGCTCACACAAGGTGATCACTTATTCACGTCCCACCCGCCCCTCGCGTACCACCGTGCTCGGGAGCGCCGCGGCAGCCGCATTGGTGGGACCCCACAGTCTCCCGGGGGCCCGCCCTCCGTGCACAACGGACCCACTCCGCTCCGACCTCAGTGATGAGCATCACGCCAACTCGCGTATCACGGGCGGCCTTTGTGCAATCCCCATCAAGCCGATCACTTAGCCTTTGTCGGCGGCTGACGGTGATCGAGTGCTTCTCCGCGGGATAGCGTCACCGTGTCCCTGCCTGCCCTCACCTCCGCGGAGCCCCGATGAGTGCTGCTTCCGTCATCTCCCGTCCTGGAGCGGTCCTCGCCGACCTGCTGCCCGCATCGCGTACGAAGGACATCGCGCTCGTCGTCGGCGGCGCAGCGCTCACCGGCATCGCGGCCCAGATCGCGGTCCCGGTCCCCGGCTCCCCGGTCCCCGTCTCCGGTCAGACCTTCGCGGCTCTCCTCGTCGGCACCGCGCTCGGTGCCCGCCGCGGTTTCCTCGCCCTCGCGCTCTACGCGGTGGCGGGGATGGCGGGCGTGCCGTGGTTCGCGCAGGCCACGTCCGGCTTTGGGATGCCGTCCTTCGGCTACATCCTCGGCATGATGCTCGCCGCCACGGTCGTCGGCGCCCTCGCGCGCGGCGGCGCCGACCGCTCCGCAGTGCGCACCGCGGGCGCGATGGCGGCCGGCTCCGTGATCATCTACGCGGTCGGCGTCCCCTATCTCGCGCTCGCCACCGGCATGACGCTCTCCCAGGCCGTCGCCGCGGGTCTCACTCCCTTCCTGATCGGCGACGCCCTGAAGGCCGCGCTGGCGATGGGCGCGCTGCCCGCGGCCTGGAAGCTCATCGGCAGGCGGGGCTGACAACGCCGACAGCCCTTGCTGGACAGTCCATCGAGAACTGGACAGCCCGTTCTAGAAGACTGGGCGCCTGAAGAGGTTCGTCGGGGCGTAATGCAACTTGACCCGCGCGAGCCTCTTTTGCGTTTCGGCGTCGAACAGCCCTTCCGTACGATCACCGGCGCCGAAGGCGAAGTTGAGCGAACGGCCCAGCGTGAGCGGCGCGAGCGCCGCGTAGACCTCGGCATGCATCGCACGAACGTCGTCCACTGCGGTGCCGGGCATCAGCCCCGACAGCATCCGCACCAGGAAACGGGCATCGCGGTACGGCACCGCGTTCGGCTGCTCCTTGGCCAGTGCGCCGCCCAGATGGTTGATCTGCGTCACGCACCACACCGGCGACTTCGGCCCCGTCAGCTCCAGCAGCCGCCGGGCCGTGCCCAGGTCTCAACCTGACACCCGCCGTCAGCTTTTGCGGAGGCCCGCGACCGACGACGGCCGCGGGCCCCACCTGCTTACCGTTCGCTCCGGGTCGTCCACCAGATCCCCGTGCCGCCGGTCGCGAGGAGCGCGAGTGCGGCCAGGCCGAGCGGCAGCGTGCCGTCCGGGGTGCCGGTGCGCGGCAGCTCGGCGGCCGGCGGCTTCTCCGGCCCGAAGGGCACGTTCTCGGTGCCGAGCAGCAGGGGAGTGTCGGGGGCGTTGGGTGTCGGCTGCGATGTGCCGAAGGGGACGGGCCCTTGCTGCCAGATCAGCTTGTCACCGGTGCCGACGGTGACCGGGAGGCAGATCTTGCCGGTCTTCTGCAGATCGAAGGTCGCGGCGACCTGGTACGAACGGTCCTTGCCGGCCGCGAGGTTGTCGATGGCGCAGGCGAAGCCGCTGTTGGAACCCTTGGGCAGGCGCGCCTCGGGGATGGGCACACAGCCCTCGACGCCGGTGATGCGCATGCCGTCGAACCCGACGACGGCGAGGGTGATGGGCCCGCTGTCCTTGCTCCCGCTGTTCTTGACCTTCGCTGTCACGGAGGTCTGTTCGCTCTTGTTCTCGACGGTGATCTTCCCCGGCAGCTCCGTGGTGATCTTCACGTCCGCGGGTGCGGCGGGCCCGGGGGAGCCCCCCTTGCTGCTCCCGGGCGCGGGGTCGTCGGCGGCATGCGCGCTGACCGGAAGAGCCAGTACGGCCGCCGCAATGGCCGTGATGAATACCCCCGAGTAATTTCCTTGCCTTTTCCGTCCCTGCATTTCCCAGCCCCCTTGATGCACATCGGGCAGTGCGTACGAGAAGGGTTCCACAAGATTGCGGCGAACTATGCTGTCATTGGGGAAAGTTCATGCTTCTGTCCTGGTCACAGAGGGGTACGACGGGGAGGAAGGGAATGCCGGGTATTCCAGGGCTATTGGTGGTGGGGCGTTACCGGCTGGACGAAAGCATTGGGCAGGGGGGAATGGGGCGGGTGTGGCGTGCGGCCGACGTCATGCTTGACCGGCCGGTCGCGGTCAAAGAGATGCGGATGGACGAGGCGGACGCGGAGGCCACCCGTGTCCGCCGCGAACGCACCCTGCGCGAGGCGCGTGCGACCGCGCGTATCGACCACCCCAATGTGGTGAGGGTCTACGACGTGGTCGAGGAGAGCGACCGGCTGTGGATCGTGATGGAGCTCGTCGAATCCCGCTCCCTGGAAGGTCTCCTGGTGGAGGACGGCCCGGTGTCCGCGCGCGAGGCCGCGCGCATCGGCCTCGGCCTGGTGGCGGCGCTGCGCGAGGTTCACGCGGTGGGAGTGCTGCACCGCGACATCAAGCCCGGCAACGTGCTGCTGGGCCGGACCGGCCGGGTGGTCCTGACGGACTTCGGCATCGCCGCCATCCAGGACGCGACGGCTCTGACGGTGGTGGGGATGCTGGTCGGCTCCCCGGACTACATGGCCCCGGAACGGGTGGGCGGCCGCCCGCAGGGTCCGGCGTCGGACCTGTGGTCGCTGGGCGCCACCCTGTGCGCGGCGGTGGCGGGCCACTCCCCCTTCGCCCGCCCGACGACGCTGGCGACGCTCCATGCGGTGCTGTACGAGGAGCCCGAACTCCCGCCGGGCGCGGGCCCGTTGTCCCCGGTGCTGGCGTCGCTGCTGGTGAAGGACCCGGAGGCGCGCCCGACGCTGGACGCGCTGGAGACGATGCTGACGAGGGCGGCCGCGGTGTACGTCCCCACGCTGCCGGTCCCGTCCCCCCTACCGCCTTCGCCGCCTTCACCGTCCTTGGGGCCCGCACCGCCTTCGCCCCCGCTTGGGCCGACGCCGGGTTCGCCCCCGCTTGGGCCGGCGCCTGGCCCGTCGGCACCCGCGCCCGCGGAGCCCGCACGTGCGCCCGAACCTGGGCCCGCGGAGGGCGGGACAGAGCGCGCCGCCGCACGTACGCCCGGCGTGCCCGCGCCCCCTCAGGGCAGCGCAGCCCAGGAGCCCACCGGCCACCCCCGCACCCGCACCCTCATCGCAACCGCCACCGCCGCCCTCGCCGCAGTCACCGTCACCGTCGTCCTCGTCCTCACCTCCCAGAACCGGGACAACGACCAGGCCCGGCACCCCGACACCAGCCTCGAAGCCGACTCGCCGCCCCCCACCGTGGCCGGCACCTCCCAAGCGCCCCCCACCACCCCGCCCCCCACCACCCCGCCCCCCGGCACCCGCAGCGAGACCGGCTTCGCCTGGGCGCCCCCCAAGGCCTGGACCCGCAGCGCGAAAAGCCCCTCCAACGTCCACTACCACTCGCCCGACGGGAAACAGGAGATCGCCGCCTCGTACGCTCTCGCACGAGGCGGCGATCTCCTCACCCAATGGCAGCAGTTCGAACGCGACAGCCACGACGCCCCCGGCTACCGCAAGCTCCGCCTGGAACGCACCGCCTTCCGCGGCAACCCCGCGATCATCTGGGAGTACGTCTTCACCCAGGGCGGCGCACCGTGGCGCGCCCGCCAGCTCGGCTTCACCGCCGGCGGCAAGTCGTACCAGCTCAACATCTGGTACGCCGCCGCCACCCGGCCCGCCGCGCTGACCACCTACGACGGGGTGACCGAGTCCTTCACACCGCTCTGATCCAGCTCGATGTCCGCGGCCCCGCGGCCGAACCAGTCACGGCCCACCGCGATCGCGATGACCACGGCCGCCACCAGCAGTGACAGCAGCACCTGCTCCCGCGCATCGCCGCCGTCGTAGACCATGTAGCCCAGCACGAAGAGGATCATCGCGATGGTCAGCCACGTCAGATAGGGGAAGAGCCACATCCGCACGACGAGCCTGTCGGGCGACTCACGCAGGATGATTCCCCGCATCCTCAGCTGGGTGACACAGATGACCAGCCACACGAACAGGGCGACCGCGCCGGACGCGTTCAGCAGGAACGCGAAGACGGTGTCCGGCCACTTGTAGTTGAAGAAGACGGCGAGGAAGCCGAAGACCACCGAGCCGAGGATGGCCACCTGCGGCACGCCCCGCGCGTTGGTACGGGCGAACGCCTTCGGCGCATCGCCGCGCCGCCCCAGTGAGAACGCCATCCGGGACGCGGTGTAAAGGCCCGAGTTGAGGCAGGACAGAACAGCGGTCAGCACGATCACGTTCATGATCTGCCCGGCGTGCGCGATGCCGATCGAGTCGAGCGCGGCCACGTACGAGCCCTTGTCGACGATCGACTTGTCGTTCCACGGCAGCAGCGTCAGCACCACAAAAATGGAGCCCAGGTAGAAGACGCCGATCCGCCAGATCACGCTGTTCGTGGCCTTGGTGACGGCCCGCTGCGGGTCTTCCGACTCACCGGCCGCGAGCGTCACGATCTCGCTGCCCATGAAGGAGAAGACGACCATCAGCACACCGGTGAGAATCGCGCCCGCACCGTGCGGCATGAATCCGCCGGCGTCCGTCAGATGTGCAAAGCCCGCGCCCGGGTTGTCGGAGCCCGGCAGCACGCCGAAGACGGCCAGCAGACCGATCACCACAAAGGCGGCGATGGCGACGACCTTGATGCCCGCGAACCAGAACTCGAACTCGCCGTACGACGACACCGAGGCGAGGTTCGTCGCCGTCAGCACGACCATCACGATCAGCGCCCAGGCCCACTGTGGGACGGCCGGCATCCAGCTCTCCAGGATCTTCGCGCCGGCCGTCGCCTCGACCGCCAGCACCACGACCCAGAAGAACCAGTACAGCCAGCCGATCGAGAACCCGGCCCAGCGGCCGAGTGCCCGGTCCGCGTAGGCGGAGAAGGAGCCGGAGGTCGGGTTGGCGGCGGCCATCTCGCCGAGCATCCGCATCACGAACACGACGAGAGCGCCCACGAGTGCGTACGACAGAAGGATGGCCGGGCCCGCGGCGGCGATACCGGAACCGGAGCCGACGAACAGTCCGGCGCCGATCACACCGCCGATGGCGATCATGGACAGATGCCGGTTCTTGAGTCCGGCCTGGAGACCGTCGGAGGCCTGCGGCTTACCGGTTGTACCGGCCTGCTCGCCTTCCTTCGTGAGGGTCTGCTGCGGGGTCATGGACGAATCCTTAGGTTTGAGAGCACTCGGGTCACGAGCCCCCGCATTCAAACCCGCGACTCCAGATGTGTGAAGTCCCGTTTTCGGATCGTTAGATCCCGGTGGTAAGCGGAGGCCGGCGACCCCGACAGGTCCTGACCCCGGTCACCGCTACCCAGCTACCCGCGTGCCACACTCGGAACATGCGCGTGTACATCGGTTCCGACCATGCCGGCTTCGAACTCAAGAACCACCTCGTCGAGTGGCTCACGGCCCACGGCCACGAGCCCGTCGACTGCGGTCCCCACATCTATGACGCCCAGGACGACTACCCCCCGTTCTGCCTGCGTGCGGCCGAGAAGACGGCCGCGGACCCGGACAGTCTCGGCATCGTGATCGGCGGCTCCGGCAACGGCGAGCAGATCGCCGCGAACAAGGTCAAGGGGGTGCGCGCCGCCCTCGCCTGGAGTGAGCAGACCGCCGCTCTCGGCCGTGAGCACAACAACGCGAACGTCGTGGCCATCGGCGGCCGGATGCACACGCTGGAGGAGTCGACCAAGTTCGTCGAGATCTTCCTCAACACCCCGTACTCGGGTGAGGAGCGTCACACCCGCCGGATCGAGATGCTCTCCGCGTACGAGACCACCGGCGAGCTCCCTCCGATCCCGGCGCACCACCCGCAGGGCTGACCCGGGGCCTCGCGCCGGCCCCCGTGCTCAAGCGCCGGACGGGGCCCGGCTGTGTCCTGACCTCACCCGGACGCGCGGGCCGGCTGTGCTTTGTCCTCGAGCGCCGGGCGGGCCGACCGCCCGGCGCTCGAGGCCCCCACTGAGGAGCGCACCTTGCCCGAAGGGCACACGATTCACCGCCTCGCCGAGGATCACCGCGAGCGCTTTCTGGACCGGCGGGTCCGGGTGAGCAGCCCGCAGGGCAAGTTTTCGGACGCTGCCGCCCTCCTCGACCGCCAGGTCCTTCAGGCCGCCGAGGCGCACGGCAAGCACCTCTTCCTCGGCTTCGGCCCGCTCGGCTGGGTCCATATCCACCTCGGCCTCTTCGGCAAGGTGAACCTCGGCGACGCCCCCGCGGCCCCGCCGACCGACACCGTCCGGCTGCGGCTCGCGAACCCGCAGTCGTACGTCGATCTGCGCGGCCCCACCACCTGTTCACTGATCACCGACCCCGAGAAGCAGGCGATACACGACCGGCTCGGCCCCGACCCGCTGCGGCTCGCCGACGACCCCCACCGGGCCTGGGCACGTATCTCCCGATCCCGCACCACCGTTGCCGCGCTGCTCATGGACCAGAAGATCATCGCGGGTGTCGGCAATGTCTACCGTGCCGAGGTCCTGTTCCGGCACGGCATCGACCCCTACCGCGCGGGCAAGGACCTCACCCACGACGAGTGGACCGCGATCTGGACGGACCTCGTGGAGCTGATGCGCGAGGGCGTACGGAACAACCGCATCGACACCGTCCGCCCCGAGCACACTCCCGAGGCGATGGGCCGCCCGCCGCGCGTCGACGACCACGGCGGCGAGGTCTACGTCTACCGCCGGGCAAACCTGCCCTGCCATGTCTGCGGCGGCGAGATCCGCACCGCCGGTCTCGCCGCACGCAATCTCTTCTGGTGCCCCGCCTGCCAGCGCCGGTAGCCACACCCCGACCCGGCCCCACTCAAGGGGCGAGGCTAGAAGCCGTGCGGCAACCAGGGCGCCAGGTCCGTGCCGAAGGCGACCGACGCCTCGGCCAGCGCCCCCTGCCGCAGCTCCCGCACCCGCCCCGCTCCCGCCAGTGCGGTCAGCGGCACCCCGCCCAGATACGCCGCACCCAACTCCCGTACGGACAGCGCCAGATCGGCATCGCCGTCAGTCCGCTTGCAGGACGCGCCCTTGTGGTCGCCGGTCAGCCGCCAGCGCCCGGCGTTCCACGGGCAGAAGTCGTCCGTGACCTCGAAGACGACATCCACCGGTGTCTGGTACGTACGCGCCTCCAGCGCGCTCCCGAGCTCCACCAGCCGTACGAAGAGGCCGTCCCGCACCCGTACCTCGCACTGCCGCACGTCATTGACGAGCAGCAGCAGCGGATCGTCCACGGGCCGGTTGCGGACCACCACCTGCACCGTCAGGTCGATGTCGAAGAGGAAGCGCCACAGCACGGCGTACGTCACGGGGTCGAGCGCCTCGATGTGCCGCAGTGTGATGGTGCCCTTCGGGCCCCGCGGCCCCCACTCCGGCTTGTTGTGGAAGCGCACGAAGCCGACGATTTCGCCCTCCCGCTCGGCGACCACGCACTGCATCGGCGACTTGCCGTCCCGATCGCTGGGGGTCCCCCCGCCGGAGGCAGGGGGAGGGTCGAGCAGCGGCAGCCGCTCCCAGCCCGGCTTTCGGGCGAGCATGCCCGGCCGTGAGCCGATGCTGTGTACGTACACCGCCTCGCACTCCCGCGCCACCGCCTGGACGTCCGCGAATCGCAGCCGGACGGCGTCCGCGCCCTCCGGGAGGTCGATCCGTGCCCGGACGGTGTCGATCGTCGCGGACAGCATCTGCGTCGCGATTCCGTAGCCGAACCGACCGTAGATCTCCGGCTCGGAAGCCGTCAGCACGGCGAGCGGCTCGCCCCAGCTACGCACATCGTCCAGTTGGCGCCGCATCATTGAGGTGAGAACCCCGCGCCGCCGGTGCGTCGCGGCGACGCTGACCATCGTGACCCCCGCTGCGGGCACCATCGCGCCGCCCGGGACCGAGACCCCGAACGAGAACGCCCCGGCCGTCCCGATGCATTCGTCCCCCTCCCAGGCGCCGATGGAGCGCTCGGTCTCGGTGAGCGATTCATACAGCTCGCGCTCCTGGGGGGTCCCCGGCACACCACCGAAGGCGAGCTCCAACTTCCCGTACCAGCCGCTCCATTCGGACGGACGCAGCGCTCGCAACTCGATTGTCATATGCCATGCCTACCAGGGTCGCGGCATCGGGGCGAACCGATATCGAACGCATTGTCACCGGGGTCCCCCTGCACGGAAGGCGAGCGGATGGATAAGGTCCACGGCAATGGCCCGCGGCTCTGCAGCAGACTCGTACACGGCCCGGTTGCGGAAGGCGGTGCACCGGGCGCGCATCGCCCTGCGCAAATCCGGGGTGGACTACTTCCGCGGCGACGGCTCCGACTGGATCGCGCTGGCCGGTCTGCTGCTGACCGTTCCGGCCTTCACCTGGGGCACGATCGTGATGCCCGTCTGGGTCTCCCCGGCGGCGCTGGTCCTGCCCATCGTGGCCGGCGGTCTGCTGCTGCGCCCGGCGAGTCTGCTGGGTCTGTACGCGGCGGCGGCAGGCGCCCTGATCGTCGAGTCGGTCGTGCTCGGCCCGTACACGCAGGGCCCGGCCAGAGTCACCCCCGGCATCGTCCTCACGGTCGCGGCCTGCGGTCTCTTCGGCCTGCTCATCGCCCAGTTCCGAGCGCGGGTCGGGGTGCCCTGGCGGCGCGGCGGAACGATGCTTTTCGACCTGCGCGAACGCATCCGGGTGCAGAGCGCCCTGCCCCGGCTGCCGAAGGGCTGGCACCGTGAGATGTCCCTGCGCCCGGCGGGCGGCCAGTCCTTCTCCGGCGACTTCGTGGTCGCGGCCCGTACGAACGGCGGCCGCACCCTGGAGGTCGTCCTCACCGATGTGTCCGGCAAGGGCATGGACGCGGGCTCCCGTGCGCTCCTGCTGTCCGGCGCCTTCGGCGGTCTGCTCGGTTCCCTGCCGCCGCACGGCTTCCTGCCCGCGGCGAACGGCTATCTGCTCCGCCAGGACTGGGACGAGGGCTTCGCCACCTCCATACATCTCGTCCTGGACCTGGACTCCGGCGACTATGAGCTGCTGTCGGCCGGCCATCTGCCCGCGCTCCAGCTGCACGCGGGCAGCGGCCGCTGGGAGGAGATGGACGCCGAGGGTCCGCTGCTCGGCGTCTATGACGGCGCGCAGTTCGATCCGGTCAAGGGCAACCTGCGCCCCGGCGACGTACTGATGATCTTCACCGACGGTCTGGTGGAGGCGTCGGGCCGGGACATAAGCGAGGGCATAGACCGCCTGACCGGCGAGGCCGACCGTTATGTGGCGGCGGGTTTCGAGGGCGCGGCCTGGCATCTGATCGAGGCGGTCGCGAAGGACGTCAACGACGACCGGGCGCTGCTGCTGCTCTGCCGGGAGGCATGACCTCTCGGTACGGTCCCCGGCAGCCCTGGGCCGGACCCCTGGGCCGTACAGTCGGGCCATGCCACAACTGACCCTCGCCCAGGTCGAGGCGATCGCCCGTGCGGCCCACGCCGGTCAGCGAGACAAGGCGGGACGCCCGTACGCGGAACATCTCGCCGCCGTCGCCGAGGGCGTACGCGCCCGCGGCGGCAGCGACGAGCAGATCGCCGCAGGGTGGCTGCACGACTCCGTGGAGGACGACGCGCTGTCCAAGGACTGGCTGGACGCGGCCGCGCTGCCGCAGCCGGTCAAGGACATGGTTCTCGCCCTGACCAAGCGCGAGGGCGAGGAACTGGAGGAGTACACCGGGCGCATCCTGGCCACGCCCGGTGCCCGCCTCGTCAAGGAGGCCGACCTCGACCACAACGCCGACCCGGCGCGGCTCGCCGTACTGGACGAGGCGACGCGGCTCCGGCTGACGGCGAAGTACGCGAGGGTGCGCGACCTGCTGGGCCTGTCGGCGCCCAACGCGCAGCCCTGAGCCGGCCGCCCGAGACGGCCCGGCCGCGTCAGCCCCGCGGCGCGAGCTCCGTCGCGTCCCGCCGGAACGCCCACGCCATCTCCGGCTCCGTCACGCACCGCATCGCCCGCCGCACCGGCGGCGTGCACAGCAGCGTCACCGCGGCCGCCGCGACCAGCGTCACCACGATCTCGCCGCCCGGGGTGCTCAGCCAGGCGTTGTTCTCGAAGACATGCCCGTAGTCCGCGGCCTTGATCAGCAGACCGTGCAGCAGATAGCCGCAGATCGTGCCCGCGCCCAGCACCGTGAACCAGGTCCTGCGCCGCGGCACCCACGCCAGGAACCCGGCCGAGAGCAGCACCGCGCACCCGAAGAACGCCAGCGTCATCACGATCCCCGACCACCAGGGCACCCCCAGTTCCTGCGCGCTGCTGGAGCGGTACATCCAGCCCAGATTCATCCGGGGAGCGGCCCAGTACGCGAACAGCCCCGCGCCGGCGAAGAGCGGCAGGGACAGCAGCCGTACCTCACGGCGGCGCACCAGCTGGAAGTGCTCGGGCTTCAGACACAGCCCCAGCACGAAGAACGGCAGGAACTGCAGCACTCGCTGCAGATTCAGGTCGGCCCCGATGTTCGGCGTCAGCGCGGCGAGCGAGGCCAGCGTGAGCGCCACCGGCAGCGGCCACCGGATCAGCCGCCACAGCGGCGTCGTCAGGCGCCAGATGAACAGCGCGACCAGGAACCAGGTCAGATAGAAGGGGTCGAGCAGACTGATCGGCTGCTCGGGGGCGTGCTGCGCATACCGTCTGAAGAGGGAGTACACCACCTCGAAGACGACGTACGGCAGGGCTACCCCGGTCAAAAGCCGTCTGAGCTGGTCGGGCCGGCCGGTGTAACTCCGGGAGAAGTAGCCGGAGACGAGGATGAAGGCCGGCATGTGGAAGGTGTAGACGAGCATGTAGAGCGCCCGGGAGGCGCGACTGCCCTCCATCACCGGCTCCCACGCGTGCGCGACCGCCACCAGCACGATGGCGAGATACTTCACGTTGTCGAAGTAGGCGTCTCGCCTGGTGGACTTCTCGGCGGGCTTCGGTACGGGTTTCTCGGCGGTGGCGAGGGTGGCCGATCCGGCCGCCTTCGGGGTGGTAGGGACGGGCTCCGACTCCCGGGCCTGGGGGAGCGGGCCCCTGCGATATCCATGCGGAGCGTGAAACATTCGAGGCACCATAGCCTCGCCGATTCGATTTCGTAAAACCCTCTCCGCATGTCTCCCATTCGAATCCGAAACTGCCCCCAACCGCCCGCTATGCCCTAATTAATCCCCCTTAAATGGTGCATACCGCCACGAGCTTGTGACCGCGTGAATTTCCTCACCGCTCGCCTTCGAATTTCTCGTGACCGATGTGTGCGTACATGGAAACGATCAGGTTGAATTCCTGCCCGTAATTCACCCCGGCGGCCGATCGGTCCCCTCGCCGACCGGCGCACACGGGCCCCGGGGTGGCGCGAAACCGTCGTCGATGATTCGTCAGGTGCAGGCATGCATGGGCGTGTTGGTGGCACGATGGTCAAGGCGGGGGCGTACTGGGCCGTATACCCCCGGGCGGCAAGGCGGACCGACCGAGGGTGTGATCAGTTGTGGCCATTTCACTGTCTGTGGTGCTGCTGTTGGCGATCATCCTCGTGGTGCTGATCCGCGGCGGCTCCATAAAGGCCGGACCCGCGATCGTCGCGGTGCTGTTCGGCTTCTTCCTCGCCTCGACGGGCATGGCGCCGTCGATCAACAGATTTCTCAACTCGATAGCCGACACGATCAACCAGATCAACTTCTGACCTGCGGAAAAGCCTCAGGCCCGCCTCGGGCGATCAACTGCCGAGCCGGGCCTGTGAGGCGTCTGAACATCCCGCGGGTTGTCCGCTGTTGCTGTCAATCGTCGATTTCCATGTACGCCGACGGCACCGTCGCCGCGGCTGGGAGCGCAGGGACGTACGGGGTTGGGGCGAGTTCCGCGGCCAGGGGGGCATCTGCGGCAGACGGCCGTTCCCGGTCGCCACGGCCTCGGCCCGTGAGCACCCGCCACAGACCTCGCTGCTGCTCGGCGACTTCGAGGTCGCTCAGGGCCTGGCCTCCGCCGTCGTGGTGATCGCCGAGTTCGGTGAAGCGGGCGGCGGCATGCTGGTGGGCGTCGACGGCCTCGTCGAACCGCCGCACCTGCTGCAGGGCGCTGCCCAGGTTGTTCAGGGCCTGGCCCTCGCCGTCGTGGTCGCCGAGTTCGCTGAAACGGGCGGCGGCCTGCTGGTGGGCCTCGATGGCCTCGTGGAACCGCCGTACCTGCTGCAGCGCGGTGCCGAGGTTGTTGAGGGCCTGGCCCTCTCGGTGGGTGTCGCCGAGTTCGGTGAAACGGGCGGCGGCGAGTTGGTGGGCGTCGATGGCCTCGGAGAACCGCCGCATGTGCTGCAGCGCGGTGCCGAGGTTGTTCAGCGCCTGGCCTTCGCCGTCCTGGTCGCCGAGTTCGGTGAAGCGGGCGGCGGCCTGCTGGTGGGCCTCGATGGCGTCGTGGAACCGCCGTACCTGCTGCAGGGCGCTGCCGAGGTTGTTGAGGGCCTGGCCTTCCCGGTGATGGTCGCCGAGTTCGGTGAAACGGGCGGCGGCCTGCTGGTGGGCCTCGATGGCGTCGTCGAACCGCCTTACCTGCTGCAGGGCGCTGCCGAGGTTGTTGAGGGCCTGGCCCTCTCGGTGGGTGTCGCCGAGTTCGGTGAAACGGGCGGCGGCATGTTGGTGGGCGTCGATGGCCTCGTCGAACCGCCGCACCTGCTGCAGGGCGCTGCCGAGGTTGTTCAGGGCCTGGCCTTCGCCGTGGCGTTCGCCGAGCTCGCGGCAGATGGCGAGGTCCTGCTGGTGGGCCGCTATGGCCTCGTCGAACTGCCGGACCTGCTGCAGCGCAAGTCCGAGACTGTTCAGCGCCCGGCCTTCGCCGTGGCGTTCGCCGAGCTCGCGGCAGATGGTTAGGTCCTGCTGATAGCTCATAGTCTCTCCAGGGGCGTCGAGCGCTCCCGCCCTGAACTGCCTAATCCTCACGTTGTCGAGCGACGGCGGGGCCAGGGCGGTGCAACCCGTTCATGCTGACACCGTCAGTAATCAGCGAAATGCGGAGCGCGGCAACCGGTCCGGTACCGGCCCCCGCCAACTGGATGGCACATTCGCCTGTCTGGCGCACGTACGTGGTCTCCGGCGCCCGTACGGAAGGGGAACGCGGGGGACATGAAGGACGGAACACAGTCCTCGGAAGCGATCAGGGCCAGGTCGGAGGAATCATCCTCGACCTGGCCCTGAGTCGTTCGGAGCGGGCGACGGGAATCGAACCCGCGTAGCTAGTTTGGAAGACTAGTGCTCTACCATTGAGCTACGCCCGCAGACATCGCACCGCAGGTCACGAGGGCCGCGGTACGAAGAGCATCGTAGCGGGTCCGGGGCCGCCGCCGCACACCCCATTCCGCGCCACCCTCCCTCCGGGAGCGTTCCGCGATCCCTGGGGGGAGCGTCCTGCCGGAATGCGGCAACCGCACTGGCTGCGGGCATGTACCCTACGTGTCGCACCGACGGGGTGTGGCGCAGCTTGGTAGCGCGTCCGCTTTGGGAGCGGAAGGTCGTCGGTTCGAATCCGGCCACCCCGACCATCATGACGATCGCTCTTCAAGATCACGTTGTGGGCGTCATCCTGCTTGCGGCTACTATGCAAGCTGCGTGCCCGTGTGTCTGAAGATTCTCACGAAGAGCCGGGCCGATCCGCTGAGCCGCCTCATATGCGGCGGATGCAGCAGAACCCCAGAATCAGCCACCAAGGAGACCGAACCGTGAAGAGCGCCGTGGAGACCCTGAACCCGACCCGGGTTCGGCTCACTGTCGAGGTGCCCTTCGAGGAGCTCAAGGACAGCCTCGACGCGGCGTACAAGAAGATCAACCAGCAGGTCACGGTCAAGGGCTTCCGCAAGGGCAAGATCCCGGCCCGAGTGATCGACCAGCGGTTCGGCCGTGGTGCGGTGCTGGAGGAGGCCGTCAACGACGCCCTTCCGAAGTTCTACACCGAGGCGGTCAACGAGGCCGAGGTCAACCCGCTCGGTCAGCCCGAGGTCGACATCACCGAGCTGAAGGACGGCGAACTGCTCGCCTTCACCGCCGAGGTCGACATCCGCCCGGCCATCGAGATCCCGGACTACTCCGGTATCGAGGTCACCGTCGACGCCGTCGAGGTCACCGACGAGGACGTCGACAAGTCGGTGGAGCAGCTGCGCGAGCGCTTCGCCTCCACCAACCCGGTCGAGCGCGCCGCCGCCGAGGGCGACGTCGTGACGATCGACCTCGAGGCCAAGATCGACGGCGAGGTCCTGGAGGACGGCGTCGCGTCCGGCGTCCAGTACACGATCGGCTCCGGCGAACTGCTCGACGGCATCGACGAGGCCGTCACCGGCCTGGAGGCCGGCGGCGAGGCCACCTTCACCTCGCAGCTCAAGGGCGGCTCCGCCGAGGGCAAGGACGCCGAGGTCACCGTCAAGATCACCGCCGTCGCCGCCCGTGAGGTCCCCGAGCTCGACGACGACTTCGCGCAGCTGGCGAGCGAGTTCGACACCCTCGAGGAGCTCAGGGCGGACAGCCGCAAGCGCCTCGAGAACATGAAGCAGTACGACCAGGCCACCCAGGCCCAGGAGCGCGTCCTCGACGAGCTGCTGAAGCTGGCGGAGGTCCCGATCCCCGAGAAGCTGCTCGAGGACGAGATCAACACCCGCAAGCACAACCTGGAGCACCACCAGCTCGGCCAGATGGGCATCGACCTCGGCAAGTACCTGGAGATCCAGGGCAAGACCGAGGAAGAGTTCGACGCCGAGACCAAGGAGCAGGCCGAGAAGGGCATCAAGACGCAGTTCATCCTCGATGAGCTCGTCAACAAGGAGAAGCTGAACGTCAACCAGGAGGAGCTCACCGAGCACCTCATGCGGCGCGCTGCCTCCTCCGGCATGAGCCCCGACCAGTTCGCCCAGGCCGTCGTCGAGGGCGGCCAGGTGCCGATGCTCGTCGGCGAGGTCGCCCGCGGCAAGGCACTGGCCGTGGTCGTCGAGGCCTCGAAGGTCGTCGACACCAACGGTGAGGTCGTCGACCTGGAGGACGACGAGGACGAGACCGAGGCCGCCGCCGAGACGGTCGAGGCCGTCGCCGAGGGCGAGGACGCCTCCGAGGCGTCCGAGGAGAAGAACGAGGCCTGAGCCTCGCGCTGACCCGTACACCGGGCCCCGGACGCTGCACGCGCCCGGGGCCCGGTCCGTACCGCCCGGGGCCCCTCGTGAGCCTCCGGTTACCTTGCGCTCCGAGCGAACAGTTCGGGAAGCGGGATGGCGTTGTCCGACCTGCGCGTTAGGGTCCATGAATACGAGGGCAGGGGAGTCCCCGCCCCCAGTACGAAGACGCTGAGACGGCCGAAGCCGTCAGAGACGAGCAGGTGGATACGTGACGAATCTGATGCCTAACGCCGCGGGTGAGCCGTCCATCGGTGGTGGCCTCGGCGACCATGTCTACAACCGGCTGCTCGGTGAGCGGATCATCTTCCTCGGCCAGCAGGTCGACGACGAGATCGCCAACAAGATCACGGCGCAGATGCTCCTCCTGGCCGCCGACCCGGAAAAGGACATCTACCTCTACATCAACAGCCCCGGCGGCTCGGTGACGGCCGGCATGGCGATCTACGACACCATGCAGTACATCCCGAACGACGTGGTGACGATCGGTATGGGCATGGCGGCCTCGATGGGCCAGTTCCTGCTGACCGGCGGCACCGCGGGCAAGCGCTTCGCGCTCCCCAACACCGACATTCTGATGCACCAGGGTTCGGCCGGCATCGGCGGCACTGCCTCGGACATCAAGATCCAGGCCGAGTACCTGCTCCGTACGAAGACGCGCATGGCGGAGATCACCGCCCGGCACTCCGGCCAGACCGTCGAGACGATCATCCGGGACGGTGACCGCGACCGCTGGTACACCGCGGAAGAAGCCAAGGACTACGGCCTCATCGACGAGATCATCTCCGCCGCATCGGGCGTTCCGGGCGGCGGCGGCACCGGCGCCTGAGCCGTACTGCCCCAGCCCCCGCCCGCTGAACGCCACCAGGATGGTGAACACCCATATGAGTAACTTCTCCGCGAGCGGCCTCTACACCGGCCCGCAGGTGGACAACCGCTACGTCGTCCCGCGCTTCGTCGAACGCACCTCGCAGGGCGTGCGTGAGTACGACCCGTACGCGAAGCTCTTCGAGGAGCGCGTGATCTTCCTCGGCGTGCAGATCGACGACGCCTCCGCCAACGACGTCATGGCGCAGCTGCTGTGCCTGGAGTCGATGGACCCGGACCGCGACATCTCCATCTACATCAACAGCCCCGGCGGCTCGTTCACGGCTCTGACGGCCATCTACGACACGATGCAGTTCGTGAAGCCGGACATCCAGACGGTCTGCATGGGCCAGGCGGCCTCCGCCGCGGCCGTGCTGCTCGCCGCCGGCACCCCCGGCAAGCGGATGGCCCTGCCGAACGCCCGGGTGCTGATCCACCAGCCGTCCTCGCAGACCGGCCGTGAGCAGCTCTCCGACCTGGAGATCGCGGCCAACGAGATCCTGCGCATGCGCACCCAGCTCGAGGAGATGCTGGCCAAGCACTCCACGACGCCGATCGAGAAGATCCGCGACGACATCGAGCGCGACAAGATCCTGACCGCCGAGGACGCGCTTGCGTACGGCCTCGTCGACCAGATCGTGTCGACCCGTAAGAGCACCGCAGCAGCGGCCGCCTGACGGGTCCGGCGCCCTTGGCGCGGAGCACGACAATGTGAACCGCGCCAAGGGGGGCCCGAACGGGGGGCCAGGCAAGGTACCGTCGGATATGAGGCACCAGGAGCCGGCTGAACCAAGCTGCTCCCAGGCGAAGGGGAAGCACCTCGTGGCACGCATTGGTGATGGCGGCGACCTGCTCAAGTGCTCGTTCTGCGGAAAGAGCCAGAAGCAGGTGAAGAAGCTCATCGCAGGCCCCGGTGTGTACATCTGCGACGAGTGCATCGACCTCTGCAACGAGATCATTGAGGAGGAGCTCGCCGAGACCTCCGAAGTGCGGTGGGAGGAACTGCCCAAGCCGCGCGAGATCTACGAGTTCCTCGAGGGCTACGTCGTCGGGCAGGAGCCCGCGAAGAAGGCCCTCTCGGTAGCGGTCTACAACCACTACAAGCGCGTCCAGGCCGGCGAGAACGGCGGCGCGCAGAGCCGGGACGACGCGATCGAACTGGCCAAGTCCAACATCCTGTTGCTCGGGCCCACCGGGTCCGGCAAGACCCTTCTCGCTCAGACGCTGGCCCGGATGCTCAATGTCCCGTTCGCCATTGCCGATGCGACGGCGCTGACGGAGGCGGGCTATGTCGGCGAGGACGTCGAGAACATCCTGCTCAAGCTGATCCAGGCCGCCGACTACGACGTCAAGAAGGCCGAGACCGGGATCATCTACATCGACGAGATCGACAAGGTCGCCCGGAAGAGCGAGAACCCGTCGATCACCCGTGATGTGTCGGGCGAGGGCGTCCAGCAGGCCCTGCTGAAGATCCTGGAGGGCACGACGGCCTCCGTGCCCCCGCAGGGCGGACGCAAGCACCCGCACCAGGAGTTCATCCAGATCGACACGACGAACGTGCTCTTCATCGTGGGCGGCGCCTTCGCCGGCCTGGAGAAGATCATCGAATCGCGTGCGGGCGCGAAGGGCATCGGCTTCGGCGCGACGATCCGCTCCAAGCGCGAGATCGAGGCGAGCGACCAGTTCCAGGAGGTCATGCCGGAGGACCTGGTGAAGTTCGGCATGATCCCGGAGTTCATCGGCCGCCTCCCGGTCATCACCTCGGTCCACAACCTGGACCGCGAGGCACTGCTGAAGATCCTGGTGGAGCCGCGCAACGCGCTGGTGAAGCAGTACCAGCGCCTGTTCGAACTGGACGGCGTGGAGCTGGACTTCGACCTCCCGGCGCTGGAGGCGATCGCCGACCAGGCGATCCTGCGCGGCACGGGCGCGCGGGGCCTGCGGGCCATCATGGAAGAGGTCCTGATGTCGGTGATGTACGAGGTCCCCTCGCGCAAGGACGTCGCCCGGGTGGTCATCACGGCGGACGTGGTGCACAACAATGTGAACCCGACGCTGGTGCCGCGGGAGCCGCGGATCGTGAAGAACGACGGGCGTCACGAGAAGTCGGCGTAGCGCTCAGACCTGCGAAGGGGCGCCCGGCCAGTTAACTGGCCGGGCGCCCCTTCGTGTTGGATCACACCTTGGTGCGCGAGGTGCTGTAGAGCTTGGCGGCCAGCTCGGCGACCTGGTTCTGCGGCATGCCCTTGCCGCCCGTGAGGACCAGCGACATGTCGTAGGCCTGCACCATGCCGATGGTGCTGTAGTCGGCCCAGACGCACACCGGGAACTCGGCCTCCGTGGGCCCCTTCGACGTCCCAGGCTTCTTGCTCGAATCCGTGAGCTTTGCCGTCTGGCACTTCATCAGAGCGCCCTTGAAACCGGAGGGCTTCACGGACTCGGCGCTGCCGAGGAGTTCGATCTTGACGTCATCGCCACTCTCGTCCCCCTCCTTAATACCCCGGAAGTACCCGTCGATGGCCTTCTCGGGATCGGAGATCTCCCCCCAGAGGCCGCTGAGCTGCAGCATCTTCCCATTCAGCGGGTCGTCCGCTGAACCGGACTTGTACGTTGCGCCCACCTCCGTCGGGTTCTTGATGCCAAGGCTGTCAGCCTGCTTCTTGTCCTTTTCGGACAGGGATGCCGACTTGTCGGAACCTGACTTCTTGTAGTCGTCGACCGACGCGGCAGGCGTGATCTTGTAGCCCTTCGTGTCAGCCGAGACGTCCCCGTTCCCGCCGCCACTACCACCCAGCAGGAAGTACGCGCCGCCGCCGATCACCGCGAGCGCCACCACCGCGGCCACCACGATCAGGCCCGTCTTCTTCTTCGGCGCGGCCGGCGGGGGCGGGACCTGGCCGCCGCCGTAGGGCTGGCCGTACTGGGGCTGCTGACCGTACGGGCCCGGCTGCTGGGGCTGGCCCCACTGGCCGGGCTGCTGCTGCGGGGGGACGCCCTGCGGAGGCTGCTGCGGGTATCCGTAGCCGGGCTGCGGAGGCTGCTGCTGCGGGTACCCGTAGCCGGGCTGCGGGGCCTGCGGCGGCTGCTGGCCGTAGGGACCCGGCTGACCGTACGGTCCGGGCTGCTGAGGCTGGCCGCCGTACGGGCCCGGCTGGTTGTAGCTCATTCCTGCGTTCCCCTCCAGATACTTATGTGATTCGAACATCCTGGCCCAAGCACCGATGCCATGGGGCGGCGGGGGTCACACCGTTACGGAAGATTCCCGTTTCAGTACGGCCCTGTGACACCTCTAAACTGTGCCCGTGACCGAGAACACTCAGCAGCAGCCAGCCAGCAACCCCGAACTGCCGACCCAGTACGCGCCGGCCCAGGTAGAGGGGAAGCTGTACGAGCGCTGGGTAGAGCGCGGTTACTTCTCGGCGGATCCGAAGAGCGAGAAGCCGGCGTACACCATCGTCATTCCGCCGCCGAACGTCACGGGCTCGCTGCACCTGGGCCATGCCTTCGAGCACACGCTGATCGACGCCCTCACCCGCCGCAAGCGGATGCAGGGGTACGAGACGCTGTGGCAGCCCGGCATGGACCACGCCGGTATCGCCACCCAGAACGTCGTCGAGCGCGAGTTGGCGAAGGAAGGCAAGTCCCGCCACGATCTCGGCCGCGAGGCGTTCGTCGAGCGCGTCTGGCAGTGGAAGGCGGAGTCCGGAGGGCAGATCTCCGGCCAGATGCGCCGCCTCGGCGACGCCGTCGACTGGAGCCGCGAGCGCTTCACCATGGACGAGGGCCTCTCCCAGGCTGTCCAGACGATTTTCAAGAAGCTCTATGACGACGAACTGATCTACCGCGCCGAGCGCATCATCAACTGGTGCCCGCGCTGCCTGACGGCCATTTCGGACATCGAGGTGGAGTACCAGGACGACGAGGGCGAACTGGTCTCGATCCGCTACGGAGACGGCGACGCGTCGATCGTCGTCGCGACGACCCGGGCCGAGACGATGCTCGGTGACACCGCGGTCGCGGTCCACCCCGATGACGAGCGCTACGCCCACCTCGTCGGCACGGAGATTGAGCTGCCGCTCACCGGCCGCCGGATCCCCGTCGTGGCCGACACGCACGTCGACCCCGAGTTCGGCACGGGCGCCGTCAAGGTGACGCCCGCCCACGACCCGAACGACTTCGAGATCGGCCAGCGGCACGGCCTGCCCAACCTCGCGATCATGGACGAGCACGCGGTCATCACCGCGCACGGCCCGTTCCAAGGTCTTGACCGGCTCGAGGCCCGTTCCACGATCGTCGGCGCGCTGCGCGCCGAGGGCCGCATCGTCGCCGAGAAGCGCCCGTACACGCACTCCGTCGGCCACTGCTCGCGCTGCAAGACGACGATCGAGCCGCGCCTGTCCATGCAGTGGTGGGTCAAGGTCGGCCCGCTCGCCCAGGCCGCGGGCGACGCGGTCCGCGACGGCCGGGTGAACATCCACCCGAAGGAGATGGAGTCCCGGTACTTCGGCTGGGTCGACAACCTGCACGACTGGTGCATCTCGCGCCAGCTGTGGTGGGGCCACCGCATCCCCGTCTGGTACGGGCCGAACGGCGAGGTCGTCTGCGTCGGACCGGACGAGCAGCCGCCGACGGGCGAGGGCTGGACCCAGGACACCGATGTCCTGGATACCTGGTTCTCCTCCGGCCTGTGGCCCTTCTCCACCCTCGGCTGGCCCGAACAGACCGAGAGCCTCGAGAAGTTCTATCCGAACTCCGTCCTGGTCACCGGGTACGACATCCTTTTCTTCTGGGTCGCCCGGATGATGATGTTCGGCCTGTACGCGATGGACGGCACCCCGCCGTTCCACACCATCGCCCTGCACGGCATGGTCCGCGACCAGTTCGGCAAGAAGATGTCGAAGTCCTTCGGCAACGCGGTCAACCCGCTGGACTGGATGGACACTTACGGCTCCGACGCCGTGCGGTTCACGCTGGCCCGCGGTGCCAACCCGGGGGTGGATGTCCCGATCGGCGAGGACTGGGTCCAGGCCTCCCGCAACTTCGCCAACAAGATCTGGAACGCGACCCGCTTCGCGCTGATGAACGGCGCAACGGTGGAAGGCGAACTGCCGCCCACCGAGCAGCTGTCGGCGGCCGACCGGTGGATCCTCTCCCGGCTGGGCGAGACCGTGGCCGAGGTCGACGCGCACTACGAGGACTACCAGTTCTCGAAGTTGTCCGACGCCCTCTACCACTTCGCGTGGGACGAGGTCTTCGACTGGTACGTCGAGCTGTCCAAGACCACGTACTTCGCGGGCGGCGAGCAGGCGCGCGTCTCCGGCCGCGTCCTGGGCGAGGTCCTCGACGTGACCCTGCGGCTGCTGCACCCGATCGTCCCCTTCGTCACCGAGACGCTGTGGACCACGCTCACCGGCAGGGAGTCGATCGTCATCGCCGACTGGCCGGGCGACAGCGGCTTCCGTGACGCCGCGGCCGAGCGGGAGATCGAGCTGGTCCAGCGGGTCGTCACCGAGGTCCGCCGGTTCCGGTCCGACCAGGGGCTCCAGCCGGGCCAGAAGGTCCCGGCCAGGCTCACTCTGGACGGCACCGCGCTGGCGCCGCACGAGGCCGCGATCCGGCAGCTGCTGCGGCTGCAGCCGGAGGGCGAGGGTTTCAGCGCGACGGCGACCCTGCCGGTCGCGGGGGCCACGGTCGCCCTCGACCTGTCCGGCACGATCGACGTCGGCGCGGAGCGCAAGCGTCTCGCGAAGGATCTGGCGGCGGCCGAGAAGGAGAAGTCGCAGGCACAGGCGAAGCTCGGCAACGAGGCGTTCCTCGGGAAGGCTCCGGACAACGTGGTCGAGAAGATCCGTACGCGGCTTGCGAAGGCCGAGGAGGACATCGAGCGGATCACGGCTCAGCTGGACCGGCTGCCGCAGTCGTAGCCGTACGCCGGATTCGGCAGGTGTGAGAGGCCCCGGGAAACCCCGGGGCCTCTCGTGCGTCCGGGGACCGACAGCGCCGAACGGGGCGGGGCGAACATCCTGTCAGTGCTCCTCCGTAGACTGGGCGGCGTGAGTGAGCAGCCCGACCCATTCGACGCGATCGTCGACTCCGAGACCGACCGTGACCCCGATCTGGCGGTGATCGAGGCCGGCAGCCGTACCCTGCGCGCACAGTCCGGGTCGCCGCAGGGCGATCCCGTGCCCGCCAGGCCCGCAGACCCGGAGGTGGACAAGTCGCTGCGCGAGGTCGAGGCAGACCTGGCGACACGCTGGGGCGAGACCAAGCTGGAGCCGTCCGTTGCCCGTATCTCGGCGCTGATGGACGTGCTGGGTGAGCCCCAGCGTGCGTACCCCTCGATCCACATCACGGGGACGAACGGCAAGACGTCCACGGCCCGCATGATCGAGGCCCTGCTCGCCGCCTTCGACCTGCGCACCGGGCGGTACACCTCGCCGCACGTGCAGTCGGTCACCGAGCGGATCAGCCTGGACGGCGCCCCCATCGAGGCCGAGCGTTTCATCGAGACGTACAACGACATCAAGCCGTATGTCGAGATGGTCGACGCGGCCCAGGAATTCCGGCTGTCCTTCTTCGAGGTGCTCACCGCAATGGCGTACGCCGCCTTCGCCGATGCGCCCGTGGACGTGGCGGTCGTCGAGGTCGGCATGGGCGGCAGCTGGGACGCGACGAACGTCATCGACGGGTCGGTCGCCGTCGTCACGCCCATCGATCTGGACCACACGGACCGGCTCGGCGCCACTCCCGCCGAGATCGCCGTCGAAAAGGCGGGGATCGTCAAGCAGGACGCGACGGTCATCCTGGCGCAGCAGCCCGTGGACGCCGCGCAGGTGATGCTGAAGAAGGCCGTCGAGGTCGACGCCACGGTCGCCCGTGAGGGCATGGAGTTCGGCGTGGTCTCCCGGGAAGTCGCCGTCGGCGGTCAGCTGGTGACCCTGCGCGGACTCGGCGGGGAGTACGGCGAGATCTTCCTCCCGCTGTACGGGGCGCACCAGGCGCACAACGCCGCGGTGGCGCTCGCGGCGGTCGAGGCGTTCTTCGGCATCGGCTCCGAGCACGCCCGCACGCTGGACCTGGACACGGTCCGCAAGGCGTTCGCCGCGGTGACGTCGCCGGGCCGTCTGGAGGTCGTACGCCGCAGCCCCACGGTCGTTCTGGACGCCGCGCACAACCCGGCGGGCGCCCGCGCGTGTGCCGACGGGATCACCGAGTCGTTCGGCTTCTCGCGCCTCATCGGCGTCGTCGGCGCGAGCGACGACAAGGATGTGAGGGCGCTCCTCGAAGCCTTCGAGCCGATCTTCGTGGAAGTCGTCGTCACTCAGAACTCCAGCCATCGCGCGATGGACGCGGACGAGCTCGCCGCGGTCGCGGTCGAGGTCTTCGGCGACGACCGGGTGGTCGTGGAGCCGCGACTCGACGACGCGCTGGAGGCGGCGATCACGCTCGCCGAGGAGGAGTCGGAGTTCGCGGGCGCGGGTGTGCTGGTGACCGGCTCCGTGATCACGGTCGGCGAGGCCCGGCTGCTCCTGGGAAAGGGCTGACATCCGATGCGTACGCTCTGTGCTTCGACCCTGATCGGCGAGTTCTTCGTGATCGGTTTCGCCGGCCTCGTGGCCATGAAGTCCGACGACCTGTCGGTGGCGACGGTCTGGACGGTCAGCGGCATCGGGATGCTGCTCTCGGTGCTGCTCTGCGGGATGATCGGCCGCCCCGGCGGGGTTCAGCTCGGCTGGGCGCTCCAGATCGGGCTGATCGCGAGCGGCTTCGTGGTGCCGACGATGTTCTTCCTGGGCGCCGTCTTCGCGGGCCTGTGGTGGGCCTCGGTCCGCTACGGCCGCAAGATCGACGAGGCCAAGGCGAAGTGGGCGGCGCAGACGGGCTGAGCGGGAGGTACCCCCGTCCCGGGACCCGCGCAGCCCTCGGGCCCCGTGTGAGAGCGGGGTCCGGGGCGGAGACCCGGCAGACACACCGGTAGCCTCGGACTTCCGCACATCCGTTTTCAAGGAGCCCCCACGTGAGCCAGCGCACGCTCGTCCTGCTCAAGCCCGACGCCGTACGCCGCGGCCTGATCGGCGAGATCATCGGCCGTATCGAAGCCAAGGCCGGCTGGACCATCAGCGCGCTGGAGCTGCGCACCCTCGATCAGGAGATCCTGGAGCAGCACTACGGCGAGCACA
This sequence comes from Streptomyces sp. CA-135486, assembly GCF_050936555.1. Classification (NCBI taxonomy): domain Bacteria; kingdom Bacillati; phylum Actinomycetota; class Actinomycetes; order Kitasatosporales; family Streptomycetaceae; genus Streptomyces; species Streptomyces sp. CA-135486. The sequence continues at coordinate 1,244,464 of NZ_JBNJMM010000001.1, forward strand.
AGGGCAAGCCTTTCTACGAGCCGCTGGTCGAGTTCATGGCCTCCGGCCCGGTCGTCGCGCTCGTCGTCGAGGGTGAGCGGGTCATCGAGGGCCTGCGCGCGCTCGCCGGCCCGACCGACCCGATCGCTGCCGCGCCCGGCTCCATCCGTGGGGACTTCGGCACCATCGTGCGGGAGAATCTCATCCACGCCTCGGACTCCGAGGAGTCCGCCATTCGGGAACTCAAGATTTTCTTCCCCGGACTTTCCTGATTGGCCGTCAGCCATACAGAGCTCTCCACCTGGGGCGACCGATGGAATTTCGGTCGCCCCACGGTGTACATGAGCTCTTTGCGGGAACGCATCGCTCCGACACCTCGTCACCTATACAGAGGTGGACTCACCGCGCGGTGTCCGTGCAGGCGGCACTACGATGAAGCCTCCACGCCACAGCACCCACCTCGCCGTCCTAAAAAGCCATCAACGCTCGATTTGGGAAGGCCAGACGCATCCTCATGGGGAACAACATGTCGTTCATCGGCCGTGACATGGCTGTCGACCTCGGGACCGCCAACACGCTGGTGTACGTCAGGGGCCGGGGGATCGTCCTCAACGAGCCGTCCGTCGTCGCCATCAACACCAACACGGGCGGCATTCTCGCGGTCGGCGCCGAGGCGAAGAAGATGATCGGCCGGACACCGGGCAACATCGTTGCCGTCCGGCCGCTGAAGGACGGCGTCATCGCCGACTTCGAGATCACCGAACGGATGCTCCGCTACTTCATCCTGAAGATCCACAAGCGCCGGTACCTCGCCCGCCCGCGTGTTGTCGTCTGTGTGCCCTCCGGCATCACGGGCGTCGAGCGCCGCGCGGTCATCGAGGCGTCGACGCAGGCGGGCGCCCGCCAGGTGCACATCATCGAGGAGCCCATGGCCGCGGCCATTGGTTCCGGACTCCCGGTCCATGAAGCCACCGGCAATATGGTCGTCGACATCGGCGGCGGCACCACCGAAGTCGCCGTGATCTCGCTCGGCGGAATCGTCACAGCACAGTCCATCCGCGTCGCCGGCGACGAGCTGGACAACGCGATCATCCAGCACATCAAGAAGGAGTACTCCCTCCTGCTCGGTGAGCGGACCGCCGAGAGCATCAAGATCACCATCGGCTCCGCGTACGACATGGACAAGGACGAGCACACCGAGATCCGCGGCCGTGACCTCGTCTCCGGTCTGCCGAAGACCGTGGTCATCTCGGCCGCCGAAGTCCGCAAGGCGATCGAGGAACCGGTCAACGCGATCGTCGACGCCGTCAAGACCACGCTCGACAAGTGCCCGCCGGAGCTCTCCGGCGACGTCATGGACCGCGGCATCGTCCTCACGGGCGGTGGCGCCCTGCTGCGCGGCCTCGACGAGCGGCTGCGCCGCGAGACCGGCATGCCCATCCATATCGCCGAGGACCCGCTGGACTCGGTGGCCCTCGGATCCGGAAAGTGTGTGGAGGAGTTCGAGGCGCTCCAGCAGGTACTGGACGCCCAGCCCCGCCGCTAGGGGAACTCGGGGATCGGCACGATCCTCCCCCCGCGCCCCTGGTGGGCGCGGGGGACCCCCGTACGGGTGCCTGCCAACCCGTACAGCGGATCGTTGGTATACAGACATCGACATTCCTACGAGGAAGGCACGGCCGCCGCACGTGAGGGACACACGAGAGAGCCGGCTGCTCCTGGTGCTGCTGATCGCCATCGCGTTCGCTTTGATCACGGTGGATATCCGCGGAGGCGAGGATTCACCGGTCGACGGCGCCCGGCAGGCCGCCGCCACGGTCTTCGGACCCGTCGAGAACGGCGTCGCGACAGCGATCGACCCGATCGGCAACGCGATCGGGGCCGTACGTGACTCCGGCAAGCGTCATGACCGCATCAGCGAACTGGAGCACGAGAACGCCGCGCTGAAGCAGCGGCTCGGCAGCGACGACCGTAACCGCAGTCGGGCCAATGAGCTCGACAGCATGCTCAAGAAGGCCGGCGCGGGCCAGTACGGCATCAAGGGCGCCGAGGTGATCGCCATAGGAGCGGCCCAGGGCTTCTCCTGGACGGTGACCATCGACGTCGGCGCGAACGACGGCATCAAGCGCGACATGACCGTACTCAACGGCGACGGGCTCGTCGGCCGGGTCACCACGGTCGGCCCCGAGACCGCGACCGTACTGCTCGCCAACGACCCGAAATTCACGGTCGGCACCCGGATGGAGAAGACCGACGAACTGGGCTTCGCCACCGGCCAGGGCGACCGGCCGCTGCTGGTCCAGCTGCTCAACGGAAAGTCCAAGGTGAAGAAGGGGGACCGGCTCGTCACCTTCGGCTCGCAGGCCGACAAGCCGTTTGTGCCCGGCGTCCCGGTCGGCGAGGTCGTCCGCGTCGACCCCTCCGGCGGCGACCTCACCCGGAATGTCTACGTCCGCCCGTTCGTGGGCTTCACCAAGCTCGACATCGTCGGCGTGGTCGTCGTGGCCCCCCGGTCCGATCCGCGCGACACGGTTCTGCCGCCCAAGCCGGCCGCCCCGAAGCCGACGCCGACGGTCACGGTGACGGTCACCCCCTCGCCCGGCGAAGACGCCGCCCAGGACGACGTCAGTGCGGCCGACCAGAACGACCAGCGGTAGGAGCTGATCCGTCATGCGTTTCAACCGGATGCTGCTCTCCACGACGCTCGTCGTGGTCGCCCTCGTCGTCCAGGTCTCCGTCCTCGCCCGCCTCCAGCTCCCCGGCGCCGTCCCCGACCTGCTGCTGCTCGTCGTCCTCGGACTCGCCTTCGTGTACGGGCACATGGCAGGCGCCTTCATCGGATTCGGCGCGGGACTGCTCGCCGACCTCGCCCCGCCCGCCGACCACGCCGCCGGGCGCTATGCCCTCGTGCTCTGTGTGATCGGCTACCTCGCCGGCCTGGTGCGCCCCGAGAACGGCCAGCTCAGGTCGGCCACCGGACCGATGTTCGTGGTCGTCGCCGCGGCCGTCGGATCGACGCTGCTGTACGCGAGCGTGGGCGCCCTCGTCGGCGACACGGCGGCCCGCCATGTGGGCCTGGGCAGCCTGCTGTTCACCGCCGCCGTCTACGACCTGCTGCTTGCGCCCTTCACCGTGCCGCTGATCATGGCGCTCGCCAGACGTGCCGACAACGATCCGCTCGCCGAGAGCCAGAACGGCGGCGGGGACGTCACCACCGGCTGGCGCGCCTCCGGCACCGGACTGCGCATCGGCAACCAGCGCGGCGGACTGCGCGGCAAGGCCGCCAGGACCCGGGCGGCACGGGCCGGACGGATCAAGGGAGTCAAGCGACTGTGACCGAGGGGGCAGCGGCGTGAGCAATATTCCGGAGACCGGGCGGACCCCCCGGGTCCAGATCCGGCTTGTCGTCATCCAGGTACTGGTCTTCTCCCTCCTGTTCACCCTCGGCGGACGTCTGTGGTACCTCCAGATCCGCAACGGCCAGGAGTACACCGACGAGGCCAAGAGCAACCACGTCCAGCAGGTCGTCCAGCCCGCCGTGCGCGGCTCGATCCTCGACGCCCGCGGCGTCCCCCTCGCCGACAACGAGACCCGTCTCGTCGTCTCCGCGTCCCGCACCGAGCTGCTGAAGATGAAGGACGACGGCAAGGGCGTCCTCACCAGGCTCGCGGGCGTCCTCGGCCTGAAGCCGAAGGACGTCAGGGACAAGGTCAGGCTCTGCGACGCCAAGACCCCGCAGCCCTGCTGGAACGGTTCGCCTTACCAGCCCATCCCGGTCACCGACGAGGCCACCACCCAGCAGGCCCTGCAGATCCGGGAGCGCGCCGAGGACTTCCCCGGCATCACCGCCGAGCCCACTGCCGTACGCCGCTACACCGCGCCCGGCAAGGCCAACACCGCGCAGGTCCTCGGCTATCTCTCGCCCGTCACGGACGAGGAGATCACCAAGGCCAAGGACACCGACTCGCCCTTCCTCCGCTCCGACCAGGTCGGCCGCTCGGGCATCGAGCGCACCTACGACAAGGAGCTGCGCGGCAAGGCCGGAGTGACCCGCTACGAGGTCGACAACCTCGGCCGGGTCATCGGCCAGGCCGACAAGGACGAGGCCCAGCCCGGCGCCAACCTCGTCACCTCCATCGACGCGCGCGTCCAGGGCGTCGCGGAGTACGAGCTCAACGAGGCGATGAAGACCGCCCGCCTGGAGACCGACCGGAACACCGGCGAGAAGTACAAGGCGGATGCCGGCGCCGTCGTGGTGATGGAGAACAAGACCGGCCGGATCGTCTCGATGGCCTCGCAGCCGACGTACGACCCCAACTCCTGGGTCGGCGGCATCTCCGGCAAGGACTACGCCAAGCTCACCGGCAAGGACTCCAACTATCCGCTGCTCAACCGCGCGATCCAGGGCCAGGCGGCCCCGGGCTCGATCTTCAAGGTGATCTCGTCGACGGCCGCGGTCAACGCCGGCTACCCGTTCGACGGCGACTACCCCTGCCCCAGCTCGTACTCCGTCGGCGGCCAGGTCTTCAAGAACTTCGAGTCGAAGGGCTACGGCAGCATCACCCTCGGCAGGGCCCTGGAGGTCTCCTGCGACACCGTCTTCTACGGCCTCGCCCACCGGGAGTGGCAGAAGGACGGCGGCATCAAGCCCAAGAAGCACACCAACGACTGGTTCTACAAGACCGCCCACCAGTTCGGCCTCGGCAAGGAGACCGGCATCGACCTCCCCAACGAGGTCAAGGGCCGCGTCCCGGACCGTCAGTGGAAGCAGAGCTTCTGGGAGGCCAACAAGGACGGCTGGTGCAAGCAGGGCAAGAAGGACGGCGACTACGTCGAGAAGATCGCGTACGAGAACTGCCTCGAAGGCAACCGGATGCGAGCCGGTGACTCCGTCAACTACTCCATCGGCCAGGGCGACACCCTTGTCACCCCCATCCAGATGGCCACGATCTACGCGGCCATCGCCAACGGAGGAACCCTGTACAACCCGACCATCGGCAAGGCCGTCATCAGCGCGGACGGCAGGACCGTCCAGGAGATCAAGCCGAAGTCCCACGGCAAGCTGCCCATGGACGCCGACACCCGGTCGCAGATAGACAAAGCCCTCGCGGGAGTCACCACCCGCGGATCGGCCGCCTGGCGCTTCGGCGGCTGGCCGCAGGACAAGATCCCGATGCACGCCAAGACGGGTACCGCCGAGGTCTACGGCAAGCAGACGACCTCCTGGTTCGTCTCGTACACCAGCGACTACACGATCATCATGACCATCGCCCAGGGCGGTACGGGATCCGGTGCCTCGGGTCCCGCCGTGCGCAAGATCTACGAGGCGATGTACGGACTCGACGAGGAAGGCGGCCAGGACCTGAAGAAGGCCCTGCTGCCCGCGCCGCAGACTTCCCTGCCGAAGATCCAGCCGGACGGCTCCATCGACGCCCCGGAGATCAAGCCGTACGAGCCGGCGGAGAAGCCGTCCCCGGACGAGAACCAGCAGCTCGCGGGCCCGCCCGCGCGGAGGGACTGAGCCATGGCCGGCACGAATGGCTTCTCCGTCTCCGGATACGGGCCCAAGCGCGGCGGCCTGTGGTCCCAGCTGTCCGCCCGCGACTCAGTGGTGCGCAAGCTCGACTGGCCGCTGCTGTGCTCCGCGATCGCGCTCTCCTTCGTGGGCTCGCTGCTGGTGTGGTCGGCGACCCGGAACCGCGAAACGCTCAACCAGGGCGACCCGTACTACTTCCTGTTCCGCCATGTGCTCAACACCGGCATCGGGTTTGCCCTGATGGTCGGCACGATCTGGCTCGGGCACCGCACCCTGCGCGGCGCGGTCCCCGTCCTCTACGGGCTGTCCGTGGTGCTCGTGCTGCTGGTGCTCACGCCGCTCGGCGCGACCATCAACGGCGCGCACGCCTGGATCGTGATCGGCGGCGGATTCTCCCTGCAGCCCTCGGAGTTCGTGAAGATCACGATCATTTTGGGGATGGCGATGATGCTGGCCGCGCGCGTCGACGCGGGCGACCTCGCCCATCCGGACCACCGGACCGTCGCCAAGTCCCTGGGGCTCGCTGCCCTGCCCATGGCCATCGTCATGCTGATGCCGGACCTCGGCTCGGTGATGGTCATGGCGGTCATCGTGCTCGGGGTGCTGCTCGCCTCCGGCGCCTCCAACCGCTGGATCCTCGGGCTGATCGGGGCCGGAGTCATCGGCGCGGTGCTGGTCACCGCGCTCGGACTGCTCGACGAGTACCAGCTCAACCGCTTCGCGGCGTTCGCCAACCCGGAGCTCGACCCGGCGGGCGTCGGCTACAACACCAATCAGGCGCGGATCGCGATCGGCTCCGGCGGACTGACCGGCACCGGCCTGTTCAAGGGCTCCCAGACGACGGGCCAGTTCGTCCCCGAACAGCAGACGGACTTCGTCTTCACGGTCGCCGGCGAGGAACTCGGCTTCCTCGGGGCCGGCCTGATCCTGCTGCTGCTCGGCGTGGTGCTGTGGCGCGCCTGCCGCATCGCACGCGAGACGACCGAGCTGTACGGCACGATCGTCGCCGCCGGGATCATCGCCTGGTTCGCCTTCCAGTCCTTCGAGAACATCGGGATGACCCTCGGCATCATGCCGGTGGCGGGTCTGCCGCTGCCGTTCGTGTCGTACGGAGGCACGTCGATGTTCGCGGTCTGGATCGCGGTCGGGCTGCTCCAGTCGATCCGGGTGCAGCGGCCGATAACGGCATAGCGCGTGTAGTGGAAGTCCCGCCCGCCCCGCGGCCGGGAGGCATCCGAAACGCGCCCCGGGTGAACACCCGGGGCTGCCACGCAGGCTCCCAGGCAACTAGATTCGGTTCATGGCGGATACGAAGCGCGAGATCGAGCGAAAGTACGAAGCCACCCCCGAGACCCGGCTGCCGGACCTGACCCGGGTGCCCGGAGTGTCGGCCGTCATCGACAAAGGCGTCGCCGAGCTCGACGCCGTCTACTACGACACGGCCGACCTGCGTCTCGCCGCCGCCTCCATCACCCTCCGCCGCAGAACCGGCGGTGACGATGCGGGCTGGCACCTCAAACTGCCCGTCGCACCCGGCGTACGGGACGAGATCACCGCGCCGCTGTCCGAGCAGATCCCACGGACGCTCACGAACCTGGTCCGCGCCCGCACACGCGACGCCGAACCCGCCCCCGTGGTGCGACTTCTGTCCTCCCGCGACATCCGCCACCTGGTCGATGCCGACGGCAAGCTGCTCGCCGAGCTGAGCCGCGACTCGGTCCGCGCCGAGCGCCTCACCGACGGCGGCCGCACCGCCGCCTGGGACGAGATCGAGGTCGAGCTCGCCGACGACGGAGACCCGGCCTTTCTGGACGCGGTCGACAAGAAGCTCCGCAAGGCCGGCCTGAAACCGGCCGCGGCACCGTCGAAACTCGCCAGGGCGCTGGCGGAGACCGCGCCCAAGGCGGGCAAGCGCGCGACGCGTGAGGGCCCGGCCGCCGAGCAGCCACCAGGGACCGCCACAGCCGAGCCGGCACCGGACACCGCAGGCGCGTACATCCTCGCCTACCTGCGGGAACAGCGCGACGCCCTGCTCGCGTACGACCCCGCCGTGCGCCGCGACCTGCCCGACTCCGTCCACCAGATGCGGGTCGCCACCAGGCGGCTGCGCAGCGCGTTCCGTTCGTACCGCAAGATCATCGATCGCGCCGTCACCGACCCGATCGGCGAAGAGCTCAAGTGGCTCGCCGCGGAGCTGGGCGTCGCCCGTGACCAGGAAGTGCTCACCGAGCGGCTCAAGTCCCGGATCGACGCCGTGCCCCGGCCCCTGCTGCTCGGCCCGGTGCGCGGGCGGCTGCGCATCTGGACCGTCGCCCACGGCTCGGGCTCCCGGCGCCGGGCCGTCGCCGTGCTCGACAGCAATCGCTACCTCGCACTCCTCGACTCCCTGGACACGCTGCTCGCCGACCCACCGCTGCTCAAGGCGGCGGGCGGCGCGGGCGCCAGGGTGATCCCCAAGGCGATCCTCAAGGACTTCGACCGGCTCGCTGCCCGGATCGACCACGCCCTGGAGCTCCCGGCCGGAGAGGCACGCGACCTTGCCATGCACGACGCCCGCAAGGCCGCCAAGCGCGCCAGGTACGCGGGCGAGGCGGCGACGCCCGCGCTCGGCAAGGCGGCCAAGAAGTTCGCCAAACGGATGAAGGCCGTGCAGACGGTCCTCGGCGACCACCAGGACAGCGTGGTGGCCCGGGAGGCCCTGCGGAATCTCGCCATCCAGGCCCATGCGGCGGGGGAGAGCGCGTTCACATGGGGCCTCCTGTACGGACAGGAGCAGGCGCAGGCGGCCGAGCGCGAGCGGGAGCTGCCCGAGGTCTGGCACAAGGCAGCGGATCCGGATCTTCGGGCGGCGCTGGCGGGCTGAACGTCAAGGTAGCCTTGATGGTCACCCTTGCCCGCTCACGAAGGTTCGCGAGATGCCTGCCGACTCCGTCTTTCCTCAGCTCGAGGCGTTGCTCCCGCACGTCCAGAAGCCGATCCAGTACGTCGGCGGAGAACTCAACTCCACGGTGAAGCCGTGGGACGACTGCGATGTCCGCTGGGCCCTCATGTACCCCGACGCGTACGAGGTCGGACTGCCCAACCAGGGCGTCATGATCCTCTACGAGGTACTGAACGAGCGCGAGGGCGTGCTCGCCGAGCGCACGTACAGCGTCTGGCCGGACCTCGAAGAGCTGATGCGGGAGCACAAGGTCCCGCAGTTCACCGTGGACTCGCACCGCCCCGTCCGCGCCTTCGACGTCTTCGGGCTGAGCTTCTCCACCGAGCTCGGCTACACCAACATGCTCACCGCCCTCGACCTCGCGGGCATCCCGCTGGAGTCCAAGGACCGGACCCTGGACGACCCGATCGTGCTCGCGGGCGGCCACGCCGCCTTCAACCCCGAGCCGATCGCGGACTTCATCGACTGCGCGGTCATCGGCGACGGCGAGCAGGCCGTGCTCGACATGACCGGGATCATCCGCGCCTGGAAGGCCGAGGGCCGCCCGGGCGGGCGCGAGGAGGTCCTCTTCCGCCTCGCCAGGACCGGCAATGTCTATGTGCCGGCCTTCTACGACGTCGAGTACCTGCCCGACGGCCGCATCGGCCGCGTCGTCCCGAACAAGTCGGGCGTCCCGTGGCGCGTGTCCAAGCACACCGTCATGGACCTCGACGAATGGCCGTACCCCAAGCAGCCGCTCGTGCCGCTCGCCGAGACCGTCCATGAGCGGATGTCCGTCGAGATCTTCCGCGGCTGCACCCGCGGCTGCCGCTTCTGCCAGGCCGGCATGATCACGCGCCCCGTGCGGGAGCGAAGCATCACCGGCATCGGCGACATGGTGGAGAAGGGCCTCAAGGCGACCGGCTTCGAGGAGGTCGGCCTGCTGTCGCTGTCCTCGGCGGACCACAGCGAGATCGGCGACATCGCGAAGGGCCTGGCCGACCGGTACGAGGAGGACAAGATCGGCCTGTCCCTCCCGTCCACCCGCGTCGACGCCTTCAACGTCGACCTGGCCAACGAGCTGACGCGCAACGGCCGCCGCTCGGGTCTGACCTTCGCCCCCGAGGGCGGCTCCGAGCGCATGCGCAAGGTCATCAACAAGATGGTCTCCGAAGAGGACCTGATCCGTACGGTCTCGACGGCGTACGGCAACGGCTGGCGTCAGGTGAAGCTGTACTTCATGTGCGGCCTGCCGACCGAGACCGACGAGGACGTGCTGCAGATCGGCGACATGGCGGTCAACGTCATCGCCGAGGGCCGCAGGGTCTCCGGCCAGAACGACATCCGCTGCACTGTCTCCATCGGCGGCTTCGTGCCCAAGCCGCACACGCCCTTCCAATGGGCCCCGCAGCTGTCGGCCGAGGAGACGGACGCGCGTCTGGCGAAGCTGCGCGACAAGATCCGCGGCGACAAGAAGTACGGCCGCTCGATCGGCTTCCGCTACCACGACGGCAAGCCGGGCATCGTCGAGGGCCTGCTCTCCCGCGGCGACCGCCGCGTCGGCGCGGTGATCCGCGCGGTGTACGAGGACGGCGGCCGCTTCGACGGCTGGCGCGAGTACTTCTCGTACGACCGCTGGATGGCCTGCGCCGAGAAGACGCTGCCGGCCTTCGGCGTGGACGTCGACTGGTACACGACGCGTGAGCGCACATACGAAGAGGTCCTGCCCTGGGACCACTTGGACTCCGGTCTCGACAAGGACTGGCTCTGGGAGGACTGGCAGGACGCGCTCGACGAGACGGAGGTCGAGGACTGCCGCTGGACGCCGTGCTTCGACTGCGGTGTCTGCCCGCAGATGGATACTTGGCCACAAGTAAGTAACAGCGGGAAGAAGTTGCTGCCGCTGACGGTCAAGAAAGACGCTGCGACCAGCGGACACGGGCACTGAGGTGAGCGAGGCGTTAGGCCGCATCGCCCAAGCTCTTGCAGACGCCAGCGAGAGCGAAGTAGTCGCCGTGCTGGGTGCCGTCGGTGTCTCGGGTAGCCGGACGCCGCTCAAGGGAGACGGAGACGCGCCCAGGACGCCACTGCCGCCGCAGGGAAGCCCATCAGGCATCCATTCAGAGGTTGAGTGGGTCTGAGGGGGGTCTGAGGGGCCAGGCAGTGCCTTGGGCCTGTCGCTGGCGGGATGTCCACGCACCTTTGGCCGCCCCGGTGATGCCCCTCCCGCCGGCCGGTCAGGTCGCCGTCCATGCTCACCATCAAATGGAGGCGGACTCGTGTGCTGTCGCTGGGCGGTCACGCCAAGACGGCGTGAAGATCGCCGGTGGTGGCGTTAAGACGGCGCGAAGATTCGGGCGCCGTTCGGCTGGACGCGTTGGCTGCCGGTTGTGTCGATATCGTTTAAGCGGCTGATCGTGGGCCGCCCGCTGAGTAGTGATCGTCTGGGTGAGCAGATGCTGCCCAAGCGGATCGCCCTGCCGGTTTTTGCCAGTGACCCCTTGTCGTCGGTGGCGTATGCGACGCAGGAGATCCTGCTGGTGCTCACGTTGGGCGGGCTGGCTTATCTGCACCTGGCGCCGTGGGTGGCGGCCGCAGTGGTGGTGCTGCTGGCGGTGGTGGTGCTGTCCTATCGGCAGGTGGTGCAGGCCTACCCGTCCGGCGGCGGATCCTACGAGGTGGCTTCCCGCAACCTGGGTCCGTGGGCGGGGCTGGTGGTGGCGTCGGCGCTGATGGTGGACTACGTGATGACGGTGGCCGTGTCGGTGGCGGCCGGCGTGGACAACATCATTTCCGCCGTGCCGGCACTGGGCCCGTACCGGGTGGCGGTGAACCTGGGCTTCGTGGCGCTGCTGACCGCGATGAACCTGCGCGGGGTCCGCGAGTCGGGGCGGCTGTTCGCGGTGCCGACCTATCTGTTCATCGCCGGGGTGCTGGCGATGGTGGTCATCGGGCTGCTGCAGGCGGCCTTCGGTCACGCGCCGGTGGCCGAGAGCGCCGGCTGGCAGGTCCACGCCGAGCCCGGAAGCCTAGGACTGACGGGCATGGCTTTGGTGCTGCTGGCGTTGCGGGCGTTCTCCTCTGGCTGTACCGCGCTGACCGGTGCGGAGGCGATCTCCAATGGGGTGCCCGCGTTTAGGCCGCCCAAGGCACGTAACGCGGCCACCACGATGGCGGTGATGGGTGGGCTGTCGATCACCATGTTCGCTGGGATCACGGCGCTGGCCCTGATCGCGGATGTGCGCTATGTCGAGGATGCCTGCCAGTTGGTGGGTTTCCCCGGGGACTGTGCGACCGGGAGCCAGCGCACGGTGATTGCTCAGATCGCTGCGGCGGTGTTCGGCGGCACGGACACGGTGATGTTCTTCTACATCCAGGCCGCGACCGCTTTGATCCTGATCCTGGCGGCCAACACCGCCTTCAACGGTTTCCCGCTGCTGGCGGCGATCCTGGCCGAGCACCGCTACCTGCCGCGCCAGTTGCACACCCGCGGGGACCGGCTTGCGTTCTCCAACGGCATCGTCATCCTCGCCGTGGTCGCCGCAATCCTGATCTATGCCTTCGACGGGTCGGTGACCCGTCTGATCCAGCTCTACATCCTGGGTGTGTTCACCTCCTTCACCCTGTCCCAGGCCGGCATGGTGCGGCACTGGAATCGTGAGCTGGCCGCCCAGAGCGATCCTGTGCAGCGACGGCGCATTCACCGATCCCGGGCGATCAACGCGGTGGGCGCCTGCCTGACCGCGCTGGTGCTGGTCGTGGTGCTGGTCACCAAGTTCTCCCACGGCGCCTACCTCGTGGTGATCGCCATGCCGGTGCTGTACGCGATGATGCGCGGCATCCGACGCCACTACGACCGGGTGGCCCGCGAGCTGCGTCCGCGGCCGGGCGGCATCGTGCTGCCCAGCCGCACCCACGCGGTGGTGCTGGTCTCCCAGCTGCACCAGCCCACCCTGCGCGCGCTGGGCTATGCCAAGGCCACCCGCCCGGACACCCTCACCGCGCTCACCGTCAAGATCAGTGAGGAAGAGGTGAGTGCACTGCGCGCCGAGTGGGACGAGCGGGAGATCTCGGTTCCGCTGACCGTGATGGCGTCCCCGTACCGTGACATCACCGGCTCGGTACTGGAGTACATTGCGCGCCTGCACCGCGACCACCCCCAGGACCTGATCGCCGTCTACATCCCCGAATACGTGGTCGGCCATTGGTGGGAGCAGCTGCTGCACAACCAGTCCGCACTGCGGCTGAAGGCCCGGCTGCTGTTTCAGCGTGGGGTGATGGTCACCAGCGTGCCGTGGCAGCTGGACTCCAGTGACCGCGTCCACCCGCAGCAGCCGCTGGACGATGCGCGCAGCGACACGCATAAGGTCGGTTAGCGTTGCGATCATGAAGGGCTCGAATGTGCGGCACAGCGGCGGCGGACAGAGTCGCAGGAGCGTGAGCCGGCGACTGGTCGCGGTCGGCGCCGCCGCGGCGGGCCTGGCGCTCCTGACCGCGGCCCTGGTCCCCGCCAGGGACTCGCTGTCGCTGGCCAGCATCGTGCTCATCTACCTCACCGCGGTGGTCATTGTCGCCGCCACCGGCGGCCTGCCCCTGGCCCTGGCGGCCGCGGTCACCTCGGGCGGGGTGGTCAACTTCTTCTTCGTGCCGCCCTTCCACACCCTGACCGTGGAAAGCCGTGATCTGGTCATCACCCTGGCCGTCTACGTGGTGGTCGCCACCACCGTCAGCGTCGCGGTCGACCTGGCTGCCCGGCAGCGCGCCGCCGCCGCCCGCAGAGGTGTCGAAGCTGCCTTGCTGGCCCGCATCACCGAGACGCCGCTGGAGGAACGACCGCTGAGTGCCGTGCTGGAGCACGTCCGGGACACCTTCGGCATGACCGGCGCCGCTCTGCTGGAAAACGACGCCGAAGGCGAGCACCCGGTCGCCGTCGTCGGTGAGACGCCATCGGCTGATCCGACACTGTCCGCACCAGCTGGCGACCACCTGCGGCTGGTGGCCGACGGGCCGCCCGTCTTCGCTGCCGACCAGCGCTTCCTCGTCCTGCTGGCCACGGCCGCCGCCCGCGCGCTGCAGGCCGAGCGCCTGGCCGCCCAGGCCGCCCGCGCACGGGAACTGACCGAGATCGACAACCTGCGGGCGGCCCTTCTGGCCGCCGTGGGCCACGACCTGCGCACCCCTCTCGCCGGCATTAAGGCGTGCGTGTCCAGCCTCCGCGAACCCGACCTGGAGCTCACCGACGCCCAGCAGGCCGAACTCCTGGCCACCGTGGACGCTTCCGCCGACAAAATGAACGACCTGGTGGAGAACCTCCTCGCGCTCAGCCGCCTGCAAGCCGGCGCCCTCAGCGTCCACCCCTGCGCCACCGCGCTGGATGAGATCACGGCGGCGGCCCTCCTGCACACCCCGCCACCCCTCGGCCGTACCGTCGACGTCGACGTCCCCGACGACCTGCCGCCCGCCTGGGCCGACCCCGGCCTGCTCGAACGAGTGATCGCCAACCTGGTCTCCAACGCGCTCCACGCAGGCCCGCCCAACCAGCCGGTCCACCTGTACGCCCACGCCACAGGCGACCGGGTCCATCTGAAGGTCACCGACCACGGCCCTGGTGTCCCCGCCGATCAGCGGGAGGGCATCTTCGCCCCCTTCCAACGCCTGGACGACCACACGACCCATCAGGGCCTGGGGCTGGGCCTGGCCATCGCCCGCGGTTTTACCGAAGCCATGAACGGCACCCTCACCCCCACCGACACACGCGGCGGCGGCCTGACTATGACCCTCACCCTCCCCACAGCACCATGACCCGCATCCTCATCGTCGACGACGACCCTCACCTGCTGCGCGCCCTGACCATCGCCCTCAACGCCCGCGGCTACCAGACCAACGCCGCCCCCGACGCCACCACCGCCCTACAGACCGCCGCCACCGCCGCCCCCGACCTGGCCGTCATCGACCTCGGCCTGCCCGACCGCGACGGCATCACCATCGTGGAAAGCCTGCGCGGCTGGTCCACCGCCCCGATCATCGTCCTGTCCGCCCGACACGACGAAACAGCCAAGATCAACGCCCTGGACGCCGGCGCCGACGACTACGTCACCAAACCCTTCGGCATGGGCGAACTCCTGGCCCGCATCCGCGCCGCCCTACGCCGCGCCACCCCCGCCGAGGAACAGCCCGTGATCGCCACAGCGGCCTTCACCATCGACCTGGCTGCCAAACGCGTCACCACCCCCACCGGCGAAACCCGGCTCACTCCCACCGAATGGCACCTGCTCGAAACCCTCGTCCGCAACTCAGGACGCCTGGTCACCCAACGCCAACTCCTCCACGAAGTCTGGGGACCACGCTACGAGAAGGAGACCAACTACCTGCGCGTCCACCTCGCCAACCTCCGCCGCAAACTCGAACCCGAACCCTCCCGCCCCCGCTACCTCATCACCGAACCCGGCATCGGATACCGCTTCATTCCCGATACCCCCGACTGACTCCGCGGCCCGCACCCCGGGTCCACCCCCTGGCCCAAGCCAGCCTTCCGCGACTGGCGCCTGGAGGGCCTTCAAACAACCAACGTTGTCTGAAGATCGCCCGGCATAGCTGCGCGGACCCCGGAAAGCCTTCCGGCGGCCTTGTCGCGGCGTGGCAACTGGCTCGAAAGCGGTCACTTCTTCGTGCGGTAGAACACCTTGTCGCCGCGCGGTTCTGCCCCGTACGCCTCGTAGAAGGCCAGCGCCGGAGGGTTGTCGCCGTCGGCGGTCCACTCGATGCGGGAGCATCCGGCGGCGCTGGCTGCATCCTTCAGCGCAGACATGAAGAGTCCCGCGATGCCTTGCCGCCGCGCGTGCTCACGCACGTACAGCTCTTTCAGGAAGAGGGACGTCTCCGCTCCGGCGGCAGGCCAGAGGAACGAATAGCTGGCGAGGCCAAGTACCTCTGCGCCTTCGTGGGCGAGCAGCACGGTGGCTACGGGGTGGTCGCCGAAGAGTGCGGTCGTGATCTGGTCGACGTTGCCCGGGACGGCTTCGCCGCCGTAGTAGGCCTCAATCTCTCCCAGAATTTGGGAGATGACTGCCGCATCTTCAGGCGTTGCCCGGTCGATCGTCACCATCGTCGTCCGTCCCTCTCCCCGGGGGCAGCGCCAATACCTCGCGCAGAACCCGCATCTCCTCAACTGACTGTCGCGCCTTCGGCACAGTAGTCTGCGAAGTCGTCTTCGCGGATCACGAGCCGCTCGCGTACGTCCTTCGGGATCAGCAGGCGGAGGTGCACCTTCGGGGCTCGCACCTTCGGCACCTTCGTGCGCGTGACCTCGCACCGGATGCCGACTCGGTACAGGTCTGCGGCCATGGCTTCCATGCCGCCTTCCTGCCAGTGTTCATGGAAGGTCTTCCCGCCGTGGACGTTGACCCATCGGTCTTTCGCGGTCTCCGGGTCGATGGCTTCCAACTCCCCGATGAGCTTGTCGAGCGTCGCCTCCGCTTGCTCCTTGGTGAACCGGGTCTTCGTGTACCGGCCTCCGGGTTCGAGTTCCTTCATGTAGAGCGCGATGGACTCTTGAAGGCGCTTGATCTCCCGCCGTACCTCGGCACCCTCGGCGTATTGGCGAACCTGTACGGGGAAGTCCCCGAGGACCTTGAGTACGTCCTCAACGAGCCGCTCGTAGACCTGCTCGGGGTTGGGCGCGCCCAGCCCGCCGCTCTTGCAACTGCGGCACCGTAGGTAGTGGTAGGTCCCGAACTTGTTGTTCGTGATCTGCACGGTCATGTTCGTCTTACAGTCGGCGCACAGGAGGACGCCGAGGAACTGAGTCGCTCCGCCGACACGGCGCGGAGGCTGGTTCTTCTTGCGCTTGTCGAGAGCGGCGCCGAGGGTCTCGAATTCCTCCTCGGTGAAGATAGAGGGAGCGACCTTGATCGGCCTGCCGTCCTTGCCGAGGATCGGCTTCGAGCGCCGTTGCCCTCCCTGCTTGTCCTCTTCTACTCGGTAGCCAAGGAGCGCAGGGTTACGGAGGCGGCGGTGGAGCGTTGCCACGGTGAGCCCCTGGCTCATGAGGTCCGACCGCTTCAGGCAGCGCACCATGAACCGGGCGGAGCGTCCTCGAAGCGCCATGCGTCGGGCCCAGTGCAGCGCCTTGTGAGCCTCGGGGTCGATGACGAGAACGAGCTTCCCCGAGTCGTCCTCATCCGTGACGTAGCCGTATGTCGGCTTGCCGATGATCCAGTCTTCCTGAGTCTTCGCGTAGTCCCACAGGCTGATGACTCGGGTAGAGGTGTTGGCTGCTTCGATCTCGGCGATTCCGCCGATGATCGTGACCATGATCTTCCCGGCCGTCGTCGTGAGGTCGAGACTGTCGTTCTTCGAGACCAGGTTCTTTTCGCGCTTCAGGCTCCACTCGATCATCGTCGAGAGATCAGAGAGGCGACGTACGAAGCGGTCGAGCTTCCAGAACAGGAGCTCATCGAACTCGGGCGAGCGGTTGTTCAGCCACTCCCCGAGCTCCTTCCTCTTCCAGGGCGGAACCTTCGTTGCCGACACGTTCAGATCTGAGGCGACGCCGACGACTCGGCAGCCTCGCTCCCTGGCCAGGATGCGAAGGTCGAGCTCCTGCCGCACCGGTGATGTTGTGTCATCCGTCAGCACAGACAGACGGATCGATAACAGAGCCCGAGGCGCATCCTCGGGGAGCAGTGCCTCAGCCCGCTTCAACTCCTCCAACAGAGCAAGGTCGGCCTCGGTCCACTCGGCTTCCACGTGGTAGGCCGCTCGCTCTGCCGCGAGCCGCCGCTGTCCTCGTTTCCCCATGCTGACCAGCGTAGGGATGGTTTTGGGAGTTTTTCCATATGCCCGCAGATGGACACCCATATCCAGATCGGTCCGACCGGCAAGAAGCTGCTGCCGCTGACGGTCGTCAAGTAACAACCGCCTGGCCGGGGCCCGTCGGGCCCCGGCACAATGGCGCGATGCCCCAGCTGATCGCGCCCGACGTCCGCGTCCACGAGTCCTTTTTCGCCGCGGTGAAGGAGTTCCACGCCGAGGGCGCCGACCCCAACACCCTGCTGCCGCACGAGATCGAGGGGTTCGGCGGCACCTGGCACCGCCCGGATGCCTTCGCCGGGTACGTCGCGCGGCTGGGCGCCGAGTCGCTGGAGGAGGCCCCGCGTCCCGAGGGCTGGGTCCCGCACACCAATCTCTGGTACGTCGACGGCGACACCTTTCTGGGGCGGCTCGCGATACGCCACCGTCTGACTCCGTTCCTGCACGAGTTCGGTGGGCACATCGGCTATGCCGTACGCCCGAGCGCCCGGCTGCGCGGGCACGCCACCGCGATGCTGCGCGACTGTCTGCCGTACGCGCGCACGCTCGGCATCGAATCCCTTCTGGCCACCTGCGATGCCGGCAACGCCGGTTCGCGGAAGGTGATCGACGCGAACGGCGGGGTTCTGGAGGACCAGCGGGGCGAAAAGCGCAGGTACTGGATCCGAACGGGGCTGTAGTGCGTCATGGCTGACATGGAGTTCGAGAAGTCGCCCCAGACATACGGGAGTCACCAGGCACCCGCGCACTACGAGCCCGGAGACGGCTGTCTGACCACAGTCGTCCGGATCCCCGTGCGGATCGTGGTGCTGCTGGTGGTTGTGCCCGTGCGGATGGTCTGGGATCTTCTCGTAGTTTGCGGCCGCGCCGTCGAGCGTGTGCTGCTGCGGCCGCTGGGGCGGGCGCTGGCCTGGGTGTTCGCGAATGTGCTCACTCCGCTCGGGCTCGCCGCGACCTGGCTCGTCGACTTCATCGGCAAGGCGCTGTTCGTCTGGCCGTGGGTGGCGCTGTGGCGGTATGTGGTGGTGCCGGTGGTGACGTACGGGCTGGTGGTGCCGCTGGTGTGGGTCTACCGGCAGTTGCTGACTCCGCTCGGACATGGCATCGCATGGCTCGTCGAGCAGTTGCTCCTCGCGCCCGCGGGCTGGGTCTACCGCCGGCTGCTCACCCCGCTCGGTCATGGCGTCGCCGCGGTGCTGGCCTGGCTGGGCAGGGCGCTGTTCGTCTGGCCGTGGGTGGCGCTGTGGCGGTATGTGGTGGTGCCGGTGGTGACGTACGGGCTGGTGGTGCCACTGGTGTGGGTCTACCGGCAGCTGCTGACTCCGCTCGGACACGGCATCGCCTGGCTGCTCACCGTGATCGGACGCGGGATCGTCTGGCCGTGGGTGGCGCTGTGGCGGTATGTGGTGGTGCCCGTGGTGACGTACGGGCTCGTGGTGCCCGTGGTCTGGATCTACCGGCACATCCTCGCTCCCGTCGGCCGCGAGATCGCCGCGGCCGTGGGCGTCGCCTGGCGCATCGCCGGGTATATCTCGCGCGCCGTCGGCAGGGCGATCAAGTGGCTCGCCCGGAACCTCGTCGGACGGCCGGTGCGCTGGTTCTACCAGAGCGTTTGTACCCCCGTCGGGCACGCGGTGCGCGACACCCTCTGGCGGCCCGCCAGGAAGGCCGCCGTCGAGGCGGGGCGGGCCGCCCGGGGCGCGCTCCAGGCGGCCCGGGAGACGGTGCGGGCCGCTAGTGAGGCGATATGGCCGGCCAGGAGCTCCCCCGCCCGGCATCGCGCGGGGGAGCCCCGGCGGGCGCCCGTCGGCGAGCAGACGGCGCCCGCCGGGGCCGTCGGCGAGCAGACGGCGCCGCGGCCCGTGGAACCGGGGGTGCGGCAGGCGCGTACTCTGGGTAGTACAACGACTGTTCCCGGCGCGGCGGCCGACCCAGAGATCTCCCTGCACAAGCGGGGGTGAGCCGGGCAGGCCCCCAGGGAGCACCCGCACGTCCGAGGGTGGCGCGCCTCCGCGCCCGCCCCGCACCGAGGAGAAGAACCACTGGGCAAGCGACAGCCCGAAGGCCCGCCGCCCGCACCCGCGGTGCAGCGCATTCGACTGCGCTACACCAAGCGCGGCCGCCTCCGGTTCACCAGCCACCGTGACTTCCAGCGCGCCTTCGAGCGTGCCCTGCGCCGTGCCGAGGTGCCCATGGCGTACTCGGCCGGCTTCACGCCGCACCCGAAGGTGTCGTACGCCAATGCCGCACCCACCGGCACGGGCAGCGAGGCCGAGTATCTGGAGATCGCCCTCACCGAGCACCGGGACCCGGACAAGCTCCGGCTCCTGCTCGACGAGTCGCTGCCGGCCGGACTCGACATCACCGACGCCGTCGAGGCCCGCACGTCCGGGCTCGCCGACCGGCTCACCGCCTCCGTGTGGGAGCTGCGGCTCGACGGGGTGGGCTTCGAGGACGCGTCGGCGGCCGTGTCCGCCTTCCTCGGCGCCGAGACCGTCGAGGTCCAGCGCAAGACGAAGAACGGCATGCGGACCTTCGACGCCCGCGGCGCCGTAGCGGACCTGCAGGCGCTTCCCGCGCAGGCCGAGGCAGGCCCCGGATCCACCGGAGCGGCTGACGCTGCGCTCATCAATAGGTCCGGGGACGGGCCCTGTGCGATACTGCGGCTGGTTGTTCGGCACGTGACACCTGCCGTGCGACCCGACGACGTCCTGTCCGGTCTCCGAGCTGTGGCCGACCTGGCGCCGCCGGTCCCCGCAGCGGTGACCAGGCTGGCGCAGGGGCTCTTCGACGGGGAGTCCGGCACGGTGACCGACCCGCTCGCGCTCGACCGCGAGGCAGTTCCGGCCGCTCCACCCACGGCCGCCGGAACAGCCACCGCGACGGCGCACGAAGGTCCCGCCGCGTAAGGGCAGTCGTTGTAGCGCAGCCCTGGTACTCGGGAGCCACCTGGGTCGGGCCGCGCACCGAACAGAAGACTTTCGCCAGGCCGTGCGTACATCGCGTACGGAACCGGCGAGCCATACATCAGCTCCCGTGCGGCGCCCGCGCCCCGGACGGCGGACCGCGCACATCACGCGGGCCGTGGCCGGACCGGAATCAGGCGTGGCGCCCGGGAGCGCGACGGGAGAACCGCCCGCATGCTCGAGCCGAACGAACCCGGTACTTCCGGGGACAACCAGAACGAAGAGAACAACACTCCCAGCGACACGCTGCCGCCTCGCCGCAGGCGCCGCGCTGCGTCGCGTCCCGCGGGTCCGCCGACCGCTGCCGCGTCGGCGCCCGCGTCCGGGGTGACCGCGGACGTCACCGACACCGCTGCCGCCTCGCCGCAGACCGCTGAGGTCGCCGCGCCCGAGGGGGCCGAGGAGGCTCCCGCGCCGCGTACGCGTCGCCGTGCGACCCGTAAGGCGACTGCGCCTGCCGGTGCGCCCGAGGCGGCTGAGATCGCGGAGGCCGCTGAGGTCGCCGCGCCCGAGGGGGCCGACGAGGCTCCCGCGCCGCGTACGCGTCGCCGTGCGACCCGTAAGGCGACTGCGCCTGCCGGTGCGCCCGAGGCGGCTGAGATCGCAGAGGCCGCTGAGGCCGCTGAAGTGCAGGCGGAGGAGGCCCCCGCGCCGCGTACCCGCCGCCGGGCCACCCGTAAGGTCGCCGCGCCCGAACCGGTCGCCGAGCCCGCCGCAGCCGAGGTCACGGCCGAGGTCACGGCCGAGGCCGCAGTCGAGGACGAGACCCCGGCCGAGGCCCCCGCATCGCGTGGCCGTGCGCGCCGCCGTGCGTCCGCCCCCGCCGGTGCGCCCCAGGCCGCTGAGACGGCCGAGACCGCAGAGGAGCCGCAGGCGGAGGAGGCCCCCGCGACCCGTACCCGCCGTCGCGCCGCCCGTAAGGTCACCGCGCCCGCTGGTGCCCCGCAGGCCGTCGAGGCCGTGGAGGCCAACGAGAACGGCGTGGCCGGGGCGGGCGAGAGCCTGCCCACGGGCGCCGTCGCGCAGATCACCTCCGACGAGGCCGAGGTCGCGGCCGCGGAGAAGGCCGCGACCCGGGGTCGTACGCGCCGTCGCACCGGCGCGCCCGAGTTCACCGCGCAGCCGGAAGAGGCCGCAAAGAGCGAGGCCCCTGGGCGTGGCCGCCGTGCCACGCGGCCGGCCGTGGCCGTGTTCCAGGCCCCGGTCTTCACCGAGCCGATGTTCCAGACCCCGGAGACGGCAGCCGCTGCCGCCGCCGCGGCCGGGGAGACGGAGCCGGAGGAGGACGAGGAGATCGCCGAGCCGGTCGCCGAGACCACCGCTCCCGAGCCCGCCGGCCGTCGCCGTCGGCGCCGCCGTGGTGAGCCCGCCGAGCCGGCCGAGGCCCCCGCGCCCGCCGCGCAGGCGGAGCCCGAGGCGGAGACCGAGCCCGAGCAGGCCGCCGAGGAGGGCGAGGAGTCGGACGAGTTCGAGGACCGCCCCTCGCGCCGTCGTCGCCGTGGTGGCCGCCGCCGCCGTCGTGGCGAGTCCGCCGAGGCCGACGAGACCTCGGATGAGCAGCCCGACGAGCTTGCCGCCGAGGAGGCGCAGTACGAGGAGGACGGCGCGGAGGAAGAGGAGCACGGCGAGACCGAGACTCCCTCGGCCGCAGGCACCTCCAGCAGCCGTCGCCGTCGCCGCCGTCGCCGTCGCAGCGGTGAGGCCGTGGCCGAGGACGAGACGGCCGCGACCGACCCGGAGCGTACGGTCGTCAAGGTCCGCGAGCCCCGTCCCGCGCGCGCCAAGGGCGACGAGCCGTCCGACGAGGTGCAGTCCATCAAGGGCTCGACCCGTCTGGAGGCGAAGAAGCAGCGCCGCCGCGAGGGCCGCGAGCAGGGCCGCCGCCGGGTGCCGATCATCACCGAGGCCGAGTTCCTGGCCCGCCGCGAGGCGGTCAACCGGGAGATGATCGTCCGTCAGAGTGGCGAGCGGACCCAGATCGGCGTCCTCGAGGACAACGTGCTCGTCGAGCACTACGTCAACAAGGAGCAGGCGACCTCGTACGTCGGCAATGTCTACCTGGGCAAGGTGCAGAACGTACTGCCGTCCATGGAGGCCGCGTTCGTCGACATCGGCAAGGGCCGCAACGCCGTCCTTTACGCCGGTGAGGTCAACTTCGAGGCGCTGGGCATGGCCAACGGCCCGCGTCGTATCGAGGCCGCGCTCAAGTCCGGCCAGTCCGTTCTCGTCCAGGTGACGAAGGACCCGATCGGCCACAAGGGCGCCCGCCTGACCAGCCAGGTCTCGCTGCCCGGCCGGTACCTGGTGTACGTGCCCGAGGGCTCGATGACCGGCATCAGCCGCAAGCTGCCCGACACCGAGCGCGCGCGTCTGAAGACCATCCTCAAGAAGATCGTCCCCGAGGACGCGGGCGTCATCGTCCGTACGGCCGCGGAGGGCGCGAGCGAGGACGAGCTGCGCCGCGATGTCGAGCGCCTGCAGGCGCAGTGGGAGGACATCCAGAAGAAGGCCAAGACCGGCAACGCGCCGACGCTGCTCTACGGTGAGCCGGACATGACCGTCCGGGTCGTCCGCGACATCTTCAACGAGGACTTCTCGAAGGTCATCGTCAGCGGTGACGAGGGCTGGGAGACCATCCACGGCTATGTCTCGCACGTCGCGCCCGACCTGGTCGACCGTCTGCAGCGGTGGACGAGCGAGGTCGACGTCTTTGCGACCTACCGGATCGACGAGCAGCTGATGAAGGCGCTGGACCGCAAGGTCTGGCTGCCGAGCGGCGGTTCGCTGGTGATCGACAAGACCGAAGCCATGGTCGTGATCGACGTCAACACCGGCAAGTTCACCGGTCAGGGCGGCAACCTCGAAGAGACCGTCACCAGGAACAACCTGGAGGCGGCCGAGGAGATCGTGCGTCAGCTGCGGCTGCGTGACCTGGGCGGCATCGTCGTCGTCGACTTCATCGACATGGTGCTCGAGTCCAACCGCGATCTGGTCATGCGGCGGCTGCTCGAGTGCCTGGGCCGTGACCGTACGAAGCACCAGGTCGCCGAGGTCACCTCGCTGGGCCTGGTCCAGATGACCCGTAAGCGGGTGGGCCAGGGTCTGCTGGAGTCCTTCTCCGAGACCTGCGTCCACTGCAACGGCCGTGGCGTGATCGTGCACATGGAGCAGCCGACCTCCGTCGGCGGAGGAGGCGGCAAGCGCTCCAAGAAGCGCGGCCGTGGTGGTGCGGAGCACGTCCACGAGCACGAGGTGGCCGCCGAGGCCGAGATCGAGGCGGAGGCGGAGGCGGAGGTCGCCGCCGAGGTGGCCGCCCCCGTGGCGGAGCCGCTGTCGGACACTTTCGTGCCGGACGAGGAGCTGTACAGCAGCCCCGCGGAGGCCGAGGCGGCAGCGACGCGCGGTCGTGGCCGCCGCCGGGCGACCCGTAAGGCGTCGGCTCCGGCCGGTGCCCCCAAGGCCGCCGAGGCGGAGATCGTCACCGGAGCCAAGGCAGAGGCCAGGGCGGAGGCCGTGGCCGAGCCCCGTACTGAGCTCGAGGCCGAGGTTCCGGCGCAGCCCGCCGAGGCGCAGGCTCCGGCGGAGGAGGCGGCCCCCGCGGGCCGTACCCGCCGCAGGGCCACCCGCAAGGCGACTGCCCCTGCCGGTGCGCCGAAGGCAGCCGCCGAGGCCGAGGCCGAGGTCGTCATCGAGGCCAGGACCGAGGCGAATGCTGAGCCCAAGGCCGAGGCCGAAGAGGCCCCTGCCCAGGCGCCGGTCGTCGACGAGGCCCCGGTCGCGGTTCCGCCGCGTGCGCGCCGCCGGGTGACCCGCAAGGTCACCGCCCCGGCCGGCTCGCCCTCGGGCGCCGAGGACGCCGCGGTCGTCGTGGTCCCCGCGACGGCGGAGCCGAAGGAGGACGGCGCTCAGGAAGACGCCGACGCTTCGGCCCCGGCCAAGAAGGCGGCCCGCAAGACCGCCAAGAAGGCCACCGCGAAGAAGGCGGCCACCAAGAAGACGGCGGCCAAGAAGACCGCGGCGAAGAAGACGACCGCCAAGAAGGCCGGTGCGAAGAAGACGGCGGCGGCCGAGCAGCAGGCTCTGCCGGCGGTGACCGCCTCCACCGAGGGCTGAACAGCTGAACAGTTGATGAGGCCTCAGTGAACGGACCGTGTCCCATCTCGCAGACCGCGGGATGGGACACGGTTTTTGTCGCCGAATCGATGCAGTGCTCCGTTAACAGCCCTGAAATTGACTAGGAAATCCCTGATAATGTGACGGCGGTCGCTGCCGGGTGCGGGCCCCGTTCCGGACACTACGGTGGGTGACCGGCCCGGTTCGGGACAAGACCGGTCCCAGATCCTCGGTAGGGCGTTGGCTTTGCGCCGGAGGGGTACAGCGCGGCCTCGCGAGACGTCCGCTCCGCCCCTGACCTCTGCCACAAAGAGCTCTTGCGGTGTTCAAGGAGGACGTCCATGACGAGCAGCAACCAGCAGCCCATCCCCGCTGCCCGCCCGGTCATCGGTGAGGAAGAGATCGAGGCCGCAGTACGCGTACTGCGCAGCGGCAGGGTCGTACAGGGCCCCGAGGTCGCAGCATTCGAGGAGGGTTTCTCGGAGCTGGTCGAGGGGCGCCACTGCGTGGCCGTCAACTCGGGTACCTCCGCGCTGCACCTCCTTCTGCTGGCTTTGGGCATCGGCCCGGGTGACGAAGTGATCGTTCCTTCGTTCTCCTTCGCCGCGTCCGCGAACGCGGTCCGGCTCGTCGGCGCCGACGTCGTCTTCGCCGACATCGAGCCCGGCAGCTTCGGCCTGGACCCGGCCGCCGTGGAGGCCGCCATCACGCCGCGCACCGCCGCGATCATGCCGGTGCACCTGTACGGCCACCCCGCCGCGATGGACAAGCTCATGCCCATCGCCGCCAAGCACAAGCTGGCCGTCGTCGAGGACGCCTGCCAGGCGCATGCCGCCGCGCTGAACGGCACCCCGGTCGGCGCGTTCGGCTCCGGTGGCACCTTCAGCTTCTACCCGACGAAGAACATGCACTCCCTCGAGGGCGGCATGATCTCCACGGGTGACGCCGAAATCGCCCGCACCCTGCGCCTGCTGCGCAACCAGGGCATGGAGCAGCGGTACGCCAACGAGATCGTCGGCGCCAACATGCGGATGACGGACGTCGCCGCCGCCGTCGGCCGCGTACAGCTGTCGAAGCTGAACGGCTGGACCGAGCAGCGCATCGCCAACGCCGCGTACCTCACCGAGCACATCACCGCGCCGAGCGTCACGACCCCGACGGTCGCCGAGGGTGCGCGCCACATCTACCACCAGTACACGATCCGGATCAGCGGGGACCGCGACGCCGCCATGGCGAAGCTCACCGAGGCCGGCGTCGGCAATGCTGTGTACTACCCGACTCCGATCCACCGGCTGAAGCCGTACTGGGAGCCGGACCAGAAGGCCGGCCGCAACTGGGACCTGCCCGAGACCGAGCGGGCGGCCGCCGAGGTCGTCTCGCTCCCGGTGCACCCCTCGCTGTCCGCCGAGGACCTCGAGCGCATCGTCGCCGCCGTGAACGAGCTTGGAGAGAACCAGTGACCACCGCCCAGGGACTGCGGGCCGGCCTCATCGGCCTCGGCTCGATGGGCCGCCACCACGCCCGCGTGCTCGCCGGCCTGGACGGCGTCGAACTCGTCGCCGTCGTCGACCCGATGGGGGACAAGAACGGCTGGGCGCAGGGCGCCCCCGTGCTCTCCACCGTCGAGGAGCTGATCTCGCTCGGCATCGACTACGCCGTGGTGGCCTGCCCGACCGCGCTGCACGAGGAAGTCGGCCTCAAGCTCGCCGAGGCCGGTGTCAGCGCGCTCGTCGAGAAGCCGGTCGCGGACACCGTCGAGGGCGCCCGCCGCCTCGTCGAGGCCTTCGAGTCGCGCGGCCTGGTCGCCGGCGTCGGCCACATCGAGCGCTGCAACCCGGCGCTGCGCTCGCTGCGTCAGCGCCTGGAGGCCGGTGAGCTCGGCGACGTGTACCAGGTCGTCACCCGCCGCCAGGGCCCCTTCCCGCACCGCATCGCCGATGTCGGCGTGGTCAAGGACCTCGCCACCCACGACATCGACCTCACGGGCTGGGTGACCGGCCAGACGTACACATCGATCTCGGCCCGTACGGTCTCCAAGTCGGGCCGTCCGCACGAGGACATGGTCTCCGCGGTCGGTCAGCTCTCCGACGGCACCATGGTCAACCACCTGGTCAACTGGCTGAGCCCGCTCAAGGAGCGTTTCACCTCGGTCACCGGTGAGAAGGGCTGCTTCATCGCGGACACCCTCACCGCCGACCTGACCTTCTACTCGAACGCCGCCCAGGCAACCGAGTGGGAGGCGCTGCAGGCCTTCCGCGGTGTGGCCGAGGGCGACATGATCCGTTACGCCATCCCGAAGCGGGAGCCGCTGCTGGTCGAGCACGAGCTCTTCCGTGACGCCGTGCACGGCAAGTCCGACGACATCTGTACGTTGCGCCAGGGTCTTCGTACGGTCGAAGTGGCGGCAGCCGTGCTGGAATCCGCCGCCAGCGGCATCACAGTCGATCTCTCCGCGCACGCCGCGGCCCAGTAGGGCGAGGAGCCTTGACCAGTCCTGATGTTTCCGTCGTCGTCGCCGTGTACAACACGATGCCGTACCTGACGGAATGCCTTAACTCCCTTGTCGGGCAGAGCATTGGCTTGGACAGGCTTGAGATCGTGGCCGTCGACGACGGTTCCACGGACGACAGCGCAGCGGAGCTCGACCGCTTCGCGAAGAAGTACCCGGACACCGTCAGGGTGATACACCAGGCGAACTCCGGTGGCCCGGCCGCACCCAGCAACAGGGCGCTGGACCTGGTCACCGGACGTTACGTCTACTTCATCGGCTCCGACGACCACCTCGGCAAAGAGGCGTTGGAGCGGATGGTGGCCTATGCGGACAAGCACGAGTCCGACGTCGTGATCGGCAAGATGGTCGGCACCAACGGCCGCTATGTCCACCAGGCGCTCTTCAAGAAGAGCAACCCGGACATCAGCATGTTCGACTCGGCGCTGCCGTACACGCTGGCCAACACGAAGCTGTTCCGCCGTGAGCTGGTCGAGAAGTACCACCTGCGGTTCCCCGAGGACCTGCCGGTCGGCAGCGACATGCCCTTCACCATCGAGGCGTGCGTCAGGGCCGGCAAGATCTCGGTGCTCGCGGACTACACGTACTACTACGCGGTGAAGCGCGGGGACGCGAGCAACATCACCTACAAGTCCAGCCATCTGTCACGGCTGCGCTGCACCGCGAAGATCCTGCATCACGCCGCCGGGCTCGTCGAGGCCGGGCACAGGCGGGACATGCTCTTCGAGCGCCACTTCAACTGGGAGCTCTCCAAGCTCCTCAAGGGCGACTTCCCGGCGCTGGACGCGGAGACCCGGCGCGAGGTGTGCGCCGGGATCGCCGAGCTGGCCGACGAGTACCTCACGGACTCGCTGAGCGACGCCCTGCCGGTCATGCGGCGGGTCAGGCTCACGCTGGCCCAGCGCGGCGCGGTGGACGAGCTCACCCGGGCGATCGAGGCGGAGGAGGAGAACGGCGCTCCGCCGTTCCACCTGGAGGACGGCCGGGCCTACGCCCGCTACCCGGGCTTCAGGGACCCCGTACTGAACATCCCCGACCGGGTCTTCGAGGTGACCGGGGAGTCGGTGGCCGCCCAGCTCGCGTCGGGCACGGAGCTCGTCTCGGCCGAGTGGGAGCAGGACGGCGAGGATCTCTCGCTGGCCATCGCGGTACGGCTCGGGCTGACCGGCGACACCGGGTCGGCCGTCATCCGTCTCATCCAGGGCTCGATGCCCAAGAGCGCGGACAAGGCGGGCGGCCGCCGACTGCCCGTCGGACATCAACTGCCCGCCCCCGTGGGGGATTTCACCCAGGAAGTGACCGCCGACGGAGCCGGCACGGTCGTCCGTGGGCGGATCCCGATAGAGCCCCGTCAGGCCTCGCTCGGGGTGCGCGTCCATGTGGACGTCGCGGGCTCGACGTACGAGATCCCCGTGCGTGGCAAGGACAAGCCCATGCCGCTGGCCCGGCGCTGGCGCAGCGGCACCGCGTATCGGGTGGGCGCTCGCGTGAACCAGAAGGGCAGGATGGTCATACTGACCGGCCTGCTGTTCCCGCCCGAGAATAAGGTGTGGCCGCGTGTGCGGCCCCTGCTGGTCCGGTTGAAGAGGAAAGTAACCCGATGAATATCTGTGTAGTCGCGCTCGGCAAGATCGGGCTGCCGCTCGCCGTGCAGTTCGCCGCCAAGGGCCACAAGGTCATCGGCGCCGATGTGAACGAGAAGGTCGTCGAGCTGGTCAACGCCGGCACCGAGCCCTTCCCCGGCGAGCACGACCTCGACCGTCTGCTCAAGGAGACCGTCGACGCCGGACTGCTGTCCGCCACCACCGACACCGCGGCCGCGGTCGCCGAGTCCGACGCCGTCGTGGTCGTCGTCCCGCTGTTCGTGGACGCCGAGGGCGTGCCGGACTTCGGCTGGATGGACTCCGCGACCAAGGCGATCGCCGCCGGACTCAAGCCCGGCACCCTCGTCTCGTACGAGACCACCCTGCCGGTCGGCACCACCCGCACCCGCTGGGCGCCGATGCTGGAGCAGGGTTCCGGGCTCACCGCGGGCAAGGACTTCCACCTGGTCTTCTCACCGGAGCGGGTGCTCACCGGCCGTGTCTTCGCCGACCTGCGCCGCTACCCCAAGCTCGTCGGCGGCATCGACGAGGCCTCCGCCAAGCACGGCGTGGAGTTCTACGAGCAGGTGCTCGACTTCGACGAGCGCGACGACCTGGCGCAGCCGAACGGCGTCTGGGACCTGGGCACCGCCGAGGCCTCCGAGCTGGCGAAGCTCGCCGAGACCACCTACCGCGACGTCAACATCGGCCTGGCGAACCAGTTCGCCCGTTTTGCCGACAAGAACGACATCGACGTCAAGAAGGTCATCGAGGCCTGCAACTCGCAGCCCTACAGCCACATTCACCAGCCCGGCATCGCCGTCGGCGGCCACTGCATCCCGATCTATCCGCGGATGTACCTGTGGAACGACCCGGAGGCCACCGTCGTGCGTTCGGCGCGCGAGGCGAACGCCGCCATGCCGGAGTACGCCGTGGACCTGCTGGCCGCCGCCTACGGCGACCTGGACGGCGTGGGCGTGCTGGTGCTCGGCGCTGCCTACCGCGGCGGCGTCAAGGAGACGGCCTTCTCCGGCGTCTTCCCGACCGTCGAGGCGCTCAAGGCGCGCGGGGCCGTCCCCTTCGTCTCGGACCCGATGTACACGTCCGAGGAGCTCACCGCGCACGGTCTGACCCCGCACGAGGGACAGGTCGTCACCGCGGCGATCCTGCAGGCCGACCACGCCGAGTACCGCGAGCTCGCGGCCTCCGACCTGCCGGACGTCCGCGTCCTGGTCGACGGCCGGCGCACCACCGACCCGGCGCGCTGGGAAGGCGTACGCCGCGTCGTCATCGGCGGGTGATGTAGTCCCCCTTTGCGCCTGAACCGGCGCCGCTCTCGCGGGTGTGGCTGGGCGCCGTTGGGGTTGCTCAATTGATGGCTGATGTAGCAGGACGAAGGCCCCGGCCCGCCTCGCAGGAGGCGGCCGGGGCCTTCGCCGTGTGTGCTAGCGCTTGTGCTGCTCCAGGAACTCCACCACGCGGTGGGCCGCCCGGCCGTCGCCGTACGGGGTGCCGCGCTCGGCCGCCGGAGCCGGGCGAGTAGCGATCTTGGCCCACTCGGCGGCGTCCAGCTCGTGCGGGTTCGGGACCAGCTGGTTCCAGCCACCCTCCAGCGTCTCGACCCACTCGGTCTCCGGGCGGATCGTGGTGCAGACGCGGTCCAGCAGGAAGGCCTCCTTCTGCAGACCGCCCGAGTCCGTGACCACACCGGCCGAGCCGAGGACCGCGGCGACAAGACCCGCGTACGGCAGCGGACGGCCCGAGTGCAGTGAGCCCTGGTTGAGCTTGATGCCGTGCTCCTCGGCGCGCACGACGAGGCGCGGGTGCGCCAGCAGGGCCACCGGCACCGGCAGGCTCGCGAGCGAGTCGACGATCGCCGCCAGGCGCTTCGGGTCGTCGGTGTTGTCCGGGCGGTGCAGCGTCGCCAGCAGGTACGGCGCCTCGGGGTCGATGCCCTCGGGCAGCACCGGCTTGGGGTGCTCGCCGGCCAGCACCGCGTCCCTGATCCGCAGGCACACGTCGACCATGACGTCCCCCGCCAGCACGGAGCGCTTGCTCAGCCCCTCGGCCGCCAGATGGCGCATGGCCTCCTCGGTCGGCGCGAGCAGCAGGTCGGCGGCGTGGTCGGTGAGGATGCGGTTGTGCTCCTCGGGCATCCGGCGGTTGAAGGAGCGCAGCCCGGCCTCCAGGTGCGCCACCGGCAGGTGCATCTTCACCGCGGACAGCGCACCGGCGAGCGTCGAGTTCGTGTCGCCGTACACCAGGACCCAGTCGGGCTGCTCGGCGTCCAGGACCGGGTCCATCGCGGTGAGCACACCGCCGGTCTGGGCGCCGTGGCTGCCCGAGCCGATGCCCAGATGCACATCGGGGTCCGGAATGCCAAGGCCCGAGAAGAAGACGTCGGAAAGGTCGGCGTCATAGTGCTGACCCGTGTGAACAATCACATGCTGGTGGTCGGTTTCCGCGAACGCGGCGGCGATCGGTGCGAGTTTGACCAATTGGGGACGAGCGCCGACGACGCTGATGACCTTCACCGTGAACTGCTCCTCGATACCTTGGGCTACCGGCCGCCGGCGGGGCCGGAGACCGAATTCCGTCCGATGATAAAGTGACGCCTCGACGTGTGCTCCGGGGAGGAAGTCGGTAATGAATCAGGCAGCATCCAGGGATGCGGCCGTAGTCACGCCGTGGTATCCCACACGTGAGCTGCCTTTCAGAGGATCCTTCGTCCAGGCAATGGTCGGTGCGACGGCCCCGGGCTGTGACAGCTTCGTGGTCTACCACTGCGACCCGTGGGTCGCCCCGATGGACGCAGCCACCACTCAAGCGGTGGAAGCGGCCGGTGGCAAACTGGTGACCCGGGCCGCGCACCGCGTGCCCACCGCCGGCGGCGCCGAACTGGTGCACTTCCCGGTCACCACCCCGCGCGGCCAGGACTACGGCGCACAGTCCCGCAGCCACGAACGGCAGTTGCGCGCGGCCCTCGGCGGCAAGCCCATCGACGCCCCGGTCGTGCACGCCCATGTCGGGCTCCCCAGCGGCTGGGCCGCCCTGCAGAACGCCCGGCCAAACGCGCGGGTCTTCGTCACCGAGCACGCCTCCTTCCTGGAGCGGGTCTTCCAGGACCCGGACGCCGTGGAGCTGTACGACGAGCTGCTGGCCCGCGTCACCGGCTTCTTCGCCGTCGGGGACAAGGTCACCGAGGTGCTGAGCAGGCAGTTCCCGCACCACGCGGAGAAGATCCTGCGCATCCCCAACCCGATCTCCTTCGACGAGAGCCGCCCCGCCCCGGTCACCGAGCTGCGCAAGTGGCTCTACCTGGGCAGCATGGTCGAGCTCAAGGGCGTCAACTGGCTGGTCGAGGCCTTCGCCCAGTGCCACGCCCAGGACCCGGCGCTGCGGCTGACGCTGGTGGGTGAGGGCCCGCTGCGGCGGACGCTGACCGCCCGGGTCGCCGAGCTCGGTCTGAGCGACGCCGTCGACCTTCCCGGCTCGATCCCGCACGAGCAGGCACTGGACCTGATGCGCGAGCACGATCTGCTGGTGCACCCGAGCCGGTACGAGACCTTCGGCATGACCATCGTGGAGGGCATCGCCGCCGGTATGCCGGTGCTGGTGACCCGCTGCGGAGGGCCCGAGAAGACGCTGGCCGGCATCGAGGACGCGGCCGGCGAGCTCATTGATGTGGAAGAGAACGCCGAGTCGATCAGGGACGGCTACTGGCGCCTGCGCAGCCGCTTCGACAGCAGCGGTCTGGATCTGAAGCGTGCCCAGGACCAGCTGGCCGCGCAGTACGGCTACGAGGCCGTCGCCCAGGCGCACTACCGTCTCTGGTTCCCCGACTCCCCGTGATGGAGTGACATGCAGGTCCTGTTCCTGGCTCTCGGCGCCTCCCGCAAGCGGGCCGTCGTCGAAGAGTCGGCGGAAGTGGTGGCGCGCGGCGGCCGGGCGGTCGTCCTGGTCGGCGTGCGCAAGCCGTGGCTCGACCAGGGCTTCGCCCCCGAGGTCGAGCTGGTGACGGCCGACGAGCTGGAGGCGAGCCATCTGCCGCGCCGGCTGGAGCGTCTGGTGCTCTACCGCGTGCCGCGGCTCGTGGTGCGGGTGGCCGGCCGCGGCCCGCTCCGCAGCAGGGCCAAGCGTGCCCTCAAGGCGTACGAGCGCCGGGTGGCGGGCCGTATACACCGCAGGGTGTTCGTTCCGCTGCACCGCCGTGTGTGGCCGAGGCTCGCCGACCGGATGGTCTGGCGCCACTTCTCGCCGCGCAAGGGCCCGGAGCTCATGGTGGTGGCCGATGCGCTTTCGGTGCCCCGTGCCGTACAACTGATTCAGGCGTGGGAGTCCGAGGGCCTGGCAGTCCCCAGGGTCAGCTACGGCATCGACTCCGACGTGTCCCCGCAGACCTCAGCCGCTCGCTGATTTCGACAACGAGGAAGATTCATGAAGAACCGCAGCGGCCGGCGGCCCCGCGTGCTCTACCTGGCGTTCTACTTCCCGCCTTCCCGGGCCAGCGGCGTGTACCGCGCCAGGGCGACGGCCAACCATCTGGTGGAGAAGGGCTGGGACGTCACGGTCTTCGCCTCGCCGCTGGACTTCCTCTACAAGAGGATCGGCTCGGTCGACGAGGGTCTCTCCGAGACCGTCGACCCCCGTATCCGGGTGGAGCGTCCGGAGCTCAACCAGTACACCTGGCAGCAGGATCTGCGTGAGTTCAGCTGGCTGCGCCGCAGCTTCCCGCTGATGGCGAAGCGCGTCTACCAGTTCAGCCAGACGAAGCTCTTCCCGGAGCGCTATTCGTCGTGGGCCTGGGCCTCCGTCGTACGGGCGCTGAAGCTGCACTCCAAAAAGCGCTTCGACATCGTGGTGGCCACCGGCAACCCGTTCGCGTCCTTCGGTGCGGCCTGGCTGTTCAGCCGGCTCACGGGTGTTCCGTACGTCATGGACTACCGCGACTCGTGGACGCTGGACCTCTTCCACGACGAGCCCGCCTTCCCCAAGGGCCACATCGCCTGGGCCTGGGAGAAGCGGATGCTGAACAGGGCGTCCGCCTCGGTGTTCGTGAACGAGGCGCTGCGGGGCTGGCACGCGGAGCGGTATCCCGAGGTCGCGGACCGCATGATGGTGGTCCCCAACGGCTGGGACGCCGATGTGATTCCGGCGGCGCCGGAGCCCTCGGAGACCGAGGAGCAGCCCACGACCGTGACGGAGCCCTCCGCCGACGGGTCCACGCGTCCGCTGAAGTTCGCCTACCTCGGCACGCTCACCGTCAAGCAGCCGGTGGAGGAGATGGCCGAGGCGTTCAAGATCGCCCGTCGTCACCCGGACCTCGCGGACGCCGAGCTGCAGATCCACGGTCACCTCGGCTTCTTCAAGAACAGCCCGGCCACGCTGAAGAAGAAGCTCGGCCTGGACGAGGAGGGCCCCGAGAACGGCGCCGAGGACACCGGTCTGCGCTACTGCGGCCCGGTCTCCAAGACCGAGGTCGGCGGGGTCTACGAGGACGCCGACGTGCTGGTCTTCCTGGCCGGCGGCGGCAAGTACGTGACCTCCGGCAAGATCTTCGAGTACATGGCCTTCGGGCACCCGATCGTCTCGGTGCACGCGCCGGGCATCGCCGCCCAGGACGTGCTGGAGGGCTATCCGCTCTGGTTCAACGCCGACAGCCTGGATGTGGACGCTCTCGCGGCGTCCATGGTCGCGGCGGGCAAGGCCGCCCGTGATCTGACGCCGGAGCAGCGCGAGAGCGCGCGTCGGCACGCGGACAAGTACCAGCGTGACGCGGTGCTCAAGCCGTTCGAGGAGCAGCTGCGGACCATCATCGGCCGGGAGCCCGCCGAGGCTTCGGAGAGCGCTTCGCAGACCACGTCGGACAGCGCCTCGGAGAACTAGAACCGCAACGGCGAAGGCCCCGACCGGAACTCCGGTCGGGGCCTTCGCCGTTGGCGGCTTGGCAGCTCACTCGCCCTTCGGCGCGTAGATCTCCCGGTCCAGGTGCATGGTGACCGTGAGATGCGGGTGGGCCTTGGCCCACTTCCAGCCCGTCACCGTGGAGTTGATGTCGCTCACGAACACATGGTCGGCGAGGTCGAGACGCAGCTCCGGGAGGGCCACACGCTTGGCCATACGGGACAGCAGCTGCGGCCGGATCTCCTTGTACCCACGGTTGAAGATCTTCTTGTGGAAGGCGTTGGCGGCCCGGGTGTGCGCCCGCTGTACGGACGCGACGGCGAGCTCGGGGCCGATGGACGCGCGGTTGCGGGCAGCCATCCTCCGGGCCTTGCGCAGCACCGCGCGCGGGGCGCGGTAGACGAGGAAGCGCTCGCCGCGCGGGATGCGCAGCTTCTTCTCGGCGTCCTCGATGCTGATCACGGGGACGCGGGCGTCCAGCTGTGCGCGCTGCCAGAAGGTGTCGGCCCGGCCCGCGACGAGGGTGACCTCCACGCCCACCTCGACAAGGAAGTTGGCGAACTCGACGATGCGCCGGGGCTTGCCGGGAGGCGTCAGCGCGAGGATGACCGCGCGCCCGAGCGGCTCCGCCGGCGGGGCGCTCTTCGGGGCGGTCTCCTGCGCGGTCTGCTCGTCGACCGCGGGTGCGCTCTCGGCCGCCTTCACGACCGGGGCCGCCACCTCCGCGGCGGGCAGCGGGGTGCCCTCGTAGACCGAGATGAGCTGCTTGGCCACCGCCTCGGTGCCGTACCTGCTCTCCAGGACCTCACGGGCGGCCGGCAGGTCGATCCCGGCCGTGTCCTGGCGCAGCTGCCAGTAGGCGTCGGCGATGACCCTGGGGTCCTCGCTGATGTCCATGAACGCGCCGGCCCTGGACTCGATCCCGGCCAGGCTCTCCTGCGGGCCACCGCTGCGGGTGGCGAGCACGGGCAGCCCGGCGGCGACCGCCTCGACGACCGTCATGCCGAAGGTCTCACCCTTGCTGGCGTGCACCAGCAGGTCGTGACGGTGCATCAGCTCGTTGACGTCCTCGGGGGACACGGGCGGCAGAATGCTGACCCGGTCGGCCAGGCCCAGCTCCTTGGCGCGGGCGGCGAGATCCTCCTCGCGGGGCCCGTGGCCGACCAGAGTGAGGGTCGCCCGCGGCTCCTTCTTCGCCACCAGCGCGAAGCCCTCAAGAAGTTCGTCGACGCCCTTCGGCTTGATCAGACGGCCCACGTACAGCCAGCTGAGCAGCTCCGACGAGCGCTCGGGGCCGGGGGTGAAGCGACCGAAGTCGATCATGTTCGGTACGACGCCGAGCTTGTGCGCGTACGCCGGGAACTCCTCGGCGATCTGGTCCCGCAGCCGGGTGCTGACGCACAGGAACGCGTCCGCACGCTCCAGCACCTCGCCGTACAGCTCACGGGCGGCGGGCTGCGCGAAGACCCGGTCGAGGAAGGACGAGTGCTCGGTGACGACCACCCGCGCGTCCGGCTTGGCCAGGTGGAGGGCGAGCACACCGCCGTAGATGCCGGTGTGGGCGTGGACCAGCGGGGCCTCGATCTTCCCCGTGGGCAGTGCGGGGAGGAGCGCCTTCTCCTGGGCGGCGACCCAGGGGCTGTAGTTCTTGCGGTTTATGAGCGGCACCGGGACCCGCACGACAGTGCCCTCGGGGCTGTCCACGACGGGGATGAGGTCCCGGCGCTCCTGGAGGCGGTCCGTGGTGACCTTGATCGCGTCGTTGAGCGCGGGGTGGGCCCTGCCCGACCAGTCCTCGGTGTGCAGAACCGTGACCCGGTCGAACTGGTCGGCCACCGCCGCCGTCATCGCCTGAACGAAAGACCCGGCGTACGGGTTGTTCGGCGACGGGTACCAGGGGGTGATCACCGCGAGGTCCGAAGGCCCCGCGGTGTGGCCGTCCGTGTTGGCCGGCTCCAGCTCCAGCGTGAGCTCCGGCCGGCGCTTGACGGCCGCCCAGGCCACCGGGAGCGCGTGCGCGTCACCGGCGATCAGCCGCTCGGCCGTGGCGAAGGGCCCCGACTTGTCGGAGACCAGCTTCTTGGCGGCGGGCCATGCGGAGCCGTGCTTGTCGTGGGAGAGCTGCACGACATCCACGCCGTCCAGGCGCGAGAGTTCGTCGGCGGTCTCCGCCCACTCCTCGCTGTCCGTGACGACCAGCGCGATCTGCGAGCCGGACGACGCAAGTTCCTTGACATGCTCGCGTGCTGCCCGAACCCGGTACGTTCCGAGCGCGAGATAGAGCACGTGGCTTTTCATCTGGTTCCCTTCGCACAACATGACGCAGGGGCCCAGCGTATCGAAGCCTGAAGCGGGCTCTGCGGCCGAGGAGAGCGCATAGGTGTGACGTCGGACGGGTCAGCCGCGTTCGTCGAGCACGGTCAGCCGCGCTCGCTGAGCACGCCGTCCTTCTCCACATACACGGCACCGGTCTGCGGGCACTCCCACACACCCGCCTCGCTCTCGCGCTCGACCAGCCGGACACCGGACCGGCCGACCCAGCCGATCCGCCGCGCCGGTACGCCGACGACCAGCCCGAAGTCCGGTACGTCCTTGGTGACGACGGCGCCCGCGGCGACCATGGACCAGCGCCCGATCCGCACCGGCGCCACACACACGGAACGCGCACCGAGCGAGGCACCCTCGGCGACCTTGACGCCCACGGCCTCCCAGTCGCCGCCGCGCTTCTGCTTGCCCTCGGGGTCGACGGAGCGCGGGTTGTGGTCGTTGGTGAGCACCACGGCGGGGCCGACGAAGACACCGTCGCCGAGCTCGGCGGGCTCGTACACCAGGGCGTAGTTCTGCAGCTTGACGTTGTTGCCGATCTGCACACCGGTCCCGACATACGCACCGCGACCGACGACACAGCCCTCGCCGAGCTTTGCGCCCTCGCGGATCTGGGCGAGCTCCCAGACGCTGCTCCCGTCGCCGATCACGGCGCTCTCGTCGACCTGGGCGGTGGGCTGGACCCTGTAGTTCACTTCTCTGCCTTCCGGTGCGCGGCTTCGCCCGGCGAGCATACGGCTCGCGCCGCGCTCAGCGCCGCTGGGCCCAGGCCTTCCGCAGCTGGAGTGCCAGGAACAGCGCCGCCGCCGACGGGACCAGCGTGCGGTACCAGCTCACCTCCGGGGACCACCAGGCGTACGCCGCCGCAGGGACGAGGATCACCAGGCCCGCGGTCCGCAGCACCCACCAGCGCCTCGGGCGGGGGATCGGCAGGGTCGGAGTGCCCAGGTCCGTCGACATGGCGTCGCGGATTCCCTTCAACACCCCGCGGCGGGCGAGGAGTTGGGCTCCGGGTGCGCCGGCCAGGATCTCGTCGCGTTCGCCGAAGCCGTCCGGGAGCGGGGGCAGTCCGAGCGCCGTCACCAGTTCCGACTGGCGCGCGGCCGGGTCGTTCGTGCCGCGGAGCAGGGTGACCAGGGGGCGCTGGTCCGGCACCGGGAAGATCGCGGCGAGGGCCTGCGCGGTGGCGGTGGCCTCAGCGTGGTCGGTGACGGGGGCCGAGGGGTCCCACAGATGGGAGGCGCGCGGCTTGCCCTTGTGGAAGAGCGTGAAGCCCCAGCGGTCGGCCGTGCGGCGCAGGACCAGGGCGGGCCACTTCTCACCAGTGGTGAAGTTGTCGGCGGCGGCCGTCAGCAGTTCCTCGCCGGCTGCGAGCGTCGCACGTTTGCCGGGGGACGGGTCGGGGACGAGCTCGACGTAGCTCATACGGGACGCGGCCGGGGCTATACGGAGCGAGACACCGCACATCAGCGCCGCCTCGGCGACCTCGTGCGGCGGGGCCGCGGCTATCGCCAGCGAGCGTGGCGCCGGTACGGAGGGGACGCCGGCCGCCGGGGTCGTGGGCTGCGGCGGTCTGCCGAAGAACGGGGTCTTGGACGCGACCTGCATCCGTACCCCCAGGCGGAACTCCAGGAACTCCTTGCGGCTTTCGCCGACGTACGCCCACGGGTAGGCGCGCGCGTGCACGCCGATCGCCCGGAAGACGTCCAGGGCATCCCCCCACCGCTCGGCGAAGATAAGGATCAGGGCGAGGTGATTGCGGAACCCGGCGGCGTCCGGGTCGCCCGGCGCGTACCAGGCGGAGAGCTCCAGGGCGCGGGTGACGGCTGCCTCGACCCGGGCGCGGTCGATCGGGCCGTCCTCGGTGGAGTCGTCGGAGATCACCTCGTACTCGATGGCGGCCAGCAGCGGCAGGGCATGCAGTTTCGATCCGGGCAGCGCCCCGTCGGCGGCCCGTTCGGCGAAGTCGAACATCTCCTCGTGCGAGCCGTACCACTTGTCGCACAGGTACTGCAGCGCGGTGGCATGGCAGCCGTAGTGGTGCGGTGCGCGGGCGACGGCCTCGGCCCAGTACGCGTCGAACACATCGCGCGGCGCCTGGATGCCCCGTGCGTGCGTCAGAGCGATCTCCCACGGCACCGGGTCGGTCGGGTTCAGCGCGGCCGCCGCGGAGATCACCGGAATCGCGTCGTCGAGCAGCGTGAAGAAGGCCCGGAACTGGTCCTCGGACACATGCCGGGCCCGGTAGCCGGTACGTATCTCCCAGGCCTGCTGGATACAGAGATCCGCCTTCACGAGCACCGCGTCCGGGTCCTCGGGCGACCGGGCCAGCCAGCCCTCCAGCCAGCCCGGGTTGTGCAGCGCGCTCTCGGCCAGCCGCGTGACGCACGCGCTGCGCCGCTCCCACTGGGCGCCGAGCCGGGTCTCGGCAAGCAGCTCGCGGGCCGGAGCGGCGTCGCCGGCCGCGGCGGCACTCAACGCGGCGCGCAGGGCGGGATCGGCCACGGCATCGACGGTGACGGCCTCGTCCGGCGGCAGATCCGCGCCCACGGCCGAGCCGTGGCGGAGCATACGAGGCATCGTGATCACGGAGCGCAGAGACACGAGCGCACATTCAACAGGCCACGGCGGACATCCACCAGGGATTCATGGCGCGTACCCGGTTTGACCCCTCAAGCCGGGCCCCGTAACCTTGACCCTCGGTGTGTTTCCATGCACGCCCACCCCTGAGCAACTCCCTCCCGACGGCTCCGCCGGTTCGGGAGAGGCCGCTCGTCCTTCCGGATCGCCGCAGGCTTCGGCCTGCGCGAGCGGCTGGCATCAGGGGTTCCGTTCCGAGCGAGAGAGAGATCCGCGTGTACGCCATCGTGCGCAGCGGTGGTCGCCAGCACAAGGTTGCTGTCGGCGACATCGTTGAGGTTGACAAGATTTCCACTGCCAAGGTTGGCGACACGGTCGAGCTCTCGACCCTGCTCGTTGTCGACGGTGACGCCGTGACCAGCGACCCGTGGGTGCTGGCCGGTATCAAGGTCACGGCCGAGGTCGTGGACCACCACAAGGGCGCGAAGATCGACATCCTTCGCTACAAGAACAAGACCGGCTACCGCCGTCGCCAGGGTCACCGTCAGCAGTACACGGCGATCAAGGTCACCGGCATCCCCGCGGCTGCGAAGTAAGGGACTGAGGAGAGATGGCACACAAGAAGGGCGCATCGTCCACTCGGAACGGGCGCGACTCCAACGCTCAGCGGCTCGGCGTGAAGCGCTTCGGCGGTCAGGTCGTGCTCGCCGGTGAGATCCTGGTCCGCCAGCGCGGCACCCACTTCCACCCGGGTGCGGGCGTCGGTCGCGGTGGCGACGACACCCTGTTCGCGCTGCAGCCCGGCGCCGTGCAGTTCGGCACGCACCGTGGCCGCAAGGTCGTGAACATCGTTCCGGTCGCCTGATCGGAAGCTTTGCGAGGGCGGACTTCACTTCCCGTTCGGGAAGTGGGTCCGCCTTTCGCGTGTTGTGCAAGCCAGACAGCACACCCCAGACATTTCCGTACTTACTGGAGGCACGTACCCATGACCACCTTCGTGGACCGCGTCGAGCTGCATGTCGCCGCGGGTAACGGAGGCCACGGCTGCGCCTCCGTACACCGGGAGAAGTTCAAGCCGCTCGGCGGCCCCGACGGCGGCAATGGCGGCCGTGGCGGTGATGTGATCCTGGTCGTAGACCAGTCGATCACCACACTCCTCGATTACCACCACAGCCCGCACCGCAAGGCCACCAACGGCCAGCCGGGCGCCGGCGACAACCGCTCCGGCAAGGACGGCCAGGACCTGGTCCTGCCCGTGCCGGACGGCACCGTCGTACTCGACAAGCAGGGCAATGTGCTCGCCGACCTGGTCGGCCAGGGCACCACCTTCATCGCGGGCCAGGGTGGCCGCGGCGGCCTCGGCAACGCCGCGCTGGCCTCCGCCCGCCGCAAGGCGCCCGGCTTCGCGCTGCTCGGCGAGCCGGGCGAGGCACGTGACGTGGTCATGGAGCTCAAGACCGTCGCCGACGTGGCGCTGGTCGGCTACCCGAGCGCCGGAAAGTCCTCGCTGATCTCGGTACTCAGCGCGGCCAAGCCGAAGATCGCGGACTACCCCTTCACGACGCTGGTGCCGAACCTCGGCGTGGTCACCGCCGGGTCGACCGTCTACACCATCGCCGACGTCCCCGGCCTGATCCCGGGCGCCAGCCAGGGCAAGGGCCTGGGCCTGGAGTTTCTCCGCCATGTCGAGCGCTGCTCGGTGCTGGTGCATGTGCTGGACACCGCGACGCTGGAGTCCGACCGCGACCCCGTCTCCGACCTCGACATCATCGAGGAGGAACTGGGGCAGTACGGCGGGCTCGACGACCGCCCGCGGATCGTCGTCCTCAACAAGATCGACATCCCGGACGGCCAGGACCTCGCGGACATGATCCGCCCGGATCTGGAGGAGCGCGGCTACCAGGTCTTCGAGGCCTCGGCGGTGGCTCGTACGGGCCTGAAGGAGCTCTCCTTCGCGCTCGCCGACATCGTCGCCAAGGCGCGCGCGGCCAAGCCGGTGGAGGAGGCGACCCGTATCGTCATCCGCCCGAAGGCGGTCGACGACGCGGGCTTCACGGTCGTCAAGGAGGAGGACGGCCTCTTCCGGGTGCGCGGCGAGAAGCCGGAGCGCTGGGTGCGCCAGACCGACTTCAACAACGACGAGGCCGTCGGTTATCTGGCCGACCGCCTCAACCGCCTCGGTGTCGAGGAGGAGCTGATGAAGGCCGGAGCCCGTGCGGGTGACGGCGTGGCCATCGGCCCCGAGGACAACGCGGTCGTCTTCGACTGGGAACCCACGATGATGGCGGGCGCGGAGATGCTGGGCCGACGCGGTGAGGACCACCGCCTTGAGGCCCCGCGTCCGGCGGCGCAGCGGCGCCGGGACCGCGAGGCGGAGCGGGACGACGCGCAGCGCGAGTTCGACGAGTTCGACCCCTTCTAGGCCGCTGAGCGCGGCCGCCTGACGCCCGCCGCGCCGGTCCATCAGCTTGTGCCCTGTCCTGCGAGGCCCGCGGGACAGGGCACAGTGGGTGTGTACGCCGTGTTCGTCCCGTTCTGCGGCACGCATCCTGCTAAATCGTCGGATCAGAGCAACCTCCGGGCTGCCAGGGCCGTCTAGCTGGCGTGACGGGGCCTCACTTCTTGTACGTCACCCGAGTCTCAGCTGAACGGAGCACCAAGGGCCGATGAAGATCTCCTTCCTCATCCATACCGTTTACGGTATTGGCGGGACGATCCGCACCACGCTCAACCTCGCCGAAGAGCTTGTGAACCGGCACGAGGTGGAGATCGTCTCGGTCTTCCGGCACCGTGACATCCCGCTCTTCAACATCGACCCCCGCATCTCCGTCGTGCCCCTCGTCGACACCCGCCCGAACTCGCCGACGAACGAGAAAGAGCACCCTTTCCAGCTCCAGCCCGCCGCGTTCTTCCCGCAGAGCGAGGCGCGTTACAAGGAGTACAGCCGCCTCACCGACGACCGCGTCCGCGCGCACTACGCCGCCTCCGACGCGGACATCGTGGTCGGCACCCGGCCCGGTCTCGTCGCGTATGTCGCGCAGTTCGCCCCCGACGGGGCGGTCCGCATCGGCCAGGAACACATGACGCACAACCACCACAAGGCGGCCCTGCGTGCCGAGATGTACGAGCATCTCGCCGCGATCGACGCTTTCGTGACGGTCTCCGAGGGTGACGCCGCGGTCTGGCGGGAGAAGATGCCGCTGCCCAGTACCCGCGTGCTGTCCATCCCCAACAGCGTCCCCGAGCCGCAGGTCGCTCCCTCCGACGGGACGGGCAAGGTTGTCGTGGCGGCGGGCCGCCTCGCGTCCGAGAAGCAGTACAACGTCCTCATCAACGCCTTCGCCAAGGTCACCGCCGTGCGCCCGGACTGGGTGCTGCGCATCTACGGCGGCGGCGACCAGCGCCCGGGGCTCCGCGACCAGATCCTGAAGATGGGCCTGTACAACAAGGTCCACTTGATGGGGCCGCATTCACCCATCGAACCCGAGTGGGCGAAGGGCGCCATCGCCGTCTCCACCTCGCGCCACGAGTCGTTCGGCATGACGCTCGTGGAGGCCATGCGCTGTGGTCTGCCGATGATCTCCACCGACTGCGACTACGGACCGCGCGAGATCATCGAGGACGGCGTGGACGGCCTTCTTGTGCCGGTCGGCGATGTGAAGGCCGTCGTCGACGCGCTGCTCAAGCTGATCGACGACGAGGACCTGCGGCGCCGGCTGGGCACGGCCGCGCGGGAGAGCGCCCGCCGCTTCGACCCCGCGCAGGTCGTCAAGGAGTACGAGAACCTCTTCGAGGAGCTGGCCGCCGCCAC
The DNA here is from genome assembly GCF_050936555.1 of Streptomyces sp. CA-135486. Lineage (NCBI taxonomy): Bacteria > Bacillati > Actinomycetota > Actinomycetes > Kitasatosporales > Streptomycetaceae > Streptomyces > Streptomyces sp. CA-135486. The sequence goes on from NZ_JBNJMM010000001.1 coordinate 1,287,501, forward strand.
CTCACGGCGCGGTCCGGTACCGGACTTCGCGCCCGTGGCCGACTGCGTGGTGCGTACCGACGGCGAGCTGGCCCTCACCCTGGTCGGCCCGCGCCCGGCGGCCGACGACGCCGGGCTGCGGCTGCTGTGCGTACGGACCGAGGGCAGCACCGAGGTCCGCACCTTCCCCTTCGGCCCGGACGGGGTCGCGACGATCCCGGCCGGCGAGCAGCTCGGCGAAGGTGTCTGGGAGCTCTTCGCCGAGTCGGCGGCGACCGGTGCGCGCGCCCGCCTCGGCAGCCGCAATGTCGACCAGCGTGGCGCCATGCACGCCGCCGAGCGGCTGGTGCCCGGCGGCCCCGTCCGCAACCTCGTGCCGTATGTCGACAAGGCCAAGGGCACGCTCGTGCTGCGGTCGTGGGTCCGTCCCGTGCATGCGGAGGCCGGACACGTGCGGCTCGTCGGCAAGAAGATCGCCCTGTCCGGCAGTCTGCTCGGCCCGGCGACGGTGGCCGGCGACCCGGTGCTCGTACTGCGTCGTCGCGGCAAGGCCCACGAACTGACCTTCACCGGGCAGTGGGACGGCGAAAGGGGCTTCCACTTCACCGTTCCCTGCGCGGCGCCTGCCGCTCAACAAGTCACCGCGCACGATGTCTGGGACGTATTCATCCGCTATGCACCGAATGCCCAACCGGTGAAGGTGGGCAGGGTGCTTGACGACGTGGTGATGAAGAAGGACATCTACAACTATCCGCTGACCATTCTCCCGAAGAAGAGGAAGGGGAGTCTTGTGCGCGCGCTCGCGAAGAATGTCCTCAGAAGGCCGAAGCAGCGGGTGCGGGTCCGCTTCCTCTACACCGCCTCCAACGATCTGGCTCTCAACGTGGTTGATCTGTAGAGATTTCCCGCACATGGATTCCGAGGGTCGGACTTGTTAAGGCTTTTTGGGTGCAGGAGTGATGTGCAACTCGTTCCCATGTGGCGTCGGTCACTCGGTCAATCGCCGGACATGGCCTAATCCGCCCTGTTCACAAGGCGAACAGCAGGTTGCGCAGCGGTGTGGAGTGAAAGGCGACCGCCTTGCGAGACGGTAACGCAGAGTGCAACTATCGGAATGTTCCCCAGCCCCCGCAAGGTAGGTCGTCGTCTGTGTCAGTGCAGCCCATAGCCAAGCCCCGCACCACAGCAGTCGTGCTCGCCGGTGGTACCGGCCAGCGCGTGGGCCTGTCGATCCCCAAGCAGCTGCTGAAGATCGCCGGCAAGGCTGTCATCGAGCACACGCTGACGATCTTCGAGCTGGCCGAGTCCATCGATGACGTGATCGTGCTGATGGCGCCGGGTTTTGTGCCTGACGTGGAGAAGATCATCGCAAAGGCCGGACTGACCAAGGTCACCCGGGTCATCGAAGGCGGCTCGACCCGCAACGAGACCACCGAGCGCGCGATCGCCGCGCTGAGTGAGGGACTTGCCGAGGGCGAGGACCGCAACGTCCTGTTCCATGACGCTGTCCGTCCGCTTTTGTCACAGCGTGTGATCCAGGACTGTGTCGACGCCCTCGACCGCTACCAGGCTGTCGATGTCGCAATCCCGTCGGCGGACACGATCATCGTGACCCGCACCCACGGCGAGGACGGCGAATTCATCACCGACGTCCCCGACCGCTCGCGGCTGCGCCGCGGCCAGACGCCGCAGGCCTTCAAGCTCTCCACCATCCGCAGGGCATACGAGGTCGCGGCCGGAGACCCCAACTTCCAGGCCACCGACGACTGTTCGGTGGTCCTGAAGTATCTGCCGGACGTGCCGATCTATGTCGTCGCGGGCGACGAGTACAACATGAAGGTGACGCAGCCGGTCGACGTGTTCATCGCCGACAAGCTGTTCCAGCTGGCCACGACCGCCTCACCCCGGCAGGCCGACGAGGCGGCGTACCGCGAACTGCTCGCGGGCCGCACCCTGGTCGTCTTCGGCGGCTCGTACGGCATCGGCGCGGACATCGCCGAACTGGCGAAGCGGTACGGCGCCCATGTGTACGCGCTGGGCCGCTCCACCACCGGTACGCATGTCGAGAACCCGGAGCACGTCGACGACGCGCTCTCCAAGGCGTACTCCGAGACGGGCCGGATCGACTACGTCATCAACACCGCGGGTGTGCTGCGCATCGGCAAGCTCGCGGAGACGGACAACACCACGATTCAGGAGGCGTTGAACGTCAATTACCTGGCGCCGGTCCAGATTGCCCGTGCCTCGTACAAGTACCTGGCGGAGACCAAGGGGCAGCTGCTCCTGTACACCTCTTCCAGCTACACCCGTGGACGCGCCGAGTACAGTCTCTATTCGTCGACCAAGGCGGCCATGGTCAACCTGACCCAGGCCCTCTCCGACGAATGGGCAGGCGAAGGAATTCGCGTCAACTGCGTGAATCCGGAGCGCACGGCGACCCCGATGCGCACCAAGGCCTTCGGCGAGGAGCCGAGCGGTTCGCTGCTCTCCTCCGAGACGGTGGCCAGGAGCTCTCTCGACGTCCTGCTCTCCGAGCTGACCGGCCACGTCATCGACGTACGGCAGCAGGACCCGACCCGCGAGGCCAGCGAGGCGTCCGGGTTCGAGCAGGCATTGGCATCCGTCCTGGATCGTCAGGAAGATGTGTAATAATTACGACTAATTGAATTAGGGCCTCTGTGGTCGCCGAAATTGCGATCGCGGAGGCCCGAATTCGTGAAGCCTGGTCTTCGCGATTGCGTATTTAATGTGGTAAAACCGGCACCCCCTGGAGCAGGTTCTTGATTTCGACCGCCATTCGCCTGGCCCGCGTGGGCAGCGGATCTGAATTGGTCGCCGCAGTCCTTCTGGGACTGGGCTTTCCGTGCGCGCTGATCGCCGCGCTGATTCCCAGTTTCTGGGGCTTCGTCGCGGCCGCTGTCGTGACGTATGTCGCGGACTGGTACCTGCATCAGCGGGGCAGTTATCTCGTCAACAGACTGAACAAGATCAAGTTTGGTCTGCCGATGCACTTTCTGGTGCGTCAGCTGCTGCTCGTGCTGCTGCTGTCCCGGCTGAACCTCGCCGAGCAGACGCTCTTCTACCTCGCGGTCGGCGGCTTCCTGCTCATCTTCGGCCTCCAGGCCCCGCACGGCGCCCTGGCCACCCTGATCCGGCTGCGCCGCACCATGCCGGTGGTGACACGCAACGTCGACCTGTACGGCATGAAGATCCCGGACGCCCCGCCGAAGCTGCTGCTGCGCCGTTCCTCGGAGAAGATGCTCCACCTGGACATCCCCGCCGTCGCGGGCGTGCTGGCCGCCACCCGGATGGACAGCGACGTCGTCGCGTACGTCGGCCTCGGCGTCAGCCTCGGCCTGGCCGTCCTCTACACCGCGGCCCTCTTCCGGTACATCCGCTCGAGCCGGCGCGTGCCCACCGCGGCCAAGGTGCTCAAGGGGATCGACGCCTGGCTGAACGAGTACCGGCCGACCGTGGTCCTGTACTTCTCCGGCTCCAAGGAGTCGGCGTACCAGGTGAAGATGTGGGTCGAGACGATGGAGCAGCTGGAGGCCCGGCCGCTGATCATTCTGCGCGAGCGCTACATCGTGCCGCAGCTCGGCGAGACCTCGGTGCCGGTCATCTGCGTGCCGGGCGGCATCCATCTGATGAACATGGACCTGTCCACGGTCCGCGTCGCGCTGTACCCGGCCAACGTCGGCAAGAACATCCACATCCTGCGCGTACCGACCATGAAGCACGTCTTCATCGGGCACGGCGACAGCGACAAGGTGGCCAGCGTCAACCCGTTCAGCAAGGTGTACGACGAGGTGTGGACGGCCGGCCGCGCGGGCCGCGACCGCTACGCCCTCGCGGACATCGGCGTACGCGACGATGACATCGTCGAGGTGGGCCGCCCGCAGCTGGCCTCCATCGAGACCGGGACCGGCACGCCCAAGAACCCGATCCCGACCGTCCTGTACGCCCCCACGTGGGAGGGCTGGGACGACAACCCGGGCAACACCTCGCTGCTGCTGGCCGGCGAGAACATCGTCAAGGGCCTGCTCAATGCCGAGCGTCCCGTCCGCCTGATCTACAAGCCGCACCCCTTCACCGGCACGCGCAGCGCCAGGGCCAAGGCGGTCCACACCCGCATCACGACGATGGTCGACAAGGCCGCCGCCGCACGCGCCGCCGAGCCCCGCTGGGCCAAGGAAGCCGCCGCCGCACAGGCCGACCAGGCGGCTGCGCAGGCGACGCTGACCCGCGTCGAGGCGCGGCTGGCCGAGCTGTCCAAGCCCGGCCGGGCGGGCGGCGACGAGTCCGAGGTCTCGCGGGTCTCGCTCGCCGACCCGCAGCGACTCGCGGAGATCAAGCGGCTGCGGGCCGAGTGGAACGACGCGTACTGGCGCTCGTTCGGCTGGTGGGAGCACAAGACGGTGACCGGCTCGCAGCCGCACTTGTACGACTGCTTCAACGAGGCGGACGGCATGGTGTCCGACATCTCCAGCGTGGTCTCGGACTTCATCGCGAGCGGCAAGCCGTATGCCGTGACGGACTCGGCAGAGGTGGGTGCCGAGGAGTTCAAGCGGCAGAACACCGCCGTACGGGCCGCGGTCATCCTCTCCAACAGCGCCGACGAACTGGGCGAGTTCCTGGACGCCGTCGCCGATCCGGCGGCGGACGCCCTCGCGGATGACCGGCGTGAGCTGAAGCGGTATCTGCTCGGGCCCGACGAGCCGACCTCCATCGAGCAGTTCAACGCCGCGGTGGCGGCCGTGGCCGCCCGGTCCGAGGCGCGCAACGCGGGCACCGGCCAGCAGCTGGTCGAGCTGTCGATGGACGACGTGGCGGAGGTTGCCGCGGAGGACGCCGCGGCCGGTGAGGGCGAGCGTGTCACCGGGACCGAGTCCGAGACCGAGGCCGGGACCGCGGCAGCAGGCCTGGACCCGTCGGTCGCCCGCTGACCTACCGGGGCATACGCAACGGACGGACGGCCCGCACTCCTTTCGTACACGGAGCTCACGGAGCTCACGGAGAAGGAGTTGCGGGCCGTTTCGCGTCCTGTAACAGGACGGCACGCCGACAGCGGGAGGATAGTGCCATGAACGGCAATGAACCCGATGTCAGCGTGATCATCGGCGCCTATGACGCCATGCCCTACCTGGTGCGCTGCCTGGAGTCGGTCGAGGCACAGACGATCGGCGCCGACCGGATCGAGATCGTCGCCGTCGACGACGGCTCGACGGACGGCACGGGGGAGTGCCTGGAGGAGTTCGCGGCCCGCAGCAAGGCCGAGACGCGCGTGGTGTGGCAGGCCAACTCCGGTGGCCCAGGTGGCCCGCGCAATCTCGGGCTCTCGCTCGCCCGCGGCCGCTATGTCTTCTTCCTCGACGCCGACGACCACCTCGGTGACGAGGCGCTGGAGCGGATGGTCGCGATGGCCGACCGGGCCGGCACGGATGTGGTGCTCGGGCGCATGGAGGGTGTCAACAGGGGCGCCCCCCGGACGATGTACCGCAAGAGCGCCGAGCGGACGGACGTCTTCTCCTCCAACATCAAGTTCACGCTGAGCGCGCAGAAACTGTTCCGGCGCGAGCTCCTCGTACGCCACGATCTGCGCTTCGACGAGGGCATGCGGCTCGGCGAGGACGCGCTGTTCACCATGGAGGCGTATCTGCGGGCCGACGGCGTCTCCGTGGTCGCCGACTACACCTGCTACTACCTGGTCGGCCGGGACGACGGCAAGCACGTCACCAAGGGCGTCGACCATGCCGCGATCATCGAGGCGGCGCACGCCCTGATGAAGCTGATCGCGGTGCACGTGCCACCCGGCGACCGGCGTGACCTGCTGATGGTCAGGCCCTTCGTGACCTCGGTGCTGCCCCAGCTGGGACCGATCGTGCTGAAGCAGCCGGACGAGCGGGGGCGCGACAAGCTCGGCCTCGTGGCACCGCTGATGGAGGCGTACTGGACCGACGGCGTGGCGCGCCGTCTCAAGGTCGGCGAACGGCTGCGGCTCAGCTGCGCCCCGGCGGGCCGCTTCGACGTCCTCAAGGACGTGCTCGCCTTCGAGCGGGCCGGGAGCGTACCCGGGGTGGTGGAGCGGGAAGGGCGCCGGTGTCTCGCGTATCCGCACTTCGGGGCGGGTGTGGAGGGATTCCCCGACGGGGTGTACGAGGTGCGGGTCGCCGAGCAGGTCGGTGGGGAGCGTGTCACGCCGCTCCAGTCGGATTCGGCGCCGGGCCCGCGAGGGGCCTCCTTCGTACGGCGTGTAGTGCACCGCCTGACGAGATGAGCGGTGACGGGGCCCGTACGGCGATCGCGCGCCGTACGGGCCCCGCTGTGGGGCGTGCCGCTACGAGTAGGACTCGACGGCGCTCACCTTGTGTGCGTAAATCACGCGTCCGCAGGGCGTGTTGCCCCGGCAGGACTTGTCCTTGATCGTCGACCTGTGCTCCGAGACGGACCAGAGCAGCGGTGGATTCCCGGTCTTCCGGCCGTGCTCCAGATAGAAGTCCTCGGGTCCGACGGCCGTGGGCACCGGCGGCCCGGAGGTCAGCAGGCCCTTCCTCGGGAAGATCCTGGCCTGGACGATCGTGCCGTTGGAGTACCGGTGGCTCTGGTTCAGGAAGTACTTGCCCTTGTAGCGCGCGGCTCCCTGGATGCCGTCCTGCGGAAGGAAGTACGCCCAGTTGGGCGTCACGGTGACTCCGCCGCTGGACGCCAGCCTGCCCGTCCTGGGGTTGAGCTGGTACGCGCTGATGCGGCCCGTGGACGGGTGGCCCTTGGCCGTCTTGCAGTACTCACCCATCACCAGCACGTCCGGAGCCGTGGAGCGGTCGATGGAGAGATACGAGGACTTGGGCGCGCCGGTGCCCACGCAATAGGCGTGCGCGGGACTGTTGTGCTGCTTGGCCTTGAAGGTCCAGGTGGCCACCTGCGGCATCACATAGCGGTAGCCGAAGCTGTACCAGGTCTTGCCGTGCCGGCCGATCTTGCGCTTGTTCTTGACGTCGACCTTCATCCCGCCGGCGACCTTGTCATTGGTGCCGACCTTGTTGTCCGGGTTGAGGTCCATGATCTTGCGCATGTCGAAGACCCGCAGGCCGTTGAAGGTGTCGGCGATGTACAGGTAGTTCCCGTACCAGGCCATCCCGCCGATGTGGATGCCCGTCTGCTTTTTGCCCTTCTTGCCCTTCTTGCCTTTCTTGGCTTGCTTGGCCTTCTTGTCGCCGCTGGCGTGCACCGCGTCGAAGGTGATCTTCTTCGTCTTCTTGCTGATGTACGGCCAGACCAGCAGCGCGTGCCGGTACTTCTTGGTCGCCGGGTCGAGGAAGGTGAGGCGCACCCCCTTCTCGTTGCACTGGTCGGACTCCTTGGCCGTGCAGCCGTTGCCGCGGCCCGGGTTCGCGTCGTCGTACGAGCCGATCAGGATGGGGCGCTTGCCGCCCCACTTCTCGTCCTTCTGCGCGTCCGAGACCCCGGTGATGGCCTGCGGAATCCACTCCGGGCTGACGGCGTCGTCGCCCTTCCAGCAGTACTTCTTGCTGGGAGAGAGCGGCTTCTTGCCGTTGTCGCCCTTCCCGAAGGGGTCGACCTTGCAGGCCGCGCCGGACGTGAACGGGCGGTTGGCGTACTTGAGGATCTTCTGGACGCCCTGCTTGGGGAGCGCGGCGTCCAGCCGCTTGACACGTGAGGTGAGGCTCCTGCCCGCCTTGAGATTGAAGTTGCTCGCCTTGGTGGCCGAGCCGGGACCGCCCCACGCCATGGTGGTGAACGCGGGCTCTTCGGCCTCCGCGTCCGTGGCGTAGTCGGCGGTTGGCTGCTCGGCCCCCGTGGCCGCTTCGGTCAGGGTGGCGGGGTCGGACGCAGGGGCCTCGTCACCCATGGCGGGGATGACGAGAAGACCTGCTGTGACCGCCGCGACGGCACCGACGGCGATGATCCGCCCTGAGCGCGCGACCGGTATTCGACGTTTCGACAAAGTTGTCTCCGAGACTCGCATTGCCAATGAGGCAAATGGATGCTCGCAGAGCAAACATTCGGTGGACAAACTTCGGTTGATACCTGATCAGATTCGCAAATCGTGATCTATCACTGGCTCAAGTCCGTTGTACGTCAAGGAGATTGGCTGCTCAGCCCGGCTGAGCGGGCTTGGGGTCCGCTCTCGGGTCGTACCTGGCCGCGCACACAGCATCTCTACCGGGTGATGGAAAAGTGCCCGCCTTCCGCCCGCCTGGTGTTCGCGACTGCGTACGGCTCAGCCTCCTGGCGGCCGCCCGGGCCGCCACCGCCTGTCCAGCGAGTGGAATACGCGCGCACCCGCCGCGCGCGCTGGCATAGATTCGGCTCTGTGACAGTGGCAAGACAGCAGGTAACGCAAGCGCGCAGGATCGTCGTCAAGGTCGGCTCGTCCTCGCTGACCACCGCGTCCGGCGGACTCGACGCCGACCGCGTCGACGCCCTCGTCGACGTGCTCGCCAAGGTCCGCAGCGGCGGCGAGAAGGAGATAGTGCTGGTCTCCTCCGGCGCCATCGCCGCGGGCCTCGCACCGCTGGGCCTGGCCCGCCGCCCCAAGGACCTGGCCCGCCAGCAGGCCGCCGCAAGCGTCGGTCAGGGACTGCTCGTCGCCCGCTACACGGCCTCCTTCGCGCGCTACGGCGTACGCGTCGGCCAGGTCCTCCTCACCACCGACGACACCAGCCGTCGCGCCCACTACCGCAACGCCTACCGGACCCTGGACCAGCTGCTCGACATGGGCGCCGTCCCTGTCGTCAACGAGAACGACACGGTGGCCACCGACGAGATCCGCTTCGGCGACAACGACCGTCTCGCGGCCCTCGTCGCCCATCTCGTACGAGCCGATCTGCTGGTCCTGCTCTCGGACGTCGACGGCCTCTACGACGGAGACCCGGCCAGGCCCGGCAGCCGGCGGATCGAAGAGGTGCGCGGCCCGGACGACATCGCCCATGTGCAGATCGGCAGCGCGGGCAAGGCCGGAGTCGGCACCGGCGGGATGGTCACCAAGGTCGAGGCGGCCAGGATCGCGGCCGCCGCAGGCGTCCCCGTCGTCCTCACCTCCGCCGTCCGGGCCGCCGACGCCCTCACCGGCCGTGCCACCGGCACCTACTTCCACAGCACCGGACGCCGCTCCGCCGACCGGCTGCTGTGGCTCGCCCACGCCTCGACCCCGCAGGGCTCGCTGACCCTGGACGACGGCGCGGTACGGGCCGTGGTGCAGGGCCGGAAGTCGCTCCTGCCGGCCGGGATCGCCGCGGTCGAGGGCGAGTTCAGCGCCGGGGACCCGGTCGAGCTGCGCGACACCGGGGGCCGGGCGGTGGCCCGCGGACTCGTCAACTTCGACGCCAAGGAGATCCCGCAGCTGCTCGGCCGCTCCACCCGCGAGCTCGCCCAGGAGCTGGGCCCGGAGTACGAGCGCGAAGTCGTACACAGGGACGATCTGGTCGTCCTGCACCCCTGAATCGGCTGAAAGACCGGTCTTCCGACAGGGACCTTCACCAAAAGCGCCCCATGCTCCGTCCCGGACTGGTCAACTTTGTTGCGGAGGAATGGCGGGGTACAGCAGGACGACACGCAACAGGAGGCCGCCGGTGAGACGAGCGCGCCCAGGGGATGTGCCCCGCGGGTCGGGGGGCATCCCTCACGCCCGTAGGGCCGTGGGCGAGGAACGCGCCCTGACCAGCGTCGGTGCGGGCGCGGACTTCGGCGACGTCGACGACGCCGAAGCGGGCCAGGAGACCGGATCCGAGACGGGCGCACACAGCAGGGAACGTGTGCAGTCGAAGCTGTGGCACATCACGCTCAGCGTCTCCGGAGCCGAAGCCCCGCTGAAGGAGGTCCGGCGTGGTCTGGAACAGCTCGCGCACGACCACCCCTTCCTGCTGACCAGCCGCTATGCCAACGACCACGCGGAGATCCGCTACTGGGAGGAGGCGCGGGACCTGCACGACGCCGCAGCGGTCGCGCTGCGACTGTGGGGCGAGCACCGCTCCACCGCCAGGCTTCCGCCGTGGGAGATCGTCGGCCTCGAGGTCATCGACCGCCAGACCTACCACCAGCGCATCGCTGAGGGGTACGGCCCGCCACCGGCCGCCCCCGTGGGCGTGCATCCCTTCTGAGGCTTCTGTCTCGCAGTGCGGAATACGTGAGGGACGCCCGCCGGAGTGGCACTACCCTGCGGGTATGACGACGTCGCCGCTTTCGCCGTACGACAGCCTCTCCCCGGTCGCCCAGGCCGCCTACCGGGCCCGCGGTGCGGCCGCCGACCTCGCGCCGCTGCCGCGGTCGGCGAAGGACGACGCGCTGCTGGCGATCGCGGACGCGCTCGAGGTCCGTACGAGCGAGATCGTCGCGGCCAACGCCGAGGACATCGCCCGCGCCCGGGAGGCGGGCACCAGCGAGTCGATCATCGACCGGCTCACCCTGACCCCGGAGCGGGTTCGGGCCATCGCCGCCGATGTGCGGCACGTGGCCGCGCTGCCCGACCCGGTCGGCGAGGTGGTGCGCGGCTCGACCCTGCCCAACGGCATCGACCTGCGCCAGGTGCGCGTCCCTCTCGGCGTCGTCGGGATCATCTACGAGGCCCGGCCGAACGTCACCGTGGACGCCGCCGCCCTCTGCCTGAAGTCCGGCAACGCGGTGCTGCTGCGCGGCTCCTCCTCCGCCTACTCCTCCAACGCCGCACTGGTGAAGGTCCTGCGGGATGCCGTCGGAGGCTCCGGCCTGCCGGCCGACGCGGTGCAGCTCGTGCCCGGTGAAAGCCGCGATTCCGTACGGGAGTTGATGCGGGCCCGTGGCCTGGTCGACGTGCTCATCCCGCGCGGCGGCGCCTCCCTGATCCGTACTGTCGTGGAGGAGTCCACCGTCCCGGTCATCGAGACCGGCACCGGCAACTGCCATGTGTATGTCGACGCCGAGACCGACATCGACATGGCCGTCGACATCCTCATCAACTCCAAGGCGCAGCGCCCGAGTGTCTGCAACGCCGCCGAGACGCTCCTGGTCCACCGGGACGTCGCGGCCGCATTCCTGCCGCGCGCCCTGGACGCGCTGGCCGACGCCGGGGTCACCGTGCACGGCGACGAGCGGGTGCTGGAGTACGCCGACGCCACCAAGGCCACCCTCGTGGCGGCCACGGCGGAGGACTGGGAGACCGAGTACCTCTCGTACGACATCGCGGCCGCCGTCGTCGAGTCCCTGGACGCGGCCGTCGCCCACATCCGGCTCTGGTCCTCCGGGCACACGGAGGCGATCGTCACCACCTCGCAGGCGGCGGCCCGCCGGTTCACCCAGTTGGTGGACTCCACCACGGTCGCCGTGAACGCGTCCACGCGTTTCACGGACGGTGGCCAGTTCGGTTTCGGTGCCGAGATCGGAATTTCCACCCAGAAGCTGCACGCACGTGGCCCGATGGGACTGCCGGAGCTGACCTCGACGAAGTACATCGTGACAGGAGACGGTCACACTCGGTAGCTGTCGGCTGGGTCACTCGGGCCGCCGGAGTTCGGACTCTGTCTGCCCAAACCGACCGGCCAGGTCTACTCTGAATGCGTGCCGGACGACGTGGGGGGCAAGCCGTTCCCGGACGGCTGGGAGCCCGACGACGACCGCGGGGGCGCGGACGAGGACTTCGCCACCGTGGCGTTCGACGAGGACTTCGTACGGGCCGCCGAGTTTCATGAGCCGACCGCCGTCGAGCGGCTTCTGGCTGCCGCCCAGGCCCGCGCAGAGGCCGAGGCCGCACGGGGCAGATCCCGCGGCGGAGTGCCCGACGAAGAGCTCTACGACGACGGGTACGGCCTCGGAGAGTACGGCCGGGAGCGGGCGTACGACGACAGCACGGACTTTGACGACGAGTACGGCGGGCCGTACGGCAGGCACGGCGGTGCGCTGCGCCCCTACCGCGGCAGCGCCCGCTGGCACCGGCCCGTGGCCTGGATCCTCGCCCTGGTGATGGGCATCGGAATGGTCGCCCTCGCCTTCACGGCCGTCTACCGAGGGGCCGCGGGCAACCGCCAGGACCGGGTGCCGCCGCCCGCCACGACCGGCGTCGACGCCACACCCACGAACGGCTCGGCCACGGACCGGGTGAGCAGCCCCTCCGCCTCGGCGGAGTACTCCGCGCCGCCTGTCTCAGCCGACCCCCGCACCCCCTGACCTTTGGACGCTGACACCCTGGACGCGCACCCCCGACCTTCTCGACCTCCTTGGAACCGCCTCTGATCAGCCCTTGAGCAGCTTCTCCCCAGCCGCTGTACGAGCTCTTGAGCGACCGCGTGAGAACTCGTCAGAGTTTGTCGTGCACCAGGGCGTTTACCGTGGCCCCGGCGGACCTACCCTGAAAGTATGGCTGGGCGCGGAGACCCGCCCGAGGGGACACCCGAGGGGCTCCCCGGCGGTGGTGAGGACGAGTACCGATCCGTCGTCTTCGACGAATCGTTCGTACGGGCTGCGCGGCTTCAGGAGTTCTCCGCGCAGGAACGGATGGTCGAGCACTCCCGCGCCGTGCGCAGCCTCCCCGCCTGGGGCCGCAGGAGGGGGGCCAAGCAGGTCCTGGTGCTCATACTGCTGATCGCGGTGGCCTTCGGCACCGCGATATACCTGGGCATCCGGCATCCGTACCAGACCCCGGCCTTCAAGCCGGCGGAACCGCTGCGTATCACCTTCCTTCCGCTCGCGCCCCAGGGCCCGGTCCCTGGCGGCACTCCTGCCGACCTCTATGCGCACAGCCCCGCCGCGAACTTCCGCATCGGCGCCTCGGGCATCACTCTCCCCGGCGTTCGGCACACCAAGAGCTTCTCCGAGAGCCAGGTGATGACGGCTCTTACCACCGCGAAGGACTACATCGTGGAGTCCTCGCTCGACCCCGACGTCCTCACCGGAGGCGCGGTGCGGCCGGTCCGGTTGCTGCTCGACCCGGACCAGTACGCACAGTTCGACCGGAGCATGACCACCCCCGCCGCCGACGGCCGCCATGCCGCCAGCGGGTGGCTGGTGCGCTACGACCCGGCGAAGGTGGTGCTGGCCGACCCCCAGGTGAGGGTGCAGGGCACACTGCGCGTCGCCGAGGTGGGGCCCGACGCCCTGGAGGTGACGTCGGACCACACCTTCGCCTACGCACTGCGGCCGGCCGGGGTGAACGGCCCGCGGGTGGGCGATGCCTCGCTGTTCACGGTCCGCCGTGAGCTGCACTTCCGTTTCGACCGGGACGATCTGCACCAGCACCGCGCGGAGCTGCTGGTCAGCTATGTCCAGGCCGGGCCCCAAGCCTGCTCGGCGGACACGACCGGCGGCCTGCGCCCGCTGCTCGCCGGCGAGCGGGCGACGGCGTCCGGGCCGGCCGGAACCGACCCGTACGCGACGGGCCGCCCCACCGCGGCGCTCTGCGGCTCACTGGCACCGGGCGCGCAGCCGTCACCGTGACCGGCGCCGTGCGCTCGCCGCGATCTGGTGATCCGCGCCCGCCGTGCCCGGGGCCGTGTCGTCCCGGGGGCTGAGCGCTCGCCCGGCCGCGCTCCGTCCTGCTCCGGCCCGCGCCGCCTCAGCCCTCGCCCTTGCCCCCGCCGCTCCCACTCCCGTTCTCGCCCGCCGGGCCGCTGCCGTCGCCATTCGCGTTGCTCCCACCGGCGCTTCCGCCGGGGCCCGAGCCGCTGCTGCCGCTCGCGCCGGTGAACTTGTCCCGCAGCTTCCCGCCCAGGTCGCCCGCGCCGCCGGCTATGTCGCCGACCAGCTTCATGAGCGGATCCTTGCTCGTGCGCACCGTCTCCGCATAGTGCGATGCGGACTCGCGGAAGGAGTCGGAGACCGAGGTGTCCTTGTCCTCCGTACGCCGGGGGTAGTGGCCGTCCATGATCCGCTGGTAGTCGCGGCTCGCAGCCCACTTCTTCAGCTCGGCGGCCCGCACCGTGGTGAACGGGTGCGAGCGCGGCAGCACATTGAGGATCTTCAGCACGGAGTCGCGCAGATCCCCGCCCGCCTCGTACTCCTCGGCCTGCTCAAGGAACGCGTCGACGTTCATCTCGTGCAGATGGTTGCCACCGGCGATCTTCATCAGGCCGCGCATCGACGCCTGCAAGTCCTGGCCGACCAGCAGCCCGGCACGGTCCGCCGAAAGCTCGGACTTGCGGAACCACTCACGCAGCGCAGTGACGATCGCCATGATCGCGACACTGCCGAGCGGAATCCATGCGATCTTCAGCGCGAGACTGGTGAGGAAGAGCAGTATCGTCCGATAGACGGAGTGACCGGAGAGCGCGTGGCCCACCTCGTGCCCGACGACGGCCCGCATCTCCTCCTCGTCGAGCAGCTCCACCAGACCGGTGGTGACCACGATGATCGGCTCGTCCAGGCCGATACACATGGCATTGGGCCGCGGGTCCTGCGTGACGTACATCGCGGGGACCTTCTCCAGGTCCAGGATGTAGCAGGCGTCCCGGAGCATGGTGTTCAGATGCGCGAACTGCGCGTCGCTCACCCGCACCGAGTCGGAGAGGAAGAGCAGCCGCAGGCTGCGCTCCGGCAGCAGTCCGCTCAGCGCCTTGAAAACCGTGTCGAAGCCGCTGAGCTTGCGCAGGGCGACCAGCGCCGAGCGGTCCGCGGGATGTTCGTACGCACGTGAGGAGATGCCCGGGAAGCGCTTGCGCTGCCTGCTCGGCACGTTCTCGTTACTGCTGTCTGTCATTCAAGCCCCCTGATGCCCCTGTTTGGTGCGAGTGCTGGCTCGTCCCCCTGACGGACCCCAGCGTAGGTGCTGGGGATACCGTGTGGCGGGGGCTGTGGATAACTGAGGAGTAGACCCGACATGCCGGACACCGCCGCACTGCTCGCCGCCGCATCCGAGCAGCAGGGACTGGGCAACACGCTGCGCATCCTGCTGATCGCGTCGATCGTCGGAGCCGCCCTGCTCGCCTGGTTCCTGCTGCGCGGCTACCGCGGCAACGGCGCCGACGACCGTGACAACGACTGAGTCGGCGTGAGCGTGCCCGGGCGGCCCGCATACGATGTGCGCGAAGTCTCTCCGCTCCGTCGGATAGTCGCCTGAACCCGTCCCGAGCTCCGACTCCCGATCGATAGGTCCTGCTGAAGATGAGCCTCGCCAGCACCGCCGCCAACCTGGTCACTCTCGCCGAAGGCGGCGAGCACGGTGGCAACCACGAAAGCCTCAGCCCCTACCTCACCGGTGGCGGCGCACTCTTCGCACTCCTGCTGCTTCTGTGGATCACCACCCGCTTCAATCGCGACCGCTGAGCCCGGGCCGAGCCGTCGTGCCAGTAGGCTCTGCACGCATGGGAGAGCAGAAAGTGCCTACCGGTACCGGTTCCGGTTCCGGCAAGCGCCGAATCGGCGTGATGGGCGGGACGTTCGACCCGATCCACCATGGACACCTGGTGGCCGCCAGTGAGGTGGCCGCCCTGTTCCACCTCGACGAGGTGGTGTTCGTACCGACCGGGCAGCCGTGGCAGAAGAGCCACAAGGCGGTTTCTCCGGCCGAGGACCGCTATCTGATGACGGTCATCGCCACGGCGTCCAACCCGCAGTTCTCGGTGAGCCGCATCGACATCGACCGCGGCGGGCCGACATACACGATAGATACGCTGCGGGACTTGCACTCGCTCAACAAGAACGCGGATCTTTTCTTCATCACCGGAGCCGACGCTCTCTCCCAGATCCTGGGCTGGCGCGACGCCGAAGAGCTGTTCTCGCTCGCCCACTTCATCGGTGTGACCCGGCCGGGTCACGACCTGACGGACGATGGGCTGCCCGAGGGCGGGGTCTCCCTGGTGGAGGTTCCGGCGCTGGCGATCTCGTCGACCGACTGCCGGGCGAGGGTCGCCGAAGGCGATCCGGTCTGGTACCTGGTTCCGGACGGTGTGGTGCGCTACATCGACAAGCGCCAGTTGTACCGCGGCGAGTGAGCCACGGAGAGGGGCACCGTTGAACGACCAGCAGAATCCGTACGACCCGTACTACCAGCAGCCGCAGATCATCGGCTACGACGAGTACGGGCAGCCGGTCTATCAGCAGCCCCAGCAGTACGACCCCTACGCGCAGCAGCAACCGCAGCACCCTCAGCAACAACACCCTCAGCAACCGCAGGGACCCGACCAGGGCTACGGCTACGACCCGTACGCCCAGCAGCCGCCGGGGACCGACCAGGCCCAGCAGTACGACCCGTATGCCCAGTACCCCCAGCAGGGCCAGGGACAGCAGGGATACGGCTACGGCTACGACACCGGTCAGCAGCCCGCAGTCGTCGACACCACCCAGCAGTGGAACATCCCGCAGCAGCAACAACTGCGGCAACAGCAGCAGCAGGCTCCGGCCGAGCCGCCCGCGAGGGCACCCGAGCCCGACCAGGCGCAGGCCGCCGTGCCCGGGCAGCGCCGGCCCGAGGGCGAACGTGAATACGGCACCGAGCAGTTCTCCTTCATCGAAGAGCCGGACGAGGACTCGGAAGACGTCATCGACTGGCTGAAGTTCACCGAGAGCCGATCCGAGCGGCGCGAGGAGGCCAAGCGCCGCGGCCGTAATCGCTTCGTTGCGCTCGTGGTCGTGCTGGCGCTCGCCGTTGTCGGCGGCGTCGGCTACCTCTGGTACGCGGGCAAACTGCCCGTCCTGTCGGGCGCCGAGAAGAAGAGCAACACCGCGACGGGACCGCAGAAGCGGGACGTGATCGTGGTGCATCTGCACAACACCAAGAAGAAGGGCACTTCGACCGCCCTTCTCGTCAACAACGCCACCACCAAGCAGGGCACCACCGTCCTGCTCCCCAACTCCCTCTCCGTTGCCAACGACGACGGCACCGCCACCACGCTGGGCAAGTCGGTCGACGACGACGGATCGACGGGCACGCGCGAGGCGATCGGTACCCTCTTGGGCGCCAGGATCACCGGCACTTGGCGGCTCGACACCCCGTATCTGGAGAACCTCGTCGAGCTGGTCGGAACCATCGACCTGACCACCGACACCGAGGTGCCCGGCGCCAAGAAGGGCGAGGCGCCGCTGGTGAAGAAGGGCGAGAACCAGACGCTGAACGGGCGCGCAGCCGTCGCATACGCCACCTACCTCGGGCCCGGCGAGGCCGAGGCCAAGCAGCTGCAGCGCTTCGGCCAGGTCATGCAGGCCGTCCTGAAGAAGTTCCCCGACGACCCCAAGTCGGCGACCGTCACGGTGGAGACGCTGGCGCAGATCCTCGACCCGTCGCTGCGCGAGAGCGACCTGGGCGCCGCGCTCGCCAAGCTGGCCGAGCACGCCAAGGGCGGCGACTTCAAGACGGCGCTGCTGCCGGTCCAGCAGGACGGTACGCTCACCGCGCAGGCCGCGGACAGTGTCGTCGAGGACATCCTGGGCGGCAGCGTCACCGCACCGGACAAGGGCGCGGCCGTGCGCGTGGGGATCAAGAACGCCACCGGGAACGCCGGCTTCACAGAGAAGGCCCGGATCGCCCTGGTCAACGGCGGCTACTCGGTCCTCGACGGCGGCAAGGCGGACACCGAGTCGACTTCGAAGGTCACGTACAGGGACGAGGCGCAGAAGGCGAAGGCGGTGGAGGTCGCCAAGACTCTCGGCCTGCCGGCGAGCGCGGTCACGAAGGGCGCTGCGGCCGCCAACGCGGATGTCTCCGTGGTGCTCGGCAAGGACTACAAGCCGGCCGGCCAGGACGAGTGATCGACCGGTGATCGACCGGCGCCGGGCGACCGCGCTCGGGCAGTGATCCAGGCGTGAGCGATCGAGGCGTGAGTGATCGGGGGGCGGTCGACGGGCGGTCACGGCGACCGGTGAGGGGGCGGGCGCCACGGTTCGTGATCAAGACCCGCGATCGAGACCCGCGACCATGCCCCGTGATCAAGGCCGGTGATCAAGCCCTGTGATCGAGGCCGAATAAACGCGGCATGGGCTGTCGGTGGTCCGTGAGACCCTTGAGGGGTACCTGACCGCCGACGAAAGCCTGCTTGTGACCGCCACGGACCGCTCCATCGAGCTCGTCAACACCGCCGCTCAGGCGGCAGCCGACCGGCTCGCGCACGACATCATCGCCTACGACGTCAGCGATGTGCTCTCGATCACCGACGCCTTTCTGCTCGCCTCCGCGCCCAACGACCGCCAGGTCAAGTCGATCGTCGACGAGATCGAGGAGCGGCTGAACAAGGAGCTCGGCGCCAAGCCGGTGCGCCGCGAGGGCGACCGCGACGCCCGCTGGATCCTGCTCGACTACGTGGACATCGTCGTGCACGTCCAGCACAGCGAAGAGCGTGTCTTCTACGCCCTGGAGCGGCTGTGGAAGGACTGCCCCGAGCTGCCTCTCCCCGAGGACGCCCTGAAGACCCGCGGCAAGGCCGAGGAGCACGCCCGGCTCGCCGGCGGTCCGGACGGTGAGCTGAGCTGAACGGCCGCGACAGGAGCAGCAAGCGAGACAGGGGTCGCCGCGTCGTCCTGTGGCGGCACGGCCAGACCTCGTGGAACCTGGAACGCCGCTTCCAGGGCTCCACGGACATCACACTGACCGAGGCCGGCGTCGCCCAGGCGCGCCGGGCGGCCCGGCTGCTCGCCTCCCTGAAGCCCGACGCGATCGTCGCCTCGGACCTCAAGCGGGCGGCGGCCACGGCCGGCGAGCTGGGTGGGATCACGGGACTCGACATCTCCTACGACGCCGCCCTCCGCGAGACATACGCCGGCGCCTGGCAGGGCCTGACCCACGACGAGATCGTCGCGCAGTACGGCGAGCAGTACGCCGCCTGGAAGCGTGGCGAGCCCGTGCGCCGCGGCGGTGGCGAGCTGGAGACCGAGGTTGCCGACCGGGCCGCTCCCGTGGTGCTGCACCACGCCGAGAAGCTGCCCGACGACGGCACCCTCGTCGTGGTCAGTCACGGCGGCACGATCCGTACCACCATCGGCCGGCTGCTCGGCCTGGAGGCCCACCACTGGGAGAGTCTCGGCGGCCTCTCCAACTGCTGCTGGTCGGTGCTCGGCGAGGGCGCGCGCGGCTGGCGACTGCTCGAGCACAACGCCGGCACCCTCCCGGAACCGGTCCTCGGCGACGACGACTGACCCCGCCCGGGCCCGGCCGTCGGCACCCCACCCCCGGATTTCACTTTCCGGCAGGTCGCAGGCTAAAGTTCTTCTTGTTCGCAGCGCGGAGCGCGAAGAACACGCGGGGCTATAGCTCAGTTGGTAGAGCGCCTGCATGGCATGCAGGAGGTCAGGAGTTCAATTCTCCTTAGCTCCACAGTCAAGATCCCGTCCGGTCGATTCGTTCGACCGGGCGGGATTTTCTGCTTCCCAGTCGCCCAGTCGCACAGCCCCGTATCAGTCGCGCAGTTCCCGCAGCAGCTCGATCCGTCGCAGGCTCTCCTCGTCGTTCGGTGTGTAGGCGACGATCCGGCACTCCGGCATTCCGTTGATCGACAGCGATACGGAGGTCATCCGCACCTCGCCTATCCGCTCGTGCCGGAACGTCTTCACGCGCGGACCCGGCGGCAGGACGTTCCCGCTCTCCCACAGCTCGGCGAAGTAGTCGCTGGCGACCGAGAGCCGGTGGACGAACGATTCCCAGGCGGGCTCGCCCACATGCCTGCCGTACGCACCGCGTAGCTGCGCCACCATCAGCGGCAGCTCCGAGTCGCGGAAAACCAGCGGACAGGCCGGCTCGGGGAGCGTGAAGAGTGTCCACAGCACATTGCGTATGCCGAAGGGCTCTGTGCGGTTGAGCGCGAACAGATCGCGGTAGGCGGGGTTGGTCGCGAGCACGTCGTACCGCGCGTTGTAGACCACGGCGGGACGCGGGTCGAGGGCGTCGATGATGCCCTGGATCTCCGGGCTGACGCTCTCCGCCGCCTTCTGCGGGTCCGCGGCGTACGGCACCTCCGCGAGGTGGTAGAGATGCTCGCGCTCCGGCTGGTCGAGGCGGAGCGTACGCGCCACGGCGTCCAGGACCTGGGCCGAGGCGTTGATCGGGCGGCCCTGTTCCAGCCAGGTGTACCAGGTGACGCCGACACCGGAGAGCTGGGCGACCTCCTCACGGCGCAGACCCGGTGTACGTCGTCTCAGGCCCGGCGGCATGCCCACATCGGCGGGCGTCACCCGCGCCCGGCGGCTGCGCAGAAACGCGGCCAGCTCGGGTCTGCGGCGATGGTGCGCCGCGCCCGTGGTGTGCGTCGTCGTCGCCGTCATCGTGGTCACATCCCTCATGGTCGAGGTCGGGGCCGGCCGTTGCCAGGTGCTGTTGGTACCAGCATCAGCGGGCTCTCGTTACCCGTACCGGATCCCCCTCAGGCTCACTGCCATGACGACGACCTCGGTCCAGACTCCACGGCTCAGTAGACACCCAGCCACTGACAACCGGCCACGGCTGCTGCTCGCGATCGTGCTTGCCGCGCAGTTCATGGCGCTCCTCGACACCTTCATCGTCAATGTCGCGGCCCCCACCATCCGTACAGAACTCGACGCGTCCGGCGGGGGGTTGCAGCTGGTCATCGCCGGTTACACCATCTCGTACGCCGTCCTGCTGATCACCGGCGCCAGGCTCGGTGATCTGCTCGGGCACCGACGGGCCTATCTGGGCGGGCTATTGCTCTTCACCGCCGCCTCGCTGGCCTGCGGACTCGCCGCGGGCACCGGCCAGTTGATCGCCTTCCGGCTCGTCCAGGGGGCGGGCGCGGCCCTGATGATCCCCCAGGTGCTCAGCCTGATCCAGCGGAACTTCACCGGCGAGGGACGGGTGCGGGCGCTCGGCGCGTACTCCGCGGTCCTGGCCACCGGAGCCGCCGCCGGGCAGGTCGTGGGCGGTGTTCTGGTCAGTGCCGATCTCTTCGGCGCGAGCTGGCGGCCGGTGTTCCTGGTGAACGTCCCGATCGGCCTTCTCCTGCTGGTGCTGGGCGCGCGGGTGCTGCCCGAGGACCGGCGCGACGAGCCCGAGCGCGCCCGCGGCCTCGATCTGCCCGGCCTGGTGCTGCTCGCCGCGGCCGTATCACTGTTCACGGTGCCGCTGGTGCTCGGGCAGGAACAGGACTGGCCGGCCTGGTCCTGGCTCTCGCTCGCGGCCTCCGTGGTCCTTTTCGGCATCTTCCTGGCGTACGAGTCGCGACTCGCCGGCCGCGGCGGCGCACCACTGATCGCGCCGCGCGTGCTGCGCATCCCGGGCATGGGTCGCGCGGTGCTGCGGATCACACTCGTGATGGCGGTGAACGCGGGCTTCCTCTTCACCCTGACCCTGCATGTCCAGGGTGGTCTCGGCCACAGTGCGCTCCGCGCGGGGCTGACGTTCGCACCCACCGCGCTGATCTTCGGAGCGGTCGGTCTGACCTGGCGGCGCTGGCCCGCGGGTCTCCAAAAGGCCCTGGTCCCGGGCGGTTTCGCGCTCACCGCGCTCGCGTGTGTTGCGGTCGGCGCGGTGCTGCGGGACGGCGGGGACGGCGGACTGTGGCTGTACTTCGCCTTCATGTTCGTCGGCGCCGGTCTGGCGCTCGCCTTCAGCCCCACGCTCACGGGCGCGCTCGCGACCGTACGGCAGCAGGACGCCGCGGACGCCAGCGGTCTGTTGGTGACGGTCACGCAGCTCGGCCAGCTGATCGGCGTCGCCGCATTCGGCACACTTTTCCTGAATCGGCAGACAGTACCCGGGGTACAGGGGTCTGCGGATGCCCTGTGGGTGAGCGCCCTCACGCTGGCGGCGGCGTCGATCTTGGGAGCGGTGGCCGGTCTCGTGCCCAAACGCCACTGACCCTCTTGCGTGGCCATGGCAGAATCGGACGGCCGGAGGGGACACCGGCCAGGACGGGAGGGAGAGCACGATGTCCGCCAGGAACAGCGAGGAGGCCGATGACCTGCTTGCCGCGGCGGAGGAACGCGCTCGTCTCAGCTGCCCGTCCTGCGGATCGGGGCATGTCGCCCAAGTCCTCGGCGACCATGGTGGAGTTTCCTACGTGTGCACGGCCTGCGGCCACAGCTGGAGCTGAATGATGGGTGCACACAGGCGGAAATGCGACTGGTGCGGCAGTGGTACGCCCATCGTCCGGGACATGGATCCGATCAATCCGGAGTACCAGTACTGGTGCGAGGAGTGCGCGCGGGCGCTGATCATAAAGGGCGACCCCATCGAGACCTATCGGGAACTCGAAGGGGAGCCGATCTACGGGCGACTCCTGGATGAGCACTGCACCCTGAAACGGTTCTATTCGTTCGCCACAGCATGACCAGAACGGTTGCGGCCGTGAGTGGATAGAGAGCGGAAAGGACCATCTGGCTTCCGTTCTGGGCGAGTTCGAGTCGCCCTTGGCCGTGGGGCACCCACCACAGGGCGTACGAAAGGAACACCAGCCCCGCCGCTGCGGCCCACCCCGTCCTGCCGCGTGCCGCCACCAAGAGCACTATGGGCACGCACCACACCCAGTGGTGGGACCAGGAGATCGGACTGATCAGCAGGGCCGTCGCCGCACCGGCCACGACCGCGCAGGCGCGATCGCCGCGCAGCGCGCAATCCACGCCCACCCCGAGGCCCGCCAAGGCGACGAGAGCGGCCGTCACGGCCCACCACGGCCCCGGATCGGGGGTGTGCAGCAGTCGGGCGAGCACACCGCGCAGCGACTGGTTGGCGGTGTCCTCGGCGTGGCCGACGCGGTCGGCCGCGAAGACCATGCCGGTCCAGAAGCGCCGGGAGTCGTACGGAAGGGCGGCGGCGGACGCGAGGGTCACGCCGAGAAAGACCGTGGTCGCGGTCGCCGCCCGCCGCAGCCATGGGTTCGGGCCCCCGCCCCGGGCCCGTAGATGTACCAGCCCTGCGATCAGTGCAAGCAGCGCGAAGAGTGCGGGGGTGAGCTTCACGGCGGCGGCGAACCCGATGCCCGCGCCCGCCCATCGGTGCCCTTCACGGCGGGTGAAGTCCCACAGCACGGCGACGGCGAGCAGCAGATTGATCTGGCCGTACCGCACTGTGGCCCACACCGGCTCGCACCATACGGCCGCCGCCGCCACCCAGAGCGTCGTCGTGCGCCGGTCCGCACGCGGGTGGGTCAGCCGCAGCGAGAGGTCGACGAGTGCCACCACGAGCAGCAGGTTCGCGGCGGTCGCCAGGGTGCGCATCTCGGGAACGCCGAGCAGCGTGAGCGGCGTGAACAGCAGTGCGGCGAACGGCGGGTAGGTCGACGGGAGGTTCGCCTCGGTGGTGCGCATTGCGTAGAGGTCCGCCCCCGCGCGTACGGTCGCGCCCGCGGCCCGGTACACCATCAGGTCGATCATCGAGACGTAGGCGGCGCGCTGCGCCAGCCAGAAGGCCGTGAAGGAGAGCAGACAGACTGCTGCGGCGGCGAGGATGGAACGTTGGGTTCCGGGCCGCGTGATCATGGTCACGAATGGGGACATTACCGGACCGGCTCGTAGGGCCCGGAAACGATTTGGTGATGCCCCGGGGGGAGCGTGTACTCTTGGCGACGTCGCCGCGGGGGAACCTTCACACAGGAAACTCCCAGCTGGAAGTCGGCAAGGCGGCACATCGCAAGGGGCTATAGCTCAGTTGGTAGAGCGCCTGCATGGCATGCAGGAGGTCAGGAGTTCAATTCTCCTTAGCTCCACTTCAAGCAGACACAAGGAAGCGGGCCATCCGATCGGATGGCCCGCTTTCCTGTGCGCCGGTCAACTGCGGCCGCTGCCAAGGGCCTTGCGGTTGCCGCCGGGGAGGGCGGGGCGGTCGGCGGGCTTGGGAGCCCGTTCGGCCGGCGCCTGCTCGATACGCATAGCCAGCGCGGGACACCGCCGTACGGCCCGCTGTGTCCGCCCCTGCAGGTGCACGGGAACGACCGCGTCGGCCACCGCCGGATACCCGTCGGGGTTGAGCCGGATCAGTTCGGGGATGATTTCCGCGCAGATCCCGTGGCCCTGGCAGAGCGTCCAGTCGATGAAGACCTTCTCGCCGCTCGGAATCGACTCCTCCGCCTCCTCGTAGCCGGGCAGGGGCAGTGGCAGCACACCGGTCGTCTCGCGTCCGCAGCCGCCGTGCAGCACATGGGCGGCGAGGTCGTCCGTGAAGGCGGACAGGGTCGAGGCGAAGAAGCGCGCCGAGCCGTCGGGGTGCTTGCACGCGCCCCGGCCCTTGACGGCCTGGGTCACCTCGCGCAGCGCCTCCAGTGCGGCGGGGCCGCCGCCGTTGATGACATCGGACAGACCGCCGGCCGCTGCGGGCAGGCCCAGCTTGCAGGGGCCGCACTGGCCCGCGGTCTCGGCGGCGAGCCAGTTGGCCACGCGCTGCGCCTCGCCGAGAGGGCAGGTCTCCGGGCCGATGGGGAGGATCGCGCCCGCGCCCAGGGAGCCGCCCACGGCGGCCAGTGATTCGCGCGAGACGTTGGACTCGTGGACGGCGACCGAGTCGATCCAGTTGCCGTGGTAGCCGCCCGTCAGCACGCCCTGGGGGAGCGGCGGGGCGCCCGCCAGCTGCAGCACGTACCGCAGCGGCACACCCGTGGGGACCTCGACGACCATGGGGCGCGCCACCGCCCCGGAGATCGTCAGCATGACCGTGCCCGGCTCGGTGTCCAGGCCGGTGTGGCTGTAGCGGCGCGCGCCGATGCGGGCGCCGACGGCGAGTTGCGCGAAGGTCTCGGCGTTGGACAGCAGGGTCGGGGCGCCGCCGACGCCGGTGTCGGACGCGCGCTCACGGCGGCCGGGCGGCAGCGCGGGTCCGCCGTTCACCGCGCGGATGACGGAGGAGGCCTCGCCGGAGACCATCCGCTCAGGGGTGCGGACGATCCGCGCGCGTAGCTGCTGCCCGCGCCGGTCGGACAGGCCGCGCTCGGCCAGTGCGGCGCGCATGGAGATCTCGGTGGAGTTGCGGGTGACCGCGACGACCAGAGTGCGCGCGCCGAGCGCCTCGGCGGCCAGCAGGGCGCCGTCCAGGATCAGATGGGGGGCGCGATTGAGCAGCACGGTGTCCTTGCGGCAGGCGGGCTCGCCCTCACTGCCGTTGACCACGACGACGGGCCGCACCCCGCGTCGGATGGCGGACTTGGCGACGGCGCGGAGCTTCTGCCCGAAGGGGAAGCCCGCGCCGCCGCGGCCGCGCAGCGATATGTCGTCGGCGAGCTGCGCGAGCCGCTCGCCGGTCATGGGTTCAAGAGGGCCGTGCACCTTGAGATGCATGGGGAGGTCGAGGCGCTCGACAAGATCGAACCCCTGCGTCAGCTGGGGAAGGCCGACAACACGGACCTCGGGGACATCAGGGAGGGGGGTGTTCACGGTCGGTCTCCTGCGGGCGCGTGCCAGGGTTCCCCGGCCGGGGGCGGGAAGAGCCCGGGCATCGGCGCTGTGTCGTCGTACGCGGCGGGGTTGCCGGCGGCGTACGGGGAGGGACTTTCTTCGTACGAGGAATACGAGGGGGCGGGGTCGTAAGCGGTCGGAGTCTCGAACGGGGCAGCGGGGTCGTAAGCGGTCGGGGTCCCGAACGGGGGAGCGGGGTCGTAGGCGGCCGCGGTCTCGAACGAGGTCGAGGTGTCGAACGCCGGGGTGTCGAAGGTGGTCGGAGTGTCGAAGGCGGTGGTCGGGGGAGCCGGGTCGTAGGCGGGAGGGGGCGCATACGCCGGGGGCTCGTACGCCGAAGGAGCGGGGGACTCAGGGGCTTCGGGTCGGAACGCCTGGGCGGGCGGCGGCGGGGACGGGGTGGGCCACAGTCCGGGCGGGGGGCCCGACTCCGACACGATGGGGATCTCTTCCGTCATCGGTATGCGCTCAGCGAGCGGAGC
Source organism: Streptomyces sp. CA-135486 (assembly GCF_050936555.1). Taxonomy (NCBI): domain Bacteria; kingdom Bacillati; phylum Actinomycetota; class Actinomycetes; order Kitasatosporales; family Streptomycetaceae; genus Streptomyces; species Streptomyces sp. CA-135486. The sequence continues at coordinate 1,313,207 of NZ_JBNJMM010000001.1, forward strand.
GGCCTCGTCGCCGGCGAGGGAGACCGCGCGGTACGCGGCGGAGATCCCGGGGCCGGGGCCCACGCCGCGGCTGACGGTCGGCTCGGCCTCAGGCGGCGGGGGCACCTCGTACAGCTGGGGCGAGGGGGCTGCCAGCCGCCTGGGCTGCGCGCGCGCCTGGTCGAAGGGAGGCTGGCGCTGGAGTTCCGACTCGTACGGACGCTGCGAGGGGATGCCCCGGATGCCGTTGAGGCCCGCCGGTGCGGTCGCGCCGGGCAGCGGGGAGACGGTCAGGTCGCGCCGCGACTCCTCGTCGGTCGACGGGCCGTCGGAGCCGCCGCCGGTCAGCGACATGATCTTGTTGGCGATGCGCCGCTGAGTCGGGCGCGGGAGCAGCCGTACGGACACGGCCGTGGCGACCCCGGCGAGCGCCAGGCAGTACATGGTCGTGACCCACGTCGCGGCGGGCCGGCCGGTGTAGAGGCCGTGCACCAGCGCCGCGCACCAGGCCGGGTACGCCAGCATGTGCAGCGGCCGCCAGCGGCCCGCGGTGCGAATATTGGCTGCCAGCGTGCTGCGCAGCGCGCCCGTCGTGGCGGCGACCACCATCAGGAACCCGGCCAGCGAGCCGAAGCCGATGAGGCCGTTCGTACCGCTGACGCCCAGTCCGAACGGGATCAGTGCGCCGATCACTTCCGTCTTCCCCAGCGATACCTTCACGGTGGCGTGCAGCAGCAGGAAGCCGAGCGACGCGGTGGCGGTGGCGCGGTGGATTGCCTGGGCGAGGAGCCGGTGGCGGGTGTTGAGCAGCACCCGGTCGGTGGCGAGCAGACCCCACGCGACGGAAGCGGTCAGGGACAACAGGGACAGAACGCCGCTGGTGAAGTCGAGCGCGGCGCGAAAACTGTCACTCCCGCCGACGGCGAGCACGGGTATGAGCACGAACGCCGCGACAGTCAGGCCGCCTTGCACAGGGCGGCTGAGCCCGGCACTCGGGGCGGGGGACGAACGGTTATTGCGTTGAGGGTTCATGGGGCGACTCCGAATGGTGCGGGAAATGCGGTCCCGTTGACGCATGCTAGGTCGACCCATACTGAGTGGTACGACGTTTCAACGTTTAGAGAGCCGAACCACAGAGAACTGACTTTGAGGTTGCCCCGGATAGGGGCGATACGCGGGGTAACTAACGGCGGTTAGAGGATCGCGCCCACGTCGTTCGGGGTCTGCGCCGGGACTCACTCAGGGTGTGCGCCGGAGCGCGTGGCGCGTATCGGAGGGCTCGGCGTGGGTGCTCCGGAGGCGGGTGCCAAGGGGTTGATTGAGGCAATTGCGAAGAATGCCGGATTCCGTTGATGGAGCTTCGGTGGATCTTCAACGAGCGTTCGGTGGCCTTGGGTGATCACCGATGGCCGTCGAGTGGCCTAGGAGGCTGGTCCCATGCGCCCGGTTCGCTCGCTGCGGTACCCTGACGCCATGCGTGCCGTACGCCTTCTGCTTAGCGAGCCGCGCTGATCAGTCCCGACGGATGAAGAATCCGGTCGGAATCGGCGCGGCGTCCCCTCCTGTGCGAGGGGTTTTTTCGTTTTGGAATCCGCTGGCAGAGACGAATCGATGGAGCTTCAAGGATCATGAGCGAGACGAATTCCGCTGCCGCCGCAGAGGTGGCTGCAGCGCACCGCTACACGGCTGCCATGGCGGCCGACATCGAGGCACGCTGGCAGGACGTCTGGGACGCCGAGGGCACGTACGAGGCGCCGAACCCGAGCGGTGAGCTGGCCGGGGACCCGGCCCTGGCGGCGAAGTCCAAGAAGTTCATCATGGACATGTTCCCGTACCCCTCGGGTGCGGGTCTGCACGTCGGCCACCCGCTGGGCTATATCGCCACCGACGTCTTCGCCCGCTACCAGCGCATGACCGGGCACAATGTCCTGCACACCCTGGGCTTCGACGCCTTCGGCCTGCCCGCCGAGCAGTACGCCGTGCAGACCGGCACGCACCCGCGCGTGTCCACCGAGGCGAACATCGAGAACATGAAGACCCAGCTGCGTCGGCTGGGCCTGGGCCACGACAAGCGCCGGTCCTTCGCGACGATCGACCCGGACTACTACAAGTGGACCCAGTGGATCTTCCTGCAGATCTTCAACTCCTGGTACGACGAGGACGCGAAGAAGGCCCGCCCCATCGACGAGCTGGTGGCCCAGTTCGAGAGCGGTGAGCGTGCCGTGCCGGGCTCCACGCGCGCGTGGAGCGAGCTGAGCGCCGTGGAGCGCGCCGATGTACTGAGCGGCTACCGGCTGGCGTACGCCTCCGACGCGCCCGTCAACTGGTGCCCCGGGCTGGGCACCGTGCTGGCGAACGAGGAGGTCACCGCGGACGGGCGTTCCGAGCGCGGCAACTTCCCCGTCTTCAAGGCCAAGCTGCGCCAGTGGAACATGCGCATCACCGCCTACGCCGACCGGCTGCTGGACGATCTGGACGTGCTGGACTGGCCCGAGGCGATCAAGCTGCAGCAGCGCAACTGGATCGGCCGCAGCGAGGGCGCGCGCGTCAACTTCTCGGTCGACGGTCACGACGACGTGCGGATCACGGTCTTCACCACCCGTCCCGACACCCTGTTCGGCGCCACGTACATGGTGCTGGCGCCCGAGCACGGCCTGATCGACTCCATCGTCCCGGCCGAGTGGCCGCAGGGCGTCAAGGAGGCCTGGACGGGCGGCGCCGCGACTCCGGCCGAGGCTGTCGCCGCGTACCGCAAGCAGGCCCAGACGAAGAGCGACGTCGAGCGGCAGACCGAACACAAGGACAAGACTGGTGTGTTCACCGGCGCCTACGCCGTGAACGCCGTCACCGGCGCGCAGATCCCCGTTTTCGTGGCCGACTACGTCCTGATGGGCTACGGCACCGGCGCCATCATGGCCGTCCCCGGGCAGGACGAGCGCGACTGGGAGTTCGCCGAGGCATTCGAGCTGCCCATCATCCGTACCGTCCAGCCGCCGGAGGGCTGGGAGGGCGAGGCCTTCACCGGACAGGGGCCAGCGATCAACTCCGCCAACGACGAGATCTCGCTGAACGGCCTGGGCGTCGCCGAGGCCAAGGCGAAGATCACCGAGTGGCTGACCGCCCGCGGAATCGGTGAGGGGACGGTCAACTTCCGGCTGCGTGACTGGCTGTTCAGCCGGCAGCGCTACTGGGGCGAGCCCTTCCCGATCGCCTACGACGAGGACGGCGTCGCGCACGCGCTGCCCGAGTCGATGCTGCCGCTGGAGCTGCCCGAGGTCGACGACTACTCGCCTCGCACGTTCGACCCGGACGACGCGGACACCCAGCCCGAGACGCCCCTGTCCCGCAACGAGGACTGGGTCAACGTCGAGCTGGACCTGGGCGACGGCGTCAAGCGCTACCGCCGGGAGACCAACACCATGCCCAACTGGGCGGGTTCGTGCTGGTACGAGCTGCGCTACCTGGACCCGCACAATGACTACAAGCTGGTCGACCCGGCGATCGAGCAGTACTGGATGGGGCCGCGCGAGGGTCAGCCGCACGGCGGCGTCGACCTGTACGTCGGCGGCGCCGAGCACGCCGTACTGCACCTGCTGTACGCGCGGTTCTGGTCCAAGGTGCTGTTCGACCTGGGGCATGTCTCCTCGGTCGAGCCGTTCCACAAGCTGTACAACCAGGGCATGATCCAGGCGTACGTCTACCGGGACAGCCGCGGCTTCCCGGTGGCCGCTGCCGAGGTCGAGGAGCGGGACGGAAAGTTCTACTTCGAGGACGAACCCGTCAAGCGCGAGCTGGGCAAGATGGGCAAGTCCCTGAAGAACGCGGTCACTCCGGACGAGATCTGTGCCGAGTACGGTGCGGACACGCTGCGTCTGTACGAGATGGCGATGGGCCCCCTGGATGTGTCCCGGCCGTGGGACACGCGCGCGGTGGTCGGCCAGTACCGGCTGCTGCAGCGGCTGTGGCGCAACGTGGTCGACGAGGCGACGGGTGAGGTGACCGTCGTCGACGGCGAGGCCGACGAGGCGATGCTGCGTGCCCTGCACAAGGCGATCGACGGCGTCGGACAGGACCTGGAGGCGCTGCGCTTCAACACCGCCATCGCCAAGGTCACCGAGCTGAACAACTATCTGACCAAGGTGGGCGGACCGCTGCCACGGAGCGTGGCGGAGCAGCTGGTGCTGCTGATCGCGCCCCTGGCCCCGCACATCGCCGAGGAACTGTGGCACAGGCTGGGGCACACCGACTCGGTCGTGCACCAGGACTTCCCCGTCGCCGACCCGGTGTATGTCGTGGACGAGTCGGTGACCTGCGTCGTGCAGATCAAGGGCAAGGTCAAGGCGCGGCTGGAGGTCTCCCCGTCGATCTCGGACGAGGAGCTGGAGGCGCTGGCACTGGGAGACGCTGCGGTGGTCGCGGCGCTGGGTGGCGCGGGCATCCGCAAGGTGATCGTGCGGGCGCCGAAGCTGGTCAACATCGTCCCTGCGTAGTCGCGGCCCTGCGTCGTCACGGCGCTGGGCAGCCTCGCTGCGCAGAGTGAGGGGTTTCCCTTACGGGCAGGTTGGGGGTTCCGACGGAACCCCCAACCTGCCCGTTCCGTTTACGGTGGAGGGACAACAGCCGACGCCGGAGGGGCGCTCATGGAAGCCGCGATTCTGATACTGACGCTGCTTTTCGTCGCCTTCGTGGCGTTGGGGGTGTACGTGACCGTGAAGATCGTCGGCGCGGCGAAGCGAGGTGTGGAACGCACCGTCACGCAGGCGCGCCGCACCGTCGAGGAGACCACCCTGCGGGCGAAGTCCTATGGGCAGGGCGGCGTGGTCGGCGAGCTGGCGCAGCTGCGGCTGGCGCTGCGTACGTCGATGAGGGCGACCCAGGACGCGCTGCACGCGGGCGTGGCGGAGGACGCCTCGCTGTCCGAGTCGCTCGCCCTGTTCAAGCGGCTGAGTGCGCATGGGCACGAGCTCGACGACGAACTGAAGCGGCTGGAGCGCGAGCCCGACCGGGCGACGGTGGCCTCGCTGCTGCCGGGGCTGCGAGAGCGTACGGAGCGGATCACGCACTCGGCGGAGTCGCTGCGGTGGGCGGCGCGGGACCGGGCACGGAAGTTCGCGGACGACGAGCTGGACGCGCTGAGCACGCAGATCGACGTGGAGGCGGGGGCGTTGCGGCACTGGTCGGAGGTGGAATCGCCGGCTGCCGATGGGCCGAAGGCGGCGCACGCCCCACAGGCGTCCTGGCCGGATGCGGGGACCGGCGACGGGGTTGTGCCGGAGCAGACCTGGGCGGATCCCGAGGCGGGGTCCGAGTCGGGGTCGCGGACCGGGACGGGTGCCGGAACCGGGGCTCAGCCCGGGCCGGGGCACACCGTGGCCGAGCAGCCGCCGGCGATCACAGCGCGCGATCCGCGGCAGCAGACCACATACCCCTGGCAGAAGTCCACGCGACCGGAGACCACGAACTGACCCTCCGGGCGCGGCGACGCGATCATTCGCGAGGGGCCGGGCTGCCGTCCGGCAGCCCCTGCGGGTAACCTCCCGCTCATGTCCCGCCATGTCGCTATCGTCACCGATTCAACGGCCTACCTGCCGCCGCCGACGATGGAGCGTCACGGCATCATCGCGGTGCCGCTGACCGTTGTGCTCGGTGATCAGGCGCTCGAAGAGGGGACCGAGATCTCGGCCCGCTCGCTGGCACTGGCGTTGCAGAAGCGACGCTCGGTGACCACCTCCCGGCCGAGTCCAGAGATGTTCGCCGAGGTGTACCGGGCCAGGGCCGAAGCCGGCGCCACCGGCATCGTCTCGCTGCATCTGTCGGGCGAGTTCTCGGGTACGTACGACGCCGCGGTGCTGGCCGCCAAGGACGCACCGGTGCCGGTGCGGGTGGTCGACACCGGGATGGTCGGGATGGCGCTGGGCTTCTGCGCGCTCGCCGCCGCGGAGACGGCCGAGGGGGGCGGCACGATCGACGAGGCGGTGGCCGCTGCGGAGAAGCGGGCAGCCGGCACGTCCGCGTACTTCTATGTCGACACCCTGGACTATCTGCGTCGTGGCGGACGGATCGGGGCTGCGCAGGCCCTGCTCGGCTCGGCGCTCGCGGTGAAGCCGCTGCTGCAGCTGGACGGCGGCCGGATCGAGCTGCTGGAGAAGGTACGTACGGCGTCGAAGGCGATCGCCCGGCTTGAGGAGATCGTCGTCGACCGGGCCGGGGCGAGCAGTGTGGACATCGCCGTGCACCATCTGGCCGCGCCGGAGCGGGCCGCGGTGCTGGCGGAGCGGCTGCGCGAGCGGGTTCCCGGCCTGGCCGACCTGTATGTCAGCGAGGTGGGCGCGGTGATCGGGGCGCACACGGGGCCGGGGTTGCTGGCGGCCGTGATCTCACCGCGGTAGGTGCACAGTGTGGCGTACGCGCAGTCACCCTTGTAGGTGACCGAGTTATCCACAACAGGGCGGTTGTCCACGGAAATTGAGCCCGCTCAGCGGGTTCGGACGGATGTGCCTACCGTCCTGTGGCATGGCTATCCGATCACGTTCTGCAACCAGTGGGCCGGGCCGCGCCCCCGCCTCGGACAGCCGTGCCCGTGACGGGCGCGGATCAGGCTCGCGCTCTCGCAGTAGACGACGCGTGGCCGCCATCTCGAATGCCACGGTGTCCAGTACAGCCCTGCGCCGCCGGGCGGACGCCCTCTTCGAGGGGCCGCGGGGCAGTGCGGACCCGAGTCCGGACGCGGCCGTCGTGCTCGACGCGGCTGTCGTTCGCTCCCGGGCCGAAGGGGGAGGCGGGCGTTCCCGGGCCGGAGAGGGCGGCGGGCGCTCCCGGGCCGGAGAAGGCGGCGGGACTGCCGCTGTCGGCGTCCCTCCCGGGGGCGTCGACATCGGTACGGGCGCCATCGGCACGGGCGTTTGGCAGCGCGTGCGGCTTGCGGCGCGCGAACGGCTGCCGTTGTGGGTCCAGCTCAGATGCGGGCTCGAAGCCAGGACGCTGGCAGCCCTGACCGTCGTGCTGGTGGTGGCCGCGGCCTTCGCGGTCCAGCACTTCTGGATGGCGAGTCCGCAGCCTGTACGGGCCCCGGAGCTGGTCCATCAGAGCGCGGCCATGCCGGAGCCGAGCCCTTCGCCCGGGCCGCCGCCGACGGCCGCGGAGCCCGGCGGGCGGATCGTCGTCGACGTGAGCGGAAAGGTGCGCAGGCCGGGAGTGCTCCGGCTGCCTGCCGGATCGAGGGTCGCGGACGCACTGCGGGCGGCCGGAGGCGTCAAGGCCGGCACGGATCTGACCGGGCTCAACCGGGCACGGGTGCTCATGGACGGCGAGCAGGTGGTAGTGGGCGGACCCGCACCGGCGGCACCGCCGGGGCCGACGGGGTCAGGCCAGGGCGGGTCACAGGCCGCGGGTCCTGTCAGCCTCAACTCGGCGACCGTGGAACAGCTGGACACCCTGCCGGGGGTCGGTCCCGTACTGGCCCAGCACATCGTCGACTACCGCACCGAGCACGGGGGCTTCCGGTCCGTCGACGAGCTCCGCGACGTCGACGGGATCGGCGATCGCCGGTTCGCGGACCTCCAGACCCTGGTACAGCCATGACGCGCCCCGCTGTTCACGCCGGCTCGGGGCACCGGCTGGGGGCGGCCGACCCCCGGCAGGAGGGGCCGGTTGATCTGCGGCTGGTGCCACCGGCCCTGGCCGCCTGGGCAGCGGCGGCTCTGGCCGTCGGCGCGCGGGGGTGGTGGACGGCGGTGGGCGTCATGGTGTGCGTCGCCGCAGCGGGGTTGCTACTGGTCGTCGGTGCGAGCGGGGGCAGGGGCCGCATCACGCGCGGTGGCGAGGAGACGCCCGTCAGCACACACACCCGACGGCGTCGGCTCAACGCCACAGCCGTGGCAGCGATGCTGCTGTGCGCCGCAGCGGGTGCGGCCTCGGCAGGGCTGCACGGCGCAGATGTGCGGCGCGGGCCGCTACCGGAGCTGGCACGCCAATACGCGCACGTCACCACCGAGTTGACGGTCACGTCCGACCCCCGGATGATCCGTCCCCGTATCCGCGGGAATCGGGCGGGTGGCGGATTCCTCGTGCTGAACGCCGAGGCCACCCGGGTGACGGCTCCTCGTGGCGGGGCTACCGAGATCCAGACGCCCGTCCTCGTGATCGTGGCGTCGGGTGCCCTCCGCAAGGCCGACGGGACCGGCGCGCAGTGGCGGCGGTTGCTGCCCTCCACCCGGCTGAGGGTGACCGGACGGCTCGCACCGCCCTCGGGCGACGACGACCCGTTCGCGGCGGTGCTGAAGGCGCAGGGGAACGGTCCGCCGCAGATCACCGGACCGCCAACAGCCGTCCAGCGCACAGCCGGAGGGCTCCGGGCCGGACTGCGCGAGGCGACGGACGGGCTCGCCCCGGACGCTCGTGCGCTGCTGCCCGGGCTGGTCGTCGGGGACACCTCACGGATCACGCCCGATCTCCAGGACGCCTTCGAGGCGACCGACCTGACTCATCTGGTCGCTGTGTCAGGAAGCAATCTGACCATCGTGCTCGTCCTGCTCATCGGGCCACCGGGCACCGCCCTGCTGGCCGAACGGCGGGGTGTGGCCCCACGGTTGGGCATCACGCTGCGCGGAGCCGCAATCCTCGGAGGGGCCCTCACGCTCGCCTTTGTGGTGGTGTGCCGGCCGGAACCGAGCGTGCTGCGGGCGGCGGCCTGCGGGACCGTCGTACTGCTCGCCATCGGCACCGGACGCCGCCGCTCGCTCGTCCCGGCGCTGGCCGCCGCCGTGCTGCTGCTGGTCCTGTACGACCCGTGGCTCGCCCGCAGTTACGGCTTTCTGCTCTCCGTGCTGGCCACAGGCGCCCTGCTCACCATCGGCCCGAGCTGGAGTGCGGCGCTGCAACGCAGACGGGTGCCGCCCCGGCTCGCCGAGGCCCTGGCCGCGGCAGCCGCCGCACAGGCCGTGTGCGCTCCTGTGGTGGCCGTGTTCGCCGCCCGGGTCAGCCTGGTGGCGATCCCCTGCAACTTGATCGCTGAGCTCGCCGTCGCCCCGGCCACGGTCCTCGGTTTCGCTGCGCTCGCCGCTGCCCCGGTGGCAATGCCGGTCGCCGAGTTGGTGGCCCGCTGTGCCGGGTGGCCAACCGGGGGGATCGCCTCCGTCGCCCGCACGGGGGCAGCGCTGCCCGGCGCCACAACGGACTGGCCGGGCGGCTGGCGCGGCGGCTTGCTGTTGGCCGCCGTCACGGTTCTGGTCGGACTCCTGGCCCGCCGGCTGCCGCGACATCCCTGGGCGGCCGCGGTGTGCGCGCTGCTGCTCGTGCTTGCCATCGTGCGTCCGGTCCCGTTGACCAGGTTCATCACCGGCTGGCCGCCGCCGGGCTGGACGTTCGCGATGTGTGATGTGGGGCAGGGGGACGCAACGGTGCTGGCGGCGGGCGACGGCGCGGCCGTGGTCGTGGACGCGGGGCCGGCCCCCGACCTCGCCGACCGGTGTCTGCGCGAGCTGGGAGTCACCCGGGTCCCGCTGCTGCTCCTCACCCACTTCCACGCCGACCACGTGGCCGGGCTGCCCGGGGTCCTCCGCGGCCGGGCGGTCGGCGCAATCGAGACCACGGTGCTCGACGAGCCGCAGGACCAGGCTGCGTTCGTACGCCGAGTGGCCGACTCCGCCCGGGTGCCGGTGGTACGGGCCGAGGCGGGGGAGCGGCGCCGTTCCGGGCCTCTCGACTGGGAGGTGCTCTGGCCGGGGGCGGGAGCGGCCCCGGCGATCGAAGGGCCCAACGACGCAAGCGTCACGCTGTTCGTGCGGATCGAGGGCGGCCCCACCCTGCTGCTCCTCGGCGACCTCGAACCACCGTCCCAGCGGGGGCTGTTGCGGGCCTTTCCCGCACTCCCGCACGTCGATGTCCTCAAGGTCGCCCACCACGGCTCCGCGCATCAGCACCCCGGCCTGCTGCACGCTGTGCGCCCGCGCCTGGCGCTGATCTCCGTCGGCCGCGACAACGGGTACGGCCACCCCTCTCCCCGTACTGTCGGCGCGCTCCGCGCCCAGGGCGCGGTGGTGCTGCGTACGGACACGGACGGGGCGATCGCGGTGGCGGGAGGCGGCCGGGACCTGAGGGCGGTCCCCCGGGGCGGCGCGGATCCTTCCGCGGCTGCTGCCTCCACCGGTGCCGCGGCTGTGCGAACTCCCCTACTAGGAGCCGGAGAGCGACCTGGCCGCCGGCCCCCGGCCGTGGTGCGACCTGGCCGCCGGCCCCGGGCCGGGGTGCGAGCCGTCGCCTCGGGCGGCAGGCGTAGGACCAAGGGTCCATGGCGGGTGTGCACCCCTCGGGCCACACTCTCCCCATGGATGCCTACCTCCGTCGTATCGGGGCGAGCCGCCCGGAGCGCGCCGACGCCGCCGCGCTGCGCGATCTGCAGTTGCGGCACCTCTGGACGGTCCCCTTCGAGAACCTCTCCATCCACCTCGGCGAGGACATCGAGCTGCAGGAGAAGGCGCTCCTCGCCAAGATCGTGGACGCCGGCCGCGGCGGGTTCTGCTACGAACTCAACGGAGCCTTCGCCGCGTTGCTGCGCGACCTGGGCTTCACCGTCACCCTTCTCCAGGCAGGTGTCTTCGATGGCGAGGGCCGGCTCGGCATCCCGTACGACCATCTCGCCCTGCTCGTCGGGACGGCGGACTCGACCGGCCCCTGGCTGGCCGACGTCGGCTTCGGGGACCATGCCCACCACCCGCTCGCGTTCGACGAGCGGGGGGATCAGCATGACCCGGCGGGTACGTTCCGGATCGTCGAGGTGCCGGAGTCCGAACACGGCGATCTCGACGTCCACCGCGACGGCAAGCCGCAGTTCCGCCTGGAGCGGCGGCCCCGCGTGCTGGACGACTTCCGGGCCGGGGCGTGGTGGCACCGCACCTCGCCCGCCTCGCACTTCACCCGGTCCGTCGTCTGCTCCCGGCTCTCCCCCGAGGGCAGGATCACGCTCAGCGGCCGAAAGCTCGTCACCACCGAGCACGGTGGGCGCCAGGAGCAGCCGCTGGCCGACGACGCGGCGGTGCTGGCGGCGTACCGCGACCACTTCGGGTTGCTGCTCGACCGCCTGCCGCCGGCTCCGGGCCGAGCAACCTGAACAATGTCCCTGTGAGTGCTGTGAGACATGTACTGGTGCTGCCCGACCGGGATGCCGCGGAAGAGGCGGTCGAGGCGCTCAGCGACCGCTTCGGCGTCGTCGATGAGCCGTTGCTCGTACGGGACGCGCTGGCCGGTGAGGACGACGCCGAGGACGCCCAGTGGCTGGTCGTCGTCGAGGACCCGGCGGGGCGGTTGGACCCCGCGAAGCTGGATGAGTTCGCGGGGGAGTGGGACGGCTGGCGCGAGGAGCCGTAGGGAAGCGGTAGGGAGGACGGGGGTCGTGTCAGTGGTGCGTGGGATGCTGGTTCGCGATGGCCACCAGGAAGAATTCGACCGATGATCCCCTCGCCCCCGTCACGCTCGCCGTGGGCCAGGAGGATCTGCTTCTCGACCGCGCCGTGCAGCAGGTGGTGGCGGCAGCGCGTGCCGCCGACGCCGACACGGACGTGCGCGACCTCACCGCGGACCAGTTGCAGCCGGGCACGCTCGCGGAGCTGACCAGCCCTTCGCTCTTCGCCGAGCGCAAGGTCGTGGTCGTGCGGAACGCTCAGGATCTGTCCGCGGACACGATCAAGGACGTCAAGGCGTATCTCGACGCGCCCGCCGAAGAGATCACGCTCGTGCTGCTGCACCCCGGCGGGGCGAAGGGCAAGGGTCTCCTGGACGCCGCGCGCAAGGCGGGCGCGCGGGAGGTCGCCTGCCCCAAGACGACGAAGCCCGCGGAGCGGCTCACTTTCGTACGGTCCGAATTCCGTGCGCTGGGCAGGTCGGCGACGCCTGAGGCGTGCCAGGCGCTGGTCGACTCCATCGGGAGCGATCTGCGCGAGCTGGCGAGCGCGGTCTCGCAGCTCACGGCGGATGTCGAGGGCACGATCGACGAGGCGGTCGTCGGGCGCTACTACACCGGCCGGGCCGAGGCCTCCAGCTTCACGGTCGCCGACCGCGCCGTGGAGGGACGGGCGGCGGAGGCACTTGAGGCGCTGCGCTGGTCCCTGTCGACGGGGGTCGCGCCGGTCCTGATCACCAGCGCGCTGGCGCAGGGGGTACGGGCGATCGGCAAGCTCTCCTCGGCGCGTGGCGGGCGGCCCGCGGATCTCGCACGCGAGCTGGGCATGCCGCCGTGGAAGATCGACCGAGTGCGGCAGCAGATGCGGGGCTGGACGCCGGACGGGGTGGCGGTGGCGCTGCGCGCGGTGGCGGAGGCGGATGCGGGTGTGAAGGGCGGGGGGGACGACGCGGAGTATGCGCTGGAGAAGGCGGTGGTGGCGATCGCTCGCGCGGCGCGGTCGCGTCGCTAGCGCGGTTTCCCCGACCCCGCCCCTTCCCGCCGTATCGATGTGCGGCTCCGCCGCGTGGGGAGCCTCCGCCCCGGACCCCTGGGCGAGAGCCCCGCGGGGGCGGACGCCCCGGCCCCCCCCGGGAGCGCCGGCTTCGCGACGCCTCGGCCCTCGGGGCCGAAGCTCTCAGGGATGCGCCTGCTTCGCGCCGCGCCCGCCCCTGCCTCGCGCCCGCCCCTGCCCCGCCCCCGGCCGGGACCCGCACAGCCCGCGCTTCCGCCCTCACCCGCGCAACGCCGAAGGCCCCGACCGCACGTCCTGGGGAAGGACGGCGAACGGGGCCCACGGTTCAAGCTGGTGCGCCGCACCCGCGTGGCGAACGCAGGCCGCGTGCGGCGCTAAGAGGTGCCGGGGCGGGAGCGGATGAGAGGGCCCGCTGGATCCCTACCGGCGACAATCAAGAGGTTCAGCCCTTGAGGGAGCCAACCTTGGAGGCCAGCGCCGACTTCTTGTTGGCGGCGGCGTTCTTGTGGATGACACCCTTGGAGACGGCCTTGTCGAGCTTCTGCGACGCCTCGCGGAGGGCCACAGTGGCCTTCTCGGCGTCGCCCGAGGCGGCAGCCTCACGGGCCTTGCGGATCGCGGTCTTGAGCGACGACTTGACGGCCTTGTTGCGCAGGCGCGCCTTCTCGTTCGTCTTGTTCCGCTTGATCTGGGACTTGATGTTCGCCACGAAAGAGCCTTTTCAGGTTCGATGAAATTGATCTTGATCCTTTACGGACCTTGATCTTTTACGTCGTGTCTCGTACATGAGAGGGCACGAGACACAGCTGCCCAGGCTACCAGCCGCCCATCGGACGGCCCAAACCGGTCGCAGCCCCGCAGCCATGGGACCATGGAAGCTACGTATCGATCCGACATCGCCCGAGACGAGACGCCCCGCGTCTCAAGAATCAGGACCCTGCGTGCCCGCGACTCCTACCCACGTGCCCGAGCCGAGCCGTACCGACCCGGCGCTGATCCGCAATTTCTGCATCATCGCGCACATCGACCACGGCAAGTCGACCCTTGCCGACCGGATGCTTCAGCTGACCGGTGTGGTCGATCAGCGGCAGATGCGCGCTCAGTACCTCGACCGCATGGACATCGAGCGCGAGCGCGGCATCACCATCAAGTCCCAGGCGGTCCGGCTGCCGTGGGCGCCCACCGAGGGCGAGGGTCAGAACACGACCCACATCCTCAACATGATCGACACCCCGGGCCACGTGGACTTCACCTATGAGGTCTCCCGGTCGCTCGCGGCCTGCGAGGGCACGGTCCTCCTCGTCGACGCCGCCCAGGGCATCGAGGCGCAGACCCTCGCCAATCTCTATCTGGCGATGGAGAACGACCTCACGATCGTCCCGGTCCTCAACAAGATCGACCTGCCGGCCGCCCAGCCGGAGAAGTTCTCCGAGGAGCTCGCCAACCTCATCGGCTGTCAGCCCGAGGACGTTCTCAAGGTCTCGGCCAAGACCGGTGTCGGTGTGGAAGCCCTCCTCGACAGGGTCGTACGGGACGTGCCCGCGCCCGTCGGCGTCGCCGACGCGCCCGCCCGCGCGATGATCTTCGACTCGGTGTACGACTCCTACCGCGGCGTGGTGACGTATGTACGAGTCATCGACGGCCAGCTGAACAAGCGCGAGCGCATCAGGATGATGTCCACCGGCGCCACCCACGAGCTGCTGGAGATCGGCACCAACTCGCCCGAGATGCTGCCGGCCGACGGCCTCGGCGTCGGCGAGGTGGGCTACCTCATCACCGGGGTGAAGGACGTCCGCCAGTCCAAGGTCGGTGACACGATCACCACCCTGCACAAGGGCGCCACGGAGGCCCTCGGCGGCTACAAGGACCCCAAGCCGATGGTGTTCTCCGGCCTGTATCCGCTGGACGGTTCGGACTACCCCGAGCTGCGCGACGCCCTCGACAAGCTCCAGCTGAACGACGCCGCGCTGGTGTACGAACCCGAGACGTCCGCCGCGCTCGGATTCGGGTTCCGCGTCGGCTTCCTCGGGCTGCTGCACCTGGACGTCATCCGGGAGCGGCTGGAGCGCGAGTTCGGGCTGGACCTGATCGCCACCGCACCCAACGTGGTCTACCGCGTGGTCATGGAGGACGGCACCGAGCACACCGTCACCAACCCGAGCGAGTTCCCCGAGGGCAAGATCGCCGAGGTGCACGAGCCGGTCGTACGGGCCACGATCCTCGCCCCCAGCGAGTTCATCGGTTCGATCATGGAGCTCTGCCAGACCCGCCGCGGCACGCTGCTGGGCATGGACTACCTCTCCGAGGACCGGGTCGAGATCCGCTACACCCTCCCCCTCGCCGAGATCGTTTTCGACTTCTTCGACCAGCTGAAGTCCAAGACGCGCGGTTACGCCTCCCTCGACTACGAGCCCACCGGCGAGCAGGCCGCCAGCCTGGTCAAGGTCGACATCCTGCTGCACGGCGACAAGGTCGACGCCTTCTCCGCCATTACGCACAAGGACGCGGCGTACGCGTACGGCGTCCGGCTGGTCGCCAAGCTGCGCGAGCTCATCCCGCGGCAGGCCTTCGAGGTGCCCATCCAGGCCGCCATCGGCTCCCGGGTCATCGCCCGGGAGACCATTCGCGCCATCCGCAAGGACGTCCTCGCCAAGTGCTACGGCGGTGACATCTCCCGCAAGCGGAAGCTGCTCGAGAAGCAGAAGGAAGGCAAGAAGCGGATGAAGATGGTCGGCAGCGTGGAGGTTCCGCAGGAGGCCTTCATCGCCGTGCTGTCCAGTGACGAGGGTGGCAAGGGGAAGAAGTAGCCTCAAGCGTCGCCAGTGGTCGCGACTGATGAGCGGAAGCGCCCGACCGTGGTCCGGTCGGGCGCTTTTCGTGTGTCTGCGGGCGCATCACCCGATAGGTGAGGGATACACCGACCATCGGTTCCAGCCATTGATCTCTGCGTCTGTTCGTTATCAAGCGGCAGCCTGCAGCCTCTTACGCACCGGCTTTGTGCGCTCTACTCTGATCACGGCTCGATGGTTACTCGCCAGTTAAACAACCAGCCAGTTGCAGTGCTGCCGCAGGCCCGGAGGACGTCGTGAGCGACACACAGACCCTGATCGAGAACCGACCGCCCTCCGTGGCGACTCTTTTCGCCGAGCGTGTGGCGGCTACGCCGGACGCCGAGGCCTACCGCTACCCGGTGGCCCCCGCCGCCGGTCAAGGGCCCGACGACTGGAAGTCGCTGAGCTGGGGCCAGGCCGCCGAGCGGGTCTACGCCATCGCGGCCGGTCTGATTGATCTCGGCGTGCAGCCCGAGGACCGGGTCGCGCTTGCCTCCTCCACCCGGGTCGAGTGGATCCTCGCCGACCTCGGTGTGATGTGCGCGGGCGGCGCGACCACGACCATCTACCCGTCCACGAACGCCGAGGAGTCGGGGTACATCCTCGCCGACTCCGCCAGCCGCGTGCTGATCGCGGAGGACGCCTCCCAGCTCGCCAAGGCGCGCGAGAAGCGGGCGGATCTGCCGGAGCTCAAGCACGTCGTCGTCCTCGACACGACCGGCGTCGAGCCCGACGAGAGCGAGCCCGATGGCTGGGTGCTCTCGCTCGCCGACCTGGAGGCGCGCGGCGCGCAGTACCTCGAAAAGCATCCCGAGGCCGTGAAGGAGCGGATCGAGGCGATCACCGCGGACCAGCTGGCGACGCTGATCTACACCTCGGGCACCACGGGACGGCCCAAGGGCGTGCGGCTGCCGCACGACAACTGGTCGTACATGGCCAAGGCCACCGCCGCGACCGGGCTGATCAGCAAGGACGACGTGCAGTACCTCTGGCTGCCGCTCGCCCATGTCTTCGGCAAGGTGCTGACCTCCGGACAGATCGAGGTCGGCCATGTCACCGCCGTCGACGGCCGGGTCGACAAGATCATCGAGAATCTGCCGGTGGTGCAGCCGACCTATATGGCGGCCGTGCCGCGCATCTTCGAGAAGGTCTACAACGGCGTCGCCGCGAAGGCGCGGGCCGGCGGCGGCGCGAAGTACAAGATCTTCCAGTGGGCGGCCGGTGTCTCGCGCGAGTACGCCAAGGCCGTGCAGGACAACTTCCGCCGTACGGGCACGGCCTCCGCGCCCTTCGGGCTGAGCGCAAAGCACAAGGTCGCCGACGCGCTCGTCTACTCCAAGCTCCGTGACGCCTTCGGCGGGCGGCTGCGCGCCGCGGTCTCCGGCTCCGCCGCGCTCGCGCCCGACATCGGCTACTTCTTCGCCGGCGCCGGGATCCACATCCTGGAGGGCTACGGCCTCACCGAATCCAGCGCGGCGTCCTTCGTCAACCCGGGCGAGGCGTACCGCACGGGCACGGTCGGCAAGCCGCTTCCCGGCACGGAGGTGCGCATCGCGGACGACGGCGAGATCCTGCTGCGCGGCCCCGGGATCATGGAGGGCTACCACGGTCTGCCGGAGAAGACCGCGGAAGTCCTGGAGTCCGACGGGTGGTTCCACACCGGGGACATCGGCGAACTCTCCGCGGACGGCTATCTGCGGATCACGGACCGCAAGAAGGACCTGATCAAGACGTCGGGCGGCAAGTACATCGCGCCGGCGGAGGTCGAGGGACAGTTCAAGGCGGTGTGCCCGTTCGTCTCCAACATCCTGGTGCACGGCGCGGACCGTAACTTCTGCACGGCGCTGATCGCGCTCGACGAGCCGACCATCCTCGGCTGGGCCAAGGAGAACGGCCTGGACGGCAAGTCGTACGCGGAGGTGGTGGCCACGCCGCAGGCCCAGCAGCTGATCGAGGGGTACGTGCAGCGGCTGAACGAGGGGCTGCAGCGCTGGCAGACGATCAAGAAGTTCCGGCTGCTCCCGCGCGACCTGGACATCGAGCACGGCGAACTGACGCCGAGCCTCAAGTTGAAGCGGCCGGTCGTCGAGCGTGAGTACCGCGAGCTGATCGAGGACATGTACGCGGGCTCCCGCGAGGCCTGAGGCCGCGCCTTCCCGAACCGGGACTCCACCCCTTGCTCCCTGCAGGGCAGGCAAAAGGGTGGCGTCCCGGTCCCGGTCCGGGCCTCAGCCTCGGACGCGGCCCAGGTCCCTCAGTGCTTCCTCCACCCGCGTCAACTGCGTCCGCAGCTCCGGCGCATCGGCCGGGCCGCTGAGGTCCAGCGCCTTCTCAATCGCACCCAGCCGGTCCGCGATCGTGCCCAGCTGATGCTGCTCGCGGGCCAGCAGTCGCTCCAACTGGCGGTTCTTGCGGTGCAGATCGAGGAACACATTCACCTTCGCCCGCAGCACCCACGGGTCGAACGGCTTGGTCAGAAAGTCCGCCGCCCCCGTCGCGTACCCCCTGAAGGCGTAGCCTCGGTCCGCCTCCGCCCCGGTCAGGAAGATGATCGGGACGTCCTTCGTCTGGTCCAGACGCTTGATGTTGGTCGCCGTCTCGAAGCCGTCCATGCCGGGCATCCGGACATCCAGCAGGACCACCGCGAACTTCTGCCGCAGCAGTGCCTTCATCGCCGCCTCGCCGGAACGTGCCCGCACCAGCGGTTCGTTGAGGGACCCCAGTACTGCCTCCAGGGCGACGAGATTGTCCTCCATGTCGTCCACGAGGAGGATGCTCGCGCGGTCGGCGGTGGGCGCCTCTGTGCTCATCGTGTCTGCCTTACGTGATCGTCGGTGGGACAGCCGGCTGCTCGTCGCCGCCTGGCTCTCCCGGTGCTGCGGGTATTTCTTCGGACGCCGCGCCGTCCGGGTCGGCCGTCTCGCGCTCAGGGTCCAGCAGGGCGCAGACGACGGTCAGCAGACGGTCCACATCGACGGGTTTCGGTACGTACTCGTTCGCGCCCTGCGCGATCGACTTCTCGCGGTCCCCGGGCATCGCCTTCGCGGTGAGCGCGACGATCGGCAGATCCGTCCACAGCGGGCTGCGCCGGATCGCCTCGATCGTCTCGTAACCATCCATCTCGGGCATCATGATGTCCATCAGGACCAGTTCGACGTCGGGGTTGCGCTCCAGTGTCTCGATGCCCTCCCGGCCGTTCTCCGCGTACAGCACGGGCATGCCCACCCTGCCCAGTACATGGGTGAGCGCAAAGACGTTGCGGATGTCGTCGTCGACGATGAGGACGCGGCGGCTCGACAGGATCCGGCCGGCCCGGCCCGACCTCCACTCCTCCAGCTTGGTCGTCGTCGGCCAGCCGTCGTCCAGGTCCGGGAGCCCCATGTGGTCGGCGAGAGGGCGCTCCGGCGAGGTAGGCGGGACGGCCCGCACCTCCTGGGGGTCGTGGCCGTCGTGGGAGCCGTCGCTCTCGGCGCCGACATGGCCTGGGTAGACCACGGGGACGTACAGCGTGAAGGTGGAGCCGCGGCCCGGCTCGCTCTCCGCGATGATCCGGCCGCCGAGCAGCCCCGCGATCTCCCGGCTGATGGACAGACCGAGGCCCGTGCCGCCGTACTTGCGGTTGGTGGTGCCGTCGGCCTGCTGGAACGCCTCGAAGATCACCGGCAGTTTCTCCTTCGCGATACCGATACCGGTGTCGGTGACGGCGAAGGCGATCAGGTCCTCCATGCCCTTGAGCAGCTTGTTGTCGGGGTCCTTGACCCTGTTCACGCGCAGTTCGACGCGGCCCGATGAGGTGAACTTGATCGCGTTGGAGAGCAGATTGCGCAGGATCTGCTGGAGCCGCTGCTCGTCGGAGAACATCTCGCGCGGTACGTCCTCGCCCACCGCGACCTCGAAGGCGAGACCCCGGTCGATGGTGATCGGGCGGAAGGTGGCGTGCACGTAGTCCAGCAGCTTGATCAGCGGCAGCTTCTTCGGGCGTACGTCCATCCGGCCGGCCTCGATCTTCGACAGGTCCAGAATGTCGTTGATCAGCTGGAGCAGGTCGGAGCCCGAGCGGTGGATCGTGGCCGCGAACTGCACCTCCTGGTCGGAGAGATGGCCGTCGGGGTTGTCGGAGAGCAGCCGGGCGAGGATGAGCAGCGAGTTCAGCGGGGTGCGCAGCTCGTGCGACATGTTCGCCAGGAACTCCGACTTGTACTGCGAGGAGGTCGCCAGCAGCGCCGCCTTCTCCTCCAGTTCGGCGTTGGAGCGCTGCAGCTCGGCCTGCTGCCGCTGCAGCTCGTTGGAGCGCTCCTGGAGCTGTATGGCGAGGCGCTGGGACTCGCCCAGCAGTGACTCGGTACGGGAGTTGGCGATGATGGTGTTGATCGCGACGCCGATGGTGTTCACGAACTGGTCGAAGAAGGCCAGGTGGACGTCGGAGAAGCGGGAGAAGGACGCCAGCTCGATCACGCCGAGGAGCTTGTCCTCGAAGAGGATCGGGATGATGACGACGCTGGTCGGGGACGCCTCGCCAAGTCCAGAATTGATCTTGATGTAGTCCGGCGGGGCCTCCTCCAGCAGGATCCGCTTCTTCTCCAGGGCCGCCTGGCGGACCAGGCCGTGGCCCGGCATGCCGGTGGTGTCTATGGTGGCCGACTGGGCGGAGCCGTAACCGGCGATGAACGCCAGTCCCTTGGTGGTCGACGTCGTACGGGACGGAGTGCCGTCGGCGTCCGGATCGGCCAGGAAGAACGCGCCGTACTGCGCGTTCACCAGCGGGGTCAGCTCGCGCAGGATCAGGTCGGCGACCTCCATCAGGTCGCGGTGGCCCTGCATCAGACTGGCCAGGCGGGCGAGGTTGGACTCCAGCCAGTCCTTGGCCCTGGTGGTCTCGCGGAGGTTGGACACCATCAGGTTGATGTTGTCCTTGAGCTCGGAGACCTCGCCGCGGGTCTCGACGGTGATCGAGCGGGACATGTCGCCCTGGGTGACGGCGGACGCCACCTCGGCGATGGCGCGGACCTGGGTGGTGAGGTTGAGCGCGAGCTCGTTCACACTGGTCGTCAGGCGCTTCCAGGTGCCGTACACACCCTCGACCCGCGCCTGGCCGCCGAGCTGGCCCTCCGAACCCACCTCGCGGGCCACGCGCGTGACCTCGGAGGAGAACGAGGAGAGCGTGTCCACCATGGTGTTGATGGTGGTCTTCAGCTCCAGGATCTCGCCGCGCGCGTCCACGTCGATCTTCTTGGAGAGATCGCCCTGGGCCACTGCCGTCGCCACCTGCGCGATGTTCCGGACCTGGGACGTGAGGTTGTCGGCCAT
This sequence comes from Streptomyces sp. CA-135486, assembly GCF_050936555.1. Lineage (NCBI taxonomy): Bacteria > Bacillati > Actinomycetota > Actinomycetes > Kitasatosporales > Streptomycetaceae > Streptomyces > Streptomyces sp. CA-135486. Next base: position 1,333,734 of record NZ_JBNJMM010000001.1, read on the forward strand.
GTAGTTGACGTTGTCGGTGAGGTCCTTCCACAGACCGGTGACACCGAGTACCTGGGCGCGGCCGCCGAGCCTGCCGTCCGTGCCCACCTCGCGGGCCACCCGGGTGACCTCGTCGCCGAAGGCGCGCAGCTGCTCCACCATGGTGTTGACGGTGTCCTTGAGCTCCAGGATCTCGCCGCGCGCGTCGACGGTGATCTTCTTGGAGAGGTCGCCGTTGGCGACGGCGGTGGTGACCTGTGCGATGTTGCGGACCTGGGACGTCAGGTTGGACGCCATGAAGTTGACGTTGTCGGTGAGGTCCTTCCAGACGCCGGACACGCCGCGGACCTGAGCCTGGCCGCCGAGGTTTCCTTCGGTGCCGACCTCGCGGGCGACGCGGGTGACCTCGTCGGCGAAGGCGGAGAGCTGGTCGACCATGGTGTTGATGGTCGACTTCAGCTCCAGGATCTCGCCCTTCGCCTCGACCGTGATCTTCTTGCCGAGGTCGCCCTGGGCGACGGCCGTGGACACGAGCGCGATGTTCCGCACCTGGGACGTGAGGTTGTCGGCCATGAAGTTGACGTTCTCGGTGAGGTCTTTCCAGACGCCGGACACGCCGCGGACCTGGGCGCGGCCGCCGAGGTTTCCTTCGGTGCCGACCTCGCGGGCGACGCGGGTGACCTCGTCGGCGAAGGCGGAGAGCTGGTCGACCATGGTGTTGATGGTCGACTTCAGCTCCAGGATCTCGCCCTGGGCGTCGACGGTGATCTTCTGGGACAGGTCGCCGTTGGCGACGGCGGTGGTGACCTGTGCGATGTTGCGGACCTGGGACGTCAGGTTGGACGCCATGAAGTTGACGTTGTCGGTGAGGTCTTTCCAGACGCCGGACACGCCGCGGACCTGGGCCCGCCCGCCCAGCTGGCCCTCCGTACCGACCTCGCGGGCCACCCGGGTGACCTCGTCGGCGAAGGCCGAGAGCTGGTCGACCATGGTGTTGACGGTGAGCTTCAGCTCCAGGAGCTCGCCGGTCGCCTCGACCGTGACCGTACGGGTCAAGTCGCCGCGCGCCACCGCCGTGGTCACCGCGGCGATGTCGCGCACCTGCGCGGTCAGCCGGGCGGCCATGGTGTTGACCGCCTCGGTCACGTCCCGCCAACTGCCGGACAGGCCCTGCACCTTGGCGCGCCCGCCGAGGCGGCCCTCGGTGCCCACCTCCCGGGCCACCCTGGTCACCTCGCCGGTGAACAGGGACAGCTGGTCCACCATCTTGTTGACCGCGCGGCCCAGACGGCGCAGATCGCCGCGCAACTGGCGGTTGCCGTCGTGCAGATCGACCCGCTGAGTGAGATCGCCGCCCGCCACCGCGTCCAGCACCCGGGTGGCGTTGGCGGCCGGTACCACCAAGGCGTCCAGCAGCGCGTTCGTACTGATGACTCCGGACGTCCAGGCGCCCTGGCCGGGGCTCGCCGACAGACGGTCGTCCAGCCTGCCGTGCCGCACCACCTCCCGGCGCACCCGGGTCAGTTCATCCGCGAAGTGCTGATTGCGCACGGCGATCTGGTTGAACATCGCCGCCAGCTCCGCCGACATGCCCTCATGGGTTTCGGGCACACGTACCGTGAAGTCTCCGTCCCGCAGTGCCGTCATCGCGGCCAGCAGCGGGCGCAGCTCCGCCACACGTATCCAGGCGCCGTCGGAGGGCGGCTGGGCGGGCGACAGCGCAAGATCTTTATTCATATCCGCCCACTTCGGTGACTCGACGCTTATGGGCAGGCTCAGTCTGTCACTCTGTCGGTGTCATAAGCGGCGCATTGCCAGAACCGACCAGGAGCCACACCGTGGGGTCCTTTCCGATGCAGCGCGATACGGTCCAACGCTCAACGCCGTTGTACCCGTTACGGGATGACGCACGGTCGATTTCGCGCACCAGTCTGCCGGGCAACCCCCTCGCGCCGTCCGCCGCACGCCGCTTCGTACGCGCCGCCCTCGCCGACTGGACCAACCTCGGCCTGCTCGCCACCTGCGCCTTCTGCCGAGGGACGGCCGGCAGCGGGGGCTGCCAGCCGGGCCGGCACAGTACGGACCGGCTCGCGGACGACGCCGTACTCGTCGTCAACGAACTGGTCACCAACGCCGTCGTGCATGCGGGCACCACCGTCGAACTCCTCTGCCGGCTCGAGGAGCAGGCCGACGGCGAGCCGGCCGCGCTGGTGATCGAGGTCTCCGACCATCACCCGGCCAGGGCCGTACGGAACGAACCGGACGGCGAGGACCGGACCGGCACCCCTGAGTACGGGCGCGGCCTCCATCTCGTCGGCGCCCTCGCGGAGCGCTGGGGCATCACCTACCTCACGGCCCTCAAGACCGTCTGGGCCCGGCTGCCCGTCGACGGCTGGGACACCTGCCCGCTGCCCGGCGCCGAACCGGCAATGCAACGCGGACTGCGCGCCGCCGAGATCCTCGCGCCCGCGCCGCGCCGCGCCGTCCGCGAGGACCAGGACTGGCTCAGCCGCGGCGCGCTCTCCTTCCTCGCCGAAGCGTCCGACCTGCTCGCCGGGCAACTCGACGAGGACATGGTCGCCGCGCTGGCGGGGCAGTTGCTGGTGCCGCGGCTCGCCGACTGGTGCGCGATCTGGCTGGAGGGCGAGGCCGGGCGCGCGGGGTGGGGCACGGGCGGCCCGTCGGGGGCCGCGCAACGGCTCGCCCGCGTCTGGCACGGCGACGAGTCCCGGATCGAGAAGCTGCGCGAGGTCCTCGGCAAGGAGCCGCCACGGCTGCCCGAAACACCGCGCAACGGGCCGGTGTCGATCCCCTGGCCGACCGAGGGCGAACCCGGCGAAGAGGAGGGGACGGCGCTGGCCTACCGACTCGTCGCGGGCGGGCGCGGGCTCGGCACACTGGTCGTCGCCCGGCACGGGCCGGGGCGCGTGCCCGATGAAGTGACCGCGCTGATCGAGGACTTCGCCCGGCGGGTGGCTCTGGCGATCGGCGCGGCCCGCCAGTACACCCGGCAGGCCACCATCAGCAGGATCCTGCAGCGCGGGCTGCTGCCGGGCAAGGTCGGGGAGATCCCCGGCGTCGACCAGTTCCTCGTGTACGAGCCGAGCGACGACGGAGTCGCGGGCGGCGACTTCTACGACATCTTCCCGGCGGGCTCGGGCGGCCGCTGGTGCTTCATGCTCGGCGACGTCCAGGGCAGCGGGCCCGAGGCCGCCGTCGTGACCGGGCTCGCCCGGCCCTGGCTGCGGCTGCTCGCTCGCGAGGGATACCAGGTCGGCGCGGTGCTCGACCGGCTGAACGGACTCCTCCTCGACGATGCGATGGAGGCGGCCGAGGCAGCCGCGCTGATGGTGGCTGCCGCGGGCGGGCAGGGGCTGCCGGAGGGGCCGCAGGCGCGGTTCCTCTCCGTCCTCTACGGCGAGCTGGTGCCCTTTGCGCAGGGCGGCGTGCGGTGCACAGTCGCGAGCGCGGGCCATCCCCTGCCGCTGCTGCTGAGGCCCGACGGCCGGGTGCTCACGGCGGCTGAGCCGCAGGTGCTGCTCGGGGTCGTCGAGGACGTGGCCTACCAGAGCCAGACCTTCGACCTGGAACCTGGCGACACGCTGCTCTGCGTCACGGACGGGGTGACGGAGCGGCGCTCGGGGGCGCGGATGTTCGACGACGGGGACGGGCTCGCGCGGGTGCTGGCGAGCTGCGTGGGGCTGACCGCGCAGGGGGTGGCCGAGCGGATCAGGCAGGCGGTGCACGAGTTCGCGGAGACGCCGCCGGGAGACGATCTCGCGCTGCTGGTGCTGCGGGCGCAGTAGCCGTGCCGTGCCACGTCCTGGGTGCCCACAGGCGACGTGCCGGGCCACGTCCTGGGTGACGGACAATGGGGGGCATGCCTTCCGTACTGCCCGATGGTGAGCCGATGCCCGAGAACGGGACGCTGCCCGCGTCCGCGCTCGAGGGCGCCGGAGACCGGCCGCTCGCCTTCTATCTGCATGTGCCGTACTGCGCGACCCGCTGCGGCTACTGCGACTTCAACACCTACACGGCGACCGAGCTGCGCGGCTCGGGCGGCGTGCTGGCCTCCCGCGACAACTACGCCGCGACGCTCACCGACGAGGTGCGGCTGGCCCGGAAGGTGCTCGGCGACGACCCGCGACAGGTCCGGACCGTGTTCGTCGGGGGCGGTACGCCGACGCTGCTCGCCGCCGCCGATCTCGTACGGATGCTGGATGCCGTACGGGAGGAGTTCGGGCTCGCGGACGACGCGGAGATCACCACCGAGGCGAATCCGGAGTCGGTGAACCCCGAGTATCTGGCGGAGCTGCGCGAGGGCGGCTTCAACCGGATCTCCTTCGGCATGCAGAGCGCGCGGCAGCATGTGCTGAAGGTGCTGGACCGTACACATACGCCGGGGCGGCCCGAGGCATGCGTGGCGGAGGCGCGGGCGGCGGGCTTCGGCCATGTGAACCTCGACCTGATCTACGGCACGCCGGGGGAGTCCGACGACGACTGGCGCGCGTCGCTCGCCGCGGCGGTGGGCGCGGGTCCCGACCACATCTCGGCGTACGCGCTGATCGTGGAGGAGGGCACGCAGCTGGCGCGGCGGATCCGGCGCGGTGAGGTCCCGATGACGGACGACGACGTCCACGCGGACCGGTATCTGATCGCCGACGACGTGCTGTCGCGCGCCGGTTTCGACTGGTACGAGGTCTCCAACTGGTCGACCTCCCGGGCGGGCCGGTGCCTGCACAACGAGCTGTACTGGCGCGGCGCGGACTGGTGGGGCGCGGGACCCGGGGCGCACAGCCATGTGGGCGGCGTGCGCTGGTGGAACGTGAAGCACCCGGGCGCGTATGCGGCGGCGCTGGCGGAGGGGCGGTCGCCGGGGGCGGGCCGCGAGGTGCTCTCGCCGCAGGACCGCCGGGTGGAGCGCGTCCTGCTGGAACTGCGCCTGCGCGAGGGCGTGCCACTGTCGCTGCTCCGGCCCGCGGGCCTCGCGGCGGCGGGGCGCGCGCTGGGGGACGGCCTGCTGGAGTCGGGGGCGTACGAGGCGGGGAGTGCGGTGCTGACGTTGCGGGGGCGGTTGCTGGCGGATGCGGTGGTGCGGGACCTGGTGGACTGACGGGGCGGAGCCCTGCCGGGCCTTCCCGAGTGGGGGCTCCGCCCCGAGCCCCGCTCCTCAGTCGCCGGAGGGGCGGGACATTCCTACGGCGCCGTCACGAAATCGATCAGCTCCTCCACCCGCCCCAGCAGCTCCGGTTCCAGGTCCCTGTAGGACCGCACCCCGGAGAGAATCCGCTGCCACGCCGCCCCCGTGTTCTCCCGCCAGCCCAGTGCGCGGCAGACGCCCGTCTTCCAGTCCTGGCCGTGCGGGATCGACGGCCACGCCGGGATGCCCACCGAGGAGGGCTTCACCGCCTCCCACACGTCGATGTAGGGATGGCCCACCACCAGCACGTCCGCGCCCGTGACCCGGTCCGCGATGCGGGACTCCTTCGAGCCGGGGACCAGATGGTCCACCAGGACGCCGAGGCGTGCGTCCGGGCCGGGGGCGAAGTCGGCGACGATCGACGGGAGGTCGTCGATGCCCTCCAGGTACTCGACGACGACGCCCTCGATGCGCAGGTCGTCGCCCCAGACGCGTTCCACGAGTTCCGCGTCGTGGCGGCCCTCCACGTAGATGCGGCCCGCACGGGCGACACGGGCGCGCGCCCCCGGGACCGCTATCGATCCCGAGGCCGTACGGGCCGGGCGGGCCGGGCCCGCAGCCGAGGGGCGGACGAGGGTGACCACCTTCCCCTCCAGGAGGAAGCCCCGCGGCTCCAGCGGGAAGACCCGGTGCTTGCCGAAGCGGTCCTCCAGCGTCACCGTCCCCGCCTCACAGCGGATCACCGCACCGCAGAAGCCCGTCCCGACCTCCTCCACGACCAGATCGGGCTCGGCCGGCACCTCCGGTGCGGGCCGCGACTTCTTCCAAGGCGGGGTCAGATCCGGGCTGTAGCTGCGCATTCGGCGACGCTACGACACCCCGAAGCGCGCCGCCAGCATGTCTCGCTGCGCGCGTACGAACGCCGCGTCCACGACCGCCCCGTGCCCCGGCACATACACCGCGTCCTCGCCGCCCAGTGACAGCAGCCGGTCCAGCGCCGCCGGCCAGCGGGACGGGATGGCGTCCGGGCCCGCCTGCGGCTCGCCGGACTCCTCCACCAGGTCGCCGCAGAACACCACCTCCGGGTCCCCCGGCACCAGCACCGCGAGGTCGTGGCCCGAATGACCGGGGCCCACGTTCGCCAGCAGCACCTGGCGGCCGCCCAGCTCCAGCGTCCACTCGCCGCACACCAGATGCTGCGGCACCACCAGCACGTCGACCGCCTCCGCCGCATCGGCGGCCAAGACCCCGTGGCGTACCGCCGAGCCCCGGATCGCGTCCCGGTCCCGCCGCATCAGATCCGCGATGCCCACCGCGCCGTACACCTCGGCCCCCGAGAACGCCGCCGTCCCCAGCACATGGTCGAAGTGGGGGTGACTCAGTGCGATATGCGTCACGCGGCGGCCGGGCAGCAGCGCCTGTGCCTGAGTGCGCAGCTCGGCGCCCTCACGCAGTGTGGAGCCCGTGTCGTACATGAGGACACGGTCCTCACCGGCGATCAATCCGGTGGTCGCGTCCCAGACCGGCAGCCGTCGACGCCCCACCCCGTCGGCCAACCGCTCCCAGCCGAAGTCTTCCCAACTGACGTCCATACCGCGACGCTACTGGCAGCGACCGGCACAGCGCGCGGTAGCGTGGTCGGCTGTCCTGGCTGGCGGCCCTTGCTAGGGGTGTACCTCACCGCCGTACACTGGCACGGGGAAAATGCTGGCACTCGTACGCAGCGAGTGCCAGGCACCACCGAGGAACCACAGCTGGAGGTGTGCGCGATGCTCAGCGAACGCAGACTCGAGGTGCTGCGCGCCATCGTCCAGGACTATGTCGGCACCGAGGAGCCCGTCGGCTCCAAGGCGCTCACCGAGCGTCACAAGCTCGGCGTCTCGCCGGCGACCGTCCGCAACGACATGGCCGTGCTGGAGGACGAGGGCTACATCGCCCAGCCCCACACCAGCGCCGGCCGTATCCCCACGGACAAGGGTTACCGGCTCTTCGTCGACAAGCTGGCCGGCGTCAAGCCGCTGTCGTCGCCCGAGCGGCGCGCCATCCACAGCTTCCTGGACGGAGCCGTCGATCTCGACGACGTGGTCGGCCGTACGGTACGGCTGCTGGCGCAGCTGACCCGGCAGGTCGCCATCGTCCAGTACCCCTCGCTGACCCGGTCCACCGTCCGGCATGTGGAGCTCCTCTCCCTCGCGCCGGCCCGGCTGATGCTCGTGCTGATCACGGACACCGGGCGGGTCGAGCAGCGCATGATCGACTGCCCCGCGCCGTTCGGCGACAGCTCGCTCGCGGACCTGCGGGCCCGGCTCAACAGCCGGGTCGTCGGGCGCCGCTTCGCGGATGTGCCGCAGCTGGTGCAGGACCTTCCCGAGTCCTTCGATTCGGAGGACCGCGGGACCGTCTCCACGGTGCTCTCGACCCTGCTCGAGACCCTGGTCGAGGAGACCGAGGAGCGGCTGATGATCGGCGGCACCGCCAATCTGACCCGCTTCGGGCACGACTTCCCGCTGACCATCAGGCCGGTGCTGGAGGCGCTCGAGGAGCATGTGGTGCTCCTCAAACTGCTCGGTGAGGCGAAGGAATCGGGCGGCATGGGCATGACCGTACGGATCGGTCATGAGAACGCCCATGAGGGCCTCAACTCCACGTCCGTCGTCGCGGTGGGCTACGGTTCGGGCGACGAGGCAGTTGCCAAACTCGGCGTGGTCGGACCGACCCGCATGGACTACCCCGGAACGATGGGAGCGGTACGCGCAGTGGCACGTTACGTCGGACAGATCCTGGCGGAGTCGTAAGTGGCCACGGACTACTACGCCGTACTCGGCGTACGCCGCGACGCGTCCCAGGACGAGATCAAGAAGGCCTTCCGCCGGCTTGCCCGTGAACTCCACCCGGATGTGAATCCGGACCCGAAGACGCAGGAGCGCTTCAAGGAGATCAACGCCGCGTACGAGGTGCTGTCGGACCCGCAGAAGAAGCAGGTCTACGACCTCGGCGGGGACCCGCTGTCGCAGGCGGGCGGCGGTGGCGCGGGCGGCTTCGGAGCCGGTGGCTTCGGAAACTTCTCGGACATCATGGACGCGTTCTTCGGGACGGCGTCGCAGCGGGGACCGAGGTCGCGCACGCGGCGAGGCCAGGACGCCATGATCCGCCTGGAGATCGACCTCAACGAGGCGGCCTTCGGCACGACGAAGGACATCCAGGTCGACACGGCCGTCGTGTGCACCACGTGCTCCGGCGAGGGCGCCGCGCCGGGCACCTCGGCGCAGACGTGTGACATGTGCCGTGGCCGTGGTGAGGTCTCGCAGGTGACGCGGTCCTTCCTGGGGCAGGTCATGACCTCGCGGCCGTGCCCGCAGTGCCAGGGCTTCGGCACGGTCGTGCCGACGCCGTGCCCCGAGTGCGCGGGCGACGGGCGTGTACGGTCCCGCCGGACTCTTACGGTCAAGATCCCGGCCGGTGTCGACAACGGGACGCGCATCCAGCTCGCCGGCGAGGGCGAGGTCGGGCCGGGCGGCGGCCCCGCGGGTGATCTGTACGTGGAGATCCACGAGCTGCCGCACCCGGTCTTCCAGCGGCGCGGCGACGATCTGCACTGCACGGTGACGATCCCGATGACGGCGGCGGCGCTGGGCACGAAGTGCCCGCTGGAGACGCTGGACGGGATGGAAGAGGTCGACATCCGCCCGGGCACGCAGTCGGGCCAGTCGATCCCGCTGCACGGGCGCGGGATCACGCACCTGCGGGGCGGGGGGCGCGGCGACCTGATCGTGCACGTCGAGGTGATGACGCCGTCGAAGCTGGACGCGGACCAGGAGAGGCTGCTGCGGGATCTGGCGAAGCTGCGGGGCGAGGAACGGCCACTGGGCCAGTTCCAGCCGGGCCAGCAGGGTCTGTTCTCCCGCCTGAAGGACGCGTTCAACGGTCGGTAGGGTCTGGGCCGGCGGGGGCGCGTGAGCTGCGCGCGCCTGTCGGCGGGTCCGCCCCGCGTGGGTACCGCAGACCTTGCGCGGTCGCGCAGCCGACGGCGGACGGGGCTCGGGGGCATGCCCCCCGGTTTCGGGAAATGGCCGGGTGGGGGAAATCGCACCCCAGAGCTCGGCCGCGGCGCCGCAGCGGGGGCCCGCACAGCCCCGCCCACGCCCTCTTTCGGGCACCGAACACCCGATTCGGTGCCGCGCCGGTGACGTGGCACCATGCCTGCATGTCCTCCGCACTGACCGATCTCTGCCGGCACCCGATCGTGCAGGCCCCCATGGCGGGCGGCGCATCCTGTCCCCCCTTGGCCGCCGCCGTGTCCGAAGCCGGTGGGCTCGGGTTTCTCGCTGCCGGGTACAAGACCGCGGACGGCATGTACCAGGACGTCAAACAGGTCCGCGGGCTCACCTCGCAGCCCTTCGGCGTGAATCTCTTCATGCCGCAGCCGGGCACGGCCGACCCCGCCGCCGTCGAGGTCTACCGGCATCAGCTCGCCGGTGAGGCGGCCTGGTACGAGACGCCCCTGGGCGACCCCGACTCCGGGCGCGACGACGGGTACGAGGCCAAGCTCGCCATCCTCCTCGACGACCCCGTTCCCGTCGTCTCCTTCACCTTCGGCTGCCCGACCCGTGACGTGCTCGACTCCTTCGCCAAGGCCGGCACCTTCACCGTCGTGACCGTCACCTCGCCCGACGAGGCGCAGGCCGCCCAGTGGGCCGGTGCCGACGCCGTGTGTGTGCAGGGCATCGAGGCGGGCGGGCACCAGGGCACGCACCGGGACGACCCCGCGTTCGACGGCGCCGGGATCGGGCTGCTCTCGCTCATCGCGCTGGTCCGCGAGACCGTACAGCTGCCGATCATCGCCGCGGGCGGCCTGATGCGCGGCGGTCAGATCGCCGGCGCGCTCGCCGCGGGCGCGGTCGCCGGGCAGCTCGGGACCGCGTTCCTGGTCTGCCCCGAGTCCGGCGCCAATGCGCTGCACAAGCAGGCCATGACGAATCCGCTGTTCGTACGTACGGAGTTGACCCGCGCCTTCTCCGGGCGGCCGGCCCGCGGCCTGGTGAATCGTTTCATGCGCGAGCACGGCCCGTACGCCCCCGCCGCCTACCCCGAGGTGCACCACCTGACCAGTGGCCTGCGCAAGGCCGCCGCCAAGGCGGGCGACCCGCAGGGTATGGCGCTGTGGGCCGGTCAGGGCCACCGGATGGCCCGCGAACTGCCCGCCGGGCAGCTCGTCGAGGTCCTCGCCGCCGAAGCCGACTCCGCGCGCGCCGCGCTCGCGCTGGGCGGCTCCCGATGACCGCGCCCGTGTTCCTCGTCGACTCACTGGACGGCGTGGGCCCGGGCTCGCTGATCACCCTGGACGGGCCGGAAGGGCGGCACGCCGTCTCCGTACGCAGGCTGCAGTCCGGTGAGGACATCGTGCTGACGGACGGGCGAGGGCGCGGCGCGGCAGGTGTGGTGCTGCGGACCGAGGGCAAGGACCGGCTGATCGTCGAACCGCTGCAGTTTCCCACGGAGCCCGAGCCCACGCCCCGTCTCACCGTCGTCCAGGCCCTCCCCAAGGGCGACCGTGGCGAACTCGCCGTCGAGACCATGACGGAGACCGGCGTCGACGCCGTCGTGCCCTGGGCCGCCGCGCGCTGTATCACGCAGTGGAAGGGCGAGCGGGGCGCCAAGTCCCTCGCCAAGTGGCGGGCCACGGCGCGCGAGGCGGGCAAGCAGTCGCGCAGGCTCCGCTTTCCCGAGGTCGCGGACGCGGCAACGACCAAGCAGGTTGCGGCGCTTCTGGCCGAGGCCGATTTCGCGGCCGTGCTGCACGAGGAGGGCGCCGAGCCCCTGGCCACCGCGGAACTGCCCGCGCGGGGGTCGATCGTGCTGGTGGTGGGGCCCGAAGGGGGCGTGTCCCCGGAGGAGTTGGCGGCGTTCGCCGAGGCGGGTGCGAAGCCGTACCGGCTGGGGCGCAGCGTGCTGCGCACCTCCACCGCCGGCACGGCCGCGACGGCGCTGTTGCTGGGCCGCACCGGCCGCTGGTCCTAGCTGTCTGACCGGCCCGGCTTTCACTTCGCGGCCGGCTGGGCGGGCAGTGTGAAGACATGCTGCGGGGTCACGATCTGGCCCAGCGACTTGAGCGGCCCGCCGCACGCACCGCGAGGAACGTGTCGGCGTCGACCACGAGCCGGCGCGTGCGATGCGGCTTTCTGGTCATGTCACCGACCGTACGGGGGATTTGTGTCCGCAACCACTCTTTCCTCCCGGGGGACTAGGTGCCACCCTGCGTCTATGCGGGGCATGAGACCAACGAGGTACCGGCGCTCCCTTGTCGCAATCGGCGTCGCAGGGGCGGCAGTTGTGGGTGTCGCGGCCTGTGAGCCGGTGAGCGGCGGGCTGAGCCCGTCGCGGTCGCGGTCACCACCGACAAGACGGGGACCAGCACGCTGGAGCGGATCGGCTTCAAGGTGCGCTGGCTGAGCTGTACGGCGAAGATCGGCGACGGGAAGGCCAGTGCCGGGGCGTCCACGCCGCCCTCCGGCGGGGGCGTTGCCACCGTCGACTGCCAGGGAGAGACCGACTCCGGCCAGAAGATCACGCTCAAGGGCAGGGTGACGGAGGAGCGTTCCGGCGCGTGCGTACGCGGCAACCTGATCGCCAGGATCGACGGCAAGGTTGTCTTCGAGGCCAGCGTCCTCGGTAACTGCAACGCCGCTTCCAGCAGCGGCCCTTCGCCCACCCCACCGGGCGGGCAGCCGCGGCCCACGGTCACGGTGACCGTTACCGTGACCGAGACACGCGACCCGCCGGGCAAGTGATCCCCAAAGCCGTGACCGGGCGGTGGCACCCTGCCTAGGGTGACGGTGTGACGCACCCTGCCTACCTCCGGTACCCGCATGTCCACGGCGAGTTGATCGCCTTCACCGCAGAGGACGACGTCTGGGTCGCCCCGCTCGACGGGGGCCGGGCGTGGCGTGTCAGCGCCGACAACGTTCCGGTGAACCATCCCAGGATCTCGCCCGACGGCACGCACATAGCCTGGACCTCGTACCGGGACGGTGCCCCCGAGGTCCATCTGGGCCCCATCGACGGCGGGCCCACGGACCGGCTGACGTACTGGGGCAGCATCAAGACCTCCGTACGCGGCTGGACCCCGGACGGCGAGATCCTCGCGATCAGCACCTACGGCCAGGCCTCGCTGCGCCGCACCTGGGCGCGGGCCGTCCCGCTCGACGGCGGGCCCGCGACCGTGCTCCCGTACGGGCCGGTGGGCGACATCGCGTACGGACCGCACGTCCTGCTGCTCTCCGCCACCATGGGGCGCGAGGCCGCCGCCTGGAAGCGCTACCGGGGCGGCACGGCGGGCAAGTTGTGGATAGACCGGGCGGGCGAGGGGGAGTTCGTACGCCTGCATGAGGAGCTCGACGGGAACATCGAGTATCCGCTGTGGGTGGGGGAGAGGATCGCGTTCCTCTCCGACCACGAAGGAGTGGGGGCGGTGTACTCGTCCCTGCCGGACGGTTCCGATCTGCGGCGGCACACCTCGGTCGACGGGTTCTACGCCCGCCACGCGGCCACCGACGGCACCCGCGTCGCCTACGCCGGCGCGGGCGAACTGTGGCTCCTCGACGACCTCGATACGGCCGAGCCCCGCCGGCTCGACATCCGCCTGGGCGGTCAGCGCACCGATCTGCGGCCCCGCCCGGTCAGAGCCGACCACCACCTCGGCACCGCCACCCCCGACCACACCGGACGCGGCAGCGCCGTGGAGATCCGCGGCGGCATCCACTGGGTCACCCATCGCGAGGGACCCGCGCGGGCGCTCGCCGTGGAGCCCGGGGTACGGGCCAGGCTGCCCCGCACCTTCCGGGTGGACGGCGAGGAGCAGGTCGTCTGGGTCACCGACGCCGAGGGCGAGGACGCGCTCGAATTCGCCCCGGCCACCGGACCCGGCGCGACGCCCCGCAGGCTCGGTGCGGGGCGGCTCGGCCGCGTACTGAGCCTCGCCGCGGCCCCCGACGGCAGCCGCGCCGCCGTCGCCTCCCACGACGGCCGGGTACTCCTCGTGGAACGCGAGTCGGGCGAGGTCCGCGAGGTCGACCGCAGCGAGCACGGCGAGGCCAACGGGCTGGCCTTCTCGCCCGACTCCGGCTGGCTCGCCTGGTCGCACGCGGGACCGGATCCGCTGCGCCAGCTGAAGCTCGCCAACACCGCCGATCTGTCGGTCGCCGAGGCCACCCCGCTGCGCTTCCGCGACTTCCAGCCCGCCTTCACCCTCGACGGCAAGCATCTCGCCTTCCTCTCCGAGCGGGCCTTCGACCCGGTCTACGACACACACGTCTTCGACCTCGCCTTCGTCGGCGGCTGCCGCCCGCACCTGATCACCCTGGCGGCCACCACACCGTCGCCGTTCGGCCCGCAGCGCCACGGCCGGGCCTTCGACGCCGACAAGGACAAGGACGGCGGGCAGGACGCGGAGGACGCCGCGGTCACGCGCATCGACCTCGACGGGCTCGCGGACCGGATAGTGCCCTTCCCCGTCGAGGCCGCCCGCTACTCGACACTGCGTGCCGCCAAGGACGGGCTGCTGTGGCTGCGCCACCCGGTGCGCGGCGTCCTCGGCGCGACCCGTGCAACGCCCGACGACCCCGGGCCCCGGACGGAGCTGGAGCGGTTCGACCTCGTCCAGCAACGGGTCGAGGAGCTCTCGTCCGACGCCACGAGCTTCTCGGTCAGCGGCGACGGCAAGCGGGTGCTGCTGTACACCGACGGCACCCTCAAGGTCGTGCCCAGCGACCGCAGGGCCTCGCGCGACGAGGACAGCGACACCAACATCACCGTCGACCTCTCGCGCGTACGCGGCAGCATCGACCCGGCCGCCGAGTGGCGGCAGATGTACGACGAGGCCGGTCGGCTGATGCGCGACAACTTCTGGCGTGCGGACCTCGGCGGCGTCGACTGGGACGACGTACTGGACCGCTACCGCCCGGTGCTCTCGCGGGTGGCCACCCACGACGATCTGATCGACCTGCTCTGGGAGGTGCAGGGCGAACTCGGCACTTCGCACGCGTACGTCACGCCGCGCACCTGGTACGGGGACAGGTCGACGCGGCAGGGTCTGCTCGGTGCGGACATCTCCCGCGCGGCGGACGGCATCTGGCGCATCGACCGCGTCCTGCCGTCCGAGACGTCCGACCCGCACGCCCACTCGCCGCTGGCCGCGCCGGGCGTCGCGGTGCGCGCGGGGGACGCGATCCTCGCGGTGGACGGCCGGCCGGTGGACCCGGTGGCCGGGCCCGGGCCGCTGCTCGTCGGCGCGGCGGGAAAGCCCGTCGAACTGACCATCTCCCCGGCGGGCGGCGGCGATCCACGGCACGCGGTCGTCGTCCCGCTCGCCGACGAGGAGCCACTGCGGTACCACGCCTGGGTGGCCGACCGGCGCGCGTACGTCCATGAGAGGTCCGGCGGCCGGCTCGGCTATCTGCACGTCCCCGACATGCAGGCGCCGGGCTGGGCCCAGATCCACCGGGATCTGCGGGTCGAGGTCGCGTGCGAGGGCCTGGTCGTGGATGTACGGGAGAACCGCGGCGGGCATACGTCGCAGCTCGTCGTCGAGAAACTGGCGCGGCGGATCGTGGGCTGGGACCTGCCGCGCGGGATGCAGCCGTTCAGCTATCCGCTGGACGCGCCGCGCGGCCCGGTCGTCGCGGTGGCGAACGAGTTCTCGGGATCGGACGGCGACATCGTCAACGCGGCGATCAAAGCACTGGGGATCGGCCCGGTGGTGGGCACGCGCACATGGGGCGGTGTCGTCGGCATCGACAGCCGGTACTCGCTGGTGGACGGGACGCTGGTCACTCAGCCCAAGTACGCCTTCTGGCTTGAGGGGTACGGCTGGGGGGTGGAGAACCACGGCGTCGATCCGGACGTGGAGGTGGTGATGTCGCCGCAGGACCACGCGGCAGGGCGTGACCCGCAGCTGGACGAGGCGGTGCGGATGGCGCTGGCGGTGCTGTCGGAGAACCCGGCGAAGTCGCCGCCGGTGCTGCCGTAGTGGTGCGGGCCGGCTGAAGGGTGCGGGGGCTCGCATTGCGGGCCCCCGCCCGCGAACTCGGGAGACTCCTCCAACGCCCCGGCACGCCGCGCCTGGGAACCCGATCACTGGATACGATGCCGGTCCCAGTGCACTCACCGAGGAGGAGCCCGGCATGGCGGGAGAACCGCAGGCTGACTGCCTGTTCTGCAAAATCGCCGCGGGGGAGGTGCCTGCCACCGTCGTACGCGAGACCGAGCAGATCGTCGCCTTCCGCGACATCAACCCGCAGGCCCCGACGCACGTCCTGGTCATCCCCAAGGCCCACTACCGCGACGCCGCGACCCTCGCCGCGGCCCAGCCGCAGCTCGTCGCCGATGTGCTGCGGGAGGCCGCCGAGGTCGCCGCCGAGGAGAAGATCGACGCCACCGGATACCGGATCGTCTTCAACACCGGCGCCGGCGCGGGCCAGACCGTCTTCCACGCTCACGCGCATCTGCTGGGCGGCCGCGGCCTCGAGTGGCCCCCCGGATAACGAAAGCCGGCTCACCTTGTCCGTACGTGAATTGGTCGTGCTCGGCACGGCCAGCCAGGTCCCGACCCGGCACCGCAACCACAACGGCTATCTGCTGCGCTGGGACGGCGAGGGCATCCTGTTCGACCCCGGCGAGGGTACGCAGCGGCAGATGCTGCGGGTCGGCGTCGCCGCGCACGACATCAACCGGATCTGCGTGACGCACTTCCACGGCGATCACTCCCTGGGACTCGCCGGAGTGATCCAGCGGATCAACCTGGACCGGGTGCCGCACGAGGTGTCCGTGCACTATCCGGCGAGCGGGCAGCACTTCTTCGACCGGCTGCGGTACGCGACGGCGTACCGCGAGACGGCCGAGCTCGCCCCCGCCCCGGTCGCCGCGGACGGGCTGCTGGCCGCGACCGGTTCGTACACCCTCGAGGCGCGCAAGCTGTCGCACCCGGTCGAGTCGTACGGCTACCGCCTCGTCGAGCCGGACGGCCGCCGGATGCTGCCGGAGAAGCTCACCGAGCACGGCATCAAGGGCCCTGACGTGGGCCGGCTCCAGCGCGAGGGCCACGTGAACGGCGTCGCGCTGGAGCAGGTCAGCGAGGTCCGCAGAGGCCAGCGCTTCGCGTTCGTGATGGACACCCGGCTCTGCGACGGCGTGCACGCGCTGGCGGAGGGCTGCGACATGCTCGTCATCGAGTCCACATTCCTCGACGGGGATCATCAACTTGCCGCCGACCATGGCCACCTGACCGCCGGCCAGGCGGCCACGGCGGCCCGTGAGGCGGGTGTGCGGCATCTGGTGCTGACGCACTTCTCGCAGCGGTACAACGAGGCCGAGGAGTTCGAGCGGCAGGCGCGGGCGGCCGGCTTCGACGGCGATCTGACCATTGCCCGGGATCTGTTGCGCGTCCCCTTCCCCAAACGTCACCAGTGAGCGAGAACGTCGTGTCACTCCCCCCACTCCCCAAGGCCGAACTGCACCTCCACATCGAAGGCACCCTCGAGCCGGAGCTCGCGTTCGCGCTCGCCGCGCGCAACGGCGTGACGCTCCCGTACAAGGACACCGAGGAGCTCCGCCGCGCGTATCTCTTCCAGGATCTGCAGTCGTTCCTGGACCTGTACTACGGCCTGATGGCCGTGCTGCGCACGGAGGACGACTTCGCCGATCTCGCCGACGCGTATCTGGCGCGCGCCGCCGCGCAGGGCGTGCGCCACGCGGAGATCTTCTTCGACCCGCAGGCCCACACGTCGCGGGGCGTCCCGCTCGGCACGGTGGTGGAGGGACTGGCCCGTGCGCTGGACCACAGCGAGGAGCGGTACGGCGTCTCCACCCGGCTGATCATGTGCTTCCTGCGGGACGAGTCCGCCGAGTCGGCGATGGAGACGCTTCAGGCCGCGAAGCCGTATCTGCACCGGATCACGGGGGTGGGCCTGGACTCGGCGGAGGCGGGTCATCCGCCGTCGAAGTTCCGCGAGGTGTACGAGGCAGCGGCCGCGCTCGGCCTGCGCAAGGTCGCCCACGCGGGCGAGGAGGGCCCGCCGGCGTACATCCGGGAGGCCCTGGACATCCTCGGCGTGGAGCGCATCGACCACGGCCTGCGCTGCATGGAGGACCCGGACCTGGTCGAACGCCTGGCCCGGGAACGGATTCCGCTGACGCTCTGCCCGCTGTCGAACGTGCGCCTGCGGGCCGTGGACGTGCTGGCGGAACACCCGCTGCCGCGGATGATGGCCGAGGGCCTGCTGTGCACGGTGAACTCCGACGATCCGGCGTACTTCGGCGGCTATGTGGGGGACAACTTCCGTGCGGTGCACGAGGCGCTGGGGCTGAGCGAGGAGCAGTTGCGGGAGCTGGCGCGCAATTCGTTCGTGGCGTCGTTCCTGGAGGACGACGAGGAGCGGAGGGGGCGGTTGCTGGCGGAGGTGGAGGCGTACGACTTCAAGGCGGGCGGCGCGGAGTAGACCCCGGGTCGCATCAATCGCCGGACGGGCTTGAATTTCCGGCTTCTGGGCCGATTGAGGTGTGGGTACGGGGTACGGGGCCATCCCTGTGCGGTTCGCCCGCGAAACCACCCACCGGGCAGCAACACCAACGCCCCCTGGCCCACGCTCACCACGAACCCGGTGACTTGCCATTGACGCTCATCGTTCGCGTACCTAATCTTCATTCTCATACATGTACACACCCCATGGGGAGACGGCATGAGCACCGGCAACGACCTCACGATCACCCAGGTGCGGCTCACCCCGATCCTCGTCGCCGACGCCCCGCTGCTCAACACGCAGGGCGTGCACCAGCCGTACACCCCGCGGCTCATCGTCGAAGTGGTCACGGCGGGCGGCGTCACCGGTGTCGGCGAGACCTACGGCGACGCCAAGTACCTCGACCTGGCGGCCCCCTTGGCGGACGCGCTGCCCGGCAGCCCGGTCAGCGATGTGAACGGGCTGCACCGGCTCGCGGACCTGGTGTGTGGCGACTTCGCCGCGGCAGCCACCGGCGCGGACGCCGTCGACGCCGGCGGGCTGCGCGGTGTGCAGACCGCCGACAAGCTGCGGCTCTCGGTCGTCTCCGGCTTCGAGGTCGCCTGCCTCGACGCGCTCGGCAAGACGCTCGGACTGCCCGTGCACGCGCTGCTCGGCGGCAAGGTGCGGGACGCCGTCGAGTACAGCGCGTACCTCTTCTACCGGTGGGCCGAACACCCTGGCGGGGCGGGGGAGTCCGACGACTGGGGCGCGGCGCTCGACCCGGCGGGGGTCGTCGCGCAGGCCCGTCGCCTCGCCCGTGACTACGGCTTCACCTCCTTCAAGCTGAAGGGCGGCGTCTTCCATCCGGACCAGGAGATCGCGGCGGTCCGCGCACTGGCGGCGGCCTTCCCCGGCCGGCCGCTGCGGCTCGACCCCAACGGCGCCTGGTCGGTCGAGACCTCACTGAGGGTCGCCGAGGAGCTGGGTGACGTCCTCGAATATCTGGAGGACCCGGCGAGCACGACGGACCGGATGGCCGCGGTCGCGGCCGGCACCGACGTACCGCTGGCCACCAACATGTGTGTGACGACCTTCGCCGAGATCCCGGAGGCCTTCGCCCGCGGGGCCGTGCAGGTCGTCCTCAGCGACCACCACTACTGGGGCGGGCTGCGCAACACCCGTGAACTGGCCGCGATCTGCCGGACGTTCGGGGTCGGCCTGTCCATGCACTCCAACACCCACCTGGGCATCAGCCTCGCCGCCATGACCCATGTCGCGTCCGTCGTACCCCATCTGGACCACGCCTGCGACAGCCACTACCCGTGGCAGAGCGAGGACGTGATCACCGAGCGCCTCGAATTCAAGGGCGGTCGCCTGGCCGTGAGTGATCTGCCGGGACTCGGCGTGGAACTGGACCGCAACAAGCTGGCCCGCCTGCACCGGCGCTGGCTCGACGACGACGGCGCGATGCGGGACCGGGACGACGCGGCGGCGATGCGCGTCGCCGAGCCGGGCTGGACGGCGCCGCCGGTACCCCGCTGGTAGCGACCGGTCAGGCACGGTGGCGAGGAGGGGCGAGGTCGGGGCTACGTCAGGCACACTGGCCTGATCTGCACCACGTACCAGGAGCGGCGGCACGGTGACCACTCGACACGGAGAGCAACGGGACCACACTGCCGCGGGCCTGGACCCCCTGGCCGCCGTGCGCACCCCCGCCGACCCGGCCTGCGACGTCTACCTCACCGGCAACGTCTTCCTCGACATCATCTTCACCGGCCTCGACACCGCTCCCGTCCGCGGCACCGAGTCCTGGGCCCGCGGCATGGGCTCCAGCCCCGGCGGCGTCGCCAATATGGCCACCGCGCTCGCCCGGCTGGGGCTGCGGACCTCGCTCGCCGCCGCGTTCGGGGACGACCACTACGGCGAGTACTGCTGGGACGCCCTGGAACAGGGCGAGGGCATCGACCTCACCCTCTCGCGCACCGTGCCCGGCTGGCACTCGCCCGTCACCGTCTCCATGGCGTACGAGGGCGAGCGCACCATGGTCTCCCACGGCCACGAGGCCCCGCCGCCCGAGCCCGCCCCCGACTGCCCGCCGCCCGCCAGGGCCGCCGTCGCATCCCTCACCCCCGGCCGCGCCGAGTGGATCGCCCAGGCCGCGCGCAAGGGCAGCCGCATCTTCGCGGACGTCGGCTGGGACGAAACCGGTCACTGGGACCCGGCCGACCTCGCCGATCTGGAGCACTGCGAGGCCTTTCTGCCCAACGCCGAGGAGGCGATGCGCTACACCCGCACGGACTGCCCGCGCGCCGCCGCCCACGCGCTCGCCGACCGCGTACCACTCGCCGTCGTCACCCTCGGTGCGGAGGGCGCGTACGCCGTGGACGGAGCCACCGGCGAGACCGCACAGGTCCCGGCCATCGAGGTGGAGGCGCTCGACCCGACGGGCGCCGGCGATGTCTTCGTGGCCGGGTTCGTCACCGGCACCCTCGCCCGCTGGCCGCTCGCCGACCGTCTCGCCTTCGCCGGGCTGACCGCGGCCCTGTCGGTGCAGGAATTCGGCGGATCGCTCTCCGCCCCGGGCTGGTCCGAGGTCGGGGCCTGGTGGCAGCGGGTCCAGGGCGTCGCCGACCAGGACCCGGCGGCCCTGCGGCGGTACGCCTTCCTCGACGCCCTGCTGCCCACGCAGGCCCGGCCCTGGCCGCTGCGCAGAGCCGTCCCGACCATCGGCTTCGGCCGCTCCGCGTAGATCCGCCGGGGCCCCGCCGGAAAAGCCCTCGGCCTTGTCAGTGTCAGGTCGTACGCTGGTGTTCCAGAGGTTGTCGAGCAGCGAGAACCCTGCAACGGGAGGTATGTGCAGGCCACAGAGCCGGCCCATGACTCAGACACCTACAGCCCAGACCCCAGCGCCGGGGCAGGCACGAGCCCACTTCACCGTCCCCGCCAAGCATCCGATGGTGACCGTCCTGGGTTCGGGTGATGCCCTGCTGCGCGTGATCGAGAAGGCCTTCCCGGCGGCCGACATCCATGTCCGGGGCAATCAGGTGAGCGCGGTCGGCGACGCGGCGGAAGTCGCACTGATCCAGCGCCTGTTCGACGAGATGATGCTGGTGCTCCGCACCGGTCAGCCGATGACGGAGGACGCAGTGGAACGCTCGATCGCCATGCTCAAGGCGAGCGAGAACGGCAATGGAGCGGACGAGACCCCGGCCGAGGTGCTCACCCAGAACATCCTCTCCAGCCGCGGCCGCACCATCCGCCCCAAGACCCTCAACCAGAAGCGGTACGTCGACGCGATCGACAAGCACACGGTCGTGTTCGGCATCGGCCCCGCCGGTACCGGCAAGACGTATCTCGCCATGGCCAAGGCGGTCCAGGCCCTGCAGTCCAAGCAGGTCACGCGGATCATCCTGACCAGGCCCGCCGTCGAGGCGGGCGAGCGGCTCGGCTTCCTGCCCGGCACGCTCTACGAGAAGATCGACCCGTATCTGCGGCCGCTGTACGACGCGCTGCACGACATGCTCGACCCCGACTCGATCCCGCGGCTGATGGCGGCGGGCACGATCGAGGTCGCGCCCCTGGCGTACATGCGAGGACGGACGCTCAACGACGCGTTCATCATCCTCGACGAGGCGCAGAACACGAATCCCGAACAGATGAAGATGTTCCTGACGAGGCTCGGCTTCGACTCGAAGATCGTCATCACGGGTGACGTCACCCAGGTCGACCTGCCCAATGGCACCAAGAGCGGTCTGCGCCAGGTCCGGGAGATCCTGGACGGCGTGCAGGACGTGCACTTCTCGTTGCTCACCTCGCAGGACGTCGTACGGCACAAGCTCGTCGGCCGTATCGTCGACGCGTACGAGAAGTACGACAGCCAAAACGGGAAGTAGTCACAGCGCACCATGTCGATCGACGTCAACAACGAGTCCGGAACCGAGGTCGACGAGCAGGCGATCCTCGATGTCGCCCGCTACGCGCTCGCGCGGATGCGTATCCACCCGCTCTCCGAGCTCTCGGTGATCGTCGTGGACGCCGAGGCCATGGAACAGCTGCACATCCAGTGGATGGACCTTCCCGGTCCGACGGATGTCATGTCCTTCCCGATGGATGAGCTGCGCCCGCCGGTCAAGGACGACGAAGAGCCCCCGCAGGGGCTCCTCGGTGACATCGTGCTCTGCCCCGAAGTCGCCAAGCAGCAGGGCGAAGAGGCGCCGACGCAGCACTCCATGGACGAGGAGCTCCAGCTCCTGACGGTCCATGGAGTGCTGCATCTGCTCGGTTACGACCATGAGGAGCCGGACGAGAAGGCCGAGATGTTCGGTCTGCAGGCGGCGATCGTGGACGGCTGGCGGGCGGAGAAGGGCCTGACCGGTCCGTCCCCGGCGCCGACCGTCTCATGACCGCTCAACTGATCTTCGGCGCGATTCTGCTGGTCGTCGTCGCCTGGCTGGCGGCGTGCGCGGAGGCGGGCCTCGCCCGTGTCTCGAGCTTCCGCGCCGCCGAGGCCGTACGCAACGGGCGCCGCGGCTCCGCGAAGCTGTCGCAGGTCGCCGCCGACCCGACCCGCTATCTCAATGTCGCCCTGCTGGTGCGGGTGTCCTGCGAGATGGCGGCGGGGGTGCTGGTCACCTATGCCTGCCTGGAGGAGTTCAACGAGACCTGGCAGGCACTGCTCGTCGCGATCGGCGTGATGGTGCTCGTCTCCTATGTCGCGGTCGGCGTCTCACCACGCACGATCGGCCGCCAGCATCCGCTGAACACGGCGACGGCCGCGGCGTACGTCCTGCTGCCGCTCGCCAGGATCATGGGCCCGATTCCGCAGCTGCTGATCCTGCTGGGCAATGCGTTCACCCCCGGAAAGGGCTTCCGCAAGGGCCCGTTCGCCAGCGAGGCGGAGCTGCGGGCGATGGTGGACCTGGCCGAGCAGGAGTCCCTCATCGAGGACGACGAGCGGCGGATGGTGCACTCCGTCTTCGAACTCGGCGACACGCTCGTACGCGAGGTCATGGTGCCGCGGACCGATCTGGTCTGCATCGAGCGCTACAAGACCATCCGGCAGGCGCTGACGCTCGCGCTGCGCTCGGGCTTCTCGCGGATCCCCGTCACCGGGGAGAACGAGGACGACATCGTGGGTGTGATCTACCTCAAGGACCTGGTGCGCAAGACGCACATCAACCGTGAGTCGGAGTCGGACCTGGTCTCGACGGCGATGCGGCCGGCGGTGTTCGTGCCGGATACCAAGAACGCCGGGGATCTGCTGCGCGAGATGCAGCAGAAGCGCAACCATGTCGCGGTCGTCATCGACGAGTACGGCGGGACGGCGGGCATCGTCACGATCGAGGACATCCTGGAGGAGATCGTCGGCGAGATCACGGACGAGTACGACCGTGAACTGCCACCGGTCGAGGAGCTCGGCAACGGGCGCTTCCGGGTCACCGCCCGGCTCGACATCGGGGACCTGGGCGAGCTCTACGGCCTCGACGAACTGGACGACGAGGACGTGGAGACGGTCGGCGGTCTGCTGGCGAAGGCACTCGGCCGTGTCCCGATCGCGGGCGCGTCCGCGGTGGTCGACCTGCCGGACGGGCGCGCCCTGCGCCTGACGGCCGAGTCCCCGGCCGGCCGCCGGAACAAGATCGTCACGGTGCTGGCGGAGCCGGTGCGACCGGAAGAGGGTGCGGCGGCATGAAGGCACAGGAACTGAGGGCGTTCTGCCTCGAATTCAACGCGGCGGTGGAGGAGTTTCCGTTCGGGCCCGAGACATCGGTGTTCAAGGTCCACGGCAAGCTCTTCGCGCTCGGCGCGCTGGATGCGAAACCGCTGAAGGTGAACCTGAAGTGTGAGCCGGAGATTGCGGTGCGGCTGCGGGGGGAGTACGAGGCGATCGTGCCGGGCTGGCACATGAACAAGCGGCACTGGAACACGGTGACGGTGGGGGAGCTGCCGGACCGGATGGTCCGCGAGCTGATCGAGGACTCGTACGACTTGGTGGTGGCGGGCCTCCCGAGGGCGGACCGGCTCCGCCTGGACCGGCCGTAGCCGCCCTTCCCGAACGAACCGGGGGCTCCGCCCCCGGACCCCGGCTCCTCAAACTCCCCCAGACTTCGTCCGGGGGGACCCCCACGGGGCCTGATTGTGCTGGTGAGCCGCACATCTCCAGCCTCGCCGGCGTTTGAGGCGCGGGGTCTGGGGCGGAGCCCCAGTTCAGGGAAGGGGCGGGTAGGGGAAAGCCCCGCCGCAGGCGTTACGCCCGACCCTTCCGCAAGCCAAAGCCCACCAGCACCGCCGCCCCCACCACAATCGCCGCGTCGACCCCCAGCACCACCCGCACGCCGTCGAACAGCGAACCCTGCGTCGTCGCCAGCACCCCCAGCAGCGGGATGCCGATCGTGATGCCCACCTGCTGCGTCGTCGTGACCAGACCCGTCGCCAGGCCCTGTTCCTCGTCCGGGACGCCCGACGTCACCGTCAGCCCGTACGAGATGATCGCGCCCAGATGGCACATGCTCGCCAGCGACACCGCGGCCGTCGCGAGCAGCGCGCCCGACTCGGCGCCGAGGCACAGCAGTGCCGCCACGAACAGGCCCTGGCCGAGCAGGGAGTAGACCAGGGTGCGCCGGGCGCCGAGGCGACCGATGACCTTGGGGGCATAGGTACCGGCGACGGCCGAGAGGACGCCCTGGACGCCGAAGACCAGACCCGTCCGGAACGCCGAGAGGTCCAGGGTCTCCTGGAGATACAGGGTGAGGACGAAGACGACCGTGCTCATCATCGAGAAGGTGACCAGGCCCCCGAGATTGCCCCAGGCCACCGTCCGCCGCCGCAGCATCGGCAGGGAGACCAGCGGGGCGGCCGACCGGGACTCGACCACCCCGAAGGCGATCAGCAGCGCGACGCCCGCGACCAGCGTGTCCACGACGTCCGCGCCGCCGAAGCCGCGCTGCGCCGCCGTGGACAGGGCGTAGATCACCGCGAGCAGACCGCCGGTGACGGTGATCGCGCCGGGCACGTCGAGCCGAGGCCGGTCCGGTGTACGCGACTCGGGCAGCAGCCCCGGCGCCAGCGGCAGGACGATCAGGGTGAACAGGGCCAGCAGACCCATTGTGGAGCGCCAGCCCAGCGTGTCGGTCATCACGCCGCCCAGCACCATGCCGACGGTGAAGCCGAGCGACAGCAGCGTGCCGCTGATGCCCAACGCCCGGTCACGCTGCGGGCCTTCGGGGAAGGTGGTGGTCAGCAGGGCCATGCCGGTCGGCACGATGACCGCCGCGCCGAGGCCCTGCAACGCCCGCCCGGCCAGGAACGCCGCCGGGTTCCAGGCGAGCGCCGCGAGCACCGATGCCGCGCCGAAGACGGCGAGCCCGGTCAGGAAGAGCCTGCGCCGCCCGTACAGATCGGCGATCCGGCCGAACAGCAGCAGAAAGCCGCCCGACGGCAGCGCGAAGGCCGTGACCGCCCACTGCAGGGCGGACTGACTGAGCCCCAGGTCCTTGCCGAGGTCGGGCAGCGCCACATTCAGTACGGAGAAGTCCAGGGCGACCATGAACTGCGCGGCGCACAGCACGAAGAGGATCAGTCGCGCGCGGCCGGTGAGCTTCGGCGGAGCCGTCGCTGGGGGAGTGGGGACGGAGGTGTCGATTGCCATGGTCAACACCTTCGGTCTCCAGGAATAGCCATGGGGAGCGGGAACTTATCCTGTTGGTCGGACCACCAGGCAGACGGACAGGGGGAGTACGTGGCCGCGTCGGTCGAGCACAATGTGATGAAGGCGCACCGCCTCGGTGAGCTGCGCGAGTTTCTGATGAGCAGGCGCGCCCGGATCAGCCCGGCCGAGGCGGGCCTCCCGGACGGCGGGGCCCGCCGTCGTACGCCCGGACTGCGCCGGGAGGAGGTCGCCGTCCTCGCGGGCGTCGGCGTGTCCTGGTACCAGTGGCTCGAGCAGGGGCGGGACATCACCGTCTCGCCGCAGGTCCTCGACTCGGTGGGCCGGGTGCTGCGGCTGAGCAGCACCGAGCGCCGCCATCTCTATGTACTCGCCGGGCTCAACCCGCCCGCGCCCGAGGTCGATCCGGGCGATGCGGACATGTGCGCCGGGCTGCGCAGGCTGATCGACGCCTGGATGCCGTACCCCGCGCACATCATGGACCGCTACTGGAACACGATCATGTACAACGACGCGGCCGGGATGATCCTCGGTATGCGCCCCGACCTCGTGCAGAACTGTCTGGTCGCCTTCTTCACCGACCCCATCTACCGTGCGCGGGCGACGAGTTGGGAGCAGAACGCGCCGTATGTCGTCGCGCAGTTCCGCGCCGCCTGCTCCGATTGCCCGGACGACGAGGGCTTCAAGGCGGTGGTCGAGGAGGCGAAGGCGGTCAGTGACGAGTTCACCGAGCTGTGGGAGCGGCGCGACATCGCCCCCGGCGGCCAGGTCCGCAAAGAGATCGAGCACCCGCTGGTCGGCACGCTCTTCGTGGAATCGACCCAACTGCGGGTCCCGGCCCGCCCCGACCTCGCGATCGTGATGCATACGGCGCTGCCCGAGGCGGACACGGCGCAGAAGCTGGAGTGGCTGGCGAGCCCGGAGGGACGCCGGGGCTCCATGTATCCCGTGGCGGGCTGACCAGGCCGTCTATGCTCGAGCCATGACGCAGAGCACCGACCTCGGCCCCGAGGACCGCAAGATCATCACGCTGGCGCGCAGCGCCCGGGCCCGCAACGGTGTGCCCGAGGGCGCTGCCGTACGGGACGAGACCGGACGTACCTACGTCGCCGGGACCGTGGACCTGGACTCGCTCAAGCTCAGCGC
Source organism: Streptomyces sp. CA-135486 (assembly GCF_050936555.1). NCBI lineage: Bacteria > Bacillati > Actinomycetota > Actinomycetes > Kitasatosporales > Streptomycetaceae > Streptomyces > Streptomyces sp. CA-135486. The sequence continues at coordinate 1,360,159 of NZ_JBNJMM010000001.1, forward strand.
CCTGCAGACCGCCGTCGCCATGGCCGTCGCCAGCGGCGCGAAGTCCCTGGAGGCCGCGGCCGTCGTCTCGGCGGCCGAGGCCGCTTCCGACGCGGACCGCGCGGCAGTACGCGACCTGGGCGGGCCCGCGACCCCGGTGCTGCTCGCCGGGCCCGACGGGGAGCTCAAGGCCTCGGTGGCGGCGGGCTGATGCGCCTCGCCTCGACGGCAGCGCGGCGCCGGCGGCTGTTCGCCTGGGTCGCGCCGGCGGGCTCCGGCACCGTCGGGATCGGCAAATTCGTCGAGGGGGTCATGATGCCCGCGGCGGTGACAGCACGACTGTGACAGGAATCGGCGTCAGCGATCCGGTGGCGCCGATTCCCCTTCCGGCCTGCGAGAACGCGGATCTTGACAGTATCTGATGGGTCATCAGACGGCGCATTTCGATTCCATTGACTTCTTTCGGCCCTCACGCGTCAATGGCCGCCGGCATTCCTCAGAAGATCGGCGCAGCGACCGGCTCGGTCGCCGTCGGCAGACGTGCACGAGTCGGCGGGGGATCTCTTTATTCGCGCTGCCGTGCTGGTCGCGCTGCTGCTTGCGGCGGCCGTGACGGGTGCGGCGGTGTGGGCCCGGGCGCGGCGTGGGCGGGCGCGCGTCACCGAGGGCGTCTGGCATCAGGGAGAATGGGCGCCATGAGCGCTCGTACCCAGTCTTCCGAAGCCCCCCACCGGGCCGGCTTCGCCTGCTTCGTCGGCCGCCCCAACGCGGGCAAGTCCACCCTCACGAACGCTCTCGTCGGCCAGAAGGTGGCGATCACCTCCAGCCGGCCGCAGACGACCCGGCACACCGTGCGGGGCATCGTGCACCGCCCGGACGCGCAGCTGATCCTGGTCGACACCCCTGGCCTGCACAAGCCGCGCACGCTGCTCGGCGAGCGTCTGAACGACGTCGTGCGCACCACCTGGGCCGAGGTCGACGTGATCGGCTTCTGTCTGCCCGCCGACCAGAAGCTCGGCCCCGGCGACCGCTTCATCGCCAAGGAGCTCGCGGGCATCAAGAAGACCCCGAAGGTCGCGATCGTCACCAAGACCGACCTGGTCGACTCCAAGACCCTCGCCGAGCAGCTGATCGCGATCGACCGGCTCGGCCAGGAGCTGGGCATGGAGTGGGCGGAGATCGTCCCCGTCTCGGCGGTCGGCGGCAAGCAGGTCCAGCTGGTGGCCGATCTGCTGATCCCGCTGCTGCCGGAGGGTCCCACGCTCTACCCGGAGGGCGACCTCACGGACGAGCCCGAGCAGGTCATGGTCGCGGAGCTGATCCGCGAGGCCGCGCTGGAGGGCGTACGGGACGAGCTGCCGCACTCGATCGCGGTGGTGGTGGAGGAGATGCTGCCGCGCGAGGACCGCCCGGCGGACAAGCCGCTGCTGGACATCCACGCGAACGTCTACATCGAGCGCCCCAGCCAGAAGGGCATCATCATCGGCCCGAAGGGCAAGCGCCTGAAGGAAGTCGGCGTGAAGTCCCGCAAGCACATCGAGGCGCTGCTGGGTACGCCGGTCTTCCTGGACCTCCATGTGAAGGTCGCGAAGGACTGGCAGCGGGACCCCAAGCAGCTGCGCAAGCTGGGCTTCTGACCCTCACGGGGTGAGCTCGGCGCATTCGGCCCCGGCCCGCTTGCGCGCCTTGTGGGCCGCGATGCTGTGGATGCGGACGCGTTTCGGCGTCCGGGGCGTTGGGGCATCGGGCCGGCCGGCCAGCGCCTCCTCGTGGTCGGCCGCGCCGACCCCCGCGGCCGTCGAGTCGCCGAGCACCAGTAACCGCAGCGCCGGGCCCGCCCCTTGCGTAAACCGCTGTCACCCGCCGCTTCCGGCAGCCGCCGCACGCGTGTCCGCAACACCCTCTTGGTCAGCAGCATGGTCCCCGCATCCCGTTGAATAACACCGTTATAGCCATAACAGCGTTACGCTGCTGCTGTGTCAGCCCCGGAACCCGTACGCCGCCGACTCCTCGACGAAGCCGCCCGCGTCCTCGCCGACGAAGGCCCCGCCGCTCTCAGCGCCCGCCGCCTGGTCAAGGCCGTCGGCGCCTCGACCATGGCGGTCTACACCCACTTCGGCTCCATGCCGGCGCTCGTGCGCGAGGTGATGCGCGAAGGGTTCGAGCGCTTCAAGGCCCGGACCGATGTCGCACGGCCCACCGACGACCCGGTCGCCGACCTGTACGCCATCTGCCACGTCTACCAGGAGTTCGCCCGTGCCGAGCCGGACGTCTACGCCGTCATGTTCGGCGGATCCCAGCTGGCCGGCTTCGAACTCACCGACGCCGACCGGGAGATGGGCACCGGCATGCTCCGTGTCCCCTACGGTGTGATCCGCCGCTGCACCGACGCCGGCCGCTTCCGGGACGGCGACGCGTCGCTGCGGGCCTGGCAGCTCTGGTGTCAGATGCACGGTCTCGCCCAACTGGAGCGGGCGGGCTACTTCACCGGCCCGCGCACCCCGGACGAGACCCTGTTCGCACTCGTCCGGGACTTCGCGATCGGTCAGGGGGACAGTGTCGAAGCGGCGACCGCCTCCGCTCCCGACTCCCTCAGGAACCTTCCTTGAGGACGAGCGAGATCAGCTGTCGCTGCGCCTCGGACAGCCGGGGGTCGGCGCAGTACACCGTCCGCCCGTCGACCGTGATCTGGTAGCTGAACCCGTCCGGCACCCCCGCGGGTGGCGTGCCCCGGCCGTCGGCCACGGCCTGCTCGGCCAGGGCGTGCCACTCGCCCGCGTCGGTCCGCCCGGTGGTGTCCACCTCGGTGACCCGCTCGATGCCGGCGAATCCTCCTGTGCGCCTTACCTGGATACGCATGGGTTCTGTCTAGTACGAGAACGGCTCAGCTGCTAGGTACCCCGACCTGGGACCACGCCTTCAGCAGAGCCTCCTGCTCCGCGCCCTCGCCGTAGCGCGCGCGGGCCGCGGCCACCGTGAGGGCGGCGAAGTCCGAGAACTGTGCGGTCGTCGCCAGCTCTCCACCGGTCAGTACGTCGTACCAGATCTGGCCCGCCCGCTCCCATGCATTGCCGCCCAGTGCGGTGGCGACGAGGTAGAAGGCATGGTTCGGGATGCCCGAGTTGATGTGGACGCCGCCGTTGTCGCGACCGGTTTTGACGTAGTCCTCCATCGTCGCGGGCTGCGGGTCCTTGCCGAGGACATCGTCGTCGAACGCCGTGCCCGGCTCCTTCATCGAGCGCAGGGCGACACCGGTGACATTCGGCCCGAGCAGGCCCGCGCCGATCAGCCAGTCCGCCTGGTCGGCGCTCTGGCCCAGCGCGTACTGCTTGATCAGCGAGCCGAAGACGTCCGACATGGACTCGTTCAGCGCGCCGGACTGGCTGAAGTACTCCAGGTTCGCCGTGTACTGCGTGACCCCATGGGTGAGCTCGTGCCCGATCACGTCCACGGGCAGGGTGAAGTCCAGGAACAGATCGTCGTCCCCGTCGCCGAAGACCATCCGATGTCCGTCCCAGAACGCGTTGTCGTACTTCTCGCCGTAGTGGACGGTCGCGTTCAGCGGCAGGCCCGAGTCGTCGATCGAGTGACGTCCGTACACCTGCAGATACAGGTCGAAGGTCGCACCGAGGCCCGCGTGCGCGCGGTTGACCGTGGCGTCCGTGGCGGGCTGGTCGTTCTCGGAGTGCACCTTCCTGCCCGGTACGGTCTCGCGGTGCCCGGCGTCGTAGATCGTGCGGTTCGGCCGGTCCGAGACGGTGGCGCTCACGCTCGGAGCCAGGCCGCGGACCGTGGTGATCCGGCGGCGGGTGCGCTGGAGGGCGTCGTGTTCGAGAGTGCGGGCCGCCGACTCGGCGATCGCCGGGTCCTCGGCGCGGGCCAGTTTGTCGAGGACATGGGGCGGCACGATGGTGCAGAAGACCGGGTTCACCCGGCGGGCGTTGGAGTTCATGCAACGGGACTGTGGCACTGGGTCATGGAGCTGTCACTAGTTGCCACCATGATTAGTGAAATGGAGTGATGCACCACTGTTTGGGCGTAACCGGAATGGTGTCCCGCATACTGATACGGGACAGCCGTCTTCTCGCCACTCGGTTACGCTTCTCTGCATCATGCGTTTCGGGCTGCTTCTTCTTAGCTGCCGCGGCGAGGGCCTGTAGTCGTAGGCCGACCCCCTCCCCGCGGGATCTGGTGCTGCTTCGACTCAGTCGGCCGTCCTACTTGATGGACCCCGAGGAGCCCTACGCAATGTCTGACAACTCTGTCGGTCGCCCCACGCCCGTCACCAACGCGACCCACACCCAGAAGCCGTCCGGGATGCCGATCCACAAGTACGGCAAGTACGAGGCCGTGGACATCCCCGACCGCACCTGGCCGGACAACCGGATCACCAAGGCGCCGCGCTGGCTGTCGACCGATCTGCGCGACGGCAACCAGGCCCTGATCGACCCGATGTCGCCCGCCCGCAAGCGCGAGATGTTCGACCTGCTGGTGCGCATGGGCTACAAGGAGATCGAGGTCGGCTTCCCCTCCTCCGGCGAGACCGACTTCAACTTCGTACGCTCCATCATCGAAGAGGGCGCGATCCCCGAGGACGTGACGATCTCCGTCCTGACCCAGGCGCGCGAGGACCTGATCGAGCGCACCGTCGAGTCCATCGTCGGCGCCCACCGCGCGACCGTGCACCTGTACAACGCCACGGCACCCACCTTCCGCCGGGTCGTCTTCCGCGGCTCGAAGGACGACATCAAGCAGATCGCCGTGGACGGCACGCGGCTGGTGATGGAGTACGCGGAGAAGATCCTGGGCCCCGAGACGACCTTCGGCTACCAGTACAGCCCGGAGATCTTCACCGACACCGAGCTGGACTTCGCGCTGGAGGTCTGCGAGGCCGTCTGTGACGTCTGGCAGCCCGAGGCCGGCCGCGAGATCATCCTCAACCTGCCTGCCACGGTGGAGCGTTCGACGCCGTCCACGCATGCCGACCGCTTCGAGTGGATGTCGCGGAACCTGACGCGCCGCGAGCACGTATGCCTGTCGGTGCACCCGCACAACGACCGCGGCACCGCCGTCGCCGCCGCCGAGCTGGCGATCATGGCCGGCGCGGACCGGATCGAGGGCTGTCTGTTCGGGCAGGGCGAGCGCACCGGCAATGTCGACCTGGTGACGCTGGGCATGAACCTGTTCTCGCAGGGCGTCGACCCGCAGATCGACTTCTCGCAGATCGACGAGATCCGTCGTACGAGCGAGTACTGCAACCAGATGGAGATCCACCCGCGCCACCCGTATGCGGGCGATCTGGTCTACACCGCCTTCTCCGGTTCCCACCAGGACGCCATCAAGAAGGGCTTCGACGCTCTGGAGGCCGACGCGGCCGCCCAGGGCAAGACGGTGGACGAGATCGAGTGGGCCGTGCCGTATCTGCCGATCGACCCCAAGGACGTCGGCCGTTCCTACGAGGCGGTCATCCGGGTCAACTCGCAGTCCGGCAAGGGCGGTATCGCCTACGTCCTGAAGAACGACCACAAGCTGGACCTGCCGCGCCGGATGCAGATCGAGTTCTCGAAGATCATCCAGGCGAAGACGGACTCCGAGGGCGGCGAGGTCACGCCAAAGGCGATCTGGTCGGTCTTCCAGGACGAGTACCTGCCCAACCCGGACAATCCGTGGGGCCGTATCCAGCTGCGTTCCGGCCAGAGCTCCACCGACAAGGACGGCACCGACACGCTGAATGTCGAGGCGGTCGTGGACGGCACCGAGACCGTGCTGACCGGTACCGGCAACGGCCCGATCTCGGCCTTCTTCGAGGCGCTGAACGCGGTGGGCGTGGACGCGCGGCTGCTGGACTACCAGGAGCACACGATGAGCGAGGGCGCGTCCGCGCAGGCCGCGTCGTACATCGAGTGCGCGATCGACGGCAAGGTGCTGTGGGGGATCGGTATCGACGCCAACACGACCCGGGCGTCGCTGAAGGCGGTTGTCTCCGCGGTGAACAGGGCCGCGCGCTAGGACGGGCGGGGCTCGCCCCGTATCTTCGTTCTCCATCGCCGGACGGGCTTGAAATCGAGCCCGTCCGGCGACTCATGTCAGGGCGAGGAATCGGCCATGTCCCGGCGTCCTGCTTCCGGGGTGCTGACGCCACATCGTCGCTGTGGCTAACATCACGTCAACGCGGCAATGTTGCCGGAGCATTACGGAGGTGCGACGTGCAGCCAGACCAGGGACCGTTCGGCCGAAAAATGCTGGTCTGCGGCGTTCATACCTCCTGGAACACGGTCGGCGACGGCGAGTTCTTCTGCCCCGACTGCGGAGGCGATCGCAACTACCGCCGCCGCACCGGCAGACGCCGCTTCACCTTCCTCGGCCTGCCCCTGCTGCCGCGCGGCGCGGCAGGCCCGGTCATCGAATGTGCCGCCTGCCACGGCCACTTCGGCACCGACGCCCTCGACCACCCCACCACCGCCCGCTTCTCCGCGATGCTCCGCGACGCCGTCCACACCGTCGCCCTCGCGGTCCTCGCCTCCGGAGGCACCTCCTCCCGCCCGGTCCGCGACGCCGCCGTGGCCACGGTCCGCGCGGCCGGCCTCGACGACTGCACCGAGGACCAGCTCACCGGTCTGATCGAGGCGCTCGCGGCGGACACCGGTCGCTTCGTCGCCGACACCGGGCCCTATGGCGCGGCGCTCGCCATCGAACTGCACGAGGCGCTGGAGCCGCTCGCACCGCATCTGGCTCCCGCGGGCCGCGAATCGATTCTGCTGCAGGGTGCGCGTATCGCCCTCGCGGACGGTCCGTACAGCCCGGCGGAGCGTGATGTGCTGACCACGGTCGGTACGGCGTTGCAACTGGGCGCGGACGACACGGCGCGGCTACTGGCCACGGCCCGCACGCCGTTCTAGTACGCGGTCCGCGCGCCGCCCGCTTACGTGGCTCCCGCACGTGGCGTACTCCCCCGGGAGTAATGCGCGCCCGGGGCCACCCGCGCCCTCGGCCGCGTGTCCTCAATCGCCGGACGGGCTTGATTGCCCGGCCCGAACTTCCGGCTCGCCCGGGCATTTCAAGCCACGTGGGGGTCCCCCCGGACGAAGTCTGGGGGAGATTGAGGCGCGGGGGTCCGGGGCCGAGCCCAGGGTTACGCCCCGCTCGCGCGCAGCATCTCCTCGCGGGGGACGATCTTCACCCGGTCCCGCCCCTCCGCCTCGCCCCGCGCCCGCTCCGCCGCGTCCAGGCGGTGCCAGCCTTCCCACGTCGTGTAGCGAACGCCCCTGCCCTCAAGGAAGTTGACGACCGCGTCCTCGCCGGGCGCGACCGGCGTGTGCAGCCGCCCATTCCCGTGGTCCTCCAGCAGGTTCGCGACCGTCTCATTCGCGTCGCCCTTGGTGTGGCCGATGAGCCCGACCGGTCCGCGCTTGATCCAGCCGGTCACATACGTCGACTGCACATGCTCGCCGCATTCGATCACCCGTCCGCCCTCGTGCGGCACAGTGCCGGTGAGGAAGTCGAAGGGAAGCTTGGGCAGTTCGTCGGAGAGATAGCCGACCGCCCGGTAGACGGACTGCACGTCCCATGTGCGCATCTCGCCGGTACCGGTGACATTGCCGGTGCCGTCCAGCTGTGTCCGCTCCGTACGCAGGCCCACCACCTTGCCGTCCTCGCCGACGACTTCGGTCGGGGACTCGAAGAAGTGCAGGAACAGCTTGTGGGGGCGGTCGCCGGCATCCCGGATCGCCCAGTTCTCCAGCGTCTTCGCGACCATGTCCGCCTGCTTGTTGCCCCGCCGGGTGGCGATGGAGCCCTCGTCGTAGTCGATGTCCTCGGGGTCCACGATGACCTCGATGTTCGGCGAGTGGTCGAGCTCGCGCAGCTCCATCGGGCTGAACTTGGCCTGCGCGGGACCGCGCCGCCCGAAGACATGGACCTCGAGGGCCTTGTTGGCGGCGAGACCTTCGTACACATTCGGCGGGATCTCGGTCGGCAGCAGCTCGTCCGCCGTCTTGGCGAGAATACGGGCCACGTCGAGCGCGACATTGCCGACGCCGAGTACGGCGACCTTCTCCGCGTCGAGCGGCCAGCCGCGCGAAACGTCCGGGTGGCCGTCGTACCAGGACACGAAGTCCGCGGCCCCGTACGAGCCGTCGAGTTCGATGCCGGGGATGTCGAGCGCCCGGTCCGCGTCCGCGCCCGTGGAGAAGATCACCGCGTCGTAGAACTCACGCAGATCGTCCAGGCCGATGTCGCTCGGGTAGTCGACATTTCCGAAGAGGCGTATCTGCGGCTTGTCGAGCACCTGGTGCAGGGCGGTCACGATGCCCTTGATCCGGGGATGGTCGGGTGCGACGCCGTACCGGATCAGCCCGAACGGCGCGGGCATCCGCTCGAAGAGGTCGATGGAGACACCGGGCTCGACGGCGGCCTCGGACTTCAGCAGTGCGTCGGCGGCGTAGATCCCGGCGGGGCCGGCACCGACGATCGCGATCCGCAGAGGGCGGGGCATGAATGGTTCCCTTCGAACGAGGTCCATGGGGCGTGACCGGCGAGTGAGACGGCCTGGCGCGTGCGGAGGGAGCCGGCTCTCCTACGCCACCCTGGCAACAGCGCTCCCGCCGCGGTACCCGCCCCGTACCTATGAACCCATAAGCCTGGTCTATGACCCGGCACCCGACAGAAGAGCCAGGTAAGCACACCCTAACCTTCGGCCCGTGACCCACCGCCACGGCCCCCGCCTGGCCTCATCTGGCGCCGCCGGGCATCACGCGGCACGCTGGGACCAGGAGGATGTGCCCGGGCAAAGGGGCCCCCGCAATGAAAGCTGTCGCAGGCATGGCACCCGGCGGTCGCCTCGACGCCGCGCTCGAAAGCCCGATCGTCGGGATGTCCCCGTGGATCATCTTCTCGGTCCTCGTCGGACCGGGCCGCTTCGAACTGGCCGTAGGTCTCGCCCTCGCGGTGGCGGTCGCGCTCCTCATCGCGACGCGGAAGCGCCGGCGCGGCAGCTCGGTCAAGATCCTCGAAGTGTCGGACATCGTCTTCTTCGCCCTGCTCGCCGCGGTCGGAGCCGCCGCCTCGCCGGGCACCCACCAGTGGCTGGAGACATACGCGGGCGAGATCTCCAACCTGGCGCTGGTGGTCATCGCCTTCGGCTCCATGGCCGTACGGGTGCCCTTCACGGTGCAGTACGGACGGGAGCGCGTCGGCCCCGAATACTGGAAGTCGCCCGAATTCCTCAGCATCAACTACGTGATCACCGGCGTCTGGGGCGCGGCCTTCCTGGTGGCGGCCATCGCGGGCGGCTTCGGGGATCTCGTCCTGCACAACGCGAACAACCTCTGGACCGCGTGGATCATCCAGATCGTGGCGATCGTCACCGCGCTCAGTTACACCGAGTGGTACCCCCAGCTCGTCCGCAGCCGCACCCGCACCGGCGAGCTCCCGCCACCGGTGCGCAGTCTGCTGATCCCGCTGGTCGGCTTGATCATCCCGGTGGGCGTGGTCTCCCTGATCTTCGACGCCGCGGCGTCCTGGTTCGGCGTCGGACTGATCCTCATCGGGGTGATCCTGGCCCGCGCCATCAACAAGGACACGGAGATGGAGCAATCCAGCCGCGGACACCATCGACGAAAGCGGTCCCACTGGCGGCTCCGATGAGTTCTGCTGCCCCGCGCCGTCCTAACTGCATGGACAAGGAATTCAGCGCAACGCTGCAGAAGAGCCCGGAGAAGGGCGGCTGGACCTACCTGGTGTGGTCCGAGTCCGTCGAGTACTTCGGCACCCGGGGCCTGGTCAAGGTCCGCGGGACGATCGACGGTCATCCGTTCCGCAGCTCGTTCATGGCGCTCGGAGACGGCACGCACAAACTGCCGGTGAAGGCGGATGTGCGCAAGGCGATCGGCAAGGAGGCCGGCGACTCGGTGACCGTGCATCTTGAGGAGCGCGTGGCGGATTGACCCTCCGATGGCCGTCGGCCGCTGTCCGTACGGGACAATGGCGCCATGAGCCTGTTCCGTGATGACGGCGTCGTGCCGCGCACCCAGAAGCTGGGTGAGGCCGGCCGCATCATGCTGTGCTCACCCGGGGGGCAACCCCCGACTGCCCTCGATAGCGGCTGCGCCGCGGGCCGGCCGGGCACCCGTGGGGGCGCGCGATGAGTCTTTTCCGTGACGACGGCGTCGTCCTGCGCACCCAGAAGCTCGGCGAAGCCGACCGCATCATCACCTTGCTCACGCGCGGGCACGGGCGCGTACGGGCCGTCGCCCGGGGCGTGCGGCGGACCAAGTCCAAGTTCGGGGCGCGGCTGGAGCCGTTCTCGCACGTCGACGTGCAGTTCTTCGCCCGCGGCAGCGAACTCGTCGGCCGCGGGCTCCCGCTGTGCACCCAGAGTGAAACCATCGCTCCGTACGGCGGCGGCATCGTCACCGACTACGCCCGCTACACCGCCGGTACCGCCATGCTGGAGACCGCCGAGCGGTTCACCGACCACGAGGGCGAGCCCGCCGTCCAGCAGTACCTCCTCCTCGTCGGCGCCCTGCGCACCCTCGCCCGCGGCGAGCATGCGCCGAACCTCGTCCTCGACGCCTTCCTGCTGCGCTCCCTCGCCGTCAACGGCTACGCGCCCAGCTTCGAGGACTGCGCGAAATGCGGCCTGCACGGGCCGAACCGCTTCTTCTCCGTCGCCGCCGGCGGCGTCATATGCGGCGACTGCCGGGTGCCCGGCAGCGTCGTACCCTCTGCGGAGGCCATCGGTCTGCTCAGCGCACTGCTGACCGGCGACTGGCCCACGGCGGACGCGTGCGAGGCGCGTCACGTCAGGGAGGGCAGCGGGCTGGTGTCCGCCTATCTGCACTGGCACTTGGAGCGCGGCCTGCGCTCGCTCAGATACGTAGAGAAATAGGAGATGTGAGCCGCATGGCACGACGCGGAATCCTGGGCCGGTCCCGCCGCGAGTACAAGGTCCCCGAGCCGCACCCGTCGGGCGCGCGTCCGCCGAAGATCCCCGGCGAGCTGGTGCCGAACCATGTGGCGTGCGTGATGGACGGCAACGGCCGCTGGGCCAAGGAGCGCGGGCTGCCGCGCACCGAGGGGCACAAGGTCGGCGAGGGTGTCGTCCTCGACGTGCTCAAGGGCTGTTTGGAGATGGGCGTCAAGAACCTCTCCCTGTACGCCTTCTCCACCGAGAACTGGAAGCGCTCGCCCGACGAGGTGCGCTTCCTGATGAACTTCAACCGGGACGTGATCCGGCGTCGCCGTGACGAGATGAACGAGCTGGGCATCCGTATCCGCTGGGTGGGGCGGATGCCGAAGATGTGGAAGTCGGTCGTCCAGGAGCTCCAGGTCGCGCAGGAGCAGACGAAGGACAACGACGCGATGACGCTGTACTTCTGCGTCAACTACGGCGGACGGGCGGAGGTCGCGGACGCGGCGCAGGCGATTGCGCGGGACGTGGCGGCGGGGAAGCTCGACCCGTCGAAGGTGAACGAGAAGACGTTCGCGAAGTACCTGTACTACCCGGACATGCCGGACGTGGATCTCTTCCTGCGGCCGAGCGGCGAGCAGCGTACGTCCAACTACCTGATCTGGCAGAGCAGTTACGCGGAGATGGTCTTCCAGGACGTGCTGTGGCCGGACTTCGACCGGCGGGACCTGTGGCGGGCGTGCCTGGAGTACGCGCAGCGGGACCGGCGGTTCGGCGGTGCGATCCCGAACGAGGAGCTGGAGGCGATGCGGGGGCGGCCCGAGGGCACCTCTGCATGAGCGGACGTGGATGTGGTGGCGCCGTGCTCTTCACGGTCGCGGCGCTGTTCGCCTACGCAAGCATCATGAGCACCATCGAGATGGAGACGTTCCCCGGGCTGCGCGACAACGACGCCGGGCTCGCCCTCTTCTTCGTTGTCCTCGCGGCAGGGGCCGCTGTGGCCGGTCTTTTCTTCGCGGGACGCCGCTCCCGCGCTGCCCTGGTGGCCACCGCATGTGTGGCCGTCGCGCTGACCTGGCGCGCGTACACCGTCGCACCGGCGATGCATTGCTGGGACCACAACAGCGTCGGCCGCAACGACGACGGCTCCTACGACTGCTACGACCGCTAGGAACCGCCGTCGCTGCGCCGGCCGGTACGCCTGGTCCACCGGGCGGACGCGCATCCGATCCTCGTGGCCGCCACCACCCGCGCCGGTGAGAGCCTGTAGACACCTATGGACACGACTGCCCATGCTTGTCCCATGGGGGGAAAGCGGCTGATCTACGCGGTATCACTGATAGCGGTCATCGCCGCAGCGGTGTTGGCTGCGGTATCAACTGGCCTGCCCATCCACGTTCCTGCCTGGATGACTGTTCTGATCGGCGCTGCGGCGTTTCTGGGTGCAGGACTGGCTAAGGGATTGTTCGAGGCGCTGAGCGTTCGACTGTCGCGGCCATTGCAGCAGTCTGGCCTGCGCGATGAGGCATTTGGTGCGGTGGGTGGCCGACACGAGAGAGTCGAGCACGTGACCGGGCGGCTGGTGTTGAACATTCATGCCGCTATCCCTCTTCCCGAAGAATCCGATCCGGAACTGTCGGAGGAGTATCCGGAGTACGTCCCTCGCGACCTGGACGCGGATCTCCGCGCATGGCTGAGAGGGCACACTGTTGCAGGCGGCCTGGTCGTCCTGGTCGGCGGCTCCGCCGCTGGAAAAACGCGCTGCCTGTACGAGGCGCTTCGTGCCGAGGTTCCCGACTGGTACTTCCTCCGTCCGGACACGGGTCAGAAGATCAATGCACTCGTAGCGGCCGGGGCTGACCTGCAGTCCAGAATTCGAGCCCCGAAGCAGCAAGTGACCGGGTTCGTGGCCGGCGTGGGCCAGGAGGCGTTGGTGGTTGCTGCCGGTGGTGGGTTTCGCGGGCGAACCGCACGGAGACGCCCGGGGTGCGCCCGGACCTCGGTCCGGTCAGCCCTCCGCCGAGGAGCCCGCCAAGGAGCCCGCGCACTCCGCGCACGTGCCGAAGATCTCCACCGTGTGCGCCACGTTCACATACCCGTGCTGCGCCGCGATCGTCTCCGCCCACTGCTCCACCGCCGGGCCCTCCACTTCCACCGCCTTGCCGCACACACGGCACACCAGGTGGTGGTGATGGTCGTCGGTCGAGCAGCGCCGGTAGACCGACTCGCCCTCGGACGTACGCAGCACGTCCACTTCGCCCGCGTCGGCGAGGGACTGCAGGGTGCGGTAGACCGTGGTCAGGCCCACCGAGTCGCCGCGGTGCTTGAGCATGTCGTGCAGCTCCTGCGCACTGCGGAACTCGTCCACCTCGTCGAGCGCCGCCGCCACCGCGGCACGCTGCCGGGTCGACCGGCCTCGCACAGGGGCGGTGTTCCCGCCCGTTGGCGCCGTCGCCACAGGTGCCTCCTCGCTTTGCCCGCCATACGCCAGGTACGTCGGGTCATTGTGCCAGGCCCGGACTCAGACCTTGACGTCGTCGCCCGGCCGCCGGGTGCCGGGCAGGTCCGCGGTGCACTCTGCCGTACTCGCCTCCGCCGTGTGTGCACGCCGTCTCGCCAGAGGTGCCGCCAGCGCGGTCAGCGTCACGAAGACCGCGATGGCCAGCAATACGATCGTCGCTCCTGGCGGCACATCCTGGTAGTAGGAGGTGACGGTTCCGGCCAGTGAGACGGCGATACCGATCGCCACCGCCCCGGCGAAGGTGGCCCTGAACGACCGGGAGAGCTGCTGCGCCGCCGCCACCGGCACCACCATCAGCGCGCTGACCAGCAGCAGCCCGACCACCCGCATCGCCACGCTGACCGTGACCGCCGCGGTGACGGCGATCAGCAGATTCAGCGCCCGCACCGGCAGTCCGGTCACCCGGGCGAACTCCTCGTCCTGGCTGATGGCGAACAGCTGCCGCCGCAGCCCCAGCGAGACGAGCACCACGAACGCGGCGAGCAGCGCGATCGCCGTCAGGTCCTCCTCGGAGACCGTGGAGAGCGATCCGAACAGGTATGAGCTCAGATTCGCCGTCGACCCGGTGTCCGAGATGTTGATCAGCAGCACGCCGCCCGCCATACCGCCGTAGAAGAGCATCGCGAGGGCGATGTCGCCGCGGGTGCGTCCGTACGCCCGGATCAGCTCCATCGCGACCGCGCCCACGACGGAGACGAGCGTCGCCATCCAGACGGGGTTGGTCGACAGCAGAAAGCCGAGGCCGACGCCGGTCATCGCGACATGTCCGATTCCGTCGCCCATCAGCGCCTGCCGGCGCTGCACCAGATAGATGCCGACGGCGGGCGCGGTGATGCCGACGAGCACGGCCGCGATGAGCGCCCGCTGCATAAAGGCGGTCTCGAGGATTTCCATGATCAGGTCAGCAGTCCCGTGCGGAGCGGCTCGTCGGCCGCGTGCGGATGTACGTGGTCGTGGCCGGGCAGGGCGTGCTGCCCCACGGCCTTCGGCGGGGGCCCGTCATGGACCACGCAGCCGTCGCGGAGCACCACCGCGCGGTCGATGAGCGGCTCCAGCGCACCCAGCTCGTGCAGCACCAGCAGCACCGTCGTCCCGGCGGCGACCTGCTCGCGCAGTGTCCCGGCGAGGATCTCCTGGCTGACGAGGTCCACGCCCGCCATCGGCTCGTCCATGATCAGCAGTTCGGGGTCGGAGGCGAGCGCACGGGCGATCAGGACCCGCTGGTGCTGGCCGCCGGACAGGGCGTTCACGGAGTCCTTGGCGCGGTCCGTGAGCCCCACGAGCTCGATGGCGCGCTGCACGGCCGCCCGGTCGGCCTTGGCGAGCCGGCCCAGCCTCGTACGCGAGAGACGACCGGAGGAGACGACCTCCCGCACGGTCGCGGGCACACCGCTCGCGGCGGTGGTGCGCTGCGGTACGTAACCGATGCGCGACCACTCCCGGAAACGGCGCAGCTCGGTGCCGAACAGGGCGATCTCGCCGCCGGTGAGCGGCACTTGGCCGATCACCGAGCGCACGGCGGTCGACTTGCCCGAACCATTGGCGCCGAGCAGCGCGACGACCTCACCGCGCTCGACGGTGAGGTCGATGCCGCGCAGCACGGGCCGCGAGCCGAGCGTAGCCTGCGCCCCGCTGGCGGATATGACGGGCTCCATCGCTCCTGCCTCCGATACGTCGTGCGTCACTTCGCGCCGAGAGCCTTCTGCAGCGCGGCGAGGTTGGATTTCATCACCTCGGTGTAGTCGCGGCCCTGGGACTTGTCCGTGATCCCCTCGAGCGGATCGAGGACGTCCGTCTTCAGGCCGGTGTCCTTGGCGAGGGTCTTTGCGGTCTTGTCGCTGGCCAGGGTCTCGAAGAAGACCGTGCCGACCTTGTCCTTCGCCGCGACGGCCTGCAGCTCCTTGATACGGGCCGGGCTGGGCTCGGATTCGGGGTCGAGGCCCGCGATGCCCTCCTGGTCCAGGCCGTAGCGCTCGGCGAGGTAGCCGAATGCGGAGTGGGTGGTGATGAAGGTCTTGGTGGTGGTGTTCTTCAGGCCCGACTGGAATTCGGTGTGCAGCCCGTTCAGCTTGGTGACCAGCGCGTCGGTGTTCTTCTTGTAGTCCGCCGCGTGGTCCGGGTCGGCCTTCCCCAGGGACGTGCCGACGCCCTTGGCGACCTCGGCGTACTTCACGGGGTCGAGCCAGATGTGCGGGTCGGCGCCGGCCTCGCCCTCGTCACCGTGCTCGTCGTGCCCGGCCTCCTCGCCCTCGTGGCTGTGGCCGCCCTCCGTGCCGTGGTGTTCCAGCGTGGTCAGGGTGGCGGCGTCGAGCTTGTTCTTCGCGTCGGACTGGGCGATGGCCTTGTCGACGGCGGGCTGGATGCCCTTGAGGTAGAGGATGTAGCCGGCTTCGTTCAGCGCGGCGGTCTGGCGCGGCTTGAGCTCCAGGTCGTGCGGCTCGACGCCCGGCGGCGTGAGGGTGGAGACCGAGACATGGTCGCCGCCGATCTGCTCGGCCAGGAACTGCATGGGGTAGAACGACGCCACCACCTTCAGCTTGCCGTCGTCGCTCCGGCCGTCGGCGGCGGAGGTGGAGCAGGCGGAGACGGCCATGAGGCCGAGGACGACGGCTCCCGCAACGGCAGTGGTGGGTATGAGGCGGCGTACGTTCATGACAGTCATTTTCAACAAAACTGGAAACGATTGTCAACAAGGGTGCTGAGCCGCCCCTGGCCCCTACCGATTTGATCCGGGGGGTGCGGCCGCCGGTAATCTGAAGCATTCGCCCGCCCGTCTCCCGACCACCACCCCCTCACCGAGGCGCTTCGCGCCGCACCTGTTAATTCCCGTCGTCGTCGTAATGAAGAGAGCACCGTGGCCGCCGACAAGATCGACACCATCGTCAGCCTGAGCAAGCGCCGTGGCTTCGTCTATCCCTGTAGCGAGATCTACGGTGGTCAGCGTGCCGCCTGGGACTACGGCCCGCTCGGCGTCGAGCTCAAGGAGAACATCAAGCGCCAGTGGTGGCGCTACATGGTCACCTCCCGTGAGGACGTCGTCGGTATCGACTCGTCGGTGATCCTGGCCACCGAGGTCTGGGAGGCCTCCGGTCACGTCGCCACGTTCACCGACCCGCTCACCGAGTGCACCTCCTGCCACAAGAGGTTCCGCGCCGACCACCTGGAGGAGGCGTTCGAGGCGAAGCACGGCCGCCTGCCCGAGAGCCTTGCCGAGGTCAACTGCCCCAACTGCGGCAACAAGGGCCAGTTCACCGAGCCCAAGCAGTTCTCCGGCCTGCTCGCCACGCACCTCGGCCCCACCCAGGACTCCGGCTCCATCGCCTATCTGCGCCCCGAGACCGCCCAGGGCATTTTCACCAACTTCGCCCAGGTGCAGCAGACTTCGCGCAAGAAGCCGCCGTTCGGGATTGCCCAGATGGGCAAGTCCTTCCGCAACGAGATCACGCCCGGCAACTTCATCTTCCGCACCCGCGAGTTCGAGCAGATGGAGATGGAGTTCTTCGTCAAGCCGGGCGAGGACGAGAAGTGGCAGGAATACTGGATGGAGCAGCGCTGGAACTGGTACCGCGACCTGGGTCTCCGTGAGGAGAACATGCGCTGGTACGAGCACCCGGCCGAGAAGCTCTCCCACTACTCCAAGCGCACCGCCGACATCGAGTACCGCTTCCAGTTCGGCGGCAACGAGTGGGGCGAGCTCGAGGGCGTCGCCAACCGCACCGACTACGACCTCTCGGCGCACTCCAAGGCTTCCGGCAACGACCTGTCGTACTTCGACCAGGAAGCCGGCGAGCGCTGGACCCCGTACGTCATCGAGCCCGCCGCGGGTGTCGGCCGCGCCATGCTCGCCTTCCTCCTCGACGCCTACAACGAGGACGAGGCCCCCAACGCCAAGGGCGTCATGGAGAAGCGCACCGTGATGCGCCTCGACCCGCGCCTCGCGCCCGTCAAGGTCGCCGTGCTGCCGCTGTCCCGCAACCCGCAGCTCTCCCCGAAGGCCAAGGGTCTCGCCACGGACCTGCGCAAGAACTGGAACATCGAGTTCGACGACGCGGGCGCCATCGGCCGCCGCTACCGCCGCCAGGACGAGATCGGCACCCCGTTCTGCGTCACCGTCGACTTCGACACCCTCGACGACAACGCCGTCACCGTGCGCGAGCGCGACACCATGACGCAGGAGCGTGTCTCGCTGGACCAGATCCAGCAGTACCTGGGCAGCCGTCTGCTCGGCTGCTGACCAGTCGCTTCACCGGCCGGCCGGGCCAAGGGCCCGGCCGGCCTTCGCGTGCCCCCGTATCGCAAGCGCCAACGCGTCGCGCACGTCGAGGAGTTCATCGACATGCCGCGCCGGGCCGGAGGTGGCGCCTGAGCGCCCGCCGGGAGCATGCGGGGCGAAGCGTGGGGCAATAGCGCGACAAGGTAGTGCTGTTGATGTTGAACCTGCTGCACACTGGGCGCACCCATCACCTGGAGGAACGATGCCGTCCATGACCACGAGCAAGGTCAGCAGATGGGATCAGCACGGCCGCGAACACGTCGTGCATGTACAGAAATCGGGCATGCAGCGCATGCTGACCTGCGACACCTGCGGCTGGCGCAAGGGGGCGCAGTTCCTGCCCTGGCTGAAGGCGGAGGAGCATCTGGCCGAGGCCCACCAGGCGACGGTCGACCCGAGCGCGTGACGGCTCCCCGCACCGGCTGACCGGGCTGAACCGGCCACACGCTCGAATTCGATGTGCTCAGGCTGCCCCCGGCACGGTAGCGTCACCTGCATGTCTTCGTTCTTCCAGATCTACGAGTGAGAGGGTGGCGGTCGATTACCGCCCCCGTCTGACGAGTCCCGAGTCACTTCTCATGGGAGAACCCCGTGGCCAAGAGCCGTAACAACCTCCTCGGCGTGGGCGGACAGCGCAAGAAGCTGTCGCGCGCCGACCAGCAGGGCAACGGTCCGGCGCGCAACGCCGACCGCAAGACAGCCGCCGACCAGAAGCAGGAGCTGGTGCGCAAGATGCGCGAGCGCGCCCAGGGCGCGACGGACGACGAGTCGCCCGACCAGTCGCCGCAGGGCGAGGCCTGATCAACACCGTGGGCCCGGATCGCACAGTGCGATCCGGGCCCACGGTCATGTCCGGGCGTGCGGTCAGTTCACCGTGCGCGGCAGGCGCAGGCTCAGCAGCGCCACCAGCACCACCATCCCCAGTTGCACCAGCAGCGTGACCGTCAGCGCCTCACGCATCCCCGCCGAAGTGACCAGCGACAGGAACAGCGAGCCCAGCGTGGCCACGCCCAGCGCCAGCGCGGACTGCTGGGTCGTCACCATCACCCCGCCGCCCACCCCGGCCCGCTCCGCCGGTACGTCGGAGAGCACGATGCGGAAGATCACCGGCAGTTGCAGGCCCTGGCCGAAGCCGGCGAGTGCGACGCCCGGCAGCAGTTCAGCGAACCCCACGTGCGGCCAGGTGCCCCACACGGTCAGCGTCAGTACCGTGATGCCCACGGCCTGCATGACCGAGCCCGCCGTCACGATCCGGCTCCCGTAGCGCACGACCAGTCGCGGCCCCGCCAGCGACGCCACGAAGAAGGCCAGTGCCATCGGGGCCAGTGCCAGACCGGAGGCGACGGCCCCCATCCCGGCCCCCTGCTGCATCGCCACCGCGATCACGAACATGAAGCCGCCGAAGCCGATCGAGAACGGCAGCACCAGCGCGAGCCCACGCCGCAGCGAGACCTGCGCGAACAGGCTCGGCGGCACCAGCGGCGTACGCCCCCGCCGGTCCGCGCGCCGCTCCACCCGGTAGAAGGCGACGGCCGCGAACGGGAACACCGCCAGCGCGATCCAGGTCCACAGCGGCCAGCCGGCGGCCCGCCCCTCCGTCAGCGGCGCGAGCAGCGTCAGCAGGGCCACGGTCAGCAGCAGCGTCCCGGGCACATCGACCGGCGCCGGGCGCTCGGCGCGCGTCCTTGGCACCGAGCGGGCAGCCAGCACCAGACCGATCAGCGCCACCGGCACGTTCACCAGGAAGACCGCGCGCCAGCCGCTGCCGACAATGTCGGCCGCGACGAGCACGCCGCCGAGGATCTGCCCGGCGACCATCGAAAGCCCGGCGGTCGCTCCGTACAGGCTCATTGCCCTGGCCCGGCGCGGCCCGGCCGTCGCCGCCTGGATGGTGGCGAGCACCTGCGGCATCATCAGCGCGGCCGCGGCGCCCTGGGCCACCCGCGCCCCGACCAGCGTCCAGGCGTCCGGCGCGAGGCCGCACGCCAGGGAGGTCAGTCCGAAGGCGGCCATGCCGATGAGAAAGAGCCGGCGGCGGCCGAACATGTCGCCGAGCCGTCCGCCGAGGACGAGCAGCACGGCGTACGAGAGTCCGTATCCGGCGACGACCAGTTCAAGGAGGGCCGGACCCGCGGCCAGGTCGTGGTCGATGGTCGGCAGGGCGACATTGACGATAAAGAAGTCGATCAGCGGAAGTGCCGCACCGAGCAGCAGGGTGAACAGCCCGAGCGGGCCGAGGACAGGCGCGCTCCGGCCGTCGGCGGCGCGGACGGGCTCTTGGGAAAGGACACTGGTCTCACTCACGTCCTCGACGATGCGCCCCCGCGTAGCCTGGTACCAGAGTCTCTTTATCCTGGTACAAGCAGTACCTGGCAATGGTCCCGGCCGTTCGGCACCCTGGGGGCATGACGACGATGGTGCAGGAGTCCGACGTACGCAGGCATGAGCTCGCGGGCTTTCTGCGCAGCCGTCGCGAGCGGATCACGCCCGAGCAGGTGGGCCTGCCGCGTGGCCGCCGTCGGCGCACCCCGGGGCTGCGCCGGGAGGAGGTCGCCCAGCTCTCCGCCGTCGGCGTCACCTGGTACACCTGGCTGGAGCAGGCCAGGGACATCCAGGTCTCCCCGCAGGTCCTCGACGCGCTCGCCCGCGCGCTGCTCCTCGACCAGAGCGAGCGCGCCCATCTCTTCGCGCTGGCCGCGGCCGCCGACCCGGCGCCGGGCGGGCCCTGCCCGACCGTCACGTCGGCGCTGCGGCAGCTGCTGGAGCAGCTGGAACCGATCCCGGCCTGCATCCAGAACAGCCGGTACGACATCCTCGCCTACAACCGGACGTACGGACGGCTGCTCTGCGACCTCGACGCGGTGCCGCCCGAGGACCGCAACTGCATGATCCTGGCCTTCACCAACGACGACTGGCGCGCGGCGGTCGCCGATGTGGGGGACGTGAACCGGACGATGGCGGCCAAGTTCCGTGCGTCGATGGCCGAGCATCTCGCCGAGCCCGCCTGGACGGCACTGCTGCGGCGTCTTGAGACGGCCTCGGAGGAGTTCCGCGAGGTGTGGGCGCGCCATGAGGTCGTCAGCCAGGGCGGCAGGACCAAGCTGATCCGCAACGCCCATGTCGGCCTGCTGCACCTGGAGCACAACAACCTCTGGCTGGGGCCCACCACGGGCCCGCGCCTGATCAGTTACGTACCCCTCGACGAGCAGAGCCGCGAACGGCTCGAGAAACTCCAGGCGTTGGCGCTCGCCGAGGTCTGAACGCGCAAGAAAGTCCGCACGGGTCCGGGCCCGGACCGTGGCGTGCGGTCCGGGCCCGGGTTCGGTGTGCCGGTCAGCCCGTGAAGCGGGTCACCGCTGGGACCAGGTCGCCCTGTTTGGCGATGCCCACGGTCCACAGGTCTGCGGTCTTCGGCACAGTGGTGAAGGCTCGCACCACCACACCGGGGTCGGCTGCCTTCTCCCAGCGGCGCTGCTGCGTGTCGAAGCGCAGGGCGAGTGAGACAGCGCCCTTGCCGCCGACCGCCCACAGCTTGCCGTCCCCGGCCCTACCGACGGCTCGAAGCCGGCCGTCGGCGATCTCGGGTGTCTTGACGTCGGTCCACTTCTTGCCGTCCCAGTGCACGGCGTAGGGGCGATCGCCTGCCGTGGACGTCGAACCGCCCACCGCCCATATGTCATCGGCACCCAGTGCGGTGATGCCGCTGAGCCAGCGGTGCTCGTCCGTGGCGGCGGTGGGCGCGGCGACCCGCGTCCAGGAGGTGCCGTCCCAGTGCAGCAGCAGGGCCGTCTCCGCGGCGTCGTCGGTGGCGAAGGACGTGCCCGCCGCCCAGATGTCGTCCGGTGCGACGGCCGTGAGGCTGGTGAGTTCGCCCTTGCCGACATCGGGCAGGGTCTGCCGGCGCCAGGCCGTGCCGTCCCACGCCTGGATGGCGGGGACCCCGTTCTTGATGCCCTGCGGCACCGCGCGGCCGGCCGTCCAGGCCTTCCCGTCGGACGTTGTCACCACCGCGTCGGGTGTCAACCGGCCCGCGGGGTCACGGTCGAGATTGCGCGTGGTCCAGGAGGTGCCGTCCCAGTGGACCGCCGTCGCGCCGACCGCCCAGATGTCACTGGCCGACCGTACGGCGAGCGCCTGCGGGAAGCTGCCGTCCGGCAGCGTCGACTGCTGAGTCCAGGACGTGCCGTCCCAGTGCAGGGCCAGGGTCTCCAGCTCGGTGTCGCTCTTGAGCCGGTAGCCGACGGACCAGGCCTGCTTGTCGCTGAGCGCGGCCACGGCGGTGATGTCGCCCTTGGTCACCGGGACCGCGGTCGACTGCCACTGTCCGGCGACGCGCGCCGGTGCGGCCGCCGCGTCCTTGGCGGCGGGCGCGGGTCCGGCCCAGCCGGTGCCGGCGGCGATCAGGCCCCCGGCCGCGATGGCGCCCGCGGCCAGCGCCGCCACCAGCGGCCGCCGTCCGAGATGCAGGCGCCGGGATGACTTGCTCGTATTCATCACGGAAATCCTTGGGTGATCGGCGGTCGGCTACTTGGCCGTGGTCTGGATGACGAAGTCGAAGGCGCCGGTGTAGCGGCCGTCCTTCGGGCCTGCGAGCGTGATCGTGCAGGCCCGGTTGAGGAGCCGGTCCGCGGCGTTGAGCGCGGCGAAGTCCCTTCCGTACGCCTGGGTGTTGTCGGGGAAGTACAGCTGGGTGACGAGCACCGGTCCGCCGGGGGCCTGGACCTGGGTGTGGATATGGGGAGCCCGCTGGCCCCAACGGCCCCAGTAGTCCCGGGGGATGATCGTCGCGAGCCGGAACGCGCCCCTGCTGTTGGTGTACTGGTGTCCGCGCAGCGAGAAGCCGGCGGTGTCGTAGTCGCCGTTCTGGTCGCACT
The DNA here is from genome assembly GCF_050936555.1 of Streptomyces sp. CA-135486. Taxonomy (NCBI): domain Bacteria; kingdom Bacillati; phylum Actinomycetota; class Actinomycetes; order Kitasatosporales; family Streptomycetaceae; genus Streptomyces; species Streptomyces sp. CA-135486. Next base: position 1,382,715 of record NZ_JBNJMM010000001.1, read on the forward strand.
GCCAGAACTCGATGAGCGACCCGGGCAGGGGTTTGCAGGCGGTGTCGTAGACGATGCCGCTCAGTTCGAGCCGCACTCCGCGGATCGCGGGGGTGAGGAAGTCCGTCCGCTCGGGGGACTGCGGCTTGAAGAGCGGGCCCTCGGTCGCCGCCGGGGTCTCATGACCGTCGCAGGCGGGCGTGACGGCCAGCGGGCGTCCCGCCGCGCGTGCCTTCTGCACAGTGCTCACCGGTGCCGCCAGAGCGGCACCGGCCCCGCTCGTCGCCACAAGGGCGGCGGTCATTCCCACCGAGCTCGTTCTGATGAACGCCCGCCTCGAGCTGGTGTGTTCGCCGTCCGCATCGTGGTCGTGCCGCATCGCGTCTCCTTGCCGGATTACTGTCCAGGCAGGGCATTCCGTGGGGGGAGGAACCGGATCCACGCCGTCGGGTCCTTGGAATGCCCTGTTCCGCTCAGCTTGGTCGCTGCGGCGGGCACGCGGATCGATCGGATGACCGGCGACTTGGCGGCGTTACGAAACCTCGCCGCGGCGCGGACCGTGCTCGGAGGCGGCCCGGCGCTTCTCCCTGCCGGCCACCCACAGCGCGATCTGCGTACGGGAGCGCATGCCCAGCTTGTCCCGCACGTTGTCGAGGTGGGTCGAGACCGTGCTCGCCGACAGATCCAGACGGGCGGCGATCTCGCGGTTGGTCAGTCCCTCGGCGACCAGCGCCGCCACCGTCATCTCCCGCCCTGTGAGCGGGGACTGCCCGTTTTCCGTACGGACGGCTGGTGTCGCTCCTTCGTCGGTGCCGCGCAGGGCGTACGCGATCAGTCGCTCCCAGCCCATCCCGTGGCCCTGGGCCACCGCAGCCTCCCGCCCCGCCGGGGGCAGCGCCGACGCCGCGCGGGCCGTCGCCGACTCGACCTGCCGTTGCCACTCGGCCTCCGGCTCGGTGTCCAGCCGTCGGCGCGCCTGCGCCGCGGCCGCGAACAGCCGCAGTGACCGCTTCATCTGGCCCCGCTCGGCCGCCACGACGGCAAGCCCCTCCAGCGGATACAGCGCGTGGAAGCTCTCGCCGGGCACCGAGCGCAGGCCCTCGGCGAACAGGCCCTGGGCCGAGTCGGCATCGCGCAGGGCGAGCCGGATCGCACCGGCGGTGTGCAGGGCGGCCGCCGACTGGGTCCAGGGGGACTGTCCGCGCAGCAGCGGCAGGCAGGACGCCATCAGCTCGTCGCCCTCGGCCGCCTTGCCGATGTGCAGCAGCGCCCAGGCCAGATGGTGGCGGCACGACGCCGTGTCGCGGGGGCGGCCGAGTGTGGCGACGATGTCCAGGCACTCCGCGAAGTCGGCGACTGCCCGGGCGAACTCGCCGCCGCACACCAGGGCGGCCGCCCGGGCGTCCAGGGCGTTGGCGAGTGCGGTGGGGTTGTCGCGCCGCCGCTCGATCGCCACCGCCTGCTCCGCGAAGTGCAGCGCGGCCGCCGGGTCCTGCTGCTGGCAGGCCGCGCGTGCGGCGAGTGCCAGTGCCGCACCGCCGTGCGTGGAGCCGTCCTCCTGCGCGAGTACCTGGGTCAGCAGGGCGCGGGCGGCCGTCAGCTGCTCCTGCTGGAAGCGCACCCGCGCCAGCGCGAGGGCCAGCCCGAGGGGCGGCTTGCCGTCGCGGCCGGTGGCGTAGGCGACGGCCGCCGCAAGGTTCTCCCGTTCCCTCGCCGGCGCTCCACCGATCTGGTCGGCAAAGAGCCGCTCGGCGGCGGGCTCCAGCAGACCGGTCAGCCAGTCCAGGGCCCGCTGCCAGGTCTTGTGCAGCTCGCCGGAGTCGGCGAGCCGGTCCAGCGCGTAGGCACGGATGGCGCTCAACTGCCGGAATCTCGCGGGGTCCTCGGTCCCCGGCAGCCGTACGATCAGGGACTTGGCCTCCAGGGCGCACAGCACGCGCAGCACATCACGCGGCGGGACCTCGCCGTCGGCGCAGACCGCGGCCGCGCCCACGGCGTCGAATCCGCCGGCGAGGACGGCGAGCCGGCGGAAGAGGGTCTGCTCCTCCGGGTCCAGTAATCGATGGCTCCAGTCGATCGCCGCGGCCAGTTCGCGGTGCCGGCCGGGCCCGGTCCTGCTGCCGTCCGTCAGGAGGGCGAGCTGGTCGTCCAGGCCGGCCAGGATGTCGCTCAGCGGAAGGGCTCCGGTGCGGCGGGCCGCCAGTTCGATGGCCAGCGGCATCCCGTCAAGACGACGGCAGATCTCCGCCACGGTGCGGGCGTTGCCGGCGTCCAGCGCGAATCCGGGCACGCGGCCGGCGGCGCGCTCCACGAAGAGCCGTACGGCATCGGCCTGCAGCACGGCTGCCGGGTCGTCCTCGTCGGCGAGCTCTGACAGGGACAGTTCGCCGACCCGGAACACCACTTCGCCCGGAACCCGCAGCACCTCGCGGCTGGTGGCGAGGATCCGCAGCCGGGGGCACCGGCTCAGCAGGGCCGCGGCCAGCTGTGCGCACGGCTCGGCCAGGTGCTCGCAGTTGTCCAGGATCAGCAGTATCGAGCGGTCGCCCAGGGTGTGGGCGAGCATCTCGACGCCGCTGCGGCCGCCGCGTTCGCCCAGGCCCAGTGTGGTGGCCACCGCCTGGGGCAGCTGGTTGCCGTCGTGCAGCGAGTCCAGCTCGACGAACTGGGCCCGGCCGTCGGCGCCGCCGCGCAGGCTCCCGGCGAATTCCAGCGCGAGGCGGGTCTTGCCGACCCCGCCGGGGCCGGTGAGGGTCAGCAGCCGCGCCGACTTCACCAGGGTGCGCAGCCGGGACAGGTCGCGGCTGCGGCCGACGAAGGAGTCGAGTGCACGCGGCAGTTCCCGGCCCCGCACGGGCGCGGCCGGTGTGGGGGCGCCGGGCGCGGCGGGCGGCTGCGTACGGCCCGTGCCGTCCTGTGCCGAGCGGCGGCGGAAGGCTCGCTGCCGGCAGGCGGCACGGCAGTAGCGGGCGGGCCGGCCACCCTGCGCCGGCTCACTTCCCGTACGCCTGCCCTTGCCGGGCAGCTCTCTCCCGCACTCCTCGCACGTTCGACTCGGGCTCATCCCTCGAATCCTTGCCGACCGGCCGCACCCGGCACCACCGTCTCCGCAGAAGGTGAGCCACGCCCCACGGCGTCTGAGCACGGGCTGAGCGCCCGCTATGCGCTCGCTGTGGACGGCGCCTGGTCCCGCTCCGGCGACTTGAGCCGCTCCGCCGTGCGCCGCGCCGTCTCCTGCGCCCATGGCCCGCTGGTCAGTGCTCCGACGACGAGTACGCACAGTCCGCATCCGGTGATGACCCACCAGGCGGGCCTGCTCGCGGCGACGAAGCCTGCGGTGTACGAGGTGGCGGAGACACCGGCCGCGAGAACGGCCCCGACGACGGCGACGCCGAGGGTCTGCCCGATCTGGCGGCTGGTGGAGGCGACGGCGGCGGCGACGCCGGCCTGCGCGCGCGGCATTCCGGAGACGGCGGTGTTGGTGATCGGCGCGTTCACCATGCCGAAGCCGAGGCCGAACAGGACGTAGCCGGCGAACATGAGGGGCGTCGACGTCTCGGCCCGGAAGGCGGCGAAGAACACCCCGCTCGCGGCCATCGCCGTGCCCGCGATCAGCAGCGACAGGCGCGGTCCCCGGCCGGCGACCAGCCGTCCCGACAGAGGTGCGCAGACGAAGCAGAGGGCGGCCATCGGCAGCATGTACAGACCGGCGCGCAGGGCGGACAGGCCGCGGATGTCCTGCAGATAGAGGGTGTTGATGAAGAGGAATCCGCCGAGCGAGGCGAAGGCGCACACGGCGATGACGGTGGCCCCGCTGAACGGCGCGGAGCGGAAGAAGCGCAGGTCGATCAGGGGCTCACGGCGCCTTGGCTCGTACAGCAGCAGTCCCACGAGTGCGACGGCGGCGATCACGGCGAAGAGGGGAGCGGGCGCCTCGATGATCGCGTACGTGAGCGATCCGAGCAGGGCGATGACCAGGAGCTGGCCGACCGGGTCGGGGCGGCGCGGCTTCGGGGCGCGGGACTCCGGTACGTAACGCCAGGTCAGCAGGAGCGCCAGGAGCCCGACGGGCAGATTGACCCAGAAGATCGAGCGCCAGCCGACGCTGTCCACGAGCACTCCGCCGACCAGCGGCCCCGCGGCCATGGAGATGCCGACGACACCGCCCCAGACCCCGATCGCGCGGGCGCGTTCGCGTGGGTCGGTGAAAGTGTTGGTGATGATCGACATGGCGACCGGGTTGAGCATGGAGCCGCCGACCGCCTGGACCATGCGGAAGGCGACGAGCGCTTCGAGGCTGGGGGCGAGGGAGCAGAGCACCGAGCCGAGGGTGAACAGCACGAGCCCGATACGGAAGACGCGGCGGCGGCCGATCCGGTCGGCGGTGGAGCCGGAGAGCATCAGCAGTGAGGCGAGGACCAGCGTGTATGCGTCGATGGTCCACTGCATCCCGGCGACGGAGGCGCCCAGCTCGCTGCGCATGGCCGGCAGCGCGACATTGAGGATGGTGTTGTCGAGGCTGACGATCAACAGGCTCATACAGCAGATCGCCAGGACCAGCAGGCGCCGTCGATGTGTGAGCTCGGGCATACGCGGATAGTACGGCTGACTAGTGACCGGCGTCGTACGCGACAATGGACGGATGACCACGCTCGCCCCGCCCCTGTCGACGCCCTCCCCGGCGCTGAGGATCGGCCCGCACGCCGCGCAGCCGCCGGTGGTGCTCGCGCCGATGGCCGGCATCACGAACGCGCCTTTCCGGACCCTCTGCCGTGAGTTCTCCGGCGGTAAGGGGCTGTTCGTCAGCGAGATGATCACGACGCGGGCGCTGGTCGAGCGCAATGAGAAGACGATGCAGCTCATCCACTTCGACGAGAGTGAGACCCCCCGGTCCATTCAGCTGTACGGAGTGGACCCGGTCACCGTCGGCAAGGCCGTCCGGATGATCGTGGACGAGGATCTGGCCGACCATATCGACCTGAACTTCGGCTGCCCGGTGCCGAAGGTGACACGCAAGGGCGGCGGCTCGGCGCTCCCGTACAAGCGGCCGCTGCTGAGGGCGATCCTGAACGAAGCCGTCTCGAACGCCGGCGCGCTGCCGGTGACCATGAAGATGCGCAAGGGGATCGACGACGACCACATCACGTATCTCGACGCGGGCCGGATCGCGGTCGACGAGGGCGTGACGGCGATCGCGCTGCACGGGCGTACGGCGGCGCAGCACTATGGCGGCACGGCGGACTGGGACGCGATCGCCCGGCTGAAGGAACACGTCCCTCAGATCCCGGTGCTCGGCAACGGCGACATCTGGTCGGCGGACGACGCGTTGCGGATGGTGCGCGAGACGGGCTGCGACGGGGTGGTCGTGGGGCGCGGCTGCCTGGGGCGGCCGTGGCTCTTCGGCGACCTGGTGGCGGCGTTCGAGGGTGCGGGCACGTATGCGACGCCGACGCTGAGGGAGGTCGCGGTCGTGATGCGCCGGCATGCGGAGCTGCTGGGGGAGTGGATCGGCGACGAGGCGCGCGGCGTGATCGACTTCCGCAAGCATGTGGCCTGGTATCTGAAGGGCTTCTCGGTCGGCTCCGAGATGCGCAAGAAGATGGCGATCACGTCGTCGCTCGCGGAGATGGACGGGCTGCTGGCCGAGCTGGATCTGGACCAGCCGTGGCCGGTGGGCGCGGATGGGCCTCGCGGTCGTACGTCGGGGAACAACCGGGTTGTCCTGCCGGAGGGATGGCTGAAGGACCCGTACGACTGCGCGGGCGTCAGCGCGGACGCGGAACTGGACACCTCGGGCGGCTGACGCCGGCGGGCCGCCGGGGCTCCGCCCCGGCCCAGCAGCGCGTCCCGGCCCCGGAGGACAGCGCCGCTCATCTGATGGGGGTCGTCGCCGCCGCCCGAACAAGCCGCCGGCCGGCGTGGCCCTGAGTGCCACCTCGCCGGCAGCGGCGCCGACGACACCGTACGGACCAGCCGCATCCCGGTCCCCATCAGGCGGTCACCACCCGCTCCGGGCGCTCGCATCGCCCGGCCGGGTCTTCGCGGATAGCCTGGAGGACGTGGATCTCGACGTGCTCAGGCGGTGTGTTTCGGCCCGGGAAACGGGGTCCGGATGATGGGACGGAAGGCCTCGCGGCCGCGTGATTCTCGCCACCCTTGATAGGGGTGGCGCTCAGATGAGCAAAATAGCGTCGACTGCACCTCTCGGACGTGTGGCACCCAGTGCCACCCTTTCTGGGTTCAGTCGGCATAGTGAATCGTCGCTGGGTGTAGTAGTGACCCCTAAAATCATCGCCCTGCGCATTCATGGCTTCAGGACTTGAAAACACACGATAGATCCACTTCGCCGCTGGATACTTTCGATCTGGTGGCGGATGAGTGGTTACAGCCGTATGACGAGCAAGTGGACGTACCCAGACGCCTTTGATCTGGGTATGTTCCTCGCCGTCAGGGCAGCCACCGAGTCCTCGAGGAGTCGAGACCCGTGTCGGAAAACAAAGATCAGAAGTTCGTCTACGACTTCACCGAGGGCAACAGGGACCTCAAGGACCTGCTCGGCGGCAAGGGCGCGAATCTCGCTGAGATGACCAACCTCGGCCTGCCCGTCCCTCCGGGCTTCACGATCACCACTGAGGCGTGCAAGGTCTACCTCGACAGTGGCAAGGAGCCCGCCGCGCTGCGCGACGAGGTGAGTGCGCACCTCGACGCCCTCGAGCAGTCGATGGGCAAGAAGCTCGGCCAGGCCGACAACCCCCTTCTCGTATCCGTACGTTCGGGCGCGAAGTTCTCCATGCCGGGCATGATGGACACCGTCCTCAACATCGGTCTCTCCGACGACTCGGTGGTCGGGCTCGCCCAGCAGGCGGGCGACGAGCGCTTCGCATGGGACTCGTACCGCCGTCTCATCCAGATGTTCGGCAAGACGGTCCTCGGCGTCGACGGCGAGCTCTTCGAGGATGCCCTCGACGAGGCCAAGGCCGCCAAGAAGGTCACCGTCGACACCGACCTCGACGCCGCCGACCTCAAGAAGCTGGTCAAGCAGTTCAAGAAGATCGTCTCCCGCGACGCGGGCCGCGACTTCCCGCAGGACCCGCGCGAGCAGATGGACCTCGCGATCCGCTCGGTCTTCGAGTCGTGGAACACCGACCGCGCCAAGCTCTACCGCCGCCAGGAGCGCATCCCCGGCGACCTCGGCACGGCCGTCAACATCTGCTCCATGGTCTTCGGCAACCTCGGCCCCGACTCCGGCACCGGCGTCGCCTTCACCCGCGACCCCGCCAGCGGCCACCAGGGCGTCTACGGCGACTACTTGCAGAACGCGCAGGGCGAGGACGTCGTCGCGGGTATCCGCAACACCGTGCCGCTCGCCGAGCTGGAGACGATCGACAAGAAGTCGTACGACCAGCTGATGCAGATCATGGAGACCCTCGAAACGCACTACAAGGACCTGTGCGACATCGAGTTCACCATCGAGCGCGGCCAGCTGTGGATGCTGCAGACCCGGGTCGGCAAGCGGACCGCCGGCGCGGCCTTCCGTATCGCCACCCAGCTCGTGGACCAGGGCCTGATCGATGAGGCCGAGGCGCTGCAGCGGGTCAACGGCGCGCAGCTCGCCCAGCTGATGTTCCCCCGCTTCGACGAGAACGCGAAGGCCGAGCTGCTCGGCCGCGGTATCGCGGCGTCCCCGGGTGCGGCCGTCGGCAAGGCCGTCTTCGACTCGTACACCGCGGTCAAGTGGTCGCGCTCCGGCGAGAAGGTCATCCTCATCCGCCGTGAGACCAACCCCGACGACCTCGACGGCATGATCGCCGCCGAGGGCATTCTGACCAGCCGCGGCGGCAAGACCTCGCACGCCGCCGTCGTCGCCCGCGGCATGGGCAAGACCTGTGTCTGCGGCGCCGAGGACCTCGAGGTCGACACCAAGCGGCGCCGACTGACCGTCAACGGGACCGTCATCGAAGAGGGCGACGTCGTCTCCATCGACGGCTCCACCGGCAAGGTCTACCTCGGCGAGGTGCCGGTCGTGCCGTCCCCGGTCGTCGAGTACTTCGAGGGCCGGATGCACGCGGGCGCCGACGACGCCGACGAACTGGTCGGCGCCGTGCACCGGATCATGGCCTACGCGGACCGGGTACGCCGCCTGCGAGTACGGGCCAACGCCGACAACGCCGAGGACGCGCTGCGCGCACGGCGCTTCGGCGCGCAGGGCATCGGCCTGTGCCGCACCGAGCACATGTTCCTCGGTGAGCGCCGCGAGATGGTCGAGCGGCTCATCCTCGCTGACACGGACGAGGAGCGCGAGCAGGCGCTGGGCGCCCTCCTGCCGCTCCAGAAGAAGGACTTCGTCGAGCTCTTCGAGGCGATGGACGGGCTGCCCGTCACGGTCCGGCTGCTCGACCCGCCGCTGCACGAGTTCCTGCCCGACATCACCGAGCTGTCGGTGCGCGTCGCCCTCGCCGAGTCCCGCAAGGACGCCAACGAGAACGACCTGCGCCTCCTCCAGGCCGTGCACAAGCTCCACGAGCAGAACCCGATGCTGGGTCTGCGCGGTGTACGCCTCGGGCTGGTCATCCCCGGTCTGTTCGCGATGCAGGTACGGGCGATCGCCGAGGCCGCGGCCGAGCGCAAGAACGCCAAGGGCGACCCCCGCGCGGAGATCATGATCCCGCTGGTGGGCACCGTCCAGGAGCTGGAGATCGTCCGCGAGGAGGCCGACCAGGTCATCGCCGAGGTGCAGGCCGCCACCGGCACCGACCTCAGGCTCACCATCGGCACGATGATCGAGCTGCCGCGCGCCGCGCTGACCGCCGGTCAGATCGCCGAGGCGGCCCAGTTCTTCTCCTTCGGCACGAACGACCTCACCCAGACCGTGTGGGGCTTCTCCCGCGACGACGTCGAGGCGAGCTTCTTCACGGCGTACCTGGAGAAGGGCATCTTCGGGGTCTCCCCGTTCGAGACGATCGACAAGGACGGCGTCGGCTCGCTCGTACGCAGCGCGGTGGAGGCGGGCCGGGCCACCCGGCCCGATCTGAAGCTGGGCGTGTGCGGTGAGCACGGCGGCGACCCGGAGTCGGTGCACTTCTTCCACGAGGTGGGTCTGGACTACGTGTCCTGCTCGCCGTTCCGCATCCCGGTGGCGCGTCTGGAGGCCGGCCGCGCGGCGGCCGAGTCGAAGGGCAGCGACTCCCGATAGGCCGCCGGAGCCGTTGCCGGTCTCTCGGGGGCTCGCCCCCGGGAGCTCGGTACCCACCCTCACCGACCCGGTGGCGGCTCCGGAGCACCAGAGGAAGGGGCGGGCGCCTTGTGCGGGGCGCCCGCCCCTTCCGCCTTTTTCACGGGTTTGAAAAAGTCCCTGTTGAATTCCGGACCGCCACGGCACCAGGCCGTTACCGGCAATCGAATTCCTGCCATCTTCCTGCCATTCACTGAGCAAACAAGGGGCGAGGCGCAGCCTGCGGATCCCCATCCGCAGGCCGCGCCCCATTACCCGTGCCGGACAGGGAGCCGCAACCTTCTGTCGCCCGCCGCCGGACGCGCAAAGCCCCCCACGGTCTTCGCAGCGCCCATCGGTGACAGAAGGTTTCCTGCCCGACGCCGTACAGCCTTTCGGTTGGCACCCGACCCTCGCGAGGCGTTTCAACTGTGGCTGAAACACCGTGGTAACGTCCTGTGATTGCGTGCATACTCAGTGCCGGGGGCGATTGCGGATGCAACAGGTGGGGGTTCAGTGCTTCGTATCCATTTCACTGGGGACGACCTAGCCGGGGTACGGATGGCGGCCCGACCGGATGTGTTGTGGGAAACCATTCTCAGTTTTCACCGATTGCGGGAGCGGCGACGTGCCCTGGCGTTCGGGGAATGGCGCTCGGAAACCCGGGCCCGGTTGAATGGTGAAACACGGCTGCTCGCCGCGCTGGTGCCGCCGCGGGGTTATTTCCCGGACTTTCTGACACCTCCCGAAGGAGGGTGCGGTCTGGAGGCGGGACTGGAGGCGCTGCGGGCCACACCGCCCGGACGCCTGCACTCCGAACTGGCCCTGGCGGCCACCGGACGCACCCCCGTTTCCGTGCTCCGGGGCCGTCCCACCACGCCGGTGCTGCCGGGCCGGCTCGCGGACCTCGCCGAGGGCAGGCCCGAGGCGGTGGCCCGTCTCGCCGGCGCGCTGCGCAGCTATCACCGCGCCGCCATCGAGCCGTACTGGCCGCACATCCAGGCCAGAGTCGAGGCGGACCGTGCGGTGCGCGGCCGCGCGCTTCTTGACGGCGGCGCGGGCGAACTGCTCGACTCGCTGCCGCCGGTGCTGCGCTGGCGGCCGCCGGTCCTGGAGGCGGACTATCCCGTCGACCGTGAACTGCATCTGAACGGGCGGGGATTGCTGCTCCAGCCGTCGTTCTTCTGCCGCGGCACTCCGGTGGTCTACCGCGACACCAAGCTGCCGCCGGTGCTCGTCTATCCCGCCGCCCACAGCAGCGCACCGGCCTTCTGCGAGAGCGGCGGACCCTCGCTCGGCAAGCTGGTCGGCCACACCCGCTCAGCCGTTCTGCAGGCCATCCGCTACGGCTGTACGACCAGTGAACTCGCCCGCAGGGCAGGGGTGTCACTGGCCTCCGCCAGCCAGCACGCGGCGGTTCTGCGGGAGGCGGGCCTGATAGTGACGTTGCGCCATGGCAACGCCGTACTGCACACCCTCACTCCGCTGGGCGCCGCCCTGCTGAGGGGCGGCGCCACCGCGGAGGCCGCGGGCTAGGTCGAGGCCGGTCGTCAGGCCGTATACGGCCCGGCGCGGAACGGTCAGGCCGTATACGACCTAGGAGCGGAACGGTCCCGTCACCTCGTAGGTGATGCCGCCGGAGGACGAACCGCTCGTGCCGCGCTGGCTGGAGAAGTACAGCCGGGTGCCGTCGGGGGAGAAGGCCGGTCCGGTGATCTCGGACGAGGACTGGCCGTTGATCCGCAGGAACACCGCGACGACGTCGTCCGGTGTGATGATGCAGATCTCCATGTTGCCGCCGTCCTCGGCGACGAACAGATCGCCGGAGGACGAGCCGGTGACGTTGTCCACGCCGGTCAGCGGGGCGCCGCCGCCGACCACCAGCGAGTCGTCGTAGGCCAGTTCGTAGGTGCTGCTGGCGAGGTTGAGCTGCCAGACCCGGTTGTCGCCCTTGGTGGTGAACCAGACGGTGTCATTGGCGTAGTGACAGCCCTCGCCGCCGTTGAAGTGCTTGGCGCCGGAGACCTGGGTGCGGGTCGTGGTCGGCGAGCCGTCCGGGTCGGGCACGTTCTGCCAGCTGAAGGAGCCGGAGGTGCCGGAGCCCGCGACGAGCACCTGGAGCGTGCCGGAGGCGAGGTTGCCCCAGGTGGTGGGGATGAACCGGTAGAGGCAGCCGTTGGTCTCGTCCTCGGTCAGATAGATGACATGGCGGACCGGGTCGGCGGCCGCGGCCTCGTGCTTGAACTTGCCCATGGCGTCCCGGCGGACGGCGGCGTTCACGCCGTACGGGTCGGTCTCGTAGACGTACCCGAGGCTGACCTCCTCGCAGGACAGCCAGGTGTTCCACGGCGTCTTGCCGCCCGCGCAGTTCTGGCGGGTGTTGGAGAGGATTCTGTACGCACCGGTGATCGCGCCGGCCGAGGAGAACTTCACCGCGCTCGCGCCGCCGGACGGGTTGATCTCCGAGTTGGAGACATAGATCCAGCCCGAGCCGTCCGCGAAGCAGGCGCCGCCGTCGGGGGCGTTGTGCCAGTTGTACGAGGTCGAGCCGACGTGCTGACCGGACCGGGCGATCACCCGGCTGCTGAATCCGCTGGGCAGCTGAATGCCGTTGGCGTCCGCGGCGCCGAGGGCCCCGTAGGGCCCCGGGCCGGGCTGGGCCGGGGCGGCATAGGCGGCACCGCGCATCAGGGTGCCGCCGAAGGCGGCGGCGGACGTGCCTATGACTGCTCCACGCAGGAAGTTGCGACGTTCCACTGTCACTCCAGGTGAGGGTGGTGACCGCTCCGGGGCGCCGGTCGGCGTCCCGGAGTTGGCGCGGTAACGGAACCTAGGAGTCCTGAATTGACAGCACCTCAACGAGTGGTGACCTGCAGCGGTCGACCAGCGCGCCGACTCGGGGGTAGGGAAGGTTGCGCCTGGGCGTGCGCCGGGCGCGCGGCCGTTCACCACCCGGGCGTCCTGTCGCGATGCTGTTCCTCCACCGCCTGACGGGCGTACCCGGCCACCCTCCCGCCCGCCCCATGCGCGCGTCTCAGCGGTGCGGGACGCGGATGGCTCCCACCGGGCACGCCCGGGCCGCTTCCCGTACGAGCGGGCCGCCCGTGCCGTCCTCGCGGCCCGGCAGCAGCTCGCTGAATCCGTCGTCGTCCTGGGTGAACACCTCCGGCGCGGTCAGCGCGCACTGCCCCGCCCCGACGCACCTGTCCTTGTCGATGGCGATGCCGGTGTCCCTACGGTCGGTACCCATGGCGCCTACCAGGCCACGGGGAGTTCGAGCATCCCCTGGATCGTGTCGCCGGGTTTGAAGGGGATCGTCTCGGCGGGCGCCGCAAGCCGCAGTCCTGGCAGCCGGTCGAAGAGCGTCCGCAGCGCGATCTCCATCTCCGCGCGGGCCAGGTTCTGCCCGAGGCACTGGTGGATGCCGAAGCCGAACGCGACATGGTGGCGGGCCGAACGGTGCCAGTCCAGCGCGTCCGGCTCCGCGTACGCGGCGGTGTCGCGGTTGATCAAAGAGGTCGAGAAGACGACGCCCTCGTCGGCCCGGATGGTCGTGCCGGCCACCTCGATGTCCTCCGTGGCCACCCGCAGCATTCCGTCCGCGATCGACAGGAACCGCAGCAACTCCTCGACGGCGGTGGGCATCAGGGAGTGCTCGGCGCGCAGCTCCGCCAGCTGCTCCGGGTGCTGGAGCAGGGTGAACGTACCCAGCGAGATCATGTTCGCCGTCGTCTCGTGACCCGCGACGAGCAGGATCGCGGCCATGCTGATCAACTCGCGCCGGTTCACGGCTTCTTCACGCAGCTGCTGCTGGATGAGCTCGTCGAGGAGCCCGTCGCCCGGGTCCCTGCGCTTGCGGTCGATCAGCCTGCCGAGGTAGTCGTTCAGCTGGTCGCGCGCCTCCTCCGTGTCGGCGGCGGTCGGGCCGCGCAGCAGCCTGCGCGACTGCGCCTCGAAGAATTCGTGGTCGGCGTAGGGCACGCCGAGCAGTGCGCAGATCACCATCGACGGTACCGGCAGCGCGAAGGCGCTCACCAGCTCGGCGGGCGGCCCCTGCTCGGTCATGGCGTCGAGCAGCCGGTCCACGGTCTGCTGGATCTGCGGCCGCAGCGCGGTGACGCGCTTGAGGGTGAAGCTGGGGATGAGCCTCCGCCGCTGGGTGTTGTGCTCGGGGTCGTCGACGCCGAGCAGTGCCGTACGGCGATTGCTCAGCCGCGCGAAGCGCTCCGTGGGCATCGGGAACGCCTGGTTCTCGCGGTTGGTGGAGAGCCGCGGGTCGACCAGCAGCTCGCGTGCGACGGCGTGTCCGGTGACGATCCACACGGAGCGGCCGTCGTAGAGCGAGACACGGGAGAGGGGCCGCGCTTCGCGCAGGGGCGTATAGGGGGTGGGCGGGTGGTAGGGGCAGCTGCGGTTCTGCGGAAAGGTGATCCGGTCCACGTCTGCGGGCTCTGAGGCGATGCGTTCTGCGGCAGTGGGTTCAGTCATGGTGACCTCATAAGCGAAGAGTTCCGCCGTGCCGATCACCATTAGATGCCTCGGGCATCTAGTCGTCCACGCACAGTTCGGCCAAATAGCGCAGTGGCGCAGCCCGCTCCGATGGCTCCTTCTCGCCCTGGGCTTAGTCGGAAAGACCGGACACGATGGGCGTGGCGTTCCGGTACGCGCCCGGAGTCACCCCGAAGCAGCGCACGAACCAGCGGTGGAAGTGGCTCTGGTCCGCGAATCCGACCGCGGCCGCCGCCTCCGCCGCCGAACTGCCGTGCGCCAGCAGCGCCCGCGCCCGGCGCAGCCGCAGCAGCCGCTGACAGTCGCTGGGCGACATGCCGTACTCGGCGTGGAAGGCGCGGTACAGCGCGAACCGGCTGCAGCCCGCGGCCTCGGCGAGCCGCTCGGCGGGGATCTGCTCCGCGTACGCCTCCTCGAGGAGCGCCCGCGCCCGGCGCGCCACGGTCCTGGTCCGGCCGCCCCGCTCCAGCTCGCGCACCCGCAGCGGTCGCGTCGTGCCGCGCCCGACCATGGCGGTGACGGTCGCGGTCAGCCGTTCGTCCCGCACCAGCGGATCGGCGTCGCCGACCAGCGCGGTGTGCAGACGCAGCAGGGCGGTCCTGAGCACCGGATCGCTCAGCGCGGGCTGCGCGAACAGCGGCATCACGGCCCGCCCGTCGGTCACATCGGTGAGCAGCTCGCGTACGACGTCGGGGCCGATGTGCACGATCCGGTACTGGTATCCGAGTTCGGCCGCGGCCCGCCCGTCGTGCGGATCGTCCGGGTTGAACGCCATGACCATTCCGGCGCCGCTGGTGTGCGCCGCGCCCCGGCAGCTGAAGCGCTGGGCGCCGGCCTCGGTGATCCCGAAGGAGTACGCGTCATGGCTGTGCACGTGGTACACGTGCTGGAAGAAGTGCGCGTGCATGGCCTCCAGCGGGCGGTCGGGGTCGCGCCAGTAGCGTGCCCAGCCGTCGCAGGCGTCTGCCGTGGTCGGTGCGGTGTCCACCTCTCCATTGTCGCCGCCGCACGAGCGTTCAAGACGGGCCGGGTGCCGGGGGAGGACCATCGGCGCATGCGCACAGTCAAGAGCCACGACAACCCCTACCTCCTGCTGACGACCACCATGGTGCTCTGGGGCAGCGCCTTCAGCAGCTCGAAGGTCGTCGTCGAGCAGGTGCCGCACGGCATCGCCGCGCTGCTCCGCTTCGGCGGCGGCGCGCTGGCGCTGCTGCTCACCCTGCGCCTCTTCGGCAGGCGGGACACGGCGGTCTCGGCACGCGACCGTGGCCGGGCCGCACTCGCGGGGGTCCTCGGCGTCTTCGCGTACAACATCTGCTTCTTCGGGGGCCTCGCCCTCGCGCCCGCCATGGACGGCGGCGTGATCATCCCTGTCATGAGCCCCGTACTCACCACCACTTTTCTGCTGGTCAGCCGCAAGGAACGGGCCTCGCCCGCGCGGATCGCGGGACTGTGCCTGGGGGTGGCCGGAGCGGTGGTCTTCTTCATCGGCGTCGGCACCGGCGGCGGGGGTACGCAGCGGCTTGCCGGGGATCTGCTCTTCCTCCTCGGCGCCGGCTGCTGGTCCGCGTACACCCTGGCCGGACCGCGGGTCCTGGCGGGAATCGAGCCGCTGCGCGCGACGATGTACGCCACGCTCGCCGGCGCGGTGCTCCTCGGCATCTACTCCGCGCCCGAGATGGGCCGGGTGGCCTGGAGCGATCTCACGCCGGGGTTCTGGCTGAACGTCGTCTTCCTCGCCGTCGGCCCGACCGCAGTCGCCAATCTCCTCTACTACCGGGGAGTTGCGGCGGTCGGACCCGCGTCGGCGTCCGTGATGATGTTCATGGTGCCGGTGTTCGGGACCTTCTGCGCCACGGTCTTCCTGGGTGAGTCCTTCGGCCCGGTCCAGACGGTGGGCGCGCTCATACTCCTCGGCGGAGCGGTGCTCGCCGTGACGCAAGGGAGGAGATGGCGGTTTGGCCGCTCACGCGTCGCGGGCGATCAGGGCAGTGACACGCGACGCGTGAGCGGAGTTCAAGGTCAGTGAAGCCGTACCTCGTACGCCGTCACCGATTCCGTGTCGTCGTCCAGGCAGCGCCCGCTCGCCAGGTCGAAGCGCTGCTTGAGCAGCGGCGACGCGATGAACGGGCCGCCGGACGACGAGCCGAGAAGGCCGCGGGAGAGGACCTGGGCGCCCGAGAAGGGGTCGCGGTTGTCGATGGCGTACGCAGTGCCCTCGCGGTCCAGGAAGACCGCAACCTGGCGGCCGTCGGGCAGCAGCGCCGCGACCCCCCGGCCCGGGGTGAGCAGGGACAGCGCGCAGAGCGCGATCCACTCCTGGCCCAGGCGGAGCTGGACCTGAGTTTCCGTTTTTTCGGGTGCGATCGTCATCGGGCGGCGGTACCTTCCAGGGCTTCCAGCGGACGGATGGACAGCAGCGGCAGATCGGGCTTGACCTGGTCGCGCTCGGGCACGAACTTCACCGTCGGGTCCGGGACGTCGGGCGCGTTGACGAACGAGACGAAGCGACGCAGCCGCTCCGGGTCGTTGATCGTCTCGGACCACTCGTCGCGGTAGCCCGCGACATGGTCCGCCATCAACGACTCCAGCTCGGAGCAGATGCCCAGCGAGTCGTGGACGACCACGTCCCGAATGTGATCGAGTCCGCCCTCGATCCGCTCCAGCCACGTCGAGGTGCGCTCGAGACGGTCGGCGGTGCGGATGTAGAACATCAGGAACCGGTCGATCAGCCGGATCAGCTCCGCGTCGGAGAGATCCTGGGCGAGCAGATCCGCGTGGCGCGGGGTCGCGCCGCCGTTACCGCCGACGTAGAGGTTCCAGCCGTTCGCCGTGGCGATGACGCCGAAGTCCTTGGACTGCGCCTCCGCGCACTCGCGCTGGCAGCCCGAGACGGCGGATTTCAGCTTGTGCGGGGAGCGCAGCCCCCGGTAGCGCAGCTCCAGATCGATCGCCATCCGGACCGAGTCCTGCACGCCGTAGCGGCACCAGGTCTGGCCGACACAGGACTTCACGGTGCGCAGCGCCTTGCCGTACGCATGCCCGGACTCGAAGCCCGCCTCCACCAACCGCGCCCAGATCAGCGGCAGTTGATCGACGCGTGCGCCGAACATGTCGACGCGCTGAGCGCCCGTGATCTTTGTGTAGAGACCGAAGTCACGGGCCACCTCGCCGATCACGATCAGTTTCTCCGGCGTGATCTCGCCGCCCGGAATACGCGGCACGATCGAGTACGAGCCGTTCTTCTGGATATTGGCGAGGAAGTGGTCGTTGGTGTCCTGGAGCGCGGCCTGCTCGCCCTCCAGGACATAGCCCGAGGCGCCGATCGTGGGCGCGAGGGAGGCGATGATCGAGCCGACGGTCGGCTTGCAGATCTCACAGCCGTTGCCGCCGCGGGCGGCGTCCCGTCCGTGCCGGTCGAGGAGGTCCTGGTACGAGGTGATGCGCAGCGCCCGCACGATCTCGTACAGCTCCTGGCGGCTCTGGCCGAAGCAGCCGCACAGGCCCTTGTCGACCTCTACGCCCGAGGCCTCCAGCTCGGCGTTGACCAGCTGACCGAGCACCTTGACGCAACTGCCGCAGCCCGTACCGGCCTTGGTGCACTTCTTGACCTCGGGCACGGTGGTGCAGGAGTGCTCGGTGACCGCTCCGCGGATCGTGCCCTTGGTGACGTTGTGGCAGGAGCAGATGACCGCGTCGTCGGGCAGCGCGGACGGGCCGAGCGCGGTCGGTGCGCCGATCCCAGCGGGCAGCACGAGCTGCTCGGGCGAGAGCGGCGGGACGGAGCCGGTGAACGGTCGCAGCATGCCGTAGGAGTCGGCGTCGCCGACCAGTACGCCGCCGAGGAGCTCGCCCTCGCGGCCGATGACCAGCTTCTTGTAGACCCCGGACCGGGAGTCGGAGTACACGACGTCCAGGCAGCCGTCGGCGGTCCCGTGCGCGTCACCGAAGGACGCCACGTCCACGCCCAGCAGCTTGAGCTTGGTGGAGGTGTCGGCGCCCGTGAAGCCGCCCGTGTTGCCGGCCGTTTCGGCGATGGCGTCGGCGGCCACCTCCGCCATCTCGTATCCGGGCGCGACCAGTCCGTAGACCCGGCCGTCGGCGGCCTGCGCGCACTCGCCGATGGCGTACACCGCAGGGTCGCTCGTACGGCACTGCTCGTCGACCGTGATGCCGCCGCGCTCGCCGACGGAGATCCCGCTGTCGCGCGCGAGCTGGTCCCTGGGCCGCACACCCGCCGAGAAGATGACCAGGTCGGTGTCGATGGACGAGCCGTCCGACAGCGCCATCGCGGTCACCGCGCCGTCCTCGCCCGCGATGATCTCCTTCCCGCCGACGCCCGTGTGCACGACCAGGCCCATGTTCTCGACGGTGCGGCGCAGCGCGGCGCCGCCGCCCTCGTCCACCTGTAGGGACATCAGCCGCGGATTGAACTCGACGATGTGTGTGGCGAGTCCCAGCCCCTTGAGGGCCCCGGCCGCCTCGAGACCCAGCAGCCCGCCGCCCACCACGGTGCCGGTCGTGCAGTTCTTGGCGTACTCCTCGATCGCGAGAAGGTCCTCGATGGTGCGGTAGACGAAGCAGCCGTCGCTGTCCTTGCCGGGCACGGGCGGCACGAAGGGGTACGAGCCGGTGGCCAGCACGAGCGTGTCGTACGTGAAGGTCCGTCCGGCGCGTGAGGTGACCGTGCGCGCCTGCCTGTCGATGGTCTCGGCCGGGTCGTCGATGTGCAGCTCGATGCCGTGGCGCTCGAAGAAGTCGTCCTCGACGAGGGAGAGTTCGTCGGGCGTGCGGCCGCTGAAGTAGGAGGTCAGCTGGACCCGGTCGTAGGCGGGGCGGGGCTCCTCGCACAGCACGACGATCCGCGCCCGCCCGGCAACCCCGCGTTCTGCGAGGGCCTCCAGGAAGCGCTGGCCGACCATCCCGTGGCCGACGACCACGATCGTGGGGGTGGACATCTCAGGAGCCTCCAAGCAGATGCAACAACGGGGTGGAGGGGAGCGGCTCGTCGCCCTCCCAGGTACGGGCCAGTTCGCCGACGGTGCCGAGATCGCCGAGGAGAATCCCGCCGACGAGCCGGTCCCCGCGGACGACGACCTTTCGGTATGCGCCCCGGGTGGCATCGGCGAGCCGGACGACGTCGTCCCCCGGGAGCGGGGTCGTCTCGCCGAACGCGGCGAGGTCGAAGGGGCCCTGGCCGGCCAGGGTCAGCCGGGTCAGGGCGCGGGTGCCGGTGTATGCGGCGGTGCCGCCCGCGAGTACGGTCGCCAGGACGTCCGCCTGGTCGAGGGCCGGGCCCGCAAGTCCATAGAGCTGACCGCCGTGCTCGGCGCAGTCGCCGATGGCGTGGATGTACGGGTCCGAGGTGCGCAGTTCGTCGTCGACGACGATGCCCCTGCGGACATCGAGACCGGCGTCCCGCGCAAGACCGACCCGGGGGCGGACGCCGCAGGCGATGACGACGAGTTCGGCGTCGAGGACATAGCCGTCGGCGAGTTCCACGCTCGTGCCGCGCAGTCCGCGCAGTCCGCGAACCCGGCACTCGGTGTGCACCTCGACGCCCAGCTCTTCGAGGTGGGTGCGGAGCAACTGGGAGGCGGCGACGTCCAGCTGGCGCTCCATGAGGTGCTCACCCTGCTGGGCGAGCACCACCTTGGCGCCGCGTGCCGCGAGCGCCCGTGCCGCGGAGACGCCGAGCAGCCCGCCGCCGACGACGACCGCGCCGATGCCGGGCCGTACGGCCGCGGACAGGGCCGCGCAGTCGTCCATGGTGCGGAAGGCGTGCACCCCCTCGGGCAGCCCGCCGTCGAGCCCCCGTAGCGGTGGCAGCACCGGGTTCGAGCCGGTCGCGAGCACCAGTCGGTCGTACGCCAGCGAGGTACCGTCCTCGCAGTGCACGAGGCGCCGGTCCCGGTCGATGGCGGTCGCCCGCACGCCGGACCGCACCGGCACCTCGGGCAGGGCGATCACCTCGGGCCCGTACCGTCCGGCGAGAACATCCGCGAGCAGCACCCTGTTATAGGGGGCGTGCGGCTCCTCGCCGATGACGGTGACGGACATGCCGCCGGTGACGAGCTGCCGCGCAAGTCGCGCGCCCGCCGTCCCGCCGCCGATCACCACAGTCTGCGAAGCCATGTCAGCAGCCTGCGGCGTCGGTGTTACCCGGCAGGTCCTTTGCTGTTACTCACCGGGAACGCTGAGCTCAGCGCGCCGGGCGAGAGGGTGTGAGGGTTGGGGTCCGGTCTGCCCCACCCCACAGCTCCGTACTGGCACGATCGAGCGGCGGCCCGCCCCGCGGAAGCCTGGGGTGCATGGACACCACACACCGGACCCCGCTCGTCGCGAACCGTACCCGCGCGATCCTCCGTGCCCCCTTCACCGCGTATACCTGGAAGCGGGTCGGATACATCGCGCTCGCCCTCCCGGTCGGCATCCTGTGCGTCCCTATCGCTCTCGTGGGCGGCCCGGCCGGGCGCATACAGCGCGGGCTCGCCGCGCGCCTGCTCGGGGGGGGACGACGACGGGCCGGAACACACCGGACCGCTCGCGCTGGCGCACGCGCTGGTCAGCCTGCCGGTCAACGTTGCCGCGCTGACCGTCACCTTCTACTGCTGGACCGTGGTGGCGGTCAACCTCGGCTTCCCGCTGCGTCCCGACAACGACCCCACCCAGTCCTGGGGAGGCCCCACCCTGGCCGGCGCCTGGGCCGTGCACGCCATCGGCGGCGGCGTGCCCTTCCTGCTCCTCACGCCGTGGGTCGTCAAGGGATTCACGAAGCTGCAGGCCCGGCTGGTCACGGGCTTCCTCGGCAGGGACCGCAGGGGGCTGCCGAGGACCGCTGGGATCGCTGCGGCAGTCGCCGCGATGTGTGGAGTCCTTTCCGTACCCGTGATCCACCAGCTCTAGGTTGGCGCCATGCAGCCCCGCCTCATACCGTCTCGCCCCATGCGCCGACTGCGCACCGCCGGATACGCCGTCCTCGCCCTGCCGCTCGCCCTGGTGAACATGCCGCTGGTGCTGGGCGGGCTGCTGGTGGGCGGCGTGCTCTCGGTGACGGCGGCCGGTCCGTGGCTGATCGCTCTGACCGTGCGCGGGGCGCTGGCCGCCGGCGGGCTCCAGCGGGCCCTCGCCCGCGCCCTGCTCGGCCTCGACATCGAGCCGCCGGTGCGGCGCGAGGAACCCGGGGCCTTCGGCTGGCGGCGGGCGGTGCTGGGGGACCGGGCCGGCTGGCGGGCGGTGGGCTGCGCGTCGGCGGCCCCGCTGACCGCACTCCTGCCCTTCGCCGCGGCCGTCGTCGCCTATGTGTACGGGGCGCTGTTCGTCCTGCACCCCCTCCTCAAGCGCTGGAACTATACGACGGTGCGCGAGCCGGACGGCTCCGTACGGCATGTGACGCTCGAGTTCTGGGGCGTCCAGATGGACTCCTGGCCGCGCTGGCCGGTCGTCGTGGCGGCCGGCGCGCTGCTGCTCTACATAGCCCCCTGGCTGCTGCGTCACGCCCTCGTACCGCACCGGCTGCTGCTGTCCACGCTGCTCGGCCGGGACCCGGCGGAACGCCGGATCCGCACGCTGGAGGAGACCAGGGCGCTGGCCGTCGAGGACGCGGCGGCGACCCTGCGCCGCATCGAGCGGGATCTGCACGACGGCACACAGGTCCGGCTCGTCGGACTCGGCATGCACCTGACGATGATCGGCGAACTGATCGCGGCGGACGCGGACCGGGAGCGGGTGCTCGCCGTGGTCGAGACGGCCCGTACGAACGCCACCCAGGCGGTGGCCGACCTGCGCCATCTGGTGCGCGGTATCCATCCGCCCGTACTCGACCAGGGTTTGGACACGGCGCTGGAGACACTCACGGCGGACGTGCCGCTGCCGGTGTCGCTGACGGCGGACATGCGCGAACGTCCCTCGCCCGCCCTGGAGTCCATCGCCTACTTCTGTGCTGCCGAGCTCCTCGCGAACGTCGTCAAGCACGCGCACGCCACGCGAGCCACCGTCGACGTGTCGTGCGGGAACGGCGAACTGCGCCTGTCCGTACGGGACAACGGCCGCGGCGGGGCGGCGATCGGGGCGGGCAGCGGACTGACCGGGCTGCTGGCCCGGATCCGAACCGTCGACGGGGTACTGACCTGCGACAGCCCGGCGGGAGGCCCTACGGTGGTGACCGTCCTGCTTCCCTGCCGCTGAAACCTACCGAGGACTCATCCCATGCGCGTGGTCATCGCCGAGGACTCCGCGCTGCTGCGCGACGGCCTGGTCCAGCTTCTCGCCCTGCGCGGCGTGGAGGTGGCGGCGGCGGTCGGCGACGCGGCGTCCCTGCTCGCGGCGGTCGCCGAACACCAGCCGGACGCGGCCGTGATCGACATCCGGCTGCCCCCGGGCCACACGGACGAGGGCCTGCGCGCGGCCGTCGAGATCCGCTCCTCGTGGCCCGGCATCGGAGTGCTGATCTTCTCCCAGTACGTGGAGACGCGGTACGCGACCCAGCTGCTCGGCGACGGCGGCGCGGGGGTGGGCTATCTGCTGAAGGAACGGGTCGTGGACATCGGCGAGTTCGTGGCGGCACTGGAACGGGTCGCATCGGGAGGCACCGCGCTGGACCCCGAGGTGGTCGCCCGGCTCTTCGGCGCCACCCGCAGGGCCTCGGCACTCGACGCGCTGACCCCGAGGGAGCGCGAGGTGCTCGGACTGATGGCCGAGGGCCGTACGAACCAGTCGATCGCCGAGAGCTTCGTGGTCTCGGAGCGGGCGGTGGAGAAGCACATCGCGAACATCTTCGCCAAGCTCGGCCTCGTGCCGGGGGAGCCGGGCCACCGCCGCGTCCTGGCGGTGCTGCGCTACTTGGACGCGCGGTCCTGAGCCCGCGGTCCTGAGCCCGAGGCTCCGTGCCGAGGACCTGAGCCCGAGGCTCCGTGCCGAGGACCTGAGCCGAGGGTCCTCGGGTGCCCGTCGTCGGCCCCGTCGGGTAATGTTGCCGTCTCCAGCAGCACACGTTCCAGGAGGTGAGACCCATTACCGCTGTAGCAGGCTGGGTGCTCTCATCTCACGGCTCTGCGGCTCACCCGAGCTAGCTGACCGGGAGAGCGCCCTTCGGTGTCCCGAAAGGCTCTCGTGTCAGTTTCTCCTTCTCCGTCGTCCCTTTCTCAGCCCGCCATCGTCACCAGGCTGCGCGCCGCCGGCTGTGTTTTCGCCGAGGACGAGGCGCAGTTGCTCATCTCCACGGCACGGACCCCGGACGACCTCGCGGCCATGGTGGACCGGCGCATCGCCGGGCAGCCCCTCGAACACGTCCTCGGCTGGGCCGAGTTCTGCGGTCTGCGGGTGGCCGTGGACCCGGGCGTCTTCGTACCTCGCCGCCGTACCGAGTTCCTTGTCGGTCAGGCCGCCGCCCTCGCCGGGCCGGGGGCCGTCGTGGTCGATCTGTGCTGCGGCTCGGGCGCGTTGGGCGCGGCGCTCGTCGCAGTGCTGGACGGGGGAGAGCTGCATGCCTCCGACATCGACCCCGCAGCGGTGCGCTGTGCCCGGCGCAATGTCGCCGCCGCCGGTGGGCGGGTGTACGAGGGCGATCTCTACGATCCGTTGCCCGCCGGCCTGCGCGGCCGCGTCGACGTCCTCCTGGCCAACGTCCCGTACGTGCCGACCGAGGAGATCGAACTGCTGCCCGCGGAGGCCCGCGTGCACGAGGCTCTGGTGGCGCTCGACGGCGGCGCGGACGGGCTCGACGTGCTGCGCCGGGTGACCGCCGAGGCCGCGCGGTGGCTGGCTCCGGGCGGCTGTCTGCTCTTCGAGACGAGCGAGCGCCAGGCGCCGCGGGCCGTGGAGACCGTCGCCCGCGGCGGACTGGTCCCGCGCGTGGCTGCGTCCGATGAGCTGTACGCCACCGTCGTCATCGGCACCAGGTTGCCCGTCGCGACCGGGCCCGCCGCCGCAGGCTCAGACGTCGCTCAACTCTTCCGGGACTGATGGACGCCACACCCATCACCTTCGTAGGGTCGCGAGCATGCCCGACATATCGCTGACCACGCTCGTCCTCCTCTGCCTCGCCGCCGCGGCGGCCGGCTGGATCGACGCGGTGGTCGGTGGCGGCGGGCTGCTGCTTCTGCCGGCGATGCTGCTCGGCCTGCCGCAGGTCCAGGCCGCGCAGATCCTCGGTACGAACAAGGCCGTCGCCATCGTCGGCACCTCGGGAGCGGCTATCACCTATGTGCGCAAGGCGCCGGTGCAGGTGGAGACGGCGGTACGGATCGGGCTCGCCGCGCTCGCGGGTTCGATGGGCGGCGCGTTCTTCGCGGCCGGGATCAGCAGCGACGTACTGCGGCCCGTCATCATGGTGGTGCTGCTCGGCGTCGCCGCCTTTGTGATGCTGCGCCCGGCGTTCGGCACCGCGACGGACGCGGACCGGCACACCGTCGGCCGGGCCAGGACGGTGGTCGCGATCGTGCTCGTGGGCGGCGGGATCGGCTTCTACGACGGGCTGTTCGGGCCCGGCACCGGCACCTTCCTGGTGCTCGCGCTCACCGCCGTACTCCATCTCGACCTGGTGACCGCGTCCGCCACTGCCAAGATCGTCAACGTCTGCACCAACGGCGGGGCGCTGGCGATGTTCGCCTATCAGGGCACGGTGATGTGGCAACTGGCCGGTCTGATGGCGTTGTTCAACCTGGCGGGCGGGATGTTCGGGGCACGGATGGCGCTCAGGAAGGGAAGCGAATTCGTCCGCGGGGTGCTGCTCGTCGTGGTGTTCTCGCTGGTCGCGAAGCTCGCCTTCGACCAGTGGACGGCGTAGCTCACACCGGCGCGGGCCGTACCCCGATGAGATGCGCGTACGCCACCACATTGCCCCGGTAGCCGGTCTTCTTCGTGAATCCGCCCCCGCAGGTGATCACCCGCAGTTCGGCGCGGTCCCTGGACCCGTACACCTTCTCGTCCGGGAAGTCGTCGGCCTCGTACACCTCGATGGCGTCGATCGTGAACACCGCCGTGCGGCCGTCCTTGCGGGACACCTCGATCCGGTGCCCCTTCTTCAGCGCGCCCAGGCTGTAGAAGACGGAAGGACCCTTCGCGTTGTCGACGTGTCCGGCGACGATCGCCGTGCCCTTCGCCCCCGGGGCAGTGCCGTCGCGGTACCAGCCCACAAGGTTGCGGTCGCCGGCCGGCGGCACCTCCAGGCTGCCGTCCTCGCGGAGGCCCAGTCGTGCGACCGGGGCGTCGACCTCGATCTCGGGTATGCGCAGCCGTACCGGCGCGGACGGCGGCAGAGGGTCGGCGGCCGCGTCGGTGTGGATCCTGGGGCCGGCCGCGAACGCTTCGGCGGCGGACGGAACGGGTGGGGTCACATTCTCGGAGCCGCTGTGAACCAGCCAGAGGCCGGCGCAGACGGCGACGGCTATGCCCCAGCCCTTGCCCCTGGCGCTCATCGGTCCTCCGGAATCTCGCCCGCTCCCGGCAGGTCGCGAAGACCTGACGGGAGCGGGGACACGGCGGTACGAGGGGCGGTGGCAACCGGCCCCTCACCTGTCCTGCGCGCCGCTCGCCCGACGGCGCAGGAGCAGCGTCCCGCCGACGGCGGCCGTGGCCAGCACAGCCACACCCGCCGCGATCTTGGTGGTGTCGGGGCCCACGCTGCCGCCGACGCCGGTGTTCACATGGCCACTGGGCTGCTGGCTGTGGTGCCGTACGACCAGGTCCCCGGAGGCATGCCGGCCGTTGTTGCACTTCACGCCGATGGCGTAGGTCCCCGCCTGGGCGTGGTCGGGAACCCTGAACTGGCCGCCCACGACCTCCTTGTGCGTCCCCGGTGCCAGCTTGAACTCCTCGACGCCCAGCGCACGCGCGTCACCGACGCCGCGGCCGCCCGTGCCGCAGATCGTGATGTTCACGATGATGACGGTGCCCGGCGTGGCGGTCGAGGGGAAGATCTCCAGCGAGTCGACATCCTCGGCGTGGACCCCGTGGGCACCGATCGCCAGGGTGGCGAGCGCCAGCGCGGTGCCGGTGAGCAGGCGGGCGGTGGTGCGCATGGTGGTCCTCCGGGGAAGTGCGGAGCTGCGACGGGCGTCGTCCTCCTCTCCCTTGGTACGGCGCAGCCCACGACCAAGCCTGCTGATGGTCAATCAGATTTCCCGGCTTGGCCCGGTGTGTCGCGCTGGACGTGAGGCGTCGTCGCAGGTCATCACGGGTGATGGGGAATCAGGTGACCTATGGGGGCCCCGGCGCGCCGAACGGGTGACGGCGCGTCGGCCCGGCGGTCATGGCGACTGGGGCCCGTTCCCTCCGGAGCGCGACGGGTGACATGCAGCCGCCGGGCGGGAGCACGGACAGCGGCATGTTGTTCCACAGCATGCGTACGGTGGCCCGACCGACCGGTGCTGGACTCGGGTCCCGCCCCGGAACCCGACGGCGAGAAGGAGCCTGTCAGTGGCCGAGGCGCTGACCGTACTGACCGTATCCACCACGACCGACAACGCCGACACGGCGCAGCAGCTCGCGCGCGGTGCGGTGGAGGCGAGGCTGGCCGCGTGCGCGCAGATCTCCGCCCCCGTCACGTCCGTCTACCGCTGGAAGAACGCGATCGAGACGGCGGAGGAGTGGCAGGTTCTCTTCAAGACGACAGAGGCGTGCTATCCGGCGCTCGAAGCGCAGCTGATCGCGGGGCACAACTACGAGACCCCGGAGATCATCGTGACGCCCGTGGTGGGAGGCAGCGCGGCGTATCTGGCGTGGATCGGCGCGGAGACCGTCGCGCCGTGAGCGGGTGCGGGCCTCGGGAAGCGCTGCCGTTCTTCGTCTACGGCACGCTGCGCCCCGGCGAGTGCAACCACGACCTGTTCCTGCACGGCCGCACGGCGGCGGAGGCGCCCGCGGTGCTCGAGGACGCGGTGCTGTACGAGGGGCCGGGCTATCCGTACGCCCTTCTCGAACCCGGCGGCGGCACGGTCGTCGGTGAGGTGGTGACGGCGGCGCCGGGGGAGTACGGCGAGCTGCTGGCCGTACTCGACCGGCTGGAGGAGTACCTCGCGCCGGGTCACCCGCGCAATCTGTACGAACGGGTGGCGCGCGAGGTCGTGCGCCCGGACGGCACGGCGATACGGGCGTGGGTGTACGTCGCCGCGCCGGTCGTGGCCCGTGAGCTGCGGGCGAAGGGCGCGCGGATCCGCAGCGGCGACTGGCGCGGCTGAACCGGCCGAACCGCGGCTGGGCTGCGGCTAGAGCTGCTGGTTCACGCGCTCCACGCGGACCGCGCACACCTTGAACTCGGGCATCCGCGAGGTCGGGTCGAGCGCGGGATTCGTCACCGAGTTGACCCGGCCCTCGCCCGGCCAGTGGAACGGCATGAATACGGTGTCCGGCCGTATCCCGGCAGTGATCCGCGCGGGCCCGACAGCCCGGCCCCGCCGCGACACGACGGCGAGGGGTTCACCCTCGACGGCCCCGAGCCGCTCGGCGAGCATCGGATGCAACTCGACGAACGGCCCCGGCGCGGCGGCATTGAGCTCGTCGACGCGCCGGGTCTGCGCCCCGGACTGATAGTGCGAGACGACCCGCCCGGTGGTCAGCAGCACGGGATAGGCCTCGTCGGTCTCCTCGGCGGCGGCCCGATGCGCGACGGCGATGAACCGGGCACGCCCGTCGGGCGTGGCAAACCGCTCGAGAAAGAGCCGGGGCGTCCCGGGGTGGGCCGCGCGCCCGGGGCCGTCAGGCTCGGCCGCCGTGGTCTCCGGGCAGGGCCAGAACACCCCGTCCTCCGCCGCGATCCGCCCGTACGTGATGCCCGAGTAGTCCGCCGGGCCTCCCGCCGACGCCCGGCGGAGTTCGTCGAAGACCTCCTCCGGGTCCGACGGGAAACCCTTCTCGTGGCCCAGCAGGCTCGCAAGGCCGCCCAGGACCTCCAGGTCGCTGCGTACTCCCGGCGGTGGCGACAGCGCACGCCTGCGGAGCAGGACCCGGCCCTCCAGGTTGGTCATCGTGCCTGTCTCCTCCGCCCACTGGGTGACCGGCAGCACCACGTCCGCCAGCGCCGCCGTCTCCGAGAGGACCACGTCCGCCACCGCCAGGAAGTCCAGCGAACGCAGCCGCTCCTCCACATGCCCGGCGCGTGGTGCGGAGACCACCGGGTTCGAGCCCATCAGCAGCAGGGACCGGATGTCGCCGCCCAGTGCGTCGAGCAGTTCGTACGCGCTGCGGCCCGGGCCCGGCAGGGTCTCGGGCTCCACACCCCACACCCGGGCGACATGCGCCCGCGCCGCCGGGTCGTCCAGTTTGCGGTAGCCCGGCAACTGGTCCGCCTTCTGGCCGTGTTCGCGGCCGCCCTGCCCGTTGCCCTGGCCGGTCAGGCAGCCGTAGCCGGACAGCGGACGGCCCGCCCGCCCCGTCGCCAGACACAGGTTGATCCACGCGCTCACCGTGTCCGTGCCCTTGGACTGCTGCTCGGGTCCGCGCGCCGTGAGCACCATCCCCGAGTCCGCGTCGCAGAACAGCCGTACCGCCTCGCGCAGTTGGGGCACGCCGACGCCGGTGAGGCGTTCGACCTGCTCCGGCCAGTGCGCCATCACCGCCGCCCTGGCCTCCTCCCAGCCGCTCGTGCGGTCCTGGATGAACGCCTCGTCCGTACGCCCCTGTGCCACCACCTCATGCAACAGTCCCAGCGCGAGCGCCAGGTCCGTCCCCGGCCGGGGCGCAAGATGCAGATCGGCCTGTTCCGCGGTCCGCGTGCGCCGCGGGTCGACGACGATCAGCTTGCCGCCGTTCTCCCGCAGCTCGGTCAGATAGCGCAGCGCGGGCGGCATCGTCTCGGCGAGGTTCGACCCGACGAGGATCACGCACCCGCTGCGCGGAATGTCCTCCAGCGGGAACGGCAGCCCGCGGTCGAGGCCGAACGCCCGCTGATGCGCGGCCGCCGCCGACGACATGCAAAAACGTCCGTTGTAGTCGATCTGCGAGGTGCCGAGAACGACCCGCGCGAACTTCCCGAGCGCGTACGCCTTCTCATTGGTGAGCCCCCCGCCCCCGAAGACGCCGACAGCGTCGGGACCGTACACAGTCCTCGTACGCCGCAGCCCGGCCGCGACCGTCTCCAGGGCCTCCTCCCAGGTGGCCGGCTCGAGCCTGCCTGTGGCGTGGCGACGAACCAGGGGCTCGGTCAGGCGCACCCGGGAGGAGAGCACTGCGGGCGCGGTACGGCCCTTGCCGCACAGCGCGCCCCGGTTCACGGGAAAGTCCGGGCGCTCCACGACCTCGACCGCCTCGGCGCCCCCGCGCAGGCTCATGCCGCACTGCAGGGCGCAGTAGGGACAGTGGGTCGGGGTGGCGGCCGGAGCGGTGGGGGTGGCGCTTGCGACGTCGGGCATACAGCCAGGTTGAAACGCCCGTGTTACGCGTTGGGGCGTTCCGGATTACGGTCCGGGTACGCCCACCTCCGCCCGCGCCCCGCCGCCCCGTGAGGCGGCGTCCCGCGAGGTCGCGTCAGGCGCGGCGGCCGAGCAGGGCCAGCAGCCTCGCCTGGTGGCTGTCCCCCGGCGGCGGCTCAATGGGCGCCGCGAACATCCCGGACTTCGACAGCTCCGCCGCGTATGGCGTGACCTCCTCGAGCGCAAAGCCGACCAGCGCGTCCGGCAGCCGCTCGGGCGCGCCGATCGCCCGGGACAGGTCCCAGCCGTGCACGACCGCGTCCGTGATCATCTGTGCGCAGTAGGCGACGGCCGGGGTCTCGCCGTACGAGAGCTGCACTGTCTGCTCCAGAGCGCCGGGCGCCGCGAAGGCCCTGCGGGCGGCGCGCGCGGCGGCGTCCCAGGCGGCCCGCGGGTTGTCGCCGAGCACATCGCCCTCGTATGCGTCGCCCACCTCTTCCGTGCTCAACCCGTCGGTCATCAGGTCCGGCACCCACAGCTGTTCCGCGGTGAGATGGTTGACGAGATCGCGTACGGACCACTCGGTGCAGGGCGTCGGGTCGTCCCACTGATCGGCCCGCACGGAGTGGACGCGGTCGGTGAAGAGCGCGAGCGATTCGGCGTGCAGGCTGAGCAGGGTTGCTACGTCTTTTTCCATACAGCTCACTGTCGCGCGCGGCGGATCGCGAAGCGAGTCTGTGGCCGCGAGCCGCCGACGCGTGTCACCTTGCCGCCGCGGCCAGCGCTTCCTGCACGCCGGGCTCCTTCGCCCCGAGGAACCGCGGATCCGGGGCGAACGCGGCGTCCAGTGCCGCCTTGCCCGCCGCGAACAGCTCCCGCGTCCCGCCGTAGTACCAGGTCGCGTCATGGGGCTCGGCAACCCCGACCCCGTACGACTCGACGCCGGCCGCCTGGCAGAGCGCGACGGCGCGCCGGATGTGGAAGTCCTGGGTCACCAGGACCGCGCGGTCGACCCCGAAGATCTTCTTGACGCGTACGCAGGAGTCCCAGGTGTCGAACCCCGCGTAGTCGCTGACGATCTGCTTGTCCGGCACACCGCGGGCGGTGAGGTACGTGCGCATGGCGTCCGGCTCGTCGTACTCCACGCGGCTGTTGTCACCCGTGACCAGCACGACCTTGACCTTGCCCGCCCGGTACAGCTCGGCCGCCGCGTCCAGCCGGTGCGCGAGGTAGGGCGTGGGGCGGCCCTTCCACAGACCGGCCCCGAAGACGACGGCGACATCCCGCGCGGGCACCTCGGCGACCGTGCGGACCCGGCCGTCGGCGACGGCATGCATCCAGGTCGCCGGCGCGAGCGCGAATACGCACGCGAGCATCACCGTCTGGGCGAGGCGCCGCTGGGCGCGCCGGGTGCGGGGCAACTTCGGCAGGCGCGGCTGCGGCAGTCGCAAGGTGAGTCTTGGTCGCTTCACGCCTGGTCAGACGCGCGGAGGGGCTGATCGGTTCGTTCCCGGCGCAGACCAGGCGGCCAGCAGCAGGGATCTGGCCGCCGCCGATGAGTAGACCGCCGTCGCCAGCCAGGCCGCCGCGAAGGCGTCCGGGTCGGCGGGCAGCAGCCGCCCGAGCGCGTCATGGCGGCGGTCCGCGGCCGCCTCGGCGAGGGCGCGCGCGCACTCCGCGCCCGTGGTCAGGCCCACGGCGCGCAGTCTGCGCGGGAGTTCGCCGTCGGCCGATGCGGCGGTGACCGCGCGGCCGCCGGCGACCGTACGGTCGACGGCCCGGCGCAGCAGGTCCAGCTCCAGGGGGAGAGCGGGCGGCGCGGCGGGAAGCGGCCGGTCGCCGACGCTCGGGGCAGGGGCCTGTCCGGATGTGGCGGTGGCCCGTGCCGGGATGGCGGCGGCCTGTGCCGGCGCGGCGGCGGTCTGTGCCGGTATGTGGGAACGGTTCAGCCGACGCAGGCCGAGGTCCGCGCGGACCGTCTCGCCGTCGTGCCCGGTCCAGGCGGCGGCGAGGGCATGGACGCCGCCAGGGCGGTCGGGAACGGCCCGGGCGATCAGCCGCAGAGCGAGCCCGGGGCGCACGCCGAGCAGCCGCAGATTCTCCGCGTACGGCAGCTCGGGCCGCTCGTCCGGGGCGAGCAGTCGCAGGGCCGGGCCTTCGGTGACGGCGAAGCCGCCGTCACTGATCGTCCCGGTCAGAAAGAGCAGGTCGCTGCCCGCGGGGCGGGTGTCGGCGGGCTGGGCCAGCCGGTCGAGGGCGGCCGCGAGCTGAGCCGCGGGCGGCTGCTGCCAGAGTGCGTCGAGCGGTGGCTCATGCCACTGGGCTCCGGTCGCCCGTACGGAGCGGACGCGCGAGCCCCCGCCGATCCGGCCGTCCGGGGACACCGTCGGGTTGGTGAGGATCACTCCGCCGCCGTCGCCCCACTCGCGCAGCGGCAGCGCACATCCGCCGGGCACCGGCGAACCCGCCGCCTGAGCCGCCCGCTCGGGCCCGCCGGGCGCGACGTCCGAGACGGTGCGGAGGGTGCCGTCGGGCGCAACGGCGTAGGTGGTCGCCCCCGCATAGCCGGAGGCTGTGACGACCGGCTCGGTGAACAGGCCGTACAGGCGCAGGGGCTTGGCCGGTTCGTAGGCGCGGCGCGCGGGTGTGACAGCGTCGGCCGGCCGCCGTACGAGATCGAGCAGCCCAGCCAGTTCGGCCGACAGCTCGGACAGCCGGAACGCCGGATCCTCGGAACGCGCCTCGCCCAGCCGCCGCGCGATGCGGACCGCGGCGGCGGACGGCAGATGCAGCCCGGCGAGGCGCGCGGAGTGGGCGGCATGGAGCAACTCGGCACGCTGTACGGCACCCCCACCGGTAACTCCGCTCACCAGAACGGCCGTTGTGGCGGAGTGGAGGGCACGCAGGGCGGTGGTCTGGGCGGGGGTGAGGTGTGCGGCCGGGGGCGTCCCGGCGACGGTGGTCCGGGCGTTGGGCATGCGGACTGTGCCCGAGCCCGCGCCTGTGCCTGCGCCTGTGCCCTCGGCGTGCTCCGAGAGAGTCTGGGCCTGTGCGGTCGCGGCGTGCTCCGAGGGAGCCTGGGCCCGTGCGGTCGCGGCGTGCACAGCCGGTGCTGGCTCCTGCCCGGGTGGCGCGTCCGCCGAGGCAGCCGCGTCCTCCGCGGGCGCCGCCTCCTGCCCGGGCAGCGCGTCCTCCGTGAGCGGCGCAGTTTCCGCGAGCGGTGTCAGGGACAGGACCGCCGCGCGGTGCAGGCACGCCGGGGCCAGCAGGCAGTCGCACGCCGCGTCGGCCGCGTGCGCCACGATGCCGTCCGTGACCTTCAGCGTCACCGCCGTGTCGTCGTCCACCCTGACGCGAACGCCGTCGGGCGTGGCCTCCACCGGCCACGCCGCCGCCTTCGCCAACGCGCCGTCCACGCGCTTGCGCAGCCTCGCCGGGAGCAGGTCGAGCGCCCCGGCCGCCACCTCGGCGGCCACCGGGGGCAGTCCCGGGGAAGGGTTCGTCGTCACCGGTGCGTACCTCCTACGCGTTCGCCGACCCAACGGGCCAGCTCCAGAGGGCTGAGTGCCGCGACCGGCATGCCCGCCGCCACCAACCGGCCCGCCACGCCCGCCGAGTAGCGCGGTAGGCCCTTGTCGTCCAGCGAGGCGCAGCCCAGGACATGGCAGCCGGCGTCGATCAGTGTCCGTACCTCCGAAAGGAGCGGGCCGATCGGACCGCCCTCCTCGAAGTCGCTGACCAGGACGACCAGGGTGCGGGACGGCACGGTCACCAGCTCGCGGGCGTGCCGCAGTCCGCGGGCGATGCTTGTGCCGCCGCCGACTCGGACCTCCAGCAACAGGCTCAGCGGGTCGTCCACATGGTCGGTGAGGTCGAGCACCTCGGTGGAGAAGGCGACGAAGTGCGTGCTCAGGGCGGGGACTCCGGCCAGCACGGACGCGGTGAGCGCGGACCAGATCGTCGAGGCCTCCATCGAGCCCGAGACGTCGACGACGAGCACCAGCCGCCAGTCCGTCGATCTGCGGGCCCGGGTACGGAAGACGGGCCGTTCCGGCAGGACCGTCACCGCGCCGGTGACCGCGTCCCGGCGGGCCGTCGCCAGATTTGCCCGCAGGGTACGGGGGAGGTCCAGCGGGCCGCCGGGGCGACGGGTGGGACGTGGATGGGCGAGCCCGGTGAGGGCGGGACGCAGCCGGTTGGCGAGGGCCTCGGTCAACTCGCGCACCAGCCGGGCCACCAGAGGTCTGAGGCGGGCGAGCTGCTGCTCGGGCAGACCGCCCGCGTAGGACAGGACGGTGCGCAGCAGCTCGACGGAGGGGCGGGCGGCGGCGGGGTCCAGCTCCAGCGCGGCGTCGAGCCGGCCCGCGTCGGCGGCCGCGGCGAGCACCTCCTCGCGCACCCCGGGACCGAAGAGCGCGGCGAGCTCGTCCGACCAGGCACGCACATCGGGATAGGGGGCCTCGCTCCCGCCGCCGGAACCGAAGCCGTCATTCCCGTCCTCGCCCCGGGAGCCCTCGCCGCGGCCGCTTCCGTACAACTCGTCGAGCGCGGCGGCAATACGCGCCCCGGGCCCGGACAACTCCCGTCCCCGTCCCAGGAGAAGCCGCCATCGCTCACCGGGAGTGAGCCCGTCGGCCCCGGTCCCCGTCCCGGATGTGGACGCGAATGGGGACGTGGACGTGGACGCGGGCGTCGGCGTGGGCGTGGGCGTGGGCGCGGGTGCGGGCGTGGGCGCGGGTGCGGGTGCGGGCGCGCCGACCGCGGGGTTCGCCTCCTCGGCCGGGCGATCCGGGGTGCCCGACCCCGCCCGCACCAACTCCCGTACCGCCAGCCCCCGTACCGCCAGCCCCCGTACCGCCAGGGCCTCGCGGCCCGCCAGGTCCGCCGACGCAAGGAGCGCCAGCACCGCCGGGTCGGTCACCGGGCCCGAGAGCGTGCCCGCCGCCGTGCCCGTGCGGTCCTCCACCACCGACAGGAGGCGGGATCTGGCCGCCGGAGACAGGGTGTCGAAGCCCGCCCGCAGCGCGGGGAGCCGGTCCAGGAACGCCCGGTCCGGCAGCGACTCCACCCGTTCCAGCAGCGGGTCCAGCGCGCGGCCCGTTTCCAGCAGCGGACTCGCCGCCAGCAGGGTGCCGCGCAGGAACTCGGTCAGTCCCGCGCGCAGCTCCGCCGATGTCGCGCCGTCCGCCCGTGAGGCCAGACGGGCACCGAAATCGCCCGGGTCCCGCTGCCCCAGCAGCACCCGCGCCGCGCCCGCCGCACCCCGTATCAGCGGCGTCGCCTCCGCCTCCAGCCGGGTCAGCGCGTCCGCGAGGCGCAGGACCCCGCCCACCTCGGCGGCGCGCCCGGCGAGCGCGACCAGAGCGCGGGCGTCGTCCGGTTCGGTGGAGCCCGCAAGGCCGTCGAGCGCGCGCACCCCTGCCGCGGCCAACTCCTCGTAGGCCGCGTCGACCGCGCCCCGCTCCCACCTGGCGTCGAGCCCCGGCACATGCCCGGATCTGATCCGGTCCAACAGGGCCATCCCGGCGAGCAGTTCGGGCAGGCTACCGGTGGCCGGGAGCAGCTCGGCAGTCTCGGTCAGCCGTTCCGAGGCGAGGCCGGGAAGGGCGCACCGCGCGGCCTCCGCAAGACCGTCGAGCGCCTGAGCGGCAGTCGGCCCGCCCTGCCGCCGCTCCTCGGCGCGCCGCTGCCGCAGCATCCCGGCCGCGGACTGCTCCAGCGTGACCCCGTGCACGCTCGCCACATCGAGCATCGCGGCCGTCGACGGGGACCAGGCCACGGCCCACCGCGTGGTCAGCGCGGCCGCGTCGCCCGTGCCGGCGACAGCGGACTCGTCCCCGTACGGAACGCGGCAGACCGCGAGCCGCCGCAGACAGATCTCGCGCCGCCGGTCGAGCTCGGAACGGAGCATGTCCAGGCGCAGATCGCGCTGCCCGGGCGCGTCAGGACCGGGCAGTTTCAGCTCGCCGAGCAGCGTTTCCACCGCCGGCCCCAGCCCCGAACGCGGCGTGCCCGGTGCCAGCCTGCCCTGCCGTCTGCCGACCAGCACCTGCTCCATCGCGGCGGCCACGACCCGGCCCCGCCCCAGCAGACGTCCCTGGGTGAGCACGGTCTGCGCCGCCTCCGCCAGCTCGCCCCGCCCGGCGGCGGGAAGGCCGCGCAGCGACGCCAGGTCTCTGGCGACCCGCACCACTTCACGGGCGTCGGCAGGCCCGCTGGGGTGACCGGCGTCCCGTACGGTCGCGCAGATCCGTACGGCGGTGGAGGTCAGCAGCTCGTCCAGCCGCGCCGGATCGCCCGCGGCGTGGAAGACGCCGCGCTGCCACTCCGGGTCGCGGATCCCGGCCGGATATCCGGACCGCTCGTCGAGCAGCGTGTACGAGTACGGCACCAGGGACGTCACCACCTCGGCGCGGTCCGTCGGCGGCGGCTCGGGCAGGCCGCCGTCGGCCGTGAGCGCGGCCGTCAGCGCGGGCGCGTGGAACGCCCCGATGACCGCCGCCGCCCGCCGCCCCGGGTGCTCCGCAAGACGCCGCCGCATGTTCGCCTCGCGCCGCAGGTCGTACGGGTCCACCGCGCCCGCGTCCCGACGCAGCGCCCAGCCGACCATCAGCGCGGCACGCCGCAGCGCCTGTGCGCCCGAACCGGGAGCGGTCGCCTCCACCAGCCGGTCCCACAGATCGTCACCGGGCCGCCCCCCGGCCCTGGCCCGCCGCGCGGCCGCGATCGACCCCGCCCCCGGACCGGGGTCCACCGGATCGGCGTCCCCCTGCGAGCGCGCGCCCAGCGGCAGATCGAACGGCACCACCTCCACGCCCGCTTCCCGCGCCCAGCGGATCGCCGCAAGCTCGGGCGAGAACTCCGCGAAGGGCAGGAACACCAGCCCGGCCCCGCTGCCCGCCAGAGCGACCGGCGGCACCGTCGCCGGGTCGGCGAGGTGCTCCAGCCACGGCGCGAACTCCTCCGGCAACTCGACGAACAGCACCTCCGGCGCCGCTTCGTCCAGCAACGCGGGAACGGCCGCCGCCAGCGCTGGGGAGTGGTGCCGCACCCCGATCAGATACGGGTCGCGGCACCCCGCGAGCGCAGCCAGCGCACCGGTGGGGTCCGGCTCAGGAGAGCTCATCGCGCAGCTCCCACAGGGTGCGCCACAGCGGCGCCCCGCCCTCCGCCCGTCGCCGCACCGGACCGTCCCAGTACCCCAACAGCCGTGCGTGGTCTGCCGGATCGTCCTTGCGGACCGTGCCGAGCAGATGCCCGGGCAGGGTGCGTACGACATCACGCCCGTCGCTCAGATACGCCGCGCCAAGACCCATCGAGGTGGCCACGTGCACCGCCTCCGCCGTCGACATGACCGTCGAAGGACGCTCCACCTCCCAGCCCTCGGTGCTGCGCCCGGTCCGCAGGTCCCGGAACGCGGTCACCAGCGCCTCGAGCACCGCCTCGTCCACCCCGAAGGCCGCGCCGGTACGCGCCAGCGCCGCCGTGGCCTGCCCGCGCACCAGCGCCGTCTCGGCGTCGAGGTCGCCGATCGGTCCGACCTCCTCGAAGTTGAACCGTCTCTTCAGCGCCGCGGACATCTCGGAGACGCCCTTGTCGCGGAGGTTGGCCGTGGCGATGAGGGTGAAGCCCGGCACGGCGTGCACGGTCCCGTCCGCTCCGTCGCCGCCGGCCAGTTCGGGCACGGACATCCGGCGCTCGGAGAGCAGCGAGACCAGCGCGTCCTGTACCTCGGGCAGACAGCGGGTGACCTCCTCGACCCGGGCGACCGCGCCGCGGGTCATCGCGGTGAGGACCGGCGAGGGCACCAGGGCTTCCCGGCTCGGGCCCTTGGCCAGCAGCATCGCGTAGTTCCAGCCGTACCGCAGCTGGTCCTCGGTGGTGCCCGCGGTGCCCTGCACGGTGAGCGTGCTGGTGCCGCACACCGCGGCGGCCAGCAGCTCGGACAGCATCGACTTGGCCGTGCCGGGCTTGCCGACGAGCAGCAGCCCGCGCTCGCCCGCCAGTGTCACCACGCACCGCTCGACCAGGGCGCGGTCGCCCACGAACTTCCGTGAGACGCCGAGCTGTTGACCGTCGGCCGACCGGAGCGCTTCGCCGTCCGAACCGCAGACGAAGAGCACGGCGGCGCGCGGTGTCATCCGCCACCCGGGCGGCCTCGGCCCGGCGTCGTACGCGGCGAGGAAGGCCAGCTCCTCGCCGTACCGGTCCTCGGGCAGCTCCACCTGCCGTGCCCGCCCCACATCCACGGTGTTCTCGCTCATCGCGAACCTCCCCTGCCGCTACGGCCCTTGAACTCCTCGAACCCCGGCGCATCGCCGTCCACGACCCGCTGCCACGCCGCCGCGAACAGCAGCGCCACCGGACGGTCCGGCACCACGAAGCCGTACAGATCCCACGGCAGGAGCGCCGCCTTCCAGCTCTCCGCGGGCAGCCGCGGTGTTCTCTGCTCCAGCCAGCCGCCGGGCAGGAACAGCGAACGCCCCGCGCGGGCGCGCTTGGCCTCCACCACCAGGTCGGTGGCGGCCAGTTCCGCCCGTGCCGCCTTCAGCCGGGCGGTCTTCCAGCCGGTCCATTCCGCCTGGTTCCGGTCGGTCGGATCGGGCAGCGCCAGCAGCATCAGATACAGCGCGGCCGCATCCTCCGACAGCCCGTACCGCTCAGCAGCCTGCCCCACCAACTCCGGGGCGCTGCGCGATGGACACTGCGGAGCACCCGCCGGTCCGTCGGCCGCCACCAGTGCCGTGAACTCATCGCTCAGCACCGCACGCAACGACGTCAGCCCGGGCGTCTCCCGGGTGATCCCCGCCAGCAGCTTGAGCGCGGGATGGTCGGGCCCCCCGCCCTCGCCCAGCAGAGCCGCGGGCCGCACCCACACCGAGTCCCACTCCGCCCGGTACCGCATCGGCGCGAGCACCAACGCGTCCGAGAGCTCGACCACCCCGTCCTTGTCGGCGCCTTCGCGCTTCAGCGGCAGTGCGTAGGTCTCCCGCAGCTTCGCCGAGGTCGCGTTCCCGTCGATGTCCCAGTCGACACCGAGATCGAGCAGCAGCCCGGGATCGGCCATGCGTTCGCGCACCATCCGCAGCGTGAGGGGCAGGATCTCGCGCAGCGGATCGCCGTACGGCAGCCGGTAGGCCAGCCAGCGCAGCACGGTGACGTACGAACTCATCATGGAGCCGGTGAACATCTTCTGCGGCTCCGCCGGAATCATCCCGCCGCCGTCGGAGTGCTGTTCCGTGCGGCCGGTGAGCTGGCTCTGCGTCTCCGGGTTGAGTACCGAGTCGAGGATTGTGCCCGGTCCGATCTCCGCGACCACGCGGGTGATCAGCCAGGCGGGCGCGGTGCGCCGCTTGCCGCGCGCCGCCAGCCAGGCCTCCGTGAGCGGCTCCAGATCGAAGCCCTTCGTCCACAGCTCGTCCACCCGCGCGGGCTCGACCGGCAGCAACAGGCCGGTGAACACCTGCCGTTCGGCAGGAGTCAGCGCGCTCAAGACTGCCCGTCCCGTCTGCGCCTGAGCGCTCTTGGCACCCAGCGGCACGAGATACTCGGCCGCCAGCAGGCCGTCCCTGCCGTACTCGCCGACTCCGGGCACGCCGAGAGACAGCAGCGCACCCGTCACCGCGCCGACCCCGACCCGCTCGGCGAACTCCTGCGCCTGCTCCGGCCGGTACGGCAGCGGACCCCGCTCCCGCACGCCGTCCACCAGCCGGCGCACCGCGTCCGCCCGTACCGGGTCGCCGGCCGTGCCCAGCACCTCCGACTCGACGAGCGCGAAGCCGTCCCAGGCACCGAAGGACCCGGCCGGGTCGTACTCGATGCCGTTCCAGAACGCGTGCTCGTCCTCGACGCGCTGGCAGGCGACGATCAGCAGCCGCCGCGACTCCGAGTGCCTTACCGTGCCCAGCAGTTGATCGCCGTGCGAGGTCCGCTCCGCCTTCAGCTGGACGAGCCGCAGCCGCCCGCGCGGGTCGATGAGGACCGCGTCGCCGTCCGCCCGTACCTCCAGCGCCGCATCGAGGAATTCCAGCAGAGCAGCCCGGTCCGCGTCCTCGGTCGCCGGCGCTGCCGCGCGCACGGCGATCGCCGCCATACCGGCGCCGGGAAGGGTCAGCCAGCCGACGCTGGTGCCGGTCAGCGCCACCTTGGCGTCATCGGCACCGGGCGCCAGCACCCCGCGCAGCAGCCGGAGCTGATCCACGGCCGTGGTGGTGCTGCGCTCCCAGCCGTGCGCCGCGTAGAAGTGCTTGGAGCCCATGAAAGCGGCGAGCACATCGCGCAGCCTGCCGTCGTACGCATGCTGTACGGCCTGCTCCCGCGCCTCGTCCGCGGCCGGGTCCCGCTGCCCCTTCGTCGCATGCTCCGCGAGGACGCCGATGCGCTTGCCGTGCCGGGCCGCCTCCTCCACCAGACCGGCCACGCCCGCCAGCAGCCCCGGGTGGGTGATCTCCGGCAGCACCTGCCGTACGGCGGCGTCCGGCTTCGCGCCCTGTGCGACGGCCGCGAGCAGCGCCCCGGCCTCTGTCTCCGTCACCTGCCGCAGCGCGGCCGAGCCCCGCTCGTCGCGTGGCCGCAGCGCGTGCCAGTAGCCGATCGGCGGCACCAGCGGGGTCCCCGCGGCATGCGCCCTGCCGTGGTCACCCTCCTGGAGCGTGGCCAGGCAGATGCCGTCCGTGTCGTACAGCTCGACCTTCGCGTCATGGCCGCGCTCCTCGCGCGGATGCAGGACGGCTCCGCCCGGCAGTCGCAGCGGCGGCAGCGGAATGCCGTGCGTGACATGCTCGAACCTGCTGCCCGCCGGGATCTCGACGGCCGGGCTGCGGCTGCCGTCCACCGAGCAGGCGGTGAGCGTCCGGGCCTGCGGGTCGTACCGCACCCACCAGCCGAGCAGTCCGTCCTTGCTGCCGAACGGCGAGGACTCCATGCCTGGTTGTACGGGCAGCAGCCGGCAGGAGTGTTCCAGCAGTGTGCCCGTGCCCTCGGCCAGCGCCGAGTCGAAGAAGGCGGGCACCGAGATCCGGCCCCTGCGGGCCGACTCCGGGTCGTACTCCCACCACTTGCCCTCGTGCAGCACCCACACCGAGATGCCGTCCGAAGCGACCGGCCGCCGCTCCGCAGCGAACGAGGTGTCGCCGGCGTGGATCGGCCGCCCGCCGAACGTGCGGCTGCCGTCGGGCAGTTGAAGCGAGGGGGTCTGGTACGCGATCCAGTGGTCGTTCAGCTCGCCCGCGGGCTTGAACACCTCGGCCGCCCTGCCCGACCAGCGGGCCCGGCGGCTGTCGCCGTGGCCGTTGGCCACCAGCCACTGGCCGCCGATGTAACGGACCGTGGGCACGTCCCAATAGTGCGACGAAGGCACCGGCAGGGAGAGCGTCTGCCGGTCGAGCACGGCGTCCGGCCCCACCGCGGCGGCCTGCATGCCGACCCGTACGACAAGAGCGGGCCAGGCGTCCGAGAGGCGGTACCACTCGTCGACGCTGCGGCCGTACCGCTGGCCGGAGGCCTTGGGGTCGACCTTGCCGAGCTCTGGGGCGGCCGCCTCCAGCGCGGGCCAGCCGAGCTCGTCGAGGATGCCCGCGCGCAGGGTGCGCGCCAGCGCGCCGGCGGGGTCGACGGCGGTGATCCGCGCCACGGCCTCGGGAGCCGTCGCCAGCACGGACGGTGCGGAGAAGTGGGTCAGCCGGCCGAGCAGCCGGTCGAGACCCGGCAGTCCGAGCGGCTGCGACAGATCGTCGGCCCGGTCGGTGAGCCAGCCCGCGAGCGCCGTGCGCAGCGCCGGGTGCTCCGCGATCCGCTGCAGCTGGATGGCGGCCTCATGGGTGCCTGCCAGCCGCTCGATTCCGCCGCGCAGCAGTGGCGCGAACCGGGCGTCGGCCGCCAGCGCCGCGAGATCCCTGCGCCCCTCGCGCTCGTCGGACAGCCAGGGCGCCAGCTCCAGGTTCTCCATGCCGTCCGACGGCGACTCGACCGGAACGCCGAGCGCCAGGGCGAGGTCGAGGAGATCGACGTCGACGGTGGTGCGCCAGCCGCCGCCGCGCAGCAGCTTGAGCGGTGTGCCGTCCGCGATCAGCCGGTCCGCCAGCCCTTCCAGCAGCGTCAGGTCGGCCGCCAGCCGCTTCATGCCGCGCCAGCCACGCTGGCGGTGGCGGGCCCACGACGACAGCCACTCGGCCGCCGGAACCGTCCCGTCGAGCAGCAGCCCGATCGCCCCGCACCGGTCCAGCAGCGCGAGCCATTCCTCGTCGAACTGCTCAGGGCTGTCACCGCTCGTCACGGGCAGCAGCGCCAGCAGCCGCTCCCGTACGGCGATGTCCTCGGCGGCGACAGCGGCGAGCGCGGGCAGCGCCGACTTCCAGAAGCTCCCCGCCGCGCGGTTCATCGCGCCCGTGTGGATGATCTCCGCGATCAGCGCGCGCTCCTCGGCCGCGGCGTCGAGACCCGCTGCCTTGGCGAGCCGCCGCAGATCCTCAATCATGCCCGCGTACGGGGTGAGTCCGGCCGCGCACCGCTCCGCGGACACGGCTCTGAACTCCGCGTACGCCGCCGGCGCCGACAGCCGCGCGGCCAGCCCCTTCGCGTACTCCCGCAGGGCCTTGCCGCTCAGCGCGCCTGCCCCGGCGAACTCCAGGAAGACCTCCCGCAACCGCTCCTCGTCGACCGCCAGCGCATGCCGCTGCTCGGCGGCCCGCGCCTTGCCGAAGAACACCGATGCGTGCTGCCGCGACTCGGCGGCCAGGAAGAGCCGCGCCGCCTGCTCGTAGAAGGTCGGCAGGAAGTGCGGCACGGAACGGTCCAGCCGCTCGCCGATCTCGTCGAAGCCCTCCTTGGCGAGTCCCGGCTTGGTCGTCACCAGCCGCGCCAGCCGCTCCATCTCCTTGACCACGGCGAGCGCATGATGGCCGTTGTCCGGGTCGTGGACCAGGGCCCAGGCGGGAAAGCCCAGCGACTGCCGCTTCACCCGGCCCACCGGTGCCGACCCGGAGCCGGCGAACCCCAGATACTCCAGGGCCAGGTCCTCGGCGGGTGCGATCGCCTCCGGCACCAGCCGCACCACCGTGCGGCCCTCCAGCGCCGGGTGTCCGTACGCCCGCGCCGTCAGCTCGTCGCCCCGCCCCTTCTTCCGGCGTCTTCCCGCGCCGAGCGGCAGCACCGCCCCGGCCTCCAGCAGCCCGTCTTCCACCGATCCCCGTGTCGTCCTCCGTGCGGTGCTCACAGCCGCCCCTCCTCGTCGTCCGCGACCACCCGGCCCGCGTACACCAGCGCTGCCATCCGCTCACCCTCCGACCAGGCGACCGGCCCCACTTCGGCGAGCGGCAGCCGCCGGCCGTCCCTGTCCCGCCACTCCAGCGCCCCGGTCAGCGTCTCCCCGTCCGGATAGTCGTCCCCCACCCAGTACGCCGCCTCCAGCGGCCGGCCGTCCTCCACCAGCGGGCACACCGCCTGGCCGCCGCGCACCCGGTAGCCCAGCTGGACCGCGCGCGTGGTCGCGTGCCGCAGCTGCTCGAACTTTCCGTTGGCGTATGTCTGCCAGTCGTGGCCGCGCGCCTCCTCGGGCCGCCGCCACACCTCGCGGAACAGCTGCTCCACGCCCTGCTCGACCTCCAGCTCCACGGCAAACTCCCGCAGATCGTCGAGGTCTTCGAGGAGCACCGGGTGCGGTATGAGCACCGTCTCGCACTCCAGCCGCACCGAGTCGCCGTCCAGGTCGACGATGCCCGCGCCCTTCTCGGGGTCCGCGTCCCGCAGAAACCCGGCGCGCTCCATGCCGGCCGTCCCGTCGGCCCCGACCGGTGCCACCACCAGATCGCGCAGGGCCGTCTGCCACGCCGTGTCGGGCCACACCCGCGCCAGCAGCGCCACCGGCACCGGCAGCGAGCGCACCAGCCAGGTGTCCACCTGCTCCCGGCACTCCCGTTCGTGCCGCTCCAGCCACTCGGCGAGCTGCCGCAGCCGCACCACCTCGGCGTCGTCCCGC
This sequence comes from Streptomyces sp. CA-135486, assembly GCF_050936555.1. Lineage (NCBI taxonomy): Bacteria > Bacillati > Actinomycetota > Actinomycetes > Kitasatosporales > Streptomycetaceae > Streptomyces > Streptomyces sp. CA-135486. Next base: position 1,425,736 of record NZ_JBNJMM010000001.1, read on the forward strand.
AGCTTCGCCGGCACCTGCTTCAAGGCCCGCCCCGCCGCATTTCTGCACAGCAGCTTTGTGCCGTCCAGCGTCACGGCGTATCCGCCGCCCTCCGTCTCGATCCAGCCCATGGCGAGACCGCCTCCCCGACGTTCCGGTTCCGATGTCGATCACAGTAGGTGACGGGTCTGACAACGCCGCCGGGCAGCCGGTGAGCCCGTGGAAAACACTCGTCACCCTCACGCAACGACCTCGCAACCTGCGCCCGTCAGGATCGGTGCATGACGGAGTCGGCACACCTTCGTGAGTCCCTGCCCCTCGACCCGCCCCGGCTCGAGAGAACTCCCCTCGACGCCGGCCCTCTCGACAGCACCGCGCAGCTGCTCTCGCGCATCACGGACCAGCTGGGCACTCAACTCAGCCACGTCACACTGAACGGAAGCCGCAGGCGCATGCCCCAGATATCAAGGCCCACCCTCGTCGCCGTCGCCCACGGCAGCCGCGACGCAGGCGCCCTGCACACGGTCACCCGGCTGCTGGAGCGGGTCCGCGAACTGCGCCCCGGACTCGACGTCCGCCTCGGCCACATCGAACTGAACGAGCCACTGCTGCCGGACACCCTCGCCGCCGTCGAGGCCGAGCAGCGTGCCGAAGGCGTCCGGGCCGTCCTCGTGCCCCTGCTGCTCGGCCGCGGCCACCACGTCAAGCACGATCTGCCGCAGTCCGCCGCGGCAGTGGTCGGCGCGGACATCCGCATCGCCGCCCCGCTCGGCCCGCATCCCCTCCTCGTCGAGGCCCTCTGCTCCCGCCTGGCCAAGGCCGGCTGGCGACCCGAGGACGGCGCGAACCGCAGCGCAGGAGTCGTTCTGGCCGCCGCCGGATCCCGCGATCCCGACTCGGCGACCGACGCCCGCCGGATGGCGGACCTGCTCAGCGAGCGTCTCGGGGGCGTGCCCGTCATCCCCGCCTACGCCTCCGCCGTCTCGCCCACCGTGCCCGCCGCCATACGCGCGCTCACCGCCCGCGGCCGCCACCGCATCGCCGTCGCTTCCTACTTCGCCTTCCCGGGCCAGTTCGCCGCCGCCAGCGCCGCCGCCGCGCCCTGGATCGCCGCCGCCCCGCTGGGCGCCCACCCGGCCCTCGCCCGGCTGGTGCTCCAGCGTTACGACGACGCCCTGACCACGACGCCCCCGGCCTCGACAGCGGCGGTGACCCCGGACCCGACCTCGTCCTCGTCCTCGTACACCGGTCAGTGGCGCGAACTCGCCACCGCGTGAGCCACCTCATCGCCCGACTGCCACCGGCTCCGGTTACCTTCGGTGCATGGCAGGCACCACCGGCACCACCTCATCAGGCAGCGGCTCCTTCGACGGCGCGTACGACGAGGCGGCCACCGCGCGCTGGGCTCCCGAGCCGGACAAGCGCCCCGGCCGCACCGCCTTCCAGCGCGACCGCGCACGCGTGCTGCACTCTGCCTCGCTGCGCCGGCTCGCCGGCAAGACGCAGGTGGTCACCCCCGGCACGCGCAACCTGGCCTGGGACGCCAGCCCCCGCACCCGGCTCACCCACTCCCTGGAGTGCGCCCAGGTCGGACGCGAGCTCGGCGCGGCCCTCGGCTGCGACCCCGACCTCGTCGAGGCCTCCTGCCTCGCCCATGACATGGGCCACCCGCCCTTCGGGCACAACGGCGAGCAGGCCCTCAACGACTTCGCCAAGGACTGCGGAGGCTTCGAGGGCAACGCCCAGTCACTGCGCCTGCTGACCCGTATCGAGCCCAAGCGCTTTGTCCACGACGGGAGCGGGGATCTTGTCAGCGTCGGCCTCAATCTCACCCGGGCCGTCCTGGACGCCGCCACCAAATACCCGTGGCCGCGCGGCGGGCACCCCACCGATCCCGACTCGGTGAAATTCGGCGTCTACGAGGACGACCTGCCGGTCTTCGAATGGGCCCGCCAGGGAGCCCCGGCATACCGCAAGTGCTTCGAGGCCCAGGTCATGGACTGGTCCGACGACGTGGCGTACTCGGTGCACGACTTCGAGGACGGTCTGCACGCCGGCCACATCGACCCCAACCTCCTCATCGCCGAGCCCGAGCGCAGCGACATCTGGCGGGTGGCGATCGGCCGGTACGTACCGGAGGACACCGATCCGCAGGAGCTGGCCGAGGCCCTGGACCGGCTCGTCGACCAGGAGTGGTGGCCGCACCACTACGACGGCTCGGCCGTCGCGCAGGCCCGGCTGAAGGACGCCACCAGCCAGCTCATCGGCCGGTTCTGCCTCGCCGCCGAGGGAGCGACCCGCCAGGCGTACGGATCGGGGCGGCTCACCCGGTACGCGGCCGAGCTGGTCGTGCCGCGCGGGACGCGCAACGAATGCGCGGTGCTCAAGGCCGTCGCCGACCGCTATGTGATGCAGCGCGCCGAGCAGGAGGCGCTCCGCGCCGACCAGCGCATCGTGCTCGCCGCGCTGGCCGAGGCGATGACGGCCCGCGCACCCGACGCCCTCGACCCGCAGTTCCGCGCACTGTTCGACACCGCACCGGACGACCGTGCCCGCAAGCGGGTGATCGTCGACCAGCTCGCCTCCCTCACGGACGCCTCGGCGCGCACCCTGCACACCGACCTCACGGCCCGCCGCTGAACAGCCGGGAGAGGCGGCCGCGGCGCGTCCGGGATGACACGCCCGGGCCACTCCCTCTTCCGCCATCACGCTCCGTGCGGGACGCTCGCTGAAGGCTGCGCAGCGTAAAAGCAAAGAGGAGGCATCAAGTGGTCGACGCACATCGGACATTCGTCATCGTCGGCGGTGGGCTTGCCGGGGCCAAGGCGGCCGAGACCCTCCGCGCCGAGGGGTTCACCGGACGAGTGATCCTCATCGGTGACGAACGCGACCACCCCTACGAACGGCCGCCGCTTTCCAAGGGCTATCTGTCGGGCAAGGAGGAGCGCGACAGCGTCTTCGTGCACGAACCCGCCTGGTACGCCCAGGCCGATGTCGAACTGCACCTCGGCCAGACCGTCGTCGCGGTCGACCGCGAGGCCAAGTCCGTCCGGCTCGGCGACGGCACCGTTCTGCACTACGACAAACTGCTGCTCGCCACCGGCGCCGAGCCGCGCCGCCTGGACATCCCGGGCACCGCGCTGGCCGGCGTCCACCATCTGCGCCGCCTCGCCCACGCCGACCTGCTGCGGAACGTACTCGCCGCGCTCGGCCGCGACAACGGCCAGCTGGTCATCGCGGGCGGCGGCTGGATCGGCCTGGAGGTCGCCTCGGCCGCCCGCGGCTACGGCGCCGAGGTCACCATCGTCGAGCCGTCAGCCACCCCCCTGCACCACGTGATCGGCCCCGAGCTGGGCCAGGTCTTCACCGAACTCCACCGCGAGCACGGCGTCCGCTTCCACTTCGGCGCCCGGCTGACCGAGATCACGGGTCAGGACGGCATGGTGCTCGCGGCCCGTACCGACGACGGCGACGAGCACCCCGCCCACGCCGTCCTCGCCGCGATCGGCGCCGCCCCGCGCACGGCGCTCGCCGAAGCCGCCGGTCTCGACATGGCCGACCGGGCGCACGGCGGCGGCATCGCCGTCGACGCGAGCCTGCGCACCTCCGACCCCGACATCTACGCCGCGGGCGACGTCGCGGCCGCCGACCATCCGGTCCTCGAGTCCCGGCTGCGCGTCGAGCACTGGGCGAACGCCCTCAACGGCGGCCCGGCCGCCGCGCGCGCCATGCTCGGCCAGGAGGTCTCCTACGACCGCATTCCGTACTTCTTCTCCGACCAGTACGACCTGGGCCTGGAGTACTCGGGCTGGGCGCCGCCCGGTTCGTACGACCAGGTGGTGCTGCGCGGAGACGTCGGAAAGCGGCAGTTCATCGCGTTCTGGCTGAAGGACCGCCGGGTCCTCGCCGGGATGAACGTCAATGTGTGGGACGTCACCGACCCCATCCAGCAGCTGATCCGCTCCGGCACCCCGGTGGACCCCGAGGCGCTCTCCGACCCGTCCGCGGCGCTCACTTCCCTCCACGGCTGACGGGAGTGTCACCGCGCCACCGTAGACTTCACGCGTGGCAGGCAGGATCAACGATGACGACGTGAAGGCGGTACGGGACGCGGTCCCGATCGACGCCGTCGTTTCCGAGTACCTCCAGCTGCGCAACGCCGGCGGCGGCAACCTCAAGGGGCTCTGCCCCTTCCACGACGAGAAGTCCCCCTCCTTCCAGGTCAGCCCGAGCAAGGGTCTCTTCCACTGCTTCGGCTGCCAGGAGGGCGGCGACACCATCGCCTTCGTGATGAAGATCGACCATCTCTCCTTCTCCGAGACGGTCGAGCGCCTTGCCGCGACGGCGGGCATCACCCTGCGCTACGAGGAGGGCGGGTACAACCCCAGCCATCAGCGGGGCGAGCGCATCCGCCTGGTCGAGGCGCACAAGATCGCCGCGCAGTTCTACATCGAGCAGCTGGAGAACAGCGCCGAGGCCGAGACGGGCCGCAAGTTCCTTGCCGAGCGCGGCTTCGACCAGGCCGCGGCCCAGCACTTCAGCGTCGGGTACAGCCCGCAGGGCTGGGACCACCTCACCCGCTTTCTGCGCGGCAAGGGCTTCAGCGACAAGGAGCTGATCCTCTCCGGCCTCTCCCAGGACGGCCGCCGCGGGCCCATCGACCGGTTCCGCGGCCGCCTGATGTGGCCGATCCGCGACATCTCGGGCGATGTCGTCGGCTTCGGAGCGCGCAAGCTGTACGAGAGCGACAACGGGCCGAAGTACCTCAACACCCCTGAGACGGGCATCTACAAGAAGTCCCAGATGCTCTACGGCATCGATCTCGCCAAGAAGGAGATCGCCAGGACCAGCAGGGCCGTGGTCGTCGAGGGCTACACGGACGTGATGGCCTGCCATCTGGCCGGGGTCACCACCGCCATCGCCACCTGCGGCACGGCCTTCGGCGGCGACCACATCAAGATCCTCCGCCGGCTGCTGATGGACAACGCCACCGCCGAGGTGATCTTCACCTTCGACGGCGACGCGGCCGGCCAGAAGGCGGCGCTGCGAGCCTTCGAGGACGACCAGAAGTTCGCCGCCGAGACCTCGATCGCGATCACCCCGGGCGGCATGGACCCCTGCGAGCTGCGCCTCGCGGAGGGCGACGACGCGGTGCAGAAACTGGTCGAAACGCGCACCCCGCTCTTCGAGTTCGCGATCCGCCACAGCGTGCAGCGCCACAATCTGGAGACGCCCGCGGGCCGGGCCGCCGCGCTGGACGAGGCCGCGCCGATCGTCGCGGGCATCAAGAACATCGCCATCCAGCACGAGTCGGCGGTGCAGCTGGCCGGCATCCTCGGCATCCTCGACACGCAGTTCGTGGTCAAGCGCGTTGCGCAGCTGGCGCGTTGGGCCCGTGACCGCGGCGGCCGCGGCCCGGCTCCCTCCCGTAACACCGCAGCACAGCAGGTCCAGGCCCCGGCCGTGCCGTCCGGCCCCGCCCTCAATCTCCGCAGCCCCGCCCACCGCACCGAACGCGAGCTGCTGAAGCTGGCGCTCCAGCACCCGGAGCTGGTCTCACCGGCCTTCGACGCGTACGGAGTCGACGAGTTCACCGCCCCGCCGTACGCCGCGGTCCGCCAGACCATCGCCGAGGCGGGCGGCGCCGAACAGGGCACCCAGGACACCCCGGAGTACCTCGCGCGGGTCCGCGAGGCCGCCGCGAACGATACGGTGCGCGCGCTGGTCACCGAGCTCGCGGTGGAAGCCGTCCACGCGAGGACCGTCGACGAGAGCTATGCCGGAGTCCAGCTCGTGCAGGTCCGCCTGCGTGCGGTCGACCGGCGTATCCGTGAGGTCCAGGGCACCCTCGCCCGCCTCGGCCAGCACGCCGACCCCGAGCACCACACTGCCGTACAGGGCGAACTCTGGGTTCTCCAGCAGTACGCACAGTCCCTGCGCAACCAAGGCGCAGCCGCCCTCTAGACCCTGTCCGGTCGACCGCAGATCCTGCTTCGGTAACCGCCCGGTCACGCACTGGACTCAAAAAGTCGCCGCACGCCCCTCGTGGACGCTGTGTGTCGTACCCCACACTGGGGTGCGGTGCCTGAGTCCCCGGAGCGCGGCCGGTCCACCCACAGTGGGCCTCTCACCCCCGCGGATCCGCTCATCGTGTACGGGACGGAAAGCGGCCCGGCCGCCCCCGTCCCGCTGCCGCACGCCCCCGACCCGGCAGCGATCACCCTGGAGGTCGCCCCCGTGCAGACCCAGACCCTGACCGAGACCGAAACTGTCGCGGCCGTATCCGCGCAGGTCCCCGCGCAGAGCCGGGCCGTACTTCACCCGGAGACCGTGCCCGAAGCCGTCCCGGAGACCGTTGTCGAGGATCCGGTGGAAGTGCCCGAGCCCCCGGGCCCCCGGGCCGGCAGCCGTGTCGAGAGCGGCCCCTCCTCCGACCTGTTCCGCCAGTATCTGCGGGAGATCGGCAGGATTCCGCTGCTCACGGCCGTCGAGGAGGTGGAGCTGGCGCGCCGCGTCGAAGCCGGTCTGTTCGCCGAGGAGCGGCTTGGCCACACCCCCGACATCGACGACTCCCAACTCGCTGTCGACCTCGACAGGTTGGTGGTCATGGGCCGGATGGCCAAGCGCCGGCTGATCGAGGCCAACCTCCGGCTCGTCGTCTCCGTGGCCAAGCGGTACATCGGCCGCGGCCTGACCATGCTCGACCTCGTCCAGGAGGGAAACCTCGGCCTTATAAGGGCAGTTGAGAAATTCGACTACGCCCGCGGCTACAAGTTCTCCACGTACGCCACCTGGTGGATCCGGCAGGCCATGTCCCGGGCGCTCGCGGACCAGGCCCGCACCATCCGGGTCCCGGTCCATGTCGTCGAGCTGATCAACCGGGTCGTCCGGGTCCAGCGCCGGATGCTCCAGGAGCGCGGCTACGAACCCACCCCCGAAGAGGTCGCGGTCCAGCTGGACCTGGCGCCCGAGCGGGTCAGCGAGGTGCTGCGGCTCGCCCAGGAACCGGTCTCGCTGCATGCGCCGGTGGGGGAGGAGGACGATGTGGCCCTCGGCGACCTCATCGAGGACGGCGATGCCGCGTCCCCCGTCGAGTCGGCTGCCTTCCTGCTGCTGCGTGAGCATCTGGAGGCGGTGCTCTCCACCCTCGGCGAGCGCGAGCGCAAGGTGGTGCAGCTGCGCTACGGGCTGATGGACGGCAGGCCGCGCACGCTCGAAGAGATAGGCCGGATCTTCGGCGTGACGCGCGAACGCATCCGCCAGATCGAGTCGAAGACCCTCAACAAGCTGCGCGACCACGCGTTCGCGGACCAGCTGCGGGGCTACCTGGACTGACTGGGGGCTCCGCCCCCCCAGACCCCCCGGCCTCAATCGCCGGACGGCCTGAAAATGCAGCCACTCCGGCGATTGAGGGGTGGGGGTCCCCCCCCACGCCCGCAGGGCGTAGGGGGAGGGTCCGGGGCGGAGCCCCGGTTACGGGCGCACCGCCCCCGCCCTACTCGACCTCCACCACCGCCTGCGCGAACTGCGCAGCGTACAGCCGCGCATACGCCCCCTCCGCGGCCAACAGCTCGGCATGCGTGCCCTGTTCCACGATCGCGCCGTTCTCCATCACCAGGATCACGTCCGCGTCCCGGATCGTGGAGAGCCGGTGCGCGATGACAAAGCTCGTACGACCGTGGGCGAGCCGCGCCATCGCCTTCTGGATCAGCACCTCGGTACGGGTGTCCACCGAGCTGGTGGCCTCGTCGAGCACCAGGATCACCGGGTCGGACAGGAACGCCCGCGCGATGGTGATCAGCTGCTTCTCGCCCGCGCTCACGCCCGAGCCCTCGTCGTCGATCACCGTGTCGTAGCCGTCGGGGAGCGTACGGATGAACCGGTCGGCGTGCGCTGCCCGCGCCGCCTCCTCGATCTCCGCCCGGGTCACCTCGCGGGAGGCGCCGTACGCGATGTTGTCCGCGATGGTGCCGCCGAACAGCCAGGTGTCCTGGAGGACCATCCCTATCCCGGACCGCAGTTCCTCCCGGGACATCTTCGCGATGTCCACGCCGTCCAGGCTGATCCGGCCGCCGGTGACCTCGTAGAACCGCATCAGCAGATTCACCAGCGTCGTCTTGCCCGCGCCGGTCGGACCGACGATCGCGACCGTGTGGCCCGGCTCCACGCTCAGCGAGAGATCCTCGATGAGCGGCTTCTCCGGGTCGTAGCGGAAGGCGACCTTCTCCAGCGAGACCTGCCCGAGCGGACGCCGGGGCCGCTCGCCCGTCGGCTCGTCGGCCTCCTGCTCCTCGGCGTCCAGCAGCTCGAAGACCCGCTCGGCCGAGGCGACACCCGACTGCACCAGGTTCGCCATCGAAGCGACCTGGGTGAGCGGCATCGAGAACTGCCGGGAGTACTGGATGAACGCCTGCACATCGCCGATCGACAGCGCGCCGGACGCGACGCGCAGCCCGCCGACGACCGCCACCAGCACATAGTTGAGGTTCGACACGAAGAACATCAGCGGCTGCATGACCCCGCTGTTGAACTGGGCCCTGAACCCCGCCTCGTACAGCGCCTCGTTCTGCTCGGCGAAGTCCTTGGCCGACTCGTCCTGCCGCCCGAAGACCTTCACCAGTGCATGGCCGGTGTACATCTCCTCGATATGGGCGTTGAGCTTGCCCGTGGACTTCCACTGCTGCACGAAGTGCGGCTGCGAGCGCTTGCCGACCTTCGTCGCCACGAACACCGACACCGGCACGGTCACCAGCGCGACCAGCGCGAGCAGCGGCGAGATCCAGAACATCATCGCCAGCACGCCCACAATGGTCAGCAGCGAGTTGATCAGCTGGCCCATCGTCTGCTGGAGCGTCTGCGAGATGTTGTCGATGTCGTTGGTCGCCCGGCTGAGCACCTCGCCCCGCTTGGCCCGGTCGAAGTACGACAGCGGCAGCCGCGACAGCTTCGCCTGTACGTCCTCGCGCATCCGGTAGACGGTCCGGTTGATCACCCGGATCGACAGCCGGGTCGCCACCAGCATCAGCAGACCCGCGGCCAGATACACCACCAGCGCCACCAGCAGCACATGGCCCACGGCGGTGAAGTCGATGCCGTCGCCGGGCGTGAAGTCAACGCCGGACAGCATGTCGGCGAGCCCGCCCTGGTCCTTGTCCCGCAGGCCGGCGACCGCCTGCTCCTTGCTGGTCCCCGCCGGCATCTCCCGGTCGACGACCCCCGCGAAGACCAGGTCGGTCGCCTGCCCCAGAATCTTCGGCCCGACCACCGCGAACGCGACGCTCAGCACACACGCCGCGAGCATCACCCACAGCGTCATCCGCTCGGGAGCGAGCTGCCGCAGCAGCCGTTTGCCCGAGCCCTTGAAGTCCATGGACCGCTCGACGGGGCCCATCATCATCCGTCCGCCCGGCCCGCTCATGCGGCCTCAGCCTCCGTCAGCTGCGAGAGCACGATCTCTCGGTAGGTCTCATTGCTCTCCATCAGCTCGTGATGGCGTCCGCTTCCCACGACCTGCCCCTCGTCCAGAACCACGATGCGGTCCGCGTCCCGGATGGTGGACACCCGCTGGGCGACGATCACCACCGTGGACTCGGCGATCTCAAGGGCCAGCGCCCCGCGCAGCGCCGCGTCCGTCGCATAGTCCAGCGCGGAGAAGGAGTCGTCGAAGAGATAGATCTCCGGGCGTTGCACCAGCGTCCTGGCGATCGCGAGGCGCTGGCGCTGCCCGCCGGAGACATTGGTGCCGCCCTGCGCGATCGGCGCGTTCAGCCCGCCTTCGAGCTCCCGTACGAAGTCGGCGGCCTGCGCCACTTCCAGCGCCTCCCACAGTTCCTCGTCGCTCGCGTCGGGCTTGCCGTACCGCAGATTCGTGGCCACCGTCCCGGAGAAGAGATACGGCTTCTGCGGAACGAGCCCCACCGTCTTCGCCATCAGGACGGGATCGAGTTCGCGCACATCGACCCCGTCGACGAGCACCTCGCCGCCGGTCACGTCGAACAGCCGCGGTACGAGCCCGAGCAGCGTCGACTTTCCGCTGCCCGTGGACCCGATGATCGCGGTCGTCTCGCCGGGTCTGGCCACCAGGCCGACGCTGCGCAGCACCGACTCCTCCGCACCCGGATAGCGGAACTCCACGTCCCGTACCTCCAGATGCCCGCGACGGCGCAGCTGCCGCACCGGCTCGGCCGGCGGCACCACGCTCGAATCCGTGCCCAGCACCTCCTCGATCCGCTCGGCGCAGACCTCGGCGCGCGGCACCATCATGAACATGAAGGTGGCCATCATCACGGCCATCACGATCTGCATCAGATACGCGAGGAACGCGGTCAGCGCGCCGATCTGGATCGCGCCGCTGTCGACCCGCTGGGCACCGAACCAGACGACCGCGATGGACGACAGGTTCACGACCGTCATCACGGCCGGGAACATCAGCGCCATCAGCCGGCCGGTGGACAGGGACACATCGGTCAGCTCGGTGTTGGCCCCGCGGAAGCGCCCCTTCTCGTACTCGTCCCGGACGAAGGCGCGGATGACGCGGTTGCCGGTGATCTGCTCCCGCAGTACCCGGTTCACCGTGTCCAGACGTTCCTGCATGGTGCGGAACAGGGGCCGCATCTTCTTGACGATCAAAGACACCGCGATGCCCAGCACCGGCACCACCGCGAGCAGCACCGCCGACAGCGGCACATCCTGGCCGAGCGCCATGATGATGCCGCCGACGCACATGATCGGCGCCGACACCATCAGCGTGAACGCCATCAGGGCCAGCATCTGCACCTGCTGGACGTCATTGGTCGTACGGGTGATCAGCGACGGCGCCCCGAAGTGGCCGACCTCCCTGGCGGAGAAGCTCTGCACCCGGTCGAAGACCGCGGCCCGGACATCGCGTCCGAGGGCGGCGGCCGTCCGGGCTCCGTAGAAGACCGCTCCGATGTTGCAGAGCACCTGGACGATGCTGACGGCGATCATGAGAGCGCCGACCCGGAGGATGTAGCCGGTGTCCCCCTCGACAACACCGCTGTCAATGATGTTCGCGTTGAGAGTGGGTAGATAGAGGGTGGCGCTGGTCTGTAGGAGCTGCAGCACCACCAGCAGGGCGATGGGTTGTCTGTACGGGCTCAGATGAGTCCGTAGTAGTCGTATCAGCACACGCTGTCTCTCGTCGGCAAGATCTGGGGTCACCCCAATCTTCCGACACTCCACCCCTGGAACCTCAAGCCATTAATTCAAGGCAGGGTCAAGATGTCGTGGGTCAGGATGGCGGGTTGAACGCCCCGGGATGGATCTGGTCCCGCGTCGCTCCGTACTGCTGGCGCACCGCCTGCCCCACCGCCAGCTCCTCGCCCGGCCCGAAAATCTGCGCAGCCGCGCCCTGCCAGGCCGGCGGAACGGCCGGCGACAGTGTCCCCTGCGAGACCCCGAGCGCCCATGCGGCCTGCCGGGCCGCGCCCAGCGCCGCATAGTCGGCGGGCTGCGGCACCACGACCTGCGCCCCGAAGATCGCGGGCGCCGCGGCCTGTACGGCGGGCAGTTCGGCGGCCGCACCCAGCAGAAAGACCCTGCGTACCTCGACCCCGCGCCCGCGCAGCACGTCCATGGCGTCCGCGAGCGAGCAGAGCATGCCCTCGAAGGCGGCCCGCGCCAGATGCTCGGGCTTCATCGACTCGCGGCGCAGACCGCTCAGCGTCCCTGCGGTGTGCGGCAGTTGCGGGGTGCGCTCGCCCTCCAGATACGGCAACAGCACAAGCCCCGACGCACCGGGCGTCGACTTCGTCGCCAGCGCGGAGAGCTCGTCGAGTCCCTCGGCCCCCAGCAGCTCGGCCGCGCCGCGCAGCGCCCGTACGGCATTGAGCGTGTGCACGACCGGCAGGTGCATCCCGGTCGCATCGGCGAACGACGTAATCAGCCCGCTCGGGTCGGCCAGCGCCTCATGGTGCACGGCCATCACGGAGCCCGATGCGCCCAGTGACACCACCGCGTCGCCGACCCCGACACCGAGCCCGAACGCCGCCGCCATCGTCTCGCCGGTCCCGGCGGAGATCAGCAGCCCCTCGGGCGTCGTCCCCGCCGCCTCGGCAGGTCCGAGCACCTCGGGCAGCGCGCACTGGTGCCCGAGCGCGAGCTCCACCAGGTCGGTGCGGTAGGAGCCGGTACCCGCAGACCAGAAGCCGGTGCACGAAGCGCCGCCGCGGTCGGTGGTCCTGCGGGCGGGCCGGCCGAGCAGCTGCCACACCAGCCAGTCGTGCGGCTGCATGATGCCCGCGACGCGCTGTGCCGCTTCGGGCTCGGAGCGCGCCATCCAGCGCAGCTTCGCGACCGGCTGCGCGGACTGCGGCACCGAGCCGACGGCCTCGGCCCAGGCCTGCCGCCCGCCCAGCGCATCGATCAGATCGGCGGCGGCGACCTGCGCCCGCTTGTCGTTGCCGAGCAGCGCGGGCCGTACGAGATTGCCCTGCGCGTCCAGCGTGACCAGGCCGTGCTGCTGTGCGGAGACGCCGATGGCCCGCACGCCTTCGAGGAGTCCGCCGGCCGCGGCGTCACCGAGCGAGAGCAGCCACGCCTGCGGATCGATCTCGGTGGCCTTGGCCTCGACGGGGTGCGGCGCGTATCCCTGGCGCAGCACGGCACCCGTGTCCGCGTCACAGACCACGATGCGCGTGAATCCAGACGAACTGTCCAAGCCGGCGACTATCCCCATGTCTGAAGATTCTGCCGCACCCGCGGGGGTATCACGTCACGTGTTGGTGGTTCCCCAGTCGTCCTCACCGCTCGCGGTCCGCTCCCGCAGGGAGCGCACCCGCTCGGCCACGGAGTCGGGCACCCGGTCCCCGACCTTCTCGCTCACCGCGTGGAAGGCCTTGCCCGCCACCTGGCGGCCGTTCTGCGCCGCGGCCTCGGCGGCATTGCGCACGGCGGGATTCTGGGAGAACTCGCGCACTGACTTCTTCAGCTGTTCGTACCGCTCACGCCCGGCCCGAGTGCCGAGTACGTAGCCGAGGGCGAGTCCAAGGACGAACGTGACCTTGTACCGCATGACTGCCACCCTTCCCTTGCGTCGGTGCAGGCCGCCTACCCGTCGTGGCCCGTGATCACCCAGGCCCATACCGATTGGCGGAGCACCCCCCTGCTTGCGCTAATGTATGTGTCGCAGCGAGCACACGCCCCCCGGGACGCCCCGGGTAGGTACGTTCGGTGCACGCGCAGCAATCCCCTGTAGCTCAATTGGCAGAGCAGCCGGCTGTTAACCGGCAGGTTACTGGTTCGAGTCCAGTCGGGGGAGCGCGATCCCCTGTAGCTCAATTGGCAGAGCATTCGGCTGTTAACCGGAGGGTTGCTGGTTCGAGTCCAGCCGGGGGAGCAGATGCGGGAAGAGGGCCCCTCGGGGTCCTTTTTCATGTGTCCTGGACGATGTTCCGACGATCTTCTTCGCGACTTCTGCAACCGGGCAGGGGCAGCGCAGTCCTCATGGTTGTGCGTTGCCGACCATCCGAGGCAGGAGATCGTATGAGCGGCTATGCTGCGGCAGACGGCGCGCACATTTGTGCGCGACGCGCCGTTAGGGGCGGTAGCTCAGCCGGTTAGAGCAGCGGACTCATAATCCGTCGGCCGTGGGTTCGAGTCCCACCCGCCCCACCCCGAGGTTCTCCCAGAGAACCGTTTCTACCTGCGGAAACGCGAGAACGGGGGCCACCGCTCCAGGGTGGCGACCCCCGTTCATCCGTTCAGACCAAGATCCAGTGGACGCACAGTGGACGCGGGGACGATTCAGTGGACAGAAGCGCCCTCACGCCACCTTCCGGCGCCTGTTCGGAGCCTGGCGACCGGGGCGGGACGCCGCCGGCGGCAGGCCGGTCGGTAGGGCCCACCCCTCGACGGTCGGGGACTCGGAGCGGGCGACCGTGAAGCGCGTGAGCGAGAAGTCGGCACGCTGCTCCTCGGGGTAGCGGTCGTTGAAGTTCTCCACACGCACCAGCTCCAGGTCGCTCGCGGAGCAGTGATCACGCACCCACTTCACCGCTGCATTGGCGGCGTCGTCCTGACCCCGGCCGGTCAGGGTGATCATGCCGAGGAGGTCGGAGTCCGGGTGGGGCTGCGCTCCGACGGCCCAGGTGCCACCTGACTGCCTGGCGCCGTGCGCGAAGAAGACGGCGATGTCGTTCTGCCAGGCTGTCTCGGGGATCGTCAGCGGGGTGCGCACCTGGAAGGGGACGTCGCGGGGGACGACGGCCATGACCGACTCGGCCTCGGCCCGCAGCATCTCGGGCAGCACGCTGGTGTACGTGTCGGAGGTGATCTGGCGCGAGGAGTGCCCCAGCTTCTCCTGGACGACCTTGATGTCGTGCCCGGCGAGCAGGGACAGGGTGGCGGCGAGGTGGCGCAGGTCGTGGAGGCGGACCGGCGGCAGGCCGGACAGCTCGACCAGGCGGGTGAAGCGTCGGGATATCCAGTCGGGGTGCAGCGCCTCGCCGTTCTCGTGCGTCCACACCCGGCCGCTCTCGACGTAGGCGTCCCCCCACTCCTGGCGCTGCTTCTCCTGCTTCGCGCGAAAGGCGGCGAGGTTGTCCCCGGACTCCAGGCTCAGGGACAGGGTGCGAACGCTGTCGGCCTTCGGCGCTTCTCCGTACAGCTCGTACGCCACTTCGACGATCTGCTGGGAGATCCGTAGCCACAGGGCATCGAGGCTGACCTCCGTCCAGGGCAGTGCGGCCATCTCGCCGCGGCGGGGGCCGAGGAAGATGAAGCTGTGCCACAGCTCGTAGAGCCAATCGTCCTTGACGAAGTCGAGGAATTGGCCGGTCAGCTCCGGTGTCCAGACCATGACCGGGCCGGGCTTCTCGCCGGTGCGCTTCCAGTGCTCGATGCGCTCGGGAGTCCAGACGAGCGGCTTGGGCCGAGTGACTGGCGGCAGCTCCACGAGCTGGGCCCAGTTCCTCTGGAAGAGCTGTTCGCGCTTGATCCCCCAGGACAGTGCCGAGCTGAGAGTGTCGTTGATGCGGTGCATCGTGGCTGCGGAGGTGACCTTCCGTAGCCCCTTCTTGCCCTCGCGCAGTTCTGCGTTCGCGTCGAGAAATGTCCGGCGCGCGGCGCGGCGCTCCTCCTTCTTGGAGTAGCCCGCCGTCTTCACCCAGGCCCGGTGCGCGGCGTCGCGCTTCTTCTGGAGCTCGTCGACACGCAGCCGATGGAGGATCCGCTTGGCGTTCTCCTTCTCGATCGCGTCGTACATCTTGTCGAGGTGCCGAACCTTGAGGTCGCGGCACTTGATGTGCCCGAGATGCGGGAGGAGGTAGTTGTTGATGTGCTCCTCGTAGCCGTGGCGGGTCGTACGGGCCAGGGACTTCTTCGCCTTGAGCCACCGGAGGAAGAAGTCGCCGCACTTCTCATCGGACAGCACGTCGCCGCCGGCCATGGCGGCGTCGTAGATCTCCCTGGCCTTCTTCTTGGCGTCTTCCAACTTGGTGAAGCCGCCGCGGCGTACCCGCTGGCGGGTGCCGCCCTCGGCTGGTTCGAGCTCGAAGTAGAAGTTCCAGGTGCCGTGCCCCTTGCCTAGCTTGGGGCACGTCGTGCCGATGGAGCCGATCTTGGGGTTGCCGTCGGTGTCGAGGACGGGGTTGCCCTTCTTGTCCTTGAGTGGTCCCTTGCACTGGCACCGCCTGTAGTAGCTCGGCTCGAACATCCGACACTGCTCCCTGTTGACTGTCGCTTGGATCACAGTCAGCCGTTGGTGTGCGTACGTGTCCGTACGTGTCTGGCGTGATCTCTCTCGATCTTGCTAGGGGTGTCGGACAGCGTTGTAAAGTTGCTGACAAGTTGGCGCGGGGGAGATTGCGACCAACGAGATGACTGCTCAGGAAGCGGGCGGACAGGCTTCGGCCGGAGCGATGGGTCTGGAGGAGCTGCTGGCTCTTCCGGCCACGGTCAACGTGACAACTGCCGGGCGTGCTCTGGGAATCGGCCGAGACAAGGCGTACGAGCTGATCCGCAATGGGAAGTTCCCTGTTCGGACCCTCCCGCTAGGCGGCACAGTCCGGGTACCAACGGTGGAGCTGTGGAAGGTCCTCGGCATCGAGCAGCGCCGGGACGCGGGGGCGAGTACGTGATCGACGGAGGCGGCGTGTGATCTTGGGGTGTTTGTTGGGTTTCCAACAATGTGACCTATCTTCGGTAAACTAGTTCACTAAAGGGGGTCGGTAGGAGGGGCGAGGAGATGCCGAGGCTGTACGGCTTTGAGGACATGGCGTACCGGCGGGTGCGCGAGAGCGAGGCGGAGGGCATTCGTGCTGCCGCCTCGCGGCGGTTGCTCAAGCAGCCCTATCCCGCCATCACGGAGTGGATGAACGCCGAGGGGTACCGCACGACGCGCGGTGGCCTGTGGAAGCCAGACGTCCTGGCAAACGTGCTCGATCACCCGGCCATTGCCGGCCTGGAGGAAGACGAGAACCGCAACCTCGTCGAAACGGGCGGCCCCGCGATCATCCCTCGGGAGGACTTCGAGGCCATCCGTGCCATGCGCCCCGTCCATGACCCCGACAAGCAGCGGGCGCCACAGCGCGAGTACCTGATTCCGGGTCTGATGGGTACCTGCGGGCTGTGCACGACCTCGCTGGGCTCCTCTCCCTCGAACCGCGGCAGCCGCGGCTACCGGTGTGCGCCCAGCACAGCTCAGCATCCGGGCGGGTGCGGCAAGGTCCGCATCAATGCTGACCTGCTGGAGACGTACGTTGCTGAGCATGTGCTGGCAGAGTTGGCCAAGTCGGAGGTCAGCGCGCTGATTGGTCAGGCGCGAGATGAACTGCTGGCCCAGGCTGCCCTCTTGCGTAAGGAGGCGGCAGCCGCGCGCCGTCGGCAGAAGAAGCTGGGCGTGGACTACGGGCGTTCGCCGGACATGTCACTCAAGGCGTTCAGGGCGGCCGACAAGGAACTCACGCAGCTGATCCGGGACAGTGAGACAAAGGCTCGTCTCCTGGAGCAGGTCAAGCACGTGCCGGTCGGTGACATCCCTGACCTCGTGCGCTGGTGGAAGCACGCGCCGATGAGGGCGAAGAAGGGTGTCCTGGTTCTCATGCTGGAGAAGGTGGCCGTGTACCCGGCCGCGTCCAGGGGTTCTCGCACGGTGGACGCGGACCGGGTGGCACTTCATTGGCGTCAGTGGGGCGCGGAGGCTGAGGAGAAGTCCGCCTAAACTGCTCTGCCAGCGCCTTTGGGGCTGACGTTGTAGCCGATGGTGGCCAGCGCAAGACCGGTGGCCACACAGATGATGGAGAGCCCCGCCAAGGCGGGGCTGACGGCGTTTTCGACAGACAGCGGCCAAGCGTGCCCGGTCCGGTCAGCGATGATGTACGCGCTACGGCTGAGCGCATGGGCGACGGCGAAGATGCCCCCGGCTGCAGCGATGGACAGTCCGGTTGCGGCTGCGCGTCGTTGCTGCCAGGCCGCAATGGCCAGCCCGGTAGAAAAGGCGCCGATTTCCAGCCCGGCCACGGCTGTGAAGCCGAGGTAGGTGAGCAGGTACAGCCGGACGTCGGATCTACGCGCGTAGGTCGCGGACAGCTCCGTGTGCGCGGTGTCGGCCATGTGGAACTCCCAGATCATCGCCGCGACAACACAGCACACGGCGATGATGCGCACCGCGACTCCCGCCTGTACGTGGCTTCTTGAGTGCGTCCAGTCCACGATCATGACTTGGAGGCATGCCCAGAAGATCACCGCGGCGAGGTCCGAGGCGAGGGAGGAGACCTCGTTGAGGTCCATGAGTCGGTCAACGGCTTCGGCGACTGTGGGGATCGCCAGGAGTGAGCCGATGAAGCAGGCTGCGAACGCCGACATTCGGGCCCTGTGGGCGATTTGATAGACTGCTTGATTGCGACGCTTACGGGTGTACTGCAGGCGTGTCGCCGCGCTGATGGCTGTGGCAAGGGCACAGACACCGTAGATGAGGCCGTCCAAGAGGTTCAACGTCCTTCCAGATCATCCGCTGCCCTCTCAGCGGCTTCGTGCAGGCTCAGCAGGCGGCGCGGCCGGCCCTCACGGGGCTGGTCGACGCCGGGGGGAGGTGGGGGGATCGCGGGGACCTCTTCGGACAGTCCCCTGCGAACACGAATCTCCCGGAGCTTCGAACGGATTTCAAGAATGTCCTGCACTTCGAGGCCCTGCATTAAACGCAGGACTTCGCGGGCTTCAGGGTGCTCCCGGTACACGGACAGGGCTGCGAGGTCGTCCCACTCCCGTCCTGAGAGCAGGAAGGCGGCCGGGGCGTCGAGTGCCTGAGCGAGCGCAGCGATGGTAGACGACCTGGGATTGCTGCTGGTGCCGTTCATCAAGCTGTTGACAGTGCCGTGCGACAGCAGGGGCTTGCGCTGGCCCACTGGGGTCGTCGCATCGGAGACGTCTCGGGCGCTGGGAGTGAACCCGTCCGGATCGCGGCGCAGGCGCAGCAGGACGAGCAACTTCGAGGCCAGGCTCATGTGTTGACGCCGGTCGGTGGTGTCTGTCATGTCCGCCTTCTCTGGCCGTGTCGTATGCTCGCCGCAGGTGACTGGCCGGTAACAATCGTCCCTGCCTCTACGATACCTCGCAGCTCGGAGGGGTTATAGGGTTTGTTGGACAGTTTCCTCGGGGGAGCCGGCGGGTGAACTGCGGGCGTCACGCGCTCCGTTGCCTGCCTCATGGTGGGCTGTCGAAGAAGTCGCATCTGGGCGGGCGAAGGCGGCGCGCTTGCCGTTCACGGGAGGAATCGCATGTCCGAAATCGACGAGCGGCGGATCGCTGAACTGGCCAAGCAGCCCCCGTGTTTGCTTCGGGGCGTGGCGGGCGTCTCGACCCGCCAGGAGGCCCGAAAGCTGCTGGAGTGGCAGGCCGGTATGCGCGGCAGGGAGCCAGACGACGGCCCGCAAGAGGATGGGTGCTGTTGAGTCACAGGGTGACCAGCACCCAGACGGGAACAATATAGGTGACATTTTTGAGATGCTGCTGTACGTTCTGACGTGCCGGGCGGGTACAGCAGCCGCAGGAGCCCGCACGGCAGCGTCGCGCGAGCGGCGTCCTTCCCTACTCCTCGCCGGGCGGCCGACCCCCCCCGCGCCCCGCCCGGTGAGGAGTCGGCCGTCCGGTGCGGCCGTCGGGGTGCGTGACAGGGCTGATTCAAAGTCCTGGTGATCATGTGGTGTTGCTGGTCAAGGCAGTCCGATCAGGTCCAGTGGGCGGGTGAAGGGCGTGTAGGAGAGCTCGCGCAGGCCGGCGGCGATGCTGTGGTGCCCAGCGGTGCGTAGGGTGCTGATCGCGAAGCTGCGCAGGGTGGCCATGTTCTCCGGTCCGTGGCCGGTGCGGATCTTCGAGGCGTCCTCGCCGAACGTGGTGTCTCTTACGTGGTGCACGGCCTCGATGCCCCATTGCGCGCGGGCGAGTTGGCCGATGGCCTGGGGAGATGCCGCACGCGCCGTCAGGTCGGTGATGGCGTAGACGGTCTCACGGGTGATCTTGCCGGTTTTGAGGTCGGTGCGATGCCGGTGGATCTTCGCGGCCTGCGCCACGTGCGGGAAGTCCAGCCCGAGACTGGTGACGGTGAGGGTGCGCACCGAGCGGGTCTCACGTCGCCCGTGCCCCGCCTCGCGGTCGTAGCGGCGGGCGGTCACCTCCTTCCACGGCAGCGAACGCAACGCGTTGTGCAGCGTCGGCTGGTTCCGCTTGACCACGAGCAGGTAGTGCGCCCTCTTCGCTTCGACCAGCCACCTGGCGTGGTCACGGTGGGTGTGCAGGGCGTCGGCGGTCACCACGACACCGGTCAGGTCGAACGGGGACAGCAGCTTCGTGAAGCCGGTGACCTCGGTGGTCTTGTCCGGCACCCGCAGCTGG
Organism: Streptomyces sp. CA-135486; assembly: GCF_050936555.1. Classification (NCBI taxonomy): domain Bacteria; kingdom Bacillati; phylum Actinomycetota; class Actinomycetes; order Kitasatosporales; family Streptomycetaceae; genus Streptomyces; species Streptomyces sp. CA-135486. Next base: position 1,445,563 of record NZ_JBNJMM010000001.1, read on the forward strand.
CTGACGGTGCGTCCGCCTTCCAGGACGGCGGAGAGCAGGTGGGCGGCCGGGCCGGTGTCCGTGCGCGAGCCGCGGGCGGTCTTGCCGTCCATGGCCAGGTGCCGGCTGCCCGTGGGGTCGCATCCGAGTAGGTCGGCAAGCCCGCCGGGACATACGAGAGTCAGCAGACGGCGGATGGTTGAGCTGGACGGTGCGCGGCGCACGCCCAGTGGGCCGGTGGCGCGCACGCCGAGGCGGGCCAGTGCGTCCAGGGGCGCGTGGCGGGCCCACTGGCCCACGGCCAGATAGGAGCGAGCCCCGGCCAGCACCGCGCAGCAGGCGGTGAGCAGGACCGATGCCAGCGAATGGCGTCGTCCCCGCCGATCTCGCGGATCGCGAAGAACGGCCAGTCGTTCGGCGACACCCTTCACGCCTCGCTGGGCGGCGGTGGGCGACTTGGTCAGGCAGACAGTGGCAGACTGGCGGCACATCGAAGCTCCGGACGGGCAGGGCGACTTGGGAAGGTCACCCCGTCAACCGGAGCTTCGTTGTGTTCGTGACGGACTTCCGCCGGATCGTCGCACCTCCGCGACCTGCACGTTTCCATGACCCCCAAGACTTTGAATCAGCCCTGGGGTGCGTGACGGGAGCCAGCCCGCCGTGACCGCTTGGTCGTGGCGGGCTCTCTCATGTTCGCGCCCAGAAAGAGGAATTGAGCAATGGGGCAAATTCCCTTTTCTGAATTCCCTTGAAATAAAAGAGTTCTGAACTTGCTTTGGCGGTATTCGCCATTAAGATGTAAGTGTAAGAACAAAGGGAAACGCCCCAAACGGAATTCACGAAAGGCGCGGGGAAATGGCTGACAACAAGGTCGAGTTCATCAACATCAAGGTCAGCGAGATCGCTCCCAACCCGGAGCAGCCGAGGAAGTTCTTCTCGGAGGAGGCGCAGGAGGAGCTGACCAACAGCATCAAGGAGAACGGCCTCCTCCAGCCGGTCGTCGTCCGGCCGGTCGAGGGTGCCAAGGTCCCCTACATGCTGATCGCGGGCGAGCGGCGCTGGCGGTCCTGCCAGGCGGCCGGCCTGGAGGTCATCCCGGCGAAGGTCGTCGAGGGTGCCACCGAGGAAGAGGCGTACGTCCTCAGCATCGCTGAGAACGTCAACCGGGCGGACATGACCATCATGGAGGAGGCCGGTGCGTACGCCGACCTCAAGGCCGCCGGATGGACCCCGGCGAAGATCGCCAAGCAGTTCGGCAAGACCGAGACCCACATCACCTGGAGGCTGGGCCTGCTCACCCTGCGCCCCGAGGTGGCCGAGATGGTCGACCAGGGACAGATCAAGAACAACCTCGCCTGGCACATCGCCCAGCTCAACCCGGCGAACCAGATGGTGGCCGCCATGCGGTACGTGCGCGGCGACTTCGACAGCGAGGCCGAGGCGCAGCACTTCGCCAACGGCCTCAAGATGATGGAGCAGCAGACCTCCCTCACCAACGAGAAGGCGCCGACGGCCGAGGAGCAGGAGAAGCAGAAGAAGGCCAAGGCCAAGGCGAAGGACGAGCTCGGCAAGGCGGAGGAGGTCCTGATCCCGCTGCTGGAGGAGCTGGCGGAGAAGAAGCCGGAGGACCTGGCCGTCATCCTCGGTGACGACCTCACCCGTCACCTGCGGGTCGTCGGCCGCCTGTACGCCAAGGTGCAGATGGTGCGGAACCTGCTGAGCAAGGCGCAGGGCATCCAGCGGGCCATGACCGAGGAGTTCAACAAGGCGGCCGTTGAGGTCCAGCAGGAGGCCGCGGCTGCGAAGAAGACCGAGGCGGCGGCCAAGCCCGAGGCGAAGGCCGAGAAGCCGGAGGCGAAGGCAGCGGACGAGTCGCAGTCCACGGGGAAGAAGGTGGCGGCCAAGCCCGGCCCGAAGCCCGCGGCGCGCACGGCCGCGGGCACGAAGGCCCCGGCGCGCCGGACGCCCGCCAAGAAGACTGAAGCGGCAGCGAAGTAGAACGGAGGGGCGCGGCAGCGGTCGCGCCCCTTCTCTCCTACGGGTTTGGGTGAGTGGGCGCGGCCGGAATTCCGGCCGCGCCTCTTTCCGCTTGAATTCCTCTCTGAATTCCAACCCGTTTCGTCCCGGGCCGGGCGTGCAGGGGGACTCTCCCTACGCGCCCGGTGCCGCTCAGGCCCCCGAAGGTCCGAGCGGGCGGCATCATCGGTCACCGGGGCCGCCGGCGGCGACGTCGACGCACCCCGGCATCTGAGCACCATGAAAGGAATGGCCACGTGCTCACCCTGTTCACCAATCGGTTCCAGGCGTTCCAGCCCCCGCAAGGGGTGCCGGTACGCATCACCCTGGGCGCTCCCCGCTTCAAACTCCCGTACTCCCTCACCCACTCGGTGCGGGAGCTCGCGCCGCGTCGGGACTACCTCTCCCAGCCCGAGCCCGAGTTCACGACGGCCTACCGTGCTGACCTCGACCGGCTCGGGCCCGAGCGGATCGCCGCCCGGCTGCGGCAGATCACGCAGGCCGAGGGTGATCACCGTCTGGTGCTGCTCTGCTTCGAGGACCTGGCCAAGCCGGGCCTGTGGTGCCACCGCCGAGTGTTCGCCGCCTGGTGGAAGGAGGCCACCGGAGATGACGTGCGGGAGCTGTCCCCGATGGATCAGCAGGGCACCTTGATATGAGCGTCGGAACCGCACCGCAAAGATAGGTGACATGATTCCAAAGGGCTGCCTGCTCCTTGTGTAAGGTTCCAGCGCAGCGCCCGGCCCCGGCACCCGCCGGGGCCGGGCGTTGTCGTTCGTCGGGAGGCGAGAGATGTTCCAGGGCACCATCCCGGGCCCCATGCGCTCCATCGTGCGCGAGACCGCCAGCCAGTGGCCGAGCGGCCCGGTGTACGTCCCGTGCTGCGGCAACTTCACCATCGAGCGCAGCGTGGCCGGCATGGGCTTCGCCCTCCATTCCTCCGACGTGTCCATCTACACCAGCGCGGTCGGCCGATGGCTCACCCGGCAACCGGTCGGCATCCAGCTCCGAGAGGAGAGCCGAGACGAACTCGGCTGGCTCGCGGACTCCTTGGACGACGGTGTCGGCACCGTCGCCACGCTGATGCTCGGCACGCGGTTCCTCGCCAGTGTCGGCCGCGAGGGGCTGTGGCACGAACGGGTCGTTCGCTCCTACCGTGAGCAGTGGAAGGTCAAGCACGCCGAGACGGTCGAGCGGCTGTCCGGCTCGGACATCGAACTCGCCTCGTACGAGGTGGAAGACGTGCGCTCCTGGCTCCAGAAGGTTCCCCGTGACGCCCCGGTGTGCTCCTTCCCTCCCTTCTACGGCGGCGGCTACGAGAAGCTGTACGAGCCGCTGGAGGCGCACTTCACCTGGGACGCGCCTGAATACGAGCCGCTGTCCGACGACGACGTGGTCAGCGTGCTCGGCGCGATCACGGATCGGCCGTACTGGCTGACGGCCTCCAACCACGACGTGCCCGAGCTGCACCCCTACCTGCACGGCGTGATCAAGGCGACCCCGCGCGCCGCTCCCTTCTACGTGTACGCCAGTCAGGCCCGGACGAGGATCGTCGCTCCACGCCAGCCGATCGAACCGGTGAAGGTCCCCCGCCTGCGCGAGGGTGACGAACTGGTCGGCCCGCTCACGCTGTCGCTGCTGAAACCCGGCCAGTTCAACGCGCTGCGCTCCCGGTACCTCAACCCGAAGATCGCACCGGGCGCGGCGAACCTGGCCGTCGCGGTGAAGGACGGCGGCGGACGGCTCCTGGGCGTGTTCGCTATGGCCCCGAGCACGTACACGCCGGACGAGGCGTACGTGCTCTCGGACTTCGCGGTCGCGCCGACCGACTACCCGCGGCTGTCGAAGCTGATCGTGCTCGCGGCCACCAGCGCCGAGGCGCAGTTGCTGTGCCAGCGGGCGTTCTCGCGGCGGATCCGGCGGGTGGCGACGACGGCGTTCAGCAACAACCCGGTGTCGATGAAGTACCGCGGGCTGCTGCGGCTGCACAAACGCAGCCCATCGAACGAGGACGGCTGGAAGTTCCAGCTCCAATACCAGGGGGCTGTGGGCCAGCACACGCTGGCCGAGGCCCTTCAGATGTGGGCGAAGCGGTGGGGCGCCCCGACGACGAAGACGGGAGTCTGACCATGGAGGAGACCACGCGCCTCGCCCCGCCGCAGATGGTGCAAGGCGACCCGCGCACGCTGACGCTGCTCGACGTCAACGCGCGGTTCCTGCCACACGAGCAGTTCCGGCAGCTCGTGGCGAACATCGAGCGTGACGGCTGCCTGACCTCGACGCCGCTGGTGTGGAACGACCGCGACACGGGGCGGCTGGTCGTCCTGTCCGGCAACCACCGCACGCTCGCAGCGATCGAGGCCGGCCTGTCGCAGATCTGGTGGATGCAGATAGACGAGCCGCTGCCCCGCCAGCGGCAGATCGCTCTCCAGCTCTCGCACAACGCCATCGCAGGCCAGGACGATCCGGCGATCCTCAAGGAGCTGTACGACGAGCTGGAGTCGGTGGAGTGGCGGCAGTACACGGGCCTGGACGACAAGGCCCTGGACCTGCTGGAGAAGGTGGACGTCGCCTCCCTGGGCGAGGCGAACCTCGACTTCGCCAGCGTGCAGTTCATGTTCCTGCCCGATGAGCTGGAGCGAGCCGAGGCCGCGTTCGACGCGGCCCGATCCACGGCGACGGCGGACCAGCGGTGGGTGGCCGGGCTGGAGCAGTACGAGCCGGTGCTCGATGCGCTGGAGACCTCCCGAGCCGCATACAAGATCGGCAACAGCGCGACGGCCCTCAGCGTGATCCTCGCTGTGTTCGAGCGGCATCTCGGCGAGCTGGCCGAAGGCTGGTTCGACACGACCACGGGAGAGGCGACGAGGGCGGGGACGGCACCGCTGGAGACGGTGTTCGGCGTTCGGGACGTGCCGGTGGAGACGGCCGCCGTCGTGCGGGCGGCCATCGATCGGATGGTGCAGGACGGCACCGTCCCGGCCGACGAGCCGTGGCGGGCGCTGGAAGTCCTGGCCGCACAGAGCAACTGACGGCCGTCGGCCAGGAGGTGAGCGGTGGCCGAGGACACCGTGGAGTCCTGGGAGCGGCAGAGCGGGGAGTCGGTCCAGGCGTTCGAGGCGTTCGCCGTGTACCGCGATCTCGGTCCAGCGCGGAGTCTGACAAAGACGGCACGCGAGTTGCATAAATCCCGCACGCTGCTGGGCCGGTGGTCGCGGCAGTACGCATGGGTGATGCGGGCCGCGGCCTACGACCGGGAGCAGGACCGCCTGTTCCTCGCGGAACAGGCACAGGCGCGGCGGGATATCGCCCGCAGGCACGCGAAGTTGGCGCAGGCCGTTCAGAGCAAGGCGGTCGCGCGGCTTCAGACACTCGACCCGCGGGAGCTGTCGCCATCCGAACTGCTGCGCTACATCCAGGTCGCGGCGGAGATCGAACGGCGGGCCGTGGGTGAGGCCCCGGCGGCCGGGACGGTCGAGGACCGGGACCAGGGCGTGGACGTGGCCTCACTGTCGGACGAGGAGCGCCGGGCCCGGATGGACCAGCTCCGCCGTGAACTGGAGCGCCGGCTGTCGGAGGGCGCGCAGTGAGCCGCGGTCGGGCCAAGCGCCGCATGGTTGAGGGGTTCGCGGACCCGTCGGTAATGAGCGATGAGCAGATGAAGGCCGAGGTCGCCGCACTGGTCCGCGCCGATGAGCTGTCGGCGCGCAGGTGGGCGTGCGAGGTCCCGAACTGTGATGGGCTGCCCCACGTTGGGTGGCTGCACCACCATGCCCGCGCGGCACAGCGTAAGCCGCTGTGGCTGTGGACGGTGTGGATGCTGCTCACCGGCCGTGGCTGGGGCAAGTCCCGGACGGCGGCGGAGACGGTGAAGGAGTGGGCGCAGACACCAGGTCTTCAGATCGCGGTGGTGGCGAAGAACGCGACGCTCGTGCGGGACATCTGCTTCGAGTCCCCGAAGTCGGGGCTGCTGTCGGTGTTCCCGCCTGAGGAAGTGGCGAAGTACAACTCGTCGCTGGGTGAAACGACGCTGCGCCTGGTCAACGGCACGCTGATCCGGGGATTCGGTGCAGAGACGCCGGACAACCTGCGCGGCTGGGCGTTCGACAAGGCATGGTGCGACGAGTACGCGGCCTGGTCGCGGCACACCGCGCAAGAGGTCTACGACATGCTGTGGTTCTGCCTGCGTGAGGCGGACACCCCGCAAGTCGTGATCTCCACGACGCCGAAGCCGCTCCCACACGTCAAGAGGCTCGTCGAGCGGGGCCGTGCCCAGGAGAAGGCGCACCTGGAGGGCGGGGCGCCGCCTCGGGTGGTGCTGACCCGCGGGCACATGCGGGAGAACGACGCGAACCTGTCGGCGGCGGCCCGAGAAGAGCTGGAGGAGGAGTACGCCGGCACCCGGTTGGGGCGGCAGGAGCTGTCCGGCGAGCTACTCGAGGACGTGGAGGGCGCGCTGTGGAAGGGGTGGATGCTGGAAGTCGAGGGCTTCCGCCCCCGGCCCGAGCATCTGCCTGACCTCCAGCGCGTGGTGGTCTCCGTCGATCCGGCCACGAAGTCGCACGAGAACGCGGACATGACCGCGTTCACCGTGGCGGGCCGTGGGTTCCCAGTGGAGACGATGTTCGGGGACGAACGGCCCCGCGGGTACCTGCTGCACTGCGAGCAGGACCGGCATACGCCGACGCAGGCGATGAAGCGGGCCGCTGAGCTATACCACGAGCACCGCGCCGACTGCGTGGTGATCGAGGCCAACAACGGTGGTGACTACCTGCCCGCGCTGCTGGAGCAGGTGGACCCGACGGTGAACTGGCGGATCGTTCATGCGACGCGTGGGAAGCGGGCGCGGGCGGCGCCGGCGGCGCAGCTGTACGAGCAGGCCAGGGTGTCGCATGTGGGTCCGGCCCGGCGGTTCGCGGAGCTGGAGGAGCAGATGACGACGTTTGTCGGCCAGGGCGAGACGGAGGACTCGCCCGACCTGCTGGACTCGGCGGTGTGGGCGTTGTGGGACCTGTTCCTGGATCCGACGATGCCGCCTCCGCGTGGTGGGGATGACCAGCGGCTCGCTGGTCGGCGGTAGTTGGGCCAAGGCCGTTGTCAGTGGGTTGTGGCAGCGTTGCGAGTTGATCGGCGCTGGACAGACAGGGAGTCGGGGATGGCGGGGGAAGCTCGGGTGATGCCGGCATGGGTGGAGAGCGGCCGGACCGTTGGGGTTCCGGCCGTGGCGTCGGTCGTGGACGCCCGCAAGATGAGATCTCGCCGTGAGGGCGTGCTCGGCCGGTTCGGGGTGGGCATGAAGAGCGTGATGAGTCTGCCCACCGGGACGGGGAAAACCGCGACCGCTGTGGCGGTGGCGATCGAGATGGCCAGGCAGGGCCAGAGGCTGACGCTCGTGGTCAAGGACCGTGCCGAACAGGAGGCGGTCGAAGCACAGCTGAAGGCCGCATGGGCAGGGCTGGATGAGGCGGCAGGTGATCAGGCCGCACCGGACAGCTTCCATCTGGTTCCCGAGCCGTACGCACCCCGACGGTTGCGTGCTCGCACCACCCCGGTAGCCGCGTACCGGGCGTTGTGTATGAGGGCGGCGGAATGGGAGGAGTCCGGGCGGGATCAGGAGCGGCGGGCCGTGGGGGGAGACCGACGTGTTCGGAATTCCGCAGCACGTCGGGCGGTGGTCATCCGAAGTGGGGGAAGGTGCGAGAACCCAGAGTGCTTGTTGCCGGACCTCCCGTACCGGACGAAGGCCGGGGAGCCGCTGCTCGAGGTCGACCACATCGATGACCACGCTGGCGGCGGCCGGGATCATCCGGCGGCGATGATCGCCTTGTGCCCGAACTGCCACAGCAACAAGACGCACGGAGCGGAGCGGGGTGCGCTTACCGAACGCCTGCGCAAGGTGGCGGCAGAACGCCATGCCACCTGGGCGGCCAGTGTCACGTAGCCGGGTCGTGGGGTTCGCTGGGTTATAGGCTGATCAACGGCGCGGGGCCGACGTCCGGAGGAGACTGTGGGCCTGCGCCAACTCGTTATCGATGCGTGGTCGTGGCTGAACTACAAGCCCGTTATGGCCGATGCCGGGCGTCCCGGCAGCCGCGCGTTTCCGGAGCTGGCCAAGACGTGGGTCCCGCCGCAGGAGCTACGGCGGTTGGCCGCATACAAGGTGCTGGCGGCGTACGACAACAACCAGGCCGGACAGCTCGCGGCGGCCGGTGGCGACGAGAGCGCGCTGGAGCGGCGGGAGCTGGGCGACGCGGCGAACCTCGTAGACACCGCGCTCGGCTACCTCCTCGGTTCAGAACAGAAGGTCGCGGTCGAGGGCGCGGAGCACGCCGATGAGGAGACGCCGACGCCCGGCGCGGCGGAGGCCGCCGCGGTGCAGGACCGGTTGCGGAAGTGGGCGGACAAGGAGCTGCTGACGTTCCGGGTCCAGCAGGCGGAGCGGGCGGCGGTGCTGCTCGGGGACAGCGTGATGGTGCTGGCGTGGAACCCGCAGAAGCAGCGGCCGACGCTGCGGGTCTACGATCCGGGGTTCTTCTTCCCGCAGTGGGGCGATGAGGATGAGGACTTCCCGAGCTGCGTGCATCTGGCGTGGGAGTTGCCGGCGGACGACGACGCAGGGTTGAAGGCCAGGGTGCGCCGGGTGACGTACGAGCTGGGTCCGATCTTCGAGGACGAGCCCGACGGCGACGTCGGCGCTGCGGCTGGTGGACGGCAGTACCCGTGGGAGCCGGGGCGGGCGTCCAACGTGACGTGCTATCTCACGGACGCGGAGTGGCTGCTGGAGGACCTGAAGAACGGTGAGACGCTAGACCGGCTGCCGATGGACAAGGCGCGTTTCCGGGTGAGATCGGACGGCACGGAGCTGAACCGGCTGGATCTGATGATCGACTTTGTGCCGGTGGTGCACATCGCGAACACGATTCCGGACGGCGGGGAGCAGTGGGGGCGCTCGATTCTGGCTCGGGTTCTGCAGGCGCTCGATGAGCTCGCGGCCACGGACTCGGACAGCTCCGCGGCCTCCGCGACAACGGGCACGCCGATCATCGGCCTCGCGGGTGCGCGGCTGCCGGTGGACCGGGCAACGGGCAAGCCTCAGGAGCTTCAGGTGAAGGCCGGTGCGGTGTGGCAACTCGGTGAAACCGGGCGGATGGATGCCCTGGACACGTCGCCGCAGCTGGCCGAACTGCGGGCGCGTGTGGATCACCTGCTGGAGCGGATCGCGGCCAACTCGCGGGTGACGGCGGCCGGGCTCGGGACGCTGGAGGCCACGGAGGTACCGTCGGGGTACGCGCTGAAGCTGGCTCTGGGTCCGCTGGATGCTCTGATCGGCATGATGCGGCTCGCCCGTGAACATAAGTACCGGCTGCTGTTCAAGATGGTGCAGCGGCTGTACCAGGCCGGGCGTGCGGAGGGCTGGGCTGCTGGGGAGACGCTGCCGGCGCGGCTGGCGTGGGCGCCGCACACGCCGACGGACCGGGGCGCGGTGCTGGAGGAGGTCGTCAAGGCGTACGGGGCGGGGGTGCTGTCGCTGGAGACGGCGGTGGCGATGCTGCTGGAGGCCGGGTACCCGATCAAGGACGCCTCGCAGGAGGTGGAGCGGATCCGGGCTAAGGCGGAGCAGGAGGCCGCGGTGCGGATGGCGGAGGCCGCTGCTCGGCGCGAGCGCGACGAGGATGACGGCGACCAGGAGGAGGACGACGGGTCGGGGTCGGCCGGGGTGAGGAAGCCGGTGGGGAAGGTGAGCGAGCGGGAGCCGGTGGAGGCGGGCCGGTGACGCGGCCTCGGGGTGGTGCCTTCCTTGTTCGACGCCATCCTGGGGGCAGTCGGACAGGGCTCGTGGCCGTGTCGGTGCAGGTGGCTACACTGGCTGTCAGCGCGGGGGCGCGCTCTGGAGGAGATGTATGGTCCGGCCCCTGCCGCCTCGCCGTCCTGTCGGCCACCGCCGTGACGGGCGGCCGATCTACCCGATTCTTGGTGCCTCGTCGGAGGACGAGACGAACGACCAGCTCGACGACGCCACGGACAGCGGCGGCCAGGAGCAGCAGGTCACGGTTACCCAGGACCGGTTGGGCAAGATGCTCACCCGCGAGAAGGCGCAGGGCGAACGGGCCGCGATCAAGCGGCTGTTGTCCACGCTCGGGTTCGACTCCCCGAAGGCACTTACCGAGTTCGTGACCGCGCAGCGTGAGGCAGAGCAGGCCGCGCTGTCGGAGGTGGAGCGTCGGGAACAGGTGGCTGCCGAGCGGGAGTTGCAGGCTGCACGCCGGGAGGAGCTGGCCGCCGAGCGGGAGAGGGCGGCGCTTCGCCGGGCCGCGCTGGTGGCGCTCGGTGCGGAGGGTGACGACTTGGTGGACGCGGAGCGTCTGCTGGCCGTGGATGAGGAGGACGCGGACGAGGCGCAGATCCAGTCGGCGGCCGAGGCCCTGCGGGCACGTCGCCCTGAGTTGTTCGGCGGGGTCCGCGCGCTTGTGCCGGCCGCCCCCGCGGGCGCACCGGCCGGTCGCGGCCCGATCCGTACGGCCCCGGTGTCCAGGCCCGGTTCGGCTGGGTTGGAGATGGCCAAGCGCCGTGGCCTGATCCCGGAGTTCAGCGACTCCGCAGCCCGATAGTCCGGGCCCAGACCTTGGGGGACCACGCCCCCTGAACTTCGTGGACGGCATCGCCTCCGTGGGCGGTGTGCGGAATCTGACCGCAGCGTCCATGGAGACACGCACATGACCATCCAGCCCGTCTCGAAGTCCGAGTACACCACCGCCAACCGCGAGTGGCTGGCGTCCCTGCACGGCACCGACTCCGTCGACACGATCACCCTCGACCTGAACCTGTTCTGCGAGGGCACGCACTACGTGTGCGGCGACGGCTGCGACCCGTATGGCCGGGTGCTGTCCGGTGTGCCGGTCGGCAGGGTCGCTGAGTCCGGCCTGTACGGCCCGTACGACCCGGAGGCGCACTGCGGCCGCCAGATCCTGCGCGGCTTCGTGATCGCCGAGGCCCCGTTCGCGCCGGGCCAGACTCGGGTTCCGGCCGCGCTGCTGTGGCACGGCGCGGTGAAGGCGTCGAAGGTGCCGGGCGGCATCGACGTGTCCCAGCTTGTGTGGCACCCGCGTGCCGCGCAGATCCGCTTCGTGTGAGCGGGGGCTGAGCTGTGACGATTCAGGACTTGCTCAAGGACGTCTCGGTCATGGACCTGACGGCGTTCGCCAGGGCGATCCCGTCCCCGAAGGACTTCCTCCTCACCCAGACGATCTTCCCGACCGTGGAGATGCGGGAGGTGAAGTGGCGTACGAAGGACTCCGGCCGGTACGTGAACGTCGCCAAGTACCGGGCGTTCAACGCCTCGGTGCCGTTCGCGACTCGTGAGGCGTGGCAGACGTCCCGCGAGGGCGCGCTGCCCGCGCTGGGCCAGAAGCTCGTCGTCTCCGAGCAGGAGCAGATCCTGCTGGAGGCGTCGCACGGCTCGGACCAGGACCGGCTGATCGAGCTGCTGTACGACGACGTGGAACGGCACGTCGAGGCCATCCGCTCCCGGCTGGAGTTGGCCGCCGGCGACGTACTCGCGGACGGCCGGTTCACGCTGGAACAGGAGAACGGCCTGACGCTGGAGGTGGACTGGAACGTCCCCGCCGAGAACATGCCGGTCGCCCGGATACCGTGGTCGGAGCCGGCCTCCGACCCGATCGCGGACGAACTGCGGTGGATTCAGCACCTGGACGACATCGGCGCACCGGAGCCGGAGCTGGTGATCACCTCCCGGAAGGCGTTCAGCTACCTGGCGGCGAACAACGCCTACCGGGCGGCCTACTACGGCAGCGTGAACCCGTCGACCACCCCGACGGCGACGCTCACTCCGCAGCAGATCAACGTGGTGCGGGGCAACTACAGCCTGCCGCCGATCCAGTTCTACAAGGCCCAGGTGCGGGTGGACGGCAAGCCCCGCAAGGTGCTGCCCGAGGACCTGTGGATTCTCGTGCCGCCGGAGCGGGAGAAGTGGGCCCAGACCATGTACGGGGTGACCGCGGAGGCCCTGGTGCTGTCGCGCGGGTCGAACCCCGAGATCATCCGCGAGGATGCTCCCGGCCTGATCATCACCCGAGGTGTCCAGGATGACCCCGTGCAGATCTGGACCAAGGGCGCCGCGGTCGGGATGCCCGTCATGCACACCCCGGACGCGCACATCGTGGCGAAGGTCCTGTGATGGCGGGCCGGGGGCGGCTGAAGGCCGCGGTCTACGTACAGGACCCGACCACGAGGGAGGAACTGGTCCTGCTGCCGGGCGACTGCCCGGACTCGGAGGTGGCCGTGCTGATCACCAACCCGGACGCGTGGGAGGTGCCGCCGGACGACCGCGACGAGCCGGATGAGGCTGTCGCGGTGGAGACGGCGGAGCCGTCCGGGAGCAAGGACGACGGCCAGGAGGAGACGGCCGGCGCGGGCGGGGCGAAGAAGACTGCGTCGCGACGGGGACGCTCGTCCTCTGCGTAATACGCTCACACGTACGGCCTGGAGCCACTTCCCCGAGCGGCTCCAGGCCGTACCTCGTACCGAGGGATGTGAACCTGGTGGACGAGTTCCAGCGGTCGTGGCTGCTCGCGCAGGTCGGCCCGGACACCGACCCGGCCGACCTGGAACGCCGCTTCTTCCGCCTGCGATCGGTGCGCGCAGTTGCGCTGGAGGTGCTGGGCGAGCGGCGAGCGAAGCTCCTCGCGGATCCGCTGAAGGTCACCGTAGACGGGGTTGTGACCATGGACCTCCAGGAGAACTTGCGAGGGATCGAGCGGCATATCGAAGCTGTACGGCAGGTACCTGCGCCAGAGGACGAAGACGAAGCGAGCGAAACTCTGGCAGTGGCTAGGCTCGTGCCGACCCGCCGCTACAGATAGCGCGCGGCCCAGGGCCACGCCGACGAGACACTGCAGCACGCCGTCTGTGCCTTCAATGGCCGGCCGAAGGCCGCGGGAGCAGGTGGCCCCGCGGCCTGTCTCACGGTTCTACGGCCAAGGCCAGTGGCCCCCACTCGCCGCTCCGAGTACCAGGGACGCAACTGCTGTACCTGCCACAATCGCGGGCGAGATGTACACCGCGAAGACGGTGCGGCCGCCGACCAGCAGTTGTACGTTTGCACGCCGTACAGGGGCGGACGTCGACGATGGAGCCTCCGGGCCCCAGGAGTCATCTGCGGGGCCATGCCCGGGTGACTGCTGGCTGGAGCCTGTGCCATGGTGTGTACTCACCAGTTGTCCTTTCGCATGAGCACGGCCGCCGTCTCCCTGGCCGCCAAACCTGAAGAAGACGGTGGCACGCGACACTCGGTCCCCCCGGGTTCGAGAGGACACAAAAGGGCCCCACCAGACCTAGTAGGCACGGTGGGGCCCTCATTGATGACGCGACCGTATCGGAGGCACCAGGAGCGGGGCAAGTTGGCCTTGCGACTCGTGCCCTGGCGTCAATGGCCAGACGTTAACGGGGAGTTGTCCTGGTGCTGCGCGTGCACAGGTCAGTGCCACGCGACGCCCTCACCAGCACCCTCGATGACGTCGCCAACGGTGCTGAGGTGATCAGGCGCTCGCGCTCGCTGGCTTGCTGCGTCGAAGGAGGGCCAGCACGGCGATTGCAGCGAAGGTCATCCACGCCTTGCCGAGAATCTGGCCGGGCAGGTACTCGAAGGAACCGAAGGCCAACTTGAGGAAGAGGAGGCTGTCCGCCAGCAGGCCGACGGCGTTCGAGGCGAGCATCGCGATCAGCAGGCCGCGCTTCCGGAGAGGCTCGTAGACGACGAAGTCCATTGTCTCGGCCACCGCGAAGGCGGCAGCTGAGGCGCCAGCCAGCGCCGGGTCAGCAAGGAAGTACGACAGGATGGTGCCGACGGCTATGGCCGCGAGAACAGCACCACGGCCGGCGGACTCACGGGCGAGGTCCCGAAGTACCAAGGCGAGACCCACCATGTAGACGCCGGCAGGGGCGGCGTAGCCGAAGCCGACGGGGACGGCTCCGAAATGGGTGACGGCGAGGTTCGCCGCGGGGATGGTGGCGACGTAGGCGACGAGGGTCGCGATACCGGCAGGGGCGGGGAGCTTCACGTTCTTCTCTCTGTGTCAGTGATGTCGTCTTTGCGCCGATACCACGCCGCGGACGGACAGCGAGGCGAGCGCCCAGACAGTACAGCCCAGGGCACTGACACTACGTACCCGGCCCCAGGCTCAGGACTTTGGCCGAGATCAAGTGCACTGTCAGAGGCATATGCGTGAACGACTTAACGCCGTGCACCCCTACACGCCGAAGCCATTTCGAACCGGCGCAGGTCACGCGACCCACTCCTCGCGGCGGCACGATCGTGACGGCGAGCCTCCCTCGGCCGCGAAGCCGAGCTTGCCTCGCAGGGCAAGGTTCCGTTTCAGTCGTATTTTCTGGCGCGTCACGCGTCGCGCGGCGCATCCGATTACCCTTTTTGTGCCGATTAACCCGCTATGTTTACGCCAGGTAGGTGCCATCAACGACACACCCGCAATCCAATCTCGAATATGTGTGCGAGTTTCATTAATAGTCCGTCGACCGTGTTGTCAGTGGGGGCGCCTAAGCTCGTGTCAGTTGTTAAACGAGCAGGTGGGGGGCGAGCAGAAGAATGTCTTCGGGCTTCGCGGTTGGGCACCTCGTCGAGTTCCAGGGGGCCCCTGGAATCGGACGAGTCGGCGCGATCACCGACGGCTCGCTGCGCGTGGACTTCTTCGAGTCCACGGCCGAGCCCAAGATCGAATCCCAGACCATCCCCGCTGTCGCATGCGCGCGCGTGCGGTTGAAACCTCAAACACGCGTGTTTCGCCACAACCCCAGCACCGACGAGTGGATGCCCGGTCGCGTCCTGGACGCGACCTCTGAGGGCTACTTCGTCCGGTTCCCTAACGCCGGCTACGACATGCCGGTCCGAGAATCCGAACTCCGTGTGCGCTGGAATAAGCCCGTACGTGACCCTCTTGAGGTTCTCGTGTCCGGGGGCAACGAGTCCGGGCACCTCTACAACGCGCGCATTCCTATGCTGCATAGCCTGGTCGCTCAACGCGCGGCGAGCGCGAGTACACCGGCGTTCCTGGCCGCTGCCGCCGAAATCTACCCACATCAGGTCCGCGCCGCGCTGACCGTGCTCTCGGACCCCGTCCAGCGGTACCTACTCGCTGATGAGGTCGGGCTAGGCAAGACCATCGAGGCTTCATACGTGGCCCTGCAGACCTTGATCGACAACCCGCAGGCACGTGTGACGTTCCTCGTTCCCGAGTCTCTGCGCCGGCAGTGGGTGGCCGAACTGCGCACGAAGTTCTTTACCGATGACTTCCCGAGCCGCGTAAAGGTCATATCCCACGACTCTCCCGAGGTGTGGGAGCAGCACCTCGGACGTGATCTTCTTGTGGTCGACGAAGCCCACCAGTTGGTCCAAGACCGTGATGACACTGACCCCACCTACTGCGCACTGCGCGATCTCGCGCACTCTGCGTCGAAGCTCTTGCTCCTGTCCGCGACGCCGGTCACCTCCCGGCACACCACACATCTGGGGCTCCTGCATCTACTCGATCCCGACGTATACAAGTGGAGCGAGCGGGAGGCGTTCGAGCAGCGGTACAACGACCGGGCTGAGTTGGCCAACCACGTCCTCGGCTTGAACGCAGACTTCTATCCGCTGCTGCCGTCCACGATCGGCATCATCGAGACGCTGTTGCCCCCCGAAGACGCCCGCTTCAAGCAGTTGGGGGCCCAAGTGCGCGCCCTCTTCGGCGAGGAGGAGAACCTCCTCGACGAGTCGGAGGCGGGGGTGCGGGATCTCACAGCGCGCGTCGCTACTCTTCGGGCACACATTAGCGAGACGTACCGACTGCACCGGCGTGTGATCAGGAACCGCCGGTTGAACGTACTCCGCCAAGACAAGGACTCAGCGGCCGTCCCTTACGAGGTGCGGGGTCGCGCGGAGCCGACAAAGCTGACGGCCAAGTCCCACTCCCCGGCCGCGGACAGCCTCTTGGAATGGCAGACCCGACTGTGGGGACATCTCCTTGATGAAGAGCTTGAGGGTAAACGCGCCGACTACGCCCTGGCCCTGGCCGTGCTCGCGTCCCGTCTCGGTGGCCCGTCCGCCGACCATCTCGACGCACTTCGCTGGCGGGTCCGCGGTGATGAAGCCGCCGCTCAGCGTGCCGGTCTGAGTGCCCGCGAGCGGGACCACCTCTCTAACGTGCCACTGGCACCCCACGAAGCAGAGAGTCTGGACAGCCTCGAATCAGAGATCACAGACGAGGCCCGCGCGTCTGAAGTCGACGACCTCATCAACGATCTTCTCCCGGCCCTGCGCAAGGGAGGACACATCATCGTCTTCTGTGGACCAGGCTCACTCGCTTCGACGCTCACCGCGCGTCTGCGCGCACGGTTCAACAAGGTCGGCTTCTTTGAGCACACCCGCAGCGCGGGCCCCGACGCATCAGAGTCGGCCACTACTGCATGGCGGCAACCCAGCGAGAAGGCTGCCGTTCTCATTGCGGATGACTCTGCCGAGGACGGGCTGAATCTCCAGACCGCCCAGACCGTAATCCATGTGCGGTTGCCGTGGTCGCCCAACCAACTCGAGCAGCGTCTCGGCCGCACCGACCGCTACGTCGAGTCCCACCGGCAGCGCCAGGCACCACTCCAGTTCGTACTCACGGATGCTGAAGCGCACACCGAGGCGTGGCTTTCGCTGCTCACCGATGGATACCGCATCTTCGGCGGTTCGGTGTCCACACTCCAGGACGCCATCGCGGAGGGTCTCCCTGACGTCTGGGCAGAGGCACTCGAGCACGGGCCAGAAGGCCTGCCTGGCTATTCCGAGACTGTGCAGGAGACGCTCGCCAAGGCCCTCCACGAGATCAACACCATGGACACCCTTGAGGCGATCTTCAGCACGTCCCCTCACGACATCGACTTCGCCGAACGGCTGGCAACGTTCGAAGCTGGCTGGGACGCCACCCGCAAAGCCATGCTGGGATACACCGGCGAAGAGAGTTCTGACGGGATCAAACTTCGCCACACCACCCGGAAGATCAAGGACTGCATGTGCGAGGTCTTCGACCTCAAATCGCGCACCCTCATCTCCCCGCACCTCTACGACCGACGGAACCTCACCGAGGACGCGGCCAAGGGCACGTTCAGTAGGTCCGAGGCACTCAAAGCCCCCGGGACACGCCTGTTCCGTATCGGGAGTCCGCTCGTCGACATGCTCGCCAACGTTGTGTGGTGCGACGACCGCGGCCAGGCCACGGCCTTCTGGCGTGCAGACCCGAGCCACCGGGGCGAGCCGGAGCCCCACTTCGGCTTCGACTTCCTCGTCGAAGCCGACATCTCCTCGGCACTCGAACTGGCACTGCCTCTCGTGCGGAGGCCCCGCGACGCTGAAGCAGCATTGAGGCGCCAAGCTGCGCAGCTCCTCCCGCCTTTCACGCTGAAGGTGTGGGTGCCGGCAGGAGCAGCCGAGGCCCTGACCGACAAGAACACCCAGAAGTGGCTGGATGCCCCATACAGGACCACCGACCACAACTACAACTCTGGCAACATCCACGAGTTGCTGGACCTGTTCGACGGCCAGCCCGGGTACGAAGCTTCCGCACGTGCCGCTGAGAAGGTCGCCCGAGCTGAACTCAGGCGAGTGACCAACTTGGCCGAACGGTCCGACCTGGCCCAGCAACAGGGGCAGGAACGCCTAGCCGTCGCGAAAGCGCAGGCGGAAGCCCGACAAGCAGCGGGTCGGCTCCTGGGAGGCGAAGAGAGCTATCTGCTTGATGTCGACATCACCGATGCGCTCGTGCGGGCACTGAGCGAACCGACGGTTCGGCTCGTGGCTGCGACCTGCTTGGTGAAGACGGGGCTCAGGAGGGTCCGTCGTGGCAACTGACAACTGGACCGGCGCCAAGACGCTCTTCGACCACCTGTCCAAGCACCGAGACCTCCAGCAACTCCCCGAACTCACTGAAGCAAAGGGGACGTTGCGCAGGCTCCGCGATGCTCTGGCCAACAAGTCCAGCGGGTGGAGGGACATTGCCTCGCTGACTCGACAGATCCTGCTCGAAGCTCAAGCACGTGAGAACACAACTGGATTCACGGTCCCGCTACTTCCGCGGCTGCCTAGTCGCGCACAGTGGGAAGAGATGCGCTGCCAAACCGCGATTCGCGATCGTGGCGCCAACCTGTGGGTGAGCGCGCTGCCGTGGCATCCACCCGTGCCAGATGACGTCTCCCGCCAGGCGGCTCAAGAGGATCTTCGGCAGATCCATCTCGGCGAGGACTCACCGCACCGTCGCAAGCTGGAGTCGTATCCGGCTGACCCGTTCTTCACGACCGCCCTCGGTGAGGATCACAGTCACTATGTGTCGAGCGGCCAGCGGCAGGCAGCCAGAGCTATCGCGCTTGTCGAACCGGGGAGCACCACGATCGTCTGTCTCCCCACGGGACATGGAAAGACCGCCGTTGCGATGGCTCCCGCGCTCCTGGCGAGCATGAGCAGCGGCGTATCGGTGGTGGTTGTGCCTACGAGTGTTCTAGCAGCGGACCTGGAACGGCGCACCTTCAAGACCCTTGAACGGTACGGACATCACAGCCCCACACGCCGGTACGCCTACACCAGCGGGCTGTCGGAAGAAGACCGGCAACAGATACGAGACGACATCGCGGCCGGCCGTCAACGGCTGGTATTCACATCGCCCGAGGCTCTGGTGAAAAGCTTGAAGCAGCCTTTGGAGGACGCGGCTGAGGCCGGTTTGCTCAACTATTTCGTGATCGACGAAGCACATCTGGTCGAGCAGTGGGGCAACAGCTTCCGCACCGCGTTCCAGACGATGTCGAGCTACCGCCGCATCTGGCTCAGTAAGGCACCAGAGGGGCGGCAGCCAATTACTGTTGCGATGAGCGCGACACTCACTGGGCAGCAGGTGGAGACGCTCGACTCGCTGTTCGCTTCGCCGCGGCGGGCGAGGATCGTCTGGGCATCCCAACTCCGTCACGAGCCGAGCTACTACATCGACGTCTTTCGGAGCGAGGCCGACCGGGAGGCCGCCGTCCTCGATGCCGTCTCGTACTTGCCGAAGCCGATGATTCTGTACACGACCAAGGTCGTAGATGCGCAGGAGTGGGCGGGCCGACTTCGTAACCACGGTCTTCGACGCGTAGCTGTCGTTACTGGTGACTCCACCGATCCAGAACGTCGTGATGCCTTGGAAGGATGGACTGGTAGGACGGCTGAAGGCGATGTGGAGCAACGGTACGACGTCGTGGTTGGCACCTCTGCCTTCGGTCTGGGCGTGGATCTCGACGACGGCAAGACGATTGTGCACGCCTGCCTGCCGGAAACGGTGGACCGCTACTACCAAGAAGTCGGCCGGGCAGGGCGCAACGGAAGCCCTTCAATCGCCTACCTGGCCACCACTCGCAAGGACGAGGCCATCGCCAACAAGATGAGCGACGAGGTGGTCATTGGCGCCCCGCGCGCATGGCAGCGGTGGGAGGCGATGTTCCACGGCCGGGAGACGATCCAAGGGCGTCACCGAGTGAGTCTCGATGCCTACCCCCCTGACATGAACGAGGGCTTTCAACGGAACCGGCAATGGAACATTCGGATCCTGAATCTCATGATGCGATCGGGGATTGTGGCCGTCCATCCACCACAGGCTCCCGCAAAGAATGAGGGAGAGTCGGATATCTTCTGGAAGGCGCGGCTTGACCTTTTCTATGCCACGGCTGACGGCTACGCAGACGTGGAACTCCTGGACTCGGACGCGAGGAACCCCGAGAGCTTTCATGATCGATTTGAAGCTGAGCGTCACAAGTTGCTGGATGGTCGAGCTTCGGCACTCCGTGAACTGAAAGCTACTCTGCGGGGTGATCAGTGCATCGGCGACGTACTGGGCGCGTACTACCGTATCCCGCACGGTGGTGGCTATCGCCGCACCGGTATCACCTGCCGTGGTTGCCCTCACTGCAGGGCCACAGCCAGGCTGCTTCCGTCAGGCTTCTACCGACTTGCTGGAGAACCACAGCCCCTACTCCCAGCGCCCGAGAGTCACGGGCATCTGCCCTTGGCGCCGTACTTTGGGGACCGTGAATGCTTGAGCCTTTGGTGGGAAGACACCAACGACCAGGCATTGGCGGCTCGGCTCGTGGAAAGCCTTGTCCGTCGCAGGATCTGCGTGGTCGGAGGGCCAGGCCTGGACGGGCGTCTCAGAAGCCAACTAAAGGCGACGGCACGCACCCGCACCGTGATCATCGATGACGACGGAGTCCTCCTGTCGGACTGGGCTGGCCCTGTTATCTGGATGGCGGACCCGAACACAGAAGCTCCAGGGCCTCAGATCGCTCGACGCTTCACCTGGGATGCACCGACCTACCTGATCCACCCCCGGGCCATGCATCACCCAGAACGCCGAGGTACACCACTCGTCGATGTCCACCCGGCGAACTTGTCGATCCGCCGTGCCTTGGAGGAACTCTGATGACTCTTCTGAACGTAGACGCCGCCATCCCCTCCCAGACGTGGGCGGTCGTGCGCCTCCTTACCTATTTGGGGAAGAGCATCGCCTTGGACGAGGCGCGGGCGCTGGTCAGTCCTCCGTCCTTGCGTTCAGAGGACACGTCGACCAGGCCTCCCTTTGACTGCGCCATCAGTTCCCTCCAGGTCCTGGAGTTGGCGCACGTCGATGCCAACCAGCAAGAACTCTCACTGGTCGGCCCAACCAAAGAACTCGCCAGCAGCGACGATCTGGAGACTTACACCCGCATCCTGCGTCGCGCGGTTCTCAAAGCGGACTACAACACGGACCTGGGCGCCGACAACGACCCGACAGGGCCCCGAGACCTGACTCGTGCCCTGGCGTGGTTTCTCATGCACGACCCAATGGAGCAACCGATTGATTGGGTCGCCGCACAGCGACTCCTGGATCAGAAGGACGGCAAGGACCGCAGACTACTGAAGGACGAGGTCCTTCCCCTGTTCGCCAACGACACTCGGTGGCCCCGGTTCGGTTATTGGGCGACTGCGCTCGGTCTCGCTGCTGCACCTGTCTTCCGAACTGACGGCCGCGGCCCGCTAGTCCCGGACTGCACTCTTGCTGTCAAGCAATCCGTGCTCGAAGTGTGGCAGGCCGGCCAACGCGTCAATGCTGTTGAGGCATTGCAAGTGCTGCGAGAGCACCTACCTGTGCTGCCTGGCGGCGCACACTCGCTCGCGGTAGGGATCCCCAGTCCGGGTGACAGTACGGCCGGCACTGCACTGTCGTTCGCTCTGCTACGTGGCCACGACGAGAAGTGGCTTCGCCTGGAGCATGACGACGATGCCCGAAAGATCCTTCTGCTGCATGATCCTGAACGACCCGGCAGCCCACGCCCAATTAGCGACATCACCATCCTGGAGCCCACCGATGGCTGACTTCCGCGGGATGCTCTGCTGGGAACCAGCAGTGGCAGCCTCCACCATCAACACAGAGGCAGTCAGCCCTTCGAGGGCGGTCTTCCTGGCCACTCACGCGCCGCTACGGATCAAGCGTGCCCGAATCATGGACGGGAAAGAACTCGCTATCGAGGGCAACCCGATCGGTGAGAGGTCGGTACTCAACGAGTTCATGGCGCTCCGGGCGGATAGCGGCGCGTTGCTCATGCCGGTCGTCGGCGAGTCTGGCTCTGGTAAGTCGCACCTTGTCCGGTGGGTGCGCGAAGAGTTGGCCGTGATGGAGGAGGGGGCGGACCAGCGAGAGGTCATCTACCTCGAGAAGTCCAAGACCAGTCTCAAGGCTGTTGTCAGCACGCTCATCGCGAAGGCAGACAGCAGCGAGTTGGCTCAACTCAAAGATGACATCAACAGGTTCACTGAGGACATCGACGAGGAGTCCCTGGCGAGGCGCATCCTCAATGAACTGAGCGAGGCGCTTGAAGCGACCTCTCCTAGCTCAGAGTCACGCCCGTTGGCCCGAATGCTTGTCGGTCCAGGCAAGTTGGCAGCGGTACTCCTCGACCCTCATGTCCGTGCGGAACTGCTCGCACCCGGCAAGTTCGTGCCCGAATTGGCCCACCAGTTGATTCACAATCGCCGGGATGGGCAAGCGGACCGCCCCGAGGGCTTCAGCGTCGGTGATCTTCCGCTCGACATTCGTGACATCCAATCCGCGTCTGGCATGGCGCAACGCCTGCTTGGCACCATGAGCACACGCGGCGACCTTCAAAGCATCGCTGTTGATCTCCTCAATAAGCACCTCGAAGCCGCTATCAAGAGTGCCGCGAACCTTGGGGCAGGCCGGCTCCTCGATGCGATGACGCAGGTTCGAGAGGAGTATCACAGGCAGGGCAAGGAGATTGTCCTGCTCATCGAGGATTTTGCTCTCATCCAAGGGGTTCAGCGGGACCTCCTAGATGCCGTTGTAGAGGCAGCGCACCGTGAGGGCAAGACGACTCTCGCTCCTATCCGCACGCTCATGGCCGTGACGACGGGCTATTTCCAATCCTTGGATGAGACAGCCCTGACCCGTATCCAGGCTGGGACGGGCTACGTATACCACCTGGATGTTCCCTTCAGCCCGGAGGAGACGGGACGCACAGAGATTGCGTCGTTCGTCGGCCGCTACCTGAACGCTGGGCGTTTGGGCCGCGAAGAACTTGAGCGCGCAAACAATGACGAGGTCCCCAATAAATGTCTGACCTGCTCGTTCCGTACGGAGTGCCACGAGGCGTTCGGAGTAACCGCTGACGGCCACGGCTTGTATCCGTTCAACGAGTCCTCTCTCGTGAGGGCCGTACACTCGACAGCAGACCAGGCCAAGCCTTGGTCCTTCAACCCCCGTGTCGTGCTGGGAAGCGTCGTGCGACCGGTCTTGGTTGAGCATGCCACTGCCATGGAGCAGGGCAAATTCCCCGACCCCATGTTCCGGCAACGGTTCCGGCCGACGAAGCTCGACAAACCAGTTAGCCGTGACGTGCTCGGCTTCGTAGCCGAGCACGACCCTGACTCTGCGGAGCGGCGGAACCTCGTGCTCGAGTTCTGGGGAGACGCCCCTGAGCACGCCAACAACCTCCACCCCACCATCCTGGAGGCCTTCTCTCTGGAGCCGCTGAGCAGTGAGGAAGGGCAAAGCCCTCCGACTGTGCCTGCCACCGGCTCAGGGCTGGCTGATGGCGGGGGGGCGAGGCCCGATACAGGCGCCAGCGGCAGACACGACGAGCTACCCAGGGAGCTTCAGCGAATGCTGGAGACAGTGGACGACTGGGTGACCCTCGAAGGCGGCTTGGATACCGCCACCGCAAACCGGATCCGTGTAGTCGTTTCCACCGCAGTATTGCAGCGGTACCAATGGAACTCACCTCTGATGCGGGAGGTGGGCAGTACCGAACTACGGAGGGCGGCCTGGCCCACGAAGGCGACCGTCGTTTCCATCGAGGGCGCAAAGGAGAACCTGGCCGGCGTCGAGGATGCCCCCATCACGTTCTCCCGTCGCCCGAAGGACAGCTGGTTCTTCGACAGCTTGCTGAAGGCTGACCGGGAGCTCCCGGCGCGAGCCGAGGACATCCGACGGCTGGCGTTCCTGGCAGAGAAGCACGGCCAAGATCTCACTGCGCGACTGCAGCGGCACATGGAGGTTACCGACGATCACCTAGTTGCGGGTTTCCGCGCATCGCTGCTTGGTGCGGCGATGGCTGGCAAGGCCTGGCCCGGAATGACTCATTCTCAGCTCATTGCCGCGGCGCTCGATGAGGGGCAAGAGTGGCGCCGTGAGGATGGTGGAATCCGTGCAGCGAAGTGGATGGACATGCTCCAGGGACACCTCAAGGTGCGCCCCGAACTCGTGAAGCAACTCCGATATGCCGTCGGCATTGCCCAAGGCATCGGTGCGGTCAACATGGTTGACGCCGCACGCGTTCTTCCTCTACTCGACAGGGCCGCGTCCGTATGGAACTGGGATGCCGAGACCATGGACATCCCGAAATGGGTGAAGCCAGCCGTCACTGGGTTCGCGTCCTGGACAACCATCATCGAGGACCAACTCACCCACCACGCAGATCTACTCAACTCGATCCGAAGCCGTCAGCCACGTGGCACCACTGGAGTCCAGACCATGGCTGCAATCCGCGACGTTCTCGGTGCCGCACGAGAAGTGGGACTACCACTGACCGCTGAACAGACACGACAATTCAACACTCTCCTTCTGGGCGCCCAGAACGCGGACTGGAAGGCCATCTCTGTACTCGAAGATGACCTGGCCAAGGCAAGCGACGACAGCCGCGATCCCTCAACTCGCCTGCATGCCCGTGTAGTTGCGGCAGTCAAGGACCGCGGCGACTCGCTCAAACTGATTCAACAACTACTCGTTGCCAGCAACGACTGGCTTGACGCTGCTCTTGCCAGCGCCGAGTCACGCTCTAGTGGCTCCGCAGGCGACAGTGCTGCGGAAGACGTGGGGCAAATCTGTGTGGAGTGGCAGACGCTCACCGCTGTCCCGTCCGCCGAAGACGACGGGGAGGACTGGTGACCAACTTGTCTGTGTATGACAAGGCCGTACAGCTGCAAAACCGTGCCCGCCAGATCGCTGCAGGTGCTGTCGGAGAGAAGGAGGCAGCGCGGGTTCTGAGCCGCACGAAAGAACTCCGCGCTGCGCTGGCCGAACTCAGAACCCAAGTGGAATTGAGCCATACGCTTGCCGCACTCGGCGCGACGCACAAGCCCGACCTGTCAGGCATCGACACCGCACGCACCGCGTTCGAGCGGAAGGCCCTCAACGGGCTGCCCAGTGACACGGTTTTCAACACAGCCAGAAAGAAAGTCCAAGATCTGTCAGGCAAGCTCAAGGCTGATAGCAGCACGGCGTGGGTCACCTGGGCAGCAGCACAAGTCGCCGACCTTCCCCTGGCCCGGATCCCCATGCTCTCGCGCGACGAACGCGAGGCAGCACGCAACCGGGAGAAGGAACTCCGGCAGGCGGTGGCAACCAGGAACCTGTCCAAGGCGGACGTCACCCTCTTCACCAGCACGTACACCCTCCTCGCGGAGTCCCTACACGACAAGAGTGATCCCCCCAGCGAGCTACTAGAGCTCCTGGAGCGGCTTGAGAAGCGCCCCAGCCCCACGCTCCGCGACATCACAGATGGCGACATTGCGCTGCTGCGCCAGTTTGAGATGGACATCCACATCACCCTGCAGAGGACCGGAGCGTGACAGAGCAACTCGACGTTCGCTTTGCGAACGAACTCCTGAATCACCTGGAAAACCGCGAACTGCCGCTGCTGTCCTGGGGCGTCACGGAGACTGCGCTCTCCCAAGCCGAGGTGATAGAGACCATCGACAGTCTCTTGCACAGTCACGACGATGCCCCGGCCGGCATGTCCGCTGATTCTGTGCTGGAGGAGTTCCTGCTCCGTGCCTTGCTGTTCGAGGTGCCGGTGCCCGTGACGTCGCCGCCGCGGTATCGCACCCGGCTGGCGGAGTCACTCAGACTCACGACTGGTCTTCGACAGCTCTTTACCCGAGGTGGGTGGGCGCAGGAGGAGCGGCCTGGTTGGTGGCAGCATCAGCGGCGCCTCGTCGCTGACTATCGGCTACACGTCGCGCCGCGACGCTACCCGCGCCGAAACATCCCGGCATCCGAAGCACTCCGCGTCCTCGCACAGCTTCCCCATTGGGGTGAGGTACAAGAACACGTAGCAACAGCCCAATTGCAGGGCCGCGAACTGGCACGCTTCCAGTTGGATGCCACCCGCTCCGTATTCGCCTCGCTCAACTCTGAGCGGTCCAAAGGGATCATCGTCGGAGCTGGTACGGGTAGCGGTAAGACACTCTCGTTCTACCTGCCAGCCTTCGCAGCGATGGCGGAACACGCCCGCCCTGGTGCGGCAAAGCGCGTTCACACCCTGGCGCTCTATCCACGCAAGGAACTCCTGCGCGATCAACTGCGAGAGTCGATCCGGTCTGTTGACGACATCGAGCAGGCGCTGCACGAGAGCCGGCGACGTCCCATCCGAGTCGGTGCGCTCTACGGTGATACCCCATGGAATGCTCGGGATCAGAGGCTGGAACCGAACTCACGTCACACCACTGCCTGGAAGCGCACTCCCCGGGGAGTCGTGTGCCCGTTTCTGCCATGCCCCATCCCTGACTGCGGCACTGGGGAACTCCAGTGGACAGACGAGGACCGCCAGCGTGGCCGTGAGCAACTGAACTGCACTAAGTGCGGCTACGTCCTGAAGGACGGGCGTCTTGCTCTCACCCGGGAATCCCTCAAGAAGAACCCTCCCGATTTGCTGTTCACCACGACGGAGATGCTGAACCTCTGTAGCGGCGACAGCTATCTGGAGTGGCTGCTCGGCTGGCGCGGCAGCGACTCTGCCCCTTCCCTCGTGCTCCTCGATGAGGTCCACACCTATAGCGGGCTTCACGGCGCGCAAGTGGCACTGCTGTTGCGCCGCTGGCGTGAGGCAGCCCGCCGTCCCATGACGTTCGTCGGTCTCTCCGCGACTCTTCGTGACGCGGACAAGTTCTTCGCTCAACTCGTCGGTCTTCGTCCGGTCGATGTCGACCCGATTGAACCGGCCGACGAGGACATGACGTTCGAGGGCCGTGAGTACGCTGTGGCACTCCGCGGCGACCCCGTGTCGGGAACAAGCTTGCTGTCTACGTCGATCCAAACGGCCATGCTCCATGGCCGCTTGCTCGACCTGGACAAGAGGCAATATCTGTACGGCTCCACGGGCTTCCTGTTCACGGACGATCTGGACGTCACCAACCGCTTCTACAACGATCTCCGCGATGCGGAAGGCGGGCAGAACCGCGCCGGCCGCCGTAACGGCCGCAAGCCCGTGCTTGCAGGCCTGCGCTCCTCTGAACGTGACGAGCATGCTGCGCGCTACCTGGACGGCCAGTCGTGGGACATTGCCGAGAAGATCGGGCATGACCTCGACCCCACCCTGCAACTCCACCACCTGCATGTTGGCCGTACGTCCTCTCAGGACGTCGGGGTCGACCACGACGCGAACCTGACCGTAGCGACGGCCTCCCTAGAAGTCGGCTTCAACGACCCACGAGTGGGCCTGGTGCTCCAGCACAAAGCGCCCCGTGACGCAGCAGCGTTCATCCAGCGCCGAGGGCGCGCTGGCCGAGAGCGCGGCACAAGGCCACTGACCGTGGTTACCCTCTCGGACTACGGCCGCGACCGACTCGCATACCAGGCGTACGAGACCCTGTTCGCGCCTCAGGTGCCTGCACGAAGCCTGCCGATCGGCAACCGCTTCGTACTCAAGATCCAAGCCACCCAGGCCCTGTTGGACTGGGCAAGCCGCAAGCTCCGTTCCAAGAAACTGTGGGCCAACCCCCGAAAGATCCTCAAGGCCCCCCCAGGCCATGTCGTGCGCAACGAGGACCGGCCGGGCCACGACATGCTGACATCCCTGCTGCAGGCGATCCTCGACAAGCCTGATCTCCAGGACGAGCTTGCCCAGCACCTGGGGAGAGCTCTGCAGGTCAGCGCAGACGAGGTACAGGCGCTGCTGTGGGAACAGCCCCGATCACTCCTGCTGTCTGTCGTTCCCACGGCGCTGCGGCGCCTTCGCAGCGACTGGTCATTCCAGCGCATCGATCCGGGCGCGAAGGAAGGTACTCTGCTCCCCGAGTTCATCACGCGCTCACTCTTCGATCCGCTGAATCTGCCGGAGGTCGAACTGCTCCTGCCGTTCAATACGAACGACACGTTGGAGCAACTGCCGATCGCCAGGGCGCTACGCGAGGCCGTACCGGGGCGCGTCAGCCGACGATTCGGGCACCGCCGTGATGAGCACCGCACATGGCTCCCAGTTCCACCCGCCGGCAGCAGCACTCTGCCACTCCCCCAGATCGTGCAGCACGCTGATCCCGAGGGGACCTGGCATCCCGATGGGCATGGACCGGAGGGACTTCAGGTCTTTCGGCCCACACAGTTGAAACTGGAGCAGCCAGGCCAGGAAATCTCCGACCGATCGCAGGGCCTCCCCATTTGGGGTACTCAAATCGTTGTGTCCGAGGAGGCGCCTCCGGCCCCGGCGGACATTCCTAACCCGTCTCTCTGGTACGAGCGCGTGCAGGCCGTCCGCTTCGCTACACACGCTGCCGGCAATCCCATCGAGATGCGGCGCATGACCATCGGCGCCGATTGTCAGGTGGCGCTCGAACGCGGAGAAGTCGAGACACGCAAGGTCTACTACGAACTACACGGCAAGCCAGCTGCGCTCGGCTTCCGGCTGGGTGTCGACGCTGCACAGATCCTGCTCAGGCCCCTGAACACCTCGGAAGCTGTGATCAGGGAGTACCTGTCGTCTCCGCAGTGGCGGTCACTCGCGTTCGCGTACACCTTCGCCGGGGATCCTGCTCTCGAGGACGTCGCGAACAAGTTCCAGCGTGCGTGGCTCAGCCAGGTCTATCTCACCGCCTTCGCGCTCGAAGGCCTCAAGGGGTCTCGTACTCCTGGGGAGATCCGAGCAGCACTCGCTAACGGAGCGTGGACTGGGGAGCTGCCTCGCATCCTGAGCGTCCTCTACCGCGACAATAGCGACCCCGACCACGCTGTCGAGAATGCGCGACTGGTTCAAGGGCTCACGGACTTGCTGCGCGACGCACGGGTTCTCGCCGCCGTTGACCGTGCGGCCGAACACCTCGTCGACCCGGATATTGCTGCCCGGACTGAGGACCTGGCTCAGCGCGCCTATCGCGACACGGTGGCCGCGGCGATCCTCGCCGCCGCGCAGCGAGCCTGCCCCGACTCACAGGACGGGGACTTGATCGTCGACGTGGCGCCTGGTGCCACCAGCAGCGACCCTTCTGTCGTGTGGCTCAGTGAAACCTCTGTAGGGGGACTGGGTGTTGTAGAAAGCCTGGTGCGCTTCTACGGGGAGGACCCTCGCCGCTTCTGGGCGCTTGTCACCAGTGCGTTGGCCCCAAGCGACTACGAGTATGTAGATGCCACGCTCACCCGGTTGCTCCGTCACCTGTCCGACGAGCCGGGGGGAGATGCCGCAGAAGCCATGCGCGCACTGCGAGGAGCCGAGGATGCCGAAGCCGCCCAGGAGGCCCTGAACACCCTCCTATCCGCGTGGGAACAGTTGGACGGCCGTCCGCGTGTCACTGCGGTCTCAGCGTTGTCGGCCCGCCTTCTTCGGCCAGGGTCCGGACCCGACACTGACGCGCAGGCTCTCGCCATGGTGGACGCGTGGGCGGAACTGGAGCAGAGGCTCGGTGTTGAGGTCGACGCGAACGTCATTGCCTTCGCGGTCGGCGACAAGCAACTGAACGTCGGCGGGAACAAGCGGCTGACAGCCGACCAGGCCTTCAGCATGCTTTGGCCTCGCGGACGGCAGGCTCGTACGCAGGACCTCCAGCATTACCAGCCCTATGCCGACACGCCAGTGCTGGATCGCCTCCTCGTGCGCGAGGCTCATAACGACCGTCTGCCCGAAGTGGACGTCACGGCGAGCGACTGGGTCTTTGCCTATCAGAAGGCCATGACCGATAGCGGTGCCGCAGAGCTCGTCTGTCCAGCAGGCGAGTCGCAGGCCCTGGCGGAAGCCCTGGTCCGTGTGCCGGCGCTGCCGGTGGACCGGGATGTCCTGCGGGTCCACGGGGAGGTCCGTGGCTACGCCAGGCATCGAGATGAGCTCCGTGTGCGGGTGGAGTTGCGGGAGGCAACCCAGTGAAGAATCTGACCAGGACCGTGCGCACAGGTGCTCGTACAGGGCTGCGCATCGACTCGATGCTGTCGGCGGCGCTGATGGCAGAGATGCTCAGCCCGAGCCACGACTTGTGGTTGGTCTCGCCGTGGATCACGGATGTGCAGGTCATCGACAACAGCCACGGCACCTACGACGCCTTCTTTGGCGACGTTCCGCCGAGCAGTTGGCGGCTTTCAGACGCCCTTCTACGCATCGCTGGAGCCGGGGCCCACATCCACGTGGTCACGCGCCCGGACCCTCACAACGATGCGTTCCTGCGTCGGATCGAGGCCGCAGAACTGGACCGAGTGCATGTCCAGCGCGACCCCGACGTCCACGAGAAGACGCTGTGCGGGCAGGAATGGATTCTCACCGGGTCGATGAACTACACGGTGCGCGGTATGGCGAAGAACGATGAGTTGGTCACCTACAAGGTGGGCGGGCCAGATGCCGGTCAGGCGCGGCTGGACCTGGCTCAGCGGTGGAGGAGTGGCTCGTGACGCAGACCCAGAATCAGCAGCGAGAGGCTCTCGAAGGGTTCTTGCACCGATTCTTCGGCCCAGGAAACGGTGTCTGGCCGAACCTCGATCCGGACTTCCGCTACAAGGACCGCACGCTGCCGTTCGTCGAAGCCATTCGACGCGGCGACGACGCGCCCGTAGTCCTTCCGCGCGTCTATACGGACCGCGATCGTTTCGTCGTGTACGTCATTGCACGGGAACCTGGCGAGCGTGCCAAAACAGCCGAGTTGATCCGCGCTTTCGCTGGCCCGACGTACATCGCGTATGACGAGCAGGTTGGGATCCAGCCCGCCTGGCTGGACCCTGATGATCCCATCGAGCAGGCCATCCGCGATTTCGCTGGCGATCGGACCACGTTCCGTCTGGAGACGGGGCGCACGCTTGAGCACCGCCTGAACCTGGCCGGGGCCCTGGAGTTGATGCAGAGGACCGAGGCTCGGCGTCCTCCCAGGATGTGGCGGGTGGCCAAACCGATCGGCCGGCTCCTCGCCGAGTTCGATGCGTCGCTCTCCGCGGGCGCTGAGGCCGCCTCGAACGTGGTCCTTGAGCATCTAGCGGCGGCTGGTGGTGTCACCGCAGCCAACCTAGCGAACCTGAGGATCAAGCGGCTTGACCGGCTCGGCCGCAGTGAGGAGATTCTCCAACTCCCTGAGCTGCCTGACGCAATCCGGCAGGACCCTCCCCTCCCGGTCAAGGAAGCAATCTTGACCGCTGTGTATTCGACGTTGGAGGAGCCTCTCGCAGAGGGCGACCTCTCATCGGCACGGGCGAAGCTCCAAGAACGAGGTCGCTTCGTCCCTGCCCTGCTGGATACCGATGCAGGCAAGCTCGGCGCACAGGCCGTCGCTGTTCTTCTGATGGCGGCCACCATCCTTGAGGACCTGCCTGCTCTGCGTCGTCTCGTGACAGTCGTTCGGAGCGCAGATCGCATCGGAGAACTGCCCCCGCTGGTCTGGGAGGACGCTCAACGCGTTCTTGCTGAAGGCGTTGGCGAGGAAGCACCTCCCGTCGTGGCAGAGCCCGTGCCGCAAGTTCCTGAAGACGATGTGTCGAAAACGATTCCGCCGATCGACTCCTGGCCGGCCTTCCTCGCTGCCGTAGCCGCGGGCAGCCGTGCAGGCAAGTCAGCAGTTGAACAGCGCAGTTGGACTGCGTGGGCTCCACCCGCAGTTCATGATGCGTCCCTCGCCGGATTCCTGGACGGGCTGGAGAATCAAGCTGCTGAGGAGGCCTGGCGGGCGGTTGGAGCGTTCATTGACGCCGACGGATATGTTGCTCCGGCTGGTCTGACCGCCCATGCATTCATTCGGAACGCGGTCGCCTTCGACCGGTTCGGCCCCGGCGACCTCGCCGCGCTCCAGGCCCTCACAGAGATCGCACTCCGAAGTGGCCCTTCGGCGCACACCTACGCCGAACTTCTCGACGAGATCGGCGCCTACAGCAGTCGATGGGTCTCACCTGAACGGGCATCAATTGCGCTGGACTTCGTCGACCGGCTGTTCTTGGTCGCCTGCCCAGACGTGGACGCTCGCAGCAAGCTCGCATACAACCTGCTGGAGCCGCTCTGGCGGCACCAAGGGCGCCTCAACGAAGCTGATTTGGCGTTCGCCAAGCGTCTCTCAAGGGAACTTGGTGTCGATTTCTCTTGGCAGGACCGGGTCGGCTCCGACGACGATGAGCGTGAGCTGTCGCTCTCAGACCTTCCGCCCATGAAAGTGCTGCTGTACTCCCTGGACGACGCTGTGCTCTCGCGCTGCGCCGAGGAGATCAAGCAGCTTGCCCCCGCAGTGGACGCCGCAAAGGCCAGCGATCACGTCGGCAGTGCTCAGCTTCGGCAGAAAGCACGCTCCGCTGACTTGGTCGTTATCGCGACGCGCTGCGCGAAGCACGCGGCGACGGGCTTCATTACGCAGCACGCCCGCACCGAGCACATCCACTACGCGGACGGCAGCGGATCGGCGTCCATGCTGCGAGCAGCAGTGGCCGGTCTCCGAGCAGCCGCAGTAGACCACTAACGCACTGGTGGTCTCCCTGATCTTTCCGGGGAGACCACCAAGGGCAAGGCTTCGGCTACTTGCTGACCAGGGTCTGCAGGTGAGTGCTGAGCAGCCGTACGTCTTTGGCCGTGTTCTGGAGGCCGTTCCAGTTGCGTTCCTCGCCATTCGAGAACTTCCACGTGCCGCCGGGAGTCCAGGCGACGTGCTTCTCGAGTCGGCGCAGGCTGATGCGAATCTTGTCCCAGTTGACCTTGTCGTAGTGGACGCCTGTGGTGAGCTGATCCATTACATAGCCCATGGCCTGGATGCCCACGCCATGAGTCAGCCTGGAATCCTTGGGAGGCTTGTTCCACGCACCCTCGAAGACGTTCTCGACTGCTGTCCAGAAGCCCAGAAGGTGCGCCAGCATCGCCTCCTCGTCCGCGGAGCCGTCCTCGGCATTCCGGTACTGGAAGAGTGCGCCCTCGTAGATGCTGTGCTCCAGCATGCTCAGAATGCTGTTGTCCTTGATATTGCCGGTAGGCGACGTGGGGCTGCTG
The DNA here is from genome assembly GCF_050936555.1 of Streptomyces sp. CA-135486. Lineage (NCBI taxonomy): Bacteria > Bacillati > Actinomycetota > Actinomycetes > Kitasatosporales > Streptomycetaceae > Streptomyces > Streptomyces sp. CA-135486. The sequence goes on from NZ_JBNJMM010000001.1 coordinate 1,478,326, forward strand.
ATCCTTCCGCAGAAGGGGCCGTCTCCCATGTTCAGCATGACCATGATCTTCGCGGCGAGCTGGCGGCGCGCGTACGAGCGCGGCAACTTGGCGGTGGTCTCTGGCAGGAGTTCGTACACGAGCCCCTTGGGCAGTGGCTTGGTCGAGTTGACCAAGATGAACTGCGACCGCTGCTCTTCCTGAGACGCAATGAAGCCCACAGCCGCGACGGGGAACTCTGCCAGGTCAGCGTCCCTGATCGCTGCGCTGCGCTGCTGACCGTCCACGAGCCAAGCCGGCTTCTCGTCGTCAGCCAGTGACTCGTCGACCGGGATGATCAACTCGCCGGGGATTGAGTAGCTCACGCTGCCGCCGCGAACCGCGGGTTCGAACGTGACGCGATCATCGAAGCCGAGAACCAAGGCGTTGGGGAGCATCGCACCCTCGGACTCAAGGTAGCGGCGGATCGAGCGGATGTGGCTCAGGACCTCAGGCCGCTGGTACCCCTGCAGCTTCCTCTGGCTGTCGCGGCGGATGCGCGAGACGGCTGCAAAGTCTTCCAACTTCTTGCCATCGACAGCGAAGCAGTAGATCTCCTTGTCGCCTTGGAGCACCTTGAGGGCGGGAACCTTCAGAACGTAGCGGTCGGCCACATCATCTCCTGTTTGAGTTACTTTGAGTGCTGTGCGCGGTCTGGGCGATTATGTGAGCGGCAGCTTGCGCATCTTAGCTTCGAGCACAGTCATGTTATGGAACCCGCGACGCTTGTTTCTCTCTGTTCCGCGGAAGATGACCATGTCGATCTTGTGCTTCTTGCAAAGGTCACACCGGCAGCGATCCCAAGGGCGGTCGACAAGAGTTTCTCTATAGTCGTCGACCTTCTTTAGTTTCTTGGGGTCACCGATGAGGGCGTGATAGGCGCGCAAAGCATCGATGACCTCCTGCACGTCGAAATCCTCATCGTCTCTATATTGGCGCAGCAGTCTGAGGCATTCACGTTCAGCCTTGATTGCCGCCGACTGCGAAACCATACCCGCCAAGATCAGCCGCTTTAGAGTAGGGTTTCCATCAACTTGGGGAACCCTAATCGCAACGTACGAACGATCGGCGGTGTGATAGTTGTTCTTCTCATCCATGAAGGCTTGCCGGAATGCCGATGTGCTATCGAAACTAGTGACGTGATAATCGGCAAAGCGTTCCATGCTGTCGATGCGGGTAATTCCGAGAAGATGGAACCCGACGTCATGCTTGCGAATCTTGGAAATTTCCTTAAGGCAAGCAATGATTTCCGGCGTCTTCAGCGGAACCATGCCCCCCAAGGCGATGCGCTTGTAGCCCATTTTCTGGAGTTGCACGACACTATCCGCGTAGCTGGCCGGGCTCCAGCCCTGCGCTGCGCCGACTGGCTCCAGATGCAGTTTCCCGTCAGCGATCAGTCTATTGTGACTTTTAGTGGCCTTGAAGAACTTCTGCGCATAATCGAGTGACATCTCGCGACGCGTTACCCATGCCTCATCGACCTCCTCGTCGGGAGCATCGGGCCGGTACCCGAAGATCACGTGGTCGATACTGATTCCCGCATTGAATCGACACTCAGTGTAGTAGTGGAGAACTTCAGGAGTCTCGTAAGGTGGGCGCTCTTCATTGATGTAATTGAAGGATCCGCAGTCGCCTAGGCTCTCCATCGGTTCAGGCAGCCCGAAAAAGGTTCTCACACCGTCGCGATAAAGCCGTGCCCTCTGAGGGGCGCTGTACTTCCCGGCCCCCTTAATTGACCCATCTACGATGGCCTTGCTGACCAGTATCCCGTCGTAGGGGGCCGGCTTCACTGCCTGATGGGCATACAAGTCGTCCCGCTGGCGATGGCGCTCATCGGGGTACTCATCGTGGATAAAGTCATACCTGGGATAGATCTGGTCTTGACTGTCAGGGAAGTAGAACTTCACGACGCGCTCGTCCTTGACTGGAGGTAGATGCGAATCAAAAGGTTCGATAGGGTGCTGATATGGCGCGGCAAGTTCTGGAGTTCATTCCAGGGGGTGTTGAGTTCCGGCCAGCGCCCCTTGGTCCATCGGCAGTGTGGCGCGATGAACGCCAGTTCGGCCTTAGCCCTCTCATAGGCTTCCGGCGAACCTGGTTCTGCGTCGGCTAGCACTCGGTCCATGACTCGGTCCATCAGTCGCCCCATCGAGCGGATGCCGACGCCGTGCATGAGGCGGCTCTTGGTAGGAGACACGCCCCAGGCATCAGGGAAGGTGTCTCGCACAGCACTCCAGTACGTGACAAGAATGTTGCGCATTGCGTCAGTGTCGACCGTACCGTTCGAGAGATTCTTGTACGGGAACAATGCGCCCGACGGTTTCAGAGACTCCTCAATAGCCGAGATCAGGCTATTGTCCTTCACCACAGCGTTGGACCGTCTATCCGTGATCGTTGACGCCTGCTTGATCAGTCCCTTGAAGGGGGAATCGGAGTCCTGGTTCAGAGCACTCACCAAGACGGAAGGCAGCTTCTTCGCGGACAGCTTCGTCGGGAGTTTGGTATGCACCTCGGGGAGAAGTTCCGTCACCAGGCTGCCGGGCAGGGGCGACACGGTGTTGACGCGAAGGAACTGATCACGCTGCACCTGAATGTCCTCAGCCACGAAGCCAGCCACCGTGACAGGCAGCTTGGACCGCCGAGTGCGTGCGAGGGCAAGGCTTCGCTGCTGACCGTCCACAATGAAGGCAGGCCTGGGCGCGGTTGACGACGCCGGCAGGGGAATCTCCAACGTCCCGATCGTGGAGAGGCCGTCTGTACTGTTTGGCCCACGACTCCCCCGGAACCGTACCGAGGTGGGCAGAGCAAGGATGAGTCCGTTAGGGAACAGCACGTTCTCGCTGTCGAGGTATTCCAGGATCTGGTTCACATGCTGCTTCTTCTCCGCCCTCTGGTACCCGAACAGTCTGCCTGCCTCGTCCCGAGAGATCCGGGCCACGTCGGCTACGCGGTCAATCTCTCCCGCTTCGAGCGCAAACACATACAGCGGGATGCCCGGATTTTGCTCGATCCGTAGTGCCCTGCGGCGGATGACGTTTTCTGTCACCGTTCCCCCATGGTCCTCTTGTATAGATTCGCAAATCTGCTTTGCTCGCAGGCTTTGCCGTCATCGCGCAAAGCTCGCAGTAGCCGTGTGCGGGAGACGCCTGGCAGCTTCGCTGTCTCCCGCTTGATGAAGACGATCACGTCATCATCCGACATGGGCTGTCGGTTGTACTGCTCTGGCTTCGTGGTGGCTGTAGCCCACTCGTTCCACGCCTTCTGCGTGGCCGGCGAGATGAGAGTGCCGTCCTTGGAGTGCTGGAGCCACGACTCAGCCATGCGCACATTCAGGCTCGTCAACGTGCCCCCCAGCGCATGGCGCAGCCCAGCGTCGGAACGAACTCGGTGGATTCCAGGGATCTCGCGCAAGCCACCAATGAGAAGCGCCTCACCCCCGAGGGATCCAAGAGCTAGGAGTTCCTCCTCCATCGCGCTTGCATAGGCTTCGGACAGCGCCATGAGCACCGGCCCCCGCTGACCGAGTTCCTGGAGTTGGGCTTGGCCGGATCCCGCTTGAAGGTGGCCCCACCACTGGGCATTCTCCGCTGCAGAAGTGGCTACGGAGTCGGCGTGCCGCGTGCTGAAGGTTGCCGCATAGGCAGGCGCAGTCTCCGTCTTCGGCTCCACCGGCTGTAGGCCCAGTCCGGCCGATGCCACCCACAGTTGCGTCTTGAAACCTGCAGCCGAGGCAGCCACCGTCAGTCGGCGAGCTCGGGTCCAGTGATCACCGCGGTAGAGGTCCGTGAGCGAGGGCAGAGAGGCTCCGCCGCGTGCGGTCGCTGTCTGGATGCGCTTCTGCCAGTTACTGGAGCGTTCCTTCACGCTGCCCTTCGGCAGGTTCCTGGCGTACAGAGCTGCGTCCGGCGTGTCGACCTTGCGGTCGGTACACGTAACCACCAGCGATAGTTGCCTCACGCAGCTCGACTCCTGACAGCCATAACTAGTACCTGATGGCGGTTACTCTACCTGCCAGTTATCACGCTAGGCTGCACGCGTACACGACGGTCTAACTAGGGAGTAAGGCATGGGACGTCCTGCGATCGTTTTGCTGAGCGGTGGTCTGGACTCGACCACGGTTCTGGCCATCGCGAAGGACCAGGGCTACACGCCGTATGCCCTCAGCTTCCGGTACGGCCAGCGCCACAGCGTGGAGCTTGAGGCTGCGAAGCGCGTGGTCGCGGCCCAGGGTGTGGCCCGGCACGTCATTGCTGACATTGACCTGCGAGTTTTCGGTGGGTCGGCACTGACCTCCGACATTGACGTGCCCAAGCACGACTCCCTGGACCACACCGAGGAAGGCGGCGTGCCGATCACCTACGTGCCTGCACGGAACACGATCTTCCTCTCGTTCGCTCTGGCGTACGCCGAAACTGTCAACGCCAGTGACATCTTCACTGGTGTAACTGCGGTCGACTACAGCGGTTACCCGGACTGCCGGCCTGAGTACATGGAGGCCTACGAGCGCATGGCCAACTTGGCCACCCGCGCCGGGGTCGAGGGCACGCAGAGTCTCAAGCTCCACTCACCGCTCATCGCCATGTCGAAGGCCGACATCGTCCGTGAGGGCCTGCGCCTCGGCGTGGACTACGCCCTTACCTCCTCTTGCTACGACCCGGACGAGCAGGGGCGGGCATGCGGACATTGCGAGACCTGCCTGCTCCGCCTCAAGGGCTTCGCCGAGGCCGGCGTCACCGACCCCGTGCAGTACCAGGGCGCGTGAGAATGACCTACCTGGTCAAGGAGATCTTCTACACCCTGCAAGGCGAAGGGAGTCACGCAGGCCGTCCAGCCGTCTTCTGCCGCTTCTCCCGGTGCAATCTGTGGACGGGACTGGAGAAGGATCGTCACCGTGCGATCTGCCAGTTCTGCGACACAGATTTCGTCGGAACCGACGGGGAAGGCGGCGGCCGGTTCCGGACCCCGGACGACCTCGCTCAAGCCATCGAGCAGGCGTGGCCGTCATCATCCAGGGAGCATCGCTTCGTGGTGTGCACCGGCGGCGAGCCGCTTCTACAACTCGACGAAGCGGCGATCGACGCGCTGCACGCCCGCGGCTTCGAGGTTGCCGTAGAGACGAACGGCACCCGCGTACCGCCGAACGGCATCGACTGGCTCTGCGTCAGCCCCAAGATCGGCTCCGAACTGGTCGTGACTAGCGGAGACGAACTGAAGCTGGTCTACCCTCAACTGGGCGGCGACCCCGGTCAGTTCGAGCATCTGGATTTCCGGTACTTTCGGCTCCAGCCCATGGACGGCCCGGACGTTGAAGCCAACACCAGGGCGACTGTCGACTACTGCATGAAGAACCCGCGCTGGATCCTCTCTCTCCAGACGCACAAGTATCTGGGAATTCAGTAATGGAAATCTTCCGCGAGTTCACCTTCGAAGCTGCACATCGCTTGCCCAACGTGCCCGAGGGCCACAAGTGCGCGCGCCTGCACGGCCACTCCTACAAGGTCATCGTCCATGTCGAGGCTCCCGTCGACCCCGAGTCGGGCTGGGTCATGGACTTCGGCGACCTCAAGAAGGCCTTCAAGCCCCTCGAAGCGCAGCTCGACCACTATTACCTCAACGACATTGAGGGCCTGGAGAACCCGACTAGCGAGGTCCTCGCCCGCTGGATCTGGGAGCGGCTGAAGCCGACCCTGCCCGACCTCTCCGCGCTCACCGTTCGCGAGACGTGCACGTCAGGCTGCACCTATCGGGGCGAGTGAGCGATGCACGACATCCAGAACGAGACTGACACCCGCGGCATCGAGATCGACGATGTTGGCATCAGCGGCCTGCGCTACCCGCTGTACTTCGAGGACGGCCACCTCCGCCAGGAGGGCATCGCCGAGATCGACGTGACCGTGCGGCTCCAGCATGACCGCCGGGGCACCCACATGAGCCGCATGGTGGCTCTCGTCCACGAGCACCTTCGCCGGTTCGATCCGCGAAGGCTGCCGCACGTTCTGAAAGTCGGTGCGGACCTCCTGGATGCACCGGCGCTCGCGGTGTCGGTAGCCGTCCCGCTGAGCACGACCGTAGTCGCGCCAGCGACTGGCGCCGAGTCGTACCAGGTCCACGATGTCCGGTTCGACGGCCGCTGGGACGACGGAGACACGACGGTTATCACGTCGGTTACCACCGAGGTCACCAGTCTGTGTCCGTGCTCGAAAGCGATCTCTGACTACGGCGCCCACAACCAGCGCAGCCGCGTCACGCTGTCCGTGACAGGGCACGGGGACACTCCCTACCCCTTTGCGGTGCAGCAGGCCGTACGACTCTTGGAACGGTGTGCGTCCGCTCCCGTCGTGCCCTTGGTAAAGCGTCCGGATGAGCGTGTGCTGACGATGCAGGCGTACGACCACCCTGTGTTCGTCGAAGACATTGCCCGCGAAGTCAGCCACGTCTGCCGCGAGCGGGGTCTTCGTCACTCGGTGAGGGTCCGCAACCTAGAAAGCATCCATAGCCACGACGCCGTCGCATACGTCGCCGGGTGAGCGAGCATCGGGTAGAAGCCACTGCCGCATCGTTCTGCTCACATCGAGTGGTTGCACGACAGAGCAGTGAATGATGTGGCCCATGCCCTCGCATCCACTGCTGGACGTTGAAGCCGTTGATCTGTTGGAGCCGTACCTGGAAGACGTGGGCAGCATCTTCCGAGCCTTCCGCGACCAGGACTCTGGCTGCCAGTCTTACGGGGTGGCTGTCGGCGATGAACGGTGGTTCGTAAAGGGCGCAACCACTCCGCCGGCAGCATCCTCATTACGCCGAGCCGTGGACGTGCACGGCGCAGTGCAGCACTCGGCGATCGTGCCCCTGCGGCACTACTTCCAACTCCGAGATGGCCTGGCGCTGGTCTACCCCTGGGCCGAGGGTGAGGTCCTATATCACCCCACGACCCATGCACACGGGGGCCGCGCCGCCCCAGACAGCCCGATGGCCCGGTTTCGCAGGCTGCCTGTCCCCGACATTCTGCGGGCGATGGACGAGGTCCTGGACGCACACCTGGCTGTCGAGCAGGCGGGGTTGGTCGCGGTCGATCTCTATGACGGATGCTTCCTGTACGACTTCGAAGCACACCGCATGGTCTTATGTGATCTGGATGAGTACCGGTTTGGGCCCTTCATCCTGGAAGAGGAAAGGCTCCCAGGGTCACGGCGCTACATGGCGCCCGAAGAGTTCATCAGGGGCTCGACCATCGACATTCGCACGACCGTATTCGTGCTTGGCCGCGCGCTGCGTCTACTCCTGGACGCCGGTGATGAGGAGCAGGCGTGGCGCGGCTCTCGTGCTCAGCTGGCCGTGATTCAGCGTGCGACGGCCGACGATCCCGCTCATCGGTTCGGCTCTGTCGAGGCGTTGACGCAGGCATGGCGTGGCGTCTGGGGTCTCGACAGTTGATTTCTAAGGTTCGGCGACTGAGCTGAGCGAGTGCACAGCCGAGGAGGGTGCATGCCATCTTCGTTGTCCGACGAGACTGCGGTCCCCGAATCTTCGGGTAGCTCGTCGGGCCTGGCCTGAGACAGCCCTGGCAGGTTGTGGCCAGGATCCCGCTGAGACCGTGGACGGCCATCGTCCTCAGAGCCGCCAGCGCCGGCGATCCGCGAGCCATCGCAGAGTTACCTCGCCACACCATGTCTGGTGCTGGCGAATGTAAGGGGACCAGTCCGCCGGTGGCTGCGCGCCGGAGACCAGGAAGAAGCCCGAGAGGGCGGCGAGCACAGCATCGAGCTGTTCGCCGTTCACTCCTCGAGCCGTGGGATGGGTCTGGAAGAGGGCGGTGGCATCGTGGCCGTCGGCGTACGCGGTGGCCAGGAGCAGTACGAGGTCGAACCAGCTGGCGCCGAGGCAGGGCCAGTTCCAGTCGCAGATCCATGCGGTCCCGTGGGCGTCGATGAGAACATTGTCCTGACGCAGGTCGTGGTGCAGGACGGCGTTGCCGGCCACCGCTGGTCGCCATGCTGATTCCAGCTCAGCCAACGCATCCAGCTTGTCGAAAGGCACCCAGTCGGGAAGGGAAACCTTCGGGCTGGGCGCACCGGAGGCTACGGTGCGCCAGTCGTCGAAGTCGCCGCCGTCACCGACCGGCTTCAGACCGACCTGTTGAAGTTGCTCGGACGGTTCCGCGAGAGCCTCGGCGGTGACAGCGTAAGTGGCAAGGGTGAGGTTGAGGTCGTCGGTCGTCCACGGCGCGGCAGGCATACGTCCTCCTTCGACCGCGTCAAAGGCGATCACGAGCCACCCTTCCTGCTCGTCCAACCAGCGGATACGGGGCGCTGGAACGGCCGACGGGAGCGCCTCGTTGATCAGTGCCTCGCGCCGGTAGCATTCGGCCACCACCGTGTTGGTCCGGGCGTCGACAGCTTTGACGAACTGGGAGCCGTGAGTGCCCTCGACCACGGCTGCGTACCCGCTGGTGAAGCCGCCCCCGGCGCTCTCCTCGGCGTGTACGGCACCGCCGAGATGGCGTTCGATGAGATCGCGTACGTGTTGCGGAAGCTGTGACCAGCGCGGGCGCGCGGCAGTGGAATCGTATTGAAGCCGCGGGGTGAGGATCTTCGGCATGCAGCAAGGGTGAAGGAACGCTCGACAGCGCGCGACAGGTTTCCTGCTGATTTCTGATCGTCAGCGGCGCGTGTTTCCCCTGAATCGTGGAGTTCTCATGCTGGGTCCCAAGGTCAGGAGACGGCATACAGAGGCAGGGCCGGCATGACCTGGGCAGGAAGGAGCATCGGTCCTGTGAGGTCAGCGGGTGCGTCCAGGCCGTCCAGGAGCACGATGATCCGGTCGATGTTGATGAGGCGCCGCTGCCCGGACTCCAGCATCGACAGGAACGACTGGCTCAACCCCGTTAGGAGAGCCATGTCCTCCTGGCGGAGATGGCCGCGCTCTCGTACGAGTTGGCAGAGTCTGCCGAAGTCCCTCTGGAGTAGGGCGTCTTTGACGTCCTGGTGGGACCAGACCTGAGCGGGGACAGAGGGGCGAGCTGGATGGGCTGCTGTCCTACTGCGGTTGCAGCCGGAGCAGATGCTGTCGTTGTTGTACCGGCTCAGGCGGCACCCGCAGGTGGTACACCGGCCACTGGCGCGCGCGGTTGCAGTTACCTCGGTGGTTCGCGGCCCCGACACCCTGATCGTCCCCCTCGTCGAGTGTTCAACTTTGGGCTCCGGCCAGTGCTCTGCCGGAGGGGCCAATCACATCTGCGATCAGTACCGCGGAGTATCACTGGGGCTTGGTGAAGCCGCTCAACATCGGGCGACGTGACTTTTCAACATCCGCTTACACATGGGTTCGCACGGGGCAGACTTAGAGTCCCGATCATGGTGAGTAATGGGCAGGCGGTAGGCATGGCGAAGAGTCGCGCGGGGTGGCGTCCGTACCAGCTTCGCGCCATGCGCGAAGCACATGGTCTGACGCTTGAGGGTGCCGGTGAGCGGCTACGTGAAGTGGCCCGCGCCGCTGGACTCACTGTGCCAGCAGCAAACTTTCAGACCCTGTGGCAGCACGAGCAGGGCGAGGTCTACCCCGGCCCCCACTACCGCAGGGCCTACTGCCTTCTCTACCGGTCCACCGAGCCCGAGTTGGGGTTTCGGAAGGCCTTGCCGGGCGAGCAGACGCAGTTGAAGCTCACCCCAGCGCAGGTGGAGCCTCTCGGCGACCACGTACTGGCCGTCGAGCGCGCGGTGCTGCAGATCGCTCCAGGCGACGACGCCGGCAACGACGGTCAGGAGGTTCAGCAGCGGATCATTGACGCGTGGAAACGTCGCCACACAGGCGGCGACCCGAATCGGCCAACCCTGTTGATGGTGGGTGGCTTCGCCGGAAGCGGGAAGTCGGAGTTCTCGAGGTTCATTTCACGGCTCACCGGGTGGCCCGTTCTCGACAAAGACCCCATCACGCGTCCGCTCGTTGAACGTCTACTTGTCGAGATGGGAAGCGACCCAAATGACCGCCACTCCCAGGTATATCGGGAAAAGGTGCGGCCGTTGGAGTACCAGTGCCTGCTGGAGACCGCCTATGCCAACGTCGACTGTTCGATCAGCACGGTGCTCACCGCACCGTTCGTGGCTGAAGTGAACGACGTGCAGTGGATGCGCCGGCTGATCAACCGCTGTGAGGCACGGGGCGTGACCGTGGCGGTCATCTGGATCCGGTGCGACCTGGAGACTATGCACGAGTACATCAGCTTCCGTTCAGCAGCCCGCGACAGCTGGAAGTTGCAGAACTGGGAGGAGTACGCCTCGACCGTGGATCCGGAACTGCGACCAGCTGTACCGCACTTGGTGGTGGACAACCGTCTCGGCGCGGCCATATCCCTCACTGATCAGGTTCGGCAGATCTTTGGGACGGTATTCGCATGAACCGGGGCATCCTGTTGTACGGTCCTCCCGCATCCGGAAAGGACACCGTCACAGCGGCGCTGTGCGAACTCAACGAGGCATATTGTGCGTTCACGCGCCTGAAGATTGGCAGTGGCCGCACCCATGGCTACCGGATGGGTTCGGCTGATCAGCTCACAGAGCTGGAGGCGCGCGGGGAGGTGATCTACCGCAACGATAGGTACGGCAACATCTACCTCGTGGACCGACCCGGCCTCGTCCAGGCCACGCAGGAGGGGCGCATCCCCATCCTCCATCTAGGGCAGATTGCAGGCCTTGAGGCGGTGGTGGAGAAGTTCGCCGCGTCGTGGACCAGTGTGCTGCTGTGGTGTTCGAGGGAAAGCACCGAGATTCGATCCAAGGGGCGCGGCGATAGCGACACGGAGGCCCGCCTGACAGCCTGGGACGCTACAGCCGAGGACATCAAGGCGAGCCCGGATTTCGCCTGGGATCTGCAGCTCGATACTGAGGCAATGTCCCCCGCAGAGGCGGCACAAGAGATTGATCTTCTGACTCGACGAGCTATTTGATCACCAGGGCACTACGGTTCGTCGCGTTCCCCGCAGTCGTGGTCGACGCAGAGGTGTGAGAGGGCCTGGTCGATGGTGAGCTCGCGCTCTCGGGCGCCCGACCACCGGCTGAGGACTCGGCTGGCTGCACGCATCAGGTCGTCCGGCAGCCCGGCTTCCCGCAGCAGGGCTGCTGCATCGTCGAGTTCCGGGCCCCAGCGCCAGGCGCGGGACGCGGTCTTGGGGATGTAGTCGATCTCGGTCAGGTAGCTGCCGCCCCGTTTGCCTGCGATCTCAAGGAGTTCGCCGGCAACGCCGCTGGCATCGGCGACGCCGTAGGCGAGCGCCGCCAGGACACGGGAGGCCTTCTGATAGCTCGAGTACGACAGCTTCAGCGCGGAGGCGGCCCCTACCTCGGCGCCTAGCACTTTGGTCTTCACCTCACTCTCGCTGAACAAGGCCGTGGCCCGGATACAGCCGTCCGGGTTTCCGGACAGATACAGCGTGGGCTGCCTGCCGCCAGTCGGCGGGGAGCCGACTACCGCACCGTCGATGACTACCGCGCCGGGGAGAAGCTCTGCGACATCCTTGACGCGGCGCGGTGTGATCGCGTTCGCCTCGATGTACAACTGGCCGTCGAGCTCGCAGGCAGCCACCTGCTGTGCGACGTCCACCGCAGCCGCAGGCGGGCACAGAGACAACAGCACGTCGGCGCGCGCCACCAGATGCCCAAGGTTCTGAACGCCTTCGAGGCCGGCGTTCTCGGCGCGGGCTAGGGAGCGGCTGCTGCGGCCGTCCGTGCACCACAGCACCCGCACGTTCTGCCTGCGCAGCTGGGCACCGAAGGCAGCGCCCATGCTGCCTGGGTGCAGCAGCCCAACTGTGATCATTTGCGAATCCGTCACGATGTCCTCAGCTCGCGGTGGTGAGCAGCAGCTTGATCGCTTGGCATGCGTCAGCGGTGATGTGCTCCGGGACTATGTCTCCTTCGGGCCAGGGCCTGCCGCCGCTGATCCAGATGGTGCGTAGTCCGGCGGCCCTGCCGCCGCGGATATCTGTCTCCACGCCGTCACCCACCACCCAACCGCCGAGCGCAAGATCGGCTCCGCATGCGGCAGCTGCCTTCTCGAAGATCGTTACGTCCGGTTTCCGTTCGCCGACTGCCTCTGAGGTGCACACTGCATCAACATGATCGGCGACCCCTGAGGTGGTTGCTTTCGCTGTCTGGATCTCTGTCCCGCCGTTCGTGGCGACGACCACGTTCCAGCCGGCGCTTCTGAGCATGGCCAGGCCGTCGAGCACTCCGGGAAAGCAGGTGACGGAACGTGCCATGTGGGCGCAGTAGTCGCGCCAGAGCGTCTCGGGCGAAGGGGCAAGTCCAAACTGTGCGCGAATCACCTCGAAAGTTGATGGGCAGCAACGCTCACGCATGAACTGGAGTAGGCGCACGCGGTCGTGGTCGTCCAGAGCGTGGTGGGCGGAGAAGGCTGAGACCCAATCGGCAAGGGGGCCTTGACGGTCAACGAGGGTGTTGTCGAGGTCGAAGATCACCAGCTGCTGCATGGAGGCCGACCCTACGGGAGGCTATGAGTCATCGGATACACAGGCGTACGTCAGCGGTCTCAGGCGTGCCCGCTCTCGTTCACAGCACATCCGAGCACGTATCCCCTGGGGCTCGGCAGCGGAAAGCTTCGCGCGCAGGCGTCGCCTCGACGGCACACCGATCGCCACCGACCGCGTCCTACAACGGCGGATGCCCCAATGGCCCCATGGGTTTGTCCTGGAGTGGAGCGGGGTGCGCTGAGGTCCGCAGCATGGGGCCAGTGAGCTCGATCGGCACATCAAGGCCATCGAGCATCATGATGATCTTGTCGATGTTGGTGAGCCGCCGTACGCCTGATTCCAGCATCGATAGAAACGGCTGACCGAGCCCGGTCAACGCGGCCAGGTCTTCTTGCCGTAACCCTCCGAGGCGACGGACCAGCACACAGAAGGTCCCAAAGTCCCGTAGCGCGAGCGCCTGTTGAACCTCGGCATCGGACCAGACATGCGCCAGCGTCGGTGGCTCTTGTGTCCGGCGGATGCACACCGCACAGAACGTCTCATCGTTGTAGCGGCTGAGGTGGCACCCGCACCCGTTGCACCGGCGCGCCTGTCGGGAGCGAGGCGCCTCGAAGGTAGGTACAGCCGGTACAGACACATCTCCTCCGTTTGGTGGGCACTCTCTCGCGGCCAGACGCTGGGACGACTGGTGGGACCATGGCGGGTAAAGGATCACGACATCGGCGACTGGACAGCCTGAGGCCTCACGGACTCGCCGAAGATACGGAGGTCCGGACGGCGGCGCCGCGATGGGCGAGTTCGGTGGCCCGGCTGCCGAGCCGCAATGCGCACACGGGAGCGCCCTCTGAGTACGAGCTGAAAACCCGAGAGAGCAAGGCCATGCCGACCACTGACCTGCGCTGAGTGCTCGTCAAGTTCATGACGAGAAGCCTCGGATAGGAGACGATGACCACGCGAGGGCCTGATCCGGACCCCTGGCGGACCGTATGCGGACCAGAACGGGACCAAGACCGGCAGCTCTCTGAAAGCGCGGGAACCTGACGATGCAGACCACGTAGCAGGGGGCAACGCTATGGCTGGCAACGCCGGCAAGAGCGGCCAGGATCCACGAACAGTGCTTGAGTTACTGCTATCGCAGCAGCCCAAGACGTACGAGGAGATCGCTCGGGACTTCGGGGTGCTAGCCCGCAAGATGGGGGAGGACGCGACGCTAACTGCTCGGCACCTTCGACGTCTTGCCTCTGGTCAGCGGTCAGGGGTCAACCCCGTCACCCGCCGTGTTCTGCAGATGATGTTCGGCAAACCGCTTGAGGAGCTGCTCAGCCCGTGGGATGGGGCGCTCGTGGCGGGGAGCACGCCTTCGGGTGTGGTCATTGCGACTGGCCATCCCACGGCAGACAAGGAGCTGATCAACGTGGCGGCACAGCGGGCCCGACGCTTCGCCCTGACGACGGGGCAGACCGACCTCACTCCCGAGGCCATGGAACAGGTCCACGCGGACGTTCAACGCCTCGCCATGGACTATCCGCAGCGACCTCTCTCTGAACTGCTGCCTGACATGATCGAGGCGCAGGACACCATTTACACCTTGCTCGAGCGCCAGCGGCGCCCTGGGCAAGCGCGCCAGCTTTACCTTCTGGCAGGAGTGACCGGAGGCCTGTTGGCCAAGGCGAGCCACGACCTGGCTGATCCGCATGCCGCGCTCACGCAGGCCCGTACAGCGTTCATGTGCGCGGACCAGGCTGATCACAACGGCTTGCGGGCGTGGATCCGCGGCGTGCAGTCCCTGGTGGCGTACTGGGCTGGCCGCACCCGAGAGGCCGTGCAGTACGCGCAATCTGGCGCGGAGTTCGCCGACCTGGCGGGCAGTACGGCCAAAGTGTGGCTGCCGATGAACGAGGCCCGCGCCTGGGCGGCACTCGGCAACGCAGACAAGTCCCGCGCAGCGATCCAGCGAGCCGAGGACGCCTGGGAGTCCGTCCAGGAGGACGAGGTGGACGAGCTGGGCGGACTCTGCACTTTCGGCCGGGTGCGCCAGATCTACTACGCGGCTGACGCCCTGACGTGGCTGCCATCCGAAGCGGGAGCTGCTCAGGACTACGCCGAGCGGGCCGTGCTGGAGTACGAGGACGAGTCGACCCCTGAATGGGCCTTCGGCGACCAGGCCGGTAGCCGGGCCGACCTGGCGATCGCTCGGATCCAGATGGGCGAGCTGGAGGGCGCGACGGAGGCCGTCGTCCCCGTCCTTGACCTCGCACCCGAGCAGCGCATCAACGGGATCGTTCACAGCGCGCAGCGAGTACACAGGGCTTTGCGGGACTCTCCGCTGGCTGAGGCAGGATCGGACCTGCAAGAGCAGATCGAGATGTTCACCCGCACACCACTGAAGTCTCTCCCCCGTTGAGGAGTCTCGTGACCTACCCCCTGCGCCTGAGCGGCCGGCGTGTGGTCCTTCGCGAGTTCACGCTGGACGACGTCGACGACGCACTGAGAATCATCGGTGACGAGCGGGTCACGCGCTTCCTGTCCTTCGACAGCCGCAGCCGTGACGAGGCTCAGGCCATGATCGAAGGCGCGGTGAAGCGCGCCCAGGAGTCGCCTCGGACGGAGTTCTACCTCGCGGTGGCCCGCCTCGACGACGACCGCATGATCGGCTTCGCCCGCATCGCATTCGCCGGCGTCAAGGCCGGGAAGCTGGGCTATGCCATCGCGGCGGATGAATGGGGCCACGGGTACGCAACCGATGCCGCCCGGACTCTCACCAACTTCGCCTTCCGTGTTCTCCAGCTTCACCGCGTCAGTGCCGCCATCGGTCCGGAGAACTCTGCTTCGATCGCCCTGGTGGAGAGACTTGGCTTCACCAAGGAAGGAATCCTCCGGGACCACGTCTTCACCAACAGTTCCTGGCGGGACAGCGTCCTGTATTCCGTCCTCGAGCACGAGTGGCAGCCTATGTAGGAACCACCAGACTCCGCTCCTCAGGCCCGGGTCCTTGACCCGGGCCTTCGAAATGCGGCCTCTGACCGCGGCGCGAAACCCCGCCCAGTCGGACAGGCCTCAGGTGCGTCCGGTCCCGGAGCCTTTCGGGTGTGGCTGATTCGGCGACATGCCCGCTGGCGAGATAGCGACCTCCATCCCGTTGCGCTCCGCTCCCAAGCTTGTGCGCCCGGCTACGAGACCGTCGATCATGAGGGCGATGCTGGGGGTAGCTCTCACCGTCGGTATGGACGCCTACATGGACTCCGGCGTGATCGGTTACCCCTGCTGCGCCACTGCGGGCAGGGGATGGCGGACTGGCCAACCTCACGGAGGCCTTCGCTGAACATCTCGAAGCTCCGGGCGAACGTCCGCACGGCAGGGAGAGGTCCGCCCTGTAGCAGGCGGCCCTGGGGGCTGATGACTGCGGGAACTTAGATGTAAACGATCTTGAGGTACCCGGAGACAAATGCCGCATATTCTTCGTACAGGCTGATCAGCAAGCTTCCAAGCTCGCCTTCATTCGTGCGGGTAATGGGGCCCGCGATGCGCCCTTCAGGTGCTGCTAGGCCCCTGGACGCTGTGATTGGACACTGTTCTTTCGCCTCGGATAGATTTTTCGAATGGCGAATCTGGAAGAATTGCTGCATCAGAGGTTGGCCCCGGCATTCGAGACGGTGGCTGGCGCCCCCGTCGACCCGGTCATCCGACGATCCCAGCGTGCTGACTTCCAGTCGGACGCCGCTTTGGCGCTCGTACGCAAGATCGGCGGCAACCCGCGTGACATCGCCAGCCGGGTAGTAGAGGCCGCCGAGCTGGGCGATCTTTGCTCCTCGGTCGAGATCTCGGGCCCCGGCTTCATCAACCTGACCTTCGCTGACGACGTGCTCGCACGCCTCCTCGCCGACTCGGTCGGTGACGAGCGACTCGGTGTGCCGCAAGCCAAGAACCCGGAAACCATCGCGATCGACTACTCCGCCCCGAACGCAGCCAAGGAGATGCACGTCGGGCATCTGCGTTCGACGATCATCGGCGATGCGGCAGTGCGCCTACTGGAGTGGCAGGGGCACACCGTCATCCGACAGAACCACATCGGCGAGTGGGGTACCCCCTTCGGCATGCTCGTCGAGCACCTGCTGGACATCGGCGAGTCCGAGGCCGCGCACGAGCTGTCGGTCGGTGACCTGAACGGTTTCTATCGGGCAGCGCGCGTCAAGTTCGACGCCGACGTGACATTCAAGGACCGGGCCCGCAAGCGGGTCGTCCTGCTGCAGAGCGGCGACGAGACCACTCTGCGTCTGTGGAAGACGCTCGTGGACGAGTCGAAGAAGTACTTCATGACCGTCTACGGCATGCTGGGTGTCCGGCTGACCGAAGACGACTTCTTCGGCGAGAGCTACTACAACGACCAGCTTCAGTCCGTAGTGGATGAACTGGACGAGCTCGGCCTCCTGCGGCTGAGCGATGGCGCCCAGTGCGTGTTCCCCGAGGGCTACAAGAACCGGAGCGGCGACCCTCTGCCGATCATCGTCAAGAAGGGCGACGGCGGCTTCGGCTACGGCGCCACCGACCTCGCCACGATCCGGCACCGTCTGCGGAACCTCCAGGCCACCCGTCTGCTGTACGTTGTGGGCCTGCCCCAGCACCAGCACCTGGCGATGATCTACGACGTTGCTCGGGACGCACGCTGGCTCGTTCCCCCCGCCCGCGCCGAGCACGTCGGACACGGGTCGATCCTCGGCGACGACGGCAAGATGCTGCGGACCCGTGCCGGTAAGTCAGTGAAGCTGGTGGACCTCCTCGAAGAGGCCGTGGTCAGGGCCTCCGCAGTAGTCGCCGAGAAGAACCCCGAGCTTGATGAAGATGCCCGTGCCGCGGTCGCCCAGGCGGTCGGTATCGGCGCGGTCAAGTACGCGGATCTCTCCACCGATCGCACGCGGGACTACGTCTTCGACGTCGACCGGATGGTGTCGTTCGAAGGCAACACCGCCCCCTACCTGCAGTACGCGCGAGCTCGGATCTGCTCCATCTTCCGCCGCGCTGGCGTGGAAACGCCGCTGCAAGGTGTAGAGAAGCTGGTCATCACCGAGCCTGCCGAGCGTGCGCTTGCTCTGGAGTTGCTCGAGTTCAGCAGCCTCCTCGCAGAGGTTGCCGAGACGCTCGAGTTCCACAAGCTCGCCAACTACCTGTACGGGTTGGCTTCGGCGTTCACGAGCTTCTACGAGAAGTGCCCTGTCCTGCGCGCCGAGGGTGATGTCAAGCAGAGCCGCCTGGCTCTCTGTGACATCACCGCTCGGACACTGGAGCTGGGCCTGGGCCTCCTCGGTATCGAAGCCCCTGACCGTATGTGATGCGTGGGCGCCCGCTACCGGCGAGGTAGCGGGCGCCAGTTGAGCAATCCCGTTGAGGAGTACGACCGGCACCACTGGTCGTACTCCTCAACGTCGTTAACACCGTCGTCGAGGACCGCGCGGTAGACATCGATGGACCGGTACCCGGTGCCGCGTGCCACGAGGGATTCCTTGATGCTCAGGATCGCACTGCGGGTGTGGGGACTCAGTGCGGCGCGCATGGGTTCCACGAGGTCAGCCGAGCGCGGCCCGTCGTAGTCGGCGGGTAGCAGCCACATCTGAACTGTCCACGGCATGCCGTGGACGCGGTAGCGCACCTCCCAGCCGAGGCCGGCGTCTGGCTCGTTGACCGCGTTGAGGAACAGGACTCTGTCGACGGCCGGGTCCTGTGCCCACGCGGACACGAGGGCGAACCCGGATTCGACACGTAGAGCGCCGTAGATCTCGATGTCTATGTCGGGGGCAACCAGCAGGCCGTACGACATCGCTCCGCACAGCTCCGGCACGCCGAACTGCTTCCACTGCTTGAGCGGTTGCAGCGCGTTCATGACGGTACGCGCCTGCTCTTGCCGGGCGTCCTGTCGTTGAAGGGGGGTGGTGCGGTTGTCCTGCCCTTGGCCCGTGGCTGCCGTAGTTGTCACCGATGAGCCTCCAGGTACCCGAAGGCGCGGCAGGCTTCCATCAGACTGTCCGGCACATCTGCGTCTGTCGGCATGCTGCGGCTGGCCTGGACGACGCCACTCTTGATGTTGTCGGTGAAGTCGCCGATCCCCTGCACGAACGGGCCGTGGTCCACGCTCCCGTAGTTGAGCATCTCGGGCTCCCACGGCACGTCGAGGTACGTGCAGATCTCCCGGGTCAACTGCTCCGCATCGCCGGTGAGGTCCTCGTAGCGCACGGTGGTTCCCTTGAGTGTGCGGCGGGCTTCATCGAGCTCCTGGAGGTACGTGGTCACCAACTGCTCTGTCTGCTCCGGGTCTTGCTCGGGTCTACCGGCCAGCGCCGACTCCAGGATGTGCAGGGGATGCCGGAGCAGGAAGATGTACCGGGCTTGCGGCCAGCATGTCGCGAGCCTGCGCCACAGCAGCAGGTTACCGGGGGTCTTGTCCACCACGATGTCCTTGCCTGTGAAGGCCAGTTCGCGGTGGAGCATGCGGTCCCAGAGCAGGTGCTCGATCTCGTCCTTCTCCAGGTTCGAGGCCTGCATCGCCAATTCGATGTAGGGGCTGGTGAGCTGGACTTCGAGATCGGCCAAGTGCAACTCGTGCGGTGCCCGGATCTTGCTGTGAGTGTCCAGGATGCACCGCAGAAGCGTCGACCCGGAGCGTATCGAGCTGAGGATGAACACCGGCGATGGCACCAGGCGATCCGGTGCTGGCTTCGATGGCACGCGCAGTCTCCTCGTTTCCTGTCCTGGATTGGTCATCGACGCCAGAAGTCGATGGGGTCCTTGCCCGGCTTGAAGCCATGAGCTTCGACCATGGCCGCCGTTGCGGCGAAGTTCCGGCCGACGGTCTCCGGCTCGTGGGAGTCGCTGCCGAAGGAGACCGCTGATCCGCCCTCCTCGTACCACCAGCGCACAACCTCTGCCGCGGGCCAGGGGCCTTGGGTGTTGATTTCGAGTGCCCTGTCCGAGCGGGCCAGAGCGCGCAGGACGGCCCGGTACTCCTCTTCGTAGTCGTTCGCGTTGAACGGCTTCGCGTCCTTCGGCCAAGCGCGCATCGGGTAGTCGATGTGGGCGAGGACCTGGAATGCGTCGCTGCTTTCCACCATGTTGAGCGTCTCGATGAGGTAGGTGCGCATCAGTTCCTGGGCGTTGTCGGGCGTGAAGAGGAACGGCGCATAGTGGATCTGTCCGTCGACGACCAGCGAGTGCAGCGAGCCAAGGAGCCGGTCAAAGGTCCTACGCTCCAGCAGCGCGCCGATCTCGTCCTTGAACATGTGGGGCTCACCGAGCTCCATCCCGGACAGGATCTTGAGATCCGGGTAGCGGTCGCGGCAGCGTTCGAGGCACTCCCAGTACCCGTCCGAGTCGAACAGGCCGCTGGTTGCGTGTGTGTCGATGACACGGACGATGGAGGAGTCTTCCTTCTCCCCAGGGAATGCCCACGTGGTGAAGTCGGCGTGGTCGGTGAAGGAGATGGCCGGCAGGCCGAGGCGTATGGCCTCTTCGCAGGCCTTCTCCATCACCGCTGTCGAGGCGTCCCAGGACCACTCCGTGTGGACGTGGTTGTCTGCCGGAAGCGGCAGTCCCGGCGCGGCCTTCCATGCGAATTCTTCCGTGGTCAACGGATCGTCCTTCCCTTGTGTAGTTCAACTGCGGTTGCGGACCCCGAGCGCCTGAAGCGCCCTGCGCTCGGCTGGTGATCCCGGGATGCCCAGTTGCTGTGCGACGACCTGCTTGGCGTGGTCAGTCAGCTCGTCGAGCTGGGGGCAGGCGCGTACGGTGAGGCGTGTCCCGAGTAGGGCGCGCAGCACCTCCGCCTCGTCTGAAGCGGCCAGCTCGGGGTCTACGTGCCCGCGTGCCTGAGCCTGCTGAACGGCTTGGCGAACGCTGCTGCTGTCGAGGGCCTCCTGACACTGCTGGAGGGTGAACAGTTCGATCGGGTAGTCGGGGTCCGGTGTGTAGCCGAGGCGGCTTTGTAGTTCGGCGAACCCGGATCGCAGTCGGGTCGCCGTCTCGGCGGTCTCGGGTTCGGCGAGCAGTACGAAGCAGTCGATATCGCTGCCGGGACCGGCCCGGCTGGTCGCGACGGACCCGTAGATGAACACGCCGATGGCATGCGGGCACGTGTCGTGGAGGTACTGGTCGATCGCTGCCGTGACTGTGATGGTCATTCGGCGTCGTTCCAACCGGCCGGGCCGCTCAGACGTGGAGCGTTGGGGGTGGTGTTGCCGAATATCTCCGTGAGCATGGCCTGGACGAGCGGCAGCGCCTCGTCGACCAGCCGTTCCACGGCCACGTCGAGATCGCGTTGGGTGAGCAGCGGGTTACCCGGACATGCGGCCATGATCGTGTAGCTAGTGCCTCGTCCTGCGCCGACACGGTCGGCGAGGTCGGCCAGGGAGTGCTCGTCGAAGCAGACCTCGCCGGCCTGGTACAGGGCGGTGTTGACGCGGGAGGTGTAGGAGCTGATGATCTTCGCCGCGCGCTTCTTGCCTGCCGGATCCAGCGTTGCGACGGCTCGCCGTACGGCGGGAGGGCAGAACACGAACGCCAACCGGTAGAAGTCGACGTCGTTGAGCCGGATGAACAGCCCGGTCTCGTCGAGCCGCCGTTCCAGGTATCGCACTAGGGCCTGGCGTGACTCGACGAGGGCACCCAGCGTGTCTGTGCCTACGTGACGGAGAAGCATCCAGGTCGGCAGGCTCTCGAAGCCTCGCGACCCGAGAAAGGGTGTGATCAGCCCGAGGTCCCAGCAGTCGTCCTCCATGACGGTCTTCTCGTGGCGGCTGAACTGGGTCAGGACTTCCCGCTGCCGGAAGAGCACGTAGGAGGAGGGGTAGGGGGTGAAGAGGCCCTTGTGTGGGTCGAGGGACACGGAGTCGGCCTGCTCGATTCCGCGCAGGTGCTGCTGCTTCAAGCGTTCATTGAAGATGAGGCTGCCTCCGTGGCAGGCGTCGACGTGGAACCAGACGCCGTGCTTGCGGCACACGTCGGCCAACTCTTGGAGGTCGTCCAGGCCTGTGGTGCGGCAGTTGCCCGCGACGCCGACCACCATGAACGGGGTGCGTCCGGAGGGCGGGTTGGACAGCAGCTTGTCGACGGCCTTCGGGTCGGTGGTGAAGCCGTCCTTGGCATCGACGGAGAGAACGGCGTCCCAGCCAAGGCCGAGGTGGAAGGCGGAGTCGCTGTGGGAGTAGTGAGCGATCGGACCGGCCATTACGACGGAGGGCTGGGTGTCGAGTGCGCGAAGGCCGTTCTTGCGTGCCTGCGGGAATGTGTGCCCGAGGGCGGCGAGCATGGCGATGTGGTTCGACAGGTGACCGCCGGTTGTCCATAGGCCAGAGACGTCCTTGACGCCGCGGAGTTCGGTCAGCGGTACCGTCGGATAGCCGATCAACTCGCGCAGCCACTCGATAACCTGGGCTTCTACGAAGGTCGCTGAGGGGGCGCTGCGGTCGACCGCGATGAGGTTCTGATTGAGCAGCGGGCTGAGGACGTGGCCGGCGAGGGCAGCCAGGGCATTGCCGGAGTCGGGGAATGCGAGATACCGGGGGTGGCCCTGCCCGATCGAGTAGCGGGCGACAACGTCATTGACTTCGGCGAGGACCTGTCCGAAGCCGGTGCCATGCTGTGGGAGCGGCTGCGCGATCGACTTCCTCAACGCGGATGGGTCGGCGTAGCGCAGGAAGGGCTGTTCCGGCTCACGGCCGTGCAGGAAGTCCAGCCCAGACCGCAGGGTCTCTATGAGGTCGGCTTGGTGCTTGTCGCGCGCTTCGAGGCTTCCGACCAGGTATGTGTCTTTGGCTTCCTGCGTCACACCGTCGACATGCGTGCCCAGGTGGAACAGCAGGTCGTCGACCAGGCGCGCAGGGTCGGTGTCCAGACGCTCGTACCAGTCCTCGGTGCTGTGGCGTGCTTCGGCCAGGGCGGCCGTGCCAGTGGCGTCCAGGACCTCGATGAGGCTATCGGTGCGCATCGCAGGGCGGTCATCGGCCGGGGAAGCCAGACGGATGGTGCGGCAGATGTCCGCTTCCATGGCCGCCTCGAACGCTTCGAGGCATCCGACCAGGGTCGCTTCGTCTTCGAGCCGGGACAGCTGCTTGAAGAGGCGGACCTCCTGGGCGACCGGCAGGAAGTCACCCCAGAAGTGGCCCAGTTCGTGCCCGTAGAAGGTTCCGTTGTCGCGTGCCCGCTCAGGGCGGTTGTGGCGGCCTTCGAGACGGAGCGACTGCATCAGAAGGTCGCGGCGTTGCCCCCAGGTAACAGACTCGACGGCAAGCAGCGCCTTCTCGAAGGGGTCGGCGGGCAGTGCGAGAGAATCAGGAATCTGAGGCGCTCCGTCGTCGTTTGCGAAGATCTCTTCCGCCTCGCCGGGGGTCAGGCTGTCCGCGAAGAAGATGCGGTGCCACAGCAGGCACTCGGATGCTCGGGCCGGCGCACTTGCGGTGTCGACGACTTCCTCGAAGTCGATGAGGACGATCACGCCGTTGTGGAGGAACATGTTCCTCGGGGCGAATCCCTGCCAGATCTGGCCCGCAGCCAGCATGGCCCGCCGCAAATCCCGTAGGGCGGTGACGACGTGGTGCCGTTCAGTCGGCGTGAGGTTGCCCGAGCGCAGCTGGTCCTCGAGCGTGATGCCGAGGTTCTGAGAGAACGCCCAGGGATCTGTGTCGTGGCGTGCCTGGACGAGCGCGTATGAGCGTTGAACGGTGAACTGCAGCTGGCCGTCGCCGGCAGTCTGCGGGAGGAGGCCAGCGATCAGCGCCTCGTTGGTGCGCCTGGTGCCCACGGACGTGAAAGGCCATACAAGCGCCACCAGGTCGTACGGCAGTGGCCCGTCCGCCTGGATGAGCCGCGCCTGGCGGGAGGGGTGGATGGGGACCGCGGTTTGCGCCAGAGGGGCCTGCCTGGCCAGGAAGGCTTCCAGTTCCGCCGTGGTCGTGAACAGCTCTTGGAGGACGTTCACCAGGTCCTCGTCGCCGCTGAAGGACAGTGGGCTCTTCGTCTCGGTCGGTGCGATGGTGCTAGCTCCTGCCAGGGCACTGACAGCGTGGTGCGGATGGCGGTCGGCGAGTTCCCGCGCCGCTGCCACGTCCTTTGGGGCAGCGGCGGCTTCCATCTGTGTGAGGACGATGGAGTACCGGTTACGGAAACGGTCGGAGATGCGCCGATTTGCTTCCATGGCCGTACGCCACTGCGCCAGCCGCTCGGCGTACGGGCGTACCGGTCGGGCAGTCTGCGGAGCTGACGTCATGCCGCCGCTCCCTCGCTCGTGTCCACTGCGGGGCGGAACTGTTGTTCCAGTTCGGCCAGGACGTGCGCCTTCGTCTCGGGGTCCTGGGTGTGGTACATCGAACCCGGCTCGACTTTGCGGTCACAGTGGAAGATCTCGACGGGCCAGCTCTCAGGGAAGGCGATTTGGCGGCTGCCTGTGGTGCCCACGTGCGACACGAGGTCTTCCCAGTTGTAGCTGAGGTCGTGCCGATCGATGAAAACGTCGAGGTCGAAGGCGCCGAACCGGTTGGCAACGGGGGTGAAGCGTTGCACGTCGTAGGCGATGAAGTGGGTGGACAGCCGGTTCACTGAGCGTACTCCCGGCTCGATCTCGTCCCCCTTGTCTTCGAGCTTCCACGACCATTGGTCGTAGTCGCTCACCTTGCTCAGCACGGGCACGTGCGGGTGGCGCTCGAAGAGGCGTCGGCAGGTGGCCAGGGGATCGAAGGACGGGTCGGTGCGGTACATGACCACGTCGTCTTCGATGACGATGAGGTACGGAGAGCGCAGGTCGAAGAATCTGCGATGCCCGTTGTTCGATGCGTCGCCGGAGGGTACGAACCTGTCGCGACGACGGACGCGCAGTTCGTCGACTCCCCATTGGTCGAGATTGTCCGTTAGTCGGGCGATGGTTTCGGGTGGGGTTCCGTCGCAGTGCAGCACCACTTCGTAGGTCTCCTGGGTGTGCCGGGTCAGGGCGTCCAGGCAGCGCGGGAGGGTCTCGCTGAGCAGCGCGAGGTCCTTGTGGAAGAGGAAGGAGATCCTGAAGGTTGGATCTCCCGTGCTGGTGTTCTGCACGGTGCCTATGGGTTGACCTGTCTGCTTCACGTGGTCTTCTCCTGGGCTGAGGGCTGCTTCGTGCCGCTGATCGCCATAGGGCTAGTGCTGCGCCGCCGCGGTTCGTCGAAGACGCCGGAGGGGTCACGTGGAGCGCGACCTGCTATGCGGATCCAGGTGTTGAAGGCGGCGCACTGGAGCCCGTACCGGAGGTCAGCGATGATCCGAGCGGTCGTGTCGGTGATGTGCCTGTGCTGTGCCAGCCGAAGGGCGCATCGTTCGCGTCGGTAGGGGGCGCCGGCGAGCCGGTAGTCCGAGCTGTAGTCGGCGGCGAAGTGAATGAGTACGGGCGCTACTTTCGTGCCGTTCTTGGCGAAGGCGCATTCCCCGTTGAGTACGTCAAGTTGGAGTGGGCCGCTGATGCCGATGGGGGTTGCGGACGTGATCGCGGTGAGGTCTTGTGCGTGGATGCCGCTCTCGGCCAGTGCCATGGCGAGAAGGGGCTCATCGGCGATTCCACGCCGGAAGGGATGAAGCCCTAATTCGTCGTAGTCATTGGCGAGTTGGCGGGCTCGATCGAAGACCTTTCGCGTTGTATCCGAGGGCCGTATGAGCATGAGCCCGCTGTTGCACTTGGGCAGCCAGGTTGAGTTTGCCTTGACGCACATTGAGGCGACGTCGCCGTACCAGGCGCTCTCCTCGGTTGGGGTGATGTCGCGGCCGACAACTCCGATGTCGGATGCGTCGAAGAGGTCGAAGACCGGCTCGACGGGGCGTACAGCGATCGCGTCGGCGTCCAAATAGAGCGTTGACGGGTAGGGCGCGTACCTGTCGAGGTACAGCTTCTGTCGGCAGTCATCCGACTGCGCCGCACCCATCTCGATTACGTCGTCGTACATCTCGGCAGCACGACAGTTGCCATCGTCTGTGACCAGTGTGCGGTGTAGCCCGGGTGAGTGCCGCTGCAAGGAGAGGGCAAGCGTGTGCGCTTGGCGGTGATACCGCTTGTGACCGTAGGCAAGGACCAGGATTCCATGCTCGGGGTGTTCGCTCACCTTTCGGATCCCGCTCTCATGGGGATTGAGGCTCGGCGGCCAGGCCCTCATGAACTCTCCCTTCGCTTCAACTGCATCACGGCCTTGCACACTCCCGTATATCTGCATCTGTCACGGCTCCGACGAGTTGGCGACGGCCGCGAGGGTCGCTTAGTGGCTCGGCGGGATATCGCCGGTTGGGGCCCTGATTGGTACGGCCTTGTCCGGACGACCTCAGAATTTTCCTTACTTCCAGCGAGCCCTACGCACGCCGCAGCGTCTGTCTTGCGGTGGACGGGTTCAGGCCGAAGACGCTGGTTGCTACTGAGCCAGCCACTTGAATCGGGCCATCCTCACTCCAGCCAAGCCTGTCGGCGACCTCAGAAATCGGGGACAGCAGCCTGTCCGGCAATCGGTGAGCCGTCGGGGCCACGCTCGTGCGGTGGAAAGTGGTGACCCTCGCAGCGAGGAACAACTCGGCATCGGGCAGTTCAGGGCTCTGACCCAAAACCTTCCAGTAACCGAGATAGATGGGCCTGGTAATGCTGACCCCGTACTTCTCCCGGCACTCCCTGGTCAAAGCGGCGAGGCAGTCAAATCCGTCCCACGTTGGGGCCCCTCCGGGCAATGTGCACTGAGCGCCCTCTTCACTCTCGTCGCCCAACAACACGCGGCCGGCACTGTCGAAACAGAAGCCGTAAATCTGGCGAACTCGCGTGTCGTCCGGCATTCGCCTAGGGAACCAGCGGCGCGTCAGCGTGGTCATGTTGTGCCTCTTCTCCCGGCCCAGCGAGATGTTCGGACTTGGACACGAGCACGTGAGAAGGCCACTTTCCTTCAAGCGGTGGCGCTTCCCTCTTCGGAAGTTGTTGATTCAACTCCTGCGAGCACCCGCTCTCAGGCCTGTTTGGCCCGGGCGGGTAACTTCCGACCGAGGATGACCTCATGGGGGTCTGACGTCTATTGCTGGAGTGATATCACCACTGTGATGCGCGAATCGTATGCCTCGGTGCTTCGATAACTGCATGACTGAGGCAGCAGGAGGACTCGCCCCCGAGCACCAGGACATGATGCGCGTCAACGAGTTGAACTGGGACGCGCGAACATCCGTCCACATCGCCAGTCGGTACTACGGCCTCGAGGAAGGGAAGACTCCCGACCCGTCCCGCTGGTTCGCCCCCTTCGAGTGGGTCGACCTCGGAGAGCTGAACGGCCTCGACGTGCTCCATCTGCAGTGCCACTTGGGCACTGAGACGATCGCCTTCACCCAACGTGGAGCCCGCACCGTCGGCCTGGACATCTCCGGCGACGCAATCACTGCGGCCCGGGACCTCGCTACTCGCGCCGCGATCCCCGTCGAGTACGTGCACGCCAACGTCTACGACGCCCCGCGCGTCTTCGAGGGCCGCCAGTTCGACATCATCTACACAGGTAAGGGCGCTCTGTACTATCTCCCAGACCTGGACGCCTGGGCCAAGGCAATCACGCAACTCCTGCGCCCCGGCGGCAAGCTCTACATCGCTGAATTCCATCCCCTCCTCAACGCTCTGCGCCCAAAGCCGCACAGAGGTGACGGCCCCGACCTCGTCGGTCACAACTACGAGGCCGAGGAGCTGGTGATCGGGCACGACTACTTGGCCAATGGCGCGATCCAGCGCGAGTCCACCCACACGTATACCGATGGTCCCGCCCTGGAGGGTTCCACGGAGTTCTTCGAGTGGATGCACGGGCTGGACGACGTGATCAACGCTGTGATCGGAGCCGGCCTGCGTGTCGAGGCCCTGCGTGAGACTCACCAGCTGCCTTGGCGCCGATGGCACCGGATGGAGTCCACTCCGGAGGGCTGGTGGCAGCTCCCGGCAAGCGAGCCCCGTATCCCGCTCTTGTACGCCGTACTCGCCCGCAGGTAGGCCCGCAGAGATTGGGAGGAGCCTCGTGAAGACCGTTGCGCTGCTGGTGAAGAACGGCATCGGCTTTGGCCATCTCAGGCGCGCTGTTCTGATCGCCGAGGCCATGCAGAAAAGGGGCCGTCTGAAGCCGGTGATCATCAGCCAGGCGAGTTCCCTGAGCCTCTTCAAGAACACTCCGGTGGACGTCGTCAACTTTCCGCTGCTGCACCGGGTTTCCTCGGCTGTCGCCGAGGATGCGTACACCGCGATCCTCGATCGGCTCTTGGACAAGCTCGACCCCGCCGTGGTGGTCGAGGACACCTACCCGGACCCGCGCTACCTTGGTCTTCCTTCTCTCGCCGACCGTCCGCGGCTACTGGTCATGCGCCGCCTCGACGGGGCCTCCTTCGACCACCTGCGCAGCCAGGGCAGGTTCGTGGCCTTCGACAAGGTCCTCATTGCCCAGAGCCGCGCAGACTTTGCCCTCGAGGGCCACAGCGGAGAATCCGCCGCCGCAGTCGAGTGGAGCGGCCGTTTCTCCTTCGTCGGTAACCTGAGCTACACGCCCACGCCTGAGGAGATCGCGCGAACGCGAGCCGAGTACGCACCTCACGGCGAGCCGCTGGTCGTCGTGAACGGCGGCGCGGGCGGCGACCAGATGCCCGACGGCTACGGGGACCGGCTCTTTAGCGCCTGTGCTCAGGTCGCGGAACGACTGCTCGCAACAGGCCACCGCGCCCGCTTCGTCTTCGTTACCGGCCCGTACTACGCCGGCAGGCCCCTGAGCGAAACAGCGAACGTCACGGTACGCCGCTACGAGCCGCGTCTGGCGGCGCTCCTTGCGGCAGCCCGCGTGGCAGTCATCAAGCCCGGGAACAACGCGCTCTCTGAGGCCCTGAGCGGGCAGGCCCACCTGGTGCTCGTGCCTGACGTGTCCTTCCTCGAAGGACTCGACGAACACGCTAGTCGAGTCGTCGACCAGTATGGTGGCGCAACCTCCACTGCCGACCCCGACGTACTTGAACAGCTGGTCCGGGAAGCTCTTGACCGCCTCCCGCGTACAGAGCGTCCCGAGGCGAACCACGAGGGGCTCTTCCAGACCTTGGAGGCCATCGAAGACTTGGCCCATCCTGTGAGGCCGAGGGTGCCGCAGCGTCAGCTCATGCTCGCGTTGACCTTCGGGGAGGGCCGCGATGTGGCGGGCCTCCGTGGCATGCTTCCGTTGCCGCTGAAGAATGTGCAGCTGCTCGACGGAACCTCGGCGGCTGATGCCGACGGCCTTGCTTCGGAGACCGTGTCACGCCCTCGCGACCGAGCGGGCATCGTGGCTCTGCCAGGGGTTGAGCCCCCGGCCGTTCCGCCTCAGGAGTTCATCGACCGCGGGGCCAGGTTGGCCATCACGCCGGGTCCCGTACCGCGGGCGATCACACGCTGGATTGAGCTCGCACCTGCGGTTCCTTCGTTGGGGGTGTTGGCCGCCGAACACATCGTGGCGCGCGAAGGAAGCCTCGACGCGAACCTCCGCCGAATAGCACGGACAGCCGCGCGCCAGGAAACCGCCTGCGCGATCTTGGATTTGTCCCACCTGGCCGATGACGACGACTCTGTCAAGCACTACCTGCAAGGGCTGGCGGAGTGGCTGGGTACACAGCCGGTCACGCTGCTCACCTCTGAAGAGGCCATCGCTCGCGTTGCCCAGCGCCTCCTGGAGCAGTCGTGAAGAAACCTGGAGCTTGCGTGGAACCCACTGTCGAACCGGAACTGGACCATGTCACCAGCTTTGACATCCGTCGGGCCGACAGCGATGTGGACGGGTTCGTTACCCAGGTATTGGGGCTCCTCGCGTCAGGCGTGACGCTCGTTGACGTCTCGCACCACGACCATCGTGGTACGGCCATCGAACTGCGAGCACAGTCGAGGAGGACATCGCAGCAATGACGCTCCCCGAGTATCCGGCCCACGTCTCGGCTGATGTGCGGGCGCAGGGCTATGCGATCTGGCCGGGCTTCCTCACAGGGCCGGCCACAGCGCGGCTCCAAGACCACGTGAACCGCCTCGTATCTGGAGTGCATGCGAATCACTACCCCAAGTCCACGCGAGTGTGGGACCTGTTCCGTCACGGTGAACCGTTCGTGGACCTGCTGGCCAACCCCGCTCTTACGGCCGTCTTGGACGAGCTTCTGGGCGAGCACCATCTCCTCTCCGACTTCAGTCTGAACGTCGTCCACCCGCAGCAGCCCGTCGATGGCTGGCACATCGACTATCCGTACAACGAGATGCCAGCACCCGTGTCGGGATCACTCCTGGGGCTGCAATGCGTGCTGCCGCTGAGTCCGTTCCATGCCGCCAATGGCGCGACTGAGCTGGTTCCCAGTTCTCACACAAGGAAGTCGCCGCCGGACCCACAGCAGATCAATGGCCAGGTGGTATTCGACGCCGAGCCTGGCTCCCTGCTGGTCATGGCAGCGGCAACGTGGCACCGTTCGGGCTTCAACGCCTCTCCCCATCCGCGATCGGCGATCCTTCTGAGCTTCGTGGAGAGGTGGGTCCGGCCGATGAGCGATCCTCCGGAAGAAGGCCCATGGGCCCGCACCGGGGCGCTGCGAACTCTCCTTGGAATGCAGCGTCCCCCGGAAACCATCAACGGGGTGCCTATCTAGACTAGAAGGGGCTGTGGAGGCCAGGGCTGCGCGGCGGATCGGGTCGCGGGGAATCAACCGCGTCCTATTGGTGCCGCGCATTCGGCATGATCCGCCAGAGGGGGCGCATCCGCAGCGGGAGCTCAGCTCAGGACTTCGGCGATCTGGTCAGTGATGTCCACGAGCCAAGCAGGGTCTCCATTCTGGCGACCCCATTGCGCGGACATCACTGCACGCGCCTGGGCCCAACGGGATACGCGCTCTCGGTCGAGTTCGGCGGCATCGGCAAAGATGTCGAGACGACGAAATAGCGCGGTCCTCAGGTCGCTGGCGGTGAGCAGATCATCAAAGTAGCCACGGAGTAGCTTGATGGCGTCATAAGCCGGATCGCCGACGTACCCCTTAGGATCGATCGCCAGCCAGGGTTCTCGCTCGGACCGCAGCACATTGGCATAGTGCAGGTCGCCGTGGACGAGCGTGTCTGGCTGATCGGGACCAAGTTCCTTCACGGTCGAAAGCGCAGCGTCGACTGCCCGTTGCGGCAGCGGGTGGCCCAACTCCTCTGCTCCCTCGCGGATTTCATCCAGCCACCACTGCTCGGCATGATCACGCAGTCGTGGCAGGCGAGGCGGAGCTGGCACAGCCAGTCGACGGACGAGGCGGCCTGCGGCGGCCACCGCCTCGTCAACGTCATCGAGATCAGCAAGGCTGGTCTGTTCTGCTCGCTCCAGCAACATGGCGAAGTTCGAGTCGTCACGCTCATGCAGCAAAACGGCTCCGTGTCCATCCCAGCAGGCAAGAGCGTGGGGCTCGTGGACAAGGCCGGGGTGCGGATGCGAGATCTTCAAGACGCCGGGGCTGCCATGGCGCAGCACGGGGACTACAAGGCCGACCTGTCCGTGCATTGCTGTAGCAGTTGGGGTGCAGCTCCAACGCTCGAGTAGCTCATCCACCAGAAGGGGCAGAGACGCAATCCAGACCCTGCTGCCTTCGCCCTCCCGGTCGATTGTGCTGCTTGTGAAGTCGTCCGGTATCTCGATCATCCAGCACCCTTGTAGGCCTGATCCGCTCTGCTCTGTCTGTCGTCTTCAAGTCGAACGGACAGGCTAGGTCGTCTTCACTCTCACGACCTGGGCGGGTACACCGACCACTGTGGCGCCGGCCGGAACATCATGGGTTACGACAGCTCCGGCTCCGATGTTCGCCCCTTGGCCGATGAGGAGGCTCTTCTCGAACGGGGTGATCACTACGGCGTTAGCCCCGATCATGACGTCGTCCTCGATGATGATGCGGTGCGGTGATCCTGCAGGGGCGCGCACGGACAATGTGACGTTCTGCCATATCCGCACACGTCTGCCGATAGTCACGTTGTCGTGAATGACTGTGCCGAGCCCATGATGTCCCAGGTACACATCAGGACTGATGTCCCCACCTGCGGCGAGCGAGTTGTGGTAGAGGAAGGAGTTGAACTGCTTTACTCGCTTCGCCATCCAACGGTGTCCCCGCCGCCGCAATGCGATAGAGCGCAGCCATAGCCATTCAGGAGTCATGGCAAATACCCCTTTGTCGTATCCTGAGAGATGGGAGTTGTAGTCCGTGGCCTCCAACAAGGGGCCGATCACACACTGCTCCACTGTGCAGAATTTGCGTCCGCGCGGGCCAGCGTACGGCCATGCACCCGGTACCGATATCACTGGCGTAATACGACATCGGCCAGAGCGAAGGAGGCCGCACACTGTGGCGTTCTTCGGTGAGGCGGCTGAACAACACGTGCCAGCACATGGTTGGAGGAACCGCCGCTGTTCCGCGTTGGGACGATGCTCTGCAGGCCATGCGAGCGCACTTTCAGGGTGGGATGGTGACGTCGAGGGTGGAGATCCTACGCGTCCGACTGATTAGAAGTCGTACAGCGCGAAGTCCGTCACGGGGCGATAGCCGATCCGCTGATACAGGCCGTTGCTCGTGAGGTTGGCCAAGTCCGCGAACAACAACACTTCGGCCGCGCCCGCCACCAGCGCCGCTCGGCTCGCCGCGACCGTCGCGGCACCCGCGTACCCGCGGCCGCGAAGGTGGGCTGGAGTGTAGACAGGAGCCACTCTGATCTGGCCAGCCACCATCGGTGTCACGCCCGCCATGGAGACAGGAGTGCCCTCCGGGGTCTCCCAGAATGTGACTCGTCCCTGGGCGATCCGAGTGTCGGCCCAGGAACCGGGGTCCGAGGTGACGACTCCTCCGACGGAGGCAGCGAACTCCCTGTACCAGGAGATCAGTTGATCACGGTCTCGCTCGCCAGCGAGCCTGGCCTGGCCCTCCGGTTGCGGTTCCGGAGGGTTGAGAGAGCCGAGGTGGTACAGCCGCTGGCGCTCATGGAGCATCGGCGTCACGCGGGTGTGTTGTTGCCAGGACTCGGCGAAGGCGGCGGCGGTGTCGCGGTCCGCGCTGACCCCGGGGATGGTGAGGCCGAGAGCGATCAGATGAGAGACAAGGGTGTCGGCCTCGTCAGTTGTGAGGGGGGTTAGGACCAGGCGGTGTGGCGGGGTGCGGAGGTAGGCCGCGAGGACCTCGCCCGTCCTCTCCAGGGTGCCGAAAATGGGGGCTTCGGTGCCGTAGGCATGCGGTCCTCGCGTACGCAGCGCCTCGGTCACCGTCAGAGGGATGGTGTGCAGGGCGGGGCGCGAGCGTAAGAAGTGCCCTGCACGCGCTAGGAAGCTCTCGACGTCGTTTGCGAGGTGCCAGTCATCTGGGCGCATGCCTGATGATCCCGCGCGTTCACTGGCTGCGCCCCTGATTTTCGGACGGTGCGAGGCCGCGGGGCGCGATCAGGACTCTGCCAGTCGCGCCTGCTCTCAGAAGTGATCGCGCAGGCATGGGGGAGATGGCGATACGCGGCTGAGCGAATGGAAGTCACTTGTTTCCGGACTTGCCTATGGCCGTAATATCGGGCCTGTGAGTTCGAGGGGGACTCTCAGGCCGGCGAGAAGTTGGACGATTCTGTCTACGTTTGTGAGGCGGCGTTCGCCTCTTTCAAGCATTGACAGGAATGACTGACTCAACCCAGTTAGCGTGACCATGTCATCCTGTCGCAGGGCTCCGAGGGTTCGCACCAACGTGCAGAGTCTCCCGAAGTCTCGCTCTGCCAGGGCTAACCGGACTTCTGGCACCTCCCAGACCTGCTCGGGCACGCAGCGGGAGGCCGGTGCGGTCACCTGCCGCCCTCGGAGACAGGCACTGCAGCAGTCCTCCCTGTTGTATCTGCTCAGTTGGCACGCACACTCGATGCAGCGGCGCGGACGCATGGCAGTCGCGGGTCCCTCAGCGGTGCGCAGCCCTGACACGGACATCCACTCCTTGGTGAACTGATACCGGTGGCGTTGCCCTCCGACAACCACAGCGAGCCGGTCAGCGTATGACCGTTCCCGTTCATGGCCGTACGCTGCCTCGCCAGCACAGTCGGTCGTTGGTCGGTGACGCCCTCAGAATGGCTCGGTGCAGAGCAAAGGACCCGGACAGTCTGTCCGGGTCCGACTCAGCGCCGCCTAACGGCTATTGACTAAGCATCAGACGATGGTCGTCTCCACCTGGTCTAGTACGGCTTCCCACGGGTACCGGCGCCCCGGCATCCCAGCCCGCGGCTCGGCGAGCGGCCACACCTCGTCCCCGTAGATCAACCGAACCCCCGTATCGTGCAGAGCCTTGATGTGCCCCTCCCACGCCGGGTGGCGAGCGTGCGCGGCATTCACCCGCGGCCAGACGACAACTGGAAGGTTGAGGGTCCCGATAGCCTCGTTGACCTGCGTCAACGCCTGGTTGTCCGAGATGCCCAAGGCGAGCTTGGCGACGGTGTTGGCGCTCGCGGGGGCAACGACGTAGCAGTCCACCGGAGGGTGTGGGCGCGAGTCACCAGGCATACGTGACTCAGTTCGTACGGGCAGGCCCGTCAGCTCCTCGATCCTGGCGGCCTCTCCGCTGGAACGGAGCCACTCACCTGCTGTCGGTGTGAGCGTAACCGCGACGGTCCAGCCGCGTTCGAGGGCGGGAACCACGAGTCCCGTATGCAGCTCCTCGACTCCGCCGGCGCCCGACCCTACGACGCCCAGCACCTTGCCCTGCATCAACGTCATTGCACCGCCCTGCACCGTTGGGCCATGGCCAGCAGCTCGGACGAGTGTCTGCCACCAGTGACCGGGGACTGCTTCCTCAGATCACGAAGAGTCTCTCGTACTCGCGGATTGTTCCGTACGAGCTGCGGCGATGTGCGCTCAGCCTCGCGCAGCTCGCTGAAGGCGTCGTCGACGCGTCCGCTGAGGCAAAGGGCGCGGGCGTAGTCGATGCGGTGGGACACTGCGCGTTCTGGCGGCATGTGGTCGACGTCGATGTTCCCGTGGTCGATGACGTACGGGATGTTCTCCAAGTCCAGCTCGATCGAGAGTCGGTGCAGTTCGACGTTCGTCGGGCCGAAGCAGGTCTGCCAGTAGTTCTCGTCGGAGCCGAGGCGATCGGCCAGCCTCGTCGCACGTTCGAGCAAAGTGCTGGCTGTGGGCCGGTCCTGGTGACGCGCTGCGGCTACAGCGGCACGCAGGTGAATCATGCCGAGCAGGCTCAGGGCGGCGGGATCGTCCTCGTCGACCTGGCGCGCGAGCCAGGCTGCGGCGGTGTCGCCCAGTTCGAGGGCGTCCACGTAACGCCCGTTGGCCAGGAGGGCATGAGTGCCGGAGCGTGCGGCGGAGGCGAGTGACAGTGGATCCTCGGACTCGTCGGCTGCCCGCATGGCGCGCTCGGCCGCGAGCCACGACAGGTCGGACTCACCCACTTTGGCAAGGGTGGTCGCCGCCAGATGATGCGTGCGAGCGGAGACCGCGAGGCCTCGTCGACGCTCATCGCCGGGCGGAAGGTCTTCGAGCTCCTGAGCCGTGCGGAGCAGACCAGGCAACGCGGCGATAACGTCCCCGAGAACGCCAGCCTGGTAGTCATCCCAGCTTCGTTCCACGAACGTCTGGGCCTGCTCTGGCCGGGGCAGCTGTCTGTCTGCCGTCGGCCCGAACAGCAGCTTGGAGAGCCGGCGAGGGTTCATCAGTGCATCACGAACGGCTGGCACGTCGTCCATGTGCCTGTCGTCGTCTTCCATGAGGAGGGGCTGCCCCATCAAGTCGCCCAGTGGTACGCGTAGCACGCGGGCGAGCTCGGCGAGCTTGTCGATCCGCGGAGGCTTCCGCGCACCCCGCTCGATCTTCGACAGCCAGTCGGTGCTGTGCCCGACGAGCCCTGCGAGCACAGGCTGCGTGTAGCCCCGGCGCTCGCGGTAGAACGCGATCCGCTCTCCGATGCTGAGGTGGTCCCCAAGACCCCGCATGTGCGCTGCCTCCCGGCTTTCGGTCTGCAATTCACGGTAGCGGCCGACCAGACCCCGGGATCAGGGAGTGATTCGGGTAGGTGGTGCCGGGGCTCAGCATCGGCTCTCGGGTCTGGAGCGTGCCGGACACTCTGTCCGGCTTCGAGAGGCTCGATCGATGCACCCACGGGTACGGGAGACCCGGGCACCGCTCTCGCCTACGGTGAAGTTGCCGGGCGAGTTGACGGCCAGGCGACTTCCCCTATTCAGGTCGAGCCGTCACCTTCTCAATGGAGGCTCGGAGCCTCGCGATGTCTTCCAGGCTGTCGAGGATGATGTCAGCCCCTGCCGCTGCAAGCTCGTCTCGTGTGGTCTTGCCCGAGGTGAGGCCGATGACCGAAGCGCCCCCCTCCAGGCCGGTGCGTACGTCTTCGAGGGAATCCCCGATGATCACCGTGTTGGCGCGGGTGAAGACCGCTCCGTGCTTGGCCTGAGCGCGTTTCTGCGCGATGCCAACGAGGGCAGGGCGGTGGTCGTCGTCAGAGGCGAACCCGCCGATGTCGGCGTCGAGGTAGCCGTCGAGGTCGAAGGCCGCGAGCTTCAGGAGAGCGTTTGGTTTGAGGTTGCCGGTAACGGCCGTAGGCATCCAGTGCTTGTGATCGCGCACGGCCTCGAGGGCAGCTACGGCTCCGGGCATGAGGACGCCTTGGCTGCGGAGATCCTCTGTGTGGGCGGCGAGACGCTTGGGCAGCAGTTCCACCATGCGTGGCAGCAGCTCCGGGACTGTCGTTTCCGGTACGCCGTTGTCCAGGAGTAGGGAGCGGATGGCGCGGGGCATAGTCACGCCCGTACCGCGCGCCGGCAGACGCTCGGCGGGACGGCCGACGACTGCGGCGAACGTCTCGCGGTACACCTGGCGGTCGATGTCTCCGACGTAGAGCAGCGTGCGATCGATGTCCCACAGGACCAGGGTCGGTTGGGCGCCGGTCACGCTCATTTCCTTACTCCCGTCACAGCGGCGGCACGGTCCACTAGGTCCCGAGCGTACGCAGCATCTCCTGTCGTCCGGAGGTCACCGAGCATCGTCTCGGCGTGCTCGTTCAAGCGGGCCGCAGCTGCTCGGCGAGATCCAGTGCCCTGTGCGGTGTTGCACGCTGCTTCAACGTCGCCTTGCCGGAGATGAGCGGACGCGGACCGGGACAGGGCCCGCGTGCGCTGGTCGGATGGGTTCAGTGATTCGTGCGCCTTCGTGAAGCTGGTGACGGCGCGCTGCGGCTCGCCCAGGTCGAGGTATCAGGCTGCCAGCCTGGCCGTGGATCTCGCCGTCGTTGATCGCAGCGTCGCGGCGACTACGCAAGCACTCCTGCCCTGATTGAACTCGGCCCTGCTGGCCCAACTTATCCCTGGTGGAACCGAGATCACTCCAGTGATATCACCTGGGCAATGTGCGCACCGCGCCTTTTCCCATCACTCTGGGGTCTCCCGTAGCACATGGCACCGGCGAACCGTCCGGGAACGGATCTTTATGACGCCTGCCTGATGCTCGCGCTGCGGGTTCAGCTGTCCCTGATCTCGGCCACCGGAGTCCAAGGTGTTTTCGGCCCTACGAGTACGGATGGATCAGCCCTTGCCACGGATGCCCCAGTGGGATCCGGCGGCGCAGCACCAATCAGGCCGTGGCAGGCACCTCCGCCTGGAGGCCCGTTGTGGTCGTTAGCTTCTCCGCCGTTGTGCTCCTGGGCGTAATCGTCTTCCTCCTCGTGAAGAAGGCGGGCCTGAACGTCGTGCACGGCATCGTGTGCATTCTGTTCGGCTTCTTCCTGGCTGGCAGTTCTGCTGCGCCGACGATCAGGGACGGCGTGCAGAGTGCGGTCGAACTGATCGCGAAGATCGACTTCTAGCCGACCGTCGGGGCACGGGCGAGCCAAAGGCTCCCGGGTCTCCCGGCGGCCCTCCAGCTTCAGCCTCTCGTTGCCCACGAGCGGAAGCCCCCCACCTGCCAAGGACTTCGATGTCGCTTATCGCTACTGCGGCCAATCGCCTCCCCTTCCACCGCATCCCGAGGGCCGGGGTTGCCCGTCTGTTTGGCAGCATTGCAGAGTCGGCGCTCCATGTCTGTCCGGGCGGTCGCTGATGCGCCCGGTGTATCACCCCGCTGGCGCGGATGACGACCTACGCGTCGCGCTGGTTGAACTGCAGGCAGGTCGTTGGAGGGCTGCTCGGGACCTGTTACGCGGCACGCAGGCCCATTGGACGCTTCGGACTTCACGCACTCAGGTGCTGGCGGTCGCTGCTGCGCGCTCCGATGTGGTCGATGTGTGGCTGGCTGAGGAGCCGGACAGCTACGACGCCCAGGTGATGCGGGCACGGGTACTCGCCGAACGCGCTCTGCGCGCACATCGCCAACAGCACCCGGGAGTGGCGGACCTCGAAGCCGGTGCGCGGCATACGGCACTGTTGGCCGCTCGCCGCGCGCAGCAGGATCCCGTGCCGTGGGTATGTCTGCTGGCCTTGGCGCAGATCGACTCCCGCCAGGTGCTGCGGGAGCATCGTGAATGGTCGTCGGAGCCGATGCTGCCGAGCGGGCCGTGGGGGCTGCTGCACGAGGTCAACCGTCGCGACCCGTACAACCGCGAAGCCTTCCACCGGGTGCTGCAGTTCCTGCTTGCGCGGGAGGCTCCCCGGGCTGCGTCGTTGGCTGCTGTCTTTGATTTCGGCAGGTGGGTGGCTTCGTGGGCACCGATCGGCTCGCCGCTGCTGCTTCTGCCGGTGTACGCGCAGGTGGAGCAGTGCCGACAGCAACTGGCGCAGGGACGGGTCGATCCATTGTGGCGGCGGCAGTGGGTGGAGGAGCCGACGCTCACCTACACGCTCAAAGCCTTCGCCGAGTGGTTCCTGAAGGGGGACCGGCACTTGCGGTCCGTGGCCGATATGAGCCACCTGGCCTATGCCTTGTGGGTCAGCCACAACTTCGTTGAAGCGGCCGAAGTTTTCGCCGCCATGGAGCCTTACGCGTCGCGCGAGCCGTGGGGCTCGGTGGCTGAAGGCCCCTCGACGCTGGACCGTGGCGAGGCGCTCTTGCTCCGGGCGCGAAGGGAATCGTTGTCCTTCGCGCGTACGCACGGGCCACGCGTCGGCCCGCATCCCTGACTGTTCCCGCTGCAGCACGTGGTTGGCATGAACCCGCCCATCGCACGTGCTTGACCCCGTCCCTCGTTTACTGGAGGTTGCTTCATGTTCCGCTCAGGCCCGAGCCGTCAGCGTGCTGGCGGCAAAGCCGATGACGTGTACCTGCGCGAGCTCGGCTACGAGCCAGTGCTCACCCGGCGCATGGGGCCGTTCGGCAACTTCGCCATCAGCTTCTCCGTCATCAGCGTCCTCTCCGGTTGCATGACGCTGTACGGCTTTGGCCTGGGCACCGGAGGCCCGGCCGTGATGATGTGGGGCTGGCTCGCCGTCGGCCTCATGGTGATGCTCGTCGGCGCCGGACTGGCAGAGGTCACCTCCGCTTACCCCACCTCCGGCGCGCTGTACTACCAGGCCGAGCAACTCGGCGGGCGCAAATGGGGCTGGTACACCGGCTGGCTCAACCTCCTAGGCCTCCTCGGGGCGATCGCCGGCATCGACTACGGCGCCGCGCTGTTCACCGGCGCCTTCCTGAACCTGCAGTTCGGCTTCGTCCCCACGCCGGGCAAGATCCTGGCGATCTACGTCTGCATCCTCGCCCTCCACGCCACCCTCAACCTCTTCGGTGTCCGGTTGGTGAGCATCCTGAACTCCATCAGCGTGTGGTGGCACCTGGGCGGCGTCGCCCTGATCGTCGGCGTGCTGGCGATCGTGCCCTCCCACCACCAGGACCCGTCCTTCGTGTTCGGCGAGTTCGTCAACAACACCGGCTGGTCCAACTCGATGTACGTGGTGCTGATCGGGCTGCTGCTGGCGCAGTACACCTTCAGCGGGTACGACGCCTCCGCACATCTGTCGGAGGAGACCACCAACGCGCAGGTCTCCGCCTCCCGCGGCATCGTGCGAGCGATCGGCTGGTCGTGGCTGGCCGGGTTCGTGCTCCTGGCCGGGCTGACCTTCGCCATCCAGGACTACACCGCCACCCAGGCCACTGCCACCGGGGTGCCGCCGGCG
Source organism: Streptomyces sp. CA-135486 (assembly GCF_050936555.1). Classification (NCBI taxonomy): domain Bacteria; kingdom Bacillati; phylum Actinomycetota; class Actinomycetes; order Kitasatosporales; family Streptomycetaceae; genus Streptomyces; species Streptomyces sp. CA-135486. The sequence continues at coordinate 1,517,901 of NZ_JBNJMM010000001.1, forward strand.
CAGATCTTCCTCGATGCCATCGGGCTCGCCGGGGCGAAGGCTCTGCTGCTCGTGGTGATCGTCGCGCAGCTCTTCTGCGGCAACGCGGAGACCGCTGCCGCCAGCCGTATGGTGTTCGCCTTCTCCCGGGACGGTGCCCTGCCCGGTTCGCACCTGTGGCGCCACGTCGATGCCCGCTCCGGCACGCCGACGCGCGCCGTGTGGCTGTCGGTCGGCGTGGCCGCAGTGCTTGCGCTGCCGTCGCTGTACAGCCCGACCGCGTACGCCGCGGTCACCGCGATCAACGTCATCGGGATCACGCCCGCGTACGCCATTCCGATCTATCTGCGGGTCCGCAACCGTCACCGCTTCCAGCCAGGCCCGTGGAACCTGGGCCGCTGGGGCGTACCCGTCGGGGTGGTCGCCGTCGCCTGGGTGGCCTTCGTGACGGTGCTGTTCTGCCTGCCCCAGACGCGTCCGGACTCCGGACTCGTCTCCGTGACCACGTTCAACTACGCACCCATCGCCCTGCTGATCGTGCTTGGCCTCGCGTCCTTGTGGTGGCGCGTCGCGGGACGTGACTACACGGTGCCGGCCGCCGCAGCCGACGCCAACTCGGGCATGGCGAAGATCCAGGAAGAGGTCGTGTGATGAACCAGGCTGAGGCCGCGCCGACCTCCGCGGATCATCCTGCTCGCGTGTTCGGTGTCGAGGAGCTGCGCAGGGCCGTCGGTGCTGGGCTGATCGACACAGTGCTCCTTGCTGTTCCGGACCTGCAGGGGCGCCTCAAGGGCAAACGGTACGGGGCACGGCACTTTCTCAACCGCGTGCTCGACGGTGGCGCTGAGATGTGCGCCTACATCCTGGCCACGGACCCCGAGATGACCCCGGTCGACGGATTCGCCCTCACCTCCTGGGCCAGCGGGTACGAGGACCTGCGCGTCGAGCCGGATCCGTCGACGCTGCGGATCCTGCCCTGGATGCCACGCACCGCCCTCATCCTCGGCCACGCCCTCGGCCCGGAAGGAGAGCCCATCGAAGTCGCTCCCAGACAGATCCTGCGCCACCAACTGACACGCCTCGCCAGCCACGGTCTGCACGCCCAGGCCGGCCTGGAGACCGAATTCGTCCTCTACCGCGGCGCCTACACCCCGACCAGCAGAATCGGCCTCAACGGGCTCGTGCCGGTGACCGTCGACAACCTGGACTACGCACTCGACCACCCCCCGGAGTACGACCGGTTCTTCCGGCGCCTGCAGGGCTCGCTGTCCAGGGCCGGGATGCCGGTGGAGGCCATCAAGACGGAAGGTGCTCCCGGCCAGGTCGAGGTCACCTTCCCCTACGGAGCGGCGCTATCCGCCTGCGACAACCACGTCGTCTTCAAGCACGCCGTGCGCACCCTGGCCAACCGGTCCGCCATGACCGCCACCTTCATGGCCGCGCCCCAGACCGGTGTCGCCAGCGGACTCCACCTGCACATCTCACTCACCCGCAGCGGCAACCCCATGCTCTCCGACCCAGCCGGCCAACTCTCCGAGACCGGCGGGCAAGCGGTCGCCGGACTGCTCGCGGCCCTCCCCGGGCTCGCCCCGCTGTATGCGCCGAACACCAACTCCTACAAGCGATTCACGCCAGGCTCCTTCGCCCCCACCCACATGACCTGGGGGCCGGACAACCGCACCTGCGCTATACGGATCGCTGGCCACGGCACGGGACTGCACCTGGAAGTCCGTCTCCCTGGGGCCGACGCGAACCCCTACCTCGCCCTCTCCGCCGCCATAGCCGCCATCGTCCATGGCATAGAGCCGCGTCTCACCCCGCCACCGCCCTGCACCACCAATGCCTACGAGACCGTGGACGTACCCCTCGTGCCGCTCACCCTCGACCAGGCCCGCTCCGCCTTCCGGCACAGCCCCGTCGCTCAGGGGTCGTTCGGCAAGGGCGTCGTCGAACACTACGCCCACCTCGCCCAACTCGAGCTCGATCATCACCGCGGCATCGTCACCGACGCAGAACAGGCCCGCTGGTTCACCCGCGCCTGATCCACGCTGCCAGTGACCAGGCCCGGACGGGGAGGCCCCCCTCGCCGGTGCTGGCCGCCCCGGTAGCCAGCCATAACCCGGGCGGGTTGAAGAACGAAGAAGGAAGAGCATGTCTGCACGCCCCAGTACGGTTCCCGACCGGCTGACCCCAGCACAGGACCGGGTCCTCCACAAGATCGCCAACGGTCTCGACACCGAGGCGACAGCCCTCGCCCTCAACATCACGCGCGGCACGGTGAGCGTCCAGGCGTCGTCCACGAGCCGTCGGCTCGGGGTGAGCGGCCGCGCTGCTCTCACCGTGCTGCGCGACTCGGCCTTCAGCGACGTCACCGAGACCATCATCCCTGTGCGCCGAACGTGGAGCGTCGAGTACGCCACAGGCGATGTGCTCACCGAGGACAACGCGTTCACCGTGCACACCGCCCGGCGGCATTCCTCCCTGGAAGGACGATGAGCGAGATGGACACCGACTGGAACGAGGAACTGGTGGCCGACGTGCTGGCCGACCAGTACGGGATCGCCGTCGAAACGGTCGAGATGGTGCCGATGGGCACCGACACCATCAACCGGCGCGTGCTGACGGCCGACGGCCGCCGGCTCTTCGTGAAGGAGTACGGGGCGACCGTGGACCTCACGGCAGTCCGAGCGGCCTGGGACATGGCGGAGTACTGCCGCGCGGCACAGCTTCCCGTGCCGAGGGTATGGCCCGACCAAGACGGCAGTTTCGTCGCGGTGGCCGAAGGAAGTGCTTGGGCGGTGGCCGATGAAGCTCCGGGTCGGGTGGCCACCTCGGCGATGACGGTAGCGCGAGCCGAACAGATCGGCATGGTCCTGGGACGTATGCACCGAGTCCTGGCCGCCTATCCGCTGCCCCGGCTACGGCAGCACACACGGTGGCGAACCGGTTCGGTCGAAGACTCCATGGTCAAAGCCGGCGCCGTGCTGGCGGCCGCTAAGCGGCAGCAGCACCCGGACATGGTGCTTCTGAGCCACGAACTCAACCAGCGGTGCGATGACTTGCGCGCACACGTGGACGGTCTACGAGCGGGGCTTCCCGAGGAGTTCGTGGAGCAGGCTGTGCACGCCGACTTCACCCGCACGAACATGCTCGTCCTCGCCGATGTCGTCACCGGCGTCATCGACTTCCGCGGAGCGAGGGCGTTTCCGGCCTGGGAGCTGGGGCGCGCTGCCTTCGACCCCCGTACGGTCGCCATCAGCGACCAGTGGGCTGACTGCGCTCTGGTGATGATTCAGGCTTACCGATCTGAGAACCCCACTCTGCCGTTGGCCGACGTCGTGGCGTGCGTACGTGTTGCGCTGCTCTACATGCTGTTCAGCTTCTACGGCGCGGTCACATCCGAGTACGGCCTGCCTGCGGAAGCGGAAGCGGACTTGCAGCGGCACTGGCACGAGCGGCAGACCAGCATCAGCCGACTCCTGGACCGCTTTGCGGATCTCGAAGATGTGCTCCGCTCCACCACTGAGCGACCTGGAGGCCGACCGTGATCGATGCGTGGCACTGGCTCGTGACCGGCAGCTCTTACCCCTGCCACCCGCATGCCGTCTCCGGAACCGCGGAGCCCGCCAAGGGGTTGCACGAAAGGGTGCTGAAAGTGGCATGTTCCCGCGCTGAAGCGCGCCCTGGCTCAGTCTTGAGCCTGGCCCCAGTAGTCCGACAGCATCTCGGCTGGCCACTTCGGCTCCCGGACTTCGCCACGGGGACCCATTTCCGCGAAGTATGGCCCCAGGTCGTAGACGGGGGTGCCGTCGATAGCGTCGAGGTCGGTGACGTGCAGGTCCAGGCCGTTGACCTTAAGGAGGCGTGGGAAGGACTGCGCGAGCTGGTTCAGGCGACGATGGTTTCGGTGCACGAACGTGCCGGTGGCCGGCCACCGCGGGTTGTTACGAGGGCTGCGTGCATGCAGGGCGACATCACTGGGAGACGCCTTGTGGAAGTGCCAGACGACCAGCAGGTGGGAGAACTCCTCAAGGCCCCGTACCACCTCGAGGGGGAAGTCGCTGTTCAGTCGGATGATCGCGCTCCCGCTCCAATGGTCGTCGGTGACTTCGGTACGCCCTCCAACCACGATGCCGATGGGCTTGATCTCCAGCGACTGAGTCATGCGCTTTCCCCTTGATCCTCGTCGTGACGCCGTCAATCTACGGGGGCCAGACGGGCGTCAGAGCATCCAACTCGGCGATGGCCGGGGAACCGACACGCTGCCGTGGCCCTCACGTTGGTCATCACGCCGTAGGGCGACGGAACACGGTCGCCCCTCGGTCAGGAAACCTCAAAAGTCACAACCGCCACAGGTGTCGGCGTTTCGGCCAACTTCGGTCGCCCTGAAAGCCGTACGTCACCACGACCACGCGTTCGACGCCCCCAGATTCCAGGCCTGTGCGTCGTCCGAAATCGAGCGCGTTCGATTCGCTCGCAGCCTCGTTGAGCCTGGCACCGCGACACCGCCCAGGTGCCGCAACAACCGCACAGGAGGGACGCAGTTGACCGCCACTGACACCCCGATCGAAGCCCCGCAAACGCCCCCTCCTCCGCCCCCAGCGACCATCTCGTTCGAGAGCAACTACGGGAAGAACCCGCTGGGACAGGCCACCTTCACAGCCATGTGCGCCCGGCTGCCCAGCGTGTTGCGGCAGACCGCGCAGATGGCGTGGGCCATCGACCGGCTGGCCGTCATCCTGCTCCTGGTGTGCCAGGTGCTCACCGGCGTTACCGCCGCCGTAGTGCTGGCATTCACGGCAACGGCCATGCAGCACCTCGTCGGTGACGGGCCCGTGTCCGAACGGCTGCACGCCGCCTTCCCCGCGCTCGTGGTCATCACGGCAGCGGTCGCCGTTGGCCGAATCTCCAGCGCGCTGTCCTCCTACGGTGACGGCCGGATCAGCCCCGGGTTGATCACGGCGGCCGACACCGCCCTGGTCGAGGCAGTCTGCCGAGTGGAAGCCTCCGCATACAGCGAAGACGGGTTCGCCAACCGGCAGGAAGCCGCCGAAGTCGGCGTCTCGCGCACCACGATGATGGTCAAGGACGCGCAGCGGTTCACGGCTGCTTCCGTTCGTATGATCGCCGCCAGCGGAGTCCTCACGGCGCTGCACCCTCTGATGCTGCCGTTGCTACTCCTGGCTGTCGTGCCCGCGGGCCTCGGTGCCGTGCTCTCCGCCCGAGTCGACTACGAGACGCACTACGCCAACGTCGGTGACCGCAACGTACGAGGCATGATGCGCTGGTGGGCGACCACCTCCCGACACGGCGACGAAGTCCGTGCCAACGGCATGACCGACTACATCGTGTACTGGTACCGCACTCTGTCCAAGCGCATCGACCAGCGCACCCTTACTGCTGCTCCCCGCATGCTGCGCATCGTGCTGACCACCTCGGCTCTCGGTGGCATCTTCCTCCTCGCCACCTGGGCCACCCTCGCCTGGCTGGCCTCCACCGGACGCCTGGACCTGGCCATCGCCGCCACCGCTGTCGTCGCCGTCCAGACCACCTTGGCCGCCTTGTCCCAGCTCGTCATCAACGGCGCCGCGCTGTTCCACACCTCCCTGTACCTCGCCGACATGCGCTCCTTCCTCGACCTCGCCGCCGAGCGCGCCCCTAAGCGCGGCAAGGAGAAAATCTCCGCACCGGTCGAAGAGATCCGTCTGGAGGAAGCGGTCTACTGCTACCCCGGCAAGGAGCGGCCAGCCGTCGACCACGTCTCCCTCACCCTGCGCCGGGGCGAGATCCTGGCGATCGTCGGCGAGAATGGCTCCGGAAAGTCCACCCTCAGCCGATTGATCACCGGGATCCTCCTACCCGATAAAGGCAGCGTGATCTGGGACGGAGTCGATCTGGCCTCCGCAGACCCGAGCAGTGTGTGGGCGCACACCGGCCTGGTCCCGCAGATCTTCGCTCAGTGGCCCCTGCGCGCCCGGGAGAACGTAACGCTCGGACAGCCCCGCACCTTCAACGACGATCCCGTGTGGGAGGCCATCGACGCCGTCGGCATGCGCACCGCGATCGAAGAACTGCCCAAGGAACTGGACACACTCCTCGCCCGGGAGTTCTTCGGTGGCTCCGAACTGTCCGGAGGACAGTGGCAGAGGTTGGCCTGCTCCCGTGCGCTGTACCGGCGCTCGGCACTCTTGATCCTCGACGAGCCCACCTCGCAGATGGACCCACGCGGTGAGCACGACATCTTCGAGGAGATCAAGAGCATCGCCGCAGACCGCATCACGGTGGTGGTCACTCACCAACTCGAAAACACCAAGATCGCCGACCGGATCATCGTCATGCAAGACGGCCGGATCACCGAACAGGGCCGATACCAGGAACTCGCCAACGGCGGTGGGCTCTTCGCAGAACTCCTCGCCCTGGCCAAGGACCGCTGATCACCTGACCAAACCCATGTAGGATCCGCGATTCCGTCAGCACTAGTTCCTGCGGAAACCTACGAATTCGGCTCGGTGAGCAGTTGCGTGTCGGTGCGTCTTGAGCAACCGGCGATTTGTGACCCTGAGGACGGTCACTCAGGGTGAGATCCAGATTCGGGGCTCTGTGACAGCCCGCTAGCGAACATCCCCGCATGGGTGAGCAAGATCCCTTCCTCCATGTCCTTCACTGTCTGCCGGACCTGGGAACGACTCGGCGCAGTTGTTACGCGGACGCTGCTCGACTTCATCCGGTTGGCCCTGGTGGCCGAGCTTTCCCGGGCGGTTCAGCAGAGAATTGTTGATATGGCGGCGATTGCGGGGATACATGGGATCGCGCAGCAGTACAGCGGCGGCTATCAACTCGCGTCACTCTGGTATGACGCACTGCGAGACGGCTTGGTTGCCGCAGGACAGCAATCTGCGGCGCAAAGGCTGACGGCCAGCGATGTGCGGGTTGTGTTCTTCGGGGACTTGTTCCGCCCACGAGGTGCGATGGCGGCACACGACCCGCCATACACATCCGCAGATGTCCAGACTGGTCTGGAGCGTGACCTGCTGAATGAGTTTTACCGCGCCACAGTGGCCCAGGATCCGTCACTCGGACCGCCGGAAGAGGTCATGGGCCCAGGCCGGGTCGCAGCGCAGGTCATGGTGGAGCGAATGCTGCGCGCGCGTGCGTTCGCCGGAATCGCAGAGCGGGCATTGGTCGGTGACCTCAAACAGGTCACGCGGTTCCTTTCGTGTGCCTCGATAAAGGAACGCGTGCTGAAGCGCGTGCAGGCGGAGATCAGCGACGACACGCGCGTTCTGATCGGACACTCTCTAGGATCCGTGGTTGCGTATGAGTACCTGTATCAATGTCGGCCAACCTCTGTGGAGCTCCTGGTGACCCTCGGGTCGCCGCTAGGGATCCCCAATCTGATCTTCGACCGGCTCACTCCCACACCGACCGATGGGAAGGGTGCCTGGCCGGGCGGCGTAGCGGGCTGGGTCAACGTTGCCGATCCCAACGACGTCGTCGCCCTGCGTAAGGATCTCGCTGAGCTGTTCTCCGGATCACCGCCGAACGTGAAAGTCGATGACCGTCTGGTCGACAACGGTGATCAACCGCACGCCGTCAACCGCTACCTAGGCGCCAAGCAGACAGGGAGCGCGCTCGGTGCAGCCCTTGCCTGATCCATCCAAGTTGCCCGAGCGGGTGCTGCTGGCCGCCGGTACAGAGACTTACCGGGCCAGCCACCTGTTCCAGACGCTGACAAAAGTCCCCACTGCGTTGAAGACGGTCGTTGAGGCACTTGAAGAGCGAGGTGTTGCCGCGGTAAGCCACGCTCCGGGTTATTGCATTGACCCCGGGCGCGAGGAGCTATGCAAGGCGGTGCAACAGGCCGCGCGTGCAGCGAATGTCGTGATCGTCTACTACACCGGCCATGGGCTCCAACCCGAGAGAGGTAGCTATTATCTCGTTCTGCGGGACTACCTTCCAGGTGCGCTGACCCGCTCCACGCTCATGGCAACGGACCTATGCGAGCTGCTCACCCGCCGGGACGAGGGGGAAGGGCTCGAAGCAGCCCAGCCGACGGTGTTGCTCATTCTCGATTGCTGCTTCGCTGGAGCCGGCGGCATTGAGGTGATCCGCGCCGCTGTCCAGGGAATCGGCAATCCCAACACCTGGGTCATGGTTAGCTCGGGCCCACTCGAGTATGCCCAGGAGGGAGTCTTCGCCAAGGAATTCGCCAAGGCACTGCGGAAGCCGCCGACCGGCACGACCTCAGCCCCGCCATATATCCACCCAGATATCATCGCGCAAGCCATCAACAACGCGCATGCCAGCGAGGGGCAGCGGGTCCGCGTTTTCGCACCGGCTGCGGGGGTGGAAGAGCCTCCGCCGTTCTTCCCCATCCTCGACCCTGGCATCCCGGGCGTCACGGTGGCCGAGCAGCATTGGCTGTCCCGGCTGCGCGGCACGCCGCAGGAGTCCACCAACGGCTTCTACCTCACCGGCAGGACCGGACGCATTCGCGCTGCGGAGGACCTCGCGAAGTGGATGACTGGCCCGCAGCGCGGGGGGCTCGCTGTCGTCACAGGCAGCCCGGGCACAGGCAAATCGGCGCTGCTTTCTCTGACTGTCTATCTCAGTAGAGGGCCCGACCGTGAGCGGCTGCTCGCGTCGGCAGGGCCCGACCGACTGATTACCCTCACGGCGACCCTGCTCCAGACAGACACTTCGCTCGTCTCCGTTCACGCCCGCGGCCTAACCACCGACCAGGTCGCCCGCGCGATCGCGGCGGGGCTCGGCCGCGACGCCGACACCGCCTCGGGCCTGCTCGAAAACCTGGAGTCCAACCCCATTGACGTTGGGCGGGTCGTGGTCGTCGACGCCGTCGATGAAGCTAACTCCGTCGCGACTCTACTCGGCAGCCTGCTCCTGCCGCTGACGCGTCGACACGATCTGAAGGTTTTGGTTGGCGTGCGCAGTCATGGGCTCACCCACATTGGCGAGGCCGACCTAACCATCGATCTGGACACCGAGCCCTACCTTGATCCAGATGCCCTGGTCGACTACATCCGCCAACTGCTGCTCGCCTCCCGCGAAGGCATCACCACCCCTTATCAACCGGCCCGCCACGCAGCAGATGGTCGACCGGATGACGTTGCTGCCGCAGTTGCCGAGGCGATCGCCCATCAAGCCACAGCTTCAACCGGCCGAGGCCGCGTCGCCGAGTCCTTCCTCATCGGCCAGTTGCTGGCCCGGGCCGTACGCGAACGCGCCGAGGTGGTCGACGTCACCAACGACTGGCAGTCCCAGTTGCCAGCGAGTGTGGGTGATGCCTTCGACGAAGATCTGACCCGCTTGACGGGTAATAAGACGCCTCTGGCCCACGCCTTGCTGGAGGCCTTGGCCTGGGCTAACGGTCCCGGCCTGCCCTGGGAGAACCTCTGGGTCTCCGTCGCTCAGGCACTAGCCGATCAGGGAGAGGAAGGGCCAGGCGAGGGCAGACCGATCAGCGACGCGGACGTGCGCTGGTTGTTGGACAAAGCCGGGGCCTACATCGTCGAGGACCTCGGACCAGGCGGGCGGTCAGTCTTCCGGCCCTTCCACGACCTCATCGCCGCCCATCTCCGCGGCCAACCCAGTGTCGAGCAGAATAATGCCGACCCTGTGTCTGGCGATGCCTGGCAGCAGCGCCGAGCTAGGACACAGCAGGCCATCACCCACGCGCTTCTGCGTACCGTGCCATCCGACGCACCCGGCCGCCGAAACTGGCTCGCTGCCCACCCCTATCTGCGTACCTACCTGGGGCAGCACGCAGCTGCTGCCAGCCTCGATGCCCTGTCCCTGCTCGTGCATGACCTCGACTTCCTCGCGGTGGCCGACCCCGCCACCCTCACCCCCCTTCTCACCCCCACCGCCCCGCACCTACGCAACAGAGCACGTCTCTACCGACGCGTCCGCCCCTTGCTCAGCGAGGATGCCCGCGCTAACGCCGCCTACCTTGAAGAGGCCACCCTCGTCGTCACAGGCGCCCCTGTCCCGGAAGGTTCCACCGGGATTCTCCCGCTGTACCACACCCGCATGGCCAAAGCCTTTCGTGATGACAGCCTGCTCACCTTCAAGGGGCATAACGGATGGGTCGTCTCGGTGGCGATCACCGCCACGCCGGATGGTCGGCTGCTGCTTGCCGCTGGCGACGAAGGCGGGACGGTACAGCTGTGGGACCCGGCCACTGGCGCCGCCGTCGGCGAGCCGCTCACCGGCCACCGCGGTGATGTGCAGGTAGCGTTCACCGCCACGCTGGATGGTCAGTTGCTGCTTGCCGCTGGCGACGAAGGCGGGACGGTACAGCTGTGGGACCCGGCCACTGGCGCCGCCGTCGGCGAGCCACTCACCGGCTATCCCGGCCAGGTTCGCAGAGTCGTGTGGATACCCACCCCAGAGGGGCGCCGGCTGCTGGCCCTGAGCGAATTCGAGAACACGGTGCAGGTGTGGGACCCGGTCACTGGGGCCGCGGTCGGCGCACCACTCCCGGGTCACCAGGGCCCGATCTTCGCAGTGGCGCTCGGCAGCACTCCTGCGGGCCGTCTGCTGATAGCTACCTGCGCCCTATTGGGGCCGGTGCGGGTGTGGGACCCGGCCATCGGCATTGTGGTCAGCGAGCCTGCGGCAGGCGAGCACAGCTCCGTGCACGCCCTGGCGTTCGGAACCACACCAGACGGCCGTTGCCTGCTCGCCACGGGCGACAGTGAGGGGACGGTGCGGGTCTGGGACCCGGTCAGTGCCGCCGCGGTCAGCGACCCACTCATCGGCAACACCGGCCACGTCTATTCGCTGGCGTTCGGAACTTCCCCCGAGGGGCGACTACTGCTGGCCTCGGGCGACCACTACGGGACTGTGCTGATACGGGACCCTTTGACCGGCGCTCCGGCCAGCACGCCGCTGCACGGCAGCACTCGCTCGGTGCTATCACTCGCGTTCGGCACCTCAAGGGAGGGCCAACTCCTGCTGGCGTCTGGCGGTCGTGACGAGATGACGCGGCTGTGGTGGCCAGCCAGCGACGCTGAAGTCAGCGAGCCGATGACCGAATACCAGGCCCCGGTCCTTGCGGTGACGTTCGGCGTCTCCCTGGAGGGCCGACTGCTGCTTGCCTGTGGTGACGAAGCCGGCTTGGTCCGGGTGTGGGACCCGGTCAGTGACACCCTGGTCGGGGAACCCCTTGTTGTCCACGACGATGCGGTGGATTCGATGGCGTTCGGCAACACGCCGGAGGGCCAACTCGTACTTGCCTCTGGCGGCCGGGACGGAACAGTAGCGGTGTGGGACCCCATTGGCGGTAGCCCAATCATCGAACCGGTGTACGCCCACCACCGCAGCTCGGTGGGGTCGCTAGCGTTCGGCACCTCGGCAGAGGGACGATTGCTGCTGGCATCGGGCGACCACTCTGATGTTGTTCGAGTGTGGGACGAGGCCACGGGCTCCGCCGTCGGCAAACCCGGCCGCCTCCCCTCGGGGTATGTCTCCATGGCGTTGGGTGCCTCACCAGAAGGTCGACTGTTGCTGGTCGGCGGGAACTATGCGGGCACGGTGCGCGCGTGGGATCTGGGCAGCGGCGCTCCGATTTGCGAACCGCTGTACGGCCATGACGACATCGTGAGCTCGCTAGCGTTCGGCGTTTCCCCGGAGGGCCGACTGCTTGTGTCTTACGGCAGCCGTGACGGGACGATCGGGGTATGGGATCTGATCAGCGGCACCCTGATTGGTCAACCGTTGCAGGGCCACACCGGCGCAGTGGATGCGATGGCCTTTGGCCGCACTCCACACGGCGAACTGCTGCTGGCTTCGGGGAGCGATGACGCCACAGTGCGACTGTGGGGCCCGACCTCGGCGACATGCCTGGCGACTCTGCGCCGCCGGTCGAAGGTCCTCTCTCTCGCATTTGCCGGGCCGATGCTGGCGATCGGCGACGGTGAAGGCTTCTCCGTGATCGAGTTCCAGGGGTAAGCGAGATGGACCGTCGGTGAGGCGACCAGGCCCGTATGACCCCACATCTGATCCCGGCGACGCCGTGGGCATCTTGCCCGTACGGCGGGCGCTGCCCGCGCGCCGTACCGCCCTGCCGGGCACCGTGCGGACGACCAGCAACAGACTGAACGACGATCGAAATGGCCTCAAAGGGGACCACTACTGAAAGTAGCCATTGTCAACGACATCGCGGATTTGCCAATCCACTGCTAACGAACTGCCTTCATTGCTAACGAAGTTGCGGATCCTAGAACCCACGCACCTCGCCCTACCCAAGGAGTGAAGTGACCCACCAACCTGGCGGCGGCTGGACCCGCCATGGCCACCTGGAGCCCGTGCGTACCCAGGACTTCTGCATCAGACGGGACGACGTCACGCGGCCCGACGGCAGCGGACCGTGTTCGAGTACCAAGAGATCGGGCATGGCGCGGCCGTCGTCGCCCAGCGTGGAGACGGAAAGATCGCACTCGTCCGCGTCTGGCACTACCTGCACGGCGACACCCTCAACCTCCCCGGCGGAACGATCGAGCCGGGAGAAGACCCACAGGAGGCAGCCCGACGCGAACTGGAGGAAGAAGCAGGCGTGATCGCGCAGCAGCTCACCCCCCTCACCGTGACACGCCTGCTGAACCGCTCGACCGTACGCCTTCACCTGTTCGCGGCGATGGATCTCACCCCCGGCGAGCGGAAGCTCAGCGGCAACGAGAACGGCATGACTGTGGAGTGGTGGGACCTGCAAGACGCAGTGGCCGCAGCTACCGACGGCTCCATCACGCTGGCTGGCGGGGCACTCGGAATCCTGCTGTTCGCAGAGCACACGCGCTCGGGGCGTTTGGGGGAAATGGCGGGGAGAGGTGATCCCGCTCATCGGTAGGCGGGCGTCACTCCTGTTGTGAACGCTCGTCGTAGCGGGCCTGCGCCGCGCCCTGAACGAACTGTGTGAGGAGGCCGGCGCAGCCGCCCGCGAATATGGCGGCGACGATGCCGCCTGTTGCGATGTCGGGCGTGCTGACGATGATCGCGATGGCGACGGCGCAGGTGACGATGATCCCAAGTGGCTTGGTCGGCACGCGGTACCACCACGGCGTACGTGCCCCCATGGGCACCTCCCCGTCCACGTGCCGGATCGCGTAGATATCGTACTGGCAGGGCTGTCCGACAGCCGTTCTAGCGTCGTGGGAATGGATCACGACAGCGACGAGAACGTGCACCGAGTACAGATCACCGCTCGCGGCGCGAAGGCCGCGATCGAGATCGACGGGCGGCGGGTAGACCCGGGTGCGTTGAGTGGCTACACCGTCAGCCACCGAGAAGGAGAGCCGCCGCAGGTGGTCCTCTACTCCGGGGACCACGTCGAAACCATCTTCGAGGGCATGGCCCGTGTCGCTGTTGCCGACGTGCCCGACCCCGGCCCGGCCGCCGCCGTCTTTCTGGCGGCGATTGACGCTGCGGAACTGGAGCGGGTTGCGCTGGCCAGGCCCGACCTCGGTACCGGCCCGCACTCCCTGACTCAGGCGATGCTCACCCAGCTCGTGGAGTGGGCGCGTGGCCTTTGACGTGGAGGGTGCACGCCGGGTTGTCGGCCGCATCCTGGACGACAAGCTCGAAGTGTGGCGGGACGGCGCCGGCCGCGCGGACGATGTGCTGGACGAAGCCACCGGGCAGCTCGTGTCCCCGACGCCTGACGAGTGCTTGGTCTGGGACGGGCTCGGCGCCGTGATGCCGCTGGGCCGTCCCGCGATCACCCGGCCGCTGAGCGGTGCCGTCGCAGTCGAGCCGCCCACGACGGACTACCAGGCCGTGCTCCCCGTTGATGCTCCGGAACTCCGGCCGGACGACGTGGTGCGCGTGGCCGGATCGGTGAGGCCCGGCGGGCCGCGTGATCCTCAGCTGATCGGCCGCCGCTTCCGCGTCTCGGACGAGACCGTGGGCACCTATAGCGTGGTGCGCATCGTCAGGGTGCAGGTGATCGACTGATGGCACCGGCGAACCCGCACCCCAACGCCCACCCGGACGCGACCGCGTTCCGTGATCCGATCGCGCTGGCCGCCGCCCTGGCCCGGATGGGTCCCGCCACCCGCGCCCGCACGCGGACGATCACCCGGCACCACGCCACGCTGCTGCGGGTCCGCATCCAGCGGAACGCGAGCGGCAGGCCCGGACCGAACGTGATCACCGGGCAGTACCGCGCCTCCTGGGACGTGCGGATGCGCACCGCTGGCGGCGAGGTCACCGCCGAGGTGTTCTCCGACGCCCCGCAGGCGCGACGACTGGAATACGGCTTCGTCGGCGTCGACAGCCTCGGGCGGCACTACCGGCAGCCGCCGTTCCCGCACGTCGAGCCCGCGTTCCAGCAAACCGAACCGGCGTTCATCCAGGCCCTGGCCGACGGGGTGCTGCCGTGATCGCTCGTCTTCCGGTGACCCGCGCGCTCGCCGCCCTCCTGGAGCACACCACGGGCCGCCCTTGCGGTGTCGGTGAACTCCCGCGCGTTCAGGGGAAATCCGGCTGGGAGCCCGCGCCCGTCCCGTACACGATCCTCGACTCGCTGCCCGCCGAGTTCGCAGGCCCACCCCTGTGGGACTGGCACGCCGATGCCTCCTGGTCCTACCAGGTCACCTCGGTCGGGGAACGAGCCGATCAGGTCGAGTGGCTGGCCGACCGCGTACGCGCCGGCGTCGTCGGCCGGACCGACGGACGCTGGACCCACGACCTGCACGTTCCCGAAGCACGCGTCATCGACCGGGAGTTGACCTACGACGCCGGAGGAGAGCCCTCGGTGTCGGCGGCAGGCGCTATCGTGTCCTACGTGCAGCGGGTCACGATCACCGTGACCCCAGCATGAAGAATCGATTCTTCTGATCCTCACCGCGGAGGCCCGCGCGGACGCTAGGCCCCAGGCCAGGCGAACCCCCTTTGAACCTCAAGGGGCAGGGCCTCGGCACGGGACGCTGCCCCAGAAGTGGGAGCGGACCTGTGTCCACGAGCACGAAGAAGACCCAGACCCGATTTCTGCGGCGCGGCATCTCCAAGATCCTGTGGTCCAAGGACCTCAACGACCCGAAGTACCCCAGCCGCCCAGAGATCACCAACGCCTTCGGCCTGACCGACGCCGTCTCGGACATCGAGGGCTGGGCGCTGGAGAACGACCCCATCGAGACCCCCGACATGGGCTCGACCTTCAACTCCTCGATCCCGGGCAACGACAAGGCCGAGAACTCCAGCCTGACGTTCTACGAGGACCGCTTCTCCGACGCGATCGAGCAGCAGCTCCCCAAGGGCGCGAAGGGCTACATCATCCTGCTCCGCAAGGGCGACCTGCCCGGCTCCCGCTCGGTGGACGTGTTCCCCGTGCAGGTCGCCACCCGCGCCGCGACGTACAGCACCGGCAACGAAGCCGCGAAGTTCAAGGTGGACTTCACGATCACCGACGAGCCGTCACTCGACCGCCCGGTGCCGCAGGCCCATCCCCGTCCGCTGCCGGACGAGGACTGCGACGACGACCACGGGCACGGCCACGACGGTGACCACGTCGACGTGACCGTGGTCAGCACCACGAAGACCAAGACCGAGGCGACGGTCCGCGAGCACGACGCCGACGAGGGCTGATCGTGTCGCGCCCCGCACAGGCCAAGCGCCCGTCCCCCTCCGCCACGGCGGCGGAGGGGGCGTGGTCGGCCAAGATGGAACGGCTCCGCCGCCGAGCCCGCCCGCAGAACCGGCTCCGCATCTGCGATGACGCCGAGCTGCGCCAGCAGTACGAAGAGGCCGAGCAGGCCGCCCGCCGTGCCCGGTTCGTCGCCGAGGCCAACCCGGGTGACGAACTGGCCGCGCGCCAGGCAACCGACGCCGATGCGGCGCGGGACCAGGCCCTGGCGGCGCTCGACGTTGCCTCGGAGTTCCTGACCTTCCGCGCACTGCCGCGCCCGGTGCTGGAGGAGCTGATCTCCGAGCACCCGCCCACCGAACAGCAGGCGGAGGAGGGGGCGATCTTCAACGCCGACACCTTCCCCGCGGCGCTGGTGGCGGCGGCCTCCGTGGACGGCATGAGCCGTGAGGAGGCCGAGGAGCTGCTGAACGGCTGGTCGGCTCCGGACGCCAACGCGCTGTGGGACGCCGCCTGGCAGATCCAGCAGGAGAGCCGGGTCGAGCTGGGAAAAGGCTGAGCCGTGACGCCGGCCTGCGCGCCGAATTGGAGCTGTGCGAGCGGTATGGCATCCCGCACTCGCAGTTCCTCGGCGGCGATGGCCGCTGGTCCGACCTCGACCGGGCCAAGGCGTTGGCCTGGGCGGAGTGGCAGCGGTCGGTGTGTCCGGAGTGCCACACCCGGCTGGAGGAGTGGGACCGCGAGCGAGGCGGCGACCCCCACGCCTACGTCACCGACACCCTGCGCTGCCCAGGCTGCGAGCTGATCGAGCAGGAACGCGATCACGTGCCTTCGGACCGGTCCGGCTACGGCGTGAAGATCCAGCTCCTCCCGCGCGAGCAGTACGAGCCGCGCCCCTGATCCACCCCCGCACCACGTAAGGAGGCCGCCGCGGTGGCCGGGTTCACCCTCACGGTCGCGATGCGCGCCGAGGTCCGCGACCTGATCGCGGGAACCCGTGCTGCCTCCGCGCAGATGCGGACCCTGGGGGACCGCACCGACGCCGCGAACCGATCCCTGGCCCGATTGGACGCCAACGGGGCCCGCCTCGCTTCGCAGTTCGCCGCGCTGAATCGTTCCGCCCGCGGCGCCGTCGGTGAGCTGAACCGGATCACCGCCCGTGCCGGGGCCGCCCGTGCGGCGCTGCGCTCGGCGGGGGACGACGGCGCACGGTCCATGTCCCGGCTCCAGCGGGCGACCGCCGGCGCGGGACGGCGCGGCATATCCGCCACCAACATGCTCGCCGGTGGCGGCCTGCTGCTCGGCGCGGGCGAAATGATCCAGGAAGGCAACCGCTACCAGAAGCAGATGAATCTGTTCCGGGCGGTCACCTCGGCCACCGCCTCGCAGATGAAGCGCGCCGCGGTCGTGGCGCAGGAACTCGGCAACGACCTGTCGCTGCCCGGCTCGACGGCGGCTGACGCCGCCGAGGGCATGGTCGAACTGAGCAAGGCCGGTTTCCGGGCGGACCAGTCCATCGACGCCGTCCGGGCCTCACTCCAGCTCGCCTCAGCGGCCGACGTTAACGCCGCCACGTCGGCCAAGTACTTGGGCGACATCATGGACCAGTACGGTCTTGGTGCCGACCAGGCGGCACGCGCCTCGGACACCTTGGCCGCCACGGCCAACAACGCCTCGGGCTCGATCACCGACATCTACTACTCGATGCGGTACGCCGGGCCCGTCGCCAACGCTCTCGGTGTCTCGCTCCAAGACACCGCCGCCGCGGTCGGCATGCTCGGCAAGAGCGGCATACTCGGTCAGACGGCCGGAACCAGCCTGCGCGGGATCTTCGCGAACCTCGCGGCGCCGACCCCCAAAATGCAGGGCGCCCTCAAGGACTTGGGCATCGATGCCTGGGACGCCGAGGGAAGGTTCCGCGGGCTCCGGGTTGTCATCGACGGTCTGTCCAAGGCCGAACACGACTTGTCCCAGAAGGACTTCACCGCCGGAGTCACCAAGGCGTTCGGCAAGCCCGCGCTGAGCGGCGCCGCAGCACTCGCACACCAGGGCACCGAGTCCTTCGACGCGCTGTCGGTCGCGGTACGCCAGACCGGGGCTGCCGCGACCATCACCGCCTCGCGCGGCCAGGGCCTGACCGGCGCGATGACTCAACTGCGCACCCAGGCCCGGCAGACCGGACTCGCCCTCTACGAAGGCATGGCGCCCGGCCTGGAATGGGTGACGCGACTGCTGACGCGGGGCATGGCCGGTGCCACGCCGTACCTGACCACCGCGCTGGAGTACGGGCGCAACCTCGCCGTGCTGTACGGGCCCGAGCTGAAGGCCAAGACCAGCGCAGGGCTCGGCGGGCTCATCGATGAGGCCCAGGCGCTGATCGGCCCGCTGAAGGAGTTGGGTGAACACACTCTGGCCACCGGCCTGAACCTGCTGATCAACGCGGGCCGCACGCTCGGCGACGTCCTCCGCAATGCCGCCGACGGTGCAGAACCGATCCTGAAGGCCATCTCCGGAATCGGACAGGACGGCGGCGCCGCAGCCGGCACACTCGACATCATCGCGACCGTCGCCAACCTGGCGATGGACGCGGTCTCCGGACTGTCCGCCGTGCTGGTCCCCATCGGCCATATCGTCGGTGGTCTCGTCAGCGCCTTCGGCGCGCTGCCCGCCCCCATCCAGTCGGCGGCCCTGGCGATGCTGCTCTTCCGCCGTGCGCAGCCGGGCCTGACCAACCTCGCCAACACCGTCACCGGCCCCGTACGCAGCGGCTTCACCAGCTTCAGCCAGCAGATGCGGGTCCAGCAGAGCCTGGCCGCGAGCGCGGGCGTATCGCTGTCCCGGTACGGGGCGGCCTGGGCTGCGGTGCAGGCCCGCGTCGGCTTCCTCGGCAACATGACCGCCGCGTTCCGCAGCGCGAACGGCGCGGGCGTGACGTTCATGGGGACGATGAACGGAGTGTCCCGCGCCGCCGGTTCGGGCCTGCGCTCCGCCATGTCCGGCATCTCCGGGGCCCTGGGCGGCCCCTTCGGTATCGCGATGGCCGGTGTCTCGGTCGGCCTGGGGCTGCTCGCGGCCCGTCAGCAGCGCGCGGCACAGGCAGCGGCCGAGCACCAGTCCCGGATCTCCTCGCTGACCTCCGCGCTGCGGGAGTCGGGCGGCCAGGTCAACGGCAACGTACGCGGGCAGGCCGCTCAGGTCCTGCTCGACACCAAGGTCAGCCAGGGCCAGCTGACCAAGGTGATGGAAGACGCGGGAGTGTCGGTTTCCTCCCTGACCGACGCCTACCTCGGCCAGGGCACGTCGCTGGACGCGCTGCAGAAGAAGCTCCAGGCCACAGCTGACAAGAACAAGGAGTACGTCGACAAGGCCGGCGGGAAGGTGAGCACCCTCGAATACACCGATGTCGGCCAGCAGTACAAGGACGCCGCAGACGCCCTGGGCAGCGTCAAGGGCGAGATGGCCGAGTCCATCAAGAACGCGAAGGAGCTGGCCAAGGCCACCAAGGGCGCGAGCGACGGCACCTCGGCGTACGACCGCCTCAAGAGCGCGGTCGGCGGCCTCGCCGACGAGACCGCCGAAGCCGACACCCGCACCCGGTCCCTCAAGAGCGCCCTCGACCTGCTGTCCGGCGGACAGATCTCCCTCCAGGCCGCCAAGGCCAAGGTGAATAGCGCCGTCCTCGACTTGAAAGAGGGCGGCAAGAACCTCAACCGGGGCCAGGGCTACGGTGGCAAGCAGCTCGTCAACGAGGACAAGACCCTCAACACGACTACACGCAACGGCCAGCAGCTCTACACCCAGCTCACCTCCCTGTCCGACGCGGCGGCCGACGCTTCCGTCGCCACCTTCGACCTGGCCAAGCGCAACGGCGAGACCCTGCCGGCCGCGCTGTCCAAGGCCCGCGGGGAGATGAGCCGGGCACGCGCGGAAGCGATCCGGGCCGCCCGCAGCTACGGGCTGACCAAGGTCCAGGCCGAGGGCGTCGCCGACAGCCTCGGCCTGCTGCCGTCGAAGGTGTCGCTGCTGCTCCAGACCAAGGGCATGGACAGCACGCTGGCGAACCTGATCGCGGTGCAGGCCGAGTTCCACCGGCTGCCGAAGCAGAAGACGATCAAGGTCGACTCCCTGAGCGACGGCGCGCAGAAGAAGCTGCGCAGCCTCGGCTTCACCGTCAAGACGGTCCCCGGCACGCGGCAGATCAAGATCACCGCGCCGACCGCGGGCGCCCGCAAGAACCTGGACGTGCTGATCGACAAGCTCGGGCAGACCCCGAACGCGAAGAACGTGAAGGTGTCGGCGCCGACCGCCGCGGCGATCAAGAGCCTGGAAGCCGTGCAGGCGAAGATCCGTTCGACGCCCGGCGCGAAGTCCGTCATCGTGCGCGCGCCGACGGCCGAGGCCCGCAAGCAGCTGGAGGCGCTGGGGTTCCGGATCGAGAAGGTCCCCGGATCGAAGAACGTGAAGGTCACCGTGCCCACCGGCGGTCCGCGCAAGGCGGCCGACTCCATCCAGCAGCGCATCAATGCCCTGCGTGGCAAGGAGGTTACGGTCACCACCCGGCACGTCTCGGTCTTCAGTGGACTCGCCGAGCAGAACACCAACATCGCGGACGCCATCGAGAAGCAGGCCGAGGCACAGGCCCGCGCCGCCAAGCGGCATGCCGACGGCGCGGTGGTCGACTACTTCGCCGACGGCGGGCTCACCGGCGCAGGCCGCCGCGAGCGGCACGTCGCACAGATCGCCCCGGCCGGCAGCTACCGCATCTGGGGTGAGCGGGAGACCGGCGGGGAGGCCTACGTGCCTTTGGCCGCCTCCAAGCGCGAGCGCAGCAAGGCGATCGTGGAGGAAGTCGTTGACCGCTTCGGTGGCCAGGTCGACTGGTACGCCAACGGCGGCCTACGCGGCGCTCGTAGCCGCGACTATCCGCCGATGCTCGCCAGCAGCTTCAAGCAGGCCCGCAGCGTCGCGGCGATGGCGGGTGTCGTGCGCTCCTTCGACATCCGCACCGGTAGCGACCGCGCCCGCGCCCGTGTGGTGGACGCCCGGGCCGGCGGCCGGGTCCAAGTCGTCGTGGTGCGCGAACAGCAGCCGCTGATCGGCACCATGCCGGTCACCGTCACCGACAGCTCCGCCACCCCCGAGCAGATCGGCAACGAGATGATGCGCACCCTGCGCAACGCGCAGCGGGGCGGGAGAGTGTGATGACCACAGCACCGAACAAGCACAGCCGTCCCGAACTCGCCCCGTGGCAGTACGAGATCGGCGGCGTCGTCCTCGGCACCGGCAGCTACGTCCCGGTCGGGAACGTCGAAGGGCTCGGATCGCCCGGCACCCGGCCGCAGGACGCCGACAACTCCAACAGCGATGGCACCGCCCCGGGCCGTGACTTCTACGGCCCGCGTCCCCTGCGCTTCGAGGCGGGCATCAAGACGCCCGGAGATCCTGTGAAGGCCGCCGAGATCCTGGCCCGGCTGGAGCGAGCCTTGGACACCCCCGATGCCCGTACCAATCCCGACGGCCGTCACGTCCTGCGGGGCCGGTGGCCCGGACATCCAACGCGCCGCATGTACGGGCGACTTCGGCGCATGGAAGCGACCAGCACGGCCAACGCGGTGCACGGGTGGATACCCCTCGACATCGAATTCGTCGGCCTGGACAACCCTCGCTGGTACGACGACGAGCTGTCGAAGCTGACGCTCGGCCTGGACCAGGCCGCCCGCCCCCGCAGCGGGGACCGCACCGTCGATGAGGCAATGGGCCGACCCGCCGCCTGCCGCCGCCCGGCCGACCCGCAACACCACCCGGCCGACGACCGCCCCGGATGGGTCATCAACCACGGCGACGTGCCGACCTACCCGAGCCTGCGCGTGCACGGCCCAGTCGCCGACCCGCGCATCTGGAACACCGTCACCCGCCGCGTCCTCGAACTCGACCTGTCGCTGCGGGACGGCGAGTGGGTGGAGATCGAGACCCGGCCCGGCACCTGCTGGGCCCTGCGCAACGGCGCCGTCAACGTCGCCAACGACCTCAGCCCCGCATCCCGTCTCGACCTGTTCACCCTCC
The DNA here is from genome assembly GCF_050936555.1 of Streptomyces sp. CA-135486. NCBI lineage: Bacteria > Bacillati > Actinomycetota > Actinomycetes > Kitasatosporales > Streptomycetaceae > Streptomyces > Streptomyces sp. CA-135486. The sequence goes on from NZ_JBNJMM010000001.1 coordinate 1,539,544, forward strand.
CGCCCGGACGGTCCGAGATCGCCTGGAGCGCGACCGACCCGTCCGGCACCGCGCGCCTCGAGGTGGCGTGGCGATCGGCGTACACCACCCTGTGAACGGAGAGCACTCGTGACGCTGCAACCCCCGATGATGGTGCGAGGGGCCGACCACTCCGCCCGCGCGATGCGCCTGATGATCCGCGACCTGGCCCGAGGCCGGCAGGGTGTCGCTGGCGGTGAGGACCTGAAGGTCCGCCCCCTGGAGACTCCAGGCCCCGGTGTCCGCGTCGGCGACGGCTCTGCTCTGATCCACGGTGCCCGGCCGTGGCAAGGGGCCTACACCCAGTCCAATATCGGCGACACCGTGGTCGACGTGCCGCCGACTGGGCCCGTCGCCCGCACCGACCTGCTCGTGCTGCGCATCGAGGACCCGGAGTTCGAAGGCGACCGCGACCCGCGCCGCCAGGAGATCGGCTACTTCCACCTCGTCCAGAGCATCGGCGCGCAGGACACCGCCGCGCTGCGGGAGATGACCGCGATCCCGCTGGCCCGCCTCACGATCCCCCGGAACACCGCGACGATCACCGCCGAGATGATCACGGATCTGCGGCGGCTGGCCAACCCGCGCACCGAGCGCACCCTGCGCACCGTGCACCCGACCATCACGGAGAAGGTGCCCGGCAAGCACGGCCAGTGGGCGGCCTGGCCCAAGGAAGCCGCCTGGGATCTCGACATCCCCGCATGGGCGACAGAGGCAGCCATCGTCGTCACCCTGTCCGGCCTGCGTGCCGAAGCGGGACCGGTCTACGCCGAGCTGCGCACCCGGCTCGGGGAGCGCGCCGCGAAGCCGACCGTTGTGGACGACGACGGCACCACCACCCGCCGCTCGTCCGTGACCTTGGCCGACACGCTCGCCGTGCCGCCCGCCTACCGGGGCACCCGCCAGCACCTGGCCGTCGAGATCAACCAGAACGACAGGTACGGGGACGGGGACATGACGGTGGCCAAGGGCACGACGGTCACGCTCGACGTCGCGTTCACGGAAGGGCCTGCGTGACGATGGCCGACTACCGCTACATCGTCGCGCGGGCCGCGACCGGCGATGTTCTGCACTGGAACCTGCCGCTGAGCGAGGTCGAGTACGGCCCGGAGATATCCGGGCCCGGCTCGTTGAAGGCCACCCTGCCGACCGCGGTCCGTCGCTCCCTGGGTGGCGCGCTCGACGCCGGCGACACGGTGCTCCTCGTCGAGCGCAACGCCCGCCTGGACTGGGGCGGGCTGCTGTGGCGCGCCGAACCGGAGGGCAACACTCTGCCCATCGAAGCCTCCGGGTTCACGAGCTACCTCCACCGCCGCTTTGACCTGCACGGCAACCTCGACGGCCGCGGCCCGTACATCGAAGCGGACCCGTGCGAGGTGATCCGCGATGTGTGGGCCTACGCGCAGGCCCAGCCGGACGGCGACATCGGCGTGGTCGTGGACGACACGAAGTCGAAGGCGAAGACCGGCACCGCGAAGGACCCGTACACCACATCCAAGACCGATCCGCGGAACCTCGGCGAGATGGTGGACGAGATGGCCGAGATCGATGACGGCCTGGAGTGGTCGGAGTCCGTGGCCTGGCGCGGGCGCCGCGCCGAGCGCCGCATCCTCCTCGGTGCGCCGCGCCTTGGCCGACGCCGCGAGGACCTGACGTTCACCACCGGCGCGAACGTGGTCGGCACCCCGCACGTCATCAAGGACGCCGACTCCTACGCCCAGTGGGTCATCGGGCTCGGCGCGGGCGAGGGCAAGAAGCGCAAGGTCGCCGTGGACGGCGTACGCAACGGCCGCCTGCGCCTGGAATACCGGCTGGAGACGAGCGAGAAGGACGAGGCGAAGCTGAAGCAGCGGGCTCGCCGCGAACGCCTGGCCCGCCAGGTCCTGCCCTCCCTGACCGAGTTGGAGATCATCGACCACCCGGCGGCCCCGATCGAGGCCCTGCGCATCGGGGACGACGTCCGGATCCGCCTGTTCGAGCCGCACACCGAATACGACGGCTGGTGCCGGATCGTCGGCTGGACGGTACGGCCCGGCGAGGGTGAGACGGCCGAGCGCGTGACGCTGAAGCTGGAGCGCACCAACAAGCCCGAGGACGAGGCGAGCGAGGGAGAGGAGCAGTAGGTGCCGGACACGATCGCCGACCTTGGCCGCCGACTGGCCAAGCTGGAGAAGCGCGTCGTCACCCTGGAGCGCGCCCGCCGCGCGCCGTACCCGGAGTGGCGCGACCTTCCGCTGACCGGCGACACGACCGTCCCGGATGAGGAGCAGCCGCCGCAGTTCCGCCCCAACCCCTGGGACACCACGGAGTTCTGCGGCCGTATCGGACTGGCGAGCGGCCGGGCCGCCGACGAACAGCTGGTCGCGCTGCTGCCCGAGGGGTACTGGCCGGAAGCCCCGCGCACGGTTGATGTCGCCTCCGACGCGGAACGCCGCAGCCTCCAGCTCGACATTGAGCCGAAGGGCATGGTGCGGCTGCGCGTCCCGGGCGGCGGCAGCGTCCGCGCGTCCTGGATCAGCCTCGATGGCACATCGTTCCGGACCGACCGCGGCGACACCTGACCGGCTGCGCACCCCGGCCACCGGCCGGTGTGCCGCCGGTAGCATGACGCCTGGGTGACCCTCCACCCGCTTCGCACTCCCGAGGGACCGGACCGCCGCGGCGGCCACGGCCGACTGCCATCCGGCGCAGGGGAGAAGGACGAAGCGCGTGGCTACACCGCTGAGCGCGGACAGGTTCCTGTCCGTGCTGAAGGGCGCCGGGCTCGGCGTGGTTGAGCACGGCAAATGGCGCACCCACAACCGGAACACCCACGGCAACTGGGGCCCCGCGAACGGGGTCATGATCCACCACACCGGGCCATACAGCTCTGAGAAGGACATGGTGGAGCTGTGCCGCGTCGGCTACCAGGATCTCCCAGGTCCCCTGTGCCATGGCGTCATCGACCGATCCGGGACGATCCACCTGGTCGGTTACGGCCGGACCAATCACGCTGGCATGGGGGACACGGACGTCCTGCTCGCGGTCATCGCGGAGAAGAGCGACCTCCCGCGCGACAACGAAGCGGATACCGACGGCAACCGGCACTTCTACGGCTTCGAGTGCATCAACTCCGGGAGTCAGCCGTGGCCGGCGGCCCAGCTCGACGCGATGGCGCGGGCGGCGGCGGCCATCTGCCGTGCGCACGGCTGGAACGAGCACTCCGTCATCGGCCACAAGGAGTGGCAGCCGGGGAAGCCGGACCCGGGCGGCATCGACATGGACGACTTCCGCGCCCGGGTCGCTCGACACCTCAAGGACGGCGGTAAGCCGAAGCCCGGCCCGAAGCCCAAGCCGAAGCCCAAGCCGAAGCCCAAGCCGACACCGAAGTACGCGGCGTACCCGGGCAAGCAGTTCTTCCGCGAGGGCCGCTCCTCCCCAGTGATCGCCGCGATGGCGAAGCGGCTGATCGCCGAGGGCTGTGACTCCTACGACACGCCGCCCGGCCCGGTGTGGAGCGACGCGCACCGCCGTTCCTACGCGGCCTACCAGATCAAGCGCGGCCACCACGGCGCCGACGCCGACGGCATTCCCGGCCCGCAAACCTGGGCGGACCTGCGCGTCCCGCGCCCCGCCGGTGCCGCCGACCCGACCCCCACCACTCCGAACCAGGAGCACGACCCGATGCCGCAGGCCCTTGCCGACGTTGCCGAGCGCACTGTTGCGACCTACCTCCAGTCGCTGCTGGGCCTGATGGCAGCTTCCAGCACGACGGACATGGTGTCCCTGTCGGCGTGGCAGGCTGCCGCGGTCTCCGCGATACCGGCGGCGCTCAGCGCGTTGAAGTCCACCCTCGGCACCGTCCTGGGCAGGCCCGGAACAGCCTCGTGGCTCCCGCTCAAGCGCGACCCGGCCACGCCCAAGCACTGACCGCCGGTCAGCGAGAGAACAGGAGGACGGACCGTGCCCGAAGGACAGGTCGCGCTCGCCCTGGCGGAGCTGCGCCAGGCGCTGGAGGTCGGTTTCGCGCGCATCGACGGCCAGTTGGCGCTGCTCGTCCAGCGCAGCGACCAAACGGACAAGGCCCTGGAGGACCTGGAGGAAAGGGTGAGCGCCCTGGAGAAGACCAGGTGGCCGCTGCCGACCGTCGCCGTACTGGCCAGCATCACCGCGGTGGTCCTCACCGTCTTCAGCCTGGCCCGCGGCTGAGACGAACACTCAGGCTGTCAAGCGGTGTTGTCCGACGGCGCGCATAGCGTGAGGGCGCACTTGTTCTTGCGGCCTGGGGGTCATGATGGATACGACAAGCTTGCTCGTCAGCGACCTGGAGGTGGACACCGCGCTCGCGAACCAGGCGGTCCCGGCTGCCATCCGCGCGGTGTGGCAACTGCTTTGGGAGTCGGAGGTCCGGCTGGACGAGGTCCTGACATTCGACGTGCCGGATGCGGAGCTGGATGACCGTCTGGTCGTCATCCGGCACGCGAACGAGGCCGACGTCTACGAGGCCGGGATCACCGTGTCGGCGGCCAACACGCTGCGCGAGCTGATCGGGGCCCGTACGGACGGACCGCTGTTCACGCTGGAAGGGCGGCGGCTGACCAAGGCCGAGGTGGCGACCGCCTTCCGCGAGGTGACCGGCGGGCGCACCGTCCACGCCCTGCGGTTCACGCGGCAGGCGAAGGAGCAGGGCTCGACCCGGCTCAGCTCCACCGCCGACCAGCCCGAGGGCAAGACCGCGTAGAGCGCGCGGCAACGCACACGGCCCCCGCCGAAGCGGGGGCCGTTTGGCCTCTTGGAGAAAAGACCGCCGCCACCATAGCAGCGGCCGCCGCGTACGCCGGCGTGCGCGTACGGCTACGCTGCCCCCTGCATCCAGGGCAGACACCGGAGGACGGGGATGAGTCGGGGCAAGCCGTATCTGGTCGGGCACCAGGAGTTCGCCGCGCTGTACCGCGTCGATCCGAAGCAGGTCGCGCAGTGGCTGTCGCCGAGCCGCGGCAGCGTGCTGGATCCGGAGACCGCCATCGTCGTCAGCGGGGTGCGGTACTGGCCGCTCGGCTTCGCGGCCGGGTGGGGAGCGACCACCGCGCGCTTCCGCCAGGTCGACCTGGACGTGAAGGCGCGGATCATCGCGGAGCAGGGAGAGGGCTGGGAGCCGGACCTGGGGGATGAACTGCCGCCGATCGTCGGCCAGCAGGAGATCATCGAGCTGTTCCACCTGCCCGCGCAGGGCAACTTGGCGACGACCATCGCCACAGGGCGGTTCCCGGAGCACGACTGGCTGCTGTCCGGGTCAATGCTCTGGATGCTGGAGACCGTCCTCGAAGCTGTCCCGAAGCTCCGCGAGAGCGCACGGAGCCTGTCCTGGGACGTGGACGAAGAGGTCGTCGCCGCCCTGCGCGACGGCACCTACGACGGGCCCGGCAGTCGCGTACTGACCCGAGGCCGCCATGCCCGGAAGGCCCTCTGACCTGCGCAAACACTGTACTTAGCCTCGAATTGCAAATAAGATATAAGTAATCCCCGTTGCGGGGGTCCGCAGTTCATCGAGGAGGCAGCAGTGCAGTTCATCGCCACACCGGGCGGCGGCGAGGTCGCGGTCATGAATGCCAGTGAGGCCCTGGTCGTCGAAGGAGCCCTCTCGCTCTACGTCCTCAAGCATCCCGAGTCCAACGTCGCCATCGACGCCCTGCGGGCCGCATCGGCGGCCAACGAGGCTCGCGAGGCGCGCATGGAGGAGGCGGCCGAGCGGACCTCTGTCTGATCTCGGGTTGAGTGCGTGAAGTCGCGCCTGTAGCCGGTGGGGTTGATCATCTGTCCGCCGACCCTCAAGATAGGTGACATTCTTGAAAGAAGTCACTAGGGGGTGGGTGTGGCAGCCGTCCAGGACGAGATACCGGGTCTGGTCATCCACGCCGTGAGGCAGCCGGACGGCCAGTCGGCGTCGATCCAGGCCCAGTTCGAGACATTCCACGAGCTCAACCCCTGGGTGCTGCGCGCGTTGGAGGCCCTGACTGCCGACTACCTGAAGCGCGGCGCGAGCCGTGTCGGCATCGGGATGCTCTTCGAGGTCCTGCGCTGGCGCTACGTCACGGCGACCGAGGGCGATGAGTTCCGCCTCAACAACAACTTCCGCAGCCGGTACGTCCGGCTTCTCATCGAGCGCCACCCCGAGTGGGCGGGCGCGTTCGAGGTCCGCGCCTTGCGGACTGACTGAACCAGTTCTCTTGGAGACGAACGACCCATGAATCAACCGACCGAGCAGCAGGGCGACGACGGTCCGTCCAGCGCCCCGGCCCTGACCGCCACCGTGGTGCTGCCCGAACGCAGCGTGTCCCAGAGCGCCGTTGTGCTGCGCGCCGACCAAGTGGAGTTCGACGCACGTCAGGTGGCCGCGCTATCGCTGATCAGCCCCGGACTCGCCCAGGCGCCGCGTGCCCAGCTGGCTTTGTTCTTCCATTTCTGCGTGCGGTCCGGCCTCGACCCGTTCGCGCGGCAGATCTACATGATCGGCCGTACCAACTGGAAGGCCGCCGACAATCCCGACGAGCCGGAGAAGACCTGGACCATCCAGACCGGTATCGACGGCTTCCGCACGGTCGCCCACCGCGCGGCTATCACGGCGGGGGAGTCCATCTCGTACGAGGACACCGTCTACTACGACTCCGATGGCAACGCCCACGAGGTCTGGCTGTCCAAGGCGTACCCGGCCGCGGTCAAGGTCACCGTCCTGCGCGGCAACGCCCGGTTCCCGTTCATCGCCCGCTGGGACGAGTTCGCCCCGACGTACTACGACCGCAAGCAGGGCGCGTACGTCGTGGCGAAGATGTGGCAGCAGATGCCCGCCCACATGCTCCGCAAGTGCGCCGAGGCCGGCGCGCTGCGCATGGCCGCACCGCAGGACCTGTCCGGCGTTTACGTGGACGAGGAGATGGCGCGGGCCGACGCCGAAGCCGTCGTCCGCGAGGCGGAAGAGGCGACCCGACGCCTGCGCGAGGCCGCCGGACTCGAAGCGGGCGCCGACAAGGGCGGCGACGCGAAGGACGAGTCAGCCAAGGATTCCCAGGCCGTGGGCCAGGACGAGAGCACGGACAAGCCCGCGCCGAGGAAGCGGGCGCGTGCAGCGAAGAAGGCCACCCCTGAGGCCAAGCCGGACACCGCCGCAGAGTCCGACGAGGCCCCGGCCCCGGCGAAGCGCACCCCGCGTAAGCGGGCCTCCGCGTCCCGCCGCGCCTCCTGACCCCTGACGACACCGCGTGCCGCCCGCTGTCGGTGGGCGGCACCCCATCCTCTTGGAGAACACCGTGACCACTATGGCCATCGCACTGGAGAGACGACCCGTCAGCCTGTGGCCCGCCGCTCACGCGGCGGACGCACGCCGTCCGCGCTCCCAGCAGACCAAGCTCGGCGCCAGCGACACCGTGTGCGCACGCCGGGCCGGGTACCTTCTGCACGGCCGCACCCCGACTGACGTCGGTGAGAAGCGGAAGGCGATCCTCGGGACCTGGTTGCACGCCGGGATACTCGAGGCCGCTCGCGAGGAGTACGGCTGGCTCGTCGAGCGCCGCGTCGAGGACGAGACCGTCCGGGGACACATCGACGCCGTCCAGCTCGACAGCGCCACCGCCGCCCGGCTCCCCAAGCGCCTGCGCCCCACGCTCCCGGCCGAGGAGACGACCGTGGAGGACGTGAAGACGAAGAGCACGTACCAGTGGGACAGCGTCCTGCGGTACGGCGCGAGCGAGGCGGAGCTGCGGCAGGTGTACCTGTACGCCGATCTGCTCGGCACGGAAGGCTTCGCCAGCGTCCGGGGCCAGCGGCAGCTTGCTCACCTAGGGCCGGTGCCGGTCGCTCGCATCCGCTTCCGGTTCATCAACCGCGACTCGGGTGACGACCACGTTCAGGAGATCGCCTACGAGGCCGACCGGGCCCGCCGTGCCCGCTGGTGGGTTCAGCAGGTGCGGGCCGCCGCCTCCCCGGAGGAGCTGCCGCGCACCTTTCAGGGGCCGGGCATCTCCGCGATCTGCGACCACTGCCCGTTCCGCACTGCGTGCTGGGGGCCGCTTGTCGCCGGGCGCTCCCCGCAGAGTCAGCTCGTCCACGACGACGAGGAACGCGCGAAGGCGCTTGCCGAGTACGCCGAGGTCTCCGAGCAGATCAAGCCGCTCAAGGACCGGCAGAAGTTCCTGCGCGCCCAGCTCGACGGTTCCGAGCCGGGCGTCTACGGCGACAACGTCCTGAAGTGGAGCGGTGGCAACCCGACCAAGGTCGATGACGTCGAGGCGATGGTCGCGCTGTACCGCCGTGCAGGGCTGGAGGTGCCGATGGTGCCCGACGCGGCGTCGATGAAGGCGACGTTGAAGGAGGTGGGCATCCCCGTGCCCACGCGCCTCGACCACGACCGGCGGACCGCGGTGAGCATCAACGTCACCGCGCGCAAGAAGCCCTGATCGCGCCACCGGGCGGGGGCGGAGCCGGCGTGCTCCGCCTCCGCCCCGGCGCGGTGGGAACGGACGGAACACGGAGAGGTGCCGGTGAGCATCCAACTGATGGTGGTGGCCGCCTACCTGCCGAAGGAGGTGATCAACACCACGCAGAAGTTGGTCCTCATGAAGATCGCGGACTCGGCCGACGACCAGACCCGGCTGGCCCGGCCGGGCCTGGAGCGGATGATGGCTTGGGCCGGCGTAGGGGAGAAGCAGGTCATCACGGTGGTGACGCAGCTCGTCGGCCTCGGTCTGGTCGAGCGGGTCACGGTCGGACGTGTCGGCCGTCGTGCCGAGTACCGGGTGTTCCCGCACGGCGTGCCGCCCATCCCGTCGACGGAGGAGCTGATCGAGCGGCGCCGGGCGGCGCAGCGTGCCCCGACCAACCCCCGGCTGGCCCGCAATGCCGCGCGCCGCAAGCCGTCGGCGGCGGCCCGGACACAACAGGATGTCGCCGCACGGGAAGAGGCACGGGCCGCCGCCGAGGCCGCTTCGGAGCCAGGGTTGCCCCAGGGGAACCCTGATGACGCTCCAGGCAGGGTTGCCCTGGGGGAACCCAGTGGGTTGCCCTCGGGAAACCGGGCGGGTTCCCCTGGGGAAACCCCTTCTCTTCCTTCTTCTTCCTCTTCTCTTCCTAACCCCCCTACCCCCACGGCTGACGCCGCAGGGGAGCCGGAGGCGGAGCGTGGACAGTCGCAGCGGGCGGGCTGCCCGAAGCACGCCGAGCCGGTGAGCAACTGCCGGGGGTGCGGGACGAACCCGCGTGCCGGGAGGGAGCAGGCGCGGCGCGAAGCGGCCGACCGCGAGCACCGCCAGCAGCAGGACTGGCTACGGCAGTTCTTCGCCGAGCAGGAGCGGCGCGTTGCGGCAACGGACCCGCAAGCTCTGGAGATGGCCCGCCAACGAGTGCGAGAGCTGGCACGAATGGGGCGCGAAGAGGGGGCCAACTCTCGTCAGCAGCAGGGGCGTTCACGAGATCGGCAACATTGACGCCCCGGTGTACGCCATTAAGATATAAGTATGAGTTCGGAACTCGCCGAACTCACCGACCTCTTGGAGAAACCTTGAGTGACACGCTCACCCCATCCCCCGACGCCTACGTCGTGGTCGCCGAAGTCATCCACGGCGCGCCGGTCGCGCCGCGCCTCGGCGACCACCTGTACTGCTCGGCCGAGTGTGCCGAGCACGGCGTCCACGAACTCGTCACCGACCTGAGCAAGGAGGAAGGTGGCAGCGGCTTCGTCCTGCCCCACGAGGGGCGGGCGATCGGCTGCGTCGTCACCCGCGGCGGCCGGATGTGGTCGGTGCAGATCCTCGCCCGCAGCGAACTGCCCACCCTCTGACATTCGCTTCACCTGAGATAGGTGACATTTTTCAACGGCGGGCGTCCTTTCAGTGGCGCCCGCCGTGCACACCCTCTTGGAGACCAGCACATGACCACCACCATCGCGGCTCTGCCCGACCACAACCGCACCACCGACCCGCTGTGGCAGCGGCTCTTCCACAGCTACGGCCACGTCATCACGCCGCTGCGCTACGCGGGATGGGTCACCGACATCGAGACCGCCGGAGGCGAGTTCCACGTCCGCGCCGACCTCGGCGACGGCACAGAGCTGATCATCGCCTCAGAACACAGCCTGCCCGCCGACCCCGCCGAGGTGAACGGGTGGACGGCCGTCCGGCAAGACGCACAGGCCCCGAGCAAGCACACCGTCCTGTACGACTCCACTCCCAACGGCCCCCAGCGCCACCACGGCAACAGCCTCATCCCGTTGCTGATGCGCGTCGACGCCCTTGACGTGCCCAACCGCGCGCCCCGGCTCATCGTCTCGGCCAGCCACCTCGCGCCGTACGGCGCCTGCCACAACCAGACCGGCGGGATCGAGGGAGCGGCCACCGCCATCGCCCGGTTCTGGGAGTGGTCACAGCGACTCATGGACCACGAGGGCTACCGGCGCGTGTGGCAGCGGCCCGAGAGCGACTACCCGCTGGCGCTGTTCGAGAACGTCGGGCACATCTGCACCCTCCGCGTCACCCGCAGCGATGACTGACCGGCAGCGCCGCGCACCGCGCCCCACCGGGGGCGCGGACCGGTGATCTGGCTGCTGATCGTGTGCGCCCTCGGCCTGCTGGGGTTCACCGCCCTCGGCGTCGAGGACAGCCGCCACCACCGCGCGTTACGCGCCTCCGACGAGTCCTGACCACGGCCGCCCGGCCCACCATCCGGGCCGGGCGGCCCCACCGCCTGGAGACCCAAGACCGTGCCCCGATCCATCCACCTGCTCTGCGGAGCGGGCGGAGATGCCACCGGCCTGTTGGAAGCCGGATTCGACCCCATCCTCGGCATCAACCACTGGCAGACCGCCGTCGACACCTTCGGGCTCAACCACCCGAACGCGGCGGCGCGCTGCGCCGACATCCAGAACTACCCCATGCGCTGGCTCCCGAAGGCCCTCGTGCTGTGGGCCAGCGTCATCTGCACCGAGGTCAGCCCCGCCGGCGGGAAGAAGCGGCCCGACCCGGCGCAGGACGCGCTGTTCGAGGAAGAGGAGCAGTGGCGCGAACTGCCCCCAGAAGCCTTCGAGATGACCCGGGTGACCGCCTGGTGCGTGCTGCGCGCCGCCGAGGCAAAGCGGTTCCCGTGCGTCGTCGTGGAGAACGTCGTCGAGTTCATCACCGACTGGCTGCTGTTCCCCGAGTGGATCCGCGCCATGAAGAAGCTCGGCTACCGCGTCCAGATCGTCTCCGTGTCCTCCGCGCACATCGGGTCGGAGACCAATCCATACGCCCCGCAATGGCGCGACCGCGTGTACCTGGTCTTCACCCTCACAGGGATCCGCCGACCTGACCTCGCCCCTCGCCCGCTGGCCTATTGCTTCGAGTGCGGGCGGGACGTCAAAGCGCGCCAGAGCTGGCGTGACCCGCGGGTGAAGGTCGGCAAGTACCAGCAGCAGTACGACTATCGCTGCCCGAACAGGCGCTGCCGCCACGCGCTGGTGGAGCCGTACGTCCGGCCCGCCTCCGACGTGATCATGTGGGACGACATCGGCCAGCGCATCGGGGACCGCGCCCGCCCGCTGGTGCCCAACACCATGCGCCGCATCGCGGCCGGACTGGCGAAGTTCCCCCACCAGCCGTCCGTCGTCACGCTTACGCACGGCAAGGACGGCACCGACCGGGCCTTCGTCCCGCACACCCGGCCGCTGCCCACCCGCACGGCCAAGCTCGGCGAAGCCCTGCTGGTGCCGGTCGGCGGCTCGTGGAACGACACGGCCTCGCCCGTCGGGGAGCCGATGCGCACCCGCACCACCCGGGAGAGCGAAGCCCTCGTCACGGTGGACCCGTTCATCGTGGAGTTCCGCAACAACTGCGACGCCGCGCCGATCGACGCCCCGCTGAGCACCATCGCCACGGCCCGCCACCATGGCCTGGTCGTGCCCGACCGTGATGCCCGCACCCGGGCGCGCAACACGCTGGTGATCCCGTACCGCAAGGCAGCGCCGAAGAGCGCGGCTGAGCCCCTGCACACGCTGTCGACCCGCGACTCTGCGGCCGTCGTGCGCAGCGCGCCCGCCATCGAGGACTGCCACTTCCGCATGTTGCAGCCCCGCGAGCAGTTGCGCGGTCAGCGGTTCCCCGACACCTACGAGGTTGTCGGTTCCAAGGCCGCCCAGACCCAGCAGGCCGGCAATGCGGTGAGCGTCAACGTCGCGCGGTGGCTGGGCGAACGCCTCAAGCCCGTCCTCGCCTGACCCCCATACCCCAAAGAAGAAGGGACACCCTGCCATGAAACCGGCAGCGCACCACCAGGTGGCCATCCTCGCTCAGCAGCGAGAGGAGCTGTCGCTCGCGCTCCGTCGAGCCGAGCAAGCCCACTGCCTGGCCATCATCGATCACCTCGCCGCCAAGATCCGCGCCCGCTGCCCCGAGGCCGCTTACGTGGCCATCGACCGCAGCAGCGAAGACCGCGCCGTCTCCGTCTACGGCGTGCTCGGCGAGCAGCCGAGCCCGCTGGGAGCGTGCCCCTGGCTGTGGGACGGCACCCAGGCCGGACATCCGCTCAACGAGATCGACTCGGACATCACCCTGGACATCGAGTACGCGCTCCTGCCCCCGACTTCACCGGTGTGGGCGCTCGTGCGTCGCAACACGGGCATGGACGGCAGCTGGCTTCTGGAGCTGCCCCCGGCCGACCGCGCCGCCCGCGTGGCCCAGCTGATACGCGGGCACCACCCAGCGGCGACGGCGGTCATCGTGGACGGCCGCGCAGGCGGAGGCCGCGTCGTCGGGGTCATCGAGGAACAGGCGGACGGTGACGCCCCCGTCCCTGTGGCCCGGCCCCGGCTCAGCAACGCGTGCGACGACGCCCTCACGCGCCTCGTGGCACAGGTCTTCCTCCTCCCGTCGCTGGCCGACCGTCACCTGATGCCCGTACCGCGCGGCTTCGCCCATCCCCACGGCTCCAGCATCAGCGATCAGGTCCGCCTGATGCCGCTGCCGGTGACCGCCTAGCTGACGGGAAGAGGAGCAGATGAGCGGCAACGGGTGGGTCGCCCAGGCCCCCTGCGCCGGGGACGCCCGCTTCACGTCCGAGGAGACGGCGGCCGAAGCCCCGACGGAGTCGCTGGTTCTCTCCCTCCTCGCGGCCTGCCAGGGCTGCCCGCTCCGGTCGCAGTGCATCGACCTGGTCATGCCGAGCGCGAGCCTGTTCGACGGCGTGTGCGGCGGGCGGCTCTGGCGCAACGGCCAGGTCCTCGCGACTTGCGAAGGCGCTCAGCCCGCCGAACTACGCGAGCGCGGCCGACGCCCGATCACCCACGGCACCGAAGCCGGTGCCCGTGCCCACAACCGGCGCGGGGAGCGCGCCTGCTCCCTGTGCCGGGAGGCCGGACGGCTCGCCCAGCAAGCCCGCCGGGCTCGCAAGCGCGCCTCCGGCGCCTGATCACCACCCCTACAACTCCTGCGGAGATACGACATGTTCACCATCAAGGCCCGCGACCTGGCGGCCATCCTCGACCAGGCCGCGCCGCACCGCTTCCGGGCGGACGAGGACGCAGGCGACCTGGACGCCCTGATCCTCGACTGCACCCCTGGCCACCTCCACGTCGTCGCGTACAGCGACCGGACACTCGCCGTCGCCCGCACTGCCGTCGCAGGCGACGTGTGGACGGCCCCCGTCGGCTACGACGACGCCACCGCGCTGCGCGGCTGGCTGGAGTCGTCCGACACCGTCACCGTCGAGCACCTCACCAGTGGCGGCCACCAACTGCTCCGCTTCACCGAGGGCGTCGCGCAGCTCACCATCCCCGCCGCACCCCACGTCGGCCGCCTGCCCTGGCGCGCCCTGCTGCGCCTGGTACTCGACGCTCGCGACCACGGTGCGCTGCACGGTCGTCCCGTGCAGCTGAGCGCCGACGACCTGTCCCGGTGGCTGAACGCCGGCGGCAGCGGCGAGGCGATCGAGTTCCGCTCTCTGGGGTCGGTGGGCACCCTGGTGACCGCCGGTCCCGACTTCCTCGGCCTCCAGACCCCGCACGGCTCGGACGGCTCGGTGCCGGGCGAAGGATGGTCCTCGTCGCTGCGCACCCGCCTGTTCCTTTTCGCCGGGCAGTTCCTCGAGGTCGGGGCGCGCTACGCGGACTGGACGGGTACGGCGTGGGTCGTGCCCGCCCGGCCCCAGCCCGGTGAGGAGCCGCGGCTGATCTCGGCGGACTACGCGGCCATCACCCTGCCCATCTCCCAGGTGCTCGCGGTTGGCAAGTTCCTGGTCCGCATGCCCGACTGAGCCGAGATAGGTGACATTTATGAATCATGATGTGAGGTCCGGTGCTCCGGGGTGCGACCAGGTCGCCGACCCCGGCTACGGGCTGAACCCGTGGCCCGCCGCGTGGCGCGCCCGTCCCTTGACTCCTGCGGCCCAGCCGAATCGAAAGGAAAGTCCGTGAACAAGGCCCAGCTCATCCAGGCCGTGGCGAAGGCGACCGGCAACCGCGCTCAGGCGGCCGACGCCGTGGAGGCCGTGCTCGACGCGATGGTGCGCGCCGTCGCCGCCGGTGAAGTCGTCTCCGTCACCGGCTTCGGCAGCCTCACCCCCGAGGTGCGCCCGGCCCGTACCGCCCGCAACCCGCAGACCGGTGAGCCGGTGGAGGTCGCCGAGCGCCGGGTCGTGAAGTTCCGCCCCGGCGCCCGGTTCCAGGGCCTCGTCGCGGGCCGCCGGGCGATGCCCGAGTCCGGCAACTGCATCCAGAAGGACCCCAAGACCCCCAAGGTCGCCCGCCCGTAACCCGCTGCACACCAGGGGCCGTCCCGGCACGCGTCGAGACGGCCCCGCCGAAGGAGTTCGAGATGAACGACCGTTCCGTGGGCGTCGAGATCGATGCCACGGCGAAGTGGCTGGAGGAGCGGTGCATGGTTGGCGCGGCCCGTCTGCTACGGCGCGTCGCGCGACAGAGGGACGAGGCCGTGCGGCAGCTTGGCCTTCGCCCCTCCTCGCCCGGGCATCAGGCGGGCGGCGGCGAGTGCACCGCTCCGCGCGACCTGGACGCCGCCGCCGAAGCGGCGATGCTGCGCACCGACGTGGCTCGTCTCCAGGCCCTGGCCGAGCGTGCCGGCTGGGTGCCCGACCCGGACGCGAAGCGCCTGTGGCGCTGGCGCGACGGCTGGTGGGAACTGAGCTACCGCCGCAGGAATCCGAAGGACGGTTACCACGACACCGGCTGGTATCTGTGGGGGCCGCCCGGCAGTTACGACGGCGAGTGGACGGCCCGCGCCAAGACTGCGGCCGTGGCTGAGGCCAACCGGCTTATCACCGACCATCGCGCGGCAACCGGCGAGGGTGATCGGTGACCGCCGAACTCCAAAGCGCCCCGGTGACCCTGCCGAGCGTCCAGGAGAAGGGGGAGTGGCAGCCGCGTGTTGTCGGCCTCGACCTGTCGCTGACCTCGACCGGCATCGCGGGAACGGACTGGGCACGCGCCTACCGACCCGGCCGCCGCCGCAGCCACGAGCGGCTGGACTGGCTGGTCACGGCCATCGCGCTGAGCGTGAAGGACGGCGCGGACCTGGTGGTCGTCGAGGGCGCCGCGTACGCCCAGGGAGGGCAGGCCGGGCACCATGAGCTGGCCGGGCTGTGGTGGCTGGTCACGCAGTACCTGTGGCGCCACAGCATCCCGTACGCCGTCGTGACCCCGCACGGGCGCACGATCTACGCGACCGGTCGGGCCAACCCGGCGCAGGACTTCCCGCGCAAGGACCGGGCCCGCGTCGCGAAGGGCATGGTGCGCTCGGTGGCCGTCGAGCGGTACGGCGTCCAGTGTGAAGGGCCGGGCCGCTACGACCAGGCGGACGCCACGATCCTCGCCGCGATGGGACTCGACTGGCTCGGCTACCCGACCGTGCCCGTGCCCGACTCACACCGCCGCGCGCTGGAAGCCGTCCGCTGGCCCGATCTCATTCCGGCAGCCGCAGATTAGGGAATTTAATTGCGGAAATTAAATGCGCATTCGGTTGGCCATACCTTGCTTCTGGGGTATTTGCCATTAAGATATAAATAAGGAATTCGGGAAACGCCCGAAGGGGAAGGGGAATTGGAATGGAAATCCCGAACCGCGGATGCGGCTGCGAGTGCAACAGCGGCGGCTTCTGCGGCGGCTGCGGCCACGCCGGATGCGGCGGACGCCGCTAACCATCCCCGAACTCCAGCAGCACCCCGCGCCCCCGGCCAACCGCCGGGGGCGCACCCATACGCGCAAGCGCCTCTTGGAGAACCCATGACCGACACCTACTCGCCCGGAGTCCGGCAACTCGCCCACGAAATAGGGCTCGACCCCGAACACGTCGCCCACGCTGTCCGCTTCGCCTCACGCACCTTCGCCCGCGTGCAAGTGACGACCGGCATGACCCTCGACCAGTTCCGCCGCCTGTTCACCCAGGACCGGCACTCCATCGCCATCGTCGCGAACCTCGCCATGCGCCACGCCGGCCGCCGCGGCGACGCCCAACTCCTGATGGACATCTACAAGGCAGCCGAAGGCCGCCTCCCGTACCAGCGGCCCATCCACACCGGCGTCGGCACCCCGCCCGAATGCCACGGCCACCCGCACGTCCAGGCCGCCGTACGCATCCTGACCGCCGCCGGACTGCCGCCCATCCACACCGACGGCGTCCACGAACTCCGCCCCGGCTTCCAGGTCCTGCCCGACGACACCGGAGAACTGCCCGGCTGGGTGTTCATCGCGCCCGACCCCGGCGCCAAGGGCCGCACCGGCTTCGCAGGCGGAGATCTCGGCTACCTCGCCGTCATGCGCTGGGCCGGATGGGGCGTCATCACCGAACGCCTCCCCGGCGGCCTGTACGCCGCCTGCCACCCCGACCACCGGGACAGCCCCTTCCCCACCGACCCCACCTCTTGACCCTGCCCGTGCCCGGCCGCCCCCTGCGGCCGGGCACGGCCCACCAGAAAGGCATCAGCCCGTGAAGCTCCCCGTTGACGACGCGACTCTGGCGGCCTGGGCCACGCTGCTCGGCCTCACCGACAAGCAGACCGCCGCGACCCTCGCCGAGATCGAGGAGACCCTGCGCATCGGCTACGAGCACCGCCCCGAAGAGCTGCGCGACACCAGCTTCGACCAGCTCATCAAGGACATGGAGACCGACGAGGCGGCCCTGATGTTCCTCATCAACGGCCTGCGTCAAGCCGGTTACCCCGCCGCTGCCTACGACGTTGAGGTCCGCGGCATCTTCGCCACCCTCCGGGACCTCCAGCAGACCACCTGATCCCGCTCCCCACCCCATCCACACGCCGCCCCGGCCGCGCCCAGCGCACCGGGGCGGCCCCATGCGCGCCCGCAGAAAGGAATCCGCAGCCATGTCCGACGACTTCTTGCCCCGCGCGGCAACCCCGGCCACCGCCGCGCGGCCCGCGCCATCGTGGGCGAAGAAGCCCCCGCCCAAGTCCAAGGCCCGCCCCACCGGCAAGATCACCGCCCGCCGCTACGCCGCCCCGCGCGACCCGCACGAGCACGCCCGCAAGATCGCGGAGAACGTCCTCGATGCCTGGTACCAGTCCTTCGGCGGCAGCAGCATCGACGTCCCCCTCGGCACCGTCGCCGGGCTGTCCCTGCTGCGCAACGTACCCGGCCTGGCGGACTGGGTGCTCAACCTCCAGCCCGAAGAACTCCCGCAGCTCCTCAAGGAGATCTACCTCGGCCACTGGATCAAGCGCCCCGACCTGATCAACCGCGCGATACGCCTCCACGACTGGGCCTGGAACCCCGACCCCGACAAGCAGCAGCTCCGCGCCGTCCACGCCGTCACCCGCGCCGCCATCAACACCGGCCTGATGGACCTCACCGGCCACGACGACCCCTGGCAACGCTCCGAAGCCGACGTCCTCAGCCCCCTGCTCACCGGCCTCCGCCACAAGAGCGACAAGAAGTGGCGCGGCGAGTACCACACGCCGGCGTGCGTCACCGACCTGATGGCCAACATGACCGTGGACAAGGACTTCGCCAAGCCAGGCATGTCCTTCCGCGAACCTGCCGTCGGCTCCGGCACGATGTTCCGCTCCGTCGCCCAACGTCTGCGCGACCTCGGCCTCAATCCGCACGACTTCCACTGGTACGGCAACGACATCGACTCGCTGTCCGCCGGGTGCGCCGCCGTCAACGCGATCATCTGGGACCTCGGCCCACGCTGCCTCATCGGCTGCGCCGACTCCCTCGCACCGGAAGACGACTACGCCAAGACCCGCGCCGAAGCCAAAGAAGCCTTCGAGCAGCGCGACCGGTACATGGAGACCGCCTCCACGATCATCGCCCACCGCCGCGCCCTCGCCCTCCTCGACGAACTCATGCCCAGCAAAGAGAACGCCGCGTGACCGAACCCGACCCCTTCGACCGACCAGGCACCACTCCGGCACCGCGCCGCCGACGCCCGGCCTTCGCCGGCCCCCGCGATGAGACCGACCTGCCGCCCCTCGACCAGCTCGCCCCCACCCTCGACCCGCCGTGGAGCAAGGAGGACACCGACACCCCCGACCGCACCGCCGTCTACCAGCACCCCGACGGCCACCGCATCGGCCTCCGCGTCCAGCCCCGCGGCCTCGCCATCCAGACCTGGATCACCGCAGGCCCCGACCTGCCGCCGATCCCCGACGGCACCGACATCGAGCAAGCCGAAGCACAAGCCGCCAACGACGCCCGGCTCCAGCCCGGCCGCACCTGGCACGCCGTCCTGACCACCCGCACGAGCAAAGCCCTGACCGCAGACCTCACCGCGCTCGTCCGCGAACGGCTGCTCCCCGCCCTCACGAACAAGCCACGCGGCATGCCCGCCCCCGCACCGCCCGCCCGCATCGGGCAGCCCGACACCGCATCGCAGAAGGAAGGAACCCAGAAGTGAGCACCCCCGACAACACCGTGCAGGTCACCAGCCTGCCCAACCTCGCCCAGATCCTGCCGTACCTCCTCGGCCACTACCCGGACGACAGCATCGCCCTCCACGCCCCCGGCCCGAACTTCCACGACGGGCCGATCATGACGTGCCCCCTCCCCGACGACAGCGCCGAGTGGCAGGCCACCGCCGAGCACGCTGCCCGCCAGTTCGTGTCCTACGCCCACGACCGCGGCCATGACCTCGCTGAGGGCGTCATCATCTACCTCTGCCGCGAACCGCGCCCCGGCCAGAGCCCCGAGGACACCGCCGCGCTCCTCGCCCCCATCGGCACCTGGCTCACCAACGAGTTCACGGAGCACCGCGCCAACGTCCTCCAGACGATCGGCCTCGTCGCGAACCGGTGGTGGGCCTACGAGTGCGACAGCGACGGGTGCTGCGAGGGCGAACCGCTCCCGTCGCCGGACGATCCCACCAGCGTCGTCGCGCAAATGACCCGCCTCGGGCGCACTCCCGGCCCCCGCACCCGCGACATCATCAAGGAGTTCCGGGCGGTCACGGCCGATCCCGACTTCCTCAAGGACCTGCACACCGCCGCCAACCACTTCAACACGCGGTGCGCGACCAACGCTGGACGCGACGCCACGCTCGCGTTGACGTTGGAGCAGATCGACGCCGCCATGAGCCGGTTCCGTGACGGGGCGACCGTCCTCAGCCGCGCTCTGACCACGCAGCTCATCGTCGGACTTCAGGACGACGGCGCCGTGGAGGCCGGCGTGGCCCGCGCGGAGGACGGCGACCTTCCCCACGCCCGACGCCTGTGGGCCTACCTTGCCTGGCACTGCGCCGAACCGTTCACGCAGGAGGCCGTGCCCATCCTGACGCTGTTCGCATTCGTCGCTTGGCGGCAAGGAGACCTCATCGCCGCGCGGTTGGCCCTGCGCGACGCCATCACCACGGACCCCGATTACGAGCTGGCCACCGGCATACACCTTGGCACCATCGACGGCGAAGACCCCCGAGACTGGCTAGCCTCCGCCCGCGAGGGCCGTGCCCACCGCGCGGCACACCTCCAGCACGCTGTCCAGGTCGCCAGCGAATACCGCCCCACCACCGACACCACCGCGGTGCGCTACCGCGAAGCCCTCGACGCCGCCACCAGCCACCAAGACGACCAGGTCCTCAGCGAAGAGGAACGGCTCCTCGCCCGCCACGGCACCATCGATCTGATCAAGGGAGCCTTGGTCGACTTCCGCAACGGCCGACCCCAGCTCACGGACGAGATCGCCGCCCGCATCATCCTCGGCTTGCAAGATCCGCACACCAGGGACGCCGCACTGTCCACCGGCGAGGACAGCGACCTTCCCTACGAGCGGCAGCTGTGGGGCTACATCGCCCGGCGCTGTGTGCCGCCGCACACCGGAAAGGCACCCCCGCTCCTCACCCTCCTCGGCTGGGTCGCCTGGCGACAGGGCGACACCGTCACCGCCAGCCATGCCTTCACAGAAGCCCTCGACATCTACCCCGGCTACACGATGGCCAAGCTGCTGCTCGACGGCATCCGCATGCAGTGCGACCCGGCCCGGCTTCTGGAGACGTACCGCGACGCGGCGGCGGAGTTCGCCGCAAGCCGCCCGGACCTCGACACCCCCTGACCAAAACCGTGGCCCCGGCAACCGCCGGGGCCACCCGCCCGGAGACCGACCCATGACGACATCGGACGAACGCCGTGGCGCCGTCGCATGCCACACCGACTACCTGCCTCACTACCGCGACAAGAACAGCAACAGCCGCGACCGCTGGCGCATCGCCTGGGGACACCCAGGCTTCACCCGTCACACGCCGCCCGAACCGACCACCGATCACCAGCCCACCGTCCTCGTCCGCAACTGGGGCCGCCTCGCCCCGGACGGATCCGGCGACATCTGGCCCTACCTCCACCGGGGCGCTTGCCTCGGCTGCACGTGGGAAGGCCCCGACCGCCGACGAAGCGACCAAGCCGTCGAAGACGCCCACGACCACACCCATGAGGGATGGCGCGACCTCCCGGCGCTTCCCGAACGCCGAGGCCGGCACTGGACCACCCACGCCACGCACCTGTACCCGAAGGGCTGGTTCGACAGAGGCGGGCCCGTGCGCACCATCCGCACAGGAATCGAGAAACGGCACCTGCCCGGCAAAGCGCCCGGAGGTGGCTATGACCTCGCCGTACAACCGCCAAGGACGGAGCATCGGACAGCGATCATCGAAACGCTGTTCCCGGAGTACCACGAGAGCGAGGCGGCGTGAGCGACCCGAAGTCCGTCACGTGGCTCCGCCCCGAGTACAAGGGACGCGAAGATGAACTGATCAACCTCGCCGCCGGAGCAGCCCTCGTCGGCGTCACTCGCTCCACCGTCAGCAACTGGGCCAAGCGCCACGCAACCTTCCCGAAGATCGTCTTGCTGACGGGTATCGGCGACAGGCGCGTGAAGTACATCCCCCGCGACGAGTTCCTCGACTTCGCCCGCGCACAACTGAACAAGAAGCGCACCCCCGCCCGCAGACCGGCGCCCCGCCGACCTGCCACTCTCCTCCGGGCAGACGAGATTGCTCACGCCGAACGGCAGATAGCCAGACTCACCGAGTTGGAGGCACGCCAAGCAACGGCCCTCGACAACACCCGGCAGGCACTGAAGAAGCACCGCGAGCGCCTCGAGCGGGCCCGTCAGAGACTCGCTGTCGAGATCGCCGTAGTACACCGTCTTGAATGCGGGGAAGGCGCATCAGGCACAGCCCGCGCGTCCCTAGCGAAGGAGGGCGGGAGGGAACAATGATTCCCGGGTAGGACCCGACACGCCCACTCACCTGGGAAGTGCCTCAGGCTGGTGCGGGAACGAGGACCTAGACAATCCTCATTACCGCTGGTCAGGGGCACTTTCTGCTTTGCCGATCACCTGTCGGACAGCCCGCTTCGTGAAAGCGGGTTAGTGGACACCGGGTAGTTGCTCCGGTTGTTGCACATTCCTAGTCCGTGCGTCCCGTCGCCACTTGGCAACAGTGAGGGTTGGCCTCAGAAGTGTGGGCACGAGCAATGTCAGTACAGCAACCACCACAGTGAGCAGTTGGCCCGCATACCAGCCATTGAATCCGCTCACTGTTGCTCCGGCGAGGAGGGCCAATGTGCCCGCAATGGGAATGGCTTTTCGATATCTTGCCCAACCGTCACGTGAGGAGACGATCAAGACTATCCAGCATAGAAGTGCAAGATTAGTGATGCCCACAAAAATCATGACTGTGAGCCAAACTCCAGAACCCCATGGCCGCGCGAAAATGAGGGTCGCCACAACAAGGAGTGCGGCGGTGATTGCAAATGCGTTCCTGAGTCGAAAAAGTGTCGTAATCCTTGCCTCTTCGACCCCTATTATTTCCTGTCGTTCATGCCGAACGCGCAAAGCAAGTTGAAGCCAGAAGTAGATCCCAAAGAGCAGGCTTAGTGCAACCCGATCGAACAGCTCAATGCCTACAACCGCACCTTGTGGCTCATCAACTGTGGAAGCTATTACGATGACCGACACGGCGAAGGCGAGTAGCGAGAATGAGAAAACCGCGACCCCTTCGCTGCTGCGGTCCTGCTTGAATGTGGTTCGATTGGCGAGACTGTGAATCTCCTTAATTAGGGATTCGATGCGCCTTCTTCTGAGGTGTTCTGGCTCGTGGTCCCACAGTTCCTGCCACTCGTCTCTAGTCATCTGCGATATGTGAAGGAAGTAGATCTGAGAGTAGCGGATATGGCTCCCTGGAACCCTCGAGTCCGTTATTCCAGGCAACCCAAGAGGCTGCGTCAGTCCAGCGAGAAGGAGTATCACCGAAACGGCTACGCCGAGCAGGAAGACGGAGATAGAGACAAGGCCGAGGGGTAGCGTGAAAGGTGGAACGTTGAACATTCGCGCAGCATAGTTAGCGGAATTCAACGCCGCTAGAGCGAGGGTCGCGGCCGTCAAAAATGCGATCCCAGTAAGGAGTCTTCCGATTTTATCGTCTTGATGCTTGGTGGCGTCCAGGACCTGCTCAAAGCTATCTTCCAGTAGCGCGAGCTGCTCCTTATCCCGCTGATTCTGCGGCGGCTCGTCGGGCTCGGCCGCGGGCGGTGGTGTCTGATTCTGCGGCGGCTCGTCGGGCTCGGCCGCGGGCGGTGGCGTGGTGTTGCTCGATGGCATGTGAGTCCCCCGCTGTCGCCTCAGCGGACTAACGGACCTTCAGAGTCTAACTCGCATCTCTGTGGCGCGCCTGTGGATCACAGTTAGGAGTCACAGACCTGGTGGTTATTTCATTCGTCACCCGACTTCCCTCCCAGAGTGCTCTATTTCGTCAAGCAGTAAACTGATGGAAGGTGCAAGGAAGGCTAGGGGCGCTTGAGGGCATTCCTCGGGGTGAAGGCTATTGCGGCGTGACCACTTAGCTGGCCGGGACCTTCGATAGGCATGGCATGTCCGGAAGAACTGCGTAATCGCACTCCGAGGCTCTCTCGTTGGCTGGTCGCGCACCGGCCAGAAGCGGCCGGGTTAGGTGGCCGCAAGTGTTCTCGGAGGCTCAGGTGAGGTTGCGTCAGAAAGACCTCCAAGTAGACGTGTGCGCCTCCGGTCCGTACGAACTCCACCCGTTGAGGTGCGGCTTGAGATCTTCAGGCTCAAACGCCAACCCAGACGGCATAGTCGGTAGTTGTGTCAGAGGGTCGAGGGTCTCCGCGTAGTCGCGTGCCCACCGCAGCCAGGCGCGAGCCGATTCAACGTCGACGTCCTCTTCTGGCGCTACATTGAGCCTGTGCTCCAGAGCGTCGCAGTACTGGCGGAGCGCGTGCGCATCCTGCCACTGCCTTGCCTGCTCACGGAGAATCGTTGCGAAGCGAGCCTGAGCAGCCTTCTCTCTGGCGGTAGCCATGGCCGCTTCCCAGCGGATGCGGCGCTCTTCCTTCGCGCGTTCCTCATCCAGCTTCCTCTGCTGCTCCTCGACCGCGCGAGTCTCCAGTTCCCGGAGCACGATCCCAAGGACGTCCTCGAGTTTCGACCGCTTGCGGTCGCCCCAGTGGTGTTGCCGCTGGGATCGGCTGTACCCGATGTCCAGAGCAAGCTGCTGAGAGCGGTCTGGATCAGCAGACTGGGGAAACTCCTGCTTGATAGTGACGCAGCTGGTGAAGCCGTCGATAACGATCTCCAG
Source organism: Streptomyces sp. CA-135486 (assembly GCF_050936555.1). Lineage (NCBI taxonomy): Bacteria > Bacillati > Actinomycetota > Actinomycetes > Kitasatosporales > Streptomycetaceae > Streptomyces > Streptomyces sp. CA-135486. Next base: position 1,563,615 of record NZ_JBNJMM010000001.1, read on the forward strand.
CACCCCTTCCCGACAACTCGCGGGGAAGTACCGGCCGTTGTAATAGTGCGCTGAACGATGGTCACGCTCAGGGACCCGCTGCTCGCGTACCTTGTATCCCCGGCGTTCCGCCTCTGCTGCGAGCCCTTGCAGCAGCAGCAAAGCGCGGCGACGCAGAGAGGGCGGCATAAGAAGCCGGCGCTGGCTGTCTCGCAAAACCGCCACGACGCGGTGCGGCGAGCGCAACTGCCCGGGGACTGAAACCCGCGGGTTCTCCTCTGGGGACCTCCGCCCAGAGTTGGCATGTGGGCCGTCTACCAACGAGATTTGCAGATCACGGCCGGCGTTCCACAGTCTCTGCTTCTCGATGCGTTTGCCCGCCGGCGCGAGTTTGTGCCGCTTGGCGAAGTCGATGACACGTCGCCACTCGGTGATCTCATCCTCGTCAGGCTCTGATATGACCACATGGCGCTCGGCGACCAATCTCTCCACGAGCTTGGTCGCTTTTGCGCGGCGTGCGACGGGGATGGGCCTTTCGCTGTACGGCGTTGGCTGCTTCTTATGGGTGGTCGCCGGCTTGCTCCCATGAGCTGTCGTCGTTGTCGTGGAGCCGCGGACCCTGCCCTTCGCCACGGTAACCGGTGCCTTCGAGTCACCAGCAGCCGTGCGCCCGTGTGCCGGATGCTCCGGATGACGACCGTGCTGCAGGTAGAACCGCCCTGCCTCAGTAACCTCCGCCCGCCAGCCGCCACCCCGACGGCTCACCGTCACGAGACCCCGATCGCGCAGCGCATAGGTTGACCGCCGCATGCCCGGATCCTGGGCGCCGGGATCCTCGCCGGCGGCAACTTTCCTGAGGAGCGTGAGCTGTCGATCGTTCAACGCTTTCCAGCGGTGCATGCGACAAGTTCACAAGGAATCAAGGCGGGTCACAATAGTGGCCTTCGTGATGCCCTCGACCAGGGCTGTCAGCACGCAGCCGGGCGAACATGCTCGCCCCGCTCCGGGTCGACTTCGATACTCTTGTCCGCAGGCGGCTGACCTGCGAAAAGCCGCGATGCTCCACCTCCGGGCACAGGAGGTGAGAACCTGCTGCGCCGGTAAGGCACTCCGCTGCGCTGGAGTTCATCTCCCCTTCCGTGACGTAGCCCGCGACCAGCGAGAAAGCCCGAGCACACCCTGTCGGCGACGCGCAAGAACGGGCAGGCTTTGGCCTTCAGTGGACACGCAGTGGACGGAAGGACCGGGAAAGATCAGGAAGCCGACGGAGGCAGGCGGAGGGCAATAGTGCTCTGACCTGCGGCTATAGGAAAGATGAGGTAGGAGCCGGGACGGATCGGAAGATCCGAAAAGGACTCATAATCCGTCGGCCGTGGGTTCGAGTCCCACCCGCCCCACCAGTAACGTGCCCTGACCTGCGGAAACGTCTCTTCAGTGCCTCTGAGTCACCTACTCGGCCCCAACGGAGAGAATCCGCTGCTCACAAGTACTGCCTGAGGTGTCACGGCGGGTGTCTGGGCACCCTTGTCAGGCTCTGACCTGCGGCGATTTAGAAACAAGCTCGGCTGCTGGAGGTTACGCAGTGAAGCCGAAAGCAAGATCCAGGGGACGCGCAGGGGACGCGAGGAAATGGAGCGGACCCGCAGGAAGCCGGCGGCCTGACCGTCGGCGCCGTCACTGTCCACCCCGCCCCAGCCTGCCGGGCATCGCTCTCCGGCCGCTGTTCGGCTTGAGATGTCGAACATCAAGCAGGGGAAGGTCATCAGGCTCGGCCTCCGCCTTGTCGAGTATCAGATTCTCTGAGAGCATGAGGTCATGAAGACAATGACCGCTACCGAAGCATCACGGAACTTCGCCTCCGTGCTGGACAGCGCGGAACGCGGCGAAACCATCGTGATCACCCGCGGGGGCAAACGCCTGGCCGTGCTCGGCCCGGCGCCCAAAGCCACGGGCCGTGCGGTGAAGGATGCTCTCCTGCCCTACGTCGACACCCTCGACGACGCCTTCGAGGGCGATGTGATGGCCACCCGTGATCTGCTGACCCTGGACGATCCGTGGAACGACTGATCCTGGACACCGGCGTATTGATCGCGGTCGAGCGCCGGAAAGTCGTCCTCGACCATGTACTCGCGGACGATGACGACCCGGTGATCGCCGCCATCACGGCCGCGGAGTTGCTCCAGGGCGTCGAACTGGCCGACGACACCAACCGGATTGCCCGCCAGTCATTCGTCGACGCCATCCTCGCTACGGTTCCGGTCGAGGAGTACACCGTGGACATCGCGCGGGCTCATGCGCGACTGCTCGCCCACGTCCGCAGGGCCGGCCAGCCCAGAGGAGCCCACGATCTGATCATCGCGGCAACCGCCCTGACCACCGCACGCACAGTAGTCACCTACGACAAGCGAGCGCGCTTCGACGACCTTCCCGGTGTTCGTGTGCGTAGATTGTGACGGGCCCGGGCGATTGGCTGTTGGCAAGTGCGCCTGCCTCAGCCGCTGGCTGCCCACCGAGTGACGGGAGTTGTGGCGTGGCACGCGGTTTCCTTTGTCATCGCCGTGACTCAGCGGTGCGTGCTGAGGCCAGCAGCCCCAACAACGCCAGGCACATCCACCCCCGTGAGATAGGCGAAAGCGGCGGTGTGTGAAACTGCGGTCCACGGGATGCCCGCTACGGCTCGGGTAGCCGACGACGTTCACCGGGCAGCGTCCGCTGCCGGGGAGTCACATCCAGGTCGTGTCCATGTGGCCCCGGTGTGCGGACGATCATGTCAGTTGCTTTGGCTGGATGCGGTCGCGCACGACCTGGCCCGCCGCTTCGGCCTCCGTCCGCATCACCCCATGAAGTGAGAGAGCGTGAATGCATGCTGCTCGTGTAGCAGTTGGTGGTCGAGATCCGGCGCAAGCTCCCGACGCACTTGGCTCTGAGGACGGCGGCCACCCGGCGTTCACCATCCCCTCGCTCGGGGCCGCCCACCATCGCTGATGCACCGTAAGTCCCGCTGCTCGATGGGGTGCTCAGTCGACGCATGCGGGCACACCTGTGGAGCCGGGTTGCTCGGGTCTCCAAGAGCTGCCGATCCGCGGTTGAATGCCGGTGTGGCACGGAAAGTGGTGGGATTGGGCGAGGACGATCTGAGGGTGCTGGCCGGGGCTCGGTCCTTCGAGCGGGGGCTGGGGTATCTGGACGCGGTGAGTGGGCTGGAGGTGGGGGAGGGCTCGGTCACCGCCGTGGTGCACGGTACGGATGTCTACGAGGTGGAGCTCACCCTCGGCGGCGACGAGGGGGTCTCGGGGTCGTGCGACTGCCCGTACGGGCAGGAGGGCAACTTCTGCAAGCACTGTGTGGCGGTCGGGCTGACCGTGCTGCGGCGGGCGAAGACGATCCCCCAGCAGCGAGCCGCGGCACGGGCACGGGCTTCCGGCTTGGAGGCGTGGCTTTCGGCGCTGTCGCGTGACGAGCTCCTGGCGCTGGTGCGTGAGCAGATCGCCGAGGACCGAGAATTGCGAAGGCGTTTGGAGCTGCGGGCAGCCGCTGCTCGCTCTGACCTCGGTACGGTCCGGGACCGGATCGTCGCCCTGATCGATCCGCGGCCGTTCGCCCGGTACGGGTACATCGAGTACGCGGATGCCTCCGGGTATGGACGACAGGTCGCCGAGGCGGCGAGCGCCCTGCGCGCCCTGACCGCCGAGGGGCAGGCGGCGCAGGCGGTCGGTCTGGCCGAGGAGGCGATCCGGGTGCTGGGGGAGGCGTACGGGGAGATCGACGACTCCGACGGTGTGGTCGGGGAGGCGGCCGCCGCGGTGGCCGAGGCACATCTGGAGGCCTGCGGGGTCGCACGCCCCGATCCGGATCGGCTGGCCGAGTGGCTGGTCGGCACGGTGCTCGACGACAGCAACGACGTGACGGACCTGGATCCGCTCGACTACGCCGACGCGCTGGGGCCGAGCGGACTGGCCCGCCTGCGACAGCTGGCGGCCGAGGCACTCAGGCGCAGACCGTCCGGCTGGGCGGAGCGGTACCTGATGGAACGCCTGGTCAAGGCGGAGGGCGACGTCGACGCGCTGGTCGCACTGCACGCGCAGGACCTCGACCCGTCCGGTGCCACCCATCTGCGTATCGCCGAGGAACTGGAATCGGCGGGCCGCATGGACGAGGCGCTCGCCTGGGCGGAGCGCGGACTGCGTGAGTGCGCCGCCGAGGCGCACATGGACGGCCGTCTGGTCGACTATGTGTGCGTCCGGTACGCGAAGGCGGGGCGAGCGGCCGACAGTGTCGCGGTGCGCCGTGACCGGTTCCGTGTCGAGCGGTCCCTGGCCGCCTACCGGCAGCTGCGCGCTGCCGCTCAGGCGGCGCAGTGCTGGGAGGCTGAGCGCGCGGCGGCGCTGGCTGCCCTAGGCGAGGACGCCCGTCTTGAGGACGGCGGCCGGTACGGCGGGCCAGTGCTGATCGACGCGCTGCTCGACGACGGCGACCTGGACGCCGCCTGGCGCGAGGCGGCCGGCCGCGCGGACGACCGGCAGTGGGAGCGACTCGCCGACCTGTCGCGCGAGACCCGTCCGGCCGAGGCGCTCGGCGTGTACCTGCGGTTGGTCGAGCGGTCGAAGGAGCCGACCGGGGACCGCGCCTACGAGCGTCTCGCACGACTGTTGGGAGGTGTCCGTGACTGCCATCGCGTGCTGGGGACCGAGGACGCATTCACCGTGTATCTCGCCGGCCTGCGCACAGAACTGAAACGCAGGCGGAAGCTGATGAGCATCCTTGACCAGCACGGGCTATGAAGGTGGGCGGGCGGCGGCCGCTCATCCGCGTGCCGGAGGGCGTCTGACGGCCCTGAGACTGATCAATTGAGATCGATCATCCCTGCCGGTTGTCCGGTCGTGCGGGCGATCGTCTCGAAGTCGTGGCCATGGTGGAGCAGGGTCAGCCCCGCCTCTTCCGCGGCGGCGGCGAGCAGGTCGACGAGGCCCGCACCGCGTTGCTCGCCCTTGGCGGTGAGCAGTTCGTGGACGACGCGTGCGTGTCGGTAGATGCCGTCGGGCAGGGGGCACCGGGTGTAGTGGGCTTCCAGCGCGCGTTTCATGCGTTCCCGGTCTGCCGCCGAGCGTGCGGAACAGAGGACTTCCAGCTCGGTGATGTCACACGGCGAGCCGTCCCACTCGGCCGTGGCGGCCGAGCAGGATGCGGACGAGGGCGGAGGTGCCGATCAGGTAGTCGGTGACGGTCACGCATCTGCTCCTGCGTCGCGGACAGTGTCCTGCCCGCCGGTGGGCCGGTATGTGCTCTTGTCGAGGAGGACGTCCATGTCCAGTGCGCCCTCGGCGACCAGGTCGCGGGCTTCTGCCAGCGCGCGCAGTCGCCGGTAGCGGGCCGTGACCTCGCGCAGGGCGGTGTCGCGCTTGGTCGCGATGCCGAGGTCCCCTATATCGGGAGTCGTATATCAATATGCACGCTCCCTTATGTCTGGTGGAGACGCAAGGAGTCGGACCGGGATTGTCGTTGCAGGTCTCCTTTGGGGAGAATGCCGGGACGATGACGTCACGCCCTGCCGCCCTCGACCGCATCGGCCCTGCCGGGGCCGATGCGGCCGCCCAGTCCGCGGAGCCCTCCACGGAGACCCCGTTCGCCCCCTTCGCCCATCTCACCGCACCCAACGCCGCCCTCTACCGCCAGGTGATGCGCGTGTTCCTGGCGGCCAAGGAACGGTTTGCGGTGCATCTGCGGCCCGAGGACGTGCACGCCGCGCTGCCGCCGGAGCACCGCCCCGCCGGTCCGGACGCCGTCGTCAAGGCGCTGGACAGTCTCGTCGGGTGGGGCAATCTGCGGGCGGACCCTGACACCTCCCGGGTCACCGCGGTCGAGGACTTCTACCGCAGACGGTTCATCTACCAGCTCACCCAGGCCGGCGAGGCCGCCGAGCAGGCGCTGTCGGTTTACGACGAGGCGCTGGGGCGGCGCGGGGCACTCCAGGCGGTGGCGCTGCACGACATCGTCACGCACCTGCGGGCCCTGCTCGTCATCTCCGCCAAGGAGGAGCCCGACGCGGCCAAGGCTCATTTGGCGCTGTCCGCGCTGACCAGCCGGTTCGAGGCGCTCGCCGAGAACGCGCGGGCGTTCATGGGGTCGCTCCAGCGCACCATTGACCTGCATGGCGTCGAGGTCGAGGTGTTTCTCGCCTACAAGGACCGGCTGATCCAGTACCTGGAGCGGTTCATCCAGGATCTGATCACTCTCGGCGGGCGGATCGCCCTGCTCATCGGTGAGCTGGAGGACGAGGACCGGGTGGGCGTGCTGCTGCGGCTGGCGGCCGCACGGGAGGCGGCCGACGCCGCTCCGGACGAGGCCGACACCGCGCAGATACAGGCGTACGAGCGGTGGGCGGGGCGCTGGTCCGGGCTCGCCGCCTGGTTCGTGTCGGCGGACGGCCGCGAGTCCCAGGCCCGCCTGCTGCGCGGGCGCGCACTCGGCGCGATCCCGCAACTCCTGACTGTCGTTCGGCAGTTGAACGAGCGGCGGGCCGGGCGCTCGGACCGGTCGGCGGACTTCCGCACCTTGGCCCGCTGGTTCGCCGAAGCCCCCGACGACGGGGCGCGGCACCGGCTGTGGCGCGCCGCCTTCGGCTTGTACCCCGCCCGTCATCTCACCGTCGACGCCGACACCCTCGCCGAACGTGGGACGCGTCCGGTAGCCCCTGCCACGCCCTGGTCCGAGGCCGAGCCGCTGCGGATCAGTCCGCAATTGCGCCGTACCGGGAGTTATGAGCGGCGCGGCAAGCCCCGCAAGGTGCAGGACCGGTCCGAGCAGCGGCGGCTGCTGGCCGAGCGCGCCACGAAGCAGGCGGACGAGATCGCGGCCGCCCGCGCCCGGCTGGCGACGGAGCGCCCCACCCGGCTGTCCGCGCTCGGTGAGCTGGACCCGACGGCGTTCGGCCTGTTCCTGCGGCTGCTCGGCGACGCCCTGGCCACCTGGCGGCCCGGTACGACCACGACCGTGGCGACCAGCAACGACGGCACGATGGAGATCCGCCTCACCGCTCTGGATGACGGTACGACGGCCGAGATCCGCACCCCGGGCGGCGTGTTCCGGGGGCCGGACCACACCGTCGCGATCACCGACCTTACGGCCGGCATCCCCATGGGGGAGACGCGATGACCACGTCCCTGGGCGAGGTCCTGGACGACCGGCGCACCGCCGAGTTGCACAAGGCGGCCCGCGCCCTGCTGAAAGAGCCGCTGCTGCTCGCCCGAGGCCCCGGCGCCGACGCCTACCGTCTGGTGCGCCGGTACGCGGCCGAGCTGCGCGACTGGTTCGACCGCAACACCGGCTGGTCGCTGCGGGTGGACGCGGAGTCCGCCCGGTTGCGCAGGACGCCCGGCACTCTGGCCGACGCGACCCACCCGGCGCGTGAGGCGTCCCGCGCCGGTGTGCCGTTCACCCGCCGCCGCTATGTCCTGCTGTGTCTGGCGCTGGCCGCGCTGGAACGCGGGGAGGCGCAGATCGCGCTCGGCCGCCTCGCCGAACAGGTGGTGCTGGACGCCGCCGACCCGCAACTGGCCGCCGTCGGCGTGGAGTTCACCCTGGAACGGCGCGAGGAGCGCCTGGACCTCGCCGCCGTGGTGCGGCTACTGCTGCGGTACGGGGTGCTGCGCAGGGTGGCCGGGGACGAGGACGCCTACGTCAGCGGGGCGGGCGACGTGCTGTACGACGTGGAGCGCCGCGTCCTGGCGGGGCTGCTGGCCGCCCGCCACGGGCCGTCGCTGATCGACGCGGACGGGTTCGAGGAGCGGCTGGACGCACTCACCGCGGAGAGCGCCCTGGACAGCGACGAATTGCGCTTCCGCGCGATCCGCCAGAAGCTGACCCGCCGTCTCCTCGACGACCCGGTGCTCTACTACGACGAGCTGACCGACGAGGAGCTGGTATACCTGACCCGGCAGCGCGCCTTCCTCACCGCACGCGTCAGCGAACTGACCGGCCTGGTGCCCGAGGTACGGGCCGAGGGCATCGCCATGGTCGACCCCCACGACGACCTCACCGACGTACGGATGCCCGAACAGGGCACCCACGGGCACGTCACCCTGCTGCTCGCCGAGCACCTCGCCGGCGCGGACGGCGAGGTCAGCCAGGGGGAACTGGAGCACCGGGTACGGGAACTGGCCGCCGTCCACGGCGCGTTCTGGTCCAAGAGCGCCAAGCAGCCGGGCATGGAGGGGGAACTGGTCGAGCAGGCGCTCACCAAACTGACCGCGCTCGGTCTGGTGCGGCGTACACCTGCCGGCGTGGCCCCGCTGCCCGCGCTCGCCCGGTACGCGGTCGGCGAGACCGTCGTCGTGGAATCCGGACACCGCACGTCCCAGCGAAAGGCACCGCAACCGTGACGGCCCTGCCCCACCCCGTGCCCGGCCGGTGGCGGCCGCTGCGCCTCGGCCTGGTCGACCTCTTCTACTACGACACCGAGGAGTTCTGGTTCCGCGACGGCCGCCTGCTGCTGCGCGGCAACAACGGCACCGGCAAGTCCAAGGTGCTCGCCCTCACGCTCCCGTTCCTGCTGGACGGCGATCTGTCGGCGCGCCGCGTGGAGCCCGATGCCGACCCGGGCAAGCGCATGGAGTGGAACCTGCTGCTGGGCGGGGAGCACCCGCACCCCGAGCGGCTCGGCTACACCTGGATCGAGTTCGGCCGCGTCGACACCGACACCGGACACCACCACTTCCGCACCCTCGCCTGCGGGCTGAAGGCCGTCGCAGGACGCGGCATCGCACGCCACTGGTACGCGGTCACCGACCAGCGCATCGGCCAGGACCTGAGCCTGCTCGACGCGACCGGCACCGCCCTGTCGCGCGACCGGCTCACGGAGGCCATCGCCGGGCACGGCATGGTGTACGACACGGCCACCGCGTACCGCCGCGCCGTCGACGAGGCGCTGTTCGGCCTCGGCGAGCGACGCTACGCCGCCCTGGTCGACCTGCTCATCCAGCTGCGCCAGCCGCAGCTGTCGAAACGGCCCAACGAGGCCGCCCTGTCCCGCGCCCTGACCGAGGCGCTGCCGCCGATGGACCAGGCCGTGATCGCCGACGTGGCCGAGGCGTTCCGCTCCCTGGACGAGGAGAAGGAGGAGCTGCGGGCGGCGAGCGAGGCCGAGCGGGCCGCCTCCGCCTTCCTGGACCACTACCGGCGCTACGCTCGCGTCGCCGCCCGCCGCCGCGCCCGGCTGCCCCGCAGCGAGCACGCCCGCTACGAGCAGCTGCACCGCGACCTGGCCCAGGCCCGCACCGAGCGGGAGCAGGCCGAGACGGACCGGGAGGCCGCGGCCGGGCGGCTCGCGGAGCTGGAGGAGGCCGCCACGCGGCTGAAGGCACAACAGGCCGCGCTGCGCGAGGGTCCCGAGATGCGCAGTGCGCGGGAGCTGGAGCAGGCGGCGGCCGAGGCGCGCCGCACCGCCGAGGAGCTGAAGCGGGCCGAGGCCGACCGTCAGGACGCGGCCCAGGTGCACACCCGGACCCTGGGCCGCCTCGGCACGGCCGAGCGGCGCCTCGCGGCGGCCGAGGAGCGGGTCGCCGACCTGGCCGAGCACGCCCGGGAGACCGCTGCCGCTGCCCGCCTCGACGACGTACCGCGCACCGATGGTGCACCGGAGGCCGAACTACGGCGGGCAGCCGAGGAGTCGATGGCCCGCAGGCGGCGCACCATCGACCACATGGAGGAACTGGCGGGCCGTGCCGACCGGGCCGCCGCCGAGGGGCGCGCCGCCGCCCGCCGGCTGGACGACGCCGAAACCGAGGCCGGCCACACCGCGCAGCGGCAGGCCGAGGAGGAGCAGAACGCCGAGGCGGCGGGCGCGGACCTCGTCGCCCGCGTCCGCGCCCACCTGAACGCCTGCGAGGAACTCGCCGTCGCCGATTCCGCCGGGCTGCTCGACGCCCTGCAGGACTGGGTGACCCACTGCCAGGGACCGTACCCCGCACGGGAGGAGGCCGGTCACGCCCACCGCACGCGGGCGGCCGAGCTGGCCGACCGGGCCGCCCTCCTCGGGCAGGAACAAGCCGTCCTGAAGGCCCGGCGCAGCGAGGCCGAGCGGGAGCTGGCCGAGCTGGAGGCGGGCGGCCGACGCGGGCCGACGGCGCCGAAGACCCGTACCCCTGGCCTACGCGAGCAGGTCCCGGGTGCACCCCTGTGGCGGCTGGTCGACTTCCACGAACAGGTCACGGTGAGGGAACGGGCAGGGCTGGAGGCCGCACTGGAGGCGTCCGGGCTCCTGGACGCCTGGGTGCACCCGGACGGCACCGTCCTGCGCGCCGACGCGCACGACGTGCTGCTCTCGCCGGTCGGCCCGGTGACCGGCGGCACGCTCGCCGACGTGCTCCGCCCGGCCGTGGACCACGGCGACCGGCAGGCTGCGGCGGTGGGCGAGCGGACCGTCGCCCGCGTGCTCGCCGGGGTGGGGCTGGGTCCGGGCGGTGACACCTGGGTGAGCGTCGACGGCGGCTTCCGTGTCGGCGCGCTGACCGGCAGCTGGGCGAAGCAGGTCGCCGAGTACGTGGGCGAGGGCGCCCGTGAGGAGGCCCGCCGCGCCCGGATCACCGCCCTGCGTGCCGAACTCGCCGCGTACGCCGAGGACATGGACCGTCTCGACGCCGAACGCGCGGCGGTGGCCCGGCGCCGGAGCACCCTGGACGCCGAACTGGCCGGCGTCCCCGACGACGCCGCCCTGCGCCACGCGCACGCCCTCGCCGCCGCGTCCGCCGACGCCGCGCACCGGGCCCGCGCCCGCCGCGCCGAACGCGCCGCCGACCTAGCCGAGGCGTCCCGCCAGGAGGCCGAGGCCGCCACCGAACTCACCGACACCGCTGCCGCGGTGAACCTGCCCACGGACCGCGCGGACCTCACCGCCGTCCGCCAGGCCCTGGCCGACCACACCGCCGTCCTCGCCGGTCTGTGGCCCGCGCTGCGCGAGCGCACCGACGCGGCACGGGCCGTCGTCGAGGAGCGCGCGGAAGCCGAGCGGGCCGGGGAAAGGGTGGCGGAGCTGGCCCTGCGGGCCGAGGAGGCGGCCCGTGGCGCGGCGGCCGCCGACGAGCGCCACACCACCCTGCGTTCCACCGTCGGCGCCGCGGTGGCGGAGCTGGAGCGGCGCCTCGCCGACACTGCGGCCGCGCTCGCCACGTGCGAGCGCGAGCAGCGCCGGGCACGCGAAGACACAACGGCCGCCGACCGGCGCGCCCACCTGGCACTCGGGCACATCGAACGCCTGGAGGTCGAGGTCCGCGAGGCCACCGCGGCCCGCGCCGAGGCCATCGCCGCGCTCCAGCGGTTCACGGCCACCGGACTGCTCACCGTCGCCCTGCCCCAGGCGGCCGTGCCCGCCGTGGACGCCGGACCCTGGGCCGCCACCCCGGCCATCGCCCTCGCCCGCACGATCGAGAGCGACCTGTCCGGCACCGACGACTCCGACGGCGCCTGGGAGCGCGTGCAGAAGAAGCTCAGCGAGGAGTACAAGAAGCTCCAGGACGCGCTCTCCAGAGGCGGCCACAACGCCTCGGCCCGGATGACCGAGGACGGCATGGTCGTCGAGATCGTCTACCAGGGCCGAACCCGGGCCGTCCCCGACCTTGCCGAGGCCCTCGCCATGGAAGTCGCCGAGCTGACCCGCATCCTGTCCGCGCACGAGCGGGAGATCCTCGAAACCCACCTGCTGACCGAAGTCGCTGGCACCCTCCAGGAACTGATCGGCGCCGCAGAGCGCCAGGTGCGGGCCATGAACGCCGAACTGGAGGAGCGACCCACCTCCACCGGCATGCGACTGCGGCTCGTCTGGCGCCCCTCCCGCAAGGCACCGACGGGTCTGACGCAGGCCCGTGAGCGGCTGCGCCAGTCCGCCGACGCGTGGACGGTCGAGGACCGGGCCGCGGTCGGTGAGTTCCTCCAGGCCGAGATCATCCGCCGGCAGGCCGACGACACTGCGGGCAGCTGGCTGGAGGTGCTCACCGCGGCCCTCGACTACCGCGCCTGGCACGAGTTCGGCATCGAACGCCACCAGCACGGCAAGTGGGTTCCCGCCACCGGGCCCGCTTCCGGCGGCGAGCGCGTCCTGGCCGTGAGCGTGCCGCTGTTCGCCGCGGCCTCCTCGCACTACGCCACGGCCGCGTCCAGTGCCCCGCGGCTGGTCACCCTGGACGAGGCGTTCGCCGGGGTCGACGACGACTCCCGCGCCAAGTGCCTCGGCCTGCTGCACGCCTTCGACCTGGACGTGGTGATGACCTCCGAACGCGAATGGGCCTGCTACCCACAGGTGCCCGCCATCGCCATCGCCCAGCTCTCGCGCGTCGACGAGATCCCGGCGGTCCTGGTGACACGCTGGGAGTGGGACGGCGCCGCCCGGCTCAGGGGCATCGAACCGGGTCGCCCGACGAGCGGCATCCCGGCACAGACCGGCCCGCGGGCGACTTTGGACACGGCCGAAACCAAGGACACGCTGTGGACATGAGCGAGCGGGAGGACACGAGCGAGCTCAGGGACATCCACCGACAGGCCGCGGCACCCGTCGACCGCGACCGCCTGACCCGGTTGCTCGGCGGCCCCGACCTCGTCTGGCTGGTAGACCGTGTACGGCGCCGCATGGCGCGAGGCGAACCCCTCACCGGCCCGGTCACCCTGACCGCCCCCACCGCCGGGCAACGGACCGCCGCCGAAGGGCTGCTGGGCCGCGCCCCAGGCGCCGGACGTGCGCTGAGCGTCCGTCTCGACGCCGTGGACGCCGTGCTGCGCCGCTCCGGCGTCAGCCCCGACGGCCTGGCCGCAGCCGTCACCGCCCTCACCGGACCTGTCGACCGGCTGGCCGACGTACGCGAGCGGGAGGAGCGCGCCTGGCGGGACGCGTACGCCCCGCTCGACGAGCTCATCCGCACCCGCAGACCCGAACTGGCCGACTGGGCCGAGCGGCTGCGTGCGGACGGCCTCGTACGCCGGATCGCCCGCACCCCGCGGGCGGCGAAGAGCCTGCTGGGCGACACGGCCGAGGCCCTGCGCCGGCTGCCAGCCGAGCCGGCTGTGTCCCTGCCCGCCTTCGCCGCAGGGACCTTCGGCGACGCCCACGCCCTCGACGACGGCACCCCGCTCGCCACACTCGTCCTGGCCGGCGCCCGCACGCTGACCGGTTTCCCGGACGGCAGCGGAGCCGAGTGGCGCCGCGAGGCATGGGCCGCGGCCGGGCTCCTCAAGGACGCCCTTTCCTCCACCGTCCTCGCCCTGGGTCTGCGTGGCACCCCCGCCCTCGACTGGTCGGCCGGCGAGGGCGAACCCGCGGTCCTGACGCTACGGCAGCTCACCCGGTGCCCGCCGCGCACGGCACCCGCCCTCGTCCACGTGTGCGAGAACCCGGCCATCCTGGCCACCGCGGCCGAGACCCTGGGCGCCGCCTGCCCCCCGCTGGTCTGCCTCCAGGGTCAGCCCTCGGCCGCTGCCCTCACCCTGCTGCGCCACCTGCACGCACACGGCGCCGCCCTGCGCTACCACGGCGACTTCGACTGGGGCGGCCTGCGCATCGCCTCGGCCCTGCTGCGCCGTGTCCCTTGGCACCCCTGGCGCTACATGGCCGCCGACTACCGCACCGCGGTCGCCGCCATCCCACTGGCCACGACCCTGACCGGCACGCCGACCACCGCCGCGTGGGACCCGGACCTGTCCGCGGCCATGACCGAAGGCGGCGTGCGCATCGAGGAAGAGGCGGTACTCGACGACCTGCTGGCCGACCTCGGCCAGTGAGCGGGGGTGACGGCACCTTGGGCAAGTGATGTGGGGCAGGGGCCGGCCTTCGCCGTCGGAAAGGGATTCCGCTGCCGGAGGGTGCGAAAGGCGGAGCACCCCCATTGTTCGACCTGGCTGATGCAGCCGGACCTCCCCAGGCTCCTCCCACGGGAGGGCTCTCCGGGGACCGCCAGGGGACACGCAGGGGACGGAAGGACCCGGAAGGATCAGGAAGGCCGGCACGGACTCCGAACGGAAAAGCGGATCTGACCTGCGGTTATAGGAAAGGCGAGGTAAGAGCCGGGACGGATTGGAAGATCAGGAAAGGACTCATAATCCGTCGGCCGTGGGTTCGAGTCCCACCCGCCCCACTGTGCACGTCTGTGACCTGCCGAAACGTCTCAGCAGGCGTGCGGATTCAGGACTTTGGGCGAACGGACTGAATCCGCTGCTCGCGACTTCAACGCCGTTGCCGTCGGCGTAAGTTCGAACCGCCACGACCTGCACAGACGTGTTGGCGCACCACCGGGGCAAGCCGCCGCAGGTGGCCTCTACGAGCGGTTGGACGCTGTATTCGGGACGCTGGCAGGACGTAGGTAATCGGAAGTGGCTCCCTGGGATCGTCGCCCACCCCGCTCCGGCTCGGGGCGACGCGGTGTGGCGATGGGCGACCGGAGGCCGGCAACGTCTGGATCACTGGGCTGCCGCAGCGGTGCCGGCCACCAGGCCGGGGTCTTGGGCTTCCCTCTGTGCTGTCACAGGATCCCAGCACAGCAGCGGTCCTCTGTCTCAGCGGCCTCGACCACGAATCGCTGCGCTCCGACGCCGAGCTCGGCCAGGCATCGCCGAGACCTACGCCGCTCCGGACGAACCGGGTGCTCTCATGACCGTCTAGATCGAATGCCTGCGGGGCACCACGGCAAGCCCCACCACGTCCGCCGCGCGGCGGACGTGGGCGCTGCGTATGGCCGCCGAGCTCGGACGCACTGCTTCATGCACCCCCTTGGACGCACCCCCTCAGCGGCAGCACGAGGAACCCCTGACGTACCCTTCTCACCCCGCTTCGTTCCCTGGCCCGGAGCTTCCGCCGCGGCCAGTCAGCCGGCGCGAAGGCGCATCAGCGCAGTGGTAGGTCATGACGCTGATTCGCCCTCCGCCGAGAGGACGCCACCCGATCCAGGCCCGTTAGGCTGATCGCGTGGGCCCGCCGGAGGTCTGTGGTCCGTCCCCGGCGGTCAGAGCCCGGTTCGCCGTGTCCAAGGAGGCCCCATGCCGGTGGCACGCCTGCTTGCCGCCACCATCGCCCTGATGGTGGTGCTGCTCGCAGGGTGCACCGGAAACGATGAGCCGCCCCGGCCGTCCGGTGAGATCAGCGTGGCCACCGGTAACCAGGGCGGCGTCTATGCGGAGTACGGGGCCGGATACGCCGATCTCATCGAGCGTCGGCTGCCCGACGTGTCGGCCCGTGTCCTGTACACCGGGGGCAGTGTCGACAACCTGCGCCGGCTGGGCGCGGGCGAGGCGCAGGTGGCCCTCACGCTCGCCGACAGCGCCGCGGACGCCCTCGCCGGGCGGGCGCCGTTCAAGGGGCGGGTACCCGTGATGGCGCTCGCCGCGCTCTACGACAACTACCTGCAACTAGTGGTCCCCGCGGACAGCCCGGTACGCAGTGTGAAGGAGCTGCGCGGGCTGCGGGTCTCCGTGGGCGCCAAGGGCTCGGGCACCGCGCTGCAGGCCGAACGCGTCCTGAAGGCCGCGGGGCTCTCTCCGGGCGAAGACGTGAGCGCAGAGCGCCTCGATGTGCGGGAGGCGACGGCCGCCCTGGCCGCCGGGCGGATCGACGCCTTCTTGTGGAGCGGCGGCCTGCCCACTGCGGCGATCACCGAGCTCCGCCGGACGTTGCCCATCCGCCTCGTCGACCTCGGCGACGTGGTCCCTGCTCTCACCCGGTCCTACGGCGAGCTCTACACGGAGACCACCGTGCCTGCCGTCGTCTACGGGGCGCAGAGTGCGGTGACCACCGTGAGCTTGCCGAACTTTCTGGTGGTGCGGAGGGACATGCCGGACGCGGAGGCGTACTGGCTGACTCGGCTGCTGTTCGAGGGGCAGTCCCAGCTCATCCGCGCCCACCCGGAGGCCCGCCGGCTGGACCGGCGTACGGCGATCGCCACCTATCCGCTTGACCTGCACCCGGGTGCGGCTCACTGGTTCCGCGAGTCGCAGCCCTGACACCGGCCCGACGTTCTGGTCAGGGTGCCGCAGCGGGGGGCGGGGGAGCACTCGGCAACCGTACGGTCGCCGCGAGTCCGTGCGGCTTCGCCGCCGCCAGGCGAAGTTCGCCTCCGCCCGCCTCCACCACCATGCGGGTCAGGGCGAGACCGAGTCCCGTACCCCGAACGTTCTGATGGCGTGTACTGCGCCAGAACCTCCCCCCTGCCCGAGCCAGTTCCTCGGCGGTCAGCCCGGAGCCGCCGTCGCGAACCGTCACCTCCACCACACCGTCGTCCTGCCCGCCGTGTGCCCCCGCACCGTCACCGCCCGGAGCCCGGGCGACCGAGACGTCCACCGGGGTGCCGTCGCCGAACTTGAGCGCGTTGTCGAGCAGGGTGTCCAGCGCGTGGTCGAGGCAGTCGGGCAGGGACAGCGCGCTCACGCCGTCCGGAACCCGCATCGTGAGCGGGACGCCCTCCGCCTCGTAGGCCGTCCGCCAGGCGTCGACCCGGTGGACGACCACGGCCGTTACGTCGACGCTCCGGCGTTCCGCCTCGGACGCCTCGGCCCTGGCCATACGCAGCAGCCCGTCGAGGATCTCGCCGAACCGGTCGGTCTCCTCCACAGCGAAGTGCAGTTCGTGCAGGCCACGTGGGTCGTTCACGAACTCCTCGAGGTTCTCCACCCGCAGCCGGAGCGCGGTCAGCGGATTGCGCAGCTGGTGGGAGGCCTGCGCCACGAATGCGCGCTGCTGCTCCTGCGAGGCGTGCATGCTGTCCGCCATCGCGTTGAAGCTGTTGGCGAGGCGGCGCAGTTCCGGAGCGCCCACCCGTTCCGAGACCTTGGTCTTCAGCCGCCCCAGGGCGACCTCGTGCGTGGCGCGGTCCAGTTCGTGGACCGGGCGGAGCACCCACCGGACGACCGGGGCCGCGACCGCGATGACCACGGCGGCGAGTGCGGCGAGGCTGCCCAGGCCGACGAGGGTCACGTGGTCGGCGACCTCGGAACGGGCTCGGTCGGTGGGCGAGACGATGAGTACGGCGCCGAGCACCCGGCCGTCGCGCTTGACCGGCTCGGCCAGGACGAACGGGCGGTCGTCCCACGGCCAGACCACGCTGGGCTGCTGCGCCGGCCGGTCGGCAAGGGCTCTCAGCAGCGCCGACCGCACCTGCGGTTCCTTCAGGTCCAGGGGGCGGGGGGCGACGACGATCTCGCTGTCCGCGTCGACGACGGCGACCCGCGAGTCGTACAGGGCCGTATAGCGGTCGGCGGCGGCCTCCAGGCGGCCGGTCCGTCCCGATTCGAGGGCGGTGGCCGCCATGTCGGCGAACCATGCGCCGTCCTCGACCCGTCCGATGAACGAACGCTGGACCGTACGTTCCGCGGTGGCCCGCACCAAGGGCAGGCTGAGCGCCACGATGAGGCCCGCGACCAGGGCGAAGACGATGACGAGGAGTCGGCGGCGCATCGGTGATCAGCGCGCTCAGGTGTCGGCCGCCGTGGGCGGCGAGGAAGGGGTCGGGCAGCCCGAGTTCGGGGCAGGAGCCGTATCAGGGGCGTCCGGGGCCAGGGACGCAGCCGGAACCGTGTCCGGGGCCACCCCGTCGGCGGTCGCGAGGCGGTAGCCGAAGCCGCGCACTGTCAGCACCACACTTCCCGCCCGCCCCAACTTGCCGCGCAGGGTGGCCACATGCACGTCGAGCGTGCGCGACATGCCGTCGTACGTCGTCTGCCACACCTCGACGACGATGCGGTCCCGGGGCACGGCGGCACCGTCGGCGCGCACCAGCACGGCCAGCACCTCGAACTCCTTGCGGGTGAGGGGCACCGGCTGCCCGTCCAGTGTGACCGCGCGCCGCCCGAGGTCGATCTCGAGGCCGCCGACGGTGACGAGCCGGTCCTCGTGGGTGCGCTGGCTCATGCTGCGCCGGAGCACCGCCTCGATACGGGCGAGCAGCTCCGCGGTGCCGAAGGGTTTCACCACATAGTCGTCGGCGCCGCTGCGCAGCCCCCGTACCCGGTCGGGTTCGCCTCCCCGCGCGGTCACCGCGATCACCGGGACCCCGCCCCGGGCTCGCAGCTCCCGGCACACCTCGATGCCGTCCCGGTCCGGCAGGCCCAGGTCCAGCAGGACCAGATCGACGGCGGGCGCGGCAAGCGCGTCGGCGGCGTTGGCCGCGCGCCGCACCTCGTAGCCGTTGCGCCGCAGCGCGCCCGCCAGGGCGTCGGCGACCCGATTGTCGTCTTCGACGAGGAGTATCCGCACCTCAGGCCCCTGTTCTCGTGCGCCGGACCCTGAGCCCCGTCAGGAGACGAAGGCCAGGGGCAGCGCGGGTTTCGGCCGTCGGGACGAGCGTAGAAGTGATCCCCGTCACCCAACCCTAAACCTAGGTTAAGACCGCAGGCGGTCTCTGTTGCCGGCTTGTAACGGCTGCCAGGTTGGGGCTACAGCGAAGCACCCAGCCCCAGGAGATGGCCGAGATGAGCATGGCAACGGCGCAGACCGAGCCGCAGCAGCGGACCGCTGAGGATCTGGTGGCCGAGTTCGACCAGGAACGACCGGCCCGGAAACTCTCCCCACGGGTGTCCGTGCCGGTGTCCCTGGCGTGCGCGGCCCTGTCGGTCTTCGTGCTGTACGCCGTCTTCTTCCCGCTGGCCAAAGGCAGCCAGTACTACCTGACGATCTTCCTCGCAGCGACGCTTCCGCTGGTGTTCCTGGCCTACCGCGGAACGGTCCGGGTACCGGCGGTGCTGCTTCCCTGGCGGCGCTCGGCCGCCGCTGACGCCTGCGACAAGACCCGTGACGGCGCACGGCGCGACGACCCGGGCTGGTTCGACTGGCTGCTCGCCGCGGCGGCGCTCGCCGTCTGCGTCTACCCATTGCTGGATTTCGGCCCCTTCATCGAGCGGCGGCAACTGCCCACCTCCCTCGACGTGCTGGTCGGGCTCGCCCTCATCGTGCTGGTACTCGAGGCGTGCCGCCGCACCACCGGCTGGGTCCTGCCCGCCTTCTGCGTGGCGTTCCTGCTCTACGCGTACTACGGCGGGCTGCTCCCGTACGACTGGTCCTTCGCGCACGGCGGCTTCGACATCGACGCGATCGCGGCCCACTTCTACATGGGCACCGACGGGGCGTACGGCGTGCCGCTGAACGTGGCCGGCACATACATCGTGCTGTTCACCATCTTCGGCGCGGTCCTCGACATCTCCGGCGCGGGCAAGTTCTTCATCGACCTGTCCTTCGCGGCCTTCCGGGGCTCGCGCAGCGCCCCGGGCCGCACCGTGACCGCCGCGGGCTTCCTGCTCGGCACCGTCTCCGGCTCGGGCACCGCCACCGCCGTGAGCCTCGGGTCGGTCGCCTGGCCGGTGCTGCGCCGGGCCGGCTACGGCAAGGAGCAGGGCGGCGGCGTCCTCGCGGCGGCCGGGATCGGCGCGATCCTCTCACCGCCCACCCTGGGAGCCGCGGCGTTCGTCATCGCCGAGTACCTGCGGGAGAGCTACCTCACCGTCCTGCTGTACGCGCTGGTGCCCACCCTCCTGTACTACCTGGGTATCCTCCTCGCGGTCGAGATCGACGCCCGCAAGCACCAGACGCAGCCCGTGGTCGGGGAGCAGAGCACGTCGGTGCTGAGACTGCTGGGCCGGTTCGGCTACCATTTCCTCCCGCTCTTCATGATCGTCGGCTTCATGGCGGTGGGACTGCCCCCCTTCAAGGCGGTCGTCTACGCCACGGCGCTGCAGTTCCTGCTCTCCTTCCTCGACCCCGAGCACCGGATGACGCCGCGGCGGCTGTACGAGGCGCTCGCCGAGGGCTGCCGGTCGGTGCTGCCGGTGGTCGCCACCTGCGCGGCGGCGGGCATCATCGTCGCCGTCGTCACCCAGACGGGGCTCGGCCTGAACCTGGCCTCGGTGATCGTCGACGGTGCCGGGATCTTCGGCGACAACCCGACCGTGACCCTCGTCATGACCGTGCTGTTCGCCGCGGTCGCGGTCTCCGTCCTCGGGCTCGCGGTACCGGTCACCGCGTCGTTCATCATCGCCGCGGTGATCATCGCGCCGGCACTGTTCTCGCTGGGAGTCACCGCCTCCGAGGCGTACATGTTCATCTTCTACTACGCCGTCCTGTCCGAGGTGACCCCTCCCACGGCGCTCGCGGCAGCCGCCTCCGCCGCCATCACCGGCGGCAACCCGATGCGCACCATGGTGGCGACCTGGAAATACTCACTGCCCGCGTTCCTGGTGCCGTTCGCCTTCGTGCTCACCGACAACGGCTCCCAACTGCTCGGCACGGGAAGCCTGTCGGGCGTCGTGTGGACCACCGCGGTCTCCGCCCTCGCGGTCGCCGCGCTGGCCGCGGCCACCGGAGGGTGGCTGCTCGGCCCGGCCGGGCGTGTGGAGCGCGCGCTGTGCGCCGTCGCCGCGCTCTGCCTCCTCTACCTCGAACCCGTCGCGATCACCGCGGGGGTCGTGGCACTCGTACTCGCCCTCGGCATCCATCTCGTACGCCGCAGGCAGCAGACCCCCGCGGTTCCCACCACCGGTGAGAGCCGCCCGGCGGAAACCATCATGGAAGGACACCTCCCCTCATGAAGTACCGAATGCGTGCCACACGCCTCGCCGTCGCCGCCCTCGTCACCGCTCTCGCCGCCACCGCCTGCGCCGGCGGAAAGCAGAGCGAGAACACGGGCACGAGCGGCGCGAAAGGCGGCCGGCTCACGATCGCGACCGGAGCCACCACCGGCGTCTATTACCAGATCGGCGGCGGTCTCGCGAAACTGATCTCCGAAAACCTCGACGGCTACCGGGCCACCGCCACCTCCACCGGCGCGTCCGTACAGAACATCCAGGGCCTCGGGGCCGGCACCTACGACATCGCGTTCTGCCTGATGGACACCGCCGGTGACGCCGTGAACGGCAAGGAGTCGTTCACGAAGCCGCAGGAACTCGAGGCGCTGACCCGGCTCTACCCCAACTACACGCAAGTGCTGGTCAGATCGGACTCCGGGATCAAGACCATCGAGGACATGAAAGGCAAGAGAGTGTCCACCGGGGCTCCCGGCTCCGGTACGGAAGTGATCGCCAACCGACTGCTGGAGGCCGCCGGGCTCGATCCCAAGTCGGATGTGAAGGCGCAGCGGGCCGCGCTGCCCGACTCGGTGGACGCCATGAAGGACGGCGCGATCGACGCCCTGTTCTGGTCCGGCGGACTGCCCACCGGCGGCATCACCGACCTGACCACCAGCCTCAAGAAGGACGTCCGTCTCATCGACATCACCCCGCAGCTGCCCACTCTGAACAAGGAGTACGGCGACGTCTACCAGAAGGGTTCCATCCCGGCGTCGGTATACAACCAGCCGGAAGACGTCCCGACGATCGTCGTACCGAACGTGCTGCTGGTGAAGAAGGGCTTCGACCCGGATCTGGCCACGGAGATCGTCAGCCTGATCTACGGCAAGAAGAGCGACCTGGAGAAGGTGAACGCGGCCGCGAAGGAGATCCAGCTCGACAAGGCGCAGGGCGTCGCGCCCGTCCCGCTGAACCCCGGCGCGGAGAAGGCACTCAAGGAGCTTGCCCAGAAGTCCTGAGCCTGCCTCGCGGGCAGGGGTCGGTCCACATCCGTGGACGCCACGGGACCGGCCCCCAACCGCCAGGCAATCCGGCGCCGCCGAGGGGAATCAGAGGCTCCCCGTACGGCCGGAGCACCGACAGGTCCTCCCTCCACGAGGCATGGCGCCCATTTTCCCGCCCCTGTCGGAGCGGGCCGCCCACCAAGGAATGATCATGACGGATATCCCGGGACAGTCACTGCTCCACAGCTTCCGGGTCTCCCCGGAGGACCCTGCGACCGTGCCCAAGGCCCGTCGGTTGCTCCTGGCGGTGGTCCGCGACTGGAATCTCCCGCTCGCGGACGAGACGCAGGACGACCTAGGGCTGCTCTCGAGCGAGGTGATCGCCAATGCGGTGCGCCACACCACCGGGCCGTGCTCGGTGACGGTGCGCTGGACGGGGGTCCGGCTGCGGGTGGAGGTGACCGACACGGGATCCGCGCTGCCCGCACCGCGTGGTCGTGAGCTGTACGCCCAGAGCGGCCGGGGCCTGGTGCTGGTCGCGTCGTTGGCGGCGAGCTGGGGCAGCACACGCACCGCCACAGGCAAGGTCGTCTGGTTCGAGGTGGCGCCCGCGCTGCCGACCGCAGACCTTGACCGGCTGGCGGGGTAGCGCCGGCGATCGCTGGGCTCTGCACGTATCACGGAACACTTTCCTCAAAGCTGGGATGAAGATGATCTTGAGGACATTCGGCTGGTCGTTCGCCGTCACGGCGGCCGGTCTCGCCTTCGCCGCGTGGCAGTGGGGCTGGGAGGCCTTCGGGATCGTACTGATCCTGTCGGTCCTGGAAATCTCGCTGTCGTTCGACAACGCGGTCGTCAACGCCGGAATTCTGAAGAAGATGAGCGCCTTCTGGCGGAAGATCTTCCTCACCGTCGGCATTCTGATCGCGGTGTTCGGCATGCGGCTGGTCTTCCCGGTCGTGATCGTCGCCATCAGTGCCAAAGTCGGGCCCATCGAGGCGGTGCAGCTCGCCCTCGACGAGCCGGACCGCTACGAGGACCTGGTCACCGACGCCCACCCGGCGATCGCCGCCTTCGGGGGCATGTTCCTGCTGATGATCTTCCTCGATTTCATCTTCGAGGACCGTGACATCAAGTGGCTCGCCTGGCTGGAGCGCCCGCTCGCCAAGCTCGGCAAGATCGACATGCTGGCGGTCTGCGTCGCGCTCATCGCCCTGCTGGCCACGGCGATGACCTTGGCCACCCACGCACACGTCAGCACGGGCCACGCGGACAAGTCCGCCACCGTACTGCTCTCCGGGGTCGCCGGCCTCATCACCTATCTTGTCGTCGGCGGCCTCTCCGGCTACTTCGAGGACAGGCTCGAAGACGAGGAGGAACACGAGCACGAGGAGGCCAGGGCCGCAGGCAAGCCGGTCTCGGCGGTCGACCTCGCAGGCAAGGCCGCGTTCTTCCTCTTCCTCTACCTGGAGGTCCTGGACGGGTCGTTCTCCTTCGACGGCGTGATCGGCGCCTTCGCCATCACCAACCACATCTTCTGGATGGCCCTCGGCCTCGGCATCGGCGCGATGTACGTCCGCTCACTCACCGTCTACCTGGTCCGCCAGGGCACCCTCGACGACTACGTCTACCTGGAGCACGGCGCCCACTACGCCATCGGCGCCCTCGCCGCGATCCTGCTGATCACCGTCCAGCACCAGATCAGCGAGATCATCACCGGCCTGATCGGCGTCGTCCTGATCGCCGCCTCCTTCCTCGCCTCCGCCCGCCGCAACAACGCACTCGCGGCGAAGGAGGCCATGCCAGGAGGGGTCGCAACATGCACCCGGCGACCCCTCTGCTCCCGCTGCTGGCACTCGCCATGTCGGCTTCTCGGCGACGGTGAATAGTGGTTCAAGGTCAGGAGGAGCGGATGATTCCTGTGGAGGACTGGGCAGAGCTCCGCCGCCTGCACCGTGCCGAGCAGGTGGCGATCACGGCGATCGCGCGGCATCTGAGCATCTCGAAGAACACGGCGTTGGCCAGTGACCGGCCGCCGAAGGGCTCGGCGGTGGACGCGGTCGAGCCGGACATTCGCGAGTTGTTCCAGGACGCGCCGACGATGCCTACGTTGATCGCCGAGCGGATCGGCTGGGAGCCGCTCCCGGCCCGCCACCGGCGCAGCCACGGCCCGCTTCCGAAGGGCCTCCTGCGCCGACGGCGACAATTGCCCTGCGCCCTCCAGTTGACTCGCGCAGGGATCAACGACTCGGAACACCTACCGCTCCGAATCAACAGCTGCTGTCACCCCCTGGCCCCGAGCAGCGTCCCGGCGGAACCGTTCCGAGGATCGGCGTGTCGGTGAACGCAACGTACGCAAGTAGGTCTGATCGTTTCGGTCCGGCCCCTTCCTGTCGCGTCGGCCTTCCGGCAGGTTACGCCGGACGCGCTGCCGGGTGAACCCGGCCACGTTCTCCTGCCCTACGTGACGTGCGCTGATCGCGCTCCGGGGCATTTCCGCACCACTGGATCCATGCGGCCGTTCCGTCCGTCTGTCCTCCCGTCCGAAGGAGACTCGGTGTCCTCCCACGGCCCGTCCCCCGAACACGACTCGACCATCGTCGCCGCCCTCTACCTCAGCGGACTCCGCCAAGGCTCGTCATACACCCCCGCGGAGCTGAGGCAGGCCATCGCCCAGAGCTACGCGGGCCTTCATCCGTCCGAATCGCTCATGCCCCGGTACTGGGCAACCCAGCTTGCGGCCGACGCGGGCGATCAGGACTCGAGGGAGCGAAGACTGTGGGCCCTGCGCATGGCGGCCGTTCTGGCACATTACGAGCAGCAGACGGGGAGCACGCTCTCGCAGTGGGCGGTCGGCCCTGCGTCCTCACCCGCTGCTGCCGCCTCCCCCAGCCGCCGGCCGGATCCAGCGGTGCAGCGCCTGCGCGCGGCGCGGCGGCTGCCGGTGCGTGTCACCGTCACGGTGCTCGGCGTCCACATGGGCATCGCGGTCCTGGCCAGGCAGGCCGGAGATCTGCTGGCCCAGCCGATCGCCGGCCCCTTCAACGTCGGCTTCGGCCTCCTGCTGGTGCAGCTTGCCGTCACGGCCGGGGCCGCTGTGTGGTACAGGCCGTACGCCGAGGCCGCGATCGATCCGCTGACCGAGTACGTTCCGTCCTGCCTCGCACACCCGGAGAGCGACCGTTGATCACCCAGGCTTCCTTCAGCGACACCTTCCCGGTCTTCACGCTCTTCGTCGCCTTCGGCACGTGCACGCTGTTCCTCTCCCTTGCTGCCGTCGGCCGCGACACCCTGAGCAACTTCTATCTCGGCCATCGACGGCTGTCTTGGGTCGGCAACGGGCTGGCCGTCTTCGGCATTTACATGTCCGCCGCCGGGATGCTGAGCAACCCGGGTCTGGTCTCGCTGAGAGGCTACGACGGCATCCTGTACGTGCTGGCCTCCTCAGCCGCCTGGATCGTGCTCCTGGTCGTGATCACCGATGCGTACCACGGTTCGGCGCGGTTCACCGTCGGCGACTCTCTCGCCCGCCGTCTGAGCCCGCGGCCCACGCACATGGCCGCCGGCGTGGTTGCCCTGCTCATCTCGCTGGTGTATCTGATTGCGCAGCTCGTCGGCGCCGGGGCGCTCGCAGCGCCCATCCTCGGCCTGGACGGGGCGGCCGCCCAGAGGGGCCTCGTCGCCTGTCTGGGGGCGCTGATGATTCTTTCCGCGGTCGGCGGCGGCATGCGGGCGGCAACCGCGGTGCAGTGCGTCAAAGCCGTGCTGCTCCTGGCGGGCGGTGCCGTCCTGGCGCTCGCGGTGCTCTCGCGCTTCGGCTGGAACCCGGCAGCCCTGCTGAGTGCCGCAGCAGACCACAGCGCGCTCGGTGACGACTTCCTGCGGCCCGGCGCGCACGCCGACGAAGGCGCCAGTGCACTTGATGCGCTGGGCATGGAGCTCACCAGGGTGCTCGGATCCGCCGGTCTGCCCCATGTGCTGATGCGGATCGGCACTGTGGCCACCGCACGCGAAGCAAGGCGATCGATACAGTTCGGCAGCCTTCTGGTCATCTGCTTCTTCACGGCGGCCGTGGTGATCGGGCTCGGTGCGGCCGGCCTGCTCGGCACAGAGGCCATCGCCTCGGACAGTCCCTCCGGCAAGACCGCCGTACTCCTACTGGCGGACTCCCTCGGCGGCTCGCTTGCGCTCACCGCCGTCTCCTGCCTGGCTTTCATCACGATCATGGCGGTCGTGACCGGCCTCATCCTCACCGCGGCGGCCTCTCTTGCCCACGACATCTACGGGGCGACGATCAGGCGGGGCAAGGCTTCGGAGCGGGAGGAACTCGCCGTGGCCCGAGGGGCGGTCCTGCTGATCGGCGCCGGCGCCATCACCCTGCCCATGTTCGCCCAGGACCTCAACCTGTCCTTCCTGGTGGAACTCGCTTTCGCCATCGCGGCCTCCGCGGTCCTGCCCACCATCCTCTACAACCTGTGGTGGCGGGGCTTCACTACCCGAGGGGCAACCTGGAGCCTGTACGGCGGCCTGCTGACCGTGCTGCTCCTCATGACGCTGTCCCACGCGGTGTCCGGTCATCCGGCTGCCATGCTGCCCGACGCAGACTTCGCGATCTTCCCTATGCGCAGCCCCGGCCTGGTCTGCATTCCCGTGGGTTTCGCCCTCGGATGGCTGGGATCAGTCCTCGACACGCGGAGGCGTTCCGCCGAAGCAGCGGGCCGGCACAGCGAGGGCCCGGCGGCGCCTGCCTCGACCGCCTGATCGGATCACTCGTGCCCCAGCGCGTCGAAGCTCGCGACATGGGACCTGGAGGACCTCGCCTTCGTCACCGAACTGATAGTTGGTTTGAGGGTCTGGTCTAGGCCTATATTCATACCGCGCCAGATTCGGCTTCGATAAGCCGACTGGCGCATGCCGATGGACGTTAGAAAAGAGCCGTTGGCAGCGGTCACGGGGGACTGCACACGCGAGGCACGGCGGTATGTCGGTGTCTCCCGCCCCAATGGGCAAGGCGTGCATCACAGCGCCTGTCCCGTGACCGCCTGCGGCGGACACGAACAGAGGCACAGGTGCGAAGATCAATTGCAGTAGTGGCAGGCGCGGCATCCGCCGCACTGATGCTCTCGCTCGCTGTTGCGTCCAGCGCGCTCGCGGGCGACCCCGCAGCAGACAACTACAACCTGACCAGCATGGAGGCGGGCAAGGACCCGCACGCCTCAAAGTTCAAGTTCCATATCTTCTATAACTCTGGCCAAGGCGGGGCGTACCGCAATATTGGGTACAGCGTGTACGACTTCGACGCGCTGAGGCCTGGTGATGGTCACGCCTACCCCCTCAAATTCTGCCCGGTTGGCGTCAGTAGCCCCTGGCCGGGGTCCAATCAGAAGGTCAAGAACAACGCGGCATCTGGCGAGAACGGACACTACAAGTACACGGCCAGGGTGTACTTCAATAGCGGATACAAAGGGGTCTACGACGCCATGGCTCCGTACCAGCACATAGACCGGTTCCGAAACGTCTACAACGAGAACGCCTCCTTCGCATGGGTCGCTTAGGTGTCTTCGACAGCCAGCCGATAACGCAGGAGCAGGAGGGGGACAAGTGAACTCGAAGAAGACGCTCGTCAGGGCCTGGGCCCCGGTCACGGCGGCCGCCGCCGTGGGAGCGGTGGTTCTCACGCTCAATGGGCCCTGGAACGATTCGCCGTCAAGCGAGGCCCAGTCGGCGCACGCCGACGTCGCAGCACCGCAGAACACGAACGCCAAGGCAGCTGTGGGTGATCCGCAGAACCCGGCCACATGGAAGCTGCCTGTCGAGGCCTTCATGACAACCAAGGCGGAAGCTCGCCTGATCAGCAACGCCCGGGACAGCCTGATCGACAAGTGCATGGAGGACGCGGGCTTCGACAGGTGGACCCCCGCGCCGGACCTCCCCGAACCTGGTGGGACGACACTTGTTGACTGGCGGTACGGCATCCACGACGCCGAAACTGCGGCCGGGCGGGGCTACCACCCCGCCGCTGAACAGCAGCAGGCCTATGACGAGGCCATGATGGCCGGCGCGGTGGACGAGTCGGGTGCGGATGAAGGGAAGCTGAGGGCCTGCGTCCAGGCGGCCGACGGCCAGGCTCCGCCAGCCCAACCTGCCGAACTTGTGCAGAGGATCAATGGCGAGTCCTTCATGCAGTCCAAGAACGACCCGAACGTCGTTGCGGCGTTGGCCAAGTGGTCGTCGTGCATGAAGGCCAAGGGCTACTCCTACAAGGAGCCCATGGAGGCCAATGACGACCCCCGCTTCAACGATCAGCACAAGGTGACCGCCCTCGAGATCGCCACGGCGAAGGCGGACATTCAGTGCCGGGACCGCTACAGCGTCGAGAAGACCTGGTTCGACGCCGAGGTCAAGCTGCAGCTCAAAGCCATCGAGGAGAACCGGCCCGCTCTTGAGAAAGTGAAGGCGCGTAACAAGGCCGCAGTCGCCAAAGCTTCAACCATCGCCAAGTAGCCACCGCGTTCGGCCCCGCCACAGCGAGGGGCCGAATCGGTCGCGGCACAGCGCACATTCCACATCTGCTCGATCACTGCATCCGCTGCGAGCCGGCTCCACGTGGGACACCGCGAGGCGCGGCCGACATGCCGGGTCCTTTTGCCACTGCGTTCCCAACCTCGCTCCACCTCCCGGACTGCGAGATGGGAAAGCGCCTCCCCCGGACACCCTTGCCATCCAAGGGCAGTGATCAGGCATGCTTCCCCTCGTCCATGGAGAAAAAGTGAAATTTCATAGACAGGCCAGAGTTCCCTTAGTTGTCATGGCTGCGACATTTCTGTTGATCGGGTCCATTCAGGCATCGGCCTGGGCAGACGCACCCCGGGCGACCGTGAAGGCGGTCAAGCCCACGGTCTCGGACGATCCCGCCGAAGTGCCGAGCGCCCAGCGGGCCGATGTTCTGGGAAAGGGGTGGAAGGGATCAGGTGACCTCGCGTGGACGGCGATCGGGGACGCCACGGGCTTCCACATCCTGACTGCTCGCCAGAACCAAGGGTATGCGTGGCGTACGACGGCGTCGTTGTCGGAGCCGGGCTTCGAGGCCGATCTGTGGATCGGCAACGTCTGCCTGACGGCCTCCGGCAAGCGAGCGGTGGTGGTCTATGCGCCCCGGACCTTCACGAACAAGCCGGAACTAATGGCGCGGGGTGCGTTCACGGCAGTGGTGGACATGAACAGCGGAGCTGTGCACAAGCTCAACTTGCAAACGTCGCTGGCGTACCATAATCCCGGATGTGGGGCTGGCGAAAACGCCGTGCTGTCGCAGTCCGGAGGCGAGGACAAATCCGCCACTCGGCTGTTCCGTCTCGATACGGCGACCGGACAGCTGAGCGCCCCTGCTGAAACGCGAGGGCAGGTCACCTCAGCCGTACCCCTGGAAGGGGGCGGCATCGCAGCCGCTGCGGGCGCCCAGATCATGAAGATCAGCGCCGACGGCAAGCGGACCCGCATCGCCCAGACCCGTCGAGTGCCCTACCGGCTGACACCCGATGCCGGGGGCGGTCTCGTTTTCCTTGACAAGCTGCCGTCCAAAGCGCAGGACTCCATGGACGTGCAGACCGAGGTACGCCGCATCACCGCGGCGCAGATCAAACACCGCCGGCCCGCTGCCACTCGGCCAGCCTCCCTGGCCCGCGGCCCGGTTACTGCTACCGGCCTCACCCGCGGCGGTAGCACGGTCTTTGTGACCGGGGAGGTGAAGCAGACCACCAGCAGACTGCCGTCCGGGGTACGCCGCTTGCAGGGTGTCCCGAAGGATTCGCTGGTGAGCACCGGCGGGGATGCGGTGCTGACCAGCACCGCATGGGCCGACGGCAAGGACTCTCGCATCCAGCCGCAGGACGCCGCCGCAGCCCGCTCCGTCGCCGTCGCCATGGTCCTGCCAGGACGAGGCAGGAAGCTCAGCTTCACAGTGAATCCTGTAGCGCGGCCCAGCAGGACGATTGTCCAGGGCGGCGAAGCGTCACCGAAATTGAAGCGCCCGACGGGCACAGCACGAGCCCGTGCGGCGAATGTCTGGCTGGCAGCCGCTGGCTCTCCGACCAACCCCGTTGAGGACGAGCGTGTCTGCTCGGTGCCCCGCAATGACCCGGCCAACCAGGCGATGCAGCCCAAGCCGCGGCAGGTCGAGTGGGCTGTCGACCAGGGGATCATGGGCAACCTCAAGAATACCCGCCCGGCGAACTGGAAGAACCTGGGCATGCCCGCCTACCAGCCGCAGACCCTCTTCCCGCCGCCGGCGCTGGAAGGCGGGGGGCGCATCCCCGCACAGGTCATGCTGGGCGTCACGGCCCAGGAGTCCAACATGTGGCAGGCCGCCCGGATGACTGTCCCAGGCGTCACTGGCAACCCGCTGATCGGGAACTTCTACGGCATCAACTACTACGACGGCAATACCGGAAACGACTGGGACGTCGACTGGAGCAAGGCCGACTGCGGGTACGGCGTCACCCAGGTCACTGACCACATGCGCAAGGCCGGCTTCGACGACCCCGATCACGGCGGGGCCGCCTGGCCCTACCAGACCCAGCGCGCCGTCGCACTTGACTACACGGCAAATATTGCCGCAGGCCTGCAGATCCTTGCCAGCAAGTGGAACGAGACCCGTAAAGCGGGCCTGGTCATTAACGACGGTGACCCGTCCCGGCTGGAGAACTGGTTCTTCGCTCTGTGGATCTACAACGCCGGGTTCCACCAAAACACCGGCAGCGGACCATGGGGGGTCGGCTGGGCCAATAACCCCGCCAACCCCGACTGGGACGCCGCACGTCTCCCCTTCATGGAGGACAGGCTCGGCAACGACCACTACGCCGACGCCGCAAAGCCGCAGAACTGGCCCTACCCAGAGAAAGTCATCGGCTTCGCCGCTCATCCGCTGGAGGCAATCGAAGCCCACGGGAAGATGGTCGCCGGGTTCCGCGCAGCCTGGTGGAACGGCACCAGCGAGGACGCCACCGTCAAGGGCAGCGCCAAGTACAACAGGGCACGCGCCAAGCCGCCGGAGGACATGTTCTGCTCGCCCCAGGCCAACGAGTGCGACCCCAGCCGGATCAGTGACGACGCCAGCAACGACAACGGAACCACAGGACCCTGCGGCCGGGGCGACAGCAAGTGCTGGTGGCACATCCCCGTCACCTACTGGAAGAGCGACTGCAACTACTCCTGCGGCCGGGAACTCGTCCGTTTCGACAACACCTATCCCGAGGAGCCCGACGGTACTGCCTACCCGCCCAACTGCTCGGTGAGTGCCACCGCCTCCGGGAACGCCGCACCTCCTGGCGCCCTTATCGTGGACGACACCACCGCAGCCTCCGTGCGACCGAACTGCCCACGTCCCGCGCCGAATGCGGGAACCTTCACCTTCACTTTCACGGGAAGTAGTGGCGTCTATCCCTCGAAGGTCGACCTTCACCAACTCGGAGCCGGCTTCGGTGGCCACTTCTACTTCGGACACACCCGCACCCTCGCCAACAAGGGCGACCGGCTCGAATTCTCTGGGACCTGGAAGCTCAACGCCCCGCGCAACGAATGGATGCGCATCGCAGTGCACCTACCGGATCACGGTGCGCACACCCAGCAGGCGCGCTACGACATCGACACCGGCAACGGCTCCTTCACCAAAACCCGGTATATAAACCAGAAGCGGCGTGCCAACAACTGGGTCTCGCTGGGGGTGCACAAGATCAACGGCACACCCCGGGTGAAGCTCAGCACCCTGACGCAGGACGGCACCGGTGACGAGGACATCGCCTTCGACGCAGTCGCCTTCCAGCCGCTACCGGGCAAACCGAAGCACATCGTCGCCGCGCTCGGCGACTCGTACTCCTCCGGCGAAGGCACGGAGAACTACTACAAGGAATCCGACGACGACCACGGCAACCGCCGCTGGAACGCCTGCCGCCGTAGCATCACCGAATCCTGGCCACGCAAGATGGTCCTGCCCGGACAGAGCACGCCGCTCGGCCAGCTCTCCGACGCCTGGTCAGCAGGAGCTGAACTCGGCTTCGTGGCCTGCTCCGGAGCGAAAACCTGGAATGTACTCGGCGACGGAGTCCCCTTCTCCTGGGACACCCCCGACAACTATGCCGCCGGCGAAGGACAATTCCACGAGATGTCCCAGGTCGAGTCAGGCGTGCTCGATGAGGACACCACCCTTGTGACGCTGAGCATCGGAGGCAATGACGGCGGCGCGTTCCAGGACGCCGTCATCAATTGCTATGCCGTCGGTGTCTGCAAGAAAGAGGACTACACCGGTCGCATCGATGCCGCGGTTGTCAAGACGGAAGAGATCATCCGGCGGATCGCTGACCCAAATCATGCGAAGAACGCACAGATCGTCCTCATGGGCTACCCGCGGATCGTTGCTGAGTGGAGCTGTGAGGGAGCCGCGTTCGAGGAGCTCAACGGGCTGGCGGACTACGTCGCGGCCAAGCAGTCAGCCATGGTTGCCAAGCTGAAAACTCAAGGGATCAAGGTGGCGCACGCCGATCCCATCCCCAAGTTCAAGGGACATGGCCTGTGCGACAGCTCGGAATGGCTCAACAGGACCGTGATCGGCCCGGAGGGCGACGGCGACTTCCACGAGAACGACGAGGTAAACACCATCTGCATGATCTGGACCCCGGGCAGCCAGTGCCTGAGTCGTGAGTCCTTCCATCCCAAGCCCGCCGGTACCACCGGCTACGCGCAATTCATCGAGGAGACACTGCAAGCGATCGGCTATACGGGAAGCTAGTCGCATGACATTAGATGCAGTTGGTTCGAATGACAGGAGACCACTCCGTCTTCTGTCCTCGGGCTGCCTCGTAGCCCTTATCGTCGCGCTCCTGCTGGTCGGAGTCACCACCTACGCTCTGATTCACACTCGTCGGCAGAGCCAGGAAAAGGCCCTTCAACAGGTGAAAGCCTCGGTTGAGCGGGGCCAGCGACTCCTGGCGGAAGCGGCGGGAGACGGCAATCTGACAGGCGAAGAAATCTTCAGGGCGCTCCGGGACTCACAAGCATCCCAACAGAACACAGCGCGGGATCGTGACACCGTAACGGTGGTCGCCCAAGTCCGCGGCACCCAGGCCGGCTTGTTCGGCGGCACTGAGGTCCTGCGCTGCTACGCGTACACAGTCACGTTCGCGCCCCAGCGGTCCCATGTCCAAGCGCGGGAGATCGATAGCTGCACCTGACCGGCTTCCGCGGGCTGCCTCGCAGCTTCGGCAGTCCTGTTCATGACCGCGTCGGTTCCCCAGGTCGCTCTCCGGGAACCGGCGCGGTACCGCATGGCGGCAGCCGACCACGCCCTGGGCACCCCCGCCAAGGCCCCAGCACGCGTGGAGGTTGGCTGTGGCGGCTGCCAGTAGGTCGCCGAGGGCGGCACCATGACCTCGCTCACCAAGGGACAAGACGGGTGGCGCAGGGCGTCCTTCGTGCTCGCGATGCTGTGCGACAGGGCACTGGCGGAGCCGGTGGTGAAGGTCTACGCGCTGGAACTCAGGCGTAGTGGTGCAGCCCGTGTCGATCCCGGCGGAGGCGCATTGCACCACTCTCCACGTAGGCAGCTGACGTGGAAATGCCGTGCGGCTCCACCCACGGGCGATGAGGGCCGGGCCTCTCTCGTCGGTAAGACTCTCCGTTGCGCGCTGGTACATCCACCCGCAGCTGCCTGTGTCGAGCAGCCGATTGGCTGGCAACCGAGATGCCGAGGAAGGCGCTGTGTGGACGCGGTGTGGACACAAGCATCTGCACAGACCTGCAAAGCGCGACTGAGAGCCGCAAGCAACACCATCGCTGACCTGTGAAACGCCCAAGATCTGAGCAGAATCACAAAGGCCGTCACGATCATCAAAGGACTCATAATCCGTCGGCCGTGGGTTCGAGTCCCACCCGCCCCACTGCGCAGGTCTCTGACCTCCAGAAACGTATCATCACGCGTGTGGATTCAGGACTTTGGCCCAACGGACTGAATCCGCTGCCCATGAGTTCGACAGCGTTGCCGTCGGCGGTAGTTCGAACTGGCCTGACCTACGCGGATGTGTTGGCCCCACAGTCCGGGAAGTCACCGCATCTGGCCAGTGTGAGCGGCTGGACGGCGAATTCGGGACGC
The DNA here is from genome assembly GCF_050936555.1 of Streptomyces sp. CA-135486. Classification (NCBI taxonomy): domain Bacteria; kingdom Bacillati; phylum Actinomycetota; class Actinomycetes; order Kitasatosporales; family Streptomycetaceae; genus Streptomyces; species Streptomyces sp. CA-135486. The sequence continues at coordinate 1,597,257 of NZ_JBNJMM010000001.1, forward strand.
TGGCAGGACGCAGGGAATCGGAAGCGACTGCCTCGGCACCGTGTTGCCCGACACCGCTCCGGACGTGGGTGGTTCAGTCCGCGCGGTGTGGCTGCAGGCGGCCGGGGTGCTGCGCAGCCTTTGGACCGGAGGGCTGTCGCCCGACCGAGGCGCGGGAGAAACGGCCCGTACTGGAAACGGCCCGAAGGGGCACTTCGGTTCGCGCGGAGACGCCTTACGGGGCGCGGCTGTACGAGCGCCCGCGGGCGTCCCCGCACAGCCGGGCCGTGAGTCCCGAGCGCGGGGTGCTGGCGAGGTCGCCAGCCATGATCGCCGTGGCGCCCCGGTAGAAGCGGAACGGGGACTCCATCATCCGGCCGTAGCGGATCGGAACGAGTTCGGGCACCCGTGCCGCGGACTGCGACTCCAGGATCGCCCAGCGGGTCCGGCCGGTCAGGAGACGGCTTGTACACGGCGTGGCCCGACCGCGGCGAACGGCGCCGCGCCTCTTTGCCGGGAGCCGCGCGTTCCTCGAGCGTGGCGTGCGGTGCCGCGCGCATCGCCGTGGTCGCTTTCTGTGACATCTGAGACCCTCCTGCCTGGCCCTGCGGCTGTTGGGACGCCCGGCACAGGGCACGGCGGACAGAAGGGCTCCGTGGTCACCTCCGATGTCGGCCGGGTGGATCACCGATGCTGGGCGGGCGTCTGCTCTCAGCCCTGGGACTCGATCTCGGTCCCGCAGTCCCGGCCGGCACCGTCGGCGCCGGATCCGAGGTTCTGGCTACGCTCCTGCCAGAATTGCAAGGTTAAAATAATTAAAACTGTGATTTGCCCGTAAGTGCGGCTTGGAGCCGCACGCCGACTGCGGTGATCGTCGACTCGCAGTCCCTGTGGGCGGCCGACACCGTCGGGTCCGATCTGCCCGGAAGGTCTGCAGCGAGGCCGTCGGCAGCCTCGGGAGGGCGCGGGCGGATCACACAGGCGCCAGGAGGAAGATTTCTCGATGACCCGGCCCGAAGACCCGCGCACCGCGGCGGCCCGGATGTTCGCCGAGGCCGGCGCGTTCGGCGAGCTTCTGGCCGGGATCGAGTGGGCGGCGACGCCGCTCGGACCCCCCGAGTCCTGGCCGGGGCCCCTGGTGGACACCCTGCGCCTCATGCTCACCTCTGAGCACGGGATGGCTCTGTACTGGGGCGCCGAATTCGCCACACTGTACAACCTGGGCTCCTCACCCATTGTCGGCGCCAAACACCCCTGGGCGCTCGGCAGGCCCTATAAGGATGTGTTCCCCGAGGTCTGGGCCCACCCCGTGAGCTCCCACTTCCACTATGTGACCGACACCCGCAAGCCCCTGCTGATCCCCGATGAGCCGCTCATCATGGAGCGCCACGGCTTTCCGGAACAGTGCTACTTCGACTCCGCCTTCCAGCCCGTGCTGCTGGACGACGGCACCGCCGGCGGCGTGCTGCAGATCATCACCGAGACCACCGGCCGGGTACTGGGCGAGCGCCGGCTGCGCCTGCTGAGCGAGACCGGCGCCCGCACCGCCGGGCTGCCCACCCCGGGTGAGGTCGCCCGCGTCGTCGCGGAGGTGCTGGGCTCCTATCCCGAGGAGATCCCGTTCCTGGGCCTGTTCCTGGCCTCCGAGCCGGGGATGCTGCGGCCGGCGGCCTCCGCCGGGCTCCGGCCGGCGCCCGAGGCCGTCTCGCTGAGTGCGGCCGACGGGTCGGAGGTCGCGGCCCGGCTGGCGCAGGTGGTCGCCGACGGTGCCCCAGCCACGCTGCCAGCCGCCGCGCTCACCGGCGGCAACACGGCCGGGCAGCACGCCGCGGCCCTCCGGCTCCCAGTCGAGCAGGCGCTGGCCCTGCCGCTGGACTGCGCGGGTCAGGTGGAGGGCGTCCTGGTGGTGGGCGTCAACCCTTGCTTCCCGCCGGCCGGGGCGTACCGGGACTTTTTGGAGGTGCTCGCCGCCGCCGTGGCCGGGGCGCTGACGGCCGCGCTCGCCCACGACGAGCAGCGCCGGCGGGCGGAGGCGCTGGCCGAGCTGGACCGGGCCAAGACCACCTTCTTCGCCAACGTCAGCCACGAGTTCCGCACCCCGCTCACCCTGCTCCTGGGCCCGCTCCAGCAGGCCCTGGCCGACGAGGACCGGCCCGAGCGGCGCGAGCAGCTGGAGTTGGCCGAGCGCGGCGCCCTGCGCCTGCTGAAGCAGGTCAACACACTCCTGGATGTCGCCAGGGCCGAGGCCGGGCAGATGCGCCCGACCCTCGAGCCGGTCGACCTTGCCGGTGCCACGGCCGAGCTGGCCGGGGTGTTCCGCTCCGCCTTCGAGGCGGCCGGGCTGACGCTGGAGGTGGACTGCCCGCCGCTGCCCAAGCCGGTGTACCTGGACCGGGAGATGTGGGAGAAGATCATCCTTAACCTGCTCAGCAACGCCCTGAAGTTCACCTTCACCGGCGGCGCCCGGGTGCAGGTGGCCGCGGCCGGCGACCGGGCCCGGCTGACCGTGACCGACACCGGCACCGGCATCCCCGCGGACGAGCTGCCGCGCCTGTTCGAGCGTTTCCACCGGGTCCGCGGCGCCCGCTCCCGCTCCCACGAGGGCAGCGGCCTCGGCCTGGTGCTGGTGAAGGACCTGGTGGAAGCGCACGGCGGCACCGTCGGCGTGGACAGCCGGCTCGGCCGGGGCACCACCGTCACCATGGACCTCCCCTTCGCCGCCGCCCACCGGCCCCGCCCGGCCCCGCCCGCGGCCGGCGCCGGATCCCTCGGGGAAACCGCCAGGGAAGGCGGAGGCGGCCGGCCCGGCCGCGCCGCGGCCTACGTGGACGAGGCGCTGGGCTGGCTGGCGGCCGACCCCGTCCGTGCCGCGGCCACCCCCGCGGCACGCACCCCGCACGCCCCCGCGACCCACGATGCCCCCCACGACCCCGGCCCGCACGAAACCGACGGCCCCCACCGGGCCCGCCTGCTGGTCGTCGACGACAACGCCGACATGCGCGCCTACCTCACCCAGCTCCTGCAGCCCGACTACGACGTGCTGCTCGCCGCCGACGGCCGGGCCGCCCTGGAGATGGCCCTGGCGCAGCCGGTGGAGCTGGTGCTCAGCGACGTGATGATGCCCCGTATGGACGGCTTTGAGCTGGTCCGGGCGCTGCGCGCCGACCCGCACACCGCCCGCCTGCCCATCGTCTTGCTCACCGCCCGCGCCGGCGAGGAGGAATCCGTGCAGGGCCGGCACGCCGGCGCCGACGACTACCTGGCCAAACCCTTCTCCGCGCGCCAGTTGCTGGCGCGCGTCCGCACCGGGTTGGAACTGTCCCGGCTGCGCGAACAGGTCCTGACCGAGACCCGCAACCAGCTGGCCGTGCTGGCCTCCCTGGCCGACGCGGGCCTGCGGCTGTCCGCCACCCTCGACCCGGACCAGATACTGCAGACTGCCGGCCAGATCCTGCTGCCCGACTTCGCCGACCAGATCAGCATCCACCTCACCGCCGCGGCACCCGCCCTGGCGCAGTCGCCCCCGGCATACATCGCGGGTACCCCCCTTCTTGCCCGCGAGGCCCTGGCCACCGCCGCCACCCACGCGATCAACGGCACCGCCCCAGCCCCAGCCGGCCCGCACCCGGCGCCCGCCGCCGTGCTCGCCCTGCCGCTGCACGCTCACGACCAGACACTGGGGGCCCTGGTACTGGTCCGGCGCACCGACTACTCCGCGGTCGAACACAAGTATCTGGAGAACCTCGCCCACCGCCTGGCCCTGGCCTACGACAATGCCACCCAGTACCACAACGAGCGCCGCCTCGCCCTGACCCTGCAGCGCGCCCTGCTGCCCCACCGCCTGCCCCAGGTGCCCGGGGTGCGCCTGGCCACCCACTACCGGGCCAGCAACCGCGGCGCCGAGGTCGGCGGCGACTGGTACGACGTGCTCGCACTGCCCGACGGTGCCGTGGGGCTGGCCATCGGCGACGTTATGGGCCACGACGTGGAAGCCGCCATCGTGATGGGCCAACTCCGCTCCGCCCTGCACAGCCTCGCGATGGAGGGCGCAAGCCCGGCCCGGGTGCTGGCCAGGCTGGACGCCTACCTGCAGTCGCTCGCCATCGAACGCTTCGCCACCTGCCTGTACGCGGTCTACAACCCGCACCGCCACCGCCTGCGCTACGCCGCCAGCGGGCACCTGCCGCCCCTGCTGGTAACCGCCGACACCGCCTACCTGGAGCTGCCCCCGGCGCTGCCGCTGGGACTGGGCAGCACCCCAGTCGACCGCGAGGTGGCGTTCCCGCCCGGCACCAGCCTGCTGCTATACACCGACGGCCTGGTGGAAAACCGGGCGCTGTCCCTGGACGACTGCCTGGCGGCCCTGCGCCAGACCTGCGGCGCGCTGCCCGCCGCCGCCCGCACCGACCCCCAGCAGATCACCGAAAGGGCCCTGGACCTGCTGAACACCCCCGACCGGGTTGACGACGACACCGCCCTGCTCGCCGCCACCGCCGAACCAGCGTGTCGAATCGGCGACCCGCAGGCTGGCGGAAGTGCCATATAACCGACCGCCACTGCTCGTAGTCATTGCTAAGGAAGCTGCGGATTTGCTAATCCACTGCTAACAAACTGTCTTCATTGCCAATGGAGTCGCGGATCTTAGAGGAAGGGAAATCCGCTGCGCCGAGGCTCGAGTCCCTTTTTCGAGCTGGCGAGATCGCTCTCGTCCCTTTCGATCCTGTACAACCGGGACGCATTCGGGACGCGGTCAGGACACAAGGACAGGAACAGACTGACAAAGACGAAGTGACGCCGACGCAGCTCGCCCACTCTGACCAGCAAAAACGTCGTAGATCGGCGTAGATCGACAAGGGCCGCCAAGATCCCCAAAGGACTCATAATCCGTCGGCCGTGGGTTCGAGTCCCACCCGCCCCACCACATCGCAGGTCAGAAGAAACGTTCTGACCTGCGGCTTTGTCGTGCTGCTCGCTTGGGTCTGGTGGCCTCGCGGTGGCTTTTGACGGCCCATGGCGCCCCAGGGGACAAGCCAGCGGACAAGGTCAGCCCGATACGAGCCTGTTTGTGCGGCGGTCCTGGGCAGCTAGCCGCGGCTGCGGCTCCGCAAGCCGCAACGGGAACGGCTCCTCGCCTGTCGCGTTGGGGATCGCGACCGCAGTGGGCGTACTGAGCGTCATGTAACGGCCCGATCTGGAAACGGCCCTGCAGGTGCTGGACGCGGCCTCAGCTGCGTGGGTATCACCGGCACCAAGGACAAGAACTACAACCTGGTCTGGTGCGTGGAGGCGTGCCTGAGTAACGCCCTGCGCATGGAGACATACATCCAAGACGCCGAGCGCGACGGCGACAGCGAGGTTGCAGACCTCTTCCGCAAAGCCCAAGCCGACAGCCGCAAGGGCGCCGAACTGGGCAAGCATCTGCTGCGTACCCGTCTCGGCGAGTGACCTTGCCGACTCATACGTCTGCAACGTTGCGCTGACCAGTAGCCCCGCCGACGCGGGCCAAGGGCACCAGGGGCCGGATTCCGTGATCGTGGTCCGCTGAGGAACTCGTGCGCGCACGATACGAAGAGGGCGATCAGCGCCCTGCATTCCCGCTCCTCGCGGATGTCGCACGGCACGGCGACGGCTTTTCGTCCCGCTTCCTGCACCAGCCGGGAGGTCTCCTGGGCGTCTTCAGCCTCATCCGCCAGGTGCGTGAACATCACGTCGGCGCCCTCGCGTGCGAAGGCCAAGGCCAAGGCCCGGCCGATGCCCGAGTCCCCGCCGGTGATCATCGCGACCCGGTCCTTCAGCAGGCCGTGCCCCTCGTAGGTGGACTCACCGTGATCGGGCGGTGGGTCCATCGGCCCGGTCCACCCCGGATGGGACTGTTCCTGGTCCGGAAGTCGGGCCGGGGGTGGGCCGTGACAGGGTTCTGCACCTGGCGTTCCTGCGCAGCCACGGCAACTCCTGAAGTGCTGGATCCAATGTGGTCGTGTGCGTAGCTACGCGCTGCGCCGTGAGCGTGCGGTCGCCTCAGCGGACCATCACCCGAATCGTCTCCATCGTCGGGTCGGCGGCGTCCGGGACAAGCATTCCTGCCCGGGCGCCACTTCGCAGATAGTCGATGGCTTCGCGGCCGATGACTTCGCCGGGCGCGATAACCGGGACCCCCGGCGGATAGGGGCTGGCCATTTCCGCGGCGATGCGGCCCACAGCCTCTGATGCCGGGATCTGCTCGGCGTCGGCAAAGAATGCGACGCGCGGCGGGACGGCCTGTTCCAGCTCGAGTGTTCTCGGAGGTGGCAGCTCGACCGTTGGTCGGGGCCGCAGTGTGGAGGCGGCTACCGCGAGGCGGCGGAAGGCGTCGGTCAGCAAGCGTTCGGTCGCGTCGTCGTCCGCGTGGGTGATCTGGGCATTCACCCTGAGGGTGTCAGAGGCTCCGACGTCGACGCGGCAGGCTGTGCGCATCCATTCGGCGGCCTGCATGCCGGTGATGCCCAGTCGTCGTACGTCCGCCGTGATGCGCAGTGGATCGAGGTCGGCGGCCTTGCCAGGGCCGACGACTTCCTCGTCCAGCAGAGCGAGGTCGGGGAGCGCCGCGATCTCCTTCCGGATGCGTTCGGCGCGACGGATCGCCGAATCCAGCAGTGCCTGTCCACGCTCGACCATCTGGCGGCGCCAGCCGTCGAGCGAGGCGTATACGAGGGACGACGAACTGGTGGTGCCCAGTAGGTCCTCGCGCTGTTTGAGAACCGTCGGAGGGATTCTGGCGCCTTGGAGGTGGAATACGGAACTCTGCTCCACGGCTGCGCCCATCTTGTGCACGCTGGTGACGACCAGATCGGCGTCCGCATCCATTCCCCAGGCGGGCAACTGGTCATGGAACGGCAGATGGGCTCCCCACGCCTCGTCGACGATGAGCGGAAGATCCCGTTCGTGCATTACCTGGGCAACGCCTCGTATGTCGGCGCAGGTGCCCCAGTCGGTAGGAGTGATCAGCAACATTCCTTTGGCGTCCGGATGTTCCTCCAGCGCCCGCCGTACGTTCTCGGGCTCCGGAGGGTGCGCGAGGTGACGCTCGGCGTCGAAGCGCGGGTGGACCCAGACGGGGTGGATGCCGCTGATGATCAGGGCGGCGACGACGGATTTGTGGGTGTTGCGGGAGACCAGCAGTTTCTCGCCGGGGCCTGCGACCGTGATCATCGCTGTCTTGACCGACAGGGAACTGCCACAGGTGGAGAAGAAGGCGTGTTCGGCGTGGACTGCATCTGCCATCAGTTCCTCTGCCCGTTCGAGCACGCAATGGGACAGGCGCCGGTCGTCGAGTCCGTTGAGCATGAGGACGTCGGCCCGGAAGAGGTCCGCTCCGAGCACGTCGAGGACGCGGGGGTCGACGCCCCGGCCCTGTTTGTGCCCCGGCGGCCCATACACCACGTCTCCCCTGTTGCGGAAATCTTCCAGGGCCTGCAGCACCGGGACCTCCGAGTGGTCCAACCATGCTTTGCGCTTCGTCATCCTCACTTGCCTTCCTGGTCGTTGACTCCAGGGGGTGGACCGCCGGCCCTTGGAGGATGGCCCCGTTCACGTCGAAGCGGGAGCCGTGGCAGGGTCGCCGTGTGTGCACCGGCGGTCTATAGGCGGCTACCCGGCCCCCCGGACCTGACCCCCCGGTGAAACGCCCGAGTGAAGCGTGCACAGCCGGGCAGAACATCACTTGTCCGAATATTTAGGAGAGGGTGAGCCGTTATTTAGGAGAGGTGAGCCGTCATGGCGAAGAGGCACCCGTCACACGGTGAGGGGCCCAGCCGTCACAAGGGACGTGACCAGCACGGATGGTCCGAAGACGTTGATGATGCCAACCAGGACAACCCCAGTGCTCACCGGTCCTTCCATCCAGATGATCATGCACCTGGCCCCGTGAGGTCAGCCCGGCCTTCTCAGGAGGACAAGGAGGCCTCTCTCTCCGGCACTCCGGTGAAGAGCGAGTCCCGCAGCGGCGAGAACCGCGGCGGGAAGTCCCAGGAGAAGGGAATGCATGACACAGGCCGCCGCGGTCGCTCCCAGCGCCCCAGCGGGTCCAAGGATTCCTCGGCCCTCACAGGGGTCGACCCGCAGGATCCGGAAACCGGCCATTCCGGACGGTGAGAGCACCCGCGAGAGTCAATTCGTTCGGCCGGCGGTAGGTATGCGCAGGGCAAGGAAGGCGACGTCGTCGTCGTTGTCGTCCGGACGGGCTTGAGCCAGCAGGGAGTCGCTGAAGGAGTCCAGCGGACGGTGGGCCAGGGAAGCCGCGTGTCTGCGGAGTCTGTCCATGCCGTCGTCGAGGGTGTGGCGGCGGGATTCGATGAGTCCGTCGGTGTAGAGCACGAGGGTGGACCGGGGCGGCAGAGTGAGGACGGCATCCGTTCGGGGACTCGGGCCACCGGTGCCGAGCAGCATGCCGTGCCCACCGGTCAGGAATCGTGTTTGGCCGTCGTGGGTGATCAGTAGTGGTGGCGGATGACCTGCGTTGGTCCAGTGCAGCTTCCAGAATCCGTCGTCACCCATAGTGAGCCGAGCCAGGATCATGGTGGCCATCGGCTCCTGGACGATGTGCATGACGGCTTGGTCGAGGTGTGTGACCGCTGTGCTGGGCGAGCCAGGATGCGTCCAGACAAAGGCGCGCAGCATGTTGCGGATCTGGGCCATTCCGCCTGCGGCATCGAGGTCGTGGCCGACGACGTCGCCGATCGCCAGAGCGGTCGCGCCGTCGGTCAGCGAGAAGGCGTCGTACCAGTCCCCGCCGACCTGGGAGGCATGCGGAGCGGGCACGTACCGAGCTGTCATCTGCAGCCCCGGCACGATCGGCATCTGGGGCAGCAAGTGCCGCTGCATGGTCTCGGCAACCTTGCGTTGCCTCTGGTAGAGGCGTGCGTTCTCCAGCGCCAGGCCCGCCCGCCGGGTGAGGTCCTCGAGGAGCGGGAGATCCGAGGCGGTGAAAGATTCACGGCGGTTCGACCGGCCGAGGGTCAGTGCGCCGAGCACTTCGCGCATTCCACGGATCGGGGCAATGGCGGCCGAGTGCATGCCGGTCTCCGTGAAGAGCCGTTGCTGCTCGACGGCGATGCCGGAATCCGGTGGCCCTTGGTACGTGGATGGGCTGGCGATGGTCGAGGCGGCGCCGCGCAAGGCCCGTGACAGAGGCATCGGTGATTCTTGCGGCACCGGAGGCATGGGCCCTTGCAGGTCCGGGCGCTCGACCAGGAGCCCATCCGCGTGCTGCATGACCAGCGTACGTCTGACCTCGTCCACCTCGGTGATCAGGTCGACGACCGCCCAGTCCGCGAGCCGGGGCACCGTCAGTGCAGCCAGGCGGTGCAGCGCCTCGTCCACGTTCAGCGTGGTGGTGAGCTGTGTAGTCGTCTCGGCGAGCAGTGCAAGGCGGTCCAGTTCCGTCAGCCTCTCGGACTCCTCGGTTTTGTCCTGGTGGGCTTCTGGCACATCCTGTGGCTGATAGAGCAGTACCAGCGCGCCCGATGCTCCGGCGTCGAGACCGTAGGGCGTGATGAGCCAGGCCAGGCCGAGCACCGTGCCGTCCCCGCAGGTGAACCAGTCAAGGTCGCAGTGCCTGGTGCTGTGCGTGAGGAGGGCCATACGCAGCCCGCAGCGGCTGCGGGGCAATGGGTGCCCCCGTCTGTCGCGGTGCAGCAGGTCATGAGCGTCCTGGCCGACCAGTTCGTCCGCGGACCGGTGGAACAGCTTCTCGGACGGCCCGTTGGCCGCGACGATGATCCCTTCGTCGTTCACCGCAATGGCGGCTGCCGTGATGCCCTCGAAGACATCGCCCGGCACCGCCGTGGCCCCCGCCCGACGATCCTGAAACCCGGCTCCCCCTGCATCCGGCAACGTGATGTCCATGCCCCTCCTTGTTCTGGCTCCTCCCTCTCTGGTTTACCCCCGCACCAGGATCACCACCCGCAGCTCTCCTACAGCCGCTTCGTGCGCATCGCGATCGGTGGTGCTCAGTGCAGCCGAGGCCGGAAAGCCGGCGCGGGGCTCTCCGAGGCCCGGAGGCCGGTCGGCTGTCGGCGATGCGTACGGGATGCCGCTGCGGAGACTGGCCAAGGACCGCCTTCTCACCAACGGCTCCGCCACCTCGTGACACCGCGCATCGCCCAGGTCGGGCTATTGATCACGGGCACGCATCGCCCGGCATCCCGCCGTCTATCCGAAGGGCGATCTGACAGAGCGGGCCTCGGCGAATGGGAACTCGCCCAGCAGTTGCTGTGCTGGTGAGGCTGGAACGCGGCCGTTGAGTTACCACTTCCAGGCCCGTGTCCGGGCGGCTGGTTGCTCGTGGAGCGGAAGGCCTATCTCCGGTAGATCTGCTCCGCCTGCAGCCCTTTGTCGTCGAGAACGGGCGCCCGGTAGCTCGCTCACGGGCGTCGTACCGGGGTCATGGGCTGTCCGGCTGGCAGCGGGGACACCACACAGTGCCGCGCCCGCCGATCCGCGTGCGGCTCAGCGGCCCGTCGCAACGCGGGCAGGCCGGGTCGGCGTCGTCGCGGCGGCCGGTGAGCCAGGACTTCCGGGTGGGTACGCGGCCGGCGCGCACCGAAGAGCGCAGGGTGCGGCGCATCTCGGTGTACAGCCGGTGGCGCTCGTCGTCGGTCAGCTGGTCGGCCCGGCGCGCCGGATGCAGGCGGGCGCGCCACAGGATCTCGTCGGCGAGCAGATTGCCGAGCCCGGCGAGCACCGACTGATTGGTCAGGGCCGACTTGATGCGGCTGCGCCGCCGGGACAACAGCTCGTCGAACTCGGCCCGTTTCACCGACATCGCGTCAACGCCCTGGTCGTCCAGAATGCGCGCCACGTCGGCGTCGTCGGCAAGCCAGAGGCCTTGCAGCTTGCGCTGGTCGCGGTAGCGCAGCTGGTCCCGGCCGATGGTGAACACGACGCGGTCGTGCGGATCGGGCGGGTCCGCCTCGCGGCAGCAGACCAGTTCTCCAGTCATGCCGAAGTGCAGCAACACCGTGGGCCCGTTGGTGCGGGCGAGCAGCCACTTGCCGTGCCGCTCCGGTGCGGTGAACCGGTGGCCTTCCAGATCGCGGCTCAACCGCTCCGCGCTCACCCCGTGCAGGACGCCCGCGTCATGCACCTCGACCCGCTTGATCCGCTTGCCCTGCGCACAGGAGGCGAGGACCGCCCGGAACCCCTCGACATCGGGCAGCTCGGGCATGCCATCACCCGCCGATCTTCGTACTCACCCTGTGCGGTGGGCCGTGTGTCCAGGATTGCACCGCGGCTGGATCACCACCAGACGATCGCCAGGCCCGCCCGCCACGCGTCGCCCCTGCGACGACTCCTGTTCCCGGCCTCGCCCGCGTGATCACGATGCCCTCCCACGCGCCCAGATGCCCGAACGGCCGACGGTCCGGGCAGCCCACGCCGAAGGGGACGGCGGCGCTGTTCCGGTTGCTGAACGCGGTTCGCTCGGAGGCTGTCCTGACGCCAGTGGCGTATCAGCGGCCGAGGGCGCGGCGCAATTCGTCCTTGTTCATCGAGGAGCGACCGTCGATATTCTTTTTCTTTGCCTCCTCATACAGCTGGTCCTTCGTGGGTCCCTGCGCACCACGGTGGGAACGCTCGCCGCCGCGCTGGGAGGCGGACTTGGGGTCCTGGGTGGAGGTCTTGCTGGCGGTCCTGGATTCGCCTGAGCGTGCCCGTTCCTTGTTGACTGTTCGTGCGGCGATTTCCTTGGCGCGGGATGTGGAGGTGCCGCGCTTCTGAGCACTCTCTTTGATGTGCTCGTACTGGCGTTCCCGCTTGGGGCTGGATCCTGCAGGCATGACGTGCTCCTTCGCGCTCCAGCCGCCCGTCCCATCGAAGGGCTGGGCTTTGCTGGGAGTAGCTATCTTCCCGATGTGAGCTTCCGTCCTCGGCCGTCTACTCGCGAGTTGGGAAAGACCGTCACAACCGAGCATGTCCCACAACAGTGTGGCGCCGACATCGAGCCTCATCGGCGTGCCGGCCCTTGGCCGAATTGCTTCGCCAGTAGATCCACAGATTCCGGTGGATGTGATTCTGACGATCACGTCCGAAGGTTCTTTCAGGATCGGGTCGCACGGTTTCGACCCGGACGTCTCGCTTGCCGTGCCACGTCAGTGCTCGCATGGTTCCCTCCGCACGGTGGTCAGCCGCCGAGCGATCCGCTACCGAAGCCGCCGCTGTCCTGCTCGTGCTCGCGCCGTTGCTCGGATCCAGGTCGACTGCTGTGTGACTTGAGCTCGCGCGGCGTCAGACGGGAGCCGTCGTCAGGAAACGAGGCACCGTCCGGCTCGCGGTTGTGCTCAAGTGTGTACGGTGCGCCGGTGCGGTCGGCTGTTCGTCGGGCCGCGGCCGCGGTGGCAGTGTCCTGCGGCGTCTGATGGCCCACGGAACCACACCGACGAGTACCGCCACGATGACGATGCCGGCGATCAGGGGCCCGACGCCGCCCAGGACCGGATTGGGCGCTGCGAGAAGCGTTTGGCTGCTAGTGAGCACGTTCATCCCTTCGCCTTGACCGTGGGAGCCTGTCCGCTGCTCCATCCCGCCCACGAGCGCCTGCCCCCGGAGGAGAACGTGACACATCCGGCATTCGTCTCACGACGGCAGAGCGTTCTCCGGGCATGCGCCCGTGAGTCTTCAGGCAGCTTCTCGATCGGATCGGGACGCGAGCGGTGCCGTGACCATGCCCGCCTGGGCGTGGAGCCCGTCCAGGAACTCCTGGACCGCCTCCACGGCCGTGCGGCGCGGTTCCCAGTCGAGTTCGGCACGGGCGCGGGAACTGTCCATCAGCGGCAGGCGCAGCACGGCGTCGAAGAGATCCGGCGACGCGGGCACCAGCCGCAGCCGCCACGCCGCGGCGAGTGCGGCCCGTACGGGTGGCAGTGGCATCCGCAGGGGGCGCGCTTCGAGTATTCCGGCGAGCTTGGTCGCGTCCAGCGGCGGGTCCGCCGCAAGGTTGAACGCACCGCGGACCGGGCGGTCGACGGCCTCGCGATAGGCCGCCGCGGCGTCGTCGGTGCGCAAGGCCTGGAAGGTCAGTCCCGGTAGGTCGGGGACGGCGGGGACAAGAGACGGCCGGATCAGCTGGGCGGGCAGCAACCGACCCGCGAAGATCCGGCGCTGCTGCGATGCGGACTCCCGCACGCTCGTCCCGGCATTGCCTGTCGCGCCGGTGACGACGATTCGGAGCCCGCTGGCTTCTTCCATGCCGTGTGATGCGTTGCCGGTCATGTCAACCGCCTTCCGCAGAGGTTTCTCCCCGGCACCAGTCGGCTACCCGAGCCGGCGGTGCATACTCGTGGTCCCTATCGCCCTTCCTGCTGCGGGCGAAGGTGATCGCGAAGCAGTTCCAGTGCCGCGACCACCGCCGCCTGCTGGATCGCCTCTCGGTCCATGGCTTCGTCTGCATGCGTCGGCTCGGCTACGACCGTGCCGTGTGACCCGCCGAGAGCGACGAAGAGGGTTCCGATCCGTTTGCCGTCCTGGGTGTCGGGTCCGGCGACTCCGGTGGTGGCCAAACCGTACGAGGCGTCCATGAGCCGCCGGACGCCCTCGGCCATCTGCGCCGCCACGTCAGGGTGAACGGCCCCTTCAGTGTTCAGCAAGCGGGGGTCCACACCGAGCACGGACGCCTTGACCTCGGTCTGGTAGGCAATCACCCCACCACGGAACGTCTGTGAGGCTCCCGGTGCGTCCGCGAGCGCGGCTCCCAGCCGGCCGGCGGTGAGCGACTCGGCGACCGCAACCGTGTGCCCCGCGGCTGCCAGAGCATCGTGCAACTGCCGCGCGAGCAGCTCCACCCGGTCGAGCCCACGACCGACGTCCCCCGAGTCCACACTGCCCAAGACTCCGTCCCATCCTTCGGTGCCGCGCCGCTCACTTGCCGAGCGTGCATGGTTGAGACCATCTAGGCCAGGCAAGGATCACGGCCGGGCTGCTGCAGCCTCGCATGGGGCCACCGCCAGTGCACGCTGCGAGCGGACAGGCCGCGACCGACTGGGGAACCATCCGCTGGTGCACGAGCGAACCCCTGGCGGATGCCCTACCTCCACCATCGCCCTGGAGACTACGCACCGCCAAGCCGTGTTTCCCGCCGCCCGGGGATGCTGCCTATGGCGGACGCGGGTGAGCGCGCATCGGGCGGCTTCCCGGCGTGTCACGGCAAACAAGCGCTCACCCATCGGGAGAGCGTTCGATGCTGGCGTACGCGGTGGAAGTCGCCCTCTTCTCGCCCAGACGCCCCGGGGTCAGCTTTCGATGCCGGTCGCGGTGTGCGGGGTGCCGACGGGCTTGGATTCCGACGAGCCTCGCTGCCGGAGGTAAACCGACAGGATGGCCATGGAGGCCACGGCCAGGAGTTCGGACTGCCAGTTCTGCAGGGAGCGGCTCCAGAAATCGGCGGAGATCAGGTATTCGGGCCAGCCGATAGGAGCCTGGAGCTGGCGGAGACCCTGCTCGTTGAATTCGGCACGGCCAGCCACGGCCTGGCCGAGCAGGATGACGAGGAAGCCGACGGCGAAGACCAGGGTCAGGGAGTTGTCCCGGATGAGCCGGCGCATGGACTGCCCTCCTGCCGAGTGGCTCATCGGTGCAGCAGCCCGAGGGTAATGGAGTAGGCGAGGCCGCCGACGACGGTGACCAGACAGAGCACGAACAGGATTCTCATCAGCTTCCCTTGACCTGGCACTGATATGGCTTGCCGGCCTCGGGCCGGCAGCCTGCGGCCACCACCCGCCAGCCGCCGGGGAACTGCGACAGGAAGAGCGTGTCCCGCTCCAGGGTGACCATGGCCTGCTGGCCGTACACCTCCACCGCCCGAACCGCACCCCCCGACGGGAGCTGCTCCTCGCCCAAGGCGACGGCGCACGGCTTCTGCCCGGACTCCTCTCCCTCGCTTCTCGTCCCGGGCGCCAGCAGTTCGCATGCCGCGGTGTTGTCCCCGGCGTGTACCGCACGCTCGAACACCTCAGCCTGCCCGGAGGCAGCATCAGCGCGCACTCCCGGACCGCCGCACGCGCCGACCGTGGCCACGGCAAGCGTCAGAATCGCGAAACGAACCGACCTGGCGGCACCGGCGGGCTGTTGACGACGGCTGCGGCGATGGGCAGCTTCGGCGGCATCGTCATCGGCACACGGAACCCACACGACGCACAGCCCTCCGCAGTCGACACTGGCGATATTGATTCCTATCCGTCCGGAAGCCCCCACTCATCACTGCCACTCCGTTGGCGACCTGGCGTCACCAATCCGGCGCGCGGATGCGAGGGTGGATGAGGCTGACGACCGCGGGACGGGACGCTTGGCCATCGAAGTCGTGGGCCCACGGGAGATCATGAAACCGGGGCAGGCTTCCTGTGTCACCATGCGGGCAGGGAATGCGACTCCGCCCAAGCTGATGCTGCGATGCGCGAGCTGATCGCGGCCCGCAGCCGGCTGACAGTCTCCGTTTCCCTTCGTGCGCGCGACCTGAACCCGCCGAGGGTGTGTGGGCACACCTGAAGAACACCTGGGCAACAACCTTGCCCCGTGCAGCATCGACGAACTCGCCGCACTGTCCCGCACCCGACTCAAACGCATGCAGTACCAGGCCGACCTACTTGACGGCTTCATCGCCGAGACCGGACTCATCCCGGCCCGCCATGACGCCACCCCGAACCGAAAACCTCCTTACGTTGTTGGTGGGTTGATTCCGGTCACTCGTAGGATCGGGAGGCCCAGGGGCACCGGGTGTGGCTGTCAACCTCATGCCGCAGGAGTGGCTTCTACTGATTGGCCGCCCGGTGCCCCGCGACGACTCGGCCACTGATTGGGATGCGCGCGGCAAGATCGCTTGGTAAGGACACGCTGGCGAGGTCGTCTGCTGGGACTCGAACAGGAACGACTCCGGAGGTGGTCGTGCCCGAACTATGGGCCGGTACGGATGCGGGCAAGGCTGAGCATCACTGCGTGGTGATCGACGCGGAGGGCAAGCGCAGGCTGTCACGGCGGGTGGCCAACGACGAGACCGCGTTGCTGGAACTGATTGCGGATGTCCTCGCTCTGAGCGAAGGAGAGCCGGTGACCTGGGCGATCGACCTCAATGCCGGCGGGGCCGCACTGATGATCGCCCTTCTGACCGACAACGGGCAGCAGGTCCTCTACATCCCCGGCCGCACCGTCCACCACGCCTCCGGCTCCTACCGGGGTGACGGGAAGAGCGACGCGAAGGACGCTTTCATCATCGCGGACCAAGCCCGCATGCGCCGCGACCTCCAAGCGATGCACCATGGCGACGATATCGCCGTCGACCTGCGCATCCTCACCTCTCGCCGCCTGGACCTGGCCGCGGACCGCACGAGGGCGATCAACCGGATGCGGGCCCAGATGCTGGGGTACTTCCCGGCCCTGGATCGGGCCTTCGACTACAGCACTTCGAAGGCGTCCTTGCTCCTGCTGACCGGCTACCAGACGCCGGCCGCCCTGCGTCGGATCGGCAGGAACCGCCTGGCCGTCTGGTTGAAGAACCGCAAGGTCCGCAACTACAGGCTCGTCGCGGCCACCGCCGTCGAAGCCGCCGAGGCCCAGCACACCGCCGTTCCCGGAGAGAAGCTGGCCGCGGCCGTCGTGGCCAGGCTGGCGAGGGAGGTGATGGCCCTCGATGAGGAGATCGCCGAGACCGACGCCCTGATCGAGGGCCGGTTTCGCGACCACCCGTACGCCGAGGTCATCCTGAGCATGCCCGGCATCGGCCCCGTCCTGGCCGCCGAGTTCATAGCCCATACCGGCGGCGACATGAGCGTCTTCGGCACCGCCGATCGCCTTGCCGGTGTCGCCGGCCTGGCGCCCGTTCCGAAGGACTGGGGACGGATCAGAGGCAATATGCGGCGACCTCGTCGCTACTGCCGTCGCCTGATGCGGGTTTTCTACATGTCCGCCCAGGTCGCCGCCCGATGCTGCCCAGTCTCCAGGGCGTTCTACGAACGCAAGAGGGCCGAGAAGAAGACCCATAAGCAAGCCGTCATCGCCCTCGCGCGACGCCGCCTGAACGTCCTGTGGGCACTCCTACGCGACGGTCGCCCCTTCGAGAGCGGCCCGCCACTTCGCGCTGCCAGCCTTGGCTGAGGTGGCTACAGCCAGTCACAAGTCAGGCGTTGACAACCACATTGGGAATCAGTAGCTGAGGCGGAGCATGGCGTAGCCGCTCTAACGCGACGGGCCCCGCACTCCTCCGGACCGGAGTGCGGGGCTTGTCGCTTGTCAGGACTGAACACTGTGCTCATAACCCTCCACATGGCCTTCATCGTCCGGATCCGCCTGCTGCCCAGATCACTGAGCCAGATCGCGTTGATCGCCGCTGGCGCTCGCTCCACTCGGGTCAACGTCCACAACAGCGCGGCCTGGCTGCGCCGTTGGGCGGCGAACCGGGCCAACTCTGGCTCGAGGTGAAGGCCGACTTCCCGGAGGGCGCGGTCCGGCTGCGAGGGCCCCGGGGAGTCGACCACGACGTGCCGCAGATGGGCGAGCTCTGCGCCAAGGCGACAGCTGCTGGCGACCACACCCGCCTCGCCCTGATGCTGCGAACCAAGTAGTCAGCGGCTTCACACAATGAAGGGCGTGGAGGAACCCGCCCGTGCCGTCGTCGCTCATGACGGGCGATGCGCTCAACGTTGCTTCGCTGGGGGGCCGGGGTGAGGAGTTCGGGGGCCCGATGCGATTACGGTCGTGGGGCGAACCGGAGGCGTAGCAGGCGTACCCACGGCGACCAGCGGGCGGGGCGGGGCAGCTGGCCGGTGGCCTCCCGCTGGATGCTGTCGAACATGTCGTGGAGTAGCGCCTCGTGCAGCCAGCGGATCACCAGCGGCCACAACAGGCGCATCCGGCCCTCGACAAGCCCGGTGGCGGTGTGGACGACCTGGCAGCGATCCGGGCCGTCGGGGATGACAGCAAACTCGTGGTAGCCGCTGAGACCGAGACCGGGGGCGAAGGTGAACCGCACTCGCCTCCCGGGCTCGTACTCGCTCACCGAATACCCGATCCTGCCGTGTCCGCCGCGCGAACCGACGGCGAGGTCGGCGTCGAGCTGCAGGGGCGACCAGGCAGGGACGGGCCATATCCGGTCCTGCGGCGTGCTCAGCAGGTCCAGGAGGGCGCCGACGTTTACGGCGGGTGCGTCAATCGTGCGGCGCTGGATGTTCTGCACGTTGTCTCCTTGCACGCTTCTCCATACGGGGGCGTATGGAGGACCGTACGCTACCGTATGGACATTGGAGCAAGGGCGACGGCGGCTGACCGCAGACGACTGGGCGGATGCTGCCCTCATCGCAATCGGCGAAGGTGGCCTCGCCGCCGTGGCCGTCGAACCGCTGGCCGCACGGCTCGGCACCACCGAGGGCAGCTTCTACTGGCATTTCTCCAACCGGGACGCACTCATGGGGGCTGCGCTTTCGCTCTGGGAGGAGAAGTTCACCGAGACATACATCGCGATGCTCGCCGCCGAGCCGGATCCGGTGGTCCGACTGCGCATACTCTTCACGCGCCTCATCGGGCCTGCGGGACAGAACGCCGTAGCTGTCAACGTGCTCGCCGCGGCTGACCACAGGCTCGTCGCACCCGTAGTGCGCCGAGTGGTGCAACGCCGAATGGACTACACCGTCGCCCTCTTCGAGGAGATCGGCTTTCCGCCGGACGTGGCGGTCCAGCGCGCCACGCTGGGTTACACGGCATACGTCGGCCTCGACCACTTGGCAACCCGGCTGCCAGGCGTGCTGCCCCCGCGCAACGCCGATCAGCTGGCCCACTACTCCGACTCCGTCCTCAACCTCCTGATGCGCGATGCCCCCGGTCACGACGCCCAGGTGTGAGCGACAGGACGGCGCAGTGCCACTTCGGTGACGGAGAACCGGCGGCCGGACCGGGACGGCCTACGCCGTGCGCGCCCCTGCCACCTGCGCCCCCAGGACGTCGTCCCCGGGGAACTACAACGACTTGACGCTCGAGGTCGCCGGAACTGGCGAAGATCGATCCTTGCGTCCCGACGAAGGATCACTTCCATGCGGCAAGGGCATCTTCGTGCCAAAGGTGTACGAGGCGGGTCGAAGCGAGCCGGTAAGGGCGAGCGCCCGAAGCCAGGTGGGCCGAGCCACGACGTGGTCCGCCGACGGCTGCACGCTGGCTGCCGCTGTTGCGGCCGCCTTGCGTGGTACCACTCTCTCCAGCAGTGACGGTACCTCCGGTCAGCTGCGCTGGACGCAGCCGGCGGGGCCTCCGCTCGGGGGGCCTCTACACCCTCGCTGCGCTGATGCGCTCGCCTGGCAAATACGCCCCAACTTCATTCGTGCCCAACGCCGTTACGTCGCCCGCCAAAGCAGTGCCTGGGCGACGATCACGTGCTCACCGTCGAACGTGACGGCGGGGCCTTCGTGCAGCTGGTAACCAAGGGCGATCGCCTCGCTCACACGTCGGCAGAACATCTCGTCGTCGGGGCCGGTCAGGACTCGATAGGCGGGCAATCCATCCGGTGGTGTGTTCATGATTTCGAGGATCTCAGCTCATTCGGCTCGAAGTTGCCTGGGTCCGGTAGACGCTGGCAGGCTGTGGGAGCTACGCGGCAGCCGCTTGATCAGCCCGACTCACGCGGGCGTGCTGGAACCCGGGTCCCGCGCTGGGGTCAGCCCGCTGTGGGCAGGCCGGTCACTTTATTCCTGAACGCGAACCAGGGGTCACACCTGTGTCGAGGGCCAGCGGTGGACAGGCCGGCTAAACATCGCCGACGTCGTCGCATCGCTCTCTGCGCGTTGGAAGGGAAATCCGCTGCGCCCACAGCGTGGAGCGAGTGATCCCGCTGCCGTCGGAGGGGCCTGGCGTTCCTGCACGAGGGCAACATGCCTTCGGCGTGATCGGAGACGAGCTGATGGTCCGTCGGCCCCGACGCCACCGACGCCGCTCTGGACCGGCCCGGGACGAGGGCCTTCGACTTCACGGGCCGTCCGATGCGCGGGTGGTCGTCGTCGCACCCTCCGCACTGTCCCAGGACGAGCTCTCGACGCTTGGATCGAGGCGGGACACGCCTTCGCGGCAAGCCTGCCACCCAAATGAGCCGGAGGAGGCAGTCGCGGCAGCGGTCGCAGTGGCCGTCGGCCCGCTCTAACGTGGAAGGAGGGTGTCGGTTTCGCTGCGTTGAGAGGAGTGGTCGCCATGGCGGGACGGAGCCGGAGCGAGGTCGAGGCGGACATCAAGGAGACGCTGGGGCTGGTGCCCCATTTCTTCTCACGGATCCCCGATGACCTGCTGGACTACGAGTGGGAGATCTTCAAGAAGATCGAGCTCGGTCAGACGCTCATCCCCAACAAGTACAAAGAGCTGATCGGGATCGCGTTGCACTCGGAGACGAAGTGCCGTTACTGCACGCTCTTCCACACCGAGGCCGCGAAGCTGTTCGGGGCCACCGACGAGGAGATTCAGGAAGCCGTCCACTACGCGAAGAACAGCCTCGGCTGGAGCGCGTACCTCAACGGTATCCGTGAGGATTACGACGACTTCGAGCAGGAACTCGGGCAGATCAAGGACTACCTGGCATCGAAGGGATAACCATGCAGCTCGAGTGGGCCCGGCCGGGCGTCCTGCGCGCGACCGCTCACGCCTTCGAGTTCGCTGCCCTGGTGGCTGCCGCCCGATTCGTGGCCGAGTCCGCTCCCTCCGACATTCCCGAGGAGGCGCTGGAACAGCTTCGACAGGTCCTCCAGGATTACGACGCCCAGGCACTGCGTCTGCGCGAGGCCGCGCCCCGCACCGGGGGCGCTTGAGCGGAGACTGGGCGAACTCTGCGGCGGCTTGGGCGTTGTCGGGGAAGGTGCACAGGGCGCACTCGCACACCAACGCGTCGAAGGTTCCGTCCGGGTACGGGAGTCGTTCGGCGTCCCCGGTGGTGAAGCGGGTATTGCCGGCGAGTCCTGCGGCTTGTGCGGCGCCCTGGGAATGACCGTTGAGATCACCGGCCTCAACGACCCCAGCGCCCACCTCCACGGCAAACTCAGCGGCGAACTCGCAGCCAGCCACTGACTGGCCTCGCACCCCGCGCAGCAGGCCCCCCTGGCGTATCGACGACCGGGGTCCTCCTCGCGTCCTGAAGCCGCTTCTCGAACCGCTTCTCGCCGAAGAAGCCCGGGCCGCAGTGGGTCCGGTTCAGCCGCGCGGGCCGGGGAACGCCCGACAGTCCAGCGGTCGATGTCGCTTCGCAGGAGCTGTTTGGCGCGGTGGGATCGGAGCCACCCGCAGCCCGGCCCGGGCCTTGGGCCTCGGCATGCCGCTCGCCTTCGCTGGCATGGCCCTGATCACGCACTATCTAGTGGGACTGGATACGTCGTTCCTGGTCGGCGCGGTACTCGCGCCCACCGACCCGGTGTTCGCCTCCGCGATCGTCGGCCGCAAGGAAGTCCCCGCCAAACTGCGGCAATTGCTGAATGTGGAAAGCGGCATCAACGACGGCCTCGCCCTGCCGATCGTCCTGATCCTCATCGCCGCGGCCGGCCCCACGGCGGGCCCGGCGCACGCGTCGCTCGGGAAGATCGCCCTGGAGCTGGGAGGTGGGCTCGCCCTCGGCATCGTGCTGCCTCTGTTCGTCATGGGCCTCGTGCGGTTCCGGCTGCTCGGCGCGGAGCCGAAGCTGCTGCCGCTGGCCATCGGGATCATCCTGTATGGGCTGTGCCAACTCACCCACGCCAACCTCTACCTCGCGGCCTTCTC
This sequence comes from Streptomyces sp. CA-135486, assembly GCF_050936555.1. Classification (NCBI taxonomy): domain Bacteria; kingdom Bacillati; phylum Actinomycetota; class Actinomycetes; order Kitasatosporales; family Streptomycetaceae; genus Streptomyces; species Streptomyces sp. CA-135486. The sequence goes on from NZ_JBNJMM010000001.1 coordinate 1,618,971, forward strand.
CGCGGGCGCGGTCCTCACCGCGGCCTCTCCGGAGGCGAAGGGGGCGTTCGAGCCGCTGGGTGAGGCGCTGGCCGAGCTGGCCAAGTTCGCGGCCCTGCTGGTCTTCGGCGCGCTGCTGACCCCGCAGCTGTTCGGTGACCTGTCTTTCGGCGGGTACGGCGCCGTGGTCCTTGCGATCGTGCTCATCCGCCCGGCATCGCTGCTGATCTCGCTCATCGGAACGCGGTTCGACCGCCGCGAGAAACTCGTCGCGGCCTGGTTCGGCCCGAAGGGCTTCGCGTCGGTGGTGTACGGCCTGCTGGTGTTGCAGTCAGACATCCCGCACGGCCGGGAGGCATACACCCTGATCGCGGTCTGCATCGCGGCCTCGATCGTCGCCCACAGCAGCACGGACGTGCCGATCGCCCGGCTCTTCCACGTCGACGACCTGGCCGGCATCCCGGCAGACCACTACGAGGCGGGCACCCACCGGAGAAAGGAGACGACCCCGATCCCGTGATCAGTCGTTGACTGCGGTGCTCCAGCTTGCCCGCCGAACCGTCTCGGCCATCTCGCTGGGGTCGGCGGCAGCGTCCCCGGGGCTGTCAGGCCACTGCTGGATGATCACGGTGGCCCACTCGGCCCACGTGGCGACGAGCCGGTAGTAGTCGGTGAGGAAGCGGCCGACGAGTACGGTCTGGGCGGCCCGTTCCTGGAACGGGGCTTGGCCGGCGAGATAGGCGCGCGCGGCGGCCAAGTTCTCCTGATTGCGCTCTTCGGCCCAGGCCCGGGCCGCGCGGAGGGTGGCCAGAGTGTCGGCGCTGGTGCCGGAGTCGGCGAAGAACACCTTCAGCAGCTGTTCGCACTCCAGCACCGGCCCAGTGCCCGGTTCGCGCAGCCAGCGAGCCAGCGCGCGACGCCCCTCGGCGGTGATGGTGTAGACGGTGCGCGGCCGGCGCCCGACCCCCTCCTTCGTCGCTTCAGCCAGGCTGTGGTGGACGAGCTTCTTCGGCTCCTCATAGAGCTTGCTTTGGGCCCGGGGCCAGATGCGGCCCAGGCTGCGGTCCATCTGCCGTGCGAGCTCGTAAGTGCTCCACGGCCGGACCGCGAGCAAGCCGAGGATCGCGTAGGAAGTGGGGGTAAGTGCCGGATCTGTTGACATAGCCCCTCCCGGGGTGTAATCCGGTTAATAGTCCCTTTGGGAGTATAGGCCGGTGGTGACCATGACCAGCACCCTTCAGGTCGATCCCTCCAACGCCGAGCAGGCCCGTGCCTGGGACGGGGAGGAAGGTGCGTACTGGGCCGAGCACGCCGATCACTTCGACCTCGCGCTGCGCGGCTATCGCGAACGCTTCCTCGCAGCGGCCGACATCTCCGTCGGCTACCAGGTGCTGGACATCGGCTGCGGCACCGGCGAGACCACCCGTGACGCCGCGCGGCGGGCAAGCGGCGGCCGGGCCCTGGGCGTGGATCTGTCGGACGCGATGCTGCGGGTGGCGCGGCAGCGAGCGGCAGCCGAAGCACTGCACAACGCCGCCTTCGTCCAAGCCGACGCCCAGGTTCATCCCTTCCCCGCCGCGGCCTTCGACGTGGCCGTCAGCCGCACCGGGACGATGTTCTTCGCCGACCCGGTGGCCGCGTTCCGCAACATCTGCGGCGCATTGCGCCCCGGCGGACACCTCGTGCAACTGGTCTGGCAGCCACCGGCGGGCAACGAGTGGTTCCTCTCGTTCACCCAGGCCCTGGCCGCCGGACGTCCGTTGCCCGCGCCTGCCCCCGACGCCCCCGGGCCGTTCTCACTCGCGGACCCCGACCGGGTCCGGGCCGTCCTCGGCGCCGCCGACTTCACAGACATCCAGCTCGAACCTCACAGCGAGGCGATGTGGTTCGGCGAAGATGCCGACAGCGCGCAGCGGTTCACGCTCGGGATGCTCGGCTGGATGCTTGACGGCCTCGATGACGAAAGTCGGCGGCGCGCCGTCGACAACCTGAGAGCCACCCTCACCGCCCACGACACCGGCCACGGCGTCCTCTACGCGTCGGCGACCTGGACCATCCGGGCGACCCGCCCATGACCACAGAACAGGATGGGAAGGGAGCAACCCAATGAGCCTGTTCGCCGTCACCCGTGAAGCCGGTCCGAGCTGGATCGACGGGAAAGGCGCCTTCGACCAGCCCGCAGTCAACGACCACGCCGCCTCGCGGACGAGGGCTTTGTGCTGTTCGCCGGCCCGCTTTCCGGCAGCGAGCACGACCGCATCCGGACTAGCAGCCGCCCACGGCGCCTGAAGCCCTAGGTCACAGCCACCGAGCGAGTTCGCTCGCGGTGACGGAACTCGTCGGTCTCTCTGCCGGATCTGAGCAACGCCGTTCAGGTTCGGTCGTGTTGCCCTGTGGGGTGTAGGTGAGGGTGCCTGCGGCGGCAACGGCCATCAAGCTCCGCCTCCGTATCTGGGGCGAAGCCTGCGCGGTGGAAGGGAAATCCGCTGCACGAGGGTTCGTATCCCATATGTGAGCTGGAGCGGACGCCTGCCAGTGGCAGGGCACGCGTGCCCTGGGGAACGTGCAGGGGACGGCGAGGGGACACAAGGATCTGCGTGGACCGAGCAGGACTGACAGGAAGTATCAAGATGCACCGCCTCTGACGCGTAAATAGTGCCTGGTCGGAGTGGGTGTTGGCAGGGCTGGGTGCCCGGTGGTCGATGTTGCCGCCGGGGATCCGGGTCTGCTGGATGCTCTTATGGAGGTCAAGCAGCGGTTGTGAGGTGGTTGGGGGCCGCTGCGGTGGGGTTTGTGGAGGTCAGGACGTGGTAGATCTCGCGGGCGACGAACCGCTGGGGTTGCCGGACCGGACTTTCGTGTTCTTGGTGCGGCCGGCGGACTCGTGGTGGCCGGGGCAGACCCCGGCCCAGGACGCGAAGTGTTTGGCGGAGGCGAACCGGGTCATGTCCCCGCCGGTCTCCGCGATGATCACTTCGGCGGTGGCCTGGTCGATGCCGGGGATGGTGTCGAGCAGGTCGAGGGCGCCACGAAAGGGTGCCATCGCCGCTTCGATGCGTCCGGTGAGCTGGTCGATCATCGTGGTGAGCTGGTCGTACTGGTCCAGATACAGGTGGGCCAGGAACGCGTGGTGCTCGCGGAACCGTCCGGTCAGGGCCTCGGTGAGCTCGGGGATCTTGTTGCGGAGCTTGCGTTTGGCCAGGTCCGCGAGGACCTGTGGGTCGGCTCACCGCGGATGAGGATCTCGAGCATGGCCCGGCCGGAGACGCCCATGATGTCGGAGGCGACCGCGGACAGTTTGATGCCGGTGTCCTCCAGCAGCTTCTCCAGCCGCTGGACCACACGGCGTCGTTCACGGGTGGCGGTGGTCCGGGCCCGGGTCAGGTCCCGCAGTTCGCGGACCGGCTCGGGCGGCACGAAGGAGGGCCTGACCAGTCCGTGGGCGCCGAGCTGGGCCAGCCAGGCCGCGTCCGAGACATCCGTCTTGCGGCCCGGCAGGTTCTTGACCTGCCGCGCGTTGACCAGGATCACGTCCAAGCCCTCGGCCAGCACGCAGTAGAAGGGCTTCCAGTAGTACGAGGTCGCCTCGATCACCACCAGTGTCACCTGCGTGGCGAGCAGGTGATCCCGCAGGGCGAGGACCGCGTTCGTTGTTGATCCCCACGTCGTGGTCTCGGTCGTGAAGGACCCCCGCCGCTTCGTACTCGGGGTGCGCACACACGCCTTGGCGTCCTTCTTGCTGATGTCGAGGCCGGCGCAGCGTTCGTGCAGCACGTCCACGGCCTTGCTCCCTCCTCGCCGGACAGCCGGGTACGCCGTTCCGGGAGGACCAGGGTGATGCCACCGCCGATACGCGCCAGCTGTTCACACCTCGAATCCCGCCCCGAACGGTGCGCCGTCGGCGAGACGGCGGCCGGTCCGGAGAAGGCCACCCTGGCGGCAGCAAGCCGCCCGGTGTCAAGAGTGCGCCCCTGAACCACCTCCCGGACCGCAGGGGAGAAACCGGCGCTCATGGTGAGCGCAACGCCTACGGCCGTAACCCGGACGCCAACCGGAGGGTCATCTGCCCGGACGGCTGGGCCGCGAACAAGGGACACCCCGACACCACGACGGTTCCCGACATCAGCACCAACGACAAGCCCAGTTGTGACGAGTTCGCCTTCGCCGCCAGCTACAACAGCGGCGGTATGCCGAAGGACATGGAGGGCACCAACCCGGTCACCTCCGGCGACCAGTGCGTGCAGACCTTCGCTACGAAGCTCACGGACGGCACCTGGAAGCTGTACGACGACGAGCGCAAGGCCGGTCCCACGTGGAAGGAGGTCTGTGGCCGGTCGGCTTGGGAAGAGCTCGCCGGGTCGCCGGTCGTTCTCCGAACCCGCCGGGTGGCGTGTTCGGGGGCTCGTCCGCGTTACAGGCGGGGACACAGCAGGGTCGCCCGGGCTGCGCATTTCCTCTGCCGTCTTCTGCGGGGAAGCGACGTCGTCCGGCGAAGCGCCCGCCGAGGTACCAATGCCGTCGGGCCTACTGTCTCAACGGGGGTTAGAAACTTTGCGCCGCCGCGAGATGATCTTATGAGGTATCGTCCACTGACTCAGTTCGACCGCTCGAGCACGTGCTCGACCAAAGGGGGCTTCTGTGGGACTTGGCAAGCTGGGCGTCTTCCTCAAGGCACTGATTGGTATGGCTGCAACGATAGGGCTCCTATTGTTTGGCGCCACCTCCGCAAGTGCACATCCTGGGTGGCAGACATACTCGGCCAACTCCAATTGGAAGTGTGGCCCCAGCAAGAGTATTTCAATCTCCAATTATGTGGTATTCCAGACCTGCCTGATCACCACGCCCGATAAAACCAAGGCCCAGTTGGTCGTGGTTGTTTCCAACCGGTCGGACAAGACGGTCGAACTGAAGGGGGCTGCCTTCGACTCTGACATATACGGCGGTTACGACTGGGATGACGACCTCGGGGCTGGCTTCTGCGGATACCACGAGCTGGCAGCAGGCCAGGCCCGCGGCTGCTTTGGAGACACGGTTGGGTATGGTTGCGGTCTAGGCCTTACTCACCACGCGTATATCTATGCCAATAACTCTGGCCCGGACTGGACGACTGCGTTCTCCACAGATCACTATTGCTAATAGGGATCCACATTAGGTGCTTCCCTCGCACACGCATGGCCCGGCCACTCGGCCGGGCCATGCGCGTCTACCGTCCTTCTCCTCTCCACCTCTTCGCCAACGCCTCAAAGATCAGGACAAATCTCGCGGCTACACGAACGTGACCGCACGAAGCTCCGCCCAGGCTCCTGAAAACTGGCCAATTTCGTGCGGTGGTTGGTTCATTCAATGTCGAGTTCAGTCAGGGCGGCTCGTTTGCGGGTCGTTTCAGATTGTTCCGGCCGGGTGTGACACGCATTCAGGACAGGTTGTGCAGCTGTCCTGAGAAGCCGTCTCTCAGCCGATCTTGGAACGTGCGGGTCGAACAGGGGTCCTGGGTGGGTGACCTTCCGGCGGTACGCGCATGAAGGCAGGGCCTCTCGGTGGCTCGGGGATGCGAATCGGACCGAGCTATGCCGGGAGGCCTGTTGTCGCGTTGTTGTATGCGCCCCATGCCCGTCTACTTCAACTCGATTGCCCGGTCGTGTGATTGCCTCGCGCACGTGTACGGCAACGCGGCCGACCATCCCGATCGTGTGCGGCGGTATCCGTCGGACATGACGGATGTGGAGTGAGCGGCCATCCGGCCTTTGTTGCCGGTGTCGGCCTGGCTGGAGGTGCGAGGCGGACAGCCCGAGGCCTACTGCCACCGCCAGGTGCTGGCGAACATCGGCGACCGGGACGCCGCCGTCGGCCTGCTGGGGCGCCTGCACCGCGACATCACCCTCGTCTGGGCCGACGGCGGCTACACCGGCGGCCTCATCGACTGGTGCCGGTACAAACCTCGCCCAGCAGATCGTCAAGCGCACCGACGGCATGGAGGGGTTCGTGGTGCTGCCGAGACGCTGGGTGGCAGAGCGCACGTTCGCGTGGTTGATGAACTCCCGCCGTCTGACCGCCCGCTGATCGCCACTCATCCAGCACGCCCAGAATCCGCTGGTAGTCCGGCGCCAGCACTGTCACCGGCAGCCCTTCCTGCCAGGGCGGCACCGTCGAGCCCGGCACACTGGGCAGGCACCGGCTCTGCTGCCCATGGTCAACCCTGTCGACCCGGCCGTTCCCTTCGCTGATCCCATTCCGCCCGTGCCAGGTACCACGCGCCTGCTCGCAGCAGCCGAGCAGCAGCAGTTCCGCACCTGGCTGAACTCCCTCCGCCCCGGCGGATTTGCGGGCGGTGGCGGGACGACCGACCCGGACAACGCGTACCAGCTGCGTATCGCGGGCTATCCCGAGCGGGAAGTACCGCTGGCAGGGAAGAAGCGGGGTCTGATGGTGGACGGCATACGGCCCGCCGATGGGTACCTCGTCGAGGCAAAGCACGTGCGCGATCCGGACCGCAATGAGAAGAGCTTCCGCTCCCTCGACCGCGTAGAAGACGCACTGACCAAGCCAGTCGAAGTGAATAGCAAGGGAGATCGCGTGGGACCCCGTCGTCGACGTATGTACGCAGGTGACGAGAAGGAACTCGTCCGATACAAACAGGCCATGGCCAATCCCGCGAACCGCGAGATCCGCGGCCTTGAGATTGTCACGAACGGCCAGGACAACGCTGCTTACTGGCAGTCCATGATGGCCATGACGGGTACACCCGGCTCGACGCGCCACGAACCCTGACACCGAGGAAGACTGTGTCTGCTGAGCGGAACATCCGAACCAACTTCGCCTTCTACCCGCCCGAGGACGACGGCGGTGGCGCCTGGCAGGCCACCCTCGAAGCCCTGGAGCGGGCCCTGAGGCAGGCGTTCCCTGAACCCACCGTGGAGTACCGGAACTCAGCCATCCACGGCATGACCGTTCTCGACTTCGAGATCGAGTTGGCACCCGATGTCTGGATCGAAGGCACGGCCGCGATGCCCAAACCCGACTATGCCTACATCACCCTCACCGACGTGACCGCCAACGAAGCTGCTGTCTTCGCCACATGGCTCCGTGACTCGTTCGCCCCCGCACCTCAGCTTGTGCGCTTCGCGAGCAGCCTCGCCATGGCGAACGGGGCGGAAACCCCGTGGCCCCTGCCGGCCGAGGGCGATACCGCAGAGATCGAGGACGTGCTGCGCAGGCACCTCGATTCCTTCGACACACCCTAGAGCTGCTCCGCAGAAGTTCGTGGAGGGGTCAGGCCGCTGGGTAGTGCGGTGTCCTCGTAGAGGTTGCGGTTGTGCGATGTCAGTGGTGCTGGGTCATGTGGGCGAGGGTCTGGGTGGCGCTGTCGGGGGAGAAGGCGCTGTTGATGCCTTCTGCGGCTCCTTCGGCTGCTTGGATGGAGCGGGGCAGCAGGACGGTTTCGTAGGCGCGGATGGCGTCGTCGGTGGTGGGCCTTTCGATGAGGGCGTGGGACAGGTCGGCTCCGTCGAGCATGGCGAGGTTGGCGCCCATGCCGGAGAAGGGGGACATGAGGTGGGCGGCGTCGCCGAGGAGGGTGACGCCCGGTGTGTGGGTCCAGGTGTGAGGGACGGGCAGGGCGAACAGGGGCCGGTTGGTGTAGCCGGTGTCGGTGGCGGTGATGAAGCCGAGCAGGTCGGGGCTCCAGCCGGTGAACTTCTTCAGGAGGGCATCGCGGACGGCGGCGGTGTCGGTCAGGGCTAGGCCGGCCTGCTGCTGCCAGTCCTGTGCGGTGCGCATGCCGATGTAGACGCGGATGTGTCCGCCGCTGTTGCGCTGGGCGACGAAGCCCTGGTTGTCGTCGAGGGCCATCATGGTGCCGTTGCCGGTGAGCGCGGCGAGGCGGGGGTGGCGTGTGTCGGCGTCGTTGAGTCCGGTCTCGACGAAGGTGACGCCTGTGTAGAGGGGCGTCGCGTCGGACAGGAGGGGGCGGACCTGGGACCAGGCTCCGTCGGCTCCGATGACGAGGTCGGCTTCGGCGCTGGTGCCGTCTGCGAAGCGCAGGCGGTGGGTGCCGTTGCCGAGGGCTTCGGTGCGGGTGAGTTTGTGTCCCCAGCGCACGGTGTCGGGCTTGAGGGAGTCGAGGAGGATGTCGCGGAGCTGTCCGCGGTCGATCTCGGGGTTGCCTTCGGCAGTGTCGGCCTCGGGCGGGATCGCGTCGAACAGGATGCGGCCGTCGCGGCTGACCAGGCGCATCTGCTGGCCTTCGGGCCGGGCTTGGGCGAGGAAGTCGTCCCAGAGGCCGGCCGCGCGCAGGGCGTGCTGGCCGGAGTCGGGGTGCATGTCGAGGGTGCCGCCCTGGTTGCGGGCGGTAGGGGAGGTGCCCAGGTCGTAGACGGCTGCGGTGATGCCGTGTTGCTGCAAGATGCGGGCGCAGGTCAGGCCGCCGGGGCCGGCGCCGATGATCGCGATGCGGTGAGTGGGCATGGCTGGTCACGCCTTTCGGGCAGAGGGGAGCGTGCAGAACGGGCCGGGCTGTGCCACGCGGCCCCGCCACTCCAGAAGAGCACATCAACTCAATAAGTGCAACGACACAACTTTTGAAGTTGGGCAACCCAGTGTGTAGGGTCGTGGCATGACCGACACGACGGCCGGCACCCCGGCGACGGCACCGGCGGGGCGCCGTGAACGCAAGAAGGCCGCCACCCGCCAAGCCCTGGCCGAGGCGGCTCTGCGTCTGTTCCTTGAGCGGGGATACGAGCAGGTCGGCATCCGTGAGATCGCGGACGCCGCTGACGTGTCCACCACCACGCTGTTCAAGCACTTCCCGGTCAAAGAAGCCCTCGTCTTCGACGAGGACGCCGATCAGGAAGCCCGGCTGCTCGCCGCCGTACGCGAGCGGCCCCAAGGCCAGTCCATCCCCGCGGCCCTGCGCGAGCATGCCCTTCGCTACCGCGTCGCAGCCGTCGACTGCGGCGCCGGTTTCACCGCGTTCGTCGAGCTGGTGGACAACACCCCGGCGTTGCGGGACTACGCCCAGCGCATGTGGTTGCGCCACGAGACCGCCCTCGCTCGCGCCATTGCCGAGGAAAGTGGACTTCCGGCCGACGACACGGCCTGCGCCGCCCTCGCCCACTTCGCCCTCGAAGCACCCCGGGCCGCCCGCAGCAGCCAGGTTCCCCGCCAGGCCGTCACGCGCGCCTTCGACATCCTGGAGCAGGGCTGGGGCGCCGCTGCCTCCAGGGGGTGAGCGCCTGACGCCGGGCCCGTCCCCGGGGGCCCGGCAGACCCTCCGCCATGATCACTTCCCATGATGGAGGGCTCAGGGCGGGGTGCGGCGGCCGTGACGGTGAACGATCACACACGCGATGTACTGCAACGGCTCGCCGCCTCGGCGAAGGCACAGGTCAGACAGGTCCTCCGGGGCCGGATCGCGTTGGCCGCCGCCGACGGATCGGGCAACGCGGCGATCGCCCGCGAGCTAGCAGTGAGCGTCAACACGGTCCGCAAATGGCGCGGCCGGTTCGCCGCCCACGGACTGGCCGGCCTGAGGGACGCTGCCCGCCCAGGCCGGCCGCGTCGCTACGACGACCTCGTGCGCGTCGCGGTGATCGCCACGGCCACAAGCATCCCGACCGGCCCAGCCGCGACCTGGACACACGCGGCGATCGCCGCACATGCACCCTGTACCGCAACCCGCCCAGTGGGGCGATCGTGCTGTCCATCGACGAGAAGACCGCGATCCAGGCCCGCGAGCGCCGCTACCCCTCCCATCCCGCTACACCGGGCCGGGCCGCCCGCCGCGAGTTCGAGTACCGCCGTCACGGCACAGCCTCGATCGTCGCCGCGCTCGACGTCATCACGGGGCAGGCCCTGACCGAGACCATCCACCGCAACGACGCCGCGGCCTTTACAGCCTTCCTGGGCCAGCTCGACCGGCTCCTGCCCGGGGACAAGGACATCCACGTTGTCCTCGACAACGGCTCCTCCCACACCGCCAAGCACACCAAGGCATGGCTCGCCGCCCACCCGCGCTGGCGCGTCCACTGGACCCCGCCGCACGCTGGTCACTGCGAAGCAGGGGTAGCCCGTACACGTAGGCATCGTGGAGGGCCCGCATTATTACGACGCCGAGGGCGAGAGGCATCTGGCCCGGCGTCACCACGTCAGCCGGCTCACCGCCACCGACCCCTGGCGCTCGCTGATCTGCCCGAGGGTGTACGCGAGCATCTGGTGGCCGGCCAGGCGACGCTGTCGAAGTCGGATAAAAAAGCGGCGGAGTACTTCGGCCCGGTCGGCGCGCCCGAGGGCCACTCCTCGTCATCCTCCCCGACAAGCGGCCGGGCAGTCCTCGCCTGCCGCCCTGCGTCCCGCTACTTGCGGCTGTGCGCCGAACGCGGGCGCCAGGCGCGTGTTCTGGCTCGTCGACAACCGCTCGTTCCACCGCGGTCAGACGGCCTCCGGCCGCCTGACCGGCGCATTCCCGAACGCGGTCATGGTCCACACGCCCGGCCACGCCTCCTGGCTCAACCAGGTGGAGCTTTTCTTCTCCGTTGTCCAGCGCAGGTGGTCTCGCCGAACGATTTCAGCGATCTGGAGCAGGTCGCCAACTCGCTCCCGAGCATTCGAAGGGCGCTACAACAGCACAGCACAGCCGGCACACCGCCGATCACCAGGAAGAATCCTCCGTCGACTTGGCAGCATGATCAACCCCTGAAGACTTCCGAAGCTGACCACTAATTAATGGCTGATTAACGACAGCGTCTCAAAGGGAATGCACGACTCAATATTGTCGCCGCGTGTGGTGACCGGCGCATATGCCATGCCGGGTGATCTTCGCTCGACGGCCGGCGATTGCGCGGAATGACTTATTCACCGCATAGGGGTGATCATGAGAGGAGCATGAGAATTGACATGCTTCTGAGGCTCTGGAAAGAATCAGGGCGTTCGCTCGGCGAGTAGGCATTGGTGCAAGTCAAATGCCGACTGGTATTGGTGCAAAACCAACGCAGTGAATGGGGAGAGATGAGTATTCGAAAGAATCTTGGTCTGGTGGGGGCCGGCGCCCTGCTGATGCTCGGTTCCGGGGTGGGCCTGGCGCCTGCCGCGAGCGCGGCCTCGACCGGCAACGGTCAGGCGGTCTCCGTTGCGCAGAACGCCCAGGGCCAGACGAAGACCGAGGTCGCCTCGAAGTCGCTCGACAAGTCCACCGGTGTCAAGGCTGCCGCCAAGGGCGACGTCAACGCCATGGCCGCCAGCTGCTGGAACGGCTCCACGTCCGGCCAGTACATGTACATGACCTGTTCCGGCAACGGCTACCGGGTCTACATCGACTGCTCCAACGGCTACCGGTACATCTTCTCGACGTACTACTACGGCACCTTCAACCACACGATGTGGTGTCCGTCGGGTACGTACGCCATCTGGGGCGGTTCGATCGGCGGCTGACCAGGGCCGCTCGCAACTGCTGAAGATCGAATTCGTGGACTGCCCGGACAGTCCATGAATTCGATCTTTTTGTGCACCGGCACCGGAATGATTTCGTCCCTTTCTTCTCAGATGAATTTCATGAACCTCTCATCGGCCTCTCGGTGGCCCTCGGCAATGATGACTGTCGCATCCGAAGTGCGGAATTCTCCAGAGAGTATTAGACGAGGAGTCGACGTTGAAACTGCAACGATTACATCGAATCGCAATGGGTTCCGTCGCCGCGTTGCTCCCGCTGGTTGTGCTCACAGGTTGCGGGTCCGACGAGAAGAGCGACATCCCCTCCGCCGGCGGTAAGAAGACGCCCAGCAGCAGCGCGAAGAAGCCGGGTGGCGGCGAGCCGCAGGACGGCGTCCTCAAGTTCGTCCGCTGCCTGCGCCAGAACGGCCTCACGGTCGACGACCCGGCCAAGGACGGAAACCTGTCGATCCAGGTCACCGAGACGCAGGACCAAGCCAAGATCGACAAGGCGCGGAACGCCTGCAAGCAGTTCCTGGACCAGGGCGGCAGCGGCGGTGGCGGCGCGGCCTCCGGCGGCAAGGAGAGCGAAGAGCGCAAGGTCTGGCGTCTCAAGGTCGAGAAGTGCATGCGCGCCAAGGGCTTCGACATGGGCAACGTCAAGGAGAACCAGAAGGCGGAGCACGAGAAGGCGTCGAAGGAGTGCTACAAGGAGGCCGGTCCGCTTCCGGATGAGGGGCAGTGAAAGACGGTGGCGGCGAGCACGAAGCCATGACCGAAGTCCACGCCCGGCCCCAGGCACACACCGACACCGTGACCGGGGCCGGCGACCACGCCCCCAGCCCGCGGCGCTCCCGCGTGCTGCTGGTCTCCATCGCCGTCGTACTCACCGCAGGCACGGTCGCCGCCGTGGTGCTCCGCGACCGGACGGGCGACGAGCCGCCGGCCCGGCTCTCGGAGACCGCGACCACACCGGTCACCCGGGGCGACCTGGCCGCGACGGACAAGCTCGACGGGACACTGGAGTACGCGGACGAGGTGTATCTGCCCAACCGCCTCACCGGCACCGTGACCTGGGTGGTCCGCCCCGGCGAGACGGTCTCCCGCGGCGGCGTCCTCTACCGGGTCGACGAGAAACCTGTGGTGCTCCTGTACGGAAAGATCCCGGCCTACCGCGCCTTCGGACCGGACATGTCCGACGGAGGCGACGTACGCCAGCTGGAGAGCAACCTCGCCGCCTTCGGCTACACCGGCTTCACCGTGGACGAGGAGTTCACCGACAACACGGCCGCCGCGGTGAAACGCTGGCAGCGCGACCTCGGTCTGCCGAAGACCGGAAGGCTCGAACTCGGCCGTGTCCTGTTCGCGCCGCAGTCCGTCCGGGCGGGTGCGGCCGACCGCAAACCCGGTGACGAGACGCAGAGCGGCAGCCCCGTCCTGGCCACGACCAAGGCCGAACGGGCCGTGACCGTGAAGGCCAAGATGTCCCAGCAGCAGCTGCTGCCCGTGGGCAAGAGGGTGCTGGTCACTCTCCCCGGCCGCGACAAACCCGTCGCCGGCAAGGTCACCTCGGTCGGCACGGTGGTGGACGGCGGGGGAGGCGACGACGACAAGAACAAGGACGGCGGCGGGAACGGCGGCGACGGAGGCGGTGGCGGGAACGGAGGCGGCGGGAAGGACCCCGAGGGTGGCGACCAGACCGTCGTCGTAAAGATCGCCCTCCTCGACCAGAAGGCCGCGGGCACCCTCACCTACGCCCCGGTCCGTATCGAGGTCGAGAGCGAACGGCGCCAGGGCGTCCTGTCCGTACCCGTCGCCGCGCTGCTCGCCCTGCGGGAAGGCGGATACGGCGTCCAGGTCGTCAAGGGCGACACCACACGCATCATCCCGGTCACCACCGGGATGTTCAGCGCAGGCAGGGTCGAGGTGTCGGGAACCGGAATCACCGAGGGACTCAAGGTCGGGATGCCCGCGCTGTGAACGCCATCATTGAGGTGACGAATGAACCGGCCGGGTCGGCACCGCCCACCGATCCCGTCATCGAGCTCACCGGGGTGACCCGCAGTTACCCCGGGAGCCCGCCCGTCCACGCCGTCCGCGACCTGTCGCTGCGCGTCCTGCCGGGCGAACTGCTCGCCGTGGTCGGCCCTTCGGGATCCGGGAAATCGACCCTGCTCAACCTGATGGGCACCCTCGACCGGCCCACCGATGGCCGCGTCGCCATCGCGGGCTACGCCGTGGACCGGCTGTCCGACCGCGAACTCTCGGCGCTCCGGGCGGAGCACATCGGCTTCGTCTTCCAGCAGTTCTTCCTCACCGCCGGGGTCAGCGCGGTCGACAACGTGGCCGAGGGGCTCTTGTACGCCGGACTGTCCCGGCGCGCCAGGACCGCGGCCGCCGTCGAGAGCCTGCGCCGGGTCGGCCTCGGCCACCGGCTGCGGCACCGCCCGCACGAGCTGTCCGGCGGAGAGCGGCAGCGGGTCGCCCTGGCCCGCGCGGTGGCAGGCCGGCCCTCCCTGCTCCTCGCGGACGAACCCACCGGGTCCCTCGACAGCGCGTCAGGGGCGAGCGTCGTCGAACTGCTGCGGGAGCTCAACGCCGACGGCACCACGATCGTCGTCATCACCCACGACACGGAACTCGCCGCCCGGCTGCCGCGCAGGGTGACCATGCGCGACGGGCGGATGGTCGAGGACGGCGGTCGCCCCACGCCCGACGGCGGTCATCGCCCGCCCGACGGTGGCCGTACCGCCCCAGGTGCGACCGCCGGTACCGCTCCGGGCACCGCGCAGGAGGCCGCCCGATGACACCCTCCCGACCTGCGCTGCGCCCGGCCCGCCTCGGACCGCTCGACGTCCTGCGGCTGAGCCTGTCCGGGCTGCGCGCGAAACCAATGCGCGCCGTGTTCTCGGCGGCCGGGATCTCCATCGGTATCGCCGCGATGGTGGCCGTCATGGGCATCTCCACCTCCAGCCGCGCGGAGCTCCAGGCCACCCTCGACACACTGGGGACCAATCTGCTGCACGTCGAAGCGGGGGAGTCCCTGACCGGCGGTGCGGCGAAGCTGCCCACTGGGGTGACCGGGATGGTGCGCCGGGTGCCACCGGTGACCGACGCGAGTGCCGTCGGGACGGTCGACGCCAAGGTGTACCGCTCGGACCTGATCCCGAAGGAGGAGACAAACGCCCTGGAGGTCGCCGCGACCCACCCCGACCTCCTGGCCACCCTGGGCGTACGTACGTCGAGTGGAGTCTGGCTCAACCAGGCCACGGACAGGTATCCGGCGGTCGTGCTCGGCTCCGCCGCCGCCCGCAGGCTGGGCGTCGTCCGCGCTGATCCGGATGTCCAGATACTGATCGGCGGTCGTTCCTTCACGGTGATCGGCATCCTGGAACCGGTCGTGCTCGCACCCGAGCTGAACAGCTCGGCGCTGGTCGGGTTCAAGGCCGCGCAGCAGTACCTGGGCTTCGACGGGCACCCTACGGCCGTCTACCTCCGGGCCGAGGAGCACGCGGTGACCGACGTCCGCAATGTGCTGGCCCGCACGGTCAATCCGGAACAGCCCGACGCGGTACGGGTCGCCCGACCGTCGGACGCGCTGGCGGCGAAGCTGGCCGCCGAGGAGGCGTTCACCGGGCTGCTGCTCGGTATCGGAGCGGTCGCCCTGCTCGTCGGCGGCATCGGTGTCGCCAACACAATGATCATCGCGGTGCTGGAACGACGTGGCGAGATCGGGCTGCGCAGGGCACTCGGTGCCACCCGGGGCCAGGTCCGCAACCAGTTCTTCACCGAATCCCTGGTGCTGTCCGGGCTCGGGGGCTGCGGTGGCGCGCTCCTCGGACTGCTGATCACCATCGGGTACGCGGAGCACCGGGGCTGGCCGGTCGCCCTGCCGGCGACCGCCGTGCTGGCAGCAGCGGCGGGCACTCTGGTCATCGGGGCCGTGGCCGGGCTGTATCCGGCGATGCGCGCGGCGCGGGTCTCTCCGACCACGGCCCTCGCCTCGAGCTGACATGGTGGGGCCCCTGACGGTGCTGTCGGTGTCGGTGTCGGTGTCGGTGCCGGGGGATGCCCCGGTGGAGACGGTGCGGGTGGCGTTGCCAGCTGCAGCTCAGCCGGACGAGGCCGCGGTGACACGGGCGGAGCGGTCGGCGTGTTCGCCGGTAACGGCGACGCCGAGCATTCGGCCGGCCGTTCCGCCGATGTGCTCGACTTCGGTCAACGGCCGAGCGGCGATGGGTTCCACGGTGCGGTCGGAGATCGTTCCTCGCTGCGCCGCGCCGGTCTCGGCCTCACCTGACATGGTGATCGCGGTGTCCATGGAAGTCGCCCCTGTCACGGCCGATGAGCCGGGCGAGGTCGAGTCTGCCGTCGAGGTAGCGCCCCACCAGCAACCCGACCGTCCCGAGGACGAGGACGACGAGGAAGGCGTCGAAACCGCCGAACGCGGCGGCGAGGCCGAGTACGAGACCTGCCAGCAGCCCCATCTGAGAGGACGTCATGTCATTCTCCTAGGCGCCGTACGTTGTCCTTGCGGTGGTCGTGCGGCGATGAGTCGGGGCGTGCGAGGTCGGACAGATGGCCCTTTCGCTGTACGGAGCTCGTGGTGAGGCACCGTGCGCACCGTGGTGATGCTCGGCGTTATGCGGGCGCGGGGCCTATGGACGGCTACTGGACGCGGTCGCTGGTGCCCCGGTCGTCGCCGTCACTGCCGTCGCCGGGGATGTGTACGTCATTGACGTTGATGTTGACCTCGACGACTTCCAGGCCGGTCATCTGCTCGACGGTGTCGATGACGTTGTTGCGGACGTTCTTGGTCAGCTCGGGTATGGACGAGCCGTACTCGACCACCATCTGCAGATCCACGGCTGCCTGCTTCTGACCGACCTCGACGGAGACGCCCTGTCCGGCGCTGGCGGAGGCTCCGGGGATCCGCCCCTTGACTGCGCCGAACGCCCGTGACGCTCCGCCGCCCAGCTCGAATACACCGGGCACCTCGCGGGCGGCGAGCCCGGCGATCTTCTGGACGACGACGTCGGCGATGGTGGTGGAGCCCTGCCCGGATGCTTGTGCCGGGGAAGCTGCCGTTGTGCTGGTGGCACTCTTGTCCGCATCACCGGCGGCGAATGTGGAATGCGGGGCAATATGCGTGGTGGCCGGGTTCGTCATGGTGCTCTCCTCGGGTTTCTGGCTCGGGACGAGGCGGTCCGCGCTCGTCACACCAGAAGGACCCGCTGCGGGGGAGAACGTCATGGCCCCTCAGGCACCGGCGTTACTTGCGTGGTCGAGAGGGGGGAGGGCGGCGGCGTCGATGTCGGTGACGACAAGGCGCAACCGGGCGTCCTTCCACCGAGTCTCTTTCAGCGCCGCGTGCAGGGCGGCCTCGGCTCTGCGCAGGATCGGAGGAAGGGGGAGGGCGAGGGCGACGACGCGAACCTCGATGAGTTCGTCGTCGATGCCGACGGCCAAGGTGTCGAGGTTCCACGGCACGCGTGAGCCGATGCGGGTGGTGGACGGGGTCGCCGGCCGCAGGGCGGGGAGCCCGTCCAGTACGGCCAGGAGTGAGCGGGTCATCTCTGTTCTCGGTGTCACCACGCACCAGCCTCGTACGAGTCGATGTCCATGATCGACACCGTGACGGCTTGCGGGGTGAGGCCCGTTGCATCGGCGAC
Organism: Streptomyces sp. CA-135486; assembly: GCF_050936555.1. NCBI lineage: Bacteria > Bacillati > Actinomycetota > Actinomycetes > Kitasatosporales > Streptomycetaceae > Streptomyces > Streptomyces sp. CA-135486. The sequence goes on from NZ_JBNJMM010000001.1 coordinate 1,636,043, forward strand.
CGCGCGCGTGATCTCGCGCTGAACGGCCTGGGCCACAACCGCCGCCTGGTCCTGCCCGGAGGTGATCAGGTCGACGGAGACGCCCAGGGTCGATGGCACGACTGACCGGTCGAGCGACTGGTCGACGGCGACTCTCACACCCTCGGTCGGGGCTGGGGTGAGGCCGTTGATCTTCTGGCGTGCGGCACGAGCCACCTGGGAGGCGAGGCCGGTCACGCCGGGTTCGAGCCGGACAACGCCTGCGACTCCTGCAGCGGCACGGGCGACGACTGCGGCGATCACGGGCTCGGCGATCACCCATTGGGAGCGGGGAACCCTTGCCTTGTCGTCCGGCACGGTCGTTCTCATTGCGAGCACCATTGTCCTTGTGCTTCAGCCCTTCTGAACGGCTGCTGCCCGATTCCGGGGTTTTCATTCGTCGTAGAGGTCCTCCACGGCCAGGTCCAGACGCACCAGTGTCATCCCGACCCGTGCCGCAGCGGCCGCCCGGACCCGCTCGCGCACCACGTCGACAGCGGCGGCGGCGAAGTCGCGGTAGCTGACCGCGAGGCTCATCGACACCTCCACCGCGCCGTCCGTCTCCGTGGCAGTGATCTTGCAGCGACGCGCGCGTACACCGTCGACGGAATCGGCGGCGAACCGCAGCACCGCGGCGACCGCTTGTTCGCTGATCCGGACTCCTCCCGGCTCCGAGGTGGGCAGCGCGAGCATGCGGTGACGGCGGACCTCTGCCCGCACCGCGGACATGATCCGGTTGGTCAAGCCCAGCGGGGGGCCGATCTCCTCCGAAGCCAACTCGCCGGTCACCTCCCGCAGCACCAGCAGGCTCTGCCGGGCGACAGAGCAGTACTCACAGTCGGGGTCATGGGTGTCAGCCACGCCGGTGTCGACCGGGTCGAGCCGCTCCCACACCGTCTCGACATCCCGGCCGCAAGGCAGCGTGTAGCCCTGAGCGTCGCTCATTTCCATGGAGCCATCACCTCCGCCAACTGCGCTCGAGCGCGCGCTATGCGTCCACGTACCGCCGTCCGGGTCGTGCCCATCGCCCCTGCGATCTCCTCGTAGGAGCGCCCGTGAACCTCCCGCAGCAGCCAGCAGGCCCGCTGTTCCGGCGTCAGCCGCCCCAGAGCCGCTGCGAGCGCGATCAGCTGCTCGCTGACCTGCGCCGCACGCTCAGGCGATCCCGCCGCATCGACGGATTCGCGACCGTCCAGGTCAGCGTCCGTAACGGGTCTGCGTGCCCGGATGACGTTCAGGCACCGGTTGGTCGTCGCCCGGTAGAGCCAGCCTACGAATGCGGCGTCTTCCCGTAGCTGCCCCAGCCGCCGCCAGGCGGTCAGGAACACCTCCTGCACCACGTCCTCGGCGTCGCCACGGCTGGAGAGCATGCGCAGTGCCAAGCGGTACAGCGGCCCCTGATAACGGCGCACCAGCACCTCGAAGGCGCGCATGTCGCCGTCACGGGCGCGGATCACCAACGTGGCATCGTCCAGCACCACCTCCCGGCCGAGGGCGGCGGGCTGTGAACCGATACCGGCAGGCGATGTCACCTGCAACACCTTCGGGCGCCAGGCATGCTCTCGGGCCCCTCTCTCGGACCTGCTGGAACACCGGCCGAACCGCGCCGGGCAGTAGAAGGACACCCCAGCGCCACCGTCGTCACGGCACATCAATTTTCCGCCGTACACGGGTCCGCTGCAGCGGTCGGCGCTGACGTCCGGCGACCGGCAACCGCGGACTGCCACGGCGGCCCGCCCCTCGCCAGGCTGTGGTTCCGGTTGGACGCGGATTGTCTCCGCCAATACCGGGGAGTGGTCCGTAAGTCTCTGACGAGCCGTTGCGGCGGGACTCTCGGTCGGCGTCACGGTCCTGAAGGCGGGCTGCTCTCTCCACTCGGCCCGTCTTCGCCGACTGGAGGCAGTGACGAGTATTCAGCTCAGGAGGCCGGATGAGGCAGTGGCTGAGCGGTGGCACGCGTCGCGGATGGGGATACCTGCCTGTGGAGGCTTGTGAGGGCTTGCCGGTAGGAGGCGATGAGGCCGGTCTCGAGGTAGAGGACGCCTAGTTCCTCGCAGTAGCGGCGGACGATGGGGCGGGCGTCGCGGAGTTGGGGGGCAGGGCGCCGGACGCCTGGGGAGGCGGCGGACGAACGGGATGGAGCGGGAGTTGTCATCGTGACCGGAGCCTTCCGTCAGCTGGGGGACGTGACCCGAGGGGCGGTTCTCGGCGCGACGGAAAAGGACCGATCCATGCTGACATTCGATGCGCGGGGAGGGCATCGCCGAGATGCTCAGCCGTATTCCCTGATGGAAGTTGCGGTTACCAGTAGTGCCGTCGTCCGCCGACCGCGTGCCCTACCGCTCCCAGAACCCACAGCACAACCCCGATCGCGACCAGGATGATCCCGATGGTCCAGAGAATACCGATGCCGGCCAAGAGGCCGATGATGAGAAGAATGACTCCGAGGATGATCATGACGTCCTCCGGTGGCGGGCGGCCCCCTCTGTACTCACGGCTCCCCGCCTTTTTGCGAGGCAAACCCGGTCGGTGCGTGCGCGTTCCGGCAGCAGCATTACGATCATGGTCAGTGGGGGCGACCGACCAGTCCTGACGTACGGCTGGGGCAGTCCGAGACTGAAGATCCATGAGCACCGCCAGTAACGCCCGTCCGTTCATCGGCCCAGGAATCGAGCTGTACGCCGTCACCCCCGAGGAACTGAAGTGTGAGTGCCGCCGCCAGGCCCAGGGCGTCTTCCCTCTCCTGTCCGGTCATGGGCCCCGGGGTGGAGCGCAGAGCGGTCAGGTGCGCGGAACATGGTGGGGCCGGCCGGCTTCCAGACCTCTCCGATGTCTCGCCGGCCCCAGGACCGCAGGGAAGCGAGGGACGGGTGGTCGGCCTGATCGACCAGGGTCGCACCGAGCGACGCCTGGTGGTCGGTGAGCAGCCGCTGCTGCAGTCGCCGGTCGATGTCATCGTCATGCTCGTGCGGAGCGACCAGGATCTTGTCGATCGCGAAGACATTGTCGGACTCGGTGAGTTGCTCGACGCTGCGTGGCAGTGCCCCGTCGAACCCCAGCCACCACAAGTCGTCGCTCCTCACGGGGAATCCGACGGCACATCCCACCAAGGCCGTCGATTCCGCGATCACCATGGCGAATCCCGGCCGCCGGATGTCGCCACTGAGGCGGTGCAGGAACTCTTCCCGGCTGCCGCTGCGGTACCCCTCATTGGGCCTCAAGTCCGAGGACTCCACGTACAGATCCGCCAGTTCCCCATGCAGGTCCTCGGCCTGCCAGCGGTTCAGCCGACGCAGACGCACCGCATCCGTGGCAGACGTATCGGGACCATCATGGTTCCGCGGTTGCCTCCGCCGGGACCAGGCCATCACAGCACACCGCCCGAGAGGGTAGGTGTGAGGGAACAAGCGGCTGCGGCGGGGCTGGAGCGGGTGGGACGAGTCCGCCCCGGAGAGAAGCCGGCAGGCATCCGAAGGGGAGGCCGAGGAGGAGGAAACCGGAGCCGGTGAGGTCGACGAGCCGAGCCACCAGCGCCGGCGGGTAGTGCAGTTGGAGGGATCCACCGGCTGTGGCGGTGACGCGTGGAGGAAAGTGTTGAGGCCGCTGCAGTCGCAGAAGGTGACAGTGGTGAGGTCGACGTCGATGGTGCGGATACCACCGCTCAGGCACTTCTCCAGCGATTCGCGCACTATCGGGGCCGTGTCGAAGTCGATCACGCCGAGCCCTTCCCCCAGCCACTGCGCGAACCCGCCCGCGCTGCGGATCGCCCGAGGACACACACAACTTGGTCGATCCGAAGTACCACAAGATCGGCGTGCTCGAAGCGATCTACGTGGCGCGCGCGGACCCGTGTCAGAAGCTCCGCCCCCTGTCAGCGCCGCAGGGGCTGGAAGCGGCTCAGCCGCAGGCAGTTGGAGACGACGAAGACGGATGAGGAAGCCATGGCGAATCCGGCGATCATCGGGTTGAGCATTCCGTGGGCGGCCAGCGGCAGCGCGGCCACGTTGTAAGCGAACGCGAACGGACCCCGGCACTGGCAGACTTCCTCCACACCTACAACCACCATCGCTGCCACACTGCACTCGACGGCAAGCCGCCGATCAGCCGTGCAAACAACGCTGCAGGTCAATGCACCTAGGGAACGTGACACGGCACCCGCGGCACCGAGAGTCCCGACGAAGGGCGAGCAAAGTGAAGATCGTGGTAGACGACCTCTCCAACCCAGACATCGCCGGGTTCCTCAACGAGCACGTCCAGCAGATGCGGTCCATCACGCCGCTGGAGAGCAAGCACGCCCTCGATCTCGACGGGCTCCGCAAGCCCGAGGTCACGTTCTGGTCAGTCATGGACGGTGACACCCTCGTGGGCTGCGGTGCGATCAAGAGGCTGGACGCGGGCCACGCGGAGCTGAAGTCGATGCGCACCACGCCCACGCGTAAGCGAAGCGGGATCGCTTCCCTGCTGCTGGAGCACATCACCACCGAGGCCAAGCGCATGGGATTCACGCGGCTGAGCCTGGAGACCGGCGCGGCCGAGTTCTTCCTGCCCGCCAGGAAGTTGTACGAGAAGTTCGGGTTCATCCCCTGTGAGCCGTTTGCGGAGTATCAACCCGACCCGAACAGTACGTTCATGACGAGGATGCTCTAAAGGATCTCCATCCACAGGTGTTGACTATTGCTCACCTGGATTCGTCGCAGGGTGTCAAGCACCAGAGGTACAGATGCCCTGGCGCCGCGCAAGGATTCGGCTTCACCGTCACTGCCGCCGGCCTACTGATGCTGCCCTCGGCACTGCTGCAAGTCCTGGTGGCACCGCTCGTACCGGCGCTGGAGCGGACGTTTTCCTCAGCGCCCACTCGGCCACCGGCTCGGTGCTGCCGGGCGAGGGTGCCTTTGGCCGCGGCCGACCGCGGCTCATGTGCCGTAACCGGTGCCGGCTGCGCACCGGCGGATCAGGTCGGCACGCGAGGTGATACCCAGGCGCTCGAAGATGCGACGCAGGTGATAGTCGACGGTGCGTGGGCTCAGGTACAGCTGGGCCGCCACCTCCTTGTTGGTCGCGCCTTTGGCGACCAGCCCCACGATCTGGCACTGACGGGAGGTCAGGGTTTTGGACCGGACTTCGGGAGTGGGGGCCTCGTTCTCCGCGGGATCCCAGCCGTCCCCGGTGGCGCGCAGCTCGGCCCGGGTCCGGTCGAGCCACAGCCGCGCTCCGTGCCTGCGAAAGATGTCTGCCGCCTCCCGGAGTTGGGCGCGGGCGTCCGAGCGGCGGCGCTCGCGATTGAGGTACTCGCCGTAGAGCAGGCCTGTGCGGGCCAGTTCCAGTTCGCGATCGCCGATCGGGTGCAGGCGCAGAGCGCACCGGAAGTGTTCCTCGGGGTCGCCGGTTTCCAGCAGCGCGCGGCAGCGGGCCGCCAGCGCGGTCGGCCACCCCCGGCCGATCGCCTCCGCCCAAGGGGCGAAAGTCGCCGCGGCGCGCTGCGCCCGCGGCCGGTCCCCGGCTCGGACGGCGGCCTCCACGTAGCTGGGCACGGCCTCGATCGCGACACCGGGATGTCCGAGCCTCGTCCGGGCGAGCCGGCGCAGTTTGGCGGCCGCCTCGGCCCAGTTTCCGGAGGCGAGATCTAGGTGGGCCAGGCCCCACAGGCCAAGGGCGGAGGCGAGGCCCAGGCCGTGCGCCTGCGCTTCGCCGACGACGCGGTCCGCGTACTGCCCGCAGGCCACAGAGTCTCCGGTGATCCCGGCAGCGAGCATCAGCATCCCCATCAGATTGCGGACGCAGCTGAGCTGGCCCGTTTCGCGGGCGAGCCGCAAGGCCTCGGTGGCAGTGAGCGTCGCGGTGGCCGGTCCGCTCAGCCAGCATTCCGGGTACGAGAGGTACTGCATGGCGTGCGCCATCGTGGGTGTGTCACCTGCCGTGCGTGCCAGCGTCACCGCTCGGGTGGCCAGCGCACGGGCGCGGGCATCGTCGGCGATGAACAGCGCACCGTGCGAGGCCCAGGCGAGCAGGAGGGGATCGTCCACCTGCGCCGCTGTCTCGAGACGCCCGCGCAGCCGGGGCACCGCGGCCGCGAGCCGTCCTTGCAGCGCATCGGCGACCGCGAGCAGAACATCGGCGGCCAATCGGCTCTCCGGCTGTTCCTCCCGCCCTGAGCTGTCGAGCACCGCCAGCGCGCGCCGGCCGGCCCGCACGGGTAAGACCCTGTTTCCCGCGTACAGGCCGGCCTCCGCCGCTGCCACCAGCGCCTTGACGGCCAACGCTGGGTTGTCACGGGCCAGTAGGTCGGCGGCGTTCAGGAGTCCGTCGTAGGCATCCGGTGCTGCGGCGTGTTGGAGGGAGATCACGCCCTTCAGATAAGCGATGTGCCCCCGTACGGACGGCTGATCCCTGCCGACCAGGGTCTCCGCGCGTTCCAGCAGCCGGGCTGCGCGCCGCGGCCGTCCGGCGCGCCTGCTGCAGTCCGCCGCAGCGACCAGACGGCTTCCCCGGAGGCCGTCCTCGCGGGTCAGCTGGGCCGAACGTGCCAAGAGCGCCGCCGCGTGCGCGGGGCTGCCGTACCGACGGGCGCATGCAGCCTGGCGTTCCAGCTCGTCGGCCAGTTCGGCGTTGGCCTCCGACAACAGGGCGGCCTCGTGCCAGCAGCGACGACCGTCGTGCGTGTCGGCGAACGCTCGCGCCAGCATGTCGTGCGCCCAGTGTCGCTCGGCGAGATCCGCCCCTTGGCGGATGGCCCGGCCAAGGTCGTCGTGCCGGAAGGAGATCGCGGTCTTCGAGACGGTGAGCAGGCCCGCGGTCTCGGCCGATTTCAGGGCCGATGGGTCGATGCTCGTCCGTTGGGCGACACGGAAGAGTGTCAGGGGGTCCAGGCCCGGTTCCGCGGCCAGCAGCAACAGCAACCTCCGGCAGTCGCCGGGAAGCCGGCGGAACTCGGCGAGCCGGAGGCGCGCCAGGCGAGGTGCCAGCGGCAGGGGATCGGGCAGCCGGGACAGCTGGCTCAGCTCCGCGGGTGTCAGCGTCCGCAGTAACTCCAGCAGGATCAGTGGGTTGCCGCCGGCTGCATGGAGAAGCACCTCGCGAACGGGGAGCGCCACCGGAGAAGACCCGATCCGCGCGATGAGCCGCAGGCAGTCCTGGTCGCTCAGGCCCGCCAGACGGAGTACCGGCACTCCCGACACGGCGGCGCACCTGTCGCTCTGCGTCCCGGCCAGGATCAGGACCCGCTCGGTGCTGATCCTGCGGGCTACGAAGCCGAGGGTGTGCCGGGACTCGGCGTCGACCCACTGCAGATCGTCGACGCCGACCAGCACCGGGCTGCGGACACTTGCCCTCGCCAGGAGCGCCAGCACGGCGACGCCGATGAGCGATCGCTCCCGGGGCGGCGGGACGTGCCCGAGCAGCAGCCGCTGCAGCACCTCACAGGACTGCGGCGGCAGTTGAGGGACGTCGGGGGCCAGCGGCCCGACCAGCCGCTGCACCGCCCCGTACAGCAGGTTCTGTTCCGCCGGTACTCCGTCGGCCCTGACAGCACGGAAGCCATGGGCCAGTTGGGACGCGTACCGGAGCAGTGCGGTCTTGCCGATCCCGTGATCACCGGTCAGGAGCAGGGCGCCGCCGCCTGCTCCGCGGCAGGCGTCCACCGCCGCCGCAAGCTGGCGGCGCTCGGCCTGTCTGCCGATGATGTGGGGTTGCTCGGTGCCGTACGTCATGACGCACGCCTCCCCGGCTCGAAGCCTCCGGTCGAGAATAATGACTATTCTCAAGGGTGAGCGCAATACTGGCGCCGCCCGAAGTGCCGTTCTTCGAAGGCCACTTGGATCCTCCGTGCGCGGCTAGGCTTGCGTCGTGGCAGAGCCTGATTCCCGCTCAAGGCAGTCCTCCGGTGCCCTGATCCGTGACCGGCTGATCGAGGCAGCCGTTCATGAATTCGGCGAGCAGGGTTACGACCGTGCGCGGGTGCAGGACATCGCCCGTCGTGCCGGGCTCTCCACCGGTGCGATTTACGGCAACTTTCGGAACAAGGCCGACCTTCTTGCCGAGGCGGTCGATCACGGTCTGGCAGCTGCCGCGCGCAAGCTGGATGAGGCGCTCCACCGCGGGGCGGCCTCCACCGACCTGCTCGAGATGATCACAGCCGACCTCTCCGATCCCCGCCGGCGAACGTGGGCGCCTCTGGTCAGCGAGGCGCTCGCCGCCGCCCGGCGGGACGACGAGGTCGCCCGCAGGGTCCACGCCGCATTGCGCAGGGCGGAGACCAAGTTGACGGAGCTGGTCCAACTCGCCCAGCAGGACGGCTCACTTACCCGCGAGGTCGACGGCGCGGCCTGCGCCCGCCTGGTGCTGTCCGTGTCCGTCGGGGTTGACGTACTCACTGCCTTGAACGTCGAGAGCCCGGACCGCAAGGCGTGGACCGCATTGATGCACAGGCTCTTCTCCGGGCTGGCCTCGGCAACTGTCCGCACCGTGACCGCCGCCCGGCGCTCGTCCGGCGGTCTGTCGCGGCGGAGCAGTGGCTGAATCACCGATGCGCCTTCACCCGCGAATCGGTGAAGTCGCCGGTGTTGCGCGGGCCCGAGGGGCGAGCACCCCGATGAAACGCAGGTCAGCAACTCGGCGAGAATTTCCCGGGTTTTATCGTGGCGGGCATCGGTTGACAGTGGAAAGGCCGCACGTCACTCTACGGTCAGCCCAGCCAGGCCATTGTCGGTGAGGGGGATCCCCTCGATATGACCTGTCCGCTCTTGAGACGTTGACCGTCACGCTTTCCTGTTCATGGAAAAACATCGGGGCTGCATCGGCGATGTCGATGGGTCTTTCTGCGTGCTCGCCATCGCGGGGCGAGGTGAACCGCGCTCAATTTCCATGCACACCGGCCGAGTCCGAAGAACTCCCTTCCCGTAAGGAGGGCAACATGCTTCAGAGAAAAATCGCGTTGACCGCCGTCGTCGTCGCTGCGGCACTGGCGGCGGGCGCCACCCCGGCTGTCTCCGACATCGCCCCTGTTGCACGGCGGCAGGACCCCGGACCACAGGTCACGACCGTACGGTACGGACCGTTCACCCTCCCGGCCGCGTCCGGGCACGACCACGGGGAGACGGGCAACCGAATCTCCTGGAACGTCCAGAAGCCGTGCGACGACTGCTTCATCACCGGATTCAAGCCCAATCTCGTCTACGAGGACGGGTCGAACGCCAATGTCAACACCGGTCCCATGCTGCACCACATGGTGATGGGAAACCACTGGAAGAACGACGTCGTGTGCAACGGCCCGCAGCGCATATTCGCCTCCGGCAATGAGCGGGTGGCGAGCCTCCTGCCCTCCGGATACGGCATCAAAGTCGGCAGGGGCGAGCGGTGGAACATGCTCTACGACCTGATGAACCACGCCCCACAGAACAAGACGGTCTACATCTCCGTCACGTACACCCATGAATCCGCCACTGGTTCGCGGCTCAAGCCGGTGACCCCGATATGGATGGACGCGGGCGGATGCCTCGGCAGCGCGTACGACGCTCCCGAGGGAGTCAGCGAAAAGACCCGGCGCTGGCGGTCCACGATCTCCGGGACGCTGGTGCACATGCGCGGCCATCTCCACCATGGCGGTCACTCGGTGCGGACCGAGAACCTCACCACCGGCAAACTCCTGTGCAACATCGTGGCGGAGGAAGGCGGCAGCCCCGAGTTCATCGACCTCCACGGACACACCGAGATCTCGGACATGCCGCCCTGCAGCGCTGACCCCGTCGGCACGATCCACCGGGGGGATGTCCTGCAAATCACCAGCAGGTACGAAATCGACGGGCACTCGCACGACGACGTCATGGGGATCATGGCCGGCTGGGTGGCCCGGAACTGATCCGCCTCGACCAGGCGGTGGGGCGCGCGAGTGCCGCCCCACCGCCTCACCACGGAGGTGATCGCATGAATCCGGGTCGGGCCCGCGGACCCGTAAACGGGTGGACGCTCATCGTCGCCGACGTGCTCATCTGCCTGGCATGGGCGGGCAGCGTGTGGGCGGCGCTGCATGTGGAGGCCGGCCCAGCGGTGCGCACGGTCGCGCTGTTCGTGCATCTGGGGGCGCTGGTCATCGGACTGGGCGCGGTGCTGACCATCGACTACTACGGCGCGCTGTGGCTGCTGGGGAGGCAGAGCCTGCGTCAGGCACTGGAGTTCGCCGGCCCGCTGCACGTCCCCGTGTGGGCGGGACTGGCCGGCCTGGTGCTGAGCGGGATCACCCTCGATCCCGACCCGCACGCTGCCCTCACCCGGGTCAAGCTGGCACTCGTCCTTCTGATCGCGCTCAACGGAGTGCACGCGCAAGCTCTGCACCGCACCCTGGCCGACCAGTCAGGTGCGTGGCCCCCGCGGCGGTTGCTCATGCGTGGAGTGATCTCGGCCGTCCTCTCCCAACTCGGGTGGTGGGGGGCCATGACGATCGGATTCCTCAACAGCCAGTCATGACCGGCCCCGCCGCAGCCGCTGCAGCTCGTGGGGGTCACGCGGCGATGCCGCACACAAGGGACGTCGAAGCGAGCAACAGAACGCCCGAGGCAGAGGCCACCACAGCGATCGGATCCCTGGCCCGCAGGTGCGTCAGCACGGCGCCGACCATCAACGCGCACAGTCCCGCGCCGGCCGCGATACCCAGCGGCCGGACCGCCAGCCCCCCGAGCAGCCCCAAGCCCCCCGCGGCCTCCAGCACACCGATCGCCCGCCACAGCGAGGGCGACATGCCGAAGTGGTCACGGTATTGCAGGGACCGGCGCAGGCCGTAGATCTTGATCCCTCCGGTGAAGACAAATATCGGGCCGATGGCTACAGCCAGGATGATGCGCAAGACGTCCACAGGTCACCTTTCGAGCAGTGGGCAGTCCCGGATGGGATACTGCTGGGGCGATGACCGATCCCACGACAACGACCGGCCCCCCTCCGACGATGCGCGACGACCAGCGGGAGGCCTCCCGGCGCAGACTGATCGACGCGGCACTGGGGATCCTCGCCGAAGAGGGCTACCGCGGCCTCACGGTGAAGAAGGTCGGTGATCGCGCCGGGGTCAGCCGGGGCATGGTCAGCTACCACTTCGAGTCCAAGGCGGGGCTCGTCGAGGCAGTCATCAACGACATCCGCGAGGTCTTTGTCGACCGTCTCCGGGCACTCCCCGGATACCATCGGATGACCGGGCTGGAGGCCGTGCTGGCCAAGCTGGAGCAGTATTTCTCGGCTCTGGCCGAGCCTGGCCCCAGTGTCCGGGCACGCGCGCTGCTGGTGCTGCTCGTCGAGGCGGTCGGCAGCCCGGGGGACACCGCCAAGGGGCCCTTGGGCGGCCAACTCGACTTGGTCCGCACCGGCGTGGAGGACGACATCCGACGGGGGATCGCCGACGGCACCATCCGCCCCGACCTGGACCCCCGCGCGCAGGCATTTCTTCTGGAGAGCCTGGCGCGCGGCGTGCTGCTCCAGTACCAGCTGGACTCCTCTCGCGCCCGCCTGGAGGAAATCGGCCGCGCGGCCCACGACATGGTGCTGCTGGCACTCACTCCGGACCGGAGGACCGGCTGACCTCGGCGGCCCGGGTCGTCTGCGGGAGTCTGCCCGAGCACCGGCAGAGTCTGCCCGAGCACCGGCCGGACAGCTGCCGAACCGAGGTCAGACCGCACTCATGCCGCCGTCCACCACCAGCTGCTGCCCCGTGATGTAGGAGGCGCGATCGGAGAGCAGGAACGTGACCGCCTCCGCCACCTCCCACGCGGTGCCCTGCCGGCCGAGTGGGATCCGGGCGAAGGACGCGGTCCTGGAAGTGCGTGCGGCTGATGCCTGACGGCCCATCGGGGTGTCGATCAGGCCGGGTACGACCACGTTGGCGCGGATACGCCGGGCAGCGCCTTCCTTGGCGACGTGCCGGGTCAGACCCATCAGACCCGCCTTGGAACTGTCGTACGCGGGCGAGCCGGTGGCGGCGCGCAGTCCGGCAACGGATCCGATGAAGACGATCGCGCCGCCGCTCATCGTCGGCAGGCCGTACTTCGCGGCCAGGAAGGGCGCGCGCAGATTGAGCGAGAGGACGCGGTCCCATTCCTCGGGCGAGGAGCCGGCCAGGCCAACGCCGAGCCCGATGCCTGCGTTGACCACGAGCGCGTCCAGGCCGCCGAGCTCGCGGGCGGCCTCGGCGACCATTGCGGCGGCCTGTTCGGGGTCGGTGGCATCAGCCACCACGGCGACTCCCGGGGAGCCCTCGGCGGCGACGAGCCGGGCGGTCGCCGAGGCCGCCTCGGGTGCGATGTCGGCGCACGCCACACTCGCTCCTTCACGGGCGGCAAGGACGGATATCGCGCGTCCGTTGCCGACGGGTGCCTGCGGATCCCCGTCCGGACGGGTGCCCGCGCCGATCACCAGGAGCTTGCGGCCGGCCAGACGGCGCGCCTCCTTCTCCGGTCTCCGCTGTTCATCCATCGGTGCCCGTCCCCTTCCCGGTGCCGGCCCGGTCGAAGCCCGGCTCCAGCTGCACGCCGACGGAGTTCAGGAAGAACGCCAGCATGTGGTACTGGCCGATGAGCATGGTGATCTCTATCAGCTCTGCCCCCTCGTAGTGGGAGGCGAGAGCTTCCCAGGTCACGGTCGAAATCCGTGCGTCGCGGTGCAGTTCGTCGGCGGCCCGGAGCAGATGCCTCTCGAGGTCCGTCCACCCGACGGCGTCCGGGCCCTGGATGATGTGCAGGACGTCCGCGGCCGAGACCCCAGCGGCCTCGGCCAGCGGCAGATGGCGTCCCCACTCGTAGGCGGCACCGGTGTTGTGCGCGGTGCGCAGGATCAGTAGCTCCCTGATCCTTCCCGGCAGCAGCCCGCTGCGGAGCAGCTGCCCGCCGAACGGCATGAACTGCGCATAGAGGTCCGGGTGACGGGCCAAGGTGGTGAAGATGTTGGGCACCCGGCCTCCCGGGTCCCGTGGTGCGGTGGCCAGAAGCCGCCGCACCCGCGCGTCCCAGCGGTCCTCCGGCAGTGGCGCGATGCGGGGGAGGCGGCTGCCACCTGGGAGGCGGCCATGGGGTGCGTCAGGCATCTCAGTCGTGGCGTCGTCCATGCGCTCACAGTAGAAACTGGCTGAACGTTTAGCAAGTGAAAGTTTCGACAGCGTCCGCTTCGCTCTCGCCACATCCGGCACGGCCCACGCCGGCGGCGGCCCGTGACAGGCGGACACGTCGCGGATGCGGATCTCGTCCAGATCGCGGGCGAAACACGCAACGGGACGCGGGAACCGGGCCACCGGCGGGCGCGTCCTCGTAGTCCGGGACGCGTCGGCCGTCCGCCGGCTGTGCCAGGTCCGCGCTGCTGACCCGCTTCAGTCGCGTGATTTTTACTGGGGAGACCGCCTGTGAACGAGAGACAGATCGATTTTCACGCCTCGTGCGGGCACCTCATGTCCGTGCCGTCTGGGCAGAGCGGCACAGACGTGCGGTGCCCGCACTGCCACCAGGTCGTCCGCGTGCCGCGGCCGGACGTGCCGTACGCCTCCCCGGTGGTCCCGTCGGCGGGTCCGCCGGAGGCGGCGGCGCTCAAATTCCTCTACCTGATCGCCCTGCTGGGTGGCCTGACGGCCGTGGCGGTCATCTACCTCGTGATGTTCGACGATCTGTCGGAGAGCGTGCTCGTCGACATCACGCCGTTCTGGTTCTTCCCCATCGTCTTCGGCCTCTACGGCTTCACCTCCCAACGCCTGATCGGCTATCTCGCGCAGGGCCGGGCAAGGACGCTGGCCGAGGCGGCCCGGGTGTTCATCGACGTCGCCGGGCACTGGGCCGCCCTGGTGATGTTCCCTTTCCTGGTGCTGAAGTGGCGCAGCTCTCTCCTGGTTTCGCTCACCGCGGCCTTGTTCTGGGCGGTACTGCTGTGGCTTTTCTTCGCCGCTGTCTTCCCGGCGCTGTGAGGACCCGACGCTCCCGCCCACCGGGGGCGCATCCGCCCCACCTCCGTCGATGCGTCCGGCTCACGAGACCGCTTCCGTGTACTGCCCGAGACGAACTCTCCGTCGACGGTACGGAACAGGAACATGGCGTCGCTGTTGTAGTCCTTGCCCGTCGTGTACTTGACCGTCCGTCTTCCTGGAGCTCACGTACCACTTGGAGCACCATCTCTACCCGCGCGTACCCAGCCATCACCTGCCGGAGCTCGCGCGCCGGCTCGAAGGCCACTTCGCGGCCCATGGGGTCCGGCCGGTGCGCGTTGTCTGACACTCGTGACCGCGTCCTCGACGCCGCCCTCGCCTGCCTGGTGCGCAACGGCTACGGAGGTACCACCGCGCGGGCGATCGCCCAGACCGGCGGCTTCGCGCCCGGGGTGATCTACTACCACTTCTCGGACCTGGACGATCTGCTGGTGGCGGCGCTGGCACGGACCAGTGCGTCCCGGATGCGGCGCTATCGCGCCGAGTTGTCCGGGACCGACCGGGCCGCGCACGCGGTCGCACGGCTCCGCGAGCTCTACGACGAGGACACCGAGACCGGGCACGTCGCCGCCGTTCAGGAGCTGTACGCCGGCGCCAGGCCCGGGTCGAGGCTTGCCGCCCAGCTGGCCCTCGAAACCCGGAACTGGGAGGAGCTGGCCGAGGAACTGATGACCGCGCTGCTGCGCGGCAAACCACTCGCGTCCGTCGTGCGCGTATCCGTACTGGCGAGCGCGGCCGTGGCGTTCTACCTCGGCATGGAAACCCTCACCCATCTCGACGGCGACCGCTCCCGCCCGGCGACCCACTTCGACCAGGCCGCCAGGCTCGCCGCGGTCTTCGACCGGATCCCTCGCCTGAACCGGCGGGCACGCCGGACGCCTTGAGCTTTTGGCTGTTGCGCCCGAGCGTGTCGCCGGAAGCAACCACACCCGTGTCAGTCCGTGTCGAGTGCGATGGCTATGTCGGTGATGGGCAGCGGGAACTGCCCCACGCCGACCGTGGCCCCGGTGAACAGATTGACGCTGTAGAGCGTCGCAGAGCCACTTGCCGAAGTGAGAGTGGCGAAAGCCGACACCGAGGTCGTCTTGCCGTAGGTCAGGTCGCTGAAGATGTCAAAGCCCGCATTGGGGCCGGCGTCCACGCCGAGCGCTCCGGTCGGGGCCAGCAGGCCGTTGTTGGCCGGTGACTGGATGACGACCTGGTCCGTGGCCGTGTTGATGTCGAACAGCGTGGTCGCGGTCTCCGCGTTCAAGTCGTTGTTCGTGTAGGCAGCGGCGGTGACGCCCCTGGCCGGCCCGGTCGCCGGCGGGGTGGTCAGTGTGGTGTCCTCGGTCGTGGTGCCGTCGGCGAGGTTGTGGCGCAGGTTCTGGCCGTTGTCGCTGATCACCCGCAGCCGGTCGGCTGCGGGATTGAAGTCGACCCCGAAGTTCGTGCCGTACAGCGGAACACGGAGCTGGGAGACCTTGGTGACCACCACGTCCGTGGTCGTCGGCGGGGTCTTGATCGTGTAGATGCCGCCTTGGTTGCCGACGCCGTACATGAGGCCGTTCTGCACGCGGAAGTCGATCCCGATCAGGGCGGTGTCGCCACTGAGCCCGGTGACGGTCCTGACCCAGTCGAGCACCTGGGGTCTGTCGGTGGTGAACGTGGCCATTAACGTGCCGTCACTCGAGATCCCGAACGCCCGCAGGCTGTCGGCCTGGGCCTCGGCCCAGCCGTTGCTCGGGGCTCCCACAACGAGTGCCGCCATGGCGGATGCCACCGCGACCGCCGCAGCCATTCTCTTGTTGATCCCTGCATTCATGGGTTCTTCCCTCCCGGTGGGCGTGTGGCGTGGTACGGGCAGTGCGGCATGGTCCGCCTGGCCGAACCATCAGCCGGCGCGCCCGGTCCTGGCCGCCGTCCCGCCAGACGCAGACCGGCCCGAGTACCTGAATGCGCATGAGCCCCTCCGGCCGGGCCGTTTCACATCTCCTTCACCCTTCTCTCATCAGCGGCATATCCGGAAGGCCCATGCCGGCCCAGTCCCCGCACGGCCGCCGCCGGCCCGCCGGCCGTTCAGTGCGTGTCCAAATACCCCTGGCAGTCCGTGGCTCAATTCAGGGGTCCGGATCGTGAACGGCAGTGTCCGCGACTCCGCACAGCGCATAGTGTGGACGGGCAACTTGTTCGCTCCCCGTCCGCCGGACGGGAAGCGTCGTAAGAGGGAACCCGGTGGAAATCCGGGACTGCCCCGCAGCGGTGAGCGGGAACGACCGCCGTCATACGCACTGGACCCGGCCGGGTCTGGGAAGCGACGGCCAGTAGGTGTCTGCCCCTGGCAGATGTGCCCGCGAGTCCGAAGACCTGCCCGTTGCCCGCGCGCGACCGTTCGTGCGCGGAGTGCCGGTGACCTCGAGGGCGGGTCGGCGTACATATCAGGCGGTCACGCGCGACAACACAGCACGTGACTCGCCCGGTCTGCCATCCCCTTCGCGTCTTCGACCCGTCCCGGGCCGCTTGACAAAGAGCTCGCGAAGGAGAGTTTCGTGACCAGCAAGTCCACAGCCGCAGAAGCACGGGCCACCGTGCACGGCTACCCCCGCCAGGGCCAGGGCCGGGAACTGAAGAAGGCCATCGAGGGCTACTGGAAGGGGCGCGTCAGCGCCGCCGAACTCCAGCAGACCGCCTCCCGACTGCGCGCCGCCAACTGTCGCCGGCTGGCCGACGCCGGCATCCACGAGGTCCCGACCGGAGACTTCTCCTACTACGACCACGTCCTGGACACCAGCGTCATGGTCGGCGCGATCCCCTCCCGGCACCGCGCCGCCGTGGAGACGGACACCCTCGACGGCTACTTCGCGATGGCTCGCGGCACCCAGGACGCGGCGCCGCTGGAGATGACCAAGTGGTTCGACACCAACTATCACTACCTCGTCCCCGAACTCGGCCCCGACACCGTCTTCGCCGCCGACTCGTCCAAGCAGACCGCTGAACTCAAGGAAGCCCTCGCGCTCGGCCACACCGCACGCCCGGTCCTGGTCGGCCCGCTCACCTACCTCCTGCTGGCCAAGCCCGCCCCCGGCGTCGCCGCGGACTTCGTCCCACTCACCCTGCTCGACCGGCTGCTGCCCGTGTACGCCCAGGTGCTCACCGACCTCCGTGCCGCCGGCGCCGAGTGGGTGCAACTGGATGAACCGGCGCTGGTCCAGGACCGCACCCAGGCCGAGCTGAACGCCGCCTCCCGCGCCTACCGCGACCTCGGCGCGCTCACCGACCGGCCCAAGCTGCTGGTCGCCTCCTACTTCGACCGGCTCGGCGAGGCACTGCCCGTTCTGGCCAAGTCCCCGGTCGATGGTCTCGCCCTCGACTTCACCGGGCCCGCCGCCGCCAACCTCGACGACCTCGCAGCCGTCGGCGGACTGCCCGGCAAGCGCCTGGTCGCCGGCGTCGTCGACGGCCGCAACGTCTGGATCAACGACCTGGCGGCCTCGCTGTCCACCCTGGGTACCCTCCTCGGCCTCGCCGACCGGGTCGACGTCGCCGCCTCCTGCTCCCTGCTGCACGTCCCGCTGGACACAGCGGCCGAGCGCGACATCGATCCGCAGATCGCCCGCTGGCTCGCCTTCGCCCGCCAGAAGACCACCGAGATCGCCACCCTGGCCCGGGGTCTCGCCCAGGGCACCGGCGCCATCGCGGCCGAACTCGCCGCCAACCGCGCCAATCTGGCATCCCGGGCCGGCTCGGCGATCACCCACGATCCTGCGGTCCGTGCCAGGGCTGCCGCCGTCACCGACGCCGACGGCCACCGCTCCCAGCCGTACCCCGAACGGACAGCGGCCCAGCGCGCCCACCTCGGGCTGCCGCTGCTGCCGACGACCACCATCGGCTCCTTCCCGCAGACCACCCAATTGCGCCTGGCCCGCGCCGACCTGCGTGCGGGGCGGATCGACACCGCCGCCTACGAGGAGCGGATCAAGGACGAGATCCGCGACGTTCTCTCCTTCCAGGAGAACGCCGGCCTCGACGTCCTGGTGCACGGCGAGCCCGAACGCAACGACATGGTCCAGTACTTCGCCGAACAACTCACCGGCTATCTGGCCACTCAGCACGGCTGGGTCCAGTCCTACGGAACCCGCTATGTCCGCCCGCCGATCCTGGCCGGGGACATCTCCCGCCCCGAGCCGATGACCATGCGCTGGACGACGTACGCCCAGTCGCTCACCAACCGCCCGGTCAAGGGCATGCTCACCGGCCCGGTCACCATGCTCGCCTGGTCCTTCGTCCGCGACGACCAGCCTCTCGGCGACACCGCACGCCAAGTCGCCCTCGCGCTGCGCGACGAAGTGAACGATCTGGAGGCAGCCGGAACGTCAGTCATCCAGGTCGACGAGCCCGCCTTGCGCGAAACGCTGCCCCTGCGCACCGCCGGCCACACGGACTACCTCACCTGGGCGACCGAGGCATTCCGCCTCACTACCGGTGGCGTCCGGCCGGACACCCAGATCCACACCCACATGTGCTACGCCGAATTCGGCGACATCCTGACGGCCATCGACGACCTCGACGCCGACGTCATCAGCCTGGAAGCCGCCCGCTCCCACATGCAAGTCGCCGGGGAACTCGCCGCCTCCCGCTATCCCCGCGAGGTCGGCCCCGGGGTCTACGACATCCACTCCCCACGGATCCCCAGCCCGGACGAGGCGGCCGCCCTGCTCCGCAAGGGACTTGAAGCCATCCCCGCAAAGCGGCTCTGGGTCAACCCGGACTGCGGCCTGAAGACCCGCGGCTGGCCCGAGGTACGGGCGTCGCTGGAGAACCTGGTGGCAGCAGCACGAGAGGTCAGGGGCGACGTGCCCACCGCGACCTCCTGAGACAGCAGTGGCCGGGGCGAACACACATGGTGTCCGCCCCGGCCACAGCCGTGTCACAGCAGAGAACCCCTCGCGCCACCAGTACAGGTCCGAGGACTGCCGGTCATCCATCGGCTCCAAGGAGCTCCAAGGATGTCGCGATACCGGCTTCTCACCCTCCGGCAGCGATCTTTTCCTTGTAGTAGATCTCCGCAGCGTCGGCGAACTTCATAATGAAGTAGGAGTTCATTCCGGCACCAGCGAGTGCGCCGAGGATGGGGACTGCGCCCGTAGCCGCCTTTGAACCAAGGAGGGCCGAGAACTTCACCGATACTTTCTGTGCGATCTTCTGCAGGAATGGCTTGCTCAGCTTCGCCATGGCCTTGCCGCTTTTCTTTCCGGCGATCTTTGTGCCGACTGCAGCGACTCCGGATCCTGCGCCGCTGGCCAACACCTTGGCCATCACGGCAGCACCGTAGGTCGGATAGGCGGCATTGAAGACAATCCAGCCCGCCGACGCTCCGGCAGTGGCAGAACCCACGCTGAGCGCATTCCGCTCCAGAGCTCCGGACCACAGGCCAAGGATGACCGCCAAGTCGTCCTCCCCCTCGACCGAGGCCCCGAGCTTGAATCCGATTCCCCATGCGCACGTGGACATCTTGTGCAAGAGGAATCCCACGTCTGCGGTGAGAGCGATCAGATGTGCGCCGGGTACGGCCATGGCCGCTGCCCCGGCAGCGGCCACTTGCGCGGTCTGCGATGCACGCCAGCTCGAGAGCGTCGAATAGCCGGCGACACCGCGCTCGGCGATTGACGTATCCCAGCCGAGTGAGTTGAATGCGTCCACAATTATGTTCGAGCTTATGTTCGTAGCCAAGTCTGCCCCCCAGTGCTTTGCGTGAAGGCTGCCATGGGCCCGTCGATCAACACAATCGAACAGCTCAGGCTTGAGTGGCGGGTTTCATCGAACAATCGATTACTTCCGGCGCACGGCTCTTTCCGCGTCTCAAGCAACTACCTCAATAACGGCGCAGTGCGTGCTGTTCGAGAAGGTCCTGCGCCGTAACGGGGACCAGACTTCCTCGACGGGGTTGAGGCCGGGCGCATTCGCGTGTGTGAGCCGCCCCGTCGAGCATCCGGCTCATCGGCGAAGGCGCGAGTGACGGCGGTCCGGCAGCAACAGCTCCGTCGCTTCCCCAAGTGCATCGGTCAATGGCACACCCGTGGCGCTCGGCGCGGGACTGCTCGTGGGCGAGGTGCTGACGCTGCCGGTAGGACTGGCGGAAGGGGGCGCCGTCGGCGAGGCCGAGTGACTGGGGCCGCCACTGGAGGGGCGGGGCGTCGGGCTGGCTTTCACGGGTGGACCGGTGGGGGCTGGGGGAGTTTGGGAAGCCGGTGGTTCCCGGTGAGTGGCCGTCGCGCGAGGGCGCCGAGTCGGACCGCTGTTCCGGTCCCGGACGCTTCCTCTGGCCGGGTGCGTGGTCGGACGTTCCGGTGTACGTGAGGCCCTGGGTGATTCGGTGACGGGGACATGGGGCTCGTCGGGGGATGCCTGTTCCGGGCTCGGCGCTGTTCGTGGGAGGCCGGCGGACTGCTCGGGCAGCAGCGATGTGGCGGCGAGGCCGCCGAGTATGGCGAAGGTGGCCGCGGCAAGCGTCCGACCGCCGTACTTCTTCAGTCGCGGCGGACGGCGACGCCGCGCCGCGGGCACATCGGCTGGAGGAGCGGGGGGCCAGGGAGGGGCCGGGGACTCGAAGGAGTCCGGTCCCGTGATGACGGGGGCATCCAGCAGCGCCGGGTCGGCTGCCGGAGCACCGCTGCTCCGATCGCCCGGCGTTGCCATGTCGGCGTCGTATGCCCCGCACTCTGGGCACGTCACAGCGCCGTTGAGGGCGCGGTGGCAGGGGAAGCAGTAGTCCATGGGCTCGGCCGCTCAGTGCGTGACGCGCTGGAAGGGACCGTGGTCGACCGACCGGGCCGGCGAGCAGCCGACGGCCGGAAGGCGCCACTCGGTGTCTTTCGGAAGGATCCTTGGCATGTGCGAACCTCACTCACTCACCGGTCTTCAGGCGGGCACCGGTTACCGAGGTCAACGGGCCGCAGTGAGTCAGCGTTCAAACAGCGGCTGAAACGTGGGGTACGCAACTCTCTTGAGATTGTCGCTGGTCACACCAGGGCACCTGCTTCGGCGTCCGAGCCGGCAGGCACGGTTCACTCCGAGTCGACCGCGTTCAACTCCTTGGGTTGAACGTCCTGTTCGGTGCGGTGATTTTCTTCGCCCCTGTGATGTACTCGGCCTCCTGCTCGCCGGGCGCATTGCTCGGGCAGGTCGGCGGTGACCAGCTTTGAGGTGGCGTCGGTCAGGCGTTCCGCGTCTGGCAAACGGGGCAGAGTTCGTAGTGGCCATCGCTCACCACGCTCCCCCAGCCGCGACACTCGTCGCAGTCGCGAGCCAGGGCGATGTTCGCGCGGGGGGCAGGAGCGTAGGGGTGGGCTCCAGTGTTCATCAGGTCATGTTCCTCAGGTAGAGGGCTATGCATGGCAAAACTATGACATACCGCGCATAAATATGCAAACCGTCCAGGAGTGGGCGTCTCACCTGCGCCGAAGCGCTTCGGTGGGAGCAGCCGGGGACGTGGTTCGTTCTGTGCACGCCGGCCGCCCGCCCTCGGGTGCGAGTCGCCGTCCGGCCACGCCCGTGGACGGACCGGCCGCCACCGAGGAGATCACCAAGCTGCCCGACCTCCCGAAAGTGGTGGTGCTCGCGGCGCCCACCTTCACCGGTGGCTGTGGGCGGATCGGCCACCGCGGCGGACGGCGAAGCTGAGGATCCAGATGGCCAGCAGTGCGACCGCGACGTACCAAAGGATCACCATCGGGGTCCCGAGCCCGAACAGAATCAGCAGGAGAAGAAGGATCCAGAGAAGCATTGCCGGGCCTCCAGGTCGCGGAAGATTTCCTGCGTTCCGCGGGGTCCCGGCGAAGCGGAAGGACGAGGACTGCGCCCGGAGAGTCCGAAGCGTCGTAGCCCTGCGTCGTCGTCAGTCAACGCTGGGGCACGTCTGCTGTCAACGGACCATAGGCGTCCGCGCCCTGCAGTACGTGTCGGCAGCAGGCGCTGTCCCCAACCTTGAGGCAGGACTACGCTGTTGGGTGAGGCCCCAGTCCCCGGCAGCGTGTCCCACTCTGCTCCGGAAGGGTCTGCCATGTTCGTCCTGCTTCTCATTCTCGTCGTGGCCCTGCTCGGCCTCGGCTTGCTCAACCCCATCTGGTGGATGGCCGCGGCCGCGCTCATCTTCGGTCTCGTGCATTACGGCCGTGGTGGTGCCGGGGGTTGGGGCCGTGGCGGCGATCCCGAGTACCGGGAGAACCGGGACTACCGTGATCGTCAGGACCGCTGGGACCGGCGCTACAACCGGCAGCGCCGAGGTCGCTGGAATCGCCAGGACCGCCGGGACCACGATCATCACAGGTGAGCAGCACCAAACTCAGGCCCGAGTCACCGGTGTTCGAAGCTCGGTCGGTGTTTGAGGAAGCGCGAGGAGGGGACCCGGCCGACGGCAGGAGGGACAAGGAATCTGACCTTCTGTTCTGGCGAGACCTGAGGAGGGGAATTTCGTGAGTGATCTCTGGGGCTACGCTCCGGCCGCGGGCTACAACCCGGGAAACAGCCTGATCGGCTTCAAGGTAGAAGCCACTGACGGCAGCATCGGAAAGATCGACCGGCATTCCGACGAGGTCGGCTCGGCCTACATCGTGGTCGACACCGGTGTGTGGATCTTCGGGAAGGACGTACTGCTGCCGGCCGGCGTCATCGAGCGCGTGGACGCGGTCGAGCAGAAGGTGTACGTGTCCCGGACGAAGGACGAGATCAAGGCCGCGCCGGAGTTCGACAAGGAAAAGCACCTGGGAGACCCGGACTACCACCAGCGTCTGGGCTCCTACTACCAGCACCCGCGTGGCTGACCTCAGCCGCGTGTGACTCTCACGGTGGCGGCGAATGCCGTCCACCAGCGTGCATCAGAGCTTCAGCCGGGGGCACTCGGAGGCTCAGGACGCGCACCGCGCGCCCACACTGAGGGAGGGATCGTGACGTCGTCTCACGCACACGGCTGGGGCTGGGCCTCGAGATTCACGGCCCGCCGCTCCGCGCAGAAGCAGACGTTGACCGCCGCGGGGCGGGCGGGCTTCGCCGCCCGGGGCGTCGTGTATGTCCTCATCGGCGCGCTGGCCGTCAGGATCGCGCTGGGGAGCGGTGGCGAGGAGGCCGATCGCCAGGGCGCGCTTCGCCAGGTCGCGGAGCAGCCATTCGGCAGGGTGATGCTGTGGGCCCTTGTCATCGGCTTCGGCGGCATGGCGCTCTGGCGGGGCGCCCGCGCGGTGCTGGCAAGGGGGCGGCAGCGGAAGACCGCATCCCGGCTGCTGGACGGTGGCCGGGCGCTCTTTTACGCCGTGGTCTGCTGGGCGACTGCCGCGTTCGCCGCCGGGAGCGGCCAGGGCTCCAGCGGTGATGCGAAGTCGCAGGACTGGACGGCATCGGCGCTGGAACTGCCGTACGGACGTGTGCTGGTGGGTGCCGCGGGCTGCGTCCTGATCGGCGTCGGCGTGGTACTCGCCGTACGGGCGGGGCTGCGGCGCTTCCTGCGGCAGTTGGACACCGGCGCCATGAGCCGCCGTACGCGGCAGGCCGTGACCGGCCTCGGTGTGGGCGGCGGCGTGGCGCGCGGCGCTGTGTTTGCCGCGGCCGGGATCTTCATCCTGGTGGCGGCCGTCCGCTTCGACCCGCACGAGGCCAAGGGCGTGGACGCGACGCTCCGCAGCTTTGCGCACACCCCGATGGGGCCGTGGCTGCTGGTCGCCGTCGCCCTCGGACTGATTCTCTTCGGCGCCTTCTCCTTCGCTTCGGCGCGCTGGCGCCGTCTGTGACGTTCACCGGCTGAGGCCGTCAAGGCGCGCGGGTACCGTCCAGTGCACACAGAGGTCAGACGCTCAGGCCGGTGAGGGGTTCGCTGCCGTCGATGAAGGCGCGGGCGAGGTCGGACAGGCGCCGGTTGTGTGCGCGGGCATAACTGCGCAGTGCGGTGAAGGCCTGTTCCATGTCGATGCCCTGGCGTTCGGCGAGTCTGCCTTTGGCCTGTTCGATCAGTACGCGGCTGTTCAGCGCTGTCTGCAGCTGTTCGTTGAGAACGGTGCTGCGGTGGGTGGAGCGTTGTTGCAGCAGGCTGATGGTGGCGACGTCGGCCAGGGCCTGGGCGATGGGTGTGCCGACCGGGTCGACGGGGCCGGGATGGGTGCGGAAGAGGTTGAGGGCGCCGACGACCTCGTCCCGCAGACGCATCGGCAGGGCTTGGACTGCCGCGAACCCGCTCTGCTGGGCCTGCGCGACGAAGCGCGGCCAGCGGTCGGCCCCCGTGCGCAAGTCGGGGACCGTTACGGGGGCCCCGGTGTGGAAGCATTCCAGGCAGGGGCCTTCGTCGTTCTGGAGCTGAAAGAGCTCGAGCAGGCGTACTTGTTCGTCGGAAGCAGCCATCACCCGGAGTTCGCCTTCCCGGTCGGCGAGCAGAACGCCGGCCGCGCTGGCGCCGAGCATGCCGACGCACCGGTCGGTCAGCAGGCGGAGGAAGTCCATCAGTCGGCGAAAGTCAGCGCATCGGCCAGCTCCTCAGCCCTCAACCGGACGGGCACCGGGGAGTACAGGTCCAGAACTCAAGGACTGATCGCCCCCATGAGCAGGGGGCGCGAAGACGGCGAGCGCTCCTGCTTTCAGCGCCGCATCGGCGAACACGGGCCAGCGGACCTGAAGTTCACCGGTCCGCAGATCCGGCGTCAAGACGGCCGAGCCGTGTGTGAAGGCATCCACGCAGGGTCCGACGCCCAGGGTGAGTTAGCTCTTCCAGTTGCTCGCTGATGTCGTCGGTGCTGCACAACGGATGGCCGGCTGCGGTCCGGGACATCGCGGACACCCCGGCCCCGCCGATCGGCAGCGCGGCCACCGCCGCGGTACACACATCCACCACGCCGACCCGGGCACCACGCAGGGCCGCCTGCTCGGCCACCAGCACCCGGATCCGGGCCGACCGGCTTCGAGGCATCACCCCGGCCAAGGAGTCCGGGCTTGACCGTCGTGGATACGCGGCTTCTTCTGCCGGAGCCAGGCCATCACAGCACACCACCCGAGAGGGCAGGCACGATCGGAGCAAGCTGACGCGGCAGGGCTGGTACGGAGGGAGTGAGTCCCTTCCCGAGCGGAGCCGGCAGGCTTCCGAGCGGGGGGTCGAGAAACAGGAAGCCGGAGTCGGTGAGATCGACGAGCCGAGCCACCAGCAACGTCGGGTAGTGCAGTTGGAGGGCTCCGCCGGCTGCCGCGGTCTGTTGTGAGGCGTGGAGGAAGGCGTTGAGGCCGCTGCAGTCGCAAAAGGTGACAGCGGTGAGGTCGATGGTGCGGATGCCGTCGCGCAGGCACTGCTCCAGCGATTCGCGCACCAACGGCGCTGTTTCCAGGTCGATTTCACCGGCCAGGGTGATCAGCGACTGTTTCCTGCTGTCGTGACGGTAGACGTTCAGTTGGGGGAGGGGCATGGCGCCTCGGTTCGGAAGTCCATCCGGGCAGCGGGTGCGGTGGTGCCGGGGGCCGCTCGACGCAGCCATCTGTGTTGAGCAACCGCAGGCCGCCGGGGTCCGGGACGTCCGCGCCTCAGCATAGTCCCCGCCCGGTACGACGGGCGGCCGGAAGCCGCCCATTCTCAGGGCTTGGACGGTGGCGGGCGTGGTGCGGTGTGTGCAGCTCCGTCGCACTGACGAGGTGCCGGACGGCGCCGGCATGCGGCGCGGCACTCGCAGCCGCAAAGAAGAAGAGGTCCGGTCGTCGACCGCCGGCCTGTTCAAAGCGCTCGCGGTGATGACGCGGACCCTGCCCCGGGCCGGTCATGGGCCGGCCCGGTGTCGTGATTCGCCGAGAACGACACGAGCTTGACGGCTGGTGTGCGAAATGTTCTCGGTATCTCCAGGGTACTCCCGGACCGGCCCGCCGGGTCCGCCGTCGGGCAGCGGTTTGAGCGCACTGGAGAAGCGCCGTGACACGGATGGGCGCGCCCCCATGGGGGCGCGCCCACGACCGATGTCCGACGAATCAGAAGGACGAGACCTTGAGGAGGCGTTCCTTGGTGGCGTCGCCGTCCTGGGAGGGCCAGGTCCAGTCGTCGCTGCCGGCAGCCTGCAGCGCCGCCTTCACGACCTGGGGTGACGCGTTGGGGTGGGTAGCTCGGTACAGCGCCGCGCCGCCCGCGACGTGCGGTGCTGCCATCGAGGTGCCGGACAGCGTGGAGTAGCCGCCGAATCGGAAGGTGGAGCGGATGCACACGCCCGGCGCGATCAGGTCGACGTCGTCGCCGTAGTTGGAGAAGTCGGCGAAGGTGTCGTCCTGGTCGGTGCGGCAGGTGGGCCGGCCGAGCCCGCCGGGCTTGCCGTCGAAGTCTGCCAGGGCGCTGACGGTGATCACTTCGTCGTACGCGGCCGGGGTGGTGTTCTTCGCGTCGGCGTGGTCGTTGGCGGCCGCAACGGTGTAGGTGACGCCCCCGGCAACCGAATCGCAGATCGCCTCGTGCATGGCGTCGCCATTGTCCATGCCGCAGTTGCCGTCGTCGGTGCCCGCGCCGCCCAGACTCATGTTGGCGACGTCGATCTTGTCGGCGTGCTGGGTGACGTAGTCGATGCCGCAGATGACGTCCGACGTGCTGCCCGAACCGAGGGCGTTGAGCACCTGCACCGGCCAGATCCGGACGCCCGGTGCCACCCCGACCACTCCGGCGCCGTTGTCCAGGGCGCCGATGATTCCGGCGACATGGGTGCCGTGGCCGTGGTAGTCCTCAGGGGGCAGCGGGGGCAGGAAGGGCAGCAGGGGGGTCGTGCAGTTCTTGCCGCCGGCCCTGTACACGTTCAGGTCCGGGTGGTTCAGGTTGACTCCGGTGTCGATAACCGCGACGTCCGCATTGACCCGGGTGTCCCTGCCGTCGATGGCGGCGGTGGGGCTCAGGTCGGCCTCCACCCGGTCCACGCCGGTCGGGACCGACTGGGCGGCGGCTCGTACCATCCGGTCGGGCTGCACCGAAAACTGTGGGTCGTCGGCGAGCGCGGCTGCGGCGCTCGGAGTCATGGATGCCGCATAGCCGTGGAGGGCGTAGCGGTAGACGTGGTGCACCACCGCACCCATGGTGGCGGCATGTTCCACAGCGGCATCAACAGCCGCATCCAGGTTGGTGTCCCCGCGGGTGGCTGTGTCTTTGAGAGTCACGATGTACCGGCCGGGGATCTGACCGGAGTGAGCAGACTCCTGGGCCGCGGTAGAGGTCGGTGAAGCGGTCAGCAGGGCAAGAGCGAGGAGGGCGGCGCCGAAAAATTTGGGCATCCCGGACCTTTCGTGAGGGCGCTGAGGGGGCGAGCCAACCCGGCACTTCCGGGGCATTTGCCCCGGAATATTCGGTTCGCTATTGCGCCCACAGCTAGCAGGTTTGTGGCGGTATGACAGCCCGACATACGGCGACCAGGGGATTCCCTGACCCTCTGTCAACCATGTAGCCCTGTCGGGCGCTCGCCGCCGCGACTCACCTCTCGGGCCGCATCGACGGCCCGTCCCGCGGGTCCGGGCCGGCTCCGGCTGCTCAGGCGCACCCCGCACATGTGCGCCACGCCCTGCGCAGCCATCTCGGCAGCTACGGCGGCTCTGCCGCCGAGGTGGCCCGCCATTCCCGCTCGCCGTGGGTCGCCCGGATGCTCGGCCGCAAGGCCTGGCCCGGCACCGCGACGGCGGACGGACTCGCGCTGCTCGGCGGCGGGATTCTCGTCGTCGCCGATCCGCTGCCCGTCGGCACCGCGGCGCTCGCGATCATCGCGCCGGAAGCGGTCGCCGTACACCGGGACAAGCCCACCGGCAGCCCGCGGAATGTCTGGCCGGGCACCGTACGGGAGATCACCGCGACCGGCAGCCGGCTGCGCGTTCTGGTCGCCTCGCACCAGGCGCCGGACCTCGTGGCCGAGATCACTCCGCAGGCTTCGGCGAGGCCGTCGCGCCGCCGAACCGGGCCTCGCCGACGGGATTCCGTATGGATCAGTGTGAAGGCGACGGAAACGGTCATTGTGACGCTGTGAACCGACAGTGCCCGGTCGTTTCAAAAGAAAACTCACCAGTAACTGACTCGACGTCAAATCTCCTGTGGGTCGGCAATGTTAGGCATTCCTGGGACGGTCGAGGCTCACCGTCCTGTGTCGATGGTCGACAAGGGGACACAGTGACGTGAGCTGCGCACTCCTGCCCCCACCGAGCGAACCGGCCAACTCCGAACAAGAGTCGAGCTGCCTTTTCCTTTTTCTTGCAGGGCTCTGAATGGTCGCCGTTCCGGAACTCTTGTTCCACGGCTGTGAGTTGTGTAAGGGTGAGCTTCCCTCCCGTCCGAACAAGGTGATTTTTGTTCACTCGTTCGAAAAGGTTGCGGTATAGACCAACCGACCACGTGCGCACCCTTTCAAGCGACAGAAATCCTCGGTCCCGTTAGGCCGGGCCGGGGGCCGGAACCCCGCTCAACCCCCCACCGCAATGCCCTGGATGGATAGACGTCTATGCAGAATCCCCGTACTCCGGGACCCGTCCCTCCTCATGCCGGTCTCAGCTCCCAGGACTCCGACGAAGGTCTCGCCGCGACACTGCGGGCCAGCGAGGGGAAGGATGACGCCCGTCCCGTAGCAGTGCTGCTGGCGAGGCACTGGCAACCGGCGTTCGACTACGCATCGATCTGCACGCCTTCGGTCAAGGCGGCCTCCATGCTCGCCACGGCCGCCTGCAACAAGCTGTTGGAGAATCTTCGGCAGGCCCGTACGACGGCCGCTCTTCGTCCGCTGCTTCTGGTGACTGCCCGTCAAATCGGCAAGACGTGGGCGGCGGACGAGCGAATCACCGCGCTGTCCGAACTCCAGAATCCGGACACCGGACGATCGGTACCGGTCGACATGTTCACCATCCCGGAGAATCGCGCCCTCGTCGCACGGGCTTTCCAGGCAATGCCGGGGCCCGCCCAATGCCTGCTCTGGCATGCCGAGGTCGAGGCCGAGGGCATATCCGTACCGGCGGGTTTGCTGGCCATTGATCCCCGTAGCGCGGCATCCCAGCTCGAACAGGCGCGTGACATCTTCCGCGCGGGCTGCCTGCGGGTCCATCTGGAAACCGCGCCGGACCAGGACTGCCGCCACTACAGCCGTCTCCTCGACGTATCCCTGCGCCGCGGCGGCACCCTGATACCCGACATCCAGATGCATCTGGCGAAGTGCAAGCACTGCCGCTTCGCCGCCGAACAGCTCAACCAGGTCGACGGCCGGCTGGCCCTGCTGCTCGCCGAGGGCGTGCTCGGCCGGGCCGCCCAGCCCTACGTCGACTCGCGGCCCGCCCGCAACAACGCGCGCTCGCAGGCCCGGTCGGCCGGTGTGCGCAACGCGGTGCGCGGCGCCGGGCGGCACTCGCGGGGCGGCCGCCCGCGCGCGCTGCCCCGTATCAACTTCCGGGGCAGCCCCTTCCAGGTCCGCGGGCCCTCGCTGCTCCAGCGCGGGCGCGGGGCCGCCATCACCGGCCTCGGGATCGTGACGGGTCTGCTCGTTGTCGCGACCGTCGTCATCGCGCTCTGGCCCGAGGACGGCAGCCACGCCGGGCCGGTCGCCCCGAGCGGCTCCGCCACCGCGATGCCCGGACCCGGTTCCCGGGTACCGTCCAGCCCCGGCCCTGAGCCGTCGACCACGGCCGCCGGACTTCCGACGGGCCCGCTGAGCACCCGGCTGCGCAATGTCGACACCGGTCTGTGCCTCGATATCAGGGACCGCAGGGCGCAGCTCGGCGCGGAGGCGACGACGGCGGACTGTTCGACCTCCGTCACACAGGAGTGGGTGTACGAGAACGACGGGCTGCTGCGCAGTGCGGCCGCGGTCGACCTGTGCCTCAACTCCCATGCGCTGGACGGCGTGATGGTCCTCGGCCCGTGCACGGACTCGTCGGCGGTCAACGCGTCGGACGTGCGCTACGACCTGACCATCCAGGGCGATGTGATCCCGCGCTGGAACGACGGTCTTGCCGTCGTCCCCGCCTCAGCGGAGATCGGGTCGAGGGTGGTCGTCAAGGTCAGGGACGGGTCGCCGGCGCAGCGATGGGCCACCGACAACGTTGCCTCGGTCTTCCCCAAGATCAGACCGAGTGCGGACACCGGCAGGTCGGCGGCCAAGGAGGTCAACAACCTGCCGACGTCCGCGGTGCCCTCGTTGCCGCCCGAGGTGTCGGGTAGGACGCCGGAACCACGCGACGACGATCAGCAGGGGCAGGATCCGTACGGGGACGATCCGTACGGCGATGATCGGGACGGGCAGGATCCGCGGCCCGACACGCGACGCGCCGGCGACGACGGGTCGGGGGCGGACGACGGGTCCGACGGCCCGCCCGAGGAGTCCGCGCTCCGGCTGCGCCCCGCCGACGCGGCGGATCGACCCCGGCCCGGGCGGGCCTGCCGAGCCACGTGGTGCTCCCCCGCGTGGGGGAGACCGATCATGCCGACGGATGACGAGCGCGGTGGCCCGAACCCGGCACTGTGGTGAGGCGGTACCGGGGGAACGCACGAGGTGAGGCGGCGCCGCCGCGGGGCGCGGCCTCACCCCGTGCGTCCAGCGCGTGCTCTTCCGGACGCACTCGCCAGGTGAACCGGCCGGATGAACCAGGCAGGTGAACCGGCCGGATGAACCAGGCAGGCGAACCGGTCAGGTGAACTGGGGCATGTCGCCCACCGTCGTCTGCAGATCGATCACGGAGAACGCGGCACCCTGCTGGTCCGAGACCGCGGCGATGCGGCCGAAGGGGCTGTCCATCGGGCCGAAGTGCAGCTTCCCGCCGAGCCTGTTGACCGTGGCGACGGCGTCGTCGCAGTCCTGCACGGCGAAGTAGACATTGACGTACGGCGGCACCTCCGGCGGGAAGTCGGAGGTCATCTTGAGCCGGCCTGCGACCGGCCGGCCGCCGATGTTCCACACCGCGAAGTCGACCTGGTCGTCGGTCATCTTCTGGACCTCGAAGGGGAAGACGGCGGGGAAGAAGTCGTCCGCCTTGTCGGCGTCACGCGTGGTGACCTCGGCCCAGGCGTACGAGCCGGGCTCGCCGGTCTTCTCGAAGCCCTCGTGGCTGCCGGACTGCCAGGCGCTGAAGTACGTCCCGCTGGGGTCCCGGGCGGTGACCATGGTGCCGAACTCGCCGACCTGCATCGGCTCCATGGAGAGCGTTCCGCCGTTCTTCCGTATCTTCGCGGCGGTGGCATCGGCGTCGGGGGTGGCGAAGTAGAGGTTCCAGGCGGCCGGGGTGCCCTCCATACCGGGCATCTGCGGTGAGACGGCGGCGGCGGCCTTGCCGTCCGAGTACGCCTGTGTGTAGTAGCCGAATTCTTCCGAGCCCTCGTCGAACGTCCAGCCGAGCAGCTCACCGTAGAAGCGCTTGGCGCCTTCCAGGTCGGGGAACATGGCGTCGGTCCAGCAGGGCGTGCCTTCGGGGTGAACGGCCATGGGTCGAACCTCCTGGTCGGGGGTGCTTCCCTTTCACGCTATTCGGGTGAATGCGGGGGCGCGCGGCGAGCCGGGGGCGGCGCGGAAAATGTAAGGGGCCGTCTCCGCACTCGCTCATATACTGCGCGGCATGCCCACAGACACCGCCCGCCCCCGGATACTCGCCGATCTCACGCCACTGCGTACCTCCGCCGACTACCGGCGGCTCTGGGTCGGCAACACCATTTCCTGGGTCGGGCAGGGGATGACCGCCCTCGCCATTTCGCTCCAGGTGTACGACATCACCCGCTCCACCTTCGCCGTGGGGCTCGTCGGGCTCTGCTCGCTCCTCCCGCTGGTCGCCTTCGGGCTCTACGGCGGGGCCATCGCCGACACCGTCGACCGGCGCACGCTCGGGCTCGCCAGTTCGAGCGGGTCCGCCGTGCTGTCCGCCGCCCTCGCGGCAGGGGCGTTCATCGGATTCCGGCACGTCTGGTTTCTGTACGCCGTCGTCGCGCTGCAAGCCGTCTGCGCCGCCGTCAACTCCCCGGCGCGCAGCGCCATGATCCCGCGGCTGCTGCCGCCCGAGCAGCTGCCCGCAGCCAATGCGCTCAGCTCCATGACCATGACCTCGGGCACGCTGCTCGGGCCGATGCTCGGCGGGCTGATCGTCGGGTTCGCGGGGTACCAGACCGCGTATTTCATCGACGCCGTCGCCTTCTCCGCGTCGCTGTACGCGATGTGGCGCCTGCCCTCCATGCGCCCCGACCGCGCGGCCGGGGCCAAGAAGGCGTCCGTGCTGGACGGGCTCCGCTTCCTCGCCACCCGGCCCAACCTGCGGATGACCTTCTTCTCGGACTTCTGCGCCATGATCCTGGCCCATCCGCGGGCGCTCTTCCCGGCCGTCGCCGTCCTCTGGTACGGAGGCGACGCCCGCACCACCGGACTGCTGGTCGCCGCCCCGGCCCTGGGCGCGCTGCTCGGCGGGGTGTTCTCCGGCTGGCAGGGGCGGATCCGCAGGCACGGACTTGCGGTACTGCTCGCCGTCGGCGCCTGGGGGATCGCGATCGCCGTCTTCGGGCTCACCCGCAACCTCTGGCTCGGGCTGTTCTTCCTCGCCCTCGCCGGCTGTGCGGACACCGTCTCGATGGTCTTCCGGAACACGATGCTGCAGACCGCCGCCCCGGACGAGATGCGCGGCCGTCTCCAGGGCGTCTTCATCGTCGTCGTCGCGGGCGGCCCGCGCCTCGGCGACTTCCTGGCCGGCAGCGTCGCCGATCTGACCTCGCCGACGGTGACGGTGACGGGTGGTGGCATCGCCTGTGTACTCGCGATCTCCCTGCTGGCCCTGCGCTGGCGCGGGTTCGCGCGCTACGACGCCCGCAAGCCGACGCCGTAGCCGACGCTGTGGCTTCAGCACTCGCGCCGGCTGCCGATCGGCAGTGGTTCAGGGAAGCGGGAGCGCGACCTTGACCGCGTACACCGCCACCAGGCCGTAGCCGAGCCGGAAGGTCCAGGCGCGGGCGGCGTCCGAGATGCGTGCGCCCGCGAAACCACTGGCCGCGACCAGCAGTTGCTGCCACCCGAATGAGGCCAGGAAGACCCCGCCGACGAATACGGCCCCGGCCGCGCCGGTCACCAGCGCCGCGCCCTGGGCGGTGGTCAGGGCGGCGAAGTACAGCGCGGTCGTGGGGTTGATCAGCGTGAGCGCGGCGTACCGGGTGAACGTGCGCACCGGTCCGGCGCCGTCGCTCCCGCACTCGGCGACCGGTCCCGGATGCCGCGAGGCGACCAGCCCGCGCACGGCGATCACCGCCAGCACGGTGGCCGACACCAGCCGGACCCAGGCCTCGACGCCGGAGAGCGCGGAGGCGACGAGGGGGCCGAGCGCGGTCGCCACGGCGGCGTACGCGCAGTCCACGACGGCGACCGCCGCCGCGGCGGCCACCGCACCGCGGCGGTCGCGCATGCCCTGCTGGATGAGCAGCACACCCACCGCCCCCACGGGCATCGCCACTCCCAGGCCCGCTGCCGCACCCGCCATCGCCGTCGTCCACATCTCACTCATGGCGCACACTGTCGGGCCGCGGCCGCTGCTCACGCGGTCGAATTACGGCTCTTACTGCGACAATCGCGGTATGGACGGCCTCGACAGTGAAATCCTCGGTGTGCTGCGCCAGGATGCGCGGATCTCGTACCGCGATCTCGGCGTCCGGGTCGGCCTCAGTGCCAACGCCGCCGCCGACCGGGTACGCCGGATGCTCCGCGACGGAGTCATCCGCGGCTTCACCACCCTCGTCGACCCCACGGCCGACACCCGCGCGGGTCTCGTCGTCTTCATCGACGTCACGCTCCGGCTCGACACGACGAACGAGGAGTTCGAGCGGGTCGTGCTCAAGCTGCCCGGCATCACCGAGGTCGTCCATGTGACGGGCGCGCACGACTATCTCGTACGGGCCAGAGCCGCTGACCCCGCCGAACTGGACGCTCTGCTGCGCACCCTCAAACGCGAGGCCGGCGTCGCCCAGTCATCGACCCGGATCGCCCTGCGGGCCGCCACCGGGGCGCCCGCGATCTGAGGGTGCCGCAGTCCTGTCGGTGTTCCGTCCTCAGCCGGCTTCGACGAGCGGATCGGGGGCAATCGGCTGGATCTTGCCTTCCAGCATCGAGCCGAGGCCGAGCACGGCGCAGACGTCGGGCCGTTCGGCGATGTTCACGGGCATTCCGGTCGCATCCCGCAGCATCTGGTCCAGGCCCGGCAGCAGCGCGCTTCCGCCGACCATCATGATCCCGCGGTCGGCGAGATCGGCGACCAGGTCCGGCGGGCAGTCCCGCAGCACCTTGCCGATGCCGTCGAGCACCGAGGTGAGCGGGGTGTGGATCGCGTTCCGTACGGCGGCGGTGTCGACCCGCACCGAGCGGGCGAGGCCGGTGGCCACGTCCCGGCCGTGAATCTCGGTGGACGCGGGGCCATGGGGGGTCAGGCCGTTGCCGTGCAGCGCCAGTTGGAGGGGGCGTACGGACTGGCTGGGCAGCATCAGTTCGTGCTGGTGGCGCAGATGCTGGATCACCGCATGGTCGATGGCGTTGCCGCCCACCGGGATCCGCACGGCGGTGACGATCGCGCCGAGCGAGAGCACGGCGACCTGCGTGGTCGCCGCGCCACACACCATGATCATGGTCGCGGTGGGCTGCTCGACGGGCAGTCCGCAGCCGACGGCCGCGGCGATCAGGGTGTCGACCAGTTCGACCCGGCGGGCGCCGAGGCCGACGAGGGTCTCGACGGCGGCGCGCTCGGCGAGCGGGTCGCTGTCGTGCGGGGTGCAGGCGGCGGCGCGCAGTCGCGGTTTGCGGCGCAGCTGGCGGCGGAGCTTCTCGCCGAGGAGGTGGCTGAGCATCCGCTGGGCCATGTCGATGTCGACGATGGTGCCGCCGGAGATGGGGCGGGCGACGCGGATGTAGTCGGGCGTACGGCCTGTCATCTTCTCGGCCAGCTCTCCGACCGCGATCAGCGCGCCGGTGCGGGTGTTGACGGCGGCGGCGCTCGGCTCGTCGACGACGAGCCCGGCCCCCTTCACGAAGACCCTGGTCCTCGCTGCTCCCAGGTCGACGGCGACATGGCAACGGCGCAACTGCTCAAGGCTGACGGTCACGGCGGATCCTCCCGAGTGCGGTACTTGTTCGCATCGTGCGATCGCCACGGGAGGTGCGCGCGCTGGGTGAGCCGGTCGGGGGTACGGAGCTGACGCACCGCCAGATCTGTTCAGCCGTTCGGGGGGCGGCACATGTGCCTGCCATGCCCGCCCGCTCAGTTCAGCCGCCTCTGCAGAAGGCCCCAGCAGAACTCCGCCACGCACCGCTCTCCGCCCGGCAGCGTGATCTCCAGCTGCCATCGTGTCGGCGCCGAGCCCTCCATCGGCCTCGCCGGCGGGAACGCCCTCGCCACCTCGTCCACCGTGCAGGACCACGGCACCAGATCATCGGCCGTACGCAGCTCCGGCCCCGCCGCCCGCGGGGCGCGGACCAGCCACTCGTTCCACACCGCCCCGCCCTCCGCGGCCAGCACCTCGAAGCGCAGATCCGGCCAGAGCGGCAGCGGCCACAGCAGTGCGTCGCACTCCAGATCGCCGATCTTCCGCCGTACGACCCGTTCCGGCTCGCCGAGCACCGAACGGTATCGGGCGAGCGCACCCCGGCTCCTGGGTGCCCGGACCATCGCCTGCCAGCGGCGGTTGGCCTCGCGCATCTGCGCCACCGAGACCCCGAGTCCCGCGCGGGCGTCCTCGACGAGATCCGGTTGATGGTCGGCCATCCGGCGCAGCAGCACCAGCTGGAAGTCGAGGGGACCGAACGGCGCGGCTGCTGTCATGCGCGACATTCTGCCCGGCCGTGTGGTTCGAACGCGCCGTCAACCGCACGAAGCTAACTCGCCGCGATAGTGAAGGTTCCGCACAACATCCTCACAATCTCATCCACCTCTCGTACTCCCCGCCGCATAGCCTGCGGACGCCATGGATTACTGCCACCAGTGTCGACGGCACCTCAACGGCGCGCTGGC
The DNA here is from genome assembly GCF_050936555.1 of Streptomyces sp. CA-135486. Lineage (NCBI taxonomy): Bacteria > Bacillati > Actinomycetota > Actinomycetes > Kitasatosporales > Streptomycetaceae > Streptomyces > Streptomyces sp. CA-135486. The sequence goes on from NZ_JBNJMM010000001.1 coordinate 1,671,939, forward strand.
CTGCGCAGGCTGCGGCACCCCCGTCGAGGAGCTGCGGCATCTCAGCCCCAGTGCGCCCGCGGCGGACCACGTCTACGAACTCGACGAGGTGTCCGAGCCCGTGGGCCATCGGCGTTCCCGCCGTCAGCCCCCGTCGCGCCGCAAGCCCCCGGCCGGACGCCGGGGCCGTAAGCGGCGTGGCCGCAAGGTGCTGTTCGGCACGGTCGGCCTGGTGCTCGCGGCGGGCGCGTTGTGCCTGGCCGAGCTGGCCCTGGAGAATCCGGGCGACGAGGGCGCCGCCACCGCCGTGAGGGAGGACCCGAGCGTCGAGACGGAGCCCCCTCCGGAGCCGACGGACGACGATGTGACTCCTCCGGGTCCCGACGAGGTGACCGAACCGGCCGTCACGTCGTCCAGTTCCGCGCACCCCACGAGCACCGGGTCCGGCAAGGGTCCGGGCGGCAGTGGTTCCGGGAAGCGGAGGGCCGGCGGACCGGTCGGCGGCGGCCCGTCCGCCGCTCCCTCCGCGGGCGAGCCCTCCAGCAGCGCGGAACCGTCGACCACCGGGCGGCCGAGCACGACGGGCACGGCGGACCCTTCGCAGCCGCCCCCGCAGCCGACGCCGACCCCCACCCCCACCGAGACCTGCAATCAGTTCCTCTTCTGGTGCATCTAGCCCCTGGTGCATACGACGGGCAGGAGTGGCCGAGAGGCTACGGCGTCTGCTCGCCCAGCATCCTTCTGAGCAGGTCCCGCAGCACCGTCCGCTCCTCCTTGGAGAGTTCCGCCAGCGGCTCGCGCGCGAAGTTCAGCGATTCCCGCAGATTTCGTGCGGTCTCGGCTCCCTCCTCGGTCGGCGCGGCGAGCTTCACCCTGCGGTCGTTCGGATCCGGCCGCCGCTCCACCAGGCCGTGCGCCTCCAGCCGGTCCACGATGCCGGTGATGTTCGACGGCTCGCACTTCAGCTGCTGCGCGACCCGCCGCATGGGCATGGGCTCCAGAGCCAGCAGCCCGAGCACCCGCGCCTGCGCCCCGGTCAGTGAGTGCCTGGCCGCCGCCTGCTCGTACTCCGTGTGGTAGCGGGCCACGACGGTGCCGATGAGCGCGACGACTTCGGTGGTCAGGGGATCTGTTCGTGGTGTGGCCATGGGCACCAGGATACCCGGATACTTGACAACATAAAATATCGAGGCGCATGGTTGTTTCAGAAGTGAAGCTTTTCTAGGAGGAACGAGCATGTCCGCATTTCCCGCATCTGGCCGTGAATGGCACCTCGTCGCACGTCCGCACGGCTGGCCCACGGCGGAGGACTTCGCTCTGCGTGAGGCGCCGGTGTCCGAGCCGGCCGAGGGTCGCATCCTCGTACGCAATCTGTACTTCTCGGTGGACCCCTACATGCGCGGCCGGATGAACGACGTGAAGTCGTACGTCCCGCCGTTCCAGCTCGACCGGCCCATGGACGGCGGCGCGGTCGGCGAGGTCATCGCGTCCAACGCCGAGGGCTTCGCCGTCGGCGACCACGTCCTGCACGGCCTCGGCTGGCGCGAGTACGCCGATGTGCCCGCCCAGCACGCCACCAAGGTCGACGCCTCCCTCGCCCCGCTCTCCGCCTACCTCGGCGTGCTGGGCATGACCGGCCTCACCGCCTATGCCGGTCTCTTCGACGTCGCCTCCTTCAAGGAGGGCGACGCGGTCTTCGTCTCCGGCGCGGCCGGCGCGGTCGGCAGCCAGGTCGGCCAGATGGCGAAGCTCAAGGGCGCGTCCCGCGTCATCGGCTCGGCGGGCTCGGACGAGAAGGTCAAGCTCCTCGTCGAGGAGTACGGCTTCGACGCGGCCTTCAACTACAAGAACGGCCCGGTCGGGCAGCAGCTGAAGGAAGCCGCCCCGGACGGCATCGACGTCTACTTCGACAACGTCGGCGGGGACCACCTCGAGGCCGCGATCTCCTCGCTCAACGTGCACGGCCGCGCCACCATCTGCGGCATGATCGCCCAGTACAACAGCACCGAGCCGACCCCGGCACCGCGCAACCTCGCCATGGTCATCGGCAAGCGGCTGCGCCTGCAGGGCGTGCTCGTGGGCGACCATGCCGCCCTCCAGCCGCAGTTCGTCCAGGACGTCGCCGGCTGGATCGCCTCCGGCGAGCTCAAGTACAACGAGACCGTCGTCGAGGGCATCGAGAACGGCTACGAGGCCTTCGCCGGTCTGCTGCGTGGCGAGAACACCGGGAAGATGATCGTTTCGCTCGCCCAGTAGTCTCCTCCCAGCCACCGCGGTCGTGGGCGCGAGCCGCGGTGAACCACAGAAGGAAATCTCTTCATGTCCATCCAGCAGTCCGACGTCCTGTACACCGCCGTGGCCACCGCGCAGAACGGCCGTGACGGGCGCGTCGCCACCCATGACGGTCAGCTCGATGTCGTCGTCAACCCGCCGAAGGAGATGGGCGGTTCCGGTGCGGGCACCAACCCGGAGCAGCTCTTCGCCGCCGGTTTCAGCGCCTGCTTCCAGGGTGCGCTGGGTGTCGTCGCCCGCCAGGAGAAGGCCGACATATCCGGCTCGACCGTCACCGCCGAGGTCGGCATCGGCAAGAACGACGAGGGCTTCGGGATCATCGTCAAGATCTCCGCGGACATCCCGAACGTGGACGCCGCCACCGCCAAGGACCTGATCGAGAAGGCCCACCAGGTCTGCCCGTACTCCAAGGCGACCCGCGGCAACATCACGGTCGACCTCGCGGTCTGACCGGCACGGCGCAGGTGAGGGCCGCACCCCGCCCGGGGTGCGGCCCTCAGTACGTGATCAGCAAGTGGTCAGCAAGTGATCAGCAAGTGATCAGCGCGTCAGCAGCGCCCGGCCGACCTGCGCGAACACGCCCTTCGGATGGTCGCGGAACAGCGGCTCGGTGCCGAACAGCACCACCGGCGCGCCCTTCGCCGTCGTACCGCTGACGATCGACGCACGGCCCGCCGCGTCCTTCGGGCCGCCCGTGCCGTCCTCCAGCGCCCGCCAGTGGCCCGCGATCAGCGGGTTGCCGGTGCCGTACGACTGGTCGGCGCGCACACCCGGGCCGAGGTCCGTGAACCAGAGCGGCGAGTACACGAAGGTGTGCGCCGGGGCGCCGCCGGTGATCGCGCCGTCGGCGTTGGCCACGCGCACCACACCGTTGGCGTCGCCGTTGCCGGCGACCGCCTTGGCCGCGAGCAGCCCGGCAGCCGCGCTGAACGCGGCGCCGTCCGAACCGAGCCCGACCACGCCGACACCGCTGCCGAGGAACGCCTTGCGGGCTGCGGGCGTCAGCTTTCCGTACTCAAGCCCGGCCGACACATACAGCACATCCGCCTTCGACCAGTCGAAGCCCGCGTTGAGGGCCTCCGTCGACACCGGCAGTACCTCGAAGCCCATCTCACGCAGCGCGAACTGCTCGCCCGCCGTCACCGCCGCGGCGACCCGGGTCCGCATCAGCGGCGCGACACCGTGCTCCTTCGTGGCCGTGAACCGGACCCCGAAACGGTCCGCGAGCACGGCCGCCCGCTCCCGCGCGGACGCCGGCACGATCGCGGACCCGTCCGCCGTACGCCGCACCGAAACTCCCTGCGCGAGCAGGGAGTTGACGGCGGCCAGTTCCTTCGGATCGTCGAGCCGCAGCCGCAGATCCCCGAACGGGGCCACCTGGCCGGTGGGCGACGCGGCATGGACCGGACGGCTCACCACATGGAGCTCGCCCCTGGCGGCCTTCTCCACTGTGGCGCCCCACAGCAGGCCCAGGCTCCAGCCCGAGATGTCGTACATCGTGGCGACGTCCCCGCTGATGTCCCGGCCGTCGGCCAGGATCACATTGGCGATGCCGCGCTTGGACTGGTGCATGTCGACGACGTACGACCCCGCCGGATAGCTCCGGCCCGCGAGCCTGAAGGGCAGCACCGCCCGCTCGACCCGCACATCGTTGACGACCAGATGGTCCACCAGACGGGCAGCCGCGGTCGCCGACCTCTGCCCGCGCCCGGCCGGGATGACATACGCGCGCGGGAAGGCCGTGGTGTACACGTCCTCGGGGCCGATGCCAGGCACCCCCGGCACGGTCTTCTCGGACACCGGCCGCTGCGCCTCGCCCGCCGCACCCCGCCGGAAGGTCTCGATCTGGTCGGCGATCACCGAAGTGCGGTGCGTGCGCGTGTAGTCGAGCGTCGCGCGCATCGCCGCGCCCGCGATGTCCGTGTTGATCGCGGCCCGGCGGCGCAGCTCGGCGACCGGCAGGGAGTCGTACTCCTCGTTGTTGACCGCCATCGGGAACTCGATGGTGTGCGCGGCCACCGCGCCCTGGAACGGCATGTACTGCGGGGTGAAGATGGGCGGCCAGTCGTCCCAGCCCTCCTTCTGGTCCCGGAAGGGGATGACGGCGGGCTCGACGCCGTCCTTCGCCGGGGTGTACCCCAGCCCGTTGACGGCCTTCTCCATGCCCAGGGCATTGGCGTAGGCGTTCTTCAGGAAGAGGTCGTACTCGTAGTTCTCGCCGTGCGGCGGAGTCGTCGGCTCGATCAGTGTGCCGTTGACGTACCCGTGCAGATCGAGCATGACGGCGGGCTGCTTGTCGATGGCGATCTGCCGGATGGCCCGCGCCTCGGGCTGGGAGCCGGTGATGAAGTCACGGTTGAGGTCGAAGCCGTTGGCATTGACGCGTGTCCCGGCGATACGGCCGTCCGGGTTCGCCGTCACATTGAGATAGATGCGGTTCTTCGACAGCAGTTCGCGGGTCGTGCCGTCCTTCGCCTTCGCCAGCTGCTCGATGAGCTTCAGGGCGGCGTCCGTGCCCTCCCACTCATTGCCGTGGATGTTGTTGTTGATGAACAGCGGCGTCTTGTACGAGGACTTGATGCGCCGGTCCTTGGCTGCGGCGGCCGGGGAGTTCTCGATCCGCTCCCGCATCCGCTCCTGCTCGCGCGCCTGGCGTGAGCTCTCGGGGGCGGTGACGGTGACGAGATACAGCTCGTGCCCGCCGGCGGACCGCCCGGCGACTTCGACGCTGACCCGGTCGCTGAGCTTCTGCAGGGTGTTCAGCCGGGGGGCGAGCGAGTGGTACGGCGCGAGCCCCAGCTTGATCGACTTGTCGGCCGGGTTCACGGGCGGCGCGTCGAGGACGGTACGGCGCGGATAGCCGCCGCTCCTGGTGAGCTCGGGCGTCGCGCTCCGCAGCGCATCGGCCGTGGCCGAGAGCGGAGCCCGGGCAGCCGTGGTGTCGCGCCCGCCGCCTTCGCGTACGTGGTGCGGCCCGTCGCGACCGGGCGCGCCGGGGACGGCGGTCGCGGGCCCCGGCGCGAGCAGCAGCGCCCCGGCGAGCGCGGCGGTGACGGCCAGGACGGGTCTGTGTGTGCCCATGCGTACGTGCCTCCGGAGTGTCGTAGTCGATCAGCGCAACGATCAGTACGCAGGGGTCTACCGGTTCAACTCCCGAACAACAAGAGGTGCTTGAGCGTGACACCCGTTTCGCAGGCCACCGTCTCCGGCCTCACGACTGGTGGATCACGCCACCCCGATAGGGTGGCCGGTATGCGTGATCTCGGGGTGGGCTTCGGCTATTTGGTGAAGGGCCAGCGGTGGGTGGCCGGGCACGGCCGGTGGTTCGGCTTCGGGCTGCTGCCGGGGCTTGTGACCCTGGTGCTGTACGCCGCCGCGCTGCTGTCCCTCGCCTACGGCGCCGACGACCTGGCCGGCTGGGCGACACCGTTCGCCGACGACTGGTCCTCGCCCTGGCAGGGGCTGGTCCGCGGCTCTCTGACCGTGCTGGTCTTCGCCTTCGGGCTGTTCCTCGCGGTGATCACCTTCACGGCGGTGACGCTGCTGGTCGGCCAGCCCTTCTACGAGTCACTGTCCGAGCAGGTCGACCGCAGCGAGGGCGGCGAGGTCCCCGAGTCGGGGCTGCCGCTCTGGAGGGAGCTGTGGATCTCCGCCCGCGACTCCTTGCGGGTCGTGCTGCGCGTGGTGCTGTACGGAGTGCTGCTCTTCGCGCTCGGCTTCATCCCGGTCGTCGGCCAGACAGTCGTCCCGGCGCTCGGCTTCTGTGTCTCGGGCTTCTTCCTCGCCGAAGAGCTCACCGCGGTCGCCCTTCAGCGGCGCGGCGTCGAGCTGAAGGAGCGTCTGGGGCTGCTTCGGGGCCGCAGAATGCTCACGCTCGGCTTCGGAATCCCGCTGACGCTCGCCTTCCTGGTGCCGTTCGTCGCGGTCTTCCTGATGCCGGGTGCGGTGGCAGGGGCGACGCTGATGGTGCGGGATCTGGTGGCGCCGCCCGAGAGCGACGACGCGCCCCCGACCTCGTACTCCTTCACCAAGGGCTAACCGACACTCGCCACCGCCAGGCCCGGGTCCCCGGTGCCCGCGTCGGCGATCCGCTCACCGTCCGGGCCCCAGACCGCACTGCCGCCCCGGCACTCCCCTTCCTCGTTGCGCCCCAGGACATTGGCGAGCACCACATACAGGCCGTTGTCCCGGGCCCGCGCCGGATACACCGTGTCGAGCGAGTCGTTCTCGGTATTGAGCACCGAACTGGCCAGATATGCCCGGCAGTTGTCGGCCCTTGCCCGCTCGGCGATGTCCGGGAAGCGATTGTCGTAGCAGGTCGCCAGCGCGAACCGGACGCCGTCCAGGGTGAAACGGCCGTCCTCGGAGCCCGCCGCGAAGATGTCGTTCTCGACCCCGTGCAGATGCAGCTTGATGCCCCTATGGATGTCAAGCAACAGCTCCTGCGGGACCTGTGTGGTCAGCGGGGACGCCCGTGGTGACGATGAGCCGGTAGATCTCTCGTGCGACGTACCGTTTCAGGCAGCGGATGATCTCTCGCCGCGTCTTGCCTTCGGCGAGGCGTCGCTGCAGGTAGTCCCGGGAACGGTCATCCCAGCGCAGGCGGCTGAGGACGATCCGGTAGAGGGCGGCGTTGGCCTGGCGGTCGCCACCGCGGTTGAGGCGGCGGCGCTGGGTCTTGCCGGAGGATGCCTCGACCGGGCTGGTGCCGCACAAGGCGGCGAAGGAGGCCTCGCTGGTGAGGCGTTCGGGGTTGTCGCCGGCGGAGATGAGTAGGGCTGCGGCGCTGTCCGGCCCGACACCGCGGACGTCAAGCAGGCCGGGGGTACTTGCATCGACGGCGGCGGCTATTTGCTGGTTGAGGTCGTCGATCTCCTCGGTCAGGTGCTGGATGCGGCGGGCCAGCAGTCGCAGCGTGTGGCGGGCGGCGAGGACGGGCCCGGCTCCCCGGGTCTCCAGCTGGGCGCAGCGTTTGAACAGGTGCGGGTTGGTGAGTCCGGCCAGCGACTCGCGCAGGCCGGAGTCTGCCGAGACGAGGACGCTCTTGAGCTGGTTGATCGCCTGCGTCCGCGACTTGATCGCGGATCCTTTCGCCAGCTTGAACAGCCGCAGCATCTCCACGGGGCCGTCGCTTGCCTTCGCCATGGAGGTCGCGCGTCCGGACAGCACCGCGCGGGCGGCGGCCTCGGCATCGATGGCATCGGTCTTCCCGTGGCGTCGGCGTGCTGCCTTGTCGGGCTGGTTGACCTCGGTCACCTCGATGCCTTCGGCGTGCAGGTGCCGGGCCAGCGCGGCGCCGTAGGAGCCGGTGCACTCGACTCCGGCCCGTCGCAGCGTGCCGAACGAGCGGGCCCAGGCGACGAGCTGGCGATAGCCTTCGGCGGTGGTCTGGAAGCTGCGGCTGTCCAACGTGGCCCCGAGCAAGGTGATCACGGCGGCCGCGTGGACATCCTTGTGGGTGTCCACGCCGAGCAGAACCTCCTCCGCGGCGTCGGCTGGAACGTGACATGGGGCAGCGGATTGCGTGATGCTGGGCAAAGGTCGCCTGTCTCCTGATCGCCTCGGGAACCGGTGGCTGTCGCCGGGCCGGGGACGGTCAAGACTGTGACGGTGCCTGTCGCGAAGGCCCCTATCGGGACACGTTCCCTGCCCGGCGGCAGCAAGTACCGCCCCAGGCAGTGGCCGACAGATCAAACTCAAGGCACGAAGCCAGTCGTAGCGCGAGTCAGGCCACCGCCCGGAGCGGCACCCGATCATCCTCACAGTCGTAGCGCGCCAGCAGCCCGCCGCCCGGCCCGATGACGAGCGAGCTGATGCCCGGCCGGCCGCTCTCGGTCGGCACCGGGCCGCCCACGACGGCTACCGTCGAGGTGGCGCGGCAGGCCTGCCGTACCGGATCGAGACGCTTGTCGTCCTCGGCCGGCCAGAGCCCGGGGTCCTGGCGGATCAGCCCCAACTCGTACCCCGTCAGTGCCAGTTCGGGGAAGACGACCACCCGGGCGCTCTGCTCGGCGGCCGCGCGGATCAGGCCGTCCATGCGATGGACGTTGGCCTCGATATCACCTGGTATCGGTGCGAACTGCCCCGCTGCGACGATCATGTGCCCCATCATCGCCGTCTCACGATCCGGAAGAAACCCCGGGCCCCTTGATCGGCGGGGCCGGCCTGGCGAGCATCGGCGTATGACCGAAATGATCGCCGTAGCAGTCATCACCGTCCTCGCCGTCATCAGCCCGGGTGCCGACTTCGCGATGGTCGTACGCAACAGCTACCTGTACGGGCGTACGACGGGACTGTTCGCCGCGGCCGGTGTGGCAGCCGGCGTGCTCGTCCATGTCACCTACACGATGCTCGGCGTCGGACTGCTGATCGCCGCGAACACGGCCTTGTTCACCGCGATCAAGCTGGTCGGCGCCGCGTATCTCGTCTACATCGGTCTGCGGACCTTCTTCGCCCGCGGTGATGTCGCCGTCGATCTGGCCTCGAAGCCTCAGCTGTCCCGGTTCGGCGCGCTGCGCACCGGCTTCCTGACCAATGCGCTCAACCCGAAGACGACCCTCTTCGTGGTCGCCACCTTCACGCAGGTCGTCGGGCCGGGGACACCGGTGTGGCAGCAGGCGGGCTACGGGCTCTTCATGTCCTTCGCGCACTTGGCCTGGTTCGGTCTTGTCGCGCTCTTCTTCTCCGACTCCCGGCTGCGCACGGCGATGCTGCGCCGGCAGAAGGTCCTCAACCGGGCGATCGGTTCGGTGCTGGTGGGTCTCGGCGTCACTCTCGGCTTTGCCCGCTGACCGCGGCGATTCGGACACGGGACAGGTCCTCGTCCGCCAGTTCGGGATATGCGGTGAGCGTCGCGTGGACCGCCTCCAGTACGGGGAGTTCTGCGGCGGCCGTCGCGAGCGCCACGTCCTTGGCGGCGAGTGTCACCGGGTAGTGGGCGTCCGTCGCGTAGGCGCGGGCCACGGCTCCGGACAGCGGGCCCTTGGACAGCTCGGCCTTGGCGAGGTCCTCGGGGAGGCCGAGGCGCAGCCCGAGGGCCATCGCCTCGGCGACCAGGGGCAGCTGTCCCGTACGCCCCGACATGAGGCTCGTGGGGCCCAAGAAAATCGCCTGTCGTACTGCCCGACCCCCGTTCAGGGACGTCAGGCAGTCGACTCCGCCGCCACGCGGATGATCTCCCGCACCTGCGCGATGATGTCCAGGCGGTTCTGGACGAACTCCGGGTCCGTGATCTCCGTCGTGTTCCCCGCGCCGAACTGCAGTACCGGCGTATGCACATGACCTCCCGGGATCGTCAGCCCCAGCCGGTCCCGCAGCAGCGTCGCCCGGTACGCGATCTCGTTCGAGAGGTAGTTGCCACCGCCCCCGGCGCGCGCCGTCGAGCCTGCCGTCGGACCGTCGGGGCGGACCACCGGGTCCGATCCGCCCGCCGGGATCTCCGTCACCGTCGTGTTGTCGTACACCGGGAAGTGCCCCGTGTTCGCCGCCACAATCGCCTTGTACGGAAGCGTCGTCGTCGTCCACTGCGGCTGCGACGCCGGGTCGTTCACCGGCACCGTCTCCGTACGCGAGACGTTCTCGTTGTCGCCGAACCCGCCCCGCCACGCACCATTGGTGCGCTCGATGTCGATCCGGCCCACCCGCCCCTGGCTCACCGTGGTGAACAGATCCGCCTTCGGCAGCTGCGTACGCAGGGTCCGCTCGACCGTGCCGTCCGCGAAGTCCTGCCAGCGCACGGGGAAGACCGCGGTCTCGATCCTCGCCGGTCCTTCGGCCGTACGGATCCACGTGCCGTCCAGCGCCAGCGCCGTCGCCCCGGACGGATTGCTGATACGTATGTCACGGTCCAGCGTGAAGGGGTCGAAGCCCGTCATCACAATGCGCTTGATGCCCTTCCCCGCCGGAAGGTTCATCGAGTCCTGACCGCGCGAGGAACGCTCAAGCCGGTCGAGCAGCCGCTCACGCTCCGTGTCGGTCAGCCCGAACCCGGGCTGCCAGGAGCGCAGTTCACGGGTCATGCCGAGCCGCGCCCAGTACAGCGGCCGGTCGTCGTCCCGGCTCAGATCGCCCCGTGCGGGCCCGCGGCCCTGGGCCCGGTCGACGGCCCGGTCCCACAGTCGTGAGCCATGGCGTACGACGGCCCGCTCGGCCTGCCGGTACGACGACGCCCTCTGAAGCGCCTCCGCGAACCCTGGCGCCACGGTGTCGAATCCACTGCGCCGCAGGATCTCCTGGGGCACGGCCTTGTCGAGCCGCGCCTCCTCGACCGTGACCGCGGGAGCCGACCCCGAGGGCGGCGCCGGCTCCGCGGCGGCGAGCGGCGGTGCCGCGAAGGCAAGGGTGACGAGGGCGACGCCAACTACGTCCAGGCGGGCGCGTATCCGGGACACGTGAATCCTTCCGTCGGGTGGCGGAAGTATCACCTTCGGACAATGGACCTGGCTACCCTGCCACTTTGGCCACACCCGCCCCGGCAGCCCTGCAGGACGGCCGGGTGCTCGTACCGCTCTCCCCGGGCGCCGCGATCACCCGCCCGGAGGGTCATGAACGCGGCGCGGTCGCCGCCGTGACATTGCGGTAGGCGATCTCCGCCAGCCGGCCCTGCCCGTTCTTGCTCGGGTGGAACCAGTCCCAGCGGCTCAACTGGTCGCCGGTGAACCGGAAGTCGAAGACCGCACCGCCGTCGTACCGGCAGCGCATGTCCTTCCCGCAGACGTCCTTCAGCACCTCGTTGTACGCCACCACCCGCTCATGCACCCGGGTCCGCCGCTGCTGTGCCTTCGGGCTCTCGTCGTCCGCGTTGCCCAGCATCGACGCGCAGATGCCCAGCTTCCAGATCTGCTTGCCCAGCGGGTTGCCGCGCCCCGTCGACCAGAGCCGTTTGAGATCCGGCACGCTCGACACGTACACCTGGGTCTTCGGCGCCGTACGCCGTAACTCCTTCAGCGCACCCTCGAAGGACCGGCGGAAGGCGTCGACCGGCGTCATCCGGGCCTCCGAGTCCGCGCAGGCGTCATTCGCGCCGACCATGACGGTCACCAAGTCGGGCTTCTTCGCCGCGGCCTGCTTCATCTGCTCGGCCAGATCGGCGACATCCGCGCCGGAGCGCGCGTAGTTCCAGCTGCGCTCGGCCACCGCGGGCGCGCCGATCAGCCGCAGCGCCAGGCTGCGCACCGTCGTGTCCGTGCCGGTCGCCCAGGACACCTCCGGGCAGTCCGAGAGGACGACACACGCGTCGAACCCGCGGGTGATGGAGTCGCCGACCGCGGCGATCGAGTCCGGGCTGCGGTCCCAGAGGGGAGTGGGCTTCGGGGAGGGCCGCCGCGTGGCGGGGGAGCCGTTCCCTCTGGTGTCCGACGAGGAGTCACATCCCGCGAGCGCGCCGGTCAACAGGAGGAGCGTTGCCGTCAGGGCTGCCGCCGCATCGCGCGAGCGGCGCGTCCGACTTGTCTCCCGCATCCCCAGTACTCCTCCGTATCACCTGTCCGTGACGTCCTGCCGAGTGAAAGCTTGGTGCGTACGGGCCCGGGACCGAGATTACGTCACCCGTCGGCCGCTTGCTCACGGTAGCTTTTCTCCGTCGACCCAGAGGCGCCGTGCCCATCGGCCCCGGTAAATTACATCACGTCACATGCTGTCCCTTTTGTGGAGTTTCACTCCCGATGCTGTTTACTGAGGCCGCTGGGAAGACGATCCTCGTCCCACACTGGAGGTCCCGGTGACGACACGTGGCGTTCTGTACGTTCACTCCGCACCGCGCGCGCTGTGCCCGCACGTCGAATGGGCGGTCGCGGGCGTGCTGGGCGTGCGGGTCCAGCTGGACTGGATCCGCCAGCCGGCGTCGCCCGGTACCTGGAGAGCCGAATTCTCCTGGCGGGGCGAGGTGGGCACCGCCTCCAAGCTCGCATCTGCCCTGCGGGGGTGGCAGCTGCTGCGCTTCGAAGTGACCGCGGAGCCGTGCCCCACTGCGGAGGGCGAGCGATACAGCGCCACGCCCGAGCTGGGCATCTTCCACGCGGTCACCGGGATGCACGGCGACATCCTGGTCCCCGAGGACCGGCTGCGCGCCGCGCTGGCGCGCTCGGTGCAGGGGGAGACGGAGCTGGAGGCGGAGATCGCGAAGCTGCTGGGCAAGCCGTGGGACGACGAACTGGAGCCGTTCCGGTACGCGGGCGAGGGCGCGCCGGTCCGCTGGCTCCACCAGGTGGTCTGACCCCGCCCCCGGCCCGCCGCACGCGCCCGCCGCGCGCCGCGAGGCTGAACGAGAAAGGCCCGCCCCCTCGAAAGGGAGCGGGCCTCACACGTAGGCGGACTCAGACCGTCCGGAACGCCAGCACCACATTGTGGCCGCCGAAGCCGAACGAGTTGTTGATCGCCGCGATCGTGCCCTGCGGCAGCGTGCGGGGCTCGCCGCGCACGACGTCCGCGTCGACCTCCTCGTCGAGGTCGTCGACGTTGATGGTCGGCGGAGCCGTGCGGTGGTACAGCGCGAGCACCGTCGCGACCGTCTCGATGCCGCCCGCACCACCCAGCAGATGGCCCGTCATCGACTTCGTGGCGGAGACCGCGACATGGTCGAGCTCGTCGCCCAGGACCTTGCGCAGGGCCTTGATCTCGGCGACGTCGCCCTGCGGCGTGGACGTCGCATGCGCGTTCAGGTGTACGACCTCGGTCGCCTTGAGGTCCGTCGAGTCCAGCAGGTTCTGCAGCGCCGTCGCGATGCCCCGACCCGTCGGCTCGGGCTGCGCGATGTGGTGGCTGTCCGCGGACAGGCCCTGGCCCAGCACCTCGCAGTAGACCTTCGCGCCGCGCTTCGCCGCGTGCTCGGCCGACTCGAGGATGACGACGCCCGCGCCCTCGCCGAGGACAAAGCCGTCACGGCCCTTGTCGTACGGCCGGGAAGCCTTCTCGGGCTCGTCGTTGTTCTTGGACATCGCCATCATGTTGGCGAACGCCGCGATCGGCAGCGGGTGGATGGCCGCCTCCGTGCCACCGGCGACGACCACATCGGCACGGCCGGTGCGGATCATCTCGACGGCGTAACCGATCGCCTCGGCGCCGGACGCACAGGCGGAGACCGGGGTGTGCACGCCGGCCTGGGCGTTCACCTCCAGGCCGACGTTGGCGGAGGGGCCGTTCGGCATGAGCATGGGCACGGTGTGCGGGGAGACGCGGCGTACGCCCTTCTCCTTGAGCACGTCGTACTGGTCGAGCAGCGTCGTCACGCCGCCGATGCCGGAGGCGATGACCGTGCCGAGGCGGCCGGGCTGGATCTTGTCGTCCTCACCGGCGGGCGCGGTGTAGCCGGCGTCGGCCCACGCCTCGCGTGCCGCGATCAGCGCGAACTGCGCCGAGCGGTCCAGCTTGCGGGCCAGCGGGCGCGGCAGCACCTCGCCCGGGTCGACCGCCGCGGGAGCGGCGATCCGGACCGGGAGGTCGGCGAACCGCTCGCCCTCCAGGGGCTTGACTCCGGAGCGTCCGGCAAGCAGACCCTCCCAGGTCGATGCGCTGTCGCCACCCAACGGTGTGGTTGCGCCGATACCGGTGACGACCACGGTGCGATTGGTCGAGCTCACAGGAATTCTTTCTCCACGTGTAGAGGGTGCTGAATCTTCACGACGCCACCGGCAGGTGGCGACAGGCGCGTCTCAGGCTCAGGCCTGGTGCTTCGCGATGTAGTCCGCGGCGTCGCCGACGGTCTTCAGGTTCTTGACGTCGTCGTCCGGGATCTTGACGTCGAAGCGCTCTTCGGCGGCGACGACGACCTCGACCATGGACAGCGAGTCGACGTCCAGGTCGTCGGTGAAGGACTTGTCCAGCTGGACGTCCTCGACCGGGATGCCGGCGATCTCGTTGACGATCTCCGCGAGACCGGAAACGATCTCTTCCTGAGTGGCGGCCATGTGGCGCTCCTTCGGTGTTGTTTCAGAGGGTGTGGCGTCCGGAAGATCCGGTTGCCTAGGGGAGGGTAACTACCGTGGCTGCGTAGACGAGACCCGCCCCGAAGCCGATGACGAGCGCGGTGTCGCCGCTCTTGGCCTGACCGGTCGCCAGAAGCCGCTCCATCGCGAGCGGGATCGAGGCGGCCGAGGTGTTGCCGGTGGTTTCCACGTCACGGGCGACCGTGACGTGCTCCGGCAGCTTCAGAGTCTTCACCATCGAGTCGATGATTCGCATGTTTGCCTGGTGCGGAATGAAGACGTCCAGGTCGTCCGCGGTGATTCCGGCCGCGTCCAGCGCCTGCTGGGCGACCTTCGCCATCTCGAACACGGCCCAGCGGAAGACCGCCTGGCCCTCCTGCGTGATCGCCGGAAACTTCTCGACGGTGCCGTTGCGGTAGTCGTCCCACGGCACGGTCTGCTTGATGGTGTCGGACTTGTCGCCCTCCGAACCCCACACGGTCGGGCCGATCTTCGGCTCCTTGGCGGGGCCCACGACGACCGCGCCCGCGCCGTCGCCGAACAGGAAGGCCGTCGCACGGTCCTCCAGGTCGGTCAGGTCACTCAGCCGCTCGACGCCGATGACGAGTACGTACTCCGCCGAGCCCTCGACGACCATGCCCTTGGCGAGGGTCAGGCCGTAGCCGAAGCCCGCGCAGCCCGCGGAGATGTCGAACGCAGCCGGCTTGATCGCGCCGATCTTGTCCGCGATCTCGGTGGCGACGGCCGGGGTCTGCTTGAAGTGCGAGACGGTGGAGACGATCACCGCGCCGATCTGCTGCGGGGTGATCCCCGCGTCGGCGATCGCCTTGCCGGACGCCTCGACGGACATCGCGCACACGGTCTCCTCGGGGGAGGCCCAGTGGCGCGTGGCAATGCCCGAGCGGGAGCGGATCCACTCGTCGGAGGAGTCGATCGTCTCGAGGATCACTTCGTTGGGCACGACCCGCGTCGGGCGGTAGCCGCCGACACCCATGATCCGCGCATACGGAGCACCCTGGCTGGGTTTGATCTTCGACATGCTCTACGGCTCCTTGTCAGGCAGAGTGCTCGGCGACGAGCGTGCGGGCCGCGTCGAGATCGTCAGGGGTCTTCAGCGCGAGCGTCGGCACGCCGGGCAGGGCGCGCTTGGCGAGGCCCGTCAGCGTGCCGCCGGGGCAGACCTCGATCAGGGCCGTGACGCCCTGCGCCTTGAAGGTCTCCATGCACAGGTCCCAGCGGACCGGGTTGGCGACCTGGCCGACCAGCCGGGCGACGACCTCGTCGCCGGTGGCGACGGTCTGCCCGTCCTTGTTCGAGACGTACGGGACGGCGGGGTCGGCGGGCGTGAGCTTCGCCGCGGCCTCCTGGAGCGTCGCGACCGCGGGCGCCATGTGGCGCGTGTGGAACGCGCCCGCCACCTTCAGCGCGATGACGCGGGCCTTCTCCGGCTTGTTCTCCGCCAGCGCGGCGAGTTGCTCGGCGGTGCCCGCGGCGACGATCTGGCCGGCGCCGTTGACGTTCGCCGGGGTCAGACCGAGGCCTTCGAGATGGGCGACGACCTGCTCGGGGTCGCCGCCGAGCACGGCCGACATGCCGGTCTCGGTCACCGCGGCGGCCTCGGCCATCGCCAGGCCCCGGGTGCGTACGAGACCGAGCGCGGCGGCGTCGTCGATGACACCGGCGAACGCGGCCGCGGTGATTTCGCCGACGCTGTGACCGGCCACGGCACCGGGCGTGATGTCACCCAGCGCGGCGGCCGACAGCAGTCCGGCGGCCACGAGGAGCGGCTGCGCCACGGCCGTGTCGCGGATCTCGTCCGCGTCGGCCTTCGTGCCGTAGTGGGCAAGGTCGAGCCCGATGGCGTCGGACCAGGCCGCAAGGCGGTCGGCAGCGCCGGGGAGGTCGAGCCAGGGAGTCAAGAAGCCGGGCGTCTGAGCGCCTTGGCCGGGAGCGACGAGTACGAGCACCCTCACACTCTCTCTTGTGGACGGCTCCAACCGCCCGTGGGGACAGGGACGAAGAACCGTCAGGGGAATTGTCGGTGTTCGACAAAAGTCTAGGGCTGCGAATCTGCGTCGGCCAGACGCCCCAGGATGAGTGCGATGCGCAGAGTGAACGCGGATCGGACATCGGAGGGTGACCAGCCGGTGACGTCGGTCACACGTCGCAGCCGGTAGCGCACGGTGTTGGGATGGACGAAGAGCATCCGGGCCGCCCCTTCGAGACTGCTCGCCTGCTCCAGATAGACGCTCAGAGTTTCCAGCAGCGCCGACCCTGCTTCTTCCAGTGGTCTGTAGATCTCCTCCACCAACTGCTCGCGCGCCGCGGGGTCCGCGGCGATGGCGCGCTCGGGGAGCAGATCGTCGGCGAGCACCGGGCGCGGGGCGTCCTGCCAGGCCAGACATGCCTTGAGCCCGGCGGCCGCGGCCTGCGCGGACCTGGTCGCGGCGAGCAGATCGGGCACTACGGGCCCCGCGACGACCGGTCCGGCCGCATAAGGCCCGATCAGAGCCTTGGCGACGTGCAGCGGATTGTCGCTGCCGCCCGCGATGACGACGAGCCGGTCGCCGAGGACTCCGGTGAGTACCTGGAGCTTGGCGTGCCGGGCGGCACGGCGGATCGCCTCGACGGTGAGCTCGCTGTCACCGTCGGGAGCGGTGCCGAGGATGACGCAGACATGTTCGGGAGAGTTCCAGCCGAGCGCGGCGGCGCGGGAGACCGCGCCTTCGTCGGCCTCGCCGGAGAGCACGGCGTTGACCACGAGGGACTCCAGGCGGGCGTCCCAGGCGCCGCGGGCCTCGGCGGCCTGTGCGTACACCTGGGCGGTGGCGAAGGCGATCTCGCGGGCGTAGACGAGCAGGGCCTCGCGCAGCACCGACTCGTCGCCGGGGGCGGCGACCTCCTCGATCGCCGCCTCCATGACCTCGATGGTCGTACGCACCATCTCGACGGTCTGGCGCAGGGTGATCGCCCGGGTCAGCTCGCGCGGAGCCGTGCCGAAGACATCGGTCGAGATCGCCTGCGGGGTCTCCGGATGCCGGAACCACTCGGTGAACGCGGCGATGCCGGCCTGGGCGACCAGGCCGATCCAGGACCGGTTCTCCGGGGGCATCGCCCGGTACCACGGCAGCGTCGCGTCCATGCGTGCGATGGCGTTCGCGGCGAGCCGGCCGGAGGACTGTTCGAGGCGGCGCAGGGTCGCGGAATGCTGGTGGGCGTCGTTTGCTGCAGGTTGGGGCACGGGGACAAGAGTGCCTTATCGGGACGGGAGAACGGAGTGGCGGGGTTCTTTGTCCTGGTACCCGCGTCGCGCTGTGCGGCGCCGGGAGCGCCTCGAGGCCACGCCGCGAAGCGGCTCGTGGCACGTCGAACGTGCCGCGTCGCCCGGCGCCGGGAGCGCCTCGAGACCACGCCGCGAAGCGGCTCGTGGCACGTCGAACGTGCCGCGTCGCCCGGCGCCGGAAGCGCCCGTGCGTGCCGCGTCGCCCGGCGCCGGAAGCGCCCGCGAAGCGGCTCGTGTCACCGCGAGCACCCGGGGCCGCGTGGACCTCGCTGGCCCAGCGGGCCCGAGCCGCGTGGACCTCGCGCTGCGCGAGCACCCGAGCCGCGTGGACCTCGCTCGCCGCGCGGGCCCGGGCCGCGTGGACCTCGCGCTGCGCGAGCACCCGAGTCGCGGTGACACCGCTCGCCGCGCGTGGTGCGTCCGGCGTCCGGACGGTCGCCGCAGGGCTACCGTGGACCCGTGATTGACGTACGGCGCTCCGCCGACCGCTATCGCGGCGGCGACCCCGCCTCGGGCATCGAGTCCCTGCACGCGTTCTCCTTCGGGCGTCACTACGACCCCGACAACCTCCGCTTCGGCGCGATCCTCGCCTGCAACGAGGAGCGTCTCGAGCCCGGCGCGGGCTTCGACGAGCATCCGCACAGTCACACCGAGATCGTCACCTGGGTCGTCGAGGGCGAGCTGACCCACCGCGACTCGGCCGGCCACGCCACGGTGGTGCGCCCCGGTGACGTGCAGCGGCTCAGCTCGGCGGACGGCGTGCGGCACGTGGAGCGCAACGACGCGGACGTGCCGCTGACCTTCGTACAGATGTGGCTGGCGCCGCTGTCGCCGGGCGGTGATCCCTCGTACGGGATCGTGCACGGCATCGCCGACTCGACGCCGTACGCACTCCCCGAAGCGGGCGCGATGCTGCACGTCCGTCGTCTGGCGCCTACAGAGCGCACGGCGGTGCCGGACGCGCCCGCGGTGTACGTCCACGTCGTACGCGGTGAAGTGCGGCTGGCAGAGGACGAGTTGGGGCCTGGCGACGCGGCACGGATCAGCGACGCCCAGGGCGTCGAGCTGGCCGCGGCCACCGGTCCCGCCGAGGTCCTGATCTGGGAGCTGTCAGGCTGACGGGGCCCGCAGCTCGGCGAGCACCGCGTCCGTGAACGCCGGCCAGGCCTCGATCGCCCACGGCCCGAAGGCCCGGTCCGTGAGCGCCACGCAGGCCGCGCCGGTGCCCTTTCCGCCCTCCCACCCGGCGTCCGGGTCGATCCACAGGAACGTACCCGACTGCCCGAAGTGACCGAAAGTGCGCGGCGATGACGAACTGCCCGTCCAGTGCGGGGACTTGGCGTCCCGGATCTCGAAGCCGAGACCCCAGTCGTTCGGCTTCTGGTGCCCGTAGCCGGGGAGGATCCCGGACAGTCCCGGATACGTGACCGTCATGGCCTCCAGCACGGTGCGGGCGTCAAGCAGCCGCGGGGCCTGGACCTCGGCGGCGAAGCGGACGAGGTCGTCGACCGTCGAGACGCCGTCCTTCGCGGGGGAGCCCTCCAGCGTTGTCGCCGTCATGCCCAGCGGTTCGAGCACCGCCTGGTGCAGATACTCGGTGAACGGGATCTCGGTCGCCTTGGCGATATGGTCCCCGAGCACCTCGAAGCCCGCGTTGGAGTAGAGCCGACGGGTACCGGGCGGGGCCGTCACACGATGCTCGTCGAAGGCCAGGCCCGAGGTGTGGGAGAGCAGATGGCGGACCGTGGAGCCTTCGGGGCCTGCCGGTTCGTCGAGTTCGATCGCCCCTTCCTCGTACGCCACGAGCGCCGCGTACGCCGCGAGCGGCTTGGTGACGGAAGCCAGGGGAAAGCGGTGCGACGTCGGTCCGTGGGAACCGGCGACGGTGCCGTCCGCTCGTACAACGGCGGCCGCCGCGGTCGGTACCGGCCAGTTCTCGATCATCGCAACGCTCTGCATGCGTCCGAGCCTAGACGGTCCCTCTGGACCGTCCTAAAGGGTGAGCCGCATCGCGGGATCGGGGGTGCGGACGAAGCCGAGCGAGGCGTACAACGGCTCGCCGTCGTCAGAGGCGCGCAGGTCGATCCTGCGTACGCCGCGCTCGCGGAACCAGGCCAGCAGCGCCTCCATACAGGCGCGGGAGTGGCCCCGGCGGCGCAGGTCCGGGTCGGTGGCGACGCTGAAGACATAGCCGCTGGTGCCGTGCGGATTGCCGGGGCCGCCGAGCCGGTACTCGATGGTGCCGACCGCGCAGGCCGCCAGGCCCCCGGGCCGCTCGACGACGAACGCGGTCAGATCGGCGTCCGGGTCGGCCAGCTTCTTGCGCAGCGTCGCGACCGCGGTGCTCTGCCAGCTGACGTCGGGATCGGGGCCGAAATGCGAGTCCTGCATGACCTTGCGCAGGCGTACCAGTTCGTCAGCGTCTTCTGGGGTGGCGCGGCGTGCGAGGCTCATGGTTCCGGAGGCTATTCGGCGTCGTCCGGAAACTGCCACAGGTTTCCGCTTGCTTCGAGTGCACTCGAAGGTCCTAGCGTTGAGGCATGACGCTGATCGAGAGCACGGCGGTACCGAGGGACCTCTGCAAGTCGGCTCCCCGCGCGCATCCGCGCCCCGATGGGCAGGACAGCTACACGATCAGCGAAGTCGTCGCCTTCACCGGACTCACCGCGCACACCCTGCGCTGGTACGAGCGGATCGGGCTGATGCCGCACGTCGACCGCTCGCACACCGGGCAGCGGCGCTTCAGCAACCGCGACCTGGACTGGCTCGCCTTCGTCGGCAAGCTGCGGCTGACCGGGATGCCGGTCGCCGACATGGTCCGCTACGCGGAGCTGGTGCGGGAGGGCGAGCACACCTTCGAGGCACGACAGGAGCTGCTGGAGCAGACGCGGCGCGACGTCCTTGCGCGGATCGCGGAACTCCAGGACACGCTGGCCGTCCTCGACCACAAGATCGATTTTTACGCGGGCGCCCACCGGGCGTCGGAGAGGGTCTGAACCCTGATGAGCAACAGCAAGATCGCACAGGTACGGCTCGGGACCAACGGACCGCTGGTCGGCGTGCAGGGCCTGGGATGCATGGGCATGAGCGAGTTCTACGGAGACACCGACCCGGTGGCCGCCCGGGACACCCTGGAGGCGGCGCTGGAGGCGGGCGTCACGCTCTTCGACACCGCGGACGTGTACGGGCGAGGGGCCAACGAGGAGTTCCTCGCGCCGTTCTTCGGGGCGCACCGCGACGAGATAACGCTGGCCACCAAGTTCTCCATCGAGCGGACCGACGACCCGCACTACCGGGGCATCCGCAACGACCCCGCGTACATCAGGCAGGCCGTCGAGGCGAGCCTCACGCGGCTGAAGACCGACGTCATCGACGTGTACTACATGCACCGCCGCGATCCCGCCGTGCCGTTTTCCGAGTCCGTCGGCGCGATGGCCGAGCTGGTCGAGGAGGGCAAGGTCAAGCACCTCGGGCTGAGCGAGGTCACCGGTGCGGAGCTGCGCGAGGCGCACGCCGTGCACCCGATCGCCGCCCTGCAGTCGGAGTGGTCCCTCTTCAGCAGGGATGTGGAACGCAGCGCGGTGGGTGCGGCGGCCGAGCTCGGCGTCGCCTTTGTGCCGTACTCGCCGCTCGGACGCGGCTTTTTGACCGGGGCGTTCGCGGACGCGGGCAAGGAGCTGTCTGCGGACGACTTCCGCCAGTACCAGCCGCGCTTCACCGGCGACAACGCCAAGACGAACGCCGCGCTGCTCGAACCCGTGCACAAGATCGCGGCGGCGCACGGGGCGACGGTCGGGCAGGTGGCGCTGGCCTGGGTGCAGCAGCAGGCCGAGGTGCACTCGCTCGCGGTGGTCCCGATCCCCGGCACCCGTAAGACGAGCCGGCTGCTCGAGAACGTCGGGGCGACCCGGCTGAAGCTGACCGCGGACGAGCTGGCGGTGCTGGAGCCGATCGCCGGGCTTGTGGCGGGAGACCGCTACCCGGACATGTCCTCGACGTCGGCGGCGCGCGAGGGCTGAGCCCCGCCCAGAGTCGCGGCCGGGGTCACCCACGCCGAGGGGCCGGCTCGTGCGCGGCCCCTCGTACCCCGTGCCGGGCAGCCGACGCGGGGTTCGTGGCCTACAGCTCCGACAGCAACTCCGCCTTCTTCGAACTGAATTCCTGGTCCGTCACCAGACCCGCCTGATGCAGCTCCCCGAGGTGCCGTATCCGCTCCGCGATGTCCGCCGGGTCGCGTCGGCCCGGCCGCAGCTCCGGGACCGGCGCGGAGCCGGAGTTCCGTACGGCCTCGAGCACCGCGGCCGCGAACGGCAGCGACTCGTGCACCGGCCCGTATCTGAGCCCGAAAAGCACCGCCGCCGGGTCCTGGTCCACCTGTGCCGGCCCGGCCCCGTCCTTCCCGGGCTCCTCGCCGCGCCGCAGCAGGCGCAGATAGCCGTCGAAGGCCTCCGGCGACCGCCACTCCACCCCGCTCAGCTCAGCCACCGCGAAACTCTGGTCGCCCGCCTTCCACTTGGCGGACGACGCGCCCGTCCACGACCAGCGGAAGGAGACCTGCGAGCCGTCGAAGGAGGCCTTCCCGTCGTATGCCTTGAAGTGCATCGGGGCCTCGGGCGCGGCCACGGCGTACCGCCCGGCCGGCTGGTCCGCGTCCGCCGGCAGCAGCGCGCGCAACTCGTCCGCGTAGTACTCCGCCAGCGTCTCGCGCTCCGCGGGCAGCACCAGGCGGTACGGGTCGCAGCCCTTCTTCAACTGCCCGGCAGCCGCCTCCATCAGCGGATCGGCGCCGGGTCTCGGCACCGCGTGCAGCACCACCGTGCCGCGCTTGCCAGGGGAGAGCGTCACCGCCGCCAACGCCTCGTGGGGGATACGGCGTTCGCGAAGCGTCTGGAACAGCTTCGGCGTGCGGAGCCCCCGTTCGAAGCGGATGAGCACGGAGTCGGTCTCGAACTCCCAGGTGGCTTGAATTCCGGCCAGCACATCACCCATACGCCTCACCGTATATGGCGGGCGTCTGTGCGTCGCCCCTCGGCGCCCAGCCCAAACCACGATGTTCTACGCGCGTCAGGCCGTCTCGTCACCGTAAATACCACTGCGGCACGCGTCGTCCTCGCTCGCGCAGCTCACGCCGTCGTATGAGCCGACGCCTATCTCCGCGAAGTTGCTGAGGCTGTCCGTACCCGGCTCGAAATAGCCGGTGTGGCCGACGGCGCCCGCGGCCGACATGACCCGCGCTCCGAACGCCGGCACCACCGGGTCCTCGCCGTGTCCGAGACCGCCGACCGCCAGATGCGGGACGTCCTGGATCCAGTCGTCGCCGTCCCGCATCGCCCAGACACGGGCGCGAGTTCCCAGTCCGGTCACGTTCGGAGCGCGCATGCCGGGGCTGCCGGCCACCGCGATGTCGCCGACGCGGGTGGGCAGCCGACGGGCCGCGACGCCGCACACCACGGAGCCGTAACTGTGGCAGAACAGCGCGACCTTCGAGTCGCCGGGCAGCGCGCCGGTGAGCGCGGTCAGCCGTACCGCGCCGGCCTCGGCGAGCCGGCCGATGGCCGAGTCCATGCCGACGCCGACGGGTGCGGTGTAGTCGGCCCAGGCGATGACGGCGGTACGCGTACGAGGGGACGCGGCCCGCTCGGCGGCGTACAGCGACTGCGCCATGCCGAAAGGAGCGGAGTACTTGCGGGTGGTCCGCTGGAAGGTGAGCAGATTGGTGTCGACCCCGGGGACGATCACCGATACGCGCTCGGCGCGGTCGAGGTCGCCCAGTACCTCGGCGACCCTGCCGGCCCCGGACGGGTCGAACGCGAGGATCTGCCGGTCGGCGCTCATCAGCGCCTCGAAGCGGTGCATGCGGCGGACCGCCTCGTGGTGGCCGTCCGCGGTGAGGTTGGGGTCACTGACGCGCTTGCGCTCCTGGTCGAGCGAGTGCGCGAGAGCCTCGCGGTTGGCGCGGTAGCGCAACGTGACCGGGGCGCCGTTGAGATTGCCGACGACGAGGGGGTACCGGTCGGCGAGACGGGCCCGCTGGGCGCTGCGGAGCGAGCCGAAGAAGGCGGCGACCCGCTGCGGGGGCGCCGTGGGACCGGGCAGCGCGCGCGCCCCGATCCGGGCCTTTGTCCAGCCGGCCAGCTCGGCCTCGAGAGCGTTACGGGGACCGCTCTGATGTCGTACGGCGGTCCAGCCGGTGGTCGCCAGCATGATGAACACCACCGCGAGGGCGAGGAGGGCGCGCCAAGCGGTGAGGTTGGTGGGGGAGGAGTCGAAGGAAGTCACTGCGGGACACCCTAGGAGACGCGCCAGGGGGCTCGTGCAGACCGTGAGGTAGATCACGTGTCTGGGAGGGCGGGAAGGGGAAGACCGTCACATTCCGTGCGCACGGGGCGCACGCTCCGGCGCGTACGGCGTCCCGCGGAGCCGGGTCCCCCGACAGCCGGGGCGCCGCCCCGGACCCTCCTACGCCCTGCGGGCGCGGGGGGACTCTCCAAGGTCGACAGCGGCCTCGCGGGCAACTGGGTCGACGCCAGGCTCCCACCGCTCACCCCGGCCCAGCTGGACCGGGCTTCGGAAGCCGTTCAGGTGGGCGTGCCGCCGGTGCCGCCCGGGACGCCGCCCGCCATCACCGGGAAGATCGTCGGCGTCGCGCACGACACCTTCATCTCGGGCATGGGCCTTGCCCGCCTGGTCGCCGCGGGCGTGGCGGTCGTCGCGGTCTTCGTCGTCCTGCTGACCAGGCGCGGCACGAACGTCGATGCGGGTGCGGGCGCGGCCCCGCAGTTGACGTCAACCGCGTGCGTACGACAGTCCCGCCGGGTCGGCCCGGCGGGGCCGTCGCCTATCCGGGTGATCTGCCCCGAGCGCCCTTGCCCGCTGCGACGACCGCAGGTCAGGGTGCGGTCAAGTGATCAGTACGACACGGGGGTTGACCGATATGAGCGAAATGCGAAAGACCGTCATGGCCGGAGTCCTGCCCGGGGTTCTGGCCGGGGTCCTGGCCACAGCAGTACTGGCGTCCCCGGCGGCAGCCGCCGCGCCGCCCCGCCTCGGGGAGTGCGCGGCGGGTGAGCTCTGCCTCTGGGAGAAGGGGGAGTTCAAGGGCGTACGCCAGGTCCATGAGCTGTCCGGCACCGACATCGAGAGCTGTGTGCCGCTGCCGCCCGGCACCACGGCCGAGGCGCTCGCCAACCGGACCGGACGGCCCGTCACCACGTACCAGTCGGCGGAGTGCGCGGAGACGGGCGAGTTCGAGACCTACCCGGGCGGCGGCACCTGGGTGCCCCAATCCCCCTACCGGGTCAGAGCGTTCAAGGTCTGGGAGCGCTGAACCGGGGTACCCGCTTGTCCGAGCCCCGATTCGACAACCTCAGGGAGTGATGATGGCGGGCTTTGGACACACCACGCGCAAGCACCCTCGTTCACGTGGCCGCACGTGGTCACGGAGCGGGCCGGACCGCGCGGCACTCGGAATCATCGGGCTGATCTGTGCGATCGCGGGATTCTTCGTGCTGGGGATAATCCTCGGCCCGATAGCGATCGCCTGCGGCTGGCTCGGCATGGGCCGCCGCTGGAACGGCGCACAGCCGATCCCGGCGCTGGCCGCCGTCGTGCTCGGTGGTATCGACACCCTGCTGGCGATCATCTGGCTGGCGGGAGCCACGGTTCCCGCGAGCGGGATGTGGTGACGGCCGGCCGCGTGCAACGGCTCGGCTCCGTCAGCCCCGCACCGCGGGTTCCTCGGGTGGACCGACCGGGGTGGGCACCGCGCCCGCCCCGGTCACCGAGAGCGCCGCCACCTGCTCCCGCAGCGCCTTCACCTCGGCCGTCAGCGCCTCAAGGAGCGCCGTCTGCCGCCGTTCCTCCGCGTCGTCCCGCTCGAAGCGGGAGATGAACCACGCCGCGATATTGGCGGTCACGACACCGAGCAGCGCGATCCCGGCGAGCATCAGCCCGACCGCGAGCACCCGACCGAGGCCCGTCGTCGGTGCGTGATCGCCGTATCCGACCGTCGTCATCGTCGTGAACGACCACCACACCGCGTCGCCCAGGGTCTTGATGTTCCCGTGCGGCGCGTCCCGCTCCACATGGAGCACGGCGAGCGAGCCGAACATCATCAGCCCCACCACCGCGCCCCCGACGTACGTCGTCAGGGTGATCTGCGGCGCCAGCCGGGCCCGGCGGCCCACCAGCAGCAGTGTGGAGACGACCCGCAGCAGCCGCAGCGGCTGCACCAGCGGCAGCACCACCGCGACCAGGTCCAGCGGATGGCTGCGTACGAACAGCCACTTGCTCGGGGCGAGCGCCAGCCGTACGAGATAGTCGACGGCGAAGGTGGCCCAGACCGTCCACTCGGCCACCGTGCAGACGGTGAGCATCCAGCTGTCCGCGTCGGGCGCCACGATCGGCACGGCGTACGCGATGCCGAACACCACGGCGAGCGTCAGCAGGGGCGTCTGCATGCGCTGTTCCCACTGGACCTGCGCTGTTCGCTGCTTCATGCCCAGCATCGTAAGGACGCACAAGGGCGGCGGACCCCATCGGATCCGCCGCCCTCACACATCTACGCCGTCACACGACGGACGGACGACTACGCGTCGCCGCCCGCAGCGCCCGGGGCCGCCGCCGTGACATCCAGCAGCTGGTAGCGGTCCACCGCCTGCTTCAGCACCGAGCGGTCGACCTTGCCCTCGCGCGCGAGCTCGGTGAGCACCCCGAGCACGATCGACTGCGCGTCGATGTGGAAGAAGCGCCGTGCCGCGCCGCGCGTGTCCGCGAAGCCGAAGCCGTCCGCGCCCAGCGACTGGTAGGTGCCGGGCACCCAGCGCGAGATCTGGTCCGGGACCGAGCGCATCCAGTCCGAGACGGCCACGAACGGGCCCTCGGCACCGGACAGCTTCTGCGTCACATACGGGACGCGCTGCTCCTCCTCCGGGTGGAGCAGGTTGTGCTCCTCCGCCTCGACGGCCTCGCGGCGCAGCTCGTTCCACGAGGTCGCCGACCAGACGTCGGCCTTGACGTTCCACTCCTCGGCGAGGATCTTCTGCGCCTCGACCGCCCACGGCACGGCGACACCGGAGGCCATGATCTGCGCGGGGATCGCACCGGCCTCGCCCGCCCGGTAGCGGTAGATGCCCTTGAGGATGCCCTCGGCGTCCACGTTCTCGGGCTCGGCCGGGTGCTGGATCGGCTCGTTGTAGACGGTGAGGTAGTAGAAGACGTCCTCGCCGTGCGGGTGCTCCCCGGACGAGCCGTACATCCGCCGCAGGCCGTCCTCGACGATGTGCGCGATCTCGAAGCCGAAGGCCGGGTCGTACGCGACACAGCCCGGGTTGGTCGAGGCGAGCAGCTGCGAGTGGCCGTCCGCGTGCTGCAGACCCTCACCGGTCAGAGTCGTACGTCCGGCGGTCGCACCCAGCACAAAGCCGCGCGCGAGCTGGTCGGCCATCTGCCAGAACTGGTCACCGGTGCGCTGGAAACCGAACATCGAGTAGAAGACGTACACCGGGATCAGGGGCTCGCCGTGCGTCGCGTAAGCGGAACCCGCCGCGATCAGCGACGCCGTGCAGCCCGCCTCGGAGATACCGTCGTGCAGCATCTGCCCGGTCGGCGACTCCTTGTACGCGAGCAGCAGATCGCGGTCCACGGACTCGTACTGCTGGCCCAGCGGGTTGTAGATCTTGGCGCTCGGGAAGAACGAGTCCATTCCGAAGGTGCGGTACTCGTCCGGCGCGATCAGCACAAAGCGCTTGCCGATCTCCTTGTCCCGCATCAGATCCTTGAGCAGCCGTACGAACGCCATGGTGGTGGCGATCGACTGCTGGCCGGAGCCCTTCTTGACCGCGGCGTACGTCTTCTCGTCCGGCAGGGCCAGCGCCTTGGACCGCACGACGCGGGTCGGGACATACCCGCCCAGCGCCTTGCGGCGGTCGTGCATGTACTGGATCTCCTCGGAGTCGCGCCCCGGGTGGTAGTACGGCGGCGCGCCGCTCTCCAGCTGCTGGTCCGTGATCGGAATGTGCAGCCGGTCGCGGAAGCCCTTGAGGTCGTCGACCGTCAGCTTCTTCATCTGGTGGGTCGCGTTGCGGCCCTCGAAGTTCGGGCCGAGCGTCCAGCCCTTGACGGTCTGGGCGAGGACCACGGTCGGCTGGCCCTTGTGCGCCTTGGCCGCCGCGAAGGCCGCGTAGACCTTCTTGTGGTCGTGACCGCCGCGGCCCAGGTGCAGGATCTGCGCGTCGGTCATGCTCTCGACCATGGCGCGCAGCCGGTGGTCGTCGCCGAAGAAGTGCTGACGGATGTACGCGCCGGTCTCGGTCGCGTACGTCTGGAACTGGCCGTCCGGCGTGGTGTTCAGCTTGTTGACCAGGATGCCGTCGCGGTCCTGTGCGAGCAGCGGGTCCCAGGAGCGGTCCCAGACCACCTTGATGACATTCCAGCCGGCGCCGCGGAACTGCGACTCCAGCTCCTGGATGATCTTGCCGTTGCCGCGAACCGGGCCGTCGAGGCGCTGCAGATTGCAGTTCACGACGAAGGTCAGGTTGTCCAGGCCCTCGCGGGCGGCGATGGAGAGCTGGCCGAGCGACTCGGGCTCGTCCATCTCGCCGTCGCCGAGGAACGCCCAGACGTGCGACGCGGAGGTGTCGGCGATGCCGCGCGCCTCCATGTAGCGGTTCATCCGCGCCTGGAAGATCGCGCCGAGGGGGCCGAGGCCCATGGAGACGGTCGGGAACTCCCAGAAGCCGGGCATCAGCCGCGGGTGCGGGTACGACGACAGACCGTTCGGGAACTTCGACTTCTCCTGGCGGAAGGCGTCGAGCTGCGGCTCGCTCAGCCGGTCGAGCAGGAAGGCGCGGGCGTAGATGCCGGGCGAGGCATGGCCCTGGAAGAAGATCTGGTCGCCGCCGTCGCCCTCGTCCTTGCCACGGAAAAAGTGGTTGAAGCCCACGTCGTACAGGGAGGCGGAGGAGGCGAAGGTGGCGATGTGGCCGCCGACGCCGATGCCCGGGCGCTGCGCACGGGAGACCATCACCGCGGCGTTCCAGCGGGTCGCGTTGAGGATCCTGCGCTCGATCTCCTCGTTGCCGGGGAAGAACGGCTCGTCCTTGGTGGCGATGGTGTTGACGTAGTCCGAGCTGCGCATCTCGGGCACGGCCACGCGCCTCTCGCGCGCCCGCTCGATCAGGCGGAGCATCAGGTAGCGGGCCCGCTCCCGGCCCCGCTCGTCGACGGCGGCGTCGAGTGAGTCCAGCCACTCCTGGGTCTCTTCGGGATCGAAGTCCGGGACCTGGCTGGGAAGGCCGCCAATGATGATCGGGTTGCGATCGGATCCGGAAGCCACGCTATTCCTTCGCTGTTCGGTGGGTTCTGCACGGGGATGTCTGAGCGGTGTCGCACCGCCTCCATCGTGTACCGCGGGGAGGAAAACGTCACCTCTACTGAGGGGTAACCCCGGTTCTCGCGGACATCCCGCCCGAACCCCGGTTCCGGGTCCGGTCAAATCGCAACCTTACGCCCAAGGCGTCAATGCGTTTCGTTTCAGTGTTCGGTTCCGATTGGCGTACTGAAGGGGCAGAATGCCGCAAAGGTGGCCGAATGGTGTGCCGGCCAGCACGGGACAGGGTCGAGCGTGCCTGGAGTTGCGTCGAGACGGCCGCAAACGTCACCGTTTCGGCGGTCTGGGCGGCCGGGTACTTGCGCGATCCGCCCCGCCCGTGTGGACTACGGCCAACGCCACGCGTACGCGCGCGGCTCAGCATTTACCGAACATGATCAGGAGGCAAGCCGTGAGCGCGACCGCGGACCACGCGGAGGAGCGGACCAACCCGGCCGGAAGGCTGGGGTTCGAGCCCGGACAGGTGGTCCAGGAGATCGGCTACGACGACGACGTCGAGCACGAGCTCCGTGAGGGCATCGAGGCTGTCACAGGCCAGGAACTCGTCGATGAGGACTACGACGACGTCGCTGACGTCGTGGTGCTGTGGTTCCGGGACGACGACGGCGACCTTACGGACGCGCTGGTGGACTCCATCGGCCTGCTCGACGAGGGCGGCGACATCTGGCTGCTGACGCCGAAGACCGGCCGGGACGGTTACATCGAGCCCAGCGACATCAACGAAGCCGCGCAGACCGCCGGTCTCTCCCAGACCAAGAGCATCAGTGCGGGCAAGGACTGGTCGGGCACCCGACTGAGCGCCCCCAAGTCCAAGCGCTGAGCTCCGATCGCCCCTAGGGCCCCCACCGGCACACGCCGGCGGGGGCCCGCTGCGTAGGGTGGATCCATCACCCGTATGGACCAGTCCCGCTCAACCGGCGAAGGGATGCACGTCATGGCGATCGAGGTCGGCACCAAGGCCCCGGACTTCGAGCTGAAGGACAACCACGGCCGCACCGTGAGCCTCGCCGAATTCCGCGGCGAGAAGAACGTGGTGCTCCTCTTCTATCCCTTCGCCTTCACCGGCGTGTGCACGGGCGAGCTCTGCGCGCTCCGGGACGAGCTGCCGAAGTTCGTCAACGACGACACCCAACTGCTCGCCGTCTCCACCGACTCCATCCACACCCTGCGCGTCTTCGCCGAGCAGGAGGGCCTGGAGTACCCGCTGCTCTCGGACTTCTGGCCGCACGGCGAGACCTCGCGTGCGTACGAGATCTTCGACGAGGAGAAGGGCTGCGCCGTGCGCGGCACCTTCATCATCGACAAGGAGGGCTTCGTGCGCTGGACCGTCGTCAACGGTCTGCCGGAGGCCCGTGACCTGAACGACTACCTCAAGGCGCTGGACACCCTCTGATCCGGCGCCCCCGACCCAACGGGCGACCCCCCGCGCCAAAGTCTGTTTTGAGCGGGAACCGGTCACTAGGATCCATTCGTTGATCCGACACACCGACGCACGACGGGGGCACCGCCCCTGACAACCAATGGAGGGACTCGTGGGAGTCAGTCTCAGCAAGGGCGGCAACGTCTCGCTGACCAAGGCCGCGCCCAATCTGACCGCGGTCACCGTCGGTCTGGGCTGGGACGTCCGGACCACCACCGGCACCGACTTCGACCTCGACGCCAGCGCCCTGCTGACCAACGCCGAGGGCAAGGTCGCCAGCGACGGCAATTTCGTGTTCTTCAACAACCTGAAGAGCCCGGACGGTTCCGTCGAGCACACCGGTGACAACCTGACGGGTGAGGGCGAGGGCGACGACGAGCAGATCAAGGTCAACCTCGCCTCGGTTCCGGCCGACGTCGACAAGATCGTCTTCCCGGTCTCGATCTACGAGGCCGAGAGCCGCCAGCAGTCCTTCGGCCAGGTGCGCAACGCCTTCATTCGCGTGGTGAACCAGGCCGACAACAACGAGCTCGCACGCTACGACCTGAGCGAGGACGCCTCGACCGAGACGGCGATGGTCTTCGGCGAGCTCTACCGCAATGGTGCGGAGTGGAAGTTCCGCGCCATCGGCCAGGGTTACGCCTCGGGCCTGCGCGGCATCGCGCAGGACTTCGGCGTCAACGTCTGAGCAGGCCGCATACCGTCCGGCGCCGCACCCACAGTGCGGCGCCGGACGTGCCTGTGCAACCAGGTGCCGGACGTGCCTGTGCAACCAATCGTCAGCTGGGGAGGACCAGGATCATGGGCGTCACGCTCGCCAAGGGAGGCAATGTCTCCCTCTCCAAGGCCGCACCGAACCTCACTCAGGTGTTGGTCGGGCTCGGCTGGGACGCGCGTTCCACCACGGGAGCCGACTTCGATCTCGACGCGAGCGCGCTGCTGTGCAGCGGTGGCCGCGTCCTGGGCGACGAGTACTTCGTCTTCTACAACAACCTGAAGAGCCCGGAGGGGTCCGTCGAGCACACCGGTGACAACCTGACGGGCGAGGGTGAGGGCGACGACGAGTCGCTGCTGGTGGACCTCTCCAAGGTGCCGGCCAATGTCGACAAGATCATATTCCCGGTCTCCATCCATGAGGCCGACAACCGCGGTCAGACCTTTGGCCAGGTCAGCAACGCCTTCATCCGTGTGGTCAACCAGTCGGACGGCCAGGAGCTCGCCCGCTACGACCTCAGCGAGGACGCGTCCACCGAGACCGCGATGATCTTCGGTGAGCTCTACCGCTATGGCGGCGAGTGGAAGTTCAGGGCCGTGGGACAGGGGTACGCGTCGGGGCTGCGCGGCATCGCTCTAGACTTCGGGGTCAATGTTTCCTAAAGCACGTGTCCGGGTTGATCAAAGACCCGGCCGGCCCCCAGGAGTGTCTGCTGGGGGTCCGGGGTCACCCCCGGGGCAAGCAGCGTAAAGCGGCGCGGGGGAGACCCGTACACAACGATTGGGTAGCCAGTGGTCCTGAAAACCTTCGGCTGGTCGTTCGCAGTAACTGCGCTCGGCCTGGTCGCGGCGGTGTTCTACGGCGGATGGGCGGCCTTGGGGCTCGTCGCCATCCTGTCGATTCTTGAGATCTCGCTGTCCTTCGACAACGCGGTGGTCAACGCCGGCGTGCTGAAGAAGATGAGCGAGTTCTGGCAGAAGATCTTCCTCACCATTGGTGTCCTGATCGCCGTCTTCGGCATGCGGCTGATCTTCCCTGTCGTCATCGTCGCGATCACCGCGAAGATCGGGCCCATCGAGGCCGTCGACCTTGCGCTGAACAACCATGACAAGTACGAGCAGCTGGTCACCGACGCCCACCCGGCGATCGCCGCCTTCGGCGGGATATTCCTACTGATGATCTTCCTGGACTTCATCTTCGAGGACCGGGACATCAAGTGGCTGGGCTGGATCGAGCGTCCGCTGGCCAAGCTCGGCAAGGTCGACATGCTCTCGGCCTGCATCGCGCTGATCGTGCTGCTGATCACCGCGGCCACCTTCGCGGTCAACGCCCACCAGTACGGCGGCCACCACGCCGACAAGTCGGCGACGGTGCTCACCGCGGGCATCGCGGGACTCATCACGTACATGGTCGTCGGCGGTCTCTCCGGCTACTTCGAGAACAAGCTCGAGGAAGAGGAGGAGCGCGAGCACGAGGCCGAGGAAGAGGCCAGGAAGGCCGGCAAGCAGGTCTCGGCCGTCAAGCTCGTCGGCCGGGCCGCGTTCTTCATGTTCCTCTACCTCGAGGTGCTGGACGCGTCCTTCTCCTTCGACGGCGTCATCGGCGCCTTCGCGGTCAGCAACGACCCGGTGGTCATCGCGCTGGGCCTCGGCATCGGCGCCATGTACGTCCGGTCGCTCACCGTCTACCTGGTCCGCCAGGGCACCCTCGACGACTACGTCTACCTGGAGCACGGCGCGCACTATGCGATCGGCGCCCTGGCCGTGATCCTGCTCGTCACCATCCAGCACCAGATCAACGAGGTCATCACCGGTCTCGTCGGCGTGGTGCTGATCGCCTGGTCCTTCTGGTCCTCGGTGCGCCGCAACAGGGCGCTCGCGGCCGAGGACGGGGACAACTCCGACGAGAAGCAGGAAGTCAGTTCCGGGGTGTGACCCGGCGGCGATTGCGGAACGCTCTGAGCGGGGCGGCACCGAGGCACCGGCCTCGGCGCCGCCCCGCGGGGTTCACCGAGAGATGTGGGGGTGGGGCATGGCCTTCTGGGACAGCCTGTGGCAGGGCAGGTCAAGGCAGTTCGACTCGGGCAGTGCCGCGACGAACTCCATAGAACTGACCAAGCGGCACCCGACGGTCTCGCTCAGCAAGCAGGGCGCGGCCACCGGCAATCTGCGCGTCAACCTTTCCTGGCGGATGCGCACGTCCGACATCGAGGGCAGGTCGAAGCAGAGCGGCAGACTGCTGCGGCACCCCTTCAAGCTCTTCCAGCCCGACGTGGTTCAGGCGCACACCCAGGGTGTGGTCAATGTGGACCTCGACCTCGGCTGTCTCTATGAGCTGACCGACGGCAGCAAGGGCGTGGTACAGCCGCTGGGCGGCTTCTTCGGCTCTCTGAACGGCCCGCCCTATGTGAAGCTCAGCGGCGACGACCGGTTCGGCTCCCCGTCGGGCGAGACGATCTTCGTCAATCTCGATCACCAGGAGTCGATCAAGCGGCTGCTGTTCTTCGTCTACATCTACGACCAGACGCCGGCCTTCGACCGTACGCACGCGCATGTGACGCTCTACCCCAGCAACGGCCCGCGGGTGGAGATCGAGCTCGACGAGCGCGCCCCGCAGGCCCGGTCCTGCGCGGTGTTCGCCCTGGAGAACGTCAAGGGTGAGCTGGTCGTGCGGCGCGAGGTGAAGTTCGTGTACGGCTTCCAGGCGGAGCTCGACCGGCTCTATGGGTGGGGGCTGCAGTGGGGCCGCGGTTACAAGAGCCGGGTGTAGCCGTCCTACGGCCGGACGAACTGGGGACCCATCGGCGGCAGCCTGAAGTTCGGGTCGGGCGCGTAGGCGGCCGCGGCGGCGGGCTGCGGGTAGCCGTACCCCGACTCCGGAGGTGCGGCCGGCTGCGGCGTGGCGGGCTGCGGGTAGCCGTAGGCGGGCTGGGTGGTGCCGGGCTGCGGATATCCGTACGCGGGCTGAGTGGCGGCCGGCTGCGGATATCCGTACGCGGGCTGAGTGGCGGCCGGTTGCGGGTAGCCGTAGGCGGGCTGTGCCGCGGGCTGGGGCTGGGCACCGGGCTGGGCGGACGGCTCCGCGGCCGCTTCCGCCTCGTCCACCGAGATACCGAACGCCGTGGCCAGACCGACCAGACCGGTCGGGTAGCCCTGCGCGACCGCGCGGAACTTCCAGCCGTCGCCGCGCCGGTAGAGCTCGCCGCAGATGATCGCCGTCTCCTCGCCGGTCTCCGGCCTCACATCGAAGACGGCCAGCGGCTCGCTGTCGGCCAGGCCCGCGTCGTAGAGCGATATTCGCAGGTCGCGGACGTGCTGGAAGGTGTCCCCGTCCGAGGAAGCGGCGAGCACCACCTGGTCGACCGAGGAGTCGAGGGCGGCCAGATCCGCCTCGACGGTGTCGGTCAGATGTTCGGCGACGCGCTGCTTGGACAGCCGGCGCACCAGGCCCGAGGGGTGGCGCGGCTGGTTGTAGAAGACGAAGTCCTCATCATCGCGCACACGGCCGTCCGGGCCGAGCAGCAGAGCCGAGGCGTCCACGTCGGGTACACCGGCGCCCGGGGTCCAGCGCAGCACGGCCCGTACGGCCGTGGCGTCGAGAGGGACGTTCGAGCCCTTCACCATCGCGTGCGTCATGCCCGTAATCCTGCCCTCCCCGTGGCCGCCCGGACAACGCGGGGCCCCCTTGTTCTCCGGGCGGGACATGGGCATGGTGCAAGCGGGTTACCTGGAATTCATGGACTTGGGGAACTCTTGACACACATTCGTACGTACTATTACCGGCCACATCATTCCGGCCGCCAAGGCAGTACGGGGGAAATCAATGCGTCATTTCGGGCATCTTTCGCCTGCTGTCCGCGAGAGTCTGTTCCACCAGGAGCCGTGTGAGTTCACCGGCGCCTCGCCCGCCCGCATGCTCGCCGCCGCGCTCGGCGCCACCCTCTACAGCCCCGCCACCCGGCCGAAGCTCGCCGACGACGTGCTCAAGCAGGTCGACCGCGGGGTCGTCTCCATGGTGCTCTGCCTCGAGGATTCCATCGACGACGCCGATGTGGCGGCGGCCGAGGAGAATCTGGTCCGGCAGTTCGCCGACCTCGACTCGCGTGGCGTGGAGCTGCCGCTGCTGTTCATCCGGGTCCGTGAACCGGGCCAGATTCCGGACCTGGTGGACCGGCTCGGCACCTCGGTCGGGCGATTGTCCGGATTCGTACTTCCCAAGTTCACGGAGGAGCGTGGCGTCCCGTTCCTGGAGGCGCTTGCCGCCGCGGAGGCCGCGAGCGGGCAGCGGCTCTTCGCGATGCCCGTACTGGAATCCCCGGGGCTGCTCCACCTCGAAACCCGCGCCGAGACGCTCATCGGGATTGCCCGCACCGTCGACAAGTACCGCGAGCGGGTCCTGGCGCTGCGGCTCGGGGTCACGGACTTCTGCTCCGCCTACGGGCTGCGCCGGTCGCCCGACATGACCGCGTACGACGTCCAGATCGTCGCGGGCGTCATCGCCGACGTGGTGAATGTGCTGGGACGGGCGGACGGCACCGGGTACACGGTCACCGGGCCGGTATGGGAGTACTTCCGGCTCGGGGAGCGCATGTTCAAGCCCCAGCTGCGCCGGAGCCCCTTCATGGAGGGCCGGGCGGAGGAGCTGCGCACCGCGCTCATCGAGCACGACCTGGACGGTCTGCTGCGCGAGATCGAGCTGGACCGGGCCAACGGGCTGCTGGGCAAGACCTGTATCCACCCCTCGCATGTGCTGCCCGTGCACGCACTGTCCGTGGTCAGCCACGAGGAGTTCAGCGACGCGCAGGACATTCTGCGGCCGGAGCGGGGCGGTGGAGGCGTAATGCGTTCCTCGTACACGAACAAGATGAACGAGGTGAAGCCGCACCGGGCCTGGGCCGAGCGCACGCTGCTGCGGGCGGAGGTCTTCGGCGTTGCCCGGGAAGAGGTCGGCTTCGTGGAGCTGCTCACGGCCGGGCTCTCCGGCTGAAATTCGATCTGACATTCGAGCCGGCATTCGTGCTGACAATCGTGCTGAGATTCCGGCTGAGATGACGAAGGAAGAGACTGTAAGCGTGGTGTGGTCGGGAACGTGGGTCGCTGAGCGGCTGGGCGTCGGGCTCGTCGGAGACGAGAAGCTGGACGGCCTGCTGGGCCTTGCCCTGCGCCGTAACCCCAAGCGGGCGCATCTGCTCGTGTCGAACGTGCTGGGCAAGCATGTGCCGCAGTCGCCCGCGGTGGTGTACGGAGCGGGCTACGGCCTCGGCGAGCGGGTGCGGAAGCTACTGGGCGAGGAGCAGGCCGCCCGCGCGGTGGTCCTCGGCTACGCCGAGACCGCCACCGGTCTTGGCCACTCGGTGGCGGACGGGGTGGGCAGCGCGCCGTATCTGCACTCCACGCGCCGCCCGGTCAAGGGAGTGGCCCAGGCGGGCGGCTTCGAGGAGTCGCACTCGCACGCGACCTCGCACCTGCTGCTGCCCGAGGATCCGTCGCTGCTGGCGGGCGACGGCCCGCTGATCCTCGTGGACGACGAGTTCTCCACGGGCAACACCGTGCTCAATACGATCCGTGAGCTGCACGGGCGGTATCCGCGCGACCGGTATGTGATCGTGGCGCTGGTCGACATGCGCTCGGAGCCGGACCGTGAGCGGCTGTCCGCCTTTGCCGAGGAGATGGGCGCACGGGTGGACCTCGTGGCGCTGGCCGCGGGGACGGTCCGGCTGCCGGAGGACGTCCTGGAGAAGGGCCAGGCGCTGGTGGCGGAACACGAGGCGAAGACGGGCCCGACCGGGACGCCGACCGCTGTCCTGCACGTCGCGGGCGGCGCCGTCGCGCCCGGCGCCACCGGGGCGGGCACGACCACCGCACGCGGCAGCGTCAACCACGGCGCCCTGCGTGTCGAGCTGGGCTGGCCCGGCGGACTGCCCGACGGTGGACGGCACGGCTTCACTCCCGCCCACCGCGTCGAGCTGGAGGCCGCCCTGCCCCGCATGGCCGGACGAATAGCCGACGCGCTCGCCGCGCCGCGCCGCGTACTCGTCCTCGGCTTCGAGGAGTTGATGTACGCGCCCCTCCGGCTCGGTACCGCGCTGGAGCAGGTCGTCGACGCCGACGTCCGGTACTCCACCACCACCCGCTCGCCCGTCCTCGCGGTCGACGACCCCGGCTACGCCATCCGCAGCCGCCTCGTCTTTCCCGCCCACGACGACCCCGCCGACGGCCCCGGCCAGCGGTACGCCTACAACGTCGCCGGCGCCGGGTTCGACGCCGTCGTCGCCGTCGTCGACTCGGCCGCCGACACGCCCCAACTGCACGCCCCCGACGGCCTGCTGGCCCAGCTCGCCGCGCACATACCGCATGTAGTTTTGGCCGTTGTCCCCAGCTACGTACCCGAAGTACCTGAAAGGGCCTCCATGCTGCCCGAGCCCCTCCGCGGCCCCGCCTTCTCCTCCTACGCCCCCGAAGAGGTCGGCTGGTTGCTCCAGGACCTCTCGGACGTCGAGCTCGAGGCCCCGACCGAGGAGCGCGAGGAGGCGATCCAGAGCGGCGGCGCCCACTACGCCGAGTCGCTGCCCGTCGAGTACCAGCCGAGCGCCCAGTACCAGGAGCTCTTCAAGGCCGCGCTGGCGACTTCCGCCGCCCGCATCGCCCGCGCCGTCGGCACCGTCACGGAGACGGTCATCGCCGAACGGTCCCCGCGCCCCGTACTCGTGTCGCTGGCCCGTGCCGGCACCCCCGTCGGCGTACTCATGCGCCGCTGGGCCCAGCACCGGCACGGTCTGGACCTGCCGCACTACGCCGTCTCCATCGTCCGCGGACGCGGCATCGACACCAACGCCCTGCGCTGGCTCCAGGAGCACCACGACCCGGCCGACGTCGTGTTCGTCGACGGCTGGACCGGCAAGGGTGCGATCACCCGCGAACTGGCCGAGGCGCTGAAAGAGTTCGACGGTTTTGACCCCGAGATCGCGGTCCTCGCCGACCCCGGCGGCTGCGTACGCACCTACGGCACCCGCGAGGACTTCCTCATCCCCTCCGCCTGCCTCAACTCCACCGTCTCCGGCCTGATCTCGCGTACGGTCCTGCGCGCCGACCTCGTCGGGCCGCACGACTACCACGGCGGCAAGTTCTACCGCGAGCTCGCCGGCGCCGATGTCTCCAACCACTTCGTCGACACCGTCGCCGCCCGCTTCGACGAGGTCGCCACCGCCGTCGACGCCGAGGTCAAGGAACTGCTCTCGGCGGACCGCGCGCCCACCTGGGAGGGCTGGGCCGCCGTCGAGCGGATCAGCGAGGAGTACGGCATCCACGACGTCAACCTCGTCAAGCCGGGCGTCGGCGAGACCACGCGCGTCCTGCTGCGCCGCGTCCCCTGGAAGATCCTCGCCAAGCGCGGCGCGGGTGCCGACCTCGACCATGTGCGGCTGCTCGCCGAGCAGCGCGGCGTACCGGTCGAGGAGGCCGACGAACTCCCGTTCACCTGCGTGGGGTTGATCCACCCCCGCTACACGCGGGGCGCGACAGGTGCCGACGGCAAGGCGGTGGCCGCCAAGTGAGCGTCCTCATCGCCAGCGATCTCGACCGTACGCTGATCTATTCGTCGGCGGCCCTCGCGCTGACCATGCCCGATGCCGAGGCTCCGCGGCTGCTCTGCGTCGAGGTGCACGAGCGCAAGCCGCTGTCTTACATGACGGAGAGTGCGGCCGGGCTGCTGACGCAGCTCACCGCCGACACCGTCTTCGTACCGACGACGACCCGCACCCGCAAGCAGTACCAGCGCATCCGGCTTCCCGGTGCCCCGCCGCGGTTCGCGATCTGCGCCAACGGCGGACATCTGCTCGTCGACGGCGTGACCGACCTGGACTGGCGGGACCGCGTGGCCGGCACCCTGGCCGACAGATGCGCGCCGCTGGCGGAGATCCGCGCCCACCTGAGCGCCACCGCCGACCCGGCCTGGCTGCGCAAGGAGCGGGTCGCGGAGGACCTCTTCGCCTATCTCGTCGTCGAGCGCGCCCTGCTGCCCGAGGACTGGCTCGGGGAGCTCGCGGAGTGGGCCGGACCCCGCGGCTGGACCGTCTCCCTCCAGGGCCGCAAGATCTACGCCGTGCCGAAGCCGCTCACCAAGAGCGCGGCGGTGCGCGAAGTCGCCCGACGCACCGGCGCGGAGCAGATCCTCGCGGCCGGGGACTCCCTCCTCGACGCCGATCTGCTGCTCGCCGCGGACCACGGCTGGCAGCCTGGCCACGGCGAACTGGCCGACAGTGGCTGGAGCGCCCCGCACGTCGAGGCACTGCCACAGGCGGGAGTCGCGGCGGGCGAGGAGATCCTGCGCCGGTTCCACAGCTTCAGCAACAGCGGTGGCTTCGGCGACGGGTCCGGAGGCCGCTGCGGTGACAGCATCAGCGGCGGCGCGATCCCGCACCAGGCCGTGAGCGCCCCCACGGCACGCTGAAGGCCGACGCACGCCAGCGGTGCTGCGGTGCGGTGTCTGGGCCGACTGGATCCTGACGGCAGGGCGGCGGCTCGGCGCGGTGGCGTCAGCCGCAGCAGCCGCCGCCGCAGCAACCGCCGCCCCCGCCTCCGCCGCCGCTCGGCGCGGGCGCGGACTTCGTACCGCCGACTGCGACGGCCGAGAGCAGCTTGACGGTGTCCTCGTGCCCCGCGGGGCAGCTCGCCGGGTCGGAGGACTGGGCCATCGGCCGGTTCACTTCGAAGGTGTCGCCGCAGCTGCGGCAGCGGTATTCGTATCGAGGCATGCCGTAAGGCTAGCGCTGCTCCTGTTCCGCCTGTCCCGTCGGTTCGTCCTGCTGCGACTTCTCCGCTGGTTCGGCCCCGCCCGAGTGGCGGGCCCTGTAGTAGGGGTTGTCGTGGGGCAGCGTCGAACTGACCCTCCCGTACATCCCGAAGAACATCAGCATCACGCCGACCACAAAGCTGAACAGGACGTTCTGTATCTGGAAGGCGAGCGGGTTGAAGCTCTTGTCCAGCAGGCCGAGATTGATGAAGCCGCTGGCTATGAAGAGGATGCCGAGGACCATGTTCACGGTGGAGGCGACGTTGCCGCCGATGACCATGCCGGCGAAGAGCAGCACCCCGACGCAGATGGAGAGGACGCTCAGCGTCCCGTTGGTGTTGAGGCCCGCGATGGTGTCGCCGTGGGTGTCGAAGAAGCCGACCTTGTTGATCAGCCCGAGAATGCCGAACGCGAGCAGCACCAGCCCGGTCAGCCCCGCGCCGACGCGGTAGACCTGGCTGAGCCGGTGATCGACGGGCAGATGTTCGTCGAGACGGGGACGGTTGCGGTTGCTGGGATTGCGCTTGGTTTTGGACGGCAGTACGTGTGCGGCCATGTCCGGCCTCCTTCGTACGTACTCATGTACGGCTTCCAGGATCCGCCCGAGTGGGACGTGGTTCAAATCATTGGCGAAAACTGGACAAGGTCGGGGCGGGGCGGACGGCGTTCCAGGGGGAGGGGCCGGGTCGCAGGGCAGCGGGGGCGTTCGGGGTCGCCAGGCCGCCGGGCCGGTCCGGGCCGGGCGTGCGAAGCCGTGCAGCCGGGTTCGTGGAGCCGGGACGCACTCAGCCCCGTCCGGCGCCCGCGCTGCGGTCCTCGCGGATCTGCTCCACGA
This sequence comes from Streptomyces sp. CA-135486, assembly GCF_050936555.1. Classification (NCBI taxonomy): domain Bacteria; kingdom Bacillati; phylum Actinomycetota; class Actinomycetes; order Kitasatosporales; family Streptomycetaceae; genus Streptomyces; species Streptomyces sp. CA-135486. The sequence goes on from NZ_JBNJMM010000001.1 coordinate 1,712,563, forward strand.
CGCGCGCGGCCGTACGCCGTACCGCTTCCGTCTCGGTCAAAAAGTGCCAGTAGTCGGGGTGCCGGCCCTCGAGCCCGGCGATGGCCCGCTCCAGCCGCCCCACCGCGTCGTCCAGCGGCTGCGCATGCCGCGGGTCCGGGGTGTTGCGTCCGGCCATGGCGAGGCGCTGCGCGTCCCGGATGGCAAACCGGGTGCGCTCGATCTCCTGCTGCGGATCCTTGGCCACGGCATTGAGCCGCTGCAGCCGGTCACCGGCCGCGGAGACCGCCTCGTCGGTGGTGTTCAGCAGCGCCCGTACCGTACTGAGCAGGGCTGTCGCATCCGCCCACCGCTGCTCGTCGCGCGCCTTGGCCGCCTCCCTGAGCTTCTCCTCGGCCTGGCGGACGCTGATCGCCGCCTGCTCGGGCACGGGCTGGAGATCCTGCCAGCAGGCGGCGGAGAAACGCCGCCGCAGCTCGCTCAGAACGGGCTCGACGGACCCGGCGCGGGTGGTGAGGGCCTGTGCGCGGGTACGGAGGGAGACCAGGCGTTTGTCGATCTCGGCGGCACGCTCGGGCAGCCGCTCGGCCTCGGCCCGTACCGCTTCGGCGTCCCGCAGCACGCGATCGGCACGTTGCAGGGTCTCGGCGACGCCGTGCCGCCCCGCGCCCTGATTGAGCTTGGTCAGCTCGGGCCCGAGCGCGGCGAGCCGGGCAGCGAGATCATCCGCTCGCAGACCGGAGCCCCGCACCGAATCGAGAGCATTGCTCGCGGAAAGGAGTGCCTGTCTCGCCCGCTCCACGGCGGGGGCCAGCCGGGCGAGCTGCGTCTCCGCCTTGTCGAGCAGCGGCCCGAGCCCCTGGGCGAAGCGGTCGAGATCGCCCTTGACCCGTACGAGCTCGTCCTTGGCCCGGTTCAACTCCCCGCGCGCCTGCGAGGCGACGTGCGCTTCGAGGTCGTGCCGGTCGAGATCGTGCGCGTCGACGGCGGTGATGTACCGATGACTCGCCTCGTCGATCCGCTGCCCCAGCGCGGCGAAGTCGTCGACCGTCCGCCGCGCCCCCGGCGAACTGTCCACCGCAGCGATCGTCTCGATCGAGATCCGCAGATCGCGCTGGGCGGTGTCCAGCTCGTAGAAGGCAGCGGCGGCGGCGTCCTTCGCAGCCTGCGCATCGGCCCGCTCACTCTCGCTCCGCCCGCCGAACCAGCGCCGGCCACCCCCGCCCCCTCCGGCGAAGGCGCCCGGCAGCGCCGCGACAATCAGGGGCAGCGGCAACAGCATCAGCGCGAGGACATCCCGGACGGCACTCGCACTCGCTCTCGCACTTCCTTTTGCGTGCGGCTGCGCGTGTGTCGCCGTCACATCCCTCTCCCGTGCTGTGTCGCCCTGCCCGGTTCATTCTCCCACCAGGTAGTGACGAACACACGGGCTGGTTAGTGCGCGCTTCGCACCGTCACGTTGCCGTTGTCGCTGCGGGCCTTCACGACGTGTGAGCTGCCGTGGTCGGTGGGCACGTCGACGTCCACATCGCCGTTGTCGCTCTTGGCCGTCACGGAGTACGGAGCGCCCGCGCGCGGCAGCTCGAGGGTGATGGCGCCGTTGTCACTGACGGTCTCGACCCGATCGGGCACGGCACTGAGCCCGAGCCGCACGGACCCGTTCTCCGACCCGACGGTCACGGCCTTGGAGCTGACCCGCTCGGCGACGACCTCCCCGTTGTCGGTGTCGAGCCGCAGCGGCCCGCTGGCGTCCCGTACGGTCACGTCGCCATTGTCGGACCGGATCTTGAGCGCGGTGTCGAACCCACTGGCGGTCACGCTCCCGTTGTCGTCCTCCACGGCCACGGCGACGCCCCGCGGCACCTTCACCGTGTGCCGGGCCTCGCAGCTGCTCGCGACGGCATCGCACCTCACCCGGAGGGTGAGCTTCCCGTCCTTCATTTTCCAGGAGGCCCCGGGCCCGCTCCCCATGAACACCCAGCCGTCGACCCGCCGGGTGACCTGCACGTCTTTCACATCGGCGGGCACGATCTCGATGGCGGAGTTGTCGGAGTCGATGGTGAGCGCCTTCCCCTCCAGCGCAAAGGACCGCATCTCGACGGGCGCGTCCCCGGCGTCGGCACTACCGCACCCGATGAGCACGAGGGCACCGAGGACGGCACCTCCGAGTGCGATGAACGCGCGGGCGCGGTTGCGTCGGGTGGTCAGTGCGGCCATGGTGATCGTTCCCCCAGGTGGTTCTGCCGATGTGCCCTCAAGGTATGAGCGCGCGGGAGTGGGGAGCGATCCGGGCGACCACCGTGTCGGGGTGGGGCTAACCCCAGTACTGAGGGGTGCGGGGCGGCGGCCGGGAACGGGTTTGCAGGGCGGCCCCATCTGCCATGTACGCTGTTCCTTCATCCACGGGTGCGTAGCTCAGGGGTAGAGCGCTGCTCTTACAAAGCAGATGTCGGCGGTTCGAAACCGTCCGCGCCCACCAGTGAAAAGGCCCCCGGCCGATCATGGCTGGGGGCCTTTGACATCCACTTTTGACATCAACCGGGGCGGTCATTCACGACCGGCCGCCGATTGAGCATGCGGTCCAGGTGGCTCACTGCCTCGCGCTGCGTGTCCTGAACGACGTGCGTGTAGATGTTCATCGTCACGGCGATCTGACTGTGACCGAGGATCTCCATCACGACGCGGGGAGCGACGCCCGCGGCGGTCAGCAGGGTCGCGCAGCCGTGCCGGGCATCGTGCAGCCGGATCACTCGGAGCCCGGCGGTCGTCGCGACGCGGGTGAATGATTCACGTAGCGCCGATCGTGCCCGAAGCGCTTCCACGAAGTGACACGCAGCTCCGCCCCTGAACCCCCAGTATTCGGAACGACGTTGGAGCTATCGCAACAGCGAGACCCGCAGAGCCACAAGAGCGCTCCCCCGGTAGAACGCGGCACCTCTGGTCAAGGCTCGGGACGGGCATCCGTCGCGGGGCCCGCCATTCCGCTTGACACCGTGGACCCGCCTGCTTGATCAAGCGCCAGGCACGGCAGCGATGATCTTGTCCGCCTGCCCTCCGCTCTCTCCCCGGGGACCTCGGCCAGTCGCAGCGCATCACCTTCCGTAGCAGGTCAGAGAAGAGACTTCCCGTCCGCGACAGTTTCAGCATACGGTGAAATTAGTTTCTACACATGAGGAAATTAGGGGTTGGTCATGCACGCGCTCAAGGATGAGTGGATCACGGCTTCCGACGGCGTCCGGACCTGCGTCGATGTGTACCTGCCCGACGGGGACGGCCCGTTCCCGGCGCTGTATGCGGCAGCGCCCTACCAGAACGACGGTGTTGCCGCCCGCGCTCCCTCTCCTGGGCAGGCGCGCCACTGGTTCCCCGCCCCCTTAGCGACCGTGGTCGGCGACGCGCCACGGGGCGACCGGCGCGAGGCGGCTGGCCGCTTCGCCGGCGAGGACCTATGTGGCGCCTGCTACCGGACCCTCACGCCGGAGAACCAGGAGCGCGCCTTCGAGCACGAGCAGCCGGAGCTCACAGCGAATAGCCCCGAAAGGCGGGGCCCCACCACATCGATAGGAGGCCCCGACATGGCCAACCTTGCTCTGATCTACCCGATCGGCGCCGCTGTCGGCGCTACGTACGCGGCCGCCGCATGGGCCTGGCGCCGCTTCAAGGCCGGGGCCCGGGCGGGCGTGTACCCCGGCTCGCCGGAGCACCAGGCCGCGCTCCGGTCGGTCGAGGACCGCACCGCAGCCCAGTTCACGTACTGGGCGTACCTGCCGACCGCGATGCAGGCCGCCCACGACGAGCGGGCTCTGGACACCGCGGCGCCAAGGCCGCCCACCCCATGACCCCAAAACCCCACAAGGAGGAGGTGAGCACCATGACCACCCTCATCGCGGCCGCTGTGGAAGATCGAGATGGGTTGCGGCGGGCGGCACGCCATCGCGGTTCACGCGGGGCACAGCACCACGGTGGGGCACCGCGAGCCAAGCCGATCAGCCGGGAGCAGGCACTCGCCGCCCTCGCCGAGCAGGTCGCACCGTGCACGATCTGCCGTCCCGACCGAGACCTCGGCATGCTGTGACCGGCCACCCGTCGCAGCCTAGAGGCATGAGAGGCGCCCCGATCGTCGTGCACCGGATCCCTCCGACCGGCGGCCGGCGGGTCACGGTGCGGGACCAGATCATGGGCCTGGCCCACTCCGACCGGGACCTGCTGGAATTCCTCCGCCAAGCAGGCCTGCCCGACGCGGACGATCTCCCGGACGACCCCACGCGGGTCGAATGGGTCGGTGGCAGGGCGCACGAGTACAGGCCGAACTGGTGCTCCAAGCTGAGCTAGGTGTATTGCCCACGAGCGTTGTTGACAATACTCAGGGGTTCGCTTCGTCCGGTTTTCGGGAGCTTGCCCGAGGGTGATGTTGCGGCGTGACGCGGGTCCTGCCCTTTGGTCCTGCGCTACATCGCTGCGGGGTGGTTCAGTCGTGTGCGCGGGCACTCGTGTCATCGTCGCTGCGGTGGGTCTGCCGGGCGGACCAGGCGCTGGCGTCCTGGCTGTAGCGGATGAGGAACTGGGCGAACTGCATGCGCTCGGTCGGCTCCCATGCAGCGGTGATGTGCTCAAAGGTCTCGCGCTGCTCGGAGGCGAAGCGGCGGCGCTCGGTTTGGCCGGCCTGAGTGAGTTCAAGGACGGTGCGGCGGCCGTCTGCCTGGGATGCGGATCGCCGCAGCAGTCCGTCGGCGATGCAGGCGGCAATGGTGCGGCTGGCGACGGGCTGGGTGACGCCCATCTCGGCGGCGATGCCGCCGACCGTCATCTCGCCGGGCGCGTCCGCGACCACGTTCAGGACGAGGTTGCGGGTCAGATCCCTGCGTCCGCCCGAGGTGCGCCGCCGCAGCCGCGACAGGGCAGGTCCGACCTGATCGAAGAGGCCCTTGCCGGTCTCCCGGGGCGTTGACGAGCTGCTCATGCCGCCCATCCTAGGGAGTTTTGGTCGACATGCATAACCATTCCATTATGCATGTGCATAGCTTTAGGTATATATTGAGATGGAGGGTCGTACTCCAGGATCGAGGTAAGCCATGTCCGTGACCGCTATTGCTGCTGCCCGGGTCTTCGACGGCGAGAAGCCGCTGGGGGTGACCACCGTGCTCGTCGAGGGCGGGCACATCGCCCGCATCGGCGGCGACGCCCCAGCAGGGGCCGAGATCGTCGACGGCAGCGGCGCCACGCTGCTCCCCGGCCTGATCGACGCGCACGTCCACACCAGCCGGGACGCGCTGGCGTTGGCGCTGCGGTTCGGTGTGACGACCGAGTTGGAGATGCAGGGCACCAACACGCGGGACAACCGGGCCCACATCAGCGAGGACGATGCCGTCGCTGACGTGCGTTCCTCCGGTTTCGGTATCACCCCTCCGGGCGGCCACCCCAGTGAGCTGTTCCCGGAGGGTTTCCGTCCCGGCCCTCCTCCCGGCGCCAAGCCTGCAGGGGAGCCGCCGTTGATGCCGTTCTCCACCACCCCCGAAGAAGCCGTTGCATTCATCCCGCAATTGATCGAACGCGGCTCGGACTACATCAAGTTCATGGTCGACGACGGCAGCGTCGAAGGCCATCCGGGCCTGCCCATGCTTGACCAGGCCACCTTGAACGCCGGCGTGGCTGAGGCCAAGAAGCACGGCATGCTCACCATCGCCCACGCCCTGACCATGGACGCCACCCGTATGGCCATCGAGGCGGGTATCGACGGCCTGGCCCACCTTTTCATGGACCAGCCCCACACCGACGAGATCATCAACCTGGTCAAGACCGCTGGAGTGTTCGTCGTGCCCTGCGTCGTCCTGAACGCCTCCATGATGGGCATCACCGGAAGCGACCTCGCCGACGATCCGCGCGTCGCCACCCGCCTCGATGCGGACTGGGACAAGGCCCTGCGCTCCGCCTTCGGCCACTACCCCCAAGGCAAGATCGAAGACGTTCTGGCCACCGTCAAGGCCCTCGCCGACGCAGGCGTGGACCTGCTGGCCGGCACCGACGTCTCCCTGCCCCTGCCCTTCCTGGGCGGGCTCGCCCACGGCGCCAGCGTCCACCACGAACTGCAGTACCTGGTTCAAGCCGGCCTCACCCCCGCCCAGGCCCTGCGCGCAGCCACCGCCACCACTGCCCGCCGCTTCGGCCTCGAAGACCGCGGCCGCATCGCCGAGGGTATGCGCGCCGACCTCCTCCTCATCGACGGCGACCCCACCAGCACCATCTCCGACACCCTCAACACACGCGCCATCTGGCGCCGCGGCACCCGACTCGCGGCCTGACCCCGCCGCCCACCACACAGCGCCACAGGCCGCCGACCACCGGGTCGGCGGCCTCACGTGCCTGCGCTCCCCGCCTGAGCCCAGACGGCTGATCAAGATCCGCACCACAGCAGAGGTCTTCGTGTCCCACCCCAACGCCCGACTGACCGTCTACGGCAGACGACTTCTGATCGACCGGGTCCGAGCCGGTCCCCCCGTCGCGCACGTAGCCGACGAAATGGGCATCTCAGACCGTACCGCCCGCAGACGAACGGCAAGGTCGAACGCCTGAACCGCACGCTGCTCGACGAATGGGCGTACGTGCGCCCGTACTCCAGCAACGCCGAGCGCACCGCAGCCCTCGTGGAGTTCCTCCACACCTACAACCATCACCGCTGCCACACTGCACTCGGCGGCCACCCGCCCATCAGTCGAATCAACAATGCTGCGGGTCAATACAGCTAAGCCGTCTCTTCCGGATTTTGCCTGACCCGCACCCCACGGACCACCGCGCCAAGCACCTCGTCCTCACCGCCGAGGGCACCGCGCTGAGCGCATGTCTTCTCGAACTCCTCGCCGTGGACTCCCCGCTGTCCGGCCTCGCAGCGCGCAGCCCGCCGCTTGAACACTCGCCGGCAGCTCTACGAACGGTTCCTGGACGCCTGCATGTCGGCGTCGTCGTCAACCTCCGTGCGCAGAACCGGATGGAGCAGTCCTCGTACACGTCCCCTACACGGATGCCAGCCGGATTGCGCGGAAGCTCAGAGCGCGGGTTCGATTTCCGTCACCCGCTCCATGGCAAAGGCCCAGGTCTTCGACCCGGGCGCCTTGCGTGTTACCCAGACCTTTTGAGGACGCGTGTGCCATAAGAGCCCCGGCCACTGTGACGAGTTGAACACTGTAAGCCGGTGACGCCGGACTCTCCGCAAGATACCTCGAATATTGGGACGTAATATACGCGACCTGCGTATTCGCACATGGATCTTGCTCGTACACAGGCGCAATAGGCAGCGAGACTCGACGGACACGCGGCCGCAGAACCGACTCGCGTCGGACGTTTCACAAAATCCGCCGAAGCCAGCCAGTCACCTCCGAGACGTAAAGCTCCCAGCCGCAGGACTCGCAGCCGTAATGGGTGCCCCAGCCGAGTGCAATCGCCACGACGGGCGCCGCTCCTGTGGCCGGCCGCAGGCTCATCGTCGCGGTCGAGGCGAACGCCCCCTCCCGGACGGCCGCCGCGGCTTCCGGCTCACGGTGTACGTCGACCGGGCCGGAACTGCGGCTCGGACAAGGCGGTGACCTGGCAGTCGCTCCCATAAAATCGTGCCCTTTCAGCTGCCGAGCGGCTATGAATATGGTGTGCACCACATCGGCGTACCTTCCACTGGCCGCTCCCAAGTACTACTGGTTTGTCCTTCCCGCAAGCCCGAACGCCCGCATGACCTGCGAGGGTGACGAGTACGTCAACCGCGCTGGCGCGCGAGACGAAAGGCATTCACATTCGGTTCCCGAAATCATCAAGAAATTCACGGTTTATCGGCCATAGATAACTCACAGCTGAGATTTAGGTTCTCCTCAGGAAGCGTTCCTAATGTCTTCCGTGTCGAAGCCGAACGGCTCCGGCACTCGAATCAAAGCGAACTCCAAGGAGAACTGATGAGCTTCAAGAAGATCGTTCCCGTAAAGCCCGCTGACAAGGCCCACAAGAAGCCTGCCCCCAAGCCGAAGCCGGCCCGGAAGCCGAAGCGTCGCCCGATCGGTCACTGAGTCACGCGTGGCTGACAAGGGGCGGGTCCCCGGCATCGCGCCGGGGGCCCGCCCTCCGCGTTGTGGGCCGGTTCCGAGGAGCAGGAGAGCCAGTGACCGAATACGACGACCAGCAGACGGTGCAGCTTCGCGTGATGCCGCCGCCGGTCCGAGGCCGCCATCGCCGCCCCGGACCGGCGCGTACGGTGCGGGGCCGCACGCCTCCGGTTCCCCAGCAGCGGCCGACCGCCTCCCAGGACAGGGCCGATCCGGGCCCGGACGCCCCCCAGGCGCCCCCTGTGGCTGCGGGCATGTACGGCGGCGCGGACGGCGCAGCAGCAGCTCCCAGCCTCCCGATGCGCCGGGCCTTCGCGCGGTTCTGGCCGCTGACCAAGGGAGACCGCGGTCGGCTGGCGCTGATCCTCGTGTGTGTGATCATCGCCGCCCTCGCCGAGACCGCCGCGATTCTGCTGTTCGGCAGTCTCACCGACGACGCCCTACAGGAGGGCTCGCTCGACGCGTTCTGGTCTCCAGCGGGGCAGTGGCTGGTCGTCGCGGTCCTCGGTGCCGTGGTCGGCTACGTCGGCAATTCCCTCGCCGTGTGGACCGCCGAGCGTTTCGTACTGCGGCTGCGCGCCCGCGTGTTCAGCCACGTACAGGACCTGTCACCGGACTTCTTCCAGCGGCACCGCCAGGGCGATCTCGTCGAACGGCTCACCGGAGACGTCGAGGCCATCGAGCAAATGGTCGTGTCGGGGGTCGTGGGCGCGGCATCGGCCGCCTTCAGCACGGTTCTCTTCTCCGCGGCCGCCCTGTGGCTACGCTGGGACCTGGCGCTGGCCACCTTCGTCATGGCACCCGTGCTGTGGCTGACCGCCAGCAGTTTCTCCGGCCGGATCAAATCCGCCGCGCGCGACGAGCGGGTCGCCGACGGGGCGATCACCTCCGTCGTCGAGGAGTCCCTGGCCAACGTCGTGCTCACACAGGCATACAACCGGAAGTCCGCCGAGGAAGGGCGGCTCGGGCGCGAGGCCCACGCGTGGATGCGGGCCTCGGTGACCGGTTCCCGCGCGAGCGAACTGTACGAACAACTGGTAGAGGTCATCGAGACGCTGTGCGTACTCGGTGTCATCGGACTGGGCGTATGGGAGATTTCACAGGACCGCATGACCATCGGTCAGCTGCTGTCCTTCGCCGCCTTCCTGGGCTACCTCTACCCGCCGCTGCGCAATCTGGGACAGCTCGGCCTGACGCTCACCGCCGCGACCGCCGGCGCCGAACGCCTGCTGGAGATCCTCGACACCGGTCCGTCCGTGACCGATCCGCCCGTGGACCTGGACGCCGGGCAGTGGAACGTGCTGGGAGTCGTGGAATTCGACCGGGTCGCCTTCCGCTATCCGGGCGCCGACAAGGAGACGCTCAGCGACGTCTCACTGACCGCGAGCCCAGGTGAGTTCGTCCTGGTCACTGGGGCCAGCGGGGCCGGCAAGTCGACGCTCGCCAAGCTGTTGCTGCGCTTCTACGACCCGACCGACGGGTGCATCCGTCTGGACGGCGTGCCACTGCACACCACCCGTGTGACCTTCCTGCGGGACAACGTCACCCTGTTGCCGCAGAGGACGTTGATCCTGCACGACACCATCCGCGAGAACATCGCCTGCGGTCGCCCCGCCGCCACCGACGAGGAGATCGTGCGGGCCGCGCAGGCCGCCGCCGCCCACGATTTCATCACCACCCTGCCCCAGGGGTACGACACCCGTATCGACACGCACACCGCACAGCTGTCCGGCGGCCAGTTGCAGCGCATCGCCGTCGCCCGGGCGATGCTGCGCAACGCCCCCGTGCTCGTCCTCGACGAGCCGACCACCGGGCTCGACGCGCCGGCCGCGCGCCGGATGATCGGCCCGCTGAAGCGGCTGATGTCCGGCCGCACCACCATCATGATCACACACGACCTCGCTCTGGCCCCGCACGCCGACCGGATCCTCGTACTCGACCAGGGCCGGATCGTGGAAACCGGCACGCACACGGACCTGCTGGCCTGCGGCGGCGCCTACGCACGGCTGCACGGCGTCCCGGCCCGGGCCGACACAGGTCAGTTCGCCCGGTGAGCGCCACCTGCCGGGAGCCACGCTTCCCGGCTCGTTCGGTCACGGCCTCACCGTCACCGGAGCCGCGTCCGGTGGCCTCCGCGGTTGACAGCGGCGCCAAGCCACCGTACGGCAGCATCGCTCAGGGCACATATCCGCAGGCCAGAGCATATACACGCCTCCCAGACCCCAGTGATTCCCAGGATGAGGTCACGGGCTCAAGTCCCGCGGCCGGGCCAGTGCGCAGTCAGCCGGTCGAAGAGACCGCTTGACTCAGTCATGGGGACTCCACCGACCTTCGACGTTCGGGCTGTTGTCGGTGGTGGTCCGTTCTTACCTTGGGCTGCATGGAATGGTTAACCCTGGTCGGCACCTTGAGTGGCGGCGTGTTGGGCGTGGGCTCGACGCTGCTGGTAGAAGCAGCGCGAGCGAGACGCGAACGAGGAACACGAATTGAACAGGTGCAGCGTGACGCATATCTGCGGTTTCTGACGGCCCTCACTGAGACGGAAACGGCGCTACTGGCTCTCAGCCAGCCCGTCAGCAACGCCGATGTCGTATCGACCTACCGAGCACATCAGATACTGCCGACGTACTACGAGCTCCTCATCGCCGCACCTCGTGAGGTCTGTGATGCTGCACGGGCTGCCTACCGGGGACTGAGAGCTATCCGAGATGCCATCGCCACCACTGGGCTTGCAGTTGGGGTCTCCGCGGAGTGGCACGCGGTCCATGACCCTTACGACGCCGCAGTCCGCCGGCTTCGGAGCGTGATGCGCGAATCGGTACTGGGCGACCTGTAAGGACCCTGCACTCGCCGGCAGCAAGCACGAACGATAGTGCCCTTTCCTTCGACGGCTCAGCCGCAGGTCACCATGCTGGTCGCCGGGCGGTTCCCAGGTCAGCGAGGTCCCGCGTCACTTCCTCGGCTACTGATCGCACCTCAGCGCGGCTTGACTCACCGATTGAGACACCACCGACCTCACTCGAAGACCCAGGGCGAGTACGCTCCCCGGAGAGGGGGTTCCGTGGAAACGCTTGGATTGTTGTTCGTTGTTGCCATTGTGGGTGTTTCCCTGGTCACCCTTCTGCTCGTGGTTGTCACCGTCATAGCGGTCACAGGCCGGCGCAGATCGGCGGCGCGGGGCCGGGCCATCGCGGCCCTGGAGAAGGCCTATCAGGACGAGCAGGGCCGTGCCCCCAGGATCCGTTGACGGGATCCTCGCGCGTTGCCCGCCAACCTCTTTGAGGGCCGCGGTTGTTCTGGCTCAGCTCTCTCCAGGATCGGCATCCGCCAGGTCCGCGACCACCGCCGCATGATCGGACGGCCATATGCCGCCGACCGGGCCGTCGCCCGCGCGGCGGATGGAGCGGACGCGGCCGAGGCCGCCGGGGCCGGGTTGTCCGACGTGGATGTAGTCGATTCGGACGCTCGGGTCACCGGCCGCCGCCACGTAGGGGTTTGCCGCGTCCCAGGTTGCCGACGGTGCCGACGGGGCGGCGTACTCCCAGGCGTCGAGGAGGACTTGGCCGGGGACGGCAGGGGCCGTCTTGTAGCCACCGAGCAGGCGGATCTCGTCTGAATCGGGCCAGGCATTGAAATCGCCCGTGACCACCGGCGGAAAGAGAGTGCCGCCGCGGTGGGCCGCGATGAATTCGGCGAGCGCCGCGACCTGTGCGCAGCGCACGGCCGAGGCATGGATCTCCGAGGTCAAATGGGTGGTGAAGAAGGGCACCTGATGTGTGGGCGCGGCCAGGCGTGCATGCAGAGCCAGACGTCCGTCGTCATCGCCCTCGGCGGCGGGCAGCCGTGTCACGGCGCGGTCCACGATGGGCCACCGGCTCAGCACGGCGTTGCCGAAATCGACCGTCGAGTCCCCGAGTCGCCTCTGCCAGCGCCCGGGCGCGTCCGAGGCGGCCCAGGTCCACTGCATGTCGAGTTCTTCCGCGAGCCACTGCGCGAGGTTCTCCCCGCCACGAGCCCACACCTCCTGCAGCCCGATGACATCGGGTTGCAGGTCGCGCAGCACGGTCAGGATCGCTTTCTGTCGCTGCTCCCACGGGCCGAACCGCCACCACACATTCCACGTCAGCACGCGCATCTGCCGCCTCACCCTTCCCAGAGTCCGTAGGTGCATCCTGCTGGCTAGGGGGCCCGCCCGGGGGTGATTCATTCCTTCCGCTGCACGGTGATCAAGGCCTGGGAGTGACCGTGCCGGTCGTGGCTTGCGTGGTGGCGGCGACTGTCTCATAGTCCGAGGTATGGACGCGCGCGAGGCGGCGCTGCGACGGGCATACGACCATGCCGTCCGCTGGCTGACGAGCCTGTCCGATCGCCGGGTTCCCGCCCGCGCTTCGGTCGACGGGATCGTGCGCGCACTCGGTGTCGAACTGCCCGATGGTCCGAGCACCCCCGCCGACGTCGTCGACCTGCTGGTCACGGCCTGCGAGCCGGGGCTCACCGCGTTTCCCAGCGGCCGCTTCTACGGGTTCGTGGTCGGTGGCACGGAACCGGCCGCGCTGGCCGCAGACTGGCTGGTCAGTGCCTGGGACCAGAACTGCGTGATGCGCGCAGTCTCGCCCGCGTACTCGGCGACGGAAGATATCGCCGGCGCGTGGCTGCTCGATCTGCTCGGCCTGCCGACCGACAGCGCCGTCGGCTTCACCACCGGTGCCACGATGGCGAACTTCACCTGCCTCGCCGCCGGGCGCGACGCGGTGCTGCGGCGCACCGGATGGAACGTCGCCCGTGACGGACTCGCAGGTGCGCCAGCCGTCCACGTCGTCGTGGGCGAGGGCCGCCACATGGCCATTGACCTGGCGCTGCGCTACCTGGGGCTCGGTAGGCCCGAGGTGGTGAAGGCGGACGATCAGGGACGCATCGAGCCCGAGGCCCTGCGGCACAGTCTGGCGGCCGGCGGGCAGCGCCCCACGATCGTGATCCTCCAGGCCGGAGACATCCACTCCGGCGCCTTCGATCCCTTCGTCGAGACGATCCGTGCCGCTCGCGAGGCAGACGCATGGGTGCACATCGACGGCGCCTTCGGACTGTGGGCGGCCGCCTCGCCGACTTACGCACACCTGACGGCGGGTTGCACGAACGCCGACTCCTGGGCGACGGATGCCCACAAGACCCTGAACGTCCCCTACGACTGCGGCCTTGCCATCGTGCGCGACCCGTTCGCGGTCCGGGCAGCGATGGGCCTGCACGGCGACTACCTCATCCAGGACGAACACGGCGACCCCATCGACAAGGTCCCCGAGCTCTCCCGGCGCGGCAGAGCCTTCACCGTGTGGGCCGCACTCAGATCCCTCGGCCGATCAGGTGTGGCCGACCTCGTCGAGCGGCTGTGCCGACACGCCTCCGCGTTCGCCGCCGGCATCGCCGGGATCGACGGCGCGACAGTCCTCAACGAAGTGGTATTCACCCAGGTCTGCGCCGAGTTCGGCAACGACGAGCGCACAGAAAAGGTACTCACCCGGCTGCTCGACGACGGCACGGCGTGGATCAGCGGCTCCACCTGGCACGGCCGTCACGTCATGCGGATCTCGGTGAGCAACTGGTCGACGACCGACGACGACGTGACGCGCACGCTCGACGCGATCCGGCGCGCATCCATCAACGCCTGATGCGGAAGGCATCATTCCGATTCGCGCCAGTCCTATGTCACCGCTTCTGCCAAGAGTGCGGCCGTTCGCGCAATGAGCCGGTTGTCCGGGGCAGCGGCGGCCTCGTGCTTGGTCGTCAGCACCGCCAGCACGATCGGCGTCCCGTCCGTTGTCCAGGCGATGCCCACGTCGTTGTTGGTGCCGTACGAGCCGGCGCCGGTCTTGTCCCCGACGGTCCAGTCCTTCGGCAGCCCCGCACGGAATCGTTCCCCGCTGGTCGTGTGGTTCAGCAGCCATTCGGTCAGCCGCCTGCGGTCCCGGGGATCCAGCGCGTCCCCCACGGTGAGGCGCGCACAGCTGGTCACCAGGCCGACGGTGCCGCGCATCAGGCAGCGGGCGGGCACGGGTGCACCGTCCCGCAGTCCGCCCGCAGCCCGCCTCGCGCCAACTCCCCTCGCCTCAGCCCGTCGTGCCCCGCAGCTCGTCGAGCAGCTCGTCGAGTCGCTCGTACGTCTCGATCACGCCCTGCTCCATGCCGGAAGCCATCGCCATGTCACGGACCTCCACGGAAGGCCAGACCGAGGTGCTGGTCAGGGTCGTCCGACCGTCCTTCTCCTCGAAGGTCAGCGTCACCAGGGTCTCGCCGGAGCCCGGCATCTGCTCGAAGCCCTCGGTGTAGACAAGCCGCTCGGGCGGCACGATCTCCTTGTAGACGCCGGAGAACACCACCTCCTGCCCGTTGGGCTCGGCCTGTCCCCAGCGCCAGGCGCCGCCCGGGCGGAGGTCGATCTCGATGACCGTCGTGGTCATGGAGCGCAGGCCGTACCACCTCCGGACGTGTTCGGGCTTGGTCCAGGCCTCCCACACGAGGCTGCGCGGTGCGTCGAAGTCACGGGTGATGACGATCTCGAGGTCCGACGGAGTGGTCAGCGTCGTCGGGTGCTCGCTGGCTTTCGAGGTCATTGTTCCGCTGCCTTTCCTGAAGTTCGATCAGATAGTCGTCGAGCCGGCCGAAGCTCTCCTCCCAGAACCGGCGGTAGCCCTCCAGCCACTCGGTGGCCTGCTTGAGCGGACCGGCATGGAGTTGGCAGGGGCGGTACTGGGCGTCGCGCCCCCTGGTGATCAGGCCGGCCCGTTCGAGCACCTTCAGGTGCTTGGAGATGGCCTGAAGGCTGATGGAGAACGGTTCTGCCAGCTCATTGACCGTCGCCGCCCCGTCGGCGAGCCGCGCCAGGAGGGCCCGGCGGGTCGGGTCGGCGAGAGCGCCGAAGGTGTTGCTGAGCGGATCGTCTGCCATCTGTAATCAACCATCCAGTTGTTAAACCGATAGGTTGAGCATGCGCTCGGCCTGGACGGATGTCAAGGCATGGAATCCGCGCCGGAAGGGGTTGACGCGGTCATGTAAAGGGATCACATTTATCGGCGGACAAGTAAGGAAACTTTCCTAACAGAGAGGCCGCCCCCACATGCGTACTCGTACTCTCGCGCTCGCCGCCGCCTCGGGCGCCGCCCTGCTCACCGTCGCCGCGCTGCCCGCCGCCGCCAACACCGCCCACCGGGCCGCCGGTTCGGACGCGCGCGGGACGCGGGAAGGCTCGGTCGGCGCGGCCGATCTGCTGGCCAAGGTCAAGACCTGTTCGCAGATATCGAACGGCAAGTACAAGACGGACAGCGAGACTTCGGCGACCATCCCGGTCTGCGGGAAGAACGGCGCGGTGTTCTGGAAGGCCGACATGGACGTCGACTGCGATGGCCAGGTCACCAGCAAGTGCAACGCCAACACCGACCCCTGGTTCCAGGACGACACCGCGTTCCACCAGTCCAACGGCAAGCCGCTGAACGCCGAGAAGCTACCGTACGTCGTCGTACCGAGCACCAGCAGCATCTGGAACTACTCGAGCGCCGGGATCAAGGGTGGCGGCGTCGTCGCCGTCATCTACAACAACAAGGTCGAGTACGCCGTCGTCGGTGACACCGGGCCGAACAAGATCATCGGCGAGGCGTCGTACGCCACCGCCAAGGCGCTGGGGATCGACCCGGACCCGGAGACCGGCGGTGCCGAGTCCGGTGTCACGTACATCCTGTTCAAGAATTCCAAGGTCTCGCCGATCGAGAGCCACAGTGCCGCGGTGAGCCTCGGCGACTCCCTCGCGAAGAAGTTCCTGCAGGACAACTGAGCGCCGGTAAGCGTGAGAGCCCGGGCCCGGCGACTCTGCGTCGCCGGGGCCGGGCCCCGTCCCTCAGTCCCTGCGGCCGAAGGCCGCCGGGGTCCTAGCAGGGGACTACGTGCCAGACCGGAGTCCAGTCGTAGTACGCGCTGTTCGCATACGCGCCGGGCGTCGTGTAGATCGTGTTGTAGCCGCGGTCCAGGAACCTCGCCCTGGTGCCCGGGGTCTGGTTGTTGCTCCAGGAGCCGGGACCGTTCCAGTTGGACAGGTCGTACGTCCCGCACTTCCACAGGTTGAACTGCGTGCCGGTGAAGCCGGTGCCGGTCCACATGCAGAAGTTCTCGTACGGACACGCCGCCCTGGTGCCCGCCGGGCTCGACAGATCGCGGGCGTAGCGCTCGCCAGGCATGGCGACCACGATCTCGCCCTGGCCTGCCAGTTCGATCCTGTTGGGCGCGACCTGCTTGCCGCCCACCGTGGTGAGGTAGCCGTCGACCGTCTGCTGGAGCTGCCGTGCCTCGGCGGTGGTCAGTCCCGCCTGCTTGGCCTGGGCCGTGAAGCCCTGGTCAGCACCGGTGCCGGTGTTGCTGTCGGCCCCGGACGCCGCGGTGGCCTGGCCGGTGAGTCCGGTGACCGCCGCGGCGACGAGCGCCAGGGTCGTGAGCAACGAAGCGATCAGCTTGCGTAGTGCCATGCGGGATTCCCCCTGCTGATTCTTGCGCTGATACCCGGCCGCTCCTGCGGCGGGCATGCCACCGAGTCTCCAAGCGAGCCGGAGAGCCGGACAAGCGCTTCCTCCGCAGATGTCCAGAAGTCGCCATAGCTGCCGGACATATCTCAACTGACCGGAATGCCGGTGGTGTTGGCGCGTGTGCGTACCGCCCTCACGCCTCCGTCATCAGCTCCCGCGCACACGCCCGGCGCCACAGCTACCGGGGCTCGGGCCCGGGCCGTACGGTGGCGGCCGACGAGGCGCGCGAACCCGTCGAGGAGACGGCATGAGCGGTACGGAGCGGTACGGCATCCCGGGGAATTATCCCGGCTCCCCTGCCTGTGGGCCGGTGACGGCATGGCGGGCGACTTCCTGGGCGCGGACGCCTTCGGCCACAGCGGCGCCGCGGGCGCCGACAGCTTTGCCGATCCGCGCAGTGTCGCGTACGGCTATGTGCGCCGCCGGTTCGCGTTCCCGGGCGGCGCCGCGCCGGAGAACGACCGGCTGGCGGCGTCGGTGGTGCGGGCGGCGGCCGCGGCCTGATGGCGGGCCTGACCGGGCCTTGATCGGGCCCGCATCGTGGCTTGAGGGGGCTTGAGGGGGGCTTGTGGCGGGGGCCGCACCCGTGGTGAAGGGTGCGGCCCCCGCCCCGTACAGGCCCGCCCGCTCCGGCGGACACTGTCAGACCCGCGAGGCACACTGAAGACATGTGCCGCAGTATCAAGACTCTCCGCCCGCCCGCCCTCCCCGAAGAGGCCACCGAGGACGACATCCGCGCCGCCGCCCTGCAGTACGTGCGCAAGGTGTCCGGCTTCCGTGCCCCCGCCGCGCACAATCGCGAGGTCTTCGAGCAGGCCGTCGACGAGATTGCCGAGGCGACCCGCAAGCTGCTCGAAGGGCTTGAGGTGCGCGGGTCCGGTGGGGCCGGCGCTAAGCAGCCGGTTCGGGAGCCGGTGACTGTGTCGGGCGCCGCATGACGTATGCCGCCAGCGCGCCCGCCCCGAACAGCGCGAGCACCGAGACCGCCGCGCCGACCCAGGTCGCGCCCAGCCACTGGCCGCCGAAGTAGCCGAGGCCCACGCTGTAGCCCGCCCAGGCCACGCCCGCCAGGGCGGACCAGGGGAGGAAATCCCTCACCTTGCGGTGGGCCGCGCCCGCGCCCAGCGAGACGACCGAGCGGCCGGCCGGTGCGAAGCGTGCGATCACGACGAGTGCGCCGCCGCCGCGGCTGAGAGCCGTGCCGAGACGATCCTGCGCGCGGGTCAGTCTGCGGGAGCGGGCGATCGCCCGGTCCAGGCGGTCGCCGCCGCGCCAGGCCAGCCGGTAGGCGACGAGGTCGCCGAGTACGGAGGCGGTGGCCGCGCACAGCACCAGGACGAGGAGCGAGGGCACTTGGTGCGGGACCTGACCGGCCGCGGTCGCGACGGGCGCGGCGGTGGCGGTGGTCGAGCCGGCCGCGGCCGCGGTCGCCGCCGTGATCACCAGCACGCCGCTCGGCAGTACGGGCAGAAATACATCGAGAAGTACGGAAAGCGCCACGACGGCGTAAATCCATGGGCTGCCGGTCAGCGACCCCACACTCTCTAGCACCCGTAACTCCCCGGTTTCGTGAATAACGCCGCGACGTCGCAAGGGGAGCGGCAGGGGCGGCACTACAGCTGTACAGCGTACGCCTGGCGTATACCTCGAGATCGCCGGGGGGCGTCGATGTAGTAAGCCTCACGTCTGGCGGGATTTGGGAATACGGGCGGGAATAGGGACGGGATTTGGGAGCGGGCGACGTGAGAAACGGAGTGGGGCGGCGAAGTGGGCGGCAGGCGGAAAAGCGGAGCGCCCAGGTCCTCTTTTGTGGACGAGGGTCTGGGCGCTCCGAAAGCTCCGGCAGCAGGCGGGACTTCTAAAACGTGCCTTAGGCCGCGACCGCCGCGGTCTGCTCCTTGCGCTCGTCCTGCGCGGTCCCGTTCTCGCCGCGCGAGCCGAACGCCCGGTCCAGCGCCAGCGCGCCCGGCCCGGTGAAGACCAGCAGCAGGAAGGCCCAGCAGTACAGGACGGATCCCTCGCCGCTGTTCTGCAGTGGGAAGAGGCCCTCCGGCTGATGAACGGTGAAGTACGCGTACGCCATCGAGCCCGAGGCGATGAGGGCGGCGCTGCGCGTGCCGAGGCCGACCAGCACGAGTGCGCCTGCGACCAGCTCGATCACCGCCGCGTACCAGCCGGGCCAGGTGCCGGCCGGGATGGTGCCGCCGCTGCCGGCCGCGCCGCCGAGTACGCCGAAGAGCGAGGCGGCGCCGTGGCAGGCGAAGAGCAGGCCGACGACGATGCGGAACAGGCTGAGCACATAGGGCTGGGCCTTGTTCAGGCGGGTGGACAGCGAGGGATTGGCCATGGGGGGACTCCTTCGGTTTGGGGACGTGAACCGACGAGGGAGGCCCTAGGTTAGGCGGACCTAATCTATGCTTGCAAGTTCAACATTTGGCCAACGGTCGGCCTTTGCCCCGGTTTTCGCCGTGGATTCCGGTCCGGGTTCCGCTTCGGGGCCTGTCTCCGGGCCTGGTTCGGCAGCCCGTCCGGACGTGTGCGGCGCACCGAGCGTGCCCACCGCGCGCAGCGCGGCGCGTGCCACCGCGTCCGCGTCCGCGAGCGTCACCGAGTCGACACCGGGCCTGGCCCCGGCCGCGGTCACCCAGTGGACGCCTTCGGTGGGCACACCGATCGCGAAGCGCCGTGGGTGTGTCCGCCCTTGACGGTTGATCAGACGGTAGGGGCGCTGTGTTACGTCCAGTCCTCCGGTTTCGTAACCGTCGATGGTGTGCGGCCGGCACTGTCCCGTCTTCAGCAGTCGACCGAGCAGGTCGTCACAGGTCCGCCTCAGGTCCGGCTCCGGCAGCCGCGCCTCGATCAGCGTCGTCGCCGTGACGAAGGAGCCGGGCACGTCGGGAGACTCGGCGGTGAACATCCCGTCCGCCATCCCGACGGTCGTGCGCGGGCCGACCACCTCCAGGACGCCCGCCTCGATCAGCGCCGTCATCTCCTCAATGCGGCGGCGCGGCGGGCCGATGGAGAGGAAGGCGTTCAGCGGGGTGTACCAGCGGTCCAGATGGTCGCGCCGGGAAGTGCCGGAGAGCCCGGCATGGTCCACGATCAGACGCAGTTCGTTGCGCAGATCGCGCAGTACGTCGAGCGCGGCCTTCAGCGGACCCGCGACATTGCCGAGCGCGGCCTGCGCGGCGTCCTGGCGCAGATGGGCGAGGAGCCAGGCGCGGTGCTCGGCCGGCGAGCCGAAGCTCTCGCCGCCGTACGGGCGCGAAATCCGGTCCCAGGACCAGCGGTCCGCCTGCGTGACGCCGAACTCGTCCAGTACGGCGGCCTCTTGGGTGCTTCCGTGGGGCGCTGCGAGATAGCGGTCCCGGAAGCCGGCCGGGTGTGACAGCAGTGCCTCGTAGTGGACCGTCTCCACTTCCTTGGCCACCAGGGGCCAGATCTCCGTCAGGAAGTCCGGCGGATCGCCCTCGTCCGCGCGTTTGCGGAAGACGGCGATCACGTCCGGGGTGAGTACGAGGGGGTCGTGCCGGCCCGAGGCGCCCTTCGCGTTGTCGCCGCGTGCCTGGTACGGGATGCCGCGCCGCGAGCCCGCGTAGAGCCGCGGTTCGCGGCCGGAGGGGCGGTAGACGAGAGTGCCGTCGTCGTCGTGTACGTACGTGCCGCCGCGGCCGGTCGTCAACAGCGCCATATGGTCGAAGAAGTTGAGGCCGAGGCCGCGGAGCAGGACCGACTCGCCGGGGGTTACGGCCGAGAGGTCGAGGTCCGCGGGGTTCGCGGGCTGGAAGTAATGCAGCCGGGGGTGACGGGTGGCGTACTCGGCGAGATGGGCCTGCGTCTGGCGCGAGACTGCCGGCAGATGGCCCTGTGCGAGGACCACCGCGCAGAGTCCGGTGATCGTGGTGCCGTCGTCGAGGGTGAGGCTCTGCGTCGGCGAGGCGGGCGCCCTGCCGGGGAAGTCGTCGAGCGCCGCGCGGGCCCGCGGCACCGTGCCGGTCGGAGCCCCGGTCCGCGCCGCCGTGCCGGTCGGAGCCCCGGTCCGCGCCGCCCCGCCGCTGAGGGCCCCGGCCCACGGCCCGGCCTGCGGGGCCGCCTCCAGTTCGTCCTCCAGCCGTATCGCGCGCGCCCGGTGGACCCGCACCGTCACCGTGCCCGGCGCGGCGTCCACCGTCTGCCGGAAAGCCCACTCCAGATAGCGCCCGTAGCAGGCCCGCGTCGGATAGTCGTCGGGGCCGAGCCGTTCGTCGGTGTGCGCTGCCGCCCACTCGTACAGGCTCGGCCCCGGACGTATCGGACCTTCGCAGACAACGCTGTCGTCCGTGAACAAAGTGACTTGCGAGGCCACGGTGTTCATCAGCAGCTCGGCCGGCTGGTCGGTGCGCCAGACCCGGCCCGGGCCCGGCGGCGCCGGGTCGACGAGGTGGATCGTCAGCGGCGTCCCGGGGATCAGCTCGGGGACCGAGGCGCAGAGTCTTTCGAGGACGGAGGTGCCGCGGGGGCCTGCCCCGACGACCGCGACGGCGCGGGTGTGGGGGGCTACTGCTGATCGCACATCGCGTACGTCGGACAAAACAGGAACTCCCGGGGCATGTGGGGGTGCTGGGCAGCGGAATGTTCGGCTCATCATGCCGGGGGAGGGGCCGGAGTCGAACCCCAGGGGCCGAGGATCACCCTCCGCTGTGGGATGGATCACGGTGCGCAGTCAGCTCCCGCTCGTCCGCCGTCACGAGCCGCGCACCCGCGCCCCTCGCGGACTCGGCGGCCCCCGCCACCGCCTGCGCCTGGTCCAGCCGCAGCCTCGCCGAACGGCCTCGCAGCGTCAGCGTCATCAGCTGGTTGCCGAACCACGGGCCCCCCGTCCGCCCCCATTCGACGGGCGGTCTGCCCGTCCTGCCGTGTCGAGCCAGGGCGTGCCCGATCCGCCGTCCGACACGGCTCCAGCCGAAGCGGAAGCCGAGCAGTATGGGGCGGGGGATGGAGTTGTGCACGGGCGAGCAGGTCAGCTGGAGCACCCTGGTGTCCGGTGCCTGGCCGGGCCACTCGGGCTCGGCGACATACGCATGATGCACATCGCCCGACAGTACGCACACCGTTGCCGGGGCGTCGTCCCCGCTGCCCGCCTCTGCGATCAGCGCCGCCAGCTTGTCGAAGGAGTCGGGGAAGGCCGCCCAGTGCTCCAAGTCGGCCCCTCGGCGCAGCTTCTCGCCGAAGCGGGCCCAGCGCTCGCCGCGCTCGCCGCGGCAGAGCGCGGCGTTCCAGCTCTCCGCGTCGTGGATGAGCGGCGGCAGCAGCCAGGGCAGCGAGGTCCCGATCAGGAGATGGTCGTACGGCCCCGACACGGACCCGTGCCGGGAACCTGCCGCAGACCCGTGCCCGGACTCCGTCGCGGACCCGTGCCCGGGCCCCCGCCCGTCCAGCACCTGTTCGCGCAGCCAGCGTGCCTCGTCCGCGTCCAGCATCGATCGCCGCTGCTCGTCCAGGACCCGGCCGGCGCGCGAGTCCACCATCAGCATCCGGGTCCGCCCGAAGTCGCGGCGGTAACTCCAGCGCACAGACGCCGGGTCGGCGTCCGCCTCGGCGGCGAACCGCCGCAGCGCATCCGTCCCGTCGGGCGACGCCTGCACCGCCGCGTACAGCTTGTCCGACTCCAGCTCCGCCGGGGAGAGGTTGCCCAGGTGCTGATAGACCCAGTACGACATCAGACCGCTGAGGATCCGCTCCTGCCACCACGCCGTCTCGCGCATCTCCGCCAGCCAGGAGGCGCTGGTGTTCCAGTCGTCGATCACATCGTGGTCGTCGAAGATCATGCAGCTGGGCACGGTGGAGAGCAGCCAGCGGACCTCGGGGTCCAGCCAGGACTCGTCGTAGAGCCGGGTGTATTCCTCGTAGTCCGCGACCTCCGCGCCGGGGGCTTCGCTCAGATCGCGGCGCGCGGCGAGCCAGGCCCTGGTCGCCGTGGACGTCTCGTCCGCATACACCTGGTCGCCCAGCAGCAGCAGCACCTCGGGGCGTACGGCCGTGGGGTCGGCGGCGAGCTTCGCGGCGAGGGTGTCGAGCGCGTCCGGGCCGACCGGGTCGTGCCCACCGCGCGGCGCGGCCGACCAGCGGCACGAGCCGAAGGAGACGGTGATGCCGTCGGAGGGGACCTCGGGCGTACGGATCGTGCTCGCCGGGAACCCGCTTCCTTCCAGCGGCCAGACCCGCCGGCCGTCGAGCAGCACGTCGTACGCGGTCGCCGTCCCGGGTGTCAGGCCGGTGATCTGGACCAGCGCATAGTGGTGGCCGGCGATCTGGAACGTACGCGCAGTGCCCTTCGCGCCGTCCTCGCAGCGCACCTCGGCCGTGCACGGCCGGTCGGCCTCGACCCAGACGGTCGCACTGGTGCCCGTCTCCCAGTCGACATACCGCAGCAGTGGTCCCACGCGCAGCCCGGCCATGTGTGCCCTCCTCTGTCGCCCCGTACGGTACGGAACGACAGGGGAGGACCACCAGGTTCCTGCGGGAACCGTCAGTTCTGCTGGTCAGCAGCCGTTCAGGATGCCCTGGAGCGCGGTCTTCTCGGCCGAGTCCACGGTCAGGGCGTAGTAGTGCTTCACGTCCACCCACATGCGCGCGTACATGCAGCGGTACGAGGTGCGCGAGGGCAGCCACTCCGCCGGGTCCTGGTCGCCCTTCGCCTGGTTGACGTTGTCGGTGACGGCGATCAGCTGCGGACGGGTGAGGTCGTTGGCGAAGGACTGCCGCTTGGCGGTGGTCCAGCTGCTCGCGCCGGACTTCCAGGCCTCGGAGAGCGGCACCATGTGGTCGATGTCCACGTCGGCTGCGGCGGTCCAGGTGGCGCCGTCGTACTCGGAGTACCAACTGCCGCTGACGGCGGCGCAGCTGGAGTCCTGGACGACGTTCGTGCCGTCGCGCTTGAGGACGACCTCGCGCGTGTTGCACGCGCCCGACTG
This sequence comes from Streptomyces sp. CA-135486, assembly GCF_050936555.1. NCBI lineage: Bacteria > Bacillati > Actinomycetota > Actinomycetes > Kitasatosporales > Streptomycetaceae > Streptomyces > Streptomyces sp. CA-135486. Next base: position 1,736,137 of record NZ_JBNJMM010000001.1, read on the forward strand.
GGTGATCCAGTGCGGGAACTTGTCGCGGCTGTAGCCGGTGGACGAGCCCTCGGGGGACACGGTGAGCCCGGCGAGATAGGTGCGGGCGGTGGCGGCGCTGACGGGGGTGGGCGGGGAGGCCTGCGCGGTGGGGGCGGTGGCGAGCAGACCGGTGACGGCGAGAGCGGAGGTGGCGGCGAGTACGGCTATACGGCGACATTGACGCGCGTAGACACCAGACATGCGAACTCCTTGGCTGTGGGGGGCATTTGGCCGTTCGGGCGTGGCCATGTTGTCGGCGCCAGGTTTCGGTGGGGTGGGCGCCAGGTAACAGAGTGGCGACATGGGCACGTCAGATCAAGAGTTCTGACACCCCGGCACATGCCGTGGCACGTCGTAGGGTTGCCGGGTGCTGCTCACGGTCAATGTCACCTTCGGCGCTGTACTGGCCGTACTGCTGGCCGTCGCGGCGACCGTGGCCGCCGTCGCCCGGCTGGGCCGGGCGCGCGAGATCGCCGTGGCGGGCATGCGGGCGGCCGTCCAACTCGCGGCCGTCTCCCTGGTGATCGGCTGGGTGGTCCGTTCGCTTCCGCTGCTGTTCGCGTTTCTGCTGCTGATGTACGCGGTCGCGGTATGGACGGCGGGCCGGCGGATCACCGCGAACCGGACCTGGCGATGGGCGTGGCTGCCGATCGCCGCGGGTGTTGCGCCCGTCGTGGCCGCGCTGCTGCTCACCGGCCTCGTACCGCTGAAGGGCATCGCGCTGGTCCCGGTGACCGGCATCCTCATCGGCGGCGCGCTCACCGCGACCGTGCTCGGCGGGCGGCGGGCGCTGGACGAGCTGGGGCTGCGGCACGGAGAGGTTGAGGCGGGGATGGCGCTCGGGCTGCTCGAACGCGACGCCCGTATGGAGGTGGCGCGCCCGGCCGCCTCCGACGCGCTGCTGCCGGGGCTCGATCAGACCAGGACCGTGGGGCTCGTCACATTGCCGGGCGCGTTCGTCGGCATGCTGCTGGGCGGCGCCTCACCGCTGCTGGCGGGGGCGGTGCAGCTGTTTGTTCTGGTCGCTCTGATGGCCGTCCAGGCGGTGGCGGTGGCGGTGGTGCTGGAGCTGGTGACGCGGGGGTTGCTGTACCGGGATCCGCCGTGAGTGGCGCCCGACGTACCCTGAACGGAGCAGAAGGGGAGTAGCTCTTCGCCGGAACGTCGACATACTGCCGGGCCTCGTGCCCGGCCGGCGCCCGGAGGCGGCCCTCGTCGACCAGTTCGACCCGGCCCGCCAGCGAGACCTTCGGCCGCAGTGTCCTGTGCTTTCACGTGACGCTGCCGTGCCGAAGCGACCCCCTTTTCCGATCAGGTCTCTCGGTCCGGCAGCCCGACCGATCGAGGAGTCCGTTCCGTGCTCAGCTTCACCCCCCTGGCGATCACCTTCGGTGTCGTCTTTCTCGCCGAACTCCCCGACAAGACCGCGCTCGCCGGTCTGATGCTCGGTACCCGCTACCGCGCCTCGTACGTCTTCGCGGGCGTCGCGGCCGCGTTCGCGGTCCATGTCGCGCTCGCTGTCGCGGCGGGCAGCGTGCTCACACTGCTGCCGCACCGGCTGGTGCAGGCGGTGGTGGGCGTCCTCTTCCTTGCGGGGGCACTCGTGCTGCTGCTGAAGAAGGACGACGGCGACGAGGAACACATCAAGGCCCCGGCGGACCAGTCTTTCTGGAAGGTCTCCGGGGCGGGCTTCATGCTGATTCTGGTGGCGGAGTTCGGTGATCTGACCCAGATCATGACCGCGAATCTGGCCGCGCGTTACGACAGCCCGCCGGCGGTGGGCTTGGGGGCGGTGCTGGCGCTGTGGACGGTGGCGGGGCTGGGGATTCTGGGCGGGCGGACGCTGATGAAGTACGTGCCGCTGAGGTTGATCACGAGGGTGGCGGCGGGGTTGATGCTGGTGCTGGCCGGGTTCAGCTTGTTCGAGGCGGTGGCGGGGTAGGGCGCGGGGCGCGTACGCGGTGACCTGGGGGGCGGGGCGCGTCGGGTACGCGGCGACCCTTTGCCGGCGTGGCTTGAATTCCCCCGCCGGCCGTCCCGAGGACTCGGGCCGACCGGGGAAACCGTCACCCCGTGACGTACAGGCGGATCGTGCCGTCGGGCGCCGACTCCACGCGCAGTGAGGTCAGGTCCTGGACGTGCGCGTCCGGGGACAGGGCCGCCGCGCGGGGGCCGACACCCAGCACGCGCATGCCCGCCGCCCTCGCCGCCTCGATGCCCGCCTCGGAGTCCTCGAAGGCCACGCAGTCCGCCGGGGCGAAGCCGAGTTCGGCCCCGCCCTTGAGGAAGCCCTCCGGGTCCGGCTTGCTCGCGCCGACGCGTTCGGCGGTGACCCGGATCTCCGGTATCGGCAGTCCGGCCGCGGCCAGCCGTGCCTGGGCCAGGGCCTCGTCCGCCGAGGTCACCAGGGCGTGCGGGAGCCTCGCGATGGCTGCCATGAAGGCGGGGGCGCCCGCGACCGGGACGACGCCGTCGGTGTCCGCGGTCTCCTGTGCGAGCAGCACGCGGTTCTCGGCGTGGTTCTGCTCCATCGGCCGGTCGGGCAGGAGCGCCGCCATCGTGGCGTACCCCTGCCTCCCGTGTACGACCTTCAGCGCCTCGTCCGGGTCCAGGCCGTGCTCGGTCGCCCACTGGCGCCAGCAGCGTTCCACCACCGCGTCCGAGTTGACGATGGTGCCGTCCATGTCGAGCAGGAGGGCGCGGGCGGTCAGAACGAGCGGGGCGGTTGCCGGCATCGGCGTACTCCAGGGCACGGGAGAAGAGAACAAGCGGTTCCGCCCGCCGGTCAGGGAATACGGACGGAACCACTTTGTTCCACCACGATACAAAAACCGGGGGGTATGCGCCACCCGGTCGGCGCAGACCGAGCGTCACCCGTCCTGCGTCTCGCTCTCCAGCGCACGGCGCGTCTTCGGGCCGTAGACCCCCTTGGGGTCGCCCTTGACGTGCCGGTCGTCCTGGTAGCCGCGCACCGCGGTCTCGACGGACTGGCTGTACTGCCCGTCCATCGGGCCCGAGTACAGCCACACCTCGGCCAGCCGCTGCTGGAGCTCCACGACCTCCGGTCCGCTGTCCCCGGGGCGCAGCGTGCCCGACCGGGCACCCAACGGCGCCGCGGAGGCCGACTCCGACGCACTCGGCGTCGCGGGCGGCGGCGTCGACCGATCCGCGGGCGCGGACGGCCCGGGGGCCCTGCGCAACGACGCGGACGCCGTCGGCCTGCCGGACGGCGAGGCCGACGCGGACGCCGAGGCGTCGGCGGAGGCGGTCGGCGCCGACGAGGGCGCGTCCGGCAGGACACTCACGCTCGGCGCACTCGTCTCCCGGTCCGGCAGGGCCTTGTCGCGCTCGTCGTCCCCGGAGAAAAGCCCTGAGGCGAATGCCGCGGTCCCCGCCACCGCCACCGCCGCCGCGACCACCAACAGACCCCGGTACGGCCGCCGCCGGCCGCGGTGGCGCCCCGGAGCGAGGCTCACCGGAGTCAGGTCCACCGCAGTCAGGTCCACTGCCGTAAGGCCCACCGCGTCGAGCGCGTCCGACTCGTCACCCGGCATCGGAACCGGCATCGGAACCGGCATCGGAACCGGCATCGGAACCAACGCATCCGGCAGCAGCAGCGGCATCGTCTCCGCGTCCGGCCCCGACCCGCTCTCACCCACGTTGTGCAAGGCCACATACGGCCGCACCCGCAGCGGGTCGAACCCCCGCTCCGCACAGTGACAGCCGGGCCCGGCTCTGCCCCCGGTACCGCGCGGCGTACCGCATTCAGGACACACGTGTCCGGTCATCGCCGGTTCCCTCCCCTTGACCTGCGAGCGATTATGCAGCCGCCCCACCCGGCGCCCAACGGCGCCCGCCACCTCGGCAGGCCATAACCGGTCACAGCCACCACGATGGGGAGGAGTGTGATGCGGAGAGCGGCGAGGAGAGAGAGCGGCATGGCTCAGGAAGTGAGCACCGAGGCCGTCAGTCCGGCCCCGGGCGAGGGCCAGAACCGGCAGGCCGTCATGGTTGCCATCGGCGCACTGCTGCTCGGCCTGCTGCTCGCCGCCCTCGACCAGACGATCGTCTCCACCGCGCTGCCGACCATCGTCAGCGAGCTCGGCGGCATGAACCATCTGTCCTGGGTGGTCACCGCGTACATCCTGGCCTCGACCGCGGCGACGCCCCTGTGGGGCAAGCTCGGTGACCAGTACGGCCGCAAGAAGCTCTTCCAGGCCGCCATCGTCATCTTCCTCATCGGCTCCGCGCTGTGCGGCATCGCGCAGAACATGCCGCAGCTCATCGGCTTCCGCGCGCTCCAGGGTCTGGGCGGCGGCGGCCTCATCGTCCTGTCGATGGCGATCGTCGGCGACATCGTCTCGCCGCGCGAACGCGGAAAGTACCAGGGCCTGTTCGGCGGGGTCTTCGGCGCGATGAGCGTCCTCGGGCCGCTCCTCGGCGGCTTCTTCACCGAACATCTCAGCTGGCGCTGGGTGTTCTACATCAATCTGCCCATCGGCGTCGTGGCACTGCTCGTCATCGCCGCCGTGCTGCACATCCCGGCGCGCCCGACCCGGCACACCATCGACTACCTCGGCACCTTCCTCATCGCATCCGTCGCCACCTGTCTGGTCCTGGTCGCCTCCCTCGGCGGCACCACCTGGGCCTGGGGCTCGAGTCAGATCATCGGTCTCGCCGTACTCGGCGCCGTACTTCTCGTCGCTTTTCTGTATGTGGAGCAGCGCGCCGCCGAACCAGTGCTACCGCTGGGGCTGTTCCGGATCCGCACCTTCTCGCTCGTCGCCGTCATCAGCTTCATCGTCGGCTTCGCGATGTTCGGCGCGATGACCTATCTGCCGACGTTCCTCCAGGTCCTGCAGGGCGTCGCGCCGACCCTGTCCGGTGTGCACATGCTGCCGATGGTGCTCGGCATGCTGCTCACCTCGACCGCGTCCGGACAGATCGTCAGCCGCACAGGACGCTGGAAGGTCTTCCCGATCGCGGGCACCGGCGTCACCGCCGTCGGCCTGGTCCTGCTCCACCAGCTCAAGGAGACGAGCTCCACCTGGGAGATGAGTGCGTACTTCTTCGTCTTCGGCGCCGGTCTCGGCCTGGTGATGCAGGTGCTGGTGCTGGTGGTCCAGAACGCGGTCAGCTACGCGGACCTGGGTGTCGCCACGTCCGGGGCGACCTTCTTCCGCTCCATCGGCGCCTCGTTCGGCGTCGCCATCTTCGGCACGATCTTCACCAACGGGCTCGAGAACAAGCTGGCCGACGCGCTCGCCGGACAGCAGGTGCCGCCGGGCGCCGGGGCCCGCGAGCTGGCGGCCGACCCGCGCGCGATCGCCGAACTGCCGTCCACGCTGCGCCCCTCGGTGCTGCACGCGTACTCGTCGTCCATCACCGACGTCTTCCTGTACGCAGTTCCCGTGGTGGCCGTCGCCTTCGTCGTCGCCTGGTTCCTCAAGGAGGACAAGCTGCGCGGCTCGGTAACCGCGCCCGACCCGAGCGAGACGGTGGCCTCCAACCCGGTCACGCGCTCCTCCCGCGAGGAGGTGGCACGGGCGCTTTCGGTGCTCGGCTCGCGCGACGGCCGGCGCCAGATCTACGAGAGGATCACCGAGAAGGCGGGGTACGACCTGTTGCCGGCGGCCAGTTGGCTGCTGCTGCGCATCCGCCGCCACGGTCTGGTGGAGCCCCAGTTGCTCGCCGACACCACGCCGGTGCCGCTGCGCGCGATCACCGAGGCCTCGCGTCAGGTGGAAGAGCGGGGCCTGGCCCGTCGCGAGGGGCTGCAACTGCTGCTCACCGACCGGGGGATGGAGGCGGCCGTACGTCTTTCGAACGCCCGCGAGGAGTCGCTCGCGGAGCTGCTCGGCGACTGGTGGGGCCCGGATCGCCCGACGGATCTGGTGCAGCTGGTCCGGGACCTGACGGCGGAACTGTGCGGCTCGGACGAGGAGCGCCCGTACAGCCCTGCCCCGAAGCGGGACCACGCGCGCTGAAGCCCCTGGCGTCAGGCTTGCGCCCCTCGGCTCCCGGCCGCCCCCGGGCACAGCGCCTTGCCGTACCAGACCTCCATGTACGGCCCCGAGCAGTACGCCGGGATCTCCGCGTAGCCGTGCCGGAGATACAGCTTGCGTGCCTCGATGAGATCGAGCCGGGTATTGAGCACCATCCGCCGCGCCCCGAGTCCGCGCGCCGCGTCCTCCAGGGCTGCCAGCAGCAGCCCCGCGCCCTGCCTGCCGCGGAAGGCGGGCCGCAGAAAGACCCGGGTCAGCTCGGCCCGCTCGGCGTCCAGCATCAGCACCCCGCCGCATGCCGCGGCCCTGCCACCGTACCGCCCGACGACGAACTGTCCGGTGGGCGGCGTGAGTTGCTCGACGCCGTCTCCGGTCAGCCCCTGGTCGATCTCCCCGGCGGTCGCGGGCCGCTTCCAGTAGCGGCTCGCGACCTCGTCGTAGTACTCGCGCCGCAGCACGCCGGCGTCGGGGGAATCGAAGGCTTCGGGGGCCATGGTCCACGTCGTCATGACGCTCTCTCTACCCGAGCCACCGAACCCTTGGCCAACGATTTCCTGCGCTTCCCGGCGGGCCCGAAGAGGGCCTACGCCTTGGGCGCGGCCTGCTGCACCACCTCGAACGACCAGAGCGTGGACCCGGTGGCGGCGGACTTCGGCCGCTCCCCGCCGCCCTGGTGCGCCGTCTTCATCGAGCCCTCCATCCATGCCTGGAACGCGGCCTCGTCGCGCCAGCGCGTGTAGACGAGGTACTGGTCGGTCCCTTCGAGCGGACGAAGGAGTTCGAACCACTCGAAGCCGTCGGAGTTCTCCACCGACCCGGCTCGTGACGCGAAGCGCTTCTCCAGCACCTCGCGCTGCTCCTCGGGCACGGTCAGGGCGTTGATCTTCACAATGCTCATGCGCCCATCCTGCCGCACCGCCCACGCGAGAGCTGAGGACCCCGGCCGGAGCCGCCGACGGGCCGCTGACCGGACGTGTCAGTCCACCACCCTCGCCAGCAGGAAACCGTCGTACCCCTTCGTTCCCACCGTCTGCACCGCCGTCGCGTCCAGCCGCGGCTCACGCGCCACCAGTTCGTACATCTCCTGCGTGCCCAGGATCGCCGGGTCCGTGCTGTCCGCGTCCGTCACCCCGCCGCCGCGGATCGCGTTGTCGACGATGATCAGGCTGCCGGGGCGGGTCAGCTTGAGGGACCACTCGATGTAGCGCGGGTTGTTCTGCTTGTCCGCGTCGATGAAGACCAGGTCGAAGGGGCCCGCGCCCGGCTCGGTGACCAGTTTCGGCAAGGTCTCCAGGGCCGCGCCCACGCGGACTTCGGCGATCTTGTCGAGGCCCGCGTGGGCCAGGTTCGCGCGGGCGACCTCCGCGTGGGCCGGGTTGTATTCGAGGGTGATCAGCCTGCCGCCCTCCGGCAGTGCCCTGGCCAGCCAGATCGTGCTGTAGCCGCCCAGTGTGCCGATCTCGAGCACACTGCGGGCGCCGTGGATCCGGGCCAGCAGATTCAGCAGCTTGCCCTGGTTCGCGGCAACGGCGATGGCGGGAAGGCCGGCCTCGTCGCTCGCCGCGAGGGCCGCTTTGAGGGCTTCGTCGTCGTGGACGAGGTGGTCGGTGATGAAGCGGTCAACTGCGTTCCACTGCTCCTGAGTCATAGGCCCAACCTATTTCAGCGGGCCCCACTTTTCAGGCGAGCGGCGGCGGCACATGCACCGGGGGCGGCGGCACGACCGGCCTGCGGCGCCTGGCCCGTACGCGCCACAGCGCCGCGCCCACGAGCGCCGCGAGCCCGCCGCCGACCGTCAGCAGCCACACCGGCACACCGCCCGCCATCAGCAGCTCGTCCTTGTACACCACCCGCCGGAAAGGAGTGTCCGCCTCAGCTGCCCGCAGCTCGTGATCGCCACTGATCCGCCCCGGCTCCGGGAACCTCTGGTCCAGCGCCGTCAGGAAGGTCTGTCCGCCGCCCGCCAACCCGGCGAGCACCCCGTCCGCCGGGACCTTGCCCGCGTACGTCACCTCCGGCGCATCCCCGCCGATCGAGGACTTCGGCTCCATCCGGTGCGGCGCCAGCACGAACAGGCCCAGCGACTGAGCGTTCTTGGCCAGCCGGGACAGCCGCATCGGGTAGATCAGCCGGTCGCTGGCGAACCGCAGCCGCAGCGGGTCGAGCGTGCCGCGCAGCATCGCACCCTCCGCCTCGGGCGCCAGCCGCACGGCCACGTACTCCCACTTCTGAGCGACGTACGGCTTCAGCTCCGTCGCAAGTCCGGGCGGCAACTGGAAGCCGTTGGCTTCCAGCCAGCTCCGCAGCGCCCCCGGCTCCGTCGCCGTCAGCCGTGCCACATCGAAGTCGCCGAGGCGCTCGCGCCCCACCACGCCCACCGGAGCCCTGGCTCCCGGCGGCGGCGCTGCCGCTGCCGCGCCGTCCGTGTCCGAGCCCGAGAACGGCCAGTCGTGGGCGCGCGGCCAGAAGTAGTGCCGCGTCCTGTGTTCCGGCGCGCTCACCGTCTCCAGCTCGTCGAAGACCGCCCGGTCACCGAGTTCCACCGTCGCCCTGCTGGGCACCGGCATGATCCACGCGGCCTTCCGCGCGTTTCCGTCGACCGTGAAGCGCAGGACGATCTGTTCCGTACGCCCGTCCCAGCCCACCACCGAGGTCTCGCGGTCGACCGCCATATGGGACCCGCGGTCCGGGACCATCGCCCCGCAACCGCACGCGTACGCCGGGCTGATCAGCGATCCGAGCTGCAGCGCGAGCAGCGCTGCCACGACCAGCAGAATCCTGCCGCGCATTTCTTGTATGTTCCCCCGCATGCCTCCTGTGACGACGGTCCCGAACGTCCGGTTCCGGTACCGGTCGGCGAGATATTCGGTCAAAACAGGGTGACACTCAGGCTAAGACGGGGTTGCCTGGGTCTCCTTCATGGGGCAATGCGAGGCTCTATGAACCACAAACGCAGAACGTAGGGGAGGCCGGCGCGACGTGGCGAACGCGGAGCACAGCGTGCGCGGGAGCGGGACGACGGACTCGAGGATGGGCGTTGCCAGGGCCGCCCTGTGGCTCATGGCCGCCGTCCTCGCGATACGGCAGGCGGCAGCGGTGCTCCGGCAGCCGCCCGGCGAGCGGCTGACCGACCTGGAGACCTGGCTCGGCGAGAACGGCGTCCTGCATGTGAAGGGCTCGCTGTACGACGCCGACAAGTTCACCGGCACACCCTTCGCGGGACTCGTCCTCAAACCGCTCGCCCGCTCCGCCGAGCAGAGCCTCGGCGTCGCCTGGACCTTCGGCACACTCCTGCTCGTCGTCGGCCTCGGCCTGGTCGTCGCCCGCGCACTCCCGGGCCCCGTGTCGCGCCGCAGCGGCCTGCTCGCCGCCCCCATCGCCATCAGCCTGCTGATGCTCTCGCTGCCCGTGCGCAACAGCTTCTACCTCGGCCAGACCAGCATTATCCCGGTGCTGCTCGTCCTCCTCGGCTGCTTCGCCGCCCGCGGGGAAAGAGCGTCCGGCCTGCTGATCGGTGTCGGCGCGGCCCTTCAGCCCACAGTCCTGCTCTTCGCGCCGCTGCTCTGGTTCACCGGCCGCAGACGCGCCGCCGTCACCTCGGCCGGCACCTTCGCCGCCTGCTCGGCACTCGCCTGGGCAGCGCTCCCGAGCGACTCCTGGACGTACTGGGTCCACCATGTCGCGGGCGCCGGACTCGGAGCCCGACCCGACAGCCTCGCCAATCAGTCCCTGCACGGCGCGCTTCTGCGCCTCGGCCTCCAGGGCCCGCTCGAGATCGCCCTCTACGTCGCGCTCGCCGCCGCGGTCTGCTGGTTCGGACTGCGCCGCGCCGTCCGCTACGCCCAGGACGGCCAGCTCCTCCTCGCCGTCGCCCTCACCGGCTGCGTCGCCGTCGCCGTCTCACCCACCGCCTGGCAGCACCAGCTCCTGTGGGTGCTCCTCGCCGTAGTCGGCCGCGTCGGCAGGCGCGCGGCCGACCGCATGCTCTGGCCCGTCCTGACAGTCCTGGCGATGACGCTGCCCGGAACGATGCTGCTGCCCAACATGGCGGTGCTCCTTCCCCTACGCGACAACGTCGTCCTGGTCGCCGCGCTCGCGGCCGCCTGCGCGGTGCCGTTCCTGCCCCGGACCTCGCCGTACTTCCGCGCGCCCATCCCCACCGAGTACGCCCTGCCCGCCCCGGCCCGCTGGCGCCGGGTGCCACTGCTGCCCTTCTGGCGGCGTGTGCTCAGCCGCCCCAACCTGCTCCTCGAACTGCTGGTGATCCGGGTCGGCTACTCCGTCTACTCGCACATCCGCGCCGCCGCGACCGGCGGCGTCACCGCGGCCGAGGAGCACGGCCGCCAGATCGTCTCCATCGAGCAGGCGCTCCGCATCGACATCGAGCACTGGGTCAACCACGCGGTGGTGAAGGTGAAGTGGGCCGAAGCCTTCTTCAACTTCTACTACGCGTCCTTTCACTTCGTTGTGCCGCTGACCATCCTCGGCGTGCTCTACGTCCGCCGCCCCGCCGACTACCGCTGGGCCCGCGCATCCCTCGCCTTCGCCACGCTTCTCGCGCTGCTCGGTTTCTGGCTCTACCCGCTGGCCCCGCCGCGCCTGATGCCCGGCATGGAGTTCATCGACACCGTCCACGGCCCGCAGGACCTCGCCAACCCGGACTACGGCGCGATGACCGCGGTCACCAACCAGTACGCGGCGATGCCCTCGCTGCACTTCGGCTGGTCCCTCTGGTGCGGCCTGGTCGTCCTCGTTCTCGCACCCAAGCTGTGGATGAAGCTCCTCGCGCTGCTCCACCCGCTCTTCACGGTGTGCGCGATCGTCGCCACCGCGAACCACTGGGTCCTGGACGCGGCGGGCGGCGCGGCGGTCGTCGGCGCGGGCTTCGGCCTCACGCACGTCCTGGCGGGCCGACGGCAGCTCCGGGTGCCCCCGGGCGCGGTTGCACTCGCGCGGGCGGCGCAGGCGGAGACGGAGACGCCGGTCCCGGCCGCACCGAAGTAGCACGCACGGCCCCAGGGGGTACGGGTGTCCCCGTACCCCCTGGGGTGGATCGTCGCGTTCCAGCCAGGATCCGCCCGCGGTCCCGTTTCCGCCACTCGGGCGACGGAATCGTCGCTCGCCTTCGCCGGCGACGGGACGACGCTCTTCGTCGCGGTGACCAGTCCTTACGACGGGCCCTGCGTCCCGATCAGCGCAGCGGCGTCCCGCACGCCCGCGAGGCGGGCGAACCCCAGCGCGTAGGCGTGCAGGTGGCCCTGCACCACGCTCAGTTCCTCGCGGCATGTCTCGTTGTCCGGCCAGTCCGTTTCCGGGGCGTCCGGGTGCTCGCGCTCGTACGTGCCGAGCCGGGGGTGCCAGGCGGACAGGAAGGGCCGCAGCTCGCGGTTGAGCATCGTGACGGCCAGGTACTCGACGGTCTGGCCGCCCCCGATGCCCGTCGAGGGGCGGCTGCCCTTCAACGTGTCGCGGGTGGTCGCGAACAGCCCGTACAGGGAGTTCATGGCCTCGCGGATGTTGCCCTCGTCGCTCGCCAGCGGCTGTGTGGAGACGCGCGTCACAGTCTCGACGAACAGCTGCCACGCCACCTGCCGGGCGTCGTTGTTGACCACGAAGGTGAACTCGCTCAGCTGCGGGACGGTGACCTTGACCTCGCTCAGGCGGGCGCCTCGTCCGTACGCCTCCATCACGATCACGGCGACCACGCCGGCAACACTGCCCGTGATGATGAAGAGATTGCGCCCGGTCACCTGCGTCACACTGAAGAGCGCCAGTCCCGTGACCGCTCCGATGATCGTCGCGCTGATGAGACGGGCCGTCCGGCCCCGCCTCATCCAGTTGAACATCCGCCGCTGCGTGCTCGGTTCACTCATTTGACGCACCCCCTGGCGAAGGAATCTACCTGCTGAGGCGCGACAGAGGGAGGCAGGGGCGGGGCGTGGGGTGAGTCTGCCCCTGCCTCCCACGGCAGCTAGGTCAGCCGTGGCTGACCTGCAGCTCCTTGATGCCGTTCAGCCACGCCGAGCGCAGCCGCCGCGGGTCGCCGACCAGGCGCAGGCCGGGCAGAACGTCCGCTGTCGCGTTGAAGATCAGGTTGATCTCCATCACGGCCAGCGACTTGCCGAGGCAGAAGTGCGGCCCTCCGCCGCCGAAGCCGAGGTGGGGGTTCGGTTCGCGGGTGATGTCGAACTGCTCGGGTGCGTTGAAGACTTCGGGGTCGTTGTTGGCGGAGGAGTAGAAGAGCCCGACCCGGTCGCCCTTCTTGATCTGCTGACCGCCCAGCTCCACGTCCTGGGTTGCCGTGCGCTGGAAGGAGACGACGGGCGTCGCCCAGCGCACGATCTCCTCCGCGGCCGTCGCCGGGCGGTCGCGCTTGAAGAGTTCCCACTGCTCGGGGTGGGTGAGGAAGGCGTGCATGCCGTGGCTGATGGCGTTGCGCGTGGTCTCGTTGCCCGCCACCGCCAGCAGGATCACAAAGAAGCCGAACTCGTCGTTGGAGAGGTTGCCTTCGTCCTCCGCGGCGACCAGCCGGCTGACGATGTCCTTGGCCGGACACTCCTTGCGGGCGGCGGCGAGGTTCATCGCGTACATCACGATCTCCATCGCGGCCTCGGTGCCGACCTCTTCGGTGATGGCGTACTCGGGATCGTCGTACGCCGCCATCTTGTTGGACCAGTCGAAGAGCTTGGAGCGGTCCTCCTGCGGTACGCCGATGAGTTCGGCTATTGCCTGGAGTGGCAGCTCGACGGCGATGTTGCTGACGAAGTCGAAGCTGCCGTCGTCCTTCGCGCCCGCGAGCGCCGTCTCGACGATGGCCCGGGCGCGGTTTCGCAGGGCCTCTTCCAGGGAGCGGATCGCCCGGGGAGTGAAGCCGCGCTGGACGATCTGGCGTACGCGCGTGTGCTCGGGCGGGTCCATGTTGAGCATGATCAGCCTCTGCGCGTCGATCTGGTCGCGGCTGATGCGCTCGTTGAAGCGGATGACGGCGGTGTTGGTGTGGGACGAGAAGAGTTCGGGGTGTGTGGAGACATGCTTGACATCGGCGTGCCGGGTAACGGCCCAGTAGCCCTCGTCCTGGAAGCCGGAGATCCCGGCCGGCTGTGCGCACCACCAGACCGGGGCGGTCTTCCGCATCTCGGCGAACTCGGGGTGCGGAACGCGGGCTTGGAGCAGGTCGGGGTCGGTGAAGTCGAAGCCGTCGGGCAGATGGGGGCGGGGCATCGGCAACTCCAGGTCTGGCGGGCGGTGGTGTCGGTGACACGGTTCATCCGAACCTGTCTGACGACCCATCAGAATTGGCCGAAAGGTAGTAACGAGTTCCACAAGTGGCAAGGGTCACGGCTCAATTTGTTGCGGGGCGTGGGTGCGGTAGGGCAGTGCAAGACCCTTGCGTACCGGGGGTAGCACTCATAAGACTGCTGGGAGAACTAGAACGCGTACTAGTTCTCGCGTGGCGGCGCCGGGACGCCTCCGCGCATGTCAGGAGAGGACGAGCTCATGGCCGCGGAACCCGTCATCGTCGAAGCCGTACGCACCCCCATCGGCAAGCGCGGAGGCGCGCTCGCCAATCTGCACCCCGCCTATCTGCTGGGCGAGACCTACCGAGAGCTTCTGGGCCGCACCGGCATGCACGCCGACTGCGTGGAGCAGGTGGTGGGGGGCACGGTCACCCACGCCGGCGAACAGTCCATGAACCCCGCGCGCAACGCCTGGCTGGCGATGGGGCTTCCGTACGAGACCGCGGCGACGACGGTGGACTGTCAGTGCGGCTCATCGCAGCAGGCCAGCCATATGGTCGCGAACATGATCTCGGCCGGTGTCATCGACATCGGCATCAGCTGCGGGGTCGAGGCGATGTCGCGGGTGCCGCTGGGGAGCGGGTCCAAACACGGCCCCGGCAAACCCTTCCCCGACGAGTGGAACGTCGACCTGCCCAACCAGTTCGAGGCGGCCGAGCGCATCGCGCGCAACCGCGGTCTCACCCGGGAACGAGTCGACCGGCTGGGGCTGCTGTCGCAGGAGCGGGCGGCCGTCGCATGGTCCGAGGAGCGATTCAAACGCGAGACGTTCGCCGTACAGGTGCCCACCACGGAGGAGGAGCAGGCCACCGGGCAGGGCATGTGGCGGCTCGTCGACCGGGACGAGGGGCTGCGGGACACCAGCATGGAGGCGCTGGCCAGGCTGAAGCCGGTCATGCCCACGGCCGTGCACACCGCGGGCAACTCCTCGCAGATCTCGGACGGCGCGGCGGCGATCATGTGGGCTTCGAAGCGGATGGCGCGTGCGCTGAAGCTGAAGCCGCGGGCCCGGATCGTCGCGCAGGCGCTGGTCGGGGCGGACCCGCACTACCACCTGGACGGCCCGATCGACGCGACGCGGGCGGTGCTGGGCAAGGCGGGGATGTCGCTGCGGGACATCGACCTGGTGGAGGTCAACGAGGCGTTCGCTTCGGTGGTGTTGAGCTGGGCGCAGGTCTTCGAGCAGGACCTGGAGAAGGTCAACGTCAACGGGGGCGGGATCGCGATCGGGCACCCGGTGGGGGCGACCGGGGCCCGGCTGATCACCACGGTGCTGCATGAACTGGAGCGCAGGGACAAGGAGTTCGCGCTGGTGACGATGTGCGCGGGGGGTGCGCTGGCGACGGCGACGATCATTCAGAGGCTGTAGCCGTCCCCCTGCGACCCCTGCATCCTCACCCCGGTGCTCGACCAGGGAAAGGTCGATCACTTCGGGGCCTTCAAGAACGCAGCGCCCAAGACTGTGGGCTGGTTCAACTCGCCGGGCTGAGCCGGGTTGAGCCGGGCCGGCCTCAGTACCAGCCCTGGGACTGCCACGTGGACCAGGCGCCGCACGGGCTGCCGTAGCGGGAGTTCATGTAGTCCAGACCCCACTTGATCTGGGTGGCGGGGTTGGTCTTCCAGTCGGCACCGGCGGAGGCCATCTTGCCACCCGGCAGCGCCTGGACCAGGCCGTAGGCGCCGGAGGACGGGTTGGACGCGGACACGTTCCAGCCGCTCTCGTGGGAGACGATGTTGCTGAAGCACTGGAACTGCGCGTCGTCCTTGATCATCTGCTTGGCGATCGCCTGCGCGGAGCCGGACGGCGCGGCGGTCGTGGCGGCCGTCGCCGGGTTGGCGCCGAGGACCATGGCGGCGGAGCTCACCACGAGGGCGGAGCCGACCACGGCGGTCTTCGGGAGGTCGGCGATGCGGCTGATGAGGGAGCGAGACACAGGCAGTCCTTACGTCGGGAACAGGGCGGCCGCATGGGCATGCCGGATTCCCGTACGTGCAGGGGGAATTCCGGCCGCCCGGAGGCGCGTTGCGGCTCGGGAGGAGCACGCCGCGCCGTGCGACCGGACCATGTTTAGCGAGCCGCTCGGCCCCTCGCAATGACCCTTATTACTAGCCGAGCTCGCATATCGGGTAAATCGGCCATAGGGCTTGACGGGTCGCGTCTGCGCAGGTCACGGCGGGGATTGGAGGGGGCCGGAGGGGGTCCAGTGGCCCGCTGAGGTCTCCTACTCCGCTTCGTACCGGACTCTGGCGTGTGGGGCGGCTCACCTCTGAGGGACCCCCTCGGGGGCCTCGAATGTGACCTGTGCCTCGAAGTTGGCGCGACGTGTGGCACGGCGCAGCGCCTTGAGGACGGTGGAGCCGATGGTGAGGGTCAGTACGACGGTCAGGGCGGCGCGGCCGAGGTCCCAGCCGAAGGACGTCGCCGCGCAGTAGGCGAGAAAGCGGACCAGGTTCTCGGGGAGCCGGTCGCCGGGATGGAAGGAGATCCCGGAGGAGAGTCCGCCGATGTAGGTCCAGCCCTGCAGATTCATGACCGTGCCGTACGCGAAGGCCGCGACGGCTCCGTATACGGCGAGCATCAGCACCTCGGCGCGGCCACGCAGGCGGTCGGGGCCGGGCAGGAGCCCCGCGCCCATCGTGAACCAGCCCATCGACAGAATCTGGAACGGCATCCAGGGGCCCACACCGCCCGTGAGCAGCGCGGACGCGAACATCGTGACCGAGCCGAGTACGAAGCCGAAGCCCGGGCCGAGGACCCGGCCGCTCAGCACCATCAGGAAGAACATCGGCTCCAGGCCGGCGGTGCCCGCGCCCAGCGGCCGCAGCGCGGCGCCGACGGCGGCGAGCACCCCCAGCATCGCCACCGCTTTGGCGTCCATCCCCGTGTCGGCGATCGTCGCCACGACCACGGCCACCAGGAGGGGCAGCAGCGCGGCGAAGAGCCAGGGGGCGTCGGCGGAGTGGGCGAGCCCGGAGTCGGCGTCGGCGAGCAGCGGCCAGCCGAAGGCGATGACCCCGATCCCGCTGATCAGGGCGAGGGCGGCGACGGAGCGGGGGCCGAGGCGGATGGGGCGTGCTGTCGCGGCGGCGCGGGCGGCCCCCACCTTGAGGCGTGTGGCCCTGGGGCGCGTGGCCTTCTTCACAGGGCTTGCCTGACCTGGGAGACGGTCAGCCACTCCTGAGGGGCCAGGATCTTGGTGACCTGCGGCGCGAAGGCGGGGGACGAGACCACGACCTCGGCGGTCGGGCCGTCCGCGACGACCTCGCCACCGGCCAGGATCACCACGCGGTGCGCGAGCTCGGCGGCCAGCTCCACATCGTGGGTGGCCAGGACGATGGCGTGGCCCTCGGCGGCCAGGTTCTTGAGGACGGCGACGAGACGGGCCTTGGCCGCGTAGTCCAGACCCCGGGTCGGCTCGTCGAGCAGGACCAGCGGGGGCCGGCCGGTCAGCACGATGGCCAGCGCGAGTGCGAGGCGCTGTCCCTCGGAGAGGTCGCGGGGGTGCGTTGCGTCCGCGACGCCGGGGAGCAGCTCGCTGACCAGGGCGCGGCAGGTGCCGGGGGTGGCTCCTGCGTCGGCGTCGGCGGCCGCGCACTCGGCCGCCACCGTGTCCGCGTACAGCAGATCACGCGGCTCCTGCGGGACGAGACCGACCTGGCGGACGAGCTCGCGGGGGTGGGTGCGGTGGGGGGTGTGACCGCCCACCTCGGCGGTGCCGGAGGTGGGCTCGACGGTGCCGACGAGGGTGGCGAGGAGGGTGGACTTTCCGGCGCCGTTGCGGCCCATGAGGGCGATGATCTCGCCCGGGGCGACGGTGAGGTCGACGCGGCGGAGGGCTTCGATGCGGGCGCGGCGGACGGTGAGGGAGCGGAGGCGGGTCGGGCTGGGGGCGTTCGCCGCCCCGCCCCGCCCTCCCTCAGAGCTTCGCCTGGGAGGTACCCCCATCCCGTAACCGGGGCTCCGTCCCGGACCCCGCGCCTCAATCGCCGGCGGGGCTCCATTCTGGGCGGCCGGGGGCTCGCCCCCGGTCACGGGAAGGAGCGGGCTGGGGGAACACCCCTCCAGGCGGGCCCGCAGCGCACCCGCCCCGCGCCGCGCATCCCGCACCGACAGCGGCAGCGGGTCCCACCCCGCCAGCCGGCCCAGCGCCACCACCGGCGGGAACACGGGCGAGACGGCCATGATCTCGGCCGGCGCGCCCGTCCGTGGCGCCGCACCCGCGGACGGCAGCAGGATGACCTGGTCCGCGTACTGCACGACCCGCTCCAGGCGGTGCTCGGCCATCAGGACCGTCGTACCCAGGTCGTGGACCAGGCGCTGCAGCACCGCCAGGACCTCCTCGGCCGCCGCCGGGTCCAGCGCCGACGTCGGCTCGTCCAGGACCAGCACCTTCGGGTGCGGCGTGAGCACCGAGCCGATCGCGACGCGCTGCTGCTGTCCGCCGGAGAGCGTGGCGATGGGCCGGTCGCGCAGCTCCGCCAGGCCCAGCAGGTCCAGCGTCTCCTCGACCCGGCGGCGCATCACCTCGGGGGCGATGCCGAGCGACTCCATGCCGTACGCCAGCTCGTCCTCGACCGTGTCGGTGACGAAGTGGGCGAGCGGGTCCTGGCCCACCGTGCCGACGAGATCGGCGAGTTCGCGGGGCTTGTGGGTGCGGGTGTCGCGGCCGTCGACGGTGACCCGGCCGCGGAGGGTGCCACCCGTGAAGTGCGGTACGAGGCCACAGACCGCGCCGAGCAGGGTCGACTTGCCGACGCCGGAAGGGCCGACGAGGAGCACCAACTCGCCCTCGGGGACGGTGAGATCCACATTCTCCAGGGTCGGCGCGGCGGCGTCGCCGTACGTCACCGAGACGTTCTCGAAGCGGATCACGAGGACTCCTTCGGAAGGGGTGCGACGAAGGCGGGGAGCAGGCCGAGCAGGATGCTCGCGGCGGGCCACAGCGGCAGCGTCGGAGCGGTCAGCGGTACGACGCCCGGGTGCAGCGCGTCCGGATCGGACGAACCCGCCAGGATCAGCAGCGCGGCGACGGCCGCGCCGGAGCCCGCGACCAGCCAGGCCCTGGGGCCCCAGTGGTCGGGGCGGTAGCGGGTGCGGACAGACCGTCGCCCGCCCAGCCGGAGCCCCGCGAGCGCGGCGAGCAACCCGGCGACGAGGAGGGGCAGTCCGTACGATGCGCCCGCGGCGGCCAGCAGTCCGTACGACCCGGCGCAGACGCCGAGGAGCCCGCCGAGGGTGAGTACGGTCGTGGTGTGCCGGACGGCGGGCGGTACGTGTGCGGTACGCCCGTATCCGCGGGCGTCCATCGACGCGGCGACCGCGACCGACCGCTCCAGCGCGCCCTCCAGGACGGGCAGTCCGAGCTGCACGATGGCCCTGATGCCGCCGGTGGGGCGGCCGCGCAGGCGGCGGGCGGTGCGCAGGCGGACGACGTCGGCGACCATGTTCGGCGCGAAGGTCATGGCGACGACGACGGCGACGCCCACCTCGTACAGGGCGCCGGGGAGCGATTTGAGGAGGCGGGCGGGGTTGGCGAGGGCGTTGGCGGCGCCGACGCAGATGAGGAGCGTGGCGAGCTTCGCGCCGTCGTACAGCGCGAAGACGAGCTGTTCGGCAAAGACACGGCCGCCGATGCGGATGCCCTTTGCCCAGTCGGGGAGGGGGACTTCGGGGAGGGTGAGGAGGGTGTGCGTACCGGGGATGGGCGACCCGAGGACGACGGAGAAGAGCACGCGGATCCCGATGACGACGAGGCCGAGCTTGACGAAGGCCCCGTAGGACCGGGCCCAGGGGGCATCGGTGCGACGGGCGGCGACGACGTATCCGGCGACGCCGACGACGAGGCCGAGGAGGAGGGGGTTGGTGGTGCGGGATGCGGCTACGGCGAGACCGAGCGCCCAGAGCCACCAGGCGCCGGGGTGGAGGGCGTTGCTCCGGCTTGCCTCGGGCGTCCGCAGCCGCGCCCAACGGGGGGGCCGGGGCGGGGTGGCCCCGTCCCGACGGGGGGTGCGAGTCGCCTCCGGCGCGTGGGGCCGGGGCGGTTCCGGGGTGCCCGGCGCGGCGGGGCGCCGTGGTGCGGGCCCGGGGTCCGTGGCGCGGGCGTCCGCGGGGTGCGGATGGCTGGTACCTGATCCGGCGCCGCCGGGTGCGGGCCGTGGCGGGTGCGCGCGGCCTCCGGCCACGCCGGGGTACCCACCCGCACCACCCGTGCGAGTGACTGGCCGGGTGCGGCCGCTCCCCGTGGCCGGTGCCGCGCCGTCGGCGTCTGCGGCTCCGCGCGCAGACAGCGCGCGGCCGCCGACGGCGGGCAGCGCCCACAGGAAGGCCGTCAGGCGACCTACCACTCGCACGGGTGGTGCGGATGGGAAAACGAGGCCCGGCCGCAGGCCGGGGGCCGGCGTCATCGCTTCCGGCGCCGGGACTGCCACACCGTCGCCGCGCCCAGCGCGAGAATCGCCGCGATGCCCGCCACGATGCCCAGCGACGGGCCGCCTTCCTCGGCGTCCGAGGAGGCCGGGGCCGACGGCTTCGGCTCGGACGCCGAGACCTGGTCCCCGCAGCCCGACTTCGGGTAGCCCGCGATCGCGCACAGCAGCGCCTGGCTGTTGTACCGCAGCGGTTTCGCCACCGACGCCAGCGCCTCCGCGCTCGTCGCGTCCTTCCGGACCTGCGCACACGCCACCCGCGGGGCCGGTGGCGTGTCGCCCGACGGGGCGTCCGCCCGGGTGCCGGAGTCGATGACCAGCGCGATGCGCTTCGTGTCCGCCTTCGGGGGAGTCCCGCCGCAGATCGCCTTGAAGTCCGGGGCCCTGCGCGGCTGCGCCGAGTCCGCGCTGTCCTCGCTCACCGAGAAGCGGAAGCCGTTCACGGAGCCGTCCGCGGGCCTCGCGGTCGCCGGGCCCTCGGTGGCGTAGGTCCATGCGCCGCTGCCCAGCCAGAACGACCAGTAGCGGTAACCCGCGGCCTGCGCCGGTCCCGCGCCCAGCAGCGTCAGCGCGGCGCCGAGCGCGAGAACCAGGACGAGGACCGGGGCGAGGATTCGCGTAGGCATCACGGCTGCTGCTGGTTCTTCCGGCGTCCGCTGAACAGGAAGCCCGCACCCACACTCGCGACGAAGAACGCGCCGACGATCCACCAGACCCCGACACCGGAGCCGTCGGAGTCCGAGGAGTCCTTCTTCTCGGCCGAGTTGCCGGCCGCGGGCTTCTCCGGCGCCGGACCAGTCGCGTTCAGGCCCGCCACCAGATCCGTACCCCCGAAGCTCTTCGGGTCCGCCCCGGCCGCATGCGCCGCGAGGATCAGCTGCGCGTACGCCGCGGGGCCCGACTCCTTCGCCCAGGCCGCGGAGTTCTTCTCCAGCCACTCCAGTGGCTTCTTCGCCCGGTCGCCCAGGCCCTGCGCGGTGAGCGCGACGATCGCGTCCACCGTGTTCCCGAAGTCCGGCTTCGGCGTCGGGTCGGTCGCGCCCGCCATCGGCGGGGTGTCGAGGTGGCCCGTCTTGGCGAGCGCGGTCGCGAGGTACACGGCGCCGTTGTGCGCGGCGCCCTCGACCGTCGTCGACTTCTCGCAGACCGTCCCCTTCGCGTCCTTCGCGCCGGCGGTCACGACCAGCCCCTTGCCGTGCGCCCCGAGCACCGCCGCCGCCGTGGAGTCGGCCACGATCCCCGGCTGCTTCGGCTGATAGACGAACGCCCCGCCGTCCTTCCCGCCGCACGGCTTCGCGAACGTCAGCAGCGCATCGTACGGCGTCTTGCCGCCCTTCGACTTCACCGCCTCCGGCTTCTCGCCCGCCGCCGCGAGAGCGCCGATCACGATCGACGTGGAGTTCGCGTCGCTCGCCCCGCCCGGGTTGTAGCCCCAGCCGCCGTCCGCGTTCTGCACGGACTTCAGCCAGCCGACCGACTTCTTCGCGGCGGCGTCCTGCCCGCCCAGTGCGGCCACCGCCTGCACCGCGGCCGCGGTGGCGTTCGAGTCGAGCGGCAGCTTGGCGTCGCACGGCTTGGTCGCATCCGCCCGGTACGAGGGGAATGCCCCGCTGTCGCACTGCTGCCCGGTCAGCCAGTCCACCGCCTTCGCCGCGGGCTTCAGGCCGACGGTGTCCTGCGCGAGCAGCGCCAGCGACTGCCGCCAGACGCCGTCGTAGGTCGGGTCGCCCGTGCCGTACAGGCCCGACGGCGCTGGGGCCGAAGGCGTGGGCGACGGTGCGGCGGCCGCGGCCGACGTGATGGCCATGCCGAGTACGGCTGATGCGGCGAGCGCTGCGGCGCTGCGGCGGACGATGCTCATGGCGGGCTTGGCCTCTCCTGCGGGAGCCGGGCACAGGCACGCAAAGGCACCATGGCTCCGGCCCGTATACCTCGACGGTGCCGGCCACCGGCGGTTCCGGTGACACGAGCCGTTCACGACCGTGTACGAGGCATTCCGACTCACCGCCTGCGACGGCGGCTCACGGTTGCGGGTCAGTGCCGGATTTGCACCGGCTTCCCCTCGTACGGGCATGATGACGACCCGCTCACTCTACCGGCGGGTCACCGAGGCCCGTCGGGGCGCATGCCTTTCCGGACCGCCGCGCGGAATGGTGTTGGACATGCCCGCCGTGCCTGTCCTTCGGGCACGAAGCAGCAGGCGGGAGTGGATCAGAGGGCCACGTACGTGGCGGGGGTGCCCGCCAGCACCTCGGCCCGCCCCAGCTTCACCAGCCTGCGCAGATGCGCCTCCGCCTCCGAGACCGCGATGTTCCGTGATCCGTACGGAATCTGCTCCCAGGGCCGGTTCCACTCCATCCGTTCGGCGACCTGCCAGGGCGTGAGCGGCTGCGCCAGCAGGGCGAGCAGCCCGGAGAGGCGCTCCTCGTGGTGGGCGAGCAACTCCCTTACCCGGGAGGCCGCGTCGGGGAAGGCGTACTGGTGGGCGGGCAGCACCTCGGCCGGGGCGAGGCGGCCGACGCGCTCCAGTGAGTCGAGGTAGTCGCCGAGGGGGTCGGTGACGGTCGCGTCGTCGGGGTCCTCGTACAGGCCGATGTGCGGGGTGATCTCGGGCAGCAGATGGTCGCCGGAGAAGAGCCGGCCGTTGCCCGGCCGCTTCGCCGGGTGGGCCTCCTCCAGATGGAGGCACACATGGCCGGGGGTGTGTCCGGGCGTCCAGATCGCGCGCAGCCGCCGGCCGGCCAGGTCCAGCAGCTCACCCGGCACGATCTCCCGGTCGGGCAGGGCGGCGCGCAGCCCCGGCAGCGTACGCATCCGCCCCGAGGCGCGGGCCTCGCGCAGCGGCGCGGTGTGCTCGTCGGGCGCGCCCGCGCGCGTCAGCTTGTCCGTCAAGTAGTCGAGCCAGAGGCCGGGTTCGGCCCCGCGGGTACGGCGTACCACCGCGCTGTCGGCGGCGTGCATCGCGATCCATGCGCCGGAAGCGTCCCGGACCTGCCCGGACAGGCCGTGGTGGTCGGGATGGTGGTGGGTGATGACCACGCCGTGGATGTCGGCGACGCGAACGCCGAGGGAGTCCAGACCTGCGGTGAGGGTGTCCCAGGAGGCGGGGTCGTCCCAGCCGGTGTCGATGAGGACGGGGCCGCGGTCGGTGTCGAGCAGGTGGACCAGGGTGTGGCCGAGGGGGTTGTCCGGGATGGGCACCTCAATGGACCAGACGCCCCCACGGTGGTCGGTCACCTGCGTCATGAGGCCCTCGGCATCTCTTCGGCGGCACGGCCATCGCCCACTATAACTAGAACTGGTTCCAATGGTCGCCCAAGTCGACCGTCGGTCCAGGGGAGTTGGCTGACCTGCGGGGCGCCGACGACTACTGCTGTCAGGGGCGAATCGGGTGGTCGGCGGCCTCGCTAGGCACGGAACCCTTCGAACACGATGTTCAGATGGCGGGGCCCACGCAGGACGGCGTTCTGGCGGTAGGGGGGTGGGTCCTCCACCAGGCGGGGGTTGTCGAGCCTGCGGGCCAGCTCGGTCAGGGCGAGCTGTGCCTCCAGACGGGCGAGGGGTGCGCCGAAGCAGTTGTGGATGCCGCTGCCCAGGCCGAGGTGCTGGTTGTCCTTCCGGTCGGGGTCGAACCGGTCGGGGTCGAGAAACCGTTGGGGGTCCCGGTTGCCGGAGGCAAGGACGAGCCAGAGGGACGCGCCCTTGGGGATGGTGGTGCCGGCGACCTCGATGTCCGCGAGCGTGGTGCGCTGGGGCAGCAGCTGTACGGGGGGCTCGAAGCGCAGGAGTTCTTCCACGAGCGGGACGGCCAGCGAAGGCTCCTCCCGCAGCCGCTTGAGAACGTCCGGGTTACGCAGCAGGGTGAGCATTCCGTTGGTGATGAGGTTGACCGTGGTCTCATGGCCGGCGATCAGGAGCAGAGCAGCGGTGCTGAGCACTTCCATCTGGGACATCTGGCCGTCAGGGCCGTGCTCGGTGGCCAGCGCGGAGAGCATGTCGTCGCCGGGTGCCTTGCGGCGTTCGTCGATGAGCCCGGCCAGGTACATGCCCAGCTCGGTGCGCGCCTGCTGGGCGACGCGGCGCCGCTCGCCGGGATCCTGGCTCGGGTCGGGGTCCAGGCTTGCGGCGATGGTGTCGGCCCAGGAGTGGAAGTGTGCCTCGTCCTCGCGCGGAATTCCGAGCAGCCTGCAGATAACAGTCACGGGGAAGGGATAGGAGAAGTTGTCGACGAGGTCGATCCGGTCCCGGTCTCCGAAGCCGTCGATGAGGTCGGAAACGATTCGGAGGAGTTCGCCGCGCATGTGGTGGACGCGCCGGGGGGTGTTCGGTGGTCCGAAGGGCCGCATGGTCATACGGCGCAACCGGTCGTGCTCGGGAGGGTCGAGCTTCAGGAAGGTGGGTGGCAGGGCGCCCTCCTCCTCCTGGTCAGGAAGTGCGCCCGCTGCCTGGGGGGACAGATTACGGGCGTCGGAGCTGATCCGCGGATCGTGGAGCAGGCCCTTGATCTCCCAGTAGTTGCTGACCACGTACGTGTCGCTGTCTTCCTCCCGGTACACCGGAGTCTTGCGGAGCTCGGCGTACAGGGGGTAGGGGTCGGCGCGGTTGGCGTGGTCGAGGATCTGTCCCAGGAGCGTGGCTTGCGTCATGACGGGTCCTTGTGGGCGTTGGAGGCTCTGCGGGCCTTGGGCGGGCGTTGCCGTGCCCGCGGTCAGGCTCGGACCGGGGTGAAGGTGATCCGCCGGTCGGTCGGCGAGTAGCCGCTGAGTGTGACGGTCGGCCCGTGGGTGGGCAGGGAGGGGTCGGGGAAGTCGGCCGGGACCGGCCGCAGACCTTCAGGACGGCGGTCGACGGTGGGGAAGTTCGGCGGGAACGGCGCAGCCGATTCGATCAGCCGCTGGTAGAAGTCCAGCCACTTCGTCTGGTCGAAGGTGACGGCGGCGATGACGCGGCCCTGGTGTCCGTACACGCCGGTGAAGCGGCGCTCGGCGAGCGATCCCTGTGCGACAAGGATCTCCTCGCCCATGGACGGGACCCCGACCGACTTGATGCTGACCCCGAACTGTGAGGACCAGAAGGCCGGCACCCAGATGTGCGGCCGGCGGTCCGAGCTGGCGCTGATCATGTTGTGCGCCGCGATCTCGGCCTGCGCGACGGCATTGCCCCAGTGCTCCAGGGACAGGAACTGGTAGCCGAACAGCGCATGCGGGGATCGCGCGACGTCACCGGCGACGAAGACGTCGTCGGTCACGATGCCCCGGACGTCGAAGGCGCGGCAGCCCGCGTCGCAGGCGATTCCCCGGGGTCCGACGCCGAGTCCGGATCCCGCCAGCCACTCGGTGTTGCGTGTCGCGCCGAGCGAGATCACCGCCACGTCCGCGTCGATCGTCGTGCCGTCGGACAGGTGGGCACTGCGCAGACGCCCTGCCGAGTCGCCCTCCAGCCCTGTGACCATGACGCCGCAGCGCAGGTCCACGCCTGCTTCGCGTTGCAGCTCGGCGGCCACCGCGCCGACCACGCCGCCGAGCGCGCCCACGAGAGGCGCTGCCGCACGCTCCGCGACGGTGACGGGCAGTCCCCGCTCACGGCAGGCGGAGGCGATCTCCGAGCCGGTGAAACCGGCGCCGACGATGAGCACCCGGCGAGGTCCCGCCGCGATCCGTCGGTGCAGACCGGCCGCGTCCGCGCGCGTACGCAGCACGAAGACCCCGTCCAGCTCGGCCTCCTGCTCGTGCGGCCACGGCCGGGCGCGGACGCCGGTGGTGATCAGCAGCCGGTCGTACTCCACCTCGTCGCCGCCGGCCAGGCGTACCCGCTTGGCTGCCATGTCCAGCCCGGTGGCGGCGTCACCGAGCCGCCACTGCGCATCGATCGCCCGGCGCCGGGGCAGTGTGGTGTGCTCGGCGGACGCCTTGCCGAGCAGGACCTGCTTGGACAGCGGCGGCCGGTCGTACGGCTCGTAGGGCTCGTCGCCGATCAGCGTCAGCGAACCGGTGAAGCCCTCCTCCCGCAGGGTCTCTGCGGCCCGGAGGCCGGCGAGGGAGGCGCCCACGATCACGATCCGCCCCTTGCGCCTCAGCGATTCCAGGTTCCCGTCACCGGACACCGGACAGCCCTTCTCTCGCTGCGGCGGGTGCATCGCCCAGGTCGTCCACCAAGATGGCCTGGACCGGACAGGCCGCGGCGGCGCGTGCCACGTGCTCCCGCTGTGTGTCGTCGGCGTGCGGGTTGTACAACAGCGCCTCGTCGCCGTGCATGGTGAACACGTCGGGTGCGAGGAAGGCGCACTGCGCGTATCCCTGGCACCGGTTGAGATCGACGACAAGCCTCATCAAGGGGCCCTTCCAGTAGTACTCCTGCGCCCCAGCGTGTGCGTGCTGTCGTGGTTTCGCGAGCACAGGCGGGCCAAAGGAGTTATCAGCCGAAAACGCTCAGGAAACAGCTGGTCATGACGAGAGGGTCGGTGCGGGCCGCGGGCGGAAAGTGGCCACAAGAATGTGGAGGCTGAGAACCAGGGCCCACAGCGGGAAGACCAGCTCGGACCAGGCGACGCTGCTCGTCACGAAGAGCAGTGTCAGGGCGACGAGATAGCCCAGGATGGCAAGCCAGCGCGGAAGGACTCCGAGCCGGTGCCCGATGGAGGAGGTCGAGAGGGTGAACACCGCGGCCATGCGCATCGCGTAGGTCGCCAGCAGGCTGTAGGTGAAGTGATGGCCGAAGGACCAGAGCTGCGCGGAGTCGGTCCCGGACGTACCGGCCGTCTCCAGCAGACTGCCGGCCGCGGCCGCGGCACCGAAAAGAGTCGCCACGAATACCAGGCCGCTGCCGATGAAGACGGTGGCGAGGAACTGGTCCTCCGCCTCCCCGATACGCGCGCGTACAGCGCCCATGAACCACAGGAAGAAGATGCCCGCGAACGGGATGAGGCCGAGCGCCGTCTGTACCGTGCGCCGACGCGAGGGGTCGGTGAACCAGGTGCTGCCCGCGTTGCTCGGCTCGCCCGGTATCGCCAGGCGGACCAGAACGATGGTGGCAGCGAGTAGCAGCGCGAAGGCGATCCCCACCACTCCCGCGGCTCGCGGGGTGCGCAGCGCCTGAGGTCTCCTCTCCATGGGGTGGTTCGCTTCCTCTCCCTGTCGACTACGACCAGCAAGCACCCCGGCACGCGGCCGCGCCACCGGGACCATGCAAGAGGGTGACGTGCGCGGACCGCAGCGAGACGGGAATTCACTGGTCGGGAGCTCTTTCGTTCCTGTCGTGGACTCCTTCAACTAGAACTGGTATCAGTTCTGAAACAGTGTCAGAAAAGCGTCGGGCCGCAGGAGGCAGCAGCTATGACCGAGCTCGTGGAACACGGAAAGCTGTTCATCGGCGGGGAGTTGACCGATCCGCTGGGCAGCGACGCCATCGAGGTCGTATCGCCGCACACCGAGCAGGTCATCGGGCGGGTCCCGCACGCCTCACCGGCGGACGTCGACCGGGCGGTCGCCGTCGCCCGCAAGGCCTTCGACGAGGGGCCCTGGCCACGGATGACGCTCGACGAGCGGATCGCGGTCGTCACCAGGATCAAGGACGCGATCGCGGTACGGCACGAGGAGATCGCCCGCTCCATCAGCTCGCAGAACGGCTCTCCCTACTCCTGGAGCGTCCTCGCGCAGGCGCTCGGCGCGATGATGGTCTGGGACGCGGCCATCACGGTCGCGCGGGACTTCGCGCACGAGGAGCGGCGGGCCGGAGTGCTCGGGCCGATTCTCGTGCGACGGGAGCCGGTCGGGGTCGTCGCGGCCGTGGTGCCGTGGAACGTCCCGCAGTTCACGGCCGCGGCCAAGCTCGGGCCCGCACTGCTCGCGGGCTGCACCGTGGTGCTCAAGCCCTCGCCCGAGTCGCCCCTCGACTCGTACATCCTCGGCGAGATGGCCAAGGAGGCCGGGCTGCCGGAGGGCGTCCTGTCCATCCTGCCCGCGGACCGTGAGGTCAGCGAGTATCTGGTCGGCCACCCCGGGATCGACAAGGTGTCCTTCACCGGGTCCGTCGGCGCGGGCAAGCGGGTGATGGAGGTCGCCTCGCGCAATCTCACCCGCGTCACCCTGGAGCTCGGCGGCAAGTCCGCGGCGGTGATCCTGCCGGACGCGGATCTGGCGTCTGCGGTCGCCGGGATCGTGCCCGCGGCCTGGATGAACAACGGGCAGGCGTGCGTGGCCCAGACCCGTATCCTCGCGCCGCGCAGCCGCTACGACGAGATCGCCGAGGCGTTCGCGGCCGCGGCCTCCGCGCTGGTGGTGGGCGACCCGCTGGAGGCGGCGACCCAGGTCGGCCCGCTGGTCGCCCGGCGTCAGCAGCAGCGCTCCCTCGACTACATCAGGATCGGCCAGGAGGAAGGCGCCAAGATTCTTACGGGCGGCGGGCGTCCGGCCGGGCTCGACCAGGGCTGGTACGTCGAGCCGACGCTCTTCGGCGGGGTCGACAACGCCATGCGCATCGCCCGCGAGGAGATTTTCGGACCGGTGATCTGCCTGCTGCCGTACGGGGACGAGAGCGAGGCGGCGAAGATCGCGAACGACTCCGACTACGGGCTCAGCGGCAGCGTCTGGACGGCGGACGTCGAGCACGGCATCGACTTCGCGCGGCGGATCAGGACGGGGACGTACAACGTCAACACCTTCAGCCTCGACATGCTCGGACCGTTCGGCGGCTACAAGAGCTCAGGTCTGGGGCGCGAGTTCGGGCCCGAGGGATACGGCGAGTACCTGGAGCACAAGATGATCCATCTCCCTGCCGCCTATGCATCAGCCACTGATGCGGGGAGTGGGGAGAACTGATGGGGGACCGCTGGCACGTCGAGGTCGACCGGAGCGTCTGCATCGGCTCGGGCCTGTGTGTGGGCAACGCACCGGAAGGCTTCACGCTGGACTCGGCGCGGCAGTCGCACCCGCGGGCCGCCGACATCGACGCGAACGAGCAGATTCTGGCGGCCGCGGAGAGCTGTCCGGTGGAGGCGATCGCGATCGCGCTGCTGGAGAGCGGGGAGCCGGTCTTCCCGCCGGAGGACTGAGAGCCGGTCGTCGCACACGGGCCCGGCTCGCCGCGGCCGGCCGACCGGTGGCGTCACACCCAGCCCTCGTCCTGGGAGATCCTTATGGCGTCGACCCGGTTGCGGGCCCCGGTCTTGCGGGTGATGGCCGCCATGTAGTTGCGCACCGTGCCGTGGGACAGATGGAGACTGCTCGCGATGTCCGCGATGGAGGCTCCCTCGGCCGCGAGTGACAGCACGCTTAACTCCCGTCTTGTCAGCGGTATCTGAGTCGCCTTCAGAAAGCTGAAGCCAAGGGAGTTGTCGATGAAGCGCTCTCCCCTGGCCACTTGCCGTATGGCGATGACCAGACGCTCGGGCGTGCCTTCCTTGTCGACATAGCCGACGGCTTGCGCCTCGACCGCGCGCCGGAGCGAACCTGGCCGATTTGCGCTGGCGAGCACCAGCAGCTGGCCGTCCTCGGCACTGGTGCGCCGATCGCGCAGTTCGCCGAGCGGCGCGATGCCGTACGAGTCCGGACACTCCAGGTCCACGGCGCAGACATTGGGCGCGAGCGAGCGCGCGAGCTCCGGCGCATTGGGCCACGATGCGTGGAACACCTCCAGGTCGGGTTCGTTGTCAAGCCTCTCCGCCAGCGCAGAGCGCAGCAGACAGGCATCGTGCACGAGAAGTACCCGGATCACGTTTCGCCCCCTCAGCTCACCGTCCACGGGTTTGCTCCGTGCAGCACGCGAAACATTCTCATCGGCGGACGGTCGCCGCGAGGGCGGAGATTCGGCCAACGGGGGGCAAGAGGGGCGCACGCGCCCGGTGTGAACGCCGGGCGTGCACGGCGCGCGCACGCAGGGACGCAGTGCCCGAAGGGCTACGACGGCCCTGGTTCCGCATCTTCGGCGGGGCTCAGCTTCGCGTCTTCCGTGGCGGCGTCGTCAGGTCGATCAGACGGCACACCATCTCGATGTCGATCTTCACCTGTGCGATCGAGGCGCGCCCCGAGAGCCAGGTGATCAGCGCCGAGTGCCAGGTGTGCTCGATCACGCGGACCGCGGAGAGCTGCTGCGGCGTCGGGTTCTCCAGGCCCATCGCGTCCAGGATGATCGCCGTCGTCTGCCGCGAGACCGTGTCCACCTCGGGGCTCACGCTGCGGTCCGCGAAGGTCAGCGCGCGCACCATCGCGTCCGCGAGATGCGGCTCGCGCTGCAGCGCCCGAAAGGCCCGCATCAGCGTCTCGGCGACCCGATCCGCCGCGTTGTCGCCGGCCGGGGGTCTTTTGCGCAGTGTCGTGTGCAGGTGCTGAAGCTGGTCCTGCATGGTGGCGACCAGCAGATGGATCTTGGAGGGGAAGTACCGGTAGAGCGTGCCGAGCGCCACGCCGGCCGCCTCGGCGACCTCGCGCATCTGCACCGCGTCGAAGCCGCCCCGGCTGGCCAGCTGCGCACTGGCGTGCAGGATGCGACGCCGGCGCGCCTCCTGGCGTTCCGTCAGGGGCGACGCCGCCGGCCCCGCCGACTTGGCTTCGGCTGTCATATGTCCCGTTCCCTACGCGAGTCCGGATCGCACAGCACGGCAGCGTGCCTGCCGTGGCGCGAATCACCTGATCCGGCCCTTACAGGCGCGCTACCTGCCGGTAGATTCGAAGCTCCTTGAGCGATCAAGTCTGAAACTTGTTCTAGATTAGCGCGACCGGTTACGCTCCGGCGAAACGCAGTGAGAAGGGGGCCGTGAGTGACCGCTGAGGCCATAGAGGTCGGCCCTCGTACGGGGTCGTCCGGCGGCGGTGACGAGCCGCTGCGCATCGCGCTCCTCACTTATAAGGGCAACCCGTTCTGCGGCGGCCAGGGCGTCTACGTACGCCACCTCTCGCGCGAGCTCGCCCGCCTCGGGCACAGCGTCGAGGTGATCGGTGCGCAGCCGTATCCCGTGCTCGACGAGGGCGTGCCGCTCACCGAGCTGGCCAGCCTCGACCTGTACCGCAGCCCGGACCCCTTCCGTACGCCCGGGCGGGGCGAGTACCGCGACTGGATCGACGCGGTCGAGGTCGCGACGATGTGGACCGGCGGCTTCCCCGAGCCCCTGACGTTCTCGCTGCGGGCCCGGCGTCATCTGCTCGCACGGCGCGGCGAGTTCGACGTCATCCACGACAACCAGACGCTCGGCTACGGGCTGCTCGGCGACCTCGGTGCGCCGCTGGTCACCACGATCCACCACCCGATCACCGTGGACCGGCAGTTGGAGCTGGACGCGGCACCGGACTGGAGGCGGCGCGCCTCCGTACGGCGCTGGTACGGCTTCACCCGGATGCAGAAGCGCGTCGCGCGCCGGCTGCCGTCCGTGCTCACTGTCTCCGGCTCCTCGCGGCAGGAGATCGTGGACCACCTCGGTGTGCGGCCGGGGCGCGTCCAGGTCGTCCACATCGGCGCCGACACGGATCTCTTCTCGCCGAACCCGGCGGTCGCGGAAGTGCCCGGCCGGATCGTCACCACGTCCAGCGCCGACGTCCCCCTGAAGGGGCTCGTGCATCTGGTCGAGGCGCTGGCGAAGCTCCGTACGGAGAATCCGGCCGCCCATCTCGTCGTCGTCGGCAAGCGTGCGCAGGACGGGCCGGTCGCTCAGCTCATCGAGCGGTACGGGCTCGAGGACGCGGTCGAGTTTGTCAAGGGCATCAGCGACGCGGAGCTCGTGGACCTGGTGCGCAGCGCGCAGGTTGCCTGTGTGCCGTCGTTGTACGAGGGGTTCTCGCTGCCGGCCGCGGAGGCGATGGCGACGGGGACGCCGTTGGTAGCGACGACCGGGGGTGCGATCCCGGAGGTCACGGGCCCGGACGGCGAGACCTGCCTGGCGGTCCCGCCGGGCGACCCGGGCGCGCTTGCCGCGGCTCTGGGCCGGCTGCTGGGCGACGCGGACCTGCGCGTACGGCTGGGGGCGGCGGGCCGGGAGCGGGTGCTGTCCCGCTTCACCTGGGCGAGTGCTGCGCAGGGCACGGCCGAGCTGTACCGCGAGGCGATCGCGACGCGCGTCGGGCTCTCGCGGTGACCCGCCGCTTTGCGGCCCCGGTCTCGCGGCCGCTCCGCGGCCCGAGTTGTGGACGCGGTCCACAATTGCCGCGCACCGCAACACGTACTGGTTCCCTCGACTGCGAAAGCAGGATCACGTGCTGACCGTCGACTTCTCCCGCTTTCCGCTTGCCGCGGGCGACCGCGTCCTCGATCTGGGCTGTGGTGCCGGGCGGCACGCGTTCGAGTGCTACCGGCGCGGTGCGCACGTCGTGGCCCTCGATCAGAACGGCGAGGAGATCCGCGAGGTCGCCAAGTGGTTCGCCGCGATGAAGGAGGCCGGGGAGGCGCCCGAGGGTGCCACCGCCACCGCCATGGAGGGGGACGCGCTCAATCTCCCCTTCCCCGACGAGTCGTTCGACGTCGTGATCATCTCCGAGGTCATGGAGCACATCCCCGACGACAAGGGCGTCCTCGCCGAGATGGTGCGGGTGCTCAGGCCCGGCGGCCGGATCGCCGTCACCGTGCCGCGTTACGGGCCCGAGAAGATCTGTTGGGCGCTCAGCGACGCGTACCACGAGGTCGAGGGCGGGCACATCCGCATCTACAAGGCCGACGAGCTGCTCGGCAAGATGAAGGAAGCCGGTCTGAGGCCGTACGGCACCCACCACGCGCACGCCCTGCACTCGCCCTACTGGTGGCTCAAGTGCGCCTTCGGCGTCGACAACGACAAGGCGCTGCCCGTCAAGGCGTACCACCAGCTTCTGGTCTGGGACATCATGAAGAAGCCCTTGGTCACCCGGCTCGCCGAGCAGGCGCTCAACCCGGTGATCGGGAAGAGCTTCGTGGCGTACGCGACCAAGCCGCACCTGCCCGCAGTGGCCGCCAAGTGACTGTGCCCAGGCGCGGCCCCGGCCGTACGGAACACCTCGTCCTGCCCGGAGTGCTGACCGCCGAGGAGGCCGCCGAGACGGTCGCCGGGATCCTGGGCGTCCAGCGCGAGGACGGCGCGATCCCGTGGTTCCGGGGGCACCACCTCGACCCGTGGGACCACACCGAGGCGGCCATGGCACTGGACGCGGCCGGTGAGCACGAGGCCGCGGCGGGTGCGTACGAGTGGCTGCGGCGGCACCAGAATCCGGACGGGTCCTGGTACGCGGCGTACCACGACGGCGAGGCGGACCGGCCCACCGACCGTGGCCGCGAGACCAACTTCTGCGCGTACATCGCTGTCGGCGTCTGGCACCACTACCTGGCCACCGGCGACGACGCGTTCCTCGACCGGCTGTGGCCCGCCGTGTACGCCGCGATCGAGTTCGTGCTCGCGCTGCAGCAGCCGGGCGGCCAGATCGGCTGGAAGCGCGAGGCGGACGGTACGCCGGTCAACGACGCGCTGCTGACGGGCAGTTCGTCCGTCCACCAGGCGCTGCGCTGCGCACTGGCGATCGCCGAGGAACGCGAGGAGCCGCAGCCGGACTGGGAGCTCGCGGCGGGCGCGCTCGCGCATGCGATCCGCAGGCACCCCGAGCGCTTCCTCGACAAGAGCCACTACTCCATGGACTGGTACTACCCGGTCCTCGGCGGTGCGCTGACCGGCGCCGAGGCGAAGTCCCGTATCGAGGAGTCCTGGGACGACTTCGTCGTGCCGGGCCTCGGTGTGCGGTGTGTGCTGCCCAACCCGTGGGTGACCGGCGGCGAGAGCTGTGAACTCGCCCTGGCCCTGTGGGTGATGGGCGAGTCCGACCGCGCGCTGGAGATCCTGCAGTCCGTGCAGCACCTGCGCGCGGAGGGCGGCATGTACTGGACGGGGTACGTCTTCGAGGGCGACCGCGCGGTGTGGCCGGAGGAGCTCACGACGTGGACGGCGGGGTCACTGCTGCTGGCGGTGGCCGCGCTCGGGGGGGACGAGGCGACCACCGCTGTCTTCGGCGGGGAGCGACTGCCACGGGGGCTGGCGCCCGACTGCTGCTGACCCCCCAAGGACCGCCACCACGGACGGCCGTCCGGCAGGGCGGGAATGCGGTGGCGGATGGCGGGGGGCGGGAGGCGTCGAGCCGGGGCAGGAATGCCAAGGGGCATGGCAGGGGATCAACCTCCCATCCGCCGTGCTCTCGCCGAAAGTAGTACAAAGGATCTATGAACGGGTTTTTCCGGCGATGGCGATTTTTGCCGGATTCCCTGTCCAGTGACGAGTCTGTGCGCAGTCGGCAAGGGCGGCTGCGTTCGGTGCTGGGCGTGCGCAGTGTCGTCGGCCAGATGTTTGTGCTGCA
Source organism: Streptomyces sp. CA-135486 (assembly GCF_050936555.1). Classification (NCBI taxonomy): domain Bacteria; kingdom Bacillati; phylum Actinomycetota; class Actinomycetes; order Kitasatosporales; family Streptomycetaceae; genus Streptomyces; species Streptomyces sp. CA-135486. The sequence continues at coordinate 1,770,178 of NZ_JBNJMM010000001.1, forward strand.
GGTCGTGGTCGTGCTGCTGCTTGCTGTCGGTGCTGTTGTCGTGCTGGTACTGGACGCCCAGCGGGACAGCCGGCGGGAGGCTGCAGATCGCTCACTCGTCGTTGCGGAGAGTGTTGCCAACTCCCCGGGGATCGTGGCGGCCCTGCAGTCCCCCGATCCTTCCGCGGTGCTGCAGCCGCGGGCCGAAGCGGTCAGGGAGCGCTCCGGTGTCGACTTCGTCGTCGTCATGACCCGGGACGGAATCCGCTACACGCATCCCGTGCCGGACCGTATCGGGAAACACTTCGTCGGCACCATTGCGCCTGCGCAGGCCGGCGGGACGGTCATGGAGACCTATGAAGGAACGCTCGGGCCTTCCGTTCGCGCCGTGGTTCCCGTCAAGGGGCCCAGTGGCTCGGTGGTGGGCCTGGTGGCTGCCGGGATCACGTTGAAGAAGGTCGGTGGCGAGGTGACACAGCAGCTGCCGGTCGTGCTGGGCGCCGCGGCCGCCGCGGTGGCCGTCACCACAGGCGGAGCGGCGCTGCTGAGCAGACGACTGTGGCGTCAGACCCACGGCCTCGGCCCCAGTGAGATCACGCGGATGTACGAGCACCATGACGCGGTCCTGCACTCGGTGAAGGAAGGCGTCCTGATTGTCGAACAGGATGGCCGGCTGCTGCTCGCCAACGATGAAGCGCAGCGCCTGCTCGATCTCGTCCCGGATTCCCAGGGCAGACACGTGGGTGAGCTCGGCCTCGGCCCGCTCACCACCGAGCTCCTGGCGTCGGGCCGTGAGGCCACCGACGAGGTGCATCCGGCGGGGAGCCGACTGCTTGTGGTCAACCAACGCCCGATCGACCGGTACGGAGGTACCCCGGGCAGCGTTGCGACACTCCGGGACTCGACCGAGCTTCAGGCATTGTCCGGCACAGTGGAGGCTGCGCGGAGCCGCCTCAAAGTGCTGTACGACGCCAGTGTCAGCATCGGCACCACGCTCGAGGTGACCCGGACCGCCGAGGAGCTGGCCGAGGCGGCCGTACCGCAGTTCGCCGACTTCGTCACTGTGGACCTCGCCGAGTCGGTGCTGCGCGGCGAAGAGCCGGGGGGTACGGAGCCGGAGGTGCGTCGTATCGCCACCACCGGTATCCGGGACGACCATCCGCTCTATCCCACGAACGAACTGATCAGGTTTGTCTCCTCCACGCCGCAGGTGAGGGGGCTGACCATGGGGCGGGCGGTTGTCGAACCCGAACTGCGCAGTGCCCCCGGGTGGCAGGCTCAGGACCCCGAGCGCGCGCACCAGATCCTCGATTACGGAATCCACTCCCTCATCACGGCCCCGCTGCGCGCCAGGGGCGTGGTTCTTGGAGTGGCCAACTTCTGGCGCTCGCAGAAGCCCGAGCCCTTCGAGGCGGACGATCTGTCCCTGGCCGAGGAGCTGGTCGCCCGCGCCGCGGTCTGCATCGACAACGCCCGCCGATACACCCGGGAACACGCCATGGCGGTGACGCTGCAGCGCAGCCTGCTGCCGCGCGGCCTGCCCGAGCAGAACGGCCTCGAGGTCGCCTACCGCTATCTGCCCGCACAGGCCGGGGTCGGCGGCGACTGGTTCGACGTCATCCCCCTGCCGGGCGCGCGAGTCGCGCTGGTGGTGGGGGATGTGGTCGGCCAAGGCCTGCATGCTGCCGCGACCATGGGCCGTCTGCGCACCGCCGTCCTCAATTTCTCCGCTCTGGACCTGCCGCCCGAAGAGCTTCTCGCGCGTCTCGACGAACTGGCCGCCCTCATCGATCGCGGTGAACCGGCGGGGGAAAGCACTGACGAGATCATCGGGGCCACCTGCCTGTACGCCGTCTACGACCCGATCGAGGGGCGCTGCACCATGGCGCGGGCCGGCCATCCCCTGCCTGCGCTCGTCCGCCCTGACGGCACCGTCGAGTTTCTCGAGCTGCCTGCCGGTCCACCGCTCGGCCTGGGCGGTCTGCCCTTCGAGGCGGCCGAGCTGGAGCTGCCCGAAGGCAGCAAGCTCGTCCTCTACACGGACGGCCTCATCTGGAACCGGGAGCGGGACATCGGCAGCTGCCTTGAAGTCCTGCGCACCACCCTGCGCGGCTTTGACGGAGGGCCAAAGGAGACGTGCGGCGCGGTGATGAACGCCCTGCTGCCCTCTCGCCCGAGCGACGACATCGCCCTGCTTGTCGCCCGGACTCGCGTACTGCCGCGGAATCAGGTCGCGCGCTGGGACGTGCCGCGCGACCCCGCCGCCGTGGGACGTATGCGTGCCGTCGTCGCCAGTCAGCTGGCCGACTGGGACCTGGAGGAAACCGGCTTCATCACTGAGCTGATCCTCAGCGAGCTGATCACCAATGCCATCCGCTACGCCACCGGTCCGATCGGCGTGCGGCTGATCCTCGACCGGGAGCTGACCTGCGAGGTGTCCGACGGCAGCAGCACCGCGCCCCATCTGCGCTACGCGGCTGCCACGGACGAGGGCGGGCGGGGCCTGTTCCTCGTCGCCCAGTGCGCCGCCCGCTGGGGCACCCGATACACCGCCGACGGCAAGGTCATCTGGGCCGAACAGCCGCTTCCCGACCGGGCGACGGACTGAACGGCCCCGCACGGGTGGCAAGTTCGACCCACCATGACCGCGGCTCGCGGCGGGTACCGGCACCAGATATTCCGCGACGCGGGGTACGCAACGTACGCAAGTACCTCGGATCGTTGCTGTTCACGCCCTTGTCGGTCAGTGATCGCTGCGGCACGGTTGGCGCCGATGACGAGGACGCCAGAAGATCCCCGGACGGCTCGGCCAGCCATCTGCGGGCTCGGAGAACGCGTGCGGCGCCACAAGCCCGCGTATGGCGCGCTCTTCATATCCGCGCCACTCCTGCCGAGGACGACTCATGGATTCCCGCGATCCCTTGCCCGATCAAGACCCTCCCACGGCTGCCGCGCTCTATCTCAGCGCTCTCGACCACGAAGACTTCTACTCCGCCGCTGAGTTGCGGCTGGCCATCTCCCGCGCTTGCGCGGCCTTCGACCGAGAGGCCGCACTCCTGGACCGGTACCGGCTGTCCGTGCGCGGCGCCAATACCGCCGAGCGCGATGTCCGGGCGGAACGAAGATCATGGGCGCTGCGCACGGCCGCGCGCCTGGCCCGCGACGATGACCGGTCCCAGGCCGTGTCGTCGACGCCGGCGGCCTGGGAGCAGCCGGTCACGGCCCTGTCCGAGCCGTCCACCTTCGCGTACGCGCCGTCCGCGGACGTGTCACCGTCCCGTCGGGCGGACCCGGGGGCATTTCCCGGTCCCAGGCCAACCACGGCGCTGCGCGAACTGCGTGCCGCACGCCGCCGCCCGGCCCAGGTCGCCGCCGCGGTCATCGGCGTCCAGACAGCCGACGTCTGCCTGGCCAACGAGGCACCCGGTTTCATGGCGTACTCCTGGGCAGGTCCGCTGAACATCGGGCTCACCCTGGTCCTGCTGCAATTGGTGATCACCGGTGGGGCGGTCGTGTGGTACGCACGGTATGCGAGGAACTCGCTGGAGCCCATGGTCGAGCGTCACAGCGCCTCCTTCGCGCACCTGGAGAGCCGTTGAACCCCATCCTCGCGCTCTCCGGTTCCGGCGGCGCCTTCCCCGTTCTCACTGTCTTCTTCCTCTGCGTCGTCTGTACGCTGCTCCTTTCGATCGGGGCGGCCTCCTCCGGAGAGAACGAACTGAGCGAGTTCTACCTCGGTCAGCGACGGCTGTCGTCGGTCGTCAACGGGCTGGCGATCTTCGGCAGTTACATGTCCGCGGCAGGGATGCTGGGCAATCCCGGTCTGATCGCGCTCACCGGCTACGACGGCATCGCCTACGTGCTGGCGCCGATGGTCGCCTGGTCCCTACTGGTGCTGCTGGTCGCCGAGCCGTTCCACAGCACCTCACGGTTCACCATCGGCGACTCTCTTGCCCTGCGGCTGCACGCCCGGCCCGCGCATCTGGCGGCGGGCATCACGAGCGTGGTCGTCTGCCTGCTGTATCTGACCGCCCAGCTCGTCGGCGCCGGAGCGCTCGCGGCGACAGTCCTCGGCATGGACGGACCGGGCGCCCAGCGGGTCGTTGTGGCCAGTCTCGGTTTTCTGATGGTCCTCTACGTCTTCATCGGCGGTATGCGGGCGGCGACCCTCGTGCAGGGCGTCAAAGCCATAGCCCTCCTCGGCACAGGTCTCTTCGCCGTGCTGGCGGTGCTGTCGAAGTTCGGCTGGAGCCCGGCGGACCTGCTGGAGGCGGCCGCCCCGCACAGCGGCTTCGGTGACGCCTTCCTGGAACCCGGCATTCGCTTCGACAACCGCACCAGCAAGATCGACTCCCTCAGCCTGCAACTGGCGTTCGTGCTCGGTGCTGCCGGCCTGCCGCACATCCTGATGCGTATCGGAACGGTCTCCAGCGGACGCAGAGCCCGCAAGTCGGCCGCGTGGGCGGCCTGTTTGGTCATCTTCTTCACCCTGGCCGAGGTGGTGACGGGGCTGGGGGCCGCGGCACTGGTCGGCTCGAAGGCCATCGCCGCAGACGCTCCCTCCGGCAACACGGCCGTGCTCCTGCTGGCGGAGCACCTGGGCGGATCGTTGCTGCTGACCATGATCTCCTGTGTCGCCTTTGTCACGATCGTGGCCGTCGTCGCCGCTCTGACGCTCACCGCGGCGGCGTCCCTGGCCCACGACATCTACGGTGCGACGATCATGCGGGGCACCGCGTCGGAGAAGAGTGAACTTGTCGTGGCGCGGCTGGGCGTGGGGCTGATCGGTGTGGCGGCGATCGCCCTGTCGATGAACGCCCAGCATCTCAACATCGCCTTCCTGGTCAGTCTCGCCTTCGCCATTGCGGCCTCCGCGATCCTGCCGGCGCTGCTGTTCAACCTGTGGTGGAGGGGTTTCACGACCAGGGGAGCGGTCTGGAGCATGTTCGGCGGCCTGCTGGTCGCTGTGCTGTTGACGACGCTGTCCCCGGCGGTCTCGGGGAACCCGACGGCGCTGCTGCCGGACGCGGAGTTCGCGGTGTTCCCCCTGAGAAACCCCGGTCTCATCTCCATTCCTGTGGGATTCCTGCTGGGCTGGGCCGGCTCGGTCCTCGACCGGCGCCAGCCGGGCGGCGCGGACTACACGGAGACCGAGATCCGCGTTCTCACCGGCACGGGTACCGGGCGTCGCGGCGGCGACAAACCCTAGTGGCGGCGCAGGCGACCGGCGACCGCGTGGCCCACGAAGAGGTACACCACCGCCGCCAGGCCGTAACCCGCCACCACCCGCGCCCACGCCTCGTCAAAGGTGAACAGGTCGTACGACCACCCCGCCAGCCAGCGCGCCGCATCCTGGATGAAGCTCACCAGGTCATTGGCCCGGTTGGCGTCCAGTAGATACATCAGGATCCACAGGCCGAGGATGACGGCCATGACATCGGCAATGATCATTATGACCGTTGCGGCCTGATTCGTTCCGTTGCTGCGATGAAGAGGACTCATGTGGATCGGATTGCCGCTTGTGAGCGTGTGAAACCCATGGAGCCCGCTCGGCGATGACTAGGCCCTGTCCCGGCTCTGGCCGTTCAACTCGGCGAGCACCCGCAGGGTGTGCGGGTCCGGGGCCGTCACCAGCAGGTCCGTGACCGGGCCCTTGCGCCACAACTCCAGGCGTTCCGCGATCCGCTCACGCGGACCGACCAGCGAGATCTCGTCGGCGAAGGCGTCGGGGACGGCGAGTACGGCCTCCTCACGGCGGCCGTCGGCGAACAGCGCCTGGATGTGCCGGGCTTCGGACTCGTACCCCATGCGCGCCATCAGATCGGCGTGGAAGTTACGGGCCGCATGGCCCATGCCGCCGATGTAGAAGCCGAGCATCGCCTTGACGGGCAGCAGGCCTTCGGCCGCATCGTCACAGACCTTGGCGCGGACCATCGGCGCGATCAGGAAGCCGTCGGGCAGCTCGGTGAGCGAGGCCTCGTAGACGTCCGTGCGCAGCGGGGACCAGTACAACGGGAGCCAGCCGTCGGCGATGCGCGTCGTCTGGGCGATGTTCTTCGGGCCTTCGGCGCCCAGCAGGACGGGAAGTGAGGCACGCAGCGGATGCGTGATGGGCTTGAGCGGTTTGCCGAGACCGCTGCCGTCTTCACCGGTGTAAGGGTGGGAGTGGTAGCGGCCCGCCAGCTCAACCGGGGCCTCGCGCCGGAGAACTTGGCGGATCACGTCGACGTATTCGCGCGTGGCGGTCAGCGGGCTCTTGGGGAACGGGCGGCCGTACCAGCCCTCCACCACCTGCGGTCCCGAAAGCCCGAGCCCCAGCATCATCCGGCCGCCGGAGAGATGATCCAGGGTGAGCGCGTGCATGGCGGTGGCGGTGGGCGTACGGGCGGCCATCTGCGCCACGGCCGTGCCCAGGCGGATCCGGCTGGTGTGCGCCGCGATCCAGGTGAGCGGGGTGAAGGCGTCGGAGCCCCAGGCCTCCGCCGTCCACACGGAGTCGTAGCCGAGGCGCTCGGCCTCGCGGGCGAGTTCGAGATGGCCGGGGTCGGGGCCGCGGCCCCAGTAGCCGAGCGCGAGTCCGAGTCGCATGCCGGCTCCCCTCCGGTCCCGTATTTCTGACGGTGCGTCAGGGTACGCCAACGGCCCCCCACCCGGAAGGGCGAGGGGCCGCACTGTGGCGCTGTACGTATCAGCCGCGCTGGATGCCGCTGGTGTCCTGCAGCACGCCACGACGGCCGTCCTGCGTCTGGGCCACCAGGCCGGGGCCGCGCTGCTCGACCGCCAGGTACCAGGTGCCGGGTGCGAGTTCGGCGATCGGGGCCGGCGAACCGTCCTCGCCGTACAGCGGACGGGCCACCGGCACCGCGAACCAGAACGGCGTGAAGTCGGCCGTGGCGCCGGCCTGCTGCGGCCCGGCCGGAGCAGGCTGCTGCTGACCGGGCTGCTGCTGGGCGCCGTACGGGTGGGGCTGACCGGGCTGCGGCTGACCCGGTTGCGCACCGTAGGGCTGCTGCTGGGCGCCCGGGTAGCCGTAGCCACCGGGGGCGCCGGGCTGGGCGCCGTACGGGCTGGCGGCCGGCCTCGGGGCGCCGATCAGCGGGGCCTTGAGGGCGGGCACGATCAGGGAGGAGACCGCGCCGGCCGCGAGGACGAGCGCGGCGATGAAGCCGAGGATGAGGCCGGTGCCCGCGTCGACGCTGCTGCCGAGGTCCAGGGACCCGGCCGGGTCGAAGATGGCGCCGAGCGAGCTCCACGCGGTGAAGACGGTGAAGGCGACGCCGACCTGGCCGAGGTCGAGGCCGATCACCTTCGGCGGCTGCGGCAGCGCACGCGCGACGACGATCAGAGCCGCGCCGATGATGCCGGCCAGGTAGACGCCCAGGAGCAGCGAGCCGTTGTCCCAGGCGTTCGGCACGTCGCCACAGTTGCTGCCGGAGCAGTCGAACGTGTCGAGGAACGAGGCGATGAACAGCAACACCGCTGCTCCGATCACCACGCCGTCGCCTCGAGTGAGGGAGCGGATGTTCACGTAAAAGTCCTTCGTAGGTCGTCTCATCGGGGCGGTCGTCGCTGCCGCCGTTGCGGGCGGTGTGCACGGCGCGGAGCTCGGGGGTGACTCCCCATCGTAGAGGTGAATCTATCGTCTGCCCGATCCGGCCGTCTGCCGGGTATCGCAGTTAGCCCTTGAGGTAACCGGCGATGCCTTCCGCCATTCCAAGCGCGGCCTGCTGGCGCCAGGCCGAACTTTTCAGCAGGGCCGCGTCCTTCGGGTCACGCATATTGCCGCATTCGATGAACACCTTGGGCACGGTGGACAGATTCAGGCCGCCCAGATCCTTGCGTACGTCCAACCCGGTGCCGTCGCCCACATAGTTGGAGGGGGCGCTGCCCGTGGCGCGTACGAACCTGCCGGCGATGCGCTCGCCGAGTTCGCGCGAGGGGCCGACAATCTCTGTGGTGTCCGCCGCACCCGCGTTGACCAGGGCCGGGAGGATGACATGGAAGCCGCGGTCGCCGATGCCGGCTCCGTCGGCGTGGATGGAGATGACCGCGTCGGCCTTGGCCTTGTTGCCGATCCTGGCCCGTTCGTCGACGCAGGGACCGAACGGGCGATCGTTGTCATGAGTGAATTCGACCGTTGCGCCCTGCTTTTCGAGCAGTGTGCGAAGACGTTGTGAAACATCGCGGGTGAATTCGGCTTCGGTGTAACCGTCGTTGGTGGACGTGCCCGTGGTGTCGCATTCCTTGCGGTTCGTGCCGATGTCGACGAGTCTATTGATTTCTGCGGAATGGCGAAAATTGCCGGGATTGTGCCCGGGGTCGACGACCACGACCTTGCCCGAGAGCGGACCCGACGCGCTGCCCTTCGCGTCCGGTCGTTTCGACCCCTGAGTGGGTGACGGTGAGGGCGAGGCGGAGGGTGAGGCCGAGTCGGTGTGCGAGGAGGCCCCCGGGCCCGGCTTACCCGCGGTGGTCTGTCCGCTCGGCAGGGGCAGCACCTTCGGCGGCTCGTTCTTCTCGGGGCCGTTCATCGACTGCCAGACCAGCCAGCCCGCCAGGGCGGTCGGCACCAGCGCGGCGACCGCGATGGTGAGATTGCCGCGTCCTGGGCGGCGCGGGCGGGCGGGAGGCTGGTTCTCGTCGTACGACACCCTCGCGATGCTAAGCGGTCCCGAAGAAGTTCGGGCGGCGTCGCGCGCCGATGGCTGTCGCCTGGCTGCGTTGTCGTAAGTCGCCTACGCTCCGCGTGGGCTCCTTCCTCCGCCTTGCCGGACTCGGCCTTCGACCCCCTCCTTCGACCCCCTCCTTCTCCCACCCGAACTTCCCCGGCACCGCTTGCCCGGCAGCTCAGATCCCCGGCCCGGTACGACGCAGGACGCGCAGCGAGTCCGTCACTGAGACCTCGGTGAACGCGCCGGACGCGAGTGCCCGGAGGTAGACGCGGTACGGGGCCTGGCCGGTCCACTCGTCGACCGGGTCGGGGAAGACGTCGTGGATGACGAGGAGGCCGCCGTCGGCGACATGCGGCGCCCAGCCCTCGTAGTCGCCGCCCGCGTGCTCGTCGGTGTGGCCGCCGTCGATGAAGACCAGGCCGAGCGGAGTGCCCCAGACCCGCGCCACCTGCGGGGAGCGGCCGACGATCGCGATGACGTGCTCCTCCAGGCCGGCCCTGTGCAGGGTGCGGCGGAAGGTGGGCAGCGTGTCCATGTGGCCGATCTCGGGGTCCACGGTCTCCGGGTCGTGGTAGTCCCAGCCCGGCTGCTGCTCCTCGCTGCCCCGGTGGTGGTCGACCGTGACGGCCGTCGTGCCCGCCTCACGGGCGGCGTCGGCGAGCAGGATCGTCGACCGCCCGCAGTACGTACCCACCTCCAGCAGGGGCAGACCGAGCGCGCCCGCCTCGGCCGCTGCCGCGTACAGGGCAAGGCCCTCCCGTACGGGCATGAAGCCCTTGGCGGCCTCGAAGGCGGCGAGGGTCTCCGGCTTGGGGGCGGCGCCCATGGTTCCTCCTGGTCGTACGGGGTGTCCGGCCGCCATCGTGCCTCACACGTCGCACTCGAACCACATCGTCTTGCCTCCTGGCAGTGGCACCGTGCCCCAGCGGTCGGTCACGGCCTCGACGAGGAGCAGCCCCCGCCCGCCCTCGTCGAGCTCGTCGCCTCCGCACTCGGGGCGCACCGGGCGCGGGCAGTGCGGGTGCTCGTCCGCGACCTCGACCCGCAGCCCGTCCGGCCGTCGCAGGATGAGCAGCGTGCAGCGCCTGCCGGGCACATGCTGTACGACATTGGCGACCAGCTCGGTCAGCGCCAGCTCGGCGGCGTCGGTCAGCGCGGACATCTCCCAGCGGGTCAGGAACGTCCGCAGGATGCGGCGGAGATGGCGCGCAGAGTGCTCACCGAGGGTGAAGCCCGTGCGGTAGCAGTCGCTAATTGCCGCTGGTGAGCAGTCAGTTGCGTGATTCATGTCACCAGCGTGCGGTGGAGTGGTTACGCTCGGCTACGAACGGAAACGAACGCCGCGAGGCGTGAGCTTGGGGGTGACCGCCCGCGTGGTCAATATCCGCGACCTCGATCCCAGCGCATCGCCGCTGGACTACTACGGCTCCGAATTGCGCCGCCTGAGAGAGGAAGCCGGGCTGAAGCAGGGCGAGCTCGGCGGCTGTGTCTTCTGTACGGCGTCGCTGATCGGCCAGATCGAGACGGCGAGGAAGGTGCCGACGAGGGATTTCTCGGAACGGGTGGACGCGGCGCTGGGGACGGGCGGGGTGTTCTCACGGTTGGTGGGGCTGGTGCTGCGGAGTCAGTTGCCGAGCTGGTTCCAGGCGTATGCGGAGATGGAGGCGCGGGCGGCGTACATCTCCACGTTTCAGCCGCAGTTGGTGTACGGGCTGTTGCAGACGGAGGGGTATGCGAGGGCGGTGCTGAGCGTACGGACCGACCATGGCCTCGATGCCAGGGTGGCCGCCCGGATGGAGCGACAGCGCATCCTGGAGCGCGAGAATCCGCCGTTGAGCTGGGTGGTGCTGAGCGAGGCCGTTTTGCATCAGGAGATCGGCGGCCGGGACGTCATGCGGAATCAACTCGCCCACTTGTTGGGTCTGCGCGGGCGCGAGTGGGTGAAGGTGCAGATCCTGCCCTTTGAGGCGGGCGCCCATGGGGGCTGCCGGGTACGTTCAACCTCCTGCGGTTCGAGGACGACCCCGATCTCGTCTATACCGAGGACTTCGTCCAGGGCCATATGACGGCCAATCCGCAAGCTTTCAGGGAAGGTTCGCTCCGTTACGATCACTTGCAGGCCGCCGCGCTCTCCGTGGAGGATTCGGCGGCACTGATCGCCCGCGTAATGGAGGAGCGTTATGGCCACGAACCAGGATTTGACGGGCGCGCGGTGGCGTAAGTCGTCGCACAGCTCCGACACCGGCGGCGACTGCATCGAATGCGCCCCGCTCGGCGCCGCCGTCTGGCGCAAGTCCTCGTACAGCGGAGACACCGGCGGCCAGTGCATCGAGGTCGCCACCCAGCCCTGCCGTATCGCCGTGCGCGACTCCAAGAACCCCGACGGCCCCGCCTTCGCCGTCACCCCCGCCGCCTTCGCGGCATTCGTCACGGCCGCAGCCGTGGGTGGCCTCTGAGGGGCCTGATCCGGCGTCACACTGTGCGGAGGGCGTGCTGGGCACGCCCTCCGCAGTGCTGAGTCAGTCCCGCTTCTTGTCCAGGCAGACGACGTACGCCGTCAGGCTGGCGTCGGGCTCGGAATACGTCGCCGAGACGGCCCAGCCGGTCGCGCTGGTTCCCTCGGCGGCGGGGTCGCCGTTGGCGTCAATGGGGTAAGAGTCCGTGAGGTAGGCAGTGACGGCGTCGGTGGCGTTGGTGATGCCGCCGCCGCCAACCGCGGTCTCGTCCTCCGGGCACTGGACCGTCGCGGTCGCATTTTCGTTCGGAACGAGGTCGACGGGGTCGCCGACGTAGGTTGTGGCGGTCACCTTGCTGCCGCCCTTGTCGGATCCCTCCGGGTCGTCGGCCGCGTGGGCCGTGGACGCCATGCCGGTTGCGAGCATCATCGGGACGCTTGCCAGAGCAAGAACTATGGAGCGCTTCAACTCCAGACCTCCTGTTAGGGGGCGATCCGCGATCTGTAGCGGATCGATCATGTGGTTTGTAACGCTAAGGGGGTGTATGTCCCCTTGCCATTGCTCGGACCTGAACGGGTGAGAGGAAGGGGCGGCTCCCGCGGCGATCTGTCACGTCCAGTCCAACCGTGCGGATGGCCAACGCGCCGACCAGTGATTCGCAAGGTCGGTGTGGACGTCATGGATCGTGGTTGTCCGGACTTGCCTTGCGGTTTCCCGGCTGCGCGGCTGTGGCGGGTCCGTGCGCTGGCGCTGCGAAGCTGCCAGTCCGCCACTGGTCTTTGGCGTTGCGCCGCCTACCCTGGGTCGGGTGAGTTGGACGAGCGCCATCGATGGATTCCGGCTCTGCTACGACCGCGTCGGTAGTGGGGTCGCTGCGGTGTTGCTGCATGGGTGGCCGGGGGACCGCAGCGAGTACCGCGGGGTCGTCGCCCAATTGCCGGCGATGGACGTCGTGGTGCCGGACCTGCGTGGGTTCGGCGGTTCGGACTGGCGATCCGGCGATCCGACGTCGTACGGCGCTGACGGGCAGGCACGCAGCGTGGTTGGCCTGATCGAAGAGCTGGGCCTGGACCGGCCGGTGGTCGCCGGACACGATATCGGTAGCCGGATCGCGGTCGCGATCGCCCGGCTGCGACCGGATCTAGTCCGCGCCCTGGTGCTGACGCCGCCGCTGCCGGGCATGGGTGAGCGGATCCTCGGCCCGCAGGCGGCGCCAGAATTCTGGTACCTGTCGTTCAACCAGCTCCCGATCGCGGTGGAACTGTTGGACGGCCGGCCGGATGCGATGCGTGTGTTCCTGCGGCACTTCTGGACCCACTGGGCCGGCCCGGGGTTCGCGCCGCCCGACGGACACCTCGACCACCTGGTCTCGGTGTACTCCCAGCCGGGTAGGGCTGCTGCCCTGCTCGGCTGGTATCGAGCCAACGTCGGCGCGTTGGCTCGGGCAGTGGCCGAGCGACCGCCGCCGCCCGCGGAGCGGATCGCCGTACCGACCACGGTGCTCTGGCCGGACCGTGATCCGCTGTTTCCGCCAGCCTGGTCTGACCAGCTCGACCAGTACTTCGCGGACCTCCAGCTTCGGCACCTGGACGGGATCGGACATTTCGTACCGATGGAGGCACCGGACTATTTCGCCGAGGCCGTAGCCGCGGCTGGTGCGATCGGACGTTCTCCGTTCGGCAGCGGAACGGGGCAACGTTTCGCAAGGTGATCCGGACATACGTTGCCCGGTGCGACGGATCTCCGCGAACAAGTACGGAGTGACCTCCAGGTCGCAGGAGCGAGGTGGGCGGAGGCCGGTGCGGTCGTCCAGGTCGAGCCAGCGGATGCGGCGTGGCCCGCGCGCCGAGCCGACTGAGAGCCCGTGCGTTCTGCCAGCCGCCCGCAGGGTTTCCGTGGACTCCGCGGTGTCGCTCGCGCAGGCACGGCGGCGGGGCCTGCGCTGCCGCGGTGTCGTCGCGGAACGGATTCTCGGGCTGCCGAGAGACTGAGCAGCTCCGTCCCCCTGGGTGGGGCGCCGTGTCCGGGAGGGGCGCGCGCCTCCCGGAGCGAGCGCCCTTCCTGGAGCGCGCCGTCAGACGCTTTCGCCGGCCACCACCTTGACCGTCGAGTACCTGCGGCGAATCTCCTTCAGCGGCTGGTACTCCGGGGAGTCCCAGAACTCCCGGAGTGCGGCCTTGGAGTCCCCTTCCAGCCCCTGCCGTGATCCGGCCGAGGGTCTGACGGGGTCTGGCGGGGCCCGGCGGGGGTCTGGCGGCGCGCGCGGCCTTCCGTCGGCGGTCCACCCCTGCCAGTATCTGACGTATCGTCAGGTATTGGCAGAGGGGCGGCATCATGAAGGCGTACATCGTCGGCGTCGGTACGACGAAGTTCGAGAAGCCGGAGACCCGCGACTGGCAGTACTGGGACATGGCGAGGGAGGCGGGGACACAGGCGCTGGCCGACGCGGGGATCTCGTACGACCTCGTCGAGCAGGTGCCCGTCGGCTACTGCTTCCAGGCCTCGACGGCGGGCCAGCGGGCCGTGTACGAACTGGGCCTGACCGGCGTGCCCGTCTACAACGTCAACAACAACTGCGCGACGGGCTCGACGGCGCTGATGATGGCGCGGCAGTTCGTCGAGGGCGGTATCAGCGACTGCGTACTGGCGCTGGGCTTCGAGAAGATGACCCGCGGGGCGCTGGGCGCGAGCTCCGACGGGGGAGACTTCACGACGTCGCCCGTCGCCCGGCACTACGGAGTGATGGCGGCTGCGCACGGCTTCGAGATGAGTCCGCCCACCGCACAGATCTTCGGCAACGCCGCCCGCGAGCACATGGAGCGGTACGGGACGACCGAGGCGCAGCTCGCCGCCGTCGGCGCGAAGAACCACCGGCACTCGGCGAACAATCCCGACGCCCAGTTCCAGGACGTCTACTCGGTCGACGAGATCCTGGCCGCCAAGACGATCCACCGGCCGCTGACCAAGCTCCAGTGCTCGCCCACATCGGACGGCTCGGCCGCCGCCGTCGTCGTCTCCGAACGCTTCCTCGTCCGGCACGGGCTGCACGGGCGGGCCGTGGAGATCGCCGCCCAGGCCATGACCACCGACACCGAGGAGTCCTTCGCCTCCGGTTCGTGCATCGACGTCGTGGGAAAGCCGATGTCGCGGGCGGCGGCACGGGCCGTGTACGAGAAGTCCGGGCTCGGCATCGAGGACGTCGACGTCGTCGAGCTGCACGACTGCTTCTCCATCAACGAGCTCCTCACCTACGAGGCCCTGGGCATGTGCGACGACGGCGAGTCCGGCAAACTCGTCGAGTCCGGTGCCACGACCTACGGCGGCCGGTGGGTGGTCAACCCCTCGGGCGGCCTGATCTCCAAGGGGCATCCGCTGGGCGCGACCGGTCTTGCACAGACGGCCGAACTGGTACGGCAGTTGAGGGGCGAGGCGGGCCCGCGGCAGGTGACAGGCGCGCGGGTGGGGCTCGCGCACAACATCGGGCTCGGAGGGGCGGCAGTGGTCACCCTGCTGCGGCGGTCCTAGGACCTAGGTCTCCGGGCTTCCGTCTCGTACGTCGAATTCCTGATGTACGGACTGCTGGGCGGCTGCGACCATGACGCCCATGGTCCAAGCCCGCTCAGACGCCCGCCGGCCCCTCATCCCGACAACCACCGCCCGGCCCGCCCGTACCTGGGCGGTGATCCTTGCCGCGTGCGCGGGGCAGTTCCTGGTTGTGCTCGACGTGTCCGTGGTCAATGTGGCGCTGCCATCGATGCGCGCGGACCTCGGGCTGACCACGACGGGCCTGCAGTGGGTCCTCAACGCGTACTCCATCGCGTTCGCCGGGTTCATGCTGCTCGGCGGGCGGGCCGCGGACATCTTCGGCCGCAAGCGGATGTTTCTCGTGGGGCTCGGGCTCTTCACCGCCGCGTCCGTCGCGGGCGGGCTCGCCCAGGAGGGCTGGCAGCTGCTCGCCGCGCGGGCCGTCCAGGGGCTCGGCGCGGCGGTGCTCGCGCCGGCGACCCTCACCATCGTGACGGCGGCCGCGCCGCCGGGGCCGGCGCGGACCCGGGCGATCGGCACCTGGACGGCGGTGGGCGCGGCGGGCGGCGCGGCCGGCGGACTCGTCGGCGGTGCCCTCACCGATCTGCTGTCCTGGCGCTGGGTGTTCCTGATCAATGTGCCGGTCGGCGTGCTGGTGATGGCGGCTGCGGCCGTCTGGCTCACGGGTGGGGGTACCTCGCACGCCGAAGGCCGTGCGGGAGGCCGCAGGCTCGACCTGCCGGGGGCGGTGCTTGTCACGGGCGGCCTCGCGACGGTCGCATACGGCATCGTGCAGACCGAACAGGCGGGCTGGGCCGCGCCCGCCACGCTGCTGCCGCTGTTCGGCGGGCTCGCCGTGCTCGGGGCGTTCGTGGCCGTGGAGGCGCGGACCGGGGTGCCGCTGATGCCGCTGCGGGTGTTCCGGTCGCGGTCGGTTTCCGCGGCGAACGTGGCCATGCTGGTGTGCGGTTCGGCGTCCTTCGCCATGTGGTTCTTCATGACGGTGTACGCGCAGAACGTGCTGGGCTACACCCCGCTGCAGGCGGGCCTGGCGCTCATCCCCAGCTCGGCCGGCGTCATCGTCGGCTCGAAGCTCGCGCCCCGCCTGATGGTGCGGGCCGGTGGCAGGACCATAGCGGTCATCGGGGCGCTGGTCGCCGCGACCGGCTTCGGCTGGCAGTCCACGATGACCGCGGACGGCAGCTATTCCGCCTCGATCCTCGGCCCCGGCATCCTGATGATGGTGGGCGTCGGCCTCGCCGCGACTCCGCTCGCGGCCCTGGCCACCGGGGGCGCGGCACCGGGCGAGGCGGGCCTGGTCTCGGGACTGATCAACACCTCCCGCACGATGGGCGGTGCGCTGGGTCTGGCCGTCCTCTCCACGGTCGCGGCGGCCCGCACTGCGGGCGGCACCGATCCGCAGGCGCTGACGGCCGGTTACGCGCTGGCGTTCCGCACGGGGGCGGGGGTGCTGCTGGCGGCGGCGGTGCTGATGCTGCTGTGGCTGCCCGGCGCCGCTGCCGCGAAGGAATCCGCGCAGGGCACTTCGGCGGGGTGAGGCCTCGCGGCGGGGTGAGGCGCTGCGGGGAGAGGCAACGGTTTCGATCCCTCGGGGACTCCAGTGTGTGAGGAGGTGCCCATGGGGGAGAAGCAGACGCTGGACGAGGAGTTCCAGCAATTCGCGGCCGTTCGATGGCCCAAACTGCTGCGCACGGCCTATCTGTTGACGGGGGAGCAGCACGCGGCGGAGGACTTGGTCCAGTCGTCGCTGGAGCGGGTCTATGTGGCCTGGCGCAAGGTGAGCGCGGCCGACGACCGGGACGCCTATGTCAGACGGGTCATGGTCAACGCCCATGCCCGCAAGCACCGCAAGCGCCTCAAGGAGTACCTGTCGGCGACCGACGACACCGGAATCGGCACCGATCTGCCCGAGCGCGGTGACCGGATCGCACAGGCCGACGACCGGGCGGCGCTGCTGCGCGCACTGGTCCAACTGCCGCCGCGTCAGCGCGAGGCGGTGGTCCTGCGCTACTGGGAGGACCTGAGCGAGGTACAGGCGGCGGAGTGCATGGGGTGCTCCGTGGGTGCCGTGAAGAGCAATGCGGCCAGAGGGATCGCGAAGTTGCGCGCCATACCCGCGCTGGCGAACGCAGTCGGAAGCCGAGGGACCTGGTGATGGAAGAAGAGCGGCAGAGCGCGTTGGAGATGGAGCTGGGTGTGGCGCTGGCGGAGGCGGCGGACAGCGTATGGATCGGGCCCCTGCCCACTGCGGCGGTGATGGCCGGGGGCCGCCGTCGCAGGGCGCGCCGCCGGGCCGGAGTGGCAGCGCTGGCATCACTGGCCGTGCTGCTGCCGGCGGGCGGCTTCGCGGTGGCGGTGGCGACGGACGGCGAGAAGATCAGGAGCGCGGACAAAGTGGCGGCTCGGCCGGCCGTTCCTGGCTTGCTGACGCCGGTGACGGTGACGTTGGGGACGCTGAAGTATCCGGACGGGGCGGTGCGGAAGGCGGAGGTCACGGTGTACGGGGCGCCGCGCACCAAGGAGGAGTCGCTGCGGCAGATCCAGCTCGCGGAGGAACGCGGGGACGTGCCACGGGGGTGGTCCATTGCGGCCAAGAAGGTGGAGCTCGGTTCGCCTCGGGCCTCCGACCTGCACCTCGGCACCATGTGGTACGCCTCCTCCTACGTGGAGGGTGGCGAGCGGCATATGTTCGCATCGTCCTCCGCCAGTCCTGAGGGCAGCAGCTCCAAGGGCAGCGTTGGCGGCGGTGCATACTCCATTCGCGGCAAGCACATCGGAGTGTGGGTCGGTTCGATCGGCAGCGATTACGGCGCGGTGGAGATCGGCTGGGGCAAGCAGGCCAAAGTGAGGCCCAGGCTCATCTCCGTTCCGGGAGTCGCGGAGAAGTTCTATGCGCTGGCCATGCCCGAGAAGGCGGGCGCGCTGCACATGACGGTCTACGACAAGGAGGGCAAGGTCGTCTCCCGGCACTGAGCCGGGCAGCGAGGGGGTCGGCGGCGCGTCGCCGTCACAGCCAGCCCTGCTGACGTGCCGCCCGGACCGCCTCCATACGGTTGCGGGTGCCCGTCTTGCCGATCGCGGACGAGAGATAGTTCCGTACGGTGGACTCGGACAGATGCAGTGTCCCCGCTATGTCGGAGACGGTCGCCCCGTCCACCGCGGCGTTCAGTACATCTCGCTCCCGCGCGGTCAGCGGACTCGGCCCCGCGCTCAACGCGGCCGCGGCGAGCGCCGGATCGATCACGGTCTCCCCGGTCAGCACCCGCCGGATCGCCTCGGCCAGCTCCTCGACGGGTCCGTCCTTGACGAGGAACCCCGCGGCCCCGGCTTCCATCGCCCGCCGCAGATAGCCGGGCCGTCCGAAGGTGGTGAGGATCAGCACCCGGCAGTCGGGCACCTCGTCCCGCAGCTGCGCGGCCGCGTCGAGACCGCTGCATCCGGGCAACTCGATGTCCAGCAGGGCCACATCGGGCCGCGAGGTGAGCGCGGCGTCGACGATGGCGTCGCCCCGGCCGACCTGGGCGACGACCTCGATGTCCTCCTCAAGGCCGAGAAGGAGGGCGAGCGCGCCGCGCATCATGCCCTGATCCTCGGCGAGGAGGACCCGTACGGACTTGGCGGGCCGGTGGTCCCGGGGCATCTCTTCCACGGCGTAAGAGTACGTCCGACCAGCTCATTCGGCGTGTGCCGGTTCTGCTCCGCGTCCCTGCCGGGCATCCACGGGGAGTTCGGCCCGGACCCGGAAACCGCCGCGCGGGGATGGGCCCGCCTCCAGGGAGCCGCCTGCCGCCGCGACCCGTTCGCGCAGACCCTTCAGCCCGCTGCCGGGCGTGCCCGAGCCAACGCCCCGGCCATCATCCATGATCACCAGGCGGACCCGGCCGGGGGTCCCGGTGACCTCGATCTCGCAGCGCGACGCCTTGGAGTGGCGCACGGCGTTGGTGACGGACTCGCGGACCACCCAGCTCAGCAGCGCCTCGGTCTGGGGCTCCAGTGGCGGCCCCGACTGCCGTACGACCGGCTCGATGCCGACCGTCGTGAGGATGTCGCGAGCCCGGTCGAGCTCGGTGGCCAGGCTGCCTTCGCGGTAGCCCGTCACCGCCTCGCGTATCTCGGTCAGCGCCTGGCGGCCGACGGACTCGATGTCGGTGATCTGGACGATCGCGGCGTCCAGATCCCGTGGAGCCAGCCTGCGGGCGGCCTCCGACTTGACCACGATCACCGACAGCGTGTGGCCGAGCAGGTCGTGCAGATCGCGCGAGAAGCGCAGCCGTTCCTTCTCGACGGCGGTACGGGCCAACTCCTCCTTCGTCGCCCGCAGTTCCCTGACCGTCTCGGAGAGGGCGAGAACGGCCGCGGTGACCATCGAGGAGATGAAGGTGCCGTACGCGACGTTGACCGCGCCCCATCCGTCGCGCCAGGCGGCGATGCCCCCGGCGGCGAGGCAGAGCGGGAAGACCACCTGGGGAAGCCTGCGTCCCCGCAGGACCGAGCCGACGGCCAGGCCGAGCAGCGGGAAGAAGAGCAGCCACTCGCCGCCGTAGGCGATGGCGAGGAAGGAGGTGACACAGGCCATGGCGACAAGCATCCATCGGGTGGAGGGTGCCTCCCTCGCCTCCTTGACGAAGGCGCGGAACACCACCGAGATGTAGAGGGAGTTGAAGGCGAGCAGACCAAGGCCGCCGATCCAGGGGTTCGGGGTCTTGCCCTGGAGAAGGTTGGAGAAGGCTCCCATGCCCATCAGCAGCCACGGCAGCATGGCGAAGCCGTTGGGCGGAACCCCTTCTTCGGGGGCGTCCTTACGCCGCGTCTTCCCGTCGCGCCAGGCGTCCCGCCGAGCCGGCCACTCGGCCTTGCAGGCCGCCATGCGCTCGGTGTACGCCTGGCTCCGCCAGTCCCACTTCTTCCTGCACATGGTCGCTCCTGTCACGCCGTCCTCGCGGACCGACGGTACGAGACCCCCGCGTACGAACCGAACAGCAGGGCCCAGGCGATCAGCACGGCCACGGTGGTGAGCGCGGGGGCGTTGCCGTCGGTCATGGCGCGGCCCAGCTCGGCGAACCGGTTGGTGGGGGTGTACTCGGACAGGGCGCGCAGCCAGCCGGGGAACAACTGGACCGGGAACCACAGGCCGCCGACGACCCCGAGCCCGACGTTGCAGGCGACGTTCACGACGCCGGTGGTCTGGGCGGAGAGCCGGTAGCCGTTGCCGATGCCGAGGAAGGTGAAAGGGAGCGCGCCGAGCCAGAGCGCGACGGCGAGGGCCGCCCACTGCCAGGCGTCCAGGCGGACGCCGTTGACGATCGCGCCGGCGGCGAGGACGGCCACGATGGAGGGCAGGACCACCACCGAGCCGGTGATCGCACGCCCGGCGACGATCTGGCGCGGTCTCATCGGGGTGATCCTCAACTGGCGCAGTCACCCGAGCGACTTGTCCTCGGCGACACCGGTGCCGGTGGACAGGGCCGCGCCGAGCGCACCGTATGCCGCCATGCCGACCATGGAGGCCGTCTTCCAGTCGGAGGCGTCGTTGCCGATGTTGGTGAAGAGCAGATACATCAGCACCGGCATTCCGATGCCGAAGACCACGAATCCGGTGTCGCGCAGCGTGCGGCGGACTTCCAGCTTGACGTAGGCGAGGATCATCGCACGGTCTCCAGTTCGGGCGTGGCGGTCAGGGTGAGGAAGGCGTCTTCGAGGGAGACGGGTGCGACTTCGAGGCGGCGGATCGCGCCCAGACCTGCGAGCGCGACGACGGTCGCGTCCGAGTCGTCCGTACGCAGCCGGGCACGGTCCCCGCGTATCTCCACCGATACGACGCCGGGGAGCAGGGTCAGCCCTTCGGTGCCCCGTCCGGCCAGGTCGAAGGAGACGAGATTGCCGCCGACCGAGCGCTTGAGCTGGTCGCTGGTGCCGTCGGCGACGACCCGGCCGTGGTCGATGACGACGATCCGGTCGGCGTTGTCGTCGGCCTCCTCCAGATAGTGGGTGGAGAAGAGCACGGTGTTGCCGCGCGCCGCATAGCCGCGCATGGACGTCCAGAAGGCGTGTCGTGCTTCGACGTCCAGTGCCGCGGTCGGCTCGTCGAGGATGATCAGCTCCGGGTTGCCGGCCAGCGCGACGGCGAAACGTACGCGCTGGATCTGGCCGCCGGAGAGCCGGTCGGCGCGGCGGTCCGCGAGCTCGCTGAGCCCGGCAAGAGCGAGCGCCTCGGCGACCGGCAGCGGCCGCGGATAGGCGCGGGCCACGAAGGTGACCAGTTCGCGCACGGTCACCCGCGGGATCGGCCGGCCGTCCTGGAGCATCGCGCCGACGCGGCCGGCGACGACCGCCTGCTCCGGTGCGACGCCGAGGATCTCGACCCGGCCGGCGTCGGGCTCGTTCAGGCCGAGCATCAGGCTGATGGCGGTGGACTTGCCCGCACCGTTGCGGCCGAGTAGGGCGACCGTCTCACCGCGCCGGATGGCAAGGTCGATGCCGTCGACGGCGTGTACGTCGCCGAAGGCCTTGGCCGCTCCGGTGAAGCTCACCGCCCCCGCGGTGTCCGGTGTCCGAGGATGCGTCTGCGTCATGTGGATCACGCTACGGAGCGGGGCCGGGCCCCCGGCAGATGCGCATGTACGGACTCGGCAGTGACAAATGTCCCGGGCGCCCGGGACAGTCGGCCGCCACTTCTGACATGCCGTCAGTAGTCTTCACAAGTGCTGGGGGCTGCGTTATACATAGGGGCCAACCGACCCTAGAACGCGTTCTAGAACGGGGCGCCCGGGCCGGTCCCGTACGACCTCGGTGCGGCCGACGGTGCGGACGGCCGCGCCGAGGTCTTCCCCTCATCAAGGAGCAGCTTCCACATGCCCATTGATGCCGCCAAAGCCGTCGCGGCCGAAGCCCGCAGCACCGAGATCCACTGGGGCCACAGGGACGTCCAGCTCTACCACCTCGGCCTCGGCGCGGGTGTCCCCGCAACGGACCCCGACGAGCTGCGCTACACGTTCGAGTCGAAGCTGCATGTGCTGCCGAGCTTCGCCACCGTCGCCGGCGCGGGCCACGGCGTGGTCGGCGGGCTCTTCGGCCCCGGCCTGGACATCGACCTCGCGGCCGTACTGCACGGCGGACAGACGATCGAGCTGCACCGTCCCATCCCGGTCAGCGGCACGGCGGTCTCCACCTCGCGCGTCGCCGCCGTCTACGACAAGGGCAAGGCCGCGATCCTCGTCCTGCGCACCGAGGCCGCCGACGACGAAGGCCCGCTGTGGACGAGCGACGCCCAGATCTTCGTACGCGGAGAAGGCGGCTTCGGCGGCGAGCGCGGCCCCTCCTCGCGCCTCGAGCTCCCCTCGCGCGAGCCCGACAAGACGATCGAGAAGGGTGTCCGCGAGGACCAGGCGCTGCTCTACCGGCTCTCCGGCGACTACAACCCGCTGCACGCGGACCCGGAGTTCGCCGCGCGCGCGGGCTTCGACCGGCCCATCCTGCACGGGCTCTGCTCGTACGGAATGACGCTCAAGGCGGTCGTCGACACGGTGCTCGGCGGGGACGTCGGCCGGGTCCGCTCGTACACCACACGCTTCGCCGGCGTGGTCTTCCCCGGCGAGACCCTGCGCATCCGGATGTGGCAGCTGGGCAGCAAGGTCCAGGTGTCGGTCACCGCGGTCGAGCGGGACGACGCACCGGTGCTCGCCGACACCATCGTCGAACATTCGTGATTGGAGCCGCACCATGCGCGCAGCCGTACTGCACGAGATAGGGCAGGACAAGCTCGAAGTCCTCGACGATGTGGAGGCGGTGGGCTTCGGCCCGGGGAAGGTGAAGATCCGGGTCCGGTCCACCGGGCTGTGCCACTCCGACATCTCGGCGATGAACGGCGTGCTGCCGCAGCCCGCGCCCTTCGTCCCCGGACACGAGGGCGCCGGTGAGATCGTCGACGTCGGCGACGGCGTGAGCACCCTCAAGCAGGGCGACCGGGTGCTGCTGTGCTGGCTGCCCGCCTGCCGCGTCTGTCCCGCCTGCAAGCGCGGCCAGACCGAGCTCTGTCTGGCCGGTTTCATGAACGCGGGGAGCCCCAACTTCAAACGCCCCGGCGGTGACGTCTTCGGCTTCGCCGGCACCGGCACCTTCACCGAGGAGGTCGTCGTCGACGCCGGATGCGCCGTGCCGATCCCCGACGACGTGCCCTTCGACATCGCCGCGCTGATCGGCTGCGGAGTGACCACGGGCCTCGGTGCCGCCATCAACACCGCGGACGTGACCGCCGGTTCGTCGGTCGCCGTCATCGGCTGCGGCGGCGTCGGCATCTCCGCGATCCAGGGCGCGCGGCTCAAGGGCGCGGCCCAGATCGTCGCGGTGGACCCCGTCGCGAACCGGCGCGAGGCCGGCTTGAGGTTCGGCGCCACGGAGGCCGTCTCGCCGGACGAGCTGTCCGACGCCAAGCAGCGCATCACCGCGGGCGAGGGCTTCGACTACGTCTTCGAGGTCGTCGGCAAGTCCGCCACCGCCCGCACGGCGTACGAGGCGACCCGGCGCGGCGGCACCCTGTGCATCGTCGGCGCGGGCGCCATGGACGACTTCCTCCAGCTCAACATGTTCGAGCTGTTCTTCGACGAGAAGCGGATCCTGCCGTCCATGTACGGCGGCGGCGACGTGCTCACGTCGTACGAACGGGCCATCGCGCTGTGGCGAGCGGGCCGTATCGACCTCGAAGGGCTGATCACCCATCGGGTGCAGCTCGCCGAGATCAACGACGCGCTGGCGCAGATGCGCACGGGCGAGGCGCTGCGCACCTGCATCGAGATCTGAAAGGGCTCCGATGTCACTGCCACTCGACGGCCTGTCCGCGATCGTCACCGGGGCGGGCCGTGGCCTCGGGCGCGCCGAAGCGCTGGAACTCGCCCGCCTGGGCGCGAGCGTTGTCGTCAACGACTACGGACGGCCGGGCCGCGACGGCTCGGGGGAGGCGTCGGCGACGCCGGCCGAGGAGGTCGCCGCCCAGATCCGCGCGGCGGGCGGTTCCGCCGTGGCCCACCACGGGGACGTCTCCGACTTCGCGTCCGCCCGCGGACTCGTCGAACTCGCCGTCACCAGTTACGGAAAGCTGGACATCCTCGTCAACAACGCGGGCATCCTGAGGGACCGGATGGTCTTTTCGATGACCGAGAGCGAATGGGACTCGGTCATCCGCGTCCACCTCAAGGGCCACTTCAACACGACCCACTTCGCATCCGTGCACTGGCGCGAACGCTCCAAGGCCGCGGGCGGGCCGGTCTACGGGCGGATCGTCAATACCTCCTCGGAGGCCTTCCTGGCGGGCTCGGCGGGCCAGCCGAACTACGCGGCGGCCAAGGGCGGCATCGTCGGCCTCACCACCTCGACGGCGCTGGCGCTGGCCAAGTACGGGGTCACCGCCAATGTGATCTGCCCGCGCGCCAGGACCCGGATGACCGAGGACGTCTTCGCGGGCTTCGCCCAACCGGCGAACGGCGGTCTCGACCCGCTGGCACCGGAGCATGTGTCCCCGCTGGTGGGCTATCTGGCCTCGCCCGCGGCGGCCAGGGTGAACGGCCAGCTGCTGGTGGTGCACGGCGGGATGGTGGCGATCGTCGAACGGCCGAGAGTGGCGGCGAAGTTCGACACCTCGAAGGAGGCGTTCAGTTACGAGGAGCTGGACGGGCTGCTCACGTCGCACTACGCGGGCCGCGCGGAGAACGAGACGTTCGCGGCGACGGAGGTGCTGGCCCTGAAGCGAAAATCAAGCCACGCCGGCGATTGAGGCGCCGGGGGTCCCCCCACGCCCGCAGGGCGTAGGGGGCGGGTCCGGGGCGGAGCCCCGGCGTCGGGTCAGGCCGCCGCGGACTGAGCAGGGCGGCGATGGCGGCCGTGCGCCTGCGTCGCCGCATTCTCCTTGGCCGCACCACCCCGGTGCCTGCCGGCACCCCCGGCTTCGGTCGCCCCCTGCATCCGCTCCTGGACGGTGTCGGTTCGAGCCTCAGACATGTGAGAAGTCCCCCGTTGAGATCGCTGAGTTACGTGTCGCAAAGCCGAGAGTTTAACCAGGGGCAGCACGGCCGGTGAAAGGCGCCTGCTGCAAAGGAACCGGCCTGCACACAGCGGGAGCCCCGGCACCCCCCGACGGTTCCCCACCTGCGCATTCCGCATGTGCCGGTTCCGTGATCACGTCGTTCCCATCGGTGATCGTCGTGTGCGCGTCGATCCTCGCCACCCCGCACGACACCGCCCGCGTCGCGTACGGCAGTTGCAGCACCCCGTCGCGGCTCCACACCCCCGCCCCCGCCAGCCACCCGGCCGGCGCCGGCAGTTGACGCAGCCTCTTTTGGGAAGGACGCCAGACGCCCAGCCAGCATCCCGCCGCCCCGTCGATCCGCAGCGCCACCGCGCAGCTCTCCGGCATCAGTACCTGGCCCGGCTGCACCGCGAACGGTGTCACCGCGCAGTCCGGGAGCCGCAGGCACTCCGCAAAGCGCACCGGCCGCAGACTCCCCAGCACCCCCCAGCCCAGCCGGTCGTGACCCGCCGCGTTGGAGCGGATCAGCAGCAGCCCGCTGTCCGCGTCGGCCAGCAGCAGCCGGTCGTCGCTCTCCTCGGTGATCTGCAGCAGCGGCGTCACCTCCCCGCCCCGCTCCAGATCGACCGCCACCGCCTTCACCGGGCCGCCGTCCACCTGCCCGTCGAGGGCAAGCATCCGTCCCGTACGGTCCAGCCACACCCCGCCGGAACAGCGCCCCGGCACCTCGGCGACGTGCTCGGGACCGAACGTCCCGCCCGCCACCAGCCAGATCGAGGTCGACGTCGCCCCCGGCGCCAGCGCGTACGCGCGCACGCCGTCCGGCGACGGCGGGAGCAGCGTCAGCTCGGCCGACTCGATGGCGCCGAGCGGCAGTTCACCCGTCCCCGGCCCGGTCGGATACAGCAGCGAGAATGCGTGCTGTCCCGCCACCCGCCGCCGGATCAGCACCCTTCCGTCGGCCAGCGGCAGCACCTCGGTGTCGCGTTCCTCGGGCTGGTCCAGCGGCAGCGGCACCGCATAGGGCTCGGGCCCGTCCAGCGTCCAGCGTTCCGGGTACAGGGCCTCACCGACCCCGGTGAGCCGGGCCGCGTATGCGCCGTTCGCGGTGATCGTGAGCCGCGTACTCGCCGTGATCCCCGTCATCCCCACGGCTCCGTCCTCCGCGGCGGTCTCAATGGCACAGGCTGTCATCGACTGGTCACCTCCGGCGACGAAGCTAGGTTTCGCACTTCCTGCCGAACAACAGAAGAACCGTCACTTCACACATACGGGTGTCCATGACGGGATTCGCCTGAGGAGGAGCGGGCGACTGTGCTCTGGAGGCCTGGTCAAGAAGCCGCGCCGGGAGCGCAGGCGTCCCCGGCCGGAAGGGCGCCCCAGGAGCCCAGGCCACCGGGGCGCGGGGGACAGGTAGCCTTTCCTCCGTGCCCCGTCTGTCTGAAGTCATCGCCGCGCTCGATGCCCTGTGGCCCCCCGAGCGGGCCGAACAGTGGGACGCCGTCGGCACGGTCTGCGGCGACCCCGACGCCGAGGTCAGCCGCGTCCTGTTCGCCGTCGACCCGGTCCAGCAGATCGCCGACGAGGCGATCAAGCTCGGCGCCCAGCTGATCGTGACGCACCACCCGCTCTATCTGCGCGGTACGACGACGGTCGCCGCCTCCCACTTCAAGGGCCGGGTCGTGCACGGCCTGATCAAGCACGACATCGCGCTGCATGTCGCGCACACCAACGCGGACACCGCCGACCCCGGTGTTTCCGACGCCCTCGCGGGCGCACTGGACCTGCGGGTCACCGGCCCTCTCGTACCCGAGAGCGGCCTCGGCCGGATCTGCGAGCTCGACCACCCCGAAACGCTCCGAGAGTTCGCGGCGCGCGCCGCCAAGCGGCTGCCCACCACCGCGCAGGGCATCCGCATCGCGGGCGACCCGGACGCCGTGGTGCGTACGGTCGCGGTCAGCGGTGGCTCCGGAGACAGCCTCTTCGACGTCGTACGCGCCGCGGGCGTGGACGCGTTCCTCACCGCCGACCTGCGCCACCACCCGGCCTCCGAGGCCACCCAGCACTCACCGCTGGGGCTGGTCGACGCCGCCCACTGGGCCACCGAATGGCCCTGGTGCGAGCAGGCCGCCGCCCAGCTCGACGAGATTTCCGACCGGCACGGCTGGGGCCTTCGGGTCCATGTCTCGCGCACGGTCACCGACCCCTGGACTTCCCACCACTCTTCCTCTGGAGCCCCCAACTGAACGCCGCGCCCGCCGACCAGATCCGACTTCTCGACGTCCAGGCACTCGACGTACGACTGTCGCAGCTTGCCCACAAGCGCAAGTCGCTGCCCGAGCACGCCGAGATCGAGTCGCTCAACAAGGACCTCACACAGCTGCGCGACCTGCTGGTCGCCGCGCAGACCGAGGAGAGCGACACCGCCCGCGAGCAGACCAAGGCGGAGCAGGACGTCGACCAGGTGCGCCAGCGCTCCGTGCGCGACCAGCAGCGCCTCGACTCGGGCGCGGTCACCTCGCCCAAGGACCTGGAGAACCTGCAGCACGAGATCGTCTCGCTGGCCAAGCGCCAGGGCGACCTGGAGGACGTCGTCCTCGAGGTCATGGAGCGCCGCGAGTCCGCGCAGGAGCGGGTCGCCGAGCTGACCGAGCGGGTCTCCTCCGTGCAGGCCAAGGTCGACGACGCCACCGCGCGCCGGGACGCCGGGCAGGAAAAGATCGACGCCGAGGTCGCGTCGGCCACCAAGGAGCGCGAGGTCGTGGCGGGCTCGGTACCGGCGGATCTGCTGAAGCTGTACGAGAAGCTGCGCGTCCAGCAGGGCGGCGTGGGCGCGGCCCGCCTCTACCAGCGGCGCTGCGAGGGCTGCCAGTTGGAGCTGAACATCACCGAGGTGAACGAGGTCCGCGCGGCGGCTCCCGACGCGGTGCTGCGCTGCGAGAACTGCCGCCGGATTCTGGTCCGTACCTCCGAATCGGGGCTGTAGTGCCGGGACTGCGGGAGTTCGTCGTCGAGGCCGACGGCGGTTCCCGGGGGAATCCGGGACCGGCCGGATACGGCGCGGTCGTGCTCGACCCGAAGACGGGGGAGACGCTGGCGGAGGCGGCGGAGTACATCGGCATCGCGACGAACAACGTCGCCGAGTACAAGGGCCTCGTCGCCGGGCTGAAGGCGGCGAAGGCGCTCGACCCCGAGGCGTCGGTCCGGGTGCGGATGGACTCGAAGCTGGTCGTCGAGCAGATGTCGGGCCGCTGGAAGATCAAGCACCCGGACATGAAGCCGCTGGCGGCGGAGGCTGGACGGATCTTTCCGCGGGACCGGGTGACGTACGAGTGGATCCCGCGCGAGCGGAACAAGCACGCGGACCGGCTCGCCAACGAGGCCATGGACGCGGGCAAGAAGGGCAAGCAGTGGGAGCCGTCGCGCTCCACGGCGGAGCTCGACACGCGTGATGCCGGGGCGGCGCGTGTGGTGGGCGACGCGGCGGCGGGCGCGGCGAAGGCGAGGGCGGCGCTGGGCCGTCCGTCCGCCGGGCCGGCCCTGGCCGAGGCCGGATCCGCGACTGCGGCGGGCGATGGGCGGTCGTCCCTGCCCGAGGCCGAAATAGCATCCGCGGCGGCCGAAGCCACCGAGGAGACCACGGGCGTCGGCTGGGGGCCCGCCGACCTCGGCACCCCCGCCAACTTCGTACTCCTGCGGCACGGCGAGACCCCGCTCACCCCCGAGAAGCGTTTCTCGGGCAGCGGCGGCACCGACCCCTCGCTCTCCCCGGTCGGCCGCCACCAGGCGGAGGCCGTCGCGTCCGCGCTCGCCGCGCGCGGCACGATCCAGGACATCGTCAGCTCCCCGCTGAAGCGCTGCCGCGAGACCGCGGAGGCCGTCGCGGTCCGCCTGAACCTCGATGTCCGTATCGAGGACGGCCTGCGCGAGGCGGACTTCGGCGCCTGGGAAGGGCTGACGTTCGCGGAGGTGCAGGAGCGGTACCCCGACGACCTGGACGCGTGGCTCGCCTCCACGAAGGTGGCTCCGACGGGCGGCGGCGAGAGCTTTGCCACCGTGGCGCGCCGGGTGGCGGCGACCCGCGACAAGCTGATCGCCCGCTACGCGGGCCGTACGGTCCTGCTGGTCACCCATGTCACACCGGTCAAAACCTTTGTCCGGCTGGCGCTGGGCGCCCCGCCGGAGTCCCTGTTCCGGATGGAGCTCTCGGCGGCGTCGATCTCGGCGGTGGCGTATTACAAGGACGGCACCGCGTCGCTGCGTCTGCTGAACGACACATCGCACCTGCGCTGAGAGGTACGGTCCGGCGCGCAGCCCGCGCCGGGCCATCCCTGCGGCGACAGTACGGGCCATCCCTGCGGCGATCGTAGGAGTATCGCGCCCACCTTCCGCGCTTCCGTACCCCTCGCACCGGATCTAGTGTCGAGGACATGGACAGCGAGAACCTGCTCGGGCAGTTCCTGCGTGCCCGCCGTGCGCTCGTGCGGCCCGAGGATTCCGGGCTGCCGGTCGGAGGCCGGCGCCGGGTCGCCGGGCTGCGCCGGGAAGAGGTCGCGGTGCTGGCGGGAGTCAGCACCGACTACTACATGCGCCTGGAGCAGGGCCGCGAACGGCATCCGTCGGCGCAGGTGATCGAGGCACTGGCCCGGACGCTGGGTCTGGACGAGGAAGCGGCAGCCCATCTGCACCGGCTGGCGCGCCCGGCCTCCGGCCGACGCCGTCCGGGCACACGGCGGGAGCGGGTCAGTCCGACCCTGCTGCGCATGATGGAGGGCTGGCACAGCACTCCGGCGGTGGTGCTGGGACGCTGCGTGACCGTGCTGGCCCACAACGCCCTGGGCCGGGCCCTGTTCGACGGTCACGTCTACAGCGGGGACCTGGTGCGGCTGGTGTTCCTCGAGCCGGACGCGAAGGAGTTCTATCCGGACTGGGAGCGGGTGGCGGTCAACACCGTCGCCGCGCTGCGATCGGCAGCGGGTGCCGACCACGACGACGCCCGGCTGATCGAAACGGTCGGCGAACTGTCGCTGAAGAGCGAGGAGTTCCGCCGGCTGTGGGCCCGCCACGACATCCGCCAGAAGACCCGCGAGACCAAGCGCTTCCGGCACCCCTTGGTCGGGGAGCTGACGCTGGACTACGAGTCGCTGACCGTCAACAGCGCCCCCGGCCAGCAGTTGGTCGTCTACCAGGCCGCCCCCGGCAGCCCGTCCGAACAGGCTCTTTCCCTGCTGGGCAGCCTCACCGCCGACGAGAGGGCCAAAGCTCCGCGGCCCTCGGAGAACGCATCCCCCGGCGAACGGTGAGCTCAAGAAGGCGCCCCCGGCCGGCAGTTGCCGACCGGGGGTGCCGCCTGTCCGGCAAGCGAGAACGCCACCCCCGAGAAGAGACGCGTCAACGCCGACCGAAGCGAATGAGCTCGGCCGCTTCTGCCGCCAGCGTCTCGACCCGCGCCCAGTCCCCGGCCGCCATCGCGTCCGTCGGCAGCATCCACGTACCGCCGACGCAGCCCACGTTCTGCAGCGCCAGATACGCGGGCGCGGAGGCGAGCGAGATCCCGCCCGTCGGGCAGAAGCGGGCCTGAGGCAGCGGTCCCGCAAGGGACTTGAGATACGCCGTGCCGCCCGCGGGCTCGGCGGGGAAGAACTTCATCTCGCGCACTCCGCGCTCCAGCAGCGCCACGACTTCCGAGGTCGTCGAGACCCCGGGCAGAAACGGCACGCCCGACGCCGTCATCGCGTCCAGCAGCCGCTCGGTCCACCCGGGGCTCACCAGGAACCGCGCCCCTGCCACCACCGCCGCGTCGACGCCCTCGGCCGAGATGACCGTGCCCGCGCCGACGACCGCGTCCGGCACCTCGGCCGCGATCGCCCGGATCGCATCCAGCGCGGCCGGCGTCCGCAGCGTCACCTCGATCGCCGGCAGACCGCCCGCGACCAGAGCCCGCGCGAGCGGTACGGCATCCGCGGCGTCCTCGATGACGACGACGGGAACGACGGGTGCAAGGTCCAGGACGGAGGGCACGGAGGTCATGTCCCCATCCTGCCGTTCCTACTGCGCACCACGCAACGAGCGTTGCACACCCTGCAACGCGTCAGTGAATCTCCGAGACAACGACGTCGAGCGCCCATGGCTTCCCGGCCTTCAGGGGAGCCTGCGCCTCCACCACATGGCCCAGCTCCCGCAGCGCCTCCACCAGCGCCTCCGGAGACTTCGGCGCGGCCCCCGCCTCCAGCAGGCTCCGTACGATCCGGCCCTTCGTCGCCTTGTTGAAGTGGCTGACCACCGACCGCTTCTCGACCCCGTCGACCAGCTGCGAGTGCAGTACCCGGACCGTCGCCGTACGCCCCGCGACCTCGCCCTTCGGCTTCCAGGCCGCCGAGTACGCGGAGGAACGCAGATCGAGTACGAGACCGTCACCCGCCGCCTCCGGCAGGACGGACGCCATCGGCTCACGCCAGTACGCGCCCAGCGCTCCCAGACCCGGCAGCTTCACCCCCATCGAGCAGCGGTACGACGGAATCCGGTCGCCGATCCGCACCGCACCCCAGAGCCCGGAGAAGACCAGCAGCGACTGCCGGGCCCGGCGGCGCGCGTCCGGCTCCAGGGTGGCCAGGCCGAGCGCGTCGTACAGCACACCCGTGTAGATCTCCCCGGCAGGCCGGGTTCCCGCGGTCCGCAGCTCCACGTTCTTCGCGATCTCGCCGCGCAGCCCCTCGCTCAGCCCGAGGACCTCGCGCGCCTTGTCCTCGTCGGCGGCGCACAGCTCGACCAGTTCGTCCAGCACCGCGGCGCGCGCTCCGGCAAGACCCGGCAGCGACAGGGACTCCGGCTTCAGCGGAGCCCCGCGCCCGGAAGCGGCCTTACCTTCCGACGGCGGCAACAGCACGAGCACGGCAAGTCTCCTTCGTACGTACGGGGGGCAGGGGGTGCGGCCCCCGCGCCAGCGTACGGGGTGCCAAGGTCCCCACCCCGCCATACGCTCGGTCCATGCCCCGCCGCCATGTGCACATGACCGGCGCAGCCGAGGCTCCGCTGCGGGCCGCCCTCCGGGCGCTGCGTACGACGCTCGGCGTGCCGGAGGACTTCCCGCCCGACGTTCTCGCCGAGGCGGAAGCCGCCGCCAGGGACCCGCGCCTGCCCGACCACGACGCCACCGACATCCCGTTCTTCACCATCGACCCGCCGGCCTCCAGCGACCTCGACCAGGCGATGCACCTCGCCCGCCGCGACCACGGCTACCGGGTGCACTACGCGATCGCCGACGTCGCCGCCTTCGTCGCACCCGGCGGCGCGCTCGACGCCGAGGCACACCGCCGCGTACAGACCCTCTACTTCCCGGACGAGAAGGTTCCGCTCCATCCGGCCGTCCTCTCCGAGGACGCGGCCAGCCTGCTGCCCGACCGGACCGCACCCGCGCTGCTCTGGCAGTTCGACCTCGACGCCGAGGGCCGCACGGTCGCGACCGAGGTGCGGCGGGCGCTGGTCCGCAGCCGGGCCAAGCTCGACTACGCGGGTGTGCAGCGGCAGATCGACACGGGCACCGCCGAGGAGCCGCTGGCGCTGCTCAAGGACATCGGGCTGCTGCGGGAGCAGTTGGAGATCGAGCGCGGCGGGATCTCGCTCAACGTGCCCGAGCAGGAGATCGTCGAGCGGGACGGCACGCACTCCCTCGAATACCGCTCCCCGCTCCCCGCCGACGGCTGGAACGCCCAGATCTCGCTGCTCACGGGCATGGCCGCGGCCGACCTCATGATCGCGGCCGGGACCGGCATTCTGCGTACGCTGCCCACCGCCCCGGGCGGCGCGGTGGCGCGGCTGCGCCGTTCGGCCGAGGCCCTGCGGATCGACTGGCCGCACCATGTCTCGTACGCCCAACTGGTCCGCTCCCTGGACCCGGAGAACCCCCGCCACGCCGCCTTCCTGCAGGACTGCACCACCCTGCTGCGCGGCGCCGGCTACAGCGCCTTCACCGGCGGCGAGCTGCCCTCGCCCGCGGTCCATGCGGCCGTGGCCCACGAGTACACGCACTGCACCGCGCCGCTGCGGCGGCTCGTCGACCGGTACACGGGCGAGCTCTGCGTGGCGGCGGTGGCGGGCCAGGAGCCGCCGGAGTGGGCCCTGGCCGCGCTGCACGTGCTGCCGAAGGAGATGGCGGCGGGCGCGCAGCGCGCCAACACGGTGGAGCGGGAGTGCATCGACATCGTCGAGGCGGCGCTGCTGAGGGAGCGGGTCGGCGAGGTCTTCGACGCGTTCGTGGTGGATGTGAAGGAGAACGAACCGGCGGTCGGCACGGTGCACCTGGAGGACCCGGCGGTGGTGGCACGGATCGAGGGCGACGGGGCGGAACTGCCGCTGGGGGAGCGGCTGCGGGTCAGGCTCACCCAGGCGGACCCGGGTTCGGCGAAGGTGCTGTTCGCACCCGCGTGAGCTTCGCCCCCGGGCCCGCCGGGTAGCATGGTCACCACGGCAGACGAGCCGGGCGGACGGCCGCGTGGAGATCTTCTGGATCTCCTCGAGGAACGTCCGGGCTCCACAGGGCAAGGTGGTGGGTAACGCCCACCCGGGGTGACCCGCGGGACAGTGCCACAGAAAACAGACCGCCGGGGACCTCGGTCCTCGGTAAGGGTGAAACGGTGGTGTAAGAGACCACCAGCGCCTGGGGTGACCCAGGCGGCTAGGTAAACCCCACCTGGAGCAAGGTCAAGAGGGGCCGCGGTAGAACGCGGCCCTGCGCGGACGTTCGAGGGCTGCCCGCCCGAGTCCGCGGGTAGACCGCACGAGGCCGGCGGCAACGCCGGTCCTAGATGGATGGCCGTCTCCCCGGCCGCCGCGAGGCGACCGGGCGACAGAACCCGGCGTACAGCCCGACTCGTCTGCCGCTTGCATTTCCGCAGTTCAGAGCGGATTTACGGCGCACGTGATCAGGTGGCTCTCCCGCTGCGGACGGCGAGCCACCGGATCACGCCGTCGGCGTTCCGCAGATCCGTAGTCGGCGGTACGTGGCGACCGCCCCGTCCACCGATGTGGTCGGTCCACGCCCGCCCACCCCCGACAGCGCCGCGAGCACGGCGTCATTCGCCTCCCGGCTGCCGACCGTCAGCCGGACCCCCTCGCCGGGGTAGTGCCGGGCCGCCACGCCGTCGGCGGTCAGCGCGGCCGCGCAGGCTCCGATCGGGTCGGGGGCGGTGAGCCAGAGGGAGTTGGCGTGGCTCGGGCGTATGTGCCGGCCGAGGCCGAGGAGTCCGCGGCGGAGTCGTTCGCGTTCGGCGACGACGGTGTCCACGCGTCGGCGCAACTCGTGGCCGGCGCGGAGTGAGGCCTCCACCGCCGCCGTTGCCACCCCGTTGATCCCGAACGGCAGCTGCTGCCGGCGGATCCGGGCCACCAGGTCGGGGCTGCCGAGCCCGTAGCCCACCCGCAGGGCCGCCAGGCCGTACGCCTTGGAGAAGGTGCGCAGGACCAGCAGGTTCGGGTGCGCGCCCAGGAGCGCGGGAGAATCCGGCAGGTCGGTGTCGCGGGCGAACTCGATGTACGCCTCGTCGAGCAGCACGGTGACATGTTCGGGGACCTGCCGCAGGAAGGCGGACAGCGCGTCCGCGGTGATCAGGCTTCCGGTGGGGTTGTGCGGATTGCACAGCACCACGACGCGGGCGCGGGCGTCGAGCACCGCAAGCAGGGCGGCAAGGTCCTGGCGGCCGTCCGGCAGCAGGGGTACCGGAACCGGCTCGGCGCCGACCATGGTGGCCAGCAGGGGATAGGCGTCGAAGGTGCGCCAGGCGTAGGCCACCGTGTCGCCGCGCCGGACCACCGCCTGCAGCAACTGCAGCGCCACGCCCACCGATCCGCTGCCGACCGCGACGCAGTCAGGGGCGACCCCGCACCAGTCGGCGATCCGCTCGGTGAGCCGGTCCGGGTGGAACTGCGGGTACCGGTTGGCCTGTGCGACGGCACGCCGCATCGCCTTGCGTACCGACGGCAGCGGCGGGTACGGGCTCTCGTTCAGGGCCAGCCGGTGCAGTATGGGGATGTCCATCGGTCAGCCCCGCCCGCCGTGCCAGCGGATGGCGACGGCACCGGCGAAGTCGCCGGCGTGGGCGAATCCCCCCAGCACCACCAGGTCGCCGTCCTCGACCTGCTGCGAGCTGATGGCGCGGTCCAAGGTGATCGGGATTGCCGCTCCGAAGAGATTCCCGCATTGATCGAAGGTGTGCAGATGCCGTTCGACAGGCAGTTGCAGCGCTTCTCGCCAGTTGCGCAGGAACGTGCGGTTGGGCTGGTTGGTGATCAGGACGTCGATGTCGGTGGTGGGCACCCCGAGCCGCCCGCACAGGTCCGTGACCACCTCCGGCACCAGGCGGTTCCCGCGTGCCAGCACCTTGGCGACGCTGGCGTCGGTGAACCCGATCCGCAGCTGGGACTCTCCTGGCTCCCAGTACTTGCGGCCGTCGTCGACGGCCACGGTCATGTCACCGGCGTACTCTCCGATGTGCCGGGTCTCGACGTCCAGCACCGGCGTATCGGCCGACGTCGTCACATATCCCACGCCGCAGCCGTCGCCGGGGATCGCGGCCTGGGCGAGCCTGCGCACCTCGGACTGGGTGAAGCACTGGCCGGCCGCGCTCTGTGCGTTGCAGATCAGGGCGGTCCTCGCATCGGTGGTGGTGAGCAGCCGACGGGCCAGTTTGAGCATGTACACGAAGGACGCGCAGCCCGCGTTGGCCACATCGATCAGCCATTCCGGGTGCAGGCCGAGCCGGCGTGCCACTTCGGTGCCCGCGCCCACGAACGGCAGGTCCGGCAGCTGGCTGTGCACCAACAGCACATCCACGTCGCGGATCTCGTCCCTGCCGTGCCGCTCGATCAGGGGCTGTACCGCGCGCTCGACCATGTCCGCGTTGGTCTCGTCCGCGGCCACGTGGTGCCGTAACGGCGGGATCCTGAACATGGGGTGGTCGCGGAGCTTGTCCTCCGCCCCGGGGTACTCGGTGTAGAACTCCGCGGGGACCGGCTCACCGGGAAGGTAGCTTGCGACATCGGTGAGGCTGACCGTGTTCACCTCACCACCGCCGTCGCGGGCGGGGCGCTGACGGGCAGGCCGCCGCGATGGCGGTGCTCCAGGATCGCCTTGAGGTTCTGCATCTCCACGGTGTGGCCCGCGTAGAACAGATCCCAGTAGTCGCCGACCCACGGCCGGTCCGGGCGGGACGCCAGCTCGGGGTGCGGATTGTCGTCGTAGTACGGGTGCTTGCAGTTGGTCCAGGTGATCACCGACCCCGGCTTGTCGAGCACCAGCCGGGCGGGGACGACGCGCATCAGGTAAATCATCCACAGCTTGTCGCCCTGGTCCCATGAGCAGTGGTAATCCACCGTCATGGCCTCGGGGTTGGCGACCACCTCGCAGTAGATCCTGGTGTCGTCCTCCAGCCGGTCGAGACCGACCCACAGCCCCGGGGTGCCGGTGGGCGCGAAGTCCCGCAGGCTGCAGGTCCACTCCTCCAGGTGGTGACCCTGGCGCAGGTAGTCATAGGCCTGCTCCGGCGGGCAGTCGACGTACTCGTGGATGGTGCAGTACTGCCCGTAGACCTGGTGGTGCGGGTAGACCGCGTGTGTGAGGTCCATGCAGTGGGCGGCCAGCTCCTCCTTGCCGGTGTTCTCGATCCGCATCAAGCCGGGGATGTCAGCCAACGTGGACGGGTCCGCGCTCATCGGAACTCTCCTCGCTCTCGGTGCTTTCGGTGTTCTCTGCGCTTGCGGTGAAGGACAGGAAGGGAAGGAACGGGGGGATCTCGCGGGGGTCGCAGTCCACCGCGACGAACGCCGGACCGCTGCTCGCGTTGCCGCGCAGCAACGCCCGGCGCAGCTGCGCACCGTCGCCCGCCCGGCCGGCGTCGAGGGCCGGGAAGGCGGTGGCCACCCCGCCGGCGACGTCGGTCCGCGCGAACAGGTCGTCGCTGCGGACTCCGCCCTGGATGAGCTCTTCGCGGACGGCGCACATGGCGTGGGCGTTGTTGTTGAAGATCACGAAGGTCACGGGTGCGTCGTACTCTGCCGCGGTGTGCACTTCCATCCCGTGCATGAAGAACGCACCGTCGCCCGCGAGTACGTAGGTGCGTCGGCCCGTGGCGAGCGCGGCGCCGATGCCGGCTCCGAAGGTGTAGCCCATGCCGCCCATGCCGACCGCCACCACAAAGCGGCCGTGGCGCGGTGCGGGAAGCAGATGGACCGCGCTGGCTCCCGCGTTGCCGGCGTCCACGAAGACGTGCGCGTCCTGGGGGAGTGCCGCCTCGACCGCGGCGACCGCCTCGGCGTAGGAGAGGGTTCCCGCACCGGCCTGCGGAACGGGAGCCGGCGGGAGCGTCGGCAGCGGACCGGCGTGCTCCGGGCAGGGAAGCGGGCGCGGCGGGAGCCGGCCGGCCACCGCACGCAGCGCGTCCCGCAGGTTCCCGCCCAGCGCGATGCCGGCCACGAACGGTGGTTCGGGATCGATGCAGACGACCGGCGTGGCGGCCAGGGCCTGGTCAAGACCGCCGCGTGCCAGTAACGGCAGGCGGGTGCCGACCAGCAGGCACACGTCGGCCCGCCGCAGGCAGTCTTCGACATTGGCATGCCCCATCACCCCGGCCACACCTGCGAACCGGGTGGCCCGGTTGTCGAACACGTCCTTGGCGTCCGGGGTGACCGCGACCCAGGCCCCCAGCCGCCGGGCCAGCTCCGCCAGTTCCGCGCGCGCATCCGCGGCGGCCACCCCCTCACCGGCGATGACGAGCACACGGCTCGCGCCGCGAAGCGCGGCCGACGCGGCGTCCACGGCCTCGGGTTCGAGCCCCGGTGCCGACGCGGTCGGTAGGGGCACGACCGGCGGCGGCGTCAGGCCGCGGTCGGGCGACTCGACCTGCGCCTGCTGCACGTCCTTGGGCAGCAGCAGCACCGCCGGACCCTTTGGATCGGCCTGTGCCGCCGCGATCGCCCGGGGCAGCAACTCCACGAGCGAGTCCGCGTCATCGACCCGGGCACAGAACCGGGAGACGGGCGTGAACACCTCCCGGGCGTCGAAGGAGCCCGCCTTTCCGCTGGAGTCCTGGAACGCCCCGAGGCCCTCCTGGCCGGTGGGCGGCTGTCCCACGAGCGCCAGCACCGGCACCCGCGAGGCGTACGCCTCCGCCAGGCCCGGAACAAGATTCATCGCACCGCCGCCCGAGGTGGCCGCGACAACGCCGAGGCGCCTGGTGGCGCGGGCGTATCCGTCGGCCATGGTGACGGCGGAGAACTCGTGTTTGGCGACGACGCCGCGGATGGTGCCGGTGCGGTGGACGGCGTCGTACAGGTCCTCGATGTTCGCACCGCCGACGCCGAACATATGGGTGACACCGGCCCTGGTCAGCTCTGCGGCCAGGTAGTCGACAAGGCGTACCACGCCTTCCCCGGGAATCTCGCGTGCTGTGTCCGTCATGGCTGTCATGCGGAGCTCCTGTCCGCTTGGTCGGGCTGGACGATGAGGCCGGACGGCGACACGATCTGAAAGCGGTGCCGGTACTCGGTCGGGGTGAGCCCGAGGGCTCGTCCGAAGCATCTGAAGAAGGTCTCGGGGGCCGCGAATCCGCAGCGGCGCGCTACCTGGCCGACCGTCAGGTCGGTGGTCTCCAGCAGCTCGCGGGCGCGGGCGATGCGCGTCCGCTCGACGTACTGGCCCGGTGTAGTGCCCACCTCGCGCCGGAACACCCGGGCGAAATTGCGCAGGCTCATATTGGCGCGTTGGGCGATCTCGGCCACGGGTAGCGGGTCCTGAAGGTTGTCCAGGATCCACTCCTGCGCGGCCCGGATCGGCGCGTGATCGGCCAACTGGGCGTCGAGGACGGCACTGAACTGCGACTGTCCGCCGTGCCGCTTGAGGAACAGCACCAGAAACCGTGCCACCTCCAGCGCCAACGCCGCGCCGTGGTCGGCCTCCACCAGAGCGAGCGCCATGTCGATGCCGGTCGACACTCCCGCCGAGGTGACGAACCGGCCGTCCCAGATGAAGATCGGGTCGGGGTCCACCGTCACCTTCGGGTAGCGGCAGGCCATCTCCTCGCTGTACGCCCAGTGCGTGGTGGCGCGCCGCCCGTCGAGCAGGCCTGCCTCGGCCAGCAAGAAGGATCCGCCGCATACGGAGGCGACTCTCCGCGACCGGGCGGCTGCCCGGCCGATCCACGAGATCAGCGCCGGGTCCTCCAGCGCGTCGTTCAGGCCCCATCCCCCCGGGACGAGGAGGGTGTCGATCGGGCCCTGCCCCGCCTCCAGCGGCGCGGCTTCAATCATCACCCCCGAGCTCGTCCGCACCAGTGGCGCATCGACGGAGACGAACTCGATCCGGTAGGCCGGCTCCTGCAGCAGCCGATTGACGGTATCGAACACTTCAATGGGTCCGGTGATGTCCAGGGCCTGCGCACCGGAGTACACCACCACCACAACTCGTCGCTCCAACACGGTCACAGCCTGTATTCGCGGACGAACTGGCCGCAATGACAGCTTGCTGACGATTTCGGCCAACGGTCAGTCGCCGGCGGCTGGAGAACGGCGCTGACCAGGAAGTTCGTGAGGTTGCCGGACAGGTATGGGTGAGGCAGGTCACAGTGGGTGGATACGTGGCCGACCGAGGACGCCCCCGTGAACGCAACCGCCCGGACCAACCAGTACGAGGCCCCGTGCCTCGTGTGCGGCAAGATCGTGCCCGGCGGACAGGGCATGCTGCTGCCCGGCAAACACGGGGGCTGGGAGGTCTACCACCGCGAGCATGCGCGCGAACCCGCTCCGCCGCCCCGTGGCAGACACCCTGGCTGGCACCGCCGCCGTCTCATGGCCGTGGACATCGCGACAACGGGCAACCGCACCGCCATCGACCGGATCCTCGCCGTGGCCGTGCGCACCACCGACGGTCAGAGCCGGGACTGGCTGATCGACCCGGGGCCGGGACTCGCCATCGATCCGGGGAAGACCCACGGCATCACCCTGGACCGGGCATGCGCTGACGGCGTTCCGGCGCCTCAGGCGATGGAGGAGCTCGCCGCGCATCTCGCCGGACATCTGGCGACGAAGAACCCGCTGGTTGCCTGGCACGCTCCGTACGTACTCACCTTCCTCGAGTCCGAATTGCTGCGCCATGGGCTGCGAGCGCTGTCCGACCGTGGTCCCGCGGGGCTGTTCCCGATCTGCGATCCGCTCGTCCTGGACCGGCACGTTGATCGCTTCCGATCAGGTGGCCGGGCATTGGAGACGGTCGCGGAGTGGTACGGAGTGCCCCACGACCGCCAGGGAAAGCCCGGCAGCGACGCGGAGGCCGCTCTTGTGCTGGCGCTGGTCCTCGGTGCGTGTCATGCGTCAGTCGGCAGGCTGTCCCGGCCTGCGCTGCACTATGAGCAAGTACGGTGGCGGGAAGAGCAGGCGCGGGAGGCGGAAGAGTTCGATCCGTCGAGAAAACGGGATCACCGCTGGCCGCTGGGCACGGTCGAGGCGCTGCCCTGGGAGCCTCCGGCAGCCGACGGCCCGTAGTTCACGAGCGTCCTTGTGACGTGGCGTTCAGGGAGCGCTCCGCCACGCCCCGCAGATGCGACGCGAATACCTCCGGCGCGTCCGGAGTGAGCGTGCGCAGTGCCACCATCGCCGTGAGGATCACGTCGCACAGCTCCGACTCGACGTCCTGCCAGCTGTGCGTCGTGCCCTTGCGCGGGTTCTGGCCCGTCGCGCCGATGATGGCCTGAGCGACCTCGCCGACCTCCTCCGTCAGCTTCAACATCCGCAGCAGCGTCTCCTGTTGGGGCGGCAGGTCGCTCTCCGCGTCGAGCCATCCGTGCAGGCGGTCGACCGTGTCCCAGATGGGGTCCACGGTGTCCATGGTGCGGTCCAGGGTGGGGTTCATGGTGGCGTTCATGGGGTGATCCATAGCGGCAGCCTGTCCTGTGTAGGGTTCCCGGATGATATTCGGAGCCGACACATTCGCCGGTGCCGTCGCGGAGTTGTCGGCATGCAGCCCAACCGCACCGGATCGTGCCGGAGCGCGTCGTACTGGGGATCCCGGCCCCCGGTGAACCGAGCCGCAGCTCAGCCGCGGCCCACGTAAGGCATCGACGTCGCCATCACCGTTGCGAACTGCACATTCGCCTCCAGTGGCAGCTCCGCCATATGCAGCACGTCCGTGCCACATCCGCCGCGTCCATCACCGGCTCCACCACCACCTCCCCGTTCGCCTGCAGGATCCCCGCCTGCATTCGCCGCGTCATCTCCGTCGCCGCGTTGCCGATGTCGATCTGGCCGCACGCGATCCCGTACGCCCTGCCGTCCAGTGACAGGGACTTCGTCAGTCCCGTCATCGCGTGCTTCGTCGAGGTGTACGGCGCCGAGTGCGGGCGGGGCACATGGGCCGAGACCGAGCCGTTGTTGATGATCCGTCCGCCCTGTGGGGACTGGGTCTTCATCGTGCGAAAGGCCGCCTGTGCGCACAGGAAAGCGCCCGTCAGATTGACGTCCACCACCGAGCGCCAGTCCTCGTAGGAGATGTCCTCGAAGTGAACCCTGGGGCCGGACGTACCGGCGTTGTTGAACAGTAGGCCAACACGGCCGTGGCGCTCACGCGCGGTGGCGAACAGCGTGGTGACATCCGCCGGTGACGTCACATCAGTGGGGACGCACAGCACGTCCCCACCCGCCAGCGACGCCGTTTCCTCCAGCGCCTCGGCGCGCCGCCCGGCCAGAACGACCGACCAGCCCGCACCCGCCAGCGTCAGCGCGACGCTCCGGCCGATGCCCGAACCCGCTCCCGTCACCACCGCGATCCTCGCAACAGCGTTCATGGATGCGCAGCGTAACCCCGTACCTGTACGCGGAACTCATCCGACCGACATACGGATGTTGTGTACTCGACAACGCAGAGTCGTCGGCCCCTACTGAAATGCGAAGGGACAACACCCGTCAGGGGAGGGGCACATGAGACCCGCACTGCACGCACCCGAGCTGCGCGCCGCCGCCCAGCACATCGGCCGCCGCAGGTTTCTCACCGTCACCGGCGCCGCCGCCGCGCTCGCCTTCGCCGTCAATCTGCCCGGTTCCGCCCACGCCGCCGAGCTCGACGCCAAGAAGATCACCGAGGACCCCTTCACCCTCGGCGTCGCATCCGGAGACCCGCAGCCCGGATCCGTACTGCTGTGGACCCGCCTCGCGACCCGTCCGTACGAGCCCGACAGCGGACTGCCCCGCGCCCGGATTCCGCTGCGCTGGGAGATTGCCCATGACTCCCGCTTCTCCCGCATCGCCAGGCGCGGATCCGTCACCGCCCACCCGGAGTTCCACCACAGCGTGCACGTCGAGGTGGCCGGGCTCGGCCATGACCGGCCGTACTACTACCGCTTCCGCGCCGGGACGTGGATCAGTCCCACCGGCCGCACCCGCACCGCCCCCGCCCGCTCGGCCCGCATCAGCGAGCTGAAGCTCGCCGCCGTGTCCTGCCAGGCGTACCACGACGGCTACTTCACCGCGTACAAGCATCTCGCCGAGGAAGAGCTCGACGCCGTCTTCCACCTCGGCGACTATCTGTACGAGTACGCCGTGAACGCCGTCGGCGGTGCGCGCGCCTACACCGACCAGCGCCTGCCCGCCCACTACAACCACGAGACGCTCACGCTCGAGGACTACCGGCTGCGCTACGGCCTCTACAAGTCGGACCCCGACCTCAAGGCCGCGCACGCCGCGCACCCCTTCGTCCTCACCTGGGACGACCACGAGACCGAGAACAACTACGCGGGAGACATCCCCGAGAACGACGTCCCGCCGGAGGAGTTCCTGCTGCGCCGGGCCGCCGCCTACCGCGCGTACTGGGAGAACCAGCCGCTGCGCAGGCCCCAGCAGCCCGAAGGCCACGACATGCAGCTCTACCGCAGGCTGCACTTCGGCCGGCTCGCGCAGTTCGACATCCTCGACACCCGCCAGTACCGCTCCGACCAGGCGTACGGCGACGGCTGGCAGGTCCCGGGCCCGGAGTCCGAGAACCCGGCGCGCACGCTGACCGGTGCCGCGCAGGAGCGCTGGCTGCTCGACGGGTGGAAGAGCTCCCGCGCCCGCTGGAACGTCGTGCCCCAGCAGGTCACCTTCGCGCAGCGGCGCGATGTCCCCACCGGCACCTTCAAGTTGAGCATGGACGCCTGGGACGGTTACCCCGCCTCGCGCGAGCGGGTTCTCGCGGGCGCCGCGGCGGCCGGCATCGAGAACCTGATGGTCCTCACCGGCGATGTGCACGTCGGCTACGGCTTCGACCTGAAGAAGGACTTCAACGACCCGGCGTCCCGCACCATCGGCACCGAGATCGTCGCCACCTCCATCAGCAGCGGCAAGGACGGCGCCGACAAGCCCGCCAACTGGGACAACCTCACCAAGGCCAACCCGCACCTGAAGTTCTACAACGGCCGCCGCGGCTATGTGACCGTCACCCTCGGCGAGCAGCAGGCGCGCGCCGACTTCAGGACG
Organism: Streptomyces sp. CA-135486; assembly: GCF_050936555.1. Taxonomy (NCBI): domain Bacteria; kingdom Bacillati; phylum Actinomycetota; class Actinomycetes; order Kitasatosporales; family Streptomycetaceae; genus Streptomyces; species Streptomyces sp. CA-135486. Next base: position 1,813,341 of record NZ_JBNJMM010000001.1, read on the forward strand.
GTCGGCGCGGTCACCAGGCCGGGCGCGCCGATCACCACGGTCGCGTCGTTCGTGACGGAGGCGGGTAACCCCGGCCTCGAGCCGGTATAGCCGGCGGCTTCGTCCGGGAGCGGACGCCGATGCGGTCCCCGACCGCGTCGGCGTCCGTGTGCGGCCGGACAGGGCCTGGCGACGCAGAACCGATCCGCGAATGCCTTCTGAGAGCATGGGGCGGGATTCAAGGACATGGAGACTCAATGCCGAAGCCGGACAGCGGCCAGGGAAGAACAGAAGGACACATACCGGCCGCCGCCGCGGTACCCATTGCCGCAGCCGTCGCACCTGCACCCGCACCCGTCGCGGCAGCCCGCCGCGTCGGCTTTCTGGTCACGCTCGTACTCGGCGGGCTCACCGCACTCCCGCCGCTCTCCATGGACATGTACCTCCCGGCCCTGCCCGCGGTCACCAGGTCGCTCGGCTCACCGGCCGCGACCGTCCAGCTGACGCTGACGGCGTGCCTGGCGGGCATGGCGCTCGGTCAGCTGGTCGTCGGCCCGATGAGCGACAGATGGGGACGCCGCCGGCCGCTGCTCATCGGCATGATCGTGTACGTCGCCGCCACCGCGACCTGCGCCCTGGCGCCCACCGCCGAGCTGCTGATCGGCTTCCGGCTGCTCCAGGGACTCGCGGGCGCGGCCGGCATCGTCATCGCGCGCGCCGTGGTCCGCGATCTGTACGACGGCGTGGAGATGGCCCGGTTCTTCTCCACGCTGATGCTGATCTCCGGCGTCGCGCCGATCATCGCTCCGGTGATCGGCGGCCAGGTGCTGCGGATCACCCAGTGGCGCGGCATCTTCGTCGTCCTGACCGGCGTCGGCCTCCTGCTCACGCTGGTCGTGGCGAAGTGGCTGCACGAGACCCTGCCCCGCGAGAAGCGGCACAGCGGCGGCGTCGGCGAAGCACTGCGCACCATGCGCGGGCTGCTCGCCGACCGGGTCTTCACCGGCTACATGCTCACCGGCGGTCTCGCCTTCGCCGCGCTCTTCGCGTACATCTCCGCCTCGCCCTTCGTGGTGCAGGAGATCTACGGCGCGTCCCCGCAGACGTTCAGCCTGCTCTTCGGCGTCAACTCCGTCGGGCTGATCGCGGTCGGCCAGATCAACGGCAAGGTGCTGGTGGGGCGGGTCAGTCTGGACAAGGCGCTGGGCTTCGGGCTCGGGGTGATCACGCTGGCCGCGACCGCGCTGCTGCTGATGACGACGGGCGTCTTCGGGAGGGTGGGGCTGCTGCCCGTCGCGGCCGGTCTCTTTGTGCTGATGTCCGCGATGGGTCTGGCGATGCCCAACACCAACGCCCTGGCCCTGATGCGCACCCCGCACGCCGCGGGCTCCGCGTCCGCGCTGATCGGCACGTCCTCGTTCCTGATCGGCGCGGTCGCCTCACCACTGGTCGGGATCGCGGGCGAGGCGACGGCCGTCCCGATGGCGGTGGTCCAACTGATCTGTGCCCTGGGATCGTTGGGCTGCTTCCTGGGTCTGTGCCGCCCCTGGCGGCGGCGCCCCGAGGCGGTCTGAAGGTCCCGACGCCCGGGGCCTGCGCCTGCGGCAGCCGCACCTGGCTAGAATTTGTCGGTGAACGCCACACTCCCCACCGCGGAAGCCCTGCGCAGTACCCTTGCCGGGCTGCTCGACGGGCTGCCGCCCACGCAGGCCGCGCGGGCCGTCGAGCGGCTGATCGCCAACTACCGGGGGGCGACCCCGACCGATGCGCCGGTGCTGCGGGACCGTTCCGACGTCGCCGCGTATGCCGCGTACCGGATGCCCGCGACCTTCGAGGCGGTACGTGCCGCGCTCGCCGGTCTGCGGGCCGCGGCCCCCGGGTGGACCCCGGCCACGCACACCGACATCGGCGGCGGCACGGGCGCGGCGAGCTGGGCGGTCGCGGAGGCGTGGGAGTCCGGGGGAGAGGCCTCGGAGTCCGGAGAAGCCGGGGGTCCGCGTACGACCGTGCTCGACTGGGCCGAGCCCGCCCTGGCGCTGGGCCGTGAACTGGCCGCCGCCTCGGGGGTGCCCGCCCTGCGCGCCGCACAGTGGCAGCGCTCACGAATCAGCGCGGCGCTCCGTATCGAGAGCAGTGATCTCGTCACGGTGTCGTACGTCCTCAAGGAGCTCACCGCCGAGGACCGCGCGGCCGTCGTCACCGAGGCGGCCCGCGCCGCCCAGGCGGTCGTGATCGTCGAGCCCGGCACCCCCGACGGCTATGCCCGCGTCATCGAGGCCCGCGACCGCCTGATCGCGGCCGGCCTGCGAGTGGCCGCGCCCTGCCCGCACAGCGCCGACTGCCCCATCGAGCCCGGTGCGGACTGGTGCCACTTCGCGGCCCGGGTCAGCCGCTCCTCGCTGCACCGCCAGGTGAAGGGCGGCTCACTGCCGTACGAGGACGAGAAGTTCAGCTATGTCGCGGCGGTCCGCTTCCCGCCCCACCCGGCCCCCTCCCGGGTCACCCGCAAGCCCCAGATCCGCAAGGGCCTGGTGCTGCTCGACCTGTGCACACGGTCGGAGAGCCTGCGCCGCGAGACGGTCACCAAACGCCAGGGCGCGCTGTACCGCGACGCCCGCGACGCGGCGTGGGGCGACGCGTGGCCGCCGGAGCCGGCGGAGGACTGACCCCTCCGGCTGTGCAGGCCCGGAGCGCCGACCACGGACGGGCTGGGGCAACTGCCGCCCATGGTGAGGTCTGCGGGGCCCGCGCACTGTGAACCGATCGGGTGGTTCAACGCGAAAGGTGCCAGGGCGAGGCGCCGAGTCCCCCTGGAATAGGCGGAGAAGCCCCCGGTTGGGGGCGGTGGCCGTCCGAGGAGCAGGATGGTGGGACCATGGCAGGGTCCACCTGGGGCGAGCGTGAGGTGTGAGGGGATAGATGGGCGACGGTAAAGGCCGCTACCGCGGTACGGAGAACAGGCTCTCCCGGGAGAGCCGGCTGCCCCAGTGGCTGCGCCGGCGCCCCAAGAACACCGAGGCCGAGGACTCCCGCCGCGAGACCCTCCTGCTGGCCGCCGCCGCAGCGAGCCTGCCGCTCGCGCCCGCCGCCCACCCTGTCTCGTACCGCTGCTCCTGTGAACGCATCGGCTGTCCGACCCCGGGCAGGCACCCGGTCTCCTTCGCCTGGCAGACACAGTCCACGACCGATCGCGCCCAGATCGAGCGCTGGGCCCAGGGCCAGCCGCAGGCCAACTTCATCACCGCGACCGGCATGGTGCACGACGTCCTCGACGTCCCCCTGGAGGCGGGCCGCGGCGCCCTGGCCCGGCTGCTCGAGCAGGGCATCGAGGTGGGCCCGGTCGCCGAGTCCGGCGGCGCGGGCAGCGAGGGGAGGATGCTGTTCTTCACCGGCACGCGCGGCACCCCCGAGGACGAGGACGAGTGGTGGCCCTGTGAGCTCGACTGTCACCCCGAGACGATGGACGAGCACCCGGGGCTGCGCTGGCACTGCCGCGGCAGCTATGTCCTCGTACCGCCCGCGAGGCTGCCCGGTGATCTCGAAGTGAGCTGGGTGCGCGGCCCCGAGCATCCGCTGCCGGATCCGCTGACGCTGCTCGAGACGCTGACGGACGCGTGCGCGAAGTATGCGGGCGAGAACGAGCGGCTGGACCAGCACGAGGTGGCCTGGCCGCTCGGTCGCTAGGCCATCTCCGGCAGCAGGAGGGAGGGGGCGCAGCCCCCGCTACGAACCCTTCGCCGAGGTCAGACCCGTCAGGCGGCCCAGTACCTCGACCTGCCCGCTGCCCACCGCGCCCGTGGGCACCGTCACCGCCTGGCTGGAGACCCGTTCCTTGGTGATCGTGGAGGTCACCTGCCCGGTCAGCAGCGCCTTGACGTCCGGGTGCACCTTCAGCCGTACACCCTTCGCCGCCGTCTGCCGCTCGTAGTTGCGCACGGTGAAGAAGACCAGCGCGTTGCCGTCCTCGGTGGCCAGACCCAGCGGTGCGAAGTCGTCCGAGTCCAGCGGCTGGTCGATGTACTGCGTGGTCATCCCCGGCAGATTCGCGTCCTTCTTGCGGGAGGTGCGCCAGCCCGAGGTGTGCGGTCCGTCCTTGAAGTGCGGCGGCTTCCCGTTCTGCATGTACGAGGCGTACTCCTCGCTCAGATCGCGGGGAGCGACCGCCAGCGCCGTGCTGTCGGGGGCGACCGGCTCGGCCCAGCCGTCCTTGTCGGTCTTCAGGGCCGGGATCCGGCTGGGGGACAGGATCGTGAGATACGCCGCCTCCCACAGCTGGTCCGCACCGCCCCGTACGAAGACGAGCACCCAGCGGTTGTCCCCGGCGCCCTTGTCCACATCGCGGTTGGAGTCCACGTCGGCGAGGAAGAAGCGCGGCCAGCCGGCCTTCTTCGGGATCGTGAACTTCGCGTCGGTCAGCTCCAGCGGCACATGCTGCGGGTTGCCGTCCGGGTAGTTGACGCTGCGCGCCTTGAGGCCGGCCTGGTTGATAGCGCCGAGCGCACCGGTGACATGCTCCGCGTCCAGTGCCGGGTCGTACGCCTTGTCGGCCTCGTTGTACGCGTCGGTGAACTCCTTGAGAGCCTGCGCGGCCTCAGCCTTCGTCGCGGACGGAACGACTTCCAGCTCCCCGTGCACTGTCACGCACGCGCTCGCCGTCAGAGACAGCACTGTTGTCGCCGCGAGCCCCGTCGCCGCCCGGCGCAGCCTTCCCACCCGCATCGGCCTTCTCATCGGTTGCCTTCTGCTCCTTGACCCCCACTGACCGTCCGAACCCTACCGGGGCCAGGAACAGGCCGAGCGTCGGGATCAGATACAGCGCCCACACCGTGACCTGAAGAACGGTGGGGTTGGGCTGGAAGTTGAAGACGCCCTTCAGCAGCGTGCCGTACCAGCTGTCCGGCGGGATCGTCGCGCTGATGTCGAAGGCCTTGTTCGCCAGACCGCCGAGGAAGCGCGCCTCCTGGAGGTCGTGCACGCCGTACGCGAGGACTCCCGCGGCCACGATCACCAGCATGAGGCCGGTCCACTTGAAGAACTTCGCCAGATTGATCCGCAGCGCGCCACGGTAGAACAGCCAGCCCAGCACGACCGCGGTGGCGATACCGAGCAGCACACCGGCCAACGGGCCCTGGGGGCCGCCCGCGTCGGTGGCCGCCCGGACCGACGCCCACACGAAGAGCGCCGTCTCCAGGCCCTCGCGCCCCACCGCCAGGAACGCGGTGGCGACCAGCGCGCCCGTGCCCATCTGAAGTGCGGCGTCCAGCTTGCCGTGCAGCTCGGACTTCAGATGCCGCGCGGTGCGCCGCATCCAGAAGACCATCCAGGTCACCAGGCCGACCGCGAGGATCGAGAGCGATCCGCCGAGCAGCTCCTGCGCCTCGAACGTCAGCTCCTGCGAGCCGAATTCGAGCGCGAAGCCGAAGCCGAGGGAGAGCGCGACCGCGACCCCGATGCCGATCCAGACCGGACGCAGCGCGTCGCGGCGCCCGGTCTTGACCAGATACGCGATCAGGATGCAGACGACCAGGCTGGCCTCGAGGCCCTCGCGCAAACCGATCAGATAGTTACCGAACACGTTGGGTCCCTTCGGTCAGGAGAACAGCGCCCGGCCCCACCAGTCGTCCTTGTCCCGGACGCCCGGCGGGACGGCGAACAGCGCCGAACCCACGTGCTGGATGTACTCGTTGAGGTCGTCGCTGGCGGCGAGGGAACGCTGCACGGGGACGAAGCCCTTGTTGACGTCGCGCTGGTACGCGAGGAAGAACAGCCCGGCGTCCAGTCGGCCCAGACCGTCCGTGCCGTCGGTGAAGGAGTAGCCGCGGCGCAGGATCTTCGCACCGCCGTTGGTGTCCGGGTGCGCGAGCCGTACATGCGCGGTCGGCAGCATCGCCTTCAGGAACGGCTCGTCGCGCTCCTTGGCCTTGCCGACCGGCGCGCCCTCGCCCTTGTCACGGCCGAAGATGTCCTCCTGCTCGCTGAGCGGAGTGCGGTCCCAGGTCTCGATGTTCATCCGGATCCGGCGCGCGACGAGATACGAGCCGCCGGCCAGCCAGCCCGAGCCCTCCTTCTCGGAGACCCAGACATGCTTGTCGAGTGCGGCCGTGTCCGTACCGGCGATGTTCCGGGTGCCGTCCTTGAAGCCCATCATGTTGCGCGGGGTCTGCGCCTCGGGCGTCGTCGACGAGGTCTTGCCGAAGCCCAGCTGCGACCAGCGGACCGCGACCTTGCCGAAGCCGATGCGGGCGAGGTTGCGGATGGCATGCACCGCGACCTGCGGGTCGTCCGCGCAGGCCTGGACGCACAGATCGCCGCCGCTGCGGGCCGGGTCGAGGTTGTCGCCGGGGAACGCGGGCAGCTCGACCAGGGCCGCCGGGCGCTTGCCCTCAAGGCCGAAGCGGCCCTTGGCGAACAGGGACGGGCCGAAGCCGATGGTGAGCGTGAGCCGGGACGGCTTGAGGCCGAGCGCCTCGCCGGTGTCGTCCGGCGGAGCCTCGGCGAGACCGCCGTACGCGCCCTCGCCGACCGCCTGACCGGCCGTCATCCGCTCCGCGGCCCGCGTCCAGTCCTTGAGCAGCTGCACCAGCTCGGCGCGGTCCTTCGTCTTCACGTCGAAAGCCGCGAAGTGCAGCCGGTCCTGGACGGGGGTGGCTATACCTGCCTGGTTCGGGCCGTGGAAGGGCACGGCCGCGCCGGCCGAGGCGGCGGGCTCGGTCGTGTCCCCGCGGCTCAGGGCAACGGCGCCGCCGGCCGCGGCGGCGCCGAGCGCGAGGCCCGCACCGCCCCAGCCGAGCACCGAACGACGGGACGGAGCCTGGTCCTGGGACTGGCCGCCGGTCTCCGTGGTCTCGTTGGTCTCGTTGATCTGGTTGGTCTCGTTCGTCTTCTCGGACATGCCGATCCCCCCGTTACTTCGCAACCGCGGCGCCGAGCTTGGACAACGGCTCGGCGAGGGCGTTGACGCCGTCGCTGAGCTCCTTGCGCTGGTCCTTGCCGACCTTGTCGTAGGAGGTGAACTCGTACGAGGTGGTGTCCTTGCGGTACTTGTCGAGCAGCGCGTTCAGCGTCGCGAACTGCTTGTCCAGCTCGGCGACGAGCTTCGGGTCGTTCTTGGTGGCGACCGGCTTCAGCAGCTCGAAGGACTTCTGCGCACCTTCGACGTTGGCCTTGAAGTCGACCAGGTCGGTGTGGCTGTAGCGCTCCTCCTCACCGGTGACCTTGCCGGTGGCGACCTCGTCCAGCAGCTCCTTGGCGCCGTTGGCCATGGAGGTCGGCGAGATCTCGGCCTTGCCGACCTTCTTCTGCCAGTCGGTCAGGTCCTTGATGAGCGTGTCGGCGAGGGCCTTCTCGGCGGGGCCGAGCTTCTTGGTCTGCCACAGCGCCTTCTCCAGCGTGTGCCAGCCGGTCCACTTCTGGCCCTTCTCCAGGCCGTCCTCACGCAGGTCGACCTTCGGGTCGATGTCGCCGAAGGACTCGGCCACCGGCTCGGTGCGCTCCCAGCCGATACGGGAGTCGGCGTACGCCTTCTTGGCGGCCTCGATGTCGCCGGCCTTGACGGCGTCGGTGAAGACCTTCACCTTGGGCAGCGTCTCGTCGGCCTGCTGCTGCACGTACTGGCGATACGCGGCGACGGCGGCGTCCATCTGCGGGCTGCGCTTGGCGGCCTTGCCGTTGCCGGTGGCGGTGACCTTCTGGCGGATGCCGTCGCCCTTCATACCGGGCTTGCAGGCGATCTCGTAGTCACCGGCCTTCACTTCGGCGGTGATGTTCGCCTTGGTGCCGGGGCCGATGTTCTCGCGCTCGGTGACGATGCGATCGTCCGGGAAGAGGACGTAGACCTCGGTGACCTTGGAGCCCTTGTTCTCGACGTCGAGCTGGACGTGCCCGGCCGGGAACTCCTTCTTCGACACCTCGCAGGAGTCGTCCTTCGCGGTGACCTTGATCGCGCTGTCGCTGCCCTTGGCATCGCTCTTCTCGGCGCAGCCTGTGACGGCGGTCAGGGCCGCAGCGGTTGCGGCGGCGGTGACGACGGACAGACGGACGGCTCGCATGCGGACTCCACGGGTGAGGAAGTGAGGCGGACCTAACTTAACCGAGGCTTACCTGACTGATACCCGCCCGTCCAGTGATTCAGCTCTCATACCGTTCGTAGGGTCACGCGCAGGTCGCGGTATGCTTGTGGCAATCCCATGGAAAGGTAAAGGAAGCGTCAAAAGGCCCGTTTCGGGCCCGCCAGGAGCGCTGCGGTGTGCGACTGCCGCGGGCCGCGCCGCCTCCGTGTCGGCCTCCGCGCCGGCCGCCATGTTGGCCGAAAACACCAAGTAGGCCTGCCTGGTGCTTGAATGCTGGAGTGAATGAACGTGACGTGCTCGACGTGCTCCACGTCTTCTGCGGGGGCGACGGCCGGTACGGCAACGCCCTCGGTGTCGTACGCGACCCCCGGGCATATCCCGACCAGGCGTCCCGGCAGGCTCTCGCCGCCGAGCTCGGGTTCAGCGAGACCGTGTTCGTGGACGACCCCGAGCGCGGGGTCGTCGACATCTACACCCCCGGCCTCCGGCTTCCCTTCGCCGGGCATCCGCTCGTCGGCGCCGCCTGGCTGCTCGATCTGGAGGCGGTGAATCCGCCGGCGGGCGAGGTGTGGGTCCGGCAGGACGGGGAGTTCACCTGGATCACCGCACGCGCTGAGTGGGCGCCGCCGCGCACATTGCGGCAGTACGCCTCGGCCGCCGAGGTCGACGCTCTCGAGGTGCCGCCGCCCGGTGAGTGGGTGTACGCGTGGGGGTGGGAGGACGAGGCCGCGGGCCGCGTCCGGGCGCGCGCCTTCCCCGGGAGGGGTGAGGGCATCGACGAGGACGAGGCGACCGGTGCCGCCGCGCTGCTGCTCACCGACCGGCTCGGGCGGGCCCTGAACATCACACAGGGCCGGGGGTCGCAGATCCTGACCGCCCCGGGCCCCGACGGCACGATCGAAATCGGCGGCCGCGTACGCCTCGCGGCCCCCGTTCCCGCCTCGCGCTGAGCGGCGCGCCACGTACGGCTTACGCGCCGAGCACCGCGCCCACCTACCGCCTACGCGCTGAGCGGGCCCCTTCGGTGTGCCGCGGTGGCCGCGCCCAGCTCCTGGAACATCGCTCCGTTGCGGTGGAATGCCCGCTTGCACTCGTCCACGATCCGCTGTTTCTCCAGGTCGTCCGCGTTCACCGCGTCCAGTAGTTCCCGATAGTCCCGCTTGAACGCCGCCGGGTTCGGGATCTGCTCGAAGACGTAGAACCGCACCCCGTCGCCCTTGCGCCCCAAGCCCCAGATCCTCTCCGCCCTGTCACGGATGATCTGGCCGCCGGACAGGTCGCCGAGGTATCGGGTGTAGTGGTGCGCGACATAGCCCGCGGGCCAGTCGCTCGCGCACTGTGCGATCCGCGCGGCGTACGCGGCGGTCGCGGGCAGCGGCGTGAGCCCCTTGCGCCAGTCCGCCCCCCGCAGATGCGCCAGATCGCGCTCCAGCTCCGCCGTGCGCATCAACTCCGGCCGGATGAACGGCCCCGCCACCGCGTCGCCCCTCAGTGCCTCCGCCGGCTCCTCCAGCGCCCGGTACACGAACCACAGCTGCTCGGTGTAGCGCGCATAGGCCTCCACCCCCAGCCGGTCGCCGAGCAGGTCGCTCATGAAGGACGAGGTCTCCGCCTCGGTGTGCTGTGCGTGCGAGGCGACACGGATGACCGTCGAGAAGGGCGTACCGGTGGTCGTGGCGGTGGCGTCCAAGGCGTGCCTCCAGGGGACCGGTGGGGACGGGAACGGAAGCGGTGGGGCACTGGCTGTCGCCGACGCCACTCTTCCGGCTTAGGCTTACCTAAGTCAATGTGTTCCCGACGTCCTGTCGGTAAAACCCTACGCCCCTCGGCGGCCGCCGCAAGAGGATCACGCCAGCGTGGGAATCACGGCAGGGTGAGGATCTCCGCGCCCGTCTCCGTGACCACGAGCGTGTGCTCGAACTGCGCCGTCCGCTTCCGGTCCTTGGTCACCACGGTCCAGCCGTCCTCCCACATGTCGTACTCGTGCGTGCCGAGCGTGAGCATCGGCTCGATCGTGAACGTCATGCCGGGCTGGATGACGGTCGTCGCGTGCGCCGCGTCGTAGTGCGGGATGATCAGCCCCGAGTGGAACGACGAGTTGATCCCGTGCCCGGTGAAGTCGCGCACCACGCCGTATCCGAAGCGCTTCGCGTACGACTCGATGACCCGGCCGATCACATTGACCTGGCGGCCCGGCTTGACAGCCTTGATGGCACGGTTGAGGGACTCGCGGGTCCGCTCCACCAGCAGCCGCGACTCCTCGTCGACGTCGCCGCAGAGATAGGTGGCGTTGTTGTCACCGTGCACGCCGTTGATGTACGCGGTGACGTCGAGGTTCACGATGTCACCGTCGCGCAGCACGGTGGAGTCCGGGATCCCGTGACAGATGACCTCGTTGACCGAGGAGCACAGGGACTTGGGGAAGCCGCGGTAGCCGAGCGTGGAGGGGTAGGCGCCGTGGTCGCACATGAACTCGTGCGCGACCCGGTCCAGTTCGTCCGTGGTCACGCCGGGCGAGATGTGCTTGGCGGCCTCCTCCATCGCCTGCGCGGCGATACGACCCGCGATGCGCATCCGTTCGATGGTCTCGGAGTCCTGGACCTCCGGCCCGGTGTACGGCGTCGGCGCGGGCTTCCCGACGTACTCGGGGCGCCGGATGTTTCCGGGAACGGAGCGGGTGGGAGAGAGCTCCCCTGGTACGAGCAGCGACTGGCCAGACATGCCAGCGAGTCTAACCAGGGGCGATGGGGCAGCATGGCGGGAGAGGAAGGAGCCGACGATGGCCCTGTTCAAGAAGCGCACGGTCGCAAAGCCGGGCGAGTGGTACTACTGCCTGGAGCACCAGAAGGTCGAAGAGGGCCCGGAGTGCCCGGCAAAGGACCGCTTCGGCCCGTACGCCTCGCGTGAGGAGGCGGAACACGCGATGGAGACCGCGCGGGAACGGAACCTGGAGTGGGAGACGGACCCGAAGTGGCACGACGCGCCCCGGTCGGACGGCGACGACGTGGCGTAACCGAGGGCCCTGGGGCCCTCCCGCTGGTCGCCCCCGGACTACCAGCGCGCGGGCGGCGGTGACGTCAGCTGGTCCGCCAGCCGCGACAGCCGGTCCTTCAGTCGCCGCCGCCCCCGCGCCACCGGCACGCTGTTCTCCCCGGCCGCCGCGCTCACCAGATGCTGCACCGTGTCTATGTCGACCTCGTCCACCCGCTCGGCCACCGTGAGCGCCTCGTGCGCCAGCCCGTGCACCTCCGGGTCCCCGCCGTCCAGCGCCAGCACCGTCGCCCCGGCCCGCCGGGCGTCGTGCACCCGCTCGAGCAGCCCGGCGTCCGGCCGCGTCGGCGCCACCACCAGCAGGGTCTCGCCCCGTCGCGCCGCCTCCAGCCTGCCGAGGCCGACCGCCAGCTGCGCAGGATCGGCCGGCCGCACCCGGTGCCGCACGAGCGTCGGCGTCAGCTCCGGCTGCCCCGACCAGGCCGCCTCGTCCACGAGATGCGCGGCCAGATGCCACGGCTCGTACTCCTCGGTCCCCACCAGCAGCAGCCCGCCGCCCTGCGGCACCACGGACGACCGCAGCACCCCCGCGAACCGCCGGGTCGCCGCCGGCCACTGGGTACCCGCCAGGACTTCGCGCAGCAGCGCGACGCGTACGGCATCCATGGCCCCGCATACTGCACCACCGCCGGACCGGACGGGGACGGTTGCCGCCCGCTCACCCGATCGGGTGCCCGATACCAGGAAGTAAGGTCGAGCCCATGACTTCTCGTGACAGTGCAGGCACCGCGCCGAAGGCCCCCGCCAAGGACCCCTGGGACCTCCCCGACGTGTCCGGCCTGGTCGTCGGCGTCCTCGGCGGCACCGGCGACCAGGGCCGCGGGCTCGCGTACCGGCTGGCCAGGGCCGGGCAGAAGGTGATCATCGGGTCGCGGGTCGCGGAGCGCGCCGAGACCGCGGCCGCCGAGCTGGGCCTCGGCATCGAGGGCGCCGACAACGCCGAGTGCGCCCGGCGCAGCGACGTGGTGATCGTGGCCGTGCCGTGGGACGGGCACGCCAAGACCCTTGAGACGCTTCAGAAGGAGCTCGTGGGCAAGCTCGTCGTCGACTGCGTCAACCCGCTCGGCTTCGACAATAAGGGCGCGTACGCACTGAAGCCGGAGGAGGGCAGCGCCGCCGAGCAGGCCGCCGCCCTGCTGCCCGACTCGCGGGTGACCGCGGCCTTCCACCATCTGTCCGCCGTGCTGCTCCAGGACGAGTCGATCGAGGAGATCGACACCGATGTGATGGTGCTGGGCGAGGTACGTGCGGACACCGACCTGGTGCAGGCGCTGGCGGGCCGTATCCCGGGCATGCGCGGAGTCTTCGCGGGCCGGCTGCGCAATGCCCATCAGGTCGAGTCGCTGGTGGCCAATCTGATCTCGGTGAACCGCCGCTACAAGGCGCACGCGGGTCTGCGCGTCACCGACGTCTAGCCGACGCCAGGGCAGGTGGGGACATGGGGGACACTGGACGGCGTACGTCAGCAGTACGTCATCAGTACCCGGACAGGAGCCGTACCCCATGCCCCGCCTCGCTCTCTACTCCCTCGCCGTCTGCATCCTCGCCGCCGCGGCGGCGGTGGTGTCCTTCGTACAGGGCAGCTGGCTGGGGATCGTGTGGGTGCTGCTGGCCGGGCTCTCCTCCAACATGGCGTGGTACTGCCTGCGCCGGGCGAAGGCGGAGCGCCAGGCCCGCGGGGCTACCGGTTGACGAACGCCTGGCAGGCGTCGCTGGTCTGCCAGAAGCGGTAGAAGTCCTGGCCGCAGTACGTCTCGGCCTCGCTGATGCCGAGCCCCCGCAGGATGGCGTCGATCGCGCCGAAGAACGCGTGGTTCACCTCGGGGATGAACAGGATGCCGAAGACGGCGAGCAGCCCGAAGGGCGCGTACGGCTCGACCTGGCGGCGGACCTTGTACGAGAGCCACGGCTCGATCACGCCGTAGCCGTCAAGGCCGGGCACCGGCAGGGAGTTCAGGATCGCGGCGGTGATCTGGAGCAGTGCGAGGAACGCGAGCGCGAAGCGGAAGACCAGCGGGACGCCGGCCAGCGCGTTCAGCCAGAACGGCGCGGTGCACACGAGGGCGAACAGGGCGTTCGTCAGCGGCCCTGCCGCCGAGATCAGGCTGTGCTTCCAGCGGCCGCGGATGCGGCCCCGCTCGATGAAGACCGCGCCGCCGGGCAGACCGATGCCGCCCATGATCACGAACAGTACGGGCAGCACGATGCTCAGCAGCGCATGGGTATAAACGAGCGGATTGAGCGTCAAGTACCCCTTGGTGCCGATGGAGATGTCGCCGCTGTGGAGTGCGGTGCGGGCGTGCGCGTACTCATGCAGACAGAGCGAGACGATCCAGGCGGATGTGACGAAGAGGAACACGGCGATGCCGGGGCTCGCCGAGAAGTCCGTCCACACCGCCCAGCCGGTCACCGCCATCACGGCGACGATCCCGAGGAACACCGGACTGATGCGCCGGTCGCCGTGGCGCTTGGTGGCGGTGGTCATGGGTGCGGCTCCTGAGGCTTGGGGATCCCCCCACGCCCGCCAGGGCGCAGGGGGAGGGACGTGCGGGATCGACCGTACCGGTGACGTGGAGGGAACGTCCCGCGGGTGCGCGGTGGTTCCTGCTGCACGGGGCCACGGCGGCAGCGGTGACAATGGGCGGGTGCGCTATCGGGTACTCGGCACCACTCAGGCTCTGAACGACGACGGCACGCCCGTCGCGCTCGGCGGTGCGCGGCTGCGCGCGCTGCTGGCCGTGCTTGCGCTTCGGCCCGGTCGTACGGTCCCGGTCGGCGTCCTCGTCGACGAAGTGTGGGACGGCGATCCGCCCGCGGACGCGGTGGGCGCGGTGCAGGCGCTGGTCGGGCGGCTGCGGCGGACGCTGGGGCATGCGGCGGTGGCATCGGCGGACGGTGGCTACCGGCTGTGCGCCGAGGGCGAGGATGTCGACCTGCACCGATTCGAGCGTCTTGCGGGGGAGGGAGCGCGGGCGCTGGAGGAGGGCGACGCGGTGAAGGCGGCGGCGCTGCTCGACGACGCGCTGGGTCTGTGGCAGGGGCCGGTGCTCGCCGATCTGCCCCTCCGCACGGCCGAGTCGGCGCGCTGGGAGGCCCGCCGCCTGGACGCCCGCGGCGCACGTCTCGCGGCGGCGCTTGCACTGGGCCGCGCGGAGGAGGCGCTGCCGGAGCTCGTCGCGCTCTGCGGGGAGCACCCGTTGGACGAACGCCTCCAGGCACTGCGGCTGCGGGCACTGCGGGCCGCGGGGCGGTCGGCGGAGGCGCTGGCGGCGTACGAGGAGATACGGGCGGACCTGGCGGACCGGCTGGGGGCGGACCCGGGCCGCGAACTGCGCATGCTCCACGCGGAGTTGCTGCGCCCGGATTTTTCCCCCACCCCGCCCCTCCCCGAACCTGGGGCGGCGCCCCAGCCCCCACCGGGGCCGGCGCAGGAGTCTGCGCCCGGGCCGGCGGGCCTGTCCGATCCCGGGCTCGCGCCCGGAACCGCGCCGCTTCGCCGCTCTGCGGCGGAAGAAGCCCGTGGGGCTCCCGCCGGGCACGCCGTCGGCGAAGCCGGGGCGAGCGGGGTCCGGGCCCCGGGACTTGGTCCCGGGTCCGAGGCGACCGGCGAAGCCTGGGCGGGGGAGCGGGGTCCGGGACCGCGTCCCGGGGAGCCCGTTCCGCCGCGGAGCGGCGAGGAAACGGGTCCTGGTGCTCCCGCAGGGGACGCCGTCGGCGAGGCAGGGGCGAGTGGGGTCCGGGCCCCGGGACTTGGTCCCGGGTCCGAGGCGACCGGCGAAGCCTGGGCGGGGGAGCGGGGTCCGGGACCGCGTCCCGGGGAGCCCGTTCCGCCGCGGAGCGGCGAGGAAACGGGTCCTGGTGCTCCCGCAGGGGACGCCGTCGGCGAGGCAGGGGCGAGCGGGGTCCGGGCCCAGGGACTTGGTCCCGGGTCCGAGGCGACCGGCGAAGCCTGGGCGGGGGATCGGGGTCCGGGACCGCGTCCCGGGGAGCCCGTTCCGCCGCGGAGCGGCGAGGAAACGGGTCCTGGTGCTCCCGCAGGGGACGCCGTCGGCGAGGCAGGGGCGAGCGGGGTCCGGGCCCAGGGACTTGGTCCCGGGTCCGAGGCGACCGGCGAAGCCTGGGCGGGGGATCGGGGTCCGGGACCGCGTCCCGGGGAATCCTTCCCGCCGCGCAGCGGCGAAGGCGCGGGGTCCGGGGTGGCCCCGGTTTCGGGAAGGGGTGGGGTGGGGGAAAGCCGCCCCCGCGCCGGGAATCTGCGTGCCCGGCTCACCTCCTTCGTCGGGCGCGACGCCGACATCCGCACCATCCACGCCGACCTCACCCACTCCCGCCTCGTCACCCTCCTCGGCCCCGGCGGTGCCGGAAAGACCCGGCTGTCGCAGGAGGCGGCCGAGCGGGCCGCAGAGGCATGGCCCGACGGGGTGTGGCTCGCCGAACTCGCGCCCGTGGACGACCCCGAGACCGTCCCCGACGCAGTCCTCACCGCCCTCGGCGCCCGCGAGACCGTGCTCCGCGGCGCCGGTGCCGAGGAGCTGCGCGCCGCCGAGCGGCACGGCGACGACCCCCTGGCACGGCTCACCGAGCACTGCTCGCGGCGCCGCATGCTGCTCCTCCTCGACAACTGCGAGCACGTCGTCGGCGCCGCGGCCACCCTCGCGGAGCGGCTCCTGGAGAGCTGCCCGGCCGTCACCGTCCTGGCGACCAGCCGGGAACCGCTGGGCGTCCCGGGCGAGTTGGTGCGCCCGGTGGATCCGCTGCCGGATCCCATGGCCCTGCAACTGCTCGCGGACCGCGGCGCCGCCGCCAGGCCCGGTTTCCGCATCGAGGACGACCCGGACGCCGCCGACGAGATCTGCCGCCGCCTCGACGGGCTCCCGCTCGCCATCGAACTCGCCGCCGCCCGGCTGCGGATGCTCACCCCCCGCCAGATCGCCGACCGGCTCGACGACCGCTTCCGTCTGCTGACCAGCGGAAGCCGCACCGTACTGCCGCGCCAGCAGACCCTCAGGGCGGTCGTCGACTGGTCCTGGGACCTCCTGGAGGACACCGAACGCGCTGTCCTGCGGCGGCTGTCGGTCTTCGCCGGCGGCTGCGACATCACCGCCGCCGAGGCCGTCTGCGGCGCGACCGCCCTCGACGTACTCGGCTCGCTCATCGACAAGTCACTCGTCGTCGCCGCCCCGACCCCCGACGACCGGATGCGCTACCGCCTCCTCGAAACCGTCGCCGAGTACGCCGCCGAGCGCCTCGACGAAGCCGGCGAGCGCGACGCCGTGGAGCGCCGGCACCTGCTCCACTACCGGGAGTTGGCGCGCACCACCGACCCCCTGCTGCGCGGCCACGGCCAGCGCGCGGCCATCGCCCTGCTGCAGCGCGAGTACGAGAATCTGCGCACCGCGCTCCGCCGCGCTGCCGCAGCCCGCGACGAGCAGGAGCTGCTCTGCCTCGTTCTCTCGCTGTCCTGGTACTGGCAGATGCGGGATCTGCGTACCGAGGCCAGACACTGGGCCTCGGCCGCAGGCGCACTGGGCCCCGACCCCTTCCGCGCGCCCGTCGAACCCGCCCCGCCGATCTTCGAGCGGTGCACCGACGCGCCGCCGCCCATGTCGCCGGAGCTGCTGCAGGAGGCCAGACGCAGCGCGGGGCTGATCCGCATGGTCTTCATGGAGTACAACATCGAGGAGTGGACGGCCCCGGACCGGACCGAGTGGCTGCGCGGGGTCACCCGGGCCTATCACCCGGGCCTGCCGCAGACCTGCCGCCCGCCGGCCTCGCTGTGGTTCTTCGCCGTACTGCTGACCGGGAACGAGGCGGACCTGAGGGAACTGCTCGACGAGACCGTCAATGCCTGCCGTGCCTACGGATACGAGTGGGAGCTCGCCGCCGCGCTCCAGGCCCGCGCCAATGTCCTCGCCAACCGCACCCAGTGGGCGGGTGACGCCACCCGTGACGCCGAGGAGTCGCTGGAGCTGTTCACCCGGCTCGGCGACGCCTGGGGCGCGGCCGAGGCACTGTCCGCGCGTGGCGAGGCGCATGAGCGGCGCGGCGAATATCTGCCGGCTGCCGAGGCCTTCACGGCCGCGATCGGGCATGCCGAGCGGATCGGCGCCCAGGCACAGACCGCGGTGCTGCGCTCCCGCCTGGCCGGCATCCTCCTGGAGTCGGGCGAGGGTGACCGGGGCGAGGCGATCATCCGCGAGGTGCTGGCCGAGAAGGGCATGGGCAACGAGTCGTCGGCCATCGCCCGGCTGTACCTCGTGCTGTGGCTGGCCCGCAGCGGTCGCGTCCAGGAGGCGCGGGCCGAAATCACGCAGTTGCTGCGGCAGTTCGAGTCCAGCACCCTCGCCATCTTCGAGGGCATGGTGATCGGCGTACAGGCCTGGCTGGACCTGATGGAAGGCTGTTACGAGCAGTCGTTGGAACGGACCCGTGTGGCGCTGAGCAGGGCGCACGACCCGCTGGCCCGTATGGTCGCGCCGCAGTTGGCGTCGGTGCACATGGTGACCGCCGCGACTGCCCTGGCCAAGGGCTGGCCGGAGCGCGCCGAGGACGCGGCCCGGGTGCTCGGCGCGGCCGACGCAGATCTGCCGCCCGGTCATTTCCGTCCGCTGTACGAGAGCGAGAGCCGGGCCGAGGCGGAGGAGGCCGTACGCGCCCTGCTCGACGACGCCGCGTACGAGGCCGCATACGCCGAGGGCGGCGGCCTCACCTTCGACGAGGCCGCCGCCCTGGTCCAGGTCCCCTGACCCGCCATCGGGATCACGTCTTCTTGCGGAACTTGGCGACCGCGAGCGGCGCCGTGACGAGCGTGATCACCGCCGCCCAGCCGAGCGTCATCCACACCGCGTGGGCGACCGGGCCGCCGTTGATCAGATTCCGGGCCGCGTCCGCCAGATTGGAGAGCGGGTTGTAGTCGGTGAAGGTCTGCAGCCAGCCGGGCATCGTGGTCGGCGGGGCGAAGATCGACGAGCCGAACTGGAGAGGCATCAGGACCATCATGGCCACTCCCTGGACCGCCTGGGCCGTCTTCATGACGAGACCGAGCAGGATGAAGATCCACATCAGTGAGGCGCCGAAGACCATGGAGAGGCTGACGGCGGCGAGCAGTTCGAGCACCGAGGTGTGGATCTGCAGCCCGAGCAGGAAGCCCATGCCGAGCAGTACGATCGCGGCGACCAGCATCCGGCCCACTTCGACCACGATCTTCGCGATGAGGACGGACGACCGGGCGATCGGCATGGACCGGAAGCGGTCCATCACGCCTTTCTTGAAGTCGTCGTTGACGCCGGTGCCGACGGCCATGGCGATGTTCATGCCCATCATCGCCATCATGCCGGGGACCACGTAGTTGACGTACTCCTGCTGGTTGCCCTTGCCGGAGATCGCTCCGCCGAAGACGTACACGAACAGCAGAATGAAGATGACCGGCATCAGCAGGGCGTCGAACATCGACTCCGGGTCCTGCTTGATCTGCAGCGCGTTGCGGCGCACCAGCGCGCCGATGTGCCGCAGATTGGCCCGCATACCGATCCGGCCCTCGCCGGGAAGGGTGTTCGCCGGGGCGGGCGCGGGCTTCTTCGAGTGCTGCAAAGTTGCCGTACTCATGCGGCGACCTCCTCGGGAATGGTTTCGGACACGGGCGTCTTCTCGCCGGTGATGGCCAGGAACACCTCGTCCAGGCTGGGCAGATGGGTGCCGATGTGCGCGATCCCGAAGCCGTGTGCGCCCAACAGGCCGACGACGGCGGTCAGTTGCTCATCGCTCAGGATCGGTACGTACAGCAGGCCCTCGTCGGGGACGACCGTCGCACCGGTGACCCCGTCGAGGCCGGACTCGCCGAGCATGCGGGCCATGGCGGACAGCTGCGCCGGGTCGCTGGGCCGGATCTGCAGGGTGCGGCCGCCGACCTTCGCCTTGAGCTCGTCGACGCGGCCGTTCGCGATGACGCGCCCGCGGTCGATGACGGTGAGCTCGTTCGCCAGCTGCTCGGCCTCCTCCATGTACTGGGTGGTGAGCAGTACGGTCGCTCCCTCCGCGACCATCCGCTGCACCTCGTCCCAGACCTCGTTGCGGGTCCTGGGGTCGAGGCCCGTCGTCGGCTCGTCCAGATAGAGCACGGCCGGCTGCCCGACCATCGAGGCGGCCAGATCGAGGCGGCGGCGCATGCCGCCGGAGTACGTGAACGCGGGCCTCTTCGCGGCGTCCGTGAGCGAGAAGCGTTCCAGCATCTCGTCGGCGCGGCGGCGGGCATCCCGCCGGGACAGATCGAGCAGCCGCCCGATCATGTACAGGTTCTCCCAGCCGGACAGTTTCTCGTCGACCGAGGCGTACTGTCCGGTGAGTCCTATGGTGCGGCGCAGCTGCCGCGGCTGCTTCACCACGTCGTAGCCGGCGACGACAGCATGGCCGGCGTCCGGGGCGACGAGGGTGGAGAGGCAGCGTACGAGAGTGGTCTTGCCGGCGCCGTTGGGTCCGAGCACACCGAGCACGGTGCCTTCACGGACGTCCAGATCCACGCCGTCCAGCGCTTTGGTGCTGCCGTAGTGCTTGACCAGCCCCCGTACCTGGACGGCGCTGCGCGTGCCGTCTGGGTTCTTGTCGTTTCGCGTCATGCCGTCAACGATGAGGGGCGTCGCCGACAGGCCGCCGACACGTCACCGACAGGTCACCGACAAGCAGGCGACAGCCCTCCGACGGCAGCAAAGAGGCAGGTCAGGAGCGTGCCAGCTTGGCGTAGTCGACGAAGCCGGCCCAGTCGAGCACGACGCAGGGCTCATCGCCGACCACCCAGGCGTCGTGGCCGGGCTGGATGTCGATGAAGTCGCCGGGACGTAGCTCATCGGTCTCGCCGTCGTTCATGACGACCTTCATGCGGCCGCTGAGGACATAGCCCAGATGGTGCGACTGGCAGCTGTCGGTGCCGGCGATGGGCTTGATGTGCTTGGACCACTGCCAGCCCGGCTCGAACACGGCCTGGCCGAGCGGCGGCCCGCCTTCCGTGGTGAGGAGGTCGAGCCTCCCCGTTCCCTCTGCGAAGGGACGGGTCTCTTCCGGGGAGTCGAAGGTCTTGCGCACGATTCCGGCCATGGCTACCGCCTCCCGGCGGGTGGTGGTGCGAGAGAGCCCCGAGTCCGCTTTCCAGGCTACGCCGGGGCCTGGTGGCGGCTCTCATGCCGACAGCCCGCCGACGGGGGAAGATCGGCGGGCTGCCGTTGGTGCCGGAGGTGGCTGTGGGGCCAGGGGAAGCCCTGGGTGGCCCTAGTGGAAGGTGTGCTCCTCCTGCGGGAACGCCCCGCCGGCGACGTCGTCCGCGAAGGCCTTCGCGGCGTCCCCGAGCGTCTGGCGGAGGTTGGCGTACTGCTTGGTGAAGCGCGGAACCTTGCCGCCGGTGAGGCCGGCCATGTCGGTCCAGACGAGGACCTGGGCGTCCGTGTCGGGGCCCGCGCCGATGCCGATGGTGGGGATGTGCAGGCTGCGGGTGACCTCGGCGGCCAGCTCGGCCGGTACGAGTTCCAGGACGACCGCGAAGGCGCCGGCGTCCTGCGCCGCCTTGGCGTCGCGCAGCAGCCGGTGCGCATCCTCGTTGCCGCGGCCCTGCACCCGGTAGCCCATGGTGTTGACGGACTGCGGGGTCAGGCCCAGATGCGACATGACCGGGATGCCGGCCTGCACCAGCAGCTCGGTCTGGCCCAGTGAGCGCTCGCCGCCCTCCAGCTTGATCGCGCCGACGCCCGCGTCCTTGACCAGCCGGGTGGCGTTGCGCAGCGCCTGGACGGGGCCTTCCTGGTACGAGCCGAAGGGGAGGTCGCCGACGACGAGGGCGCGCCTGGTGCCCCGTACGACAGCGGCGGAGAGCATGGTCATCTCGTCCATCGTGACCGGCACGGTGGTGTCGTAGCCGAGGTGACAGTTGCCCATGGAGTCGCCGACGAGAATGACCGGGATGCCGGCCTCGTCGAAGACGGACGCGGTCATCGCGTCGTATGCGGTGAGCATCGGCCACTTCTCGCCGCGCTCCTTGGCGGTGGCGATGTCGTGGACCGTAATGCGGCGAGTGCCCTTGCCGCCGTACAGCGCCTTGCTGCTGTCGGCGGGCTTCTGGGCAGCCTGAAGCGTCATGGCTAAACGGCTCCTTCGTCATCTCGAGGCGCCCTGACGGCGTCCCCGGATCACCCCCATGGTGGCACCTCGTGCCGTCCGGAAGGAAGAGGACCCGTTTCTTCGGTAAAGTGTTTCTATACGAGACGGTCTCGTATCGAAATATGGCTAGTCTGGGGACCATGTCGACTCCATCCGGCGCAGCTGCCGCTCCCCGCATACCCGAGGCCGTCCATCGCCGCCGCTGGGCCATCCTCGGCGTCCTGATGTTCAGCCTGCTCATCGTCGTGCTCGACAACTCGATCCTGAATGTGGCGGTCAAGACGATCGCCAGTCCCGCGCCCACGGGAGTCGGCGCGACGCAGAGCGAGCTGGAGTGGGCGATCAACTCCTACACGCTCGTCTTCGCCGGACTGCTCTTCACGGCGGGACTGCTGGGCGACCGCATGGGCCGCAAGAGGGTGATGCTGTTCGGCATCGTCGTCTTCGGCATGGGCTCGGCCCTCGCGGCGTTCTCCGGCTCGCCCGGCGAACTCATCGGGTACCGCGCGGTGATGGGTTTCGGCGCGGCGTTTGTGATGCCGGCGACGCTCGCCGTGCTGATGTACGTCTTCGAGCGCGAGGAGCAGCCGAAGGCGATCGGCATCTGGGCCGGCAGCGTCGGGCTGGGCATCGCGATCGGCCCGATCGCCGGCGGACTGCTCCTCGAGCACTTCTGGTGGGGCTCGATCTTCCTGGTCAACGTGCCGATCGTGATCATCGCGGTGATCGCCATGATGGTGCTGGTGCCCGACTCCAAGGACCCGAACCCGGGGCGTATCGACCCCCTGGGCGTGGTGCTGTCGGTCATCGGCCTGGTCCTGCTGGTGTACGGAATCATCCGCGGCGGCGAGCTCGCCGACTTCCTGGCGCCGTCCTCGCTGCTCCCGCTGCTCGGCGGACTTGTGGTGCTGGCCGTCTTCGTACTGCACGAGAAGCGCAGCGACCATCCGGCGATCGACATCTCGTACTTCAAGAAGCCGGCCTTCTCGGCGGCCGTCGCCGCGATCGCGCTGGTCTTCTTCGCGCTGATGGGCGTGACGTTCTTCTCCGCGTTCTATCTGCAGAGCGTGCGCGGGTACAGCGCGCTGGACGCCGGACTGCTGATCCTGCCCCTGGCCGTGGCACAGATGATCTTCGCGCCGCGCGCCCGGCTGGTCGTCGAGCGCTTCGGGGCGAGGGCGGTCTGCACGGCGGGAATGCTGCTGGTCGCGGTGGGTCTTTCGGCCTTCGCGCTGTTCGACGCGGACACGCCACTGTGGGTGCTCGAAGTGGTCTTCTTCGTGCAGGGCGCGGGAATGGCGCACATCATGCCGCCGGTGACGGTCTCGGTGATGCAGGCGCTGCCGCGCGAGAAGGCGGGGTCCGGATCCGCGGTCAACAACACGTTCCGGCAGGTGGGCGGGGCACTGGGGGTCGCGGTGCTCGGCTCGTTGCTCTCCACGCGGTACCGGAGCGGGATCGAGGGGCATCTCGAGGTGCTTCCGAGTGGGGCCCGGGAGGCTGCGGGCGAGTCGATCGAGACGACCCTCGGCTACGCGCAGAAGCTCGGCCCGGCGGGCAAGGCGCTGGTCGCGCCGGCGCACGAGGCGTTCCTGGACGCGATGCATCTGACCGCGCTCGCGTCGGCGGGCGTGGCGCTGATCGGTGTGGTCGTGGTCCTGCTCTTCCTGCCGGGCGGCCGCCCGAAGACGGCACCGGCGGCCGAGCCCGCGGCCGAGCCGGAGCCGGAGGCCGAGTCGGAGAGTGCCGGGCGCTGATCATGACACCGCGGTCGGTCAGCGAGAATTGACGACGATGACGACGGCGGATGAGACGGCGAGAGACGGAGCGGACGTGCGGTTGAGGCGCCACGACGACAACCTGGGGGCCGCGGCTCCGGCCGCCCCGGCACCCGAGGACGGGCCGGTGTCCGCCCCGGGTTCGGCCTCCCGTGCGGCCGGGCCCGCCTCCGTCCCGGCCGCCGGCGCCGCGCCCGCGGGGCGGCGGGGGCGGCCCCGTAGCGAGGCCATTGAGCGCGCCATCGTCGACACCGTCGTGCGGCTCCTCGAAGAGGGCGTGCCGCTGTCCGAGTTGTCCATCGAGCGCATCGCCCGCACGGCCAAGGTCGGCAAGGCCACCATCTACCGCCGCTGGGAGGGCAAAGAAGCCCTCTTCGTCGACGTCGTACGCTCCATGGAACCGGTCGACCCCCCGCTGCCCGGCACCTCCGTCCGCGACGATCTCGTGGCGATGGTCGAGATGCTCCGCCGCCGCGGCCTCGCCAAGCGTTCCTCCGCCCTCCTGCACAACGTCTTCGCGCAGATGCAGAGCTATCCCCAGCTCTGGGACATGTACCACCACACCTCCGTCGTCCCCCGCCGCGAGCGGATGGACGAAGTCCTGCGGCGCGGCATCGCGAGCGGCGAGATCCGCGCCGACATCGACTTCGATCTGCTCGGCGACCTCTTCGTCGGTCCGATGCTGGTACGGACCGTGCTGCGCCCGGACGGCAAACCCGAGGCGGGCAGCGCGGAACGCATCGTCGACGCCGTCCTCCAGGGCGTACGTCCGCCACGCTGAGAGGGCATCAACTCGCCCGTCGGGGCCGCCCGAAGTGTGCGCGTTCTGTCACAACGTCCCTACCTGGGCCGTTGCCAGGAACCTCGTCCTCCGCCTGGTCGTCATCGAGGCAGTAACGGCCGTCCGGCGACGGCGGCAAAACGCCCGCCATCGCCTAGTGTCGACGGCGAGGTGTGACGGCAAGGCAGTGAGGACGGCTTCATGGCGCAGGCGTACAAGACGGAGACGGGGAACGGCAATCCGGAGGACCGGCGCACCGGAACCCGGGCCCGGGGCCTGCTCCGGCGCTGGCGCGGCGACAGCAGGATCTGGCGACGCGGCATCGCCCTCGCGTGCTTCGCCGTGCTGATCGCCCTGTTGATGATCCTGCACGCACAGATCCCCAACCGGATCGGCAACCTCGGCAGCCTCGCCGAGACCTTTCTGCCGTGGCTCGGCGTGTTCATCCCGGTGATCCTCGCCCTCGCGGTCTGGCGGCGCTCGGCCACCGCGGTGATCGCCCTGCTGTTCCCGACCGTCGTCTGGCTCAACCTCTTCGGCGGCCTGGTCACCGACAAGTCGGGCGGCGGCGGCGATCTGACGCTCGCCACCCACAACGTCAACGCCGGCAACCCCGATCCCGAGGGCACGGCCAAGGATGTCGCCGCCTCGGGCGCGGACGTGCTCGCGCTGCAGGAGCTGCCGCTCGGCAAGGTCTCCGCGTACGAACATGCCCTGGCCGGCACCTACAAGTACCACTCGGTGCAGGGCACGGTCGGGCTGTGGAGCAAGTACCCGATGAGTAACACCGCTCCGGTGGACACCCGGCTGGGCTGGACCCGCGCCATGCGCTCCACCGTGCAGACACCCATGGGCGCTGTCGAGGTATATGTCGCCCATATGCCGTCCGTACGCGTCAAGCTCCACGCGGGCTTCACCGCCAACCAGCGCGACAACAGCGCGGACGCGCTGGGCGAGGCGATCGCCCACGAGCGGGGTGCGAAGGTCGTGCTGCTCGGCGACCTCAACGGCACGATGAACGACCGCTCGCTGAAGTCCATCACCTCGCAGATGCGCTCCACCCAGGGCGCGGCGGGCGACGGCTTCGGCTTCAGCTGGCCGGCGTCGTTCCCGATGGCGCGCATCGACCAGATCCTGGTGAAGGGCGTGGAGCCGGTCTCCTCGTGGACGCTCCCGCGGACGGACAGCGACCATTTGCCGATCGCGGCGCGCGTGAAGCCCTGAGGGAGCTGGGGCGGAACCCCAGCTATGTGACGGCAACCACCCGTTCATCCGTGGGAACAATCCGCATGAGAGCCTTTGTTTCGCAGGAGAACTAACTCGGAAAGGCTCTCCCATGCCCCTGGCGCTGCTCGCGCTGGCCATAGCGTCGTTCGGCATCGGTACAACGGAGTTCGTGATGATGGGCCTCCTGCCCAACGTCGCGGACGACCTGAACACCTCCGTCCCCACCGCCGGCCACCTCGTCTCCGCATACGCGATCGGCGTCGTCGTCGGCGCCCCCCTGCTCACCGCCCTCGGCTCCCGCGTCCCCCGCAAACGGATGCTTCAGCTGCTGATGGCCCTGTTCACCGTCGGCAACCTCGCCTCCGCCCTCGCCCCCGGCTTCGGCTGGCTGATCGCCGGCCGCGTCCTCGCCGGGCTGCCGCACGGCGCGTTCTTCGGCGTCGGCGCGGTCGTCGCGGCGCGGCTCGTCGCGGACGGACGCCAGGCGCGCGCGGTCGCCACGATGTTCCTCGGCCTCACCGTCGCCAATATCGTCGGCGTACCCGCCGCGACACTGCTCGGCCAGCACCTCGGCTGGCGCGCCACCTTCCTGGTCGTCACGGTGATCGGCCTGGTCGCCATGGCCGCGCTGGCCCGGCTCGTTCCGTACGTGCCCCTCGACGCGCACCAGAGCGTGGGCCGCGAGCTGCGCGCCCTCGGCAGCCGTCAGGTGCTCCTCGGTCTGCTCACCGCGGTCTTCGGCTTCGCCGGCGTCTTCGCGGTGTACTCCTACCTCGCCTCGATGACGACCGAGGTGATGGGCTTCGGCGAGTCCTCCGTCACTCTCGTTCTCGCCCTGTTCGGCATCGGCATGACGCTCGGTGCGCTTGCCGCGGGACCGCTGACCGACCGGGCGCTGCGCCCCACGCTGTACGGGTCGCTCACCGCCCTCGCGCTGGTGCTGGTGGCCTTCCGCTTCACCGCGCACCACCAGGTCGCCGCTCTGGCCACGGTCGTCGTCCTCGGCGCGGTCGGTTTCATGACCACCACACCGCTCCAGATGCTGGTCATGCAGAAGGCGCAGGACGCCCCGACCCTGGCCTCCGCCTCCAACCACTCGGCCTTCAACCTGGCCAACGCGGGCGGCGCCTGGCTCGGCGGCGCGGCCATCGCGGCGGGCTGGGGCTGGACGTCCCCGACGCTGGTGGGCGCGGCGCTGGCGGTCGTCGGCCTGGCGATCGCCGCGGTCGCCGGCCTCCTCGACCGCGGCGGCCCGGAGACGACGACGGGGGCTTCCCGCGTCGTCGCCGCAGGTAGCCCCCGTACCGGGGAGCGCCGGATCAGCTCGTCGTCTCCCGCCAGCGGTTCGTGATCGGGAGGCGGCGGTCCTTGCCGAAGCCCTTCGCCGAGATCTTGGTGCCCGGCGGGTACTGACGCCGCTTGTACTCCGCCGTGTCCACCATCCGCAGCGTCTTGGCCACCAGCTCCTCGTCGAAGCCGACCGCGACGATCGCGTCCTTGCCCTGGTCCCGATCCACGTACAGCGCGAGGAGCCGGTCCAGTACGTCGTAGTCCGGCAGCGAGTCGGTGTCGACCTGGCCGGGGCGCAGCTCCGCGCTCGGCGGCTTGGTGATGGAGGCCTCGGGGATCGGCGGGACCTGTCCGCGTTCCTCGGCGGCACGGTTGCGCCACTGGGCGAGCCGGAAGACGGTCGTCTTGTAGACGTCCTTGATCGGCCCGTACGCGCCGACCGAGTCGCCGTACAGCGTTGAATACCCCACCGCCAGCTCGGACTTGTTGCCCGGCGCGAGCACGATGTGGCCCTCCTGGTTGGAGATGGCCATCAGCGTCGTGCCGCGCAGCCGCGACTGGAGGTTCTCCTCGGCGAGACCGGTCAGGCCGAGCGCACCCATGTACGCGTCGAACATCGGCTCGATCGACACGGTGCGGAAGTTGAGCCCGGTACGGCGGGCCAGCTCGGCCGCGTCGCCCTTGGAGTGCTCGGAGGAGTACTTCGACGGCATGGAGACGCCGTACACGTTCCGCGCTCCGAGCGCATCGCAGGCGATCGCCGCGACGAGCGCGGAGTCGATGCCGCCGGAGAGCCCGATCAGCACCGAGCGGAAGCCGTTCTTGGCGGCGTACGCGCGCAGGCCGACGACCAGTGCGGAGTACACCTCCTCGTCGTCGTCGAGCCGCTCGGCATAGCCGCCGGCCAGCTCCGCCTCGTATGCGTCCAGCGGCTCCTCGGAGATGACGACGCGCTCGATGCGCAGTCCGTCGTCGACGACGCCCGTCGGCGGCTCGGCCAGGGCCGCGGGCAGCTCCAGATCCAGGACGATGCTGCCCTCCGCGAACTGCGGGGCGCGCGCGACGACTTCGCCGGCCGCGTCGACGACGATCGAGTCGCCGTCGAAGACCAGCTCGTCCTGCCCGCCGATCATCGCCAGATACGCGGTGGTGCAGCCGGCCTCCTGGGCGCGCTTGCGCACCAGCTCCAGGCGGGTGTCGTCCTTGTCCTGCTCGTACGGCGAGGCGTTGATGGAGATCAGCAGCCCGGCCCCGGCGGAGCGGGTGGCCGGGACGCGGCCGCCGTCCTGCCAGAGGTCCTCGCAGATCGCGAGTGCCACGTCGATGCCGTGCACGCGGATCACCGGCATGGTGTCGCCCGGCACGAAGTAGCGGAACTCGTCGAAGACGCCGTAGTTGGGAAGGTGGTGCTTGGCGAAGCTCAGCACCACCTCGCCGCGGTGCAGTACCGCGGCGGCGTTCCGCGGTGCGCCGGCGGGCTGACCGTAGCGGGGCTGCGCCCGCTCGGAGCGGTCGAGATAG
Organism: Streptomyces sp. CA-135486; assembly: GCF_050936555.1. NCBI lineage: Bacteria > Bacillati > Actinomycetota > Actinomycetes > Kitasatosporales > Streptomycetaceae > Streptomyces > Streptomyces sp. CA-135486. Next base: position 1,841,177 of record NZ_JBNJMM010000001.1, read on the forward strand.
CCGACGATCACGGGGATCTCCCCGTAACCCTCGTCGGCGAGACGCGCGGCGAGCGCCCGCAGGGCGGCCCGTGAAGCCTCGACGAAGGAGGAGCGCAGGGCCAGATCCTCGACGGGGTAGCCGGTCAGCACCATCTCCGGGAAGGCGATGAGATGCGCCCCCTGCTCGGCGGAGTGCCGGGTCCAGTGCACGACCGCCTCGGCGTTGCCGGCGAGATCGCCGACGGTCGAGTCGATCTGATTCAGAGCGAGGCGTAGTTGAGGCACGCGGCCCAGTGTAATCGTCTCTCTGACGCGATGTCCCGTCGTGTGGTGAGCGCCACCCCACGCCCCGCGGCGGAAGTGCCCGCGGGAGGGGGACCGAGCCCCGGTGAGCCCGGTCCCGCCGAGGATTACGCGCGGTAGGCGACGGTCGCCATCATTCCGGACTCCGAGTGGTAGATGTTGTGGCAGTGCAGCATCCACAGGCCCGGGTTGTCGGCGTCGAAGTCCACGGTCACTTTGCGGTGCGGCAGGACTGCCGCCGTGTCCTTACGGGCTCCGGACCCGTTGATTCCCGCCAGGGCGAAGGTGTGTCCGTGCAGATGGATGGGATGCCACATGTCCGTGGCATTGATGAACACCATGCGGACCCGCTCGCCGGAGCGGATCGCATAGAGCCGGTCCGAAGAGTAGGGCTTGTCGTCGAAGGCCCAGTCGTACTTCTTCATGCCACCGGTCAGCTTGATCCTCATAATGCTGTCCGGCCTGCGCCGGGGCAGGGCCACCGACTCGTCGGGTTCCAGGTGGGCGGCCGACGACAACACCTCCCGGTCCAGCTCCGCCGGACGCACGGACGGCGCGGGGAGCGCGCCGCGGCCGGTGCGCAGCACGGCCATCGACGAGGCCTTCTTGCCCTCGGCGAGCGCGGTGAGCGGAAAGACCCCGTCCCCGGCGGTGAACAGCACGTCGTACCGCTCGCCCATGGCCACAAGCAGGGAATCGGTCTTGGTGGGACGGACCGGGAAGCCGTCGGTGTGGGTGACCGTCAGCCTGTGGCCGCCGAGCGCCACCCGGAAGGCCGTCTCGCCGCCGGCGTTGATGATGCGGAGCCGGATGCGGTCGCCGGGCTTGGCGGTGAACTGTGCGGGGTCGTCCGGCAGACGCCCGTTGATCAGGTAGTACGGGTAGTGGACATCGCCCGCTTCGCCGCCGAGCAGCCGGCTGGTCGCGCCTGTCCTGACCCGCGACGGGCCTTTCGTCTTCCCGGTCGGGGATGCCATGGACGGCATGTGCTCGCCCGAGTGTCCGGCCATGCCGTGGTTCAGCTCCGCCAGGACCGCCTCCGGTGTGGAGCCGTCGACCCCGTCCAGCCAGTCGTCCAGGAGGACGACCCACTCCTTGTCGTACGACAGCGGCTCCTTCGGGTCCTCCACGATCAGCGGGGCGTACATACCGCGGTCGAGCTGCACACCCGAATGCGGATGGAACCAGTACGTCCCCGGGTGGGTGACCGTGAAGCGGTACGTGAACTCCGCGCCCGGACGGATCGGCTGCTGCGTCACACCCGGCACCCCGTCCATGTCGTTGCGCATGGAGATGCCGTGACAGTGCAGCGAGGTCTCCTGCGGCAGGTTGTTGGCGAGGGAGAGCGCGAGGATCTCACCGGCCTTGACCCGGACCTCCTGGCCGGGCAGTCGGTCCCCGTACGCCCACGACTTGACCGTCCGGCCGCCGCCCAGCTCCAGCGGGGTGGCCGTGGCGGTCAGCTTGAAGGCGCGGACGGGACCGGAGTCCCGCGCCTCCTCGCGCCTGACGACCTCCGGGCCGTTGGCGGCGACGAAGCCCTCCGGGCCGTCGGGGGCGCCATGGGCGTGCGGCGTCGCCTTCGGGGTCGCCTCCGCGGCACTGTCGTGGTTCATCGAGCCGTGGCCGCTTGAGCTCGAGTCGGAACTGGCGGCCAGAACTCCCGCGCCGGCGGCGGCGATTGCGGCGCCGAGCACGGCGCGGCGCGTGTGATGAGTGCGCATGGCTGAAGACACCTCGTGGTGTTGGTGGTGCGTGCAGATGGGCGCTTCTGCTGCTTCTGGTACACCGCTCGAAGCGCGGAGGTTCCCAGGCAGCGGGGCCCACGTCTAGATCCGCAGCACCGACAGCCTGGCGAGGAGCTCCCTGCGCGGAGGCGGGTCGGGCCACAGCGCGCGGAGTATCCGGGCGTGGCAGGCCGCGAGGGCGGCGGCGGGTCCCGGCCGCAGCAGTGACCCGGCGAGCAGGACGAGGGTGAACGTGTCGAGCACGGCGAGGCACACGGTCATCGGGTCCATGCCCATGCCGGGCAACTCCGGTCCGGTGTGCGTCAGTCCGGCGGGATCGGCGGTCTGCCGGTGCCCGGGAGGCGCGATGTGCGCCGTCGAGGAGGACATCGTGTGCTCCGCGGTCCCGCCACCGTGCCCCGGTGCCGGGTGTCCCGCCGTGTGCATCGTGGCGATCCCGAAGATCAGCGCAATGAACAGCAGCAGCTGCCCGAACCGCGCACGCCGACCGATCACCATGATCCGCAGCTTACCCCCACCCGGTATGCATCACGGGCGGGCCACGCCATCGCTGCCGTCCGGGGGGTCGCGGCCGCCGCCGGCCCGGGCGGTCGCGGCCACCTACGGTCCGGGGCCGGGCGGCGGCTCCGGGCGCCTGTTCCCGGCGGCTCCGGACGCGTGTTCGTGGCAGGCTGGCCGGTGGTGCTCGCGCTGCCCCTGGCGCGGGAGGGGAAAGGTGGCACGCAGTGACATTCGTACGGGTGGGAGGCGTACCGCACCATGTGGTCGTCGAAGGCAGCGGACCGGTCTGCGTCCTGAGCGCCGGGCTCGCGATGAGCTGGTTCGACTGGGACCCCGTCGTGCCCCTGCTCGCACCCCACCGCACCGTCGTCCGCTTCGACCGCCCGGGACACGGGCTGAGCGGCCCGGCCGCCGTGCCGCCGTCGGCAGCCGGGGAGGCCCACCGCATCGCGGGCGTCCTGGACGGGCTCGGCCTGCACGGCCCGGCCACCGTCGTCGGGCACTCGATCGCAGGGTTCCACGCAGAGGCCTTCGCCCGCCTGCATCCCACCCGTACCGCCGCCGTCGTCCTCGTCGACTCCAGCGTCGAGGAGCACGCGCGCGTGCCCGTCGCGCCCGCCCTGCGTACCGCCGCCGCCCGGGCGCTCGGCGCCGCGCTCTCGGCCGCCGGAGCACCCGCCGCCCTGGGACCGCTCACCCGCCGTACGACGGTCCGTCTCTCCCGTACGGGCGGCGGGGATCCGGCACCCCTCGCTCTCGTACGCCGCTGCTACGCCACCTCCCGGGTGCTGCAGGGCGCCCTCCTGGAGAACACCCACTACCGCGCGGTTGCCGCCGAGCTCCTCGACCTGCGCGAGCGCCGCCCGCTGCCGCAGGTCCCGGTCACCGTGCTGGCCGCCGGCGCGGGCGGTCCGCGCTGGGCACAGCGGCAGCGCGCGCTGGCCGAGCTGCTCGGCGCCCGCTTCGAGGCGGTCGCCCCGTCCGGCCATCTGATGATGCTGGACCGCCCGGACGCTGTGGCCCGGGCGGTGCTGGGGGACGAGGCGATGAGTGGGGGGAGCGGCGAGGAGTCCGGCAGGGTCAGATCTGCTGCGCGTACACCTGCCCGACCCAGGCCGCGATCTGGTCCTCCGTCAGATGCCGCGCGAGATCGGCCTCGCTGATCATCCCCACCAGCCGCTTGTGCTCTATCACCGGCAGCCTGCGGATCTGGTGGCCCTGCATCTCCTGCAAGACCTCGTCCACGTCCGAGTCGGCGTCGATCCAGCGCGGGGTGCCCCTGGCCATGTCGCCCGCAGTGACCTGCGAGGGGTCGTGCCCCATCGCCACACAGCCGACCACGATGTCGCGGTCGGTGAGGATGCCGCAGAGCCGTCCGTCGACACCGGCGATCGGCAGCACGCCCACGTTCAGCTCGCGCATCAGCCGCGCGGCCCGGTCGATGGTCTCGTGCGCGGGGACCCACTGGGCCCCCGGATGCATGATGTCTCTGGCGGTGGTCATGGGGTCGTCCTTCCTGAGCGGTGACGCCCCCGAGCGAACCCATCGTCGTTGGGCCGTTCGGCGTACGCGACCGCTGTAGGCCGAACGGGTGAAAAACGGCTCCTGACGTGGCACGCCTGACGCGGCCTTCCGCCCGCCCCGGGTCACGTCGCGGCTGACCGGGGCGGACGGCGCTACCTCTGGCACACGCCCCTAGGAGGCACGGACCTCGGCGCCCCGCTTGTGCAGCAGGTCCACCATCAGCTCGACCTCCGAGCGCTGTGCGGCCACCATGCCCTCGGCCAGCTCCCGCTCGGGACCGACGGTGCAGAGCTTCACACAGCCCGCGGCCATCGAGATCCCGCCGTTGTGGTGGTTGATCATCAGCTGGAGATACTCGATCTCGGCCTGCTTGCCGCTCGCCCTGCCGAGCCGGTCCAGGTCCGTCCTGGTCGCCATGCCCGGCATCAGGGCACCGTCCTTGGCCTGATGCCCCATGTGGCCGTCGTGACCCTGCATGCCCGGCATCATCCAGGCCATCGGCTCGCTGTCCGCCGACAGCTTGGGCAGCCCCCACAGATCCAGCCAGCCCAGCATCATGCCGCGCTGATTGGCCTGCGTGTTGGCGATGTCGTACGCCAGCCTGCGCACCTCGTCGTCCTGCGTACGGTCCCGGACGATGAAGGACATCTCCACCGCCTGCTGATGGTGGACCGACATGTCGCGCGCGAAGCCCGCGTCCGCCGAATCCGCCGACGGCGTACGGGAGGTGGACTCGGAGGTGGAGTCACCGCCGCCCGCCGAGGCCACCGTGGCGGCCCCGGCGAAGAGGAGCGCGAGCACGACCGCCGTGATCGCCGCCCACTGCGTACGGTTCATCCGGATCACTTGCCGCTCTGCCCGTTGGTGCACGCCGCGCCCGGCTCAGGAGTCTGCGGGCCCTGCACATACTTGGTGAGGAACTTGCTCACGCGCGGGTCGTCGGCGCTGTCGACGGTGAGCTGCTTGCCCCAGGCGCTCAGCATGATCGCCCCGGCCTGGTCCTTGACCGGGCTCATCAGCGTGTACGGGGTCTCCTTGACCTTGGCGCTCAGCTTGGTCACATCGGCGGCCGGCGCCTTGTCGTTGTACGTCACCCAGACCGCGCCGTGCTCCAGCGAGTGCACGGCGTTCATGTCGGGGATCGCCTCCTTGTAGACGTCACCGTTGCAGTTCATCCACACCTGGTTGTGGTCTCCGCCGACCGGAGGCTTCATCGGGTAGGTGACCGCCTTGGCGACATGCTTGCGGCCGAGCTTCTTCGCGTCCCAGGACTTCTCGCCGATGACCGGAGCCTTGGCCTCGGCGACCTTCTGCTCCTTCTTCTCCGACTCCTTGTTGAGTGCGTACACGCCGAAGCCGACGAGACCGGCCACGACCACGCCGCTGACGGCGATGGTGATGATGCGGCTGCGGCGCTCGCGGCTCTGCTCGGCGCGGCGCATCTGCTCTATTCGGGCCCGGCGGTCGTTGTTGCGGGAAGCCATGATGGTTGTCGTCCTTCGTGAGGTCAGGTCTGTGTGATCAAGAAGCTGTGGGTGGCGGGACTGCTGTGTGGCTATGTCCGCAGCACTTGAAGGACGTGACGGCCGGGTGCGCGTGGCAGCGCTTCCGAGCGGGGCGGCCGGCCGGTGGACGGCGGCGGGCCGAGGTGCGGGGGCTGTGCCCCGGCCTCGAGCGGAGCGTCCAGCGGCGGCGCGGTGAGCACGGCGGCCTTGACCAGTGGCACCAGGCCGCAGGCGCCGTTGTCGTACGGACAGCTGACCGTGGTCGTGACGCTCTGGGGCGCGGAAGAGCGCGCCGAGGAGCGTCGTCACGGCACTCAGCAGTGCCATGGGACGCGCCGTGCGCGCGAGGTTGAGCCGGGAACCCCCCATGGCCGCAGATCGTAGTGTGCGGGGGCGCGCGGCACCTCATATGGGGCCACGAAAAACAGCCATAACAGCGGTAGCAGAAGTGGCCGCCCACGAGATCGGGGAGGCCTCGGGGTCGTATCGGCGCAGGCCCTGGCCCACAATGGGGCTCAGCCGGTTCTGCGGCCCTTGGCGCGGCACGCAACGCGCCTGAAACTCTGGGGTGGCATGCTCGTGCGGAGCAGGCGGCTTGACCAGCAAGGATGGGTGGAAATGGATAAGCAGCAGGAATTCGTGCTCCGTACGCTCGAGGAGCGCGACATCCGCTTTGTGCGCCTGTGGTTCACCGATGTGCTCGGCTTCCTGAAGTCGGTCGCGGTGGCCCCCGCCGAGCTTGAGCAGGCCTTTGACGAGGGCATCGGCTTCGACGGCTCCGCGATCGAGGGCTTCGCGCGGGTCTACGAGTCCGACATGATCGCCAAGCCGGATCCGAGCACCTTCCAGATCATCCCGTGGCGCGCGGAGGCCCCCGGCACGGCGCGGATGTTCTGCGACATCCTGATGCCCGACGGCTCGCCCTCCTTCGCGGACCCGCGCTTCGTCCTCAAGCGGATCCTCGCCAAGACCTCGGACCTGGGCTTCACCTTCTACACCCACCCCGAGATCGAGTTCTTCCTCCTGAAGGACAAGCCGCTGGACGGCTCCCGGCCGGTACCCGCGGACAATTCCGGATACTTCGACCACACCCCCCAGAACGTCGGCATGGACTTCCGCCGCCAGGCGATCACCATGCTCGAGTCCATGGGCATCTCGGTGGAGTTCAGCCACCACGAGGGCGCGCCGGGCCAGCAGGAGATCGACCTGCGCTACGCGGACGCGCTCTCCACCGCCGACAACATCATGACGTTCCGCCTGGTCATGAAGCAGGTCGCGCTGGAGCAGGGCGTGCAGGCGACCTTCATGCCGAAGCCGTTCAGCGAGTACCCCGGCTCCGGCATGCACACCCACCTCTCCCTCTTCGAGGGAGACCGGAACGCCTTCTACGAGTCGGGCGCCGAATACCAGCTCTCCAAGGTCGGCCGCTCCTTCATCGCGGGCCTCCTCAGGCACGCCGCGGAGATCTCGGCCGTCACCAATCAGTGGGTCAATTCCTACAAGCGCATCTGGGGCGGCTCGGCCCGCAGCGCGGGCGCGGGCGGCGAGGCCCCTTCGTACATCTGCTGGGGCCACAACAACCGCTCGGCGCTGATCCGCGTCCCGATGTACAAGCCGGGCAAGACGGGCTCCGCCCGCGTCGAGGTCCGCTCCATCGACTCCGGCGCGAACCCGTATCTCACGTACGCGGTGCTGCTCGCCGCGGGCCTCAAGGGCATCGAGGAGGGCTACGAACTCCCGGCGGGCGCGGACGACGACGTATGGGCGCTGTCGGACGCGGAGCGCCGGGCGATGGGGATCGAGCCGCTGCCGCAGAACCTGGGCGAGGCGATCGCGCTGATGGAGCGGAGCGAGCTGGTGGCGGAGACGCTCGGTGAGCATGTCTTCGACTTCTTCCTGCGCAACAAGAAGCAGGAGTGGGAGGAGTACCGGAGCGAGGTCACCGCCTTCGAGCTGCGGAAGAACCTGCCGGTGCTGTAAGCGCAGGCCAGGCGGGCTTTCGTTCTGAGACGGCTCCGGGCCGGTGGCAGTACGCCACCGGCCCGGAGCCATGTCCTCATTGGCTGAGGGTGCGAGCCGTGCGATGTGCGACGACCCTGGAGGGGTGGGGGCCATGCCGCAAGGAGGATGACTCCATGTCCATGATGGACAAGCTCAAGCAAATGATGAAGGGCCACGAGTCGCATGCCGACAAGGGCGTCGACAAGTCGGGCGACTTCGTCGACGACAAGACCCAGGGCAAGTACAGCGGCCAGGTCGACACTGGCCAGGACAAGCTCAAGGACGAGTTCGGCACGGGAGGCCGGGAGGACAGGCCCCAGCCCTGACCGTGATGCGTCCCCGGCCGCCGCTGTCTAGGGCCGTGGTGCGCCGTACCAGCGCCATGTGGTCAGGCGCGGGTGCCCGGGCAGTTCCGCGCGCCCCGTGGCCCACAGGAGGGTGGGCCAGGGAGCGGTGTCCTCCGGGGCGTCCGGGAACAGCCGGGTCAGCACCCGCGAGCACAGATCGGCGGGCGGGTCCCAGGCGAGCCCCAGTCCCTCGGCCAGATCGTGGGTGTGCACCAGGGTCTCCACGACCCCCATCGCGGCGAAGCCTTCCGGGTCCGACACCCCGTAACTGTGGTGCGCCCGGACCGTTGCCGGTGTCGTACGCACCATGGCGACCAGCAGCGCGCCGCTCGCCTCCAGCACCTGCAGCAGCCCGGTGGCCCCCGCCGCGCGGTCCGCGTGGATGGCGTTCGCGGGCCCGCCGGGCCGTCGTCTTTCCCATGCGAAGGGCACTTCGCGGTCCAACGGCGGTGTCCTGGGGCCGATTTGGGCGGCGTAGGCGAAAAGGTCGTCGCTGAGGTGCTCGACGGTCTCCCAGCAGTCCCACTCCAGCGAGCCGGCATTGCCGTCCCAGGCCGCCGGGGGCGCCACTCGGAGTGCGGCGACGGCGAGCTGAACGGCCTGGTCGACGTCGTCCGCGGTGACGGGCAGGCGTCTGGCTTCCGTTGATCGAGACATGGCAGGAACCGTAGCGTGCGCTGCCGGACAGGGCTCAGTCGTCGCTGGGGCGCAGCACCTCGTACAGCGGCTTTGTGGCGCGTACGCGATACTCCTGCACCGCCCAGGCGTTGCCGTCCGGGTCCTTGAAGTGCATAAAGGTCCCGCCGTCGCTCGGCGCGATCTCGACCGGGTCCGAGACCTCCACGCCGCGCTCGACGAGCTCGGCGTGGGCCGCCTTGATGTCCGCGACGACCAGCTGAAGCCCGGCGTAGGAGCCGGGCTTCGGGCCGCCGTCCGGACCTCCGATGCCCTCACCGATGACGATCGAGCACCCGGAGCCGGGAGGCGTCAGCTGGACGATGCGCATGTCTTCGGTGACCTGTTTGTCGACGTCCAGCTTGAAGCCGAGCCTGTCGCGGTAGAAGTCTCTGGCCCGGTCCACGTCCGAGACGGGGACCACGATCACTTCGAGCGTCCAGTCCATGCCGGTGCCTCCTGGCGGTCAGCGGTTGGCTGCGTGCGTCACGAAGTCTGCCCATGCCTGCGGGGCGAAAGCGAGCTGTGGGCCGGGTGTGTTCTTGGAGTCGCGGACGTGGATGGTGCTGGGGGTGCCGGCTACCTCGACGCAGTCGGAGCCAGCTTCTCCGGTGCTGTAGCTGCTCTTGAACCAATCGAGCTCGGGCTCGATGCTCATGTCTCTCCCCGCACTTTCTCGATGAGGGCCAGCGACTCCCGTGGCGTGAGAGCCTGCGCTCGGATGCTTCCATACTGCATCTCCAGGAACTGCACCTCCCTTGGCTCGGAGATCAGGCGCGTGAAGTGCAGCACCTCCGCATACCCCAGCGTCAAACCGCTCCGGAGCTTGAAGATCCGGAACCCGCCGGTCAGACCGGCATGTTCCTCGCGGTCCGTCGGCATCACCTGGATCTCGACGTTCCGGAACTGCCCGACCTCCAACAGTCGTTCGAGCTGCCGCCGCTGCACCATTCTGCCGCCGACCGGCCGACGCAACGTCACCTCGTCCTGAACGAAGCTGAAGACCGGCAGGGTCTTCGTCTTGTCGATGATGTCCTGGCGTGCCATCCGGGCACCTACCTCGCGTTCAATGACGTCCTCGGTGTACAGAGGCCGTCTCATGCGGAACAGTGCCCGTGCGTAGTCCTCGGTCTGTAACAGCCCATGGATCACCCCGCTGTTGAACGCGCCCAGCTCGACCGCCTCCGACTCCACCTTCGCCAGGTCCCTGATCTTCTTCGGATACCTGGCCTCCTCCACATCCTTCTGCATCGCGGCGATCTTGCCGCCCGCCCCCAGGACGTCATCCGCCCTGACCAGGAACGCCTCCTTCGGCGCCCGCCGTCCGCGTTCCACCGAGGAGACCTGCTCCTCGCTGTAGCCGATTGCCGCCCCCAGTTCCGCCTGCCGCAGCCCCATGGCCTCCCGCCACGCCTTCAGTTGACGGCCGACCGCCCTGAGGACCGCCCCGCTCTCGTCGTCCCAACTCTGCTGCTCCGTACCGTCGTCCATGCCGCCCTCCTCCGCGCACCCGCACTGACCGGACCGACCCGGACCCCGCCCGGACAGTAACGCTGCGTACCGACGTCGTTGCTGTTCACAGTAGGTGCGGGCGGCCACGCTGAGTGATGTGAACCAAGAAATCACCCGAACCGCGACATCTGTACGCCACTTCACCGTGCTGCTCTCGCCCACGCGCCGGGGCGCGCGGCTCGCCCGTCGGCTGGCGGTGCAGCAACTCATCGACTGGGGGCAGCCGTACGAGGCCGCCGGGCAGATCGTCGCCGAGCTCGCCGCGAACGCCGCGTTGCACGGGCGGGTGGCCGGACGGGACTTCCGCCTCACCATCCGCCTGACCGGAACAGGGACAGTGTGCGTCGAAGTCACGGACACCCGCGCCGACCTGCTGCCCCACGCACCTGAAGGCCCGCTCCCCGAGGGCGAGTCGGGCCGCGGGCTGCTGCTGGTCGAGGCGTACGCCGACAGGTGGGGGACCGAAATCGGGCCTGCACCCTGCAAGACCGTATGGGCGGAGATCGACCAGCTGCATCACTCTGAGCCGCCTGCGGCCAGGACGGTGACGTAGTCGACGAGCATGGGGCTGCCTGGTCGCGTGTCCGGAGTGGGCGTGCTGTACCCGGCGACGGCTTTGGCGAAGCCGCCGCCGATGGCCACGTTGAGGAGGATGAAGTGCCCGTGGCCCGTGGCGGCGTCCCAGGTGGCCTCGTCCATCTGCGCCGAGCTGACCGAGTGGTAGCGCCTTCCGTCGACGTACCAGCTCGCCCGCTCCGGCTCGACGCTGCGGTCCCACTCGACGGCGTAGGTGTGGAAGCGGCCGGTGCAGTCCGAGTCGAGGCAGGTCGTGTTGGCACTGAGGCCCGTGCTCTCGTTGCAGGGGCCGCCCGTGCTCGTTCCGCAATGCATGGCGCCCCAGACCCGGTTGACGCCGTTGGCGTTCTCCATGACGTCGAACTCGCCCACGGTGGGTGGGACTCCCTCGCCGGTACGGAAAGGCCGGCCCAGGGTCCAGAAGGCCGGCCAGTACCCCGCGGCCGCGGCGCCGGTGACGCCGGGGAGCTGGATGCGGGCCTGAACGCGAAGCTTCTTGCCGTCCGGTGGCCGGAAGTCGCTGCGGCGCGTCTCGATGCGGCCGGAAGTCCATCGTCCGGCGCCGTCCCGCAGCGGTGTGATGCGCAGGTTGCCTTGGCCGTCCTGGCTCAGGTTGGCGGGGCCGGCCGTATACCTCTGGATCTCACCGGTTCCCCACTGGGGCGGACCGCCGGGATATCCGGTGCCGACGTCGATGATCCAGTCCTTGGTGTCCGGCGCGGTTCCGGCTCTGCCGTCGAAGTCGTCGGTCCACTCGACGTTCCACCCGTCAGTGGACGGCGGGGTGGCACGCGCAGCCGGCGGGCCGCAGCCCACGGCGAGGACGGCGAGCGCGGACGCCACCGCCGGGCACGTGCGGCGGCTCCGTAGCAGCAGTTTCATTAGGTCGCACCTCCTGGCCGGCCGCGAGCAGCCAACCCTGCGGGACGGATCAGGGGGCTTGCACGGTCTCTTCCGCGGCCACCAGCGGCAGCCGGGCCGTCACCGTGGTGCCCTCGCCCTCCTGGGAGCGGACTTCCGTGGTGCCTCCGTGGTTCGTCACGATCGTGTTGACGATGGTCAGCCCGAGTCCCGTGCCCGGGATGGCCGCGTCCACGGCGTTCGAGGCCCGGAAGAACCGGCTGAAGAGCTGCTTGCGTTCCTTCTCGGGGATGCCGATGCCGCTGTCGCTGACGCTGAGGACGGCGTGGCCGTCGTCTGCGGCGGCCTCTACGCGTACGTGCCCGCCGCCGGGAGTGAATTTCACGGCGTTGGACAGCAGGTTCATCAGGACCCGGTCCAGTTGTTCGCTGTCCGCCTCCAGCACGAGCGGCACTTCGGGGCAGTCGATCTCCAGGCGGACGGAGGCCGCCTCGGCGGCGGGCCTGATGGTGTCCACCGCCGACGCCACCAGCCGGCGCAGGTCGACCTCGCCCTTCTGCGAACTGAAGGTGCCGGCCTCGATCCGGGACAGGGTCAGCAGATCCTCGATCAGCGCGCGCAACCGGTTGGCGTTGCGGTCGACGATGTCCAGCATGCGGTGCTGCGGCTCCGAGAGCGGGCCCGTTTCGTCGTCCTTCAGCAACTCGACGTATCCCACGATGCTGGTCAGCGGAGTCCGCAACTCGTGGGAGACGGTCGACAGAAAGTCGCTCTTGGCCTGGTCCAGCGCGCGCAACTTCTCCACCAGGCGCGCCTCTTGCCCGTAGAGCATCGAGTTGTGCAGCGCGCGGCCGACACCGGCGACCATGGACTCCGCGATTTCGATCTCCACTGCCCGCCAGCGACGCTCAGGCCGGGTGCCGCCCAGGACCACGGCGCCCATGGGCTCCTCGCCCACTCCCAGAGGGATGAATACCACCGAGACCAGGCCCAGGGCCGCGGCGGCATTCCGGTTCTCCTCCGGCATGCCCGCCTCGCCGAAGGAGCCGGGGGCGCCCGGCACGGGCGTGGTCTCGGCCAGGTAGTCGGACAAATTGTCGATGGACCAGATCGTTCCCCGGCGGTAATGATCGCGGATCACTTCGGCGGGCACGGGGGGAAGCGCACTCTGTTGCTCCGTGGTGAGCAGGCCTTGCTCTGCGGACCAGGCTCGCGTCACGGGCACCGTCGGCTTGTCCCCGTCGCAGAGCAGCACGAACAGGTAATCGGCGTCCAGACCCTCGCCCATCCCCGTGCAGGTCACGTCCAGGACCTGATCGACGTCGAGGCGCTCGCGGATCCGGATGCCGACTCCCCGCGCAATCCCCGACAGTCGCCGCCGCTCCTCCTCGATCTCGCGCAGCCGGTCGCTCTCGTCGGCGAGCGTGTTCACCGACCGGGCCACCGCGCACATCTCGGCCGGCCCCTGCTGCTCCGCCCGTGCCGAGTGCTCGCCCGCGGTCAGCCGGCCGAGTGTGTGCTCCACGCCCTTGAGGGGCCGGACCAGGGCACGCGTGGTGCGCAGCGACGTGTACACCGCGGCGGCGATCGCCGCGATCAGCAGGGCGCCGACTGCTGCGACACTGACGCGGACGATCCTGTCGGCGCGGCGGTCCAACCGCCGGGCGTCCGCGGTCAACTGGTCCTCCAGCTCGTGGTTGCTGGCCTCGAACGCCTCGTAGGGGACGGTGGCCTTCCGGGTGAGCCGGGCGGCCTGCTCGCTTCTCGGTGTGGCTCTCTCCTGTTGTTCGACGACGCGCAGATACGCCTGGAGCTGCTGTGCCTGTGTCCGCAGATTCCGATCTGCCTCAGGACCGCCGCTCTTGAGGGCTTCGGCCAGTATCGCCGGGTATGCCTCGCGCGCCGCCCGGTAGGTATCCAGCTGCTTCTGATCGCCGGTGATGAGATAGCCGCGCATGGAACGCTGTACGTCGGCAGCCGCGCGGTGCAGCCGCAGATTGTCGATGAGGGTCGGCTGTATCCGGTCGACGATCGCGTCGGTCGTCGCGTGCCCGATGAACGCACCGGCCAGCACTCCGGCCGCGACCAGCACGATGAGGCCGATCAGCACGCCGAACGCGGTGCCGAGCCGCCGCGTCACGGAGTAGCCGCCACGATCCCTGCCGCCGCTCACGCACGATCACCTTCGCTCGCTCGCGTCTGCCCGGGCTCGGCGAATCCGCTGCGGGCCATGGAGCCCCACACCTGCGGTGCCTGGCGCAGTGCGTCCCAGCTGCCGCGCAGTCGCCACCACGCGGTGAGCTGGCGGTATCCGATGTTCTCGGCGGTCGCCCCGACGATGGCGCCCGCGGTGTCCCGCCACCGTACGAACCGGTGGAAGGCGTACTCCTCGGCTGCGACCGACACCAGAGTGACCACCAGCGCGTAGCCGTACGCGACGAGCAGGAAGCGCCACAGGAAGTCCAGATCGACCGCGCCGAACAGCAGGCCCAGGGGTATCAGGACGACGGCGGCCAGTTCGACGACGGGGGCGAGCAGTTCGAAGACCACGTAGAACGGCAGCGCCACCAGCCCGATCCGGCCGTACCGGGGATTGCCGATCATGCGGCGGTGCTTGAGCAGGATCTCGGTCAGCCCGCGGTGCCACCGCCGCCGCTGCCGCGCCAGAACCTTCAGCGTGGGCGGCGCCTCGCTCCAGGAGATCGGCTCGCTGACGAACACGATGCGGTAGTCGCGGCCCTGCTCACGCAGATGCCGGTGGAGCCGGACGACCAGCTCGGCATCCTCGCCGATGCAGTCCGGATCCATCCCACCCACCGCCACCACAGCGTCCCGGCGGAAGAGGCCGAAGGCGCCGGAGATGACGAGCAGCCCGCCGACCTTCGACCAGCCGCTGCGGCCGAGCAGAAAGGCGCGCAGATACTCGACAGCCTGCACGAGGCCCAGCAGGTTCCGGGGCATCCGCGCCTCGACGACACGGCCGGCGACGATGGTGCAGTCGTTGGCGATGCCGATCACGCCACCGGTGGCCACCACCCGCATCGGGTCGTCGCAGAACGGCTTGGCCACCGCGAGCAACGCCTCGGAGTCCAGGATCGAGTCCGCGTCCACCATGCACAGCAGCGGATAGCGCGCCACGTTGACCCCGACGTTGAGCGCGTCGGCCTTGCCGCCGTTCTTCTTGCGGGCCACCACCAGGGGGACCGGGCCGCCCCTGGGCAGATGGACCGACTCCACCGTGCCGCGCGCCGGTACGTCGTCGGGCACGACGCGCTCCACCTCGACGAGGTCGAACGCCTCCCGGAGCGTGTCCAGCGTCCCGTCGGTGGAGCCGTCGTCGACGACGACGACCTCAAAGACCGGATAGCGCAGCAGGAGCATGGCCCGGACCGCCTCCGCGATCCCGGCCGCCTCGTTGTAGGCGGGCATGATCAGCGACACCGGCGGGGTGAAGGGGTTCGCGGAGGCGTCGTCGTAGCCCGCGAAGGACGCCCGGCGCAGCCTCCTGACGAGCTCTCCGACGGCGAGGACGATCAAGAACAGATAGCTGGTGTTGATGACGGCGAAGTACGCGAGGATCACGTCGTCGCTCACCGAGAGCAGACCGTGCGCCCCGGCCCGGAGCCATCCGAGTGGCCCGTCGCTCGCCACGTTCCAGGTGCCGGCCGCGTTCACCGGGCTCAGCGCCTCGGCAGCGCTCACTGCACTCACGGGGTCACTCCGACGACGTGACTGAAGGACGTGCCCACGACGGACGCCTCCGCCAGCGCCGCCCTGGCCTGCGCCGCCGCCCGACTGCCGGAACGGCCGTCGGCAGCCGCCCGCAATTCGGCGCCGCCCACCTCGCCGAGCCGCAGCAGCGACCGGGCCGCGGTGGCGGCCACATGATCATCCGGGTCGCCGAGCAGGCCTCGCAGCCGGTTTGTCGCGGCGACGGCACCCAGGCTGCCCAGGGCCCCGGCGGCCACCATGCGCAGGGCGACCGGTTGACCGGGAGCCACCGCGGCCAGCAGCGGCTGAAGGCCGTCGGGCATGCCGAGCCTGCCCAGCGCACGGGCGGCCCTGATGCGCACTTCCGGATTTGGATCCTCGCGGAGGGCGTGGGCGATCTCAGCGGTCCTGGAGACCCCGCCGATCGCGCCCAGCGTCTCGATCGCCACGGCCCGGACGAGCGGCTCCGGGTGCTCCAGGCCCGCCGCGATGCTCCGCAGGGCCTCCGGCCCGAAGGACGTCAGCGCCCGGGTGACCACGGCGGGCGGTACGGTCCGCGGTCCGTAGAGGCAGTCCAGCAGCTGCGGGACGACCGAGGGTTCTCCGATCCGGCCCAGCGCCCGTGCGGCGACCAGCCGCACCTCCGGGTCGCGGTCGTCCAGCAGGCGGCAGAGCGGTGGTGCCGCGGACCGGTGACGGAGCTGGCCGAGCACTTCCGCGGCGCGGCCCCGTCGAACCGCGCCCCGGCGGCCCAGATCCACCACGGCGTGCGCGGTGGCCCCGCGGCGCTCGAACAGCCGGATGAGCGCGGTCCTGGCCTGTCCGGTGACCTTGCCGAACATCGCCGAGACCGTTGGCTCCAGAGCCCTCCAGGTGCGGTCGTCGAGCTCCGAGAGCCGGGTCAGCGCCTCGCTCTCCTCATCCTCCTCCGCGCACACGAGCTCAAGCAGCAGCCCCCGCACCGGGGCCACGATCCGGTCTCTTCGGCGCTGCCGATACCGACGGGTGACGCGCAGGCCGACGATCAGCACCCCCAGCAGCGCCACGACGGCCACCAGGCACAGCAGCGCGCCGGTGACGAGACTGGTGGCGATCACCGCGCGGCCCTGGTGAGCACGGCCTGGACCCGGCTGCTCAGCTCGCGCGGGCTGAACGGCTTGATGATGTAGTCGTCGGCTCCCGCGGCGAAACCCGTCTCGACGTCTCCCTCCTGGGAGCGGGCAGTGAGCAGGATGACGGGGAGCGACGCGGTCTCGGGCGACGCGCGCAGTTCGCGGCACACATCCAGTCCGGACATTCCGGGCATGCGTATGTCGAGCAGAGCCACATCCACCGGCTCGCTGCGCGCTGTCTTGAGCGCCGCCATGCCGTCCTCCACGGCGATGACCTCGTGACCGCTCTGGGTCAGTTTGAACGCGACAAGGTCCCGTATGTCGACATCGTCATCGGCTATGAGGACACGAGCCATTACGTCTCCTGGGATGCGGAATTCCGGAAGGAGTCGAGAAGGCGCATCACAGTCGAGCGCCGGAACGGTTTGGTCAGCAGCTCGTCCGCCGCCAACTCGGCCAGGTCCTGCGGGTCGAGCACGGAGGAGACGACGAGGTGGCACTTGCTGGTACGGCCGTCCGCGCGCAGTCTGCGGATGACCTCCCGGCCGTCGATACCAGGGAGCAGGATGTCGATGATCACCATGTCCGGTGGCTCCGCGAAGGCGAGTTCCAGGCCCTCTTCGCCCGTCTCCGCGACGGCCACCTGGCACCCAAATGCGCTGAGATGACGCTCCAGCAGGGCATTGACGTCCAGATCGTCTTCGATCACGAGTACGCGCGGAGAGCCCATTACTGTCCTTGTCACGGAAGTATCGCGTCACTGCCATCAAGATATGTGCGTTTCGCCTCACCTGCCACATTTATGATCACTGTCGGTAACAGGAGACGGAGTGGGGCGGGAGCCCAGGCCAATTCCGCCAGGGGATAGCTGGCTTGGACAACGGGCTTATCGTGACCGGAAGTTGTGTGACGCCGTGCGGCGTCACAACTCGCGTCCGCTCAGCGCTCCGACAGCGGCGCCGGCGCCTCCTGGACGATCCAGCCGTTGCCGTCCGGGTCCTTGAAGAACATGAACGAGTTCCACCTGTCGCCGGGGCCGGGCTCCCAGCCCGTCCTGCCCACGTGCTGGATCTCGCTGACGTCCACCGACCGTTCGACGAGCGCCGCCCGGGTCGCGGCGATGTCCGTCGTACACAGCTGCAGGCCCTGGAGCGAGCCGGGGGCCATCGAGGGCTGGTCCGGGTTGCCCGGCAGACCGCTGCCCATCGCGATCGAGCAGCGGGAGCCGGGCGGGGTCAGCTGGATGATGCGGATGCCGGGGGCCACTTCCTGGTCGAGGTCGACCTTGAAGCCGCAGCCCTCCTCGTAGAACGTCTTCGACCGGTCGGGATCGGAGACCGGGACCATGATCACTTCAAGGGTCAGTTCCATCGACGGAGCTCCTTCACTGATGTCATTGGTTTCACTGAGCCACAGCGAGTTTCACTGCGTGAACTGCCAGCGGGTCTGGCCGAACGGGTCGCCCTTCGCGAAGCCGAATGCCGTGCGTGGCGCCACCCGGAACACCAGGGCGGGGCCGCCCGAGCTGATGAATCCCCGGTCGCCGACCTCGAATTCCCAGTCCGGGCCGTACTTCTGGACATACAGCGCGGAGATGGCGCGCAGCTTCGCCTCGTCGGTGACGCGCACCGCCGCGCCCTCGATCACCAGGTCGTAGCCCTCGTTCAGGGCGTTCGCTCCGGTGGTGAGGACCACCTCCTGATTCTGGCGGAGGTTCTTCGCCTTGCGCTCCTCGACGCCGGTGCAGAAGTGCAGCCCGCCGTCGTGCCACACGGCGATCAGCGGGGTGACATGGGGGCGGCCGTCGGGCCGTACGGTCGACAGCCAGAAGAGCTCGGCGGCCTTCAGGCGGTCGACCGCCCGGGACCAGTCCCCGGCGGTGGCTTTCGGGTCGCTGTAGCGGGGGTCCAGCTCGGGCACTGGCTCAGGCATGGCGGGGTCCTCTCCGTCCGGGGGTCACCGAATATGTAGACCGTGGCCGGTCCCCGTACTCATCGGTCCGCCTCGATCCGGTACGGGTGGCCTCACGTGGCGGGCGGGCCCAAGATTGTGAATGTCATGCCATCGGCGCCCGCTCGCCGCAAGGGCGCGGATCACCGGGGTCCACCGCGGGCGGACACCCCCTAAGCTCGGATCCGGGCCTTGATCGCAGGACGGGAGACGGCGGGATGACGGTGCCGGGGCGCAGGAGCAGTACGTTCACCCGCCTGCTGCGGCACGGCTTCACCGATCCGGCTGTCGCAGAACGGCTTCTCGGCCTCCCCGAGATGGCTTCCGTACGGTCCGACCCGGTCCTGCTCGACGCGCTCGGCGTCGTCGCCGATCCCGACCTCGCGCTGCGCTCTCTCGTACGGCTGGTGGAGGCCCAGGAGCCGACGGCCCGGCGTCGCCTCCTCGACACGCTCGTCACCGCCAAGCCCCTGCGCGACCGGCTGCTCGGAGTGCTCGGCGCGTCCGAGGCGCTCGGCGACCATCTGGCCCGCCACCCGGGCGACTGGCAGGCCCTCGTCACCTATGAGGCGGCCGATCTGCACCCCGGCGTCGCCGAGTTCGAGCGCGGACTCGCCGACGCCACCGACCCGGTCTCGCTGCGGATCGCCTACCGCCGGTGCCTGCTGTCCATAGCGGCGCGCGATGTGTGCGGTACGACCGATGTCGCCGAGGCCGCCGCCGAACTGGCCGACCTCGCCACGGCCACGCTGCGCGCCGCCCTCGCCATCGCCCGGGCCGCGGCCCCCGCCGACGACGCGCTGTGCCGGCTCGCCGTCATCGCCATGGGCAAGTGCGGCGGCCACGAGCTCAACTACGTCTCCGACGTGGACGTCATCTTCGTCGGCGAGCCGGCCGAGGGCGCCGACGAGAGCAAGGCCATGCAGGCCGCGACCCGGCTGGCGTCCCATCTGATGCGGATCTGCTCCGAGCCGACGGTCGAGGGCACGATCTGGCCGGTCGACGCCAATCTGCGGCCCGAGGGACGCAACGGCCCGCTGGTGCGCACGCTCTCCAGCCACCTCGCGTACTACCAGCGCTGGGCCAAGACCTGGGAGTTCCAGGCGCTGCTCAAGGCCCGGCCGGTCGCCGGTGACCCCGGGCTCGGCGAGGAGTACATCGAGGCTGTCGAGCCGCTGGTGTGGCAGGCCGCCGAACGCGAGAACTTCGTCGCCGACGTACAGAAGATGCGCCGCCGCGTCGTCGACAACATCCCGGTCGCCGAGATCGAGCGCGAGCTCAAGCTCGGTCCGGGCGGGCTGCGGGACGTCGAGTTCGCCGTACAGCTGCTGCAGCTCGTGCACGGGCGCAGCGACGCGACGCTGCGCAGCGGCAGCACGCTGGAGGCCCTACGGGCACTGGCGGCCGGCGGCTATGTGGGGCGCGCGGACGCGGCGCAGCTGGACTCCGCGTACCGCTTCCTGCGCGCCATGGAGCACCGCATCCAGCTGTACCGGCTGCGGCGTACGCATCTGGTGCCGGAGGACGAGGCTGATCTGCGCCGCCTGGGGCGCTCGCTCGGACTGCGTACGGACCCGGTCGCCGAGCTCAACAAGGAGTGGAAGCGGCACGCGGCGGTGGTGCGCCGGCTGCACGAGAAGCTGTTCTACCGGCCGCTGCTCGACGCCGTCGCGCAGCTCGCGCCCGGAGAGACGCGGCTCAGCGAGGAGGCGGCGCGGCAGCGTCTGGAAGCGCTCGGTTACGCGGATCCCGCGGCGGCTCTGCGTCATCTGGAGGCGCTCTCGTCCGGGGTGTCGAGGAAGGCGGCGATCCAGCGGACCCTGCTGCCGGTGCTGCTCGGGTGGTTCGCGGACTCGGCCGATCCGGACGCCGGTCTGCTGGGCTTCCGCAGGGTGTCCGACGCGCTCGGCAAGACGCCCTGGTACCTGCGGCTGCTGCGGGACGAGGGCGCGGCCGCCGAGAATCTGGCCCGGGTGCTGTCCGCCGGGCGGCTCGCCCCCGACCTGCTGCTGCGGGCGCCCGAGGCGGTGGCCCTGCTCGGCGATCCGGAGGGCCTGAAGCCGCGCAGCCGGGACCATCTGGAGCAGGAGATCCTGGCGGCGGTGGGGCGCGCGGACACCGCGGAGGCGGCGGTCGCGGTGGCTCGTGGGGTGCGCCGCCGCGAGCTGTTCCGTACCGCCGCTGCGGACCTGATCGGCTCGTACGGCACCGAGGAGAATCCCGCCGAGGCGGACCCCGGCGCGCTGGTGGACCGGGTCGGGAACGCGGTCACCGACCTGAACGCGGCGACGATCGCGGGCGCGGTGCGGGCCGCGGTGCGCGAACAGTGGGGCGACGAACTGCCGACACGGTTCGCGGTCATCGGCATGGGGCGCTTCGGGGGGCACGAGCAGAGCTACGGCTCGGACGCTGATGTGCTTTTCGTGCACGAGCCGCGGGAGGGCGTGGACGAGCATGAGGCGACGCGGGCGGCGAACACGGTCGTCACGGAGATGCGCCGGCTGCTGCAGCTGCCGACGACCGACCCGCCGCTGCTGATCGACGCGGATCTGCGGCCGGAGGGCAAGAGCGGGCCGATGGTCCGCACCCTCGCCTCCTACGACGCGTACTACCGCCGGTGGTCGCTGATCTGGGAGAGCCAGGCACTGCTTCGGGCTGAGCCGATGGCGGGCGACGAGGAGCTGGCGCGCCGCTTCATCGATCTGGTCGACCCGCTGCGCTACCCCGCGGAGGGGCTGGGGGAGGACGCGGTCCGGGAGATCCGCCGGCTGAAGGCCCGGATGGAGTCCGAGCGCATGCCGCGCGGGGCGGACCCCACGCTCCACACGAAGCTGGGGCGGGGCGGTCTCAGCGACGTCGAGTGGACGGTCCAGCTCTTCCAGATGCGCCACGGCTGGGCGGAGCCGGGCCTGCGGACGACCCGTACGCGGCACGCCCTGGCCGCCGCGCATGCGGCCGGCCTGATCGCGACGGAGGACGCCCAGATCCTCGACGAGGCGTGGGTCCTGGCGACCCGGGTGCGCAACGGGGTGATGCTGGTGCGGGGCCGGCCGGGCGACACTTTCCCGTCGGACGGGCGGGAACTGGCGGCGGTGGGGCGGTACTTGGGCTATGAGCCGGGGCATGTGGGGGACATGCTGGACGACTACCGGAGGGTGACGAGACGGGCACGGGCGGTGGTGGAGGAGCTGTTCTACGGTGCGTGACGCGCTCCCCGGCGAGCAGGAAGGCACGCACGCGGCCCCGGCCGCGGGGGAGGAGCGGGTGGCGGGCGTATCACGCACCGGGACGCGCACTGCGCCCTAGCGGCGCGAGAGGCTCACCGGGAGGGCGAACCGCGGGCGGCTCGCGTCCCCCGCCAGTGCGGGCATCTGCGGCAGCCGGTGCGGCAGCTGCCGGTACCAGCCGTAGGAGAGGGCGAAGCCGAAGGTCAGGCAGAGCATGCCGCCGACCGCGTCCAGCCAGAAATGGTTCGCCGTGGCCACGATGACCACGAGCGTCAGCGTCGGGTAGAGGAGGCCGAGGATCTTCGCCCACGGCGTGGCCGCCAGCCCGAAGATGATGAGTCCGCACCACAGCGACCAGCCGATATGCATCGACGGCATCGCCGCGTACTGGTTCGACATGTTCTTCAGGTTGCCCGAGGCCATCGAGCCCCACGTGTGGTGGACCAGCACCGTGTCGATAAAGCGGTGCCCGTTCATCAGCCGGGGCGGCGCGAGCGGATACAGGTAGTAGCCGACCAGTGCGACACCCGTCGTGGCAAAAAGGACAAGACGGGCAGATGCGTACCGGCCCGGATGCCAGCGGTACAGCCACACCAGCACACCGATCGTCACGACGAAGTGCAATGTGGCGTAGTAGTAGTTCATCGACACGATCAGCCAAGTCACGGAATTCATCGCGTGATTGACCGACTGCTCGACCGCCAGGCCCAGCGAGTGCTCGACGTCCCAGATCCAGTCCGCGTTACGCAGTGCCTGCGCCTTCTGCTCCGGCACCGCATTGCGGATCAGTGAGTAGGTCCAGTAACTCACCGCGATCAGAAGGATTTCGAACCAGATCCGCGGGCGGCGGGGCGACCGTAGCTCCTGCAGCCGGCTCCGCACAGGCGGCACCTCGGCGGCTTCGTCCACCATGGGTGGCGGGGTAGCCGTCCGGCCTTCCAGTGTCTTCACGGTCGCTTCGCCCATAGGGAGAGAGTCTGTCAGATTCGCGTCCCACACCGATCATCCCTCGGTCTGGTCCTGTTTGCATTGTCTACGCCCTAGGGACGACTGTCTGCACCGGGTCCCTGTCAGGGGCGCTGTACGGGCCCCGAAGCGGTCGATCCCCGTACCACCAGCTCCGGCATGAAGACGAATTCGCTGTGCGGAGCGGGAGTCCCGCCGATCTCCTCCAGGAGGGTGCGGACAGCGGCCTGCCCCATGGCCTGCACCGGCTGCCGGATGGTGGTCAGCGGCGGGTCCGTGAACGCTATGAGCGGAGAGTCGTCGAAGCCCACCACAGAGACGTCGCGCGGTACCTTCAGGCCCTGCCCACGCGCGGCCCGGATCGCGCCGAGCGCCATCATGTCGCTCGCGCACACCACTGCCGTGCATCCGAGCCCGATGAGGGCGCCCGCCGCGGCCTGGCCGCCTTCGAGGGTGTAGAGGGAGTGCTGGATCAGTTCCTCGGACTCCTCGGGGGCGAGACCGAGCCGGGCCTCCATGGCCTGCTGGAAGCCCTCGATCTTCCGCAGTACGGGCACGAAACGCTTCGGGCCGACCGCCAGGCCGATCCGGGTGTGGCCGAGTGAGGCGAGATGGGTCACCGCGAGATGCATGGCGGCCCGGTCGTCGGGCGAGACGAAGGGGGCCTTCACCTTGGGCGAGAAGCCGCCCAGGAGGACATAGGGGACGCCCTGTCCGCGCAGCTGGTCGTAGCGCTGCATATCGGCGGTGGTGTCCGCGTGCAGGCCCGAGACGAAGATGATTCCGGAGACCCCGCGGTCCACCAGCATTTCGGTGAGCTCGTCCTCGGTGGAGCCGCCCGGGGTCTGGGTGGCGAGGACCGGGGTGTAGCCCTGCCGGGTCAGGGCCTGGCCGATGACCTGGGCCAGCGCCGGGAAGATCGGGTTGTCGAGCTCCGGTGTTATCAGGCCGACCAGGCCGGCGCTGCGCTGCTTCAGCCGCACCGGGCGCTCGTATCCGAGCACGTCGAGCGCTGCGAGTACGGATTCGCGGGTGGCCGCGGCCACACCGGGCTTGCCGTTGAGCACGCGGCTGACTGTGGCTTCGCTGACCCCCGCCTGGGCTGCGATGTCGGCAAGCCGTGCGGTCACGGGACTGGACCTTACCGGTCGCACGTCAGATTGCCCACCACGCACAGCAATCACCGGGAATACGGGCTGTTTCACCCACCGGCTCCATGGCTTCGGAGGAGATCAGCAGCTGTCCCGGCAGGGGCAGTTCGATCTCCGATCCGGTGGTGTTGAGGGTGCAGACCAGGCCCGTGCGGGACAGCGCGAGCAGCCCTTCGGGCCCCGGCAGCCACCGCATCGGGCCGCCCGGCAGCTCGCGGCGGAGCACCAGCGCCGAGCGGTAGAGCTCGAGCGTCGAGTACGGGTCGCCGGTCTGGGCCGCCACGGACAGCTCCCGCCAGATCCGGGGCTGGGGCAGCCAGCTGGTTCCGGGGCCGAAGCCGTACGGCGGCTCCTGGCCCGACCACGGGATCGGCACCCGGCAGCCGTCGCGGAAGCCGTCCTGCCCCGCCGCCCGGAAGAAGGCGGGGTCCTGGCGCACCTCGTCCGGCAGGTCGGTGACCTCGGGCAGTCCGAGCTCCTCGCCCTGGTAGATGTACGTCGAACCGGGCAGCGCCAGCATGAGCAGCGCGGCCGCGCGGGCCCGGCGCAGCCCCTGCCGGCCGCCGCCGTAGCGGGTGGTGTGGCGGACCACGTCGTGGTTGGAGAGCACCCAGGTGGTCGGCGCCCCCACCGAGGCGGTGGCGGCCAGTGACTCGTCGATCACGCTGCGCATCGCCCCGGGGTCCCAAGGGCACCGCAGAAACTGGAAGTTGAAGGCCTGGTGCAGCTCGTCGGGGCGTACGTACAGCGCGAGCCGGTCCGGGCCGGGGGCCCAGGCCTCGGCGACGCCGATCCGGTCGCCGGGGTAGGAGTCGAGGAGCCTGCGCCAGGTGCGGTGGATCTCGTGCACCCCGTCCTGGTCGAAGAAGGGCAGTGTCTGCGCGCCGATCAGCCTGGCCTGTTCCTTGTGGCCGATGTCCGGCAGGCCGGCCGCCTTGACCATGCCGTGTGCGACATCGATACGGAAGCCGTCGACGCCGAGGTCCAGCCAGAAACGCAGCACGGAGTCGAACTCCTCGTGCACCTCCTCGTTCTCCCAGTTGAGGTCGGGCTGCTCGGGCGCGAAGAGGTGGAGGTACCACTCACCGTCCGGGGTCCGGGTCCAGGCGGGGCCGCCGAAGACCGACTCCCAGTCGTTGGGTGGCAGCTCGCCGGCCGGGCCCTTGCCGGGCAGGAAGTGGTAGCGAGCGCGGTCCGCTCCTCCGGCATGGTCCGCGAGCGCGGCCCGGAACCACGGGTGCTGGTCCGACGTGTGGTTGGGGACGACGTCCACGATCACCCGCAGGCCCAACTCGTGGGCGGTGCGTACGAGTTCGTCCGCGTCGGCGAGATCCCCGAAGAGCGGGTCGACGGCCCGGTAGTCGGCGACGTCGTAGCCGCCGTCGGCCTGCGGGGAGGCATAGAAGGGCGTGAGCCAGACGGCGTCGATGCCCAGCTCCGCGAGATACGGCAGACGCTGGGTGGCCCCGCGCAGATCGCCGATGCCGTCACCGTCGCTGTCGGCGAAGGAGCGCACATACACCTGGTAGATGACGGCATCGCGCCACCAGCCCGGGCCCTCGGTGGAAGAGCTTGCAGGGTGCGGCCCTTCGGCTGCCGCGGGAGCCGGAAGACCGATGGCGGCAGCGAGCTCGTGGGTCATAAAGGGGTCCCTCTCGTTACTGTCCGGGGCGGGGGGACGTACATCTAACGAGGTCAACGTGGGTGTGGGCCCGTAGTGACGGTGTGCTGAGGACCAAAATAACAGTCTCTGCAAGGGCTTGCGAAGGTCTTTGCAAACTCCTGCCAGGCGCCCCGAGTAGGGCAAGTGGGCCACCGTCAAGCGATGCAATGGCAACCCTCAGGACACGTGGATGTAACGATCCCCCACTCTTGCAGAAAATTGCCGCAAGGTCTTTCGGCTCTCTTTCATCCTTGTTACGTTCCTGCCGAACCCGGCGCCGCGAGGGAGCGGTCGGCAGGGGGCCTGGTCGCCTCCGCCATCTCGGGCATCTCTGAAGGAGTTCACATGCGGCGTGGCATAGCGGCCACCGCGCTGGTAGCGGCACTGGCACTGGCAGCGACGGCGTGCGGTGGGGGCGACAGCGGTGACAAGGCCGCCGGTCCGGTCACCCTGACCTGGTGGGACACGTCCAACGCGACGAACGAGGCGCCGACGTACAAGGCGATGATCGCCGAGTTCGAGAAGGCCAACAAGGACATCAAGGTCAAGTACGTCAACGTCCCGTTCGACCAGGCGCAGAACAAGTTCCAGACCGCGGCCGGCAGCAAGGGCGCTCCCGACATCATCCGCGCCGAGGTCGGCTGGACCGCCTCCTGGGCCAAGTCGCAGTTCCTGGCCCCGCTGGACGGCACGGACGCGCTCAAGAACACCGAGGACATCACTCCCTCGCTGCTCAAGCAGGCCCAGTACCAGGGCAAGACCTACGGTGCCCCCTTCGTCACCGACTCCCTCGGCCTGATGTGGAACAAGGAGATCCTGAAGAAGGCCGGCTTCGACAAGGCGCCGGCCACCTGGGACGAGGTCAAGAAGGTCTCCAAGGCGGTCAAGGAGAAGGCCGGAGTCGACGGCTTCCAGCTCCGCGCCGACGCCTACTTCGAGCTGCCCTACCTCTTCGGTGAGGGCACCGACATGGTCGACGCCGCCGGGAAGAAGATCACGGTCAACTCGCCCGAGGCCGTCAAGGCCGTCGAGGCCAGCAAGGCTCTGCTCGCCTCGCCGGGTGTCGCCAAGCTCGATGTGACCGCCGACTCCTACGCCCACATGATGGACGCGTTCAACACCGGCAAGGTCGCGATGATCGTCCAGGGCCCGTGGGAGCTGACGAACATCTACAAGGGCGCCGCCTTCAAGGACAAGGCCAACCTCGGCATCTCGGGCGTCCCGGCCGGCTCCACCGGCAAGGCCGGCGCCCCGACCGGCGGCCACAACCTCTCCGTCTACGCCGGCTCCGACAAGGCGCACCAGGTCGCGGCCCAGAAGTTCGTCGGCTTCATGACCTCGGGTGAGACCCAGGCCAAGATCGCGCTGAAGAACGGCACCCTGCCGACCCGCACCTCCGCCTACACCGCCGAGGTCAAGGCCACCCCGGGCATCGCCGAGTTCCAGAGCATCCTCTCCGGCTCCGCCCGGCCCCGTCCGGAACTGCCCGAGTACAGCTCGCTCTTCGCCGACCTCGGCACCAACCTGGCCGCGATCCTGCAGGGCAAGGTGAGCACCCAGAAGGGCCTCGACACCACCGCCGAGTCCTACAAGAAGCTGCTCAAGGACTTCTCCTAAGGCACCCACCGGCCGTCCGGACCGCTCCCGCACCGGGACGGGACGGACGGCCGCCCGTGGTGGTACGGCCACGTCCCCGTTCGGGGCGGTCCGTACCACCACGCCCCGCGTACACCCGCTCAAGAATCTGTCGTAAAGGTGTCGAAGATGACCGTCGCCGTCGAGGGCGGAAGCCGAAAGACCCAGCGTGGCAATGCGCAGCGCCCCGGGCCGATGAGCCGTATCAGGCAGTCGTACAACCGGAATTGGTATGCCTGGGCGATGGTGGCCCCGGTCGTCGCGGTCATCGGCGTGCTGGTGCTCTACCCCCTGGGCCGCGGCATCTATCTGTCGCTGACCGACGCCGACAGCAGCAACGTCGGCCGGACGATCGGCGTCAACAAGATCCCCGACAGCTTCTCGTGGGTGGGCTTCGACAACTACACGGAGATCCTCTCCGGCGGTGACCACCAGTTCTGGCCCCACTTCACCTGGACCATCGTCTGGACGATCGTCTGTGTGACCCTGCACTACGGGATCGGCCTGGGCCTCGCCCTGCTGCTGAACCGCAAGATGCGCGGCCGCACCTTCTACCGGATGGTCCTGATCCTGCCGTGGGCGGTGCCGACCTTTGTCACCGTCTTCGCCTGGCGGCTGATCCTTGCCGACGACGGCGGCGTCCTCAACATGGCTCTGGAATGGGCCCACTTGCCCACCCCGGCCTGGCTCAGCGATCCGTTCTGGCAGAAGACCGCCGCCATCATGGTCAACACCTGGGTCGGCGTCCCCTTCATGATGGTCTCTCTCCTCGGCGGACTGCAGTCGATCCCGCAGGAGCTCTACGAGGCCGCCGAGGTGGACGGCGCGACCCCCTGGCAGCGCTTCCGGTATGTGACGCTGCCCGGCCTGCGCTCGGTCAGCAGCACGGTCGTCCTGCTCGGCGTCATCTGGACCTTCAACCAGTTCGTGGTCATCTTCCTGCTGTTCGGCAACAACTCGGGCACCGACGCCCAGATCCTCGTCACCTGGGCGTACCGCCTCGGCTTCGGCCAGGACCCGCGCGACTACGCCGGCTCCGCCGCGTACGGCGTCATCATCCTGTCGATGCTCATCGTCTTCGCCTCCTTCTACCGGCGCTGGCTGGCCCGCAACGAGAAGGCCGCCTGACGGCCGCCCCGGGCCGTCGAGCAACAGCACCAGCCATGACGAAAGAGAGGGCAGCCAACCCCATGAGCACCACAGCAGATCTCCCGGTCACGGGAGCGGCCGAAGCGGCCACCGCCGTCCCGCCCCGCAAGCGCCCCGCGGACAAGCGGCAGTTGAAGCGCGGAGAGCGTCCCCGTTCCGCATCCGTGCTGATCCACACCGTGCTGATCATCGCGAGCTTTGTCGCGGCCTTCCCGATCGGCTGGATCGCCTGGATCTCGCTCGGCCCGGACAAGACCGACTTCCTCCACCCCGGCAAGATCGCCGACAAGATCAGCTTCGAGAACTACACGACGGTCCTGAACGACACGTCGTTCCTCCAGTGGTTCGTCAACTCACTGATCGTCGCGCTCGGTACCTGCCTGCTCGGCGTCTTCATCGCCGCCAGCTCCGGCTACGCGGTCTCCCGGATGCGCTTCCCCGGCCACCGCCAGCTGATGTGGACCTTCCTGGTCACCCAGATGTTCCCGGTCGCCATCCTCATGGTGCCGCTCTACAACATCCTGGCCAACCTGGGTCTGCTGGACACCTACTGGGCCCTGATCCTGGTCTACTGCACCACGGCGATCCCGTACTGCGCCTGGCTGCTCAAGGGGTACTTCGACACCATCCCCGCGGAGATCGACGAAGCGGGCCGGATCGACGGACTCACCCCGTTCGGCACCTTCTACCGGCTGATCCTGCCGCTCGCCCGGCCGGGCCTGGCGGTGGCCGCTTTCTACACCTTCCTCACCGCCTGGGCCGAGGTCGCCTACGCGTCGGTGTTCATGCTCAGCGACGACAAGTACACCCTCGCCGTCGGCCTGAAAACCTTCATCAGCGAGCACGACACCCAGTGGGACCTGATGGCCGCGACCTCCGTGCTCATCGCCGTCCCGGCGTCGCTGTTCTTCTATCTGGTCCAGCGCCACCTGGTCACCGGCCTCACCGCCGGCGCCGCCAAATCCTGACCCCACGAACCGGGGCACCCGGCCGCCTGACCGGCCGGGTGCCCCTGCTGCCTGATGTTCCGCCCGAATCGCACCGAGCCTCAGAGGGATCGCGAATGACCCAGTACCTGGCTGACGCCCATCACGCCGACCTGCCCGCGGTCTCCGCGGACTGGTGGAGAGACGCCGTCATCTACCAGGTGTACCCCCGCAGCTTCGCCGACGGGAACGGCGACGGCATGGGCGACCTTCCGGGCATCCGCAGCCGACTGCCGTACCTCAAGGAACTCGGCGTCGACGCCGTGTGGCTGAGCCCCTTCTACGCGTCGCCGCAGGCCGACGCCGGCT
Organism: Streptomyces sp. CA-135486; assembly: GCF_050936555.1. Taxonomy (NCBI): domain Bacteria; kingdom Bacillati; phylum Actinomycetota; class Actinomycetes; order Kitasatosporales; family Streptomycetaceae; genus Streptomyces; species Streptomyces sp. CA-135486. Next base: position 1,870,570 of record NZ_JBNJMM010000001.1, read on the forward strand.
ACGACGTCGCCGACTACCGGGCCATCGACCCGATGTTCGGCACGCTCCTCGACGCCGACGCGCTGATCCGGGACGCGCACGACCTCGGCCTGCGCATCATCGTCGACCTGGTGCCCAACCACTCCTCCGACGCCCACGAATGGTTCAAGCGCGCGCTGAAGGAGGGCCCGGGATCCCCGCTGCGCGACCGCTACCACTTCCGTCCCGGCAAGGGCGCCGACGGTGAACTGCCCCCCAACGACTGGGAGTCCATCTTCGGGGGTCCCGCCTGGACCCGTACGCGTAACCCGGACGGCACCCCGGGCGACTGGTATCTGCATCTCTTCGCCCCCGAGCAGCCCGACTTCAACTGGGAACACCCGGCCGTCGCCGACGAGTTCCGCTCGATCCTGCGCTTCTGGCTCGACATGGGCGTCGACGGCTTCCGGATCGACGTCGCCCACGGCCTGGTCAAGGCGGCGGGTCTGCCCGACATCGGCGGCAGCGACCAGCTGAAGCTGCTGGGCAGCGATGTCATGCCGTTCTTCGACCAGGACGGTGTCCACGAGATCTACCGCGCCTGGCGCACGATCCTGGACGAGTACCCGGGCGACCGCATCGCGGTGGCCGAGGCATGGACCCCCACCGTCGAGCGCACCGCCAACTATGTGCGCCCCGACGAGCTGCACCAGGCCTTCAACTTCCAGTACCTGGGCACCCACTGGGACGCGGCCGAGCTGCGCCGGGTCATCGACGCGTCGCTGGACGCCATGCGGCCCGTCGGCGCCCCGGCCACCTGGGTGCTCTCCAACCACGATGTGACCCGGCACGCCACCCGCTTCGCGGGCCCGGCGTCCGGCACCCAGATCCGCGAGGCCGGCGACCGTGAACTGGGTCTGCGACGGGCCCGCGCCGCGACCCTGCTGATGCTGGCGCTGCCCGGCTCCGCCTACCTCTACCAGGGCGAGGAGCTCGGCCTTCCCGACGTCACCGACCTGCCCGACGAGGTCCGCCAGGACCCGGCGTTCGGCCGCACCGAGGGCCAGGACGGCTTCCGCGACGGCTGCCGGGTGCCGATCCCGTGGACCGCCGAGGGAACTTCGTACGGCTTCGGCGCGGGCGGCAGCTGGCTGCCCCAGCCGGACAGCTGGGCCGGGCTCAGCGTCGAGGCGCAGACCGGCGACCCTGACTCGACCCTTGAGCTGTACCGCAGCGCCCTCGCGGCCCGCCGTGAGCACCCCGCGCTGGGCGCGGGCGACGCGGTCGAGTGGCTGGACGCACCCGAGGGCGTGCTCGCCCTCCGGCGCCCGGGCGGCTTCGTCTGCACCGTCAACACGACGGACGCGGCCGTACGGATACCGGCCCCCGGCCGTGTTCTGCTGGCCAGCGGCGCCGTGCAGCCGGCCGACGGCGAGGCCGAACTGCCCGCGGACAGCGCTGTGTGGTGGACGGTGTGACGATTCCCCCGTCGCGGGTCGGCGCCGTCCAGTCCGGCGCCGCCCCGCGGCTCGCGGACATCGCGGCCCAGGCGTCGGTCAGCGAGGCGACCGCCAGCCGGGTCATGAACGGCAAACCGGGAGTGGCGAGCGGCACCCGTCAGCGGGTGCTCGCGGCGCTCGACGTGCTCGGATACGAGAGGCCCGTACGGCTGCGGCAGCGCAGCGCGGGCCTCATCGGCCTGCTGACCCCCGAGCTCACCAACCCGATCTTCCCCGCCTTCGCCCAGGCCGTCGAGCAGGTCCTGGCCGGGCACGGCTACACCCCGGTGCTCTGCACCCAGCTGCCGGGCGGCGCGACCGAGGACGAACTGGTCGAACAGCTCCAGGAGAGCGGTGTCAACGGCATCGTTTTCCTGTCGGGGCAGCACTCCGACACCTCGGCCGATCACACCCGGTACGCCGAACTCCTCGACCGGGGAGTCCCGTTCGTCCTCATGAACGGCTACAGCGAGCACATCAGCGCGCCGTGCGTCTCCTGCGACGACCGGGCGGCGATGCGGACGGCCGTACACCATCTGGCCGAGCTGGGGCACGAGCGGATCGGCCTCGCGATCGGCCCCCTCCGCTATGTGCCGGCCCACCGCAAGGCCGAGGGCTTCACCGACGGCCTCCGCTCCGTCCTGGGCTACACCGAAGCGGCGGCCGAACAGCTGCTCCAGCGCTCGCTGTTCAGCGTCGAGGGCGGCCATGCGGCGGCCGGCGCCTTGCTGGACAAGGGGTGCACCGCCATCGTCTGCGGCAGCGACATGATGGCCCTCGGCGTCATCCGGGCGGCCCGGGAGCGCGGCCTCGACGTGCCGTACGACCTCTCGGTGGTCGGGTTCGACGACTCGCAGCTGGTGGCGTTCACGGATCCGCCGCTGACGACACTCCGCCAGCCGGTGAAGGCGATGGCGGCCGCGGCGGTGGGCGCGCTGCTGGAGGAGCTGCAGGGAAGTCCCGTACAGAGCACGGAGTATGTGTTCCAGCCCGAACTCGTGGTCCGCGGCACCACCGCGCAGGCACGCCGGTAGGCGCGTGACCGGACCGGCCGGCCGGGCGCGTGGGGCCCGGACCTGCCGGACCCCCGACCGGCCGGCCCGGAGCCATGGTTGAACGTAGCACCACTGCAAAACTTGCGAAAGGTCTTGCAGTTGGGAAACGGCAACATTTCTGCGGCGCGACGAGAGTGTGTCCAAAGGGTTGACCCTGGGCCGGGGTGGCTCGTACGGTCGCGACCGCAATAACTTTCTGCGTTCTTGCAGCAAGAACCGTCAAGTGGCGCAGCAGACATCATCGGAACCATCAACGGCCTTACGGGCACGGCGCGTTGCCGGACAAGGCTGCACCGTCACCCGCACCTCCCCCCATGCAGGAGGAAACATGGCCGGCAGACCTCTTGCCGCGGCGCTTGCCCTTGTGGCGGGCGCGGCGGTGAGTGTGATTGCACCGGCGGGCCCCGCGCAGGCGGCCCCGCCGGGAGACAAGGACGTCACGGCCGTCCTTTTCGAGTGGAAGTTCGCGTCGGTCGCCAAGGCGTGCACCGACTCCCTGGGCCCGGCCGGCTACGGCTATGTCCAGGTCTCCCCGCCCCAGGAGCACGTCCAGGGCCCCCAGTGGTGGACCTCGTACCAGCCCGTCAGCTACAAGATCGCCGGACGGCTCGGCGACCGCGCCGCGTTCAGCAGCATGGTGAGCGCCTGTCACGCGGCGGGCGTCAAGGTCGTCGCCGACTCGGTGATCAACCACATGGCGTCGGCGGACGGGACCGGCACCGGAGGCTCGTCGTATACGAAGTACGGCTACCCGGGGATCTACTCCGGCGCCGACATGGACGACTGCCGGTCGCAGATCACCAACTACCAGGACCGGGCGAACGTCCAGAACTGCGAGCTGGTCCAGCTCGCGGACCTGGACACCGGTGAGGACTACGTACGCGGACGCATCGCGGCCTATCTGAACGACCTTCTCTCGCTCGGCGTCGACGGCTTCCGCATCGACGCGGCCAAGCACATGCCGGCCGCCGACCTCGCCAACATCAAGTCATGTCTGTCGAACCCCGGCGTCTACTGGAAGCTGGAGGCGATCTACGGGGCGGGTGAGGCGGTCTCGCCGAGTGAGTACCTGGGGTCGGGGGATGTGCAGGAGTTCCGGTACGCCCGTGACCTCAAGCGGGTCTTCAACAACGAGAACCTCGCGTATCTGAAGAACTACGGCGAGGGCTGGGCATACATGGAGTCGGGGAAGTCGGCGGTCTTCGTCGACAACCACGACACCGAGCGCGGCGGGGACACCCTCAACTACAAGGACGGCGCGAACTACACGCTGGCGAATGTGTTCATGCTGGCGTGGCCGTACGGGTCGCCGGACGTCCACTCCGGCTACGAGTGGACCGACAAGGACGCCGGACCGCCGAACGGCGGGACGGTGAACGCGTGCTGGCAGGACGGCTGGAAGTGCCAGCACGCCTGGCGCGAGATCGCGTCCATGGTGGCCTTCCGGAACACGGCGCGCGGTCAGGGCGTCGTGAACTGGTGGGACAACGGCGGCGACCAGATCGCCTTCGGGCGGGGCTCGAAGGCGTACGTCGCGATCAACCACGAGGCGTGGTCGCTGACCCGCACCTTCCAGACGTCGCTGCCGGCGGGCGGCTACTGCGACGTGCAGTCGGGCAGGGGCGTGACGGTGAACGGCTCGGGCCAGTTCACGGCGACACTCGGCGCGAATACGGCGGTGGCGCTGCATGTGGACGCGCGCGGCTGCGGGTCGAGTTAGCCGCGGCCTGACTTTGAACCGGGGCTCCGTCCCCGGACCCCCCGCCTCAATCTCCCCCAGACTTCGTCCGGGGGGACCCCCGCGGGGCTTGATTTCCGCCGGTAGGCCTGAATCTTCAGCTCGACGGCCGGAAATTCAAGCCCGTCCGGCGATTGAGGACACGCCCGAAGGGCGTTCCGGGGTCTGGGGCGAAGCCCCAGTTACGGGAGGGGCGGGGTGGGGGGAACGCCCGCGCAGCGGCCACCCGCGCCCCGCCTCTCGACACCAACACCTCCGCCCCACCTAAGGAGAACCCACCGGTGACCCCCACCCCCCGCGCCAGCGCGGCCGGCACGGCCCTAGGCACCGTCGCCGCCCTCCTCGCGGCGCTCATATCCGCCGGGCCGGCCGCCGGCGCGCCCAGACCCCCCGCACCGCCCTCCGGCAAGGCGCTCGCCGCCGAACCCGCGCGGCATGATCTGACGCGGGAGCAGTTCTACTTCGTGCTGCCCGACCGGTTCGCGAACGGCGACACCAGAAACGACCGCGGCGGTCTCACCGGGTCACGCCTCGAAACCGGATACGACCCCACCGACGAGGGCTTCTACCAGGGCGGCGACCTCAAGGGGCTCACCCAGAAGCTCGACTACATCAAGGGCCTCGGCACCACCGCCATCTGGATGGCGCCGATCTTCAAGAACAGGCCCGTCCAGGGCACCGGCAAGGACGCGTCCGCCGCCTATCACGGGTACTGGATCACCGACTTCACCCAGGTCGACCCCCACTTCGGCACCAACGCCGATCTGGCGAAGCTGATCGACAAGGCCCACTCCAAGGGCATGAAGGTCTTCTTCGACGTCATCACCAACCACACCGCCGACACCGTCGACTACGCCGAGAAGGCGTACGGATACCGGCCCAAGGGCGCCTATCCCTACCTCGACAAGGACGGCCGTCCCTTCGACGACCGCGACGGCATCAAGAAGGTCGACGCGGACTCCTTCCCGTACACGCCCAAGGTCACCGCGCCGAAGGTCCCCGCCTGGCTCAACGACCCCACGATGTATCACAACCGCGGCGACTCCACCTTCGCCGGTGAGAGCTCCGAGTACGGCGACTTCTTCAGTCTCGACGACCTCTGGACCGAGCGCCCCGAAGTCGTCAAGGGCATGCAGCAGATCTACGAGAAGTGGGTCCGCGACTTCGACATCGACGGCTTCCGCGTCGACACCGTCAAGCATGTCGACATGGACTTCTGGACCCAGTGGGCCACCGCCCTCGACGCGTACGCCGCTCAGCACGGCCGCGACGACTTCTTCATGTTCGGCGAGGTCTTCGCCGGGGACCCGGCCATCACCTCGCCGTATGTCACGCGCGGCCGGCTGGATGCCACCCTCGACTTCCCCTTCCAGGGCGCGGCCCGGGCCTACGCCTCGCAGGGCGCGTCCGCCGCAGGGCTCGCAGGCGTCTTTGCCGACGACTACCGCTACACCAGCGACAAGGCCAACGCCTATGAGCAGGTGACGTTCCTCGGCAATCACGACATGGGCCGCATCGGCAGCTTCCTCAAGCAGGACAACCCCAAGGCCGACGACGCCGAACTGGTCGAGCGGGCCCGGCTCGCCAATGAGCTGATGTTCCTCTCCCGGGGCAACCCGGTGATCTACTACGGCGACGAGCAGGGCTTCACCGGCGCCGGCGGCGACAAGGACGCCCGCCAGAGCCTGTTCGCCTCCAGGACCGCCGACTACCTCGACGACGACCAGCTCGGCACGGACCGCACGCACGCATCCGATGCGTACGACACACAGCACCCCCTCTACAAGGGCATCGCTCAGCTGTCCCGGCTCACCAGGCGGCACCCGGCGCTGCGCGACGGCGTCCAGACGCCGCGGTACTCGGCCGACTCCGTGTACGCGTTCTCCCGTACGGACCCGAAGGCCCGCATCGAATACGTCGTCGCCGTCAACAACGCCGACACCGCGAAGAAGGTGTCGATCCCGGCCGATGCCACCGACTTCCGTACGCTCTACGGCGGTTCGGGCACGATCCGCGCCACCGACGGGAAGGTCACCGTCACCGTCCCGGCGCTCTCCTCGCTCGTGCTCCGGGCCACCGCGCCGCTGCCCGAGCCCGCCGTCAAGCCCACGATCGGCCTCAAGGCCCCGGCCGCCGGCGCCACCGGCACCGTCGAGATCAACGCGGACGTGGCCGGCGGCGGGCTGAACCGTGTCGTCTTCGCCGCCCAGACGGGCAACGGCAGATGGCGCACGCTCGGCTCGTCCGACCACGCCCCCTACCGCGTCACCCAGTACATCGACCCGAAGGTGAAGGCCGGAACGCCCCTGCGCTACAAGGCGGTCGTGGTGGACAGCGCGGGCCGCACCGCAAGCGCCCTCGCATCGACGACCGCCGGTCAGGCCCCGCCGCCCGAGAAGCCGGTGGCCGTCGAGCGCGACTACGCGGTGGTCCACTACCAGCGCCCGGGCGGCGACTACGACGGCTGGCAGCTGAAGACCGGCGACCAGCAGACGGCCTTCACCGGCCGTGACGCGTACGGCGCGTTCGCCTGGGTCAAGGTTCCCGAAGGCGCCGCGACCGTCCCGTACACCGTCGAGAAGAACGGCACCGCTGACGGCCCGCAGCGAAGCGTCACCCTCGCCCGCACCGGCGAGGTCTGGATCTCCCAGGGCAAGGACGGCCAGAGCGACACCGCGCCCGACGGCGCCTACCCGCCGCAGGACAAGAGCAAGGCCGTCCTCCACTACCACCGGGCGGACGGCGACTACGACGGCTGGGGTCTGCACACCTGGACCGGCGCCAAGGACCCGACCGACTGGTCCAAGCCGCTCCAGCCGGTGAAGAAGGACGCGTACGGAGTCACCTTCGAGGTGCCGCTCGCGCCCGGCGCGACCTCGCTCAGCTATATCGTCCACAAGGGCGACCAGAAGGACCTGCCGAGCGATCAGTCCCTGGACCTCGCGACGTACACGAACGAGGTCTGGCTGCTGGCCGGAGTGCCGAAGTATCTGCTGCCGCAGACCGGCGGCGCGCCCTCGCTCGACCTCACCAAGGCCGAGGCCCAGTGGATCGACCGGGACACCGTCGTCTGGAAGGTGAAGACGACCGGTGCGACCAGCCAGCAGCTGGTGTACGCGAAGGACGCCGGGATCTCCGTCGTCGACGGCGCGCTGAGCGACGAAGGGCAGTGGCTGCGGCTCACCCCCGCCGCGCTCACCGAGGCCCAGAAGGCCAAGTATCCGCACCTGGCGGACTATCCGGCCTTCACCGTCGACGCCCGCGACCGGGACCGGGTGCGCGGCGCGCTGCGCGGCCAGCTGATCGCGACCCAGCGGGCGGCGAACGGCGCACTGCTCGCCGCCACCGGTGTACAGATCCCGGGTGTCCTCGACGACCTGTACGACGCGACGAGCGCGAAGCTCGGGCCGGTCTTCGACCGCGGCCGTCCCATCCTCTCCCTGTGGGCCCCCACAGCACACTCCGTCTCCCTCGAACTCGACGGGAGGACGGTCCCGATGCGGCGGAACGAGGCGACCGGCGTCTGGTCGGTCACCGGGCCGCAAAGCTGGGCGGGCAAGCCGTACCGCTACGCGGTGAAGGTCTGGGCGCCCAGCGTCCAGAAGATCGTCACCAACAAGGTCACCGACCCGTACTCCACCGCCCTGACCACCGATTCGGCACGCAGTCTGGTCGTCGACCTGGCCGACCCGAAGCTCGCCCCGGCCGGCTGGGCGACCCTGAAGAAGCCGGCCGCAACCCCGCTGCGCGACGCGCAGATCCAGGAGCTGCACATCCGCGACTTCTCGGTCGCGGACCGGACGTCGAAGCACCCGGGTCAGTACCTCGCCTTCACCGACCGCGATTCGGCCGGTATGAAGCACCTCGCGTCGCTCGCCGCGTCCGGTACCTCGTACGTCCATCTGCTGCCGGTCTTCGACATCGGCACCATCCCCGAGAGGAAGTCCGACCAGGCCTCGCCCGCCTGCGACCTGTTGGTGTACGCGCCCGACTCCGACGAGCAGCAGGCGTGCATCGCCGAGGCCGCCGCCAAGGACGCCTACAACTGGGGCTATGACCCGCTGCACTACACCGTCCCCGAGGGCTCGTACGCCTCCGACCCCGAAGGCACCAGGCGCACGGTCGAGTTCCGGCAGATGGTCCAGGGCCTGAACTCCAGTGGCCTGCGCACCGTCATGGACGTCGTCTACAACCACACCGTGGCGAGCGGGCAGGCCGACACGTCCGTACTCGACAGGATCGTGCCCGGCTACTACCAGCGGCTGCTCGCGGACGGCACCGTCGCCACCTCCACCTGCTGCGCGAACACCGCCCCCGAGCACGCCATGATGGGCAAGCTCGTCGTCGACTCGGTCGTCACCTGGGCGAAGGAGTACAAGGTCGACGGCTTCCGCTTCGACCTGATGGGCCACCACCCGAAGGCCAACATCCTCGCGGTCCGGGGGGCTCTCGACTCCCTGACCCCTCAGCGCGACGGCGTCGACGGCAAGAAGATCATCCTGTACGGGGAGGGCTGGAACTTCGGCGAGATCGCGGACGACGCCCGGTTCGTCCAGGCAACCCAGCAGAACATGGCCGGGACGGGCATTGCGACCTTCTCCGACCGGGCCCGTGACGCGGTCCGCGGCGGCGGCCCCTTCGATGCCGACCCCGGCATCCAGGGCTTCGCCTCAGGCCTGTTCACCGACCCCAATTCCGCCGCGGCGAACGGCACTCCCGCCGAGCAGAAGGCCCGCCTCCTGCACTACCAGGACCTGATCAAGGTCGGTCTCACCGGCAATCTCGCCGCGTACACCTTCACCGACAGCTCCGGCCGCACCGTCAAGGGCTCCGAGGTCGACTACAACGGCGCCCCCGCCGGGTACGCGGCCGTCCCCGGCGACGCGCTCGCCTACGCGGACGCCCACGACAACGAGTCCCTGTACGACGCCCTCGCCTTCAAACTGCCCGTTTCCACCTCACCGGCGGACCGGGCGCGGATGCAGGTGCTCGCGATGGCGACCGCGACGCTCTCCCAGGGGCCCGCGCTCTCCCAGGCCGGTTCGGATCTGCTGCGCTCCAAGTCGCTGGACCGCAATTCCTACGACAGCGGAGACTGGTTCAACGCGATCCACTGGGACTGCCGGGACGGCAACGGCTTCGGGCGTGGGCTGCCGCCGGAGGCCGACAACAAGGCCAAGTGGCCGTTCGCCAAGCCGCTGTTGACCGCCACGTCGCTCGCGGTGGGATGTGGACAGATCGACGGCGCCTCGGCCGCGTACCGGGACCTGCTCACCATCCGCAGCACCGAGAATGCCTTCAGCCTGGCGTCCGCGGGCGAGGTGCAGTCCACGGTCTCCTTCCCGCTCTCGGGCAAGGACGAGACCCCGGGCGTGATCACCATGGCCCTCGGCGACCTGGTGGTGGTCTTCAACGCGACCCCGGAGCAGCAGACGCAGAAGATCCCGGCGCTCGCCGGGAAGGCGTACGGCCTGCATCCCGTCCAGGCGGCCGGCGCGGACTCTGCCGTCAAGTCGGCTTCGTATGACGGGAGTTCAGGCGGCTTCACCGTGCCGGCGCGTACCGTCGGCGTCTTCGCCCGAGGCTGATCCGGGCGAGTTGGCGGGGCGGGCCGAGTGCGGATCGGGCCGCCCCGCAAGCCTTGGCCGGGCTTCAATTGACGGGCTTCTCCAGCAGGACGACTCCGTAGCGGCTGCCGTCCTTGGCCACCTTGCCGGGCTCCTCGCCGACGACGCGGTAGCCGGCGGCCTCGTAGTAGGTCCGCAGCGCGGGATTGTTCGACAGACAGTCGAGCCGTACGAACTCCCGCCCGGTGTCGGCGATCCGCTGCTCGGCATGCGCGAGCAGCAGTCGGCCGAAGCCTTCCGGGGCGGTGTCCCGGTCGATCATGAGGCGGTGCACATACCCCGCCACGGGAGGCTGGATCCCCCACGCCGGCTGGTCCTCCCACCACAGTTCGTACGCCCCCAGGGCCTCGCCCTCCCCGGTCTCGGCGATCCAGACCTCCCCCTCCTTGATCCAGTGCCGGAAGTGGTCGGCGTCCTTGTCGCCGGGCTTCCACTGCGCGATGCCGTTGAGCTGCATCCAGCGGGCGGCCCCGTCGAAGAGGGCGACCAGGGTTTCCGCGTCGGAATGGGCGGCGAGCCGACAGGTGATCTTCATTCCGGCATTATTGACGGGGTCATGGAGACGCGCGCACGGGTGGGTCCCACAACCACCCGGTACCCGCCGGTCACCCGTGCCGCAAGCGCTGAACGGGCACCTGCGACAGTACCGGCGCCAACGACATGAGCCGGTCGGCCAGATCGCCGAACGGTCCCTCGGCCGGCTCGTCCGCCAGGATGTGCAGCAGCACGCCCGCCATCTCCTCGTCGTACGCGGCACTCACCGCGCACAGCGCCGCGAAGTCGTGCACCAGCTGCAACTCCAGCTCTGCGCGCGGCACCCGCCGCCCGTCCAGCCAGATCAGCGCCGTCGACTCGGCGAGCGACACCCAGGAACGGACGACCAACTCCAGCCGCGCGGGCGGGGTCTCGATCCGCAGATGGGCCAGGATCTGCTCGTACGCGGCCTGCCGGACCTGGTCGATCATCGCGTTCGTCGTCGAGGAGCCGACCGCGGGACCGCCGCGCATCAGCGCGGAGAACCCGGGCCCGTGGTGGTCCACGAAGTCGAAGAACCGGCCCATGACCCGCAGCAGCCGCGCCCCGAGCGGTCCCTCCGACGGTTCCATGAACCGGCCGGCCAGCTCCTCGGCCGCTCGTCGCAGTGCCGCTTCGTACAGGCTCTGCTTGCCGGGGAAGTAGTGGTAGACGAGCGGCCGCGAGATTCCCGCGGCCACCGCTATCTCGTCTATCGACACATCGTCGGGGGATCGGTGGCTGAACAGCTCCAGCGCCACTCCGATCAGCTGCTGCCTGCGCTCCTCGACGCCCATCCTGCGGCGTACCCCGGTCGTCATGCGAACAGCCTACCGAGTGGCCCGCGCGCACTTTCCACAGGTACTCCACAGGCCATCTACAGGCGAAAACCAGCCTTCCGCTTCGGCAGCGCGAGACGCCCGCGTCGGCATACCGGGCCGCGGTGCGGCCGAACGCCCCGCCAGGCACGGCTCAGTGCAACGCGCCCACCCGACTCCCGTCCCCCAAGCGCCCGTTCAGCTCCGCCTGTGCGCCCTCCTTCGTCCGTACCGCCAGCAGATGCCCGTTCGCGTTGCCGTCGACCCCGCCCGACGTGGCCAGCGAGGTGAACTGCTCGCTGCCCGCCGCGAGTACGTACCACCGGCCCGACTGCGACTTCCACACCACGCCCGCCAGCACCTTCGGGTCCCGCACCCCGCAGGCGGGCGAGTCCTCGGCCCGTGCCGCGATCGCGGCGGGCGCGCCCGCCTTCGCGGCCGGGGCCTGGAACTGGGCCATCACCCGGCTCCCGGTGCCCCGCCAGGTCTCCGCGCGGGTGCACAGCCAGGCCGCGTTGCCGTTGGACTCGGGAAGGGCCTGGCGTGCGTACTGCCAGGAGTTGACGCTGCGCACCCCGTGCGCCCGGACGCCGGGCAGCAGGCAGGCCGTGCGGGCCCACGAGGCACGGGCCGCCGGGCCGGTGACGTCCCGAGGGGCGGACGGCGGACCCGAGGTGAGCCTGGCCGGGGTGAGTTCGCCGAGGTCGGTGAGCAGCCGGTCGGCCGGCCCGTCGCGCAGCTCGAGCACGTCCCAGGCCCGGCAGTCCCGCGCCTGCGCCGGGCTCGGCAGCGAGCCGGTCAGCCCGTCCGCGTCACGTGTCAGCGGTCGCGCGTCGCCCGTCGGGTCGAGCAGGTCCCGTACGGAGGCCCTGCGCACCCAGGGCGCGGTCAGATAGCGGACATTGCCGCTGGTGCGGCCCGCCACCAGCGCGGCGGACGAGGTCGCGTCCGCGCCGTCCGTGCGTGCGAAGTCGAGCGCCACACCACCCGTGCCGTCCTTCGGCTCGGCATAGCGGACCACCCGCAGCCCGTCGTGGAGGAGCACCACACGGGCCTGGTCCACGTCGCCCGCGTACAGCAGCTGGGGCGAGCCCATCGGCGGTCCCGGTGGTGTGCCGGGGGTGGCGGAGACCTGGACCGTGCTGCCGGGTCTGGCCCAGACGGCGAGCGCGCGGCGCAGCAGGGCGGTGTCCTGGGTGAGACCGCCGCGGGTCGGCCAGACGGAGAAGTCGGTACGGGACGAGCTCTGCCAGGCCGTGGGGGAGATCCGCGTCAATGTGGCCGGGTCGAGGGCCGATTCGGCGGCGGGGTTGCGCGCGTACGGCGGCGCGGCCGCGCCGTCCGGGCCCCAGCCGTCGCCCGGCAGTCCGAGCAGCGCGCCGCACACCGCGAGCGCCGCGGCCGCCACCAGGGCCGCCTTGGCGTGCTGGCGGCGGCGCATCAGATCGGTGGGGCGCGCCTGCAGCGAGCACGGGTCGAACTCGGGCGACTCCAGAAGCTCGTACTGCGGCGGCACATCGCCCGCTTCCGCCAGCGCCGCATGCGGGTCCGCCACTTTGGCGGCGGTCAGTTCGTGGCGTACCTCGCTGTCGGACAGATCTTCCAGGCCGCGCAGCACATACGCCGCCCTCGCGGGTCCGGACAGCGCGGACAGCCGCTGGTCCAGGGCGAGTTCGTCGGCACCGCCGGAGCGCGGGAAGACCCGCAGGCCCCAGACGTGAGGCAGCAGCGGCGGGAGCTGGGCGCGTTTCGGCCGGGCGAACCGTTTGAGCGGAAGGCCGGCGTCCAGGGCCTGGCGGAGCACCCGCCCCCGTACATAGGTGTATCCGGGGTCCGCGTCGCCCTGCCCGCGGCGGGAGCCGGGGATCGCCGAGTCGGCGTCCCGGGCGCCCGCGGGGGCGGTGCGGCCGCGCGGCAGCGAGCGCTGCGCGAGTGCGTGCGCGGTCAGCACACGGCGGTTGCGGCCGAGGGTCGGGGGCAGTACGAGATAGGCGATCCGCACGAGCCGGGGGTAGTGCTCGACGAGGGCGGCCTCGGCCTGTTCGAGGGCGACGGGGGCGGAGGCGGGAGCCGGAGCGGGGGTGGAGACGACATCCTGTGAGCGCACGTTCAGCAGAACGAGCGAATGGTCCTATGGTCACCCGCCGCCCTTCGATCGGGGCCGCGGCGCACGCGCCCTTGACGCCATCGGCCGCTGAGCTGCGCGCGGCCCGGACCGTCGGCCTCGCCCATCGGCCCGGACCGTCGGCCCGGCTCATCGGCTCGACCCGGCAGCCCTGCCCATCCGCTCAGCCCGTCAGCCGCTCGTGGATGCGCTCGATCGCCGCCACCGCCACCCCCAGCCCCTCGCAGACGTACTTCTCCATCGTGCCGTAGCGGGCGTCGACCTCGTCCAGTGCCGCCGCCAGATACCCCGGCAGCACACCGATGACCGCGAGGGCGGTCTCGGGGTCGCCACCCTGCGCCGTGAAGCCCTCGACAAGCGGCGCGAAGGCTCGTCGTACCCCCGGATTGACGGCGAGATACTCCGCCTCGACGGTCTCCGGATCCGCGCCGAGCAGGGAGAGGACGATCGTCGCCGCCCAGCCGGTGCGGTCCTTGCCCGCCGTGCAGTGGAAGAGCAGCGGGCCCGACTCGGGGTCGGCGACCTCGCCCAGAAAGGCGCCGTAGGCGGCGCGCGCAGATTCGGTGGTGACGAAGGAGCGGTAGGTGTCGGCGAACATCGTCTGCGCCCGGCCGCCACCCAACTCCCGCTCGGCGAGCACCGGATCGGCCAGCACCCGCCTCAGCTGCGCGGCGGGCGGCATCCGGCCCGCGGCCACCTGGTCCGCGAGCACATCGGCGAGCAGCAGCCGGCCGCCCGCCGGAACATGGTCGGGGCGGTCCCGGCGCTCGGCCGCGGTGCGGAAGTCGACGACCGTACGGATGCCGAGCGCGGCGACGGCCGGATCGGCGACGGGGTCGAGCCGGTCGAGCTGCCCGGAGCGGAAGAGCAGACCCGGTCGTACGGAACGACGGGCGGGCAGGGGAGTGCCGCCGAGGTCGCGGAGATTGGCGACGGTGGTGGCGGGGATCGCGGTCATGGCGGGGCGGCTCCCTGGCTCGGCACATGGTTGTTATCTACCGAAGCAACCTATTTCATGCCGAACGTGAACCACGGGCCGCGACCCCCGCGAGGTCACGCGGCCGCGATCGACCAGCCGCTGAACCGCACCGTGCCCCGGGCCCCGCTGCCGCCGTTGGCGGCGCTCATGAACAGCCCGGCGTCCTGGGCCGCGGCGGTCCCCGGCACCGAGACGGTGGCGACCGTGCGCCAGTTCGCGCCGCCGTCCGTCGAGCAGGCGCCCGTGAAGGACGTCCCGGCATTGCGGGTCAGCCGCAGCAGCACCGGGGCCTTGACGCCGGTGATGCGCCGGTAGGTGTCCAGCGTGCCGTCACCGTTCGTGTCGTACGACAGCGCGATGCCCTGGCCGGGTGTCGCGGCCAGATTCAGGAATCCGCCGTCGCCGGGCCGGGCCAGGCTGTTGCGTACGACGATGCCCGCGCGGGCCCAACTGCTCGTGTTCTCCTGGGAGTCCACCCGCACCACGACGCTCGCGCCCGCGGTGAGCGCGCCTTCCCGGTAGGCGGTGCCGAAGTGGGTGGTGCCGCGCCACAGGTCGTCGCCCGCGCCGTTGATCGCGAGGCGGTCGCCGAGCTGCCCGAAGACCGACCTGTTGCTGGTGAAGGTGTGCCACCCGGGCTCCAGCGGCGACGCCATCCAGAGCGAGCCCTGCTGGGTCACGGGCACCCGGTCCTCGCCGCGCGGCCCGTACCGGGTGAGCAGTTCGTACGGCATCGGGACCAGTGGCTCGGTGAGAGGGGCGGCCGGCGCGGTCACCCGCCAGCCGACCGCACCGGTGCCGCCCGCCGGGACGCTCCTGAGAAAGGTCTCGCCCAGCGGCTCGGCGGCCGGCCCTGCCAGGGCGAAGTCGACGCGGCCGGTGGAACGCAGCCCGTTCAGATTGCGGAAGGCGGCCGTGACGGTGCCGGTGCTGCCGGGCGTGAAGGCCGGCGGGTCCACGGTGAGGTCGGTGAACCCCTGGTAGGGGGCGGCCGCGAGGGTGTCGTGCACGCGCCTGGCCGTTCGGTACGCGTCCCCCGTCGCCCGTACCGGATAGGCGCGCCGGTCCTTCGTCCACGCCTCCTCCGCCGGGTACCAGTCGAAGGACTTGGGAGCGCGGCCCTCGGCCATCGCGGCGGCCTGTTCCTCCAGATACGCCTCCCACTCCGGCACATGGACATCGCTGATCAGCCCGTGCCAGTCGCGGTTGGCGTAATTGCTGAGCTCGTTGGCCGCGGCCCGGTCGGCCCAGGTGGTGATCAGCACCCGCGCGGTGCGCTCCAGCTCCACCGCCTCCTCCGCGCTGGTGGCCAGCCGCTTGGCGTCCTCCAGCCAGGGGCCGAGCAGGAAGGCGCGGTGGCAGCCGGCCATCGTGTCGCTCAGCCGCATCAGCTTCAGCCAGAGCGCGGACAGGGCGCGGAAGGTGTCCACATCCTTGTGGAGATGCGCCGCGCGCAGCGGAAGCTGGAGCGTGCGGGAACGGTTGGCGAGTGCCTGCCGGGCCAGGTCGGTCACATCGTGGCGGTAGGCGTCGTTGTCCCGCAGCGAGGGCCGTACGCCGAGCAGCGCCGCGAACGCCCGGTCGAAGCCCGCCGGATCGAAGGCGGTCCCGATGGACGAGGTCAGGCTGGGGCGGCGGCAGAACAACGAGTCGTACGGGCGGCCGTCCGTGCTGGTGAGCCGGTACGCGGTCGCGGCGAGCGCGGCGAAGGCGGCGCGCGCCGAGCCGTCGTCGCCGCCGTAGCGGATCTCCGCGTAGCCGGCGAACCAGGCGTCCCGGTCGATCTGCTCCTCGCGCCAGGCGAGCTCGCTGAACAGTTCGAGCGCGGCGGGATCCCGCTCGGCGGCCTCCGGCATGTACGCGGTGCCCGCCAGCGCGCTGCCCGGCTTGTCGCGCCAGGCGGTGAACTTGGCGGTCCACCGGTCGGTATTCGCCCCGAGGTACGTACGCCCGCCGAAGTTCGGGATGGTGCCGAAGGCGTACGGAGCCCCGCCCCACGACGCCTCGCGGTCGGTGACCGTGTCCAGGTCGGACAGGCCGTCGACGATGAGCACCCGGTCGGTGTCGATGGCGTCGAGCAGTGCGGCCCGCGGGTTGGCCTGCCAGCCGAGGATCACCCAGGTGGCGCCGGGTCGCGCGGTCTGCAGCGACGTCTCCACCGCGCGGGCGGCAGCCGCCACCGGGACGTCCCCGGCGGTGCCGCCCTCGTGCAGCAGGTCCATCTTGAAGTGGTTCACCTCGCCGAACAGTTCCTGCTGATGCCGGTAGAAGGCGGCGGCGACGTCCGAGAAGTTCGGGGTGCGGGGGTCGAGCCAGTCGGGCCGGCGCAGCCCGTTCCAGATGCCCTGGGGGATGACGCGGGCGCCGGGATTACGGGCGACGAAGCCGTCCGGGACCGTACCGAAGTAGCCGGGCAGGACCGGGTGCATTCCGAGCTCGCGCATCCGGTCGGCGATCCGGCTGCCGAGGTCCGTGCGCCTTTCGATGAGCTCGGGGGAGAGCGGCCCGCCGTACTCGCTCATGTTCTGCAGCAGCCACCACGGCTGGTGCGACGGCGCGGGCAGCCAGGTCCGCGCCTCGGTGTCGGAGTATCCGAAGTCCATCAGGAGCCGGTGGTAGACGGCCTCCTGGCCGGGCGTGACCAGGACCTCGTTGCAGCCGTGCAGGGCGAGGACGTCGAGCAGTCGCTCCCAGCGGGCCCAGTCGGCGTACGGGGCGGTGTAGCCGTCGTGCGTGTCGTTGTACGCGAACCGGTGCGGGACGGTCGCGGACCGCTCGAGCGCCTCGCGGGGCGCGGGCAGCCGACCCGGCAGGTCCAGTTGGCTGCCCGACCACGAGATGTGCGCCCGGCAGACGTATTTGAGGTACCAGTGCACTCCGGTGAGGAGTACGGCGGGGCTGGTGCCCGCGACCTCGATACGGCCCCCCGAGCCGGTGACCCGGAAGCGCTCGGGGCCCTCCAGGGCCTGCAGCCGGAACTGCCCGGCGTGCCGGGGCAGCAGCCGCTCAAGTGCCTGCTGGGCGGGCGCCGTGCTGAACGCGGTCGCGGGGGCGGGGGTGGAAGCGGGGGCGGGGGTGGCGGCTGCGGGGGTGTGTCCGGCGAGTGCCGCACCCACGCCGATCGCTCCCGCGGTGCCCAGTACGGTACGTCTCGTCAGCTTGATCATCAGCGCTCCTCCGTGTTGCTCACGTGACAACCGGTGTGTGCGGAGCCGCAGGTTACCGGGAGTTCTCTCGCGCGAAAGGCGGGTAACAAGGCACGATGGCCGGATGCGGACGAGTACGAACAAGGGCGCGAGGCGTACAGCCCGCGCAGCACTGACAGTTCTCACGCTGGCCCTTGCCGCCGCCTGCGGAGCGGGCGACGACGGCGATGGGCGTGGCGGGGACGACAAGGCCCCGAAGACGGCTACCGGCACTCTGGAGCAGCTGGCCGAGAAGGCCGAGTGCAAACCGAACATCCAGACGGATGCGGACGAGCTGCGGCAGGCCAACTGCACCACGGGCGACGGCAAGTATGTGCTGGCCACCTTCGCCACCGACCGGGGCCAGCGCGAATGGATCAATACGGCCAATGACTACGGCGGCTCGTATCTGGTCGGCCGCAAGTGGGTCGTGGTCGGCGACGCCGAGGTGGTGACGGCGGTGCGCAGCCGGCTCGGCGGCACGGTCGAGACGGGCGCGGACCACTCGGGTCACACGGGCGGCAGCGGGGACAGCCACTCGGGCCACACGGGCTCGGGCCACTCGGGGAACCACGGGAGCTGACCGCGCGCACTGGACGGGGGGCCGAAACGCCGGATCGGCCCCCCCGTTCGGGGGGGGCCGATCCGGCCGCTTCTGTCAGGTCAGGTCACTGCGTCACTGGCACTTTTTCCCGGTGTTGATGCAGTTCACCACCTTGTTCATCAGGTTCTCGTCGAAGACGTTGATGAAGTCACCGTGGTCGGTGATCGGCTTGTGCAGCTGCTCGGGGAAGGAGTCGACAGCAAAGCCCGGACCCGGCGGGACGTCATACACGATCCGCTGCACCAGCTGCGGAATCGCCTTGAATCCATTGCCGCAGTTGCCATTGCCGTCCGCGAAGGCCACATGGGTGCGGTGATTCGCACTGTCGGTGTTCTGGCCGTCCCAGCAGCTCTGGAACTTGAAGCTCCGCACCACCTGGCTGCCCTCGGGGCAGATCGGGTACTTGTCCTTCAGCTGGCGGTCCTCGAAACCGGTGCAGCTCCAGGAGGCATTGGCGTTCGCGTCACCGTTGGTGAATGCCTTGGCATCACCGGTGATGATGCGCAGGAACTTCGGCATGGCGGTCACCTTGCTGACCGGGTTGCCCACGAAATTCAGCGTGACCTGCGACGGAGTCTGGATCTCTCCGACGTTCTTGTCCTTGCCGCCGCCGTCCGCCTGGGCGTCGTTCTCGTCCTGCCCGTTCTGCAGTCGCAGCACCGGCCAGTAGTACGTGGACTTGTCACCCTGATTGGCGCAGCTGGTCTGGCCGTTCGCGAGATCGTCGTCGCTGGCGAAGGCGTCATTTGCCTGGTTGCCGACGTAGTCATGCATATGGTGCGCGCCATTGCTCACACCAGGGGCGACGATGACATTGTCCGGATTGAACTTGCCGTTCTCGTTCGTGCCGCATTTGGTGACGAACTTACCGTTGGAGCCGCCCTGCTGCTGCTGGGGCTGCTGGACGTTCGGCTGGACGGACTGGATGTCTACGAAGTCGGCTGCCTCGGGTCCGTTGCCGCCCTGACCTCCTTGATCGTTGCCCTGACCATCGCCATTGCCCTGGTCATCGCCTTGACCGTCGTCCTGACCGCCATTCTGGTCACCATTTTGACCACCGTCCTGGCCCTGGTTGTTGTCGCCCTGCCCGGCGCCGTCGTCCTGACCGCCGTCGTTGTTCTGGCCGTCGTTGTTCTGACCGTCGGCCTGGTCGTCGGCCTGCAGCGCGCATTCGGCGAGGTCGTCCATGCCCTGCGGTTGCTGGCCGTTCCGGCCGATCGCGTTGGCAATCCGGTCGATGCTCGCGCGCCGCTTGTCCCTGAGGGGATTCAGGATGGCGTTCTTGGCGAATTGAGGATCGCTTTCGACCTTCTGCTTCTGGTCGGCGAACCTCTTGTATGCATCGGTGATCTGGCTGTCGATTTTTGCCAGCTCACCGTCGACCTCCTGGCGTGCCTGGGGTGGCACTTCCGGGAGTTCGTTCGCGACCTCGGGGCAGTCGATGGTGGACACCTCTTGCCCGGCCTGCTTCGTCTGCGCCTGCTCGTTCTGCTGACCGGACCAGGACCAGCCTTCACTCGCGGATGCATACACATTGACCGCAGCCAGCCCACCCCCGCCCAGGATCAATGCGGCCGAGGCGATGATCGCCCGGTTCGCCAGCGTCGAGCGTTTTCTTGTGCGTCCCATGGAACTCCTCTGCTTCGTTGCCGGGGTGGGTTTGGGGGATCCCGGCAGAGGGAGAAGCGCGTCGTTCCATACGGGTGTGGCTCATGTGGTGTTCAAGCGGAGTGCGGCAGACATGGGAATTCGTAGAAATCTCCATCAGCAAACCCGGCGCATTGCGCCGAAGTCGGACTGCGGGCGGGATGGCAGGATGGGGCGCATGACCGAGATCCACACCCCCCGGCTCCTGCTGCGCCGCTGGCACGACGACGACCTTGTCCCGATGGCCGACATCAACGCGGACCCGCAGGTCATGCAGTGGATCGGCGACGGTTCCGTACGCGATCTGGAGCAGACCGCCGAGGACATCGAGCGCTGGGAGGAGGAGTGGGACGAGGAGGGCTTCGGACTTTTCGCCGTCGAACTGCTCGCCTCGGGCGAACTGGCGGGCCTCGTGGGCCTGTCCGTGCCCACGTTCCTGCCGGAGGTGCTGCCTGCGGTGGAGATCGGCTGGCGGCTCGGTACCCCGTTCTGGGGCCAGGGGTACGCCTCCGAAGCCGCCGCCGCCACCCTGGAGTTCGCGCTCCAGGACCGCGGCCTCGACCGGGTGATCAGCATCTTGCGGGTGGGCAACGATGCCTCGGAGAACGTGATGCGCAAGCTCGGCATGGAGCTCGAACGCGAGACGGTGCACCCCGTGTACGGCTTCCCGCTGCACATCCACGCGATCGACCTCACGGAGTACCAGGCCTGACCACGGAACGGTTCCAGCGCCGGACAGGCCTGAAAACCAGGCGCCTGAGGACGCGGGGCTAGCCGCGATCGAGATATGCCAGCACCGCCAGCACCCGGCGGTTGTCGTCGTCCGAGACCGGCAGGTCCAGCTTTCCGAAGATGTTCGACGTGTGCTTGGCCACCGCCCGCTCCGTGACCACCAGTTGCGCGGCGATCGCCGCATTGGAACGGCCCTGCGCCATCAGCTCCATGACCTCCAGCTCGCGCGGGGTCAGTCCGCCCATCGGCTTGTCCTGCGCCCGCCGGGACAGCAGCTGAGAGATCACCTGCGGGTCCATCGCCGTGCCCCCGGCCGCCACCCGCCGTACCGCGTCGATGAACTGCTCCGCGTCGAAGACCCGGTCCTTCAGCAGATAGCCGACCCCGCCGTTTCCGTCGGCCAGCAGCTCGCGCGCGTACAACTGCTCCACGTGCTGCGAGAGGACGAGCACCGGCAGCCCGGGCTTCGCCCGCCGCGCCGCCAGGGCGCACTGCAGCCCCTCGTCCGTGTGGGACTGATGCTGCTCTGCTTCCGGTCGTACGTCATCGCCGTCACGTCGATCCTGCTCAACCTGCTCTCGGTGGGTGCCGCTTACGGCGTCATGGTCGGGGTCTTCCAGCACGGCTGGGGCGCGTCCGCGCTCGGTACGGAGGCGGTCGGCGCGATCGAGAGCTGGATGCCGCTGTTCGTCCTGGTGGTGCTGTTCGGTCTGTCGATGGACTACCACGTCTTCGTGGTCTCCCGGATCCGCGAGGCGCGTGACCGGGGGATCGACACGCGCGCCGCCATCCGGGAGGGCATCCGCCGCACGGCGGGAGCGGTGACGGGCGCGGCAGTGATCATGGTCGCGGTCTTCGCGGTCTTCGGAACGCTGTCCATGCAGGACATGCAGCAGATGGGCGTGGGCCTGGCGGTGGCGGTGCTGCTGGACGCGACGGTTGTGCGGATGGTGCTGCTGCCGTCGCTGATGGCGCTGCTGGGCGAGCGGAACTGGCGCACACCGAGGGGGCTGCGGTGGCTCCCGAGCCCGGACCACGCGGTGCCGCCGACTGCGGCGCCGGCCCGCCAGGAGTCCCGGGTACCGGCGCACCACTGACAGATCGGGGCCCCGCACCGGCTGTTACCGGGCGGGGCCCCGCCCCGAACGCTGCTGCGGTTCGCCTGCGAAACCACCCACCGGACAACAACCGCCAACGTCCCCTGAGGGAAAGCGCGCCACCGCGAACCTCACGCGCCCAGGAGCTTCGCCTCCACCTCCGGCGACAGCCCCACCACCGGCCGGTCCGCCCGCTGCGGCGCGCTCCCGCCGATCGACTCCAGCCACGCCCAGGTGTCGGCCACCGTCTCTTCGGCCGGCCGGCACCGCAGCCCCGCACCGAGCGCCCGCGCGACATCGAGGCCGTACACCGAGGCGTACAGCTCCGGCAGTTCGTCGTGCGGGACCCAGATCGGCAGCTGGGTCCACGGCTCGACGCCCGCCGCCAGCACCGTCTCCGCCGCTGTCCAGCGCAGCTCGGCCGTCGAACCCGTGGCCCGTACGCACGCCTCCAGCAGCTCCCCGATCGTCGTATGGGCCGTCGCGCCCACCACGTTGTACGGGCCGCTCAGCCCGTGCTCCGCCGCGTGCAGGATCCACTCGGCCAGATCGCGCACGTCGATGAACTGCACCGGCAGATCCCGCGGGCCCGGCGCCAGGACCGGACCGCCGCGCGCGATCCGGTTCAGCCACCACGGCAGCCGGCCGATGTTCTCCCGCGGTCCGAGGATCAGGCCCGCCCGCACCAGCGCCGAGCGCTCCTCGCCGAAGGCGTCGAGCACGGCCAGTTCACCGCCGCGCTTGGCCTCCGGGTACGGCACATCCT
The DNA here is from genome assembly GCF_050936555.1 of Streptomyces sp. CA-135486. Lineage (NCBI taxonomy): Bacteria > Bacillati > Actinomycetota > Actinomycetes > Kitasatosporales > Streptomycetaceae > Streptomyces > Streptomyces sp. CA-135486. Next base: position 1,892,913 of record NZ_JBNJMM010000001.1, read on the forward strand.
CCGCGTCCGGCGAACCGTCCACCACTGGTGCGCTCTCGTCGTAACCGGTGGTCCGCGGCCAGGTGTACACGGAGCAACTCGACACATAGACATAGCGACCCGTCCGCCCGGCCAGCAGCCGCGCCGTGTCCCGCACGGCAGCAGGCGCGGCCGACCAGGTGTCGACGACCACGTCCCAGTCGCCCTCGGCATCCGCGAGCGCGGCAAGCCCGCCCTCGGCCGTACGGTCCCCGAGCAGCGTGGTCACGCCTTCGGGGGCGCTGTGCCGCCCGCGGTGGAAGGCCGTCACCTCCCACCCGCGGGCGAGCGCCGCCTCCGCCACCGCGTGGCCCACGAACTCGGTCCCACCAAGAATCAGAAGTCTCATGAGCTCGACTCTGCCCCGCCCTCGCCAGGCATGCCCAGTGGTTCCGCTGCGAGGTGAATGATCGGGAACGCGCGGTCCCTCTCCCCGCAAGCGCTTGCCGGATGGCAACATGTGCGGACCATGACGGATGCCCGGTCGCCGATACGCGCCCTTCGGGCCGCAATTTTCGCGGCAATTGCCGTCACACTGGCCGCCGTGGGGCATTCATCCTTGTCTGCGCATGACATTCCGATCCCGGCACTGCTCACCGCGCTGGCCGTGACCGCGGCCGGCGGGTGGCTCGCAGCCGGCCGGCGCCGCGGGGTCCGCTCCTTCGGGGCGGGGCTGTTCGCCGTGCAGGGCGTGCTGCATCTGCTGTTCACCACCGGACGCTGGCCGGCTCCGCACCATCACACCGCCCACGAGCACTACGACCACCTCGCCCACGAGCCGTCCGCCCCGGTGGACACGGGCATGGTGATCGCCACGGATGTCGGCATGATCGCCGTCCACCTCGTCGCCGCCGTCGGCTGCGCCCTGTGGCTGGCCCACGGCGAGACCGCGCTCTTCAAACTCGCGCACGCCGTCGCCGCGTTCGCCGCCACTCCGCTGCGACTCCTGCTCGCGGTCGTACGGCTGCCCCGGCCGGTGCGACCCGCGCCGTGTCCCGTCTCCCGTACCCCGCGCCCGCTGCACGGTGTGGTCCTCGCGCACACCCTGGTGCGGCGGGGCCCGCCCGCGCTTCTCGTCCCCCGTGCCACGGCCCCTGGAGCAGCCGTCTGACCTGGGGCCGCCTCCCCATGTCAACGCCGACTCTTAAGGACCACCATGTCCATCGACGTTCCCAGCAAGGGCATCGAACCGGCGGACGAGACCGGTACCGATACCGGCAGCGCCGCACCCGAGACCACCAAGGCCGGCCTGTGGAGCGCACTGCGCCCCCTCGTACTGCGCCTCCACTTCTATGCGGGCCTGCTGATCGCCCCGCTGCTGCTCATCGCCGCCGTGACCGGCCTGCTCTACTCGCTCTCCTTCCAGGCCGAGAAGTTCGTCTACCGCCACGAACTCCAGGTGCCGGCCGGCGATCGCACCGTCCCGCTCGCAACCCAGGTCGAGGCCGCCCGTAAGGCCCACCCCGAGGGCACGGTGACCGCCGTGTGGCCGTCGTACGAGGACGGCGCGACCACCCGGGTCCTGATGACCACCCCGGAGGTCGAGGAGGGCGAGTCCCTCGCCGTCTTCGTCAACCCGTACACCGGCGAGATACGCGGCGAGCTGGCCGACTCCTTCGGCGCTCTCCCGCTGCGAGCCTGGCTCAGCGGGCTCCACTCCAACCTGCACCTGGGCGACCCGGGGCGCAACTACAGTGAAATGGCCGCCAGTTGGCTGTGGGTCGTGGCACTCGGCGGACTGCTGCTGTGGCTGGGCCGCAGACGCCGCGCCAAGCGTGAGCTGGTCCTTCCCGAGCGAGGCGCGACGGGTCGCCGCCGCACGCTGACCCGGCACGGTGCCATCGGCATGTGGGCGGTCGCCGGGCTGGTGGTGCTCTCCGCGACCGGTTTGACCTGGTCCAAGTACGCGGGCGAGAACATCGACGCGATCCAGACCCAGCTCGGCGGAGCGACCCCCTCCGTCTCGGCCGGACTCCAGCCGGGCGGCGGCGAGGGCGGTACACACGAGGGCCACGGCGGCGGCGAAACGGGCCACCAGGGCCCGGACATCGGCATTGACAAGGCGGTCGAGGCGGCCGCGGCCAAGGGAGTCGACGGGGAGATCTCCGTCACCCTGCCCGCTGACGGCAGCGGCTATGTGATCAAGGAGACCGACAAGCAGTTCCCGGTCCATCTCGACTCGGTCGCTGTCGACCCGGCCGACGGCAGGGTCATGGACGAGCTCAGGTTCGCCGACTACCCGGTGCTCGCCAAGCTGACCCGGTTCGGCATCGACGTCCACATGGGCAAGCTCTTCGGCCTCGCCAACCAGCTCGCCCTGGCGGCCCTCGCCCTCGCGTTGATCCTGCTGATCGTGTGGGGCTACCGGATGTGGTGGCTGCGCAGGCCGACGAAGGACCGGACGCTGAGCGTGGGCCGGCCGATGCCGCGCGGCGCCTGGCGCAAGCTGCCGGTGACCGCGCTGCTGCCGATCGCCGCGGCGGCGGTGCTGGTCGGCTGGCTCGTGCCGATGCTCGGCATCAGCCTGCTGGTGTTCCTGGTGATCGACATGGCACTCGGCGCGGCGGCGAGGGCCCGCTCCCGGGCCTAGGACTCACCCGCAGGGCCCCGGTTCCGGACGTCACCGGAACCGGGGCCCTGCGTCGGATCACGGCGTGTACTTGTAGCCCACCCGCCGCACGGTCTGGATCGACCGGCGGTGCTCGGCACCCAGCTTGCGGCGCAGCCGGGCCACATGGACGTCGACGGTCCGCCCGTCGCCCACATGTCCGTAGCCCCACACGGTCGTCACCAGCTGGTCACGCGTGTGCACCCGGTTCGGATTGGCGACGAGATGAGCGAGCAACTCGAACTCGAGGTACGTCAGGTCCAGCGTCTGGCCGTCCACCGCGGCGGTGCGCTCCACCGGATCGATGAGCACCGGACCGTCGGCCGGTGCCTGCTGCTGAGGTGCGGGCACGAGCGCGGGGTGCTGATCGGCCGGTACGAGCACCAGGTAGCCGACCATCGGCGGCTGCCCGGGGAGTGTGGGCAGCGTGTGCTGGGGTGCGGGCAGCCAAGTGGCCCCCGGCGGAAGGAAGTCGGCGACGTCGACGACCTCGTCACGGTCGACGGCACGCAGTCGGTGGCGGCCAGTCGGAGCCTGGACGGTGGCGGCCGGGACGTCGGGGACGGCGGAGAAGGAACGGGCGGAGCTACGGGTGTTCGCCATGAGAGGTCAGCTCTTTCGCGCGGAGGATGTCGTCGAGTTCGTCGCTGGGACGGACGTACGTCATGCGCGCTGGCCGAAGGCCGGATGAGCGGCTTTAGAGGGCCTGCGCGTTCACCGCGCGGCAACACACCCGGTCGAAGTCGTGGTGCTGCCGGGAAGGCCAGAACGGCTCGAGGTCGCTGGGACCTGTCGCGATGTGCTGGTAGCCGGGCATGTTCCTATTGAAGCAGACACCCCGCCGTCACAGCAGGGTCCTCTCGTACGTTGATACGTGATCTTGTCTACATCTGGGCCATCAGCGCGCAACGGCGAGCAGCAGCCCGCTTCCTCCGGCACGGGCGTGACCTCATACGAAGGGGGGCGCCCCGCCGAATCGGCGGGCGCCCCCCTTCGTCAGTCAGCGGTCGCTCAGACCTGGCCGGCCTTCTCCAGCGCGGTGCAGCAGGTGTCGACGAGCAGCCGCGTCACCACATACGGGTCGACGTTGGCGTTCGGGCGGCGGTCCTCGATGTAGCCCTTGCCGTCCTGCTCGACCTGCCACGGGATGCGGACCGAGGCGCCACGGTCGGAGACGCCGTAGCTGTACTCGTTCCACGGGGCGGTCTCGTGCAGTCCGGTCAGCCGGTCGTCGATGCCCGCGCCGTAGTTCTTGACGTGGTCGAGCGGCTTGGAGCCCTCTCCCAGCGACTCGCAGGCGGTGATGATCGCGTCGTAACCCTCGCGCATCGCCTTCGTGGAGAAGTTGGTGTGCGCGCCGGCGCCGTTCCAGTCGCCCTTGACCGGCTTGGGGTCGAGGGTCGCGGAGACCTCGAAGTCCTCGGCGGTGCGGTAGAGCAGCCAGCGGGCCACCCACAGCTGGTCGGAGACCTCCAGCGGGGCGAGCGGGCCGACCTGGAACTCCCACTGGCCCGGCATGACCTCGGCGTTGATGCCGGAGATGCCCAGGCCCGCCTTGAGGCAGTTCTCCAGGTGCGCCTCCACGACGTCACGGCCGAAGATCTCGTCGGCGCCGACGCCGCAGTAGTAGCCGCCCTGCGCGGCCGGGAAGCCGCTCTCGGGGAAGCCCAGCGGGCGGGAGCCCTTGAAGAAGGTGTACTCCTGCTCGATGCCGAAGATCGGCTCCTGGGCCGTGAACTTCTCGGCGACCTCGGCGAGCGCGGCACGCGTGTTGGACTCGTGCGGGGTCATGTCCGTGTTCAGGACCTCGCACATCACCAGGACGTTGTCGCCGCCGCGGATCGGGTCCGGACAGGAGAAGACCGGCTTGAGAACGCGGTCGGACGCGTGGCCCTCGGCCTGGTTGGTGCTGGATCCGTCGAAGCCCCAGATGGGCAGCTCGGCCCCGTCCGTCAGTATCTTCGTCTTCGAGCGAAGCTTGGCGGTCGGCTCGGTGCCGTCGATCCAGATGTACTCAGCCTTGAAGGTCACGGGGCCTCATCCTTTGCGGGTGCGCGGTATGCCGCGCAGCTTCGCAATTCGCGATTTCCCGTCCGTTGCCCATGTGTGAACCCCACGTTACGCCGGACCGGCACCGGCGGAACGGCCCGGAGGAGGCCGTCGGACGGCACGACGGTTCAGGTCCGCGCCCTCGGCTCCACCCCCTGCTTGAGCAGTGAATCGAAGCCCGCGGCACGGATCCGGCGGACAAGATCGGGGCAGCTGGTGCCCAGCGCCTCGGCGGTGCGGCCCAGGTGCCAGTCGTGGTCGTGCAGCCGGCTGAGCAGATGGCCGCGGCGGATCTGCGCCTCGGAGAGCCGGAAGGTCTTGAGATAGGCGACACGGCCCTTGTGGTCGGTGATCGCCTCGCCGATGTGCTGCTCGCTCTCCCCGCGCCGGAAGGGCGGCAGAAAGCGCCACAGGCTGAACGAGTCCAACGTGTATACCCGCTCGAAGCTGTACGAGGGGTCGAGCAGCCGGTCCGCCATCAGGGGGCGGTGGCTCTCGGCCCACGCGCGCTCCTGGCCGCGGGCAGCCATCCGCAGATCGGCGAGCGTCGTCATGTGCCCGCGGTCGCGGATGCGCGCCTCGAAGTCGGGCACCGGACCGCCGAAGAAGGCGTACTGATGGACCAGTTCCCCGTACAGATCCTCGATCAGGGACGGGTGCAGGGCGCGGTAGTCGGCGGGGTGCGGCACGACGAAGGCCGCGGCGAGCGAGTCCGCCGCGTACACCAGCACCCCGCACTGGCCGGGATGGATCTCGAAGATCCGCAGCGCCTCGCCGAGGCCGCGCACCGCCCAGCCCGCATACGCGTCCTCGGCGCGCGGAGACAGGCCCTGGCGTACCGCCTGCTGGGACCACTCGTCCCAGACGATGGACGGGCCGCCGAAGTGGAGCGCCAGATAGCCCTCGAGGGCGAGCTGGAGGGGGAGAAAGCGCAGCCGGTTCTCCTTGACCCCCTTGGCGGAGCGCCGCTTGGCCAGCCGGTGGTGACGGCGCACGGGCACACAGGCCGGGCACCCGTCGCCCAGCTGGGTTCCGTACGCCGCTGACTGGCCGCCCTCGCCCGACCAGTCCGCGACGAAGCCGTGCGGAATGTAGGACAGATAGCGGTCGCGAGGGCCGAGCTCGACCTCGCCGTAGCCCGGACCGTAGATCTCGTGGCGCAGCCGCAGCCCGTCCACCGGCTTCTCGCGCGCCAGCGGCACCAGCCGGATGCCGCCCCACACCTGGGCGGGCAGGGTGGTGAGTCCGGTCAGGTCCAGCTTGTTCATCGCGCCCCCTCCAGGAAGCGTTCCGTACGCCGGTCCAGATAGGCCTGCAGCTCGGGCAGGCCGGTACGGCCCTCGGCGAACTGCGCGATCTCGACCAGAGCCGCCAGATCCTCGGCGTCACGGATGCCGGCCGTCGGCACGTTCGGAGCGAGGCGGCGCACATCGAAACCGTCCGCGTCGTATACGGGATTCACATGCACGACATGTGTGCGCCGGTCCGGGTCGAGCCGCGTGCGCCAGACCCGCAGCACCTCCCTGGCCAGGCCCGGCGGCGCGTTGTCCCAGCCGTCCGAGACGATCACCAGCCGCTCGGGGGAGTGCTCCAGAGCGTCCAGGATCCTGGTGCCGAGCGGCGTGGGCCCCGACGGCCGCGCGAGCAGCGGATCGCGCGTGCCCGAGGTCCAGTGCGCCCGGTACGAACCGGCCAGCGCCTCCAGCAGGAAGTGGCAGCCCAGCGCGACCGCGAGGGGTCGGCGGCGCTTCACACCCGAGCCGGACGAGGAGTAGCTGTCGTCGAGCACGGCGGCGACCCGTCCCCAGGTCCCGGCGTACGGACCCGCGGCTCGCAGCGCGGCGGCCCGGAGCGCGCCGGTCAGCTCCGTGCGCCGCCGCACTCGCTCGTCCCGCTCCAGCGAGAGGACGTACAGCGCGAGCCGGGTAAGCGGCATGACGTTCAGATCGGTCGGCGTCCCGGCCCGCTGCGTACGCAGCCGCTCAAAACGGGTCATACGCGGAGCGATCCGCTCCAGGAACACCTCGCGGGGGATGCCGTGCTTCGCCGCGAAGCCCTCGGCGACGGTGAACGGCAGCTCGTAGATGGCGCTCTGCTCGAAGTGGGCACTGCGGTACGCCTCGAGAAAGGTCTGCCCGTACCGGACACGCTTGCCGGGCCGGAACAGGAAGTCCCCGAACTCCCCTTCTTCGGAGGGGAGATGAGTGTGCCGGGCGGCGGTCTTCAGTCCGCCGCGGTACTTCACGGCGTCGAGGCCCAGGTCCGGTCGGGTCCCCAGCCAGTCGCGCAGGATCGCGCGCGTGCGGCGGTTGTTGACCTTCGCGGCACGCAGCGCGCGGAACAGCCGGTAGACGCGCTGCGGCGGCAGTACGGCGAGTCGGGCCGCGATCAGCCGGCCTTCCGTCCGCTTCTGCTCGGGGGTCGCGTCCGACGCCGTGCGCAGCAGCTGCTCGACGATCCGGACGCAGTTGTGGTCGTTGATGTCGAGGGCGAGTGCGGCCGAATACAGGGAGCGGTAATTCACGCGTACGTACTCGTGGAGGAAGGCGAGTGACAGCTGCTGCTCGAAGGCCCCCGAGCGGAATTCACGCTGTCCGGTCGCCGTGACCGCGGCGTTCACGAAGAGGAGCACGTCCTCGGCCGCGATGAGATCGGCATGGGTCTCCGCCATTGTCTCCCCCGTACTGCAATACACGCACCTCGATCCCGCGTACACACAGGCGCCGGCCGGGGAATGGGGGCGCGATCAGCGAAATCACTGCTTCATAGGCAAGTCCCGGAAGTCGCACCGGAGTCCCGCGGCCGGCCCCGGAAACGTAACACCGTTGGCCAGTGGTTCCGCGGGAATTTTCCGCTGCGGGCACACTGGCCGCATGACGAAGCCCGCAAGGCAGCTGCGTATAGGACTCCTCGGCGCCGGCCCCTGGGCGGAACGCACCCAGGCCCCCGCGCTCGCCGCCCACCCGGACGTCGACTTCGCCGGGGTATGGGCCAGACGGCCCGAGGCGGCCGCCGCCATCGCCGCCGCGCACGGCACGAGGACCTACTCGGGCGACGACGGCGCGGACGCCCTCTTCGCCGACTGTGAGGCGGTCGCCTTCGCGCTGCCGCCGGACGTCCAGGCGCCGCTCGCGGCCCGGGCGGCCGCGGCCGGCTGTCATCTGCTGCTGGACAAGCCGGTCGCGACGAGCGTGGCGCCGGCCCGGGAGACGGCCGCGGCGGCGGAGCGCGCCGGGATCGCTTCGGTGGTCTTCTGCACCCTGCGTTTCGCCGCGGACACCGCGCCCTGGATCGACGCACAGGCGGCGGTGGGCGGCTGGTTCACGGCCCATGCGCAGTGGCTCGGCTCGCTGTACGCGCCGGGCGCGGACAGTCCGTACGCCGCTTCGCCGTGGCGGCGCGAGAAGGGCGGTCTGTGGGACGTCGGCCCGCACGTGCTGTCCGTGCTGATCCCGGTGCTCGGCGATGTGACGGACGTGACCGCGGCGCGCGGGCCGGTGGACACGGTGCATCTGGTGCTGCGGCACGCGTCCGGGGCGTCGAGCACGTCGACGCTCGGTCTGAGCGCGCCGGTGAAGGCCTCCGGCGCGAGCATCATGCTGGCAGGCGATCAGGGGAAGGCCACGCTTCCGGAGTGGGGCGACGCGGTGCGCTCGTTCGGGGCGGCGGTGGACGCGCTGGTGGAGTCGGCGCGTACGGGGCGGGCGCACGGCTGCGACGTACGGTTCGGGCTGCGGCTGACGGAGATCCTGGCGGAGGCGGAGCTCCGGCTCAATCGCTGAGGGAGATCGCTGAGGGAGATCGCCGAGGGAGTGACCAGGACGGTGCCGTATGGGGGGTGCGGCACCGTCCTGGATTCCGGTACGACCGGCTGGGTCAGCCGATCTTCTCGATCCGCGCCTTGCGGATGAGGAACTTGCCCGGCTCGCGGACCTGCTCGAAGGCCGCGTTGTTCAGCAGGGCGCAGCTGCCGGAGACGGAGGCGACCTTGACGGTCGTCGACTTGTTGTTGTCGAGGTTGGTCACCTTGAGGGTGGTGCCGACCGGGAACTGGTTGCTGGAGGCGGCGGGTGCGCCGCCCTCGCCGGACAGGGTCACGGTCGAGCCGGCGCAGACGACCTGGCCGTTCGCCTGACCACCCGCCTGATCGCCGCCGGCCTGATCGTCGGCGGGCGGCTGTTCCTCGGCGGCCGGGGGCTGGGTGGCCTGGTCGTCGGCGGGCGGCTGCTCCTGGGCCGGAGGCTGCTGCTGGGCGGGCGGTTGAGCGGCCTCACCTCCCCCGCCTCCGACCTCGCACCCCGACGCCGCCTGCTTGCGCTTGATCTCCTCGATCACGGCCTGCCGGTTGGCGATCCGCGCCTCGGACTGCGCGTCCGGGTTGGCGCGCTGATCGGCGATGAACTTCTCGTTGTTCTGCAGGGCTGTGACCAGCCCGTCGCAGGCCACCGACGACGCGTTGCCGACGCCGGTCATGGCCACTGCCGTACCGCCGACGACGGCGGCGGCGCCAACGAGCAGAGCGATCTTCTTCTTACCGCTGAGGGACTTCTTGCGCGACACGTGGGACTCCTGTCGGGTCGGGTGCGTGTGCCGTTACGTACGAGTAGCCATCTCGTTCGTTTCAGCGGTCCCCACCACAACTTCCTTAACTTTTCTTAAGGTTGGCGCAGCTCAGCGAGTCTCCCTCACGTTCTCGCTCGCGTTCCACTTACGTGCTCACTCGGGTGGGAGAGCCCGGCACAGCGCGTCCAGGGCCCGCGGATAGCGGTGCTCGGGCGGGGTGGCGTACCCGACGACCAGGCCGTCCCGCCCGTCCTTCGGGAAGTCCGGGTGGCGGTAGTCGGCCAGCCCCTCGACGGCCAGCCCCTGCCGGGCCGCGGCCTTGACCACGGCCCCCTCGGTTCCTGACGGGAGTTCGAGCACGGCGTGCAGCCCTGCGGCGATCCCGGTCACCCGCACCCGCGGCGCCCGCTGCGCCAGGGCCGCCACCAGCTGGTCGCGCCTGCGCCGGTGGCGCTGCCTCATCTTCCGTACATGCCGGTCGTACGCCCCCGAGGTGATGAAGTCCGCGAGCGTGAGCTGCTCCGTGGCGCTCGAGACCTGCTCGCGCTCGCCCTTCGCCGCCACGATGTCGTCGACCAGCTGCTCGGGCAGCACCATCCAGCCGATCCGCAGGGTGGGGGAGAGGCTCTTGCTCACCGACCCCATCAGCACCACGCGATCGGGGTCGAGGCCCTGCACCGCGCCGACCGGCCGGCGGTCGTAGCGGAACTCGCCGTCGTAGTCGTCCTCCAGGACCAGACCGCCCGTCGAGCGGGACCAGCCGACGACGGCCGCACGCCGCTCCGGATGCAGCGGACCGCCGGTCGGGAACTGGTGCGCCGGAGTGAGGAGCACCGCGCGCTGCGTGCCCAACTCGCCTATGCGTGCGCCATGTTCGTCGACGGTAAGCGGCACGGTGTCAACGCCCTGGCCTGCGAGCAGCCCGCGATGGAAGGACAGCCCGTACGACTCCACGGCCCACCGCCCTCCCGCGACCGCCGCCAGCAGCCGCAGCGCGTGCGCGGTGCCCGAGCACAGGACGATCCGCTCCGGCCGGGTCCGCACCCCGCGCACCCGCGCCAGATACCCGGCCAGCGCCTCCCTCAACTCCACCCGCCCGCGCGGATCCCCGGGTCCGAAGGCGTCGTGCGGCGCGTTGCCGAGCGCCCGCCGCGCCGCGGCGAGCCAGGCGGCACGGGGAAAGGCGGAGGGGTCGGGCTGCCCCTGCACCAGGTCGTAGGTCGACCGGACGGGTCCGGCCGGAGTGCGCAGGCTGCGTGCGGGAGCGCTGGGCGCGACCTTTCCCCCGCCTGGCGGCGGGGCGGCCCCATGGGCGACCCGGGTCCCGGAGCCCTGGCGGGCGGTGAGCCAGCCCTCGGCGACGAGCTCGGCGTAGGCGTCGGCGACGGTGTTACGGGCGATCCCGAGGTCGGCGGCGAGGGACCGGTACGGCGGCAGCCTGGTCCCCGGCGCCAGCCGGCCGCTCTGCACGGCCTCGCGCAACGCCCGCATCAGCACGGCCCGTCGGCTGCCCGGACCGGTGAGCTCAAGATGCAGATCAGCACCCAGGCTCTCCGCCGGATTGACCCATGATTCCGCCACTGAAATGCACCCCACTGCCGGTCGCCTCCGCCGCTAGATTCGTACACATGACGACGACAGAGATCAACCAGAACGTGACCGCGACCGTCCCCCCGGCGGCCGCGACCGTCCCCCCGGTGGTGCGGCGGGTCAACTTCGCCAAGGCGGCCCCGAAGGCATTCCGCGCCGTGATCGGCCTGGACGCGGCGGCCCGCGAAGGCCTGGACCCGACCCTCGTGGAGCTCGTACAGATCCGCTCCTCGCAGCTCAACCACTGCGCGTACTGCCTCCATATGCACACCGGCGACGCCCGCAAGGCGGGCGAAAGCGAGGAGCGCCTGCACATGACGGCCGTCTGGCGCGAGGCGAAGCACTTCTTCACGGAGAAGGAACAGGCGGCGCTCGCGCTGACCGAGTCGGTCACTCTGATCGCCGACGGCGGCGTGCCGGACGCGGTGTACGCCCAGGCGGCGGCGCACTTCGAGGAACAGGAGCTGGCTCAGCTGCTCGCGCTGATCTTCACGATCAACACCTGGAACCGGATCGCGCTCGCGACGGGGAAGGTCGCGGGCACGGACGAGCGGTGACCTCAGAACAGCCGGTCCAGGAGCTGCGCCCGTTCCTCGTCCTGGCCGGAGCGGTCGCGGCGGCCTGGGGCTCGCTCCCGGCGGCCACGGTCGCGGCGGCAGCATCGGCGGGCGTGCTGCTGGTCGAACCGCTGACGCACCGCCGCTGGTACGCCGTCCCGCTGTGACGTCCTAGGACCGGCCGAGCGCGTCCCGTACCGCCTCGTCCGTGCGCCCCACGACGGCCGTCCCGTCGTCCGCCGTGATGATCGGCCGCTGAATCAGCTTGGGGTGCTTCGCCAGCGCCTCGATCCACTGGTCGCGTGAACCCTCGTCCCGCGCCCACTCCTTGAGCCCGAGCTCCTTCGCCACCGCCTCCTGCGTCCGCGTGATGTCCCACGGCTCAAGTCCGAGCCGCCCCAGGACGGCCCGGATCTCCTCCGCGCCGGGCACGTCCTCCAGATAGCGCCGGACGGTGTACTCGGCACCCTCCTCGTCGAGCAGACTGATCGCGCTGCGGCACTTCGAACAGGCGGGGTTGATCCAGATCTCCATCCCGCCACGATACCGCTCAGGCGCCCCTCAAACACCGTCTGGCCAGCGACGATTGTCAGTGGCCGCCAGTAGAATGGACAGTAGTTCGGGATGGTCCCGCCACCGCGCCAGGAGGTTGCCGATGGCCGTTGTCACACTCATCACGAAGCCGACCAAGACGACTGACACGACGAAGCCGAAGAACCAGACCGGGTCCGCATACCACCCGTTGGAGAAGAAGCCGCTCCCGGCCGGACAGCCGCGCGAGTGGTACGTCTCCCACAACCGCCGACTGAAGGCCATGCGCTTGGCGATCGCGCTGCTCGACCTGGGCGTCTACCACCCGGCGACGGCCGACAACATGAAGATACGAGCGACGGCGGAGCGCGTCGGGATCCACCCGCCGTCGGACACGACCTGCCGGATGGTACGGGCGCTGATCCGCTACGGCCGCTGATCCGACTACGGCGGTCGAGTAAGTCACACAAGTCGGATAAGTCGAACAGGGTCATGACCTGCCGCCGTCACCTCGGGTGACGGCGGCAGGTTCGACACGGGCAAGAAACGACACCGGCACAGGGTGCAGTTGGCGCAGACTGGGGCATTCTGAACCCACTCGGTTCGAGCAGCCCCGGGGGCCAGCCATGTCGCATCCGTACCGCACCCTTCGAAGATTCCTCGTCTTCTGTGCCGCCGGCGTCCTCAGCGCCGGCGCCACGCTCACCTTCGTCCCACCCGCCGCCGCCGAACCGGCCACGGCGGTCGCCTATCCCTCAGGAGCGAGCGCGACCCGCTACTCCGGACTCGCCTTCGACACCTGTACCGCACCGCCGCTGACGACGATCCAGGCGTGGAGCGCCTCCCCGTACCGCGCCGTCGGCGTCTACATCGGGGGCGTCAACCGCACCTGCGCCCAGCCCCAACTGACCGCGTCATGGGTCACATCCGTGTCCGCGCTCAAGTGGCGTCTGCTGCCCATTTACAAGGGCCTGCAGCCGGCGTGCGGCGGCCGCCCCACCGACGCCAAGATCAGCAACGTCCCGGCGACCGCCCGGTCCCAGGGCACCGCGGCGGCCGCGGACGCCATCGCCAAGGCCAAGGCGCTCGGCATGCAGCCCGGCAGCGCCTTCTACAACGACATCGAGAACTACTCCCAGACCGACGACACCTGCCGGATCGCCGTCCTGTCGTACGCCTCCGCCTGGACGAAGGAGCTGCACCGGCTCGGCTATGTCTCAGGCGTCTATATGAACCTCAGCCAGGGAGCAAAGCAGCTCTCCGACGCCTACACATCCCCCGCCTACGCCCGTCCCGACGCGCTGTGGATCGCCCGCTACGACGGGGTCGACTCCCTGACGGGCTGGACCAACATCGCCGACGCCAAGTGGGCCGTGACCCAGCGGGCCAAGCAGTTCAAGGGCGACCACAACGAGACGTACGGCGGCGTCACGCTGAACATCGACACCGACCGGCTCAACACACCGGTCGCCACCGTCGCGTACACCTACACGGTGACGAGCTCCACCACGCTCAACGCCCGCACCGGCCCCTCGACGGCCTACCCCATCGCCAAGTCCTACGCGCCCGGGGCGGCCCTCAAGGTGGTGTGCCAGGCGCCCGGCTCCACCGTCGGCGGCACCCGCGTATGGGACAAGCTCTCCGACGGCTCGTACGTCACGGACCACTACGTCAGCACCCCGTCCAACACCAACTACAGCGCCCCGCTGCCGCGCTGCACGTACCCGTACCAGACCACCGCGGCGAGCGGCCTCGCCCAGCACACCGGCCCCGGCACGTCGTACCCCGTAGCGGGTACGTCTCCCAACGGGTCCCTGGCCTGGGTGTACTGCCAGCGGCCCGGCTCGAAGGTCGGCACCACCAGTGTCTGGGACCGCATGGACAACGGCCGCTATGTCTCGGACTACTACGTGGCGACACCCAGCAACACGACCTACAGCAAGCCGGTTCCCCGCTGCTGACTCAGGCAGCCGCGCCGGACGCCCAGGTGGGCAGCACGGGATCTCCTACGGAGAGTGTCCCGTGCTGCACCACGGCGGCCTTCATGCCGAAGCTGACCTTGTTCTCGTACTCCGGCTCCCGCCGGTAGGTGGCGAGCGTACGGACCGGCTCGGGACCTGCCCGCAGCCCAGTGAGCTGGTCGACCAGCGGGACGCTGCACCGCATTGCCCGTACCGCGTAGGCGAGCCGGACCGTCCCGATCTCCAGCCGTCGCATCTCGTCCTCGGCGTGCGGCTCGGCGCAGCCGTCGAGCACGATGTTCGCCCGGAAGCGATCCATCGGCACCGGAGCCGCGCCCGGCCCTGATCCCCCTTCCGCGTCCCACTGCGCGATCCGCGCGTTCAGCCCGTCGAGCGACGCCTGTGACGCCACCAGCACCGCATGCGCGTCCGCGAACCCGACCTTGCCGGGCGTCTCGCCCCACCCGTCCCGGTCGAAGCCCGAAGGCACCCGCACCAGCCGGGACTTCGCCCCCAGCACCTCGGAGAACCACTCGGCGGCCGCGTCCCCCTGGTCGGCGCCCTCCCCGATGTCCTTGCCGAACATGCTCACCGGCCGCCGCTCCCCGTCAGGGTCCACGTCCAGCAGTACGCTCTCGACCCCGCCCGCGGACAGTCGCACCGCGACACCCCCGTCGACGATCTCCGGCCGGATCGCGGCCATGGCGGGCAGCGTCCGCTGACTGCGGAACGCACCGTCCGCGGCATCCACGACCATGAACGTGCGGTCGTGCTCCAGCCCTGTCTCCCCGACCCGGGCGGACTCGACGGCCGTACCGGCGCAGCCCTTGACCGGGTAGTACGTCAGATTCTGCACAGTGATCCCCATGCCGACCGATCGTACGTGCGTGCCGCGCCGACCGGTGAGACGATCAGCGGGAGACCACCAGGGGAGACCTACATGCTCATCGTGTCCGGAAGGCTCCACGTCGCCGCCACGGCCCGCGACGACTTCCTCACCGGCTGCCGCGAGGTCGTGACCCACGCCCGTACGGCCCCCGGCTGCCTGGACTTCGCACTCTCACCGGACCTGCTCGACCCGACCCGCATCAACGTCTACGAACGCTGGGAGTCGGACGAGGCCATGGCGACGTTCCGCGGCTCGGGCCCGGCGCCGGACCAGCTGGTGGCGATCGTCGACGCGGAGGTGCAGAAGTACCGCATCTCGGCGACCGAGCCCGCCTGAGGCCTTTCTCAGAAACCACTGCACGAGGCTGTGGCGAACGGACCGGACGCTGTGGCCGTCTTCGGCGGATCGTTGTCCACGGTCACCGAACAGGTCGCTGTTCCACCTTCCGCGCCCAGGGTGACGGTCAGCGAGCCACCTTTCGCAAAGCCCTTGACCTCGAGCTCTTTGCGCCAGGGCAACGTCCGCGAGCTCTCCTGGTTCATCGACGCATTCCCGTCCTGCCACGTCGAGTACGCGATGGCCACACCCCTGGCATCCCCGGTGACCTCGTACTCGATCCTGACGGTCTTCGAGGCCTCGTCCACGACAAGGGCGACGACGGCGACACAGCCGCCGACCAGCAGCAGAGCGAGAGCGAGCAGCACCCATGGCCACGTCCTGCGCTTGCGTGGCACGGCACCGGCCGGCGGTGCGTCCCAGTGTCCCCAGGGTTCGGCTCGCTCATGGAACCAGCGTCAACCGCACCACCTCACTGCGCGACCTGGAGCCGCGCGCTGAGGCGCGCCTTCGCCGCCGGCCACTCCTCGCTCAGGATCGAGAAGTACACGCTGTCCCGCCATGTGCCGTCCGGCCGCTGCCGGTGGCGGCGCAGTACGCCCTCACGCCGCGCCCCGATGCGGGCGATGGCAGCCTGCGACCGCTGGTTCATGTGGTCGGTCTTCAACTGGACGCGCCCCATGCCGAGTTCCTCGAAGGCATGGGTGAGCAACAGCAGCTTCGTCTCGGTGTTGACCGCAGTCCGCCAGACCGCGCGCCCGTACCAGGTCCAGCCGATCTCCAGGCGCTCGTCCGACGGGTCGACGTCCAGGTACGTGGTCCAGCCGACCGCCTGCCCGGACGCCCGGTGGATGACGGCAAACGCCACGTACTCGCCCCGCTCTGCCTCATCGAGCAGCGCGCGCAGCTTGAGGCCGAGCTCGTCCTGTGTATACGGCGTCGGCCCGCCCTGCCAGCGCCAGACCTCGTCGTCTCCGCCGCCCGCGGCGAAAAGATCGGGGAGGTGATCCATCGTCAACGGTTCGAGGCGGACATAGTGGCCGGTCAGCGTCACGGGCAGCGGTGTCTTGGCAGGCATGGCTCGAACGGTAGCCCGATTCTGCACTAGCTGCAATCCTCATTTGTCCTAGTGCAAAGTGGAATCGCGCCATCGTAGTGCGACGTGTCACAGACAACCCGGCGGGGCTGTGGGAACTTCAACCCCGTTACTCCTCAGGTCAGTTGCTGAAGAGTCGACGATCTGCCCGCCCGTGGAGAGGATCGAATGAGCACTTTGGAAGCAATGACGCTTGACCAAGTGGTCGACACGGCTCAATATCCCCTGTCCGAGCTCGAGAGCGCCGAGGGGCAGGCCGTGATTTCCCGCGCCCGGCGCGAACTGGCTGATCTCGGCTGCACCGTGCTGTCCGACTTCATCCGTCCCGCGCTCCGCGACGTCCTGCGACAGGAGTGCTCGGCCATCGCCCCCCGCGCGCACTTCGACGTCGAAACGGTCAACGTCTACAACATCGCGGTCGACTCGTCTCTGCCGGCGGACCACCCGGGCCGGAGGACCTTCCAGCGGGGCAACGCGTTCGTCGCGCGGGACCGCATCCCCGCAGGCTCCCTCATCAGCAGGCTCTACTCCCACCAGGTCTTCCAGCGCTTCGTCGCCAGCTGCTTCAGACTGCCGCAGCTGCACGAGCTGGCGGACCCGCTCTCCGGACTCGTACTCAACGTCGTCGAGCCCGGCATGGAGCACCCCTGGCACTTCGACACCAACGAGTTCACCGTCAGCATGCTCACCCAGGAGGCGCAGGCGGGTGGCGTCTTCGAGTACTGCCCGAACATCAGGTCCGCGCATGACGAGAGCTTCGACGACGTCCGGGACGTACTGGACGGCCGGGGTGAGCGGATGATCCGCCGCCTCCCCCTGCAACCCGGTGACCTGCAGTTGTTCAAGGGTCGCTACTCGCTGCACCGCGTGAGCCCGGTGCGGGGCGAGACCGCGCGCCACTCCGCGATATTCGCCTACAGCGAGCGCCCCGGCGTCATCGGGAGCGTGGCGCGGACCCGGCAGCTCTTCGGCCGGGTACTGCCCGAGCATCTGGCGGCCGAGGGCCGGGCCGTGCGAGGCGATCGACTGCTGGATTAGCGGTCGTCGTAGGCCGTTTCCCCCTCTGTCATCCACGGAACTGCCATCCGCGGAACTGACACCCACGGTACTGCCGTCCACGGAATTGCCATCCAGGGATCCGCGATCCACGGAGGAGTAAGCCCTGTGCGTTTCGACGCGACCGGAAAAGTCTCGCTCGACCACATCTACACGCAGCCCGATCCGCGTGCGTATTTCAATGTGCTGCGCCCGCTCGGCTACTGCGTTCCGCAACAGGCCAAGCCCTACTTCGCGAAACTCATCAAGGAGTACCGGGACTCCCAGCACGTCGCGGTGCCGCAAGTGCTGGACATAGGGTGCTCATACGGAATCAACGCAGCCCTGCTGAAGTACGACGCGACCATGGACGAGCTGTACGCGCGCTACGACGACGAGGCGAGCCAGGGGATGAGCCGCGAAGCCCTGCTGGCCCGCGACCGGGAGCTGTCCCGGTCGCGCCAACCCGCGCAGCGCATCCGCTTCGTCGGCCTGGACGCCTCCGACAGTGCGCTGTCGTACGCACTGGGGGCCGGTTTCCTCGACGACGCGGTGCACGCGGACCTGGAGGGGCACGAGCCCACACCGCAGCAGAGTGCCCAGCTCGCCGGGACGGACCTGGTCATCTCGACGGGCTGCCTCGGCTATGTCACCGAGCGGACACTCACCCGCGTCGTGCGGGCGCAGGCCGGCCGCCCACCCTGGATGGCGCACTTCGTGCTGCGGATGTTCCCGTTCGACCCCGTCGAGCGCGCGCTCGACGAACTGGGCTACCGGACCGTCCGTGTCGACGGCGTCTTCAAACAGCGTCGGTTCGCCTCCCCGGAGGAACAGACGCTCGTGTTGGACACGATGTCTGCCAACGGGGTGGATGCGGGGGGCCTGGAAGCGGAAGGCTGGCTCTACGCAGAGCTCTACCTTTCCCGGCCGTAGGGCACGCGCACACGCACGTCAGGTCACAACGATCGGAATCGAGAACAGAATTGAACATCAGTCAGGCCAGTCAGGGAGCAGCAACGACCTTCGCGTACGAGGACACGCTGCCGCGCGTGCCGCTGCCTACGCTGGAGGCGAGCTGCGAGAGGTTCCTCGCCTGGTGCACACCGCTGCTGACCGCCGACGAGCTGGCGGCGACCGAGGCGGAGGTGACCGCCTTCCTCCGGCCCGACGGCCCGGGCCGGCAGCTGCACGCCGCGCTTGCGGAGTACGACGCGTCGGAAGGCGTACACAGCTGGCTCGACACCTTCTGGCCGTACCGCTACCTGGGCCGCCGGGACCGGATCGCGCTCAACGCCAACTTCTTCTTCCTGTTCCAGGACTCCGACCGGCCGCAGGTCGAGCGGGCGGCCGGGCTCATCGCCGGGGCTCTCAATTACAAGCGGCAGCTCGACCAGGAGCTCATTGCGCCGGTGGTGCAGCGCGGGCAGCCCCAGTCGATGGTGCAGAACAAGTA
Organism: Streptomyces sp. CA-135486; assembly: GCF_050936555.1. Classification (NCBI taxonomy): domain Bacteria; kingdom Bacillati; phylum Actinomycetota; class Actinomycetes; order Kitasatosporales; family Streptomycetaceae; genus Streptomyces; species Streptomyces sp. CA-135486. The sequence goes on from NZ_JBNJMM010000001.1 coordinate 1,911,599, forward strand.
TCTGTTCTCCACCACCCGGATCCCCGGCGCCCAACAGGACACCGTCCGCGCCCCCTACAGCGAGGCGCAGCCGGGCCCGTCCAGGGCCCGGCACATCGTGGTGTTCTTCCGGGGCACCATGTTCCGGCTCGACGTGCTCGGCGCCGACGGTGTCCCGCACAGCCTGGACGACCTCGAGGCGGGCCTGCGCGCCGTCATGAAGGCGGGTGCCGAGCCGGCGGACACGTCCGTGGGCCACCTCACCACCATGGCCCGGGCGGAATGGGCGGCCGCCCGTGAGTCCCTGCTCGCCTGCCACCCCCGCAACGCGGAGGCACTGGACGATGTGGAGACCGCGCTGTTCTGCGTCGCTCTGGAGGACTTCGCACCCGCGGACACCCAGGAGGCGTGCGACGAGCTGCTGTACGGCGACCGCGGCAACCGATGGTTCGACAAGGCCGTGACCTTCATCGTCTTCGCCGACGGCCGGGCGGGCATCAACGTCGAGCACTGCGAGCTGGACGGAACCACCATCCTCAGCTTCACCGACGCCCTGCTCAGCACCCCGGCCGAGGAACACTCCCGCCAGTCCGGGGCCCTTTCCCAGGGTCTCCCGGCGCTGGAGCCGATCGCCTTCGAACTGGACGACGCCCTGCGGGACCAGGCGCGCTCGGCCGCGGACGCGTTCGCTGCGTACGGAGAGGCCACCGCGACCGTCACCGTGTCGTTCGAGGACTTCGGCGCCACCACCGCCAAGGCGCTGCGGGTCTCACCGGACGCATTCGTCCAGGTCGCCTACCAGCTCGCCCACCAGCGGGCCAAGGGACACCTGGGCGCCACATACGAATCGATCGCCACCCGGCAGTACCGGCACGGGCGGACCGAGGCGATGCGCGTCGTCACCCCCGAGATGGTGGCTTTCGTGGCGGCGATGGAGGACCCGTCGACGGACACGGCCACCCGCCGCGCCGCGTTCCGGGCCGCCGCCGAGGCTCATGTGGCACGCGCGAAGGAGTGCCAGGCCGGCCAGGTGCCCGAGCAGCACCTGTGGGAGCTTGAGCTGATCCAGCGCCGCCGCGGGACGGAGCTCGGAGTGCTCGAACAGCCCGCGCTGTATCGGACCCCGGGCTGGCTGACGATGCGCGACGACTACCTGAGCACCAGCTCGGCGCCGTCCCACAACATCCAGTACTTCGGCTTCGGCTCGACGAGCCTCCAGTGCATCGGCGTCGCCTATGTGCTGCTGCCCGAGCGGTTCAACGTCTACCTGAGCACGCCGCTGGCGGTGGCCGACCAGATGCGGGTGTTCGCGGACCGGCTCCGGGAGGCGGTGGGCGAACTGCGGGAGCTGCTGGAGCCGGAGCGCTCGGAGGGCTGAATCGGCTGCCGGGGCCGGAGTGGACAGCAGGGCCGACACCGCATCGAGGTGTCGGTCCGCTGCGCCTCAGTCGCCATCAGCGGGGCCCTCACGCCCACGACCCTCCTCAGACGGCACGGGGGCTCAACCTGCCGAGGGCTGGACCGCCAAGCAGAACTGGGGAGTGCCCCCGTAGAAACGGCCGTCGGCCGTGCCTCCCGAGACGGGAAGGACACGGCCGACGGCCCACAGACTGCCCAGGCGAGCGGAGACCCGCTCCGACCCGCGGCGTTCTTAGATGTCGAAGTACAGCTCGAACTCGTGCGGGTGCGGCCGCAGCTGGATCGGTGCGATTTCGCTCGTCCGCTTGTAGTCGATCCACGTCTCGATCAGGTCCGACGTGAACACCCCGCCCGCCTGCAGGTACTCGTTGTCCGCCTCCAGCGCCTCCAGCACCGCCGGGAGCGAGGTCGGGACCTGCGGGACGCTCGCGTGCTCGTCCGGGGCCAGCTCGTAGAGGTCCTTGTCGATCGGCTCCGCCGGCTCGATCTTGTTCTTCACGCCGTCCAGGCCCGCGAGCAGCAGCGCCGAGAAGGCCAGGTACGGGTTCGAGGACGGGTCCGGGGCGCGGAACTCGACGCGCTTCGCCTTCGGGTTCGAGCCCGTGATCGGGATACGCATCGCCGCGGAGCGGTTGCGCTGCGAGTAGACCAGGTTGACCGGGGCCTCGAAGCCGGGGACCAGGCGGTGGTACGAGTTCACCGTCGGGTTGGTGAACGCCAGCAGCGACGGGGCGTGCTTCAGGATGCCGCCGATGTAGTAGCGGGCGATGTCGGAGAGGCCCGCGTAGCCCTGCTCGTCGTAGAAGAGCGGGGAGCCGCCCTGCCACAGGGACTGGTGGACGTGCATGCCCGAGCCGTTGTCGCCGAAGATCGGCTTCGGCATGAAGGTCGCGGTCTTGCCGTTGCGCCAGGCGACGTTCTTCACGATGTACTTGAAGAGCATCAGGTCGTCGGCCGCGGCCAGCAGCGTGTTGAACTTGTAGTTGATCTCGGCCTGGCCGGCGGTGCCCACCTCGTGGTGCTGGCGCTCGACCTGGATACCGGACGCCTCCAGCTCCAGGGAGATCTCCGCGCGCAGGTCGGCGAAGTGGTCGACCGGCGGGGCCGGGAAGTAGCCGCCCTTGTAGCGGACCTTGTAGCCGCGGTTGTCCTCGATCGCTCCGGTGTTCCAGGCGCCGGCCTCGGAGTCGATGTGGTAGAAGCCCTCGTTCGACGTGGTGTTGAAGCGCACGGAGTCGAAGACGTAGAACTCGGCCTCGGGGCCGAAGTACGCGGTGTCCGCGATGCCGGTGGAGGCCAGGTACGCCTCCGCCTTCTTCGCGATGTTGCGCGGGTCACGGCTGTACTGCTCGCCCGTGATCGGGTCGTGGATGAAGAAGTTGATGTTGAGCGTCTTGTCCTTGCGGAACGGGTCGAGCCGCGCCGTCGACAGGTCCGCGCGCAGCGCCATGTCCGACTCGTGGATCGCCTGGAAGCCGCGGATCGACGAGCCGTCGAAGGCCAGCTCGTCGGACGGGTCGAACGCCGTCGCCGGGATCGTGAAGTGCTGCATCACGCCGGGAAGGTCGCAGAACCGGACGTCGACCATCTTCACGTCGTTGTCGGCGATGAACTTCTTGGCGTCGTCGGCGTTCTGGAACATCCAACTCCTCCTACTCCCGACCCGGGGACGGGCGGGGTGGTTGCTCGTCGTGCGGCCAGTGCGGTGGCACACGTTGGACCCGACCTTAGGCAGGCCGGATTTCTCAAGCATGACCCATTTGTTTCGGTCAAGTTAACCGGACCCGGGATCAGGGCTGTGTCAAGGACCCGGCCCGAAGTGATCCAAAGCGGGGCCAGTACCGTGGACGGGTGGACAACAGGCAAGCAATCGGATCGTGGCTTTCCGGGCCGCGCGCGGCCGCCGAGGACATGGGTGCCGACTTCGGTCACCGGGGCGAGCGGCTGGGCCTGCCGCAGGCGGGACCGGGCTCCATCGCCCCGCTCGGGCGGCGCTTCGGGGCCGTTTTCATCGACTGGGGGCTCTGCCTCCTGATCGCATACGGACTGTTTGCGAATGGTGACGGGAAGGCCGCGGGGAACTGGGCGCTCGGCATCTTTCTCCTCCTGAGCGTGCTCACCGTCGGGACCGTGGGCTTCACGCCCGGTAAGCGCATCTTCGGGCTGCGCATCATCGCCGAGGACGGCGGGCGGCTCGGCCTCTTCCGGGTTGCCCTTCGCAGCCTGCTGCTCTCCCTCGCGATCCCGGCCCTCATCTGGGACCGCGACGGGCGCGGGCTGCACGACCGCCTCGCCCGCGCCGTGCAGGTGCGGATCTAGCGCACGCCGTACGCACGTGAAACGCACGCCGTACGCACGTGAAGAGGGGCGCCCCGGAACTCTCCGGGGCGCCCCTCTTCACGTCGTGGAACGTCAGCGCATCTTTCCGCCGCGCGGCATCCGTGTGCCCTTCGGCATCGGCCCCTTCGGCAGCGGCATATTGCTCATCAGGTCGCCCATCGCCCGCAGACGGTCGTTCGCGGCCGTGACCTGCGGTCCGGTGAGCACCCGAGGCAGCTTCAGCATCGTCGTGCGCACCCTCTTCAGCGGCACCTGACCCTCGCCGTCGCCGACGATGATGTCGTGCACCGGAACGTCCACCACGATGCGGGCCATCTTCTTCTTCTCGGCCGCCAGCAGTGACTTGAGCCGGTTCGGGTTGCCCTCGGCCACCAGCACGATGCCGGCCTTGCCGACCGCCCGGTGCACCACGTCCTGGCTGCGGTTCATCGCGACCGCAGGAGTCGTGGTCCAGCCGCGGCCCACGTTCTGCAGTACGGCCGCCGCCGCACCCGGCTGGCCCTCCATCTGCCCGAAGGCCGCCCGCTCGGCGCGGCGTCCGAAGACGATCGCCATCGCGAGGAAGGCCAGCAGGAATCCGAGGATGCCCAGATAAACAGGGTGGTCGATCAAGAAACCGATCGCGAGGAAGACACCGAAGGTGACGATTCCCACAGCCGCGACGACAAGACCGACCTTCGAGTCGGCCTTCCGGGTCATCTTGTACGTCAGGGCGATCTGCTTCAGTCGCCCGGGGTTCGCAGCAGCGTCAGCGCTGTCTGAGTTTGCCTTCCTCGCCATGTGTGGAAGTTTACGTGGCCTAGGAAGTGCGACCAGCCACGGCCTCCAGTACATGCTCCGCCTCGACCCGGTCCCTGGCCCTGCGCCGGTCTTCCAGGACTGCGGTCCAAGCGTTCCTGCGGGCTGTGCGCTGCCCGCTGCCCAGGAGCAGCGACTCCATGGCGCGCAGAGCATCGGTGACGGACGGGATGGCGGTCGCGCGTACGGGTCGAACCGGTACGGCCTGCATGGTTGAGGTCCCCCTCGGGGTGGGTGACAACGGTGAGCGGATGCGGTGCGGGACTTGCGGTGCGGGCTTGCCCTGACCGTTACGGGGAGCGGTGCGGAGCTCCACGGGGGGTGGTGCGTGCTGTGCGTACAGTCAGGGTTACTGATTGGTGTTACCAGGGGGTGACCGAGCGGTCAAACACCGATGAAACCTTTACTCAGACCCTAGGAACACTGACGCGGCCCGTACGCCGCCCCGACCTGCGGGGAGGGTACGAACCGCGTTGAATGCGCCATTACTCGGCGGTAATTACTTGTGCCTGATTTCACATGCTCGGGGCCCGGCCTGGGACCTACGGGGCGACCGTCGTGCCCCGCCGCTCCATCGCCTGCTGGTACAGCCGGCCCGCCCGGTACGAGGAACGCACCAGCGGACCCGACATCACACCGGAGAAGCCGATCTCCTCGGCCTCCTCCTTCAGCTCCACGAACTCGTGCGGCTTCACCCAGCGCTCGACGGGGTGGTGGCGCACGGAAGGACGCAGATACTGGGTGATCGTGATCAGCTCGCAGCCCGCGTCATGCAGATGCTGCAGCGCCTCGCTGACCTCCTCGCGCTCCTCGCCCATGCCGAGGATGAGGTTCGACTTGGTGATCAGACCCGCCTCACGGGCGCGCGTGATGACCTCGAGGGAGCGCTCGTAACGGAAAGCGGGACGGATCCGCTTGAAGATCCGCGGCACGGTCTCGACATTGTGCGCAAGCACCTCCGGGCGCGAGGAGAAGACCTCGGCCAGCTGCTCGGGCACCGCGTTGAAGTCGGGGATGAGGAGCTCGACCTTGGTGCGGCCCGCCTCGCGCTCCGACGTCATCGAGTGGATCTGGCGCACCGTTTCCGCGTACAGCCAGGCGCCGCCGTCCTCCAGGTCGTCGCGCGCGACGCCGGTGATGGTGGCGTAGTTCAGGTCCATCGTGACGACCGACTCGCCCACGCGGCGCGGCTCGTCACGGTCCAGCGCCTGGGGCTTACCGGTGTCGATCTGGCAGAAGTCACAGCGCCGCGTGCACTGGTCGCCGCCGATGAGGAACGTGGCCTCGCGGTCTTCCCAGCACTCGAAGATGTTCGGACAGCCTGCCTCCTGGCAGACCGTGTGCAGGCCCTCGCTCTTGACGAGCTTCTGCAGCTGGTTGTACTCGGGGCCCATCTTCGCCCGGGTCTTGATCCACTCGGGCTTGCGCTCGATGGGGGTCTGGCTGTTGCGGACCTCCAGGCGCAGCATCTTGCGTCCGTCGGGTGCGACTGCGGACACGACCGGCTCCCTACAGCTTCGATTCTTCGGCGAACACCAGGGTACGCCCGTTAAAAGTGCGGCCTTACGTCTGGCCAACCCATGGCCAGAGGGACGCATTCCCTAGGCGGTCGCCTTCTCCACCTCACGCGGCTTCAGCTCCGCGTGCTCCAGCACATCCCGCAGATGCCTCTCCAGCACGGGCAGCACCTCGGCGATCGTGATCTCCCGGCCCAGCTCGTTGGCCAGCGACGCCACGCCCGCGTCCCGGATCCCGCACGGCACGATCCGGTCGAACCAGGTGTTGTCCGGGTTCACATTGAGCGCGAAGCCATGCATCGAGACGCCCTTGGCGATACGGATGCCGATCGCCGCCAGCTTGCGGTCCTCGCGGCGCTGGCCGGCGTTGGAGGGGGCGTACTCCGGGCCGTTCAGCCGCGGGTCGAACTCCTCGTCCTGCAGTCGCGGGTCGAAATCGAGCGAGAGACCGCCGATCGCCGGACGCTGCTCCACCGGATCGCCGAGCACCCACACGCCGCTGCGGCCCTCGACCCGGCTGGTCCGAACGCCGAACTCGGCACAGGTGAGGATCAGCGCGTCCTCCAGCCGCCGGACGTGTGCGACGACATCCACCGGGCGCGGGAGTTTGAGGATCGGATAGCCCACCAGCTGGCCGGGGCCGTGCCAGGTGATCTTGCCACCGCGGTCCACGTCGATGACGGGAGTGCCGTCCAGCGGGCGCTCACTGTCCGCGGTGCGCCGCCCGGCCGTATACACCGGCGGGTGCTCAAGGAGCAGACACGTGTCCTCGATCTGGTCGGCGAAGCGGGCGGCGTGGACCTCGCGCTGCTTCTGCCACGCGTCCTGGTACTCGACGGCTTCCTCGCCGAACCCCAGTCGGACGAACCGCAGCTCACTCACGGCTGTGCCTCCCTCGAACCTTCACCCTGCACTCATCACGCCCAAGCCACTGTACGGCGGCTCCCGTGAGGTGGGTCTGGCGGTACCTCCTGTGCCCGGAGGGTCACGGGGGAAGGGGCGGCCCGTCAGCGTTGTCCCCAATCCTCACACGATCGGATGAATGTGGGGCGAAGCTGCCGGTCGGGGCGGGCAGGGCGGCTAAATTCGCGCCGTTCCATGAGGGCTGCTTCCGGCCGCCCGGAAGGCAGGAGATCGCACAGCTGATGACGGAACGACCCCCTCAGCGCATCCCCAACCGCCAGCTTGCCGCGCTCATCGCAGAAGCCGGATTCTCCAACGCAGGACTTGCGCGCCGAGTGGACCAGCTCGGCCTCGAGCATGGCCTGGATCTGCGCTACGACAAGACGTCCGTGACCCGCTGGCTGCGCGGTCAGCAGCCGCGCGGCACCACTCCCGCGCTGATCGCCGAGGTCTTCACCCGCCGGCTGGGCCGTCGGCTGTCGGCGCAGGACCTGGGTCTGGACGCCTGTGCGCCCGTCTACGCGGGTCTGGAGTTCGCAGCCACGCCCGAGGAGGCCGTGGACATCGTCAGCGGGCTGTGGCGCAAGGACTCCGGCAGCCACGCGGAACTGCGCAAGATCGCCTTTACGCCGGCCGGTCTGGTGGTGCCGAGCCGGGACTGGCTGATCGGTCGGCCCGACGAGCAGGTGAGTCGGGGTGATACCGGAATGAACGGAACGAACGGGACGATCCGCTTCCCTGTGCAGGGCCGGCCCACCGTCCCCCGGCAGCGCGCCACCGACCGGGGGCCCGGGCAGAAGGTCTCCAGCGGCGACATCGCGGCGTTGCGCTCCGTCGGCGAGCTGTTCCGCAGCCTCGACCACGCGTACGGCGGCGGGCACGCCCGGCAGGCGCTGGTCCGCTACCTGGAGCACGAGGCCGAGCCGATGCTGCGCGGCACCTACGGAGAGTCCACCGGGCGGCGGCTGTTCGCCGCGACCGCCGATCTGACCCGGCTGGCCGGCTGGACCTCGTACGACATCGCGGCCCACGGTCTCGCCCAGCGCTATTTCGTACAGGCCCTGCGGCTCGCGCAGGCCGCCGGCGACCGTGCGTACGGCTCCTATGTGCTGGTGACCATGAGCCGGCAGGCCATCTATCTCGGGCATGGGCGGGAGGCGGTGCAGCTGACCCGCGTCGCACAGCAGGGGGTCGGATCGTCGGCGCCACCCCTGGTGCAGGCGCTGCTGCACGCGGTCGAGGCGCGCGGTCACGGGGTGCTGGGCGAGGTGCGCGCGTGCACCGGCGCGCTGGTGAGGGCCGAGCGGGCGCTGGAGACGGCACGGGCCGGGGACGAAGTGCCGCACTGGGCGCGCTTCTTCGACGAGGCGCAGCTCGCGGACGAGTTCGGGCACTGCCACCGGGATCTGCAGCAGTACCGGTCGGCGGTGCAGCACGCGGAGCGCTCGCTCCAGCTGCGCGCGCCGGCGTTCGCGCGCAGTCGGCTCTTCTGCCGGGTGGTACTGGCCTCCGCCCGGCTCGGCCTGGGGGAGCTGGACCAGGCGTGCGCGCTGGGGGCGGAGGCGGCGTTGCAGGCGTCGGAGATGCGGTCGGCACGGGCGATGGAGTATGTACGGGAATTCGAGCGGCGGTTGGAGCCGTATCGGGACGCGGCGGCGGTACGGAACTATCGCGACCGGGTCGCTGCGCTGGGCTGAACGCCGGGGCGGGGCCCGGGACCCCTGGGCCGCTGCGCGGGGCGTTCCCCCGCCCCACCCTTCCCGTAACCGGGGCTTCGCCCCAGCCTGTCTTCAATCGCCGGACAGGCTGAAATTCAGCCCCTCCGGCGATTGAGGAGCGGGTTTCGGGGCGGAGCCCCGACAAGGGCCCCAGCAGTCACGCCGCCGCCCGGAGCGCGGCCTCCCCCGCGGACCCCGCCTGGACGCCGAAGTCGCGCAGGATCGCATCCGCCGCCCTGCGGCCCGAGAACAGCGCGCCCTGGACCGTGCTCGTGTCGCGGTGGTCCCCGCACACATACAGCCCGGACAGCACCCGTACCGGGCGGCGCAGGTCGTGGGGCGGGGTCATCGCGGGTACCGCCTCCGGGTCGTGGTGGACCGCGAGCAGCTCCCAGTCGTCGGTCGGCCTGCCGTACAGCCTGGCGAGATGCGCGCGGACCGTCCGGTCCAGATACTGCGGGGGCGTCCCGAGCACCGTCGAGGAGATCAGCACCCGGCCCTGCGGCGCGCGCGAGGGGTCGACCTCGCTCATGACGGCCGTGTGCGCGACGGGTCCGCTGCGGTCCGCGTCCAGCACCAGGGCCGGTTCGGCGAGCGGGGCCTCGGGCGCGGTGTGGTGCAGCACCGTGACGGGGTGGAAGGGCGGTACGCGCAGGCCCGGCAGCAGCTCGGCGGCCGCGCGGGCGCCGGTGGCCAGTACGAGTGCCCGGCAGTGGAGTTCACCGTACTCCTCGGTCGCCACGCGGCTGATGGACGCGTCCTTGACGCGAATCCCCGTGTGTACGGTGCCGGGCGGCAGCGCGGCGGCCAGCTGCCGGGGCAGGGCCGCGGCGCCGCCCTCGGGTACGCACATCCGGCCGCGGGCGAAGCCGCGCAGGGCCAGGTCCGCGCACCGGCTGGAGGTGGTCAGCGCCGGATCGCACAGCAGTGAGGAGAGCAGCGGGCGCAGGAAGCCGTGGACCGTACGGGCCGGCAGGCCGCGGGCGGAGAGCGAGTCGCCCGCGGGCCGCTCGGGGCGGGCCAGCAGGCGCTCCACCGGGGTGGCGGCGATACGGGCGAGGGACGCGCCGAGCCGGGCCTGGTCGAGCGGCCGGGGGGCGCTCGCGAGGGCGCGCGCTACGGTGAATGCTCCCCCTACGCCCCGGAAGGCGCTGGGGGACCCCCACCGCGCGCTCCCTGGTTCACCGGCCCGCCGGACCACTTCACCGGTCCGCTGGAGCCGACCCCCGCTGTGCACGAGCACACCGGGCGAGAAGGGCCGCAGGACCACGTCCCCGAGCCCGCCAATGCGGCGCAGTTCGGGATACGAGGTGTTGAGCAACTGGCCGATGCGGTCGAGCCGGAAGCCGTCGACGTACTCGGTGGCCATCCGCCCGCCCACCTCAGGGCCGGCCTCCAGAACACTGACCGAGACGCCTGCGTCGGTCAGTTGATGAGCTGCTGCGAGACCGGCGATACCGGCCCCGACAATAATGACGTCCGCATCATGAGCGGTGCTGCTGAGCACGTGCCCCTCCCCGAGGTCGGCGCGGCTGGTGGGAGGCTCATGCCCCCGACAGGCCCGAGGAATACCCGAGTTCGGACCGAGACTAGGCAGGGGTGGCCGAACCGGGACTCGCGCATGCGGTGGGGCACCGGTGCGCGGGGGCGCACGTCGGCCTCCCCGGCTCCGCCCCGGACCCCGACGTCCCGGACGGGCCGGACTTCAAGCCCGTCCGGCGGCTTGAGGGAGGCACCACCGCTACCGCAGCGCCGCGCCGATCGCCTCGCGGATGCCCGGGAACGCGAACGAGAACCCGGACTCCAGCAGCCTCGTCGGCAACGCCCGCTGGCTGCTCAGGACATCCCCCGCCAACTCGCCGAGTGCGATCCGCAGCGCCGGGGCCGGAACCGCGAACACCGCGGGACGGTGCAGCGCACGGCCCATCGCCTCCGTGACCTCGCGGTTGGTCGCCGGGTGCGGGGCCGTCAGATTCACCGGCCCCGACAGCGACTCGGTGTCCATGACGTGGCGCAGGGCGGCCACCTCGTCATGCAGCGAGATGAAGCTCCAGTACTGCCGGCCGCTGCCGAGCCGACCGCCGAGGCCCGCTTTGAAGATCGGGAACATCCGGCCCCAGGCCCCGCCCTTGCGCGCCACGACGAGTCCGGTGCGGGCGAAGGCCGTACGGATGCCCGCCTCTTCGGCCGGGGCCGCCGCCTCCTCCCAGTCGACGACCAACTTTGGCAGAAAGCCGTCGCCGGGCGGCGCGCTCTCGTCCACCGCGCGGTCCCCGGTGTCGCCGTAGTAGCCGACCGCGCTCCCGCTGACCAGCACCCGGGGCGGCGTGTCCAGGGAGGCGACGGCCTCCGCGATCGCGGCTGTGCCCAGCACCCGGCTGTCCCGGACCTCCTTGCGGTACGCGTCGTTCCAGCGGCGCGCGCCGATGCCCGCCCCGGCGAGATGCACCACGGCCTCGCAGCCCACCAGACCGCCCACGTCGACGTACTGCCGCTGTGGATCCCACTCCACCTCGTCGCCGGCCTGTGCGGGGCGGCGCACCAGGCGCACCACCTCGTGCCCGTCCGAGCGCAACGAGCGCACGAGCGCCGAGCCGATGAGTCCCGTGGAACCGGTGACGGCAATACGAGTTGGCTGCATGGCCCCCATCCTGCCCCGACGCCGGCGCATGGCACAGTTGCGTCCATGCCCGAGTCGCACATACGCCCCGCACTCCGTACCGACGAGGCAGACCTCGGCGTGCTCGACCGGGACACCTGGTCGCCGCTGCACTCCGTACAGCCGAGGCCGAAGCCTCCGTACGACCCCTTCTTCGACTCGAACCACCGGCCCGAGCACTTCCTGGTCGCCGAGGATGCCGACGGCACGGTTGTCGGATACGTCCGGCTGATCCCGCCAACACCGCTCGCCTGCAACCGGCATGTGCGCCAGATCCAGGGCCTCGCGGTGGCCGGCCCGGCGCGCGGTCGGGGCACCGGCCGGGCGCTGCTGCGGGCGGCGTGCGACGAGGCGCGGCGGCAGGGCGCGGTACGGATGACGCTGCGGGTGCTCGGGTACAACAAGCCGGCGCGTGCGCTGTACGAGTCGGAGGGCTTCGCGGTCGAGGGCGTGCTGCCGGGCGAGTTCTACCTGGACGGACAGTACGTCGACGACGTCATGATGGGCCGTAGTCTCCGCAGTCTCACCGGCTGAACGGATCGGACCCGCGCCGCTCGGATCACACCGGACGGCTTTGGCTCACACCGTCCCGAAGCGCTCCCAGAGTTTGGGGAAGCGCTGCGCCAGCGCCGCGTCGTCGTCGAAGTCGAACGGTGTGCCGATCGGCTCGGCCGGCTGCGGCGGGATCCCCAGGTCCGGCGCGACGACCCCGGTGAGCTGCTCGTACGCCTCGTCCGCCGCGTACCCCAGCTCCTCACCGTCCCCGTCGATGTCCTCGTCGAACTCCTCCAGCAGCTCGGCGAGCGAATCCGGCTCGTGCACCCCGCCCTCGAAGATCTCCCTGCCCTGCCCGATCAGCCAGCAGCGGAAGTAGTCGAACGCGTCGTCGCTGGCGCCACCGAGCAGCACGGCGGCCGCGCCCCACAGGTCCCAGGTGTACGCGCGGTTGTAGCGCGCCTCGAAGTGCCGTGCGAAGTCCAGCACGGAGTCGGGGTCGAGCTGCAGCAGCCGTTCGACCAGCAGGTCGGCATGGTCCTCGGGGTCGCCCTCGGCGGCCTCGCGGGTGCTGTCGACGATCTCCCAGAACTCCGTCTCGTCCATCACGGGACAAGCATCGTGGTTGGCGAGGGGCGGCGCACGCGGAGCCGCCGAAATGCTGACTCTTTCGACAGTCTGACGAATGGCGGACAGGAGACGTAGGGTATCCGTGGGACGGTCGGCTCATGACGACGCAGACACCGACGCACACGCCTCTGACCGGGAAAGTCGCGCTGGTCGCGGGGGCCACTCGGGGCGCGGGCCGCGCCATCGCCGTGGCGCTCGGGGCCGCGGGCGCGACCGTATATGTGACCGGACGCACTACCCGCGAGCAGATCAGCGAGGTCGGCCGGGCGACGGAGACCATCGAGGAGACGGCCGAGCTGGTCGCGGCGGCGGGCGGCGAGGCCGTCGCCGTACCCACCGACCATCTGGAGCCGGACCGGGTGCGGGCGCTGGTCGAGCGGATCGACCGGGACCACGGCCGGCTCGACATCCTGGTGAACGACATCTGGGGCGGCAACCACCTGCTCGACTTCAACACCAAGATGTGGGACATCGAGCTGGACCGCGGGCTGCGGATGATCGACCTCGGCGCGAGGAGCCACATCATCACCAGCAGCATCGCGCTTCCCCTGCTGGTGCGCAGGCCCGGCGGCCTGGTCGTCGAGGTCACGGACGGCACGGCCGAGTCCAACAAGGGCTTCCGCGAGAACTTCTACTACGACCTGGCCAAGAACGCCCCGATCCGGATGGCGTTCATCCTGGGTGAGGAACTGAAGAGTGTGGGCGGCACGGCGGTGGCGGTCACGCCCGGGTTCATCCGCTCCGAGGAGATGCTCGACATCTTCGGCCTCACCGAGGAGAACTGGCGCGACGGGATCGACAAGCAGCGGCACTGGGCGCTCTCCGAGTCGCCGGTCTATGTCGGCCGGGCGGTGGCGGCGCTCGCCGCGGACCCGGAGCGGGCGCACTGGAACGGACGGTCGCTGGACAGCGGGCAGCTGGCGAAGGTGTACGGCTTCACGGACACGGACGGGAGCCGGCCGGACGTCTGGGGCTTCATGGCCGAGGAGGCGGCGGGCGCGGACCCGTCCCTGGAGGACTACCGGTAGAGCGGGGCCGCCCGGCCGGTGGCCCGACCGCCGGGAGCCTCGGCTGCCCTGCGCCTGCCTCTGCCCTGCCCCCGCCCCTGCGCCGGCTACCGGTAGAGCTGGGCAGTCCGCTGCGCCGACTCGGCGAACAGCGCACGCAGCTCCGGTGGCTCGAGCACCTCGATATGAGGGCCCAGCGCGAACAACTGCCCGTACGCCACCTCATGGGACTCCACCGGCAGCGTAAGCGTCACCCGGCCCTGCCCGTCCGGCTCTTCCGCGGCCGCCAGCGCCTCGCGGGCCGCCGCGCGGTCCGTGACGTACGGCAGTCGCCGCGCGCCCTCCTCGGTGACCCGGACCACCACCTCGGCGCGGAGGATGGAGCGCGCGAACTGGGCCGCGCGCTCCGCCCAGAATCCGGGCAGATCGAAGTCCTCGGCCCGTACGAAGAGTTGGCCGTTCCCGTCCACAGCCGTGAACCGGTCGATGCGGTACACCCGGAAGGTCCCGTCCGCGCGGGCGCACAGGTACCAGATGCCCGCCTTGAGTACGAGCCCGTACGGCTCCAACTCCCGCTCCACCTCGGCGTCCCGACGCAGGTATCGGGTCCTGATGCGGCGGTCGTCCCACACCGCTTCGGCGACCGCGGGCAGCAATTGCGGTGTCTCGGGCTCCTGGTACCAGCCGGGAGCGTCGAGATGGAAGCGCTGCGCCGCGCTCTGCGGGGCATCCTTGAGCGAGGGCAGCAGCGCCGCGGACACCTTCAGACGGGCCGCGGACGCCGCGTCCTGAAGACCCATCTCCCGCAGTGCGCCCGGGAGTCCGGACAGGAACAGAGCCTCGGCCTCACTGCGGGCGAGGCCGGTCAGCCGGGTGCGGTAGCCGCCGACGAGCCGGTAGCCGCCGGCCCGGCCCCGGTCGGCGTAGACCGGGACGCCGGCCTCCGACAGCGCGAGGGCGTCCCGGGTGATGGTCCGCTCCGACACCTCGAGCTCATGTGCCAGCTCGGCCCCGGTCATCGAGGGCCTTGCCTGGAGGAGCAGAACCATCTTGATCAGCCGGGCAGCGCGCATGACCCCATGATGGCGGAGATCAGGCGAGCGGCTCCTGGAGCTCGGTCACCCACTTCTCGAGGTCTGCCGGGCACTCCAAGGTGACTTCCCTGGCGTACCCGGCCGATCGGTGGTCGCCCGCGTCGATCCAGCGGGCCAGGGCCTGGGCGGTCGGCACGACCGCGGCCATCGGGCCGCGGTGCACGATCGTCGCGGCCCGTTCGACGGCGGGCAGGTCGACGATCTCGAAGTCCTGGCCGGGCCCCGGTGCGGCCGCGACCGTGACTCCCGCGTGCACCAGGATCGCGCCGTCGCCCTCGGGGGCGTCCTCGTAGTACGCGATGCCGGGGCCCGTCGGGGTGACGCCCGCCGCCTCCAGACGCCGGAACAGCTCGTCGTACAGCGGGCTGATGACCGGGCCGATGTGCTCGGGCTCGTAACCCGCCGCGGTGGCGGTCAGTTCGGCCACCCGTACCGCGGGGATGCTCTTGATGATGACGTCTTCGGTGGGCATGTGACCCTCGCTCTCGATCGACCGGAGCCTCGCCTCGACCTGGGACAGCCGCGCGGCCGCCTCGGCCATCGCCGTCTCCAGCTCCGCCCGCCGCAGCGCAAGCATCCCGCGCAGCTCCTCCGTGCTCACCTTCCCCTCCAGGATCTCCTGCACCTGTTGCAGCGTGAAGCCGAGATCCTTGAGGGCGATGATGCGGTTGAGCTGGGCAAGCTGGGCCGCCGCGTAATAGCGGTAGCCGCTGAAAGGGTCGGTGCGGTCCGGACGCAGCAGCCCGATCGCGTCGTAGTGACGCAGCATGCGGGCCGACACCCGGCCGTGCCTGGCGAAGTCTCCGATGGTGAACATGACGCCTCCCACTGCACGCCTTCACACGGTGTCAGGGTCAAGGATCACCGACGACGAACCCCCGGCGCCGTCCGGCCGCCGGGGGTTCGCCCTTCGTACAACGTCGTACACCGTCGTACAACAGAGCCTTACAGGCCGTAGCGCTCGCGCGCCTCCTTCACGGCCGAGGCCGGGACCTCACCGCGCCGGGCCAGCTGGGCCAGCGCCGCGACCGTGATCGACTGGGCGTCCACGCCGAAGTGGCGGCGGGCCGCCTCGCGCGTGTCGGAGAGACCGAAGCCGTCCGTGCCGAGCGAGGAGTAGTCCTGCTCGACCCACTGGCTGATCTGGTCGGGCACCTGGCGCATCCAGTCGGACACGGCAAGCACCGGGCCGGGTGCGCCCTCAAGCGCCTGGGTGACGTACGGAGTGCGCTGCTCGCCGCGGAGCAGGGCCTCGTCGCACTCCAGCGCGTCGCGACGCAGCTCGCCCCAGGACGTCGCGGACCAGACGTCGGCCGCGACCGACCAGTCCGCGCTGAGCAGTTCCTGCGCCTCAAGGGCCCAGTGGATCGCCGTGCCGGAGGCCAGCAGCTGGAGCCGCGGGGAGTCGGCGGCAGCGGCGACGCCCTCCTTGAAGCGGTACAGACCGCGCAGGATGCCCTCCTCGACGCCCTCCGGCATCGCGGGCTGCGGCTTCGGCTCGTTGTATACGGTCAGGTAGTAGAAGACGTTCTCGGCCTCGGGGCCGTACATCCGGCGCAGACCGTCCTTGACGATGACGGAGATCTCGTACGCGAACGCCGGGTCGTAGTTGAGCGACGCCGGGTTCGTGGACGCGATCAGGTGCGAGTGGCCGTCCGCGTGCTGCAGCCCCTCGCCGGTCAGGGTCGTACGACCCGCCGTCGCGCCGACGATGAAGCCCCTGCCGAGCTGGTCGGCGAGCTGCCACATCTGGTCGGCCGTGCGCTGCCAGCCGAACATCGAGTAGAAGATGTAGAAGGGGATCATCGGCTCGCCGTGCGTCGCGTACGACGTCGAGGCGGCGATGAAGTCGGCCATGGCCCCGGCCTCGGTGATCCCCTCGTTGAGGATCTGGCCGTCCTTGGCCTCCTTGTAGTACATCAGCTGGTCGCGGTCGACCGGCTCGTACGTCTGGCCCAGCGGCGAGTAGATGCCCGCCGACGGGAACAGCGACTCCATGCCGAAGGTGCGGGCCTCGTCCGGGACGATCGGCACCCAGCGCCGACCGGTCTCCTTGTCCCGCATGAGGTCCTTCACCAGGCGTACGAACGCCATGGTGGTGGCCATCTCCTGCTTGCCGGAGCCCTTTTCGAGCGCCTTGAAGCCACGCGCAGTGTTTTCATCGGGCGCGGGCAGTGCCACCGCGTGCACCCGGCGCGTTGGGGCGGGGCCGCCGAGGGCCGCGCGGCGCTCGGTGAGGTAGCGGACCTCGGGGGAGTCAGCGCCGGGGTGGCCGTAGGGCACCTGGCCGTCGGCGAAGGCGCTGTCGGCGATCGGGAGCCCGAGCAGATCACGCATGCTCTTGAACTCGTCGATCGTCAGCTTCTTCATCTGGTGGTTGGCGTTCTTGGACTCGAAGCCCTTGCCGAGCGTGTAGCCCTTCACCGTCTGCGCGAGGATCACGGTCGGCGCGCCCCGGTGCTCGACGGCCGCGCGGTACGCCGCGTACACCTTGCGGGCCTCGTGGCCGCCGCGGGAAGTGTAGAAACACTCCGCGATCTTCGCGTCGGTCAGCAGCTTCGACAGCTCGACGAGCGCGGGCTCGGCGCCGAAGAAGTGCTCGCGGATGTACGCCACGTCGCGGGTTGCGTACGTCTGGAACTGCGCGTCCGGCACCTCACGCAGACGGCGGACCAGCGCGCCGGTGACGTCCAGCTGGAACAGCTCGTCCCACGCGGAGCCCCAGAGCGATTTGACGACATTCCAGCCGGCGCCGCGGAACTGGGCCTCGAGCTCCTGCACGATCTTGAAGTTGGCGCGTACCGGGCCGTCGAGGCGCTGCAGATTGCAGTTGATGACGAAGGTCAGGTTGTCGAGCCGCTCACGGGACGCGAGGGCGAGGGCGGCGGTCGACTCGGGCTCGTCCATCTCGCCGTCGCCGAGGAAGGCCCAGACGTGCGAGTTCGCCGTGTCCTTGATCCCGCGGTTGTGCAGGTAGCGGTTGAAGCGCGCCTGGTAGATCGCGGAGAGCGGGCCGAGGCCCATGGAGACGGTGGGGAACTCCCACAGCCAGGGCAGCCGCCGCGGGTGCGGGTAGGACGGGAGTCCGTTGCCGCCGCCCTCCTGGCGGAAGTTGTCGAGCTGCTGCTCGCTCAGGCGGCCGTCGAGGAAGGCGCGGGCGTAGATGCCGGGGGACGCGTGACCCTGGATGTAGAGCTGGTCGCCGGAGCCGTCGCCCTCCTTGCCGCGGAAGAAGTGGTTGAAGCCGGTCTCGTAGAGCCAGGCGGCGGAGGCGAAGGTGGCGATATGGCCGCCGACGCCGTGCTTGGACCCACGGGTGACCATCGCGGCCGCGTTCCAGCGGTTCCACGCCGTGATACGGGCCTCCAGCGCCTCGTCGCCGTCGAAGGCGGGCTCGGCGGTGGTGGGGATGGTGTTGAGGTAGTCCGTCTCCAGCAGCCGGGGCACGGGAATGCCGGCCGTCTCGGCGTGCTGGAGGGTGCGACGCATGAGGTACGCGGCGCGGTGCGAACCTGCGTGCTCGGTGACGGCGTCGAGGGACGCCGCCCACTCGGCGGTTTCCTCGGCGTCGCGGTCCGGGAGCTGGTCGAGCTCGCTCGGAAGCTTGCGTACGCGTACGGGGTCGGGCATGGTCGCCGCCTTCCGGACTGGAGGGGGGTGGAGAGAGGGGGTGCCTTGTCTGGCAGGACAGGGCGCGGGTCGGTGGACCCGGTGTCGACTGTAAGTCCCTGATCGATGATCGATCAAAGGGTGGCGGGAAATTGGCATCCAGTGCCGCGAAATGGGGCACAGGGTGCCGTGGATAAACGGGGTGTATGGGGCTTTTCAAGCTGCGGGGGCCGGGGCGAGCCCCGGGCCCTCGCGCGTCGGCTCCGCGGCGCAACTGCGGGGGCTTCGCCCCTGGACCCCGGACGCCGACTTCGGGGCGCGGCCCCGGGGCTCCGCCCCAGACCCCTCGCGCCCGCTGCGCGGCTTGGACTTGGGGGCTTCGCCCCCGGGCCCCTGAAAGCCGCCTGCGCGGCGCGGACTCGGGGGCTTCGCCCCCGGACCCCCCGGACGCGACCTTCGGCCGCGTGTCCTCAATCTCCCCCAGACTCTGTCCGGGGGCCCAGACGGGCACGTCACCGGGGTCGTGTTTGCCGTGGGCCAGGGGGCGTTGGTGGTTGCTGTCCGGTGGGTGGTTTCGCGGCGGACCGCAGCGGGGTCCGGGGCCGACCCGACGAGGGGTCCGGGGCCCGGTCAGGCGCGCGGGGCGCAGCCCAGGACGTGGGCCTTCACCAGCGCGCCGATCTCCGGGTCGCGCCGCCGGAACGCCTCGACCAGCGCCTCGTGCTCCTCCGCGTACGACTTCTGCACCGTCCCCAGCCAGCGGATCGACAGCGCCGTGAACACCTCGATCCCCAGGCCCTCCCAGGTATGCAGCAGCACCCCGTTCCTGGCCGCGCGCACCAGCTCGCGGTGGAAGGCGACCGTGTGCCGGACCTGCGCGGCCGAGTCCTCGGCCGCGTCCGCCGCGTACAGCGCCGCCACATGCGGCTCCAGCGCGGAGCAGTCCTCGGCCAGCCGCCCGGCCGCCAGCTCCGCCGCGATCTGCTCCAGGCCGGCCCGTACCGGGTAGCTCTCCTCCAGATCCGCGGCGGTCAGACTCCGTACGCGTACGCCCTTGTTGGGCGCGGACTCGATCAGCCGCAGGCTCTCCAGCTCCCGCAGCGCCTCGCGCACGGGCGTCTGGGAGACCTGGAGTTCGGTCGCGATCCGCCGCTCGACGATCCGCTCGCCGGGCTTCCAGCGACCGCTGACGATCCCCTCCACGATGTGCTCGCGGATCTGTTCGCGCAGCGAGTGGACGATGGGCGGGGTCATGAGGGCTCCCGGGGAGGACAGCGCGGACACAGGGGCCATTATTGCCGCCGCCGTCGCGGCGTGTACGCCTGGAGATACGGCAGCCCGTCCTCATCCCGGAACAAGCCTGCCTGGCACGGGTGTTGGGCCGCCGCCGGAGGCGCCGAGGAGGGGCTCGCGTATGCGTGTGGCCCCCGCCGGGAGGACCGGACGGGGGCCACACGCACTGCTGGTGAGCCTTACAGGCCGAGCTCGACCTCGAACTCGCCCGCCTCCAGGATCGCCTTGACGGCCGTCAGGTAGCGGGCCGCGTCGGCGCCGTCCACCAGACGGTGGTCGTAGGAGAGCGCGACGTACGTCATGTCGCGGATGCCGACGACCGTGCCCTCGGGGGTCTCGATGACCGCCGGGCGCTTGACAGTGGCGCCGATGCCCAGGATGGCGACCTGGTTCGGCGGCACGATGATCGTGTCGAACAGCACACCGCGCGAACCGGTGTTGCTGACGGTGAAGGTCGCACCCGCCAGGTCGTCCGGGGTGATCTTGTTGGCGCGCACGGCGCCCGCGAGCTCCGCGGTCTTCTTGGAGATACCGGCCAGGTTGAGGTCACCCGCGCCCTTGATGACCGGGGTCATCAGGCCCTTCTCGGAGTCCACGGCGATGCCGATGTTCTCCGTGTCGAAGTAGGTGATGGTGCCCTCGTCCTCGTTGATCCGGGCGTTGATGACCGGGTGGGCCTTCAGCGCCTGGGCAGCGGCCTTGACGAAGAACGGCATCGGGGACAGCTTGACGCCCTCACGGGCGGCGAAGGCGTCCTTGGCCTGGGCGCGCAGCTTCATCACCTTGGTGATGTCGACCTCGACGACCGAGGTCAGCTGGGCCTGGGTGTGCAGCGCCTTCATCATGTTGTCGCCGATGACCTTGCGCATGCGGGTCATCTTGACGGTCTGACCGCGCAGCGGGGACACCTCGAGAGCCGGGGCCTTCGCAGCGGCCGGAGCAGCTGCGGGGGCCGGGGCCTGGGCGGCGGCCTTCGCAGCCTCGGCGACGGCGATGACGTCCTGCTTGCGGATGCGGCCACCGACGCCGGTGCCCTTGACCGTGGACAGGTCCACGCCGTTCTCGGCGGCGAGCTTACGGACCAGGGGGGTCACGTACGCGTCGCTCGCCTCAGCCGCGGCGGGGGCGGCCGGAGCAGCCGGAGCCGGGGTGACGGGGGCCGGAGCGGCAACCGGAGCGGGGGCCGGAGCCGCCTGAGCCGGGGCCGGAGCAGCGGGCGCGGCCGGGGCGGGAGCCGCAGGGGCAGCCGGAGCCGGAGCAGGAGTGGCCGGAGCAGCGGCCTGGGCCGGAGCCGGGGCGGCGGGCGCCGGAGCCGCGGCCGGAGCGGCACCCGGGGCGCCGATCACGGCCAGCTTGGCGCCGACCTCCGCGGACTCGTCCTCGCCGACCACGATCTCGAGCAGCACGCCGGAGGCGGGCGCCGGGATCTCGGTGTCGACCTTGTCCGTGGAGACCTCGAGCAGCGGCTCGTCGGCCTCGACGCTCTCGCCGACCTGCTTGAGCCAGCGGGTGACGGTGCCCTCGGTGACGCTCTCGCCGAGCGCCGGGAGGACGACGTCCGTGCCGGTGGCGCCACCCGCGGGGGCAGCGGCCGGAGCCGGAGCCGCGGGCGCCTCGGCGGCCGGAGCCGGAGCGGCGGGGGCCTCGGCCGGAGCCGGAGCCGCGGGCGCCTCGGCGGCCGGAGCCGGAGCGGCGGGGGCCTCGGCCACCACGGTCTCGGCCTCTGCCGGAGCCGCGGCGCCGCTGCCGTCGTCGATGATCGCCAGCTCGGCGCCGACCTCGACGGTCTCGTCCTCAGCGACCTTGATGGAGGCCAGGACGCCCGAGGCGGGGGCCGGGATCTCGGTGTCGACCTTGTCGGTCGAGACCTCGAGCAGCGGCTCGTCGGCCTCGACGCGTTCGCCCTCGGCCTTCAGCCAGCGGGTGACAGTGCCCTCGGTGACGCTCTCGCCGAGCGCCGGAAGGGTTACGGAAACCGACATGGTTTCTGTTGCTCCTAACGAATGTGCGGAAGTGGTCGTCGCGCCCGAGGGGCTCAGTCGTGGGAGTGCAGGGGCTTGCCCGCGAGAGCCAGGTGGGCCTCGCCGAGCGCCTCGCTCTGCGTCGGGTGCGCGTGGATGAGCTGCGCGACCTCGGCCGGCAGAGCCTCCCAGTTGTAGATCAGCTGAGCTTCACCGACCTGCTCGCCCATACGGTCACCGACCATGTGGACGCCGACCACGGCACCGTCCTTGACCTGGACGAGCTTGATCTCGCCCGCGGTCTTCAGGATCTTGCTCTTGCCATTGCCCGCGAGGTTGTACTTCAGGGCGACGACCTTGTCCGCGCCGTAGACCTCCTTGGCCTTGGCCTCGGTGATGCCCACGGAGGCGACCTCGGGGTGGCAGTACGTCACCCGGGGCACACCGTCGTAGTCGATCGGAACGGTCTTCAGACCGGCCAGCCGCTCCGCCACCAGGATGCCCTCGGCGAAGCCGACGTGCGCGAGCTGGAGAGTGGGGACGAGGTCGCCGACCGCGGAGATCGTGGGGACGTTCGTCTGCATGTATTCGTCGACCAGGACAAAGCCGCGGTCCATCGCGACGCCCTGCTCCTCGTAGCCGAGGCCGGCCGAGACCGGGCCGCGGCCGACGGCCACCAGCAGCACCTCGGCCTCGAAGGTCTTGCCGTCCGCGAGGGTGACGCGCACGCCGTCCGCGGTGTACTCGGCCTTCTCGAAGAAGGTGCCCAGGTTGAACTTGATGCCGCGCTTGCGGAACGCGCGCTCAAGAAGCTTCGAGCTGTTCTCGTCCTCGACCGGGACCAGGTGCTTCAGGCCCTCGATGACGGTGACGTCGGAGCCGAAGGACTTCCACGCGGAGGCGAACTCGACGCCGATGACGCCGCCGCCCAGCACGATCGCGGACTGCGGGACGCGGTCCAGGACCAGCGCATGGTCGGAGGAGATGATGCGGTTTCCGTCGATCTCCAGGCCCGGCAGCGACTTCGGTACGGAGCCGGTGGCGAGGAGGACGTGGCGGCCCTGGACGCGCTGGCCGTTGACGTCGACGGAGGTGGGGGAGGACAGCCGGCCCTCTCCCTCGATGTACGTCACCTTGCGGGAGGCGATCAGACCCTGCAGGCCCTTGTACAGCCCGGTGATCACCTCGTCCTTGTACTTGTGGACGGCCGGGACGTCGATGCCCTCGAAGGTGGCCTTGACGCCGAACTGCTCACTCTCACGGGCCTGGTCGGCGATCTCGCCGGCGTGCAGCAGGGCCTTGGTGGGGATGCAGCCACGGTGCAGGCAGGTGCCGCCGACCTTGTCCTTCTCGATCAGGGCGACGTCCAGGCCCAGCTGCGCTCCGCGCAGTGCCGCGGCGTAACCGCCGCTACCACCGCCGAGGATCACTAGGTCGAAAACGGTGCTGGCGTCGTTCGCCACGTCACGTCCTCCATGCATGTGCGCCGGTCGCCGGCCTTCCATGACCGGGCGGCGGCTGGTGTTCGGCCGCTGATTCTTCGGCCCTGTGGTGGGGCCCTGTCCTGCCGAGAACCCATCTTCGCACTTGTTGACGGAAGGCGGGACGCGGGGCCGGGGCTTGAGATAGTGACGTTGAGCTCTTCCGGGGGTTACCCCCACGTACGGGGCCCCTGCGGCGGGGTCCGGGGCGAGGCCCGCCGCAGGCGCACCCGCTAACCCAGGTCGCCGTCAGCCGTGCGTTCCGCGAGCTTCACCAGCGTGCGGATCGCCGAGCCCGTGCCGCCCTTCGGCGTGTAGCCGAACGGCGCGCCCTCGTGGAAGGCCGGGCCCGCGATGTCCAGGTGCGCCCAGGTGATGCCGTCGGCCACGAACTCCTTCAGGAACAGACCGGCCACCAGGCCGCCGCCCATCCGCTCGCCCATGTTCGCGATGTCGGCGGTCGGGGAGTCCATGCCCTTGCGCAGCTCGCTCGGCAGCGGCATCGGCCAGGACTGCTCGCCGACCTCCTCCGCGATCTCGTGCACGGAGGTACGGAAGGCGTCGTCGTTCGACATGATGCCGAAGGTGCGGGTGCCCAGTGCCATCACCATCGCGCCGGTCAGCGTCGCCACGTCGACGATCGCGTCCGGGTTCTCCTCGGCGGCCTTGGTGAGCGCGTCGGCCAGCACCAGGCGGCCCTCGGCGTCGGTGTTGAGCACCTCGACCGTCTTGCCGCTGTACATGCGCAGCACGTCGCCGGGGCGGGTGGCGGAGCCCGACGGCATGTTCTCGGCGAGCGCGAGCCAGCCGGTGACATTGACCGCGATGCCCAGGCGGGCGGCCGCGACGACGGCCGCGAACACCGCGGCGGCGCCGCTCATGTCGCACTTCATCGTCTCGTTGTGGCCGGCCGGCTTGAGCGAGATGCCGCCCGAGTCGTAGGTGATGCCCTTGCCGACCAGGGCGAGCGTCTTGGCCGCCTTGGCGTGGGTGTAGCTGAGCTTCACCAGGCGCGGCGGGTTCTGCGAGCCCTGGCCGACGCCGAGGATGCCGCCGAAGCCGCCCTTGAGGAGCGCCTTCTCGTCCAGGACCTGCACCTTGATGCCGTTCTCCTTGCCGGCGGCGGTGGCCACGGCGGCGAAGGCCTCGGGGGTGAGGTCGTTCGGCGGGGTGTTGATCAGGTCGCGGGCGCGGTTGATCTCCTCGGTCAGCGCGATCGCGCGCTCGGCCGCGGCCTTGTACGCCTTGTCACGCGGCTTCGCGCCGAGCAGGGCGACCTCGGCGAGCGGCAGCTTGGCGCCGTTGCCGTTCTTGGCGTTCTTCGCGTCCTTCTCGGCGCCCTGGTAGGCGGTGAAGGCATACGCGCCGAGCAGCGCGCCCTCGGCGATCGCCTCCGCGTCCTCCGAGGCCTCGATGGGCAGGGCGAAGGCGGCCTTCTTCGTGCCGGTCAGCGCACGGGCCGCGGAGCCGGCGGCACGGCGCAACGACTCGGCCGGGTACGCCTCGTCCTTCTCCGGGGCCGGACCGAGGCCGACCGCGAGGACGACCGGGACCTTGAGACCGGAGGGGGCGGGGAGCTTGGTCACCTCGCCCTCGGCACCCGTGGCGCCGAGGCTGTCCAGCACAGAGGCGAGCTTTCCGTCGAACGCCTTGTCCACGGCCTCGGCGCCCGGCGCGACGACCGGGCCCTTGGCGCCCTTCGCGACGCCGACGACAAGGGCGTCGGCGCGGAGCGTCGCTGCGCCGGCGGTGCTGAGAGTGAGAGCAGTCACGGTGGTGAAATCTCGCTTCCGTTGAGTTCCAGGGCCGTAGAGGGGGTGGTGGGGACGGATCGACATCCCGCGCCGGACAAGAGCCTACGCTCGGTCACCTGGCCCGCTCACGGCGGCGGTAATGCACTCGTCCGTGGCGTCTCTCTCAGGTTCGGCGCCGATCCACCAGACTTCAGTGGCACGTACCCCTTCCCCTTCGTGGAGCCGGCCCCGTGAGACGCGTACCGCTGCTGTTCGCGCTGCTCCCGCTCGTACTGGCGGGCTGCACAACACCGCCGGACGACGGCAGACAATCTGCCGAGCGCCGGCGACCGGAGCCCGGCCTCGGCTGGCAGTGGCAGCTCAGCGGCAGGCTCGATCCGACGGTGGACGTGCCGGTGTACGACATCGACGGATTCGAGCACCCCGCGTCCGCCGTTGCCGATCTGCACCGCCGCGGCCGCAAGGTCATCTGCTATCTCTCCACCGGCGCGTGGGAGGACTTCCGCCCCGACGCCGAGAAGTTCCCGACGTCCGTACTCGGCCGCGGCAACGGCTGGGCCGGCGAGCGCTGGCTCGACATCCGCCGCACCGACATCCTCGAACCCCTGATGGCGGCGCGTATCGACATGTGCCGCACCAAGGGCTTCGACGCGGTCGAGCCGGACAACATGGACGGGTACGCCCACCGCACCGGCTTCCCCATCACCGCCGCCGACCAGCTCCGCTACAACCGTCTGATTGCCGGCCTCGCGCACGACCGCGGCCTTGCGGTCGGCCTCAAGAACGACCTCGAACAGATCCCGCAGCTGGTGGGGGACTTCGACTTCGCGGTCAACGAGCAGTGCGCCCAGTACGACGAGTGCGAGCAGCTGACGCCGTTCATCCGCGCGGGCAAGGCGGTCTTCCACGTCGAGTACGAGCTGACGACCGAGGAGTTCTGCCCCTTGGCCCGTCGGCTGAAGTTCAGCTCGATACTGAAGAAGTACGAGCTGGGGGTGTGGCGCAGGCCCTGCTAGGCACTCCGGCGGGCGAGGACGTAGCAGGTCGCGACCCGCAGGTCTGCATCGTCCCAGTTGGCCTCGACCGGCCATGTCGACCAGAAATGCCCGGGTTCCACGGACTCTCCGATCCAGGCGTCCGGCGCCTGCTGGTAGGCGCGGTCGCACTTGTCCGACACCTGCCGGTGCGCCGCCTCCTTGCCGGGGTAGGCGCCGCCGGAGCCGAGGCGGGCGGAGGCATAGATCCGCGCGTCGTGCGGATTCGTGCAGGGAACCACGGCGACCAGCCGCTCACTCGCGATGCCCGTGTTGAAGTCGATGCACTGACCGGGCTTGGTCTGATGGATGTACTTCACCGTCTTGCCCGCATCGAGGATGGGCTCCGAGGACGCGGGCAGGACCGGCTTCGACGCGCCGTAGCCGGTGAGCGTGAGTTCGGAGCGGATCGCGGTCACGCCGCCGAGGGCGCTGTTCTTTCCCTTCAGCAGGCGCGAGAGGTCGGCCGTCGCATGGGTGATCCGGCCCTTGCTGTCCACTGTCAGGGTGAACGGCAGGGGAGTGCCGACGCCTGAGGGCGCATCGAGGCCGTAGCGCAGTTCGTCCCTGATGTCGTCGGGGAAAAGGAGCCTTCCGGCCTCGTCGGGTGACAGTGATCCCGTGTAACTGCGGCCACCGTCGGCGGCGTTGCTCGCCTTCACGCCCTGAACCATCGAGAGGGAGTCCAGCAGCGTTCCGCCGATGGGTGCCTCGACTCCGCGCAGGCTGGTGATCGAGTCGCCCATCCTGTACGGCTCCGCGGCGCCTTGCGCGTACCGCAGCCAGTACGCCGACCGGCCCGAGCGATAGCGGGTGTACGTCGCGTCGACGGCGAGCCGCGCGGTCGGGTGCCCCCGGCTGTCTCCGAGGGTGGTACCGAGCATGGTGTCCTGGGCCGCGGCGGGAAAGCCCTTCGGCATCGTCCACGCGCGCGTGCCGTCTCCCCGGACGCCCGTGAAGTCGAGACGGCCCGTGGTCGTCAGGACCGCGTCGCCCTTCTTCGAGGCGTACGTCATCGTCTGGGTGAAGCTCGCGCTGCCGGCCCCCCTGGTCCGGCTGACCGCTCCGTATGGCTGAGCGTCGAGCGGCTTCGAGAACACCGGGTGCGGGGACGACTTCGGCTTCTTGTCCGAGGTCCCGCCCGAGCAGGCGGTGGCCAGCAGCAGCGGCACGGCAACGGCTGCGACGATGGGGAAGTGGCGTTTGATCACGACGGTTCGACCGGTGAAGATCCCCCACGGTTGCCCGCCCAGAGGTCACGGAAAGATCAAACCCGGCCGAGCGCCAGCGCGATCAGCGCAGCCGTTGCCGCCGTCTCGGCCAGCGCGCCGAACACGTCGCCGGTCACGCCCCCGAACCGGCGTACGCAGTGGCGCAGCAGGAGTTGGGCGGCAATCAGGCCGGCCGGCACGGCCAGGGCGTGGTGCACCGCCGCGTGCCCGCCGAGCAGCGCGCCCGCCCCCGCGCAGCCCGCGGTGACCAGGGCGGCGACGGCGAGAGATGTGCGTACGGGAACGGTCTCCGCGACCGCCGCGCCCAGGCCCTCCGGGCGGGCCGCGGGGACGCCGGTGCGCGAGGCGAGAGTGAGGGCGAGGCGCGCGGTCACGCCCGAGACCGCCGCGGCCAGCGCTCCGTAGGCCCAGCCCCGGTCGTACAGCCCGGCCACCGCGGCGACCTGGGCGAGCAGTACGAACAGCAGCGTGATGACCCCGAACGGACCGATGTCCGACTGCTTCATGATCCGCAGCGCATCCTCGGCGGGCCTGCCGCTGCCGAGCCCGTCGGCCGTGTCGGCGAGGCCGTCCAGATGCAGGCCCCGGGTGAGGGCGGCGGGGACGGCGACGGTGGCGACCGCGGCGAGCAGCGGGCCCGCGCCCAGCAGCGTCAGCACACCGCCGGCTGCCGCCGCTGCCAGGCCGACGACCAGGCCGGCGAGCGGCGCGCTGAGCATTCCGGCGCGTGCCGCGTCCCGGTCCCAGCGCTTCACACGGACGGGGAGCACGGTCAGGGTGCCGAAGGCGAAACGTATGCCGGTCAGTGGGAGCACCGGCGAAGGGTAGCCCGGCCCGACTGACGGTAAGTTGCGCATAACGCGCGAATCGGGAGCGGGTGGCATGGGTCACTGGTTTTACCGCAACATCGTCGAGCCGGGGAAGCTCCCCATGCTGCTCGCGCTGGCCTCCTTTGTACTTACCTTCCTGATCACCCGTATGGTCACCCGGCTGATCAGGGCGGGCAGGGGGCCGTTCAAGAACGTCACGCCCGGCGGCATGCACATCCACCATGTGGTCCCCGGCATCTTCCTCACCGTCATCGGCGGCTTCGGGGCGGTCGGCAGTGGGCGGTACGGCGCCGCGGCGGCGGTCTGCGCGGTCATCTTCGGCATGGGCGCCGGCCTCGTGCTCGACGAGTTCGCGCTGATCCTCCATCTCGACGACGTCTACTGGACCGAGCAGGGCCGTCAGAGCGTGGAGGTGGTGGTGCTCGCCGCGGCCCTGGCGCTGCTGGTCCTCAGCGGCTTCTCGCCGCTCGGCGTCAATGAAGTGACCCCCGGCGAGCGCCAGGACCGCGCCCAGCTGATCCTCACGCTGGCGGTCAACTTCCTGCTGGTGCTCATCACGATGTTCAAGGGCAAGCCACGGATGGCCCTGATCAGCGTTCTGCTGCCATTCGTGGCGATCGTCGGGGCCGTCCGGCTGGCCAGGCCCGGCTCATTCTGGGCCCGCCGCTTCTACCGCAACCGGCCCAAGGCCCGCGCCAAGGCGGGGCTGCGCTCGTTCCACCACGACCGCCGCTGGAACCGGCCCCGGCGCAGATTTCAGGACCTTATCGGCGGCGCGCCCGATCGACCCGAGGTGCCTGACGCGCCCGATGGACCCGAGGTGCCTGACGCGCCCGATGGACCCGAGGTGCCTGACGCGCCCGATGGACCCGAGGTGCCTGACGCGCCTGATCGACCCGATACGCCCGACCGGCCCGGGGCGCCCGACCGACCTGACGCGCCCGGGTCCCACGCACCCGGGTCCGAGCCGCCGCCCGACCGGCCCGCCTCCCGCGACGGCTGACGACGGTGAAGCCGGTGCCGCCGGCGGCGCAGCGTCGAGAGCCCGATCACGGCAAGCGCCGCGGCGATCGCCGCCAGATGCTCCTTGCCCGCCAGATTGTTCTTCACCAGCACCTCGACGATCATCGACGCGATCACGAGGGACGCCGTGAGCCAGGCCCCGTGGCGCCAGCAGACGAAGACCGCGAGGCCGATGACCGCCGCCGAGGGGCCGGTGTCGACGATCAGGGCGTCCGACGCGGGCAGCCCGAAGACGGAGTCGGGGCCGAGCGAGATGCCGATCCGCGCGTACGTCGTACCGGCCAGCGTCGACAGATACGCGATCACCAGCGTCCGGTACCGGCCCAGTGCGATCTCGGCGATTCCGAACACCAGCAGGATCTGCGCCAGCGCGCCCCACACCGGCAGATCCAGCGCCGGTACGAACAGCGAGAGGGGGGTGCGCAGCAGGGCGACCCAGAGCGGATCCTCGGCCTTCACGAAGCCGATGTTGCGGACCGGGCCGAAGCCCCAGGACTGGTTCTGGATCAGCTGGAAGAACGCTGTGAGGCAGACCGCCCCGAGCGTCATCGAAAGGGCCCGCCACTTCTTGGTGACGAGCGCCCTCCGCAGGGTCGCGTACAGCGGACCCCACTCACGGTGCGCGAGCGCGCTCACCGTGCTCACCGCTTGGTCTCCAGGTGTCTGCGGTGCAGCCACTTGGGCAGCCCGGGCGCCTCCAGGAATCCCTCGGCGCGGCCCGCGGCGACACCGATGCGCAGCAGGTCGGCGCTCTTTTCGAAGAGCATGAAACGCGGCTCCCAGATCGGTCGGTACTTGGCGTTGGCCCGGTAGAGGGACTCGATCTGCCACCAGCGGGAGAAGAAGCTGAGGAGCGAGCGCCACAGCCGCAGCACCGGACCGGCGCCGAGCTTCGAGCCACGTTCGAAGACCGATCTGAACATCGCGAAGTTCAATGAGACCTGCGTGATCCCGATCTCCTTCGCGCGCTGCAGGAGTTCGATGACCATGAACTCCATGAGGCCGTTCTCGGAGTCACGGTCACGCCGCATCAGGTCGAGCGAGAGCCCCTTGGGGCCCCAGGGCACAAAGCTGAGCACCGCCCGTAACCCGCCCTGGCCGTCGGTGCATTCGAGCATCACGCAGCGGCCGTCGCCGGGGTCGCCGAGCCGCCCCAGCGCCATCGAGAAGCCGCGCTCGGTGGCCCCGTCGCGCCAGTCGTCGGCCCGCCCCAGCAGGACGTCCATCTCCTCGGGCGGGATCTCCTCGTGGCGGCGGATCCGTACCTCGTAGCCGGCCCGTTTGACCCGGTTGTAGGCCTGGCGCACGGTCCGCATCGCGCGCCCGTCCAGGGTGAAGTCGTCCGTCTCGACGATCGCTTCGTCGCCGAGCTCCAGGGCGTCCAGGCCGTGGCGCGCATAGATCGTGCCGGCCTCCTCGCTCGCCCCCATCACGGCCGGGATCCAGCCGTGTTCGCGGGCCTCCGCGAGCCACGGGTCGATCGCGCCGGGCCAGGCCTCCGGGTCGCCGAGCGGATCGCCGGAGGCGAGCGAGACCCCTCCCACCACCCGGTAGGTGACCGCGGCCTTCCCGGTGGGCGACCACACGACGCTCTTCTCACGGCGCAGCGCGAAGTAGCCGAGCGAGTCGCGGTCGCCGTGGCGCTGAAGCAGGACGCGCAGTCGCTCCTCGTCGTCCTCGGTGAGCGGGTCGACCGCGCGGCGGGAGCGGAAGGCCGCGTACAGCACGGCGAGCAGCAGCAGCGTGGACAGGACGTTGATGGTGACGTTGACCCAGCCGGGCGTGCTGATCCCGGTGAAGCCGGAGTCGTCGGCGGCGAGCGACACCAGCCGCATCACGCCGTAGCGCCAGCGCTCCAGGAAGGTGGAGTGGCCGGCCGATGTGTTGGTGGCGGTGACGAGTATGGCCGCGAGCAGCGAGGTCAGCAGCAGCCCGCCGATCGCGACGGCCGTGGCCAGCTTGGGGTTGGCGCGGTCGCCCTTGGCGTAGAACTCCCGCCGTCCGAGCAGCAGCGCGAGCACGAAGGCGGCGGTCAGGACGAGCGAGGTCCAGTTCTGCGCGTGCTCCCTGATGGCCGGGTCGACGGCGAGCGCCAGGACGAACAGCAGCAGAAAGAGCCCGGCCAGTACGGAGTTGAGGATCCAGGCGGCCCGCTTGCGGCGGCGCATGGTGATCGCCAGGAAGAGCGTGAAGACCCCGGAGGCGAAGCCCGCCGTCAGCAGATACGGCGTAAAGAAGTCATCGATGTTGCGCCGCCGGAGATCCTGCCCGAAAGAGACCCATACAGCGCTCAGGAGGTTGATGAACGTCACCGCGCGCAGGTACCAGACGGCGAATGCCGCGCTGCGTCGTGAGCGGACGGTGCTTCGGCTCGTACTCCGGCCGGCCTCTTCGCTGGACAAACGGACCTCTCCCATGAAACGCGATGATATGGGGCATCTCGCGTCATGATGGGCGAGGTGCGGCGGCCTGTGGCGGCCGCACCCAACGCGTCAGTCCGTGTCGCCCTCCACCGGCTCCACCGGCTCGGTACGCTCCGGCAATTCGGCTGCGAGCGCGGCCGAAGCCTGCACGAGGGGGAGTGCGAGCAATGCCCCGGCTCCTTCGCCCACAGTGACGCCGTGATCGAGGAGGGGGTTGAGCGCCATCCGGTCCAGGGCCTTGGCCTGCGCCGGTTCGCCGCTCAGCTGGCCCGCCAGCCACCAGTCCGGCGCCCGGAACGCCGCACGCTGCCCCACCAGGGCACACGCCGCCGAGACCACCCCGTCGAGGATCACCGGCATCCGGCGTACGGCGCTCTGCAGCAGGAAGCCCGTCGTCGCGGCCAGATCCGCGCCGCCCACCGTCGCCAGCAGCTCCAGCTGATCGCCGAGCACCGGCCGGGCCCGCCGCAGCGCGTCACGGATCGCCGCGCACTTGCGCATCCAGGCCAGATCGTCGATGCCCGCGCCGCCGCGGCCGGTGACCACCGAGGCGTCCGTGCCGCACAGGGCGGCGATCAGGGTGGAGGCCGGTGTGGTGCCGCCGACGCTCAGATCGCCGAGCACGACCAGGTCGGTGCCGGAGTCGGCCTCCTCGTCGGCGACGGCCATGCCCAGGCGTACGGCCGCCTCGGCCTCCGCCACGGTCAGCGCGTCCTCGACGTCGATACGTCCGCTGCCGCGCCGCACCCGGCGGCGTACGACATCCTCGGGCAGCAGCTCGGGGCCGCAGTCCAGAGAGGCGTCGACGATCCGCACCGGTACGCCCATCCGGCGGGCCAGCACCGCGACGGGGCTCGCGCCCTCCAGTGTGGCCCGCACCAGCTCGTGCGCGGAGCCGGACTCCCGGCCGGAGACGCCCAGTTCGGCGACCCCGTGATCACCGGCGAACAGCACCACCCGAGGCTGCTCGATCGCCTTGACCGGTACGGAGGCCTGCGCGGCGGAGAGCCACTCGCCCAGCTCGTCGAGCCGGCCGAGGGAGCCGGGCGGGACGATCAGCCGCTCCCGGCGTTCCTCGGCGTCACGCCGCATGCCGCTGTCGGGGCGCTCGATCAGATCGGAGAAGTCGTCGAGATTCAGCCTGCTCATTCGCCGAACAGTACCGGCAGCGGTGTCCCGGCAGGGCAGCGCCCGTCAGCCGCGCAGCACGAGCGCCTGACCGGCGACGACCAGGAGCAGATGCTCGCACTCCTCGCCGAAGGCGGCGTTGAGACGGCCGAGTTCGTCGCGGAAGCGCCGGCCCGACGCGGTGGCGGGCACGACACCGGAGCCCACCTCATTGGTCACCGCGACGACGGTGCGCTGGGTCTGCCGTACGGCCTCGACCAGTTCGGCGACCCGCTCGTGCAGTGCGCGCTCCCCGTGCGCCGCCCACTTGGCGTCGTCCCAGGCGCCCACCCGGTCCATCGCGTCGGTGAGCCACAGGGACAGACAGTCGATCAGCATCGGCGGCCCGTCCTCGGCGAGGAGGGGTACGAGGTCGCAGGTCTCGGTGGTACGCCAGGCGCCGGGCCGGCGCTCGCGGTGCCGGGAGACGCGGGCCGACCACTCGGCGTCCCCGTCCCGGCTGCCGCCCGTCGCGACGTACAGCACCTCGGGGAAGGACTCCAGGCGCCGCTCGGCCTCGAGCGACTTGCCCGAGCGGGCGCCGCCGGTGACGAGGGTGCGGCGGGGGAGATCGGGTACGGCGTGGTACTCGCCGACGATCAGCGTCGTCCCGTCGGGCACGGCCCGCGCGCCCGCGGCCGCGAGGCGGCGGGCGAGCTCGGGACCGCCGGGAGCGTCGTGGTCCAGGTGCACCGCGACGATGTCGGTGGTCGAGCCGATCGCGCCGGAGGCACGCAGCCGGGCGATGGCGTCCGGCCGTCCGACGACATCGCCCACGACCATCTCGTACGCGGCGAGGCCCTCTGCGAGGCCCGCGGGCGCGGCGCCCGGCGGCATGTACAGCAGCCGCTCGCCCTCCGGCGACGTCACCTCGTACCCGGTACCGGGGTTGTCCATCGGCATGGCCCGCACCCGGTGCCCGCTGATCAGCGTCAGCTCCTGCCCGTCCGGCACCCGCCCGGCCGTGGGCAGCCCGGCGGGCAGTTCCACGGCCGGCCCGTCGTGAGGATGCGTCAGCAGCACCTGCCGTACGCCGACGAGTGAATGCCCGGACCGCGCGGCGGCGAGCGCGGCGCCGGGCGTGAGGTCGAGCAGCAGGGCCCCGTCGACGAGCAGCGCGGTGGCCGCCCGCGCATACGGCCCGCGGGCCGTGGCGCAGACGGCGCACGGGCAGTCGGAGCGGGGCAGTCCGGCGGGCGCGCCGGTGCCGAGCAGAGTCAGTTCCACGCCTCTGATCCTCCCGCGTCACCGCGGGCGATGCGCGCCCGGATACGCTGCGGGCAGGATAGTGATCAGCTGGTGGCCCCTGGGAGTGGGAGGCGGACATGGCATGGACGTGGCGTTTCGAGAAGTCCGACGGCACGGAGGTCCAGCCGGCGGTGCAGCCGGAGGAATTCACGACGCAAGGTGACGCGGAGTCCTGGATCGGCGAGTACTGGAAGGACTTGCTCGAGGGCGGCGCGGACCAGGTGGTGCTGTCGGAGGACGGCGCGAAGATCTACGGCCCGATGAGCTTGAACGCGGAGGGCTGACAGCAGGGGGCGCGGGGTCCGCGACGCGGGAGGCCGGCCTGCACGACACGGGCTCCGCGGCGATAGGGGACCCCGTGCCCTTGGCCGTGCCGGCCGGGGTGGGTGGGCGTCGGCCCCCGAGGCCCGGCCAGGGTGAGGCAGGCGCCGAGCGCGACGACCCAGCGGTGCGGGCGGAAGTGCGCGTACAGCGCCCGCCAGGTTCCCCGGGCTTGCAGCATGGCGCACGACTTCTCGTTTCGCTCTTTCGGTGGATTTCCCGGCGGCGGCTGCACCGGCGGCTGCGGTTGTCACTTCGGCAAGGCCGCGAAAATCCCCAACGCACCTGAGCCGGGGCCGGGTCCAGCGCCCAGCCGCTGCGCAGCTCAGCCGCGTACGCCGCACAGATGCAGCAACGCCGCCACCCGCCGGTACGGCTCCGTGCGCCCCGCACGGTCCTCCGCCGCCAGCAGCCGCTCCAGCTCCGCGGCGGCCGGCAGCTCGCACTCCACCGGCACGTTGTCCGTGAAGACCCGCACCCCGTACCAGGCGTGCAGCGGCGCCGCGATACCCGCCAGCGTCGCCGTCAGCGCATCGAGACGGTCGGCCCGCACGGGCAGCCCGAGCCGGTTGGTGTACGTGTTCGAGTCGAAGGCGGCCAGTGCGCCCGCCCAGTCCCCGTCCAGCGCCGGCCGCATGGCCAGCGCGTCCCCGTTCCGTACGAGCAGGGAGAGCAGCCCGCCCGGCGCCAGCATCCTGGCCAGGCCGGCGAGCATCGCGTCCGGCTCCGGGACATACATGAGCACCCCGTGGCAGAGCACCACGTCGAAGCTGCCCGGCAGAAAGTGCACACCGGTTTCCCGGCCGTCACCTTCGATCAGCCGGACCCGCTCCCGGATCCCGGCCGGCTCGGTGGCGAGCGACTCACGGGCCACCCGGAGCATGTCGGGTTCGGACTCCAGGCCCGTCACCGTGTGCCCGGCCCGCGCCAGGCGCAGCGCCTGGGTGCCCTGCCCCATCCCCACGTCGAGTATCCGCAGCCGCTGTCCTACCGGATAGCGGGCGGTTATCTGCTCGTCGAGCTGGCGGGCGACGAGCTCCTGGCGGACGGTGTTACGCAGCCCACGGAGCCCGGCCAGCCATTCGGCCGAAGCACCTCCGAAACCGGAGACCTTCGTGCTCAGGGCCGCTCTCCGCGCTTGACCTGCGGCTTCGGCAGACGGAGGCGACGCATCTGGAGCGTACGCATCAGGCCGTAGGCGACCGCACCACGCTTGGGCTCGTTCGGGAAGCGCTCGTTCAGCTGCTTCTTCAGGCGGAACGCCAGGCCGATCGAGTCGACGACGATCATGACGATCACGCCGAGCCAGAGCAGCAGCGCGATGTTCTGCAGCGAGCCCACCCGGACCATGCTCAGGACCAGGATCACCACCGCGAGCGGCAGGAAGAACTCGGCGATGCAGAAGCGCGAGTCCACGAAGTCGCGCACGAAGCGGCGGACCGGTCCCTTGTCGCGGGCGGGCAGATACCGCTCGTCACCACTGGCGAGCGCCTCGCGCTGCCTGGCCATGTCCGAGCGGCGGGCCTCGCGCTGGCGCTTCGCGGCTTCCTTGCGGTCGACCGGCGTGCTGGAGGCACGGCGACGCTGGGTCTGTGCCTCACTGCGCTTCGGCGTGGGGCGACCCTTGGGCGCCTCGGGGTTGCGGGGCTGCTTGGAGAGGTCCAGCGGCACCTTGTCGGTGGGGGACTTCTCTTCTTTGGAACGGCTACCAAACACAAAGCCCAAGGGTACGGGGTGGAGCGCGGTGAACGGGGCGCCGCCCGGGAACGATCCCGCAACGCCGTGCGTCTGTAGAGGACAGAACCCGGCCGGAAGCCGGACACAGTGGACGTTGCCCGTGGTTTCCCTGACGGCCACCTACTCCTTGCGCCGGATCGGAGGCCGTGGTCAGTCGTCCTTGGGGATGAGCGCATCCGCGCTCGAACAGTGCGGTAATGGATGCAGGGCCCGTACTGTGGGTTCTGTTGGAGTGCTGAAGCTGAGTCCGTCAGAAGGGGGCGCGCGAAGCCCATGAGCGGTGTCATGAAGCGTATGGGGATGATCTTCCGCGCGAAGGCAAACAAGGCCCTTGACCGGGCCGAGGATCCGCGCGAAACCCTCGATTACTCGTACCAGAAGCAGCTGGAGCTGCTGCAGAAGGTGCGCCGCGGAGTCGCCGATGTGGCGACCTCCCGCAAGCGGCTCGAGCTGCAGCTGAACCAGCTGCAGGGACAGTCCTCCAAGCTGGAGGACCAGGGCCGCAAGGCGCTGGCGCTCGGCCGTGAGGACCTGGCGCGCGAGGCGCTGTCCCGCCGCGCCGCGCTCCAGCAGCAGGTCACCGACCTCGAAACACAGCACCAGAC
Organism: Streptomyces sp. CA-135486; assembly: GCF_050936555.1. Lineage (NCBI taxonomy): Bacteria > Bacillati > Actinomycetota > Actinomycetes > Kitasatosporales > Streptomycetaceae > Streptomyces > Streptomyces sp. CA-135486. The sequence continues at coordinate 1,947,876 of NZ_JBNJMM010000001.1, forward strand.
GCTGCAGGGCGAGGAGGAGAAGCTCACCCTCGCGGCCCAGCGGCTGCAGGCCAAGGTGGACGCCTTCCGTACGAAGAAGGAGACCATCAAGGCCACCTACACCGCGGCCCAGGCGCAGACCCGGATCGGCGAGGCCTTCTCCGGCATCTCCGAGGAGATGGGCGACGTCGGCCTGGCGATCCAGCGGGCCGAGGACAAGACCGCACAGCTGCAGGCCCGGGCCGGCGCGATCGACGAGCTGCTCGCCTCCGGCGCACTCGACGACCAGTCCGGGATGGCGAAGGACGACATCGCCGCCGAGCTGGACCGCATCTCCGGTGGTACAGATGTAGAGCTGGAGCTGCAGCGGATGAAGGCCGAGCTCGCCGGCGGCTCGACCTCGCAGCAGTCCATCGAAGGCGGCTCCGGCGGCCAGCAGGACTCGGCTGGGCAGCAGAACGCCCCGAAGTTCGACAAGCAGTGACAGGCAGCGACAAGCAGTAGGGACTCGTCATGATCGTTCGGATCATGGGGGAGGGTCAGCTGAGGCTGGCGGACAGCCACCTCACCGAGCTGAACAAGCTCGACGACGAGCTGCTGGCCGAGATGGAGAGCGGTGACGGGCCGGGCTTCCGCCGGACATTCCACGCGCTCCTGGAGAAGGTCCGGGAGCTCGGCGAGCCGCTTCCGGACGACTCCCTGGAGCCGTCCGAGCTGATTCTCCCTGCTCCGGACGCGACTCTCGAGGACGTACGGGCACTGCTCAGGGACGACGGCCTCATCCCCGGCTGACGTCCGCACTCGCACCGGGTTCACCTCCGCACTCCAACAGACACAACGCCCCGCCCCGGATGTTCCGGAGCGGGGCGTTCTGCCGTCTACTGCTGTGCTCACGCGTGTACGCGGCTCTCGCGGCACGCCGTACCGTTGCTCGATGTGACCTCACTCGCCACCGGGTTCGCCCGCACCCAGCGCTGGCTCCGCGCGTATCCGCCGGCGCTGGACGGCGCGCTCGCGGCGGCCGTGCTGATCTGCATGGTCGTCGGCTCCTTCGCGGACCCGAACGGGCCACACGGTCCGGAGTTCGGGAGCCGGACCCCGGAGCTGCGCAGTGTGGTGCTGATGGTGCTGGCGGCGGGCGCGCTCGTCTTCCGCCGCCGCAACCCCCTGGCGGTGCTCGTCCTCACCGGCGTGGTCTCCGTCGCCGAACTGGTCACCGGGGACCCGCCCGCCCCGGTCGCGATGAGCGCGGTGATCGCGCTCTATACGGTCGCCTCCCGCACCGACCGGCCCACCACCTGGCGGGTCGGCCTGCTCACCATGGCGGTGCTGACCGGTGCCGCGGTGTTCTTCGGCTCGGCTCCCTGGTACTCCCAGGAGAACCTCGGCATCTTCGCCTGGACCGGAATGGCGGCGGCCGCAGGCGATGCCGTACGCAGCCGTCGTGCCTTCGTCGACGCGATACGCGAGCGGGCCGAGCGCGCCGAGCGCACCCGTGAGGAGGAGGCCCGCCGCCGGGTCGCCGAGGAGCGGCTGCGGATCGCCCGCGATCTGCACGATGTGGTCGCGCACCACATCGCCCTGGTCAATGTGCAGGCGGGCGTGGCGGCCCATGTCATGGACAAGCGGCCCGACCAGGCAAAGGAAGCCCTCGCCCATGTGCGCGAGGCCAGCCGATCGGCCCTCAACGAACTGCGCGCCACGGTCGGCCTGCTGCGCCAGTCCGGCGACCCGGAGGCCCCGACCGAGCCGGCCCCGGGCCTCGAAGTCCTCGACGAGTTGGTCATCACCTTCCGGCAGGCAGGTCTGCCGGTCGAGGTGGCCCGCGCCGACGAGGGCATCAGGCTGCCGGCGGCCGTCGACCTCGCGGCCTACCGGATCATCCAGGAGGCGCTGACCAATGCGCAGAAGCACGCGGGCCACGATGCCAAGGCCGAGGTGAGCGTGATCCGGGTCGGCCCGACCCTGGAAGTGACCGTGCTGGACAACGGCGCGCAGCCAACGGGGCAGACGGCCGGCGGCGGCCACGGTCTGCTGGGCATGCGCGAGCGCGTCACCGCACTCGGCGGCACCCTCACCACGGGTCCCCGCTACGGCGGCGGCTTCCGCGTACAGGCGATACTGCCGCTCAAGACGCGTACGGGGGAGGACAGATGACGATCAGGGTGCTGCTTGCCGACGACCAGACGCTGCTGCGCAGCGCGTTCAGGGTGCTGGTGGACTCCGAGCCCGACATGGAGGTCGTCGCGGAGGCCGCGGACGGCGCCGAGGCGGTCGACCTCGCCCGCTCGGCCAAGGCCGATGTCGTCCTGATGGACATCCGTATGCCCGGTACGGACGGACTCGCCGCGACCCGCCTGATCAGCGCGGACCCCGAGCTGTCCCAGGTACGCGTCGTCATGCTGACCACCTTCGAGGTGGACGAGTACGTGGTGCAGTCGCTGCGGGCCGGGGCGTCGGGCTTTCTGGGCAAGGGCGCCGAACCGGACGAACTGCTGAACGCCATCCGTATAGCAGCCGCGGGTGAGGCGCTGCTCTCGCCGGTGGCGACCAAGGGCCTGATCGCCAAGTTCCTCGCGCAGGGCGGCACTTCGGACGACGGGCAGGACTCCAAGGCGTACTCCGAGCGGCTCGGCGCGCTCACCGGGCGCGAGCGCGAGGTCCTCGTCCTGGTCGCCGGTGGCCACTCCAACGACGAGATCGCCGAGCAGCTCGCGGTCAGCCCGCTGACCGTCAAGACCCATGTGAACCGCGCGATGGCGAAACTGGGCGCCCGGGACCGCGCCCAGCTGGTGGTCATCGCGTATGAATCGGGCCTGGTTCGTCCACGGGTGGAGTAGGTCCAAGGACGGAGTCCAAAGGATTGAGTATTGAGTAAGGGGCGCCCGCAATGGCGGGTGCCCCTTACCGCAGAACTACCGGCAGACGGACGCGCTACGGCAGCGCCAGCATCCGCTCCAGCGCCAGCTTCGCGAAGCTCTCCGTCTCCTTGTCGACCTGAATCCGGTTCACCAGATTCCCCTCCGCCAGCGACTCCAGCGCCCACACCAGGTGCGGCAGGTCGATGCGGTTCATGGTCGAGCAGAAGCAGACGGTCTTGTCGAGGAAGACGATCTCCTTGTCGGGGTGCGCGTTCGCGACCCGGCGGACCAGGTTGAGCTCGGTGCCGATGGCCCACTTGGAGCCGGCCGGGGCCGCCTCCAGCGTCTTGATGATGTACTCCGTCGAGCCGACGTAGTCCGCCGCGGACACGACCTCGTGCTTGCACTCCGGGTGGACGAGGACGTTCACGCCCGGGATCCGCTCGCGTACGTCGTTCACCGAGTCCAGCGAGAACCGACCGTGCACCGAGCAGTGACCGCGCCAGAGGATCATCTTCGCGTCGCGCAGCTGCTCGACGGTCAGCCCGCCGTTGGGCTTGTGCGGGTTGTAGAGCACGCAGTCGTCCAGGGACATGCCCATGTCGCGGACCGCGGTGTTCCGCCCGAGGTGCTGGTCCGGCAGGAAGAGCACCTTCTCGCCCTGCTCGAAAGCCCAGTCCAGCGCGCGCTTCGCGTTCGACGAGGTACAGATCGTCCCGCCGTGCTTGCCGGTGAAGGCCTTGATGTCCGCCGAGGAGTTCATGTACGAGACGGGCACGACCTGCTCGGCTATGCCGGCGTCGGTCAGCACGTCCCAGCACTCCGCGACCTGCTCGGCCGTCGCCATGTCGGCCATCGAGCAGCCCGCCGCCAGGTCCGGCAGCACGACCTTCTGGTCGTCGGAGGTGAGAATGTCGGCGGACTCCGCCATGAAGTGCACACCGCAGAACACGATGTACTCGGCCTCCGGCCGGGCCGCGGCGTCCTTGGCCAGCTTGAAGGAGTCGCCGGTGACGTCGGCGAACTGGATGACCTCGTCGCGCTGGTAGTGGTGGCCCAGGACGAAGACCTTGTCGCCGAGCTTCTCCTTGGCCGCGCGGGCGCGCTCCACCAGGTCCGGGTCGGACGGGGACGGCAGGTCGCCGGGGCACTCCACGCCGCGCTCGCTCCTGGGGTCGGCCTCACGGCCGAGCAGCAGCAGGGCGAGCGGCGTCGGCTGGACGTCGAGCTCAGGGCGGGCTTGGGCGGTGGTCACGTCACGCACCCTTTCTCTTCTGCAGAGGTACTTCTCGTCTATTTGACGCTATCTATCATAACTGCTTCACGTCACTTTGACGATGTCCATAGCGTCGATGTGACGCACCCCCCGTACGCCCCGCCGTACACCCGCCGTCCACAGCTCGGTCCTCTCCGAAGAGCGGGTGTGCGAGCATGAAGGGGAAAGTCAGCCCTCGGTCCGGAATGAATCCGCGGCCACGCCGGTTGCATTGTCGGCAAGCAGTCTCCGTACAACCCGGGAGAGAAGCAGATGTCCGTATCGGACGAGACCACCACCGTGAACGACGGCATCCTCCTGTCCGACGCCGCCGCGGCCAAGGTCAAGGCCCTGCTGGAGCAGGAAGGCCGGGAGGACCTGGCGCTGCGCGTCGCCGTTCAGCCCGGCGGCTGCTCCGGCCTGCGCTACCAGCTGTTCTTCGACGAGCGTTCGCTCGACGGCGATGTCGTCAAGGACTTCGGCGGCGTCACGGTCGTGACCGACCGGATGAGCGCCCCGTACCTGGGCGGCGCGTCGATCGACTTCGTGGACACGATCGAGAAGCAGGGCTTCACGATCGACAACCCGAACGCCACCGGGTCCTGCGCCTGCGGCGACTCCTTCAGCTAAGGCTCGAGGCAGGTACGACACGTACGAAGGCGGCGCCCCCGAGACCGGGGCCGCCGCCTTCGTACATGTGCTGTGTCAGTTCAGTGCCGTGTCAGTTCCGTGCTGTGTCAGGTCAGCGGGACGAGCTCCGCGGTACGGCCTGACCCGTCTCCGCGTCCACGACCTTCCGGTCGCCCAGCGGCTTGGCCAGCGTCACCTTCTCCGTCAGCTCCTTGGCGATGGCGATGCAGACCCGATCCGGGTCCGGGTTCGTCTCGGTGATCTTGACCTTCACGGTGTCTGCGCTCTCCGTCGCCGTCGCCGCGTAGTCGCTGCACACCCCGCCCCAGAACGTCACCGTCAGGGTCGGCCCGTCCGCGGTGTACGACTGGACGCGCCGGTCGGACGGCGTCGCGTGGTCTTTCCGCGGCTCGGTCGGCTTGACGTCCTGTGCCGGCGGCGTGGGCTCCTTCAGGAATTTCGGGGCCACCGCGGGCTGCGCGATGGTGAACGGCTGGGCGCCGCCCTTCGGCTCCACCTGGAAGAGCCACGACGGTACGAGTGCCTGCTGCCCGCCGACATACTGCGCGGCCAGTCCGAAGACCGCCTTGCCGATCGTCAGCTGTTCGGGACCGGTCGCCTTCTCCTTCGGCGTGCACGGGGCGTCGGGCTTCTGCTCGCCCTCCAGCGGCACGGGCGTGGCGCAGCCGCCGATACCGATCGGGCCGCTGCCCGTGGAGTCCTTGTTCAGCTGCTTCAGCGCCTCCTCGGCGGAGATCACCGGATACTCGTCGCTCTTGACGGGCTTCTTCAACTGCCCGCTGCCGCCGACCACTTGACCGTCCGCGCCGACCTGGATGCCGGTCGTCCAGCCGTACGTCGGCAGGCCGCCGACCACCGGATCGGCGTTCACCACCCGTGCCGAGCCCATCAGTTGGCGGGCGTCCAGCTTCGCGTCGCTCTGGCCGAGCGCCTTCAGCACGGGCGACGCGGCCTTCTTCGCGGCATCCTCGCTCACCGGCGCGGTGCGGGCCGTGCTCCCAGCCGTCGTCCCCAAGTCGGCACGGGACGGACAGACATCGACCTTCTTGCAGTTGTCGCCGCCCGGCGAAGCCCCGAACCTGGCGAACGTCCAGGTACCCGGCGCCTCCTTGTTGACCTGCAGCAGCGGGCCGGCGCCGTCCTTGTCCGCCCCGATCTTCCAGGCCTGGCCGGTCAGCCGCGGGGTGCCCGGCACCTCGAGCGCCTTCGCCAGCGCCGTCACCTCGGCCGCCGTGACGGCACCCTTCGCACGGTGGACGGCGGCCTTGTCCGGCCCGTCCGGCAGCTTGCCCGCGGCCCGGTAGACGACCCCGCCCGAGGGGTCGGGCTCACCCGGCGCGATGCCGCCGCGGCCCGAGCCCTCCCCGCGGTCGTCCAGGGCGAGCGGGGGCGGATTCGAGCCCTTGCCCGGCGCACCGCTCTTGGCCTCCGCGCCGTCGCTGTCGAAGCCGGCCGTCGCGAAATACGCGCCACCGCCACCCGCGATCAGCACCGCCGCCGCCACTGAGGCGACGACGAGCGGGGAACGCCGACTGCGGGGGGTGTCCGCGCTGTTGGGAGGTCGCTCCGTACTGCTCACCGCATCGCTCCTTGTCTCATGTCCCCGTTGTACGGGGACATGGATGTGACGGAGCGGGGGAGCGCACGGTTCCCTGATGCGCCCCCCGTCGGGCGGAACGTCGAGCGGAACTCAGTCGCCGTATTCGGCCATCGCGTCGAGAAGCCGGGCGGAAGAGGCCGGGACCACGACACCATGGATGCGGGACGGCGGCACGGGCGCGGGCACGGCCGCCGCGGGCACCACCCAGTGCGGAGCCATTCGTGCGCAGTCACCGCGCAGCTGGGCCAGACTGATCTCGGACTCTCGCGACTCACGGGGGGTGATGGGCTTCGTCATATCCGCACCGTACGCACGTGGGCGACCATGAAAAAGACCTACTATCGGGTAGTTTCCGCACTTCGCGAGGGGCCCTCGACCCGGTAGCGTGAACTGTCAAACCCACCCCGCCACAGGAGCGCATCGCCGTGCGAATCGCAGTCACCGGCTCCATCGCCACCGACCATCTCATGACCTTCCCCGGCCGCTTCGCCGACCAGTTGGTCGCGGACCAACTGCACACGGTCTCCCTCTCCTTCCTGGTCGACAACCTCGATGTGCGCCGGGGCGGTGTCGGCGCCAACATCTGCTTCGGCATGGGCCAACTCGGCAGCGGGCCGATCCTGGTCGGCGCGGCCGGATCCGACTTCGACGAGTACCGCGCGTGGCTGGACCGGCACGGCGTGGACACCGCGTCCGTACGCATCTCGGAGGTGCTGCACACCGCGCGCTTCGTCTGCACCACGGACGCCGACCACAACCAGATCGGCTCCTTCTACACCGGCGCCATGAGCGAGGCCCGCCTCATCGAGCTGAAGTCCGTCGCCGACCGGGTCGGCGGGCTCGACCTCGTCCTGATCGGCGCGGACGACCCCGAGGCGATGCTCCGCCACACCGAGGAGTGCCGCTCCCGCGCGATTCCCTTCGCGGCCGACTTCTCGCAGCAGATCGCGCGCATGAACGGCGACGAGATCCGGATACTGCTGGACGGGGCGACCTACCTCTTCTCGAACGAGTACGAGAAGGGGCTCATCGAGTCCAAGACGGGCTGGACGGACGCGGAGATCCTGGCGCGGGTCGGCCACCGGGTCACCACGCTCGGCTCGAACGGTGTCCGCATCGAGTGCGCCGGTCAGGAGCCGATCGAGGTCGGCGTGCCGGAGGAGGAGGCCAAGGTCGACCCGACGGGCGTCGGCGACGCGTTCCGCGCGGGCTTCCTGTCGGGCCTGTCGTGGGGCGTGAGCCTGGAGCGCGCGGCGCAGGTCGGCTGCATGCTGGCGACGCTGGTGATCGAGACGCTGGGCACGCAGGAGTACACGCTGCGGCGGGCGCACTTCATGGACCGCTTCACGAAGGCGTACGGCCACGACGCGTCGGCAGAAGTCCAGCGCCACCTGCACTGACACCGGGGCCCGGCCCCGGCCCCCCGCGCCCGAAGGGCGTTCGGGGGTCCGGGGGTCCGGGGCGGAGCCCATGGTTCGGGAGGCGGCGGGGAGGGGCACAAACCCGGCGCGGATGTCACACCACCCGCCGCACCATGTACGCCACACCCCCCGCCGCGCCCTCCTCCCCCACATACTCCTGCCCCCGCATCTCGCACCACGCCGGGATGTCCAGCCGCGCCGCCCCGTCGTCCGACAGCACCGTCACCGTGCCGCCGATCGGCACGTCCCCGATCACCTTCGCCAGCTCGATCACCGGGATCGGGCACCGCTTGCCGAGCGCGTCCACCACGAGTGACGCCGTCTGCCCGGTCCCGGCCGACGGGACAGGCGCGCCGAGGCGTTCCCGGACCGCCGACACCACACCCGGCAGGACCGACAGGAAGCCGTCCACGTCCTCCTCCGTCGTGCCGAGCGGCAGCGAGACCCGCACATTCCCCTCGCTCAGCACCCCCATCGCCCGCAGTACATGGCTCGGCGTGAGCGTGCTGCTCGTACACGAGGAGCCCGACGAGACCGAGAACCCCGCCCGGTCCAGCTCGTGCAGCACTGTCTCTCCGTCGACATAGAGACAGGAGAAGGTGACGAGATGGGGGAGTCGGCGCACCGGATCGCCCACCACCTCGATGTCCGGCACCAGCTCCGGCACCCGCGCGCGGATCCGGTCCACCAGGGCCCGCAGCCGTACCGCCTCGTCCGCCGCCTCCGCCCGTACCGCCCGCAGTGACGCCGCCGCCGCCACGATCGCCGGGATGTTCTCGAAGCCGGCCGACCGCCCCGACTCCCGCTCGTCGGCGGGGCCTTGGGCGGCGAACCGGACACCCTTGCGTACGGCGAGCAGCCCCACCCCGGCAGGCCCGCCCCACTTGTGCGCGCTCGCTGCGAGCAGCGACCAGTCACCGGCCACCGGCCCCCACCCGAGCGACTGCGCCGCGTCCACCAACAACGGCACCCCCGCCGCCGCGCACGCCTCGGCGACCTCCGCCACCGGCTGTTCCGTCCCCACCTCGTGGTTGGCCGACTGGAGACAGGCCAGCGCGGTGTCGTCCCGCAGGGCGGCGGTGTACGCGGCAGCCGACACCGCCCCGGCCCGGTTCACCGGCACCTCCGTCACCGTCGCCCCGTCGGCCGCCTCGTGCGTGCCCGCCGCATGCAGCACCGCCGAGTGTTCGACCGCGGACACCACCAGATGGCGCCCGACACGCCGACGCCCCGCGAGCACGCCGGAAATTCCGAGGTGAATCGCTCGCGTCCCCGAAGGAGTGAAGACGAGCTCGTCCGGACGGCAGCCCACGGCCTCCGCCGCAGCCTCCCGCGCGGCGTCCAGCAGCAGCCTGGCGCGCCGCCCCTCGCGGTAGAGCCGGGCGGGATCGGCCCAGCCTTCGTCGAGGGAGGCCTGCAGGGCCTGCCGGGCCACCGGGTGCAGGGGAGCGGAGGACGCGACATCGAAGTAGGGCACGCTGCAACGCTAACCCCGCCGAGTCAGCACGTCCGTGGAGCCCCGCGCTCCCCGGTGGAGGGTTCGCGGGCGGACCCCCCGCGCTCCCGGTGGCCGGGGCGCGGGCAGACCGCCGTACCTCTGTGCCGACTCCTCGGGAGGCGTAGGCCAGGGGTCGTCAGATGCCCACCGGAGGCCGGGATTCAGCGCCGATGACCAGGGCAGTCCATCCCTTCGGGGTGTCGGACGGCGCGTTGGGCACCCTCCCCGCGCGACCCCAAATAGCGTCCAGTAGGGTTTGGTCCGCATAAACATCCAAACCCCTGCCCGCGTCAGGGCCGGCGACCGACCAGCGAGACGGCCGCATCCCGTCGCGCGGGCCGAGACTCTCGGGAAGGCGCTACGTGAGTCCCAACGGCTCCGACCGCTCGTCGCGGCGCCCGATGCGGCGGAAGCTGCTCCAGGTGCTGACCGCGGGCGTTGTCCTGGCGACCGCCTCTGGTTGCACATACAAGGACTTTCCCCGCCTGGGAATGCCCACCCCGGTAACGGAGGAGGCTCCCCGGATCCTCTCCCTCTGGCAGGGCTCGTGGGCGGCAGCGCTCGTCACGGGCATCCTGGTATGGGGGCTGATCATCTGGAGTGTCATCTTCCACCGGCGCAGCCGCACCAAGGTGGAGGTACCTCCGCAGACCCGGTACAACATGCCCATCGAGGCCCTGTACACCGTGGTTCCGCTCATCATCGTTTCGGTGCTCTTCTACTTCACTGCGCGTGATGAGTCGAAGCTGCTGTCCCTCGCCGAAAAGCCCGCCCACACGGTCAACGTGGTCGGCTACCAGTGGAGCTGGGGCTTCAACTACGTCGAGGACGTGCCGGGCGTAAAGGGCGACGCCAAGACCGACGGAAACCTGGAAGCGATTCCGGACAGGTTCCGAGAGGACTTCCCGGCGAACGCGGGCGGCGTCTACGACGCAGGCATCCCCGGCACCGTCAACCCCCAGACCGGCAACCCGGGCCCGACGCTGTGGCTGCCCAAGGGCGAGAAGGTCCGGTTCGTCCTGACCTCTCGTGACGTCATCCACTCCTTCTGGGTTGTCCCCTTCCTGATGAAGCAGGACGTCATCCCCGGGCACACCAACTCGTTCGAGGTGACGCCCACCCAGGAGGGCACCTTCCTCGGCAAGTGCGCGGAGCTCTGCGGCGTCGACCACTCCCGGATGCTCTTCAACGTCAAGGTCGTCTCCCCGGAGCGCTACCAGCAGCACCTCGCGGAGCTGGCGAAGAAGGGGCAGACCGGCTACATCCCGGCCGGTATCGAGCAGACCGACCCGGCCCGGAACTCGGAGACGAACAAACTGTGAGCATCCTCAACGAACCTCAGGGTGCCGCCGAAGCAGCTGACGACTCGTACGCGAACGAGCTGCCGGTACGGCGCAAGCAGCCGGGAAGCGTGGTCGTGAAGTGGATGACCACCACTGACCACAAGACCATCGGCACGATGTACCTGGTCACGTCGTTCGCGTTCTTCTGCATCGGCGGTCTGATGGCGCTCTTCATGCGCGCCGAGCTGGCCCGTCCCGGCACGCAGATCATGTCGAACGAGCAGTTCAACCAGGCGTTCACGATGCACGGCACGATCATGCTGCTGATGTTCGCGACGCCGCTGTTCGCCGGATTCGCGAACTGGATCATGCCGCTGCAGATCGGCGCGCCCGACGTGGCGTTCCCGCGGCTGAACATGTTCGCGTACTGGCTGTACCTCTTCGGCTCGCTCATCGCGGTGGCCGGCTTCATCACCCCGCAGGGTGCGGCCGACTTCGGCTGGTTCGCCTACTCCCCGCTGTCGGACGCGGTCCGTTCGCCGGGCGTCGGCGCGGACATGTGGATCATGGGTCTGGCCTTCTCCGGCTTCGGCACGATCCTCGGTTCGGTCAACTTCATCACCACGATCATCTGCATGCGCGCGCCCGGCATGACGATGTTCCGGATGCCGATCTTCACCTGGAACGTGCTGCTGACCGGTGTGCTGGTCCTGCTCGCCTTCCCGGTGCTGGCCGCCGCGCTCTTCGCGCTGGAGGCGGACCGCAAGTTCGGCGCCCATGTGTTCGACGCGGCCAACGGCGGCGCGTTGCTCTGGCAACACCTCTTCTGGTTCTTCGGCCATCCAGAGGTGTACATCATCGCCTTGCCGTTCTTCGGGATCGTCTCCGAGGTGATCCCCGTCTTCAGCCGCAAGCCGATGTTCGGTTACATCGGACTGGTGGGCGCGACCATCGCGATCGCCGGTCTGTCCGTGACGGTGTGGGCACACCACATGTACGTCACAGGCGGCGTGCTGTTGCCGTTCTTCTCCTTCATGACCTTCCTGATCGCGGTACCGACCGGTGTAAAGTTCTTCAACTGGATCGGCACCATGTGGAAGGGCTCGCTGTCCTTCGAGACTCCGATGCTCTGGACGATCGGCTTCCTGGTCACCTTCACCTTCGGTGGACTGACCGGCGTCATCCTGGCCTCGCCCCCGATGGACTTCCACGTCTCCGACTCGTACTTCGTCGTCGCCCACTTCCACTACGTCGTCTTCGGCACCGTGGTCTTCGCGATGTTCGCCGGCTTCCACTTCTGGTGGCCGAAGTTCACGGGCAAGATGCTGGACGAGCGGCTGGGCAAGATCACCTTCTGGACGCTGTTCATCGGCTTCCACGGCACGTTCCTGGTGCAGCACTGGCTGGGCGCCGAGGGCATGCCGCGTCGGTACGCGGACTACCTCGCCGCCGACGGCTTCACCGCGCTGAACACGATCTCCACGATCAGCTCGTTCGTGCTCGGTCTGTCGATCCTGCCGTTCCTCTACAACGTCTGGAAGACGGCCAAGTACGGCAAGAAGATCGAGGTCGACGACCCGTGGGGCTACGGCCGTTCGCTCGAATGGGCGACGTCCTGCCCGCCGCCGCGGCACAACTTCATCACTCTGCCCCGGATCCGCAGCGAATCCCCGGCGTTCGATCTGCACCACCCGGAGATCGCGGCCCTCGAGCACGTCGGTCACGGCGCCGGCGTCATCGCTGGTGAGAAGGAGGCGGGCAAGTGAGGATCCAGGGCAAGATGTTCCTCTGGCTGAGCTTCTTCATTCTCGCCATGGCGATCGTCTATGGCGTGTGGTCGAAGGAGCCTGCCGGTACCACCGCGCTCTTCCTCGGCTTCGGCCTGAGCATCATGATCGGCTACTACCTGGCCTTCACGGCCCGGCGAGTGGACGCCATGGCGCAGGACAACAAGGACGCCGACGTGGCGGACGAGGCCGGCGAGGTGGGGTTCTTTTCCCCGCACAGCTGGCAGCCGCTCTCCCTGGCCGTGGGCGGTGCCCTGGCCTTCATGGGCGTCGTCTTCGGCTGGTGGCTGCTGTACTTCTCGCTCCCGGTCATCCTCGTCGGTCTGTTCGGCTGGGTATTCGAGTACTACCGCGGCGAGAACCAGAACCAGTAGTTCCGGCTGAGGGTCCGGGGGTTGCCCCCCGTATCAACACAGCGCCGCGTCAAGCGACACACGGCAGGGCCCGGATCCCTTCACTCGTGAGGGGGATCCGGGCCCCTCCGTTTGGCCTCACCCAGCGCGCCGCCGTCAACTGGTCTTCATAGCGTGTGCTTATGAACCACACGCCGCGCATACGCACCGTCCTCACCTGCACCTTGCTGGTCGTGTCCTTCGGCGCGGCCGCGGCTGCGTGCTCGGACTCCGACAGCAACCCGCTCGCCGCGAAGCCGTTCGACGCGGCGGACCAGGTCTCCTTCAACACGCCCGACGACAGCACCAAGGTGGACCCCGACAAGCCGCTCGAGGTCGTCGCCACGGGCGACGACGGCCGGATCACCGATGTGACGGTCACCGACGACTCGGGACACCACCTGGCCGGCGAACTCGACGCCGAGGGCGCCCGCTGGCGCTCCACCGCACCGCTGTCCGCCGGTGTGAAGTACACCGTCAAGGTCTCCACGGAGGACGAGGACGGCTCCCCGGGCGTCCGTACGCTGACCTTCGAGACCTCCCCCGCCAAGCGGCTCCTGACGGTCAACCTCGGCCCCAAGGCGGGCACGTACGGCGTCGGCCAGCCCATCACCGCGGAGCTCAGCCTCCCGGTCAAGGACAAGGCGGCCAGGGCCGTCGTGGAACGCGCCCTCAAGGTGGAGTCCAGCCCCTCCGTGGAGGGCGCCTGGTACTGGGTGGACGACAAGAAACTGCACTACCGCCCGAAGGAGTACTGGCCCACCGGCGCGACCCTGAGGGCCACCAGCAACCTCCAGGGCGTCAAGGTCTCCGACAAGCTCTACGGCGGCCCCTCGAAGGAGCTGAAAATCACCATCGGGGACCGCATCGAGGCCATCACCGACGCGGGCGCGCACCAGATGACGGTCAAGCGCAACGGAGAAGTGATCAACACCATTCCGGTGACCACCGGCAAGCCCGGATTCTCCACCCGCAACGGAATCAAGGTCGTGCTCGGCAAGGAGTACTTCGTACGGATGCGCGGTACCAGCATCGGGATAGCGGCGGGCAGCTCGGAGTCGTACGACCTGCCCGTGTATTACGCGACGCGGGTCACCTGGAGCGGTGAGTACGTCCACGCCGCGCCCTGGTCCGTCGGCTCGCAGGGGTACGCGAACGTCAGCCACGGCTGCACCGGGATGTCCACCGGCAACGCCGCATGGTTCTTCGAGACCGTCCGTGAGGGCGACATAGTCAAGGTCATCAACAGCCTGGGCGCCGAGATGGACCCGTTCGGCAACGGCTTCGGCGACTGGAACGTGTCCTGGGACAGGTGGCGCGGTGGCAGTGCCCTGGTGGCCGACACCAGGGACGGCAGCAGCTCCGTGGACGAGGCGCGGCTGCGTCCCGAGGTCTGACGGCCCGGGCCCGGCTCGGGCCGGTCCGGGGCCGTCTCGGGCAGGGCTCAAAGAACCTCAGGAAGGGGCCCGGGAGGGCGGCCCGGCCTCAGGAGTTGATGGCCGGCCGGGCGCGCAGCAGGCCCGCCAGCGCGTCGGCGAACTCCACCGGATCGACCGGGAGCGTCACCGCGGCCTCGGCACGGCTCCAGGTGGCCAGCCAGGCGTCCTGCGGGCGGCCGATCAGCAGCAGCACCGGCGGGCAGTTGAAGATCTCGTCCTTGATCTGCCGGCACACGCCCATGCCGCCCGCGGGAACCGTCTCGCCGTCCAGGACGCACGCGTCGATGCCGCCCCCGTCCAGCCGCTTCAGGACCGCGGGGAGGGTGGCGCATTCGACGAACTCGACCGGGGGAACATCGGGCGCCGGCCTGCGTCCAGCGGCCAGCCGCACCTGCTCGCGAGTGTGGGCGTTGTCGCTGTAGACCAGGACCGTGGCGCTCGACTGCATTGTTCCTCCGAATCGACGGCGGCACTGCATCAGGAACCGATGCGCGGATGCTACTCCGTCCCACTCCTTGTCAACAGCGCTTCGGACACTGCTTCGATGGGCCGTTCGGGCTGGACACAGCCTACTGACACACCGAACGGCACCCCCCGGAGTGAGGGCGGGATAAGCGACCGACATAATGTCGGTCGTGGCGACAGCAACGACAGTAGAAACCGGGCACGCGCACCCGTCGGTCAATCGACCGAACCTCACCAGCGTCGGAACCATCATCTGGCTGAGTTCCGAGCTGATGTTCTTCGCGGCCCTCTTCGCGATGTACTTCACCCTGCGATCGGTGACGGGCGCCGAGCACTGGAAGGAAATGGCTTCGGCCCTGAACTTCCCGTTCTCGGCGACGAACACCACGATCCTGGTGCTCTCCTCCCTCACCTGCCAGCTCGGCGTATTCGCCGCGGAGCGGGGCGATGTGAAGAAGCTCCGCGCCTGGTTCGTGATCACCTTCGTGATGGGTGCGATCTTCATCGGCGGTCAGGTCTTCGAGTACACCGAGCTGGTCAAGAAGGACGGCCTCTCGCTGTCCTCGGACCCGTACGGCTCGGTGTTCTACCTGACCACCGGCTTCCACGGCCTGCACGTGACGGGCGGCCTCATCGCCTTCCTGCTGGTACTCGGCAGGACGTACGCGGCCAGAAGGTTCACCCACGAGCAGGCAACCGCCGCCATCGTCGTGTCCTACTACTGGCACTTCGTCGATGTCGTCTGGATCGGCCTCTTCGCCACGATCTACATGATCAAGTAGTCGGGCCCGGCCCGACACACATCCAGCAAGCATCGACGCAGAAGATCCTGACACCGGGGTAATCCGTGAAAAAGCTCTCCGCACGACGACGCCATCCGTTGGCGGCGGTCGTCGTCCTACTCCTCGCGCTGGCGGCCACTGGGGGGCTGTACGCCGCGTTCGCACCCGCGGACAAGGCGCAGGCCGATGAAACCGCCCAGTCCCTCGCCATCCAGGAGGGCAAGAAGCTCTACACCGTCGGCTGCGCCAGCTGCCACGGAACCGGCGGTCAGGGAACCTCTGACGGCCCGAGCCTGGTCGGCGTGGGCTCCGCCGCAGTCGACTTCCAGGTCGGCACGGGCCGGATGCCGGCCCAGCAGCCCGGCGCCCAGGTGCCGAAGAAGAAGGTCATCTACTCGCAGAGTGAGATCGACCAGCTCGCGGCGTACATCGCCTCCCTCGGCGCCGGCCCCATCGCGCCGACCGAGAAGCAGTACAGCCCCGAGGGTGCCGACATCGCCAAGGGTGGCGACCTGTTCCGCACCAACTGCGCCGAGTGCCACAACTTCACGGGTGAGGGCGGTGCGCTGACGGACGGCAAGTACGCCCCGAACCTCGAGGACGTGGAGCCCAAGCATGTCTACGAGGCCATGCAGACCGGCCCGCAGAACATGCCCTCCTTCCCCGACACGACGATGCCTGAGCAGCAGAAGCGGGACATCATCGCGTACCTCCAGACCGTGAACAGTGCGGAGGCCGAGAGCCCCGGTGGTCTCAAGCTGGGCGGCCTCGGCCCCGTGGTCGAGGGTCTGTTCGGCTGGGTCTTCGGGCTGGGTTCACTGATCGCAGTTGCCGTCTGGGTCGCGGCCCACACCGCTAAGGCCAAGAAGTCATGAGTAGCCAAGAGATTCCAGAAGAGAACCTGCCCGTTGAGCAGGGCACCGCGCACGGCACGGTAGAGACTGCCGAAGACCCGTTCGCCGACCCGGGGCTGCCGGCCCACAAGCCGCGCATCCAGGACATCGACGAGCGGGCCGCCAAGCGCTCCGAGCGCGTGGTCGCCTTCCTGTTCACGCTGTCGATGCTGGCCACGATCGCCTTCATCGCCTCGTACGTCACCTTCCCGGTCGACAAGATCGTGTTCATCTGGCCGATCGGCCATGTGAGCGCGCTCAACTTCTCGCTGGGCATGACGCTCGGCGTCGCCCTCTTCTGCATCGGCGCGGGCGCGGTCCACTGGGCCCGCACCCTGATGTCCGATGTGGAGATCGCCGACGAGCGCCACCCCATCGCGGCCCCCGCCGAGGTCAAGGCCAAGGTGCTGGCGGACTTCGCGGCGGGCGCCGAGGAGTCCGCGATCGGCCGGCGCAAGCTGATCCGCACCACCCTGTTCGGCGCGCTGGCCATGGTGCCGCTCGCCGGTGTGGTGCTGCTGCGCGACCTGGGACCGCTGCCCGAGAAGAAGCTCCGGAGCACTCTGTGGGCCAAGGGCAAGCAGCTCATCAACATGAACACCAATGAGCCGCTGCGTCCCGAGGACGTCATCGTGGGTTCGCTGACCTTCGCCAAGCCCGAGGGCCTGGAGGAGGACGCGCACGATTTCCAGAAGGAGATCGCCAAGGCGGCCCTGATGATCGTCCGGCTCCAGCCGGAGGACATCAAGGACAAGCGCGAGCTCGAGTGGTCGCACGAGGGCATCGTGGCGTACTCGAAGATCTGCACCCACGTCGGCTGCCCGATCAGCCTGTACGAGCAGCAGACGCATCACGTGCTCTGCCCCTGCCACCAGTCAACCTTCGACCTCTCCGACGGCGCCCGCGTCATCTTCGGCCCGGCCGGTCACCCGCTTCCGCAGCTGCGGATCGGCGTGAACGCTGAGGGCAACCTTGAGGCGCTCGGCGACTTCGAAGAGCCCGTCGGTCCGTCCTTCTGGGAGCGCGGATGAGTACTACAGAGACGAACCGCAAGGCACCCGCGGGCGAGCGGGTCGCCGACTGGGCGGACGGACGGCTGGGGATCTATTCCCTCGCCAAGTCCAATATGCGGAAGATCTTCCCGGACCACTGGTCCTTCATGCTGGGTGAGATCTGCCTCTACAGCTTCATCATCATCATCCTCACGGGTGTGTATCTGACGCTGTTCTTCCACCCGAGCATGAACGAAGTCGTGTACGAGGGCTCGTACGTCCCGATGCAGGGCATCCGGATGTCCGAGGCGTACTCCTCGACGCTGAACATCAGTTTCGACGTCCGCGGCGGCCTGCTCATCCGGCAGATCCACCACTGGGCGGCGCTGATCTTCGTCGCGGGCATGATCGTGCACATGATGCGCGTCTTCTTCACGGGCGCCTTCCGCAAGCCGCGCGAGGTCAACTGGGTCTTCGGCTTCCTGCTGCTGGTGCTCGGCATGTTCACCGGCTTCACCGGCTACTCGCTCCCCGACGACCTGCTCTCCGGTACGGGTGTCCGGTTCATGGAGGGCGCGATCCTGTCCATGCCGATCGTCGGCACGTACATGTCGTTCTTCCTCTTCGGCGGGGAGTTCCCCGGCGGGGACTTCGTGAGCCGGTTCTACTCGATCCACGTTCTGCTGCTGCCGGGCATCATGATGGGCCTGCTGGTGGGCCATCTGATCCTGGTCTTCTACCACAAGCACACGCAGTTCGCGGGCCCCGGCCGGACGAACAAGAACGTCGTCGGCATGCCGCTGCTGCCGGTCTACATGGCCAAGGCCGGAGGCTTCTTCTTCCTGGTCTTCGGTGTGATCGCGGCCGTCGCCGCGATCGCCTCGATCAACCCGATCTGGGCGCTCGGTCCGTACCGTCCGGACCAGGTGTCCACCGGCGCTCAGCCGGACTGGTACATGGGCTTCTCCGAGGGTCTGATCCGGGCCATGCCCGGCTGGGAGATCAACTTCGCGGGCCACACGCTCGCCCTGGGCGTCTTCATCCCGCTGATGATCTTCCCGCTGGTCCTGGCCACGATCGCGGTCTACCCGTTCGTCGAGTCCTGGGTCACCGGGGACAAGCGGGAGCACCACATCCTGGACCGCCCGCGCAACGCCCCGACCCGTACGGCCTTCGGTGTTGCATGGCTGACCTGGTACGTCGTCCTGCTGATCGCAGGTGGAAACGACCTGTTCGCCGTCTTCTTCCATCTGTCGATCAACAGCATCACCTGGTTCGCCCGGATCGGCTTCTTCGTCGGACCGGTCGTCGCCTTCGTCATCACCAAGCGGATCTGCCTGGGTCTGCAGCGTCGCGACAGGGAGAAGGTGCTGCACGGACGCGAGTCCGGCATCATCAAGCGCCTGCCGCACGGTGAGTTCGTCGAGGTCCACGAGCCGCTCAACCAGGAGCAGGTGTACACGCTGACGGCGCACGAGCAGCCGAGGCCCCTGGAGATCGGCCCGACGGTCGACGAGAACGGTGTCGAGCGCAAGGTCCCCGTCACCCAGAAGCTCAGGGCGAGGCTCAGCAAGTCGTTCTACGGCGAGGGGACCCACATTCCCAAGCCGACGCCCGATGAGTACAAGGAGATCACGAGCGGCCACGGCCACCACTGATCCCAGCTGACCGCGCGCAGCGGTCGCCACAGCTGGAGCCCCGTCCATTCACCGGACGGGGCTCTTTGCTGTCCCCGGGGCTGGATAGGGTGGGGAGCATCCCTGTTCGGCTGTGGACCCTGGAGTGGACCATGAACGTTGTGACCCGTGGCGGCGGCGACAGCGTGGCGGACCTCTCCTGGCCCGCCGTGCTGAACGCGCTCCTGGAGAACCACGACCAGAGCGCCGACGCCACGGCGTGGGCGATGGACCGCATCCTCAGCGGCGAGGCGACGAACGCGCAGATCGCGGGCTTCGCGGTGGCCCTGCGGGCCAAGGGCGAGACCGTCGAGGAGATCTCCGGTCTCGTACGGACCATGTACGCGCACGCGAATCTGATCGAGGTGCCCGGGCCCAGCGTCGACATCGTCGGCACCGGCGGCGACGGCGCCAGAACCGTGAACATCTCCACGATGTCCGCGATCGTCGTCGCGGGGACGGGCGCGAAGGTCGTCAAGCACGGCAATCGTGCCGCGTCGTCGGCGAGCGGCGCATCGGACGTACTGGAGAAGCTGGGCGTCAATCTCGAACTCACCCCGCAGCGGGTCGTCGAGGTCGCGGACGAGGCGGGGATCACCTTCTGCTTCGCCGTGAAGTTCCACCCGGCGCTGCGGCATGTGGCGGCCGCCCGCAAGGAGCTGGGCATCCGCACCACGTTCAACTTCCTTGGCCCGCTGACCAATCCGGCGAAGGTGAAGGCTCAGGCCACCGGGGTCGCGGACGCGCGCATGGCGCCGATCCTGGCCGGTGTGCTGGCCGAGCGCGGCTCCTCGGCACTGGTCTTCCGCGGTGACGACGGTCTGGACGAGCTGACGACGACGGCGACGTCGCGGGTGTGGGTGGTACGGGACGGCGCGGTGCGCGAGGAGGCTTTCGATCCGCGGGACATCGGCATCGACCTGGTGCCGGTGGAGGCGCTGCGGGGCGCCGACGCCTCGTACAACGCGGATGTCGCGCGCCGGCTGCTGGGCGGTGAGACCGGGCCGGTACGGGACGCGGTGCTGCTGAACTCGGCGGCGGCTCTGGCGGCGCTGGAGCCGACGGACGGCACGCTGAACGAGCAGCTTGCGGCGGGCATGGCCAGGGCCGCCCAGTCGATCGACTCGGGTGCGGCCAGGGCGGCGCTCGAACGCTGGGTGGCAGTCAGTAACACCTGAGGTCTGTGTGGCGTGAGGCAAGGCGTGGTGCTGATTCCCGTCTCAGGAACTGGACCTCGCCTTGCACGCCGCGAGTCGTATGGCAGGATGCTCTTCAAGGTCATGAGTGACAGCGATTAAGGCCCCGGCTCGCTGTCCGGCAACCCTCCGTCCGTGGCGGGGTGCCCCGGGTGAAGACCAGGCCGTGGGCAGCGAGGTCTGCGGCAAGCGCGGACCCCTGCACACCCTGGGGTCCTGGTCCTCAAGGGAGCAGTCTCGTGAGCAAGCGAATGCGGTAGGGCTTCTCGCCCCGACTTCAGTACGCCTCCGTACGGCCGGTTGCCGTGCGATCGAGGCAACCCCCGTGTGCCGAGCGGCCGTTGAGCGCCGATGCGCGGGTTCACGAAGCCTCCCCCTGACTCCGTCGGGGGACCCCCAGCCTTGTCCTGCCAGGAGATACCGCCATGTCCGCACGCCCGAACGCCGTTGCCTCCGCCTCCGCTTCCTCCGTAGCCTCTGCTGCTTCCGACTCCGCCGACCCCGCCTGCGCGGCGCCGCTGCCGGTCCTCGGCCGCGATGTGACGGTCCCGCTCGTGACCGGCGGTGAGGTCACCTACGCCGCCCTCGACTACGCCGCGAGCGCGCCGGCGCTGCAGCGGGTGTGGGACGACGTGGCCGCGTACGCGCCGTACTACGGCAGCGTGCACCGGGGTGCCGGGTACCTCTCGCAGCTGTCCACCGACCTCTTCGAGAACAGCCGGGTCACGGTCGCCGAGTTCCTCGACTGCCGGCCCGGCGACCAGGTGGTCTTCACCCGCTCGACCACGGACTCCCTCAACCTGCTGGCCCAGGCCGTGCCCGCCGACTGCCAGGTCTTCGTCTTCGAGACCGAGCACCACGCCTCGCTGCTGCCCTGGCGGGACGCGCGGGTGACGTACCTGAACGCGCCGCGCACGCCGGAGGACGCCGTCGCCACGCTGGAGCGCGCGCTCGCCGACCGTGACCCTTATGGCCCCGCGCTGGTCTGCGTGACCGGTGCGTCCAATGTGACGGGTGAGCTGTGGCCGGTGAAGGAGCTGGCGGCCGTCGCGCATGCGCACGGCGCGCGGATCGTGCTGGACGCGGCTCAGCTGGCGCCGCACCACCCGGTCTCCGTGCAGGACCTGGACGTCGACTGGATCGCCTTCTCCGGGCACAAGCTGTACGCACCCTTCGGCTCGGGCGTGCTCGCGGGCCGCTCGGACTGGCTGCAGGACGCGGAGCCGTACCTGGCGGGCGGCGGCGCCTCGCGGAAGGTGGCGCGGCGCACGGACGGCGGTGTGGACGTCGAGTGGCACACCACGGCCGCGCGTCATGAGGCAGGATCGCCGAACGTGATCGGCGTCTACTCCATCGCGTCCGCCTGCAAGGCGCTGGTCGAGGCGGGCTTCGAGTCGCTTGTCGAGCGCGAGCAGCACCTGATCACGAAGGTGCGGGAGGGGCTTGCGGAGGTCCCCGAGGTGAAGGTCCTCTCCCTCTTCGGCGACGACGCACCGAGGGTCGGCGTCATCTCCTTCGTGGTGGAGGGCTGGAACAGCTCGCACTTCGCGGCGGCGCTCTCGGCGGAGTACGGGATCGGCGTCCGGGACGGTCTGTTCTGCGCCCACCCGCTGGTGCGCACGCTGCTCGGCAGCGACCCGCAGGACCCGGGCGAGTGCGGCGCGCCGGAGGCCGAGCCGGGTGAGCGCTCGCTGAACGCGATCAGGGTCAGCTTCGGTGCGGGGACGCCGGACGAGCACGTGGAGCGTTTTGTGGGGGCGGTGAAGGAGCTGGTGCGGGACGGCGCGAAGTGGACCTACCACACGGAGGACGGCCGCTGCGTGCCGGCCGTCTGACCCGGGCCGCTGCCCCTGAACGAGCCCGCGCCCTTGTGGCGCGGGCTTGTTGCCTTACGCGTCCAGTCCGATGGCGAAGGCCGCCTCCAGGTCGTGCTGGGAGTAGGTACGGAACGCCACATGCGTGTCCGTCGCCTCCACGCCCTGGATCTTGCTGATCCGGCCGGGAATGACGTCGGCGAGGTCGTCGTGCTTCGCGACCCGCACCATGGCGATCAGGTCGTAGGTGCCGGTGACGGAGAAGACCTCGCTGACGCTGTCCAGCGCGGCGATCGACTCGGCGATCTCAGGGATGCGGTCCACGCTGGTCTTGATGAGCACGATCGCGGTGATCACGGCTGGCTTTCTCCCTCGGTGGCCGCTGCTTGGGCCTCAAGCCTACTGGGGGTCCCGGGGCCGCCCGGCGTCAGCCTCCTGTCTCACTGCCCTCGGGAATCGCCGCGGCCGTACGCCGGAATCGCCCCCAGGCGTAGAGGAACCCGATCCCGAACCCCACCAGATGCGTCAGATACGCCACCCCCGGACCGCTGCCGGCCCCTCGTGCCGCCAGCCCCTGCAGTACGAACCAGAAGATCAGCACGATCCATGCGGGGAAGCGCAGCGGCAGGAAGAAGAGGAACGGGAAGAGACTGGTGACCCGGGCCTTCGGGAAGAGGTACAGGAACGCCCCGAGCACGCCCGAGATCGCCCCGGACGCTCCCACCAGGGTCTGCTCGGAGTCGGCGTTGGCCGCCGCGTAGGCGAGCAGCGCAAGGTAGCCGCAGCCCAGATAGAACAGGGCGAACTCCAGCTGCCCCATGCGCTCCTCGGCCATCGCCCCGAAGACGTAGAGGAAGAGCATGTTGCCCAGCAGATGCAGCCAACTGCCGTGGACGAAGAGAGCGGTGAGGGGAGTGAGGAGGGCGTCGGGAGAGCTGTTCAGCAGCTCGGCGGGGATCACGCCCCAGCGCTGGAAGTACAGACTCTGCGCGGTCAGCAGCGCGTCACCGGTGCCGTACACCGGGTTGACGCCCGAGACCGGGCTGATCACGAACACCGCACAGCAGACGGCGATCACTGCGTACGTCACCGCGGGTCCGGTGAGCGCGCCCCGCAGGACCGCGCTCCGGAGGCCCGCGCCCCGCCAACCGATCATGGACAGAGCATGGCGTAGTGGGACTGAACGGTACAGGGTGCCTCGCCGCGGCACGGGGTACCGGCAAGGCCGTAGGGTTACGGGCAGTACACCCGCAGTTCGACGGCGCACAGCGGCACCCGCACCCGCATCATGAAAGAGGACGGCTCGATGACGACGGTTCCCCTGCCGACCGCCAAGACCCGCTGGCGCTGCACGCTCTGCGGCAACCTCACCCGCTTCGACGTCACGCGCTCCTCGAAGGTCGTCGAGTACGTCCATCTGGACCTGGCCGGAGAGCCGACGGTCGAGGAGCGCGAGGTGGTCAGTGAGACCATCGAGTCGGTGCGCTGCCGTTGGTGCAACGCGGTGGACCAGATCGAGCTGGTGGACAGGCCGGGCGCCGGCTCCTGAGGGAGCGGCCCGAACGGGTAGTGGGGTGACGGATCGTGGAGCAGCCTGCACACGGCGCTGAGCCGGCCGATGCGGCCGGTGACGCCGCCGAGGCGCTCGACCGCCCGCTGCCGGAGGGCGTACGGCGCCGGGTGGTGGCGCTGGTCTCGGATGCGTTCGGCGGCCTGACGGTCTCCGAACTTCCGGCCCAGCTGCGGCAGTACGCCCGATTCACCCCGACTCGTCGGGCCAAGTTCGCGGGCAACGCGATGGCCGCGGCCCTGGAGAGCGACCCGGTCTTCCGGCAGCGCATCGCCGAGCGGCTCGGCCAGGCCCAGCCGGAGCTGTCCGCTGCGCTGGAGGCCGGTTCGCCGCCCGCGGCCGCCGATCCCGTCGATGTCGCGGCTGCCGCCTATGTGCTGCGTCCCACCGGATGGGTGAAACTCGTCGCCGCCGCGGGCGAGGAGGCCCAGCGGGCGGACGCCGAGCGCGCCGACGAGGCCGGGCGGCGCGAGCTGGAGCGGCTGCGCGAGGAGCTGACCGAGGCCCGCGGGCAGACCAAGAGCGAGACCGAGCGGCTGCGCACGGAGCTGGAGGCGGCTCGCAAGGAAGCCGAGTCGCTGCGCCGCAAGCTGCGCAGCGCCCAGAGCGATGTGAAGCGCGGCGAGGCCGCCCTGCGCCGTACGCACGCCGAGATCGACACGATCAGATCGGAGGCTGCCGCCCAGGTGTCGGCCGCCGAGAGCGAGACCCGTCGGCTCAAGGCTCGCCTCGGCGAGGCGGAGGCCGCCGTGGAGGCGAGCCGCCGGGCCGCCCGCGAGGGCCGCTCGATCGAGGACATGCGGCTGCGGCTGCTGCTGGACACGGTGCTGGACGCGGCCCAGGGGCTGCGCCGTGAGCTGGCCCTGCCGCCCGCCGCCCTCCATCCCGCCGACACGGTCGACGCGGTCGAGCCCGGCCGGATGTCACCCAAGGACATCGCGGCCCGCGCGCTTTCGGAGACCGATCCGGCGCTGCTCGACCAGCTGCTCGCGCTGCCGCAGGCGCATCTGGTCGTGGACGGCTACAACGTCACCAAGACCGGCTATCCGACGATGCCGTTGGAGAAGCAGCGGCTGCGGCTGCTGGGCGGACTCTCGGTGCTCGCCGCGCAGACCGGCGCCGAGATCACCTGTGTCTTCGACGGAGCGGAGCTGGCGGCCCCGGTGCTGCTCGCGCCACCGCGTGGAGTGCGGGTGCTGTTCTCCAAGCCGGGTGTGACGGCGGACGAACTGATCCGTCAGCTCGTACGGGCGGAGCCGCCGGGCCGGCCGGTGGTGGTGGTGTCCACCGACCGCGAGGTCGCCGACGGAGTGGCGAAGGCGGGCGCCCGGCCCGTCGCGTCCGCCTTGTTGCTGAAGCGGCTTTCACGCATCTAAGTAACTCACGCACCCAATGCCCGAATTCGACCGATGTTGACG
The DNA here is from genome assembly GCF_050936555.1 of Streptomyces sp. CA-135486. NCBI lineage: Bacteria > Bacillati > Actinomycetota > Actinomycetes > Kitasatosporales > Streptomycetaceae > Streptomyces > Streptomyces sp. CA-135486. The sequence goes on from NZ_JBNJMM010000001.1 coordinate 1,972,848, forward strand.
GGACGTTGTGTCAAGTGGCCACTACTACGCGTGTGATGTGGGTAAAGAATGCAGTCGGTGACCCAGATTTTTCTCATCAGGATTTGAACTGATCACAAGAAGGTCACTAGGGTCAGGCCTCGAACCTTCGCGCGGTTGATCGTCCAGCCGGGGCGAACAGCGAAGGAACCGCCGAATCTGTGCAGTTCAGCCCCTTTGTCCCCAGGGGATGAATGCCCAGAGCCGGGGATTCAACCCCCCACTTGCCCGGTAGGCGGCTCGAGGAAGAAGGAGCTCGCCTTCGTGGCGTCCCACCGTCGACCCAAGCAGCCGAGCCGCACCCGTGTGACCGTGCTCACCGCGACCGCCGCCGCGGCCGTAGCCCTGACCTCCCAGGCCGCCCAGGCCGACCCGAAGCCGAGCAAGAGCGAGGTCAAGGAGAAGGTCGACAAGCTCTACGAAGAGGCGGAGAAGGCCACCGAGAAGTACAACGGGGCCAAGGAGCAGCAGCAGAAGCTCGAGAAGCAGGTCGACGCCCTTCAGGACAAGGTCGCCCGCGGCCAGGACGAGCTCAACACCCTGCGTGACGGCCTCGGTTCGGTGGCGAGCGCCCAGTACCGCTCGGGCGGCATCGACCCGGCTGTGCAGCTCTTCCTCTCCTCCGACCCGGACACGTACCTCGACAAGGCCTCCGCGCTGGACCAGCTGGGCGCCAAGCAGACCGAGGCGCTCGCCGAGATCCAGGCCAAGCAGCGGACCCTCGCGCAGCAGCGCAAGGAAGCCCAGGACAAGCTCGGCGACCTCGCCGACACGCGCAAGCAGTTGGGCGCCAAGAAGAAGGAAGTCCAGAGCAAGCTCGCCGCGGCGCAGAAGCTTCTCAACACGCTCACCGCCAAGGAGCGTGCCGCCCTCTCCGCCGACGAGTCCCGGGCAAACCGTGACAACTCGCGTGCGGACCTCGGTAACTCGGTTCCCGCCTCGCAGCGCGCGGGCGCGGCCTTCGCCGCCGCCCAGAGCAAGATCGGCTCGCCGTACGTCTACGGCGCGTCCGGCCCCAGCTCCTTCGACTGCTCCGGGCTGACCTCATGGGCGTACGGGCAGGCCGGCGTCTCCATACCCCGGACCTCCCAGTCGCAGGCCAACGCCGGCACCCGCATCTACTCGCAGAGCGGGCTCCAGCAGGGCGACCTGGTCATCTTCTACGGCGACATGCACCACGTCGGCCTCTATGCGGGCAACGGCCAGGTGCTGCACGCCCCCAAGCCGGGTGCCAGCGTCCGCTACGAGTCGATCGGCAACATGCCGTTCCAGTTCGGCGTGCGTATCTGACGCCCAATCGGGCGATTTCCCGCACCCGTCGCTGACGTCACGCCCCGCCATTGACCTGTGGTCTCCGGCGGGGCGTCACTTTGCGTGCCCGGCGCGGCCTTTGGCCGCTCCGTGTTCGCCCGGCTACTGTCTGCCGCGCAACATCCCTCGTACAGCGGAAGGGAGCGCGGCTCGTGACGTCCCATCGACGGCTCTCACAGTCCGGCCTCACTCAGAGTGCCCGGGTCACCGTCCTGTCCGCCGCGGCGGCAACGGCCGCCGCAGCGCTCGGGGCCGCACCGGCGGGCGCCGAGCCGGGCACCACCGCGGAGAGCACCCGGGCCACGGTCGACCGGCTCTACGAGGAGGCCGAGCAGGCCACCGAGGAGTTCAACAAGGCCGGTGAGCGCGTCGAGCGGCTGCGTGAGCAGGTGACGCAGGTGCAGGACAGCGTGGCTCGCGGGCAGGAGCGCATCAACCGGATGCGGGGAGCGCTCGGATCGGTGGCCGGCGCGCAGTACCGGTCGGGCGGCATGGACCCCGCGCTCGCCCTGCTGCTCTCCGAGGACCCGGACAGCTACCTGGACAAGGCCGCGACCCTGGACCGCATCAGCGAGCGGCAGACGGCCGTGCTGCGGGATCTGCGGCGGGAGCAGCGCAGCCTCGGCCAGGAGCGGGCCGAGGCCTCCCGCGACCTCGCCGAACTGGAGCGCAGCCGGGCGGCCGTGGCCCGCCACAAGCGCACCGTCGAGCGCAAACTCACCCAGGCGCAGCGGCTGCTGAACTCCCTGCCGGCCGCCGACCGTGAGGCCTTCGACCGGGTGTCGCGCGCCGGCCGCGGCTCCCTGCCCGAGCTCTCCGGCCTCGCGCCCGCCTCCTCGCGGGCGGCCGCCGCGGTGAGGGCGGCCCGCAGCGTGGTCGGCCGCCCCTATGTGTGGGGCGCCAACGGGCCGTCCGGCTTCGACTGTTCGGGGCTCACCCAGTGGTCGTACGCACAGGCGGGTGTCGGCCTGCCGCGCACCTCGCAGGCGCAGCGGTACGCGGGCCGGCAGGTCCCGCTGTCGCAGGCGCGGCCGGGAGACCTCGTGGCGTACCGCAGCGATGCCAGTCATATCGGGATGTACATGGGCAACGGGCAGGTCGTGCACGCCCCCTACCCCGGCGCCGCAGTGCGCTACGACCCGGTCGGCATGATGCCGATCTCCTCGGTCACCCGCGTCTGAGCGGCGTACCGTTCCGCGCCGCGCACTGTTCCGCACCGCGTTCCGTACGATCGGCCATGTGGCAGGTCAGGGGCGCGGCACAGGGCGCCGGGCGATACGGCGTGCGGCGGGGCTGATCCTCGCCGCCGCCCTGCTGGCGTCCGGCTGTACGGCCGGCCAGGCGTCCGACACGAGCGTGCGGGACATCCAGCGGACCCTGGACGGGCGTGCGGCCGCCGTCCTGGGTCATGACGAGAACGCCTATCTGGCCGCGCTGGCGCCCGAGGCCGCGCGGCTGCGTACGGCGCAGCGCCAGGAGTTCCGGAACCTCGCGGATGTGCCCCTGCGCTCCTGGGAGTACCGGCTGGGGACGGTGCAGCGGCACGGCACGCGAGCCGTCGCCGAGGCCGAACTGCGCTACCGGATCCAGGGGTACGACACCGCCCCGGTGACCGCGTCCCGCACGCTGGAGCTCGCCGAGCGCGACGGCCGCTGGTATGTCACGGCTGAACGCGCGCGTACGGGCGGCCAGCAGCTCTGGCAGCAGGGTGATGTGCGGGTGGTCCGGGGCGAGCGGAGTCTGATCCTCGCCGTCGGCCAGAGCGGCGAGCAACTCAAAGCCCTCGCGGCGACCGCCGACCGGGCCGTGCCCGCCGTGTCGGACGCCTGGCCGTCTGCCTGGGCGCGCCGTCTCGTCGTCCTGGTCCCCGCCTCCCTGGACGCCATGGGGAAGCTGCTGGACGCGCCCGCTGCCGGGTACCGGGGGATAGCGGCGGTCACGACCGGCGAGACGGGCGCGGCCGGGACGGCGCCGGCGGACCGGGTGATCGTCAACCCTGAGGCGTACGGGGTGCTCGGCGACTTCGGCCGGAGCGTCGTCCTCACCCATGAGACCACCCATGTGGCCACCCGCGCGTACACCTCGGCGGCGACCCCGATGTGGCTCTCGGAGGGATTCGCGGACTGGGTCGCGTACCGCGGCAGGGGCCGCACGGCCGGGCAGACCGCCCCCGAACTCCAGGGCGCGGTCCGGCGCGGCGAGGTGCCGGCCGCGCTGCCGTCCGACGCGGACTTCGCCTTCGGGTCGGACGCGGACAGGCTGGCGCGGGCGTACGAGGGAGGATGGCTGGCCTGTGAGCTGATTGCCGCGCGCTGGGGCGAGGAGAAGCTGACGGCGTTCTACCGGGCCGTGGGGGCGGGCGAACAGCGGGCGGGGGCGGTCGAGAAGGCGCTGGCCGATGTGCTGGGGACGACGCCGCGGGACTTCACGGTGCGGTGGCGGGAGTATCTGCGCGAGCGGCTGGCGCGCTGAGCACGTTGCCATGGCTGCGTGCCAAAGAGCCGCCGGGTCAGGAGACCGTCAGCGCATTGTCGCGGGTCGCCTGGGCGGGCAGCAGTCGGCGGCGGCCCGGCTCGGTCACCGTCTGGCGCCACAGCCGCAGGCACGCCGTCAGCGTCGCAGCGACGAGCAGGCCGTTGCGTACGAACAGCAGCAGCACGCCCAGCGGGTCGCTCGCCACCACCTGCGAGAACCAGACGGGGAACTCCAGCAGCGAGACTCCCGTCGCGGCCAGCACCAGCCAGGCGGGCCATGCCATCCGGCTGCCCCGGAAGACCAGACAGGCGCCGGCCAGACCGACCAGCCAGATCATGTACTGGGGGCTGATCACCCGGCTCGTCGTGGTGAACAGCAGCACCGCGGTGAACGCCGCGTCGCACAGCGTGCTCGGCACGAACTTCTTCACCCGCAACCGCCACAGCACCAGCCAGCCGAGGGCGAGCAGGGCGAGGCCGAGGGAGAGCGTGGAGACGAGGGTGACATGGCGGCCCACGAACTCCACCGACCCGTAGTTCAGCAGCACCTGACCGTGCCAGCCGTGGTGTCGCGCCACATGGAAGACCAGCCCGCCCAGCGACTCGATCTCGGTGCCCCGCTCGCGCTGGAAGGTGACAAAGGCCAGCGCCCCCGGCATCGCCGCGACGAGCGCAACCGCGACCGCTGCCGCCGTGCCCGCCGCGGTGGCCCAGGCGCGGCGGTTCGCCCGCACGCCCGGGACCCCCGCGAGCAGCAGCAGCGGCCAGACCTTCAGCAGCGCGCCGAAGGCCGCGAGCGCGCCCAGTGTGCGCGGATGGCGTGCGCCTGCGAGCAGCGCGGCCACGGCGACGGCGGTGACCATCAGGTCGTAGCGGGCGTACGCGGTCGGGCCGAGCAGCGGCACACCGGCGACCCACACCCACGCTCCCCGCAGCGACTTGCCCTTGACTTCTGCTCGCTTCTCCGCCCGCTCGGCGGCGGCGCGGCTTTCGTCGCCGCCTGCCGCCCGGCGGCCTCGCGTGCGTCGCTCGCGGAGCCGTCCGCCCGCGTACAGCAGCAGTCCGAGGACCAGCGCGTCACAGAGCAGGGTGAGGGCGAAGAAGGCGGAGGCGTAGGAGAGGAAGGGCAGCAGAGCGGGGGAGAGGATCGCGAGCGCGGCGGCGGGCGGGTACTGCCAGGCGACGTCGTCCATCGGATAGGTGCCGTTCTTCAGCACCTCGTACCAGCCCTCGTAGATCACAGAGACGTCGGTGGTGACATCGAGGCCGAGGAATGGCAGCACATTGAGGACGCAGAGCAGCAGCGCCGTTCTGGTGAGGATCCACACCGCGACGGGAAGCCGCGTGCCGCCCCTGCCGCTGCCGCCCGCGCCCTCCGTGCCGCCACCGCTCCCGCCCGCCATGAGCACCTCATCCTGTTTCAGTCTGATTTGTGGGGCCCCATGATGCCGGGCAGGGCAGCGCGGGAGCGGTGAGGCAGGGCCGTTCGGTACTGTCGGCGACGATGCACAAGACCTTGATCGTGACCAACGACTTTCCGCCCAGGCCCGGCGGCATCCAGGCGTTCCTGCACAACATGGCGCTACGGCTGGACCCGGAGCAGCTCGTCGTCTACGCCTCCACCTGGAAGCGTGGCCGCGAGGGCGCCGAGGCGACCGCCGCATTCGACGCCGAGCAGCCGTTCACGGTCGTACGGGACCGTACGACGATGCTGCTGCCGACCCCCCGCGTCACCCGAAGGGCGACCCAGCTGCTGCGCGAGCACGGCTGTGAATCCGTGTGGTTCGGCGCGGCCGCCCCGCTCGGTCTGATGGCCCCGGCCCTGCGCAAGGCCGGTGCACGGCGGCTGGTGGCCACCACGCACGGCCACGAGGCCGGCTGGGCGCAGCTGCCCGTGTCCCGGCAGCTGCTGCGCCGGATCGGCGAGGGCACGGACACGATCACCTATCTCGGTGAGTACACCCGCTCGCGCATAGCCGCCGCGCTCACCCCCGCCGCGGCCGGGCGCATGGTCCAACTCCCGCCCGGTGTCGACGAGAAGACCTTCCACCCGGGCTCGGGCGGGGACGCCGTCCGCGAGCGGCTCGGGCTGGCGGGCCGGCCGGTCGTGGTGTGCGTATCGCGGCTGGTGCCGCGCAAGGGCCAGGACACGCTGATCCGGGCGATGCCCGCGATCCTCGCGAAGGTGCCGGACGCGGTGCTCCTGATCGTCGGCGGCGGTCCCTACGAGAAGGATCTGCGCAGGCTCGCCGACGAGAGCGGCGTCGCCGGATCCGTGCGCTTCACCGGCGCCGTGCCCTGGGCGGAACTGCCCGCGCACTTCGGCGCGGGCGACGTATTCGCGATGCCCTGCCGCACCCGAAGGGGCGGCCTCGACGTCGAGGGTCTTGGAATCGTGTATCTGGAGGCATCGGCGACCGGGCTCCCGGTCGTCGCGGGCGACTCGGGCGGCGCCCCCGACGCCGTACTCGACGGGGAGACGGGCTGGGTGGTCCGCGGCGGGAGTGCCGAGGAGTCGGCCGAGCGGATCGTGGCTCTGCTCGAGGACCCGGGGCTGCGGCGGCGGATGGGGGAGCGCGGCCGGGAGTGGGTCGAGGAGAAGTGGCGCTGGGATCTGCTGGCCGAGAAGCTTCGCACACTGCTCTGACCAGCCTGAAACCAGACATTTTCCTGACCTGCGTAAACCCGCACCGGACACATCGCTGAACTGCGTAAACCATATTTTGATGGAGCGTCAGTTCTGAGCCGCACGGGATATGGGCACAAGACCGAATTCCGCCCATGCTGCGGACATGACATCAAATCTGACGCGCCGTCAACTGCTGGGCATCGCCGCCCTGCAGACCGCGGCCGCGCTCGGCTTCACCCGCATCGGTCTCTCCCCGGCTGCCGCCGGGGAGACCTCGGCCGCCGTCGAGCCCAACGCGGCCGACTACGCCCCCGCCGTCGTGATCGGCTCCGGCTACGGCGCTGCCGTCGCCGCCCTCCGCCTCGGCGAGGCGGGCGTCCGCACCCTCGTACTGGAGATGGGCCGGCTCTGGGACACCCCGGGCCCGGACGGAAAGATCTTCTGCAGCACCGGAGCCCCCGATCAGCGCTCCATGTGGTTCCGCACCCGTACCGAGGCCCCGCTCGCCACCTTCCTCTGGCTCGATGTCGTCAACAAGAACATCAGCCCCTACCCCGGCGTACTCGACCGGGTCCGCTACTCCGGCATGTCCGTCTACGTCGGACGCGGCGTCGGCGGCGGATCGCTGGTCAACGGCGGGATGGCGGTGACCCCGCTGCGTACGTACTTCTCCGAGGTGCTGCCCCAGGTCGACGCCGCCGAGATGTACGACACCTACTTCCCGCGGGCCCGCCGGATGCTCGGCGTCAACACCATCGATCCGGCCTGGGTCGAGTCCACCGAGTGGTACCGCTTCTCGCGGATCTCCCGCAAGCACGCCCAGAACGCCGGCCTGCGGACCGTCTTCGTGCCGAACGTCTACGACTTCGGCCATATGCAGCGCGAAGCCGCCGGACAGGCCCCGAAGTCGGCGCTCGCCGGCGAGGTCATCTACGGCAACAACCACGGCAAGCGCAGCGTCGACAAGACCTATCTCGCGGCCGCGCTCGGCACCGGCCACGTCACCATCCAGACCATGAGCCGGGTCAGAGGAATCCGAAGGGAACCCGACGGCGGCTATGTCCTGACCGTCGACCGCACGGACACCTCGGGCCGGGTCGTCGGGACCGACGAGATCGGCTGCCGGCAGCTCTTCCTCGGCGCGGGCAGCCTCGGCAGCACCGAACTCCTGCTGCGCGCACGGGAGAAGGGCACGCTGCCCGACCTCAGCGCCGAGGTCGGCCAAGGCTGGGGCCACAACGGCAATGTCATGACCGGCCGCGCCAACCACATCTGGGACACCGTCGGGGCGAACCAGGCGACCATGCCCACCATGGGCATCGACGACTGGGCCAACCCCACGAACCCCGTCTTCGCGGAAATCGCGCCGCTGCCCATGGGGTTCGAGCACTGGATCAGCCTCTATCTGGCGATCACCAAGAACCCGGAGCGCGGGACTTTCTCGTACGACTGGGCGACCGACTCCGCAAAGCTCGACTGGACCCGGTCGCAGAATCAGCCCTCCGTCAACGCGGCCAAATCCCTCTTCGACCGCCTCAACAGAGCGAACGCCACCATCTACCGGTACGACCTCTTCGGCGGCAACAAGACCTTCGCCGACGACTTCACGTACCACCCCCTGGGCGGCTGCGTACTGGGCCGGGCCACCGACAACTACGGCCGTGCCAGGGGATATTCGGGGCTGTACGTCACCGACGGCGCCCTGGTCCCCGGCTCGATCGGGGTCAATCCGTTCGTCACCATCACGGCTCTCGCCGAACGGAACATGACCCGGATTCTGGCCGAGGACCCCAGCGGCTGATCAGCGGCGGCACTCAGCCCCGGTAGATCGCCTCGATCTCATCGGCGAAATCCTTCGCCACCACATTGCGCTTCAGCTTCAGCGACGGCGTGATGTGTCCCGCCTCTTCAGTGAACTGGGAGCCAAGAATGCGGAACTTCCGCACCGACTCCGCCTTGGAGACGGCCGCATTGCCGTCGTCCACCGCCCGCTGGACCTCCGCCTGCAGATCCGCGTCGTCGCGCAGCGAAGCCGCCGTCGAACCGGCCGGTTTGCCGTGGTCCGAGACCCAGCGTCCGAGGAACTCCTCGTCGAGGGTGACCAGCGCGCCCACGAAGGGCCGCCCGTCGCCCACCACCATGCACTCCGCGACCAGAGCGTGCGCGCGGATGCGGTCCTCGATCACCGCGGGGGCGACGTTCTTGCCGCCCGCGGTGACCAGGATCTCCTTCTTGCGGCCGGTGATCGCGAGGTAGCCGTCCTCGTCCAGGGTGCCGATGTCGCCCGTGTGGAACCAGCCGTCGGCCAGCGCCTCCGCGGTCGCGGCGTCGTTGTTCCAGTACCCCTGGAAGACATGCTCGCCGTGCAGCAGCACCTCGCCGTCGTCCGCGATCCGTACCACCGAGCCCGGCAGCGGCTGACCGACCGTGCCGATCTTCTGCCGGTCCCAGGGGTTGAACGCGGTCGCCGCACACGACTCGGTGAGGCCGTAGCCCTCCAGCACCGTGAAGCCGATGCCGCGGAAGAAGTGGCCGAGCCGCTCGCCCAGCGGAGCGCCGCCGGAGATCGCGTACTCGCCGCGCCCACCCAGCACCGCACGGAGCTTGCTGTAGACGAGCCTGTCGAAGACCTTGTGCTTGATCCTGAGACCGACCGACGGGCCCGCGGGGGTGCCGATCGCCTTGCTGTACGCGATCGCCGTGTCCGTGGCCTTGTCGAAGATCTTGCCCTTGCCGTCCGCCTGGGCCTTCGCCCGCGCCGAGTTGTAGACCTTCTCGAAGACGCGCGGCACACCGAGGATCAGTGTCGGCCGGAAGGAAGCGAGCTCGTCGGTGAGGTTCTTGATGTCCGAAACGCAGCCGAGCTTGATCGGCGCCATCGCCGGCGCGAGCGCGACCATGCGGCCGAAGACGTGCGCGGCCGGGAGGAAGAGCAGAACGGAGCTCTCGCCCGTGCGGAACAGCGGCTTGAGGCGCTCGACGAGATTGCCGCACTCCGCGAAGAAGCTGCGGTGCGTGAGCACACAGCCCTTGGGGCGGCCGGTGGTGCCCGAGGTATAGACGATCGTCGCCGGGTCGTCCGCCTTGGCGGCGGCGCTGCGCGCGTCGACCGTCTCTTCGCCGACCTCGGCGCCGGCCGCGGTCAGCTCGTCGACCGCGCCCTTGTCGATCTGCCAGACGCTGCGCAGAACGGGAAGCCGGTCCCGTACCGAATCCACGGCTGCGGCGTGCGCGTCGCTCTCCACGATCACCGCGACCGCGCCGGAGTCGCCGAGGATCCACGAGACCTGCTCGGCCGAGCTGGTCTCGTACACCGGGACGGTGATTGCGCCCGCGCTCCAGATCGCGAAGTCCAGCTGCACCCACTCGTAACGGGTGCGCGACATCAGGGCGACCCGGTCGCCGGGCTGAATGCCGGCGGCGATCAGGCCCTTGGCGGCGGCGCGCACCTCCGCAAGGAACTGCTTGGCGGTGACGTCCGTCCAGACGCCCGCCACCTTTCTGCCCATGACGGCTACATCAGGATGCTGAGCGGCATTGCGGCGGATCAGATCCGTCAGATTGCCGTCCGAAGGGACCTCGTACAGGGCCGGAAGGCTGAACTCGCGCAAGACTGCTGCTCCTCATCAGGCGCCGGCGCCACGGCTCTGTGTGATGCACCGGCTGCGGTCCAAGATCGGGCAGGTGCTCGTGGGGGGCGAGCACGACTGGACTGCCCGGACGTTACCCACCAGTACTCGGTTCCGGATAGGGGTTTCCGGCCAGATGTTCGCTGCGTCACATGTGTGTGGCATCGCTTCGCGCAGAGTAGTCCACACCCCTGACGCCCCGGTAGAACGGCTGGTCCGCCCCCCTACTACCCACCCGCAACTCCGTCGTCCTAGGGTGATCGTCATGCGAGGCATGCGAGTCAATGTGGTCAGTGACGTGCACGGCAACGCCAAGGATCTCGCCATGGCGGGGGACGGCGCCGACGCGCTCATCTGCCTCGGCGACCTCGTCCTCTTTCTCGACTACGCCGACCACTCGCGCGGCATCTTCCCCGACCTCTTCGGTGTCGAGAACGCCGACCTGATCGTGGAGCTGCGCACGGCCCGCCGCTTCGACGAGGCCCGTGAGCTGGGGCGCAGACTCTGGGGCGAACTCCGGATGGACCGGGAGAGCGCGATCGAGTCGGCCGTACGGCGCCAGTACGCCGAGTTGTTCGCGGCCTTCCCCACTCCGACGTACGCCACCTACGGCAATGTCGACATACCGTCCCTCTGGCCGGAGTACGCGCGCCCGGGCACCACCGTTCTGGACGGCGAGCGCGTCGAAATCGGCGGCCTTGTCTTCGGCTTCGTCGGCGGCGGACTGCGCAGCCCGATGAACACGCCCTACGAGATCTCCGACGAGGAGTACGCGGCCAAGGTCGAGGCGCTCGGGGCCGTCGATGTGCTCTGCTCGCACATCCCGCCGGAGGTGCCCGAGTTGACGTACGACACGGTCGCGCGCCGCTTCGAACGTGGCAGCAGCGCACTGCTCGACGCGATCCACCGGATCCGCCCCAGATACGCGCTTTTCGGCCATGTCCACCAGCCGCTCGCCCAGCGGATGCGCATCGGCCGGACGGAGTGCGTGAACGTCGGCCATTTCGCGTCGACCGGTCGCCCCTGGGCGCTGGAGTGGTGACGCACGGGCCAGGAACGGTGACCCACGGGCCCTGGAGTGGTGACCAGCCGGGGCGCGATAGCCTGCACACCACACCACCCCCGGTCCGTACCGCACTCTGAGGAGCCGCAGCGATGGCGGAACACACCAGCTCGAGCATCACGATCGAGGCGGCGCCGGCCGACGTGATGGGCGTGATCTCCGACTTCGCCCGCTACCCGGAGTGGACGGGTGAGGTGAAGGAGGCCGAGGTGCTCGCCACCGACACCAAGGGCCGCGCCGAGCAGGTCCGCCTGGTGCTCGACGCCGGCGCGATCAAGGACGACCACACCCTCGCGTACACCTGGAACGGCGAGAACCAGGTCAGCTGGACACTGGTGAAGTCACAGATGCTGCGCGCCATCGACGGCTCGTACACCCTCGCCCCCGTCGGCGGGGGCGACCGCACCGAGGTCACCTACCAGCTGACCGTCGACGTCAAGATCCCCATGCTCGGCATGATCAAGCGCAAGGCCGAGAAGGTCATCATCGACCGTGCCCTGGCCGGTCTGAAGAAGCGCGTCGAGAGCGGGCCCACCGCCTGATGCGCAAGGTCCTCGTCACCGGCCTCGGCGGCGCGGGCCGTACCACCGTCGCCGCTGCCACCGCGCTCGCCGCGGCCGGGCGCGGCAGGCGCACACTGCTGCTCTCCGCCGAACCCGGCGACGTCCTCGGCACGCCCGTCACCGGCCGGCCCGGTGATCCGGCACAGCTCACGGACGGGCTGTGGGCCGCGCGCATCGATGCCGCGGCCGACTTCCGGGCCGAGCTGCTCGCTCTGCAGGAGCGCGGCGGCGCCGCGCTCGATCTGCTGGGCGCGGCCCGGCTGGAGGACGAGGAGCTGACCGAGCTTCCCGGCAGCGACCAGTACGCGCTGCTGCGCGCCCTGAAGAACGCCGCCGACGGCGACTGGGACGTGGTCGTCGTCGACATGCCGCCGTTGCGCGAGACCATCGCCCTGCTCGCCCTGCCCGAACAGCTGCGGCGCTATCTGAGCCGGCTGCTGCCGCCGGAACGGCAGGTTGCCCGCGCGCTGCGCCCGATGCTCGCCCAGCTCGCCGGCGTGCCGATGCCCGCGCAGTGGCTGTACGAGACCGCGGCCCGCTGGGACGCCGAACTGGCCGCTGTCCAGACGGTGATCGAATCCAGCAACACGACCCTGCGGGTGGTCGCCGAGCCCTCGCCCGCTGCCGCCGACGCCCTGTCCGCCGCCCGCCCCGGGCTCGCACTGCACGGACTGCGGGTCGACACCCTCGTACCGAACCGGATCCTGCCGCGGGACTCGCCCGACACCTGGCTCGCGACCCTCTCCGCCCAGCAGGAGAAGTGCCTGCGTGAGTGGTACGAGCTGTGGGTGCCGGGGGCCTCGCTCTGCGAGGTGTCCCACCTCGGCCGGGACCCGCGCGGCGTCGACGACCTCATGCTTCTCGACACCGGTTCGTCCTGCACCACCTTTGAGCAGGCGGGCACCGGCGGCGGCCTTTTCGCGGGTGACGGGCTCGCCGTCGAACTCGACTGGGACCGCGAGCGCCGGGCCGCCGACCCCTGGGCGGTGGACGACGCGGCCGCGGACGACGGCTTCGGCGCACTGCTGCGCGGCTCCGCGGGCGCCGGACCCGCGGGCGCGGGCAGCGCCTGGCAGCCGGTCGAGGACCGGCGAGTGGAGGACGGGGTCCTCGTCTGGGGGCTCCGGCTGCCCGGCGCCGTCAAGGAGGACGTCGGTCTTGTCCGCCGTGGGGACGAACTGCTGCTCACCGTGGGCCCGTTCCGCAGGATCGTTCCGCTGCCGTCCGTGCTGCGCCGCTGCACCGTGTCGGGCGCCGGACTCACCGACGAGGTGCTGCGGGTCCGCTTCACTCCGGACCCCGAGCTGTGGCCGCGGGCACGCTGAACGCCCCGCCTCCATTCGGGTAACGTCGAGCGTACGAACCGGAAGTTCCGCCACCGCCGCTGTGCAGGAGTACGCCATGAGTGATGCCACCGAGCGTCCCGTCGACGACGACGCCTGGGCCAGGGCGTGCGCCGAGGACCTGGAGGCCGAGAAGGCCCGCCGCCGCGCCCACTACGGGCCGCCGCCCGGCTCCGCCGCGGAGGAGCTGCGCAAGCTGTTCGACGCGGTCGCCGACAAGGTCACCTCGTTCCAGACCTCCCTTCCCGGCATGGCCGCGCAGAGCGCCGTACAGCAGCTGGTCAGCCAGGCGAAGGCGGCCGTCGAGCCGGTCATCGAGCGCAATCCACAGGTCTTCGACCATCTCGCCGCTGCGGGCGGCGAGCTGCTCGCCGCGTATCGATCGGCCGTCGAGGGTCATGAGCGACGCTGGGCGCAGCGGCCGTACGACCCGAGGGGAACCAAGGGCACGGCGGCCGCCGAGGACGACACGGACCCCCGCGACGAGGGCCCCGGGGCAAGCGAGCACATCGACCTGGACTGACAAGGCGGGTGCCCGCCCTCGGGTACGGTTGGCCGTAGCGGGGCTCGACCGAAAACTGAGGGACACATGGGACTCACCATCGGCGTCGACATCGGCGGCACGAAGATCGCGGCCGGCGTGGTCGACGAAGAGGGCACCATCATCGAGACGCACACGGTGCCCACCCCGTCGACCCCGCAAGGCATCGTCGACGCGATCTGCTCCGCCGTGGCCGGAGCCGGCGAGGGGCACGACATCGAGGCCGTCGGCATCGGCGCCGCCGGATACGTCGACGACAAGCGCGCCACCGTGCTGTTCGCACCGAACATCCACTGGCGGCACGAGCCGCTGAAGGACAAGGTCGAGCAGCGCGTCGGCCTCCCGGTGGTCGTCGAGAACGACGCGAACGCGGCGGCCTGGGGCGAGTACCGCTTCGGCGCGGGCCAGGGCCACGAGGACGTCATCTGCATCACCCTCGGCACCGGGCTCGGCGGCGGCATCATCATCGGCAACAAGTTGCGCCGCGGACGCTTCGGCGTGGCCGCGGAGTTCGGCCACATCCGGGTGGTCCCCGACGGTCTGCAGTGCGGCTGCGGCAGCCAGGGCTGCTGGGAGCAGTACGCCTCCGGGCGCGCCCTCGTGCGGTACGCGAAACAGCGCGCCAACGCCACCCCGGAGAACGCCGAGGTGCTCCTGTCCCTGGGCGACGGCACGGTCGAGGGCATCGAGGGCAAGCACGTCAGCGCGGCGGCCCGGCAGGGCGACCCGGTCGCGGTCGACTCCTTTCGCGAACTGGCGCGCTGGGCAGGCGCGGGTCTGGCCGATCTGGCCTCGCTCTTCGACCCGTCGGCGTTCATCGTGGGCGGCGGCGTCTCGGACGAGGGCGAGCTGGTCCTGGATCCGATCCGCAAGTCCTTCCGACGCTGGCTGATCGGCGGCCGGTACCGGCCGCACGCGCAGGTGCTGGCGGCGCAACTCGGCGGCCGGGCGGGCCTGGTGGGCGCGGCGGACCTGGCCCGGCAGGGCTGAGCTCCTTGTCCTCAATCGCCGGACGGGCCTGATGTTCCGGCGATTGAGGGCAGGCCCGAAGGGCGTACGGGGTGCGGGGCGGAGCCCCGGTGGATGGCCCGTGGCGTCGTATCGTGAGCCGCATGGCGATCACTGCGCTGCCCAACCCCCGCACCGAGCCGGACGGTTCGGTCGTGATCCGGGTGCTCAGCTACAACATCCGCTCCCTGCGCGACGACGAGAACGCGCTGAGCCGGGTGATCCGTGCCTGTGAGCCCGACCTGGTCTTCATCCAGGAGGCCCCGCGGTTCTTCCGCTGGCGCAAGCACGCCGCCCGACTCGCCGCCAAGAGCGAGCTCGTCGTGCTGACCGGCGGCGCGACCACGACCGGGCCGTTGCTGATGTGTTCGCTGCGGGCGACCGTGGAGCGTACGCAGGACGTGCTGCTGCCGCGCACCCCCGGCCTGCACCGGCGCGGCTTCGCCACCGCCGTCGTACGCGTCGGGGGCGCCCGGATCGGATTGCTCAGCTGTCATCTGAGCCTGCGGAGCGACGAGCGCTACGCGCAGGCCGGGATGCTGCTCGACCGGCTGAAGGCGATGGACGTGCCGTACGCGATCGCGGCGGGTGACCTCAACGACCGGCCCAGCGGGCGGAGCTTCCGCAGGCTTGCCGGGGAGCTGCAGGACGGCTGGGCGGTCGCCCCCTGGGGCGGTGAGCACACATCGACGCCCGGGGACCCGCACCAGCGGATCGACGCGATCTTCGCGACGGAGGGCGTCGAAGTGCTGGGCTGCGGCGTGCCGCTGGGCCTCCCGGGCATCACCCAGGACGACCTGGAGGCCGCGACGGACCACCTTCCGGTGCTGGCCGCGCTCCGGGTGCCCGCGGCCTGAGCGGTGGCCCGCCCGAACCCGGAATCAGACCACTGCCCCACCCGGGCCCCGAATCAGACCACTGCCCCACCCGAGCGCCCGAATCAGACCACTGCCCCACCCGAGCGCCCGAATCAGACCACTGCCCCGCGGCCCGGGTCGTCGTCCTCGTCGTCGGCGCCCGACATCCGGGCCACCAGGGTGGCAAAGCCGCCCAGGAACCCGCCGACGCAGAGCGTCGTCAGCCACCAGGTCATGTCCCACTGCAGGAGCACCGCGACGAGCATCAGCACCGGGCCGCCGACCACCGCGAGCCAGGCGAACTTGGCCGTGACATCGGCCTCCGGCAGCGGCGGCGGCTCCGGCGGCACGAAGTGGCCCTCGTCGTCGTCGCCGTCCTCGAGGCCGTCGTCCTTCGGCTCGGTCAGCTGGTAGTCGCGCGGTCCGCCGACCCCCGGTGCGAAGGTGATCGAGCTGCCCAGCGCGGGCCTGTCCGCGTCGGGGTCCTCCTCGGGGCCGGGCTCCGGCTGCGCCGCCCGGTCCTTGGGGGTCTCGTTCACTTCGCCCTCGGCGAGCAGCGCGAGGTCCTCCACCGACTTGAACGGCTTCGCGCCCGGCGGGTCTGTGGGCTCGTCGCCGTACCCGGCGACGATGGCCGCCCAGGCGGCCTCCTCGTCGATGGGCTGCGGCTCGCGGTCCGCGTCGTGCTGCTCAGCCACCAGTGGTGCTCCCCTTCTTCCCGACACTCGGAGCGAGCCGGCCGATGAACGCGTAACTCTCGTCGAAAATCCGCTCCGCATCGTGGTCCAACGTCGCCACGTGGTAGCTCTGTTCCAGCAGGATCTCCGTGACGTCCGTGGAGGAGACCCGGCTGAGGATGCGGGCCGAGTCGGCCGGCGGCACCACATGGTCCTGCGGGCTGTGCAGCAGCACCATCGGCTGGGTGACCTGCGGCAGCTCGCCGTCGACCAGCCGGAAGAAGTTCCGCAGGGAGTGCGCGGCGTGCAGCGGCACCCGGTCGTACCCGACCTCCAGGGAGCCCTCCTTGGCGATGTCGCTCGTCACTCCCTTTGTCGTACGCACGAAGTGGCGGGCGACCGGCAGGGCGTGCGCCGACAGGCCGTGGACCTTGTTCGCCGGGTTGACCACGACGATGCCGCTGACCGTGTCCCCGTGCTTCGCGGCGAGCCGCAGCGTGAGCGCGCCGCCCATCGAGAGCCCGAAGACGAAGACCTGGCTGCACCGCTCGACCAGCACCCGCAGCTCGCGGTCCACCTCCGCGTACCAGTCCTGCCAGCCGGTGACCTGCATGTCCTGCCAGCTCGTGCCGTGCCCGGGGAGCAGCGGCAGCGACACGGTGAGACCGCGCTCCGCCAGATACTCGGCCCAGGGGCGCAACGACTGCGGGGAACCGGTGAATCCGTGACAGAGGAGGACGCCGACCTCTCCGCCTTCGTGGCGGTACGGCTCGGCTCCAGGAAGGACCGGCACCAGGGTCTCCTGTTCGTCAGTGTCTGAAGGTGTACTTCACCGTACGCGACCGGACCGACACCGACCAGGTGCGTAAGCCCCCCAGCGCAGGGACCCTGGGCCCACCTCGGGTTAAGGTCTGTTCGACAGCACAACAGGAGGCACCCGAGTTGATCTACGGCGCAATGAAGTTCTCCATCGGAGGCTCGCTGAAGCTCGCCTTCAGGCCCTGGGTGGAGGGTCTTGAGAACATTCCCGCCGAGGGACCGGCGATCCTGGCGAGCAATCATCTGTCCTTCTCGGACTCGTTCTTCCTCCCGGCGGTGCTCGACCGCAAGGTCACCTTCATCGCCAAGGCGGAGTACTTCACCTCGCCCGGAATCAAGGGCAAGCTCACCGCGGCCTTCTTCAAGGGCGTCGGACAGCTCCCGGTGGACCGTTCGGGCGCGCGCGGTGCCGGTGAGGCGGCGATCAAGGCCGGAGTCGATGTCATCGCGGGCGGCGGCCTGTTCGGCATCTACCCGGAAGGCACCCGCTCCCCGGACGGCCGCCTCTACCGCGGCAAGCCGGGCGGCATCGCGCGCGTGGCGCTCGCCACCGGCGCTCCGGTCATCCCGGTCGCGATGATCGACACGGAGAAGATCCAGCCGCCCGGCAAGGTGGTCCCCAAGCTGATGCGCCCGGGGATCAGGATCGGCAAGCCGCTCGACTTCAGCCGCTACCACGGCATGGAGGGCGACCGCTTCATCCTGCGCTCGGTGACCGACGAGGTCATGTACGAGATCATGAAGCTTTCCGGCCAGGAGTACGTAGACATCTACGCGACGGCTGCGAAGCGCCAGATCGCCGAGCAGAAGGCGGCGGCGGAGAAGGCGGCGAAGGCGGCCGCGAAGGCGGACACGGCAGAGACGACGGACCGGCCGGCTGCCTAGCCGAGCCGTCCGTCCTGGGGTGGGAAACATGGCCAAGCGCCAGCGGGTCGTACGGATGTCGGTCGAACTGCCGCTGTGGCGTGCGCTGACGGCCTACCGCGTACTGACCATGACGTACGCGGTGCTCCTCGCCATCTTCACCCGGGACAAGTTCGAGCGCCCCTGGGTGGCGGTGGCCGTCCTCGCGGTGATCTCCGTCTGGACGCTGCTCACGCTCCCCAAGGTGGCCAACGCCCGCCGCTGCACCAAACGCTTCCTCGGCGCCGATCTCACCATCGCGCTGACCGGCATTCTGCTCACCCCGCTCGCCGACGCCCAGGCGCAGCACATGGACGGTCCGACGCTGCCGACGATATGGACCGCCGGATCCGTTCTGGCCTTCGCCATCAAGGGCGGCTGGCGCTGGGCGGGCTTCGCGTCCTCACTCGTCGCCGTCGTCAACATCATCGAGCGCGGCGAGCCCAGCCGGGACACCTTCCACAACGTCCTGCTGGTCTGGGTCGCCTCCATCGCCATCGGCTATGTCGTCGAGGTCGCCCGCGCCTCCGAGCGCACCCTCGCCCGCGCCCTGGAGATCGAGGCGGCGACCCGCGAGCGGGAGCGGCTGGCCCGCGACATCCACGACAGCGTGCTCCAGGTGCTCGCCATGGTGCAGCGGCGCGGTACGGCGCTGGGCGGCGAGGCCGCCGAGCTCGGCCGGATGGCGGGGGAGCAGGAGGTCGCCCTGCGCACCCTGGTCTCCAGCGGCCTGGTCCCCGCGATGCGCGCCTCCGACGACGCCTCGCTGGGCGCCGTGGTCCGCACCGTCGAGGACGACGGGGACTCGGGCGAGCCGGAGCTCTACGACCTGCGGTCGCTGCTCGCCCAGCACGCCGGGTCGAAGGTGACGTTCGCGGAGCCGGGCGCGCCCGTGCTGCTCCCGACGAACGCGGCGGCCGAGCTCGCCGCCGCTGTCAGCGCCGCCCTGGACAATGTCCGTAAGCACGCGGGGGACAACGCCCAGGCCTGGATCCTGGTCGAGGACTGGCCGGACGAGGTGATCGTGACGGTCCGGGACGACGGCCCGGGCATCCCGGAGGGCAGGCTCGCCCAGGCGGAGGGCGAGGGACGGCTCGGTGTCGCCCTCTCGATCCGCGGGCGGCTGCGGGATCTCGGCGGCACCGCCGAATTGATCTCGGTCCCGGGCCAGGGCACAGAGGTCGAACTGAAGGTTCCACGGGCCCCGCGGGCTGCACGGGCACGGGTTCCACGGGGGAAGGCAGGAAAATGACGGATCAGCAGACGATCAAGGTGATGGTCGTCGACGACCACCCGATGTGGCGGGACGCGGTTGCCCGCGACCTGGACGCGGCCGGCTTCACGGTGGTCGGGACGGCCGGTGACGGTCCCCAGGCCGTGCGCCGCGCCAGGGCCGTCGTGCCCGACGTCCTCGTACTCGACCTCAATCTGCCCGGGATGCCGGGGGTTCAGGTGTGCAAGGAGCTCCTCGGCTCCCACCCCGCTCTGCGGGTCCTGGTGCTCTCCGCGAGCGGGGAGCACGCGGACGTACTGGAAGCGGTGAAGTCCGGCGCCACCGGCTATCTGCTCAAGTCCGCCAGTACCGGGGAGCTGACCGACGCCGTGCGGCGGACCGCCGTCGGCGACCCGGTCTTCACACCCGGCCTCGCGGGCCTGGTACTCGGCGAGTACCGCAGGCTCGCCTCCGAGCCCGCTCCCGGGCCGGGGGGCGACGAGCCGAAGGCGCCGCAGCTGACCGAGCGCGAGACCGAGGTGCTGCGGCTGGTCGCCAAGGGGCTCTCGTACAAGCAGATCGCCGAGCGCCTGGTCATCTCCCACCGCACTGTCCAGAACCACGTCCAGAACACGCTCGGCAAGCTCCAGTTGCACAATCGCGTAGAGCTCGTGCGGTACGCCATCGAGCGCGGCCTCGACGACGAGTAATCCGGTGGGCTCTTACCCGTACGAGACTCGATCGGGTGAAAATTGGGCGTCAACCGTCGTATGACGCACAGGAATTGACCTTTCGTCCCATCCCGTAGTGACCTGGATCACCATTAGCGTGGCGGTCATACGGCTCACCAGGCGAAGGGAAGTTTCCATGCGCGTCGGAGTACTGACCGGGGGCGGCGACTGCCCCGGGCTGAATGCGGTCATCCGTGGCATCGTCCGCAAGGGCGTGCAGGAGTACGGGTACGAATTCGTCGGCTATCGCGACGGCTGGCGCGGACCCGTCGAGGGCGACACGGTCACGCTCGACATCCCGGCCGTACGCGGCATCCTGCCCCGCGGCGGCACCATCCTCGGCTCTTCGCGCACCAACCCTCTCAAGTCGGAGAACGGCGTCCGCCGCATCAAGGAGAATCTCGCCAAGCACGAGGTGGACGCGCTGATCGCGATCGGCGGCGAGGACACCCTCGGCGTTGCCGCGCGCCTGTACGAGGAGTACGGCATCAAGTGCGTCGGCGTGCCCAAGACCATCGACAACGACCTGTCGGCCACCGACTACACCTTCGGCTTCGACACCGCGGTCGGCATCGCCACCGAGGCCATCGACCGGCTGCACACCACCGCCGAATCCCATATGCGCGTCCTGGTCGTCGAGGTGATGGGGCGCCACGCGGGCTGGATCGCCCTGCACTCCGGTCTGGCCGGCGGCGCCAATGTCATCCTCATCCCCGAGCAGCGCTTCGACGTCGACCAGGTCTGCGCCTGGGTGACCTCGCGTTTCAGAGCCAGTTACGCCCCGATCGTGGTGGTGGCCGAGGGCGCCATGCCCAAGGACGGCGAGGCGGTCCTCAAGGACGGATCGCTCGACTCCTTCGGTCATGTCCGGCTCTCCGGCGTCGGCGAGTGGCTGGCCAAGGAGATCGAGAGGCGTACGGGCAAGGAGGCCCGCACCACGGTCCTCGGCCATGTCCAGCGCGGCGGCACCCCGAGCGCCTTCGACCGCTGGCTGGCCACCCGCTTCGGACTGCACGTCATCGACGCGGTGCGGGACGGGGACTTCGGCAAGATGGTCGCGCTGCAGGGCACGGACATCGTGCGAGTGCCGATCGCGGAGGCCACGGCGAAGCTGAAGACGGTCGATCCGAAGCTGTACGAGGAGGTCGGCGTCTTCTTCGGCTGACGGTTGCTGTTCCCCTGTCCCGCCCTCCTACGGCCTGGCGGCCGTGGGAGGTACCCCCATCCCTGAACTGGGGCTCCGCCCCCCAGTTCGGGGAGGGCGGGTAAGGGAAAATCAGGCCCGGCCCACCCGTGTCGTCGAGGTGAGGAGGCCGTGGATCACCTCGGGCCCCCGCATCGTCAGTACCGACTCCGGGTGGAACTGGATGCCCGCGAAGCCTGTGCCCCGCAAGGCGTGCACCTCCGCCGAGCGGGGATCGCGGGCCACCTCGACCCCGTGCGCCTCCAGCTCCGCCGCCGACGCGTCGTCGCAGCGCGCCGTGAAGCTGTTGTAGAAGCCCACCGTCTCCTCCCGTCCGAAGAAGTCGATCCGCTCCTGCGCCCCCTGGTACGGCGCGTCCTTGCGTACGATCTCCAGGCCGAGCTCGGCAGCCATCAGCTCATGGCCGAGGCAGACGCCCAGCAGACCGTGGCGGTGATCGCGCAGCAGATCCGCCGCGAGCGAGCGCAGGAAGCGCATCTTCGGATCGCCCGCGTCGGCCGGATCGCCCGGTCCCGGACCCAGCACCACCGGTCCCGTGTGCGACAGAGCCGATTCCCGCAGGCCCGGCTCGTCGTACCGACGCACCGTCACCTCCAGGCCGGTGGAGCGCAGCAGATGCGCCAGCATCGCGGTGAAGGTGTCCTCGCCGTCGACGACCAGCGCATGGCCGCTCAGCCGGGCGCTGCGCTCCTGCATCCGCAGCCAGAAGGGCGCGAGGTCGGCGCGGCGGGCGTCGAGGGCGGCCCGTACCCGCGGGTCGTCGGCGAGCTGCGGGCGCTCCGCGTCCTCCCGCGGCCGGCCCGGCCGCACCCCCAGCGCGGTGAGCACACCGGCCGCCTTGGCGTGCGTCTCGGCGACCTCGCCCGCCGGGTCGGAGTGCCGGACCAGCGTCGCCCCGACCGGCACCCGCAGGAAGCCCTCGGCGTCGATGTCGGCCGTACGGATCAGGATAGGGGAGTCGAGCGTCTGCGCACCGGCGTGTCCCTCCCGCCCGCCACCCGCGTTCCTGCCGATCAGCGCGAGAGCCCCCGCGTAGTAGCCGCGCCCGCCCACCTCGTGCCGTTCGATGACCCGGCAGGCGTTCTGCACCGGCGATCCTGTCACCGTCGCCGCGAACATGGTCTCCCGCAGTACGTCCCGTACATCCAGGGAGCTCTTGCCCCTCAACTCGTACTCGGTGTGCGCGAGATGGGCCATCTCCTTGAGCCGGGGACCGATGACGACGCCGCCCATGTCGCCGACGGTGCACATCATCTTCAGCTCCTCGTCGACGACCATGGAGAGCTCCTCGCGCTCCTTGCGGTCCGCCAGGAAGGAGAGCAGCGCCTCGGGAGTGGGGCCCTCGGGCGGATGGCGGAAGGTGCCGCTGATGGGGTTCATCACGACGGTGCCGCCGCTCATCCGGACATGTACCTCGGGGGAGGCGCCGACGAGGGTGCGCTCGCCGGTGTGCACGACGAAGGTCCAGTACGCGCCGCGCTCACCGGCCAGCAGCCGCTGGAAGAGGGCGAGGGCGTCGGCCCGTCCGAAGCCGGGGACGCGGCCGGTATAGGTGCGGCGGATGACGAAGTTCGCGCCCTCGCCGCGGCCGATCTCGTCGTCGATGACCCGGCGGACGATGTCCGCGTACTCCTCGTCGCCGACGTCGAAGGCCCCGTCCTCGACCTGTACGTCGTGGGCGGGAAGCGTCGACAGGACTTCGGCGAGCGGCAGTTCGTACGACTCGTCGGCGACAAGCACCGACAGCGGCGTGCCGTCGTCGCGTACGTCGAAGCCGCGTTCTCTGATCTGGCGGAACGGGACCAGGGCCAGGGACGGGCGGTCCCCGGCCGGGAGGTCGGCGAGCCGCTCGACCTCGTGCACGGCGCCGATCAGGACCTCGACGGTGTCGTGGTCATGGCCGGGCGTGCGCCTGCGCAGCAGGGCGAAGGGCGGGCAGTCGTCGTCCAGCAGTCGGCTGATGAGCATCCGGTGTGTTCCTTCCGAGTGTGAGGAACGGCCGCTGCCCCGGGACCCGGGAAACACTGAAGGCCGCCCCTCGGGCGGCCTTCGCGATCCTGTTGCGCGCGATCAGTCAGTGGGCCGCCGGGTGTGCGGTCCACCACCAGTTCTGGATCGAGTGCGCGAACATGACGCCGACCTTAACGCACATCCCGGGGCGGTGCCGCGGTACGTCCGAGGAACGGACGGGCGCGGCAGCGCGGCCCCGAACCCTGGTCCCCCTGGACGGGCCGGCCCGGGGACATATCGGCCATCGGGTACCGGTAGGGCCGGCATGGACCGCCGTCTCACGTACTGGGCCGGGGCGTGGATGCCGGCGCGGACCCCGTACTGTTGGCTGAGTGACCGTGAACGCTAAGACCACCGCTGTCGGTGGCAACACCTGGCGAGACCTGCCCGCGGCGCAGCAGCCCGAGTACCCCGATGCCGAGGCTCTGCGCGATGTGATCGCGGACCTCGAGTCGTATCCGCCGCTCGTCTTCGCGGGCGAGTGCGACCAGCTGCGTGCCCGGATGGGAGCCGTCGCCAAGGGCGAGGCGTTCCTTCTTCAGGGCGGCGACTGCGCCGAGGCCTTCGACGCCGTGTCCGCCGACCACATCCGTAACAAGCTCAAGACCCTGCTCCAGATGGGCGCGGTGCTCACCTACGCCGCGTCCGTGCCTGTGGTGAAGGTCGGCCGTATCGCCGGCCAGTACTCCAAGCCGCGCTCCAAGCCGACCGAGACCCGCGACGGCGTGACGCTCCCCACCTACCGGGGCGACTCCGTCAACGGCTTCGACTTCACCGAGGCGGCCCGCGTCCCGGACCCCGAGCGCCTCAAGCGGATGTACAACGCCTCCGCCGCGACGCTCAACCTGGTGCGCGCCTTCACCACCGGTGGCTACGCCGACCTGCGCCAGGTGCATGCCTGGAACCAGGACTTCGTGAAGTCGTCCCCCTCCGGGCAGCGCTACGAGCAGCTCGCGCGGGAGATCGACAACGCGCTCAACTTCATGAAGGCGTGCGGCACCGACCCGGCGGAGTTCCGCACGGTAGAGTTCTACGCCTCCCACGAGGCGCTGCTGCTCGACTACGAGGGTGCGCTGACCCGCACCGACTCGCGGACCGGCCGGCTGTACAACACCTCGGGCCACATGGTCTGGATCGGTGAGCGCACCCGCCAGCTGGACGGGGCGCACATCGAGTTCGCCTCCCGGATCCGCAACCCGATCGGTGTGAAGCTCGGCCCGACGACCACGGTCGACGAGGCGCTGCAGTACATCGACAAGCTCGACCCGGAGCGCGAGCCCGGCCGGCTGACCTTCGTGGTCCGCATGGGCGCCGACAAGGTCCGCGACAAGCTCCCGGAGCTGGTCGAGAAGGTCACCGCCTCCGGTGCCACCGTGGCCTGGGTGACCGACCCGATGCACGGCAACACCTTCGAGGCCGCCTCCGGCCACAAGACCCGCCGTTTCGACGACGTGCTCGACGAGGTCAAGGGCTTCTTCGAGGTCCACAAGGCGCTCGGCACGCACCCCGGCGGTATCCATGTCGAGCTCACCGGTGACGATGTCACCGAGTGCGTGGGCGGCGGCGACGAGATCTTCGTCGACGATCTGCACCAGCGCTACGAGACGGCCTGCGACCCGCGACTGAACCGCAGCCAGTCCCTGGACCTGGCCTTCCTGGTCGCCGAGATGTACCGCGACCAGTAGTAACGGATCAACGACGGTGGGGCGCGGATCGATGTGATCCACGCCCCACCGTCATTTCGGGGCTTTTGCGCATCCGATTCTGCGGCTAAGGTTAGGTAAGCCTCACCGATCATCGGGAAAGGCGCCGCCCCATCGATCCCGTCCGGGAGGTGAACCGCGTGTACGTGTGCTCGTGCTTCGGCATCACCGAGAAGCAGGTCAAGGAACACGCGGACGCCGGTGCCTGCACCCCCCGACAGATAGCGTCGGCATCCAAAGCCGGTACCGACTGTGGATCGTGCGTCCGCCGCATCCAGGGGATTCTTGGCCGGGGCAGCTGCCCGCGGCGTGAGCTGCTGGAGCAGGGCGACGGCGCGGCCGTCATGGCCTCCGATCCCGGAACCGGCCCCCAGACCGTGCTCGGCGAAGCGGCCTGATCCGAAGCGACAGCCTGATTCGAGGGGCCTGATCCGAGGTTCTAGCCCTCCGGCTGCTCGATCAGCTGCGCGATGTAGAGCGGCTCACCGAGCTTCTCGATCAGCTCCAGCTGCGTGTCGAGATAGTCGATGTGGTGCTCCTCGTCCGCCAGGATCGACTCGAAGATGTTCGCCGATGTGATGTCGCCCTTGCTGCGCATCACCTCGATCCCGCGCTTGAGGCGGTCGATCGCCTCCACCTCGACCTGCCGGTCCGACTGGAACATCTCGGTCACCGTCTGGCCCACGCGCACATGGAAGAGGCGCTGGTAGTTCGGCAGGCCATCGAGGAAGAGAATCCGGTCGGTGAGCACTTCCGCGTGCTTCATCTCGTCGAACGACTCTGCCCGGGTGTACTTGGCGAGCTTCGTCCAGCCGAAGTTCTCCTGCATCTTCGCGTGCAGGAAGTACTGGTTGATGGCCGTCAATTCGGCGGTCAGCTGCTCATTGAGAAACTCGATGACTTCGGGGTCGCCCTGCATCGCAGAGGCTCCTTCCGCACGTGTGACTGGGCAGGTGGGCGAATCTTCGCACCGTGGCCGGGGGTCGTCCAGTAAGTGCATGCTTAGTACGAGTTGCCCGAATCGGGCCAGACCTGGTCATGACCACCCTTCCCCGTCTGTCACCATTGAAGGCATGGGTCAGCCGGAAAGCCGGGAATACCGCGCATCAGAGGAGTCCGAGCTTCCGCCGGGGCAGCGACTGCAGCGTGGCTGGCCGGTCACTCACTACGGGCCCGTACCCAAGTTCAAGCCGGACCGCTGGGAGTTCAGGGTTTTCGGCGCCACGGCCGACGGCGGCAAGCACTGCTGGAACCACGAGGAGTTCTCGGCCCTGCCGTTCTCGACGGTCGTCGCCGATCTGCACTGCGTGACGAAGTTCAGCATGCTGGGGGCCGAATGGGGCGGTGTCCCCGCCCGTTCGGTCGTGGAACTCGCCCCGCCGGCGGCCAACGCCACCCATGTCATGGTCTGGGCCGAGTACGGATTCAGCGCCAATATGCGGCTCGCCGACTTCGTCTCGGAGCGCACGATCTTCGCGACCCACAAGGACGGCGAACTGCTCACCGCCGAGCACGGCTTCCCGCTCCGCCTTGTCGTGCCGCATCTGTACGCCTGGAAGGGGCCCAAGTGGGTCCGGGGCGTGGAATACATGACCGCCGACCGCCGCGGCTTCTGGGAGGAGCGCGGCTATCACAATCTCGGCGACCCCTGGCAGGAACAGCGCTACTCGTACCAGGAAGAGCCCGGGGACGGCCCCGAGCTCTGAGTCCTGGTGGCCGGGCCGGTGGCCGGCGCGGTCAGTGGTGGTACTGGTGCACCACCGCGTGGCCCTTGCCGCGGCCGATCATCCACCTGTTCACGGGTGTGGTGACCACGAAGGCGACGACGAGCGAGATGGCGAGAACGCCCCAGAACAGTACGTCGGCCAGGTGTGCGTCCATGGCGCCCGGCCAGAGCACGATCACGCCGTTGTCGATCAGCTCCATCACGGCGATGGAGAGCGTGTCGGCGGCGAGGGCGACCCGGACCGCGGTTCTGAAGTCGACTCCGGCCCTCAGCACGCCGCGCAGCGTGAGCGAGTAGCCGAAGAAGAAGGCCAGGACGATCGCCAGGATCATCGTCGGGACGTTTCCCCAGCTCAGTGCGGTGCCGATGACCATGCCGAGCACCTCGCCGATGGCGCAGCCGGTGAGGCAGTGGAGCGTCGCCTGAGCGGCCATGGTCCAGCTGACCCTGCCGTGCCCCTCGGGCGTGTGGTGCGCGTGCTCGGTGTGAGCGTCGTGCTGCATGAAGTGCCCCCAATGTCGGACAGCGGTTCCTGCTGAACAAGAACCGTATACCCCCCAGGGGTATTCCTCTGTGGAGAACTCTCAGCGGAGTTTCTTCAGCCGCGCCACATCCGCCGTGTGCCCCTCCTTGCCACCGGGCGTCTCGATGATCAGCGGTACGCCCTCGGTCGCCGGATGCCGCATCAGCTCCCCGAACGGTTCCTCGCCTATATGACCTGCGCCGATGTTCTCGTGCCTGTCCTTGTGGGCGCCGACCACGTCCTTGGAGTCATTGGCGTGGATCAGCTTGAGCCGGCCCTCGCCGACCGTCTCCACCAGCAGATCCAGCGTCTGCGCCATCCCGTCCGGGCCCGCCAGATCGTGCCCGGCCGCGAAGACGTGACAGGTGTCCAGGCAGACACCCAGCTTCGGATGGGAGTCGAGGGCCTCGAAGTACGGCCCGAAGTCCCAGGTCCTCGAACAGAGCGAGAAGCCCTGGCCGGCCGTCGACTCCAGCAACAGGAACGGGTCGTCGTCGTGTGTCAGCTCGTCGAGCAGCGGCAGCATCCGCTCCCGCACCTGCGCCAGTGCCACCTCGCGGGTCCTGCCCCCGGTCGCCGAGCCGGTGTGCACGACCACGCCCAGCGCGCCGATCTCCCGGCCCCGGCGCAGCGAGTGCCGCAGCGACTCCACGGATTTCTCGGCGGTCGCCTCGGTGTGCGAGCCGAAGTTGATCAGATAGGGGGCGTGTACGTACGCCGAGATCCCGTCGGCGGCGCACTCGGCCCGGAACTTCTCGTCCTGCGCCGGGTTTCCGGCGGGCGTCGCCCAGCCGCGCGGATTGGCCACGAAGACCTGTACCGACTCGGCCTCCAGCTCACGGGCGTAGGCAAGACCGGTGGTGGCGAGGCCGCCGGCCACGGGGACATGGCCGCCGACGGGGTTGCGCATCAGAACTACAGTCCCTTGGTCTTGATGGTGATCGTGCTGCCCTCGGGGGCCTGTTCGCCCGCCGCGACGGACTGGCTCTCCACGGTGTCGCCGAGGAAGGGGAAGCTCTTCTCCACCTTGACCTCGAAGCCCGCGGACTTCAGCTTGTCGGTGGCCTCGTCCGCCTTGTCGCCCACGACATCGGGGACCTCGACCATGCGCGGGCCCTTGGAGACCGTGAGCGTGATGGTGTCGCCGCGGGCCAGCTGAGCGCCCTCCGTCGCGGACTGCTCGGCGATGGTGCCCGCCTCCTGAGGAGAGTTGATCCGCTCGGAGGCGACCTTGACCTTGAAGCCGGCGCCTTCGAGCTCGCTGGTGGCGTCCTCCACCGAGTCGCCGGTCACATCCGGGACATCGACCGGGGCGCCCCGGCTGACGACGAGGGCGACCGCGGAGTCGGGGCTGCGTCCGGTGCCGGCCGCCGGGTCCGTACTGATCACCGAGCCCTGCTCGATCTCGTCGCTGAACGCCTTGGTGATCACACCGGGTGCCAGGCCGACCTTCCGCAGCTCCTGCTCGGCCTTCTTGAGCGGCATGCTCTCGACGTCGGGGACCCTGACGATCTCCGGGCCGCGCGAGACGATGAGCGTCACGGAGTCGTTGCCGCGGATACGCTGATTGATCGCGGGGACGCTGTTGATCACCGTGCCGCGCTCGACCGTCTCGCTGAAGTCGTACCGCACCTTCTTCACGCCGAGACCGGCGCCCTTCAGCTGCTGCCTGGCGTCCTTCTCGGTCTTGCCGATGAGGGCCGGTACGCGGGTGAACTGCCCGGAGTTGATGTACCAGACGCCGGCGCCCACGCCGAGCACGAGCAGGACGGCGACCAGCATCGCGACCATGCCGCGCCGCGGGACGCCCAGCAGGCGGGGCGGCCCGGGCTGGTGCGGCGGCTGCGGGGGCGGCATCACCAGCCGGGCGGTGTGATCCACCGGTGGTTCCTCGCGGGAGATCACCCGCGGGATGACATCCGTACGGTCCTCGGACGAGGAGCGGATCTCGCCCGCGCTCTCGCCGGTCGTCCCGTTCTGCGCCCGGTCCTCGGCCGGATCCTCGGTCCGCGCACCCGGCGGCACCATGTCCAGCTGCTCGTCGCCGAGCGCCGCACGGGCCTCGCGGACCTGCGCCAGCAGCGCCACCGCGTCGTACGGACGGACCTCGGGGTTGCGGGCGGTGGCACTCGCGACCAGCCCGTCGAGCTCGACGGCGAGGCCGGGGAAGAGCGCGGAGGGCGCCGGCATCGCCTCGTTCAGATGCTGGAAGAGCACCTGGGCGGGGGTGTCTCCGGCATGCGGCTTGGCACCGGTCAGCATCTCGTAGAGGACGACCCCGCAGGCGTACACATCGGCGCGGGTGTCGGCCGTGCCGTACTCGATCTGCTCGGGAGCGAGATAGGAGACCGTGCCCAGCACGGTGCCGGTGGTGTTGGTGACCGAGCCGACGGACCGTACGAGACCGAAGTCGGCGACCTTGACCCGGCCGTCGTCTCCTATCAGCACGTTCTCCGGCTTCATGTCCCGGTGGACGAACCCGGCCCGGTGCGCGGCGCCGAGGGCGGCCAGCACGGGCTCCAGGATGTCGAGCGCGGCCCGCGGCTGGAGCGCCCCGCGCTCGCGCAGTACGTCGCGCAGCGTGCAGCCCGCGACGTACTCCATGGCGAGGTAGACGTACGCGCCCTCGGCGCCCTGGTCGAAGACGGCGACCACATTGGGGTGGGCGAGGCGCGCCACGGACTTTGCCTCGCGGATGAAGCGCTCCACGAAGGAGGCGTCGGTGGCGAGGGCGGGGTGCATCACCTTGAGCGCGAGCACCCGGTCGAGTCGGGTGTCGACCGCCCGGTAGACCGTGGCCATACCGCCAACGGCGACGCGCGCGTCGACGCGGTAGCGGCCGTCGAGCACCTGCCCGACGAGGGGGTCCTTGAGGGTCGTATCCACGCGGGAGATTCTACGAGTCACCACGGACAGGCCCGACGCCACAGGGCGAGACCGGGGCCGTACTGCAGCCGAGCTGTGACAGCGGTGGCCTTTTCGGGGGGCTCCGGCTACGGATCCTGGCGCCTCAAACGCCGGCGGGGCTGGATTTTCCAGCCCGTCCGGCGTTTGAGGACTACGCCCGAAGGGCGTACCGGGGGTCCGGGGGCTTGCCCGGTTCGGGAAGGGGCGGCGTGGCGGAAACGCCCCGCCCAGCGGTCAGAACGCCGGGCGTTCCGGGTCCAGGGCAGCCCGTCCCTCGTGCGGCGAGGACGCCTCCGCGAAGTGGCGCCGCGGAATCCGCCCCGCCCGGTACGCGAGGCGGCCCGCCTCCACCCCGTGCCGCATCGCCTCCGCCATCAGCACCGGTTCCTGCGCCCGCGTGACCGCCGACGCCAGCATCACCGCCGCGCAGCCCAGCTCCATCGCCAGCGCCGCGTCCGACGCGGTGCCCGCTCCCGCGTCCAGCACGACCGGCACGCGCGCGTGCTCGACGATCAGCTGGAAGTTGTGCGGATTGCGGATACCCAGACCGGAGCCGATCGGCGAGCCCAGCGGCATGATCGCCGCACAGCCCACGTCCTGAAGCTTCCGGGCCAGCACCGGATCGTCATTGGTGTACGGCAGCACCGTGAAGCCGTCGTCGACCAGCGTCTCGGCCGCGTCGAGCAGCTCGATCGGATCGGGCAGCAGGGTCCGTTCGTCCGCGACGACCTCCAGCTTGATCCAGTCCGTGCCGAGCGCCTCGCGTGCGAGCCGGGCGGTGAGCACGGCCTCGCCCGCGGTGAAGCAGCCCGCCGTATTGGGCAGGACGCGGATGTTCAGCTTCTCCAGGACGGACAGCACGGAGCCCTGGACGGTCGGGTCGAGGCGGCGCATCGCGACGGTGGTGAGCTCGGTGCCGCTCGCGACGAGGGAGCGTTCGAGCACGTCGAGGCTCGGTGCCCCGCCCGTACCCATGATCAGGCGGGAGTTGAAGACGGTGTCGCCGATGGTGAGACGGTCGTCGGCCATGGCTGATCAGCCTCCCTGCACTGCGGTGAGGACCTCGACGCGGTCGCCGTCGCCGAGCAGCGTGCCCGACCACTGGCTGCGCGGGACGACCGCTTCGTTGACGGCGGCGGCGACCCCGGACGGAGCGGCGGTGAGGGCCGCGACCAGGGTGTCCAGGGTGGTTCCGGCGGTGAGCTCGCGGGCCTCGCCGTTCACGGAGACGTTCATGCGGGCTGCTCCAGAGGTACGGGAGAGAAACGGCGTGGCGTGAAGGCGCGGGCCTCGTCCGGCAGCGCGCCGGTGACCAGCAGCTCGGCCAGCACATCGCCGGTCACGGGGGTCAGCAGCACCCCGTTGCGGTAGTGCCCGGTGGCCAGATGCAGGCCGGGCAGCGCGGTCGGACCCAGCAGCGGGGCGTTGTCGGGGGAGGCGGGGCGCAGCCCCGCGCGGGTCTCGGTGAGCGGCAGCTCGGTGATGCCGGGCACCAGCTCGTGCGCGTCGCGCAGCAGCTCGTACACGCCGCCCGCGGTGACCGTGGTGTCCCAGCCGAGCTCCTCGCTGGTCGCGCCCACGACCAGTTCGCCGTTCTCGCGCGGCACCAGATAGACGTTGCTGCCGCGCACCACGGCCCGCACGGTCCGGGAGAGGAAGGGCGCGTACGTGGGCGGCACGGTGAGCCGCAGGACCTGGCCCTTCACCGGCCGTACGGGAGGCAGTACGTCCGCCGGTACGCCGCCGAGCCTGCCGCTGAGGCTGCCGCCCGCCAGGACGACCTGATCCGCGGTGAGCTCGGCGCCGTCCGTCAGTACGGCCCCGGCGGCCCGGTCCCGTACCACGGAAAGCCGCTCCGCCCAGCCGCGGTGGAAGACCACCCCGGCCCGTTCGCAGGCGGTCAGCAGCGCGGCCGCCAGCCGTCGCGGATCGATCTGGTGATCGCCGTCCACCCGCAGGCCCCCGCGCACGCCGGGTGCGAGCATCGGCTCGAGACGTCTGCATTCGCGGCCCGTCAGCCACTCCGACTGCAGGCCGGACTGCCGTTGCAGGGTGTGCAGTTCACGCAGATGCGCGCGGTCGTCGGCATCCAGCGCGACGGCGAGTGTCCCGCAGGCGCGGTGGCCGAGGCGCTGCCCGCTCGCCTCCTCCAGCTCGGCGACGAATGCGGGATAGCGTCTGGCGGACTCCAGATTGAGACCGAGCAGCATCTGCTCGCCGTAGTGCAGCTCAGTGACGGCGGCGAGCATGCCCGCGGCGACCTGCGCGGCCCCGCCGCCCGGCTCCGGATCGGCCACGGCGACCCGCAGTCCGCGCTGTGCCGCGCGCCAGGCCGTGACCAGGCCGATGATTCCGCCCCCGATGACGAGGACGTCTGAAGCGCGCGTTTCGGAAATACGCGACATGGGCGTCCAGCCCCTCCCTTCGCCGGCATGACCCGGATCAGGTTCGTACGGTCGGAGGCCGCCAGCCTCCCTCTCAGCCCGGTGCGTCCGGGCTCCCGCGAGTGCCTTACGGGGGCCACCCTAACCCCAGCCATCAACGCGCAGTAAGGGAGTGCGGGGTGAGCGGCGTCGCGGATCCGGGCTTCCTGACGGATCGTCAGATCGTTAAGGTTGCAGGGTGAGCGAGCAGCAGCAGACAGCACAGGGTGGGCGCCGCGTGGTCGTCGTCGGCGCGGGAATGGCCGGCGTGCAGACCGCGGTGGCGCTGCGCGAGCAGGGCTTCACCGGACCGGTCACCCTGATCGGCGCCGAGCCCCACCAGCCGTACGACAGACCACCGCTCTCCAAGGCGATCCTGCTCGGCAAGGCGGAGGGGTCGGCCTTCGAGGTCGACTTCGAGGCGCTCGACATCGAACTGCGGCTGGGCTGCGAGGTGACCGGCGTGCGCCCGGTCGCGCATGAGCTGGACACCGAGGCGGGGCCCGTCCCGTACGACGTCCTGGTCATTGCCAGCGGCGCCGAGCCGATCACCCTGCCCGGCGCCGGAGGTGTCCCCGGCGTCCATCTGCTGCGCACCCTCGACGACGCCGAGCGGCTGCGCCCCGTACTCGCGCAGCAGCACGACGTCGTGGTCGTCGGCGCGGGCTGGATCGGCGCGGAGTTCACGACGGCGGCCCGGGAGGCGGGCTGCTCCGTGATCGTCGTCGAGGCCGCCGACCGCCCCCTCGCGGGCGTCCTGCCCGCCGAGGTCGCCGCTCCGATGGCCCACTGGTACGCGGAGTACGGCGCCGAACTGATCACCCACGCGCGCGTGGCCGGCATCGAGCCGGGCACGGTGATCCTGGCGGACGGCCGCCGGCTCCCGGCCGGGGCCGCGGTCGTCGGCATCGGCGCCCGCCCCGCCACCGGCTGGCTCGCGGGCTCCGGCATCGAGCTCGGCCCGGACGGAGCAATCACCGCGGACGAGTATCTGCGCACCTCACTGCCCGATGTGTACGCGGTGGGGGACTGCGCCTCCTTCCCGTCCGCGCGCTACGGCGAGCGGCTGCTCGTGCACCACTGGGACAACGCCCTGCAGGGGCCGCGCACGGTGGCCGCCAATGTCGTGGGCGAGGCCCCGCAGGTCTATGACCCGGTGCCGTATTTCTGGTCCGAGCAGTTCGGCCGCTTTGTGCAGTACGCGGGCCATCACGAGGCCGCCGAGACGATGGTGTGGCGGGGTGATCCGGCGGCCGCCTCCTGGACGGTGCTCTGGCTGCGCGAGGGTGCGCTGGTCGCGCTGCTCGCCGTGGGCAGGGCCCGTGACCTGGCGCAGGGGCGCAAGCTCATCCTGTCCGGCGCGCGGCTGGATCCGGATCTCGCGGCAGACCCGTCCGTCCCTCTGAAGGCGGCGGCTGTCTAGGGGGCAGCGAGGTGCCGCGCGAGGGGTCCGGCTACCGACTGTCAGTCCGGGATGGCACGCTTGTCCTGTGACCGAGATTGACGCAAAAATCGATGCTCTCGTCCCCGCCTGGCTCCACCTTCCCGACATCGCGGAAATGCTCGATGTCGAGGTGACACGCGTACGGCAGCTGGTCAAGGAGGGCCAGCTGATCGCCGTGCGCCGCGGTGAGAACCGGGCGCTTCAGGTGCCTGCCGCCTTCATCGACGGCAACAAGGTGGTCAAGGGTCTCGCCGGGACCCTGACGCTCCTGAAGGACGACGGCTTCACCGACGCAGAGATGCTTGAGTGGCTCTTCACCCCCGACCCGACCCTGCCTGGCACGCCCGCGCAGGCGCTCAGCGAGAATCGCGGCACGGAGGTGAAGCGCCGTGCCCAGGCGCTCGCCGTCTGACGTCCGGACCTCCTGATGTCACTTCCTGGCGTCACGGGGTCCTGAAGACAACACCACGCGGTGTGCGGACGGGGGCCGAGCGCCCCTGCCCGCACACCGCCCACCCAACGGGGGAATCACCCATGCCCACGGCTCGTGAGCTGCTGTCCGACGCCCGGCTCTATCTCTGCACGGACGCCCGGAAGAAGCAGGGCGACCTCGCGGAGTTCCTGGATGCCGTGCTCGCCTCCGGGGTCGACATCGTGCAGCTGCGCGACAAGGGCATGGAGGCGGCCGAGGAGCTCGAGCACCTCCAGGTCTTCGCGGACGCCTGCCGTCGGCACGGCAAGCTGCTCGCCGTGAACGACCGCGCGGACGTGGCCCACGCCATCGGCTCCGACGTGCTGCATCTGGGCCAGGGCGATCTGCCGGTCCCGGCCGCCCGCGCGATCCTCGGCGACCAGATGCTGACCGGCCGCTCGACGCACGCGGAGTCCGAAGTGGATGCGGCCGTCGCCGAGCCCGGCGTGGACTACTTCTGCACCGGACCCTGCTGGCCCACCCCGACCAAGCCCGGGCGGTACGCCCCGGGACTCGGCCTCGTGCGGTATGCGGCGGGGCTGAAGACCGACCGGCCGTGGTTCGCGATCGGCGGGATCGACGCGGGCAACCTCGACGAGGTGCTGGACGCGGGCGCGCGCAGGATCGTCGTCGTACGGGCCATCACCGAGGCCGACGACCCGGCCGCGGCATCCGCGTCCTTGGTCAAGCGCGTCCGGGAGCGCGACGCTTGAGGCGCCATGGACGGCGCTTGAAGGGGGCGCGGTGGACAGCGGGAAGCGCATAACTGTCCGAGGGGTGGACATTAGGCAGACAATACGGACATATTCCCTGGTTCTGGTTGGGTGACCGTCGAGCCCTGGATAACCTGCAGTTATGGCCCTCGGAACTGCTTCCACCAGGACGGATCGCGCACGGACAGTGCGCGAGCTGCTCGCAACCGGCAAACCTTCCTACTCTTTCGAGTTCTGGGCGCCCAAGACCGAGAAGGGCGAGCGGAACCTCTGGAACGCGCTCCGCAGGGTCGAGGCGGTCGCCCCGAACTTCGTCTCCGTGACCTATGGCGCCGGCGGCTCGACGCGCGCCGGCACCGTCAAGGCCACCGAGCAGATCGCTGCCGACACCACGCTCACCCCGGTCGCACACCTCACCGCGGTGAACCACTCCATCGCCGAGCTGCGCAACATGATCGGCCAGTACGCCGACGCCGGGATCCGCAACATCCTCGCCGTCCGGGGCGACCCGCCCGGCGACCCGATGGGCGAGTGGATCAAGCACCCCGAGGGCGTGCGGTACGCGGCCGAGCTTGTCCAGTTGATCAAGGAGTCCGGTGACTTCTGCGTCGGCGTCGCGGCCTTCCCCGAGATGCATCCGCGCTCGGAGGACTGGGACACCGACACCCGGCACTTCGTCGACAAGTGCCGCGCCGGCGCCGACTACGCGATCACGCAGATGTTCTTCCAGCCCGAGGACTATCTGCGGCTGCGCGACCGGGTCGCGGAGGCAGGCTGCGAGACCCCGATCATCCCCGAGGTCATGCCGGTCACCAGCGTCAAGCAGCTCGAGCGGTTTGCCCAGCTCAGCAATGCCTCGTTCCCGCCAGAGCTGAAAGAGAGGATCCTCACCGTCAAGGAGGATCCCGCGGCTGTACGCTCCATTGGCATCGAGTTCGCAACGGAGTTCTGCGCACGTTTGCTCTCCGAGGGTGTCCCCGGACTGCATTTCATTACGCTCAACAACTCCACGGCGACGCTCGAAATCTACGAGAATCTCGGACTGCACGAGCAGTCGTGATCGGTCGTACCCGCCCCCACCCCGGGCGGTGACCGAAGGAGAGGGGCGGGCATGGGCTGGACGGTCCTCTACATCGCGTTCGGCATCGTCGCGCTGTGGCTGCTCGGCGAGGTGCTCTTGCAGTACAAGGCGCGACTGCGCTGGCGGCTGCTCGCGTTCGCCGGATTCCTCTGCGTGGTCGTCGGCGTACTGCTGCCCTCCGTCGCGGTGATCGCGCTGGGCGCGATAGCCTTCGCCGTCGGCCAGACGTATGTCACGCTCTCCTTCCGCCGCGGCTTCTCCACCGGCTGGGCGCTCGGCGGCAGTCCGGGCGTGAGCCGCCGCCGCAAGTCCGGCGCCGGGCCGTACGAGGCCGTTTCGGGCGAGCCCACACTCGAGGTCTCGGACCTCTCCTACGAGCCCACCGCAGCCGGGCCGGAGCCGGTCTACGAGCCGGAGCCGGTGTACGAGCCGCAGCCGCTCCCGGACGACACCGGGCAGTACGGCGTCTACAGCGACCAGGCCTACGCGGCGGCCCAGCAGCAACAGGACCAGAGCCAGAGCTACGGCCAGTACGGCGGCTTGTACGACACCTACTACTCCGGATACGCCCAGCAGCCCTCCGGCCAGGAGAGCTACGCCGGGCAGTACGACTACGGAAGCGGGCAGCAGCAGTACGCCACCTACTCCGATCCGTACGTGGGCGGGCAGCAGTACAACACGTACGACGGCTACGACAGTTACGGCGGCCAGCAGCAGTACGCCGACCCCTACGCACAGCCTCAGTACAGCGAGACGCCGCCCGGCGGAGTGTGGGTGCCCCAGCAGCGCGACGGCGAGCAGCAGGATCCGCCGATGCCGCCGGAGCAGCCCTCGCCGTACGGCTACGACACCGGGTCCGGGTACAACGAGCAGCAGTACCGCTACTGACGCCTACTGACGACCAGCCGGCCACGGTCTGAAGGTCCGCGGTGAAAGGCCCTCACTGAGAGCCGCGGAAGTCCGCGCCCTCCACGATCAGACCGGCCACCAGCGCCCCCGACATCCCCGCGTGCGCGAGAGAACCGCCCGGGTGCGCCCAGCCGCCGGCGAAGTACAGCCCGGGCAGCGGCGACCGGTTGGCCGCGGGCAGCAGCGCGCCGCGCGCACCGGCCAGCGCCGGGCCCGGCACCTGGTACATGCCCGTCTCGCGGAAGGTGTCGGCCGGGGTGCGGACCTCGCGCCACAGCAACCGCTCCCGCAGCCCGGGTATTGCGGCCTCCGCGGCCTCGGTCATCCGGTCGGCGAAGGCATCGGTCAGCCGCGGCTCGCCGCCCCACAGGTTCTCCGAGGAGAACATGCCGCCGGCCGGCACGGTCGCGGTGACCGTCACCGACTCATGGTCCCCGTCGGGGCGCAGCCGCTCGTCGTCAGGACGCAGCACCGCGACGGTCGGCCGGTCGGGAAGCCTGGCCCCCGCCAGGGCGTCCAGCTCGTCCGCCCGGTCCGCCGAGTGCACCAGCGTCCGGTGCACGGTGTCCGCGGGCCGCGCGCCCCGCAACGCCAGGCACACGGTGACCCGTCCGGTCCGCACCGCCGACTGACAGCGGGGCCACTCGTCCTGGCTCTCCCAGCCGATGACCTGGTCCCGGTAGAGGGCGGGCACGGGCGCGCCCGCGACCACCTGGTCCGCCTCGATCAGCAGCCCATCGGCCAGCTCGACACCGGCCGCCCGGCCGTCCTTCTCCCGTACGCCGGTCACCTCGGCGCCGAAGACGAACTCGACCTTCCGGGCGAGGCACCGTTCGTACACGGCGTCAGCGAGCGCGCGCATGCCCCCGCGCACGTACCAGCTGCCGAAGGTCTGCTCCATGTACGGCAGCACGGCGGCGGAGGCGGGGGCGGTGACCGGATCCAAGCCGTACGACAGGGCGTAACTCTCCAGCAGCGCCGCCAGCCTCGGATCGGCCAGCTCGCGCCGGCCCACCTCGGCGAGCGTCTTCGCCGAGCGCCGCAGCAGCCCGGACCTGAGCGCCGGGTACGGCTCCCGCTCCAGCGGGGACAGGTCGGCGGGCAGGGGCTCCTCGAGCAGGGGGCGCCGGGTGCGCTCCCAGGCCTCCCGCGCGCGGCCCAGGAAGTCGCCCCATCGCGCACCCGCGCCTGCCCCGAGCGCCGCGTCCAGCGCGGAGACGATGCCGGCCCGCGAGGCGTTCGGCAGGGACACCGCGGTGCCGTCGGCGAAGACATGACGGCTCGCCGGGTCGACCTGGACCAGCTCGACGCACCGCTCCAGCGGCTCCT
The DNA here is from genome assembly GCF_050936555.1 of Streptomyces sp. CA-135486. Lineage (NCBI taxonomy): Bacteria > Bacillati > Actinomycetota > Actinomycetes > Kitasatosporales > Streptomycetaceae > Streptomyces > Streptomyces sp. CA-135486. Next base: position 2,011,071 of record NZ_JBNJMM010000001.1, read on the forward strand.
TGCCGGTCTTCACGAACAAGTCCCGCCAGACGGCGGGCAGATGCAGCAGAGCGGGACCGGTGTCGAAGCCGAAGCCCTCGCGCTCGAACCGGCCCACCGCGCCGCCATGGGTCGCCGAGTGCTCGTACACCGTCACCCGGTGGCCTGCCACGGCCAGCCGGGCAGCAGCCGCCATGGCGCCCATCCCGGCGCCGATCACCGCAATCCGTGCCATGTCAGCGACTTTATCCGCCGCCACTGACAACCGGTCCGGGCGGTCCCGTGACCAGGGCTCGGGTCAGCCGGAGTCCGGCGAGCGGATCACCAGGGGGGTGGCTGGGCCGCTCGGCTGTCGGCCACCTCGTCGGACGGCCGCCTGGGGGTGGGCGCCCGGTAGTCGCGGCCCTCGCGGCGCTGCGCCCTGCGGCGCAGGAACCGGCGGATCCTGCCGGCGAGGAAGGCCAGTACCGCGATCCCCAGCAGAAGCAGCGTCCCTGCGATGATCGCGGCCGCAAGCGGATGGAAGACCGCGAACGAGATGATCCCGGCGACGCCCAGATCCTCCGCCGTGCTCAGCGCGATATTGCTGAACGGCTCGGGGGAGGTGTTCACCGCCATCCTCGTGCCGGCCTTGACCAGATGGCTCATCAGCGCGGCCGAACCGCCGACCGCACCGGCCGCGAGCTCCGGCAGCGAGCCGTTCTCCCCGGCCAGCAGCGCCGCCACAACCGCGCCCGCCACCGGCCGGATCACGGTGTGCACCGAGTCCCACACCGAGTCGGCATACGGGATCTTGTCCGCCACCGCCTCACAGAGGAAGAGCACTCCGGCCACGATCAGGACATCGGTGCGCTGAAGCGATTCGGGCACCTCGTCGGTGAGGCCGGTCGCACCGAAGATGCCGAACAGCAGAACCACCGCATAAGCGTTGATCCCGCTGGCCCAGCCGCACGTGAAGACGAGAGGGAGTACGGACACGGACGCGATCGTAACCAGTCGGCCGCCCGCGCGGGTGGGGATGAGCACGGACGACTGAGTATCCGTACCTAGTGGGCGAGATGAGTACGCGCGCGGATGGGGCCTCACCTGCGTAGACGGAAGAGTGGAGACCACGGAAGGGGCGCAGCGCCGGTACCGCCGACACGGGGCGGCGGAACGGCGCGGCTCCCCTGACGGAACGGGGGTGCACGACGGAGAACCCACTGACCACGGGTTCTCCGGCCCCACGGGGGACAACGGGGCAAACGGGGGACAACGGGGGCACGGGGGAAACACGCCGGTCCGGCGAGGCTCGGGGGGATCGAGCCTCGCCGGACCGGCACTTTTCTGTCCGCCGCGCGCCGTCAGGCGCACTGCCCCCCCCGCTGTCGGGGGACTTCCGGAGCGCGCGCCGAGCGAGCCTCAGCGGCCGCTGACCCGGCCGTGCAGCAGCCGCGACAGGGCGGAGTGCACATCGTCGAGCGACCGCTCCGGCTGGAAGGCCTGCCAGTCGAGCGCCGCCACCAGCACCATCCCGACCAGCGCGGCCGCCGTCAGCGGAATGTCGATCTCCTCGCTCAACTCCCCGTTCTCGACGGCTTCCCGGAGCACGTTCTCGACGACCGCCACCGCCTGCTGCCGCACCACGAGCAGGGTCGACTGCCAGGCCCTGTTGGTACGCCACAACTCGGCGACGTACAGCTGGGTGAAGGCCGGATAGCGGTCGATGAACCCCAGACCGGCCCTGATCATCGCGTCCAGTGCCTCGACCCTGCTGCCGCCGCGCTCCGTCGTCTCGTCGGCGGCGGACTGCAGCGACGAGGTGAGCAGGCCGACGCCGAACCGCAGCAGCTCCTCGAAGAGCTCGGTCTTGCTCTTGAAGTTGTAGTAGACCGTGCCCTTGGCGACCCCGGCCCGTTCGGCGATCTCGTCCACCGTCGTGGCGGAGAACCCCTGCTCGGCGATGAGCGTCACCGCCGCCTCGTAGAGCTTCGCCCGGGTCGCCCGGCGTCTGGTGCTCGTGCTGTCCATGCCGTCCATGGCGTCGATTCTCACAGGTCCGGCCGTTCTCACAGACTCAGCTCCGGGTGCAGCCTGTCGAGCGTCCACACCTGCTTGCGCCGTGCGGAGACGGCCGTGAGCGCCAGCGCGCCCGCGGTGAAGGCGGTCAGCACCGTGCACGCCTGCCAGACCGGGCCGAGCCCGCCGCCCGTGATGAGAATGCGCAGAGTCTCGACCACGTACGTCATCGGGAGGAAGGGGTGGATGGCGTTGAAGAATCCGGGACTGGTCTCCACGGGGTACGTGCCGCCGGCCGAGGTCAGCTGGAGCATCAGCAACGCCAGTACGAGGATCCGTCCCGCGGCCCCGAAGCGGGCGTTCAGCCACTGGATGATGGCCGCGAAGCAGCAGGTGACGAGGGCGAGGAAGCCGATCGTCCCGGCCGCGTGCGTCATCTTGAGGCCAATTCCCCAGTGCAGTACGGACATCAGCGCGCCGACCTGCACCAGGCCGATCGCGGCGACGGGCAGCCAGCCGGCCACCGCGATCCGCCAGGCGGAGGCGCCGGCGGCCAGGGCGCGCCGATTCAGCGGCTGGATGAGCATGTACGCCACCATCGAACCCACCCAGAGGGACAGCGGGATGAAGTACGGGGCGAAGCCGGTGCCGTAGTTGGGTGCCTTGTGCAGAGACTGGCTGGCCAGCCTCACCGGGTCGGCCATCACCTCGGTGCGGCGGTCGCGGTCGTTCTTGTCGTAGTCGGGGATCTTGTCGACGCCGCTGTTGAGCCCGCCGGCCAGCTCGGTCGAACCGTCGGCGAGCTTGAACATGCCGCCGTCCAGGCTGTTGGCGCCGTTCTTGAGCTTGCCGACACCGCTGTCGAGATCCGTGGAGCCCGTCTTGGCGCTGCTCAGTCCGGTGTGCAGCTTGTCCGCGCCCTGCGCGACCTTCCTGGCGCCCGAGTTGAGCTCATTGATCTTGCGGACGGACGACTCCAGGTCCTCGTCGAGGTGCGGTGACCGCTTGGCCAGGTCGTTCGCCTTCTTCTGCAGATCGGCGAGATGGCCGTCGAGCTTCTTCAGATCGCCGTTGTTGTTCTTCACCAGGGCGTTGACGTCGTCGGCGACCTTGGAGACATCGGAGGCCGTGACCTTGGCGCGCTTGAGGGCGGGGCAGGTGGTCGGGTCGGGCAGCAGCGCGTCCTCGCAGTGCGTCTTGTAGATGGCGCTCAGCTCGTCGGCCGACTTGTGGGCGAGGGCCGCGGAGCCGGGTGCGGTCTTCACGAGGATGTCGAGGTTGTGGCGCACCGCCTGGGAGGAGTCGGCGACCAGCCGGGCCGTGTCGCCGATCGCCTTGCCGTTGTCCTTGAGGTACGGACGGACGTCGGCGGCGATCCCGTTGACCTTGTCGGCCAGTACCTGGGTGCCGTCGGCGACCTGCTGGGAGCCGGACTCGAGGTCGCCCGCGCCCTTGTTGAGCTTGGTCAGGCCGCCGGCGAGCCGGCCGCTGCCGTCCTTGGCGTCCTTGAGCCCGTCCGCGAGGTCCTTGGAGCCCTTCTTCGCCTTGCCGATCCCGCCCTTGAGCTGGTCGGCGCCCTTCGCCGCCTTCTCGGTCGCGTCATGGATGTCGGAGAAGGAGATGAAGATCCGGTCGAGGAAGGAACGGGCGGTCTTGGTCGAAGCGGCGGTGCGCACCTCGGAGAAGACCGTCCGCGAGATCTGCCCGACGATGTAGTTGTTGGCGTCGTTCGTACGGACCTGAAGGGCGCCGGTCTCGGGGGCGTCGCCGGAGCTGGACGCGATGCGCTTGCTGAAGTCCGTCGGCATGGTGAGGGACAGGTAGTACGACCCGTCCTCGACGCCCTTGCGGGCCTCGGCGGCACTCACCTCGTGCCATTCGAAGACCTCGCTCTCGCGCAGGCCCTTGGTGAGATCGTTGCCTGCCGCGATCTTCTTGCCGGCGGCGGTGGCTCCCTTGTCGGCGTTGACGAGTGCGACAGGGATCCGGTTGAGCTGTCCGTACGGATCCCAGAAGGAATACAGGTACAGCGCGCCGTACAGCAGTGGGAGCAGCAGGATCGCGACGAGTGCGGCGCGCGGCAGCTTCCCCCTGCCGAACCGCTTCAGCTCAAGCGCGGCCAGTTTCGGCGAGCGCATCGGCCGTCCCCTCCTCGGTGGTGTCCTGGTCGGTGTCCGTGGACGCGGCGCCAGGCGTGGCTTCAGTTGTGTGGGCGGGCGCGGCGCCAGGGGTGGCGTCGGGCGCGGCTTCGCTCTTCGGAGCGGCGGGGCCGGCGGGGGTGGGTGTGGCGGCGACCGTGCGGACCGCCGTCGTGCCTTCGGGCGCCTGGCTGCACACGGCGAGCACCGTCGTGCCCGACTCGGCGATCGAGCGCAGCAGCTTCCAGGCGTCGGCCCGGTCCGTGTCGGAGAGCTTGAGGTCGGCGTCGTCGACGGCGAGCAGACGCGGCCGGCCGATCAGCGCGAGGGCGACGGACAGGCGCAGTGCCTCCAGCCGCTCCAGATCGCGTACGGCCGTGCGCTCCGCCTTGGGGAGCGCGGCCAGGTCCAGCCCCGCCGCCTCCAGCGCCTCGTCGATACGGCCGCGGGTCGCGGCTGCGCGCTCGGCCCGGGGTCGCAGCAGAGCGCGCAGCGAGCCGTCGAAGTGGCGTTGCAGCAGGGCCCGTTCACGCAGATGCTCGGCGACGGTCAGCGCCGGATCTAGCTCGCTGACGCTCGTCACCGGGCCGAGCGCGCTGATCCGGCGTACCGCGGCCATCTTGCGCGGCAGCGGCAGACCACCGATCTCGGCATGGCCCTCGGTGGCGCGCATCCGGCCGGTGAGCGCGAGCAGCAGGCAGGTCCGGCCGGAGCCGGAGGGACCCTCGATCGCGATGAGCGAGCCGGGTTCCGCCTTGATGCTCACCGAGCGGAACGTCCAGCCGCGCGGGCCCTTGAAACCGAAGTTCTCGGCGGTGACGGCCGCCCCGTGGCTGCCGTCGGGGCTGACAGAGCTGCCCACGTTCCCCCCTACTTTTTGAACTGACTGGTCAGTTCAAAAAGTACTCCGAATCTCTGTCCGAAGCAAAAGGCGGTGGGTCAGCGATCGAGATCCGGTCCGTGGCCCTGCCTGTCGCGGCCTTGCACGCCGCGGTTCCGGGCGTCACTTTCCTCGTCCTCGGCCGAGGGGACGTCGTACGACTCCAGGCGCGGCTCCATATCGGCCACCATCTCGGCGAGCCGTGCGCAGACCCGTTTGATCTCCTCATGGGTCTCGTTCCGCTCGGTGATGACCGCCGCGAGCAGCAGGGCCGTCAGCGCCGTGGCGCCGTTGAAGGCCTGCAGAGTGACCATGTTGGCGAACAGGTCGTGACCGGCGAACGGACCTGACTCCCGGGCCGCGGCGAGGATCGCCAGCGTCGACACCCCCAGCGCACACGGCGCGGCACCGGCCAGCTGGAAGCGGAACGCGGCCCAGATCAGGAACGGAAAGACCATGAAGAGCAGGGCCGAACTGCCGGTGCTGGTCGCCAGAATCGTCACGAGGAGCGAGCCCAGCAGCAGCGCCACCGCTTCGATCCAGCGGCCGATCCCGGCATCCCGCGGCCACCGGGCCCGGCGCAGGACGAGCAGGAACGGAGTGACGACGAGGACCCCCATCGCGTCACCGGTCCACCACACCGACCACGTCGGCCAGAAGTCGCTCGCCTCCAGTGCCCCGGCAAGCACCAGCACGCCGCTGCCCACGGTCGAGCTGATCAGCATTCCGGCCAGGGCACCGAGGAAGACCAGTGCCAGTACGTCCCGCAGCCGGTCCAGTTCGTTGCGGAACTGCGCCCGACGCAGCAACAGGTACGCGCAGACCGGGGCCACGGTGTTGCCGGCGACGATGGCCAGCACGGCGGGTGCCGAAGGGCCGATGGACACATTGACCAGGAAGGCGCCGAGCGCGATGCCCGGCCAGATCCGCAGACCGAGGACGAGCAGGCTGGCCAGGGCGACCCCGGTCGGCGGCCACAGCGGCGTGACCTGACCGCGTACCAGCTGTTGAAGAAGCCCGAGTCGGGCGGCCCCGTAATAGAGGGCGGCGACAACGAGGATCTGCAGGGCAGGAGTCCCGTAACGGCCGATCTCCGCAGTGCGCACCACAGCAGTCTGCGCTCCCGATGGGTCTGCTGCGACCGGGGCGGCGAGATCGGCTGTCCGGGCACGGGCGGGCGGCGTGGTGACGTGGACACCGGCAGGCCGCCCGTACGCGGGCACGGTGTGCTGCGCAGTTACGTGGCCACCGGCGGGCCGTCGTAACGGACGACGAGGACGGCGGCATCGTCACGGTGACCGGTCCGCTCGGCGACCTTGATGACGGCCGAGGCCAGCACGTCGGGGTCGGCGTCGAATCCCGTGCGGGCCAGCCGGTGCACCTCGGCCAGACCGGCCTCCATCGGGTAGGTCGGGCCCTCGACGACGCCGTCGGTGAGCAGGACGAGGACCCCTGCCTCCGTCAGCCGTCGGTGGGTCACCGGATAGCGCTCGCCCTGCGCGACACCCAGGGGCAGGCCGCCGCTGTCGAGGGCGATGCCGGAGCGGCCGCCCGCGGTGGCCCAGACCATCGGGACATGGCCGGCCCGGGACACGGTGAGATCGCGGCCGGCCGGGTCGAAACGGAGGAAGCAGCAGGTCGCGAAGAGGCCGAAGCCCATCGAGATCAGCAGGTCGTTGGTGCGGCCGAGCACCTCTTTCGGATCGCTCGTCCCCTCGGCGAGGGCCCGCAGGCTGGTGCGGACCTGGCCCATGAACGCGATGGCCTCGACATCGTGGCCCTGCACATCGCCGATCGTGAGCCCGAGCGACCCGTCCATCATCACGAAGGCGTCGTACCAGTCGCCGCCCACGTCAAGACCGTCCCGTGAGGGCGAGTATCGGGCGGCGACATGCAGGCCGGGCAGCTCCGGCAGCTCGGGCGGCAGCATATGGCGCTGCAGGGCCATGGCCAGCTCGACGCGGGCCCGCTGCAGCTTGGTCCGCTCCAGGGCCTGGTCGACGAGTTGCCCGAGGGTGAGCAGGAGTTGCTGCCCACTCTCGGCAGGGTCGGGGCGATGGCCGCGCATGACCGCTCCGGGGGATCGCGCGTACTTCTCACCTCACCTTAGCCGCCGGCCCCCGCACAACCAGCCCTGCCGGGGAAGCCGTCTCCACAGGGCAAGCACTATCTCCACAGAGAAAGCAGCAGGTCAGAGCCGATTGTCAGTGGTGCCCCTCACGATGGACACATACGGCCACAGCGCCGTCACACGACGACAGGAGGTTCGTCATGGCCAGCTCCTACGTGGCAGCCGCACACCGGCGCCGCGCCACCGGCCCTGCCCCCTCACTGACCGGACCGGCGAGCGACGTGCATCCCGTCCTGCGGCGGTCCTCGGCACTGCCCGCCGCCCTCGACCTGCTCGCCCAGGCCCGCACGGGTCTCGACGAGGCCGCCACTCTCGATACGCCCAACGAGCGGTATGCCACGGCCCATCTGGCCGCCCTGCGCACGGCGGCCGCGGTGCTCGCGGCCCGCGGCCGGCCGGAGACCAGTGAGCGCCGCAGGCAGCGCATCCGAAGTGCCTGGGAAGTCCTGCCCGAGACAGCGCCAGAGCTGACCGAGTGGAGCGCCCTGTTCGCCTCGGGCGCCCGCCGCAGGGCCCGCGCGGAGGCCGGCATACAGGGCGCGGCGAGCAGCCGCGACGCCGACGACCTGCTGCGCGACGCGGCCATGTTCCTGCGCCTGGTGGAGCGGATGCTGGTGCTCCAGCCGGCGCTGCCGCGGCCGCGCGCCGAGCAGCCGGAGACGGGGGACGCCGCCGGGTGAGAGCAGGCCCTGTCCGGCAAGATCGGCCGGACAGGGCCTGCGGGGCCGGGATGCCCGGTGGAGGCAATAGGGTGGGCTGCGTATTCACCGTTCACTCGATCCGCACTCGAGCGACCGTCCACCCCGTTCACGCCCCGGGACCGGGGCGGCACCGTCCGAGGAGTCAACTGCCGTGTCGGACCCGATGCGCCCCCGCGCCTCCCTCCGTACCGCCGTGGTCTGGGAGGTCCTCAAGGACGCCCTCGACCGCCGGGTCAAGGCGACCGGGTCGGACGCCCTGGACATCCTCGACACCGGCGGCGGCTCCGGCAACTTCGCGGTGCCCGCGGCCAAGCTCGGGCACCGGGTCACCGTCGTCGACCCCAGCCCCAACGCGCTCTTCGCGCTGGAGCGCCGGGCCGCCGAGGCCACAGTGGCCGACCGGGTCCGCGGGGTCCAGGGGGACATCCACGGTCTCTTCGACGTCGTCGAGCGCGGTGGGTACGACGCGGTGCTGTGTCATGGAGTCCTGGAGTATGTGGACGACCCGGCCGAGGGCGTGCGCAATGCCGTGGACGCGCTGCGTCCGTCCGGTGCCATCAGTCTGCTCGCCGCCGGGCTCGGCGGAGCCGTCCTCGCCAGGGCGCTGGCAGGGCACTTCACCGAAGCCCGGCATGCGCTGAACGACCCGTCAGGCCGCTGGGGCGACGGTGACCCGGTGCCCCGGCGCTTCACCGCCGAGCAGCTGACCGAGCTGCTGGCCGACGCGGGCGTCGACGTGGGCGCCGTACACGGTGTCAGGGTCTTCGCCGACCTCGTCCCCGGCGTCCTGGTGGACACCGAGCCCGGCGCCCTGGACGCGCTGCTCAAGCTGGAGGCCGCGGCCGCCGAGCTGCCCGCCTTCCACTCCGTCGCCACCCAGCTGCATGTACTGGGCGAGAAGCGCGGCTGATCAGCGGCGCAGCCGCACATGGAGTACGCCACAGACCCCCCGATCGTGGCCTTCGCCCCGTATGATCGGGGGACACCATCCGGCATGACGGAATGGCCGTTGGGGAATCTACGCCTCAGCAGCCAAAGCCGCCGTGGCGGCCCGGACTGGCGAATTGGCGTAGAGGGCGGGTTTCACGGGGGCGATTCCCTGCCTATCCTGAAAGGGCCGCATACCGGTCGCCCCCGCGACCGACGACTAGGAGGACTCCGTGCCGCTCTCGGAGCACGAGCAGCGAATGCTCGAGCAGATGGAGCGAGCGCTGTACGCCGAAGATCCCAAGTTCGCTACAGCGCTTGAGGGAAGCGGGCTGCGTACGTACACCCGGCGACGGGTCTACCAGGCAGTCGTCGGCTTCCTGGTGGGTATCGCGCTCCTCATGGCCGGAATGGTCGCGCAGCAGATCTGGATCAGCGTGGTGGGATTCCTCGTCATGCTCGGCTGTGCGGTACTCGCGGTCACCGGATGGCGCAAGGCGCCCAAGCCGGGTGAGCAACAGGCCCTCGGGGATGCGGCAGCGACCTCGCGTCGCCATCCTCGTCAGCGCAGGTCGTTGATGGACCGGATCGAGCAGCGGTGGCAGCGCCGCCGCGACGAGCACGGCAACTGAACTTCTTGCTTCACCGCCTCCACAGGCTCTACGGGTGACAGGCTTCAACGGGTGAGGGGCCGACGCAATCGCGTCGGCCCCTCACCCCGTTTCAGCCTTCGTATCAGCCTCGCTGCCGGGACGGGCGGCGCAGGATCTGCGACCACCGGTCCAGCCGCAGGCGGTGCACGCCCCAGCGGTCCGTGACCGTCGCCCAGCGCGCGGACATGGCCCACACCACCCGGACGGTTGAGCGGGGCGCGAGCAGTGCCCGCAGCTGCGTCCAACGGCTCACGCCGGCACCGAGCCCGAGCCGGATCTGCCCGACGTCGTCAGCCAGCCCCGTACCCGGCCGGGGCACCGGCGCGTACAGCACCTGCTCCACCGCATGGGCCACCCGGTGCACCGCGTCGGCCGGCTCGCCTTCAAGACGTCCCAGCCGGACGATGCGGGCAGCCGCCTTGCGCGGCGTCTGCGAGTCGTCGGGCAGGATGCCGTGGTCCCAGGCCGTGTCGGCGATCTCCTGCCAGGCCGCCAGCGTCCGGGCCGAGGCGTCCTCGGGCGTGCGCCCGCCGGAGCCGAGGTGCCCGGCCCGCACCCTGATCCGCCACAGCATCGGCAGCAGCGGTACGAGCACCACCGCCAGCACGATCAGGATCACGCCCAGCACGGTCCCCAGCGAGGTGCCCGGGTCGGTGGGCGGCAGGATCTCCTGCGGGGCGGCCGCGCCGCAGTCGCCGAGCCGCTTCGCCTGCGGCGGGCAGCTGTCCGAGGCGGAAGGCACGGTGGTTGGCCCCGCCGACGTGGTGGCCGACGGCTTTGCCGGGTCGCTCGGACTGCCGCTCGGCGTCTCGGGCCGGGTGTAGTCCGGCGCGGAGCCCCGGCTCGGGGTCGGCTCGAACCGGGTCCAGCCCACGCCCTCGAAGTACAGCTCGGGCCAGGCGTGCGCCTCGCGCAGACCGACCGACATCGTGCCGTCCGGGCGCGGGGAGCCGGGCGTGAAGCCCACCGCGACCCGCGCCGGTATGCCCAGTGTCCGGGCCATCGCGGCCATCGAGAACGAGAAGTGGACGCAGAAGCCTTCCTTCTGCTTCAGGAACCGGCTGATCGCCTCGACGCCCGTACCGGACGCCACCTGGGTGTCGTACCGGAAGCCGCCGTCGACGGCGAACCAGTCCTGGAGCTTGACCGCCCGCTCGTAGTCGTTGGTGGCGCCCTTGGTCACATCCTTCGCGGTCTCCCGGACCACGTCGGGCAGCCCGTCGGGCACCTTGGTGTACTCGCGCAGCAGCTTCGCGGGCGCGACAGGCGACGAGGCCAGCTGAGCCGCCGTCGGCTTCACCAGCAGGCTGGTGACGGAGTACTGCGCGCCACGGGTGTTCTGACCGCGGTCGCCGACCAGGGTCCGCCCGGTGGGCTCGAAGCGCCAGCGCCCGTCGATCCGTACCTTCGTCGCCGGGTAGGGGAGCGGCAGCCAGCTCTGCTTGTACGAGCCCGCGGCGGAGAGGTTCGTCTTGATCTCGGTGACGCCGACGGCCGAACTCAGTCCGTCCGGCTGCGGAAGCCGGTCCGGCACGTCCTTGACCTTGCGCTCCGAGGACTTCCACGCCGTCCCGTCGAACTCGTCCAGCGCGACGATCCGCAGATAGAGGTCCTTGGTGTCCGTCGCATTCGTGCGGTACCTGATGACCTCGCGGTTCTCGGGCTGGTTCAGGCTGTCCTGCAGCGAGACCAGCGGATTCACCGCGGAGATGGTGCCGCCGCCCTGTCCCGGGCCGTCGCCGCTGCCGGTGCTGCCCAGCAGCCCGCCGTCCAGCGCAGGCAGCGCCGCCGGGACCACCAGCGCGACACCGAGGGCGAGCGCGCCGATCCGGCGGCCGGTGCGGACCGGAGCGGTGGGATTGCCGCCCGCCGCGGGGACCCAGCGCCCGGGCCCGGGCGGGGCCCCGCCGAAGACCCGGCCCCACTGGGAGAGCCGGTCGCGGCCCTCGGCCAGCAGAAGCACCAGATATCCGGTGGCCGCCAGCAGGAACCACAGCCAGCTGGCGCCGCCGCCCGCCAGGCCCGCGGCGACCGAGTACAGCGCAAGCAGCGGCAGCCCCGCCGGGGCCGAGCTGCGGAACGTCACCGCGAGGGCGTCCACCGCAAGGCCTATCAGCAGCACGCCGCCGATCACCATCAGCCGGATGCCGTCGGTCGCCGGCGCCGGGATCGCGTACCGCCCGACGTCCTCGCCGCCGGCGTTCAGCAGGTGGCCGAACTGCTGGAACACATCGGGTCCCGGCAGCACGCCGAGAATCGCCTGGCCCCGGGCGAAGACCACGGTGAGCAGCAGCAGCATGACAAGGGCCTGCACCGCCACCGTCAGCGGGCGGGCCAGGGGCACCCGCCGGGTCAGTGCGCCCACGCCGCTCTGGATCGCCAGCAGGAACGCCGCCTGCACCATCCAGGTGGGCGGATCGACCAGCGGCAGCATCGCGCCCGCCGCCATCAGCGTGGCGGCATAGGCACAGAGCGCCAGCCTCCCGCGACCGCTCATGACCAACCCCCAGAGAAACCGTTCGTACCGCTGCCGGAGGCCTCGGTGCGCTGCCGGCCGGCCTGCTGCCACAGCTCGGGGAGCGCAGCCCCCGGCGGCACGGCCAGGGCGGTCCAGCCCGCCTCGCGCAGCAGCCTCAGCCGGTCGTCGACGGCCCCGGCCGTCGCGCCGCCCGTCACCCAGGCCCCGCTGTCCAGGACGAAGGCGACAGCGGCGCCGCTGCGCTGGCGCATGCGTCCCGCCAGGGCCGCCTGCTCTTCGTCCAGATCGCCGAAGAAGGCGACCAGCAGCCCTTCGCTCCCGCCGCGCAGCACGTCGTACGAGGGCGAGAGCCCGGTGCCGTCGGAGTGGTCGACGACCGCGAGCGTGTCCATCATCAGTCCCGCGGAGTCCGCGGACTCCTGGGTCGACCCGGCGAAGCCGTCGGCGCCCTCACCGGGCACCGAGTTTCCCGTATCGGTCAACAGCCGGACCGCGAAGCCTCGTTCCAGCATGTGCACCAGGGCCGAGGCGGCGCCGGACACGGCCCACTCGAAGGCGGAGTCGGGACCCGCACCCTGATAGGCGGTGCGCCGGGTGTCGAGCAGCACCGTGCATCTGGCCCGCTGCGGCTGCTCCTCGCGGCGCACCATCAGCTCGCCGTAGCGCGCGGTGGAGCGCCAGTGCACCCGGCGCAGATCGTCGCCGTGGCGGTAGTTGCGCGGGATCACGTCGTCGTCGCCGGCCAGCGCCAGCGAGCGCTGGCGCCCGTCGCCGTACCCCGCGGCCTCACCCGCGAGCCGCACCGCAGGCAGTGCCTCCGTCCGCGGAATGACGGTGAGGGTGTCGTAGGCGCTGAAGGAGCGGGTCAGCTCGCACATCCCGAACGGGTCGCTCAGCCGCAGCTGCAGCGGCCCCAGCGGATAGCGCCCGCGCAGATCCGAGCGCACCCGGTACGAGACCTCGCGCCGGCCGCCCGCCTCCACCCGGTCCAGCACGAACCGGGGCCGCGGCCCCAGCACATACGGCACATGGTCCTGGAGCATCAGCAGCCCGGTGGGCAGCCGCGAGACGTTGTCCATCCGCAGGTGCACCCGTGCCTCGGCACCGGCGGGCACCCGCGACGGGGAGAGCCGCCGGCTGCCCGCGACCCGGTAGCGGGTGCGGTACAGCATGGCCACACAGACCAGCGGCAGCACGGCGAGCAGCAGACCGACCCGCAGCAGGTCGCTCTGCCCGAGGACGTACGCGCACACCATCGCCGCCACGCCGGCCGCGAGGAAGGAACGGCCGCGGGTGGTCAGCCCGCCCAGGGCCGCCCGCACTCCGCCCTCCTTGCCTTCCGCGGCGGCGGGCGCCCCGGACGACATCACAGCCGCCGGGCGCCGGGCTGCTGGCCGTAGAGCGGCGGCTGCGCCGGCCGGCCCGGGACATAGCTGGTCTCCGAGCCGTTGGCCGTGGGCACCGGGGTGCGCTGCATGATCTCCAGCACGACCTGCTCGGCCGTACGCCGGTTCAACTGGGCCTGCGCGGTGGGCAGCAGCCGGTGCGCGAGCACCTGCACCGCCAGCGACTGGACGTCGTCCGGCAGGGCGTAGTCACGGCCGCTGAGCGCGGCGGTGGCCTTCGCGGCCCGCAGCAGATGCAGCGTGGCGCGTGGCGACGCGCCGAGTCTGAGATCGGGGTGGCTGCGGGTGGCCGCCACCAGCTCCACCGCATACCGCCGTACGGATTCGGCGACATGGACCGTACGCACCGCGTCGATGAGCTTCACGATGTCGTGGGCGTGCGCCACCGGCTGCAGATCGTCCAGTGGCGAGACGCCGCCGTGCACATCGAGCATCTGCAGCTCGGCGTCCGCGCTGGGGTAGCCGATCGACACCCGCGCCATGAAGCGGTCGCGCTGCGCCTCGGGCAGCGGGTAGGTGCCCTCCATCTCCACCGGGTTCTGGGTGGCCACCACCATGAAGGGGCTGGGCAGTTCATAGGTCTGCCCGTCGATGGTGACCTGGCGCTCCTCCATCGACTCCAGCAGCGCCGACTGCGTCTTCGGCGATGCGCGGTTGATCTCGTCGCCGATCACGATCTGGGCGAAGATCGCGCCCGGTTTGAACTCGAAGTCACGCTGCTGCTGGTCGAAGATCGACACACCGGTGATGTCGGACGGCAGCAGATCCGGCGTGAACTGGATACGCCGCACCGAACAGTCGATGGACCGCGCCAGCGCCTTCGCCAGCATCGTCTTGCCCACGCCCGGCACATCTTCGATGAGCAGATGCCCCTCGGCGAGCAGCACAGTAAGCGAAAGCCGTACGACCTCAGGCTTGCCCTCGATCACACCCTCCACCGACCTGCGGACCCGCTCCGCTGTGGTGGTCAGATCTGTGAGGCTCGCTCGATCGTCATAGGTCGTCACCCGGCCCTCCTCGGCCCGTTCTACGGGCCGGGCTCGTCAGACGGCCCGGCCCACCCCAACTCACACACACTCTCCGGAAGCTTCCGGAAGGTGCCACACACGCATTCTTGTTGGCGTTACCGCGTTGTGTCACTCGCCTGTGGATAAAGGGGTCGGATATGGAGGCTTTGCCGTGTTTTCTGAGGTGTCCGGTCGGTCACACCGAGGGATCGATCTCCCGCAGCAGACCCTGTGTCACATCGAAGACGAAGCCGCGTACGTCGTCGGTGTGCGGCAGGAACGGCGAGGTACGCACCCGCTGCATCGACTGCCGTACGTCCTGATCAACGTCCCGGAACGCCTCCACCGCCCATGACGGACGCTGCCCCACCTCGTCCTCCAGCTCGTGCCGGAAGTCCTCGGTCAGGGACTCCAGGCCGCAGTTGGTGTGGTGGATGAGTATGACGCTGCGTGTGCCGAGCGCGCGCTGGCTGATGGTCAGCGAGCGGATCACATCGTCCGTGACCACGCCGCCCGCGTTGCGGATGGTGTGGCAGTCGCCCAGTTCGAGGCCGAGCGCGTCGTGCAGGTCGAGGCGGGCGTCCATGCAGGCGACCACGGCCACGCCGAGCACTGGTCGCGCGTCCATCCCCGGGTCCTGGAAGCCGGCGGCGTAGCGCAGGTTCGCCTCGACAAGACGGTCGGTGACCGAACCGCCGGAGCGGGCTGCGTCAGCAGGGTGGTGTGCAGAAGTCGACATGGTGACGACGGTAATGGGCACACGCGACCGAGGCCTGCTGTGAGACGGGACAAAGAACATCAATGAGCCTTGTTGTGAGCTAACCCACAGGAGTGAAGCGGCCACCTCCTTACGAGTGAACTCTCCTCTCGCGCGACATCTCTCCCACCCGCCCCGCGCCACGCAGCGGCCGGTTGATTGACCGGGAGGGCCGGTGGACTAAAGTGACGCGAAGTTCAGGGACACATCCTGCACATACTGCAATTTTGACGTAATTCCCCGCGTGTGCGGCGTACGTACGACTCTTCTGAGCGGGCGGGGACCCGGCAGTACGTACGCCCGCTCCGGATCTGAGAGGGCGCATGAGCGAGCGCAGCGAGCGAATCACTGGAAGCCGTGCGCCTGGCGAATGTCGCCCCGAGCTCTGCGAGGGGCGCGCATGAGCGAGACCCGTCACGTCCCGGTAATGCTCCAGCGGTGCCTGGACCTGTTGGCACCGGCCCTGGAGCAGCCCGGAGCGGTCGTCGTCGACTGCACCCTCGGCCTCGGCGGACACAGCGAGGCCCTGCTCACGCAGTTCCCCGAGGCCCGCCTGATCGCGCTGGACCGGGACAAGGAAGCGCTGCGGCTCTCCGGCGAACGGCTCGCCCCCTTCGGCGACCGCGCCACCCTGGTGCACGCCGTGTACGACGAGCTGCCCGAGGTCCTCGAGCGGCTGAAGATCCCGCGCGTCCAGGGCATCCTGTTCGACCTCGGCGTCTCCTCCATGCAGCTCGACGAGGCCGAGCGCGGATTCGCCTACGCCCAGGACGCCCCCCTCGACATGCGCATGGACCAGACGACGGGCGTCAGCGCGGCCGAGGTCCTCAACACCTACCCGCCGGGCGAGCTGGTGCGGATCCTGCGTACGTACGGCGAGGAGAAGCAGGCCAAGCGGATCGTCTCGGCGGTCGTACGGGAGCGCGAGAAGGAGCCCTTCACCAACAGCGCCCGGCTGGTCGAGCTGATCCGCGACGCGCTGCCGCAGGCCGCCAAGCGCACCGGCGGCAACCCGGCCAAGCGCACCTTCCAGGCCCTGCGCATCGAGGTGAACGGCGAGCTCACCGTCCTGGAGCAGGCGATCCCGGCGGCGGTCCAGGCGCTCGCCGTCGGCGGCCGCATCGCCGTCCTTTCGTACCACTCCCTCGAGGACCGGCTGGTCAAGCAGGTTTTCGCGGCCGGCGCGGCCAATACAGCGCCGCCCGGCCTGCCGGTGGTGCCCGAGGAGTACCAGCCGCGGCTCAAGCTGCTGACCCGCGGCGCGGAGCTGCCGACCGAGGAAGAGGTCGCCCACAACCGCCGTGCGGCGCCCGCGCGGCTCAGGGGAGCGCAGCGCATCCGGGAGGACGTGTGAGCGACGCACGCGAGGCAGCCGGGCCGCAGACGACGGCGATGTCTGCACCTCCGCGCCGAGCGGGCGGAGATGGGGCTACTCCCCCTGGCTGCGCCGGGGGCACCCCCACCTGGGCGTCAGCTCTGGAAGAGAGCGGGGGGAACAGGTGAGCGCAGCGGCCAAGCAGCTGAAGGGGCGGGCGGCGCGGCTGGCCAAGCTGATGCCGTCAGGGCCGAGCACCGCGGCCCGTACTCCCTTCGTCCTGCTGGTCGTGGTGCTTCTCGGCGGCGGGCTGATCACGCTGCTGTTGCTGAACTCCGCGCTCAACCAAGGCTCGTTCAAGCTGAGCGAGCTCAAGCGGAAGACCACTGAGCTCACCGACGAGCAGCAGGCGCTGCAGCGGGACGTGGATGCCCGCTCCGCGCCCGACGCTCTGGAGCGGCGCGCCCGCGAGCTGGGCATGGTGCCCGGCGGCAGCCCCGCCTTCCTCGACCCGGACGGCACGGTCCGCGGTGTGCCTCGCCGGGCCACCGCCCGGCCGTCGCCGGTCCCGACGCCGATGGAGATCCCGGCTCCGGTGGCCCCGGCCGTGTTGCCTGCGAAGTCCAGCACGTCTGCGTCGCCCCTCGTGTCGCAGTCGCAGTCGCAGTCGCCCGCGTCGCCCTCATCGGCGCCGTCCTCCGCCGCACCGCCATCCGCACCGGCCGCCCAGCAGCAGTCCGCGCCCCTCAAGCCCGCGCCCCCCAAGCCCAGCCGGGCGGCCGGCCCCGGGCCCAGCACCCAGGCGGCCCCGCCGACCCGGGCAGCCAAGCCGTCCAGCCCGCCCGCGAAGCCGACCCCGACGACCCCCGGCAGGTGACGCAGTGCCCAAGGAAGCTCCGCGCCGCCGGGTGCCAGGACCCGCCCGGCGTCCGTCCGTCCGCCCCGCGGGCCGCCGCCCCCGGCCGGGCCCGCGCGTCATCCGGCTCGGCAGCCCGCGCCCCCGGCTGCGCCTGGTCAGCCTCGGTCTGACCCTCGTGATGCTGGCCTTCGTCGTACGCCTCCTGCAGGTGCAGGCCGTCGACGCCAGCGCGTACGCCGCCAAGGCGGAGAAGAACCGCTACCTCAGCCATGTGCTCACGGCCGAGCGCGGCGAGATCACCGACCGGGCCGGGATCGCCCTGGCCACCAGCGTCGACGCATACGACATCACCGCCGACCCGAAGATGTTCACGCCCAAGGAGAGCAAGGCCCCCGACGCCCCGGAACAGGCGGCCGCACTGCTCGCCCCCCTCCTCGGCAAGGACGCCACCGAGCTCGCCAAGAAGCTGAAGACCCCCAAGTCCCGCTACACCGTGCTGGCCCGCCGCCAGACCCCCCAGGTCTGGAACCAGATCAAGGACCTCAAGTCGGTCTTCGCCGAGAAGGCCGCCGCCGACAAGCGCAAGGGCGGACCCGGCGCCAACGTGCTGAGCGGCGTCTTCCAGGAACCGAGCAGCAAACGCGTCTACCCCAACGGCGATCTCGCCGCCGGGATACTCGGTTACGTCAACGCCGAGGGCCGCGGGGGCGGCGGCGTCGAGTCCATGCTCGACAAGACCCTCGCGGGCCAGGACGGGAAGATCACCTACGCCCAGTCCGGCGGCCGCCGCGTCCCCACCGCGGGCTCCCGCGAGGTCCCCGCGGTGCCCGGCTCCGACATCGAGCTGACCATCGACCGCGACATCCAGTGGGCGGCCCAGCGGGCCATCGCCGAGCAGGTCAGGAAGTCCGAGGCCGACCGCGGCTACGTGATGGTGCAGGACACCCGGACCGGCGAGGTCCTCGCCATGGCCAACGCGCCCGGCTTTGACCCCAACGACCTCACCCAGGCCAACTCGGCCGCCATGGGCAACGCCGCGCTCCAGGACGCGTACGAGCCGGGCTCCACCGCCAAGGTGATGTCCATGGCCGCCGTGCTGGAGGAGAAGGCAGCCGCGCCCGGCACCCATGTCGTCGTCCCCAACCGGCTGCACCGCGGCGACCGGCTCTTCAAGGACGACATCGACCACCCCACCTGGTACCTCACGCTCAACGGCGTACTGGCCAAGTCCAGCAACATCGGCACGATCCTGGCGGCCGGGCAGCTCGGCAAGACCCAGCCGGAGGCCAACCAGGTCCTCTACTCGTATCTGCGGAAGTTCGGCCTGGGCAGTCCCACCGGCATCGGCTACCCGGGCGAGACGCCGGGCATCCTCGCCAAGCCGCAGAACTGGTCCACCTCGCAGCAGTACACGATCCCCTTCGGCCAGGGCCTCTCGCTCAGCGCCATGCAGGCGGCCTCCGTCTACTCGACGATCGCCAACGGTGGCGTACGCATCGAGCCCACCCTGATCCGCGGCACCAAGGGCCCGGACGGCCACTTCACCCCGGCGCCCGCCCCCGAGAAGACCCGCGTCGTCAGCGAGCAGACCGCGAGCACGCTCGCCACCATGCTGGAGTCGGTCGTCGGCGACGAGGAGGGCACCGGCACCAAGGCCCGCATCCCCGGCTACCGGGTCGCGGGCAAGACCGGCACGGCCAACCGGGTCGACCCGGAACTGGGCCGCTACCGCGGCTACACGGCCTCCTTCGCCGGGTTCGCGCCCGCCGACAAGCCGCGCATCACCGTCTACTGCGCCATCCAGAACCCCACCAAGGGCAGCTACTTCGGCGGCCAGATCTGTGGCCCGATCTACCAGAAGGTCATGGAGTTCTCGCTCAAGACCCTCCAGGTGGCGCCGACCGGCAGCGACCCCGCCCGGCTGCCCGTGACCTTCAAACCCGGCGAGTGACGCGGAGGAAACACCCAGTGACGACCATCGCCTCCGAATCCGGGAACCGACCGGACAAGCGCGCTGCGCGCGGTACCCCCTCCTTTTCCCCCGGGCCGGGTGCGCCGGGTACGCTCACGGCCGTGTCACAAGCTGATCAGTACCGAACCGCCCAGCAGGACGCCCCGGCGAAACAGCCGGGAGCGCCCCGTCCGGACAGGCCCCGCCCGACACCCCTGGGGGAGCTGGCCGCCCGGCTGGGTGTGCAGAGCCCCGGCCCCGGTGAAGCAACGGGCATCACCCACGACTCGCGGGCGGTACGGCCCGGTGATGTGTACGCCGCTCTCCCCGGCGCCCGGCTCCACGGCGCCGACTTCGTCGCGCAGGCGGCTGACCTCGGCGCGGCGGCGATCCTCACCGACCCGACGGGCGCCGAGCGCGCGGCCGAGACCGGCCTGCCGGTCCTGGTCACCGCCGACCCGCGCGGCCGCATGGGCGAGCTCGCCGCCGAGATCTACGGGCACCCCGGCGAGGATCTGCTCCAGATCGGCATCACCGGCACCTCCGGCAAGACCACGTCGGCGTATCTCGTCGAGGGCGGTCTGCGGGCCGCCGGCCACAGCACCGGTCTGATCGGCACGGTCGAGATGCGCATCGGCGACGAGCGGATCAAGTCCGAGCGCACCACCCCGGAAGCCACCGACCTGCAGGCCCTGTTCGCCGTCATGCGCGAGCGGGGCGTCGAGTCGGTCGCCATGGAGGTCTCCAGCCACGCCCTCGTGCTCGGCCGGGTCGACGGCTGCGTCTTCGACGTCGCCGTCTTCAACAACCTCAGCCCCGAGCACATGGAATTCCACTCCGGCATGGAGGACTACTTCCAGGCGAAGGCGCAGCTGTTCACGCCCAAGCGCAGCAAGCTCGGGGTGGTCAACTTCGACGACGAGTACGGTCGCAGGCTCCTCAAGGAGGCGTCCGTACCGGTCACCAGCTTCTCCGCCGAGGGCCATCCGGACGCCGACTGGCGGGCCGAGAATGTGGAAATCAGCGCGGTCGGCTCGACTTTCACCGCGGTGGGACCGGGCGGCGAGCGGATCCGCGCCCAGGCCCCGCTGCCGGGACCGTTCAATGTGGCCAACACCCTGGCCGCCGTCGTCACCCTCGCCGTCGCCGGGATCGACCCGCAGACCGCGGCCGACGGCATCGCCGCCGTCCCCGGTGTGCCGGGCCGGCTCGAGCGCGTGGACGCGGGCCAGCCGTATCTCGCCGTCGTGGACTACGCCCACAAGACGGATGCCGTCGAATCGGTCCTGCGCTCCCTGCGCAAGGTCACCGACGGCAGGCTGCACCTCGTCCTCGGCTGCGGCGGCGACCGGGACAAGACCAAGCGCGGCCCGATGGGTGCCGCCGCTGCCCGCCTCTCCGACACCGCCGTACTGACCTCGGACAACCCCCGCTCCGAGGACCCGCTCGCGATCCTCGCCGCGATGCTCGCCGGGGCGGCCGAAGTCCCGATCCACGAGCGCGGTGACGTCCTGGTCGAGGCCGACCGGGCGGCCGCCATCGCCGCGGTCGTCGCCCGCGCGGAGCCCGGTGACACCGTGCTGATCGCGGGCAAGGGCCATGAGCAGGGCCAGGACATTGCCGGAGTGGTCCGCCCCTTCGACGACCGTGAGGTCCTGCGCGCCGCCATCGAGCACGCTGCGGCCGTTCAGAACAGTGGGAAGAAGCAGTGATCGCCCTCTCCCTCGCCGAGATCGCCGACATCGTCGGCGGGCAGTCGTACGACATACCGGATACAGCCGCATCGGTCACCGGTCCCGTCGTCACCGACTCCCGCGCGGTACAGCCCGGTGCCCTCTTCGCCGCCTTCGCGGGCGAGCACGTCGACGGCCACGACTACGCCGAGCGGGCCGTGGCGGCAGGAGCGGTGGCCGTGCTGGCCACCCGCCCCGTCGGCGTACCCGCGATCGTCGTGCCCGACGTGACCGCCGCGCTCGGCGCCCTCGCCCGCCGCGTCGTCGAACGCCTCGGCGCCACCACCGTCGCGCTCACCGGCTCGGCCGGCAAGACCAGCACCAAGGACCTGATCGCCCAACTCCTTGAGCGCAAGGGCCCCACGGTCTACCCGGCGGGCAATCTGAACAACGAGATCGGTCTGCCGCTGACCGCGCTGCGGGCCGCCGAGGACACCGAGCACCTCGTCCTCGAAATGGGCGCCCGCTATATCGGCGACATCCGCTACCTCACCGGTCTGGTCCCGCCGAAGATCGGTCTCGTACTGAACGTGGGCACCGCCCACATCGGCGAGTTCGGCGGCCGCGAGCAGATCGCCGAGGCCAAGGGCGAGATCGTGGAGGCCCTGCCGGAGGACGGCGTGGCCGTGCTCAACGCCGACGACCTTCTCGTACGCGCCATGGCTTCCCGTACCAAGGCACGCGTCGTTCTCTTCGGAGAGGCCGACGACGCCGACGTACGCGCCGAGAATGTCCGGCTCACAGAATCCGGACAGCCCGCTTTCAGGCTCCACACACCCTCCGGGTGCAGCGACGTGACCTTGCGCCTGTACGGTGAGCACCACGTGTCGAACGCGCTCGCCGCGGCCGCCGTCGCCCATGAGCTGGGCATGTCCGTCGACGAGATCGCCCTCGCGCTCTCCGAGGCGGGCACCCTCTCCCGCTGGCGCATGGAGGTCACCGAGCGACCGGACGGCGTGACGGTCGTGAACGACGCTTACAACGCGAACCCCGAGTCCATGCGAGCCGCCCTTCGCGCGCTCGCGGCCATGGGCAAAGCCTCGCAGGCAAAGGGGGGGAGAACGTGGGCGGTGCTCGGCCTGATGGCCGAGCTCGGCGACGAAGCGCTCGCCGAGCACGACGCGGTCGGACGGCTCGCCGTCCGGCTCAACGTCAGCAAGCTTGTCGCAGTCGGGGGCAGGGAAGCGTCCTGGCTTCAACTGGGCGCATATAACGAGGGTTCGTGGGGTGAGGAGTCGGTGCACGTGTCCGACGCGCGGGCGGCGGTCGACCTGTTGCGCAGTGAACTGCGACCGGGAGACGTCGTGCTGGTGAAGGCTTCCAGGTCGGTCGGTCTTGAGCGGGTCGCCCAGGCGCTCCTCGAGGACACGGCCGAGGGCGAGGTGGCCGGCCGATGAGGCAGATCCTCTTCGCGGGAGCCATCGGGCTCTTCCTGACCCTGGTCGGCACTCCGCTGCTGATCAAGCTCCTGGCCCGCAAGGGATACGGGCAATTCATCCGGGACGACGGCCCGCGCAGCCACGGCAGCAAGCAGGGCACGCCCACCATGGGCGGTATCGCCTTCATCCTGGCCACGCTGATCGCGTACGCCCTGGCCAAGGTGATCACCGGCGAGGACCCGACGTTCTCGGGTGTGCTGGTGCTCTTCCTTACGGCGGGCATGGGCCTGGTCGGCTTCCTCGACGACTACATCAAGATCGTCAAGCAGCGCTCGCTGGGGCTGCGGGCCAAGGCGAAGATGGCCGGCCAGCTGATCGTCGGCATCGCATTCGCCGTGCTGTCGCTGCAGTTCGCCGACAGCCGAGGCAACACCCCCGCCTCCACCAAGCTTTCGTTCATCACGGACTTCGGCTGGTCGATCGGCCCGGTGATCTTCGTCGTCTGGGCGCTGTTCATGATTCTCGCGATGTCGAACGGCGTGAATCTGACGGACGGTCTGGACGGCCTGGCCACCGGCGCATCGGTGATGGTCTTCGGCGCATACACCTTCATCGGGCTCTGGCAGTTCCAGGAGTCCTGCGCCAACGCGGTGACGCTGACCAACCCCAACGCCTGTTTCGAGGTACGCGATCCGCTGGACCTCGCGGTCGTCGCCTCCGCCCTGATGGGCTCCTGCTTCGGCTTCCTGTGGTGGAACACGTCGCCCGCCAAGATCTTCATGGGCGACACCGGTTCGCTCGCCCTCGGCGGCGCGCTCGCGGGTCTGGCCATCTGCTCCCGCACGGAGTTCCTGCTCGCACTCCTCGGCGGCCTGTTCGTCCTGATCACCATGTCCGTGGTCATCCAGGTCGGTTCCTTCAAGATGACCGGCAAGCGGGTCTTCCGGATGGCGCCGCTCCAGCACCACTTCGAACTCAAGGGGTGGTCGGAAGTCCTTGTGGTGGTCCGCTTCTGGATCATCCAGGGCATGTGCGTCATCGTGGGTCTTGGTCTCTTCTACGCGGGCTGGGCGGCCGACAAGTGAGCACGCAGGACTGGCAGGGCAAGCGGGTCACCGTCGCGGGTCTCGGGGTCTCCGGGATCCCGGCGGCCCGCGTGCTGCACGGTCTCGGCGCCGTCGTCACGGTCGTCAACGACGGGGACGACGAGCGCTCCCGTGCGCAGGCGGCCGAGCTGGAGGCGGCGGGCATCACCGTCCGCCTCGGCGACGGGGCCACGCTGCCCGCCGGTACGGAGCTCATCGTCACCACGCCCGGCTGGAAGCCGGACAAGCCGCTGTTCCTGGCCGCCGCCGAGGCGGGCGTCCCCGTCTGGGGCGACGTCGAACTGGCCTGGCGGCTGCGCGGGCGGGACGGCAGAAAGGCAGCGCCCTGGCTCGCGGTCACCGGTACCAACGGCAAGACCACGACCGTACGGATGCTCGCCTCGATCCTTCGGGCCGCGGGTCTGCGGACGGCGGCCGTCGGCAACATCGGCGTCTCGCTGCTCGACGCGGTCCTCGGCGAGGAGGAATACGACGTCCTGGCCGTCGAACTCTCCAGCTACCAGCTGCACTGGGCGCCGTCGCTGCGCGCCCACTCCGCCGTCGTGCTCAACCTGGCGCCGGACCACCTCGACTGGCACGGCTCGATGCAGGCGTACGCCGCCGACAAGGGCCGGATCTACGAGGGCAACACCGTCGCCTGTGTCTACAACGCCGCCGACCAGGCGACCGAGGACCTGGTGCGCGAGGCGGACGTCGAGGAGGGCTGCCGGGCGATCGGCTTCACCCTCGGCACGCCGGGTGCGTCCCAACTCGGAGTCGTGGACGGCATCCTGGTCGACCGCGCCTTCGTCGAGAACCGGCAGAAGCAGGCGCAGGAGCTCGCCGAGGTCGCGGACGTCGACCCGCCGGCCCCGCACAACATCGCCAACGCCCTTGCGGCGGCGGCGCTTGCCCGTGCGTACGGCGTCGCACCCGCTGCCGTACGGGACGGACTGCGCAACTTCCGGCCCGATCCGCACCGCATCGAGCGCGTCGAGGACGTGGACGGGGTCGGGTACATCGACGACTCCAAGGCCACCAACACCCATGCCGCGGAAGCGTCTCTGGCGGCGTACGACCCGATCGTGTGGATCGCGGGCGGCCTTGCCAAGGGTGCGACCTTCGACGACATCGTCGAGAAGTCGGCAAAGCGACTGCGCGCAGTAGTACTTATCGGTGCGGACCGGGCGCTGATCCGCGAAGCCCTCGCGCGACACGCGCCCGAGGTCCCGGTCGTCGACCTCGACCGGACAGACACTGGGGCGATGTCGGCGGCGGTCTCGGAAGCTGCGCGCCTCGCCCGGCCGGGGGACACGGTTCTGCTGGCCCCGGCCTGTGCGTCGATGGACATGTTCGCCAACTACAACAAGCGAGGCGAGGCGTTTGCGGACGCGGTCCGCGCACTCGCCGCCGAGCGCGCCTGACCGGACCGGCTCCCGCGCCGCGCCGTGCGTCCCGGCGGCCGCGCCAGGTACGACTGGAGGGGACAGCGACCATGCCGGCCGATGACACCACCCCCACCCTGAGCCCGCGCCGCCACCCTGCCGCGCCGTGCCGGGAGGGTGCCCCTTCCGGGCGGAGCCCGCGGCCGGCTGCCGCCCCAGGGCCGAGCCCGCGGCGCCCCGCCGCGCGCGGGAGCGCGTACGCCGCGTCGAGCGCCCTCGCGGACTCCGTCCGGGCCCTGCGGGAGCGTGCCGCCGACGTCGGACCAGCCATTGTGCGCACCCTGCGCGAGCGTGCCGCCGGGATCGGACCGGTCCTCCAGCCCGCCCTGGCAGGCCACGGCCCCGGCCCCGGTCACACCGGGCTCGTGCTGCGCAGCCGCGCCGGCGGGGCCGTACGACGCCCGCCCGTCGCCCGCCGCAACGCCCGCAGGCCCAGCACCCCACGGCCGCCCCGCGGCCGCGGCCCCCGGCGCCTGTACGAGCAGGCGCGCCGCGCCTGGGACCGGCCGCTGACCGCGTACTACCTGATCCTCGGCAGCAGCCTGCTGATCACCGTGCTCGGCCTCGTGATGGTCTACTCCGCCTCGATGATCAAGGCGCTCGAGCTCTCGCTCCCGGCCTCGTACTTCTTCCGGAAGCAGTTCCTCGCCGCCGCCATCGGCACCGGTCTGCTGCTGATCGCCTCCCGGATGCCGGCCAAACTCCACCGCGCCCTGTCCTATCCGCTGCTCATGGGCGCCATCTTTCTGATGGCGCTCGTCCAGATCCCCGGGATAGGGCACGCGGTCAACGGCAACCAGAACTGGATCTATCTGGGCGGCCCGTTCCAGCTCCAGCCCAGTGAATTCGGCAAGCTGGCGCTGATCCTCTGGGGTGCCGATCTGCTCGCCCGTAAGCAGGACAAGCGGCTGCTGACCCAGTGGAAGCACATGCTGGTGCCGCTCGTCCCGGTCGCGTTCCTGCTGCTGGGCCTGATCATGCTCGGCGGCGACATGGGTACGGCGATCATCCTCACCGCGATCCTCTTCGGCCTGCTGTGGCTCGCCGGAGCGCCCACCCGGCTGTTCGCGGGTGTGCTCGGCATCGCCGGGCTCGTCGGCTTCATACTGATCAAGACCAATGAGAACCGGATGTCCCGGCTCTCCTGTATCGGCGCCATCGACCTGGGGCCGAAAGGCGAGTGCTGGCAGGCCGTGCACGGGATCTATGCTCTTGCCTCCGGCGGATGGTTCGGTTCCGGTCTCGGTGCAAGTGTGGAAAAATGGGGGCAACTCCCCGAACCTCACACCGACTTCATCTTCGCCATTGCCGGGGAGGAACTGGGGCTGGCGGGGACGCTGTCGGTGCTCGCTCTCTTCGCGGCTCTAGGCTATGCGGGTATCCGCGTGGCCGGACGCACGGAGGACCCCTTCGTGAGGTATGCCGCGGGAGGCGTGACCACCTGGATCACGGCGCAGGCCGTGGTCAATATCGGTGCGGTGCTCGGTCTGCTGCCGATCGCCGGTGTCCCGCTCCCGCTGTTCTCCTACGGAGGATCGGCCCTGCTGCCGACCATGTTCGCTGTCGGGCTGCTGATCGCCTTCGCGCGAGAGGACCCAGCCGCGAAGGCGGCCCTGGCCGTGCGGAGGCCCGGGGTGAGATGGAAGACAATGAGACGGCGCGGTAAGAAGCGTCCGTCCGGAGAGCGGTGAATTTCGGTGCATGTCGTACTCGCCGGTGGGGGGACCGCCGGCCACATCGAGCCGGCGCTCGCCCTCGCGGATGCCCTGCGCAGGCAGGACCCGACCGTGGGGATCACGGCACTGGGCACGGAGAAGGGGCTCGAGACCAGGCTCGTACCCGAGCGGGGTTACGAGCTGGCGCTCATCCCCGCCGTTCCGCTGCCGCGCAAGCCCACCCCTGAGCTGATCACCGTCCCCGGGCGGCTGCGCGGCACCATCAAGGCCGCCGAGCAGATCCTGGAGCGTACGAAGGCCGACTGCGTCGTCGGCTTCGGCGGCTATGTCGCGCTGCCCGGCTATCTGGCCGCCAAGCGGCTCGGGGTGCCGATCGTGGTCCACGAGGCCAACGCCCGGCCCGGTCTGGCCAACAAGATCGGCTCGCGGTACGCCGCGGGCGTGGCCGTCGCCACACCCGACAGCAAGCTGCGCAACTCCCGCTACATCGGCATCCCGCTGCGCCACACCATCGCCACCCTCGACCGCGCGCGAGTGCGCCCCGAGGCGCGCGCCGCCTTCGGTCTGGACCCCAACCTGCCGACGCTGCTGGTCTCCGGCGGCTCGCAGGGCGCCCGCCGCCTCAACGAGGTGATCCAGCAGATCGCTCCGGTGCTGCAGCGATCCGGCATCCAGATCCTGCACGCGGTCGGCCCGAAGAACGAACTGCCGCGCGTGGACAACATGCCCGGTATGCCGCCCTACATCCCGGTACCGTACGTGGATCGGATGGACCTCGCGTACGCCGCGGCCGACATGATGCTCTGCCGCGCGGGCGCGATGACCGTCGCCGAACTGTCCGCCGTGGGTCTGCCCGCCGCGTATGTACCGCTGCCGATCGGCAACGGCGAACAGCGGCTCAACGCCCAGCCGGTGGTGAAGGCCGGAGGCGGACTGCTGGTCGACGACGCCGAACTGACCCCCGAGTGGGTCCAGGGCAATGTCCTTCCGGTGCTTGCCGATCCGCACCGGCTGTACGAGATGTCGCGTGCCGCCGCCGAGTTCGGCCGCAGGGACGCCGACGACCTGCTCGTCGGCATGGTGTACGAGGCGATCGCTGCACGCCGCCAGGCGTAAGAAGGGCAGGGGAGCGTGGCCGGACCGACCACCGCCGAACGGGGGGCAGGCAAGCCCCCCGGCGGGAACGCGGGGTCGGCGGGCCCGCCGACCCAGGGCCCCCCGGCTGGTCGGCTGCGCCTCCCCGGCCGGCTCGTCCTGCTGATCGCCGCCGCCTCGATCCTGCTTCTCGCGGGCGGAATCTGGGTGCTCTACGGCTCCCCATGGCTGCGCGTGGAGCGGGTGGAGACCTCCGGAGTTGCGGTTCTGACGCCGCAGGAGGTCATGGACGCGGCGGACGTGCCGATCGGTTCGCCGCTGATTTCCGTCCATACGGATGCCATTGAGGCACGGCTGCGGCGGAAGCTGCCCCGTATCGACACGGTGGACGTCGTGCGGTCGTGGCCGCACGGGATCGGTCTGAAAGTGACCGAGCGAAAGCCCGTTCTGCTGCTGGAAAAGGGCGCAAGGTTCGTCGAAGTGGACGCGAAGGGCGTACGGTTCGCCACAGTGGACAAGGCTCCCAAGGCAGTTCCGCTGCTCGAGATGGCAGTGGGGCAGTCCCCGAGTCTGCGCCGTTTCGGCACCGACCGGCTCGTCGACGCGGCGGTGCGGGTCAGGGACGAACTCCCCGGAAATGTCGCCGCGGACACAATAAAGATCACAGTCCGTTCGTACGACTACATCACCGTGGAGTTGAGCGGGGACCGTACGGTGGTCTGGGGCAGCGCCGAGCATGGACCGGTGAAGGCGCGTGCGCTCACCGCACTGATGAAAGCCGCGCCCAAGGCCCGGCACTTCGACGTGAGCGCGCCCACCGCCCCTGCGGCATCGAGGAGTTGACGGACATATGCGCTGTTCAGCACCCTGACTGGGCAGCGCAGCGGCTGATCACATAGGGTGAAAAGAAAAACGGGAGGTTCGGCGTGTTCGTTGAACACGCGCCACTTGTCGACTTAGTGTCCTGTTCGGAGAGTCCAGGAAGCAGACACACTGATAACCCTAAACTTCAGCGTTAGGGTTTGGGTCGGCGTTCGGA
The DNA here is from genome assembly GCF_050936555.1 of Streptomyces sp. CA-135486. Taxonomy (NCBI): domain Bacteria; kingdom Bacillati; phylum Actinomycetota; class Actinomycetes; order Kitasatosporales; family Streptomycetaceae; genus Streptomyces; species Streptomyces sp. CA-135486. The sequence continues at coordinate 2,039,704 of NZ_JBNJMM010000001.1, forward strand.
CCGTCCCATCGGCATCCGTCGTCGCAACGCTGCAACCGCGCAGCGACGACACGTAACTCGAGGCGAGAGGCCTTCGACGTGGCAGCACCGCAGAACTACCTCGCAGTCATCAAGGTCATCGGTGTCGGCGGCGGTGGTGTCAATGCCATCAACCGAATGATCGAGGTCGGCCTCAAGGGCGTCGAGTTCATCGCGATCAACACTGACGCGCAAGCCCTGTTGATGAGCGACGCCGACGTCAAGCTCGACGTCGGTCGTGAACTGACCCGCGGCCTGGGGGCCGGAGCCAACCCGGCAGTCGGCCGCAAGGCGGCAGAGGACCACCGTGAGGAGATCGAGGAGGTCCTCAAGGGGGCCGACATGGTCTTCGTCACCGCAGGCGAGGGGGGCGGCACCGGCACCGGCGGCGCACCCGTCGTCGCCAATATCGCTCGCACGCTCGGCGCCCTGACCATCGGCGTGGTCACCCGTCCGTTCACCTTCGAGGGCCGCCGCCGGGCGAACCAGGCGGAGGACGGCATCGCCGAGCTCCGTGAAGAGGTCGACACCCTGATCGTGATCCCGAACGACCGCCTGCTGTCCATCTCGGACCGCCAGGTGAGCGTGCTTGACGCATTCAAGTCCGCGGACCAGGTGCTGCTGAGCGGTGTCCAGGGCATCACGGATCTCATCACCACCCCCGGCCTGATCAACCTCGACTTCGCCGACGTCAAGTCCGTGATGTCCGAGGCGGGATCGGCGCTCATGGGCATCGGCTCGGCCCGCGGCGACGACCGCGCGGTGGCGGCGGCCGAGATGGCGATCTCCTCGCCGCTGCTCGAGGCCTCCATCGACGGCGCCCGCGGGGTGCTGCTCTCCATCTCCGGTGGCTCGGACCTCGGTCTCTTCGAGATCAACGAGGCGGCCCAGCTGGTCAGCGAGGCCGCCCACCCTGAGGCCAACATCATCTTCGGCGCGGTCATCGACGACGCCCTGGGCGACGAGGTACGGGTCACGGTCATCGCGGCCGGCTTCGACGGCGGACAGCCGCCGGCCCGCCGGGACACAGTCCTCGGCGCCGGCGCGAACAAGCGCGACGAGCAGCAGGCGTCCTCCTCCCGCTCCACGGAGAGCTCGCGCTCCTCGCTCGGCTCCGTGCCGGTCCGCGAGGAGCCCTCGGTTCCCGAGCCGGCCCCGGTCGCCGGCGACCTGCACTCCCCGGGCTCGTCGGCGCAGGTCCCGCCCGCCCGTCCGTACCCGGACGCCCAGGCCGAAGAGCTCGATGTCCCGGACTTCTTGAAGTGATAGGACAGCACGACATCGTGAGCGGCGCGCACTTCGCCTTCACCGACAGGTGGGGCGGGGTGAGCGCCGTTCCGTACGAAGAGCTCAACCTCGGCGGTGCGGTCGGCGACGACCCCGCGGCCGTCCTGGCCAACCGGGCGATCGCCGCCAAGGAGCTGGGGCTCGACCCGGACGAGGTCGTGTGGATGAACCAGGTCCACGGCAAGGACGTCGCCGAGGTGGACGGGCCGTGGGGCGAGGGTCCGACGCCGCCCGTGGACGGCCTGGTCACTGCGCGGCGCGGGCTCGCCCTCGCCGTACTGACCGCCGACTGCGCTCCCGTACTGCTCGCCGACCCGGTCGCGTCAGTGGTGGGCGCCGCGCACGCGGGCCGGCCCGGGATGGTCGCGGGGATCGTGCCCGCGGCGATCGAGGCGATGCGATCACTGGGTGCGCGCCCGGAGCGGATCATCGCCAGAACAGGGCCCGCCGTCTGCGGACGCTGCTACGAAGTTCCCGAACAGATGCGGGCGGAAGTCGCCGCGGTCGAGCCGGCCGCCTGGTCCGAGACCAGCTGGGGCACTCCGGCCGTCGATGTCACGGCCGCGGTCCACGCCCAGCTCGAAGCGCTCGGCGTGCAGGACCGGCAGCGCTCGAAGGTCTGCACACTGGAATCACGAGACCACTACTCGTACCGCCGCGACCGCACCACCGGGCGGCTCGCCGGATATGTCTGGCTGGCTGTGCCTTCCCGGGGGGCGACCCCCGGACCCCCGGCAGGAGAGACCGCATGACCGACCGCAGAACCGAACTCGCAGGGAACCTGGCGTTGGTGGAGGAACGTATCGCCTCCGCCTGTGCGGCCGCCGGCCGCAAGCGGGAGGAGGTGACCCTGATCGTGGTCACCAAGACCTACCCCGCGAGCGATGTGCGGCTGCTGTACGAGCTCGGTGTGCGGCATGTCGCCGAGAACCGTGACCAGGACGCGGCGCCGAAGGCCGCCGCCTGCTCGGATCTGGACCTCAGCTGGCACTTTGTCGGACAGTTGCAGACCAACAAGGTCCGTTCCGTGGCGAGTTATGCCGATGTCGTGCAGTCTGTCGACCGGCTCAAGCTCGTTACCGCTCTTTCCGCCGCCGCGGTACGCGATGAGCGTGAGCTCGGCTGCCTGATCCAGGTCGCGCTGGATGCCGGGTCGGGGGAGCGCGGGGCGCGGGGCGGCATCGCGCCGGACGGCATCGAGGAGTTGGCCGCCGCGGTGGAGGAAGCCCCAGGACTGCGGCTCGACGGTCTTATGATCGTCGCGCCGCTCGCCGGACCGTACGCGGGACGGCAACAGGCGGCGTTCGAGCGGCTGATGGAATTCTCATCCCGCCTGCGCGCCGGGCATCCGGCTGCGAACATGGTGTCAGCAGGGATGAGTGCGGACCTCGAAGAAGCCGTGGCGGCCGGAGCGACACATGTGCGCGTCGGCACTGCGGTACTCGGACTCCGACCCCGGCTCGGGTAACGTCGCGAAGCAAGTCGGACCACAGCAGAAAATATGGTCATTCCCGGCAAATTCGGGCAGACCGAGTGGATCGCGGGCACTTGGTGACGAGGCCGATCCGATCCACCACAGAGCGGAGGACTCAGAGAATGGCCGGCGCGATGCGCAAGATGGCGGTCTACCTCGGCCTCGTGGAGGACGATGGGTACGACGGCCGAGGTTTCGATCCCGACGACGACTTCGAACCCGAGCCGGAGCCCGAGCGGGACCACCGGCGTCACCAGCCCCCGCACCAGGTCGAGCGGGACGAACCGGTACGAGTGGTGCAACCGCCCGCGCAGCGCGAGCCGGTTCCGCTTCCCGTCGAAGTCGGACGTCCGGCACGAATTGCCCCCGTGGCGTCCATCACACCTGAACGCCCAAACCTGGAGAAGAACGCACCGGTGATCATGCCCAAGGTTGTGTCCGAGCGGGAGCCTTACCGCATCACCACACTGCACCCGCGGACCTACAACGAGGCCCGTACCATCGGGGAACACTTCCGCGAGGGCACCCCGGTGATCATGAATCTGACGGAGATGGACGACACCGATGCAAAGCGACTTGTCGACTTTGCCGCGGGACTCGTCTTCGGCTTGCATGGCAGCATTGAGCGAGTGACGCAGAAGGTGTTCCTGTTGTCGCCTGCTAACGTCGATGTCACGGCGGAGGACAAGGCCCGCATCGCAGAGGGCGGATTCTTCAACCAGAGCTGAGAAAACGACACCGGGAACGACCCGGCCGCGAGGCCGGTAAGACGAGAGCCAGGGGAGAGGGAAGCACGGAATGGGCGTGGCACTGGATGTGGTCTACATCGCGCTGGTGTGCTTCCTTGTCGTGCTGATCTTCCGGCTGGTCATGGACTACGTCTTCCAGTTCGCCCGCTCATGGCAACCCGGTAAGGCGATGGTGGTCGTTCTGGAGGCCACCTACACTGTCACCGATCCACCGCTCAAGCTTCTGCGGCGGTTCATTCCGCCGCTGCGTCTCGGGGGCGTGGCACTCGACCTGTCCTTCTTCGTTCTGATGATCATCGTCTACATTCTGATCTCCGTCGTGAACGGCGTGGGGAACTGATGTGAGCGATACGGTCCTGCCGACTGCCGACGACTACGTAGAGGTGAAGAAGAGATGCCGCTGACCCCCGAGGACGTGCGGAACAAGCAGTTCACGACCGTCCGCCTCCGAGAAGGCTATGACGAGGACGAGGTCGATGCCTTCCTCGACGAGGTCGAGTCCGAACTGACCCGCCTGCTCCGCGAGAACGAGGACCTGCGTGCCAAGTTGGCCGCGGCGACACGTGCGGCCGCGCAGAACCAGCAGCAGGGCATGCGCAAGCCGGAGCCACAGGACGGCCGAGGTCCGGGTGGGCCGGTGCCCGCCGCCATATCCGGACCGCCGGTCCAGCAGCAGCCCCCGCAGATGGGTCCCCCCCAGCTGCCCAGTGGTGCTCCGCAGCTGCCCGCCGGTCCCAGCCACGGCGGTCCGCAGGGCCCGATGGGACCCGGTCCGATGCAGGGCGGTCCCATGGGTGGCCCGATGGGCGGCCCCATGGGCGGTCACCCGCAGATGCCTCAGCAGGGCCCCGGCGGCGACAGCGCCGCGCGCGTGCTCTCGCTGGCTCAGCAGACCGCGGACCAGGCGATCGCGGAGGCCCGTTCCGAGGCCAACAAGATCGTCGGCGAGGCGCGCAGCCGCGCCGAGGGCCTGGAGCGGGACGCCCGCGCCAAGGCGGACGCGCTCGAGCGGGACGCGCAGGAGAAGCACCGCGTCGCGATGGGCTCGCTGGAGTCCGCGCGCGCCACGCTGGAGCGCAAGGTCGAGGACCTGCGGGGCTTTGAGCGCGAGTACCGCACGCGTCTGAAGTCCTACCTGGAGTCGCAGCTGCGTCAGCTGGAGACCCAGGCGGACGACTCGCTGGCCCCGCCGCGTACTCCCGCGACCGCTTCGCTGCCGCCGTCCCCGTCGATGGCTTCGGCCGGTGCGGGTGCGATGGGTCACACCATGGGCGGCAACCAGTCCATGGGACAGTCGATGGGTCAGTCCATGGGCCAGTCGATGGGCGGCAACCAGTCGATGGGTGGTGCCCCGTCGTACGGCGGGCAGCAGCAGATGTCCCCGGCGATGACCCAGCCGATGGCACCGGTGCGGCCGCAGGCGCCGCAGCCGATGCAGCAGGCGCCGTCGCCGATGCGGGGCTTTCTGATCGACGAGGACGACAACTGACGGCGGGTCGCGCGTATCGCGCGTAGCCGTCGGCAGGCTGAGGGCCGGGCCCGGGACATGACGTCCCGGGCCCGGCCCTTTGCGGTGCCCTGCGTAGGGGACGCCTGCGGCGGGCTTTGTCCTCTACCCGCCCCTTCCCGGGCCGGGGCTCCGCCCCGGGCCTCGCGCCTCAATCGCCGGAGAGGCTGGTTTGGGGGCTCCGCCCCGGGCCCCGCGCCTCAATCGCCGGAGGGGCTTGTTTTCGGGCTGGGCCGGAGGGAAAGCAAAAGGGCCCGAGCCATCGCCCGGGCCCCCTTGCCGTGACGCGTTACACCTTGCGCAGACGGAATGTCAGCGACAGGCCCTCGTCCGTGAACGGGTCACCGAAGCCCTCCGACGCCGTGTCCTGGCCGAACTCCGTTGCCAGCACCTCGTCCGCGATCAGACCCGCGTGCTCCGTCAGCGCCTCCGTCGTGGACGGGTCCGTCGCCGACCAGGTCACCGCGATCCGGTCCGCCACGTCGAGGCCGCTGTTCTTGCGGGCCTCCTGGATCAGGCGGATCGCGTCACGCGCCAGGCCCGCGAGCCGCAGCTCCGGCGTGATCTCCAGGTCGAGCGCGACCGTCGCACCCGAGTCGGAGGCCACCGACCAGCCCTCGCGCGGGGTCTCGGTGATGATGACCTCCTCCGGGGAGAGGGCGACGGGCGAGCCGTCGACCTCGACGGAGGCAGTCCCCTCGCGCAGGGCGAGGGAGAGCGCCGCGGCATCCGCCTCGGCGACCGCCTTGGCCACGGCCTGGACGCCCTTGCCGAAGCGCTTGCCCAGCGCGCGGAAATTCGCCTTCGCCGTCGTGTCGACCAGCGAGCCGCCGACCTCGGAGAGCGAGGCGAGGGACGAGACGTTCAGCTCCTCGGTGATCTGCGCCTGCAGCTCGGGGGAGAGCGACTCGAAGCCCGCCGCCCCCACCAGCGCACGCGACAGCGGCTGGCGGGTCTTGACCCCGGACTCCGCGCGGGTGGCGCGGCCCAGCTCCACCAGTCGGCGGACCAGCGCCATCCGGGAGGAGAGGGTGGGGTCGATGGCGTCCAGGTCGGCCGCCGGCCAGGTCGACAGATGCACCGACTCGGGCGCGTCCGGCGTCACCGGGACGATCAGGTCCTGCCAGACCCGCTCGGTGATGAACGGGGTCAGCGGGGCCATCAGACGGGTCACCGTCTCGATGACGTCGTGCAGCGTGCGCAGCGCGGCAGCGTCGCCCTGCCAGAAGCGGCGGCGCGAGCGGCGTACGTACCAGTTGGACAGGTCGTCGACGAAGGCCGACAGCAGCTTTCCGGCGCGCTGGGTGTCGTACCCCTCCAGTGCCTGGGTCGTCTGGTCCACCAGCGCGCCCAGCTCGCTCAGCAGCCAGCGGTCCAGGACCGTACGCTCGGCCGGGGCCGGATCGGCCGCGGACGGCGCCCAGTTGGACGTGCGCGCGTACAGGGCCTGGAAGGCCACCGTGTTCCAGTACGTGAGGAGGGTCTTGCGCACGACCTCCTGGATCGTGCCGTGACCCACCCTGCGCGCCGCCCACGGTGACCCGCCCGCCGCCATGAACCAGCGGACCGCGTCGGCGCCGTGCTGGTCCATCAGCGGGATCGGCTGAAGGGTGTTCCCCAGGTGCTTGGACATCTTGCGGCCGTCCTCGGCGAGGATGTGGCCCAGGCAGACCACGTTCTCGTACGAGGACTTGTCGAAGACGAGCGTGCCCACGGCCATCAGCGTGTAGAACCACCCGCGCGTCTGGTCGATGGCCTCCGAGATGAACTGAGCCGGGTAGCGCTTCTCGAAGAGTTCCTTGTTCTTGTGCGGATAGCCCCACTGCGCGAACGGCATCGAGCCCGAGTCGTACCAGGCATCGATGACCTCCGGCACGCGCGTCGCCGTGCCGGAGCACTGCGGGCACGGGAAGGTGACCTCGTCGATGAACGGGCGGTGCGGGTCAAGCGCCGACTGGTCCTCGCCCGTCAGCTCGGTGAGCTCGGTGCGCGAGCCGACGACGGTGAGGTGGTTCTCCTCGCAGCGCCAGATCGGCAGCGGCGTGCCCCAGTAGCGGTTGCGGGAGAGCGCCCAGTCGACGTTGTTGTTCAGCCAGTCGCCGAAGCGGCCGTGCTTGACCGAGTCCGGGAACCAGTTGGTGTTCTCGTTCTCCTGGAGCAGCCGGTCCTTGATCGCGGTCGTGCGGATGTACCAGGACGGCTGCGCGTAGTACAGCAGCGCGGTGTGGCAGCGCCAGCAGTGCGGATAGCTGTGCTCGTACGGGACGTGCCTGAAGAGCAGTCCGCGGGCCTGCAGATCGTCCACGAGCGTCTCGTCGGCCTTCTTGAAGAAGACGCCGCCGACCAGCGGGACGTTCTCCTCGAAGGTGCCGTCGGGGCGGACCGGGTTCACGACCGGGAGGCCGTACGCACGGCAGACCTTGAGGTCGTCCTCACCGAAGGCGGGGGACTGGTGGACCAGACCGGTGCCGTCCTCGGTCGTCACATACTCGGCATTGACGACGTAGTGGGCTTCGGAGGGGAACTCCACCAGGGCGAAGGGACGGTCGTACGTCCAGCGCTCCATCTCGGCGCCGGTGAAGGACTGCCCCGTGGTCTCCCAGCCTTCGCCGAGCGCCTTATCGAGCAGTGGCTGTGCGACGACCAGCTTCTCCTCGCCGTTCGTCGCGACGAGGTAGGTGACCTCGGGGTGCGCGGCCACCGCGGTGTTGGAGACCAGCGTCCAGGGAGTCGTCGTCCAGACGAGCAGCGCCGCCTCGCCCGCGAGCGGGCCGGAGGTCAGCGGGAAGCGGACGAAGACGGACGGGTCCACGACCGTCTCGTACCCCTGCGCCAGCTCATGGTCCGAGAGGCCGGTGCCGCAGCGCGGGCACCAGGGGGCGACGCGGTGGTCCTGGACAAGGAGGCCCTTGTTGAAGATCTCCTTCAGTGACCACCACACCGACTCGATGTACTCGGGGTCCATCGTGCGGTACGCGTCGTCGAGGTCGACCCAGTAGCCCATGCGGGTCGTGAGCTCGGCGAACGCGTCGGTGTGACGGGTCACCGACTCACGGCACTTGGCGTTGAACTCGGCGATGCCGTACGCCTCGATGTCCTTCTTGCCGGCGAAGCCGAGCTCCTTCTCGACGGCGAGCTCGACCGGCAGGCCGTGGCAGTCCCAGCCGGCCTTGCGGGCGACGTGGTAGCCGCGCATCGTGCGGAAGCGCGGGAAGACGTCCTTGAAGACGCGGGCCTCGATGTGATGGGCGCCGGGCATGCCGTTGGCGGTCGGCGGGCCTTCGTAGAAGACCCACTCCGGACGGCCCTCGGACTGCTCGAGGCTCTTTGCGAAGACCTTGCTGTCGCGCCAGAAGTCGAGCACGGCGTGCTCGAGCGCGGGCAGGTCGACCTGGGCGGGCACCTGGCGGTACTGCGGTGGTGTCATCGAGGAGCTCCTCCAACGGACAGGTCATTCGTTCCGTCGGAGGGACGAGAGCCTGTGCTCCCGCGGTACCACCCTCCTTGGCCCGCCGACCGTGATCGGTGAGCCCCCTCATTGGGGTCGCGAAGCCGGTTCTACTCGCCTTGCGGCTTTCTTCCGGCGGCTCAGGGGTGATGCTTCACATCGTGCTCGCCCCCGGGCTCTCACCGTCCCCGGGTCGCTCATGGCTGCTTACGACGCTACTCGTCCCCATCCACGCCTTTCGCTGCGCCCAGTGTACGGGCCCGTACCGGGGGCGGCCGACCGTATTTCACCGGGCCGTCCACGGGCTCGTCCGCGAGGTGCGTCGTTGAGCCGAATGCCGATACGGACTCCGGCGGAGTCCGGCTCCGCCCCCGGGGCGGATTACCGGGCGGGGAGCTGGGCACAACGGATGCAGGTTCGCCGTGTCGCAGGCCGGGGCGGACCGATGCGGCGGCGTGCCCCGTTTGCCGCGGGGCTTGGGTCGATTTATCGTCCCAGCACGATTCGCGCGCAAGATCACAATATGTGAAGGGGCCGCGGCCATGGTGGCGAAGAAGACCGCCGAGAAGACGGCGTCCGCAAGATCCACCGCCGCGAAGAAGGCGGCGGCGAAGAAGCCGGTGACCAAGAAGGCGGCGGCGAAGAAGGCGTCGGCTGCGACGGCGACGTCGACGGTGAAGCGGGTGTCGGCGGTCGCGGCACCCGCCACGAAGAAGGCCGCCACGAAGAAGGCCGCCACGAAGAAGGCCACGACGAAGAAGGCCACGGCCAAGACCCTCCCTGCGACGAAGAAGGCGACTCCGACGAAGACCACCACGGCAAAGACGACCACGGCAAAGACGACCACGGCAAAGACGACCACGACCGGGAAGGCCGTCGCCAAGGAGACCGCGGCGAAGCAGGCCGACACCAAGAAGACAACCGCCACCAAGAAGAGGGCGACGGCCGCGACCGCGGACCGTACGCCGCCGGTGAAGAAGGCACCTGCGAAGAAGGCCGTGGCCAAGAAGGCCGCGAAGAAGGCCGCAACCGCGGCCAAAGGGGCGGCCCAGGCCGCACAGCAGACAGGAGCCAGAACGGTGGGAGCGAAGAAGACCGCGGGAGCGTCATCCGCAGCCGGCAAGGGTGCGGCCACGGTGCCCACGATCCGTACAGCCGCCGCGACACCGCCGGGCGGGCTCGCGGTGCGACCCGGCGAGGACCCATGGACCCCCGAGGAGGTGGCCGAGGCACGTGCCGAGCTGGAGAGTGAGGCGGCCCGGCTGACCATCGAGATCAGCTCGTCCGAGGAGTCCCTGGCCGGGCTGATGCGGGACTCCGGCGACGGCGCCGGCGACGACGACGCCGACACCGGGACCAAGAACATCACGCGCGAGCACGAGCTGGCGCTCGCCGCCAACGCGCGGGACATGCTGGAGCAGACCGAGCGGGCACTGCTGCGGCTGGACGCCGGAACGTACGGGCTCTGCGAGGTCTGCGGGAACCCGATCGGCAAGGCCCGTATGCAGGCTTTCCCGCGCGCGACCCTCTGCGTCGAGGACAAGCAGAAGCAGGAACGGCGAGGCTGACTCCGTACGTGTGTGCCGTACCCTCGTGCTCAGTCAGGCACCTAGGTTGAGGGACTCACGTGGCAGAGGCGGAGCGCACCATCGGTACGTCGGATTCAGCGGGAGCCGACGAGGCTGCGGCGCCCGCCGAGCAGCCCAGGGGCAGGCGCAAGATCGCCGTGCTGTTCGGCGTGGCGGTCGTGGCGTACGTGATCGACCTCGTCAGCAAGATGATCGTGGTGGCCAAGCTGGAGCACCACGAGCCGATCAAGATCATCGGTGATCTGCTGAAGTTCGCGGCGGTACGGAACCCCGGCGCGGCCTTCGGCATGGGCGAGGCTTTCACCGTGATCTTCACCTGCATCGCGGCGGCGGTGATCATCGTGATCGCCCGGCTGGCGCGCAAGCTCTACAGCCTGCCCTGGGCGATCGCCCTCGGGTTGCTGCTCGGCGGGGCGCTCGGCAATCTCACCGACCGGATCTTCCGTGCGCCGGGCGTCTTCAAGGGCGCGGTCGTCGACTTCATCGCGCCCGCGCACTTCGCCGTCTTCAACCTCGCCGACTCCGCGATCGTCTGCGGCGGCTTCCTGATTGTGATCCTGTCCTTCAGGGGGCTGGACCCCGACGGGACAGTCCACAAGGACTGACAAGGCATACTCAACGGGTGAGTACGCTTCCCGAGATCCGCACCCTGCCCGTACCCGACGGCCTTGAGGGCGAGCGCGTCGACGCCGCCATCAGCCGGATTTTCGGGTTCTCCCGTACGAAGGCGGCCGAATTGGCCGCTGCCGGGAAGGTACAGGTCGACGGCTCGGTGGTCGGAAAATCCGAGCGGGTGCGCGGCGGGGCCTGGCTCGAGGTCGAGATGCCGCAGGCGCCCGCGCCGGTGCAGATCGTGGCCGAGCCCGTCGAGGGCATGGAGATCGTGCACGACGACGAGGACATCGTCGTGATCGTGAAGCCGGTGGGCGTGGCCGCGCATCCGAGCCCCGGCTGGACCGGCACGACCGTGATCGGCGGTCTCGCGGCTGCGGGGTACCGGATCTCGACGTCGGGCGCGGCGGAGCGGCAGGGGATCGTGCACCGGCTGGACGTCGGCACGTCCGGGCTGATGGTCGTCGCCAAGTCGGAGCGGGCGTACACCCTGCTGAAGGCGCAGTTCCGGGACCGGGTCGTGGACAAGCGGTACCACGCGCTGGTGCAGGGGCACCCGGACCCGATGAGCGGGACGATCGACGCGCCGATCGGCCGGCACCCGAACCACGACTACAAGTGGGCGGTCACGGCGGAGGGCAAGCCGTCGGTGACGCACTACGACCTGATCGAGGCGTACCGGGCGGCGTCGCTGCTGGACATCAAGCTGGAGACGGGGCGTACGCACCAGATCCGGGTGCACATGTCGGCGCACCGGCACCCCTGCGTGGGCGATCTGACGTACGGCGCGGACCCGACCATGGCGAAGCGCCTCGGGCTGACCAGGCAGTGGCTGCACGCCGTGCGGCTGGGCTTCGAGCATCCGTCGGACGGGCAGTGGGTGGAGTTCGAGAGCTCGTACCCGGAGGACCTGCGGGTGGCCCTGGACAAGATCGCTGCGGAGAGCGCGTGAGTGTCTTTGAGGTGCGGGTGGCGGTCGGGCCCGCGGACCGTGAGGCGTGCTTCGCCGTACGGAAGGAAGTCTTCGTCGTCGAGCAGCGGGTGCCGGCGGAGATCGAGTACGACGCGTTCGACGAGGTGGATGCGGACACGGTGCATGTGCTGGCGGTCGGCGCGGACGGGCTGCCGCTGGGGACGGGCCGCCTGCTGTACGGCCCGGCCGCGGCGGACCGCACCGGCGGTGACCCGTCGGTGGGCTCGCTGGGCCGCCTCGCGGTGAGCAGGGCGGCGCGGGGCCTGGGGGTGGGCGCGGCGCTGGTCCGGGCGATCGAGGAGGCCGCCCGCGAGAGGGGCCTGGCGGCGGTGGACCTGCATGCGCAGACGCATGCGACGGAGTTTTACGAGCGGCTGGGGTACGCGGCGTACGGGGCGGAGTTCCTGGACGCGGGTATCGGCCACAGGGCGATGCGGCGGGCGCTCTAGCGCGGACGCGTGGGCGCCCGCCCGCGACTCAGTCCGGTAGGCCCCAGCCCGGGTGAGCGCCCGCCGGAGCAGCGCACCGGTCTCGCTGTGGACGAGCGCGGAGAAGGCGAGGTTGCCGCGGGTGGTGGTGACGGTGCCGCGCAGTTCGGCATCGTACAGCTCCAGCGTCCAGTCGACGGCGGTGATCCCGCCGGCGAGGGTGAGGTTGAAGTGGCCGATGGGCAGGCGTGAGTAGCCGATGCCGCCGCGCCACTGGCCGCGCTGGTCCTGCGCCTCACCGTGGCTGAGCATCAGCTTCAGGCTGTTCGGGAACCGGCGTGGTGCCCGCGCCCCAGCAGACCGGGAAGACCTCACGCGCAATAAACACCCGATGGCTGTTCAGGATCGTGAATCAGAAACCTCTGCTACAGGGGGTGTTGGGGCGATTACGGTGTTTTGCGTGGCAGGCTGGAAGACCTGACCGTGGAGGTCTCCAACCGCCGGAGGGCACACCGTGGACCAATTGGCGCTGCTGTTCGCGCTGTTGCTCGGGGCCGTGGTGACGGTGCCCCTGGGGGAGCGGCTCAGGCTGCCCGCGCCCGTGCTGATGACGCTGGCCGGGATCGTTCTGGCCTTTGTGCCGATCGTGCCGAATGTCGACGTGCCGCCCGAGTTCATCCTGCCGCTGTTGCTGCCGCCGCTGCTGTACGCATCCGTGCAGCGCACCTCCTGGCGGCAGTTCACCGCCAACATCCGGCCGATCCTGCTGCTCGCGGTCGCGTTGGTATTCGTGACGACGGCGGCGGTGGCGGCCGTCGCCAACGCGATCGTTCCCGGGGTGCCGGTCGCCGCGGCGGTCGCGCTCGGCGCGCTGGTCGCGCCGCCCGACCCGGTGGCGGCGACCGCGGTCGCCGGTTCGCTCGGACTGCCGCGACGGCTGGTCTCCATCCTGGAAGGGGAAGGGCTGTTCAACGACGTCACCGCGATCGTGCTCTACCACGTGGCGATCGTGGCGGCCGTGAGCGGGTCGTTCTCCTGGCCCACCGCGGCCGGTGAACTGGTGCTGTCGGCCGTGGTGGCCGTGGCGGTCGGACTTGCGCTCGGCTGGCTCTCCAACAAGCTGATGGGGCTCCTCGGCGATGCGACGCTGCAGATCGGCCTGTCGCTGATGGTGCCGTTCGTCAGCTACGTACTGGCCGAGGAGCTGAAAGGGTCGGGTGTTCTCGCCGTCCTCACGACCGCCCTCTTCCTGGCCGAGCACGCCGCCGACGCCGACGACGTGATGGGGCGGCTCGCCGGGAACACCTTCTGGGAGATCGTCGACACCCTTGTGACCGGAGTCGCGTTCGGGCTCATCGGACTCGAACTCCACAACGTCTTCGGCACGGCCGACGGACGCGAGGCGCAGATGCTGGGGTGGGGCGCGGCGATCACCGGCGTTGTCGTGGTCGTACGGCTGCTGTGGCTGATGCCCGCGACCTGGCTCGCCAAGCGGCTGCACACACTGCGGGACTACAACGAGGAAATCCCCGTCAGCTGGCGGGAGACCGTCGTCATGTGGTGGTCGGGGATGCGGGGCGTGGTGTCGGTCGCGCTGGCGCTCGCGATCCCGCTGAAGACGGACAGCGGGGCGGACTTTCCCGCCCGGGACGAGATCGTCTTCATCGCCTTCGCGGTCATCCTCGCCACGCTCGTCCTCCAGGGGCTGACACTGCCCTGGCTGGTCCGGCGGCTCGGCGTCCGCGCGGACGCGGACGCCGAACGCGAACTGGAACGGCGCCTGGCACTGCGCGCAGCCAAGGCGGCGAAGCACCGGCTGCGGGAGATCGAGGCGGTGGAGGAACTGCCGGAGGACATCAGCGAACGGCTGCTGCGCAGGGCGTACGACATCGGGGTGCGGATCAGCCCGGACATCGTGGACGAGGAGCGGCGCGAGTGGTTCGCCAGGCGCGTGGACCGGATGCGGACGGTCCAGCGGATCCAGCGGGAGATGCTGTCGGCGGCACGGCACGAGGTCCTCTCGGCCCGCAACGAACCCGGCGCGGACCCCGAAGTCGTGGACCGGGTGCTGCGGCACCTGGACGTCCACAGCCTGCGATGACGATGTGTCAGCCGCGGCCCGTGCGGGCCTGGGCGTCGCCCTCGTAGGTCTCGTCCCGCGGGGGCGGGATGGACGCGCCGTCACGAGCAGCCGGGGACGTCGAGACCCGCGGCAGCGCGTAGGGATGCTTCTCGTACAGCCAGGCGATCATCTGCTCGCGTACGGCACACCGCGCCGTCCAGAGGTCGTCCGCATCCTTCGCCGTCACCACAGCCCGCACCTGAATCGTGGTCGGCGTGGTGTCCGTGACCGCCAGACTCCAGTCCCGGCCGTCCCATGCCGCGCAGTCACGCAGTATCTCCGGCAGCTTCTCGCGCATCAGACCCACCGGAGCCGAGTGATCCAGATGGAAGAAGACCGTCCCGGTCATCTGCACCCCGCCGCGCGACCAGTTCTCGAACGGCTTGCCGGTGAAGTACGACACAGGCATCGTGATCCGGCGCTCGTCCCAGGTCCGTACGGCGAGGAAGGTGAGCGTGACCTCCTCGACCACACCCCACTCCCCGTCCACGACCACCGTGTCGCCGATCCGCACCATGTCGCCGAACGCGATCTGGAAGCCGGCGAAGAGATTGCCCAGTGTGGACTGCGCGGCGACACCGGCGACGATGCCGATGATGCCCGCGGAGGCCAGCATCGAGGCGCCGAGCTTCTCCATGCCGGGGAAGGTCAGCAGCATCGCCGCGGCCGCCACCACCACGACGATCGCGGTGACGATCCGCATGATCAGCGTGACCTGCGTACGCACCCGCCGCACCCGGGCCGGGTCGCGGGTCGACGACGCATAGCGGGCGTACGAGGACTCCACGACGGCGGACACGTTACGGGTCACCAGCCAGGCCCCGGCGCCGATCAGCACCAGCGACAGCACATGGCCGATGCCCGCCTCGTGAACCTCGATGGGCTGCCAGCCGGTTTCCCGGAAACTCCCTCTCAGCAGCGCGGTGAGCAGCACCACCTGGAACGGCAGCCGGCAGCGGCGCAGCAGCCCCCACAGCGGGGTCTCGGGGTGGCGGTCGTCCACGCGGCGCAACAGCAGGTCAAGGACCCAGCCGAGCAGCAGCGTGAGCACGATCGAACCACCGAGGACGATCAACGGGCGCAGTACGTTCTCCATGACTCCGACGCTAACTGGACTTCGACGTCAACTGGCAGGATGGCCGAATGAACATCATGCTCTTCCATTCGGTCTACGGTCTGCGCCCGGCTGTGCACGCGGCAGCCGACGGGCTGCGCGAAGCCGGGCACCAGGTTCACGTGCCCGACCTTTTCGACGGACAAACCGTCGAAAGTGTCGAGGAGGGCAGGGAGCTCAAGGACAAGATCGGCAAGGAGGAGCTGCTGCGCCGGGCGATCCTGGCCGCCGCGCCGTACTCGGAGCGGGGTCTGGTGTACGCGGGCTTCTCGCTCGGCGGCTCGATCGCGCAGAACCTCGCGCTGGGCGACGAGAAGGCGCGCGGGCTGCTGCTGGTGCACGGCACGTCCGACATCGCCGAGGGCGCGAGCGTGGACGAGCTGCCCGTACAGCTGCATGTCGCCGATCCCGACCCCTTCGAGCCGCACGACTGGCTGAACACCTGGTATCTGCAGATGCAGCGGGCGGGAGCCGATGTGGAGATCTACCGCTACCCGGGTGCCGGGCATCTGTACACCGACCCGGAGCTGCCCGACTACGACGAGTCGGCGGCCGAGCAGACCTGGCGGATTGCGCTGGGCTTCCTGTCGACGCTCGAGCAGGGCTAGAGGGGGTGGCTGCCCGCCGCGGGTGCGGCGGGCAGCCCGGCGTCAGCCGGCCCGGTAGGCGGTCCAGCTGTCCTTCATGCGCTGCACCTGGCCCGCGGTGAACTGGTACATGCACGGGTCGTAGGTGTAGTCCATGAAGTTGTGGATCGGGTCCACGCCGGTCTTGTTGGTGCAGGTGTCACGGCCGGTCGGGCAGGCCGTCGCCGCGGTCTTCTCGGCCGGGGTGTCCGAGACATAGTCGCCGTTGCCGGAGCAGCCGCCCTGGAAGGTGTGGTACAGCCCCATCCAGTGGCCGACTTCGTGGGTGGCGGTGTCGCCCTCGTTGTAGTTGGTCGCCGAACCGCCGGGCAGCGAGGTGTCGAGGACGACCACACCGTCGTCGGACGGGGCGGAGGCGTACGAGGACGGGAAGGTGGCCCAGCCGAGCAGACCGCCGCCGAGGCTGGCGGTGTAGAAGTTCAGCGCGCCCTTGCCTCCCTTGCGCAGCGTGGACTTCATGGCCGTCTCGGCGGAGGAGCCGGGCTCGATGCCGTTGTACCAGGTGGCGTTGTCCGTGTAGTCGGTGCCGGCCAGCGAGAACTGGAAGCTCGAGTTGGTGTTGCCGGTGCCCTGGCCGGCGTAGGCCGCGTTGAGGACCGAGATCTGCTTGGAGATGTCGGTGGCGGTGAGCTTGCCGGTCGAACCGCTGTGGATGACGTGGAAGTAGACCGGGATCGTGGTCGTGGCGGCGGCCGAGAGTCTGCGGCCGTCGGCCCGGGCCGCCTCGACTCTCTTCTTCAGATCCGCGTCCATGGCCTTGGCCTTGGCGGCGGTGACCTCGTTGGGCTCGTGGGCCTGGGTGCCGCCGACGGGGCGGGACTTGCGGGCGGCGGCGCTCGTGCCGGTGTCCTCGGCGCACTTGTCGGAGGCGGACGTGGCGGCGGTTGCCTTGGTGCCGGGCGCCTTGGCGGCGGCGATGCCCGCGGGGGCGGAGAGCGGTGAGAGGGCCAGGGTTCCGGCCATGATTGCCGTGCCGACTACGCGGTTGCGCAAACGCGGCGATATTCGGGCAAGAGTACGCACAGGGTCTCCTCGCGTGGGGGTGTGGGGGAGGGCCTTTTTTTGGCCACCGCGGGGAGATTACGGGTGCATGACATGACTGGATGAGAGCTGATCAGGCCCAATTGACTCGCGTAGACCCGGGGACATGGGGGATGAAACCGCCTGGGCCGTCCGGGGATTGAGATGTGCGCGTAACAAGTGGGGTTGAAGCGACGGGTGGTGTGTCCGCATTTATGGTGCGGATCACGCCACCCGTCGCGGCGATGTGATCTTGAGTTAACACATCGCGGAGTGGCTGGAATTCGCCGTCGGGGCGGGGGTCAGCGCACCGGCTGGTTCACCCGCTCGACCTTCTGCGTTCCGCTGAGCGTCCGGTAGGAGCGGCTCCACTTGGTGGTCGCGTCCTGCTTCGTCTTGTCGGAGATGACGTAGTAGTCCATCTGGGAGTACTCGGCGGTGATGTCGAGCACTCCATAGCCGTGGTTGTCCATGTCCAGCCACTTCACATGGCGGTTGGCCGCTTTGACGGCCGTCTCGGCCACCAGCGAGACCGTGTTGGGCGCGACATGGAGGATGTCGTCCAGGTTGTCGGACGTCACCGACGTCACGACGAACTCGGTCGCCGCGGACCGCGACAGCGGGTACGTCGCCGCTTTGACCGGCACATCGTTCGCCCACGCCATGTGGATGTCCCCGGTGAGAAAGACGGTGTTCTCGATGCCGCGCTGCGTGAGATGCGCCAGCAGCTCCTTGCGGTCGTCCGTGTAGCCGTCCCACTGGTCGACGTTGATCGCGAGGCCCTCCTTGGGCAGGCCGAGCAACTCCGCGATCGGCTCCAGGAGATGGGCCGGCAGCGAACCGAAGGCCACCGGCGAGATCATCACCGACGTGCCGACGAGCTTCCAGGACGCGTCCGATCCGGCGAGACCGGCCTTCAGCCAGTCCAGCTGCGCGCGGCCGGTGATCGTGCGCTCGGGGTCGTCGACGCTGCCGTTGCCGATCGTCGTCTGCTGCGAGCGGAAGGAGCGCAGGTCCAGCAGGTGCAGATCGGCGAGCTTGCCGAAGCGGAGCCGGCGGTAGACCGTGCCCTCGGTGGAGGCGCGTACGGGCATCCACTCGAAGTAGGCCTGGCGCGCGGCCGCGGCGCGCGCGGCCCAGTCGCCCTCGGTGCCCGGCGTGTGGTTCTGGGCCCCGCCCGACCAGGTGTCGTTCGCGAACTCGTGATCGTCCCAGATCGCGATCACCGGGTGGGTGGCGTGCAGCGCCTGCAGATCGGCGTCCGTCTTGTAGGTGGCGTGCCGTGTGCGGTAGTCGGCGAGCGTGATGATCTCGTTCTTGGGCGAGTGCTGCCGTACGACGTACTTGGGCTCGGGGTAGCCGCCGGTCGCGTACTCGTAGATGTAGTCGCCGAGATGGAGGATCGCGTCCAGGTCGGCACGGGCGGCGAGATGGCGGTACGCGGAGAAGTAGCCGGACTCCCAGTTGGCGCAGGAGACCACGCCGAAGCGGACGCCGGGCGTCGAGGCGTCGGTGGCGGGCGCGGTGCGGGTACGGCCGACGGGAGAGACGCTCGTGCCGGCGGTGAAGCGGAAGTAATAGGCGGTCGCCTGGCGCAGGCCCCTTACATCCACCTTGACGGTGTGGTCGGAGGCGGCCTTCGACGTCGTGCTGCCGCGGGCGACGATACGGGTGAAGCCCTTGTCCTCCGCGACCTCCCAACCCACCGCGGTGTCAGGGCCCTTGCCCGAGCCGGGCACGGCCTCGGGGGCGGGGGTGATGCGCGTCCACAGCAGCACCCCGTCGGGCAACGGATCGCCGGAGGCGAGGCCGTGCTGAAAGACGGAGGCCTCCTCGGCGGAGGCGGCGGTGGCGGTGGTGGCGACCGCGAGGGCGGGCGCGGCGACGACAGCGGTGGCGGCGGCGGCCTTGACGACCGTGCGGCGACTGGGAGTTGAGGAGAATCGACTGGTCACGGCCGATCAGACTACTGACCGGTAAACCGAATGCGCGGGCGAACGGGGAAAGTTCGCCGACCCATCGGTAACGGTCCACCGGCGCGTTCCCTCCCGTCCGCCGACGGCTCCACCGTGAGGGGGACTTCCGCCTCAGCGTCGCGGGCCGTCGGCTCCGCCGGGGGCCGGCGGCCCAGCCCGTCGGGCGCGTCGGGTTGCCACGGGATGCCCGGGTGCTCCGCCGTCTGTCCGGAGGGAGGACCGGGTGGGGCTGGGGCGCGGGCCGGGTGCGCCAGCGCGCGGCGGCGCACCCGGTCGGCGAGGTCAGCCCTTGAGGGCCTTGGCGATCGCCGCGTTGTACTCGGCCACCGTCATCGGCGGGCTGTCCGAGCCCTGCGCCGTGACCTTCTTGCCGTCCATCTTCAGCGTCGGCGTGCCCTGGACCCCGCTCTTGTCGAAGGTCGCCGACATCTTCATCGCCCACGCGTCGAACGTCCCGGCCTCCACGTTCTTCTTGAACTCCGCGTTGTTCTTCAGCGCCGGGACCGTGTCCGCGACCTCAAGGAGGTACGCGTCCTTCGCGAACTTGTCGTCGCTCTCCTGCGGGTGGTACTTCGCCGAGTACAGCGCGGCCTTGTACTCCGAGAACGCCTCCGGGCTCACATTCAGCGCCGCGCCCAGCGCGCTCAGCGCGTTCTTCGAGCCCTCGCCCTGGTCAGCGTTGTCGATGAAGGTCGCGCCTATGTACTTGATCTTGTACTTCCCGGCGTCGGCGTCCTTCTTCACCGCCGCGCCCACCGACTGCTCGAAGTTCGCGCAGACCGGGCAGCGCGAGTCCTCGTACAGCTCCAGCGTCTTCTTCGCCGTCGCCTTGCCGATGACGACGGTCGTCCCGTTCTCGCCCTCGGTGTTCTTCGGCGCGGAGATGTTCTTCTCGTCCTTCACCGACTCCCAGTGGCCCGGCTTGTTCGCCTGCATGACGGCGTATCCGATGCCGCCCGCGATCGCGAGGACCACGACCGTCGAGCCGATGACGACAAGCTGCCGGCGGGTCTTGTCCTTCTTGGCCTGGCGCTCACGCTCCTGGCGCAGCCGCTCACGGGCCGCCGCCTTGTTGGCCTGGCTGTTGCGTGCACTCATGCTGATTCACTCCGTGTGATGTCGTATCGAGAGATACGGAAAAGGGGGACTGCGGGCTCAGGCGAAAACTGCGGCCGAGCGTGGCGGTCCCCGCCGTCCGACGGAGTGCACCAGCAGGCGGGTGCGGGAGATCCGGGGGCGGCCGAGCGCGGGGCCCGCCCCCCGGCGTACGGACCGGTGCGCCGTCCCCGACGCCGCGACCGCCAGCAGCAGCGGCCGGAACGCGAAGGCGCCCACCGCCCGCACCAGAGTGGCCAGCGCGGACTCGCCGCGCCGCAGCCAGGCCGCGGCGAGCAGGCCCACCGACACATGGGCGGCGAGCAGCAGCCAGGGCAGGGCGGGATCGGTGGAGTGGAGCAGGGGGAACGCGCCATGGCCGGTGGACACACCCGGCAGCTGTGCGCCGACGCTGTCGCCGCACAGCACGTCGAAGCCGACCGAGCGCAGCGAACCGGCGACCGGCCCGCCGCCGGGGCCGTAGCAGACGTCCTGGCCGGTGGTGAACACGGTGTCCGCGGCCAGCTCCAGCGGGACGAGCAGACTCGCGATCCGCCAGTAGCCCCGCTCGCGGCCGGACAGGGCGTACACGACGCCGAAGACGCCCGCCGACAGACCCGCGACGGTGGTCAGCGGCAGCGGAGCCCGGGAGAGCAGCACATGGGAAGCCACGGACAGCGTCACGACCAGTGCCGTGAAGATCGCTGCCCGCAGCCCCCTGAGCTGCATCCCTGATATGTCCATCACCCGGGAGTGTCCCATGCCTGCCGGTAAGCGGTCCCTAAGTTCCGCCGACGCTCAGCCCAGCCGGCCGTTGCGGAACAGGTCCACGAAGATCTGGTGGTCCGCCCGCGCCCGCGCGCCGTAGCTGTGCGCGAACTCGACCAGCAGCTCGGGGAAGGCCTCCTCGTCGGCCGCGATCGCCGCGTCGATGGCCCGCTCCGTGGAGAACGGCACCAGCGAGTGCCCGCTCTCGTAGTCCGCCGCGCCGTGCATTGTGGCCGTGGCCCGGCCCAGGTCGGCGACGACCGCCGTGATCTCCTCCGGGTCGTCGATGTCGGACCAGTCCAGATCCACGGCATACGGAGAGACCTCGGCGACCAGCTGGCCGGCGCCGTCCAGCTCGGTCCAGCCCAGCCACGGATCGGCGTGGTCCTGCAGCGCGCGCTGCGAGATCACCGTGCGGTGGCCCTCGTGCTGGAAGTACTCCCGCACGGCGCCGTCGGTGATGTGCCGGGAGACCGCGGGGGTCTGCGCCTGCTTCATATAGATGATGACGTCGTTCTCGAGGGCGTCGCTGTTGCCCTCCAGCAGGATGTTGTACGAGGGCAGGCCCGCGGATCCGATGCCGATGCCGCGACGGCCCACCACGTCCTTGACGCGATAGGAGTCGGGCCGGGTCAGGCTGGACTCGGGCAGCGTCTCCAGATAGCCGTCGAAGGCGGCCAGCACCTTGTACCGGGTGGCCGCGTCCAGCTCGATCGAGCCGCCGCCGGGCGCGAACCGGCGCTCGAAGTCGCGGATCTCGGTCATCGAGTCGAGCAGCGAGAAGCGGGTCAGCGAGCGGGCGTCGCGCAGTACGTCCAGCAGCGGGCCCTCGGCGGTGTCCAGCGTGAAGGGCGGCACCTCGTCGTTCTTCGCGCCCGTCGCCAGGGCGTGGATGCGCTCGCGGTAGGACGCGGCGTAGATCCGTACCAGCTCGGTGATCTGCTCGTCGCTGAGCGCCTTGGTGTAGCCGATCAGCGCCAGCGATGCGGCCAGCCGCTTCAGGTCCCAGGTGAAGGGGCCGACGTACGCCTCGTCGAAGTCGTTGACGTTGAAGATCAGACGGCCGTTGGCGTCCATGTACGTGCCGAAGTTCTCGGCGTGCAGATCGCCGTGGATCCAGACCCGGCCGGTGCGCTCGTCCAGGAACGGGCCGCCGTGCTGCTCCCGCTCCAGGTCGTTGTAGAAGAGGCAGGCCGTGCCCCGGTAGAACGCGAACGCCGAGGCGGCCATCTTCCGGAACTTGACCTGGAAGGCAGCGGGATCGGCGGCCAGCAGCTGGCCGAAAGCGGTGTCGAAGACGGCGAGAATCTGCTCGCCACGCTCTTCGGCTGTGACCTCGGCGGGGCGCGGTACCGACATCGCTGGGTGCCTCCTGGTGCCTGACAAATGAGGAGCGGTGTTCCGCCCCTCCAACGCACGAAGGTACCCGGGAGTGCCCGCCGACTGTCAGTGCGGCGACGTAGACTTCCACGCTGTTCCCCCAGACTGCCCGCAGCCTGTCATCCGCCGTTTTCGCTGGAGGCCTCCGCCGTGACCAAGCCGCCTTTCACGCACCTTCACGTCCACACCCAGTACTCCCTGCTGGACGGTGCCGCGCGGCTCAAGGACATGTTCAACGCCTGCAATGAGATGGGCATGACGCACATCGCCATGACCGACCATGGCAACCTCCACGGCGCGTACGACTTCTTCCATTCGGCGAAGAAGGCGGACGTCACGCCCATCATCGGCATCGAGGCGTATGTCGCCCCGGAGTCCCGGCGGAACAAGCGGAAGATCCAGTGGGGGCAGCCGCACCAGAAGCGGGACGACGTCTCCGGTTCCGGTGGTTACACCCACAAGACGATCTGGGCGGCGAACAAGACCGGTCTGCACAATCTCTTCCGGCTCTCCTCCGACGCGTACGCCGAGGGCTGGCTGCAGAAGTGGCCCCGGATGGACAAGGAGACCATCGCCCAGTGGTCGGAGGGGCTCATCGCCTCCACCGGCTGCCCCTCCGGCGAGCTCCAGACCCGGCTGCGCCTCGGCCAGTTCGACGAGGCCCTCAAGGCGGCCAGCGAGTACCAGGACATCTTCGGCAAGGACAGGTACTTCCTGGAACTGATGGACCACGGCATCGAGATCGAGCGCCGGGTCCGCGACGGCCTGCTGGAGATCGGCAAGAAGCTCGGCATCCCGCCGCTCGTCACCAACGACTCGCACTACACCTACGCCCACGAGGCCGGCGCGCACGACGCCCTGCTGTGCATCCAGACCGGCAAGAACCTCTCGGACCCGGACCGCTTCCGCTTCGACGGCACCGGGTACTACCTCAAGTCCACCGACGAGATGTACGCCGTGGACTCCTCGGACGCCTGGCAGGAGGGCTGCGCCAACACCCTCCTCGTCGCGGAGCAGATCGACACCACCGGCATGTTCGAGGCGAAGAACCTCATGCCGAAGTTCGAGATCCCCGAGGGCTTCACCGAGATCACCTGGTTCCAGGAGGAAGTCCGGCGCGGCATGGAGCGCCGCTATCCGGCCGGCATCCCCGACGACCGCCAGAAGCAGGCCGAGTACGAGATGGACGTCATCATCCAGATGGGGTTCCCGGGCTACTTCCTCGTGGTCGCCGACTTCATCATGTGGGCCAAGAACAACGGCATTGCGGTGGGCCCCGGCCGAGGCTCCGCAGCCGGTTCGATCGTGGCGTACGCGATGGGCATCACCGACCTCGACCCGATCGAGCACGGCCTGATCTTCGAGCGGTTCCTCAACCCCGAGCGCGTCTCCATGCCCGATGTCGACATCGACTTCGACGAGCGCCGGCGCGTGGAAGTGATCCGGTACGTCACCGAGAAGTACGGCGCCGACAAGGTCGCCATGATCGGCACGTACGGAAAGATCAAGGCGAAGAACGCGATCAAGGACTCCGCCCGCGTCCTCGGCTACCCGTACGCGATGGGCGACCGCCTCACCAAGGCCATGCCCGCCGACGTCCTCGGCAAGGGCATCGACCTCTCCGGCATCACCGACTCCTCGCACCCTCGCTACAGCGAGGCCGGCGAGATCCGCGGGATGTACGAGAACGAGCCGGACGTGAAGAAGGTCATCGACACCGCCAAGGGCGTCGAGGGCCTGGTCCGGCAGATGGGCGTGCACGCCGCCGGCGTCATCATGTCCAGCGAGCCCATTGTCGACCACGCCCCGATCTGGGTGCGGCACACCGACGGCGTCACCATCACGCAGTGGGACTACCCGCAGTGCGAGTCGCTGGGCCTGCTGAAGATGGACTTTCTCGGCCTGCGCAACCTCACGATCATGGACGACGCCATCAAGATGGTGAAGGCCAACAAGGGCGTCGACCTGGAGATGCTCTCCCTCCCGCTGGACGACCCCAAGACGTACGAACTGCTCTGCCGCGGTGACACGCTCGGCGTCTTCCAGTTCGACGGCGGCCCCATGCGTTCGCTGCTGCGGCTGATGAAGCCCGACAACTTCGAGGACATTTCCGCCGTCTCGGCCCTGTACCGGCCGGGCCCGATGGGCATGAACTCGCACACGAACTACGCGCTCCGCAAGAACGGCCAGCAGGAGATCACGCCGATCCACCCGGAGCTCGAGGAGCCTCTCAAGGAGATCCTCGGCGTCACCTACGGCCTGATCGTCTACCAGGAGCAGGTGCAGAAGGCCGCCCAGATCATCGCCGGGTACTCGCTCGGCGAGGCCGACATCCTCCGCCGGGTGATGGGCAAGAAGAAGCCCGAGGAGCTGGCGAAGAACTTCGTTCTGTTCCAGGAAGGCGCCCGCAAGAACAATTACTCGGACCAGGCGATCCAGGCGCTGTGGGACGTGCTGGTCCCGTTCGCCGGATACGCGTTCAACAAGGCACACTCCTCGGCGTACGGCCTGGTCACCTACTGGACCGCGTATCTCAAGGCGAACTACCCCGCCGAGTACATGGCCGCGCTGCTCACCTCGGTGAAGGACGACAAGGACAAGTCCGCGGTCTATCTGAACGAGTGCCGCCGCATGGGCATCAAGGTGCTGCCGCCCAATGTGAACGAGTCCCAGTCGAACTTCGCCGCGCAGGGCGACGACGTGATCCTCTTCGGCCTCTCCGCCGTTCGTAATGTCGGCACGAACGTGGTGGAATCGATCATCCGCAGCCGCAAGGCCAAGGGGAAGTACACCACCTTCCCCGACTTCCTCGACAAGGTCGAGGCCGTCGTCTGCAATAAGCGGACCGTCGAATCGCTCATCAAGGCAGGCGCCTTCGACGAGATGGGCCACACCCGCAAGGGCCTGGTCGCCCACCACGAGCCGATGATCGACAACGTGGTGGCGGTCAAGCGCAAGGAGGCCGAGGGCCAGTTCGACCTGTTCGGCGGGATGGGCGAGGAGGACAACGACGAGCCGGGCTTCGGGCTCGACGTCGAGTTCTCCGACATCGAATGGGACAAGTCGTATCTGCTCGCGCAGGAGCGCGAGATGCTCGGCCTCTATGTCTCCGACCATCCGCTCTTCGGCATCGAGCATGTCCTGAGCGACAAGACGGACGCGGCCATCTCCCAGCTCACCGGCGGGGAGCACGCGGACGGCGCGGTCGTCACCATCGGCGGCATCATCTCCGGCCTGCAGCGCAAGATGACCAAGCAGGGCAACGCCTGGGCGATCGCCACCGTCGAGGATCTGGCCGGCTCCATCGAGTGCATGTTCTTCCCGGCGACCTACCAACTGGTGTCGACGCAGCTCGTCGAGGACACCGTGGTCTTCGTCAAGGGACGGCTCGACAAGCGCGAGGACATCCCGCGTCTTGTCGCCATGGAGCTGATGGTCCCCGACCTCTCGTCGGCGGGCACCAACGCCCCGGTGGTCGTCACCATCCCCACGGTCAAGGTCACCCCTCCGATGATCAGCAGGCTCGGCGAGATCCTCAGCCACCACAAGGGCAACACCGAGGTGCGGATCAAGCTGCAGGGTCCCCGCAAGACCACGGTGCTACGGCTCGACCGGCACCGGGTCCAGCCCGACCCGGCGCTCTTCGGCGATCTGAAGGTGCTGCTCGGCCCGTCCTGCCTGGCCGGCTGAGACCTTCGTACGCAGCGGAAACTTTCGTACGCGGCGAAGACTTCTGTACGCATACGCAAGGGGCGCGCCCGTCGTCACGGGCGCGCCCCTGTGGCGTGAGAGCGCTGGTAGGGCGATCAGTTGTGGCCGAAGCGCTTCTGGTGCTTGCGGGCCACGTCCGCCGGGCTGCCCTGAGCCTGGGACTGGGGGCGGGCCTGCGCCTGGGACTCGTACGCGGTCGACTTGGCGGCCTGCTCGGGGCCGTGCTCCGGTGACGACGCGCGGTCCTGCTGACCACTCTGCTTGCGGTTCTTGTTCTTGGCCATGGTGATTCCTCCTGTGGGGATCTCGGGGCCAGGGCCGCTGTCAGACTCACATACGGGATAAACCGCCGCATTTTGGATCATTGCAGTGCGTAACGGGCGTTTGTGCGGCGCGGTCCGTGGATCCGCCACGCCGATGATCGAGTTCCGGCCGTTAACCCTCCCGCGGTCGGGCAGACTCGAAGGAAACCCGGAACAATCCCCGATCCGGACTCTTCCCTGATCCGGATATTTCCTCGATTCCCCGATCCCGAGGTTCCCGAAAGAGGGTGGAACGCGTGGACCGCTGCGTAGTCCTGGTGGACGCCGGATATCTGCTGGGCGCCGCCGCGAGTCTCCTCGCCGGGGAACCGGCGCGCTCCCGGATCACCGTCGACCACGCCGCCCTCATCCAGGGCCTGCGCGAACTCGCCGAGACCGACACGCAGCGCCCACTGCTGCGTATCTACTGGTTCGACGGCGCCCCCGACCGCGTACCGCAACCCGAACACCGGCGGCTGCGCGTCATGCCACGGGTGACGGTCCGGCTCGGCGCCCTGACCCGCAGCGACGGCCGCTGGGCGCAGAAGGGGGTGGATGCGGCCATGCACGCCGAGCTGACCGAACTGGCCAGAAACCGTGCCTGCTCCGATGTGGTCCTGGTGACCGGCGACGGGGATCTGCTGCCCGGTCTGATGTCGGCCAAGGAGCACGGAGTCGCCGTCCATCTCTGGGCGGTGCAGGCCGCCGACGGCGACTACAACCAGTCCGAGGACCTGGTGGCCGAGGCCGACGAGCGCCGGGTGCTCGACCGTGCCTGGATCACCCGTGCCGTACGGGCCAAGGAACTCACCGGCATCTGCGCGCCACCGCCCGTGCCCCGCCCCGAGATCGCGGCGATCCTCTCCGCGCCGCTGCCCGAGTCGGCGCTGGCCGCCTCGCAGGAGCGCGCCGCCGAGGCCGTACGCAACGGCTCGCAGCCGGCCCCCTCGGAGAACTGCTCCGAGCAGGTCCCGGCTCCCGCGGCGAAAGGCGTGCCCACCCCCAAGGACCTGGCAGGCCTGCGTGCCCCCGGCCAGCACCCGGCGCCGCACCCCGCCAGCGCCACCCTGCGCTGGTCCTCCGACAAGGGCTGGGTCGAGCGCCCCGGTGCCGGGGCGCTGGGCGAGCCGGCGGAGACCGCTTCGCTGCCGACACTGGCCCAGCTCACCACTGCCGAGCAGCGCTGGGCCGACCGGGAGGAGGACATCACCACGGTCGGCGGCGACCCTTTCGAGGTCGGCCAGGTCTTCGCCCGGCGCTGGATGGAACGGCTGGCGGAGTCCAGCCATGTGCAGAAGCTGAGCACCATGTATCCGCGCATCCCGCACCGCATTGACGGTGAACTGCTGCGCTACGCCGCGCGCTTCGGGCTGCTCGCGCACAAGGACGACCAGATCGACGAGCACGACCGCTATGCGATCCGGGCAGGATTCTGGCGCGAGATCGATGTGCGGGCGGCCGCGGAACACGCCCCCGCGGGGGAGTAGCCCGGCCGACCCCGTAGGCTCGTCCCTTGTGAGTACGGTGTGCGTGGTGCGGGATCTGGTCAAAACGTACCCCGCCGTGCGCAGTCGCCGCGGGGCTCCGGGAACGCCGGAGGTACGCGCCACCGACGGGATCTCCCTCCAGGTGCGGCGTGGCGAGATCTTCGGTCTGCTCGGGCCCAACGGCGCCGGCAAGTCAACTCTCGTACGACAGCTCACCGGGCTGATGCGCCCGGACGCCGGCAGCGTCGAGGTGCTGGGCCACGATCTTGTACGCCACCCGGAGCGGGCCGCCCGGCTCATCGGCTACCTCGGCCAGCAGTCCACCGCACTCGACGAACTGACCGTCGCGCTCGCCGCCGAGACCACGGGACGGCTGCGCGGCCTTTCCGTGCGGGAGGCGCGGGCCGAACGGGACGCCGTACTGGACGAGCTCGGTCTCACCGAGCTCGCCGCGCGTCCGCTGAAGAAGCTGTCCGGCGGGCAGCGGCGGCTGGCCTGCTTCGCGACGACGCTGGTGGGAGAGCGGCCGGTGCTGGTACTGGACGAGCCGACCACCGGCATGGACCCCGTCGCGCGGCGCGCGGTGTGGGCCGCCGTCGACCGGCGGCGGGCCGAGAACGGGGTCACCGTGCTGCTCGTCACTCACAATGTCATCGAGGCCGAGACCGTACTGGACCGGGTGGCCGTGCTGGAGCGGGGCCGCGTCATCGCCTGCGACACCCCGACGGGGCTCAAGGAGCGGATCGCCGGCGAGGTGCGGGTCGAGCTGGTGTGGCGCGAGCGGGCGCCGCTGGAGGTGCCCGAGGTCACCGCGCTGCGCGCACTGGCGCAGGAGTCCGGGCGCCGTTGGGTGCTCAGGCTGGCGCCGGACGAGGCGCGGGCGGCGGTGGCGGCGGTGACGGGCGGTGCGGCCTTCGCGGCGCTCGACGACTTCACGCTGGCCACGCCCAGCCTGGAGGACGTGTACTTGGCGCTCGGCGGGAACGCGACGAGGGGGCTGGTCAAGGCGTGAGCATCGTGCCCGCGGAGGTGGTGTCCGCGAAGGTCTCAGTGGAGAGCCGGGCCGCGGCCGTCGCGCCGCTCGCGCCACGGGCGCGGCTGCTGCCGTCGCTGGGCGCCGTGTACCGCGCGCAGTTGTCGCGGGCGCGGGTCGCCCGGATCCCGCTGCTCTTCGTGGCGACCTTCCAGTCGATCGGGATCATGGTGCTGATGCGCGGGGTCGTCGACGGGGGCGGCGAGGCGCGGGCCGTCGTCGCCGGGTCGAGCGTCCTCGTCGTCGCGTTCGTCGCGCTCAATCTCCTCGCCCAGTACTTCGGACAGCTGCGGGCCGGGGGCGGCCTCGACCACTACGCCACGCTGCCGGTGCCGCCCGCGGCGGTCGTGCTCGGTGCGGCGGGGGCGTACGCCTCCTTCACGGTGCCCGGGACGGTCGTCACGGCGATCGCCGGCAGCGTGCTCTTCCAGCTGCCGCTGACGCATCTGTGGGTGCTCGCCGCGGTGATCCCGCTCGCGGGGGCGGCCCTCGCCGGTCTTGGCGCGGCGCTCGGGCTGCTCGCGCCGCGCCAGGAACTGGCCACGCTGCTCGGGCAGTTGGGCATGTCCGCGGCGCTGCTGCTCGGGGTGCTGCCGGCCGACCGGCTGCCCGGTCCCGTCTCGTACGCGCGGGATCTACTGCCGTCGACATACGGAGTCGAGGCGCTCGCCAGAACCTTTGACGCGCGTCCCGACTGGGCGGTGGTGGGTCTCGACCTCGCCGTCTGCGCGGCGGTCGGTGTGGTTTCGCTGACGGTCGCGACGTGGGCGTACCGGCGGGCGGCAGTCCGGTGAGGCACCGTCCGGGCCCGCCTGGCACGATGGCGGGGTGACCGCACCTCTGACTCCGCCGCACCAGCCTTCGCCGAACAACGACGACCCGTGGCAGTCGCCGCCTCCCGCGCCCTACTACGTACCGGGTGCGAAGGGCGGCGGTGCCGATCTGAGGACGGATCTGCGGGACGCGGCCGTGGTGCTGGCGGCCGTGGCGATCGCCGGTGTCGCGCTGGGGCTGCTGTGGCTGTGGCTGGCGCCGCGGGTGCCGCTGATCTCGAACGGCAAGGCGGTCTTCCTCAAGGACACGGAGGGCGAGGAGGCGGTGGGGGCGGACGGTACGTTCGTGCTGCTGGCCCTCGCCTTCGGCGCGGTGAGCGCGGCGGCCGTGTTCTGGCTCCGCAGGCGTGGGGGCATCGCGCTGGTGGCCGCGCTGGCCCTGGGCGGCCTGCTGGGTTCGCTGCTGGCGTGGGGGATCGGGGAGTGGTTCGGCCCGATGGACGACGTGGTGGCGCATGCGCGGGCGGTGGGGGAGGGCGTGACGTTCGACGCGCCGCTGGAGCTCAAGGCGACGGGGGCGGTGTTGGCCTGGCCGGTGGCGGCGATGGTGGTTCACCTCGCGCTGACGGCGTTGTTCGGGCCGCGGGATCCGGAGCCGGAGTGGCCAACGGGGTACGGTCCGGGGCCCGGCGGACCGGCCTGACGCCTGCGGCGGGCCTTGTCCCGGCCCCGCCCTCCTCCTACGGCCTGGCGGCCGTGGGAGGTACCCCCATCCCGTAGCCAGGGGGCATCGCCCCCTGGGCCCCCGGGACGCGCTTCGCGCGTGTCCTCAATCGCCGGACGGGCTGAATTTCAGCCCCGCCGGCGATTGAGGCGCGGGGGTCCGGGGGCGGAGCCCCCGGTTCGGGAAGGGGCGGGGCGGGGAAAAGCGCCGCAGGCGTACCCCCGCGCCGTCAGGCCGGGCGGCGGCCGTGGTTTGCGCGGTGCTTGCGGATGCGCCACTTGCGCTTGCGGGTGCGTTTGGACATGACCGTCCTCATTCCCCTCGGTTCCTACGGTCGTAGCCGAGTACCGCCCCGCCGTCGACCCCCTACGCGCGGCCGATCGGCGCCAGCACCGCCCCCGTCAGCGCCGCCAAATCCGCGGGCGCCAGTTCGACCTCCAGGCCGCGCCGGCCCGCCGAGACGCAGATCGTCGGATGGCCGGACGCCGACGCGTCGAGGACCGTGCGCAGGCGTTTGCGCTGGCCCAGCGGGGAGATGCCGCCGCGGACATAGCCCGTCGTGCGCTCCGCCGCCACCGGGTCCGCCATCGTCGCGCGCTTCGCGCCCACCGCTGCCGCCAGTGCCTTGAGGTCCAGCTGGCCCGCCACCGGGACGACCGCCACCGTCAGTTCGCCGTCGACGTCCGCGACCAGGGTCTTGAAGACCCGGTCGGGACAGACACCGAGCGCGACGGCCGCCTCCTCGCCGTAGGAGGGCGACGCCGGGTCGTGGTCGTACGCATGCACCGTGAAGGCCGTGCCCGCCGTGGTCAGGGCGACCGTCGCGGGCGTGCCGCCGGACTTCTTGGGCTTCTTCGGCACGGCAGGCTGCTCCTGTCAGTTGGGGCTCGTCGGCGCCCGGGTCAGGTCGACCGCGGGCAGCGACGGCAGATGGCGGATCACCGCGGTCTCCGCCCGCAGCAGCGTCAGTTCCTCCCGCAGCCGGGTGGCCGTGTCCGGCGCCTGGAGCAGGCGTTGCTTCGACGGGGTGTCCAGCACCGCCGCGGCCGCCACCAGATACGACACCACCGACGGATCGTCCGGCAGGTCCGCGTTCGTGGACAGCGACCTCTCCCGGGCCCCCGCCAGCCGCTTCTGGTAGCTGCGGAAGGCCCGCAGCACACCCTCCGCGAGGGCGCCCGCGCCGTCTCCGGCCTCCTCCGTAATCTCTTCGACTTCCGCCGTCAGATACGGGCCGCTCGCGTCGACCGAGAGGAGCTTGACCCGGGTCGTTCCGGTGGCGAGCACCTCGAAGCTGCCGTCGTCACGCTCGCGGATCGTCGCCGCGTCCGCGATACAGCCCACCCGGTGGAACGCCTGGATCGGGTCGGCGCCGAAGCCCGCCGCGGGACCGCGCTCGGGCAGCGAGGTCGGGTCCGGCATGCCGGGCGCGGTCGGCGCGACCTCGCGGCCGTCGCGGATGGCGACCACGGCGAAGCGGCGCGGCTCGGACTCGTCCGTCTTCAACAGCTCGCGCATCATGGCGCGATATCGCTCCTCGAAGACGTTCAAGGGCAGGACGAGGCCCGGGAACAGTACCGAGTTCAGCGGGAAGAGAGGCAGACGTGCGGTTGTCAC
Source organism: Streptomyces sp. CA-135486 (assembly GCF_050936555.1). Classification (NCBI taxonomy): domain Bacteria; kingdom Bacillati; phylum Actinomycetota; class Actinomycetes; order Kitasatosporales; family Streptomycetaceae; genus Streptomyces; species Streptomyces sp. CA-135486. The sequence goes on from NZ_JBNJMM010000001.1 coordinate 2,071,558, forward strand.
AACGGTCTAGCCTAATGGCCCACGGACCCGCTTCGTCCGGCCCTTGGGCGCAGAGGCATCGTCGATGCGATCTGGATCCGTACGCCGTCCCGTGCTTCGAGGAACTGCCCCAGCGGATCATCGGTGACCGATGTCCACGGAAATGACGTCGCATGCGGCCCGATCAGCCGGAACTGTTCCAGCGCATCCGCCCATCGTCCTCGGGCCACCAGCACGTACACCAGCAGATTGCGCACCTCGGCCGGCCAGGGGTCCGCGGCCGCGTAGTCGCCCGAGAGCGTGATGGCGAGATCCGCCGCCGCGTCGATCCGGTCGTCCTGTACGGAGTTGGTGTCGCCGTTCAGCAACTGCGCGAACGCCGCCCGCACCGGCAGCGCCTGGACCAGCGAGCCCGGCAGCGAGTCCGCCGCCGCCTGCTCGGCGAAGTCGAAGCATTCGCGGTGCGAGCCGTACCACTGCGCGGACAGATACTGCAGGGCCGCGACATGACAGCCGTAGTGGTGCGAGGAGCGGCGCACTGCCTGCTCCCACAGCGACTCGAAGGCCGTGTGCGCGGCATGCGTGCCGCGCGCGTGGTCCAGAGCGATCCGCCACGGCACCGGATCGTTCGGATCGCCCTCCGCCGCCGCGTCGATCAGCGGTCCCAGTTCACGCAGCCGCTCCGCCCTGGCCGGTGACTCCCACGCCCTGCGGACCGCGAGCTCGGCCTTGACGACCAGTGCGTCGGGGTCGCGCGGTGCCGCGGCGAGCCAGGTCGTCAGCCACTCGTCGCGGTGGTACGCGAACGTGACGAGCCGCATCACATACCGGTCGCGGTTCTCCCACTCGGCCGATTCCCGGGTGGTCGCCAGCAGCTTGGCGGCCGGTTCGTACTCCCCGAGCGCAGCCGCGACCAGCGCCGGGCCCAGCCGCTCGTCGGGGGCGTCGAGCAGTACCGCCTCGGCGGCCGGCAGGCCGTCGGCGAGCCGCGGCGTATGCCGGATCATGCGCGCGGTACGGATCAGAGCACGGAGCAATGACATGGTGCGGACCATTGAAAACCGCAGGTCGGAAGGCGCGCCAGAGGGGCAGCTGTGAAGCTTTCGTAGCGGCGCAATGGTTGTCCTGGCAAAAGTCAAGAGAGGGTAAAGAACTTCAACCGCGGCGCAGCAGACGGGATGCGCCGGCCGCGACCGTCGTCGCGAGGATCCAGCCGAGCAGCACCAGCGCTGCCGACGCCCACTGCCAGCGGCTGTCGAGCTGCCAGTACCCGTCCTGGCCGAGATTGATCACCGGCACCAGCAGATCCAGGGCATAGAGCGCCGCGTTCCACTGCGGGTGCTCGTCGGCCTTGATCGGCGCCGGATCGATCTGGGCGAAGGCCAGTGCGCCCATCGCCCAGAGCACCGCCATCCACAGCGCGGCCCGGCCCGGGCGGTAGCCGTACGCCACCGTCCAGTCCTGGAGATAGCCCCAGAGCTTCGCGGCCAGCGGCAGCGTCTCACGGCGGCGGCGCTGCTTGGCGAGGAGCACCTGGCGGGCGTCCGCGTCCTCGCCGCTGTTGCGCAGCACGGTCGCGAGGCGTTCGTACGGCTCCGGGGAGTACTCCGGGGTCGCCGAAGCCACCCACTCCAGCCGGCGGCTGAGCGGGAAGGCCTCGTACGGAACGAGGTTCTCGTAGACGAAGCCGCCCATCGCGAGCCCGCCGGGCCCCGGCCAGCTCGCCGCCAGATCGATCAGCGTCACCACCTTCGCGCCGTTCAGCACGACACGCCCCTCCTCGGGGCGCTCGGCGTTGAAGCGCAGCTCCGGGGTGGCGATCCGGCGCAGCGACAGTTCCTCGCGCGAGCTCAGCACAAAGCGTGCCCGGTGCAGATCGACCGCGTCACCGAAACGCCCGTCGTCGAGCCGCACCCCGCCATGGCACTCGAAGGGCTGCAGCCGGGTGCCGCGCGTCGGTGTGCCCGCATTGGTGGCGATGCCGAACGGGGGAGTGGAGCCCTGGTTGCCCGTGGACTCGCTCACCCACGCGCCCGTCAGATAGAGCGTCCGCTCCACGCTCAGCTGCGGGGCGTTGAGCGCCCGCCGCTCGGCGGCCGCGCGCAGCCGGCTGCCGCGCAGGCTGAGCGAGACCCCGACCTTCGCGCCGCGCAGGCTGAACTCGCCGTAGGTCTCTATCAGTTCGGCCTGTAAGTCCTGCGCCACCGACATCCCGTCGGCGGTGATCGCCCGGCCCCGGCGGTCCGGCCGGACATGGATCTGGTTGAGCAGCAGATCGGTGCCGATCTGCGCGTCGGTGAGCCGGATGCCGTGCTCGACCCGGCAGCGCGGCAGATGGAGATCGCCCTCGGTGCGCAGCCGGGCCGCCTCGATCCGCGGGATCGCACAGCCGACCATGCGCACCGTGGTGAAGTGGGCCTCGGGCATCAGCAGTTCGCTGTCGAAGCGGCAGCCGTTCAGCTCGACGTACGGGGCGATGCTGCCGCCCGCGAGTTTGAGGGTGCCGGTGATCTGCACTCCGCGGAGCTTGAGGGCCGCGACCCGGCCGGGCCGCGCGGGCGGTCCGCTGAGCAGCAGCCGGGCGACGATGCTCGCACGGACGCTGCGCTCCTCGCCCCAGGGGCGTGGCGAGAAGGGATCGTTCAGCAAGGGGTTGGGATCGCTCAGGTCGTACGTACTCCCGTTTTTGAAGGCGTTCCACATGCGCAGCTCGGTCGGGCTCAGTCCGTCCGGCGGCCCGCCGTCCAGCGGCTCGGTCACTGCCGCTCCTCCGCTTCCTTCGTTCGTACAGATGTTCTTCCCGCTCAGTAACGGACTGAACGCTAGTGGTCATGGTCATGTTGCGGGACTCATATCAGCCAGTGATACGGACGACCACAGGCCGATTCCGGTCTGAGAGAATTGGTTCCGTGATCTCACGAATCGATCTGCGCGGCGACGCCCTCCCGGAGGGTGGCGCTCTGCGCGACCTGCTGCCCCGTGCCGAGTTCGACGTGGAAGCCGCCCTGGAGAAGGTGCGGCCCATCTGCGAGGCCGTGCATCATCGGGGCACCGCGGCACTGATCGACTACGCGGAGCGGTTCGACGGCGTCAAGCTGGAGCGGGTGCGGGTGCCCGCGGCTGCCATTGCCGACGCCCTGGAGCAGCTGGACCCCCAGGTCAAGGCCGCCCTGGAGGAGTCGATCCGGCGCGCCAGGATTGTGCACCGGGCGCAGCGTCGCAGCGAGCACACCACCCAGGTCGTCCCCGGCGGCAGCGTCACCGAGAAGTGGGTCCCGGTCGAGCGCGTCGGTCTGTACGCACCGGGCGGCCGCTCCGTCTACCCCTCCTCCGTGATCATGAACGCCGTACCGGCGCAGGAGGCCGGCGTCGAGTCCATCGCGCTCGCCTCGCCGCCGCAGAAGGAGTTCGGCGGACTGCCGCACCCGACGATTCTGGCCGCGTGCGCGCTGCTCGGCGTCGACGAGGTGTACGCCGCGGGCGGCGCCCAGGCCGTCGCCATGTTCGCGTACGGCACTGAGGAGTGCGCCCCGGCCAATATGGTCACGGGCCCGGGCAATATCTGGGTCGCCGCGGCCAAGCGGTACTTCACCGGACGTATCGGCATCGACACCGAGGCCGGACCGACCGAGATCGCGATCCTGGCCGACGAGAGTGCCGACCCGGTGCACGTCGCCGCCGACCTGATCAGCCAGGCCGAGCACGACCCGATGGCCGCCGCCGTGCTGGTCACCGACTCCACCCAGCTGGCGGACGCGGTCGAGAAGGAGCTGGAGCCGCAGATCGCGGCCACCAGGCACATCGAGGACCGGATCGTCCCCGCACTGAGCGGCAAGCAGTCCGCAATCGTCCTGGTCGACGGCGTCGAGGAGGGCCTGCGGGTCGTCAACGCCTACGGAGCCGAGCACCTGGAGATCCAGACCGTCGACGCCTCCGCGGTCGCCGCCCGCGTCCGCAACGCCGGCGCGATCTTCGTCGGCCCCTGGGCGCCGGTCTCACTCGGGGACTACTGCGCGGGCTCCAACCATGTCCTGCCGACCGGCGGCTGCGCCTGCCACTCCTCCGGCCTGTCCGTACAGTCCTTCCTGCGCGGGATCCACATCGTGGACTACACGCGGGACGCGCTCGCCGAGGTCACCCACCACGTGGTGACGCTCGCGGAGGCCGAGGACCTGCCCGCGCACGGAGCCGCGATGAAGGCGCGCTTCGGGTGGAAGGTGCCGAAGGCATGACCGGCATCGACGACCTTCCCGTACGGGACGAGCTGCGGGGCAAGTCCCCTTACGGCGCGCCCCAGTTGGACGTTCCCGTACAACTGAACACCAACGAGAACCCGTATCCGCTGCCCGAGCCGCTCGTCGAGCGGATCGCCGAGCGGGTCACCGAGGCCGCGCGCGGGCTCAACCGCTACCCCGACCGGGACGCGGTGGAGCTGCGCACCGAGCTGGCCGCGTATCTGACCCGCACCGCAAAGCACCCGGTCGGCATCCAGAACGTATGGGCGGCCAACGGCTCCAACGAGGTCATCCAGCAGCTGCTGCAGACCTTCGGCGGCCCGGGCCGTACCGCGATCGGCTTCGAGCCCTCGTACTCGATGCACGCGCTCATCGCGCGCGGCACCGGCACCGGCTGGATCTCGGGCCCGCGCAACGACGACTTCACCATCGACCTCGCGGCGGCCGAGCAGGCCATCGCCGAGAACGCGCCGGACGTCGTCTTCATCACCTCGCCCAACAACCCCACGGGCACCGCGGTCGAGGCCGAAACGGTTCTCGCGCTGTACGAGGCCGCCCAGGCCGCCAGGGCTGCTCATGCCGGGGCGATAGTCGTGGTCGACGAGGCGTACGTCGAATTCAGCCACCGCCCCTCGCTGCTGCCGCTGATCGAGGGCCGGCCGAACCTGGTGGTCTCGCGCACCATGTCCAAGGCCTTCGGCGCGGCCGGTCTGCGCCTGGGCTATCTGGCCGCGCACCCCGCCGTGGTCGACGCCGTCCAGCTGGTGCGGCTGCCGTATCACCTGTCCGCCGTCACCCAGGCCACCGCGCTCGCCGCGCTGGAGCACACCGATACGCTGCTCGGGTATGTCGAGCAGCTGAAGACCGAGCGGGACCGGCTGGTCACCGAGCTGCGGGCGATCGGCTGGGAGGTCACCGAATCGGACGCGAACTTCGTCCAGTTCGGCCGCTTCACCGACAGCCACGAGGCCTGGCAGAAGATCCTGGACCGCGGCGTCCTGGTCCGTGACAACTCAGTGCCCGGGTGGCTGCGCGTCACCGCCGGCACCCCCGAAGAGAACGACGCGTTCCTCGACGCGGTTCGTGAGCTGAAGAAGGAGTACGACGCATGAGCCGGGTTGGCCGTGTCGAACGCACCACCAAGGAGACGTCCGTCGTCGTCGAGATCGACCTCGACGGCCACGGAAAGGTCGATGTGTCGACCGGGGTCGGCTTCTACGACCACATGCTCGACCAGCTCGGCCGCCACGGTCTGTTCGACCTCACCGTGAAGACCGAGGGCGATCTGCACATCGACTCGCACCACACCATCGAGGACACCGCCCTCGCTCTGGGCGCCGCCTTCAAGCAGGCGCTCGGCGACAAGGTGGGGATCTATCGATTCGGCAACTGCACCGTGCCGCTGGACGAGTCCCTTGCCCAGGTCACCGTGGACCTCTCGGGACGCCCCTACCTCGTGCACACCGAGCCCGAGAACATGGCGCCCATGATCGGCTCGTACGACACGACGATGACCCGGCACATCCTGGAGTCCTTCGTCGCGCAGGCCCAGATCGCGCTGCACGTGCACGTCCCGTACGGGCGCAACGCGCACCACATCGTGGAGTGCCAGTTCAAGGCGCTGGCCCGGGCCCTGCGCTACGCCAGTGAGCGCGACCCGCGCGCCGCCGGCATCCTCCCCTCCACGAAGGGCGCCCTGTAACTTCATGACCGGCCTCTCCACCGTCCTCATCGTCGTCGGGCTGTTTCTCGCCGGCGGTGTCTACTCGTTCGTCAAGCAGGACATGCCCAAGGGCCTGATCGTGCTCCTCGGCATCGGCTCCGTGATGTGCCTCGTCGCCGGTGTCCTGCGGATTCAGGGGATCTGGGAATGAGCGCACCCAAGAAGGTCGTCGTCTTCGACTACGGATTCGGCAACGTCCGCTCCGCCGAGCGCGCTCTGGCGCGCGTCGGCGCGGACGTCGAGATCACCCGCGACTTCGACGCCGCCATGAACGCCGACGGGCTCCTCGTGCCCGGCGTCGGCGCCTTCTCCGCCTGCATGGAGGGCCTGAAGAAGGCCCGCGGCGAGTGGATCGTCGGCCGCCGCCTCTCCGGCGGCCGCCCGGTCATGGGCATCTGCGTCGGCATGCAGATCCTCTTCGCGCGCGGCATCGAGCACGGCGTGGAGACCGAGGGCCTCGACGAGTGGCCCGGCACGGTCGGCCCCCTCAAGGCCCCGATCGTCCCCCACATGGGCTGGAACACCGTTCAGGCGCCCGCCGGCAGCCGGCTCTTCGCCGGTGTCGAGCCCGACGCCCGCTTCTACTTCGTGCACTCCTACGCCGTGCACGAGTGGGAGCTGGAGATCACCAACCCCGCCATCCGCGCGCCCCACGTCACCTGGGCCACGCACGGCGAGCGCTTTGTCGCCGCCGTGGAGAACAACGCGCTGTGGGCGACGCAGTTCCACCCCGAGAAGTCCGGCGACGCCGGCGCCCAGCTGCTGACCAACTGGATTGAGACGCTGTAATGCCGAAGCTTGAACTCCTGCCCGCAGTCGACGTCCGCGACGGCCAGGCCGTCCGCCTGGTACATGGCGAGTCCGGTACGGAGACCTCGTACGGCTCCCCGCTGGAGGCTGCCCTGACCTGGCAGCGCGCCGGCGCCGAGTGGCTGCATCTGGTCGACCTGGACGCCGCGTTCGGCACCGGCGACAACCGGGCGCTGATCGCCGAGGTCGCCAGGGCCATGGACATCAAGGTCGAGCTCTCCGGCGGCATCCGCGACGACGCCTCGCTCGCGGCCGCGCTGGCCACCGGCTGCACCCGGGTCAACCTGGGCACGGCCGCGCTGGAGACCCCCGAGTGGGTCGCCAAGGTCATCGCCGAGCACGGCGACAAGATCGCGGTAGGCCTGGACGTACGGGGCACGACGCTGCGCGGCCGCGGCTGGACCCGCGACGGCGGCGACCTCTACGAGACGCTGGCCCGCCTCGACTCCGAGGGCTGCGCCCGTTACGTCGTCACCGACATCGCCAAGGACGGCACGCTGCAGGGCCCCAACCTGGAGCTGCTGCGGAACGTCTGCGCGGCCACCGACAAGCCCGTCGTCGCCTCAGGCGGCGTCTCGTCGCTCGACGACCTTCGAGCGATCGCGTCTCTTGTGCCGCAGGGTGTGGAGGGCGCGATCGTGGGCAAGGCGCTGTACGCGAAGGCGTTCACCCTGGAAGAGGCCCTGGAGGCTGTGTCCGAATGACCGGCGTACGGCGCGTGCAGAGCGGCAGTCCCTGGGAAGAGACCATCGGCTTCGCGCGCGCTGTCGCGGCGGGCGACCGGGTACTCGTGGCGGGTACCACGTCCTTCAAGGGCCGGGTGCTGTACGGCGAGGGCGATCCGTACGAGCAGACACGGGTGGCCTTCGGCAACGCGCTTGAAGCGCTGAAGGAATTCGGGCTCGGTGCCGAGTCGGTGATCCGCACCCGGATGTATCTGACCCATGCGCGCGATGTCGACGAGGTGTCCCGGGCACACAAGGAGTTGTTCGACTCCGTGCGCCCAGCCGCGACCCTCCTGGTGGTCGAGGGTTTCGTCGACCCGCGCATCCTGGTCGAAGTAGAAGTCGAAGCCTTCCGAGGAGCAGAGCAGTCATGACCCTCGCGGTCCGAGTCATCCCCTGCCTGGACGTGGACAACGGCCGGGTCGTCAAGGGCGTCAACTTCCAGAATCTGCGCGACGCCGGCGACCCCGTCGAGATGGCCAAGCTGTACGACGCCGAGGGCGCCGACGAGCTGACCTTCCTCGACATCACGGCCTCGTCCGGCAACCGGGAGACGACGTACGACGTGGTGCGCCGCACCGCCGAGCAGGTGTTCATCCCGCTGACCGTGGGCGGCGGCGTACGCAGCGCCGACGATGTGGACAAGCTGCTGCGCGCGGGCGCCGACAAGGTCGGGGTGAACACCGCGGCGATCGCCCGACCCGAGCTGATCCGCGAGATCGCCGAGCGCTTCGGCCGCCAGGTGCTGGTGCTGTCGGTCGACGCCCGCCGTACCGAGTCGGGCTCGTTCGAGGTGACGACGCACGGCGGCCGCAAGGGCACCGGCATCGACGCCGTCGAATGGGCGCACCGGGCCGCCGATCTCGGCGCGGGCGAGATCCTGCTCAACTCGATGGACGCGGACGGCACGAAGGACGGCTACGACACGGAGATGATCGCGGCGGTACGGAAGCACGTCACCGTCCCGGTCATCGCCTCCGGTGGTGCGGGCAGGCTTGCGGACTTCCCGCCCGCGATCGCTGCGGGCGCGGACGCGGTGCTCGCGGCTTCGGTCTTCCACTTCGGCGACCTGCGCATCTCGCAGGTGAAGGACACCCTGCGGGAGGCCGGGCACCCGGTCCGCTGAAGCCCGGCTGCCGCGCCGGAGCCGGGGTCACATGTCGAACGGGCTGACCTCGTGCAGCCGGGCGATCGACTCCTTGTCGCCCTCCAGATCCACCTGGGCCACGTCCTGCCGCCCGAACGCGAACATCGTCAGCTCGCTCGGCTCCCCGGTCACGGTCACCACCGGGGTGCCGCGGTGGGCCACCGCCGTCTGCCCGTCCGTACGCCGCAGCACCAGACCCACCGGCGACCTGCGGCCCAGCAGCCGGGCCGCCTTCTCAAGACGCGACCACAGCGCGTTCTCGAACACCTGGTCCAGCTGCCGCGGCGTCCATTCCGGCTGCGCCCGCCGCACATCCTCGGAGTGCACAAAGAACTCGACGGTGTTCGCCGCCTCGTCGATCTGCTTGATCCCGTAAAACGACATCCGCGGTGGCCCCGTACGGATCAGCTGGATCAGCTCCTCGTACGGCTTCGCGGCGAACTCTGCCTGCACCCGCTCCAGACGGTCCCGGAGCACGCCGAGCAGTATCCCGCCGGCCGCGTCGGGCCGCCGCTCGCGCACCACCACATGGGCGGCGAGATCCCAGGTCGTCCAGCCGGCACACAGAGTCCGGGCCTCGGGGCCCACCATCTCCAACAGGTCGGCGAGCATAAGTCGTTCACGCTTGGCATGGGTCGACATGCCCGCCAGCGTACGGCCGGGGCACCCGGTCCGCCCAGTGGACGCACCGACCGTCACTCTCGTCGGGCACGGCACAATGGCCGTATGACCAGCAGTGTCCCCGCAAACTCCCTCGATCCCGCCGTCGCCGCCCGCCTCAGGCGCAGCGCCGACGGCCTGCTCCCGGCCATCGCCCAGCAGTACGACACCGGTGAGGTGCTGATGCTGGGCTGGATGGACGACGAGGCCCTGCACCGCACCCTGACCACCGGCCGCTGTACCTACTGGTCCCGCAGCCGCCAGGAGTACTGGGTCAAGGGCGACACCTCAGGCCATGTCCAGTACGTCAAGTCGGTCGCCCTGGACTGCGACGCCGACGCGATCCTCGTCAAGGTCGACCAGATCGGCGCCGCCTGCCACACAGGGGACCGCACCTGCTTCGACGCCGACGTCCTGCTGGACAAGTAGGGTCGGGCGCCATGGATCTCGAGACGTTCCGCAAGCTGGCCGCCGACCGCCGTGTCGTCCCCGTCAGCCGCCGCCTCCTCGCGGACGGCGACACCCCGGTCGGGCTCTACCGCAAGCTCGCCGCCGAGCGGCCCGGCACCTTCCTCCTCGAGTCCGCCGAGAACGGCCGCTCCTGGTCGCGCTACTCCTTCGTGGGCGTCCGCAGCGCGGGCACGCTCACCGAGCGTGACGGCCAGGCCCACTGGCTCGGCACACCGCCGGTCGGCGTCCCGGTCGACGGCGACCCGCTCGAGGCCCTGCGCACGACCGTCGAGGCGTTGCACACTCCCCGCGACCTCGCCTCCGGTATGCCGCCCTTCACCGGCGGCATGGTCGGCTATCTCGGGTACGACATCGTCCGCAGGCTGGAGAAGATCGGCCCCGGCGAGCGCGACGACCTGAAGCTCCCCGAGCTGACCATGCTGCTCACCTCGGACCTCGCTGTGCTCGACCACTGGGACGGCACCGTCCTGCTGATCGCCAACGCCATCAACCACAACGACCTCGACACCGGCGTGGACGAGGCGTACGCGGACGCCGTCGCCCGTCTCGACGCCATGGAGAGCGACCTCGCGCGGCCGCTCGCATCGGAGCCCGCCGCGCTGCCGCCCTCCGAGCTGCCGGAGTTCTCCGCGCTGTGGGGCGGCAAGGCCTACCAGGACGCGGTCGACGACATCAAGGAGCGCATCCGGGCGGGCGAGGCCTTCCAGGTCGTGCCGTCCCAGCGGTTCGAAACCCCTTGCCGCGCAAGCGCGCTGGACGTCTATCGCGTGCTGCGGGCCACCAATCCGTCGCCGTACATGTACCTCTTCCGCTTCGACGGCTTCGACGTGGTGGGTTCCTCCCCCGAAGCTCTCGTCAAGGTCGAGGACGGGCACGCCATGGTGCACCCGATCGCCGGCACCCGGCCGCGCGGTGCGACGCCGCAGGAGGACCAGGCGCTCGCCGACGAGCTGCTGGCCGACCCCAAGGAGCGCGCCGAGCATCTGATGCTCGTCGACCTCGGCCGCAACGACCTGGGCCGGGTCTGCGCGCCCGGCAGCGTCGAGGTCGTCGACTTCATGTCGATCGAGCGGTACTCCCACGTCATGCACATCGTCTCGACCGTGACCGGCCAGGTCGCCGAGGGCCGTACCGCGTTCGACGTGCTCACCGCCTGCTTCCCCGCGGGCACGCTGTCCGGGGCGCCCAAGCCCCGCGCGATGCAGATCATCGACGAGCTGGAGCCCTCGCGGCGCGGGCTGTACGGCGGCTGCGTCGGCTATCTCGACTTCGCCGGGGACTCCGACACCGCGATCGCCATCCGCACCGCGCTGCTGCGCGACGGCACGGCATACGTCCAGGCCGGAGCCGGTGTGGTGGCCGACTCGGACCCGGTCGGCGAGGACACCGAGTGCCGCAACAAGGCGGCCGCGGTGCTCCGCGCCGTACACACGGCGAACCGCCTGGGCGGTTGAATCGGCGGTAAGGGATAGTGGGGTATGTGAGCGCTGTACCCGTACCCCAGCCACGCGCCGAAGCCGCGTCCGCCGCCCTGAGCAGCCGGCGCAGCCTCGCCGCCGCCCTGTTCCTCGGCGCCGTGGGCGCGACCGTCGTCCTGCTCGCCGCCGGCCAGATCTGGGCCGAGGGCACGGCGGCCGTCGGCGGCGGCAGCCTGCCGCTCGACGCCCGGGGCAGCGATGTCACCGGCGTCCCGACGGCGCTCGCGATCGTCGGCCTGGCCGCCCTCGTCGCCGTCTTCGCGGTCCGCAGGGCCGGCCGGCTGCTCGTCTCCGTACTGCTCGCCCTCAGCGGCGCCGGCGCGGCGTTCGCCGCGTTCCTGGGGGCCTCCGACAGCGCGGCACTCGACGAGAAGGCGGCGAAGACCACCGGCGACAGCTCCGCCACCGTCGACGCCCTCACGCACACGCCCTGGCCGTACGTGACCGTGGCCGGCGGCGTGCTGATCCTGCTCGCGGGCCTGCTCGCGCTGCGCTACGGCAAGCTGTGGCCCGCGATGTCCGGCCGGTACGAGCGCGACGGCAACCCGAGGCCCCGTAAGGCCGCGGTCGTGGACCCGGACCGGCCCGAGGACCTCTGGAAGGCCCTGGACCGAGGCGAGGACCCGACGCAAGAAGCGTGAGGTACCCCGGCCGGAGACACGGCCTACGTGACAGACCCCACGTCACCGCGATGCACGGCGTACGGGACAATGATGGGCGAGCGTCCGGCTCACCACAGAGCAATCAGCCACAGAACATCACGGAGGAGCACACACATGGCGGGCAGCAGCCACGGACACACCCCGGCCGCCTGGACCGGCGTCACCATCGTCTTCATCGGCTTCTGCATCGCCGGCGTCTTCATGGTGGCCGCCAATCCGCTCGGCTTCTGGGGCGGCATCGTCGTCATCCTCCTCGGCGGCGTTGTCGGCGGTGCGATGAAGGCCGCGGGCCTGGGCATGCCGAAGGAGTCAGCGCAGCTCCGGACGCAGCCGGCCGCGGCGACCGCCACGGCGCAGCCGGCCACGGCGGAGACGTCCGCCTGACGTCGTCCCGCCCGACGTCCGCCGCGGCCCTGCCGTACGCGAGGCGCAGCCCCGTTCCCACCGGGATGCGCCTTTCCGTGTGAACGGGCAGAATCACGGCGTGGACGCCATGCCTTCCCCGCCCCCTTCGCCTCCTGCCCCCTTTCCCGGCGAGCCCGGTCCCGGGCCGCTCACGCGGCGTCTTGCCGCGCCCCTGGTCACCTTTGCCGGAGTCGCGGCGGCCTTCGCCTTCGTCGGCACGGTCGACCCGAATGAACCGGGCCACTACCCGGTCTGCCCCCTGCTCCGTTTCACCGGGATCTACTGCCCCGGCTGCGGCGGCCTGCGCAGCGCGCATGCCTTCATCCACGGCGATCTGACGACCGCGCTCGGGTCCAATGCCATGGCCGTCGTGGGCTACGGAGTCTTCGCCGTGGTGTGGGTGGTGTGGCTGATTCGCGCGGTACGGGGCGTGCCCGTCCGGATCGCCGTGGCACCGGTGTGGTGGTGGGCGCTCGGCGGCCTCGGGCTGATCTTCAGCGTGGTGCGGAACCTTCCGTTCGGCTCTGCCCTGGCTCCGTGAAGTCCCAGGTAGTGGGACAGCCGTCAACCGGATGCGAGCCCGGGGCCCTCCTGCGGATACCATCGACATGGCTGATCCTGAACCATCACCGTCCCGGAAGGGGGCTGCTCGCGTGAGTGTGCTCGACGAGATCATTGAAGGCGTGCGCGCCGACCTCGCAGAGCGGCAGGCGCGTGTCAGCCTCGACGAGCTCAAGGAGCGCGTCGGCAAGGCTCCCGCGGCCAAGGACGGCGTCGCCGCGCTGCGTGGCGAGGGCGTCCATGTGATCTGCGAGGTCAAGCGCTCCAGCCCGTCGAAGGGCGCGCTCGCCGCGATCGCCGACCCGGCCGGGCTCGCCGCGGACTACGAGGCGGGCGGCGCGGCCGTCATCTCCGTACTGACCGAGCAGCGCCGCTTCGGCGGTTCGCTCGAGGACCTGGAGGCCGTCCGCGCCCGGGTGGACATCCCGGTGCTGCGCAAGGACTTCATCGTCACCGCGTACCAGCTGTGGGAGGCCAGGGCGTACGGCGCCGACCTCGTGCTGCTGATCGTCGCCGCGCTGGAGCAGGAGGCGCTGGTCTCGCTGATCGAGCGCGCGGAGTCGATCGGGCTGACCCCGCTGGTCGAGGTGCACGACGAGGACGAGGTCGAGCGGGCGGTGGAGGCCGGTGCGAAGATCATCGGTGTCAATGCGCGCGACCTGAAGACGCTCAAGGTCGACCGGGCGACGTTCGACCGCGTCGCGCCCGAGATCCCGGCGCACATCGTCAAGATCGCCGAGTCCGGTGTGCGCGGTCCGCACGACCTGATCGCCTACGCCAACGCGGGCGCCGACGCGGTGCTCGTCGGCGAGTCCCTGGTCACCGGCCGCGACCCCAAGTCGGCAGTCGCCGACCTGGTGGCGGCGGGGGCGCACCCGGCCCTGCGGCACGGGCGGAGCTGACCCCTCGATGACCGTCCGCTGCGTCTGCCGACCGACCACCGCGGGCCGCCGTCCGCGGCCGGCCGGTGTGCGCGCCGGACTGCCCGCGCGGGACCCGCACGCACCGCTCGCGCGGGGCTGCAAGCCGCGCGGCTGCCGGGCCCCGGCCAGGCGGGTGCACGGCCGGCGGGTGCGGTATGTCATCGGCTCGGAGCCGGGCCAGGTCAACGGCATGCGATGGCGCGGGGCCTGCGCGCGCTAGGCGTCCCGCTGCGCGGGGCTGTTCCCCTACCCGCCCCTTCCCGAATCGGGGCTCCGCCCCGAACCCCGTATGCGACCTTCGGCCGCATGTCCTCGATCTCCCCCAAACTTCGTCCGGGGGGACCCCAGACGGGGCTTGCATTTCTCGCCGGTCGGCCTGAAGCCTCAGGCCGACCGGCGGAAAATCAGCCCCGTGCGGGTCCGGGGGCCGGCCCCCGGTTACGGGATGGGGGTACTCCCCCTGGCTGCGCCGGGGGCACCCCCACCCAGGCGAAGCTCTGGGGGAGGGCGGGGTTGGGGAAATCCCCGCCCGGTCACCCACGACGCGCGCATACCGTGTCCCCTGCACACCAGACTTCTGGGGCGTCAGCCCCTTCTGAGGAGTACGTCGGATGTCTTCTGACTTCTTCATTCCCGACCCGGAGGGTCAAGTTCCCACCCCCGAGGGCTACTTCGGCGCCTTCGGCGGCAAGTTCATCCCCGAGGCCCTCGTCGCCGCCGTCGACGAGGTCGCCGTCGAGTACGACAAGGCAAAGGCCGACCCCGCCTTCGTCGCCGAGCTCAACGAGCTCATGGTCAACTACACCGGCCGCCCCAGCGCGCTCACCGAGGTGCCCCGGTTCGCCGAGCACGCCGGCGGTGCCCGGGTCTTCCTGAAGCGGGAGGACCTGAACCACACGGGATCGCACAAGATCAACAACGTTCTCGGCCAGGCGCTGCTCACCAAGCGCATGGGCAAGACCCGCGTCATCGCCGAGACCGGCGCCGGCCAGCACGGCGTCGCCACCGCGACCGCCTGCGCCCTCTTCGGCCTCGAGTGCACGATCTACATGGGCGAGATCGACACCCAGCGCCAGGCCCTGAACGTGGCGCGGATGCGGATCCTCGGTGCCGAGGTCATCCCGGTGACCTCCGGCAGCCGGACCCTGAAGGACGCCATCAACGAGGCCTTCCGCGACTGGGTCGCCAATGTGGACCGTACGCACTATCTCTTCGGCACGGTCGCCGGACCGCACCCCTTCCCCGCGATGGTCCGCGACTTCCACCGGGTCATCGGCGTCGAGGCCCGCCGCCAGATCCTGGAGCGGGCCGGCCGGCTGCCGGACGCGGCCGTCGCCTGCGTCGGCGGCGGATCCAACGCGATCGGACTGTTCCACGCCTTCATCCCGGACGCGGACGTACGCCTCGTGGGCTGCGAGCCCGCGGGGCACGGCATCGAGTCCGGCGAGCACGCGGCCACCCTGACCGCGGGCGAGCCCGGCATCCTGCACGGTTCACGCTCGTACGTCCTGCAGGACGAGGAGGGCCAGATCACCGAGCCCTACTCGATCTCCGCCGGACTCGACTACCCGGGCATCGGCCCCGAGCACTCGTACCTCAAGGACATCGGCCGCGGCGAGTACCGCGCGGTGACCGACGACGAGGCCATGCAGGCGCTGCGGCTGCTGTCCCGTACCGAGGGCATCATTCCGGCGATCGAGTCCGCGCACGCGCTCGCCGGAGCGCTGGAGCTCGGCAAGGAGCTCGGCAAGGACGGGTTGATCCTGGTCAATCTGTCCGGCCGCGGCGACAAGGACATGGACACGGCCGCCCGGTACTTCGGGCTCTACGACGGCGAGGGGGACGCGAAGTGAGCGGGAACATCAAGCTGTTGAACGAGACCCTGGCGCAGGCCAGGGACGAGAACCGGGCCGCGCTCATCGCGTATCTCCCGGCCGGCTTCCCGAGCGTCGACGGCGGCATCGAGGCGGTCAAGGCCGCCCTGGACGGCGGCGCCGACGTGGTCGAGGTCGGACTGCCGCACAGCGACCCCGTCCTGGACGGGCCGGTCATCCAGACCGCCGACGACATCGCGCTGCGCGGCGGCGTGAAGATCGCCGATGTGATGCGTACGGTCCGCGAGGCGCACGAGGCCACCGGGAAACCGGTGCTCGTCATGACGTACTGGAATCCGATCGACCGGTACGGCATCGAGCGCTTCACCGCCGAGCTCGCCGAGGCGGGCGGCGCGGGCTGCATCCTGCCCGACCTGCCGGTCGAGGAGGCCGGTGTGTGGCGCGAGCACGCCGAGAAGCACGGCCTCGCCACGGTCTTCGTCGTCGCGCCGAGCAGCAAGGACGCCCGGCTGGCGAAGATCACGGCGGCCGGTTCCGGCTTTGTGTACGCGGCATCGCTGATGGGCGTCACCGGCACCCGTGAGTCGGTGGGTGCGCAGGCTCAGGACCTGGTACGGCGTACCCGCGCCGCCACCGACCTGCCGGTCTGCGTGGGCCTCGGCGTCTCCAACCCCGATCAGGCCGCGGAGGTCGCCGGCTTCGCCGACGGCGTGATCGTCGGGTCCGCTTTCGTCAAGCGGCTCCTCGACGCACCCGACCGCTCCGCGGGCCTGCTGGCCGTACGGGAACTCGCGGCCGATCTCGCCCGGGGCGTGCGCCGGGACCGGTAGCTCGTACGAGTGGATCTCGGACCGGGGAGGCATGCGACATGCCTCCCCGGTTCGTTTGCGGGACGTGAGCGAGAATCAGGAACGGAAGCGGACCGCGCGTGAGCGGCTCCAGCAGGAACGTGCGTCGCAGAAAGCCCGTGAGAAACGCCGGCGGACGCTGATCATCACCGCAGCGGTCGTCGGTGTACTCGGCCTCGCCGCCGTCGTCGGCGTGATCGCCGCCAATGCCGGCAAGAACGCGTCGAAGGACGGCTCCGACGCCGGTCCGCTCCTCGCGCCCGCGGGGGCGCAGGGCAAGGACCAGCTCGCCATCCCGGTGGGCGCGAGCGATGCCCCCGCCACGCTCACGGTGTGGGAGGACTTCCGCTGCCCGGTCTGCGGGCAGTTCGAGAACGTCTTCCGGGCCACCATCCACGAGCTGGAGGAGGCGGGCAAGCTGAAGGTCGAGTACCACCTGGCCACCATCATCGACGGGAACATGGGCGGCAGCGGCTCCCTCCGCGCCGCGAACGCCGCGGCCTGCGCGCAGGACGTCGGCAGGTTCGGCCCGTACCACGATGTCCTCTACCAGAACCAGCCGCCGGAACAGGAGGACGCCTTCGGCGAGAACAGCAGGCTGATCGAGCTCGCGGGCAAGGTCGAAGGTCTCGTCACCCCCGCATTCCGCAGCTGTGTGGAGGAGGGGAAGCACGACGCCTGGGTGGCCAAGTCGAACACCGCCTTCGTCAACGGCGGCTTCCGTGGCACGCCGACCCTGCTGCTCAACGGGGAGTCGATCTTCCCGAACAAGGGCGGTGAGCAGCTCTCCGTGGCGAACCTCAAGAAGTGGGTCGAAGCGGCGAACAAGGGCAAGAAGCCGGGCACGTCCACGCCGATCCCGAGCGCCGGGGCCTCCTGACGGCTTGCCGTCGTACGACGAAGGCTTCCCGCCGCAGGTGCGGTTCCCGCCGTACGACGAAGCGCGGCTCGTTATTCATACGTTGCCGGGTGGGTTGCCGTGCCTCCCACCCGGCAGGGTAGCGTCGGTCCTGCCATGGAACTTGCCTACATTCCCAGCCCGTCGACCGGAGTGATCCATCTCGGACCCCTCCCGCTGCGCGGCTATGCCTTCTGCATCATCATCGGCGTCTTCGTCGCCGTCTGGTACGGCAACAAGCGCTGGATCGCGCGGGGCGGCAAAGCCGGCACCGTGGCCGACATCGCCGTCTGGGCCGTGCCTTTCGGTCTCGTCGGCGGTCGGCTCTACCACGTGATCACCGACTACCAGCTGTACTTCAGCGAGGGTGAGAACTGGGTCGACGCCTTCAAGATCTGGGAGGGCGGCCTCGGTATCTGGGGCGCGATCGCGCTGGGCGCGGTCGGCGCCTGGATCGGCTGCCGCCGCCGCGGGATCCCGCTGCCTGCCTGGGCGGACGCCCTCGCGCCCGCGATCGCCTTCGCACAGGCGATCGGCCGCTGGGGCAACTGGTTCAACCAGGAGCTGTACGGCAAGCCGACGGATCTGCCGTGGGCCCTCAAGATCACCGAGGGTACGAACCGCGAGGCGGGCTTCTACCACCCGACGTTCCTGTACGAGTCCCTGTGGTGCATCGGCGTCGCGCTGCTGGTCATCTGGGCCGACCGGCGCTTCAAACTCGGGCACGGGCGGGCGTTCGCGCTGTACGTCGCGGCGTACTGCCTGGGCCGGGGCTGGATCGAGTACATGCGGGTCGACGAGGCGCACCATGTACTGGGGCTGCGTCTGAACGTATGGACCTCGATCGTGGTCTTCGTGCTGGCGGTGGCGTACATCGTGATCTCGTCGCGGGTGCGGCCGGGGCGCGAGGAGATCGTCGAGCCGGAGCGGCCCGAGGCCTCCGCGAAGTCCGAGCAGTCCGAGACGGTGGCGGACCCGGAGGACAAGGCCGCCGATGACGGCCCCGCGGACGCCGCCGACGAGGACGCGGACGACGCTTCCGCCGACGGCGCTGCCGAGGACACCTCGGCTTCGGCGAAGGACGCGGACGAGGACACCCCGGCGAAGGACGCGGCCGACGGCGACGAGAAGGCGGACGCGGAGTCGGCCAAGAAGGGCTGACCGCGGGCACTGCTGGGGCACCTGCTACGAGGCCGCCAGGACCGAAAGGTTCTGGCGGCCTCGCGTTGTGCTACCCGCACGCCCTTTGGGCGAGGCAGAGTGTCCGCCGCGCCGCTGCCACGATCGCGGCGTCGACGAAGCGGCCGTCCGGCAGGGCCAGCGCGCCCTCGCCCGTGGCGGCCGCCTTGACGATCTCCTCCGCCGCCTCGATCTCCTCGGGCGTGGGGCGGAACGCCCGCTCGATGACTGGGAGTTGGCGGGGGTGGATGGCCGCCCGGCCGAGAAAGCCCAGGGCGCGGCCGTGGGTGCACGAGGCGTAGAGGGCGTCCAGGTCGCGGATGTCGGGAAAGACGGACTGGGCCGGGGGTGCGAGACCGGCCGCGCGGGCGGCGATGACGATGCGGGTGCGCGGCCAGTCGAGGGATGTGCCGTCCCGTACGCCGAGGTCGGCGCGGAGGTCGGCCTCGCCGAGTGCGATGCCGTGGACGGCGGGATGGGCGGTGGCGATCGCGTACGCGTGCTCGATGGCGAGCGCCGATTCGAGAAGCGGATAGAGGGGGACGCCGGGGGCGCTGGCTGCGATCCGCCGAATGTCAGTGGCGTGTGCGACCTTGGGGATACGCAGAGCACAGAGGCCGGGGAGTGCGATGAGGGCCTCGATGTCATGGGGGGTGTTGATGCGGACATGGACAGGGAGAGTCTGAGGGGAAGCGAGAAGTTCGGCCGTGGCGGCCAGGGCGTAGGTCTTGCGGTCGGGGGACACCGCGTCCTCCAGGTCGACGATCACGACGTCGGCCCCGGAGGCGAGTGCCTTGTGCACGACCTCGGGGCGGTCCCCGGGGGCGTACAGATAGGTGAGGGGGGTCTTCATAGGGCGCCCTGGGTGCGGAGTGCGGTGATGTCGGCCCGGGACAGGCCGAGTTCGGTGAGGACCGCGTCCGTGTCGGCGCCGTGCGGGCGGCCCGCCCAGCGGATGGCGCCGGGGGTCTCGGAGAGGCGGAAGAGGACGTTCTGCATACGGAGGGGGCCGAGTTCGGGATCGGCGACCTCGGTGATGGTGTCCAGCGCCTGGTACTGGGGGTCTTCCATGACGTCACGGATGTCGTAGATCGGGGCGATCGCCGCTTCGGCCTTCTCGAAGGCGGCCATGGCCTCGGCGCGGGTGCGGCGGGCGATCCAGCCGCCGACCGCCTCGTCGAGCACATGGGCGTGCTCGGCGCGGCCGCTGCCGGTGCCGAACCACGGCTCGTCGATCAGGTCTGGCCGGCCGACCAGCTGTATGACGCGTTCGGCGATGGACTGGGCGGAGGTGGAGACGGCCAGCCAGGAGCCGTCGGCCGTGCGGTAGGTGTTGCGCGGGGCGTTGTTGCGGGAGCGGTTGCCGGTGCGCGGCTGTACGTAACCGAGCTGGTCGTACCAGAGCGGCTGGGGGCCGAGTACGGTCAGGATCGGCTCGATGATCGCCATGTCGACGACCTGGCCGCTGCCTGTGGCGGTGCGGGCGGCGAGTGCCGTCATGACGGCGTACGAGGTGGCGAGCGCCGCGATCGAGTCGGCGAGGCCGAACGGCGGCAGGGTGGGCGGGCCTTCGGGCTCGCCGGTGATGGAGGCGAAGCCGCTCATGGCCTCGGCGAGGGTGCCGAAGCCGGGGCGGTGGGAGTAGGGGCCGAACTGTCCGAAGCCGGTGACGCGGGTCAGGACGAGGCGGGGGTTGGCACGGCTCAGCTCCTCCCAGCCGAGCTGCCACTTCTCCAGGGTGCCGGGGCGGAAGTTCTCGATGATCACATCGGCGGTGGCGGCAAGCCGGAGGAGGGTCTCGCGGCCGCCGGGCGTGGACAGATCGAGAGTGATGGTGCGCTTGTTGCGGCCGAGCAGCTTCCACCACAGGCCGATGCCGTCCTTGTCGGGGCCGTGGCCCCGGGAGGGGTCGGGTCTGGTGGGGTGCTCGACCTTGATGACCTCCGCGCCGAAGTCGCCGAGCATGGTGGCGGCGAGCGGTCCCGCGAAGAGGGTGGCCAGGTCGAGGACGCGCAGCCCTCGCAGCGGAGTGGGCGCCGGCGTCATGAGGCGTCGATCTCGGAGCGGTACGGCATCGACGTGGAGGCTCCCGGGCGCTGGACGCACAGGGCGGCGGCCGCGGCGGCCCAGCCCAGGGCCTGCGGCATGCGCTTGCCCTCGCCGAGGGCGACGGCGAGGGCGCCGACGAAGGTGTCACCGGCGCCGGTGGTGTCCACTGCGATGACCTCGGGGGCGGGGACGGTGAGGGGGGCCGCGCCCCGGGCCGCGTACAGGCTGCCCGCCGAGCCGAGCGTGATCACGACCTCGGGGACCAGCCGCAGCAGTTCCTCGGCAGCGGTGTGCGGGTCGGAGACGCCGGTCAGGGTGGCCGCCTCGTGCTCATTGGGCACCAACAGGTCGATGACGGCGAGGAGTTCGGGAGGCAGGGGCTGGGCGGGGGAGGGGGTGAGGACGGTTCGCACGCCGTGGCGGCGGGCCGCATCGGCGCCGTCGAGCACGGCGCTGAGGGGGAGTTCGAGCTGGAGGAGCAGCATGTCGGCGGTGTGGATGAGGGCTTCGTCGCCGGGGGCGAGTGCGGTGACGGTGCCGTTCGCGCCGGGGATCACGACGATGGAGTTGGCGCCCTCGTCGTCGACGACGATGTGCGCGGTGCCGGAGGGGCCGTCCGCGGTGCGCAGGAGGTCGGTGTCGACGCCGGAGGAGACGAGCGTGTGGCGGAGCAGGGCGCCGAAGTCGTCCGAGCCGACCGCGCCGATCATCGAGACCTCGCCGCCGGCACGGGCGGCGGCGACGGCCTGGTTGGCACCCTTGCCACCGGGGATCGTCCGGAACTCCCGCCCCGTGACTGTCTCTCCGCGTTTCGGCGCGTGGGCTACGTACGCGACGAGGTCCATGTTGGTGCTGCCGAGCACGGCGATGGCGGTCATGGGCGCAGTGCCTCCTGATGTGTGAGGTGGGCGAGGGTGTCGAAGCCGATGCCGTCGAAACCGGCGACGGAGGTGGCGAGACGGTTCTTGAGCGGTGCGGTCCAGTGGTCGGGGAGCTCATCGGGATGTCCGGCGAGCAGACCTGCGAGGGAGCCCGCGGTCGCGCCGTTGGAGTCGGTGTCGAGTCCGCCGGAGACGGCGCGGCAGATGGACCCGGTGAAGTCGCCGTCGGCGTGGGTGAGGGCGGCGGTCAGCAGGGCGGCGTTGGGGACGACATGGACCCAGTGGTAGTGGCCGAGGACCGAGTGGATGCGGTCCACGACGGTGTCGAAGTCGGGCTCCGCGCGGGCGGTGTCGATGCCGAAGCGGATGGCTCGGGAGAGGCGTGAGGAAGGGGGGACGACGGTGAGGCCGGCGGCGACCGCGTCGTGCACATCGGCGGTGCGGGTGGCCGCGGCGGCAATGGCGGCGGCGATGAACATCGCGCCGTAAACGCCGTTCGCGGTGTGCGTCAGCGACGCGTCGCGATGCGCCTGGGCGGCGGCGGCCGCGGGGTCGCCGGGGTGGGTCCAGCCGTGCACATCGGCGCGGATGGCGGCGCCGATCCACTCCCGGAAGGGGTTGTGGTGGGCGGCGGTGCAGGGCGGCTCGATGCCTTCGAGGAGGTTGCGGTAGGCGATGCGCTCGGCGGTGAAGGTGCGGCCGGCGGGGAGTTCATCGAGCCAGAGCCCGCCGAGCTGGGCGGTGGTGAACGCTTTTCCGTGGCGCTGGAGGAGCAGCAGATTCAGCAGGGGGTAGTTGAGGTCGTCGTCCTCGGGCATGCCGTCGATGTTCTCGGCGAGCGAGGTGGTGGCGGACCGCCGGTTCCAGGGGTGGGCGGCGGCGAGCTCGGGGGGCAGACCCTTGGCGGTGAACCAGCTGCTCAGCGGCCAGTTGCCGGTGGCGCGGGCGAGGGCGCGGATGGCGTGGAGAGGGAGCTTTTCGACGGGCTTGCCGAGGAGACAGCCGACGGCCCGGCCGAGCCAGGCCGCGTGGAGGGCGTGGGAGCCGGCTGCCCCGGCCGGGGACCGGCCTCGGGGCGGTGCTTCGCGCGCGGTGGGGGGTGGGTCCCCGGACCCGCCGGGCATGGGCGCTTTGTGCGGCGGGGCCGAGGGCCAGGCGGGGCAGATTGCCTTGATCAAGGGGAGTGCGGTGGGCTCGGACTCCGTCAAGGGGCAGGGGAGTACGGCCAGTTCGTCGAGGAGGTCGCGGGCGAGGGCGCGCAGATGGGGCGGCGCCGGAGCGGGGGACGCGCCCGCGCTCGGTGGGGCCAGGGATCCGCCCGCCGCGGTCCAGCGGGTGCGGACCGACCAGGCGTCGCGGCCGTCCTCCGCCGCCTGGCGCAGTTCGTGGCCGAGCAGGTCCTCCGGCTGGACCCAGGTGAGGCGCAGGCCCGTCATCGTGTGTCCGTCAGGAGGGCGAAAGCCGACTCGTGGGCGCGTCGGCGGGCAGTGTCGCGGGCGAAGACTTCGCGGGTGACCTCGGCCAGTTCCCTCGCGGGGGCGTGCAGGTCGATGCGGCTGGCTTCGGCGACCGTTTTCGCCCAGTCCTGGGGGACGGCGGACTCGCCGTGGAGCGCGCCCGCGATCGCCCCGGCCATCGTGGCGATCGAGTCGCAGTCGCGGCCGTAGTTGACGGCGCCGAGCACCGTACGGCGGTAGTCGCCACCGCCGACCACGAGCATGCCGAGGGCGATGGGCAGCTCCTCGATCGAGTGGAGCCGGGAGGGGCGGCGGGCCGCGAGGGACGGTGCGCGGTAGTCCGGGCCCACGGTGTCGAAGGGGGCGACCGCGGCCCGCAGCGGGGCGAGCGCCGAGTCGAAGTCCGTGTGGCGCACGGCGACTTCGGCGACCTCCTCGATCGCCGCGTTGGTGCCGTCCTTGGCCAGGGACAGCGCCGCGTCCACGACCGAGGACGGTGTCGCGTCGGGCACGCAGGCCGCGGCGACCGCCGCCGCGAAGACGCCCGCCGCCTCCCGCCCGTACGAGGACTGGTGCGCGCCCGCGATGTCGACCGCCTCGGCGTAGGCGCCCGCGGGATTCGCCGCGTTGACCAGGCCGACCGGAGCCATGTACATCGCAGCGCCGCAGTTGACGATGTTGCCGACGCCCGCCTCGCGAGGGTCGTTGTGCCCGTAGTGGAGGCGCGCGACCATCCACTTCTCGGCGAGGAAGACACGCTGCAAAGGCAGCGCCTCCGCCTCCAGCTCGGGGATCCAGCGGGGGTTCGAGATCAGGTCCGGGACCAGGTGGTCGGCGACGGCGTACGCGCCGAGGTGGTCGCGGACGGTGGCGTACACGCGGATCAGCGCGTGCGTCATCAGGGTGTCGTCGGTGATGTGCCCGTCGCCCTTGTGGAACGGCGCGATGGGGCGGGCGGTGCGCCAGTCGGAGCCGTGCCACGGGCCGACGATGCCGTGGACACGGCCGCCGTGCCGCTCCACGATCTGCTCCGGGGTGTAGCCCTCGACCGGGCCGCCGAGCGCGTCACCGACCGCCGCGCCGAGCAGGCTGCCGGTGATCCGGTCATCGAGTGCGAGCGTCGCGAGTGTCGTCGTCATGTCGGAATTGTCCACCCGGGGCGGTCAGTTCCGTGTGTGCGAGCAGCCCGGCGAGTTCCACGAGATCGGTGCCGGCGAGGCGGGGGAGGGCGCAGCCGGCGAGCGTACGGCAGGCCTCGCGCCAGGTGCCGGGGACCGAATCGCCGCCGCCGAGCGCGCCGGTCAGCGCGCCGGCGAGAGCGGGTGCGGAGTCGGCGACGCGGGACAGACACGCGGCGGCGGGTACGGCTTCGGCGACCCGGCCGAGGGCCGCGGTCGCGACGGCGAGGGCGACGGGGACGGTCTCGGCGGCGGCGATGCCGTAGCTGTAGACGTGGTCGACGATCTGGTGCTCGAGCAGGGGGACCAGTTCGAAGGCGCCGTGCGCGTCGCGGGCGAGCTTGACGGCGTGCTGGGCGTTGCGGCCGATCTCGGTGGTGTCGGGGAGTTCGGCGAGGGCGGCGTCCACCGCGTCGTCGACAGGTGCGCCCCCGAGGGCGGCGGCCACGGCGGCGGCCATGGCGCGGGCCCCGTGCACTCCGTCGCCGTCCTGGCTGTAGCGCGCGTCGAACTCGGCGAGCGCGGCGGCGGCGGCCGGGTCGCCGGGGTGTACGACGGCGAGGACGGCGGCGCGGATGCAGGCGGCGTCGTCGAAGTAGTGCGGGTTGTCGTGGCCGGTGGCGGGTGGGCGCAGTCCGGTGGCGAGGTTGCCGAGCCCGGCGCGTACGGAGATGCGGGCGCGGAGGGGGAGTACGGCGGACTCGACCTCGGGGGCGCGGTCGGCCGCGGCGGCGACTTCGCTGGCGAGGGAGTTCCAGGCGAGGTCGACGGCGGCGCGCATACGGCGGGCGGGGGCGAGCCCGGCGAAGAGGTCACCCGCGGCGGTGAGCACGGTCTCGGCGGAGAAGGCGGCCCATTCGGCGTCGTCGGAAGGGCCGAGGCGCAGCGGTTCGGGGGGCTGGTTGAGCGCGATGGGGACGGGGAGGGTGGTGGTGGCGTTCTGCTCGGCGAAGGTGTCGAGCTCGCGGGTGAGACGGCGGGTCCACTCGGGCATCCGGGCGGCGCGGTGCCGCGCGGCGGGCCACCCGGCGGCGTCGCCGGCGGCGAGCCCGAGCAGGAGCCCTTCGATGGGCCGCGGCGGGGTGCGGGGCGCGGCGGGGCGGGGGCGGCCCCCGGCGGGTGCGGTGTTCGGCGCCGTCGCTTCGCACGAGCGGGTGGCGCGGTGTGTGTCTGCTTCCGGCCCGGGCGCGGGCGCCTCGCACCCGGCGGATGCGACGTCCGCGGCATCCGCGCTCCCCAGCACCGCGTCCGCGCTCCCCGGCACCGCGTCCCCGGCACCCCCGAGGTCCGTGTCCCCGGTCCCGAAGCCCGGTGCCTCGTTCATGACGCCGCCTGGCTGTCGTCGTCCGGGGTCAGCAGTTCCGCGATGTCCAGGATGTGGTAGCCCGCCATCGAAGGGAGGCAGCTGCCGCGGACCGGGCCGATGGCCGTGGACCAGATCGCGGGGATCGCCGAGGCGCCCGACACCGCGCCGGCGAGAGCACCCGCCACCGCCGCCGTGGTGTCCGCGTCGCGGCCCATGTTGACCGCGGTGAGCACCGACGTACGGAAGTCTCCGCGGGCCGCCGCGAACGCTCCGAAGGCCAGGCCCACCGCCTCCGGGGCCAGGTCCGTCCACGGATAGCCGCCGATGACGACCGCCGAGCGGACCGCGCGTTCCATCGCCAGCGTGTCCGCGTGGGTGCGCTGCGCGGCCACCACCGCGCGGCGCAGGGAGCGCGCCGTCCAGGAGTCCATGGGTACGACGGACAGCGCGGCGCCGATGACCGAGGCGGGGCCGCCGCCCGCCATCGCGGCCGCCACCCCGGCCGCGACCGCCTGGCCGCCGTAGATGCCCTCCCCGTCGTGGCTGACGCTGCCGTCGATGGCGACCAGCCGCGCCGCCTCCGCCGGATGGCCCGCCGCGAAGACGCCGAACGGGGCCGCCCGCATCGCCAGCCCGTCGCTCCATGCGTGCCGGTGCTGCGCGGAGATGGGGGCCTCGAGCCCACGGCGGAGGTTTTCGAGGGTGCCGCGTTCACTGAAACCCGCCCCGCGGAACGAGCCTTCGTCCAGGTCCGCGATCCAGTGGTGCCACGCGTTCTCGACATGGGCGACGGTCAGCGCCGAGCCGTGCCTGGCGAGCAGCAGACCGGAGAAGATCGCGTACTCCGTGTCGTCCGTGCCCGCCGGGTCCTCGCTCACGAAGCCCTCGATACGCCCCCACCGCCGGCGGATCTCGGACGGCCGCATGTTCTCGGCGGGCGCCCCCAGCGCATCGCCCACCGCGAGGCCCAGCAGTGCGCCACAGGCCCGCTCGCGAAGTGCGGACGCCTTACCGGCAGGATCAGCGGGATCGCATGCGATCAACTCCATGGGGCGGGCCCCTTTCATGCGCGCCGAGCCTGTTCCTGGATCTGTGCCACGCGCGGCGGACAACGAGTCTGAGAAACGCCCCTGTCACCCGCTCGACTCCAGGTAAGTACGGCCTGCCTTGCTGGCGCGCCCCTTACGTCGCGCGTATTTTCGAGGGTGTTGAGGGGGAGCGGGCGCACCAAGTCCGCTGCCGGAGAAGGGGAGAGCTGTGTCCATCATCGAAACCGGGGCGACGCTGCACGTCGCGCACCGCGACAACCACACCCACCGCGATGTCAACGGTGGCTGGCTGCGCCCCGCCGTTTTCGGTGCGATGGACGGCCTTGTCTCCAACCTTGCCCTGATGACCGGTGTGGCGGGCGGCGCTGTGTCCCAGCAGACCATCGTGATCACCGGTCTTGCCGGTCTCGCCGCGGGCGCGTTCTCCATGGCCGCCGGCGAGTACACCTCCGTCGCCTCCCAGCGCGAGCTTGTCCAGGCCGAACTCGACGTCGAGCGGCGCGAGTTGCGAAAGCACCCCGTCGACGAGATGGAGGAGCTCGCCGCCCTCTACGTCGCCCGCGGCGTCGAGCCCGCGCTCGCCCGTGAGGTCGCGATGCAGCTTTCCAAGGACCCCGAGCAGGCCCTGGAGATCCACGCCCGCGAAGAGCTCGGTATCGACCCGGACGACCTGCCGTCGCCGACCGTCGCCGCGGTCTCGTCGTTCGGTTCGTTCGCGCTGGGCGCGCTGCTGCCCGTACTGCCGTATCTCCTCGGCGCGACCGCCCTGTGGCCCGCGGTGCTGCTCGCGCTGGTCGGGCTCTTCGGCTGCGGTGCGCTTGTCGCCCGGGTGACCGCGCGCAGCTGGTGGTACAGCGGACTGCGCCAGCTGGTCCTCGGCGGCGCGGCCGCGGCCGTCACCTTCGGGCTCGGGACGCTGTTCGGCGCCGTCGTCTGACGCGGGCACGATATGCCCGGCGCATACCCGGCACACGGCGCACCGGCTCCCTCGGGGAACCGGTGCGTCCTTGTGTTTCCCCCGGCGGTCGGCAAGGTTGTGACGAACGTCCTCTCCACGAAGTCCGCCCTGGGTGAGACACTATGCGAGGGACTACATAAGTAGCCGTTACCCCGTGGTTTCGAGTCCTTAACCACCGGGCATGAGCCGTAGGCGCTGTGGGCAATGAAGCCTGCTCCGCGACGGGCCAGCGGATATCGATCTGTCCGGCTGTGACCCACTCTCACCGCTTTGCGCGGTGTCCGCATGCTGGAATGGGCTATCCGCTTTCCGAGAAGCACTCCATCATGTAACCTGCACGAAATTTCGCGGAGGGCCAACGTCGTCCCTCGGCAGTTACACATGCCACGACGACGACGGGAGTGCCGATGCGTTTCGACGCCTGGTCGCCCATGGACGGTCGCCCCGCCCCCCAGGGGATGTACGACCCCCGTAACGAACACGACGCCTGCGGTGTCGGGTTCGTGGCCACCCTCACCGGTGTTGCCAGCCATGAGCTGGTCGAGCAGGCGCTGACCGTACTGCGGAATCTCGAACACCGGGGCGCCACCGGCTCCGAGCCCGACTCGGGTGACGGCGCAGGCATTCTGCTTCAGGTCCCGGACGCGTTCCTGCGCGAGGTCAGCGGTTTCGAGCTCCCCGAGGCCGGCTCGTACGCCGTCGGCATCGCCTTCCTGTCGGCCGACGACTCCGCCCAGGCTGTCTCACGGATCGAGACGATCGCCGCCGAGGAGGGCCTGACCGTCCTCGGCTGGCGCGAGGTCCCCGTCACCCCGGATCTGCTCGGCAGCGGCGCACGCGCCACCATGCCCGCCTTCTCGCAGCTCTTCGTCACGGACGGCGAGAGCAAGGGCATCGCGCTCGACCGCAAGGCCTTCCTGCTGCGCAAGCGCGCCGAGCGCGAGGCCGGGGTCTACTTCCCCTCGCTCTCCACCCGCACCATCGTCTACAAGGGCATGCTGACCACCGGCCAGCTGGAGCCCTTCTTCCCGGACCTCTCCGACCGGCGCTGCGCCACGGCCGTCGCGCTCGTCCACTCGCGGTTCTCGACGAACACCTTCCCGAGCTGGCCGCTCGCCCACCCGTACCGCTTCGTCGCGCACAACGGCGAGATCAACACGGTCAAGGGCAACCGCAACTGGATGCGCGCCCGTGAGTCGCAGCTGGTCAGCGATCTCTTCGGCGGCGAGACGCTGGACCGGATCTTCCCGGTCTGTACGCCGGACGCCTCCGACTCCGCCTCCTTCGACGAGGTCCTGGAGCTCCTGCACCTCGGCGGCCGCTCGCTGCCGCACTCCGTGCTGATGATGGTCCCCGAGGCGTGGGAGAACCACGACTCCATGGACCCGGCCCGGCGCGCCTTCTACCAGTACCACTCCACGATGATGGAGCCCTGGGACGGCCCGGCCTGTGTCACCTTCACCGACGGCGTCCAGGTCGGCGCGGTCCTCGACCGCAACGGCCTGCGCCCCGGTCGCTACTGGGTCACCGACGACGGCCTCGTCGTCCTCTCCTCCGAGGTCGGCGTCCTCGACATCGACCCCGCCAAGGTCGTCCGCAAGGGACGCCTCCAGCCCGGCAAGATGTTCCTCGTCGACACCGCCGAGCACCGCATCATCGAGGACGACGAGATCAAGTCGGCCCTCGCCGCCGAGCAGCCGTACCAGGAGTGGCTGGAGGCCGGCGAGATCGAGCTCGAGGACTTGCCCGAGCGCGAGCACATCGTCCACACCCACGCCTCGGTCACCCGCCGCCAGCAGACCTTCGGCTACACCGAGGAGGAGCTGCGCGTCATCCTCGCGCCCATGGCCAGGACCGGCGGCGAGCCGCTCGGCTCCATGGGTACGGACTCCCCGATCGCGGCCCTGTCCCAGCGCCCCCGGCTGCTCTTCGACTACTTCACCCAGCTGTTCGCGCAGGTCACCAACCCGCCGCTGGACGCCATCCGCGAGGAGCTCGTCACCTCGCTGTACTCCTCGCTCGGCCCGCAGGGCAATCTGCTGGAGCCGACCGCGGCGTCCTGTCGCAGCGTCACC
This sequence comes from Streptomyces sp. CA-135486, assembly GCF_050936555.1. Lineage (NCBI taxonomy): Bacteria > Bacillati > Actinomycetota > Actinomycetes > Kitasatosporales > Streptomycetaceae > Streptomyces > Streptomyces sp. CA-135486. Next base: position 2,101,050 of record NZ_JBNJMM010000001.1, read on the forward strand.
CTGCCCTTCCCGGTGATCGACAACGACGAGCTGGCCAAGCTCATCCACATCAACGCCGACGGCGACATGCCGGGCATGAACGCCGCGACGCTCTCGGGTCTGTACCGGGTCAGCGGCGGCGGCGACGCCCTCGCGGCCCGTATCGAGGCGATCTGCGCCGAGGCCGACGCGGCCATCGAGGACGGCGCCCGCCTGATCGTTCTCTCCGACCGGCATTCGGACGCCGAGCACGCGCCGATCCCGTCGCTGCTGCTCACCTCCGCCGTGCACCACCACCTCATCCGCACCAAGCAGCGCACCCAGGTGGGTCTGCTGGTCGAGGCCGGTGACGTCCGCGAGGTGCACCATGTCGCGCTCCTCATCGGCTACGGCGCCGCCGCCGTCAACCCGTACCTGGCGATGGAGTCGGTCGAGGACCTGGTCCGCGCCGGCACCTTCATCGAGGGCCTGGAGCCCGAGAAGGCCATCCGCAACCTGATCTACGCGCTGGGCAAGGGCGTTCTGAAGGTGATGTCCAAGATGGGCATCTCCACCGTCGCCTCCTACCGCGGTGCCCAGGTCTTCGAGGCCGTCGGCCTCGACGAGGCCTTCGTCGACAAGTACTTCAACGGCACCGCCACGAAGATCGGCGGCGCCGGTCTCGAGGTCATCGCCAAGGAGGTCGCCGCCCGGCACGCCAAGGGCTACCCGGCCTCCGGCATCGCCGCCTCGCACCGCGCGCTGGAGATCGGCGGCGAGTACCAGTGGCGCCGTGAGGGCGAGCCGCACCTGTTCGACCCGGAGACGGTCTTCCGCCTCCAGCACGCCACGCGCACCAAGCGGTACGACATCTTCAAGAAGTACACGGACCGGGTGAACGAGCAGTCCGAGCGGCTGATGACGCTGCGCGGCCTGTTCGGCTTCAGGTCGGACCGCCAGCCGATCTCCATCGACGAGGTCGAGCCGGCCTCCGAGATCGTCAAGCGCTTCTCCACCGGCGCGATGTCGTACGGATCGATCTCCCGCGAGGCGCACGAGACCCTCGCCATCGCCATGAACCAGCTGGGCGGCAAGTCCAACACCGGTGAGGGCGGCGAGGACGCGGACCGTCTGTACGACCCGGAGCGCCGCTCCTCCATCAAGCAGGTCGCCTCCGGCCGCTTCGGTGTGACGAGCGAGTACCTGGTCAACGCGGACGACATCCAGATCAAGATGGCGCAGGGCGCCAAGCCCGGCGAGGGCGGCCAGCTGCCCGGCCACAAGGTCTACCCCTGGGTCGCCAAGACCCGGCACTCGACCCCGGGCGTCGGGCTGATCTCGCCGCCGCCGCACCACGACATCTACTCCATCGAGGACCTGGCTCAGCTGATCCACGACCTCAAGAACGCCAACCCGGCCGCCCGCATCCACGTGAAGCTGGTCTCCGAGGTCGGCGTCGGCACGGTCGCCGCCGGTGTCTCCAAGGCGCACGCGGACGTCGTCCTCATCTCCGGCCACGACGGCGGCACCGGCGCCTCGCCGCTCACCTCGCTGAAGCACGCCGGCGGCCCCTGGGAGCTCGGCCTCGCCGAGACCCAGCAGACCCTGCTGCTCAACGGACTGCGGGACCGGATCGTCGTACAGACCGACGGCCAGCTGAAGACCGGCCGCGATGTCATCATCGCCGCGCTGCTGGGCGCCGAGGAGTTCGGTTTCGCGACCGCGCCGCTCGTCGTCTCCGGCTGCATCATGATGCGCGTCTGCCACCTGGACACCTGCCCGGTCGGCATCGCCACGCAGAACCCGACTCTGAGGGACCGGTTCTCCGGCAAGGCCGAGTACGTCGTCAACTTCTTCGAGTTCATTGCCCAGGAGGTCCGTGAGCTCCTCGCCGAGCTGGGCTTCCGTACGATCGAGGAGGCCGTCGGTCACGCCGAACTCCTCGAGACCGAGCGGGCCGTGAGCCACTGGAAGGCCCAGGGCCTCAACCTCGCGCCCCTCTTCCACGTCCCCGAACTGCCGGACGGCGCCGTGCGCCACCAGCTGATCGAGCAGGACCACGGTCTGGAGAAGGCGCTCGACAACGAGCTGATCGAGCTCGCCGCCGAGGCGCTGAACGCGGCGTCCGCCGAGGACGCCCAGCCGGTCCGCGGCCAGATCGCCATACGGAACATCAACCGGACCGTGGGCACGATGCTCGGTTACGAGGTGACCCGGCGGTTCGGCGGTGCGGGCCTGCCCGACGACACCATCGACATCACCTTCACCGGCTCGGCCGGCCAGTCCTTCGGTGCCTTCGTGCCGCGCGGCGTCACCCTGCGGCTGGAGGGCGACGCCAACGACTACGTCGGCAAGGGCCTCTCCGGCGGCCGCGTCATCGTCCGCCCGGACCGCGGCGCCGACCACCTCGCCGAGTACTCCACCATCGCGGGCAACACCATCGCCTACGGCGCCACCAGCGGCGAGCTGTTCCTGCGCGGCCGCACCGGCGAGCGCTTCTGCGTCCGCAACTCCGGCGCCACGGTCGTCTCGGAGGGTGTGGGCGACCACGGCTGCGAGTACATGACCGGCGGTTACGCGGTGGTGCTCGGCGAGACCGGACGCAACTTCGCGGCCGGCATGTCCGGCGGTATCGCGTACGTCATCGACCTCGACCGGGACAACGTCAACGTCGGCAATGTCGATGCCGTCGAGGCCCTGTCGGACGCCGACAAGCAGTGGCTGCACGATGTCGTGCGCCGCCACCAGGAGGAGACCGGCTCGACCGTCGCGGCGAAGCTGCTCGCCGAGTGGGACGTCGCCGTGGACCGCTTCAGCAAGATCATTCCGACCACGTACAAGGCAGTGCTCGCCGCCAAGGACGCCGCTGAGCTCGCCGGTCTCTCCGACCAGGAGACCACCGAGAAGATGATGGAGGCGGCGACCAATGGCTGACCCCAAGGGCTTCCTGACCACCGGGCGCGAGGTCGCCAAGACCCGCCCGGTGGGTGAGCGCCTCAAGGACTGGAACGAGGTCTACGTTCCCGGCTCGCTGCTGCCGATCATCAGCAAGCAGGCCGGGCGCTGCATGGACTGCGGTATCCCGTTCTGTCACAACGGCTGTCCGCTGGGGAACCTCATCCCCGAGTGGAACGACTACGCCTACCGCGAGGACTGGGCGGCGGCGAGCGAGCGGCTGCACGCGACCAACAACTTCCCGGAGTTCACCGGGCGGCTGTGCCCGGCGCCGTGCGAGTCCGCGTGTGTGCTCGGCATCAACCAGCCGGCCGTCACCATCAAGAACGTCGAAGTCTCGATCATCGACAAGGCCTGGGACGCCAATGACGTCAAGCCGCAGGCCCCGGAACGGCTCTCCGGCAAGACGGTCGCGGTCATCGGCTCGGGCCCGGCGGGTCTGGCCGCGGCCCAGCAGCTGACCCGGGCGGGCCACACGGTCGCGGTGTACGAGCGCGCGGACCGCATCGGCGGTCTGCTGCGGTACGGCATCCCCGAGTTCAAGATGGAAAAGCGCCACATCAACCGCCGTATCGAGCAGATGCGGGCGGAGGGCACGAAGTTCCGTACGGGCGTGGAGATCGGCCGCGACATCGACGCGGCGAAGCTGCGCAAGCGGTACGACGCGGTGGTCATCGCGGCCGGTGCGACCGTCTCGCGCGATCTGCCCGTCCCGGGCCGTGAGCTGAACGGCATCCACTTCGCGATGGAGTACCTGCCGCTCGCCAACAAGGTGCAGGAAGGCGACTTCGTGGCCCCGCCGCTCACGGCGGAGGGCAAGCACGTGGTGGTCATCGGCGGCGGCGACACCGGCGCGGACTGCGTGGGCACGGCGCACCGGCAGGGCGCGGCCTCCGTCACGCAGCTGGAGATCATGCCGCGGCCGGGCGACGACCGTCCGGCGGGTCAGCCGTGGCCGACCTTCCCGATGCTCTACAAGGTCACCTCGGCGCACGAGGAGGGCGGCGAGCGGGTCTACTCCGTCTCGACGACGCACTTCGAGGGCGACGAGGACGGCAATGTCCAGTTCCTGCACCTCGTCGAGGTGGAGTTCAAGGACGGCAAGCTGGAGCAGAAGCCCGGTACGGAGCGGAAGATCCCGGCGCAGCTGGTCACCCTCGCCATGGGCTTCACCGGCACGGACCAGGAGAACGGCCTGGTGGAGCAGTTCGGCCTGGAGCTGGACGAGCGGGGCAACATCGCGCGGGACGCGGACTTCGCGACGAACGTCAACGGTGTGTATGTCGCCGGTGACGCGGGCCGTGGCCAGTCGCTGATCGTGTGGGCGATCGCCGAGGGCCGCTCGGCGGCGCGCGGTGTGGACCGCTATCTGACGGGTGCGAGCCAGCTTCCGGCTCCGATCCGCCCGACGGACCGTGCGCTGATGGTCTGAGTCCACCTGAATCGTCCCGTACAAAGGCGTACGGGCTGGGTTGTTCCGGGGGACATCTCCCGGCTCCCCGGCACTGCGGCGCCTGCCCTGTCCCCGACCGGACGATGGGTGGGCGCCGCGGTGCGTCTGCTCACCGGCGCCGTTCTACCGGATGGTCGTCTCCAGCCCGCGGCGCAGCTCCGCTCTGTTCGACAAGTCCCCGATCCCCTCGCCGTGGTCGCTGGAGAACTACCGGGCGGTGCTTAGGCCGGGGACGGGCTTCGGGCGGGCGCTGCTCAACAGCCTGCTCGTGGCCGGCATCACCACGGTGCTCACCGGAACGCTCAGCTGGGAGAGCGCCCCGGACAGCGACGTTCTCTCGTTCCGCCGTGAGCCCGGCTTCCGGTGCGTGGTGAACTTCTCCGACGAGCCGGTGGCCCTGCCCGCCCACAGCGAGGTACTTCTGACCAGCGGGACGCTGGAAGGTGACCGGCTGCCGAGCGACACCGCGGTGTGGCCGGCGCTCTGAGGAGACGGGGCGGCCGGGCCGGATTCTCCCTCTTGACGGGGGACCGGCCCGGTCCGGTTGCGGTGACGTAGCCTCAACTCTCCCGTCCCCTCGTACGAACGGAGCCCCGCATGGCGGCCATCAGCCTCGCCAAGGTCGAGGAGAAGGCGCCCGCGCTCGTCAGCCTCTACAAGAGCGCGGGCGTATCGCTGCAGAAGCACGGTCTGAGCGGGCAGCGCGCCGCCGTCTACCTTGTGCTCGACTACTCGGGCTCCATGAAGGACTACTACAAGGACGGCAGTGTGCAGGCGCTTGCCGACCGGGTGCTCGGTCTTTCGGCCAACCTCGACGACGACGGTTCCGTACCCCTCGTCTTCTTCTCCACGGACATAGATGCGGTCACCGACATCGCCCTGGAGAACCACCGGGGCCGGGTCGACGAGATCGTGGCGGGCCTCGGCCACATGGGCAAGACCAGCTACCACCTGGCGATGGACGCGGTCATCGACCACTACATCGACAGCGGTTCGACCGCGCCCGCGCTCGTCGTCTTCCAGACGGACGGCGGCCCGATCAGCAAGCACGCGGCGGAGCGCTATCTGTGCAAGGCGGCGAAGCTGCCGCTGTTCTGGCAGTTCATCGGCTTCGGCAACAAGCGCAGCACGCAGTTCGACTTCCTGCACAAGCTCGACGAGCTCGCCGTGCCCGGCAAACGCGTTGTCGACAACGCCGGTTTCTTCCACGCCGGGCTCGACCCGCGCAAGGTCCCGGACGAGGAGCTGTACGACCGGCTGGTCGCCGAATTCCCGCAGTGGCTGGCCGCAGCCCGCGCGCAGGGGATCGTGCGATGACGATGCGAGTGCTGCGGGCGGCGGACCGTACCGCCGTGCCGTGGAAGAACGGCGGCGGGGTCACCCGTGAGATCGCCCTCTGGCCCGAGGGGGCTGGGACGGACGACTTCGACTGGCGCATCAGCCTCGCGGACGTCGCCGCGGACGGGCCGTTCTCCGCCTTCCCCGGGATCGCGCGCACGCTGACCGTGGTCGAGGGCGCGGGGATGGACCTCACGGTCGGCGGGCAGCAGACACTGGCCGCCGAGCGGTACCTGCCCTACGACTTCCCCGGCGACGTCGAGGCCGACGGCAGGCTCCTGGCCGGGCCCGTCGTCAACTTCAACGTCATGTACCGCAAGGGCCGTACGGCATGTCTGACCTCGGTGGTGCGGGGAGGGCAGCTGGTCGTCGTGCCGTACGGCTCGACCATAGTGATCGTCGCGCTGGACGGGCCCACGGTCCTCAAGGAGGCGGGGGTGACGCTCGGCGAGTACGACGCCGTGGTGCTCGACGAGTCGCCCGGCTTGCTGCGTACGGAGGGGCACGCGGCCCTCGTCACGCTGCGGAGTGCCTGAGCGGGGCCCAGGGGGCACGTTCGCCGTGGATCGGCACACGGAGGGCAAAACCCGACAGCGGATGTCGCAGTTTGGCGGTTCGATGGCCTCATGACAACGTGTTCGTGGGCGGATTTCCTGGCGGCGGAGCCCGCCTTCGCCGAGGCCGTACAGAAACGCTTCGGTCGCTACAAGCACCATGTCCTGGCGACCGTGCGCAAGGACGGGTCCCCGCGGGTGACGGGGCTCGAAGCCGACTTCCGCTTCGGTGAGTTGTGGCTCGGCATGATGTCGGGCTCCCGCAAGGCGCAGGACCTCCAGCGCGATCCGCGCTTCGCGCTCCACGCGAACCCGGGGCCGGACGACTCGATGGACGGCGGCGACGTCCGGATCGCGGGGCGCGCGGTGGAGGTGACCGACTCCGAAGCGAAGGCCCGCTTCATGGCGGAGGTCAGCCCGCCGGAGCCGTACCACCTCTTCCGGGTGGAGATCGGCGAGGTGGTGCGGACGTACGTCGACGGCGACGAGCTGGTCGTACGGTCCTGGCGCCCGGGCGCAGGCGTCCGCGAGCACCGGCGCCGCTGAGTCCGCGGGTCAGCCGCCGAGCACCCGCGCCCGGCACTGGGCGGGGGTGCCCCAGGCGTCGCGCAGCGGCCTCGCCTTGCGCAGCCAGAGCGAAAGGTCGAGCTCGTCCGTGTACCCCACCGCGCCGTGCAGCTGGAGCGCGGCCCGGGCGGCGGCGTACGCGGCCTCACCCGCGGCGACCTTCGCGGCGGCGACGTCGGCGGGGGACAACGAGAGGGCGGCCCCGTAGAGCAGCGGCCGGGCGAACTCCAGCCCGACGAGGACGTCGGCAAGCCGGTGCTTGACCGCCTGGAACGACCCGATGGCGACGCCGAATTGGGTGCGCTGTTTGACGTATGCGACGGTCCGCTCCAGCAGCGCGAGCCCGACGCCGAGGGCTTGCGCGGCGGTGACGAGCCGCGCGACGTCTCGGGCATGGGCGGCGGCGTCCCCGACATGTGCGCCCTCGGCGAGCACCTCGCCCCCCTGCGCGGGAACGGCCAACCGCCGTACGGGATCGAGGGACGCGCGAACGGGGCCGTGGGAGGGAGCGATGTGCAGGGCCGAGTCGTCGGCGGCCACCACCAGCGTCACCGTCGCCGCATCCGCGTCCAGCGCGTGGCCGCCCCCCGTCGTCAGCGTCGCCACTGCCTCGCCCGAGGCCAGGCTCGGCAGCAGGCGCTTCGCCGCGCTCGAGTCGCCCCGGTCCGACAACCGTGTCAGCAGCGCCGCCGACGCGACCGTCTCCACCACAGGGCCCGGAACCGCGTGGCGGCCCAGTTCCACGAAGGCCACGGTCAGTTCGACCGGCAGCGGGCCGACGCCCTCGTACGGCTCCGGCACCGCCAGCGCGAAGATCCCGGCCTCGGCCAGACGGGACCACAGGGCCAGACCCGGCGCTTGGTCCCCCGCCGCCCAGGCGCGGGCCGCCGGCGTGGGGTCCGAAGCCGTCAGCATCGCGTCCAGGGACCGCGCGAACGCCCGCTGTTCATCGTTGAGGAGAAAACGCATCAGCGGCGGCCCTTCGGAAGGCCGAGCAGCCGCTCGGCGATGATGTCGCGCTGGATTTCGTTCGTGCCCGCGTAGATCGGACCCGCCAGCGCGAAGACATGGCCCTCGGCCCAGCCGGTGTCGGCCCGTTCGCCGTCCGGGCCGAGCAGATCGAGCGCCGTCTCGTGCAGGGCGATGTCGTACTCGGACCAGAAGACCTTGTTCAGGCTGGACTCCGCACCGATGCTCGCGCCCGACGCGAAGCGCGAGGCCCCCGCGTAGGTGAAGAGCTGATACGCCCGCGCCCCGATCACCGCGTCCGCCACCCGGTCGCGTACCCCCAGGTCCTCGCCCCGCTCACGCCACTCCCGTACGAGACGGTCCGCGGCGGCCAGGAAACGGCCGGGGGAGCGCAGCATCAGCCCGCGCTCGTTGCCCGTCGTGGACATCGCGATCCGCCAGCCCTGACCCGGCTCGCCGATCACGTTCTCGTCCGGGACGAAGACATTGTCGAGAAAGAGTTCGGCGAACGCCGGCTTGCCGTCCAGCCGGCCGATCGGGCGGACCGTCACCCCGTCCGCCGACAGGTCGAACATCAGATACGTCAGCCCCTGATGCGGCGTCGGCGCATCGGGGTCAGTGCGGAAGATGCCGAACGCCCGGTCAGCGAAGGCGGCCCGCGAGGACCACGTCTTCTGGCCGCTCAGCAGCCAGCCGCCGGCCGTGCGCACCGCACGGGACTTCAGCGACGCGAGGTCGGAGCCGGATTCGGGCTCCGACCAGGCCTGCGCCCAGATCACCTCGCCGCTCGCCATCGGAGGCAGCACCCGCGCGCGCTGCTCGTCCGTCGCGTGGTCGAAGAGCGTGGGGGCCAGCAGATTGATGCCGTTCTGCGAGACCCGCCCCGGCGCGCCCGCCGCGTAGTACTCCTCCTCGAAGGCCAGCCAGCCGAAGATGCCGGCGTCCCGCCCGCCGTACCGGCGCGGCCAGGAGACGACCGACCAGCGGTCCGCGTGCAGCTGTGCCTCCCACGTCCGGTGCGCCGCGAAGCCTTCCGGCGTCTCCAGCGACGGCAGCGGCTCGGCGGGCACATGGGCCGCGAGCCAGGCGCGGGCCCCGGCCCGCAGCGCCTCGTCGTCGGCGGAGTGGTCCAGATCCATCCGGACCTCCTTCCCTAACAAGTGTTTGGTAGGTTAACGTGCTGCTGTGACGGACAACAGGGCGCAGTACGTACCGGGCCACGGCCTGCTGAAGGGCCGTACCGCCGTCATCACCGCCGCGGCAGGCGCCGGCATCGGCGGCGCGACCGCCCGCAAATTCCTGGAGGAGGGCGCCCGCATCCTCATCAGCGACGCCCACGCCCGCCGGCTCAAGGAGTCCCGGGCGGCACTCGCGGAGGAGTTCGGGCCCGACGCCGTGGCCTCACTGCCGTGCGACGTCACCGACGAGAGCCAGGTCCAGGCCCTGTTCGAGGCCGTTGTACAGGAACACGGCGGCCTCGACATCGTCGTCAACAACGCGGGCCTCGGCGGCACCGCCGCCCTCGTCGACATGAGCGACGAACAGTGGGACAAGGTCATCGACGTCACCCTGAACGGCACCTTCCGCTGCACCCGCGCCGCCCTGCGCTCCTTCCGCGCGACCGGCCGCGGCGGAGTGATCGTCAACAACTCCTCCGTCGTCGGCTGGCGCGCCCAGGCCGGCCAGGCCCACTACGCCGCCGCCAAGGCCGCAGTCATGGCGCTCACCCGCTGCGCGGCGATCGAGGCGGCGGAGTACGGCGTACGCGTCAATGCCGTCGCCCCCAGCCTCGCCATGCACCCGCATCTGGTGAAGGTCACATCGCCCGAGGTGCTCGATGAGCTGATCACCAAGGAGGCCTTCGGGCGCTACGCCGAACCGTGGGAGATCGCCAACGCCATCGTCTTCCTGGCCAGCGGCTACTCCTCGTATCTCACCGGCGAGGTCGTCTCCATCAGCAGTCAGCATGCGTAGACGGAGAATGACCGTGTGCCGAACCAGCCGAACAAGAAGAAGAACCAGGTGACCCCCTCACCCGCGCGCCGCCGCGAGCTCCTGGACACCGCCGCCGAGGTGTTCGCCGCCCAGGGGTACAACGCCACCACCGTCCGCAAGATCGCGGACGAGGCGGGGATGCTCGCCGGCAGCCTCTACTACCACTTCGATTCCAAGGAGTCGATGCTCGACGAGATCCTCTCCACCTTCCTCGACGAGCTCTGGCAGGGCTACGACAGCGTGCTCGCCGCCGGACTCGGGCCCAGGGAGACCATCGAGGCCCTGGTCATCGAGTCCTTCCGGGAGATCGACCGGCACCGCGCCGCGGTCGCGATCTACCAGAAGGAGTCCAGGCACCTGGCCGCCCAGCCCCGCTTCCACTACCTCACCGACTCGCAGCAGAAGTTCGAGAAGGCATGGCTCGGGACGCTGGAGCGCGGGGTCAGGGAGCAGGCGTTCCGCGCCGATCTGGACATCCGGCTCACCTATCGGTTTGTGCGCGACACCGTGTGGGTCGCGGCGTCCTGGTACCGGCCGGGCGGACAGCACAGCCCCGACGAGATCGCCCGGCAGTACCTGTCGATGGTGCTGGACGGAATCGCCGTACGCAGATAACCGATCAAGGAGTTGTCATGGGCGAGGCCTACATAGTCGATGCAGTGCGCACTCCGGTGGGCAGGCGCAGGGGCCGGCTGGCCGGGGTGCACCCGGCCGACCTGGGCGCGCATGTCCTGACCGCCCTGGTCGAACGCTCCGGGATCGACCCCGCCGCCGTCGAGGACGTCGTCTTCGGCTGCCTCGACACGGTGGGCCCGCAGGCCGGCGACATCGCCCGCACGGCATGGCTGGCCGCGGGACTGCCCGAGGAGGTGCCGGGCGTGACGATCGACCGCCAGTGCGGCTCCTCCCAGCAGGCGGTGCACTTCGCGGCACAGGGCGTGCTGTCGGGCACCCAGGACCTGGTCGTCGCGGGCGGCGTGCAGAACATGACGCAGATCCCCATCGCCTTCGCGTCCCGGCAGGCCGCCGAACCGCTCGGGCTGACCGGTGGCCCGTTCGCGGGCAGCGAGGGCTGGCGTGCCCGGTACGGCGACCAGCCCGTCAACCAGTTCCACGGCGCACAGCTGATCGCCGAGAAGTGGGGAATCTCACGGCGCGACATGGAGGAGTTCGCGCTGCTCTCCCACCGGCGGGCCATCCGTGCCATCGACGAGGGGCGCTTCGCGCGGGAACTCGTGGCGTACGGCGAAATGACCGTCGACGAGGGTCCGCGCCGCGACACCACCCTGGAGAAGATGGCGGCCCTGAAGCCGGTCCTGGACGGCGGCACCATCACGGCCGCGTGCTCCTCGCAGGTCTCGGACGGCGCGGCGGCGATGCTGATCGCGAGCGAACGGGCCGTCGAGCGGCACGGCCTGACGCCGCGGGCCCGTATCCACCATCTCTCCGCGCGCGGCGAGGACCCGATCCGGATGCTGTCGGCCCCGATCCCCGCGACGGCGTACGCGCTGAAGAAGACCGGCCTGTCGATCGACGACATCGACCTGGTGGAGATCAACGAGGCCTTCGCGCCCGTGGTGCTCGCCTGGCTGAAGGAGACCGGCGCGGACCCGGACACGGTCAATGTCAACGGCGGAGCCATCGCGCTGGGCCATCCACTCGGCGCCACGGGCGTCAGGCTGATGACGACGCTGCTTCATGAACTGGAGCGCACGGGAGGCCGGTACGGACTGCAAACGATGTGTGAAGGAGGAGGTCAGGCCAACGTCACGATCATCGAACGGCTGTGATCACGAGCCTTTTGGGACGCGGCGTGCTACGGTTGGCCACGTTGCAGTTTTGGTACCCATGAACTTTGTGTGCGCCTGACGGGAATGCTTCCTCAGGCGCACATTATTGTTTCCGGCTTTTCCGGATGGGGGTCCATGCAGCGACGGGAAACTCACGAGGTGTGAGTTTTCGGCTTGCCCCTGTTTTAGGAGAATGACATGGCTACTGGAACCGTGAAGTGGTTCAACTCGGAAAAGGGCTTCGGCTTCATTGAGCAGGACGGCGGCGGCGCCGACGTCTTCGCCCACTACTCCAACATCGCGACCTCCGGCTTCCGTGAGCTCCAGGAAGGCCAGAAGGTCTCCTTCGACGTCACGCAGGGCCAGAAGGGCCCGCAGGCGGAGAACATCGTCCCGGCCTAATCGCTGGACGCGTATCTCGCAGCCGGGGCCCGCACCGTCGTGGTGCGGGCCCCGGTTTGTGCTGTTCTCAGGCCAAGGAAGGCAAACTCCGAATGACTCGCTCCGAACGCCCGGCCGCCGCCCGTCCGGCCCGCAGGCGCCCGGTCCGCGCCAAGGGCCCTGTGAAGGGCTCCGGCAAGACTGCCGCCCGCAAGGTGGCGCCCCCGCAGGAATTCACGCTGCCGGAAACCGTCACCCCCGCGCTGCCGGCCGCCGGCGCGTTCGACGAGCTGGACATGCCGGCCGCACTGCTCAAGACCCTCGCGGCGCAGGGCGTGACCGAGCCCTTCCCGATCCAGGCCGCGACCCTGCCGAACTCCCTCGCGGGCCGCGACATCCTCGGCCGCGGGCGCACCGGCTCCGGCAAGACCCTCGCCTTCGGGCTGGCGCTGCTCGCGCGCACCGCCGGCCGGCGCGCCGAGCCGAAGGCACCGCTCGCACTCGTCCTCGTACCGACCCGCGAGCTCGCTCAGCAGGTCACCGACGCGCTGTCGCCGTACGCGACCTCCGTGCAGCTGCGGCTCGCCACGGTCGTCGGCGGTCTGTCGATCAGCAAGCAGTCGGGCGCGCTGCGGCGCGGCGCCGAGGTGCTCGTGGCCACGCCCGGCCGGCTCAAGGACCTCATAGAACGCGGCGACTGCGTACTGGACCGGGTGGCGATCACCGTCCTGGACGAGGCCGACCAGATGGCCGACATGGGCTTTATGCCGCAGGTCACCGCGCTGCTCAAGCAGGTCGAGGCGGACGGCCAGCGGATGCTCTTCTCGGCGACGCTGGACAAGAACATCGACCGGCTCGTACGGATGTTCCTCACCGACCCCGTCGTGCACTCGGTCGACCCGTCCGCGGGCGCGGTGACCACGATGGAGCACCATGTGCTGCACGTCGTGGACGAGACCGACAAGAAGGCCGTGGCCACGCGCATTGCGGCGCGCGACGGCCGGGTGATCCTCTTCGTCGACACGAAGCGGTCCGCCGACCGGTTCGCCAAGCGGCTGCTGGCCAGCGGCGTACGGGCCGCGGCGCTGCACGGCGGGCGTTCGCAGCCGCAGCGCAACCGCACGCTCGATCAGTTCAAGAACGGCCTGGTCACCGCGCTGGTCGCGACGAATGTGGCCGCCCGGGGCATCCATGTCGACGATCTCGACCTGGTCGTGAACATCGATCCGCCCGTCGACCACAAGGACTATCTGCACCGCGGCGGCCGCACCGCGCGGGCGGGCGAGTCCGGCAGCGTCGTCACGCTGGTGCTGCCCGAGCAGCGGCGTGAGATGACGCGGCTGATGTCGGACGCGGGCATCAGCCCGCGCACCGCCAGGATCAAGTCCAGCGACGAGGAGCTGGCCCGGCTTACCGGGGCGCGCGAGCCGTCGGGGATCGCGGTCACGATCGAGGTCCCGCAGCCGGCCGTGCAGCAGCAGCGGCCGCAGCGCCGTCGCGCGCAGGTGCCGGGGCAGGGCGCGCAGGGCGGTGGCGGCGGCCGAAGCCGCGGTCGTCGTGGCGGGCAGGGCAACGGTGGCCAGGGGGCGCAGACGGGGCAGGCTCGTCAGGGCGGGCGCCCGGCACGGGGCAGCGGCGCGCAGGGCGGACGGCGTACGGCGGCGTAGCCGGTGCCTGGGGTGTCTTTCTGGGGCTCCGCCCCGAACCCCGCTCCTCAATCGCCGGAGGGGCTCATTTTGAGCCCGTCCGGCGATTGAGGACAACGCCCGAAGGGCGTCCGGGGACGGGGCGGAGCCCCCGGTTACGGGAAGGGGCGCGATGGGGGAACAAGCCCGCGCAGCACCCCCATCGCATCCGACATCACCCGCTCCACCAGCTCCGCGCAGCTCGGCAGATCCTCGATCAGCCCCGCCACCTGCCCCGACGCCATCACGCCCAGATCCGTTCGGCCCTCCACCATCGATGCCCGCAGCAGCATCGGGGTGTTCGCGGCGAGCAGGGCCTGGCTCCAGCTCAGGTCCTTGCCGTGCTTCATCGCCAGTCCGTCGCGGATCATGGCGGCCCACGACAGGCCCGAGAGCTTCCGGAACCCCGACGCCCGCCGAACCGCGTGCACCAGCGCTCTCGTACGGCCCGCCCGCTCCAGGGAGTTGACGAATTCCGTACGCAGCATCCGGTGCGGCAGACCGTCGACCGCGGTGGTGACCGTGACGTCCTTGACCGTCGCGGCCAGGTACTTCGCCTTGACCGCGGCCGGGACGGTCGAGTCGGACGTGAGCAGAAAACGCGTGCCCATCGCGATGCCCGCCGCACCGTAGGCGAGCGCGGCGGCCAGACCCCGCCCGTCGTGGAAGCCGCCCGCCGCGATCACCGGGATGTCGACCGCGTCCACAACCTGCGGCAGCAGCACGGTCGTTGCGACATCGCCGGTGTGCCCGCCGCCCTCGCCGCCCTGCACGATCACCGCGTCCGCGCCCCACGCCGCGACCTTCTCCGCATGGCGGCGGGCCCCGATCGAGGGGATCACGACCACGCCCGCGTCCCTGAGCTCGGTGATCAGCTCGCGGGAGGGCGCAAGGGCGAAGGAGGCGACCCGTACGCCCTCGTCGATGATGATCCGCACCCGTTCGCGGGCGTCACCGGCGTCGGCGCGGAGATTGACCCCGAAGGGCGCGTCCGTGCGGGACGCGACCTCGCGGACGGCCCGGCGCAGCTGGTCGACGCCCATCGTCGCGGAGGCGAGGATGCCGAGCGCGCCTGCGTTGGCGGTGGCCGAGACCAGCCGGGGCCCCGCGACCCAGCCCATACCCGTCTGCACGATGGGGTGTTCGACCCCGACCAGTCTGGTCAGTGCCGTCTCCATTACGCCGGGACCTCGCGCTCACGCGCTCCCGTCGGGTCGATCACCTCGCGGATCAGCCGCAGTTCGTCTGCGCTCGGATCGCGGGTGTACGGGACGTCCGGGCCGATCGCCAGATCGAAGCCGGTGGCGTCCTGGATCTGCTCGACCGTGACCCCCGGGTGCACGGACGCGATCCGCATCGAGCGGTTGCCGGTCTCGAAGTCGAAGACGCCGAGATCGGAGACGACGCGTGGAATGCGGTGGTAGCGGGCGCCCGCGGCATGGTCGTAGCCGACGCCGCTCACCATGTCGACGCGTTCGACGAAGACCCGCGTCGAGTGCCTCGGCACCCAGTAACTGACCGGATTGTTGAGGGTGTTGACGGGCGCGCCGCGCACCCCGAGCAGCTGCCGCCTGGGGCGCGCCCAGTCGCCGATGCAGGAGATGTTCTGGTTGCCGAAGCGGTCGAGCTGACTGGCGCCCATCATCACGTGCCGCTTCCCGCCGGTGACCATCGTCAGATGCCTGCGGTACGGCAGCCAGCCCTCCACCGCCCCGCCGAGGCCGACCAGCATCGCCTCGCCGTCGGTGAGCAGCAGATCGGGCGAGAACGTGCGCCTGGCGAGCCTGGCCCCGAAGGACGGGATCAGTCCCATGGGGCTGGCCAGCACCTCGCCGTTGTCGCGCCATGCCTCGGCGCAGGCGATGACGCAGTACTCGGAACGGCTGATGGTCACTGCTGCTCCTTGTGCCATGCCTGGACGGCCGACTGGTAGTCGTGCTCGGTGGCGCCGGACAGGAAGCGCGCGGCGAACTCGGGCCACGGGGTGGTCGCGTACAGCTTCTGGAAGGCCTCGTCGCGGTGGTGGCCGGGGACGCAGGAGGTGAAGTGCGCGCCGTTCGGGGTCTCGACGACGCCGCTGACGCTGTGGCGCGACACCAGCAGCGACTGGGGCGGTGCGTCCTTGGTGAGTTCGGCGGTTTCCACCAGCTGCTCGCAGGAGACGTACGCGGTGTCGGCGGCCTCGCAGAACAGATCGTCGAAGTAGGGGTCGGGTCCCAGGTACTGGCCGTTGCCGAGCCGGTCGGCGCGGTTCACGTGGACGAGTGCGGCATCCATCCGCAGGGCCGGTACGGCGACGAACTCCTCCCCGTCGTCGTACGGCGAAGTCACCGTGCGCAGCCCGGGGTTGACCCGCATCACATCGGAGCCGATACCCGCCCGCACGGGGAGGAAGGGCAGCCGGTTCGCGGCGGCGTGCAGACCCCACATGAACATCGCCTCGTCGATCTCCGTCAGTTCGAGCGAGCCGCGCTCGCGTGCGGCGCGGAAGTGCGGTTCGAGCGGGATCGAGTCGAGTGTGACGAAGGCCGTGACGAGTGTGCGGATGCGGCCCGCGGCGGCGAGCAGGCCGACGTCGGGGCCGCCGTAGGAGACCACGGTGAGATCAGTGATCTCGGACCGGAGCAGTGCCCGCACCAGCGCCATCGGCTTGCGGCGCGAGCCCCAGCCGCCGATGCCGACCGTCATCCCGCTGCTCAGCCGGGACACCACCTCCTCGGGCGTCATCGTCTTGTCGGTCACGCTCGGTCCTCCTTGCCGACGGTGTCGTTGCCGACGGTGTCCTTGCCGAAGGTGTCGCGGACGCGGCCGGCGACCCCACTGAGGTTGGCCTCGAAGGTGAAGCCCTGCTCGAAGCGGTAGCTGCGGCGCACGTCGACGGGGTCGATGCCGTTGATGGCTGCCTTGGCCAGCCGGATGAGACGGCCGTCCTTCCGCGCGATCTCACGGGCCAGCCCCAGCGCCGCATCGGCCAGTTGATCGCGTGGGACGACCTGCCAGACCGAGCCGTGGGCGTGCAGTTCGGCGGCGGTCACGGTGCGCGAGGTGTAGTACAGCGCGCGCATCAGATGCTGGGGGACCAGCCGGGCGAGATGGGTGGCCGCGCCGAGCGCGCCCCGGTCCAGCTCCGGCAGCCCGAAGACCGCGTCGTCACAGGCGACGATCGCGTCCGCGTTGCCGACGAGGCCGATGCCGCCGCCCAGGCAGAAGCCGTGCACCGCCGCGACGACGGGCACCTCGCACTCGTACACGGCGGCGAAGGCCTCGGAGCAGCCGCGGTTGGCGCCGATCAGTGCGTCGTGCCCGGCATCGCGCTGCATCTCCTTGATGTCGACACCCGCGTTGAAGCCGCGGCCCGCGGCGGCCAGGACGACACAGCGGACCTCGGGGTCGCGGCCCGCCGTGCCCAGGGCGTCGGTGAGGTCGTACCAGCCCTGTACGGGAAGGGCGTTGACGGGCGGGAAGTCGACCGTGACGAGAGCGATGCCTTTCTCGGGGCGTGCGGTGGAGACACCCATGGGCGGATCAGCTACCTTTCCACCAAACATTTGTTAGGTGAGGAAGGTAGCAGCCGATGGAGCTGGACGGGAGGGTCGCCGTCGTCACCGGCGGCACGCGCGGCGTCGGCGCCGGGATCGCCCGGGCGTTCCTGCGGGCGGGCGCCACGGTGGTGATCTGTGCCCGGAGAAGGCCCGAAGTCCCGGTACCCGGTGCCGAGTTCGTACCGCTGGACCTGCGCGATGCGGCCGCCGTGGGGGAGTTCTTCGACGGCGTCCTCTCGCGGCACGGCCGCTTGGACACCCTCGTCAACAACGCGGGCGGGACGCCCTACCGGCTGCTCGGCGAGGGCGACGCGGCCCGTCATGCGCGGGTGATCGAGCTCAATCTCACCGCGCCGCTGACCGCGTCCCTCGCGGCCCACGAACATCTGCGGGCCTCCCGCGGTTCGATCGTGATGATCGGCAGCGTCAGCGGCGGCCGCCCTTCTCCCGGCACGGCTGCGTACGGGGCGGCGAAGGCCGGACTGGAGAGCCTGGCCCGCTCCATGGCCGTCGAGTGGGCGCCCGAGGTCAGGGTGAACACGCTCCTCCTCGGCATGGTCCGCACCGAGCTCTCCTCACTGCACTACGGGGACGAGGAGGGCATCGCGGCGGTCGGCCGCACGGTTGCGCTGGGACGGCTGGCCGAGCCCTCGGAGATCGGGGACGCGGCCGTGTTCCTTGCCTCGGACCGCGCGGCCTATGTGAGCGGGGCCGCACTGCTCGTCCACGGCGGCGGGGAGCGCCCCGCCTTTCTCGATGCCGCAACTGTCAACAAGGAGGAGTGAGATGACCCGGATCTGCGAAGGACGCGTCGTCATCGTCACCGGTGCCGGCCGCGGTCTCGGGCGGGCCCATGCGCTCGCCTTCGCCGCCGAGGGAGCGAGGGTCGTCGTCAACGACCTGGGCGTCGGCCTGGACGGGGCGGGCTCGTCGGCGAGCCCGGCCCGCCAGGTCGTCGACGAGATCACGGCGGCCGGCGGCGAGGCGGTGGCGCACGGCGGCGACATCGCGACGACCGACGGCGCGGCTTGTCTCGTCGCCGCGGCGCTCGACACCTTTGGGCGGCTCGACACCCTCGTCAACAACGCGGGCTTTCTGCGCGACCGGATGCTCGTGAACCTCGACGAGGACGACTGGGACGCGGTCGTGCGAGTCCATGTGAAGGGCCACTTCCTGCCGTTGAAACACGCCGCCGCACACTGGCGCGCCGAGGCCAAGGCGGGGCGTCCCGTGTCGGCCCGGGTAATCAACACCACGTCGGGGGCGGGGCTGCTGGGCAGCGTCGGCCAGGGCAACTATGCCGCGGCCAAGGCCGGGATCATCGGTCTGACGCTGGTCGCTTCGGCGGAGCTGGGCCGGTACGGCGTCCAGGTCAACGCCATCGCACCCGCGGCCCGTACACGGATGACCGAGGAGACCTTCGCCGGGCTCCGCGCGCTGCCGGAGGATGTCTCGCCGCTCGTCGTCTGGCTCGGCTCGGCCGGGAGCGCGGGCGTGACCGGCCGGGTCTTCGAGGCCGAGGCGGGCCGTATCACCGTCATGGAGGGCTGGCGGCCGGGCCCCACCGCGGACAAGGGCACGCGCTGGACTCCCGCCGAAGCGGGCGAGGCCGCACGCAGGCTCCTCGCGGACGCCGAGTCTCCGCAACCCGTGTACGGAGCGCGCTGAGCTTCACCCCCGCGGAGCCGGCCGGCCACTCAGGTTAACTCGTAGAAAACTAAGGGGCATTGGGCTTGACGCGTTCATGTCTACGCGCGTCATGATGTCCGTATGCGAATCCCCCCACGAATCGCCATGCTCGGCGGCATCGCCGCCCTGGTATCCACGCTCGTCATCGGCGGACAGGCCACGGCCTCCCCCACGGCCGCGGCCGCTGTCGGTGACATCTGCTACTCCGACCTCCCCTCCCAGGCGCACGACACCCTCGATCTGATCGAGCAGGGCGGGCCGTTCCCGTACAAGCAGGACGGCACCGTCTTCTCGAACCGCGAGGGCGTCCTGCCCTCGCACTCGTCCGCCTACTACCACGAGTACACGGTCAAGACGCCGGGCTCCTCGACCCGCGGCGCCCGCCGCATCGTCACGGGCCAGGCATCCGCCGAGGACTACTACACCGCCGACCACTACGCCACGTTCGACCTCGTCGACTACGGCTGCTGAGCCGGTATCCTCCGCCCCGTGACCAGGACCTACGTGATCGACGGGGCGGAGGTCACCGGCCTGGACAGCTTCTGGCGGGTGATCGGCGAAGCCGTGAACGGGCCCGGCGGATACTTCGGCCGCAATCTCGACTCCTTCGCCGACTGCCTCAGCGGCGGCATGGGGACTCCGGACGACGGCGACTTCGCCTTCGAATGGCGTGACCACGAGCGTTCCCGTGCTGCGCTGGGGCGCGACGAGACCGTACGGCAGCTGGAGCTCCGGCTGCGGCGGAGCCATCCGCTGAGCAGGGCCACGGTCCAGGAGCAGTTGGACCTGGCGAGGGCCGGCCTCGGCCCGACCGCGTTCGACTGGCTGGTGGAGATCATGGAGGAGCGGCCGGGCGCGCTGCGACTGCTCTGACAGGGGCGACGAGGGTCAGCGCCAGCGCGGCAGGGTCTGCTCGAGCCGCCGCTTGAGCTTCTCGTCCCTTATGTGCTGCACGGCGTCCGCGGCCGCCCCGCGGGCGTATCCGTCCGGGTCCTCGTCCGCGAGAATCCGCGCCAGGGCCGCTTCCGCACGCGGATCCTGACGGATCGCCAGACCCCGGGCCGCCTCCGCCGAGGTCTCCACGTCCTGGTCGGTGAGCCGCGCCGCCAGCGCCTCGCGGATCTCGTCCGTGTCGGCGTCCACGTCCGCCAGCGCCGTGGTCGCCCAGTCCCTGACATGGGGGTCCGCGTCCCGGCTCAGCGCGATCAGCGTGTCGATGCCCTCGGCATGATCGCCGGGGACGAGCCCGAACAGCGAGAGCGCCACCTGGTTGCGCACCACCGCGTCCGGATGGCCGGCATGCCGCAGGATCTCCGGCAGCACGGCCGGATCCCCGTGGTGTCCGAGCCCGAGGACGACCGCCTGGATCAGCTCCGGCTCCCGCGCCTCACGGGACAGCTCGCGCAGCAGCGGCAGCGTCCGGGCCGCGAACGGCCCCAAGCCCTCGTTCCCGAACCCCAGTTGGGCCAGCACGTCCGCCGCGAACGCCTGGCGCATCGGGTCGTCGCTCGCGCACCATGCGGCCGCCGCCTGGAAGGTCTCCTCGTCGCCGCGCGCCCACAGCGCCAGCACCGCTTCGACCCAGTCGTCCTGGTCGGGATCCCCGCAGCGCAGTGCCCGCTCGGCCAGGTCGGCGTACGGCGTCAACACCCCCAACTCCCGCTCCAGGAGCGTCACGATCGCCGCATGACCGGTCTGCTGCTCATTGCCCGCCCGCGGCGTGCCGTCCGCCTGCAGCACCTCGACGATGACGGTCTCCCCTCCGTCCTCGGCGACCCGGCGTGCCACCGTCTCGTACTCCTCGCCCTGCTCGCACGCGCTGAGCAGCCCCTCGCGCAGCTCCTGCTCGACATCCCGGCCGAGCCACAGCCGGGCCTCGGCGAGTGCCGCCTTCTTGGCTCCGGCGCCGGCACCGTGCCGCAGCAGGGCCCGCACGGTCGACGGGGAGCCGCGGCGGGCCGCCAGCACCAGCGGCAGCTCGCCGCCGGGCCCCGGCAGATCGGGATCGGCGCCGTGCTCCAGCAGCACCTCCGCGGTCGCGGCATGGCCGAGCGTCACCGCCCACCGCAGCGCCGTGAAGCCGTACGCCTCCTGCTGATCGGGCCGGGCGCCCGCGGCCAGCAGGGCCCGCACAACCTCGGTGTGTCCGCCGACCGCCGCCCCGCACAGCGGCAGATCCCCGCCCTCGGGACCGCTGCCGCGCCCGGGGTCGGCGCCCGCGGCCAGCAGCAGCCGCACGATGCCCGCTTCGGCGCTCACCGCCGCCCGGTACAGCGGCGTCTGCCCTTCCTCATCGGTCGTGTCCGCGGGGATCCCCCTGCGGAGCAGCGCCACGACGGCGTCGTCCGTGCCGCTGTACACCGCCCGGAACAGCTCGCGGACTTCCGCAGCCGGCTCTTTCGTCATATTTCGAGCCTACGGAAGATCGGTCAGGTGTCGCATTCGAGAATCGTGCGGCACAGCCCGCAGCGGACCCGCACCCGCCCCCGCACGGGAACGCGGATGCGCTGGTGGCAGGTGGGGCAGGGGAAGGAGACGCGCGGCCCGTCGGGCCCGCGCTCGAAGGAGTACGAGGACGACTCGGCGCCCGGACGCTGGGCGGCGGCCTGGCCGGGGCGCTCCATCGCATGGCGCCGCTCCTTGGCGTAGCGGTGGCGACCCGCCCAGCCCGCGGTGGTGAGCGGCGGCTGCTGGGCGTCGTGCAGCGCCTTGGCGCGGCCCTTGGTGTACGCGGTGTAGCCCTGCGGGCTGGTGAACCACGGCGAGGGGTCCTCGTCGAACGCGATCGCCCGCTTGGCGAGTACGTAGCCGAACTCCTCAGGGGTGAGATAGCCCAGCTTCTGGCTGGAGACGTCGTCCTCGCGGAACGCGTCGAGCAGCAGCCAGCCCGCGCCGAGATAGGTGGTCGCCGTGTCGGTGAGGATCTCGTTGTCGCGGGTGCCGCGGAAGGACAGATCGAGCCGGTGCAGCAGCACATGCATGATCTCGTGGGCGAGGGCGGCGCCGATGTCCCTCCGGTGGGTGCGGAAGCGGTCGTTCAGCTCGATGAAGTACTCGGGGCCCGCGGTGAGTTCGACGCTCGCCGCATGGTGCATCTCGCGGAAGCTCACGATCATCCGGGCGTCCGGCAGATGGAGGTGCTGGACCAGGGCGCGGGCCACGCGCTGGGCGCCGAGGTGGAGATCGTCGTGGTCGGAGAAGGTCACATCGGCGGGCAGGACGCTGGGGGCGTAGGAGTGCACGCCCTCCGCCGACAGCCGTCGGTGGACCGCGGTGATCGCCGCACGCACGGTGTCGAGGTGCGGATAGCCGTGTACGACCTCACTGCCCTTCGCCACCACGTTCCGTACCCCCCATGCACGACGGTCGGCCCGACTCAACTCTACGGGGCGGTGGGCGCGAATTCGCGCCGGTGAACAGGCCGAAAACTGCCCCTTGTGGCCCGAGTGATCCGCTCTCCATAATCCGGGTCACGCCTTGTCGGGCCCATGTCAGCGCGCGTAGGGCTGTACCTGGAAACGGCGGGGCGTAAATCTCAACCCCCCACGAAAGGCAGTCCGTTGAAGCAGTTCATTCGTGTGCTCCAGAGATGTGCCGCAGCAGGTGCCGTCGTGCTCGCGGCGATCAGCCTCCAGCCCACCTCGGCCTCGGCCGCCGCCCCGCCCGTTGTCGGCGGAACCCGCGCCGCCCAGGGCGAGTTCCCGTTCATGGTCCGGCTCTCCATGGGCTGTGGCGGCGCGCTGTACACCAAGCAGATCGTGCTGACCGCCGCGCACTGTGTGAGCGGCTCGGGCAACAACACCAGCATCACCGCCACCGCGGGCGTCGTCGACCTGCAGAGCTCGAGCGCCATCAAGGTCAAGTCGACCAAGGTGCTCCAGGCCCCGGGCTACAACGGCACGGGCAAGGACTGGGCGCTGATCAAGCTCGCCAAGCCGATCGACCTGCCCACCCTGAAGATCGCCGACACGAAGGCGTACGACAACGGCACCTTCACGGTGGCCGGTTGGGGCGCGGCCCGCGAGGGCGGCGGCCAGCAGCGGTACCTTCTCAAGGCGCAGGTGCCCTTCGTCTCCGACGCCAGCTGTCAGCAGGCGTACCCCGAGCTGGTGGCCGGCGAGGAGATCTGCGCCGGATTGCAGCAGGGCGGGGTCGACACCTGCCAGGGTGACTCCGGCGGACCGATGTTCCGCAAGGACAACAACAACGCGTGGATCCAGGTCGGCATCGTGAGCTGGGGCGAGGGCTGTGCGCGGCCCAACTTCCCGGGTGTGTACACCGAGGTGTCCACGTTCGCGGCGGCGATCAAGTCCGCGGCGGCGAACCTGTAATACCCGGGGCTCGGTTCCGGACCCCCGAGCCGGGGGTCCGGGGGCGGGCTTCCACGCCGGGGGCTGCGGCTTCGGACCTCAGTGCAGGGGCTTCGCCCCTGGACCTGCCCCCTACGCCCTGCGGGCGCGGGGGGACCCCGGCGCCTCAATCGCCGGCGAGGCTGAATTCGGGGCTCCGCCCGGACCCCGCTGCGGTTCGCCCGCGAAACCACCCATGGGACAGCAGCCACCAACGCCCCCTGGCCCACGGCAACCACGACCTCGGTGACTTGGAAAGTCACCCCAGGCAGACCCCCGCGCCCGCCCCCTCCAGCTCCAGCACCCACACCTCATTCGCCCCCTCCCGCAGCACCGGCCCCGGGACATACGGACCCCGCTGCGGCCCCGCCGACCAGTAGCGCCCCAGGCAGAAGCCGTTCACCCAGACGAACCCCCGTCGCCAGCCCGGCAGTTCGAGCTTCGCGTCGCCGGCGCCCCGTACCTCCAGTACGCCGCGGTAGAGCCCCGCGGCACCGCGTTCGGCGGTGCGGAAGGGGACCTTCGCGACCGCGCCCTCCTCCTCGAGGGTGGTCAGCCGCAGTGCCCGGGCCCGTATGCCGTGCAGGAACTGGCACTCGTGCAGCACGCCGCCGGTGATGCCCTTGGGCTCGCCCGTCCTCGGGCCGTAGTTGACGCGTCCCAGCGACTCGACCCAGAGCTCCACCTCGGCGGGCCCGGCCACCGGTTCCTCAAGGGCGGCGTTCTCGCCGCTCAGTACGCCCGCGCGTACCCCGTCGACGTAGACGACGGCCAGGTCCCGCAGACCCAGGACGCTCAGCGGATACGGGCGGCGCGGGCCGGGGACGCGGACGTGGTAGCGGACCAGACCGCGGTCGACGCCGAGCTCTTCGAACGTGGGCGTTATGGGGCCTTCCGATTCCTCGTCGCCGAGCGCCTCCAGTACGTCGTCGAGCCGTGCCCACTCGGTGAGCTCTGCGCGTACCGGCGCGCCCAGCGCGGCGGGCGTGGCCGGCAGCTCGGCCGGCGGGCCGTCGCGGTACGGCGCGAGCACGTCCCGGAACAGCCAGAACTTCTCCGTCGGCCGCCCGTACTCGTCGATCGGCGCGTCATAGTCGTACGAGGTCGCGGTCGGTTCCAACTCCCCGTTGTGCAGTTCGCCCGCGCGGTTCGCCCCCGCCCAGCCCGCGAAGCTGGTCCCGCCGTGCGCCATGTACACATTCACGGAGGCGCCGGCTTCGAGGATCTCCCGCAGCGTGGCCGCCGCGTCCGCCGGATCCCGTACGGCACGGTCCCCGCCCCAGTGGTCGAACCAGCCGCACCAGAACTCCATGCACATCAGCGGTCCGGTGGGCCGATGGCGGCGCAGCGTCGCGAAGGCCTCGCGGCCTCCCGACCCGAAGTTCGCCGTCGCGAGCAATCCGGGGACCGAGCCGCCGGTGAGCATATGGTCCTCGGGCCCGTCGGAGGTGAACAGCGGGACGCTCACGCCGCAGCCGCGCAGCAGGTCCACGAGATGGCGGAGATAGCCCTGGTCACAGCCGTAGCTGCCGTACTCGTTCTCGACCTGCACCATGATCACGGGGCCGCCGCGGGTGATCTGCCGCTCGACGACCTGCGGCAGGAGCCGGGTGAACCAGCGCTCCACATGCCCCAGGTATTCGGCGTCCTCCGTGCGTACGCGCCGTCCGAGGCGGCCGGTCAGCCAGTGGGGCAGCCCGCCTGTCCCACTCGGCGCAGATGTACGGACCGGGCCGCACGATCGCCCACAGCCCTGCGGCGTGCGCGGCGTCGAGGAAGCGGCCGAGCGCGTCGTCGTCGGCGTTCCGGCCGGGCCGCGGCTCATGGAGGTTCCAGGGGACGTACGTCTCGACGCAGTGGAGGCCCATGGCCCGCAGCATCGCCAGCCGGTGGTCCCACTGCGCCTCGTGTACCCGGAAGTAGTGCAGCGCTCCCGACAACAGTCGTACGGGCCGCCCGTTCGCAAGGAAATCCTGGTCACCCACCGTGAACTCAGTCACGTATCGCCCCTCACTCGGTCACCTACCGCGACCAACCATCGCCCCCTGGCGGCGAGCGGGTCCATGGACAAAGATCGGCGCTGTTTGGACGCAGCGCGGGCACGCGGCGCGGGCACGCGGCGCAGGCACAGGCACGCGGCACAGGCACAGGCAGGAGCGCAGGCACTCGGCGCCCGAGGAAGGGGCGGAAGCGGATGTATCACACCT
Source organism: Streptomyces sp. CA-135486 (assembly GCF_050936555.1). Taxonomy (NCBI): domain Bacteria; kingdom Bacillati; phylum Actinomycetota; class Actinomycetes; order Kitasatosporales; family Streptomycetaceae; genus Streptomyces; species Streptomyces sp. CA-135486. The sequence goes on from NZ_JBNJMM010000001.1 coordinate 2,126,482, forward strand.
GGATGCGTTATTTCACCCCCGGCCCGGTCCATCACCGGCTCGGCCTCGTCTGTCTCGGCGTGGGCCTCCAGCACGGCGTCCTGCCCACCGTCGGGCCCCGCACCCTCGACCACCATGTCGCCGTCGTGATCAGCGCGGGCAGCGGCTGGTTCCTCGGCACCGACGGGCGGCGCACCGCCGTCACCGCGCCCGCACTGATCTGGCTCACCCCAGGCGTACCGCACCACTACGGCCCCGATCCGGCCCGCGGCTGGGACGAGAGCTTCGTCGACTTCGCCGGGCCCGCCACCGCCACATACACCGAACTCGGCTACATAGAGCCCGAGCGTCCCGTCGTCCCGCTGTCCGACGCCGCCGGGGCCCGCGCCGCGGTGGGCCGCATCGCCCGCGCCGCACGCCGCGGCAACCCGCTCCTGGAGGTCGAGACGGCCGCCGCCGTCCATGAACTCCTGGTCGCCCTGCGCCGCGCCCGCGCCGACACCAACGCCGACGGCGACCCGGTGCTCAGCGCACTCGCCCGGGACGCCTGTCGGCCGCTCTCCGTCGCCGAACACGCGGCCCGCCACGGTATGACCCCCGCCGAGCTGCGCACCGCGGTCCGCCGCGGCGCGGGCTGCAGCCCCAAGGACTACCTCCTCGCCATCCGTCTCGGCCGCGCCAAGGAACTCCTCGCGGCCACCGAGCTCCCGGTCGCCGCGGTCGCCCGCCGCGTCGGCTACGAGGACCCGGCCTACTTCTCCCGGCTCTTCACCCGTCGCGTCGGCTCCGCCCCCATCCGCTTTCGCGAGCAGCAGGGCCGTACGGTCCCCGGCGGCTGGAGCGACCGGATCCCGGATCCCGAACACCCTCCGACGATCGCCACCGGACCGACGTAAGCTCGCTGACCATGACCACGAGGGACATCGACGAGAACGTGCGCGCCGAGCTGAGCCGACTGCGCGAGAGCATCGACAACATCGACGCGGCAGTCGTCCATATGCTGGCCGAACGCTTCAAGTGCACCCAGCAGGTCGGCCACCTCAAGGCGCAGCACCACCTGCCACCGGCCGACCCGGAGCGGGAGTCCCGCCAGATCGAGCGGCTGAGGCAGCTCGCGGAGAGCGCGAAACTGGACCCGGCGTTCGCCGAGAAGCTGCTGAACTTCATCATCGCCGAGGTGATCCGGCACCACGAGACGATCGCGGCCAACCCGCAGGTCTCACCCGACGCTTGAGTCCCGTGCGCTGACAGCGCAACCGATACCCCGTGTGCGGGACAGGTCCCATCAGGCAGCATGGCCCTCATGTCCGTACTGACGCGCGACGAAGCGCAGACCCGAGCCCAGCTCCTCGACGTCCACCGGTACACGATCGACCTTGATCTCACCACCGGGGAGCAGACCTTCGACTCACGCACCGTCCTTCACTTCACGGCTCGCGTGGACGGGGACACCTTCGTCGAGCTCAAGCCGGACGCACTGCGCTCCGTCACCCTCGACGGACAGCCCCTCGACCCCGAGTCGCTCGTCGAGAACCGGCTCGCGCTCACCGGACTGAGTGCGGGGGAGCACGAGCTGCGCATCGAGGCGGACATGCGCTACTCCCGTACCGGCGAGGGCATGCACCGCTTCACCGACCCCACCGACGGCGAGACATACGTCTACACCCAGCTGTTCATGGAGGACGTCCAGCGCGTCTTCGCCGCCTTCGACCAGCCCGATCTCAAGGCCGTGTTCGAGCTTTCGGTCACCGCGCCCGACGGCTGGACCGTCCTCGGCAACGGTGTCGCCACGCACGACGGCCACGGCAGGTGGACCTGCGCGCCGACCCCGCCGCTCGCCACCTACTTCGTCGCCGTCGCCGCAGGACCCTGGCACTCCGTGCGCACCGAGCACGCCGGGCTGCCCTTCGGCATTCACTGCCGCCGCTCGCTCGCCCCCCACCTGGACGCCGACGCCGACGAGATCCTCGAGATCACGCGCCAGTGCTACGACCGGTACCACGAGAAGTTCGAAGAGCCGTACCCCTTCGACTCGTACGATCAGGCCTTCGTACCCGAGTTCAACGCCGGGGCCATGGAGAACCCGGGCCTGGTCACCTTCCGTGACGAGTTCGTCTACCGCTCCGCCGTCACCGACACCGAGCGGCAGACCCGCGCCATGGTCATCGCCCACGAGATGGCCCACATGTGGTTCGGCGACCTCGTCACGCTCACGTGGTGGGACGACATCTGGCTCAACGAGTCCTTCGCCGAGTACATGGGATACCAGACCCTCACCGAGGCCACCCGCTTCACCGACACCTGGGTCGACTTCGGCATCGGCCGCAAGTCCTGGGGCTACGACGCCGACCAGCGGCCCTCCACCCACCCCGTCGCGCCCGACCCGGAAGCCGTCCCGGACACCGCGTCCGCGATGCTCAACTTCGACGGCATCTCGTACGCCAAGGGCGCGTCCGCGCTGCGGCAGCTCGTCGTCTGGCTCGGCGAGAAGGACTTCCTCGCCGGCATCAACACCCATTTCGCACGGCACAAGTTCGGCAATGCGACGCTCGCCGACTTCATCGACTCCCTGGCGCAGGCCACGGACCGCGATGTGCACGCATGGGCCGAGTCCTGGCTGCGTACGACCGGCGTGGACACCCTCACCCCCACGGTCGCCGAGTCCGGCGGCAGCTGGTCGCTCCGGATCGCCCAGGACGGCAGCCGCCCGCACCGCATCGCGGTGGGCGCGTACGACATCGACCCGGTGGACCCCGAGCGGCTTGTGCTGCGCACCCGCGTCGACATGGACATCCCGCAGAACGGGAACGACGGCGTCCACGCGGGCCGCCGTCCCGCCCTCGTCGTCCTCAACGACGGCGACGCCAGCTACGCCAAGGTCCGCCTCGACGCCACCTCCTGGGACACGGCCGTACGGTCCCTCTCCGGCATCCCGGACCCGCTGACCCGCACCGTCGTGTGGAACGCCGCCCGCGACATGGTCCGTGACGGCGAACTCGCCCCCGCCGCCTATCTGGAGGCCGCCCGCGCCCACCTCCCGCGCGAGTCGGACCTCGCCGTCGTCCAGGGCGTCCTCGCCTTCGCCGCGATCCAGCTCGCCGACCGCTACCTCCCCGCCGACGAGCGGCCCGCCGCCCTCGGCGTACTCAGGGGCATCTGCCGCGATCTGCTGCGTCGCACCGAGGACGGGAGCAGCCCCGGCCTGCGCCTCACCGCCGTACGCCACTTCATCGACTCCGCCGCACAGCCCGAGACGCTCCAGGAATGGTTCGGCGACGACAGCGTGCCCGGCGGGCCGGAGCTCGACCCCGAGCTGCGCTGGCGCATCCTCTACCGCCTCGCCGTTCTCGGCGCGACCGACGACGCGGCGATCGCCGCGGAACTGGACCGCGACCCCAGCGCCACCGGCCAGGAGGGCGCCGCCCGTTGCCGTGCGGCGCTGCCGACCGCGGAGGCGAAGGCGGCCGCCTGGCAGCGGCTGTTCACCACCGACTCCCTGTCCAACTACCTGTTCACGGCCACTGCGCAGGGATTCTGGCAGCCCGAGCAGGCCGATCTGGTACGGGAGTACGTGCCCCGCTACTACCCGGACTCGGTGGCGGTCGCCGCCCGCCGGGGCCCGGCCATCGCCGAGGCCGCGGGCCGGTACGCCTTCCCGCTGCACGCGGTGGACGCGCAGACGCTGAGCCAGGGCGAGGAGTGTCTGCGCGACGCCGAGATGATCCCGGCACTGCGCCGCAAGCTGGTGGACCAGCTCGACGACCTCCGCCGCGCATTGAGGGTGCGCGCGGGGTAACCACTCGGGGGCTCCGTCCCCGGGCCCCCGCGCCTCACACGAGGACAAGCGGCCGACGGCCGCTTTCGGGGGTCTGGGGGCGGGCCCCAGCCAATACCACCTTCGGGTTCCGATCGTTGAGGTACGCGACACCCCGCGCTCACCCGAAGGACCCGCATGAGTACGCCGCCCGGCCCGCCCCTCGCCGGAGGGACCACAGGCCCCGACGCCCTGCGGCCGCTGCTCGCCGTCGTGCTCGACGCCCTGGCCGAAGGCGCGGCGGCGCGCGGCGGGCCGTTCCCCAAAGGCGGCCCCGACGCCGTCGCCGCGCGCGTACGCGAGGCCGCCGAACCCGTGCTCCCCGACCTCGGCACCGGCGCCGAGCCCGCCCTGCGCACCCTCGTCCACACCGTCGCGCGCGGCGCCGCCGACCCCGCCGACCCGCTGTGCGCCGCCCACCTGCACACCCCGCCCCTCGCGCTCGCCGTCGCCGCCGACCTCGCCGCCTGCGCGCTCAATCCGTCGCTGGACTCCTGGGACCAGGCCCCGGCCGCCTCCGAGCTGGAGGCCACGGTCTGCCGCGCGCTCGCCGCCGAGGTCTATCCGCACGGGCCCGACCCCGACGCCCTGGTCACCACCGGCGGCACCGAGTCCAACCAGCTCGGTCTGCTGCTCGCCCGCGAACATCACGGCGCGGTCCAGGTGATCTGCGGGGCCGCCGCCCACCACTCCGTACACCGCGCGGCCTGGCTGCTCGGCCTGCCCGAGCCGGTGACCGTACCCAGCCCCTCCGGCGTTCTCGACCCCGCCGCGCTCGACGCGGCCCTCACGCAGGCGCACGGCCCGCTCCTCGTCGCCGCCACCGCCGGCACCACCGACCTGGGGCAAATCGATCCGCTCCCCGAGATCGCCGACCTGTGCGACCGTCACGGCGCCGAGCTCCATGTGGATGCCGCCTACGGCGGACCCCTCGTGTTCAGCCAGGAACACCGCGGCAAGCTCGCCGGCCTGGAGCGCGCCCACACCGTCACCCTCGATCTGCACAAACTGGGCTGGCAACCGGTCGCGGCGGGCCTGCTCGCCGTACCCGACCGGGCCCGCCTCGCGCCCCTCGCCGTCAGCGCCGACTACCTCAACGCCGCCGACGACACCAAGGCCGGCCTGCCGGACCTGCTGGGCCGCTCCCTGCGGACGACCCGCCGCCCCGACATCCTCAAGATCGCCGTCACCCTCCGGGCCCTGGGCCGCACCGGTCTCGCCGCGCTCGTCGACCGCAGCTGCGCCGCCGCCCACCGGTTCGCCAACCTGATCGAGCAGCACCCCCGCCTGGAGCTGTACGAGCGGCCCACCCTCCCCACCGTCCTGTTCCGCCCCGCCGCGGCCACCGACGAGCAGACCGCCGCCATCCGCCGCACCCTCCTCGCCGAGGGCCGCGCCGTCCTCGGCCGGGCCCGCGCCGACGGCCGTCTCTGGCTCAAGGCAACCCTTCTCAACCCGCACGCCACCCTGGGCGACCTGGAATCCCTGATCGAACTCGTGGAAGGCAGCACCCCCCGATGACCGGAACGCCTGCAACCGAACCCACCCCCTACGCCCTGGGGGCGTGGGGGGACTCCCAGCCCCATGACCTCGTGGGCGTCGGCATCGGGCCGTTCAACCTCTCCCTCGCCGCGCTCGCGCACGGCGTCCCGGGCGGACTCGCCACCGCCTTCTACGAGCAGCGGCCCTCCTTCGCCTGGCATCCCGGCCTGCTGATCGACGGCGCGACCATCCAGGTCCCCTTCCTCGCGGACCTGGTGACCCTCGCCGACCCGGCCAGCCCCTGGACCTTCCTCAACTATCTGCGCTCCCAGGAGCGGCTCTTCCCCTTCTACTTCGCCGAGAAGTTCCACATCCAGCGAGCCGAGTACGACGCCTACTGCCGCTGGGTCAGCGACAAGCTGCCCGGTCTGTACTTCGGCCACCAGGTCGACGCCGTCCGCTGGAACCCCGAACGCGCCCTGTTCGAGGTCGACTTCACCCAGCTCGACGCCGAGGGCGAGGTCGAGGCCCTGGGCCGCGCATACACCCGGAACATCGCGCTCGGCGTCGGCACCGAGCCGTACATCCCCGAGCCGCTCAAACCGCTCGCCGACGCCGTCACCGTCCCGGTCATCCACTCCTGCGACTATCTCCACCACCGCGACCGGCTGCTGGCCGCCGAGCGCATCACGATCATCGGCTCCGGGCAGTCGGGCGCGGAGGTCTTCCTCGACCTGCTGCGGGCCCGCCCCGCGGGGAGCGAGAAGATCCACTGGCTGGGCCGTACGGAGGCGTTCGCGCCGATGGAGTACTCCAAGCTCGGCCTGGAGCACTTCACCCCCGACTACATGCGCTACTTCCACTCCCTGCCGGAGCAGACGCGCGACGATCTCGTCCCGCGCCAGTGGCAGCTCCACAAGGGCATCGACGCCGACACCATCGCGGCGATCCACGACGAGCTCTACCGCCGCACCCTGCACGGCGGCTGGCCCGACGCCGTCCTCACTCCCGGCGTCACCGTCCGCACCGCGGGCCGGGTCGGCACCACCAAGATCGAGCTCCACCTGGAGCACACCCGGCAGGGCAGCCGCTCCCGGCTCACCACCGACGCCGTGGTGCTGGCCACCGGCTACCGCGAGCGTCCGGTGGACCGGATGCTCGTCGGCCTCGACCGCTACATGCGCTGGGACTCGGCCGGGCGGCCGCTCATCGACGACCAGTTCCGGCTGCGGCTGGACGAATCGGTGCGCGGCTCGGTGTACGTACAGAACGCGGAGCACCATACACACGGTGTGGGCGCGCCCGACCTCGGGCTCGCGGCGTGGCGCAGCGCCGGCATCCTCAACTCCCTGACCGGCAAGGAGCCCTATCCGCTGCCGCGCCGCACCGCCTTCACCAGCTTCGGCCTGGACCGCGAACAGGCCCGCCCGGCACAGATGCCGGCGGGCCTGCTGCCGCTGGTGGAACAGACCTGACAGCCCCGATCAGAAGACCGGCGTACCGTCCCGGGTCAGCTTCCAGCCCACCGTCGCGAACTGCGCCGGGTCGACCGTGCCCTTCGCCTTCACCCAGTTGATGATCGTGTTCCGGATCTCCTCCGAATTGGCCCACAGCTGCTGGGACTTGGCGACATGCGGGAAGTTCCCGCCACCGGCGGCCCGGTAGTTGTTGACGGCCAGCACGAACTGCGCCGCCGGGTCGACCGGCCTGCCGTCGAAGGACAGACCGGCGATCCGGGAACCGGCCGGCTTGGCGATGTCGATCTCGTACGTCAGACCCGAGATCGCGTCGTAGTTGTAGTCCGGGGTGTTGTCGGCGTTGGTCAGCCTGGCGGTGTCGACGGGGCCGCCGGCCGGCGTCTGCACGTAGTACCGCGCCGAGAACTCCAGATAGTCCTTGATCTGCGCGCCGGTCAGCAGCCGCGCCTCCAGGGTGTTCTCGAAGACATAGAGACCGGCCGCGTCCCTGATGGTCACCTGCCCCGCCGGGATCGCCGCAGTGCGCGAGAAACAGGAGGCCTGCGAGAGAACGGGCAGCGCCGCGTACGGGCCGCCGGCCAGCGCCGCCTTCACCGTCTCCGCCTGGACCTGGTTGATCAGATCGATGATCGGCTCGTCCTTCCACGGCGCATCGGCCGTGGTCATCGAGGCGGTGGAAGTGCCGATGACCTGGTTGACGTAGGCCACGACCTTCTGGTGCTCGTCGCCGAGCAGCTTGGTGATCTTCGGGTCCTCCTCGGCCGTGTTGGAGTTGAGGACCTGCGCGCCGACCGTCTCCACCGTCCAGCGGCCCTTCTCCCAGACCAGGCCGAAGTCGAACAGGGTCAGCCGCTGGCCCCACTTGAGCGGCTCGGAGAGCACGACCTTCTGGCCGGTCTGCCTGTTGGCGACGAAGTACTCGGCGATCTCGGTGTGCGCGTGGCCGACGAGTATCGCGTCGATGCCCGGCACCTGCTCGGCGACCAGCGCGGCGGCGTTCTCGACGTACGGAAGTTGGTCGCCGTACGAGGAAGTGCCGCTGGAACCCGAGTGGGCCGAGACGATCACGACGTCCGCGCCCATGGAGCGCAGCTTCGGCACCCACTTCGCGGCCTGCTCCTCCAGGCCCGGGAAGACCATCCTGCCCTGGACATTGGCCTTGTCCCAGATCGCGATGCCGGGGTTGGTCAGACCCAGGACCGCGACCTTGACGTCACGACCGTGCCGGGTGCACAGCCGGTGAATGCTGTACGGCGGGAAGGCCGGGCGGAGCGTCCTGGCGTCCAGCGCGTTCGCGCCGAGCAGCGGGAAGCGGCACTGCTGCTGGAACTTGCGCAGCACCGGGATGCCGTAGTTGAACTCGTGGTTGCCGAGCGCCGCCGCGTCGTATCCGATGGCGTTCATGGCCTGGGCCATGGGGTGCACCGGACCGCGCGCGGCCGTGATCGGGTCGACCTTGGCGTAGTAGTACGAGAGCTGGGTGCCCTGGATGGTGTCACCCGCGTCGATGAGCAGCGTGTTGCGCCGGCCCTTCTGCGCCCGGATCTTCTCCACCAGCGTGGAGATCTTCGCCAGGCCCACGTCGTTGTGCGCCTTGTCGTCGAACTCCTTGTCCGTGAAGTAGTCCCAGTTGAAGACATTGCCGTGCAGATCGGTGGTGCCCATGACGGTGAAGGAGTACCGCTTCGGCGGACGTCCCTGGCCGGGGATGGTCCCCGCGGCCTCGGCGGGCAGGGCGGTGGCGCCCGCGATGGCCACTCCGGCCCCGGCGGCGGCCGACCGCTCCAGGAACGTCCTTCGGTTCAGCGGCATTTCGTCTCCCTCGTTTCGGTGCACAACGCGCGTAGATTCTGACCCAGGAGCGCCGCCCGGCAACACCCCTCGCCGGTTTCTATCTGGTGACTGCCAGTTGTCGCAGGCGGATGCGAGAGTGGGTGCACGACGACTGCCGCAGACGTACGAGGGAGCCTCCCGTGACCACCGACGCACCCGCCACCGCCGCGCCGTACGGCACCCCCGAGACGCCGCGGGTCGCCGTGCGCGGCGAGGCACGCCTCGAGTTCGACCCGGAGATCGCCAGGATCGGTGTCACCGTCAGCGCACGCGGCACGGACCGGCGCAGCGCGCTGGAGGACCTCACCCGGCGCAACTCCACCGTCCTGGAACTGATCAAGTCGTACGGCGAATCGGTGGAAAAGCTGGAGACCGGCGCCTTCTCCATCACCCCCGAACTCACCCGGCACGGCCGCGGCGAACGCGTCCGCGCCTACTACGGACGCGTCCACATCACCGCCGAGCTCAGCGACTTCACCGCGCTCGGCGAGCTCACCACCCGACTCGCCGACCTCGAACTCACCCGGGTGGACGGCCCCTGGTGGGCGCTGCGCCCGGACTCACCCGCCCATGGCGAGGCCCGCCGCCAGGCGGTGAAGGAAGCGGTCCAGCGGGCCCGCGAATACGCCGAGGCGCTGGGTGCGCGACTGGCCGCACTGGTGGAGCTGGCCGATCTCGGCGCCGAGAACGCCGTTGCATACGGAATGCCGCCCGCCCCCGGCGGCATGCGGATGGCCGCATACGGATCCGACGAGTCCGCCGAAATGGCCCCCGCCCTTGACCTGGAGCCGCAACGACAGACCGTGTACGCGCAGGTCAACGCCCGCTTTACGATGACGCCGCCGAAGCTCTAGGGAGACAACTCCGAAACGCCGATACGCTCATCGGAGCAACCCCTCGCACAATTCAACACTTGTCAATAACCCTTCACGCAAAGGTTGTTGAGTAGTCATGCGGGACCAATTCTCTACTGGCCGGTAAGGCCTAGGCTCAAAGTATGCGCCGAGCAAAGATCGTCTGTACTCTGGGGCCCGCCACCGACACATACGACCAGATCAAGGCACTGGTCGAAGCCGGAATGGACGTCGCCCGCCTCAACCTCAGCCACGGCACCTACGCCGAGCACGAGGAGCGCTATCAGCGCGTACGCAAAGCCTCGGACGAAACGGGTCGCAGCGTCGGCATCCTCGCCGACCTTCAAGGTCCGAAGATTCGTCTGGGACGCTTCCAAGAAGGACCCGTACTCCTTGAACGCGGCGATGAATTCACCATCACCGTCGAGCCGGTCGAAGGCGACCGCGAAATCTGCGGCACCACCTACCCCGGCCTCGCCGAAGACGTCACTCCCGGTGAGCGCATCCTCGTCGACGACGGCAAGGTCGCCCTCGAAGTGACCGCGGTCGACGGCCCCCGGGTCCACACCGTCGTCATCGAAGGCGGCATGGTCTCCGACCACAAGGGCCTCAACCTCCCCGGCGTCGCCGTCTCCGTACCGGCACTCTCGGAGAAAGACATCGAAGACCTCCGCTGGGCGCTGCGCATCGGCGCGGACATCATCGCGCTCTCCTTCGTACGCAGCGGACGCGACATCGAGGACGTCCACCGGATCATGACCGAGGAGAACCGCCGCCTCCCGGTCATCGCCAAGATCGAGAAGCCGCAGGCCGTCGAGAACATCGAGGACATCGTGGCCGCCTTCGACGGGATCATGGTCGCCCGCGGCGACCTCGGCGTCGAGATGCCCCTCGAGCAGGTACCGATCGTCCAGAAGCGCGCGATCAAACTCGCCAAGCGCAACGCCAAGCCGGTGATCGTCGCGACCCAGATGCTCGACTCGATGATCGAGAACTCCCGCCCCACGCGCGCCGAGGCATCCGACGTCGCCAACGCCGTGATCGACGGCACCGACGCCGTAATGCTCTCGGGCGAGACGAGCGTCGGAAAGTACCCCATGGAGACGGTGCGGACGATGAGCCGCATCGTCGAGGCGGCCGAGGAGGACGTGCTCGCCAAGGGCCTGCCGCCACTGACCGAGCGCAACAAGCCCCGTACCCAGGGCGGCGCCGTGGCCCGTGCGGCGGCGGAGACGGGTGACTTCCTGGGCGCGAAGTTCCTGGTCGCCTTCACCCAGTCCGGCGACACCGTCAGGCGCCTGTCCCGCTACCGCTCGCCGATCCCGCTGCTGGCCTTCACCCCCGACCCGGCCACCCGCTCCCAGCTCAACCTCACCTGGGGAGTGGAGACCTTCCTCGGTCCGCACGTCGGATCCACGGACGCGATGGTCGCCCAGGTCGACGAGGAGCTGCTGAAGATCGGCCGCTGCGAGAAGGGTGACATCGTGGTGATCACGGCCGGCTCACCGCCCGGAGTGCCCGGCTCCACGAACCTGGTGCGGGTGCATCACATCGGCGAGGACGACAGCCCCAAGTAGGCGTCGGGGTGTGCCGCTCGGGCCGGGGTGTTAGTACTTCGGCCCGACGTGCAGGTCCATGAGGGCGACGGAGGCATTCCGGGCGATCGAGATGTTCTGGACGGCTCGGCTCTGGTTGGCCGACTTCCATTCGACGCCGACTCTGTCGAGAGTGTCAGTGAAGAGGCTGAGGATGTCGGCGGAGACGTTCGAGAAGAAGTATCGGGTGTATTCGTAGCGCTTCCTTCGGCCGCCGATGATCTTCTCGGTCCAGTTGGTGATCCGGGAGCCGTCGGAGTGGATCAGCCCGCGGATGAACTCCCAGGGGTGCGCATCCACGATCTCCTGCTGCCACGGTTCGAGCGCGATCCTCCGCTCGTGCTTCTTGCCCGGGCCGTGCTGTGGGAAGAGGCACCAGAGGTGCTTGGAGTACATCTTCACTTCGCGACATCCCTTGCGGCGAACCCTGCACACGGAGTTCTTGGGGAACACCGAGAGCATGGCCTGTTCGCACTCGTCTATGAGGCCGGGCCACGAATCGGCGCAGAAGACCGAGAGACTGGGCGAGCGCATGGCCCGGTTCTGGATGATGTGCCCATCGCCGAGGTACAGGCCAAGGAGATAGGCGTACGCCCGGGTATTCAGCATTCCGTCACATCGAGGGCAGACGGACTGGTGCGCTCCGGGGCACTCGCCGCGTTTGACGCGGTCCACATGCAGCCAGTAGCCGATGGTGCCAGCCGGAACATTCAGCCGACGGGCCACCTCGGCATTCTTCGTGCCGTCCCTCAGTAGCGTCAGCGCCTTCTGGCGCACTTCAGTTCCATGGAAGGTCATCCCAACACTCTGCGTTACGTCAAGTGGCTGCACGTAGCAGAAAGCGGATGTTCACGAGAAGGTGAACATCCGCTTTCGAGGTGCCCGGTGTGGGATTCGAACCCACATGCCCAAGGGCACGGCATTTTGAGTGCCGCGAGTCTGACCAGTTCCTCCAACCGGGCAAGTCAGGGAGCTGCCGGGAAGTGTACCGGGTCACCGCGCGCCGCTGCTGCTGGGTAGGCTCATGGGGAGCACCCTGCCTTGAAATGAGGAGCCCGCGTGACCGCCCCCGAGTCGCCCCAGCCCACCGCCGATGACGACAAGTCGCACGTCCCTCCGCTGACGACCCGCGTCGTCATCGCCGAGGACGAGGCCCTCATCAGGCTCGACCTCAAAGAGATGCTGGAGGAAGAGGGGTACGCGGTCGTCGGCGAGGCCGGAGACGGCCAGCGGGCCGTCGAGCTGGCCCGGGAGCACCGGCCCGATCTGGTCATCCTCGATGTGAAGATGCCCGTCCTGGACGGGATCTCCGCGGCCGAGAAGATCGCCGAGGAGTCCATCGCCCCCGTTCTGATGCTGACCGCGTTCTCGCAGCGCGATCTCGTCGAGCGGGCGCGGGACGCCGGAGCCATGGCGTATCTGGTGAAGCCGTTCAGCAAGAGCGATGTGGTGCCCGCCATCGAGATGGCCGTCTCCCGCTTCACTGAGCTCAAGGCGCTGGAGCAGGAGGTCGCGGACCTCTCGCAGCGGCTGGAGACGCGCAAGCTGGTGGACCGGGCGAAGAGCATTCTGCAGACGCAGTACGGGCTCACCGAGCCGAACGCGTTCCGCTGGATCCAGAAGACGTCGATGGACCGGCGGCTGTCGATGCAGCAGGTGGCCGAGGCGGTCATCGAGGACGCCGAGGAGAAGAAGGCCGCGAAGGGCGAGTAGGGCATTGCGCGGTACATAGGGCATTGCGCGGTACATACGGAGAGGCCCGCACCCCGAGCTCGGGGTGCGGGCCTCTCCGTATGCGTACGGCTCAGTCCTCGCCGAGGTATGCCTTGCGGACCGAGTCGTCGTGGAGCAGGTCCTGGCCCGTGCCCGAGAGCACGATGTTGCCGATCTCCATGACATGGCCCTGGTCCGCGAGCGACAGCGCGGCCTGGGCGTTCTGCTCGACGAGCAGAATGGTGGTGCCCTGGGCCTTGAGCTCGACGATCGTCGCCATGATCTTCTGCATCATGATCGGGGAGAGACCCATGGAGGGCTCGTCGAGCATGAGCAGCTTGGGCTGCGACATCAGCGCGCGCCCCATGGCGAGCATCTGCTGCTCGCCGCCGGAGAGCGTGCCCGCGGCCTGCTTGCGCCGCTCACCCAGGATGGGGAAGAGGTCGTAGGCGCGCTGGATGTCCTTCTCGATTCCGGCCTTGTCGCTGCGGAGGAAGGCGCCGAGGCGCAGGTTGTCCTCGATCGTCATGCGCGGGAAGATGTGCCGCCCCTCGGGGGAGTGGGCGAGTCCGAGCGAGACGATCTGGTGGGCCGGTACCTTCTTGAGCGATTTGCCGTTGAACTTGATCTGGCCGCCGACGGGCTTGAGAAGGCCCGAGAGGGTGCGCAGCGTGGTGGTCTTGCCGGCGCCGTTGGTGCCAATCAGGGTGACGACCTCGCCGGCTTCGACGCTGAACGAGATGCCCTTGACGGCCTCGATCTTGCCGTAGGCGACGCGCAGGTCCTCGACTTCGAGAAGTGCGGTCATCAGTCGTTCTCCTTGCTGGCGGACTCGGCGGGTCCGGTGGACTCCGCTGCGCCGGTTTCTGCCGCTTCCACTTCCGCGACTTCTTCGTCGCCGGGGGCGCCTTCGAAGGGTTCGCCGAGGTAGGCGGCGATGACTCGCTCGTCTCCCTGGACGGTCTCGCTGTCGCCCTCGACGAGCTTTTCGCCCTGGACGAGCACGGCGACGCGGTCGCACAAGTTGAAGATGAAGCGCATGTCGTGCTCGATGACGAGGACGGCGATGCCCATGTCCCGGATGGCGAAGACGAGTTCCTCGGTGGCCCGGGTCTCCTGCGGGTTCATGCCGGCCGTCGGCTCGTCCAGGAGGAGCAGACCCGGGTCGCTCGCCAGGGCGCGCGCGATCTCGAGCTTGCGCTGCTCGCCGTAGGGGAGGTTGCGGGCGAGGTGTTCGGCCTTGCCGGCGAGGCCGATGAACTCGAGGAGTTCCATGGCTCGTGCCCGGGACTTGGCTTCGGCCTTGTGGAAGCCGGGGCCGCGCAGGAGGGCGGACCAGAGGCCTTCCTTGGTGCGGGTGTGGCGGCCGACGAGCACGTTCTCCAGGACGGTCATGTTGCCGAAGAGGCGGATGTTCTGGAAGGTGCGCGCGACGCCCGCTGCCGTGACCTTGAAGGACTTGGCGGGGAGGACGGTGCCCTTGTAGCGGACCTCGCCCTCGGTGGGGATGTAGAGACCGGTGAGGCAGTTGAAGAAGGTGGTCTTCCCTGCGCCGTTGGGGCCGATGAGGCCGACGATCTCGCCGCTGTTGACGGTGAGGTCGACCGAGCGTACGGCGGTGAGGCCGCCGAACCGCATGGTGACGCCGCGGGCGTCGAGGACCGTCTCGCCGGGCGCCGTGGCCGGGGCGGTGTCCTTCGTTGTGGTGTCGGTGGTCATGGATCAGGCCCCTGTCTTGCTGAGGACTGCGGGCGCTTCCGCGGATTCGTGGAACTCGAGCTGGCGGCGCCGGTTGGGGATGAGTCCCTCGGGCCGGAGACGCATCAGGAGTACGAGCGCGAGGCCGAAGGCGAAGAGCTGGTAGTTGCCGAGGAACTGCAGCTTGGCCGGGATCAGGTAGAGCAGCGCGGCGCCGACGAGGGGTCCGCTGATGGTGCCCATGCCGCCGAGGACGACCGCGGCCAGCAGGAAGGCCGAGTTCGGCGGGACGACGTGGGCGAACTGGTACTGCTCCGGCGTCACGGTGTAGGTGACGTGGGCCTGGACCGTACCGGCCAGGCCGGCGAGGGTCGCACCGAGGGCGAACGCGATGAGCTTGACCCGGAAGCCGTTGATGCCCATGGCGAGCGCCGCGGTCTCGTCCTCGCGGATCGCGATCCAGGCGCGGCCGATGCGGGAGTCTCCGCTGCGGCGGAAGACCACCACGACGATCAGGGTGATCAGCAGCATCAGGAAGAAGTAGTTCGCGAACCGGCCGATGGTGACGCCGAAGAGGCTGTGCTCGAGTCCGAAGTCGAAGCCGAACATCTGCAGGTTCGGGATCGACGAGATGCCGTTGGACCCGTTGGTGATGTCGGGGCCGGAGGTGCCGTCGAGGTTGTTGACGGTGATCCGGAAGATCTCACCGAAGCCGAGCGTCACGATCGCGAGGTAGTCGCCGCGCAGTCGCAGGGTCGGGGCGCCGATGAGGACGCCGAAGACCATGGACGCGGTGGCGCCGACGAGGACCGCTCCCCAGAAGGGGAAGTGGACGTCGAACGGCGAGGACGGCGATCCGGAGACCATGGCCGCGGCGTACGCGCCGACGCCGAGGAAGGCGACGTAACCGAGGTCGAGGAGTCCGGCGAGGCCGACGACGATGTTCAGACCGAGGGCGACGGTGGCGAAGATCAGGATGTAGACCCCGATGGTCGCGTACTGGTCGTCGGCCTGGGTGAAGGGGAAGGCCGCGGCGGCAGCGAACGCGCCGGCCATCGTCACATTGCGGTGCTTGGCGGTGATCGCGGACACCCGTCCGACCAGGCCGGACTTGAAGAGCGCGCCGAACCCGAAACCGGCGGTGATGAGGAAGCCGATGAAGAGCTCGTCGTACTCGGTGCCGATGCCGTACGTGAAGACGACCAGGCCGAAGCTGAGTGCCGCGACGATGATCAGGATCTCGACGTAGGAGGGCAGCTTGCGGGCGGGTGCCGCGGTGCCGGTGACGTAGGCGGCCTTGGCTACGGCCATGCGGTTGCGCCGGTTGTGATTGAACCGGTCCCACCAGTTGTCATCGGGGTCCGCCGGGTCGAGCGCGGGGCGCTCGAAGGGCAGCGACCGTGCGCCGATGAGGGCGACGAGGCTGACAATGCCCGCGAAGAAGCCGCCGGGCTCCAGGTTGGCGAGGCCGCCGAGCTCCTTGCTGATCGCGATCAGCGTGAACCAGGTGGTTGCGTAGGCGGCGTAGGCGGAGAGCCTGATCGCCGGGTCGGCACCGGCGGGGGTGAGCCACTTCAGCCCCTTGACGCCGTACGAGGAGAGTCCGAACAGGGTGGTCAGGGCGCCCGCGATGAGGACGAGCCACTGGAGTCCGCCGGGGTAGCCGTAGACGGTGAGGTCGCCCGGGAAGGCGGCCGTCCAGGTCCAGGCGAGGAACGCGGAGATGACGGTGAGGGCGCCGCCGCCGGTTGCGACCGCTCGCGCGATGTGCGGCGGGAGGGCAATGAGGCCCGACTGTGCGGTGTCGGCCGGGGTCCGCGGGGTTTCCGCGGTGGTGGTCTGTGTCGTCATCGGTGTCACGCCCTGTCCGCGACGCGCTCGCCGAGGAGGCCCTGTGGCCTGACGAGGAGCACGACGATGAGAAGTACGAAGGCCCAGACGTCGGCCCAGGACTGGCCGCCGAGCTGCTGCATGCCGGGGATGTCGTTGATGTAGGCCGTGGCCATGGTTTCGGCGATGCCCAGGGCGAGACCGCCCAGCATGGCGCCGTAGATGTTGCCGATACCGCCGAGGACGGCTGCGGTGAACGCCTTGAGGCCGAGGATGAAGCCCATGCGGAAGTTCACTTCGCCGTACTTGAGGCCGTACGCGACGGCTCCGACGGCCGCGAACGCGGCGCCGAGGGCGAACGCGACCACGATGATGCGGTCGGTGTTGATGCCCATGAGCTTGGCCGTGTCCGGATCCTGGGCGGTGGCCTGCATACCGCGTCCGGTGCGGGTCTTCATGACGAAGAACGCGAGGATCGCCATGCATATGGGAGCGGCGATCAGCAGGAAGATGTCACCGGTCTGGATGGTGATGCTGCCGAGGTGGAAGGGGCCACCGGGGATTTCGGGGAAGGTGCGGGAGGACTTCGCCTCGGGGTACCAGGCCCACACAGCCTGCTGGAGGGCCAGCGAGAGGCCGATGGCGGTGATGAGCGGTGCGAGGCGGGGCGCGGTGCGCAGCGGTCGGTAGGCGAAGCGTTCCGCCCCGACCGCGATGGTGGTGGCGACGATGATCGCGCCGATGAGCATGAGTGGCAGGGCAAGCCACATGGTGGTGCCGGTGGGAAGGATGAGCCAGACCGTGAGGGCCCCGAACCCTCCGGTCATAAAGATCTCGCCATGGGCGAAGTTGATGAGCTGGACAATGCCATAAACCATCGTGTAGCCGATGGCGACGAGCCCGTACATGGATCCCAGTAGCAGGCCGTTGACCAGCTGTTGCGGCAGTTCGTGCACCGCAGGTCCTCCGAGTCTTTCGACGGATGTGACACCGCGCGGGGCGCCGGTTTTGCGGCGCCCCGCGCGGCAGGTGAGGTGTTACGGAGTGAGGATCAGCCGGCGAACGTGCCGGACTTGACGGCCTTCCAGGCAGCGCCCTCGTACTTGTAGACCGTGAGCTGCTTGTTGGTGGCGTCGCCGAACTCGTCGAAGGCGACCTTGCCGGTCACACCGTCGAAGGAGACACCCTGCAGGGCCTCGACGACCTTGGCGCGGGCGTCCGAGGGAAGCTTGCCGTCGTTGCCCTCGACGACCTTCTTCACGGCCTCGATGATCGACCAGGCGGAGTCGTAGGAGTAGCCGCCGTAGGCCTCGTAGGCCTCCTTGTAGCCGCCGGCCTTGTAGTTGGCCACGAAGTCCTTGGCCGAGGGGAGCGTCTCGACCGGCGCACCGACGGAGGTGGCGAGGTCGCCCACGCCCTCCTTGCCGGAGAGCTTGATGAAGTCGGCGCTGTAGATGCCGTCGCCGCCGACGAGCGGGATCGCGGCACCGGACTTCTTGATCTGCTTGCTGAGCGGGCCCGCGACCGGGTACTCGCCGCCGTAGTAGACGACGTCGGCCTTGGAGCTCTTGATCTGGGTGACGACGGCCGCGAAGTCCTTGGTGTCAGGGTTCACGTGCTCGGTGCCGGCGACCTTGCCGCCGAGCTTCTCGAACTCCGCCTTGAAGGTGGCGGCGAGACCGGCGCCGTACGTCTTCTTGTCATCGATGATGAAGACGTTCTTCTTCTTGGCGTCGTTGAAGAGGTACTGCGCGGCGAACGGGCCCTGGATGGCGTCCGTGGTCGCGGTGCGGAAGTACGACTTGTACGGGCGGGCCTTCTCGCCGCTGTTCCACTTCGGTCCCTGGGTCAGGGCCGGGTTGGTGTTGGCGGGCGAGACCTGGGCCAGCTTGGCGTCGTCGAACACCTTCTGCATGGACTCGGCCACGGAGGAGTTCAGCGGGCCGACGACACCGAGGACGTCCTTGTTGGCGACGAACTTGGTGGCGTTCTGCTGTCCGGAGGACGGCTGGGCCTGGTCGTCGAAGGCCTCGACCTTGAAGGTGATGCCGTCGACGTACTTCTTCGCGTTGGCCTGCTTGGCCGCGAGGTCGACGGAGTTCTTGATGCCGAGACCCAGAGCGGAGAGCTCACCGGTCAGTGGGGCGTCGATGCCGATGACGACCGTGGTACCGCCGCCCTCGGCCCCACTTTTGCTGTCGTCGCGAGAGCCACAGGCGGTGAGCGCAAGGGCTCCCGCGGTGAGCGCAGCCGTCATGGCTATGAGCGAACGTTGACGCACGATCAGTCCTTTCACCTGGCACGGCCGCCCCCCATGGGACGTACCGAGTCGAGCGCTGGAACCGAACTGAAGGTAATCCGGCGGCGCGGTGACTGGGCGTGACTCTAAGCGCGGTATTGGGGGAGGTGGAGTGGTCTGGGCAAGGATGTGACGCTCTTGTTATGCCGCGGCGTACTGCATAGCGGATTTGTGCGGGTGGAACGGGGGAATTCCGGCCGGTTCGTCTTGTCCGCATGCTGAGAACGTGCAGGACCGTCCGGTGGTTTGAGTCCTGTCATTTGATCTTCGGGGCACGCAGTGCCAACCGCTCTGGCCAGGTCTCGGGCATACCGATCGCCCAGAATGTAACTCTGTACTTGCATTGCCCGCGCATTACGCAGTGTTACGTCGAGGAAAGGGAGACCGGCATTCCGTGCCACTTTTTGGCAATCCGACACGTGGACCTGGACGAGTACTTTGCGTGGTCTTTCGGAACTCACGGTGAACGGTGCCGCCGGCCTGGTGGAAACCCGCAGGCCGGCCGAGGTCTGGGTGATCCGCTCGATCGTGACCGGTGGCCCGGAGGTGGTGGTGACCGTGACGGTGAAATCGAACGAGTCGTGTCCGGCGACCGGCCGGGCGGGTGCCTGGTAGGCCAGGGCGACCGCCTGCGCCGGCCATGGCGTCGGGGGCGGCGGAGGCGGCTTCGGCCGGGTCACATAGAGGTACGACGTGCCGGCGGCGAGGAGGGCGGTCGAGGTGGCGGCGATGGCCGCGGGGCGATGACGCGCGGCGAAGTCGGTGAGCCGGCGCTGCCGGGGCCGTGCCGCGCGGGGAGCGGGGGCGTCGTCCGGTGCGTAGGTGCCTTCGCCCGGCTCGACCGGGCCCACTCCGCTCATTGCCAGGGGCCTCCGGTCGGAGTCCCGCTGCGGTAGCGCTCAGTGCACCGGAGTGTGGCCTGACTGTCGATCAACTTCCGTGCGGCGTCCGTCCCCAGACGCTTCTGCTCGGCGCGGGCGGCGGCCACCACGTCCAGCAGGATCTGGTTCTGTCCGCCGGACAGACCCATGGCCTGGTAGTCGAGGTTGGCCTGCTTCCCGCCGTCGAGCACGACCCGCGCCCAGTGGGAGATGAGACGTTCGCACAGTTCCTTCGGTGGGGTGGCCCGCGGGGCCGGTGCGGCGGAGTCGGTGGCAGGGCCCCGGCAGCCGGTGAGGACGGCCAGCAGCGCGACAGCGAACACCGCGAAGTGCCTTGCTCGGCGTGGCGGTCGGGACCCCATGCCGCGACGCTAGCGGGGGTGACGGGAGAGGGCAATGGTGCGCTTGGTGCCGCTGGACGTGCGGTCCGGCGGCACCCCCCGCGCTGTGCAGGTCAGCCCGCCGTGCCGCCCGGGTTCGCATCCCGCAGCAGACAGGTCAGCCGGGCGGTGCAGACCCGCTTGTCCTGCTCGTCGGTGATCACGATCTCGTACGTCGCCGTGGAGCGGCCGCGATGCACCGGGGTCGCCACCCCGGTGACCAGGCCGGAGCGGACGCCACGGTGGTGCGTGCAGTTGAGGTCCACGCCGACGGCGACCTTGGTGCTCCCGCCGTGCATCATCGAGCCGACCGAGCCGAGCGTCTCGGCGAGCACGGCGGACGCGCCGCCGTGCAGCAGTCCGTACGGCTGGGTGTTGCCCGCGACCGGCATCGTGCCGACGACGCGTTCCGCCGACGCCTCGGTGATCTCCACGCCCATGCGGTCGCCCAGCGTCCCGGCTGAGAAGAGCGCGGGCAGATCGACCCCGAGCGCGGCGTATTCGTCGATGACCTCTTGCGGGAACTTCACGGTTCTCTGCTCGCCCATGGGGCCCGGCTCCGATCTCAGTACGTTGCGTGCTGTGTGCACCGTCTTATCAGATGCCTGAGCGAACGCTTAGCCGGGTGTCTCCATTCCCAGGGGCCCTCACTGCCCGGGCTCGAACCGCACCACCACGGACTTGCTCGCCGGGGTGTTGCTGACGTCGGCCGTGGAGTCCAGCGGCACCAGCACATTGGTCTCCGGGTAGTACGCGGCGGCGCAGCCACGCGCGGTGGGGTAGTGCACGACTCGGAATCCGGGCGCCCGCCGCTCCACGCCGTCCTTCCACTCACTGACCAGATCGGTGTACGAGCCGTCCGCAAGGCCCAGCTCCCGGGCGTCCTCGGGGTTCACCAGGACGACCCGGCGGCCGCCCTTGATGCCGCGGTAGCGGTCGTCGAGGCCGTAGATCGTGGTGTTGTACTGGTCGTGCGAGCGCAGCGTCTGCAGCAGCAGCCGGCCCGCGGGGACCTCGGGGAACTCCACCGGCGCGGCAGTGAAGTGGGCCTTCCCGGTGGCGGTGGGGAAGCGGCGCTCGTCGCGGGGGCCGTGCGGGAGCGTGAAGCCGCCGGGGCGGGCGATCTTCGCGTTGAAGTCCTCGAAACCGGGCACCACGCGCGCGATGCGGTCGCGGATCGTTGCGTAGTCCTTCTCGAAGTCCTCCCAGGGCGTGGTCGACGCGGGACCGAGCACCGCACGCGCCATCCGGGTCACGATGGCCGGTTCGGAGAGCAGATGGGGGCTCGCCGGGGGCAGATTGCCGCGCGAGGCGTGCACCATGCCCATCGAGTCCTCGACCGTCACCACCTGCCGGCCGCCCGCCTGGACGTCCTTGTCGGTCCGGCCGAGGGTGGGCAGGATCAGCGCCCGCGCGCCGGTGACCGCGTGTGAACGGTTCAGCTTGGTCGACACATGGACAGTGAGCCGGGCCCGGCGCATCGCCGCCTCGGTGACCTCGGTGTCGGGCGTCGCGCTGACGAAGTTGCCGCCCATCGCGAAGAAGACCTTCGCCTTGCCGTCACGCAGCGCCTGGATGGAACGTACGACGTCGAAGCCGTGGTGGCGCGGCGGCGCGAAGCCGAACTCCTTCTCCAGGGCGTCCAGGAAGGCCGGGGCGGGCCGCTCGAAGATGCCCATGGTGCGGTCGCCCTGGACATTGGAGTGCCCGCGCACCGGGCAGACGCCGGCGCCGGGGCGGCCTATGTTGCCGCGCAGCAGAAGGAAGTTGACCACCTCGCGGATGGTCGGCACCGCGTGCTTGTGCTGGGTCAGGCCCATCGCCCAGCAGACGATGGTGCGCTGGGAGGCGAGGACCATGGCGAGCGCCCGCTCGATCTCGGCGCGCTGAAGGCCGGTCGCGGCCAGCGTCTTGTCCCAGTCGGCGGCCGCGGCCGCGGCGACGAACTCCTCGTAGCCATGCGTGTGTTCGCGGATGAACTCCTCGTCAATGGCGCTGCCGGCCGCGCCAGCCTCGAGGATCAGCTTGTTCAGCAGCCGGAACAGGGCCTGGTCGCCGCCGATGCGGATCTGCAGGAAGAGATCCGCGAGGGCCGTCCCCTTGATCATGCCCTGTGGGGTCTGCGGATTCTTGAACCTCTCCAGGCCGGCCTCGGGCAGCGGATTCACCGACATGATCTTCGCGCCCGCGTTCTTGGCCTTCTCCAGGGCGCTGAGCATCCGGGGGTGGTTGGTGCCGGGGTTCTGTCCCGCCACGATGATCAGGTCCGCCTGGTGGAGATCCTCCAGCGAGACGCTGCCCTTGCCGATGCCCAGGGTCTCGGTGAGTGCCGAGCCGGAGGACTCGTGGCACATGTTGGAGCAGTCGGGGAGATTGTTGGTGCCGAATTCGCGGGCGAAGAGCTGGAGCAGGAAGGCGGCTTCGTTGCTGGTGCGGCCCGAGGTGTAGAAGAGCGCCTCGTCGGGGGAGGCCAGCGCCGTCAGCTCCTCGGCGATGATCGCGAAGGCCCGTTCCCAGGTCACCGCCTCGTACCGGTCCGCCCCTTCGGGGAGATACATCGGCTGCGTGATGCGTCCCTGCTGCCCCAGCCAGTACCCACTGCGCGAGGCGAGGTCGGCCAGGGAGTGCGCGGCGAAGAAGTCGGGGGTGACGCGGCGCAGCGTGGCCTCCTCGGCCACCGCCTTCGCGCCGTTCTCGCAGAACTCCGCCGTATGCCGCTTGTCCTCCTCCGGCCAGGCGCATCCCGGACAGTCGAAGCCGTCCTTCTGGTTGACCTTGAGGAGGGTCTGCGCGGTACGGCGCACACCCATCTGCTGCTGGGCCATCCGCAGCGTGTGCCCGATGGCGGGAAGCCCTGCGGCTGCATGATGCGGGGCCGAAACCTGGGGTGCGTCCTGGACCGGGTCACCGGTGGGCGGCTTTCTGGCCATGGCGCTCTCCCTCGAGCCTGTATCTGCGTACCTACCCCCGATCCTGCCACGGTCGGGATTGTCAGTGGTACGTGGCAGGATCGGGGACGTGGCTGAGACGGCATCGAAGAAGACGGCAGACAACCGACCGCGCCTGCTCCTCATGGACGGGCATTCCCTGGCGTACCGGGCGTTCTTCGCGCTGCCCGCGGAGAATTTCACCACCGCGACGGGCCAGCCGACCAACGCCATCTACGGCTTCGCGTCGATGCTGGCGAACACGCTGCGCGACGAGTCGCCCACGCATTTCGCGGTGGCGTTCGACGTGTCCCGCAAGACGTGGCGCTCGCAGGACTTCCCCGAGTACAAGGCGAACCGCTCCAAGACCCCGGACGAGTTCAAGGGTCAGGTCGAGCTGATCGGCGAGCTGCTCGACACCATGAACGCCGTGCGGTTCGCGGTGGACGGCTTCGAGGCGGACGACATCATCGCCACCCTCGCCACGCAGGCCGAGGCCGCCGGCTTCGAGGTGCTGATCGTCACCGGCGACCGGGACTCCTTCCAGCTGGTCAGCGAACACACCACCGTGCTCTACCCCACCAAGGGCGTCTCCGAGCTCACCCGCTTCACGCCGGAGAAGGTCCGGGAGAAGTACGGACTCACCCCTGAGCAGTATCCGGACTTCGCCGCACTGCGCGGCGACCCCTCGGACAATCTGCCGGGCATTCCCGGCGTCGGTGAGAAGACCGCCACGAAGTGGATCAGCCAGTTCGGTTCGTTCGCGGAGCTGGTGGAGCGCGCCGACGAGGTCAAGGGCAAGGTCGGGCAGGCCCTCCGCGACCACCTGGAATCCGTCAAGCTCAACCGCCACCTGACCGAGCTGGTGCGGGACGTGGAGCTGCCGAAGTCCGTCGCCGACCTTCAGCGCCTTCCGTACGACAGGACCGCGCTGAAGGGGTTCCTGGAGGTGCTGGAGATCCGTAACCCGAGCCTGCGCGAGCGGCTCCTGGCGGTCGACCCCGGCGCTGAGGAAGAGGAGGCCCCGGCCCCCGCCGCCGGCGTTGAGCTGGACGGCACGGTGCTCGGCACCGGCGAGCTCGCCCCCTGGCTCAAGGAGCACGGCGGGCAGCCGCTCGGCGTGGCCACCGTCGACACCTGGGCACTGGGCACCGGCAGCGTCGCCGAGGTCGCGCTCGCCACGGCCGCGGGACCTGCCGCCTGGTTCGACACCACCCAGCTGAACGAGGCCGACGAGCGGGCCTTCGCCGACTGGATCGCCGACCCCGACAAGCCCAAGGTCATGCACAACGCCAAGGGCGCGATGCGGGTCTTCCCCGAGCACGGCTGGAGCGTCGACGGCGTCACCATGGACACCGCGCTGGCCGCCTATCTGGTCAAGCCGGGCCGCCGTTCCTTCGCGCTGGACGCGCTCTCCGTCGAATATCTCGGCCGTGAGCTGGCCCCGGCCGCCGCCGACGGGCAGCTCGCCTTCGGCGCGGACGAACAGGCCGAGGCCGACGCCCTGATGGCGCAGGCCCGCGCGGTGCTCGACCTCGGCGACGCGTTCACCGCGCGGCTGATCGAGGTCGGCGCGGCCGACCTGCTGCACGAGGTCGAACTGCCCACCTCCGAGCTGCTGGCACGGATGGAGCGGCACGGCATCGCCGCGGACCGCTCCCATCTGGAGGCCATGGAGCAGCAGTTCGCGGGTGCAGTGCAGCAGGCGGTGAAGGAGGCGCACGCCGCCGTCGGGCACGAGTTCAACCTGGGCTCGCCCAAGCAGCTGCAGGAGGTCTTCTTCGGCGAGCTGAACCTTCCCAAGACCAAGAAGACCAAGACCGGTTACACCACGGACGCGGACGCCCTGGCATGGCTCGCCGCGCAGACCGAGCACGAGCTGCCGGTCATCATGCTGCGCCACCGCGAGCAGGCCCGGCTGCGCTCCACGGTCGAGGGCCTGATCAAGACGATCGCGGCCGACGGCCGTATCCACACCAGCTTCAGCCAGATCGTGGCGGCGACCGGCCGGCTCTCCTCCACCGACCCGAATCTGCAGAATGTGCCGGTGCGCACGGACGAGGGCCGCGCGATCCGCCATGGCTTTGTCGTCGGCGAGGGCTTCGAGTCGCTGATGACGGCGGACTACAGCCAGATCGAGCTGCGGGTGATGGCCCATCTGTCGGAGGACGAAGGCCTGCTCGAGGCGTTCACCTCCGGCGAGGATCTGCACACCACCGTCGCCTCCCAGGTGTTCGCGGTGGAGCGGTCCAAGGTCGACGCGGAGATGCGCCGCAAGATCAAGGCCATGTCGTACGGACTGGCGTACGGCCTCTCGGCGTTCGGCCTCTCGCAGCAGCTGAACATCGAGGCGGGCGAGGCGCGGGCCCTGATGGACACGTACTTCGAACGGTTCGGCGGCGTGCGCGACTATCTGCGCCGCGTCGTCGACGAGGCCCGCGCCACCGGCTACACGGAGACGATGCTGGGCCGTCGCCGCTATCTCCCCGACCTCAACAGTGACAACCGTCAGCGCCGGGAGGCCGCCGAGCGGATGGCGCTCAACGCGCCGATCCAGGGCACGGCGGCGGACATCGTCAAGATCGCGATGCTGAACGTGGACCGGGCGCTGACGGAGGCGGGGCTCAAGTCCCGGATACTGCTGCAGGTCCACGACGAAATCGTGCTGGAGATCGCGCCCGGCGAGCGGGAGCGGGCGGAGGAAATCGTCCGCCGCGAGATGGCGGGCGCGGTTGAGCTGCGCGCTCCGCTGGATGTCTCGGTGGGCGCGGGTGCCGACTGGGAGTCCGCGGCGCACTGACCCGACGAGCCCTGCGCCCCTGGGTGCGCAGGGCTCTGCCGACGCGGTGAGGTGGCCGCGTCCGGGCGACCGGTGCCTCGCCGGCCCGGCGGTGCGCAGGGGGTCGGTTTCCGCGCCCAGGCCCGCGCATGTGAGGCTCGGCCTCTCCGCGTCGAGCGGCCACGGCGCGGATCAGGCGCGTTCCGCCGTCAGGCCGCGCAGTCGCATGACCGACCCGTACAGCAGAAGGCCCACCGCGAGGCCCGCGCCCGCGCCGAAGCATGCCGTCGGGATGAGGTCGAGGGGCGAGTCCACCCGCCCGTAGTACGCGTACCAGCGCGCACACCGCTGTACGACGCCGAGCAGCACGCACAGCCCCAGCAGTATCCCTGCCAGCCACCGCCCCCGCCCGTTCAGCGTCGGCGCGGACGCCGGGGCGGCCGGCGTCCCGGCCGCGGGCCGGAGCCGGAGTGCCGACGCCACGAACCACACCAGCGCCACCAGGGCCAGTGCCGAAGTGCCGTACTGGGCGTAGTGATGAAGGGGGAGCCCGGCCACCTTCTCGTTCAGGACGGGCAGCACGTGCGTACCCCACCGGTCGTGGTGGGTGAAGGCGTCCCAGACGATATGCGTGCCCGCGCCGATGACCGCCGAGACATAGAAGCGCAGCGCCAGCACCAGAGGTCCGCCCGCGGGCCGCCCCCGCCCGCGCAGGAAGGCGTGGACACGCCCCTGCCGACGGGCGGGCACCAGAGCCACCAATGGCTCGCGCACCATCAGCCACACCGCCAGCAGCGCGGCCGTGATGGCCACATCGACGGTCAGCAGCCCGAGCGGGGCGTGGGTGACATTCCCGAACTCCATCGCCCCCGGAACGGCCGTGGCCGCGAAGTACGTCATGTCCGGTGAGAACGAGCCCATCACGAGCACCGATGCGAGCAGCGGTCCGCGCGCGGACCCGTCCCGGCGGATGCCCGGCAGCACCGCGGCGGCATGGCTCAGCGTGAACGGCATGGTCGTGCCCCCCTGATGATGGTCGTCCCCGGGAACCCTCGAGACCCTCGGAATCCTCGGGAATCCTCGGATCCGTTCGAACCCTCGGGACCCTTGCAATCTCTGTCGATCAACGACGCCCAGTATGCGTGACGTTCGAACTCCGGGTTTGAACTCCGCATTGCGGCGACCAGGAGGTGGCGAACTGGTGAAAACCGGTCAGGGGCCGGTGTGCCGTGGTCCCGAGTTGCCGTAGGGTCGCCTGAGTCCCGCGCTGGGGAGCGCGGGCAGCCGCCTACGGGGAGGGAAAAGACGTATGGCAGCGCATTTCGGCCGCCGACTGCGCAGGGGAGCGACCACCACTGCGGTAGCCGCGGCTGCCGTGGCCGCACTCTCCGCGTCGCAGGCGCCCGGCATCACGCATGCCATCTCGGGCGACAGCCAGGGTGCTTCCGACGCCACCCCGCCGCCCGGCACCCCGGTCACCGGCAACTCCCCGTACTACACGGACCTGCCGCCGCTGAACACCCCCAACAAACCGGACACTTCCATAGATCTGCCCGCGAACGGGCCTACCGAATCGGGCATTCCGGCCTCCGTTCTCGCGGCGTACAAGCAGGCCGAGCGGACCATCGCGGGTTCGGACCCCGGCTGCCACGTCCCCTGGCAACTGCTCGCCGCGATCGGCAAGGTGGAGTCCGGTCAGGCGCGCGGCGGCCGCGTCGACGCCAACGGCACCACGCTCTCCCCGATCCTCGGCCCGGTGCTCAACGGCGTCGGCTTCGCCAACATCTCGGACACCGACCACGGCGCGTACGACGGCGATGCGGTGCACGACCGCGCGGTCGGCCCGATGCAGTTCATCCCCTCCACCTGGGAGAAGTGGGGCCAGGACGCGAACGGCGACGGCCGCAGGGACCCCAACAACATCTACGACGCCGCACTCGCCGCCGGGCGCTATCTCTGCGCCGACGGCCGTGATCTGGCGGTCAGGTCCGATCTGGACCGGGCGATCCTCGGCTACAACCACTCGCAGGAGTATCTGCGTACGGTCCTGTCCTGGTTCGAGTACTACAAGCGCGGCACGCACGAGGTCCCGGACGGCACCGGCGTGCTGCCGATCACCAATGGGCCCGACAGTGCCGACTCCGAGTCGGGCTCCGGCCCTGTGCCGGGCCACACGCCCACGGCCCCACCCACCCCGGAGCCGGGCGGCACCGTCACCCCCGGCCCGAAGCCCAACACGCCGAAGCCCGGTGGCGGCACGACCAAGCCGACGCCTACGCCGACGCCCACGCCGACACCCACGCCGACTCCGTCCCCCGTCAGCAGCATCGAGGACGTGGGCACCGGCGAGCTGACCGCCATGGCAGGCCGCCAGTTCACCGGGCGCCCCACGGTGCGTGTGAAGAACGCCGCCGGGCGGACCGTCCCGCAGCAGCCCGTCCGGTTCGAGATCGTCGGCGACACCGAGGCCCGCTTCACCGGCGGGAAGGCGAGCGTCGTCCTGAGCACCGGCGCAGACGGGACGGTTGCCTCGCCCGCCCTGCAGGCCGGTGAGAAGGCCGGTGCGTTCACCGTGCGGGCCACGGTGGAGGGCGGCCGCGCGCTGCCGCCTGTCAGCTTCGCCGCTACCGTCACCCCCCGCGCCGCCGACGCGATCGCCCGGACCGAAGACAAGGTCCTGACGGCCGCCCCCGGCACGGAGTTCGCGGACGCCGTCGAGGTCAAGGCCACCTACAAGGGCGCCATCGCCTCGGGTGTCGCGGTCACCGCCACCATGATCAAGTCAGCGGACGACCCGGCTCCGAACGACAAGGGCCCTTACTTCAAGGATGCCGAAGGCAAGACGATCCGCACACTCACGGATCTGAAGACCGATGCCAACGGCGTGCTGAAACTCCCGAAGATCTTCGCGGACGACCAGACGGGCACCTTCCTGCTCCGCCTCACCACCGAGGGCGGCGCGACCCTCACCATCGAGCTGAAGGTCGCCGCCCCGCCCGCCTGACCGGGCAGCACAGCGCTCGCGCACCGCCCCTTTGCCGCTCGTCGGCAGAGGGGCGGTGCAACGTGTTCTCATCTCGCGGCTCCATTGCTACGGTGCCCCAGCCCTGACGCCCTATCAGATCCGGCCGGATCCGAGCCCCCGGGAGGCCGAGCATGCGCGCCCTCGTCGCCGCCGCCATCGGGCTGGCCGCCGCACTCGCCCTCGTCCTCACCATCACGGCCATCGGCGCGCCGCCCGGTCAGACATCGCCCAAGCCGCTGCTGACCACCGTCCCCGGCCCGAAGAAGTAGGAGGGCCGCCCTCATGCGCCGCCGCGCGAGCCTCGTTCTCCTCGCCTTCGCCGTCTTCTTCGCCGCGCTCGCGCCGATGCTGCGCTGGTATGCCTTCCCGCGCCTCGCGAAGATCCCGCCCAGCCAGTATCAGGAGATGGTCCTGGAGGCGAAGCCCGCGACCCTTCTCGACTACGGCTCCCTGGAGGCGAAGCAGGTCGAGAAGGTCACCATCGTGCAGACGCTCAAGGGCAATGTGGCGGAGTCCGAGAAGATCGAGCGCAGCGCGGGCCGCGACGTCGTCGTATGGGACTCGCTCTCCTACGTCCAGGGCCCCGACGGCAGGATGGTCTCCCAGATCCCCGAGCGGTACATCTTCGACGCCCACAGCCAGGCGCCCGTGCACGCGACCGGCGAGATGGTGGACGGCGACGCGGTACGGCGCGAGGGCATCGAGTTCAAGTGGCCGTTCCTCACCGAAAAGCGGGACTACCGGTACTTCGACGCCCAGGCCCGTACGTCCGCGCCCATCCACTACAAGGGGACGCAGAAGTTCCGCGGGCTCGACGTCTACTACTTCGAGCAGACGATCCCGTGGACCAAGGTGCCGTACCCGAAGAAAATGCCCATCCCCGGGATCGACGCGACGAAGCTGGAGAAGCAGACCGGCACGACGCGCTGGTACACCACCAAGCGGATGTTCTGGGTCGACCCGGTCACCGGCGCACCCGTCAACGGCGAGGAGATCCACCAGGAGGAGCTGCGCGGCGGCTCGCTCCTGGGCGGCCGGGACAAGGTCACCGCCTTCGCGGGCCATGTGAAGATGCGCCCGGACTACATCGACCACACCGTCGATCTGGTCACGTCCCAGCGGCAGCTGGTGCTGCTGATGACGTCGTATCTGCCGTGGGGCTCCCTGCTCCTCGGCACGGGCCTGCTCGCCGGCTCGCTGTGGCTGGAGGCCCGCGGCCGTCGGCCGCAGGCACCCGCCGCGGAGCGCGAACCCGAGCCCGTCAGCGCCTGACCGGGTCGTCGCCCCGGCCGGGACGCGCCTTGGTGTGCCGGGTGGGCTCCGCGGTCGAAGGGTCCTCCGGCCAGGGGTGCTTGGGGTAGCGGCCGCGCAACTGTGCCCGTACGGACGTGTATCCGTCCTGCCAGAACGACGCCAGGTCCGCGGTGACGGCCGCGGGGCGCCCGGCGGGGGAGAGCAGATGGACGAGCACCGGCACGCCCGAGACCGTGGGCGTCTCGCGCAGGCCGAACAGCTCCTGGAGCTTCACCGCGAGAACGGGCTGCTCCCCGCCGTACTCGACGCGGATGCGGGAGCCACTCGGCACTTCGATGCGCTCCGGGGCCAGTTCGTCCAGCCGGACCGCGTCGCCCGTCGCCCACGGCAGCAGCCGCTGAAGGGCCTGGCCGGCCTGGACGCGGCCGAGATCGGACCGCCTGCGCGCCCGCGACAGCTCGGGTTCCAGCCACTCCCCGGTACGGTCGAGCAGCGCCGCGTCCGACACATCGGGCCAGGGCGCGCCCAGCTCCCGGTGCAGAAAGGCGAGCCGCTCGCGCAGGCCCTCCGCCTCCCGCGTCCAGCGCAGCAGTCCCAGCCCCTCGCGCCGAAGCCCTTCGAGCAGGGCTTCCCGTACAAGAGCGGGGTCCGGGTCCTTGAGGGCGCGTACGGAGAGTTCGACGGCGCCCAGCCGCTCCACCTGTCGGGCCACGACATCGCCGTTCTCCCAGTGCACCTCGTCGCCCTGGCCGAGCAGATGCGAGGCGGCGGCACGAGCGGTCTCCTCGTCGATGACGGCGGCGAGCCGCACCCGCGCGGATGCGGCGTGCGCGGGCCGGTCCGCGACGGCGACGGCCAGCCAGGGCGCGCTGCGCAGCCGCGACACAGCGGTGAGCTCCGCCCCGGTCCCGGAGGCCATGAGGAAGGCCCCCTCGCCGCGGGCTCTGGCCACCCGCTCGGGGAAGGCGAGCGCGGCGACGAGCCCGGCGACGGCGTCGTCCGGATTTTCAAGCCCGTCCGGCGACTGAGGAGTGGGGGTCCGGGGGCGAAGCCCCCCGTTACGGGAAGGGGCGGGGTGGGGAACGGACGACAGCGACGACGCCAGCCGCCCCGCCTCCGCCCGCCACCGCCCCGCGTACCCGTCACCGCCCCGCCGCGCCGAGCGCCACGCCGCGGCCAGGTCGTCGCCGTACTCCCGCGGCGGCTCCTCGCTGAGCAGGGCCACCACCTCGGCGGCCCGGCGTGCGCCCACCTCGTGCGCGCCGTCCAGCAGGGCCCTGGCCAGCCGGGGGTGCAGACCCAACCGGGCCATCCGTATGCCGCGCTCGGTCGCCCGGCCCGTCGCGTCCACCGCGCCGATCGCGGAGAGGACCGAGCGCGCCGCGGCCAGCGCACCGGCCGGGGGCGCGTCGAGCAGCGCCAGTCCCGCGGCCGTCGGGTCGCCCCAGCAGGCGGCCTGCAGCGCGAACGCCGCCAGGTCCGCGACCTTGATCTCCGGGTTGGGGAACCGCGGCAGCCGCGCATCCTCCGTCTCGGACCAGCAGCGGTACACGGCGCCGGGGGCTTCGCGGCCGGCCCGGCCCGCGCGCTGGCGGGCAGCCGCCTGCGCGGCCCGTACCGTCGTCAGCGCGCTCAGACCCCGCGCGTGATCGGTGCGCGGCTCCCGGGCCAGACCGGAGTCCACCACCACCCGTACACCGGGCACGGTCAGCGAGGACTCGGCCACCGAGGTCGCGAGCACGACCCGGCGGCCGGGACCGCCGGACAGCACGGCGTCCTGCACCGCGGCGGGCGCCCGGCCGTGCACCTGAAGCACCTCGGCGTCGACGTCGTTCAACTGCCCCGCCACCCGGCCGATTTCACCGACGCCGGGCAGAAAACACAGCACATCGCCCGTGCGCTCGGCCAGCGCACGCCGCACCACTGCGGCCACATGGCTGAGCAGGGCCGGATCGACCCGCATCCCGTGCGGCGGCCGCGCCGGGCGCGCGGGAGGCGCCCACACCACCTCGACCGGATGCGCGACACCCTCGGCCGCCACCACGGGCGCATCGCCGAGCAGCCGTGCCCAGCCCTCGGCGTCGGTGGTCGCCGATGCCGCCACCAGTCGCAGCTCTGGCCGCAGCGCCGCCCTTACGTCCAGTACGAAGGCGGCGACCGTGTCCGCGTCCAGATGCCGTTCGTGGCATTCGTCGAGGACGACGACATCGACCCCGGCCAGCTCCTGGTCGCGCTGCAGCCGTTGCAGCAGCACTCCCGTGGTGACCACCTCGACGACCGTCTGCGCCGACACCGCCCGCTCGCCGCGCACGGTGAAGCCGATCTTCCCGCCGACCCTCTCGCCGAGCAGCCACGCCATCCGCCTGGCCGCCGCCCGCGCCGCGATCCGCCGCGGCTCGGCGACCACCACGCGCCGCAGCGGACCGCCGCCGACCAGACCGGACAGCACCAGCGGTACGAGCGTCGTCTTGCCGGTCCCCGGCGGCGCGCACAGCACCGCGCACCCGTGCTCGTCGAGAGCACGCATCAGCGCGGGTACGGCGCTGCGTACAGGAAGGCCCCCGAGGGCGTCGTCGCGGATCACGGCCCCAGTCTCGCAAGAGACCCGGCTCAGTCCCGCTCGCAGACGAAGATCGCCGTTCCCGGGATCAGATGCCCGCGCAGCGGGGACCAGCCGCCCCACTCCTGGCTGTTCCAGGCGGGCCACTCCGGCTCGACCAGATCCACCAGCCGGAAACCGCCCGCCACCACGTCCCGCACCCGGTCGCCGATCGTCCGGTGGTGCTCCACATATACGGCGCGCCCCTGCTCGTCCTGTTCGACATAAGGAGTGCGGTCGAAGTACGAGGCCGCCACCGACAGACCCTCGGGCCCCGGCTCGTCGGGGAACGCCCACCGGATCGGGTGCGTGACGGAGAAGACCCACCGCCCGCCCGGCCGCAGGACGCGCCGTACCTCACGGAAGACCTGCACCGGGTCGGCGACGAAGGGCACCGCCCCGTACGCGGAGCACGCGATGTCGAAGGAGCCGTCCCCAAAGGGCAGCGCTCCCGCGTCGGCCTCGACCAGCGGGATGTCGTCGCCGATCCGGAGCGCGTGCTGGAGCTGACGGTGGGAGAGGTCCAGCGCCACCGGGCGAGCGCCCTGCGCGGCCAGCCAGCGGGAGCACTGCGCCGCGCCCGCGCCGATCTCCAGGACGTCGAGCCCCTTGAGTGAGGAGGCAGGTCCCAGCAGGCCGGCGTCCGACTCGTCGAGCCCCTCGGGCCCCCAGACAAAGCGGTCGTCGCCGAGAAACGCGCCGTGTTCCGTCTGGTACTCATCGGCGTTGCGGTCCCACCAGCCGCGGCTGGCATGGCTGCTCTCCGCGTCCCCGGCATCACGTCGGGTCGCTTCCGGCTCGAAATCTTGGAACATCGCCACCGTCGTTGTAGTTTGCGTTCAGCGCGGCCAATGGTGGCCGGTTTGGCCTCGGCAAACATTATTAGTGCCGGGTATGAGCCGTTCCGCCCCGGGTGTGCGCCTTCGCGCATTGACCGTGTCCGGCTGCCCCCGTATGCTACAAGTTGCGCTGCGGGCCTGCGCGCCTCAGACGGAGCAGGCCGCGCTCGCATCTGTATGTATGTCCCCTCGGTTCACGAGGCGCCCCCCGTCTTCTGGGTGGCGCTTCCTAGGCTGTCCGGCTTCTGCAGCTGCGATACGGGCTCTCGGCGTAGCAGTACCTACGACTTCAATGTCCGTACCGGAGCCCTTTCCCACATGACGAGCAGCACCGAGACCACCGCCACCACCCCGCAGGTTGCGGTCAACGACATCGGTAACGAGGAAGCCTTCCTCGCCGCGATCGACGAGACGATCAAGTACTTCAACGACGGCGACATCGTCGACGGCGTCATCGTGAAGGTCGACCGGGACGAGGTCCTGCTCGACATCGGTTACAAGACCGAAGGTGTCATCCCGAGCCGCGAGCTCTCGATCAAGCACGACGTCGACCCGAACGAGGTCGTCAAGGTCGGCGACGAGATCGAGGCCCTTGTTCTCCAGAAGGAGGACAAGGAAGGCCGCCTGATCCTCTCGAAGAAGCGCGCCCAGTACGAGCGTGCCTGGGGCACCATCGAGAAGATCAAGGAAGAGGACGGCATCGTCACCGGTACCGTCATCGAGGTCGTCAAGGGTGGTCTCATCCTCGACATCGGCCTCCGTGGCTTCCTGCCGGCTTCCCTCGTCGAGATGCGCCGCGTCCGCGACCTCCAGCCCTACGTGGGCAAGGAGCTCGAGGCGAAGATCATCGAGCTGGACAAGAACCGCAACAACGTGGTCCTGTCCCGCCGTGCCTGGCTCGAGCAGACCCAGTCCGAGGTCCGCCAGACGTTCCTTACCACCCTGCAGAAGGGTCAGGTCCGCTCCGGCGTCGTTTCCTCGATCGTCAACTTCGGTGCCTTCGTGGACCTGGGTGGCGTCGACGGTCTCGTCCACGTCTCCGAGCTCTCCTGGAAGCACATCGACCACCCCTCCGAGGTTGTCGAGGTCGGCCAGGAGGTCACCGTCGAGGTTCTCGACGTCGACATGGACCGCGAGCGTGTCTCGCTGTCGCTCAAGGCGACGCAGGAAGACCCGTGGCAGCAGTTCGCCCGGACCCACCAGATCGGTCAGGTTGTCCCGGGTAAGGTCACCAAGCTCGTTCCGTTCGGTGCGTTCGTGCGCGTCGACGAGGGCATCGAGGGTCTGGTCCACATCTCCGAGCTGGCCGAGCGCCACGTGGAGATCCCGGAGCAGGTCGTCCAGGTCAACGACGAGATCTTCGTCAAGGTCATCGACATCGACCTCGAGCGTCGTCGCATCAGCCTCTCGCTGAAGCAGGCCAACGAGTCCTTCGGTGCCGACCCGGCCTCGGTCGAGTTCGACCCGACCCTGTACGGCATGGCCGCGTCGTACGACGACCAGGGCAACTACATCTACCCCGAGGGCTTCGACCCCGAGACCAACGACTGGCTCGAGGGCTTCGAGACCCAGCGCGAGGCGTGGGAGGGCCAGTACGCCGAGGCGCAGCAGCGCTTCGAGCAGCACCAGGCCCAGGTCATCAAGTCCCGCGAGGCCGACGAGGCCGCCGCTGCCGAGGGTGGCACCGCCGCTCCGGCCGCTGCGCCCGCCGGTGGTGGCGGTTCGTACTCCTCGGAGTCGGACGACAACTCCGGCGCCCTGGCGTCGGACGAGGCCCTGGCGGCGCTGCGCGAGAAGCTGGCGGGTGGCCAGAGCTGACGCTCTGCCTCCACAGCTGACAGCTAGCTGAAAGTAAGGCCCGCTCCCCCTGGGGAGCGGGCCTTACTTGTTTCTTCCAGGGTGGTCTCAGGGGGGCGTGTCAAGGTCTGGACCGGTTCGCGGTGCACCCGCCGAGGTGAACTGGGCCTTGCTTACGTGGTGTTCATCTCCGTACGGCGGGAATGCCTGTCAGTCACCGGACGTTCTTCCCTATGAACACGAGGAGGAGCGGTAATCGTGCCTGATCCGCAGGGTTTGTACGAATGGGAGCCGAAGGGCCTCGCCGTCGTCGACATGGCGCTCGCGCAGGAGTCGGCCGGACTGGTCATGCTGTACCACTTCGAGGGATACATCGACGCGGGTGAGGCCGGCGAGCAGATCGTCGACAGTGTGCTGGACTCGCTGCCCCACCAGGTGGTGGCCCGCTTCGACCACGACAGGCTTGTGGACTACCGGGCCCGCCGCCCGCTGCTGACCTTCCGGCGCGACCGCTGGACCGCGTACGAGACGCCCAGCATCGACGTCCGGCTCGTCCAGGACGCCACCGGCGCGCCCTTCCTGCTGCTGTCGGGCCCCGAGCCGGACGTGGAGTGGGAGCGCTTCGCGGCCGCGGTCGGTCAGATCGTCGAACGGCTCGGCGTCCGGCTCTCGGTCAACTTCCACGGCATCCCGATGGGCGTCCCGCACACCCGTCCCGTGGGCCTCACCCCGCACGGCAACCGCACGGACCTGATGCCGGGCCACCGCAGCCCCTTCGACGAGGCTCAGGTGCCGGGCAGCGCCGAGTCGCTGGTCGAGTACCGGCTGATGGAGTCGGGCCACGACGTCCTGGGTGTCGCCGCGCACGTACCGCACTATGTTGCCCGCTCCTCCTACCCGGATGCCGCGCTGACCGCTCTCGAGGCGATCACGGCCGCGACGGGTCTGGTGCTGCCGGGCATCGCGCACAACCTGCGTACGGAGGCACACCGCACCCAGACCGAGATCGAGCGGCAGATCGGCGAGGGCGACGAGGAGCTGGTGTCGCTGGTGCAGGGGCTTGAGCACCAGTACGACGCGGTGGCCGGCGCCGAGACCAGGGGCAGTCTGGTCGCGGAGCCGATGGACCTGCCGTCCGCGGACGAGCTCGGCCAGGAATTCGAGCGCTTCCTCGCCGAGCGGGAGGGCGAGGCGTAGGGAGTGCAACCGGGAGGGTGCCGCAAAAGAGTGCTCGCGTAGGCTGCGGGCCATGCTGAAGGTGGGCCTGACCGGCGGAATCGGCGCCGGCAAGAGCGAAGTCTCCCGTCTCCTCGCGTCGTACGGAGCTGTGCTGATCGATGCCGACAAGATCGCTCGCGAGGTCGTGGAGCCCGGCACACCCGGGCTCGCGGCCCTCCTCGAGGCCTTCGGCCCCGAGGTCCTGACCCCCGAGGGCACCCTGGACCGGCCGAAGCTCGGCTCGATCGTGTTCGCCGACCCCGAGCGCCTGGCGACGCTCAATGCGATCGTCCACCCGCTGGTCGGAGCCCGCTCCAGGGAACTGGAGGCGGCGGCCGGGCCGGACGCCGTCGTCATCCACGACGTACCGCTGCTCACCGAGAACAACCTGGCCGGGCTCTACGACCTGGTGGTCGTCGTCGACGCGTCGCCCGGGACTCAGCTGGACCGGCTGGTGGGGCTGCGTGGAATGGCGGAGTCCGAGGCACGTGCCCGGATGGCCGCACAGGCCACGCGCGAGCAGCGGCGTGCGATCGCCGATCTTGTCATCGACAACGACGGGCCGCTTGAGCAGCTCGAGCCGCAGGTACGCAAGGTCTGGGCGGAGCTGAGCCGGCGCGCCGCCGCGGAGTCGGGCGGGAGCTGATGCTCCGCGCCGCGCGGTCGAGGAAGCCGGTGCCCGCGGAGGGCTCGTCCTTTGATTGGAATACCGACTGCTGATCGGAATACCGACTGCCGTAACCGGTGTTGGAACCGTGGAGCGAGGGGAAGGATGCGACCGTGCCCCATAGCAATCCGGAAACGCACATCATCGACTACCGCGCGGCGGAGCAGCTGCTCGCCGCGAGGGACCCGCGCGGTGCCGTGAAGCTGCTGGACTCGGTCATCGCCGCCCACCCCGAGAACACCGCGGCCCGGCTGCTGCGTGCTCGCGCCTTCTTCGCCGCCGCCCAACTGCGCCCGGCCGAGCTCGAGTTCGAGCTGGTCCTGGAGCGCGAGCCGGACAATGCCTTCGCCCATTTCGCGCTCGCCCGCACCTTCGAGCGGTCCGGCCGCCCCGAACATGCCAGGCGGCACTTCCGCCTGGCGGCGGCGCTGGACCCGAAGCCGGAGTATCTGAAGGCCGCGCGTTTCGACGCGGAGGCGTGAGGCGCGAGATGCCCTCGCGGCACCCCCTCATGACCGTTGACCACGTCTAATGACCGTGCCGCGGGCGGCCGCTGCCGCGGACCGGATCGTACGGCGGGACATCCGGGCCGGGCTGGAAGTGCGGGCCCTGGCGGATATGGCGCAGGACCATGAACAGATCGACCGTGACGATCAGCATCAGCGCCCCGCACACGGCC
Source organism: Streptomyces sp. CA-135486 (assembly GCF_050936555.1). Lineage (NCBI taxonomy): Bacteria > Bacillati > Actinomycetota > Actinomycetes > Kitasatosporales > Streptomycetaceae > Streptomyces > Streptomyces sp. CA-135486. Next base: position 2,164,102 of record NZ_JBNJMM010000001.1, read on the forward strand.
GCCCAGCCGGGCCGCGCCGCGAGGGCGAAGCCTGCCGTACCCGCCGCGGCCCAGATCAGCCCCCATACACTCAGCCAGAACCGCAGCCGCAGGGGACTGCGTGCAGTCGTCGGTTCACTCCCAGTGCGCATGGCGATCCCCTCTCCTACTCCAGGATGCACCCGTTCCCCACGTACCGGAGGAGTCGCTGGTGACAACCGCGTTGGTGGAGCTGCCGGAAGCGGACGAGCTGGCCGGGACGCTGCTGGATCTGGCGGTGCCGCACGAGGACATCAATGAACTCCTTGCGCTGCGCGCCCCGCTGGCGGCCGACCCCGGGCTGCGCCGGCTGCTGGAGAAGGGTGTCCAGGAGCTGGTTCAGGACATCGGGAAGACCGACGGCAGCGGGGAACTGCCGCGGATGCCCGAGGACTCGGGCGCCCTGGGCCGCCTGTTCCCGGTCTACGTCTTCGTCGCGGCGCTGCCGTATGTACGGGCGTACCACCGGGAGCGTTCCGTACAGGACCACGTATCACGGCGTACGCTCGCCGACCTCGGCCGGCAGATGGCCGTGCACCGCAGGCGCCGGGGCACGGGCGGGCTGCTGATTCCGGGCTGGCTCGGGCTGCACTTCCGGGGCGAGCTCTACCAGTTGGGACGGCTGCAGTTCCAGCGTTCCCGGCTGGGCGGGCGGACCGGTGAGGCCGTACGGGCGGCCGGACTGCCGCTCGGGTCCGAGGACTTCGCCCTCGACATACATGTCCCCGACTTCCTCGGGCCGATCACGCCCCAGGCATGCGACCGCTCGCTGGCACTGGCCAGGGAGTTCTTCGCGCGCCACTTTCCCGAGGAGACGTACCGGGTCGCCATGTGCCATTCCTGGCTGCTCGACCCGCAGCTCGCCGGGTATCTGCCGAACGACTCCAATATCGTCCGCTTCCAGGAACGCTTCCGGATCGGATACGAGAAGAAGGAGGCCGCCGACGGCGATCCGGTCGCCTTTGTGTTCGGCGATCCGGAGCTACCGCTGGATGCGCTGCCTGGCCGCACCACGCTGGAGCGGGCGATCGGCGACCATCTGCGGGCGGGCCGCCACTGGTACTGCGGGCACGGCTGGTTCGAGTTGTAGGCCGGGGTACGGGCGCCTGCCGCTGGGCGCAAGAAGCTGAAATTGGGGCCCGGGACCGCGATGAGTCCCGGGCCACGTCCCGGTCTACCTCTCCGAAAGCACCGAGGAACGCATACCGGAGGAGACCACCATGTCCGCAACGACCGCCGCCGACACCGCCAACGCCGCTGCCGTCACCGCTACCGGAACCACGCTGGGCCGCCGCTCGCATCTCGCGGTGCGCACCCTCCAGATCGTGCTCGCGCTGTTCATGGCCATCGCGAGCGCCGGACCCAAGCTTGTCGCCCACTCGTCCGCGGCGGAGAGCTTCGACAAGATCGGCTTCGGCGACTGGTTCATGTATCTGACGGGCGGCCTGGAGCTGGCCGGTGCGATCGCGCTGGTGATCCCCATTCTCTCCGGACTCTCGGCGCTTGCCTTCATGGGCCTGATGATCGGCGCCTTCATCACGCAGCTGACCGTCTTCGACGGTCAGTACGCGATCACACCCGTGATCCTGTTCGTGATCTTCGGCGGGATCGCCTGGGTGCGCCGCAACCACACGGCCGAGCTCGTCGCGCTCGTACGCAAGCGCCTCTAGGGGCCGCCGCACCAGATGCGCCTGGTCCGGGAGAGACCGCCCCCGGCGAGAGGGGGCGGTCTTGCCGCGTTCCGCCCGGTCGCGGTCGCGGTCGCGGGCGGGTGCGGGGTGCCGGGTGCCGGCGAGGCTTGAGGCTCGACCGGCGGGGTATATCGGGCATACCGTGGTAATTGGTATCCGGCTCGGACGGTAGGGGGTGCCCGATGGTCGAAGAGCTGGTGGTTGCGGGCATAGGGGCCGCGTCTGCCGTTGTGGTGTACACGATGGCGGCCGCCAAGGTGGTCAAGCAGTACGAGCGGGGTGTGGTCTTCCGCCTCGGGCGGCTGCGCGGCGGCATCCGGGGCCCCGGTTTCACCATGATCATTCCGGCCGTGGACCGGCTGCGGAAGGTGAACATGCAGATCGTGACCATGCCCGTGCCGGCCCAGGAGGGCATCACCCGGGACAACGTCACGGTGCGCGTCGACGCGGTCGTCTACTTCCGGGTGATCGACGCGGCGAACGCGATCATCGAGGTGGAGGACTATCGCTTCGCGGTCTCGCAGATGGCGCAGACGTCGCTGCGGTCGATCATCGGCAAGAGCGATCTGGACGATCTGCTGTCGAACCGCGAAAAGCTCAATCAGGGGCTGGAGTTGATGATCGACAGTCCGGCGATCGGGTGGGGTGTGCAGATCGACCGGGTGGAGATCAAGGATGTGTCCCTGCCCGAGGCCATGAAGCGGTCGATGGCGCGGCAGGCCGAGGCGGACCGTGAGCGGCGGGCCCGGGTCATCAACGCGGACGCGGAGCTGCAGGCGTCGAAGAAGCTGGCCGAGGCTGCCGGCGTGATGTCCAAGGAGCCCGCGGCGCTGCAACTGCGGTTGCTGCAGACCGTGGTCGCGGTCGCGGCGGAGAAGAACTCCACGCTGGTGCTGCCGTTCCCGGTGGAACTGCTCCGCTTCCTGGAGCGGGCCCAGCAGCCCGCGGGGCAACAGCCGACGCAGTCGGTGCAGGGCGCGCAGTCGGCGCGGGGCGAGCAGGGCGTGCAGGGCGAGTCGCGGCCCGAGGAACTGGCCCGTCCCAAGGAACCGGCCCTGGAGCCGGGCGTGGCCCCGGCCGTGCCGGCAGGCGTGGACCCGACGGTGGCGGGGGCGCCCGCCGATGCGGCCGTCGAGGAGCCCGCGGAGGGTCCGGCTGCCGAGCAGGCGGTGGGCCGGAGGACGGCCGAGGAGCCGCCGCCGGTGGTGCCGTTGCCGCCCGCAGCCTGAGCTGCCTGCCGAGCCTGCCGAGCCTGCCGAGCCTGCCGAGCCTGCCGAGCAGGCGGTGGAGCGCCGGGGGCGGCCGTCGAGCCGGAGCCCGTGGGTGGTGTCTGCCCCCGACGCGGGTCCCGGGCTGGGCTCCGTACGACGCGGCCAGGGCGGTGGCGGACCCGCGAGGGCTGTCACCGGAGCCCATTGTCAGACCCCACCCGTAAGGTCGTGGTTCCAGTGGTTCGTACGCCACGGTTCGTACGCGATCGACGGGAGGAGGTGACCCATGCCGTGGGAGGCGCTGCACACCTGTGCCGCGGTCTTCGTCCCGGCCGCCCTCCCGCGCGAGGGCAAGGTCGCCTTCTGGGACCCGGACGGCGACCGGTCACTGGATGCGACCGGAGAGCGGTCACCTGATGCGACCGGTGAGCTCACCGTCGTGTACCGCCATGGCACCGGCATCCGCAGCCGCGCCGTGCCCGCCGTGCTGCTGCCGGTCTCCGAGGCCCTGCCGCTGCTGACCCGCGCCCGTCACGACCCGGCCGCGCACCCCGCAGCGGCCTGCTGGGGGGCGGCAGCGCTGCACGCTCTCCACCTGGCGGCGCGCGGCCGACTGCTGCCCGGGCTGACCGCGACCGACCATGACGCCTGGCGCGCGGGCCCGCTGGACGCGGACGACATCGCCCAGCTGCGGGCCGTCGCCGCAGCCATGCCGTACGAGGCGCATGCCGCCCCGGTCCCAGGGCTGCGGCCGCTGCGGCTGCCCGACCCCGAGGCGCTGGTGCGGTCCTTCTTCGACGCGGTGGCCGACACGCTGCCCCGCACGCCCGCCGCCGCGTATGCCGCGGGGGCGCCGTTCGCGGCCGCGGGCGCCCAGCATCTGCCAGGGGCGCGCGAGTGGGCCGCGGAGGCCGCGGCGGGCATGGACGCGGGGGTGCGGGTCTCGCTGCGCCTCGACCTGTCCGCGTACGAGCTCTTCGACATGGCGGAGGAGGACGGTGCGGAGCGAAGTGCCGGCGCGGCAGTCGTCCAGGTGCACAGCCTGGCCGACCCGACGCTCGTGATCGACGCGGCCCGGCTGTGGGCGGGGGACGGGGACGAGGACTTCGGGCCGCGCGCCCGGATCGACGCGGTGCTTGCGCTGCGCCGCGCGGCCCGGGTCTGGCCGCCGCTGGCCCGGCTGCTCGAGCGGGAGGCGCCCGATGTGCTGCCGCTCACCGAGGACGAGTTGTACGAACTGCTCGGGCCGGGGGCGGCGCGGCTGGCCGCCGCCGGAGTGGCCGTGCACTGGCCGAAGGAGCTGGCGCGTACGCTCTCGGCCGCCGCCGTCGTGCGGTCGGCGCCCGGCTCGGCGACGGACGGCACCCCGTTCTTCGACAGCGCGGAACTGCTCAAGTTCAACTGGCAGTTGGCGCTCGACGGCGAACCGCTGACCGAGCGCGAGATGGACGCGCTGGCCGAGTCGCACCGCCCGATCGTGCGGCTGCGGGACCAGTGGGTGGTGGTCGACCCCGATCTCGTACGCAAGGCGCGCAAGCGGGAACTGGGGCTGTTGCAGCCGGTCGACGCGCTGGCCGTGGCCCTGACCGGCACGGCCGAGGTGAACGGCGAGACGGTGGAGGCGGTGCCGACCGGCGCGCTGGCGAGCCTGCGTGACCGGCTCACAGCGGCCTCGGCCCCCGTCGCACCCCCGGCGGGGCTGGCCGCCACCCTGCGGGACTACCAGCTGCGGGGCCTCGCCTGGCTGGACCTGATGACCTCGCTCGGGCTCGGCGGCTGCCTGGCCGACGACATGGGCCTCGGCAAGACGGTCACGGTGATCGCCCTGCACCTCCACCGCGACCGCGAGGCCCCGACACTGGTCGTCTGCCCGGCCTCGCTGCTGGGCAACTGGCAGCGGGAGATCGCCCGCTTCGCCCCCGACGTGCCGGTGCGCCGCTTCCACGGCGCCGACCGCACCCTGCCCGAGCTGGACGGTGGCTTCGTCCTCACCACGTACGGCACCATGCGCACGAGTGCGGACCGACTTGCCGCGCACACCTGGGGGATGGTCGTCGCCGACGAGGCGCAGCACGTCAAGAACCCGTTCTCGGCGACGGCCAAGGCTCTGCGCACCATCCCCACCCCCGCCCGGGTCGCGCTGACCGGCACCCCCGTGGAGAACAACCTCTCCGAACTGTGGGCTCTGCTGGACTGGACGACGCCGGGACTGCTCGGCCCGCTGAAGGCCTTCCGTTCCCGCCACGCGCGCCTGGTGGAGAACGGCGAGGACGAGGACGCGGTCGAGCGGCTGGCCCGGCTGGTCCGCCCCTTCCTCCTGCGCCGGAAGAAGTCAGATCCCGGCATCGTGCCCGAGCTGCCGCCGAAGACGGAGTCCGACCACCCCGTGGCCCTCACCCGCGAACAGGCGTCGCTGTACGAGGCGGTCGTACGGGAGACGATGGCGGCGATCGAGGGGGCGGAGGGCATCGCGCGACGCGGCCTGGTGATGAAGCTGCTGACCGGGCTCAAGCAGATCTGCAACCATCCCGCGCAGTATTTGAAAGAGCACAGCTTGAACGAGCACAGCTTGAAGGAGCACAGCCGGAAAGAGCACGGCGCCGCGGCAGGCGCCGGCGCCGTCCGGCTGGCGGGCCGCTCCGGCAAACTGGCCCTCCTCGACGAGCTCGTGGAGACGATCCTGTCCGAGGACGGCTCGGTCCTGATCTTCACCCAGTACGTCTCCATGGCCCGCCTGCTGTCGGCGCACCTCACATCCCGGGCGATCCCGTCCCAGCTCCTGCACGGCGGCACCCCCGTGGCGGAGCGCGAACGCATGGTGGACCGCTTCCAGTCCGGCGAGATCCCGGTCTTCATCCTCTCCCTCAAAGCCGCCGGCACAGGTCTGAATCTGACCCGGGCCGGCCATGTGATCCACTTCGACCGCTGGTGGAACCCGGCGGTCGAGGAACAGGCGACGGACCGGGCGTACCGCATCGGCCAGACGCAGCCGGTGCAGGTCCACCGGCTGATCGCGGAGGGCACGGTGGAGGACCGGATCGCCGAAATGCTCGCGTCCAAGCAGGCGTTGGCCGACGCGGTCCTCGGCTCCGGCGAGGCCGCCCTGACCGAGCTGACCGACCGTGAGCTGGCCGACCTCGTCTCGCTGCGGAGGCCGTCATGACCCCGCGCTCCCAACCCACCCGTCCCCGCCACGACGACCGCCGGCGGACGTTCCCCGCCCTGGAGCCCCTGGGCGGCGAGGAGTTCGCCTCCAGCTGGTGGGGCAACGCCTGGGTGGAGGCACTGGAGGACACCGCGCTGGACCGGGCCCGGCTCGCCCGGGGGCGCGCGTATGCGGCCCGTGGCCATGTCGACGCGATCACCGTCACGCCCGGGCGGGTCATGGCGTACGTCCACGGCAGCAGACCGCGCCCGTACCGTACGGAGATCCGGCTCCGGACCCTCGGCGACGACGACTGGGACGACTTCCTGGCCGCGGCGGCGGCCCGTCCCGACCATATCGCCGCGCTGCTCGACAAGGACGTGCCGCACGCGCTTGCGACCGTGGCGGACCTGCTGCCCACGCCCGGCGACCTGATCCCCGACTGCTCCTGCCCGGACGACGGTTACCCCTGCAAGCACGCGGCCGCTCTCTGCTACCAGACGGCCAGGCTGCTCGACGAGGACCCGTTCGCGCTCTTTCTGCTGCGCGGCCGCGGCGAGCGCGAAATCCTCGCCGACCTCTCCCATCGCAACGCCACCCGGTCGGCGGCCGAGCGCGCCGGCGCCGCGACCGCCGCGCCCGTGCCGACTGTCCCGGCCGGCGAGGCGCTCGCCCCGCGCTCGCTCCCGGCCCTGCCGCCCCCGTTCCCCGCGCCCGCCCATCCGGGCCGCCCACCGGCCTATCCCCAACTGACCGGCGCGCCCGACCCTCTTGCCCTGGACCTCCTCGCCACCGAGGCGGCCTCGCGTGCCCACACCCTCCTCACCACAGGCGCCGACCCCACCGCCCGGCTGACCCGCTGGCAGGACGCGGTCCGCCTGGCCGCAGCCCACCCCGGCTCCGGTCTGACGGCCTCCACCCGTGCCCTCTACCGCGATCTCGCCGCCGCCACCGACCGCACCCCCACCGACCTGGCCCGCGCGGTGGCCGCCTGGCGGCAGGGCGGCCTCGCGGCCCTCGCCGTACTCGAAGAGCCCTGGGACCCGCCCGCGGGGCCGTTCGACCGCGCCCGCCCCGCCCTCATCGCAGCGGACTTTCCGCACTTCCGCCCCTGGCACAACCACCTCTCCACGAGCTCCCTCCAGCTCCGCTTCGGCCGCGACGGCCTCTGGTACGGCTATGAGTCGGACCCGGACCGCGAGGACTGGTGGCCCCGCGGCACCCCCGACGCCGACCCGGTGGGCGCACTCACGGCGCTGCTGGGCAGGTGACGAACAGCCGCAGCAGCCTGGGCGGACCCGGCGAACCCACCACAGCGCGGGTGGCCGGGCCCGCATCGGCACCAGCCCGTGGCGTCAGATCCCGCTGTCGAACTCCCGGGCGCGGATGCCGGCCTGGAAACGGGATGTGGCGCCAAGGAGCGCCATGAGTTCGGCGACACGTCGGCGGTAGGTCCGCAGAGACATGCCGAGTTGGCGCGACGCGGTCTCGTCGGTGTGTCCTTCGCTGAGCATCCGCAGGATCCGGCGCGCCTCGTCGCCCAGTGCGTGCGGCCGCCTGTGCCGGAAGTCGGCCAGGTCGGTGGCGTTCTCCCAGGCCGCACGGAACAGCGACCTGACGCCGTCGACGACGGCCGGGGCCCGTACCACCGTGTAGGTCCGTGTTCCGTCGGCCGGTGTTCCGGCGAGGATCGCGATCCGCCGGTCGATGACGATCGCCTCGTGGTCGAGGGGCGCGCCGCAGATCCGTACGTGTCAGCCAGTACGAGGGGTGCAGGCGGTGTGTCGCGTAGCCGCGCAGGCGGGGGAGGCGGGCCGCGTACGGGTTGAGGGGGCCGTCGACGTCCAGAAGGAGCAGTGGGCGATCCGTCATGGGGGAGAACTGCCCATTGCGGGGCCGGAATACGGCGGGCGCCGTCGCTTGCGCCGCCCGCCCGTGAACCGTCCAGGAGGACGGGGGTCCTGCCGCTCAGCCGTTGAGGTAGTGGACACCGGCGAGTTGTTGTGATTTCTCCCATAGGGCCCAGGCTGTGTCGTGGTCGAGGCCTGGGCCGGTGAACGCCGCGCGCTGCACGCGCGCGTGGAGCTTGGGGCCGGTCGGGCCGTAGAAGCTGTCCGGCACCGCGTCGGGGCAGGTGGCGGCGTAGAGGATCGGAACGACAGCTTGTTCTGCGGGCCGTCCGATCAGCGCCGCCACCGTTTTCGTCACGAGCCGCAGCGCGGGTGAGGGGTAGGTGGTGTGCAGCGGTGTCTTCGCCATGCCCGGGTGGGCGACGAAGCTTCTGACCGTGGAGCCAGTCGCTTGCAGGCGACTTTGGAGTTCGCGGCCGAAGAGTACGTTGGCGAGCTTCGAGCGGTTGTAGGCCCGGCCCGGTGAGTAGGTGCCACTACCGTCGAGACGGTCCAGGTCCAAGTCGGCGCTCGTATACAGCGCGGACGCGACGACGACGATCCGCGGATCATGGCCTTTGCCGAGCAGATCCAGCAGCAGACCGGTCAGCGCGAAGTGGCCCAGGTGGTTCGTCGCGAACTGGCTCTCCACGCCCTCGGCGCTCAACGTGAGCGACTGGCTGCTGATCCCGGCGTTCTCGATCAGCAGGTCGACCGCCGTGAACCGGTCGTGCAACGCGGCCGTGAACCGGCGCACCGAGGCCAGGTCGAGCAGGTCGAGTTCCATCACCACCGCTTCACCCGGACCCTGGGGCAGTTCGGCGCGCACGAGTTCGGCCTTGGCTGTGTTCCTCACCGCCATGACGACTCGTGCGCCGTGGGCGACAAGCGCTCTTGTGATCGCCAGTCCGAGACCGCTTGCGGCGCCAGTGACGACGGCGGTACGTCCGGCCAGGTCGGGCATGTCATCGGTGGACCATGAGAAGGCAGGAAATCGGGGAGAACGAGTGCTCATGCGCCGACGCTAAACTTTGACATCAGTGTCAAGGTCAAGGAAGCGTCCGAGCGGTAAGCGACTGCGAGTGGAGAAGCATGACGATCGGCGAGTTGAGTCGAGCGACCGGCGTCAGCACCCGCTCGCTGCGCTACTACGAGCAGCAGGGCATCCTCACGTCCGAACGCCGGGCCAATGGGTATCGCGACTACGGTCCTGAAGCACCCGAAGTGGTCCTCCGCATCCGTGCGCTGCTGGCCATCGGACTGCCGACTGACAAGATCCGCGACATCCTGCCCTGCGAAGGCGCGGCGGGACGGCAGCCCGAGGTCTGCCCCACACTGCTGGCGAAGATCCGCGAGATCCGCGACAGCGTTTCCGAGCAGGCCGCCGAGCTGTCCCGTACCAGCGACGCCCTTACCCGCTACCTCAGCGAGAACTTCGCCTGACCGAGCCTGTGTTGCTCGCCTCTGTCTAGGGTGGAGTCATGGCACTCCAAGATCCGACGAGCGAGCTGATGGCCGACCCCTACGTCGTGTACGCGCGGCTCCGCGAGGCCGGGCCCGTACACCGCATCGCTGGGACGGACGGGCTGCCGGCCTGGCTGGTCACCCGCTACGACGACGTACGCCAGGCACTCGCCGATCCCCGGCTCTCCCTGGACAAGCGCAACGCGGCACCCGGCGGCTACCGGGGGATGGCGCTGCCGCCGGCGCTGGACGCGAATCTGCTCAACATGGACCCGCCGGACCACACCCGCATCCGGCGTCTGGTGTCCCAGGCGTTCACCCCGCGTCGCGTCGCGCAGCTGCGCGAGCCGATCCGGAAAACAGCCGATCAGCTGCTGGACGCCATCGCCCCGCACGGACGCGCCGACCTGATCGCCTCGTACGCCGCGCCTCTGCCGATCAACGTCATCTGTGATCTGCTCGGCGTGGCCCCTGAAGACCGGCGCGATTTCCGGGCGTGGACCGACGCCCTTGTTGCCCCGGACCCTGCGGAGCCGTCACGGGCGAAGGAAGCGGTCGGTGCCATGCTGGCGTTCTTCACCGAGCTCATCGCCCGCAAGCGCGCCGAGCCGGCCGACGACCTGCTCTCCGCCATGATCGCGGTACGCGACGAGGAAGACCGGCTGAGCGAGGACGAGCTCATGTCCCTGGCCTTCGTCATCCTGTTCGGTGGATACGAGAACACCGTCCACCTCATCGGCAACGCCACCCTGGCCCTGCTCAGCCACCCCGACCAACTGGCCGCGCTCCGCGCCGACCCTGGCCGACTGGGCGGCGCCGTCGAAGAGTTCGCCCGTTACGACGGCCCAGCCCCGCTGGCCATCCGCCGCTTCCCCGTCGAGGACATCACCATCGGTGGCGTCACGATCCCGGCGGGTGAGACCGTCCTGCTCTCACTCGCGGCCGCCCACCGCGATCCGCAGCGTTTCACCGACCCCGACCGCCTCGACATCGGCCGCGACGCCACCGGCCATCTCGCGCTCGGCCATGGCATCCACTACTGCCTGGGCGCCCCCCTGGCCCGGATGGAGACGGAGATCGCGCTGGCCGCGCTGCTGGAGAGGTTTCCACGGCTGGATCTCGACGTCCCGTACGGCGAACTGCGGTGGCGGCCTTCGCTGCGTGCCCGTGGTCTGCTCTCCCTGCCCGTGCGCTACTGAGCCGGGGCGCTCATCAGGCGGCCGCGCAGGAAGGCCGCGCTCTCAGAAGTCGGCGAGCGTCGGCTCGTCCAGCCGGGCCACCGAGTCCTGTGCGTACGCCGCGACGTAGGCCTCGCGGATCCGCTCGATCTGCGGGTCGCGCACGTGTGCCTCCGCGGCCGGGTAGAGCAGGATCAGCTCGTACGAACGCTCCCGTTCGATGGTGCCGTTGGAGTCCCGCCACTGTCCGCGGCCGTCCTGGACTGTCAGCCCGGACGGGAAACCCGGCGTGACACTCCGGTCGATGAACGCCATGAACTCCCGGTCGGTCACATCGGGGCCGCCGTCGGGACGCTCCGTACCGAAGAACAGCCGCGTCTCGATGTACGCCGCCCCACGCGCCGCAGCGGACACGGCCCTGGGTGCCTTCGCGTGTTCACCGCCGAGCGCGGCGGTGGAGGCGGGCGCACCCACTGCCAGTACGGCGACGGTGGCACCGGCGGCGGCAAGGAGAGTGCGCTGCTTCAAGGTGGGCACGGGAGCGGGTCCTTCCATCGGGGGCCGCAGGGCGGCTGCCACGTGCGTCGCGACGCCACCAAGGGGGCCACGAAACAGTGCGCCGGGACGCCGAATTCGTCCAGAAACCACCCACACGAGCGCATCCCTCGATGTGTCCGCGGGCAGAGCCGGACCGACAGACTGGGAGCCCGAGGACGTCAGGAGGAGGACCACATGGTTGCTGCGGACGCCGAGCGGCCCGCGGATCTGGTCATTGACGGGTGCATCGCCCTCGTACACGACGAAGAGACGGGGATCGGCTTCCTCCAGGACGCCGCCGTCGTGGTACGCGGCCGGCTCATCGAGGCCGTCACCTCCGAGCGTGCCGTGGCCGGGCTCCCCGCCGTCGAGCGGATCGACGGGCGTGGGCAGCTCGCCATGCCGGGGCTGATCAACTGCCATACCCACTCGCCGATGGTCGCCCTGCGCGGGATCGCCGAGGACATGCCCGTCGAGCAGTGGTTCAACGACTGGATCTGGCCCATCGAGTCCAACCTGACCGAGCATGTCGTGGAGCTCGGGGCGCGGCTGGCGTGTGCCGAGATGATCCGGGGCGGGGTCACCGCCTTCGCCGACCACTACTTCTCGATGGACAAGGTGGCCGCAGCCGTGGTGGAGAGCGGGCTGCGGGCCAATCTCGGCTTGGCCTACTTCTCCAGTCAGGGCGCCGAGGGGCGGGAGCGGTCACTCGACTTCGCGCTGCGGATGCGGGGGGCGGCACACGGGCGGATCAGTACCTCGCTCGCTCCCCATGCGCCGTACACCGTCGACGACGCCGATCTGGCGGTGACCGCTCAGCTGGCCCGGCAGCATGGGCTGCTGGTGCACATTCACGCGGCCGAGAACAGGACGCAGACGGAGAACAGCCTTGAACGGTACGGGCGTACACCCATCGAGGTGCTCGAGCGGACCGGACTGCTGGACGTGGATCTGCTCATCGCGCACGGGACCGGGATCACCGAGAAGGATCTGGCGGTGCTGCAGCGGGGCGCCGGGCGGATCGCGGTGGCCACTGCGCCCCGGGGGTATCTCAAGTTCGGCTGGGACACCACGCCGCTCCGGGCGCTGGCCGCCGCGGGGATTCCGGTCGGACTCGCCACCGACGGGGCCGCGTCGAACAACACGCTCGATGTGTGGGAGAGCATGGCGCTCACCGCGCTCGTACAGAAGTCCGTGGAGAACGACCCGACCTGGCTGACCGCCCGCCAGGCGCTCGATCACGCGACCGCCCAGAGCGCGCCGGCCATCGGGCTCGGCGACCGGATCGGTGCGCTCGCCCCCGGGCGGCGGGCCGATCTGATTCTGGTCGATCTCAGCGGGCCGCACACGCAGCCGCTGCACGACATTGCCGCGACCCTTGTGCACAGCGCCCGCTCCGGCGACGTACGCACCACCGTCGTCGACGGGCGGATTCTGATGCGGGACCGGAGGCTGCTGACCCTGGATGTGCCCGCCGTCGTCGCCGAACTGGCCGAGCATTTGCCCGCGTTGACCGAGCGCCGCAAGGGGCGCCGAATCCAGGACTACGACGGGTAGCAAAGGCGACGAGACCAGCGCGCGGCCCGCCACCCCGCCGAAGCCCCACGCTCCGGCGCCGCGCCCCCAGGCGCCCGGACCGGACGAGTCCCTCGCCCACACCGGCTCCGGGCCGGTCGGCCTCGCCGTGCCCGCCGGTGCCGCACTGCTGCTCGGCGGTACCGTCCTCTACCGCCGTTTCCGGCCCGCCCGCGAGTCCTAGCGGCCGCTCGCCGGTCCTGGTCACCGCTCGCCAGTCCTGGCGCCCACGGGTCCCCCAGTCACCCGCCTCCGGGTCCTAGCGGTCCGTCGGCCCATGCCAGGACGCCAGCACCCCCTCGATCACCGCCGCCACCCGCGCCCGCGCCTCAGTGGCGGGCGACCCCGGCGGTCAGCAGGGTGTCGTAGTCCGTGTCGAGATGCCGTACGGAGGCCCGCACCGCGGCCGTGACCGCCCCCTGCGTCAAGGAGCGGCCCGCCGCGGTGCGGCCCACCCGGCCGCTGCCCCGCACCGAGGCGTGGGCGGCGATGTCCTGGGCGCGGGCGGGCGGACAGCCCGGGAACAGCCGCAGTATCTCGGCCGTCAGAGCGGCCGTGAACCGTATGTCATCGGCCGCACGGCGCACCGCGTCCCGCTCGCGCCGCCGGGCCCGCGCATCCGCGTCCGCCAGGCACGCCGACTCGGCGCGGGCCAGCGCCGCCTCCTCGACGAGGATCCCCTGGCGTTCGTACCGCCTCCGCCGGCGGTTGAAGCGGACCACGACCGCCCACAGCGAACTCGCCTCGCGGGCACGGCGGGTGAGCGCGGCACTGCCGCGCGGCAGGAAAACGAGATGGGCGATGTCGGCGCAGTCCAGGCAGACCGGCGCGTTGAACTCCAGCAGATGCATGGACAGCGGCCCCTGACGGCACTCCGCGCAGTGCCGCCCTTTCAGTGGCTGGATCACCACCAGATCCATGTACGCTCCGCTCCCATGAAGCTGCGCTGCGCCGTTCTCGACGACTACCAGGACGTCGCGCTGTCCATGGCCGACTGGTCGGCGGTCGCCAAGGACATTGACGTCCGTTCACTGCAGAGCCACTTCACCACGGAGGAGGAGGTGGCCGAAGCCGTCGGCGACTGCGAGATCCTCGTCGTGATGCGGGAGCGGACTCCCTTCCCCGAGTCGATGTTCGCGCGGCTGCCGCGGCTCAGACTGCTGATCACCTCCGGTATGCGCAATGCCTCCATCGACCTCGAAGCAGCCGCCCGGCACGGCGTCACCGTGTGCGGTACCGCCAGCAGCTCCGAACCGCCCGCCGAGCTGACCTGGGCGCTGATCCTCGGCCTTGCGCGCGGTGTGGTGCAGGAGGCCTCGTCCCTGCGCGCGTGCGGTCCCTGGCAGTCCACGATCGGCGCCGATCTGCACGGCCGCAGCCTCGCGCTCCTCGGCCTCGGGAAGATTGGCGCAAAGGTCGCCCGGGTCGGCCGGGCCTTCGGCATGGAGGTCATGGCCTGGAGCCGGAACCTCACCGACGAGCGGGCCGCCGAGCACGGTGTCGTACGCGCGCACTCCCTCGAAGAGCTCCTCGAAGCCGGTGACTTCGTCTCCGTACATCTCCAGCTCAGCGACCGCACCCGCGGTCTCATCGGGGCGAGCGAGCTGAAGAGGATGCGGCGTACGGCCTACCTCGTCAACACATCGCGCGCCGCGATCGTCGACCAGGCCGCTCTCGTACGGGCTCTGCACGACGGCTGGATCGCCGGCGCCGGATCGGACGTCTTCGAGCACGAACCGCTGCCCGCCGACGACCCGCTGCGGACCGCTCCGCACTTCCTCGGGCTGCCGCACCTCGGCTATGTCACCCGGCGCAACTACGAGGGTTACTTCCGGCAGGCCGTCGAGGACATCGCCGCGTACCTCGGTGGCAGCCCCCTGCGCACCCTCAGCGCACCCCCGGCGCCGCCGCCCCGATGAACTCCGACAGCGTCTCGCGCGCCTGCTCCGAACGCTGCGAGCGGTCCGACTCGTCCGGCGCCTCGTGCATGCAGTTCGTCACCTCGAAGGCGGCCGCCGCAAGGTCCAGCGCCTGCGAGTCGTCGCACACCAACTGGACGCGGATCAGGGCCTGATGAGCACTTGAGCGCAGCCGGTAGGAGTCGATGCGCGCCTCTTCGGCCGTCATGCTGCCCGGCGCCTGCTGCGCACGGTGCCAGCGGTCGTTCTGGCCGCGCCGGTAGTCGACGAGCGCGCCCGCGAAGGCGCTGTACGCGGAGATCCGCTCCTGGCGCAGCTGTTCGGCACGGCTGAGGACAGCCGCGCGCTCGGCCGTCTGACGCTGGAAGTAATGGGTGGCCACCGAGCCGAGCAAAGTGCCGATGACCGCGATGACAGCTGTCTCCATGGTGCGTACTCCCCAGAGGACTTGAACGAGGCATCTGATTAATCGTTCGAGCGCGCGTGAGCGGTCTTGGTAGCTTGATCGACGTGGCGAAACTCAATCAGATCATCGCAGTCGAGAAAGGCGTCAAGTCCAAGGCGCACCAGGACCTGACGGCGGCCCATCACGGGTTGCAGAAGCCTGCGCTGCTGGCCGGAATCTCGCGTACGTACCAGCCCAAGGACGAGGAGGGCGAGCAACTGCCGCCGGAATCCACGCGGGTCCAGGTCAAGGCCGAGGACGTGCTGCGCGAGACGGCGAAGACGCTGACGCGGCTGTTCGACGTGACCGCCACCAAGGACTGGGCCAACTGCACCGCGCGGGCCGATGTGACGGTGGACGGGCGCGTTCTGGTGAGCGAGGTGCCGGTTGCGTATCTCCTCTTCCTGGAGAAGCAGTTGACGGACATCAACACCTTTGTGCGCAAGCTCCCGGTGCTGGACGCCTCCGAGTCATGGTCCCAGGACCCGTCGACGGACGCCTGGAAGACGGAGGCGGTGCGCACGCTGCGTACGAAGAAGGTGCCCCGCAACCATGTGAAGGCCGAGGCGACCGAGAAGCACCCGGCGCAGGTCGAGGTGTACTACGAGGACATTCCGGTCGGTTACTGGACGACCCTGAAGTTCTCCGGTGCGCTGCCGGCGCGGCGGGTGAACGAACTGCTCGAGCGGGTGGAGAAGCTGCAGCAGGCGGTGAAGTTCGCCCGCGAGGAGGCCAATGGCACGGAGGTCACCGACCAGCGGGTGGGTGACGCCGTCTTCGGCTACCTGTTCGGGTAGCCTCAATGACTCCCCGTCCGCCTGTGTGCGGGCGGGGTGCGCGAGGAGCGCAAGCTGAAACTGAAGCTTGTCGTGACTGAGCGGTTCCAGTGGAGGTTCGATTCCTCCCCGCGGCATTTTCCGTACGTACGGGCCGCGGTAGCCCAATTCGGCAGAGGCAGACCGCGATCAATCTCAGACTATTGCTCCAGACTCAGCATTCGCCGCCGATCGCCGGATCGACCGGGCCCGGGCCCTGGTGCGTCGAGATGCCGGTTCAAGTCCGGCCCGCGTAGCTCGATACGCGGTGGTCCAAAGGCAGGACGCGGCGACATAACGACTGACCCGGACCCTCAAGCGTGCCGGCGTGCGACATGGGTGGCATCACAGGGTCCGGAGGCCGGCTACGCCTCCGGGCCCGCTCCCGTCTTCCGACCCGGAACCGCCCCCTCCTCCGGTACGTTGAGGCCGTTTTGGCGACATCGGTGAGGTGGAGGGCTTCCATGGGGTTCAAGGACAGAACACGCACGTCGATGGTTCTGATCGGCTGCCTCGCGGCACTCGCGACGGTGCCGTCCGCGGCGAACGCCACGCCCGGCAGCGGCGTGTCGGGCACGGTCCTCGCGCAGGGCGTTTCGGAGGGAACCCTGAAGCTGAAGGCCAAGGGCCGCACCGACGTGGTCGTACGGACGATCACGATCGCCCCGGGCGGCTCCACCGGCTGGCACTCGCACGCCGGCCAGCTGCTCGCCGTCGTCAAGTCCGGGACGCTGACGCGGACTCTGGACGACTGCTCGGTCGAGGTGACCCCTGCGGGCACGGCCTTTGTCGAGCCGTCCGGGCCGCGGCACCGGCACATCGGGCGCAACCTGGGCACCGAGCCGGTGGTGCTGTACGTGACATATCTGCTGCCCAAGGGCAGTCCGCTGTCCGACGACGCGGACGCGCCGGCCTGCGCCGGGAAGTAGCGGACGGGCTGCCGGTCGGCCCTTCGGCGGCGACGGTCAAGCCAAGTGGATGATGGACGGGTGCGAGTCGAAGCGATCACCTGGGAGCGGCTGACCGAGGCCCTTGTCGACCGGGTCATGGCGGCCGGGGTTGAGGACGGCAGCCCCTGGCTGCGGATCGGCTTCGACGGGGCGCCCGTCGCGCCGGGCGGGGAGCTCGCCGGGCGGGTCGGGGAAGCGCTCCGGCTGCGCGGACGGAGTGTCCTTGTGGTCGGGACCGGCGGATTTCTGCGGCCCGCCTCGCTGCGGTACGAGTACGGGCGCGAGGACCCCGACACGTACTACAGCGGCTGGTTCGACACCGGAGCGCTGTGGCGGGAGGTCTTCGGGCCGCTGGAGGCGGGCGGCAGCGGGCGGGTGCTGCCCGATCTGTGGGATCCCGTGACCGACCGGGCCACCAGGAGCCCGCACGTCGAACTCCCGCCCGGCGGAGTGCTGTTGCTGCACGGGCCTTTTCTGCTCGGGCACTGGTTCCCGTTCGATCTCACCGTGCGTCTGCGGCTGTCGCCCGCGGCACTGCGGCGGGCGACGCCGGAGAGCGAGCGGTGGACACTGCCCGCGTATCAGCGGTACGAGGACGAGGTGGAACCGGACGCGGCCGCGGATGTGGTCGTACGGGCCGACGATCCGCGTCATCCCGCGTGGGGCGGCCTGCGCTGATCCGGACGGCCGCCGATCAGTGTCACGGCCTGCGCGCCCGCGAGACAGCCCTCGGCCGCTGCCGTCGCCGCGTCCGCCCCCGCAAGACGGGCGGCGAGGAACGCGCCCGTGAACGCGTCGCCCGCGCCCGTGGAGTCCACCGCGTCCGCCGGCACCGGCGGGACGCGGGCCGTGACCGTGCCCGACTCCGCGACGAGCGCGCCTGCGCCGCCCAGCGTCACGACGGTCAGGGGGACATGGCGGCTCAGTTTCGCGGCGGCGTCGGCCGGGTCGGGCAGGCCGGTGAGAAGTCGGGCCTCGTCGGCGTTCGGGAAGAGGACATCAGCGCCTGCGAGCGCCGCCAGGGTGCGGTCTGTGCCCAGCTCCTTGATGAAGCCGGCCGAGGCCGGGTCCACGCTCACCGGAATGCCGCGGGCACGCGCCGACTCCATGGCCAGCAGGGCAAGTCGGCGGCTGGTGTCGGCGAAGAGCAGATAGCCGGAGATGTGCAGATGAGCCACGCCGTCGAGCAGCACCGGCGACCAGTCGGCGGGGGAGAGGCGCAGCACCGCGCCGCTGTCGGTGAGGAACGTCCGCTCGGCGCTCGCGTCCACGAACGCGATGACGGTGGCCGTCGGCGCCTCGGCATCGGGGACGAGGAGAGGCCGTACGCCCGCGGCGCGCAGCCGTGCGTCGTGCCAGGCCGCTTCGTCGGTACCGACGCGCGCCAGGAGCCGTACGTCCGGGCAGCCCCGGCGCGCCGCCCAGCAGGCCGCGTTGGCCCCCGCGCCGCCCGGCAGGATACGAATCCGGGCCGCCGTGTCCGTACCCCGGGCGAGCGGTGCGTGATGGCGGGCGACGACGTCGGTGACGACGTCACCGATGACGAGCAGCGCGCCCCGGCTCGCGGCGTTCCGGCTCGTGTCGCCCTCGCTCCCTCGGTCCCGCCCCAGCGCGTCCCGGCTCACACGGTCCCCACCCAGTGCGTCCCGGCTCACACGGTCCCCACCCAGTGCGTCCCGGCGCACAAGGCTGCCGCGATCTGCGCCGCCAACCGCACATTCCCGCGTACCGCCGCCACATTGGCCTCCAGCGAAGCCCCCTCCGTCAGCCGCATCAGATAGTCGAGCAGGAACGGGGTCACGGCCTGTCCCACGATGCCCCGCTCCCGGCACTCGTCCAGCGCCTCGCCGAGCACCCGGTCGTGCAGCGCCGGATCCAGCTGATCGGCCTCCGGCACCGGATTCGCGACAATCAGCGCCGCGTCCGGCCCGCCGAGCGCATCCTGGGCCCGGATCACCTCCGCCGTCTCCTCCGGCGTATGGACCGTCCAGTCGACCGGCTCCCCGGAGGAGGTCAGATAGAAGCCGGGGAACCGGTCCGTGCCATAGCCGACGATCCCGACGCCCAGCGTTTCCAGCCGCTGCAGCGTCGCCGGTACGTCCAGCACCGACTTCACCCCCGCGCACACCACCGCGATCCGGGTCTGCGCAAGGACCCGCAGGTCCGCCGACTCGTCCTGCGTCTCGGTCCACTCGCGGTGCACTCCGCCGAGCCCGCCGGTCGCGAAGACCCGGATCCCGGCCCGCGAAGCCAAAAACGCGGTCGCCGACACCGTCGTGGCTCCGCTCACCCCTGCCGCCAGCGCGGGTGCGAGATCCCGGTGCCCGAGCTTGCGTACGTCGTCGTCCCCTGCGACCCGCTCCAACTGGCGCTTGTCCAGGCCGACCTGGACCTTCCCGTCCAGCACGGCAATGGTCGCGGGGACGGCGCCCCCGGACCGTACGAGCCCTTCCAGTTCTTCGGCGACGGCCAGATTGCGCGGACGGGGCAGCCCGTGCGCGATGATCGTCGACTCCAGGGCGACGACGGGCCGGTGGGCGGCCAGCGCTTCCTGTACTTCCTCGGTGACTTCGGTCAGCAGCATGTCCCATCTCTGGCACACAGGCGCCGCGCCCAAACCCCCACCCACACGCCGGGCAAGAGGGCGGCCGGTCCGCCCCCGCCCTCGTCGCCGGCTCCCGTCAGCCGAGCGCTCTGCGTACCGCGAGGGCCGCCATCGGCAGCAGCAGACAGGCGCCGACGGCATTCAGCCAGCCGTAGCTCGCCTGCGCCACGATGAGTCCGGCGGCCGCGCCGCCGATGCCTGCCGATGTGTTCATGGTCAGGTCGGACAGGCCCTGCACTGCCGCGCGGGCGGGCTGCGGCACGGAGTCGGTGAGCAGGGTCGAACCGGACACCAGACCCGCCGACCAGCCGAGACCGAGTACGAAGAGCCCGGCGGCGGTCTGTCCGTGGTCGGCGCCCGCCGTACCGGCAAGCAGCGCGGCCGAGCAGAGCAGCCCCACCGCGAGGCCGATCACGGCGAGCCGCCCGATGCGGTCCGCCAGCCAGCCCATGACCGGCGAGAAGGCATACATGCCCGCGATGTGACCGCTGATCACCAGGCCGATCAGCTCGATGCCCGCGCCGTGGTGGCTGAGCGCCAGTGGGGTCATCGACATGATCGACACCATGGCGGTGTGTGAGACGGCGACGGTGACCAGGGCGAGCCGGGCCATCGGCGACTTGCGTACGGCCCGCAGCCCGGCCCGCAGCGAGCGCCCCTCGGGGGAACGGTCGGCAGGGGAGAGCGCCCGGGCGGTGAGCAGTGGATCGGGGCGCAGCAGGACGAGCACCAGGACCGCGGAGATCAGGAAGACCCCGGCCGCCCAGAGGAACGGCCCCGCTGCCGCCGGTATGCCGAGCCCGGCGACGCTGCGGCCCGCGGGCGCGGCGATATTGGGGCCGAGCACCGCGCCGATCGTGGTCGCCCACACGACATTGGAGATCGCCCGTCCTCGCCGCTCGGGCTCGGCCAGATCGGCGGCGGCGAAGCGTGACTGCAGATTCGCCGACGAAGCGGCGCCGAAGAGGGCCATGCCGACAAGCAGCAGCGGAAAGTTCTCCACGACCGAGGCGAGCACGACCACGCCCGCGCCCAACGCACCGAGCAGATAGGCGAGTACTATCCCGGGCCGCCGTCCGCGCGCCGCCATCAGCGCGGCGAGCGGCATGGACAGCAGCGCGGTCCCGGCCACGGTCGCGGTCGGCGCCAGCCCGGACAGCGCCTCGGTCCCACTCACCTGCTGTGCCAGCACGGTGGCGAGCGCGATCCCGGTGGCGACGCCGAGTCCGCCGAAGATCTGGCCGGCGATGAGGACCGCGGTGATACGCCGCCGCAGCGCGGGCAACTCGTCCACCGAAACGGGCGCGCGGGCCGCGGCCTTGTCGATCGAGGTCACCGAGCGGGCCCGGGTGCGTGAGCTAGGGCCGTGGTGCTGGGCGCAGGGGGTATGTCAGGGGCGTCAGGGCTGGTGGTCACTGGCGCAGTGTGCCAGCCCGTACGCGCGTACGAAACCGTGTTCCCCGGCGTCAGGCCGCCCGCCGGTCCGTCCGTCCGCCGGTCCGCCCGGGTGCTCGCCGGTCCGCCGGGGTGTTCGTCCTCGTCCGGCCCTCCGGTCAGAACAGTGGCTCGGGCAGCACCCCCTCCAGCGCCAGCAGCTTCCGCTTCGTCTCCAGACCGCCCCCGAAGCCGCCGAGCCCGCCGTCCGTCTCCACCACGCGGTGGCACGGCACGACCACCGGCAGCGGATTGGATCCCATCGCCGCGCCCACGGCCTGCGCCGCGCCCGGCTCGCCCACCCGGGCCGCCAGATCGCCGTAGCCGACGACCGAGCCGTACGGCACGCCGTGCGCGAGCTCCCCCAGCACCTTCCGGTTGAACCCGCCGGACAGCGACCAGTCCAGCGGCAGGTCGAACTGCCGGCGCCCGCCCGCGAAATACGCCTCCATCTGACGTATCGGCTCGGCCAGCAGGCCCGTCGAGTCCTCCACCGGCTCGGCGGCAAGACGGCCCGCCAGCCGCCCGAGCGCCTTGTCCCGCACGGCCGCGTCGGCATGGAAGACCACGCTCACCAGACCCTCCTCGGTCGCGGCGAGCAGCAGCGGTCCGATGTCCGTGCCCATGACGGTCCACTCGAAGCTCTTCATGCGCACCACCGTACGACCGGCCACTGACAGTGCCGGTCCCGTGCCTGGTCAAGCGCCGGTTTCAGCCCGGCGCGTCCCGTACCACGTCCGGGTGGCTGGTGACGATGCCGTGCAGACGGCCGAGGGGACAGTCGACAACCAACGAGGAAGAGGCGAAGGATGGCCAGAACGGGAACGCATCGGCCCGGAACGCATCACCTGACCGTTTCTGTGTCGATAAATCTCCGTTCAGATGTTTGCTTGGCGTGGCGAGAGCCATACTCTCGCCCCTGACCAGACGTTCCGTCAGGGATCACGGGGATCACAAGGAGCGAGAGGCGTATCGACATGCAGGGGACTGTCGACGGATTCACCTACGGCCTCGTCACACCGGTGGCGGCCTACGCCATGGCCTGCCTCGGCGGGGCCCTCGGCCTGCGCTGCACGACCAGATCCGTCCGCAACCGGCGCTCTTTCAAGCCCGGCTGGCTCGCCCTGGGCGCGATCGCGATCGGCTCGGGAATCTGGACCATGCACTTCCTCGCGATGATGGGCTTCACCGTCGCCGAGGCTCCGATCGGCTATGACCGGCCGACCACCTTCGCCAGCCTCGTTGTCGCGATCGTCATGGTCGGCATCGGGATCTTCATAGTGGGGTACCGCGGTGCGACGCCCATGGCCCTGGTCACCGGCGGCACCATCACGGGCCTCGGCGTGGCCTCAATGCACTACCTCGGCATGGCCGGAATGCGACTCCAGGGGCGCCTCGAGTACGACACCCTGACGGTCTCTCTCTCGGTGGTGATCGCTGTCGTCGCCGCCACGACGGCCCTGTGGGCGGCAGTATCCGTCCATGGCTTCCTGGCGAGCCTGGGAGCCAGCCTTGTGATGGGTATCGCGGTGAGCGGCATGCACTACACGGGCATGGCGGCGGTCAGCGTCCATCTGCACGGAGTCGCGGGATCCGCCGGCACCGGGGACTCGGCCACCACTCTGCTCGCGCCCATGATGATCGGGCCGGTGGTCTGCCTGCTGCTCGCCGGGGTCGTGGTGATGTTCGATCCGCTGCTGGTGATGGGCGAGCCGGACTGGCGGCGGCCCGCCGACGGGGAGCCCGCCCGCCCGGGGGTTCCCGCCCAGCGGGCCCAGGGGCCGCTCAGGGCGCCGGTGGGCTGGGCGGCGGACCGGTCGGCACGCCGGGAGCAGCCGCGGGCCCGGGACTGGTGACCGCCTGATCCCTGCCGGGACTGGTGACCACCGCCTGATCCTCCGGCCGGGACCCGGTTGTCAGTGGTGGGTCGTACGGTGGATCCATGCGGCCCGTTTCCAAGATCGAACGTACGGTGGCGCCCTTCGAGGTCGTCAGTCCCTACCAGCCCAGCGGCGACCAGCCGACGGCCATCGCCGACCTGGAGCGGCGTATCCGTGCCGGTGAGAAGGATGTCGTCCTGCTCGGCGCGACCGGCACCGGCAAGTCGGCGACCACCGCCTGGATGATCGAGAAGCTTCAGCGCCCCACCTTGGTGATGGCGCCGAACAAGACCCTGGCCGCCCAGCTGGCGAACGAGTTCCGCGAGCTCCTGCCGAACAACGCGGTGGAGTACTTCGTCTCGTACTACGACTACTACCAGCCCGAGGCGTACGTCCCGCAGTCGGACACCTACATCGAGAAGGACTCCTCGATCAACGAGGAGGTCGAGCGGCTGCGCCACTCCGCGACGAACTCGCTGCTCACCCGGCGTGATGTGATCGTGGTCGCCTCCGTCTCGTGCATCTACGGCCTCGGCACCCCGCAGGAGTACGTCGACCGGATGGTCCCCCTCAAGGTCGGCGACGAGATCGACCGCGACCAGCTGCTGCGCCGCTTCGTCGACATCCAGTACACGCGCAACGACGTGGCCTTCGCGCGCGGCACCTTCCGGGTCCGCGGCGACACCATCGAGATCTTCCCGGTCTACGAGGAGCTCGCCGTCCGCATCGAGATGTTCGGCGACGAGATCGAGGCGCTGTCCACCCTCCATCCGCTCACCGGCGAGATCATCAGCGAGGACGAGTCGCTGTACGTCTTTCCGGCCAGCCACTATGTGGCGGGACCTGAGCGTATGGAGAAGGCGGTCAACGGCATCGAGAAGGAGCTCGAGGGGCGCCTGGCCGAGCTCGACAAGCAGGGCAAGCTGCTGGAGTCCCAGCGGCTGCGCATGCGCACCACGTACGACATCGAGATGATGCGCCAGATCGGCTCCTGCTCCGGCATCGAGAACTACTCGATGCACTTCGACGACCGCGCGCCGGGCTCCGCCCCCAACACCCTCCTCGACTACTTTCCCGAGGACTTCCTCCTCGTCATCGACGAGTCGCACGTCACCGTGCCGCAGATCGGCGCGATGTACGAGGGGGACGCATCGCGCAAGCGCACCCTGGTCGAGCACGGCTTCCGGCTGCCGTCCGCCCTCGACAACCGCCCGCTGAAGTGGGAGGAGTTCCAGCAGCGCATTGGCCAGACGGTCTATCTGTCCGCGACCCCCGGCACCTACGAACTCTCCCGCGGCGACGGCTTCGTCGAGCAGATCATCCGCCCCACGGGACTCGTGGACCCGGAGGTCGTCGTCAAGCCCACCGAGGGCCAGATCGACGACCTGGTGCACGAGATCCGCGAGCGCACCGAGAAGGACGAGCGCGTCCTGGTCACCACGCTCACCAAGAAGATGGCCGAGGACCTCACCGACTACTTCCTCGAACTGGGCATCCAGGTCCGGTACTTGCACAGCGACGTCGACACCCTGCGCCGGGTCGAGCTGCTGCGCGAACTGCGCGCCGGTGAGTACGACGTCCTCGTCGGCATCAACCTGCTGCGGGAGGGCCTCGACCTGCCCGAGGTGTCGCTGGTCGCGATCCTCGACGCGGACAAGGAGGGCTTCCTGCGCTCGGGCACCTCGCTGATCCAGACCATCGGCCGCGCGGCCCGCAATGTCTCCGGCCAAGTCCATATGTATGCGGACAAGATCACTAAGGCGATGGAGAAGGCCATCGAGGAGACCAACCGCCGCCGGGAGAAGCAGATCGCATACAACACCGAGCGCGGTATCGACCCGCAGCCGCTCCGTAAGAAGATCAACGACATCGTGGCGACCATCGCGCGCGAGGAGGTCGACACCGAGGAGCTGCTCGGCACCGGCTACCGGCAGACGAAGGCCGACAAGCAGGGCAAGGGCGCCAAGGCCCCGGTCCCGGTGCTCGGCGGCCGGTCCGGCAAGGCGGGCGACGTGCTCAGCGACCGTCCTGCCACCGAATTGGCCGGGATCATCGAGGAGATGACCGATCGGATGCGGGCGGCGGCCGCCGAGCTGCAGTTCGAGGTGGCCGCGCGGCTGCGTGACGAGGTGAGCGAGCTGAAGAAGGAGCTTCGCCAGATGAAGGAGGCCGGTCTCGCCTGAGCCGGGGACCTGGTGTGTTCCCCGTGGTGTGTCTCAAGACCGACACAAAAACCAGCCAATTGTGCTGCGCCATTGGCGCCACTGCGTAGGGTGCAGGACAACCGCACATATGGGCGGCAGCTATTCGGGAGAAGGGGACAGCGCGTGACGGTCAACATGACCAAGGGTCAGGCCATCAGCCTGCAGAAGAGCGACGGGGGAACCCTCACCGCGGTGCGGATGGGGCTCGGCTGGCAGGCGGCGCCGCGCCGCGGTCTTTTCGGCTCGCGCACCAGGGAGATCGACCTGGACGCATCGGCGGTGCTGTTCGCCGACAAGCAGCCGGTGGACGTGGTCTTCTTCCGCCACCTCGTCAGCGACGACGGTTCGGTCAAGCACACCGGCGACAACCTGGTCGGCGGCGCGGGCTCGGGCGGCGACGACGAGGCGATCCTCGTCGACCTGCAGCGCGTGCCGGTCCACATCGACCAGATCGTCTTCACGGTGAACTCCTTCACCGGCCAGACGTTCCAGGAAGTGCAGAACGCCTTCTGCCGCATCGTCGACGAGACCAACGGCCAGGAGCTCGCCCGCTACACGCTGGACGGCGGCGGCAACTACACCGCGCAGATCATGGCGAAGGTGCACCGGGTGGGCGGCGGCTGGCAGATGACGGCCCTCGGCAACCCCGCCAACGGCCGTACCTTCCAGGACCTGATGCCGGCGATCCTGCCGCACCTGTAGGCGCGGGCTCGTACGGACCTGCGGCACGGCTCGTACGGAAGACATGCAGCTCCCGGAGGCACCAGGCCACCGGGAGCTGCCCCGCTCAACACCACCGCACAGCACTGAAGGGGACAGAGCGATGACGGCCGAGCTGGTCCGGGGGCAGAACCACCCCTTGCCCGACACCCGCCTGGAGATCCGGGTGTCGGCCGGCCACCCCGTCGTGGCCTGCGCCACCTGCTCCGACGCGCAGGGGACCGTACGCGACGAATGGATCGCGCATCCCGGCGCGCCCACGCTGTCCGGGGTCGAGGTCTCCCGGCGGGCCACCGAAGCGCCCCGGTTCACCGTCGACCTGGACGCGGTGCCGGAGGCGGTGCACCAGGTCAATGCGCTGCTCGCACTCCCCGAAGGGCCCGGCGGCCCGGCCCACTTCGGCGCCACCGCTGCCCCCTTTGTCGCCGTCACCGGCCGGGACGAGGCCGAGCTGGCCAGCTTCACCATCACCGGCCTGGTCAGCGAGACCGCGCTGGTCGCGGTCGAGCTCTACCGCCGCCAGGGCGCCTGGAAGGTGCGCGCGGTGGGCCAGGGGTACGAGGGCGGACTCGCGCAGCTGCTGGCCGACCAGGGGCTGACCAAGGCCCTGGAGACGGCCGCGGACATCCAGGGGTCGGCGGGGACTCTGCGCACGCCGCGGGCGGAACCGGCACAGCTGCGGACGAGCGCCGCCGACGCCGCGTACATCAGGCCGGACATGCCGCGTCCCGACCAGCCCGCGCCCGGACCGGACGCCACGCTTCCCGACGGCATCGCGTCCCCCGGCCAGCAGTCCGGCTCCACGGGTCCCCAGCAGACCCCCACGCCCGACGCTCCGCCGGCACCGGGCGGGCCCATCGACTACTCGCATCCGCGCCGGCAGTCCGTCGCGCCTCCGCCGCCGCCCCCGGCAGTGCCACCGGCCCAGCCCGGTCAGCCGGCCCCGCCCGTCGCGGGCGATGCCACCGGCTGGTCCATGGAGGAGCGGCTCTACAACCAGATCTGGGGCATGTTCGAGGATCTGGCCCGCGCGGTCGCCGCGTACCGCAGCGCCGTCGACTTCGCCGAGACCCGGCTGGACCAGGAGCTCGACCAGGCGCTGTCCGACCCGCGCAGCCGCATCGGCGGCGCCGGGGACGCGGCCCGCGAGGCGGCCCGCGGCAAGTGTGAGGAGCTGACCGACCGGGCCCGCCAGGCCCTCGACCGGGACCTGGCCCAGCTCACCGCCGAGTCGGCCGTCGTCGAGCCCGCCCTGCCGCCCGCATTCGCCCGCTGGGACAACCCCGTCTGGCACGCGTACCGCGTCCCGATGGAGGTTCCGATGGCGGTGCGCCTCGGCGATCTCCAGCTGCCCGAGAGCCCCGAGCTGCGCATCCCGCTGCTGGTGCGGCTGCCCTTGGAGCGCGGGCTGTGGGTGGACAGCGGACGCACCGGTTCCGAGGTCGCGATGGCGCTGGACGACGCACAGCTGCGCAGGCTGGCCATGGACTCGGCCGTCGCGCACGCGTCCAGGCTGCTGGCGGTCTACCCGCCGGGCGATTTCTCCATCCATGTCATCGATCCGGCGGGTGCCGCGGCCGCCTCGCTCGCCCCGCTGGTCGAATCCGGCGCCCTGGCCGGGCCGCCCGCGGCCGGCGCCCAGGGTGTGAGCGCCACGCTCGCCACGCTCACCCAGCGGGTCGACCTGGTGACGATGGCGGTGCGCGGTGGCGCGGCGGACGCGCTGCCGCCGGATCTGGACACGGGCGAGCAGCTGCTGATCGTCAACGACTTCCCGCACGGTTTCGACGACCGGGCGGTCAACCAGCTGCGCTATCTCGCCGACGAGGGCCCGGCGGTCGGCGTCCATCTGCTGATGGTCGCGGACCGCGAGGACGCGAGTGCCTACGGCCCGGTACTCGACCCGCTGTGGCGCTCCCTGCTGCGCCTCACGCCGGTCCCGGACGACCATCTGGCCGATCCGTGGGTGCGGCACGCCTGGACGTACGAGCCGCTGACCGTACCGGCGGGCAGCGCCGTGCTCCGCCAGGTGCTGGACCAGATGGTGGCCGCCCGTCGCAACTGGCGGCGCTGACCTGCGTACTTGAAGTTCGCTTTACCAAGCTCTTTACCTTCCCTTGGGGTTTCCTGTACCGTTCTTTGGGCGGAGGGGAGTACTCCCGGCTGCGGCGTTCCCGTCAGTACGGACCGACATCGGTCCCGGGGCGCCGGCCCGTGGCGGCAGAGGCCGCACGGGTGGAGGAGACCTCCGGCAGCGACGACGCTGATCAGTAGCCGTACGACGCCGGAGGCGCAGTGGACGTTTCATTGACCCTGTGGGCGCTGACCATTCTTGGTCTCAGCGCCTTGATCGCTGTCGACTTCTTCATCGGGCGCAAGCCCCATGATGTGTCGATCAAGGAAGCCGGAATCTGGACAGTCGTCTGGATAGTCCTGGCCGCCCTCTTCGGCCTCGGCCTGCTGATCTTCGGCAACAGCCAGATGTCGGGCGAGTTCTTCGCGGGCTTCATCACCGAGAAATCGCTCAGCGTCGACAACCTCTTCGTCTTCGTGCTGATCATGGCGAAGTTCTCGGTGCCGTCCCATCTGCAGCAGCGGGTGCTGCTCGTCGGCGTACTGATAGCCCTGGTCCTGCGCGCCGTCTTCATCGCCGCAGGCGCCGCGATCATCGCCAGCTTCTCGTGGGTCTTCTACATCTTCGGGGCGTTCCTGATCTACACCGCCTGGAAGCTCATCCAGGAGGCGCGCTCCGGCGACGAGGAAGAGGAGTTCGAGGAGAACCGCCTGCTGAAGTCCATCGAGAACCGCTTCGGCGTCGCCGACAGGTACCACGGCACCAAGCTCTTCATACGCAATAACGGCAAGCGTGTGCTGACGCCGCTGATGGTGGTCATGCTGGCCATCGGCACCACCGATGTGCTGTTCGCGCTGGACTCCATCCCCGCGATCTTCGGCCTGACCCAGGATCCGTACATCGTCTTCACCGCGAACGCCTTCGCGCTGATGGGGCTGCGCCAGCTGTACTTCCTCATCGGCGGACTGCTCAGGAAGCTGGTCCACCTCAGCTATGGCTTGTCGGTGATTCTCGGCTTCATCGGCGTCAAGCTGGTGCTGCACGCCCTGCACGAGGGCGGGGTGCATGTCCCCGAGATCTCGATTCCGTTCTCGCTGGCGGTCATCTGCGGCGTGCTGATCGTCACCACGATCACCAGCCTGATCGCGTCGAAGAAGCAGGCGGAGCGGGAGGCGGCGGAGTCGGCCCGAGAGGCCGGGACACCGGAGACGGCCGATTCGGTCGAGTCGGCCGGAGGGTCCGAGAAGGACAGCGTCGAGGCCTGACGCACCTCACCGGCGGGGTGCGGACGGCGTTGCCGCCGCACCCCGCCGGCCCTCCCCTCCGGGAGCGCCCCCCCGTCGGCGCTCCCGCAGCGGCCTGTTACGGCGTAGCCAGTGCCTCGGTGGGGGAGAGACGTGAGGCACGGACGGCCGGATAGAGGCCGGCCAGCGCGCCGATGGCGAGGGTGGCGCCGATGCCGCCGAGCATCGCCCACGGCGGGACCACCGCGGGCCAGCCCTGGTAGAGGGCATAGCCCGCGGTGACGCCGACGCCCAGCACGGCACCGCCCACTCCACCCAGGGCGGAGAGCAGCAGCGACTCGGCGAGGAACTGCGTACGGATCTGGCCCCGGGTCGCCCCCAGCGAGCGGCGCAGTCCGATCTCCGGCCTCCTCTCCAGCACCGAGATCACCATGGTGTTGGCGACCCCCACCCCGCCGACGAGCAGCGCCACCGCGCCCAGTCCGAGCAGCAGCCCGGTGAAGGCCTTGCCCGCGGCCTGCTGGGCCGCGAGCGCGTCGGAGGGGCGCGACACCTCCACCTCGCCCGGTGCCTGGGGGTTGGCCGTGGCACCCAGGACCGACTGGACCGAGGGCACGGCCGCGTCGTCGGAGCGGGTGTAGATGGTGGTGGGGTGCCCGTCGAAGCCCAGATGGGTCCTGGCCGCCGACCAGCCGACGAGCGCCGCGGTGTCCAGTTCCGGCGCGAGTGGCGCCGGCCGCAGGACGCCGACAACGGTGAACCACCGCCCGCCGATGAGCACTTGGGTGTCGGGACCGAGGTGCCCGATGCCCAGCCGCTCCGCTGCCGAGGCACCGAGCACCGTCGCCGGATACCTGCTGGTGGCCGCGTTCAGCCAGGTGCCGCTGCGCAGCTCGGCACCGGTGGTGGAGGGCAGGTCGGTGCGGGCGGCGTAGGTGGCGAGCCCGTTGGTCTCCGCCCGAGGGATCCTGCCGGTGCGGTAGACCTTCGCATCATCGAGTGCGCCGATGGCCGAGACCGACCAGACCGGGCCGATCCGGGAGACCATCTCCTCGGCCGTGGTGGGCAGTCGGGCATGCCCCCCGCCCAGCGTCGTGCCGGGGGAGACGGTGAGGAGATTGGTGCCCAGCGCCGCGAGTGTGCGGTCCAGTTCGGCGCGGGACGACGACGAGATACCGACCACGGCGACCATCGCCGCGATGCCGATGGCGATGCCCAGCGCCGAGAGAAAGGCCCGCAGGGGGCGCGTGCGCAGTCCCACAGCGCCCACCTTGACCACGTCTCGCGGCCACAACCGGGCCGGCTGCAGCTCGCCCGCGGGCAGCACATCCGTAGCCATCAGTTCACCGCCGGTGCGGTGACGTCGTGCCGTACGGTGTCGGCGACCACGCGGCCGTCGTGCATCTGCACCTGACGGGGCAGACCTGCGGCGATCTCCCGTTCGTGCGTGATGATGACGACGGTGGTGCCGGTGGCGTGCAACTCGCGCAGCAGCCTCATCACCCCGGCGCCCGAGACGGAGTCCAGCGCCCCGGTCGGCTCGTCGGCCAGCAGCAGCGAGGGTTCGCCGGCCACGGCGCGTGCGATGGCGACGCGCTGACGCTCGCCGCCGGACAGCTCGTGCGGCTCGTGGTCCAGGCGGTGCCCGAGCCCGACCCGGCGCAGCACCGCCGTGGCACGGCGGCGCCGCTCGGCGGGCCGCAGCCCCGAGTACAGGAGCCCGTCAGCCACGTTGTCCAGCGCCGAGGTGCCGGTGGCGAGATGGAACTGCTGGAAGACGAAGCCGATCCGGCTCGCCCGCAGCGCGGACAGTTTGGCGTCGGAGAGCGCGCCGACGTCGTACTCCTCGATGTGCACGCTCCCCGTTGTGGGCCGGTCGAGCGTGCCGAGAACATGCAGCATCGTCGACTTGCCGGACCCCGACGGGCCGACGATGCCGACGAGTTCACCGCGGGCGATGCGCAGTGAGACGCCGTCGAGCGCGGTGACCCCGCCCGGATAGGTCTTGGTCACATCCGTCAGGGAGATCACTTCGGCATCCCCACTTTCGTACCCGCCGAGATTCCGTTCCCGGAGATCTCCACCCGGCCGTCGGCGAACAGGCCCGTGGTGACCGGGACATACCTCGACGTCGAGCCCTCGACGACCTCCACGCCGAACCCGCCCTCGGCCAGCGCCAGCAGCGCGGCGACCGGCACGGTGAGCACGTCCTTGCGGGTTCCGGAGGTGAAGTCCACATGGACCGCGGCCAGTGCGTACGCCTCGGCAGCCCGCGCCGCCTTCTTGCTCTTGAGGCTCACGATCACCTTGACCCTGGTCTTCGCCGGGGTGTCGCCGCTGCCCGGCTCGATCACTGTCGAGACCTCGTCGACCCTGCCCTGGACGGTGCTGCCGTCCGGCAGCCGCACGCCGACTGCCGAGCCCTTCTTGGCCAGCCGCTGGTCGACCGGGTCGAGTTCCACCGTGACGGCCTTGGCGGTGCCGGTGTACGTGAGCACCTTGGCGCCCGGTGTGACGGGATCGCTCTTCCCGGCCGCGACGCTGTCGACGCGGACCGCGCCGGGCGCGAACACCACGCGGCCGAGCTCCACCGTCCCGGTCTCGTCGAGACCCAACTCCTCCTGCCACTCCGTGACCGCGTCGGCTGTTGCTGCGGTGTACTCGTCGTCGACGGTGAAGCCCGTGTAGCCGAGCGCTCTGAGGTTCTTCTCCAGCTGGCGCACGTCCGTGCCCTCGGTACCCTTCCTGAGGGCGCGGTACGCGGGGACCGAGCCGTACATCAGCGCCACCGGACGGTCGTCCACCTCGTAGAGCGCCTTGCCGCGGGTGATGGTGTCGCCGGCCCGGGGCGCCCGGGTGAGCGTTCCGGGCAGCCGTCCGGCCGCGGTGGTCGTCGGGCCGTAGCCCAGCTCCCCGTCCTCGCTCTGGACGTCCTTGAGGGTCTGCCGGGTCACCTCGGCGGTCTTGGGCGGCAGTTCGCTCGCCGCCGTACCGCCGGAGTCCCCGCCACCCAGGCCAAGGGTGGCGACGGAGGCGGCGCCGCCCGTCAGAAGGACGAGGAGGGCGATGGCGCTCTTCCTGCCGCGGCCGCCGCGCCTCCTGCGGGGGAGGGGGCCAGTCCCGGAAATCCCGTCCGCCGGCTCCTCCGCCGGATTGTCCGTCGAGTGGTCCGTCGGATGGTCGACGGCCGACTCGCTCATCAGTCCTGCTCCGAATGCAGCTGGCCGCCACCGCCCATGAAGTGGTTGCACTTCTTCTCGGCCTTCTTGAAGTCCGGGTCATCCATGAGCGGGCCTTCGATCTGGATTCCGCCCCCGGGCTTGGGGTCGGGGAAATCCTCCACGCCGTTCTTGCGCATGCACTGGGAGTACTCCCGCATCTTCTCGGCCGCCTTGGGGTCCTTGGCCCTGGGGCCCTGCCCCTGGGGCTCGTACTTGCGGCAGGCCGCGGTGGCCTTGTCCACCTGCTCCTTGCTCATCGGATGCTGGGGGTCGGCCTTGATGCCTATGCCCCCGCCCGGCTTCGGGTCCTCCACGTCCAGGCCCTGCTTGCGCAGGCACTGCACGAACTTGAGCGCCATCTCATCTGTGCTCAGGCTCGGCTTCGAGCTGCCGCCGTCCTTGCTCCCGCCGTCCTTGCTCCCGCTGTTCGCCGATGCCACCTTGCCGCTGTCGTCCCCGGAACTGCACCCGGTCAGGACCAGGGTCAGTGCCAGCGGAAGGGCCGCGGTCAGGCCGCGAATACGTCCGCTCATCGCGTTGTCTCCTCTTGGCTGCGACCGGCCCCGATATCCGGCCGGTACGAGGCGATGCAAGGCGACCGCGCGTTTCTCCGCCGTTTCCGCGTTTGTGTTGTCAGAGCCCACGGCCGGCTTGAACGATCACTAACGGAAAGGAAACAGGCCGATCACGACGATGGTCCGGGGCACATGGACGGGGAGGGAACAGATGCGGGTGCTGGTGGTCGAGGACGAGCCGTTGCTGGCCGACGCGATCGCGGAGTGGCTGCGCGAGGAGACGCACGCCGTCGACGTCGCGTACGACGGAGGCGCGGCGTTGGAGCGGCTGACCGTCAACGACTACGACGTGGTGGTCCTCGACCGGGACCTGCCCGCCGTGCACGGTGACGACGTCTGCCGCGAGCTGGTCGCCCTCGGCGCGGCCCCGCGTGTGCTGATGCTCACCGCCTCCGCCGCGGTCGCCGATCGCGTCGCCGGGCTCACGCTCGGCGCCGACGACTACCTCACCAAACCCTTCGCCTTCCCCGAACTCGCCGCCCGCGTCCACTCGTTGGGCCGGCGTTCCCGCCCGGCCGCGCCACCCGTGCTGCGCAGGGCAGGCATCACGCTGGACCCGGCCCGCAGAGAGGTGTTCCGGGACGGGCGCTACGTACCGCTGTCGAAGAAGGAGTTCGCGGTGCTGGCCGAGCTGCTGCGCGCCGACGGGGCCGCGGTCCCGGCCGAGAGCCTTCTCGAGAAGGCCTGGGACGAGTACGCCGACCCGTTCACCGGGGCCGTCCGGCTCACCATCCTGAAACTGCGCCGAAAGCTCGGCGACCCGCCGGTCGTCGAAACGGTCACCGGAGTGGGATACCGCATTTCATGAAACTCACCCTGCGCTCCCGGCTCACCCTGATCTACGGCGGGCTTTTCCTCGCCGCCGGGGTGGTGCTGCTCGGCGTCACGTACGCGCTGTTCAACCAGCAGCTTCACGGGGCCATGGGTGTCAGCGTCAACCATGACGAGGGCACCCCGCCCGCTCCGGGGGCTCTCCCGCCGCCGAAGAAGAACAAGACCGTGGCGGGCATCAACGGCAAGACGTACACCGGGGCCGACGCCGACAAGTGGCTGAAGCAGCAGGAGGACCGGCTGCACGACGCCGCCACCACCTCCCTCATCACCCAGGGCGGTATCGCGCTCCTCGTGGTCGGCGGCACCGCGGCCGGCTTCGGCTGGCTGGTCGCCGGACGGGTGCTCGCCCCGCTGCACCGGGTCACCGACACCGCCCGTCGTATCGCGAAGGCCCCCGCCGCCGACCGGGGTCTGCACGAGCGCATCGCCCTGCGCGGTCCCGACGACGAGGTCAAGAAACTCGCCGACACCTTCGACACCATGGTCGAGCGGCTCGACCGGTCCTTCGACGGCCAGCGCCGGTTCGTCGCCAACGCCTCGCACGAACTGCGCACCCCGCTCACGCTCGGCCGCGCACTGGTCGAAGTGGCCATGCACCGCAGAGCGGCCTCCGAGGACGTCAAACAGCTCGGCGAGAACCTCCTGGAGATCAACACCCGGCACGAACGGCTGATCACCCAGCTGCTGTTGCTCGCCGACTCGGAGAACGAGATCACCGAACGGCTCCCGGTCGACCTGGCCGACATCGTGGGTCATGTCGTCGCCCAGGCGGCGCCTGAGGCGCAGCAGACCGGGATCACCGTGCACGAAAAGGCGTCCGAGGCGCTCACCAGGGGCAACGCCCTGCTGCTTGAACGACTTGTGCACAACCTCGTCGAGAACGGCATCCGGCACAACGTCGGCCGGGGCGGCCGGGTCGACGTCACCAGCCGCACCCACGAGGACGGCCGGGCCGAGGTCGAGGTGAGCAACACCGGGCCCACAGTGCCCCCGTACGACATCCCGGCCCTCTTCGAACCGTTCCGCCGCCTCGGTACGGACCGCCTCGTCACCGCCAAGGGCGCGGGCCTCGGCCTGTCCATCGTCCGCGCGGTGACCCGCGCGCACGGCGGCACCGTCACGGCCCGCCCCCGAGAGGGCGGCGGGCTGGTGGTGACGGCCACGCTGCCGTCCTGACGAAGGGGCTCAAGCAGTCAGGGGAATCCAGTCGGGCAGCCGGTCCAGGTCGCGGCGCAGGGAACCGGCCGCGACTCTTGTCCAGCGCCCACACCCCGCTGGAGCTCCCGCCGCGCAACGGCCGCACGGGCCCCGTGACATCGCCGAGTCCGTACGCGGCCGCGACCTCGCGCGGATCCATCAGTACGTCACCGTGATGCGCCGACCGGGCCCGTGAACGCGAACCGTCCCGCCGTGCGTCATGATCGGTGCGTAGCCGGGCACCGGCAGTCCGGGACAATGGATTGTCCCGGACCATTCGACGAGGACGTGACCGCCATACGCACACGGGAAGCCGCCTCCGCCCTGCGGCTCGACCGGGCCGCCGAGCCGCCACGGGCCGCCGTGGTGCTGTTGCACGGCGGCCGCGCCGACGCGCTGGAGCCCCCTCCGCAACTGAATCTGCCCGGGGCCCGGATGCGCCCCTTCGCCCGGGCCATCGCACGCGCCACCATCGACGACGACGTGGTGCTCGGCGTGGTCCGCTACCGCCATCGCGGCTGGAACGGCGTACGTGCCGACGCGGCCCAGGACGCGCTGCGGGCCCTGGACGAACTGGCCCTGCTGGCCGGGCCCGTGCCCGTCGTCCTGGTCGGGCACTCGATGGGAGGACGAGCGGCCCTGCGCGCCGCGAGTCATCCCCTGGTCGAGGCGGTCGTCGGCCTCGCCCCGTGGTGCCCCGACGGAGAGCCGGTGGAGCATCTGACGGGCAAACGCATCGTCCTGGTGCACGGCGACCGCGACCGGGTGACCGACCCGCGCGGATCCTGGGAGCTGGCTGCCAGGGCACGCGCCGCGGGCGCCGAGTCCTGCGCGCTGCGGATGCCGGGCGGCGACCATGCGATGCTCCGCCGGGCCGGCGCCTGGCACGCGCTCACCACCCGGCTGGTCACCGGGCTGCTGCGGCTGGGGCCGCTGCCGCCGACGGTGGCGGACCGCTTCGACGACCTGGGTCGGAGCGACGTCCCGTCATTGGACGGCGGCTGAGGGGCGGCGTACGGGGAGGGGTTGCCCGGCTGAGGGCGGCGTACGGGAACGGGTCGTCCGCCACCGGCCAGGCCGAGGCCCGCCCGCGCTACCAGCCGCGCTCGCGCCACTCCGGCAGATGCGGCCGTTCGTCGCCCAGCGTCGTGTCCTTGCCGTGGCCGGGGTAGACCCAGGTCTCGTCGGGCAGCACGTCGAAGAGCTTGGTCTCGACGTCGTGGATGAGACTGGCGAAGGCCTCGGGGTCCTTGAAGGTGTTGCCGACCCCACCCGGGAAGAGGCAGTCGCCGGTGAAGACATGCGGCGGGCCGTGCGGGTCGTCGTAGACCAGCGCGATCGAGCCGGGGGTGTGTCCGACGAGATGACGGGCGGTCAGTTCGACCCGGCCGACCCGGATCGTGTCCCCGTCCTCGACCGGCACATCGGTCGGGACGGGGATGCCCTCCGCGTCGTACCGTCCGGCGTAGGTGCGGGCGCCGGTCGCCTCGACGACCGCGGCCAGCGCCTGCCAGTGGTCGCCGTGGCGGTGAGTGGTGACGACGGACGCGATGGAGTCGTCGCCGATCAGATGGAGCAGGGTCTCGGGCTCGTTGGCCGCGTCGATCAACAGCTGCTCGCCGGTGGTCCTGCAGCGCAGCAGATAGCTGTTGTTGTCCGCCGGGCCGACCGCGACCTTGGAGATCATCAGAGACGTCAGTTCGTGCACATCAGCCCGGCCGCCGACCTTCACCACTCCGCTGTACGTCATGGGCTCAGCCTATAGCGGGGGCAGCTTCGGCAGCAGGGCGCCCGCGGTGTCCAGATCTGTCCCGTCACGGCGTCCCGCGAGCCAGCCGAGCAGTGCGGCGGCGGGTCCTGTGACCGTCACCGGGGCGCCGTCCGTGCCGCCCGTGTGCCAGTCGCCGGCGTCCCTGGCAACTGTGTCCCCGCCATCGGCGGACCGGTCGTTCGCCACGATCCGGGTCGGCGGGACGTCCGGGCGGCCGGAGAAACGCTCGGCGAGGAAGGTGATCTCCCGGTCGGTGAACTCTTCGGGCAGGTCCTCCAGCTCGTAGCCGATGTCGAGGTCGACATGGTGCAGTTCGACCTCGACGAGACGGCGGAAGGGGACGCGGGCCGCGGCGTCGGTGATGCCGTTGCGCAGCTCGACGGTGCGGCTCCAGTCGGCGGGGACCGCGCCCGCGTCCTGGAAGCGGGCGGCGGACTCGCGTACGTCGTCGAGCTGGGCCGCGAGGGGGCGGGGCGCGTCCCGCTCGATGTCAGCCTCGCGTGCCTCGGCGCCGGCATACATCGGGCGGCCCTCGAGAACATTCACGAGCGCGTCGGCGTTACGGGAGAGATGGGCCAGCACATGGCCGCGGCTCCAGCCCGGCAGCCGTGAGGGGCCGGCGACGACACCGTCGTCCAGGGCGGCGGCTGCGGTGAGGAGCCGGTCGGTGGCTTCGCGTAGAGAGGCCAGGTCACGCAGTGGATCGATCATGGGGCCGACGATAGTCCCGCCACACGATCGGGTGAAGGTGTCAGAGGGCGGCCGAAAATCGAATGCGCGTGCTATAGGCTCAGTGGAGGCATCCTTGGTTGTTAGGCATTCATCGATCTGGCGGCCCCCCATAGGCTGGAAGAGTCTGAGACGGGGGCTGTGCCCCCGCTTCTCTCAAGAAAGGTGCGGACCGGCGTGGCCGACCGTCTCATCATCCGTGGCGCTCGCGAACACAATCTCAAGAACGTCTCGCTCGACCTCCCGCGTGACTCCCTCATCGTCTTCACCGGGCTCTCGGGGTCGGGCAAGTCGTCCCTCGCGTTCGACACGATCTTTGCCGAGGGCCAGCGTCGGTACGTCGAATCGCTCTCTTCGTACGCCCGGCAGTTCCTCGGCCAGATGGACAAGCCGGACGTCGACTTCATCGAGGGTCTGTCGCCTGCCGTCTCCATCGACCAGAAGTCGACCTCGCGCAACCCGCGCTCGACGGTCGGCACCATCACCGAGGTCTACGACTACCTCCGGCTGCTGTTCGCCCGGATCGGCAAGCCGCACTGCCCCGAGTGCGGCCGGCCCATCTCGCGCCAGTCGCCGCAGGCCATCGTCGACAAGGTCCTGGAGCTGCCCGAGGGCAGCCGTTTCCAGGTTCTCTCGCCCCTCGTGCGCGAGCGCAAGGGCGAGTTCGTCGATCTCTTCGCCGATCTCCAGACCAAGGGGTACAGCCGGGCGCGGGTCGACGGACAGACGATCCAGCTCGCCGAGCCGCCCACGCTGAAGAAGCAGGAGAAGCACACCATCGAGGTGGTCGTCGACCGCCTCACCGTGAAGGACTCCGCCAAGCGGCGCCTGACGGACTCCGTGGAGACCGCCCTCGGCCTCTCCGGCGGCATGGTCGTCCTGGACTTCGTCGATCTCCCCGAGGACGACCCCGAGCGCGAGCGGATGTACTCGGAGCATCTGTACTGCCCTTACGACGACCTGTCCTTCGAGGAGCTGGAGCCGCGCTCCTTCTCCTTCAACTCTCCCTTCGGCGCCTGCCCCGACTGCACCGGCATCGGCACGCGCATGGAGGTGGATGCCGAGCTGATCGTCCCGGACGAGGAGAGGTCCCTCGACGAGGGCGCGATCCACCCCTGGTCGCACGGCCACACCAAGGAGTACTTCGGGCGGCTGATCGGCGGGCTCGCCCAGGCCATCGGCTTCTCCACCGACATGCCCTGGGCCGGACTGCCGCAGCGTGCCAGGAAGGCCCTGCTGTACGGACACAAGACCCAGGTCGAGGTCCGCTACCGCAATCGGTACGGACGGGAGCGGGCGTACACCACGCCCGCCTTCGAAGGTGCCGTGCAGTTCGTCAAGCGGCGGCACAGCGAGGCCGAGAGCGACTCCAGCAGGGAGCGCTTCGAGGGCTATATGCGCGAGGTGCCCTGCCCCACCTGTGAGGGCACCCGGCTGAAGCCGATCGTTCTCGCCGTCACGGTGATGGGGAAGTCCATCGCCGAGGTCGCCGCGATGTCGATCAGCGAGTGCGCGGAGTTCCTCGGCGAGCTGAGGCTCAACGCCCGCGACAAGAAGATCGCCGAGCGGGTGCTCAAGGAGGTCAACGAACGGCTGAAGTTCCTGGTCGACGTGGGCCTCGACTACCTCTCGCTGAACCGCGCGGCCGGCACGCTCTCCGGCGGCGAGGCACAGCGCATCCGGCTCGCGACACAGATCGGCTCCGGCCTGGTCGGCGTGTTGTACGTGCTGGACGAGCCGTCGATCGGACTGCACCAGCGCGACAACCACCGGCTCATCGAGACCCTGGTCCGGCTGCGCGACATGGGCAACACCCTGATCGTCGTCGAGCACGACGAGGACACCATCAAGGTGGCCGACTGGGTCGTCGACATCGGCCCGGGCGCCGGTGAGCACGGTGGCAAGGTCGTGCACTCCGGCTCGTTGAAGGAGCTGCTGACCAACAAGGGTTCGATCACTGGTCAGTATCTGTCCGGAAAGCGGTCCATCCCGACGCCGGACATCCGCCGGCCGGTGGACCCGGGACGCCGGCTCACCGTCCACGGTGCCCGTGAGAACAATCTGCGCGACATCGACGTCTCCTTCCCGCTCGGGGTGCTGACGGCCGTCACCGGCGTCTCGGGATCCGGCAAGTCGACGCTGGTCAACGACATCCTCTACACCCACCTGGCCCGCGAGCTGAACGGCGCCAAGTCGGTGCCGGGACGCCACACCCGCGTCGACGGCGACGACCTCGTCGACAAGGTGGTGCACGTCGACCAGTCGCCCATCGGACGTACGCCCCGGTCCAACCCGGCGACGTACACCGGCGTCTTCGACCATGTCCGCAGGCTCTTCGCGGAGACGATGGAAGCCAAGGTCCGGGGCTATCTGCCCGGCCGGTTCTCCTTCAACGTCAAGGGCGGCCGCTGTGAGAACTGCTCCGGCGACGGCACCATCAAGATCGAGATGAACTTCCTGCCGGATGTGTATGTCCCGTGCGAGGTGTGCCACGGGGCGCGCTACAACCGGGAGACGCTGGAGGTCCACTACAAGGGCAAGTCCATCGCCGAGGTGCTGGACATGCCGATCGAGGAGGCGCTGGACTTCTTCGGGGCCGTCCCGACGATCGCCCGCCATCTGAAGACCCTGCACGAGGTGGGCCTGGGCTATGTCCGGCTCGGCCAGTCGGCGCCGACGCTCTCGGGCGGTGAGGCCCAGCGGGTGAAGCTGGCCTCGGAGCTCCAGAAGCGCTCCACCGGCCGCACGGTCTACGTCCTGGACGAGCCGACGACCGGTCTGCACTTCGAGGACATCAGCAAGCTGATCAAGGTGCTGTCCGGGCTGGTGGACAAGGGCAACTCGGTCATCGTCATCGAGCACAACCTGGACGTCATCAAGACCGCGGACTGGGTCATCGACATGGGCCCGGAGGGTGGCAACGGCGGCGGTCTGGTCATCGCCGAGGGCAGCCCCGAGCAGGTCGCGGGCGTGCCGACCAGTCACACCGGCAAGTTCCTGCGGGACATCCTGGACGCGGACCGGATCAGCGACGCGGTGGTGCCGGCGGCGCGCAAGGCCGCCAAGAAGGCGGCGGCGAAGAAGGCGGTCGCCGTGAAGAACACGGTTGCGGCGAAGTCGGCCCCGGTGAAGAAGACGGCCACGGCGAGGACGGCCCGGGCCCGCAAGGCCTGAGCCCGGGCCGCCGGGGCTCCGCCCTGGCCCCCCGCGCCTCAATCGCCGGCGGAAATCAAACCTGTCCGGCGATTGAGGACACGCCCGCAGGCGTCGGGGCGGGGGGCTAGGACAGCTCCCACGCGTATGGCGGCTCCGCCCCCGTCCGGGAGCAGGTCACCGCCGCCGCGCGGGACGCGAAGCGCAGCACATCGCGCCAGCCGTCCGCGTCCAGCTCGCCCAGCGCGTCCGCCGACAGCGCATCCCGGGCCGCAAGGCCATGCAGCAGCGCCGCGTTCACCGTGTCGCCCGCACCGAT
The DNA here is from genome assembly GCF_050936555.1 of Streptomyces sp. CA-135486. Taxonomy (NCBI): domain Bacteria; kingdom Bacillati; phylum Actinomycetota; class Actinomycetes; order Kitasatosporales; family Streptomycetaceae; genus Streptomyces; species Streptomyces sp. CA-135486. The sequence goes on from NZ_JBNJMM010000001.1 coordinate 2,204,899, forward strand.
CGAGTCCGCGATGTTCACAGGCGTGGCCGGGGCCGAGACCTCGAGGCCGGACCGTGTCCGTACCGTAAGACCCTCCGAGCCCCGCGTCAGCACCACTGCCGAGGGCCCCTCGGGCACCCCGCCGAGCCAGTCGGCGTCGTCCTCCGAGAGCTTCAGCAGCGACACATGCGGCAGCCAGCCGGCGAACCGCGCCCGATACGCGTCCGCGTCCTGGATCAGACCGGCTCTGATGTTCGGGTCGAGCAGGGTGAACACCCCGCGCCCCGCCTCCCGCCGCAGCAGCGCCTCGTACGCACTCGCGCCCGGCTCAAGCACCAGCGAGCAGGTCCCGAGTGCCAGTGCCCGTACCGAGTCGGGCAGCTGCGGCGGCAGCTCGAAGAGCCGGTCGGCGCTGTCCTGCGCATAGAAGCCGTAGTGGGCGGAGCCGTCCGCGCCGAGGGTCGCGACGGCCAGTGTGGTGGGCTCGGGGCCGCGCTGTACGAGAGAGGTATCGACCCCCGCCCTACGCAGCCCGGCCAGCAGCGCATCGCCGAAGCCGTCCGTCGAGACACGGGAGCAGAAACCGACCGATGTGCCCAGCCGCCCGAGCGCGACAGCCGTGTTGTACGGGCCGCCGCCGAACCGCGGCAGCAGCGCCGGCAGGGGCGCGCCGTCCCCCTGCGGGACCAGGTCGATCAAGGATTCTCCGGCGACGACGATCACGGCCCGAACGTAACCCATCGCCTGCGAGGGCGACAGGGGCCCGCTCTCCGGGCCGCCGATCTCCGCCGGTATCGTCGGGTCTGTCAGTAACACACACCCCGCCCAGACGCACTGAACCGTGGAGTTCCCCATGCCCGGCCAGCCAGCCGCCCGCCGCACCGTGCTGAAAGGCGCCGCCCTCGCAGGGGCCGCCGGGCTGGGGGTCGCCGCCTGCTCCACCGAATCGAAGCTCGGTCACGCCGAGAACCCCACCCCGACCGCGCCCGTCGAGCTCGGCGCGGCCGACGCCGTCCCGGTCGGCGGCGCGAAGCTCTACCGAGAGCAGCGTCTCGTCGTGAGCTGCCCCGCCGAGGGCCAGTACAAGGCGTTCAGCGCGCAGTGCACACACGCGGGCTGTGTCCTGGCCAAGCTGGAGGGCACGGTGGGGAACTGCCCCTGCCACGGCAGCCGCTTCGACGTCACCACCGGCAAGGCGGTCCAGGGCCCGGCGACCGTGCCGCTCCCCGAGGTGCCGATCACGGCGGAGGGCGGCCAGCTCGTCGCCGGCCCCCACGCACAGAGCCCTCACGCATAGAGCCTCCACACATAGCGCCGCGCCCTACTCCCAGTCCCAGTCGATGCCCAGAATCCCCGGCCGTACGCCCTGCTCGACCAGATGGACCGTGCGATGCCTGCCGCTCAGCGTCAGATCCGTCCGGGCCCCGCGCGGCAGCCCCGTCGTGGCCTGGGCGAACCGCCGGCACCGCACGGGCAGCGCACCCTCGTCGAAGTGCACCTGCAGTACGTACTGCCCACCGGCGAAGTTGAAGCCGCGCACATACTCACCGCTGGGCCCGCCGGTCCCGTCCTCGAAGCCGTAGCCGAAGAGATACGTCTCACCCGCGCGCAGCCGGGCATCGAAGAGCAGCTCCGCGATCAGCACCCCGGTCCCGCGATGCCATCGCACCCGCCCCGTGCGGCAGTTCTCCAGGGCGCTGACCTCCACCCGCGCGGGGTCGCAGCCCGGGTCGCCGTGGTGGATGGCCAGATACCGGTCGACGCCGTCGCGGTGGGCGCGGACGACCTGGGCCGAGTCCCGTCCCATCAGCTCCCGCCGCGCCCCGATCCGTACCCGCTCGTGGTGGCCCACCGTGTGCAGCCCGCCGTCGGTCGGCGACTCCAGCTCGTGGAGCAGCTGCTCCACCGCGCCGGAGGCCTCCGTCAGTGAGCGGTACGAGCGGGCGGCGGGGCGCTCGACATCACCGCGCACGCCGCCCTCGCCGACGTCGAGCAGCCGGATCAGCGAGTTACCCGGCAGTTCGAGTACGTCCTCCAGGGCTCGCACGGCGCGCAGCGACTCGGGGCGCTGTGGACGGCGCGCACCCTGCTGCCAGTAACTGAGGCTGGTTACACCGACCTTGATGCCGCGGTGTGCGAGATGGTGCTGGACGCGCTGGAGCGGCAGTCCGCGCACCGCGAGGGCGGCACGCAGCGCCAGATGGAACGGGCCGGTGTGCAGCACCTGTGCCAGATCGGCCTCGGTGTGCCCCATTGTTCCTCCAGCGGCTGATGGGACGGCAGATGCGAGTGAACGTTCACGGCGAGGGCCGAGCCGCTGAGGGTGGGCGGCGACAGGCGGCCTGGTGGAGCGGGACGGAGGTGTTCACATTCCGGCCACCGTGTTCACAGCGCCCTGTCACCCCGCATTGAAGCGTGTTGACCTGCGCTCGACAAGGACTGATGCTCATCCGCAGCGTCCGGACGCGATCCTTCCACCCCCACCTCTTCGGGAGGAACGCGATGCGCAAGACCAAGAGACGGCTTTCAGCCGCAGCCGCCCTCTTCGCCGCACTACTCACCCTGACCACCCTGACGACCCTGACCGGGCCGACGGCCGCCGCCGCAGCGGTCGACGCCCCTGTCGCCACCGCTCCGGCCGACGCCGCACCGGCCCATGCCCCCGCCGCCTTCGCCTGGAATCGCCTCGGCATCACCATGCAGGAGCAGCAGAAGACCAACTGGTGCTGGGCGGCCAGTGGCAACACCATCGCCACGTACTACGGCCGCAACTACTCGCAGAACCAGTTCTGCAACGCCGCCTTCAACCGGGCGCAGGGCAGCGAGTGCCCCAACTCGCAGGCCACGCTCGGCAATGTCCAGACCGCACTGAACTGGGCCGGCGTCAACTCCGGTTCGTATGTCACCGGTTGGCTGGGCTACCCGACCGTCCAGACCGAGATCGACTCGGGCCGCCCCATCGAGTCCCGTATCCAGTGGTCGAGCGGTGGCGGGCACATGCATGTGATCTACGGCTACGACACCGCCAACAGCTGGGTCTACTGGGGCGATCCATGGCCCTCCAGCTACCGCTACAACTGGGCCTCCCACGCCTGGTACGTCGGCAACGACTCCTTCTCCTGGACCCACTCGCTCTACCGGATCGGGGCGTGAGCGCGCGATGAACGCGATGAAGAGCACCGCACGGGTCGCGGTCACCGCCGCGGTCGCTGCCTGTTTCTCCCTCGGTGCGGTCGGCACCGCCACCGCGGCAGGCACCGTCGGGGACCCCTCCGCGGCGGACCGGGCGGCAGCCCGGCGCGCGGCCACGGCCCCCGCGACCGCCCAGACCCTGTCCCGTTTCTTCGCCCGCGACGGTGCCGTCACCATGGCGGCGGCCGCACCCCGCGTCGAGGGCGAGACCGTTCCCGTCTACACGCTCGCGCCCGAGTTCGTGAGTGGAAAGCCGGGCGCTGCCGTCGCCCGGACGGAGTTCCTGGCCACCAAGGCGGTCTCGTCGGACGGTCGGCAGGCCTCGCTGTGGACGGCCCGCCTGGGCGGGAAGTGGCAGGTGGTCAACATCGCCACCGGCGACGACGAGTTCCGGTTCACGCAGCTGGGCGCCCGGAAGCTCCCCGGCGGCACGGTATTCCGCGAACCGCAGATCGACGCCTGGTACGTCAGCAAGGGCACCCGGGTGCTACCGCTCGACGCGGACGCGATACGGGCGGTGGGCAGCCGCGGCACCACGCTCGCCGCCTACCGGGCCCGGGTCCGTGCCGCGTACGCGGACAAGCTCCCCGGCTCTGCGTACGCCAAGAAGGGCGCCGCGGGCGGCTACGCACCGGCGGCTGCGACGCCGCATGACGACCCGGAGATCACGGCCGCCTCGGCGGCGGCGGGCGCGGGTGCGCTGGCGGCGCTGGCCCTGGCCGGCACGGCGGCTCGGCGACGCCGCCGCGCCTGACGTCCCGGGGCTCCGCCCCGGACCCCGTACGCGGGGTCCGGGGCGGAGCCCGACGAGGGCTGCAGACGTCCGCACTGTCACCGCCCGCCAGTAGGGTGGACGGCATGGCAGACCCCTCCAGCTACCGCCCCAAGCCGGGACAGATCCCCGACTCGCCGGGGGTCTACAGATTCCGCGACGAGCACCGCCGGGTGATCTACGTCGGGAAGGCGAAAAGCCTGCGCCAGCGGCTCGCCAACTACTTCCAGGACCTGGCGAGTCTGCACCCGCGCACCCGCACGATGGTCACCACGGCGGCCTCCGTCGAGTGGACCGTCGTCGCCACCGAGGTCGAGGCGCTCCAGCTGGAGTACTCCTGGATCAAGGAGTTCGACCCCCGGTTCAACGTCAAGTACCGGGACGACAAGAGCTATCCGTATCTCGCGGTCACCCTCAACGAGGACTTCCCGCGGGTCCAGGTCATGCGTGGCGCCAAGAAGAAGGGCGTGCGCTACTTCGGTCCCTACGGCCACGCCTGGGCCATCCGCGAGACCGTCGACCTGATGCTGCGCGTCTTTCCCGTACGCACCTGCTCCGCCGGGGTCTTCAGGAACCACCAGCAGAAGGGCCGCCCCTGTCTGCTCGGCTACATCGGCAAGTGCTCGGCGCCCTGCGTGGGCCGGGTCACCCCTGAGGAGCACCGCGAACTGGCCGAAGAGTTCTGCGACTTCATGGCCGGCCGCACCGGCACCTACATCCGCCGTCTGGAGAAGCAGATGATGGCGGCGGCCGAGGAGATGGAGTACGAGAAGGCGGCCAGGCTGCGCGACGACATAGAAGCCCTCAGGCGTGCCCTGGAGAAGAACGCCGTCGTGCTCACGGACGCCACCGACGCCGATCTGATCGCCGTGGCCGAGGACGAGCTGGAAGCCGCCGTACAGATCTTCCACGTCCGCGGCGGCCGGGTGCGTGGCCAGCGCGGCTGGGTCACCGACAAGGTCGAGGCCGTCGACACCGCTGGCCTGGTCGAGCACGCCCTGCAGCAGCTGTACGGAGAGGAGAGCGGCGACGCCGTCCCCAAGGAGGTCCTTGTCCCGGCCCTCCCCGAGGACACCGGCGCGGTCAGCCAGTGGCTGAGCGGCCGCCGCGGCTCGAACGTCTCGCTCCGCATTCCGCAGCGCGGCGACAAGAAGGACCTCATGGAGACGGTCCAGCGCAATGCCCAGCAGGCACTCGTCCTGCACAAGACCAAGCGCGCCAGCGATCTCACCACCCGCTCCCGCGCCCTGGAGGAGATCGCCGAGGCCCTCGGCCTCGATTCCGCGCCGCTGCGGATCGAGTGCTTCGACATCTCGCACCTCCAGGGCGAGGACGTCGTGGCCTCCATGGTGGTCTTCGAGGACGGTCTTGCGCGCAAGAGCGAGTACCGCCGCTTCCAGATCAAGGGCTTCGAGGGGCAGGACGACGCCCGGTCGATGCACGAGGTGATCACCCGTCGCTTCAAGCGCTATCTGGCCGAGAAGGACCGGACGGGTGAGTGGATCGGCGAGGACGCCCCCGAGGACGACGGCAAGCCCAAGCGGTTCGCGTATCCGCCGCAGCTCGTCGTGGTCGACGGCGGACAGCCCCAGGTGGCTGCCGCCCAGCGCGCCCTCGACGAGCTCGGCATCGACGATGTCGCGGTCTGCGGGCTCGCCAAGCGCCTCGAAGAGGTCTGGCTGCCGCACGACGACGACCCGGTGGTCCTGCCGCGCTCCAGCGAGGGGCTGTATCTCCTGCAGCGGGTGCGTGACACGGCTCACGACTTCGCCATCCGCTACCAGCGCTCCAAGCGGACCAAACGCATCAGGACCAGCCCACTGGACGCGGTTCCCGGTCTCGGCGAGACCCGTAAACAGGCGCTGATCAAGCATTTCGGCTCGGTGAAGCGGCTGAAGCAGGCGACAATCGAGCAGATCTGCGTGGTTCCCGGCATGGGCCGCAAGACGGCTGAGTCCGTGGTCGTGGCCCTCGCCCAGGCGGCTCCGGCCGCCCCTGCCGTGAATACGGCAACAGGAGAGATCATTGAAGAGAACGACGGGGGAAGCACGAGATGACTGAGCACGACGGAGACGGAGCAGCAGACGTGAGTACGGGCACCACGACCGAGCCCGCGGGGGCCGCGGAGGCGGCCATCCCCGAGCTGGTGATCATCTCCGGAATGTCGGGCGCCGGGCGCAGCACGGCGGCGAAGTGTCTGGAGGACCTCGGCTGGTTCGTCGTCGACAACCTGCCGCCCGCGCTGATCCCCACCATGGTGGAGCTCGGTGCCCGCTCGCAGGGCAATGTCGCGCGGATCGCCGTCGTCGTCGACGTACGCGGCCGGCGGTTCTTCGACAACCTTCGGGACTCCCTCGCCGACCTGGACGCCAAGCAGGTCACGCGGCGGATCGTCTTTCTCGAGTCCTCGGACGAGGCCCTGGTCCGCCGCTTCGAGTCGGTCCGCCGCCCGCACCCGCTGCAGGGCGACGGCCGGATCGTCGACGGCATCGCGGCCGAGCGCGATCTGCTGCGCGAGCTGCGCGGCGACGCCGACCTGGTGATCGACACCTCCAGCCTCAACGTCCATGAGCTGCGCGCCAAGATGGACGCCCAGTTCGCGGGTGACGAGGAGCCGGAGCTGCGCGCCACGGTGATGTCGTTCGGCTTCAAGTACGGACTTCCCGTGGACGCGGACCTCGTGGTCGACATGCGGTTCCTGCCGAACCCGCACTGGGTGCCGGAGCTGCGCCCGTTCACCGGTCTCAACGAAGAGGTGTCGAACTACGTCTTCAACCAGCCCGGCGCCAAGGAGTTCCTCGACCGCTACACCGAGCTGCTCCAGCTGATCGCCGCGGGCTACCGCCGCGAGGGCAAGCGGTACGTCACCATCGCCGTCGGATGCACCGGCGGTAAGCACCGCTCCGTCGCCACGTCCGAAAAGCTGGCCGCCAGGCTCTCCTCCGCCGGGATCGAGACCGTCGTCGTCCACCGGGACATGGGGCGCGAGTGACCGGACGCAACCTTCGGCTGCGGCGCCTGCGCAGGTCCACCACGCACGCTCCGACAGGTCGGAAACGCGGCGCGCAGCCCAAGGTCGTGGCGCTCGGCGGCGGCAGGGGCCTGTCCGCGTCGCTCACGGCCCTGCGCCGTATCACCGGCGACCTGACCGCGGTGGTCACCGTCGCCGACGACGGCGGCTCCAGCGGCCGGCTCCGGGAGGAGCTCGGCGTGCTGCCGCCCGGCGATCTGCGCAAGGCCCTGGCGGCGCTGTGCGGTGACGACGACTGGGGCCAGACCTGGGCCCGGGTGATCCAGCACCGCTTCCAGTCCCACGGCGAGCTGCACGAGCACGCGGTCGGCAATCTGCTGATCGTCGCCCTGTGGGAGCAGCTCGGCGACCATGTGCAGGCCCTGGACCTGGTCGGCAAGCTGCTCGGCGCGCACGGCAGGGTGCTGCCGATGTCCGCCGTGCCACTTGAGCTGCAGGCGCTGGTACGGGGCCACGACCCGGCGCGCCCGGACGAGGTGGACACGGTGCGCGGCCAGGCGACCGTGGCGCTCACCCCGGGCGAGGTGCAGTCCGTGCACCTCGTACCGCACGACCCGCCCGCCGTCCCGGAGGCCGTCGCCGCCGTCCTGGACGCCGACTGGGTGGTGCTCGGCCCGGGTTCCTGGTTCTCCTCGGTGATCCCGCACCTGCTGGTGCCCGAGCTGCTCGACGCGCTGACCGAGACGAAGGCCCGCCGGGTCCTCTCGCTCAACCTCGCCCCCCAGCCCGGTGAAACAGAAGGCTTCTCACCGCAGCGTCATTTGGAGGTTTTGGGACGACACGCGCCTAAACTCGCCCTGGACGTGGTGCTGGCCGACGAGGCCGCCGTGCCCGACCGCGAGTCCCTCGCCGAAGCCGCAGAGCGGTTCGGCGCCGCGGTCGAGCTGGCCCCCGTGGCCTCGACCGACGGCGTTCCGAAGCACGACCCGGAGCTGTTGGCCGCCGCGTACGACCGTATTTTTCGGATGCATGGAAGGATCGGCCCATGGCGATGACGGCAGCGGTGAAGGACGAAATCTCCCGGCTTCCCGTCACCCGGACCTGCTGCAGAAAGGCAGAGGTCTCGGCGATCCTGCGGTTCGCGGGCGGCCTTCACCTGGTGAGTGGCCGCATCGTGATCGAGGCGGAGCTGGACACCGGAATCGCGGCGCGCCGGCTGAAGCGGGACATCCTGGAGATCTTCGGGCACGGCTCCGAGCTCATGGTGATGGCGCCCGGGGGACTGCGCCGGGGTTCGCGCTACGTCGTACGGGTGGTGGCGGGCGGTGACCAGCTGGCCCGCCAGACCGGTCTGGTCGACGGCCGGGGCCGCCCGATCAGGGGACTGCCGCCGCAGGTCGTCTCCGGCGCCACATGTGACGCGGAGGCCGCCTGGCGCGGCGCGTTCCTCGCGCACGGCTCGCTGACCGAGCCGGGCCGCTCGTCCTCGCTGGAGGTGACCTGCCCGGGTCCGGAGGCCGCCCTCGCCCTGGTCGGCGCGGCCCGCCGGCTCTCCATCGCGGCCAAGGCCCGTGAGGTGCGGGGTGTGGACCGCGTGGTCGTCCGCGACGGTGACGCGATCGGCGCGCTGCTGACCCGGCTGGGTGCGCACGAGTCCGTACTGGCCTGGGAGGAGCGGCGGATGCGGCGCGAGGTGCGCGCCACCGCCAACCGCCTGGCCAACTTCGACGACGCCAATCTCCGTCGCTCGGCGCGCGCCGCGGTCGCCGCGGGCGCCCGGGTGCAGCGCGCGCTGGAGATCCTGGGCGAGGAGGTGCCCGAGCACCTCGCCGCGGCCGGCCGGCTGCGGATGGAGCACAAGCAGGCGTCTCTGGAGGAGCTGGGCGCGCTCGCCGACCCGCCGCTGACGAAGGACGCGGTCGCGGGCCGTATCCGCCGTCTGCTCGCGATGGCCGACAAGCGGGCCCAGGACCTCGGCATCCCCGGTACGGAATCCAACCTCACCGAGGAGATGGCCGACGGCCTCGTCGGCTGACACGCCGTCACCCGCCTTTTCCACCGCTGCCGGTGTCCCACGGACACCGGCAGCGGCTTGTTGTACCCGTACGCCCGGCGTGGCTGTCTTGACATGACCATGGGGTGTGATGAGTCTGGCGTCTGTTCACTTTCCTGGCAGAAACCAGCAAGGGGGGCTTATGAGACGCAGAGCGAGATCGATCCTCGCCGCTATTTCACTGCTGACCGCAGGACTGGCGGCCGTGCCGCTCGCCCACGCGCAACCCGCCGGCGACGACGGACTATCCGTGTGGCACGCCCAAGTCACCAAGGCCCAGGTCCCGTTGATCCTCGCCGCGGGAGCCGACGGTCATGAACTGAGCGAACAGGTGCCCGACAAGGGCACCGCCACCGTCGAGCTCTACCTCACCAGGAAGCAGGCCGGCGAACTGCGCGAGCAGGGCATCGGCATCACCGAGCACACGCTTTCGACCAGGGCGCAAAATCGCGTGGCGGCCGCGGGTGACGGCGTCTTCCGCCCGTACAGCGGCGAGAAGGGCCTGCAGCGCGAGATCCTCGCCACCGCGCAGGCCAACCCCGCCCTCACCAAGGTCGTCAGCATCGGCAAGACCTTCAAGGGGCAGGACATCCTCGCCCTCAAGGTCAGCAAGGGTGCCAAGAAGTACCGGGACGGCTCCAAGCCCGCAACGCTGTATCTGTCCAACCAGCACGCCCGCGAGTGGATCACCCCGGAGATGACCCGGCGGCTGATGCACTACTACCTCGCGAACTACGGCAAGGACCCGCGAGTCACCAAGATCGTGGACTCGGGCGAGCTGTGGTTCGTGCTCTCCGCGAACCCCGACGGGTACGACTACACCTTCACCGGCACCGCCGAGCGCCAGTGGCGCAAGAACCTCCACGACAACAACGGTGACGGGAAGATCGCCCCCGGCGACGGCGTCGACCTCAACCGCAACTTCACCTACAAGTGGGGTTACGACAACGAGGGCTCGTCCCCGGACCCGTTCGACGAGACCTATCGAGGCGCCGCTCCGGCCTCCGAGCCCGAGACCAGGGCCCTCGACGCCTTCGAGAAGCGCATCGGCTTCGAGTACGGCATCAACTACCACTCCGCCGCCGAACTGCTCCTCTACGGAGTCGGCTGGCAGGTCGCGACCCCGACCCCCGACGACGTCCTCTACAAGTCGCTCGCCGGTACGCCCGGCAACTCCGCGATCCCCGGCTACCGTCCCCAGGTCTCCTCCGAGCTCTACACCACCAACGGCGAGGCCGACGGGCACGCGGCCAACGTCAACGGCATGATGATGTACACCCCGGAGATGTCGACCTGCGCCACCGCCTCCCGACTCGACCCCAACGACGCCTGGAACGCGGCCGACTGCGCCTCCATCTTCACCTTCCCCGACGACGAGAAGCTGATCCAGCAGGAGTTCGCCAAGAACATCCCGTTCGCGCTCTCCGTCGCCGAAACCTCCGCCCATCCCGACCAGCCGTCCTCCGCGCTCGGTCTGAAGGCCGCGGACTTCACCCCCGACCCCTTCACCGTCTCCTACGCACGCGGGGGCGACCAGGAAGTCGCCGTCACCGCCCGTAAGTCCGTACGCGACAAGGAGCTCAAGTACCGCGTCAACGGCGGCACCGTCCACGACCAGACGCTGAGGCCCTTCAAGGGCGGCGAGACCTACGGCGGCGACGACAACATCCGCTTCGACGAGTACCGGGCCAAGGTCCAGGACGGCGACGTCGGCGACAAGGTCGAGGTCTGGTTCACCGGAGAGACCAGGGACGGGAGCCCGACCTCCAGCGAACACTTCACCTACACGGTCGCCGAACGGCCGCGCGGGGACACGCTGGTGATCGCCGAAGAGGGCGGCACCACTCCGGCGAAGAACCCCGTCGCCTACACCAAGGCACTCGCCGACAACGGCCGCAGGTCCGCGGTCTGGGACGTCGCCACGCAGGGCGCCCCGCACCGGCTCGGCGTGCTCAGCCACTTCAGGACGGCCCTCTGGTACACCGGCGCGGCCGCCCCCTCCTGGGCCACCACCCAGGCCGTGCGGGAGTACGTCAACGAAGGCGGCAAGCTCATCACCACCGGTGAACGGGCCGGCGGCAACGCCAACCTCGGTGGTGCGCTGAGCGACGACTTCGCCCAGTACTACCTCGGTGCGTCCGGCCGCGCATCGCTGGCCGGAGTGAACAACTTCCTCGGTACGGGAGGGCTGTCCGGCGCATCCGCAGGGCTGTCCGGCGCGCCGGACAATCCGCTGGACGCGGCGGGTGCGTACACGATCACCTCGGACACGCTGCCGCCCGCGCAGTTCCCGCAGTTCCGCAGCAAGGCGGCGGGCGACTACCCGGGTGTCCGGATGCCCTTCTCGCCGTACGAGGGCCAGTGGTACGCGGCGGCCTCGCACAGCAACGGCTCCTGGATGCGGCTGTCCCGTCCGCTCGACCTGACCGCCGTGGGGGCAGCCGCCAGGCCCGCCCTGAACCTGCGGATCAGTTTCAACACCGAGCCCGGCTACGACAACGCGGTCGTCGAGGTCCACACCGTCGGCCAGGACGACTGGACCACGCTGCCGGACGCCAACGGCGGCACGCGCACCACCGTGCCGACCCAGTGCGACGAGGGCTTCTACGTCAACCAGCACCCGTTCCTGCGGCACTACCTCACCGTCGGCTCCAGCGCCTGCACCCCGAGCGGCACCAGCGGTAGCTGGAACTCGTTCACCGGCGCATCCGACGGCTGGAAGGCCGCCTCGTTCGATCTGAGCGCGTACGCGGGCAAGCAGATCGAGGTCTCCGTCTCGTACATCACCGACCCCGGTGACGGCGGCCGCGGCATCTTCGTGGACGACACCAAGCTGGTCGTCGGCGGTGCCGAGCTGGGCGCCGAGGGCTTCGAGGCCTCGCTGGGGCCCTGGACGGCGTCCGGTCCGCCGGACGGCAGCCCGGCGCTGCGCGGAAACTGGGCCCGCAGCCAGGACCTGTTCCCGTCCGCGGGCGCGATCACCACACGGGACACCGTGCTCATCGGCTTCGGCCTGGAGCATGTGCCCGGCGCGGCCGACCGCAAGCAGTTGATCGGAAAGGCGCTCAGCGCCCTGCGGCGCTGACGCTGAGTAGTCGGGATCTTGCTCCCGGCCGATGGTTCCGGCGGCCCGCGAACCCTACTGAGGGGTACGGGCCGCCGTGCCACGCACGAGCACTCTCGATGTCACCGAAGCGCCTCCAGGGGGGTAGGGTCGTAGGCGGTCGGGGACATCCCATACAGCTCGCCGGCGTCGAAACCCGGCGTACCAACGAGGAGATCGGTTCGTGACGATCCGCGTAGGCATCAACGGCTTTGGCCGCATCGGTCGTAACTACTTCCGCGCGCTGCTGGAGCAGGGTGCAGACATCGAGATCGTGGCTGTCAACGACCTGGGTGACACCGCGACCACGGCTCACCTGCTGAAGTACGACACCATCCTGGGTCGTCTGAAGGCAGAGGTAACCCACACCGCCGACACGATCACGGTCGACGGCCACACCATCAAGGTGCTCTCCGAGCGCAACCCCGCCGACATTCCGTGGGGTGAGCTGGGCGTCGACATCGTCATCGAGTCGACCGGCATCTTCACCAAGAAGGCCGACGCCGCGAAGCACATTGCGGGCGGCGCCAAGAAGGTCCTCATCTCGGCTCCGGCCAAGGACGAGGACATCACCATCGTGATGGGCGTCAACCAGGACAAGTACGACGCGGCCAACCACCACGTCATCTCCAACGCCTCCTGCACCACCAACTGTGTGGCGCCGATGGCCAAGGTTCTCCTGGAGAACTTCGGCATCGTCAAGGGCATGATGACCACGGTCCACGCGTACACCAACGACCAGCGCATCCTGGACTTCCCGCACTCGGACCTGCGCCGCGCCCGCGCCGCCGCCGAGAACATCATCCCGACCACCACCGGTGCCGCGAAGGCCACCGCGCTGGTCATCCCGGAGCTGTCGGGCAAGCTCGACGGCATCGCGATGCGCGTCCCGGTTCCCACCGGCTCCGTGACCGACCTGGTCATCGAGCTCGAGCGCGAGGTCACCAAGGACGAGGTCAACACCGCGTTCCAGAAGGCCGCCGAGGGCCAGCTCCAGGGCATCCTGGACTACACCGAGGACCAGATCGTCTCCTCGGACATCGTCAACTGGCCCGCGTCCTGCACCTTCGACTCCTCCCTGACCATGGTCCAGGGCAAGAACGTCAAGGTCATCGGCTGGTATGACAACGAGTGGGGCTACTCCAACCGCCTCGTCGACCTCACGGTCTTCGTCGGCGGCCAGCTCTGATCTGCACCGTCTGATCTGCAACCAGAGCACCACGATGTGAGCGACAGGGCTCGGGCAGCGCAGCGCCGCGCGGTTCGAGCCCTGTCGCACGTCCCAGCCCCTCTGAGGAGCCGTAATTCCATGAAGACGATCGATCAACTTCTCGCCGGAGGGGTCGCCGGCAAGCGGGTATTCGTCCGCGCCGACCTCAATGTGCCGCTCGACGGCACCGCCATCACCGACGACGGCCGCATTCGCGCCGTCCAGCCGACGATCGCCAAGCTCGCCGAGGCGGGCGCGCGCGTCGTCGTCGCGTCCCACCTGGGCCGCCCCAAGGGCGCCCCGGAGCCGGCGTTCTCGCTCGCCCCGGTGGCCGGGCGGCTCGGCGAACTGCTGGGCGCCGAGGTCGCCTTCGCGACCGACACCGTCGGCGAGTCCGCCAAGGCCGTCGTCGCGGGCCTCGCCGACGGCCAGGTGGCCGTCATCGAGAACCTCCGCTTCAACGCCGGCGAGACCAGCAAGGACGACGCCGAGCGCGGCGCCTTCGCCGACGAGCTCGCGCAGCTCGCCGATCTGTACGTCGGCGACGGCTTCGGGGCCGTGCACCGCAAGCACGCCTCGGTGTACGACCTCCCAGCCCGGCTGCCGCACGCCGCCGGCTACCTCATCGCCACCGAGGTCGCGGTCCTGAAGAAGCTCACCGAGGAGGTCAACCGCCCGTACGTCGTCGTACTCGGCGGCGCCAAGGTCTCCGACAAGCTCGGCGTCATCGACGAGCTGCTGGGCAAGGCCGACCGCATCCTCATCGGCGGCGGCATGGCCTACACCTTCCTCAAGGCCAAGGGGTACGAGGTCGGCATCTCCCTCCTTCAGGAGGACCAGATCCCGACCGTCACCGAGTACATGGAGCGCGCCGAGAAGAACGGCGTCGAGCTGGTCCTGCCGGTCGACGTGCTGGCCGCGGGCGAGTTCCCCGACCTGAAGACCAAGGCCCCGGCCGACTTCATCACGGTCGACGCGGACAAGATCCCCGCCGACAAGGAGGGCCTGGACATCGGCCCGAAGTCGCGCGAACTGTTCGCCGCCAAGATCGCAGACGCCCGGACCGTCTTCTGGAACGGTCCGGTCGGCGTCTTCGAGCACCCCGACTACGCCGGGGGCACCAAGGCGGTCGCCCAGGCGCTGCTCGACGGCAACGGCTTCACCGTCGTCGGCGGCGGCGACTCGGCCGCCGCCGTCCGTACGCTCGGCTTCGACGAGAACGCATTCGGCCACATTTCCACCGGCGGTGGCGCCAGCCTCGAGTATCTCGAGGGCAAGACGCTCCCCGGCCTCGCCGCACTGGAGGACTGAACACCGTGAGTGACCGTACCCCGCTGATGGCGGGCAACTGGAAGATGAACCTCAACCACCTCGAGGCCATCGCCCATGTCCAGAAGCTCGCCTTCGCCCTGGCGGACAAGGACTACGAGGCCGTCGAGGTCGCCGTCCTGCCGCCCTTCACCGACCTGCGGTCCGTGCAGACCCTGGTCGACGGCGACAAGCTCAAGATCAAGTACGGCGCCCAGGACCTCTCGGCGCACGACTCCGGTGCGTACACCGGCGAGATCTCGGGCTCGATGCTGGCCAAGCTGAAGTGCACCTATGTCACCGTGGGCCACTCCGAGCGCCGGCAGTACCACGCCGAGACGGACGAGGTCTGCAACGCCAAGGTGAAGGCCGCGTACAAGCACGGCCTGACTCCGATCCTCTGCATCGGCGAGGGCCTGGACATCCGCAAGGCCGGACAGCAGGTCGAGTACACGCTCGCGCAGCTCGACGGCGGCCTCAAGGACATCCCGGCCGAGCAGGCCGAGTCCATCGTGATCGCCTACGAGCCGGTGTGGGCCATCGGCACCGGCGAGGTCGCGACCCCCGGGGACGCCCAGGAGGTCTGCGGTGCGATCCGCGGGCGCCTTGCCGAGCTGTACTCGCCGGAGCTGGCCGACAAGGTCCGCATCCAGTACGGCGGCTCGGTGAAGGCCGGCAACGTCGCCTCGATCATGGCGCAGCCCGATGTGGACGGGGCGCTGGTGGGCGGTGCGTCGCTGGACGCCGACGAGTTCGTCAAGATCGTCCGGTTCCGCGACCAGTGAGTATGCGGTAGCGCGGATCCGTCGTACCCTTGCGGGGGCCGAGGCTCGGAGCCCGGCCCCCGTCGTCCATATCAGTCCTAGGAAGTTGGTCCAGCCGTGATTGTCGGGTTCTCGATTGCCCTGATCGTCTTCAGCCTGCTGATGATGCTGCTGGTGCTGATGCACAAGGGGAAGGGCGGCGGCCTCTCCGACATGTTCGGTGGCGGAATGCAGTCCTCGGTGGGCGGCTCGTCGGTCGCCGAGCGCAACCTCGACCGGATCACCGTGGTGATCGGTCTGCTGTGGTTTGCGTGCATTGTCGTACTTGGTCTGCTGCTGAAGCTGGACAGCTGACCCAAGCCTTCCCCGTTCCGGGCTGGGGTGTAACTCCAATCACTGGACGAGCGTTGGGCCTTACGTAGACTGGGGCACCGCGGCGCAGCCGCTGTGAGACGCTGTGCAGCACCATCACGCAGGGAGTTACGACCGTGGCAAGTGGCAACGCGATCCGGGGAAGCCGGGTCGGAGCGGGGCCGATGGGTGAGGCCGAGCGGGGCGAGTCCGCGCCGCGCCTGCGCATCTCCTTCTGGTGCTCGAACGGGCACGAGACGCAGCCGAGCTTCGCCAGTGACGCACAGGTCCCGGACAGCTGGGACTGCCCGCGCTGCGGCTTCCCGGCCGGTCAGGATCGGGACAATCCGCCGGACCCGCCGCGTACGGAGCCGTACAAGACGCATCTCGCCTATGTGCGTGAGCGGCGCAGCGACGCGGACGGCGAAGCGATCCTCGCCGAGGCACTTGCCAAACTGCGGGGCGAGATCTAGAAGTTGTGGTCCGGCCGGACACCCAAGGGTGCGCGGCCGGACTTTTTCGTTGACGGTCATTGCCTCCTCGACCGGCTTCCTCGGCTTTCCATGGCTCCTTTGCGGCCGCCGTCGTGCCGAAGCGCAGCGCGGATTCTTCATGCCGGCAGTCGCGTCCCCCACCCCGCTGATCAATTAGGTTGGGAACCGCAGCGGGGCACGCAGGCAGGTACGAGAAGAAGTGGGCTGATGTCCAAGATGAACGCAGAAGGCACCAGGCTCAACCGGACGCCGGAATGGATCGCTCTCGGCAAGCACCGCGAGCAGCTGGGACAGACGCATCTGCGGGAGCTGTTCGCGGCCGGTCAGGACCGCGGCAGGGCGTACACCCTCCAGGTCGGCGATCTCTACCTGGACTACTCCAAGCATCTGGTGACCGACGAGACCCTGGCGCTGCTGCGCGAGCTGGCCGTGGCCACCGACGTCGCCGGGCTGCGGGACGCGATGTTCCGCGGCGAGAAGATCAACACCACCGAGGGCCGGGCCGTCCTGCACACGGCGCTGCGCGCGCCGCGGGACGCCGTGATCGAGGTGGACGGCGAGAACGTGGTGCCGGCCGTGCACGCGGTGCTCGACAGGATGAGCGCCTTCTCCGACCGGATCCGGTCCGGCGAGTGGACCGGCCACACCGGCAAGCGCATCCGCAATGTCGTCAACATCGGCATCGGCGGCTCCGACCTGGGCCCCGCCATGGCGTACGAGGCGCTGCGCTCCTACACCGCGCGCGATCTGACGTTCCGTTTCGTCTCGAACGTCGACGGGGCCGATCTGCACGAGGCCGTACGGGACTTGGACGCGGCCGAGACGCTGTTCATCATCGCCTCCAAGACCTTCACCACCATCGAGACCATCACCAACGCCACCTCGGCACGCGACTGGCTGCTCACCGAGCTGGGGGCCGGCCAGGAGGCCGTCGCCAAACACTTCGTGGCGCTGTCCACGAACGCCGAGAAGGTCGCCGACTTCGGCATCGACACGGCGAACATGTTCGAGTTCTGGGACTGGGTCGGCGGGAGGTACTCGTACGACTCCGCCATCGGGCTCTCGCTGATGATCGCGATCGGCCCGGACCGCTTCCGGGAGATGCTGGACGGCTTCCATCTGATCGACGAGCACTTCCGCACCGCCCCGGCGGAGGCCAACGCGCCGATGCTGCTCGGCCTGATCGGGGTCTGGTACAACGAGTTCTTCGACGCGCAGTCGCATGCCGTGCTGCCGTACTCCCACTATCTGAGCAAGTTCACCGCCTATCTCCAGCAGCTCGACATGGAGTCCAACGGCAAGTCCGTGGACCGCGAGGGCAACCGGGTGGACTGGCAGACCGGTCCCGTCGTCTGGGGCACGCCGGGCACCAACGGGCAGCACGCGTACTACCAGTTGATCCACCAGGGCACCCGGTTCATCCCGGCGGACTTCATCGGCTTCGCGAATCCCGTCCAGGATCTGTCGCCGGGCCCGGCCGCCCAGCACGATCTGCTGATGGCCAACTTCTTCGCGCAGACGCAGGCACTCGCCTTCGGCAAGACGCCTGAGGAGGTGCGGGCGGAGGGCGTGCCCGAGGAACTGGTGGCGCACAAGACGTTCCAGGGCAACCACCCGACGACCACGATCCTCGCCAACGAGCTGACCCCGTCCGTGCTGGGCCAGTTGGTCGCGCTGTACGAGCACAAGGTGTTCGTCCAGGGAGCCGTCTGGCACATCGACTCCTTCGACCAGTGGGGGGTCGAGCTCGGCAAGGTGCTCGCCAAGAAGATCGAGCCGGTGCTGACGGCAGGGACAGGTGGCGAGCAGCTGGACAGCTCGACGGCGACGCTGGTGGACACATACCGCACGCTGCGCGGTCGTTGAGCCGATGACGGGGGAGAGCGGGGAGGGCGCCGTTCGGCTGAGGCCGCCCAACCAGGCGCTGAATGAGCGGGTTGTCGGCTGGTGGCGGGTTCAGCTGCTGCTGACGACCGCTGTACCGGTGGCGGTCCTGGCCGTGCTGGGCGCGCTCCTTGCGCCCGCGCGCTCCTGGCTGCTGACCATCGCCGGAGCGCTGGCGGTGCTGGGTCTGACCGGCACCGCCTTCCTCCCCGCGTGGTGGTTCCGGCTGCACCGCTGGGAGGTCACGGACGAAGCGGTGTACGTCCGTACGGGGGCGTTCTGGCAGGAGTGGCGGATCGCGCCCATGTCCCGGATCCAGACCGTGGACACGGTGCGCGGACCGCTGGAGCAGGCGTTCCGGCTCGCCACGGTGACCGTCACGACCGCCTCGTCCAAGGGCGCGATCAGGATCGAGGGCCTCGACCATGAGCTCGCCGCGGAGCTGGCGGAGCGGCTGACCCGGATAACCCGGGCGACGCCCGGGGACGCGACATGAGCCAGCCCGGCGGGGCGTCGGGGGTTCCTGCGCCCCGCGAGCCCCTGGCGGCGGAGTGGCGGCGGCTGGACCGGCGTACGGTCCTGGTCACCGCGTGCGTGATGGCGGGTGCCGCCGCGGGCGGCGCGCTGCCCACCGCCTTCGGCCTCGCGGGCGGCATGCCGCTGTGGCAGGCATTCGGCTGGGTGCTGGCCGGAGCCGTGCTGCTGATCGCGGCCGGCAGCGCCGCGGATTACGTACGGTGGCGCAGGACCCGCTACCGCATCGGCCCCGAGCGCGCCGAACTTCATACGGGACTGCTGGTGGTGAAACGCCGTTCGCTGGCCCGCGAACGGATCCGCAGCGTCGACCTGTCCGCCAATCCGCTGCTGCGGATACTCGGTCTGGTCAAGGTGCGCATCGGCACCGGCGAGCACACCGGCGGCGAGTCCACGCTGGAGCTCGACGCGGTCGGCAAGGTGGAGGGCGAGCGGCTGCGTACGGAGTTGCTCGCCCGCACGGCGACCGCTGCCGGCACGCACCGGGAGGGCGAGCTCGCCGCCCTCGACCCGTCCTGGATCCGCTACGCACCGGTCTCGTTCGTGGCCCCCCTCCTCGGCGGCGCGGCAGTCGGTGGCGTGATGCAGGTCAGCGAGTGGTTCGGGGCGCAGGGCAAGGTCATCGACTGGGTGCGGGACCGCTTCCAGGACACTCCCCTCGCCTGGATGGTCGTGGTGCTCGTGGTCGCGGCCGTGGCCGCAGGTGTCGTCGGTGCGCTCGGTCTCTGGATCGAGATGTGGTGGAACTACCGCCTGGAGCGGGAGCCGGGCGGCACACTCCGGGTGCGGCGAGGCCTGTTCACCGCGCGCTCGATATCCATGGAGGAGCGCCGTCTGCGCGGAGTGGAACTCGTCGAGCCGCTCGGCATCAGACTCTTCGGCGCCGCCCGCCTCGACGCGGTCGCCACCGGCCTCAGCGACGACGAGCAGGACAAGCACGCCGACCTCAAGGTGCTGCTGCCACCCGCCCCGCGTGCGGTGGCGGACGAGGTGGCCGCGCAGGTGCTGCGGGAGGCCGTCTCCCCGACGAGCGCGGCCCGCCTGACCGCCCACCCCTCGGCAGCCCGCACCCGCCGCCTGCGCTGGGCGCTCGCCTCGGCGCTGCTGCCCCTGCTGACGCCGGCCGCTCTGGGTGCCTGGCTCACTCCCGTACTGCTGTACATCGCGGGTGCCTGCGCGGTCGTCGCACTGCCGGTCGCGGTCATCCTCGCCCTGGACGCATACCGCAGCCTGGGCCACGGCATCAGCGGCGGCTACCTCCTGGCCCGCTCCGGCACGGTCCGGCGCGCGACGGTCGCGCTCCAGCGCGGCGGTGTCATCGGCTGGACGGTGAAGCAGTCGGTCTTCCAGCGCCGCGCGCGAGTCGTGACCCTGACGGCAACGACGGCGGCGGGAGCGGGGGCGTACTCGGTGTACGACGCGGCGGAGGGTGAGGGGCTGGAGTTCGCGGCGGAGGCGGTGCCGGGGCTGCTGGAACGGTTCCTTGTACGGGACGACCGGGTGACGGGATGCGGTGCGTCCGGGGGCGGCGCGACAATCCCCGTATGACCGCATCCGGGTACTCGGGCACTCCGCTGGCCAAGAAGATCGGCATCAAACCCGGTCAGCGCGTGGTGCTCAGGCACCGGCCCCCGGGCTGGGCGATCCCCGATCTGCCCGAGGGGGTCACGGTGGGGGAGCGTGGCTCGCGGGACGCCGATGTGACGCTCGCGTTCTACCGTACGCACGGGGATGTGGCGGCCGAGGCGGCGACGCTCGTCGAAGGCCTGGCGGACCGGGCGATGTTCTGGATCGCGTGGCCGCGTAAGGCCGGGGGTCACGAGAGCGACATCACCGAGAACGGGTTGCGGGAGGTGTTTCTGCCGCTGGGGGTGGTGGATGTGAAGGTGGCGGCGCTGGGGGAGGACTGGTCGGGCCTGAAGTTCGTCCGCCGCCTGGGGAACCGGGCCGGGTGAGCGCCTGCGGCGGGCCTGTTCCCCACCCCGCCCTCCCCCCAGAGCTTCGCCTGGGTGGGGGTGCCCCCGGCGCAGCCAGGGGGAGTACCCCCATCCCGTAACCGGGGCTCCGCCCCGGGCCCCGCGCCTCAAACGCCGGCGGGGCTTGATGTGCCGGGGCATATCAAGCCCGTCCGGCGATTGAGGACACGCGCCGGAAGTTCGCGTTCGGGGGTCCGGGGCGGAGCCCCGTCAGGGCGACGCAGGTGGGTACAGGCCCCTCGGCAGTTGGGACGCCGCCGCCGCGTCCAGTAGCCACAGCGTCCGGCTCCGGCCATACGCCCCCGCCGCCGGGGCCTGGACCTCGCCCGCGCCCGACAGGGCTATCGCCACCGCCTTCGCCTTGTCCTCGCCCGCCGCCAGCAGCCATACCTCGCGTGCCGCCCGGATCGCCGGGAGAGTCAGGGAGGTACGGGTCGGCGGGGGCTTGGGGGCGCCGTGGACGCCGACCACCGTGCGGGACGATTCGCGGACCGCGGGGAGTTCGGGGAAGAGCGACGCCACATGCGTGTCCGGGCCGACGCCCAGCATCAGGACGTCGAACGTCGGCACCGGGCCGTGGTCCTCCGGCCCTGCCGCCGCGGCGAGTTCGGCGGCGTACGCCGCCGCCGCGGCGTCCGCGTCGTTGCCGTACGGACCGTCCGACGCGGGCATCGCATGCATCCGCTTCGGGTCCACCGGCACGCTGTCCAGCAGGGCCTCGCGGGCCTGTGTGACATTGCGCTCCGGGTCGCCCTCGGGCAGGAACCGCTCGTCGCCCCACCACAGGTCGAGCCGCGGCCAGTCGATCGCGTCCCGGGCCGGGGAGGCTCCGAGCGCGGCCAGCAGGGCGTTGCCGTTGCGGCCGCCCGTCAGGACCACCGACGCCGCGCCGCGCGCGGCCTGGGCGTCCACGATCTTCGTGATCAGCCGGGCCGCCGCGGCCTGTGCCATCAGTTCCTTGTCGCGGTGGACGACGAGCTGTGGCGCACTCACTTCGTGGCCGCCTTCTTGGCCGGGGCGGCCTTCTTCGCCGGGGAGGCCTCCGGAGCGGACTTCGCATCGGCCCCGGACTTCGCATCCGCAGCCGACGGGTCCCCGTCCGCCAGCCGGTCCACGCCGAACCGCAGCGCCGACGCGTATGTGTCGTCCGGGTCCAGCCGCCGCAGCTCCTCCGCGATCAGCTCGGCCGTCTCACGCCGCTTCAGCGCCACCGCCCGGTCCGGCTGTCCCTGGATGGACAGCGTCGCCAGTGAGCCGTCCGCCCGGTCCAGCCCGATCGGCCCGTTGTCGGTCTGCATCCGCACCGCCGTGAGGCCCGGACCGGACGAGGGCGACCGCTTCACGGGCACATGCAGCCGGTCCGCCAGCCACATCGCGAGCAGCTCGCAGCTCGGGTTGAACTCCTCGCCCTCCACCTCGACCGAGGTGACCTTGCAGTCGACCTGGTCGAGGGCTGCCGCGATCATCGAGCGCCACGGCGTGATCCGGGTCCAGGCCAGGTCGGTGTCGCCCGGCGTGTAGGTCTCGGCGCGCGCCGTCAGCTCGTGCACCGGCTGCTCGGAGGCGTAGGTGTCCGTAACGCGGCGCTGAGCCAGCGAGCCCAGCGGATCGTTGGCCGGGTCGGTCGGAGCGTTCACCGGCCACCAGACCACGACGGGCGCGTCCGGCAGCAGCAGCGGCAGGACCACCGACTGGGCGTGGTTGATGACCTCGCCGTACAGCCGCAGTACGACCGTCTCGCCGGTGCCGGCGTCCGCGCCGACCCGCACCTCGGCGTCCAGGCGCGGCTTCGCGCGGTCGCGCGGGGAGCGCGAGACCCGCTTGATGACGACCAGCTTGCGCGAAGGGTGCTCGCGCGACGCCTCGTTGGCCGCCTTCAGCGCGTCGTAGGCGTTCTCCTCGTCGGTGACGATGACGAGGGTGAGCACCATGCCGACGGCCGGCGTGCCGATCGCCCGCCGCCCCTGCACCAGGGCCTTGTTGATCTTGCTGGAGGTGGTGTCCGTAAGGTCGATCTTCATGGCCGACGCCAGCTCCGTCCGTCTCGTGCGAGCATTTCGTCCGCCTCGACCGGCCCCCACGTACCGGCCGGATACTGCGCGGGCTTGCCGTGCTTGTCCCAGAACTCCTCGATCGGGTCGAGGATCTTCCAGGACAGCTCGACCTCCGTCAGCCTCGGGAAGAGGTTGGAGTCACCGAGCAGGACGTCGAGGATCAGCCGCTCGTAGGCCTCGGGGCTGGACTCCGTGAAGGACTCGCCGTACGCGAAGTCCATCGAGACGTCCCGGACCTCCATCGAGGTGCCCGGCACCTTCGAGCCGAACCGCAGCGTTACGCCCTCGTCCGGCTGGACCCGGATGACCAGGGCGTTCTGCCCGAGTTCCTCGGTGGCCGTGTGGTCGAAGGGGGAGTGCGGGGCGCGCTGGAAGATGACCGCGATCTCGGTGACACGGCGGCCGAGCCGTTTGCCGGTACGGAGGTAGAACGGGACGCCCGCCCAGCGGCGGTTGTCGATCTCCAGCTTTATGGCCGCGTACGTGTCGGTCTTCGACTTGGGGTCGGTGCCGTCTTCCTGGAGATAGCCGACGACCTTCTCGCCGCCCTGCCAGCCCGAGGCGTACTGCGCGCGCACCGTTCCGGCGGCCAGGTCCTTGGGCAGCTTCACCGCGCCCAGCACCTTGGTCTTCTCGGCCGCGAGCGCGTCCGCCTCGAAGGAGGCGGGCTCCTCCATCGCCGTCAGTGCGAGCAGCTGGAGGAGGTGGTTCTGGATGACGTCACGGGCGGCGCCGATGCCGTCGTAGTAGCCGGCCCGGCCGCCGATGCCGATGTCCTCGGCCATGGTGATCTGCACATGGTCCACGTACGACCGGTTCCAGATCGGCTCGAACAGCGTGTTCGCGAAGCGCAGCGCCAGAATGTTCTGGACGGTCTCCTTGCCCAGATAGTGGTCGATCCGGAAGACCTCGTTGGCCGGAAAGACGTCGTGCACCACCTGGTTGAGCTCCATGGCGGAGGCCAGGTCGTGGCCGAAGGGCTTCTCGATGACCGCGCGGCGCCAGGAGCCCTGCTGCTCGGCCAGTCCGTGCTTCTTGAGCTGCTTGACGACCTTGGGGAAGAACTTCGGCGGTACGGACAGATAGAAGGCGAAGTTGCCCCCGGTGCCCTGCACCTCGTCCAGCTCCGCGATCGTCTTCTTCAGCGTCTCGAAGGCGTTGTCGTCGTCGAAGTCGCCCTGGACGAAGCGCATCCCCTGGATGAGCTGCTGCCAGACCTCCTCGCGGAACGGTGTACGGGCATGGGCCTTGACGGCGTCGTGGACCTCCTGCGCGAAGTCCTCGTGCTGCCACTCGCGGCGGGCGAATCCGACGAGCGAGAAGCCCGGCGGCAGCAGGCCGCGATTGGCCAGGTCATAGATGGCAGGCATCAACTTTTTACGTGACAAATCGCCCGTGACACCGAAAATGACCAGGCCCGACGGCCCCGCGATACGCGGGAGCCGTCGGTCTGCGGGGTCACGCAGCGGATTGCTGCTTGGCAGTGTTCAGCCCTCCGAAGGAGCGAGGCGTTCGAGCTCGGCCTCGGTCGACTTGAGCAGGTCGTTCCAGGACGCCTCGAACTTCTCGACGCCCTCGTCCTCGAGCAGCTGTACGACCTCGTCGTAGGAGATACCGAGCTTCTCCACGGCGGCGAGCTCGGCGCGGGCCTGCTCGTACCTCCCGCGCACGGTGTCACCGGTGATCCCGCCGTGGTCGGCGGTGGCATCGAGGGTGGCCTCCGGCATGGTGTTGACCGTGCCGGGGGCGACGAGCTCGTCGACGTACAGCGTGTCCTTGTACGCCGGGTCCTTGACGCCCGTCGAGGCCCACAGCGGACGCTGCTTATTGGCCTGCGCCTTGTCCAGCGCGGCCCAGCGGTCGGAGGAGAAGACCTCCTCGAACGCCTCGTACGCCAGCCGGGCGTTGGCGACAGCCGCCTTGCCGCGGGCCTCCTTGGCCTCGGGCGTGCCCAGGGCGTCCAGACGCTTGTCGATCTCGGTGTCCACGCGGGACACGAAGAAGGACGCCACGGACTGGATCTTGGAGAGGTCCAGTCCGGCGGCCTTCGCCTTCTCCAGACCGGCCAGGTAGGCGTCCATGACCTCGCGGTAGCGCTGAAGCGAGAAGATCAGCGTGACATTGACGCTGATGCCCTTGCCGATGACCTCGGTGATCGCCGGCAGGCCGGCCCTGGTCGCCGGGATCTTGATCAGCGTGTTCGGGCGGTCCACCAGCCAGGCGAGCTGCTTGGCCTCGGCGATGGTCGCCGGGGTGTTGTGCGCCAGGCGCGGGTCCACCTCGATGGAGACCCGGCCGTCCTGGCCGCCGGTGGCGTCGAACACCGGCCGCAGGATGTCGGCGGCGTCGCGGACGTCCGCCGTCGTGATCATCCGTACGGCTTCCTCGACGGTCACCTTGCGCACGGCGAGGTCGGTGAGCTGCTGCTCGTAACCGTCACCGTGCGAGATCGCCTTCTGGAAGATCGAAGGGTTGGTGGTGACGCCCACGACGTGCTGCTGGTCGATGAGTTCGGCGAGATTGCCGGACGTGATCCGCTTGCGGGACAGGTCGTCGAGCCAGATCGCGACGCCTTCGTCGGAGAGGCGCTTGAGTGCGTCTGTCATGAGAATTGCATCTCCTACTAGTCGTATACCGGCGTCAGCGCGCGGCGGCTTCAAGAGATTCCCGCGCGGCGGCGGCCACGTTCTCGGCAGTGAAACCGAACTCGCGGAAGAGGACCTTGCCGTCGGCCGAAGCGCCGAAGTGCTCCAGCGAAACGATGCGGCCCGCGTCGCCGACGAAACGGTGCCAGGTCAGACCGATACCGGCCTCGACCGCCACCCGCGCCTTCACGGCGGGCGGCAGCACGGAGTCCCGGTACCCCTGGTCCTGCTCCTCGAACCATTCGACGGACGGCATCGAGACGACCCGGGTCGGGATGCCCGCCGCCTGCAGCTGCTCACGCGCCTCGACGGCGAGGTGCACCTCGGAGCCGGTGCCGATCAGCACGACCTGCGGGTCGCCGCCCTCGGCGTCGAACAGGACGTAACCGCCCTTCGCCGCATCCTCGTTGCGCTCGTACGTCGGCACACCCTGACGGGTCAGCGCCAGGCCGTGCGGGGCGCCGACACCGAACTTCTTGGTGTAGCGCTTGAGGATCTCCCGCCAGGCGATCGCGGTCTCGTTGGCGTCGGCGGGGCGGACGATGTTCAGGCCAGGGATGGCGCGCAGCGAGGCCAGGTGCTCCACCGGCTGGTGGGTCGGGCCGTCCTCGCCGAGACCGATCGAGTCGTGCGTCCAGACGTACGTCACCGGCAGGTGCATCAGCGCCGAGAGCCGCACCGCGTTGCGCATGTAGTCGGAGAACACCAGGAAGGTGCCGCCGTAGACGCGGGTGTTGCCGTGCAGCGCGATGCCGTTCATGGACGCGGCCATCGCGTGCTCACGGATGCCGAAGTGGATCGTGCGGCCGTACGGGTCGGCCCCGGGCAGCGGGTTGCCCGTGGGCAGGAAGGACGAAGTCTTGTCGATCGTCGTGTTGTTCGAGCCCGCGAGGTCGGCGGAACCGCCCCACAGCTCGGGAATGACCGCGCCCAGCGCCTGCAGGATCTTGCCGGAGGCGGCGCGGGTGGCGACGCTCTTGCCGGTCTCGAACTCCGGCAGCTGGTCCTCCCAGCCCGCGGGCAGCTCGGTCGAGCGGATCCGGTCGAACTCGGCCGCACGCTCCGGGTTGGCGGTGCGCCAGGCGGCGAACGTCTTCTCCCACTCGCCCTTGGCCTCGCGGCCGCGGTCGAGCGCCTCACGCGTGTGCGCGAGAACCTCGTCGGAGACCTCGAAGGACTTCTCCGGGTCGAAGCCGAGGACACGCTTGGTGGCCGCGACCTCCTCGTCGCCGAGCGCCGAGCCGTGCGCGGCCTCGGTGTTCTGCGCGTGCGGCGCGGGCCAGGCGATGATCGAGCGGGCCGCGATGAAGGAGGGGCGCTCGGTCTCGGCCTGCGCCGCCTTCAGCGCCCGGTGGAGCCCGGCCGGGTCGAGGTCGCCGTTGGGCAGCTGCTCGACGCGCTGGACGTGCCAGCCGTACGCCTCGTAACGCTTGAGGGTGTCCTCCGAGACGGCCGTCTCGGTGTCGCCCTCGATGGAGATGTGGTTGTCGTCCCACAGCATCACCAGGTTGCCGAGCTTCTGGTGCCCGGCCAGCGAGGAGGCCTCGGCGGAGATGCCCTCCTGGAGGCAGCCGTCACCGGCGATGACCCAGATGGTGTGGTCGAACGGGGAGGTGCCCGTGGCGGCGTCCGGGTCGAACAGGCCGCGCTCGTAGCGGGAGGCCATGGCCATGCCCACCGCGTTGGCGACACCCTGGCCGAGCGGCCCGGTCGTCGTCTCGACGCCCGGGGTGTGCCCGTACTCCGGGTGGCCGGGGGTCTTCGAGCCCCAGGTCCGGAAGGCCTTGAGGTCGTCGAGCTCCAGGCCGTACCCGGCCAGGTAGAGCTGGATGTAGAGCGTCAGCGACGAGTGGCCCGCGGACAGCACGAACCGGTCACGGCCGGTCCAGTCCGGGTCGGCGGGGTCGTGCTTCATCAGCTTCTGGAACAGAACGTACGCGGCGGGCGCGAGGCTCATGGCCGTACCGGGGTGGCCGTTGCCGACCTTCTGTACGGAATCCATGGCCAGGACGCGGACGGTGTCAACAGCCCGCTGGTCCAGATCGGTCCACTCGAGGTCTGTGGTGGTCGGCTTGGTGCTCACCCTGTGTCAGGGCTCCTCTCCACATGTTCGTATCCCGGTGACGACGGAAGCACCGGGCGTTGTCGAGCCTACCCCCGGAGCAATGGGCAACTTTTCGAGTGTTCGCCATTCAAAACGCCGGACACAGCCAGGGTGCCGTCCCGGCCGGATCCTCGCCTCCCGGCGATGTATACGTGCGCCGTGCGGCGACGGCTCAACACGAGTCCACCCCCGCGAAGATCGGCGTCTGGGCAACGTCTAGAGTGGCGTGGTACGCGCAAGTCTTTACCGGGTCTTCACTCCCGGAGCTTGCTGGGATTTCTCTGTCAGGGGTGTGCGTGACGGCCGTCGAGTCCCGACCCGCAGGGGTCGTCTTGACTCCCAGCCCGGGGGGCCATCGGCCGTTCGGGGCCCGCGTCAAGGCATTCGTGGCGCTGACCAAGCCGCGGATCATCGAGCTGCTGCTGATCACCACCGTTCCGGTGATGTTCCTCGCCGCCCAGGATGTGCCCGACCTCTGGCTCGTGCTGACCACGTGCGTCGGCGGCTATCTCTCCGCCGGCGGCGCCAACGCGCTCAACATGTACATCGACCGCGACATCGACGCCCTGATGGACCGCACCTCGCAGCGCCCTCTGGTCACCGGGATGGTCTCCCCGCGAGAGGGCCTGGTCTTCGGCCTTGTGCTCGCGGTCGTCTCCACCCTCTGGTTCGGCCTGCTGGTCAACTGGCTGTCGGCAGCGCTGTCGCTGGGCGCACTGCTCTTCTATGTCGTCGTCTACACGATGATCCTCAAGCGCCGCACCTCGCAGAACATCGTCTGGGGCGGCATCGCCGGCTGTATGCCGGTGCTGATCGGCTGGTCCGCCGTCACCAACTCGATGTCGTGGGCGGCGGTCATCCTCTTCCTGGTCATCTTCTTCTGGACGCCGCCGCACTACTGGCCGCTGTCGATGAAGGTCAAGGAGGACTACGCGCGCGTGGGCGTCCCGATGCTCCCCGTCGTCGCCTCCAACAGGGTCGTGGCCCGCCAGATCGTCCTCTACAGCTGGGTGATGGTCGCGGTCTCCCTGCTGCTGACGCCGCTCGGCTACACCGGCTGGTTCTACACCGCGGTGGCGCTGGTGACGGGCGGCTGGTGGCTGTGGGAGGCGCACTCCCTGCAGAACCGCGCGAAGAGCGGGGTGACGGGCGGCAAGCTCAAGGAGATGCGGCTCTTCCACTGGTCCATCACCTATGTCTCGCTGCTCTTCGTGGCGGTCGCGGTGGACCCCTTCCTGCGGTAGCACTTTTTCTGGCCTCAATCGAGGTCTGGGGCGGAGCCCCAGTGGCTCACGCCACGCAGCCGGGTATCGCCAGACGATCTACCCATCGGTAGCATCCTGGGTATGGCAGACACCCAGGTTGACGAGAAGCAGGCAGCCCGCGCGGAGCGGAAGGCGGCCAGGCTCGCCAAGCAGATCGGCGCCTTCGCCAAGGCGCACGGCGGTGCCGAGGGGCAGCTCGCGTACATCGGTCAGATGGGCACCCGCATCGTGCTCGTCGGCGAGGACGGCAGCTGGGGCGACCTCGTCGCGCCGAGCAACGCCATCGCCGAGGGCGCCGCGAAGAAGGCCGGGATCACGCTGCACGAGTCGTTCGACGGCGACTTCGCGGCGAAGGTCCGCACCGGTCCGTACGAGTGGACCCGGATGGCAGGCATCCAGCTCGGAGGCCCGTCCAACGGCTGAGCAACACCTCACCCGGGTGTCCCCCGTTAGGACTGTGGAAACACAGTCCATGACTGGGAGCCCGGATGATCGACACACCGACCCTCGTGGACCAGTACTGCCACGGAGTGCTCCGTACGGAGCTGGGCCTCGGCACCTTCGAGGCGCACCTTGGCAGGACCGCGGGACCGCCCGCCCCGGGCACCACCTTCTTCGACACCCAGACCGGCTTCGCGGTACGGCGCTGGTGCCCGCCGCTGCTGGGTCTTGAGCCGCACTGCCCGCCCGCCCGCTATCTCGCCCGCCGCCGTGAGCTGGGTGTGCTGGAGGCGGGCAGGCGGCTGCTCAGGGGCAGCGGAATCTCCACCTATCTGGTGGACACCGGGCTGCCGGGAGATCTGACCGGGCCGCCCGAGATCGCCGCGGCGGGTGCGGCCGAGGCGCGGGAGATCGTGCGCCTGGAACTGGTCGCGGAACAGGTCGCCGACACCTCGGGCACGGTCGACAGCTTCCTCGCCAACCTCGCCGAGGGCGTCCACGGAGCCGCCGCGTCCGCCGTCGCCTTCACCTCCGTCGCAGCCGTGGGACACGGGCTCGCCCTCGCCCCCGAGCCGCCCGGCCCGGGGGAGGTCCGCGGGGCGGCCGGACGCTGGCTGGCCGGACGGCAGGTCGGCGGCCCGCTCACCGACCCCGTACTGGTGCGGCACGTCCTGTGGATCGCGGTCGCGTCGGGGCTGCCGCTCCAGCTGCACGTCGGCGTGGAGGACCCGATGCTGATGGCCGGCTTCGCGGCCGCCACTGCGGGACTCGGCACCGATCTGGTGCTGCTGCACGGCTATCCGTACCACCGCCATGCCGCACATCTGGCGAGCGTCTTTCCGCATGTGTACGCGGATCTGGGACCCGCCCTCGTGCATACGGGGGCGCGGGCCGCGGCCGTCCTCGCGGAGATCCTGGAGCTCGCGCCGTTCGGGAAGCTGCTCTTCTCCAGCGGTGCGCGCGGGCTGCCCGAGCTGCATGTGGTGGGCGCGCGGATCTTCCGCGAGGCGCTCGCGCGGGTGCTCGGAGGCTGGGTCGGCGACGGGGCCTGGGCCGGTGCGGACGCGGACCGGGTCGCCGCGATGATCGCGGCGGGCAATGCACGCCGTATCTACGGACTGTCCGACGGGTGACCAACGGGTGCGCGCCGGGTGCCGGACGCGGCTGTCAGGCGTTCGACAGCGCCGGGTCGGCCTGGGCCGGGACCTCCGCGGTCTCCTCCGGGCGCTCGCGCAGGCTCAGCGCGAGCCGCACCACCGCGATCCACATCAGCCCGGAGCCGAGCATATGGGCGGCGACCAGTGCCTCCGGGACATGCGTGAAGTACTGCACATAGCCCACCGCCCCCTGGGCGAGCAGCACGAGCAGCAGGTCCCGGGCGCGCGCCCGGATGTCGTCGGGGGCGTCGACCACCCGCAGCACCAGCCACATCGCGACGGCGAGTGCGCAGACCACCCAGGCGGCGGCCGCGTGGACATGTGCGGCGTCCACCCAGTCCCACGGCATCCGCGGCACCTCGCTGCTGTCGCCGGCGTGCTTGCCCGAACCGGTCACTGAGGTGCCCAGGGCGATGAGCAGTGCCGAGGTGACGACGATCGCCCACGACAGTTTGCGGACCGGGCGCGGGACGCGCGGGCGCGGTGTGCCGTCGCCCTCGCGGGCCCGCTGCCAGGTGACGGTGGCGACCGTGAGGAGCCCGGTGGCGAGCATGAAGTGACCCGCCACGGTCCAGGGGTTGAGGCCCGCCATGACCGTGATGCCGCCGAGAACGGCGTTGCCCATCACGATCCAGAACTGCGCCCAGGCCAGCCGGGTCAGCCGCCGTCTCCGCGGCTTGGCCGCGCTCGCCGCGACGATCGTCCAGCCGACGGCGGCCGACAGGACGTAGGTCAGCATCCGGTTGCCGAACTCGATCGCGCCGTGGATGCCCTGCGCGGGCGTGGCGAAGAGGCTGTCGTCCGTGCACTTGGGCCAGGTGTCGCAGCCGAGACCGGAGCCGGTCAGCCGGACCGCGCCGCCGGTGACGATGATGACCACGCTCATGACGACGGCGGAGAGCGCGGCGCGCCGCACCGTCTCAGGGGTGGGCGTCCAGCGCTTGGCGATGTGGGCGAGGGGGGTTTGCACGGGCTCTATCGTAGGGCGGCGATTGTGCACGTTTTCACGAGGGGTCGGTCCCGGCCGTTCGGGGCCGCTTCCCGGGCCGGGTTCCGTTCGGTTCCTGGGTCGGTTCCCGGGCCGGGTTCCGTTCGGTCCGGGGTCAGGACGGCGCGTACGTCCTTCGGAAGCACGAGCCGTCCAGATGGTCCTCCTCCTCCCACCACACCGCGATCCGCCAGTGCGCCGAGGTCGGCGGCCGGTACGGCGAGTTCAGGAACGCGTCCGTCAGCTCCGCCCCGACCGCCGCCGCGCTGCGGTCAGTGACGGCGTCCATGCCGCGCCAGGGATACGTCATCGGACGCCAGGTCCCGTCCGCCGCATCCCGTATGTCGAACCGCCACACCGCGCGCCAGGACCGCGCCCGCAGGATCCTGCGGACCTCCGCGCCCTCCAGCCGCAGCCCCTCGGCGATCGCATCCGGCTCCACGCCCTCGATGCGCGCAGCCACCACGGCGAGCGGCAGCAGCCGTGCCGGAAGCAGCTCCTGGGCACGCAGCCGGATCAGGCCCTCGTCGAAGGGGCAGCGCCGCAGCCGGCGTTCCAGCTGGTCGCCGAGGTGCTCCAGGGCGGCGGCATGCCTGGACTCGCTCGCCTCGGAGCCCGGCCACAGGCCATGGAACTCCCGCTCCGCCCGCACCGCCCAGGCCGCGGCCTCCACCGGCTGCCCCAGCTCCTCCAGCCGGTCGCCGAGGAAGACATGGGCCTGGGCAAGACCCTCCCGGTTGTGCGGGTCCGACGGGTCAAGACCCTCCCAGACCTCGATGGCCCGACGGGTGGCCGCCAGCGCTGCGAGCCCGTCCTCGCGATCGCAGGGCGGTGGCTGTTCACCTTCCGGCTGGAACGCGTACCGCGGCAGACCCAGCTCGTCGCTCAGCGGCTCGGCGAGATAGACGGCCTGGCTGATCAGCGCCCTGGCGTACCAGCGGGCGTGCTCCGGGTCGTGCCGGGCGGGCTCCTCGCAGCGCAGGACCGCCTCGCCGACGGCGGTCAGAGCCTCCGTGCGGCGGCCGGTGTCGAAGTGGTGGCGCGCCAGATCGCCGTACCGCATGCTGAGCCTCGCGGTGAGCGAGAGGTCGTCCTCGGCGTGCGGGGCGAGCGCGGCGATCAGTTCCGTCAGCATGCGCTCGCGTGCGCGGGGTGAGACGCCGGGCCTGCCGGACCTGACCTTGGCCCATTCCGCGTCCAGTCGCAGTGCGGCAGTCCGCTCCATCGAGGCCTCCCACCGTGCGGATCCCGGGCGGATCTTGGGAGGCTCATACTGGCCCGTTGGTCAGTGCGAACGGAAGACACCTGGACCGGCGGAAGACCTGCGGACTCCGCGCCGCTCACTCCCAGCGGAACAGCCGGGCAGCAGCGCCCAGGCCGAGCACCGCCCAGGCGGCGAGGATGCCGAGATCGCCCCATGGCATCGCGGCACCGTGCTGGAGCACATCGCGCAGACCGTCCGAGAGCGCCGAGATCGGCAGCAGTGCGAGGACCGACTGGACGCCGTCCGGGAACCTGTCCAGCGGCACGATCACTCCGCCGCCGACCAGGAGCAGCAGGAAGACCAGGTTGGCGGCGGCCAGCGTCGCCTCGGCCCTGAGCGTCCCGGCCATCAGCAGCCCGAGGCCGGAGAAGGCGGCCGTGCCGAGAACGAGCAGCAGCAGCACGGCGAGTGGGTTGCCGTGCGGGGACCAGCCGAGCGCGAAGGCGATGACCGTCAGCAGGACGATCTGCAGCACCTCGGTGACCAGCACGGAGAGGGTCTTCGCGGTCATCAGCGCCCAGCGGGGGAGCGGCGATGCACCGAGCCGCTTGAGTACGCCGTACCGCCGCTCGAATCCCGTCGCGATGGCCTGGCCGGTGAAGGCGGTGGACATCACGGCGAGGGCGAGGACACCGGGGGTCAGGAAGTCGACCGCCTTGCCTGCTCCCGTGTCGATGATGTCGACCGTCGAGAACAGCACCAGCAGGAGCGACGGGATGATCACGGTGAGCAGCAGCTGTTCGCCGTTGCGCAGCAGCATCCTCGTCTCGAACGCCGCCTGCGCCGCGATCATCCGCCCGACCGGAGCCGCCCCGGGGTTCGGCGTGTACGTACCGGCGCTCATCAGCGCAGCTCCTTACCGGTCAGCTCCAAGCTGTGCCTTCCCGGGGGGCACTGTGCCGCATAGCGGCTTCGCCGCGGGCCGGACCCCCGGCCGAGACCGGCGTCGTCCCGCGCCATCACCGCAGCTCCTTACCGGTCAGCTCCAAGAACACGTCCTCAAGGGTGTGGCGCTCGACCGAGATGCCGTCCGGCATCACGCCGTGCTGCGCGCACCAGGACGTCACGGTCGCCAGCAGCTGCGGGTCGACCTGACCGGTGATGCGGTACGCGCCGGGCGTGAGCTCCGCCGCCTCCGTGCCGTCCGGCAGCGCCTTCAGCAGTGAGCCGACGTCGAGGCCCGGCCGGCCGGTGAACCGCAGGGTGTTCTCGGCGCCGCCGCGGCAGAGCTGCTCCGGGCTGCCCTGGGCTATGACCCGGCCCGCGTCGATGATCGCGACATTGTCCGCAAGTTCTTCGGCTTCGTCCATGAAGTGCGTGGTCAGGACGGTGGAGACGCCGTCGGCGCGGAGCTCGCGGACCAGCTCCCAGGTGGATCTGCGGGCCTGCGGGTCCAGGCCCGCGGTCGGTTCGTCCAGGAAGACGAGCTCGGGGCGGCCGACGATGGCCATCGCCAGTGCGAGCCGCTGCTGCTGGCCGCCGGAGAGCCGCCGGTAGGTGGTGCGGCCGCAGTTGCCGAGGCCGAGCCGTTCGATGAGCGTGTCCACATCGAGGGGGTGGGCGTGCAGCCTCGCCGTGTGGCGGAGCATCTCGTCGGCGCGGGCGCCCGAGTACACCCCGCCGGACTGGAGCATCACACCGATCCTGGG
This sequence comes from Streptomyces sp. CA-135486, assembly GCF_050936555.1. Lineage (NCBI taxonomy): Bacteria > Bacillati > Actinomycetota > Actinomycetes > Kitasatosporales > Streptomycetaceae > Streptomyces > Streptomyces sp. CA-135486. Next base: position 2,239,057 of record NZ_JBNJMM010000001.1, read on the forward strand.
CCGCAGCCTCGCCGCGTCGGCGACGGGATCGACGCCGAGGACCCGCACGGTGCCCGCGTCGGCACGGCGGTATCCCTCGCAGGTCTCGATCGTGGTGGTCTTGCCGGCTCCATTGGGGCCGAGGACGGCGGTCACGCAGCCGTGGGGGACCTCGAGGTCGAGCCCGTCCACGGCCGTCTTGGATCCGTATCGCTTGACCAGGCCACGGATCTGGACGACGGACTCGCTTCGCATGCCGGGAAGTCTAGGCGGGGGTCGAAGGCCCCTGAGGAGCGGGGCCGGGACGCATGGGGGGCCGGGGGTGGAATGGCCTGAACTGGCTCCTGAGGCGTTCTTCACATGAACCTGCCAATTCCTTCACGATCGAGTGTCGGTACGGACCCACTCACGAAGGAGAGTTCGTGGCTAGACGCACCCCGGGACGGCGCAGAGCCTTCGCCGCCCTGACCGCAGCGGCCGTGGCCCTGCCCATCGCCCTCGGCGCCGCCCCGGCCCAGGCACAGCAACCCGACGCGGCCTTATCCGCCGCACCGTCCGCGTATCGGACCAAGACCGAGGCCGGCGTCCTCGCGCAGCTCGACGCCAAGGACAGGGCGACCTTCTGGGTCGCCCTGACGCATGAGGCCGACACATCCGCGGCCCGCAGGGCCAAGGGCAAGACCGCCAAGGCGCGCACCCTGTACGAAACGAAGCTGGCGTACGCGAAGAAGTCCCAGGCCGGGCTGCGGGCCCTGCTGAACGGCGCAGGCGCCCGCTACGAGTCCTTCTGGATCGCCAACACACTCAAGGTGACCGCCGGCAAGGCGCTCGCCGAGAAGATCGCGGCCCGCTCGGACGTCGCAGCGCTGGAGGCCGACGACCCGATCACCATCCCCGACCCGCTGCCGGGCCGGAACGAAGCGCGTCCGGACGCCGTCGAGTGGAACATCGACCGGATCAACGCCCCCAAGGTCTGGTCCGAACTCGGCATACGCGGCGAGGGCGTGGTCGTCGCCAGCATCGACTCCGGCGTGCAGGTCGACCACCCGGCCGTGAAGGCCAAGTACCGCGGGCTGAAGCCGGACGGCAGCCTCGACAACGCCTACAACTGGTTCGACCCGGCCAAGATCTGCACCACCGCCGCGCCCTGCGACAACAACGGCCATGGCACCCACACCATGGGCACCATGGTCGGCGACGACGGCGCGGGCAACCAGATTGGCGTCGCCCCCGGCGCCAAGTGGATCGCCGCCAAGGGCTGCGAGACCAGCTCCTGCAGCCGCGACTCGCTGCTCCGCTCCGGCCAGTGGATCGTCGCCCCCACCGACCCCGCGGGCGCCAACCCCCGCCCCGACCTCGCACCCGATGTGGTGAACAACTCCTGGGGCAGCGCCGTCATCGACCCCTGGTACAAGGAGGTCGTGCAGTCCTGGCGGGACGCGGGCATCTTCCCGGCCTTCTCCAACGGCAACAGCGGTCCGGGCTGCAACACCTCCGGATCGCCCGGCGCGTACACGAACTCGTACTCCTCCGGCGCCTTCGACATCAACAACACCATCGCGTCGTTCTCCTCGCGCGGCACCGGTGAGGCCGGCGGCCCCAAGCCCAATCTGGCCGCCCCGGGCGTCAACGTCCGCTCCTCATGGACCGGCGGCGGCTACAACTCCATCTCCGGTACGTCGATGGCCTCACCCCACACCGCCGCCACCGTGGCGCTGATGTGGTCGGCCTCGCCCGCGATCCGCGGCAATGTCGCCGAGACCGAGAAACTCCTCGACGCCACCGCCGTCGACGTGGACAACACCGGTTGCGGCGGCACGGCCGCCGACAACAACGTCTTCGGCGAGGGCCGCCTCGACGCGTACGCCGCCGTCACGGCGACCCCGCGCGGCGCGCTCGGCTCGGTCAGCGGCAAGGTCACCACCGCGGCCGGCCCGCTCGCCGACGCCACCCTGCGCTTCGAGGGCCCGATGGAGACGACACTCACCAGCGGCGCCGACGGCGGCTACGCCCTGCCGAAGCTGATGGTCGGCGAGTACAAGGTGAGTGTCGCCAAGTTCGGATACGTCACCGCGCAGGGCTCCGTCACCGTCGTCGAGAACGGCAGCACGGTCAGGGACTTCGCGCTCGACGAGGCGGCCTTCGCCGATGTCACCGGCAAGGTCACCGGTTACGCCGGTGCCGAGCCGGGCGCCGTCGTCACCGCCCAGGGCACCCCGGTCACCACCAGGTCCGCCGCCGACGGCAGCTACACGCTGCGCCTCCCGGTCGGCACGTACGACCTCGCCGTCACCCCCGGCCACCGCTGCGCATCGGCGACCAGCGTGCGCGTCGAGGTCAGCGGCAATACGGCGAAGGACATCGTGCTGCCCGACCGGACCGACGCCTTCGGCACCGCCTGCGCGCTGGGCGGCGGCGACTTCCCGGCCGGCGCCACCAAGCTGGCGTACACCAGCACCACCTTCGGCACGGCCTCCTTCGAGCTGCCGTTGCCGGTGGCCTTCTACGGCCGCACCTACCGGGCGGCGACCGCGTCCATCGACGGGGTGCTCTCCTTCGGGACGGCCTCCACATCCAGCAGCAACAGCACCCTGCCCACCAGCTTCGCCCCGAACGGCTCGCTCTATCCGTTCTGGGACAACCTCACGGTCGACGCCGACGCGGGCGTGTACTGGTCCGCGACCGGTACCGCCCCGCACCGGAAGATCGTCGTCGAGTGGCGCAATGCGCTGATCGCGGCGACCACCTCCGAGCGGGTCTCCTTCGCGGCGGTCCTCGGCGAGGACGGCTCCGCGTCCTTCCACTACAAGGACATCTCCGGAACCGGTTTCGAGAACGGCTCGGGCGCGACCATCGGCGCCGAGAACGCGACCGGCACCGACGCGCTGCTCTACTCCTTCAACGAGGGCACCGTTCGCGACGGCCTGAGCATCGGCTTCCGTACCACCAAGAGCGCAGTCGTGGCCGGACGGATCACCGACGCCAACGACGGCAAGCCGGTCGCGGGCGCATCCGTGGCCGTGAGCAGCGGCGGCGCGGCGACCGGCAGCGACACCACCGGCGCCGACGGCGGCTATCTCCTCCAGGTGCCCGCCGACGCTCCGTACGACATCGCCGTCTCCGCCCCCGCCTACACCGGGGCGAGCGCACGGCAGACCCCGAAGTCCGGCGAGATCGCGGTGTCCGACGCCGTGCTCAAGACAGGCCGGGTGGCCGCCGACAGCGCCTCGCTGACCGTCGTCGCACCGGCGGCCCAGCAGCGCACCCGCACGCTCACCCTCGCCAACACCGGCTCCGACACGCCCTTCACGATCGCCGAGAAGGACGGCAAGAGCTGGATCAAGGTGGCGCCGGGCACCGGACAGCTGGCCGCCGGGGCAACCCAGAAGGTGGTTCTGAGCGTCGACACCACGGGAGCCGCTCCCGGCACGGTCCTGACCGGGACCCTGCAGCTGAAGTCCGAGAGCGGCCGCAGGCCCGTGATCGACATCCCGGTGAAGGTGGTCGTTCCCGCCTACCGGACGGCCATCGACACCGGCACGGCCACGTCCTCGGTGGACGCGCTGGGTGACACCTGGAGCCCGGACCGCAAGCACGCCGCCGGCGCGTACGGATATCTGGGCAGCGCCAGTCAGCTCTCCACCAGCCGGGCGATCACCGGGGCTGCCGACCCGAAGCTCTACCGGACCGCCCGGCAGGGCATGTACGAATACCGCTTCGACGGGCTGCCGGCCGGCACCTACCGGATCGAGCTGGGCTTTGCCGAGCTCAGCTCCAAGGACCCGACGGACCGGGTCTTCGACGTGATGGCCGAGGGGACGCAGTACGTACCGAACCTCGATCTGGCGCTTGAAGCGGGCGTCCGGACCGCGCACGACCGCGCCTTCACGGTCCAGGTGACGGACGGCCAGCTCAACCTGCGATTCGTGGCGAATTCCGGCAAGACTCTGGTGAATTCGATCAGGGTTACCGACCGCCCCGATCTTGTGGGCTGATTCGCAGGGAAATACCTGGTCAGGGCCCGTCCGGCGAAAGCCGGCGGGCCCTGAGCTTAGGTGACCCTTAGTGATGAAGCGCACCGGCTCACGCCTTGGACGGCAGTTGTCAGCGCCAGAGGAATTACGCAACAATGGTGTTGTGAAAAACGTTGGCGAGGCTCCCCACGAGGAACTCGCGACCGGTGAGCGTTCTACGCGCAACCGTGTCGCGCGCTCCATCCTGGACCACGGCCCCTCCACCGTCGCCGATCTCGCGACCCGGCTCGGCCTCACCCAGGCAGCCGTACGCCGCCATCTCGACTCGCTCGTCTCCGACAATGTGATCGAGCCCCGCGAGCAGCGGATCTACGGCGCGCGCACGCGGGGGCGGCCCGCGAAGGTGTTCGCCCTCACCGACTGCGGGCGGGACGCCTTCGACCAGTCCTATGACACGCTGGCCGTCGACGCGCTCCGCTGGATCGAGCGGACCGCCGGCGGCGGGGCAGCGGGAGAGGCGGCCGTCGCCGCCTTCGCCCGGGCCCGGCTCGAGACACAGGCGGTGGCCTACCGCGCGGCGATCGACGCCGCGCCACCCGAGGAGCGCACCGAAGCGCTGGCCAAGGCCTTGAGCGTCGACGGGTACGCTGCTACGGCGCGTAGCGCACCGATCGGCGAACAGCTCTGCCAGCACCACTGCCCGGTCGCCCATGTCGCCGAGCAGTACCCACAGCTGTGCGAGGCGGAGACGGAAACGTTCTCCCGCCTCCTGGGAACGCATGTGCAGCGTCTGGCCACCATCGCCCACGGCGACGGCGTCTGCACCACGTTCATCCCGCACGGCGCCCCACAGACCACCACACCACCAGCATCTGAAAGCACGGCCGGGAGGAACCCCGCATGACTCTCCCCACGGAGACTGCCCACCCCGAACTCGAGGGTCTGGGTACGTACGAATTCGGCTGGGCCGACTCCGACGCGGCAGGCGCCGCGGCCAAGCGCGGTCTCTCCGAAGCCGTCGTACGCGACATCTCGTCGAAGAAGAACGAGCCGGAGTGGATGCTGAAGCTGCGCCTGAAGGGGCTGCGGCTGTTCGACAAGAAGCCCATGCCGAGCTGGGGCTCGGACCTGTCGGGCATCGACTTCGACAACATCAAGTACTTCGTGCGCTCCACGGAGAAGCAGGCGGAGTCCTGGGAGGACCTGCCCGAGGACATCAAGAACACCTACGACAAGCTCGGCATCCCCGAGGCGGAGAAGCAGCGCCTGGTCGCCGGCGTCGCCGCCCAGTACGAGTCCGAGGTCGTCTACCACCAGATCCGTGAGGACCTGGAGGAGCAGGGCGTCATCTTCCTCGACACGGACACCGCGCTGAAGGAGCACCCTGAGCTCTTCCAGGAGTACTTCGGCACGGTCATCCCGGTCGGCGACAACAAGTTCGCCTCGCTGAACTCGGCCGTGTGGTCCGGCGGATCGTTCATCTACGTGCCGAAGGGCGTGCACGTCGACATCCCGCTGCAGGCCTACTTCCGTATCAACACGGAGAACATGGGTCAGTTCGAGCGGACGCTGATCATCGTCGACGAGGACGCCTACGTCCACTACGTCGAGGGTTGCACGGCCCCGATCTACTCCTCCGACTCGCTGCACAGCGCCGTCGTCGAGATCATCGTCAAGAAGGGCGGCCGCTGCCGCTACACGACGATCCAGAACTGGTCGAACAACGTCTACAACCTGGTCACCAAGCGGGCCGTGGCCTACGAGGGCGCGACCATGGAGTGGGTCGACGGCAACATCGGCTCCAAGGTGACGATGAAGTACCCGGCCGTCTACCTGATGGGCGAGCACGCCAAGGGCGAGACCCTGTCCATCGCCTTCGCGGGCGAGGGCCAGCACCAGGACGCCGGCGCCAAGATGGTCCACATGGCCCCGAACACCTCCTCCAACATCGTCTCCAAGTCGGTGGCGCGAGGCGGCGGCCGCACCTCCTACCGTGGTCTGATCGAGATCGGTGAGGGCGCGCCGGGCGCGAAGTCCAATGTGCTCTGTGACGCGCTGCTGGTCGACACGATCTCCCGCTCGGACACCTACCCCTACGTGGACGTCCGCGAGGACGACGTGTCCATGGGCCACGAGGCGACCGTCTCCAAGGTCTCCGAGGACCAGCTCTTCTACCTGATGAGCCGTGGCATGACCGAGTTCGAGGCGATGGCGATGATCGTGCGCGGCTTCGTCGAGCCGATCGCCAAGGAACTGCCGATGGAGTACGCGCTGGAGCTCAACCGGCTGATCGAGCTGCAGATGGAGGGCTCTGTGGGCTGAGCGCCCGGCAGCGACGACCAACGACCCCGGGCTCAGCCGCTGAGCCCCGAGCGCGCCGCACGGCGGCAGGGCAGGGCAGCGCCGAAAGGCGCCGCCCCCCGGCCGCCGACGGCGGGCGAGTACGACGAGGCAGAAAGCGAGCAGTACGACAGCCATGGCTCAGGCCCAGAACATCCCGGCGGGTGCCACCACCTCCGGCTCCATCACGGCGGGAGCCGTCGCGGTGGCCGCCGAGTCGACCGTCGCCACCCGCATGAGTGCGCCCCCGTCTTTCGACGTGGCGGATTTCCCGGTGCCGCACGGCCGCGAGGAGGAGTGGCGTTTCACTCCCCTGGAGCGGCTGCGCGGTCTGCACGACGGCACCGCGATCGCGACCGGCAACGGCATCAAGGTCGACATCGACGCGCCCACGGGCGTCGTCATCGAGACCGTCGGCCGTGACGACGCGCGGCTCGGCAGGGCCGGCACCCCGGTGGACCGGGTCGCCGCCCAGGCGTACTCCTCGTTCGAGAAGGCCTCGGTCGTCACCGTGCCCAAGGAGACGGTGCTCACCGAGCCGGTCCGGATCGCCGTGCACGGCGAGGGCGGCACCGCCTTCGCCCACCAGATCATCGAGCTCGGCGCGTTCGCCGAGGCCGTCGTGGTCATCGACCACACCGGTGACGCGGTGCTCGCCGCCAACGTCGACTATCTGCTCGGCGACGGCGCGAAACTCACCGTCGTCTCCGTCCAGGACTGGGACGACAAGGCCGTCCATGTCTCCCAGCAGAATGCGCTGGTCGGCCGGGACGCCTCCTTCAAGTCGATCGTCGTGACCTTCGGCGGCGACGTCGTACGTCTCCACCCGCGCGTGCAGTACGCGGGCACCGGCGGCGAGGCCGAGCTCCTCGGTCTGTACTTCACCGACGCCGGCCAGCACCAGGAGCACCGCCTCCTGGTGGACCACAACGCCCCGCACTGTCGCTCCAACGCCGCCTACAAGGGCGCGCTGCAGGGCCAGGACGCGCACGCGGTGTGGATCGGCGACGTCCTGATCGAGGCCAAGGCCGAGGGCACGGACACCTACGAGATGAACCGCAACCTCGTCCTCACGGACGGCGCGCGGGTCGACTCCGTGCCGAACCTGGAGATCGAGACCGGTGAGATCGTCGGTGCCGGTCACGCCTCCGCCACCGGCCGCTTCGACGACGAGCAGCTCTTCTATCTGCAGTCCCGCGGCATCCCGGCCGACGAGGCCCGCCGTCTGGTGGTCCGCGGCTTCTTCGCCGAGCTGGTCCAGAAGATCGGCCTGCCCGACGTCGAGGAGCGCCTGCTCGCCAAGATCGACGCGGAGCTGGAGGCATCCGTCTGATGGCCTTCGTCCGAGCCTGTGGGCTGAGCGAGCTGGAGGAGGGCACCCCCAAGCGGGTGGAACTCGACGGCACGCCCGTGTCCGTCGTCCGCACCGAGGGGGAGGTGTTCGCGATCAACGACATCTGCTCGCACGCGAACGTCTCGCTCTCGGAGGGCGAGGTCGAGGACTGCTCCATCGAGTGCTGGCTGCACGGCTCCAGCTTCGACCTCCGTACCGGTAAGCCGAATGGCCTGCCCGCGACGCGCCCCGTCCCCGTATACCCCGTACAGATCGAAGGGGACGATGTGCTCGTCTCCGTCACCCAGGAGTCCTGAGTCACCCATGGCAACGCTTGAAATCCGCGACCTGCACGTCTCCGTCGAGGCCGAGAACGGCCCCCGCGAGATCCTCAAGGGCGTCGACCTGACCGTGAAGCAGGGTGAGACCCACGCCATCATGGGCCCCAACGGCTCCGGCAAGTCGACCCTCGCGTACTCCATCGCGGGCCACCCCAAGTACACGATCACCAGCGGCACCGTGACCCTCGACGGCGAGGACGTCCTCGAGATGACCGTCGACGAGCGCGCCCGCGCCGGCATGTTCCTGGCCATGCAGTACCCGGTCGAGGTCCCCGGCGTCTCGGTCTCCAACTTCCTGCGTACATCGGCGACGGCGATCCGCGGCGAGGCCCCCAAGCTCCGTACGTGGGTGAAGGAGGTCAAGACCGCCATGGAGCAGCTCCAGATGGACCCGGCCTTCGCCGAGCGCAATGTGAACGAGGGCTTCTCCGGCGGTGAGAAGAAGCGCCACGAGATCCTTCAGCTGGAGCTCCTCAAGCCGAAGATCGCGATCCTCGACGAGACCGACTCCGGCCTGGACGTCGACGCGCTGCGCCAGGTCTCCGAGGGCGTCAACCGCGTCCACGCGACCGGCGAGGTCGGCACCCTGCTGATCACGCACTACACGCGCATTCTGCGCTACATCAAGCCCGACTTCGTGCACGTGTTCGCGAACGGCCGCATCGCCGAGTCCGGCGGCGCCGAGCTCGCCGACAAGCTCGAGGCCGAGGGCTACGAGGCATACACGAAGGGTGGCGTATCCGCGTGACACAGCTGCCGGGCCTCCTCGACACCGAGGCGATCCGCAAGGACTTCCCGATCCTGGACCGTTTGATCCACGATGGGAAGAAGCTCGTGTACCTGGACAACGCGGCGACGTCACAGACGCCGCGCCAGGTGCTCGATGTGCTGAGCGAGTACTACGAACAGCACAATGCCAACGTCCACCGCGGTGTTCATGTGCTCGCCGAGGAGGCCACGGCGCTGTACGAGGGCGCCCGTGACAAGGTCGCGGCCTTCATCAACGCGCCGAGCCGCGACGAGGTGATCTTCACGAAGAACGCCTCGGAGTCGCTCAACCTGGTGGCCAACATGCTCGGCTGGGCCGACGAGCCCTACCGCGTGGACCGCGAGACCGAGATCGTCATCACGGAGATGGAGCACCACTCCAACATCGTTCCGTGGCAGCTGCTGTCGCAGCGCACCGGCGCGAAGCTGAAGTGGTTCGGCCTCACCGACGACGGCAGGCTCGACCTGTCCAACCTCGACGAGATCATCACCGAGAAGACGAAGATCGTCTCCTTCACGCTGGTCTCCAACATCATGGGCACGGTCAACCCGGTCGAGGCCATCGTCCGCCGTGCGCAGGACGTCGGCGCCCTGGTGCTGCTCGATGCCTCACAGGCCGCGCCGCACATGCCGATGGACGTCCAGGCGCTCGGCGCCGACTTCGTGGCCTTCACCGGCCACAAGATGTGCGGCCCGACCGGCATCGGCGTGCTCTGGGGCCGCCAGGAGCTGCTCGAGGATCTTCCTCCGTTCCTCGGCGGCGGCGAGATGATCGAGACGGTGTCGATGCACTCGTCGACGTACGCCCCCGCGCCGCACAAGTTCGAGGCCGGTACGCCCCCGATCGCCCAGGCCGTCGGCCTCGGCGCGGCCGTGGACTACCTCACCTCGATCGGCATGGACAAGGTCGCCCAGCATGAGCACGCCCTCACCGAGTACGCGGTGAAGCGGCTGCTCGAGGTCCCCGACCTGCGCATCATCGGCCCCACCACGGCCGAGGAGCGCGGCGCGGCGATCTCCTTCACGCTGGGAGACATCCACCCGCACGACGTGGGCCAGGTCCTGGACGAGCAGGGCATCGCGGTCCGGGTCGGTCACCACTGCGCGCGGCCCGTCTGCCTGCGGTACGGAATTCCTGCGACCACGCGAGCGTCGTTCTATCTGTACTCCACGCCGTCGGAGGTCGACGCGCTGATCGACGGGCTGGAGCACGTCCGGAACTTCTTCGGCTGAGGGTTGGGTGACTGGTGAAGCTTGATTCGATGTACCAGGAAGTCATCCTGGACCACTACAAGCACCCTCACGGGCGTGGTCTGCGGGATGGCGATGCCGAGGTGCACCACGTCAATCCGACGTGCGGCGACGAGATCACACTCCGTGTGAAGTACGAGGGCTCGCTGATCGCGGACGTCTCGTACGAGGGCCAGGGCTGCTCCATCAGCCAGGCCAGCGCCTCCGTACTGAACGAGCTGCTGGTCGGCAAGGAGCTCGCCGAGGCGCAGAAGATCCAGGCGACCTTCCTGGAGCTGATGCAGTCGAAGGGCCAGATCGAGCCGGACGACGCGATGGAAGAGGTGCTGGAGGACGCGGTCGCGTTCGCCGGTGTCTCCAAGTACCCGGCCCGGGTGAAGTGTGCGCTGCTGAGCTGGATGGCATGGAAGGACGCGACGGCGCAGGCGCTGTCCGAAGGGAAAACGGCATGACTGACAACGAGACCGCCACGGTGAAGCCGGCTTCCGAGGAGGAGGTCCGCGAGGCGCTGTACGACGTCGTCGACCCCGAGCTGGGTATCGACGTGGTCAACCTCGGCCTGATCTACGGCATCCACATCGACGACTCCAATGTCGCGACCCTGGACATGACGCTGACGTCCGCGGCGTGCCCGCTGACCGACGTCATCGAGGACCAGGCGAAGTCGGCGACGGACGGCATCGTCAATGAGCTGAAGATCAACTGGGTCTGGATGCCGCCGTGGGGCCCGGACAAGATCACGGACGACGGCCGCGAGCAGCTGCGCGCGCTGGGCTTCAACGTCTGAGTCTGTGTACTGATGCGCGTAGGGCCCCCGGCGGTGAGCCGGGGGCCCTACGCGCATGTGTGCGTGCCACCCTGTGGGCATGGGGCTGAAGCTGTATCAGATCGCCGTCGACGCACACGACCTGAAGGGCCTGGCGCGCTTCTGGCGCCAGGTCCTGGACTGGAAGGTCGTCTACGAGGCCGATGACGAGGTCGTCATCGGCTCGAGCGAGACCGCCCTGCCGGGGATCGCCTTCCTCCCCGTACCCGAGCCGAAGACGGTCAAGAACCGGTTGCATCTCGACCTGACGCCCGACGACCAGGCCGCGGAGGTCGAACGGCTGCTGGCGCTCGGCGCGCGACGGGCGGACGTCGGGCAGGGGGAGGACGCGACGTGGGTGGTGCTGGCGGATCCCGAGGGCAATGAGTTCTGCGTGCTGCGGCCGAAGAAGACGCTGCTCGACTAGCTCGACTGGTACGAGGGCGGCGCGGTGGCCGCCGCCTCCGCCAGGGCCGGGGCCAGGTTCTCCTTGCGGATGCGCTGGTCGACATAGAGCAGGCTCGTCACCAGCTGAGGGAACACGGCGACGAAGATCTGGCCGATCAGCTGACTCACCATCACCACGATCAGCACGCCGCCGAGGGAGACCAGGACCTGTGAAGCCGTCGGGTCGGGGCCGAGGTCCGAAGTGCCCACCGTGCCGGGGAACATGCCCAGCAGGTTGACCGGCAGCTGGATGAGGTAGCTCGCCACGCCCGCGATGACCGCGGCGAGAAGTGCGGTGCCGAAGATCCGCCACCAGTCGCCGCGGACCAGGTGCGAGGAGCGGCGCATCGCCGCGAGGGCGCCCTGGCGTTCGAAGACGGCGGCCGCGGGGGCGAGGCTGAACTTCACCCAGAGCCAGACGCCCACCGGCGCGGTGGCCAGGGCGCCGAGGAAGGCCAGCGGGGGCACGATCAGCGGCCCGGAGTCCATCGCGATGAGCGCGATCACCAGGGTGACGAAGGCCGTGAGGAACAGCGCGAGCGGGATCAGGAAGATCAGAGAGGTGAGGAACACCGTGCCGATGACGGCCGGTGCGCCCGCCGCGGCCCGTCGCCAGACCACGCCGAAGGTGGTGGGCCTGCCCAGCACGGCGTCCTGGAGAGTCGCCGGGCAGGCGGCATGGAGCATCGCGGTGGCGAGCAGCATCGTGATCATGGCGACGCCCCATACGGCGAGGAACGCGAAGAGCAGCGGCCGGATGTCCTCCCAGGCCGGGGCCTGCCCTTCGTCGAGGTGCTTGATCCTGTCGAGGTGGTCGCCGACGAGGGCGTAGGCAATCGCCAGGGCCACGCCGGCGACGGCTGCCGCCGCTCCGTACGCGGCCAGGGCTGTGCCGAGCAGCTGCTTCCAGTGGCGGCCGATCGTGGCGAACGCCCCGCCCAGGATGTCGCCGAGGCCGAGCGGGTGCAGGGGTATCACCCCGGGCTTGGGCGGCGGCGGGGGCATCCAGCCGCCCCAGCCGGGAGGAGGTCCGGCCGGGGGGATGTTTCCGTAAGCCACTGAGGTGTCTCCCGTGCGTCGTATGTCTGGGGTGCCTGATCGGACGGGACACCGTAGCGGGGCGGCGCCGGTGGGGTCACCGCGGCCCCCGCGCCTCGTTCCTCGGCTCGTTTTCCGCCTCGTTTTTCGCTTCCCGCCGCGTCTCGCTCCTTGTCTGCGCCGTCGCCTCGCGCAGTGCGGGCGTCGCCTGCTCGAAGTAGCGGAGCAGGACGCGCAGTTCGTCGGGGCCGAAGCCCTCGAAGACCTCGGCCATCCGGCTGCGGGCAGCGCCGAAGGCGGCCTCGTCCTGTTCGCGTGTGAGCGGCACGGCCTCGACGACGACGCGCCTGCGGTCCGCCGCGTCGGGCCCGCGGCGGACCCAGCCGGCCCGCTCCAGCCGGTCGACCAGCCGGGTGGTGGCGCTCTGCGAGAGGCCGATGCGTTCGGCGAGTGCGCCGGTGGTGAGGGGGCCCGCGAGCTCCAGGGCGTTGAGGGCGTACACATCCGTGGGGTTCTGCCCGAGGGTGTCGGCGGCCGCCTGGCCGTGCAGGACGACGGCGGTCAGATAGCCGCGGTAGACGTCCGCGAGCCGCCCGAGCAGCGGTCCGCGGTCCTGGTCCTGGTTGGACATGACACTCCATCCCGTCCATTGCATGTATGCAAGCAAGGTTAGTCCGGTTTCCGAGTCGCCGACGAGTTGTGTACGCATGTACGCAACGATGTGTACACTCGTACGCATGGGATACGGACTGCTGGCTGCGGCGATCGCGGCGGAGGTGGCCGGGACGACGGCCATGAAGTACAGCGAGGGCTTCACCAGGCTCTGGCCCTCGTTGCTGACCGTCGCGGGCTATGTGCTCGCCTTCTCGCTGCTCGCGCAGACGCTGAAGACGCTGTCGGTGGGCACCGCGTACGCGATCTGGGCCGGTGCCGGCACAGCCGCGATCGCCGCGATCGGCATGCTCTTCCTGGGTGAGTCGACCAGCCTGGCCAAGATCGCGGGCATCGCGCTGGTGATCGCCGGGGTCGTCGTGCTCAACATGGGCGGTGCGCACTGATGGGCCGGCGGTACGACCCCGAGCGGCGGCAACGGATCATCGACGCGGCGATCCGGGTGGTGGGCAGCAAGGGGATCGCCGGGCTCAGCCACCGCTCGGTTGCGGCGGAGGCGGATGTGCCACTCGGTTCGACCACGTACCACTTCGCCTCGCTCGACGAACTGCTGGTCGCCGCGCTGCGCCAGACCAATGAGGGCTTCGCGGCGGCGGTGCGCAACAGCGGCGCGCTCGCCGACCCGGAAGCCGACCTCGCCGGGGAGCTCGCCCGGCTGATGGGGGAATGGCTCGCGGGCGAGCGCACCGGGGTGGAGCTGGAGTACGAGCTCTACCTGGCGGGCCTGCGGCGGCCGGCGCTGCGGCCGGTCGCCGCGGAATGGTGCGAGGGGCTCGCGGAGCCCCTGGCCAGGCGGACCGATCCGGTCACGGCGCGGGCGCTGGTGGCGCTGATGGACGGGATCTGTCTGCAGGTGCTGCTGACGGATGCGCGGTACGAAGAGGAGTACGCGCGGGAGATGCTGGCGCGGATCATCGACGCGAGCGCCTGACGGGACGCGCCGTGCGGGGCCCGCCTGGCGGGGGTGACACCCCGGCGCCAGGTCGTCGGCCCCCGGCACGGGGCCCTCGGCGGAGGCGGCCGCGCGCGCCGGGGGCGACCGGGAACTGAGACCGGTTCGCCCCCGCGGGCCCCGGGCGGTTAGCGTTCGACCATGACTGACTCGCCCGACAGCACCACTGCTACTCGCACCACCGGCGCCGTCGCCGCCGGACTCGCCACCCTCGCCGCCGACGGCACCGTCCTCGACACCTGGTTCCCCGCCCCCGAGCTCGTCGCCGAGCCCGGCCCCGCCGGGACCGAGCGGCTGACCGCCGAGCGGGCCGTCGAGCTGCTCGGCGAGGGCGCCGCCAAGGCGATCGGCCCGGACGCCCGCCGCGGCGTCGAGGTCGTCGCCGTCCGTACGGTCATTGCCTCACTCGACGACAAGCCGCTGGACGCCCACGACGCGTATCTGCGGCTGCACCTGCTGAGCCACCGGCTGGTCAAGCCGCACGGCCAGAGCCTGGACGGCCTCTTCGGGCTGCTTGCCAATGTCGCCTGGACCTCGCTCGGCCCGGTCGCCGTCGACCAGGTGGAGACCGTGCGGCTGAACGCCCGCGCCGAGGGTCTGCACCTCGCCGTGACGAGCGTCGACAAGTTCCCGCGGATGACGGACTACGTCGCGCCCAAGGGCGTACGCATCGCCGACGCCGACCGCGTCCGGCTCGGCGCGCACCTCGCCGAGGGCACCACCGTCATGCACGAGGGCTTCGTCAACTTCAACGCCGGCACGCTCGGCACGTCGATGGTCGAGGGCCGCATCTCCGCGGGCGTCGTCGTCGGCGACGGCTCGGACATCGGCGGCGGCGCGTCCACCATGGGCACCCTCTCCGGCGGCGGCAACGTCCGCATCGTCATCGGCGAGCGCTGCCTGATCGGCGCCGAGGCGGGCGTCGGCATCGCGCTCGGCGACGAGTGTGTCGTCGAGGCCGGCCTGTACGTCACGGCCGGCACCCGCGTCACCATGCCCGACGGGCAGATCGTCAAGGCCCGCGAGCTCTCCGGCGCCGGCAACATCCTCTTCCGCCGCAACTCGGTCACGGGCGCGGTCGAGGCCCGCCCGAACAACGCGGTCTGGGGCGGTCTCAACGACGTCCTGCACCACCACAACTAGGCGCTGAGCAGCTCCTCGTACGCCTTGAGCAGCTCCTCGTACGCATTCCGCAGCCCGTCGACCGCCTCGCGGCCGACGGGCTGCAGCGGTTCCCGGACCGGGCCCGCGGCCAGCAGCGCCTTGGCCGTCACCGTGCCCGGCAGTCCCGACGCCATCATCAACTCGGTCAGCGGGAGCGTGAGTTGATGGAGCCGCGCGGCC
Source organism: Streptomyces sp. CA-135486 (assembly GCF_050936555.1). Classification (NCBI taxonomy): domain Bacteria; kingdom Bacillati; phylum Actinomycetota; class Actinomycetes; order Kitasatosporales; family Streptomycetaceae; genus Streptomyces; species Streptomyces sp. CA-135486. The sequence continues at coordinate 2,254,301 of NZ_JBNJMM010000001.1, forward strand.
TCGGCGGTGGCACCTTTGTCGTACGCGTCGAGCACCGCGCGCAACTGCCGCGCGGCCACATTCGCCACCGTGCTCACAAAGCCCGCGCCGCCCACCGCGTACAGCGGCAGATTAAGCTCCTCGCTGCCCGAGTAGTACGCCAGCGAGGTGCGCGCGATCACCTTGGCCGAGCCGAGCAGGTCGTACGAACAGTCCTTGACGGCCACGATGCGCGGATGGTCCGCCAGCCGCAGCAGGGTCTCCACCTCGATACGCGTGCCGGTGCGGCAGGGGATGTCGTACAGCATCACGGGTAGTCCGGTGGCATCGGCGACGGTTCTGAAGTGTGCCTCGACCGCGTCCTGCGGCGGGCGGCTGTAGTACGGAGTGACCACCAGCAGTCCGTCCGCGCCCGCCTCTTCGGCCGCCCGGGCCAGCTCGACGGTGTGGCGAGTGGAGGATGTACCGACACCCGCCACCACGTACGCGCTCTCTCCGACCGCCTCGCGCACGGCCCGTACCAGCGCGGTCTTCTCGGCGTCGTCGGTCGTCGGGGACTCGCCGGTGGTGCCGCTCAGGACCAGTCCGTCGCAGCCTTCGGCCACCAGGCGGACGGCGAGCCGCCCGGCCGCCTCCGAGTCCAGTTCACCGGCGGGGCTGAAGGGCGTGATCATCGCGCAGAGCGCGCGGCCGAAAGGGCGTGGTGTGGTCATGCTCCGCAGTCTCGACCCTCCGACTGTGAAGGTCTACTTAGTTCTTCTTGGGGTGAGGGGAAAGCAAGACTGAACAGTGATCACCAGTGGTGACGTGGATGGCCGAACTGGACGCCACCGCCTGGGCAGTTGACCTCAACCATGGTTGACGTTTCACGATGGTGCCATGAACGCAAACCTGAAGTTGACCGTGCAGCCCGACGCCCGTCCCGACCTCCGCCGCCTTGGCGTCGGCGTCATCAAGGTGTCGCGATGGGACGTCGGCACACCCGAGCGGCAGCGGGCCACCGTCGACGCCATCTCCACCGTGTGGCAGAGCCGGGTCTGGCCGTACGAGGGGCTGCTGTCCTACACCGTTCACACCGGTGAGGACGGCAGGACCCTGCTCCACTACACGCAGTGGACGGACGAGGACGCCCACGAAAAGTTCCTGCGCGGCTTCCGGGACGACAGGGACGCGGAGATCGACGCCGCGGTGCCCGGCATCGAGCGGCTCGGCCTCCACTCGTACGAGCTCTATCGCAGCGGAGCGCTGAACGAGGACGACAGCCGGATCCCCGGCTGTGTCGTCATCGTCGACGTCGAGTTCGACGGGCCGGACGCCGGGCGGCAGCGGGAATGGGTGGACAGCGTCTTCGACGCTCTGCAGAGCGACCCGGACATACACCCCGGCGGGGTCTCCGGGCACTTCCACCTGGGCGTGGACGGCACCCGGGTGCTCAACTACGCCGAGTGGGAGAGCGCCGACGCACACCGCGAGGCCCTGGCCGCGCCCGGCGCCGGGGTCGGTTCGCCCACGCCACAGTGGGCGAAGGTGCGGAACTACCCGGGCGTGACCGGCGGCGGCGTGAACCGCTACACGCCCGCGCTGAGCTTCAGCGCGGGCGGGTAGCAGTCAAGCCGGTTACGGACGGAAGCGCAGCACCTGCGGGTCGTGGTCGCTGTTCTGGTCCGCGAACTCCGCGTTGATGTGCACGCTGTCGTACGCGAAGTCGTCGATCGACGGACTGATCAGGATCTGGTCCAGGACCTGGCTGTTGCCCTGGTAGACGTACGAGTAACGCTCTCTGCGCGGCAGGGACTTGACCGCCGGGTAGAGCGCGCCGCCGTCGGTGAGCGCCTTGGTCGTCGCCGAGAACTCGAAGTCGTTGATGTCGCCGAGGACCAGGACGTCGGCGCGCCGGTCGGTCTTGAGGACGTCCTTGACGAAGGCGTTCACGGCCTGCGCCTGCAGCAGGCGCTTGGTCTCGGAGGAACGGTTCGGCGGCTGGTGGTGCGAGGTCAGCCCCTCGTCGCCGCCCTTCGAGCCGAAGTGGTTGGCGACCACGAAGACCGTGTGGCCGCGGAAGGTGAACTCGCCCGCGAGCGGCTTGCGGCTGCTCTCCCAGGCGGAGTTCGCCGGGTCGATCCGGCCGGGGGAGAGAGTGAGGGCCGCATGGCCCTTCTCCGCCACGACACCGGTCGCCGTCTTCGCGTCACCGCCCGCGCGGTCGGTGAACGAGACCCGCTCAGGGTTGAAGAGGAAGACCTGGCGGATGTTGCCGCCGGGCTCGCCGCCGTCCTTGTTGTTCTCGGGGTTGATCGAGCGCCAGTCGTAGGCCGGGCCGCCGGCCGCCGCGATCGCGGCGGTGAACTTCTTCACCGTCTCGTCGGCGGCGACGGTGCCGTCGTTCTTGGCGCCGTTGTTGTCCTGGATCTCCTCCAGGGCGACGATGTCGGGCGAGGCGAGGTTGTCGACGACGGCCTTGGCCAGCGCGTCGAACTTCTCCTGCGGGTCGGTCGGGTCGAGGTTCTCCACGTTGTACGTGGCGACCGCGAGTTCGCCGCGCCCCTGCTTGCACGTCGCCTCGGGCTTCAGGCCGCGGTCGGTGACCGTGCCGAGGGTGCGTGCCGTGATCGTGTAGCCGCCGAACTGGTTGAAGTCCAGGGGGCCTTCGGTCGTCCCGGCGAGGACGTCGCCGACGTTCGCCTTGGGGAAGGGCTGCTGGGCGAGCGGGGTGAGCGACTGGATCTGCAGGCGCCCGGTGTTCTGGGCGGTGTAGGAACCGTAGACGGCGCCGCCGCGGCGGTTCGGGTTCTCGTGCGGCTTCACCGTCACCCACAGCTCGGCGTACGGGTCGGTGGCGCCGACGACGCGCGAAGTGCCGATACGGACGTTCGTGCCCTCCAGGGACTCGTAGTAGTCCAGGGCGTACGCACGGGGGTCGAGCGGGAGCGCGTTGATGCTGCTGCCGGCCGCCGCGTCGCCGGACGGGGCGTAGGCGGCGGGCACCGACCGTGCGGTGATCGTGACCGGCGCGGGCAGCGGGTTCTGGGAAGAGACCACGGTGACGGCCGGCTTGGTGATCTGGGTGAGCGACTGGTTGCCGGAGGAGGTGCCGCCGGGGATGTACTCGCCTACGGTGCCGGAGACGAGCACGCTGTCGCCGACGGCGACGGTCGGGCTGGAGCCGGTGTAGACGAAGATGCCCTCGCTGGTGGCCGGGTCGGCGTCGGCCTGCGGGTCCTGGAACCAGAAGCCCTTGGAGCCGTAGGTCCGTACGCCCGTGACGATGCCGGGGATGCCGGTCACCTGCTGTCCGGCCAGCGGGGATATCCGGGTGGTGCCCTGGATGTCATGGATCCGGACCTCGGCGACGGAGTCGGCGGAGGCGGCGGACGATCCGGCGAGCAGGCCGGCGGCCAGCGCGGCGGCGGCGACAGCCGCGACGGCGGCCGTTCTCGGTACGACGGAGGAAGGCATCAAGGAACTCCGGAAGTGTGAGGGATGAGGGTGATGCAGTGCGGTGCATTTGGTCTACGCGCGTCAATCTCTTGGTTCCACAGGGGAGTTGTCAAGAGTTGACGGGTGTACACCGACCGACGGGCGGGTGAACCGGCCTGCCCGCGCCGGGGGGCGCGCAGGGCGGGGCTGTCGTGCGCAGCGTGCGCGGGCTGTCTTGCGCAGCGAGGGCGGGCTGTCCTGCGCAGCGTGCGCGGGCCGGCCGACCTGGCTGCTTGCGCACCGCGGCCGGCGGCGGCGAAACCCGGTGAAATGCGTCTACGCTTGGGGCCGCCCACAGGGCCGCCGCCCGGAACCCCGTACGCGCCGAGGAGAACCACCAGATGCCCGAAGACCGCCCCATCCTGCCGCCGGTGCGGCTGCACTCGGACGCGGAACTGGCGCGGGAGGCGCTCGCCACGCCGCTGCTGACCAGGGCCGTACGGCTCGCCCGCTGGGCGGGGCCGGACACACGGGTCGGCCCGGGGGGCGAACTCGTCGACGAGCAGCTGCCCGCGGCCGCCGAAGAGCTGGGCCTCGGGGCCGACGACGACGGCCCGGCGTACGCGAGCGAGGCATGGCGTGCCGCCGTCGACACCGGGCTGGTGGAGGTCCAGGACCCGGCCGACGACGACTCCGAGTACGGCACGGCCGCCGCGGGGGAGACCCTCGCGGTGATCACCTCCGGCGGGCCGCAGGACATCCTCGCCATCTGGCTGGACGCGCTCGAGGTCGTGCACGCCGACGCCATCGCGCCGGTCCTGGCCGACCTGACCGACGCGATCGGCGAGGACGGCGAGATCGACTACGGGGCGCTGGACTGGGACCCGGACGCGGAGGCGGAGTTCCTCGACGGGGTCCTGGGAAATCTGTATCTGCTGACCGTCACGGAGGGCGGGGCGGAGGGGCCGGTGCCGCTGCCCGTGCTCGCGGCGTCGATGATCGTGCCGGCCGACATGGGCGAGCCCACGGACGACGTGCTGGAGCAGGTGTCGGAGGCGATGATGCGGCTGGACGACCAGTTCCGCCTGTTCGAGCAGGTGGGCCTGGTCGAATACCGGCCGGTGGACGAGGCGTTGATGGCCGAGGAGGGCGAAGAGCCCGCACCGCCCGTGGACGACGAGGACGTGTCCCGGTACGGGATGGTCAGGCTCACCCCGCTCGGCCTTTACGGCATCAGGGCGCGGATGCTGGAGGCGGGGATCGGCGCGCCGGCGGTGGGGGAGCTGGCGCACAAGGGTGCGGATGTGCTGCTGGACGGTCTTGCGCACTTCCCGGAGCTGGCGGCGCGGGCGGAGACGGAGCAGTGGCTGGCCCGGCGGGGCCCGGCCGACGCCGCGCGCGAACTGCTCGCGTCGGCGAGGGGCTCGGACGCGGGCGGCCCGCTGCGCCGCCTGCACTGCCAGCAGGCGCTGGCCGTGGTGGGCCCGCAGGCCGAGCCGGAGGTCCGGGCGGTCCTCGACGACGCGGAGCTCGGCGGCTTGGCGAGGGTGTGGCTGGCGGAGCGCGGCGCGAGTGATGTGCCGGCGCCGCCGGAGTCGATGATCTTCTGGCTGGCGATCGACACGATTGCCGCGCAGCTGGACGCGGAGGGGGAGCTGGAGGAGCTTCAGGGCCTGGTGGAGGGGCTGGTCGGCCAGCACAGCGGGTTCTTCGACGCGGCGTGGCGGGTGGAGCACCCGGCGACGGCGGATGTGCTGGAGGCGATGGGCAGGCTGCACCGGGACAAGAGGGCGGCGAAGGAAGCGCGCAAGGCGGCGTTCAAGGCGCGGTCGCGGTCAGGGGGTTGAGGGTCGCCTGCACCAGGGGCCGGCCCTGAGCACGGCTCCGCGGCGCGCACCCTGGTCCCGGGGCGCCCGGACACACCGTGCGGCAGCGGGGCCTCTCGTTTTCGGTCTGCGTTCAAGTGCCGTTTGTGCGCGGGCGGGAGTCTGTGGCCGTCATCAGCCAGCCGGAAGCGTTCCTTCAGGAGTACTCGATGCCGCTCACCCGCAGGGAATTCGCCAGACAGTCCGCGATCACCGGCGCTGGAGTCGCCCTCACCGGCGCCGTCGGCGCGTTCGCCACCGCGCCCGGCGCCCTCGCCGCGGAGGACACCGCCGAGACCGCCGACACCGCCGGCCACCACCACGAGCCCGGCTACGGTCCGCTGCTCCCCGACCCCGAGAACATCCTCGCACTGCCCGCCGGATTCACGTACCGGATCATCACCGAGAGCGGCGTGACCAAGCTGGAGTCGGGTGAGTTCACCCCCTCCAACCACGACGGCACCGCCACCTTCGAAGGCCCGCGCGGAGCGACGCTCCTGGTCAGCAACCACGAGCTCAAGGGCCCCCGCTCCGGCTGGAAGTACCCCGTCCCGCTCATCGAAGGACTCGTCTACGACCCGGCCGCGTCCGGCGGCTGCTCGGTCGTCGAGGTCCACCACAGCGGCGAGGTCGCCCAGTGGGTCGGCATCGCGGGCACCTCCACCAACTGCGCCGGCGGCCGCACCCCTTGGGGCACCTGGCTCACCTGCGAGGAGACCGAGGACCTGGCCGGCAAGAACGGCATGACCAAGGACCACGGCTATGTCTTCGAGGTCGACCCCTGCGACCGGCGCGCCAACCAGGACCCGAAGCCCGTCAAGGCCTTCGGCCGGTACGCCCACGAGGCCGTCGTCATCGACCCCAAGCGCGGCCACGCCTATCTGACCGAGGACGCCTCCGGCCCCAACGGCCTGCTCTACCGCTGGGTCCCGCCGCACGGCTTCAAGCACGGTCGCGGACGGCTGAGGACGCTCGCCGACGACGCGGGCGTACTCCAGGCGACCAAGTGCTACGACTCCGGCGGCCGGTTCGTCGACGACCTCTCGCGCGCCACGAAGATCGGCACGGTCTACGGCGTCGACTGGGTCGACGTACCCGACCGCGACGGCCGTACCGCGCCCGTACGCAAGCAGTTCGCCGAGAAGGACATCACCCGTGCCCGCAAGCTCGAAGGCATGTGGTGGGGTGACGGCGGCGTATACGTCGTCTCCTCGTACGCCCGCGAGGAGAGCCCTGTCCAACACGACGGCCAGGTCTGGTTCTACGACCCCAAGCGCCGCACCCTCACCCTGAAGGTGCTGCTGGGCGTCAACCCGGACCCGGCCAAGGACGGCGCCTTCGACGGCCCCGACAACATCACCGTCTCGCCGTACGGCGGTCTGGTCATCGCCGAGGACGGCGAGGGCGTCCAGCACCTCTTCGGCGCGACGGAGCGCGGGCGCACCTACCCGATAGCCCGTAACGACCTCAACGACAGCGAGTTCACGGGCGTCGTCTTCTCGCCCGACGGAAAGACGCTGTACGCCAACATCCAGACCCCCGGCATCATGCTCGCGATCACGGGCCCCTGGAAGCGCCACTCGCAGCGCGACTGAACAAGATCCGGAACGTAGGCCCCTGGGCCCCGGAAAACCCTTGGCGCGCCGTGGGGTTGGGCTCCTAGAGTCTTCGACGAAAGCTTTATGCACCTCCCGGTGCGCAGGCTGCGGCTACTTCCTCTTACGAAATCACGCCGCCGCCAATCTTGATCTCGGGAGGCTCAGCATGGGGTGCCCGGTGCGCAGGCAACGGTTACTTCTTGGGACCGGGAGGTCGCGGGTTCGAATCCCGCCCAGCTTCGGCGATGTGGAGCAGTCTGGAAGCTCGCCCGGCTACAGTCCGTCGCCGACCTCTGATCTCGGGCACTCCTTTGCTGTGCTTCCCCAGGAATTCGGGGGATTTCCATGGCACGTTTCAATGTCCGCAAGGCCACGGCGGGAGCGACTTCTCCCGTGCGTTCGACCGGTCGCACCCTGCGTACTCACCAGAACGGCATGGGTGCCGAGCGCGAGGCACGCTCCGAGCTCTTTCTGCTCGCGGTAGCCAATTTCGTTTCGCAGCAGACCTTTTACGAGTCCGGCGGTGACCGCGACGACCGCTTCACCACTCTCGTACGGGAGCTCGCCGTCGAGGACCCGGAGTGGACCGCGGGTCTGCTCGGCTGGCTGCGCGGCGAGGGCAATATGCGGACCGCCGCCATCGTCGGCGCCGCCGAGTACGTCAAGGCGCGCCTTGACGCCGGCGCCACCGAAGGGCCGTCGAACCGTCAGGTCGTCGACTCCGTGCTGCGCCGCGCCGACGAGCCCGGCGAACTGCTCGGCTACTGGACCTCGCAGTACGGCCGCGCCGTGCCCAAGCCCGTCAAGCGCGGCATCGCCGACGCCGTGGCGCGCCTGTACAGCGGCACGTCGCTGCTGAAGTACGACACGGCTTCCAAGGGCTACCGCTTCGGCGACATCCTCAATCTGGTGCACGCCTCGCCCGACCCGGACAAGCCGTGGCAGGGCGCGCTGTTCCAGTACGCGCTCGACCGCCGGCACCACCCGGACACGGCCGAGCCGCCCGCCGCGATCCCCGCTCTCGCCGCCCACCGGGCGCTGATGGCGGTGCCGGCCGCCGGGCGGCGCGCGGTGATCACCGCGCCCGACGGGGCCGCGCGCCTCGCCGAGGCGTCAATGACCTGGGAGGCGCTCGCCGGCTGGCTGCAGGGCCCCATGGACGCGACGGCCTGGGAGGCCGTGATCCCGTCCATGGGTGCGATGGCGCTGGTCCGCAATCTGCGGAACTTCGACGAGGCCGGAATCTCGGACAGGGTCGCGGCAGAGGTCGCGGCGAAGATCTCGGACCCGGAAGCCGTGCTGAGGTCGCGGCAGTTCCCGTTCCGCTATCTCGCCGCGTACCAGCACGCCCCCTCGCTGCGCTGGTCGTACGCGCTGGAGCAGGCGCTCGGCCACTCGCTGGCCAATGTGCCCGCGCTGCCCGGCCGCACGCTGGTCCTGGTCGACCGCTCCGGCTCCATGTGGGCGCGGCTCTCGGACCGTTCCGAGCTCAACCGCGCGGACGCGGCCGCGATCTTCGGCACGGCCGTGGCGATGCGGGCGGCCGACGCCGACCTGGTGCAGTTCGGTACGACCAGCTCGCGTGTGACGTACCCCAAGGGCGAGTCGGTGCTCAGGGTCCTGGGCCGCTTCGGCGACCTCGGCGGCACCGACACGACCTCGGCGGTACGGGCCCACTACCGGGGTCACGACCGGGTACTGATCGTCACCGACGAGCAGGCGGCGTACAGCTACCACGGGGACCCGACCGAGCAGATCCCGGCGCACATCCCGGTCTACACCTGGAACCTGGCGGGTTACCGGGCGGGCCATGCGCCGTCGGGGAAGCCGAACCGGCACACCTTCGGCGGCCTCACGGATGCGGCCTTCCGCATGGTGCCGCTGCTCGAACGGGGCCGGGACGCCGACTGGCCCTGGGGATGAGCCGCGGCCCCGGACCCGTGTCCGACCCGCGTCCGACCCGCGTCCGACCCGCGTCCGGCCGGCATCGGCGGGTGGCCGGCTGAGGCGGGTGATCGGCATCGACGCGTCCGCCGCGCCGGAGCGCACCAGGGAGCAGATCGGGCGTATCGCACGCAACACCGCCTCACTCATCGGAGTGGAGCGTGAGCTGCGGGATACGGACATCGAACTGGACGAGCGCCACCACGCGGGGACGTACGACATTCCGGACGAAACGACGCTGGAGGCGATGCGGCTCGCGGCCCGTACGGAGGGGATGGTGACGGACCCCGTCCACGAGGGAAAGTCGATGGCGGGGCCGATCGACCTGGTCACACGCGGTGAGATCGGCTCCGGGGCGAGGGTGCTTCATGCCCATCTCGGCGGGCGGCCCGCACTCAATGCCTACAGCTCGCTGTTCTGACGTGGCGTGGCGGGGGCCCGAGGCCCCATACTCCAGGTAATGACTAAATCAGCCGGATCCCGCCGCCATCTGCCCTCCAGCCCCTTCAACCGACCGGCCGCGGCTGCGCCGCCGATCGAGCAGTACGAAGTGGGTGACCGGGTCTCGCACGACCAGTTCGGGCTCGGCAGAGTCATCGCAGTCGAAGGTGACAATGCCGCCGTGCTGGTCGACTTCTCCGGGCGTCAGGGAAGAATCCTGAGCCCCTACTCGAAGCTGGCCAAACTCTGAGGACCGTGGCCACCGGGCCCGCCATCACCTGAATCGGGTCGATGGGGGGCCCGGCGGCGTGGGTCACAGCGCCTGGGCGGCGGGCTTCACCATGCCGCGCACGGTGCGGGACTTCACGAAGTCGCCCAGGGCGGTCATCTCCCATTCACCCGAGAACTGCTTGATCAGCTTGGCCATCATCACGCCGGTCTGCGGTTCGGCGCTGGTCAGGTCGAAGCGGACCAGCTCCTCGCCGGTCGCCGCGTCGAGCAGTCGGCAGTAGGCCTTGGCGACCTCGGTGAACTTCTGTCCCGAGAAGGAGTTGACGGTGAAGACCAGGCCCGTCGCATCGGCCGGGAGCCGGCCCAGATCGACGACGATCACCTCGTCGTCGCCCGCGCCCTCGCCCGTCAGATTGTCACCGGAGTGCTTGATCGCGCCGTTCAGGATCGAGAGCTTGCCGAAGTAGCAGCTGTCCAGATGGTTGCGATTCGGGCCGTAGGCGATGACGGAGGCGTCGAGGTCGATGTCCTTGCCGCGGAAGGCGGGCTCCCAGCCGAGGCCCATCTTGACCTGGGAGAGCAGCGGGCGGCCGCCCTTGACCAGCGAGACCGTCTGGTTCTTCTGCAGGCTGACCCGGCCCTTGTCCAGGTTGATCTTCCCGGCACCGGGGGCGGGCGTGGCCGGGGGCGCGGCGGGTGCGGGCGGTGTGGCAGCGGCGATCCGCGGATCGGCGGGCGCGGCCGCGGGGGCCGGGGGCGCGGCCGGAGCGGCCGCGGGGACCGGGGGTGCGGCCGGAGCGGCTGAGGCGGCGGGCTCCTCGTCGACCGAGACGCCGAAGTCCGTGGCGATGCCCGCCAGGCCGTTCGCATAGCCCTGGCCGACCGCGCGGGCCTTCCAGGCGCCACCCCGCAGATAGATCTCCACGACGACCAGCGCGGTCTCGGCGCCGAGCCGCGGCGGGGTGAAGGTGGCGAGCGCGCTTCCGTCGTCGGCGTTGCGGATGGTGGCGGTGGGCTCGATGCCCTGGAAGGTCTGGCCCGCGGCGTCCGGGCTCGCCGTGACGACGATCTTCTCGATGCCGGGCGGGACGGCGGCGGTGTCCACCACGATCGCGTCGGGGGCGGTGCCGCCGCCCGAGCGATAGCTGACGCCGGGGCCCGCCGGCTGGTTGTAGAAGATGAAGTCGTCGTCTGAGCGCACCTTGCCGTCGGCGGTGAGCAGCAGGCCCGATACGTCGAGCCGCACCGGGGCGGCGACGTCCACCGCCACGCGGGCGGCCGAGAGAGGGATGTTCGAGCCGGGGGTCATAGCTGTCATGCCAGACGTAACGAGCGAGGGCGCTTTACCGTTCCCTTACCTTGCGGCTCGGTCTTGCCGCCCCTTCGGCGTTCAGTGCGGCCACCGCGGCGGGTTGGTCGTGAAGTGGCCGCCCAGATACGCGTGGTCCGGATTGTCCGGGTCGAGTTCGCCCTGTTCCGCGACGAGCTTCTCCGCGTACTGCTCCGAGTCGTCCTGCGGCTCGTAGCCGAGGGTGCGTGCCGTCGTGAGGTCCCACCACAGCCGGGTGTTGGCGGAGGAGCCGTAGACGACGCTGTGGCCGACGTTCTCGGCGGTGAGGGCCGCGTGGAAGAGGCGCGCGCCGTCGCCCGGGCTCATCCACACCGAGAGCATCCGTACCGACGTCGGCTCCATGAAGCAGGACCCGATCCGGACGGAGACGGTCTCCAGGCCGTGCAGATCCCAGTAGAGCTGGGCCAGGTCCTCGCCGAAGCACTTGGACAGGCCGTAGTACGTGTCGGGGCGGCGCGGGGTGTCGATCGGGATCAGCTGCTCCGGCGCGAAGGGCGGCTGCCCGTGCGGGCGGGGGGTGAACCCGACTGCGTGGTTGCTGGAGGCGAAGACGATGCGTGCGATGCCCTCCTCGCGGGCCGCCTCGTAGAGGTTGTGGGTCCCCTCGATGTTCGCGCGGAGGATCTTGTCGAAGGGGGCTTCCAGGGAGATGCCCGCGAGATGGATGATCGCGTGGACGCCCCGTACCGCTGCGCGCAGTGCCTCCTTGTCGGAGAGGTCGGCGGTGATCGCGTCCGGTACTCCCTCGATGGGGGTGGCGTCGAAGAGGCGGAGCTCGTAGCCGTACGCGGGCAGCAGCCCCCGCATCAGTGTGCCGAGACCGCCGGCGGCGCCGGTCAGCAGGACGGTGCGGGGAGCGGGCATGGATGGATCTCCTTGAGCTGCTCAGGTCCGTAGACGGCATTCACATACATGGACACGCTAGGGAGGGGTCCGGACACCGTCAAGTGTCCCGCGGAGGGGTCGAATCCGCCTCTGAGTTGCGGCGTTCCGTCTTGACCCGCCCCGTGTGGCTGCCCTAGCGTGACAGTCGTTCAGAGATATGGACATCGATCAGAATTGTGCACGAGTCTGCAGGCTCGGTGCACGGCCCAGGGAGCGCCCGTGACCTCAGCCCCGCTCGCCGCCCGGCTCACCCGGGTCCAAGGACCACTGTTCTTCCCCGTCACCGCGTACGGACCGGACGGCGCCCTCGACCTCGATGCCTTCCGCGCCCATGTGCGAAACGGCATCGACGCCGGCGCGGCCGCGGTCTTCGCGTGCTGCGGAACGGGCGAGTTCCACGCCCTGACCCCCGAGGAGTTCGGCGAATGCGTCGCCGCGGCCGTGGCCGAGACGGCCGGCGAGGTCCCCGTCGTCGCCGGAGCCGGCTACGGCATCGCGCTCGCCCTCCAGTACGCGAGGATCGCCGAGGCCGCGGGCGCCGACGGGCTGCTCGCCATGCCGCCCTACCTCGTCGTCGCCGACCAGCCCGGACTTCTGCGCCACTACACCGCGCTCGCCGAGGGCACCTCCCTCGACGTCATCGTCTACCAGCGCGACAACGCCGTCTTCACCCCCGAGACCGTCGTCGAACTCGCCCAGGTCGACGGCATCATCGGCCTCAAGGACGGCTACGGCGACCTCGATCTGATGCAGCGCATCGTCAGCGCCGTCCGCCGTGAACTGCCCGATCAGGACTTCCTCTACTTCAACGGGCTGCCCACCGCCGAGCTCACCGGCCTCGCCTACCGCGCCATCGGCATCACCCTGTATTCCTCCGCCGTCTTCGCCTTCGCCCCCGACATCGCGCTCGCCTTCCACCGCGCCCTGACCACGGGTGACGACAAGACCGTTGGCCGGCTGCTCGACGGCTTCTTCGTGCCGCTCGTCGAACTGCGCGGACTCGGCCGCGGCTACGCCGTATCGCTCGTCAAGGCAGGCGTACGCCTCGGCGGCCTGGAGGTGGGCGAGGTGCGGCCGCCGCTGAGCGAGCCCCTCGACATCCACATCACGGCACTCGCGGCGCTGATCGAGCGCGGCCGCGCCCTGCTGGAGGAGGGCGCGTGAAGGTCTCCGCGTTCCTCTACCCCTGGGACATCACCGGGGACCCGGACGCCGCGGCCCGTATCGCTGACCTCGGCGTCCAGCAGGTCACTTTGGCCGCCGCCTACCACTCGACGCGCGCCCTGACCCCGCGCCACCCCCGGCACCGGATCGTCACCGCACAGCACGCCGCCGTGCTCTACGAAATGGACGAGGAGCGCTGGGCGGGCCGCGAGCTGCGGCCGTATCCCGCAGGGGACTGGGCCCCCGGCGACGCCTACGCGGAAGCCGCAGCGGCCCTGACCGCCGCCGGACTCGAGGTGCACAGCTGGGTGGTCCTCGCCCACAACTCCCGCCTGGGCGCCGAGCATCCGGACACCTCCGTCGTCAACGCCTACGGCGACCGCTACCCTTGGGCGCCCTGCATCGCCCAGAGCGCGGTCCGCGCCCTGCTGGTGGACCTCGCGGCCGAGGCCGCGGCCAGGCAGGGCGCGCACGGCACCGAGCTGGAGTCCTGCGGCTGGTACGGCCTCGCGCATCCGCACGCACACGACAAGATCGCGGGTGTCGGCATCGGCGAGGCCGCGCAGTATCTGATGTCGCTGTGCTTCTGCCCCGCCTGCCGGCAGGGGTACGGCCGGCAGGGCCTGGAACCGCACCTGCTGGCCGCCGCGGTACGGAGCGGGCTGGAGCCGGTCTGGGCGGGCACGGTGCCGGCCGACGCGCCGGTCGAGAAGCTGCTCGGCGCCGAACTGACCGCAGCCACCCTGGAGTTCCGGACGCGCACGGCCCGTAGCCTGCAGGAGGCGGCCGTCGCGGCGGTGCGGGCTGCGGCTCCCGACGGCTTCCAGGTACTGCTGCACGCCGACCCCGTCGCGTACCACTGCGGGGCGAACGCGGGCGTCGACCCCGCGCACATCCTGTCCGTCGCGGACGGCGTGGTAGTGCCCTGCACGGGCGGCGCCCAGCTGCTCACCCCCTTCGCGGAGCGCCGGGTGGAGGGGGCGGTGCTGGCCGCCAACCTCACCGTCGTGCGGGGCATGGGCGGCAGCCCCGGCACACTGGCGGAGGACGCGGCCCGGGCCGCCGGGCTCGGCGCGAACCAACTGAGGCTCTACCACGCGGGGCTGGCGTCCGACGCGGACCTTGCGACGGTGGCGGACGCCCTGTCGGGCCTGGTCTGAACGCGGCGGCGAGGGGCCGGGGTCCGGGGGTCAGGACCTCAGGGCCTTCATCCGGGAAAGGCGCGGTCCCTGCGCGGTCCCTGCGCCGTCCCCGCGCCGACCCCGCGCCGACCCCGCGTCAGCCCGGCGAGATGAACCCCGACTCGTACGCCGCGATCACCGCCTGCGTACGGTCCCTGGCGCCCGTCTTCGCCAGCACCGCCGCCACATGCGTCTTCGTCGTCGCCGGACCCACGCCCATCCGCCCGGCGATCTCCGCGTTCGTCAGACCCGTCGCCATCAGCCGCAGCACCTGGGCCTCGCGCTCGGTGAGCCGGGAGGCCCAGGGCGGGGGAGCGGCGGGGCGGCGGCTGCTGTACTCGGCGGCCAGCGAACGCACCGCCGACGGGAAGAGCAGCGAATCGCTGCGGGCGACCAGCCGCACCGCCTGGACGAGCTCCTCGGCCGCGGCCCGCTTGAGCAGAAAGCCGGCGGCTCCGGCACGCAGCGCGTCGTACACGTACGAGTCGTTCTCGAAGGTCGTCACCACCACGATCCGCGGCGCTTCGGCGAGCGTGCCGAGGATCTGCTCGGTGGCCCGGATGCCGTCGATCTGAGGCATCCGCACATCCATCAGGACCACGTCGGGGCGCAGTTCGCGCACCACCGACACCGCCTCGGCGCCGGTCGACGCCTCGCCGACGACCTCCAGGTCGGGCTCCGCGTCGAGGATCACGCGCAGCGCCGTACGGACCATCCGCTCGTCGTCGGCGAGGACGACCCGGATCGCGCTCACCGTCCGCCGCCCAGGGGGAGGCGCGCGGACAGCCGCCACACCGACTCCCGCGGTCCCGCCTGCGCCTGTCCGCCCAGCAGCGCGGCCCGCTCGGCGATGCCGCGCACTCCGCGGCCGCCTCCCGGGCGGACCACCGGGGCACTGTCGGGCAGCGGATTCTCCATCGTGATCTCCAACTCCTCGCCGTGCAGGGCGATCCACAGGGACACCGGGGACGCCCCGGCGTGGCGCAGGGCGTTGCTCAGCCCCTCCTGGACGATGCGGTACGCCTCGCGCGAGACGGGCGCCGGGATGGCGATCAGGTCGCCGTCGGCGGTGAGTGAGACCGGCACGCCGCTGCGGGCGATCAGACCGTCCAGGGTCTCGAGGGTCGGCCCGGTGAGCCGGGCCGCTCCCTCCTCGTCCTGGCGCAACAGGCCCAGTACGGAGTCGAGTTCGCCCACCGTGCGCCGAGTGGTCTCCTCGATCGCGGCCAGGGCCTCGCGCACGAACTCCGCATCGCTGTCCAGGACCCTGCGGGCCGCACCCGCCTGGAGAGTGACGGCGCTCAGGGCATGGCCCACCGAGTCGTGCAGCTCGCGGGCGAGACGGTTGCGCTCGGCCAGCTCGGTGGCCCGGCGCTCGGCGGCGGCCAGCCGGTCCGAGGGGGTCAGGCCGAGGAGAACCGGGGCCTGGCGGGCCAGCAGTGCCCCGGCCGCGGCGGCGCACGCCGCGAGCGCGATCAGCATGGCGATCCCGGCGACCGGGAACAGGGCCAGCTGCCAGGCCGGGTAGTGGGGCATACGGAGAAGGTCCCGCACTGGGGGGAGCAGTGGCACCACGATCAGGCTCACCGCGAACGGCGGCAGCGCGAGGGTGGCCCCGCTGATCAGGGCGCCCAGGCCCACATGGAGCGTGAACCAGGCCGAGGTCCGCAGCCGCGCCGTGCGCGAGCGCGCCGGGCCGTCGGCGAACCGGTCGGCGGGCACCCCGCACAGCACTCGCGCGGCTGCCACCGACATCGGCCGGGTCAGCGGGAAGTACGCGGTCACCGCGGCGAGCGGCAGAGCGACCGCGTACGAGCCGAACTGCACCTTCAGCGAGTTGGAGAACATGCCGCCGGCGTTGACGGCCGGGCCGACGAAGACGGTGGCGAGAAGCCAGTACGGCATCAACAGCGCACCGCCCAGGATCAGATGGATCCAGCGCAGCCTGGCCCGGGCCCCGAACAGCGCACCGAGCACTCTCCTCACGCGCAGCGCCGGCGCAGGAAGGAGGCCGTGCCGGTGACGACGAGCAGCCCGACGATCATGCCCACAGCGTAGGTCAGAGCCATCAACCCCGTTGCCCGCTCGCCATCTTCGGGCCCGGGCAGTACGGCAGCGATCAGCAGCCAGATGCCCCAGCAGCCCACCGCGCCGGAGCCCAGCCAGGCCATGGCCAGCGGCGTCTTCAGCGGCAGTGCGGGGGCTGGGCGGAAGGCGATGAGCAGTGCTCCCGCAACGGCGACGACCACGAAGAGGGCGCTTACGCCTTCGAGTACGTAGAAGTCGGCTGCGCGCTGCTCGATGCGCGTCCGGCTCAGGCCGGTCGTCGCGCCGCACGCCCAGAGCAGACGCATCGTGGCGGGGAGGAGCGCGAGCACCGCGGCGGCCACGGCGCACACCTTCAGCAGCCGGCCGGCGGCGGCCACTGGCAGGTCCCAGACCCGGCCCCGCCACACATGGCTCCAGCGCTCCCTCGCGTACAGCACGAAGAGCGTGCCGAGGGTCAGCCCCTGGACGATGAAGCCGCAGTAGACGACGCCGAAGACCCACTCGTCGAGGAAGGGCTCGCTCGTGGAGCGCTCGATCCCGCCGCCGGAGAAGGCATTGACCAGCAGCTGGACCGGGAAGCCGACCATGATCGGGAGCAGCAGCCCGCCCGCCACCCACATGGGGACCGCCAGCAGCGAGGCGGGCACCCGTCTGCCCCAGCCCTGGGTGAGCAGCAGCGCCAGCACGATGACGGCGCCGTCCATCAGGACGGTGACGCTGTTGGCGACGGCCATCAGGGCCCGGTTGTCGAGCAGCACGCTGTCGTCGGGGATGCCGATCCGGCTGCCGGCGATCCAGGCGGTCTTGAGCGAGAGATACGGGACGCAGGAGGCGATCGCGAGAGTGCGCAGCACCACGCGGGCGCGCCCGGGATGTTCCGGAAGGGCGGCGGGAGCACCAGGTGCGAGCGGTGTCTGTGTCATGACACCCACGCTTCCGTCCACGGCCCCGCCCGCGCCTCCTGCGTCGCGACGATTGCCCTCCCCCGCGCGGCGGAGAAGGACACGCGCACGGTGGAGCGGGACGCCGGCGATCGCAGGAGACCGGGTCAGAGCCTCCGGGTCGCGAGGGTGAGCCGGTCGCGTGCGTCGAAGAGCGCGTCCTTGATCATCTGTTCGTGGCCGGGGGTGAGCCGGGCCACGGGTACCGAGCAGCTGATCGCGTCGCGGGCCGGCGTGCGGTACGGGATCGCGATCCCGAAGCAGCGCAGCCCCAGCGTGTTCTCCTCGCGGTCCACGGCATAGCCCTGCTCGCGGATCACCTGCAGCTCCTCGATGAGCTGCTCGCGGTCGGTGATGGTGTGCTCGGTCAGCGACGCCAGGGTCTCCGGCAGCATCTTGCGCACCTGCTCGTCGCTGTGGGTGGCGAGCAGCGCCTTGCCCAGCGAGGTGGAGTGGGCGGGCAGCCGGCGGCCGACGCGGGTGAAGGGGCGCAGATAGTGCTGCGACTGGCGGGTGGCGAGATAGACGACATTGGTGCCGTCGAGGCGGGCGAGGTGGATGGTCTCGGTGGTGTCGTCGGAGAGCCGGTCCAGGGTGGGGCGGGCCGCCGCCACCACCTCGTCGCCGTCGATGTACGAGGTGCCCACGAGCAGCGCCCGTACGCCGATGCCGTACCGCGTGCCCGTCGCGTCCGTCTCCACCCAGCCGAGCTCGACCAGCGTGCGCAGCAGCATGTAGAGGCTGGACTTGGGATAGCCGACGGCCTCCTGGACCGCGGCGAGCGAGTGCATGCCGGGGCGCCCGGCGAAATACTCGAGCAACTCCACGGTCCGCACCGCGGACTTGACCTGTGCCCCACCGGAATCGGCAGTCGACATTGCTCTTCGCCCCTTCGTGACCCGCTGACCTTCTTGACCGCGCAGAACGCCCGGAAATAGAGTCCCCACACATTCACCATCGGGAACGCTGTTCAGAATACCGAACAACTCCTGGGTGGCAGTAGACCGGGAAGGAAGCCGCGGTGGCAGCAGCACCAGTCTGGAGTGTCGACCCCCGAACCGGGAACCCGCGTGAGCAGGTTGCGGTGGAGTCCACGGCCGAAGAGATCGACCGCGCGGTCCGCGCGGCAGACTCCGCCCGCCCCGCGCTCGCCGACCGGAGTGTACGCGCGCTGCTGCTGCGCACCGCCGCCGACCTGCTCGACGAGGCCCGCGAGCACGTCATCGAGGCCGCCGACGCCGAGACCGCGCTCGGCCCCACCCGCCTCACCGGTGAACTCGCCCGCACCACCGCCCAGTTGCGCGCCTTCGCCGATGTCGTCGACGAGGGCGCCTTCCTCGACATCCACATCGACCACGCGGATCCCACGCGGACCCCGCCCTGGCCGGACCTGCGCCGCTACAAGCTCCCCCTCGGTGTCGTCGCCGTCTACGCCGCCGGCAACTTCCCGCTCGCCTTCTCCGTGCCCGGCGGCGACACCGCGAGCGCCCTCGCGGCCGGCTGCCCGGTCGTCGTCAAGGCGCACCCCGACCACCCCGCCACCTCCGAACTGTGCGCCTCCGTCCTGCGTCGGGCCGCCCGCCGCGTCGGCCTGCCCGACGACGTCGTGATCCTCGCGCACGGCTTCGACGCGGGCGTCGAGCTGGTCCGGCACCCGCTGGTCGCCGCGGCGGGCTTTACCGGATCCGTACGCGGCGGGCGCGCGCTCTTCGACGCCGCGGCCGCCCGGCCCGTGCCCATCCCCTTCCACGGCGAGCTCGGCTCCCTCAACCCCGTCGTCGTCACCGAGGCGGCGGCCGGGGAGCGCGCCGAACAGCTCGGGGCCGGGCTCGCGGGCTCGATGACCCTCGGGGAGGGCCAGTTCTGCACCAAGCCCGGCTTTGTGCTCGCCCCCGCGGGCGACGCGGGCGACCGGCTCCTCACGTCGCTGACGGCCGCGGTCAGCGAGACCGAGCCCGGTGTGATGCTCGACCGGCGGATGCGTTCCGCCTTCGTCGAGGGCGTACGGGCCAGGGCCGCACTGCCGGACGTGCAGGCCCCGATCACCCCCGGCGCGGGCGGTGAGCACACCGTGAGCGCCGGATTCCTGTCCGTACCCGCCCGGCTGCTGGCCGCCGAAGGCCCGCACGACCTGCTGCTCGAGGAGTGCTTCGGCCCGGTCACCGTCGTCGCACGCTACGAGTCGGACGCCGAGATCACCGCGGTACTCGGCCGGCTGCCCGGCAATCTCACCGCCACCCTGCACCTCTCCGCCGGCGAGGCCGCGGGAGAGGGCCGGGGCGCCGAGCTGCTCGCCGAGCTCACCCCGCTCGCGGGCCGCGTCCTGGTCGGCGGCTGGCCGACCGGCGTCGCCGTCGCCCCCGCCCAGCACCACGGCGGCCCCTACCCGGCGACCACCTCCACCTCCACCTCGGTCGGGGCCACCGCCATCGAGCGCTGGCTGCGCCCGGTGACGTACCAGACGACCCCTGAGGCGCTGCTCCCGCCCGAGCTGCGCGACGGCAATCCGCTCTCCCTGCCGCGTCGGGTGGACGGCCGCCGGGAGACTCCGCGAAGCTGAGCGATGTGAGCGACCAGATCGAACTGCCCGAACTCCCCTTCCCGCTGCGGCCGTACGGCCCCGAGGCCAACTGGTCGTACGACGAGGGCGTGCTGACCGGCTGGGCCGGCGCCCGGCAGGACCGCTTTGTGCCGCCCGCGGGCGAGGCCCTGGATCCCGCCTCCGACGCGCCGCGCCTGCTCGGCGCGCCGGAGGGCGACTTCCAGCTCATCGCGCGGGTCACGGTGGGCTTCGCCGCGGCTTTCGACGCGGGCGTGCTCTATCTGCAGGTCGGTGAGCGGGAGTGGGCCAAGCTCTGCCTGGAGCTCTCCCCGGACACGCCGACCATCTGCACGGTCGTCACCCGTGGCCACTCCGACGACGCCAACTCCTTTGTGGTCGACGGCGACAGCGTGTGGCTGCGGATCAGCCGCACCGGCAAGGCCTTCGCCTTCCACGCGTCGACGGACGGCGAGCGGTGGACCTTCGTACGGATCTTCGCGCTGGGTACCGAGGAGCAGGCCGGGGCCGCGCTGGTCGGCTTCCTGGCGCAGTCGCCGGTGGGCGAGGGCTGTGTGGTGACGTTCGACCGGATCGAGTTCCGGCCGGGCTGGCCACAAGGGCTGCGCGACGGCAGCTGAGGATCAGAGACGCACCACGATCTTGCCGGTATGGGTGCAGGTCTCCATCAGCCGGTGGGCGTCCACGATCCGCTCCAGACCGTCGAAGGTCTCGGCGATCACCGGAGCCAGTGAACCGTCGCGCAGACCCGAGCCGATGAAGGCCGAGGCCCGGCGCCTGTACCCCTCGGTGCCGGCGGGCACGCCGTTGTTGTAGGTGTGCACCGTGAGCGGCCAGTTCAACGACAACTCGATCGGCCGCGGGTCCAGCCAGCCGTAGAGCACCACCGTGCCACCGGGCACGACCGCGTCGCCCACCGCCCGGAAGCCCGGCCCGCCGATCGCGTCGAAGGCCAGATCGGCACCGCGCCCGCCGGTGATCCGTTTGACCTCCTTCACCAGGTCCTCGCTCCCGGTGGTGATGACATGGGCCGCGCCCAGGTCGAGCAGCTGCTGCTTCTTGGCCTCGGTACGGGTGGTGGCGATGGGGATCGCGCCGATCCGGGCGGCGGTCTGGATCGCCGCCGTGCCGACGCCGCTGGAGGCGCCGGTGATCACCACATGGTCGCCGGGGCGCAGTCCGCCGGTTTCCAGCAGGCCGCCGTAGGCGGTGGAGTACGTCAGCCACACGGCCGCCGATGTCACCGCATCCACCCCCTCGGGACGGCGGACCACCGAATCGACGGGCAGGACGACCCGCTCCCCGTACACGCCGTGCACACCGAAGTCGAAGTTGGCGACGGCCATCACAAGGTCGCCCGAGGCGAACCCGGTCACGCCTGCACCGACCGCGTCGACGACACCGGCCGCCTCGTAGCCGAGCCGGGAGCCGGGCAGGGTCGCCGGGTAGTAGTAGGTGCCCGCGCGGAAGAGTGCCTCGGCCCTGTTGAGACCGATCGCCTCTACACGGAAGCGGACTTCGCCCGGGCCGGGCTCGCGCAGTGCGACGTCCTCGATCGTCAGAACGTCGGGGCCGCCGAGCTCATGGAAAAGAACTGCCCTGGTCAAGGGGGTGGTTGTCATGGGTACGACGCTATGGAGCAGTTCCGGGACGATCCATGTCTCAGACCATCGGGTTCATGTCCGATCGTCTTGCCTGTGTACGGTGCGGACATGGACGTACTCAGCGATGCGATCGCCGCGATGCGCACCGGGCGACCCCACTCCGCGCGGACCGTCAAGTACGCGCCCTGGGGCGACCGGTTCCCGGCCGGCGAGGGTGCGGGCTTCCATGTCGTACTCCAGGGCTCGGCGTGGTTGCTGCCCCCGGAAGGCGCCGATCCCCTCCTGCTCGGCCCCGGCGATGTGGTCTTCCTCGCCCACGGCTGCCACCATGCCCTCGCCGACCACCCCGACTCGCCGCTCGACCCTGTGGAGCTGGAGCCCGACGGGAGCTGGCCCGCCGCCCCTGAGCCGCGATCCGGCAATGGGCGCCCGGCGACCGTGATGCTCTGCGGCGCCTACCAGTTGAGCAAGGCGCGGGCCCATCCGCTGCTCACCGATCTGCCCCCGGTGATCCACTTCCCGGCCCGGGTCGGCCGGCATGCATCGCTGCGCTCCGCCGTCGAGCTGCTCGGCGCCGAACTCGCCGACCCGCAGCCGGGATCCGACGCGATCGTGCCCGCCCTCCTCGACACCCTGCTGCTGTATCTGCTGCGCGCCTGGTGGCTCCGGGAGCGCGCCGACGAGCGGACGGGCTGGGCCGGGGCCCTCAACGATCCCGCCGTCACCGCCGCGCTGCACGCCATCCACCGCGATCCGGCGAGGCCCTGGTCCGTCGGGGAGCTGGGCGCCGCGGCCGGTCTGTCGCGCGCCGCCTTCGCCCGCCGGTTCACCTCGCTCGTCGGCCGGCCCCCGCTGGCCTATGTCACCTGGTGGCGCATGACGTGCGCCGGGAGGCTGCTCAGGGCGGGCGACGCCCCGCTGCGCACGGTGGCCGAGCGCGCGGGCTACACCTCGGAGTTCGCCTTCGCCAAGGCGTTCAAGCGGGAGTACGGGATGGCACCGGGCCAGTACCGTCGCCTGAACGGCTGAGCCGCAGCCGCGCCGTCGCCACCACCGGCCGCGATCGCCACCTCGGGCCGACCTCGCCGCGTCCCGGCGGAATGACGGGGCCCGCGACCGTGTTGACTCATTGCGGAGGTTGCCTCCGCAATCCGGCATCATACGAACCACTGGAGAGAATGATCATGCGCGTCGAGATCTGGAGCGATATCGCCTGCCCCTGGTGCTACATCGGCAAGGCGCGCTTCGAGAAGGGGCTCGCCGCCTTCGCCCACCGCGACGAGGTCGAGGTCGTGCACCGCTCCTTCGAGCTCGACCCGAACCGCGCCAAGGGCGAGACCGGCCCGGTGGTCCCCATGCTGGCGAAGAAGTACGGGCGCACCATCGAGGAAGCCCGGTCGATGGAGGAGCACGTCGCCTCCAACGCGCGCTCCGAGGGGCTCGACTACCGCACCGAGGGCCGTGACCACGGCAACACCTTCGACATCCACCGGCTGCTGCACCTGGCCAGGGCCCGCGGCCGCCAGAACGAGCTGCTGGACCTCGCCTACCGGGCAAACTTCGCCGAGGAGCGGTCCGTCTTCGACGCCGAGATCCTGGTGGATCTCGCCGTCGAGGCGGGTCTGGACGCGGACGAGGCGCGCGCGGTGCTCGCCGACGAGGACGCGTACGCCGACGAGGTGCGGGCCGACGAGCGCGAGGCCGCCGAGCTGGGCGCGACCGGGGTGCCGTTCTTCGTGCTCGACCGGCGGTACGGGGTCTCGGGCGGGCAGCCGGCCGAGCTGTTCACCCAGGCGCTGCAGCAGGCGTGGCAGGGCCGGGTCCTGGCTCCCATCGGCGCGGATGCCGCCGCCTGTGACGCCGACGGAGCCTGCGAGGTCCCGCCCGGGGCCCATGCATAAGCGTTGCTGAGAGGTGTCCCTCAACGATTCTCGATTGACCTGCCGTTGAGGGCACCGCAGGGTGATCATATGGAGACCCTGGGCGGCGCGGAGTTCGCGCCGGAGATGACGTATCTGAACACGTCCAGCTGCGGGCTGCTGCCCCGCCGGGCCGTCGCGGCAGTGAAGCTGCTTGCCGACGAGCTCGCCGCAGGGCGACCGGGCGGCGCCGGCGACTACTCGACGGTGACTGCCGCCCGGCAGTCCTTCGCCCGGCTGACCGGCGTGGGCGAGGGACGGGTCGCCGTCGGCGGTTCGGTCTCGGTGCATGTCGGACTGATCGCGACCTCACTGCCTCCGGGCGCGGAAGTCCTCTTTCCGGAGGGGGAGTACGCCTCGGTCATCACGCCCTTCCTCGTGCGCGGCGATCTGAAGCTGCGGTACGCGCCACTGGAGCGCCTGGCCGACGCGGTGCGTCCGGGCACCGCGCTGGTGGCGTTCTCGTCGGTGCAGTCCGCGGACGGCCGGATCGCCGATCTGGCGGCGGTGCGCGCCGCGGCGGCCGCGCACGGGGCCCGTACGCTCGTCGACGCCAGCCAGTCGGCGGGCTGGCTGCCGCTGGACGCGGGCGCGTGGGACTTCACGGTCACCGGCGGCTTCAAGTTTCTGCTCTGCCCGCGCGGCGTCTCGTTCCTCACGCTGAGCGAGGAGGCGCAGGCGTCCGTGGCGCCGATCCACGCCGGTACCTTCGCCGCGCGGGATCTGTGGGCGAGCACGTACGGTCCGATCGAGGAACTGGCGCGCTCGGCCACCCGGTACGACGAACCCCCGGCCTTCCCCTCGTACCACGGGGCCAAGGAGTCGCTCGCGCTGCTCGAAGAGATCGGCATCGGCGCGGTGCACGCGCATGACACGGCGCTCGCCGCGCGGTTCAGGGCGGGCCTGACGGAGCTGGGGTACGCGCCGGTGCCGGGCGATTCGGCCATCGTCGCCGTGCCGGAGCTTGGCCATCGCGCCCCGGAACTGGCCGCTGCGGGGGTCATCCTCTCGGACCGTGCGGGCAATCTGCGGGCCGCGTTCCACCTCTACAACTCGTCGGCGGACGTGGACCGGGTGCTGGAACTCCTGTCCCGCTGATCCCGGCCCGCCGTCCCGTCAGACCTCGGCCGCGGCCCGGCGGGCCAGCTCCGGGCAGTCCGCCGTCCGGGTGCACAGACTCGCCTCGACCTTGGCGAGCAGTCTGGTGAGCTCACGGCGCTCGTCCGCGTCCAGCCCGGTCAGCGTGTGTTCCTCCAGCTCCGCCCACGCCGCCTCCACCGCCGAGTGCAGCGCGCAGCTCTCGTCCGTGGCCTCGACGAGAACCGCGCGCCCGTCGGCCGGGTCGGGGCGGCGGCGGACGTGCCCGGCCTGCTCCAGGCGCTGGAGCATCTTGGTCACGGTGGACGGGTCGAGCTCGACGGCCTTGATCAGCTCCGACTGGCGCACCGGGCCCGCGTCCCACAGATGCATCATCACGAATTCCTGGCCGGGGTAGAGCCCGAGGCCCTTGAGCACTCTGCCGGCGGCCATGCGGTGCAGCCGGGCGACCCGGGAGACGGCATGGCTGACGGGCCCGCCGAGCGCGGTGCTCGGCAGCGGCTCGGTACAGGCGGGGTCGGCCGCGGTCTCGGGTTTCATCGGGCCTCCTCGGGCGGTGGTGACTGCCGGAGCGGACAGTGTCCGGGACAGTGTCTCCAAAAACTTTACCTTGGTCGACCAAGTAATGGGCTACAGTGGCCCCGGCCCGATTACTTGGCCGACCACATAAAGCTTTGAGGGGCTATCCATGACCACCGCATTCGACCCGATCGACCTCGCAGGTACGCAGCTCGCCAACCGGATCGCCATGGCGCCCATGACCCGCAGCAGGGCGTACGGCGACGGCCTCACCGTCACCGACTCCACCGTCGAGTACTACGGCCAGCGCGCATCGGCCGGCTTGATCGTCACCGAAGGCATCCAGCCCTCCGTCGTCGGCCAGGGCTACCCGGACACCCCCGGCCTGCACACCGCCGAGCAGGTGGCCGCCTGGCGCAAGGTCACCGACGCCGTGCACGCCAAGGGCGGGAAGATCTTCGCCCAGATCATGCACGCCGGCCGCATCGGCCACCCGGTGCTCTGGCCGGACCAGGAACTTCTCAGCGTGGCTCCGTCCGCCGTCGCCGCCGCGGGCCAGCTCTTCACGCACGAGGGGCCCAAGGACTTCATCGCCCCGCGAGAGCTGACCGCGGCCGAAATCCCCGGGATCGTCGACGACTTCGTCGAGGCGGCCCGCAACGCCGTCGAGGCCGGCTTCGACGGAGTCGAGCTGCACGGCGCCAACGGCTATCTGATCCACCAGTTCCTCGCCCCCAACACCAACCGGCGCACGGACGAGTGGGGCGGCTCCGTCGAGAACCGCATCCGTTTCGCCGTCGAGGTGGCCAAGGCGGTGGCCGCGGCGATCGGACCGGAGCGGACCGGACTGCGCGTCTCTCCCGGCAACCCGTACAACGACATCGCCGAGACCGACCCGGAGGCCGTATACCCGGCGCTGGTCAACGAGATCGAGCCGCTGGGCCTCGGCTATCTGCACGTCATCGAGAACGGCCCGGGGTACCGGGACGTGACGCTCGCGCTGCGCAAGCGGTTCAGCGGCACCTTCATCCTCAACCCGGCGACCGAGGGCCCGACCGACCACGGGGCGCTGGGGCTGATCGAGGACGGGACCGCGGACATTGTGGCCTTCGGCTCGCTGTTCCTGGCCAACCCGGACCTGCCCGCCAGGCTCAAGGCCGAAGGCCCGTACAACACCCCGGACACCGCCACGTTCTTCGGCGGTGACGACAAGGGCTACACCGACTACCCGGCGCTGAGCGTGAGCTGACCCGCACGGAAGACGGAAAGGGGGCGGCGCCGGTCCACCGGACCGGCCCCGCCCCCTTCGCGCTGTCAGCGCACCGGCGTGAAGTCGCGCGCGCCGATGAAGTCCGGCCGCGGGACCGGAGCCGCGAACGGCTCCGCCGCCTGGTTCTCCACGCTGTTGAAGACGATGAAGACATTGCTGCGCGGATACGGGGTGATGTTGTCCCCGGAGCCGTGCATGCAGTTGCAGTCGAACCAGGTCGCGGACCCGGCCCTGCCGGTGAACAGCCGGATGCCGTGCCGGTCGGCCAACCGCGTCAGCGCCGCGTCCGACGGTGTGCCCGCGTCCTGCATCTGCAGCGACTTCTTGTAGTTGTCCTTCGGCGTCTCGCCCGCGCAGCCCAGGAACGTCTTGTGCGAGCCAGGCATGATCATCAGGCCGCCGTTGGTGTCCAGGTTCTCGGTCAGCGCGATCGAGACGGACACGGTGCGCATGTTCGCCAGCCCGTCCTCGGCGTGCCAGGTCTCGAAGTCCGAGTGCCAGTAGAAGCCCGAGGCGCCGAAGCCCGGCTTGACATTGATCCGGGACTGGTGGACGTAGACGTCCGAGCCAAGGATCTGCCGGGCTCTGCCCACCACTCGCTCGTCCCGCACCAGGCCTGCGAACACCTCGCTGAGCTTGTGCACCTGGAAGACCGAGCGCACGTCCTGGGACTTCGGCTCGATGATCGAGCGCTCATCGGCCCGTATCGCCGGATCGGCGACCAGCCGGTCCAACTCGCTGCGGTACAGGGCGACTTCGTCCTGCGAGATCAGCTCGTCGACGGTGAGGAAGCCGTCCCGCTCGAAGCCCATCAGGTCGGACG
Source organism: Streptomyces sp. CA-135486 (assembly GCF_050936555.1). Lineage (NCBI taxonomy): Bacteria > Bacillati > Actinomycetota > Actinomycetes > Kitasatosporales > Streptomycetaceae > Streptomyces > Streptomyces sp. CA-135486. Next base: position 2,281,140 of record NZ_JBNJMM010000001.1, read on the forward strand.
GGACGATCGGCCCCGGCGCCCCGGGCGACGACCAGACGACCGGGTCCTGGCGAGGGGTCGTCACCTCGCCCACCCCACGGGTCGGGTACAGGTCGGTGCGTACAGCGGCGGTGGTCATCTCTCAGCCCTCCTCGGGCTCGGTGAGCAGCGGGTAGACGCCGTTCTCGTCATGGTCCTCCCGTCCGGTGACGGGCGGGTTGAAGACGCAGACACAGCGGAAATCGGTCTTGGGACGCATGGTGTGGCGCTCATGGCCGTCCAGCAGATACATCGTGCCGGGCTCGATCCAGTGGGTCTCGCCGGTCTCGTCGTTGGTGAGCTCGGCCTCGCCCTCCACGCAGAGCACGGCCTCGATGTGGTTCGCGTACCACATCGACGTCTCCGTACCCGCGTACAGCACGGTCTCGTGCAGCGAGAAGCCGACCTTCTCCTTGGCGAGCACGATGCGCTTGCTCTCCCAGGTCCCCGACGAGGCCTTCACATGCCGCTCGGTGTTCTCGATGTCCTTGAACGATCGGACGATCACGGTGAGTTGTTGCCTTTCCTTGTCGTACGGCGGGTCAGGCCGTCTCGCGGACGCTGCGGGCCAGGATGCGCAGACCCTCGTCCAGCTCCTCGGGCGTCACGGTGAGCGCGGGCAGCAGCTTGACGACCTCGCTCTCCGGGCCCGAGGTCTCCAGCAGCAGCCCCAGCTCGAAGGCCCGGGCGCAGATGGCCGAGGCGCGCGCCTTGTCCTCGAACTCCAGGCCCCACACCAGGCCGCGGCCCCGGAAGCTCACCCCCGGCTCCGCGCTCTCACCCGCGATGGCCAGCAGCGCCTGCTCGACCTGCTCGCCGCGGGCGAGGGTCTGCTTCTCCATCTGGCCGTCCGCCCAGTAGGTGTCGAGCGCGGCGGCGGCGGTGACGAACGCGGGGTTGTTGCCGCGGAAGGTGCCGTTGTGCTCGCCCGGCTCCCAGATGTCCAGCTCCGGCTTGAACAGGCAGAGCGACATGGGCAGTCCGTAGCCGCTGATGGACTTCGACAGGGTGACGATGTCCGGCGTGATGCCCGCCTCCTCGAAGGAGAAGAAGCCGCCGGTGCGGCCGCAGCCCATCTGGATGTCGTCGACGATCAGCAGCATGTCCTGGCGGTGGCACAGCTCCTGGAGCGCGCGCAGCCACTCGGCGCGGGCCACATTGATGCCGCCCTCGCCCTGCACGGTCTCCACGATCACGGCGGCCGGCTTGTTGAGGCCGGAGCCCTGGTCCTCCAGCAGGCGCTCGAACCAGAGGAAGTCCGGGACCTGGCCGTCGAAGTAGTTGTCGAACGGCATCGGTGTGCCGTGCACCAGCGGGATGCCGGCGCCGGCCCGCTTGAAGGCGTTGCCGGTGACGGCGAGCGACCCGAGCGACATGCCGTGGAAGGCGTTGGTGAACGAGACGACGGACTCGCGCCCCTTGACCTTGCGGGCCAGCTTGAGCGCGGACTCGACCGCGTTGGTGCCGGTCGGGCCCGGGAACATGACCTTGTACGGAAGGTCGCGCGGCCGCAGGATCACGTTCTGGAACGTCTCCAGGAAGGCGCGCTTGGCCGTGGTGGCCATGTCCAGGCCGTGGGTGATGCCGTCGCGCTCGATGTAGTCGATCAGCGCGCGTTTCAGCACCGGGTTGTTGTGTCCGTAGTTGAGTGATCCGGCGCCGGCGAAGAAGTCGAGGTAGGTGTGGCCGTCCTCGTCGTGGAGGTAGCTGCCCTGCGCGCGGTCGAACACGGCCGGCCAACCGCGGCAGTAGCTGCGCACCTCCGACTCCAGGGTCTCGAAGACACTCAGGGCGGGCGGGGTGATGGTCACGGCAAGTCTCCAGAGGTGGGGGGGGTGTCAGGCGGAGAAGGGGCCAATGCGGTACAGGACTTCGGGCTGGTGGGTTCCTTCGGGGAACAGCCCGCCGTCGAAGAGGACTTCGCGCGCAAGGGGCGCGTCGTGGCGCTTCGCGTACGAGGTGAAGAGCCGGTCGGACGCCGTGTTGTCGGGGGTGATGGTCGTCTCGACCTCACGCACCCCGTGCTTGCCGGTCACCTTGGCGGTCAGCGCGTCGAGGAGCACACCGGCCAGGCCCCGGCCGCGGTGCGCGTGGTCGACGGCGACCTGCCAGACGACCAGGGCCTGCGGGCGCTCGGGGCGCACATAGCCGGTGACGAAGGCGATGGGTGTTCCGTCGGCGTCGCGCGCCACCACGGAGGTGGCGGCGAAGTCGCGACACCACAGCAGATAGCTGTACGAGGAGTTGAGGTCCAGGACCTGGGAGTCGCGGGCGATGCGCCAGATCGCGGCTCCGTCCTCCACTCGTGGGGTGTCAATCGTCGTGAATTCGCTCGGCGTGCTGGTTCGTACAAGGTCTTCCTGTGCGGCGGTCATGCCGAGGTAATTTACCGAGCTAATTCTGAAATTGCATTGCTGGAAGGGGTTGGGTGGAGCGGCTCTCTGTGTTATCGCGCGAGCGCGTGCGCAGCCTCGGGCGACGGCCTTTTCGGCCGATTTGCAGCGGAAATAAGCGATGAACCGGGCGCGCTGTGGAGTCGGTCACATATCCGTAACTGCCGCGAGACCCGCTCGAATTACGCCGTCGGATCCTGTTGAAATTTTGGTGTTTAGGATCCGGGAACGGGGGCAGAAGACCATGGGAAGCCGCCCGAAATAAAGCGGCATCCGGAATTCTTTAATTAACGCAGACTTTCACGGCCTGAGAAATTGAGTTCACCGAGAGCGCGACCGGTTCGGGGCGCGGCGCCGGTGCCCGCGCAGCCGCCCGGACGACGGCGCCGCGGGCCTCGTACAGTGCTGGCATGAGCGATCACGTGGTGCTGCATGTGAAGGGGCGGGTGCTCGTCGGACCCGAGGAGGCGCGGGACGAGCTGTGGGTGGTGGATGGCCGGATCTCGTACGAGCGGCCGCGTGCCGAGGCCGTCACCGTCCAGGGCTGGGCGCTCCCCGGTCTGGTCGACGCACACTGTCACGTCGGGCTCGACGCCCACGGCGCGGTGGACGAGGCGACCAGCGAGAAGCAGGCGCTGACCGACCGGGACGCGGGCACCCTGCTCATCCGTGATGCGGGATCTCCCGCCGACACCCGCTGGATCGACGACCGTGAGGACCTGCCGAAGATCATCCGGGCGGGCCGTCACATCGCACGCACCCGCCGCTACATCCGTAACTTCGCCCATGAGATCGAACCGGACGAGCTCGTCGCCCACGTCGCCCAGGAGGCACGGCGCGGCGACGGCTGGGTCAAGCTCGTCGGCGACTGGCTCGACCGGGACGCCGGGGACCTGGGCGCCTGCTGGCCGCGTGGCGCCGTCGAGGCGGCGATCGCCGAGGCACACCGGCTCGGCGCGCGGGTGACCGCGCACTGCTTCGCCGAGGACTCGCTGCGGGACCTGGTCGAGGCGGGTATCGACTGCATCGAGCACGCCACCGGCCTCACCGAGGACACCATCCCGCTCTTTGCCGAGCGCGGCGTCGCGATTGTGCCGACCCTGGTCAACATCGCCACGTTCCCGGACCTCGCGGCGGGCGGCGAGTCGAAGTTCCCCCAGTGGTCCGCCCATATGCGGCGGCTGTACCAGCGCCGCTACGACACGGTGCGCGCGGCGTACGACGCGGGTATCCCGGTCTTCGTCGGCACGGATGCGGGCGGTTCGCTCGCCCACGGCCTGGTGGCGGCCGAGGTCGCCGAGCTCGTGAAGGCCGGAATCCCGCCGCTGCAGGCCCTGTCGGCGACGACCTGGGGGGCGAGGCAGTGGCTCGGCCGTCCGGCGCTCGAAGAGGGCGCGCCGGCGGATCTCGTGGTGTACGACGAGGATCCGCGCGCGGACGTCAGGGCGCTGGCGGCGCCGAGCCGGGTGATCCTCAACGGCCGGGTGATCGGCTGATATCCGGGTCCTGCGCCCCGCGTCTCCGTTGCAGAGTTGACAGTGCGTTACCCCTGGCCCATGTCCCTCGTTTGCCCACTTCTGGCGCGCTCCCGCGCAAGCGCCCCCTTGTGCGCTCACGGGATACGCGACACGGGTGAGCCACGGGAACACACGTACCGAGAGATTCGAATGCCGTGGCGGAAACCCCACGTTGGGGTGAACTCGCGCCAGGCAACTGTCAGTTCACTCTCAGTGCCGTGAAACTTCCCGTGTTCAGTCGCCGCCGCCCCACGTGTCCCCGTGGGGCGGCGGCGACGCCGTGTCTCTTGTGGGGGTTCCACCACCTTGAACAGCAACACCTTCCGCATGCCCGCACGCCGCGCCGCCGCCGTGACGGCAGCTGCCGCGCTGGTCGCCGGACCCGTCGCGGTCGCCGGGCCGGCGTACGCCACCGGGGGCGGCGGCGAGGGCCGGGCCAGTGCGGTCGTACTCCGTACCGGTCTCGATGTGTCCCTGCTCAACAAGTCCGCCGACGTCCCGCTCAAGGCCGCGCTCAACGAGGTGCAGGCGCCCGCGAGCGCAGAGAAGACCACGCTGAGCGTGCGGGTGGACGGAGTCGACCGGGGCAGGCCCGTCCAGCTGCTGCGTGCGGACGTGGCCACCGCGAAGGCGAGCGCCGACCGGCACCGGGCGGAGGCGTACAGCAATCTCGTCCGTGCCCGCGTGCAGGTGCCGGGACTGCCGCTGCTGTCGATCGTCGAGGTCGAGAAGGTCACGTCGAAGGCCGTCTGCGAGGCGGGCAGGCAGCCGGTCGCGGAGTCGAATCTGCTCGGCCGGGTGACCGTGCTCGGCAAGCGGACCACGCTCTCGACCGGTGGCACCACCCGTGTCGAGGTGCCGGGCGTCGGTGAGGTGACGCTCGATCTGTCCAAGACGCACACCACGTCCCGTACGGCCGCGGCCACGGCGCTGGAGCTCAGGGTCTCCGTCAACCCGGCCAAGCTGAATGTCGCCGAGGTGACCGGCTCGGTCACCCTCGCCGAGGCGAAGTGCGAGTCGCCGGGCACGGCGCACGACGAGTCCAAGCCCGCGGCCGCGCAGGAGCCGACCGCTGCGCAGGACCCGACCGCTGCTCAGGAGCCGACTGCCGCGCAGGACCCGACCGCCGCGCAGGACCCGACCGCCGAGCCGGGCGCCGGCGTCAAGGCGCAGTCCGGCGCCGCCCCGGCCAAGGACGACCTCGCCGAGACCGGCGGCAGCGCCGCGACCTCGTACATCGCCGGAGGCGCGGCCCTGCTGCTGGCGCTCGGCGGCAGCGCCATGGTGCTGGCCCGCGCCCGCGCCCGCCGCTGACCACGGCGCCCGCACCCACTCGTGATCGTCATGTCACGCGGCGGCCGCCCACCGCCGGCCGGCACGGGGTCGATCGTGGGTGCCGGGCGCTGCCGCCCCGGCCGACGTCGCGCATGGACGACGGCCGGGGCGCGTCAGTCCCCGACCATCGTCAGCGCCTGGTCGAGCGCCTGCAGAAAGCGATTGGTCGTCACCCGGTCGCGCACCGCCAGCCGCAGCCAGCCGGGGCCGAGCCCCGGAAAGGTGTCGCCCCGGCGGGCCGCGAAGCCCAGAGCACGCAGCCGCTCGCGCACCTCGGCCCCGCGCCGGACGTGGACGAGTACGAACGGGGCCTCGGCCGCCGCCACCACCCGCACCTCGTCGAACTCCGCAAGACCCGCCAGCAGATGGGCCCGCTCCGTCGCGATCACCTGCGCCGCCTGCTCGGCCTCCTTGAGCGCGCCGGGCTCCATGCACGCCTCGGCGGCGGCCAGCGCGGGCGTCGAGACCGGCCACAGCGGCTGAGCCTGCTCCAGCGCCGCGATGGTCCCGGGCTCGGCGAGCACATAGCCGATGCGCAGGCCCGCGAGCCCCCAGGTCTTGGTGAGGCTGCGCAGCACCACCAGGCCGGGGATGTCGGTCCGTCCCGCCAGTGCCTCCGGCTCGCCGGGCACCGCGTCCATGAACGCCTCGTCCACCACCAACAGCCTTCCCGGACGGGCCAGTTCGGCGATGTCGGCGGCCGGATGCAGTACGGATGTGGGGTTGGTCGGATTCCCGATCATCACGAGGTCCGCCGCGTCGGGCACGGCCGCCGGGTCGAGCCGGAAGCCGTCCTCCTCCCTCAGCAGCAGCCGGGCCACCCGGTGCCCCGCGTCCCGCAGCGCCGCCTCGGGCTCGGTGAACTGCGGGTGCACGACCAGCGGGTGACGTACCGTCAGCGCCCGGGCCAGCAGTACGAACGCTTCCGCCGCCCCCGCAGTCAGCAGCACCCGCTCCACCGGCACTCCGTGCCGCTGCGCCACCGCGGCCCGTGCCGCCCGCCCGTCAGGATAGGCGGCGAGAGCGGTCAGCGAGCTGGTGATGCGCTCACGCAGCCACTGTGGGGGAGTCCCGCAGCGGACATTGACGGCGAGATCCGTCAGACCGGCGTCCCGTACCTCCGCGTCACCGTGGTGCCGCAGGTCGTGTGCGTCAATGGGAGTGCGCATGGCTGCCGTGGTGTTGATGGCCGTGGCCGTGGCGGTGTCCGTCGTGGTGGTGCCCGTCGTCGTCCGGGTGGAAGTGCGGCTGCTGCGGCGAGCCCACCTTCTCCTCGAAGCCCGGCAGCGCGATCCGGTAGACGCACGAGTCGCAGTTCATCCGGATGTCGCCCGCGACGGCCTCCCGGTAGCGCTCCATCACCAGGTCGAACAGCTCCGGCTCCGGGCCGATGACATCGGCGCAGCGCACCTCGACGCCCGGGTGCGCCTCCGCCCAGCCCTCCGTCTGCTGCCGCACCCGGTCCGGCAGGATCCCGGTGAACAGGAAGTACGGCAGCACCACGATCCGGCGGGCCCCCAGCCGCACGCACCGGTCCAGCCCGCTCGGCACATCGGGCGCGGCGAGCGACACGAACGCCGTCTCCACGCCCGCGTACCCCCGTCCCTCCCAGAGCAGCCTGGCCGCCTTGTGCACCTCGGCATTGGCATCCGGGTCGGTCGAACCGCGGCCCACCAGCAGCACCGTCACATCGGCGCGGTCCGCGGGCCGGCGCGGCCCGGAGCCCAGCGCCTCGTTCAGCCGCCGCTCCAGCACGCGCAGCAGCGCGGGGTGCGGGCCGAGAGGACGGCCGTAGGTGTACGAGATCTGCGGGTGCCGCTCCCGCTCACGGGCAAGAGCGGCCGGGATGTCGCCCTTGGCGTGCCCGGCGGACACCAGCATCAGCGGAACCGCGGCGAGGCGCGTCACGCCCCGCTCGACCAGTTCGCTGACGGCTTCGCCGAGGGGCGGCGAGGACAGCTCGATGAAGCCGCCCCCGACGGGGAGTTCGGGATGGCGCCGCCCCAGCTCCCGTACGAAGTCCCGGAAGGCCTCGGCCCCGGCTTCGTCACGGGTGCCGTGACCGGCGATCAGCAGTGCGGGCGGGGTGGTCACGCGTTCTCCTTGATGTGGGGGTGGTACGGCAGAGCATTGCGCGCGACGCCGCCCGGGGCGAGAGCGGGGCAGTTACAGGAGGATTTCTTGTCCTTCATGACTGCCACCGGTAGCCGCGCGGTGTCACCATGCGGCCGGCGATCTCGCGCGTGGCCGTATTGCCGACCGTCACGACCGTCATCATGTCCACCGTCGCCGGATCCAGTCCCGCCAGTGTCGTCAGGCGGCTCGATTCGTCCGCCCGGGACGCATTGCGTACGACGCCCACCGGCGTGCCCGGCTCGCGGTGTTCGGCGAGGATCGACAGCGCCTTCGGGAGCTGCCAGTCGCGGCCGCGGCTGCGCGGGTTGTAGAAGGTCACGATGATGTCCGCCTCCGCCGCGGCCCGCACCCGGCGCTCGATGACCTCCCACGGAGTGTGCAGATCGGAGAGGCTGATCGAGACATGGTCGTGCCCGAGCGGCGCACCCAGGATCGCGGCGGCGGCCAGCGCCGCCGTCACGCCCGGCACACCCACCACGTCGATGTCGTCGGACGCCTCGGCGAGCGCGGGGGATGCCATCGCGTACACGCCCGCGTCGCCGCTGCCGATGAGCGCGACCGCATGTCCGGCGCGGGCCTCGGCCACCGCCGTACGGGCCCGCTCCTCCTCCGCGCCGAGGCCGGACTCGATGACCCGGGCGCCCGGCCTGAGCAGATCACGGATCTGGTCCACGTACTGATCGAGCCCGACCAGTACGGAGGCGCGGCGCAGCTCCTCCCTCGCACGCGGGGTGAGAAGATCGCGGGCCCCGGGCCCGAGCCCGACCACGGCGAGCCGCCCGCGCGGCGCTCTGCGCACGACCGCGCAGGTCGCCATCGCGGCCCGGCCGACGGGGTTCGACTTCCGCTTCGGGACGAGGAGTTCGCCGCCGCCCGCGAGCGCCGCGGCCTCGGCGACGGAGGGCGTTCCGACTGCGGCGAGCGGCGCGCCGGACGGGTTCGGCACGGCGATCTCTGCGAGCCGCTCGGCGGCGTACGTCACCAGGGGCACGCCAAGGAGACCCGCGGCCCCGACGATCCCCGGCTCCTCGGCCTTCGCGTCGACGGTCGCCAGCTCGGCCACACTCAGCGCCGAGAGCCCCGCCTCGCGCAGGGTCTCCTCGACGAGGCCGACGACCTCGTCGACGGGGGAGCCCTTGGAGGCCCCGACGCCGACGACGAGCGACGGGGGTCGCAGTACGGCGTCGTTCGGGCCGGCGTCGAAGGACCGGTCGGTGACATGGAGAGCGGTGCCGGCGCCCTCCGGCGTCACATTGCCCGGCAGCGGCGGGAGCGGCCACACCGCGTCTGCCCGCAGCGCCACCGGTTCGCCGTCAAGGACCGCGCGCGTCACGGACGCGACCGCGCCCTCGACCGGCCAGCCCAGGGTGTCCAGGCCCGGGATGTCCGCCGCGTCCGTCGCCGTCGTCACCACCGGGGCGCAGCCCAGAACGTCCGCGACCTGCGCCGCCAGCTCGTTCGCAGCGCCGCTGTGGCCGCCCAGCAGGGACACCGCATACCGCTGTCCCTCGTCCACGCACACCACGCCCGGGTCCGCCGACTTGCCCGCCAGCAGCGGGGCGATCAGCCGCACCACCGCGCCCGTCGCCAGGAAGCAGACCAGCTGCTCGCACTCGGCGAATGCCCGCTCCACCGAAGGGCGCACGGGACCCTCGTAGATCCGGGTCCGTTCGGGCCAGGCGGCGGCCAGCCGGTCGCGGGCGGCAGCTCCCGCCGCCGTGGCGGAGATCAGGCCGATCACTGATTCGCTCCCTTGGTGCGCAGGGCCTTGCGGGCGGCCGGATCGGCCTTCCGGAAGCCATGGAAGTGGCCCGGGTGATAGAGGTGCGAGCGCGTCCCCGAAGCCGCCAGCGCGGGCCCCACCAGGAACAGCGTGTGCTTCCAGAGCTTGTGCTCCTTGACGGTCTCCTCCAGCGTGCCGACCGTGCAGCGCAGGATCAGCTCCTCCGGCCAGGTCGCCTGGTACGCGATCACCACCGGCGTACTCGTCGGATAGCCGCCCTCCAGCAGCTCCTGCGTCAACTGCCCCGAACGGGCCGCCGACAGAAAGAGCGCCATCGTCGTGCCGTGCCGCGCGAACTCCCGTACCTCCTCGCCCGGCGGCATCGGCGTCTTGCCGCCGCCGAGCCGGGTAAGGATCACGGACTGCGCGACCTCAGGGATCGTCAGCTCGCGCTGCGCGAGCGCCGCGACCGCCGAGAACGACGAGACGCCCGGCACGATCTCGACGTCGAGGCCCAGCTCCACACAGCGGTCGAGCTGCTCCTGAGTGCCGCCCCACAGCGCCGGGTCGCCGGAGTGGATGCGGGCGACCAACAGGTCGTCCGCCCGCGCCCGTTCGTACACGGCGACGACGTCCTCCAGCGACATCGCCGCCGAATCGAGGATCTCTGCGCCCTCGCGCGCATGCTCCAGGACCTCCGCCTGCACCAGGCTGGCCGCCCAGATGACAATGTCGGCATCGGCGATCGCCCGTGCGGCCCGGAACGTCAGCAGATCGGCGGCGCCCGGGCCCGCGCCGACGAAGGTCACCTTGCCACGGGTGGCGGCATCGGCCATGAGCGGTGGTCCTCTCGGGTTATTCGTGTCATTCGGGTGGATCGGGACAGCTCGGATGTGCCAGGAAGCGGGTCAATCCGCTAGCAAGGGCGCATGGCGGTGCTCGTCGCGCTCGGCGCGTTCCTGATGACGCTGTTCGGCGGCTGGACGGCGCAGCGCGTCACCGACCGCCGCCACCTCGTGCTCGGTCTGGCCGGCGGTCTGATGCTCGGTGTGGTCGGCCTCGACCTGCTGCCGGAGGCACTTGAGGCGGCGGGCAACAAGGTGTTCGGAGTGCCGCAGGCACTGCTGCTGTTCGTCGGCGGCTTTCTCACCGCCCACCTGGTGGAACGACTGCTGGCGGTCCGCCAGGCGGCACACGGTGCGGACGAGAGAATGCCGCAGGTGGGACTGACGGCGGCCGCGGCCATGGTCGGCCACAGCCTGATGGACGGCGTCGCGATCGGCGCTGCCTTCCAGGTGGGCGGCGGCATGGGCGCGACCGTGGCGATCGCCGTCATCACCCACGACTTCGCCGACGGCTTCAACACGTACACGATCACCAGCCTGTACGGGAACACCCGCGGCAAGGCGGTCGCGATGCTCGTCGCCGACGCACTCGCGCCCCTTGTCGGCGCCGCGTCCGCCGTGCTGTTCACGCTTCCCGTGGAACTCCTCGGCAGCTATCTCGGGTTCTTCGGCGGCGCGCTGCTCTATCTCGCCGCCGCCGAGATCCTGCCCGAGGCGCACCACGCCCACCCCGCGCGCTCCACCCTGCTGTGCACGGCCGGGGGAGTGGGCTTCATCTGGCTGGTGGTGGGCCTCGCCGAGTGAGGACCCGGACGGCGGACTCACAGCTTGCCCCCGCGGCCGCCGCCCCGCGGCGCGGGCGCGATCAGCGTCGAGAGATACGGCAACGGGCCCTCGCCCAGCTCCGCGGCCGACCGGATCGACTCCTCGGGCAGCCCGAGCGCCGACCCCCACACCGCGCCCTCGGTCCGTCCTGTCTTCCGCAGCGCGGTCGCCACTTCGGCCGCCAGCCGCCCGAACTTGTACGCCACGACCGTGCCGGGACCCTCCAGGGCGTCCTTGAGCACGGCGGCCCCGGCGGTCACCGGAACCAGGGTCAGCGGCTCGGTGCCCTCGGTGAGCACCGCGCCGCTGCGGGCCGCCAGATCCTGCATCGCGGTGATACCGGGCACGGTCTCGACGGCCGTCCCCGGGACCACGTCGCCGATCGTCTGCGCGAGATAGGTGAACGTCGAGTACACATTGGGGTCGCCGATCGTGGCGAAGGCGACGGTCTCGTGGCTGCGCAGGAGTTCGGCGACGCGCTCACCGGCGGCGTCCCAGGCGGCCTCGCGACGGGCGCGGTCGGTGCGCTCGTTGAGCGCGAAGACGATCCGTACGACCTTCTCCTCACCCACGTAGTGCAGCACGGTCGCCTCCGCGCGCCCGCGCTCCAGCGTGTCCATCACCGGTACGACGACGACGTCGGCCTCCCGAAGCACGCGCACGCCCTTCACGGTCACCAACTCCGGGTCGCCGGGCCCCACTCCGACGCCGATCAGCCTGCTCATCGCGTACACCTCTCAACGAATCGGCGCGCCACACCGGGCTCGGCCGCCCAGTGCGTATGCAGATAGCTCGCGTGCACGCCCTGCTGTACGAACCCCTCGACGCGTCGCTCGGGCTTGTGCATGCCCCAGGCGGGGGCCGGGCCCGCGGCGGGCTCCACGACGGTCCGGTGGAACTCGTGCCCCCGCAGGCGTGTCCCGGCCGCGGCGAGGACGCTGTCGCTCACGGCGACGGCCTCGCGGTACCCGAGCGTGAGCCGCCCCGACATCCGTGCCTCGGCGTCCAGGACGGCGCACATGGGCTGCCCGTCGAGGGAACGGGCGAGATACAGCAGCCCGGCACACTCGGCGGCGACGGGCGCGCCGCTGTGCGCGAGCTCGGCGACGGCCTTGCGGAGCGGCTCGTTGGCGGAGAGCTCGGTGGCGTACATCTCCGGGAACCCGCCGCCGATGACCAGCCCCGCGGCGCCGTCGGGGAGTTGCTCGTCCCGGAGCGGGTCGAAGGGGACGACGTGGGCGCCGGAGGCGGTGAGGAGTTCGGTGTGCTCGGCGTAGGAGAAGGTGAACGCGGGGCCGCCGGCGACGGCGACGAGGGGTGGCGGCCCGTTCCCCGAACCGGGGGCCCGGGAAGCGGCGGGGTGGGGAACAGAGCCGCAGGCCGCTCCCGGATCCCACGCACCCCCGTCCAACCGCGGAGCCGACCGCGCCAGCGCCAGCAACGCCTCCAGGTCGCACCCGAGGCGCACCACCTCCGCCATCGCCGCCACCGCGGCCACCGCGTCCGACCGCCGCTCGGCGACCGGCACCAGACCCAGGTGCCGCGACGGCGACGAAACCTCAGCCACCCGCCGCAGCACCCCCAGCACCGGTACTCCCGACTCCTCCAGCGCCTCCCGCAGCAGCTCCTCGTGCCGGTCGGACCCCACCTTGTTCAGGATCACGCCCCCGATCCGCACCTCCGGATCCCACGACGCGAAGCCGTGCACCAGCGCCGCCACCGAACGCGACTGCGACGACGCGTCCACCACCAGCACCACCGGCGCCCGCAGCAGCTTCGCCACCTGTGCCGTGGAGGCCAGTTCACCCGCGCCGGCCGCGCCGTCGTACAGGCCCATCACGCCCTCGACCACGGCCACGTCGCATCCCGCCGCGCCGTGCGCGAACAGCGGCGCCACCAGCTCCGTACCGCACAGGAACGCGTCCAGGTTCCGCCCCGGACGCCCCGTCGCGAGCGAGTGGTAGCCCGGGTCGATGTAGTCGGGGCCGACCTTGTGCGGGGACACGGCGAGGCCCGCCGCGACGAAGGCCGCCATCAGGCCCGTCGCGACGGTGGTCTTGCCGCTGCCGGACGACGGCGCGGCGATGACGAGACGTGCTACCACTCGATGCCTCGCTGCCCCTTCTGACCGGCGTCCATCGGGTGCTTCACCTTCGACATGTCGGTCACCAGATCGGCGAAGTCGACCAGCTCGGCGGGTGCGTTGCGGCCGGTGATCACCACGTGCTGGTGGCCGGGGCGGTCGCGCAGCACCTGGATCACCTCGTTGGTGTCGACCCAGCCCCAGTGCATCGGGTACGCGAACTCGTCCAGCACATAGAGCTTGTACGACTGAGCGGCCAGATCGCGTTTGACCTGCTCCCAGCCCTCGCGCGCCTTTTCCTCGTTGGACAGCTCGCCGTCCGCGGGGGCCCGCTGGATCCAGGACCAGCCCTCACCCATCTTGTGCCAGTCGACACTCCCGCCCTCACCGGAAGCCCCCAGTACCTTGAGCGCGTTCTCCTCGCCGACCTTCCACTTCGCGGACTTGACGAACTGGAACACCCCGATCGGCCAGCCCTGGTTCCAGGCACGCAGCGCCATCCCGAAGGCGGCTGTCGACTTGCCCTTGCCGACGCCCGTATGGACCATCACCAGCGGCCGGTTGCGGCGCTGGCGGGTGGTGAGCCCGTCCTCGGGTACGACGGACGGTTGTCCCTGCGGCATTACGCGGCCCTCCTGGTCGCTTGTACATCCCTGACGAGCCCGGCGATGCTGTCGGCGCGCAGCTCGTCCAGGGTGACGGCGGTGCCGCCGAGATCACGGGCGAGGTCACCGGCGAGCCCGAGCCGCACCGGCCCCGACTCGCAGTCCACGACGACGGAGGCCGTGCCCTCGGCGGCGTGCAGCCGCGCGGCCCGTGAGCCGAGCGCGACCGGGTCGACTCCGCCCGTCGCGCGCCCGTCCGTCACCACGACCAGCAGCGGGCGGCGCGACGGATCACGCATACGCTCCACCCGCAGCACGTCGTGCGCCCGCAGCAGTCCCGCCCCCAGCGGTGTACGGCCGCCCGTCGGCAGTGTCTCGAGACGGGCTGCGGCGGCGTCCACCGAAGAAGTCGGCGGCAGCGCAAGCTCCGCGTCCTTGCCGCGGAAGGTGACAAGACCGACCTTGTCGCGCCGCTGGTAGGCGTCGAGGAGCAGCGAGAGTACGGCACCTTTGACCGCGCTCATCCGCTGCCTGGCCGCCATCGAGCCCGAAGCGTCGACCACGAACAGCACGAGATTGCCCTCGCGCCCCTCCCGGGTCGCCTGCCGCAGATCGTCACGCCGCACCACCAGACCGCGCCCGCTGCGCCCGCGCGCCCGCTGGTGCGGGGCCGCGGCCAGTACGGTCGCCGCCAAGTGCAGCTTGGTCAGCGCCCCCTGGGGCCTGCGCGCACCCGTCGTCCGCCCGTGCTCGGTCCGCGCCCGTGACCGGCGCCCCGCCGCGCCCTCACCGAGACCGGGCACGCTCAGCACTTTCGTGCGGAACGGCTCACCGGCCCGTACGGGCTGCTGCTCACCGCCGCCGGAGGGCTGCGGCCGCCCGCCCTCGGCCTCCTGTGGCTCGGCCGGAGTGTCGGCCTGACCCGTGTCGCCGGGCGGCGGTGTGTCCGGACCGTCCTGCGGAGGCTGCCCACCGCCACCGCCGGGCCCGTCCGGACCGGGATCCGGATCGTCGTCGCCGAACTCCTCCAGCGTCTCGTCGAGCTTGTCCTCGTCCAGGCCCGGCGCGTCGAAGGGATTACGTCGCCGCCGGTGCGGGAGTGCCAGCAGAGCGGCCTGCCGCACATCCTCCGCGAGCACGTCGCTGCGCCCCGCCCATGCGGCCAGCGCCGTCGCCGTCCGCGCCATCACGATGTCCGCGCGCATACCGTCCACCTCGAAGGCCGCGCAGGTCGCGGCGATCTGCCTGAGCGCGCCGTCGCCAAGCCGTACGTCGGGCAGCAGCGCCCGCGCCGCCACGATCCGCGCCCGCAGCGCGGTCTCGTCGTCCGACCAGCGACCGGCGAAACCACCGGGATCGTCGTCGTACGCGAGCCGGCGCCGCACCACCTCGACCCGCTGATCGGGCTCGCGCGAGGCCGCGACCTCGACGGTGAGCCCGAAGCGGTCCAGCAACTGGGGACGCAGCTCGCCCTCTTCGGGGTTCATGGTCCCGACGAGCAGAAATCGCGCGGCATGGCGCACCGACACACCCTCACGCTCCACATATGACGCGCCCATCGCGGCCGCGTCCAGGAGCAGATCCACCAAGTGGTCGTGGAGGAGGTTGACTTCGTCGACGTAGAGGATTCCGCGGTGGGCGTCGGCGAGCAGCCCCGGCTCGAAGGCCTTCACGCCCTCGGCCAGCGCCCGCTCGATGTCGAGCGCGCCGACGAGCCGGTCCTCGGAGGCGCCGACGGGCAGCTCGACCATCCGCGCGGGCCGCGCCACACCGCCGCCGAGCTCGTGCGGACCGTCGGGACACGCCGGGTCCGGCGCCGCGGGGTCGCACGAGAACCGGCACCCGGAGACGACCGGAACCTCCGGGATCAACGCGGAAAGCGCACGTACGGCGGTGGACTTGGCGGTCCCCTTCTCGCCGCGTACGAGCACACCGCCGACCCGCGGGCTGACCGCGTTGAGCAGCAGCGCCAGCCGCAGATCCTCCTGCCCGACGATCGCGGTGAACGGGTAGGGGGTGCTCATGCGGACTCCTCGATCGTAGAACCAGCCCCGTGGGGGTCCCCCCGGACGAAGTCCGGGGGAGTTTGCGGCGCTGGGTTCCGGGGGCTGAGCCCCCAGCAAGAAAAGACCTTCACGCGTCCCCCTCCAGGTCGCCCTCGAGCTCAAGGTAGGTCGCCCGGAGCCGCTCCAGCGTCTGCGCGTCCGGCTCCGCCCACAGCCCGCGATCGGCCGCTTCCAGCAGGCGTTCCGAAATACCCCGCAGCGCCCATGGATTGGACTTCTGCATGAACTCGCGGTTCTCGGGGTCGAAGACATACTCAGCGCTCAGCTTCTCGTACATCCAGTCGTCCACGACGCCCGCCGTCGCGTCGTAGCCGAACAGGTAGTCCACCGTCGCGGCCATCTCGAACGCACCCTTGTAGCCGTGCCTCCGCATCGCCGCCATCCAGCGCGGATTGACCACCCGCGCCCGGAAGACCCGATGCGTCTCCTCGCCCAGCGTGCGCGTCCTGACCTGGTCCGGAACAGCGGAGTCACCCACATACGCCTCGGGCGACTCACCCGTCAGATGCCGCACCATGGCGACCATCCCGCCGTGGTACTGGAAGTAGTCGTCCGCGTCGACGAGATCGTGCTCCCGCGTGTCGACGTTCTTCGCGGCGACCGCGATCCGCCGGAACGCCGTCTCCATGTCCCCGCGAGCCGCACGACCGTCGAGACCGCGCCCGTACGCATAGCCGCCCCACACCGCGTACACCTCCGCGAGGTCCGCGTCGGAGCGCCAGTTCCGCGCGTCGATCAGCGGCAGCAGACCGGCTCCGTACGCCCCCGGCTTCGAGCCGAAGATCCGCGCCGTGGCCCGCCGCCGGTCGCCGTGCTGTGCCGTGTCCTCGTCCGCGTGCGCGCGCACATAGTTGGCCTCGGCGGGCTCGTCGAGCTCGGCCACCGCCCGTACGGCGTCGTCGAGCAGGCCCACCACATGCGGGAAGGCGTCCCGGAAGAAGCCGGAGATGCGGACCGTGACGTCGATGCGCGGCCGCCCCAGCTCCTGTGCCGGCACGATCTCGAAGCCCGTCACGCGGCGGGACGCGTCGTCCCAGACCGGGCGGCAGCCGAGCAGCGCCAGGATCTCGGCGATGTCGTCGCCCTGGGTGCGCATCGCGGAGGTGCCCCACACCGTCAGACCCACGGACTTCGGATACGCGCCCGTGTCCGCCAGATACCGCGCCACCAGCGAGTCGGCGAGCGCCTGGCCGACCTCCCACGACAGCCGGGAGGGGATGGCCTTCGGGTCGACGGAGTAGAAGTTGCGCCCGGTCGGCAGAACGTTGACCAGGCCGCGGGTCGGCGAGCCCGAAGGGCCGGCCGGGACGTAGCCGCCGTCCAGTGCCCGCAGGATGTTGCCGATCTCGTCGGTCGTACGGGCCAGCCGCGGCACCACCTCGCGGCAGGCGAACTCCAGCACCGCGACGGCGTCGGGGAGTTCGCTGCCCACGACCTCACGTACGAGGGAAGGCACCGCGGCCGCGTCCCAGTCGCGCTCCTCCATGCCCAGGGCGAGCCGCCGGCACAGCTGCTCGAGCAGATCGATCGCATCGGCGGCGGTCCGGGCCGGACCCTCGACCAGCGCGGTCAGCTCGGTCGGCACCTTCGCCGCGGCGCCCGGCTCGCCCAGCAGGTCCTTCTCCGTAAGACCGAAGTACTCGGCGAGCGAGGCCCTGAGCCCCGGCAGCGCATGGGCCTGGCCGCCCCACACCTGCGAGGCGCGCAGCACGGCGAGCACGAGATTGACCCGCGCCTCCGCCTGCGGACCGCCGCCGAGGATGTGCAGACCGTCCCTGATCTGGACGTCCTTGATCTCGCAGAGATAGCCGTCGATGTGCATCACGAACTCGTCGAAGTCGCCGTCGTCCGGCTGTTCGTCGACATGCAGATCGTGATGGAGCTCCGCGGCCTTCACGAGCGTCCAGATCTGCGCCCGTACGGCCGGGGCCTTCCCCGGGTCGAGATCGCTGACCAGCGCGTACTCGTCGAGCAGCTGCTCCAGCTTGGCCAGATCGCCGTAGGTGTCCGCGCGCGCCATCGGCGGCACCAGATGGTCCACGATCGTGGCGTGGCCGCGGCGCTTGGCCTGGGTGCCCTCGCCCGGGTCGTTGACGATGAACGGGTAGATCAAAGGCAGTTCGCCGAGCACCGCGTCCGGTCCGCAGCCCGCCGACAGGCCAAGGCCCTTGCCCGGCAGCCACTCCATGGTGCCGTGCTTGCCCATGTGGACGATCGCGTCCGCGCCGAAGCCGCCCTCCGATGCCGCGGTCTCCAGCCAGCGGTAGGCCGCCATGTAGTGGTGCGAGGGCGGCATGTCGGGGTCGTGGTAGATCGCGATCGGGTTCTCACCGAAGCCGCGCGGCGGCTGGATCATCACCACGACGTTCCCGAACCGGAGGGAAGCGAGCACGATGTCGTCGCCGTCGACATAGAGCGAGCCCGGGGGCTCGCCCCAGTGCTCCAGCATTCCCTCGCGCAGCTGCGGGTCCAGCGTGTCGAACCAGGCGCGGTAGTCGGCGAGCGGCACGCGCGCGGGGGCGGCGGCCAGCTGCTCCTCCGTCAGCCACTCGACGTCGTGGCCACCGGCGCTGATGAGCCGGTGGATCAGTTCGTCGCCGCCTGCGGGGTGGCCGTCGACGCCGTATCCGGCATCGCGCAGGGCGTCCAGGACCCGTACCGCGGACGCGGGCGTGTCGAGGCCCACGGCGTTTCCGACCCGCGAATGCTTCGTCGGATAGGCCGTGAAGACCAGCGCGAGCCGCTTCCGAGCGTTCGGCTTGTGCTTCAACTCCGCGTGACGTACGGCGATTCCGGCGACGCGCCCGGCCCGCTCCGGGTCCGCGACATACACCGGTACGTCATCGGGACCCTGCTCCTTGAAGGAGAACGGGACCGTGATCAGCCGTCCGTCGAACTCCGGGATCGCGACCTGCATCGCCGCGTCCATGGGGGAGAGGGCCGCGTCCGATGCCTCCCACACGGCGCGCGAGGAGGTGAGGCAGAGCCCCTGCAGGACGGGCACGTTCAGTTCGGCGAGCGCCCCGATGTCCCATGCCTCGTCGTCCCCGCCGGCGCTCGCGTCGCTCGCGCGCGTGCCGCCCGCCGCCAGCACGGTGGCGATCAGCGCGTCGGCCCTGCCGAGCAGCTCGTACAGCCCGGCGTCGGCGCCGCGCAGCGAACCGCAGTACACGGGAAGGGCATTGGCCCCCCGCTCCTCGATCCGGTCGCACAGCACATCGATGAAGGCCGTGTTCCCGGACAGCTCGTGCGCCCGGTAGAAGAGAACGCCGACGGTCGGGCGGCCCTCCGTGAGCGGGCGCCTGCCATGGACGCCGTACTCGGGCATCTTCTGCGGCTCGGCGAAGCCCACCCCGGTGAGCAGCACGGTGTCCGACAGGAAGCGGGCCAGCTCGACGAGGTTCCCGGGACCGCCCTCGACGAGATACCGCAGGGCCTCCGCCACCACACCGGCGGGCACGGACGACTCGGCCATCAACTCGGCGTCCGGCACAGCCTCACCGCCGAGCAGCACCGTCGGAATCCGGGCCGCCTTGAGCGCGGCGAGCCCGTCCTCCCAGGCTCGCTTCCCGCCCAGCAGCCTGACGACGGCGATGTCACAGCCCTCGATGAGCGCGGGCAGTTCACCGGCGACGTCGACCCGGGTCGGGTTGCCGATCCGGTACGCCGCGCCGGAGGCGCGGGCCGCCAGCAGGTCGGTGTCGGCGGTGGACAACAACAGCACGGTGCTCATGGCGCTCCCGGTGGAAGGAAAGGCAGTTCCGGCGGAGCGCCCGACTCGATCAGCCGCAGCAGCGCGTCCGTGTCCGCGTGTTCTTCGATCAGGTCGCCCAGGCGGTCCAGCTGCTCCTCGCGCAGCGCGCCGAAGCTGGTGTCCGGGGCAGGTACGAAGCGCCGGCCGGCTGCCGCCGCCACCTCGCGCAGAAAGGCGCGCCTGAAGCCGTCGCTCTCCAGCGACCCGTGCCAGTGCGTGCCCCACACCGAGCCGACCCGGCAGCCGTCCAGGAAGGTCTCCCCGCCGAGCACTTCGGCGACCCCGTGATGGATCTCGTAGCCCTCGACCCGCTCGCCGAGCGCCTTGCCCACGGGCCGCGCGAGGGTCTTGTCCTTCGCGAACCGCACCCGTACGGGCAGCAGCCCGAGTCCGTCGACGGTGCCCGCCCGCGACTCGATCTCGTCGTCGATCCGCTCGCCCAGCGCCTGGAAGCCGCCGCAGATGCCGAGCACCGGCCGCCCCTCGGCGGCCCGCCGCAGCAGAGCGTCGGCAAGCCCCCGCTCGCGCAGCCAGGCAAGGGCCTTCACCGTGCCGCGGGTGCCCGGCACGATGACCAGGTCGGCGTCGACGAGCTCCTCTGCCCGGTCCACGAAGCGCACGACGACGCCCGGTTCGGCGGCCAGCGCGTCCACGTCCGTGAAGTTGGACATCAGCGGCACCGCGCACACGGCGACCCGCAGCACGTCCTCGCCGACCGGCGGCGCGACGGCCGACTCCCGTACCGCACCGCGCAGTGAGACCCTCAGCCCGTCCTCCTCGTCGATGCCGAGGCCGTGGGCGAAGGGCAGCACGCCGTATGTGTGCCGCCCGGTCAGCCCGTGCAGCATCTCAAGGCCCGGCTCGAGCAGTGTCACGTCGCCCCGGAACTTATTGACCAGATATCCCGCGATCAGCTCCTGGTCCGCCGCGCTGAGCAGCGCTGTCGTACCGAAGAAGGACGCGAAGACACCGCCGCGGTCGATGTCCCCGACCACGAGCACCGGCAGCCGCGCGGCCCGTGCGATGCCCATGTTCACGATGTCCGTACGCCGCAGATTGATCTCGGCCGGACTGCCCGCCCCCTCGCAGATCACGGCGTCATACGTGCCCCGCAGTTCCTCCAGGCACTCCAGAACGGTCGAAAGCAGGGCTTCCTGCCGCCCCCCGTGGTAGCCGCGTGCGCTGAGCTCTCCGACGGGTCTGCCCATCAGCACGACCTGGCTGGACCGGTCGCTGCCGGGCTTGAGCAGCACGGGGTTCATCAGCGCGCTGGGCTCCACGCGGGCGGCCTGCGCCTGCATGGCCTGGGCACGTCCGATCTCGGCGCCCTCGCGCGTCACGAAGGAGTTGAGGGACATGTTCTGCCCTTTGAAGGGCGCGACCTTCACTCCCTGCCGTACGAGCCATCGGCAGATCCCGGCGGTGACGACGCTCTTGCCGGCGTCGGAGGTGGTGCCCGCGACGAGCAGCCCGCCGCCGGTGCGGCCGGTACCGGTCATGTCCGCCCCTTTCCCGCGCGCCGCGCGCGCAGTACCTGCCCCGTCACGCGGCCCGCCGCGCAGGCCGCCAGTGTCAGCCAGCCGATACGGCGCGAAAGCCGTACGGCACGCTCGACGTCACCGAACTCCACCGGGCGACCGTTGCCGTTCAGTACGGGCCGGTGCTCGACCCGGCCGCCGTACGAGAGCGTCCCGCCCAGCCGTACGCCCAGAGCGCCCGCGAACGAGGCTTCCACGGGCCCCGCATTGGGGCTCGGATGTTTCTTCGCGTCGGCGCGCCACGCCCGTACGGCTCCCCTCGCATCCGGGCCGGTGAGTACCGCGAGTCCCGCGGTGAGGCGGGCCCCCGGCCACCCGGCCACATCGTCGAGGCGTGCCGAAGCCCAGCCGAATCGCCGGTACTTGGCCGATTTGTGCCCCACCATCGCGTCGAGGGTGTTCACCGCGCGGAACGCGACGAGTCCCGGCACACCGGCCAGCGCCCCCCAGACCAGCGCGCCCACCACCGCGTCGGAGGTGTTCTCGGCGACGGACTCGACGACGGCACGCGCGATCTGCTGCTCGTCCAGGGCCTGCGGGTCGCGCCCGCACAGATGGGGCAGCCGCTCCCGGGCCGCCTCGATGTCCCCGGCCGCGAGCGCGCCGCCGATGGCCCGCGCCTCGCGGCCCAGCGAAGTGCCGCCGACCACCGCCCAGGTGGCGGCGGCGGTCAGCGCGAGGGATGCGGCGGGGCGGCTGCGTACCCCGCGTGCGAGGAACCCGGCGGCCGCGGCAGCGCCTCCGGCGCACACGGTGGTGTGCAGCGCGCCCCAGCCGCGGTGGTCACGCCACAACAGACGCTCGACGGCGCCCGCGGCGCGGCCGAACGCGGCGACCGGATGCCCCCGGCGAGGATCGCCGAGCAGCAGGTCGCCGACGAGGCCGGCGGTGGCGCCGTATACGAATTGCCGGTCGGCACGCATGGGTTCAGGCCGGCGCTTCGCCTGGAAGAACCCTCGTACTCACAGCAGGAGATGAACCGCACCCGGGCATGGCGATATGTCCTCACTCAGGGTGTCCGCGCCCTGGTTCGACGAGACCGGCGGCGAGAGTTCCTGGCTTCCGGGTGACTGCTCCCGGTGACAGTGGCGGGACCGCGCCGGATTCGCACCGGCTTCCTCTGCTGCCGCCGTAGTTGGCTCCGGCAGTCCACCACGGCCCTGCGAGGGCCGTCAACTCACCCTTGACCTGCGACGGGACAGTGTGCGAAGGCCCACACCGACACCATGTGCGGACCGTCGGAAAACGCAGTGAGGGCGGGACATCCGTCCCGCCCTCACCGCATCTGCCCTGGCTGTGCTCAGGTGATGATCAGATAGATCCCGTACGACACGGCCGCCGCGCACAGCGCGAAGCACGCATACGCCGCCGTGCGGGCCAGGACCGCGGAGCCACCCTGCGCCGCCGCAGACTCCTGCTTGGTCAGGCCCACGACGCCCAGGGTGAACAGGCCCACCAGGGCGACGGTGGCCACGAGGCTCACGCCGAAGACGGAGCCGAGAGCTGCCCAGTCGATTTTCATACTGATCTGTCCTTACACCGCGGCCGGGCGGGTCGCCGGCTCGGAGCCCGCGGCGGGCGCCGGAGCCTGGATGGTCGTCTTGATGTCCTGCGCGGGGGTGCCGGCCGGCGGCGGGGTGACGGCCGCGATGGCGGCGGTCACCACGCCCGCGGGCTCGGCGTCGCCGTCCACGTCATTGACGTTGGTGTGGTCGATCACCTGGCGGCGGGAGACGAACCAGATCGCGACGCAGGCGCCGATCAGGAAGGCCGCGACCGCCGCGACACCCCAGTCGCCCTGCTTGGCCACGAACTCCGAACCGGCCGCGACCAGGGCCGCGGCCGGCAGGGTCAGACCCCACGCGACGAACATCCGGGTGGCGGTGGACCAGCGGACCACGCCGCCCTTGCGGCCCAGGCCCGCGCCCATCACGGCGCCGGAGCAGGAGTGCGTGGTGGACAGCGAGAAGCCGAGGTTGGAGGAGGCGAGGATGACGCTGGCCGCGCTGGTCTGGGCGGCGAAGCCCTGCTGCGGCTGGAGGTCGGTGAGGCCCTTGCCCAGGGTGCGGATGATCCGCCAGCCGCCGAGGTAGGTGCCCAGCGCAATCGCGCTGCCGGCCGAGACGATGACCCACAGCGGGGGGTTGGAGCCGGGGGAGAGCACACCGCCGGCGACGAGCGCCAGCGTGATGATGCCCATGGTCTTCTGCGCGTCGTTGGTGCCGTGGGCCAGCGAGACGAGGCCCGCCGAGGCGATGGAACCGGCGCGGTAGCCCTTCGCGGTGGCCTTGGCGTCGGCGTTCTGGCCGATCTTGTACGTCAGCCGGGAGGCGAGGAAGGCCGCGATGCCGGCCACCAGCGGGGCGGCGATTGCGGGGATCAGGACTTTGGTGACGACGGTGCCGCCGTTGACGCCGCTGACGCCGACCGAGGCGATGGTGGCGCCGACCAGTCCGCCCATCAGGGCGTGCGAGGAGCTGGACGGCAGGCCGATCAGCCAGGTCATCAGGTTCCAGAGGATGGCGCCGACGAGCGCCGCGAAGATCACCTCCGGTGAGATGCCTTCCTCGGTGACGATGCCGCTGGAGATTGTCTTGGCGACCTCGATGGACAGGAACGCGCCGACGAGGTTGAGCGCGGCGGACATGGCCACCGCGGTCTTGGGCTTCAGTGCGCCGGTCGAGATGGTGGTCGCCATCGCGTTGGCGGTGTCGTGGAAACCGTTCGTGAAATCGAACACGAGCGCTGTCACGATCACGATCGCGAGCAGCAAGGTGATGTGTTCCATTTACCCAGGCAATCGTTCGACGTCATTGGCCTGTTGAACGTAGGTAATCTGAGTGAACGGAAGATGAACTGAGACGGGCTTCGCGGTGTCCGCAAGTGAGGATTCTTCGCTCCGTCAGCCCTGTCGGGCCGGTATCAAAGGGCTGGTGCCGCGAATAGCTGGTTTTGTGGCGATACGCGTGATCTCCGTCACGGTCCGTCCAGGCCCTGGACCCCCGCCTGACAGGATCACCGCATGAGCGATGAGGTGCGGCAGGACGCGATCGAACGGGCATGGCTGGATCTCGTCGCCACGGCCCGCAGGACAGCGGCGGAAGGCCTGGTGGTGGGCACATCGGGCAATGTCTCGGTACGGGTCGGCAGACTCGTCCTGGTCACCCCGACCGGGGTCCCCTACGATCGGCTCACCCGCCAGGACGCCATCGCCGTCGATCTCGACGGCAACCAGCTCCTCGGCGACCTCGCGCCCACCAGCGAGCTGCCGCTGCATCTGGAGGTCTACCGCAACACCGGCGCCGGCGCCGTCGTCCACACCCACGCCGTGCATGCCACCGCCGTCTCCACCCTCGTCCCCGAGCTCCCACCCATCCACTACATGACCGCGGCACTCGGCGGCCCCGTCCGCGTCGCCCCGTACGCACTGTTCGGGACCGAGGAGCTCGCCGAGAACATGCTGCGCGCCCTGGCGGAGCGCACCGCCTGCCTTCTGCAGAACCACGGCACCGTCGCGTACGGCGACCGTCTCGACCAGGCCTACGACCGCACCGCCCAGCTGGAGTGGATGTGCCGTCTCTGGCTGACCGCGTCGGCGCTGCCCGGCCACGCGCCCAGCCTCCTCTCCGGCTCCCAGCTGAGCGAAGCCGCCGAGAAGCTCCGGAGCTACGGCCAGCCGGACTGACACCCGCGGCTGCCGTCCACTGGCAGCCCGGCGCGCGGATGCCGACACTGGACGGGTGCGCCCGGCAACAGCGACGGCAGTGGCCGTCACCACCCTGATCGGACTCGGCGCGACCGCGGTCGCAGCCGGCCGCTACGCCAGCGACGCCGCGCTCAAGCTGCCGCAAGGACGCCCACTGCCCGGCGACCCCGGGCTCACCGTGCACGCCACGGCCGCGGGCCAGGTCACCCTGACCCGCAGCCTCGCCGCACAGCGCCCCGGCAGATACGGACTCGACGGCGAGGGCATCCATGCCGTCGTCGGACCCGTGCTCGACGCGGTGCCGCACCCCGTCGACACCGTCGTACGCCGCCTGGAGCGGGTCAGTCTCGGCAGCCTGGAGCCGGGCAGCCGGGTGCGGCTCACCCCGCAGGTGCACACGGGCGATCCGTCGAGCGCGTTCGGTATCTATCACAGCGATGTGAACATACCGGGCGAACTGGGCGCACTGCCCGCCTGGTTCGTGCCCGGACACCGCGACACCTGGGTGATCGCCGTGCACGGCCTGGGCACCACACGGGAACACCCCCTGAATCTCCTGCCGTTCCTGCACACCCGTCACTTCCCGGTACTCGGCCTCGGCTACCGCGGAGACCCGGGCGCACCCAAGCCCGCCGACGGGCTCGGGCACCTCGGCGACTCCGAATGGCGCGACCTGGACGCCGCGATCCGCTTCGCCGTCCGCTTCGGCGCCGAAAAGGTCATCCTGCACGGCTGGTCCACCGGTGCCTCGATGGCTCTGCACGCCGCGGTCAACTCCGGGCTGCGCGACCGGATCAGCGGACTCGTCCTCGACTCACCGGTCCTCGACTGGGAAGCCACCCTGCGCGCTCTGGCCGCCGCCCGCCGGACCCCGGCGTTCCTGCTGCCGCTCGCCGTCAGGGCGGCCAAGGGCAGGACCGGCCTGCACGGTGACCGGCTGCAGGAAGCCGCCGACCACAAGGCGATGCGCGTGCCGACCCTCATCTTCCACGGCCCGGACGACACCCTCGCCCCCTGGCAGCCGTCCCGCGAACTGGCCGCCCGCCGACCAGACCTGGTCAGCCTCCACACCGTCAAGGACGCCCCGCACGCAGCCATGTGGAACGCCGACCCGGACCGCTACGAAGAAGCCCTCCGCCGCTTCCTCACCCCCTTGATGTAGCCCTGAGGCCTGTCTTGCGGATCTTGCCGGCCAGGTTCCGTTTGGGCTTTCGGGCCGTCAGCGGGAAGACTGCTCCCCGTGACGTCCCGAAAGCCTGATGAGCAATTGGCGCGCAACACCAGACTTCGTCTTGTCCGCCCGCGATCCCTGGCCACCGCACGGCGGGCCGTGACGACCCGGCGCACCCGGCCGGCCCCCCGGCCGCCCGAAGGCACCCCCGCCCCCTCCGAGCTGGCCCGCCAGGCGCGGACAGTGCTGGCCGACGCCGTACGGATCGCCCGCTGGGCCGCCGTCGAGAGGGACCCCAGCACCGCCCAGCTCACCGAACGGACCCAGGAACGGGCGGCCGCCGCACTGGAGTTGACCCCGCTCCAGGTGCGCGCGGGCTGGGACCGGGCCCGCCTCGCCGGCCTGGTCGAGCTGCACGGTGACACCGCCCGCCCCGGCTGGCGGCTGCGCGCCTGGGACCGCGACGACATGGCCGTACTGCGCGGCTGGGTGGCCCTCTTCGACGCCTGGTCGCTGGCCCACCCGGCGCCCGGCGACGTCGCGCCCACCGCGGTCGCCGAGGTCGTCGAGGCCGTCCCCCAGGTGCTCTCCCTGCTCCAGCTCTCGGCCGGCCCCGTGCTCGTGCCGGTCCTGCTCGACCTGCTCCAGCAGCGCGTCGCCGAACTGCGCGAGGAGCGCTGCGAAGTCCCCTACGGCCCGCAGCCGGACACCCAGCCCGGTGCCGACCCGGGTGCTGACGTACCCGTCTCGCTCCTCCTCGGCTGGGCGCTGCAGGGCCTGTCCTCCGTCGGCGCGCTGACCCTCGACAAGGGCCGCTCGGCCACCCTCACCCCCCTCGGCAACTGGGCGGTCTGGGTCAAGCTGGAGCAGATCTGCGTCGCCGCACAGAGCCCCGCAGGCAATATCGAGCAGTCCGCCGAGGACATGCTGCGCGGCTGCGCCCGCCTCACCCCCGGCCCGGCCCGTGCCGAGTACCGCGCCTGGCTCGCCGCCCGCACCGTCTCCAGCGCGGTCACCGAGCTGCTCGCCGTCGCCCGTGGCGAGGACGCCCTGCTGCGCGGACTCGCCTTCGAGGCGCTGCGCGTCGTCGGCGCCCCCGCCGAGGCCGAGGTCCGCGCCGCCGCCGACGAGCCCTCGCTGCGCCCCTACGTACTGCTGTGGCTCGCCGAGTACGAGGGCGCGGACCCCGAGGACGCGGCCGACGTCCTCACCCGTGAGGAAGCGACCTGGCTCTGGGTGGACACCGCGGCGGCCGTCGCCGACCACGGGGAGCCGCAGCTGCTGCTGCGGCACCTCGACTCCGCGGTCCAGGGCACGGTCCCGGCCCTCCTCGAAGCGGTACGCACCGGCGGCCACCCCCGTACCGTGCAGGTTCTGGTGGCCCTGGCGGCCGCGCACCCCGACCCCGCCCTCGCCAGGGCCGTACGCAGGGCGGCGTTCCAGGTGCACACCGGAGGCGTCTGATCCGGGCGCGGACTCGACGATCGGGCGGCGGAGACAGGCGTCAGACCTCCGCCGCCCCCGGCGAGTACGTGCCAAAGCTCCACACATTGCCCTCGATGTCGCGTGCCATGTAGTCACGCGCGCCGTAGTCCTGGTCCGTCGGCGGCATCACGATGTCCGCACCATGCTCCAGCGCACCGGCGTGATGGGCGTCGACGTCGTCGACATGGACGAACACGCCCGTCGGCCCGCCGTCCTTCATCAGCTTGTCGAACTCGCTTCCGGTGCCCTTGCTGCCGAGCATCACCATGCCGTTGCCGTACGTCAGCTCGGCGTGCACGACCGCGCCGGTCTCGTCCTCGTACACCGCGTGTTCGGTGAAGCCGAAGGCTTCCGTGAGCTGTTTGATCGCGGCCTTCGCGTCCGCGTACACCAGCGTCGGACAGATGCTCGGTGACTGCGACATCCCGATCACTCCTTCAGACTCGACGATGGAAATGTGATCTGCATCTCAGTGTGACAGTTGGCACTGACAGCGGGCGGAACGCGGCGCGCTGCGCCATGTCGCCGGTGCGCAGGCCGGTGCAGGACCACTCCCGGTCCACCGCCGGCGCTGCGCTCCCTCGGCAACGCCCTGCCCCGGGGCACCGATCGAGCCCGGGCCATCGCCGCGAAAGCTGGCGCAAAACCACTTGCAGGGCACCGGTAGACTCAGTCGTATGGCAATTCTCCTTGCGCATTAGGCGGCGTCGAAGCTCCCGCGCCCGTCCCTTCCGCCGTCCATACCGCCCTGGAGTCTTTCCGTGATCACCGCTTCCGGCATCGAGCTGCGCGCCGGCGCACGCATCCTCATCGAGTCAGCTTCCTTCCGTATCGCCAAAGGCGACCGCATCGGCCTGGTGGGCCGCAACGGCGCGGGCAAGACCACCCTCACCAAGTGCCTCGCGGGCGAAGGCATCCCCGCCGGCGGCACCATCTCCCGCTCCGGCGAGGTCGGCTACCTCCCGCAGGACCCGCGCACCGGCGACCTCGACGTTCTCGCCCGCAACCGGATCCTCTCCGCCCGTGACCTCGACTCCGTGCTGAAGAAGATGCGCGAGAACGAGGAGCGGATGGCGAACGGCAAGGGCGCCACCCGCGAGAAGGCGATGAAGAAGTACGAGCGCCTGGAGACGGAGTTCCTCACCAAGGGCGGGTACGCCGCCGAGGCCGAGGCCGCCACCATCGCCGCCGCGCTCGGCCTGCCCGACCGAGTGCTCGGCCAGCCCCTGCATACGCTCTCCGGCGGTCAGCGTCGGCGCGTCGAGCTCGCGCGCATCCTCTTCTCGGACGCCGACACCCTGCTGCTCGACGAGCCCACCAACCACCTCGACGCCGACTCGATCGTCTGGCTCCGTGAGTATCTGAAGTCCTACCGCGGCGGCTTCATCGTGATCTCCCACGATGTCGACCTCGTCGAGACGGTCGTCAACAAGGTCTTCTACCTGGACGCCAACCGCTCGCAGATCGATGTCTACAACATGGGCTGGAAGCTCTACCAGCAGCAGCGCGAGGCGGATGAGAAGCGCCGCAAGCGCGAGCGCCAGAATGCCGAGAAGAAGGCCGCGGCCCTCAATTCCCAGGCCGACAAGATGCGCGCCAAGGCCACCAAGACCGTGGCCGCGCAGAACATGGCCAAGCGCGCCGAGCGGCTGCTGTCCGGTCTTGAAGCGGTACGTGTCTCCGACAAGGTCGCCAAGCTGCGCTTCCCCGATCCCGCGCCCTGTGGCAAGACCCCGCTGACCGCGGAGAGCCTGTCCAAGTCGTACGGCTCCCTCGAAATCTTCACCGATGTGGACCTCGCCATCGACAAGGGCTCCCGGGTCGTCATCCTCGGCCTCAACGGCGCGGGCAAGACGACGCTGCTGCGGCTGCTCGCGGGCGTGGAGCAGCCGGACACCGGCGAGGTCACCCCGGGGCACGGCCTCAAGCTCGGCTACTACGCCCAGGAGCACGAGACGCTCGACCCGGACCGCACGGTCCTGGAGAACATGCGTTCCTCCGCGCCCGATCTCGACCTCGTCGAGGTGCGCAAGACGCTCGGCTCCTTCCTGTTCTCCGGCGACGACGTCGACAAGCCGGCCGGAGTCCTCTCCGGCGGCGAGAAGACCCGTCTGGCGCTGGCCACCCTGGTCGTCTCGTCGGCGAATGTCCTGCTGCTCGACGAGCCCACCAACAACCTCGACCCGGCCAGCCGCGAGGAGATCCTCGGCGCCCTGCGCACCTACAAGGGCGCGGTCATCCTCGTCACGCACGACGAGGGAGCGGTCGAGGCGCTCGAGCCCGAGCGCATCATCCTGCTGCCGGACGGCGTCGAGGACCTGTGGGGCGCGGACTACGCGGACCTGGTGGCGCTCGCCTGACCGGGCACGGGCCGGCCTCACCGGGCAGGATCCGGCGCTTCCGGGGTCCTCGTCCGGCTCTGATCCACTCCGTATGGATCATTCGGCCTACAGGTGATCCATCATCTGAGTGAGTGGGTCTCGTACCCGGCGTGGCGCCGAGCGGATCCGCTCGGTCCGGTCCCTCGCCGCGACCGTCTCCCGGGCGCGGCGCTGACCTGGCATTTCTGTCGGGAACCCGTTCGGACGTGCGAACACAGACGTGCGGAATGAGTGATTCCGGTCGTGTCGGCCGCGCGGCGCACGGCAAAGCTTGTCGCACGGACCTTGTCGAATGGGTGGCCAGGAAGCCCTCGAGGGGTGATCATGAGAAGTCCAGAGCGCACTTCCCATGAGGAGGCACGGGTGGCCGAGACTCTGAAGAAGGGCAGCCGGGTTACCGGCGCCGCGCGCGACAAGCTCGCGGCAGACCTGAAGAAGAAGTACGACTCCGGTGCGAGCATCCGGGCGCTGGCCGAAGAGACCGGCCGCTCCTATGGATTCGTACACCGGATGCTCAGCGAGTCCGGAGTCACGCTCCGGGGACGCGGCGGAGCGACGCGAGGCAAGAAGGCTACGGCCTGACCGCTTCGGCCTGAACATCGAGGCTCCTCCGGTCCACCGGTTCCTGCGGTGGCCACCCGGTCGGTCATGCGGTCGACCAGGTGGTTACTGTGCAGTCACTTAACTTCGTCCGTGTCGGCTTTGCCGATACGGACAGACTGCACCCGAACCGGAGGCGCCCCATGGCTTCGCTCGACTCTGTGCTCGACAAGGACGGCGTACGGCTCACCGTCGAGGACGCGGTTGCCACGGTCACGCTGACCAACCCGGACAAGCGCAACGCCCAATCTCCCGCTCTGTGGCGGGCGTTGGCGCAGGCGGGTCGGTCACTGCCGGGCAGTGTGCGGGTCGTGGTGCTGCGCGGCGAGGGCAAGTCCTTCTCCGCCGGCCTCGACCGGCAGGCGTTCACACCCGAGGGCTTCGACGGCGAGCCGTCCTTCCTCGACCTCGCACGCCGTTCCGACAAGGAGCTCGACGCGGTCATCGCCGAGTACCAGGAGGGGTTCACCTGGTGGCGCCGCAGTGACATCGTCACGATCGCGGCCGTCCACGGGCATGCGATCGGAGCAGGCTTCCAGCTCGCCCTCGCCTGCGACCTGCGGGTCGTCGCGCAGGACGTGCAGTTCGCCATGCGCGAGACCAGCCTCGGGCTCGTCCCCGACCTCACCGGCACGCACCCGCTGGCTTCGCTCGTCGGCTATGCCCGGGCGCTGGAGATCTGCGCGACGGGCCGCTTCGTCCACGCGGACGAGGCCGAGCGCACCGGCCTGGCCAACCTTGTCGTGCCCGGTGACGAACTCGACGGCGCGGTGCGGGACCTGGCCTCGGCGCTGCTCGCGGCGCCGCGGGACGCGGTGATCGAGACGAAGGCGCTGCTGCAGGGAGTGGCGGGTCGTTCGTACGAGGAGCAGCGCACGGCGGAGCGGGCGGCGCAGGCGCGCCGGCTGCGCGACCTCGCGGGTGTCGGCGACTGATCAGCTATCCACCGAGGTGATCAGCACAGCCACCGGGCGGCCGTCCGCGAGCGCCGCCGTCACGGCCTCGCGGACTGCCCGGACCACCTCCAGCGGACGGTGACCGCTCGCCGTCGCCACCTCGACGCGGACATGGTCCGGCGCCAGATGCACCGGCGTGCCCAGCGTGGCGGTCAGATGGGCCACGCCCGGCGCGCGGGACGCCGCCGTGCCGGCGAGGTCCGTCGGAGCGACGGCCCGTACCTCGGGTGGGTGAGCGGGAGCGCCGGGTTTCGGGGCCGTGTCCAGCAGCTCCGTCACTCGTAGATCCACCTGTGTGACGTCCAGATCCAGCAGCTGGGCCGCGGCCGCGAACAGCGCCGTACGCAGCGTGGACGCCGTGGCCGGGAGCGGCTCCTGTGCCACCACCCCGAAATCCGCCTCGATACGCAGCGGGCCCGGCGGCAGCGCGCTCGGTGGGGGCGGGACGGCGGGCGTCGCCGCCGCGCCGGGGTCCGCGAGCGCCAGCCTCAGCGGTCCTGCCGCCACGCCGGGCACCTGTGCCGCCACCCGACGGAGCACCGCCTGGGCAGCCCGTTCGGCCAGCCAGGCCCCGTCCGCCGCGCCGCCCAGCGGAAGCAGCCTTCCTAGTCCGAGCCGTCGCCGCACCGCATCAGCCGTGGTCATTGCTCCAGCCTGCCGCATCCCCGGCGCGAGAGCGGGCAAGCGCACTTAGTGTGGGCAACGGAGTGGATCCCGTCCGGAGGAGTGGACCGACCCCGACCCGGATTCGACAGGGAAAGGACACACTGCGATGACCGACCCTATTCTGCGGAGCCGGCCCGAGAGCCCCGGCAATGAGTCGTTCGGCTCGGCCGAGGAGCCCAGGAAGACCTCCACAACCAAGCGCGGCGGCGGCGACCCCGCATCCCGTGGCCGTACGACCATCGCTGACGGCGTCGTCGAGAAGATCGCCGGGCTCGCCGCCCGTGATGTGCTCGGCGTCCATACGATGGGCAGCGGGATCTCCCGCACCTTCAGCGCGGTACGCGAACGGGTGCCGGGCACCAGCAGGTCCACCGCCACGCGCGGTGTAAAGGCCGAGGTGGGCGAGGTGCAGACGGCCCTCGACCTCGAAATCGTCGTCGACTACGGCGTTTCCATCTCCGACGTCACCCGCGCGGTGCGCGAGAACGTCATCTCCGCGGTGGAACGGATGACCGGACTTGAGGTCGTCGAGGTCAATATCGCGGTCAGCGATGTGAAACTGCCCGATGAGGAAGACGAAGAGCCGGAGCAACGTCTCCACTAGGCGCCTTCGGCATCTCCAGTGGAGGAGCCCACGATGAGCATGGCTGTGGCCGGCCTGATCGCCGGCATGGCGCTCGGCTTCGCCGGATACTTCGGCGGATTCGGTGCCTTTCTGCTGGTCGCGGCGTTGGGAGCGGTCGGCTTCGTGGCCGGCCGGTTCCTCGACGGCGACCTTGAACCGGGCGACTTCTTCCGCGGTCGCGAGCGCGGCGACCGGCGGCGGTGACCCGCCGTGGCCACTGGGGGTCCCTCCACCGGAGGTAGGGGGAGCGTCCCGGCCGCCGAGCGCGGGGCGACCACGATCGCCGACCGGGTGGTGGCGAAGATCGCCGCCCAGGCGGCGAAAGAAGCGCTGCTCGGCGTACCGGAGGACGGCGTGCCGCCCCGCGCCATGGTCACGGTGCACCATGACCACGCCCGGGTGCGGGTCAGCCTGGAGCTCGACTACCCCTCCGACATCGGCCGCCAGTGCGGCGCGGTGCGTCATCGAGTCGCCCAGCGGGTAAAGGCGTTGGCGGGGATGGATGTGCCCGAGGTGGCCGTGCAGGTCGAACGACTGCACTCGGTCCACTCGCGCAGCGCGGCACAGGGGAGGATCCGATGAGCGAGCCCGTACGGCCCGTACTCGATCTCGACCAGTCGGCGTCGGCCGCCGCCTACCACCCGGGACCGGGGTCGAAGGACGGCGAGGGCGGCAAAGGCGGCCGCTTCTGGTCCGTGCGCCGTGTGCCGGCAGGCCTGGTGGCCCTGGTGGTGCTCGGGGGCTCGGGGCTGCTGCTGTACGACATCGCGGCGGTACGGGCCGGCCGGCCCGCCATGCAGTGGCGCCGGGCGCTCGCGGCAGACCTCGCGAAGTGGCGGCTCGACGAACCGGGGGTGCTGGCGGCCGCGGCCGTCGCGATGGTCATCGGCGTCGGCCTGATCGTCCTCGCGCTCACGCCCGGACTGCGGTCGCTGCTGCCGATGCGCCGCGACGTCGCCTCGGTACGCGCGGGTATCGAGCGGGAGGCCGCGGCGTTCGTGCTGCGGGACCGGGCGATGGAGGTCTCCGGGGTGCAGTCGGTGCGGGTGCGGATGGGGCGGGCGAAGGTCTCCGTGCGCGCGCAGTCGCACTTCCGCGAACTCGACGACGTACGGGCGGATCTGGACGCCTCGCTGGCCGCGGCGATCGGGGAGCTCGGCCTTGCCAGGCCGCCCGCCCTGACCGTGCATGTCGGCCGGCCGCCGGCGAAGAAGAGGTGAGGCGCGAATGCTCCGGGTGGTCAATCGCGTAGTGCTCGGCCTCGCCGGGCTGGTGCTGCTGTGCGTGGGCGGCGCGGTGTTCGCCGCGGGGGCCGGGTGGCCGGTGCCGTCCTGGTGGCCCTGGGACGGCCCGGGCGACGTCCTGCTGAGCAAGGCGGCCCGGGAACGCTGGCGCGACGAGGGCTGGTGGTGGCCGGTGGTCATCGCGGTACTGGCGGTGGTGGTGCTGCTTGCGCTGTGGTGGCTGATCGCCCAGTTCCGCCGGGCCCGGCTGGCGGAGGTCCTGGTCGACAGCGGCGACGGCGAGGGCGCGTTGCTGCGGGGCCGCGCGCTGGAGGGCGTCCTGGAGGGCGAGGCGGAATCCCTGGAGGGCGTCGCCCGCGCCCACGTCATGCTGCTGGGCCGCCGCAGCGCCCCGGAGGCACGGGTGAACCTGCTGCTGGAACCGTACGCGTCGCCCGGGGACGCGCTCACGCGGCTGACGGAGGAGGCGGTGGGGCATGCGCGTGACTCGGCGGGGCTGGCGGCGCTGCCGGCGGAGGTCAGACTGCGTGCGGCGAAGCACGGTGCGCAGAGGGTGAGTTGACCCTTCAGCGCGAACCGGGGCTTGGCTCCGGACCCCTCAGGGGGCGCGGCACCCCGTGCTCGCGCGGGGGCCTGCCCGCCGCACCCGGCAGCGAGAGCTCAGCCCCCGCACCGCGTGTCAGAACCCGTGCCGTGCGCCCCCGTCCACCGGAAGCATGACCCCCGTCAGGTACGACGCCGCCGGCGACAGCAGGAACGCCGCGGCGGTGCCGAACTCCTCCGGCGTCCCGTAGCGCCGCAGCGGAATGCGCGACTCGTTCGCCGTGCGCGCCGCCTCCGCGTCGCCCGAGAGCGCGTCGAGTTCGCGCACGCGGTCCGTGTCGATGCGGGCCGGGAGCAGGCCCACGACCCGGATGCCCTGGGGGCCCAGCTCGTCCGAGAGGGACTTCGCGAAGCCCGCCAGGCCCGGGCGGAGGCCGTTGGAGATCGTCAGGCCCGGGATCGGCTCATGGACCGAGCCGGACAGGACGAAACCGATGACCCCGCCCTCGCCCAGCGCCGCCGCCGCGGTGCGGGCCAGCCGTACCGCCCCCAGGAACACCGCGTCGAACGCCGCCTGCCACTGCTCGTCCGTGTTGTCCGCCGCGAAGCCCGGCGCCGGGCCGCCCACGCTGATCAGAATGCCGTCGAAGCGGCCGAAGTGCGCCCGTGCCGCGGCGACGAGGCGCTCCGCACCCGCCGGGTCGGCATTGTCCGCGGCGACGCCCACGGCGTTCGGCCCCAGTTCGGCGGCGGCATCCGCGACGGTCTTCTTGTCCCGTCCGGTGATGACGACCTTCGCGCCGTCCGCGACAAGTGCCCGCGCCGTCGCGTTGCCCAGCCCCCGCGACGCACCCGTGACGACATAGACGCGGTCCTTCAGTCCAAGATCCATGGACCTATCCTGCCGTCTCCTCCTGCCCCAGCGCGAGGGCCGTGTTCACCAGAGCGATATGGCTGAACGCCTGCGGGAAGTTCCCGAGCTGCCGCCCGGCCACCGGGTCGTACTCCTCGGCCAGCAGCCCCACATCGTTGCGCAGCGCGAGCAGCCGCTCGAAGAGTGCCCGCGCCTCCTTCGCCCGCCCCGTCATCAGCAGAGCGTCGGCCAGCCAGAACGAGCAGGCCAGAAACGCCCCTTCGCTCCCCGGCATCCCGTCCACCGGCAGGCCCTCGGTGCTGTAGCGGCGTACGAGACCGCCCGTGCCGAGCTCCCGCTGCACCGCGTCCACCGTCCCGATCACCCGCGGATCGTCCGGCGGCAGAAAGCCGACCCGCGGGATCAGCAGCGTCGCCGCGTCGAGTTCGGCGGATCCGTACGACTGCGTGAAGGTGTTCCGTACCGGGTCGTACCCCTTCTCGCACACTTCCCGGTGCACCTCGTCCCGCATCGCCCGCCAGCGCGCCGGGTCGCCGCTCAGCTCGGGGTATGCCTCAAGGGTGCGCACGGCACGGTCCGCCGCCACCCATGCCATGACCTTGGAGTGCACGAAGTGGCGGCGCGGACCCCGTACTTCCCACAACCCCTCGTCCGGCTCCCGCCACTTCGACTCGAGGAAGCCGAGCAGGCTCAACTGGATGTTCCAGGCGTGCTTCTCCGCCGGCAGGCCTGCTTCCCGTGCCACATGGAGGGAGTCGATGACTTCTCCGTACACATCGAGCTGAAGCTGGGTCACGGCCTCGTTGCCGGTGCGGACCGGCGCGGAGCCCGCGTAGCCGCTCAGCCACGGCAGCTCCATCTCGGGCAGCCGCCGCTCGCCCGCCAGCCCGTACATGATCTGGAGGTCCGCCGGGTCCCCGGCCACCGCGCGCAGCAGCCAGTCGCGCCAGGCCTCGGCCTCTTCGTGATAGCCGGCCGCCAGCAGCGCGCCCAGCGTGAGGGTGGAGTCGCGCAGCCAGCAGTAGCGGTAGTCCCAGTTCCGTACCCCGCCGAGCTCCTCCGGCAGCGACGTGGTGGGCGCGGCGACGATTCCGCCGGTCGGGGCATACGTGAGCGCTTTCAGCGTGATCAGGGAGCGCAGGACGGCCTCTTGGTACTGGCCCTCGGCACCACAGCAGCGCCTGGACCACTCGGTCCAGTCCTCCAGGCTGCTCTCCAGCGCCTCGTACGGATCGACGAGCCTCGGCCGCGGCTGGTGCGAGGGATGCCAGGTGAGGACGAACGCCACCTTCTCCCCGGGGCCGACCGTGAACGACGAGATGGTGCTGAACTGCTGACCCCATGTCTTGACCTCCGGCTCGCTGCGCAGCCATACGGAGTCGGGGCCGGCAACCGCGACGCGATGCCCGTCCGACCGCCGCATCCACGGCACCACGGAGCCGTAGTCCATGCGCAGCCGGAGCGTGCCCCTCATCTCGACCGTGCCGCTGACGCCCTCCACGATGCGTACGACATCGGGTGCCACGTCGCGCTGCGGCATGAAGTCGATGACCTTCACCGTGCCGGTGCGGGTCTCCCACACGGTCTCCAGGACGAGCGACTCGCCGACATAGCCGCGCCGGGTGCACAGGCCCGCACCCTTGGGAGCTATCGTCCAGTGGCCGTTCTCCTTGTCGCCGAGCAGCGCGGCGAAACAGGCCGCCGAGTCGAAGCGGGGCAGGCACAGCCAGTCGATGGAGCCGTCTGTGCCGACGAGTCCGGCCGCCTGCAGATCGCCGATAAGAGCGTAGTCCTCGATGCGTAGCGTCACGGTTTGGCGTGTTCCCGCCCAGTGTGGCGGTTAAGCAGTCGCGGTCTCGGCCGCGGGTGACCGCGCGCACTCGTGATCAATGGAGTCAGACGCTCGCCGGGGTGGGCTCCGGGGTGCTGCTGTCCGCGGCGGCCCCGCGGTCGCGCTTCTCGCGGCGTACCAGAATCACCCAGCCGACGGGTACTCCCGCGGCGAACAGCCACCACTGAACGGCGTAGGCCATGTGGGGGCCGATGGAGTCGTGGTCGGGGTCCGGGATCAGTTCCGGGCTGCTGCCCGCGGGCTCCGGCGCGGTCTGTTCCAGATAGCCGCCGAGCACGGTGCGGCCGAGTGACTCGGCCTGCTGTGCGCTGCTGACGAGCATGACCTGGCGGGGCGGCAGACCGGCCAGGTCCTTGATGCCGCTGGCCCGCGTCGTCTCGTCGGCCTTGAGCCGGCCGGTCACGGTCACCGTGCCCTTGGGGGCGGGCGGCACGGAGGGGAACGCCTTCTGGTCCGCGGCGGCCGGGATCCAGCCGCGGTTGATCAGGACGGCGCGGCCGTCGGCCAGGATCAGCGGGGTCAGCACATGGAAGCCGACCTGGTCGTCGGCGGAGGTACGGCGGCGTACGACGACTTCGTGCGCGGTGTCGAAGGTGCCCGTGGCGGTGACCCGGCGCCAGTAGTCGGCGCGCGGGACGGTGTGTCCGGGGGAGGCCAGCCCGGTCACCGGGACGGGCTTCGCCCGGAGGTTCTCGGCGATCAGTGTGTTCTGCGCGACCCGGTGCTGGTGCCGGTGGAGCTGCCAGAAGCCCAGCTCGATCATCGTGGGGATGAGTACGAGGCCGATGAGGGTGAGGATCACCCACTGGCGGGACAACAGGAAGCGGTACACGGTTTCGACCGTACCCGCTGTCGCCTCGGGCCCGGACGGGGGGTCCCGACCGGGCCGCGCGCCCTGCCTGTCCGTCATACCTTGTCGACGATGCCCGCCCTCCCCTCCGCGCGGGCGCAGTGCCCGCCGCAGTACCAGTGGCCGTCGACCTCGACACCCTGGCCGATGATCTGAACGCGGCAGTGCTCACAGATGGGCGCCATGCGGTGAATGGCGCAGGAGAAGCAGTCGAAGACGTGCACGGCGCCCTGCGCGTGCACTTCGAAGGACATGCCGTAGTCGTTTCCGCATACCTCGCAACGTGCCATGCGCCACAGGGTGCGGGGCGACGGTCCCCGAAGAGTGGGCGGCACGCCCGGCCGTCACCCGTCTGCAGGGGTCACGTCGCGCAACAGCTGGGTGAAGGCCGCCTCGTCGATGACCGGCGTGCCGTAGGACTTCGCCTTCACGGTCTTCGAGGTGGACGAGTCGGGGTCGTTGGTCACCAGCAGGCTGGTCAGCCGGGAGACGCTGGTCGCGACATGGAGGCCCGCCTCGATCGCCCGGTCCTCCAGCAGTTCCCGGTCGACGGAGGTGTCGCCGGAGAACGCCACCCGCATGCCCTGCACAAGTGCTCTGCCCACCTCGTACCGACCGGGGTTGGGGTAGGGGCAGGGTGGGCGCTTGCGCGAGG
Source organism: Streptomyces sp. CA-135486 (assembly GCF_050936555.1). Taxonomy (NCBI): domain Bacteria; kingdom Bacillati; phylum Actinomycetota; class Actinomycetes; order Kitasatosporales; family Streptomycetaceae; genus Streptomyces; species Streptomyces sp. CA-135486. Next base: position 2,319,586 of record NZ_JBNJMM010000001.1, read on the forward strand.
GCCGCCAGCTGCCGTGGCCGTAGGCCGACTGCCCGTAGGAGGACCCGGACGAAGACCGACCGGAGGAAGACTGGCCGTACGACGCCTGGTAACCGATTCGCGGGGTCGCGGGGGAGTCCGACCACTCGGTCAGCGGGCGGCATTCGTGCAGCGGCAGCCGCACCCCGTCGCGGGCCGCCGTGTGCAGACTCGGCCGGAACGCCTCCGCCAGCACCCGCGCATCGTCCAGTGCGTGGTGCGCCCGCTGCTGTACCACCCCGTAGTGGGCGGCGAGCGACGCGAGCTTGTGGTTGGGCAGCGGCAGCCGGAGCTCCTTGGAGAGCGCGATGGTGCACAGCCGCTGCCGGGTGGGCGCGGTGCGCTGCGCGCGTGCGTACTCCCGGGCAATCATCGACCAGTCGAAGATGGCGTTGTGCGCGACGAGGACGCGGCCCTCCAGCCGCTGTGAGAACTCCGCGGCGATATCACCGAAGAGCGGTGCGCCCTCCAGCACATCGCTCGTCAGACCGTGGATCCACACCGGACCCGGATCGCGCTCCGGGTTGACCAGGGTGTACCAGTGGTCCTCGACATCGCCCTGCGCGTCGAGGCGGTACACGGCAGCGGAGATTATCCGGTCGTCGCGGGCGAGTCCGGTGGTCTCCACGTCGACGACCGCGTACCCCTGTGGGTACGCGGCCGGCCACGATGTCGCTGCAGTCGTATGGTCGTCGAGCATGGTCACAGAGAATACGGGCCGGGACTGACAACGCCGGATCCGCCCGGCCCGTATGCTCCTTCACGCCCCCAGCAATGCGCTCACCAACGCCCGTACGGACGCGGTGAAGAGCCGCTCCGAGTCCGCGGGCCGGGCCAGCGCGCGGGCCAGCGCCGGGTCGTGTTCGGCCGTCCTCGTGTCCCAGAGCTCGCTCTCGCCGGGCGACTGGACCGGTGAGCGCTCGCGGTTGCGCTCGACGAGCACGAAGCCCACGACCTGGAACTGGACGGCGCGCACGGCCTCGGCGGCGCGCGCTCCGCGCAGCCCGGCGGAGTGCACCTCGTGCACGAGTGCCTGCTGCGCGGGCAGGAACATCCGTTCCGTGAGCCCCCGTTCATGGACCATCGCGATCAGATGCGGCCGGTCGCGCAGCTCGCGGCGGAGCCGGCGGGCGACCGAGACGACGCGCTGCGCGGGTGTGCGCCCCACCGGCCGGATCGCGCCCATCTCCTGGACCGTGCGCTCCACCAGTGCGTCCAGCAGGGATTCGCGATTGCCGACATGCCAGTAGATCGAGGTGACCGCCGTGCCGAGCTCGGCGGCGAGCTTGCGCATGGTGAGCGCGTCGGGGCCGTGCCGCTTCACGAGGGCCGCCGCCGTCCGAAGCACCTCTTCGCGGGTCAGCGGGGTGCGTGGCATCTCGCTCCTCAACTCATCATGCGTGCACGGCTCTTTACCCCTCATCGCCGCCGGTGTAACTGTGTTACAGAACCGACCCCCGACGATGAAGCGAAGGGTGGTACGTCATGGCACGTGTACGGTACGGCGCGCGCAGCGAGGCGGAGATCGCCGCGGCTCGCGCGTCCGGCTCCCGGCTCCCCGACATCTGGTCCACGGGCGTCGCGGCGGTGTGGGAGAGCGACCCGGACGCGGTGGCGGCCGTACTCCCGCCACCCCTCAAGCCCTCCGAGCGGCCCCTGGTCCGGGCCAACATCAGCAAGGTCGATCTGCCCGGCTACCCTCCCCCGCAGCCTTCGGCGCGGGAGGTACCCCCAGGCGCGGGCTCGGTGGCGGTCGCGGCGCTGCACGACGGGCGCGAGGGCTGGTACCCGCTCGTCATGCCGATGACCCATGAGCGCGCGCTGATCGGCGGACGCGAGGTCTTCGGCGAGCCGAAGAAGCTGGGCGAGGTCGCCGTCGAACGTGACGGTCTGCTGGTACGGGCCGTGCTGGCCCGGCACGGCATCGCCTTCGTCGAGGTGCGCGGCGCGGTGCAGGGACCGCTGCCGCTGCCCGAACCGGCCGAGAAGCTCGACTTCTACTTCAAGTTCCTGCCCGCGGTGGACGGTCGGGGCTTCGACGCCGACCCCGTACTCGTCCACTGCATCCGCAACGAGAAGTTCCGCAGACTGAACAAGCTCAGCGGCGACGTGGTGCTGCGCGAGTCGGCGTACGACCCCGTCGCCGACCTTCCCGTACGCCGTCTCGTCGAGCTCACCATCGGCGAGAAAACCACCGACCAGCGGGGGAAGGCGGTCGAGCGGGTGAGCGCGCAGGCGCTGCTGCCGTACATCCACCAGCGTTACGACGACCCGCAGCAGATCCTCGACGGACCGCCGACGGGGAGCCAGTGATGCGGCTGAGCCAGGGACAGGTGGCCGTCGTCACGGGCGCGGCGAGCGGCATCGGGCTCGCCATGGCACGGCGGTTCGCGGCCGAGGGGCTGAAAGTCGTCCTCGCGGACGTCGAGGAGGCGGCACTGCACAAGGCGGCGGACCGGCTCGCCCAGGACGGCGCCCGGGTGCTCGCGCAGACCGTCGACGTCGGCGACCGCGACTCCGTGTCGCAGCTCGCGGACGCCGCGTACGAGACCTTCGGCGCCGTCCATGTGCTGTGCAACAACGCGGGGGTCGGCTCCGGCGCCGAGGGCCGGATGTGGGAACACGAGCCCAACGACTGGAAGTGGGCCTTCGCGGTCAATGTCTGGGGGGTCTTCCACGGCGTCCAGGCCTTCGTGCCGCGCATGATCGCGAGCGGCGAGCCCGGCCATGTCGTCAACACCTCGTCGGGCGACGGCGGGATCGCGCCGCTGCCCACCGCTTCGGTGTACGCCGTCACCAAAGCCGCCGTCGTGACGATGACCGAGTCGCTGTACGCGCATCTGAAGGCGGAACACGCGCGCGTGGGCGCGTCCGTCCTCTTCCCCGGGCCGCACATGCTGCGCACCGGGCTGTGGGAGTCGCACCGCAACAGGCCGGAGCGGTACGCCAAGGAGCGGCCGCGCAGAACTCCCTACCGCAGCCTCGACCAGTGGGAGGCGGCGATGAAGGACGCCGGGCACGAGGTGGCGTTCACACCGGTCGAGGAGGTCGCCGCGTTCGTCGTGGACGGGATCCGCGCCGGCCGCTTCTGGCTGCTGCCGGCGAGCGAGCACAGCGACCGGCAGATCCGCGCGCGGTCGCGGTCGATGCTCGACCGCGCCAACCCGTCGTATCTCGAGAGCTTCATCCTGGACTGAGGGGCGTGCGATGACCGACCCGAACGACCCGTACCTGATCATCTCCTCCGACTGCCACGCCGGGCTGCCGACCGAGCAGTACCGGCCCTATCTGGACGCCCGGTTCCACCGGGACTTCGACGAATTCCTGGCCGGGCGGGACCGCCGCCGCGAGGAGATGACCCGGCTCGGCGTGCGCAACGAGGCTTTCGCGAGCAAGTGGTTCAGCGACAACGAAGAGGGGCTGAAGGGCGGTTGGGACCCTGCCCAGCGGCTCAAGGAGCTCGACGGCGACGGCGTGGTGGCCGAGGTCGTCTTCCCGGACGCGGACGCCGTCGACAGCCGGACGGCCGCCCCCTTCGGCGTGGGCCTCGGGCTCTCCGGCGACCAGGACCCCGACCTCGGCATGGCGGGCGCGCAGGCGCACAACCGCTGGCTCGCCGAGTTCGTCTCCGCCAACCCCGAACGGCACTGCGGGGTGGCCCTGCTGCCCGTCACGGGCGACGTCGAGCGGGTCGTCGCCGAGATCCACCGGGCCAAGGAGTCCGGGCTCGGAGCGCTGATGATCCCCTCGATGTGGGTGGACAAGGCGCCCTATCACGACCGGCGTTACGACCCGATCTGGGCCGCGGCCGCCGAGACCGGCATGCCCATGGTCACCCACTCCGGTGCGGCCCCGCGCCATGAGTACGGCGACCACCTGGGGATCTATGTCTCCGAGGTCACCTGGTGGCCGGCCCGCCCGCTGTGGTTCCTGCTCTGGTCCGGTGTCTTCGAGCGGCATCCCGGGCTGAGGTTCGGCGTCGCCGAGTCCGGATGCTGGTGGCTGCCGAATCTGCTCTGGTTCATGGACCGGCTCTATCTCGGCGCGCACGGCGGCAAGAAGCTCTCGCCGTTCGCCGAGCTGAAGCGGCCGCCGAGCGAGTATCTGGACCGCCAGATCTTCATCTGCGCCACCAACACCAAGCGGCGCGAACTCGCCCAGCGGTACGAGATCGGGGTCGACAACATCCTCTGGGGCAGCGACTTCCCGCATCCCGAGGGCACCTGGCCCGACACGCGCGCGTGGCTGGCGAAGACCTTCCACGACATCCCGGTCGCCGAGACCCGGCGCATGCTGGGCCTGGCGGCGGCCGAGGTCTTCGGCTTCGACACCCGGAAGCTGGCCCCGACCGCCCGCCGCATCGGACCGACACTGGCCGAACTCGGCCAGTTGGCGGACCAGTCGGCCGTCGAGGCGTCCTGGGCGAGGTCGCGAGAGGTGGGGCGGCACTGGCTGACGGACCACGACTTCCCGGCGCTGGGAGTGAGCTGATGGACCGCTACACCGTCATCTCCGCCGACTGCCACGCCGGGGCCGATCTCCTCGACTACAAGCCGTACTTGGAGAAGAGGTACCACGACGACTTCGACGCCTGGGCGGCCACGTACGTCAATCCGTACGAGGATCTCCTCGCCGACACGGCGGACCGCAACTGGAACTCCGACCGGCGCGTGGCCGAGCTGGAGGCCGACGGAATCGTCGCCGAAGTCGTCTTCCCCAACACCATCCCGCCGTTCTTCCCCAGCGCCTCACTCATGGCCCCTGCGCCGTCGAAGGAGGAGTACGAGCAGCGCTGGGCCGGCCTGCGCGCCCACAACCGCTGGCTCGCCGACTTCTGCGCCGCCGCACCGGGGCGCCGGGCGGGCGTGGCGCAGATTCTGCTCAACGACGTCGACGAGGCGGTCCGCGAGATCCGCAAGGCGGCGTCGGCGGGTCTGACGGGCGGCATCCTGCTGCCCGGTACGCCACCGGGCTCCGGCCTTCCCGAGCTGTACTCGCAGACGTACGACCCGATCTGGGCGGTCTGTGACGAACTCGGCGTACCCGTCAACCACCACGGCGGCTCGGCGTCCCCGCCGCTCGGCGAGGAACCGGCGGCCCGCGCGGTGTTCATGGTCGAGACGACATGGTTCTCGCACCGGGCCCTGTGGCATCTGATCTTCGGCGGGGTCTTCCGCCGCCACCCGGGCCTGAAGCTGGTCCTCACCGAACAGGGCTCGGGCTGGATTCCGGGCGTGCTCGACATGCTGGACTACTACCACGCCCGGCTGGTGGCCGCCGCGACCAAGGCCGCCACCGCGGAGTCCAAGTTCGGTGCGGGGCTTGCCGCTTCGATGGGCAGCGGCCCCAGTGAGGTCTGGCGCGACAACTGCTTCGTCGGCGCGAGCTTCATGCGCCCGCACGAGGTGCCGCTGCGCGACCGGATCGGCCTCGACAAGATCATGTGGGGCAGCGACTATCCGCACGACGAAGGCACCACGCCGTACTCCCGCGAAGGCCTCCGCATCGCCTACGCTGGCCTGCCGAGGCACGAGATCGCGGCGATGACCGGCGGCAACGCCGCCCGCGTCTACGGTTTCGACCTCGGCCTCCTCGATCCGATCGCGGCGAGGGTCGGGCCGGCGGTCGAGGAGATCGCCGAGCCGCTGACGGACATCCCACCGGAGGCGACGAGCCCGGCGTTCGCCGAAGGCGGGTCGGTGCGCGTCTGGTGACAAGGGGAGTTACCCTCCCGGGATGACTGAGCCATCGACCCACGACGAGGCCCACGACGGGGCCCTCGGCACGCGCCTCAACTGGCTCCGGGCCGCGGTCCTCGGCGCAAACGACGGCATCGTCTCCACCGCGGGCCTCGTCGTCGGCGTCGCCGGCGCCACCGACTCGCGCGCCACCCTGCTCACGGCCGGTCTCGCCGGACTGCTGGCCGGGTCCCTGTCCATGGCGGCCGGTGAGTACGTATCCGTCTCCACCCAGCGCGACTCCGAGAAGGCGGCCCTGGCGCTGGAGCGGCGTGAGCTGCGCGAGCAGCCCGAGGAGGAACTGGAGGAACTGACCGGGCTGCTGGTGGCCCGCGGCCTGTCGCAGGAAGTGGCCCGCGAGGCGGCGGAGCAGCTCACCGAACGGGACGCACTGCGTGCCCACGCGCGCGTGGAGCTCGGCATCGACCCCGACGAGCTGGCCAACCCGTGGCACGCGGCGGGCGCGAGCTTCCTGGCCTTCACGGTGGGCGCGCTGCTGCCACTGCTGGCGATCGTCCTGCCGCCCTCGTCCCTGCGCCTGCTGGTCACGGTCCTGTCGGTGCTCGCGGCGCTGGCCCTGACCGGCTGGTGGAGCGCCCGCCTGGGCGCCGCGGCGCTGAGGCCCGCGGTGCTGCGGAACGTGGGCGGGGGAGCGCTGGCGATGGCGGTGACCTACGGAGCGGGGTCGCTGCTCGGCGCGGCGGGCGTCTGAGCGCTCGGCCCGCGGGGCGACCCGTGCCCGACTTCTGGATCATGCTCACCTGCCGGGCGGCCCGGCCGCTGCCGGCCACCGGAGTGCCGACCGCTGCCCCACAGGCGTACCGTGGAGGGCTGCACATCCGTCTGATCAGCAAGGACCCGCAGCATGCGCGCCACCGTCATCCACGCTCCGCACGACATCCGCGTGGAGGAGGTGCCCGACCCGGCGATCCAGCAGCCCAGCGATGTGGTGCTGCGCGTCCTGCGCGCCTGCATCTGCGGCAGCGACCTGTGGGCGTACCGCGGCGAGTCGGCCCGGCAGCCGGGCCAGCGCATCGGCCATGAGTTCCTCGGCGTGGTCGAGGAGGCGGGCTCCGAGGTCACCGGCTTCGAGCCCGGCGACCTGGTCGTCGCGCCGTTCGTCTGGTCCGACGGGACCTGCGACTACTGCTCGGAGGGCCTGCAGACGTCCTGCCCCCAAGGCGGCTTCTGGGGCTCGGTCGGCTACGACGGCGGCCAGGGCGAGGCCGTACGCGTGCCCTTCGCCGACGGCACCCTCGTCAGGCTCCCGGCCGAAGCCGCGTCCGACGACCGACTGCTGACCGCGCTGCTCGCGCTCTCCGACGTCATGGGCACCGGGCACCACGCGGCGATCGGCGCGGGCGTCACCATGGGCTCCACCGTCGCGGTCGTCGGTGACGGCGCGGTCGGGCTGTGCGGTGTGCTGGCCGCGAAGCGGCTCGGTGCCGAGCGGATCATCGCGCTCGGCCGCCACCAGGCGCGTACGGACATCGCCAAGACCTTCGGCGCCACCGATGTCGTCGCCGAGCGCGGCGACGCGGCCGTCGCGGCCGTCCGCGAGCTCACCGGCGGTCAGGGCGCGCACGCCGTGATCGAGGCCGTCGGCACCGAGCAGTCGATGCGTACGGCCGTCGGGATCACCCGCGACGGCGGCGCGATCGGCTATGTCGGAGTGCCGCACGGCAGCGGCACCGGCCTGGACCTCTCCGTCATGTTCGACCGCAACATCGCTCTGCGCGGTGGCGTCGCGCCCGTGCGCGCATACATACCCGAGCTGCTGCCCGACGTCCTGGACGGCACGATCGACCCGTCGCCCGTCTTCGACCTGTCGGTCGGCCTCGACGGTGTCCCCGCGGGCTACCGGGCGATGGACGAGCGCACGGCGCTCAAGGTCCTGATCAAGCCGTAGAACGGCAGAGGGCCGGACGCGAGACGCCGCGTCCGGCCCGAACTGCGCGGTTCCAGCAGGTGTTACCGGCGAACCGCGTCCAGCGCGTCCGCGACACCCGTCCCGTAGAAGGCGTTCTTGCCCTTGCCGCCCTCGCACACCGCGTCGACCTTGCCGTCGCCGTCGATGTCGTACGGGTTCGTGCAGGCCGTGTCGTCCGCCTGCGCGTACAGCAGCGCCTTCACCTGCGCCGCCGAGGCGTGCGGGTGCTTCGACTTGATCAGCGCGACGACGCCCGCGACATGGGGCGAGGCCATCGACGTGCCGGCCTTGTAGCCGTACGTGCCGCCCGGCAGCGTGGACAGGATCCGGCCGTCGACGGCCGGCGCGTCCGGCCGCTGGAAGAGGGTCGAGTCACCGCCCGGGGCGGAGATGTCGATGACGCCGAGACCGTAGTTGGAGTACGAGGACTTCAGGTTCTTCGCACCCAGCGCGGAGACGGTGACGACCCCGGGAATCTGGGTGGGAATGTCCAGGCACTCACGGGGGTTGATGACCCGCTCGACGGGGGTGGTGTCGTTCGGGCTGGTCACGTCGGGGAGTTCGTCGGCGGCGAGGTCCATCCTGGAGTTGCCGGCCGCGGCGACGTTCACCACGCCCTTGCGCTCCGCGTACCCGATGGCCCGGCGGTGTGCCTCGACCAGAGCCCCCTGATCGAGGTCGTTCTTGCAGTTGAACAGCCACGGGTCGGTGTAGTAGCTGTTGTTGGTCACATCGACGCCGTGCTCGGCGGCCCAGACGAAGCCGCAGACGACCGCCTCGGTGTAGAAGAAGCCGTCCGTGGTCGCGACCTTTATGCCGGAGACCTTGACGCCCGGGGCGACACCTGTGACGCCGACGCCGTTCTTGGCCGCGGCGATCGTGCCCGCGACATGCGTGCCGTGGTCGCTCTCGTTGGCGGCCGGCCGCCAGGAGCCGGGAGTGGTGTCCGGCTTGCCGGTCACACAGTTGGCCGACGCCTTGGCGTCGAAGTTGGGCGCGAGGTCGGGGTGGGTGTCGTCAACACCCGTGTCGATGACCGCGACCGTGACCTTCCTGCTGCCCAGCGTCTTCTCGTGAGCCTTGTCCGCCTTGATGGCCGGCAGGTCCCACTGAAGCGGCTCGAGCGGGTCCTGCCCGTCGGTCGCCAGCGCCGCGGCGGCCTTCGCCTCCTGGGCGGTCAGCGGGCGCTCGGAGTCGATCGCCGTGTCGGCCGCCGGAGCGATCGGCGCGGTGCGCGTCGCACCGACCGACTGGACGCCCCTGACCTGACGGATCGTCTTGGCGAAGTCGGGGTTCTGCGAGTGGACGACGATGACGCCTATCTGGTCATACGCGATCACCACCGAACCGCCGGCCTTGGCTATCGCCTTCTTCACCGACTTGGCGGCGCCGTGACCGCCCTTGACGTTCACCACGTACGACAGCTTCGGACCGTCGGTCGCCACCGCGGCGGGTACTTCGTCCGCCGGGGCTGCCGAGGCGGCTCCCGCGGGAAGGAAGCCGAGCGAGGCCGTGAGCGCCAGACCGGCGGGGAGCGCGAGTGCGCGGCGCCGTCTGGATCCCAGATGAGCCATGGGTTCTCCACATCATCCGTGTCCCGCCCAGACCCCTATGAAATGGGCGGGTACATGACCAGCGAAGCTATCGCCGATCATGGCCGTCCATCAATCAGTTCGAGAAGAAACCCGAAGAAAGTCGGGAAGAAAATGGCCGATGTTGAACCGGTCCGATGTGCTCTCCGTGCCGTTGTCAGGGGGTGGAGCAACATCAAAACCACTCCCCCGGTGAGACCCCCTTGTCCATCCCCACCGCACCCGCGTCGCGAGGAGATTCCGTGGCTACCGATGCACCGTCGCCGCCTGGCGGTACGGACACCAGCCCAGCTCAGCCCACGACAGAGCAGTTCGTCGACGTGCAGGAGAGTGCGGAATTCGGCGAACTGCGCCGCACATACCGCTCCTTCGCCTTCCCGCTGACCGTCGCGTTCATCGCCTGGTACCTGCTCTACGTCCTGCTGTCCAACTACGCCGGCGGCTTCATGGGCACAAAGCTCTTCGGCAACATCAACGTCGCCCTCGTCTTCGGACTCGCCCAGTTCGCCACCACCTTCCTCATCGCCTGGCTCTACTCGCGTCATGCAGCCGCGAAACTCGACCCGAAGGCCGAGGCGATCAAGTCCCGCATGGAGGACGACGCATGAGCGCCGCGCACGCCGCGTATCCCACCGTCCAGCTGGCCGCCGACGGGGCGAGCGAGCACCGGCCGCTGATCATCACGCTCTTCGCGTGCTTCGTCGTCGCCACCCTCTTCATCACCGTCTGGGCCGGCCGTCAGACCAAGAACGCCGCCGACTTCTACGCGGGCGGCCGCCAGTTCACCGGCTTCCAGAACGGGCTCGCGGTCTCCGGCGACTACATGTCCGCCGCGTCCTTCCTCGGTATCGCGGGCGCCATCGCCCTCTTCGGCTACGACGGCTTCCTCTACTCCATCGGCTTCCTGGTCGCCTGGCTGGTCGCGCTGCTGCTGGTCGCCGAGCCGCTGCGCAATTCCGGCCGCTACACGATGGGCGACGTCCTCGCGTACCGCATGCGCCAGCGCCCGGTCCGCACCGCCGCGGGCACCTCCACCATCGTCGTCTCGATCTTCTATCTGCTGGCGCAGATGGCGGGCGCGGGCGTGCTGGTCTCGCTGCTGCTCGGGATCACCAGCGATGCGGGCAAGGTCGCGATCGTCGCCCTGGTCGGGGTACTGATGATCGTGTACGTGACCATCGGCGGGATGAAGGGCACCACGTGGGTGCAGATGGTCAAAGCGGTCCTGCTCATCGCGGGCACCGTGCTGATCACCTTCCTGATCCTGCTGAAGTTCAACTTCAACCTCTCCGACCTGCTCGGCAAGGCGGCCGAGAACAGCGGCAAGGGCGCGTCCTTCCTGGAGCCGGGACTCAAGTACGGCAAGACCGGCACATCGAAGCTGGACTTCATCTCGCTCGGCATCGCGCTGGTGCTCGGCACCGCTGGCCTGCCGCACATCCTGATCCGCTTCTACACCGTGCCCACCGCGAAGGCCGCCCGTAAGTCGGTGAACTGGGCGATCGGCATCATCGGCGCCTTCTACCTGATGACGATCGTGCTCGGCTTCGGAGCCGCGGCCCTGCTCAAGCCCGGCGACATCATCGCTTCCAACAAGGCGGGCAATACGGCCGCGCCACTGGCGGCGCTGGAGATCGGCGGCGGCTCGGGATCCACCGGCGGATCCATTCTGCTGGCGGTGATCTCCGCGGTCGCCTTCGCCACCATCCTCGCGGTGGTCGCGGGCCTGACCCTGGCCTCCTCGTCCTCCTTCGCCCACGACATCTATGCGAACGTCATCCGCAAGGGCAAGGCCACCGAGAAGGAAGAGGTCCGCGCGGCCCGCTGGGCGACCGTCGCCATCGGCGTCGTCTCCATCGGGCTCGGCGCGCTCGCCCGCGACCTGAACGTCGCCGGCCTGGTCGCTCTCGCCTTCGCGGTCGCCGCATCGGCGAACCTGCCGACGATCCTCTACAGCCTGTTCTGGAAGAGGTTCACCACGCAGGGCGCCCTGTGGTCGATCTACGGCGGTCTGACCTCGGCCGTGGTGCTGGTGCTCTTCTCACCGGTCGTCTCCGGCAAGCCCACCTCGATGTTCAAGGAGGCGGACTTCTACTGGTTCCCGCTGGAGAACCCGGGCATCGTCTCGATCCCGCTGGGCTTCCTGCTCGGCTGGCTCGGCACCCTGCTGTCCAAGGAGGAGCCGGACAAGGGCAAGTACGCGGAGCTCGAGGTCAAGTCCCTCACCGGGATCGGAGCGCACTGACCGCCCACTGACCGCCCACCGATCGCCCACTGATCGGGCATCGCAGGCGTGCCTGGCACGGCCGCGTCGTAGGGTTCTACGACGCGGCCGTGCCGCTCCTCGTGACAATCGGCCTCCTTCGTTGTCGGACCTCTGGCGTAGGCTCGGAGGCAATAAGATCCGTTGAACCGGGGAGGGGGCCCACCGTGCTCATCGACACCTATGGCCGTGTGGCCACTGACCTGCGGGTTTCACTGACCGACCGGTGCAATCTGCGCTGCACGTACTGCATGCCCGAGGAAGGCCTGCAGTGGCTCGCCAAGCCCGATCTGCTCAGTGACGACGAAATCGTCCGGCTGATCCGCATAGCCGTCACCGACCTCGGCATCACCGAGGTCCGCTTCACCGGCGGAGAACCGCTGCTCCGCCCCGGCCTGGTCGGGATCGTCGAGCGCTGCGCCGCGCTGGAACCCCGCCCCCAGATGTCCCTGACCACCAACGGCATCGGGCTGAAGCGCACGGCGAGTGCCCTGCAGGCCGCCGGCCTGGACCGGGTCAATGTCTCGCTGGACACCCTGCGGCCCGACGTCTTCAAGGCCCTCACCCGCCGCGACCGCCACCGCGATGTGCTGGACGGCCTGGAGGCCGCCGGCGCCGCGGGCCTCACCCCGGTCAAGGTCAATACGGTCCTGATGCCCGGCCTCAATGACGACGAGGCCCCCGAGCTGCTTGCCTGGGCCGTGGCCAACGACTACGAGCTGCGTTTCATCGAGCAGATGCCGCTCGACGCGCAGCACGGCTGGAAGCGCGACGGCATGATCACCGCAGGCGACATCCTGGCTTCGCTGCGTACACGCTTCACGCTCACCGCCGAGGGCGAGGGGGAGCGCGGCTCCGCGCCGGCCGAGCGCTGGCTCGTGGACGGTGGACCGCACCGCGTCGGGGTCATCGCCTCCGTCACCCGCCCCTTCTGCGCGGCCTGCGACCGCACCAGGCTCACCGCCGACGGACAGGTGCGCACCTGTCTGTTCGCCCGCGAGGAGACGGATCTGCGCGCCGCGCTGCGCTCGGAGGCTCCGGACGAGGAGATAGCCCGCATCTGGAAGCTGGCGATGTGGGGCAAGAAGGCGGGCTCGGGCCTGGACGATCCGTCGTTCCTGCAGCCCGACCGCCCGATGTCGGCGATCGGCGGCTGAGCGTCGGCCGGACAAGGGTCAGGATCGACGACTGACCGTCAGCGGATCGGCGTCAGTGATCCGCGGCTGAGCCGGAGCCCTGGCCCCGCTCCCACTCCTCGAGCGTCACCACATCCTTCAGAAAGCCGCGCAGGCCAAGGAAGTTGGAGAGATGCTCGCGGTGATCGTCACAGGCGAGCCATGTCTTGCGGCGCTCGGGGGTGTGCAGCTTCGGGTTGTTCCACGCGAGCACCCAGACCGCGTCGGCGCGGCAGCCCTTCGCGGAGCAGATCGGGGTCTCGTCACTCACTCTTACGTCCGTACGGAGAAGGCCACCACGTGGCGACGCCGAGCAGCCACGGGGGGAGCTGCCCGGCGTCGGTCCGTCGCTCCGACGGGGGATGCGGAGCGCGCTTCGAAGTATGTCACGGCATGCGGGGTGCGGTGCACCGGAACTTCATGATTGATCTGAGCTTTTCCTGAGCTTCGCAGGCACGCTGGAATCAGCTTGGTTCCCGCTGCTGACGCTCCTGTCGGCTGCCGTCGGCTTCCGGCTCGGCTTCCGCTGTGGTGGCGTCGGAGGCGGGAGCGATCATCTGCGGGGTCGGTGCGGTGACGAACGTCGAGGGCAGCGAAGGGGCGCTCTCCCGGCCCGCGTTGGCGATCACGACGGCGATGTACGGGAGGATTCCGCCGAGCACCAGTGCCACGATCGCCACAGGGCGTTCCACATTCCACAGGACAGCGGCGAGGATCACCGCCAGGGTCCGCACCGACATGGAGATCACATAGCGGCGCTGCCGGCCGCGCACATCGTCGGCGAGGCCCTGCCGCGCTCCCGTGATCCGGAAGACCTCCGCATTGCCGTGCTTCCGCATCACGTTCCACCACCAGATTTCCACGTCGGACACTCCCCGGTCCTGACGGATTCCACGGTACGCCGCCGCTCCGACAGCTACGAGAGCGGGTCGGGCCCGGGTTGCGCGCGCGGGCTGCGTCTTAGCGCGTATGGCTCCGCCCGACATGCGCTGTATGGCGGACCGGCCGAGACTGACGGCGTAACTGCTCACGCAGAGCCGTACGAGGAGGCAGCCATGGGCTGGTTGTGGGCGATCATCGTGGGATTCGTACTCGGGCTGATCGCCAAGGCGGTCATCCCGGGCAAGCAGCACCTGCCCCTCTGGCTGACCACCATCCTGGGCATCGGTGGGGCCCTGCTCGGCAACTGGATGGCATCGGGGCTGGGCATCGCCGAGACCAGGGGCATCGACTGGGGCCGTCATGCCCTTCAGCTCGGCGCGGCCGTCGTCCTCGTCCTCTTCGGGGACATGGCCTACAACTCCTCACGCCGTCGCAGAGGCAGAGCCTGAGCGCGGCCGCGCGCAGGCCGACGGCGGCCGGACGGGCACGATGCCCGCCCGGCCGCCGCTCTGTTTCTGCCTAACCCGTGACCTCGACCGCGGCGAGGTTCTTCTTGCCCCGGCGCAGTACGAGCCAGCGGCCGTGCAGCAGATCCTCCGGGGCCACCACCGCGTCCTCGGCCGTGACCTTGACGTTGTTCACGTAGGCCCCGCCCTCCTTCACGGTGCGGCGGGCCGCCGACTTGCTGGCCACCAGACCCACCTCGGCGAACAGGTCCACGACCGGAGCCGGCTCGGCGACCCTGGCGTGCGGCAGCTCGGAGAGTGCCGCGCGCAGCGTCGGCTCGTCGAGCTCGGCCAGCTCGCCCTGCCCGAAGAGCGCCTTCGACGCGCCGACGACCGCCGCGCACTGGTCCGCGCCGTGGACGAGCGTCGTCAGCTCTTCCGCGAGCGCCCGCTGCGAGGCACGCGCCTGCGGCCGCTCCTCGGTCAGCCTCTCCAGCTCCTCGATCTCCTCGCGGGACTTGAAGCTGAAGATCCGCAGGAACTTGGAGACGTCCCGGTCGTCCGCGTTCAGCCAGAACTGGTAGAAGGCGTACGGAGTGGTCCGCTCCGCGTCCAGCCAGACCGTGCCGGTCTCCGTCTTGCCGAACTTCGTGCCGTCGGCCTTGGTGATCAGCGGGGTGGCCAGCGCATGCACCTCGGCCTCCGGCTCGACCCGGTGGATCAGGTCGGTGCCGGCGGTGAGGTTGCCCCACTGGTCGCTGCCGCCGGTCTGCAGGACACAGCCGTATCGCCGGTACAGCTCCAGGAAGTCCATGCCCTGCAGGATCTGGTAGCTGAACTCGGTGTAGCTGATGCCGGCGTCGGAGTTCAGCCGCCGGGCGACCGCCTCCTTCGCGATCATCTTGTTGACCCGGAAGTACTTCCCGATGTCGCGCAGGAAGTCGATCGCCGACAGACCCGACGTCCAGTCCAGGTTGTTCACCATGATCGCGGCGTGCGGGCCCTCGAAGTCGAGGAACCGCTCGATCTGGCCGCGCAGCCGGTCCACCCAGCCTGCGACGACCTCCGGCGCGTTGAGCGTGCGCTCGGAGTTCGGCTTCGGGTCGCCGATCAGACCGGTGGCGCCACCGACCAGGCCCAGCGGACGGTTGCCCGCCAGCTGAATGCGGCGCATGGTCAGGATCTGGACGAGATTGCCGAGGTGCAGGCTGGGCGCGGTCGGGTCGAAGCCGCAATAGAACGTGACGGGACCGTCCGCGAACGCCTTGCGCAATGCGTCCTCGTCAGTGGAGAGGGCGATCAGCCCCCGCCACTGCAGTTCGTCGACGATGTCCGTCACGTCTCTCGCGTCTCCTTCGCTGTGCCAATGGACGTCTACGAGGTTATACGCCCTGGCTGACCGAACTCATATTGAAATCCGGGACCCGGAGCGCGGGCATCGCGGCCCGGGTGAACCAGTCGCCCCACTCGCGCGGCAGCGTCTTCTCGGTGCGGCCGGCCTCCGTGGCATGGGACAGCAGGTCGACGGGCGACTCGTTGAAGCGGAAGTTGTTCACCTCGCCGACCACCTCGCCGTTCTCCACGAGGTAGACGCCGTCCCGGGTCAGCCCGGTCAGCAGCAGCGTCGCCGGGTCGACCTCGCGGATGTACCAGAGGCAGGTCAGCAACAGCCCGCGGGCGGTAGCCGAGACCATCTCGGCCAGCGAACGCTCACCGCCGCCGTCCAGGATCAGATTTCCGATCCCGGGGGCGACCGGCAGCCCGGTCAGACCGGCGCTGTGCCGGGTGGTGATCAGGTGCTCCAGCTTTCCGCCGCGTACCCAGTCCGTCGCCGACAGCGGCAGACCGTTGTCGAAGACCGACGCGTCGTCGCCGGAGGAGTGCGCGATCACGAACGGCGCGGACTCCAGTCCCGGCTCGTTCGGGTCGCTGCGCATAGTCAGCGGCAGCGGCGAAAGTGTCTCGCCGACGCGGGTGCCGCCGCCCGGCTTGGAGAAGACCGTCCGGCCCTCGGCCGCGTCCCGGGCCGCCGACGACCACATCTGGTAGATCAGCAGATCCGCCACCGCGGTGGGCGGCAGCAGCGTCTCGTACCGGCCCGCGGGCAGATCGATACGGCGCTCCGCCCAGCCGAGCCGCTGTGCGAGCTCCGTGTCGAGCAGGCCGGGGTCGACATCCTTGAAGTCCCGCGTCGCGCGGCCCGCCCAGGCGGAACGCGAGCGGTCCGGCGACTTGGCGTTGAGCTCCAGCGTGCCGTTGGGCTGGTCATGACGGAGCCGCAGCCCCGTCGACGTACCCAGGTAGGTGGAGGTGAACTCGTGGTTGGCGAAGCCGTACAGCTCACGCTCACCGGCCCGGGCACGGGCGAAGGCCTCGCCCAGCGCGGGCGCGAAGTCCGCGAAGACGGCCGAGGAGGTCTCGGCGGGCGCGTCCGTGAAGTCGGGGGATGCGGGGACCCCCTCGACGAGCGGCTGGGCGTCCTCGGCGGGGTCGGCCCCGCGCGCGGCGGCCTCCGCGGCCCGCACCAGCGGCTCCAGATCGTCGGCGGTGACGGCGGAGCGCGACACGACACCGGACGCGGTGCCCTCGGCGCCGTCGACGGTCGCGATGACGGTGAGGGTGCGGCCGCGGGTGACGCCGTTGGTGGTCAGGGCGTTGCCGGCCCAGCGCAGATTGGCGGAGGAGTGCTCGTCGGCGACGACGACGCAACCGTCGGCGGTGGACAGCTCCAGGGCCCGCTCGACGATCTCGTGCGGCTTGCTGTTGCGGCTCATCGACCGGCCTCCTGCGTGGTGTTGAGACTGTGCTGACCCGGGCGGCGTTGGCCGGGCCCCCGGTGGAATCCCTGGTGACCGGTCACCGGCCCGCCTCCTGCGTGGTGTTCAGAATGTTCACACCGCGGAACAGCGCGGACGGGCAGCCGTGCGAGACCGCCGCGACCTGGCCCGGCTGGGCCTTGCCGCAGTTGAACGCGCCGCCCAGCACATACGTCTGCGGGCCGCCCACCTTGTCCATCGAGCCCCAGAAGTCCGTCGTCGTCGCCTGGTACGCCACATCCCGCAGCTGACCCGCCAGCTTGCCGTTCTCGATGCGGAAGAAGCGCTGCCCGGTGAATTGAAAGTTGTAGCGCTGCATGTCGATCGACCACGACCGGTCGCCGACCACATAGATCCCGCGCTCCACCCCGCCGATCAGATCCTCCGTCGACAGACCGCCGGGATCCGGCCGCAGCGATACGTTCGCCATCCGCTGCACCGGCACATGGCCGGGCGAGTCCGCGTACGCACAGCCGTTGGACCGGCCGAGACCCGTCAGCTTCGCGATCCGCCGGTCCAGCTGGTAGCCCACCAGCGTGCCGTCCTTCACCAGGTCCCACGACTGCCCCTCGACGCCCTCGTCGTCGTAGCCGATCGTGGCAAGACCGTGCTCGGCGGTCCGGTCGCCCGTCACATTCATGATCGAGGAGCCGTACGCCAGCTTGCCCAGCTTGTCGAAGGTCGCAAACGACGTCCCGGCGTACGCCGCCTCGTACCCCAGCGCCCGGTCCAGCTCGGTGGCGTGGCCGATCGACTCATGGATGGTCAGCCAGAGATTCGACGGGTCAACCACCAGGTCGTAGCGACCGGCCTCGACGCTCGGCGCACGCATCTTCTCGGCCAGCAGCGGCGGGATCTGCTCCAGCTCGGACTCCCAGTCCCAGCCCGTGCCGGTCAGATACTCCCAGCCGCGCCCCACCGGCGGCGCGATCGTGCGCATCGAGTCGAATTCGCCCGTCGTCTCGTCGACGGCGACGGCCGTGAGCGACGGATGCAGCCGCACCCGCTGCTGCGTGGTGACGGTGCCCGCGGTGTCCGCATAGAACTTGTTCTCCTGGACGGTCAGCAGCGCCGCGTCCACGTGCGCCACCCCCTCCGCCCGCAGCAGCCGCGCGCTCCACTCCGTCAGCAGCGCGGTCTTCTGCTCGTCCGGCACCTCGAACGGATTGATCTCGTACGAGGAGATCCAGGTGCGGTCGGCGTGCACCGGCTCGTCCGCCAGCTCCACCCGCTCGTCGGAGCCCGCCGCGGCGATCACCTTTGCCGAGAGCTTGGCCATCGCGACCGCCTGGCCCGCGACCCTGGCTGCCGCGTCCATGGTCATGTCGACCCCGGAGGCGAACCCCCAGGCGCCGCCGTGCACCACCCGGACCGCGTACCCGAGGTCCGTGGTGTCCGATGAACCGGCGGGCTTGGCATCGCGCAGCCGCCATGCCGCGCTGCGTACGCGCTCGAAGCGGAAGTCGGCGTGCTCGGCGCCGAGCGCACGCGCCCGGGCGAGTGCCGCGTCGGCGAGGGCCCGCAGCGGCAGCGCTGTGAAGGCTTCGTCGATGGAATGAGGCACGGATGTCTCCTGTCGTCGAGACGGGTCGCCCCGATCATGTCGCGCCGGAGGGGTGGTTGCCCAGCGCCATTCTGTAGGGACCCGACAGTGACTGGATGAAGGCGCTGTCAGGGCCCGATTCTCCGCAGGAGGGACAGGACCGATAGGTTTCCGAGGTATCAGACCGCTATCGAAAGGGTGATCCGTTGAGCCGCTCGGTTCTCGTCACCGGAGGAAACCGGGGCATCGGCCTCGCCATCGCCCGCGCGTTCGCCGATGCCGGCGACAAGGTCGCGATCACGTACCGCTCCGGCGAGCCGCCGGCCGGCTTCCTGGCCGTCAAGTGCGACATCACCGACGCCGAGCAGGTGGAGCAGGCCTACAAGGAGATCGAGGAGAGGCACGGTCCGGTGGAGGTGCTGGTGGCCAACGCCGGTGTCACCAAGGACCAGCTGCTGATGCGGATGTCCGAGGAGGACTTCGTCTCCGTCATCGACACCAACCTCACCGGCACCTTCCGGGTCGTCAAGCGCGCCAACCGCGGCATGCTGCGCGCCAAGAAGGGCCGTGTCGTGCTGATCTCCTCGGTGGTCGGGCTGCTCGGCTCGGCAGGGCAGGCCAACTACGCCGCCTCCAAGGCAGGTCTCGTGGGCTTCGCCCGCTCCCTCGCCCGTGAACTGGGCTCGCGGAACATCACGTTCAACGTCGTCGCACCCGGCTTTGTCGACACCGACATGACTCAGGCGCTCACGGACGAGCAGCGCGCGGGCATCGTCTCGCAGGTGCCGCTCGGCCGCTATGCGCACCCGGAGGAGATCGCCGCCACGGTGCGCTTCCTCGCCTCCGACGACGCCTCGTACATCACTGGAGCCGTCATTCCCGTTGACGGCGGATTGGGCATGGGTCACTGATCACCATGAGTGGAATCCTCGCCGGCAAGCGCATTCTCGTCACGGGCGTCCTCACTGAGGGGTCCATCGCCTTCCACGCGGCCAAGGTGGCGCAGGAGGAGGGCGCGGAGGTCATCCTCACCGGCTTCGGCCGGCTCACCCTCGTCGAGCGCATCGCCAAGCGGCTGCCCAAGCCCGTCCCGGTCATCGAGCTCGATGTCACCAACCAGGAGCACCTGGACTCCCTCGCGGGCAAGATCCGCGAGCACTCCAGCGACGACTCGGGCCTCGACGGCATCGTGCACTCGATCGCCTTCGGCCCGCAGGGCGCCTTCAACTTCCTGGAGGCGGGCTGGGAGGACGTGTCGACCGCGGTGCAGGTCTCCGCGTACTCCTACAAGTCGCTGACCATGGCCTGCCTACCGCTGATGGAGCGGGGCGGCTCGGTCGTCGGCCTCACCTTCGACGCGACGATCGCGTGGCCGAAGTACGACTGGATGGGCGTGGCCAAGGCGGCGCTCGAGTCCACCAACCGTTACCTGGCCCGCGACCTGGGTCCCAAGAACGTCCGCTGCAACCTGATTTCGGCCGGCCCGATCAAGTCGATGGCCGCGAAGTCCATCCCGGGCTTCGAGGAGCTCGCGGACGTCTGGAACCACCGGGCCCCGATCGGCTGGGACCTGGCCGACCCGGAGCCGGCCGGCCGCGGTGTCGTGGGTCTGCTCTCGGACTTCTTCCCGCGGACCACGGGCGAGATCGTCCACGTCGACGGCGGCGTACACATGATGGGTGCGTAGGACTGACGGGTGCGTAGGACGCCGTCGGCGTCGGCACCGTGACGCGGCCGCACCGGACCCGGGTCCGGCGGCGCGACGGTGTCCAAGGCCCGAGGCGGCGTACGTCAACGACGCCCCGTTCCCCCGCAGCGCGCGGGGAGCGGGGCGTCGCCCGTTCGGCCGCCAAAGCGCGCGCCGCGGCGCGCGGGCGGCGACGCTGGAGAGGCAATCCCCCTTGTGGTGCAGCCGCGGCCCACCCGGCCGCAGTACGGCCGAGGAGGTCCCGCTTGTGCGTCCGACCTGGCGTTATGCCTCCGTACTTGCCGCGGTGACCGTCACGCTGTGGACGGCGCCGCTCGCCGCCTCCCAGCAGCACCGCGACAAGCCGAAGCCCGAGCCCAAGGCCCAGGCCTTCGAGGCGGACTGCCGTACGGTCATCGACGGCTCCCGGGCCACCGCCTACTGTCACAACCCCTACCCGGCCACCGACCGCGTCCAGCTGCACATCGAGTGCGGCCGCTGGTGGGACATCGATGTGGACAGCGCGCCCGTCGACATCGCCCCCGCCGGGTACGCCGAGCTCACCGACCGCTGCTGGAAGGAGATCAGCTCGGTCTGGATCAGCCACCAGCCGCAGCGGGATGCCGCAGGCACATGAACGGATAGCTCGCCGCCTCCGCGGCCGCGGCCTCGCCGTCGCCCGCCCGGATCGCCGCGACCATCCGCGCGTGGTCCATGGCGTTCTCCGGGCCCAGCTCGTGGCCCACGTCGTCGCGCAGCCAGTCCCGCAGCAGATCGCCCAGGTCGGCGTAGAGCTCGATGAGCACCTCGTTGTGGGAGGCCGCCACGACGGCCAGATGGAAGGTCGAGTCCGCGGCGACGAACTGCTCCGCGTCGCCCGCCTGCCACGCCTCGTCGCGCCGGGCGAGCAGCGTCTCCAGCTGCCCCAGGTCCTTGTCCGTACGCCGCTCCGCGGCCAGCCGGGCGGCCGAGGACTCAAGGGTCGAGCGCACTTCGGCGATGTGCCGGGGGCTGGCTTCGGCGAAGCGGCGGTGCATCACGCCCGCCAGTTCACTCGTGGCCACGACGTACGTCCCCGAGCCCTGCCGGATGTCCAGCAGCCCGTTGTGCGCGAGCGCGCGGACGGCCTCGCGGACGGTGTTACGGGCCACGCCCAGCTGCTCGACCAGCTCCGGTTCGGTGGGGATGCGGGAACCGACCGGCCACTCGCCCGAGGTGATCTGGTTCCGCAGCTGCGCGATCACCTGGTCGGTGAGCCCCGAACGCCGGGGGGAGGTCAGCGACATCGTGCTCCTTGCGTACAAGACTCGTGGAGGATTGGACAACCAATCATCCCATGATTCTATGATGGCTTTCATGCCCGACGAGACCCAGACCCAGACGCACACCCTGAGCCCCGCCGCAACGGACCGTACCGCCGTGGATGTCCCGGCCCCGCGGCCCTGGCTCATCCGGCTCGTCGTCGTCGGCATCGTCCTCGCGGCAGTCAATCTCCGTCCCGCGATCACCAGCCTCGGCGCACTCCTCCAAGAGGCCCGGGTCGGACTGCACATGAGCGGCAGCGTGGCCGGCGTTCTCACTTCGGTGCCGCCGCTCTGCTTCGCGATCTTCGGAATCGCCGCGCCGCGGCTGGCCCGCCGCTTCGGCCCCGGCGCCGTCGTCTGCGCGGGCATGGCCGCCATCGCGACCGGCCTGCTGACGCGCCCCTTCGCGGGCGGCACGGCGGGCTTTCTCGCCGCCAGCGCGCTCGCGCTCATGGGCATCGCCGTCAGCAACGTCCTGATGCCGGTGATCGTCAAGCGGTACTTTCCCGATCGCGTCGGCTCCATGACGGGTCTCTACTCGATGGCGCTGGCACTCGGCACCTCCGTCGCCGCGGCCGCGACCGTGCCCATGACCGAGGCGCTGGGCGGTAGTTGGCGGGTCGGCCTCGGGATCTGGGCGGTCCTCGCCGTCCTCGCCGTACTGCCCTGGATCGGCCTGGCCGGTGGCCGCGGCGCGGATGCGCGGAGCGCCGCACGGCCCGGCTCCGAGCAGAGGCCCGCGCCCCGGGTCACCCGCAGCCGCACCGCATGGGCGCTCGCCTGCTTCTTCGGCCTCCAGGCCACCGGCGCGTACATCACCATGGGCTGGATGCCGCAGATCTTCCGTGACGCGGGCGTCTCGGCGGGCACGGCCGGGGTGCTGCTCGCCGTGACCATGGTGATGGGCGTGCCACTCGCCTTCGTCATCCCGCGGCTGGCCACCCGGATGAAGACCCAGGGCCCGCTCGTTGTCGCCCTCGGCCTGTGCGGACTGACCGGCTACACGGGCCTGTTCTTCGCACCGGCCGCCGGAGCCTGGGCGTGGGCGCTGCTGCTGGGCATCTCCAACTGCGCCTTCCCGCTCGCCCTCACCATGATCGGCATGCGGTCGGGGACCGGGGCCGGAGTCGTGCGCCTGTCGGCCTTCGCACAGTCCATCGGCTATCTGATCTCCATCCCGGGACCGCTGCTGGTGGGCGTGCTCTACCAGCACAGCGGCGGCTGGGAGCTGCCGATCGCGCTGATGGCGGGGCTGATCGTGCCGCAGATCGCGGTCGGAGTGCTGGCCGGACGGGACCGTACGATCGAGGACGAATGCTGAGGTGCGAGACTGACCGCATGCCTGTGCTCGACCCGAACCCCCAGAATGGCCAGAAGAAGCTCCTCTACGTCTTCGGAGCCATGATCGCCGTCACGGTCGTGATCGCGATCATCGCGTCCATCGCCTCGCCCTGACGCGGGCGTTCGGCACTCCGCGGCCCTCATGGTGGTGCTGGCACCACCATCCCCTAGGGGGTCAGGCTCAGGGTGAAGTGGGTGGGTCACCGGATGGGCCCGGCTGCCCATGATCCGTAGGTTTGAAGCACTGAACCGCAGACCTACGGAGCCCCGGAGGCGGCCATGTCGGCCCACACGCACACCCCGTCCACCGGCAAGGCCGGTGGCAGCGTCGACATCCGGCTGCCGTGGTGGGCCGTGGCACTGCCCATGCTCGCCTTCGTCGTGCTGCTCCTGCTGATCGCGGACCCCGCCCAGGCGCAGGCCGCGGGCGGGGAGCCCACGGTCGGGCAGATCCTGGAGCGTATCCAGCAGACCCTGTCCCGGTGAGTGATTCACCCGTCATGAGGGAGCCCGTCAACACCCCGCGCCCGCTGGCGCATTTCATGCGAAGCTGGGGTGCATGAGCGACGCCGTGTCTTCCGCGGGGACTGCCCCCGGATCCCCTGAATCCCGCAGGATTGTGCTCCTCCGGCATGCGAAGGCCGACTGGCCGCAGGTGTCCGACCATGACCGCCCGCTCGCCGAGCGCGGTCGCATGGACGCCTCGGTGGCCGGCCGCAGGCTGGCCGATTCCGGTATCGCCTTCGACCTGGCTCTGTGCTCGACCGCGAGCAGAACGCGCGAGACGTGGAAGCTGGCAGTGCACGAGCTGCCGCACCGCCCCAAGACGGTGTACGAGGAGCGGCTGTACGAAGCCTCCCTCGGCGAGCTGATCGCGCTGCTCAACGAGACCCCGGACGAGGTGAACGATCTGCTGGTGATCGGCCACAACCCCGGGGTGCACGCGCTCGCGGACGCGCTTTCCGGCAAGGCCGAGGGCGACACGCTGGCGCGGATGACCCAGAGCGGCTTCCCGGCCGCGGCGTTCGCGGTCGTCGGCTTCGCCGGCTCCTGGAAGTCCGTCGAGCACGGGGTGGGCACGCTGCTCGAGTACTGGGCGCCGCACGCGTAACACCCTTGTCCGATACGTGCCGTGTCCTTCCCGGGGGCAACCCCCGGACGCCGGCCAAAGAACGGGCCCCGGCGCGAAGTCTGCGCGCCGGGGCCTTGTGCTGCGTCGGGTCAGCGGTGTCCGGTCAGTGCTCTTCGCCCTCGCCGTCCGCGGCCTCGACCTCTTCGCGGGTGATGCCCATCAGGTAGAGGACGGTGTCCAGGAACGGCACGTTGACCGCGGTGTGGGCGGCGCGGCGCACGACCGGCTTGGCGTTGAAGGCGACGCCGAGGCCGGCCGCATTGAGCATGTCCAGGTCATTCGCACCGTCGCCGATCGCGACGGTCTGGGCCAGCGGTACACCTGCCTCGGCGGCGAACCGGCGCAGCAGGCGGGCCTTGCCCGCGCGGTCCACGATCTCGCCGGTGACGCGGCCGGTGAGCTTTCCGTCCACTATCTCCAGCGTGTTCGCCGAGGCGAAGTCGAGACCGAGGCGTTCCTTGAGGTCATCGGTGACCTGGGTGAACCCGCCGGAGACGACACCGACTTGGAAGCCGAGGCGCTTGAGGGTACGGATCAGGGTGCGGGCGCCGGGAGTCAGCCGGACCTCGGCGCGCACCTTGTCGACGACCGAGGCGTCGAGCCCCTTGAGCAGCGCGACGCGGGCGTGCAGTGACTGCTCGAAGTCGAGCTCCCCGCGCATTGCGGCGGCGGTGACCTCGGCGACCTTGTCCTCGCAGCCCGCGTGGGCGGCGAACAGCTCGATGACCTCGTCCTGGATGAGGGTCGAGTCCACATCCATGACGATCAGACGCTGGGCCCGGCGGTGCAGCCCGGCCGACACGACCGCGATGTCGACACCGATCCCGGCGGCCTCGGTCGCAAGGACGGTGCGCAGGGCCTCCGTCTCGGTACCGGACACCGCGAATTCGACGGCCGTGACCGGGTACTTGGCGAGCCGGAAGATCCGGTCGATGTTGCCGCCGGTCGCGGTGATCCTGGCCGCTATGGCGGCGGTCGACTCGGCGGTCAGCGGGTGCCCGAGGACGGTGACGTGCGAACGTCCGCTGCCGCGGGGGCGGTTGTCGCCGGTGCCCGAGATGATCTCGGCCTGCAGCTTCATGGACTCCGCCCAGCTGTGCACGGTGGCGCGGAGGTCCCCTTCGGTGGCCTCACCGACGGTGGGGGCGGTGACGAGGGCGCACAGGACGATGCGGCCCCGGGTGACGACCTGCTCGATGTCGACGACATCGACGGAGTAGGCGGCGAGGGTGTCGAAGAGCCCGGCGGTGATCCCGGGACGGTCCTTCCCGAAGATCTTGACGAGAAGGGTGCGTACGTCGGAGGTCTGCGAAGCGCTCATGGTGCTTCCACCGTATCTGGCGGCGCGGCGGGGGAGACGTCCTGTCCCGCCTGCCGGACACCGCCCCTTCCCGAAAATGGGGCTGTGCCCCGGACCCCTGGGGGGCGCCTTGGGGGCTGGCGCCCACGGCCGGGGGGTGCGTCCGCTTCGTGGCGCGGGTGGGGGAGGGCCCGAGGTTTGCCCGGGCGCGGGGGCGGTGTGGGGGAAAATCCCCGGCCCGGCCCCCGGCTGCGCACCCCCTCAGCCGCCCCTTGGCGGCCTGCCCGGCGGCGGTGGACCCTCCCCCGGGTCCGCGGGCGGAGGCGGGGGAGGGGGCGGAGCCAGCGGGCTCGCCATCGTCGGGGCGCCGTGGATCTCAGGGGGGAGCCGCAGATACGGGTTCGTCGCATCGTTCGACGGGCGGTACGGCGGCGCCGGACGGTAGGGGCCCGGCAGCTCCGCCCCAGCCGCAGCGACCGGTGCCGGCTCACCCCGCGTCGCGTACACCAGCAGCGCCCCCACAGCACCCGCACCCGCCCCCCACACCGCCCCCAGCAGCAGCGCCGCCCCCAGCGACCCGTGCAGCTCGATCCCCGCGCCGAACGCGTTGAAGCCCAGCACCGACAGCGACGCGGACGCCGAGACATCCGTCAGCCACACCAGCAGCGGCAGCGCCAACGCCGTCACCACCGCCAGTCGCACCGCGCACCGCCCCGCGAAAGCCGGCGCCCGCAGCCCGCTCCGGGGCGTGCGTGCGGCCGTGAGCACGCCCGTGTACAGCATCAGCACCGCCGCCGCGACCGCCAGCAGCCACACCCGCCCGTCCAGTTCCGCCAGCCTGTCCACCGTCGCCGGCTCGTCGGCCGAGACCCGGAACAACTCGTCGAGCGGATCCGGCAGCACCTTCGCCAGCTCACCCTTCGCCCGGCCGTCCCACGGCACGAAGAGACCGAGGGGGACCCCGAGCCACACCCCGTTGGGAGCGCCGAGCAGTGCCGCGCCCGCAATGCGCTTCGGGCTGTCGTCGCCCGCCGCCGCATACCCCGCCGCCGCATACCCCGCGAGCACCGCGACCAGCAGCATCGCCACGACCGCGGACGCCGCCGGCCGTACATTCCGCTTCAGCGCCGCCGACACCGCGCCGCGCGGCAGGGGCGTACGCCGCGAGGCGAGCAGTGAGATCACCAGCACCCCGACCACCCAGAACAGCGCAGCCGCCAGCGAATCCGCGGTGTTCACGCTGAACCCGACCTTCGCCTTCGCGTCCACCAGATCCCCGAGCCGGTCCGGCAGCAGCCCTCCGATGTCACCGAGCCCCGGCACCTCGATGCCGCTCCCGCCCCCGCCCGGCAGATCGCCAAGACCGAGCTTCGCTCCGTCGATCGTGATCACGTCGTGACCTGCCCACGCCAACCCGCCGACCGTCGCGACGAACAGAACCACCACCCCGCCCGCCCGCGCGGCGAGTTCACTCCCCGAGACATAGGGCTCCGCGCGCCGCAGCGAACGTAGAAAGAAGTACGCAAGAAGCAGCGCCCCGACCAGCCCCACCCCAAGTGGCGTGATGTCGACGGCCGTCCGCGCCTGCGCACCTTCCAGCCCGAACGCGGACACATCACCTGTCGGAGTGACCGATCCGCCCACCGCGAGCACCACCGCCGCCGCGGTCATCGGCCCGAGCGCAGCCGCCGAATCCGCGCCCAGCAGATGCAGTCCGAGCGCCGCCGCGCCCGCCATCCCGACCAGCGCCCAGCTCACCGCGGCGACCGACGCCAGCACCACGTCGCCCCAGGGCACCTTGTCGGTGCTGCTGCTCGCATCCATCGGACCCCCCGATCCCTGCTGGATTTGACCCAGTTACCCCCACTCGCGCATGATCCGTACGCACTCATGGGCGCTTACCACTCTCCGGGTGTGTTTCTCCTCCGTCAACGGTCATCCCGGCCGCCCTCTTCACATGGCCCGACTTTCGGATACGCGACCGGGCCTGAAATAGTTCCTCACGATGTTCGCCATCCCTAGACTCCCTGCGACGGGGGAAACTCGGGGGACAACTAGTGGGGCATGGAGTGCCGGAACTCGTACTGGAATTGAACGGAAGGACCTGGACCCTCGATCCGTCCAGGTCATACACCCTCGGACGTGATCCGCAGGGCGACCTGGTGATCGACGACGCCAGGGTCTCGTGGCGGCACGCCAGCATCAGCTGGGGCGGCCGCAGTTGGGTGATCGAGGACCACGGCAGCACCAACGGCACCTATGTGCAGGGCCAGCGGATCCACCAGATGGAGATCGGCCCCGGCTCCGCCGTGCACCTCGGCAATGCCACCGACGGCCCCCGGCTGAATCTCTCCGGTGCCGCGGCAGGCGCCGGTGCGTACAGCGCCCAGGGCGCCGTGCCCCAGCAGCAGGCGGTCAATCAGCAGGCCCAGGCTCCGGCGCAGCAGCCGCAGCAGGGTTGGCAGCAGCCCCAGGCCCAGCAGCCGCAGCAGGCCTGGCCGCAGCAGCCGCAGGCACAGGTCCCGCACCAGCAGGGACCGGGCGGCGCGGGCGGTGTCGCGGGGGCCCCGCCGGTGTACGGGGACCGCAGCCCGACCACCTTCCACCAGCTGGACCTCGGCCGCGTGATGCGCATCGGCCGTGCGCTCGAGAACGAACTGGTCGTCTCCGACCTCCAAGTCTCGCGTCTGCACGCCGAGTTCACCGCGACCCCCGACGGCCGCTTCCAGATCCGCGATCTCGGATCCCACAACGGCACCTACGTCAACGGTCAGCCGATCGCCAAGTCCGGCACCGTACTCATCGGCCCCAACGACATCGTCGGCGTCGGCCACTCGACCTTCCGCCTTGTCGGCGACCGGCTCGAGGAGTTCGTCGACACCGGCGAGGTCTCCTTCTCCGCCCGCCACCTCACGGTCACGGTCGACGGCGGCAAGCAGATCCTGCGGGACGTCTCCTTCGGCGTACCGGAGAAGTCGCTGATCGGCGTCATCGGCCCCTCGGGCTCCGGCAAGTCCACCCTGCTCAAGGCGCTCACCGGCTACCGGCCCGCCAACCAGGGTGACGTCCTCTACGACAACCGCAGCCTCTACAAGCAGTTCGCCGAGCTGCGCCAGCGCATCGGGCTGGTTCCGCAGGACGACATCCTGCACAAGGAGCTCACGGTCCGTAAGGCGCTCAAGTACGCGGCCAAGCTCCGCTTCCCCGGCGACACCGCCGAGGCCGAGCGCGAGGCCCGTATCGACGAGGTGCTGCGCGAGCTCAAGCTCGACATCCACAAGGAGAAGAAGGTCACCTCGCTCTCCGGCGGCCAGCGCAAGCGCGTCTCCGTCGCCCTGGAGCTGCTGACCAAACCGTCGCTGATATTCCTGGACGAGCCCACCTCGGGCCTCGACCCCGGCATGGACCGCGACGTCATGCAGCTGCTGCGCGGCCTCGCCGACGACGGCCGCACGGTCCTGGTGGTCACCCACTCCGTCGCCGAGCTGGCGCTCTGCGACAAGCTCCTCGTGATGGCCCCCGGCGGCTCGGTGGCCTACTTCGGCCCGCCGGAGGAGGCGCTCAACTTCTTCGGCTACAGCACCTGGGCCGATGTCTTCTCGGCGTTCGAGAACTACCGCGACTACGACTGGGCGGGCCGCTGGCGCGGTTCGCAGCACTACCAGATGTACGCGGCGGACATCGACGCCGTCGCCGCGCAGTCGGTGAACATGCCGTCGCCGCAGCAGATGCGCCCGCCGAAGCCGCAGAGCTGGGGCTCGCAGCTGTGGACGCTGATCCGCCGCTACTCCTCGGTCATCGCGTCCGACAAGGGCTTCATGGGGCTGATGGTCATCCTGCCCGCGGTCCTCGGCCTGGTCAGCGTGGTCATCCCGGCGAAGTTCGGCCTCGCGCCGCCCACGCCGCCGAGCAAGTTCAACGGCGACGCGGGCACGATCATGCTGATCCTCGCGGTCGGCATGTGCTTCTCGGGCGCGGCCAACTCCGTACGAGAACTGATCAAGGAACGGGTCATCTACGAACGGGAACGGGCCACCGGCCTGGCCCGCTCGGCGTATCTGATGTCCAAGGTGATCGTCCTCGGCGTGATCACGGCCATCCAGGGCGTCATCATCTGCGGCATCGGCTTCGCCACCCGCGAGCTGCCCGCAGAGGGCCTGATCATGCCGCCGGCCGTCGAGATCTGCCTCGTCGTCATCGCGCTGGGCTTTACCTCGATGATGTTCGGCCTGGTCATCTCCTCGCTGGTGAAGACCGCAGAGAAGACCATGCCGCTGCTGGTCATGTTCGCCATCGTCCAGGTCGTCTTCACCGGCATCCTCTTCCAGGTCTACGGATCGCCCGGCCTGGAGCAGTTCGCCTGGCTGATGCCGTCCCGCTGGGCCATCGCCGGTGCGGGCGCGACGCTCGACCTGTCGCACCTGATGCCGCCGTGGGACCCGAACAAGCCCACCGACCTGGACCCCCTGTGGGAGCACTCGGCGGGCCAGTGGGGCATGAACATCACCATCCTGCTGGTGATCGGCGTCATCTGCGGTGTCGTGGTCGCGCGGCTGCTGCGCCGCCACGAGCCCGAGGTCATGCGCAAGTAAGCACGACAGGCATCACACGGGCATCACCCGCACGATTCGCAACGCGCCGAAGGGCGGCACCCCGCACGGGGTGCCGCCCTTCCGTGTCAGACGTCACGTGTCAGGCGTGAGACGTCCGACTGCTCAGTAGGCGCTGTTGACGTTGTCGATCGAGCCGTACCTGTCGGCGGCGTAGTTGGCCGCGGCGACGATGTTGGCGACCGGGTCGTACTGGCTGTTGGCCGTACCCGGGACGTGGTAGGCGTCGAACGTCGGCTTGATGACCTGCAGCAGGCCGATCGACGGGGTGCCGTTGATCGCGTTGATGTCCCAGCCGTTGATGGCGTTCGGGTTACCGGCGGACTCACGAATGATGTTGCGGTGCAGACCGTCGTAGGTGCCCGGGATGTTGTGCTTCTTCATGATGTCGAGCGCCTCGCGGATCCAGCCGTCGAGGTTGTTCGCGTAGATCGGCTTGCGGGCGGCGGCACGGCTGGCGGCCAGTGCCTTGGCGCGCTTCTTCGCGGCGGCCTTGGCAGCGGCCTTCTTGTTGGCCTGGGCGATGTCGTGGGCCTTGGCCGCGTTGTGCGCCCGGGCCTTGGCGTTGGCCTTGGCTATGGCGTGGGCCTTGGCCTTGAGGTGGGCGTTGGCCTTGGCCACGGTGTGAGCGTTGGCCTGGGCGTGGGCGACGGCCTTGGCGTGAGCCGTGGTCAGGGCGTGGGCCTTCGCCAGTGCCGCGCGCTCCTCGGCGGACAGCGTCTTCACGGAAGCCGACTTCGCGACGAGGCCCTCGGCCTCGGCGGAGGCGTTGTCGGGGACGAGCGAGAACGTGAGTGCTGCGACCGCGGCGGCGGCGATACCGGCGATCGAGACTTTGTGGGTCTTGGTCAGGCGGGTGCTGGACGCGGACATACAGACATACCTCTTCGAATAGCGGAAGTCGCATCAGGCCGGGGCGGCGCTGCGCTCCTCGGCGGGCGACGTCGGCAATTCTTAGCGGCCGCAAAATGCCTTGGCAAAGGTGTGACGTACTATCCGCAGTAGTGGATCAGGGTGTCCTAATAGCCCCCTTTCACCCTCCCCGTCCCCGCTCACGCGCCCTTTATGTATCCACTAGAGGTGTTCGTAAGTGATGTACGTCCTATGTGCGGGCTCACATCGGGCGGGAAACGGTTTCACGATCCGTTGCGCCAGCAATGCAAAGAGTGAGGGCTCTCATCCGGAAGAACGAGGTGGACGTCGCCGAACTCGTGCCAGAGGTAGAGATGGCCCAGAGCCTCCTCATACGCGCGGCCCA
Organism: Streptomyces sp. CA-135486; assembly: GCF_050936555.1. Classification (NCBI taxonomy): domain Bacteria; kingdom Bacillati; phylum Actinomycetota; class Actinomycetes; order Kitasatosporales; family Streptomycetaceae; genus Streptomyces; species Streptomyces sp. CA-135486. The sequence continues at coordinate 2,350,621 of NZ_JBNJMM010000001.1, forward strand.
GCGCCTCCCGCCCGGCAATCGCCTCCAGCATCAGCAGATGTGAGGCCTCCGGCTCGTGCAGTCCGGTCAGCAGGCCGTCCACGGCGCGTACCCCGCGCGCCGGCGTGACGACCAGATCCGTCCAGCCCGAGGCCGCGCGCACCACACCGTCGTCGCCTGCCGCCGACTCCAGGGCGCGCACGGCAGTCGTGCCCACCGCGATGATCCTGCCGCCCCCCGCCCGCGCCGCATTCACCAGCCATGCCGTCGAGGCGGGCACCTCGAAGCGCTCGGGGTACGGCGGCTCGTGCGCCTCCGCCGACGCCACCCCCGTGTGCAGAGTGAGCGGCGCGAACTGCACCCCGCGGCTCACCAGCTCCGCAACCAGCCCCGTCGTGAAGGGCCGCGCGGCACTCGGCATCTCCGCGGATCCCGAGCCGTCGGGGCAGGGAAGCGCGAAGACCGTCTGGTACGCGGACAGCGGCTGGTCCCGCACCGTGTATCCGTACCGGATCGGACGGCCGTACCGCCCCAGCAGCGTCGGCACGTCCAGGGACACCGACGCCCACCACAGCCGTTGCGCACCGGGGGCGATCGGCTCCTCCAGTACGAGCCGCTCGCCCCCGGGTATGCGTACGACGGCTCCCGCGGGGCCGCCGGGGCGCGGCAGGGTGCTGCCCGAGCCGTCCGGGCGGCGCAGCTCCACCGCCCATCGCCCGTCGTCGCCGCGCGTGGAGAAGTGCACGACGACGGCCTCGCCGCCCACCCGCCCGTTCACGGCGGCGGCCAGCGTGGCGGACGTGTTGACCACCAGGATGTCGCCGGCCCGCAGCTGCCCGGGAAGGTCCCGGAAGGCGTGGTGCGAGACGCCGGTCCCGCGGGAGACCATCAGCCGCACGTCGTCCCGCCCCGAGCCGCGCATCTCGGCGGGCACCCGGGCGGAGAGCTCATCAGGTACGCGCAGGGCGTCGAGCACGGCTGTTCCTCCTGATGGTTCGCACACTGATGCATCGCTCACCGATGTCTCTCTCACCGGGACGCCTCCAGCAGGTCCGGAGCCGTGTACCGGCCGCTCACGGGACGCTCGTCCAGCAGGCGCAGAAAGCCCGGCACCACCGATTCCGGCGAAGGGCGCGGATCGTCGTCGTCCGGGACCGCGGCCGTGTACAGATCCGTCTGCATGTCGCCCGGGTCGACCGTCCACACCCGCAGCTCCGGCTCCTCCACCGCGAGGACGGCCGCGAGGTGGTCGAGCGCCGCCTTCGAGGCCCCGTAGCCTCCCCAGGTCTCGTACGCCTCCGCCGCCGCGTCCGAACTGACCGCGATCACCGTCCCCGTCTCCGCGGCCCGCAACAGCGGCAGCGCCTCCTGTACGAGCCCCAGGGCGGCGACCACATTCGTCTCCAGCGCCGCCCGCAGCCCCGGAAGCGGCAGCGCGTCCAGCCGCACCAGCGGCTCCGCGCCCAGCGCGCTCGCATTGCTCACCAGCAGGTCGAGCCCGCCGAGCCCGCGGGCCGCCGCCAGCAGCTCCGTACGGTGGCGGGCATCGGTGACATCCCCCGCCACCGTCACCACCCGCGTCCCGTGCGCACCGATGTCGTGCGCGCTCTTCTCCAGTACGTCCGCGGTTCTGGCGCCCAGCACCAGATCCCAGCCCCGCTCGGCGAGGGCCGCCGCCAGAGCGCGCCCCAGCCCCTTCGAAGCCCCTGTGATCACCGCAACCGCCATGATGTCCATCCCCTTGTCCGCATCGGTGATCCCAACCTAGGAACGCGGCCCCACCCGCCGCCTCGTGCGCGGGACCCCACCCGCCAAGGCACTTCGACCTACGTCCTCAGTCCTAAGCGACTGCCGTCCCCGGTCCGATACGGACTGTCACAACCCGCCGGTACGGTGAGGTCATGAGCCATCGACCCAGCTCCGGCCTCGCGGCGGTGAGCACCGCGCTTCTCGCGATGAGCAGGCATCTCGAGGTGCGTGACGTGCTGAAGACGATCGTGGCCTCGGCGCGCGAGCTGCTCGACGCCGAGTACGCGGCGCTGGGCGTCCCCGACGATCACGGCGGCTTCGCCCAGTTCGTCGTCGACGGCGTCAGCGACGCGCAGTGGAAGGCGATCGGGCCGCTCCCGCGGCAGCACGGCATCCTCGCGGCGATGCTCCGCGACGCGAAGACCGAGCGGCTCGCCGATGTCCGCAAGGACCCTCGCTTCGAGGGCTGGCCGGCCGCCCACCCCGACATGTCCGACTTCCTCGGCCTGCCCATCAAGGACGGCGAGGAGACGATCGGCGCACTCTTCCTCGCGAACAAGCGCTGCCCCAGGACCTCTTCGGGCAAGGACGGCTGCGGCTTCACACAGGACGACGAGGAACTGCTGTCGATCCTCGCCCAGCACGCGGCGATAGCCCTGACCAATGCCCGGCTCTATGAGCGCAGCCGGGAGCTCACCATCGCCGAGGAGCGCTCCCGTCTCGCCCATGAGCTGCACGACGCGGTGAGCCAGAAGCTCTTCTCGCTGCGGCTGACCGCACAGGCCGCGGCGGCTCTGGTGGACCGCGACCCGGACCGCGCCAAGGGGGAGCTGCAGCAGGTCGCGGTGCTCGCCGCCGAGGCCGCGGACGAACTGCGCGCCGCGGTCGTGGAGTTGCGCCCCGCCGCCCTCGACGAGGACGGCCTGGTCAACACCTTGCGTACGCACATCCAGGTCCTCGACCGGGCGCACACCGCCCGGGTCACCTTCGACGCCTGCGGCATCCGCGCACTGCCCGCGGCCCAGGAGGAGGCTCTGCTGCGGGTTGCCCAGGAGGCCCTGCACAATGCGTTGCGGCACTCCGGTGCCGACCAGGTCGACGTGGTCCTGATCCGCCGCGGTCAGGGGGCCGCCCTGAGCGTCACCGACGACGGCCGGGGCTTCGAGCCCCGGACGGTCCGCCGGGCCGGCCGCCATCTGGGACTCGTCTCGATGCGCGACCGGGCGAGCGGCGTCGGTGGAAAGCTCACGGTGCAGTCCGCGCCCGGAAAGGGCACCACGATCGAGATGGAGGTCCCCGGTGGCTGAGAAGGCAATGATCCGCGTGCTGCTGGTCGACGACCATCAGGTGGTGCGCCGGGGCCTGCGCACCTTCCTGGAGGTCCAGGACGACATCGAGGTCGTCGGCGAGGCGGCGGACGGGTCGGAAGGGGTCGCCCGCGCCGAGGAGCTGAAGCCGGACGTCGTCCTGATGGACGTCAAGATGCCCGGCATGGACGGCATCGAGGCGCTCCGCAAGCTCCGCGAACTGACCAATCCTGCCAGGGTGTTGATCGTCACCAGCTTCACCGAGCAGCGCACCGTGGTCCCCGCCCTGCGCGCGGGCGCGTCGGGTTACGTCTACAAGGACGTCGACCCCGAGGCGCTGGCCGGCGCGATCCGCTCCGTGCACGCGGGTCATGTGCTGCTCCAGCCGGAGGTCGCGGGGGCGCTTCTCTCGCAGGACGACCCGGGCAGCGGCACGGGCCGCGGCAGCACTCTTACGGAACGCGAGCGGGAGGTGCTCGGGCTGATCGCCGACGGCCGTTCGAACCGCGAGATCGCCAGGGCGCTCGTGCTGTCCGAGAAGACCGTCAAGACGCACGTCTCGAACATCCTGATGAAGCTGGATCTGGCCGATCGCACCCAGGCGGCGCTGTGGGCCGTACGACATGGTCTGACCGGCTAGGACGCGGCCGGCCAGGGCCGGCGACGGGCCAAACGGACCGGTTCCACTCCGACCCGAGATTCATACTGTCGGGTGTATGTCACTCGTCCGGCGCATCCCGATCGACTCGGCGGCGTTCTCCATGGCGTGCTGCGGCGGCCGGCCGCAGCGAAGCCCAGGAGGATTTGAGAAGTGAAGAACCTGAAGAAGGCCGCAGCCCTCACCATGGTCGCCGGCAGCATCGTCGCCGCGGGCGCGGGCGTCGCGTCCGCCACGACCGGTGGTGCGTACGCGGGTGGCTCGGCGTCGAACTCCCCGGGCGTCGTCTCCGGCAACCTGGTACAGGTCCCGGTCCACGTCCCGGTGAACGTCGTCGGCAACACCGTCAACGTGATCGGCGCGCTCAACCCGGCCTTCGGTAACGAGGGCTACAACGGCTGACGGCTGCTCACCGAGGTGTGACCCCAACCCCCAGGCCCAGCCTGGGGGTTGCCTTCGGATCGACCAGCCGCCGGGCCCCGGGCCCGAGCCCGGCGCGTCCCCGGCCCCGGCCGCCGGCCCCGCGTCAGCGGTCCCGCTCCCGTTCCTCCACATACGCGTTGTACGCCGCCACCTGAGCCCGCCTGGCCACCCGTTCCACCGGACGCAGCGCCTCACCCCGCGCCGCGATCTCCGACGCGCTCACCGCCCCGCCGTGGCCGTTCTCGTACGCCACCGAGATCAGCAGGCCGATCCGCTGAGCCAGCTCCAACACCCGTACCGCGCGCGGCGGATACCCCGGCGCGAGCGTCTCGCCGGAGCCCCGCTCCGCACGCGCCCGGTACGCGTCGATCGCCGCCTCCGCCACCGGGCCCGACGCCGCCACGTCCAGGCGCGACAGCACCTCCGTCGCATCCCGCAGCGCCTCCGCGAGCTCCCGTTCCGCCTCCCCGAGCGACGGCACGTCCGCGGGCGGCGCCCCCCGTACCGGCAGGCAGTGCCAGACGACTTCCACATGCACATCACCCGCGGGCCCGGCCTCGTGCACCTCCGGCACAAGCCCGTACGCCGCTCCCGTCGCGACAACGGCCTCCTCCGCGTCGAGCGCCCGCGCGTTGAACTCCGGCGGCCCGCTGAGCCCCAGCGGATGCCCCGGCGCGGGCAGCGCGACCCGGTACCCGGTCACCCCGAGCGTCCGCAGTCGCCCCAGCGCCAGCGTGAGCCCGACCGGGCCCGCCTCGCCCGGCAGCCCCTCCACCCGGTGCACCGCGTCCTCGCCGACAATGGCGAGCGCCGCGTCATCCGGCGATACAAATCCGGCCAACAGGGCATTTCCCCATGCGGCCAGCCGTCCTGAGCGTGGTTCGCAAAGCATGGACCCAGCCTAGGTACCGGACCGGGGGACTGGGCCACCGACCGGTGGCGTAGGTTTTCCCTGGGAGCTGTGCCCACAGGTGCATAAACCGCCCCCAATACCTCAAGACGATTGCATGGGGAGACAACGCGCTCATGAGCGATGTACTGGAGCTGGTGGACGTATCCGTGGTCCGCGACGGACGCGCTCTGGTGGACGACGTCTCCTGGTCGGTCAAGGAGGGTGAGCGCTGGGTCATCCTCGGCCCCAACGGCGCGGGCAAGACCACTCTCCTCAACATCGCGTCCAGCTACCTCTTCCCGACCACCGGCACGGCGAAGATCCTCAGCGAGCGCCTCGGCGCCGTGGACGTCTTCGAGCTCCGCCCGCGCATCGGCATGGCCGGCATCGCCATGGCCGAGAAGCTGCCCAAGGGCCAGACCGTGCTCCAGACGGTCCTCACCGCCGCGTACGGCATGACCGCCGGCTGGCACGAGGACTACGACGCCGTCGACGAGGAGCGCGCCCGCGCCTTCCTCGACCGGCTCGGCATGACCGAGTACCTGGACCGCAAGTTCGGCACGCTCTCCGAGGGCGAGCGCAAGCGCACCCTCATCGCGCGCGCGATGATGACCGACCCCGAACTGCTGCTCCTCGACGAGCCCGCCGCCGGTCTCGACCTCGGCGGCCGCGAGGACCTGGTCCGCCGCCTCGGCCGGCTCGCCCGCGACCCCTACGCCCCCTCCATGATCATGGTCACGCACCATGTCGAGGAGATCGCCCCCGGCTTCACCCACGTCCTGATGATCCGTCAGGGCAAGGTGCTGGCCGCGGGTCCCATGGAAACCGAGCTGACCTCCCGTAACCTCTCGCTCTGCTTCGGCCTCCCGCTCGTGGTCGAGCGCAATGCCGAGCGCTGGACCGCACAGGGACTCCCGCTCGGCTGACCGAGAGTTCTTCGCCGGCCGGCTGACCGGATCCGGACCCCTCCATCGCCCCCTGTCCCCACCGCGACCGGCGGACCTACCATGACCACGTGGACATCGACGCATGGGTGTGGTGGCTGATCGGCGCGGTCGGACTGGGCATTCCGCTCGTCCTGACGGCGATGCCCGAATTCGGAATGCTGTCCGCCGGAGCGGTGGCCGCGGCCGTCGTCGCGGCGCTCGGTGGTGGCACGGTCGCCCAGGTGCTCGTCTTCGCCCTGGTCTCGGTCGCGCTCATCGCCGTCGTACGGCCCATCGCGACCCGGCACCGCTCCCAGAGCCCTCAGTTCGCGAGCGGAGTCGACGCGCTCAGGGGCCGTCAGGCCCTCGTGCTCGAACGGGTCGACGGCAGCGGCGGCCGCATCAAACTCGCCGGCGAGATCTGGTCCGCGCGGGCACTCGACACGGACATGTCGTACGAGGCCGGGGAGCAGGTCGACGTCGTGGAGATCGACGGAGCCACCGCCGTGGTCATGTGACGAATCAAAGCCGAACGCCCCCCACACCAGCCCGTGTTCTGGGAAACTCGATCATCAGAATCATCCGGCAGCGAAGGGCACAGGGAACACGATGCAACCGATCATCATCGTCCTGATCATTCTGGTGGTGCTGGTCTTCATCGCCCTGATCAAGACGATCCAGGTCATCCCACAGGCCAGCGCCGCCATCGTCGAACGCTTCGGGCGCTACACCCGCACCCTCAACGCGGGCCTGAACATCGTCGTCCCGTTCATCGACTCGATCCGCAACCGCATCGACCTGCGTGAACAGGTCGTCCCCTTCCCGCCCCAGCCGGTGATCACCCAGGACAACCTGGTGGTCAACATCGACACCGTCATCTACTACCAGGTGACCGACGCCCGGGCCGCGACGTACGAAGTCGCCAGCTACATCCAGGCGATCGAGCAGCTCACCGTCACCACCCTGCGCAACATCATCGGTGGCATGGACCTCGAGCGGACCCTGACCTCCCGCGAGGAGATCAACGCCGCCCTGCGCGGCGTCCTCGACGAGGCCACCGGCAAGTGGGGAATCCGCGTCAACCGCGTCGAGCTCAAGGCGATCGAGCCGCCCACCTCCATCCAGGACTCGATGGAGAAGCAGATGCGCGCCGACCGTGACAAGCGCGCCGCGATCCTCACCGCGGAAGGCATCAGGCAGTCCCAGATCCTCACCGCCGAGGGTGAGAAGCAGTCCGCGATCCTGCGCGCCGAAGGTGAGGCCAAGGCGGCCGCGCTGCGCGCCGAGGGCGAGGCCCAGGCCATCCGTACGGTCTTCGAGTCCATCCACGCTGGAGACGCCGACCAGAAGCTCCTCGCCTACCAGTACCTCCAGATGCTCCCGAAGATCGCCGAGGGCGACGCCAACAAGCTCTGGATCGTGCCCAGCGAGATCGGCGACGCACTCAAGGGCCTGTCCGGCGCCATGGGCAACTTCAACCCGATGGCCGGTATGGGCGGTGGCGGCTCCGGCACATCCGGTGGTGGCAAGGGCGCGGAGCGCCGCGAACAACCCCCCATCGACTGACCCGGGCGGCCTCTCGGGCATGATCGGTGCATCCGGCACCGATCATCGAGGGGCACAGCGTGACCATCTGGGAGATGCTCGCCGTCTTCGCCGCGGGCATCAGCGCCGGCACCATCAACACCATCGTCGGCTCGGGGACACTGATCACCTTCCCGGTGCTCCTCGCCACCGGCCTGCCCCCGGTCACCGCCACCGTCTCCAACGCACTCGGCCTGATCCCCGGCTCGATCAGCGGAGCCATCGGCTACCGCGCCGAACTCACCGGCCAGCGCGGCCGTGTCCTGCGCCTGAGCATCGCCGCCGCGATCGGCGGCATCAGCGGAGCCGTACTGCTGCTGATGCTGCCCTCCACGGCCTTCGAGACGATCGTGCCAGTACTGGTCGCGCTCGCCCTGATCCTGGTGATCCTCCAGCCGCGCATCACCAGGGCCGTCCAGCGCCGCCGCGAGCGCGACGGCACCCCCACGCACCCCGACGGCGGCCCGCTGCTGTTCATCGGACTGATGCTCGCCAGCGTCTACGGCGGCTACTTCACCGCTGCCCAGGGGATCATCTACCTCTCCCTGATGGGCATGCTGCTGGACGACACCCTGCAGCGCCTCAACGCCGTCAAGAACGTCCTCGCGGCCGTCGTCAACACCATCGCCGCGACCTTCTTCCTCTTCGTCGCGGACTTCGAATGGACGGCGGTCGTGCTGCTCGCGGTCGGCTCCGCCCTCGGCGGCCAGCTCGGCGCCAAGATCGGCCGCCGCCTTCCGCCGACGGCACTGCGGGTGCTGATCGTGGTGGTCGGCACGGTCGCAATCGTCCAGCTGCTGCTCCGCTGACGCACGAAGGCCCGCCCCCTGGCGGGGGCGGGCCTTCGTCACCGACCGGCTTCGCCGATCAGCCCGCTGCTACGCCGCGGGCTGGACCGCCAGCCACTGCGGCAGCTCCGAGCGCTCGCCGGCCCGCATCCCGAGCAGCATCGCGTCCGCCGGAGAAGGTACAAACGGTTGGTGCAGCAGCGGCATACCTGCCTGCTCCGGCGTACGGTCAGCTTTGCGGTGGTTGTCCTCGGCGCAGGACGCGACCGTATTCAGCCAGCTGTCCGCACCGCCGCGCGACCGCGGCACAACATGGTCCACGGTCGTGGCGCGCTTCCCGCAGTACGCACACCGGTGCTGGTCCCGTACCAGCACACCCCGCCTCGACCACGGAGCCTGTCTTCGGAACGGCACCCGTACATAGCGGCAGAGCCTGATCACCTGGGGCACCGGAAGATCGACAGCCGCGGCACGCATACGGAGTCCGGGGTGGGCCTGCTCGACGACGGCCTTGTCCTGCAGAACCAGAACCACCGCACGGTTGAGTGTCACCGTCGACAGCGGCTCGAAGCTCGCATTCAGCACCAGCGTGTCACGCATCTCGCCCACCTCCCGTTCGCCGGCCCAGCCCGTTGCGGGCCTTGGGCTTGGATCAACTTTGGCCGGGCGCGCCGAGATGGACAACGCAATAAAAGATGCCCTGCCCTGATCTCTCCAAGACCAGGGCAGGGCAAACAACAAACGAACGATCAGCTCTTCGAAGGACCTTCGTACTCCCCGATGAGCTGCGCACGCGCCAGGGTGTGGAACCGCAGATTGAAGCCCACCACCGCGGGCGACACATCCGCGTCGGGGCCCAGCTTCTCGCTGTCCACCGCGTACACCGTGAAGACGTAGCGGTGGTTCTCACCGGCCGGGGGAGCGGCGCCGCCGAAGTCCTTCGACCCGTAGTCGTTACGGACCTGAACGGCGCCCTCGGGCAACCCCTCGAACTTCCCGCTGCCGGCACCCGCGGGCAGCTCCGTGACCGACGCCGGGATGTCGAAGAGCACCCAGTGCCAGAACCCGCTGCCCGTGGGCGCATCGGGATCGAAGCACGTCACGGCGAAGCTCTTGGTCTCCGCCGGGAAACCCTCCCACCGCAGCTGCGGCGAGGTGTTGCCCGCCGCGTAGACCTGGGCGTCCTTCAGCACCGACCCCGGCGCGATGTCGTCGCTCACCACCGTGAACAACGGCACCGCCGGATGAAAGTCGTGCGGAAGCGGCGCCCGCATGAGCTCGGTCACGTCTGAACCTCCGATTCGTCCGTCCTGCTGCCTGGCTTTCTTGCTCTGCCGGATCCGAGCCTAGAGCCCGCGGCGCACGCACCGAGGCGCCGCCCCAGGCCCCAAACCCCATGGACCTAGAGCCAGTTGCGACGCCCGCCGACATCCGCGAGCCACTGGTTGAGGTAAGCAGCCCAATCGGTCGACTGGAAGGTGTGGTGCCCCACCTGGAAGGCCTTGTACGAGTCACTGCCCTCGCTGAACAGCCCCGGCTTCTTGTCCATCTCGAGGATGACGTCCATCTCGCGGTCGTCCGCGACGAAGGTCAGCTCAACCTGGTTCAGCCCGCGGTACTGCTGCGGCGGGAAGAACTCGATCTCCTGGTAGAACGGCAGCCGCTGCCTCGTCCCACGGATGTGCCCGCGCTCCATGTCCGCGCTCTTGAAGCGGAAGCCCAGCTGGATGAAGGCGTCGAGGATGGCCTGCTGCGACGGCAGCGGGTGCACACTGATCGGGTCCAGGTCGCCCGAGTCCACGGCCCGCGCGATCTCCAGTTCCGTCGTCACACCGATGTTCATCCCGCGCAGCTGCTGCCCCGCGATGCTGGTGACCGGGGTCTCCCACGGAATCTCAAGACCGAACGGCACCACGTGCACCGCCCCGGCCTTCACCTCGAACGCACCGCCCAGCCGCTGCTTGGTGAACTCGATGTCCTGCTTGACCTCCTGGTCACCACCCTCGACCTCGACCCGCGCCTGCAGACCGACGGAGAGCCCCTCGATCTGCTGGTCCACCGAGCCGCCCTGGATGCGTACCTCGCCCTGGACGACACCGCCAGGCACGACGTTCGCCTCGGTCAGCTCCGTCTCCACGGAAGCACCGCCGGCACCCAAACTGGCAAGCAGCTTCTTGAAGCCCATGTTTCACTCCTTCTTGGTTCCGACCTCTACATACGCGCGACGACCGTAGCCGGTTCCCAGGTACCCTCGGACGCCATGATCGAGAGCCCCGACCGTACGCCGCTGTCCCGGGAGTTCTTCGACCGCCCAGTACTGGAGGTCGCTCCCGAGCTCCTTGGCTGCACCCTGGCACGCCTCACCGACGACGGACCCATCGAGTTGCGCCTTACCGAAGTGGAGGCGTACGCGGGCGAGCTCGACCCCGGCTCCCACGCCTACCGCGGCCGCACGGCACGCAACGACGTGATGTTCGGCCCGCCGGGCCACGCCTACGTCTACTTCACCTATGGCATGTGGCACTGCCTCAATGTGGTGTGCGGCTCGGAGGGCACGGCGAGCGGGATCCTGCTGCGGGCCGGCGAGATCCAGGTAGGCGCGGATCTCGCCCGTAAACGTCGACTCTCGGCCCGCTACGACAAGGAACTGGCCAAAGGCCCGGCCCGCCTGGCCACGGCACTGGACGTCGACCGCGCCCTGAACGGCACCGACCTCTGCATCGGCGACGACGCCCCACTGTCCCTACTGATCGGTACCCCGCCCGCCGCTGACCTGGTGCGCAATGGCCCCCGCACGGGAGTGGGGGGCGACGGCGCCCACCACCCTTGGCGCTTCTGGATCGACGGCGACCATACGGTGAGCCCGTACCGGGCCCATGCTCCGCGCCGCAGGGCAACTTGACTCGGCTGGGCGGGACGCCTAACGTAGCCCGAGCCGCTTGAAACGGGCCCTGCCATTCGGCAACCCGAAGTGGCCATCCACTCCTTACGACGAACCCCACCGGGTGTGATTTCGGCATGCCGAAATTCAAGCCTTATGACTCGATTATGAGTCGGTCCGGGAATCGGCTAAAGTAGTGATCACGCCGAAAGGCAAAAGGCTCTCCAACGGCCGCTGGATTCGAATTCCACACCGGAAACGGAACGGAAAAAGAGTCTGGTAAGGTTGGAAACGCAAGACCGAAGGGAAGCGCCCGGAGGAAAGCCCCAGAGAGTGTTCTGTGGGTGAGTACGAAGGAAGCGTCCGTTCCTTGAGAACTCAACAGCGTGCCAAAAGTCAACGCCAGATATGTTGATACCCCGGCCTGTTTCGGCAGGTTCGAGGTTCCTTTGAAAGTCCTACCGGCCTGTGTGGCGGGTAGGCATTGACACAGCGAGGACGCTGTGAACGACCGGTCTTATTCCGACTGGTTGTTCCGCTCTTGTGGTGTTCATCCCGATGACGGGAAAACATTCATGGAGAGTTTGATCCTGGCTCAGGACGAACGCTGGCGGCGTGCTTAACACATGCAAGTCGAACGATGAAGCCCTTCGGGGTGGATTAGTGGCGAACGGGTGAGTAACACGTGGGCAATCTGCCCTTCACTCTGGGACAAGCCCTGGAAACGGGGTCTAATACCGGATACCACCTTCCGAGGCATCTCGGGGGGTTGAAAGCTCCGGCGGTGAAGGATGAGCCCGCGGCCTATCAGCTTGTTGGTGGGGTGATGGCCTACCAAGGCGACGACGGGTAGCCGGCCTGAGAGGGCGACCGGCCACACTGGGACTGAGACACGGCCCAGACTCCTACGGGAGGCAGCAGTGGGGAATATTGCACAATGGGCGAAAGCCTGATGCAGCGACGCCGCGTGAGGGATGACGGCCTTCGGGTTGTAAACCTCTTTCAGCAGGGAAGAAGCGAAAGTGACGGTACCTGCAGAAGAAGCGCCGGCTAACTACGTGCCAGCAGCCGCGGTAATACGTAGGGCGCAAGCGTTGTCCGGAATTATTGGGCGTAAAGAGCTCGTAGGCGGCTTGTCACGTCGGTTGTGAAAGCCCGGGGCTTAACCCCGGGTCTGCAGTCGATACGGGCTAGCTAGAGTGTGGTAGGGGAGATCGGAATTCCTGGTGTAGCGGTGAAATGCGCAGATATCAGGAGGAACACCGGTGGCGAAGGCGGATCTCTGGGCCATTACTGACGCTGAGGAGCGAAAGCGTGGGGAGCGAACAGGATTAGATACCCTGGTAGTCCACGCCGTAAACGTTGGGAACTAGGTGTTGGCGACATTCCACGTCGTCGGTGCCGCAGCTAACGCATTAAGTTCCCCGCCTGGGGAGTACGGCCGCAAGGCTAAAACTCAAAGGAATTGACGGGGGCCCGCACAAGCAGCGGAGCATGTGGCTTAATTCGACGCAACGCGAAGAACCTTACCAAGGCTTGACATATACCGGAAAGCATTAGAGATAGTGCCCCCCTTGTGGTCGGTATACAGGTGGTGCATGGCTGTCGTCAGCTCGTGTCGTGAGATGTTGGGTTAAGTCCCGCAACGAGCGCAACCCTTGTTCTGTGTTGCCAGCATGCCCTTCGGGGTGATGGGGACTCACAGGAGACTGCCGGGGTCAACTCGGAGGAAGGTGGGGACGACGTCAAGTCATCATGCCCCTTATGTCTTGGGCTGCACACGTGCTACAATGGCCGGTACAATGAGCTGCGATGCCGCGAGGCGGAGCGAATCTCAAAAAGCCGGTCTCAGTTCGGATTGGGGTCTGCAACTCGACCCCATGAAGTCGGAGTTGCTAGTAATCGCAGATCAGCATTGCTGCGGTGAATACGTTCCCGGGCCTTGTACACACCGCCCGTCACGTCACGAAAGTCGGTAACACCCGAAGCCGGTGGCCCAACCCCTTGTGGGAGGGAGCTGTCGAAGGTGGGACTGGCGATTGGGACGAAGTCGTAACAAGGTAGCCGTACCGGAAGGTGCGGCTGGATCACCTCCTTTCTAAGGAGCACTTCTAGGCCGGCTCTGCCGGTCCAGGGGCCAGAACACCGGCGAGTGTCCGGTGCTGGTTGCTCATGGGTGGAACGTTGACTATTCGGCACGGTTGGTTGGGATCACTAGTACTGCTTCGGCGTGGAACGTGAGTCTTCGACTGGTCGTGCCGGGCGCGCTGTTGGGTGTCTGAGGGTGCGAGCGTGAGCTCGCCCTTCGTGATGCCGGCCCCAGTGAACTCTGCCTCAGGGCGGGGGTGGTGGGTGGCTGGTCGTTGCTTGAGAACTGCACAGTGGACGCGAGCATCTGTGGCCAAGTTTTTAAGGGCGCACGGTGGATGCCTTGGCACCAGGAACCGATGAAGGACGTGGGAGGCCACGATAGTCCCCGGGGAGCCGTCAACCAGGCTTTGATCCGGGGGTTTCCGAATGGGGAAACCCGGCAGTCGTCATGGGCTGTCACCCGCTGCTGAACACATAGGCAGTGTGGAGGGAACGAGGGGAAGTGAAACATCTCAGTACCCTCAGGAAGAGAAAACAACCGTGATTCCGGGAGTAGTGGCGAGCGAAACCGGATGAGGCCAAACCGTATGCGTGTGATACCCGGCAGGGGTTGCGCATGCGGGGTTGTGGGATCTCTCTTTCACGGTCTGCCGGCTGTGAGACGAGTCAGAAACCGTTGATGTAGGCGAAGGACATGCGAAAGGTCCGGCGTAGAGGGTAAGACCCCCGTAGCTGAAACATCAGCGGCTCGTTTGAGAGACACCCAAGTAGCACGGGGCCCGAGAAATCCCGTGTGAATCTGGCGGGACCACCCGTTAAGCCTAAATATTCCCTGGTGACCGATAGCGGATAGTACCGTGAGGGAATGGTGAAAAGTACCGCGGGAGCGGAGTGAAATAGTACCTGAAACCGTGTGCCTACAAGCCGTGGGAGCGTCGCTGTTGTTCTTCGGAGCAACAGTCGTGACTGCGTGCCTTTTGAAGAATGAGCCTGCGAGTTTGCGGTGTGTTGCGAGGTTAACCCGTGTGGGGAAGCCGTAGCGAAAGCGAGTCCGAACAGGGCGATTCAGTAGCGCGCTCAAGACCCGAAGCGGAGTGATCTAGCCATGGGCAGGTTGAAGCGGAGGTAAGACTTCGTGGAGGACCGAACCCACCAGGGTTGAAAACCTGGGGGATGACCTGTGGTTAGGGGTGAAAGGCCAATCAAACTCCGTGATAGCTGGTTCTCCCCGAAATGCATTTAGGTGCAGCGTCGTGTGTTTCTTGCCGGAGGTAGAGCACTGGATAGGCGATGGGCCCTACCGGGTTACTGACCTTAGCCAAACTCCGAATGCCGGTAAGTGAGAGCGCGGCAGTGAGACTGTGGGGGATAAGCTCCATGGTCGAGAGGGAAACAGCCCAGAGCATCGACTAAGGCCCCTAAGCGTACGCTAAGTGGGAAAGGATGTGGAGTCGCAGAGACAACCAGGAGGTTGGCTTAGAAGCAGCCACCCTTGAAAGAGTGCGTAATAGCTCACTGGTCAAGTGATTCCGCGCCGACAATGTAGCGGGGCTCAAGCGTACCGCCGAAGTCGTGTCATTCCAGCATGAGGGCCAACGCCCGCTGGGATGGGTAGGGGAGCGTCGTGTGCCGGGTGAAGCAGCCGCGGAAGCGAGTTGTGGACGGTTCACGAGTGAGAATGCAGGCATGAGTAGCGATACACACGTGAGAAACGTGTGCGCCGATTGACTAAGGGTTCCTGGGTCAAGCTGATCTGCCCAGGGTAAGTCGGGACCTAAGGCGAGGCCGACAGGCGTAGTCGATGGACAACCGGTTGATATTCCGGTACCCGCTTTGAAACGCCCAGTATCGAGCCCATTAATGCTAAGGCCGTGAAGCCGTCCTGGAGCCTTCGGGTGAAGGGGAGTGGTGGAGCCGCCGGTCCAAGGTGGTAGTAGGTAAGCGATGGGGTGACGCAGGAAGGTAGTCCAGCCCGGGCGGTGGTTGTCCCGGGGTAAGGGTGTAGGACGCAGGGTAGGCAAATCCGCCCTGCACATAGTCTGAGACCTGATGCCGAGCCGATTGTGGTGAAGTGGATGATCCTATGCTGTCGAGAAAAGCCTCTAGCGAGTTTCATGGCGGCCCGTACCCTAAACCGACTCAGGTGGTCAGGTAGAGAATACCGAGGCGTTCGGGTGAACTATGGTTAAGGAACTCGGCAAAATGCCCCCGTAACTTCGGGAGAAGGGGGGCCATCACTGGTGATCCGGTTTACTCGGTGAGCTGGGGGTGGCCGCAGAGACCAGCGAGAAGCGACTGTTTACTAAAAACACAGGTCCGTGCGAAGCCGTAAGGCGATGTATACGGACTGACGCCTGCCCGGTGCTGGAACGTTAAGGGGACCGGTTAGTCACATTTCGGTGTGGCGAAGCTGAGAACTTAAGCGCCAGTAAACGGCGGTGGTAACTATAACCATCCTAAGGTAGCGAAATTCCTTGTCGGGTAAGTTCCGACCTGCACGAATGGCGTAACGACTTCTCGACTGTCTCAACCATAGGCCCGGTGAAATTGCACTACGAGTAAAGATGCTCGTTTCGCGCAGCAGGACGGAAAGACCCCGGGACCTTTACTACAGTTTGATATTGGTGTTCGGTTCGGCTTGTGTAGGATAGGTGGGAGACTGTGAAGCTTGGACGCCAGTTCAGGTGGAGTCGTCGTTGAAATACCACTCTGGTCGTGCTGGATGTCTAACCTGGGTCCGTGATCCGGATCAGGGACAGTGTCTGATGGGTAGTTTAACTGGGGCGGTTGCCTCCCAAAGGGTAACGGAGGCGCCCAAAGGTTCCCTCAGCCTGGTTGGCAATCAGGTGTTGAGTGTAAGTGCACAAGGGAGCTTGACTGTGAGACCGACGGGTCGAGCAGGGACGAAAGTCGGGACTAGTGATCCGGCGGTGGCTTGTGGAAGCGCCGTCGCTCAACGGATAAAAGGTACCCCGGGGATAACAGGCTGATCTTCCCCAAGAGTCCATATCGACGGGATGGTTTGGCACCTCGATGTCGGCTCGTCGCATCCTGGGGCTGGAGTCGGTCCCAAGGGTTGGGCTGTTCGCCCATTAAAGCGGTACGCGAGCTGGGTTTAGAACGTCGTGAGACAGTTCGGTCCCTATCCGCTGTGCGCGTAGGAGTCTTGAGAAGGGCTGTCCCTAGTACGAGAGGACCGGGACGGACGAACCTCTGGTGTGCCAGTTGTCCTGCCAAGGGCATGGCTGGTTGGCTACGTTCGGAAAGGATAACCGCTGAAAGCATCTAAGCGGGAAGCCTGCTTCGAGATGAGGACTCCCACCCCCTTTGAGGGGTTAAGGCTCCCAGTAGACGACTGGGTTGATAGGCCAGATGTGGAAGCCCTGTAAGGGGTGGAGCTGACTGGTACTAATAGGCCGAGGGCTTGTCCTCAGTTGCTCGCGTCCACTGTGTGGTTCCCGGGTTGCGAACAGTCGCACCGGTTGAACCAGTACAAGTTTCATTACTTAATTGAAGAGTGTGCTTGTTCGCTAGAGCCCGATAGGGTTTCGGTGGTCATTGCGTTAGGGAAACGCCCGGTTACATTCCGAACCCGGAAGCTAAGCCTTTCAGCGCCGATGGTACTGCAGGGGGGACCCTGTGGGAGAGTAGGACGCCGCCGAACAATCTTTCAAGGACCCGTGGTCCAGCGTTCACGCTGGGCCACGGGTCCTTTTTTATTTTGCTCACTTTTCCGAAGCGCGTCCGATGGCCGGCTGCGCAAGAATGGCTGCAGTAGCCGAAGACAGGAGTTACCCCCATGTCCACCAACTCTCCCGACGATCGTCCGGAGCGCGAGCCGCGTCGTAGGGACGGTGGCGACCGGGGCGGACGCCCCAGTGGTGGCGGCTACGGGCGCCGTGACGATCGCGACCGCGACCGTGGTGGGTACCGCCGGCCGCGTGATGACCGCGGTCAGCGGGACGACCGTCGTGATGACCGGGACCGTGGGCCGCGTCGGGATGACGACCGGGATCGCGGTGGGTACCGGGGTCAGCGTGACGACCGCGGTGGTCGTCCCAGCGGCGGCGGTGGTTACGGTTCTCGTCCCAGCGGCGGTGGCGGTTACGGTTCTCGTCCCAGCGGCGGTGGCGGTTACGGTTCTCGTCCCAGCGGCGGTGGCGGTTACGGCTCTCGTCCCTCCGGCGGTGGCAGCGGCGGCGGTGGCTTCCGGCGTGATGACCGCTCCGGCGGTGGCAGCGGCGGTGGTTACGGCCGTCGTGACGAGCGGCCGAGCGGACCGCGGCGCGACGACGACCGCGGCGGACGCCCCAGCGGCGGTGGCGGCAACTACGGACGCCGTGACGACAAGCGTGATGACCGCCGCGACGACCGTCCGTCCTTCCGACGCGACGACGACCGTGGTGGATACCGCGGCTCCCGCGACGACCGCGGGTCTCGCCCCGGTGGCAGTGGTGGAGGATTCCGCCGTGACGACCGTGACCGCGACCGTGGTGGGTACCGCGGGCCGCGTGATGACCGCGGGCCGCGTGATGACCGCGGTCAGCGGGACGACCGTCGTGATGACCGGGACCGTGGGCCGCGTCGGGATGACGACCGGGATCGCGGTGGGTACCGCGGTCAGCGTGACGACCGCGGTGGTCGTCCCAGCGGCGGTGGCGGTTACGGCTCCCGTCCCTCCGGCGGTGGCAGCGGCGGCGGCGGTTACGGTTCTCGTCCCAGTGGCGGTGGCGGTTACGGTTCCCGTCCCAGCGGCGGTGGCAGCGGTGGCGGTGGCTTCCGGCGTGATGACCGCTCCGGCGGTGGTTACGGCCGTCGTGACGAGCGGCCGAGCGGACCGCGGCGCGACGACGACCGCGGCGGACGCCCCAGCGGCGGTGGCAGCAGCTACGGACGCCGTGACGACCGCGACCGTGACCGCGACCGTGGTGGGTACCGCGGGCCGCGTGATGACCGCGGACAGCGGGACGACCGTCGTGACGGGCGTCGTGACGACCGCGACCGTGGTGGATACCGCGGGTCTCGTGACGACCGCGGTGGCTACGGCCGTCGTGACGACCGTGACCGTGGGGACCGCGAGCCGATCAAGCGGCTGCCGATTCCCGAGGACGTCACGGGCGAGGAGATCGACAAGGACGTACGGCAGGAACTGCAGAGCTTGCCGAAGGGCCTCGCCGAGGATGTCGCCAAGAACCTCGTCATGGTCGCCAATCTGATCGACGAGGACCCCGAGCAGGCGTACGCGTACTCCAAGGTCGCGCTGCGGCTCGCCTCGCGTGTGGCGGCTGTGCGCGAGGCCGCGGGCTTCGCCGCGTACGCGACGCAGAAGTACTCCGAGGCGCTGGCCGAGTTCCGGGCGGCCCGGCGGATGACCGGGAGCGTCGAGCTGTGGCCCGTGATGGCCGACTGCGAGCGCGGACTCGGGCGCCCCGAGCGGGCGATGGCGATGGCCGGTGAGCCCGAGGTGCAGAAGCTCGACAAGGCCGGGCAGGTCGAGATGCGGCTGGTCGCGGCCGGTGCGCGCAGGGACATGGGGCAGCTCGACGCCGCCATCGTGACCTTGCAGAGCCCCGAGTTGGCGTCCAACTCCGTCCAGCCGTGGACCGCGCGGCTGCGTTACGCGTACGCGGATGCGCTGCTTGCGGCCGGGCGTGAGGACGAGGCACGCGAGTGGTTCGCCAAGGCGCTGGAAGCCGACAAGGACGGGGCCACGGACGCCTCGGACCGGCTCGCCGAGCTGGATGGCGTGGAGTTCGTCGACGCCATCGACGAAGCGCATGAGGGCGACGAGGCCGATGAAGCCGACGAGGCCGACGAGTCCGGCAAGGGCGAGTAGCCAGTAGCGCAAAGGGCGGCACCCACGATGGGTGCCGCCCTTTCGTATGTCCGGAATTCCGTGTCAGTCCACCGTCAGGCTTCTCAGCACCAGGCCCGTCGCCGGCTTCGGGCCGAAGGACGTGGACTTGCGGGGCATCGTGACACCCTCGCGCGCGAGATCCCGTACGACTTCCTCCCGTACCGGATGCATCAACACCGCCGTGCTGCCGTGGCGTTCGGCCTGGGTTACGGCCGCCCCCGTGTCGTGGATGTATGCGATGTGCTCCGGGGTGTCCGGGATCCGCCAGATCTGGTCCAGAAGCGTCGAGTGGAGGACCGTTGCGTCGAGCGTGCGCCAGGCCTCGGGGCGGTCGCGGCGCACCGTACGGGACAGCAGCTCCGGGTCCGGGCGGTCGATCAGATGGAACGCGCCGTCGCCCGCGAGCAGGAAGGCGTTCCCCTCGGCGGCCGCGTGCCCGAGGGCCTCCAGGGCCTGCGGCAGCGGGGTGTCCAGGCGCTGGACGCGGAAGGAGCCGCGCAGGGCGGAGAGCGCGTCGGCAACCGGGAGGCGGTGCAGCAGCCGGTGGATGGCGCGGACCCGGAGCGGATAGCGGGCGGTGTCGATCAGCAGTACGAGGCCGTAGCCCCAGGGGCTGGACGAGGGGTGCTCGGTGCGCAGCCGCAGATACGTCGCCCAGCGGTGGTGGCCGTCGGCGATCAGCGCCTGACGGTCGGACAGGTCCGCACGGATCTCCGCCAGGTCGCCGGGGTCCGTCACCGACCACAGGCGGTGGTCGAAGCCGTCCTCCGTGGTGGTGGACAGGAGAGGGGCGCGCAGGACGGTGCGTTCGATGACGGCGGTCGCGCCGGACTCGTTGCCCATGCTGCGATAGGTGAGCAGCAGCGGTTCGAGGTTGGCGGCAGTGGTGCGCATCAGTGCCGCGCGGTCCGCCACGATGTGCGGCATCACGTCCTCATGGGGCAGGACGACGCCCTCGGACGGCTCGGACAGGGCGAGCGCGCCGATGATGCCGCGCTGCAGGATGTCGCCCTGGCGCTGCTCGTACACATAGAGCGCCGGCTCGGGGTCCGCGGCCAGGATGCCCTCGTCGAGCCAGCGGGTGAGGGTCTCGGCAGCCTGCTGGTTACGTGCGCCCGCGGTGTTCGCCTGCGGGAGGATCAGCCGGACGATGTTGTAGGGGTCCGCCGACTCCAGGTGGTGCAGGCCGTCGGGCCTGACGACGACGTCGTACGGCGGCGAGGTCACGGCGGCGAGGCTGCCGACCCGCTCGGGGACATAGCGCAGTCCACGGAACGGGATCAGGTGCAGACCGTCATTGGCCGCGGGACCTTCGTTGTTCATTTGTGCATCGTATGTGGGGAGCGGGCATGAGAGATGATCGGGGGAGTGGCACTCAGCGAGGAGCGGAATCGAATGAGCCAGCAGAGCAGGAACCGGCCGAGCGGAAGCGCGACGGCGCTCAGTGAGGCGTACGACACGGCGCTGCTGGACCTGGACGGTGTGGTGTACGCGGGTGGTGAGGCGATCGCGCACGCCGTGGACTCGCTGCTGACGGCGCGCGCGGGCGGGATGCACCTCGCGTATGTCACGAACAACGCGCTGCGGCCGCCGGAGTCCGTGGCCGCGCACATCACCGAGCTGGGTGTGCCGACCGTTGCGGCGGATGTCATCAACTCCGCGCAGGCGGTCGCCCGGTTGATCTCCGAGCAGGTGCCGGCCGGGTCCCGGGTGCTGGTGGTCGGCGGGGACGGGTTGCGTGTCGCGCTGCGCGAGCGCGGCCTGGTGCCGGTGGAGTCCGCCGACGACGACCCGGCTGCGGTGGTGCAGGGGTACGGCGGGCCGGATCTGGCGTGGGGGCGGTTCGCGGAGGCCTGTTATGCGATCGCGCGGGGGGTGCCGTGGTTTGCGTCCAACACCGATCTGACGATTCCCAGTGCGCGCGGGATCGCGCCCGGCAACGGTGCGGCCGTGGAGGTCGTACGGATAGCGACGGGGGCGGAGCCGCAGGTGGCGGGGAAGCCGCTGCCGCCGATGCACAAGGAGACGATCCTGCGGACGGGGGCCCGGAAGCCGCTGGTGGTGGGGGACCGACTGGACACGGACATCGAGGGCGCGTTCAACGGGGGCGTGGACTCGTTGCTCGTACTGACCGGGGTGACCGACGGGGCGCAGCTGGTGGCCGCGCGGCCCGAGTACCGGCCGACCTATGTGGACGCGGATCTGCGCGGGATGCTGACCGGGCAGCCCGAAGTGGCCGAGGTGGACGGCGGGTTCGGGTGCGGTGGGTGGACCGCGTCCGTGCGTGACGACGGGCTTGCGCTGGAGGGCGAGGGCGAACCGCTGGACGGGCTGCGGGCGTTGTGTGCGGCGGCCTGGACGCAGGCCGGGGACGGCGGGTGCACGCTGGACGCGGGCAAGGCGCTGTCCCGGCTGGGGTTGTAGCCCCCGGCCCTCGGCACGAGTCGCGTAGAAGTCTTCCCTCATCGAGGGAAGGGGACTTCCTTAAGCGAGGAGCGATGGGAGGGTAGGCTAACCTAACCTGGTGTTGGTCGACAGTCCCCCCGAACAGAGCGCGGAGCCGATATCCGCACCTGTGTCCCGGAAGCGCCATGCCCTGCGCGCCACCGGGCTGCTGGTGTCCCTCGGCGTCCTGCTGCTCGTCTGCGCCGCGAGCATCGCCGTCGGCGCCAAGTACATACCGCTCTCCGACGTGTGGCACGGCCTGTTCCACAACACGGGCGTCGGAAATGACGTGATTGTCCACGATGTGCGAGTGCCACGGACCCTGCTCGGGCTC
This sequence comes from Streptomyces sp. CA-135486, assembly GCF_050936555.1. Lineage (NCBI taxonomy): Bacteria > Bacillati > Actinomycetota > Actinomycetes > Kitasatosporales > Streptomycetaceae > Streptomyces > Streptomyces sp. CA-135486. The sequence continues at coordinate 2,372,535 of NZ_JBNJMM010000001.1, forward strand.
ATCGTCGGTGCCGCCCTCGGGCTCTCGGGCGCGGTGATGCAGGCGCTCACCCGCAACCCGCTCGCCGAACCGGGACTGCTCGGCGTCAACGCGGGAGCATCGGCCGCCGTCGTCTCCGCCATCAGCTTCCTCGGCGTCACATCGCTCACCGGATATGTGTGGTTCGCGTTCCTCGGCGCCGCCGTCGTCTCCGTGCTCGTGTACATACTCGGCGGCAGCAGGGGCGCGACTCCGGTACGACTCGCGCTCGCCGGGACCGCGGCCACCGCCGCGCTCTACGGCTACATCAACGCCGTACAGCTGCTGGACGCGGCCGCGCTCGACCGACTGCGCTTCTGGACGGTCGGCTCGCTGGCCTCGGCCGACATGGGCACCATCGGCAGGATCGCGCCGTTCATCGGCATCGGCACGGTGCTCGCGCTGCTGCTCGCGCGGTCGCTCAACGCCATGGAGATGGGCGAGGACACCGCCCGCGCGCTCGGCGCGCATCTCAACCGCACGCGCGCACTGGCGATGCTCACCGTCACGCTGCTGTGCGGGGCCGCGACCGCCGCCTGCGGGCCCATCGTCTTCATCGGGCTGATGATCCCGCACCTCGTACGCACCATCACCGGACCCGACATGCGATGGATCCTGCCGTACGCCACCGTCCTGTCACCCGTGCTGCTGCTGGGCGCCGATGTCGTCGGCCGGGTCGTCACCCGCCCCTCCGAGCTGCAGGTCGGCATTGTCACCGCGCTCATCGGCGGGCCCGTCTTCATCCAGCTCGTACGCCGCAAGAGGATGGCCCAGCTGTGAATGACGTGAAGGCTGCGCATGCCGCGAAGGCTGTGAATGCCGTGAAGCCCGTGAAAGCGATACGCACCCCCGGCGGTCTCTCCCTGCGCGTCGATCCCCGGACGGCCGTCGTCGTACTGCTGCTGACCGCAGGGGCAGTGGGCGCCGCGGTCCTCCTGATCGGCAGCGGCGACTTCCCGATCCCGCCCGGCGAGGTCATCGCCACGCTCCTCGGGAACGGCACGCCCGCGCAGGAGTTCATCGTCCAGGACCTGCGGCTGCCGCGGGCGCTCGTCGGACTGCTCGTCGGCGCCTCGCTCGCGCTGAGCGGCGCGATCTTCCAGTCCATCTCCCGCAATCCGCTGGGCAGTCCGGATGTGATCGGCTTCGGACAGGGCGCGGCCGTCGGCGCGCTCAGCGTGATCGTCCTCTTCCACGGAGGGGCGTGGGCCGTGGCGGGCGGCGCGACCGTCGGCGGACTCGCGACCGGTATCGCGGTCTATGCGCTGGCGTGGAAGCGCGGCGTGCACGGGTATCGGCTGGTCCTGGTCGGCATCGGCATCGCCGCCATGCTCACGGCCACGATCCACTATCTGCTCACCAAAGCCAGCCTGGTCGACGCCACCCGGGCCACGCTGTGGATGACCGGTTCGCTCGACGGCCGCGACTGGGCCCAGGTCTGGCCGCTGCTCGGGGTCTTCGGTGTCCTCGTACCGCTCGTCATCTGCTACGGAAGACCGCTGCGGATGCTGGAGATGGGCGACGACGCCGCATACGCACTGGGGGCGCCCGTCGAGCGCACGCGCTTGGTGCTGATGGCCTCGGGAGTCCTGCTCGTCTCGGTCGCCACATCGGCCGCCGGGCCGATCGCCTTCGTCGCGCTGAGCGCGCCGCAGCTCGCCCGCCGGCTGACCCGGTCGCCGGGGCCGAACCTGGCCGCGGCCACGCTGATGGGCGCGGCTCTGCTGCTGGTCGCCGACTGGGTCGCCAGCAGCGCCTTCGGCGAGCGCCAGTTGCCGGTGGGCGTGGTGACCGGGGTGCTCGGCGGCTGCTATCTGCTCTGGCTGCTGGTCACCGAACGCAAGGCGGGACGCATATGAGCCCCGCGATCCCCGCGATCCCCGCGATCCCCGCGATCCCCGCGATCCCCGCGATCCCCGCGATCCCCGCGATGCCCGAGAACCCCGAATCCAGGAGTACGACCACCATGCAGCGCCTCACCGCGGAATCGGTCACCCTCGGCTACGACCAGCGCGTCATCGCCGAGAACCTCTCGGTGGAGATCCCCGACAACTCCTTCACGGTGATCGTCGGCCCCAACGCCTGTGGCAAGTCGACGCTGCTGCGTGCCCTCTCCCGGATGCTCAAGCCGTCCCAGGGCCGGGTCCTGCTGGATGGGCAGACCATCCACTCGCTGCCCGCGAAGAAGGTCGCCAGAACGCTGGGCCTGCTGCCGCAGTCGTCGATCGCGCCGGACGGGATCACGGTCGCCGACCTGGTCGCGCGCGGCCGCTATCCGCATCAGGGACTGCTGCGCCAGTGGTCGCCCGAGGACGAGCGGATCGTCGAGGAGTCGATGGCCGCGACCGGAGTCGGCGAGCTGGCCGAGCGCTATGTCGACGAACTCTCCGGCGGGCAGCGGCAGCGGGTGTGGATCGCGATGGCGTTGGCCCAGCAGACCCCGCTGCTGCTGCTCGACGAGCCCACGACCTTCCTTGACATCCAGCACCAGTTGGAGGTGCTCGATCTCTGCGCCGAGCTGCACGAGACGCAGGGGCGCACGCTCGTGGCCGTACTGCACGACCTCAACCATGCCGCCCGTTACGCCACGCACCTCATCGCGCTGCGCGAGGGCGCGGTCGTCGCCGAGGGCGCGCCCGCCGACGTGGTCACCGCCGAGCTGGTGGAGCACGTCTTCGGGGTGAAGAGCCAGGTCATCGACGACCCCGAGTCCGGGACGCCACTGGTGGTACCGGCGGCCCGCAGGCGCGGCGCCACAGCAGCGTCCGGCGCGGTTTCCGGCGCCACGGAAGTGTCTACAGCAGCGTCCTGAGGCGCAGCAGATCGCGGAAGCCGGCCTCGAGCCTGACCCGGCCCGAGGCCCAGGCCTTCGCGAAGTTCAGCTCGCCGTTCACCATCGCCACCAGGTCGTCGCCGGTCATCGCGAGGCGGATCTGCGCCCTGTCGCGCGGGGGGCCCTGGAGGGTGTCGGTCACCTCGATCCGGCCGTCGTCGAGACGGCCGGTGAAGGTGATGTCCAGGTCCTTGATGTGGCAGCTGAGCGAACGGTCGAGCGCTGCCGCGCCGCGCACGTCGCCGTCCGCCTGTGCCAGGTTGTCCGAGAGTTTGTGGAGCGCGCTGCGGCACTCTTCCATCGTCGCCATCGTGATCGACGGTACCTCAGGGCTTCGCGGTAGCGTCTGGGCATGAGCGACTCGATGCCGGGCCCACAGGTCCAGGGCCCCCAGGTCCACGGCTCACAGGTCCAGGGCCAGGAGATCCCGGAGCAGGAGATCCGCGCCCCGGAGGCCCAGGAAGCCCACGGGGCCCAGGAAGCCCACGAGGTCCACGCCCCGGGCCCGCAGGCGTACGAACCCGCCGCGCCCGCGCCCATCGGCGTGCCGCGCGTGCCCACCGGCAATGCCGACGTGGACGCCCGCCTGGAGCGCCTCGCCGACGCCGACCACCTCCCGGCGGACGGACACCTCGAGGTGTACGAGGATGTACACCGGGGGCTGCGTGACGCGCTGACCGCGCTCGACGCACGCCCGGCCCCTGCGCCCCAGGGACCCTCGCCGTCACCCCCGTACAACTACAGGAGCTGAACCGAACGTGGCAGGAGTGGCCCGCCTCCGTCTCGACGCCGAGCTGGTACGCCGCAACCTCGCGCGCTCACGCGAGCATGCGAGCCGGCTGATCGCCGCGGGGCGGGTGACCGTCGGCGGCAACACCGCGACGAAACCCGCCACCCAGGTCGGGAAGAGCGCCGCCATCGTCGTCACCGCCGACGACAGTGACCCCGGCTACGTCTCGCGCGGCGGACACAAGCTCGCCGGCGCGCTGGCGGCCTTCGTACCGCTCGGCCTGAAGGTCGAGGGACGGCGGGCACTGGACGCGGGCGCGTCGACCGGTGGCTTCACGGATGTACTGCTGCGGGCCGGCGCCCGTCAGGTGGTGGCGGTCGACGTCGGTTACGGCCAACTCGCCTGGTCTCTTCAGAGTGATGAACGCGTGACGGTCAAGGACCGTACCAATGTCCGCGAGCTGACGCTGGAGACGATCGACGGTGAGGCGGTGGACCTGGTGGTGGGGGACCTTTCCTTCATTCCGCTCGGCCTCGTCCTGCCCGCGCTCGTCCGGTGCACGGCTCCAGACGCCGACCTCGTACTCATGGTCAAGCCGCAGTTCGAGGTGGGCAAGGAACGCCTCGGCAGCGGTGGCGTCGTACGCAGCCCGGAGCTGCGCGCCGAGGCGGTACGTGCCGTGGCGGGCAGGGCGGCGGAGCTCGGTCTCGGCGTGCTCGGCGTCACGGCCAGTCCGCTGCCGGGACCCTCCGGGAATGTCGAGTACTTTCTGTGGCTTCGCGCCGGAGCGCCCGAGCTCGATCCGGCGGATGTCGACCGTGCAGTGGCGGAGGGACCTCGTTGACAACGACACCAGCAGCGACACCAGCGCGCACCGTTTTTCTGCTTGCGCACACCGGCCGGCCTGCGGCGATCCGCAGCGCCGAACTCGTCGTACAGGGATTGCTGCGCAACGGTCTGGGCGTGCGCGTACTGGAGGCCGAGGCGGTCGATCTGCCGCTGCCGCCGTCCGTCGGGACCGTGAAGGAGGCGACCCCCGACGTACTCGACGGGTGTGAGCTGCTGATCGTGCTCGGCGGGGACGGGACGCTGCTGCGCGGCGCCGAGTTCGCGCGAGCCTCCGGGGTGCCGATGCTCGGCGTCAACCTGGGTCGTGTGGGCTTTCTCGCGGAGGCGGAGCGCGACGACCTCGACAAGGTCGTCGACCGGGTGGTCAGACGGGCGTACGAGGTCGAGGAGCGCATGACCATCGATGTGGTCGTGCGCACCAACGGCGATGTCGTGCACCGCGACTGGGCGCTGAACGAGGCCGCCGTGCAGAAGGTCTCGCCCGACCGGATGCTGGAGGTCGTCCTGGAGATCGACGGCCGGCCGGTGACCGGCTTCGGCTGCGACGGCATCGTCTGCGCGACGCCGACCGGCTCGACGGCCTACGCCTTCTCGGCGGGCGGGCCGGTGGTGTGGCCCGAGGTCGAGGCGCTGCTGATGGTGCCGATCAGCGCGCACGCGCTGTTCGCCAAGCCGCTGGTGACCTCGCCGACGTCGGTGCTCGCCGTGGAGGTGCAGCGGAACACGCCGCACGGGGTGCTGTGGTGCGACGGGCGCAGGACGATCGAACTGCCGTCCGCTGCACGGGTGGAGGTGCGGCGGGGGGCCGTTCCGGTACGGCTGGCGCGACTGCACCATGCGTCCTTCACGGACCGGCTGGTCGCCAAGTTCGCGCTGCCGGTCCAGGGTTGGCGCGGCGCGCCGCACTGATCCGGGCCCGCCCGGGCGCCCGTCCCGTATGCGCGGGGAGCCGCCGGGGGAGCAATGTATCCGGACCTCGTCCAAAACGGAGAAGACCGGATCATCTCCCCCTGCGCGGGGAAGCCGTGCGGTCAACGAGTCGTGTACCGCGGAGTGACGCCCTGCCTGGTGCATCGGCACCGGTTTCCTCTCATTCCGTGCCGGGAGGCAGGCCGACGTCGCATCGGACGGGGGAAACCTCGTATGGTCAGGTCCGTGTTGGAGGAGATGCGGATACGGTCACTCGGGGTCATCGACGATGCGGTCGTCGAGCTGTCCCCCGGTTTCACCGCGGTGACCGGTGAGACGGGCGCGGGCAAGACCATGGTCGTCACCAGCCTGGGGCTGCTGCTCGGCGGGCGCGCCGACCCCGCCCTGGTGCGGATCGGCGCCAAGTCGGCGGTGGTGGAGGGGCGGATCGGTGTGCCCGCCGGTGCCCCCGCCGTGCTGCGGGCCGAGGAGGCAGGTGCGGAACTCGACGACGGCACCCTGCTGATCAGCAGGACCGTCTCCGCGGAGGGGCGCTCGCGCGCCCACCTCGGCGGGCGGTCAGTGCCGGTCGGCATGTTGTCCGAGCTGGCCGACGAGCTCGTCGCCGTACACGGCCAGACCGACCAGCAGGGGCTGCTGCGGCCCGCGCGGCAGCGAGAGGCGCTGGACCGTTACGCGGGCGGCGCGGTCACCGGGCCGCTCGCCAAGTACACGGCCGCGTACCGGCGGCTGCGCGCGGTCTCCGCCGAGCTGGACGAGCTGACCACGCGCGCCCGCGAGCGCGCGCAGGAAGCCGATCTGCTGCGTTTCGGGCTGAACGAGATCGCGGGCGTCGAGCCGCGCGCGGGCGAGGATGCCGAACTCGCCGCCGAGGCCGAGCGCCTCGGGCATGCCGAGGCGCTCGCGTCCGCCGCTTCGGTCGCGCATGCGGCGCTGGCGGGCAACCCCGAGGACCCGGAAGGCGTGGACGCGACGACGCTCGTCGCGGGTGCGGGGCGGGCGCTGGACGCCGTGCGCGCGCACGATCCGGCGCTGGCCGCGCTCGCCGACCGGATGGGCGAGATCTCCATCCTGCTCGGCGATGTGGCGGGAGAACTCGCCGGGTACGCGGACAATCTGGACGCCGACCCGCTGCGGCTGGCCGCGGTGGAGGAGCGGCGCGCGGCGCTTACCGCGCTGACCCGCAAGTACGGCGCGAGTATCGATGCGGTTCTGGCCTGGGCGGAGGACGGCGCGTCCCGGCTCATCGAGCTGGAGGGCGACGACGACCGGATCGGCGAGCTGACGGCGGAGCGGGACGCGCTGCGGGGTGAATTGTCCGGTCTGGCCCAGGCGTTGACCGACGCGCGTACGGAGGCGGCGGCACGGTTCGCCGAAGCAGTCACCGAGGAGCTGGCCTCCCTCGCGATGCCGCACGCGCGCGTGTCCTTCGACATCCGCCAGAGCGAGGATCCCGACGGGGTCGAGGTCGGCGGCCGTGCGGTGGCGTACGGGCCGTCCGGCGTCGACGAGGTCGAGCTGCTGCTGGCGCCCCACCCGGGCGCACCGCCCCGGCCGATCGCCAAGGGGGCATCGGGCGGTGAACTCTCGCGCGTGATGCTCGCGGTCGAGGTCGTCTTCGCGGGCACCGACCCGGTGCCGACGTATCTCTTCGACGAGGTCGACGCGGGCGTGGGCGGCAAGGCGGCGGTCGAGATCGGCCGGCGGCTCGCGAAGCTCGCCAAGACGGCGCAGGTGGTCGTGGTCACGCATCTGCCGCAGGTGGCCGCGTTCGCCGACCGGCAGCTGCTGGTCGAGAAGACGAACGACGGTTCGGTGACCCGAAGCGGTGTCACGGTCCTGGAGGGCGAGGACAGGGTGCGCGAGCTTTCGCGGATGCTGGCGGGCCAGGAGGATTCGGAGACGGCGCGGGCGCACGCGGAGGAACTGCTGGCGACGGCACGGGCGGACGGGTGAGTCGTGGGCAGGGGGCGTTGGTGGTTGACCGCGGTGGGTTGTTCGCGGGCGAGGCCCCAGCTGTGCGGCCCGCCTAGGGTGGGCGTATGGCAGCATCGCGAAACCCCGGGTCCGGCAGTCGTCTTGCCGCGTTCGTGACCGCCTTCGGAGCGTCCCGCTCCGTGTACGGGGCGCTGCGCAGGCGTGCGCCCGGTGACCCGGCGCGGTGGCAGCGCAAGAACTACGCGGGCCGCACCGTCGACCTCTACGCCGGCCCCGCCGCCGTGGTCGGGGCGGCGCTCGGCACCGTGCCCGCGCGGACCCGGGGCGCGGCCGGGATCGCCGTCGTCGCGGCCGGAGCCTGCGGTGCGTACGACGACATGCTGGGGGACCACCGGCGCGGGTTCCGGGCGCATCTGGGCGCGCTCCGGCAGGGCGAGGTGACCAGCGGGGCGGTGAAGCTGTTCGGGATCGGGGCGGCGGGGCTCGCGGCGGGTGCGCTGCTCAAGGAGCGGCCGGTCGACAAGCTGCTCGCCGGGGTGGTGATCGCCGGCGCGGCGCACTTCGTCAACCTCGTCGACGTCGCCCCGGGGCGGGCCGCTGTCGCCGTGCTCGGGATCGGCGCGCCCGGTCTGCTGCGGCGCGGCAGCGCGGGCGCGCTCGCTGCGGCGCCCCTGGGGGCCGCGGCCGCGATCGTCACCGAGGACCTGGGTGAGCGCACGATGCTCGGCGACACCGGGGCCCACGCCCTGGGCGCGGCCCTCGGGACCGCGATCGTCGCGGGCAACGGCCGCGCCGGACTGGCCCTGCACGCGGCGGCTCTGATCGCGGCAGTTGCGTACGGGGACGAGGTCAGCCGTATCGCGGGTTCACCCATGTGAGTGATCTCGTGCCCGGGCGTCCCGGCCCCGGCACGGCCATGTCGCCCGGACGGTGCCGGAACGTGCGTACGGGCTGGCATTCTTGGCGGGTGACACAGCTGCATACGGTCCAAGTGCTGGGCGGCGGCAGCGCGGGCAGCAGCGCGCATGTCAGGTCGTTGGCCGCGGGGCTGGTGGCACGGGGCGTGCGGGTGACGGTGTGCGCCCCCGCCGAACTGGAGCACGTCTACGACTTCCCCGGCTCCGGGGCGAGTTTCGCGCCCGTGCCGCGGCGGAGCGACCCGGGAGCGGTCGGCGCGCTGCGTGCTGCGTGTGCCGGGGCGGACGTGGTGCACGCGCACGGCCTGCACGCCGCCGTACGCGCCACGTTGGCGCTCAGCGGGCAGCACGTACCCCTCGTCGTCACCTGGCACACGCGCTCGCACGCCGACGGCGCGCGGGGCCAGGTGCTGCGCCTGCTTGAGCGAAGGGCCGCGCGGGCGGCGGCGGTTGTGCTGGGCACCTGCTCCGAGCTGGTCGACCGGGCCCGCAGGCGCGGCGCGCGCGATGCCCGCCTGGCGCCGGTCGCGGTGCCGGTGGCACGGGGGTGCCCGGACCTCGAGGAGGGCAAGGCCCGGGCCGAACTGGGCGCGGTGGAGCGGCCGTTGCTGATGGCTGTGGGCAGCCTGGAGCCGCACCGGGGATACGGAACGCTGCTCGACGCGGCCCGGCTGTGGCGGGAGTTGGACCCCGCGCCGCTGGTGGTGATCGCGGGGGAGGGGCGGGAGCGGGCCGCGCTCCAGCGCCGTATCGAGGCGGAGGAACTGCCGGTGCGGCTGATGGGCCGCCGCGACGACATCGCCGACCTGCTGTCGGCGGCGGACGTGGCGCTCCTCCCGAGCCGCTGGGAGGCCCGCTCCCTGCTCGCCCAGGAGGCGCTCCGGCTGGGCGTCCCCCTGGTCGCCTCGGCGGTCGGGGGTGTCCCCGAACTGGTCGGCGAAGCGGCGGAACTGGTTCCGTACGGGGACGCGGCGGCGCTGGCCGAGGCGGTGGCGCGGCTGCTGGGCGACGCGGCGAGGCGGGCGGAACTGACGGCGGCGGGCCGGGAGCAAGCGGGCACGTGGCCGACGGAGGACGAGACGATTGCGCAAGTGCTGAGCGTGTACGACGAGGTGGTGGCGCGGCGGTGACGTCAGCGCCTCACGGCAGGTCGCGGCAGTGACGCAAGCCGCCTCACGGCACGTGGCGTCTCGCCCGCAGCGCCAGGCTCAGGGCCAGGACCGTTTGTGGGTCGTCCAGGTCCGTGCCGAGCAGTTCCGAGATGCGGGCCAGCCGGTTGTACAGCGTCTGGCGGTTCAGGTGGAGTTCGCGGGCCGTTTCCGCCTTGCGGCCGGCGTGGGCCAGGTACGTCTGCAGTGTCGGGAGCAGCGGGGGGCGCGACGTCGTGTCGTGGTCCCGGAGGGGGCCGATCGCGCGGTCCACGAACGCCGCCAGGTCCGGGTGGTCCCGCAGGCGCCACAGCAGCAGGTCGATGTCCAGGCGGCGGGCGTCGTACCAGGGGCGGTCGATCAGGCCCTGGGCCGCCGTCGCCGTTTCTGCCGCGTGGCGCAGGCCCGCGGAGGCCGCCGCCCAGCCGCCCGCCATGCCGACCACCACGACGGGCGGGTGTGTGCCAGGGCGCTCGAGGCCGGCGCGTTCCACTCCCGCCCGCAGCGCCGCGGCGACCCGGTCCGCAACCGCCGTGCGTTCGGTCTCGGAGCGCAGGCCGAGCAGCAGTGGCACGCGTCCCTCCACGGGCCGTACGCCCAGCAGCACGGGTACGCCCACCGAGGACAGCTCATCCAGCACCGCCCGGGCCAGCAGCGCCCAGTTCGCGGACGGTGAGAGCTCCGCGGCCATACGCATCACGACCGGCAGCAGCGGTCCGTCGCCCGGTTTGAAGCCCAGCACCCGTGCCTGGGCCGGCGCGTCCTCTCCCGTGATGCGGCCCTCCGCCAGATCTGTCAGGAAGTCGCCGCGGCCGCGCGCGGCCAGCTCCTCCTCCTGGCGGGCCTGCATCAGAACGACCGCAAGCAGCCCGGCCGCCCGCTCCGCCGCCATCCGGTGCACGGTCAGCAGCGGGGAGCCGACGGCAAGCAGCACCAGCCGGGCGCGTACGGAGGCCACCCCCTGCCCGCCGCCGGGGACGTCCACCAGGACCGTCCCGGCCGGCGGTGACTCCCGTGCTTCACGCTGTCCGCGCAGCCCCTCCCACACCTGGAGCGGGTCCGCGCCCGCCTGCCCCGATTCGGAGCCCGCCGCGTACAGCAGCTGTCCGTCCGCGGTCTCCAGGAAGACCGGGTTGGCGCTGAAGTCCGCGAGGATACGCAGCACTTGGGGCACCCCGCCCCCGCTGAGCAGCACCTCCGTACATCGCCGGTGCACTTCCTCGGCCTGCCGCAGCAGTGCGTAGTGCCCGTTGACGATCTCGGTGTGGACCTCCTCCGTCACCGAGACGAACGGGACCTCGCGATGCAGCTGCACCAGCGGCAGACCGGCCGCCCGGGCGGTCTCCACGATCGCCGCCGGCAGTCGGCTGAAGCGCGGTCCGAGCTCGACCACCAGGGCGGCGATGCCCCGGTCGGCGAGACGGCGGACAAAGGCGCGCTGTTCCGCGGGCCGGGTGCCCAGGCCGAGGCCCGTGGTGAGGAGCAGCTCGCCGCCCTTCAGCAGGGATGCGATGTTCGGCACCTCGCCCGCGTGCACCCAGCGCACCGTGCGGTTCAGCCGTTCCGGGCAGGCGACGACTTCCGGGAGTCCGGCGCGCAGCCCGGGCAGTTCGAGCGCCCGCTGGACCGTGATGCCACCTTGGGTCTCCACTGACTCGCCTCGCGCTCTCACTCGGGCCTGACCGGCGACCCGGACGCTACCGGGCAGGTGCATCCGTGCACATCACCAGGGGCCGCGCGGGCAGTCGTCACGCCCCGTTCGCCGAGGAGGGCTTGATGTTGTGATTGACCCGGAACACATTCTCCGGGTCGTACTCGGCCTTGACCGCCGCGAGCCGCTGGTAGTTGTCCTCGCCGTAGCTCGCGACGACCCGCTCCTGCCCTTCATGCCCGATGAAGTTCAGATAGGTCGCGCCGATCGACCAGGGCGAGACGTCGGTACGGACGTCCCGCACCCACTGCTTGGCACGCTCGTCGTCGGCGGGGTTCTCCCAGATACCGAAGGGGTGGACGGCCCACGCCGCCGCGCGCCAGGGCACCGGATAGTCCGCCGGGCCGCTCGTCACCGCGCCGCCCATCGGGAACAGGACATGCTGTGTGCCCGTGGGCACGGGCATACCGGACGCGTGGGCGCAGTAGACGTCCACCGCCTCGTCCGGAAGGCCGGTCAGATACTCCGCGGACCAGTAGTTGCGCAACCCGGGCGGGTCGTCCAGCATGCACTGCAGCTCCGCGTACGGCAGCTCGGTGATCACTTCTGCCTGGTGGCCGAGCCCCATCAGCGGCTCGGTGACATTGCGGGCCTCTTGCTCCGTGCCCGCGTACGTGACCAGCGCCGCGAGCGCGAGCTTGCCCACCAACTGCTCGGGGACGAACGGCTCGGGGGGTCCGGTGAGATAGATGCACCCACCGCCGGCCTCGTCCGGTGCGGAGTCCATGAAGTCACGGAAGGCACGCACGACGTGGGACCCGGCCTCGGGCCCGTACAGCAGCAGGACCATGGTCATCGCGGGTAGCAGATGCAGCCGTACGGTGATGGCGGTCGCCACGCCGAAGTTGCCGCCGCCGCCGTGCAGGGCCCAGAACAGCTCCGGGTTTTCGTCCGCGCTGGCGTGCACCGTCTCGCCATCGGCGGTGACCAGCTCGACGGCGATCAGATTGTCGCAGGCCAGGCCGTACTTGCGCTCCAGCCAGCCCGATCCGCCCCCCAGCGTGAAGCCGCCCACGCCGGTGGTGGACGCCCGCCCGCCGGTGGTCGCCAGCGCGAACGGCTGCGTCGCCCTGTCGAGATGGCTCATGGTGGCGCCGCCGCCGATGCGTGCCGCGCGGGACGCGGTATCGACGATCACGGTGTGCATCCGGCGCAGGTCGATGACGATTCCGCCGTCGGTCAGCGCCATGCCCGCGACGCTGTGACCGCCGCCGCGAACGGCGATCTCCAGATCGTTGTCCCGGCCGAAGCGGATCGCCCTCGCCACATCGGCTTCCGTCTCGCACTGGGCGACGACCGCCGGGCGCCGGTCGATCATGCTGTTGAAGATGGTGCGCGCGTCGTCGTATCCCGCATCACCGGGAGCGAACACATCACCGGTCAGTGCTGTGCGGAGACCGGACAGCGCCGCCTCCGCCATGCCTTGGGGCGCCATGGTGGCCCCCTTCCGAGGGCGCGACAGGACCTTCTCATCGTAGTCCCGACCATGAAGACACGATCAGTCGAACGGGTCCTGCCGCGCGACGCCTGCGGGCGGGTCGTGCCGCGCGAGGCGGCGAGCGGGTCCTGCCGCGCGCCAGGCGGCGCTAGCCTCCGTACGCCCCCGATGCCGTCAGCCGCAGCGCCGTGTCGATCAGCGGAACGTGGCTGAAGGCCTGCGGGAAGTTCCCCACCTGCCGCTGCAGCTTCGGGTCCCACTCCTCGGCCAGCAGCCCCAGATCGTTGCGGAGCGAGAGCAGCCGCTCGAAGAGCCGCCGCGCCTCGTCGACCCGCCCGATCATCGCCAGGTCGTCGGCGAGCCAGAACGAGCACGCCAGGAACGCGCCCTCGTCGCCCTCAAGACCGTCCACGCCGGCGTCCTCGCCCGCGGTCGGGTAGCGCAGTATGAAGCCGTCCTCCGTGGACAGCTCCCGCTGGATGGCCTCGATGGTGCCGATGACCCGCTTGTCGTCCGGCGGCAGAAAACCCATCTGCGGAATCAGCAGCAGCGAGGCGTCCAGCTCCCTGGAGCCGTACGACTGCGTGAAGGTGTTGCGCTCCTGGTCGTACCCCTTCTCGCAGACATCGCGGTGGATGTCGTCGCGCAGCTCGCGCCATCGCTCGATCGGCCCGTCCGCGTCCCCGGACTCGATCAGCTTGATCGTCCGGTCGACCGCGACCCACGCCATCACCTTCGAGTGCACAAAGTGGCGGCGCGGCCCGCGCACCTCCCAGATGCCCTCGTCCGGCTGGTCCCAGTGCTTCTCCAGATAGCGGATGAGCTTGAGCTGGAGCAGCGAGGCGTAGTCGTTGCGGGCCAGACCCGTCATATGGGCCAGGTGCAGCGCCTCGGTGACCTCGCCGTACACATCCAGCTGGAGCTGGTGCGCGGCGCCGTTGCCGACCCGTACCGGAGAGGAGTTCTCATAGCCGGGCAGCCAGTCCAACTCGGCCTCGCCCAGCTCGCGTTCACCCGCGATCCCGTACATGATCTGCAGGTTCTCCGGGTCGCCCGCGACCGCACGCAGCAGCCACTCGCGCCAGGCACGGGCCTCCTCGCGGTAGCCCGTGCGCAGCAGCGACGACAGGGTGATCGCGGCGTCGCGCAGCCAGGTGTAGCGGTAGTCCCAGTTCCGTACGCCGCCGATCTCCTCCGGCAGCGAGGTCGTCGGCGCGGCCACGATCCCGCCCGTCGGCGCATAGGTGAGCGCCTTCAGCGTGATCAGCGAGCGGACCACGGCTTCGCGGTAGGGCCCGTGGTACGTGCAGTGCTCGACCCACTCCCGCCAGAAGTCCTCCGTCGCCTCCAGCGAGCCCTCCGGGTCCGGCAGCGCGGGCGGCTGGTGGTGCGAGGGCTGCCAGCTGATCGTGAAGGCGATCCGCTCGCCGGGGGCGATCGTGAAGTCGGAGTACGTGGTCAGATTCTTGCCGTACGTCTCCGCCGAGGTGTCCAGCCAGACCGAGTCGGGTCCGGCGACGGCGACCGTGCGCCCGTCGACCTTGTGCACCCAGGGCACCACACGTCCGTAGCTGAAGCGCATGCGCAGCGCCGAGCGCATCGGCACGCGCCCGCTCACGCCCTCGACGATCCGGATCAGCTGGGGAGCTCCGTCACGCGGCGGCATGAAATCCGTCACACGGACCGTGCCGCGTGGCGTGTCCCACTCCGATTCGAGGATCAGCGAGTCCCCGCGGTAGCGGCGGCGGGCGGCCTTAGGAGGCCCGGCTTCGGCGGAATGCGCCGGTCCCAGTCTCCAGAAACCGTGCTCCTCGGTGCCGAGCAGACCGGCAAAGACGGCATGCGAGTCGAAGCGGGGCAGGCACAGCCAGTCGGCCGTGCCGTCCCGGGAGACCAGGGCAGCGGTCTGCATGTCTCCGATGAGTGCGTAATCCTCGATGCGCCCGGCCACGTGCATCTCCAGTCGAACGGCCACGTCCGCCCCGTGGGGCGCTTACTGCGGTCAAGGGTCGTTGACGAGCGCGGTTTCCGGGTTGACGGGCGGGGATGTTGCCGTTACGCCGGCCTGGCTCGGCAGCGAGTGTCCGAGCAGGATACGACGCACCCTAATGATCCGCGCAGGGGTCTCGGCAACGCGACTGAGCCGCATGGGTGAGCGGGGGGTGAGTACTCGGTGAATGGCTTGCCAAGAGTGCATGCGTGGCCGGAAGCAGTCACCCGCTGGCGCTGATACCCTGGTACCCCGTGGACCGGTGGCCGTCCTGTGCACATCAGAGGCCCCGAAACCGCAGCGACGGCACCCCCCGGAAGGCTTGGGACGGACGCCGTGCACACTTCACCTCGCGACCACGGGAGCCCCCTCTTGGCGATGCCGCCCAAATCCATGACGACCAAGCACATCTTCGTCACCGGGGGTGTCGCCTCCTCCCTCGGCAAGGGCCTCACGGCCTCCAGCCTGGGCGCGCTGCTCAAGGCGCGGGGCCTGCGGGTCACGATGCAGAAGCTCGACCCGTATCTGAACGTCGACCCGGGCACGATGAACCCGTTCCAGCACGGCGAGGTGTTCGTCACCAACGACGGCGCCGAGACCGACCTGGACATCGGCCACTACGAGCGCTTCCTCGACGTGGACCTCGACGGCTCCGCCAACGTCACCACGGGCCAGGTCTACTCCACGGTCATCGCCAAGGAGCGGCGCGGCGAGTACCTGGGCGACACCGTCCAGGTCATCCCGCACATCACCAACGAGATCAAGCACCGCATCCGGCGCATGGCCACCGACGACGTCGACGTCGTGATCACCGAGGTCGGCGGCACGGTCGGTGACATCGAGTCGCTGCCGTTCCTGGAGACCGTGCGCCAGGTCCGTCACGAGGTCGGGCGCGACAACGTCTTTGTCGTTCACATCTCCTTGCTCCCATACATCGGCCCGTCCGGCGAGCTGAAGACCAAGCCGACGCAGCACTCGGTCGCGGCGCTGCGCAACATCGGTATTCAGCCGGACGCGATCGTGCTGCGCGCCGACCGCGAGGTGCCGACCGCGATCAAGCGCAAGATCTCGCTGATGTGCGACGTCGACGAGGCGGCCGTGGTCGCGGCCATCGACGCCAAGTCGATCTACGACATCCCCAAGGTGCTGCACACCGAGGGCCTGGACGCCTATGTCGTACGCAAGCTGGACCTGCCGTTCCGCGATGTCGACTGGACCACGTGGGACGACCTGCTCGACCGCGTCCACGATCCCGACCACGAGGTCACTGTCGCGCTGGTCGGCAAGTACATCGACCTGCCCGACGCCTATCTCTCGGTGACCGAGGCGCTGCGCGCCGGCGGCTTCGCGAACAAGGCCCGGGTCAAGGTCAAGTGGGTCACCTCCGACGACTGCAAGACCCCGGCGGACGCCGCCAGGCAGCTCGGCGACGTGGACGGGATCCTCATCCCCGGCGGCTTCGGCGACCGCGGTGTGACCGGCAAGGTCGGCGCGATCACCTACGCCCGGGAGAACAGGATCCCGCTGCTCGGTCTCTGCCTGGGCCTGCAGTGCATCGTGATCGAGGCCGCGCGCAACCTCGCCGAGATCCCCGAGGCGAACTCCACCGAGTTCGACGCCGCCACCGCCCACCCGGTGATCTCCACCATGGAGGAGCAGCTGGCGTATGTGGAGGGTGCGGGCGACCTCGGCGGGACGATGCGGCTGGGTCTGTACCCGGCGAAGCTCGCCGAGGGCTCGATCGTCCGCGAGGTCTACGACGACCAGCCGTACGTCGAGGAGCGCCACCGCCACCGCTACGAGGTGAACAACGCCTACCGCGCGGAGCTCGAGAAGAAGGCGGGCATCGTCTTCTCGGGAACCAGCCCGGACAACAAGCTCGTCGAGTACGTCGAGTACCCGCGCGAGGTGCACCCCTACCTGGTCGCCACCCAGGCGCACCCGGAGCTGCGCTCCCGCCCCACCCGTCCGCACCCGCTCTTCGCCGGCCTGGTGAAGGCGGCCGTGCAGCGGCAGCAGCAGGCGGGCAAGTAGCCGGCAGGCGATACGGTTGACCGGGGTATGGACCTTGCGGGGTCCGTGCCCCGGTTTTCTTTGCTCTTGGGAGGACGTTTTCATGGCCATCAAGGACACGCCCGAGGAGTGGCAGGTCACCGCGACCGCGACGCCGTTCCGGGGCAACAAGACGAGTGTCCGCACCGATGATGTGGTCATGCCCGACGGCAAGGTGGCCCGGCGCGACTACCAGGTCCACCCGGGCTCGGTCGCCGTGCTCGCCCTCGACGACGAGGGCCGCGTCCTCGTACTGCGCCAGTACCGCCACCCCGTGCGCCACAAGCTCTGGGAGATCCCGGCCGGCCTGCTCGACGTACCCGGAGAGAACCCGCTGCACGCCGCGCAGCGCGAGCTCTACGAGGAGGCGCACGTCAAGGCCGAGGACTGGCGGGTGCTGGTCGACGTATACCCCACGCCCGGCGGCTGCGACGAGGCCGTACGGATCTTCCTCGCCCGCGGTCTGTCGGAGGCCGAGGGGGAGCGCTTCGAGGTCTCCGAGGAGGAGGCCGACATGGAGCTCGCGCGCGTGTCGCTCGATGAGCTCGTACGGGGTGCGCTCGCCGGAGATCTGCACAACAACTGCCTCGTCGTGGGCGCCCTCGCGGCCACCGCCGCACTCGCGGGCGACGGCTTCGACGCGCTGCGGCCGGCCGAGGCAGCCTGGCCGGCCCGCCCCTTCGACGCCTGACCGTCAGCTTCAGGGCCCGGCGGCCGACCGGTCCGACGATCTGCTGATCCGATCGGGGGACGCTTCCGGCACGCTCCGCACGGATCGTTGCAGAGCGTGAACTACGCTCGGAACGCCCGTGCGGAGTCCCTGCGGGCTCGGCTCGTGCGCGGACTGGACGGGAGCGTGGCCCGTGGCGGATCAGGCAGTGGACGGGGGCGGCCGGGCCCCGGCGATTCGGCACCAATTCTTCGGACGGCAGCGGGAGTTGAAGTCCCTGCGGGCCGACATCGAACGGGCCGGTCTGGACACTCTCGCGGGACGCAAGGCGCCCCGAGCCCGGGTGCTGCTGATCGCCGGGCGGCCCGGATCGGGGCGCACCGCACTCGCGGAGGAACTGGCGGGCCGGCTCGCCGACGAATACCCGGACGGGGTGCTGCGCGCCCGGCTGACCGAGCCGGGCGGACGGCGGGTCCCCACCGAGGAGACCGCCCGCGAACTGCTGGACACCCTCGGCATCGCGGCGCCGCCCGGCGAGGGCGAGGACGAGCTGACCGAGAGGGTGCGCGAGGCGCTCGCCGTACGCCGGATGCTGCTGTTCCTCGACGACGCCCGGGACGCCGAACAGGTCGACCCGCTGCTGCCCGACAACCCCGACTGCCTGGCCGTGGCCGTCGCCGAGGGCCCGCTGACCGGGATTCCCGATGTACGGCCCTGCACGCTGGGCGGGATGGACGCCAAGGCCGCGATCGAACTGCTCGGCACCTTCGCCGGTGCGGTGCGGATCACCGTTGACCCGCAGGCCGCCGAGACCGTCGCCGAGGAGTGCGGCGGTCAGCCCGCCGCGCTGGTGCTGGTCGGCGGCTGGCTCGCGGCCCGGCCCAAGGCGTCGGTCGCCGATGCGGCCAAGCGGCTGCGCGCGCTGCCGGACGACGCTGAGCAGCCCAGCAGCGCCAGGCCGCTGGCCCGGGCCTTCCGGCTGGTGTACGAGTCCCTGCCGCAGCAGTCCGCCCGGATACTGCGACTGCTCGCCCTCGCCCCCGGCGGGCTCGCCGACCTGCACACCGCGTCCGCGCTGGCCGGCTGCTCGGTCGAGGCCGCGCGGGAGGCGCTGGACGACTTCACGGCCCTTGGCCTGATGCGTTCCGGCCATGGTCACTACGAGGTCCCGGCCTGCCTCGCACCGCTGCTGCGTGCCCTGATGGAGACGCAGGACCGGCCGGCCGAGGTGCAGCTGGCCAGGGCGCGGATGCTGGAGCGGGCCGTGCGGCAGCTGCAGTCCTGCCGCGCCGTCACCGAGCCGGACGGCTCGCCGGCCCGCAAGAAGCTGGCCGGGCTGCCGCGAGCGCTGCGTTTCGCCGGCCCGCAGGCTGCCGCCGAGTGGCTGCGTGTGCGGCAGCCCGCGCTGCTGGCAGCCGCCCGCCTCGCCGTGGCGGACGGCGATCTGGACACCCTGGCCCGACGGCTGGTCGCCGCGCTGGTCAAGGCGCTGGTCGCGCACCGCGGCACCGAGGCGGCGGCCCCCGAGCTCTATGGGCTGCACCAGCTGGTGCTCGGCGTGGCCGAGCGCCGGGGGCTGCACCGTGAGGAGGCGGCGGCACTGCTCAATCTCGCCGATCTGGACGCACAGACCGGCCGTGCCGAGGAGGCGCTGGCCCGCTACCGGGCGGCGCTGGACGCCGGGCGGGCCGCGAACGATCCGTATGCGACGGGCCGCGCGATGGAATCCGTAGGCGGTGCCTACCAGGAGCTGGGGGACTGGCAGCGGGCCGCCGACTGGTACGGGCGGGCGCTCACCCTGCGCCAGGCGCGCGGCGAGCGGGCGGACGAGGCACGGTTGTACGGGCGGCTGGGCGCCGCGCACACCTATGCGGGCCGGTACGGCGAGGCCCTGCGCAGCTGGCGCGCGGCGGTGGCCGGCTACCGCAGAATCGGCGATCTGCCGTCCCAGGCGCGAGCGTTGAGCGAGGCGGCTCGGGTACAGGAGTACGCGGGCCGGCCGGAGGATTCCCTGCGCACCTGCCAGGAGGCGGTGGAGTGGGCGCGGCAGGCCGGGGACGTGCGGCTGCAGGCCGCGCTGCAGCTCAGGCTGGCCGACACCCTCGACCGGCTGGGCGACCCGGCGGCCGCGCGGATGCACCGCGCCACCGCGGAGAGACTGCTCGGAGAGGAGGGTTCCGCCTGCGAAATCCGTAGTGCATCGGCGAAAGATTAATGCTTTGTAAGGCTAGACAGCGCGAAGTCCTTCATTAGACTGGCTCTGCCACGTGTTCTCGTGGTGTCATCCGGTGCGCCGTGCGTATCCGGGTATGTATGGCTATGCCCCCTGTATCCCCTGAGCCAAGGACCGTGATCGACGTGAAGGTCGGCATCCCCCGCGAGGTCAAGAACAATGAGTTCCGGGTGGCGATCACCCCCGCCGGTGTGCACGAGCTGGTGCGCCACGGCCACCAGGTCTTCATCGAGCAGAACGCCGGTGTCGGCTCCTCGATCACGGATGAAGAGTTCATCGGCGCCGGTGCGCAGATCCTGCCCACCGCCGACGAGGTCTGGGCCACCGCCGACCTGCTGCTGAAGGTCAAGGAGCCCATCGCCGAGGAGTACCACCGCCTCCGCAAGGACCAGACGGTCTTCACCTACCTGCACCTCGCCGCCTCCCGCGAGTGCACGGACGCGCTGCTGGAGTCCGGCACCACCGCCATCGCGTACGAGACGGTGGAGACCGCGAACCGCGCGCTGCCGCTGCTCGCCCCGATGTCCGAGGTCGCGGGCCGGCTGGCCCCGCAGGTGGGCGCCTACCACCTGATGCGTTCGGTCGGCGGCCGCGGTGTGCTGCCCGGCGGCGTCCCGGGCACTGCGGCCGGCGAGGCTGTCGTCATCGGCGGCGGCGTCTCCGGCTGGAACGCCACGCAGATCGCCGTCGGCATGGGCTTCCATGTCACGCTGCTCGACAAGGACATCAACAAGCTGCGCGAGGCCGACAAGGTCTTCGGCACCAAGGTGAAGACGATCGTCTCCAACGCCTACGAGCTGGAGAAGGCCGTTGTCGAGGCGGACCTCGTCATCGGTGCGGTTCTCATCCCGGGCGCCAAGGCCCCGAAGCTGGTCACCAACGAGCTCGTCGCCAAGATGAAGCCCGGAAGTGTACTTGTCGACATTGCAATCGATCAGGGTGGCTGCTTCGAGGACTCGCGTCCGACCACCCACGCCGAGCCGACCTTCATGGTCCACAACTCGGTCTTCTACTGCGTCGCCAACATGCCCGGTGCGGTGCCGAACACCTCCACCTATGCGCTCACCAATGCGACGCTGCCGTACATCGTGGAGCTCGCCAACCGCGGCTGGGTCGAGGCGCTGCGCCGTGACCCCGCGCTCGCCAAGGGCCTCAACACCCATGACGGCCAGGTCGTTTACGGTCCGGTCGCCGAGGCGCACGGCCTGCAGAGCGTCGAACTGAACGCGCTCCTCGGCTGACGGTCAACGCGCAGCGTCAACATCACCCGCACGGCCGGACCTTGTAGCGCAAGGTCCGGCCGCACGTATATCCGACCGCTTTGCACCGCTCGATCAACTCGCCTCGAACGTAACCCTTTAACCGATTCGCCCACCCTCGAAACCGGAGTGCCAGGTCACGCCGGGACCCCTGAGCACCCTTGACAGAAGGGTGTTCGGTTGCCGACACATCGGGCCGGGTCCGGTGGATTGTGTTGCTGCGGACCGGTGACACGCCATAGAGTCGCCAACCGTCGGCATGATGCCACGCTGACCTATCGATAAAGTCCTGGTCACGTCCAAGGAGGTAAGACGACTTGTGAATGAGTCGACATTTTCTCCCGGGGGTGGTCAACCAGGAATGCCTGCGCGGGGCCAGGTCCCGTCAAGGGAACAGCCCGGGCGCCAGGCTGTCGGCTCCGTCGCTGTCCGAACCTTCGAGACGCACCAGCACACGACGCACATGACGTCAGCCCACACGATGAAGATGATGGACGGCCAACACGTGAACGCCATGGCCGGCAACGAGAGTGGCCGAGAGTCCACCCACTTCGCCGCCTACGAGGAAGTCCCCGAAGGGCACTTCTACGACCCCGATGCCGAGTACGAGCCCGATCCCGAGTACGCAGCCACCCTCGCCCCTGACGCCGCGCGTCAGCGCCGCGAGCGGATCGGCCCCACCGGGCGGCCGCTGCCGTACTTCCCGATCCCGGGCCCGCTGACCTCCCACGGTCCCGCGAAGATCATCGCGATGTGCAACCAGAAGGGCGGCGTCGGCAAGACGACGTCGACCATCAACCTGGGCGCCGCGCTCGCCGAGTACGGACGGCGTGTGCTGCTCGTCGACTTCGACCCGCAGGGAGCCCTGTCGGTCGGCCTCGGCGTCAACCCGATGGAGCTGGACCTCACCGTCTACAACCTGCTCATGGAGCGGGGCATGTCGGCGGACGAGGTGCTGCTGAAGACCGCCGTGCCCAATATGGACCTGCTGCCGAGCAACATCGATCTCTCGGCCGCGGAAGTGCAGTTGGTGAGCGAGGTCGCGCGCGAGTCGACGCTGCAGCGCGCGCTGAAGCCGCTGCTGTCCGACTACGACTACGTCGTGATCGACTGCCAGCCGTCGCTGGGTCTGCTCACGGTGAACGCGCTGACCGCCGCGCACAAGGTGATCGTGCCGCTCGAGTGCGAGTTCTTCGCGCTGCGCGGTGTCGCCCTGCTGACGGAGACGATCGAGAAGGTCCAGGAGCGGCTCAACCCCGACCTGGAGCTCGACGGCATCCTCGCCACGATGTACGACTCCCGTACGGTGCACAGCCGCGAGGTGCTGGCGCGGGTGGTCGAGGCGTTCGACGATCACGTCTACCACACGGTGATCGGGCGGACGGTGCGCTTCCCGGAGACCACGGTCGCAGGTGAGCCGATCACCACGTACGCATCGAACTCGGTCGGCGCCGCCGCGTACCGCCAGCTCGCCAGGGAGGTGCTCGCCCGGTGTCACGCCGAGTGAGTCTGCCCGGGGCCGACGAACTGTTCCGTACGACCGGGGGAATGGGGCTGCAGGCTTCCTCTCCCGCGGCGCAGCGCCGCAAGGCGAACGGCGAGCCGCGGGTGCCGGCGCCGGCGGGGGAGAGCAACCCGGTGGGGGAGGCGGCGGCCGAGTCGTCGCCGTCGGCCCCCTCTTCGGAGGAGCACTCCGCCGCGGAGCCGGACTCGTCCGCGGAGGGACGGGCGCGGGAGCCTGAGGCCGCGTCCCCGTCGGACGGGGCGAAGGGGCGGCGTCCGCAGGATGCGTCCGCGTCCGCTGCGTCTGCTGCCGCGCCGCAGGCCGGGCAATCGCGTCGGCGGGGGCGTGGTGCCAACCGTCGCCCCAGTGGCCGCGAACGGCACGACGAGAAGATCACGGTCTATGTCTCGGCCGAGGAACTGATGGACCTCGAGCATGCGCGGCTGGTGCTGCGCGGCGAGCACGGGCTGGCCGTGGACCGCGGGCGGATCGTCCGCGAGGCGGTGGCGGTGGTACTGGCGGATCTTGAGCAGCGGGGCGACGCGAGCATCCTCGTACGACGTCTGCGCGGGCGCTGACGGTAGCCTGCGCGCTGCCCCTGCTTGCCCCTGCCGCTCCTGGACCGCGATGCCCCCGACCGACGAATCCGCCCACCCCCAGCCTTCGGCCGGGGCAACCCCCGCCCCGCCCCGCCGCTCACTGGGGCGTGGCCCGGGCGCGACCCGGGACGGGCCGGCTTCGCCTGCGCCGCCCCTTGCTGAGTCCGGGGGCGAGCCCTCAGACCTCGGTCAGCCGCTTCGTGACGGCGACCGGGTCTCAGCCTCGGGCGCGGAGGAGGCACCGGAGGGCGAGCCGGAACGCCAGCCTCAGGCGGCCGCCCAGGCCTCGGCCGACGGTCCGGCGGCGGCAGCCGAGCCGGCCGAGGCACCGGCCGCCGCGGCCGAGCCCGACCCCGCTCCCGAGCCCGACCCCGCTCCCGAGGGCGACGCCGTCGACGACGGGCGGTTCAAAGTTCGGCTTGCCAACTTTGAAGGGCCCTTCGACCTGCTGCTGCAGCTCATCGCCAAGCACAAGCTCGATGTGACCGAGGTCGCCCTCTCAAAGGTCACCGATGAGTTCATGCAGCACATCCGCGCCATGGGCAACGACTGGGATCTCGATCAGACCACCGAGTTCCTCGTTGTCGCCGCCACCCTGCTCGACCTCAAGGCCGCGCGGCTGCTCCCCTCCGCCGAGGTGGAGGACGAGGCGGACCTCGCGCTGCTCGAAGCCCGCGACCTGCTCTTCGCGCGGCTGTTGCAGTACCGCGCGTACAAGCAGATCGCCGAGATCTTCAGCGCGCGGCTGGAGGAAGAGGGCAAGCGGTATCCCCGTACCGTCGGGCTCGAGCCCCAGCACGCCGAGCTGCTGCCCGAGGTCGTCATCAGCATCGGCGCCGAGGGCTTCGCCAAGCTCGCGGTCAAGGCCATGCAGCCCAAGCCCAAGCCGCAGGTGTACGTGGACCACATCCACGCGCCCCTCGTCAGCGTCCGCGAGCAGGCCGAGGTCGTCGTCGCGCTGCTGCGGGAGCGGGGGCAGGCCACCTTCCGGGAGCTCGTCGAGGGCGCCGGTGACACACTCACCGTGGTCGCCCGCTTCCTCGCCCTCCTGGAGCTCTACCGCGAGAAGGCCGTCGCTCTCGACCAGGAGGACGCCCTGGGCGAGCTCCTGGTCAAGTGGACCGGCGGCGAACAGGACGCGACCGTCACCGACGAATTCGATCAAGAGGTTCGCGAGAGCCAGGAGGAGGAGAACGAGTGAGTGAGCTCAAGCCCGCCCTCGAAGCGGTCCTCATGGTCGTCGACGAGCCGGCCACCGAGGAGCACCTCGCCAAGGTCCTGGAGCAGCCGCGCCGGGCTGTCGCCGACGCGCTGCGGGAGCTGGCGGACGAGTACACCGTTCAGGGCCGCGGCTTCGAGCTGCGGCTCGTCGCGGGCGGCTGGCGGTTCTATTCGCGCGCCGAGCACGCCGACGCCGTGGAGCGCTTCGTACTCGACGGGCAGCAGGCCCGCCTCACCCAAGCCGCCCTGGAGACCCTCGCGGTGGTCGCCTACCGCCAGCCGGTCAGCCGTTCGCGCGTCTCCGCCGTACGCGGAGTGAACTGTGACGGCGTCATGCGCACCCTCCTCCAGCGCGGTCTGGTCGAGGAGGCGGGCGCGGAACCTGAAACAGGTGCGATCCTGTACAGGACGACGAACTACTTTCTGGAGCGGATGGGCCTGCGTGGCCTGGACGAGCTCCCGGAGCTCGCGCCCTTCCTTCCCGAGGCGGAGGCGATCGAGGCCGAGACGCAAGAGGGTGTGCCGTCGTTCGATCCGGACGCACCGGACACCGACGCAGACGACAAGACGGAATTTTGATGCGAAGCAGCGGCAGGAACAGCGGAAGCGGCAACCGGGACTCCCGGGGAGCCGGCGGGAACCGGGACTCCCGGGGCACCGGCGGCAAGGGGCGTGACGACAAGCAGGGGCAGCGCCCCCGCCGCCCCCGTCCCGAGGAGCGCCGCTATGACGTGGGCGGTTCCGCCGAGGAGGGTGGCCCCCGCAAGGGCCGTGGCGCGGCCGCGCGCGGCGGTGCCAAGGGGGGCCCGAAGCCTGCGCAGAAGCCCCAGGGGGCGCGGCGCGGCGCGCCGTCCCGCCCGCGTGAGCTCGACGCCAAGATCGAGCAGCGCAACCGGGACCGGTACGCCGACAAGCCGCAGGTCAAGACTCCCAAGACCTTCCCCGGCGCCGAGCAGGAGGGCGAGCGGCTGCAGAAGGTGCTGGCCAGGGCGGGCATGGGCTCGCGCCGCGCCTGTGAGGAGCTGATCGACCAGGCCCGCGTCGAGGTCAACGGCAAGATCGTCGTCGAGCAGGGGCTGCGCGTGGACCCCGACAAGGACGAGATCAAGGTCGACGGGCTGACCGTCGCCACCCAGTCGCACCTCTTCTTCGCGCTGAACAAGCCGGCCGGTGTCGTATCCACGATGGAGGACCCGGACGGCCGCCAGTGCCTCGGCGACTACGTCACCAACCGCGAGACCCGTCTCTTCCATGTCGGCCGGCTCGACACCGAGACCGAGGGCATCATCCTGCTCACCAACCACGGCGAGCTGGCCCACCGGCTGACCCACCCCAAGTACGGCGTGAAGAAGACCTACCTGGCGGCGATCCAGGGCCCGCTCCCGCGTGAGCTGGGCAAGCGGCTCAAGGACGGCATCCAGCTCGACGACGGGTACGCCCGTGCGGACCACTTCCGGGTCGTCGAGAACACCGGCAAGAACTACCTCGTCGAAGTGACCCTGCACGAGGGCCGCAAGCACATCGTGCGCCGGATGCTCGCCGAGGCGGGCTTCCCGGTCGACAAGCTCGTACGCACCTCCTTCGGGCCGATCGCGCTCGGCGACCAGAAGTCCGGCTGGCTGCGCCGCCTGACCAACACGGAGGTCGGCATGCTGATGAAGGAAGTCGGCCTGTAGTCGCACCACTTCACGCACCACCCCTCTCGCAGAAAGCCCGCGGTCACCTTCGGCCGCGGGCTTCTCGCATCTTGTGGACCGGCCCGTCCGCCTTTATAGTCAACATGACTATTAAGGAGGCGGGCGTGAGTCTCGCGGACATCCTCGGCCCCCTGCAGCAGCCGCTGTTCACCGTGCTCGACACCCCGGTGAGCTGGACCGAGGTCCTCGGCTTCGGCAGCGGCGCGCTCTGCGTCTGGCTCGTCGCCCGTCAGCACATCGCCAACTGGCCGATCGGCATTGCCAACAACCTGTTCTTCATCCTGCTCTTCACCCAGACCGGCCTGTATGCGGACGCGGGCCTGCAAGTCGTCTTCATCGCCCTCGCCGTGTACGGCTGGTGGACCTGGACCCACGGGGGTGGACCAGGTCACGACGGCCTCCCGGTGCGGCGCACCACGCACACCGAGTGGATCTGGCTGCTCGCGGCGGGGGTGGTGGGGACCCTCGGACTGACGCTCCTCCTCGACCGCAACACCGACTCGAGCGTCCCCTTCTGGGACGCGCTCACCACCGCCCTGTCGCTGACGGCGACATACGGGCAGTGCCGCAAGCGCCTCGAGTCCTGGTGGCTGTGGATCGCGGCCGACGTCGTCTACATCCCGCTCTACGCGTACAAGGAGCTCTACCTCACCTCCCTGCTGTACGCCGGCTTCATGACCCTCTGCGTCAGCGGGCTGCGCAGCTGGTCGCGCGATCTGCTGGCGGAGCGGCGGGACTTGGCGGCGGTGCGGGCATGAAGCGCTATCGGCACGGGCTGGTGCTCGGCAAGTTCTATCCGCCGCACGCGGGGCACCACCATCTCGTACGGACGGCCAAGGACCGCTGCGAGAAGCTGACCGTCCTGGTCTGCGCCGCCTCGGTGGAGTCGATCCCGCTGCGGGAACGCGTCCGCTGGATGGAGGAGGTCCACCAGAACGTCTGGGTCGTCGGGGCGCTGGACGATGTGCCGGTGGACCTCACCGACCCGGCCGTCTGGGACGCGCACATGGCGATCTTCCGGGAGGCCGTCCCGGACGCCGTCGACGCCGTGTTCACCTCCGAACCGTACGGGGACGAACTCGCCCGGCGCTTCGGCGCCGAGCATGTCTGCGTGGACGCGGACCGCTCGCTCTTCCCGGTCTCCGGGACCACCGTCCGCAAGGACCCGGTCGGCTGCTGGGACTACCTGGAGCGGCCGGTACGGGCATGGCTCACCCGCCGGGTCGTCGTACTCGGGGCCGAGTCCACCGGCACCACCACCATGGCCCGCGCGCTCGCCGAGCACTACCAGCGGCGTGGCGGAGTCTGGTCGAGCACGCGCTGGGTGCCCGAGTGCGGCCGGGACTACAGCGAGCGGAAGCTGGCCGCCCTGCGTGAGAAGTGGCCGGAAAGCCAGTGGGAGGACGTCGAGTTCACCTCCGACGAGTTCCCCGTGATCGCCAAGCGGCAGAACCGCAGGGAGAACCGGGCCGCCCGCAACGGCTCGCCCGTGCTCTTCTGCGACACCGACTCCTTCGCCACCGCCGTCTGGCACGAGCGATACCTCGGCGGCCGCAATCCGTTCGTGGAGGAGATCGCCGACCGGGTCACCCACCATCTGTGGCTGCTCACCGACCACGAGGGCGTGGCCTTCGAGGACGACGGGCTGCGCGACGGCGAGGAGCTGCGGCCCTGGATGACCGGTCGTTTCAGGGACGAACTCACCCGCACCGGGCGCAGGTTCATCACGCTCGCCGGACCGCACGAGCAGCGGCTCGCCACCGCCGTCGCCGCGGTGGACGCCCTCATCGACGAGGGC
Source organism: Streptomyces sp. CA-135486 (assembly GCF_050936555.1). NCBI lineage: Bacteria > Bacillati > Actinomycetota > Actinomycetes > Kitasatosporales > Streptomycetaceae > Streptomyces > Streptomyces sp. CA-135486. The sequence continues at coordinate 2,400,070 of NZ_JBNJMM010000001.1, forward strand.
TGGGACCTCGCCGATCCTCCCCCTACGCCCTGCGGGCGTGGGGGGACCCCCACTCCGGAGAAACGATGATGGAAGGCTACGACCCGGGCGCCTTCCCGCCCTTCGCGGTCACCGTCGACCTCGCCGTCTTCACGGTCCGCGAGGGACGGCTGCACGTCCTGCTCGTTCGGCGCGGGGAAGAGCCGTACCGGGGCGCCTGGGCGCTGCCCGGCGGCTTCGTACGCCCCAGGGAGTCCGCCGGGATCGCCGCGCGCCGCGAACTGGCCGAGGAGACGGGCCTGTCGCAGCAGACCATCGCCGACCTCCATCTGGAACAGCTGCGGACCTACAGCGACCCCGACCGCGACCCGAGGATGCGGGTCGTGTCCGTCGCGTACACCGCGCTGCTGCCGGATCTGCCGGAGCCGCGCGGCGGCGGGGACGCGGCGCACGCCCAGTGGATGCCGCTGGGGGACGCGCCCGGGCTCGCCTTCGACCACGACCGGATCCTCGCCGACGCGCACGAGCGGATCGGCGCCAAGCTCGAGTACACCTGCCTCGCCACCAGCTTCTGCCCGCCCGAGTTCACGCTCGGCGAGCTGCAACAGGTGTACGAGACGGTCTGGGGCGTCGAGATCGACCGCCCCAACTTCCGGCGCAAAGTCCTTGCCACGCCCGGCTTCGTCGAGCAGGTCGAGGGCAGGCCGCGCCGCACCGGCGGCCGCGGGAAACCGGCCGCGCTCTATCGGGCGGGGGCTGCATCGGCCCTGCACCCGCCACTCCTGCGACCGGAAGGACGGCAGCCATGACCGCCATCAGGACCACCAGGACCATCACCAAACAAGCGGCCACCGGCTCGCTGATCGGGCTTGCGCTCGGGGACGCGCTCGGCTTCCCCACCGAGTTCAGCGATGTGCCGCGGATTCTCGCCACCCACGGGCCGTGGCGGGAGATGGACCTTCCCCGGCCCGCGATCGTCACGGACGACACTCAGATGACGATCGCCCTGGCGCGCGGCATCCGCACCGCGATGGACCGCGGGCTGCTGGTCGCCTCCCGGCTGACGCGACCGGTGCGCGAGGAGTTCGTCGACTGGTACCACTCCCCGGAGAACAACCGTGCCCCCGGCCGCACCTGCATGGTGGCCTGCCAGAAACTCGACAGCGACCGGCCCTGGCAGGAGGCGAGCCAGATCGGCTCCAAGGGCTGCGGCGCCAATATGCGGGTCGCGCCCGTGGGACTCGTACCGGGGCTGAGCGAGGAACAGCGCGCGGGAGCGGCGCAGTTGCAGTCCGCGCTCACCCACGGCCACCCGACGGCGCTCGCGGCGAGCGATCTGACGGCCCGCGCCGTCCACCTGCTCGCGCAGGGCGCGGAGCCGATGGGGCTGGTGGGCCAGCTGCGCTCGTACGCGTACGAGAACCGCAGCCGGTACTACGAGCGCTGGCTGGGCAATCTGTGGACCTACTCGCACGACCCGACGCCCGAGGCCTTCATGGCCCGCGGCTGGGACGAGTGCCTGCAGACCCTGGAACGGCTCGCGACGGCACTGCGCACGGCGAACCCGGAGACGGACCCGTGCCTGGCCACGGGCGACGGATGGATCGCCGAGGAAGCACTCGCCACCGCGCTGCTGTGCTTCCTGCTCTTCCCCGAAGAGCCGGTGATGGCGCTGCGCCGGGCCGCCTGCACGAAGGGTGACTCGGACTCCATAGCCTGCCTGGCGGGCGCGTTCGCAGGGGCACATCTGGGCGCGGGGGCATGGCCCAAGGAGTGGTCGGAGCGGATCGAGTACCGCAGCGATCTGCTGTCGCTCGGCGCGCTCTGGGACTCTTGATGCATGACTGACGCACAGACTGAGGCACTGACTGATCCGCTGGGCATGGAGCTCGGGCTCGTCGTCGCCGAACAGAGCGACCCGCTGCTCTTCGCCACCGTCTCCGGGGCGCATCTGTACGGATTCCCGTCCCGGGACTCGGACGTGGATCTGCGCGGTGTCCATCTGCTGCCGGTCGAGGATCTGCTGGGGCTGAGCGAGCCGGACGAGACCCGGTCCCGGATGTGGGACCGGGACGGCGTCGAGATGGATCTGGTCACGCACGACGTGCGGAAGTTCGTACGGCTGATGCTGCGGCGCAACGGCTATGTGCTGGAGCAGCTGCTCTCGCCGCTCGTGGTGCACACATCGGACGCGCACGCGGAGCTGGTGGCGCTCGCCCCCGGCGTGCTCACGGGCCACCACGCCCACCACTACCGGGGGTTCGCCAACACCCAGTGGCGACTCTTCGTGAAGACCGGGGAGCTGAAGCCGCTCCTGTACACCTTCCGCGCGCTGCTCACCGGCATCCATCTGATGCGCAGCGGCGAGGTGCAGGCCCATCTGCCCACGCTGCTCGGAGAGGTCGACGCCCCGGGGCAGTTGCCCGAACTGATCGCGGCCAAGGCGAACGCCGAACACGGCCCCGCATCCGGGGTCGACCTGGAAGAGGCGCGCGCCGACGTCGAAGCGCTGCTCGCCGTGCTCGGCGAGGCGCGGCAGGCCACGCGGCTACCCGACGAGCCCACCGTCTACGACGCGCTGCGCGACTTCGTCGTCCGCATACGACTGGAGCGCTGAGGCCCGGCGGGTGCGGAGGAGGAAGTCCTCGACCCGTGCCCTGTCGGGTTCGGGCGGCAGCGGGGAGCCCGGCGCGGCCGCGTCGGCCTCGGCGCTGAGGCGGGTCATCCACTCCTCGACCCGCTGCCACGGCACTTCGCCGCGCTTGACCGCGAGCAGCCGCTCCCGGTCCGCGCCGACGTCGATCACCAGCTCGCCCGTGCGCAGCAGATCGCGGCAGCTGCCGAGCAGCCGCAGCAGATGCATCGCATGCTTCCAGCGCGGCGCCCCGTGCCGGCCCACGTCCGACTCCAGCTTCCGTCGCTGGCCCTGCGCATAGCGCGCGAACGTCTGGTGGGCCCGGCGGGACAGGAAAGCTCCGCGCAGCGAGAGCAGTTCGCGGCCGGTGTCGTCGATGCGCTCGACGAGCGGTGAGTGCAGACACTCCAGGACATTGGGATTCGCGCGCAGCGACAGTTCGCAGAACCGCTGCAGCTCCCAGCTGAACTGCTCCTCGGCCGGGCCCTCGAGATGGGTCGGAGGCTTCTCGAAGCGCCAGAACAACGGCGTGGGCGCGAGGAAGACCCCGCGGCGGTCCGTGTCGCTGCCGTCCGTGGCGAGCCCGAAGGCGCGTGACCCCATCACGCAGGAGTAGACCGTGTGGTCGCGCACCAGGTCCACCGAGGTCATGCGCGAGAGATTACGCGAGGGGGCCAGGTCCTGCCCGGCAGGATCGGCCGGACAGTACCTAGGCCAGCAGGATGGTGTCCCCGGAGACCGTGATCTGCTTCGGCGGCAGTGGCTTCGGCGCGGGGCCGCCCGCCACGGAGCCGTCCGCGATGCGGTACTTGCTGCCGTGGCACGGGCAGTTGATGATGCCGTCCGCGATCGTCTTGACCGTGCAGCCCTGGTGGGTGCAGATCGCGGAGAAGGCCTTGAACTCGCCCGACTGCGGCTGGGTCACCACGACCTTCTGGGCGTCGAAGACCTTGCCGCCGTCCACCGGGATGTCGGAGGTCTTGGCGAGCACCTCACCGGCGGGCGGCGACGCCGCCGCGGTGCCGCTCGGCTCGCCGCTGGGTGTGGCAGGCTGCGTGGTCGGCGTCTTCGACGCCGCGCCGCCGCCGCTGTCCCCGTATTCACTGCAACCGGCCACCAGTGCGGCGGCACCCGCAGCGCCCGCCGCAAGCACCGTCCGTCGCCGCGCTTCCATGGCTGTCTCCTTATGTCGTGTCATGTCGTCACCCCCACCGTGCGGAAGAACCACAGCGCCGAGGTCAGCCAGATCACCGTGAGCGCCGTGAAGGCAGCTCCGCCGACGACCGGCAGCAGCCAGCCAGGCAGCCGTTCCGTTCGCAGCAGGAGCATCTTGGCGCTGAATGCGCCGAAGAAGAAGCAACCGAGCAGCGAGTGCCACATCACGCGCGTGCTGTACGTCTGATAGCCCAGTGCGTACAGGCAGTGGACCGCAACGGGCACCGCCAGCAGGAACGCGACCCGGCCCGACCAGCGGTGCAGAGCCGGGGTCCAGGAAGCGGCGCGCAGGCCCGGCAGCCGGCCGTACATCACGAGCGCCGAGCCGAGCTGTACGAGGGCGAAGACGAAGGAGGCCGTGCCCAGCCAGGACTTGACCGCCCCGGTGCTGCTGAAGCCGGCGAGGTTGAACGCCGTGCCGGCCGGGTCGTGCACTCTTCCGTATGCCCCGAGCCCGACCGCGACCGCGGCGGCCACCAGGGCGGGGACGAGGAAGCTCGCCGCGCTCGGGCGGGTAGCCCCGCCCGGCGGGGCGGGGTAGGAGGTGGTGCGGGCGTTGGGGTCCACGGGGCCGAAGCTCATGACGCACCTCAGGGGACGACGGGGCGGGCGGTGAGCCGGGTGCCGTCCACCACGACGGCGCCGGATGCGGGGTCGATCCGGGGCGCGGCGGCGGGCTTGCCGTCCCGGTTGAGGATGCCGACCTGGCGGCCGTTCTGCAGAACGATCCAGCCACCGTCGATCTTCGCGCCGCGCACCTCGGCGGTGGCGCGGTACAGGCCGGACGGTCGGACCGCCCTGGCGGCGGTGAACTGCCAGGTCCGGTCCCGGATTTCGACCGTACCGTCGATCTTCCCGGCGCGCAGAACGCCGTCGAGCCGGGCGCCGTTCCGGCCGGTCAGCCGCATGCTGCCGTCGTCCTTGACGTCGCCCTTCAGCCACGACTCCTGGCTGCTGCCGTCACAGAAGTACCCGATCGCTTTCCCGTCACGTACGGATACGGAGACGGCGGCGGTGTCGTCGGCCGTACGGCCCGCGTAGTCGGAGTCGGGCGCCGGGGTCGGCGTGAGGGAGGGGGACGCGGGCGGCGCCGTGCTCGGGGCGGCCGTCGCGGGGCCCGTCGGCGTAGGTGTCGCGGTGGCCCCGTCGTACGAGGAACTGGCCTTCGTCCCCGACGTGGCATTGAGCGAGAGCATGAAAATGCCCAGCAACAGCCCGGCCAGCAGTGTGAACAGTGGTCCTGACGGCTTCATGGGCGGCCTTCCCCGGTGGGTGGGGCATGCTCAGACCCACCATGCAACTGCACCCGCAGCGGCGCGTCCAGTCGTACGCTGCTTCACGCCCAGGGCGTGAGCTCCCGCGCGTGTCCGTCCATGTCCCGGCGCACCGCGAGCACTCCGGTGACGGCCGCCCGCTCGATCGGCCCGTACACATGCGGGAAGACCATGTCCGCGGAGCCCTCCCAGCGGACCTCGGCACCGAGCCCGGATTCGTCTATCCGGAGCACCAGCAGGTCCGGCACGTCCCGGTAGAGGCCGTCGGCGATGGCGAGTGCGGCCGGCTCGTCGGGCGAGCAGTGCACAAAGCCCTCGGTGGCCAGCGAGGCGGGAGCGTACGGACGGTCCACGTCCGCAGTCCATTCGTCCACGGGAACGACATGAAAGAGCATGTCGCCAGTTGTAGCGCAAGGCCCGACCCGGGGGGAGCGGGGGCAGGCGGTCGCGCGCTTCGTCTCGGAGGGCGGTCGCCGCGGCCGTCCGCTCCGGGGCGTGACTACGCTGAATGCAGCACTCGCACATGAAGGAGCACGACGTGGCGGTACGAGCGGTCCGTGGAGCCGTCCAGCTGGAACGGGACGAGGCCGGGCACATGGACGAGCAGGTCAGCGAGCTGCTCACCGCCATCCTGGAGCGCAATGCCCTCACCACGGACGACCTGATCAGCGTCTGGTTCACCGCGACGCCCGATCTGCACAGCGACTTCCCGGCGGCCGCGGCTCGCAAGCTCGGCATTGTCGATGTACCGCTGATCTGCGCCCAGGAGCTGGACATCGTCGGGGCCATGCCGCGCGTCGTACGGATACTCGCCCATGTCGAGTCCGATCTGCCCAAATCCGAGATCGCGCACGTGTACCTCGGTGCCGCGGCCGCCCTGCGCAAGGACATCGCCCAGTGAGAACCGCTGTCGTCATCGGAACCGGCCTGATCGGCACCTCAGCGGCCCTCGCCCTGGCGGGGCGCGGAGTCGCCGTCCACCTCGTGGACCACGACCCGGAGCGGGCCCGTACGGCCGCCGCGCTCGGCGCGGGCACGGACGAGGCGCCGGAGGGCCGGGTCGACCTCGTGATCGTCGCCGTACCGCCCGCGCATGTCGCCACCGCGCTCGCCGACGCGATGCGTGCCGGGATCGCCCGCGGTTATCTCGACGTGGCGAGCGTCAAGGGCGGCCCGCGGCGCGAGCTGGAGGCGCTGGGGCTCGACCTGAGCGGGTACATCGGCACGCATCCGATGTCGGGCAAGGAACGCTCGGGCCCGCTGGCGGCGACCGCGGACCTCTTCGAGGGCCGCCCGTGGGTGCTGACGCCCACGCGCGAGACCGACACCGAGGTCCTCAACCTCGCCCTGGAGCTGGTGGCGCTCTGCCGGGCCGTCCCGGTGGTCATGGACGCCGACGCCCACGACCGGGCGGTGGCGCTCGTCTCCCACACCCCGCAGCTGATCTCCTCGATGGTCGCGGCGCGGCTGGAGGACGCGGACGACACGGCCGTACGGCTCTGTGGCCAGGGCATCCGCGACGTCACCCGGATCGCGGCGTCCGACCCCCGGATGTGGGTCGAGATTCTTTCCGCGAACCCGGGCCCGGTGGCCGACGTACTGGCCGGGGTGGCGGAGGATCTGGACGAGACGGTCCAGGCGCTGCGGGCGCTGCAGTCCTCCGACGAGTCCAAGCGCCAGGACGGGGTCGAGGGCATCGAGGACGTCCTGCTCCGCGGCAACGCGGGCCGGGCCCGGGTCCCGGGCAAGCACGGCGCCGCTCCGGCGTCGTACGAGATCGTGGCGGTCCTGATCAGCGACCAGCCCGGCGAGCTGGCCCGGATCTTCGCGGACGCGGGCCGCGCGGGCGTGAACATCGAGGACGTCCGCATCGAACACGCGACGGGCCAGCAGGCGGGCCTGGTCCAGCTGATGGTGGAGCCCGCGGCGGCGACGGTCCTGACGGCATCCCTGCGCGAACGGGGCTGGTCGATCCGGCAGTGACCCCGCCGGCTGCGGTTCGGCGCGGCGTCCGGGTGAACCGTTGCCGCCGTCCGTGTGTAAAGGCGGCCCCGAGTACTCGGTAACCTTGTTCGGGGCCCATCGGCAATTCCGCCTGCCCTCTCCGCGTATCAGGAAGGTGTCCGACACCGTGGAATCCGTGATCGTCGCCATCGACGGCCCCGCCGGCACGGGCAAGTCGAGCACGTCCAAGGCTGTCGCCGCCGCGCTGGGGCTCAGCTATCTGGACACCGGTGCCCAGTACCGGGCGATCACCTGGTGGATGATCACCAACGGCGTCGACGTCCAGGACCCCGCCGCGATTGCGACCGCCGCGGGCAAGCCCGCCATAGTCTCCGGTACCGACCCCGCCGCCCCGACCATCACCGTCGACGGCCTGGACGCCTCGGGGCCCATCCGTACCCAAGAGGTCAGCTCCAAGGTCAGCGCGGTCAGCGCCGTGGCCGAGGTGCGTGCCCGGATCACCGAGCTGCAGCGCTCCATCGCTTCGGCCGCCGAGAAGGGCATCGTCGTCGAGGGGCGCGACATCGGCACGACGGTCCTGCCGGACGCGGACCTGAAGATCTTCCTGACCGCATCGCCCGAGGCCCGCGCCGCCCGGCGCAGCGGGGAGCTGAAGGGCTCCGACATCGCGGCCACCAGGGAAGCCCTGATCAAGCGGGACGCGGCCGACTCCAGCCGTAAGACGTCCCCGCTCGCCAAGGCGGACGACGCCGTCGAGGTGGACACCACCGATCTGACCCTGCAGCAGGTCATCGAGTGCGTCGTCACCCTCGTGGAGGAGCGGCTGAGCGCGACCGACAACATGGAGAAGCGGGGCGGGCGGTGACCGTACCCTCCGAGAGGGGCGCGGCGGTCGGGCGTGGCATCGGCATCGGGCTCATGTATGGGCTGTGGCGGCCCCGGGTGCTCGGCGCCTGGCGGGTCCCGGCAGCCGGGCCGGTCATCCTCGCCGTGAACCACTCGCACAACATCGACGGGCCGATGCTGATGGGCACCGCGCCCCGGCCCGTGCACTTCCTGATCAAGAAGGAGGCGTTCGTCGGCCCCCTCGACCCGTTCCTGCTGGGAATCGGTCAGCTGAAGGTGGACCGTACGACCACCGACCGCACCGCCATCACGAACGCCCTCGGCGTGCTGGAGAACGGCGGCGTCCTGGGGATCTTTCCCGAGGGCACCCGCGGTGAGGGAGACTTCGCCTCGCTGCGCTCCGGTCTCGCGTACTTCGCCGTACGCTCCGGCGCCCCGATCGTCCCGGTCGCGGTGCTGGGAAGCACCGAGCGCCGTGGACGGTTGATACGGGCGCTGCCTCCGCTGCGCAGCCGGGTCGACGTCGTCTTCGGCGACGCCTTCGAGGCGGGCGACAGCAGCGGCCGCCGTACGCGCAAGGCGCTGGACGAAGCGACCGTACGGATCCAGGAGCGGCTGACCGCCCACCTGGAAAACGCCAAGCGTCTCACCGGGCGCTAGGTAAGACTTGAGTAGTGGACCGCGCGATCGCGGGGCCATCGATGATGCAACGTAACGAGGTACGCACTTCATGAACGACCAGATCCACTCCGGCGACGAGCACGAGCACGGAGCGCTTGGCGACGCCGAGTACGCGGAGTTCATGGAGCTCGCCGCGGAAGAGGGCTTCGACCTCGAGGACGTCGAGGGCGCGATCGAGGAGGCCGGTCACGGCCCGCTGCCCGTCCTCGCCGTCGTCGGCCGCCCCAATGTCGGCAAGTCGACCCTGGTGAACCGCATCATCGGCCGCCGTGAGGCCGTCGTCGAGGACAAGCCCGGCGTCACTCGCGACCGCGTCACCTACGAGGCCGAGTGGGCGGGCCGCCGTTTCAAGGTCGTCGACACCGGCGGCTGGGAGCAGGACGTCCTCGGCATCGACGCCTCCGTCGCCGCCCAGGCCGAGTACGCGATCGAGGCCGCCGACGCGGTCGTCTTCGTCGTTGACTCGACCGTCGGCGCCACGGACACCGACGAAGCCGTCGTGAAGCTGCTGCGCCGGGCCGGCAAGCCCGTCGTGCTCTGCGCCAACAAGGTCGACGGACCGAGCGGTGAGGCGGACGCCACCGCCCTGTGGTCCCTCGGCCTGGGCCAGCCGCACCCCGTCTCGTCGCTGCACGGCCGCGGTACGGGTGACATGCTCGACGCCGTCCTCGAGGCGCTGCCCGAGGCCCCGGCCCAGACCTTCGGCAACGCCGTCGGCGGCCCGCGCCGCATCGCCCTGATCGGCCGCCCGAACGTCGGCAAGTCCTCGCTGCTGAACAAGGTCGCCAACGAGGACCGCGTCGTCGTCAACGAGATCGCCGGCACCACCCGCGACCCGGTCGACGAGCTGATTCAACTCGGCGGCGTCACCTGGAAGTTCATCGACACGGCAGGCATCCGCCGTCGGGTCCACCTCCAGGAGGGCGCGGACTACTACGCCTCGCTGCGCACCGCCGCCGCCGTCGAGAAGGCGGAGGTCGCGGTCGTCCTGATCGACGCCAGCGAGTCGATCAGCGTCCAGGACCAGCGGATCATCACGATGGCCGTCGAGGCGGGCCGCGCCCTGGTGATCGCGTACAACAAGTGGGACACCCTCGACGAGGAGCGCCGCTACTACCTGGAGCGCGAGATCGAGACCGAGCTGGCCCAGATCGCCTGGGCTCCGCGGGTCAATGTCTCCGCCCGTACCGGCCGCCACATGGAGAAGCTGGTCCCGGCGATCGAGACGGCTCTCGAAGGCTGGGAGACCCGCGTCCCGACGGGCCGGCTGAACGCCTTCCTCGGTGAGATCGTCGCTTCCCACCCGCATCCGATCCGCGGCGGCAAGCAGCCGCGCATCCTCTTCGGCACCCAGGCGGGCACCAAGCCGCCGCGGTTCGTGCTCTTCGCCTCCGGCTTCCTGGAGCACGGCTACCGCCGCTTCGTCGAGCGCCGGCTGCGCGAGGAGTTCGGTTTCGAGGGGACGCCGCTGCACATCTCGGTGCGGGTGCGTGAGAAGCGCGGCCGCAAGAAGTGACCGCAGGCACATGCCGCTGCCCCGGACCGGTCGTCGGTCCGGGGCAGCGTCGTGCGGTCGCCTGCCGCTCTTCTCTCAGAGGCCTCTGCGGGGGCCGGGCGGCAGCGCGGCCGGCAGGTGCACGCCACTGTGCGAACGGCTCATCGGGTACGGCTGCCAGCCCGTCCCGGGGTGGTGGCCCGGCTGCCCCGAGGGTCTGCTGTGCGGGCTGATGCCGAAGGCCTTGAAGTCGAGATCCTCCTCGCCGCTACGGTCGCCCGGCAGCGCCCTGAACGATCGGCGGTACTCGGAGTACAGCGCGTCGTAGATGGGCGTGGGGGAGGAGCCGGCCGTCGCATCCCGCGAAGGGCGCATGGCGGGGATCTGACTCTGGTACGGCTGGCGCGAGGGGTCGTATGAGTGCACGTTACCTGCAACGACCCCGCAGTCGGACGGATGCGGGCTGCGCACAGCTGCATTCTTCCGGGGGAGCATCAGGTGCCCGCGAGCGGCATCGTGGCGGCCACCAGGCGGCCGCCGGCCGCGGCCTTCTCCAGCGCCTCGCGCAGCAGGTCCTCGCGCGGCTGCTGGCCGATGGAGCCGACCGGGGCGGCGTACACGAGCACCCTGTGCGACCTGTTGGCGGCCGCCCGCCAGCCGTCGGTGACCTGAAGGGGCTGATGGGCCTGCCACCATGCGACCGGGTTGCCGCCGCCGGTGCCGGGCTGGAGCACGGCGTGCAGCTGGCCCATGGCGACCAGGACGGACCAGCCGGGCAGCCGGCCGGGCAGCTGGTTCGCGTCGGAGATCGGCACGAAGCCCTGCTCGATGAGGAGCGGAAGGAACTCGTCCCGGCCGTTGCCGGTGGTGCCGGGGCGGGCGATGGGTGCGGTCGGCTCGACGACCAGGGCGGGGTGCAGTTCGCCGTGAATCAGCACGAGACCGCTGGTGATGCCGAGCACGGCCTGATCCGGACCGGAGCCCGGCAGCTGCGGCTCTTCGCCGGTGATGGAACGGACGGCGCCCTGCAGCTGGTCCTCGGCGACCTGGACGACCTGTGAGGGGATGCAGGTGGCGTGGGCGAAGGCGAGGACGGCGGTCTCCTCGCCGACGAACAGCACGGTGCTGGTTCGTTCCTGCTCGGAGTCGCCCGGGGTGCGGCAGGAGGTGCAGTCGTAGCTGCCCGGGGCGTTCTCGCCCGCGAGCAGCCGGTCGGCTTCTTCGTCGCCGATCTCGGCGCGTACGTCCTCGCTGACGTCGAGCATGCGCGGCACGGGTGGCTCCTCGGACTTGTCGGACTTGATACGTGCGCCGGGCGGTCCCGGCTCGTAAGAGCTCAACGGGGGATCTGTGGCCGGAGTCACGCGCGACAAGGAACGGAATCGAACCATCCGACGCAATCGGTCAAAGGATGGGCGGAATCGGTTACTCCGCGTCAACAACAGCTGTGCGTACGGAAGTTGGTGCGGTGAACCCGGTCACAGATCCCTTCACCAGTTGGTCGACAAATCATGAAATCGGCGGATCAAATGGGTGTCCTGATGTCGCCGCTACTGCGAGTAACGGGCAACTGGCCTGGCATGACAGGGAATTGGTTGATGCCAGAGGCTTGACGTCCCTAGATTCCTCCGCCGTGTGCAGAGAGCACCGCCCGGGACAGCCCGCCCGGACCGCACAGCCAGTGCGGCACAGAGCACCACCGATGCACCACCGCCTCAGGCGGGCTGGGCGGAGCGGACGAGGACGCCGGATGCGTCGAAGTCCGCACCGCCTTGAGGGACCCCGGGTCCTTCGAGAGGGATTTGATGTTCACGAGTTCCCGTTCCATACGCAGGCGTGACACGGCGGCGCTTCTCGGCGCCGCACTGGTGGCGCCGCTGGCCCTGCTCAGCGCCACGGGCAGTGCCCAAGCCGCGGACAGTGGGGTATGGGACCGCATCGCCCAGTGCGAGAGCGGCGGAAACTGGCACATCAACACCGGCAACGGTTACTACGGCGGACTGCAGTTCTCCGCCGGGACCTGGCGGGCCTACGGCGGCGGGGAGTACGCGTCCACCGCCGACGGCGCCAGCAAGTCACAGCAGATCGCGGTGGCCACGAAGGTCCAGCGGGCCCAGGGATGGGGCGCGTGGCCCACCTGTTCGTCGCGGGCCGGGGCGTACGGCAGCGCGCCGGCGGCCAAGGCGACGGCGAAGCAGTCCTCGGCACACAAGGCCAAGGCGAAGACCAAGATCAAGGCCGCGGTTCCGGCCGCTCCGGCAAAGGCGCCGGAGCGGGCAGCGGCTCACGCCGACCGCGGCGGCCGCGGCGCCGACTACACCGTCCGGCGCGGCGACACCCTGAGTGGGATCGCGGCGGCGCACGGCAGAGACTGGCGCTCGCTGTACGCCGCCAACAAGGGCGTCATCGGCGCTGATCCGGACGTGATCCTGCCCGGGCAGCGGCTCGCGCTCTGAGGCGTACGTGGGCAGCCCCACCCGGTCCGGCCGGGTGGGGCTGCCCACCGCGCGGAACGTGGCGGGCGATGCCCGTCATTGCGGAGCGAGTTCGCCGGGCTCGCCGCTGAACGCGACGGAGCCGCGGCGCAGTTCATGGACGAGGACGGGTGTCCGGCCGTCGGCCAGGCCGGGCGGCAGACGCTGCTCGGCGACGACCACGGCGGCATCGAGGGCGCGCAGGAGTTCGTACGTGCGTGCCGCGACGGCGGGCGACATGCCCTGGGCGGGTTCGTCGAGGAGAAGCACGCGGGCGGGCGACAGGAGCGCGCGGGAGACCGCGAGCATGCGCTGCTCGCCGCCGGAGAGGGTGCCGGCCCGGCGTGCCAGCAGCGGCCGCAGGGCGGGATAGCCGTCGAGGGCGCGGGCGAAGTCCCCGTCCGGCGCGGCGAGTCCGAGATTCTCCGCGACGGTGAGGGTGTCGTACACGGCACGCAGATCCGGTACGAAGCACATGCCGCGGCGGGCCCGTTCGTGGGCGTGCAGGCCCGTGACGTCGGCGCCGCGCCACAGCACCCGCCCGGCGGAGAGTGGCACGGTCCCGGCGAGGGCGCGCAGGGCGGTGGTACGGCCCGAGCCATTGCGCCCGATCAGCACGGTGACGCCGCCGGCGGGTACGGGAAGGCGGACCCCGTGCAGGGCCTCCAGGGGTCCGTACCGTACGCGGGCGGCGCGCAGCTCGATCTCCAGGGTCATCGCACGATCCGCCCCGCCTCCATGACATGCACGGTGTGTGCGATGCGCGCGACGAGATCGAGATCGTGCTCGACCACCAGCACGGCCATACCGTCCGCGGCGAGCGCGCCGAGGATGCGGGCGAGTGCCTCGGCCTCCACGGCGTCGAGTCCGGCGGCGGGCTCGTCGAGCAGCAGCGTGTGCGGCCTCCCGGCGAGCGCCCGCCCGATCTCGACGCGGCGCAGGGCCCCGGTGGAGAGGCCGGCGGCGGGCCGGTGCCGGATGGGCCCGTCGAGCCCGAGCAGCCGCAGCACGGGCCCGACGGCGGAGGCGTCGCGCCTGCGGCCCTGCTCGGCACCGATGCGTACGTTCTCCTCGACGGTCAGCGAGGGAAAGACCGCGAGCTGCTGGAATGTCCTGGCGATCCCGAGCCGCGTCCGCGCGTGGGCCGCGCGCCGGGTGATGTCGACCCCGTCGAGCTCGATCCGCCCGGCATCGGGCCGCAGGGTCCCGCACAGGCAGTGGAACAGGGTGCTCTTGCCGGCGCCGTTGGCTCCGACGAGGGCGGTGACCCGTCCGGCGGTGAGTGTGAGATCGACGCCGTCGAGCGCGGTGAAGTCCCGGTATCTGAGCCGGACTTGGCGGGCAACGAGCCGATGGGCGGACGCGCCGGAGCTCCGGGCCCGGCCCGGGCCGGGCCTCGTGCCCGCGGGCTCCCGAGTCGCCCGGGCGCGCACGGGGGCCCGCTGTGAGCCCATCCCCAAACCCCGCAGCGCCCGGTTCGGGAGGTCCGGGAAGCGGCCGATCAGGACCGCCAGGATGCCGATCAGCGCCGCCGCCACACCGCCGCGGGCTCCCGCGTCCAGGCCCACCAGCAGGGCCGCCGCGACCAGCGGGCCCACCAGGTTGTCCGCGCCCAGGACCACCACCGCGGCGAACCAGAGCAGGCCGCGGACCGGGTCGTACGCCGCAGGGTCGAAGGCGCGCAGCCCCATGCCCAGCAGGCCGCCGCCCAGGGCCGCCAGGGCCGCGCCCAGGACGAAGGCGAGGATTTTGAGGGAGGCGACGCGGACGCCCGCCGCCGACGCGCCCGGCTCGTGGTCGCGCAGGGCCGCCAGCGCACGGCCCGTTCGGCCCCGGCGCAGTGCGGCGACGGCCAGCAACGCGCCCGCCAGGACCGCCAGTTCGACGACGTAGTACGCCCGGTCGGAGCTCAGTCCGGCCGGCCGTGACAGGGAGAGCCCCGCCGTCGCGTACGGCTGCGCGAAGACGAAGCGGCTCACCCCCACCCCCACCGCCAGCGTCGCCAGCGCCAGCGCCAGGCCGTGGCGGCCGATCGCCGGCCAGCCCGTCAGCAGGCCGAGCGGCGCGACCAGCAGCACCGCGACCACCAGGGCGAGCAGTTCGGGCATCGCCGGAAGAGCGGGGAAGCGCCCGGCCGCCAGCAGCGCGGTGAAGAGCGCGCCCAGACCCGCGTACGCCGCCTGGCCCAGCGAGATCTGGCCGCCCCGGCCCGTCACCACCACCAGCGACAGCAGAATCACCGCCAGCGCCGGAACCTGGATCGAGGTGTGCAGGTCCGAGCCCGCCAGCCCGAGCGGGAGCAGGAAGAGGATCGCGGCCACCAGCCACACAACACCGGGCACGCGCACCGCCGGCGCGGCCGCCCGCGCCACCGTGCCCTGCGCGCCCACCCCCGGCAGCAGCAGCGCCGCGATCAGCAGCGCCACCACGAAGAGGTTCGCGCCCACCGCCTGGAGCAGGGACTCCTCCCATCCCGACGGATGCAGCCTCGTCATCTGTGCCTGCGCCACACCGATCGCCAGCGCCGAGACCACCGCCACGGTCAGGCTCTTCATCCGCGCCAGCACGGCGACGGCGATCACCTCGACGACCAGCAGCGGCAGACCGTACGGATCCAGGCGTACGTACGGAGCGAGCAGCACACCCGTGAATCCGGCCGTGAACGAGCCGAACGCCCAGCCCACCGCCGACACCCGGTCCGCGTCGATACCGCCCAGCGCCGCGAGCGTGCGGTTGTCGACGACGGCGCGCAGCTCACGGCCGAAGCGGGTCCACCGGGTGACCGCGGTGACCAGCGCGGCCAGCAGCAGCACCATCGCCAGCTGCACCCACGGATCGTCCGGCAGCAGCTGCGGCGCATCCGCCCGTGCCCCGCTGCCCCACACCAGTGCCGCGCCCCCGACGAGAAGCACGAACACACCGATCGACGCGACCAGAGCGCGTGCCGGATCCACCTCGAGGATCGCGATCGGGCGGAAGACCAGCCGGTCCAGGACCAGCCCGATCCCGGGGGCGACGACCAGCAGCGTCACCGCCGCAGCCAGCGGCAGTGGCCAGCCCCACTCCACCGCGAACTGCCGCAGCACATACGCGCAGACCATCGCGATGGCGCCGTGCGCCAGATTGAGCACACCCGTCGCCCGGTAGGTGACGATCAGTCCGATCCCGGTGAGCGCGGCCGCACTGCCGACCGCGAGCCCCGCGAGGGTGAGGTCGTACGTCAGCGAGCTCACCCGGTCAGACCTGCGGCTCGCACACGGGGCACGGGCCGAGCTTGCGGTCACCGACCGGCTCGGCCTCCGGTTTGCCCGCGACCAGCGGGCAGTCGGGGCGGTGCGCCAGCGTCCCGCCGGGCACACACAGCACGGGCCCGTCCGACGAGGGCGGTTCCCAGGCCGGGACGTCCGGCGCGGCCGGGGTCTCCTCCGCGGCGGCGAGGGCCGCGGCCTCGCTCCGCAGGGCCGCCATCCGTCCCGCCGCCACCAGCACCGCCCCTGCCACCAGCAGCGCCGCACCCGGCACGGTGCAGGAGGCCAGATAGGGGATCTGCCGCGCGGCGAAGCGCTCGCCGGACACTCCGTACCAGCCGATCGCGCACAGCACCGCACCTCCCGCGGCCGCCGCGAGCCCGCCCCACCACAGCAGCCGGGACGTCGGCATGGGAGCCTCCCGCTTCGGTGACGGACGTCTGTTGACGGACGTCTGGTGATGTACGTCTGGTGATGTACGCCGATTCCTTGCACTATGCCCTGAACGGACAGACGCTGGAAGCCGACAACCGGTGGTGAGCCAGATGGTTCATGTCAGGCACCCCAGAACCGCGGCATGGGCGGCCGCCGCGGTGCTGATACTCGTACCCGCCGCCGCTGGATGTTCGGACGACGGCGGCGGCGGGTCCACGACCTCCCCGACCCCGAGTGCAACGGCCCCGCCCACGACCAGCGCGCCGGCCGCGAACGCCCCCGCCGACCCCGCCGCCGCAAAGGCCGAGATCGTGAAGAACTGGACGACGTTCTTCGACCCCAAGGCGACCACGGAAGCCAAGGTCAAGGTGCTGGAGAACGGCGAACAACTGCAGCTGCTGCTGGCCGCGTTCAGCGGCGACAAGAACGCCGCGCAGTCCTCGGCGAAGGTCACGGACGTGCAGTTCACCTCGGCCACCGAGGCCGCCGTCACCTATGACCTGCTGGTCGGCGGCACCCCCGCCCTGCCCGGCGCCAAGGGCAGCGCGGTCTACCAGGACCAGACCTGGAAGGTCTCCGTGAAGACGCTCTGCGCCCTGGTCAAGCTCAGCGGCAATGCGGCCGCGCCGGGCTGCTGAAGCCCTGCTGCTCGCGGCCCTCCTGACCGGGAGCGCCGCCTGCGGCAGCCGGCTGCCGGAGAGCGCCTTCGAGGGCACCGCGTCACCCGTACGAAGCAGCGGCACGGAACCGATCCGCGTCGGGATCATCTCCAGCGCCACCAGCCCGGTCGGCGGCGCCGCCTTCACCGGCCCCGGCGAAGGAGCCAAGGCCTATTTCGATGCGCTCAACGCCGCCGGCGGCCTCGACGGCCGCCGTATCCAAGTGCTCACCTGTGACGACGGCGGCAGCGGCGTCGGCAACAACGAGTGCGTGCACAAGCTGATCGACGAGGAGAAGGTGTTCGCCCTGGTCGCCACGACCGCCCTGGACTACGCGGGCGCACCCCTCGTCGCCAAGGCCGGCGTCCCCGACATCGGCGGCCAGCCCATCGGTCCCGCCTACGACACCTATCCGCATCTGTACGGGATCTACGGCAGCCTCGCCCCGCGCACCGGCGACGCCCCCGGCTGGCACGGCACCCTCTACGGCGGCACCGAGGTCTACCGCTACTTCAAGAGCTCCCAGGGCGCCCGCACCGCCGCCGTCGTCTCCTACAACCAGGCCTCGTCCGCCGCGTACGCCCGTCTGATCACCCAGGGTCTGAGGGCCGAGGGCTATCGCGTCGTCACCGAGCAGGTCGACTTCGCGCTGCCCAACTTCCGCGCCGTCGCGGCCGACATCGGGCAGCAGGGGGCCGACCTCGTCTTCGACGCCCTGGACACACACGGCAACGCCCGGCTGTGCGAGGCGATGGACGCCGTCGGCGTGCACATCACGGCCAAGGTCACCAATGTGCAGAACTGGACGTCGACCGTGCCCAAGGACTTCAAATCCGCGCCGAGCTGCCGCAATGCGCTGTGGGTGACCGGATCGAGCCGCAACTACGAGGACGTGTCCCATCCCGCCGTACGCGAATTCCGTGCCGCGATGAAGGGCCGCGAGCTCTCCCAGTGGCAGCTGGAGGGCTGGGCGGCCGCCATGTGGTTCACGGACGCTGCCCGGTCCTGCAGGGCGGATCTCAGCCGCGGCTGCGTCGAGCGGTTCATGAACCGCCCCGAGCCGTACACCGCCCGCGGTCTGCTGCTGCCCGTCAACTTCGAGAAGCTCGCCGAACCCCCGAAGATCCGCCGCACCTGTCTGTCCGTCGCCCGCTGGCAGGACGGCAGCGGCTGGGTCACCCAGGGCGGCGAGATGACCAAGAACTGCTTCACCGTGCCCCAGCTCCCCTATCAGCCTTAGGAGACAAGTAAAGTCCACTCCTGCACACACGAAAACCTGGGGGCGCGGCAGCGCATGCACATCTCTTTCCTGCTCCATAACGCGTACGGCATCGGCGGCACGATCCGTACCACCTTCAACCTCGCCGAGGCGCTGGCCGAGCGGCATGAGGTCGAAATCGTCTCCGTCTTCCGCCACCGCGACGAGCCCACCATGGGCGCTCCTGCCGGCGTCACCATGAAGCACCTCGTCGACCTGCGGAAGGAGAGCCCCGGCTACGACGGCGACAACCCGGAGTACCAGCGCCCGGCCAGGGTCTTCCCGCGCGGCGACGGCCGCCACAAGCAGTACAGCCGCCTCACCGACGCCCGGATCGCCGCCCATCTGGGCTCCCTGCGGGCCGATGTCGTCGTCGGCACCCGGCCCGGGCTCAATGTGCACATCGCCCGCCAGACCCGCCGCGGCCCGGTCCGCATCGGCCAGGAACATCTCACGCTGGACAGCCACGGGTACCGGATGCGCCGCGAGATCGCGCACCGCTACCCCCTCCTCGACGCGGTCACCACCGTCACCGAGGCGGACGCGCGCTCCTACCGCGAACGCCTGAAGCTGCCCGGCGTACGGATCGAGTCGGTGCCCAACAGCGTGCCCACCCCGGTGGTCGCGCCCGCCGACTGCGCCGGCAAGTGGATCGTCGCGGCCGGCCGACTGACCCGGGTCAAGCGGTACGACCTGCTGGTCAAGGCCTTCTCCAAGGTGGTCGCCGCCCGCCCCGACTGGCGGCTGCGGATCTACGGCAGCGGGGATGCGACCGGCAACGAGAAGAACGCACTGCGCGCCCTCATCGACGAGCGCGCCCTGCACAACCACGTCTTCCTGATGGGCCCCGCGAACCCCCTCGAACCGGAGTGGGTCAAGGGCTCGATCGCCGCCGTCACCTCCAGCCTGGAATCGTTCGGCATGACGATCGTCGAGGCGATGCGCTGCGGCCTCCCGGTCGTCTCCACCGACTGCCCGCACGGGCCGGGCGAGATCATCGAGGACGGTGTCGACGGCCGTCTGGTGCCGGTCGGCGACGTGGACGCGATCGCCGACGCGCTGCTCTCGCTGATCGAGGACGACGAGCTGCGGCGGCGCACCGGAAAGGCGGCGCTCGCCGCCTCCGCGCGCTTCGACCCGGCGCGGATCGCCGAGCGCCACGAGGCCCTGTTCACCGGGCTGGTCGCGCGGGGCGAGGGCGGCGGCGGGCGCAGCGCGCTGCGCGACGCCGTGCTCCGCGGCCGGGCAGCGCTGTACGACGCCGTGTACTCGCTGCGCCGGCTGGCCGCCGATCTGCTCCGGAAAGGGAAGAGACCCTGATGACCACGGACACCGAGCGGCGGGCGCCCCGCGCCGACTGCATCGCCGACTCCGCGGGCGGCGTCACCTTCGGCATCGCGGGAGTGGGCGCGCCGGACGCCGTGCTCGTGCTGAAGCGGCGCGGGGGCGAGGGCGCGGAGGACGAGACACGGCTGCCGCTCACTCCTTCGGGAGACGGCACCTCGCGTGCCGTACTCCCGAGCACGGTCGAACTGGCCGAGGGCACCTGGGACGCGTATGTCGGCGAGGAGGCCGTCGAACCCGGCATCCGTGATCTGCGGGCGCTCGTGGACCGGGCGCCCGACGCCGACCGGGTCGCCGCGCGGGTCCCGTACCCGACCGTGGACGGCAGGCTCGCCGTGCGTTCCTGGCTGCGGGCGCCGCACGCCGAGGCTGGGGACATCACTCTCGCGCCGGAGCGCGGCGCCATGACGGTCGAGGGCGTGCTGTACGGCGCCGAGCTGGGGGAGGGGGCCGTCGCCGAGGCGCGGCTGCGCGGCAGCACCCATGTGCTCCGGGCCCCGGCGAGCGGCGAGGGCAGCGCTTTCTCCTTCAGCCTGTCGTTCGGCGCGATGGCCGAACAGCCCCTCGACAAGGAGCAGTTGTGGGACCTGTGGCTGCTGCCCGCCGCCGACGCCGCAGGGATACGGATCGCCCGCCTCCTGGACGACGTCTGGGACAGGAAGAACGTCTTCGTCTACCCGGCGCATACGACGGACACCTACCGGGCCCTTCCCTGCTACAAGAGCGACAACGAACTCTGCGTCCGTGTCGGCGCAGTGAGCTGAAGAAGGCCTGATGCGCCGGCCTTGAGGACAGTCGCTGTCCGCAAGGGCTGGCAGACTTCCGTGCATGTTGGAGACCTCGGCACGACTGCTGCGCCTGCTCTCACTGCTGCAGGCCCACCGCGAATGGTCCGGCGCCGACCTGGCCGACCGGCTGGGCGTCACACCGCGCACCGTACGGCGCGACGTGGACCGGCTGCGCGAGCTCGGCTACCCGGTCAACGCCAGCCCCGGCACCGGCGGCGGCTATCAGCTCGGCGCCGGGGCCGAGCTGCCCCCGCTGCTGCTCGACGACGAAGAGGCGGTGGCCGTCGCGGTCGGCCTGCGCACCGCCGCCGGGCAGGGCATCGAGGGCATCGGCGAGACCTCCGTACGCGCCCTGGCCAAGCTGGAGCAGGTGCTGCCGAACCGGCTGCGCCGCCGGGTCGGTGCGCTCAACGCCTTCACCGTGCCGATGCTGCGGGCGCCTCAGGCCCAGGTCGACGCCTCCGTCCTCACCGAACTCGCCAACGCCTGCCGGGACAGCGAGCGGTTGCGCTTCGCCTACCTCGACCACAGCGGCTCCACCACCCGCCGCACCGTCGAACCGCACCGCCTGGTGTGCACCGAGCGCCGCTGGTATCTGGTCGCCTGGGACCTGGACCGCGGCGACTGGCGTACCTTCCGGGCCGACCGGATCACCCCCAGGCCGCCGCACGGCCCGCGCTTCGAGCCCCGTACTCCGCCGGCCGAGGATCTGGCCGCGTATGTCTCCAAGGGCGTCTCCACCCACGCCTACGCCGCGCAGGCGGTCATCCGCCTGCACACCTCCGCAGAGCTGGCCGCGCAGATCGTCGGACCCTCCGACGGCGTCCTGGAGGCGGTCGACGAGAAGACCTCTCTGCTGCGGACGGGGGCGGCGAGCCTGGATGTGCTGGTGATCCATGTGATGCTCATGGGCGTGGACTTCGAAGTGGTCGAGCCGCCGGAGCTGACCGAGCACATCAGGACGGTCCGGGACCGCCTTTCCCGGGCGCTCGGCTGATCTGTTCCGCCGCCGCCTCCGTCCCTGCCTCCGCCACGGCCCGCTCCACCGCCCGGAACTCCGGATGGTGCAGATCGAAGGCGGGCGACTCGGAGCGGATACGGGGGAGGGTGGTGAAGTTGTGCCGGGGCGGCGGACACGATGTCGCCCACTCCAGCGAGCGGCCGAACCCCCACGGGTCGTCCATGCCGACCTTCGTGCCGTACTTGGCCGTCTTCCAGACGTTGTGGAGGAAGGGCAGCGTCGAGCTGCCGAGCAAGAAGGCACCGATGGTCGAGAGGGTGTTGAGGGCCGTGAAGCCGTCGGCCGCCAGATAGTCCGGGTACCGCCGCGGCATGCCCTCCGCGCCCAGCCAGTGCTGGACCAGGAAGGTGGTGTGGAAGCCGATGAACAGCGTCCAGAAATGGATCTTGCCGAGTCGTTCGTCGAGCATCTTGCCGGTGAACTTGGGCCACCAGAAGTAGAAGCCGGCGAAGGTCGCGAAGGCGACCGTGCCGAAGACCGTGTAGTGGAAGTGGGCCACCACGAAGTAGCTGTCGGTGACAGGGAAGTCCAGCGGCGGGGAGGCCAGGATGACCCCGGTAAGCCCGCCGAACAGAAAGGTCACCAGGAAGCCGACGGAGAACAGCATCGGAGTCTCGAACGAGAGCGAGCCCTTCAGCATCGTCCCCGTCCAGTTGAAGAACTTCACTCCGGTCGGGATCGCGATCAGGAAGGACAGCAGCGAGAAGAAGGGCAGCAGCACCGCGCCGGTCGCGAACATATGGTGCGCCCACACCACCACCGACAGCCCGGTGATGGCCATCGTCGCGCCGATCAGCGTCACATAACCGAAGATCGGCTTCCGGGAGAAGACCGGGATGATCTCGGTGATGATGCCGAAGAACGGCAGCGCGATGATGTAGACCTCCGGATGGCCGAAGAACCAGAACAGGTGCTGCCACAGCAGCGCGCCACCGTACTGGGCCTCGAAGACCACTGCCCCGAACCGCCGGTCCGCCTCCAGCACCAGCAGCGCCGCCGCCAGCACCGGGAAGGCCATCAGCACGAGGACCGCGGTGAAGAGGATGTTCCAGGTGAAGATGGGCATCCGGAACATCGTCATGCCCGGTGCCCGCATGCCGATGATGGTGGCCAGGAAGTTCACGGACGTCAGAATCGTGCCGAAGCCGGAGAGCGCAAGGCCCACGATCCACAGATCGGCGCCGACGCCGGGGGAACGCTCCAGGCCGTTGAGCGGGGCGTAGGCGGTCCAGCCGAAGGCGGCCGGACCGCTCGGCACCAGCAGCGAGCCGACCACCATCAGCCCGCCGAAGAGGAACAGCCAGTACGAGAACATGTTCAGCCGCGGAAAGGCCACATCGGGGGAGCCGATCTGCAGCGGCACGAGTTCATTGGCGAAGCCCGCGAAGGTCGGGGTCGCGAAGAGCAGCAGCATGATCGTGCCGTGCAGGGTGAACGCCTGGTTGAACTCCTGGTTGCTCATCAGCTGCAGCCCGGGCCGGGCCAGCTCGGCGCGCATCATCAGGGCCAGCAGCCCGGCTATCAGGAAGAAGACGAACGAAGTGATCAGATAGAGGTGCCCGATCTTCTTGTGATCGGTGGTGGTCAGCCAGTCCACCAGCACCTTGCCGGGCTGCCGGGCCGGTGCCGGTTCCACGGGAGCCTCGGCGGTGTCCGTACCCATCACTGGCCCCCTCGCGGTCCGCGGCTCGGGCTTCGCCTCTTCGGTGTCGGGCTGGGGCCATGATGCTCGCGAGGGGGTCGATTCCAACAGGGTGCGTACCCGCCGCGATGGGTTCTCCTGCGCCGGGACCGCTCCAAGGAGCGGGGGGATTGTGTAAAGAACCGGTGAATTCTCCAACCGTCTGTCAATTCACCCGACGACGTCCGCTCCGGACAATTCCATGCGGGAATTCAGCGTGATCATCAAGGGGTTTCGAATTACCGGGCGGGCCGCGCTGAACTGCTCGTACGAGTGACGGAGTTTGAGCTGAACGCGTGTCGCGGTCCTGTGACAGAAGCGTGACCGGTGGGGAACAAGGGGGTGCTGACGCAGGCTTCGCCCCCGGCTTCCGTCACCGTCCGCGGCCGCCTACGGTGGGTGTCATGGCACCGAAACCGACCCCTCCCGCACAGCCCGACGACGCCCCCGAGTCGTATGTCGGCCTTCCCGCCGAGGGCGCCGAGCAGCAGGCCCGTGAACGCGGCTGGACCACCGTCAGGTCGCTCCCGCCGGGCGCGATCATCACCATGGAGTACCTGGCGGGCCGGCTCAACTTCGAGGTGCAGGGCGACACGGTCACCCGCTGCTGGCCGGGCTGACCGCCCCGACCGGCATACGGCAAAGGCCCCGACCTGTGGTCGGGGCCTCTGTGCGCCCTGGTGGGTTTCCCTGCGATACCCAGCACCGGACAGCAACCGCCAACGCCCCCTGGCCCACGCCCAGCACGGACCAGGGTGACGGGATCAGCGCGATCCCAGTACCGGACAGCAACCGCCAACGCCCCCTGGCCCACGCCCAGCACGGACCAGGGTGACGGGATCAGCGCGATACCCAGTACCGGACAGCAACCGCCAACGCCCCCTGGCCCACGCCCAGCACGGACCAGGGTGACTGGATCAGCCGCCTGTCGCCGGCCGCGAGGTCGGTGGACGGCGGCTGCCGGACGGCGTGACGGGTGTCCGCTCGGAGCGCACCGTGTGCGGCCTGGGCTGGGCGAGTTGGGTCGTCGTACGGCCGGTGGTCCTGCCGCCGACCGCGCCCACCGGCTCGCGAGCCGGCTGCTCCTGCTCCTCGGACGGCACACGCTGCGGGAATATCCCGGGCCTCGGGCCGCCGGCGGCAACCGGCAGCGAGGGAGCGAGCCGACGCCGCGCACGCCACTGCTCGCGCAGCGAGAGGATCCAGGCCTCCGCGCTGCCGATCAGCGGCTCGCACCAGGGCAGCGCGAGCAGGATCAGCAGCCCGGCCGCCCAGCCGAGCAGCACATCACTCAGCCAGTGCGTACCCAGGTACACGGTGGTCAGTCCGACGCCCAGGGAGACCACTGCCGACAGGGCCGACAGATAGCGTCTGGCCCGCGGAGTGGTGGCCAGATACGCCAGGATTCCCCAGGTCACGACCGCGTTGGCGGTATGCCCGGAGGGAAATATATCCCCGTCGGCGAAGAGCTCGGCGGAGCCGATCTGCGTCGCGTAGTGGGGGCCGAGGCGGCCGAGTCCGATCTTGACGGCGCCCACCGTCGCATTGAGCAGGAGCAGCGCTGCGCCGAGGGCCAGCAGCGGACGCAGCGTGTGCTGGCGCCAGGAGCGCCAGCCCAGCCACGCCGCCACCATCACGGCCGTCGGTCCGCGCTGTCCGAGCACCACGAAGTAGTCGAGGAAAGCGTGCAGCTCCGGCCACTGCTGGTAGGGCCGGAAGAGCATGACCTTCCAGTCGATGATCACCAGCCAGGTCGGGGCCAACACGGCCACGACGATGGCGAGATAGAACGCAGAAGTCCCGCCGAAGAGGGCGAGACGGGTGCGGCTCATCCGCGGGATCTCTATCTTCGGCGGCTCCGGCTCCCGGTCCAGGCGGGCAAAGATGTCGGTACGCACCCAATCGACGTTACAGCGAGTGAAGGTGCGGCTAGGCCGAACCAGCGTCTTTGTGATGACGATGTGATGTGGAGTAGGTCTCAGATCGGCATTTATTCCGGGCTAATTCGGAAATCCCGGTGACCGCGCATCCGCATTGCTCCGAGGGCTGTCACCTGGGGTCCTTTCTGGGGCGCAAATAATAGTTCACCGCCGTCCCGTGCGGAATTTTTCCCTTGTTCGGCGCGGTCCGGGATCGGTCCCGGTCCGTGCGTGGCGTGGCGTACGCCACATGCCGGTGTCCGGCGAGGTGAGAGCTGGGACACGCGCGAGGCGCCGGAACTCGCGTACGCTGACGGCTCACTCGCCCGTCGATGCCGGGCCGCCCCGCGGGACAGCGGTACAGTCCCCGGCTGGCCCACCGAGCGCGAGGGACTCATTGGGAGGTACGTACATGTCCGGGACGATCACGGCCGGAGCACGGCTGCGTGCCGCCGGCGGCGGTGCAAACCGCTGGGTCGTCCTTGTCGTCCTCTGCGTCAGCCTGCTGCTCGTCGCGCTGGACGCGACCGTGCTGCACGTCGCGGTGCCCGCCGTCACGGAGGATCTGCGCCCCAGCGGCGTCGAGCTGCTGTGGGTCGTGGACGCGTACCCCCTCATCTGCGCCTCGCTGCTGATCCTCTTCGGCACGCTCGGTGACCGGGTCGGCCGCCGCCGGGTGCTGCTGCTCGGCTACGGCATATTCGGCATCGCCTCCGCGGTCGCGGCCCTCGCGACCACGCCGGAAGTGCTGATAGCCGCCCGCGCCCTGCTTGGCGTCGGCGGCGCGATGATCATGCCCGCGACGCTCTCGATACTCCGCGCGGTCTTCCCCGACCGACGGGAGCGGGCGACGGCGATCGGCATCTGGACCGCGGTCGCCGCGGTCGGCGCTGCCACCGGACCGGTCCTCGGCGGCTTTCTCGTCGAGAACTTCTGGTGGGGCTCGGTCTTTCTGATCAACATTCCACTGATGGCACTGATACTGCCCGTCAGCCGCTGGCTGCTGCCCGAGTCGAGGGGCGGCGCCGACGGTCCCTGGGACGTGCTCGGCGCGCTGATGGCCGCCGCCGGAGTGCTCGGCGTGGTACTCGGCGTGAAGCGACTGGGCGCCGGCGACAGCCTCCTCGACATCCGCACGGCCGGACCACTGCTGCTGGGCGCCACGCTGCTCGCCCTGTTCGTACGGCGGCAAAGGCGCCGCGCACACCCGCTGATCGACATGCGGATGTTCGCCAGGGCCGCCTTCTCCACCTCGGTCGGCTGCATCATCCTCGCGATGCTCGCCCTGGTCGGCCTGGAACTGATAGCTGTGCAGTACCTCCAGCTGGTGCTCGGTCTCAGCCCGCTGGAGACCGGCCTGCGGCTGCTGCCGCTCACCTTCGCCGCGATGGCCGCGGGCGCCACCGGTTCGCACACCCTGAACCGCATAGGCCCGCGCCGGATGGTCGGCTGGGGCTTTGTGCTGACCGCCGCGGCCGTGCTGCTGCTGGTCCTGATGGGACAGCACGACCGGCCCTGGCTGCTCACCACCGGCTTCGTACTGCTCGGCTTCGGGTTGCAGACCACGCTGTTCGGCGCGTACGAGTCGATGCTCAGCGAGGCCCCGGCGGACCAGGCCGGCGGAGCGGCCGCCATCGGTGAGACCTCCTACCAGCTGGGCGCAGGCATGGGCATCGCGATGCTCGGCAGTGTCATGAACGCCGCCTACGCGCCCGCCTTCTCCTCGCTCGGCTCAGTCCCGGCCAGGGACAGGGCGGCGGCCTCCCACTCGCTGGGTGAGGCCTACCAGGTGGCGGACCGGCTCGGTGGCCCGGCCGGCGAGGTGCTGCGCACCACGGCCCGCCACTCCTTCGTCGGCGGACTCCATGTCACGCTCCTGGTCAGCGCAGGTCTGCTGCTGCTCGGCGCGCTTGCCGCGCTGCGGCTGCCGAAGGTCATGGAATGCGCGACTGCGGTCGAGAAGTGCCCGAGGCCCCGGCGTCCGGACCTCTCGCTCCCGGCGAGCCGCGAGCCGGCCGAGGCCACCGGGTCTGGACGCGCGGCACACTGAGTCGTAACGTCGTGCGGAGCCCGTAACTAACACTGCTAGTTTTCCGAGTTCCGCCGTGTGAGTGCCGCCGGAGGCCACGTCATGTCCGCACCCTCGAAGCCCGCGCCCTTCGACCCGAGCGATCCTCTCGGCATCGACGATCTGCTCGACCCCGAGGACCTGGCGATCCGCGACACCGTCCGCGACTGGGCCGCCGATCGCGTCCTGCCGCACATCGCCGACTGGTACGAGCGCGGCGAGCTGCCCGGCATCCGCGAACTGGCCCGGGAGCTCGGCGCGCTCGGCGCGCTCGGCATGTCACTGAAGGGCTACGGCTGCGCGGGCGCCACCGCCGTCCAGTACGGACTCGCCTGCCTTGAACTGGAGGCCGCCGACTCGGGCATCCGCTCGCTCGTCTCCGTGCAGGGCTCGCTCGCCATGTACGCGATCCACCGCTTCGGCTCCGAGGAGCAGAAGCAGCGGTGGCTGCCCGGCATGGCGGCGGGCGAGATCATCGGCTGCTTCGGCCTCACCGAGCCCGACCACGGCTCGGACCCGGCCGGTATGCGCACCTTGGCCAAGCGCGACGGCTCGGACTGGGTGCTGACCGGCCGCAAGATGTGGATCACCAATGGCTCGGTTGCCGGGGTCGCCGTAGTGTGGGCGCAGACCGACGAGGGCATCCGCGGCTTCGTCGTACCGACCGACGCCCCCGGCTTCTCCGCCCCCGAGATCAAGCACAAGTGGTCGCTGCGCGCCAGTGTCACCAGCGAGCTGGTCATGGACGACGTGCGGCTGCCGGCCGACGCCGTACTGCCGGACGTCACCGGCCTGAAGGGCCCGCTGAGCTGTCTCACGCACGCCCGCTACGGAATCGTCTGGGGCTCGATGGGGGCCGCGCGCGCCAGCTTCGAGTCGGCGCTGGAGTACTCGAAGACGCGCGAGCAGTTCGGCAGGCCGATCGGCGGCTTCCAGCTCACCCAGGCCAAGCTCGCGGACATGGCGGTGGAACTGCACAAGGGCATCCTGCTCGCGCACCATCTGGGCCGCCGCATGGACGCGGGCAGGCTCCGGCCGGAGCAGGTCAGCTTCGGAAAGCTCAACAATGTGCGGGAGGCGATCGAGATCTGCCGCACCTCGCGCACCATCCTGGGTGCGAACGGGATTTCGCTGGAGTACCCCGTGATGCGGCATGCGACGAATCTCGAGTCGGTGCTCACCTACGAGGGCACCGTCGAGATGCATCAGCTCGTGCTGGGCAAGGCGCTCACCGGCCTCGACGCCTTCCGGTGACCCGGCAGCCCGTGTCCCGCGTCGGACGGGCCCGTCGGCCGGCGAGCGCCCTGCTCAGCTCTGGTTGAAGAAGCCGTCCTGCCCGCGGCCCGCGGCTTCCCCGTTGACGACCTGGGTGTCGGCGGGGCTCAGCAGGAAGACCCGGGTGGCGACGCGCTCGATCGAGCCGCGCAGCCCGAAGGTCAGTCCCGCGGCGAAGTCCACCACGCGCTTGGCGTCGGAGGGCTCCATGGACGTGAGGTTGACGATGACCGGGACGCCGTCCCGGAACAGCTCGCCGATGGCGCGGGCGTCCCGGAAGCTGTCCGGCGACACCGTGGCGATCCGGCGGCCCTCTTCCTCGGCGGACTCGGAGGCCACGCGCACCCGCGGGTCGGTGACCCACGCGTCAGCGGCCTCAGCACCCTCGGCGTACTCGTCGTCGTAGTAACGCTCGTCGCTGTCCTCGACGAGTCCCAGCCAGGCGCTTGCCTTGCGCACAGATCCCATGGACGCCTCCTTTCACTGCAGTTCGCTCTCTGCGGTCTTCTGCCCGTTCCGCATCCCTATGGTCGTCCATAATGCGGATCGCGCGCCAAGTGGATAGTCGCCGCGCAGGGGATTCGTGACGGTACTGGTGCAGAAGATGTGTCGATTCGTCAAGGTTCTTCCCACACGCGCAGCATGATCAGCCCAAAATATGAAAGTCCGACCAGACGGGTGACGTCGGGGACGTACAGGTGAACGGATCGCTCGATACGATGCGTGCCGCACTGTTGAACGACTCTCGGGGGACGTTGTGTTCGGAATCGTCAGACCATGCACTCACCGCCTCGGCGAGGGGCTGAAGGCCGAGTGGATGGCCCATCTCTGCGGGCTCTGCCTGGCACTTCGCGCGGATCACGGCCAGTTCGCAAGGGTCGTGACCAACTACGACGGCCTGATCGTCTCGGTTCTGACGGAGGCTCAGACCGAGCGCACCTCCGCTTCCCGACACACCGCGGGCCCCTGTCCACTGCGCGCCATGCGTACCGCGCCCGTCGCCAGGGGCGAGGGAGCGCGGCTCGCGGCCGCCGTCTCGCTGGTGCTGGCGTCGGCGAAGGTACGGGACCACGTCGCCGACCGGGACGGTGTGTTGGCCCGCAGGCCGGTGGCGGCCGCCGCCCGCAAGGTCGCCGCCGGCTGGGACCGGGCGGGGGCGCGCACCGGCTCCGAGCTCGGCTTCGACACCGCGGTGCTGCTCGACGCGGTCGACCGGCAGACCGGCATCGAAGCGCTGGCCGGTCCGGGCACCTCGCTGCTGACGGTCACCGAACCGACCGAGACGGCGACGGCGGCCGCCTTCGCCCACACCGCCGTACTGGCCGGGCGGCCCGAGAACAGGGCCCCGCTCGCCGAGGCCGGAAGGCTCTTCGGGCGCCTCGCTCATCTGCTGGATGCCGTGGAGGACAGGGAAGCCGACGCGGCGTCGGGCGCCTGGAACCCGCTCACCGCGACCGGCACCTCGCTCGGCGAGGCGCGCCGGCTGGCCGACGACGCGGTGCACGGGGTGCGCCTCGCGCTGCGCGACACCCGCTTCGTGGACGACGGTCTTGTGCATGTGCTGCTCGCCCATGAGCTGCGGAACTCGGTGAACCGGGCGTTCGGTACGACGACGTGTTCGCACGCGGGGTACGGAGGGCAGCAGCCGCCCCAGCACGGACATCCGCACCAGGGCGGCGGCTACGGGTCGTACAACGCGAACAACCCCTACGGCGGCGGGGGCCCTTACGGCGGGGGCAACCCGGGAGCGCCGGGCGGGCCCGGCGGCCCCGGTGGGCTGCCTCCCCAGTTCGGCGGCGAACCGCCGAGGCCGAAGAAGCGCGGCTTCCTGGCCGGCTGCGCCGTCTTCACCGGCCTCTTCTGCACCTGCCAGATCTGCTGCGCCAAAGAGTACGAAGGCCCCTGGTCCCGCAAGAAGCGGGAGGGCTGCTGCCGGGACTGCGACTGCCCCAGCTGCGACTGCTGCTGCCCCTGCGACGGCTGCTGACCCGGAGTCAGCTCATTCGATGCCGGTCGCTCGGTGCCGGTCACTTGATGCCGGTCACTTGATCTCGGGCGGCGAGATCTCGGACTTCTCGATCGCCGACTCGGTGGTGCCCCACTTCTTCAGGATCCGGTCGTACGTCCCGTCCGCCTTGAGCCTGTTCACCGCGGCCTGGAAGGCGGGCGCCAGCGGGGTGCCCTTCTTGAAGGCGAAGCCGACGTCGAGCCGCTTGAACTCATTGAGGAACTTCGTGTCCCCCTGCTGGGTGACGGCATAGCGGAGCCCGTTGATCGTGCTCATCACCACGTCGCTGCGGCCCTGCTGGAGGGAGATCCAGATCGCACCCGTCTCGGCGTAGGTCTGGATCTTGTACGGCTTCTTGCCCGCCTTGGCGCAGCTGTCCTCGTTCTTCTCCAGGGACGCCTCGAAGGTGGTGCCGGCCCCGGTCGCCACATTGAGGCCGCACAGATCGGTGAAGTCCGAGATCTTCGTCAGTTTGCTGCTCTTGAGCGCGGCGAGGCCCTGGCCGTCATTGATGTAGGTGACGAAGTCGATGGTCTTGCGGCGCTCGTCGGTCACACCGAAGTTCCCGGTGCCCAGGTGGTACTTGCCGCTGCCCAGCGCCGGCAGGATCGCCTCGAAGCTCGCCACCTCGCGCTTGAGCCGCAGCCCGAGGACCCTGGCGACCGCCTCCGCGAAGTCGATGTCCTGGCCGACGACGGTCTTGCCGTCCTCCAGATAGGTGGCGCCCGGCGGGGTGCCCACTGCGGCGGCGACGGTGAGCGTGCCCCGGCTGCGTACGTCGGCAGGCAGCAGCTTGGCGGCCGCCTCGTCCTTCGCGACCGACGACACGACATCGGCGGTGGGGATCTTCCCCGGCTTGGCGCCCGGCTCGGCCCCCGGCTTGGCCCCGCCGCCGGCGGTCGCCGGGTCGCCGGAGCCGCAGCTGGTGAGCGTGAGCGCGGCGGCTGTGATCAGCGCGAATGCGACGGCGTGGCGTGTCCTGCTCATGATGCGTGGGTCTCCAGATGCTTCTCGAACGGCAGCGGGCCGATCGACTCCGGATCTGCGGACAGATCGAAGAGCGGGCGGTATCCGGCGGCCAGATAGAGGCCCTTGGCCTCGGGCTGACGCGGTCCGGTGGTCAGATAGATCCGGGAGTAGCCACGGTCGGCGGCCTCCCGTTCGAGCACCCGCAGCACGCGCCGGGCCAGGCCCCTGCGGCGGTGCGCGGAGTGCGTCCAGATCCTCTTCAGCTCGGCGGTGCTCGGGTCATAGCGGCGGTACGCGCCGCCGGCCACCGGCCGGCCCCGCTCCAGAAGCAGCAGGAACGCGCCGTGCGGCGGGGCGAACTCCTCGGACGGGTAGCGCTTCAGATCGGAGGCGGAGCCGTACCGGCTGGTGTACTCGTGGGCCAGCTCATCGAGGAGCGGGCGGGCCAGGGGGTCGTCGGCCGTGGTCCGGTGCACGGACAGCGCGGAGCCACGGCTCGGGGTGAACGTCATGCGTGCCCTTCTTCGAGCAGGCAGAAGGAAACAGGGGTGTGGCGAGGGGAGGGGCGCGCGACGCGCGGTGCTGTGCGAGTGAAGGCGCGGAAAGACGACGCCGAGATGCGTCGGAGAAAAGCAGCGGGGTCAGCTCAACAGGAAGAGGACCACACGCGACCGAAGTCGATGTGGGAGCGCGTGACCAGCCATTGCTGCGAATACATGGCCTAAGTGGAACAGGCATCCGTTTCTGCGTCAACTGCGCTGAGACATACGGCTCACAGTGTGGACAGGCTTGACAGCAGGCCGCACCGACCCCCAGCCTCGAGTACGGATCGTGCTGAGGGGCTCGGTCCACGTTGTGTTTTCTGGTGAAGGCATTCCCGTGTTCGATCTCTGCATCCACGGAGCCTTCGTATGGCTGTGCCCACAGACACCCTCCCCGGGACTCCCGAACCAGCGTCCGCCGCGGGCGAGCCCGCCAAGACCGACGCCGTACAGCCGCGCATCGTCCCCGTACGCCGAACCGGCCAGTGGGCGGCGGCAGTTGCCGTCCTCCTGCTGCTCGCGGGCGCCCTCAATTCCGTCATACGCAATGACGCGTTCCAGTGGGACGTCGTCGGCGACTACTTCACCTCTGCCGCCGTACTGCGCGGCCTCGGACTCACTCTCTGGCTGACCGGCGTTGTCATGGTGCTGGGCTTCGCGCTCGGCACACTTCTCGCCGTGATGCGGCTCTCCGCCAACCCCGTTCTGCGCAATGTCAGCTGGGGATACACCTGGCTGCTGCGCTCCACGCCGATCCTGGTGCAGCTGCTGTTCTGGTTCAACATCGGAGCGCTCTACCCGCAGATCCTCGGCGTCAAGACGGTCGATCTGCTCGGCCCGGTCACCATCGCGATCATCGGGCTCACGCTGCACGAGGCCGCGTACGCCGCCGAGGTGGTGCGCGGCGGCATCCTCTCCGTCGAACGCGGACAGATCGAGGCCGCCGAGTCGCTCGGCCTCGGACGGTGGCGCCGGCTGCGCCGGATCGTGCTGCCCCAGGCCATGCGCTCCATCGTGCCGCCCGCCGGGAACATGCTCATCGGCACCCTCAAGGGCACCTCGATCGTCAGCGTGATCGCCGTACAGGACCTGCTCTACTCGGTGCAGCTCGTCTACCACCGCACCTACCAGGTCGTGCCGCTGCTGCTCGTCGCCACCATCTGGTACACCGTGGTGACCTCGGTGCTCAGCGTCGGACAGCACTATGTCGAGAAGTACTACGCACGCGGTACGGCAGGTGCGCGATGACGTCCATCGTCGTGATCGGAGCCGGTCCGCGGGGGACCGGTTTCCTGGAGCGGCTGGCCGCCAACGCCCCCGAGCTGTATGCCGATCTGCCGCTGGACATCCATCTGGTGGACCCCCATCCGCCGGGCGGCGGCCGGATCTGGCGGCACGAGCAGTCCCCGCTCCTGTGGATGAACTCCATGGCCGAGGACGTCACCATGTTCACCGACGAGACGGTGACGCTGGACGGTCCCGTACTGCCGGGCCCCACGCTCGCGGAGTGGGCAGGTCTCGACGGCCAGTCCTTTCCCAGCAGGCGGCAACAGAGCGCGTATCTGCGCTGGGTGTACGAGGAGGCGGTGGCCGCCCTGCCGCCGACCGTCACCGTGCACGAGCACCGGGCGCGGGCCCTGCGCGTCAGCGGTCCGCGCGACGGCGGCCAGCTGGTCTGGATCGAAGGGCGTACGGAGCCGCTCGCCGCCGATCTCGTCGTACTCACCCTGGGGCATCTCGACGCCGAACTCGACGACGAACAGCGTGGACTGGCGGACTTCGCGCGACGCAACAAGCTGCTCCATCTGCCGCCGGACTTCACCGCGGACAGCGATCTGTCCGTCCTCCCGGCCGGCGAACCGGTCATCGTCCGCGGCTTCGGGCTCGCCTTCATCGATCTGATGGTGCTGCTCACCGAGGGACGCGGCGGACGGCATGAGAACGGCGAGTATGTGCCATCGGGCCGGGAGCCGGTGCTGTACGTGGGATCGCGGCGCGGTGTCCCGTACCACTCCAAGATCGGCTACACCTGGCGGGGCGAACGGCCCCCGCTGCCCCGCTTCTTCGGGCCGGCGGAAGTCGACATGTTGCTCAGTCGCTCCGATCGCCCGGACTTCCGGCGTGACATCTGGCCACTCATCGACAAAGAGCTCGGCTACGCCCACTACCACCGGCTCTTCACCGCCCACCCGGAGCGCACCTCGGTCAACTGGCCCGACTTCGAGGAGAAGTACGCCGCCGCCGAGCCCGCCGGCCCCGAACTGCGCACGCTTGTCGCCGCCTCCGTGCCCGACCCGGCCGACCGCCTCGACCTCGCAGCGCTCGACCACCCCCTGGACGGGATGAGGTTCTCCTCGTACGACGTACTTCAGGACGGGCTGCGCGGCTACATCGCCGCCGACCTCGAACGTCACCACGACCCCGGCCACAGCGAAGACCTCGCCGTTTTCCTCGGACTGCTCTCCGTCTACGGGCAGTTGATCCGGCTCGGCGGCATCGGCGGCTGGTGGCACGGCTTCTTCAGCTATCTCGCCTCGGGCCCGCCGGGACCCCGGCTGCGCCAGCTCCTCGCGCTCTCCCGCGCGGGCGTCGTCCGCTTCCTCGGCGCGGGCATCACCGTCGAGGCCGACGAGCGGCGCGGGATCTTCCGGGCGGGCAGTGCGAGCGTGCCGGGGGAGTGGACCGAGGCGCGGGCGCTGGTCGAGGCCCGGCTGCCGGAGCCCTCGCTGGAGCGCACCCGCAGCCCCTTGCTGCGCGCGCTGTACGCGGACGGTGCCGCCGCGACCCCTGACGGACTGCTGTCGGTGGACCCGGCGGACGGCCGGGTGCTGGACCGCGAGGGCCGCCCGCATCCACGCCGTTTCGCGCTCGGCCCGCACACCACCGCCCGCGCGGGCGGTGCCTTCACCCGGCCGGGCACGGGCGGCCCCGCCTTCCGGCAGAACGACGCCACCGCGCGCACCGCGCTCGACCTGCTTCGTGATCTCGCCTGTCGCGAGCGCCTGAGCGCCTAGGCGCCCTCAGACCCCCTGTCTCGTACGTACGAACGTGAGGACCCCATGTCGCTGACCAGCGATCCACCCGTCGACAAAGCACCACCACCCACCGTCGCGGAACCCGAGGACTACGGTGCGCTCAAGGTGGTCCCCGTACGCCACCCCTGGCGCTGGGCCGCCGTCGCCGCCACCGCGATCCTGCTGGTGCAGTTCCTGCACGGGCTGGCCACCAACCCCGGCTGGGAGTGGGAGGTCTTCGCGCAGTTCTTCACGGCCGAAGTGATCCTCAAGGCCGTCTGGATCACCCTTCAGCTCACCTTCTACGGCACGGTGATCGGCTTCGCCCTCGGCATCGTCCTCGCCTTCACGCGGCTGTCGACGAGCCCCTTCCTCAGGTGGGTCGCCTTCACCTACATCTGGGCATTCCGCTCCATCCCCCTCATCGTGCAGCTGCTGTTCTGGTTCAACCTCGCCTATCTCTACAAGGAGCTGCAGTTCGGCATCCCCTTCGGGCCCGGCTTCTTCTCCTTCGACACGATGGGCCTGGTCGGCGCGATGAGCGCGGCCGTACTCGGACTGGCCCTGCACCAGGCGGCGTACGCGGCGGAGATCGTCCGCGGGGGCGTACTGGCCGTGGACAGCGGTCAGCTGGAGGCGGCTGCCGCGCTCGGCATCCCCCGACTGCGCCAGCTGCGCCGCATCGTGCTGCCCCAGGCGATGCGCTCGATCCTCCCCAACGCAGCCAACGAGATCGTCTCCCTCTTCAAGGGCACCTCGATCGTCTCCGTCATGGCGATCGGCGAGCTCTTCTACCAGGTCCAGGTCATCTACGGCCGCAACGGCCGGGTCGTCCCGCTGCTGATGGTCGCCACCGCCTGGTACATCCTCCTGACCACCGTGCTCTCCGTTCTCCAGCACTACGTGGAACGCCACTTCGCAAAGGGGGCCACGCGATGAGCGCGATGGTCGACGTACGGTCCGTGCACAAGAGCTTCGGCGCGCTGGAGGTGCTGCGCGGAGTCGATCTTCAGGTGCGCACGGGGGAGGTCGCCGTCGTACTCGGACCCTCGGGCTCGGGCAAGTCCACCCTGCTGCGCACCATCAACCATCTGGAGAAGGTCGACAGCGGCTGGATCAGTGTCGACGGCTCGCTCGTCGGCTACCGCCGCTCCGGCGACAAGCTGTACGAACTGCGCGAGCGTGAAGTGCTCAAGCAGCGCACCCAGATCGGCTTCGTCTTCCAGAACTTCAACCTCTTCCCGCACCTCACGGTGATCGAGAACATCATCGAGGCGCCGGTCTCCGCATTGAAGCGGCCACGCAAGGCGGCCATTGCGACCGCCGAGAAGCTCCTCGCCAGGGTGGGACTCGAGGACAAGGCGTCCGCCTACCCCAAGCAGCTCTCCGGCGGTCAGCAGCAGCGCGTCGCCATCGCCCGCGCGCTGGCACTGGAGCCGAAACTGCTGCTCTTCGACGAGCCGACGTCCGCCCTCGACCCCGAGCTGGTCGGCGAAGTCCTCGACGTCATCAAGGACTTGGCGCACCGGGGCACCACGATGATCGTCGTCACCCACGAGATCGGCTTCGCCCGTGAGGTCGCCGACAGGGTGATCTTCATGGACGGCGGCCGGATCGTCGAGCAGGGCGCTCCCGCCGACGTACTCGACAACCCCCGGCACGAGCGCACCCGCGCGTTCCTTTCCAAGGTCCTGTGAAGCACCCATGTCTGCAAGGAGTTTCCACGTGAACACCCGCCGCACCTTCGCCACCGCCGTCGCCGTGATCGCCGCCTCCGGTCTGCTCGCCGCCTGCACAAGCACCGGCGACGCCACGACCGACGCGGTGAAGCCCAAGGGCGCGCAGGGCGAGGGCATCAATATCTCGCCGGACCAGCACCGCATCCGCGGGACGAAGGTCGACGCCATCGCCGCCAAGGTGCCCGAGGCGATCCGTAAGCGCGGCACGATCCGCATCGGTGCCAGCGCCGACGCGTCGCCACCGCTCGGCTTCTACGCGACCGACGACAAAACGCGCATCGGCGCCGAGATCGACATCGCCACTCTGATCGTCGACACCCTGGGCCTGAAGCCGCAGTTCGAGGAGGTCTCCTGGGAGAACCTCTTCGTCGGCCTGGACAGCTCCAAGTTCGACGGCATCCTGTCCAATGTCACGGTCACCGAGGAACGCAAGGAGAAGTACGACTTCGCGACCTACCGGCTCGACAACCTGGCCTTCGAGGCGAAGAAGGGCACCAACTGGCGGGTGAAGGAGCCGAAGGACGTGGCGGGGAAGACCATCTCCGTCTCCTCCGGCACCAACCAGGAGAAGATCCTCGTCGACTGGAGCGAGCAGAACGTCAAGGCAGGCCTCAAGCCCGTCGACATCAAGTACTTCCAGAAGGACACCGACTACTACCTCGCCCTCCAGTCGGGCCGGATCGACGCCTACCTCGGGCCGAACCCGACGGCCGCGTACCACGTGGCCTCGGCCGGACAGACCCAGATCATCGGCACCCTGTCGGGAGGCGGCTCCCAGGTCCAGGGCAAGATCGCCGCGACCACCAAGAAGGGCAGCGGCCTGGTCGAGGCGTATGCCGCGGCGATCGACCAGATCATCAAGGACGGGTCGTACGCCAAGGTGCTGAAGCGCTGGGGCATCTCGAGCGAGGCCGTCGCGAAGTCGGAGATCAACCCGCTGGGCCTGCCCAAGACCAAGAACTGACCGACGCAGGGTTCCAGAGAGGCATTCATCGTCATGTCCGCCACCCCCCGCCCGCTCCATCTGGCCGTCGCCCTCGACGGCCCGGCCCGGTACGAGGCCGAGTACTACGTCGGTCTCTCCCGTCTCGCCGAGCAGGGCGCCCTCGACTTCGTCACCCTCGGCGACTCCTTCGCCCGGCCCGGGCTCGACGCCCTCGCGGTGCTGTCGAGAGTCGCGCCCACCACCGAACGGATCGGTCTCGTACCGACCGTGACCACCACGCACACCGAGCCCTTCCATGTGTCCGCGGCCGTGGCCACCCTCGACTGGGTGAGCCGCGGCCGCGCGGGCTGGCAGGTCGATGTGTCCACCACCGGGGCCGAGGCCCGGCTCTTCGGCCGCCGCCCGGCCGCGCCCGGCGACGCGCTGTGGCAGGAGGCCGGCGAGGTCGCCGATGTCGCCGCACGGCTGTGGGACAGCTGGGAGGACGACGCGGAGATCCGCGACAGGGCGACAGGTCGCTTCATCGACCGCGGCAAGCTGCATCATGTCGACTTCCAGGGCAGCACGTTCAGTGTGCGCGGCCCCTCGATCGTGCCGAGGCCGCCGCAGGGCCGTCCCGTCGTCGTCGCGGACGGCACGGCGGAGCCGGCCACAGCGGCCGCGGCCCGGCACGCCGATGTCGTCCTCGTACGGGCGGGCGCGCCCGAACAGGCCGCCGCGCTCGGCGACGACCTACGCCGGCGGGCCAAGGAAAGTGGCCGGGACCCGGCCACCCTGCGTGTGCTGGTCTCGCTCGTGGTCGACCTCGGCGAGAGCGAGTCCGCGCCGGAGCCCGGCCTGGACAGCGGCCCTCGGCTCGCCGGCGGCCCGCACTTCAGCGGCGGCCCGGTCGACCTCGCCGAGCTGATCACCAAGTGGCACGCTCAGTCGGCGGTGGACGGTTTCCATCTGGCGCCCATCGCGCCCCATCGCGACCTGGAGCGCATCGTCAACGGCACCGTCGCGCTGCTCCAGCACCGCGGTCTGTTCCGCACCTTCTATCCGGGCGGCACGCTCCGGGA
Source organism: Streptomyces sp. CA-135486 (assembly GCF_050936555.1). Classification (NCBI taxonomy): domain Bacteria; kingdom Bacillati; phylum Actinomycetota; class Actinomycetes; order Kitasatosporales; family Streptomycetaceae; genus Streptomyces; species Streptomyces sp. CA-135486. The sequence goes on from NZ_JBNJMM010000001.1 coordinate 2,438,609, forward strand.
GCATCTGGGACTCGCCCGGCCCGCCAACCAGTACGCACAGGCCGGGGGAACGGCATGACGACCCGCAAACAGATGCATCTCGCCGCCCACTTCCCGGGCGTCAACAACACCACCGTCTGGGCCGACCCGCGCTCGCGCAGCCAGATCGACTTCTCCTCCTTCGAACAGCTGGCCCGCACCGCCGAGCGCGGACTGTTCGACTTCTTCTTCCTCGCCGAGGGGCTGCGGCTGCGCGAACACAAGGGCCGGATCCATGACCTGGACGTGGTCGGCCGCCCCGAGTCGATCACGGTGCTGAACGCGCTCGCCGCCGTCACCGACCGGCTCGGCCTTGCCGCCACGGTCAACGCCACGTTCAACGAGCCGTACGAACTGGCCCGCCGGCTGGCGTCGTTGGACCATCTCAGCGGTGGCCGGGCCGCGTGGAACGTCGTCACCTCCTCGGACGCGTTCACCGGGGAGAACTTCCGCCGCGGCGGCTATCTCGACCGGGCCGACCGCTACACCAGGGCCGCGGAATTCGTTGCCGCCGCCCGTACGCTCTGGGACTCCTGGACACCTGATGGGACGCCCCGTCCCTTCGCGCATTCAGGTCAACACTTCGCGATCGAGGGCGAGTTCACCGTTCCCCGGTCACCGCAGGGGCATCCCGTGGTCATCCAGGCGGGCGACTCCGACGACGGCCGCGCGTTCGCCGCGTCCGCAGCGGACGTGATCTTCACCAGACACGGCACGCTGGAGGCCGGGCGTGCCTTCTACGCCGACGTCAAGGCCCGGCTCGCCGCCCATGGACGGGCCCCCGGCGACCTCAAGATCATGCCGGGGGTGACCTTCGTCATCGGCGACAGCGACGCCGAGGCGCAGGAGAAGGCCGCCGAGATCCGCCGTCAGCAGGTCTCGCCGCAGAACGCGATTCTCGCCCTCGAGCTGGTCTGGGGCCGCGATCTCTCCTCGTACGACCCGGAAGGACCGCTCCCGGACATCGATCCGGACCCGGACTCGGAGCTGGTCCAGGGCCGGGTGCGGATCGGCGACCCCTTCGCGACCGCCGCCAAGTGGCGGGCGCTGTCGGAGGCCAAGGGCCTGTCGATACGGCAGACCGTCATCGAGACGACCAGCAGGCAGTCCTTCATCGGCACCGCGAGCAGCGTTGCCGCCGCCATGGACGAGTTCGTGTCCACCGATGCGGCCGACGGATTCATCCTCGTTCCCCATCTCACCCCCGGCGGCCTCGACGACTTCGTCGAGCAGGTCGTGCCGCTCCTCCAGGAGCGCGGGGCCTTCCGTACGCAGTACACCGGTTCGACGCTGCGCTCGCACCTCGGGCTGCGCGAGCCGGTGTGGAAAGGCTGAACACATGAGTACAGACACACACGCAGACGCACACGCGGACGCCGCGCACGAGTGGAAGAGCTGGCACGAGCACCGCACCGAGGCGGTCTCGGCCCCGTACGGCCCGCTCTCCCTCACCGGCACGCACTGGATCTCGGACTACCCGGAAGGTCAAATTCCGGCCGTCCCTGGCCAGTGGCGCGAGGACGGTGACGAGGTGGTGCTGACCGCGGCCCCCGAGGACGGTCTCAGTGTCGACGGGCACCCGCTGACCGGCGAGGTCCGACTCACCGTGGACCACGGCCCGACCCCGGACTCCCGGGTCGCGCACGGCGAGCGGCGACTGGTCGTGCTGCGCCGCGAAGGGCTGTGGGCAGTACGGGACTTCGACCCGGACGCCCCGGCGCGCCAGGCGTTCAAGGGCATTGAGGCGACCGAGTACGACCCCCGCTGGGCGCTGCCGGGACGCTTCACGCCGTACGCGGAACACCGCAGCGTGCGCGTTCAGAACGCGGACGGACGCGAGCGGGGTCTGGGGCTCGGCGGAGAGATCGTCTTCGAGCTCGACGGCGAGGAGCGCACCCTCAAGGTGGCAGTCGAGCCGGACGGCTCGCTGTGGGCGGTCTTCGCCGATGCGACCAGCGGAAACGGTAGCTATCGCTTCCGCTTTCTGCGGCCCGCCGCACCCGCCTGGGGGTCCACCCGGACGAAGTCCGGGGGAGGTGCGGTGACCCTCGACTTCAACCGTTCGCTGCTGCCGCCGTGCGCCTTCGCGGACCACTTCCTCTGCCCCTTCCCGCCGCCCGGCAACACGCTCGCGATCGGTGTCCCGGCCGGCGAACGGAACCTTCTGGGCCGCTGACCCGTCTCAGGGGCGAAGACAAACGCGCAGCCCCGATGGCCACTGAGCCACCGGGGCCGTTTGCCGTGTGCGGGCCGCGGCCGAAACGCGCCCTTGCGCGGGTAGTTGAGCCCACGAATACTCCCGAACAGCGCTTGTCAGGGGCACGGCATGTCCGGAAACCGGACAGACTCCACGTGTGCTCCATGGCTGCGCCTCACGGGCCCGAACCCCACAACGGGCCCCCGATTCCCCCATGGAGGAACGAGAAGTGAGGATCAAGCGCACCATCCCCCGCAGTGGCACGGCGAGACGCACCCGTCTGCTCGCCGTCACCACTGGCCTGATCGCCGCCGCAGCGTTCGCCGTCCCCGCGGCCAACGCAAACCAGGCTCAGACCTTCAGTGCCAACCAGCTGACCGCGGCGAGCGACGCCGTACTCGAAGCGGACGTGGCAGGCACCGCCTGGAACATCGACCCCGCGACCAAGACCCTGGTCGTCACGGCCGACAGCACCGTCTCCCAGGCCGAGATCGCCAAGATCAAGCGTGCGGCCGGGAGCAACGCCGGGGCGCTCCGTATCGAGCGCACTTCCGGTACGTTCTCCAAGCTCATCTCCGGCGGCGACGCGATCTATGCGACGAGCTGGCGCTGCTCGCTCGGCTTCAACGTCCGCAGCGGCAGCACGTACTACTTCCTCACCGCCGGCCACTGCACCGACGGCAACCCGCCCTGGTACACCAACTCCTCGCGCACCACGAGCATCGGCCCCACGGCCGGCTCCAGCTTCCCGGGCAACGACTACGGCATCGTGCGCTACTCCAACACCTCGCTCTCCCACCCGGGCACTGTCGGCAGCCAGGACATCACCAGCGCGGCCAACGCCACGGTAGGCATGTCCGTGACCCGCCGCGGCTCCACCACGGGCACCCACAGCGGCTCCGTCACCGGCCTCAACGCCACGGTCAACTACGGCGGCGGCGACATCGTCTACGGCATGATCCGCACCAACGTCTGCGCCGAACCGGGCGACAGCGGCGGCCCGCTCTACTCCGGCAGCCGGGCCATCGGCCTGACCTCCGGCGGCAGCGGCAACTGCTCCTCCGGCGGCACGACGTTCTTCCAGCCGGTCACCGAGGCCCTCAGCGCCTATGGAGTCAGTGTCTACTGACGCACCACCACTGCAACCGGCAGCCGTCGAGCCCCCGTCCGTATGACAGGACGGGGGCTCGACGTCACGTCCCCTTTTGAGAGGATGTCAGTGCGGTCGGGCGCTGGAGGGACGGGGGTTGCGGGTCAGTGAAACGCATCGGAGTGACCGGCCACAGAGGAATTCCCTCCGAGGGCTACGCCCATATCCGCGCCGGAATGCACGCGGTGCTCCGCGGCCACGAAGGCTCGATGGAAGCCCTCTCCAGCCTCGCGGCGGGCGCCGACCAGCTCTTCGCGGACATCGCCCTGGCCTGCGGCGCCGAGCTGACCGTGGTCATTCCCAGCGGGGACTACGAGGACGGCTTCACCGTCCCCGACGAGCTGGCCCACTTCCAGCAGCTCAGGGGCCGGGCCACCCGGGAGGTCCAGCTGGCCTTCCCGTACGCGACCGACGAGGCCTACTACGCGGCCGGTGCCTATATCGCGGACAATTGCGACCGCCTCCTCGCGGTCTGGGACGGCCACCCGGCCCGCGGTCTTGGCGGCACGGGCGACATCGTCCGCTACGCACGCCACCTGGGCAAGCCGGTCACGGTCATCTGGCGCGAGGGCCTGCAACGCCTCTAGGGCCTGGGCCGAAATACCGGCCCTGGCCCTGTCCGTCCTGATCAACCCGGCAGGGCCTAACTCCGGTGTCTGACCAGCCAGTCCGTGTGCTGCGGCGACACGATGCGCTCCGTCTCGTACACCGCCGAAGGCCACTGCGCATCCGTCACCGTCGTCTCCATGGCCGTATGCATCGCCGCCAGGCCCTCCTCCACCAACGAGTGTGCCGCGATCAAGGGTTGATGGCGGCGTATCTCGCTCCACGCCAGACACGCGGCAGCCGCCGCCGACAACAGGCCCGCCAGCTCCACCGATTCGGCGAGTGAGAACGTCCGCAGCAGCGCGAAGAACAGTGCGAGCGCGGTGAGCAGGCCGATCGAGAGCGACCAGAGCAGAGTGGCGCGGCGGGAGATCTCCGTACGGCGGTGGTACCAGTTGCGCTGTTCAATCAGCCGGTCCCTCACATAGGTCTCCTTGCGGACACTGAATGCCTTCGCGCGCAGCTGTCGCATGGGTGTCGTGATCAGCTCCCCGGCCGCCACCTCCCGCACGTTTGTGCGCGGGTCCTGCCAGCCGACCTTCGTCAGCTCGCGCAGCCCTTCTTCCAGTCGCACGATGAACAGTTCGTCCGCATTGCTGGAGTTGGAGTCGAAGGGCGCTCCATGGACCGAGTACCGCCAGCACATCGACTTTATGAACTCCGCTGCGGAGCGGTTGAGTTGCCAATGCGACTTTGCTCTGCGCCGGGAGGTGCGGTAGCTGAGCAGCAGCACGCCGGCGTACGCCAACGCGCTGAGTGCGCCGGGAAGTTGGAAGGTATCACCGAGCTTCAGTGACGACGGGAGCGCCGCCAGAGCCGCGCCCGCGACCAAGAGCAGCAGCTGGTAGCGGGTGGCGCTGACGGCCTCACGCTGGCGTGAGATCGCTATTGCGTCCGTATGGTGGAAGAGAACCGGCAGATCATTGTTACGGAAGACCATGCTTTGCAGTGGGCCGGGAAACCCGGTCATGCGCACCCCTGTCTGCAGTTTTGTCTTCACTCTTTAGGCGGAATGGCTTGTTCCGTACTCTCCTGCGAGAATGCGATGCAACGCTTTTGTTCCGTCTCCACGTGCTGAGTTGCTGCGAGTGGCCATGAGAGTAAAGTCGTGCCGCCAGCATCGCAACGGTGCGTGGTACCTGTGCTGGACACAACATCAAGGACGGCCCTCATGACGTTTCAGACCTCCGCGTCCTTCGCCGCTGCGAAGAAGAACCGCGTTCCACTGGCGCAGATCGATGTGCGCGGCGGCGACGCCGCCAGGAAGCTGGCCCGCGTCCTGCCGACCCCCGCCGACCGCTCTGTACGTGCCGCCACGTTCAACTCGGCGCTCTAGACTGGCGGAATGACTGGACCCCTGGTCCCATTCCGCGAGATCGTATTGAAGGTTCACAGCAGATGTGATCTTGCATGTGACCACTGTTATATCTATGAACACGCTGATCAGAGCTGGCGTACCCGCCCGAAGGCAATCTCTGACGAAGCGATTTCCTGGACAGCTCTGCGACTGGCCGAGCATGCCAAGAGTCATGCCCTGCCCTCCGTGTCAGTGATCCTGCACGGAGGGGAGCCACTTCTGGCCGGGCCCGAGCGTCTGCGACGTGTGTGCGAGGAGCTCACCGCAACCCTCGACGGAGTCGCCGAACTCGACCTTCGTATCCATACGAACGGCTTACAGCTCAGTCCCCGCTACCTCGACCTCTTCAGCGAGTACGACGTCAAGGTCGGCATCTCCCTCGACGGCGACAGACGCGCGAACGACCGCCATCGCCGCTTCGCGGACGGCCGCACCAGTCATCCTCTGGTCCTCCAAGCCGTCGACCTCCTCCGGCAGGACCGCTACCGCCACCTCTACCTCGGTCTTCTGTGCACCATCGACGTGGCCAACGACCCGGTCGCCGTGTACGACGCCCTCACCGAGCTGGACCCCCCGCGCATCGACTTCCTGCTGCCGCACGCCACCTGGGACGATCCGCCGGCCCGCCCGGACGGCTCACCCACCGCCTACGCGGACTGGATCCTGACGATCTTCGACCGCTGGGACCGGCAGGGCAGGAAGGTGCCCGTGCGGCTCTTCGAGTCCGTGCTCTCCACCCTCGGTGGCGGCCCCAGCCTCACCGAATCCCTCGGCCTCGCCCCCACCGACCTCGTCGTCGTCGAGACAGACGGGACCCTGGAGCAGGTCGACTCGCTCAAAAGCGCCTACGAGGGCGCGGCAGCCACCGGGTTCGACGTCTTCACGCATGCCTTCGACGATGTCGCGGCCCACCCCGGGGTCAGGGCGCGCCAGCTGGGTCTCGCGGGCGTCAGCGAGACCTGCCGCCAGTGCCCCGTGGTGCGTTCCTGCGGCGGCGGGCTCTACACCCACCGCTACGGCTCCCGGACCGGCTTCGACAACACCTCCGTCTACTGCACCGACCTCGAGGCGTTGATCCGTGGCATCGAGCAGCGCACGGCCGCCACCACCGTGTCCCCGGCACTCACCGATCCCGGCGAGCTCATGGCCCAGCACCAGGACGTGACCCGCATGCTGCTCGCCGACCTCCATCTGGAGCTCGACGGGCGGGGCGGCGAGGCCTGGGACGGGGCCTGGGAGTTGGCGTGCGCCCTGGAGGGGCACGGTGATGTGCTCGACGTGGTGTACGGCCATCCGTACACGCACACCTGGCTGCAGAACACGCTGGCCGCCCTGCGGGCAGGGAAGCCGGAGACGGCCGCGCTCGCGCTGCGGCTGCCGTCGTATCTCGCGGCCGCGGTCGTCCGGGGCGGTCTTGAGGTCCCCGTCCGGGTGCCGTACCAGGACGGCAGGCTCTGCCTGCCCACACTCGGCGAGCTGAGGCTGACCGGCGGTGCGGAGCACGGCGTGGCCGAGCTGAGCGTGGCCGAGAAGGGCTTCCTGGTGCGTGTGGTCGGCCGCGAGCCGCAGCACGTGCACACCGGCCAGGAGAGCGCCCTGTGGCGGCCCGTGCGCACGCTCGGCGGCGACGGGACGCCGGCTCTGCGGCTGGACGACGTCGACCCGTACCGGGACTGCTTCGGCGTCCCTGTGCGCAAGCGGCTCGACTCCCGCGAGGCGGCCGGGTGGAGCGAACGGCTGGCCGAGGCCTGGGGGCTTCTGCGCCACACCGTTCCCGAACTGGCCACCGAGGCCGCCGACTGTCTGACCACGCTGACACCGCTGGTCGCGGGCGAGCCGGCCCAGGGCCGCCACGGCTATGGAGCGCTCGGGATCGCGCTGCCCGATACGGCCGGAGGGCTGGCTCTTGCCCTGCTGCGCGGTTTCCGGCGCGCCAAGCTGCAGGCGCTCGTCGAGGTCACGGATCTGTACGCACAGGACGGCTGGTGGCGCCACCCGGCCCCCTGGCAGGACGAGCCGGTCACCGCCTCCGAGCTGCTGGCCGGCACATACGAACGGGTGGGCCTCGCGGCCTTCGAACCGGCGGGGGCCGAGCAGGCCGGGCGCGCCCTGGAGACCCTGGAGCGCGCGGCGGAGCTGACCGTCGGCGGGCGTCGTCTGCTGGACGAGCTCCGGAAGGAGGCAGGCCGTGGCTGACTCCGCGAGCAGCAGCGACCTGGCGCGGTCACTTCGTGCGCTGGGCGTACGGGACGGAATGACCCTGCTCGTCCATGCCTCGCTGCGCGCCACCGGGCTGCATGCCACGGCCGTGCGTGACACGCTGCTCGATGTGCTGGGCGAGGAGGGCACGCTGGTGGTCCCCACCTTCACCACGGACAACTCCGACACCTCGCCCTCGTATCTCGCCGCGGTGCACGGGATGACACCCGAGCAGGCGGCGGCCTTCCGGGCGGAAATGCCGGCCTTCGACGCGGCCACCACGCCCAGCCAGCGGATGGGCCGGTTGGCCGAGTCCGTGCGCACCGCCGACGGTGCCGTACGCAGCACCCATCCGCAGACTTCTTTCGCCGCCGTGGGGCGGCGCGCCGCGGAACTGCTCGCCGGTCATCCGCTGACTTCCCACCTCGGTGACGACTCGCCGCTGGGAGCTCTGTACCGGGCCGGGGCGCAGGTTTTGATGATCAATGTGGATTTCTCGGTGTGCACGGCATTCCATCTCGCCGAATACCGGACCGGATCACCTCTGCGCACCTACCGTTGTGTGGTGCAGCGACCGGACGGGGGCAGGCAATGGACGCAGTACAAGGACGCCGAACTGGACGACAGCGATTTCGATGTGATCGGTGACGCCTTCGCCTGGGGTATGGAGCAGAAGGGACAACTGGGAGGAAGACCCGCAAGGTTGTTCTCGATCAAGGAAGCGGTCGACCACGCGGTGAGCTGGATGACCGAAAAGCGGTGTTGATTGACTGAACAGCGGGGGGAAGGAGTGTGTCGGGCTCCGGAATGATTAATTCGCTCGCATCTCTCATCGATGCTGGGTGTGGGAGCGGGCGTTCACACAGGACGGGGGTCGTGTGTCAGATTCAAGGCAGCGAGCGGCGGACCATCGGCCGTACTTCTTCTTGAGTTACGCGCACACGCCGCGGTACGGGGCAGGGGGCCCGGACCCGGACATGTGGGTGGAGCGGCTCTTCCGGGATCTGTGTGGCCATGTAATGGCCATGACCGATCTGCCAGCCGGCGCTCCCGCCGGTTTCATGGACCGGGAGATCCGCTCGGGGGAGGGCTGGTCGGAGCGGCTCGGTGAAGTACTGGCCACCTGCCGGGTGTTCGTCCCGCTCTTCTCGCCGCGGTACTTCGCCAGCGAGATGTGTGGCAAGGAGTGGTATGCCTTCGCCCAGCGGGCGATCTACCACCAGGCCAAGAGCAACAAGCCCGCCGAGGCGATCGTCCCCGCGCTGTGGGTGCCGATGCCGCCCGAACAACTCCCGGGCCCCGCCGAGCGGTTGCAGTTCAACCACCGGGCCTTCGGCGACCGTTATGTCACCGACGGCCTCTACGGCCTCATCAAACTCCGGATATTCGCCGAGGAGTACGAAGCTGCAGTCTACGAACTCGCCAAACGCATCGTCAGCGTCGCCGACACTACGCGCGTCGGCTCCGGCAACCCCGTCGACTACCGGCAGGCGCCCAGCGCCTTCGGCAAGCCCAGCGGCGGCCCCCGCCCGATGCATGTGACGGTCGCCGCACCGACCCGTCACGACCTGCCCGAAGGCCGCGCACCCGACTACTACGGCAAGCAGTCGCAGGACTGGAATCCGTACCATCCGGACTCCGCACGCCCGTTGGCGTACGTCGCCCAGGACCTGGTGCGCTCGCTCAACTACCAGGCCACGGTCTCCTCCTTCGACCACGAGTCGCCGCCCGACCCCAGCCAGCCGCCCACCCGGCCCGAGATACTTCTCGTCGACCGCTGGGCCCTGGAGGACGACGACCGGCGCCGGCGGCTCGCCGCCTTCGACGCCGAGCCGCGCCCCTGGGTGAGCGTCGTCGTCCCGTGGAACCGCGACGACCCGCAGAGCCGGGTCTCCGAGGCGGAGCTGGTCGAGAAGCTGGAGCAGACCATGCCGCATCAGATGCGCCAGGGCAGAGCCGCCTGCCGGGCCGCTGCCAGAGGAGTGCTCAGTATGGAGGCCTTCGGCCAGATCCTGCCCCAGGTGGTGGAGTCCGCGGCCCAGGAGTATCTGCGTCACGCCGAGGTCTTCCCGCCCGCGGCGCCACCCATCCCGGGAGCCCGCTCTTCCGAACGGCCGCGGCTGCGCGGCCCGATGGCCGAGTACGGCACCACGCACTACGTCCCGAACACGCGTGACATCGCCACCGATGCGGAGGACACGGATGACAGCCAGTCGTGACGGACGCATCGTCACCTTCTATTCGTACAAGGGAGGTACCGGCCGCACGATGGCCCTGGCCAACACGGCGTGGATACTCGCCGCGAACGGCAAGCGGGTCCTGGCGGTCGACTGGGACCTGGAAGCGCCCGGGCTGCACCGCTTCTTCCATCCCTTCCTCGACCCCTCCACGCTCGGCGCCACCACCGGCGTCATCGATCTGATCACCGAGTACGCCTGGGCCGCGACCAGTCCCGAGCCGCGCCGCGACGACTGGCACCTCGACTACGCGCGTATCCAGCCGCACGCCGTCTCGCTCACCCCCGAGAGCCTGGGCTGGGAGTTCCCCGACGGGGGCACGCTCGACTTCGTCTCCGCGGGCAAACAGAACCGCGAGTACTCGGCGACCGTCTCCACCTTCGACTGGGACAACTTCTACGACCGGCTCGGCGGTGGCCACTTCTTCGACGCGCTGCGCGAGGACATGAAGGCCAACTACGACTACGTCCTCATCGACAGCCGTACCGGCCTGAGCGACATCGCCGACATCTGCACCGTCCATCTGCCCGACGTGCTCGTGGACTGCTTCACCCTCAGCGACCAGTCCATAGACGGTGCCGCCGCGGTGGCCCGGCAGATCGACGAGCGGTACGGCGGCCGCGGCATCAAGATCTTCCCCGTCCCGATGCGGATCGACGAGGGCGAGAAGGAGAAGGCGGACGCCGGACGGGCGCTGGCCCGGCTGAAGTTCGACCGCTTCCCCACCGGCCTGGCCGGCGAGGAACTCACCGCCTACTGGGGCGCGGTGGAGATTCCGTACCGGCCCTACTACGCGTACGAGGAGACGCTGGCCACCTTCGGCGACGAAGCGGGTCTGACCAACTCCCTGCTCTCCGCCTTCGAACGGCTCACCGCCGTCGTCACCGACCAGCGGATCACCTCGATGCCCGCGGTCGGCGAGGAGGTCAGGCTCAGGATCAGAGACGCCTTCACCCGGCGCAGGCCGGCCCTGCCCGCCGATCTCTTCCTCAGCTATGTGGCCGAGAACCGCATGTGGGCCGACTGGGTCGAGTACCAGCTCACCCGGGCCGGATTCCGGGTCGTGCCGCGCGATGTCTCGGTGGAGCGCGAGCCGTCCGACCTGGACGAACTGGGCGCCGAGAACGCCGCACGCACCGTCGTGCTGCTGTCCAGCGCGTATCTCAAGTCCTCCCGCGCGGTGGAGGTCTATACGCGAGCCGCGGCCGACGACCCCGGCGGAGGCAGGCACCATCTGCTGCCGCTCCGGGTCGGCGACGTCAGACTCACCACGCCCTACATCGACCGCAACCCGGTGGACCTCTTCCGGCTCGACGAGGTGCACGCGACCACCGCGCTGCTGCGCGCACTCGACCGCCCGGTCCAGCTCTCCGACAGCTCCTCGCCGGGGCCGCGCTTCCCCGGCACCGTGCCGAAGATCTGGAACGCGCCGCCCCGCAACCCCGGCTTCACCGGACGCTCGGTGGTGCTGGAGCGGATGCGCGACCAGCTCGGCGGCGGCATGGCGGTGGCCGCGGTGCTGCCCCAGCCGCAGACTTTGTACGGGCTCGGCGGCGTCGGCAAGACCCAGGTCGCCCTGGAGTACGTACACCGCTTCATGGCCGACTACGACCTGGTGTGGTGGATCTCCTCCGAGCGGACCGACGACGTGGTCGCGGGACTCGCCGAACTCGCCGTCCGGCTCGGCGCCCAGGGCGGCGAGGACATGGCGGCCGCATCGCAGGAGGCCATCGACCTGCTGCGGCGCGGCGTGCCCTCGTCCCGCTGGCTGCTGGTCTTCGACAACGCCGACGACCCGGAGCAGCTCAAGAGGTTCTTCCCGCCGCAGGGGCCCGGCCACATCCTGGTCACCTCCAGGAACCAGACCTGGTCGCAGTACGGGGACGCGCTGCCCGTCGACGTATTCCTGCGAGAGGAGTCCATCGAGCACCTTCAGCGGCGCGCCCGCGGGCTGAGTATCGAGGACGCGGATCAGGTCGCCACCGCCGTCGGTGATCTGCCCCTCGCCGTCGAACAGGCCGCGGCCTGGATCGCGGAGACCGCCACACCCGTCGCCGCGTATCTGGAACAGCTCAAGGAACAGGCCGCGAGCGTCCTCGCGCTCAACCAGCCGGCCGGCTACCCCGAGCCGGTCGCCGCGACCTGGAACGTCTCCATCGAACGGCTCAAGGAACGCTCGCCCGCGGCGGTGCGGCTGCTCCAGCTCTGCGCCTTCTTCGCGCCCGAGCCGATTTCCGCGAACCTCCTCTACAGCAAGGAGATGATCGACGCGCTCAAACCGTACGACTCCTCGCTCCAGGAGAAACTGGTGCTCGGCCGGGTCATCCGGGAGATCGGCAGGTTCGCGCTGGCCAAGGTCGACCAGGTCTCCAACAGCATCCAGGTGCACCGGCTTGTGCAGGCGGTCATCCGGGCGCAGCTGAGCGAACAGGAGCAGCAGGACGCGCGGCACGCCGTCCACCGGGTCCTCGCCGGTGCCCGGCCCGATGACGACGAGCCGATCGACAACCCCGAGACCTGGCCGCGGTTCGCCACCATCTGGCCACATCTCGGTACCTCCGAGGCCCGGTTGTGCAAGGAGCCGGAGACCCGCCGGCTGCTGATCGACCGGGTGCGCTATCTGTGGAAGCGCGGCGACCTGAACACGGCCTACACGCTCGCCGACGAACTGCGCGAGAGCTGGCGCGAGATGCTGGGCAACGACGATCTCCAGTATCTCTACCTCCGCTTCCACCTCTCCAACATCCTTCGCTCGCAAGGCCGCTATGTGGAGGCCAAGGAGCTGGACGAGGTGACCCTGGAGCGCCAGCAGGCCGTGCTGGGGACGTCCCATCCGCATACGTACATGACCACCAGCGGTCTCGCGATGGACCTGGGCACGCTCGGCCAGTACGGCAGGGCGATGGAGCTGGCCACCGAGGCGCACGAGGGCTTCAGCCAGATCTTCCACGAGTCCCATCCGCGTACCCTCGCGGCCGCCAACAACCTGGCGCTGAATCTGCGCATGGTCGGGCAGTACTCCCGCGCGCGCGAGATCGACCAGGAAGTATTCGACCGGCGGTCCGAAGTGCTCGGCCCGGAGCATCCGTACACGCTCTCATCGGCCATGAACCTGGCGCGGGACCTGCGGGAAGTCGGACGGTACGAGGACTCGGTCTCGCTGCTCAGCCGCACCTACGAGCTCTACAAGCAGCAACTGGGCCGGACCTTCCCGGGCACGCTGGCCGCGGCCAAGAGCCTTGCGGTGTCGCTGCGCAGGGCAGGAAGGCTGGAGGACGCGCGGCGGCTGACCACGGCCACCCGCAATCGGTACCGCGCCAAGTACACCTCGGCCAACCCCGACTCACTCGCCTGCGATCTGAATCTGGCGGCCGACCTGTTCGCGGCCGGCGAGCCGGTGGCCGCCCGGGATCTGGCGCAGGAAGTCGTCGACCAGTACATGAAGGTGCCGGGGGAGCGGCATCCGTACACCCTGACCGCCATCAACAATCTGGGCATCTTCCAATGGGGCTGTGGCGCCCCCGAGGCCGCGGAGGCGCTGCTGCTGAAGGTGTCGAGGACGATGCGGGAAGTGCTGGGCGAGAGCCATCCGCACGCCCTGTACAGCACGATCAACCTCGCCAACGCCCTGGCGGATCTGGGCGGTCTGGAGGAGGCGCTGGAGATCGAGCAGCGGACCGTGGCCCGGCTGCGCGAGGTGCTGGGCGCGTACCACCCCGAGGTACTGGGCGTCGCCTCCAACCTGTCCGTCACGCTCGGGCTGCTCGGCCGCAAGGACGAGGCGGCGCGGCTGCGGGCGGAGACGGTGGAGGAACTGCAGCGGCTGCTCGGGGACGAGCATGCGCTGACGCGGATCGCCCGCGACGAACGAAGGGTCCACCGCGACTTGGAACCTCTAGCGGTCTGACCCGGGGCTCCGCCCCGGACCTCGCGCCTCAATCGCCGGCGAGGCTCAATATGAGCCCGTCCGGCGATTGAGGACCCTCCCCCTACGGGCGTACGGGGCTGGGGGCGGAGCCCACAGTTAGGGTCAGTGCTCCAGCAACCACGTCAGAATCCGCGGCAGCGCATGCAGCGCGTCAAAGTGCGCCGCCGCAGGCTCCAGCACCGCCGTCGCCCCAGGAATGCGCTCCGCCAGCCAGCGCGAGTGCCCCACCGGCGAGAAGACGTCCTTCTCGCCGTGCCAGAGCATCACCGGGCCCTTGATGTCGGCGGGGTCGAAGCCCCACGGGCTGCAGAAGGCGAGTGCGTCGTCGATCCAGCCGTACGCGGAAGTACGCAGCGCCTCCTGGTAGTTGCGCAGCAGCATGGATCTGACACCCGCGTCCGCGACCACCATCCGGTCGGACTCGGTCAGCTCCCTGCGCAGATCGTCGAGCAGCCGGATCGGGTCCTTCCTGATCTCGGCCGAGCGCAGGATGAACCGCTCGGTCAGCCCTGCCGGATCGGCCGCCGCGGTGGTGTACTCCAGCACGTTGGACGCGGCCATGCCCTCGAACCAGTCGAGCCCGTCGGCGTCCCGTGGCGCGAGTGTCACCAGCGCCGCGGTACGGGTGATCCGGTCGGGCATCAGGGCGGCGCAGGCCAGCGCATGCGGCGCGCCGCCCGAGCGGCCCACCACGGCGAACCGTTCCAGGCCGAGCTCGTCGGCGATCGCCCTCACGTCCTGGGCCACATCGGCGACGCTGCGTCCCGCCAGCCGGTCCGAACCGCCATAGCCGGGGCGGTCGTACGCGATCAGCTGCGTGCCGCGCTGGTACAGCACCATGCCGCGCGGCGCAGGTCCCAGCCTGCTGCCGGGGGTGCCGTGCAGCAGGAAAACCGGTCTGCCGCGCGGATCCCCCAGCCGCTCCACCATCAGATGCCGCCCGTCCGCCGCGTGCACCCGACCTCGCACCCGGCGACCCCCTTCGTCGTATGTGCCCTGTGCAGGGGCCATGATGGGCCCTGCATTCCCCGCCCACTCGATGATTACCCATCAGGACCCCGACCGGGACTCCCTTTGACGTCATTTGGGGGATACCTTCAAAAGAGGCACGTGTACGCGGGTCCACCTCGCACCCCAGGGGGCCGTGATGGTAGAGGCACTGGTGACGGCCGGCGCGGCCGTCGCGTCCGCCGGCGTCGTCTATGTGATGGCGGCGGCCCGGGTGGTCAAACAGTACGAACGAGGGGTGGTCTTCCGGCTCGGAAGGCTCAGGTCCTCGGTCCGCGGCCCGGGTTTCACGCTGATCGTCCCCTTCGTCGACCGGCTCAGCAAAGTCAATATGCAGATCGTGACCATGCCCGTACCCGCCCAGGACGGCATAACCCGGGACAATGTGACGGTCCGTGTGGACGCGGTGATTTACTTCAAGGTCGTGGACGCCTCCGAGGCCATCGTGCAGGTGGAGGACTATCGCTTCGCGGTCTCGCAGATGGCGCAGACGTCGCTGCGGTCGATCATCGGCAAGAGCGATCTGGACGATCTGCTGTCGAACCGCGAAAAGCTCAATCAGGGGCTGGAGTTGATGATCGACAGTCCGGCGATCGGGTGGGGTGTGCAGATCGACCGGGTGGAGATCAAGGACGTGTCCCTGCCCGAGGCCATGAAGCGGTCGATGGCGCGGCAGGCCGAGGCGGACCGTGAGCGGCGGGCCCGGGTCATCAACGCGGACGCGGAGCTGCAGGCGTCGAAGAAGCTGGCCGAGGCGGCCGGCGTGATGTCGGAGCAGCCCGCCGCCCTTCAACTGCGGCTGCTGCAGACCGTGGTCGCGGTCGCGGCGGAGAAGAACTCCACGCTGGTGCTGCCGTTCCCGGTGGAACTGCTCCGCTTCCTGGAGCGGGCCCAGCAGCAGCCCCTGCCGCCCGCGGATTCCAGTTCCGCAAAGACGGAAACAGGACAGGACTAGTCCTTACTCACCGCCCATGGCGCAGTTGCACGCGGTGTTCGCATACGGAACCGATGGAATCGACCAGTGTGAACCCATCGTGTGAAGAGCCTGTGAACGCCCCCGCGTTGTCGTGTGCCCGTCCTGAAGTCGACCTTGTGTGCCGCCAATCGGAATCGGAATAGTGGGCGGCTCATCCTCCGTGTCCTGGCACCCCACTTGTCCGGACACGGCCCCCACAGGAGGTCGAAGTTGAAGCACCGACGCATACCCAAGAGGAAAGCGGCGATGGCAGGCGGCGCGGTCGTCGCGCTGGTCGCCGCGGGCGTCACATTCCAGAGTGCGAACGCCAGTGACAACACTGAGCAGTTCACCGCGAAGACACTGTCGGCGATAGCGGCCGGAAACCTTGCCTCCGCGCTGAACCAGGACCTGGGCGCCGACGCGGCCGGTACCTACTACGACGCCGACGCCAAGACTCTCGTGGTGAACGTCCTCGACGAGTCCGCGGCCCAGGCCGTGCGCAAGGCGGGCGGCAAGGCGAGAATCGTCGAGAACACCCTCGCCGAACTGAAGACCGCCCGGCAGACCCTCACCACCAAGGCGACCATTCCCGGCACCTCCTGGGCCGTCGACCCGGTCACCAACAAGGTCGTCGTCACCGCCGACCGTACGGTCGAGGGCGCTCAGTGGACCAAGCTCAGCCAGGTGGTCAAGGGCCTGGGCGACAAGGCCGAGCTGAAGAAGTCCGCCGGGGAGTTCAAGCCCTTCATCGCGGGCGGCGACGCCATCACCGGCGGCAGCGGCCGCTGCTCGCTCGGATTCAATGTCGTCAAGGACGGTCAGCCGTTCTTCATCACGGCCGGGCACTGCACCGAGTCGATCTCCACCTGGTCCGACAGCAGCGGCAAGGAGATCGGCCAGAACGCGGACTCCAGCTTCCCGGACAACGACTTCGGTCTGGTCAAGTACACCTCGGACGTCGCGCACCCCAGCGAGGTCAACCTCTACAACGGCAGCACGCAGGCCATCACCAAGGCGGGCGATGCGACCGTCGGCATGAAGGTGACCCGCAGCGGCTCCACCACCCAGGTGCACGACGGTGAGGTCACCGGGCTCGACGCCACCGTGAACTACGGCAACGGCGACATCGTCAACGGCCTCATCCAGACCACGGTCTGCGCCGAGCCGGGCGACAGCGGCGGCTCGCTCTTCGCGGGCGACACGGCGATCGGTCTGACCTCGGGCGGCAGCGGCGACTGCTCATCGGGCGGCGAGACCTTCTTCCAGCCGGTGACGGAAGCACTGTCGGCGTTCGGCGCGGAAATCGGCTGACTGGGGGCGATTCCCCAGACCCCCGTATGCGACCTTCGGCCGCATGTCCTCAATCGCCGGACGGGCTTGATTTTCAAGCCCGTCCGGCGATTGGGGCGGGTGCTCGTAGCGGTTCGCCCGCGAAACCACCCACTGGACAGCAACCACCAACGCCCCCTGGCCCACGCTCACCACGAACCCGGTGACTCGCCCCGCCGGCGATTGAGGCGCGGAGGTACGGGGGCGGAGCCCCCGCAATTGGGGTCCGGGGCGGAGCCCCGGGTCTTGGCGGGCGCGGCCGGGCCTCACGCGAGAGGCCCCGCCGCGGTCCCGCCCCCCACCGTCACATCCGCCCCCACCGTCGTCGGTCCGCGGCCGCGCACCAGCCCGCACAGCAGCGTGACCAGCGCCCCGCCCACCGCCCACGCGGCGAGCACCAGCATCGGGCCGCCCGCGCCGTTGCCCTTGAAGTACGCGATCGAGCGTGCCGCGAAGGTGCCCGCGCCCGGTGGCAGCGCGGGTCCGATGGCCCGCCAGAACGCCGGCAGCAGCGGATACGGATACGCGCCGCCCGAGCTCGGGTTGCCGAGGACCACCACGAGCAGGATCGCCAGACCGATGCCGACGACGCCCGCCAGGCCCTGGAGGGCGAGGGTGATCGCCCCGACCGCGAAGACCAGCAGCGCGCCGAGCCCCCACAGAGCCGGCACGCTGCCGGGCAGGGCGTCCAGGACGGGGCCCGCGATGACCGCGCCGAGCAGGCCGGCCGCGATCGAGTACAGCAGCAGCACGCCCAGTCTGATCAGGGCGCGCGCCGTGTTGGCGGGCTGGGCGCCCGCGCTGATCGCGAGGCTCGCCGCGCACAGATATCCGCCCACGCACCAGCCGACGACCAGGTAGAACGAGGAGAGCCCGCGGGCGTCGCCCTTGGCGCCCGGGACCACGTCCACGACGGCCACGGTGCGCTGTTGCGCCTTCTCCGTCTGCACGATGACCGCGGTGAGCGCCTGCGCGAGCGAGGCGCCCGACGCGCCGGCAACCAGCAGTTTGTCGGCGGCGCCCCGCGGATCGACGATCAGCGCCCCGTCGACGTCCCGGTTCTTGATCTGCTGCAGTGCGGTCTGCGCGTCCTGCACCGCGCGCGGGTCGAGCGGATCGCCGGGCAGCGCCGAGAGCCGCTGCACGGCCTGGTCGGTGATCTCCGTCCGGGGTGTCACGACGGCCAGCGGGATCTCGTGCGGCTTCGGGTTGTGGAAGGCGCCGAGATACGACGTGATGAAGGCGAGCTGGAGCACCAGCACCCCGATGACCAGGACGGCCGCCCGCACGCTCACGGCGTCCTTGATCTCGGCGAGGAAACCCTGACGGGGAACACGCGGACTGTCGGGCCCACGGGGGCCGTCAGCTGACTGAGTCATGGGCCCAACGCTCCGTGTCGTCCGGCGTTTGCGCAGGTGGGACGGGTCCGAATGGCTGATGGGACATGGATCGCACGAATGTTCGAAACTTGGTCTATGGTGGAGGTGGGGGAGGTGAGACGGACAGATCCAGGAGGTGCGGGTGCCCGGGTTCACGCATCTGCACACCGTTTCCGGGTTCTCCCTGCGGTACGGGGCATCGCACCCGGAGCGGCTTGCCGAGTGCGCCGCCGAGCGGGGCATGGACGCCCTCGCGCTGACCGACCGCGACACCGTCGCGGGCACGGTCCGCTTTGCGAAGGCCTGTGCCCGGGCCGGGGTGCGCCCGCTGTTCGGCGTCGACCTCGCGGTGGGGGAACGGGTCCGCGAGGAGGGGCCGACCGAACGGCGGCGTACCCCGGTGCGCGGCGGAGCGTTCGTGGACGAGTCCGCTCCCCGTACGGTCTTCCTCGCCGAATCCCGGGAGGGCTGGGCCGAGCTGTGCCGACTGGTGACCGCCGCCCATGCGACCGACGGCGGCAGCCCGGTGCTGCCCTGGGGCGACAACCACGGCGAGAGGCTGACCGTGCTGCTCGGGCCGGCGTCCGAGGTCGGCCGGGCGCTCACCGCGGGACGCCCCGACCGCGCGGCCACGCTGCTGGTGCCCTGGCGAGAGATTTACGGCGACCGGCTGCGTCTTGAGGTGGTGCACCACGGCCTCACGGGCACCGGACCCGGCTCGCTGCGGCACGCCGCCCGCACCCTCGGCTTCGCCGCCGAACAGGGCGTACGGGCCGTGCTGACCAATGCCGTCCGGTACGCCGACCCGGGGCAGGGCCCGGTCGCCGACGTCCTCGACGCGGCCCGCCGCCTGGTCCCGATCGACCCGCTCAAGGGGCTCGACAGCGGGGAGCGCTGGCTCAAGGAACCGGCCGCGATGGCCCGTATCGCCGAGCGGGTCGCCGAGGCCGCCGGCTTCCGCCGGGACACCGCGCACCGGCTGCTCACGATGACGGAGGAGACGGCGGCCGCGTGTCTGATCGACCCCGAGGACGATCTGGGGATCGGTACCGTCCACTACCCGGAGCCGCATCTGGTCGGCGCCGGGCGGCGCACTCCACAGCGGGTGCTGGCCTCCCGCGCCGCCGCCGGAATGGTGCTGCGCGGCTACGACGGCCGCCGCGAGTACTGGGAGCGGATGCACCGGGAGCTGGACATCATCGCCTACTGGGGCTATGCCTCGTACTTCCTGACGGTCGCTCAAGTCGTCGACGACATACGGAAGATGGGCATCAGAGTCGCGGCGCGCGGCTCCGGAGCCGGCTCGCTCGTCAACCATCTTCTCGGCATCGCGCACGCCGACCCCGTCGAACAGGGTCTGCTGATGGAGCGCTTCCTCTCCACGCGCCGCTCCGTGCTGCCCGACATCGACATCGATGTGGAGTCCGCCCGCCGTCTCGAGGTCTACCGCGCGATCATCGGCCGCTTCGGCGAGGAACGGGTCGCGACCGTCGCCATGCCCGAGACCTACCGGGTGCGCCATGCGGTACGGGACGTGGGTGCCGCGCTCTCCATGGACCCGGCCGAGATCGACAGGATCGCCAAGTCGTTCCCGCACATCCGCGCCCGCGATGCCCGCGCCGCCCTGGAGGAGCTGCCCGAACTACGCGAACTGGCAGGGGAGTTTCAGCGGGAAGGGGACAAGTGCGGACGGCTGTGGGAGCTGGTCGAGGCGCTGGACGCGCTGCCGCGCGGCGTCGCCATGCACCCGTGCGGAGTGCTGCTCTCGGACGCCACGCTCCTTGCGCGTACGCCGGTGATGCCCACCAGCGGCGAGGGCTTCCCCATGTCGCAGTTCGACAAGGACGACGTGGAGGACCTCGGGCTGCTCAAGCTCGACGTCCTGGGGGTGCGGATGCAGTCGGCGATGGCGCACGCGGTCGCCGAGCTGCGGCGGGCGACCGGGCAGGAGCTCGACCTCGACGACCCGCGGCAGGTGCCGCCGGGCGACCCGGCGACGTATCAACTCATCAGGTCCACCGAGACGTTGGGCTGTTTCCAGATCGAGTCGCCGGGCCAGCGGGACCTGGTCGGCCGGCTGCAGCCCGCCACTTTTGACGATCTGGTCGTCGACATCTCGCTCTTCAGGCCGGGGCCGGTCGCGGCCGACATGGTGCGGCCGTTCATCGAGGCCCGGCACGGCCGGGCGCCCGTCCGCTATCCGCATCCCGACCTGGAGGGGCCGCTGAAGGAGACGTACGGAGTGGTCGTCTTCCATGAGCAGATCATCGAGATGGTGAACATCATGACCGGCTGCGGCCGGGGCGAGGCCGACCGGGTGCGGCGCGGGCTCTCCCACCCCGAGTCGCAGGGGGAGATCAAGATCTGGTTCGCACAGCACGCGGAGGCCAGGGGGTACGCGCCCGAAGTCATCGCCCGTACCTGGGAGATCATCGAGGCCTTCGGCTCGTACGGCTTCTGCAAGGCGCACGCGGTGGCCTTCGCCGTGCCGACGTATCAGTCGGCCTGGCTCAAGGCGCACCACCCGGCGGCCTTCTACGCCGGGCTGCTCACACACGACCCCGGGATGTATCCGAAGCGGCTGCTGCTGGCGGACGCACGGCGACGCGGGGTGCCGGTGCTGCCGCTGGATGTGAACCGGTCGGCGGTCGGGCATCGTATCGAACTGGTGTCTGGTAATTGGGGTATCCGGCTGGCACTCGCGGATGTGTACGGCATCAGTGAGGCGGAGGCGGCCCGGATCGAAGCCGGGCAGCCGTACGCCTCGCTGCTCGACTTCTGGCAGCGGGCCCGCCCGGGGCGGCCCGTCGCCGAACGGCTCGCCCAGGTCGGCGCGTTGGACGCGTTCGGCGCGAACCGCCGCGATCTGCTGCTGCATCTCGCGGAGTTGCACCGCACGCAGCGGAAGGCCGGGTCGTACGGAAACCAACTCCCCCTGGGTGAAGCGGGGAAGACCTCGCCCATCGGACTGCCCGACCTGAACGAAGCGGAACGGCTCAGCGCCGAGCTGGGTGTCCTCTCCATGGACGCCTCGCGCAATCTGATGAGCGACCATCACGCCTTCCTGGCGGAGCTCGGCGTGCACAGCGCGCAGCGGCTGCGGTCGGCGAAGCACGGCGAGACCGTACTGGTCGCGGGCGCGAAGGCGGCCACCCAGACACCGCCGATCCGATCCGGCAAGCGGGTCATCTTCACCACGCTCGACGACGGCACGGGCCTGGTCGACCTCGCCTTCTTCGACGACAGCCACGCCGCGTGCGCGCACACCGTCTTCCACTCCTGGCTGCTGCTGGTGCGCGGGGTGGTGCAGCGGCGCGGGCCGCGCAGCCTCAGCGTGGTCGGCGCGGCGGCATGGAATCTGGCGGAACTGGTGGAGCTGCGGCGTACGGGCGGTCTTGACGCGGTCGCGGCGCGGCTCGCGGAGGTGCCGAGTGAGGCGGCTCCGGCCGACAGCGGCCGGCGTATCCAGCTCTCCACGGGATATGAGCTGAACCCCTGGGCGGATCTCCAGCCCGCGGGTGAGCAACAGGGCGGCACCGGAAGGAAGTTGTGGCACCAGAGCCCGGGGAGCGCGGGATGATCCTCTACGTGCGCTTCCGGCCGGCCCCGATGCATGAGACGGGCGGGGTCGAGGCGGCGCTGCCCGCGCTGCTCGGTCTGGCCGAGGACATCAGCCCCGTGGTGCAGGCGCTCCCGCCGGACGCCGCGCTCGTCGATGTGCGCGGCGCCGAGCGGTATTTCGGGCGGGACACCGCCCAGCTCGGCTCGCTCCTGCGGGTGCGTGCGCTCGCCCACTGCGGCGTGGAGTGCGCGATCGGGGCAGGGCCGAACCCGATGCTGGCCAGGATGGCGGCACGGGAGGCCGGGCCCGGCACGACCCTGGTGGTGACGGATGACGAGGCGGCCGGATTCCTGGCCGACAAACCGGTCGCCGCGCTGGACGGGGTGGGGGCGACGACGGCCCGCACCCTGTGTGCGTACGGCCTCGACTCCATCGGCAGGGTCGCCGCCGCGCCGCTCGCCGTGCTCCAGCGGATCGTCGGCGCGCGGGCCGGGCGCGAGCTGTGGGAGCGGGCGCACGGCATCGACCGCACGCCGGTCGCCCCGAACGCCGCGGCGCGCTCGGTCGCCGCCGAACGGGCCTTCGGCCGCGATGAGCTGGACCCCGTACGACACCGCAGGGCGCTGCTCTCGATCACCGAGGAACTGGGGATGAGGATGCGCGGCGAAGGCCAGGTGTGCCGTTCGCTGACCCTCACCGTGCGATACGCGGACCGGTCCACGACCACGCGGTCGCGCACTCTGCGCGAGCCGACCGCCCACTCCGCGACGCTCACTGATACCGCGTACCGGATCCATGAGTCGCTGGGCCTGCAGCGGGCCCGGGTGCGGAGCCTCGCGCTGCGCGCCGAGGATCTGACACCTGCCGAACGGGCGGCGCGGCAGCTGACGTTCGACCCCGCGGACGAACGGGCGCGCAGGATCGAGGCGGTGGCGGACCGGGCGCGGGCGCGGTTCGGGCCGGGGGCTGTGGTGCCGGGCTCACTCGCCGCGTAGCTCTGCCGCTGTAGCTCTGCCGTGGCTCTGCCTGTCCAAGGTCCGCTATTGACACAAGTTCAGTTTTTACCGACGCGTAACTTCCAATCTTTAGTTACTCGTGCGTAAGTTGACGTGAGCACCACCCCCCCAATCCAGCCATCGCTACTCCCTTGAGCCGCAAGGAGACTGCCCGATGCTGCCCTGGAAACGTGCGCTCAGACCCGTCGCAGCCCTGCTGTTGGCCGTCTCAGCCACCCTCACCCCCACAGTTGCCGCATACGCCGATTCAGCCACTGACCCGGCCCTGGAATCGGCACCCCACAGCGGTTGGAACAACTACTCCTGCAAGCCCTCCGCCGCCCATCCCCGTCCCGTCGTCCTCGTCCACGGCACCTTCGGTAACTCCGTGGACAACTGGCTCGCACTCGCCCCGTACTTGGTGAACCGCGGATACTGCGTCTTCAGCCTCGACTACGGGCAGCTCCCCGGCGTGCCCTTCTTCCACGGCCTCGGCCCGATCGACAAGTCGGCCGAGCAGCTCCACACGTACGTCGACAAGGTGCTCACCGCGACCGGCGCACCCAAAGCGGATCTCGTCGGCCACTCCCAGGGCGGCATGATGCCGCGCTACTACCTCAAGTTCCTGGGCGGGGCGGACAAGGTGAACGCGCTGGTGGGCCTCGGACCCGACAACCACGGCACGACGCTGAGCGGTATCGCGAAGCTGCTGCCCTACTTCCCCGGTGCGGAGGACCTGCTCAGCGCCGCGACCCCGGGGCTGGCCGACCAGGTGGCCGGCTCCGCCTTCCTGGCCAAACTCAACGCGGGCGGCGACACCGTGCCCGGCGTGCGCTACACGGTCATCGCCAGTCGGTACGACGAGGTCGTAACGCCTTACCGCACGGCGTACCTGGAGGGACCGAACGTACGGAACGTCCTGCTGCAGGACCTGTGTCCGGTCGACCTGTCGGAGCATCTGGCGATAGGGCTGTTCGACCGGATTGCCTACCACGAGGTGGCGAACGCCCTTGATCCGGCGCACGCCACCCCGACGAATTGCGCGTCAGTCTTCAGCTGACGCTGGTGCCCGATGGACGGTCAGCGGCTGCGACGGCCGCTGACCGTCGCCTTGCGCCGGCCGGCCCCGAACACCGTGGCGGCACCGAGGGCGAGGGTGGCGGCACCGCCGATGGCGATGTACGAGGTGTTGCTGTCACCGCCGGTCTCGGCGAGGTTCTGGGTGCTGGGCTCGGAAGCGCTCTTGGCCTCGGGAGCATTGGGAGCACTGGGGGCGGGAGTCTCGGCCTTGGCGCTGTGATCGCCCCCATGCCCGTTGTGATCCACGGTGGACTTGTCCGCGCTGTCCGCGATCTCCTTCTCGGAGGGAGCGGACGCGGTCGGGGCGGCGGAGCCGGCGCCGCCGTTGTCCTGGCCGAAGACCACGTCGGAGCAGGTGTAGAAGGCCTCGGGCGAGTCCGAACGCTGCCAGATCGAGTAGATCAGATGCCGCCCGGACTTGTTCGGGACGGCGCCGTCGAAGATGTACTCACCGTTCACCAGCTTGGGGTTGGTGACCTTCGCGAACGGCTTCTCCTCCAGGTCCGACCACTTCAGCGGCTTCGTCGGGTCGTACCCGTCCTTGGTGAGGTACAGCTCGAAGGAGCCCCTGTGCGGGGCGGTCGCCTTGTAGTGGAAGGTGTGATTGCCGGACGCGAGCTTGGACGACGGCCAGTCGACCCGCGGCAGATCGAGCCCCTTGTACTTGTCCCGTCCCGCGCTGCACAGCTTGCCGTCCGGGATCAGCTGCTTGTGATTGCCCGCGGCGTTGGCGATGTTGACTTCGTTCCAGTCGTAGAAGGCCTGCGTCCCGCTGGCCGCGACCGCCGCCTTGCACGCCGCGGAGTCCGGGCTTTCCGGCCCCTCGGCAAAACAGGCGGACACCCGGCTGACCGGGTCGGTCATCGACCCATGCGCAACGGCCGGCGCGGCGGCGAGCCCGACGATCGCGAGCGGCGCGATGCAGAGGGCGGCGACCGTGGTGACCTTACGGCGGCGAGCGGTCATGGTGACGTACTCCTTCGAGAGAGCGGTGTGGGGGGT
Source organism: Streptomyces sp. CA-135486 (assembly GCF_050936555.1). Classification (NCBI taxonomy): domain Bacteria; kingdom Bacillati; phylum Actinomycetota; class Actinomycetes; order Kitasatosporales; family Streptomycetaceae; genus Streptomyces; species Streptomyces sp. CA-135486. Next base: position 2,463,614 of record NZ_JBNJMM010000001.1, read on the forward strand.
CCAGAGCCGTGTTCGAAGGAGCGGCGCGGCCCCCCGTAGGACTACGGCACCGAGCCTTCGAACGGGCTCCGGCGATCAGCAAGCTAGCGGCTCGGGAGGCTGAAATCGCCTGCTGGGAGGGGGTGATGGCGATCCTTATGCTGCGTTTAAGGAGGCGCTAAGAGGGGGCTCAGGAAGCGGGGCGGTACCTGTTGCCGGAGCGGCGGAGGTGAGGGGGAGCTGTCCGTCGCGGCCCAGGGCGCGCCTGCGAGCCGGTGGCCGGCGGGCCGGGACTGTCTGTGGGTGAAGTACGGGCGGGTGGGTGGTGGTTGGCCTAGTGTCGGTGGTCTGGGGCTGGGGCGGCGTCGGGGGTGCGGGTTGGTCGAGGACGGCGGGCGGGTGTTCGTCAGTCACGCGGGGGCGGACCGGGCGTGGGCGGAGTGGGTGGCCTGGCAGCTTGAGGACGCCGGGTATGAGGTGGAGCTGGACTACTGGGACTGGCGGGCGGGCGAGAACTTCATCCTCAAGATGAACACCGCGCTGGAGCGGGGCCGGATGCTGGCGGTGTTCTCGGCCGCGTACTTCGACCCCGACCGGTTCACGACCGACGAGTGGACGGCGGTCCTGGCGGCGAAGAAAAAGCTGATCCCGGTACGCATTGATGATGCGGCCGTGCCGCCCGTGCTGACTCCCGTGCTGGCTGCTTCGCTGGTGGGTCTGGAAGAGGGGGAGGCCGAGCGGGCTCTTGTGCAGGCGGTCGGCGGGCCGCGTCGCCCTGACACCAAGCCCTGGTATCCCGGTGGCGGTCGGTTACGGGAGATGGGTGGGTCGGGGCCGCGGTTGCCGGGGAGTCTGCCGAGGGTGTGGAATCTGCCGGTGCGCAATGCCGGGTTCACCGCCCGGGACGGGCTGTTGGTGCATCTGCGTCAGGCCCTGACGTCGGGTTCGCGGGTGGCGGTGCAGGCGCTGCGGGGGCGTGGCGGGGTGGGCAAGACGCAGCTGGCGATCGAGTACGGGCACCGGTTCGCCGGGGAGTACGAACTGGCCTGGTGGATCCGTTCCGAGGAACCGGCGCTGATTCCGGACCAGTTGGCGGCGCTGGCCGTGAAGACCGGTGCCGCCCAGAGAGATGATCCGCCGGCGGAGGCGTGCGAGGCGCTGGCGGAGGAGCTGCGCACGCGGGGGCGGTGGCTGCTGGTGTTCGACAACGCCGAGGACCCTGCGGCGCTGGCCCCCTATCTGCCCGGCGGCAGGGGGCATGTGCTGATCACCTCGCGCAACCCGCACTGGCAGGACCAGGCGCGCGTGGTCGAGGTGGACGCCTTCGCGCGTGAGGAATCGGTGGAGCTGCTGCAGGCCCGTGTTCCGGGGATGAATGAGGCGGACGCGGGGCGGCTGGCGCAGGAACTGGAGGACCTGCCGCTGGCCCTGGTCCAGGCCGCGGCCCTTCTCGCCGACGGGCTCACCCTCGACCAGTACCACCGTCTGCTTCAGGAGCGCATCAGCAAGGTGCTGGACGAGGGCCGCCCTGACAGCTACCCGGTGTCGTTGGTCGCGCAGATCCACCTGAGCACCCAGCGCCTGGGGCGCACCCATACCGCCGCCCTCGCGCTGCTGCACGCCTGTGCCCTGTTGGCTCCCGAGCCCTTCCCGCTGCGCGCGTGCACCCGCCCTGTCCCGGACTCCCCCTCGGTCGTGGCCGGGCTGCTCGACAATCCGATGGCCGCCGGTAAGGCGCTGGGGGCACTGGCGCGGCAGGGGCTGGCCCGGGTCCAGGACGGCACGGTGCAGCTGCACCGCCTGACCCAGGCCGTCGTCCGCGACCAGCTCACGGCGTCCGAGCGCGCCGATGCGGCCCGGGCGGCGGAGACCCTGTTGATCGCTGCCACTCCCCGTCAGGCGTCCGATCCGGAGACCTGGCCCGCCTGGCCCGACGTCATTCCCCATCTCCTGGCCCTCGACCCCGGCGAGTTCACCACGCACGAGGGCCGGTACGCGGCATGCGACGTCTGCTGGTACCTCATGGACCGCGGCAACGCGAGCATCGTTCTGGACCGCCTGCAACAACTCCACCAGACCTGGACCGAGCAACTGGGCCCCGACCACCAGCACACTCTGTGGGCCGCCCTCCATCTTGCCCGCGCCTACGGCGACACCCGTAACCACACGCAGGCCCGGGCCTTGGACGAGGACACGTTGGCCCGGCAGCGGCGGGTGCTGGGTGACGATCACCCCGACACGCTGATCGCCGCCTCCAACCTGGCCGTCGACCTGGCGGACATGGGGGAGGTGGAGGCTGCCCGGGCTCTGGAGGAGGACACGTTGGCCCGGCAGCGGCGGGTGCTGGGTGACGACCACTCCAACACCCTGCGCACCGCCTCCAACCTGGCGGTCCGGCTGGCGGATCTGGGAGAGGTGGAGGCAGCCAGGGCGCTGGGTGAGGACACGCTGGCCCGGCGCCGGCGGATGCTGGGTGACGATCACCCCGACACCTTGGCCACCGCCTCCAACTTGGCTGTCGACCTGGCGGACATGGGGGAGATGGAGGCTGCCCGGGTGCTGGGTGAGGACACGCTGGGCCGGCAGCGGCGGGTGTTGGGTGACGATCACGCCGACACGCTGATCGCCGCCTCCAACCAGGAGGGCCGGCTGGCGGATCTGGGGGAGGTGGAGGCTGCCCGGGTGCTGGGTGAGGACACGCTGTGCCGGCAGCGGCGGGTGTTGGGTGACGATCACGCCGACACCCTGGCCACCGCCTCCAACCTGGCGGTCCGGCTGGCGGATCTGGGGGAGGTGGAGGCTGCCCGGGTGCTGGGTGAGGACACGCTGGGCCGCCGCCGGCGGGTGTTGGGTGACGATCACGCCGACACCCTGGCCACCGCCCAGTTTCTCGATGAGCTGCCCGGCAGCGCGGAAGTCTGAACCGAGCCCGACGATTGCACAGTTGGCCGAGCGACGCCGCCGGCCGGGGATGAGGGCGGGTGATACGTAAACCGGCGGCCGTGTCACGTGGACACGGCCGCCCCGGTGCGGGCGGGGATGACCGAGGAGGGCTGTATCCGCGGGCACGTCGTGGTGCGGAGCGCCTGGCGTGACGCCAGCACCTATTCGATCCTGGAGCGCGAATGGGAGGCCGCGCCAGGCACAACTGGATGACCGGCTTCCGCGCCATGGACGCACTACTTCAGCAGCCCGAGGGGGAGTTCCCGCGTGAGTGATCAGTCCGGCCGGCTCAAGAAGCCGTTCCTGTACGTCGTCGTCTGCGCGGCCGGGATCGCCAGGGACGTCGGCAAGCTCATCACCGTGGCCCAGGAACGTAATTGGGACGTCGGCGTCGTGGCGACCCCGCCAGCGCTCGGCTTCATCGATGCCCGGGCGGTCGAGGCTCAGACCGGCTACCCGATCCGCTCCGCCTGGCGCCGCCCCGGCGACCCGCGCCCGTTGCCGCCGGCTGATGTGATCGCGGTGGCTCCCGCCACCTTCAACACCATCAACAAGTGGGCGTCCGGAATCTCCGACACCCTGGCGCTGGGCATCCTGTGCGAGGCATACGGCTTCGGCATCCCCACTGCCGTACTTCCCTATCTCAACGCGGCGCAGGCTGCCCACCCCGCGTATGGGCAGAGTCTGGAGCGGCTACGGACGATGGGCGCTTTGATCGGTGACTACGAGCCCCACCAGCCCAACGCGGAAGGCGGCGCCGATCGTTTCCGCTGGGAGCAGGCACTCGAGCTGCTGGAACCGGCCCGTCGTCGAGAGTGATCGCGCCCGCGCGAAGGGCCGCGCGCACCAGGCGCTCGACCTGGTGATCATGCCGGCGTGGCTGATGCTCGTGGTCGGCGATCCGGTGCGCGGGGCGAGGGCCCTACCGGCCGCGGTGATCGAGCAGATCGGTCAACTTGCCCCTGTGGGCGAGGACTTCGAGCTCGTCCAGGGCCTGGACCGCATGCTTCGCCGCCTCCGGGTCGCGGGCCGCGAGCCCGCTCGCCTCGAACTCGTCCTCGTCCAGACGCAGCACCGACAAACCGTCCGCCGACACCCACAGATCGAGGTCCAGGTCCTCCACGGTCAGCTTGTCGCCGTCGAGCGTGGCGGGACGGGTGATGTCGCAGTACCAGCCCTTCAGCGTGCCGTCGCCGGCGCGGACCTCCTTCACCGAGTACCAGCGGTCCCGCCAGTAGTGCTCGGTGAAGACATCGCCCGCCTCGAAGCGTACGAAGCCGAAGTCGCGCGTCCCCTCGCCCGCCCACGGCGCGCGCACCGTCACCTGGGTGCCGTCGTCCGCGAGCAGCTCGGCGGAATAGCGGATCTTGGTCCGGCCCCCCTTGACCAGGACCACCTCAACCAAGCGTGCGGACATGCCGTACCTCCGTAGCGAAGAACTCGTAACCAGCGCACGGTACGTGCCCGCAGGGTCGTGTCGCCTCCCCATTTCCCCCGAGGAGGGAGAGCGGCTGGGGGACAATCGGCGGGTGACCTTGAACATCGCCATCGACTCCGATGCGGCTGTCGCTCCGTACGAACAGCTGCGCAGCCAGATCTCCGAACAGGCCAGGTCGGGCGTGCTGCCCGTCGGCTACCGGCTGCCGACGGTACGCGGCCTCGCGGAGGACCTCGGCCTCGCCGCCAACACGGTGGCCAAGGCGTACCGCGCGCTGGAGGCCGACGGTGTGATCGAGACGCGCGGCCGCAATGGGACGTTCATCGCGGCGGCGGGGGATGCGGCGGACCGGCAGGCCGCGGCGGCCGCGGCGGCCTATGCCGAGCAGGTGCAGCGGCTCGGCCTCACACGTGCCGACGCCCTGTCGGCGGTGCAGGACGCGCTGCGCGCGGCGTACGGGGGTTGAGGGCTGGGGCCTTTCGCGCCTTCGGCCCCATGTCCTCAATCGCCGGCGGGGCTGCCCGGGCAGATCAAGCCCCGCCGGCGATTGAGGCGCGGAGCCCCGGGGTCAGAGGTACAGGCCCGCGTCCGCGCCGTCGTGCTGCGGGGGCACCGACGCCGGGGTGTTGCCGCGGCGCAGGGCGTACAGCTCCGCCAGCGTCGCGCCCTCGCGGCCGACGCCCTCCTCCGTACCCAGCCAGTTCACCGACTCCTTGCGGGTCAGCGCGCCCACCTCGATCCGGGCCAGACAGCGGCCCGGGCGGACCACGGCGGGGTGCAGTCGCTCCAGGTCCTCGTTGGTCGTCACGCCCACCAGGACGTTGCGGCCCTGGCCGAGCAGGCCGTCCGTGAGGTTGAGCAGCCGCGACAGCGCCTGGCCCGCGGTGTGCTTGGCCTCGCCGCGGATCAGTTCGTCGCAGTCCTCAAGGAGAAGCAGCCGCCAGCGGCCCTTCGACGTGCCCTCGTCCTCGCCGATCGCGATGTCCATCAGATAGCCGACGTCGTTGAAGAGCCGCTCCGGGTCGAGTACGCAGTCGACCTGGCACCAGTCCCGCCAGGAACGGGCCAGCGTGCGCAGCGCGGAGGTCTTACCGGTGCCGGGCGGGCCGTGCAGCAGGAGCAGCCGGCCCGCGATGTCGTCCGGCGTCACCTTCATCAGCCGGTCCATCGCGTCGGCCACCGGCGCCGTGTAGTTGGGCTTGACCTCGTCCCAGGTCCCAGCGGCGATCTGGCGCGTCGTGCGGTGCGGACCGCGCCGCGGCGACACGTACCAGAACCCCATGGTGACGTTCTCCGGCTGCGGTTCGGGCTCGTCGGCGGCGCCGTCCGTCGCCTGCTTGAGCACCTTCTCGGCGAGCTCGGAGGTGACCGCGGTGACCGTGATGTCGGCGCCGCGGTTCCAGCGGGAGATGAGCAGCGTCCAGCCCTCGCCCTCGGCGAGGGTGGCGCTGCGGTCGTCGTCGCGCGCGCAGCGCAGCACGGAGGCGGCGGGCGGCAGCAGGGTGGCGCCGGGCTTGACGCGGTCGATGGTGGAGCTGTGGGAGTACGGCTGCTCGCCCGTCGCGAAACGGCCGAGGAACAGCGCGTCGACGACGTCCGAGGGTGAGTCGCTGTCGTCGACGTTGAGCCGGATCGGCAGTGCGTCCTGAGGCTTGGCAGACATGCGCCCATGATCCGGCACGCCGCCGCCGAGCGCACGGTGTTTTGACCGGTGGCGCGCCCGGGGGCGGCCGGCGGGTCCGGCCGGGCGGGAGACCCCTTCGGGTCCGGCCGCGCGGGAGGCCCCTTCGGGTCCGGCCGCCCCAGGGGGCCGTTCGGGTCCGGCCGCGCGGGAGGCCCCTTCGGGTTCGGCCGTGCCCGAGGCCCGTTCGGGTTCGGCCGTGCCCCGGGCTCCTTCCCGCATCAGCCGCCGGCCCGGCGGATCAGGCTCCCGACCCGACGCGCCCGGCGTACCATGGCGTACCCCTTGGTGAGCGCCCGGTCCTTGGCGAAGTTGCGGGCGATCGACCGGCCTTCGATCAGCCGCTCGAACTCCTCGATGCCGGTGCTTCGCCGCACGGTCACCCGCTGCAGGGCGTACGGCCCCTGCCGGGGCAGGGCGAGGGCGTTGCCCACGGCGAGCGACTGCGCGAAACCCGCGGCCCGGACCGTACGCCGCACCCGGCGGCTGGAGTAGCCGTACGGATAGGCGAAGGAAACCGGCAGGGCACCCAGTTCGTCGCCCACGATGTCCCGGCAGCGGATGGTCTCGTGGCGCAGCCGGTCGTCGTCGAGCTGGTCCAGCTGCGGATGGGTATGGGTGTGCCCGCCGATCTCCGTGCCGGCGGCGGCCAGTTCGCGCACCTGGTCCCAGTCGAGCATGGTGTCGAGCGCGCCGCCTTCGTCGTACGGGCCGCGCAGCCAGCCGGTCGAGACGAAGAGTGTCGAGGCGAAGCCGTGCTTGGCGAGCACGGGGAGAGCGTGCCGGTGCACGCCCTCGTAGCCGTCGTCGAAGGTGATCAGCACCGGGCGGCGTGGCAACGGCCGGCTGCCGCCCGACCGCCAGGCGTCGCCCAGCTGTGCGGTGGTGAGGGGTGTGAACCCGCGCTCGCCGAGCAGCTCGAGCTGCTCGGCGAACGCGTCGGGCGAGACGGACAGGCCGTGCGTGGCCTCGGCCGGCCGGTGCCCGATGGCGTGGTACATCAGGATGGGTACGGGCTGGATCACGCAGGCTCACCTCGCGCGTCCGACGCGGGGGTCACGGGCCTGGACGGGACCGGCTCGGACGGCGGGACCGTTTTCGAGGGGGCCGGGCCCGAGGGGGCCCGGCCTGCCACGATCGGACCCGACGAGAACCTCACGCCGCCCCCGCGCGCCCGCACGCTTCCCACCGCATAGCCGCCCGCCGCCACCGCCACCCCCGTGACGATCGCGGCCGCCCGGCCCGCGCCGCCCCGGCGACCCAGCAGTGCGTCGCGCAGCCCGCGCGCGACTCCGGCCGGGAGCACCCGCGTGGTGTACCGGCGCTCCGACTCGAGCCCCTTGTCCGCGCCCACACTTCTGGCCACGAGCGCCTTGGACAGGCCCTCCGCGTAGGCGCGGGTGCGGAAGTACCCGAAGCGTTCACGCGCGGCCGGGACCTTGTGGTGGATCACCGCGCGGTCGTCGATCAGCAGCACGGCGTCCGGCAGCGCCTTGGTGAGCCGGATGCAGAGCTCGGTCTCCTCGCAGCCCAGCGGGCGTTTGTCGCCGTCGCGCCCGATCCCGGTGGCGAAGCCGCCCGACGCGTCGAATGCGCTGCGCCGGAAGGACGCGTTCCCGCCCAGCACATTGCGCACCCGCACCTTGCCGCGCGGCAGGCCCCGGTACGTACAGCCGACCACCCAGTCGAACTCCTCGGGGAACCAGAGGGGCCTGCGCCCGGACGCCCACGCCGCCCTCGTTTGCCCGCCGACGGCCATCACCCGCGGTTCGTCGTACCCCTCGGCAAAGTACCGCAGCCAGTCGCGCTCGGCCACGGCGTCGTCGTCCAGGAAGGCGACGAACTCGCCACGGGCGGCGGCGATCCCTGTGTTGCGGCCCGCGGAGAGGCCGCGGGGGCCCGCGTTCGCGAGCACCCGCACCTTCTCGCCGTCCGCCGCGCGTTCACCCTGCTCGCCGTACTCCTGGTACTCCTTGGTGAGCCGGTCCAGGAGCGCCGGATTGTGGTCGACGACGAGCAGCGTCTCCAGAGCCGGCAGCGACTGACGCCGTACGGAGTCGACGGCCGCGAGGATGTCCTCCCAGCGGTCCTCCGTATAGACGCAGATCACCACGGAGAAGCGGCGGTCGCTCAAGACGCCTCTCCCCGCGGGATCCTGAGGCTCAGCGCGGCCTCACGGCGGCGCTGGGCGCGGCTTACGCCCTTCTCCTTGAGGATCACTCTGAGGACCCGCAGTCCGTCCCGTACGGCGCTGAGGTTGCTGACGCCGTGGATGCGGAGGTACTCGTGGCTGGGGACCTCCTGTACGCGCAGTCCGGCCTTGACGACCCGGACGTTCATCAGGGTCTCTATCTCGAAGCCCGTGCAGTCCAGGGTGATCTTGTCCAGGCAGTGCTTCCAGAAGGCGTTGTATCCGTAGCAGAGGTCGGTGTAGCGAGCTCCGAACTTGGCGTTGACGATGGTGCACAGGACCCAGTTGCCGAGCTTGCGGATCGGGGTCATGTCGTCGGTGCCGCCGCCGTTGGCGAAGCGGGAGCCCTTGGCGAAATCGGCGCCCGAGACCAGTGCCGAGACATAGGAGACGATCTCCTGGCCGTCGGCCGAGCCGTCCGCGTCGACCATTACGATGATGTCGCCCGTGCAGGCGGCGAATCCGCTGATGAGGGCGTCCCCTTTGCCCTTGCCGACCTGCTTGACGACCTTGACGTCCGGCCACAGTTCACGGGCGACCTGAACGGTGTTGTCGCTGGAATTCCCGTCCACCAGCACGACTTCATGAATCCAGTCGGGCAGGGTCTTGAAGACGTACGGAAGATTTTCCGCCTCATTCATGGCGGGGATCACGACGCTCACGGGCGGAGTGATCGCGAGATGCGAGGAGATCGGCCGGTACACATGGGACAGCCGGCCGACTTCCTTTGCCGGAGCTTCAGCCTCGGCGGATCTTTCGGAAGTTCCCCCCTGGTGCGACGGTTCGGTGAACTGATCTTGCCCCGGAGCGGCCGGGCGCAGGACTGAGCTCATGAGTCTGTTTCCCTCTCCACCGGTGGACCGCCCGCCCCCGGGCAGTCCGGATGAGTTTCCGGTTTGAAAGGGGGGTTCTTCTCACCCCGCCCATGACGGCAAGCGGCTCCGTACTTGGTGGGTGAGCTGGCAAAACTGACCGCGCGGCGTACGGCTCGGATTGAGCGCGAAAACCGAGCACGGCACCCCCCTACCGCGCCCCGCTCCGAAGCCATCGCGACGCTTGAGCCCTCCCCTAGAGCCGCTTTGCATGATGGTCCGTTGCGGGTGGATGTACGACGGTATTGATAATTAGGACTGTATGACAAGACCTGGGACAGGGACTCACTTTTTTACTTTTTTGATACTGATTCGTCCTTCGGATGCGAACAGTCCGGATCCGATTGTCTTGATCCCTTTCATCAATCGGTCGGCTGTATTGAGGTGTTCTGGATTCCGGATTCGCCGTCCGAGTGCCCAGAGGAAGAGCAGTGCGGTGATCATGGCGACGGCCGTGATGCCCCCGTCGACCGTCAGAACACGTGGCGACGACAGTGATTGGGCCACCGCCAGATCGATGACGATCGCGCCGGTCGCGGCCATGGTTGCCCGGGTCGCTGGGTCCAGTCGGGGAAGCGCGGCGGCGAGACCGCCGGCCGGTCCCGCGAACAGGAAGAAGAGGACGAACGGAGCGCGCAGCGGCGAGTGAACGCCGGCCATTGCCAGTGCGACTCCTGCCGCAGAGACGGCGCACGCGGCGCCGGCGAGCGGCGGCAGCAGGTTTTTCCGGACTGCTGACAGCTTGTCTCTGATCGTCGGCATGGCCGACTTGCCCCCCAAGGCGCCGGATGTTCCGGTTGCTGACCCTCCATGCTGCGCAGTGCGCGACGCACCGTCAAGAAGCCCTACGGAAACATTCTTGGCATGGACACTTCCAGTGAAGTATGGGCGCTGCTACGAAAGTTGTGGCAGAGATCCTGCTAAAGGGAGGTTCCATGAAACTGTCCCGAATCACGGCATTCTCCTCCTCACTCCTCCTCGGCGTCGTCCTCGCTCTCACCGGTGCCGGCCAGGCTCAGGCCACGGACACCGCTCTCGCCCTTGACTATGTGGCCCTGGGCGACTCGTACTCATCAGGCGTCGGAGCCGGCAGCTACGACAGCGCAAGCGGCGACTGCAAGCGCAGCACGAGGGCCTACCCCAAGCTCTGGGCGGCCGCGCATTCACCCTCGTCGTTCGCATTCACCGCTTGCTCAGGCGCTCGTACGGGTGATGTCACGGCCGGTCAACTCGGCCCCCTCAGCTCCGCCACCGACCTCGTCTCCCTCACGGTCGGCGGCAATGACGCCGGCTTCTCCGACGTCATGACCACGTGCGTCCTGCAGTCCGAGTCCAACTGCATCAACCGGATCAACCAGGCTCGCGCGTACGTCGACACCACCCTGCCCGGCAAGCTCGACTCGGTGTACTCGGCCATCAGATCCAAGGCGAGCGCCGCCCGCGTCGTCGTCCTCGGCTACCCCCGCTTCTACAAGCTCAGCGGCAGCTGCATCGCCGGAATGACCGAGAAGAAGAGGGCCGCGATCAACTCGGCCGCGGACCATCTCAATGCCGCCATCGCAAAGCGCGCGGCCAACCACGGCTACGACTTCGCCGATGTCGTGCCCCCCTTCACCGGACACGAGATCTGCTCCGGGTCGGCCTGGCTGCACAGCGTGAACTGGCTCAACATCGGCGAGTCCTACCACCCCACCGCCGCCGGACATTCCGGCGGCTATCTGCCCGTCTTCACCTCGCACGCCTGAACACGGCGTAGCCGGCGCCCGCTGCGGCCGCGCCCGGCGCGGTCGCGTTCCCGGCGGGTGTGTTCGGCGTGTAGGAGCCCCCGTCCGTCGGGGTCTCCTGATGGCAGGTGACAGAGAAGTCGATCCAGTTCGAGCGGACCTCGACCGGACTCCGGATCTCCACCCGGATCCGGTCGTGGTGCGTCCCGTCCTGCTTGTACGTCAGCTCGATATGGCTGACCTGCTTCTGCTTCGAGCCCCCGGCGGCGAAGTCCAGCGTCTTCCAGCCGGAGCCGGAGCTCTCCCCGCTCTTGGTCGCCCAGCGGTAGTCGACGGTCGCCGGGGTACGCCCCACGGTGATCGTCGCGCGGAAGGCCGGAGCCTCCGCTTCGGGCGGCGGGCAACTGCCCGAGTAACTGCCCTGCACGCTCTGGGCGTAGACGCTGACGGTCTGCGGCGGTGTGTGCGCACCGCCATTGCCGCCGCCACCGTTGTTGCCATTGTTTCCGCTGTTGCCTGTGTTGTCCGCGTTGCCGCCGTCCGTTCCGCCTCCGGGGGCGGAGGGCGTGCTGCCCGGACCGGCGCTCGAACTGCCCGTCGCAGGGGGCGCGCTGCGGCCGTTGTTGTTCCCGGCGCCCTGGGTCCTGTCCTTCTGGACCAGTGCCCAGGCGAGGCCGCCGATCGCGAGAAGCAGCACGGCAACCCCGGCGATCAGCACCACCGTCGCCCGCCGGGCGCGGTCGGGCGGCACACCGGTGGTGGCCGTGGTGGCCGGACCCGGCACCGGGGTGGGCGCGGGCGGCAGCGGATGCACGACCGGGGTGGGTGAACCGGCCCCCACGGTGGGGCTGTACGGACCGGGCAGCGGCGCAGCGGTACGGGCCGCGCCACCGCCCGCGGCCACCACCCGCAGCTGCCGCTCGGCCTCCTGCGCCGAAAGCCGCTCGGCCGGGTCCTTGCGCAGCAGCCCCGCAATCAGCGGCCCCAGCGGACCGGCCCGGTGCGGTGGCGGCAGCTCCTCGTCGACGACGGCCCGCAGTGTGCTCAGCGGGGTGTTCTGGCGGAAGGGGGAGTTGCCCTCGACCGTGGCGTACAGCAGGACACCCAGCGACCAGAGATCCGACTCGGGCCCCGGCGTACGCCCCAGCGCCCGCTCGGGGGCGAGGAATTCGGGAGAGCCGATCAGCTCGCCCGTCATCGTGAGGTTGGAGGACCCCTCGACCGTCGCGATCCCGAAGTCGGACAGCACCACGCGGCCGTCATTGCCGATGAGTACGTTTCCGGGCTTCACGTCCCGGTGCAGCACCCCCGCGTCGTGCGCCGCGCGCAGGCCCGCGAGGATCTCCGCGCCGATGTGCGCGGCTCGCTGCGGGGGGAGGGGCCCCTCGGCGTCCAGCACATCGGAGAGCGCGAGCCCGCGGATCAGCTCCATCACGATCCAGGGCCGGCCGTCCTCGGTCGCCACGTCGTAGACGGTCACCACATTGCGGTGCGAGATCCGGCCGGCGGCCCAGGCCTCCCGCTCCAGGCGGGCGTACAGCCGCCGCTCGTCGTTGGTGCCGAGGGCGGCGGGGGCGCGGACCTCCTTGACCGCGACCTCCCGGCCCAGCAGCTCGTCGCGGGCGCGCCACACCACGCCCATCCCGCCCTCGCCCAAGGGGCTCAGCAGGCGGTAGCGCCCCACCACCAGCCGCTCATCACCCGGCACTTCGCTCACAGCGAGCCCCCATCGGTAGCAGAGCAACTACCCCAAGTTAGCTCACGCAAGTGCTGTTGCCGCCCCCTTGAGCGCCAATCCGCAGCCGAGGGCGAGGACGACGCAGGCGGTGCCCAGCGGCATGACGCGCTGAACTGCGGAGAAGAGCCGTCCCTTGCGGCGGCTGCGCTCGGCGAGCAGACGGGAGGCGCGCTCGCCGAGCCGGACCGCGGCGAAGCCGGCGGCGGCGAGGGTGAGGGCGAGCCCGAGGCCGTACGCGAGGACGAGCAGGAGGCCGAACCAGGCGCGGCCGAGCGCGGCGGCGCCGACGAGGACGACGACGGCGGACGGGCTGGGGACGAGCCCGCCGGCGAAGCCGAGCAGAAGGGTGGAGCGGAGTCCGAGCGCTCGGTGATCGTGGCTGTGGCTGTGGCTATGCCCGTGCGCGTGGCCATGGCTCGAGCCGTGCTCGTCCGGGTGCCCGTCGTCGTGGCTGTGGCTCTGTCCGTGCCCATGGGAGTGCCCTTGCCCATGGTCGTGCCCGTGGCCGTGCCCGTGGGAATGCCCATGCGCGTGCCCATGCGCATCGCCGCGGTTCTGCCATGCCCTTCGTACGAGCACCACCCCCGCAACCGCCACCAGCGCGCCGCTCGCCACGCCCAGCCACGCCACCACGGACGGCGCCGCCGCCGAACCCACCGCGATCAGACCGCCGAGTGCGAACACCCCGAGCGTGTGCGTGATCGTCACCGACGCGCCCAGCGAGAGGACGTCACGCAGGGAGTTCTTCCCACCCGCTGCCGCCGCGGCCGCCATCACCGTCTTGCCGTGGCCCGGCGCGAGCGCGTGCAGCGCGCCCAGCAGCACCGCGGTCGCCAGGGCCAGCGCGGCGAATCCCATGGTCAGTTCGCGGCGGGACACCAGATTTGTCAGCGCCTGCGTCCAGCGGTCGGCGCCGCGGGGCAGTACGGAGGCCGGGGCCGCGGCCTCCTCCCGGTCCGTCGCCGCGGGCGCGCCGCCGGGCACGGCCGAGAGCGCGGCCGTCGTGACGTCGGGTGCCGAGGAGAGCTGCCCGTTCGGGTACTGCGTCAGCCGCCGTGAGGTGGACGCGTGCGGGACGTCGGACGAGGCGAGCGTCATCCGGTCGCCGCGGGCCGTGATCTCCCGCCAGCCCGGTCCGTTGCCGCTGCCCGCCGCCCGGAACCCGATCGTCTGTTGGCCGTCGGGCAGTTCGGCCGTCAGTCTGCACTCGAGCCGGAGCGTCGGCAGCCCGGCCTGCCCGGGGCGTACCTCGGCGGTGCTCGCACCGGGCGTGAGCGCGACGGCGCGCCGCTCGACGGTGACCCGGCTGCCCCGGGCCGCGTCCTGGCAGCGCCCCTTGGCCCACTCGGACAGCTCGGCGGGGGACATCTCCCGGTCGCCGTTCCGGTCGACCCTGGAGCGGGCCTGGGCGGCGGGGATCTCCGCCAGGTCCTCGACATGGTCGACGCTCAGCAGCCCGGGCGCGACGAGCAGCCCGTCGTAGCGGTTGACCGTGAAGTTCCCCAGGGGATGCGCGGCGGCCGTCCCCGCGGGCAGCACGGCGAGCGCGGCCCCGGCGATCAGGACCGCCGCGCCGACGGCGGTCGTACGCCTCTTCATGACGCCTCCAGAGCCTGCAGTGCGGCCCGGGCCGCGCGTGAACCGGTGGGGGAGAAACCGGGGTTGATCTTCAGCGCGGCGGTGAGCGAGGCACGGGCGGCCGCCGTCTTGCCCGTGGCCCGCTCGATCATGCCGCGGTGGTAGAGGAACACCGCGTTGCGGCAGCCGGCCGGTGCCGACGTGGCGAGGTACGGCAGCGCCTCGGCGGAACGGCCGTTGACGTGCAGGGCCCAGGCCAGCGCGTCCGCCGTGTGCACGGTCCGGCGCTTTTTCCACTCGGCGCGGGCGGCGGTAAGCGCCTGTGCCTTGTCGCCGTGGTCGGCCAGGGCGAGCGCGGTGTCCAGGTCGGTGTCCACGCCGTTGGCGCGTGCCAACTCGGTCCAGGTGCCGATCAGTTCGTACTGGCTGCGGGCGTCGGCCTTGCGACCCGAGGCCTCGTACAGCTCACCCAGCGCGACCAGCTGTCCCGGCAGCGGCAGCCTGTCCACCACCGCTTCGAGTCCGGACACGGCGCCCTTGGTGTCGCCGCGCGCGGCCTGGGTGCGGGCACGCCCCTCGAGCGCGGGCAGATACCCCGGGTCCGCATCGAGCGCCGTGGTGAAGTACTTCAGCGCCGGGGCGTACGCTCCCTGGCTCCACTCCAGTTGGCCCAGAGCCGTGGATACGTACGCCATGTCGCCGGGGGAGGAGGCCGAGTTCATCGCGATGTTCAGCACCCGGCGGGCCCCGGCGACATCGCCACGCAGCTCCAGTACGTACGCATAGCGCGTGAAGACGGGGATGCCGGGACGTCGGTCGTCGGCCTGCTCGGCCGCCGCCAACGCCTTTTCGTAGTTGCCGAGTTCGACAAGAGCGTCGATGCGGGAGGCCATCGCCCGCTCGCTGAACGCATTGACCTTCAGCGCCGCCTCCGACTCGCGCAGCGCGCCGTGGAAGTCGTGCCGCGCCGCCGCGAGTGCGGCACGGCCGGCGAGCGCCGCGTCGTTGTCCCGCGGCTGGAGCGCCAGCGAGCGGGCCAGTGCCTTGTCGGCCTGCGGATACCGGGTCGGGTCACCGCTGGTCCTGGCCTGCTCGACATAGGCGGCGCCCAGCGTCGCCCACCCCCGGGCGTCCTTGGGCTGGGCCCGCAGATGCGTCTGGAGGCCGGTGACCCCCCGGGCGAGGTCACCGGTGCCTATCCGGTCGAGCGGTGTGTCCGCGGCGGGTGCGGCAGTGCGGGCCGTCGAGGGCTCCCGGTCCGCACCGCCCGCCATGACGACGCCCACGGTGAGGGCGAGGGCCAGCGTCCCGGCGGGAAGCAGCAGCCCCCAGACCCTCCCCGCCCCGGTCCGGGGGCCAGCCCCGGACCGGGGACCCGGCTCCCGGCCGCCCGGGTCGCGGCCGGTGGCCGCGGTCGTGTCTGGCGCCCTTCGCAGGGACATCTGTCTGCCCTTTCGGTTCGTAGGAGCGTTTGCGTCGTAGCAGGGTTTTGAGCTGTGTCCCGGTCAGCTGTACAGATTGCGGCGCCGCATCCGCCACCAGCCCAGCCCCAGGGCCACGAGCAGCACACCCGCACCCGCGGAGACGGCCGAGACGACCAGCGTCGTGTTGGTGGCGTCACTGCTGGATGCCGCCGACGACGCGCCACCGGTGAGCAGGTTGCCCTGGGCGTCCTTGGCCGCGGCCTCCTTGGCGAGCGGGCCCCGCGAGCCGGAGGTCGGCAGCGCCACATACGGGAAGGAGTGGCTGAACTTCTGGTCGTTCTCGTTGACCGCGTCGCCCAAGTCGTTCTTGGTGCCGACCAGTTCTCCCTCGACCACCTGGAGCGCGATGTCCAGGACGTCGTCCGAGAGCCGCCGTCCGTTCGGGAATCCGGCGTTGTCGCCGTCGAGCACGCCCAGCCTCTTCGGCTCCGCGCTCGGCGGGATGGATGTGTTGAGCCGCAGCGCCTCCGCGGGGCGGACGTGCGGCGGCTTGTTGAGCTTGTCGACGCCGGTCAGGAACACCGAGACCAGGTCGTCGCGCGGCTCGGCCGGGGCCTTGATCTTGTAGATGCCCTCGATCAGCTTCGGCAGTTCCGGCTGGGTCACGAACTGCAGGAAGTCACCGTCGTTCCACGGGTGGGACGCGTTGAACTTGTCCTTGTCCTTGACGGGGATGACGACCTCGTTGACCAGCGGCATGCCGAGCCGGGACACCTGCTTCCAGTGACCGCTCGCGCTCTTGCGCTGGGTGGTCGACCAGATGCCGACGATGGGCTGCTCCTCCGACTGCCGGATGTACGCGGTCGGCACCTGCAGGGCGATGGAGTTGACGTTGTAGCCCTTGAGCGTGTCGTTGCCGACCTCGGTGAGGTTCGCGCCGTAGAGCAGGTCGAAGACGCGCAGGTCGGCGAAGAAGGAATCGTCGGCCTGACCCGCGAACGCCGTCGATCCCCCGGGGAGTTGCTTCACCGCCTGGTCGCGCAGGCTCTGGTAGTCCGGCATGGACGCCTTGCCCACGTTCGACGGTGCCACCGGCAGATCGTCGGCGATCTTTGTGGAGTGCTTCACATGCTGGTTCTTCAGCCTCAGCAGATCGATGTCGTACGTCTGCGTGATGTTGAGGTCCGGGTCGTCGAGCGCGGTGACGGGGCCGGTGTTGAAGAGGAAGGTATTGCCGTTCTTGACGTGGTCCTTGAAGGTCCACCGGTAGATCAGGTCGCCCTGGGCGTCACCGTCGCTGTCGATGTGGATGTCGTACTGCGCGTCGTCGGCGAACTTGAAGAAGTTCGGGCCGCCGGCCGGCTCCTGGAACGGCAGGAAGTTGCCCACGATCGTGGTGGTGTCGGGCTTGTCGGGGCTGACGAACGCGTATACGTCGGTGTTGTCGTACTGAGGCTGCCCGGAGATCAGCGGAGCCTCACGGTGGCTGGAGGCCCGGGCCGTCCCCGGCTCCAGACCGGTCACGCCGGAAGCCACGAGCGCCCCGGTGGCCAGCGCCACGCAGGCGAGTGCGGCGAGCCTCCGGGCCCCCCGCCCGTTGCTGCTGAGTGCGGTCATCGAATCTGTCCTTCACGCGAGTGCTGGTCGAGCTTCATTGCCAGTCATTCGGTGCGGAGGGCCGAGCGGATTGGTCAGAAGTCCGAGAAGTTCTTCGAAGGCCGAGCGCGTTCGCTGACGCGGGGGCCAACTCGCCCTGGAAACAGATGGATCCGTAGACTGGTCGTCAACTCGCGTACAGGTGTGGTGAATCCTGCGCCCGGGATACACGAGTGTCATGGCGGGGCGATAGGGTTAATCTGCCCGGGGCCGGGTGCCCTCGTACGGGTGGGGAGTGACATGGAACAGATAACGGTGCGCAGCAGGGCGCGAGTGCCTGCGATCACGTGTGGGAGCAGCGCGACCAGCTCGCGTCTCGACCGCCATCTCTCGGTGCTCGGTGGCCCTGTGGTCCCGCAGCGCGAGTCGGCCGAGGCGACGTCGCTGATGCGCGAGCTCACCTCGCGTGATGTGGCGCACACCCGAAGGAGCAGGAGCGCGCGTGTCTCGCTCTTCGCGCCGCTTCGGCGGCTGCGTCGCTCGCTGTTCGGGAGCCGCCGGTAGGCCCGCGGGTCCCTGGTGGGCCCGCGGCTTCGCCACGGCTCGAGCGGCGCCCGGCACCCCGCTCGTCGGCCGCGCCGCCGTCGCGCTCCCTGACCTGGGCGCGTCGGCGGATTCTCGGTATCCCCTCCGCAGTTCATCCGTCCCCTCATGCGCTCAGGCGATCACACCGTCCCGGCGCAGCCCCGCTGTCGCCTGATCCGTCATCCCCAGGGCCTTCAGCAGCGCGTCGGTGTGCTCGCCCAGTGCGGGAACGGCACCCATCCTCGCCTCCGGCCCGCCCGGCAGGGTGATCGGAGGCAGCAGCGCCCGCAGGGGTCCGACCGGGGAGTCCACCTCTCGCCAGCGGTCCCGCGCCGCGAGCTGTGGATGCGCGGCCACGTCCGTCACGTTGTTGAGCCGGGCGCACGCGATGCCCGCCGCCTCCAGGGCCCCGATCGCATCCGCCGTACTCAGCCGGGCCAGCACCGCGGCCACCGCCGCATCGGTCTTCTCCCGGTTCGCCGTGCGGGCGGTGTTGGTCGCGTAGACCGGGTCATGCGCCAGTTCGGGACGCCCGAGCACCTGCTCGGCCAGCCGCCGCCACTCCCGGTCGTTCTGCACGGACAGCAGGACCTGTCCGCCGTCCGCCGTGGAGTAGGCGTCGTACGGGGAGATGACGGCGTGCGCGACCCCGGTGCGCGCCGGGGCTTCGCCCCCGTGCATCCCGTAGTGCAGCGGATGCCCCATCCACTCGGCCAGCGAATCCAGCATCGAGATCTCCACCGGCCCGCCGAGCCCCGTGGTGCCCCGCCGCAGCAGGGCGGCGAGCACGCCGGAGAAGGCATACATCGCCGCCGCGATGTCGGCGGCGGGAACGCCCGCCTTCACCGGCTGCTCCGCGGTCCCGGTCACCGACACCAGACCCGCCTCGCACTGCACGAGCATGTCGTAGGCGCGCTTGTGTGCGTACGGTCCCTCCGCGCCGTACCCGGAGATGTCCACGGCGATCAGCCGCGGGTGCGCCGCGCACAGGGTGGCCGCGTCCAGAGAGAGCCGGGCGGCCGCTCCCTGGGCGAGGTTCTGTACGAATACATCGGCGTCCGCGACGAGCTGACGCACGATGTCGAGGCCGCGCGGGTCCTTCAGATCGATGGCGATGGACTCCTTGCCGCGGTTGCACCAGACGAAGTGCGAGGCGAGCCCGCGGGCCGCCGTGTCGTATCCACGCGCGAAGTCTCCGCCGTCAGGGCGCTCGATCTTGATGACGCGGGCGCCGAGATCGGCGAGCTGGCGCGTGGCGAAGGGCGCCGATACGGCCTGTTCGACGGCGACGACCGTGATCCCGTCGAGGGGGAGTGGCGGGCCGGCAGGAGGGTGGCTCATAACAGCCGTACCTATCGTGTAGGTGCCACGTTTGTCACCCCCCTGGCCGCTCGGGGGCCGTTCCGGGTGACACGCGACTCCTTCTACCCTCACAGCAGCGCGAACTGACCCTCCGGGCCTTCTTCGTGGTGATCGAGTACGGAGGCGGGCCGCCGGGCCGCGCCGGGCGGCGGCAGCACGCCCGGCAGCTCCAGCTCCGATCCCACCTTCAACTCCCGCTGCTGGGACAGGAGTTCGCCCAGCAGAGCCAGCACGGTGATCAGCTCAAGAAGCTCGGAGGTCCACTCCTGCGGCCAGGCCGGGGGCCGGATCGCCTCCAGCGTGCCCGGTTCGCCCGCGACGGTCCGGCGCTCGAACCAGAGCTCAAGGACGCGTACGCCACCGACGTGGAAGTCCCAGGCCTCGGCGGGCACGGGAGAGATACGGCCCTCGCCCAGGCTCAGCACCTCGTCATCGGCGTCATACGCGATCGCATCCGGCCGCGCGGGCACGGCGGCACGTACATACGGCCGGCGGCCCCCGGGCAGTCTGGGGCGCTCTCCGCCGCGGGCGCCGCGCAGCTGGATCCCGGTCATCCGCCGTCCCAATTCCACACCGGAAAGCCAGACGTCAGGGTCGGCGGGCAGCGGTACCACGCATCCGGCGGCCGTGGACCGAGCGGCCGCGGCAATCCAGGCGGCCACCTCGCCGGCGTCGACCTGGTGCCCGTACCGGCCGCTGAGGGCGGACAGCAGTCCGGGCGCGAGATTCGGCTCGATGCCACCGGGACGGCGGTACAGCGGCCGGATACGCCCGGGCCGTCCGGCGGGGGAGCGCCCGTCGGGCAGTACGGCAGAGACGCTGACGGCCGGCCCGGAGGCCTCCGCCACCCATCCGTGCTCCACGACGAACACCTGGTGATCGTCGGCGACCCGCCACAATTCGGGCCGGGCGGTGTCGATCAGCCGGTGGTCGGGGATCAGCCACTGCTGGTCGAAGGGCCCGTGCGTCACCCGCACCGGCGCCGGGCAGCGCCCGTCCTCCCGTACGAACCGGACGGTCCCCGTTCTCTGCCCGGGCAGCTGACTGACGGCGCTGTGCGGCGTACGGGAGCGGGTGCACCCGAACAGCGCGTCCCGCTCGTCGCCCCCGGCCCGTATCAGGGCATCCCAACGAGCCTTGAGCGAGGCGGCATCCGGAGCCATTACCCAGGGCCGCCCCAGCCGCAGGGGTGCGGTGCCCCACGGCATGAGCTCGTCCAGCTTCGGCATGCGGAAATGCTAAGTCACCCAGGTTCGTGGTCGCCGTGGGCCTGGGGGCACTGGTGGTTGCTGTTCGGTGGCGGGTTTCACGGGCGAACCGCGCGCGGGGCCACCAGGAGGTTCACTCCGCGTCGACGGTGACCGAGAAGGAGAAACGGTCCCCCCGGTACCGGATCCTCGCCACATCCACCACGCGGCCCGACTCGTCGTACGTCACGCCCGTGTAGTGCAGGATCGGGCTCAGCAGCGGCACCTTGAGCAGCTCTGCCGTCTGCGGGTCGGCGAGCCGCGCCTCCACCGTGTCCGTGATCCGGCTGATCCGCACCCCCACCCCGTCCCGCAGCACCTTCGTCATCGGCCAGCGCTCCAGGTCGGCGAGGTCGATTCGCTCCGCTATGTCCGGACGGACGGCGTTCTCCGCCCAGTTGGTCGGTTCGCCGCTCTCGCCGTCGCAGCGCAGCCGCCGGTACGTCACGACCTCGGCGTCCTCGGGGAAGTACTCCGCGAGTTCGCCCGGCACCGGCTCGGGGCCGTGCCCCAGGATCGTGGTCCGCTCGCCCGACTGCTGGGCCACGATCGCGTCGATCGAGCCCATCAGCCGCCTCGGCGCTCCCCGCCGCGCCCCGGGTTCGATGAAGGTGCCGCGCCGCCGGTGCCTGCTGATCAGGCCCTCCTCCTCCAGCTCCTTGAGGGCCTGGCGCATGGTCAGCACGCTGACGCCGTAGTGCGCGGCGAGCTGCTCCTCGGTCGGCAGTCGCAGCGACGCCTCGGGCGCCCGGCCCAGTATCGAGGCGCGCAGCGACTGCGAGACCTGGTACCACAGCGGGAGCTTGCGGTTCAGGACCAGCGAGTCGGGGGCAAAGGCGGTCACGGCGTACTCCGTACTACGACCTGAAGTGGCGCTCAAGACCCTGCCACACGTCGTCGTACCCCTGTTGCAGATGGTCCGCGTTCGCCGCCTGCGCGGTCGCGGTCACCGGCCACCGTGTCTCGAACATGAACGCAAGCCCGTCGTCGATCTTCTGCGGCTTGAGCTCGGCGGCGCTCGCGCGGTCGAAGGTCTCCCGGTCGGGCCCGTGCGCGGACATCATGTTGTGCAGCGAACCGCCGCCCGGGACAAAGCCCTCCGCCTTGGCGTCGTACGCGCCCTCGATCAGGCCCATGTACTCGCTCATCACATTGCGGTGGAAGTACGGCGGCCGGAACGTGTCCTCGCCGACCAGCCAACGCGGCGCGAAGACCACGAAGTCGACGCCCGCAAGCCCGGGGGTGTCGGACGGCGACGTCAGCACGGTGAAGATCGACGGGTCCGGGTGGTCGTAGGAGATCGTCCCGATCACATTGAAACGCCGCAGGTCGTAGACGTACGGAACATGGTTGCCGTGCCAGGCGACGACATCGAGCGGCGAGTGGTCGTACGTCGCGGCCCACAGGTTCCCGCAGAACTTGTTCACGACCTCGACGGGGCGCTCGACGTCCTCGTACGCAGCCTCGGGCGCGAGGAAGTCCCGGGCGTTGGCGAGGCCGTTCGCGCCGATGGGTCCCAGGTCGGGGAGCTGGAAGGGCTGCCCGTAGTTCTCGCAGACATAGCCGCGGGCGGTCGGGCTCTGCCCGCCGTCAGACACCGTGTCGAGCAGCTCGACCCGGAAGCGGACGCCACGCGGGATCAGCGCCACCTCGCCGGGCCGGGCGGCGAGCAGCCCCAGCTCCGTGCGCAGCAGCAGCCCACCGCGCTCGGGCACGATCAGCAGCTCGCCGTCCGAGTCGCTGAACACCCGGTCGGTCATCGCGGCGTTGGCGTGGTAGAGGTGCACGGCCATACCGGTGCGCTGGGTCGCGTCGCCGTTGCCGCCGAGCGTCCACAGGCCGGCCAGCCAGTCGGTCCCCGGCGCGGGCTCGGGCAGCGGGTTCCAGCGCAGCCGGTTGGGGTCGGGGACGGTCTCGGTGAAGGGCGCGCTGCGAACACCGCCGTTGTCGATGCGTACGAAGGGCGGGTGCGCGGCGGAGGGGCGGATCCGGTACAGCCAGGAGCGGCGGTTGTGGGTGCGGGGCTCGGTGAACGCGGAGCCGCTCAGCTGCTCCGCGTACAGCCCGAGGGGGGCGCGCTGCGGTGAGTTCCGCCCGTGCGGCAGCGCGCCGGGCACGGCCTCCGAGCTGTGTTCATTGCCGAAGCCCGACAAGTGCCCAAGGCCGTCGGCCGTCTTCCGCGCCTGCTCGATGCCGCTCATCGTCCGCTCCCGGTGCTGAAAGGAATCCTATGGATAACCGTAGGATTGCGGGACCGCCCCGTCAACGGCATCGAGGCGCCATGATGGAGCGCGTGTCCCCAGCCCATCTCCGCCGTACGCCCGTGCAGCGGCGCAGCGCCGAGCGGCTCGCCCGGATACTTCACGCCTGCGCCGAACTGCTCGACGAGACCGGATACGAGGCGTTGTCCACCCGCGCGGTGGCCGCGCGAGCGGGCGTCCCGATCGGCTCGGTCTACCGCTTCTTCGGTAATAAGCGTGCGCTGGCCGACGCGCTGGCCCATCGGAATCTGGACACGTACGCCGAGCGCATCGGCGGCCGTCTCGGCGGGCTGTCGGCCGGGGACTGGCGGGGTGTGCTCGATGCGGTACTGGACGAGTACCTGGCGATGAAGCGGACGGTCCCCGGATTCGCGCTGATCGACTTCGGCCACCGGATCCCGGTGGGCGCGCCCGCGAGGGGGGCGAACCACCGGGTCGCCGACCGGCTGGCCGAGCTGCTCGCGGCGCATCTCGACCGCCCGGCGGACGCGGAGCTGCGCCGGGCGATCCTGATCTCCGTCGAGGCGGCTGACGCGCTGCTGCAGCTGGCGTTCCGGGTGGAGCCGGCGGGGGACGAGGAGATCGTGGCGGAGACGCGGGGGCTGTTGCGGGCGTATCTGGCGGGGGTCCTGGACTAGGCCGGCGCGCGTCACGCCTGCGGCGGGCCTGTTCCCCGACCTGCCCCTTCCCGAACTGGGGCTCCGCCCCAGACCCCACTCCTCAATCGCCGGAGAGGCTGAATGTTCCGCACCCCTCCCCTCCCTGCATACCGGTCGGTATGCTCGGGCGTGAATCGTGCCGCCGCCCCCAGGAGGGCCCATGCCCCGCACAGCTGCCACCCGTACCGCACTGCGCATATGTCCCCTCTGCGAGGCCACCTGCGGGCTGACCCTCACCATCGAGGGCAGTCGCGTCACCCGTGCCCGCGGTGACCGCGAGGACGTGTTCAGCCAGGGGTTCATCTGCCCCAAGGGCGCGTCCTTCGGGGAGCTCGACGCCGACCCCGACCGGCTGCGTACCCCCCTCGTCCGCAAGGACGGGCAGCTTCAGGAGGCCGACTGGGACGAGGCCTTCGACGTGATCGCGGCCCGGATCAGGCCGCTGATCGAGGAGCACGGGCCGAACGCCGTCGGCGTCCTGCTCGGCAATCCGAACGTGCACACCATGGCCGGCGCGCTCTACCCGCCCGTACTGCTCTCTCTGCTGCGCACCCGCAATCTCTTCACCGCCAGCACCCTGGACCAGATGCCCAAGCATGTCTCCAGCGGGCTGCTGTTCGGCGACCCCGTCGCCATCCCCGTCCCCGACCTGGACCGCACCGACCATCTGCTGCTGCTCGGCGCCAACCCCCTCGAATCCAACGGCAGCCTGTGCACCGCCGCCGACTTCCCCGGAAAGCTCAAGGCCCTGCGCAAGCGCGGCGGCACGCTGACCGTCGTCGACCCGCGCCGCACCCGGACCGCGCAGCTCGCCGACCGGCATGTCGCCATCCGGCCCGGCACCGACGCGCTGCTGCTCGCCGCCGTCGCGCAGGTTCTCTTCGAGGAGAAACTCACCGACCTCGGGGCGCTGGAAGCGCATGTCGAGCAGCTCGCCGACGTCGCCGAAGCGGTACGGGAGTTCACGCCCGACGCGGTCGCTGCCGCCTGCGACATGGACGCGGAGGAGATCCGTACGATCGCCCGCGAGCTCGCCGCCGCCCCCACCGCGGCCGTATATGGCCGCATCGGCAGCTCCACCGTCGAGTACGGCACCCTCGCCAGCTGGCTGGTGGACGTGCTCAATGTGCTCACGGGCAACCTCGACCGACCCGGCGGGGCGCTCTTCCCGCTCTCCGCCACCGACCGCGCGCCCCGCCCCGCCGCCCCCGGCAAGGGCTTCGCGCTCGGCCGCTGGGCGAGCAGGGTCAGCGGTCACCCCGAGGCCAAGGGCGAGCTGCCGATGGCCGCGCTCGCCGAGGAGATCGAGACCCCGGGCGACGGGCAGATCCGGGCCGTGATCTCGATCGCCGCCAACCCGGTGCTCTCCGCGCCCGACGGCGACCGCCTCGACCGGGCGCTGGCCGACCTCGACTTCATGGTCAGCGTCGACCCGTACCTCAATGAGACCTCTCGGCACGCGGACGTGGTGCTGCCCCCGCCGCCGCCCTCGCAGAGCTCGCACTTCGACTTCGCCTTCAACGCATTCGCCGTACACAACCAGGCCCGCTATTCCCCCGCGGTGATCCCGCTGGAGGAGGGCAGGCTCGGCGAGTGCGAGATCCAGGCCCGCCTTGTGCTCGCCGTCGGCGGTATGCACGGCGCCGACCCGGGCGCCGTCGACGACATGGTCATCGAGCGCACCCTCACCAAGGCCGTCGCCGACCCGCACTCGCCGGTCCACGGCCAGGACGTCAAGGAGCTGACGGCCCAGCTCACCGGCCGCACCGGGCCGGAACGGCGACTGGACATGATGCTGCGCCTCGGCCCCTACGACCTCACCCTCGACAAGCTCCTGGAGAACCCGCATGGCATCGACCTCGGCCCGCTCCAGCCCCGTGTCCCGCAGGTGCTCAAGACCCGTAGCGGACGCATCGAGTTGCTGCCCGGGCCCGTCGCCGCCGATCTCCCCAGGCTGCGGCGCGCCCTCGACGAGCGCCCGACCGGCCTCGTCCTCGTCGGCCGGCGCCATCTGCGCTCCAACAACAGCTGGCTG
The DNA here is from genome assembly GCF_050936555.1 of Streptomyces sp. CA-135486. Lineage (NCBI taxonomy): Bacteria > Bacillati > Actinomycetota > Actinomycetes > Kitasatosporales > Streptomycetaceae > Streptomyces > Streptomyces sp. CA-135486. The sequence goes on from NZ_JBNJMM010000001.1 coordinate 2,488,927, forward strand.
CACAACGTCCCGACGCTCAACGGCGGCTCCAACCGCTGCACGCTCCAGGTCCACCCCGTCGACGCGGAGCGACTGGGTCTCGAGGACGGTGCGCAGGCCCGTATCGCCTCGGACGGAGGGCAGCTCGAAGTGCCGGTGGAGATCACCGACGCGGTACGGACCGGCGTGGTGAGCCTGCCGCACGGCTGGGGACACAGCCGCCCGGGGATCCGGATGTCGGTGGCGGCGGCGCGGCCCGGGGTCAATGTCAATCAGCTGCTCGACGGGTCACGGCTCGACCCGCTGTCCGGCACCGCCGTGCTCAACGGCTTCCCCGTTGAACTATCACCGGTGCGATGACCTGGGGTTTTGCTCGTATTGCTCACGCGTCAACATCTTGTTAACGGCAATTGACGGCACCTAACGTCATCGAAACCGCCGCCCCGGTGGGAGTTCAAGGATGAACGTTAGGTGTCCCCAATGCTGACAATCCTCGGCTTTGCCATGATTGCGACCTTCTTGGTCCTGATCATGATGAAGAAGATGTCGCCCATCGCGGCGCTGGTCCTCATCCCCGCCCTCTTCTGCGTATTCGTCGGAGAGGGCGCGCACCTCGGCGACTACGTCGTCGAGGGGGTGGGCAAGCTCGCCCCCACCGCGGCGATGCTGATGTTCGCGATCGTCTACTTCGGCTTGATGATCGACGTGGGCCTGTTCGACCCGATCGTCCGCGGCATCCTGCGCTTCTGCAAGGCGGATCCGCTGCGTGTCGTGGTCGGTACGGCGGTGCTCGCGGCGATCGTCTCGCTGGACGGTGACGGCTCCACCACCTTCATGATCACCGTCGCGGCGATGTATCCGCTCTACAAGCGCCTCAAGATGAGCCTGGTCGTGATGACCGGAGTCGCCGCCACGGCGAACGGCGTGATGAACACCCTGCCCTGGGGCGGCCCCACCGCTCGCGCCGCCGCCGCCCTCAAGCTCGACGCGGCCGACATCTTCGTCCCGATGATCCCCGCGCTCGCCGTGGGACTGCTCTTCGTCTTCGTCCTTGTCTACGTACTGGGCCGCCGCGAGCGCAAGCGCCTCGGCGTGCTCACGCTCGACGAGGCGCTGGAGACCGAGTCCGAGACCGTCTGTGAGACCGCGCTGGTCACGGCGGGCGGCGGCTCCGAGGAGCACAAGGCAGCGACCGGATCGGCCGGCGACGCCCCCGGCGCCCCGGAGGAGGAGGGCTTCAAGGGCCTCGATCCGGACCGTGCCACGCTGCGTCCCAAGCTGTACTGGTTCAACGCCGGGCTCACCCTCGCTCTGCTCACCGCGATGATCATGGAGTGGCTGCCCATCCCGGTGCTCTTCCTGCTCGGCGCGGCCCTCGCCCTCACGGTCAACTTCCCCAAGGTCGCCGACCAGAAGGCCCGGCTCGCCGCCCACGCCGACAACGTACTCAACGTCACCGGCATGGTCTTCGCCGCCGCCGTATTCACCGGAGTCCTCACCGGTACCGGCATGGTCGAGCACATGGCGGACTGGCTCGTCGGAGCCGTCCCCGAAGGCATGGGCCCGCACATGGCCCTCGTCACCGGCGTGCTGAGCCTGCCGCTCACCTACTTCATGTCGAACGACGGCTTCTACTTCGGCGTCCTGCCGGTCCTCGCCGAGGCCGGCGCCGCCCACGGTGTCTCCTCGCTGGAGATCGCCCGCGCCTCCCTCGTCGGCCAGGCGCTGCACATGTCGAGCCCGCTCGTGCCCGCCGTGTACGTCCTCGTCGGCATGGCCAAGGTCGAGTTCGGCGACCACACCAGGTTCACCGTCAAATGGGCAGCGCTCACCTCGCTGGTGGTGCTCGGGGCCGGAATCCTCTTCGGCATCATCTGAGGTCACCCGGTTCGTGGTGGCCTGGGCCAGGGGGCGTTGGTGGTGGCTGTCCGGTGGGTGGTTTCGCGGGCGAACCGCCTCAGGTCACCGGGTTTCTCGCCCCCGGTTCGCGCCGTGAGGCCGGCGCGCGCCGGGGGCTGGGGGCTTGCCCCGGTCAAGGAAAAGGCGGGCAGCGGACCAGCTCGCCGCAGACGCAACCCGCACCCGCAACACGGGCACCGCGCGTCCAACGCCCGTCGGCGGCGGACGCCTCCGTACAAAAAGCCCACCACGAACCTTCGCGCGACTCATTCCCTGACCGGGAGTAGTCGGCTAGTTTCAGGCGTCCCAGCCTGCCCCTCCTGCACCGGGGGAAACCCATGAGTCGCGCCATCTCTCTGCGCAGCGTCAGCAAGCGGTACGAAAAAACCAATCGCGCCGTCGACCGGTTCTCCCTCGACATCGAACCGGGGGAGTTCGTGGTGCTGCTCGGCCCCTCCGGCTGCGGCAAGTCGACCGTACTGCGCATGATCGCCGGCCTCGAGGACATCACCGAGGGGGAACTGCTGCTCGACGGAGAGTACGCCAACCACATCCCGCCCCGTGAGCGGGAAATGGCCATGGTGTTCCAGAACTTCGCGCTCTACCCGAGCATGACCAACCGCGAGAACATCGGCTTTCCGCTGCGTCTGGAGAACCCGCGCCTGGACTGCCGGCCGCAGGTCGAGGCCACCGCGCGGATGCTCGGCATCGAGGACGTCCTGGACCGCTACCCCAGCCAGCTCTCCGGCGGCGAGCGCCAGCGGGTGGCGATGGGCCGGGCCATCTCCCGGCGGCCCTCCGCCTTTCTGATGGACGAGCCGCTCTCCAATCTCGACGCCAAGCTGCGCAACCACCTGCGGGCCGAAATCGCCCAGCTCACCGCCGAGTTGGGGGTGACCACCGTCTATGTCACGCACGACCAGGCAGAGGCGATGTCACTCGGCGACCGGGTCGCGGTGATGCGCGGCGGAGTGCTCCAGCAGGTGAGCTCTCCGCGCGAGACCTACGCTCTGCCCCGGAACGTCTTTGTCGCCGCCTTCATCGGTACGCCGCGCATCAATCTGCTGCAGGCGGTCGTCTATGCGCCGCTGGACGGCCGGATGTCGATCGACCTGGGCAAACAGCGGCTTCCGCTGCCCGAGCCGCTCAGCCCCGACCACCAGTTGCTCCGCATCCAGCAGGGCCGGCAGATCATTGTCGGGCTGCGCTCCGAGTCCACCCGGATCGCTCCGCCCAGCCAGGCCCGTCCCGGCGAAGTCGCGCTGACCGGCATCGTCGAGCACATGGAGTACCAGGGACACGAGGCGCTGGTGCACTTCAACACCGGCTCGCGGCCCGCCGTGGTCGCCGATCTCGAGTCGCCCCGGCCGGGGACCTCGGTGCGCCGGCGCCGCAGCCGGAGCGGCCCGAGCGTGCTGGCCCGGCTGAGGGAGCGCGCCGTCGCCCATGTCTCGGGGCCCGTGGTGGCACTGGACGACCCGGAGCCGCGGCCGGGGACGATCGCCGCGGAGCGTCCGTCCGTGGCCGCGAGCGATCTGGTGGTGCGGACGGGACCCGATGTACGGCTGCGTACGGGTGCCCAGGTGCCGCTGCTCGTGGACCTCGCGCATCTGTATGTCTTCGACCACCACGGCCGCAGAATCTGCCCGGCTCCCACCGACCTCCCCGGGCTGGACGCCTGAGGGTTTCTGCTACTCCCGAGGGTCTGCACGGCTGAGGGCATGCACGCCTGAAAGTCTTTGTCACGCTCGCTTCGTTACGCTCCAAGGGCCCCTGGCGTCCAAAAACTAACACCGCTAGTTTGGGGTGCGGACGACTACCGCAGGCTCTGGAGGAGTGCGATGAAGGCTCACGACGGGATGTACATCGGCGGCCAGTGGCGACCCGCCGCCGGCCCCGACTCGATCGCGGTGGTGAACCCGGCCGACGAGCAGGTCATCGCCCATGTCCCGGCCGGTACGGAGGAGGACGTCGACGCCGCCGTGCGCGCGGCCCGAGCGGCGTTCCCCGCCTGGGCGGCGACCCCGCCCGCCGAGCGGGCGGCACGGATCGGTGCCCTGCGCGATGTGCTGGCGGCCCGCCAGGACGAGATCGCCGAGACCGTCACCGCGGAGCTCGGCGCGCCGCCCGCGCTGGCGCAGGCGGTCCACGCCGGTCTGCCGGTCCTGGTCGCGGGCTCGTACGCGGAACTGGCCGCCTCGTACTCCTTCGAGGAGACGATCGGCAACTCCACCGTGCTGCTGGAGCCGGTCGGCGTGGTCGGTGCGATCACGCCCTGGAACTATCCGCTGCACCAGATAGTCGCCAAGGTGGCCCCGGCGCTCGCTGCGGGCTGCACCGTCGTCCTCAAGCCCGCCGAGGACACCCCGCTGACCGCCCAGCTCTTCGCCGAGGCGGTCGACGAGGCCGGACTGCCCGCCGGCGTCTTCAACCTGGTGACGGGCCTCGGCCCGGTCGCCGGACAGGCCCTCGCCGCCCACGAAGGCGTCGACCTGGTCTCCTTCACCGGCTCGACCGCGGTCGGGAGGCAGATCGGCGCGACCGCCGGCGCTGCCGTCAAGCGGGTCGCCCTGGAGCTCGGTGGCAAGTCCGCCAATGTCATCCTGCCGAGCGCCGACCTGGCAAAGGCCGTCAGTGTCGGCGTCGCCAACGTCATGTCCAACTCCGGCCAGACATGCAGCGCATGGACCCGGATGCTGGTCCACAGGGACCAGTACGAGGAAGCGGTGGCGCTGGCCGCCGCCGCGGTCGCCAAGTATGTGCCGGGCGAGCGGGTGGGCCCGCTGGTCAATGCCAAGCAGCAGCAGCGCGTACGCGGCTACATCGAGAAGGGTGTCGCCGAGGGCGCCCGCCTGGTGGCCGGCGGCCCGGACGCCCCACGGGAGACGGGCTACTACGTCAGCCCCACTGTCTTCGCCGACGTCACGCCGGAGATGACCATCGCGCAGGAGGAGATCTTCGGGCCGGTCGTCAGCGTGCTGAAGTACGAGGACGAGGACGACGCGCTCCGTATCGCCAACGGCACCGTCTACGGCCTTGCCGGCGCGGTCTGGGCGGCCGACGACGCGGAGGCCGTAGCCTTCGCCCGCCGGATGGACACCGGACAGGTCGACATCAACGGCGGCCGCTTCAACCCTCTTGCCCCGTTCGGCGGTTACAAGCAGTCGGGCGTCGGCCGCGAGCTCGGCCCGCACGGCCTCCCCGAGTACCTCCAGACCAAGTCCCTCCAGTTCTGAGCCGGGAGTCTGACGCATCATGGTCCGCGCCGCCGTACTGCCCGCCGTCGGCTCTCCGCTGGAGATCACCGACATCGAACTGCCCGAGACCGGCCCCGGCCGGGTCAGGGTCCGTCTCGCCGCCGCCGGGGTCTGCCACTCCGATCTGTCCCTGTCCAACGGCACCATGCGGGTGCCCACACCGTGCGTCCTCGGCCACGAGGGCGCGGGCACCGTTGTCGCGGTCGGCGACGGCGTCACCCATGTCGCCCCCGGAGACGGAGTCGTACTCAACTGGGCGCCCTCCTGTGGGAGTTGCCACCACTGCCGGATCGGCGAAGTGTGGCTGTGCGCGGGCGCCCTCGCGGGCGCGGCGAGCGTCTACGCCCGCACCGCGGACGGCGCCGAGCTGCACCCCGGCCTGAACGTCGCGGCCTTCGCTCAGGAGACCGACGTCGCCGCGAACTGCGTCCTGCCGGTCCCGGACGGCATCCCGCTCACCGACGCCGCCCTGCTGGGCTGCGCGGTTCTCACCGGGTACGGCGCGATCCACCACTCCGCCCGTGTCCGCGAGGGGGAGTCGGTCGTCGTCTTCGGCGTCGGCGGGGTCGGCCTCGCCACCTTCCAGTCCGCCCGGATCGCGGGCGCGTCGACGGTCATCGCCGTCGATGTGTCCGCGGAGAAGGAGGCCCTGGCGCGGGCGGCGGGCGCGACCGAGTACGTCATCGCCTCGGACAGCACGGCGAAAGAGATCCGGGGGCTGACCGGCGGCCAGGGTGCGGACGTGGCGATCGAGTGCGTCGGCCGGGCCGCCACGATCCGCACGGCCTGGGAGTCGACCCGCCGTGGCGGCCGCACCACGGTCGTCGGCATCGGCGGCAAGGACCAGCAGGTCAGCTTTAACGCGCTGGAGCTCTTCCATTGGGGCCGTACGCTCTCGGGCTGTGTCTACGGCAACAGCGACCCGTCCCGTGACCTGTCGGTTCTCGCAGAGCATGTGCGCGCGGGACGCCTGGACCTGAGCGGTCTGGTGACGGAGCGGATCGGGCTGGACGGGATTCCGGCGGCGTTCGACAACATGCTGGCGGGCAAGGGCGGGCGTGCGCTGATCGTGTTCTAGCCCTCCCCGCCCCTCAACGCCGGCGAGGCTCGAATTTCCGTTGGTCCGCCTGAATCTTCAGGCCGACCAGCGGAAATCAAGCACGTCCGGCGATTGAGGACCGGGGTAGCGGGGGAGCCCCGGCGGGGTCTCGGGCGGAGCCCCGGTTACGAGAAGAGGCGGGTACGGGAAACCCCCACCGCTTGCGCAAACCATTGACGCCATACCGCCCGGTCGGTACGGTCCCCGCACTCCTCGTCCCCGCACCCACCGGAGTGTGCACGCATGGACACCCCCGCTCAGTCCCCCGACACCCACCGCCGACGCGTCGCCACCGCCGCCGCCCTCGCCTCCGCCGTCGAGTGGTACGACTACTTCGTCTTCGGCATCGCCGCCGCCCTCGTCCTCGGCAAGCTCTACTTCCCCTCCGGCAGCTCGTCCGCCGGTGTACTCGCCGCCTTCGCCACCTTCGCGGTCGGCTTCCTCGCCCGGCCCGTCGGCGGCATCATCGCCGGCCAGCTCGGCGACAAGCACGGCCGCAAGCCCATGCTGGTCCTCGCGCTGACCCTGATGGGCCTCGCCACCACCGGAATCGGTCTCCTCCCCACGTACGAGACCATCGGCATCGCCGCCCCGGTGCTGCTGGTGCTCCTCCGCGTCGTCCAGGGCATCGCGGTCGGCGCCCAGTGGGGCGGCGCGATGCTGATGGCCACCGAGTACGCCCCCGAGGGCAAGCGCGGGCTCTACGGCAGCCTCGTTCAGCTCGGCGTCCCCATCGGCGTGGTGACCGCCAACACCGTCTTCCTGGTCGCCGGGGCCGTCACCAACGACACCACCTTCGCCGCCTGGGGCTGGCGCGTGCCCTTCTTCGTCGGCTTCCTCGTTCTCGCCCTGGCCTGGTACATCCACAACCGCGTCGAGGAGACCCCGGAGTTCCGCAAGGCCGAGCAGACCCTGGCCGCACAGGAGAAGAGCGAACCCCGCTCGCCGCTCCGTACGATCCTGCGCGAGCACCTCGGCACGGTCTTCCTGGCCGGCGGCAGTTTCGCTGTGAACACCGCGACTTTTTACATCATCATCACCGGGGTGCTCGACTACGCGACCCGCGAGCTCGACATGAAGCGCAGCGCCGTGCTCACCGTCTCGCTCTGCGTCAGCATCACCCAGCTGGCGCTGATACCGGCGGCCGCGGCCCTCTCCGACCGCATCGGACGGCTGCGCATCTACGCCGCGGGCGCGGTCGGCCTGCTGGTCTGGGCGATCCCGATGTTCCTGCTGATCGACACCAAGTCGCTGCTCTGGCTGGCCGTCGGCACCTTTGTCACCAGCTGTTTCCTGAGCATCATGTACGGGCCGCAGGCCGCCCTCTTCGCCGAGCTCTTCACCGCCGAGATGCGCTACACCGGCGCCTCGCTGGGCTACCAGATCGCGGCCGTCTTCGGCGGCGGCCTTGCGCCGTTCGTGATGGTCCTGCTGCTGGAGGCGACCGGCACCTCGATGGCCGTCTCCGGCTACATCATCGGCCTCGCCGTCATCGCCCTCCTGTCGATCAGGATTCTGTCGGCGCGCGCGGCGGCCAGGGATTCCGTGCAGGCCGAGGGCACGGAAGCCGGCGCCGAGGCCGAAGGCACCACGGACGCCGACGCCACCGCCACCGCCGATGACGAGGCCGGGGCAAAGCCCGAAGCAAAGGCCGACGCACTGGATTGAGCCGGTTCCGCCTCTCGCCCGTGAGACCCCTGTGTGCGGCCGTCCCGCCCTCCCCCTGCGGGGCGGCCGCATTCACTCACGAGCGAGAGGACGACAACCGCGATGGCCGACCTGCCCGTCTTCGCATTACCCGGCTCCGTCACGGCATCCCCCGCCGACCGTGCGCTCGGCGTCGCGATGGTGGAGGCGTGGCGCACCCACGGCATCTTCTACGTCGCCACCGGCCCGGCCCAGCAGCAGATCACCGACTGGGCCATCGAGGCGAGCAAGAGGTTCTTCGCCAGACCGCTGCGCGACAAGGCCCGCCACATCAGCACGTCCAGCTACAGCGGTTACATCGCCTCCGGCGAAGAGATCACCGCGGGCGAGGCCGACTACTCGGAGATCTTCACCGTCTGCAAGGACGTCCCGTTGGACGACGTCCGGGCCGTTTCCGGCTGGCCGTGCCACGGCCCGGTGCCCTGGCCGGACGACGCATACCGGTGGTCCATGCAGGCCTTCATGGCCGTACTGGGCTCGCTGGGGGAGACGTTGCTCGGGCTCACCGCGCTCGGCCTGGGACTCGACGACGCCGCCGCGCTGACCGACCGCACCGACGACGGCTGGCACCATATGCGCGTACTGCGCTTCCCCGCCGAGTCCAGCGCGAGCAGCCGGGGGATCGGCGCCCACACCGACTACGGACTGCTGGTCATCGCCGCCCAGGACGACGTCGGCGGGCTCTGGATCCGCCCGCCGGTACCGGGCGAGCACCGCAACCGGAACTGGCTGGAGCACGAGAGCAGCGCCGGTATGTACGAGAACGAGGAGCCCTGGACCTTCATCGACCCCGTCCCCGGCACCCTGACCGTCTTCCCCGGCGACATCCTTCAGTTCCTCACCGGCGGCCGGCTGCTCTCGACCCCGCACAAGGTGCGGCTGGCCGACCGTGAGCGGTACGCCATGGCGTACTTCCACGAGCCCCATTTCAACGCCTGGGTGGAACCGCTGAAGTACGCGCGGGGCGACGATCTTGCGGGCGCGCCGGACGAGGAGAACCGGCTGCACTACGGCACCCACTTCACCAATATGTTCATGCGCTGCTATCCGGAGCGGACCGCGACGACCCGGCTGCGCGAGGAGGGCGGCCTGCTCACGCTGGCCCGGCTGCGGGAGAGCGCCCGTCAGCCCTGACGACGTCCGGCCCCCGGCGCCCCCGCCTCGGACGCTCCGGCTTGGGGTGCCCCCGCCTCGGACGCTCCGGCCTCCGGCGCCCCCGCCCCGGGCACCCCGGCTTCGGACGCTCCGGCCTCCGGCGCGCCGCTCGCCCGTGGGACGGCGTCGGCGGGCGCGGCCGCCCGCCTGGCCCGGGAGCGCGAAACGGCGACCCCGGCCAGGCACAACGTGCCGCCCGCCAGCGTCAGCCCGCCCGGCACCTCGTCCAGCGCCAGCCACGACATCAGCACCACGAGGGCCGGCACGGCATAGGTCGTCGCGCCCATCCGCCCTGCCGTCGTACGCGCCAGCGCGTACGCCCAGGTCGTGAAGGCGAGCGCGGTGGGGAACACGCCCAGATAGACCATGTTGAGCGTGGCCGACAGCGGTGCACGCTCGGCCTCGGAGACCAACTGCCCGACGAACGGCATACAGGCCACCGCCCCGACCAGACAGCCGAACGTGGTCACCTGCAGCGCGCTCGCATGCGCCAGCGCGGGCTTCTGGCCCACCACCCCGCCCGCGTACCCCACCGCCGCCAGCAGGCACAGCAGCACGCCGAGCGTCGAGGCACCGCCCTCGCCCGACATCGACAGACCCACGGTCACGGCTCCCGCGAACGACACCGCCATCCCCATCAGCAGCCGCGGCGGCAGCGTCTCGCCCAGCACCCGCGCGCCGAGCAGCGCGATGAGGATCGGCCCGATGTTCACGACCATCGCGGCGGTGCCCGCGTCGACCTCCTGCTCGCCCCAGTTGAGGACCACCATGTAGATCCCGAACCAGAGCAGCCCGGATATGGCGATCCCCCGCCATGCGGCGCGCGGCGGCAACCCCTCGCGCCGGACCAGCAGGACGCAGCCGAGCGCGAGAGACCCGGCGAGCAGCCGTCCGAGGGCGAGCGCTCCGGGGGAGTACGCCGCACCGGCGCTGCGGATGGACACAAACGCGGAGGCCCACAGGACGACGGTGACGCCCGCGGCGGCCAGGGCGGGCCACTGTGTTCGGCGGACGGCGGCGGGAGATTTCGTCATGGGGCGACCGTACGGCCTCGACCCTTCGGCGCTCACCGCAATATTCCCGGCGCGATGCCGAGCCCGCGCTATCGACCGATCATCTCGTACTGGACGGTCAGACCGTCGATGAGCGCCCGCAGCCCCGTCTCGAAGGCGCCCTCGTCCACCTTCTGCTGCCGCTCGGCGAGCAGATGGGCCTGGCCGAGGTGCGGATAGTCGGCCGGGTCGTACGCCGTCTCGTCGTCGACGAAGCCCCGGGCGAAGGAGCCGAGCGCGGAGCCGGTGATGAAGTACCGCATCAGGGCGCCGATATGGGTCGCCTGGGCCGGTGGCCAGCCCGCGCGGACCATCGCGCCGAAGACCGCGTCGGCCACCTTGAGACCGGCCGGGCGGCGGCCGGGGCCGCGGGCGAGGACCGGAACGGTGTTGGGGTGGGCGGTCAGGGCGGCCCGGTAGGAGACGGCCCAGTCGTGCAGTGCGGTACGCCAGTCGCGGCCGTCGGCCTCGTCGAACATCGACAGGTCGACCTGGGCGCTCACCGTGTCGGCGACGGCGTCGAGGATCTCGTCCTTGTTGCGGAAGTGGTTGTAGAGGGACGGCCCGCTGACGCCGAGTTCGGTGGCCAGCCGACGGGTGGAGACGGCGTCGAGGCCCTCCGCGTCCACGAGCGCGCTCGCCGTCTTGACGATGCGTTCTCTGCTGAGCAGGGGCTTGCGCGGTCGGGCCATGCGGCACATAGTAGGCCTGCCGACAAGAAACTAGCAGTGGTAGTTAAAAGTGGGGTGGACAGATGAATCTGTATCTCGACGAGGAGCAGACAGCCGTCCGGCAGCTGGCCGAGGACTTCGTCGACCGCGAGATCACCCCGCATGTCGTCGAGTGGGACCGCAACGAGAGCGTCGACCGGTCGATCGTGAAGAAGCTGGGCGCGCTGGGCTTCCTCGGGCTCACGATCGACGAGGAGTACGGCGGCAGCGGCGGCAGTCATCTGGCGTACTGCCTGGTCACCGAGGAGCTCGGACGCGGCGACTCGTCGGTGCGCGGCATCGTGTCCGTATCGCTCGGACTGGTCGCCAAGACGATCGCCGCGTGGGGCGACGAAGAGCAGAAGCGCCGGTGGCTGCCCCGGCTCACCGCCGGGGAGGCGCTCGGCTGCTTCGGACTCACCGAGCCGGGCACCGGGTCCGACGCCGGAAATCTGACCACCAAGGCCGTGCGGGACGGCGACGACTACGTCATCAACGGCTCCAAGATGTTCATCACCAACGGCACCTGGGCCGATGTGGTGCTCCTCTTCGCCCGTACCAACGACACGCCCGGACACCGCGGCGTCTCCGCCTTTCTGGTGCCCACGGACACCCCCGGTCTGGCGCGTCACACCATCCACGGAAAGCTCGGCCTGCGCGGCCAGGCCACCGCCGAGCTGGTGCTCGCGGATGTGCGGGTGCCGGCCGCCGCCCTGATGGGCCCGGAGGGCAAGGGCTTCTCCATCGCCATGTCCGCGCTCGCCAAGGGGCGGATGTCGGTCGCCGCGGGCTGTGTCGGGATCGCGCAGGCCGCGCTCGACGCGGCCGTCGGATATGCGGGTGAGCGCGAGCAGTTCGGCAAGTCCATTGCCTCGTACCAGCTGGTCCAGGAGCTGATCAGCGACATCTCCGTGGACGTTGCGGCCGCCAGGCTGCTGACCTGGCGGGTCGCCGACCTCGTGGACCGCGGCGAGGAGTTCGCCACCGCCGCGTCCCAGGCCAAGCTCTTCGCCTCCGAGGCCGCGGTGCGCGCGGCCAACAACGCCCTGCAGGTCTTCGGCGGCTACGGCTACATCGACGAGTACCCGGTCGGCAAACTGCTCCGCGACGCCAGGGTGATGACCCTCTACGAAGGCACCAGCCAGATCCAGAAGCTGATCATCGGCCGCGCCCTGACCGGAGTCTCCGCCTTCTGAGTCCCGGCTCTCCCGGTCACGGCCGACTGAGTACGCAGGTGAGTACGGGAGCGGATGTGGCGCGAACCACACCGGCCGATGCTGGCCGGTATGAGTGAGACACCGGTCAAGCAGCAAAGCACCGCGGCCTTCTACGGACAGGCGGTGGCCTCCTTCGCTGTCGCGCTCGCCGCCGTCGGCCTCGGCATTCTCTATCTCGACGCCAACGCCTGGGTGCGCGGCTTCCTCGCCATCGCCGTCCTCTATCTCACGACCTCGGCGTTCACCCTGGCCAAGGTGATCAGGGACCGCCAGGAGGCCGGGCAGATGGTCAGCCGCGTCGATCAGGCCAGACTGGAGAAGCTGCTCGCCGAGCACGACCCCTTCCAGAAGCTCTGAGTCTCTAAGCGCTTGCTCACCGTCGGGGTATGGTGTGCCTTCCGATGAACGGAAGGGGCGAGCGATGAGTACGGCGGAGGACACGGCCGGCGAGGACATGCCGTGGGGCGAGGTCACGCCCGAGGCCGCACGGAAGCTGCTCGTCGCCGCCGTCGAGGCCTTCGCCGAGCGCGGCTACCACGCGACGACGACCCGGGACATCGCGGGCCGCGCGGGGATGAGCCCCGCCGCGCTCTACATCCACTACAAGACAAAGGAAGAGCTGCTCCACCGGATCAGCCGGATCGGGCACGACAAGGCCCTGGAGATCCTGTCGGCGGCGGCCGACGGCGAAGGCACGCCCTCCGAGCGGCTCGCCGACGCGGTGAGCTCGTTCGTGCGCTGGCACGCCGGGCGGCACGACACCGCGCATGTGGTGCAGTACGAGATCGACGCGCTCTCCGACGACCACCGTACGGAGATCCTCGAGCTGCGCCGCCGCAGCGACGCCGTCGTACGCGGGATTCTGCGCGACGGCGTGGAGTCGGGGGAGTTCGAGGTCCCGGACGTGCCCGGCACCACGGTCGCCGTGCTGTCGCTCTGCATCGACGTGGCGCGGTGGTTCAACACGAAGGGACGCCGGACGCCCGACGAGGTCGGCGCGCTCTACGCCGACCTCGTCCTGCGCATGGTCGGTGATCAGAAGAAGTAGCGGGACACCGACTCGGCCACACAGACGGGCTTGTCGCCGCCCTCGCGCTCGACCGTGACGAGGGCGGTCACCTGTACGCCGCCGCCCGCCTCCTCCACGCTCCGGAGGACGGCGGTCGCGCGCAGCCGCGAGCCCACCGGTACGGGGGAGGGGAAGCGGACCTTGTTGGCGCCGTAGTTGATGCCCATCTTCATGCCCTCGACGCGCAGCACCTGCGGGACGAAGACCGGCAGCAGCGACAGCGTGAGATAGCCGTGCGCGATCGTGGTGCCGAAGGGGCCGCTCGCCGCGCGTTCCGGGTCGATGTGGATCCACTGGTGGTCACCGGTGGCGTCGGCGAAAAGGTCGATCCGCTTCTGTTCGATCTCCAGCCAGTCGCTGTGTCCCAGTTGCTCGCCGACACCGGCGCGCAGCTCATCGGCGGAGGTGAAGATCCTCGGCTCAGCCATGTCCCTGGTCCCTGCCTCTCTATTGTCTAAGCGCTTGCTCAGCATGGTGGGCGGATCCGGTCCTGTCAACGGACGACCAGTAGGCTCCGAGGAGTGCCACAGATTCCTGAGAAGATTCACGAGCTCACGGTCGGCCAGCTGTCCGCGCGCAGCGGCGCCGCGGTGTCGGCCCTGCACTTCTACGAGTCCAAGGGCCTCATCAGCAGCCGCCGGACCAGCGGAAACCAGCGTCGCTACGGCAGGGACGCGCTGCGCCGCGTCGCTTTCGTGCGTGCGGCCCAGCGCGTCGGCATCCCGCTCGCCACGATCAGGCAGGCCCTCGCGGAACTGCCCGAGGAGCGCACACCCGACCGGGACGACTGGGCGCGGCTGTCGCAGGCGTGGCGCAAGGAACTGGACGAGCGGATCAAGCAACTCGGCCGGCTCCGCGACCACCTCACGGACTGCATCGGCTGCGGCTGCCTCTCGCTGGAGACCTGTGTCCTGTCCAACCCGGACGACATCTTCGGCGAACGGATGACGGGCTCCCGCCTTCTCCCGGAAGGCCGCCGCCCCTCGAGGAACGACACCTGAGGGCCTCGCGGGGGTCCGCCTGCGGGTGGGCCTGTTCCCCTGTCCGCCCCTCCTCCGAACCCGGGGGCTCCGCCCCGGACCCCCCTACGCCCTGCGGGCGTGGGGCCCCACTCCTCAATCGTCGGCGGGCTCAAATGAGCCCGTCCGGCGATTGAGGACACGCCCGCAGGGCGAACCGGGTCCGGGGGCTCGGCCCCCAGTCTCGGCAGGCGAGCCCGGGCGGGGCGCGGCCGAAGGCAGAGGTGAGCCCGCACCCCCGTGCCGGGCTCACCTCCGCCGGTCCTGACCCGCGCCGGTCTACTCGTACTCCGTGCCGCCCTTACGGGTCAGATACGCCGGGCTGACCGCCTTCGCTATCGCCCGGCCGCCCACCACCGGGCTGTAGCGCTCGGTGGACGGACGGATCACGACGCCCTCGCGCAGATGCAGCTCGCGCCCCGACACCGTCTCCCGGCCGCTCGCCAGCTCCAGCACCTTCTCGATGTCGTACGGGCCCTCGAACAGCCGTGGCACCAGCGGAAGTTCACCTTCCAGCAGCCCCACCGGGTCCAGCCAGCGGACCTGGCCGTCGATCTCCGCGGAGACGTCGAACACGGCGTAACCCAGCGCCTCGGAGCGGGCGTTGGCGCCGTAGCCCAGGTCCTGCACCCCCGCGCCGTACACCTCGGCGAAGATGCCGACCCGGCTCGCCCCCAGCCTCTCGGCGAGCCGCGCCGCGACAGCCGGGACGTCATGGCCGAGCACCGCGCGCCAGTACAGATTGCGCGGGTCCTCCTTGAGCGCAAGGCCCTTCGCGCCGAAGCCCTTCGACGACACCTGCACTGTCCCGCCGTCCGCGACGCCGTACGTCATCAGACAGGCCGAGCCGTGCAGCTTCTCGGTCAGCACCACCGGCTCACCCGCCTCGAAGATCTCCGGGTAGCGCTGGATGTTCTCGATGTCGACCCACGGCAGCAGTTCGGGCGCCCGCTCCACCTCCCCGCTCATCGTCGGCGGGATCGGCGGCGACCACTTGGTGATCGAGAGCAGTTCCGCGAAGTCCGTGCCGTCCGTGGCCGCCCGCGCCAGATCGATGTCCGCGAGCGCCCGCGGCCGGCACACGATGCCCTGCGACAGCTCCCCGCGCAGCCGCACCGCCTTGACCCGGTCGGACGCCTTTCCGGCCAGCCGCCCGGTCAGACCCAGCTCCTCGATCAACTCGGCCGGGAGCACGGCCTGTTCCGGGATGTACACGGCGGCGTCACCACTGCGGTAGGCGCCCTTGGCGACGACCGCGCGATACAGGCCCACCTGGGCCAGTTCGAGTGCGTCGGCGTTCGGGTGCTCATGCACGGTCAGCAGTTCTGCGGTGACACGCAGCGTGGACATCGGCGTCTCCTCGATTACGGATTTGCGTCACCACTCTGCGGGCCACGGCCCGGTGCGGGCCACCGAATATCGGCGCCGTCCCGGGCGGCGCGCACCAGTTGGGCGTTGGACAGGGCCGGCTGCCCGTCCGGCAGGACCAGCACGTCCTCCAGGCCCACCCGTATATCCAGCCCCAGCCGCCGGGCGAGCCGCAGAACCGGCCATGCGCCGTCCTCGCCGTGCAGCAGTACGGATATGCCATGGGCAGTGCCCAGGTCGGCGAGGAGCGAGCGCGCCGACTCCTCGGCCGTGCCGGGGTCGGCGTCCATCACCTCGGCAAGCACCCGCAGGACACGCGGGGCGAGTGGGGACGCCAGAAAACGGCGCGGCCCGTCCGTGCCGGACCACAGGCCCGCCTCCACACCGACTCCGCGCTCCAGCAGAGCTGCCGCGACCAACTCCGCGCCCGGCTCGTGCCAGTTGACCGAGGCGTGGTCGGGGAGCACCGTCCACGCGCGGACGCGCTCCACCCGGCGCCCGGGATCGGGCTCGGCCCAGGCGCCCGTGGTCACGCCGACGGGGACGTCCACCACCGCCCGTATCGCCGTGACCACCTCAGCCACGGCGCGCGGCGACAGGGTGTCGTCGCCGCACGGCGTCTTGGGGTGCACATGCACCTCGGCGGCGCCGGCCGCGACAGCACGGGCCGCGGACTCGGCCATCGCCCCGGGGAACAGCGGCACGGCAGCGCCGTCGCCCGCCGAACGGGGCCCGTTCAGACAGACCTGGATCATGCCTTCGATGGTGCCGGCCACCACTGACAACGCGGGCCAGTCATCAATCGCCGGGCGGTCCGAAAGCCGGACCGTCCGGCGATTGAGGACCAGGGGTCCGGGGCGAGGGGCCCGGAAAGGGCCTCAGGCCACCGACGCCAGTTCCTTGCGCCCCGCCCGCTTCGCCGCCGCCACGGCCTCGGACGTCAGTACGGGCTGCGGCACCACAATGCCGCAGCCCGTGCAGACCGGCCCGAACCACGGCTCGTTCGCCAGATCCTGTCGCCACACAATGCGCGTTCCCCCGCACACCGGGCACCCCGCGCCGGGCTCCGTCTCCAGCGCGGATATCAGTCGCCGCAGCACCTCGTCGAGCGGGGCCGAGGGGTGGGCCGCCGGCCTGTCGCAGCGCGCGACCCCGTTCCCGCCCCAGGTCCGCCGGTGCCAGTCGTCTATCGTTGCCGGCCGCCGCAGCCCATCGTGCTTCTCCCGTTTGCGGCGGTCCGCGAAACTCTCCTCGTACGCGAGCCAGACGGCCCGCGCCTTCTCCAACTCCTCGAGCGCGGCCACCAGCCGCGCCGGATCAGGCGCCCGGTCCTCGGGTTCGATACAGTGCCTCGCGCACAGATGATCCCAGGTCGCCCGGTGCCCATAAGGGGCAAAACGCTCCAGGCATTTGCGCAGTGAGTAGCGCCGAAGCGCCAGGTCACACCGCACATCGCGCACCTGTCTCGCAAGACTCCGGAAACCGGCCATCGCACTGCCACCTCCGTCGCTGGTACTTGGGCGTCGAAGAATGGACGTACGAGTCCCCCATCCGGCTCCATCGAATCCATCGGATATCCGATGGCGGCCATCAGCAGAACATCCCCCGCGATGCGGTCGGCGCCCCATCACGCCCCGAACGCGGGCCGGTTGGTGGAGCTCGCCGCGCACCACAACCCCGGGGAGCAGTGCCTGGCACGTGCCGTGCGGTGATTCGGAAAAGGTGACGCATGTTCACCTTACTCGCGAGTCATACCGTCGGTAACCTCCAGCGCATCGGTCTCCCCGAGGAGCATCCATGCGACGACGCACCGGAAGACTCAGAACTGCCACCGCCGCCGCGGTGTTCGCGCTCGCAGCCGGTCTGCTGGCTCCCCTGCCGCAGGCCGCGGCCTCCGCCGATACCGCGGCCCCCACCGCAACCGCGGCCGACGGCGACCTGTGCAAGGGCCAGTGCGCCGACATCCTGCCGCCCGGGCAGAACGGCAACGCGACCCTCGCCGACATCCTCGCCCACAAGATCTTCGGCACCCGTCCCGGCCACAGCTCCGACCAGCTCGGCCGCTACGACTCCCTGGTCGGGGGCTATGACGGACTCACCGACGCCAAGCTCAACGACTTCTTCAACGACTCCTCCTTCGGCGTTCCCGACGGCCAGGTCGAATCCGTCACCACACCCCGCCCCGATGTCACGATCACCCGCGACAAGAAGACCGGCGTCCCCCACATCAAGGGCACCACCCGCTATGGGACGGAGTTCGGAGCCGGCTTCGCCGCGGGCCAGGACCGGCTGTGGATGATGGACCTCTTCCGGCACATCGGCCGCGGCGAGCTCACCCCCTTCGCCGGCGGCGCCCTCGCCAACCAGGGCCTGGAGCAGCAGTTCTGGCCTTCTGCCCCGTACACCGAGGCCGACTACCAGGCGCAGATCGAGCGCATCAGGACCACCGAGGGTGCGCGCGGCGAGCAGGCCATGGCCGACGCCCAGGCGTACGTCGACGGCATCAACACCTACCGCGTGCAGTCCAAGAACGGACGCTACTTCCCCGGTGAGTACGTCCTCACCGGGCATATCGACTCGATCACCAACGTCGGAGAGATACAGCCCTTCACGCTCTCCGACCTGATCGCCATCGCGTCGGTCGTCGGCGGCCAGTTCGGCGGCGGTGGCGGCGGCGAGGTGCAGGCCGCGCTCTCCCTGCTCGCCGCCCAGCAGAAGTACGGCCTGGTGGAAGGCACCAGGGTTTGGGAGTCCTTCCGGCAGCGCGAGGACCCCGAGGCCGTGCTCACCCTGCACGACGGCTCCAGCTTCCCGTTCGCCAACAAGCCCGCCAACCCGCGCGGCACCGCACTGCCCGATGCCGGATCGGTCGTCACCGAACAGCTCCTCTACGACAGAACCGGCTCGGCGGGCAGCAACGCCAAGTCCCCGCTGCGAGCCCCGGCAACACTCAAGCCTGCCCAGGGCATGTTCGACGACGGGGTCATCGAGCCCGGCTCGATCGGCGGCAGGCGCGGTATGTCCAACGCGCTCCTCGTCTCCGGCAAGAGCACCGCGAGCGGCCACCCCGTCGCCGTATTCGGCCCTCAAACCGGCTACTTCGCGCCACAGTTGATGATGCTCCAGGAGCTCCAGGGCCCGGGCATCTCCGCCCGCGGAGTCTCCTTCGCCGGGGTCGGCATGTACGTCCAGATGGGCCGCGGCCAGGACTACGCCTGGTCCGCCACCTCCTCCGCCCAGGACATCACCGACACCTACGCGGTCGAGCTCTGCCAGGACGACGTCCACTACCTCTACCGGGGCGTGTGCACCCCGATGGAGAAACTGGAGAAGCGCAACGCCTGGAAGCCGTCGGTCGCCGACTCCACCGCGGCCGGCTCCTACCGGATGCAGGTCTGGCGCACCAACTACGGCATCGTCACCCACCGCGCCAAGATCGGTGGCAAGCCCGTCGCGTACACCTCGCTGCGCACCACGTACCGCCACGAGGCCGACTCGATCATCGGCTTCCAGATGCTCAACGACCCGTCGTTCGTGACCGACGCCGCGTCCTTCCAGCAGGCCGCCCACAACATCGACTACGCCTTCAACTGGTTCTACGCCGACTCCCGCACCGCCGCCTACTTCAACAGCGGCATGAACCCGGCGCGGTCGCCCGCCACCGACCCCGCGCTGCCCGTCACGGCGGAGCGGCAGTACGAGTGGCAGGGCTTCGACCCGGCGAACAACACGGCCACCTACACGTCCTTCGCCCAGCATCCGCAGTCCATCGGCCAGGACTACTACATCTCCTGGAACAACCGGCAGGCCAAGGGGTACGCCACCGCGGCCTTCGGCTTCGGGGCCGTGCACCGCGGCGATCTGCTCAACGGCCGCGTGGCCAGGCTCGTCGCCGACGGCGGGGTCACCCGCGCCTCGCTCACCCGGGCGATGGCGGAGGCCGCCGTCACCGATCTGCGCGGGGAGCAGCTGCTGCCCGAGCTGCTGACGGTGCTGCGCTCGGGGCCTGTCACCGACCCCCGGCTGAACACCGCCATCCTGCAGTTGGAGTCCTGGCGGGCCGCGGGCTCGCCACGCAGGGAGACCTCGCCCGGCTCGCACCAGTACACCCACCCGGACGCCGTGCGCCTCATGGACGCCTGGTGGCCGCTGCTGATCGAGGCGGAGTTCAGACCGGGGCTCGGCGACGGTCTCTACCGAGCGCTCGCCGGGAACCTCCCGGTCGACGAGTCCCCGGCCGCGAGCCACGGCCCGACCGGCGCGCACAGCGGCTCCGCCTTCCAGAACGGCTGGTGGGCCTTCGCCGACAAGGATCTGCGCCAGGTCCTGGGACAGCCGGTCCAGGGCCCCCTGGCGAAGACGTACTGCGGCAACGGCGACCTGGCCGCCTGTCGTGACGCGCTCCTTGCCGCGCTGAAGCAGGCCACAGCCAAGCCGGCGACCGAGGTCTATCCCGCCGACGGCAGTTGCAAGGCGGGTGAGCAGTGGTGCGCGGACTCGATCGTCCACCGTGCGCTGGGCGGCATCACCCACCCGGGCATCAGCTGGCAGAACCGCCCCACCTACCAGCAGGTGGTGGAGTTCCCCACCCACCGTTAGGCGCCAATCACCGTGGGCCGCACGGGCGTTGAACCCATCAGCGTCCGATGCGGCCCGCGGCGAGCACCACCCGGGCCAGCTCCTCGTGGCAGATGTCGCTGTGCGCACCGGTCGGCGGCCCGCCGCGCTTCACCACCGACGCCGTGTCCACGCTGACGCAGCCCGAGGCCGGAATCCCCTGTCGCAGCGCTTCCTCCAGGGTCAGCTGCGCCAGCGGCCGGACGGCCTGGATGCCGTCGTGTCCCATCGCCCACCACCGCTTGTCGAGTCCGAGCGCGCTTCTGTCGTCCCCGGCCAGGCTGGACGCCAGTGGATAGATCACCCCGAGCGCGCTGTCGTGCCGTGAATAGCAGGCCACCACTGGTCCGTCGACCCGGTGCTCCATGGTGCGCAGGACGCCGCCGCTGTGCGTCGCATGGGGCAGGCTCGTGGCGAACGCATAGTGCGAGAACGCGCCTTGAAGGAGTGTCACCGACTTCACGTTCCGTACGCCGTCGGGCAGCCCGCGCAGCGCGAAGGAGACCAGCCGCGCGCCCTGGCTGTGCCCGACCAGATGCACCCGCACATCGGGGGACGACCGGGCCAGCTGCCCGAGCAGCGGGCCGAGGCCCAGTTCGCCGACCGTCCCGGCCCGCCGCTTCATCGCGTAGTACGTCGTCTGCCGCAGCAGCTCCTTCGCACCCTTCCAGGCCTTCTTGAGGCCGCCGGGGAGGGAGAAGGACGCGTTGGCGGTCTCCTTGTCCGTCATCTCGCCGGTCTCCTCCAGTGCCAGCGTGAAGCGGCGGCACATCGTGAGCGCATCCTCTAGCAGCACGGCCGGCGGGCTCTGCTCGTCGTACGGCAGATCGTCCGAGAAGGCGGCCTCAAGACCGCCGGCCGGCACCTCGGTCAACCGCCGCGCGAGCGTGCCGAACTCCGCGAACGCCGCCTCCGACTCCGGCTGTGCGTCGAGCAGCTGAGCCAGCCGACGTACCGTCTCGTCATGCCCGGGGAAGAGCTCGACGAGCGCGTCCTGTGTTGCCTTGTCAAGACTGGAAGCCGTCAGGGGGGCGACAGTGAAGGGCCGGAAGTCCGGAATCGGCTCGTCCGCGAACTTCATGGACGGCCAGACGACGCCGGCATACCCGAGCCGGACGCCAGGAGCGCCCGCCAGCAGGCCCGGGAAGGGCGCGAAGAAGGCCGAATACAGCCGGTTGGCGATGGCGGGCGAGTTGTTCCACCCGTGTGCGAACATCACCAGATCGGTGACGTTCAGCTCCGCCAGCCGGTCCCGCTGCACGACGTTGACGTCGCCGTCCTTGTCGAAAGTGATCTCCCGGTACGGCTCTACGCTCATTTCCGGCATGACCGGCCCTCCCCGTTTTTGTCCCCTGATGACACAGCATCCTGCGGGAAGGGAGGAACGGCCATACCTGTGGCGGGGTTTGGTCGTGGCTGATTCCGGGCGACTGCCTCAGTCCGTCACAGGCGGTCGGCCGCGTGGATCCGGTGGAGATGGATCAGCGCGTCGTACGAGGGGGGCGGGCTGCCCTCAGTACCGCAGATACCTCTTCCGCATGGACCTGAACGCCGCCAGCTCACCCCGCCAGGCCCCCACCACCTCGTCCGTACCCGCCCCCGCGTCGATCATCGTCCGCACCTTCGCCGACCCCGTCAGCTTGTCGATCCAGTTGTCCGGGCGCCAGGCGAAGCCGCTCCACACCCGCTTCGCGGTCACCAGCAGACCGATCCCGGTGCGCACCGGGTCGTACGAATCCCGGTCGTGGACGTGCAGTTGGACTCCGCCGATCGTCCTGCCCTGGTACTTGGAGAAGGTCGGCGCGAAGTACGCCTCGCGGAAGCGGACGCCCGGCAGTTCGAGCGTGTTCGCGGCCTCGGCCCAGCGCCGGTCGATGCCCTCCGCGCCGAGGAGTTCGAACGGGCGGGTCGTGCCACGCCCCTCCGACAGATTGGTGCCCTCGAAGAGACAGGTGCCCGAGTACACCAGCGCGGTGTCCGGCGTCGGCATATTGGGGCTCGGCGGCACCCAGGGCAGCCCGGTCCCGTCGAAGAAGTACGACCGGCGCCAGCCCGACATCCGTACGGTCTCCAGCTCCACCGGCCTTGCCAGGAACTCGCCGTTGAACAGCCCCGCCAGCTCGGTCACGGTCATGCCGTGCGCCTGCGAGATCGGCTCGCGGCCCACGAAGGTCGCGAAGGCCTTGTCGAGCACGGGACCGAGGGCGGCCCGGCCCGTCACCGGGTTCGGCCGGTCGAGCACCACGAAGCGCTTGCCCACGAGCGCGGCCGCCTGCATACAGTCGTAGAGCGTCCAGATGTAGGTGTAGAAGCGCGCGCCGGCGTCCTGGATGTCGAAGACGACCGTGTCCACGCCCGATGCGGTGAAGATGTCGGCGAGCGGCTGTCCGCTCTTGCCGAACGTGTCGTAGACGGGCAGCCCGGTCGCCGGGTCGTCGTAGCGGCCCTCGGAGCCGCCCGCCTGGGCCGTGCCGCGGAAGCCGTGCTCGGGGCCGAAGACGGCAACCAGGTTCACCCGGTCGTCGGCGTGCATGACGTCGACGATGTGGTGCACGTCCGGGGTGATCCCGGTCGGGTTGGTGACCACACCGACCCGCTGCCCCGACAGGGAGGCGTAGCCGTCGGCGGCCAGCCGGTCGAAGCCGGTGCGGACCCGGCGGCGGCCCGGATGGGCGCCGATCGGCGCGGAAACCGGTGCGGCGGTCGCGGTGGATCCGGTCGCGGCCAGTGCGCCCACCGCGCCACCGGCGGCCAATAAACCCCGTCTGGACAGGCTCATCGGGTACCTCCGTGATCGCTGTCTGTCATGGCCACGCACGCTAGCGTGCACGGCGGGTGGGCGGAACGATTGAGACGGCGCGTTCGCACACCCGGCCCTCGCGGCCTCCGCCCCCTTCCGCAGTTACATACCGACTGGTTAGTCTGCTCGGACGGGACGGCACGCGGAGAGGCGGATCTTGATGAGTACGGTGCAGGGCGCTGGGGTTGTGGTCACGGGCGCGGGAGGCGGCATCGGCGCCGCACTGGCCCGCCGGTTCGCGGCGCAGGGCGCCCGCGTCGTGGTCAACGACATCGACCCGGTCAAGGCCAAGTCGATCGCTGCCGAGATTGGGGCCACCGCCGTGCCCGGCGACGCCTCCGAGATCGTGGAAGCCGCCCGCGACGCACTGGGCGGAACCGTCGACGTCTACTGCGCCAACGCCGGCCTCGCCTCGCCCGGCGACGCCTTCGCCGACGAGAAGGTCTGGGCGGCCGCCTGGGACGTCAACGTCATGGCGCACGTCCGCGCGGTACGCACGCTGCTGCCCGACTGGCTGGAGCGCGGCAGCGGCCGCTTCGTCTCCACCGTCTCCGCGGCCGGACTGCTCACCATGGTCGGCGCGGCCCCGTACAGCGTCAGCAAGCACGGCGCGTACGCCTTCGCCGAGTGGCTCTCGCTCACCTACCGCCACCGCGGCCTCAAGGTGCACGCCATCTGCCCGCAGGGAGTGCGTACGGACATGCTCACCGCGGCCGGATCGGCGGGCGAACTCGTACTCGCCCCCACCGCCATCGACCCCGAGGACGTCGCCGACGCGCTGTTCGAGGGCATCGAGGCCGACCGCTTCCAGATCCTCCCGCACCCCGAGGTCGCCGATTACTACCAGGCCCGCGCCGCAACCCCCGAGCGCTGGCTGGACGGCATGAACCACATCCAGCAGAAGTGGGAAGGGGCCGGCCAGTGACCTCGATCTACGCCGCCAAGCCCTGGCTCACGCAGCTCACCGATGCCCAGCGGGACCCGATCACACCGCCCCCGAGCGTGGTGCACTCCTTCCGGGCAGCCGTCGCCCGCGCCCCCGAGCACACCGCCCTCGCGTACTTCGACGGGCGGCTGAGCTACCGCGAGACCGACGAGCTCTCCGACTCCGTCGCGGGCCATCTCGCGGCCCGCGGGGTGGTGCGCGGAGACCGCGTCGCGATCATGCTGCAGAACACCCCGCACTTCGTGATCGCGCTGCTGGCCGCCTGGAAGGCCGGGGCCACCGTCGTCCCGCTCAACCCGATGTACAAGTCGGCCGAGGTCGGGCACGTACTCAAGGACGCCGATGTCACCGTGCTCATCTGCTCGGACCGGGCATGGGAGTCGTATCTGCGCGACAGCGCCGCCGAATCGCCCGTACGCCTCGCCCTCACCGCCTGCGAACTGGACCTCCAGAGCCGCAACGACGCCCGCGTCCTCGGCTTCGAGCGGCAGCCTCGCCCGGAGGACACCCATGACCTGGTGAGCGTGGCCAAACTGGGGCTGCGCGCGCCCGAGGGGCGTGAACTGACCCCCGACGACGTGGCGTTGATCAGCTACACCTCCGGCACGTCCGGCACCCCCAAGGGCGCCATGAACCTGCACCGCGGCATCGTCCACAACGCCGAGCGCCAGCGCACCGGCCACCCGCTGCCCGAGGGCGCCTGTTACTTCGCGCTCGCGCCGCTGTTCCACATCACCGGCATGGTCTGCGAGCTCGCCGCTTGCTTCGCCAACGCGGGCACCCTCGCCCTCGCCTACCGCTTCGAGGCGGGAGTCGTCCTCGACGCCTTCGCCGAGCACCGGCCCGCGTACACCGTCGGGCCCTCCACCGCCTTCATGGCGCTCGCCGCGCACCCCGCGGCGACCCGCGAGCACTTCGCCTCGTTCCAGGTGATCTCCTCGGGCGGGGCCCCGGTGCCGCCCGCACTGGTCGAGAAGTTCCGTACGGGCTTCGGCCCCTACCTCCACAACGGCTACGGACTCACCGAGTGCACGGCGCCCTGCGCCTCCGTGCCGCCGGAGAAGGAGGCCCCGGTCGATCCCGCGTCCGGTACCCTCTCCGTCGGCCTGCCCGGGCCGGACACGCTCGTGCGGATCGTCGACGAGAAGGGCCAGGACGTGCCCTTCGGAGAGCACGGCGAGATTGCCGTCAGCGGCCCCTCGGTGGTCCCCGGCTACTGGCGGCTGCCCGAAGCGAGTGCCGAGGCCTTTCCGGACGGCGAGCTGCGCACCGGCGACATCGGCTTCATGGACGCGGACGGCTGGCTCTACGTCGTCGACCGCAAGAAGGACATGATCAATGCGTCCGGCTTCAAGGTCTGGCCGCGCGAGGTCGAGGACGTCCTGTACACGCACCCGGCGGTGCGCGAGGCGGCCGTGGTCGGCATCCCCGACGCCTACCGCGGCGAGTCGGTCAAGGCGTTCGTGAGTCTGCGCCCGGGGGTTGCCGCCGAACCGGCCGAGATCTCGGCGTACTGTGCGGATCGACTCGCGGCATACAAATACCCCCGCGAAGTCGAGATCCTGCCAGAGCTGCCGAAGACGACAAGTGGGAAGATCCTCAGGCGGGAACTGCGTTTCCCCGGTTAGATCCAAGGAATTGACGAGAGGCGGGTGGCGGCACATGGCCAGGACGACGGACGGGGACGGCACCCCCGTTCCGCAGAGGCTGCTGGCCGCTGCCACCCGGCTCTTCGCCGAGCGCGGCTACGACCGCACCTCGGTGCAGGAGATCGTCGAGGCGGCCGGCGTCACCAAGGGAGCGCTGTACCACTACTTCGGCTCCAAGGAAGACCTGCTGCAGGAGGTCTATTCACGCGTGCTGCGGCTCCAGCAGGAGCGGCTCGACGCCTTCGCGGGCGCCGACGAGCCGGTGGAGAAGCGGCTGCGGGGCGCGGCGGCGGATGTCGTGGTGACCACGATCGACAACCTCGACGACGCCGCGATCTTCTTCCGCTCCATGCACCATCTGAGCCCGGAGAAGCACAAGCAGGTGCGCGTCGAGCGCCGGCGCTACCACGAGCGTTTCCGTGCGCTGGTCGAAGAGGGTCAGCAGAGCGGGGTGTTCTCCTCGGCCACGCCGGCGGACCTGGTGGTGGACTACCACTTCGGCTCGGTCCACCATCTGTCGACGTGGTACCGCCCGGACGGCCCGCTCACCCCGCAACAGGTGGCGGACCACCTCGCGGACATGCTGCTCAGGGCGCTCCGCCCGTAGCCCGAACCGGGGCCGCCCCCAAATCCTCGGGGCTCCGCCCCGAACCTCCCCCTACGCCCTGGCGGGCGTGGGGGACGCCCACGCCTCAATCGCCGGCGGGGCTCATATTGAGCCCCGCCGGCGATTGAGGCGCATGCGGCCGAAGGTCGCATACCGGGCTGGGGGCTTGCCCCCAGTTGCGGGAAGGGGCGGGGAGGGGAACAAGCCCCTCAGCCGCCCACCCCGCCGCAGCTACATGTACTGCTTCAGCTCACGCCGCGCCAGCGACCGCTGATGCACCTCGTCCGGCCCGTCCGCCAGCTTCAACGTCCGCGCCGCCGACCACAGTTCCGCCAGCGGGAAGTCCTGGCTGACCCCGCCCGCGCCGTGCACCTGAATCGCCTTGTCGAGGATGTCGACGACCGCCCTCGGAGTCGCGATCTTGATCGCCTGGATCTCGGTGTGCGCCCCGCGGTTGCCCACCGTGTCCATCAGCCAGGCCGTCTTCAGCACCAGCAGCCGCAGCTGTTCGACCGTGACCCGGGCGTCCGCGATCCAGTTCTGTACGACACCCTGCTGGGCGATCGCCTTGCCGAAGGCCGTACGGGACACGGCCCGCTTGCACATCAGCTCGATGGCCCGCTCGGCCATGCCGATCAGCCGCATGCAGTGGTGGATACGGCCCGGGCCGAGGCGCGCCTGGGCGATGGCGAAGCCGCCGCCCTCCTCGCCGATCAGATTCGACACCGGCACCCGTACGTTGTCGAAGACGACCTCGGCATGGCCGCCGTGCGCGTGGTCCTCGTAGCCGTACACCTGCATGGCGCGCCGGACCTCCAGGCCCGGGGTGTCGCGCGGCACGAGGACCATCGACTGCTGGCGGCGTATGTCGGTCCCGTCCGGGTCCGTCTTGCCCATCACGATGAAGATCTTGCAGTCGGGGTTCATCGCCCCGGAGATGTACCACTTGCGGCCGTTGATGACGTAGTCGTCGCCGTCGCGGTCGATCCGCGTCTGGATGTTCGTCGCGTCGGACGAGGCGACCTCGGGCTCGGTCATGGCGAACGCGGACCGGATCTCCCCGGCCAGCAGCGGCTCCAGCCACTGCTTCTTCTGCTGCTCGTTGCCGAACTGCGTGAGCACCTCCATGTTCCCGGTGTCGGGCGCGGCGCAGTTCAGCGCGGTCGGGGCCAGGTGCGGGCTGCGACCGGTGATTTCGGCGAGCGGCGCGTACTGCAGATTGGTCAGTCCGGCCCCGTGCTCCGCGTCGGGCAGGAAGAGATTCCACAGGCCCTGCTTGCGCGCCTCGGCCTTGAGCTCGTCGAAGATCACCGGGGTGTCCCACGGCGAGGCCAGCTGGGCGCGCTGCTCGTGCTCGATCGCCTCGGACGGGTAGACATGCTCGTCCATGAAGGCGAGGAGCTTGGCCCGCAGTTCCTCGGTGCGCGCGTCGAATGCGAAGTCCATGGGAGTACTCAGCCTTCCTGGAGGGTGGTGAGGCCGTGCTCGATGAAGAGGGGCACGAGATCGCCGATCCGGTCGAAGCCGGCGCCGACGGTCTGGCCGAGGGTGTAGCGGTAGTGGATACCCTCGAGGATCACGGCGAGCTTGAACCAGGCGAAGGCTGTGTACCAGGAGATGGCGGAGGTGTCCCGGCCGGAGCGGGCGGCATACCGCTCGACCAGCTCGGCCACCTCCGGGTGGCCCGCGGCCCCCGCGGTGGTGCTGACGGGGGAGTTGGGCAGCTCCAGCTCGACGCTGTACATCACCAGCAGCCCGAGGTCGGTCAGCGGATCGCCGAGCGTCGACATCTCCCAGTCGAGGATCGCCTTGATCCGGTCGTCCGGGCCGACCAGCACGTTGTCCAGGCGGTAGTCGCCGTGGATGACGGAGGGCGCGGGCGAATCGGGCAGTGCGCGGCCGAGCGCGGCATGCAGCTCGTCGATGCCGGCCAGCTCGCGGTTGCGGGAGGCGTCCAGCTGCTTGCCCCAGCGGCGCAGCTGCCGGTCGAGGAAGCCCTCGGGCCGCCCGAAGTCGCCGAGACCCACGGACTCGGGGTCCACGGCGTGCAGTTCGACCAGGGTGTCGACCAGGCCGAGGACCGTTTCCCTGGTGCGCTCGGGGCCGATCGCGGCCAGCTCCTCGGCCGTCCGGTACGGAGTGCCGTCCACGAACTCCATGACGTAGAACTGCGACCCGATCACCGAGTCGTCCTCGCACAGCACCACCGGCGCGGGCACCGGGACGGCGGTCGGATGCAGCGCGCTGATCACCCGGTGCTCACGCTTCATGTCGTGCGCGGTGGCCAGTACATGCCCGAGCGGGGGCCGGCGGACGACCCAGTTGCCGGTGCCGTCGGTGACGGAGTACGTGAGATTGGAGCGGCCGCCCTGGATCAGCCGGGCGCTGAGCGGTCCGCTCACCAGGCCTGGGCGCTCGCGGTCCAGGTAACCGCGCAGCTGCTCGGGATCGAGGCCTGGCGGGGGGACTGAGCTCATTGTTGGCACCTCCGAGGGCGGCTGAACGGGTCTCGCTCATCATGACCGACCAGTCGGTATGTAGTCCAGTGCGCTCACTGAACCCAGGTCAGGATCACTGGCCAGTGACACATTGGTGGGTGTTGGTCACATATGAGTACGTCGGCCGGCCGGCTCAGACAGACCTCGGGCGTGGCCCCGGGCGCGGTGCGGGCGTGCCCAGGGCGTGCCTCGGGTGCGGCGCGGGTGCGGCTCAGGCGTGGCAGGCGACCGGAACGCCGCCGTTCATCACGGCCATGTCGCCGAACACGGCGGCCACGTCGAGCGGTGAGCCTTCGGGCCGCCCGTCCAGCTCCGCGTACGCCCGGTGCAGATTGGCCACCAGCCGCTCGCTCTCCCGCAGCTCGGCGAAGACTCCGAGATCGGCCTCGCGCGCGGTCTCCAGCGGGGTGCGCCCCTTGGCGTGCCCCTCCTGTGCCAGCTCGGCCACATACCGCAGATAGCGCTCCGTCGCGTCGTACGCGGAGGGGTCGGTGATCGGGCCATGACCCGGCACCACGGTCGTGGCGTCGAGCGAGCGCAGTACGTCCAGGGCCCGCAGTGACCCGCTGAGCGAGCCGACCGGGATGAACGGTGTGCCGCCCTGGAAGATCAGGTCCCCGGTGAAGACCACCCGCTGCTGCGGCAGATGCACGATCGTGTCTCCGAGGGTGTGCGCCGCTCCGCCGGGGTGGATGAGCCGTACCTCGAGGTCCCCGACATGCACGGTCAGCCGGTCGTTGTACGTCACGGTCGGGGCGGTGATCTCGATGGCGCCGAAGTCGGTCCCCGGCCATACGAGATGGAGCTGATGGCCCGCCGCGAGCTGCTCGCCGCGGCAGGAGTCGTGGCCGATCACCACGGCGTCCGGAGTGAAGACGCCGTTGCCGTAGGTGTGGTCGCCGTGGTGGTGCGTATTGACCAGCGTGCGCGGCAGCGGGGCGCCGGTCGCCAGCAGTGCCTCACGCAGGGCGAGCGTCCGCCGCTCGGTGGCGGCGGTGTCGACGAGCAGGGTCGACTCCCCGTCGCTGATGAACCCCGCGTTGTTCAGACACCAGCCGCCGTCCGGCTGGACGTAGGCATGCACTTCTGGCGCGAGCTGGACGGTGTACGGATCCGTGGCAGACAATTGAAATCCCCTGAGTCAAGGCCGAACCGGTCAGTAAAGACTGTCAGTTGGCCGTGGCGCGGGGGAAGCCGGGGTCTGTGGTCAGTGGTCGTCCCAGTGCCCGTCGTGCTGGGCGTGACGGTGTCTGTCGTGGACATAGTCGAGGTGGTCGCCGTGCCGCACGGCCGGGTGACCGCAGCCGGGGCCGTGATCGTGTGCATGACCGCTGTGCGAGATGTGCTCGCCCGGCTCGCACTCGTCCCAGTGCCCCGAGTGCTCCTTGTGGAAGTGACCGTCGTGCGCGTAGTCGACGTGGTCACCGTGCGGGACCTCGGGATGTCCGCAGGCCGGACCGTGGGTGTGCTCGTGCGCGGGGTGCTCGTGATGGAGTACGGCCATGACGCTTCACCTTTGATGCGATTTGCTACGTTCTGAGGCTTCCAGATTAGACCCGTCCCGGCTTGCGCGAGCGCGTGCCACGCACGAGGGTCGGATCATGAAGGCGATCAGCTACAGCCGCTACGGCGGCCCGGAGGTCCTGGAGTACGGGGAGCGCCCCGAGCCCAAGGTCGGTCCCGACTCCGTTCTGGTCAAGGTGCGCGCGGCGGCCGTCAACCCGGTCGACTGGAAGGCCCGCGAGGGGTACGTCGACAGCCTCTTCGAGGCCGTCTTCCCGGTCGTTCCGGGCTGGGACGTCTCCGGCGTGGTCGTCCAACCAGGCATCGCCGTCACCGAGTTCGCCGTCGGCGACGAGGTGATGGGATACGTACGCGAGGACATGCTCTGCCGCGGCACCTTCGCCGAGTACGTCGCCGCGCCGCTGCGCACGCTCGCCCGCAAGCCGCTGAACCTGAGCTTCGAGCAGGCGGCCGGGCTGCCGCTGGCCGGCCTCACCGCGTACCAGGTGCTGAACCACGTGCTGAAGGTGCGAGGAGGGGACACGGTCCTCGTCCACGCCGCCGCGGGCGGGGTCGGCTCGCTCGCCGTACAGCTCGCCAAGCACGCGGGCGCGCGGGTCATCGGCACGGCGAGCGAACGCAACCACGAGCATCTGCGCGAGCTGGGCGCGGAACCGGTGACGTACGGGGAAGGGCTCGCCGACCGGGTGCGTGCGCTGGCGCCCGACGGCGTCGACGCGGTCTTCGACACGATCGGCGGGGACGCGCTCAGCGCCTCGGTCGAGGTACTCGCCTCCGAGGGCCGCCTCGCCTCGATCGCCGACCGCGAGGTCCTCAGCCTCGGTGGCCACTACTACTGGGTGCGGCCGGACGCGGCGGACCTGGCGGCGCTGGGCGAGCTCGCCGAGCAGGGCGTGGTCACCGTCCATGTGGACAGAACCTTCCCCCTGGAGAAGACGGCCGACGCCCACGCCCTGAACGCGGAGGGCCGCACCCGCGGCAAGATCGTGGTGACGGTCGACTGGGCCGACTGAGCTCAGACGATCATCGCTACCGCGAAACCGGCCAGGGCGATCGTGCACGCCACCGCCGCCAGTGCCGCAGGCTCCGGCAGCGTACGCGGGGTGGGGCGGCCGCCCAGGGCGTGTACCCGGCGGTGGGCCACCCGCAGAAAGCCCAGCCACACCAGCGCACTGCATGCCACCGCCACGAACCCGGCCGTGCTCAGACCGCCCCCGGCCACCTGCCGGGCGGCGAGCACCGCCGCCACGGTGAATGCCAGCGTGGTCCGGCGCCACGCCAGCCGGGTCCGCTCGGGCTGCAGCCCCGGATCCCGTTCGCGCGCGCCGCTCAACGGCCGCCCTCCCAGCCGAAGAGCACGACCACCACCATGGCCACGGCGACGACGGCGACCACAAGGCTGAGCAGTGTGGGGAAGCGGGACACGGGCAGATCCTCGCCGCGCCGCATCGCCCGTTCGCACCGCGCCCAGTGAGTGACCGCCCGCAGCGCGCAGAGCACTCCCGCGGCGAGCAGCCCGAGCGCCATCCCCGCCCGCAGGCCCCACGCCAGTTCCGGCAGAAACTGATCGACAGCGAACCCGCCGCCGATGAGCGCGAGCGCCGTACGCAGCCAGGCGAGAAAGGTCCGCTCGTTGGCGAGCGAGAACCGGTAGTCGGGGGTCTCGCCCTCCTCCCGCACCCGCTGGGGCGCGAACCACAGCCGCAGGCTCTGTCCGAAGTCGCTCACGCGTCACACCCTACCTGCGGACTTGTCGGACTCGGGCCGCGGGCCGCGGGAACTCAGGCCGCGCGGAACGCCCGCAGCCGCTCGTACGCCTCAAGCCCGTCCGGCACCCACTGCCACTCGCCGAGCCGCTGCTCCAGCTCCTCCTCCGGGAGGAAGGCGTGCCACGCGACCTCCTCCGCCTGAGGGTTCACCGGCAGCTCGCAGCGCACCTCGTACACGGCCGACCACCAGGTCTGCTCGCCGCTCTCGTAGAGGAACTTGAACAGCGGCAGGGGCCGGGGGAGTCCAAAGACCCCCAGCTCCTCCTCGGCCTCGCGCAGCGCCGCGGCGTCGTAGCTTTCGCCCGCGCCGACGACACCGCCCACGAACATGTCGTACAGCGAAGGGAAGACCAGCTTCGTCGCCGTCCTGCGGTGCACAAAGATCTGGCCCCGCGCGTCCCTGGCCTGGATGAACACACAGCGGTGGCGCATGCCCCGCGCGTACGCCTCGCCGCGCGGGGCCTGGCCGATCACCTCGTCGTTCTCGTCGACGATGTCCAGGATTTCCTCGGCGGGAGTCATGGCCCAATCCAATCACCGACAAGGACAGATCTGACTGTTGACTAGTTACTCGCGCGTACCGAAGATCGGACCACCGCACTCGCCGCCGACACCCGATACCCGAGACCCGAGACCCGAGCCCAGGCACGGAGCACGGGGCACGAGGCCCGACAAGGATGGAACCTCATGGCGTACGACGCTGATGTGATCGTGATCGGGGCAGGGATCGCGGGCCTCGTGGCCACCGCGGAACTCGTCGACGCCGGGCGCAAGGTCATCCTGCTCGACCAGGAGCCGGAGCAGTCGATCGGCGGGCAGGCGCACTGGTCCTTCGGCGGACTGTTCTTCGTCGACTCGCCCGAGCAGCGCCGGATGCGGATCAAGGACAGCCGGGAACTCGCGCTCCAGGACTGGCTCGGCACCGCGGGCTTCGACCGCGACGAGGACCGCCGGCCGCGCGAGTGGGCCGAGGCGTACGTCGACTTCGCATCCGGCGAGAAGCGGGCCTGGCTGCATGCCCAGGGTGTGCGGTTCTTCCCGGTCGTGGGCTGGGCCGAGCGCGGCGGCTACGACGCCACGGGGCACGGCAACTCCGTACCCCGCTTCCACATCACCTGGGGGACAGGACCGGGAATCGTCGCCCCCTTCGAACGCCGGGTCCGAGAAGGCGTTGCACGCGGCCTCGTCGAGCTGAAGTTCCGCCACCGGGTGACCGGGCTGAGCAGCAGCGCGGGCTCGCTGGACACGGTCAGCGGCGAGGTCCTCGAACCCTCCGACGCCGAGCGCGGCACCGCGAGCAGCCGCGAGGTCGCCGGAGCCTTCGAGTTCCGGGCCCAGGCGGTGATCGTCACCTCCGGCGGCATCGGCGGCAACCACGACCTCGTGCGCGCCCAGTGGCCCGACCGGCTCGGTACCCCGCCGGAGAAGATGCTCTCCGGCGTCCCCGCGCACGTCGACGGACTGATGCTCGGCATCGCGGAGCGCGCGGGCGCGAGCCACATCAACCGCGACCGGATGTGGCACTACACCGAGGGCATCGAGAACTGGAACCCGATCTGGGCCAGGCACGGCATCCGCATCCTGCCCGGACCCTCGTCGCTCTGGCTGGACGCGCGCGGCAAGCGGCTGCCGGTGCCGCTCTTCCCCGGCTTCGACACGCTCGGAACGCTCGAGCACATCATGAAGTCCGGCTACGACTACACCTGGTTCGTCCTCGACCAGAAGATCATCGGGAAGGAGTTCGCACTCTCGGGCTCCGAGCAGAACCCCGATCTGACGGGGAAGTCGATCCGCGATGTCATCGGGCGCGCGAGGGCGGATGTGCCGGGTCCCGTGAAGGCGTTCATGGACCGCGGGGTGGACTTCGTCGTCGAGAAGGATCTCTCCGCTCTCGTACGGGGCATGAACGCGCTGACCAAGGAGCCGCTGATCGACGAGGCGGAGCTGCGGCGCGAGATCACCGCACGGGACCGGGAGATCAGGAACCCGTTCACCAAGGACCTCCAGGTCACGGCGATTCGCGGGGCGCGCAAGTATCTGGGCGACAAGCTGATACGTACGGCTGCGCCGCACCGCATTCTCGACCCGAAGGCGGGTCCGCTCATCGCCGTACGGCTGAACATCCTCACCCGCAAGTCGCTCGGCGGGCTGGAGACGGACCTGTCCTCCCGAGTGCTCACGGCGGGCGGCGAGCCGCTGCCGGGCCTGTATGCGGCAGGGGAGGCGGCGGGGTTCGGCGGCGGGGGTGTGCACGGTTACCGGTCGCTGGAGGGCACGTTCCTGGGGGGCTGTCTGTTCTCGGGGCGGGCGGCGGGGCGCGCGGCGGCGCACGCGGTGCGCTAGCGCTGTCGCCTGCGGCGGGACTGTTCCCCAACCCGCCCCTTCCCGTAACTGGGGCGCAGCCCCAGTGGGGAGGCGTCGGCCAAGCCGAGTGTGACGGAAGTCTGACGTGCCGCCGACTTTCCTGGCGTACAGGCTTCCGTGGTGTTCGAATCGAAGGGTGACCACACACCATTCCGACACCGAGGGCGCCCCGGTCGGCCGCCGCTTGGTGCTCGGCATGCTCGGACTCGGCGCCGGCGGAATCGCCGCGGCGCCGTATCTGCAGCGCGGGCTCGAAGCCTTCCTCGGCGCGGCCTCGGACAAGGACCCCACCGGCCTGACCGGGCTGCTGCCCAACGGCGGTGGTTTCCGCTACTACTCCGTCGCCGCCTCCGTACCGCACAAGAGCGAGCAGAACTACCGGCTGACCGTCGACGGCCTGGTCGACCGGCCGGCGACGTACACCCTCGACGCGCTGCGCAAGCTGCCACAGACCCGGGTCGTGCGCGACGTGCAGTGCGTCACCGGCTGGCGCGTCCCCGAGACCGCCTTCGCGGGCGTCAAGCTGTCGCTGCTGCTGGACGCCGCCGGCGTGCGCCCCGAGGCCAAGGCGATCCGCTTCAGCTGCTTCGACGGCACATACAGCGAGAGCCTCACCCTGCCGCAGGCGCGCCGCGACGATGTGCTGGTCTGTCTGCAGATGCAGGACAAGCCGGTCAGCCACTCCCATGGCGGCCCGGTCCGGCTCTATGTCGCGCCGATGTACTTCTACAAGTCGGCGAAGTGGCTCTCCGGGATCACCGTCACCCCTGATGTCCGGCCCGGCTACTGGGAGGAGCGGGGCTATGACGTCGACGCCTGGGTCGGCCGGTCCAACGGCCGCAGCGACACCCCCACCGTCTGAACTGCCCGCGCGCGTCAAGCGGTTCAGCCGCGCCGAGCGCTGGGTGCACCGCACCACCGCTGTGCTGATGCTGCTGTGTGTGGCGACCGCAGCGGCTCTGTACGTACCGCAGATCGCCGAGCTCGTCGGCCGCCGCTATCTCGTGGTCACCGTCCACGAGTGGGCCGGAATCCTGCTGCCCGTGCCCTTCCTGCTCGGTCTTGCCTCGCCCGCCTTCCGGGCCGATCTGCGCACGCTGAACCGCTTCGGGCCGCACGACAGGAAGTGGCTGCGGGCGGCGCGGCGGCGTGATCGCCGGCCCGAGTCCCGTCCGGCGGGCAAGTTCAATGCCGGGCAGAAGGTCTATTCGGCCTGGATCGCGGGCGCGGTGCTGGTGATGCTGGCGACCGGCCTGCTGATGTGGTTCACCCATCTGACGCCGCTGGTATGGCGCAACGGCGCCACCTTCGTACATGACTGGCTCGCGCTGTCCATCGGCATCGTGCTCGCCGGGCACATCGGAATGGCGCTCGCCGACCCGGAGGCACGAAGGGGTATGCGTACCGGTTCGGTCGAGCGTCCGTGGGCGAAGCGGGAGCACCCGCTGTGGCTGAAGGACGACTAGAAGGACGACTGGACGACGAGAAGACCGCCTGAAGGACGAGTGACAGCGGCAGCACGAAGCCGATGCCGACCATCGAGATGATCGTCTCCATCACCGACCCTTTACTGGTCGAGCCGGCGCAGCGCGGCTACGGCCCGTTCGGTGATTTCTTCGGGGGAGCCGGACACATCGACGGCGACGCCCGCCTCGTCGTCCCCCAGCGGCTGCAGGGTGGCGAACTGTGAGTCGAGCAGCGCGGTGGGCATGAAGTGCCCCTTGCGCTCCGCCATCCGCCGCTCGATGAGCGCGCGGTCGCCGGTGAGGTGGAGGAAGACGACATCCGGTGCGGCGGCCCGCAGCCGGTCCCGGTAGACCCGCTTGAGCGCGGAACTGGAGACCACTCCGCCCAGGCCCGCCCTGCTGTTCGCCCACTGCCCTATGACGTCGAGCCACGGCCACCGGTCAGCGTCGTCGAGGGGGATTCCGGCGGACATCTTGGCGATGTTCGCCGGCGGGTGGAAGTCGTCGCCCTCGGCGTACGGGACTCCCAGTGCGGCGGCGAGGCGGGGACCGATCGTGGTCTTCCCGGTGCCTGCCACTCCCATCACCACAACGACGTGGGGGGTGCTCATTACGTGCCTCGTCTTCCTCGACATCGGTCCGTCGCGCTACTGAAACCCATTGGTACGACATATTCACGCGCTCGCCGAGCTGCAGGTACTGGCTCCCCGAACAGCCCTGCGACGCGGCCCTGAGCCGTCCCGAGGCGCTCTGAGCTGTCCGCGTCAGGATTACCGCGTCGGTCGATGACCTTGGTTTACTGGGCCGTAACCTCAAAATCCCCTCAGATCTATCGCTGCGTGACGTGCGCCACTGTCAGAATCCCAGGGTTGCCCTGATGATGTGGCGTCGGGCCACGCCAAGGTGACCACCCCCACCGGCTCCGGCCGGGAACCGCACATACCCCTCACGAAGGCGAACCTTTCCCATGAGTGACCGCATCACCGCGGCCGAAACGCTCGCCGCCGGGGCTCCGGCGACGACGAGCTCCCCCCACGTGGACGCCGGAGACGCCGGCTACAGCAAGGACCTCAAGTCCCGCCACATCAACATGATCGCGATCGGCGGAGCGATAGGCACCGGCCTCTTTCTCGGCGCGGGCGGCCGTATGGCGGGCGCGGGCCCCTCCCTGGCCATCGCCTACGCGGTCTGCGGCGTCTTCGCCTTCTTCGTGGTGCGCGCCCTCGGTGAGTTGGTCCTCTACCGCCCGTCCTCCGGCGCCTTCGTCTCCTACGCCCGTGAGTTCATGGGCGAGAAGGGCGCCTTCGCGGCCGGCTGGCTCTACTTCCTCAACTGGTCGACCACCGCGATCGCCGACATCACCGCGGCCGCCACCTATGCCCACTTCTGGGCGATGTTCAGCAGCATCCCGCAGTGGGTCCTCGCGCTGATCGCCCTTGCGGTCGTCCTCACCGCCAACCTCATCTCGGTGAAGTACTTCGGCGAGATGGAGTTCTGGTTCGCGATCATCAAGGTCGCCGCGCTGGTCGCCTTCATGCTCGTCGGCATCTACCTGGTGGTCACCCAGCACCCGGTGGACGGCCACACCCCCGGCTTCTCCACCATCACCGACAACGGCGGCATTTTCCCGACGGGCATGCTGCCGATGCTGCTGGTGATCCAGGGCGTCGTCTTCGCGTACGCCTCCGTCGAGCTGTGCGGCGTGGCCGCCGGTGAGACCGAGAGCCCCGAGAAGATCATGCCCAAGGCGATCAACTCGATCATGTGGCGGGTCGGCCTGTTCTACGTCGGCTCGGTGGTGCTCCTCGCGCTGCTCCTCCCGTACACGGCGTACTCCGGCGACCAGAGCCCCTTCGTCACCGTCATGGACAAGCTCGGCGTCCCGGGCGCGGCCGGCGTGATGAACCTCGTGGTGCTCACCGCCGCCCTGTCCAGCCTCAACTCCGGCCTGTACTCCACCGGCCGCATCCTGCGCTCGATGGCCCTGTCGGGCTCCGCGCCCAAGTTCACCGGCCGGATGAACAACGGACAGGTGCCCTACGGCGGCATCCTGCTGACCGCGGCCTTCGGTGTGCTGGGCGTCGCGCTCAACTACGTCGTGCCCGGCCAGGCCTTCGAGATCGTCCTGAACCTGGCGTCGATCGGCATCCTCGGCACCTGGGGCATGATCATGCTCTGTTCGCTGCTGTTCTGGCACCGCGCGCAGGACGGCCGCGTGACCCGGCCCTCGTACCGGCTGCCCTGGGCTCCGTACACCCAGATCGTCACGCTGTTCTTCCTCGCGAGCGTGGCCTTCCTGATGTGGTGGGGCGGCGGCGTGGGCCGTACGACCGTGATGTTCCTGCCGCTGATCGCGGCGGCCCTGGTCGGCGGCTGGTTCGTCGTACGCGGCCGGGTCAAGACGATCGCCGCGGAGCGCCAGGACGCCTGACGCCTTCAGTGACATCGGCGGCCCCCGCGGGAGCGATCTGGCGGGGGCCGCTGTCGTACGCATGGAATCAGCGGGTCCACTCGGCCAGCCGCAGCCGGCTCTCGAAGCGGAACGGCTCTCCCGTCAGCGGATCGGTGAACTCCAGTACCTTCGCGAGGAGTTGAAGCGGACGGGAGTAGTCGTCGGGCCCGGCCTGCTGGACGACCGGATAGACCGGGTCGTTCAGGAGCGGCAGCCCGAGGCTGTTCATATGGACCCGCAGCTGATGGGTGCGGCCGGTGGCCGGCAGCAGCCGGTACCGGCCGAGCCCGGCCCGGTGCTCGATCAGCTCGATCCGGCTCTCGCTGTTAGGCTCGCCCGGCTCCTCGCGGGCGGCCATCACCCCGCGCTCCTTCACGATCCTGCTCCGTACGGTCATGGGCAGCGCGAGCGCCGGGTCGTACGGCGCCACCGCCTCGTACTCCTTGCGCACCTGCCGGTCGCGGAACATCGTCTGGTACGCACCGCGGTCCCCGGACCGTACGACGAACAGCGCAAGCCCCGCGGTCAGCCGGTCGAGCCGGTGCGCGGGCTGAAGCTGCGGCAGCGCGAGATCACGGCGCAACCGGGCCAGCGCCGTCTCGGTGACATGCCGTCCGCGCGGGGTCGTGGCCAGGAAGTGGGGCTTGTCGGCGATCACCAGACGCTCGTCCCGGTGGACGATCCCGACCTCGAAGGGGACGCGCTCCTCGGGCGCGAAGTCCCGGTGGAACCAGAGATACCGGCCCGCGGTGTACGGCTCGTCGGCCGCGACGGGACCGTCAACGGAGACAATGCGTCCCTCCCGGAACAGCGCGTCGACCCTCTCGGCCCCGATGGCACCGGCGTACCGCGCGGCGAGGTGGTCGTACACCGTCTTCCAGACGCCCTCCGGATCGGCGGGCAGCCGCAGCCGCACCGGATCGATGCCGTCACGCTGGGGCAGCGGCGAGGGCGGGGCCTTGTGTCTGCGTCTCACCGACGTGACTGTATGCGCAACGCCCCCGGGGGCTACGGAACGAGAAGATCCCCACGGGAATCCGTGGGGATCTTGGTGGTGTCCGAGGGGGGACTTGAACCCCCACGCCCGATAAAGGGCACTAGCACCTCAAGCTAGCGCGTCTGCCATTCCGCCACCCGGACAAGGTGTCTGTCGCGCGGCGCTGCGCCGTTCCGACGTGGAAAACCATAGCAAACATTCAGACGTGCCCGATCACGCCCCCACCCGTGTGACGGCCATATGACAGCGGACAGCCGCCCTTGGGCTCCGGGGCCCGCTCGCGGGAGGATGAGGAGGAACCACCAGCAGCGACAGTGGGAGGAATCAGCGTGAGCGAGTCGAACACGGACCGAACCGTCTCGGGTGAGGACGAGGTCGTCGACCTCTGTCGTGAGCTGATCCGCATCGACACGAGCAACTACGGCGACCACTCGGGCCCGGGGGAGCGGGCCGCGGCGGAGTACGTCGCGGAGAAGCTCGCCGAGGTCGGGCTCGAACCGCAGATCCTCGAGTCGCACAAGGGCCGTGCCTCCACGGTCGCCCGGATCGCGGGCAAGGACCCGTCCAGGCCCGCGCTGCTCATCCACGGCCACACCGATGTCGTACCGGCGAACGCCGACGACTGGACGCACCACCCCTTCTCCGGCGAGATCGCGGACGGCTGCGTCTGGGGCCGCGGCGCGGTCGACATGAAGGACATGGACGCCATGACCCTCGCCGTCGTACGGGACCGGCTGCGCAGCGGCCGCAAACCCCCGCGCGACATCGTACTGGCCTTCCTGGCCGACGAGGAGGCGGGCGGCACCTACGGCGCGCGGTATCTGGTGGACAAGCACCCGGACCTCTTCGAGGGCGTGACCGAGGCCATCGGCGAGGTCGGCGGCTTCTCGTTCACCGTCAACGAGAACCTGCGGCTCTATCTCGTCGAGACGGCGCAGAAGGGCATGCACTGGATGCGCCTCACCGTCGAGGGCACCGCCGGGCACGGGTCGATGACCAACAACGACAACGCCATCACCGAGCTCTGCGAGGCCGTCGGCCGGCTCGGCCGGCACAAATGGCCGGTCAGGATGACCAAGACCGTACGGTCCTTCCTGGACGAGCTCTCCGACGCGCTCGGCACACCGCTCGACCCCGAGGACATGGACGCCACGCTCGCCAAGCTCGGCGGCATCGCGAAGATGATCGGCGCGACCCTGCGCAACTCCGCGGCCCCCACCATGCTCGGCGCCGGCTACAAGGTGAACGTCATCCCCGGGCAGGCGACCGCCCATGTGGACGGACGCTTCCTGCCGGGATACGAGGAGGAGTTCCTGGCCGACCTCGACCGGCTGCTCGGCCAGCGGGTCACGCGGGAGGACGTGCACGGAGACAAGGCGCTGGAGACCAGTTTCGACGGAGACCTCGTGGACGCGATGCAGATCGCCCTCAAGGCGGAGGACCCGATCGCCCGCGCCGTCCCGTACATGCTGTCCGGCGGCACCGACGCCAAGTCCTTCGACGATCTCGGCATCCGGTGCTTCGGCTTCGCGCCGCTCAAGCTGCCGCCGGAGCTGGACTTCGCGGGAATGTTCCACGGTGTGGACGAGCGGGTGCCGGTCGACGGTCTGAAGTTCGGGGTTCGAGTGCTTGACCGTTTTCTCGACCGGTGCTGAGCCGCCTCGGGGTCAGATCCGCTGAAACGAAACTCCAATAATCGTTAGTACGTACGCACTTGACTGAAAAGAGTGAATGGCGCATCGGGCTCGTAGCCCGCACCTCACCTCCTCGTTACAGGTGATGCGATCCGCGGCTGGGATCGCATTGCCAACGAGGAGGAACAATGATCAAGAAGGTCGTCGCTGCTGCGGCTGCCACTGGTGGCCTGGTGCTCGCCGGTGCGGGTGTGGCCATGGCCGACGCGGGCGCCCAGGGTGCTGCAGTGCAGTCCCCGGGAGTGCTCTCCGGCAACGTCATCCAGGTGCCCGTCCACGTGCCGGTGAACGTCTGCGGCAACACAGCGAGCGTCATCGGCCTGCTGAACCCCACCTTCGGCAACACCTGCGTCAACCAGTGACGTTGTGACTCGGCCCATGAGGGCATGGGTTTGACCCCGGTCGGTCCCGGAGTGCGCGCCATGCGCTCCGGGGCCGTCGGGCATTCCGGCCCCGGGCACGACGTCCGGGATTTCCTGAAGCAGGAAGGCAAGGAATCATCAATGCGACACTTCACTCGCAAAGGCTTGATCACCATCGCGGCTGCGGGCGGCGTACTCGCCCTCGGTGGCGGATATGCGCAGGCGGATGCCACGGCGCAGGGAAGCGCGTCGAATTCGCCGGGTGTGGCGTCCGGGAATGCGGTGCAGGTTCCGGTGCACGTCCCCGTGAACGCGTGCGGGAACACGGCCAATGTCATTGGTCTGCTCAATCCCGCCAGCGGCAACGGGTGCGCCAACGGCTCCGGCGGCAGCGCGAACGGTGGTGGATCCCAGGCCGGTGGGGACGCCAGCGACTCTCCCGGCGTCGCCTCCGGCAACAACGTCCAGGCGCCGGTCGACGTCCCTGTGAACGCGTGCGGGAACACGGCCGATGTCGTCGGTCTGCTCAATCCCGCCAGCGGCAACGGGTGCGCCAACGGCTCCGGCGGCAGCGCGAACGGTGGTGGATCCCAGGCCGGTGGGGACGCCAGCGACTCTCCCGGCGTCGCCTCCGGCAACAACGTCCAGGCGCCGGTCGACGTCCCCGTGAACGCCTGCGGGAACACCGTCAGCGTCGTCGGCCTCGGCAACGCGGCCGCGGGCAACGAGTGCGGCAGCAACGTCGGCGACAACACGCCGCCCGCGCAGCCCGGAGAGCCGACCCCGCCCGGTACCCCCACTCAGCCCGGCACGCCGACTCAGCCCGGCACGCCGACTCAGCCCGGTACCCCGACCCAGCCCGGGACGCCGACCCAGCCTGGAACCCCGAGCCAGCCTGGTACGCCGACCCAGCCTGGTACGCCGGCTCAGCCCGGGACCGAGGTTCCGGCCGCTCCGAACGCCCCCGCCGCGCAGACCGTCACCAGGGGCGGTCAGCTCGCGCACACCGGTGCCGGAGCGCTGGACATGCTGGCCCCGGCGGGCGCCGGTCTGCTGCTGGCGGGAGCGGTGCTCTACCGCCGCGCCCGCGCCTCTGCGTAATCAAGAGGTCGCGGAGCGACACATTCGTACGTAACAGTGCGAAAGGGCATGAAACGGAGCGGGTCCCGCGGTCGCGGGGCCCGCTCCGTGTTGCTCACTCGCTCACCAGGTGGCGCGCACCTGACGGATGATGCGCCGGCGCAGCCGCACCCTGCGGCTGCCGTCCCGGTGCAGACTCAGTCGGTCCAACTCCCAGTGTCCGTACTCGGCGTGGTCGGTCAGCAGACGTGTCGCCTCCTTGCGGGAGACCCCGCGCGGCACGTAGACGTCGACAAATTCGTATTCCGGCATCGCATCTATTGTGCGGGCAGAGCCCCGGTACGGATAGCGTCTGCACTATGTCTGATGCTGCGCAGCCCACCGCTGCCGAGGTACGTGCCGCCGCCGAGGCGGTCAAAACCGCACTGGACCGTCACCTCGCGGCGGTCGAGAACCGCACGGGCGAGGACGACCCGGCTGTCTACGACGCGTTCAACCACCTCGCCGCGGCGGCGGAGGCGTACGACGAGCGCCTGTACGACCGCTACGACGAGGTGACGCCGTTCGAGATCCCGGGTGCGGACGACTCGCTGCCTCCGTACGCGGGACCCGAGGAGCCGAACGCGCTCAGTGTGCTGATCCGCCGGGATTACGCGGTGATCGAGCCGCAGCGACTGCTCGCACAGGCACAGCGCATCGCCGACCTGGACCCCGACGAGGAACGCACGGATACCGCCCCGGTGGTCGGCACGAGCGTGCACGCGGCGCTCGGAGTGCTCTTCGGGGAGTTCGAACCGGACGAAATCGCTTCCCGGCACAAAGAATTCGGCCTGGAGGAGGGCGACTCCACGCTGTGGGTATCGGCTGCCGACGACCTCCCGGAGCCGGGGGAGTGGCTGAGCACGCCGTTCGACCAGGCGGACCCGCAGCGGGTCGTGTGCCGCTTCGATGTCAGCTCGGTTTTCGACGAGGACGAGCTGGCCCAGGATCTCGACGACGACATCGACGAAGTGGAGTCCTGACCACGTCGGCCCTCACGGGTACGCACCGAGGCGAGGCCCCCGCCGCGCGGACGCGACGGGGGCCTCGGTGCGTCGTCCGCCACGGCGGGCTGATCACTGCGCCGGGGCGAGCAGCCCTTCGAGCAGCGTCCGCAGCCGCGTCGTGCGCTCCTGGGCCGGTACCTCCGCCACCGCGCGCGGCAGCGCCTGGTCCACGCCGTGCACCACGGACAGATGGCGCTCCCCACGGCTGAACGCGGTGTAGATCCACGGCCGGCTCAACCCCTGCGCCGCATCGCCCGGCAGCACCACGACCGCCGCGGGCCAGCGCATCCCGGCGGCCTGGTGCGCCGTCAGCGCCCAGCCGTGCCGCACCGCCGACTCGACCCGCTCCTTGGGTACGACGACGGGCGTGCCCTCGCAGTCGAGGTGCAGGCCGTCCGCCTCCGCCGAGACGACGGTGCCGGGCAGTGTCCGGCCGAGCGCCGGGGCGTACGCGACCCGGTCACCCGGATCGAAACCGCCGAACCGGCCCGGGCCCGGGTTCAGCCGCTGCTTGAGAGCCGCGTTCAGCGCGCGCGTCCCCGCGGAGCCGCCGTGCCCGACCGTGATCACCTGAGTCTGCTCGGCCGGCACCCCGAAGGCCCGCGGCACCGAGTCCGCGACGAGCTGCACCGTACGGTGGACCGCCTCTCCCGCGTCCCGCACCGGGACGATGA
Organism: Streptomyces sp. CA-135486; assembly: GCF_050936555.1. Lineage (NCBI taxonomy): Bacteria > Bacillati > Actinomycetota > Actinomycetes > Kitasatosporales > Streptomycetaceae > Streptomyces > Streptomyces sp. CA-135486. The sequence goes on from NZ_JBNJMM010000001.1 coordinate 2,533,003, forward strand.
CGACCTCCTTGCCGGGCGCCGCCACCTGGTTCAGCTCGCCGATCCCGATGCCCGAGACCAGCTCGCCGATCGGACCCGGGTCCGGCGTCCGCGAGGCAATCTGCGGGCACACCCTGGCCGCCAGCACATCCGCGAACACCCGGCCCGCGCCCGCCGAGTCCAGCACTCCGGGGTCGCCGCTCAGCACCAGCCGACTGCCGTCGGGCATCGACTCGACCAGCATCGCGGCGGTCTCCACATCCAGCTGCGGGGCGTCAAGGACGACCAGGAGATCGAGCGCGAAGGCCCCGTCCTCGTCCCGGCCCGGGCCCTGAGCCCCGGACAGCAGCCCGGCGACGGTGACCGCGGCCGGACCGAGCCGTCGGCTGCCGTTCTCACTGTGGACCGCGACGACCGCCCGCAGCCCGAGGGCGTGTGCCGCCCCGGCCAGCGCGACCGGCTCGGCGCGAGCCGCTTCGCCGCCGGTGTGCAGCACCAGGCCGCTCGCTGCCACCGCGCGGACCAGCTCGGTGGGCTCGGCCGCCTCCCAACGGGCGTCGGCGCCCGACTTGGCCAGTCGCGCCAGGCCGTCCGCGAGGCTTTCCTCCGCGAGTGCGTACCGGTCGAGGCCCAGCAGCACGGGCACGGGCGGCTGGGCGGGCTCGTCCCCGTCCTCGGCCTCCTCGATGCCGTCCTGGAAGACCAGCACGGCGCCCTCGGCGATGGCCTGTTGCAGTGCCTCGTCCGGGTCGGGCACCGACCGCTCGGCCAGCGCACCGCGCACGACGGAGGACTCCAGCGAGGTGTGGCCCTGGAGCGCCGCGCGCTCCAGCTGCCAGCCGACCAGGGCAGCCGTCCGGCGCTCGTCACCCGGGCCGCACTCCGCGCCGAGCAGCGCGCGGGCGAAACCGTCCGCCTGTTCGGGCCGGACACCGGGCACGGCGAGCAGCCGCCACGGATCCTCGCGCAGGGCGTCCGCGGCCTGCTCTCCGAGCACCTGGGCGACCTGGTCCGCGAGCGCCTGTGGCGCACCGCCCTCGATGAGCACGGCCCGTACCGCGGTGACGGACTCCGGTGCCGCCGCCCGCGGCGCCGTGGCGGGCTCCGGAATCCGCGGCCGCACCGGCTCGGCCGGGGTGGGTGCGGGTCGCCTGGGTGCGGGGGCGGTGGGGGTCCCGCCGGTGGGGCGAGCGGGCGAGTCGAAGTAGGCGGTGCCGGACTTCTCGCCGCTCTCCACGGCCCGTACCGCAGCGAGCAGATCGGCGGCGGTCCCGCTGAGCTTGGTGCCGCTCTCGATGGGCCCCGCCTTCTCGGCCTTCCGCTGCTCGATCCGGGCCCGCAACTCCCGCTGCGCGGCGAGCTCGGCCTCGGTCTCGGAGAGCTCGGCCGCCTTCTCGGCGCCATCCGTGGCGGCGGTGTCCGGGGCGGCGGTGTCCGAAGCCCCGGAGGCGTCCGTGTCCGGCGTCGCGTCCGGCGCGCTGGTGCCTTCCGTGGCCTCAGCGTCGGCGCTCGCGGCGGTGCCGTCCGGCTCGGCGTCGGCGGCGGCCTCGGCGGAGTCCGCGGCGGTGTCCGGTGTCGGGACGGCCGCTCCGTCCGCGGACTCGCGGTCCTCGGCCGGGGGTTCGGCCCGCCGCACAGCGGCTGTTGGGGGCGGCGTCCCCTCGGAAGGCGCAGTCACAGCGTGCTCCAGTCCTGGTCGGGATATCGGTGCACGGGCGCCGACACATCGTCGAGCGCCTGGCAGATCTCGTCAGGAAGACTAAGGGCCTCCACTGACAATGCTGCCGTGAGCTGCTGCGCATTGCGCGCGCCGACGATCGGCGCCACCACGCCGGGACGGTCCCGCACCCACGCGAGCGCCACCTGGAGCGTCGTCGCCGCAAGGCCGTCCGCCGCGGTCGCCACCGCGTCCACGATGCTGCTCGCCGTCTCGTCCAGATACGGCTCCACGAACGGCGCCAACTGCTCCGACGCGCCCCGTGAATCCGCCGGAGTCGCATGCCGGTACTTCCCGGTCAGCACCCCGCGGCCGAGAGGTGACGACGGCAGCAGCCCGACCCCCAGGTCCAGCGCGGCGGGCAGCACCTCCCGCTCGATCCCGCGCTGCAGCAGTGAGTACTCCATCTGCGTGCTGGCCAGCCGGGTCCGCACCCCCGGAGCGGCCAACTGCCAGGTCGCCGCCTTCGCCAGCTGCCAGCCGCAGAAGTTCGACACGCCCGCATACCGCGCCCGTCCGCTGCTGACCGCGATGTCGAGCGCCTGGAGCGTCTCCTCCAGCGGGGTCCCGGGATCAAAGGCATGGACCTGCCAGAGGTCGACGTAATCCGTCCCGAGCCGCTCCAAGGACGCGTCCAGCGCGGCGAGCAGATGCCCACGCGAGCCGTCGAAACGCCGGTCGGGATCGGGCACGCTGCCCGCCTTCGTCGCGATCACCAGATCGTGCCTCGGCACAAGCCGCTCGACCAACTGCCCCAGCAGATACTCGGCGTCCCCGCCGCCGTACACATCGGCGGTGTCGATCAACGTCCCGCCCGCCTCCCAGAACACCTTCAACTGGTCGGCGGCGTCGTGCTCATCGGTGTCCCGGCCCCATGTCAGGGTGCCGAGCCCGATCCGGGACACGCGCAGGCCGGTGCGGCCGAGATGCCTCTGCTCCATGGGCGCTGAGATTACTGGCCAGGGGCCCACCCTGAGAGAGCCTGTGGACAACCTCCCTCTGCCGGATCCCCCGAGGCCGCGCTAGAGTCCGCGGACAGGGACATTACTGATCAGTAAGAGGAGCGGTTATGCGGCTCGGCATCAACCTCGGCTACTGGGGCGCGGGGATGGACGGAGACAACCTCGCCGTCGCCAAGGAGGCCGACCAGCTCGGCTACGACGTCTGCTGGGCCGCGGAGGCGTACGGATCCGACGCCCCCACCGTCCTGACCTGGGTCGCCGCGCAGACCGAGCGCATCGACGTCGGCTCCGCGATCATGCAGATCCCGGCCCGCCAGCCCGCCATGACCGCGATGACCGCCGCGACCCTCGACTCCCTCTCGGGCGGCCGCTTCCGCCTGGGCCTCGGCGTCTCGGGCCCGCAGGTCTCCGAGGGCTGGTACGGCATCAAGTTCGACAAGCCGCTCTCCCGCACCCGCGAGTACGTCGAGATCGTCCGCAGGGCGATGTCCCGCGAGCGCCTGTCGTACGAGGGCGAGCACTGGACGCTGCCGCTGCCGGACGGCCCGGGTAAGCCGATCAAGCTCACCGTGCACCCGCAGCGCGAGCACATCCCGCTGTACATCGCCGCGATCGGACCCAAGAACCTGGAGCAGACCGGCGAGATCGCGGACGGCGCGCTGCTGATCTTCCCGGCCGCGGAGCATCTCGAGGACACGGCGATCAAGCACCTGCGGGCGGGCCGCGAGAAGGCCGGCAAGACGCTGGAGGGCTTCGACGTCTGCCCGACGCTGCCGCTGGCGATCGGCGACGACGTCAAGGGCCTTGCCGACATGTTCCGTCCGTACACCGCGCTGTACGTCGGCGGGATGGGCAGCCGCAAGCAGAACTTCTACAACCAGCTTGCGCAGCGCATGGGTTACGAGAAGGAAGCGGCCGAGATCCAGGACAAGTACCTGTCCGGCGACAAGGAGGGCGCGGCGGCCGCGGTCCCGCACGAGCTGATCGACCAGACGACGCTGCTGGGCTCGGTGGAGCGGATCGCCGACCGGATGCAGGCGTACGCCGCGGCCGGTGTCACCACCCTGACTCTCGCCCCGGCCGGATTCACACTGGACGAGCGGCTCGCGGCGCTCCGGGCGGGCACGGAAGCACTGGAGCGCGCGGGCCTCGCGTAGTACGGGCAGCTGAGGCCCCGGGAGAGCCGAAAACAAGTCTGCGGCCGTGGTGCCCGGGTGCCTGTCCGGACGGCCCGGGCCCCCGGGAGAGCCGAAAACAAGTCTGCGGCCGTGGTGGGGGCTCGGGGGGTCTTCCCCGCCACGGCCGTCGTAGAGCACAACGCCGGACAGCCCGCCCGGGTTACTGCTTCCTGTCGTGTGCCGCTGTCCTCCGTTCGGCGGAGTTGCGCCACTTACCTGTTGCCTCGCCTCCCATACCGCATTTGACTCGTATTGCGGACATCCTCATGGAGGTGGCATTGATGCTCTCGGCCCGGAGTCTCTTCCAGGAAATCGTCGACAGCGACGAGGCCTTCCAGCTCTTCTGCTCCATCGCCGCCAGCGGCGAGGCCCAGGGCGGCTGGGAGAACGGCCGCATCGCCGCCCTCGTGCCCGAGAGCATGCGTGAGCTCGCGCCCAAGATCACCCGGCACGGCGCCGACGAGGACAAGCACGGGCGGCTCTTCAACGCGCTGCTGAGGAAGCGCGAGCTCGAGCCCGTCCCCGTACCGCCCGAGACCGACTACACGATGCTGCTGGAGAAGGTGAACATCGGACTCACCCACGAGAAGCTGCGCCGTGACGAGCCGCTGACCGAGGAGGACATCGTCGTCTATCTCTCGCACAGCAGGGTCACCGAGCAGCGGGCCGCCGACCAGATGGACATGCTGGTGAAGTGCTTCGGGGACCACCCCGAACTGGGCAAGGCCATCAGGATGATCTGCAGCGACGAGAGCAACCATCTGGCCTACTGCCACGAGGAGTTGCTGCGCCTCGCCGCCGCCGGACACGGCCGTACGATCCACCGGGTGCTGCGCGAGAGCGCCCTCGCCGAGATCAAGGTCTACCGCGATGTGAGCCTCGCGGTGATGAGCCACATGGGGCGCCTGCTGCACTGGCCCAAGGCCAAGTCCGCCGCGCTCACCGTCGGCGTCCATGGCATGTACGCGTACGAACGCCTCGGTGGCTGGCATCGGATGGTCACTCTGGAGATGCCGATCCGCCGAGGCGCACTCGACGGACCCGCCACCGCCGCGCCCGCCTTCTGATCCGAAAGACATGCCCTAGAGCCAGCCGCGGCGCTTGAAGAGCCGGAACAGGCCGTAGACCGCGCCGGCCATCAGCAGCAGCACGGTCGGATACGCCCACACCCACCGCAGCTCCGGCATGTGGTCGAAGTTCATCCCGTAGATGCCCGCGACCATCGTGGGGACCGCGGCCATGGCCGCCCACGCCGAGATCTTGCGCATGTCGTCGTTCTGCCGCACGCCCATCTGCGCGAGATGGGCGGACAGGACGTCCGAAAGCAGCCGGTCCAAGCCCTCGACCTGCTCGTTCGCCCGGGTCAGATGGTCATTCACGTCCCGGAAGAACGGCTGCGAGTGCTCATGGACGAACGGCACGCCCGCGCTGGCCAGCCGGGACACCGGCCCGGCAAGCGGACCTGCGGCGCGGCGGAACTCCAGCACCTGCCGCTTGAAGGTGTAGATACGCGCCGCGGTGTTCTTGGAAGCGCTGCTGCTGGGCGCGAACACCTCCGTCTCCATCTCCTCCAGGTCCACCTGGAGCTCCGCGGCGACATCGATGTAGTGGTCGACGACCGCGTCGCTGATGGCGTAGAGAACCGCCGTCGGGCCGTGCTTGAGCACTTCGGGCTCGGCTTCGAGCCGACGGCGTACGGCGGCGAGCGGCGAGCCTTCCCCGTGCCGGACCGTCACCACGAACGAATCACCTATGAAGACCATCAGCTCGCCGGCGGTGACGGTGTCCGACTTCGGCTCGTACACCACCGGCTTGAGGACCATGAAGAGCGAGTCGTCGTACACCTCCAGCTTCGGGCGCTGATGGGCGGTGAGGGCGTCCTCGACGGCCAGCGGATGCAGGCCGAATTCGCTCCTGACGAGATCGAACTCCTTCTCCGTCGGCTCGTGCACGCCTATCCAGAGGAAGGCGTCGCCGCTCGCCCGAGCCTCGTCGAGGGCGTCGGAGAAGTCGGCGGGGCCTTCGGTGCGGCGCCCGTCCCGATAGATGGCACAGTCCACGATCACGGCGCGTATTCTCCCCTCTGTCCTCCCCCGGCGCACCCCAGGGCGCGTGTCCGCCTAGGCTGATCCGCATGGCCACGCTGATCCTCGTACGCCACGGACGCTCCACCGCCAACACCGCGGGGGTGCTCGCCGGCTGGACTCCGGGCGTTTTTCTCGACGAGCGCGGCGCCGCGCAGGCGGCCGCGCTGCCCCAGCGCCTCGCCGATGTGTCGCTCGCCGCGGCCGTCAGCAGCCCGCTGGAGCGCTGTCTGCAGACCATGCAGCCGCTGCTGGACGCCCGGCCGGAGCTGGAGCTCAAGACGGACGAGCGGATCGGCGAGTGCCACTACGGCGACTGGGCCGGGCGAAAGCTCAAGGAGCTCGCCGACGAGCCGCTGATGGACGTGGTGCAGCAGCACCCGTCGTCGGCGGCGTTCCCGGGCGGCGAATCGATGCGGGCGATGCAGGCACGCGCGGTCGATGCCGTACGGGACTGGAACGCGCGCGTCGATGCCGCGCACGGCGAGGACGCGGCATATGTGATGTGCTCGCACGGCGACATCATCAAGTCGTTGGTGGCGGACGCGCTCGGCATGCATCTCGACCTCTTCCAGCGGATTCATGTGGAGCCGTGTTCCGTGACCGCCATCCGTTACACCCGAACGCGTCCGTTTCTTCTGCGCCTCGGCGACACCGGGGATTTCGGCTCGCTGGCGCCGCGCGGAAACGGCGGTGGCGGGGCCGGGGTTGTCGGGGGCGGCGCGGGCGCCCCGTGATCGCTCCGCGCAGTAGGGTGGACGGGCCGAAAACCCGTATGCCCGCTCGATAACCGTAGGCAGCCGTCGTTCAGCAGTCCTCAGCAGTTCTCAGTAGTCCTGACCAGTCCTGAGCAGTCGAGACCGACCGCCCCCGAGATCCCGAGGGAGACAGAACGTGTCCCGTCAGGTGTTCCTGTACGACCCACCGGACCGCTTCGTGGCCGGTACGGTCGGGCTGCCTGGCCGCCGTACGTTCTTCCTGCAGGCTTCCGCCGCAGGGCGCGTCACCAGTGTGGCCCTGGAGAAGACCCAGGTCGCCGCGCTCGCCGAGCGGATCGACGAGCTGCTGGACGAGGTCGTACGCCGTACCGGGGGCAACGCGCCGGTGCCGGCCATGGCGCCCGCCGATGTCGCGGACACCGCGCCGCTGGACGCTCCGGTCGAGGAGGAGTTCCGGGTCGGCACGATGGCGCTGGCGTGGGACGGCGAGGAACAGCGCATGATCGTCGAGGCCCAGGCGCTGGTGGAGCTGGACGCGGACTCCGAGGAGGACCTCGCGGAGGCCGAGGAGCGGCTGCTCCAGGACGAGGAGAACGGCCCGCCGATGCTGCGCGTCCGGCTGACCGGGGCGCAGGCCAGGGCCTTTGCCAAGCGCGCGCTGGACGTCGTGAACGCCGGCCGGCCGCCGTGCCCGCTGTGCAGCCTGCCCCTCGATCCGGAAGGACATGTATGCCCGCGCCAGAACGGATACCGCCGCGGAGCCTGACGGCGCTGGACCTCCTCGCCGAGGGTGAGCTCACCGTGCGCGGACGGGTCCGCGAGGCGTCCAACGCGGTGCTGTACTGCTCGGTCTCGTACGAGGGCGAAGAGGTCACGTGCGTGTACAAGCCGATCGCCGGGGAGCGGCCGCTGTGGGACTTCCCGGAGGGGACTCTCGCGCAGCGGGAGGTCGCGGCGTACGAGCTCTCCGAGGCGACGGGGTGGGGCCTGGTGCCGCCGACCGTCCTGCGGGACGGGCCGTACGGCGAGGGCATGGTCCAGCTCTGGATCGAGGCGGACCCATCGGCGGCGCTCCTCGCACTGGTCGAGGACGAGGAGCCGGGCCAGGGCTGGAAGGCGGTCGGCTTCGCGGAGGTGGGCGAGGGGCGTACGGCGCTGCTGGTGCACGCGGACGATCCGCGGCTGCGGCGGCTGGCGGTGCTCGACGCGGTGATCAACAACGGGGACCGGAAGGGCGGGCATCTGCTGCCGACCGCGGAGGGGCACCTGTACGCGATCGACCACGGGGTGACGTTCAACGTGGACGACAAGCTGCGGACGCTGCTGTGGGGGTGGGCGGGGGAGCCGCTGCCGTCGTCGGAGCTGGCGACGCTGGCCGAACTGTCGGCCTCGCTGGAGGAGGGTGGGGCTCTGGCCACCCGTCTGGCGGAGCTGCTGACACCGGCGGAGGTCGAGGCGGTGCGGGAGCGGGTGGAGGCGCTGAGGGGGACGGGACGGCATCCGGTGCCCTCGGGGGAGTGGCCGGCGATTCCCTGGCCGCCGGTGTGAGTGGTGCGGGGGAGGTTCCCGCACCCCGCCCCTTCTCGAAACTGGGGGCGAGCCCCCAGGCCCCTGGCGAGGGGAAGGTACGTGGGGGCTGAGGCCCCACACCCCCCAAGCGCCGGCTTCGCCGCGCGGATGGTCCCGCGCGGGCTGCGCCCGCTCAGCGGCGCGGGCGCGACGCCCCTACAGTCCTCGGGCGCGCGCCCGCTTCGCGGCGGATGAGTTCTGCGAGGCGCGCCGACTTCGTGGCGCGATGCCCCGGGCCCCAAGGCACCCGGCTCGCGGCGCGGATGGGCCCCGCGAGGTGCGCCGAAGGCAGGGCACGACGGCGCCCCGGGGCTCAGGGCGTGCCGGCTTTACCGCGTGAGCCAGGGTGGCAACCGGCCCGCAAGGGCACATGCACGCACAACGTCAATTCACAAGAGGGCCCAACCAGCCACCCGGCGGGATCCGGTTCGTATACGGAACGTGCGTCCGGTTAGGCTCATGGCATGCATGCCTGGCCCGCTTCTGAGGTCCCCGCCCTGCCTGGCAAGGGCCGCGACCTCCGGATCCACGACACCGCGACCGGTGGTCCTGTGACCCTCGCCCCCGGTCCCGTCGCCCGTATCTACGTCTGCGGCATCACGCCGTACGACGCGACCCACATGGGTCACGCGGCGACCTACAACGCGTTCGACCTCGTTCAGCGCGTGTGGCTCGACACCAAGCGGCAGGTTCACTACGTCCAGAACGTCACGGATGTCGACGACCCGCTCCTGGAGCGCGCGATCCGTGACGGACACGACTGGACCGAGCTCGCCGAGCGCGAGACCGCGCTCTTCCGCGAGGACATGACCGCCCTGCGGATGCTCCCGCCGCAGCACTACATCGGTGCCGTGGAGGCGATACCCGGCATCGTGCCGCTCGTCGAGCGGCTGCGGGACGCGGGCGCCGCGTACGAGCTCGAAGGCGACGTGTACTTCTCCGTCGAGGCCGACCCGCACTTCGGCGAGGTCTCCCACCTCGACGCCGAGGCCATGCGGCTGCTCTCCGCCGAGCGCGGCGGCGACCCCGACCGTGCGGGCAAGAAGAATCCGCTCGACCCGATGCTCTGGATGGCCGCCCGCGAGGGCGAGCCGAGTTGGGACGGCGGCAGCCTCGGGCGCGGGCGGCCCGGCTGGCACATCGAGTGCGTGGCCATCGCCCTGGATCACCTGGGGATGGGCTTCGATGTGCAGGGCGGCGGGTCCGATCTCGCTTTTCCGCACCACGAGATGGGCGCATCGCACGCCCAGGCGCTCACCGGCGAGTACCCCTTCGCGAAGGCGTACGTCCACGCCGGAATGGTCGCGCTGAACGGCGAGAAGATGTCCAAGTCGAAGGGCAACCTCGTCTTTGTGTCGAGGCTGCGCCGCGACGGGGTCGACCCCGTCGCGATACGGCTGGCCCTGCTGTCGCATCACTACCGTGCCGACTGGGAGTGGACCGACCAGGTGCTGCAGGACGCCGTCGAGCGCCTCGGTCGCTGGCGTGCGGCCGTCTCCCGGCCCGACGGGCCGTCCGCCGACGCCCTGGTCGAGGAGATCCGCGACGCCCTCGGGAACGACCTCGACGCCCCCGCCGCCCTCGCCGCCGTCGACCGCTGGGCCGCGCTCCAGCACTCCGACGGCGGTACGGACGAGGGTGCGCCCGGCCTTGTCTCGCGCGCCGTCGACGCCCTGCTGGGCGTGGCTCTGTAGTCCGGTCCGACCAGCCACATCAGAAGGGCGCCGGGTGGGCATATGCCCACCCGGCGCCCCCTGTGCGGGAGTTGCCGCTACTGCTTGTTCACCACGACGGCCTGGATCGTGCTGTTGGTGTCGTCGTACCAGCCGATGACCTGGTGTCCGAAGGCGAACGCCTGCTGGACCTCGTCATGCGTGACCTGGTTCGGGTTGACCAGCTGACGCCAGCTGTTGTTGATGAACAGATAGAGGATCGGCGGCTGGCCCGGGAACGGCGTCACGACGTCCCAGAACATGGTGGCGATGCCGCTGACGATCGCTTGGGCGTCGACGGTGCTCGGCAGCACCAGCGGGAGTCCGGCCTGCTGTTGCTGCTGGCCGCCCAGCTGCTGGAGCAGCTGCTGGTAGGGCTGCTGCTGGCCGAGCTGCTGCAGCTGCTGCGCCATCGGGTACTGGGCCTGCTGCCCCTGGGAGGGCGGGGCGGTGGTGCCCGCGCCCTGCTGCCCGTACTGCTGCTGCCCCTGCTGCTGTCCGTGCTGTTGCTGTCCGTACTGTTGGCCGATGGAGCTGGGGTGCATCTGCGGGGTGGTGCTCATGCGATGTTCACCTTCCCTGTCGATTCATCCGGCGACGACCAGGCCAACGACCTCGTCGTCCGAGTACCAGACGCGAACGTCCGGCCGTCCCCCCGCGAAGGCGGCGTGGACCGCCTGGCGGATTTCGGGGGCGGGGTGGTTGAGGTTTCGCCATGCGCCGGCCACGAGCAGCCTGAGGCGCGGCGGAAGTTCACGGGGGTAGGGCATCACTTCGTCCCAGTAGCGCTCCGCCTGGCCGGAGCCGACCGAGGACGGCACCAGCCGGGTGACGGCCGCCTTGATGTCCGGGCGGTTGCCGATCCGCTGCGAGGCGGGCCTGCCCGGTGCGTCCTGCTGCGGCGAACCGGTCCTGCGCAGCACGTCGCGCGCCTGTTCCGGGGTCATCGGCGCGAGCCGGGCGGCCCGGAGGATGCCCTGCAGGCAGGCCAGGGCGCCGACGACCACCGGCGACGCCGATGAGGTGCCCGAGAAGGTGTCCGTGTACCAGGCGATCTCCTCGGCGCCGCCCTGCAGATCACCGGCCCGGTCCCAGAAGCCTCCGGTGGTGGTGACCTCGCGGCCCCAGCCCTGGGCGTCGATGCGCGCCCCGTAGTTGGAGAACGCCAGCCGCGAGCGGTCGGGACCGTGGTCGCGGCCGTGCGTCCCGGGCGGGGGAGCGCCCGCTCCGACGAGGATCGCTCCGGAGGACTGGTTCGACGGGTTGAAGGGGTTGCGCCACCACTCGGGGAACTCGTCGGGCCTGCGTTCGTACACCGCGTCGTCCAGGCTCTCGCCGCCGTTGCCCGCGGCCGCCACGACCAGGACGCCCTTCCCGGTCGCCCAGCGGATCGCGGCATAGTCGTCCGGCCACCACTCGAGCGCGATGTAGCCGCGCTGGTCGTCGCGGGTCTCGAAGTCGAACCGCGGTCCCGGCCGGTGGAGTTCGACCAGCAGGATGTCGCCGGGCGAGAGCCGTTCGGCCGCGGCGTGGATGGCCGCGGCGGACCCGATGCCCTGGAACGATGCCGCCGCGGTCACCGCCTCGGGCGCGATCCCGGTGATCCCCTTCTCGTCCCGGTCGCCGCCGATGATGCCGAGGACCGCCGTTCCGTGGTTGCGCCAGGCGATGTCCTGGACCGGATTGCCCACGACGATGCCGGCCAGCTTGTCCGCCAGGTCCTCGTGCCCCAGCTGCCAGGCGCCCTCGACGTCGACGACAGTGATCCCCTGCCCGGAGCCGCCCGGCCGCTGCCAGGACCAGTACGCGTCCACGCCGTCGGGCGCGGGCAGCAGATAGCCCTGGCGGCCGGTGTAGTCGGGGGTCGCGGGTGCGCCTTCCTTCAGCCGCTTGGCCTCGTCCGGCAGTGCGCCCTGCGGCGCGCGGGCGGGCACGGCGCCGGGCTTGACATACGCCGTCTCGATTTCGGGAAGCGCCGCCAGACGGGCGGTCAGTTCCTGGGCCCGGTCGCTCCCGCCCCGTACCCGGTAGAACAGCGAGAGGTCCGGTATCGCGCCCCGGCCGCCGGCCGGTCCCGGCGGCTGCGAGGGCAGGGCCGACCGGGTCCGCTCCTCATTGCCGAACACCGGCTCCAGAGTGAGCTGTTCGTCGCTGAGGAACATGTTCAGGGCGGAGATGTCCGTGCCGGAGGCGGATCGTACGCCTTCCGTGCCGGCGCGCAGCCGGGCCTCGGCCCGGGCGACGACGATCAGCTCCGGCTCGGCTCCTCGATAGGTGAATCCAGCTCCGTCGGGTCCGGGGCCCGTGGTTCCTGGGCCCCGGCCCGGGAGTGCCTGATCGGTCATCGCTGGGACCGCTCCCTTCGTGCCGTGCTCCGTGTCGTGCCGTGGTGGCCACCCTGCTCCCGTCAGGGCCGTACGTCCACCCCGCTTACGTGAAATACGTTTGAAACGCAAGGCAATTGGGAAGCCCGGGCAATTCGGCTTGAAGGAGATGTCACCACATAATTCGGCCAGACACTGCGGAGTCACCTGGCATGTGTTGAGGTGGGAGCGTCTACAGAACATTTGTCGGAAGGACGCACCATGCAACGCTCCTTCGCACGTAGAGAAGTTCTGGGCGCGGTCGCGGCCCTCGGTGGCGCCGCTCTCCTGGCCCCCTTGGGCGGGGTCGCCCGGGCGGCCGGATCCACCGGGCAGAGATGGCCCAGGCAATTCCCCTTGCCGAACGGCTTCCAGCCCGAGGGCATCGCCATCGGGGTTGCTCCGTACGCCTACTTCGGGTCGCTCGCCAATGGCGATGTGTACCGAGCGAGCCTGGCCACCGGTACCGGACGCGTCATCAGCCACGGCCCCGGGGCCGGGCATCCCGTCGTCGGACTCAAAATCGACCGGCGCGAGCGGCTGCTGTTTCTGAGTGGAGGGGTGAGCCGGGAGATCCGGGTCGCCGATGCCCGTTCGGGGAAGCTGCTGAAGACCTTCACCGTCGGCTCGGACGGCACGATGGTCAACGATGTGATCCTTACGCCGGGTGCCGCCTGGTTCACCGATTCCTTCAAACCGCAGGCCTACCGGCTCCCGCTCGGCCGGCACGACGAGCCGGGCGACGAGGTGACGACTGTCCCGCTGACGGGCGACTGGCAGCAGGGCCCGAGCTTCACGGCCAACGGCATCGAGCGCACACCGGACGGCAGCGCTCTGCTCCTGGTCAATACGGTGGTCGGCGGCGGGGGACTGATGCGCGTCGACCCGCGCACCGGAGTGGCACGCCGCGTCGACATCGGTGACACCAAACTCCCCAACGGCGACGGCCTGTTGCTGCTGGGGCGCACCCTCTATGTCGTACAGCAGGCACAGAACGCCATCGATGTGCTGCGCCTCAACGAGTCGGGCACCCGCGGCACGGCGATCGCGCGCATCACCGATCCGGAGCGCTTCAAGATCCCCACCACGGCTGCCGCCTGGGGCGACCGGATCTATCTGCCCAATGCGCGTTTCGATGTGGAGCCGACACCCGACACGACGTACGACGCGGTCGCGGTGGATCAGATCAAGCGCTGAGCCGGAGCGGGGCGGCGCCCATCAGGCGCCGCCCCGCTCCGCACACCCGTACCTCAGTCGTCCGAGGAATCTTCGTCGTCCGCCTCGGTCTCGGCCCCGGTGTCCGTCTCCGGATCCGGGCGTGGCGGCATCGGTGGCCTGGAGCGCCCGCTGGACGTGTCGCGCAGATACGAGCCCCCGTCGCCGCTCTCCGTCGCATGGCCGGGACCGCCGTCCCGCCGCCGCAGATACCGTTCGAACTCGCGGGCGATGGCCTCGCCCGACGCCTCGGGAAGCTCAGCGGTGTCCCGCGCCTCCTCCAGCGTCTGGACGTACTCCGCCACTTCGCTGTCCTCGGCGGCCAGTTGATCCACCCCCAGCTGCCACGCCCGGGCGTCCTCGGGCAGTTCGCCCAGCGGAATGCGCAGGCCGATCAGGTCCTCGAGACGGTTGAGCAGCGCCAGCGTCGCCTTCGGATTGGGCGGCTGGGACACATAGTGCGGCACCGCGGCCCACAGGCTCACGGCAGGCACACCCGCGTGCGTGCACGCCTCCTGGAGGATTCCGACGATTCCGGTGGGCCCCTCGTATCTGGTCTCCTCCAGATCCATGGTCCGTGCCAGATCCGGGTCGGAGGTGATCCCGCTGACCGGAACCGGCCGGGTGTGCGGGGTGTCGCCGAGCAGTGCGCCCAGGATCACCACCATTTCCACGCCCAGTTCATGGGCGAAGCCCAGAATCTCGTTGCAGAACGAGCGCCAGCGCATGGACGGCTCGATGCCGCGCACCAGCACCAGGTCGCGCGGCTTGTCGCCGCCGATGCGGACCACGGAGAGCCGGGTGGTGGGCCAGGTGATCTTCCGTACCCCGCCGTCCAGCCACACCGTGGGCCGGTTGACCTGGAAGTCGTAGTAGTCCTCGGCGTCGAGCGCCGCAAACACCTCCCCCTTCCATTCCCGGTCCAGGTGTGCGACCGCGGTGGAGGCGGCGTCGCCGGCGTCGTTCCAGCCCTCGAACGCGGCCACCATGACCGGGTCGATCAGCTCGGGAACCCCCTCGAGCTCGATCACCCAGTGCCTCCTTCCGAAGTTCCCTTGTCTACGCCCCAACCTTACGGCTTACCAGGCGCCCGGCCGCAGCCCCCTTGCACGGCCGGGTGAACTTCCGCGCGATAGGGCATACGTCGGAGAACCCCGCACTCGGCCGTCGATTCATCCGAGCTGTGAGGGGGAAGTTTCGTCCCTGCCCTGGACGCTGGCGCTCGAACGGCGCTATACATCGGATGACCGCGAGAGGTCCGATGTTCTTCCCGGGGGTGCGCGCATGAGTCGGAGCGTCACGGAGTTCGAGGTTCATGACATCCGCTTCCCCACCTCGGAACAGCTCGACGGCTCCGACGCCATGAACCCGGACCCCGACTACTCCGCCGCCTATGTGGTGATACGTGCCAGCGACGGGGCCGAGGGACATGGCTTCTGCTTCACCATCGGGCGCGGCAACGATGTCATCGCCGCCGCCATCGAGGCGCTGCGGCCCCATGTCGTCGGGCGTCCGGCCCCTCGTGCGGCAGCCGATCTCGCCGCCCTCCATCACGACCTCACCCATGACTCGCAGCTGCGCTGGCTCGGTCCGGAGAAGGGAGTGATGCACATGGCGGCCGGCGCGGTCGTCAATGCGGCCTGGGACCTGGCGGCGAAGCGCGCCGGACAACCCGTGTGGGAATTCCTGGCCTCGATGAGTTCCGAGGAACTCGTCTCGCTTGTCGACTTCCGCTATCTCACCGACGTCCTGACCCGCGATGAGGCCCTGGCCATCCTGCGCAGGGCCGAACCGGGCCGGGCCGAACGGGCCCGGCGGCTGCGGCTGCAGGGTTATCCCGCCTACACCACATCGCCCGGCTGGCTCGGCTACTCCGACGAGAAGCTCGTCAGGCTGGCCAAGGAGGCCGTCGTCGACGGCTTCCACCAGATCAAGTTGAAGGTCGGCGGGGACATCGACGACGACATCCGTCGCATGAAGCTCGCCCGCGCCGCCGTCGGACCCTCCGTACGCATCGCCGTGGACGCCAACCAGCGCTGGGACGTCGCCGACGCGGTGCGCTGGATGACGGCGCTCGCCCCCTACGAGCCGCACTGGATCGAGGAGCCGACCAGCCCCGACGACATCCTCGGCCACGCCGCTGTACGCGCGGGCCAGCCGGTCAAGGTCGCCACCGGCGAACACGTCGCCAACCGCGTCGTGTTCAAGCAGCTGCTCCAGGCAGGAGCGGTCGACTTCGTCCAGATCGACGCCGCGCGTGTCGCAGGCGTCAACGAGAACATCGCCATCCTGCTGCTCGCCGCCAGGTACGGGGTCCCGGTCTGCCCGCACGCCGGCGGAGTAGGGCTGTGCGAGCTCGTCCAGCATCTCGCCATGTTCGACTACGTCGCCGTCTCCGGCAGCTGGGAGGACCGGGTCATCGAGTACGTCGACCACCTCCACGAGCACTTCGCCGACCCGGCGGTCATTGAGTCCGGGCGCTATGTCGCCCCGCGCGCCCCCGGCTTCTCGGCCCGCATGCTGCCGGATTCACTCGCCGCCCACCGCTATCCGCAGGGGCCGGTCTGGCAGGCCCGCCGTACCACCGAGGAGGTCAACTCATGACGCGGCCAAGGGACTTCGAGGGGCTGTCCGCGCTGGTGACGGGCGGCGCCTCGGGCATCGGGGCCGCTGCGGCAGCGCTGCTGCTCAGCCGTGGCGCCCAGGTCGCCGTACTCGACCGCGAGAGTGCCGGAGCACCCGACGGCACCCTCGCGCTCAAGGCCGATGTCACCGACGACGCGGCCGTGCACGCCGCCGTGGAGCGGGCCGCCGCGGAGTTCGGCGCCCTGCACACCGTCGTCTCCAACGCCGGAATCGGGGCGATCGGCACCGTCGCCGACAACGCCGACGAGGAGTGGCACCGCGTACTCGACATCAACGTCCTCGGCATGGTGCGCGTCGCCCGGCATGCCCTGCCCCATCTGCGCCGAGCGGCCGGCGAACGCCCGGGCCACGTCTCCCTCACCCAGACCTGCTCCATCGCCGCCACCGCCGGACTGCCCCAGCGCGCCCTCTACAGCGCCAGCAAGGGTGCGGTCCTCTCCCTCACCCTCGCAATGGCCGCCGACCACGTCCGCGAGGGCATCCGCGTCAACTGCGTCAACCCCGGCACCGCAGACACCCCGTGGATCGGACGCCTGCTCGACCAGGCCGACCACCCCGTGGCCGAGCGCGCCGCCCTGGCGGCCCGCCAGCCCACCGGACGGCTGGTCGCTGCGGACGAGGTCGCCGCGGCCATCGTGTATCTCGCCAGCCCCGCCGCAGCCGCCGTCACGGGAACGGCACTCGCGGTCGACGGCGGAATGCAGGGCCTGCGCCTGCGTCCCGCCACCTGAGAGCCGACACCCACCGAAGGACGGGACAATGAGAGTGCGTACGACAAGTGCCGCGGCCTGCGCGGTGCTGCTGGCCGTAACAGCCCTGGCGGGCTGCAACCGTGCATCGGACAGCGGGTCCGGCGGTGGCAAGGTGGGCATCGATCTGCCGCGCAGTGACAGCGACTTCTGGAACTCGTACCAGCAGTACATGGAAAAGGGCGTCAAGGACGGCGAGGTCGACGCGCTGTCCCTGACCAATTCGCAGAACGACATCGGCAAGCTGGTCGCCAACGTCCAGACCTTCACCGACCAGGGCGCCAAGGCCGTCGTCATCGCCCCGCAGGACACCGGGGCGATAGCGGAGTCGCTGCGGAACCTGTCGGAGAAGAAGATCCCGGTCGTCAGCGTCGACACCCGGCCCGACAAGGGCGAGATCTACATGGTGGTCAGGGCCGACAACCGGGCGTACGGCGAGAAGGCCTGCACGTACCTCGGTGAGCAACTGAAGGGCAAGGGCAAGGTCGTGGAGTTCCAGGGTGACCTGTCCTCCATCAACGGCCGTGACCGCTCCGAGGCCTTCAAGTCCTGCATGGACAAGAACTTCCCCAGCATCCAGGTCTTCGAGTTGGCCACCGACTGGAAGGGCGACATCGCCTCCGCCAAGCTCCAGTCCACGCTGGCCGCCCACCCCGACATCAACGGCATCTATATGCAGGCCGGCGGTGTCTTCCTGCAGCCCACCCTCGCTCTCCTGGAGCAGAAGAAGCGGCTCGTGGCCCCCGGCAGCCCCGGCCACATCACGATCATCTCCAACGACGGCATCCCGGAGGAGCTGGACGCGATCAAGTCGGGGAAGATCGACGCCACGGTCTCCCAGCCCGCCGACCTGTACGCCAAGTACGCGCTGTTCTACGCCAAGGCCGCCCTGGACGGAAAGACCTTCACGGCGGGCGCCACCGACCACGACTCCACCATCATCAAGATCCCGGGCGGGTTCGAGGACCAGCTGCCCGCGCCGCTGGTGACCAAGGAGAACGTGGACGACCCGAAGCTGTGGGCCAACCAGCTGAAGAAGAAGAGCTAGCCGTGGCGCACCGGACCACACCCGCCGCCGTCCAGGCGGAAGGCATCGTCAAGCGCTTCGGTCCGACCGTGGCGCTCGACGGTGTCCGGCTGACCGTCGTGCCCGGCGAGTCGCACGCACTCGTCGGGCGCAACGGCGCGGGCAAGTCGACCCTCGTCAGCGTCCTCACCGGACTGCACAAGCCGGACGCGGGCACGGTGACCTTCAGCGGCGAGCCCGCCCCCGCCTTCGGGGACACCGCGGCCTGGCAGTCCAGGGTCGCCTGCGTCTACCAGAAGTCCATGGTGGTCCCCGATCTGACCGTCGCCGAGAACCTCTTTCTGAACCGTTTCGAGAAGGGCAGCCGTCTCATCAGCTGGCGGCGGCTGCGGCAGCGCGCCGAGGAACTGCTCGCCGGGTACGGGGTGAGTGTCGACCCCGGTGCCCGGGCGAAGGATCTCGCCGTCGAACAGCGGCAGTTCGTCGAAATCGCGCGCGCCCTGTCCTTCGGCGCACGCCTGATCATCCTTGACGAGCCCACCGCCCAGCTCGACGCCCGCGGCATCCAGCGGCTCTTCACCAAGCTGCGCGAGCTGCAGAGCGAGGGGGTGGCGTTCCTGTTCATCTCCCACCATCTGCAGGAGGTGTACGACCTGTGCACCGCCGTCACCGTCTACCGCGACGCCCGCCATGTCGTCACCGCGCCCGTCGCCGAACTCTCCAAGGACGAGCTGGTCGCCGCGATGACCGGGGAATCCACTCGCGGCCGCCCCTCGGCCTGGCACGCGCCCATCGGGCCGGCCCGCGACGCGAAGCCCGTACTGCGCACCGAAGGACTTGCGCTGGAGGGGGAGTTCGAGCCGCTCGACCTGGAGGTGCGTCCCGGCGAGGTGCTGGGTCTGGCCGGGGCCACGGCCAGCGGCAACACCGCACTCGGCGAGACCCTGGTCGGCATGCGCAGGGCGAGCGCGGGGCGGATCACCGTACGCGGCCGGGACGTGAAGCCCGGCAGCGTCCCGCACGCGCTCGACGCCGGCATCGGCTACATCCCCGAGGACCGCCACCGCCAGGGCCTGGTCGTGGACCGCAGCGTCGCCGAGAACGCGACCCTCACGGTCACCGACCAGCTGGGCCCCTGGGGGACCGTACTGCCGTCTCGTACCAGGGAATTCGCCCAGTCCATGATCTCGTCGCTCGACATCAAGACGCAGGGGCCCGAGCAGCCCGTCCGCTCTCTCTCCGGCGGCAATCAGCAGAAGGTCGTGGTCGCCCGCGCGCTGGCCCGGGGGCCGAGCGCGCTGGTGGCCCTGCGGCCCACCGCGGGAGTGGACGTGAAGTCCAAGGACTCGCTGCTCTCGGTCGTACGACGGGTGGCCGACGAGGGCAGCGCGGCCGTGATCGTCTCGGACGAGCTGGACGATCTGCGGGTCTGCGACCGGGTGCTCGCCCTCTTCCACGGGCGGGTCGTCGCGACGTTCGGGAGCGGGTGGACCGACCGGGAACTGGTCGCCGCCATGGAAGGTGTGGGGGAGCGGGAATGACCGGGACGATACGGCCCCTGACGGCCGACGAGACCACGAACGACAGCCCGCGCGGCAGGCTGCGGCTGATCCGGTGGAGCGACTTCTCGCTGGTGCCGGTGATCCTGGTGCTGATGGTGATCGGCTTCATCGTCTCGCCGGTCTTCCTCACCTCCAACAACCTGATCAGCGTGGTCCAGCAGTCCTCCGAACTGAGCCTGCTGGTGCTCGGGCAGGCGCTGATCATGATCTGCGGCCGGATGGACCTGTCGCTGGAGTCGACGATCGGCATCGCGCCGGTCATCGCGATGTGGCTGGTGCTGCCGAGTTCCGGGGGCCGGTTCGCCGGGCTAGAACTGCTGCCGGTCTGGATGGCGATACCAGTATGCCTGCTGGTCGGCATGGCGATCGGCGCGATCAACGGCTTTCTGATGCTGAAGCTGCGCGTGAACGGCTTCATCGCCACGCTCGGCATGCTGACCATGCTCCGCGGTCTCCATATCGGCATCACCGAGGGCAAGTCGATCACCGATGTCCCGGAGTCCTTCCGCTACCTCGGCAAGACGGACTGGCTCGGCGCGCCGGCCGCGGTGTGGATCTGTCTGGCGCTGTTCGCTCTCGGCGGCACGGCGCTGGCGTATCTGCGGCACGGACGGGCGCTGTACGCGATCGGCGGCAACCCGGAGGCGGCACGGGCCGCGGGTATCCGGGTGGACCGGATCACCTGGATCGTGCTGGCGATCGGTGGGCTGCTGGCGGAGTTCGCGGGCGTCCTCTACACGGGCCACTACGGTTCGGTGGCGGCGACGCAGGGGAACGGCTGGATCTTCCAGGTGTTCGCGGCGGCGGTGATCGGCGGCATCAGCCTGAAGGGCGGGCGGGGCACGCTGTTCGGTGCGCTGACCGGGGTGCTGACGCTCCAACTCGTTGTCAATGTGATGACGCTGGGTGGGGTGCCGGCGCTGTGGAACCAGTTCCTGAACGGAGCGATCATCATTGTGGCGCTGGTGATCTCGCGGTTCGCGAGCGGAGAGAAGCAGGACTAGAGCGAGGGCGGGTGGGGGTACAGGCCCGCCGCAGGCGCTACAGCGTGGACCTCAGCCACTGCTCGACGCTGGCGATATGCACCGTCGCCCACGACCGCGCCGCCTCCGCGTCCCGGTCCCGCAGTGCCGACAGGATCGCCCGGTGCTCGTGGAGCGTGCGGCTGACCGCGTCCTCCTGGGTCAGGCCGCGCCAGACCCGGGCCCGGGTCGTCGGCCCGGAGAGGCCGTCCAGTAGTGAGCAGAGCACGGAGTTGCCCGAGGACTGCACGATGCCGCGGTGGAACTCGAGGTCGGTGGCGACCAGCTCCTCCACCGAGGGCAGCGGGCCGAGCGCGTCCAACTGGGCGCTCAGCACATCCAGTTCGCCCTCGCTGATCCGGCTCGCGGCCATCGCGGTCGCGGCCGGCTCCAGAATGCGGCGCACGGCGAGGAACTCGAGCACCGTGTCGTCCCGGTGGAAGTCCACCACGAAGCTCAGGGCCTCGAGCAGCAACTGCGGGTCCAGGCTGGTGACATACGTGCCGTCGCCCTGCCGCACGTCGAGGATGCGGATCAGCGACAGCGCGCGCACCGCCTCGCGCAGAGAATTGCGGGACAGGCCCAGCTCCGCGGCGAGCTCGCTCTCCTTGGGGAGGCGGTCGCCGGGGCGCAGCGCACCCGAGACGATCATTCCCTTGATCTTCTCGATGGCCTCGTCGGTGACAGCCATGGGCGACCTCCAGACATCCGATGTATCGGCCCCCATTATGCGTCCCAGAGCGTGGTCGGTGCCTCCTTCCGTACGATTGGGGCGATCTCTTCGGAAAATCGCTGAAGCGTTTCGATCTGTTCCGCCCGCTCGAGCCCGAAACCGTCCACGGTGATCGACTGCAGACCGTGCCGGTACACCGCGTGGTAGCCGAGGATCTTGTCGATGATCTGCTGCGGAGAGCCGATCAGCTGGGGCCCGTCGCCGATGGCGTCCTCGATGGTGCGGAAAGGGGTGTTGTAGCCCGCCCTGCCCTCCAGATGCGGCTTGAAGGTCTGCCGCACCCGCGCCTCGTACACGCCCTTGTAGCGGGTAACCGCCTGCTCGGCGGTGTCCGCGACGAGCAGGCCGCCCGAGCCGGCGGCCACATGGGCGCGGGAGGGGTCGTGGCCGTACGCCGCGAAGCGCTCGCGGTAGTGGGCGATCAGCTTCGCGTACGCCTCACGCGGCTGGATCGCGTTGGCGGTGAAGAGCGGATCGCCGTGCTGTGCCGCCAACTCCGGGGAGTTGAGGCTGGTGGCCGAGCCGTGCCAGATCCGCGGCACACCGGCGTACGGGCGCGGTACCGTCGTCACGTGGCGCAGCGGCGGGCGGAACTCGCCCTCCCAGTCGACGCTCTCCTCGCCCCACAGCCTGCGCAGCAGCTCGTACTTCTCCTTCTGCAGATCCCATTGCCGTTCCTCGTCGAGGCCGAAGAGATCGAAGTGCCCGGCCTCCGCGCCCTTGCCCACGACCAGCTCGATCCGGCCGCGTGAGATCTGGTCGAGCGTCGCGTAGTCCTCGGCGACCCGCACCGGGTCGAGGATCGCCACGACCGTGACGCCGGTGAGGAGCTTGATCCCTGTCGTACGGGCGGCGAGCGCGCCCAGCACCACGCTGGGGCTGGAGGAGAGGAACGCGCCCGCGTGGCGCTCGCCGACGGCGTACGCGTCATACCCCAGCCGCTCGGCGGCTTCACCGACCGCAAGCACCTCCTCGAACCGGTCGGCGGCCGAAGGGAGTTCACCCGTCAGCGGATGAGGGGCGTGGCTGATGAGGGAGAGCACTTGAAACTTCATGCTTCAACTCTCTCCGCGGGACGTTGCCGGAGTATGGCAGCCGTATGGCATGAGTAAGGGGCGGTCGCCATGGCGACCGCCCCTTACAGAGTCCCCTTACAAGTGCGCTGCTGCTACGGCTTCTTGCCGAGCAGATCCTCGACCTTGCTGCGGATCTCGTCCGTCGCGAGACCCCGGATCGTCAGCGTCGTACGGCGACGCAGCACGTCGTCCGCCGTCTCGGCCCACTCGTGGTCGCGTGCGTACACGACCTGCGCCCAGATCTCGGGAGCGTCCGGGTGGATCCGCTCGCCCAGCGCCGGGTCGTCGTTGGCGAGCCGCGCGATGTCGAAGGAGAGCGAGCCGTAGTGCGTGGCCAGATGGCGTGCGGTGTCCGCGGCCATCCGCGGGCCCGGGGTGCCGCCGTCGACCAGCAGCCGGTGCGCGACCGCGTTCGGGTTGGAGATACCGGGCAGTGGGAGCTTCTTCGGCAGCCGCGAGATCGGCTCCATGTCCTCGGACAGCGGCTGCCCGGGCAGGGCGGCCAGCTTGTTCATCACCGTACGGCCGATGTGGCGGAAGGTCGTCCACTTGCCGCCGGCGACCGACAGCATGCCGGCGCTGCCCTCCGTGACGACCGTCTCGCGCTTGGCCTTGGAGGTGTCGCCGGGGCCGCCGGGCAGCACGCGCAGACCCGCGAAGGAGTACGTGATCAGATCGCGGGACAGCTGCTGGTCGCGGATGGAGAACGCGGCCTCGTCGAGGATCTGCGTGACGTCCTTGTCATTGACCGCGACATCCGCCGGGTCGCCCTCGTACTCCTCGTCGGTCGTGCCGAGCAGCAGCATGTCCTCCCAGGGGAGGGCGAAGGTGATGCGGTACTTGTCTATCGGGGTCGCCAGCGCGGCCTTCCACGGCGCGGTGCGCTTGAGCACCAGGTGCGCGCCCTTGGAGAGCCGGATGGAGGGAGCCGCGTTCGGGTCCTCCATCTTCCGCAGGTGGTCGACCCACGGGCCGGTGGCGTTGAGCACGAGACGCGCGCTGACACCGAACTCCGTGCCGTCCGTGCGGTCCTTGAGCTCCGCGCCCGTCACCCGGCCCTTGGTGAAGCGCAGCCCGGTGACCTCGGCGTGGTTGAGCACGGTGGCAC
This sequence comes from Streptomyces sp. CA-135486, assembly GCF_050936555.1. Taxonomy (NCBI): domain Bacteria; kingdom Bacillati; phylum Actinomycetota; class Actinomycetes; order Kitasatosporales; family Streptomycetaceae; genus Streptomyces; species Streptomyces sp. CA-135486. The sequence goes on from NZ_JBNJMM010000001.1 coordinate 2,556,424, forward strand.
CCGACTCGACGGCCGCACGCACCGTCATCAGCGCCATCCGGGCGTCGTTCATCTGGTCGTCGCCGTACACGGCAACGGCCTTCAGGTTCTCCGTACGCAGCTCCGGAACATCACGCTGCGCCTTGGCCGCGCTGATCACATGGCCGACGCCGTCGCCGAACGCGGAGAGCGCGGAGTAGGCGAAGACGCCCGCGCCGAGCTTGGCCGCGCCGTGCGGTCCGCCCTTGTAGACAGGCAGATAGAAGGTCAGTGGGTTGGCGAGGTGCGGTGCCACCTGACGGGAGACCGCACGCCGCTCGAAGTGGTTCTCCGCGACCAGCTTCACCGCGCCGGTCTGCAGATAGCGCAGACCGCCGTGGAGCAGCTTGGAGGAGGCGGAGGAGGTGGCGCCGGCGAAGTCGCCGGCGTCCACCAGAGCCACCCGCAGCCCGGACTGCGCCGCATGCCAGGCGGTGGAGATGCCCAGGATGCCGCCACCGATCACCAGGAGATCGTATGTCGCCTTGGAAAGCTGCTCCCGAGTTTCGGCGCGGCTCGGGTGGGAGCCGGAGGCCGGGTGCGTCCCCAGGGCGGGGACGCTCTGCAGGGTGGTCATCTCGATTTACTCCTCGTCCTCGATCCAGCCCATGGTCCGCTCGACGGCCTTGAGCCAGCTCTTGTACTCGCTGTCGCGCTTGTCGGCGTCCAGGCGAGGGGTCCATTCGGCGGCCCGGCGCCAGTTGGCGCGGAGCGCGTCGGTGTCCGGCCAGAAGCCGACGGCAAGGCCGGCGGCGTAGGCCGCGCCGAGGCAGGTCGTCTCGGCCACCATCGGGCGCACCACCGGTGCGTCCAGGAAGTCCGAGAGGGTCTGCATCAGCAGGTTGTTGGAGGTCATGCCGCCATCGACCTTGAGCGCGGTCAGCTCGACGCCGGAGTCCTTTGTCATGGCGTCGGTGATCTCTCGGGTCTGCCAGGCGGTGGCCTCGAGAACGGCGCGCGCGATATGCGCCTTGGTGACATAGCGGGTCAGACCGGCGATCACACCGCGGGCGTCGGAGCGCCAGTACGGGGCGAACAGGCCGGAGAAGGCCGGTACGAAGTAGGCCCCGCCGTTGTCCTCGACGCTCAGCGCGAGCGTCTCGATCTCGGCCGCGGTGCTGATCAGGCCCATCTGGTCGCGCATCCACTGCACCAGCGAGCCGGTGACGGCGATCGAGCCCTCGAGGGCGTACACCGGCTTCTGGTCGCCGATGCGGTAACCGACGGTGGTGATCAGGCCGTTGTAGCTGTTGATCGGCTCGTCGCCGGTGTTCATCAGCAGGAAGGTGCCGGTGCCGTACGTCGACTTGGCCTCGCCCTCGGCGAAACAGGTCTGGCCGAACAGGGCCGCCTGCTGGTCGCCGAGCGCGGAGGCGACCGGGACGCCGTCCAGGACGCCGCCCTTGGCGGCTCCGTACACCTCGGCGGAGGAACGGATCTCCGGCAGCACCTCGGCCGGTACCTCCATCGACTGGAGGATCTTGTCGTCCCACTCCATGGTGTGCAGGTTCATCAGCATGGTGCGGGAGGCGTTGGTGACGTCGGTGACGTGCACACCGCCGTCGACTCCGCCGGTCAGGTTCCAGATGACCCAGGAGTCCATGGTGCCGAAGAGGATGTCGCCGCGCTCGGCGCGCTCGCGCAGGCCCTCGACGTTGTCGAGCAGCCAGCGGACCTTGGGTCCGGCGAAGTACGAGGCGAGGGGAAGGCCCGTCTCGCGGCGGAAGCGGTCCTGGCCGACGTTGCGGCCGAGTTCCTTGCAGAGCGCGTCGGTGCGGGTGTCCTGCCAGACGAGCGCGTTGTGTACGGGCTCGCCGGTGTTCTTGTCCCACAGCACGGTGGTCTCGCGCTGGTTGGTGATGCCGATCGCCTTGACATCGGCGGAGGTGATGCCCGCCTTGTCGATGGCGCCTGCCACCACTTCCTGGACGTTGGTCCAGATCTCGGCGGCGTCGTGCTCCACCCAGCCCGGCTTCGGGAAGATCTGCTCGTGCTCCTTCTGGTCGACGGCGACGATCCGGCCGTCGGTGTCGAAGACGATGCAGCGGCTGGAGGTGGTGCCCTGGTCGATGGCGGCGATGAACGGGCCGGCGGTGTGTGCGTCGGTCACTTTTTGCTCCTGCTCAGGTCTAGGAGGGGGCTTAGGCGAACGCGATGTTGTAGATGCCCGCTGCGAGGGCTCCACCGATCAGCGGGCCGACGACGGGGATCCAGGCGTAGCCCCAGTCCGAACCGCCCTTGTTGGGCAGCGGCAGCAGGGCGTGCACGATGCGCGGGCCCAGGTCGCGGGCGGGGTTGATGGCGTAGCCGGTCGGGCCGCCGAGCGAGAGGCCGATGCCGACGACGGTGAAGGCGACGATCAGTGCGCCGATGACGCCCAGACCCTTGCCGCTGTCGTTGAGGCCCTGCGTCAGCACCGCGAGCACCAGCACCGTGGTGCCGAGTATCTCGGTGGCCAGGTTCTGCCACACCACACGCACCTCGGGGCCGGTGGAGAAGACACCGAGCACCGGTCCGGCCTTCGGCGCGGCCTGCTCACTGACCAGGCCTTCCTCGTGCGGCGGCGCGTCGATGATCTCCGGGTCCGTGAGGTGGGCCTGGAACTGCCCGTAGTACGCGATCCAGACCAGAGCGGCACCGAGCATCGCGCCGAGCAGCTGCCCGGCGAGGTAGACCGGAACGTTGCTCCAGTCCCCGTCCTTGATCGCTATGCCGACGGTGACCGCCGGGTTGAGGTGGGCTCCGGACAGTGTGCCCGTCATGTAGACCGCGATCATGACCGCGAAGCCCCACCCGAAGGTGATCGCCAGGAAACCGGCGTTCTGCGCCTTCGAGCGCTTGAGTACGACAGCGGCGACCACGCCACCGCCGAGCAGGATGAGAACGGCGGTACCAATGATCTCGCCGATGAAGATGTCGGAGCTGGACACCCGCGACTCCTTTGTCCTTCGTCCAGGGGAAGGCGAACCCCGGGTCACTCCGGTGGTTCGTGCCCTCAGGTGAGGGCGTTGCCGGCCCTTGGCATTGCGACACTCTAGCGCGTATTGCCGTTAGGTGTTCGACAATGCCGACCGATGCACGGAAGTTTTGCCCCCGGGTTAACAGCACGTCAAGGGTTGGGTGGCCGAAAACCGGATCGTTATCCGAAGATGTGCCAGGACGGTCAGAATCGCCCGGCGCCGAGGTCGCGCGAGACCGAGCGAGCGCAGTCCCGTACCGCCGCGACCAGCTCGGATCGCAGTTCTCCGGCGTTGCAGACCCGCTCCACCGCACCCGTTATGGCGACTGCTCCGACCGGCATCCGGCGCCGGTCGTGGATCGGGGCGGCCACCGAGGCCACGCCCTCCCAGGTCTCCTCCAGATCGGCTGCCCAGCCCCGCGCCCGGGTGTGGTCGAGCACCGACTCGAACTCCTCCACACCGGTCACGGTCCGCAGGGTGAAGGCTTTGCGCTCCACCTCCATGACCTCGGTGTGCGCCACCGGGTCGTACGCTGAGAGCACCTTGCCGAGGGCGGTGGAGTGCAGCGGCTGCATGGCCCCCACCTCCAGCACCTGGCGGCTGTCGTCGGGCCTGAAGACGTGGTGGACGATGAGCACGCCCTGCTGGTGCAGCACGCCGAGATGGACGCTCTCGCCGCTGGACCGCGCGAGGTCGTCCGTCCAGACCAGCGCGCGGGCGCGCAGCTCGTGGACGTCCAGATAGCTGTTGCCGAGCCTGAGCAGCTCGGCCCCCAGCTGGTAGCGGCCGGATGAAGGGTCCTGTTCGACGAAGCCCTCGGCCTGGAGCGTGCGCAGAATGCCGTGCGCGGTGCCCTTGGCAAGATCCAGCGAGGAGGCGATGTCCGACAGGCCCAGCCGGCGTTCCCCACCCGCGAGCAGTCGCAGCATCGCCGCTGCCCGCTCAAGTGACTGGATGTTCTTCGCCATCGCCTCGGCCCTTCTCCACTGCGGTTCGACAATGCTGAACACTATCGGTCGATGCCGACCTTGGTCACCGCGGCGCGAATCCTTCGTGGCCGAAAGTCATCAGTTACGGCGAGGACATGATGCCGTCCCGCCTCGTGGGACGGCCACGCCCCCGGACGACCGCCCGGTTACGCTGACTCCGTGCGCCTTCCACCGGAAGACGCAAAGCCGACAGCCGTCGCATCCCTGGGAGCACATCCATGGCCTCGTTGCCGACCCCCTCCGCTGACAGCCGGACCCGAATCGAAGCCCTCCGCGAGGCGCTCGCCACGCGCGTCGTCGTGGCCGACGGCGCGATGGGCACCATGCTGCAGGCACAGGACCCGACGCTCGAGGACTTCGAGAACCTCGAAGGCTGCAACGAAATCCTGAATGCGACCCGCCCCGACATCGTCCGATCCGTCCATTCGGCCTATTTCGAGGTCGGCGTGGACTGCGTCGAGACGAACACGTTCGGCGCGAACTTCGCCGCGCTGGGGGAGTACGACATTCCTGAGCGGGTGTACGAGCTCTCCGAGTCCGGGGCGCGGATCGCGCGTGAGGTCGCCGACGAGTTCACCGCGTCGACCGGGCAGCAGCGCTGGGTGCTGGGCTCGATGGGGCCCGGTACCAAGCTGCCGACCCTGGGCCACGCCCCGTACGTCACGCTGCGCGATGCCTATCAGCAGAACGCCGAGGGCATGATCGCGGGCGGTGCCGACGCACTCCTGGTGGAGACCACCCAGGACCTGCTGCAGACCAAGGCCTCGATCCTGGGCGCCCGCCGGGCGCTCGAGGCCACGGGCACCAACCTCCCCCTCATCTGCTCGGTGACGGTCGAGACGACCGGGACGATGCTGCTCGGCTCGGAGATCGGCGCGGCGCTGACCGCGCTGGAGCCGCTGGGCATCGACATGATCGGGCTGAACTGCGCGACCGGCCCGGCCGAGATGAGCGAGCACCTGCGCTACCTCGCCCGGCACTCCCGTATCCCGCTGTCCTGCATGCCGAACGCGGGCCTGCCGGTGCTCGGCAAGAACGGCGCACACTACCCCCTGTCCGCGGCCGAACTCGCCGACGCCCAGGAGACGTTCGTACGCGAATACGGTCTGTCGCTGGTCGGTGGCTGCTGCGGTACGACGCCGGAGCATCTGCGCCAGGTCGTCGAGCGCGTACGCGATCTGACTCCCACCGAGCGCGAGCCGCGTCCCGAGCCGGGCGCAGCATCGCTGTACCAGACCGTGCCGTTCCGCCAGGACACCGCCTACATGGCCATCGGCGAGCGGACGAACGCCAATGGATCGAAGAAGTTCCGTGAGGCCATGCTGGACGGCCGCTGGGACGACTGTGTGGAGATGGCCCGCGACCAGATCCGCGAGGGCGCGCACATGCTCGACCTGTGCGTCGACTATGTGGGGCGTGACGGCGTCGCCGACATGCAGGAGCTCGCCGGGCGTTTCGCCACCGCGTCGACTCTGCCGATCGTGCTGGACTCCACCGAAGTCGACGTCCTCCAGGCCGGGTTGGAGAAGCTCGGCGGCCGCGCGGTCATCAACTCCGTCAACTACGAGGACGGAGACGGCCCCGAGTCGCGGTTCGCCAAGGTCACCAAGCTCGCTGTCGAGCACGGAGCGGCGCTCATCGCGCTGACGATCGACGAGGAGGGCCAGGCCCGCACGGTCGAGAACAAGGTCGCCATCGCCGAGCGGATCATCGACGATCTGACCGGCAACTGGGGCGTGTTGGAGTCCGACATCCTTATCGACACGCTGACCTTCACGATCTGCACGGGCCAGGAGGAGTCCCGTAAGGACGGCATCGCTACCATCGAGGCCATCCGTGAGCTGAAGCGGCGCCGCCCCGATGTGCAGACCACGCTGGGCCTGTCGAACATCTCCTTCGGCCTGAACCCGGCGGCCCGCGTCGTGCTGAACTCCGTGTTCCTGGACGAGTGTGTGAAGGCCGGCCTGGATTCGGCGATCGTGCACGCGTCCAAGATCCTGCCCATCGCCCGGCTGGAGGAGGAGCAGGTCAAGGTCGCGCTGGATCTGATCCACGACCGGCGCAGCGAGGGCTACGACCCCCTGCAGAAGCTCATGGAGCTCTTCGAGGGCGTCAACATGAAGTCGATGAAGGCGGGCAAGGCCGAGGAACTCCTCGCCCTGCCGCTGGAGGAGCGCCTCAAGCGCCGCATCATCGACGGCGAGAAGAACGGCCTGGAGGCCGATCTCGACGAGGCGCTCCAGATCCGTCCCGCCCTCGAAATCGTCAACGAGACGCTGCTGGACGGTATGAAGGTCGTCGGTGAGCTGTTCGGTTCCGGCCAGATGCAGCTGCCGTTCGTGCTGCAGTCGGCCGAGGTGATGAAGAACGCGGTGGCCTATCTGGAGCCGCACATGGAGAAGTCGGACGCGGAGGGCAAGGGCACGATTGTGCTGGCCACGGTGCGTGGTGACGTCCATGACATCGGCAAGAACCTGGTCGACATCATTCTGTCCAACAACGGCTACAACGTGGTGAATCTGGGTATCAAGCAGCCGGTGTCGGCGATCCTGGAGGCGGCCGAGGAGCACCGGGCCGATGTGATCGGGATGTCGGGTCTGCTGGTGAAGTCCACGGTGATCATGAAGGAGAACCTGGAGGAGCTCAACCAGCGCAAGATGGCCGCCGACTACCCGGTGATCCTGGGCGGGGCTGCGCTGACCCGGGCGTATGTCGAGCAGGACCTGCACGAGATCTACGAGGGCGAGGTCCGCTACGCCCGCGACGCCTTCGAGGGCCTGCGCCTGATGGACGCCCTGATCGCCGTGAAGCGCGGCCTCCCCGGGGCCGTCCTGCCCGAACTCAAGCAGCGCCGGGTGGCCAAGCGTGACACCCCCGTCCTTGAAGTCACCGAGCCCGAGGGCGCGGCCCGTTCCGATGTGGCGATCGACAATCCGATTCCCGAGCCGCCGTTCTGGGGCACCCGGGTGATCAAGGGTATCCAGCTCAAGGAGTACGCGTCCTGGCTGGACGAGGGCGCGCTGTTCAAGGGCCAGTGGGGACTGAAGCAGGCCCGGGCCGGCGACGGGCCGACCTATGAGGAGCTGGTGGAGAGGGAGGGCCGGCCGCGGCTGCGCGGCTGGCTGGACCAGCTGCACACGCGCAATCTCCTGGAAGCCGCCGTGGTCTACGGCTACTTCCCCTGCGTGTCCAAGGGCGACGACCTGATCCTGCTCAACGAGGACGGCTCCGAGCGCACCCGCTTCTCCTTCCCCCGCCAGCGCCGTGGCCGTCGGCTCTGCCTCGCCGACTTCTTCCGCCCCGAAGAGTCCGGCGAGACCGATGTGGTGGGTCTGCAGATCGTCACGGTCGGCTCGAAGATCGGTGAAGCCACCGCCGAGCTCTTCGAGTCGGACTCGTACCGCGACTATCTCGAACTGCACGGGCTCTCCGTGCAGTTGGCGGAGGCGCTGGCCGAGTACTGGCACGCCCGGGTGCGCGCAGAGCTCGGCTTCGCGGGCGAGGACCCGGCCGATGTGGAAGACATGTTCGCGCTGAAGTACCGGGGCGCGCGGTTCTCGCTCGGTTACGGTGCGTGCCCGGACCTGGAGGATCGCGCCAAGATCGCGTCGCTCCTCGAACCGGAGCGGATCGGTGTCCAGCTGTCGGAGGAGTTCCAGCTCCACCCCGAGCAGTCCACCGACGCGATCGTCATCCACCACCCCGAAGCGAAGTACTTCAACGCACGATAGTCGGCCACGTCGTACACTGGTCGGTCCAGTGCAGGCCGGTCGCCTCCCCACCTGGGAAGGCGGCCGGCCTTCTCGTCCCTAGTGGAGGTGTGCCGGATGACCAGTACGGTCCCCGCGTCCATGACCCGTTCGGCCGAGGGCTCCGCCCTGCAGGCTGTCTTTCTCGACATGGACGGCACCCTCGTGGACACCGAAGGCTTCTGGTGGGACGCCGAGGTACAGGTCTTCGCCGATCTCGGCCATCAGCTCGACGAGGCCTGGCGAGATGTGGTGGTGGGCGGCCCCATGACCCGCAGTGCCGGCTATCTCATCGAGGCCACCGGCGCCGACATCACGCTCGCCGAGCTGACCGTGCTGCTCAATGAACGCTTCGAGGACCGCATCGGGCGCGATGTGCCGCTGATGCCGGGCGCCGCCAGGCTGCTCGCCGAGCTGGCCAAGCACAATGTGCCCACCGCACTGGTCTCTGCCTCCCACCGCCGCATCATCGACCGGGTCCTCGCCTCGCTCGGCCCCCAGTACTTCGCTCTCTCGGTGGCGGGCGACGAGGTGCCGCGTACGAAGCCGCACCCCGACCCCTATCTGCTGGCAGCCCGGGGCCTTGGCGCCGAACCGGCGAGATGTGCCGTCATCGAGGACACCGCGACCGGTGTCGCCGCCGCCGAGGCGGCGGGCTGCCGGGTCGTCGCCGTACCGTCCGTGGCGCCGATCGCGCCTGCCGACGGCCGAGTGATCGTACGGTCGCTCGAAGAAGTGGACCTTGGTTTTCTGCGTACCCTCATCACCGCGATGAACTGATGCGTTTACTGTCCGTGCATTCTCGGATGCGTCGGAAACTCTGGGCAGCCGAGCGTGTTTTTTCCGTGACATGAGCCAACGCTTTTCCGGATCCGGTCAAGGACGTTCAGGTAGTGATGTTCATCACTGAGGGTGCCCTTGGTTTGCCTGGTCCGGACTGTTCGATGTCCCTTTTGAGGGCTGTCGGTCGTTCCTTTGTGTCCGCCTTGATGGGGCACTGTACGAATAATTCCATGGCGTGACCATCTACTCGCCGACACAAGTGATCACTCAGCGCATACGCTCCAACTCTCGCCGCGTCCGGCGTTCCTGGCGTTGCCGACTAATCTCATCGCGAGAACTTCGTTGCTCAACGATCTGTCTCGGCGGCCACCCAGCCATTGGGAACACAGTGCCGATCGCTCTGTTTTCCCCGGTCCGACCGCACCGCTCCGAACGGGCGGCCGCGACGGAGGTCCCGAAGGCATCGCTGTAACCCAGTGCCCGATGAGGAGAACGTCCAGGATGAACCGTAAGACTTTGGTGCTGCCGGCCGTGGTCGGCCTGCTCGCGCCCGTGCTCGTCGCGTGCGGCGCGGCGGACGGCGGGCCCGGCGACGGAGCTTCCATTGTCGTGGGCACCACGGACCAGTTCGTCGCCACCGAAGACTCGCCCGCGCCCCTCGACCCGGCCTACGCGTACGACACCGGCGCCTGGAACGTGCTGCGGCAGACCCTCCAGACGCTGATGCACGCCCCGCTCGGCGGCGGTGACCCGGTGCCCGACGCGGCCCAGTCCTGCAGCTTCACCGACAAGGTGAGCGAGAGCTACCGCTGCAAGCTGCGCGACGGGCTGAAGTTCGCCGACGGCACTCCCGTGACCGCCGAGGACGTCAAGTTCTCCATCCAGCGGGTGCTGGACATCAACGCCGACAACGGCACGGCGGCACTGCTCTCGAACGTCGACACCATCGACACCAACGGCGACGAGGTGGTCTTCCACCTCGCCACGCCGGACGCGACCTTCCCGTACAAGCTCTCGACGCCGGCCGCCGGCATCGTCAGCAAGAAGAACTACGACGGCAACAAGCTGCGCGAGGGCTTCGAGGTCGACGGTTCGGGCCCGTACACCATGAAGACCGAACTCAAGGGTGACCAGATCACCCGGGTGGTCTTCAGCAAGAATCCCCACTACAAGGGTGACCTCAAGCTCCGCAACGACAAGGTCGAGCTGCGGTCCTTCGCCGACGCCGACTCCATGGGCAAGGCGCTCGAGTCCGGCGACATCGACATCATGACCCGTGCGATGTCGCCCGAGCAGATCAAGAGCATGTCCGAGAGCCCCAAGGAGGGCATCGAGCTCACCGAGATGCCGGGCCTCGAGATCCGTTACCTCGGCTTCAACACCAATGACCCGTCGGTGAAGAACAAGGCCGTACGGCAGGCCATGGCGGCGGTCGTCGACCGGGGTCACATCGCGGGCCAGGTGTACGGCTCCACTGCCGAGCCGCTCTACTCGCTCATCCCGACGAGCATCGCCGCGCACACCAACTCCTTCTACAACAAGTACGGCGAGCCGAGCCGCAAGAAGGCCGCGGAAATCCTGCGCGACGCCGACATCACCACGCCGGTGAAGCTGAAGCTCCACTACACGACCGATCACTACGGTGCCGGTACGGCAAAGGAGTTCGAGGCGCTCAAGGAGCAGCTGAACTCCACCAAGCTCTTCGACGTCAGCATCGAGGGCACCGAGTGGTCCAAGTTCCGTCCCGCCCAGAAGCGCGGCGACTACGCCGTCTACGGTCTCGGCTGGTTCCCCGACTTCCCGGACCCGGACAACTACATCGCCCCGTTCCTGGACAAGGGCAACTTCCTCAACACCCCGTACGTGAGCACGGTGGCCCGCAACCTCATCCCGCAGTCGCGGCGGGTCGCGGACCGCACCGCCGCGTCCGATGCCTTCACGCAGATTCAGCAGATCGTCGCCACCGACGTGCCGATACTGCCGCTGTGGCAGGGCAAGCAGTACGTCGCCGCCCGCACCGGTGTCACCGGCGTCGAGCGGTTGCTCAACTCCAGCTCGGACCTGCAGCTGTGGGAGCTGGGACGCGGCAGCGCGTAACCCGGGCAAGCTGAACACGAACGAGCGGCGGTGGGCATCAGCCCACCGCCGCTCCTTCGGGCCGGCGCTCCGAGCTACTGCGCGCCGGGGCGCACCAGACCGCTCTCATACGCATAGACCGCTGCCTGCACCCGGTCGCGCAGGCCCAGCTTCGTCAGCACATGGCCGACATGCGTCTTGACGGTCGTCTCGCTGACAAACAGATCCGCGGCGATCTCGGCGTTGGACAGCCCCCGCGCGACCAGCTTGAGCACCTCCACCTCGCGCTCGGTCAGCGTGTGCAGCGTGTCCGGCACCGGCTCCTCACCGGAGGGCAGATGGCCCGCGTACTTGTCGAGGAGCCTGCGGGTGATGCTCGGCGCCAGCATCGCCTCGCCCCCCGCGACCACCCGGATCGCCTGGATCAGCTCATCGGCGGGCGCGTCCTTCAGCAGGAAGCCGCTCGCGCCGGCCCGCAGCGCCTCCACCACATACTCGTCGAGGTCGAAGGTGGTCAGCACCAGCACCTTCGCCGGGCCGTCGCGCCCGGGGCCGGTGATCTGCCGGGTCGCCTCGACGCCGTCCATCCGGGGCATCCGGATGTCCATCAGCACCACGTCGGGCTGCAACGCCCGCACCTGGTCGAGTGCCTGGAGGCCGTCCCCGGCCTCGCCGACGACCGCGATGTCCTGCTCCGCCTCCAGGATCATCCGGAAGCCGGTGCGCAACAGCGGTTGGTCGTCGACCAGTAGGACGCGGATAGCCACAGGTACTCCTTTTTTAGACCGGGCCCATTCTGCCCTGACCATCCTCTTCCGACGCGCTCGGGGAGATGCTCAGCGGATATACCGGGGGAGTGCCGCCGAATTCCGGACAGACCGCCTGATGGTCGCACCAGCCGCACAGCTTCGTCGGCCGCGGCCGCCAGTCACCCGTCTCGGTGGCCAGCCTGATCGCGTCCCAGAGGGCCAGCAGCTTGCGCTCCATGCGCTCCAGATCCGCCGGGGCCGGGTCGTATGTCAGCACATCGCCGCTGCCCAGATAGACGAGCTGGAGCCGGCGCGGCACCACCTGCTTCAGGCGCCAGATCACCAGGGCGTAGAACTTCATCTGGAACAGCGCGCCCTCGCTGTACTCCGGGCGCGGGGCCTTGCCCGTCTTGTAGTCGACGATCCGGACCTCGCCGGTGGGCGCCACATCGACGCGGTCGATGACGCCGCGCAGCCGCAGCCCCGACTCCAGCTCCGTCTCGACGAACATCTCCCGCTCGGCGGGCTCGAGGCGGGTCGGGTCCTCCAGCGAGAACCACCGCTCCACCAGCTGCTCCGCCTCGCCCAGCCAGCGCGTCAACCGCTCGCCCTCGGCGTCCTCGGCGAACAGCTCGCCCAGCTCCGGTTTTGTCTCCAGCAGCCGGTCCCACTGGCCCGGGATCAGCGCCTTGGCACGCGGAGCCGTCCGCTCCGCCGCCGGGGCGTCGAAGAGCCGCTCCAGCACCGCATGCACCAGCGTGCCGCGGGTAGCCGCCTCACTGGGCTTCTCGGGCAGCTTGTCGATCACCCGGAACCGGTACAGCAGGGGGCACTGCATGAAGTCGCTCGCTCGCGACGGCGAGAGCGAACTGGGCTGCTGACTCGTACTCATGGCACAGACCCTACGGCCCGCCACTGACAGCGAGCGGAATACCATCGACGTCAGACCGTGCGCACTGCAGGATCGAGCGAGCGGCGCAATCGCAACGAAAGGATCCCGTGAACGAGGACGACACGAGCGGTGAGCGCGAGCGACCGCGGTCCACTGCGGGAGGAGCGAGCCCCGACGGCGGCAAACCGCGACGCTCCGACGGCCCCGGCGGCGGCATTCTGATGGGTCGTCCCTTCGGCGTGCCCGTCTATGTCGCCCCCAGCTGGTTCATCGTCGCGGCCCTCATCACCTGGGTCTTCGGGGGTCAGCTCGACCGGGTGCTGCCCGAGCTCGGCGGCGTGCGCTATCTCGTCTCCCTCTTCTTCGCGGTCGCCTTCTACGCCTCCGTACTCGTCCACGAACTGGCCCACACCGTCGCCGCGCTGCGCTTCAAACTGCCGGTGCGGCGCATCCAGCTCCAGTTCTTCGGCGGGGTCTCGGAGATCGAGAAGGAGTCCGAGACGCCGGGCCGCGAGTTCGTCCTGGCCTTCGTCGGGCCGCTGCTCTCACTCGTCCTCGCGGGCGTCTTCTATCTGGGCATGCAGGCGGTCAAGCCCGGCACGGTTCCCGGCGTGCTGCTCGCCGGGCTGATGATCTCCAACCTGATCGTCGCCGCGTTCAACCTGCTGCCCGGGCTGCCGCTGGACGGCGGCCGGATGCTGCGCGCCGTCGTCTGGAAGATCACCGGCAAGCCGATGAGCGGCACGGTCGCCGCGGCCTGGGTGGGCCGGGCGCTGGCCGTCGCCGTTCTGATCGGCCTGCCGCTGCTCACCCACACCGGCGCGCTCGGCAATGCCACCGAGGACATCGGAGGCATGGAGACGGTCACGGACGCGCTGCTCGCCGCGATCCTCGCCGCGATCATCTGGACCGGCGCGGGCAACAGCCTGCGCATGGCACGGCTGCGCGAACACCTCCCCGAACTGGAGGCCCGTACGCTCACCAGGCGCGCTGTCCCCGTCGAGTCCGACACCCCGCTCTCGGAGGCCCTGCGCCGGGCGAACGAGGCCGGAGCCCGTGCGCTGGTCGTCGTCGACGGGCATGGCGACCCGAAGGCTCTCGTCCGCGAGACGGCCATCGTCGGCGTCCCGGAACACCGTCGGCCGTGGGTCGCGGTGAGCGGTCTGGCTCAGGAGCTCACCGAGGGGATGAGGGTCTCCGCGGAGCTGGCGGGCGAGGCGCTTCTGGACAAGCTGAGGGCGTCGCCGGCGACGGAGTACCTGGTGGTGGAGGAGACGGGCGAGATCTACGGCGTGCTGTCCACGGCGGACGTGGAGCGCGCCTTCGTGGCCGCGATGGCCCGGCCGACTCCTTCTTAGGGCTCGGTTCTCCTCCGGGGCGCTTTAGCGTCTGTCGACGGTCGACCGTGCTCAGCCACTCGTTCCTCGCGGCCTCCGCGCGCTCTCCCTTTCGACACCCGCGCGCCCCTTCGGCTCACTCGCCGTCGAGGTGATCGCGCAGGGAGGGCTCGGGTCGGGCCAGGCCCACGGGCGGCGAGGGCTCGGCTCACTCGTCGGGCGGCCGGGGCAGGGCGCCGAGGTTCGGGGACAGCGGCCGGGCTCACCAGCCGCGGGGGCGGGGCCGTCCGGCAGGCTTCGCGTGGTCACCGGGGCCCGGTCGGGGCCGGTAGGCTGGTCACATGTCCGAACCGACCGGTGCCGCCCGCCGACGCGGGCCCTTCAAGGTCGGGGACCAGGTCCAGCTCACCGACCCCAAGGGACGCCACTACACGTTCACGCTCGAGGCCGGGAAGAATTTCCACACCCACAAGGGTTCCTTCCCGCACGACGAGCTGATCGGCGCTCCCGAGGGCAGTGTTGTCCGTACCACGGGAAACGTCGCCTACCTCGCGCTGCGCCCCCTGCTCCCCGACTATGTCCTGTCCATGCCCCGCGGCGCCGCCGTGGTTTACCCCAAGGACGCGGGGCAGATCCTGGCCTTCGCCGACATCTTCGCCGGCGCGCGCGTCGTCGAGGCGGGGGTGGGCTCCGGCTCGCTCAGCGCCTTCCTGCTGCGCGCCATCGGCGACCACGGCATGCTGCACTCCTACGAGCGCCGCGAGGACTTCGCCGAGATCGCCCAGCAGAACGTGGAGCGCTACTTCGGCGGCCCGCACCCCGCCTGGCAGCTCACCGTCGGCGACCTCCAGGACAATCTGACCGACGCGGACGTCGACCGCGTGATCCTGGACATGCTCGCCCCGTGGGAGTGCCTGGAGGCCGTCTCCAAGGCTCTCGTCCCCGGCGGCATCCTCTGCTGCTACGTGGCGACCACCACCCAGCTCGCGCGCACCGTCGAGTCCATCCGCGAGATCGGCTGCTTCGCCGAGCCGCAGCCGTGGGAGTCGATGATCCGAAACTGGCACGTCGAGGGACTTGCCGTCCGCCCGGATCACCGGATGATCGGCCACACCGGATTCCTCGTCACCGCTCGTCGCCTCGCCGACGGAGTCGAGCCCCCGATGCGCCGCCGCCGTCCCGCCAAGGGCGCGTACGGCGAGGACTACGAAGGCCCCAACAAAGGCTGACGTTCCGGACAAGGGCTGACACTTACCCAACGCACCGAAGCCGCCGCCGAGTTCCCTCGACACAAAGGGAACTCGGCGGCGGCATCCTTTTGTTGACCGCTTCTTGAAGCACACAGTCGGACCCTGCTGTTCCGCTCCTGCTGTGACGTATGGCACGATGCGAGGCACCCCCACCGGCACCGCCTTCACAGGAGACTTCCCGCGTGCAGACCTCGGCCGTCCCGGACCTTGCGCACACCCACGCCCGACCGGTGCACTGGCTCGCCACGGCCACGGCGATGGCCGGAGTCATCGCGGCTGCCGGACTGCTGCAGCCCAAGTCCGCGACCGCATCCCAGGCCGGCCCGCCGCAGACGGAGACCGCCGCGGCCCCCGCGCCCGACCCGGCAGCAGTTGTGCTCCCGCTGCAGTGCGGCGGCGTGAAGAGCGTGGTGACGAAGCAGGGCTCAGGCGATCTCGACGGCGACGGCGGCCTCGAGACGGTGGCCGTGGCCCGCTGCGACGCCGGCTCCGGCACCCCGCCGAGCGGTATTTACGTACTGACCGGGGGCAGGGAGACGCCCCCACGTGTCGTTGCGACGCTGGTGGAGCCCGCGCAGAAGCTGAGCGTCAAGGAGTTCGCTGTACGCGACGGAGCGATTACGGCCACCCTGCTCGGCTACTCGTCGCCGGACGTGCCGAGCTGCTGTCCCGATGAACTGGAGAACGTCAAGTGGCAGTGGCGGGGCGGGAAGTTCGTCCGCACCGCCCAGCCGGAAGCACTCGGTAATTAAGGCGTCACTCTGCGTCGGGGCCGTATACCTCGACCCTGTCCGAAACGCGACGCACATGGATGCAGTCGCCCGGGCACTCCTTCGCCGAGTCCACGACATCCCGCAGCAGCGGCAGGGGCACGGGCGTTGTGGCGCCCGGGTTCTGGAGGAGTTCGTCGGCGCCGCTCTTCACATAGGCGAGCCCGTCGATGTCGAGCTCGAAGACCTCCGGAGCGTACTGCGCGCAGATCCCGTCCCCGGTGCAGAGGTCCTGGTCGATCCAGACCTCAAGGGCCTCCCCGACGCCCTCTGCGGCGGTCTCGTGCTGCACGGTCATATCTCCTGCCGTTTCGTTCGTCGGGTGTCGCGATGTGAAGCAAGTCGTGCCAGCCCTGACGGGTGTTGAACGCTTCGACGATACCTCCGCCCGCTTTCCGATGTTGTTGGGTGGGTATTCCCCTGGCGTGAGGGAGAGCGCAAGGGTGAAGATCGGACACACCCCTACCGTCTTTGTGATCTAGGGGTTTCAATCACCACCCACCCAGGTAGGGTCAGGAAGCGTCCAGCTCCCCTTGGAGGAGGTGAGGACCGTGGCAGCCCACGACGACGACATCAACCGCGGCATCCGGCCGGGGCGGGGGTCTGAAGACCCAGCCGGCCAGGTTGCCTATCTCGAGCAGGAAATCGCCGTCCTGCGCCGCAAGCTCGCCGACTCTCCGCGTCATACGAGGATTCTCGAAGAGCGGATCGTCGAGTTGCAGACAAATCTGGCCGGCGTGTCCGCACAGAACGAGCGGCTCGCCAATACGCTCCGCGAGGCCCGCGACCAGATCGTGGCCCTCAAGGAGGAGGTCGACCGGCTCGCACAGCCGCCGGCCGGCTTCGGTGTCTTCCTGCAGGCGAACGAGGACGGCACGTGCGACATCTTCACCGGGGGCCGCAAGCTCCGGGTGAACGTCAGCCCCAGCGTCGAGCTCGAAGAGCTCCGGCGCGGCCAGGAAGTCATGCTCAACGAGGCGCTCAACGTGGTCGAGGCCATGGAGTTCGAGCGCGCCGGGGACATCGTCACCCTCAAGGAGATCCTTGAGGACGGCGAGCGTGCCCTGGTGATCGGGCACACCGACGAGGAACGGGTGGTGCGGCTCGCGGACACGCTGCTGGACATCACCATCCGCCCCGGCGACGCCCTGCTGCTCGAACCCCGTTCCGGCTACGTCTACGAAGTGATCCCCAAGAGCGAGGTCGAAGAGCTCGTCCTCGAAGAGGTCCCGGACGTCGACTACGACAAGATCGGCGGTCTGGGCGGCCAGATCGAGATGATCCGCGACGCGGTCGAGCTTCCGTACCTCTACCCGGATCTGTTCAAGGAGCACGAACTGCGGCCGCCGAAGGGCATCCTGCTCTACGGCCCGCCCGGCTGCGGCAAGACGCTGATCGCGAAGGCCGTCGCCAACTCCCTTGCCAAGAAGGTCGCCGAGGTGACCGGTCAGCCCGCGGGGAAGAGCTACTTCCTCAACATCAAGGGCCCCGAGCTCCTCAACAAGTACGTCGGTGAGACGGAGCGGCACATCCGCCTCGTCTTCCAGCGTGCCCGGGAGAAGGCCAGCGAGGGTACTCCGGTCATCGTCTTCTTCGACGAGATGGAATCCCTCTTCCGCACCCGTGGCTCGGGCGTCAGCTCGGACGTGGAGAACACCATCGTCCCGCAGCTGCTGGCCGAGATCGACGGGGTGGAGGGCCTGGAGAACGTCATCGTCATCGGCGCTTCCAACCGCGAGGACATGATCGACCCGGCGATCCTGCGCCCCGGCCGGCTCGATGTGAAGATCAAGATCGAGCGTCCGGACGCGGAGGCCGCCAAGGACATCTTCGCCAAGTACCTGACATCCTCGCTGCCGCTGCACTCGGACGACCTCTCCGAACACAACGGCTCCAAGGAGGCCGCGGCGCACGCGATGATCCAGTCCGTCGTCGAGCAGATGTACGCGGAGTCCGAGGAGAACCGGTTCCTCGAGGTCACGTACGCCAATGGCGACAAGGAAGTCCTGTACTTCAAGGACTTCAACTCCGGCGCGATGATCCAGAACATTGTCGACCGGGCCAAGAAAATGGCCATCAAGGCCTTCCTCGACCACAACCAGAAGGGCCTTCGGGTCTCCCACCTCCTCCAGGCTTGTGTGGATGAGTTCAAGGAGAACGAGGACCTGCCGAACACCACCAACCCGGACGACTGGGCCCGGATCTCCGGAAAGAAGGGCGAGCGGATTGTCTTCATCCGCACCCTTGTCACCGGAAAGCAGGGCGCGGACACCGGACGTTCCATCGACACGGTGGCGAACACCGGTCAGTACCTGTAGGACGCAGACCGGCTGCGGATGCTGGAGGTCCCTCCGCCGAAGGCAGGGGGGCCGGGCATCCGCAGCCGACTGTTTTCCCGACAGGTCCAGCCATAGCCGGAGCAATGACGAAATTGATCTCCCCACCCGCGCAGAGGCGTTCTAGGCTCTTCGGTACCGCCGAGTCGCGCAGTGCGGGGACGGGCACCGCACACGCACCGGAGCAACAGCGGTACTTGAGCGCCGTTCCCGGAGGGGAGCGCCGCCGGGCAAGGAGGGCCGCATGACCGTACGGCGAGTAATGGGCATCGAGACGGAGTACGGCATCTCCGTCCCGGGCCACCCGAACGCCAATGCCATGCTCACCTCGTCCCAGATCGTCAATGCCTACGCGGCGGCGATGCACAGGGCGCGGCGCGCCCGCTGGGACTTCGAGGAGGAGAATCCGCTGCGGGACGCCCGCGGCTTCGACCTCGCCCGGGAAGCGGCAGACTCCAGTCAGCTCACCGACGAGGACATCGGCCTGGCCAATGTGATCCTCACCAATGGTGCGCGGCTGTACGTCGACCACGCACACCCCGAGTACAGCTCTCCCGAGGTCACCAATCCGCGTGATGCCGTCCTGTGGGACAAGGCCGGGGAACGGATCATGGCGGAGGCCGCCGAGCGCGCGGCCCAGCTCCCCGGCGCCCAGCCGATCCACCTGTACAAGAACAACACCGACAACAAGGGCGCGTCCTACGGCACGCACGAGAACTACCTGATGAAGCGGGAGACCGCCTTTTCGGACATCGTGCGCCACCTGACGCCTTTCTTCGTCTCCCGGCAGGTCGTCACCGGCGCCGGACGGGTCGGAATCGGCCAGGACGGCCATGAACACGGGTTTCAGATCAGCCAGCGCGCCGACTACTTCGAGGTCGAGGTCGGGCTCGAGACCACGCTGAAGCGGCCCATCATCAACACCCGCGACGAGCCCCACTCCGACGCCGAGAAGTACCGCCGGCTC
Organism: Streptomyces sp. CA-135486; assembly: GCF_050936555.1. Classification (NCBI taxonomy): domain Bacteria; kingdom Bacillati; phylum Actinomycetota; class Actinomycetes; order Kitasatosporales; family Streptomycetaceae; genus Streptomyces; species Streptomyces sp. CA-135486. The sequence continues at coordinate 2,575,300 of NZ_JBNJMM010000001.1, forward strand.
CATGTGATCATCGGCGACGCCAACCTCTCGGAGATCTCGACATACCTCAAGCTGGGCACCACCGCCCTGGTCCTGTCGATGATCGAGGACGGCTTCATCGCGGTGGACCTGGCGGTCGAGCAGCCGGTGCGCACCCTCCACCAGGTCTCCCACGACCCCGGCCTCAAGCGTCTGGTCACGCTCCGTAGCGGCCGGACACTCACCGCGGTCCAGCTGCAGATGGAGTACTTCGAGCTGGCCCGCAAATACGTCGAGGAGCGGTACGGCGCGGACGCCGACGAGCAGACCAAGGACGTCCTGATCCGCTGGGAGGACACGCTCAACCGGCTCGAGAACGACCCGATGAGCCTGTCCGGGGAGCTGGACTGGATCGCCAAGAAGGAGCTCATGGAGGGCTACCGCAGGCGGGACAACCTGGAGTGGGACGCGGCACGGCTGCACCTGGTGGACCTCCAGTACGCGGACGTGCGCCCCGAGAAGGGCCTGTACAACCGCCTGGCGGCCCGCGGCAAGATGAAACGGCTGCTGGACGAGGCCGACGTCGTACGGGCCGGGACGAAGCCTCCTGAGGACACCCGGGCCTATTTCCGCGGCCGCTGCCTGGAGCAGTACGCGGACGACGTCGCCGCGGCCTCATGGGACTCGGTGATCTTCGATCTGCCGGGCCGTGACTCGCTGCAGCGCGTGCCAACCCTGGAACCGCTACGCGGAACGCGTAATCACGTCAAGGAGCTCCTTGACCGGTGTCGCACCGCGGAAGACCTGGTCCGGGTGCTGTCCGGCGGCTGACGGGCGGCTGAAACGGCTCAGGTCCGGGAATCATGGAGGTGGTACCCGGACGTTGAGTGAAGTGCGGGGCCGATGTCAGGCCCTGCTTGTAGGGTCTGATCTTGACGATCGAACTCACGTCAGGGCAAACCGAGCGGGGTGAGGGATATGGCGACCAAGGACACCGGCGGCGGGCAGCAGAAGGCCACGCGTTCCACTGAGGAGGTCGAGGAGCAGGCGCAGGACGCGCAGGCCTCGGAGGACCTCAAGGAGCGCCAGGAGAAGCTTTCGGACGACGTCGACTCCGTACTGGACGAGATCGACGACGTCCTCGAGGAGAACGCCGAGGATTTCGTGAGGTCGTTTGTTCAGAAGGGTGGCGAGTAGCCACCGAATGTCCGGATTGCATCACGCTAAGAAATGCTCGCGATGCAAACGGACTCTGGACCGTGACGCATTCGCCAGCAACAGCTCCACGGCGGACGGCCCCCAGGCGTACTGCCGGGAGTGCTCTGCGGAGTACTACCGGCAACGCCAGGAGGCCAAGGGGCGCACTGTGCGGGTGAAGGTGCCCGTGCAGCGTGGCCACAAGCGGTGTCCGAAGTGCGGGGAGATCAAGCCGCACACGGAATGGGAACGCAACAAGACCTCCTCGGACGGCTGGGCGAGCTACTGCCGCGAATGCCGCACACAGCGCAATCGTGACAGTTACTTCCGCCGCAAATACGGACTCAGTCAGGCTGAGTTGACTCAACTCATCGACGAGCAAGGCGGTGTCTGCGTGATCTGCCTTGCTGCTCCGGCAGAGCATGTGGATCACGACCACGAGACGGGTAGGGTCCGAGGCGTACTGTGCTTCAGCTGCAATGCCGCACTGGGGCAGTTTAGGGATCGGCCGGATGCCATAAGGCGTGCAGCCGCATACGTGGAAGGAAACGCGTGGAAGCCAACACTCGTAGCACCGGGCGTCTACCAGCTGCCTTCCTGACGCCGGGCTCCTCTTCGTTCATGGACTTCCTCGGCGAGCACTCCCCGGAGATGCTGCCCGGGAAGCGGGTCCTGCCGCCCGTGCAGGGCGCCATCGAGGCGCCGCACGGCACGACCATCGTCGCGACGACGTTCCCCGGCGGTGTGGTGCTCGCCGGTGACCGGCGGGCGACCATGGGCAATATGATCGCGCAGCGCGACATCGAGAAGGTCTTCCCGGCCGACGAGTACTCGGCCGTGGGCATCGCGGGCACCGCCGGTCTCGCGGTGGAAATGGTCAAGCTCTTCCAGCTGGAGCTGGAGCACTTCGAGAAGGTCGAAGGCGCACAGCTCTCACTGGAGGGCAAGGCGAACCGGCTCTCCACAATGATCCGCAGCAACCTCGGCATGGCCATGCAGGGCCTGGCCGTGGTGCCGCTCTTCGCGGGGTACGACGTCGACCGCGAGAAGGGGCGCATCTTCTCGTACGACGTCACCGGCGGCCGTTCCGAGGAGCACGGGTACGCGGCCACCGGCTCGGGCTCGATCTTCGCCCGCGGGGCGATGAAGAAGCTCTACCGCGACGACATGACGGAACAGCAGGCCACCACTCTGGTGGTCCAGGCGCTGTATGACGCGGCCGACGACGACTCGGCCACCGGCGGCCCCGATGTGGCGCGGCGGATCTATCCGATCGTCACCTCCATCACCGACGAGGGCTTCCGCAGGCTCACCGAGGCCGAGACCTCCGAGATCGCCCGCTCGATTCTGGAGCGCCGCCTCGAACAGCCCGACGGCCCGCGCGCCGCGCTGCTGTGATGGCCCCTCTTCTGAACAACATGCCACTGACAGAAAGGGACGGATAGCCGGTGTCGACGCCGTTCTATGTCTCACCCCAGCAGGCCATGGCCGACCGGGCGGAATACGCCCGCAAGGGCATCGCCCGTGGTCGCAGCCTCGTTGTGCTGCAGTACTCCGACGGCATTGTCTTCGTCGGTGAGAACCCGTCCCGTGCGCTGCACAAATTCAGTGAGATCTACGACCGCATCGGCTTCGCCGCAGCCGGTAAGTACAACGAGTACGAGAACCTGCGCATCGGCGGCGTGCGCTACGCCGACCTGCGCGGATACACCTACGACCGTGACGATGTGACGGCCCGCGGTCTTGCCAATGTCTACGCCCAGACGCTGGGCACCATCTTCTCCAGTGCGGCCGAGAAGCCCTACGAGGTCGAGCTGGTCGTCGCCGAGGTCGGCGACACACCGGACGGCGACCAGATCTACCGGCTGCCGCACGACGGATCGATCGTGGACGAGCACGGCTCGGTCGCGGTCGGTGGCAGCGCCGAGCAGATCAGCACCTTCCTCGATCAGCGGCACCGCGACGGGATGTCGCTGGCCGAGGCGCTGAAACTGGCCGTACAGGCTCTGTCCAACCAGAGCAACGGCAGCGAGCGGGAGATCCCCGCGGAGCGCCTTGAGGTGGCGGTTCTGGACCGTACGCGACCGCAGCAGCGCAAGTTCAAGCGGATCGTCGGACGGCAGCTGGCCCGTCTCCTTGAGGCCGACGGCGCCGCGTCGACCCCGACGGACGCACCGTCGGACATCGAGGACACCGAGGAGACCGAGGACGGCGGGAAGTAGCCCTGCCGGGAGCTCCCACCACTGACGCGGCTGCGCCCCGGACCGCCCGTGCGGACCGGGGCGCAGCCGTATGCCGGGCGGCTCCGGTGCCGTATCTCCCCGGCTTCGCAGCCATGTCTGCGGATCAGGGAAGCGCCCAGCGGTGGAGGCGTTCACGGTCCCTGGTGAGCCAGGTGCCGTCGCCGAGCGGAGTCGCATCCCCGCCCACCGCCACCGGATACCGCACCCGGCCCAGCGGGCGGAGCGTCAGCGCGTCGCACAGCCAGTGACGGACCGCGACCGGCCGCCCCGGCAGATAGATCCGGCCGGTGACCAGGATGCGCGCGGCATCGATCAGGTACGCGCCCGCGATCTCGTCGTGGTCACGATCGACCGCCAGCTCACGGAGATCGAAGAGATCCGAGGGGTCGTCGGCGGTCACCTCGTGCGAGGCGAGTTCGTCACGGTCGTCGTTGAACGCGATCCCTTCGGCGCGGCGCAGCGTGAGCACCCGGGACGCGTCCGGCAGGAAGTCGATCACCTCGCGCATCGACGTGCCGCCGCGGATGTGCAGCCCGTCGTGCCGCGGCTCTATCCACCAGGTCGACCAGCTGTACCAGGCCGTCCAGCAGGAGAGCGCGAGCAGCGAGCCCTCCGGATGCCACCGCTGCGTCACGTCCGAGGAGATCGCCGCGATCGGCCGGCGGGCGCGGACGTCGCCGGACGCGGCGTCGAGCAGCAGCAGGGTGTCCCGCGCATAGCGGTGCCGCGGCGGCTTGTCACTGATCAGTACGGTGCTGCGCTCGGCGGTGGCGAGCGTCGGCACGATGACGCTGATGAGCCTGCCGTCCGGGCTCACCGCGGGCGGTCCCGGAGGCCTGGCGTCCCGGTGTCCGCCGTGCCAGCGGGCGTGCAGCAGCTCCCAGCGGGTGGCGCCGTCGGGGCCCAGCGCGCGGACCCTCGTGGCCTCGGCCACGACGAGTGCACCGCCGGGCAGCGGGACCGCCGCCGAGTGGGGCGGCAGCCGCACGGACCGGGTGGGGGCGAGTGTCCCGGAGAGGAAGCTCTCCGCGTCGTGGATCTCCAGCCGCTCGTCGGTTCTGACGGCGAGCCGCCCCTCGGCGAGCGGTGTCACGGAGCCTGTCGCAGGGACCGTCCCGATCAGCGTCGCGTCGATCGGGGTCTCCGACGTACTCGTCATGATCGTGATCGTTCCACGGCGGGTGTCGTGGTCTCAAGGGCGCTGCCCGTGGTCCACACGTAAGGGGACAGCGGTCCACACGTAAGGGGTCAGCCGACCGGGGCAGGTGCTGACGAGCCGCGCGCCACCAGCTCGACCGGGAGGTCGCCCTCCTCGGGCGGGCGGCCTTCGAGGACCGCGAGCAAAGCGGACATTCCGCGCTCGCCCACGCGTTCGGCGGGCAGCCTGATCGTGGTGAGTTCGGGCTCCACGGCGGTGGCGAGCGCGAGGTCGTCGAAGCCGGTGACGGAGACGTCCTCGGGGATCCGCAGGCCCAGCCGCCGTACGGCCTTGCAGGCACCCGCGGCCAGGATGTCGTCGTCGCAGACGATGGCGGTGGGCCGCGGTCCCGGACCGGCCAGCGCCCGCTCCGTGGCCTCGCGGGCGCTGCCGACGTCCAGCGGCGCCGGTACGGTCCGTACGACGGCATCGGGGACGCGGCGCAGAGCCGTCGTGAGCGCCCGGGCCCGTACGTCGAAGGTCCAGGAGGTCACGGCCGAGGCGAGATGGACGAAGCGGCGGTGACCGAGGGCCAGCAGATGGTCCGTCATCTGCCGCATGCCGTCGGCGATGTCGAGGTTCACATGGGCCGCCGCCCCGGGATCGGCCGGGTCGCTGTCGAGCATCACCAGCGGGAGATCGGAGCCGCGGATGGCGGTCAGCGCCTCGGCGGCCATCGAGGAGGCGATCACACCGTCGAGCGCGGCCCGCGCCGAGGCGAAGGGGTCCCGGGCCGGGCCGACGCCCTCGGGCGAGGGATAGAGCACCACACCGAAGCCGTGCTCGGCGGCGACGGTGGCCGCGCCCGTGTAGACGCGGGCGAAGAACTCATTGGTGAGGGCGGGGACGACGAGCAGCGCGGTCCTGGTCCGCCCGAGCCGCAGATTGCGCGCGGCGAGATTGGGCCGGTACTCAAGCTCCCGGGCGGCGTCCCGCACCAGGGCGGCGGTCCGCTCGGAGACCCGCCCGCGCCACTTCTCACCGAGTACGAGGGAGACGGTGGCCTGCGAGACACCGGCGAGGCGGGCCACATCCCGGCTGGTGGGCCGCACGCCGGCGGGCTGGGGGGACCCGTGTGTCATCGATGCCGTCCTCAGCCCTTGCCGTCCATGCGTCCGCGGTGGACCCGGGGACTGCCGACATGGTACGTATGACGGCGGACGTTATACGTAAAACCTCGATCGCGGGGGGTGAGGGGCAGAACATGGGGGCGGGAGCCACCGGCTACGCAGACATCCTCAAGGAGCCGCATGCCGCCCGGCTGCTCACCGGGACGCTCATAGGGCGGCTGCCCAATGCCACCGGACCCGTGGCAATCGTCCTGTTCACCCGCGCCGAGGGCGGCAGCTACAGCCTCGCCGGAGGGCTCGCCGCCGTGTACGGCATAGCCACCGCGATAGGCCAGCCCCTCCTCGGCCGCGCCGTCGACCTGCGCGGACAGCCCCGGGTCCAGCTTCCCGCGGCCGTCGTCTCGGCACTCGGCATGGTGCTGCTATCCGCCGCCGGGATCGGCGTGCTGCCGCTCGCGTACGCGGCTGTGGCCGTCGCGGGCGTGTTCACTCCGCCGCTCGAAGGCGGACTGCGGGCCCTGTGGCCCAGCGTGCTCGGCCGCCAGGAGCGCGTGCACCAGGCCTACGCCATGGACGCCGTCGCCCAGGAAATCATGTTCACCGTCGGCCCGTTGCTGGTCACAGCGCTCGTCTCGCTCTGGTCGGCCGGCGCCGCACTCCTCGTCATCAACGCCATCGGCGTGCTCGGCGCGCTGTCCGTCGTACTCTGTGAGCCCTCCCGCCGCTGGCGCTCCGCACCCCGCGAGGCCCACTGGCTGGGCGCGCTGCGCTCGCCCGGCCTGCTCGCGCTCCTCGGGTCCTTCTTCTTCGTCGGTCTCGCGCTCGGCTCGATCACGGTCGCCGGAGTCGCGTACGCCGACGACCACGGCCGTGCGTCGGTGTACGGCTGGCTGATGGCCGCACTCGGGCTGGGCGCGCTGATCGGCGGCGTGGTCTACGGCATGCGGCAGTGGGCCGGAGCCCCCGAGCGCCGGCTGCGGGCCATCGTCGCCCTCCTGGCCCTCGGCTATCTGCCGCTCGCGCTGACGCCCGGCGTTCTCGCCATGACCCTGCTCGCCGCCGTCTCCGGCGTCTTCCTCGCGCCCGCGATCGCCTGCGCCTTCATCGTCGTGGACCGGCACGCCCCGCGCGGCACCGTCACCGAGGCTTTCTCCTGGCTGGTGACCACCTTCGGCGTCGGCGCCGCGGTCGGCACGGCCGTCGCGGGCCCCGCGGTCGAGCTCGGCGGGACCGCCTGGAGCTTCGCCGTCGCGGGCGCCGGAGGCATCGCCGCACTGCTGGTTCTGATGGCCACTCAGCGGGTCCTCGCAGTTCCCGGCCACACCGTGGACATCGTGGGTTCAATCTCGGACTCATCGGAAAATGATCGAAACGGTGCTGCCGAACCCGGTTTCAGCTCAGGCCGTGAGGCGTAATGTTCAGACATGGACCGCCGCATTTTCGGGCTGGAGAACGAGTACGGCGTCACGTGCACTTTCAGGGGACAGCGCCGGCTGTCACCTGACGAAGTGGCGCGCTACCTCTTCCGCCGTGTTGTGTCATGGGGCCGCAGCAGCAACGTCTTCCTGCGGAACGGCGCCCGCCTGTACCTCGACGTGGGTTCGCATCCGGAATACGCAACTCCCGAATGCGACAACGTGACCGAACTGGTCACCCACGACAAGGCCGGCGAGCGCATTCTCGAAGGCCTGCTCGTCGACGCCGAACGCCGCCTGCACGAGGAGGGAATCGCGGGCGACGTCTATCTCTTCAAGAACAACACCGACTCGGCAGGAAACTCCTACGGCTGCCACGAGAACTATCTCGTCGCCCGCCATGGAGAGTTCTCCCGGCTCGCGGACATCCTCATCCCGTTCCTGGTCACCCGTCAGCTGCTGTGCGGCGCGGGCAAGGTACTGCAGACCCCGCGCGGCGCCGTCTACTGCGTCAGCCAGCGCGCCGAGCACATCTGGGAGGGCGTCAGCTCCGCCACCACCCGCTCGCGCCCGATCATCAACACCCGCGACGAGCCGCACGCGGACGCCGAGCGCTACCGCCGTCTGCATGTCATCGTCGGCGACTCGAACATGTCCGAGACCACGATGCTGCTGAAGGTCGGCGCGACCGATCTCGTACTGCGCATGATCGAGGCGGGCACCGTGATGCGCGATCTGACCCTGGAGAACCCGATCCGGGCGATCCGCGAGGTCAGCCACGACATCACCGGCCAGCGCAAGGTGCGCCTGGCCAGCGGACGCGAAGCCTCCGCCCTCGAGGTCCAGCGCGAGTACTACGAGAAGGCGGTGGACTTCGTCGAGCGGCGCGGGATCCGCACCGGCACCGTCGAGCAGGTCCTGGAGCTCTGGGGCCGCACCCTCGACGCGATCGATGCGGAGGACCTCGACCGGATCGGCACCGAGATCGACTGGGTCATGAAGTACAAGCTCCTCGAGCGGTACCGGGCCAAGCACAACATGACCATGTCGCATCCGCGCGTCGCCCAGATAGACCTCGCCTACCACGACATCCACCGCAGGCGCGGGCTCTACTACCTGCTGGAGCGCAAGGGACAGGCCGCCCGGATCTGCAACGACCTGAAGATCTTCGAGGGCAAGTCGGTGCCCCCGCAGACCACCAGGGCGCGGTTGCGCGGCGACTTCATCCGCCGGGCGCAGGAGCAGCGGCGGGACTTCACCGTCGACTGGGTCCACCTCAAGCTCAATGACCAGGCGCAGCGCACCGTGTTGTGCAAGGACCCGTTCCGGTCCGTGGACGACCGGGTGGAGAAACTGATCGCAGGCATGTAGCGCGACAGGTTGAGTGGAACGCCACTCGGGCCCCGTACGTTCTCGTACGGGGCCCGTGGCACGCCCTAGAGTGTCCGGGACCTTACTGTGCCGTCTGAGATCTGAGGAATACGTGCGCCGACTAGCCGGCCTTCTCGTCGTCCCCTTGCTGCTGCTGTCGGCGGTGGCGTGCGGCAATGACGACAAGGGCTCCGCCTCGACCAACTCACTGCCTGCGATCACCGCAGGCGCCAAGTTCGGCGAGAAGCCGACCCTGGCGAAGGGCGAAGGTGATCCGCCCAAGGAGCTGAAGGTCGAGGTGATCAGCGAGGGCAAGGGCGCGAAGCTGAAGAAGGGTGACCCGGTCCAGGTCAACTACCTCGGCCAGATGTGGGACTCCGACAAGCCCTTCGACAACAGCTTCGACCGCAAGCAGCCGTTCGACCTCACGCTCGGTGCCGGCGGCGTCATCCCCGGCTGGGAGAAGGGCCTGGAGGGCCAGAAGGTCGGCAGTCGCATCGAGATGTCGATCCCGCCGGCGCTGGCGTACGGCGACAAGGGCCAGGGCGAGATCAAGCCGAACGCGACCCTCGTCTTCGTCGTCGACATCCTGAAGTCCACCCCCGTACCGGTGTCCGCCAAGGGCACCGAGGTCGCCCAGGACAACATCGACCTGCCGAAGGTGGGCACCAACACCGACGGCAAGGCCCCCACGATGACCTTCCCGAAGAAGGCCGGCCCGCCGAGCAAGCTCGTCTCCAACTATGTGATCGAGGGCACGGGCCCCGCGCTCACGGCGAAGGACACCGTCGTCGTGAAGTACCAGGGCTTCCTCTGGGCGGGCGGCAAGAAGTTCGACAGCACCTACGACACGGGCAGGACCCAGACCTTCCCGCTGGGGCAGGTGACGCTGAAGGGCCTCAAGGACGGCCTCATCGGCAAGAAGGTCGGCAGTCGCGTGCTGCTGGTCATCCCGCCGGACCAGGCCTTCGGTGACAAGGAGGCGCAGGGCATCCCGAAGAACTCCACGCTGGTGTTCTCCATGGACCTTCTGACGAAGGTGTAAGACTGTCCCGGTTGCCCCGTTCATCATTTAGAGGAGCAGTTCAGTGAGCATCGACAAGCCCGAGATCGACTTCCCCGAGGGCCCGGCTCCCACCGAGCTCGAGATCGTCGATCTGTGGGAGGGCGACGGGCCGGTCGCGAAGGCCGGGGACACCGTCTCCGTCCACTACGTGGGCGTCGCCTACAGCACCGGCGAGGAGTTCGACGCCTCCTGGAACCGCGGCACCCCGCTGCAGTTCCAGCTCGGCGTCGGCCAGGTCATCGCCGGCTGGGACCAGGGCGTGCAGGGCATGAAGGTCGGCGGTCGCCGTCGGCTCACGATCCCCGCGCACCTCGCGTACGGCGACCGCGGTGCCGGTGGCGGCCTTATCGCCCCCGGCGAGACGCTGATCTTCGTCTGCGACCTGGTCGCTGTCTGATCACGTTCGGACACCAAGAGGGCCCATGCCTCCTCCGGACTCCGTCCGGGGGCCCGGCACGGGCCCTCGGCTTTTGCCCGGACAACGCGGAGCGGTACGGTCAACGCTCAGAAGACTGTGAGGAAGGGCGTCGATGGCCATTGCCAAGGCCGAGCGGCTGATGAATCTGGCGCTGTGCCTGCTGGGGACCCGCCGCCCGCTCAGCAAGCGCGAACTGCGCGGGTCCATCGAGGCCTATCTGGAGGCCGGTTCGGACGACTCCTTCAACCGGATGTTCGAGCGCGACAAGGACGATCTGCGCGAACTCGGCCTGGTCATCGAGACGGTGGACAACCTCGACGGCGAAACCGGCTATCTCGCCCGCCGCGACTCCAACCGGCTGCCCGCCATCACGCTCGACGCCGAGGAGGCCGCCGCACTCGGCCTCGCCGCCAAGGTCTGGCAGCAGGCACGGCTCGCCGGCGCCGCGAGTGGCGCCCTGCAGAAGCTGCGCGCGGCCGGCATGCCGGAGGCCGAGGATTCGTACGAGGCGCAGCACAGCGCCCTCGAACCGCGCATCCCCGTCCATGAGGCCGCCTTCGAACCGCTGATGCTCGCCTGCCGCGACCGGCGGCCCGTCGTCTTCGACTACCGCAAGGCGAATGCCGCCCGCCCCGAGCCCCGCCATGTCGAGCCCTGGACGCTGGAGTGCTGGCGCGGCCACTGGTATCTGGCGGGCTGGGACCGCGACCGCGGCGCCGAGCGCGTCTTCCGGCTCTCCCGCATCACCGGCAGGGTCCGTTCCCGCGCAGGCTCCTTCACCGCGCCCGTGCCCGACGTGGTGACGGTCCGGGAGACCGTCGAGACCTGGGCGGGGGAGACCGCGACCCGTTCCGCTCGGATCCGGCTGCGCACCGGCTGCGGCTATCCGCTGCGCTCCAGAGCCCAGTCCATACGGGAACTCGGGGACGGCTGGGACGAGTTGGAGATTCCGTACGGGCACGGGCTCGACGCCTGGCTGGTGGAGTTCGGCCCGGACGTCGTCGTGCTGGAGCCCGCGGATCTGCGGGCCGATGTCCTGGACCGGCTGCGCGCCGTGGCCAAGGGCTGAGGGGGACTCGTACACACCATGGCCGCCAACGCCATTGACCAGACCCGGCGGATGCTCTCGCTGGTGACCTATCTGCGCGAGCGCCCCGGCGCACGTGTCAGCGATGTCGCCCGCGCCTTCGGGATCACCGAGGACGAGCTGATCTCTGACCTCGATGTGCTGCCCATGTGCGGCACGAGCTTCCGCGGTGGCGATCTGCTCGACATCGACACCGACGGTGACCGCATCTGGTGGCACAATGCGGACGATGTCGCCGAGCCGCTGCGGCTCGCCGCGGACGAGGCGACCGCGCTGCTGGTCGCGGCGCGCGCCGTGGCCACGCTGCCCGGGCTGCGCGAGAGCGACCGGGACGCGCTGGTGCGTGCCACCGCCAAGCTGGAGGCCGCGGCGGGCGAGACGGCCGGGGCCAGCTCCCGGCTCTCGGTGACCTTCGAGTCCGAGGGCGGCGTCTTCGCCGATGTGGACCGCGCGATCTCGGAGCGGCGGCGGCTGTGGCTCAAGTACTACTCGCCCGCGCGCGACGAGCTCACCGAGCGCGAGGTCGACCCGATCCGGCTCTTTGCCGTCGGACATACGTATATGGAGGCCTGGTGCCGGCTCTCCGAGGCGCGCCGCACCTTCCGGCTCGACCGGGTGGCGGAGATCAGACTCCTTGACGCACCCGCGGCGCCGCCCGAGATCGAGCTGCGGGATCTGTCGGAGGGGCTGGTTCAGCCGTCCGCGGACGACCCCGAGGTGGTGGTCGAGGTCGGCCCCGGCGGGCGCTGGGTCGCGGAGTACTACCCGCACGACAGCGCGGAGGAACTGCCCGAGGGTGGGCTGCGCATCACGCTGCGTACGCCTGATCCGACCTCGCTGCGACGGCTCGCCCTGCGGCTGGGGCGGGACGGGCGGATCGTCTCGCCCCAGGATCTGGCGGACAGCGCCCGGCAGGCGGCGCGCGAGGCGCTCGCGGCCTATGACGGTCAGGAATAGGGAGATCCGTACAACATGTCTCTGATGTCAGGGATCGCTACGCCCAAGGCGCCGGTGCTCTTCAAGGCCGGCTGCCCCGACTGCCGTGCCCGCTTCGAGCTCTCGGCGGGAGCGCTGCGGCTGGCGATCGGCGGCAGCCGCCGTACCACCTTCTACTCCTTCACCTGCCCCGAGTGCGGCTCGGCCGTCCGCAAGCCCGCCGGGGAGCGCATCGTCGAACTTCTCACCGGCGGCGGCGTACGGACGCTGCGGCTGCACTCCACGCTCTAGAGACGGTCTAGGCTCAGCGCATGTTCTGGCCCATGCTCGCCATTGCCCTCGGTTTCCTCGGGATCGCCGTGCTCGGCGTGCTCGGCATCCGGGTCTTCCTGGAGGCCCAGCGCCTGGGCCGCGAGGTGGCCCGAACCACCGAGAAGATCAACCGGGCGGCGGAGGATCTGGAGCGGGCGGCGGAGGATCTGGCCCGCACCGGCCAGGCTCTGTGACTGACCCGGTGCGCTCTGATGTGCGGGTGATCCGGGCGGTAGGCTGAAGGTGGCGGCAATAGGTAATGAGGCGCCGGCCGCATAAACGGTGTATGCACGGGGATTGCCCGGCGTTTACCCGTGAGAGTTACGATCGCAGCTGGTCGCGGCTCGGACACCAGTCCACCGCGATCTCCCGCTCCGCCCCATGCCGCCTCGGTGAGAAGGTAGACACCAGTTATGTTCCGACAGATCGGCCCCACCGAGATCATTCTCATCCTCGTTGTCGTCGTATTGCTCTTCGGTGCCAAGAAGCTTCCTGAGATGGCCCGTTCGCTGGGCAAGTCGGCCCGGATCCTCAAGAGCGAGGCGAAGGCGATGAAGTCGGAGGGCCAGCCGGCCGCCACTCCCGCCGACCCGCCGCAGGACCCGGCCCAGGGCGCTCCTCGGACGATCCAGGCGGCTCCCGGCGATGTGACGAGCGCTCGCCCCGTGAACGAGCCCACCGACACCACCCCCCAGCGCTGACCCCAAGGCCGCCGAACCGCGGCCTGCCGCACGAGATGAGGACGTGGGTTGCTCAAGCCTGCCCGCTCGAAACAGAAGGAGAAGGACCCCGAGGGGCGGATGCCGCTCGCGGACCATCTGCGTGAGCTGCGCAACCGGCTTGCGAAGGCGATGCTGGCGGTCACGATCGCCTCCGTCGTGGCCGCGTTCTACAGCCAGGACCTGATGCGCATCCTGGCCTCGCCGGTCACCACCTGTGACAAGGGAGTGCTCGAGACCGGCGGCAAGTGCGCCACAATCGTGTACACCGACCTGCTGTCGCCGTTCACCACCACGGTGAAGGTGGTCATGATGGCGGGCATCATCGCGGCCTGCCCGGTCTGGCTCTACCAGCTGTGGGCCTTTGTGGCCCCGGGCCTGCACAAGAACGAGAAGAAGTACACGTACTTCTTCGCCTCCGCGGCCGTTCCGCTCTTCGCCGCCGGCGCCTACCTCGCATTCGTGATCATGCCGGTGAGCATGAAGGTGCTGCTGAGCATCACGCCGGACACCGCCGCGAACTTCCTCGAGGTCGACAAGATTCTGGACTTCGCCGTCCGGATGGTGCTGATCTTCGGGTTCTCCTTCGAGCTGCCGCTGCTGCTGATCATGCTGAATGTCGCGGGTGTCGTCACCGGGCGGCGGATGGCCGGCTGGTGGCGGGGCGTCGTGATGGCGATCTTCGTCTTCGGTGCGGTCGCCACGCCCTCCACCGACCCGCTGGGCATGATCGCGCTGGCGGGGCCGATCATCGTCCTGTACTTCATCGCGGTCGGGATCGCCCTGCTCAACGACAAGCGGCGACGCCGCAACGACCCGGACGCGGAGCTTGACGACGACGAGGCCTCCGAACTCGACCTGACGCCCGACGGCATCGGCGCCATCGAGTCCGTGCCGGCCAGTCGCGCGCTGCCCGAGCAGGCCACAGGCGAGGCGGACGGCGGGCGCTCCAACCGGCTGAACGGCTACGACGACGTCACATGACATGCGGAATGTCTTCTGAACATGACGAAGGCCCACCGGCGAGACGGTGGGCCTTCCGCATGGGACGGCAGCGGACCCTCGTACGGCGGCGGCATGCGGGTACCTGAGCCTTCAATTAAAGATCGGCTGACTGTCAGACGCGGCGGGTAGGCTCGTCAACAAGATGACCGAGGACCTCTCACCCGCCGAGCGCTACGCCGCCGCCCGCATCCGCGCCGCCGAGGAGGCCACTGCGCTGGCCCCCTTCCGCGCGATGTACGAATTCGATCTGGACCCCTTCCAGATCGAAGCCTGTCAGGCCCTGGAAACGGGCAAGGGCGTGCTCGTCGCGGCGCCCACCGGCTCAGGCAAGACCATCGTCGGCGAATTCGCCGTCCATCTGGCCCTTCAGCAGGGCCGCAAGTGCTTCTACACCACACCCATCAAGGCGCTCTCCAACCAGAAGTACACCGACCTGGTCCGGCGTTACGGCGCGGACAAGGTCGGTCTGCTCACCGGCGACAACAGTGTCAACTCCGAGGCGCCGGTGGTGGTGATGACCACCGAGGTGCTGCGCAACATGCTCTACGCGGGCTCGCAGTCGCTGCTCGGGCTCGGCCATGTCGTGATGGACGAGGTGCACTACCTCTCCGACCGCTTCCGTGGCGCCGTCTGGGAGGAAGTGATCATTCACCTCCCCGAGTCGGTGACCCTGGTGTCACTCTCGGCGACCGTCTCCAACGCCGAGGAGTTCGGCGACTGGCTCGACACAGTCCGCGGCGACACCGAAGTGATCGTCTCCGAGGAGCGTCCCGTGCCGCTGTGGCAGCACGTCATGGCGGGCCGCCGGATGTACGACCTCTTCGAGGAGGAGACCGACCACGGCGGCCGTGGCGTCGGCAGGCGCGAGGTCAACCCCGATCTCGTACGCCTGGCGCGGATGGAGAACCAGCGCACGTACAACCCCAGGGACCGCCGCCGCGGCAAGATGGTGCGCGAGGCCGACCGCGAGCGCGAGCGGCGCCAGCGCAGCCGGATCTGGACGCCGGGGCGGCCCGAGGTCATCGAACGGCTCGACGCGGAAGGGCTGCTGCCCGCGATCACCTTCATCTTCAGCAGGGCGGGCTGCGAGGCCGCCGTGCAGCAGTGTCTGTATGCCGGACTGCGGCTCAACGACGACGAGGCGCGGATGAGGGTGCGCGAGATCGTCGAGGAGCGCACCGCCGCCATTCCCGGCGAGGACCTCCATGTCCTTGGCTACTACGAGTGGTTGGAGGGTCTTGAGCGGGGCATCGCCGCGCACCACGCCGGCATGCTGCCGACCTTCAAGGAGGTCGTCGAGGAGCTCTTCGTACGCGGTCTGGTGAAAGCCGTCTTCGCCACCGAGACGCTGGCGCTCGGCATCAACATGCCCGCCCGTTCGGTGGTGTTGGAGAAGCTCGTCAAGTGGAACGGCGAGCAGCACGCCGACATCACCCCCGGTGAGTACACCCAGCTCACCGGCCGGGCCGGGCGCCGCGGCATCGATGTCGAGGGCCACGCCGTCGTGTTGTGGCAGCGCGCCATGGATCCGGAAGCGCTCGCCGGACTTGCGGGCACTCGCACCTACCCGCTGCGTTCCAGCTTCCGGCCCTCGTACAACATGGCCGTCAATCTGGTGCAGCAGTTCGGACGGCACCGCTCGCGCGAGCTGCTGGAGACGTCGTTCGCGCAGTTCCAGGCGGACAAGTCCGTCGTCGGCATCTCCCGCCAGGTGCAGCGGAACGAAGAGGGCCTTGAGGGCTACCGCGAGGGCATGACCTGCCACTTGGGGGACTTCGAGGAGTACGCGCGGCTGCGCCGCGACCTCAAGGACCGCGAGACGGACCTGGCCAAGCAGGGTGCGGCGCAGCGGCGGGCCGCGGCCGCCACATCGC
This sequence comes from Streptomyces sp. CA-135486, assembly GCF_050936555.1. NCBI lineage: Bacteria > Bacillati > Actinomycetota > Actinomycetes > Kitasatosporales > Streptomycetaceae > Streptomyces > Streptomyces sp. CA-135486. Next base: position 2,591,169 of record NZ_JBNJMM010000001.1, read on the forward strand.
TGGAGAAGCTGAAGCCGGGCGATGTCATCCACGTCCCCACCGGCAAGTTCGCGGGTCTTGCGCTCGTCCTCGACCCGGGGATCCCGGCGGGCCGTACCAACGGACACCGCGGATTCGAGCAGCACGACGGCCCCCGTCCGCTGGTGCTGACCGCCGAGCGGCAGGTCAAGCGGCTGGCGTCGATGGACTTTCCGGTGCCGGTCGAGGCGCTGGAGCGGATGCGGATCCCGAAGTCCTTCAATCCGCGCTCGCCGCAGTCGCGCCGCGATCTGGCCTCCGCGCTGCGGACGAAGGCCGGGCACATCGTGCCCGAGCGGCACCGCAAGCAGCGCGCCGCCGCCGCGGACGACCGGGAGATCGCGCGGCTGCGGGCGGAGCTGCGCGCACACCCGTGCCACGGCTGCGACGAACGCGAGGACCATGCGCGCTGGGCGGAGCGCTACCACCGGCTGCAGCGCGACACCCGGCAGCTGGAGCGGCGCATCGAGGGCCGGACGAACACCATCGCCCGCACCTTCGACCGGATCGTGGCACTGCTGACCGAGCTGGACTATCTGCGCGGGGACGAGGTCACCGAGCACGGCAGGCGGCTGGCGCGGCTGTACGGCGAACTGGATCTACTGGCGAGCGAATGCCTGCGGGCGGATGTGTGGGAAGGCCTCAGCCCGGCCGAACTGGCTTCGTGTGTCTCGGCGTTGGTGTACGAGTCGCGGCAGTCGGACGACGCGGTGGCGCCCAAGGTCCCGGCGGGCAAGGCGAAGGTCGCGCTCGGCGAGATGGTCCACATCTGGGGCCGTCTGGACGCGCTGGAGGAAGAGTTCAAGATCAACCAGGCGGAGGGAGTCGGACAGCGCGAGCCGGATCTCGGCTTCGCCTGGGCCGCGTACGAGTGGGCCTCGGACAGGGGCCTCGACGAGGTGCTGCGCGAGGCGGAGATGCCTGCGGGTGACTTCGTACGGTGGTCGAAGCAGGTCATCGATGTGCTCGGGCAGATTGCGGCGGCGGCGGCGCGCGAGAACAGCACCGTCGCGAAGAACGCGCGCCGGGCTGTCGACGCGATGCTGCGGGGTGTGGTGGCGTACAGCTCGGTCGGCTGAGCGGGACGACACGGGATGGCCTCGTTCACCTCTTGCGGGTGGAACGAGGCCATCGGCGTCCGGTCAGCTCCAGAAGCTGTCCTCCTCGTCGATGTCCTCGGTGCACTCGTCGATGTCGGTGATCTTGCCGTCCACGATCGTGAAGAAGAGACCCTCGCGGATCTCGATGCCGCGGTCACCCCGGTCGGCCCGGGCCGTGTGGAAGGACATGACGTGCCCACGGCCGTCGGCGAGCACGGCTTCGAGCTCGACCATCATGGTGCCGCCAGTCATCTCGCCCAGCCGCTGGTACAGCCCGAGAACGGCGTCGCGGCCCTTGTGGTGTCCGGATATCGCGCTGTTACCGGGAACATGGTGAACGACGTCCGCCGTCATGAGGGAGCCGAGTGTTGCCGCGTCCCCTTCTCCGAACGCTGCGTAGCCGCGGCGTACAAGGGCGCTGTCCGGGTGCTCAGCCATAGTGAAGTCACACCTTTCGTCCCTAAAATCCCGTCTTTCCTCCATCTTCCGCCGGGTGCGGGGGACTGTCCACGCAGGCTGCCGGGCGTCGGCCGGCGTCAGGCGGCGGCCTTCGCCGTGTCCCGCTTGGCGACCTCTTCGCGGACGATCGGGATCACGTGGCGGCCGAAGTCGATCGCGTCGTCGAGCAGGTCGTAGCCGCGGGCGGAGAGGATCTCCACACCGAGGTCGTAATAGTCCAGCAGCGCCTGGGCGACGGTCTCCGGCGTGCCGACGAGCGCGGTGGAGTTGCCCGCGCCGCCCGTCTCGGCGGCGGTCGGCGTCCACAGCGCCCGGTCGTGGCGTTCACCCCGGTCGGCGACGGCGAGGAGCCGCTGCGAGCCGGCGTTCTGCGGATTGGTGAGCGGATGGCGACGGCTGAGCGGGGAACCCGCCTTGCGTGCCTTGATCCGGTCCAGGGTGCGGTGTGCCTTCTCCCAGGCGAGTTCCTCGGTGGGCGCGATGATCGGCCGGAACGCGACCTGGATCTTGGGCACATCGGAACGGCCCGCCGCCTTCGCGGCCGCCTTCACCGACTCGATCTGCTGCGCGGTCTCGGGGAGCGGCTCGCCCCAGAGGCAGTAGATGTCGGCCTCGGCGCCGCCCGCCGCGTACGCCGCGGGAGAGGAACCGCCGAACGAGACGCGGGGGTGCGGCTGTTGTACGGGGAAGGTGTCGCTGACGAAGTCGTTGAAGCGGTAGTGCGAGCCCTCGTGGTCGAAGGGCTCGCGCGAGGTCCAGGCCTTCTTGATGATCTGGATTGCCTCGCGGGTACGGGCGTAGCGCTCGTCCTTGGTGAGGAAGTCGCCCTCGCGCTGCTGCTCGTGGTCGTTGCCGCCGGTGATGAAGTGGACGGCGAGGCGGCCGTCGCTGATGCGGTCGAGGGTGGCGAAGGTCTTCGCGGCGAAGGTGGGGTACGAGACGTTCGGGCGGTGGGCGACGAGGATCTGCAGCGTCTCGGTACGGGCGGCGATGTACGCGGCGGCGGGGGAGGGGTCGGGCGAGCCGGAGCCGTAGGCGAAGAGGACGCGGTCCCAGCCGTGGTCCTCGTGGGCGCGGGCGAGCCTGAGCGTGTACTGCTTGTCGAAGGACGGCCCGGACCGGGGCGTGACTTCGGAGCCTTCATTGGTTGCTGCGATGCCGAGGAACTCGACGGGCATGGTGCGGCCTCATATCTCGCGATGCGGTGTGGTGGTCTGCCGGTGGGGAGCCGTCAGAGGCAACACGAGGCGGACCACACACGACCGAAGTCGATGTGGTCGCGGGTGACCAACCGCAGCGGAGGACGCATCCGCTTAGTGGAACAGGTGTGTTGGGGCCCAGTCAACTGTTTCTGTACGCCCGCCAGCCGCCGTACGCCGTGATGTCCTCGGCGTCGTCGAGGGCGGCGGGTTCGCAGAGGAAGCCGGGTGCGGTGCTCCCGTCGGCGAGTTCCACGCGGCCGATCGCCATGGGGCGGGGCAGGGCGGCGGTGAGTGCGCCGAGACCCTCCGGGGGGAGCTCCCAGATCTCGGCCTCGACCGGCCGGCCGCCGCTGCTGACACGGACGAGGCCCGGCTTGGGCGGGTCGGTACGCAGGGCGAAGAGGCGGTAGTTCGGGGCGGTGGTGGTTGTGCCGGCCAACGTGGCGCCGAGGGCTAGGAGTTGGTGGTTGAGGGGCTGGCCGGAGAGGTGGGCGCCGACGACGGCGATGCGGACGGACGGGGCCGGCGCGGTGAGGTGGGCCGCGATACGGGCGAGCCGGTCGTCCGTGCCGGCCGGGCCGACCAGCATCACGCCGAAGGGGCGGCCGGCCACGTCGTCGCCGGGGACCGCGACCGCGGCGAGGTCGAACAGATTGGTCGAGTTGGTGAATCGGCCGAGCCGGGCGTTGGCCCCGAACGGGTCGGCGGCGACCTCGGCGAGGGTGGGGTGGCCGGGGGCGGTGGGCAGCAGCAGCGCGTCGGCGTCGGTGTCCGCAAGGGCGGCCAGGGCGCGGGCACGCAGGGCGGCAAGCCGGGCCTGGTCGGCGAAGAGCTCGTGGGCGGGGATGTCGCGGGCGCGGCGGACGATGGCGGTGACGGTGGGGTCCAGGTCCTTTGTCGCCTTGTCGATGAACGAGCCGACGGCGGTGTAGCGCTCGGCGACGAACGCACCGTCGTACAGCATCGCGGCGGCGTCGGTGAAGGGCGTGGGATCGATGGCTCCGAGCTGCGCCCCGGCGGCCTCGAGGCGTGCCGCCGCCGCTTCGTACGCCTCGGCCCAGCCGTCATCCATCTCCCCGAGCTGCTCGGTCGGCGGCACGGCGATCCGCCAGGGGCCGGGGGTGCGGGGCGCGGTGGCGTGGCCGGGGCGGGTGGCGATGAGGGCGAGAGCGAGCTCGGCGTCCTGGACCGTACGGGCGAAGACGCTGACGCAGTCGAGGCTCGCGCAGGCCGGGACCACGCCGTCGGTGGGGACGAGTCCGCGGGTGGGCTTCAGCCCGACGATGCGGTTGAAGGCGGCGGGGACACGGCCGGAGCCGGCGGTGTCCGTGCCGAGGGCGAGGTCGGCGATGCGGAGCGCGACGGCGACGGCGGACCCGGAGCTCGATCCGCCGGCCACGCGCGCGGGGTCGTCGGCGCTGTGCACCGCGCCGTACGGAGACCGGGTGCCGACGAGGCCGGTGGCGAACTGGTCCATGTTGGTGCTCCCGAGCACGACGGCGCCGGCGGCTCTGAGCCGGGCGACGGCAGGGGCGTCGGCGGTCGGGTCGTACGCGTAGGAGGGGCAGCCGGCGGTGGTGGGGATGCCGTGGACATCGATATTGCCCTTGACGGCGAGGGTGAGCCCCGCGAGGGGAAGGCGCGCACCGGCGGCGAGGCGTTTGTCGACCTCGTGAGCCTCGGCCTCGGCGTCGGCGCGGGGACGGAGGGTGATCCAGATGTCGGGGCGGTGGGCACGGTCGATGAGGTCGTAGGCGGCGCGGACGCGGGTGAGGGCGGGGGTGGGCATTGGGGGCGGCGCTCCTTGGGGGTGCGGGCGGGTGGGGTGCGGGCTGGGGATTTGTCCCCCACCCGCCCCTTCCCTGAACCGGGGCGGAGCCCCGATTCAAGGACAGAGGTCAGAGGTCCGTCGGGGTCAGGATGGCCAGCGGGGTCCCCGCCTCCACCTGTGTGCCGGGCGTGACCAGGAATCGCGCCACCCGCGCCGCGTACGGCGCACGCACGCGCGATTCCATCTTCATCGCTTCCAGCGTCAGCAGCGGCTGGCCTGGCGCGACAACAGCCCCCGGCTCCGCGTTCAACTGCCAGACCGAGGCCGCGAATTCGGCCTCGACGACCTGTCCGCCCGGCGGAACGTCCAGTTCAGGGACCGCGGGCGCGGCAGGCGACTCCGCTCGGGCGAACTCGCCCGCCGCCTCCCACGCCGCGCGTTCCTCGGCGAAGGCCAGGGACTGACGGGCGCGGAATTCGGCGATCGACGGCTCGTTGTCGGTGAGGAAGCGCTGGTAGTCCGCCAGCGAGAAGGTCCCCTCCTCGATACGCGGCGTGAAGCGGCCCGCCGCCATGTCCGCGCGCAGTTCGAGAAGTTCGTCCGCGTCGACGGGATACCAGGTGATCCGGTCGAAGAAGCGCAGCAGCCACGGCCGTTCCTGCCAGCGTGACCACACCTGCGTCGTACGGCCCACGAACTGGTAGCCGCCCGGGCCCTCCATGCCGTACACGCACAGATACGCGCCCCCGATGCCGACCGAGTTCTCCGCGGTCCAGGTCCTGGCCGGGTTGTACTTGGTCGTGACCAGACGGTGGCGCGGGTCCAGCGGCGTGGCGACCGGCGCGCCCAAGTAGACGTCGCCCAGGCCCAGTACGAGATATTCGGCGTCGAATACCGTGCGGTACACGTCGTCGACCGAGTCGAGACCGTTCACCCGGCGGATGAACTCGATGTTCCACGGGCACCACGGCGCATCGTCCCGTACCCCCGCCATATAGCGCGCGATCGCCTCCCGGGTCGCCGGATCGTCCCAGGACAGGGGCAGATGAACGGTACGGGACGGGACGACGAGCGCGTCGGTGGGCGGGAGTCCGGACTCCAGACGGGTCAGCACGGACAGGAGCGTGCGCTGCGGGAGGACACCGGGGTCGGTGTGGATCTGGAGCGAGCGGATGCCGGGTGTCAGGTCCACCACCCCCGGCAGGCCCTCCGCGGCGACCGCCTCGGCCAGTGCGTGGACCCGCATCCGCAGTGCCAGGTCCAGCTGCATTTCCCCGTACTCGACGAGTACGTTGTCATCTCCGCTGCGGCGGTACGTGACCGACTCGCCCCGCGCCAGAATCCCGCCGTCGACGACGGCCGGGCGCGGCTCGCCCTCGACCGTCACCGGCACGAACCTGACCGTGTCGCCGGGACGCAGCTGGCCCAGCTTCCAGCGTTCGGCCTTCAGGATCGTCGCCGGGCAGACGAAGCCGCCGAGCGACGGGCCGTCCGGGCCCAGCAGCACCGGCATGTCGCCGGTGTAGTCGACCGCGCCGACGGAGTACGGAGTGTCGTGGATGTTGGAGGGGTGCAGGCCCGCCTCGCCGCCGTCCACGCGTGCCCAGCGCGGCTTCGGGCCGATCAGCCGGACGCCGGTGCGCGCCGAGTTGAAGTGGACCTTCCACTTCGCGGCGTAGAAGTCGTGGATGTCCTGTTCGGTGAAGAACTCCGGTGCGGCGTGCGGGCCTTCGGCCACCGCGATGTGCCACACCTCGCCGAATGAGGGCCGGTCCGGGTGCGGGACGGGCGCACCCGGTGCCGTGGCGGAGCAGCCGTGCAGCACATCTCCGGTGCGCAGCTCACGGCCCCCGTGCCCGCCGAAGCGGCCCAGCGTGAATGTGGCCGCGCTGCCCAGGAAGCCGGGCACATCCAGACCGCCCGCGAACAGAATGTAAGTGCGCAGGCCCCGGTCCGCGGGCCCGCCGACGGCCAGCGATGAGCCCGCCGCAACGGTGAACGGCTCCCACTGCGGCGCCGGTTCGCCATCCACCGTGACCGGCGCGGGCGCGCCCGTCACACAGACCGTCGTCGCATGGGTGAAGCGCAGCGCGGGCCCCTGGAGCGTGCACTCCAGACCCGGCGCGCCCTCGTCGTTGCCGAGCGCTCGGTTGCCGAGCCGGAAGGAGAGGTCGTCCATCGGCCCCGACGGCGGGACGCCGACCTGCCAGTAGCCGGTGCGGCCCGGCCAGTCCTGGACGGTGGTGAGCGTGCCCGATGCCATGACCTCGATACGCGGCGTGGGGTCGGCGATCGTCGCCAGCGTCGCGGTGCTGTGCCCGGCGGCCGCTACGGACGGGTCCGCGAGCGCCGCCCGCACCAGGCCCAGATTCGTCTCGATGCCGTCGACGCGTGTCGCGGCCAGCGCGGAGTCCAGCCGGGCGAGGGCGACGGCGCGATCGGTGCCGTACGCCACGAGCTTGGCCAGCATCGGGTCGTACGCCGTCGTCACCTCCGTGCCCGTCTCGATCCAGGAGTCGACGCGTACGTCCGGGGGGAACGCCACCCGGGTCAGCAGCCCGGCGCTCGGGCGGTGGTCGCGGCTCGGGTCCTCGGCGTAGACCCGCGCCTCCACGGCATGGCCGCGCGGTGCGCCGGGGTCCCGTACGACAGCCGTCTCGCCCTGGGCGAGACGCAGCATCCACTCGACGAGATCGACGCCGTAGATCTCCTCGGTCACCGGGTGCTCCACCTGGAGGCGGGTGTTGACCTCCAGGAAGTACGCCTCTTCGCGGGCCGCGTCGTACACGAACTCGACCGTGCCGGCGGAGCGGTAGCCGACCGAGGCGCACAAGGCCTGTGCACAGGACGCGAGTTGTTCCCGTACGGAATCGGGCAGGCCGGGTGCGGGAGCCTCCTCGAGCACCTTCTGGTTGCGGCGCTGGAGCGAGCAGTCGCGGTCGCCGAAGGTGACCACGCGGCCCTGTCCGTCGCCGAAGACCTGCACCTCGACATGGCGGGCGCGCTCGACGAGACGTTCCAGGAACACCCCGGCCGAGGAGAAGGAGGCGGCGGCGACACGCTGCACCCCCTCCCACGCGTCGGCCAGCCCCCCGGCGTCGTACACGGCCCGCATGCCGATGCCTCCGCCGCCGCCCGTGGCCTTGAGCATGACCGGGTAGCCGATGCGCCGTGCTTCGGACAGCGCCTCGTCGAGGCCCGGCAGCAGCCCGGTACCGGGGGCCAGCGGGACGCCGGCAGCCTCGGCGGCGGCCCGCGCGGTGTGTTTGGCGCCGAACAGCTCCAGCTGCGCGGCGGTAGGTCCGACGAAGACGATGCCCGCGTCTTCGCAGCGGCGCGCGAAGTCGGCGTCCTCGGAGAGGAAGCCGTAGCCGGGGTGGATGGCGCCCGCGCCTGCGTCCTTCGCGGCCTTGAGCACGAGATCGGCGTCGAGATACGACTCCTTGGCGGGCGCGGGCCCGAGCCGTACCGCCTCGTCGGCGAGCCGGACATGGGGCGCACAGCGGTCTGGATCGGAGAAGACGGCGACCGTACGCAGCCCGAGGCGGCGGGCGGTGCGGATGATGCGTACGGCGATCTCGCCCCGGTTGGCGACGAGCAGGGTGTCGAAGGTCAAGGGGTTTGTGGGGCTCATACGGCGGCCTCGCTGATCGTCATCTCGACCGCCGTCGGCTCGAAGCCGTTGCAGGGGTTGTTGATCTGCGGGCAGTTGGAGACGAGGACCAGGACGTCCCGCTCGGCGCGCAGGGTGACGCGCAGACCGGGGGCGGAGATGCCGTCGACGATGCCGAGGGTGCCGTCCTTCTCGACGGGTACGTTCATGTACCAGTTGATGTTGGAGACCAGGTCGCGCTTGCCGAGGCCGTACAGCGCGCCCTCCGCGAGGAAGTTGTCGACGCAGGCGTGCTGCGACCAGGTGTGGTGGCCGTAGCGCAGGGTGTTGGACTCCTTGGAGCAGGCGCCACCGAGGGTGTCGTGGCGGCCGCAGGTGTCTTCGGTGACGGTCATCAGCGGGGTGTGCTCGTTCGACATCAGCACGCTGCCGGTGGTGAGGAAGATGTTCCCCTGGGCGTGGACGGTGTCGGCGGCGCTGTAGCGGACGGCGGTGTCGTGGGCGTCGTAGACGAGGAAGTCGACGGCCTGGTTGCCGTGCAGGTCGGTGATGGTGAGGTGTTCACCGGCGCGGACGACGGCGGACCAGGCGGCGCGGGCGGGTACGACTGTCATGACTGGCCCCTTGCGGCGAGGAAGTCGGCGGTGTTGGCGTAGGCGCGGCGGCTTTCGGGGGTGGCGTCCCACAGCGGGTCGCCGGGCGCGGTGGGGGCGGCGCGCCGGGCCAGCACCTCCAGCGGGGTGCTCGTGTAGGCGGGGCGCGGGTCCAGGGGATGCGGGACGTTCGCGATCAGCACGGTCAGGTCCTGTTCGGCCCGGAGGGTGACCGATGCGGCGGGCCCGGCGGAGCCGGTGAAGTCGAGGGCGCCGTCGTCCCGTACCTCCACGCCCTGGAAGAAGGAGACGGAGGGCGGCAGATCGCGTGGCTCCAGGCCGTTCTTGAGCGCGGCGAGGGTGAGGAGCTCGCGGCCGGCGGGGGAGGCGGACTGCGCGGTCCCGTCTCCGTACCGGTGGGTGTTGCGTGCGAGCGTGGAGGTGCCGCACAGAGCGTCGTGGCGGCCGCCCGTGTCCTCGATCAGGGTGGCGAGAACCCGGCCCTGGTCGGAGAGGAGGAGCCGGCCGGCGCGGAGGTAGGCGTTCCACTGGACCTTGACGGTGTCGGCGGCGTTGAGCCGCTCCCAGGGGCGGCCGTCGACGTACAGCAGCAGGTGCGCGCAGGCGTCGCCGCGCAGGTCCGTGAGCCGCAGCTCGGTGCCGCGGGCGATGACGCGGTGCGTGTAGTTGCCGCCGGCGACGGTCTCCGCCCAGACCAGATGCGCCGCCTCGCAGGGCGGCGCGGGCCACTCGGTGGCCGGCACGACGGGCATGGCTTCGGCGCGGACGCCGTCCTGGGCGCGGGCGTGATCGCGGGCTCCGTATGTCGTGGCGGTCGCCATGGCGGTGTGCCTCCTCCGGCTCGGCGGATGTCGCGTGGCTATTTCTGTCGCCCGACAGAAATTAGGGGGAGGGGGGGTCGTGCCCATTGCCCGGCCATTGCCGGACCGTTACGGAACGCTCACCGTGATCTTGCCGAAAGAGGCCGGTCCCTCGTGTGCGACGATCGGCAGCATGAGCACCACCACAGGACGACGGGTCGGACGGCCGCGCGCGAAGAAGCGGCCGGACAGCGGGATGGCCACCCGGGACGAACTCCTGCTGGCCGCAGCGGAGTTGTTCACCACGCTCGGGTACGCGGCGACCACGACCCGGGCGGTCGCCGAGAGTGCGGGCATGCGGCAGGCGACGATGTACCACTACTTCAGCGGCAAGGAGGACCTGCTCGCGGAGCTCCTGGAATCGACGGTCACGCCCTCCCTGACCCTGGCACACCGCCTGCTCGCCGACGAGTCGCGCCCGGCGGAGGCGCGCCTGTGGGAGCTGTGCCGCTCGGACGTGGAACTGCTCTGCGGGGGTTCGCACAACCTGGGCGCGCTGTACCTGCTCCCGGAGGTGCGGGGCGAACGCTTCGAGGGCTTCCACCGGGTGCGCTCGGATCTGAAGTCGGCGTACGGGGAACTGCTGTCGGCGACGGAGGCGGGGGCGGAGCTGGAGAAGGACGAACGGGTGCTGCGTACGGACCTGGTGTTCGGCCTGATCGAGGGAGTGATCCTGGTCCACAGGGGCGACCCGGACCGCCCGGTGACGACGTTCGCGTCGGCAACGGCGGACGCGGCGCTGAGGATAGTGGGCTGCGTGCCTGCGTGAACCTGGAGGCTGACGCGACTGGCCCAGCGGGTGGGGACGCAGTCTTCGGCACCACCCGTCACCCCGTCGCGAGGGTGTCGCTACTCCGCCCTGCTGTCGGTGTGGCTCGCACCCGACGTCGACCGCAGCTGAGTCCGTTGAGGGCGTCGCCCCCCAGTCGGAGCTGAGGCGTTCCGCCACCGCCAGACGGCTCCGGTCCCCACCGTGGCCAGCAAGAACAGCACCGTGAACCACTGGAAGTACCAGTGCCCGCCCGAGGGGTCGTACACCGACGCCCGTGGCCACGCCAGGTTCACCGTCATGAACAGGCCGTACGCCAGCGCCACGATGTTGATCGGCAGGCCCCAACGGCCCAGTGAGAACAGCGGGCGGCCCGTCTCGTCCGTCCCGGCGGTGCTGCCGTCCCAGTCGCCGCGCAGCCTTCGGACCAGCATCGGGCCCGTCACCATCGCGTACGCGAGATAGAGCATCGCGATACACGTCGTGCCGATAGCGAGGAACGCCTCCGGTGAGGCGAGGTTGAGCAGGCCGAGTGCCGCCGCCGCGATGCCCACCGCGAGGGCCGGGGCGGCGGGCATGCCCGTGCGGGGGGAGACCTTTGCCAGGCGGGGCGAGAAGGGCAGCACGCCGTCCCGGGCCATGGAGAAGAGCATCCGCGATCCGGCCGTCTGGATGGCCAGCGTGGCCACGGCGATCGCCACGACCACGTCCGCGAGCAGCGCCTTGCCCACGCCGTCGCCGAGGCTGCTCGTCAGGACGTACGACAGGCCCTCCGTCGCCAGCCGCCCGTCGGTCAGGCTGGGTGCCGCGAGAATGCCGCCGAGCAGGAGCAGGCCGCCGAGCGCGCCGGCCGAGGCGAGGGCGAGCAGGATCGTGCGGGGCGCGGTGCGGCGCGGGGCGTGGGTCTCCTCGCTGAGTTCGCCCGCGCTGTCGAAGCCGATGAGGACGTACGCCGCCGTGAAGGAGCCGACGAGCAGCGCGCCGATGGCTCCGCCCTGGCCGCCCGTGTGCAAGGTCACGCCCGCCCCGCGCTCGGAGTGGGTGAAGAGCAGCACCACGATCAGTGCCGCCCCGATAATTTCCGCGGTGACGCCGATGCGGTTCACGGCCGACATCACGCGGTTGTCGAGGAGGTTGACGCCGGTGGTGAGAGCGAGCAGCACCACCGCGAGCACGGCCGCATTGGCCGCGCCGGTCGGTGTGGTCGGCGCGGGGTCGTCGCCGACCAGCTGGAAGCCGGACCAGATCGCAGGCAGGACGACCTGCAGCGCGAGCGCCGCCGCCGCGACCACGACGACCTGGCCGATCACCATGATCCAGCCGGCGAACCAGCCGAAGCCGGGCGTGCTCAGCCGCGTCGACCACTGGTAGATGGCGCCCGACAGCGGGTAGCGCGCCGCGAGTTCGGCGAAGCACGCGGCGACCAGGAGCTGTCCGGCCAGCACCGCGGGCCAGGTCCAGAAGAAGGCAGCGCCGCCGAACGAGAAGCCGAAGGCGAAGAACTGGAAGACGGTGGTGAGGACGGAGATGAAGGAGAAGCCTGCGGCGAAGGAGGCGTACCGCCCCATGCTGCGGTGCAGTTCCTGCCGGTAGCCGAAGCCGGCGAGCTCGGCCGAGTCATCCTGCCCGCTCTCGTGAGGATCGGGCCGTACGTCCGAGGGTGCGGTGGCGGTCATGGCAGCCCCTGTCGCTGATTCCTGTCGGATGACAGAAATTAGGGAGAGGCTGTTTCACCGGCGTCACACCGCCATGTCCGTACGGGGCCCAAGTCCTCACGCTTCCTCACCCCGGCCACCGCCCGGCGAAAGATCTGCACCCCGACCAATCCAGCGCCCCCGCGGTGCCGAATGCCCACCGAGGGGCGGTGCCCGAACCGGCCCCGGAGGGAGCGGGAATGACCTGCTGGGCATGGCCCTGCGCAACCCCTGGGCCACTCTCGCCGTGTCCGCCGCCATCCGGCTCCATGGCGTCCGCCTGTTCCTGCGCGGACTGCCCGGCCTGCCCCGTCCCCGTGAGCTGCCCAAGGAGGGTGTGAAGTGACCGTGTCCCTGTCCCCGGTGTCCCCGCGCACCGCGTCCGTCGACGCGCGGCGCTGGCCCGATGTGGCCGCCCTGCCCAAGTTCTCCCGGCTGCGGACGGCTGTCGCCGAACGGCTTGTGCGGCACGCGCTCGGCCGGCTGCCGCTGCGCGTGCGGCTCGGCGGCGGCCATCCGGTCGGTCACGGCGGCCCCTTGATGGAACTGCACGACCCGGACGCGCTCTTCCGCCGCGTCGGCGTATGCGGCCTCATCGGCTTCGGCGAGTCGTACATGGCAGGCGAGTGGGAGGCCCGCGATCTCGTCGGCGTGCTGACCGTGCTCGCCGAACACGCCGCCACCCTCGTGCCCGAGCCTCTTCGGCGGCTGCGCGGAGCCTGGGTGCCCAGGCAACCGGCCGCGCAGCGCGATACCGCCGAGGGCTCCCGCGCCAAGGCGAGCCACCCCTACGACCTCTCCGGCCGGCTGTTCGCGCTCTTCCTGGACGAGACCCTGTCGTACTCGTCCGCCCTCTTCCGCGGCTTCCCGGCACAGCACCATCTGCTGGCCGCCGCACAGCACCGCAAGATCGACCGGCTGCTCGATCTTGCCCAGGTCGGATCCGGCACCCAACTGCTCGAAATCGGCACCGGCTGGGGCGAGTTGGCGATTCAGGCGGCCCGGCGCGGCGCGCGTGTGCTGACCGTCACGCTCTCGCGGGAGCAGCAGGAGCTGGCGTGGCGGCGGATCCGGGACGCGGGTCTTCAGGACCGTGTCACCGTCCTGCTGCGCGACCACCGCAAGGTGCTCGGCCGCTTCGACGCGATCGTCAGCGTGGAGACGATCGAGGGCGTCGGCGAGGAGTTCTGGCCCGAGTACTTCATGACACTGGACCGGCTGCTGGCGCCCGGCGGACGGGTCGCCCTGCAGGCGATCACCATGCCGCACGAACGGCTGCTGGCCTCCCGCGGTACGTACACCTGGATCCAGAAGTACATCGCCCCCGGCGGGCTGCTGCCATCGACCGAGGTGATCGAGCAGCTCGTCGCGCGCTGCACCGCGCTGCGAGTGGCCGAGCGGGACGGCTTCGGTCAGCACTACGCCGAGACGCTGCGGCTGTGGCGCGAACGCTTCACCGAACACGCCGCCGAGGTGGACGCCCTCGGCTACGACGAGACCTTCCGCCGGATGTGGACGTTCTATCTCGCCTACTCCGAAGCGGGATTCAGGTCCGGGTATCTGGATGTGCAGCAACTGCTGCTGGCCAGGGAGGAGACGGCCGAGTGAGCAGCCGGAAGCGCCCGGCACCTCGGGACGTTTGACCGTCCTGGTCTCGCGGCCGCTACACGGCCTCAGGCGTGGACGTGGTCCACAGCCCCCGGATGTGACCGCTCCGGGCCGCGGCCTCGACGCGCGGCCCGGCGCGATCAGTGCGGGCTCCGGCCCCGTTCGAGCCGCGCCCTGCGTTCGTCCTGGTCCACCAGGGGGTCCGGGTAGTCCAGGCGGGCCCGTTCCAGGCCGTCCAGCTTCCAGGGCTGGTGGACGGCGGGGCCCGTCAGCCCCTCGAGCTCCGGGACCCACAGGCGCACATAGTCGCCGTGCGGGTCGAAACGCTTCGCCTGCGCGAGCGGGTCCAGGATGCGGTTGGGGCGCGAGTCCGTTCCCGTGCCCGCCGCCCACTGCCAGTTGAGCTGGTTGTTGGCGATGTCCCCGTCCACCAGCAGATCCAGGAAGTGGCGGGCGCCGACGCGCCAGTCCACGTACAGCGTCTTGGTGAGGTAGCTCGCCACCAGCATCCGCGTGCGGTTGGGCAGCCACCCCTCATGCCGCAGCTGGCGCATCGCCGCGTCCACGATCGGGGAGCCGGTCCGGCCCTCCCGCCACGCGGTGATCTCCTTCTCGTCCCGGAGCCAGTGGTCGCCGTGCGCACGGTAGTCGGCGTGGGCCACGCCCGGCCGGGCAGCCAGTACCTGGTGGTGGAAGTCCCGCCAGGCCAGCTGGCGTACGAAAGCCTCCGCGCCCGGTCCGCCCTTGCCGCGCGCCCGCTGCACGACCTCCGTGGCGGACAGCGTGCCGAAGTGGAAGTGGGCGGAGAGCCGGGACGTGGCGGGGCCGACCAGATCGTCACGCCGCTGGTGGTACGACCCGATGCCGCCGCTCTCGGCGTCGAGCCAGCTGCGCAGCCGCTGCCGGGCCTCCGGCTCACCGCCCCTGGGCAGCCCGGGCGATGTCCCGGCGACCGTGGTGCGCCGCGGCAACGGCAGGCCGGCCAGCTCGGGTACCGGCACGGCCCGCGGCGCGGCAAGCGCGTCACGCAGCCCGGCAGCCGCCCACTTGCGGAAGTACGGGGTGAACACCGCGAAGTGGTCGCGGTCCACCGGTGTCACCCGCCCCGGCGGCAGCGCCGTGACCACCGCGTCATGGACGCGCAGGTCGCACCGGATCGCTTTCAGCGCCTCGCGCAGCCGCCCCTCCCTGCGCAGGGCATAGGCGCTGGACCCGCCCGCGATATGCACCACCCGCGCGCCGCTCTCGACGACCACCCGGCAGACCTGCTCGACGACTTCGCCGGCACGGATCACCAGCCGGCCGCCGCGCTCGTGCAGCCCGGCGTCCAGCGCGGCAAGGCAGTCGGCGAGAAAGGCGCGCCGGTTGGGCGCGTCGAAGCCCGCCTGGCGCACGCCCCGGTCGAGCACGAACAGCGGCACCACCTCGTCCGCCTCGCGCACCGCGGCGCACAGCGCCGGCTGGTCATGAAGCCGCAGGTCGGAGGTGAACAGCATCACCGCAACGCTCATAGGCGTCCTTCCTCAGGCGGGGAAGTGGATCAGGCGGGTAGTGCATCAGACGGGACGTACGTGACCGGGGTGGCGGATCGGAGGTGCATCAGACCGTGAAGTTCATCAAGGCCAGCGGTTCGGTGGTCGGCTTCGGCGAGCCGCCCGCCGGTTCGACCGTGATGCCCATGCCCGACGCGGCGTTCAGCGGCCCGTCCATCAGTACGGCGTTGTTGGTGACGGCGGGATCCATCAGACCCGCCGGGCGCATCACTCCCGCGTCGTTGAACCAGAGTTGGTAGACCTTGCCCTGCGGCGGCTTTGCCAGCCCGGACGTGAGGAACGCGGCCTTGTTCCTGCTGTGCGAGACGACGACCGTGCCCCGCGCCCCGTCCGGGAGCTTCGTCGTGCTCACCCTGGCGTCGGGCGCGGCGAGCACCACGGCCAGCTCCTCGGCCTGCTGCTGCGCGCGCTGCGCCTGCCGGCGTGCGTCCGTCGCCTCCTGGTGCTGCCAGAAGGCCACCCCGCCGAACGCGGCGGCAGCGGCGAGACAGGCCGCGAGCACGAACCGGGACAGCGCCTTGCCGCGCCGGGCTCTGTTGGGCACTGCCCGCCGCGAGATGCGCGGCGGATCCTGGCGTTCGGCGGAGACCCGCCGCAGTACCTGCTGTTTGAGCGCGGGCGGTGGCGTCGTGGCCACCGCGAGGCCCAACTTGGTGACGGTGGCGGCCAGTTCACGCACCTCCTGGGCGCAGGCCGGGCACACCCCCAGATGCCGCTCGAACTCGGCACGCTCGTCGGGCGCCAGCGCGTGCAGCACATAGGCGCCGGTCAGCGTGTGCAGATCAGCCGTGGTCATGCGCTCACCCCCAGGCAGTCGCGCAGCCGGATGAGCCCGTCGCGCAGTCGTGTTTTGACCGTGCCGAGCGGCACGGAGAGCAGTTCGGCCACTTCCCGGTAGGCCAGCCCGCGGTAGTACGCGAGCGTCACCGACTGCCGTTGCAGCTCGGTCAGGGTGCGCAGGCAGCGCCGTACCTGTTCGCGTTCCAGGCGGGCCTCGACCTGTTCGGTGACCTCGTCGTACGCGGGGGTCTGCGCCAGCAGTGCCGCCCGCCGCTCGCGGTCGGTGGATGCCTGGGCCGATCTGACCCGGTCCACTGCCCGGCGGTGGGCGAGGGTGAGGATCCAGGTCATCGCCGAGCCGCGGGACGGCTGGAAGCGCGCCGCGGTACGCCACACCTCGATCAGCACCTCCTGGGTCACCTCCTCCGACTGGGCCGGGTCCCGCAACACGGCGCGCACCAGCCCCAGTACCGGACCGCAGACCGCGTCGTACACCCGGGAGAAGGCCTCCTGGTCGCCTCGGGCCACCAGACTCAACAGCTGCTGCAGGTCGGTTCCCGTCGAGGCGGGGCCGCCTATCGGTACTGCTTGGTTCACGCGGCTTTCCTCCACTGTGCGGGCATGTTGTCCGGACAGATTTCACCAGGCATTCGGAGCCGAGGGGAGGTCGGATTGGTCCGGGTCCGCAGATGCTTTCACGCCGGTCCCACGCGTTGCCGCCCGCCACCTGTGTTACAGCGGTTGTACGGCCCGTTCCCCTGCTCCGGCTCCGGCCCGGGCCTTCGCCGCGCGCACCACCAGAAAGACGACGAGGGCGATGGGCGACAGCAGAATTGTCAGCACCAGCAGCGGGCTCATCACCAGCGGGCGGATGCCGAGCCGCCTCGCCTCGAGGAACATCCACTGGCCGAGGAGCAGGTCCCAGGCGATGACCTGGGCCCAGATCGCTCCGGCGCCGTTCGCCAGGAGGGTCAGCTCCCTGAATCCGTCGATGTCCGGGCTGCTCACTGCCGCCCAGAGCTCGGGGAAGACCGGGATGGCCATGGTGAAGTAGACGACCAGGACCGGGATGACGGTCAGCGGCGAGGCAGCGATCCGGGCGGTGGGGCGCCAGTGGGGCGCGAAGATCATCAGCAGCCAGACCGGGCTCGCCAGCCAGAAGGAGAGTTCGAAGAGAAAGCCGGTCATGCCACGAGCTCCTTCTCGATGTCGACTGCCTTGTGGGGTACGTGAGTTGTGCACAGGGCGGCGTACGAGCCGATGGCGGCGGCGGCGAGGATCGCGGCCGCGGCGGTCAGCGTCGCGCCGTCCGGGTGGATCAGCGGCTGGCCGCGCAGCGCCTGCCAGGTGACGAGGGCGAGCACGGCGGCGTACGTACCCGAGGCGACGAGCACCAGCCGCAGCCGTACGCGCTCGTTGCGCAGCCGGGCGAACCGTGGTGCGAGGACGATCAGGGCGAGCAGGAAGAGCGGCAGCACCTGCAGGGCGTGCATGCCGACGAAGTGGGGGATGCGCAGATCCCCGCCGGTGGTCGACCAGCCGGTCAGCGGCATCGAGGGGCCGCCGTCCGGCACGCCGACACTGTGCGCACCGACGATGGTGGAGACGCCTCGGCCGCCGGCCGCCTCCTGCTCGGGCGTGGGCTGCGCCATCAGATTGCCGAGCCCGGCTCCCACGAGGGCGATGGCCGCGCCGAGCCGCATCGCCCAGGCGGACGCGCGGTCGGCCAGCCGGGAGCGGAACAGCAGGATCGCGATGACGAGTGAGCTGATCCAGAGGACGACGATCGTTGCCCCCATGATGGTGAACAGCGTTCCGTCGAAGTCGGTTTCGAAGTTGAAGTGGCTGCGCTTGCCGCGGATCACCTGCCCGGTGATGATCACCATCTCGATCGCGCCGGTCAGGGCGACGATCGTGCCCGCCCACCAGCCTGCCTGGCGGCCTCGGGTGGCCAGCGAGAGCATCCAGGCCAGCGTCAGCGCGTAGAGGCCGAGCGAGAACGAGAACTTCAGGGGCTTGAACCAGATCGGCGAGCCCACCAGGACCCGGTCGTCGACGACCATGCCCACCGCCGAGACGACGGTGAGGACCGCCATCGACGCGGTGAAGATCATGAGTGGCCGATGCCATGCGCGCCATGAAGACATGAGGAATCCCCTCCCTGGAGAATGGTTCCTGGGGAATAGATTGCGGAACTATCTGCTATCCGATAGTGGAACTATCTATGATGGGATGGGGCATTGGCAAGGGCGGAAGGGTGAACGGGCAGTGCGCATTGGCGAATTGAGCCGCAGGACCGGTGTTCCAGTGCCGACGATCAAGTACTACGTACGCGAAGGGCTGCTCCCGGCCGGTCGGCTGACGAGCCCGAACCAGGCGAGCTACGACGATGCGCACGAGCGCAGGCTGCGGCTGATCCGCGCGCTGCTGGATGTCGGCGGGCTGAAGGTGGCGGCGATCAGGGACGTCCTGGCGGCGGTCGACGACCCGGACCAGTCGGTGCACAAGGTGCTCGGAGTGGCCACGGATCTGATCGTCCCGAAGTACGCCGGCGAGGAGCCGGACGTCGAACTGGACGCGGCACGCGAGGAAGTGCGCGCGCTGATCGCCCGACGCGGCTGGCTGGTCGACGACGGCTACCCGGCCGCCGAGGCGCTCGCCGCGGCGCTCGCGGCGCTGGAGAGGGTCGGCCACGGGGCCTTCTCTTCGGTGCTCGACGCCTACGCCGACGCCGCGGAGCAGGTCGCGCGGGCCGACCTGGCCCATGTCGCCGGCCGGGCGGGTCTTGACGACCTGGTGGAGAGCGTGGTGGTCGGCACGGTGCTCGGGGACGCGGTGTTCGCGTCGCTGCGGCGGCTCGCGCAGGCCGACGGCTCCGCCCGCGTGTACGAAAGTGGCGACGGCGAGGAAGCCGGCAGCGGTCAGACCAGGAACGGCGAGACCAAGAACGGCGAGACCAAGAACGACGAGCTCAGGAAGGACGGACCCAAGAGCGACGGGACCCGCAGCAGCAGGTCCGAGAACGACGAAACCCCCGGCTGAGCTCGGCCAGGGGTCCGCGCTTAAGCAGGGTGCGAGCGGGGTGCGTCAGGCCGACTGCTCCTGCTCGCGCTCCACCTGCTCGTTCCACTCGCGCTTGACCGCGCGCCACGCCTCGTCCGTCTTGCCGAGCCGCCAGTACCCCGAGATCGACAGCTGCTCGCGCGGAATCTGCCGGTCCAGCCGCAGATGGCTGCGCAGCTCCTTCACGAACGCCGCCTCGCCGTGGACGAAGGCGCACACACTGCCCTCGGGGAAGTCGAGCGCGCGGACGGCCGCCACCAGCGCCTCGCCGACCGGGCCCTCGCCGCGGTGCAGCCAGGTGATCTCGATCCCGTCCGGAGTGACGACCTTCTGCTCGTCATCGGGACCCTCCACCTCGACGAAGGTGTGCACGACCGCGCCCGCCGGCATCTGTTCCAGCGAGGCCGCGATCGCGGGCAGTGCGCTCTCGTCGCCGACCAGCAGATGCCAGTCCGCGGCCGGATCCGGCGCATAGCCTCCGCCCGGGCCCAGAATGCGCATCGTGTCGCCGACCTGCGCCCTTGCCGCCCACGGGCCCGCCAGGCCCTCGTCGCCGTGCACGACGAAGTCGACAGTCAGCTCGCGGTGGGCCGGCTCCCAGCTCCGTACTGTGTAGGTGCGGTTGGCGGGCCACTGCTCGCGCGGGAACTCCTCCCGGATCCGGTCCATGTCGAACGGCTCCGGATAGCTCACGCCCTCGGGCGCGAACAGCAGCTTGACGTAGTGGTCGGTGAACGCGTCCATGGCGAAGCCGGCGAGCCCTTCACCGCCCAGGACGACGCGCACCATGTGCGGGGTGAGCTGCTCGGTGCGGACCACTTGCGTCTCGTACGGCTTCGGTGCCTTGCGGGCCGGTCGTTCTGCCACGGTGGTCTCCCCTGAACTCGTGCTCTGCTTAGGCTTGCCTAAGTTAACACCCCGGGACCTCAGGCCTGAAGCGTGGAAAGCAGCCGCTGCAGTGCGCCACCCAGGCCCCACTGGGCCGCGAGCTCGTCCAGCGTCGCCGGATCACGCGGCTCGGACGGCAGCGCGGGGTCGAAGTCCGGCAGCGGCACGTCCGACGCGACCCGTACGACCTTGGGTGCGACGGCGACATACTCCCTGGCCTCGTCGAGGCGCTTGCGCTGCGACGGCGTCAGCTTGGCGAGCGGATTGTCGAGGGCCGCCATGATCCCGCTAAGATCGCCGAACGAGTCCAGCAGCTTGGCGGCCGTCTTCTCGCCGATCCCCGGGACACCGGGCAGCCCGTCGCTGGGGTCACCGCGCAGCAGCGCAAGATCGACATACCCCGGGCCGTTGACGCCGTACTTCTCGCGCAGCCAGGCCTCGTCCGTCACCTGAAGCGTCCCGACGCCCTTGAGCGGATACAGCACCCGCCGACCGCGCGCATCGTCCACCAGCTGAAAGAGGTCGCGGTCGCCGGTGACGATGTCGACCGGCCCGGTGGCGCGGCCGGTGAGGGTGCCGATGACGTCGTCCGCCTCATAGCCGTCGGCGCCGATCCGGGCGATGCCGAGGGCGTCCAGCACATCGATGATCACCGGCACCTGCGGGGAGAGGGTGTCCGGGATCTCCTCCTCGTCGGGACCCTTTTCCGTCTCGACGGCGACGCGATGCGCCTTGTACGAAGGGATCAGCTCCACCCGCCAGTGCGGCCGCCAGTCGTTGTCCCAGCAGGCCACCAGGTCGTCGGGGCGGTGGTCGTGGACCAGCCGGGCGATGAAGTCGAGCAGCCCGCGCACGGCGTTCACCGGTGTGCCGTCGGGAGCCCGGACCGAGTCGGGGACCCCGAAATAGGCCCGGAAGTACAGGGAAGCGGTGTCGAGGAGCATCAGGCGTCGCGTCACAGCCCCGATGATGCCGCACCCCACTGACAGCCGTCCGCACGCCGCAGGGAGCCACCCGCCGTGCCGCTCCCGTGATGTGGATCACTGTGGGGTTTGCCCCGAATGCACCCGGGCAGGCGCGCCGTCGGCTCGCCCGAGGCTTGGCGGGCCGTTTTCCGTTCAACGCGAGAGGTGTATGTGTCCAGGCTCCAGGCCGAGCACTTGTACAAAGTCTTCGGCAGACGACCCGAGGAAGCGGTACGCAAGCTCGAAGGCGGCAGCGACCGCGACGAGCTGCGCGCCGACGGCACGACCGCAGCGGTGATCGACGCATCGTTCGCCGTCGAACCAGGTCAGATCTTCGTCGTCATGGGTCTGTCCGGGTCCGGCAAGTCCACGCTTCTGCGCATGCTGAACGGACTCCTCGAGCCCACCGCCGGACGCGTTCTCTTCGACGGCCAGGACCTCACCGCCCTGACGCCGCGCGAGCTGCGCACCGTACGCTCCACCAAGATCAGCATGGTCTTCCAGCACTTCGCGCTCTTCCCGCATCGCAGCGTCCTCGAGAACGCCGGATACGGGCTCGAGGTGCAGGGCGTGCCCCGCCCCGAGCGCGACCGGCGTGCCGCCGAGGCGCTGGAGCTCGTCGGCCTCGCCGGCTGGGAGACCTCCTGGCCCGACGAGCTCTCCGGCGGTATGCAGCAGCGCGTCGGCCTCGCCCGCGCGCTCGCCACCGACGCCGATCTGCTGCTGATGGACGAGTCCTTCAGCGCGCTCGACCCGCTCATCCGCCGCGATATGCAGGACCAGCTCCTTCAGCTGCAGAAGCGGCTCAGGAAGACCATCGTCTTCATCACCCACGACCTCAACGAGGCCATGCGCCTCGGCGACCGGATCGCGGTGATGCGGGACGGCAGGATCGTCCAGCTCGGCACTGCCGAGGACATTCTCGTCACCCCGGCCAACGACTACGTCGCCTCCTTCACGCAGGACGTCGACCGCGCCCGGGTGCTCACCGCCGACGCGATCATGGCCGAACCGGAGAGCGCCTACGGATCCCGTACGGACAGCGGCAAGGAGCTGCGCGGCGCCAAGGACGTGCTGGCCGCCGCACCCGCCACCGTTTCCGCGGACACCCCGGTCATCGAACTGTTCACGCCCTGCTCCACCAGCGGCGTCGCCGTAGCCGTCATCGACGACGAGGGGGAGCTGATCGGCGTCGTCCCGCAGGCCCGGCTGCTCGCGGTCCTCGGAGAGCCGATGACCCCGGCAGTGATTCCGCCGCAGGACGCGGGACCCGTTCAGGGTGCGACCAAGGAGGTGGCCCGTGCCTAGGCTTCATATCGGCAACTGGGTCAGCAGCGGCGTCGACTGGCTCCAGTCCCATCTCTCGTGGCTCTTCGACGCCATCAGCGCCATCGTCACCGGCATGTACGACGGCATCGACGCGGCGCTGTCCGCGCCCGAGCCGCTGCTCTTCGCGGGCATTCTCGCCGTGGTCGCCTGGTGGCTGCGCGGTCTGCTCGGCGGCGTACTGGCCTTCGCGGGCTTCGCACTGATCGACTCCATCGAGCTGTGGGACGACGCGATGTCGACCCTCTCGCTGGTGCTCGTCGCCACCATCGTCACGCTGGTGATCGCCGTACCGCTGGGCGTCTGGGCCTCGCGCTCCAAGGCCGTCAGCGCGGTCACCCGGCCGGTGCTGGACTTCATGCAGACCATGCCCGCGATGGTCTATCTGATCCCCGGCATCATCTTCTTCGGCGTCGGTGTGGTCCCCGGCATCATCGCCACCATCGTCTTCGCCCTGCCGCCGGGAGTACGGATGACCGAGCTCGGCATCCGCCAGGTCGACAAGGAGCTCGTCGAGGCCGCCGAGGCCTTCGGCACGACGCCGCGCAACACCCTGCTGCGCGTCCAGCTCCCGCTCGCCCTGCCCACGATCATGGCCGGCATCAACCAGGTCATCATGCTCGGCCTGTCCATGGTCGTCATCGCCGGCATGGTCGGCGGCGGCGGGCTCGGCGGCGCGGTCTACCGTGCCATCGGCAATGTCGACATCGGCCTCGGCTTCGAGGCGGGCATCTCCATCGTCATCCTGGCGATGTACCTGGACCGGATGACCGGGGCACTGGGCCGTCAGGTCTCGCCGCTCGGCCGCCGCGCGCTGGCCAAGGCGAAGTCCCTGGCCGGCGGGCTGAAGATCTGGAACCACCGTCCGCAGCCGGCCGTCGCGGTCGTCGGCGTCGTCGTCCTCGCACTCGCCGCGGGCGGCGTCGGCCTCCTCGGGGGCGCCACGTCCGCCGATGCCGCGGCCGGTGCCAAGGTCGGCCAGGGCAAGAAGGTCTCCATCGGATACATCCCCTGGGACGAGGGCATCGCCTCCACCTTCCTCTGGAAGGAGATGCTGGAGAAGCGCGGCTTCGAGGTCGAGACCAAGCAACTGGAGGCCGGGGCGCTCTACACCGGTCTGGCCGGCGGCCAGGTCGACTTCCAGACCGACTCGTGGCTGCCCGTCACCCACGCCCAGTACTGGAAGAAGTACCAGAACAAGCTCGAGGACCTGGGCCCCTGGTACGGCCCCACCTCGCTGGAGCTCTCCGTCCCCTCGTACATGAAGGGCGTCGACTCCCTGGCGGACCTCAAGGGGAAGGCGGACCGGTTCAAGGGCCGGATCATCGGCATCGAACCGAGCGCCGGAATGATGGGCATCCTCAAGGACAAGGTCCTCGGGGACTACGGCCTGGGGGGCGAGTACAAGGTCGTCGACGGCTCGACGCCCGGCATGCTCGCGGAGCTGAAGCGTGCGTACGACAAGAAGGAACCGATCGTCACAACGCTTTGGTCGCCGCACTGGGCCTACAGCACCTACGACCTGAAGAAGCTCAAGGATCCCAAGGGCTCCTGGGGCAAGGGCGACGGCGTGCACACCCTGGCCCGCAAGGGCTTCGCCGCGGACAACCCGCAGGTGGCCAAGTGGCTCAAGAGCTTCAAGATGACCGAGAAGCAGCTCACAGATCTTGAAGCCAGGATCCAGAAGACCGGCAAGGGCAAGGAACAGGACGCCGTACGCGCCTGGCTGAAGGACAACCCTTCTCTCGCCGACAAGTGGACCCCGGTCGCCAAGGGGCCCAAGAAGTAGGAGCAGCAGCCTCAGAAGTAGAAGCAGCGGCCTCCCGCTCGCACCAGGGGTGGCCCCCGCCGATGGCGGGGGCCACCCCTTCGCGCGCTCCGGCAGCCGGGCCCGGAGGAAGGGTCTCCGGGCGAAACCTGAGCCGGAAGCTGCGTAAGGTGAGACATGACCAGGGAAGGGGAGCCCGGCAGATGGACGCGAAGGACGCGAAGGACCCGAAGGAACCACTTCGGGTGGGCGTGGCCGTGCGCAGGCGCCGCCGTGCCCTGGACCTCACGCTCGCCGCGGTCGCGGCGCGCAGTGGACTCTCTGTGCCCTTCCTCAGCCAGATCGAGAACGAGCGGGCCCGTCCCAGCATGCGCTCGCTCCAGCGGGTGGCGGACGCCCTGGAGACCACGACCGCCCGGCTGCTCGCCGCATCCGACGCCACACGCACGGTGAATGTCGTACGAGGCTGGGACGAGGCCGCGCTTCCGCCCGCCGCCAGGACCCGACGGCTTGTGCGCGGACGTCATCAGCTGCAGGCCCTGGAGTTCATCGGTGAGCAGGACGCGGGCCGCGAGTTCCAGCACCCCAACGACGAGGTGATGTACGTCGCGGACGGCACCGCGGAGGTCGAGGCGGAGGGACGCGCCTACCGGCTGGCGCGCGGCGACACGCTCTTCCTCTCCGGCGGCGTACGGCACCGGTGGCGCGCCACCTCCCCCGACACCCGGATCCTCGTCGTGACGGTCTCCGACCACATCGAGACGCCCGAGAAGTAGGAGCCTTGGTGCGCGTCGTCTCGCTGGTGCCCTCGCTGACCGAGGCCGTGGCCGTCAGCGCGCCGGGGCTGCTGGTGGGGGCGACCGACTGGTGCAGCCACCCTGCCGGTCTCGACGCCGCACGCATCGGCGGTACCAAGAACCCGGACACGGCCGCGGTGATCCGGCTGCGCCCCGATCTCGTGATCGCGAACGAGGAGGAGAACCGGGCGCCCGATCTCGCCGCGCTGCGGGCGGCGGGCATCGAGGTGCTCGAGACCGAGGTACGCGACCTGGAACAGGCGTTCCGTGAACTGGAGCGGGTGCTGGTCGCCGGGTGCGGGCTGACCCGGCCGCGCTGGCTGGACCAGGCACAGGAGGCGTGGTCGGCTGTTCGGCCGCTGGGGGAGTTGCCGGCGGTCGTGCCGATCTGGCGGCGGCCGTGGATGGTGCTCGGCCGCGACACCTTCGCGGGTGATCTGCTTCGCCGACTGGGCGTCCGGAATGTGTACGCGGGGCACGCCGAACGCTATCCGCGCATCCCGCTGGACCAACTGCGCGACTGCGGCGCCCAGTTGGCGGTGCTGCCCGACGAGCCGTACCGCTTCGCCGCGGACGACGGGCCGGAGGCCTTTCCGGGGCTGCCCGCCGCGCTGGTCAGCGGGCGGCATCTCACCTGGTACGGGCCGTCGCTGGCGGAGGCGCCCGGCGTTCTCAGCGCGGCGCTGCGACGAGCACTTCGCTGAATACCGCTGTACCAACGGGAACACACATGCACGCCTGCTCGTTACTGTGCATGACTTGTGTGGGCAGGGGGTGTCTGCGCTCTGCGTGCACACAAAGAGGCCTAAGTTGAGCGAATAGAGCACACCATGCGCATCCCGGTCTTCGTCTCCTGCCCCACAGACTTGAACCCAGAGCAAGAAATAGTCCGCGGTTATTTGTTCGACTGGATCGAGAACAACAGTCTCACGGCGCACACCTTGGGGCGGTCGGACTACTCCAGGCAGAGTACGTTGCACGAAGTACTGGTCCTCGGGAAGCGTTGTTGCGGCGCCCTGGTCCTCGGATTCGAACAAATGTATTCCGACAAGCTCTTCAAGAAGAGGGGGACATCAGCAGAATCACAGGTAAAAGGTGTTTCATTACCGACGCCCTGGAATCATCTGGAAGCCGGAATTATGTACGCGCAGAGAATCCCGCTCCTGATTTTCCGAGAAGAGGGGATCTCCGGCGGTATTTTCGACAGCGGTACGGTGGATGGCTTCGTGCATTCCATGCCGAGCGTCGAAGAGTTGGGTAAGGACCCGCGAACCGAAAGCATGCTCCAGCGCTGGTCGGGTGAAGTAATGAACAACTATTACAACGTGTAACCGAGAAGAAGAGCTGCCATGTTTTCCGAGTGCGGTTCGGAAAGAAGGTCCTGGAATGGCACGGCCGCCGAGGTTGCTGGAAGTCGAGCTCAACCTGCGGGGCGTCGAAGTGAGCGGCACTTGGGAGCCGAACAGCGCGGAGCGGAAGGCCGCATGGGAACTATATGTGGAACTGATCACCAGGATCTCGGTTGCCCCACTCCGTGAAAGTGAAGGGCTGCTGCGCGAGGCGTTGAGTAGTCTCTACTCGCTTTTCGGGTCTACTCGCGATATTTTGCGGCAGTATGGCCCGGAAATCGCTGAACCCAAAGGCAGCGGGCAGTATAGTTTTGGGATCCTCGCGGTTTCCATGCTTAATTTTGGAATTCGTCCACTGCTCGCGCGATGGCACCCAATCCTGGAGGATTGGGAGAACCGGCGGCCGGAAGCAATCTCACGTCGCGATCATGAAAGATCGTGGCCTGATGCCTCGACGCTGCGTACAGTTCTTCAAGAAACTCAGCGCATCCTGAGTGCCTACGCAGGCTTGCTGGCAGCGGCTTGCGGAGTGCCGAACCTGCTCGACGCCGTGCCTACAGCTGATCCGATGCCCTAGGGACGGTCAACACAATGAGCCGCCTCCTTGTGGACCGCCACGGGCGTTCAGTGTCGGGCTGATCGAACGTGACAGAATTTGACCGTTGCCTTTCGGGCCGTGGAGTAACGGCTTCCAGCATGCTCAATGCCTCTACGCTTGGGCGCAGTTGGGGAGGGTCGGGCGTCGGGAGCGGTGGGGCATGCGCATTCGAATCATCGGTGAGGGCGACGAGTACGCGCTGACCGATCTCCGGTCCTGGCTGGACCGCGACCCCGGCACGGCGGGCCTTTCCGTCGAGTCGGTCGCCGGCGACGGTCCGACGATGGGCGTGCTCGAAGCGCTTGACATCATCCTCGGCAATGGCACGGACCTGGCGAACTTCGCTGTCGCGTACGCGACCTGGCGCGCGACCCGAGCCAACGGCGCTGGCGGCGGTGGGGCCGGGGATGGCGGGCGGACCCTCACCCATGGGGGCAGCACGGTCGACATCAGCCATCTGTCACCGGAAGAACTGGCCGACCTGTTGCGTCGTCTGGACGGCGGTGACCAGGGCGACGGCACTCCGGAATGAGCGCAGATGCCACGGCCGGATCGCGCGCGGTCCTCTTCGGAGTGCACGCCTACCAGCACCTCGGTGAACTCGACGGCGTCCGCCACAACGTGCCCGCCCTGAGCAAGCTGCTCACCGCCGCCGAAGTGGGCGGTCTGGCCGGTGCACACTGTGTCGAGGTCCCCGCCGACAGCACGCCCGGCATCCTGCTCGACGCACTCCAGGACGCCGCCGACGACGCCCGTGACCTGCTGCTCGTCTACTACGCCGGACACGGGCACTTCGGGCGCGACGGCCGGAGTCTGCATCTCGCCACGACGGCTTCCCACGTCCAACGACCGCACCACTCGGTGGCATACGACGAGATCCGTGCCATCGTGGCGCGCTCCAAGGCACGGCATCGAATCGTGATCGTAGACAGCTGCTTCAGCGGGCTCGCCCTGCCCATGGACGGCGCTCAGACACAGGCCACTGCCGCTGCGGACTTCGAGATCGAGGGCGCCTGTGTGCTGACGTCGGCCGCCGAAACCCAGCGTTCGCTCTGCCTGCCCGAAGGCAGCGTCTTCACCCTGGAGCTGGCCGCCCTGCTGCGGGACGGACTCAGCGATGGCCTGCCCGACGGACGCCGCGGCGAGGACCAACCCGTCCTGACCATGGCCGACGTGTTCGAGGTGCTGCGCTCCCGGCTGAAGGGCCGCACGGTGGACGGCCATCCCGTACCGCTGCCCAGGATGAGCACCCGCGACAACGGACACCGCATTCCGCTCGCCCGCAACCGCGCCTTCACCGGCGATCGGACGGGCACCCGGGCGCCGCGTACCCCGCACACCGCCTACGCCCCCACCCGGCACTTCACCGGCCGGGATCAGGAGATCGCCGAACTGCAGCGGATGGCCGCGCAACCTCCCGCTGTCTGCCTGGTCCACGGCCGCGGCGGTCAGGGCAAGTCGCAACTGCTGCGCGCCGCAGCCGCAGGCATCGCGCACCTGTTTCCGGGCGGCTGCCTGGAGGTCGATCTGCGCGGATGGACACCGGACGAAAAGCCCCGGAACCCGTACGCAGTTATCGCGGAACAGTTGCATCACATGGGCCACAGCCCCGAGCACATTCCCGCCGACCTCACGGCGCGGGCCGAGACCTGGCGGAGGGTCCTGGAGGAACGCCCCGTCCTGCTGCTCCTCGACAACGCGCGCGACACCGGTCAACTGTTGCCGCTGCTGCCGGGGGCCAACTCGCCGAGCATGGTCATGATCTCGAGCCGCTCCGAGCTGGCGGGCCTCTCCACCGACTGGCGCCACGCACTGGCTCCCCTGTCGGCCACCGAGTGTGCCACGGTCTGGCACAAGATGGGCGTGCCGGAAGACACCCGTCGACTCGGCGAACTCGCCGACCGTATCGACGGCAGCCCGCTGGTCCTCGGCCCCTTGAGTACCCGTCTGCTCCGTGGCGCCTCCCCCGAGGCCGTTCTCGCATCCCTGGCTGGCCCGGACCGCTACCGAGCCGCCTTCCGCGAGATCGACGCCGCCGAACGCGCCGCCTTCACCAGCGCCTATGAGGCACTCGACGACGACCTGCGCACCCTGATCCGCCACTGCGCCTGGCACCCGGGACCCGACTTCGGCCCCGACTCCCTGGCCGCCATGGCGGAACTGCCGGAACACGAGGCAGAGGTGCGGCTCACCGAGATCGAACAACTCCTGATCGGGACGAACGGCCGTTACAGCTTTCACGACTTGAGCCTCTCCTACACCCGCCAGACGGCAGCCCGAGATGCGACGAAGGGCGAGGAGGAGGCCAGCCGGGAGCGGCTGTACGACCATCTGCACACGGGTCTCAAATCGGCGCGAGAAGTCATGAACAACGACCCGGACAGCGATGACCAAGCAGTGGCGAAAGCTCGTCTCTGGCTGAACCAGCACGCCCAGGAACTGACGGCCGCGGCACGGGCAGCCAGCGCGAATCACTGGAGCAGGGCCGCTGACTTCCTCATTGACCTGGGTCTGTCGCTGTACCTCGAAGACCGGTACACCGAAGCCGAG
Organism: Streptomyces sp. CA-135486; assembly: GCF_050936555.1. NCBI lineage: Bacteria > Bacillati > Actinomycetota > Actinomycetes > Kitasatosporales > Streptomycetaceae > Streptomyces > Streptomyces sp. CA-135486. The sequence continues at coordinate 2,620,514 of NZ_JBNJMM010000001.1, forward strand.
GAACTCCTCCAGCTGGTCATGTCGTCAACAGCCCCTCAATCGCTCGGCCAGGCCAACACCACGAAGCGTCGGGGCGACATCCGCCGGATGCAGGGGCAGTACGACGAGGCAGCCGCCGCCTACCAGGAAGCCCACACCCTCTACCAGACCCTCGGCAACCGCCTCGGCCAGGCCAACACCACACAGGGCCAGGGCAACATCCACTACACCCAGGGTCGGTACGACGAGGCGACCGCCGCCTACCAGGAAGCCCACACCCTCTACGAGACCCTCGGCGACCGCCGCGGCCAGGCCAACACCACAGAGAGTCTGGGCGACATCCACTACGCGCAGGGTCGGTACGACGAGGCAGCCGCCGCCTACCAGGAAGCCCACACCATCTACCAGACCCTCGGCGCCAGGCTCGGCCAGGCCAACACCACGCAGGATCTGGGCGACGTCCACCGCATGCAGGGTCGGTACGACGAGGCGACCGCCGCCTACCAGGAAGCCCACACCCTGTTCCAGACCCTCGGCGACCGCCGCGGCCAGGCGAACACCACGAAGGGTCTGGGTGACATCCACTACGCGCGGGGGCGGTACAACGAGGCGACCGCCGCCTACCAGGAAGCCCACAGCCGCTTCCAGACCCTCGGCGACCGCCTCGGCCAGGCCAACACCACGAAGAGCGTGGGCGACCTCCATCGTATGCAGGGGCGGTACGACGAGGCAGCCGCCGCCTACCAGGAAGCCCACACCATCTACCGGACCCTCGGGGACCGCCTCGGCCAAGCTGGCGCCCTTCTCGCCACCGCGAGAAACGATCGGGCCCGCAGCCGTCGCCGGGCGGCAGCGCGTGGCTTCGCGGCCGCGCGGGATGTCTACGCCGATATCGGCATCGCCAAGTGGGCTGAAATCGCCCAGAAAGAGCTCGACAACATCGAAGGCGACACAGGGCAGCTGGCCGGCGACCAGGCGCAGCCGTAGGCTGAAACCGTGGTCCTAGCAGCAGGTGAGTACGAGATCGGCCGGCAGACCGGTCGGTTGCTGGTGCGTACCTACCGCCAGGGCGTTGCCGCCAGGGTCGGACATGACCTGCTCATCGAGGCCACCGTCTGGGAAGGCCGCGTCACCGTCCCCGCGGACCCCGCCGCCCGGCCCGCGGTGTCCGTACGCGTGGACCTGGGCGCGCTGAAGGTCCTTGAAGGCACCGGCGGGGTCAAGCCGCTCAGCGACGGCGACAAGCAGCAGATCCAGCAGACGATGCACAAGGTCCTGAAGGTCGATCGCGACCGAGATGCGACCTTCACGTCCTCGCGCGCGGAGGTCCACGACGACAGCGCCATCATCGAGGGCGAGCTGACCCTGGTCGGGCAGACCCACCCCCTGCGCTTGGAGGTCCGGCAGCGGGACGACGCCACCGTCGCAGGTACCGCGAGCCTGGTGCAGTCCCAGTGGGGCATCAAGCCGTACTCGGGCTTCTTCGGCGCACTCAAACTCCGCGACGCGGTCGACGTCGAGTTCACCGTCGCCCTTCCCGGAAGTTGACGCAGCAGAACATTCACTTGGGTGCTGTGAGCAGCCCTCCACTGAACAGGCCGCGCAGCGTACGGAGTCCGGCCACCGCCCAGGCCGCGACGAGGAACGCGTACAGGCCGACCGCGAGCCAGTCGAAGGCGACCCGGCCGGTGTGGTGCGCAAGACCCTCCGCGCCGGTCACGCAGGTGCCGACCGGGAAGGTGAAGGCCCACCAGGTCATCGAGAACGGCATGCCCTCCCGCGCGGCCCGCACCACCATCGCGCCGGCGAGCAGCAGCCACAGCAGGGCGAAGCCCAGCACCGGGACGCCGTAGACCACGGCGAAGGTGCCGAGCTCTGCGGCGTACGGGGCCTGGATCGCTCCCGGGGCCACGTCCGCCAGTTTGTTGACCGCGGTCGTCGACTGGCCGAGGGGGCCGAGTACCAGGAAGAGGGTCGGCGTGAGCGCGAGCGGCAGCGGGCCGTGGTGGATCAGCCGGGAGAGGAGCATCGGCAGGATGATCAGCGTGGCCAGCAGGCTGACCGCGAACATGGCGTAGCTCGCCAGCAGCATCCCCTCCCGCCACTGCCCGGCCGGCAGCCGCGGCACCAGGAGGGCGCCGAGGGAGGCGGAGACCATCGGGGAGACGACGGGCAGCAGCCAGACGGGTGAGGCGGCGCTGGGCGTGGCCCGTTGGCGTACGACCATCAGATACGGGACGACGGCGGCGGCAGTGAGCCCGATCAGGGTGCCGGCGATGAAGAGGGTGGCCGCGGTCGCCACGGCCGCAGGCTCGCCGAGCACATCCTGGCCGACGGTCAGGGTGCCGATGCCAACGGCCAGCAGCGCCATGGAGAGACAGCCGTAGAAGGGCGCCATCGCCGGGTCGGCGAGGTGGGCGCGGGCCTGGTCGCGGTGGTGGGTCCAGTGCACGGCGCGGGCGGCCAGGACGACGACGAGCAGGGCGGCGGACAGTGCCCAGACGGCGATGCAGGCGGTGCGCAGGCCGGGGAGGCCGATGGGGAGGCCGACGCCGGCGTTCGCGACGATGGCGGTGCCCATGACGGTCGCGTACCAGTTGGGGCCGAAATGGCGGAGCGACGGCAGCCGTACGGTGGTGTGGGTGGGCGCGGTGGCGTGGCGGCGGGGCTGCACGGCGGTGACCATCCCCTCACACTCGCGCCGGGCGTGGCTCCCCACCAGGGATGGTTCTCCTATGGCCCCATAAGCTGAGTTTATGAGCGAAGGCGAAGAAGAGCGGGTGCCGCTTGCGCACCGGGTACCGGATCTGGGTGCGCTGGAGCTGCTGCTGGCCGTCGCGAGGCACGGCAGCCTGGGGCGTGCGGCGCGTGAGCTGGGCATCACCCAGCCGGCCGCGAGCAGCCGGATCCGCTCGATGGAGCGCCAGCTCGGGGTCGCGCTGGTGGACAGGTCGCCGCGCGGCTCCCGGCTCACGGACGCGGGCGCGCTGGTCACGGACTGGGCGCGGCGGGTCGTGGAGGCGGCGGAGGCGTTCGACGCGGGGGCGCAGGCGCTGCGGGGACGGCGGGATTCGCGGCTGCGGGTGGCGGCCTCGATGACGATCGCGGAGTATCTGCTGCCGGGCTGGCTGATCGCGCTCCGCGCGCAGCGGCCGGGCACGGCGGTCTCGCTGCTGGCCGGAAACTCGGCGATGGTGGCCCGGCGGCTGCTCGCGGGCGAGGCGGATCTGGGCTTTGTGGAGGGACTGTCCGTGCCGGAGGGCCTGGACGGCGCGGTCATCGGCCACGACCGCCTCTTGGTGGTGACGGCGCCGAGCCATCCGTGGGCCCGTCGCCGGGCGCCGCTGACCCCGGCGGAACTGGCGGCGACCCCGCTGATCCTGCGCGAACGAGGTTCGGGCACCCGCCAGGTCCTCGACTCGGCGCTGTCCGCCTGCGGCGGCCTGGCGGAACCCCTGCTCGAACTCGCTTCCACGACGGCGGTCAAGGCGGCGGCGGTGAGCGGGGCGGGCCCGGCGGTCCTGAGCGAACTGGCGGTCACGGAGGAGTTGACGGCGCGCCGCCTGACGGCTGTCCCGGTGGAGAAGGCGGGCCTTCACCGGGACCTGCGTGCGGTCTGGCCGACGTCGCATCGGCCGACCGGGCCGGCGCGGGATCTGCTCACGCTGACGAGGAGACGGCCGACTGCGGGGTGACACCGGGTCCCGCGCGTCGTCGCCTGCGGCGGGCCTGCCCCACGCCTCAAACGCCGGCGGGGCCGGCCTACGTGGGGCTCAATGTGCCGATGCCGCCGCCACCAGCGATGACATCACCCGCTCGTCATCCCCCGCCTCCGGATGCCACTGCACCCCCAGCGCCCATCCCGCCCCCTCCAGCTCCACCGCCTCCACCGTGCCGTCCTCGGCATACGCGCTCGCCACGAGGGCGTCGGCCAGGCGGTCCACCGACTGGTGGTGGTACGTCGGGACCGACGACTCCTCCGGCACGATCGACGCGTACCGCGTCCCCGGCACCGGCTTCACCGTGTGCCGGCCGAACACGCCCACACCCCCCACGTGCCCGTCCAGGTGCTGCACCAGCGTCCCGCCCAGCGCGACGTTCAGCAGCTGCAGCCCCCGGCAGATCCCCAGCAGCGGCGTCCCCGACGCCAACGCCGCCCGGATCAGGGCGAGTTCCCAGGTGTCCCGTTCCCGCGAGGGCGGGCCGGTGCGGGGGTCGGGCTCGGCTCCGTACCGTACGGGCTCGACGTCCGCGCCGCCCGCGATGACCAGGCCGTCCAGCCGGGCCACGACCGACTCGGCCACGGCGGGGTCGTCCGGTGGGAGGAGTGTGGCGAGGCCGCCCGCCGCCTGGACGAGGCGTGGGTATCCGGCGGGCAGCAGCGCCGCGGGCATCTCCCACACACCCCACGTGGCCGGTTCCAGATAGGTGGTGACCCCGATGAGCGGCCTGGACACAGTGGCTCCCTTCGCGCAGATCGCATTCAGTTGCGTTTCGAGGCGGTTCGTCCGAGTCAGTTGCGTTCGAGCTCGGCCTCGGCCGCCGCCAGCGCCGCGAACTCCTCCTCCGGCGCCCGCGCCACCAGATGATGGCGACTGTAGATCGCGAAATAGGCGAGGGCCACGGCATAGACGCCCAGCGCTATGAACGCCGCGTCCTTGTCCACCAGGAACGTCGCCACCAGCGCGGAGAGGGCGAGCACGAACGCCACCGAGGAGGTCAGCACGCCTCCCGGGGTCCGGTACGGCCGCTCCAGACCCGGTTCCCGGCGCCGCAGCACGATGTGCGACAGCGCCATCAGCGCGTACGAGATCGTCGCGCCGAAGACCGCGATGTTCAGCATCCGGGCCCCGTTCCCCGTCCCCGCCGCCAGCGCGAAGCCGATCGCCCCGGGGATCAGCAGCCCCAGGTACGGCGACTTGCGTCGGCTGGTGAGGGAGAGGAAGCGGGGCAGATAGCCGGCCCGGGAGAGCGCGAAGAGCTGCCGCGAGCCGGCGTAGATCAGCGAGAAGAAGGACGCGACCAGGCCCGCGAGACCGGCGTAGTTGACGAAGCGGCTCAGCGGCGTCGGGTCGCCGTCCCCCTGCAACGCCACCACCAGCGGGTTTCCGGCCTCCTGGATGGCGTTCGAGCCGCGCGCGCCGGTCGAGGCGAAGAAGGTCAGCACGGCCAGCAGCACCAGGATGCCCATGGAGATCGAGAGGGCTCGCGGCATGGAGCGCACCGGGTCCTTCGCCTCCTCCGCCGCCAGCGGCACGCCCTCGACGCCGAGGAAGAACCACATGCCGAAGGGGAACGCCGCCCAGATGCCCAGCAGCCCGAATGGCAGCCACGAGCCGGAGCCGAACGCGTTCTTGTCGACCGGGATGTCGTCGAGCCCGCCCGCGCTGAAGTCGGTGAACGCACCGACCGCGAAGATCAGCAGCGCCGCGACCGCGATCGCCGTCACCACCAGGCTGAAACGCAGCGCCTCGCCGACACCCCAGAGGTGGATTCCGATGAAGATCGCGAAGCAGGCGAGATAGACCGGCCAGCCGGATTCGAGGCCGAAGAGGCCGAGCGATTCGACGTAGTCGCCGATGAAGATGGAGATCGCGGCGGGCGCGAGGATGTACTCGATGAGAATCGCGGTGCCGGTCAGGAAGCCGCCCCAGGTGCCGAGCGCGCGGCGGGCGAAGCCGTAGCCGCCGCCCGCCGTCGGCAGGATCGCCGACAGCTCTGCGAGCGCGTAGACGAGACAGGCGTACATCACGCCCATCAGCAGCGTGGCGACGGCGAGTCCGCCGAAGCCGCCCTTGGACAGGCCGATGTTCCAGCCGGAGAAGTCCCCGGAGACGACATAGGCGACGCCGAGCCCGGTGAGAAGCAGCCAGCCGGCGCTGCCCCTGCGCAGGGTGCGCCGGTTCATGTAGGCGTCGTCGGCCGGGGAGGAGGGTGAGGAGTCGTGTGTGGTGGTGCCTTCGGCCATGAGTCGCTCCTGGCAGAGGTCAAAGGTTTGTGCGCACACCATTGCGGCAGTCTTCGGGAATGCGCAAGCCCCCTGCGTAAACCTGAGGTTACGGATGAGCCGCAGCCGGGAGTCGGGACGGGCGGCAGTCGGAAGTCGGGACGGGCCGCAGTCGGGAGTCGGGGCTGGTGGCAGCCGGGGAGTGCGGGACAGGCCGCGGTCCGCAGTCAGGACAGAAAGCCGCGCAGCAGTGCAGCCGTGCCCTCGCAGTGCTCCCGCATCACCTCGCGGGCCGCGTCCGCGTCCCCGTCGAGCACCGCCTCGACCAGCGCCGTGTGCTGGTGCTGCGAGTGCTCCAGATTCCGTACGAGCAGCGGAATGCAGTCCAGCAGATCGTTCAGCCTCGCCCGCACCGCGGCGTACTGGGCGGTCAGGCTGGGCGACCCGGACAGCTCGGCGAGGGCCAGATGCAGCAGCGTGTCCTGCCGCCGGTACTCGGTCAGCGGCGCGTCGTGCGTCGCGGCAAGGGCCGTACGCAGGCGTTTTACGCCCTCGTCGGTCAGGCCGTGCGCCGCGCACAGCCCGGCGGCCCCCACCTCCAGCACCTCGCGGAAGCGCAGGGTGTCCTCGACGTCGACCTCCACCACGCGCCGACGCAGCTCGTCCTCGCCGTGGGCGTCGGGGCGGTGCAGCACAAACGTGCCGCCGTACCGGCCACGTCTGCTCTCCACCAGTCCCTGGTCGGTCAGCACCTTCAGCACCTCGCGCAGCGTGACCCGGCTGATCCCCATACGCTCCGCGAGCTCGCGCTCGGCGGGCAGCCGGTCTCCGCCCGGGACCAGCCCGAGGCGCAGCAGCTGAAGAATCTGTTCCAGCGCCTCTTCAAAGCCGTTGCCCGCGCGCACGGGGCGCAGCACGGGTGTCAGCGGGTCTGCCGGTTCACTCTTCTTCACCACGTCGCCGTTTCCCCTTCCCATGCAATGGTCTTCAGTAATACCTTATGGCTTCCGGCTGACCCAAGGAGGCGTAATCCCGTGGCAGACCGCAAACCCCCGCTCGGGGTCGAGGAGCTTCGCGCCCTCGTCGCGAGCGGCGAGATCGACACAGTCGTCCTGGCCTTCCCCGATATGCAGGGACGGCTCCAGGGCAAGCGGTTCGCCGCACCCTTCTTCCTGGACGAGGTCCTGGAACACGGCACCGAGGGCTGCAACTACCTCCTCGCCGTCGACACCGAGATGAACACCGTCGACGGCTACGAGATGTCCTCGTGGGAGCGCGGCTACGGCGACTTCGCCATGCACCCCGACCTCACCACACTGCGCCGGATCCCCTGGAACCAGGGCACCGCTCTGCTCGTCGCCGACCTCGCGTGGAACGACGGCTCGCCCGTCGTCGCAGCTCCCCGCCAGGTGCTGCGCCGCCAGCTGGAGCGCCTCGCCGCGCACGGCTTCACCGCCCATGTGGGCACGGAGCTCGAGTTCATCGTCTTCCGGGACACATACGAGGAGGCCTGGGACCGCAACTACCGCGACCTCATCCCGGCCAACCAGTACAACATCGACTACTCCGTCCTCGGCACCGGCCGGATCGAACCACTGCTGCGCCGGATCCGCAACGAGATGGCCGCGGCAGGCCTGACCGTCGAGTCCGCCAAGGGCGAGTGCAACCCCGGTCAGCACGAGATCGCCTTCAAGTACGACGAGGCCGTGGTCACCTGCGACCAGCACGCCGTCTACAAGACCGGCGCCAAGGAGATCGCCTCCCAGGAAGGTGTCTCGCTCACCTTCATGGCCAAGTACAACGAGCGCGAGGGCAACTCCTGTCATATCCACCTCTCGCTCCAGGACGAGCACGGCACGAACGTCATGGCCGGCGACGGACCCGGCGGAATGTCGCCGGTCATGCGGCACTTCCTGGCCGGACAGCTGGCCGCGCTGCGTGACTTCTCGCTGCTGTACGCGCCCAACATCAACTCCTACAAGCGCTTCCAGCCCGGCTCCTTCGCTCCGACCGCCGTCGCCTGGGGCTACGACAACCGCACCTGCGCGCTCCGCGTCGTCGGCCACGGCCGCTCGATGCGCTTCGAGAACCGGCTGCCCGGCGGCGACGTCAATCCGCACCTGGCCGTCGCGGGACTCGTCGCGGCCGGTGTGTACGGCATCGAGAACCAGCTGGAACTCCCCGACGAGTGCACCGGGAACGCGTACACCGCCGGATACGAGCAGGTCCCCACCACGCTGCGCGAAGCCGCCGAACTCTGGGAGAACAGCCCGATCGCCAAGTCCGCGTTCGGCGGCGAAGTCGTCGCGCACTACCGCAACATGGCGCGGGTCGAGCTCGAAGCCTTCGACGCCGCGGTGACCGACTGGGAGCTCCGCCGCTCCTTCGAGCGTCTGTGAGGAACGTTGTGTCGTACGCGTACCACGAGGTGCTCAACCCGGCGACCGGCCAGGTCGTCGAGACCGTGCGGGCGACGACGGCCGCCGAGGTCGACGAGGCTGTCGCCAGGGCCGGGCGGGCTCAGCGCGGCTGGGCGGCCGCCGCGCCGGCCGACCGCGCCAGGCTGCTGCGCCGATTCGCCGCCGTCGTCGACGAACACCTCGAAGAACTCGCGCAGTTGGAGGTGCGGGAGGCCGGTCACACCATCGGCAACGCCCGCTGGGAGGCCGGCAACGTCCGCGATCTCCTCGACTTCGCGGCCGGGGGAGTGGAGCGCCTCAGCGGCCGGCAGATCCCCGTCGCGGGCGGCCTCGACATCACCATCCTCGAACCGCTCGGCGTCATCGGCGTGATCGCGCCCTGGAACTTCCCCATGCCGATCGCCGCCTGGGGCACGGCCCCCGCGCTGGCCGCGGGCAACGCTGTGCTTCTCAAGCCCGCCGAGACGACCCCGCTGACCGCGCTGCGGCTGGCCGGACTTGCGCTGGAGGCAGGCCTGCCCGAGGGCCTGTTCCAGGTGCTGCCGGGCGCGGGCGACGTCGCGGGCAACGCGCTCGTCGAGCACCCGGGCGTTGCGAAGATCGTCTTCACCGGCTCGACCCGCGTCGGCAAGAGCATCATGGCCAGGTGCGCCGACCGCGTGAAGCGCGTGACGCTCGAGCTCGGCGGCAAGAGTCCCAACATCGTCTTCGCCGACTCGGACCTCGAGGCCGCGGTCGCCGCCACCCCCATGTCCTTCCTGGACAACAGCGGCCAGGACTGCTGCGCACGCACCCGCATCCTGGTGCAGCGCTCCGTCTACGACCGCTTCCTCGATCTCCTCGCTCCCGCGATCGAGTCCGTGGTGGTCGGCGACCCCGCCGACGAGAAGACCCAGATGGGCCCGCTGATCTCCAAGTCCCAGCTGGAACGGGTGCGTTCGTACGTCCCCGACGAGCAGAAGGGGATCCGCGGCACAGCACCCGAAGGACCCGGCTTCTGGTTCCCGCCGACCGTGCTCACCGACCTCGACCCGGACGCCCCGGCCGCCTGCGAGGAGGTCTTCGGCCCGGTCGCCGCCGTCCTCCCCTTCGAGGACGAGGCCGAGGCGATCCGGCTGGCCAACGCCACCGAGTACGGCCTGTAAGGGTCGATCTGGACCCGCGACATCGGCCGCGCGATCCGGGTCTCCCGTGCCGTCGCCGCCGGCAACCTCTCCGTCAACTCCCACTCCAGCGTCCGCTACTGGACGCCGTTCGGCGGCTACAAGCAGTCCGGCCTCGGCCGCGAACTCGGCCCCGACGCGCTCGCCGCTTTCACCGAAACCAAGAACGTCTTCATCAGCACGGAGGCCTGAACACACCATGACCGAGACCCCCATCTGCCGCCGCCTGGTCGGCCGTACCGCAGTCATCACCGGCGCGGGCAGCGGAATCGGCCTCGCCAGCGCGCGCCGCCTGGCCTCCGAGGGCGCGAACGTCGTCTGCGGCGACATCGACGAGATCGCGGGCAAGGCAGCGGCCGACGAGGTCGGCGGCATCTTCGTACGCGTCGACGTGACCGACCCCGACCAGGTCGAGGCGCTGTTCAAGACGGCGTACGACACCTACGGCAGCGTTGACATCGCCTTCAACAACGCGGGCATCTCGCCGCCCGACGACGATTCCATCCTGACCACGGGACTTGAGGCCTGGAAGCGCGTCCAGGACGTCAACCTCACCTCCGTCTACCTCTGCTGCAAGGCCGCCATCCCCTATATGCAGCGCCAGGGCCGCGGCTCCATCATCAACACCGCGTCGTTTGTGGCGATCATGGGTGCGGCGACCTCCCAGATCTCGTACACCGCGTCCAAGGGCGGCGTGCTCGCCATGTCTCGCGAACTCGGCGTGCAGTTCGCCCGGGAGGGCATCCGGGTGAACGCGCTGTGCCCGGGACCGGTCAACACCCCGCTCCTGCAAGAGCTGTTCGCCAAGGACCCGGAGCGCGCCGCGCGTCGGCTCGTGCACATCCCGGCCGGACGGTTCGCGGAGGCGGACGAGCTCGCCGCCGCCGTGGCCTTTCTCGCCAGCGACGACTCCTCGTTCATCAACGCCACCGACTTCCTGGTCGACGGCGGAATCTCGGGCGCCTACGTCACGCCTCTGTAGGTCAACCGCCTCATCGCTTCCGTAGCTCGTTCCGCAGCAAACACCCCGGCAGCCGGGCGTCGCACAACGCCCGGCTGTTCTGCGTACACCGAGCGGGACAGCACATCCGCGCCCGTACGCAGGGTGGACGGCAGCGTTGTTCCCGACCGGCGGGACTCGGTGTACCCGTCCTGAACGGGCCCCTAAGGTGGCCGGATGAGCATGACGACACCGGCCGGCTGGTACCCGGACTCGAACGTGCCCGGCACCGAACGCTGGTGGGACGGGACCGCCTGGACCGCGCACACCCGCCCGGTCCAGGCGCAGGTCCAGGCCCGGGCCGCCGGTTTCGGTCCGCCGACCGCCCCGGTGAGCCGCAAGGGCAACACCCGCGGCACCCTGGCCCTGGCCACCGCGGGTGTTGTCCTCGCCGCCGCGGTCGCCACCGGTGCGGTGCTGCTCGGGAAGGACGACGAGGACCGAAAGCCCACGTCCGCGCCGAGCGTTTCCGGTCCGGCCGCGACCACGGCGGACCCGACGGACAGCCAGTCCGCGACTCCGCCCACGACGGACGACTCCGCAACTCTGACCGACCAGCTCAACGGCATCTCCATGCCCGTCCCCAAAGGCTGGGAGAAGTCGGACAGTTCGCTCGATGAGGGCACGACGATGGTCACGGAGGAGACCTACGACTGCCCGGCCGGCGGCTCGCCGCTCTGCCGGCGCGGCCGGGTGTCCTCCATCACCGCGACGCGGACGGACGAGACCTCGCCCGCGGCGGTGGCCAAGCAGGACATCGCCACGGCGGCGGACAAGGCGTACGAGGAAGACGCCGTCGGCAGCCGCATCCACGGCGGTATCAAGTCCCACACCGTGCTCGCCTCGAAGTCCGTCGCGGTCGCCGGGCGCGCGGGCTATCTGGTGCGCTGGCGGGTCGTCACCGGAGCGGGCCCCGGCGGGTACGTCCAGTCGCTGGCCTTCCCCTCGACGGTGGGTACGGAGGCGATGGTCGTCGTCCGGTTCGCCTTCGACGCCAGCCCCGAGGCGCCGGGGCTCGCGGACATGGACAAGATCGCCGCGAGCATCCGCCCGATCGGGGATGCGACGAGCGGCGGGGTGGGCAGCAGCATCGGACCGGGCTAGCAGGCCAGAGACAAGAGGCCAGGGGCTAGAGGAAGGTCCGGCCCTCGCCCCGGTACGTCGGCGCGGTCCCCGTCACCCGGTCGCCCTCGATCGGGTGCAGCGTGTCGAAGCGCTCGCACATCTCCCCGGCCTTGGCGTGCCGGAACCACACCTTGTCGCCGATCAGCAGATCGTCGGCGGGAGCACCGAGCAGCGGGGTCTGCACCTCGCCGGGCCCCTCCTGCGGGTCGTAGCGGAGCCCTTCCGGGAGATAGGGCACGGGCAGCCGGTCCGCTCCCGCCGCACCCGATGCGGGGTAGCCGCCGCCGAGCACCGTGATCACACCGACGCCCGGCCTGCGCACCACGGGCTGGGCGAAGAGCGCGGCCGGACGCCCCGTGAACGACGTGTAGTTGTCGAAAAGGCGCGGGACATACAGCCCGGAACCGGCGGCGATCTCGGTCACCGCGTCCTCGGCCGCGGTGTGCTGGACGCTGCCGGTGCCGCCGCCGTTGACGAACTCCAGCTCCGGCGTCACCGCCCGCACCGCGCGCACCACGGCCGCCCGCCGGACGGCCAGCTCCTTGCGGGCCGCGGCCTGCATCAGCCGGATGACGTGCGACCGCAGCGGCCGCCCCAGCAGAGCGTCGCCGACCCCCGCGACATGCCCCTCGTACGCCATCAGCCCCACCAGCCGGAAACCCGGGCGGCGGGCGATCGACCGGGCCAGCTCGGCGAGCTGCGCGGGCTCGCGCAGCGGGGAGCGCAGCGCGCCGATCCGCACCCGCCCGCCGAGCAGCTTCAGGGAGGTGTCCAGCTCCAGGCAGATCCGGATCTCCTCCTTGCCGCCGGCCCGCGAGCGGTCGATCAGCTCCAGTTGCGCCAGGTCGTCGACCATCACGGTCACGGCGGCTGCCAGCTTGGGGTCGGCGGCGAGCTCCGCGTACCCGGACCGGTCGGCGGACGGGTAGGCGAGCAGTACGTCGTCGAAACCGGCCCGCGCCAGCCACAGCGACTCGTCCAGCGTGAACGACATGATCCCGGCGAACCCGTCCCGTGCGAGGACCCGCTCCAGGAGCGCCCGGGAGCGTACGGACTTGCTCGCGACCCGGATGGGCTTCCCGCCGGCCCGGCGCACCAGATCGTCCGCGTTGGCGTCGAACGCGTCGAGATCCACGACGGCGAGTGGGGCGTCGAGATGGGCGGTGGCCCTGTCGTAGCGGGCCCGGTCAGCGGCACGGGGAGTCATGGCCCGAGCTTGCCAGACCGGATTACCGCAGGGTAAGAGGACGTTTTGGGCAGATCCACCCGGACCCCTGGTCTCGTTGCCGCGGGGTGCGTTTGAGCCCGTAGAGTGACCGGCACGCGGTGACGAACGGGCCTGCCCCGAGAGGCGATCCGTCGTTGTACGTGGACGAGAGACCAGGGGGGCGGGATGAGCACGGAGGCGCAGCGCCCTCCCGGCCGCCACGAGGACGAGACGCCGACCAGTACGTCCCGCATCACTGAGGCACTGGTCTTTCCGGAGCCCCCCAAGCCCCTCCGCACCTCGGGCATCACGAACCTGCTCTCCCCGGACACGCCCGCGCTCGCGTCCGAGCCCCCGGAGACGCCCCGCGCTGCAACGCAGCCGCCTGTCGTACCACCCGCGCGTGCCGCGTCCACGTCTGCGGACGCCCGGCGGCCGGAGACGGACGCCCGCCCCGGGCGTGCGCCGTCCGCACGTCCGGGACGTCCAGAGGGCTCCGGCGCGGACGCAGGTCCCCCGACCCGTGTGTCGGCAGTCGGCGCGGACGCGGGCGCCAACGCGCCGACTGAGGCGCCCCGTACCGCCGCCGAGCGCCCCGGGGCGGCCCCCGCTGCCCCGCAACCTCCCGCCGGGCTTCCGCCGCGGCCGGACGTGCCGCCCGCGCGTGCCGCGTCCACGGCGGCCGACGCCCGGCCCGGGCCTGCGGACACCATGCCGCGCCCGGATCGCCCCGAGGGTTCCGACGCCGAGCCGCCGTCCGGCGTACCGCCCCGGCCGGACGTGCCGCCCGGTCCCTCCGGCGCAGGCCGACCGGCCACCGGCCTTCCCGCAGCGGACGCAGCCGCCGCCGCGCCGGCCCCGCCCGCCGACGCCCCGGCCGTCGAGACGACCACCCGGCTGCGGCCCATTTCCGCGCCCCGCTCCACACCACCCGGCCCCCGGCTGCCCCCGGGCGTGCCGCCGCGGCCCGTCGCGCCGCCCGCGCGGCGCAGGGCCGTCGGGGCTGTCGACCTCACGCCACGGCCCGGCGTGCGGCCCCCGCAACCCGGTGGGTACTCCTTCCCGCCGCCCGAGACCCCGGCCGAGCTGACCACCCGGCTCCGTCCCGTACGGACCCGGCACCCCCTGCGGACCCTCGGCGCCGTCGCCTGTGCCGTACTCGGACTCGGGCTGATCGGCGGCGCGGCAACCGGCAGTTGGCTCACCGGTGACTCCAGCGCCGACCCCGCCGCCCCCACCGGGTACACCGAAACCCGCGGACTGTGGCACAGCGTCCCCGTCGACACGCTCTTCCCGCGCACGCTCAAGGGCAAGGGCGCAGGCCCCGGCGGCGCCGACCGGGTCTGGACGCGGATCGCCGTCGCGCCCGACGCCGGCTGCGCGCCCGCCCTCGACCCGCTGCTGCTCAAGACGCTGCAGACGGTCGGCTGCACCCGCGCGCTGCGCGCCACGTACACCGACGCCACCGCCAGCAGCGTCACCACCGTCGGGATGATCTTCACCGAGGCCGACGCGGACGCCATGCGCGCGCTGAGCTCCCGCTTCACCTCGGAAGGGCTCGACGAGCGCACCGATCTGATGCCCCGAACCCTCCCGGCCGAGGGGACCGTCGCCGCCCGTTTCGGCGACCGGCAGCGCGCGAGCTGGACCGTGAACGTGCTGACCGGGATGCCGGTCGTCGTCTACGCCGTCTCCGGCTTCGCCGACGGGCGCACCGTCACCGACCCGCAGCCCGCCGACGAGGCCAAGGCACAGGGCGCGACGTCCGCGCCCGCCCAGGCGGGCCTCGGACATGAGGCCAACGGCATCGCCGACCGTATCGAGGGCGGTCTGCGCAAGACCGTCAGCACGGCCACGGAGAAGCCCGAATGACCCGTCGCCACCGCCTCGCCGCCACCCTCGCGGCCGCCGTCCTCGCCTTCCTGCCGGCGACGCCCGCGCACGCCGACTCGATACGGGCCCAGCAGTGGGGGCTCGACGCCATGCGGACGGACCAGGCCTGGCGCACCACCCAGGGCCGGGGCATCACCGTCGCGGTCCTCGACACCGGCGTCGACGACAGCCACCCCGACCTGGCCGGCTCCGTACTACCCGGCAAGGACTTCATCGGCTTCGGCGCCCAGCGCGGCGATCGCACCTGGGCCCGCCACGGCACCGCCATGGCCGGCATCATCGCCGCCCACGGCCATGGCGCCGGCCGCGAGGACGGTGTCAAGGGCATCGCACCCGAGGCGAAGATCCTCCCCGTCAGGGTCATCCTCGAAGGCACCGACAAGGCTCGTGAGAAGGCCCGCAACTCCCGCGGCACCGCGCTCGCCCAGGGCATCCGCTGGGCCGCCGACCACGGCGCCGATGTCATCAACCTCTCCCTCGGCGACGACAGCGAGTCCGCGCACCCCGAGGCCGGCGAGGACGCCGCGGTCCAGTACGCCCTGGCCAAGGGCGCCGTGGTCGTCGCCTCGGCGGGCAACGGCGGCGAGAAGGGCGACCACATCTCGTACCCCGCCGCCTACCCGGGCGTGATCGCCGTGACCGCTGTCGACCGCTTCGGCACCCACGCCGCGTTCTCCACCCGCCGCTGGTACGCCACCGTCAGCGCCCCCGGCGTCGACATCGTCATCGCCGACCCGGACCGTAAGTACTACCAGGGCTGGGGCACCAGCGCCGCCTCCGCGTTCGTCTCCGGCGCGGTCGCCCTGGTGCGCGCCGCGCACCCCGGGCTCACGCCCGCCCAGATCAAGAAGCTCCTCGCCGACACCGCCGACGACGGCCCCAAGGGCGGCCGCGACGACGCCAAGGGCTACGGCACGGTCGATCCGGTCGCCGCCATCAAGGCGGGCGCGAAGCTGCGCCCGGCGGATCTGAAGGCGGCGTCCGCGGGCTACAGCAAGAAGTACTTCGGCCCCGGCCCCGACCCGGCGCAGCAGGACGCGGAACCGGCCGGCTGGCTCGCCGCGCTCGCGGGCGGCATCGGCGCGCTGGTGCTGGCAGGTGCGGTCGTGCTCTGGCGCGGCGGCCGGCCTGCCCGTCGCTGACCCGCGGCCGGCCTGCCCGTCGCTGCCCCGGTGTCACGCCGACCGCCGACCGACTCCCGTACAGCTGGCGTCACGCCGACCCCCGACCGACGCCCGTGCACCCGGCGTCACGCCGACCCGACCGCCTCCTGCACCGCCGCCTCCACACACGCGATGCCCGCCTCCTTCGTCGGATGCCGGACAGCACCGCGATCAGCCTGCCCCTGGCCCACCCGACGGAGTGGACGACCTACAGCCCCGTCGCACCCATGGGCATCCAGCCGTTCTTGAGCGCCCACTCGCCGCCCGCGGCCGACACTCCCCAGTCCTGCCCCTCGGCCACCTGCCTCATCAGGGACCGCAGAGGGGCGTACGGGCCGTCGAACACGGCCCGCATCAGCGTGAGTTGATCCCGCGCGGTGGTCCGCGTGAGGCCCCACGCCGACTCGGCCCGGGTCTGCGTGAGCCCGAGCCGCGCATGCGCCGCGTCCAGCCCCGGCGCGCCCCCGATCGCCGCCCACAGCTCCGTCGCCGCGGCGTTGTCGCTGCGTACGATCATGGCCCGCGCCAGCTCCCGCTCCCGCGCGCTCAGCGGACGCCCCTCAAGCAGCAGCGCGGCCAGGATGGACACCTTCACGATGCTCGCCGCCGGGTAGGCGCGCTCCTCGCCGTACGACCCGTCGAGCGTGGCGACCGAGAGACAGGCACTCATAGCAGGGAGGTTAGGCTCATCGCGTGGCGCTCAAGAACATCCCTGACCCCGGTTTCTCCGACGACGACGGCACCGCCGACCCACGGCTGACGGCGGCTCTCGCCGCATGGTCCGAGGACCGGACGGCTCAGCGCCCCGTGCTCGAAGCCCTGAAGGACGCCCGGCTGCTGGTCCCCGTCGTCGCCGTTCTCGGCGAGGTCGAAGAGGACGAGAACGGTCTGCGCCGCGAGAAGACCAGCGACATGGCGGTTCCCACGCTCACCGCGGGCGGTCGCCGTGCGCTGCCCGCCTTCACCTCGATCGCCTCGCTCGCCCGCTGGGATCCCGAGGCCCGCCCCGTCGCCGTACCCCTCCACCAGGCGCTGCAGGCGGCCGCGCACGAGAAGGCCGACACGCTCGTCATCGACCTGGCGGGCCCCGTCCCGTACCAGCTGACCGGCCGTGCGCTGCTCGCGCTCGCGGAGGGCCGCACGAGTGCCGATCCGCTCGACGACCCGGCGGTCACGGCGGCGGTACGGGACGCGGTCGCCGCCGAGCCCGCGGTGCTCCGTGCCCACCTCGGACCGGGCGCCGCGGACGGCACCCTCGCCCTGGTCCTCGCCCCGGACGCGGTCCCGGCACAGGCGGCCCGCCGCCTTGCCGAGGCGCTGGCCGCCGACGACGTACTGAGGGCCCGCCTGGTGCGGGGCCTCGACCTGGCGCTGCTGCCGGCCGAGGCCACCCCTCCGGGCGAGCCCCTGTTCGTACGCGGGTGAACGGTCAGTCGTCCATGTCTCAGCCGTAGACGGGACCCGTGTACTTCTCGCCGGGACCCTGGCCCGGCTCGTCCGGCACCAGCGACGCCTCGCGGAACGCCAGCTGCAGCGACTTCAGCCCGTCCCGCAGCGGCGCCGCGTGGAAGGAGCTGATCTCCGTCGCGCTCGCGTCCATCAGACCGGCCAGCGCATGGACCAGCTTGCGGGCCTCGTCCAGGTCCTTGTGCTCCGCGCCGTCCTCGGTGAGGCCGAGCTTCACGGCGGCCGCGCTCATCAGGTTCACCGCGACCGTGACGATGACCTCGACGGCGGGGACCTCCGCGATGTCGCGGGTCATGGCGTCGAAGTCGGGGGACTCATTGGGGGTGGTCGCGTCACTCATGCCGCACACGATATGCCCCGCCGGGCCCGGCTCCGTCCGTGGCCTGAGTTAGCCCCTTCCGCCCGGAGCTGCTAACCTTGTGTAACGACCGGTCGGACACGTGTGTGCCCGACCCACAAGTGGAGGCTCCGATTCTCCCACCTGGCCACCCTCACGGGCGGCGGGTCACCGGTCAGGCGGCGCCCATCGTTCCGTACGGACGATGGAAGTCGCCCGATGTGCGCCCCGCGGTTGACCGCGGCGGTGCTCCGGTATTCGAGGAGCTTCCGCCTGTGTCCCGTCCGGGGCATTTTTCACGTTCCGGTGCGGTTGGTCTTACGAAAACAGACGTTACGCGGCTGTCTGCCAGGCAGTCGTGTGGTGCTACCGAGGAGGATCCATCAGCGCCGAGCCCCGCATCAACGACCGGATTCGCGTTCCCGAAGTGCGACTTGTCGGTCCCAGCGGCGAGCAGGTCGGGATTGTTCCGCTTGCCAAGGCCCTCGAGCTTGCGCAGGAGTACGACCTCGACCTGGTCGAGGTCGCGGCGAACGCCCGGCCGCCCGTGTGCAAGCTCATGGACTACGGGAAGTTCAAGTACGAGTCGGCCATGAAGGCCCGTGAGGCGCGCAAGAACCAGGCGCACACGGTCATCAAGGAGATGAAGCTCCGGCCGAAGATCGACCCGCACGACTATGACACCAAGAAGGGTCACGTCGTACGGTTCCTCAAGCAGGGCGACAAGGTCAAGATCACGATCATGTTCCGTGGTCGTGAGCAGTCCCGCCCCGAGCTTGGCTTCCGCCTGCTGCAGCGGCTCGCTTCCGACGTCGAGGACCTCGGATTCATCGAGTCGAACCCGAAGCAGGACGGCCGGAACATGATCATGGTTCTTGGCCCGCACAAGAAGAAGACCGAGGCCATGGCCGAGGCGCGTGAGGCTCAGGCCGCCCGCAAGGCGGAGCGCCAGGGCTACGCGCACGAGGAGACCTCGCAAGAGGCTGCTCCGGCTCCGGCCGAGGAGCCTTCCGAGACCTCCGAGGCGTGACCGAAGGGCTGCCACCCAGGCGGCCCGGGTCCCGCCCGGAACCACAAACCAAGATCTGACGCTCCCGCTGGCCGGTGCCCGCACCGGGGGAGCGCCACTGACGAGGAGATAACGGCGCGATGCCGAAGAACAAGACGCACAGCGGTGCCAAGAAGCGCTTCAAGATCACCGGCTCCGGCAAGGTGCTCCGTGAGCGTGCCGGCAAGCGCCACCTGCTCGAGCACAAGCCGTCCAAGCTGACGCGTCGCCTCACCGGCAACGCCGAGATGGCCAAGGGTGACTCGAAGACCATCAAGAAGCTTCTCGGCAAGTGACGTCATCCGTCCCCGCTGACCCGGGGACGGGGCGCCGAGACCGGGACCTAATCGTTTCCGGGCCGTGTGAGTCCAACCACGGCCCCGCTACAAGGAGTTAACAAGTGGCACGCGTCAAGCGGGCAGTCAACGCCCACAAGAAGCGCCGGGCGATCCTCGAGCAGGCCAGCGGCTACCGCGGTCAGCGTTCGCGCCTGTACCGCAAGGCCAAGGAGCAGGTCACCCACTCCCTGGTCTACAACTACAACGACCGCAAGAAGCGCAAGGGCGACTTCCGTCAGCTGTGGATCCAGCGCATCAACGCCGCTGCCCGCCAGAACGGCATGACGTACAACCGCCTCATCCAGGGTCTGAAGGCCGCCAACATCGAGGTGGACCGCAAGATCCTGGCCGAGCTCGCGGTCAACGACGCCAACGCGTTCGCCGCGCTCGTCGAGGTCGCGCAGAAGGCGCTGCCGAGCGACGTCAACGCCCCGAAGGCCGCGTCGGCGGCCTGACGGCCGCGTCCAGCCGGACCGCTCCAGGACCCGCAGGCCTCCGGCCTGCGGGTCCGGTCGTGTTGGGGGTCCCCCAAGCCCGCCCGGCCCTTCGGGACGACAGGCCTGGGTCGTGCGGTGTGCGGGCACGGCATGCCCGGTCAGCCGCGGAACCTCCTGCCCGGCCGGCCCGGGTCACATGGCAGGCGGGCACCGCACGCCCGGTCTGCCGCCGAACCTCCGGCCCGGCAGGTCCTGGCACCGGGCGGCGCAATGCGCCGTTCCGGAGCATCCCGACCCCCGTCGGACCTCGAGCCCACCCCGGGCCCGGTGGGCGGGGGCACCCGCAGGTCCGTCCGGGCCGACCCCGGACCCGAGTCAGAGAGCCGCAGGCGACATGCGCACTCCCGAGCTGATCTCACCGCGATCCCCGCGCGTCACCGCCGCCCGGCGGCTCGCCAAGCGCGCCTTCCGGGGCAAGGAGCGCCTGTTCATCGCGGAGGGCCCGCAGGCCGTGCGCGAGGCCGTCGCCCACCGGGGCCCGGGCGGCGAGCACACTCTGGTCGAGCTCTTCACCACCGTCGAGGCCGCCGAGCGGTACGCGGACATCGTGGACGCCGCCGGCGACGCCGGGGCCCGGGTGCACCACGCCTCCGACGCCGTGCTCGCCGAGATCTCCCAGACCGTCACCCCGCAGGGCCTCGTCGGCGTCTGCCGCTTCCTGGACTCGCCGTTCGAGGAGATCCTGGCGGCCAGGCCGAAGCTCGTCGCCGTACTCGCCCATGTACGCGACCCGGGGAACGCGGGGACGGTGCTGCGCTGTGCGGACGCCGCCGGTGCCGACGCCGTCGTCCTCACCGACGCCTCCGTGGATCTCTACAACCCCAAGTCCGTGCGTGCGTCGGTCGGTTCGCACTTCCATCTGCCCGTCGCCGTCGGTGTCCCCGTCGAACAGGCGGTACAGGGGCTGCGGGACGCCGGGGTGCGCGTACTGGCCGCCGACGGCGCGGGCGACGATCTGGACGACGAGCTCGACGCTGGAACCATGGGCGGCCCGACGGCCTGGATCTTCGGTAATGAGGCCTGGGGGCTGCCGGAGGAGACCCGCGCGCTCGCGGATGCCGTCGTGCGCGTACCCATCCACGGAAAAGCCGAAAGTCTGAACCTCGCGACCGCCGCAGCCGTATGCCTCTATGCCTCGGCGCGTGCCCAGCGCGCGGGCAGTACTCCCTGAGTGGGAGTACTCGCTCAGGGGGTCCGCTCGGTCACGTCCAGCTAGTAGTGTGACGGGCTTGGGGGCCCACTGCGCCGGCGGAGAGGTGGGGTACGGGGATATGGCGGTCGGGACAAGCAGGCCCGCGGAGACACACGGGGCTCTGCTGTGCCATTCCTGTGGTCCCGATGTTTTCGGGATCGACGCCGACGACCTGCCCGACGGTCTTGTCGTGGCCGACGAGAGCGGCCGGGTCATCTGCTTCAACGACGCGGCCGTACGGATCACCGCCGTGTCCAAGGGCGAAGCCCTCGGCCTGCCGCTCGAGCGGGCGCTGCCGCTGGAGGACCTCAAGGGCCGCCGCTGGTGGACGCTGACCGATCCGTACGGCGGACTCGCCACCCGTGTCGGCCAGCCCGAGCGCAATCTCCTGCTGCCCGGCGGCCGCGAGGTCCTCGTCTCCGCCCGCTATGTGCGCGAGCACCCGACCGGGCCGATACGCAGGCTCGTCGTCAGCCTGCGCGGCACCGAGGCCAGGCGCCGCACCGAACGCAGCCATGCCGAGCTGATCGCGACCGTCGCCCATGAGCTGCGCTCACCGCTCACCTCCGTGAAGGGCTTCACGGCGACGCTGCTCGCCAAGTGGGAGCGGTTCACCGACGACCAG
The DNA here is from genome assembly GCF_050936555.1 of Streptomyces sp. CA-135486. Lineage (NCBI taxonomy): Bacteria > Bacillati > Actinomycetota > Actinomycetes > Kitasatosporales > Streptomycetaceae > Streptomyces > Streptomyces sp. CA-135486. The sequence goes on from NZ_JBNJMM010000001.1 coordinate 2,641,915, forward strand.
AAGCGGCTGATGCTGGAGACCGTCGACGCCGACGCCAACCGCGTCACCCGGCTCATCGCCGAACTGCTCGACATCTCCCGTATCGACTCCGGACGGCTCGAAGTGCGCCGCCAGCCCATCGACATCGCGGCCGCCGTCGGACGCCACATCCAGGCGCACATAGCCAGCGGCCAGAGCCCCGACCGCTTCTTCGTACGCATCCAGCGCCGGCTGCCCGACCTGTGGGCCGACCCGGACAAGATCGACCAGGTGCTTGGCAATCTGCTGGAAAATGCGGTGCGCCACGGTGCCGGAACCGTCACCATCGAGGTGGCGCCGGCATCGGCGAAGGACGACGAGAAGGGTACGGCCGTCACCGTGAGCGACGAAGGCCCCGGTATCCCCGAGGAGTCGATGGGCCGCGTCTTCACCCGCTTCTGGCGGGGCAGCAAGCGCGGTGGCACGGGCCTGGGACTCTACATCGTCAAGGGCATCGTCGAGGCGCACGGCGGGACGATCACCGTCGGCCGCGGACCCGGCGGTGGCGCCGAGTTCCGATTTATTCTGCCCGTGGGCGCCCCGGCCTACCTGGCCTAGCCGCCCGCGGGCTCATTCGCCTCTCCACACCCCGTTAGACTCGTCCTTTGGCACCTTTGCGTCCTCGGTCGACGAGCGGGGGCCCCAGCCAGTCATCGGAAGTACGGGAAGAGATGTCCGCACCCAATAAGTCGTACGACCCTGTTGAGGTCGAGGCACTGAAACCGGCAGAGATCGAGCGCATGCGGGACGAGGCGCTCGCCGCCTTCGCCGCCGCGGGCGACCTCGAAGCGCTCGCCCACGCCAAGGTCGCCCACACCGGAGGCACCTCGCCGCTCTCGCTCGCCAACCGGGAGATCGGCGCCCTGCCCCCGCAGGCGAAGGCCGAGGCCGGAAAGCGCGTGGGCCAGGCCCGCGGCGCGGTGAGCAAGGCGCTGGCCGCCCGCCAGGCCGAGCTGGAGGCCGAGCGCGACGCCCGGGTGCTCGTCGAGGAGGCCGTGGACGTCACGCTGCCCCACGACCGGGTCCCGGCCGGCGCCCGTCACCCGCTGACCACGCTCTCCGAGCGCATCGAGGACGTCTTCACGGCCATGGGCTACGAGGTGGCCGAAGGCCCCGAGGTCGAGACCGAATGGCTGAACTTCGACGCGCTGAACATCGCCGCGGACCATCCCGCCCGCGGCGAGCACGACACCTTCTTCGTCGAGGGCACGGATGGCGGCAGCAGTTCCGGCGTCGTACTGCGCACGCACACCTCGCCGGTGCAGATCCGCTCGATGCTCGACCGTGAGCCGCCGGTGTATGTCATCTGCCCCGGCCGCGTGTACCGCACCGACGATCTGGACGCCACGCACACCCCGGTCTTCCACCAGGTCGAGCTGCTCGCCGTGGACGAGGGCCTGACCATGGCGGACCTCAAGGGCACCTTGGACCACATGGTCCAGGCGCTCTTCGGCGCGGGCATGAAGACCCGGCTGCGGCCTAACTTCTTCCCCTTCACCGAGCCGTCCGCCGAGATGGACATGGTCTGCTACGTCTGCCGCGGCGAGTCCGTCGGCAACCCGGACCGGCCCTGCCGCACCTGCTCCAGCGAGGGCTGGATCGAGCTCGGCGGTTGCGGCATGGTCAACCCGAAGGTGCTTGTTGCCTGCGGCGTGGACCCTGAGAAGTACAGCGGATTCGCCTTCGGGTTCGGCATCGAGCGGATGCTGATGTTCCGCCACAACGTAGAAGACATGCGAGACATGGTCGAGGGTGACGTCCGGTTCACCCGGCCGTTCGGGATGGAGATCTGATGCGGGTCCCGCTTTCTTGGCTGCGGGAGTACGTCGACCTGCCGGCCACGGAGACCGGCCGCGACGTACAGACCAAGCTCATCGCGGCAGGTCTCGAGGTCGAGACGGTCGAGCAGCTCGGCGCCGGGCTCAAGGGCCCCCTCGTCGTCGGCAAGGTGCTGACCATCGAGGAGCTGACGGAGTTCAAGAAGCCCATCCGCTTCTGCACCGTCGACGTCGGCATGGCCAACGGAAACGGCGAGCCGCAGGAGATCGTCTGCGGCGCGCGCAACTTCGCCGTCGGCGACAAGGTCGTCGTGGTCCTGCCGGGCGCCGTGCTGCCCGGTGACTTCGCGATCGCCGCGCGCCAGACGTACGGCAGGACCTCGCACGGCATGATCTGCTCCGGCGACGAGCTCGGCATGGGCGACGACGGCAGCGGCGGCATCATCGTGCTGCCGCCCGAGGTCGAGGTCGGCACCGACGCCATCGAGCTGCTGGAACTGGTCGACGAGGTCCTCGACATCGCCGTCACGCCGGACCGCGGCTACTGCCTGTCGATGCGCGGAGTCGCCCGCGAGACGGCCATCGCGTACGGGCTGCCGCTGCGCGACCCGGCGCTGCTCGACGTGCCCGCGCCGAACTCCTTCGGCTACCCGGTGGAGGTCGCCGACCCGATCGGCTGCGACCGCTTCACCGCGCGCACCGTCGTCGGGCTCGACCCGGAGGTGCACTCCCCGATCTGGCTGCAGCGCCGCCTGCAGAAGGCGGGCATGCGCCCGATCTCCCTCGCCGTGGACATCACCAACTACGTGATGCTGGAGCTCGGTCAGCCGCTGCACGCGTACGACCGCTCGCGCATCGACGGCCCGATCGGCGTCCGCCGCGCCGAGCAGGGCGAGAAGTTCACCACGCTCGACGGGGCCAAGCGCGTCCTGGACGCCGAGGACCTGGTCATCACCGACAACCGCGGGCCGATCGGCCTCGCGGGCGTGATGGGCGGCGCCAACACCGAGATCGCGGACCACGACGACACCGCCGGTGCCACCACCGAGGTGGTCATCGAGGCCGCGCACTTCGACGCGGTCTCGATCGCGCGCACCGCGCGCCGCCACAAGCTCTCCTCCGAGGCGTCCAAGCGCTTCGAGCGCGGCGTCGACCCGCAGGCCGCGGCTGCCGCCGCACAGCGGACCGTCGACCTGCTGGTGCTGCTCGCGGGCGGCACCGCGGAGGCCGGCGTCACCGAGGTCATCGCGCCGTCCGCGCCGCGTACGATCTCGATGCCCGCCGACCACCCCGACCGCGTCGCGGGTGTCGACTACGGCCGCGAGACCGTCGTACGCCACCTCCAGGAGGTCGGCTGCGATGTGTACGGGCAGGACGAGCTGGTCGTCACCGTCCCGTCCTGGCGTCCCGACCTCGCCGCGCCGAACGACCTCGCCGAAGAGGTCATCCGGCTGGAGGGGTACGAGAACCTGCCCTCCACGCTGCCCAGGCCGCCGGCCGGCCGCGGGCTCACCGAGCGCCAGCGGCTGCACCGCCGCGTCGGCCGCGCGCTCGCCGGAGCGGGCTTTGTCGAGGCGCCGACCTACCCGTTCGTCAGTGAGGCCGTGTTCGACCAGCTCGGACTGGACGCCGGTGACCCGCGACGCACCGTCGTCAAGCTGGTCAACCCGCTCTCCGACGAGGAGCCGGCGCTGCGCACCACGCTGCTGCCCGGTCTGCTCGGCGCCCTGCGCCGCAACGACGGCCGTGGCTCGCACGACCTGGCCCTGTTCGAGACGGGGCTGGTCTTCCGGCCGACCGGCGAGGAGACGGTCCCCGGCCTGCTGCCCGTCGACCGCCGCCCCACCGACGAGGAGATCGCCGCGCTGAACGCGGCGCTGCCGCGTCAGCCGCGCCGCGTCGCCACCGTCCTGGCGGGCGCGCGCGAGCAGGCTGGCTGGTGGGGCAAGGGCCGCCCGGCCGACTGGGCCGATGCGGTCGAGTCCGCCCGTACGGTCGCCCGCGAGGCCGGTGTCGAACTCACCGTCCGCGCCGACCAGCACGCCCCGTGGCACCCGGGCCGCTGCGCCGCGTTGTACGCCACCGTGGACGGCGAGGAGACCCTCGTCGGCCACGCCGGCGAACTGCACCCGCGCGTCACCAAGGCGCTCGGACTGCCGGAGCGCACCTGCGCCATGGAGGTCGAGCTCGACCTTCTGCAGCGGGCCGGCGAGGGCGTCCTCCGGGCGCCGCGGATCTCCACCTTCCCGGTGGCGACCCAGGATGTCGCGCTGATCGTGCCACGGGATGTGCCGGCCGCCGAGGTCGAGCAGGTGCTGCGGGAGGGCGCGGGTGAACTGCTGGAGTCCATCCGGCTGTTCGATGTCTTTGTCGGGTCGCAGATCGGCGAGGGCAAGAAGTCGCTGGCGTACGCGCTGCGGTTCCGGTCCGGCGACCGGACGCTGACGGTCGAGGAGGCATCGGCCGCCCGGGACGCCGCTGTCGCGCTCGCGGCCGAGCGCACCGGTGCGGTTCTGCGCGGCGCCTGACCGCCTCCGACCTGCATCACGCCTGCCGAGGGGGCGCATCCGGACCACCGGGTGCGCCCCCTTTTGCGCTGGTGGGAGGCGAGAGACCCCACCTCACTCATTTGGGTGAGAACGTGGGGCGTTGTTCCCTCCGGGCGCCGGGCGGTCGACAGAATCGACCCGACCGTAGGGGCGGGCCTGCGCGCCGGACAGGGCCTATGAGGGGACCATCCGCATGATCCGTATCTGGTCCGGGGGACCCTTGCCGGCCTTGCGGCGGGCGAGGGCAGCGCGCGTCGGCGATTCACAAATCCGGCGGCTGCTTCCTCTGATACTCCCCGCCGCCTGGGGCGTCGCGGCCCTCACCTGGAAGATCGCCTGCCCACCGGAACAGCCGGAGAGTCTGGGCGAGCGGATCGTCACCGGCATCGTCTTCTTCACCGTCGGCGCCGGGATTGTGCTCGGGATCAGGCGGGAACTGAGCCGCGAGCTCAGACGTGTCCGCGAAATCGCCCATGCCGCGCAGCGGGTGCTGCTGCGTCCGCTGCCGCCGCGACTGGACGGGCTGGCTCTTGCCGCGGGCCAGCTCTCGGTCAGCCGCGGTGCCGTGGTCGGCGGTGATCTGTACGAGGCGGTGGCGACGCCGTACGGCGTCCGCATCGTCATCGGGGATGTCCGCGGCCACGGCCTGCCCGCGATCGGGGCGGTCGCCGCGGTGCTCGGCTGTTTCCGGGAGGCCGCCTACGACGAGCCCGAACTCGGCGGCGTACTACGACGGTTGGACCGAGCGATCCAGCGGCATCTGCGGGAGCGGGCCCGGGACGAGCATCCGGCGGCCGGCGGGGGAGAGCCCATGAGCCCGTCGGCGGAGGAGTTCGTCACCGTTCTGCTGCTGGAGATCGGAGGCGACGGCGGTGTGGTGGCGCTCAATTGCGGCCACCCCTGCCCGTACATCCTGCGCTGCCATGGCGTGGCACCGCTCGCCTGTGGCGAACCGCTGCCGCCGCTCGGCCTGTTTCCGCTCCCCGCCGAGCTGCCGGTGCACCGGTGTGCGCGGGTGCTGCCGGGTGAGGGGTTGTTTCTGCACACGGACGGGGCGGCGGACGCCCGTGACGCGTCGGGGAAGTTCTTCGGTCTGGAAGCCGTGCTCGCCAAGGCCGCGGTCGGCTCGCCGGTCTCGCCCGCCGCCGTCATCACCACCGTTCACTCGCAGTTGCTGCGGCACACCGGCGGGCGGCTCGCCGACGATGTGGCGCTGCTCGTGCTGCGCAACGACCGGTCCCGGGTGGCGGCGCAGTGCGGTGACACGGTCCTGCGCCGAACCCGGCGCCAACCCTCCAATCGCTAGCCACCTGCCTGCAGTCATGTGCAGCGACCGGCAACCAAGGGGTTGCCGTGCGGCCGGCGCCGCCCGCCCTGCCGCGGAGTGTCGGGCAGATCAGCAGGGCAGACGACGCGATCGAGGGCCGCCGCACTTACGAGGGGGAGCCGGCGGCCCGGCCGCCTCCTTGAGAGGCATTTCAGTCAACCGGCGCACGTGGCACGGCGGCAGAGCGCGCGGGGCACAGATCGGGGCACTCCATTCACACCCCGTGCGAATCCCCCTCCACTACGCTGAGCCCACCGAGCCACCGGAGGGGCACTTATGCAGCCCAACACCCTGCTCGACGCCCTGCTCGACGAGGCGGGCATCTCCAACGCGGGTCTCGCCGCCCACGTCAACCAGGCGGGCCGTGCAAGAGGCCTGTCACTGCGGTACGAACACACGGCCGTGGCACGGTGGTTGAAGGGTCAGCGGCCGCGCGGCCAGGTGCCCGACCTGATCTGCGAGGTGCTCGCGGGCCGGCTGCGCCGGGCCATAACGCTCGGCGACATCGGCCTGGGCGTGGCCGGCGACGCGGGTACGCCGCCCGGCTCGCCGCTCTGCGGTTTCGTGGAGCGCGCCACCGCGCTGTGGCGCTCCGACGAGCAGCAGCGCCCGCACATCATCGAGGCGCCCGCGGTCACCGGAACGCCCGCCGTCATGCCCGTGTGGGAATGGGAGAACCCTCCGGAGGACTGCGATGTCTCCCGCTCCGGCCAGACGCGCGTCCGCATGGCCGACATCATGATGCTGCGCGCCGCCCGGGCGCACTACGAGCTCATGTACCGCAAGGCGGGCGGCATCGCCACCCGCGCCCGCATCGTCGGTTTCCTCAACGCCGAGACCGCGCCGCTGCTGCGCGGCGGGTACAGCGATGCCCTCGGCCGTCAACTGCACCGTGCGACGGGCGGTCTGGTGGCGGTCGCCGGGATCTGTGCGTACGACTCCAATGCGCACGGCCTCGCCCAGCGCTACTTCCATCAGGCACTGCGGCTCGCAAAGGCCAGCGGAGACCGGGGACTTGGGGCGTATGTCATCGCGCTGCTGGTCAACCAGTCGCTGTTCATGGCCGAGCACCGGCAGGCGGTGGCCTTCGCGGAGGCGGCGCTGCGGGCCGCCGGGCATCAGATCACCCCGGCGCTGGCCGCCGATCTGTACGCGATGCAGGCGAAGGCGTACGCGCATCTCGGCGACGGCGGCAGTGCGCTTCGGTGCATCCGCCGTGCGGAACTGGAGGCGGAGCGGATCCTTCCGGGGGCCGAGCCGGACGAGACCGGCTATGTCCAGCCGGGCCTGGTGAATGTCCAGGTCGCCGAGGCCCTGCTCAGCCTCGGTGATCTGCCCGCGGCGCGCGAGCACGCCGCGGCGGCCGTAGACACACCCGCGCACGACCGCGGCCGGGTCCACCGGCTCGCCATGCTCAGTCAGATCGAGCTGCGCCAGGGCGAGGTGGACCGGGCGGCGCACACGGCGGCGGAGATGGTGGAGCGGGCGAGGGGGATGGAGTCGCAGCGACTGAGGGACCGGCTGCGCGCGGTGCGCAAGCATCTCGTGGCGAGCGGGTGCACGAATGCGGACGAGGCGGCCGAACTCATCGACGGGGCGCTGCGCGTTCCCCTCTGACCGCGCTCCTGCTGCGATATTGCCATCTACTTGTCGGAAGGTGGCAGAAAAGTGCAGTGGACGAACTTAAGCGAACAAACTGTGTATGAAAACCGCTGGTTCAGGGTCAACCTGGCCGACGTCGTGCTCCCTGACGGCCGGCACCTGGACCACTTCCTCATCCGGCTCCGTCCGGTCGCCGTGGCAACCGCGGTGAACCGGGCCAACGAGGTGCTGATGCTCTGGCGGCACCGCTTCATCACCAACAGCTGGGGCTGGGAGCTCGCCGCGGGGGTCGTCGAGGACGGCGAGGACATCGAGGCCGCGGCCGCCCGTGAGATGGAGGAGGAGACGGGCTGGCGCCCGGGCCCCCTCCAGCACCTCATGACCGTCGAGCCGTCCAACGGCCTCACCGACGCCCGGCACCACCTCTACTGGGCCGAGGACGCGACCTACATCGGACACCCCGAGGACGACTTCGAGTCCTCGCGCCGCGAGTGGATACCGCTGAAACTGGTCCCCGACATGGTCGCCCGCGGCGAGGTCCCGGCCGCCAACATGGCGGCCGGGCTGCTGATGCTCCACCATCTGCGGCTGGGCTGACCTCGGCGGTCGGGAGTGACCGGTGGTCAGGGGTGACCCCCTAGTGGCCGAGCGTCTGCCAGACCGCGATCGCCAGAGCTCCGAGAGCGGTCAGCGCGGCCACGGCGGGCAGCGGCCACCTGGCGTGCTCGAGTGCCCCGACGCGCGCTGCCAGATCGGTGAGATCTCGGTCGATCTGGTCATTGCGCTGCGCGAGCAGTGCCAGGTGCCCGTCGATGCGGGCGAGGCCGACGTCGAGGCTGCGGCGCAACTCGGCGAACTCTTCGACGACCACTAAATGATCAGGGTCGGTGGTGGTCACTGATTGGCTCCTCTTCGGGAAAGTTGGACAGCGGACCCTTGAAGCGGAACCGAGTCAACTCTCCCTGGTCGGAGGGCGGGAGCGTGTGCGCACGGCATATGCGGGCACGCCCCGCACACTCCGTGTGAATCAGGAGTACGAAGCTGTCACGCGCCCGGCCGGATCAGGAGCACGGCCGGATCAGGAGTACGGGTAGAAGCCGGACCCCGACTTCCGGCCGAGGCGGCCGGCGTCCACCATCCGCTGGAGCAGCGGGGGAGCGGCGTACAGCGGCTCCTTGAACTCCGCGTACATCGAGTCCGCGACCGAGGCGACGGTGTCCAGGCCGATCAGGTCGGAGAGCTTGAGCGGACCCATCGGGTGGGCGCAGCCGAGCTCCATGCCGTTGTCGATGTCCTCACGGCTGGCGATGCCCGACTCGAACATCCGGATCGCGGAGAGCAGATACGGGATGAGCAGGGCGTTCACCACAAAGCCCGAGCGGTCCTGGGCGCGGATCGGATGCTTGTCCAGCACCTGCTGCACCACGGCCTCGGAGCGCTTGATCGTCTCCTCGGAGGTGGTGAGCGCCGGGATCAGCTCGACGAGCTTCTGGACCGGGGCCGGGTTGAAGAAGTGGATGCCGATGACCTGATCCGGACGGGAGGTCGCCACGGCCAGCTTCACCAGCGGGATGGAGGAGGTGTTGGAGGCGAGGATCGCGTCCTGGCGGGTCACCACCTGATCGAGGACCTGGAAGATCTCGGTCTTGACCTGCTCGTTCTCCACGACGGCCTCGATGACGAGATCGCGGTCGGCGAACTCCCCGAGGTCAGTGGTGAAGCTGAGACGCTCCAGGGTCGCGTCCCGCTCCTCCTCGGTGATCTTGCCGCGTTCGGCGGCCTTCGAGAGGGAGTTGTAGAGCCGAGTGCGGCCGATCTCCAGGGCCTCGCCCGTGGTCTCGGCGACCTTCACCTCCAGGCCGCTGCGGGCGCACACCTCCGCGATGCCTGCGCCCATCTGGCCACAGCCCACCACTCCGACGCGTGCAATGTCGGCCATTGAGTCCGTCACCTCGTGCCTTTCGCTGATCCACTGCGGCAGGCCCCCGTATGGTTCCGGTGCCCGCCTCGACCCCCCGACGTTACTCCGGATGTACGTGTGCTCGACGGCCAGGGGCGGGCATGCTGTGCGGAAACGGCCGCCGGCACCGGGAACCCAGGGGGCAGGACATGGCGCGGATCGGCAGAAGACGCTTCGTGATGACGGCGGCCGGAGCACTGGCCGCGCTCGCGACGGCCGGGGACGCGGCGGCCGCGCCCGCCGCGTCGTCCGCACACCGGGGGCACGCGCCCGAGCGGGAGTTCCGCGGGATGTGGCTCGCGACCGTCGCCAACCGCGACTGGCCGTCAAGGCCCGGCCTCAGCGCCGCCGAGCAGCGCGCCGAGCTTCTGGCCCACTTCGATACCGCGGTCGCCCGGAAGCTCAACGTCGTCGTCCTCCAGGTCAGGCCGACCGCCGACGCCCTGTGGCCCTCGCCGTACGAGCCCTGGACCCAGTACCTCACCGGAGTTCAAGGCAATGACCCTGGCTGGGACCCGCTGGGCACCGCTGTGCGCGAGGCCCACCGGCGGGGTCTGGAGCTGCATGCCTGGTTCAATCCGTACCGCGTCGCGAATCACACCGACCTGTCGCGGCTGGTCGAGACCCATCCTGCCCGGGTGCACCCGGAGTGGGTCCTTCCGTACGGCGGGAAGCTGTACTACAACCCCGGCATTCCCGAGGTCCGCCGCTTCGTCCAGAAAGCGATGATGGACGCCGTGCGCCGCTACGACATCGATGGTGTGCACTTCGACGACTACTTCTATCCGTATCCGGTCGCAGGACAGCTCTTCGCCGACGACGACACCTACGCGCGCTTCGGCGCGGGCTTCCCGGACAAAGCCGCATGGCGGCGCGACAACACCGACCGGCTGGTCCGGGAAATGGCCGAGCGGATCAAGAAGGCCAAGAGGGGCCTTCCTTTCGGGATCAGCCCCTTCGGCGTATGGCGCAATGCCGCCACCGACCCGCTCGGCTCGGACACCAGGGCCGGCGTGCAGACGTACGACGATCTGCACGCCGATACCCGTAAGTGGGTCAGGAAGGGGTGGATCGACTACGTCGTCCCGCAGATCTACTGGCACATCGGCTTCGCCCCGGCCGACTACGCCAAGCTGCTGCCCTGGTGGAACGACGTGGTGCGGGGCACCGGCGTCGACCTCTACGCGGGTGAGGCCCTGTACAAGGCGAGCGATCCGGCCCAGCCCGCGCCCTGGCAGGATCCCGACGAGCTGTCCCGCCATCTCACACTGGCGCGCTCCTACTCCGGTGTGCGCGGGCACTGCTTCTTCGCCGCGAAGGAGGTCAGGACCGACCGGATCGGGGCGATGGCCAGGGTGGTGGCCGACCACTATCCGAAGAGGGTGCTGCCGCCGGAGTGACGACGAACCGGGTGGGCATGCCACTGCCCGGCCCGGTCAGGGCACGCTCATACCCGGCCGGGCAGGGGCATCCGGGCCGGGCCGGGTGAGGAAGAGTCTGCTCGGCCGAGCCGGGGCAAGGCAGCCCCGGGCCGGTCAGGCACGGCTGGTGCCGGGTACAACGACCGTGTCGGGGCCCGGCGACATCAGCGCCTCGTGCCCGTCGTCCTCGAAGCGGACGCGGTACGGGGGAGTGCCGTTCTGTCCGAGTACTTCGACGACTTCGGCGAAGCGGTCGTGCTGGCCCACGGTCCTGCCGTGCATCAGCAGCTTGTCGCCCGTGTTCGCATGCATCGGGAGTGACCTCCTCGAAGGCGGTGGTCCGTGTTTCGAGTCTACGGCCGGGGCCGGGAGTTGCACCCTCAGATTCGGGCCCGCTGGGTGACCGCGATGCAGACCAGAACGGCGACGGCCGCGACCGGAGCGGCCGGGGAGAGCCGCTCGCCCAGCAGGGACACGGACCAGACGAGGGTGAGGAGCGGCTGCGCGAGCTGGAGCTGGCTGGCCCTGGCGATGCCGATCGAGGCCATGCCCCGGTACCAGACGTACAGGCCGCAGAAGGTTGAACCGGCGGCGACCCAGAGCAGTCCGATCACGCCGTGCGCCGTCAGCCGGACCGGCTCGACGGACAGGGCGAGAGCCGATCCGGCGAGGCTGAGCGGCAGGCAGACGACCAAAGCCCAGCCGATCACCTGCCAGCCCGGCATCAGCCGGGCCAGCCTGCCGCCCTCGGTGTAGCCGGCCGCGCAGACCAGCAGCGCGCCGAAGAGATGGAGGTCGCCGGCCTGGAGCGCGCCGCCGCTCTGCTGGACGGTGAAGACGATCACCACGGCGGCGCCGGCGAGGGCCGCCAGCCAGAAGGTGCGCGAGGGGCGGCGGCCCGTGCGCAGGGCGGCGAAGGCGGCAGTGGTCAGCGGCAGCAGCCCGACCACCACGGCCGCGTGCGAGGTGGTGGAGGTCACCAGCGCCAGTGTCGTCAGCAGCGGGAAGCCCACAACCACGCCCCCGGCCACCACGACGAGTCCGGCCCAGTGGCGGCGCTCGGGCAGCGGCACGCGCAGCGCGAGCAGAAAGCCGCCCGCGATCAGCGCGGCGAGGACACTGCGCACGGCGACGAGCGACCAGGGGCCGAAGCTCTCAAGGCCCCAGACGGTGGACGGGAAGGTGAGTGAGAAGGCGACGACGCCCAGCGCGGCGAGAAGGGTGCCACTGCTGACCGCTATCGAGGTAGTGGGAGTAGCGCTATCCTGTGCTGTCATGCAAGAGCGTAGCGGTGTGGCGGACTTGGCGAATGCGCTGAAGCGGGAGCTCAACCGCTACTCTCCAGGTGGGAAGCTGCCGTCGAGTCGGGCGCTGGTCGAGAAGTACCGTGTCTCGCCGGTGACCGTGTCCCGCGCGCTGGCTCAGCTCGCGGCCGAGGGCCTGGTCGTCACCCGCCCCGGCGCCGGTGCTTTCCGGGCGCAGCCCCGTACCGACACCGCCCAGGCCCCCGGGGACACCTCCTGGCAGGAGGTCACTCTCAGCGCGGACGCCGCGACCGAGCTGGTGCCGCGCGCCGTCGACGCCTCCGGAGTGCTGGCCACGCTCGCCGCACCGCCGCCCGGAGTCGTCGAGTTCAACGGCGGCTATCTGCACCCCTCCCTCCAGCCGGAGCGGGCGATGGCCGCCGCGCTGGCCCGGGCCGGACGACGGCCCGGCGCCTGGGGGCGGCCACCCACCGACGGACTGCCCGAGCTGCGCGAGTGGTTCGCGCGCGGCCTCGGCGACACCATCGGCGCGGCGGACGTACTGATCACGGCCGGCGGCCAGTCCGCCCTGACCACGGCCCTGCGCGCGCTGGCCCCGCCCGGCGCCCCCGTACTCGTGGAGTCGCCCACCTACCCGGGCACGCTGGCGATCGCCCGGGCCGCCGGGCTGCGACCGGTGCCGGTCCCGGTGGACGCCCAGGGAGTACGTACCGAACTGCTCGCCGCCGCCTTCAAGGCGACCGGTGCCCGGGTCTTCGTCTCCCAGCCGCTCTTCCAGAACCCGACCGGAGCGGTGCTCTCGGCCGAGCGCCGCCCGGACGTGCTGCGCATCGCCCGCGAGGCCGGAGCCTTCGTCGTCGAGGACGACTTCGCCCGCCGACTGGTCCACGAGGACGCGGGCCCCCTGCCGCGCCCGCTCGCCGCGGACGACCACGAGGGAGTCGTCGTCCATGTCAGCTCGCTGACCAAGGTGACCTCGGCCAGCCTGCGCGTCGGCATGCTGGCGGCTCGCGGGCCGGTGCTGGAGCGGCTGCGCGCCATCCATGTCGTCGACAACTTTTTCGTACCCCGCCCCCTTCAGGAAGCCGCCCTGGAACTGGTCGGTGCACCCGCCTGGAACCGTCATCTGCGCGCCGTGTCAGGGGAGTTGAAGACCCGCCGCGACACGCTCACCGCCGCCCTCCGCCTCGGCCTGCCCGAACTCGCCCTCCCGTACATCCCGTCCGGCGGCTACCATCTCTGGCTGCGCCTCCCCGACGGCGCGGACGAGTCCGCCCTGCTCTCCGCGGCCCTGCGCGCGGGTGTGGCACTCGCCCCGGGACGCCCCTACTTCTGCGCCGAACCCCCCGCCGGACATGTGCGGTTGAGCTTTGCCGGCGTCGCGGGAACGGCCGAGATCGCCGAGGGTGTACGACGGCTGCGCAGCGCCTGCGACGAGGTGCTGGGCCGACCGGCCAGGCACCTGCGGCTCGGCTGATCAACCGTCACAGGCGGCCGGCCCGACCGGGCATCAGGAGATGCGGGGCTGACCTGCCGTCACGAGCGGCTGGGCAGCGGTGACATGCCGCCTGTGAACTCGGGCGGTCTCCAGGAGCACGCGCGTAAGCCGCGAGCCGGTCATCCGCTCGGCGAGAGACCCGGATCTCCTGCGTGGCGCCGAGGCGCGACAGCAGGGCCTCGGGCATGAGGCCGCGCACCGGCGTGATGCAGCACGCCTCGTAAAGATCGTCGGAATCCTCGCCGAAAGCACAGACAGTCCGTCGCGGTCGCGCCGCTCGCCTCCGTCAGGATCCGAGCACGGCAGCCGCGACCGACAGTCCCCCGGCCGTGGCCGCCGACCGGCTGCCACCCCGCCTTAAGTCACCTCTTGACCTGCGGGGGCTTTCACAACCACGATCGCGCCATGACTGTCCGGATGACGCTCGTCGCGGCCGCCCGCAGCTCCGCCCTGCTTGCGGAGCGCTTCGACGACGACCGGCCGCTCGACCAGGCGGGCTGGTACGAGGTGCAGGTCGCCGCGCACGCCCTGGTGCCGCTCAGCGCGGCCGAGTTGCGGTACTGCGCGCCGACCGCCCGCAGCCGTGCGACCGGGGACGCACTCGGCTATGCGCCGCTCGTCCAGCCCGCCCTGCGCGACTGCGACATGGGCCGCTGGCGCGGCTTCACCCTCGCGGAGGTGACCGCCCGCGAACCGGCCGCCGTCGACGCCTGGCTCGCCGACCCGCGCTCGGCCCCGCACGGTGGCGAGCCGCTGCTCGCGTTCATAGCGCGCATAGGGGGCTGGCTGGACACCCGCCCCGCCGAGGACTGCGGCTCCATCGTGGCCGTCGCCGAGCCCGCGGTCGTACGAGCGGCCTTGGTGTACGCACTCAAAGCGCCGCCCTCGTCGTACTGGAACGTGGACGTCCGGCCGCTGTCGACCGTCACGCTGACCGGTCAGGCGGGGCGCTGGAGCCTGTGCCTGGAGACGGCCGCCTGATCCACGTCCCGCCGCCGAGCCGTCCGCCCGGCTCGGCGAAGACCGCACGGCACCAGTGCGCCGTGGGGTCAAGCCCTGCCGAGCGCCTCGCGTTTGCGGCGCAGAAAGGCTCGCTCCGCCGCGTTCTCGGTGCGCTCGATCGCCGCCTCGTACGCCCGTACCGCCTCCTCGTCGCGGCCCAGCCGCCGGAGCAGGTCGGCGCGGATGGCGTGGAAGAGGTGATGGCGGTCGAGAGCGAGCCCGTCGACCAGGTCGAGTGCCGCGGCCGGGCCTTCCACTTCGGCCACCGCCACCGCGCGGTTGAGAGCCACGACCGGGTTCGGGCCAACGGCGAGCAGCTGGTCGTACAGCCGCAGAATCTGCGACCAGTCGGTGGCGGCCGCGACCGGCGCATCGCTGTGGACCGCGTTGATCGCCGCCTGGATCTGGTACGGACCGGGCCGGTCGCGCCTCAGACACTGCCGGACCAGCTCCTGGCCCTCGGCGATGAGGGCCCGATCCCAGCGGCCGCGGTCCTGGTCGGCCAGCAGGACGAGGCCGCCGTCGGGCGCGGTGCGGGTGGCCCGGCGCGACTCGGTGAGCAGCATCAGCGCCAGCAGCCCCTTGACCTCCGGCTCGTCGGGCATCAGCTCGGCCAGCAGCCGGCCGAGGCGGACCGCCTCCGCGCAGAGGTCCTCGCGCACCAGCCGCTCGCCCGAACTGGCCGTATAGCCCTCGTTGAAGATCAGGTAGACGACGGCGAGCACATCCCGCAGACGGTCCGGGAGATCGGCGTCGCCCGGGACCCGGTAGGGGATGCCCGCGTCACGGATCTTGCCCTTGGCGCGGACCAGACGCTGCGCCATGGCCGGTTCGGCGACCAGGAACGCGCTCGCGATCTCCGCGGTGGTGAGCCCGCCGAGGAGCCTGAGGGTCAGGGCGACGCGGGAGGCCGGGGCGAGCGCCGGGTGGCAGCAGGTGAAGATCAGGCGAAGCCGGTCGTCGCGCACAGGTCCCTCCTCGGCTGCTTCGTCACCGGCGTGCAGCAGGGCGGCCTGGGCGTGCCGGTCCGCGCGGGACGCTTCCCGGCGCAGGCGGTCGATCGCCCGGTTGCGGGCTGTGGTGATGATCCAGCCCGCCGGGCTCGGGGGCACTCCGGTGGACGGCCACCGCTGCACCGCTGTCGTGAACGCGTCCTGGACCGCCTCCTCGGCGACATCCATGTCACCGAAGACGCGGACCAGGACGGCGACCGCGCGGCCGTACTCCTCGCGGAACACGCGCTCCATCACCGATGCGGGCACCTGAGGCATGCCGGACCTCACCCGGTGGATACGTGCTGAAACGGCCTCACCTCGATCGGGAGGGTGATCGCCCGGGCGAGCTTGCGGCCCCATTCGAGCGCGGCGTCCAGATCGGCCGCCTGGATGACCGTGAACCCGCCGATGTGCTCCTTGCCCTCGAGGTACGGGCCGTCGGTCGTGAGCACCTCGTCGTCCTTCAGCCGCACCACGGTGGCCGTGCTCGGCGGGTGCAGCCCTCCGGCGAACACCCAGGCACCGGCCGCCCTGATCTCGGCATTGACGGCCTCCAGGTCCCGCATGATCGGGTCCAGGACCTCGGGAGGCGGCGGCGGTCCGTCGGGCTGGTAGATGCTGAGCAGGTACTGCTTCATGGTCTGACTCCTCGGTACGGCGGCGGCCTCGTGCCTGCCGCTCACCCTCTATACGAATGGCCTTCCGCCGGATCGACATCTCACGCGGCCGAGGCCGGCAGATTTTCGCGCGGCGCCGGGCGGCCAGGGGTTCACGCGTCGCGCACCGCCGTGAGCAGTGAGTCAGCCATCGGCGGGTGTGCCGTCGACAAGGAGCCAGGGCCCTGCCAACAGGGGGTCGGACACGAGATATCTTGATGTCGAGCAATGTTGCAGACGTGGAGCGGAGCACCCGGTGACTGACTCGACCATCATCTATACGCACACTGACGAGGCGCCGGCCCTGGCGACCCATTCGTTCTTGCCCGTCGTCCAGGCGTACGCCTCGACGGCCGGGGTCACTGTGGAGACGCGTGACATCTCGCTCGCGGGGCGGATCATCGCCAGCTTCCCCGAGCGCCTGGAAGCGGGCCAGCGGATCGACGACGCCCTCGCCGAGCTCGGCGAGCTGGCCAAGACGCCCGGCGCCAACATCATCAAGCTGCCGAACATCTCGGCTTCGATCCCGCAGCTCAAGGCGGCGATCGCCGAGCTGCAGCAGCAGGGCTATGCGCTGCCGGACTACCCGGACGACCCGAAGTCCGACGAGGACCGGGACGTCCGCGCGCGTTACGACAAGGTCAAGGGCAGCGCCGTCAACCCGGTGCTGCGTGAGGGCAACTCCGACCGCCGTGCCCCGGCGTCGGTGAAGAACTACGCAAAGGCGCACCCGCACAAGATGGGTGCGTGGGTGTCCGACTCGAAGACGAACGTCGCGCACATGGACGCCGACGACTTCCGCTCCACCGAGAAGTCCGCGGTCATCGCCGAGGCCGGCTCGCTGCGCATCGAGCTGGCGGGGGACGACGGCAGCACCACCGTCCTGCGC
This sequence comes from Streptomyces sp. CA-135486, assembly GCF_050936555.1. NCBI lineage: Bacteria > Bacillati > Actinomycetota > Actinomycetes > Kitasatosporales > Streptomycetaceae > Streptomyces > Streptomyces sp. CA-135486. Next base: position 2,658,875 of record NZ_JBNJMM010000001.1, read on the forward strand.
GAGTCGGTGCCCGTACTCGCGGGCGAGGTCGTCGACGCGTCCGTGATGCGGGTCGCGGCGCTGCGGGAGTTCCTCACGGCGCAGGTCGCGCGTGCCAAGGCAGAGGGCGTGCTGTTCTCGGTGCACCTGAAGGCCACGATGATGAAGGTCTCCGACCCGATCATCTTCGGCCATGTAGTACGGACCTTCTTCCCCAAGACGTTCGCCGAGCACGGCGCCGCGCTCGCCGCCGCCGGACTGAGCCCGAACGACGGACTCGGCGGCATCCTCAAGGGCCTGGAGTCGCTGCCGGAGGGCGCGGCGATCAAGGCGTCCTTCGAGGCCGAGCTCACTGAGGGCCCCGCCCTCGCGATGGTCGACTCCGACCGGGGCATCACCAACCTGCACGTACCGAGCGATGTCATCGTCGACGCCTCCATGCCGGCCATGATCCGCACCTCCGGTCACATGTGGGGCCCGGACGGCCAGGAGGCCGACACCCTCGCGGTCCTCCCCGACAGCAGCTACGCCGGCATCTACCAGGTCGTCATCGACGACTGCCGCGCGAACGGCGCCTTCGACCCCTCGACGATGGGCTCGGTGCCCAACGTCGGCCTCATGGCGCAGAAGGCCGAGGAGTACGGCAGCCACGACAAGACCTTCGAGATCCCCACCACGGGCACGGTGCGGGTCGTCGACGGCGGCGGCAACGTCGTGCTCGAGCAGGCTGTGGGCGCCGGCGACATCTTCCGTATGTGCCAGACCAAGGACCTGCCGATCCAGGACTGGGTCAAGCTCGCCGTCACCCGCGCCCGCGCGACCGGCGACCCGGCGGTGTTCTGGCTCGACGAGGGCCGCGCGCACGACGCGACCCTCATCGAGAAGGTCAAGACCTACCTCGCCGAGCACGACACCGACGGGCTGCGGATCGAGATCATGTCCCCGGTCGAGGCGACCGCGTTCTCCCTGGAGCGCATCCGCCGCGGCGAGGACACGATCTCGGTCACCGGCAATGTGCTGCGCGACTACCTGACCGACCTGTTCCCGATCCTGGAGCTCGGCACGAGCGCCAAGATGCTCTCGGTCGTCCCGCTCATGAACGGTGGCGGACTGTTCGAGACCGGTGCCGGCGGCTCCGCGCCCAAGCACGTCCAGCAGCTCGTCAAGGAGAACTACCTGCGCTGGGACAGCCTGGGCGAGTTCCTCGCGCTCGCGGTCAGCTTCGAGCACCTCGCGCAGACGACGGGCAATGCGCGCGCCCAGGTGCTCGCCGACACGCTGGACCGGGCGACCGGCACCTTCCTCAACGAGAACAAGTCGCCCAGCCGCCGGGTGGGTGGCATCGACAACCGTGGCAGCCACTTCTACCTGGCGCTCTACTGGGCGCAGGAGCTGGCGAAGCAGACCGACGACGCGGAGCTCGCCAAGGCGTTCGCCGCGCTCGCGCAGACGCTGACCGAGCAGGAGCAGACCATCGTCGACGAGCTGATCGCGGTGCAGGGCTCGCCGGTCGACATCGGCGGCTACTACCAGCCCGACGCGTCCAAGGCCTCGGCCGTGATGCGTCCGTCGACCACCTTCAACCAGACTCTCGCGACCCTCGGCTGACGCGAGGCGACCGCCCTCCGCACCTGTTCCGCCCCGGCCGGTATCCCGGCCGGGGCGGTTCCGTCTTCGTTCCCACAGCGGGTTTCCGGCCTGTCGGCGTCACGCCCCCTGGAAGGCGCGTCGGTAGGCGTGGGGGCTGGTGCCGACGAGGCGCTTGAAATGGTCCCGGAAGGCGGTGGGCGACCCGAAGCCGACTTGCGTGGCGATCCGGTCGACGGGGTGGCCCGTGGTTTCCAGCAGGTACTGGGCCTGGCGGATCCGCGCCCGTTGCAGCCATTGGAGCGGGGAGGCGCCGGTCTGTTCACGGAACCGCCGGTTCAGGGTGCGGACGCTCATGCCGGCCTGCGCGGCCAGGTCGTCGAGGCTGAGGTCCCGGCGGGCGTTGTCCTCCATCCACCGCAACAGGGGCTCGATCACCGAGCCGCGTGGGGCGGGCGGCTGCTCGTGGACGATGAACTGCGCCTGGCCGCCCTCCCGTTCGAGCGGCATGACGGACAGGCGGGCCGCGTCGGCGGCCACGGCAGAGCCCAGGTCGCGTCGGATCATGTGCAGGCACAGGTCCAGTCCGGCGGCGGCTCCGGCCGAGGTGAGCAACGGGCCGTTGTCCACATAGAGCACGTCGGGGTCGACGTCGACGGCCGGGTGGCGGGCGGCGAGCTGCGCGGCGGCGGCCCAGTGGGTGGTGGCCCGGTGGCCGTCCAGGAGTCCGGTGGCGGCCAGGACGAAGGCGCCCGAGCAGATCGAGGCGAGTCTGGTGCCCCGGGCGGCGGCCCCTCGCAGAGCGTCGAGTACCTCGTCCGGAACGGGCACGGACGGGTCGCTGATGCCGGGGACGACGATCGTGTCCGCCTCGGCCAGCGTGTCCAGCGGCCAGGGCGCACGCAGGGTGAACGCGCCGGCCTCGACGTCCTCGGTGGGCGCGCACACGCGGACGCGGTAGGCGGGGCGCCCGTCGGGGAGCCGCGTTCGTCCGAACACCTCGAGCGGCGTGGACAGGTCGAAGGGGATGACTCCGTCCAGGGCGAGGACAGCCACGGTATGCATGGCTCAACCATAGAAGGACGCCGGGTTCCGGCCAACCGATTCCACCCCCTCTTCTGGCTGTTCTGCGCTGGTGGGAAGGCCCCCTTGGCCTCTTGGCCAGAATCCGTTGGGATCTGGCACTTCAGCCACTACTGGGCCGTCCGGACCGTGACTAGCGTCGGTGTCTGCGCCCCACCGGGGCACCGCTCCAACAGAAAGGGACCATTCCCGATGCTGTGTCAGATCGTGCTGTTCGACGGATTCGACCCGCTGGACGTCATCGCCCCCTACGAGGTGCTGTTCGCCGGCGGGATGGCCGCGCCGGGCGCGCTGGAGGTCGAGCTGGTCTCGGCCGAGGGTCCGCGCGAGGTACCCAGCGGCTCGGGACTGCTCTCGCTGCGGGCCACCGCCGCGCTCGACCCGCAACGCGCGGACCTGGTCCTCGTGCCGGGAGCGGTGGGCCCCATCGGCGACCTCTGCGACCCTGACGCCCCTGGGAACGAGGACTCCATCCCCGCCCTGCTCGGCCGCACGCTGCAGACCGGACTGCCGGCCCTGCTCAAGGAGGCCCTCGACCGTCCGGGCCTGACCATGACCACCGTCTGCGGCGGCTCCATGATCCTCGCCATGGCGGGGCTGATCGACGGCCGGCACGCCACCACCAACCGCCTGGGCCTGGACCTGCTGGACGCCACCGGCGTGATCGCGATCGACGCCCGCGTCGTCGACGACGGCGACCTGGTGACCGGCGCGGGCGTCACCTCCGGCCTGGACCTCGGCCTGTACCTGCTGGAGCGCGAACTCGGCCCCCGCATCGCCCACGCCGTCGAGCAGCTCTTCGCGCACGAGCGCCAGGGCACCGTCTGGCGCGCCACCGGCCCGGTCCCCGCCGGTTTCTGACGTCCGCCGGCTTCTGACGTCCACCCCTGAACGCCCCGGCTCCCGAGCACTCGAGAAAGCGCACCCCATATGTCTGTCGAAGGTACCTGGAACCTCGTCATCGCCACCCCGATCGGCAAGCAGCAGGCCGTACTGCGGCTCTTCACCGAGGACGGCGCACTGCGCGGCGTCGCCACGGGCGAGGCGGAGGAGGTCCCGCTGTCCGATCTCACCCTCCAGGCCGACCGGCTGACCTGGAGGCAGTCGATCACCCGGCCGATGCGCCTCAATCTGGCCTTCGACGTTGCCGTCCACGGCGACGAGCTGACCGGCACAGCCAAGGCCGGCCGGCTGCCCTCAACCAGGGTCACCGGTCACCGCGCCGCGGACGTCTGACGGAAGCCCCCGGGAACCGTCATGACGAAATTCCTTCTCACCGTCCACGTCCTGGCGGCCATCATCGCCATCGGTCCCGTGGCCGTGGCCGCCAGCATGTTCCCGCCCTCCGCCCGCCGGGCCCTGGCCGCACCCGACGATGCGGCGGCTCTCGCCACGGTGCGGACCCTGCACCGGATCTGCCGGGTCTACGCCGTGATCGCCGTCGTGGTACCGGTGTTCGGTCTGGCGACCGCCAACAGCCTGCATGTGCTGGGCAGCCCCTGGCTCCTCACCTCCATCGCGCTGACCGTCGCCGCCGCGGCCGTACTCGGCGCACTCGTGCTGCCGCGGCAGAGCTCGGTCCTGGCCGCACTCGACGACACCGACGGAGTGCAGGAGGCGACGGCCCTCCGCCGGACGGCCGGGCAACTGGGGATGTACACAGGGATGTTCAACCTGCTGTGGGCCACCGTGACTGTCCTGATGATCGTCCGCCCCGGATCCACCACGGGAGCCTGATCATGGCACCGCTTCGGGAGGAGCTTGTCCGTCCACAGCGGATGACAAAAGGCAAGGAGAGTACTCACTCCTTGCCACTCTCAACCTATAGCGCACCGGGGGGCTTGCGGCAAGGCCCGGGTCGTGCCGCAGAATGGTCGGCCAAGGCCAGAACCTGCGGAAATGACAGATCCGCGAAGCATGTGCGGTCTTGTCGACGTATGTCGCGCGGTGATGTCGAACCGACGGTGGGACCCGCGATGCGGTTGCCGGGATTCGGCGCGCAGGCGCGGGTGTGCGCGCGTCCGGACTGCGCGGAGCGGCCGGCCGAAATCCAATCTCGTTGCATGGGGGGCTTTTAAATGATTGACGTGATCGTGGTCGGCGGCGGACCGACCGGCTTGATGCTGGCCGGCGAGTTGCGGCTGGCCGGAGTGCACGTGGTCGTGCTGGAGAAGTTGGCCGAGCCGACCGAGCAGTCCCGCGGGCGCGGCCTGCACGCGCGCAGCGTCGAGATGATGGATCAGCGCGGCCTGCTGGACCGTTTTCTCGCGGTCAGTGAGAAGTTCCAGGTCGGCGGTCTCTTCGGCGGCATCGTCAAGCCGTGGCCGGACCGGTTGGACACGGCTCACCCGTACGGCCTCGCCACCCCGCAGCCGGTCACCGAGCGGCTGCTCAACGAGCGTGCCCTCGAACTCGGTGCCGAGATCCGGCGCGGCTGCGAAGTGGTCGGGCTGAGCCAGGACGAGGACGGGGTGACCGCCGAGCTGGCGGACGGCACGCATCTGCGCTCGCGCTACCTCGTCGGGTGCGACGGCGGCCGCAGTGCGGTGCGCAAGCGGCTCGGCGTCGGTTTCCCCGGTGAGCCCGCCAAGGTCGAGACGCTGCTGGGTGATATGGAGGTGACCGAGGATCCGGCGACGGTTGCCGCCGTCGTCGAGGAAGTCCGCAAGACCCAACTGCGGTTCGGCGTCATCCCCGACGTGGACGGGAACGAGGGGGTGTGCCGCATCGTCGTGCCCGCCGACGGCGTGGCCGAGGACCGTACGACCGCGCCGACCCTCGAGGAGTTCAAGCAGCAGCTGCGGGCCTTCGCGGGCACCGACTTCGGCGCGCACTCGCCGCGCTGGCTGTCCCGGTTCGGCGACGCCACCCGGCAGGCCGAGCGTTACCGGGTCGGCCGGGTGCTGCTGGCCGGCGACGCGGCGCACATCCACCCGCCGACCGGCGGGCAGGGGCTCAACCTCGGCGTGCAGGACGCGTTCAACCTCGGCTGGAAGCTGGCCGCCGCGGTCAACGGCTGGGCACCTCAGGGGCTGCTGGACAGCTACCACGCCGAACGGCACCCGGTGGGCGCCCGCGTGCTGGACAACACGCGCGCGCAGATCACGCTGCTGGGGACCGATCCGGGTGCGACCGCGCTGCGGGAGCTGTTCTCGAAGCTGATGGACTTCGAGGAGGTGAACCGGTACGTGACCGAGATGATCACCGCGGTCGGGGTCCGCTACGACTTCGGCGAGGGGCATGAACTGCTCGGCCGGCGGATGCGGGACGTGGGGCTGAAGCAGGGGCGCCTCTATGAGCTGATGCACGGCGGCCGCGGGCTGCTGCTCGACCAGACCGGTCGGCTTTCGGTGGCGGGCTGGGCGGATCGGGTCGACCACGTCGTCGACGTCAGCGAGGAACTGGACGTGCCGGCGGTGTTGCTGCGGCCGGACGGCCACGTGGCGTGGGTCGGTGAAGATCAGCAGGATCTGCTCGGCCGGCTGTCCACGTGGTTCGGCGCTGCCGTCGGCTGAGCGCGTGGTGGTGGCGCGAAGGGCGGGGCCTGTCTCCGGCCGGGTTCGGCGCGGTCCGGTGCCGTACCTCCGGCTGAGTGCCGCGCCACCAGGCCGGGGCCGGCTCAGCGGGCCCGCCCAAGCCCTGAAGGGCGAACTGAATCGCTACGTCGCATCACACCGAGACGCCTGCACCCCCAGTCGATTGCATAAATCTGCAATGCAGCGTATAGTCATGCCATCGACGAGGAGGGTTCGATGGCGGTACGCGCAGCAGTGGCAGGAGCGAGCGGTTACGCGGGCGGGGAACTGCTCCGGCTGCTCCTGACCCACCCCGGGATCGAGATCGGCGCCCTCACCGGCAACTCCAACGCGGGCCAGTCGCTCGGCTCTCTGCAGCCGCATCTGCTGCCGCTCGCCGACCGGGTGCTGGAGCCGACCAGCGCCGAGGTGCTGGCCGGGCACGATGTCGTCTTTCTCGCCCTGCCGCACGGACAGTCCGCCGCAGTCGCCGAGCAGCTCGGCGACGAGGTCCTGGTCGTCGACATGGGCGCCGACTTCCGGCTGCAGGACGCCGCCGACTGGGAGACGTTCTACGGCTCGCCGCACGCCGGTACCTGGCCCTACGGTCTTCCCGAGCTGCCGGGCGCCCGCGCCGCGCTGGAGGGGTCCAAGCGCATCGCGGTGCCCGGCTGCTACCCCACCGCCGTCTCGCTCGCGCTCTTCCCCGCGTACGCCGCCGGGCTCGCCGGGCCCGAGGCCGTGATCACCGCCGCGTCCGGCACCTCCGGCGCGGGCAAGGCGCCCAAGCCGCATCTGCTCGGCTCCGAGGTGATGGGCTCCATGACCCCGTACGGCGTCGGCGGCGGCCACCGGCACACCCCCGAGATGATCCAGAACCTGAGCGCGGCGGCGGGCGAGCGGGTCAGCGTCTCCTTCACACCGACCCTCGCGCCGATGCCCCGGGGCATCCTCGCCACGTGCAGCGCGAAGGCGAAAAAGGGCGTGACGGCCGATTCCGTACGGGCCGCGTACGAAAAGGCCTTCCAGGACGAGCCGTTCATCTGCCTGCTGCCCGAAGGACGGTGGCCCTCCACCGCGTCCGTGTACGGATCCAACGCCGTCCACATCCAGGTCGCGTACGACGAGGCAGCCGGGCGCATCATCGCGATCAGCGCCATCGACAATCTGACCAAGGGCACCGCAGGCGGCGCGGTGCAGAGCATGAACCTCGCCCTCGGGCTCCCCGAGGACACCGGACTTTCCACGATTGGAGTTGCACCGTGAGCGTCACGGCAGCCAAGGGATTCTCGGCGGCGGGCATCGCCGCCGGGATCAAGGAGAACGGCAATCCGGACCTGGCCCTCGTGGTCAACAGCGGTCCGCGCCGCGCCGCCGCGGGCGTCTTCACCTCCAACCGTGTCAAGGCCGCCCCCGTCCTCTGGTCCGAGCAGGTCCTGCGCGGCGGCGAAGTCACCGCCGTCGTCCTCAACTCCGGTGGCGCCAACGCCTGTACGGGCCCCAAGGGCTTCCAGGACACCCACGCCACGGCCGAGAAGGTCGCCGACGTACTCGGCCAGAGCGCCGGCGAGGTCGCCGTGGCCTCCACCGGGCTGATCGGCCTCCTGCTCCCCATGGACAAGCTCCTGCCGGGCATCGACAAGGCCGCGGCCGAGCTGAGCGAGCACGGCGGCGAGAAGGCCGCCATCGCCATCAAGACCACCGACTCCGTGCACAAGACCGCCGTCGTAGACGGCGAGGGCTGGACCGTCGGCGGGATGGCCAAGGGCGCGGGCATGCTCGCCCCCGGCCTCGCGACCATGCTCGTCGTCCTCACCACCGACGCCGACCTCGAATCCGCGACCCTCGACAAGGCCCTGCGCGCATCGACCCGGCAGACCTTCGACCGGATCGACTCCGACGGCTGTATGTCCACCAACGACACCGTGCTGCTGCTCGCGTCGGGTGCGAGCGGGATCACGCCCCGGTTCGAGGAGTTCGCCGAGGCGGTGCAGAGCGTCTGCGGCGACCTGGCCCGGCAGCTCATCGGTGACGCCGAGGGCGCGTCCAAGGACATTCGCATCGAAGTGATCAATGCCGCGAACGAGGACGACGCGGTCGAGGTGGGCCGTTCCATCGCCCGCAACAACCTCCTCAAGTGCGCCATCCATGGCGAGGACCCCAACTGGGGCCGGGTGCTCTCCGCCATCGGCACCACGAAGGCCGAGTTCGATCCCGACCGGCTCAATGTCGCCATCAACGACGTCTGGGTCTGCAAGAACGGCAGCGTGGGCGAGGACCGCGGACTGGTCGACATGCGCTACCGCGAGGTGAAGATCACCGCCGACCTTGCCGCCGGGTCCGAGTCCGCCGTCATCTGGGCCAACGACCTCACCGCCGACTACGTCCACGAGAACAGCGCGTACTCCTCCTGAGGACTCTCACGACCCATGAGCACCCGTAAGCACACCGCACTGCCCAAGGCCCAGATCCTCATCGAGGCGCTGCCCTGGCTGACCCGGCACAACGGCAAGACCGTCGTCATCAAGTTCGGCGGCAACGCCATGATCGACGAGGACCTCAAGGCGGCCTTCGCCCAGGACGTCGTCTTTCTCCGCCAGGCCGGCCTCAAGCCGGTCGTCGTGCACGGCGGCGGCCCGCAGATCAGCGCCCAACTCGACAAGCACGGCCTGGTCAGCGAGTTCAAGGCGGGCCTGCGGGTCACCACGCCCGAAGCGATGGACGTCGTACGGATGGTGCTGGCCGGCCAGGTCCAGCGCGAGCTCGTCGGGCTGCTCAACCAGCACGGGCCGCTCGCCGTCGGCATGACCGGCGAGGACGCCCACACCATCACCGCCACCAAGCACCAGCCGCAGATCGACGGCGAGTTGGTCGACATCGGCCGGGTCGGCGAGATCACCGAGATCGAGACGGGCGCCATCCAGGCGCTCCTCGACGACGGCCGTATCCCGGTCATCTCCTCCATCGCGCGGTCCGCCGACGACCACCACGTCTACAACGTCAACGCCGACACCGCCGCGGCCGCGCTCGCCGCGGCGCTGGGCGCCGAGACCCTGATGGTCCTCACCGACGTCGAGGGCCTCTACGAGGACTGGCCGAACAGCGACGAGGTGATCAGCAGGCTCAGCGCGAGCCAGCTGGAGAAGCTGCTGCCCGACCTCTCCAGCGGCATGGTGCCCAAGATGGAGGGCTGTCTGTTCGCCGTACGCAACGGGGTCCACACCGCGCGCGTGATCGACGGCCGCGTGCCGCACTCGATCCTGCTGGAGATCTTCACCGACGAGGGCATCGGCACGATGGTCGTGCCCGACGGACAGGGGGAATCATGAGCAACCAGGAACTCACGCAGCGCTGGCAGGGCGTGATGACCGACAACTACGGCACGCCGAAGCTGTCGCTCGTCCGTGGCGAGGGCGCCAAGGTCTGGGACGCGGACGGCACCGAGTACACCGACTTCGTCGGCGGTATCGCGGTGAACGCGCTCGGCCACGCACATCCCGCCGTCGTCGAGGCCGTCTCCCGCCAGATCGCCTCCCTCGGTCATGTCTCCAACCTCTTTGTCGCCGAGCCGCCCGTCGCACTCGCCGAGCGTCTTGTCCAGCTCTTCGGCCGGCCCGGACGCGTCTTCTTCTGCAATTCGGGTGCGGAGGCCAACGAAGCCGCCTTCAAAATCGGGCGGCTGACGGGCCGTAAGCACATGGTCGCCACGGCCGGCGGCTTCCACGGCCGCACCATGGGCTCCCTCGCACTCACCGGGCAGCCCGGCAAACAGGAGCCGTTCCTGCCGCTGCCCGGAGACGTCACGCATGTCCCGTACGGCGATGCCGAGGCGCTGCGGGCCGTCGTCACCGAAGAGACCGCGCTCGTGATCATCGAGCCGATCCAGGGCGAGAACGGCGTGGTCGTGCCGCCCAAGGGCTATCTGGAGGCCGCCCGGGAGATCACCCGCGCCACCGGCACCCTGCTGGTGCTCGACGAGGTCCAGACGGGCATCGGACGGACCGGCCACTGGTTCGAGCACCAGGCCCACCAGGGCGTCGAGCCCGATGTTGTCACGCTCGCCAAGGGACTTGGCGGCGGGCTGCCGATCGGTGCGACGATCGCCTTCGGCGAGGCCGCGGAGCTGCTGAAGCCCGGCCAGCACGGCACCACCTTCGGTGGGAACCCGGTCGCCTGCGCCGCCGGACTCGCCGTACTCGACACGCTCGCGGCCGGTGGCGCACTCGACGAGGTCAAGCGGCTCGGCGAGAAGATCCGGGACGGAATCGAGTCCCTGCAGCACCCGTTGGTCTCCCATGTCCGTGGCGCGGGCCTGCTGCTGGGTATCGTGCTCAACGAGCCCCTCGCGCCCCAGGCGCAGCAGGCGGCTCAGAGCGCCGGCTTCCTGGTGAACGCGCCCGCCCCCGATGTCGTACGGCTGATGCCGTCACTGCTCATCGGCGAGGCGGAGGTGGATGCGTTCCTCCGGGCCCTGCCCGGTGTTCTCGACGCAGTCAGCGGGGATGGACGATCCGGAGAATGAGACGACGATGACCGAGGCGCAGGACACCGAGCACGGCGGACCCGCCAGACCGCAGACCCGTACGGCCCGCCACCGCCGGATCGTGGACATCCTCAACCGGCAGCCGGTGCGCTCGCAGAGCCAGCTGGCCAAGCTCCTCGCGGACAACGGACTGAACGTCACCCAGGCGACGCTCTCCCGCGACCTCGACGAGCTGGGTGCGGTGAAGATCCGCAACACTGGCGGCGAGCTGATCTACGCGGTGCCCAGCGAGGGCGGTTTCCGCACCCCGCAGGCTCCGCTCGGCGAGTCGGCCAAGGAGGAGCGGATGCGCCGTCTCTCCGGCGAACTGCTGATTTCCGCCGAGGCTTCGGCCAACCTCGTGGTGCTGCGTACGCCGCCGGGCGCGGCCCAGTTCCTCGCCTCGGCCATCGACCAGGCCGAACTGCACGACGTCCTCGGCACCATCGCGGGCGATGACACGCTGCTCCTCATCAGCCGTGACCCGTTGGGCGGCCAGGCGCTCGCGGACCATCTGCTGCGCCTGGCTCAGAACGACCGCTGAGGCCGTCGGCGTTCGGGTCGTCAGAGAGGTCGTCAGACAGCCAACTTCGCCGTGTGGCGGGCGAATCCGCTGGTCTGCCAGGTGCTGCCGTCGGCATTGACGGCGAAGGCCTCGGTGTCGGGCAGCTCCTCCAGCCAGTCTCGGGCCCGCCCGCCCATGGCGTACGCGGCGGTCGCCCGGGCGTCCGCGTGGGTCAGCCCCGGGCAGACGACGGTCATCGACGCCATGGCCTCGGCGGGTGGCCGGCGGGTGTGCGGGTCGAGAATGTGGCAGCCGCGCTCGGCCGGGCCCGAGGTGGCGACGGCGAGGCCCTCGTCGGTCTCGATCACCGTGACGAGCCCGCCCGGGTTCAGCGGATCGCTGACGCCCACCCGCCAGGGACCGCCGTACAGCTGGATGTCGCCGCCTCCGTTGAGGCAGACCGAATCCGCACCGGACGAGGCGAGCATGCGGACCGCGCACTCCACCGCCCAGCCCTTGACCAGACCGGTCGGATCCAGCTCGCCGGCGTAGCGGGAGGTGAACCAGCCGTCGCTCTGCCGCTCCGCTTCCGCGCACAGATCGAGTACTTCGGCGACCTCGGTGACACAGTCCCCGAGGGAGAGTTCGCCGCGGGCGAGCCGGCTGACCTGACTGCCCCGGCGGTACGTCGAGAAGATCTCGTCCACACGGTGCAGACCGGCCACGGCGGCGGCGAGTCCGGCGCGCACCCTGGGTGAGTTGCCGCCGTCGGCGATGCGGATGTCGAACGAGAAGACTGTGCCCATCGAGTGCTCGACATGGCGCAGGCGCTCCCGGCCGCCGGACATCACAGACCCGCCTTGTCGAGTGCGCTCTGCAGGGACTTGATGTAGCCCTCGCTGGTGTAGCTGGCCCCGGAGACGGCGTCGATCTGCGCGCTCTGTGCCGTGACCGCTGCCTGGTTCAGCCTGGGCACGGCATTGGCGGCGATCCGTCGGCTGTTGGCGTCGGAGTCGGGTGCCTTGACGGCGTCGGCGGCGGTGACCTTGCCGCCGCTGACGGTGATCCGGACCTGCACCGGGCCGTACTGGGTGTCGGCCGCGTCGCCGAGGACGGTCTTCGCCGCCGGGGCGCCACCGGAGCCGGTGCCGGTGCCGGATCCCGAGCCCGCACCGGAGCCCGGTTGTGCGCCGACCTGCCCGCCCGACCCGTCGCTGCCGGAACCCCCGGTGCCCGAACCCGCCGTTCCTGCCTTGTCGAGTGCGCTCTGCAGGGACTTGATGTAGCCCTCGCTGGTGTAGCTGGCCCCGGAGACCGCGTCGATCTGTGCGCTCTGCGCCGTCATCGCGGCCTGGTTGAGCTTGGGGATCGCGCTCGCGGCGATCTGCCGGCTCCTGGCGTCGGCGCTGGGTGCCTTCACCGCCTGCGCCCCGGTGATTCTGCCGCCGCTGAGGGTGAGCTGGACCTGGACGTCGCCGTACTGAGTGCCGGCGACGTCACCGAGCACCGTCTGTCCTCCCGCGGCCCCGGCCCCGTTCCCTGCGGACGCCGAGCCCGCGGGTGGCACCTGAGAGCCGGCCTGCGACGACGCCTCGGCCACGGTGTTGCCCGGCTGCTTCAGTGCGAGCAGCAGGACGACGCTGGATGCGGTGGCAGCGGCGCCGATCATGATCCGGCGAAGCGGATGTTTCCTCTTCAAGGACGGCCTCACATCTCGAAGGACTCGTGGTGGATCCGGCGGGGCGGCACTCCTGCTTCGCGCAGTGCCTGGTACGACTCCTCGGCGAGGCCGGGCGGCCCGCAGAGATAGACGTCATGCGCGTCGATGTCGGGCAGTACTTCCTTGAGCCGCTTGGCGGTGATCTCGGGCCGTGCCCCGTCGGGACCGTTCACCGCGTACATCAGCTGTGCGTCCCGGCGCTCAGCGATCTGTTGCAGCTCGCTCCAGAGCGCCAGATCCTGCTTGTTGCTGGCCCGGTAGAGCAGCGTCAGGTCGCCCGGGCCGCCGGGCAGTGTCTCGAACAGCGCCCGCAGCGGGGTGATTCCGGCGCCGCCCGCGATCAGCAGCACCTTGTTGCGGCTCCGGCGGCCGGCGGTCATGGCTCCGTACGGGCCCTCCGCCCAGACCCGCGTCCCCGGCTCCAGCCGGGAGAGGGCCGTGCTGTGCTTGCCGACCGCCTTGACGGTGATACGCATCAGAGTGGGGCGGGGCGGGGCGGAGAGCGAGTACGGATTGGCGCTCCAGCGCAGGCCCTTGGTGAGGAACCGCCAGCGGAAGAACTGACCCGCCTCGGCGCCGAGCCGGTGCAGCCGTCGTCCGGTGATCAGTACGGAGACCACACCGGGCGCCTCGTCCACGGTCTCCTCGACCCGCATCCGGTGCCAGAGGTTGAGCCGGACCGGCGACAGGACGCGGTACCAGAGCAGCAGCGCTCCGACCGCTCCGTACAGCACGTACCAGACCGTGCGCACCGTCGGGTTCGCCACGAACTCGGCACCGGTCGCCAGCTGGTGCCAGAAGGTCAGATACACCGCGACATAGGTGAGCAGGTGCAGGTAGTACCACGCCTCGTAGGACATCCGGCGGCGCACGACCCCGGCCGAGACAAAGCCGATGAGCAGCAGGAGTCCGGTGCCGATTGCCGCATTGATCATTTCGGGGAAGTCGACGACGACGGTGACGGTCTGCTCCACGAGGCCGGTACGGGCCTGGACGGCGTAGCCCCAGACGGTCAGCACGACATGCGCGACGACCAGACTGATCGCGTAGCGGCCGCTCATCGCGTGCCAGCGGGTCACCCGGTCGGAACCCACCCGCCGTTCCAGCGCCGGGACACGTGCCATCAGCAGCACCACCAGCGCGATCATGTATCCGCCCAGCAGACCGGTGATCCTGCCCGCACCGATCAGCCACTCGGCGGTGGTCATGTGCACCACTGCCGTGTTCTGCCACCACAGGGACAGCACGGCCACCGCCCCCGCCCAGGCGACGGCCAGCAGCGCCACCGCCGGGTCGCGCCGGGGGCGGATCGCCCGCATGGTCTGGCGTCTCGCGGCCCGACCGCTCTGCAACATCGCCACGACTGCTCCTCGGCTGTGCCTCATTCGCGTACGGGGATACGCAAACGAGGCGCCTGGAGTTCAATTCGAGGGACGCTTGTGCAATCTGTGAGTCGGCTGCCCGGTCAGTAACGCGTGAGGGCCATGGGCCCCGAAGCGGTGCCGATGGCGATGTGCGGGTCGCGGTGCCGGTCGGCCCAGGCCAGGATTCGGCGCATCGCCGCGTCCGGCACCGACACACAACCGGCCGTCGCGCCACGCCCGTTGACATGCAGAAAGATCCCGGCGCCGCGCCCGCGCACCGGGCGCGCGTAGTTGAAGCCGATGACCATGGCATGGGCGTACTGCGTGGCGTACGTGTCCAGATGCTCGGACTCACCGGCCCGGCAGTCCCTCGGCAGGCCCTCCACCCAGCGGTTGTACGCGAGTGACTGGTCGTCCTGGCACCACCAGGACCTGTTCGTCACCCGGCGATAGGCGTAGTCGGTGCCGGCCGGCGCGGCCTTGATCCCGAAGGCGTACGGAAGGTCGTACAGGCCGGTCGGTGTGGTGAAGGTGCTCTGCTTGCGGCCTGCGCCCTCGACCAGGCCCTTCGCCCCGAACCGGGCCGTGGCCGAGCCCGCCGCCACCCACCGTCCGTCGGAGCGGCGGTCCCACCAGGTCACCTTCCCGGTGGTGGAGCGGGCGCCCGCGGCCTCGGCGGTGATCAGCTGGCTGCCGCCGCCGGTGTCGGCCATCCGCTCGGGGAGCGGGGCCGCGCGGGTGGGTACCGCGACCGTACCGGCGGTGAGCAGGAGCAGGACCGGGCCAAGCGCGAGACGTGGGCGCATGGTTCACGACCGTACGCGGGCCGCGGCCGGTGCGCTGTCCGAACTGAGCCGTACGCGCATCGGCCGCATCGGACGCGTGAGCGTCAGTCGGTCCGTTGCGGGAGGGGCAGCGGCAGCGCCGGCAGCCCGTCCAGGCTCACTCCGACGTGCTCCTTGTTCTCGCAGTACGCGGCGAACTCCTCCTCCGACTTACGGCCGAAGTGCTCCGCGTGCTGGGTGCGCTCCTCCTGGTACTCCATGAAGGGCACGGCGAATCCGCAGGCGTCGCTGATGCGCTGGGCGTGGATGACGATGATCGCGCGGGCGCTCGGCCCGTCGACGTCCGTGAAGTGTGTGATGAACTCCGCCCAGCGCGGGTCGTCCCGGAAGATCGCCTCGCCGCTTCCGTGCACCCGCAGAACCTTGGGCGGGCCGGCGAAGGCGCACCACATCAGAGTGATGCGTCCGTTCGTCTCCTCGCGCAGATGGGCGATGGTCTCGGCGCCGCTGCCGCCGAAGTCGAGATAGGCGAGGGTCAGCTCGTCGATGACGACGAGGGTGCCGCTGCGGCCCTTGGGGGAGAGGTTGATGTGGCCGTCCCCGGTGAGCGGGGCGGTGGCCGTGAAGAACACGGGCTGCTGCTCGATGAAGTTGCGGATCCGGCCTTCTATTCGTTCATAGCGCTGTCCCATGAGGGTGATTGTCCGCGGTGATCGATCACCGTGTCCGGCCGTCTCGGGCTTCCGGACCGCATTGACAAAACATACGGAGGTCTGCATAGTTATACTCACCACCGAATGCACCGTAAGGAGAAACCCGTGACCGAGCGCGTCGTACTCGCCTACTCGGGCGGTCTGGACACCTCCGTCGCCATCGGCTGGATCGCCGAGGAGACGGGCGCCGAGGTCATCGCCGTTGCCGTGGACGTCGGCCAGGGCGGCGAGGACCTGGACGTCATCCGCAAGCGCGCGCTCGCCTGCGGTGCGGTCGAGGCCGAGGTCGCGGACGCGAAGGACGAGTTCGCCGACGAGTACTGCCTCCCGGCGATCAAGGCCAACGCTCTCTACATGGACCGCTACCCGCTGGTCTCCGCGCTCTCCCGGCCGACGATCGTCAAGCACCTCGTCGCCGCCGCCAAGAAGCACGGCGCGACCACGGTCGCCCACGGCTGCACCGGCAAGGGCAACGACCAGGTGCGGTTCGAGGCGGGCATCGTCGCCCTCGCGCCCGACCTGAAGTGCATCGCCCCGGTCCGTGACTACGCGATGACCCGGGACAAGGCGATCGCCTTCTGCGAGGAGAAGCAGCTCCCGATCGCGACCACCAAGAAGTCGCCGTACTCCATCGACCAGAACGTCTTCGGCCGGGCCGTCGAGACCGGTTTCCTGGAGGACATCTGGAACGCGCCGATCGAGGACATCTACGAGTACACCTCGAACCCGGCCCTGCCGCGCGAGCCCGACGAGGTCGTCATCTCCTTCAAGGAGGGCGTCCCGGTCGCCATCGACGGCAAGCCCGTCTCCGTTCTGCAGGCGATCCAGCAGCTCAACGAGCGGGCCGGCGCGCAGGGCATCGGCCGGATCGACATGGTCGAGGACCGTCTTGTCGGCATCAAGTCCCGTGAGGTCTACGAGGCACCGGGCGCGATCGCGCTGATCACCGCCCACCAGGAGCTGGAGAACGTCACGGTCGAGCGCGAGCTGGCGCGGTACAAGCGGCAGGTCGGGCAGCGGTGGAGCGAGCTGGTCTACGACGGCCTGTGGTTCTCGCCGCTCAAGCGGGCCCTGGACGGCTTCATCAACGAGGCCAACCAGCACGTCACGGGTGACATCCGGATGACCCTGCACGGCGGCCGCGCCGTCGTCACCGGCCGGAGGTCGGACGAGTCGCTGTACGACTTCAACCTCGCCACGTACGACTCGGGCGACACGTTCGACCAGTCGAAGGCGCAGGGCTTCATCGACATCTTCGCGCTGTCGTCGAAGATCGCCGCACGGCGCGACCTGGCCTGATTCCATACGCGTACGAAGCCGCCTCCCCGTACCTCTGCCGGGGGTCCCCCGGGCCCGCCAGGCCCAGGGGGAGGGGAGGCGGTCGCACAACCACCCTCTTGAGGAGCTTCAGCTGTGAGCAGCAACAACGGTGACGTACGGCTCTGGGGCGGCCGGTTCGCCGACGGTCCGGCCGAGGCGCTGGCCAAGCTGTCCGCCTCGGTGCACTTCGACTGGCGGCTCGCGCCGTACGACATCGCCGGTTCGCGTGCCCACGCGCGCGTGCTGCACAAGGCCGGGCTGCTGACCGCCGACGAGCTGGAGCGCATGCTGGCGGGGCTCGACCGGCTCGAAGCGGATGTGGCGTCCGGAGAGTTCGTCGGCACGATCGCCGACGAGGATGTGCACACCGCGCTGGAGCGGGGTCTGCTGGAGCGGCTGGGCCCCGACCTCGGCGGCAAGCTGCGGGCGGGACGCTCGCGCAACGACCAGGTCGCGACGCTCTTCCGGATGTATCTGCGGGACCACGCGCGGATCATCGGCGGCCTGATCGCCGAGCTCCAGGAAGCGCTGGTGGGCCTCGCCGAGGCGCACCCGGACGTGGCGATGCCGGGCCGTACTCACCTCCAGCACGCACAGCCGGTGCTCTTCGCCCACCATGTGCTGGCCCATGTCCAGTCACTGTCGCGGGACGCGGAGCGGCTGCGTCAGTGGGACTCGCGGACCGCGGTCTCCCCGTACGGCTCGGGCGCGCTGGCGGGATCCTCGCTCGGACTCGACCCGGAGGCGGTCGCGGCGGACCTGGGCTTCGAGCACGGCAGCGTCGGCAACTCCATCGACGGCACGGCCTCCCGTGACTTCGTCGCGGAGTTCGCCTTCATCACCGCGATGATCGGCGTGAATCTCTCCCGGATCGCGGAGGAGGTCATCATCTGGAACACGAAGGAGTTCTCCTTCGTGACCCTGCACGATGCGTTCTCGACGGGCTCGTCGATCATGCCGCAGAAGAAGAACCCGGACATCGCGGAACTGGCGCGCGGCAAATCGGGCCGCCTGATCGGCAACCTCACCGGGCTGCTCGCCACCCTGAAGGCCCTGCCCCTCGCGTACAACCGCGACCTCCAGGAGGACAAGGAGCCGGTCTTCGACTCCTGCGATCAGCTGGAAGTCCTGCTCCCGGCGTTCACGGGCATGATGGCGACGCTCACGGTCAACCGCGAACGGATGGAGGAGCTGGCCCCGGCCGGTTTCTCGCTGGCGACGGACATCGCCGAGTGGCTGGTCAAGCAGGGCGTGCCGTTCCGGGTGGCGCACGAGGTCGCGGGTGAGTGCGTCAAGGTCTGCGAGCAGCAGGGCATCGAGCTCGACGAGCTGACGGACGCGCAATTCGCCAAGATTTCGTCCTATCTGACGCCAGATGTCCGTTCGGTCCTCAATGTGCCCGGCGCGCTGGCCTCGCGGAACGGTCGCGGTGGCACGGCGCCCTCGGCGGTGGCCGTCCAACTCGCCGAGGTGAAAGCCGACCTGGCCGTGCAGCGGACGTGGGCGGACGCCAAGCGCTGACGGTCGAGCCGAGCCGCAAACGCACCGGCCAGGGCATACGCCCTGGCCGGTGTGACATTTTCCGACGACGCATGTCTTGACGCGTCAGTAATGTGGAAGCGAATATTCCGTATCCCGGTCGGCATTGCCGAACACCCGCGTCGCGACCGGTGCACGGAAAGGCACCCACGCCATGCGTCTACGCAACCTCATCCGCCCGTTGATCTCGGCCGCCGCGGTGGCTGTACTCGGAGCGGCGGGGCTCGCCGCCTCCGGAACCGCATCGGCCGCGGCGCCTGCCGTCGCCCCACCCGGCGCGAACGACTGGTCCTGCAAGCCGGACCTGGCGCACCCGCAGCCCGTCGTCCTGGTCAACGGCACCTTCAAGACGATGGCGGAGAACTGGGCCACGCTGTCGCCGAGCCTGGCCGCCGAGGGCTACTGCGTCTTCGCGTTCGACTACGGCGAGGCGGCCACCGCCCCGATCCCCGACTCGGCGGCGCGGTTGCGCGACTTCGTCGACACCGTACGCAGCAGAACGGGTGCCAAGAAGGTCGACCTCGTCGGCCACAGCCAGGGCGGCATGATGCCGCGCTACTACGTGAAGTTCCTCGGTGGCGCGACGAAGGTGGACGACCTGGTGGGCATCGTGCCGTCCAATCACGGCACCAGCAACCCGCTGGCGCTCGCTGCCGGTGCCACCGTCTGCCCTGCCTGTGTGGACCAGACGGCCGGATCCGAGCTGCTGACGAAGCTCAACGCCGACCCTGAGGCGCCGGCCGGCCCCGACTACACGCAGATCGCCACTCGGTACGACGAGGTCGTGGTTCCGTACACAAGCTCCTATCTCAAGGGTTCTGGCCGCTACGTCACCAATGTGCTGCTCCAGGACGCCTGTCCCCTCAACACTTCGGAGCACGACCAGGCCCCCAAGGATCTGGTCGTCGCCCAGTGGGTGCTGAACGCCCTGGCGCGGTCCGGTCCCGCCGACCCGGGCTTCCGGCCCGACTGCCTGCCCGTCGGCTGATCCCGCGCCGACTTCAGCCGTCTGACCGGAGGAGCCCATTGGCCGGTCAGGCGGCTTCTTGCTGCGTCCGGTACCAGCCATGAGACATTCATACCCCGAGTGAGACAAGCATGTCTCATCTGAGGTACGGTCGTCTCATGGCCATGGATCGTGAACAGGTGCTCCACACCGCCGCCGCCCTCCTCGCCCGCAAGTCGACCGCTACCATGGACGAGGTCGCGCGCGCCGCCGGGATCGGACGAGCCACGCTGCACCGGCACTTCGCCGGGCGTGACGTGCTCGTCAGGGCGCTGGAGCAGCTCGGCATTCAGGAGTTCCAGCGCGCCCTCGACCGGGCGCGGCTCGACGAGGGCGGGGCCGGTGACGCGCTGCGGCGGCTCATCGCGGAGATGCAGCCGGCCGCCGATCTGCTCGCCTTTCTCGTCACCGAGAACCAGCTCTTCGAGGGCGACCAGGTCAACGAGGGCTGGGCCGGGCTCGACGCCCGGGTGTCCGCGCTCTTCCGGCGTGGCCAGGAACAGGGCGAGTTCCGAATCGACCTTTCGCCCGCATGGCTGACCGAGGCTCTCTACGGGCTCATCGGCACCTGCGCCTGGGCCGTCATGGACGGCCGGGTCGCCAAGAACGACTTCCAGTACATGATCGCCGAGCTGCTGCTCGGCGGAGCACAACGGAGTGTGGAGAAATGAGCAGCACCGTCCAGCGCACGAGCGGGACGGACGAAACCCTGTACCGTCCCGGGCGCTGGCTCGCGCTCGCGGTACTCGTCCTGGCCGTCCTGCTGGTGGCCGTCGACGCCACCGTCCTCGGGCTCGCGACCCCTTTCCTCAGCGAGGACCTCAAACCCTCGGGCACCCAGCTGCTGTGGATCGGTGACGTCTACTCATTCGTCATCGCGGGCCTGCTCGTCTCCATGGGCAGCCTCGGCGACCGAATAGGCCGCAAGAAGCTGCTGCTGCTCGGCGCGGTCGCGTTCGGCGCGGTCTCCGTCCTCAACGCGTACGCCACCAGCCCCGAGATGATGATTCTCGCCAGGGCGCTCCTCGGCGTCGCCGGCGCGACCCTGATGCCGTCCACCCTCGCCCTGATCCGCAATATCTTCCACGACCCCAAGGAGCGCAGCGTCGCCATCGGCATCTGGGGTGCGATGGCCTCGGCCGGAGCGGCCGTCGGGCCGGTCGTCGGCGGCTTCCTGCTCGAACACTTCTGGTGGGGCTCGGTCTTCCTGATCAACCTGCCGGTGATGGCCGTCCTGGTGCTGGTCGGCGTCAAGCTGCTGCCCGAGTCGAAGAATCCGGTGGCCGGGCCCTGGGACCTGAACAGCGTCGTACTGTCCCTCATCGGCATGGTCGGCGTGGTCTACGCCGTCAAGGAGGCGGCGACGCACGGCGCGAGCTGGGAGGCCGCCGGCGCTGCGATGATCGGTTTCGGCGCGCTCCACGGCTTCGTACGCAGGCAGTTGACGCTGCCGGTACCGCTGCTGGACATGCGGCTGTTCCGGCACCGTGGGTTCTCCGGCGCCGTGCTCGCCGATCTGCTCACCATCCTCGGCCTGTCCGGCCTGGTCTTCTTCCTCTCCCAGTTCCTGCAACTGGTCCAGGGACGGGAGCCGTTCGAGGCCGGTCTGGCCGAACTGCCCGCCGCGATCGGCGCGGTGGCGACGGGTCTGGCCGCCGGTACGGTGGCACGCCGGTTCTCCGTACGGTCCGTGGTGGCCGGAGGCCTCGCCGCCGTGGGCCTCGCCCTCGCCGCACTGACCCTGGTCAGCCAGTCCACCGGCTATCCGCTGCTCGGAGCGGCCCTGCTGGTCGTCGGCGTCGGCGCGGGATTCTCCTTCACCGTCACCGCGGACGTCATTCTGTCCAGCGTGCCGAAGGAGCAGGCGGGCGCGGCGTCCGCGGTCTCGGAGACGGCGTACGAACTGGGCGCGGCGCTCGGCATCGCGGTGCTCGGGTCCATCGTCACCGGCGTGTACCGCGGGTTCGCGACGCCGGCGGGTGTCCCTGCCGGTACGGCGTCCGCGGCCCATGAGTCGCTGGGCGGCGCGGTCGAGGCGGCGGCGACGCTGCCGCAGCAGCGGGGCGCGGATCTGATCGCCGCCGCGCAGGAGGCGTTCACGGACGGACTGCGGCTCGCGGCCGGGGTCGGCGCGGCGGTGCTGCTGGCGACCGCGGCGGCGGCGTGGTTCCTGCTGCGGGGCCAGCGTCTGGAGGAGGGCCTCGAACACCCGTGATGCCCTGAGGCGCCTTTGCGCCCCGCGGCGGATGCCGGTCCGCGCGGCCAGGCGTGTGTGCCGGTCGCCTCCTGCCTCGCGTGCGCCGCGTCCGTACCGCACAACAAAGGGCGGGCCCCGGTCGGGGCCCGCCCTTCAAGTCGCCCCCGCGGCTGTCAGGCCGCCTTCGCCTTGGTGGCGTACATGTCCACGTACTCCTGCCCCGACAGCTCCATCACCTCGGTCATCACCGAGTCCGTCACCGCCCGCAGCACATAGCGGTCCCGGTCCATACCGTCGTAGCGCGAGAACTCCATCGGCTCGCCGAAGCGGATCGTCACCCGGCCCGGGCGCGGCAGACCCGCGCCGCCCGGCTGGAGCTTGTCCGTGCCGATCACCGCGAACGGGACCACCGGCGCGCCCGTCATCAGGGTCAGCCGGGCGATGCCCGTACGCCCCCGGTACAGGCGGCCGTCGGGGGAGCGTGTGCCCTCCGGGTAGATGCCGAAGATCCTGCCCTCCTCCAGCACCCGGCGGCCCGTCATCAGCGCCGCCACCCCGCCGTTCGCGCCGTCGCGGTCCACCGGGATCATTCCGGAGCCGGTGAAGAACCAGGCCATCGCCCGGCCCTTGATGCCCTTGCCCGTGACGTACTCGTCCTTGCCGATGAAGTGGACCGGACGGTCGCAGACCAGCGGGAGGATCATCGAGTCGATGAACGTCAGATGGTTTCCGGCGAGGATCACCGGACCCGTTCCGGGAATGTTCCCGGCGCCCTCCACACGGGGACGGAACATCAGGCGCAGGATCGGTCCTAGCACGGCCTTGATGAGCGACAAGCGGGACAACGGGTCCTCCGGTGTCATGAACGGGGTCGTGGGGGCGGACAGTAGCGGCGGCGAAGTCTCTGCAGGTGAGGACGATACTCGCGGGTCACACCTGATCGCACATCGGGTTCACGGAGCGGATACGCAGTGTTGACGTGTGTTTTCGCCGCGTTCGCCCAGGGTCTGCCGCAGGTAAGGGGGATCTGCCTACGATCGGGCGTCGCTTGACAGGTGCGGGACATCACACGGAGGAACCGCGATGACACAGGGTGCGAACAAACGTCCGGGGCGTCGGACGGTACTGGGCGCGGCGGTGCTCGGCACGGCGGCCCTCGGCGTCGGCGGCACGAGCGCGGCGCCGGCCGCAGCCGCCGAACGCCACGGCGGCCACGGCTCGTACCGGGATCTGCCGACCCCGACGGTCATCGCCCACCGCGGCGCCAGCGGCTACCGGCCCGAGCACACCCTCGGCTCCTACCAGTTGGCCCTCGACATGGGCGCGCACGTCATCGAGCAGGACCTGGTGCCCACCAAGGACGGCCATCTCGTATGCCGTCACGAGAACGACATCACGGGCACGACGGATGTCGCGGCCCTCCCGGAGTTCGCCTCCCGCAAGACCACCAAGACCGTCGACGGCGTCAGCCTCACCGGCTGGTTCACCGAGGACTTCACGCTCGCCGAGCTGAAGACGCTGCGCGCCAAGGAACGGATCCCGGCCAACCGTCAGGAGAACACCCTCTACGACGGCCGCTGGACGGTCCCCTCCTTCGAGGAAGTACTGCGCTGGGCCGAGAAGGAGGGCCGCAGGCGCGGCCGTCCCGTCTGGCTGCATGTCGAGACCAAGCACCCCTCGTACTTCCGCGCGCTCGGCCTCGGTCTCGAGGAGCGCCTCGCCAAGCTGCTGCGCCGCTACGGACGCCACCGCGCCGACTCCGCCGTCTTCCTGCAGTCGTTCGAGCCGAGCAGCATCCAGCGGCTGGCCGATCTTGTGGACCCGCCCGGCGTGGTGCTGCTCTCCGGCGCGGGCTCGCGGCCCTGGGACTTCACCGAGGCGGGCGACCCGCGCACGGTCGCCGATCTCGTCAAGCCCGAGGGTCTGAAGTGGATCGCGTCGTACGCGAAGGGCATCGGCCCGACGCTCGACCTGATCATCCCGAAGGACGCGAGCGGCAAGCTCGGCACGCCGACGACGCTGGTGCGGGACGCGCATGCGCAGGGCCTGATCCTGCACCCGTACACGATGCGGAACGAGAACACCTTCCTGCCCGCCGACTTCCGGCGCGGCGGTGACCCGAACGCGTACGGCGACGCCTTCGGCGCGTTCAAGGTCTACTTCGAGACCGGCATCGACGGCATCTTCACCGACAACTCAGACACCGGGCTGCTGGCCGCCGCCGACTTCCGCGGCTGACAGCACACGAGGCCGATCCGCCCGTAAGGGTGACTGTGCCGTCGCGGGGCAACCACCGCCGCGCGACGGCACGTCCCGCCGGGCATGACGCTTCTCGAAGACCCCTCCGCCCAGCTGGCCGGCCCCGCCCATGTGGTCAGCGCGCTGCGCCCGTTGGTGAGCGCCGAGGCGACGGCCGAGGCCCCGGCCGCCGCGATGGAGGCGGGCGACCTCGAACAGGCCGTCTGGGTACGGCTTCTGGAACGGCTCGACGAGTACGGCCCGCCGCCCGACGCCGCCCGGTGGGTCAAGCGGGCCGTGCGCGCCGAAGCGCGCCGCGCCCGGCGGACGGCGGCCAGGGAACTCCCGTACGGCCCCGAACCCTCCGCGGACCCCGCGGGCAGCCCCGAACGGGCCGCACTGAGATCGGAACGCCGCCGCACCCTGCGGGCCGCCGTCGCCCGCACCCCGGGGAACTGCCCCCGGCTGCTGGCTGCGATGTTGTCCCCGGACGACCCGACCTACCGGGAAATCGCAGGGAAGTTGGGAATCTCACAGGGCAGTCTGGGGCCGATGCGTTCCCGTTGCCTGGGATGCCTGCGCAGAATGCTGGCGGCAGAGGTTGCGGCTCCTGAACACGGGGGAAAGGAGCGATAGACAACCGGCGGACAGGTGAGCGGGAGGCATGCGCACATGGGCATGAGCGTGACCATCTCAGCGGCAGGGGCACAGGACGCGGAGCACATCCTCAAGTTGCAGTACCTGTGCTTCCAGAGCGAGGCCGAGCTCTACGGCGACTACGGAATGGAGCCACTCACCCAGTCACTGGACGATCTGAAGGCCGAAATAGCGCAAGGTCACGCCCTGGTGGCCCGGCTCGGCGGCGAGGTCGTCGCCTCCGTACGCGGCAGAGTCGACGCGGGGGGCACGGCGCGGATCTCCAAGCTGATCGTGCATCCGCGGATGCAGGGCCACGGCCTGGGTGGTCGGCTGCTCGACGCGATCGAGGAGCGCTTCGCGGGCGAGCCGTCGGCCAAGCGGTTCCAGCTCTTCACGGGCCATCGCAGCGAGGGCAATCTGCGCCTGTACCGCAGCCGCGGCTATGTGCAGGTGTCCAGCGAGCAGGTCGGCCCGCGGCTGACCCTGGTCACGCTGGAGAAGGAGGCGGCGGCGGGCGCGTACGTGGCCAGTGCCTAGGCCCTGTCCGGGCCGCCCTGGTCGACCGCGGGCTGCGCCACGTTCGTACGTGACCGGCGCAGCCAGAGCATTCCAGTGATCGGCAGCAGCACCGGGATGAAGATGTAGCCCATCCCGTATCCCGACCAGACCGTCGAGTCCGGGAACGCGGACGGCTCGAGGACCGTCCAGGTCCCGACGATCAGTACGCCCGCGAGCTCGGCGGCGCAGCACACCAGCGCCGCCCTGCGGGCCTTTTCACCGCCGCGCACAAGGGTGTACGTGATGAACGCGTAGACGACGGCCGCGACGGCGGAGAGCGTATGGGCCAGCGGCGCCGAGCCGTAGTCGGTCAGGATCTGGTAGACCGAGCGCGAAACAGCGCCCACCGACATCACTCCGTACAGCCAGACCAGCAGCAGCCCCGGCCCCTTGACGAGCTTGGTCCGCTGCTGCTTCGCCGCGGTGGCGGGCTCGGCCATCGTCAGCCTCCCCAGATGTCGTAGAGCCGTACTTCGAGCACGGCGAGCACCACGGCGCCCGCCGCGACCGTCGCCGATCCCCAGCGGGTCCGCTCGCCCAGCGACAGAAAACCGGCGGCGGGGACCGCGGCGAACGAGCCGATCAGATATGCGATGAAGATCGCGGTGCCCTCGTGCGCCTTCTCGCCGCGCACCAGCTGCACGAGCCCGACCACCAGCTGAGCCAGCGCCAGCACCGACACCACGGCCATGCCGATGAAGTGCCAGTCCTTGGTGGGCTGGTCACGGTAGGCGGCGAAGCCGCACCAGAGGGCGAGGGCGAGCGCGGTCACGGCGACCGCGACCGTCAGGGCGTCAAGCATGGCCCCGAGACTATTACGGGCCAAAAGGCCCGATGCGCGCGGCCCCGTGCGCCCACGTAGGGTCGACGACCATGAAGATCCGCGCCGAAGCCCTGCTGTTCGACAACGACGGAACCCTCGTCTCTTCGATCGAGTCCGTCCACCGCTGCTGGACCCGGTGGGCGAGTGAGTACGGAATCACCGCGGAGGACTTCGCCCGCGTCGAGCTGCACGGCCGCCCCGCTGCCGAGATAGCCGCCGATCTGCTGCCCGCCGATGTGGTGCCGGGGGCCGTCGCCCGTATCGAACAGCTGGAGGTCGACGACGTGGTCGGGGGCGTCGTGCTGCTGCCCGGCACCGCCGAGCTGCTCGACCGGCTGCCCGCCGACCGCTGGGCCGTGGTCACCTCCGCGACCCGGCGGCTCGCCGAGGCCAGGCTCGAAGAGGTCGGCATCCGGCCCAAGGTCCTGATCGCCGCCGACGACATCACGCGTGGCAAGCCGGACCCGGAGCCGTATCTGCTCGGGGCCCGTCGGCTCGGCGTCGACCCGGCGCGCTGCGTCGTCTTCGAGGATGCCCCGGCCGGGCTGACGGCGGGTCGCGCCGCGGGCATGCGGACCGTGGCCTTGGCCACAACGCACGAGCGTTCCGAACTGCTCGCCGATGTGGTCGTGACCGACCTCTCGGCCGTGTCCGCGCAGGCCACACACGGGGGAGTGGAGATCACGGCGGCCGACTGACGCTGTCCGCATACTGAAGCAAAGCCGTCCGGTATTCGGACGACCCCCCTCGCTCCCTACCCCCGTCTGTTTTACTTGCCGCCATGACCACGATGAGCAGCCGCACCCTTGCGACCGAGGCGATCACGACGCCCGGTGCTCGTTGTATGTGTCGAATGTGCGCCTTCTGAGGGCCCCTGCCCGAGTCTCGCGCCCCGAAGCGAGACCGACAGCCGCGCCGAATCCGACTCAACTCCTTGAACGAGTCTGACGGAGCCTGCCCGCGCACGCGTTGCCCCGGCCACCAGCCGAATCATCCGTGCGCGTCGGCACCCGAATGCCCCGTGCCCGGCGGACACCGCGCCGCGCACTCGACAGTGACGGAAACCCCCTGTGATCACCACTACGGGCCTTACCAAGGTCTATGCGTCGCGAGGCCGCGAGGTCACCGCGCTGGACGGCGTCGACCTGCACGTCCGTGAGGGCGAGGTCTTCGGCGTCATCGGCCAGAGCGGCGCCGGCAAATCGTCGCTCATCCGCTGCGTCAACCTGCTCGAACGCCCCACCTCCGGCACCGTGACCGTGGCCGGCCAGGACCTCACCGCGCTCGCCGGACGCGGCCGCCGCGCCACCAAGGAACTGCGCGAGGCACGCAGCCGTATCGGCATGGTCTTCCAGCACTTCAACCTGCTGTCCTCGCGCACCGTCAAGGACAACGTCGAACTGCCCCTGGAGATCCTCGGCAGCTCCGGCGCCGAGCGCTCCCGCAAGGCGCTGGAACTGCTCGACCTGGTGGGCCTGGCCGACAAGGCGAAGGCCTACCCCGCACAGCTCTCCGGCGGCCAGAAGCAGCGCGTCGGCATCGCCCGGGCGCTCGCCGGCGACCCCAAGGTGCTGCTCTCCGACGAGGCGACGTCCGCCCTCGACCCCGAGACCACCCGGTCGATCCTGCAGCTGCTGCGCGACCTCAACCGGCAGCTCGGACTGACCGTTCTGCTCATCACGCACGAGATGGACGTCGTCAAGACGATCTGCGACTCGGCGGCCCTGATGAAGAAGGGAAAGATCATCGAATCCGGCACTGTGAGCGAACTGCTCGCGACCCCGGGCTCCGAGCTGGCGCAGGAGCTCTTCCCGGTCGGCGGCGAGGCCTCGGGTCCGGACCGCACGGTCATCGACGTCACCTTCCGCGGCGAGGCCGCCACCCAGCCGGTGATCTCCCAGCTCTCGCGTACGTACAACATCGACATCTCGATCCTGGGCGCCGCGATGGACACCGTCGGCGGCAAGCAGATCGGCCGGATGCGCATCGAACTGCCCGGACGCTACGAGGAGAACGTCGTCCCGGTCGGCTTCCTGCGCGAGCAGGGCCTCCAGGTCGATGTCGTGGACCCCGACGAGCCCGCCGAGCCGGTCACTCTCCCCGCGCAGAGCGGCGTGCTGGTCAAGGAAGGTGCCAAGTGACCTGGTCCGAGATGCAGCCGCTGCTGAGCCAGGGCACCGTCGACACCCTCTACATGGTGCTGTGGTCCACCCTCGTCACCGTCGCGGGCGGACTGCCGCTCGGTGTGCTGCTCGTCCTCACCGACAAGGGCGGACTGCTGCAGAACACCCCGGTGAACAAGGTCGTCGGCGTGATCGTGAACATCGGCCGCTCGCTGCCGTTCATCATCCTGCTGATCGCGCTGATCCCCTTCACCACACTGGTCGTCGGCACCTTCATCGGCCCCAGCGCGATGATCGTGCCGCTCGCCGTCGGCGCCATCCCGTTCTTCGCGCGGCTCGTCGAGACGGCCATCCGCGAGGTCGACCACGGTCTCGTCGAAGCCGTCCAGTCGATGGGCGGCTCCATCCCGACGATCGTGCGCAAGGTGCTGCTGCCGCAGGCCCTGCCCTCGCTCGTGTCCGCCGTCACCACCACGGTGATCGTGCTCGTCGGCTATTCGGCGATGGCAGGCGCGGTCGGCGGCGAGGGGCTTGGCTCCAAGGCCGTGACCTACGGATTCCAGCGCTTCGAGACCCAGTTCATGCTGATCACGGTCGCCATCCTGATCGCCCTCGTCACCGTCGTACAGCTGCTCGGCGACTCAGTCGTACGCCTCCTGGCGCGCCGCGGCCGTACCGCTTCCTGACCCCCCGCTTCACCCCAACAAGCCCGCACTCCTTGTCCGGGCGACACCACCGCAACACCAGAAAGAGGCACTCTTCGTGCGTAAGAACATCAAGCTCACCGCGGCCGCAGCCGCCACCGCCGCGCTCGCCCTCGGCCTCACCGCCTGCGGCACCGCGTCCGACCCGGCGGCCAAGTCCGGCTCCGGCAAGGCCGACGAGTCCAAGCCGCTCGTCGTCGCCGCGTCCCCGACGCCGCACGCCGACATCCTGGGCTACATCAAGGACAACCTGGCGAAGAAGGCCGGACTGGGGCTCGAGGTCAAGGAGTTCACGGACTACGTCCTGCCGAACACCGCCACCGAGAGCGGCCAGGTCGACGCCAACTTCTTCCAGCACAAGCCGTACCTGGACGACTTCAACAAGAAGAACAAGACGCACATCGTCCCGGTCGTCAACGTCCACCTGGAGCCGCTCGGCCTCTACTCCAAGAAGTTCAAGGGCCTGGGGGAGATCAAGTCCGGCCAGACCATTGCCGTCCCGAACGACACCACCAACGAGGGCCGCGCGCTCAAGCTGCTCGCCGACAACGGCCTTATCACCCTCAAGGACGGCGCGGGCACCGACGCCAAGCTCTCCGACATCAAGGACAGCAAGGGGCTGAAGTTCAAGGAGCTGGAGGCCGCCACGCTGCCGCGCGCCCTGGGCGACGTGGATGCCGCGGTCATCAACGGCAACTACGCCATCGAGGCCGAGCTCAAGCCCGCCGAGGACGCCCTGGCGCTGGAGAAGGCCGAAGGCAACCCGTACGCCAACTTCCTCGCCGTCAAGGAGGGCAACGAGAAGGACGCGCGCGTGCAGAAGCTTGCGCAGCTCCTCAACTCCCCCGAGGTGAAGAAGTTCATCGAGGACAAGTACGCCGGTTCCATCGTCCCGGCCTTCGGCGCCGTCAAGTAAGGCCTGCCGCAAGGGCCTTGAGCGAGACCGCCCGAAGAGGCCCCGCGCATCCCGTAAGGTGCGTGGGGCCTCTTTGCATGCGCACCCGGCCATGCACATCCCCGACCCGATGCTGCATGCTGTGCCTTTACGGCTACGACCCTTTCGACGGTCTTCGGCATGGAGCTGCGCATGACTACCACCTTCCCGGACGTGTCCATCAGCACGGAGCGGTTGGTGCTGCGCCCCTTCGAAGAGGCCGACATCCCGGCGCACACCGAGATGATGAACGACGAACAGGTCACCGCCTGGACCTCGGTGCCGCACCCGTACACCGGGGCCGACGCCGAGGAGTGGGTCCGCAGGATCGCTCCTGCAGAGCGCACCGAAGGCCGCGGGATCGTGCTCGCCATCACGGAGTTCCTCACCCAGCGCCTCGTCGGCGTCATCCATCTGAAGCACACCAACTGGCGCACGCTCGCCACCGAGGTCGCGTATGTCACCGCCCCCTGGGCGCGCGGCGAAGGCTACGCCACCGAATCGGTGCTGGCCGTCGCCCAGTGGCTGTTCCGCGTCCAGAAGTTCGAGCGCCTGGAGCTGCGCACGGCGGCCGACAACACCGCCTCCCAGCAGGTCGCCCAGAAGATCGGCTGCATCAGCGAGGGAGTCCTGCGCAACGCCTGGATAGCGCGCACGCAGACCGAGGACGGTGGCTGGGCCGACATCCGCACCGACCTGATCGTCTGGAGCCTGCTGCCCGAGGACCTCGAAGGCGTCGCCGAACAGATGGCGGACGCGGGCTACGCCTCGTTCACCGACTGGAACTGACCGGCCTCACCCGCGGGACCGACCGGCCTCACCCACGGGACCGACCGGCTTCACCCGCGGGACCGACCGGCCTCACCCACGGGACCGACCGGCCTCACCCACGGGACCGACGCCGTTCACTCATCGGACCGGCCGGCTTCAGCCAGGGGACGGGCCGGCTTCAGCCACGGGGACAAACCGGCGACCGCCCGGATCCGGCCGGTCTGATTCAGCAGGCATCCTTGGAAGGTAACCTCACCCTGCCCGCACCCGTGCGGGCTGCCCGACCTGCGACAACACCAGGAGACTGACGACGATGGCCGACCGGGTCACGGTGATCGGCTGGGACGGTTCGCCCCTCACCGAGGCGGCCCGGTCCGCGCTGTCGGCCGCCACCCTGGTGGCCGGAGCCGCCCACCATCTGGCGCTGCCCGAGGTGCCCCGGGGCGCCGAGCGCATCCGGCTCGGCAGCGTCGACCTGGCCGCGCGGCGGATCGCGAGCCACCGTGGCAGCGCCGTTGTCCTCGCCGACGGCGACCCGGGCTTCTTCGGCGTCGTACGCACCCTGCGCGCGCCGGAGCACGGCCTGGAGGTCGAGGTCGTGCCCGCGGTCTCGTCCGTCGCCACCGCCTTCGCCCGGGCAGGCATGCCCTGGGACGACGCCCAGATCGTCGTCGCCCAGCGCCGTACGCTGCGCCGCGCCGTCAATGTGTGCCGGGCACACCCCAAGGTCGCCGTCCTCACATCCCCGGGCGCCGGTCCCGCGGAGCTCGCCCTGCTGCTCGAAGGCGTGCACCGGACCTTCGTCATCTGCGAGGAGCTCGGCACCGACCGCGAGCAGGTCACCGTCCTCACCTCGGACAAGGCGGCCGACCACGCCTGGCGCGACCCCAATGTCGTCATCGTCATCGGTGGCACGGGCACCGCGGCGGTGCCGGGCTCGGGCTGGATCTCGGGCCGTGAACCCGGCTATCCGCCCGCGGTACGAGGCTGGGCGCTGCCCTCCCGGTCGTACGGAGAAGGGCCCTCGCAGGGAGAAGAGCTGGGCGAGGGCGAGTCGCTGCAGCTGCGCGCCGCCCAACTGGCCCGCCTCGGGCCGCGCATCGGCGACCTGGTCTGGGACATCGGCTCCGGCAGCGGGGCGCTCGCGGCGGAGGCCGCCCGGTTCGGCGCCGCGGTCATCGCCGTCGACGCGGACGCTGCGGCCTGCGCCCGCACCGAAGCCACCGCGCGGCGCTCGGGCGTCCAGCTCCAAGTCGTGCGGGGGCGTGCGCCGCATGTGCTCGAGCGGCTGCCCGAGCCCGATGTCGTACGGATCGGGGGCGGGGGAGCGCATGTGGTGACCGCGTGCGCCGACCGGCGGCCGCAACGCATCGTCACCCATGCGTCGACCCGCGACGAGGCGGAGGCGATCGGCGCGGCACTGGCGGCGGGCGGGTACGAGGTCGAGTGCGCGCTGCTGCAGTCCGTCGAACTGGACACCGCGGCGTGGACGGAGCGGGAGCGCTCGGTCGTCTTCCTGCTCTCCGGCCGCCGTCTTGAGAGCGCCCCCTGACCCTGCCGCCGCACGGCGCGGGGTAGGCTGGCCGATCGTTGTACTGCACCCGGTCGTTCGTCGCTTCGTTCGTCAATGTCCGGAAAAAGGGGGCGCTTTGGCTCCTGTTTGTGGTACGTCGGAACCGGGGGAAGCGCAACGTGGCGCAGCCCACAGCGAACCGTGGCGGATCTCCCTGCCGTGGTAACGAACGGGCGCGAGAATGCATGGTGCCCGTGGGTCATCGTGCCGCGCGGCGCACACGCTCGTTCTTGTTGGCGGGCGTTGCGTGTGCCGCGATCGGGCGTCCCGGGCGATGGGCGAAGGAGCACAAGCGATGGGCGAGGGGTACGCATGACTGACACCGGCCAGATCCCGGGCGAGGGGCTGCCGGAGAACGCAGGCATGGTGGAGCAGCCGGGCGTCCCCGCTTCCGGTGCGTACACCTTCCTCGACTCCTCCGAGAACGGTTCCGAAGAGGACGATCTGCTGCTGATGCCCGGCGCGCAGGGAGCGTGGAGCGACCCACACGTGGTGCAACCCGTGCAGGGCCCCGTGGCGCACGCCCCGGTCGCCCAGGCGCCGGTCGCGCAGATGCAGGTGGCTCACGCGCCGGTGGCTCCGGCGGGGACGGGGCAGGCTCCGGTCGCGATGCCGGTTCCGGAGCGGCATGTCGCCCAGCCGGTGACGGCGGTCGCCGAAGCTGTGGCGCAGACGCCGGGGCAGGAGCACTTCGTCCCGCAGGAGCAGTTCGTCCCGCAGTACCGGGCGCCCGAGGCCGAGGCGCATGGCGCGGCCCAGCCGCCCGCGGGCCCGGAGTTCCCGGCTCCGGATTTTGCCGCTGCCGCGCCGGTGCCGGAGCCCGTCGCGCCGGCCTTCGCGGAGGAGCAGTTCGCCCCCGTCGAGCAGCCCGTGGCCGAGCCCGTCGCCGCGGCGGCCCAGCCGGCCGTAGCCGCCTACGGGATGCACGAGGCCGGCGCGCACGAGGCGGGGGGCCGTGACTCCGGCTCCGTCGACCTCAACGGCGTACGCATCCCGCCCACCTCGGCCACGCCGACACCACCGCCCGCGCGACGCCCTTTGCACATGGGACCGCCGGTACCCGACGCGTCCTCGGGCGGCGTGGTCCGTTCGCTCGCCGACCGCGGCCCCGCGGGGACGCCGGCGCATGCCACGCCCGTACCCGACCCGGGTCCGCCCACCTCAGGTCCGGAGTACCTCGACATCCCGCGCGAGGAGACGGCTGCCGTGCTGCCGGGGCCGCAGCTGGGTGAGATTCCGCCGCAGGCCGGGGTTCCCTGGGACCCTCAGCCTCAGCCGCCCCACACGCCTCCTCCGGCCGCAGCGGAAGCCACGCCGGAAACGGTCGTCCCGGAGCCGGAGCCGGAGCCCGCGCCCGTCGAGGCCACCACGCCGGTCCCGGTGGTCCCGCCGGCCACACCGGTGACTGACGTTCCTGTGGTCGCTCCTGAACCTCCGGTCGCCCCCGAGTCCGCCGACCAGGGGCCTGAGCCGGAGCCCGAGGCCGCGCCGCTGGTCGAGGAGGTCGCGGTCGTGGAGGAAGCGGCGGTCGCGGCCGCCACGGAAGAGCCCGCGCCGCAGGCCGAGGTGCTCGTGCCCGCGCCCCGCGCGGGTGAGCCGGGGCCGGTGACAGAGAAGACCGCTGCCGAGCCGCCGGTCCAGCCGGTTCCCGAGGCTGAGCCCGTCGTGGCGGAAGAGGTGGCCGAGATCGCCGAAGAGGTCGTCGTGGCCGAAGAAGCCGTGCCCGCCCCCAAGCCGGAGCCGGTTCCCGCGGCAGTGCCGGAGACGGTGGCAGTGGCCGAGGAGGTGGCAGTGCCCGAGGCTGTGACCAAGCCCGAGGCGGTGGCAGTGCCCGAGGCGGTGACCAAGCCCGAAGCCGCGCCCGCCGGCACCGCCCTCGGTGGCGCGCCCGCACCCGGCTACGACGACGCCGAGCGCGAAGCCGTACTCCGCGTCATGCGCGAGCGCCGGGACATCCGCAACGGCTTCCGCAG
Source organism: Streptomyces sp. CA-135486 (assembly GCF_050936555.1). Lineage (NCBI taxonomy): Bacteria > Bacillati > Actinomycetota > Actinomycetes > Kitasatosporales > Streptomycetaceae > Streptomyces > Streptomyces sp. CA-135486. The sequence continues at coordinate 2,693,046 of NZ_JBNJMM010000001.1, forward strand.
CGATCCCATCCCGCACGAGGTGCTGCTGCGCGTCCTGGAGGCCGCGCACACAGCCCCCAGCGTCGGCCACTCGCAGCCCTGGGACTTCGTCGTCATCCGCTCCGCCGAGACCCGGCGGACGATGCACGAGCTCGCCCAGCGTCAGCGCGACGCGTACGCGAAGTCGCTGCCGAAGGGCCGGGCCAAGCAGTTCAAGGAACTGAAGATCGAGGCGATCCTCGACACCCCGGTGAACATCGTGGTCACCGCCGACCCGACGCGCGGCGGCCGGCACACGCTGGGCCGGCACACACAGCCGCAGATGGCCCCGTACTCCTCCGCCCTCGCCGTCGAGAACCTCTGGCTCGCCGCGCGTGCCGAAGGTCTCGGCGTCGGCTGGGTCAGCTTCTTCGACGAGCGCGAGATGGTGCGCGCGCTCGGTCTGCCGGAGCACCTGGAGGCCGTGGCGTATCTGTGCGTGGGGTACGTCGACGAATTCCCCGAAGAGCCGGAGCTGATGCAGGCGGGCTGGTCCAAGCGCCGTCCGCTGTCGTGGGTCGTGCACGAGGAGACGTACGGACGGCGCGCGCTGCCCGGCGAGGAGCCGCACGATCTGCTCCAGGAGACCGTCTCCAACATCCGCCCGCTGGACGCGAAAGCGCTCGGCGAGGCGTGGGAGCGGCAGAAGCGGATGACCAAGCCGGCGGGCGCGCTCGGCATGCTGGAGATCATCTCGGCGCAGCTGAGCGGGTTGTCGCGGATGTGCCCGCCGCCTATCCCGGAGCCCGCGGCGGTCGCGATCTTCGCGGGTGACCACGGAGTGCACGCGCAGGGGGTCACGGCCTGGCCGCAGGAGGTCACGGCCCAGATGGTGGCCAACTTCCTGGGCGGGGGCGCGGTCTGCAACGCGTTCGCCAACCAGGTGGGTGCGGAGGTCTGCGTGATCGACGTGGGCGTCGCCGCGGACCTGCCCGCCACGCCGGGACTGCTGCCGCGCAAGGTGCGGGCGGGCACGGCGGACTGCACGACCGGCCCCGCGCTGAGCCGCGAAGACGTCCTCTCGGCGGTCGAGGTCGGCATCGAGACGGCGCGCGATCTGGTGGCGGCGGGCAACAAGGCGCTCCTCACCGGTGAGATGGGCATCGCGAACACAACGATCTCCGCGGCGCTGATCTCGGTGTACACGGGCATCGACCCGAGCGAGATCACCGGCCGTGGTACGGGCATCAACGACGAGATGCACGCGCGCAAGGTCGACGTGGTACGGCGTGCGCTGGAGCTGCACGCGCCGGATCCCGCGGACCCGATCGGCGTCCTGTCGGCGGTCGGCGGCCTGGAGCACGCGGCACTGGTCGGCTTCATCCTGGGCGGCGCGTCGCTGCGTACGCCGGTGGTGCTGGACGGCGTCTCGGCGGGCGCGGCCGCGCTGGTCGCCCGGGCGATCGCGCCGGAGGCCCTGGCGGCCTGCATCGCAGGCCACCGCAGCGCGGAGCCTGGCCATGTGGCGGCCCTCAACAAGCTGGGCCTGCGCCCGCTGGTGGACCTGGACCTGCGCCTGGGCGAGGGGACGGGAGCGCTGCTGGCGCTGCCAGTGGTACAGAGTGCGGCAAGGGCGATGCACGAGGTGGCGACGTTCGACTCGGCGGGCGTGACGGAGAAGTAGGCGGGGAGGGGTGGGAAAACCTCACCCCCCGGCCCGTAAGGTGGTCGCGGAGGTCCAACCCCCGCCCCACCAGCCGCTTCACCGCCGCAGCGGCCCCGTAGACCGCACTGCCCCGCCCGAGGAGCCAGTACCGCCATGGCCGAGCACGCTGACCCCGCTGCGCACGTCGACCACGACGAGCACCCCGCCTACCCCGTAGGACTGCGCCTCACCGGGCGCCGCGTCGTGGTACTCGGCGGTGGGCAGGTCGCCCAGCGCCGGCTCCCCGCGCTCATCGCGGCCGGGGCCGACATCGTCCTGGTGTCGCCGTCCGCGACGCCGTCCGTCGAGGCCATGGCCACGGCCGGCGAGATCCGCTGGGAGCAGCGCCCGTACGCCGAGGGTGACCTCACGGACGCCTGGTACGCCCTCATCGCCACCTCCGACGCCGAGGCCAACGCCCGTGCCTCCGCGGAGGCCGAGCGCACCCGCACCTGGTGCGTACGCTCCGACGACGCGAGCGCAGCCACCGCATGGACCCCGGCCACCGGCCGCTCCGAAGGCGTGACCGTGGCGGTGCTCACCGGCCGCGACCCCCGCCGCTCCGCCGCCGTGCGCGACGCCATCGTCGAGGGACTGCGGGACGGCTCCCTCGCCGCTCCCCACCACCGCACCAGGACCCCCGGCGTCGCCCTTGTCGGCGGCGGACCCGGCGACCCGGACCTGATCACCGTCCGCGGCCGCCGCCTCCTCGCCGAGGCGGACGTCGTCATCGCCGACCGCCTCGGCCCGCGCGACCTGCTCGACGAACTCCCGCCCCACGTCGAGGTGATCGACGCCGCGAAGATCCCGTACGGCCGCTTCATGGCCCAGGAGGCGATCAACAACGCCCTGATCGAGCACGCGAAGGCGGGCAAGGCGGTGGTACGGCTCAAGGGCGGCGACCCCTTCGTCTTCGGCCGCGGCATGGAAGAGGCCGAGGCCCTCGCCGAGGCCGGCATCCCGTGCACCGTCGTCCCGGGCATCTCCAGCTCCATCAGCGTCCCCGGCGCGGTCGGCATCCCGGTCACCCACCGTGGCGTCGCCCATGAGTTCACGGTGGTCAGCGGCCATGTCGCCCCCGACGACGAGCGCTCGCTCGTCGACTGGGCGTCCCTCGCCAAGCTCCGCGGCACGCTCGTCGTGCTGATGGGGGTCGACAAGATCGGCGCCATCGCGCAGGCACTGGTCGCCCACGGAAAGCGCCCCGACACCCCCGTGGCCCTGGTCCAGGAGGGCACCACCGCCTCCCAGCGCCGCGTCGACGCCACGCTCGCGACCGTCGCGGAGCGGGTGCGGACCGAGGACGTACGCCCGCCGGCGGTCATCGTCATCGGCGAGGTCGTCACCGTCGGACCGCGCAAGGCGTAACGGCGCCAGGTGTGAGCCGCCGGGGCGCACGTGCACCGCGCAGCACGCACCGCATCGCGTAACCGGCAGTAACCCACCCGCCCCCAGCCGTTGGCACCACACCCAGGAGAAGGCAGTATCACCCTGTGGCCGATCTCATCACCGTCGAGGACCCCGACGACCCGCGCCTGCGCGACTACACCGGCCTGACCGATGTAGAGCTCCGGCGCAGGCGCGAGCCCGCCGAAGGCCTGTTCATCGCCGAGGGCGAGAAGGTCATCCGCCGCGCCAAGGACGCCGGTTACGAGATGCGGTCGATGCTGCTCTCCGCCAAGTGGGTCGACGTCATGCGGGACGTCATCGACGAGCTCCCGGCTCCCGTGTACGCGGTGAGCCCCGAGCTCGCCGAACGCGTCACCGGCTACCACGTGCATCGCGGCGCGCTCGCTTCCATGCAGCGCAAGCCCCTGCCGACGGCCGACGAACTGCTGCTGACGGCCCGCCGTGTGGTCGTCATGGAGTCGGTCAACGACCACACCAACATCGGTGCGATCTTCCGTAGCGCCGCGGCCCTCGGCATGGACGCGGTGCTGCTCTCGCCGGACTGCGCGGACCCGCTCTACCGCCGCTCCGTGAAGGTCTCCATGGGCGCGGTCTTCTCCGTTCCGTACGCCCGTCTCGAATCCTGGCCCAAAGGCCTCGAATCCGTACGGGAAGCGGGCTTCAAGCTCCTCGCCCTCACCCCCGACGAGAAGGCCGCCGCCATCGACGAGGCGGCGCCCCACCGGCTCGACCGCGTGGCGCTGATGCTCGGCGCGGAGGGCGACGGGCTCTCCAGGCAGGCGCTGGTCGCCGCCGACGAGTGGGTGCGCATCCCGATGGCGCACGGAGTCGACTCGCTCAATGTGGGCGCGGCCGCCGCGGTCGCGTTCTACGCGGTGGCGACGGGCCGCCCCGAGGCCTGAGTCACCGAAGCAGCCTGAGCCGCCGAAGCAGCTGCGGCCGCTACAGCTGCTGGGCCGCGGCGATGCCGAGCGCCACGATCAGCGTCACCACGACGAAGACGACGATGCGCTGCCGCAGCAGCCGCGGGTTGGCGGGCCGCCGCCCGGCAGATGTGGTGCGTACGCCGGGCCTGGTGCCCTGACGACCGTTCGTACGGGCCGTGTTGCGGGGCGGCTGGGGCCGCGATCCGCCGGTGCGCGGCGGCTGCGTGCGCGGCGCCGGGGTGCCACCCGTACGCCGCTCCAGGCGCTCTGTCCGGTCGCTCCGCTCGGAGCGTTGCGTCCGCTCCGAATAGCGCGAGGCCGGCCGGTCCTGCCCGATCCGCTCCCGCTGGGCCGGCGGGCGTCCCTCCGAAAGACCCTGGGCCTCCCTGGCCGCGATCTCCTTCAGCCGCATCGACAGCTGCAGGGTGCTGGGGCGTTCCTCGGGATCCTTCGCCAGACAGGCGCGTACCAGCGGAGCCAACGCGTCCGGAACCCCGTGCAGCTGCGGCTCCTCGTGCACCACCCGGTACAGCATGACCTCCGAACTGCCGTGCCCGAAGGGCGAGTCGGCGGTCGCCGCGTACGCGAGCGTGGCACCCAGCGCGAAGACGTCGGTGGCGGGTGTGACCGCCGCGCCGCGCACCTGCTCCGGCGCGAGGAAGCCGGGGGAACCCACCGCCGTGCCGACATGCGTGAGCGTGCTCGCGCCGGTCGCCCAGGCGATGCCGAAGTCGATGATCCGCGGGCCCTTCGGCGACAGCAGGATGTTCGACGGCTTGAGGTCCCGGTGTACGACACCGGCCTCGTGCACCGCCACCAGGCCCTCCGACAGCGCCGCGCCGATCGCGGCCACCTCGGCGGCCCGGAGCGTGCCGTCCTCGGCCACCTTGTCGTGCAGAGAAGGCCCGGGAACGTACTGAGTGGCGAACCACGGGCGGTCCGCCTCCAGATCGGCGGCCACGAGCCGCGCCGTACAGCCGCCGCGGATCCGCCGTGCCGCCGAGACCTCGCGCGCGAACCGCGACCTGAACTCCTGGTCCTCCGCCAGATCCGGCCGGATCACCTTCAGGGCGACGCGCTGGCCGCGTCGGTCGGAGCCCAGATAGACAACGCCCATGCCACCCGCGCCGAGCCGTCGGTGCAGCCTGAACGAGCCGACGACACGCGGGTCCTCGCGCCGGAGCCGCATCATCGCCATGTCCGTCCCCTACTTACGGTGGGTGGCCCCACCCCGCTGCCGCGGTCGCCCGTTTGACGTGGCACAGCTTACGTACCCCCGACCCGGTGTGCTCATAGGCCGCGCCCTCGCGGCCCGATCGATTGTCAGTGCCGGGTGGGAAATTTGAAGAGTGGTCAGGGGGCAGTGGATCCAGGCGCCCTGGCCGGTGCGAGATCTCAACGGACCGTCGCAGAAGGGGGATTGGATCGATGAAGGGTGACCGCGTGGAGACGGCCGTGGAGGCGGGAGACACGACTCGTACGGAGGAAGTGGTGGCAAGCAGGGCGGGTCGCAGGGTCGAGACGGCCGTGCGCACAGGGGTGGTGGAAGTGAGCGAAGTCACCTGGGGGCGCCTCCCAGCGGCAGTCGGGGGAGGCTCGGTGGTGCGGACGGCCCGATTCATGGCCACCCGGGTGCCGGCTCCGGTCGAGCAGCCGGTGCCCAGGGAGGACTCCTCGGAGCGCCCCCTCCGGGAAGACCCCAAGGCCTAGGACCCCGTCTCCACCCAGGGGAGTACGTCGCCGGGCCGCGGCTCATCCTCCGGGAGGCCCGGCAATCGGTACGCGGGCATGACGACCGGGCCCTGCCGAATCCCTAGTGTTGAGGTCAAGCGGCGGGTGCAGCACTCGTCCCCCGAGGTCAGACACCCGCCGCTGCCACATACGAATCAGGAGAGGGACCATGGCGGACACGGCATCGCGGACGATCATCCGCACGCAGGGACGCAAGGCTTTCGCCGCGTTCGGCGGCCGCCCGTCCGGCAGGCGTCACCCGTTGGTGGCGACGGTCATGGTGCTTCCTCTCGCGGCACTGCTCGTGGTCGCCTTCGGCGGCTGGGAGGCAGTTGTCACACAGGCGTCGTCCGTGGGCGTGATGCTGGGGCGCTGAGCGGCGCCCCGGACCCGGAAGAGCGGTCCGGGTCGGGGACATCCGGCCAACAACCCCGTGGGGACGGGGGTGCGGCGGACGACAGCGTTTGGCCGGTCAGCTGGGGAGCTGACCGGCCATCGCGCTGTTTGCCCTTCGTTGCGCAACGGCACCACGTGGCCGCGCGTAGGCTCGGCCCAAGGGCCGGCGCCGTCACGCCGGGCCGTACCGCACCCGGGGGAGACCGTGACCGCATCCGTCGTACGTTCGCTGAGCGACCTCGCGCACGACGCTGCTCACCTACCCGCGCCCCGCGCCGCAGGCCGCTGTGTGTGCGGTCGCCCGGCAGTGCTCGCGGACCGGGTGGACGGAACCGTCGTACGCAGCGGGGGAGTCGTCGTCAAGGCGCACGCCGCCGACACCGACACCGCGGCCCTGGCCACCCGCCTCGCCGTCGCGGCCCACCCGAGCCTCACCGGCATTCTGCTCGCGCCCGTCCCGCTCCCCGCCGCGGACCTGCACGGCCGACCCGTCTCGGCCTGGCCGTACGGCGTCCCCGTGGACCCTGCCCATCCCGACGTCGCCCCCTGGGAGGACGCCGCGGTCCTGCTGGCCCGGCTCCACCGGGTCGACACCGACCGCCTTCCCGGTCCCCTCCCGCCCATGCGCGGCCCCGCCAAGGCGGCCCGGGCCCGGGCGCGGATGCGCGCGGCGGCCGGGGACCGCCCCGCGGCCGCGACCGTCGAACGGGCCTGGGAGCGGCTACCCGCCTGGGCCCGCGGCGAGGCCCCGTTGCCCCGCAGCACCACGCTCTGCCACGGCGACCTCCACCTCGGCCAGCTCGTCCGCCACCCCGCGCGCGGCGGCCGCTGGCTGCTGATCGACGTCGACGACCTCGGCCTCGGCGACCCCGCCTGGGACCTGGCCCGCCCCGCCGCCTGGTACGCCGCGGGCCTGCTGCCCCCGGAGATCTGGCAGCGGTTCCTCGGGGCGTACACCGCCGCACAGGGCCCGGCGGTCCCCGCCGACGGCGACCCCTGGCCCCAACTCGACGTCCCGGCCCGTGCACTGACCGTCCAGACCGCCGCCCTGGCCCTGGCAAAGGCGGCAGCGGAGCAACGCGATCCGGACGAGGTCGATCAGGCGATGATCGAATCCTGTGCCCGAATTGCCACACTCCCTGCTGAGTTGGACTTCGAGTCCTCGTCGTAGTCTGAACTCCTCGTCACCGGGCATGCATCCCGGCGACGTCGACCGAACGGCGAGGAGCTGAGCAGACCATGCAGTGTCCCAAGTGTCACGCAGCGATGCACACGTACAACCGCAACGGCGTCCAGATCGAGCAGTGCAGCGGCTGCCGGGGGATATTCCTCGACTACGGCGAGCTCGAGTCCCTCACCCGCCTCGAGTCGCAGTGGACCCAGCAGGCCCCGCCCGCGCCGCCCGCCCCGCAGGCCTACCCTGCCGCCCCCGCCCCCGCCTGGGGCGCGCCGCACCACGGCGGACATCACGGCGGGCACTACCGCCACAAGAGCTTCGGCCGGATGCTCTTCTCCTCCTGAGCCGCCCCCGCAACGACAGAACCCCCCGGGCGCCGAGGCGGCCGGGGGGTTCTGGCTGGTGCGCGATACTGGGATTGAACCAGTGACCTCTTCCGTGTCAGGGAAGCGCTCTCCCGCTGAGCTAATCGCGCGGGACGATCTTGCGTGGTACTGCGTGCGCGATACTGGGATTGAACCAGTGACCTCTTCCGTGTCAGGGAAGCGCTCTCCCGCTGAGCTAATCGCGCGTGATCCATGCGGATCCAGTGGACGATACTGGGATTGAACCAGTGACCTCTTCCGTGTCAGGGAAGCGCTCTCCCGCTGAGCTAATCGTCCTTGGAGGTGGAGACGGGATTTGAACCCGTGTAGACGGCTTTGCAGGCCGTTGCCTCGCCTCTCGGCCACTCCACCCGGAGTGTGAGGGTTCGGGAAGATCCCCCTCATCGAGCGGACGACGAGATTCGAACTCGCGACCCTCACCTTGGCAAGGTGATGCTCTACCAACTGAGCCACGTCCGCTTGTCGGTTCCGGACCGCTTGCACGTCCCGGCGACGTGTTGAACTCTAGCGGATTCCCGGGCCAGCACAAAAACGCGTTTCCGCAGCGTGCTGAGGTGTGTTCACACGGCAGCAGCTCATCGGCAGCTCATCGGCACCGGCCATAGACTCACAGACGTGCACGACACTGCTCCTTTGGCCCGCTTCGGCCACCTTCTCGCCACGGGCCTCCGCGATGTGACCAGGGACCCGGAAGCACTCGACTCCGAGGGCTTCTGGGCCGTTGCCGCGGACTTCGAGGGCCGTCTGACCTGCGCCCGCTTCCGCGATGTCCGTACGGAGCCGGTGCCCGAGCCCATGCCGGGGCGCTGGCGGGGCCCCGCGGCGGAGGACTGGAACTCCTCGCTGGACCGGGACGCGTACACCGCCGGTGTACGGCGCATCCGCGAGCACATAGCAGCCGGGGAGGTCTATCAGGCGAACCTCTGCCGAATTCTCTCCGCACCGCTGCCCGACCCGGACGCCGCCGACGTAGATGCCCTGACCGCTCTGCTGGCGCGCGGCAACCCGGCTCCGTACGCCGGAACGATCAGGCTGCCCGCCCACGGCGTGGAGATTGCCACCGCATCGCCCGAGCTGTATCTGCGGCGCAGTGGGACCACGGTCGAGTCCGGGCCGATCAAGGGCACCGGTCGTACCGCCGAGGACCTGCTGGAGAAGGACCACGCGGAGAACGTGATGATCGTGGACCTCGTCCGCAACGACCTGGGGCGGGTCTGCGCCACCGGCACGGTCTCCGTCCCCGCGCTGTGCGCGGTCGAGGCCCATCCCGGCCTGGTGCATCTCGTCTCGACGGTCCGCGGCGAGCTGGGTCTGGGGGCCGGCTGGCCGGAGCTGCTCGCGGCCACCTTCCCGCCCGGCTCGGTGACCGGAGCGCCCAAGTCCAGTGCGCTGAAGATCATCGCCGCGCTGGAGACGGCGCCCCGCGGACCGTACTGCGGAGGCATCGGCTGGGTGGACGCCGACCGCGGCACCGGTGAGCTCGCCGTCGGCATACGCACGTTCTGGATCGACCGCACCCACCCCGCGGCACCGGTGCTCCGCTTCGGCACCGGCGCCGGGATCACCTGGGGCTCCGACCCCCAGCGCGAATGGGAGGAGACCGAGCTGAAGGCCTCCCGGCTGCTCGCGGTAGCGTCGGGGGCGTATGCGGCAAGCGGAAGGACCGGCTAGATGAAGCTCTGGGTCAACGGCGCACTCACGGACGCCAAGGACGCCCGGGTGTCCGTGTTCGATCACGGACTGACCGTGGGCGACGGCGTCTTCGAGACCATCAAGGCGGTGCACGGGCAGCCCTTCGCCCTCACCCAGCACCTCGACCGGCTGACCCGCTCCGCACTCGGCCTCGGTCTGCCGGCGCCTGACCTGAACGAGGTCGGCCGCGCCTGCACCGCCGTGCTGGAAGCCAACCCCATGGAGCTCGGCCGGCTGCGCATCACCTACACCGGCGGCACCTCGCCGCTCGGCTCCGACCGCGGCGACGAAGGGCCGACCCTCGTTGTGGCGCTCGGCGCGAGCAAGCGCCGCCCCGACACCACCGCCGTCGTCACCGTCCCCTGGACCCGCAACGAGCGCGGAGCGCTGGCGGGGCTGAAGACGACGTCGTACGGGGAGAATGTCGTCGCACTCGCCAGGGCGAGCGAGCAGGGTGCGTCCGAAGCGCTCTTCGCCAACACCGTCGGACGGCTCTGCGAGGGCACCGGCTCCAATGTCTTCGTTGTGCTCGACGGCGAACTGCACACCCCGCCCGTCTCCTCCGGCTGCCTCGCGGGCATCACCCGCGCCCTCACCGTCGAGTGGACGGGAGCCAAGGAGACCGATCTGCCCTTCGACGTGCTGGACCGGGCCGAGGAGATCTTCCTGACGTCCACCCTCCGCGACGTCCAGGCGGTCGGGCGGATCGACGGGCGCGAGCTCGCCGGCGCGCCGGGGCCGGTGACCGCCGAGGCCATGCGGATCTTCGAGGAGCGCGCGGCTGCGGACCAGGACCCGAAGGCTTTGTACTGAATCCCCGGACGGACAGGCAAAACCGCGTGACGGGCGGCCGTGGGGGCGGGTAGAACACCCGTGATGACCACGACCCTGCGGCCGACCGCGCCGCTTCAGCACGAGGCGGACGGCGCGCAGTCACGCACCTATGAGGTCTGTGTGAACAGTCGTCCCGTCGGCACGATCGAGATCGCCACCCACCCCGCCCTCGGCACCGCGGCCGGCACCATCCGGTCGCTGAGCATCGACGAGCGGGACCGGCGGCGCGGGCGGGGGACCGTCGCCGCGCTCGCCGCCGAGGAAGTGCTGCGCGGCTGGGGCTGCACGCAGGTACAGGTGTCCGTACCGCCGGACGCCACCGCCGCCACGCGTCTTGTGACCGTCCTCGGCTACACCGAGCGCAGCCGCAACATGCTCAAGGAGCTCACCGGTCGGCCGCCCGCCCTGCCGCCCGACGTCCAGGGCCGGCCGATGAGTGAGGCAGAGTTCCAGCGGTGGCTCGCCTCGGGAATCGAGACCTATGCGCAGAGCTGGGCCGATCGCGGGGTCCCGCGAGACCGGGCGCGCGCCAAGGCGCAGGCCGATCACCGCGATCTCCTGCCGGAGGGCCTTGCCACGCAAGGGACCTGGCTCAGCGTCTTGGTCCACGAGGGCGCGGCCGTCGGACATCTCCTCGTCGGACGACGCGAGGTGCGGCCCGGCGAACAAGGGGCGTACGTGTACGACGTCGAGGTCGTCGAGAGCCGGCGCGCGCAGGGCCACGGGCGGTCCCTGATGCTGCTTGCCGAGCGCGTCGCCCTGGACGCCGGGCTGCCGCTGCTGGGACTGCATGTTTTCGCGGGCAACGCTCCGGCGATCGGGCTCTACGAGTCGCTCGGCTACCGGACGACGACCGTCAACTCCTTCAAGCAGCTGCTCTAGGTCGTGTCCGGATCAGGCGCCGGATCAGGCGTTGGCGAGCAGCCGGTCCGCGATCTCCTCGATACGCGCCCGCAGCCCCTCCTGGCTCTTGCCACCGTCCAGTCGTTCGCCGTCGATGACATACGTCGGAGTGCCCGTCACGCCGATCGCCTTGCCCTCGGCCTGGTCGGCGTCGACGATCAGGATGTGCCGCCCGTCGATCAGGGCGGTGTCGAACTCCTCGGCGTCCAGGCCCAGTTCACGCGCGACGTCGAGCAGCAGCGGCACGCCCCGGCGGTCCAGCTCCTCGACACGTCCGAGCACCGCTTCGACGTACGGCCAGCCCTTGCCCTGTTCGAGCGCCTCCTCCGCGGCTTGCGCGGCAGCGAAGGCGTGCTTGTGCTTGTCGAGGGGGAAGTGGCGCAGCCGCAGTTCCAGCCGGTCGCCGTAGCGCTCACGCAGGGCCCGCAGATCCCCCAGGGCCTTGCGGCAGTCGGTGCACTGGAGCTCGCACCAGACGTCGAGTACGACGGGGCCGGCGGTGGTCGAGTCGCTCATGAGGACAGTCTCCCAGCCCGCTCCCGCAGGGCCCAACCGGGACCTGGGGAGGAGAGCCGTCCCGGAGATCTCCCTGAGGTCGCACGGGACCGTGGCCCGGACACGGACCGCAGGTGCACGATGGAAGGGACGCTCATGCCCGAGCCAGCCTGGAGGACCGGATGCTTGCCGAGACCATATGTTCCGCAGTGTCCGCGGCGGGCCTGGGCATCGCCGCCGTCACGGCGTACCGCAAGCGTTTCCTCACTGCTGCCCGGATACTCGCCTACTCCCTCGTCCCCGTCGGCCTGGTGCTGACCGGCGCGGTCGAGTGGGCCGTCGACACGGCCTTCAGTCCGTCCGCATGGCTCGGTTTCGGCCTGCTGGGCGGCGCGTGGCTGCTCTTCATGACGACCCGCGCCGTGGAGCGGCGCCGCGGCGGGACCCGCAAGGAGCGCAAGGCAGCGCAGGCGGCACAGCGCGAGGCGGTCGCCACCGCGGCCTCCGCGCGCTCCCTGGGGCCGGGCAGCCGGCCGGCCGCGCAGCCGGCGGTGAAGCCGAAGGCCGCCGGCTCCGGCGATGATTTCAGCGACATCGAGGCGATCCTCAAGAAGCACGGAATTTGAATGAACTCCCGCACTCGCGGGGCGTGTTGTTCGATCACCACGGGCCGGGCTGCGTCATCATCACCCCGAGATGCTCGATACCTCCCGGGGCGAGGCCCCCGCACCGACCGAAGAGCCGCGTGGCTGCCTCTTCGCGCTCTCCCAGCCACCCCTGATGATCTTCCTCGCGGTGATCGGCTTCCTGCTGCTGATGGCAGCGGTGCACGATCTGTTCCTGCTGTGAAGGTCAGCCGGCCGCTTCCTTGCGGCGCGCGCGGTACGCGGCGACATGCAGGCGGTTGCCGCAGGTGCGGCTGTCGCAGTAGCGGCGCGAGCGATTGCGGGAGAGATCGACGAACGCGCGCCCGCAGTCCGGCGCCTCGCAGCGTCGCAGCCGCTCCTGCTCGCCCGTCACGACGATGAACGCCAGCGCCATCCCGCAGTCCGCGGCGAGATGGTCGGCGATGGAGGCGCCCGGCGCGAAGTAGTGCACATGCCAGTCGTAGCCGTCGTGGTCGGTGAGCTGGGGGGTGGTCCCCGCGGCCGCCACCAGCTCATTGACCAGAGCGGCCGCGGTACGGCTGTCGGGCGCCGCGAAGATCTCCGCGAACTGCGTCCGTACGCCCTGCACGGCCTTCAGGTCCCGCTGGGTCAGCTCGCCCACACCGCTGATGAAGTGACTGCGTACGAATGCGTACAGCGCGGCAACGTCGGTGAGCCCCTCGGCCTGCTCGCTCTCCGGTGCGGTGTTCACCAGATCGACGACGGTGTCGAGGGCGATCCTGGTGTCGTGGGGGATCATCACGATTCGCTCCCTGGCCTGCTGCGGGCCGGTGCCCACGAATTGCGCAGACTCTACTCAGATTTTGCCTCGTGGTGTCCTTTGCCCCCACCGCGGCCGCCCAGAGCGACCGGCGCCGGTCACCGCGGTGGATTCCGCGGTGACGGCGCCGGTGTCTGCCGTATGTGGTTGTCCGCGCGGCGCCGTCTCCCCGAGTCGGACGGCGCCGTGCAGCTCTCTGCCTGGCTCAGCTCTCGGCCAGGATGTGCGAGAGCTCTGTGTCGAGATCGAAGTGACGATGCTCGGTGCCGGGTGGCACCGCGGCGTCGGTCCGCTTCAGGAACGACTCCAGGGCCCGCGCCGGGGCCTCGAGCAGGGCTTCGCCCTCCGGGGAGCTCAGCGCGATGCAGACGACGCCTTGGCCGTGACTGCGGGAAGGCCAGACTCTGACGTCGCCCGTGCCGGTGGGCCGGTGCAGACCCTCGGCGAGAAGGTCGCGGGCGAAGACCCACTCGACCGTCTCCTCGGCTCCGGTGTGGAAGGTGGCGTGCACGGCATAGGGATCGGCCGTGTCATACCGCAGGCCCGCGGGTACAGGCAGTGAAGACTCGCTCGATACAACGAGGCGCAGGTGCAGCTCGCAGCTGACCGTGGTGTTCATAAGCGCCAGGGCCTTTCGCTCAGTGTGCGCTCGGGGATTCGCACGTCGGCGAAATCGACATGCCACCTACGGTGCCGTTGTAAACCCCTCTGACCGTTTTGTGATCCTTCATGTCGCTCGTACGGCGGTGCATCACTTTGTGTTATACGGCCATTCCGGTGACTGGCTGGAATCCGGTAGGTTTGGCTTTATGAACGCGGAGAGTGACGAGCGGGGGGAGTCCGTCGCAGCGACGGCCCCAGACCCCGCGACGGGGGACGTGACGGTGGCGAAGGAGCCGGAGCTCGGCTCAAAGGCGCCCCACTTCATCAAGAGGTCCCGGCCACTGCATCTGAGCTGGCAGGTCGGGGTATTCGTTATCGGACTCGCGGTCGTCGGCGCCGGCATCGTGATGCTGCCGCTGCCGGGTCCCGGCTGGCTGGTGATCTTCGGCGGCATGGCGATCTGGGCGACCGAGTTCGTCTGGGCGCAGCTGGTGCTCCGCTGGACCAAGCGCAAAGTGACCGAGGCGGCGCAGCGGGCGCTCGATCCCAGGGTGCGCCGGAGGAACATCATCCTCACCACGATCGGTCTGGTGATCATCGCGGTGCTGGTCGGAATCTACGTCTGGAAGTTCGGCGTGGTGATGCCGTGGAAGATCAAGGAGTGACCCGAAAACGGTCAGAGGCACCCGCTGACATGGGGTAACGTGTGCGGTGCGCCGGGGCGATTAGCTCAGTGGGAGAGCGCTTCGTTCACACCGAAGAGGTCACTGGTTCGAACCCAGTATCGCCCACCCGGACCGAAGGCCCCGGAGACTCTATTGAGTCTCCGGGGCCTTCGGCGTTGGCCGGCTCAGTGCATCCGGCCGAGCGCGTCCCGCAGCCTGCGCGCGTCGCGCAGCCGCTGCTCGTAGGTCGCGCCGACGGCGAGCAGCAGCAGCCCGGCGAGCGCGGGCGGCAGCCAGCGGGGGAGAGCGCCGACGACCTGGACGACGTACGGAGCGAGCTCGTGCAGGGCGTCGAGAGCGAGCACCGAGCCGCCGAGCACCAGGAGCGCCTGGAGGCGCAGCCGGGCACCGGCCAGCGTGACGCCCAGGGCCGCGACGCCGAGCAGCAGCGGACGCAGCCAGTGCTCGTCGCCCCAGGCCGCGACGAGGCTGGGCAGCAGCGTCGCGGCGAGACCGGGGCCGTACGCCGTCCAGGACGAAGCCTGCGGGTCGCGACGGCGGCGCAGCAGGCCGACGGCGAGTGCGGGGACGGTGACAGGCAGGGTGTACGCCTCGGGGACCGACACGTCCGACGCGGCCAGCCGTACCCAGGTGGCCAGCACGAACAGCACCGCCGCGACGTATCCGGCGGCCGGGCGGCGCTCGGCCCGCACCGCGGTGCCCGCGGCGATCACGCCGCCGAGCGCGAGCACCAGGGCGAGGGTGGGACGGTCCCCGGAGGCCAGGGCGACCGCGAGGAGCCCCGCGCCGGCGCCGGTGCACTCCATCGGGAGGGCCACGGGATGGCGGCCCAGCCGGGCGGCGATCAGCGCGACCGCGGCGGGCACGGCGAGGATCGCCGGCGCGACCTGATGGGGCGGGAGCCCGGCGGCAGCGGCGAGAGCGCCGACGAGGGCCGTCATGAAGCCGGTGGCGGCGCAGGCGAGGATCGCCTGCACAGTCCGCCCGGCACGCGATACGGCCGCGCTCACGGCGAGCGCGACGGTCAGGGTGCCCAGGACGCTGAACGTCGCCGGTCGCGTCGCCAGAGAGAGCACGGCGACGCTCACGGCGCCGCTGAGAGCGCAGGCGAGGGCGACGACCGCGGTGTCCCGCACGGGGCGCACGGTGAGCAGGAGCGCGGCGGCGGTCAGGAGCAGGTGGACGGTCACGGTGGCCGTGTAGCCGAGATCCAGGGCGGGCGGCACGACGAACAGTCCCGCCCACGCGAGAGCGAGGGCCGCGGTGAGGCCGGCGGCCCGCCGATCGCGGCGCGGAGCCGGGGACCCGCCGACACGCGGAGCCCCACCGGGCCGGGCGGAGTGCTCGGGGCCCGGCCCGGACGCGCTCGGCGGCTCGGTGAGCGGTCGGCGGGAGGCGGCCGTCAGGGCCGCCGCCAGTATCAGCAGCACCAGCGGGGCCGCCGTCAGGCCCGACTCCGGGAGCTGTGCGCCCAGCGCCCCGCGGGCGTCCGCCGGCGTGCCCGACCAGATGTCGTCCAGGCCGGTCAGCGGGCCCGCCAGCGTGAGCGCGACCAGTGGCAGCGTCCACAGCGCCGCGATGGCGTGGACCACCCCCGCCGCGCTGATCAGGCCGGGCTGCAGACGCCGCGGCACGCCCACCCGTACCAGCCCCAACAGGCCCACCGCGCACAGCAGATACCCGAGAACCGACCAGCCCTCCGGGACCGCCGCACGGGCCACGCCGCCGATGCCCGCGATCGTCGCGAAACCGGCCGCCGCGGACGACGGAGCAGCGGCCGAGGGCGACCGCAAGGCCGCGCACAGGGCCACCCCCGCGGCCGCGACCAGCAGCACGGCCGGGGCGACCGCGTCCAGCGCTGAATCCGCCGTCACCGACTGCACGCCGCCGATCAGCAGCGCCCAGCCGCCCGTCACCGCGGCACCGGTGGTGGCGATGCCCCGGACACCCGCGGTCTTCGCCCACAGCGCGGCCGCGACATCGAGCGCGGCGGTGGCCAGCAGTGCCCATGCGAGCGGCGGCGCGCCCGCGGAAGCGGTCAGTGCCCAGAGCGGAAGCGGGAGTTGGGCGGTCAGCACGGCCACCGGCAGCGGAATCCGCAGCCCGTCCAGCGACAGCCCGTACGCCGCCCAGAGCACGGCGAGCACGGCCGATGCCACGGCCGAGTACGCGAGGCCGCCGGTGTCGGGCAGCGCCACCACATGCAGGGCGTACGCGTCGAGCACCATGAGCACCAGACCGAGACCGGCCAGCGACTCCGCCGTCGACGCGAGCCCACGGCGCAGCAGCGCGACCGGCGCCGCGAGCGCCGCGACCGTCACCGCGCCGAGCACCAGCGAGCGCCCGCCGATACCCATGTGGCCCCAGCTGACCAGCGTGAACGCGATCGCCGCGATGGTCAGCAGAATCCCGCCGAGAGTGAGCAGCAGATTCTGCACGCCCGGCGGCGAGGCCTCCGACGGCGATGCCGCGCGCGGCGAGGCGGCGAAGGGCGGCGCCGCGAAGGGCCGGGCGGCCGGAGCCGGCGCGGCGGGCGGCTGAAGCACGGCGAGCAGCCATGTTCGGCGGGCCAGCAACTGTGCCCTGCGGGCATCCAGTTGGACCAGCTCGCGGTCGAGGATCGCCAGCTCCTCGGCGGGTGGCGGAACGTTCTCCATGCTGCGAGAGTGTGGCCCCCGCCACACCCCACGGCATGGGTGCGGATACTCAGTTCGCGCATGAGTACGCCCCCGCGGGCGCAGACTTGGAGCATGGACTGGTGTCGCTACCGCTTCCGCAGCGTCTGGGACCTGACCGCCCGCCCCGACGCCGTGTACGCCGTACTGGAGCGGGCCGACGACTACCCCCGCTGGTGGCCGCAGGTGCGCGAAGTGACCCCGATCGACGACGACAGCGGTCTGGCGCGCTTCCGTTCCTTCCTCCCGTACGAACTGCTCGTCACCGCCCGCGCCCAGCGGCGCGACCCGGCGCAGGGTGTGCTCGAAGTCGGGCTGGAAGGGGACCTGGAGGGCTGGGCCCGGTGGACGCTGACGGCGCGCGGCGCCGGCACCCGGGCGCTGTACGAACAGGAGGTGGAGGTGTGCAAGCCGCTGATGAGGCGGCTGGCGCTGCCGTGCCGTCCGGTGTTCCGCGCGAACCACACGGCGATGATGCGCGGGGGCCGGCGCGGGCTGACCGCGTACCTGGACAGAGTTTGAAGGAAACCCGCGGGGACCTGTATGGTTCAGTGCGTTCCCGGGCGATTAGCTCAGTGGGAGAGCGCTTCGTTCACACCGAAGAGGTCACTGGTTCGAACCCAGTATCGCCCACCGGGAGAGGCCGGTCCGTCAGCTGACGGACCGGCCTCGACGCTTTTCGGGCGCCGGTGTTGGTGGTGTTACTGCAGCCCGCTGTGCAGGGCACTGAGCAGGGTTCCGCCCGGGGTGTCGCCGGACATCTCCCAGATCATCCCGCCCAGCAGCCCCTTCGACTTGATGTACGCCGCCTTCTGGCCGATCGACCAGGTGTCGTCGAAGGACCACCACTGGCCTCCCGCGCCCTGGTAGCCGTAGGTGGCCACCGACTGGGTGTCGTGGACGACCGTGAGATTCGGGACGCTGGTGACGAGGTTCTGGTACCCGCGCGTACCGGCCTCCTCCGCGAACTGGCCGGGGGCCGCGCCATTGGCGCTCTGCCATTCGCCGTTGACGCCGCCGGCGGCGACCTCCTTCCAGCCGCGGCCGTAGAAGGGGAAGCCGATGGTCAGCTTCCGCGGACTCACTCCGGCGGTGGCGTACGCCTTCACCGCGCCGTCGATGCTGAAGTCGTTGGCGTACGGAGACTGGGCGTCGGGGTAGAGGTTGGCCTGGTGGCCGGTGCGGTTCGGCTCCCAGGAGTTGTCGCTGCCCGCGCCGTGGAAGTCATAGCCCTGGACATTGGCGATGTCCAGATCGCCGAAGATCTTCGACAGGTCCCAGCCCGCGTCGATCTTCTTCGGGTCGGCCGGGGTGAAGGCGGTCAGCAGCTTGTGCTCGCCGCCCAGGGCGTCGAGCTGCTTGCGGAACTCCGCGATCAGGGCGGTGTTGTTGGCCTTGTCCGCGGTGCTCCAGTGGTTGCCGGGGTGGCCGTCGGGCGAGCCGGGCCACTCCCAGTCCAGGTCGATGCCGTCGAAGATCCCCGCGGCGACGCCCGCTCCGCCGGCGCCGTTGTACGCGGGCAGGTCTCCCTTGATGTACAGGTCGATGCAGGACTTCACGAACTTCTTCCGAGAAGCGTCGGTGGCGGCGACGTCGGAGAAGTACTTCGAGTAGGTCCAGCCGCCCAGTGAGATGACGACCTTGAGGTGCGGGTGTTTGGCCTTGAGCTTCTTCAGCTGGTTGAAGTTGCCGCGCAGCTTGCCCCAGCCGTCGTCGGCCACCCCGTCCACCGACTGCGACGCGGCGAAGGCACGGCCGTAGTCCGCCTCGGCGTCACCGGCCCCGTCGCCCTCATTGGGGTCCTGCGGATTGCCCGAGACGCCCTTGGTGACACCGCTCAGGCAGGTGAGGTTGACCGGATCGATGTTGCCGAAGGCGTAGTTGACGACATCGAGGTTGGCCGCGGCTCCGGAGGTGTCGAGGTTCCTGACGAAGTACTGGCGGCCGTAGATGCCCCACTGGACGAAGTATCCGACGGTCGCGTGTCCGCCGTCGCCGACCGGGTCGGCGGTGGTGACGGTCAGGGTGTTGCTCGCAGGGGACGCGTTGTCGGCCGCGTCCCGGGCCCTGACGGTGAAGTCGTACCGGGTGGCCGGGGCCAGTCCGGTGATCGTCGTGCTGAGGGAGGTCGCCGGGACGCCCGCGACCAGGGTCGTGCCCCGGTAGACGTCGTACGCGGCGACCCGGCTGTTGTCGGTGGCGGCGTTCCACGCCAGGGCGACGGTGCTGGAAGTCACCGCGGTGCTGCGCAGATTGCCGGGGGCGGTGGGCGGGACGGTGTCGCTCGCCGGGTCGACGGTGGTCGCGGTGACCGCGGCGCCGACCGGTCCGAGGTTGCCTCGGGTGTCCTTGGCGCGGACGGTGAAGCTGTAGGCCGTGGCCGGGGCCAGTTCACGGACGGTGGCCGAGGTGGTTGCGGTGGCGGCGACCACGGTGGTGCCGCGCAGCACCTCGTAAGAGGCGACGGGGAAGTCGCCGGGAGCCGCGGCGTTCCACTGCAGGCTCACCGTGCGGGCCGTGGTGTCGGTGACGGCCAGGCCGCCGGGTGCGGACGGCGGTCTGGCGGGGCTTCCGTCGCACTTGTCGCCGTTGACCAGGCAGCCGGTCGGGGCGGTGATCGGTCCGGAGGCGACGAACCAGTAGCTGTACGGCTCGGTGGTGCCGTTCGCCGGGACGGTGGTGTTGTAGTGGGCGGGCGTCACGGTCACGTGCGAGCCGCTGACCGTCGCTGTCCCGTTGTAGTGCTGGCTGATCGTCACTCCGGGCGGCAGATCGAATTCGAGGGTCCAGCCGGTGACCGGGGTCCCGGTGCCGTTCTTGACGATGTAGGTGCCCTTCCACCAGGAGCCGCTGTCGGCACTGGTGAACGAGGCGGTGAGCGGGCCCGCGGCCTGTGCGGGGGTGCCTGCCAGCCCGGTGAGCCCGGCAAGTGCGAGCACGAGTGCGGTGAGTACGGCGAGGAGCCGGCGGCGGGGCGGCGGCAGGGATCTTGATCCGATTGCAGTGGACACGGCTCTCCTAGGTGTGGGGTGGGGAGGGACGTCCCGTGTCTCTGCCTCTCAAGAAACTTAAGTGTCACGACCGCGTCAACGCCCCCGCGGGCGGGAGCGCTGTACCAATGACCTGCCGGGAAGAGATTCGCCGCGTTCCGGCCCCCGGAAAGGCCTAGACCAATCCCCGGTGATTTTGCCTTCTCTTGACCTGGTGGCGCCAACTTCCCGGCGGGCGGTGGCGGTTGTCCCGTCACTTCTCTTGACGGGGGTGCGGCGCTCCGCTCTAATCCGCCTCGCAGGTCCAGACCAATCGTGGCGCCGCGTCAGGTCCGTCGACCCGCACCCGCCCCTCACTGGGAGGTCACGTGCGTATACGAAATCGACTACTGGCCGGCCTCGGTGCGGCACTGCTCGCCGCAGCCGCCTCTCTCGCCGTGCCCGGCACGGCCCAGGCCGCCAACCTGCTCGGCAATCCAGGCTTCGAGACAGGCTCCCTGTCCGGCTGGTCCTGCACCGGCGGACTCGGCTCGGTGGTGAGCAGCCCCGTACACAGCGGTACGAAGGCACTGGCCGGCGCCGCGAGCGCGAGCGACAACGCCAAGTGCACCCAGAGCGTCGCCGTGCAGCCCAACACCGCCTACACGCTGTCCGGTTGGGTGCGCGGCAACTATGTGTACCTCGGCGTGACCGGCGGGCCGTCGACCTGGACGCCGTCCGCCACCGCCTACACCCAGCTGTCGGTCTCCTTCACCACCGGCGCGGCCCAGACCACCGCCGAGATCTACCTCAACGGCTGGTACGCGCAAGGTACGTACTACGCCGACGACATCAGCCTCGACGGTCCCGGCGGCGGAGGCGGCGGCGACACCCAGGCACCCACGACACCGACGAATCTGCGCTCCACCGGCAAGACGTCCTCCAGTGTCTCGCTGGCCTGGAACGCGTCGTCCGACAATGTCGGCGTCACCGGCTACGACGTGTACCGCGGATCCACCCATGTGACCACGGTGACCGGCACCAGCGCCACCGTCAGCGGCCTTGCGGCCGACACCTCGTACAGCTTCACCGTCCGCGCCCGTGACGCGGCCGGAAATCTCTCCCCGGCCTCGTCCGCCGTCAGTGTGACGACCGACGCGGGCGGTGGCGGCGGCACCGGCTTCAAGCAGGCGGCCCCGTACCTCTATCTGGGCTGGGGCGACCCGCCCAGTGCCACCTCGGTGATGAGCGCCACCGGCATCAAGTGGTTCACCATGGCCTTCATCCTCTCCTCCGGTGGCTGCAACCCCGCCTGGGACGGCACGCGTCCGCTCGCCGGCGGTACCGATCAGTCCACCATCAACGCGATCCGCGGCGCGGGCGGTGACATCGTCCCGTCCATCGGCGGCTGGAGCGGCAACAAGCTCGGCCCGAACTGCTCCACACCCGAGGCCCTGGCCGGCGCCTATCAAAAGGTGATCAACGCCTATGGGCTGAAGGCGATCGACGTCGACATCGAGAACAGCGACGAGTTCGAGAACGAGGTCGTCCAGGACCGGATTCTCGGCGCACTGAAGATCGTCAAGCAGAACAACCCGGGCCTGAGGACGATCCTCACCTTCGGCACGAGCACCACCGGGCCGACCTGGTGGGGCAACCGGCTCATCGAGCGGGCAGGCGCGCTCCAGGCGGACATCGACGTCTTCACCATCATGCCCTTCGACTTCGGCGGCGGCGCCGACATGTACGGCAACACCGTGAACGCCACCGAAGGGCTGAAGACCAAGCTGAAGAGCACCTTCGGCTGGTCGGACGCCACCGCCTACGCCCATATCGGCATCTCGGGCATGAACGGCCTCAGCGACCAGCAGGAACTCACCAGCCCGGCGACCTGGACCCAGATCAAGGACTGGGCCAACTCCCACCACATCGCCCGCCTCGCCTACTGGTCGGTCAACCGTGACCGGCCCTGCCCCGGCGGCGGAGTGGTGAGCAACTGCTCCGGCATCAGCCAGAGCAACTGGCAGTTCACCTCCATCACCGCGGGATTCACCGGCTGACGCCCACCGGACCGGCGGCCGTCCGACGGTCCGTCCGGGTGGCGCCCCGCAGCGGGGCGCCACCCGGAGTCAGGCCGCGGCGGGCAGTTCGGGCCGCAGCGGCCAGGCCGGGTCCACCGTCTCGGGAGTGCCGCTGCGGGCGAACCACGCCTGCAGGCCACGTGCCTGCGCCGCATGCCAGACCGCCTGCAGCGTGTGCAGCTCCGCGGGCGACAGCCGCTCCATCCGCGAGGCGAAACGGCGCCCCACCGCCCGGGTCACCTCCAGCGCGGCCACCGCGTCCGCGGCCGCGTCATGCGCTTCGTCCAGCTCCACCGCGTACTGCGCGCACAGATCGGTGAGCGTGCGGCGGCCCTTCCGGTAGCGATCCAGGTGCTTGTCCAGGACCCTCGGATCCAGCACGCACAGCGGCGCGTTCGCCAGATAGCGCCCGAGCGACGCGGCGCGGTGCCGGCGCAGTTCGCGGTCGAGGATGGTCAGATCGAAGGGCGCGTTCATCACGACGAGCGGACGGGCGGCCGCGCACTGCTCGGCCAGCGCCCTGGCTATCTCCTCCATCACCGGCGCGGGCCAGCGGCCGTTGCGCTGCAGATGGTCGTCGGTGAGCCCGTGCACCTCGATGGCCCCCGGCGGCACGGGCACCCCCGGATTGATCAGCCAGCGTGTGACGCGCGGGCGGCCGCCCGCCGTGTCCTGGACGACGACGGCGGCCGAAACGATGCGGTCCTCCTCGACGTCGACTCCGGTGGTCTCCGTGTCAAATGCGGCCAGCGGGCCGTCATACCAGAGCGTCATCCCCGAACTCCTCGCATGAGCCTGGCAGATGGCGTTGTCCCCCTGCCCGAAACGGTGATACCCGGGCCGTTTGCGCTGTACGCAGGGCGGTGACAACACAGATGACGGGTATGACAGTTGACGGCCCGTCGAGGGGACATCGATCGGCACAGCCCGGAAGGCACGAGGAGCCATGGCGCTCGCGCAGCCCGAATCTGGGGGGCTGCTGCCCCAGCGGACAGCACCGCTGCGAGGCGCACTCGCCACCACCGCCTGCATGGAGACACTCCAGGTGGGCTATCTGCACGCGGTCGCAGCCGCGGCGGGCTGCTCGCTGTCACAGCCGTTTCCGGACAACGGAATCGACTGGCATGTCAGCCACAGCTCGGCCGGTCACACCGTCGACGACGAGGTGACCATCAAGGTGCAGCTCAAGTGCACGTACCAGCTCCCCCCGCACCCGCCGGGTCCGGCCTTCTCCTTCACCCTCGACAACGAGCACCTGGTGAAGCTGGCCCGCACCCCGGTGTCCGTACACAAGATCCTGGTCGTGATGCTCGTCCCCCGGACCCAGGACGGGTGGCTGCGTGCCAGCCACGACCGGCTCGATCTTCGGCACTGCTGCTACTGGACCAACCTGGCAGGCCACCCGGTGACGGGCAGGCGCAGGACCACTGTGCGGATCCCGACCTCACGGATCTTCGACGACCGGGCGCTCTGCGAGATCATGACCCGGGTCGGGGTGGGAGGCAGACCTTGATGCACCGTCCTTTCGACGAGTCAGTACGGCCCCATCCGACGGGCGATCTGCCGGGACCCTGGTACGAGGGCGGCGAACCGGATCCGGCGACGGTGGACCCTCTCGTGCTCGGCGCGCTGCTCGACCGGCACGGCTGGCGGCGGCGCGGGGGAGCGCCGGGGCGCTATACGCGGTGGACGCCGCCGGGGCATGCGGCAGGGGGTACGAGTCTGCTGGTGCCGGAGAGCCGGTCGTTTCCCGACTGCGAGGACCTGCTTGGCGAGGCGCTCACCGCGCTGGCGCGCAGTGCCGTGCCGTCGGCCCGTGAGGTGCTGGTCGGACTGACCGTCCCGAGTGACGAGATCCGGTGGTGGCGGGATGTGCCGCAAGGACCATCGGGGGCGGCGGCCTGGACCGTCCAGGAGCAACTGCGCGCGGCAGCGCGGCAGATGCTGATGGCGGCGGCGCTGGCGACGCGGGCGCGCGCGGGGTATTACGGCGCGCGGCACCGGCGGCAGGCGCAGGCTTCGCTGGAAGGAGTCCTGGTGGGGCCTGCCCCGGGCGGACGCAGCCTGACCGCGTTCGTGCCGGTGCAAAGTGGCCGGGCGGTTGTGGTCCGGCTCTACCACGCCTTGCAGGCGGCGCGCGAGGCCGCCGACTACCAGCGGGCGACGGGCGGAATGGAGGCGTTCGACGCGGCGGTCGAGGCGGGGGTGAGCCGCGAGCTGACGGAGGCGATCATCGCGCTGGTGCGCGGCGCCGAGGGGGCGCGGATCGCGCTGGAATGGTCGCCGGCGGAGGGGGTGCCGCAGGGGTGCGCGCCGCGGAACGAACCCGTGGAGTTCTCGCCCGGTGACCTGCCGGCGCTGCGCGAGGCGGGCGCGCGCTATCTGCAGGACGAGCCGTCCGTACCGGTACGGATCACGGGCACGGTGGTCCGCCTGCGCCGCTCGGGACCGCGCGGCGAGGGGTCGGTGCGACTGCGGGTACTGGCGGGCGCCGAGGTGCCCCACGTCCGGGTGGCCCTGGACGAGGACTCCTACCGCACGGCGGGCCACGCCCACCTGGTCGGCCTGCCGATCCGGGTGGTGGGCCGCCTGGAGAGCCGCGGGGGCTTCCGGCGGCTGACGGACGCGTCGAATGTGGTGCCGGTGCAGGTGGACGAGTCCGAGCGGGACCGGTTGATGAAGTCGCTCCAGGAGAACCTGGACTTCTTCGAGGAGGCGTGCCAGGGGGAGTGAACCGGGGCTCCGCCCCGAACCCCCGAGTCCGCGCGGTAGCGGGTCCGAGGGTCCGGGGCGGAGCCCCGGTCAAGGGAAGGGACGGGGAGGGGCAACAACCGTTTCGCAACGCACCCCGCCGGATCGGTACGATTCCTATCGCGCGCGCAATACGACCGCGCCGCCCCCTTCAGTCAGGAGAGACCGGTGTCAGACGTCCGTGTGATCATCCAACGCGATTCCGAGCGGGAAGAGCGCGTGGTGACGACGGGCACTACGGCGGCCGAGCTCTTCGCCGGTGAGCGCACCATCGTCGCCGCCCGCGTCGCCGGAGAGCTGAAGGATCTCGCGTACGAGGTCAAGGACGGCCAGGAGGTCGAGCCCGTCGAGATCGCCTCCGAGGACGGGCTCAACATTCTCCGGCACTCCACCGCGCATGTGATGGCGCAGGCCGTTCAGGAGCTGTTCCCGGAGGCCAAGCTCGGCATCGGCCCGCCCGTCCGGGACGGCTTCTATTACGACTTCGAGGTCGAGAAGCCCTTCACCCCGGAGGATCTCAAGGCCATCGAGAAGAAGATGCAGGAGATCCAGAAGCGCGGCCAGCGCTTCTCGCGTCGCGTGGTCACCGACGAGGCCGCCCGCGAGGAGCTCGCGAACGAGCCGTACAAGCTGGAGCTCATCGGCATCAAGGGCTCGGCCTCCAGCGACGACGGCGCGGACGTCGAGGTGGGCGGCGGTGAGCTGACCATCTACGACAACCTCGACCCCAAGACCGGCGAGCTGTCCTGGAAGGACCTCTGCCGCGGTCCGCACCTGCCCACCACCCGCAACATCCCGGCGTTCAAGCTGATGCGCAACGCCGCCGCGTACTGGCGCGGCAGCGAGAAGAACCCCATGCTGCAGCGCATCTACGGCACCGCCTGGCCCTCGAAGGACGAGCTCAAGGCCCATCTCGACTTCCTCGCCGAGGCCGAGAAGCGCGACCACCGCAAGCTCGGCAATGAGCTGGACCTCTTCTCCATTCCGGACCAGATCGGGTCCGGACTCGCCGTCTTCCACCCCAAGGGTGGTGTGGTGCGCCGGGTCATGGAGGACTACTCCCGCAAGCGGCACGAGGAAGAGGGGTACGAGTTCGTCTACACCCCGCACGCCACCAAGGGGAAGCTCTTCGAGACCTCGGGCCACCTCGACTGGTACGCCGAGGGCATGTACCCGCCCATGCAGCTCGACGAGGGCACGGACTACTACCTCAAGCCCATGAACTGCCCAATGCACAACCTGATCTTCGACGCGCGCGGGCGTTCGTACCGTGAACTGCCGCTGCGGCTGTTCGAGTTCGGGACCGTGTACCGGTACGAGAAGTCGGGCGTCGTGCACGGCCTGACCCGGGCCCGCGGCTTCACCCAGGACGACGCGCACATCTACTGCACGAAGGAGCAGATGGCGGACGAGCTCGACTCGACGCTCACCTTTGTGCTGAATCTGCTGCGCGACTACGGTCTGACCGACTTCTACCTGGAGCTCTCCACCAAGGACCCGGAGAAGTTCGTCGGCGCCGACGAGGTCTGGGAGGAGGCGACCGAGACGCTGCGCAAGGTCGCCGAGAAGCAGGGCCTCCCGCTGGTCCCGGACCCGGGCGGCGCGGCCTTCTACGGCCCGAAGATCTCGGTTCAGGCGAAGGATGCCATCGGCCGCACCTGGCAGATGTCGACCGTCCAGCTGGACTTCAACCTGCCGGAGCGGTTCGACCTGGAGTACACCGGGCCCGACGGCTCCAAGCAGCGGCCGGTCATGATCCACCGCGCGTTGTTCGGCTCCATCGAGCGCTTCTTCGCGGTGCTGCTGGAGCACTACGCGGGGGCGTTCCCGGCGTGGCTCGCGCCGGTGCAGGCGGTCGGTATCCCGGTCGGCGACGCGCATGTTCCGTATCTGCAGGAGTTCGCCGCCGAGGCGAAGAAGAAGGGCCTGCGGATCGAGGTGGACGCCTCCTCGGACCGGATGCAGAAGAAGATCAGGACCCAGCAGAAGCTGAAGGTCCCGTTCATGATCATCGTCGGCGACGACGACATGAACGCGGGCACGGTCTCGTTCCGCTACCGCGACGGTTCGCAGGAGAACGGCATTCCGCGTGACGAAGCGTTGGCCAAGCTCGTCGACGTGGTGGAGCGCCGCGTTCAGGTGTGACGCAGGCCCCGCGAACGCGGGGATCGGCCCCCGGCGGCATCAGCCCGCCGGGGGCAACCCCGACGACACGCCGCGTACGGGCGAAGTCATATGCTGCACAACATGACGCTTGAGCCGGAGCAGCAGATCGGAGTCGGGACGCAGGACGCGTTCCAGCGCCTGTGGACGCCCCACCGCATGGCGTACATCCAGGGCGAGAACAAGCCGACCGGGCCGGGGGCCGAAGACGGCTGTCCCTTCTGCTCCATCCCCACCAAGTCGGACGAGGACGGCCTGGTCATCGCACGCGGCTCACGCGTCTACGCGGTGCTCAACCTCTATCCGTACAACGGCGGGCATCTGATGGTGGTGCCCTACCGTCATGTCGCCGACTTCACCGAGCTGGACGACGCGGAGACGGCCGAGCTCGCGGCCTTCACCAAGCAGGCCATGACCGCGCTGCGCAAGGCGGCAGGTGCGCACGGTTTCAACATCGGCATGAACCAGGGCTCGGTCGCCGGAGCGGGCATCGCGGCGCATCTGCACCAGCACGTCGTGCCGAGGTGGGGCGGAGACACCAACTTCATGCCGGTCATCGGGCACACAAAGGTGCTTCCGCAGCTTCTCGCCGACACGCGCAAAATGCTGGCGGATGCCTGGCCCGCATAGGCGGCGGAGGCCTGGCCCGCACGGCATACGGGCCAGGCGTCACGGCTATGCGTCGTAGAGGTCGGCCTGGCGCGGCGTCGGGTCCTGGACGAAGCTGCTGACCACCATGGAGCGGTTCCCGAAGCGCTCGGTGTCCACGCCGTTCTCCTCGAGCACCTTCATGGCCGCCGCGTGCGTCACGCGCAGCACCGGCGTGGCCGCGCGCATCGCGTCGTCCGCCATGAACCGGTGCCGCCACGGCTTGTCCGCCCAGGCGTGGCGCAGCCCGAAGGGCTCGGGGAGCACCAGCTTGCCGCCCAGGTAGTCCAGGAGCGGCGGGTACCAGGTGAAGGGCGCGCGCACCGCGAGCCGGACCACCTCGGGGGTCTCCACCAGCGGCAGCTGCCGGTCGACGGTCTCCCAGAACCTCACCGTCTTGTTCACCGTGACGGTCTTGGGCGCGGGCTTGGTGGTGAACAGCGAGTGCACCGGGCCGAGCGCATGCCCGGTCACCTCGACGCGGAGCGTCTCGTGGAGCACGGTGACGGTGATCATCATGGTGATCACCAACTGGCCGTCCCAGAGGGTGAACTGGACGCCCAGATAGTGGCGGTTGCCGCCGCCGAACTGCTGGTGATTGCAGATCCGCTGTATCTCGTGGCCCTTGACCTGGAAGGTCTCCACGTCCTGGCCCTCGGGACGGGTCACCTCCTTGGCGTTCTCACCGACCGGTGCCACGATCCAGTGCTTGACGGACGGGGTGGGGAAGCCGCCGGAGTTCAGCGGGCCGCGCTCCAGCATCTTCAGCTTGTCGTGGACCGCCCGTATCACGTCCCAGCTGCGGAACTGATTGATCTCCTTGCCCGGCTCCTTGGAGGTCAGCTCCTCGGCCATCTGCCAGCTTCCCCAGCGGGTGCCCATGCCGAGTATCCCCTTGGGGCCCGCGTAGAAGACGGCGTTGGACTGCTGCTCGGCGGTGAGCTTCTGAAGTCCCTGCCGCAGCTGCTCGCGCGCGGTCTCGTTGGGGTGGCCGGGCACCGCCTCGGGGACCTTCGCGCCGATGCCGCCGCCTGCGAGCAGGCTGTCCCAGCGGGCGCGCATGTCCTTGGCCGTGTTCTCGCAGATCCGCTTGGCCAGCAGCCAGCCGACGACCGGGGCGATGATCATGCCCCGTACGTAGTACGCCCACAAACCACCGAAGGGCAGCCGGACCAGGAAGATCACGGCAAGTACGCCGATGGCGATCAGCAGCAGAGTGCCGAGGGCTCCGGCGCGCTTGTTCTGTGCGCCCGCTATCGTCCGGCGGAGCTGGAAGACACCCATCCACAGCAGCAGCCCGGGCAGGAAGAGCAGCCCGAATATCGCCATCACGGCCGTGAGCCGGCTGTCGCGTTCCTTGCGGATCCGGGTCGCGGCAAGGCAGTGCTCGACCACCGCCTGCGGCTCGGTGCCGAAGGACTGGATCAGCGCGTTACGGGCGCCGCCGAGCATCCGCACCTGGACGGCCCGTGAGAAGGCCTCGCCCAGATTCGGCTCGAACAGCGAGAACTTGCCCCGTTTCACCTCGGACGTGTGCCACTCGCTGTTGGCCTTGAGCAGTTCGCTGACCGGGCTGTCGCGGTACGCGGCGGAGGCGAGCGCATGCGTCGCCGCCGTCTGTCCGGCCGAGCCCTGGAGCGGGACCTGTGCCCCGGGAGTGAAATCGAAACCGTCGTTCGCCACTACCGCCCCCATCGCCGCAAGCTTCCGCACTGCGGCCTGTTCCCAACTACCGCGCCCCGCACACCTTCTGAGCTGGGCACCACAGCGTATCGGGGGTGCACCGCCCACGTCAGACGAGAAAGCAATGCCACCCGCCGCCCCCGTCGGACGAGCACGCAATGCCGCCCGCCGCACGGCGATCGGGCGGGCGGCATCGTCAACGTACCGTCAACTACGAGCCGTTCTCCGCCCGTTCGCGGACCTTGTCGGCCACCTGCGGAGGCATCGCCTCATGCCGGGCGTACGACCGGCTGAACTGCCCCGTGCCGTGTGAGATCGACCGCAGATCGACGGCATAGCGCCCGATCTCGATCTCCGGCACCTCGGCCCGTACGAGCGTGCGGGACCCGCCTGCCTGCTCGGTGCCGACCACGCGGCCCCGCCGTCCGGACAGATCGCTCATCACCGGCCCCACATAATCGTCCGAAACCAGCACCTGAATCTCGGCCACCGGCTCCAGCAGATGGATGCGCGCATCGGCCGCCGCCTCGCGCAGCGCCAGTGCGCCCGCGGTCTGGAAGGCCGCGTCGGAGGAGTCCACCGAGTGCGCCTTGCCGTCCAGCAGCGTGACGCGTACGTCGACGAGCGGGTACCCGGCCGCCACGCCGCGCGCCGCCTGGGCGCGCACACCCTTCTCCACGGAGGGGATGAACTGCCGTGGCACCGCGCCGCCCACCACCTTGTCGACGAACTCGAGCCCGGACCCCGGCGGCAGCGGCTCGACCTCGATCTCGCAGATCGCGTACTGTCCGTGTCCGCCGGACTGCTTCACGTGCCGTCCGCGCCCGGCCGACTTCTCGCCGAAGGTCTCCCGCAGCGACACCTTGTGCGGTACGACGTCGACCTGGACGCCGTACCGGCTGCGCAGCCGCTCCAGCGCGACGTCGGCATGTGCCTCGCCCAGGCACCAGAGCACCACCTGGTGTGTTGCCTGGTTCTGTTCGAGACGCATCGTCGGATCCTCGGCGACCAGCCGCGAAAGCCCCTGGGAGAGCTTGTCCTCGTCCGCCTTGCTGTGCGCCTGGATGGCCAGCGGCAGCAGCGGATCGGGCATCGTCCACGGCTCCATCAGCAGCGGGTTGTCCTTCGCCGAGAGCGTGTCCCCGGTCTCGGCGCGGGCCAGCTTGGCGACACAGGCGAGATCTCCCGCGATGACCTGGCCCAGTGGCCGCTGCTGCTTGCCGAAGGGCGCGGAGAGCGCGCCGATCCGCTCGTCGACGTCATGGTCCTCGTGCCCGCGGTCGGCCAGTCCGTGTCCCGAGACATGCACCGTCTCGTCGGGGCGCAGGGTGCCGGAGAAGACACGTACGAGCGAGATCCGGCCCACGTAGGGGTCGGAGGCGGTCTTGACCACCTCGGCCACCAGCGGACCGTCGGGGTCGCAGCTGATCTGCGGGCGCGCTGCGCCCTGCGGTGTGGTGACGGCCGGGGCGGCCGGTTCCAGTGGGGTCGGGAAGCCGCCGGTGATCAGCTCGAGCAGTTCGACCGTGCCGAGGCCCTGCTTGCCGCCCTCGGCCGCGGGGGCGGCAGCCAGCACCGGATGGAAGATGCCGCGCGCGACGGCCTTCTCCAGATCCCCGATCAGTGTCTTGAGATCGATCTCCGCACCGCTGAGATAGCGGTCCATGAGGGTCTCGTCCTCGCTCTCGGCGATGATCCCCTCGATCAGCCGGTTGCGGGCCTCCTCGATCAGCGACGCCTGGGCCGGGTCTGGCGGGGTCTCCTTGCGCTCGCCCGACGAGTAGTCGAAGATCTTCTGGCTGAGCAGCCCCACCAGGCCGGTGACCGGCGCGTGGCCGTCGGGATGCTGCGCACCGTACTGCGGCAGATACAGCGGCAGTACGGCGTCGGGGTCGTCGCCGCCGAAGATGTTCCCGCAGACCCGGGTCAGCTCCTCGAAGTCGGTGCGCGCGGTCTCCAGATGGGTGACCACGATGGCGCGCGGCATGCCGACCGCCGCGCACTCCTCCCACACCGTGCGGGTCGCGCCCGCCACGGCGTCGGCCTCCTGCGCCGCCGAGACAACGAAAAGGGCCGCGTCCGCGGCTCGCAGACCGGCCCTGAGCTCCCCGACGAAGTCGGCGTATCCGGGGGTGTCCAACAGGTTGATCTTGTACCCGCCCCATTCGACGGGGACCAGGGACAGCTGGACGGAACGTTGCTGACGGTGCTCGATCTCGTCGTAGTCGGAGACTGTCGCGCCGTCCTCGACGCGGCCGGCCCGGTTGACCGCTCCCGCAGTGAGCGCGAGCGCCTCGATCAATGTCGTCTTTCCCGAACCGCTGTGGCCGACCAGCACCACGTTCCGTACGGATGAGGGCTGGTCGGCCGTAGTAGCCCTGCCGGCGGCTCCGGGGTGTGCATTCGCCTTGTCGCCCATGATTCATGCCTCCCGATCGATTGCCCGGTGAGGAGAGGGAGCCGCGGGCGCGGGGAGCCGTGAGGGAGTCCCGGAGACATCCGGGGGCAGCTCCGGCGATGCCCGCGGTGGTCTTTCGAGCTTTCCACTCCCGTCACGGTGCGTCCATACGTCGTACGCGACCACGGGAGGCGGGTACCCGTCGGTAGAGAGCTTCGGGCCTGGCTACGATGGGCCAGCCGGTGGCCATGGGGCCATGCGGCCCACCGACCCTCGGGAAGGCCATGCTGAACAAGTACGCGCGTGCATTCTTTACGCGTGTCCTCACACCGTTCGCCGCATTTCTGCTCCGCCGTGGGGTGAGCCCCGACGCGGTCACCCTCATCGGTACGGCCGGAGTGATGGCGGGTGCGCTGGTCTTCTTCCCCCGAGGAGAGTTCTTCTGGGGGACGATCGTCATCACGCTGTTCGTCTTCTCCGACCTCGTCGACGGAAATATGGCGCGGCAGGCGGGGATTTCGAGCCGCTGGGGGGCATTTCTCGACTCCACGCTCGACCGGGTCGCCGACGGCGCGATTTTCGGCGGCTTCGCGCTCTGGTACGCGGGCCAGGGGGACGACAATGTGTTGTGTGCCGTCACCATCTTCTGTCTGGCCAGCGGCCAGGTCGTCTCGTACACCAAGGCACGTGGCGAGGCGATCGGCCTGCCGGTAGCGGTCAACGGACTGGTCGAGCGGGCGGAGCGACTGGTGATCTCGCTGGTCGCCGCCGGGCTCGCCGGACTGCACGCGTTCGGGGTGCCGGGAATCGACATCCTGCTCCCGATCGCACTGTGGATCGTCGCCGTCGGCAGCGCGGTGACACTGGGGCAGCGGGTCGTGACGGTACGGCGGGAGTCCGCCGAGGCGGATGCCGCCGCGGGGCAGGGGAACGAGGCTGAGGCGACGTGATGCGGGACCGGCTGACCGACACGCTGTACGGGCTGGGCTGGAGCACGGTCAAGAAGCTGCCCGAGCCGGCGGCCGCGGCCCTCGGCCGGACCATCGCGGACATCGCGTGGAAGCGGCGGGGCAAGAGCGTGCTGCGGCTTGAGTCCAACCTCGCCAGGGTGGTGCCGGATGCCGGCCCCGAGCGCCTCGCCGAGTTGTCCAAGGCCGGCATGCGCTCGTACATGCGGTACTGGATGGAGTCGTTCCGGCTGCCCACGTGGAGCGCCGAGCGCGTCGGGAACAGTGTGGAGATCAAGGACGCGCACCTTCTGAAGGACGGACTGGCTTCGGGGCGCGGTGTGATTCTCGCGCTGCCGCACCTGGCGAACTGGGACCTTGCGGGCGTGTGGGCCACCCGGACCCTGGGCATTCCCTTCACCACGGTCGCCGAGCGGCTCAAGCCCGAGACGCTCTACGACCGCTTCGTGGCCTACCGCGAGAGCCTGGGCATGGAGGTGCTGCCGCACTCGGGCGGCGAGGCCTTCGGCACGCTGGCCCGGCGGCTGCGCTCCGGCGGTCTGGTCTGTCTGGTCGCCGACCGTGATCTGTCGGCCTCCGGCGTGGAGGTGAAGTACTTCGGGGAGACGGCGCGGATGCCGGCCGGTCCCGCGCTGCTGGCTCAGCAGACTGGCGCGCTGCTGCTGCCGGTGACGCTCTGGTACGGCGCGGAACCGCTCATGCAGGGGCAGATCCACCCGCCCGTAGAGGTGCCCGAGACAGGTACCCGGGCCGACAAGACGTCCTCCATGACACAGGCGCTGGCCGATGCCTACGCCACGGGAATCGCCGAACACCCGGAGGACTGGCACATGTTGCAGCGACTGTGGCTCGCGGATCTTGAACCGCGGGAGGAGCAGGGGGAGCGGGCGTGAGAATCGGCATCGTCTGCCCGTACTCGTGGGACGTGCCCGGCGGCGTCCAATTCCATATCAGGGACCTGGCAGAGCATCTGATCCGGCTCGGGCACGAGGTCTCGGTGCTGGCGCCGGCGGACGACGAGACGCCGCTGCCGCCGTACGTCGTCTCGGCGGGGCGGGCTGTTCCCGTCCCGTACAACGGCTCGGTCGCCCGGCTGAACTTCGGTTTCCTGTCGGCCGCGCGGGTGCGGCGCTGGCTGCACGACGGCACCTTCGACGTGATCCACATCCATGAGCCGACCTCGCCGTCGCTGGGGCTGCTGAGCTGCTGGGCCGCGCAGGGCCCGATCGTCGCGACGTTCCACACCTCCAACCCGCGCTCGCGCGCCATGATCGCCGCGTACCCGATCCTGCAGCCGGCGCTGGAGAAGATCAACGCGCGGATCGCGGTCAGCGAGTACGCCCGCCGCACGCTCGTCGAGCATCTCGGCGGTGACGCCGTCGTCATCCCGAACGGCGTCGATGTCGGCTTCTTCGACAAGGCCGAGCCGAAGGCGGAGTGGCAGGGCAACACGATCGGCTTCATAGGGCGCATCGACGAGCCCCGCAAGGGCCTGCCGGTGCTGATGGCGGCGTTCCCGAAGATCGTCGCCGCCTGCCCGGAGGTACGGCTGCTGGTGGCGGGGCGAGGCGACGAGGAGGAGGCGGTCGCTACCCTGCCCGCCGACATGCGCGAGCGGGTCGAATTCCTCGGGATGATCAGCGACGAGGACAAGGCGCGGCTGCTGCGCAGCGTGGATGTGTACGTCGCGCCCAACACCGGGGGCGAGAGCTTCGGCATCATCCTCGTCGAGGCGATGTCGGCGGGCGCGCCGGTGCTCGCTTCGGACCTGGACGCGTTCGCGCAGGTACTGGACCAGGGCGCGGCGGGCGAGCTGTTCGCGAACGAGGACGCGGACGCGCTGGCGTCGGCGGCGGTACGGCTGCTGGGCGACCCGGAGCGGCGGGCGGAGCTGCGGGAGCGGGGCAGCGCGCATGTGAGGCGCTTCGACTGGGCGACGGTGGGGGCGGACATTCTGTCGGTGTACGAGACGGTGACGGACGGCGCGGCGTCGGTGGCGGCGGACGAGAGGCCGGGCTTCCGCTCCAGGTTCGGCCTGGCGCGGGACTGACTTTCCTCACCCCGCCCCTTCCCGTACCCGGGGGCGCTGGCCCGGACCCCTTCGTCCGGGGGACCCCCACGGGGCTGAAATCAGCCCGTCCGGCGATTGAGGACATGCGGCCGAAGGTCGCATACGGGGGGCAGGGGGCGGAGCCCCCAGTTCGCGCCGCGAAGCCGGCGCGGCAGGGGTCTGGGGCTTGCCCCCAGTTCGGGGTGGGGGTACCTCCCACGGCCGCCAGGCCGTAGGGGGAGGGCGGGGTGGGGGCAAAGCCGGCCGCAGGCGCACCGGTAGCCTTGCCGCCCGTGACCGTAACCCTCATCTGGATCGCCGTCGCCGTCATCGCGATCGGCCTGTATCTGAGCTGGACCGCAGGGCGCCTCGACCGGCTGCACTCGCGCATCGACGCCGCCCGCGCCGCCCTTGACGCGCAACTCCTGCGCCGCGCCTCGGTCACCCAGGAACTCGCCACCTCCGGCGTTCTCGATCCGGCCGCGTCGATCGTGCTGTACGAGGCCGCGCACGCCGCGCGGCAGGCGGAGGAGGAGCACCGCGAAGTCGCGGAGAGCGAGCTCAGCGCGGCGCTGCGGGCCGTGTTCGGCGAGGCCGCGCAGGTCGAGGCCGTACGCGAGGTCCCGGGCGGCGAGGACGCCGCCAGCGAACTCGCGCAGGCCGTGCGCCGGGTCCCGATGGCCCGCCGCTTCCACAACGACGCCGTGCGTGCGGCGCGCGCACTGCGTCGCCACCGAAGCGTCCGCTGGTTCCGGCTGGCCGGGCACGCCCCGTTCCCGCTGGCCTTCGAAATGGACGACGAGCCGCCGGCCGCGCTGGCCGACCGCCCCGGGAGTTAGAGCCCAGGCGGCCAAAACGATCCACCGGCTATTCATTGGCCCTTGCTGTGGACTGGTCCACTCATGTTCCAATGCCGTGGCAACACAACGTCTTCTTCGAGTGAGGTCCATCCGTGTCCAGCACGCTCCCCACCACCCCGCTGTCCCCTGAGACCGGCACCGCGCGCGTGAAGCGCGGCATGGCCGAGCAGCTCAAGGGCGGCGTGATCATGGACGTGGTCAACGCCGAGCAGGCGAAGATAGCCGAGGACGCCGGCGCTGTCGCGGTCATGGCCCTGGAGCGGGTCCCCGCCGACATCCGCAAGGACGGCGGCGTGGCCCGGATGTCCGACCCGAACATGATCGAAGAGATCATCGAGGCCGTATCCATCCCGGTCATGGCCAAGTCCCGCATCGGCCACTTCGTCGAGGCCCAGGTCCTGCAGTCCCTCGGCGTCGACTACATCGACGAGTCCGAGGTGCTGACCCCGGCCGACGAGGTCAACCACAGCGACAAGTGGGCGTTCACGACCCCCTTCGTCTGTGGCGCCACCAACCTGGGTGAGGCGCTGCGCCGTATCGCCGAGGGCGCGGCCATGATCCGCTCGAAGGGCGAGGCGGGCACCGGCAACGTCGTCGAGGCCGTCCGCCACCTGCGCCAGATCAAGAACGAGATCGCCAAGCTGCGCGGCTTCGACAACAATGAGCTGTACGCCGCAGCCAAGGAGCTCCGCGCCCCGTACGAGCTGGTCAAGGAGGTCTCCGAGCTCGGCAAGCTGCCGGTCGTGCTGTTCTCCGCCGGTGGTGTGGCCACCCCCGCCGACGCCGCGCTCATGCGCCAGCTCGGCGCCGAGGGCGTCTTCGTCGGCTCCGGCATCTTCAAGTCGGGCGACCCCGCCAAGCGCGCCGCGGCCATCGTGAAGGCCACCACGTTCTACGACGACCCCAAGATCATCGCGGACGCCTCCCGCAACCTCGGCGAGGCCATGGTCGGCATCAACTGCGACACCCTCCCCGAGACCGAGCGCTACGCGAACCGAGGCTGGTAATGACCACTCCCGGCTCCCCTGTGGTCGGAGTTCTGGCTCTGCAGGGCGACGTACGGGAGCACCTGATCGCCCTGGCCGCGGCCGACGCCGTGGCCAGGCCGGTGAGGCGCCCCGACGAGCTCGCCGAGGTCGACGGCCTGGTGATCCCCGGCGGCGAGTCCACCACCATGTCCAAGCTCGCGGTGCTGTTCGACATGATGCAGCCGCTGCGCGAGCGGATCGCCGCGGGCCTGCCCGTCTACGGCACCTGCGCCGGCCTGATCATGCTCGCCGACAAGATCCTCGACCCGCGCTCGGGACAGGAGACGTTCGGCGGTATCGACATGATCGTCCGCCGCAATGCCTTCGGCCGGCAGAACGAGTCCTTCGAGGCCGCCGTGAAGGTGACCGGCGTGGCCGAAGGACCGGTCGAGGGTGTCTTCATCCGCGCCCCCTGGGTCGAGTCGGTCGGCGCCCAGGTCGAGGTGCTCGCCGAGCACGACGGCCACATCGTCGCAGTACGGCAGGGCAATGCCCTCGCCACCTCGTTCCACCCCGAACTCACCGGCGATCACCGGATGCACGGCCTCTTTGTGGACATGGTGCGCGCGGCCGGGTGACGTCATCCCGGTAGGATCTCTGGCGAACGCAGCAGGAATGGGTTACGCGAAGGAGACAGGCAGATGTCCGGCCACTCTAAATGGGCTACGACGAAGCACAAGAAGGCCGTGATCGACGCCAAGCGCGGCAAGCTCTTCGCGAAGCTGATCAAGAACATCGAGGTCGCCGCCCGCACCGGCGGCGCCGATGTGGACGGTAACCCGACCCTCTTCGACGCCATCCAGAAGGCGAAGAAGAGCTCGGTCCCGAACAAGAACATCGACTCCGCGGTCAAGCGCGGCGCCGGTCTCGAGGCGGGCGGCGCCGACTACGAGACGATCATGTACGAGGGTTACGGTCCGAACGGCGTCGCGGTGCTCATCGAGTGCCTCACCGACAACCGCAACCGCGCGGCCTCCGACGTACGTGTCGCGATGACCCGCAACGGCGGCTCGATGGCCGACCCGGGCTCCGTCTCCTACCTCTTCAACCGCAAGGGCGTGGTGATCGTCCCCAAGGGCGAGCTGTCCGAGGACGACGTCCTGGGCGCGGTGCTGGACGCGGGCGCCGAAGAAGTCAACGACCTCGGTGAGTCCTTCGAGGTGCTCAGCGAGGCCACCGACCTGGTCGCGGTGCGCACCGCGCTCCAGGAGGCCGGCATCGACTACGACTCGGCCGAGGCCAACTTCGTGCCGACCATGCAGGTCGAGCTGGAGGAAGAGGGCGCTCGCAAGATCTTCAAGCTGATCGACGCGCTCGAGGACAGCGACGACGTGCAGAACGTCTTCGCCAACTTCGACGTCTCGGACGAGGTCATGGAGAAGGTCGACGCCTGACCTGGATGCGTGAACGGGCCGACGCGGGACACGCCCACCCGTCGGCCCGACCACCACCCCTCATCGAGTGCTTTGCACGCCCCTTCGTCCGTCGGCCCGATCGCTTTGTCAGTGGCACCGGATAGCCTGCACAAACAGGCGATCGAAGGAGGGGCGGGGTGCGGGTGTTGGGTGTGGACCCAGGGCTGACCCGGTGCGGCGTCGGTGTGGTCGAAGGCGTCGCCGACCGCCCTCTGACGATGCTCGGCGTCGGTGTCGTACGAACTCCGGCCGACGCGGAACTCGGCACCCGGCTCGTCGCGATCGAGCAGGGCATCGAGCAGTGGCTGGACGAGCACCGGCCCCAATTCGTCGCCGTGGAGCGGGTGTTCAGCCAGCACAATGTCCGTACGGTCATGGGCACCGCCCAGGCCAGTGCCATCGCCATGCTGTGCGCCTCCCGCCGCGGGATCCCCGTCGCCCTGCACACCCCCAGCGAGGTCAAGGCCGCGGTCACCGGCAGCGGCCGGGCCGAAAAGGCCCAGGTCGGGGCGATGGTGACGAGGCTGCTGCGGCTCGACGCGCCGCCCAGGCCCGCCGACGCGGCGGACGCCCTCGCGCTCGCCATCTGTCACATCTGGCGGGCCCCCGCCCAGAACCGGCTCCAGCAGGCCGTCGCCCTGCATGCAGCGAAAGGCCGCACGTCATGATCGCCTTTGTGAGCGGCCCGGTCGCCGCCCTCGCCCCCACCACGGCCGTGATCGAGGTCGGCGGTGTCGGCCTGGCCGTCCAGTGCACGCCGAACACGCTGTCGGAGCTGAGGATCGGTCAGGAGGCCAAGCTGGCCACCTCGTTGGTGGTGCGGGAGGACTCGCTGACGCTGTACGGCTTCGTGGACGACGACGAGCGGCAGGTCTTCGAGCTGCTGCAGACCGCGAGCGGGGTCGGCCCGCGGCTCGCTCAGGCGATGCTCGCGGTCCATGCGCCGGACGCGCTGCGCGTCGCCGTCGCCACCGGCGACGAGAAGGCGCTGACCGCGGTGCCCGGCATCGGCAAGAAGGGTGCGCAGAAGCTGCTCCTGGAACTGAAGGACCGACTCGGCGAGCCGGTCGGCGCGCACATCGGCAGACAGGGCATCGGCACCGCGGTCTCCACATCCTGGCGGGACCAGCTGCATGCGGCACTGATCGGCCTCGGCTATGCGACCCGCGAGGCCGACGAGGCGGTCGGCGCGGTCGCCCCCCAGGCCGAGGCGGCGGGGGGCGCCCCCAATGTGGGCCAGTTGCTGAAGGCCGCCCTGCAGAGCCTGAACCGCACCCGCTGACCCCGCAGCACCCGATCCGCCGAAACCCGCCGAACCCGCGAGGCAATCCACTGTGAACTGGGACGACACCGCACCCACGACCGACGACCCCGCAGCCGACGGCCGGCTCGTCGGCTCGTCCGCCGACGGCGAGGACCAGGCCGTCGAGGCGGCGCTGCGGCCGAAGTCGCTGGAGGAGTTCGTCGGCCAGGAACGCGTCCGCGAGCAGCTGGACCTTGTCCTGAAAGCGGCGCTCGCGCGCGGTGCCACCGCCGACCATGTCCTGCTCTCCGGCGCCCCAGGCCTCGGCAAGACCACCCTCTCCATGATCATCGCGGTCGAGATGAAGGCCCCGATCCGGATCACCTCGGGCCCCGCCATCCAGCACGCCGGCGATCTGGCCGCGATCCTTTCGTCGCTCCAGGAGGGCGAGGTTCTCTTCCTGGACGAGATCCACCGGATGTCCCGGCCCGCCGAGGAAATGCTGTACATGGCCATGGAGGACTTCCGGGTCGACGTGATCGTCGGCAAGGGCCCCGGCGCCACCGCCATCCCGCTCGAACTGCCTCCGTTCACGCTGGTCGGCGCCACCACCCGGGCCGGACTGCTGCCGCCCCCGCTGCGTGACCGCTTCGGCTTCACCGCACACATGGAGTTCTACGACCCCGCCGAGCTGGAGCGTGTGATCCACCGCTCCGCCCAGCTCCTCGACGTCGAGATAGAGGCCGATGGCGCCGCCGAGATCGCCGGCCGATCCCGCGGTACACCCCGTATCGCCAACCGGCTGCTGCGCCGCGTCCGCGACTACGCGCAGGTCAAGGTGGATGGCCTGATCACCCGCGAGGTGGCGGCCGCGGCCCTGAAGGTGTACGAGGTGGACGCCCGCGGCCTGGACCGCCTGGACCGCGCCGTGCTCCAGGCGCTGCTCAAGCTGTTCGGCGGCGGCCCGGTGGGCCTGTCCACCCTGGCCGTGGCCGTGGGGGAGGAGCGAGAGACGGTCGAGGAGGTGGCCGAGCCCTTCCTGGTACGGGAGGGACTGCTGGCCCGTAC
This sequence comes from Streptomyces sp. CA-135486, assembly GCF_050936555.1. Taxonomy (NCBI): domain Bacteria; kingdom Bacillati; phylum Actinomycetota; class Actinomycetes; order Kitasatosporales; family Streptomycetaceae; genus Streptomyces; species Streptomyces sp. CA-135486. The sequence continues at coordinate 2,733,376 of NZ_JBNJMM010000001.1, forward strand.
CCCGCGCGGGCGGGTCGCCACCCCGGCCGCCTGGGCCCACCTCGGACTCGTTCCCCCGCAGCAGGCCCCGGGCGCAAGCGGACAACAGGGCCTGTTCGGGGCGTGACGGCGCGGGTACTCGCCGGGCCCGGAACCTCGGTGGGATGCTGGGCGTTGTTCCATTGATGCGGACTCGCTTAGACTCCGCCGATGCCGCCCTTCCAGGTCGGCAACCCACCCCCGTAGATAAGGCCGCCTCTTCAGAGCGGTCGTGCGAAGGAAGTTCCGTCCCGTGAGTCTCGTGACCCTCCTCCCCTTCATTGTGCTCATCGGGGCCATGTTCCTGATGACCCGGTCGGCCAAGAAGAAGCAGCAGCAGGCCGTGCAGATGCGTAACCAGATGCAGCCCGGCACCGGCGTCCGGACGATCGGGGGCATGTACGCCACCGTCAAGGAGCTTCACGACGACACGGTCCTCCTTGAGGTCGCCCCCGGCGTCCACGCTTTTTACGCGAAGAACGCCATCGGCGCGGTCCTCGACGACGAGGAGTACAACCGCATCGTGCACGACGACGGCGGCCTCAAGGTCGACGGCGGCATTGTGCCGGACGACGCATCCTCGCTGACGGAGGCCACGACCGAGGCCACCGACTCCGACTCCGCGGACGACGCCAAGATCGACCTGGGCAAGAAGCCCGAGGCCGACGACGCGGAGCCCAAGGACGACGTCGAGCCGAAGGCGAAGGACGACGACGCGGAGCCCAAGGACGGCAAGGCCAACGGCGAGACCGACGCGAAGTAGCCATAATCGGGGACCGCAGGGGCGCCTATCGGTGCCCGGCGGTCCCCCGGTCGTGTTGACTTCTGCGGGGGCAGGTCCCCACAACACTTCGTGGCCGCCCCTGCGCACACCCGGCGCGGGGCGGTTGGACAGGGAGAAACGAGAAGGTGGCAGCACCGAACAGGGGCCGAAGGCCCGCGGGGGCTCAGGGCAAGCCGGGGCGTGCCCTGGTTCTGATCCTGATCGCCATGATCGCGCTCACCGGCGGGATGTTCTGGGCAGGTCAGCTCACGCCGCGCCTGGGTATCGATCTGGCGGGCGGTACGACCATCACGCTCGAGGCCAAGAACGAGCCCGGCAAACCGAACGCCATCAACGAGACCAATATGAACACCGCGGTCGCCATCATCGAGCGCCGGGTCAATGGTCTGGGAGTGTCCGAGTCCGAGGTTCAGACCCAGGGCGACCGGAACATCATCGTCAACATCCCCAAGGGGACGAATTCCCAGCAGGCCCGTGAGCAGGTCGGTACCACCGCCCAGCTCTACTTCCGGCCGGTGCTGACCGTCGCGGCGGGCACCCCCACGTCCCCGCAGCCCACCCCGAGCGCCTCGGCCTCCGGCAAGCCCAAGGACAAGGCGAAGGACAAGCAGACGGCCAACCCGGGGTCGTCCGGTACGCCCACGGCCACGCCGACCACGCAGGGCCGCGCGGTGAGCGACGCCCTGAAGGCCCCGACGCCGACCCCGTCGGGCTCCGCTTCGGGCAATCCCTCCACGACCCCGAAGCCGAACCCGTCCGCCTCCGCGGGCGCGGACAAGCTGCAGAAGCAGTTCCTGGCGCTGGACTGCACGAACAAGACTTCGCGCGTCGCGGCCGGCGAGAACGTCAAGCCGAGCGACCCGGCCGTCGCCTGTGGCAAGAACTCCGCGGGCCAGTGGGAGAAGTACGTACTGGGCCCGGCCGAGGTCAACGGCAAGGACGTCGACGACGCCAAGGCGACCATCGACCAGCGCACCGGTCAGTGGATCGTGCAGATGGACTTCACCAGCGGTGGCTCGAAGAAGTTCGAGAAGATCACCGGCCGGCTGTCGCAGCAGCAGCCGCCGATGAACCAGTTCGCCATCGTGCTCGACGGCGAGGTCGTCTCGGCGCCCTCGGTGCGTACGACCCTGAGCTCGAACGCCGAGATCTCCGGCAGCTTCACCCAGCAGTCCGCCCAGGACCTGGGCAACATCCTGTCGTACGGCGCGCTGCCGCTCTCCTTCCAGGAGCAGAGCGTCACCACCGTCACCGCCGCCCTCGGCGGCGAACAGCTCAAGGCGGGCCTCATCGCGGGCGCGATCGGCCTCGCGCTGGTCATCATCTATCTGGTGGCCTACTACCGCGGCCTGGCCGTGATCGCGATCCTCAGCCTCATCGTCTCCGCGATCCTGACCTACACGATCATGGCTCTGCTCGGCCCGGGCATCGGTTTCGCGCTGAACCTGCCCGCGGTCTGTGGTGCGATCGTCGCGATCGGCATCACCGCGGACTCGTTCATCGTGTACTTCGAGAGAATCCGCGACGAGATCCGTGAGGGCCGTACGCTGCGTCCGGCCGTTGAGCGCGCCTGGCCGCGTGCCCGGCGCACCATCCTGGTCTCCGACTTCGTGTCGTTCCTGGCCGCCGCGGTGCTGTTCATCGTCACCGTCGGCAAGGTCCAGGGCTTCGCGTTCACCCTCGGTCTGACCACCGTGCTCGACGTGGTCGTGGTCTTCCTGTTCACCAAGCCGGTCATGACGCTGCTGGCCCGCAGGAAGTTCTTCGCGGACGGTCACCCGTGGTCCGGCCTCGACCCGAAGCGGCTCGGCGCCAAGCCCCCACTGCGCCGCTCCCGCCGCGTCTCCTCCGCCCCCACCGACCCGAAGGAGGCGTGAGATGTCGCGACTTGGCACTCTCGGCGCCCGTCTCTACCGCGGCGAAGTCGGCTACGACTTCGTTGCCAAGCGGAAGATCTGGTACGGGATCTCGATCCTGATCACCATCACGGCGATCGTCGGCCTGGCGGTGCGGGGGCTCAACCTCGGCATCGAGTTCAAGGGCGGTGCGGTCTTCAACACCCCGAGCACCAGCGTCTCGGTCAGCAAGGCCGAGGCGTACGCCGAAGAGGCGTCGGGCCATGTGGCGATCGTCCAGAAGCTCGGCAACGGCAGCCTGCGGATCCAGGTCAGCGAGCTCGACCAGGCCCAGGCGAACAGCGTCAACAAGACCCTCGCCGACAAGCTGGACATCCCGGTAGAGAAGATGAACGCCGAGATCGTCGGCCCCAGCTGGGGTGAGCAGATCGCCAACAAGGCATGGACCGGTCTCGCGGTCTTCATGCTCCTGGTAGTGATCTATCTCGCGATCGCCTTCGAGTGGCGGATGGCCATCGCCGCTCTGATCGCGCTGATCCACGACCTCACGATCACCATCGGTGTGTACGCGCTGGTCGGTTTCGAGGTCACGCCGGGCACCGTGATCGGTCTGCTGACCATCCTCGGTTACTCCCTCTACGACACCGTCGTCGTCTTCGACGGTCTCAAGGAGGGCTCGAAGGGCATCACCAAGCAGACCCGCTACACCTACAGCGAGATCGCCAACCGCAGCCTCAACGGCACGCTGGTGCGTTCCATCAACACCACCGTCGTCGCGCTGCTGCCGGTGGCAGGCCTGCTCTTCATCGGTGGCGGCGTCCTCGGCGCGGGCATGCTCAACGACATCTCGCTGTCGCTGTTCGTCGGCCTCGCGGCCGGTGCGTACTCCTCGATCTTCATCGCCACGCCGCTCGTCGCCGACCTCAAGGAGCGCGAGCCGCAGATGAAGGCGCTGAAGAAGCGGGTGCTCGCCAAGCGCGCGGCCGCGGCCGCCAAGGGCGAGTCGGCTGACGAGTCCGGTGAGCCGCAGGACGAGGTGCACGACGACGCCGCGTCGGCCGGCGCCGTCGTCGGCCCGCGGGGCCGGGGCCACGGCCGTACTTCGGGCCGGCGCCGGTGACCCCCACCACCCGGGAGCTGCTGCTCAGCCGCATCCGTGACGTCCCCGACCATCCGAAGCCGGGGGTGATGTTCAAGGACATCACGCCCCTGCTCGCGGACCCGGAGGCCTTCACGCTCCTCACCGACGCGCTCGCCGGGCTGTGTACGCGTCACGAGGCCACGAAGGTCGTCGGACTGGAGGCGCGCGGCTTCATCCTGGGCGCACCCGTCTCGGTCCGGGCCGGTCTCGGCTTCATCCCCGTACGCAAGGCGGGCAAGCTCCCCGGAGCGACGCTCTCGCAGGCGTACGAGCTGGAGTACGGCACCGCCGAGATCGAGGTGCACGCCGAGGACCTGGGGGCGGGCGACCGCGTCATGGTCATAGACGACGTGCTGGCCACCGGCGGCACCGCGGAGGCCTCGGTCGAGCTGATCCGTCGCGCCGGAGCCGAGGTCGCGGGCGTCTGTGTCCTGATGGAACTCGGCTTCCTCGGCGGCCGTGCCCGTCTGGAGCCGGCCCTGCGGGGGGCTCCGCTGGAGGCTCTGATCACGCTCTGAGCCCATGAGCCGATCGACGAAGGGCGCCCCGGGATCTTCCCGGGGCGCCCTTCGCTCTGCCGGATGCCCGGTGATCCAGCTACCCCTTGATCACGAAGCTCGAATCCTCTTCCGGTCGTCTTCGGGCGTCTGCGTCGAGGTCAAGGGGTCCTGACCCTGCAGCGGTGGGCCGGGCCGGTCGGCTGACCGGCTCGTGGCACCGGCGGACAGGGCCCGTCCGCCGACTCGCTTCCCGCCGCCGTGAGGCCACCGCGCCAGGGGACGAGAGGGCACCCGAAGCGCTTCGGGTGCCCTCTTCTGTCATGTCCGTAGCGGCAGCCTCAAGAGCACCGGAACTCCGAGGTCGATACCATGGCTTCTCCGGACCTGACTGGGGGACCCGGAACCGCACGAGGAGCGCTCTTGCCAGACGAGGCCCGTCCCGCCGCCGCGCAGCCCGGCCAGCAGGCCGAAAAGGCCGCGGCAGCCCCTGTCACGCCCGAGAAGAAGCCGGCCGATGGGCCGAAGCCGGCAGAGCCCGGGCGCAGTGAGACGGGGGTCCCTCCGGCCGAAGGCCGGGGGAGTGCGAACGGTGCGGCCTCCGCGTCCGCCCCCAAGCCCACCACCCCGGCCCCCGTACCGGACGCTCCCCGGCCCACGCCCGCCGCCGTCCCCCGGACCGGCGGCTCGTCGAACCGGGTACGCGCCCGCCTCGCCCGCCTCGGCGTCCAGCGCTCGTCGCCGTACAACCCCGTCCTGGAGCCGCTGCTGCGGATAGTGCGCAGCAACGACCCCAAGATCGAAACCTCCACGCTGCGTCAGATCGAGCGCGCCTACCAGGTCGCCGAGCGCTGGCACCGCGGTCAGAAGCGCAAGAGCGGCGACCCGTACATCACGCACCCGCTCGCCGTCACGACCATCCTCGCCGAGCTCGGCATGGACCCGGCGACCCTGATGGCCGGACTGCTGCACGACACCGTCGAGGACACCGAGTACGGCCTGGACACGCTGCGCCGCGACTTCGGCGACCAGGTGGCGCTGCTCGTCGACGGCGTCACCAAGCTCGACAAGGTCAAGTTCGGCGAGGCCGCGCAGGCCGAGACCGTGCGCAAGATGGTCGTCGCCATGGCCAAGGACCCGCGCGTCCTGGTCATCAAGCTCGCCGACCGGCTGCACAACATGCGCACCATGCGCTATCTCAAGCGGGAGAAGCAGGAGAAGAAGGCCCGCGAGACCCTTGAGATCTACGCCCCGCTGGCGCACCGGCTGGGCATGAACACCATCAAGTGGGAGCTGGAGGACCTCGCCTTCGCGATCCTCTACCCCAAGATGTACGACGAGATCGTGCGGCTCGTCGCCGAGCGGGCGCCCAAGCGCGACGAGTACCTGGCCATAGTGACCGACGAGGTCCAGTCCGATCTGCGCGCCGCCCGTATCAAGGCCACCGTCACCGGACGGCCGAAGCACTACTACAGCGTCTACCAGAAGATGATCGTCCGCGGCCGTGACTTCGCGGAGATCTACGACCTGGTGGGCATCCGCGTCCTCGTCGACACCGTCCGCGACTGCTACGCGGCACTCGGCACGGTCCATGCGCGATGGAATCCGGTCCCCGGCCGGTTCAAGGACTACATCGCGATGCCCAAGTTCAACATGTACCAGTCGCTGCACACGACGGTGATCGGTCCCAACGGCAAGCCGGTCGAGCTGCAGATCCGCACGTTCGACATGCACCGCCGCGCCGAGTACGGCATCGCCGCGCACTGGAAGTACAAGCAGGAGCCCTCCGCCGGTGCCTCCAAGGTGCGTACCGACGTACCGAAGAAGGCCGGCAAGGACGACCACATCAATGACATGGCGTGGCTGCGCCAGCTGCTCGACTGGCAGAAGGAGACCGAGGACCCCAGCGAATTCCTCGAGTCGCTGCGCTTCGACCTCTCCCGCAACGAGGTCTTCGTCTTCACACCCAAGGGCGACGTCATAGCGCTGCCCGCGGGCGCCACCCCCGTCGACTTCGCGTACGCCGTCCACACGGAAGTCGGCCACCGCACCATAGGGGCGCGGGTCAACGGGCGGCTGGTGCCGCTCGAATCGACCCTCGACAACGGCGACCTGGTGGAGGTCTTCACCTCCAAGGCCGAGGGCGCGGGCCCGTCCCGCGACTGGCTCGGCTTCGTCAAGTCCCCCCGGGCGCGCAACAAGATCCGCGCCTGGTTCTCCAAGGAGCGCCGCGAAGAGGCGATCGAGCAGGGCAAGGACGCCATCGCGCGGGCCATGCGCAAACAGAACCTGCCGATCCAGCGCATCCTCACCGGCGACTCGCTCGTCACGCTCGCGCACGAGATGCGCTACCCCGACATCTCGTCCCTGTACGCGGCGATCGGCGAGGGCCATGTCGCCGCGCAGGGCGTCGTACAGAAGCTGGTGCAGGCCCTCGGCGGCGAGGAGGCCGCCAACGAGGACATCGCCGAGAGCGCACCGCCCTCGCGCGGCCGCTCCAAGCGCCGCTCCAGCGCCGATCCCGGCGTGGTCGTCAAGGGCGTCGAAGATGTGTGGGTCAAGCTCGCCCGCTGTTGTACGCCCGTCCCCGGCGACCCCATCATCGGCTTCGTCACGCGCGGCAGCGGCGTATCGGTGCACCGCAGCGACTGTGTCAACGTCGAGTCACTGTCCCGGGAGCCCGAGCGCATCCTGGAGGTCGAGTGGGCCCCCACCCAGTCCTCGGTCTTCCTGGTCGCCATCCAGGTCGAGGCGCTCGACCGGTCGCGGCTCCTCTCGGACGTCACACGCGTGCTGTCGGACCAGCACGTCAACATCCTCTCGGCGGCCGTCCAGACCTCCCGTGACCGGGTGGCCACCTCGCGCTTCACCTTCGAGATGGGCGACCCGAAGCACCTCGGGCACGTGCTGAAGGCGGTACGCGGCGTGGAGGGCGTGTACGACGTATACCGCGTGACCTCGGCGCGCCGCCCGTAGTCAAATCCAGCCCGTCCGGCGTTTGAGGACCTGGGGCTCCCATGCCCGCAGGGCGTAGGGGGGCGGGTCTGAGGGCGGAGCCCCCAGTCTGCGCAAAGGGCCTCCCGAACCAGACGGTTCGGGAGGCCCTTTCCGTGAACCGCGCGGCAGCGCTTAGCCGCCGAACTCCTCCAGGCCCTTCAGCGCCTGGTCGAGCAGCGCCTGCCGCCCCTCCAGCTCCTTCGCGAGCTTGTCGGCCTTCGCGTTGTTGCCCGCCGCGCGCGCCGCGTCGATCTGGCCGCGCAGCTTGTCCACGGCCGCCTGCAGCTGACCGGTCAGACCCGCGGCACGCGCACGCGCCTCAGGGTTCGTCCGGCGCCACTCGTTCTCCTCGGACTCCTGCAGCGCCCGCTCCACCGCGTGCATCCGGCCCTCGACCTTGGGACGGGCGTCCCGCGGCACATGGCCGATGGCCTCCCAGCGCTCGTTGATCGACCGGAAGGCGGCACGTGCGGCCTTCAGATCGGTCACCGGCACCAGCTTCTCGGCCTCCGTGGCGAGCTCCTCCTTGAGCTTGAGGTTCTCGCCCTGCTCGGCGTCCCGCTCCGCGAAGACCTCGCTGCGGGCGGCGAAGAAGACGTCCTGGGCGCCGCGGAAACGGTTCCACAGATCGTCCTCGGCCTCGCGCTGTGCACGGCCCGCGGCCTTCCACTCCGCCATCAGCTCGCGGTAGCGGGCGGCCGTGACGCCCCAGTCGGTGGAGCCGGAGAGCGACTCGGCCTCGGCGACCAGCTTTTCCTTGGTCTTACGGGCCTCCTCGCGCTGCGCGTCCAGCGAGGCGAAGTGCGCCTTGCGGCGCTTGGAGAACGCCGAGCGGGCGTGCGAGAAGCGGTGCCAGAGCTCGTCGTCGGACTTCCGGTCGAGCCGCGGAAGGCCCTTCCAGGTGTCCACCAGCGCGCGCAGCCGCTCGCCGGCCGCGCGCCACTGCTCGCTCTGCGCCAGCTCCTCGGCCTCGTTGACCAGCGCCTCCTTGGCGTGCCGCGCCTCGTCGTTCTGCTTCGCCTTCTGGACCTTGCGCTCCTCGCGGCGCTTCTCGACCGACGCGACAAGCGCGTCGAGCCGCTTGCCCAGCGCCTCGAGATCACCCACGGCGTGATGCTCGTCCACCTGCTGTCGCAGATGGTCGATGGCGGTCTGGGCGTCCTTGGCCGAGAGATCGGTGGTCTTCACCCGCCGCTCGAGGAGGCCGATCTCGACCACCAAGCCCTCGTACTTGCGCTCGAAGTAGGCCAGCGCCTCCTCTGGAGTGCCGGCCTGCCACGATCCGACGACCTTTTCACCATCGGCAGTACGCACGTACACGGTGCCTGTCTCGTCGACACGGCCCCACGGGTCGCTGCTCACAGCGCCTCCTCCACCTGATGCCTGCGAAGGGGTTCGCCCCCGGGCATCGTCCACAGTTTCCTGGACGGGCCTCGCCCGTCCTCCCGCAACGCGAAGCCGGCCGCGCTGCACAACGCCAATCTAGGCGACCGGCCGCCCGGCTGTCCGCACTCAGCGCGGCCGAAATTCCCCGGCTCACACCTTGGGGACGGCCGCCTTCTCAATGGTGACAGCCGTCTTCGGGGCCCCGTCCTTCGCTCCGCCGGCGACGCCGGCCTTCGCCACGTCCTGCACGACCTTCAGGCCCGCGGCGTCCATCTTTCCGAACGGCGAGTAGCTCGGCGGCAGCTTTGTCTCCTTGTAGACAAGGAAGAACTGACTGCCGCCGGAGTGCGGCTGGCCGGTATTGGCCATCGCCACCGTCCCGGCCGGGAACGTCACGGTGCCGTCGGCGCCCGCCTTGCCCAGCGCGGTCAGATTCTCGTCCGGGATCGTGTAGCCGGGGCCGCCGGTGCCGTCGCCCTTCGGGTCGCCGCACTGCAGCACGAAGATGCCATCCGTGGTCAGCCGGTGGCACTTCGTGCCGTTGAAGTAGCCCTTGTCCGCGAGGGACTTGAAGGAGTTCACGGTGTGCGGGGTCTTCGCCGCGTCCATCGCGATCTTGATCTCGCCCCGGTTCGTCTTGAGCGACATCGAGTACTTCGCCGTCTTGTCGATCGACATCGCCGGCTCGGGACTCCCGGTCTTCGAGGGGGTGGCACTGGGGGACTGCTTGTCTCCCGCGGAGTCATTCGCCTTGGTGTCCCCGTCGGACAGCCCGATCGAGGCATAGGCGGCTGCGCCCGCGGCGAGCACCACGGCGAGTACGGCCGCGACGACCGTGTACCGCTGCTTCTTCTTCCGGGCCTGTACCCGGCGCTCCTGCTGGCGCTGGAACTTCTCCCTGGCGAGCTGCCGCCGTCGCTGATCGCTGCTGACCACCGAGTCTTCTCCTTGTACGTCGTACGCCGGGTGATGCCGACGGGTCGAGTTTGCCCCGTACCGTATACGGGTTGGCTGTGGGACGAGCTGCGCCGGTAGGCTCTGATCTGCTGCATTTCGACACAGCAACACCCCTCTCGACAACCACACACACCGAGGACGATCGTGCTTATTGCCGGGTTCCCCGCCGGGGCCTGGGGGACCAACTGTTATCTGGTCGCCCCGGCCGCAGGCGAGGAGTGCGTGATCATCGACCCGGGCCACCAGGCCACGGAAGGCGTCGAGGAAGCGCTCAAGAAGCATCGGCTCAAGCCCGTCGCCGTCATCCTCACCCATGGCCACATCGATCATGTCGCCTCCGTCGTCCCGGTGTGCGGAGCCCACGACGTGCCTGCGTGGATCCACCCCGCGGACCGGTACATGATGAGCGACCCCGAGAAGGCGCTCGGCCGGTCGATCGGGATGCCGCTGATGGGCGAGCTGACCGTGGGAGAGCCGGACGACGTCAAGGAACTGGCCGACGGCAGCGGGCTGCGCCTCGCCGGTCTCGACTTGTCGGTCGCGCATGCGCCCGGCCATACCAAGGGGTCGGTGACGTTCCGGATGCCCGAGACCGATGAGATCCCGTCGGTCTTCTTCTCGGGCGATCTGCTCTTCGCCGGCTCCATCGGACGCACGGACCTGCCCGGTGGCGACATGGAAGAGATGCTCGAGTCGCTGGCGCGCGTGTGCCTGCCCCTCGACGACTCGACCGTGGTGCTGTCCGGCCACGGCTCCCAGACGACCATCGGCCGCGAGCGTGCCACCAACCCGTATCTGCGGGACGTGGCCGCCGGCCTCGGGAGCGCCGAAGCTCCCCGACGAGGAATGTGACGAGAGATTCCGTGAGCACCTTTCAGGCCCCCAAGGGCACGTACGACCTGATCCCGCCGGACTCCGCGAAGTATCTGGCGGTGCGCGAGGCGATCTCCGCGCCGCTGAAGAACTCCGGCTACGGCTATATCGAGACGCCCGGCTTCGAGGACGTCGAACTGTTCGCGCGCGGTGTCGGTGAGTCCACCGACATCGTGACCAAGGAGATGTACGCCTTCGAGACCAAGGGCGGCGACAAGCTCGCGCTGCGCCCCGAAGGCACCGCGTCGGTGCTGCGTGCGGCGCTGGAGGCCAATCTGCACCGGATCGGCAATCTGCCGGTCAAGCTCTGGTACTCGGGCTCGTACTACCGCTACGAGCGCCCGCAGAAGGGCCGCTACAGGCACTTCTCGCAGGTCGGCGCCGAGGCGATCGGCGCGGAGGACCCGGCGCTCGACGCCGAGCTGATCATCCTGGCCGACCAGGCGTACCGCTCGCTCGGCCTGCGCCAGTTCCGCATCCTGCTGAACTCGCTGGGCGACAAGGAGTGCCGTCCCGTCTACCGGGACGCGCTGCAGGGCTTCCTGCGCGGGCTCGACCTGGACGAGGACACCCGCCGTCGCGTCGACATCAACCCGCTGCGGGTACTCGACGACAAGCGCCCGGAGGTCCAGAAGCAGCTGGTGGGCGCGCCCATGCTGCGCGACTACCTGTGCGACGCGTGCAAGGCGTACCACGAGGAGGTGCGCGAGCTGCTGAGCGCGGCGGGGGTTGGGTACGAGGACGACGAGAAGCTGGTGCGCGGGCTCGACTACTACACCCGCACGACCTTCGAGTTCGTCCACGACGGCCTCGGTTCCCAGTCCGCGGTGGGTGGCGGCGGCCGTTACGACGGCCTCTCCGAGATGATCGGCGGCCCGGCGCTGCCGTCGGTCGGCTGGGCACTGGGCGTGGACCGTACGGTCCTGGCACTGGAGGCGGAGGGCATCGAGCTCGAACTCCGCGCCAGCACGAGCGTGTTCGCGGTGCCGCTGGGCGAGGAGGCGCGGCGCGTGCTGTTCGGCGTGGTGACCGAGCTGCGCAGGGCGGGCGTGGCGGCGGACTTCTCGTACGGGGGGAAGGGCCTGAAGGGTGCGATGAAGAGCGCGAACCGTTCGGGTGCGCGGTTCACGCTCGTCGCGGGTGAGCGTGATCTGGCGGAGGGCGTGGTCCAGCTGAAGGACATGGAGTCCGGCGAGCAGTCGCCGGTGGCGCTGGACGCGGTGCTCGACACACTGCGCTCACGCCTGGCCTGACGGCACAGCCCTGACCGGCCCGGGTGCGCTTGGCGCACCCGGGCCGCGGGCTTTCCCCCGCCTCGCCCTTCCCTGGGGCTCCCGAGCCGTTGACCGCTCACGCTGAGTCCCGCGGTACGACCGTACGTACTTCCTTATGTCCATCGAACGGTGGACACGGGTACCGGTGCGGCAGAATGACCGTGCTCCAGCAGCCAACTCAGCGACGGAACGGCGATATGACGACTGCAGCGGTAGACGACGTGTCCTCCGAGCAGGACAACGGCTCCAAGGGCACGATCGGCGGCAGCCGGCCCTTCGCCTGGCTGCTTGTGATCACGGGGGCGGCGGGTCTGCTGGCTTCGTGGGTGATCACGATCGACAAGTTCAAGCTGCTGGAGGACCCCGGTTTCACGCCGGGGTGCAGTCTGAATCCGGTCGTTTCCTGCGGGAACATCATGAAAAGTGAGCAGGCGTCGGCGTTCGGGTTTCCGAATCCGATGCTGGGGCTGGTGGCGTACTCGATGGTGATCGCGATCGGGGTGGCGCTGCTGGCGGGGGCGCGGTACCGGCGCTGGTACTGGCTGGGTCTCCATGCCGGGTGTCTGTTCGGGGTGGGTTTCTGCACGTGGCTGCAGTACCAGTCGCTGTACGAGATCAACTCGCTGTGCCTCTGGTGCTCGCTGGCGTGGGTCGCCACGATCGTCATGTTCTGCTACGTCACCGTGCACAACATCGAGCACCGGATCATCCGGGTCCCTGAGGGTCTGCGGAAGGGGCTCCTGGAGTTCCACTGGATGCCGCCGGTGCTGTGGATCGGGATCATCGGGATGCTGATCCTGACCCGCTGGTGGGACTTCTGGACCGGCTGACCCGGCCACGGGGCACTGTCAGACCCCTGGCATAGGCTGCACAGCGTGGAGCCCGACCTCTTTACCGCCGCAGCGGAAGAACGCCAGGAGAAGGATCCGTCCAGCAGCCCTCTGGCCGTACGGATGCGCCCGCGCACCCTCGACGAAGTCGTCGGTCAGCAGCATCTGTTGAAGCCCGGATCGCCGCTGCGCCGACTGGTGGGCGAGGGCGGCGGCGGGCCGGCCGGAGCGTCCTCGGTGATCCTCTGGGGCCCGCCGGGCATCGGCAAGACGACCCTCGCGTATGTCGTCTCCAAGGCGACCAACAAACGCTTTGTCGAGCTCTCCGCGATCACAGCGGGCGTCAAGGAAGTACGGGCGGTCATCGACGGCGCCCGCCGGGCCGCGGGTGGCTTCGGCAAGGAGACCGTCCTCTTCCTCGACGAGATCCACCGCTTCTCCAAGGCCCAGCAGGATTCCCTGCTGCCCGCCGTGGAGAACCGGTGGGTGACGCTGATCGCCGCCACCACCGAGAATCCGTACTTCTCGATCATCTCTCCGCTGCTCTCCCGCTCCCTGCTGCTCACGCTGGAATCGCTCACCGACGAGGATCTGAGCGGCCTGCTGCACCGGGCGCTCACCGAGGAGCGCGGCCTGGGCGGCGCGGTCGCACTTCCCGAGGACTCCGAGGCGCATCTGCTGCGGATCGCGGGCGGCGACGCCCGCCGGGCGCTGACCGCGCTGGAGGCGGCCGCCGGCGCCGCGCTCGACAAGGGCGAGAAGGAGATCAGCCTCCAGACCCTGGAGGAGACGGTCGACCGCGCGGCGGTGAAGTACGACCGGGACGGCGATCAGCACTACGACGTGGCGAGCGCCCTGATCAAGTCCATCCGCGGCTCCGACGTGGACGCGGCACTGCACTATCTGGCCCGGATGATCGAGGCCGGGGAAGACCCGCGTTTCATTGCCCGGCGGCTGATGATCTCGGCGAGCGAGGACATCGGCCTCGCCGACCCGACGGCCCTGCCGACCGCGGTCGCCGCCGCCCAGGCCGTGGCCATGATCGGCTTCCCCGAGGCCGCGCTCACCCTCAGCCACGCCACCATCGCGCTGGCGCTGGCCCCGAAGTCGAATGCCGCCACGACGGCGATCGGAGCGGCTCTCGCCGATGTGCGGGCCGGGCTCGCCGGGGCGGTCCCGCCGCATCTGCGCGACGGCCACTACAAGGGCGCGGCCAAGCTCGGCCATGCCCAGGGCTATGTCTATCCGCACGATGTGCCGGGCGGGATCGCCGCGCAGCAGTACGCCCCGGACGCGGTGCAGGGCAAGCGGTACTACGAACCGACGCGATACGGCGCGGAGGCGCGTTACGCGGACGTGGTGCAGAAGGTCCGCGAGCGGTTGCGCGGGGAGTAGCCGGGCCCCGACTTCCGGTTCTTCTCAATCGCCGGTCGGGCCGGATGGCTGCGAGGCGGCCTCGAAGAGCGTGCGCATGGCCCGGCGCAGTTCGGTGACGTCGCGCACCGGTGTGGGGAAGTCGAAGCGCGCGTCGAAGCAGCGCTCGCCGACGAACCGCACCCGCAGCCCGAACCGGTCCAGCGCCAGCGGCACCGCTCGCCGGTCGTTCGCGCACTTCCCGTCCGCCCGCTCGCCGAGCAGTTCGCCGAGCCGCTGCACCTGGTCGCTGTGCGCGGAGTCCAGATGCTGCAGCAGCTCCGTCTCGTGCGCGACGAGAGGGTCGACGGACGCGCGCGCGAAGTCCTCCGCCTCGACGCCCGAGGCACCCCACAGATCGTCGACGTACAGATCGCCCACCTCGAGCCGCAGCATCATGCCGCCGGGCTCCGCGAGGCCCGGCACGCAGGTGAGCCAGCCGGAGACCCAGGCGCGGCCGCGGATACGATGGGGGACCGAGACCGGCGCGACATCGGTGATCTCCAGCACAGCGGAGAGCTCGTCGTCCTGGGCGTGTGTGGCGGCGCGTACGGCCGGTGAATCGGCCGGAAACAGCAGGAAGACCTCGCCGTCCGTGCCCACGGCCCGCGCCTGCGGCGCCAGCTGCTCGGGGCGTGCGGCCTCGACCCCGGCGATGAGCAGCACCGCGGAGCATGTACTCTGTACGAGAGTTCGTGTGCGCTCGGCTGCTGACGGCATCCGCGCGATTTCAAGCCCGCTGGGACGCGGCTGACCATGAGCTGATCGGACCTCCGTCGCCTCGACGCCTTCAGATGCGTCGACGTTCATTGTGCTGTCCGTGATGCGCTTGGTGTTCCCAGGGCGAGACATGCGATCTCCTTGAGTAAGGTGAGCCTAACCTAACCTACAACGGAGGTCTGGAGAACGTGCCTAACCAGTCGCGTCCCAAGGTCAAGAAGTCTCGCGCGCTCGGTATCGCGCTGACGCCGAAGGCCGTCAAGTACTTCGAAGCCCGCCCCTACCCGCCGGGCGAGCACGGCCGCGGTCGCAAGCAGAACTCGGACTACAAGGTCCGTCTGCTCGAGAAGCAGCGTCTGCGCGCCCAGTACGACATCAGCGAGCGCCAGATGGCGCGCGCCTACGACCGCGCCCGTAAGGCCGAGGGCAAGACGGGCGAGGCGCTGGTCATCGAGCTCGAGCGCCGCCTCGACGCCCTGGTCCTGCGTTCGGGCATCGCCCGCACCATCTACCAGGCCCGTCAGATGGTCGTCCACGGCCACATCGAGGTCAACGGCGGCAAGGTCGACAAGCCGTCCTTCCGCGTCCGTCCCGACGACGTCGTGATGGTCCGCGAGCGCTCCCGCGACAAGGCCCTGTTCCAGGTCGCGCGCGAGGGTGGCTTCGCCGCCGACGGCGAGACCCCGCGCTACCTGCAGGTCAACCTGAAGGCCCTGGCGTTCCGCCTGGACCGTGACCCGAACCGCAAGGAAGTTCCGGTCATCTGCGACGAGCAGCTGGTCGTCGAGTACTACGCCCGCTGATCCAGGCGTAGCGCTCAGCGCTTCAGCCCGCCGCTTCCCCGCCCTTCCCGGTGGGCGAGCGGCGGGCTCTCGCGTTTCCGGGGCCGCCGGGCGTACGGACCGGTGCAGCGGCAATGCGGTATGGGGTGCGACCCTGGGCGCGATAGGGTCGGAGGACGATTTTCGAGGTATCCATCGACGAGCAGAGAGCGGTGCAGAGTGACCGGTGGAGAGGTTGCCGGGATCCTGGTGGCCGTCTTCTGGGCGATCCTGGTCTCCTTCCTCGCCGTGGTGCTGGTGAGGCTGGCCCAGACGCTCCGGGCGACTACCAAACTCGTGGCGGACGTGACCGAGCAGGCAGTGCCGCTGCTCGCCGACGCCTCCGCGACGGTGCGCTCCGCACAGACCCAGCTCGACCGGGTCGACGCCATCGCGACGGACGTCCAGGAGGTCACGTCCAACGCCTCCGCGCTCTCCACGACGGTCGCCTCGACCTTCGGCGGCCCGCTGGTCAAGGTCGCTGCGTTCGGATACGGCGTACGCCGGGCCATGAGCCGCAAGAGCGACGACGAGCCTGCCGCACAGTCCCGTCGAACGGTGATCGTCGGCCGCACGGTGCCGGCCGCCCGGCGAAAGAAGCGGAGAGGCTAGGCGCGATGTTCCGCCGTACGTTCTGGTTCACCGCAGGCGCCGCAGCCGGCGTCTGGGCCACCACCAAGGTCAACCGCAAGCTCAGGCAGCTGACCCCCGAGAGCCTCGCCGCGCAGGCGGCGAACAAGGCGATCGACGCGGGTCACCGGCTCAAGGACTTCGCACTCGACGTCAGGGCCGGCATGGTCCAGCGCGAGGCCGAACTGGGCGAAGCGCTCGGCCTGGAGGCATCGCGCGACCCCGAACTGCCCAGGCAGCGACGCATGGCAGCGATCGATCCCGCCGAGCCCTCCGACAACAAGCACTCCTACAACAGGCACTCCTACAACTCGAACAACCGGAATGAGGACCACTGATGGAGTCGGCTGAAATTCGCCGCCGCTGGCTGAGCTTCTTCGAGGAGCGCGGTCACACCGTCGTCCCTTCGGCGTCGCTCATCGCGGACGACCCGACTCTGCTGCTGGTCAACGCGGGCATGGTGCCCTTCAAGCCGTACTTCCTGGGTGAGGCCAAGCCGCCCGCCCCGCGCGCCACCAGCGTGCAGAAGTGCGTACGTACGCCGGACATCGAAGAGGTCGGCAAGACCACCCGGCACGGCACGTTCTTCCAGATGTGCGGCAACTTCTCCTTCGGCGACTACTTCAAGGAAGGCGCCATCAAGTACGCCTGGGAGCTGCTCACCGGCTCCGTGGCGGACGGTGGTTACGGTCTCGACCCCGAGCGTCTCTGGATCACCGTCTACCTCGACGACGACGAGGCCGAGTCGATCTGGCGCGACAAGATCGGCGTCCCGGCCGAGCGCATCCAGCGCCTGGGCAAGAAGGACAACTTCTGGTCCATGGGCGTCCCCGGCCCCTGTGGCCCCTGCTCGGAGATCAACTACGACCGGGGCCCGGAGTTCGGCGTCGAGGGCGGCCCGGCCGTCAACGACGAGCGCTACGTGGAGATCTGGAACCTCGTCTTCATGCAGTACGAGCGCGGCGCCGGCGAGGGCAAGGAGGACTTCCCGATCCTCGGCGACCTGCCGTCGAAGAACATCGACACCGGTCTCGGCCTCGAGCGCCTCGCCATGATCCTGCAGGGCGTACAGAACATGTACGAGACCGACACCCTGCGCGTCGTCATGGACAAGGCCACCGAGCTGACGGGCGTGCGCTACGGCGACAAGCACGACACCGACGTCTCGCTGCGCGTGGTCGCCGACCACATCCGTACCTCCGTGATGCTCATCGGCGACGGCGTCACCCCCGGCAACGAGGGCCGCGGCTATGTGCTGCGCCGCATCATGCGCCGCGCCATCCGCAATATGCGGCTGATGGGCGCCACCGGCCCGGTCGTCGCCGACCTCATCGATGTCGTGATCAAGACGATGGGCCAGCAGTACCCGGAGCTGATCACCGACCGCAAGCGGATCGAGAGCGTCGCCCTCGCCGAGGAGGCCGCCTTCCTCAAGGCCCTCAAGGGCGGCACCAACATCCTCGACACCGCCGTCACCGAGACCAAGGCCGCCGGCGGCTCGGTCCTGGCCGGCGACAAGGCCTTCCTGCTCCACGACACCTGGGGCTTCCCGATCGACCTCACCCTGGAGATGGCCGCCGAGCAGGGCCTCTCGGTGGACGAGGACGGCTTCCGTCGTCTGATGAAGGAGCAGCGGGAGCGCGCCAAGGCCGACGCCAAGGCCAAGAAGACCGGTCACGCCGATCTGTCCGCCTACCGCGAGGTCGCCGACGCCGCCGGTTCCACCCAGTTCACCGGCTACAACTTCACCGAGGGCGAGGGGACAGTCGTCGGCCTGCTGGTCGACGGAGTCCCGTCGCCCGCCGCCACCGAGGGCGACGAGGTCGAGGTCGTACTCGACCGCACCCCCTTCTACGCCGAGGGCGGCGGCCAACTCGCCGACCAGGGCCGCATCAAGCTCGACACGGGCGCCGTCATCGAGATCCGGGACGTCCAGCAGCCGGTCCCCGGCGTCTTCGTGCACAAGGGCTCGGTACAGGTCGGCGAGGTGACGGTCGGGGCCTCCGCCTACGCCGCCATCGACATCAAGCGCCGCCGCGCCATCGCCCGAGCCCACAGCGCCACGCACCTCACGCACCAGGCGCTGCGCGACGCCCTCGGCCCGACCGCCGCCCAGGCCGGTTCGGAGAACTCGCCGGGCCGCTTCCGCTTCGACTTCGGCTCGCCCGCCGCCGTCCCCGGCACGGTCCTCACCGACGTCGAGCAGAAGATCAACGAAGTGCTCGCCCGTGAACTCGACGTCCAGGCCGAGATCATGAGCATCGACGAGGCCAAGAAGCAGGGCGCCATCGCCGAGTTCGGCGAGAAGTACGGCGAGCGGGTGCGCGTCGTCACCATCGGCGACTTCTCCAAGGAGCTGTGCGGCGGCACGCACGTCCACAACACCGCCCAGCTGGGTCTGGTGAAGCTGCTCGGCGAGTCCTCGATCGGCTCCGGTGTGCGCCGGATCGAAGCCCTCGTCGGCGTCGACGCCTACAACTTCCTCGCCCGGGAGCACACGGTCGTCGCCCAGCTCCAAGAGCTGGTCAAGGGCCGTCCCGACGAGCTCCCCGAGAAGATCTCGGGCATGCTCGCCAAGCTGAAGGACGCCGAGAAGGAGATCGAGAAGTTCCGCGCGGAGAAGGTGCTCGCCGCCGCCGCCGGTCTCGCCTCGGGCGCCCAGGACGTACGGGGCGTGGCCCTGGTCACCGGTCAGGTGCCGGACGGCACCTCCGCCGACGACCTGCGCAAGCTGGTGCTCGATGTACGCGGCCGCATCCCGGGCGACCGCCCGGCCGTCGTGGCCCTGTTCACCGTGGTGAACGGCCGCCCGATGACCGTCATCGCCACCAACGAGGCCGCCCGCGAGCGCGGTCTCAAGGCCGGTGACCTGGTACGTACCGCCGCCAAGACCCTCGGCGGCGGCGGTGGCGGCAAGCCGGACGTCGCCCAGGGCGGCGGCCAGAACGCGGACGGCATCGGTGACGCCGTGGCCGCCGTCGAGCGTCTCGTCAGCGAGATCTCGTGAGCGACGACCGCGCAGTCGCCGGGCCGCAGTCGGCGACGACGGCCGTACCTCTGCGCTGCCCGGTCGGAGAAGCGAACAGTCAGGAAGGTGCCTGATGCGCAGGGGCCGACGCCTGGCGCTGGATGTCGGGGACGCCCGTATCGGGGTCGCCTCGTGCGACCCCGACGGGGTCCTCGCCACTCCGGTGGAGACCGTGCCGGGACGCGATGTCCCGGCCGCCCACCGGCGGCTGAAGCAGCTCGTCGAGGAGTACGAACCGATTGAGGTCGTGGTCGGCCTGCCCCGCTCGCTCAGCGGCGGGGAGGGCCCGGCCGCGGTGAAGATCCGCGGTTTCGCCCAGGAGTTCGCCCAAACCATCGCCCCCACGCCGGTCCGACTGGTCGACGAGAGGATGACCACAGTGACGGCCAGTCAGGGGCTGCGCGCCTCGGGAGTTAAGTCCAAAAAGGGCCGTTCCGTCATCGACCAGGCTGCCGCTGTGGTTATCCTCCAGAACGCTCTGGAGTCCGAACGGGCGTCTGGTGAGGCACCCGGCGAGGGCGTCTAACAGGTTGTCTGATCGCGATACGGTAACGTTCCGCGCGATGCGGCGGTGTTCGAACAGCTGCCGCACAGCAAAGAGGCGGGACCGTGCGATACCTGCCTCGCGGCCGCTAGGGGATCGATGACTGAGTATGGCCGGAGCCCTGGCTCCGAACCGTGGCATCCCGAGGACCCTTTGTACGGGGACCAGGGATGGGGAGGACAGCAGGCCGCAGCCGGCCAGAGTCCGTACGGCGGCCAGCCGCAGCAGCAGTACCCGCAGCAGCCGCAGCAGTACGGCACCCAGGATCCGTACCAGCAGCAGTACGACGATCAGCAGCAGTACGCCCCGCAGCCGCAGCAGTACCCCCAGCAGCAGTACCCCCAGCAGCAGTACGACGGCGGCTGGGACACCGGCCAGCACGCCGCCATGCCGTACGGAGCGAACCCCGCCGACCCCTACGGCGGCCAGCAGCCCGGCTACGGCAGCCAGCAGGAAGCCGACTACTACGCCACGCCCGATGCCTACCCGCCGCCGCAGCCCCCGGGCCGGCGCGCGCCGGAGCCGGAGCCCGACTGGGGGGCCGAGGCGCCGCAGGAGGAGACCCACCCCTTCTTCACCGGCGACGACGGCCGTGACGACGACGGCGAATACGACGACGACCCGAGCGAGTCGCGCCGGGGCGGCGGCCGTGAGCGCCGCGGCAAGACCAAGAAGAAGAACAAGAACGGCTGCGCGTGCCTGGTCGTCGCGCTCGTCCTGACCGGCGGCCTGGGCGGCGTCGGCTACTTCGGCTACCAGTTCTGGCAGGGCCAGTTCGGTGCGCCCGAGGACTACGCGGGCAAGGGATCCGGCTCGGCGCAGGTCGAGATCCCCAAAGGCGCGGGCCTGAGCGAGATCGGTGCCATCCTCAAGGAGGCCGGTGTCGTCAAGAGCGCAGGTGCCTTCGTGGCGGCCGCGAACAGCGATCCCAAGGGCAAGTCGGTCCAGGCGGGCGTCTACCTCCTGAAGAAGCAGATGTCCGGAGCGAGCGCCTTCGCGTTGATGCTCGACCCGGTCAGCCGCAACAACCTGATCATTCCCGAGGGCAAACGAAACCTCTGGGTCTACGAACAGATCGACAAGCGCCTCGAGGTCAAGGCCGGCACCACCAAGGCTGCCGCCGAGGCCAACGCCAAGAAGCTCGGCCTGCCGTCCTGGGCCGACGACAACCCGGACATCAAGGATCCGCTCGAAGGCTTCCTGTTCCCGGCGAGCTATCCCGTCGCCAAGGGCATGAAGCCGGAGGCCGTGCTGCGGAAGATGGTGGCCCGCGCCAACGAGGAGTTCGGCAAGACGGACCTCAAGGCCGAGGCCGCCAGGCTGGGCCTGAAGTCGCCGCTCCAGGTGATCACCGTCGCCAGCCTCGTACAGGCCGAGGGCAAGTACAAACAGGACTTCGAGAAGGTTTCGCGGGTCGTCTACAACCGGCTCAAGCCGAACAACGCCGAGACGGTCGGGCGGCTCGAGTTCGACTCGACGATCAACTACATCAAGGGCGACAGCAAGCTCGACCTCGGTGCCGTCGACAATCTGCGGAAGATCAAGGATCCGTACAACACGTACGACATCAAGGGGCTGCCGCCGGGACCGATCGGGAACCCGGGTCAGGTCGCCTTCAGCTCGGCTCTGAAGCCCGAGCCCGGCCCGTGGTACTACTTCGTGTCGGTCACCGCGGACAAGACGCTCTTCGCGGTCACCAACGAGGAGCACGAGCGCAACCGCAAGAAGTACGAAGCACAGCAGGGAAAGAACGGCCAGTGAGCACTCCGACGCGGCGGGCGGCGGTTCTCGGATCGCCCATCGCCCACTCGCTCTCCCCGGTGCTGCACCGCGCGGCTTACGCGGAACTCGGCCTCGCCCACTGGTCGTACGACCGGTTCGAGGTGGACGAGGCCGCGCTCCCCGGATTCCTGGACGGGCTCGACAGCTCCTGGGCCGGTCTCTCGCTGACCATGCCGCTCAAGCGCGCGATCCTGCCGTTGCTCGACGGCATCAGCGACACCGCGGCCTCGGTGGAGGCCGTCAACACCGTCGTCTTCACCGATGACGGCCGCCGCATCGGCGACAACACCGATATCCCCGGGATGATCGCCGCACTGCGCGAGCGCGGAGTCGACAAGGTCGACTCGGCCGCCGTGCTGGGCGCGGGAGCGACGGCCTCGTCCGCGCTCGCCGCGCTCTCGCGGATCTGTACGGGACCGGTCACCGCGTATGTCCGCAGCGCCGCCCGGGCCGACGAGATGCGCGGCTGGGGCCGGCGGCTCGGCGTCGAGGTGCATATCGCCGACTGGGCCGAGGCGGACGCGGCGCTGTCGGCGCCACTGGTCATCGCCACCACCCCGGCCGGCGCCACCGACGACCTCGCGGCCGAGGTGCCCGAGCGGCCGGGGACGCTGTTCGACGTGCTGTACGAGCCGTGGCCGACGGCCTTGGCCGCCGCGTGGCCGGCACGGGGCGGAGCCGTCGTCGGCGGTCTCGATCTCCTGGTTCACCAGGCCGTACTCCAGGTCGAGCAGATGACGGGCCGCGCCCCCGCCCCGCTGGCGGCCATGCGGGCCGCCGGGGAGCGGGCGCTCGCGGCTCGTTAGGATCCGCTGGATCCGAAACGAAGGTGGGGGGACAGACGTGGAGTACGGGCAGCCGCAGGCGTCGACGGGCGGAAGTGTCGTCCGCGCGATTCTGTCCTTGCTGCCGGACTGGGTCGAGTGGACCGTGCTCTCGTTGATCGCGGCATGGCTCGTGTCCCTCGGTGCCGTGCAGGTCTGGCGCCGTATCCAGTACTGCAGGGCGGTCCGTGCGGGCCGTCCCATCCATGCCGCCGCCCAGTACGGACAGGGCCGCGGTGCCGACTGTCTCGGCTCGTACGCGCCCCCGAGGCGTCCCGACGCCGACGGGGACTGACCGCACGGGCGTCCGGTTGCTGGACCGTAGACCGGTTCATGGCGCCGGACGTGGGAGGATCGGGGGTGGCGGGCCAGGGCCGCGCACCCGGTCGCGCCGTCGCAGTTCCAGGCGCGAGCAGGAGGAGCACCGTTGAGCAGGTTGCGTTGGCTGACGGCGGGGGAGTCGCACGGACCCGCATTGGTGGCGACGCTGGAGGGTCTTCCCGCCGGTGTGCCCATCACCACGGAGATGGTGGCGGACCACCTCGCCCGGCGGCGCCTGGGCTATGGGCGCGGCGCACGGATGAAGTTCGAGCGCGACGAGGTCACCTTCCTGGGCGGGGTACGGCATGGGCTGACGATGGGCTCGCCGGTGGCGGTCATGGTGGGCAACACGGAGTGGCCGAAGTGGGAGAAGGTCATGGCCGCGGACCCGGTCGATCCCGACGAGCTCGCTCAGCTGGCGCGTAACGCGCCGCTGACCCGGCCGCGTCCCGGGCATGCGGACCTGGCAGGCATGCAGAAGTACGCGCTGGACGAGGCCCGGCCGATCCTGGAGCGGGCGAGCGCCCGCGAGACGGCGGCGCGGGTCGCACTCGGCGCGGTGGCCCGCTCGTACCTGAAGGAGACCGCAGGGATCGAGATCGTCTCCCACGTCATCGAGCTGGCGTCGGCGAAGGCTCCGTACGGTGTGTACCCGACCCCTGCCGATGTCGAGCAGCTGGACGAGGATCCGGTGCGCTGCCTGGACGCGGACGCGTCGAAGGCGATGATCGCGGAGATCGACCAGGCGCACAAGGACGGCGACACCCTGGGTGGTGTGGTGGAGGTCCTCGCGTACGGCGTACCGGTGGGGCTGGGCTCTCATGTGCACTGGGACCGTCGTCTGGACGCGCGACTCGCCGCCGCCCTGATGGGCATCCAGGCGATCAAGGGTGTCGAGGTCGGGGACGGGTTCGAGCTGGCGCGGGTGCCGGGTTCGAAGGCGCACGACGAGATCGTTCCGGGCGAGGACGGCATCCGGCGCGCGTCCGGCCGTTCCGGCGGCACCGAGGGCGGTATGTCGACGGGTGAGCTGCTGCGCGTACGGGCGGCGATGAAGCCGATCGCGACGGTGCCGCGTGCTCTCGCCACGGTGGATGTGGCCACCGGCGAGGTGGCTCAGGCCCACCACCAGCGCTCCGACGTGTGCGCGGTCCCGGCCGCGGGGATCGTCGCGGAGGCGATGGTCGCGCTGGTGCTGGCGGACGCGGTCGCGGAGAAGTTCGGCGGCGACAGCGTGACCGAGACCCGCCGCAACGTCCAGTCCTACCTCGACAACCTCCACATCCGGTGAACGTCCCGCTGATCGTCCTGGTCGGGCCCATGGGCTCGGGCAAGTCCACCGTGGGCGAGCTGCTCGCGCAGCGGCTCGACGTGCCCTACCGGGACACCGACGCCGACATCGTCGCGGCCCAGGGCCGGGAGATCTCGGACATCTTCGTCGACGAGGGCGAGCCGTACTTCCGTGAGCTCGAGCGGCAGGCCGTACAGGCCGCGGTCGCCGAGCACCCGGGCGTGCTCGCCCTCGGCGGTGGCGCGATCCTCGACGACTCGACCCGCAAGCTGCTGACCGGGCTGCCCGTCGTCTATCTCTCGCTGGACGTGGAGGAGGCGGTCAGGCGGGTCGGCCTCAACCAGGCGCGCCCGCTGCTCGCCGTCAATCCGCGGCGCCAGTGGCGCGAGCTGATGGACGCACGCCGCCCGCTGTACACCGAAGTCGCCCGCGTTGTCGTCGCCACGGACGACCGCACCCCCGAAGAGGTCGCGCAAGCAGTCCTCGACGCCCTGAAGCTGGAGAAGCAGGCATGACGGACCAGGCTGTGACCCGTATCCAGGTCGGCGGTACGGAAGGCTCCGACCCGTACGAGGTGCTGGTCGGCCGACAGCTCCTCGGCGAGCTGCCCGGGCTCATCGGCCGGGCTGGGGGTCCCCCCGCCGGAGGTAGGGGACGTGTGGCGGTCATTCACCCCGAGGCGCTTGCCGAGACCGGCGAGGCGGTCCGCCAGGACCTCGCCGACCAGGGGTACGAGGCCGTGGCCATCCAGGTGCCCAATGCTGAGGAGGCCAAGACCGTCGAGGTCGCCGCGTACTGCTGGAAGGCCCTCGGCCAGACCGGCTTCACCCGCAGCGATGTCATCGTCGGCGTCGGCGGCGGGGCCACCACCGATCTGGCCGGGTTCGTCGCCGCGACCTGGCTGCGTGGAGTGCGCTGGATCGCCGTGCCGACCACGGTGCTCGCCATGGTCGACGCGGCCGTCGGCGGCAAGACGGGCATCAACACCGCCGAGGGCAAGAACCTTGTCGGGGCCTTCCACCCGCCGGCCGGGGTGCTGTGCGACCTCGGCGCGCTGGACTCGCTCCCCGTCCACGACTACGTCAGTGGCATGGCCGAGATCATCAAGGCGGGCTTCATCGCCGATCCGGCCATCCTCGACCTGGTCGAGGCGGACCCCGAGGGCGCCCGCACACCGGCCGGGCCGCACACGGCCGAGCTGATCGAGCGCTCCATCCGGGTCAAGGCGGAGGTCGTCTCCAACGACCTGAAGGAATCCGGGCTTCGCGAGATCCTCAACTACGGCCACACCCTCGCCCACGCGATCGAGAAGAACGAGCGCTACAAGTGGCGCCATGGCGCGGCGGTCTCGGTCGGCATGGTCTTCGCCGCCGAACTCGGCCGTCTCGCGGGGCGGTTGGACGACGCGACCGCCGACCGGCACCGTTCGGTCCTCGAGTCGGTCGGACTGCCGCTCACCTACCGCGGCGACCAGTGGCCCAAGCTTCTGGAGACCATGAAGGTCGACAAGAAGTCGCGCGGCAACCTGCTCCGGTTCATCGTGCTCGACGGACTCGCCAAGCCGACCGTGCTCGAGGGCCCGGATCCGGCCGTCCTGCTGGCCGCGTTCGGAGAGGTGTCCGCATGACCCGTCAGGTACTGGTCCTCAACGGCCCCAACCTGGGGCGGCTCGGCTCCCGGGAGCCCGACGTCTACGGCGCGACCTCCTACGCCGGTCTGGTGGAGACGTGCCAGGCGCTCGGCAAGGAGCTCGGCTTCGAGGTCGACGTACGGGAGACGAACGACGAGGGCGAGATGATCCGCTGGCTGCACGAGGCCGCGGACGGCTCAATTCCGGTCGTTCTCAACCCCGGTGCCTTCACGCACTATTCGTACGGAATGCGTGATGCGGCCGCCCAGCGGACCGCGCCGCTGATCGAGGTGCACATCTCGAATCCGTACACACGGGAGGCATTTCGGCACACATCGGTCGTCGCGTCGATCGCCAGCGGCACGATCGCGGGCTTCGGCATCGGCTCGTACCGGCTCGCGCTGCGCGCCCTGGCCGAAGAATTGACGGACTGACAGGGCACTTTGAGCCGTCCCCGGCCGTTCCCCACGTGGCGGCCGGGGGAGGTACGGTTCGGTAGCAAGGCGGCCGAACAGCCGCCTGACCAGCGTCAGTCGTACGAGACGGAGTGGCACCGGATGCAGCACGCAGTGGGGGCTCCGCTGCCGCCGCCCCAGGGACCGGGGCACGGACAGACCGGATGGACACACAGCGCCCAGCACCCCGGGCCACCGCCGGGAGCACCCGCAGGCCCCCCGCCGCCTCAGCCGCCCGCCGGGCCTTCGCACCCGCAGGGCCGGCCGCCCGCCGGGCCTCCACGCCCCGCGGCTCCCGCCGGACCCCCGCCTGGCACGCCGGCCGGGCCCCCGCATCCGCAGGGGCAGCCGCCTACGCCGCAGGGCCGGCCGCCCGCCGGGCCTCCACGCCCCGCGGCTCCCGCCGGACCCCCGCCTGGCGCGCCAGGCGGGCCCCCGCATCCGCAGGGGCAGCCGCCTACGCCGCAGGGCCGGCCGCCCGCCGGGCCTCCACGCCCTGCGGCTCCCGCCGGACCCCCGCCTGGCACGCCGGCCGGGCCCCCGCATCCGCAGGGGCAGCCGCCTGCGCCGCAGCCCCATGGCGGGCACACCGCCCCCGGCTGGACCGATCCCGCCCCCCGGCACGCCTCCGTGCCGCCCTCCCGCGAAACGACCGGGCACATCCCGCTGCCGCCCGGCGGACCGGTTCCCATACCCGCCCCGCCACCGGCCGACAGCGGCACCGGCGCGGCCACCCTCGCCGTCCTGCTCATCGGCCCGGCCGGCGCGGGCAAGACCACCGTCGCCAGGCACTGGGCCGCCGGCCGCCGGGTCCCCACCGCGCACATCAGCCTCGACGACGTACGCGAATGGGTCTGTTCCGGCTTCGCCGACCCCCAGTCGGGCTGGAACGACCACTCCGAGGCCCAGTACCGCCTGGCCCGCCGCACCTGCGGCTTCGCCGCCCGCAACTTCCTGGCCAACGGCATCTCCTGCATCCTCGACGACGCCGTCTTCCCCGACCGCCCGGTCGTCGGCCTCGGCGGCTGGAAGCGCCATGTCGGCCCCGGACTGCTGCCCGTCGTCCTGCTCCCCGGCCTTGAGATCGTGCTGGAGCGCAATGCCGAGCGCAGCGGCAACCGCCGTCTCTCGGACGAGGAAGTCGCCAGCATTCACGGCCGGATGGCCGGCTGGTACGGATCGGGACTGCCCATCATCGACAACTCGAAGTACGACGTGGAGACCACGGCACGCGTGCTGGACGAGGTGCTTGCCCGGTCCATCGCCAGCCCGCCGAGCTGGTAGCCCGCGTGCCCACCCCCGGTCGGACGCGCTGACCGGGCCGGGCCGCGCCTGCGCTCGTAGGCTCGGAACATGTCCGAGGTGTTTGGGGTCCGCCGCAGCCGACTGCGCGACCGGTGCGCAGCCACCGGCAGCGCCGGAGTCCTGATCTCCCGTCCCGCCAATGTGCGCTATCTGGCAGGCGGGGCGCCGGCCGGCGCCGTCCTGCTGCTCGGCTCCGGCGAGGACACCCTGCTCTGCCCCCGTACGCCCACCGGCGATCCCGCGGACGGCCGGCTGGACGAACAGCTGCGGCTGACCGTGCTGTCCACCTCGGCCGGTGATCCCGCGGTCGCGGCCGTCGAGCTGGCGCGCACCGCGGGCGTGGATTCGCTCGCCGTCGAGGAGCACCATCTGACGGTCGCCAGGCACCGGGCGATCGACTCCGTCGCGCCCCGGCTGCGCCTCGCCGACCTCGGTCTCGCCGTGGAGCAGCAGCGGATCGTCAAGGACGAGGAAGAGATCGCCTGCCTGCGGATCGCGGCGGAGATCACCGACCAGGCCCTCGGCGAGTTGCTGGAGTCGATCCTGGTCGGCCGCACCGAGCGGCATCTCGCCCTGGAGCTGGAGCGGCGGCTCGTCGACCACGGGGCCGACGGACCTGCCTTCGCGACCTCGGTCGCCACCGGGCCCAACTCGGGCCGCAGCGGGCACCGTCCCACCGACCGCCGCGTCGAGGAGGGTGACTTCCTCTCGGTCTGCGTCGGCGCGAACTACCGCGGCTACCGGTGCGAGATCGGGCGTACGTTCGTCATCGGGACGACTCCGGCGGACTGGCAGATCGAGCTGTACGACCTTGTCTTCGCCGCTCAGCGGGCCGGCCGCCAGTCTCTCGCACCGGGCGCCGCGTATCGCGACGTGGACCGTGCGGCCCGCCATGTCCTGGACGCGGCGGGCCATGGTGAGGGCCTCGCTCCGCTCACCGGGCACGGCGTCGGGCTCGAAATCGACGAGGACCCGCAGCTGGCGCCTGCGGCCATGGGTAAACTGGACGCTTGCGTGCCGGTCACCGTCGAACCGGGGGTCCACCTCCCGGGACGGGGCGGGGTCCGGATCGATGACACGCTCGTCGTGCGCCAGGAGGCGGACGGCGGACCCGAGCTACTCACCATCACGACCAAGGAGCTGCTCGCGCTCTAGCTTTGCTGCAGCGCGCTTCCTCGGTCGTCCACCAGCGTCAGTCCAGGAGATTCCGCAACCGTGGCTTCCACGAACGACCTCAAGAACGGCATGGTGCTCAAGCTCGACGGAGGCCAGCTCTGGTCCGTCGTCGAGTTCCAGCACGTCAAGCCCGGCAAGGGCCCCGCCTTTGTGCGCACCAAGCTCAAGAACGTGCTCTCCGGCAAGGTCGTCGACAAGACGTTCAACGCCGGCGTGAAGGTCGAGACGGCCACCGTTGACCGCCGCGACATGCAGTTCTCGTACATGGACGGCGAGTACTTCGTCTTCATGGACATGCAGACCTACGACCAGCTGCACATCGACCGCAAGGCCGTCGGCAACGCCGCCAACTTCCTGATCGAGGGCTTCACCGCCAGCGTCGCCCAGCACGAGGGCGAGGTGCTCTACGTCGAGCTGCCCGCCGCCGTCGAGCTGACCATCCAGCACACCGACCCCGGTGTCCAGGGCGACCGCTCCACGGGTGGCACCAAGCCCGCCACGCTGGAGACCGGCTTCGAGATCGGTGTCCCGCTCTTCATCACCACCGGTGAGAAGATCAAGGTCGACACCCGCTCCGGCGAGTACCTCGGCCGGGTGAACAGCTAACCGTGGCTGCCCGGAACAAGGCCCGTAAGCGTGCCTTCCAGATCCTCTTCGAGGCCGACCAGCGCGGGGCGTCCGTGCAGACGGTCCTCGCGGACTGGGTGCGGCACTCACGGACCGACGACCGGCAGCCGCCGGTCGGCGAGTACACGATGGAGCTCGTCGAGGGGTACGCGCAGTACGCGGACCGGATCGACGACCTCATCGCCACCTACGCGGTCGGCTGGACCCTGGACCGGATGCCGGTCGTCGACCGCAACATCATCCGGCTCGGCGCGTACGAGCTGGTGTGGGTGGACGAGACCCCGGACGCGGTGGTGATCGACGAGGCGGTGCAGCTCGCCAAGGAGTTCTCCACCGACGAGTCCCCGTCGTTCGTGAACGGCTTGCTCGGCCGCTTCAAGGACCTCAAGCCGAGTCTGCGCCGCGACTAGCGGCTTTGTCGGGGTTCCGCCCCGACCTCTTCTTGCCCTCAAACGCCGGGCGGGCCGAGCTTCGGCCCGTCCGGCGTTTGAGCACACAAGGGGTACGGGGCGAAGCCCTCAGAGGCCTGCCAACGCATCGGAGGGCGGACCCGCACACAGCGGGTCCGCCCTCCGACGTGACGTTTCTCCTGGACTGGCGTCAGCCCTCTTCGTGGGTGACCGCGCGCCGCGCGTCCGCGTCCAGCACACCCCAGCTGATGAGCTGCTCGGTCAGGACCGAAGGCGACTGGTCGTAGATCACGGCAAGCGTGCGCAGGTCGTCCTGGCGGATCGACAGCACCTTGCCGTTGTAGTCCCCGCGCTGGGACTGGATCGTGGCGGCATAACGCTGCAGCGGGCCCGCCTTCTCCTGCGGCACATGGGCAAGCCGCTCCAGGTCGAGAACGAGCTTCGGCGGCGGCTCGGCGGCCCCGCCGGGCGTGGTGCCAGGAAGCAGCTCCTGCACCGGGACACCGTAGAAGTCCGCAAGCTCGGCGAGGCGCTGCACGGTCACTGCGCGGTCGCCACGCTCGTACGAGCCGACCACAACGGCCTTCCAGCGGCCCTGGGACTTCTCTTCCACGCCGTGGAGGGAAAGCCCCTGCTGGGTGCGGATGGCGCGGAGCTTGGCCCCGAGCTGTTTTGCGTATTCGCTGGACATATAGCTCCCCGGACGCTGGGACAACGTGCGGCTCCGCCGCGCGGCTGGTAACTCACTGTGAGGTTACGCAGCGTTACTTGGCTGCGTCAAGCCGAAATGGTCCGGACCGGTCTCTTCAGGGCCGCGACCGGCGCCCCGGCAAGGCCCTGGTACCGTAGGTGGCGCAATTTAGACGTCCTTTAAGGTCCGTCCCGTGAGGCGGAGAAGGAGGTCCGTTTCATATGGACGCACAGCACAGCCCTGATGTGGCACGCCCCGTTCTGGAGGCGCCCGACATCGCGCGGGTACTGACCCGCATCGCCCACGAGATCGTCGAACGCGCCAAGGGCGCCGACGACGTGGTGCTTCTCGGCATTCCGACCCGCGGAGTCTTCCTCGCCCGCCGGCTGGCCGACAAGCTCGAAGAGATCACCGGCCGCAAGATCCCGGTCGGCTCGCTCGACATCACCATGTACCGCGACGACCTGCGCATGCGGGCCCCCCGCGCGCTGGGCCGCACCGAGATCCCCGGTGACGGCGTCGACGGCCGGCTGGTCGTCCTGGTCGACGACGTGCTCTTCTCCGGCCGCACGATCCGCGCCGCACTCGACGCGCTCGGCGACATCGGCCGGCCCCGCGCCGTGCAGCTCGCGGTCCTCGTCGACCGCGGCCACCGCGAACTCCCGATCCGCGCCGACTATGTCGGCAAGAACCTCCCCACGTCGCTGCGGGAGACGGTCAAGGTCCAGCTCGCCGAGGAGGACGGTCGCGACACCGTGCTGCTCGGTGTGAGGGAGACCGCCCCTGCGGGCGAGCAGTAGCACCGCCCCTCGTACGACCGGTGATCCGCCGTACGACCGAGCCTGCCCGTCCGCATGCCTGCCGGGCCTTCCGGAGCTGCCACACCAGCGGCCGCCGCCGCGGGCCCCGGACCCCCGACCTCCACAGACCTGGAGAACACCCAGATGAAGCGCCACCTCATCTCGGCCGCCGACCTCACCCGCGACGACGCCGTGCTGATCCTCGACACCGCAGAGGAGATGGCCCGGGTCGCCGACCGGCCGATCAAGAAACTGCCGACCCTGCGCGGCCGTACCGTCGTCAACCTCTTCTTCGAGGACTCGACACGGACCCGGATCTCTTTCGAAGCCGCCGCCAAGCGGCTCTCCGCAGATGTCATCAACTTCTCCGCCAAGGGGTCGTCGGTCTCCAAGGGCGAGTCGCTCAAGGACACCGCGCTGACCCTGGAGGCGATGGGCGCGGACGCCGTCGTCATCCGGCACGGCGCCTCCGGAGCCCCCTACCGGCTCGCCACCTCCGGCTGGATCGACGGCGCGGTCGTCAACGCGGGGGACGGCACCCACGAGCACCCCACCCAGGCGCTGCTCGACGCCTTCACCATGCGCCGCCGCCTGGTGGGAGCGGACGCCGGGACAGGGCGTGACCTCGCGGGCCGCCGGATCACCATCGTCGGCGACATCCTGCACAGCCGGGTGGCCCGCTCCAACGTCCTGCTGCTGAACACCCTCGGCGCCGAAGTCACCCTGGTCGCCCCGCCGACGCTGGTGCCGATCGGCGTCGAGAACTGGCCGTGCGAGGTGTCGTACGACCTCGACGAGGTGCTGCCGAAGTCCGACGCGGTGATGATGCTGCGAGTGCAGCGCGAGCGGATGAACGCCGCCTTCTTCCCGACCGAGCGCGAGTACTCGCGCCGCTACGGCCTGGACGGCGACCGCATGGCCCGGATGCCCGAGCACGCCATCGTCATGCACCCAGGCCCGATGAACCGAGGCATGGAGATCACCGCCGAGGTCGCCGACTCCGACCGCTGCACGGCCGTCGAGCAGGTCGCCAACGGCGTCTCGACCCGCATGGCCGTCCTGTATCTGCTTCTGGGCGGCAACGAGCCCGCCGTCAGCCACACCCGTACCGAGGAGAGCAAGTAACGATGAGCAAGATCCTGATCCGTGGTGCGAAGGTGCTGGGCGGCGAGGTCCAGGACGTCCTGATCGACGGCGAGACCATCGCCCAGGTGGGTACGGGCCTTCCCGCCGAGGACGCGACGGTGATCGAGGCCGGGGGCCAGATCCTCCTCCCCGGCCTGGTCGACCTGCACACCCACCTCCGTGAGCCCGGCCGCGAGGACTCCGAGACCGTCCTCACCGGCACCAAGGCGGCTGCCGTGGGCGGCTTCACCGCCGTGCACGCCATGGCCAACACCTTCCCGGTCGCCGACACCGCCGGTGTCGTCGAGCAGGTCTACCGCCTCGGCAAGGAGTCCGGCTACTGCGACGTGCAGCCCATCGGCGCCGTCACCGTCGGCCTGGAGGGCAAGCAGCTCGCCGAACTCGGTGCGATGCACGACTCCGCCGCGGGGGTGAAGGTCTTCTCCGACGACGGCAAGTGCGTCGACGACGCCGTGATCATGCGTCGCGCCCTGGAGTATGTGAAGGCCTTCGACGGTGTCGTCGCCCAGCACGCCCAGGAGCCCCGCCTCACCGCGGGCGCCCAGATGAACGAGGGCGTCGTCTCCGCCGAGCTGGGCCTGGGCGGCTGGCCGGCCGTCGCCGAGGAGTCGATCATCGCCCGCGACGTCCTCCTCGCCGCCCACGTCGGCTCCCGCGTCCACATCTGCCACCTCTCCACCGCGGGCTCGGTCGAGCTCGTCCGCTGGGCCAAGTCCAAGGGCTGGAACGTCACCGCCGAGGTGACCCCGCACCACCTGCTCCTCACCGACGAGCTGGTGCGTACGTACAACCCCGTCTACAAGGTCAACCCGCCGCTGCGCACCGAGGCCGACGTGCTGGCCCTGCGTGAGGCCCTTGCCGACGGCACCATCGACTGCGTCGCCACCGACCACGCCCCGCACCCGCACGAGGACAAGGACTGCGAGTGGGCCGCGGCGGCCATGGGCATGGTGGGCCTGGAGACCGCGCTCTCCGTCGTCCAGCAGACGATGGTCGACACCGGCTTGATCGACTGGGCGGGTGTGGCGGACCGGATGTCCTTCCGCCCGGCGCAGATCGGCCGCCTCGAGGGCCACGGCCGCCCCGTCTCGGCAGGTGAGCCCGCGAACCTCACGCTCGTCGATCCGGCATACCGTGGACTCGTGGACCCCGCGGGCTTCGCATCCCGCAGCCGCAACACCCCTTACGAGGGCCGTGAGCTGCCGGGTCGCGTCACCCATACCTTCCTGCGGGGCCGTGCCACGGTCGTCGACGGGAAGCTCGCGTGACAACTGACATCATCCTGGCCGCCGAGGAGAAGTCGGCGGAGGTGACCAACTGGGCCGGACGCATCGGCTGGGTGGTCGGACTGCTGCTCTTCATCGCCTTCGTCTACTGGCTGATGCGCCAGGGATGGAAGTGGCGCGGCAGCCTCCAGTCCGACCTCCCGGAGCTGCCTACCGCGCCTGAAGCGCCGGGCGAGCCGACACTGAAGCTGACCGGGCGCTACCACGGCTCCACTACCGCGGGGCAGTGGCTGGACCGGATCGTGGCCCACGGCCTGGGCGTACGCAGCCGGGTCGAGCTGAGCCTCACGGACGCGGGTCTCGAGGTCGTACGCCCCGGGGCGAGCGACTTCTTCGTCCCGAGAGAGGCGCTGCGCGAGGCCAGGCTGGACAAGGGCATCGCGGGCAAGGTCCTCACCGAGGGCGGGCTTCTGATCGTCACCTGGGCGCACGGCGACAGGCTGATCGACTCCGGCTTCCGCTCCGACCACGCGGCCGAACAGGCCGCCTGGGTCGACACCATCAACAGCATGATCAACACGACGGAAGGCACGGCACGATGACGACCTCCACTCGGGGAGCCGCCAAAGCTCCCGCCGTACTCGTCCTGGAGGACGGCCGCACCTTCCGCGGCCGCGCCTACGGGGCCGTGGGGGAGACCTTCGGCGAGGCGGTGTTCAACACCGGCATGACCGGCTACCAGGAGACGCTCACCGACCCGTCCTACCACCGCCAGGTCGTCGTGATGACCGCCCCGCACATCGGCAACACCGGCGTCAACGACGAGGACGACGAGTCCCAGAGGATCTGGGTCGCCGGGTACGTCGTACGGGACCCCGCCCGCGTCCCGTCCAACTGGCGCTCGCAGCGCACGCTCGACGACGAGCTCGTCGCCCAGGGCGTCGTCGGTATCAGCGGCATCGACACCCGCGCGCTGACGAGGCACCTGCGCGAGCGCGGTGCGATGCGCGTGGGCATCTTCTCCGGCGAGGCGCTCGCCGACGAGGCCACCCTGCTCGCCCGGGTGCAGGAGGCCCCCCAGATGAAGGGCGCGAACCTCTCCGCCGAGGTCGCCACCGCCGAGGCGTACGTCGTCCCCGCGATCGGTGAGAAGAAGTTCACCGTGGCCGCCATAGACCTCGGCATCAAGGGCATGACCCCGCACCGGATGGCCGAGCGAGGCATCGAGGTGCACGTCCTGCCCGCCACCGCCACGGTCGACGAGGTGTACGCGGTCAACCCCGACGGCGTCTTCCTCTCCAACGGCCCCGGCGACCCAGCCACCGCCGATCTGACCGTGGTCAAGGGCGTCCTGGAGCGCAGGACCCCGCTCTTCGGCATCTGCTTCGGCAACCAGTTGCTCGGCCGCTCGCTCGGCTTCGGCACATACAAGCTGAAGTACGGCCACCGCGGCATCAACCAGCCCGTGCAGGACCGCTCCACCGGCAAGGTCGAGGTCACCGCGCACAACCACGGGTTCGCCGTCGACGCACCGCTCGACAAGGTCTCCGACACCCCTTACGGCCGCGCCGAGGTCTCCCACGTCTGTCTCAACGACAACGTGGTGGAGGGCCTTCAGCTGCTCGACCAGCCGGCCTTCAGCGTCCAGTACCACCCCGAGGCGGCCGCGGGCCCGCACGACGCCGCGTACCTCTTCGACCGCTTCGTAACCCTGATGGAGGGCCAGCGTGCCTAAGCGCTCCGATATCCAGTCCGTCCTGGTCATCGGCTCCGGCCCGATCGTCATCGGTCAGGCAGCCGAGTTCGACTACTCCGGCACCCAGGCCTGCCGTGTCCTCAAGTCCGAGGGCCTGCGCGTCATCCTGGTGAACTCTAACCCGGCGACGATCATGACCGACCCGGAGATCGCCGACGCCACCTACGTCGAGCCGATCACCCCGGAGTTCGTCGAGAAGATCATCGCCAAGGAGCGCCCCGACGCGCTGCTGCCCACCCTCGGCGGCCAGACCGCGCTCAACACCGCGATCTCCATGCACGAGCAGGGTGTGCTGGACAAGTACGGTGTCGAGCTCATCGGCGCCAATGTCGAGGCGATCAACAAGGGCGAGGACCGCGACCTGTTCAAGGGCGTCGTCGAGGCCGTCAACGCCAAGATCGGTCACGGCGAGTCCGCCCGCTCGGTCATCTGCCACTCCATGGACGACGTCCTGGGGGGCGTCGAGACGCTCGGCGGCTACCCCGTGGTCGTACGGCCCTCCTTCACCATGGGCGGTGCGGGCTCCGGCTTCGCGCACAACGAGGACGAGCTGCGCCGCATCGCCGGCCAGGGCCTCACGCTCTCGCCGACCACCGAGGTGCTCCTCGAGGAGTCCATCCTCGGCTGGAAGGAGTACGAGCTGGAGCTGATGCGCGACAAGCACGACAACGTCGTGGTCGTCTGCTCCATCGAGAACTTCGACCCGATGGGCGTACACACCGGCGACTCGATCACCGTCGCCCCGGCGATGACGCTGACCGACCGTGAGTACCAGCGGCTGCGTGACGTCGGCATCGCGATCATCCGCGAGGTCGGCGTGGACACGGGCGGCTGCAACATCCAGTTCGCCGTCAACCCCGACGACGGCCGGATCATCGTCATCGAGATGAACCCGCGCGTCTCGCGCTCCTCGGCGCTCGCGTCGAAGGCGACCGGCTTCCCGATCGCGAAGATCGCCGCCCGGCTCGCCGTCGGCTACACCCTCGACGAGATCCCCAACGACATCACCGAGAAGA
This sequence comes from Streptomyces sp. CA-135486, assembly GCF_050936555.1. Classification (NCBI taxonomy): domain Bacteria; kingdom Bacillati; phylum Actinomycetota; class Actinomycetes; order Kitasatosporales; family Streptomycetaceae; genus Streptomyces; species Streptomyces sp. CA-135486. The sequence continues at coordinate 2,769,601 of NZ_JBNJMM010000001.1, forward strand.
CCCCGGCATCCTTCGAGCCCACGCTCGACTACGTCGTGGTCAAGGTGCCGCGGTTCGCCTTCGAGAAGTTCCCCTCCGCCGACGCCACCCTCACCACCACCATGAAGTCGGTGGGCGAGGCCATGGCGATCGGCCGGAACTTCACCGAGGCGTTGCAGAAGGCGCTGCGCTCGCTGGAGAAGAAGGGCTCGCAGTTCTCCTTCACCGGAGAGCCCGGCGACAAGTCGGAGCTGCTGCTGACCGCCAAGGTCCCCACCGACGGCCGGATCAACACCGTCATGCAGGCCATCCGCGCGGGCGCCACGCCCGAGGAGGTCTTCGAGGCGACGAAGATCGACCCGTGGTTCGTCGACCAGCTCTTCCTCATCAAGGAACACGCTGACGAGCTCGCCGCCGCCGAGAAGCTCGACCCCGAGCTGCTCGCGGAAGCCAAGCGCCACGGCTTCTCCGACGCCCAGATCGCCGAGATCCGCGGGCTGCGCGAGGACGTCGTGCGCGAGGTGCGGCATGCGCTGGGCATCCGCCCGGTCTACAAGACGGTCGACACCTGCGCCGCCGAATTCGCCGCGAAGACCCCGTACTTCTACTCCTCGTACGACGAGGAGAGCGAGGTCGCGCCGCGCGAGAAGCCGGCCGTGATCATCCTCGGCTCCGGCCCGAACCGCATCGGCCAGGGCATCGAGTTCGACTACTCCTGCGTCCACGCCTCCTTCGCGCTCAGCGACGCGGGCTACGAGACCGTGATGGTCAACTGCAACCCGGAGACCGTCTCCACCGACTACGACACCTCCGACCGGCTCTACTTCGAGCCGCTCACGCTGGAGGACGTACTGGAGATCGTGCACGCCGAGTCGCTGGCGGGCCCCATCGCCGGTGTGGTCGTGCAGCTCGGCGGACAGACCCCGCTGGGTCTCGCCCAGGCGCTCAAGGACAACGGCGTGCCGGTCGTCGGCACCCCGCCCGAAGCCATCCACGCCGCCGAGGACCGCGGCGCCTTCGGCCAGGTGCTCGCCGACGCCGGGCTCCCGGCCCCCAAGCACGGCACCGCGACCACCTTCGCCGGGGCAAAGACCATCGCCGACGAGATCGGCTACCCCGTCCTCGTACGCCCCTCATACGTGCTCGGCGGGCGCGGCATGGAGATCGTGTACGACGAGGCGCGTCTTGAGGCGTACATCGCCGAGTCCACCGAGATCAGCCCCACCCGGCCGGTCCTGGTCGACCGCTTCCTCGACGACGCGATCGAGATCGACGTGGACGCCCTGTACGACGGCACCGAGCTCTACCTCGGCGGCGTCATGGAGCACATCGAGGAGGCCGGCATCCACTCCGGCGACTCGGCGTGCGCGCTGCCGCCGATCACCCTCGGTGGCTTCGACATCAAGCGGCTGCGGACCTCTACGGAGGCCATCGCGAAGGGTGTGGGCGTCCGCGGACTGATCAACATCCAGTTCGCGATGGCGGGCGACATCCTGTACGTCCTCGAAGCCAACCCGCGTGCCTCCCGGACCGTCCCCTTCACCTCGAAGGCGACCGCCGTGCCGCTCGCGAAGGCTGCCGCCCGTATCTCGCTGGGCGCGACCATCGCCGAGCTGCGCGCCGAGGGTCTGCTGCCCGCGAACGGCGACGGCGGCACGCTCCCGATGGACGCGCCGATCTCCGTCAAGGAGGCCGTGATGCCGTGGTCGCGCTTCCGCGACATCCACGGGCGCGGTGTGGACACCGTGCTCGGCCCGGAGATGCGCTCCACCGGCGAGGTCATGGGTATCGACTCGGTCTTCGGGACGGCGTACGCCAAGTCGCAGGCGGGTGCGTACGGCCCGCTGCCCACCAAGGGCCGCGCGTTCATCTCCGTCGCCAACCGCGACAAGCGCTCGATGATCTTCCCGGCGCGCGAGCTGGTCGCGCACGGCTTCGAGCTGCTCGCCACGTCCGGCACGGCCGAGGTGCTCAAGCGCAACGGCATCAACGCCACGATCGTGCGCAAGCAGAGTGAGGGCCAGGGCCCGAACGGTGAGCGGACCATCGTCCAGCTGATCCACGACGGCGATGTGGACCTCATCGTCAACACCCCGTACGGAACGGGTGGCCGCCTCGACGGCTACGAGATCCGTACGGCGGCGGTGGCCCGCTCCGTGCCGTGCCTGACGACGGTGCAGGCGCTCGCCGCGGCCGTCCAGGGCATCGACGCGCTCAACCGCGGTGATGTGGGCGTCCGTTCACTCCAGGAACACGCCGAACACCTGACCGCGGCCCGCGCCTAGCAATCGGAGAGGGGGACACCGGAAACGGTGTCCCCCTCTTTCTGAGGACACGTCTATGTACAAGCTCTTCTTCCACCTCGTCTTCAAGCGGATGGACCCGGAGCAGGCCCACTATCTGGCCTTCCGCTGGATCCGGCTCGCGGCCCGCATCCCCGTACTGCGCACCCTCGTCGCGGCCGTCCTCGCGCCCCGCTACAAGGAACTGCGCACGGAGGCGCTCGGCCTGCGGATGCACGGCCCCTTCGGGCTCGCCGCCGGCTTCGACAAGAACGCCGTCGCCATCGACGGCATGTCGATGCTCGGCTTCGACCACATCGAGATCGGCACGGTCACCGGCGAGCCGCAGCCCGGCAACCCCAAGCAGCGCCTCTTCCGCCTCGTACCGGACCGTGCGCTGATCAACCGCATGGGCTTCAACAACGAGGGCTCCGCCGCCGTCGCCGAGCGTCTGCACGCGCGCGTGCCGGTCTTCAGGACCGTCGTGGGCGTCAACATCGGCAAGACCAAGGTCGTGCCGGAGGCCGACGCCGCCGACGACTATGTGAAGTCGACCGAGCGGCTCGCCCGCCACGCCGACTACCTCGTCGTGAACGTCTCCTCGCCGAACACGCCCGGCCTGCGCAATCTCCAGGCGACCGAGTCGCTGCGCCCGCTGCTCACCGCCGTGCGCGAGGCGGCCGACCGCAGCGTGGCGGACCGTCGCGTCCCGCTGCTCGTCAAGATCGCCCCCGACCTGGCGGACGAGGACGTCGACGCGGTGGCCGACCTGGCCCTCGAACTCGGCCTGGACGGCATCATCGCCACCAACACCACCATCGCCCGCGACGGACTCGGCCTGAAGTCCGACCCGGAGCTGGTCAAGGAGACCGGCGGACTGTCCGGCGCGCCGGTCAAGGACCGCTCGCTGGCGGTCCTGCGCAGGCTGTACGCGCGCGTGGGCGACCGGATCACGCTGGTGGGCGTCGGGGGCGTCGAGAACGCCGAGGACGCCTGGCAGCGCATCCTGGCGGGCGCCACGCTCGTCCAGGGCTACAGCGCCTTCATCTACGAGGGCCCGTTCTATGCACGTGCCATTCACAAGGGGCTGGCCGCGCGGCTCGCGGCCAGCCCGTACGCCAGCCTCGCCGAGGCGGTGGGGGCGGCCGCCCCGAAGAACCACGCGTGAGAGCACTCGGAGGCGTCCGGCGGCTGCCGCCGGACGCCCGCCGCGCAGCCGCTTCGCCGCGCGCGTGCGCGATCATCCACGGAGGAACTGCCATGACCGACACCACCGAGACCTTCGGCGCGCGCCTGCGCCGCGCCATGGACACCCGCGGTCCGCTCTGCGTCGGCATCGACCCGCACGCGTCCCTGCTCTCCGCCTGGGGCCTGAACGACGACATCCAGGGTCTTGAGACCTTCACGCGTACGGTCGTCGACGCCCTGGCCGGCCACGTCGCCGTCGTCAAGCCGCAGAGCGCCTTCTTCGAGCGCTTCGGCTCGCGCGGCATCGCCGTCCTGGAGCGGGCCGTGGTCGACCTGCGGGACGCGGGCGCGCTGGTCGTCATGGACGCCAAGCGCGGCGACATCGGCTCCACCATGGCGGCGTACGCCGAGACCTTCCTGCGCAAGGACTCGCCGCTGTTCTCGGACGCGCTGACGGTCTCGCCGTACCTCGGCTACGGCTCGCTCAGGCCCGCGGTCGACCTGGCGCGCGAGAGCGGGGCCGGTCTGTTCGTGCTGGCCCTCACCTCCAACCCGGAGGGTGCCGAGGTCCAGCGGGCGGTGCGCGAGGACGGCCGCACCATCGGCGCCACGATGCTCGGCCACCTCGCCGACGAGAACGCGGGCGAGACCCCCATGGGCTCCTTCGGCGCGGTCGTCGGCGCGACGCTCGGCGACCTGTCGTCGTTCGACCTGGACATCAACGGCCCACTGCTGGCCCCCGGCATCGGCGCGCAGGGCGCGACGCCGGCCGATCTGCCGGGTGTCTTCGGCGCAGCCATGCGGAACGTCGTTCCGAACGTCAGCCGAGGCGTGCTGAAGTACGGCCCGGACGCGACGGCGCTGCGCGAGGCCGCCGCGCGGTACGCGGACGAGGTCCGATCGGCGGTTTCGGGCGCCTGACACCCCCGCCAGGGGGTCCTCGCCGTGCCGAAGAGGGTCCTCGAAAACCTATCCAACGACCGCATTGAGAGATTCTTGGCCGAAATCCCAGTCGTTATGCCCTAAATGTCCTGGTCGGTCTATGCTGACCAGGACTTTTCGTCTGTTCTCGCTGACTGGAGCGGCCATGGCCGCTAGTCTCCGTCGAAGAGCGAACGTGCAGTGCGTTGCTCGTTGCTCGCCAGGTGTGGGGCGACTAGGTTCCTCACCGGTCCGTATCCGACAAGTTCGACATCCGAGGTGACGTAGGCGTGGCTCTTCCGCCCCTTACCCCTGAACAGCGCGCAGCCGCGCTCGAAAAGGCCGCCGCGGCTCGCCGGGAGCGGGCCGAGGTCAAGAATCGACTCAAGCACTCCGGCGCCTCGCTCCACGAGGTCATCAAGCAGGGCCAGGAGAACGACGTCATCGGCAAGATGAAGGTCTCCGCTCTCCTTGAGTCCCTGCCGGGCGTGGGCAAGGTCCGCGCCAAGCAGATCATGGAGAGGCTCGGCATCTCCGAGAGCCGTCGTGTGCGCGGTCTCGGCTCGAACCAGATCGCCTCTCTGGAGCGCGAGTTCGGCGGCGGTGCCGCCTGACGTTCTCGGGCACTCCTGAGAACCTGGATAATCGCTGCATGGCAGCAGAGGTACGTCAGCGGCTGACCGTGCTCTCCGGCCCCTCAGGGGTCGGCAAGAGCACGGTCGTCGCCCATATGCGCAAGGCCCATCCCGGGGTGTGGCTCTCGGTGTCGGCGACCACACGAAAGCCGCGCCCCGGTGAGCGCCACGGCGTTCACTACTTCTTCGTCTCCGACGAGGAGTTCGACAAGCTGATCGCCAATGGCGAGCTGCTGGAGTGGGCCGAGTTCGCGGGCAACCGCTACGGCACGCCGCGGCGTGCGGTCCTCGAGCACCTGGAGGCGGGCGAGCCCGTGCTGCTGGAGATCGACCTCCAGGGTGCCCGGCAGGTCAAGGAGTCCATGCCGGACTCCCAGCTCGTCTTCCTGGCTCCGCCGAGCTGGGAGGAACTGGTCCGCCGGCTCACCGGCCGCGGCACCGAGTCCCCGGAGGTCATCCAGCGCCGACTGGAGGCCGCCAAGGTCGAGCTGGCCGCCGAGTCGGAGTTCGACATCACCCTGGTCAACACCTCCGTCGAGGACGTGGCGCGTGAGCTGCTAGCCTTGATGGCGGTGTCTCCTGGGGACTGAGCCTCAGCTCCCCAACACTGTTTGATCTTTTTCCCATCTTCGGAAGGTAGAGCGTGTCCTCTTCCATCACCGCGCCCGAGGGCATCATCAACCCGCCGATCGACGAGCTGCTCGAGGCCACTGACTCGAAGTACAGCCTCGTGATCTACGCCGCCAAGCGTGCGCGGCAGATCAATGCGTACTACTCGCAGCTCGGCGAGGGCCTGCTCGAGTACGTCGGTCCGCTCGTTGACACCCACGTGCACGAGAAGCCGCTCTCGATCGCCCTGCGCGAGATCAATGCGGGTCTGCTGACCTCCGAGGCCATTGAGGGCCCGGCTCAGTAAGGCGCACATCAGCACTTCATCCCAGGCCCGGCGGCGAGACTGCCGGGCCTGTGGTGTGTCATAGGTACCGAGTCGAGTGCTGGGAGATCCGGTGGACAAGCCGAAGGTCGTTCTGGGGGTCAGCGGGGGCATCGCCGCGTACAAGGCGTGCGAGCTGCTGCGCAGGCTGACCGAGTCCGGGCACGACGTACGCGTGGTGCCGACCGAGTCGGCGCTGCACTTCGTCGGCGCCGCGACCTGGTCGGCGCTCTCCGGCCACCCCGTCTCGACCGAGGTCTGGTCCGATGTGCACGAGGTTCCGCATGTACGGATCGGGCAGGGCGCGGATCTGGTGGTCGTCGCGCCCGCGACCGCCGACATGCTCGCCAAGGCGGCCCATGGCCTCGCCGACGACCTGCTCACCAACACGCTCCTCACGGCCCGCTGTCCGGTCGTCTTCGCCCCCGCGATGCACACCGAGATGTGGGAGCACCCCGCCACCCAGGAGAACGTCGCGACCCTGCGCCGCCGCGGGGCCGTCGTCATCGATCCCGCGGTCGGACGGCTCACCGGCGTCGACACCGGCAAGGGGCGGCTGCCCGACCCCGGCGAGATCTTCGAGGTCTGCCGCCGGGTACTCGCCCGAGGCGTGGCCGCCCCGGACCTCGCGGGCCGGCATGTGGTCGTCAGCGCGGGCGGCACGCGCGAGCCGCTGGACCCGGTGCGCTACATGGGTAACCGTTCTTCCGGCAAGCAGGGGTACGCGCTGGCCCGCACCGCCGCGGCCCGCGGCGCCCGCGTCACGCTCATCGAGGCCAACACCGGACTGCCGGACCCGGCGGGCGTCGACGTCGTCCACGTGGGCACGGCCGTCCAGCTGCGCGAGGCCGTGCTCAAGGCCGCGGCGGACGCCGACGCCGTGGTGATGGCCGCGGCTGTCGCGGACTTCCGCCCCGCCGCGTACGCCACCGGCAAGATCAAGAAGAAGGACGGTCAGGAGCCGGCCCCCGTCGAGCTGGTCCGCAACCCGGACATCCTCGCCGAGATCTCCACCGAGCGGGCCCGCCCCGGCCAGGTGATCGTCGGATTCGCCGCCGAGACGGACGACGTACTCGCCAACGGCCGCGAGAAGCTGCGCCGCAAGGGATGCGACCTGCTGGTCGTCAACGAGGTGGGGGAGCGCAAGACCTTCGGCTCCGAGGAGAACGAGGCAGTGGTGCTCGCCGCGGACGGCGGCGAGACGCCGGTGCCGTACGGGCCGAAGGAGTCCCTCGCGGACACGGTCTGGGACCTGACCGGCCCACGGCTCGGGTGAATTCTTGATTTCGCCTCAGTGGCCGGACAAAACCCTGTGAAATGCGACATAACTACGCAAGGGTGAGGGCTCTCGTTCCAGGATTCCGCGTCTGTCCTGCCCCGGAGCACAGGTCACGGGGCTCCCACGGAGCGAGACGGGTGGACCGCTGACGGAGGGCGGCAGATAAGCTGGCCGTGGAACGTCGCGGGGCGCAGCCCCCGGCCGGTCCGCCAATGATCAGCCAGCAGCCGCTGCAACCCCAGGGAGCATTGTGTCCCGTCGACTGTTCACCTCGGAGTCTGTGACCGAGGGTCACCCCGACAAGATCGCTGACCAGATCAGCGACACGATTCTCGACGCCCTTCTGCGGGAGGACCCGACGTCCCGGGTCGCCGTGGAGACCTTGATCACCACGGGTCTGGTGCACGTCGCCGGCGAGGTGACCACCAAGGCGTACGCCGACATCCCGACGCTCGTGCGCAACAAGATCCTCGAGATCGGCTACGACTCTTCGAAGAAGGGCTTCGACGGCGCGTCCTGTGGCGTCTCGGTCTCCATCGGCGCGCAGTCGCCGGACATCGCGCAGGGTGTCGACACCGCGTACGAGAAGCGTGTCGAGGGCGACGAGGACGAGCTCGACAAGCAGGGTGCCGGCGACCAGGGCCTGATGTTCGGCTACGCCTGCGACGAGACGCCCGAGCTGATGCCGCTGCCGATCTACGTGGCGCACCGGCTCTCCCGCCGCCTCTCGGAGGTCCGCAAGAACGGGACCATCCCGTACCTGCGCCCCGACGGCAAGACCCAGGTCACCATCGAGTACGACGGCGACAAGGCGGTGCGCCTGGACACCGTGGTCGTCTCCTCGCAGCACGCCTCCGACATCGACCTGGACTCGCTGCTCGCCCCGGACATCCGCGAGTTCGTCGTCGAGCACGTGCTCAAGCAGCTCGTCGACGACGGCATCAAGCTGGACACCGACGGCTACCGGCTGCTGGTCAACCCGACCGGCCGCTTCGAGATCGGTGGCCCGATGGGTGACGCCGGCCTGACCGGCCGCAAGATCATCATCGACACCTACGGCGGCATGGCCCGTCACGGCGGTGGCGCGTTCTCCGGCAAGGACCCGTCCAAGGTGGACCGCAGCGCCGCCTACGCGATGCGCTGGGTCGCCAAGAACATCGTCGCGGCAGGCCTCGCGGCCCGCTGCGAGGTCCAGGTCGCCTACGCGATCGGCAAGGCCGAGCCGGTCGGCCTGTTCGTCGAGACCTTCGGCACCGAGACGATCGACGTCGAGAAGATCGAGCAGGCCATCTCCGAGGTCTTCGACCTGCGCCCAGCCGCGATCATCCGCGACCTGGAGCTGCTGCGCCCGATCTACGCACAGACGGCGGCGTACGGCCACTTCGGCCGCGAGCTGGCGGACTTCACGTGGGAGCGCACGGACCGCGTGGAGGCGCTGCGCAAGGCTGCTGGGCTGTAGTAGTCCACGACGCTCAGGCGACGGCCCCGGACCGGCAGGTCCGGGGCCGTCCTGCGTCCGCAGGCAGGCCCCCGGGCGTCATCCGGGCCGGTGGGACTGTCAGTGACGTCTGGTAGGAATTTGGCTGTGAGCAGCGACAACAAGCAGCCCGAAGAGCCCGCCGCCGGTGGGCCCGAGCAGCTTGCGCTCATTCGGGAGACAGTGCGCAAGGCCCAGGTGCCGAAGGCCAAGCCGCGGACCTGGCGCGGGGCCGCGCTGGCCAAGGAGCTGCCCGTGGCCCGGGTGATGGTCAACAAGGGCGTGCTCCATCTCGATCAGTACTTCGACTACGCCGTGCCCGAGGAGCTCGACGCGGACGCCCAGCCCGGGGTGCGGGTGCGCGTGCGGTTCGGGGCCGGGGCGCATCGGGTGCGCGAGGGGCGGCGTGAAGGGGGCGGCCTGATCGACGGGTTTCTCATCGAGCGCCGGGCCGAGAGTGACTACGGGGGAGCGCTCGCCGCGCTCGCGTATGTCGTCTCGCCCGAGCCGGTGCTCAGCCCGGAGATGCTGGCTCTCGCGCGCGCCGTGGCCGATCGGTATGCGGGCAGCCTGGCGGACGTGTTGCAGCTCGCCATCCCGCCGAGGAACGGACGGGCCGAGGCCAAGCCGTCGCCGGAGCCACTGCCGCCGCCCGCCGCGCCCGAGGTCGCGAGCTGGGGGCGGTACGGACGGGGGGCGGCGTTTCTGGAGGCGCTGGCGGGCGGGGGCGCGCCGCGAGCCGTGTGGACCGCGCTGCCCGGGCCGCACTGGCCGGACGAACTGGCGCGGGCCGTCGCCGCGACGCTTGCCTCGGGGCGCGGCGCGCTGGTCGTCGTGCCCGACGGGCGGCGGGCTGCCCGGGTCGACTCCGCGCTCACCGCGCTGCTGGGAGAGGGCCGGCATGCCCTGCTGACGGCGGAGTCCGGGCCCGAGAAGCGGTACCGGCAGTGGCTCGCCGTGCGACGCGGGTCGGTGCGGGCCGTCGTCGGGACCAGGGCCGCGATGTTCGCCCCCGTACAGGACCTCGGGCTGGTCGCGGTCTGGGACGACGGCGATTCCAGCCACAGCGATGAGAACGCGCCGTTCCCGCACGTCCGCGAGGTGCTTGAGCTCAGGGCCGCGCACGACAAATGCGGCTTCCTGCTGGGGAGTACGAGCTGCACGGTCGAAGCGGCCCAGCTGGTGGAGAGCGGCTGGGCGCTGCCGCTGATCGCCGACCGCGAGCAGGTCCGCGGCGCCGCGCCCCTGGTGCGTACGGTCGGGGACCAGGACCTGGCCCGCGACGAGGCCGCACGGGCGGCCAGGCTGCCGAGTCTCGCCTGGCAGACCGTGCGGGACGGGCTGAAGAGCGGACCCGTGCTGGTCCAGGTGCCCAGGCGGGGCTATGTGCCCAGGCTCGCGTGCGAGCGGTGCCGTGCGCCCGCGCGGTGCCGGCACTGTGCGGGTCCGCTGGAGGCGCCCGACGAGCGCGACCTGAAGTGCGGTTGGTGCGGTCGTGGGGCGCCGGACTGGCACTGCGTGGAGTGCGGGAGTACGCGACTGCGCGCCCAGGTCGTGGGTTCACGGCGTACGGCGGAGGAGCTCGGCCGGGCCTTCCCCGCGGTCCAGGTCCGGACGTCCGGCCGGGACCATGTGCTGGACTCCGTGCCGGGGCGGCCCGCGCTGGTGGTGAGCACGCCCGGGGCGGAGCCGCTCGCCGAGGGCGGATACGCGGCGGCGCTGCTGCTCGACGGCTGGGCGATGCTCGGACGCCCCGATCTGCGATCGGGAGAGGACGCGCTGCGCCGCTGGATGGACGCCGCGGCGCTGGTACGGGGTCAGAGCGAGGGCGGCACCGTGGTGATCGTCGCCGAGCCGACGCTGCGGCCCGTGCAGGCGCTCGTGCGCTGGGACCCGGTCGGGCACGCGCAGCGCGAGCTGGCGGAGCGGGCGCAGCTCGGGTTCCCGCCGGTCTCGCGGATGGCGTCGGTGACGGGGCGGGCGGAGACGATCGCCGCGTTTGTGGCGACGGCCCAACTGCCGGGCGACGTGGAGGTGCTGGGGCCCGTGCCGCTGCCGGTCACGGACCCGGGCAGGCCTCGGCGGCCGGGCGATCCCCCGGTGGGCGAGACCTGGGAGCGGGCGCTGCTGAGGGTGCCGCCGGGCAGCGGGGCGGCGCTGGCGGCGGCCCTGAAGTCGGCGCAGGCGGCGAGGATGGCCCGGGGGGGCGTGGATCCGGTGCGGATCAGAATCGATCCGCCCGACATCGGCTGACGGCCGCGCCGCGGCTCGCGGTGCGCCGTCCGGCTTTGGGCGGGCGGCTGCGCGCGGTGCGACGCCCGCCGCGCGCACGCAAGGCGGGTGCGAGGTCATCCCGTGGCGGTTCGCCCGAGAAGCCACCCACCGGACAGCAACCGCCAACGCCCCCTGGCCCACGCCCACCACGAACCCGGTGACTACGAATGGCGGCTGCCCCCACCCGTCAAAGGGCAGGGGCAGCCGGGGGAAGCTCAGCCGTTGCGCGGGCCGGGGAAGGCGCTCGGGCGGGCCTCCTCGCGGAGGGATTGGCTGGTGATCGTCGGCTGCGGCGACATCGTGCGGGCGGCCGGGACGGCGGGCAGGCCCGGGACCACCGGCAGCGTGCGGGTCGTCGATGTCTCCGGGCCCCGGTCCACATCCGCGGAGCCCGACTGCTGGGCGCCCCGCCGCGCGCCGTAACGGCGGTGCACCGCCTGTTTGGTGACCCCGAGCGCCGAGCCCACCGCGTCCCACGAGAAGCCCAGCGAACGGTCGAAGTCCACCGCCGCCGTCACCAGTGTCTCGACGCTGTCCCGCAGCTCCTGCGCGAGACGGACGGTCGGGGCCGGGGCCCTGCCGTAGACGACGAAGCCCGTGGACGGGCCGGAGCGGCGCGGGCGGTAGACGTTCCCCAACTGGGCGGTGAGCGTGCGCAGTGCGTCCACCTGTCGGCGGACCCGCTCGATGTCGCGCACCAACAGGTGCAGGCTTGCCCGCGCTTGGGCGTCGTGGGTTGCGTGGTCGGCCATTGACAAGCCTCTCGAACCGGCGTTGAAAAGGGTCCGGGCCGCAACCGGGGCGGCCCGCTTCGGTCAATCTCTCTTGACCAACGCTCCACCCGGCCATGTGGTCACGCTCCTGGGGCGTATGCGCATATGCCAGGGGCGCGCGGTCATCCGTGCGCCCCTCTGTTGCCCCGGCCGGTGGACCGTCCCCTCGGCCCATAGACTGGTGCGTTGCCCGCCACCGACCCGAGACAGACAGGCAGTCAGCCACCGATGAAGCTCGTCTTCGCAGGCACCCCCGAGGTCGCCGTACCCGCCCTGGACGCCCTGATCGCCTCCGACCGGCATGAAGTGGCCGCCGTCGTCACCCGGCCCGACGCGCCCGCCGGACGCGGTCGGCATCTGGTGGCCAGCCCGGTCGCCCAGCGTGCCGAGGAGGCCGGGATCGAGGTGCTCAAGCCGGTCAAGCCGGGCGACGAGGCGTTCCTGGCCCGGCTGCGCGAGATCGCGCCGGACTGCTGCCCGGTCGTCGCCTACGGCGCGCTGCTGCCCAAGGTCGCCCTCGACGTGCCCGCCCGCGGCTGGGTCAATCTGCACTTCTCGCTGCTGCCCGCCTGGCGCGGCGCCGCTCCGGTGCAGCACGCGATCCTCGCCGGGGACGAGATGACGGGCGCCGCGACCTTCCAGATCGAGGAAGGCCTCGACTCCGGCCCCGTGTACGGGGTGATCACCGAGCATGTACGGCCCACGGACACCGCGGGCGACCTGCTCACCCGGCTCGCCTTCGCCGGCTCCGGGCTGCTGGCCGCGACCATGGACGGCATCGAGGACAGCACGCTCAAGGCCGTTCCGCAGCCGTCCGAGGGCGTCTCGGTCGCACCGAAGATCACTGTCGAGGACGCCCACGTCGACTGGCACGCCCCGGCGCTCCGCATCGACCGCGTCGTCCGCGGCTGCACCCCCGCGCCCGGTGCGTGGACGGTCTTCCGCGGGGAGCGGCTCAAACTCATCTCCGTACAGCTGCTCCCCGACCGCACGGATCTCGCGCCCGGCGTGCTCTCCGTCGGCAAGAACAATGTGTACGTCGGCACCGGATCGCATGCCGTCGAGCTGCTCTGGGTCCAGCCGCAGGGCAAGAAGCCAATGCGCGCCGCCGACTGGGCGCGCGGGGTGCGGATCGCCCCGGGCGAGAGGGTGGGCGCGCCGGACGTACGCTGAGAGGGTTCGTCCCATTCGGAAACGCGGAGCACCTTTGAACGAGCAGGCACGTCGCCGTCCCCACAAGCCGCACCGCCGCCCCAAGAAGGATCCTGTGCGGATGCTTGCCTTCGAGGCGCTGCGGGCCGTCGACGAGCGGGATGCGTACGCCAATCTCGTTCTGCCGCCCCTGCTGAAGAAGGCACGGGAGAAGGACGACTTCGACGCGCGGGACGCGGCGCTCGCCACCGAGCTGGTGTACGGGACGTTGCGCCGCCAGGGCACGTACGACGCGATCATCGCGGCGTGCGTCGACCGGCCGCTGCGTGAGGTCGACCCGCCGGTGCTCGATGTGCTCGCGCTCGGCGCGCACCAGCTGCTCGGGACGCGTATCCCGACGCATGCCGCGGTGTCGGCGAGTGTGGAGCTGGCGCGGGTGGTGCTCGGCGACGGACGGGCGAAGTTCGTCAACGCGGTGCTGCGCAAGATCGCGCAGGACGATCTGGATACCTGGCTGGAGCGGGTGGCACCGCCGTACGACGACGACGCCGAGGAGCATCTGGCCATCGTGCACTCGCATCCGCGGTGGGTCGTCTCCGCGCTGTGGGACTCCCTGGGCGGTGGGCGCGCGGGGATCGAGGACCTGCTGGATGCCGACAACGAGCGGCCCGAGGTCACGCTCGTCGCCCGGCCGGGACGTTCAACGACCGACGAGCTGTTCGATGTTCTGGGCGAGGAGTCCGGGCTGCCGGGGCGCTGGTCGCCGTATGCGGTGCGGCTGGCCGAGGGCGGCGAGCCCGGCGCGATCGAGGCCGTACGGGAGGGACGGGCCGGTGTGCAGGACGAGGGCAGCCAGCTCGTCGCGATCGCCCTGGCGAATGCTCCGCTGGAGGGTTCCGACGAGCGCTGGCTGGACGGCTGCGCGGGCCCCGGCGGCAAGGCCGCGCTGCTCGCCGCGCTCGCCGCGGAGCGGGGCGCGTCGCTGCTGGCCTCCGAGAAGCAGCCGCACCGCGCCCGGCTGGTCGAGCGGGCGCTGGCGGGCAACCCCGGCCCGTACCAGGTCATCGCCGCGGACGGCACCCGGCCGCCGTGGCGTCCCGGCTCCTTCGACCGGGTGCTCGTCGACGTCCCGTGCTCGGGTCTGGGCGCGCTGCGCCGGCGTCCTGAGGCCCGCTGGCGCCGGCGTCCCGAGGACCTGGAGGGTTTCGCTCCGCTCCAACGGGGGCTGCTGCGCGAGGCGTTGAACGCCGTACGGGTCGGGGGAGTGGTCGGGTACGCGACCTGCTCGCCGCATCTCGCCGAGACCCGGGTGGTCGTGGACGACGTCCTGAAGGGCCGCGGCGGCCCGCCCGTGGAGGCGGAGTGGTTGGACGCGAGGCCGCTGATGCCGGGCGTTCCCGCGCTCGGCGACGGGCCGGACGTGCAGCTGTGGCCGCATCTGCACGGCACGGACGCGATGTACTTGGCCCTGCTGCGCCGCACAGCCTGAGGCGACTCGGGCGCGTGCGGACCCTTAGCTCCTGTCAGGCTGATCAGGCCGGACAGGACCTAGGCGCAGGATGGGCACAGCCCGTGGTAGGTGATCTCGACCTCGGACACCGTGAAGCCGAGCCGTTCCTCCGCCGGGAGGTCGGCCAGCGGATTGCCGGTCGGGTGGACATCGCGGATGGTGCCGCAGTGGGAGCACACCAGGTGCTGGTGCGGGTGGTGTGCGTTGGGGTCGTAGCGCTTGGCGCGGCCGTTGGTGGTGACCTCTATGACCTCACCGAGGGAGACCAGCTCGCCCAGGGCGTTGTAGACGGTCGCCCGGGAGATCTCGGGCAGCCGCTCTGCCGCGCGGGCGTGCACCTCGTCGGCCGTGAGATGCACGTGGTCGCCGTCGAGGACCTCCGCAACGACACGCCGCTGGGAGGTCATCCGCCAGCCACGCCCTCGAAGTCGCTTCAGCAGGTCACTCATATCGGTTCACCTATTCAGGTTTGGTGGGTTCCCGAAGTTTACCGGGGTACATCCGGGTTCCTACTGGATATGGGTTTGGCGCGCTTATTGACTTGGACTCTGTCCATCGTAGGATCGGTTCCGGCAATAGCCAAGGGACAGGAAGACTCCAGTACGACAGGAGACAGAGACGTGACGGGACCACCGCCGAGCAGCTCGCGGTGCCGGCCTGCGGGTGACGGCCGCCCGCGCCGCGCTGCTCGGGACCGTCAGGGACTGTGACCGCCTTGGCACCGTCAGGGACTGTGACCACCTCGGCGTCGAGGCGATCGCCTCGGGGCGCGCTCGCGTGGGCCATATCTCCCTTCACGTCGTGTGTGAGGCCCCTGTGCCCCGACTGCTCCGCCGCCCGCACTTCCTGAGCAACGTGATCCGCCCAGTCCGGAAGGATTCCCATGTCTGAGAACCATGATGCAATCGTCACAGACGCGAAAGCGGAGGGCGCAGGTGGCTGCCCGGTCGCGCACGGGCGCGCCGCGCACCCGACTCAGGGCGGCGGAAACCGCCAGTGGTGGCCGGAGCGGCTCAATGTGAAGATCCTCGCCAAGAACCCCGCCGTGGCCAACCCCCTCGGCGAGGAGTTCGACTACGCGCAGGCGTTCAAGACCCTTGACCTCCCGGCAGTGAAGCAGGACATCGCGGAGGTGCTGACGACCTCGCAGGACTGGTGGCCCGCCGACTTCGGCCACTACGGCCCGTTCATGATCCGGATGGCGTGGCACAGCGCGGGCACCTACCGGATCAGCGACGGCCGCGGCGGCGGCGGGGCCGGTCAGCAGCGCTTCGCCCCTCTCAACAGCTGGCCGGACAACGGGAACCTCGACAAGGCCCGCCGCCTGCTGTGGCCGGTCAAGAAGAAGTACGGCCAGAGCCTCTCGTGGGCCGACCTCATGATCCTCGCCGGCAACGTCGCCCTGGAGTCGATGGGCTTCGAGACCTTCGGCTTCGGCGGCGGTCGTGCGGACGTCTGGGAGCCCGACGAGGACGTCTACTGGGGTCCCGAGACCACCTGGCTCGGCGACGAGCGCTACACCGGCGACCGGGAGCTGGAGAACCCCCTCGGCGCGGTCCAGATGGGCCTCATCTACGTCAACCCGGAGGGCCCGAACGGCAACCCGGACCCGCTGGCCGCGGCCCGCGACATCCGTGAGACGTTCCGCCGGATGGCGATGAACGACGAGGAGACGGTCGCCCTGATCGCGGGCGGTCACACCTTCGGCAAGACCCACGGTGCGGGCCCTGCGGACAGCGTGGGCGCCGACCCCGAGGCCGCCTCGATCGAGGAGCAGGGCCTCGGCTGGAAGAACGCCCACGGCACCGGCAAGGGTGGCGACACGATCACCAGCGGTCTCGAGGGCATCTGGACGAACACCCCGATCACGTGGGACAACAGCTTCTTCGAGATCCTGTTCGGCAACGAGTGGGAGCTGTTCAAGAGCCCCGCCGGCGCGCACCAGTGGCGGCCGAAGGACGGTGCCGGGGCGGGTACCGTCCCCGACGCCCACGACGCGTCGAAGAGCCACGCTCCGACGATGCTGACGACCGACCTCTCGCTCCGGTTCGACCCGGCCTACGAGCAGATCTCGCGGCGCTTCCTGGAGAACCCCGCCGAGTTCGCGGACGCCTTCGCCCGCGCGTGGTTCAAGCTGACGCACCGTGACATGGGCCCGATCGTGCGCTACCTCGGCCCTGAGGTGCCGGCCGAGACGCTGCTGTGGCAGGACCCCCTCCCCGCCGTGACGCACGAGCTCGTCGGCGCCGAGGACATCGCCTCCCTCAAGAGTCAGATCCTCAGCCAGGACCTGTCGGTGTCCCAGCTCGTGTCCACCGCGTGGGCGTCGGCTTCGTCCTTCCGCGGCAGCGACAAGCGCGGCGGCGCCAACGGTGCGCGCATCCGCCTCCAGCCGCAGAGCGGGTGGGAGGTCAACGACCCCGACCAGCTGGCGACGGTGCTGCGCACCCTGGAGGGGATCCAGCAGGCCTTCAACGCGGCCCAGACCGGCGGCAAGCAGATCTCGCTGGCCGACCTGATCGTGCTCGCCGGTGCCGCCGCCGTCGAGCAGGCCGCCAAGGACGCCGGCTTCGACGTCGAGGTCCCCTTCACGCCGGGCCGCGTGGACGCGTCGCAGGAGCAGACCGACGTGGAGTCGTTCGCCGCGCTCGAGCCGACCGCCGACGGGTTCCGCAACTACCTCGGGAAGGGCAACCGGCTGCCGGCCGAGTATCTGCTGCTCGACCGGGCGAACCTGCTGACTCTGAGCGCCCCCGAGCTGACGGTCCTCGTCGGTGGCCTGCGCGTGCTGGGCGCGAACTACCAGCAGTCGCCGCTCGGCGCCTTCACCACGACCCCCGGGTCCCTGACCAACGACTTCTTCGTCAACCTGCTCGACCTGGGCACGACGTGGAAGGCGACGTCCGAGGACGCGAACGCGTTCGAGGGTCGCGACGCCGCCACGGGCGAGGTCAAGTGGACCGGCAGCCGTGCCGACCTCGTCTTCGGGTCGAACTCCGAGCTGCGCGCGCTCGCGGAGGTCTACGCGAGCGACGACGCGAAGGGGAAGTTCGTGAACGACTTCGTCGCGGCCTGGGACAAGGTGATGAACCTCGACCGGTTCGACCTCGTCTGATCATGACGTCCAGGTCGGTCGGCGCCGGCCGACCTGGACGTCCTCAGTACGCGGAAACATGCCGGCGCCGTGATCCGCCGAACGCCGAGTGACTTGCTGCCGGGTATCCCCGGGAGATCGGCCGAATTCCCGGGCGGGACAGGGTGAGTAGCAGTCAGGTGACCATCCGCATGACAAGCCTGGCGAGCTCGTGCACGCGCTCCAGGGCTGCGGGCTCGATGCCTGCTCCCTCGGCCGCTGCCGCCAGGACCGAGACATCGGCCTCGGCGAGCTCGAGCACGGTTCGGTCGCCGATCAGCTCGCGCAGGCCCCTGACGCGCTGCGCGCCGCGCAGGGTGACCGCGGGCGCGGCAAGGATGTCGGCGGCGTTGCTCCGCTCGGCGCGTTCTGCCGCCTGCGCGGAGAAGGACGACCTGAGCACCTCCCGCTCGGCGCCGCTCAGCGAACGGCGGTCGGGCCGGAGGTCGGAGCTGCCGCAGCTGAAGGCCGCCCGGCCGAAGGCGAAGAGGAACCGGCGGTGCGCCAGCGGGTCGACGGTGACCGTGCCGAGAGTGTCGACCCGGAGGTCCGCCAGCACGATCCAGGGCGAGCAGCAGTCCGGGCATGGCCGGGTGCCCGTCTCCCTGATCCGCGAGGAGCAGCCGACGGCCTCACGCTGGTCGAGGTCGCGGTCCGTGAGGGTGGGCCCGATGTCGTCCTGTGAGGGGGGCGGCTCGCTGAAGGCGTCGTAGCAGTCCGGCAGTTCGTCGAGGATCGCCGGCACGAACCCTTCGAGCACCCGGCTGTACTCGCACGGTTCGTCGTCGCAACCGCATCCGCAGCCGCTCGTGCGAACGGGGCGGGTGCCGCGCTCCGCGTAGCGGACCGCGAGGTAGTACGTGCGCTGCGGGTCGCGGCGCTGCCGTACGGGGGCGCACCACGGGTCGACCGGGGTGGCGCACGTGTCGGCGGCGTCCGGCCGGGGCTCGCGGATGTCGATGCGTACCGGTGAGGGCACGGTCACCTCGTCGCCGCAAGCCGACAGCGCGTACCCGGCGCCGACCGTCAGCGACCAGGGGACGGTCTCCTCGCCGCCCGGGGCCGTGGTCGGGGTGACGCTCAGACCGCACGCGACACCCCAGCCGTGCAGCATCCGGTTGTGCCGACGGCCGCGGCCGATGACCCACTGCTGGAGGCTCTCCAGATCCGCGGGGCCGACCAACTGCCCGGTGAACCACCGTGGTCGCTCCGCCGCGGCGGCCGGGCCACACCCGCACCCGCGGTCACCGCCGCGGGTGTGGCCGCAGTCGCCGCCGCAGTCGTCGGTGAGCCCGGACTCGCCCAGGCCCAGTGGCACCGTGCCGGGAAACGCTCGCATGATGGTCATCCCCTCGTGAGGTGTCGGGCCGGTCATGACAGGACGACCCGGAACGCCCAGTGCGCCAGGCCGCCGGCGGTGCCGTCGTACAGCGTCTCGTCCCCGGTCGAGCGCGCTCCCAGTCCGGGGACCGGCTGGGGCAGCGAGTCGGCCTTCCAGACGCTGATCAGCGTCTGCGAGTCCAGCGCGGTGCCCGGGAAGTCGGCGTCCAGCAGGTCCCGCGGAGCGCCGCTCCCCACTGGCGAGCCGCCGACGAGGGGCGGAGTCGCCCGCAGCTGGACAAGCACCTCGAGGTCGCGGAATTCGTTCTGCCGCTCGTGGACGGGGAAGACGTAGCGGGCCGAGCCGTCGTCCGACACCTCCTCCTGCCCTGCGTCGAGCGGCAGGCGCACCACCCCATGCACGAACTCCCCGTCCCGCCCCATCCGCCAGGCCCGCAGCCACCCCTCGGGGTCGGCCACGGCCTCGGGCGCCAGGGGCCGGGAGACGACGATCTCGATTCGGGGCCGCCTGAGGTAGCGCTTGAGCAGATCGAGCCGTTCGGGCGTCGTCTGGTCGAGTACCGCCCTACCGGGCGGCCAGACCGCCAGCAGTCGCGGAGGCGGCTCGACCCGCCTCGCGGGCCGCAGGACGATGTGCAGCTCGCCGCCGGGGGCGCCGTCGCCGGTGGGCAGCCACGGCGGCGGGCCGAGCACGGCCTCGTCCACGAGATCCGCCAGCGCGGGGTCAAAGTCCCCGCCGAGCGGCAGCGCCCACAGCCGGTCCCGCGCGTCGACGCTCAGGCCGGTCGAGGCGAGTTCGGCGTCGAGGGCGAGCTGTTCGTCGGAGTTGGCCCGGATCGGGCCGCCGGCCGTCGAGCGGGCCATGACGACGAACGCGGTGTCCTCCCGTACGACGTCCTCGTTCACCTCCACCGACCAGGCGGCGGCGTCCCCGCCGCTGGGCGGGCTGACGTGGGTCAGCGCGCCGGTGGCCCGCTGTACGGTCAGCCGCCGGGCGCCGCGCCGGTCGAGCGCCCAGACGCCGAGCCAGGGCTCGGGGTAGTCCAGGCCCTGCTCGGCCATGTCGGCGTCGAAGCCCCACTCCAGCCGGGGCTCTTCGAGGAAAGCCTCGCGCGCCTGACCGTCGGCGTCCGGCCAGGGCCACAGGGCGACCACTCTCGGCGGCCGGGCCTGCGGCGGCCGGCAGCACGCGTCCAGCCGCTCGGCCAGACACAGGATGAGGTCGAGCAGTTCCCGGTTGGACCGGATGACCGTCCGTACACCGGTGTCCAGCGACCGGTGCCCGTCGCCGAACCACACGGTGGCCAGCGCAACGCACTCCTCGTCGCAGGCACAGCTCCGCGGGGCCAACTCGTCGAGCAGCAGCCGCCGGTCGGTGTCCCCGGGATCGCACAGCGCCTCGCACAACCTCTCCGGGGGCCCGGCCACCGGCGCCGGGTCACGAGTCACGGAGACCGCGTACGCCTCCCTGACCATGGACGGTACGCACACCGCCTCCTCCCCGCAGTCCAACGGAGGCACGCGTACCGGATCGGCCCCGCACTCGTGGTGGCAGAGCGCGACGGTGACGGATCCGTAGTCGACCGTCGAGTCGGTGGGCCGGCCGAGGCAGTCGGTCAGGCGGGCGGGGTCGATCTCGACGTCCTGGGGGACGATGACGAGCCGCCCCTTCCCGTCGACGGCGACCCCGGCCCCGATGACCACCGTGCCGGTGTCGGTCAGTTCCGGCTCCAGCCCGCAGAGCACACCGCTGCCGAGGCCGAGCCGGGTCGTCAGCTCGCGGGCCAGGCGGTGGTAGTCCTGCTCGGCCTGCCAGTGCCCGACCTCCATGAGTTTGCGCGGGAAGAACCTGTTGCGCCGCAGCGAGGTGAGCGGATCACAGCAGTCGTCGGAGCGGTCGCTGCAGCCGCACGGACCGTCGGGGTGGGAGGTCGGGGCCGATGCCTGGACCGGGGTCGGCGCGGTCATCTCGGGTGTCCTTTCGCAGTGGCGGCAAGGGAGGGATTCGTGGCGGGCAGGCGTACGGTGCCGAGCCGCTGCCCGGGGCCGTCGACGTGGACGTCGTACGACACGTCGTCGGCGAGGCCCGGCGGACCGCTGTTCGGCAGGTGGTCCCGGCCCACCACGGACGGAACCGCGGTCCACGGACGGGTCGCGCGGGTGCGGGCGAGGACGTGCGCCGGGCGCTCGCGCTGGACGACCGCGTCGACGGCCCGCACCTGGTCCGGCGTGCCGTCCGGCACGTGTACACAGACGCGGTGGGCCCGGTGCGCGTGGACGGGCCGCCCGGCCTCCTCGGGCCGGACGAGGGCCGAGGCGTCCAGCAGGGCAGTGCGGTCGAGCACCGGGGGGCCCGGGTCGGCGGGCACCAGCCCGGTCGTCAGCCCGAGGGCGCTCGTCGCCTCGGCCCCGTCCAGCCGCCACACCGCGGCGTCCCGCAGAGGCTCGACGACCTCGACCGGTACGCCGGTCTCCCGGCGGATCGCGTCGAGCAGGCCGCTCAGGGTGCCGCGTCGGCCGTGGCGTTCGACGGCCGTCGCGACGGACTCCCGCCGGTCCCGCGGCGCGGTCGGCAGCCGCGCCGGGTCGACGGCGACCCAGGCGGCCAGGCGTTCCAGCCAGGGCGCGTCGGCCCGGTCGGGTGCCACGGCCGGGTTGAGCAGGGCCGGCAGTTCCTCGAGGAGCGAACCGGTCTCGCGCAGCCGCGACCCCAGCAGCCCGGCGTACCGGCCGAGCAGCCCGTCGCCGTCGTCGGCCTCGTCCGCCTCCCGGGACAGCTGCCGATAGACCCGGGGCAGCTGAGTCACCGGGCCGAGGTCGTCGGTCTCGACCCGGATGTCGGCCACCCGGGGGGTGCCCGCGCCGTCCCCGCCCAGCTCGACGGCGAGCCACAGCGCGGCCTCCGGCCGACACAGGACGCGCACATCGACAGCCCCGACCGGGGCGGCCCGCCATCGGTCGGCGGGCGTGGGAACGGCGGACCGGTCGTCGTCGGCGTCCCCGTCGCGCGGTGGCGAGGGCGGGGGCGCCGACGAGGAGGCCGTACGGGTCCACACCCGAAGCCAGCACCCGGCCGGCAGGGGGGCCGAGAGACGTACGAGCACGCGCCGCCAGCGGTCCGCGGTGGTGGAGTCGACCTGCGCCGGATCCGGCAGCCCGGCCGGGACGACGGCGGTCCCGTGCCGCACGCGGGCCGCGCCGGAGCCGGCCAGCACCAGGTCTTCGGCATCGACGGCGGTCCCGACGAGCGTCGCGGTGGCCCAGTCACCGTGGGCGAGCCAGCGGGCCGCGCTCATGTCTGAAGTCCGATCCACTCGACGTGCCACCCCAGCGCCGACGAAAGCAGCGAGCCGAAGCCGGGACTCGCGACGACGTCGGTGGGGTTCACCGCGAGTTCGCCGTGCTCGCCGACCGCGGTGCCCGGCACGAGCGGTACGACGAGGTGGAACCGCCCGGTCTCGGGCGCCTCCACGAACGGCGTGCCGTCGACCAGCGTGTCGAGCCCGGTCGGGGAGGCGTCGGCGGGCAGCAGCCGCTCGCCCGCGACCCGCGCGAGGTACACGGGTACGTCGCCGAAGCCCGCCTCCGCGGTGTCGACCTCCGTCCACACCGCCCACGCCTCGTCACCGGTGCCGGCCCGGACCCGCCACCCGGTCCGTCCCGGCCGGGTTCGGCCGGACGCCCCGTACGGCGTGGGCGGCGGGCTGAGCATCCGGCGTGCCGCGGGATCGGGAGCGGCGGCGAGGCGGCAGCCGAACACGAGGATCTCGGCGAGCACGATGTCGTGCCCCGCCCGGACAGCGGCCGGGTCGCGCCAGGCGACGGTGGGCAGGTCCGAGCGGCGGACGGCTCCCTCGGCGCCGCAGGCTCCCGGGCGGTCGACCACGACCGCCTCGTCGTCCTCGGTCCAGCGCAGTACGAGGGCGTACGGGACGGGTTTTCCGTCGGGCCCGGCGGCGGTCGGCGGTACCGGCACGGTCAGCGCCTCGGGGAGGACGAGCTCGCGGCCAAGGACGTCGATGGCATACCCCGGGAGGAGACCGATGCCGACGGCCCCGGGGGCGCCGGTGACCGCGAGGCCCTGCGCGATGCCCCAGCCGTGCAGCGTCCGGTGGTGAAGGCGGCGCAGCCCGGTGTCGGCTTCCTGTTGGGCGGTGAGGTCGTCGGCGGTGAGCAGTTGGCCGGGAAAGAACACCGGGCGGTCGGTGCCCGGCAGCGGCGCCCTCGGCATCGTCATGGTCACTCCTGCGGATCGGTGAATCGTGGTCGTGCGGCGGGCAGCAGGGCCAGCCAGGCGAGGGCGGCCGGGGCCGCGTGCACGCGGGCGGCCGGTGGGGCGGTGCCGGTCGCCACGTACTGCCGGACGGCGAGGGTGAAGCCGGTCCGGTCGCCGTCCCGGACCTCCACCGTCGAGCTCGTCGCCGCCCCCGACGGGCGGTCGGCGAACCCGGCGACCACCGCCGGGGCGCCGTCCAGCCGGTGGACGCCGAGGTCCACCCGGGCCGACCAGGCCGACGCCACCCCGTCAACGGGGGAACCGCGCGGGACGAGGCCCCCCAGCTGTCGCGTCGGCCCCGGCCGCCGGGTCCACCGGCGTACGCCGTCCCCGTCCCGCACGCCGCCGTCGGCGTCGACGACCGCCAGCGGCACGTCGAGGTCCCGCACCTCCGCCGGGCGGCGGATACGCACGTCCGCGGCGGGCCCGCCGGCGCGGAGGGCCAGCACGACCACCACCTCCTGGCCGCGCGGGACCGGCTGCGACACCTCGCGGTGGAGAACTCCGAACCGGCCGCACCTGTCCACCGCGCAGCCCGGGGCGACGACGACCCGGCCACGCCGGGCGCGCACCGTCAGGCCCGCCGCGCAGCCCCAGGTCCGGTGCGCGGCGATGTGATGCCGCGCGAGCCGGCGCTCCGCCGGCCGCGGCCCGTCACGCAGGTCGTGGGCCAACACCCAAGCGCCGTCGACGTATTGGAGCCGGGGCTCGTGGGTCATGTCGTCCTCCCCGGGGTGACGGTGGTGAGGTTGAGCGTTCCGGCGAGCACGAGCTGAAACGGGCAGATGGTGATGTCGCCGCAGTCGCCGGTGCCGGGTTCGCGGGTCAGGGTGAGTTCCCCGACGTGGTCGACGCCCGGTACCGAGTCGAGGAGTTGGAGCAGCTCCGTACGGCGGACGGCGCGGCCGAAGGGCCAGCCGCGGCCCGCCGGCCCGCCGGAGATGGGGTGGAGGAAGCGCTCGACCGCGGCGGAGGCGGCGGCGACGACGTCCTCCGCCCGGGCGTCGGGCAGTGGCACGAGGCGCGCCGACACCGCGACGGAAACGTACTGCGGGCCGGTGACGAAGACTTGGGTGCCGAGTGTGCGGGCGGCCTCCAGCCGGGCCCTGACCCGCGCGAGCAGGCCGGGGCTCGGCTCGGGCCGCTCGGGCGGCAGGTGCGGCACGATGACGACGGTGACGCAGCCGTCGGCCACCAGGCCGGGCAGCCGAGCGTCGGTCTCGGGCAGGGCGCGTGCCCGGCGCAGCAGCGTGCCCGGGGTGGCGAGCGCGAGCCGCTCGAAGTCGGGCCCGGTCACCGCGCGTTCGGGAACGTCCAGTTCGCGTACGGCCTCCAGGGGCAGCTCGTCCAGGCTGGTCGCACCGGCGCGGCGCAGTGCGTCGGTGAGCCGGTCGTGGACCCACATCCGGCGCTCGACGCGCGCG
The DNA here is from genome assembly GCF_050936555.1 of Streptomyces sp. CA-135486. Lineage (NCBI taxonomy): Bacteria > Bacillati > Actinomycetota > Actinomycetes > Kitasatosporales > Streptomycetaceae > Streptomyces > Streptomyces sp. CA-135486. Next base: position 2,794,179 of record NZ_JBNJMM010000001.1, read on the forward strand.
GCGGCCGTGTCGATCGTCTCGGCGGGAGAGCCGGCTTCGAGCCCGGTCAGCAACTCGGCGCCGGTCAGGCCTGGCGGCCGGTCCTCCTGAGGGATGTCGACGGCCATTGGCGGGCGCAGCTCCCCGACCCCGGCGGCCGTGGTCCAGGTGCCTGCGGCGGTCACCCGTGCGCCCGGCGTGAGCAGCCGCCCGGTCCGGCCGTCCCCGAACCGTACGGTGACCGCATCGTCTTCAAGGTGGGCCGCCAGCTCGCGCGGCCCCGCCTCGGCCTGGTCGCGGACGAGACGGACGGCGTGCCGGGTTCCGTCCGGATCGAGGCATCCCAGCGTGGGCGCGGGCCCGCAGGAGGCCGCCGGCAGCGTGAACGCCTCGTCCGGCACTCCGGCTGCGGTACCCAGCACGCTCGCGAACGGCATGGCGGCGAGCGCCGCACCGGCGTTCACATGGATCGCCGCCAGAGAGGGGCCCGCGTCGTGGATCCCCGCCACCAGGCGGCACCGCACCCATGAGCACAACCTGCCGGCCAGCGCCCCCGCCACCGGGTCACCGAGCACCGATCGGGGCGCCGGCACCGGCAGGGTGAGCCGGACCCGACCGCTCCGGGTCAGGGCGGCGGTGTCCTCCTGTGTCCCTGCGGCGCCGACGGCCACCCATGCGGCGCCGTCCCAGACCTCCCACTCGGTACGCGCCGAGTGGTGCGGCCCCGGTGCGGCGGCCGCCTCGGGCGGGCCCGTGCCCGGCTCGGTGACCGCCCACAGGTCGAGCTCGGTGCCTGTCGGCAGGGCGGCGCCGTCCGCCGGTTCGAGCCCGACGAGGAACGCGCAGCCCACGGACGGCTCGGGCCCGAACGGTGGCACCGGCAACCCGGCCGCCGCCATGTCGGTCAGGTCCGTGCCGCCCGAGCGGTACTCCGCCTCTGCCGCGCCGGGCTCCGCGGAGGCCAGCGCCGTGATGGCCGCGCCGGAGACGATGACGTCGTCCAGGAGGGTCAGCGGCACCGTGCTGTCGTCCCGCCGCCCTGTCAGCACGAGGCCCGCGGGGATCCGGGCCGGGCCCGGGGGGCCGACGGTGAACCGCAGCAGGCAGGTGGCCGGCCGTGCCGGTGCGGTGGCATCCCCGATGAGGGCGAGGAGGAGGTGCCGCTCGCGGTCGGTGACGGCACCGGCGCGGTAGCCGTCGGCCTCGACGAGCCAGGTCAGCAGCTCCAGCAGGGCGATCCCGGGGTCGCTCGGGTTCTGGTCGGTCCAGCCGGGGGCAACCAGCGGCAGCTGGGCCCGGCCCGCGCGTACCAGGTCTGCCCACCGAAGGGTGTCGATCAGTGGTGGAAACAGTGGCATGTCAGCTCCCCGCTCCCACACGCACAACAACCCGCCCCGCACACAGCACTTGGTCGACACCGACCGACGCCGTCGTACCCACCGGCACGTCATCGCGCGTGAGCACGAGATCCGTTACGGCGTCCACACCGGGCAACGACTCCAGCAGCCGCGCCACGTCCGACACGTGCGCACCGCGCCCGAACTCCCAGCCGAGGCCGTCCGGTCCGCCCCGCAGCGGGTGGAGGAACTCCTCGACCGCCGCGACGGCGCCTTCCCGCACCGGCCCGGCGTCGTCGCCGCGCAGGGGGATGACCGTCGCCGACACCCCCACCGGCGCATACCGTGGGCCCTCGACGGTGACCCGCCCGGCGGCGGCCACCGGAGACGCGGCGGCGACGGCGTCGCGTACGGCAGCCAGCAGGGCCGGGTCGGGCTGGGGCTGGGGCGTGCCGTCCCGGGGGACGACGAGGACGCGGACCGCGCCGGGCGCCGGGCGGCCCCACCGGTCGGCTGCCCCGACCGCCCGGGACCTTACGACGGCGGGGCCGGCCGCCATGGCGATCGCCTCGACGTCCGCCTCGGTGAGCGCCAGGCGGCGGTGGCGCAGGATCCCCGGCCCACGGCGCAGGACGGCGGTGAGGGACTCGACGTCCGAGCCGCCGACGGCTGGTTCGGGGTTGCGGACCTCGCTGATGCCGGCGGCGCTGAGCAGCTGGGTGATCGTGTCGGCGCCGACGTTGCCGAGCGCCCCCTCGCAGGTGCGGTACGACCGCAGCCGTACGTTGTCGCGGCCTTCGGGCAGCGCCCGGCCGCCGAAGCCACTGCCGGAGCCGTCAGAGCCGCCGGAGCCGCCGAACAGGAAGCGCCCCAGGGCATGGTCGACCACGTAGACGCGCTCCCGTGCCCCGGCCGAGCCGAGCGAGGACACGGCCGTCCAGGGCACCCAGACCTCGGTGACCCGGCCCGTCCGGGCGTCGCGCACCACGCGCACCCGGGCCGGGTCGACGCCGTCGGCGGCCAGCGAGCGGGCCAGGACGTCGGCGTCCAGGTCGGCGCGGTCACCGTCGAGTTCGCGGACCTCCAGCTCGGCGTCGCCGGCGACGGGGGACCGCCGCGACACGAGCACCTGCCGGGGCGAGCCGTTGCCGGACCCGAGGAGCTCGTCCCGTACCAGCTCGGCCTGGGCCACCTCGACGGCGTGGGCGGCGAGGCCGATGAGACCGACGCGCGGGGCCGGGAGGGTGCGGTCGAAGACCGCCCGGATCCATGTGCGCGGCCGCCCGAACCGGGCCGGCGGCGCCGGTCGCAGCTGCCCGCCGGCGAAGGGGCGGGACAGCGGCGCCCGCGCGGTCACCGTCTCGTCCCGGACCGACGCCACGACGACGGGCTCCTGGCCCTGCGGGTCCTCCAGGACGAGGCGGTCCCCGGGGGCGAAGCGCGTCGCGCTGCCCCGGCCCAGCAGGGTGACCGTACGGCCCAGAGCACCGGTGACGGTGGCGCCCGGGACACCTGAGGTGCCGGGCCAGACGAGACCGACGACACCGGTCCGGCGTAACCCGTCGGTGCCGTCGTCCGTCGCGAGGCGGACCCATTCGCGGCCGTCGTACCCCTCCCAGGCCGGACGGTGCGGGGTGGACCACGGCGAGGGGTCCGTCGGCCGCAGCCAGATACCGACGCGGTCGGCGGGCAGTTCACCGTCCAGGCCGAGGTAGAGCGTCGGACCGGTCTCGGGCATCGGCTGGAACGGTGCCGCCCCCGGCGCGGGCCATGTCACCTCGGAGGTGAGGTCACGCCAGGTGTGGTCGTCCTGGGCGACGACGGCTCCGGGGTCGGCCGGCGCCGACCGGTGCGTGTAGAAGACCTGGACCCGGTCGAGCAGTGGTGCGCGGGGCTCGACCACGGGCAGGAAGTTGAGCACGCCGGACTTGTCGGTCCAGCTGACGAGCCGCAGGTGCGAGAAGCTGCCGGCGGCGAGCCTGGTCCGCAGCCACCGGCGTTGGTCGCCGTCGACGTCCACGGCCGCGATGTCGTCGGGCACCGTGAAGCGCACCGACCCGGACGCCCGCAGGGCGAGCACCTGGGGGTCACCCTCGGCGCCCAGGGGGCGCCAGCGTCGGCCGTCGTGGTACTCCCAGGCGACCTCGGGGGGCGTCAACTGCGGGCTGGAGGTGCCGATGACCTTCTTGATGAGGACGTCGGGCGTCATCTCGTCCAGAGTCTTGGCCACCGCCGTGATGGCGACGGTGGCGGAGTCCACCGCCTGCCTGGCCGTGGCGAAGCGGGCGCTCACGTCGGCGACAAAGGCGTTCGGGTCGCCCGCGAAGAACGCGGGCAGCGTTGCGGCGGGCAGGAACGGCGTGGCGGCGGCGAGCACTGCGGCCAGCGCGGCCGAGAGCGTCGTCTCGGCCGCGCGTACGTCGGCGTCGCTGCCGCTCGCGACGGCCGAGGCCAGCGCCGCGACGGGACCGGCCAGATTGCCGGCCCCTGCCGACAACGGCTGGGTGGCGCCGGCGAGGTCGAGGAGCACCCGCGCGGTCAGGCGCGGCGTGGGATCGAGCGTGGTGTGGGCGTCCCGCGCCCCCGGCTTGGCGTCGGCGGCGGCGATTGCCGCCGCCAGCTGGGTGCGAGCCTGGTCGGCCTGGCCGAACACGCCGTGCGTGCTCGACGCCGCGGTGCGCAGCCGGCCGAGCGCCTGCTGCACGCGGTCTCGGACGTCGGCGTACCAGGCGGCAGGGTCCGAGGCCAGTAACGGCGGCAGCGGCGCGCCGAGCGACCCGGCGGCGGAGGCAAGCGCGGCGAGCGGCGTCGCGGCACTGCGGAGTTTGGCGACGAGAGCGTCGATCTGCTTCTTCGCCTCCTGGAACGTGCCCGACTGCTGTCCGCTCAGCCCGTCCGCCTCCTCGGCCGCGGTCACCGGCCGGTCAAGAACGAGCGTGACCCGGGTGCCGGGGCGGCGGGTCGCTGAGGCGCACGCGAACAGGAAGGCGGTTCCCCGGACCGGCGCCGGCCCCAGTGGCGCGAACGTCCTGGACAGGTCGGCGGCCCGCTGGTCGGCGATCGCCTTGTCGAGATCGAGGCCCGCGGTGACGGTGAGGTCGAGGGCCGTGCCGGGCTCCGCCGCGAACGCCGCGGTCAGCTCCTCGGCGCTGTCGAACGCCACCCGCCGCGGGGCGTCGGCGGGCACCGGCACCGTCGGGTCGGACGTACGCGCGGGGTCCGGGCTGACGCCGACGCGTACGGAGTGCCCCGTCACAGCGGTGGGCAGCGTCACGGACGCGCCGCCCGTGAGGGGCACCGTCGCGCGGGTTCCGGCGGTCACGTCGGCGATGTGCAGCAGCAGCTTCGCGGGCACCGGCGGCTCTGCCCACCAGAGTGTGACCGAGGCGCCGTCGGCGGCCGTACGCGACCGGTGCGCGCGCAGCCGGCGGTGCTCGTTGACGACGCGCAGCCGCACCCGGGACAGGACGGGCGGCCGATGGCCGGACGGGATGGCGAGCGGGGCAGTGAGCCGACCGCGGATCCAGTGCGTCGTACGCCCGTCCAGCTCCAGCGGAACCGAGGCGGCGCACGGGGCCACCAGCCGCACCGTCCCGGACCGGGTCAGGCCCGCCGTGCCGTCGACGGAGTCGTCGTCACCGGCCTGAAGGGCCGAGGCGACGAACGCGGCGAACGGGCGCCAGCCGGTCCCGTCCCACCACGACCACTCCAGGGGCATCGGCTCGGGCGCCGGGGTGTCGACGCCGAGCTCGACTTCCACGACGGCGCGGCCGTCGAAGGCCAGCAGCTCGTCGTGGCCGATGTGCAGGTCCCGCTCCACCGCCGTCGGGGCGCCGAACAGGGTGAAGGGCCGGTGCGCCAGTACGTCCGCAGAGTGGTCGTCCTCGGCGTCCGCCCCGGGCACCACGCTGTGCACCTCGACCACGGTCGCGGGTGAGATGGCGACGTCCTGCTGGGTCTCGAAGACCACGGGAGCGTCCCGCCCGGGAACGCTCGCGCCGATCCGCGTCCCGGCGGGCACGCGCGCGCCCCGGGTCCCCGGGATCGCGGTCAGCAGTACGTGACTCCGGGCGCCCTGCGCGGGCAGCAGTGAGACCCCGAGCATGTCGAGCAGCACGGACAGCCGGTGGGCGGGCACCTGGGCGAGCCGCTGTTCGAGCTGTTCCAGGAACCCGGCGACGATGTCGGCGAGCCCGTGTCCCGGCCCGCCCGCGGAGGGTTGCCAGTCCGGCGCCCAGGCGGTCCGGACGGCGAGCAGCTGGGCGAGGAGCGCGTCACGGTCGCGGCGCAGCAGCAGGTCCGAGGCCGGGGGGAGCGGCTCGGCGGCGGCGGGACGACGGGCGGGCGGCAGACCGGGGTTCATACGGGACCGCCCTCGTGGAGGAAGAACGGGTAGACGAGGTTGTAGTGGGTGTTCGTGGACCGGATCCGGTATTCGACCCGGATGTCGAGCCGTCCGCGACGCCGGTCGCCGACCTCGACGGCCACCTCCGTGGCGTCGATGCGCGGTTCCCACAGCACCAGCGCGGTCTCGACGCGGTGCCTGACGAGCGCCGCCGTCGTGGGGCCGAGCGGTTCGAAGAGGAAGTCCTCCAGCCCCGCGCCGAAGTCGGGGCGCGCGACCCGCTCGCCGCGCCGGGTTCCCAGGATCAGCAGGACCGACTGGCGTACCTTCTCCGCGCCGGACACCTCCGCCAGTTCCCCGCCCGGCGACACCGCCGCCGGGACCGGCCAGCCGCGGCCCAGGATCCGGATGTCCGCCCACGGGTCGGCGTCCGGGGTTCCCGCCGCCTCGATCGCCATCTCAGCCCCCCACGATCACGGTCGGCGCGCCGGATGCGATCGGGGCGCCGCAGCCGGCCACGTCACCCAGCCGCAGCGCGGGCCGGCCGCTGATGAGCACCGTGCCGCTGCCCACCGTGAACGGGGTGGGCGGGTGGCTCGCCGGCGGCGGGAAGGCGCAGGCGTGCATGTCGCCCAGGACGGCGGCCGGCATGCCGCCGATGAGCACTGTGGCGACCCCGGGCCCGGTGACGCTTCCGGGGTGGGCGGTGGGATCACCGACGCGGGCTGCTGGTGGCAAGGCACCGCTCCTCTCCTGTGCGGATGTTCCGGTGTTCGGTGTTTCGCTGTTCCGGTCTTTCGGGACTTTCGGTTCTTTCTGCTCTGTCCGGCATCAGTTGATCGTCACCAGGCCCCCCTTGACCTGGCAGGTCGCCGACGCCTGAAGGCTGGCGGTGGCGCCGCGCAGCTCCAGCGCCGTGTCGGCTCCGACCGACGTCCGCGCGCCGCTGACCGTCGCGGAGACCTTGCCGCTGAGGGTGGCGTTGCCGGGCAGCGCGAGCTTCAACGAGCCGGCGCCGCCGGTGAGTTCGAGGGTGATGCCGGTCGCGTCGATGGTCACGCTGTGCCCGGCGAGGTGGGCGATGGTGATCTTCGCTTCGAGGTCGTCGAGGACGAGTTCGTGACCGCCGGGAGTCTTGAGCACCCTCTTGCTGACCGCGTCGATGGGCAGAGTGGTCGGCGGACGGTTGCGCGAGTCCCAGACGCTGCCGACGACGACGGGCCAGTCCAGGTCGCCGTTCTCGAAGGCGACGATGACGATGTCGCCGACCTGGGGCATGCACCACAGGCCGTAGCCGTTTCCCGCGAAGGGGGCACACACGGCGGCCCAGGGCTCGATGTCCGGGATGGTCGGGAACTTCAACTGCACCCGCCCCGTGCCCATCAGATCCAGGTTGTCGATGACCTCGGCGCGCACCACGCCCCGCCGGCGGCTGTCGGTCTCCGGCACGTCGTGCCGGGTGTCACCCCACGAGTCCAGCAGTCCCATCCGCTCCTCCTCTCATCCACCGGCCGGTAGCGACAGCAGGCCACCCTGCACCCGGACGGCACCCTGTGACGGCCCGGGGATGGACCCGAACCAGATCTCCTTGCGTGCCTCGAACGACGTACGCCACCCGCCGGCGTCGATGGTCTGCGTGACGGAGGTGACGCGCCACAGCCCGCCGTAGGTCTCGCCCACACCTTCGACGCGCAGTACGTGTCCGGCGCGGATCCGTGCGTCCCCGACGCAGGTCCCGCTCGCGGTGAGGCGCCGGTTGAGCTTGGGGAGCAGCTTGCCTAGGACGACCCGGGCCGCGTTCGCGGGCGAGATCGGCTCGTCCAGCAGCAAGACCTGCTTGGCCTTGCCGCCGACCGGCAGGCCGAAGCCCGGTGTCACCGAGATGTCCAGCGCCTGGCGGTCCCAGTCGTAGCCGACGGAGATGGTGAGTTTGAGCCGGATCGAGGGCTGCCAGACCCGGGCCGAGATGGACGCGACCTGGCCGACCGTGCTCAGCCGCGGGGTGAAGTCGATGAGCGAGTGCCCGTAGCGCAGGGTCACGTCGGGGGCGAGGTGGGCGGCGGGGGACATCAGCGACAGGACGAGCCCGGCCGGGTCGGCCGCGTGGTCGATGACGATCTCCCACGCGTTCTCGGCGGCGATCTGCTTGAGGAAGTCGAGCGAGGTGGCGCCCGCTTGCTTGCGTACGACGCGCTGGCGCAGCGTCGGGTCGTCGACCGAGGCCATCGCCTCGACCGCGCCCAGCGCCGCGGCGAGCAGCGCACCGAGCGGATCGATGACGGGCAGCAGGCCGTGTTCGAGGGCGAGGACGGGTGCGACGGCCACGTCGGGCAGCGGCATCACCCCGAAGTGCGGGATCGGCACGCCGAACCAGCGCGACGGTGACGCGGCGGCCAACCGGGTACGGCGGTCCTGCGCCACGACGGTGAGCGTCGGCATCCCGGTGCCGGGGAACGCGGCCTGGTTGCCGACGACCTCCCCGGCGAAGACCCGGGCCGGTTCCGCGGGGGCGTAGCCCAGCCACAGCTCGACCGGGGTGTCGAGGCGCAGCAGGTCGTGGTCGAGCCAGCGCAACGCCTCGTTGGCGAGCGCCACTTCCAGCCGGTCGGCGTCCCCGAACCCGCAGGTGGCGCTCACCGACGTGACCGAGCCGCGCAGCGCTGCCGGTACCGGACGCCCGGCGAGCAGCAGCCGCAGCTCGGGTGCATAGCCCGGGGCGATGGTCATGCCGCCTCCTTGGCCGGTCGCGCCGTGTGCACAACGCCCGTCGCGGGGTCGGTGTAGGGCAGCCGGGGGATCGACAGGTTCGCGCCGACGGTGAGGCGACGCGGGTCTGTGATGCCGTTGTGGAGCGCGATCGGCCGCCACGCGGTGGGGTCGGCGTACTCGCGGTGCGCGATGAGGTGCAGGCTGTCGCCTTCGGTGACCACGTGGACCTTTGTGTAGTCGACGGTCTGTCGCTTGATCTCCTTCGCCTCGAGATCGACGTTGCGGTACTCGCTGAGCGTGACGGTCACCCGGGCCCGCAGCGGGGTGCCGTCAGCCCGGAAGAGCACGTACCGCTGGGCGGCCTTGGTGACGACGCAGGTGAAGGTCAGCTGCCCCCAGGTGAAGATCACGGGCGGAGGCGCATGGAGGGTCGGGTCGATGTCCATGAGCGCGGTGACGTCGTGGACGAGTCGCCGGACGTCGCTGCCGGGCGGTCCCGCGGGGCCGGCCTCGGTGGTGTCGACGAGCAGTTCCATGTCGAGCGTCTGCGCGTTGCCGTGGAGGAACTGCACCACCGGCGCCGACAGCCCCGGCACCGCGAGCTGGGCGAAGCTCGTCTCCCGGTTGAGGGTGTACTCCTCCGGGTTGAACTGCACCTCCGTTCGCCGGCCAGTGACGGTGTTCGTCAGGCTGGCGCGCGCGAGCCCGCTCACGCGAACCACCCCTTGCGTTCTCGGGCCGCGACCAGGCGGCGGTCGATCTCGCGGACGACGTGGTCGACCACGACCGGCATGTCCGTGGCGGTCAGCGCCGGGGCGGTCCTGCCCAGCGGGGGCTGGTCGAACGGTCCGCGCGCCGGGCCCGCCGCGCCGGGCGCGACCGGGTGGTGGGAGGCAGCGGTCGCGGTCGGCACCCGGTCGGCCCCTGGGCCGGGACCGGGCGGGGTGGGCCGCCGGTGTACCAGCGGCGCCGGAGTCGGTCCGCCCGCCTGCGGCCGTCGCAGCGGCATCGCACCGGGCGCGGGCACCGTGGCCGGGACCCCGGTGGCCGTCACCCGCCGAAGCACGGTTTCCCGTCGTACCGTCCGTGCCGTCGGCCGGTGTACGGGGCCGAGGCGGAGCGGCCAGGGCCGGGCGGGCGTACCGGAACGGGCGGCGGCTGCCCGGTCGCCGTCGCGGGCGGCCGCCGGTCGCCACGCGTTCCGCGACGGCGGCGCCCCGGCCGACGGAGCGGTCAGCAGGGTGAGGCGCAGGTCCCAGGGTGCCCCCGGCGCACGGTGCCAGTGGTGGTGCGGCGCGGTCCGGATCGGCCGGCGCAGGACCCGGTCGACCGTACGCGGGCCGGTGTACCGGCGGGCGTGGTGGCGGCCGGGCCGCCACGCCGCGCGCGTGCCCTGCATCCGGTCGGTCCGCGCACGGACGGCCGCCGCGAAGCGCGCGAAGCGGTCGGCGGCGTCGTGACGGCCGGGCGGAGGGGTCGGGGACATCTCATGCTCCTTGCGTCATGCTCCTTGGACCGCGTTGAGCGTGGCGTTGATCGAGGACACCTCGCCGACCCAGGCCCGCCGCTCTCGGTGCGGCAGGCTCATCAGTTCGGCGAGTGGCCAGTGCAGGTGGTAGGCGAGAAAGGCGATCTCTCCCCTCAACTGGCCGACGGGATAGGCACGGGTCCCCCCAGGCGCTCATGGCCGTGGGTGACCGCCTCGCCGCAGGAGGGGCACGGCGTGGTGGCGGCCCGGTCGCCCTGGTCTTCGGCGTCGCTGACGTCGTTGACGCGGTTGTAGAGGTCCTGCAGGTGGGCGAGGTCGGCGGCGAAGAGGGACTCGATGGTCCTGGGGGTGATCCGCTCGACGCCGTCGAGCCGGGTGACGACGCGGCTGAGGAGGATGACGGTGAGATAGGCCGGGTTGCGCTGGACCCGGGGGTCCTGGAGGGGGAGGATCTCGTCCGCGGCTGTCGCGAGCCGCATCGTGCCCTCCCGGTGCAGCGCGCCGTCGTCACCGAGCAGCCCGATCGGCAGGAGGAACTCGTGCTCGACCTGGATCATGTCAGCTCACCCGCTCCAGGCCCTCGTGGACGAGCTCGATGCTCTCGATGGCCACGTCGCTGGCCTCGGCGCTGAGCGAGGGCGCGGTGTACTTGGTCGGCCAGGCGCGGACGAAGTTCCACCGGGCCACCTCCTGGCCGCGGCGGTCGAGGAGGATGACCGAGCCGTTGCGGCGGTCGATCGTGCCGTCCACAACGGTCTTGTGCCAGTCCCAGAGCTGGTTGTCGATCGTCATGCCCCAACGCAGGACGATGTTCGCGTGCTTGGTCTGCCCGGCCAGTTTGCGGGGAGTGGTGTTTGCGCCGCCCTCGCGGTGTTCGACCACGTCGACGGTCGAGTCGAGGCCGCTCACCTCGTGGAAGGCGCCGCGCGCGATGTTGTCGATCTCGACCAGGTAGTTGAAGTTCACAAAGGGATCGGGGACGTCGCCGGTGGCCATGGTGTTCTCCTTGTCGTGTGGGCGGGCGGCCGTGAGGGCATGCGGGGTTGGTGCTCAGGACTCGGCGACCTCCGCCCCTCCGTCCCAGATGCCGATCCGGACGACGATGAACTCGGCCGGATAGACCGGCTGGACCCCGATCTCGACGAACAGCCGGCCGAGCTTGCGCGTCGACGGCGGGTTGAGGTTCTCGTCGATCCGTACGAAGAAGGCGTCCTTGGCGGTGGCCCCGAAGAGCGCGCCGTCCCGCCATACCCGGGTGAGGAACTCGGTGAGGGTCCGCTTGAGCCGCTCCCACAGGCCGAGGTCGTTCGGCTCGAAAACCGCGCCGCGCAGGCCCTCCTGGATGGACTCCTCGAGGAACAGGAAGAGCCGGCGGATGTTGACGTACTGCCAGTTGCGGTCCCCGGCGGTGGTGCGGGCCCCCCAGACGACGGGCTGGCCGCGCCCGGGCAGCACCCGGATCGCGTTCACGCCGTCCAGGTTGATCAGCCCCTGGTCGGCGTCCGTGAGGCGCCGCTCGACGCCGACGGCTCCGTTGATGCCGACATTGGCGGGTGCCTTGTGCACTCCGCGGGTCTGGTCGGTCTTGGCGTAGACGCCGACGACATGGCCGGACGGGGGGTGCGGGACGACCTGGTTGCGGGCCGGGTCCTGGATCGTGATCCAGGGGTGGTAGAGCGCGGCGAAGCCCTTGTCGAGACTGCCGGTGAGGGCCGCACGCTGGGTCCGCACGGTGATGAGATCGCTGCCCAGCGCGGCGTCAAGGACGGCGAAGCGGTCGAACATCCGCTCGCAGTGTGCGACGACGGCCTGTTGGGCGGTGATGTCCGTGCAGCCGGGCACCGCGACAATGCTGATCTCGTCGATCGGTTCGAGGAGCCGGAGGTGATCCTCGATCCCGCCGGCGACCTCGCCCCACGAGGTGGCCGGGTCGTCCTGAGTGGACCCGGCGACCGAGAACGTACCGGCCGCGGGCCGGGGGTCGCCGGCGGGGAAGACGCCGTCGGCGCGGATGACGCGCGCGTAGGGATCGGTCACCGCGCTGCCCCACCAGCGGGGGTGGATGGGCGACGTCGACAGGCCGCGGTACGTACGGGTCACCCGCTGCGGGTCGGTGATTGCCAGCTCGAACTCGGCGGTCGCCAGGGTCGCCGTGGCCAGTTCGAGCTTTCCGGTGAGGGGCTTGGCCAGAGTGACGGAGTCGGCCCCCACCGCAGCCACGGTGCCCCATTCACTGCGAGTCGCGTCGGCCAGGACGACGACCGACCCGACGGGTACCACCGCGCGCAGGCTCACCGCCGCGGGCACGTCCAGCCGCAGCACGGTGTCACCCACGTCGGGGGCGGCGGTGGTGATGTTGCCGTTCACGAAGTCCCGATCGACCGGGGTCGTGAACCGAACGACGCCGGGATCGACCCCGGCCACCTCGACCGTGTCCTCCTCCGTGCCCTTCAGCAGAAGGGCTCTGTCCCCCGCGGTGAAGCCGCTCGAGTCCGCCACGGACGCCTGGCGCCCCGTCGGGTCGATGGCGGTGATCACCTCCGGCGCGGCGCGGTGCAGTGGCACACCGGCCCCGCCACCCGCCGCCGCGAGGGCGTCGGCCAACGCGCTGGAGTCCGTGACCCTGACCGAACCCCCCTCGCCCGCCGTGCCGTCCGCGATCGCGGTGACCGAGGCGAGCGTCGCCGCCGCCGTATCCCGGGCCTTGAGGTCGGCCTTGGCCGCCGCACCCGAGCTGATCCTCGTCACATACGCGGTGGTGCCGCCGTTGCGGAAGAACCCGGCGACCGCCAGCGGCAGGTAGTAGGGCGTCGCGCCGCCGACCGGTCCGCCGAACGTCTCGGTGAATGTGTCGAGGCTGGTCACGAGCGTGGGAATGCTCGACGGCCCCTTCTCGGCGATACCAATGAACGCCGCGACGCTGGTGGAAACGCCCTCGATCGGCGCCGCGGGGGCGTACTCCTCGATGTAGACCCCGGGGTAGGAGACCTGGATCGCCATGCGTGCTTCCCTTCGGTGCGGCTGGGGTGCGGCCTGAGCCGCTTCAGGTGAACTGCAGTTGGAGGAGCTCGGTGGTGGAAGCGGGGACCACGACTGCTACGGGGGGTAGGGCGGCGTGGCCGGCCGCGCGTGCCGTGACGAGGTAGTCACCTGGCGGGACGCTGTCGAGGACGAACGCGCCGTCGGCTCCGCTGAACGCCCGGGCGCGCAGCCGCCCGCCCGGGTCGGTGAGCGTGACCAGGGCCTCGGGTACGGGTACGGGGTTGCCCGCGTGCGGACCGCCGGCGTCCATGACCCGCCCGCCCACCGCGGCGAGGGTCTGCCGGGCGGGGGAGGGGGCGGTGCCCGGGCCCCCTTGGTCGACTGAGGTGAGCAGGGTGGTGACCACGCCGTCGACCGGCACCGGCGCGAGCACGACCGGCACGGTGACGACGAGCCAGACGGCAGGGCGCCAGGGGACGGCGCGCCCCATCGTCCCCCAGAACTCGGCGATCTTCGGGAAGCCCTCCGGGGGCAGGAGGTCGGTGTCGAGGGCGGCCTCCTGCCACGCCGTGGGGAGCGTGGCGAGTTCCGGCGGGGTGAGGACGTCGGCGGGCGTGAGTGCGCCGCGTTCGACGAGCGTGGCGACGACCTGCCCGAGGAGGGCGTGCTCGGCGACGGTGGCAGCGACCGCGGCGGAGTCCTTGGCGCTGTTCCAGGCGCTGAGCAGGTAGTGGCAGCGCAGCAGTAACGGGGGCCGCTCGCGGCGCACCGGGTCGCGCTCCACCCGGATCCCCGTGGAACGCCGGTGCCGGTCCTCACGGAGGTCCACGAGCGCACAGTTGAGCCACACACCCGTGCCCGCGCCCACGCGCTGACGCCACAGGTCGTCGGGCGGCTGGAACCCGATGCGCGTGGCGAGCTGCGGCAGCGCGGTCACGAGCGTCTGGCCCAGGACGAGGTCGGCTCCGTCGATCATTTCGGCGGCTCCAGTTCCCGCACGGAGATGTGGGGACGGATTCCGGTGACCTTCTCGAAGATCGCCGCCACCCTGGCCAGCAGTACGTCGTCACCGGGGTGCAACCGCGGTGTGATGATCAAGGCCGAGTGGCCGCGAGCAGGGTTGTTCAGGTCGCGCCAGAGCTGGTCCAGGTCGTCCGACGAGAGGGATTCCTTGTTCTTGACTTCGTAGGACCCGATGTCACCGTGCCTGGTCTTGTCGCCTGCGTTGTGGCTCACCCGGATCTTGCTCCCGCCGGTGAGATCGTCCCGTCCCGCGCGCTCCAGGTCATGCCCCCGCTCCTGCGGGGTCGCTCCCTTGACGGGCGCGACATGTGATCCCAGGGGATCGTGAAAGACCGTCACTCTGGACTCCGGGTTTTTCCGCAGGCCGTCCGCGCCGATGATTTCGAAGGGGGCCGGCGTCACTCCCTTGAAGGAGCGCAGGTCGGGGCGGCGGAACTTCTTCGGGTCGTACACGTCGTTCGGGCCAAGGCGTGGCTTGTCGGCCTCCTTCGCGGCCTCAGCGGCCTTGGCGCTCCGGGCCGCCTTCGCGGCGAGCGCGTCCCCCAGCTCCTGATTGCGCACACGGAACCTCCTCTTCGCCGCTCGATTACGGTCCGTCGCGTCCTTGGCCTCCGCGCGGGCCTTGGCCAGTGTCTTCTCGGCTGCCTTGAGGGCTTTTTCGGCGTCCCTGACCCGTTCCTTGGCCCGGGTGGACGCCTTGCGCGGCTCCTGGCGGGCACCCTTCGGTGCCTCGGCGTGGACGCCGGCAGCTGTGACCGCCGCCTTGCGGGCGACGTCGAGTTCCTTGTGCGCGTCGGCGACGCCCCGCTTGGCGTCGACAACTCCCTCGTCGGTGGCGCGCTTCCGCTCGACCGCTGCCTCAAGCCGCTTACGGGCGGCCTTGGTGGACAGCTGCGCCTCCTTGACGCTCTTGGCCCGGGGCTTCTGACCGGTGGCCGACGGACTCGGCTTGTGCGCCGACACCGGCTCCACGTTCGCACCAGCGGGCTTGGGGCCCGTCCCCGCCACGGTCTTCGCCTGAGGTACGGCGGACGGGGCAGGGCTCTGTTCGGGAAGACCCTTCGTGGAACTGATGGCCTCCGCAAGCTGGTTCTTCACGGCTTTCGCGCCGGCTCCCGGCGCGGTCCCCGCACCCGCGGCAGCGGGATGCGGTTCTGCCCCCGCGGTCGGCGCGGGCGGTACGCCGCCGGTCACGGCGGGCGGCTCGGTGCCCGCCGTCTTCGGCGGCGCCGGGACGGGCGGGGGCTCCCCGGTCGCGGCGGGGGACACCGGCTTCGTCGTGGTCGCGGGGTCCGGCGCGGGCGCGTCGCCGCCGCGTGCGGGAGGGGCGGATCCCTCGGCATCCGCCTTCGCGCCGGCCTGCTTGAGGGACCTGTGGTGACTGAGCGCCTGCTGTACGGCTCCGGCGACCAGGCGGATGAGCGCCTGGATGTCCTTGCGCAGGGCCTTGTCGCGTTCCTCGCTCTCCGGCTTGAGGTAGTCCTCGCGCAGCTGGGCCAGTTCGGAGGCGCCGGAGAGTGCGGTCATGCCGACGTCGACGACGACGGTGAGCAGCTTCTTCCCGGAGGACGCCGATCGCAGCCCGACGACATGCAGGAGGGCCCCGGCCACGGCCGTCCAGAAGCGGCGGTCGGAGGCGAAACCGTCGACGTTGTGCTGGACGGCGTCGACGATCGCCTTGAAGGCGCCGATCCCGCTGACCGCTTTGAGGGCCAGCTGGACCTCCTCCACGCCGACGAAGCTGAGCGCCACCTGGGCCCCGATCGCCCCCTTCAGCTGACCCACTTCGCGGTAGGTGAAGAAGCCCTCCTCCTTCTTCACGCCGCGGAACACGTGCTCGTCCAGCACCTTCTCCGCCGCGTCGAAGCCCTCCGTGATCTTGCCGGTGACCATCGGCGTGCCGGTGACGGGGTCGACCATGCCGTTGGCCACTGCCTTCGCCTTGATGGCGTTGAGCGCAGGCGCCCCCGGCACCGCCTCCTTGATGGCCGTCAGCGTTTCCTTCGAGGCACCGAGCTGGGTGCCTGCGGTGTCGATCGCCTTGTCGACGGCGGCCTGAGCCGCGTACGGCACCCAGGCGACGGTGTCCACGATCTGCCCGGCCTCGAGGGCCACGCCCTCGACCACACCCAGGGTTTCCTTGGTCTTGTCCCGGATCTTCTCCTTGGCCTTCGCCCACAGTGCGGACTTCCAGTCCTTCTCCTCCTCCTTGTCCTGGCGGGCCACCCCGACCGCGGCGGCGCCGGAGACGGGCGCCGCCATGCCGAGGGCGCTCTGCGCCGCGGCCGTCCGCGCCGCCCCCTCGGCGTGGCCGTGGGCGTGCCGGGGCAGCGCCGGTCCGGGCAGCGCCTCACCGAGATCGAGGTCGCCTCCGCCGCGCCGCTGCTGGACGACGTGCGCGAGTTCGTGCGCCAGAAGCATCCGGCCACGCGGGCTGTCCGGGTCGTACCCGCCGGAGCCGATGACGACGTGCCGCCCGACGGTGAACGCCGCGGCCTGGGCCTGGTCGGCGGCGGCCGCGCTCGCCGGTCCCGCATGGACCACG
The DNA here is from genome assembly GCF_050936555.1 of Streptomyces sp. CA-135486. Lineage (NCBI taxonomy): Bacteria > Bacillati > Actinomycetota > Actinomycetes > Kitasatosporales > Streptomycetaceae > Streptomyces > Streptomyces sp. CA-135486. The sequence continues at coordinate 2,810,588 of NZ_JBNJMM010000001.1, forward strand.
ACGTCGCCGAACGGGGCACCGAGCGAGCGTTCCATGGTGCCGCGCACGTCCGCGTCCAGCCGACGCCCCTCGTTCCGCAGCAGGGCGAGCAGTGCCGGCGGGCGGCCGTCCCGGGTGGTGTGCTCGGGGGCGGTGGTCATGTGCTCTCCACCGCGCTGCGAGGTTCGGGAACGAGGCCGAGCTTCTCGTACTCGCGCTCGACGGCGCGGGCGAGACATTCGGCGTCGATCGGCCCTCCGGCGGCCCAGGCGAGGTGCGCGGCGGCGACGGCGATGTTGCGGATGTGGCCCCCGGCGAGCGGGTGCCGGTACGCGAGCGCGTCGAGGTCGACGTCGTCGGCGAGCACGGCACGCTCCGGCCAGACAGCGCGCCAGATCCGGGCCCGCAGGGCCGCGTCGGGGAACGGGAAGTGCAGGCAGAACGACAGGCGCCGGGCGAACGCCTCGTCAAGGTGGCCGAGGAGGTTCGTGGCGAGCAGGGCGACGCCCTCGTAACTCTCCATCCGCTGGAGGAGGAAGGCGATCTCCAGGTTCGCGTAGCGGTCGCGGGCGTCCTGCACCTCGCTGCGCTTGCCGAACAGGGACTCGGCCTCGTCGAAGAGGAGTATGGCGTCGGACTGTTCCGCGGCCGAGAAGATCAGATCGAGGTTGCGCTCGGTCTCCCCGATGTACTTCGAGACGGTACGGGCCAGATCGACCCGGAACAGGGGCAGACCGAGGTCACCCGCGACGAGGCGCGCCGCCAGGGTCTTCCCGGTGCCGCTCGGGCCGGCGAACACCGCCGTCAAGCCCCTTGGCTGGCCGGGCAGTTCGGCGAAGCCGATCCCGTCGAGTACGTGCGAACGACTGGCCGCCTGCCCGACCAGCTCGGTCAGTTGGGTCCGCAACGGCTTCGGCAGCACCAGCTCGGACCAGTCGCGGGCGGTGGTGAGCGGCGTGGCGAGCGCGGCCAGTTCCCGCCCGACGACACCCAGGGAGGCCGTGGTGACGTCGTCCGCGGTGACCGCGGGGATCCGGTCGGCGGGGGCGCGTGAGCGGCAGCGCGTCGCGATCGTCCTGGCCAGCTGCCCGACGTCCTGCGGATCGAGGTGCTCCCAGCGGCCCATCCGGTCGGCCTCCGTCGCGGCCACGCTCAACCCCCGGCAGCGCAGCTGGTCCACGAGGTGGAGCCCCCCGGACACCCCCGACGCCGCGCGGACGTCGAGGGAGACGATGTCCCGGCTGATGTCGTCCACGACCGGCACCGGCCCCACGACGACGACCGACGACAGGGTCTCCCACCGCGCCGGTGGCACCGACAGGGCGTCGCCCGTGACGATCACCACGGCCTCCCGCAGCAGGGCTTCCGCGGCCACCCGGGCGGCCGCGGGGAATTCCACCAGCGCCGCCGCCGCGACGGTGAGGACTGGACGACGGCAGCGCGCCGCGGCGTGCAGGGCGAGGCCCAGCGCGTCGGCCCGGCGCTCGCTCAGCAATGTGGTCAGGGTGGGTCCGGGCCCGCGCAGGCGCTCGATGAGCGCGTCCGCCGCCGCGCTGTCGGCGGGGGTGCTCGGCGCGGTGAGGTCGTCCCGGACGGCCGGGTACGTCGAGGGTTCGAGCCGTGTCACCCCGAACGTCCACCGCAGCAGGGCGGTGCTGCCGACGAGGGTGCTCTGCATCGAGGGACCCCACGGCGGTTCGCTGACGACGGGGTGGTCGGTCGGCGGCGCGACGTGGACGAGGCCCACCTGGGCCAGGGGCCCGCACTGGCCGAGCCGGGCGGCGACGGCGGCGCGCTCGGCCCCGGTGGCACCCACGAGGTCCGCGACGACGGACAGCGTCGGGCGCCGGGGCCCGGGGGAGCCGGTCAGCGCGGAGACGGCCAGGGCGAGGACCGGGTCGAGGTCGGGGGCGAGCGCCAGCGCCACCACGGTCAGGTCGAAGGCGTCGAACCCGTGCCGGAGCAGGGGGGCCGCGAGGTGGCCGGGCAGCGGAGGCATCGTGTCCGCCGACCACCCGGCGGCCTCGTCCAGGCCGCGGTCCAGGACGCCGCCGCACCAGCGAGCCAGCGGGTCGAGGTCGAGCTGTGTCGTCTCTGCCACCCCTCGACAGTGCCGGTGGACGGCCCGACCGGCCTATCCCCCGGGGCTGGTGAGCGGAGGTGGAGGATCGGATGGAGGGGCGGTCTCCACCCCACCTCCACCGGATGAGAGCGGGTCCGGTCCCGCCGTACCGAGGGCCGGACCCAGGTCGGAGCTGAAGACGATCTCCTCCCGCCGTCGCAGTTGGAGCTTGCGGAGGATGGCATGGATGTGTGTCTTCACCGTCGACTCGCCGACCACGAGGTGGCTGGAGATCTGCCGGTTCGTCAGCCCACGGGCCGCCAGCTCGGCGACCACCCGCTCGCGGGGCGTCAACTGCGCGGCGGCCGTGCCCGGTGGAAGTGGCGTCGGCCCGGACGTGGGGGGGCCGGCCGACATCACCGGCGGCGCCGGGCGGCGGCGCATCGCCTGCAGCAGCAGAGCGGCGATCCGCGGGCTGCAGGACGACTCCCCGCGTACGGCCAGCCGGATCGCGGCGACCACGTCGGGCAGCGGCTGATCGGCGTCCACGAACCCGGCCACCCCGGCCTCGGCAGCCCGGACGACCGCCTCGGCGTGATGCCGGCCGTGACCGATCCCGATGCCGACGAGGTGGGTGGCGGGAGCGGCGCGACGCAGGGCGCAGAGCAGGGGAAGCACTTCGGCTATACCGAAGTCGAGCAGGGCCACGGTCGGCTGGCGGGGGGTCAGCCGGGCCAGGGCCTCCGCCGCGGTGGACGCCTGCCCGACCAGGCGCAGCCCGGCCTCGGCCTCCAGGACCGCGACGAGGGCGTCCCGGTAGGCGCGTACCGGCAGGATGAGCATGAGATCGATCATGCCGTACCCGCCTCATGGGTCAGTGGGTCGGCATGGACGCGCCTCGGGGCGGAACAGCGGTCCTCGTTCATCCGTCTCCCCCTTACACGGAGCGGGCACGCGTAAGACATGATCGGGGAGGTCACCCCCGACTGATGCTCTGTCAGGTTATGCGGCAAGTATCGTGGCTGTCAGGTGGTTTCGGATCTGTCATATATTGCCAAAAATCCCGGATTTGCCCGATGATGAGCCATGGCGGGACGGGCCGAGCGGTTGTCAGACTGCTCCGCTACGTTGCCGCCATGACGGAATTCGTACTCGTTGCAGGCGCGTGGCTCGGATCGTGGGCGTGGGACGAGGTGGTGCCGCAGCTGCGTGCGGCCGGCCACGGCGCGCACCCGTTGACGCTGTCCGGCCTCGCTGACAAACAGGGCGTGCCGGCCGGGCAGCAGACCCACGTCCAGGACATCGTTGACGAGGTCGAACGCCAGGATCTGCGCGACGTCGTCCTGGTCGGGCACAGCTACTCGGGCATCCCGGTCGGTCAGGCCGCCGAGCGGATCGGCGACCGGCTGGCCCGCGTGGTCTTCGTCGACTCCAGTGTTCCGACCGACGGCGGGTCGTTCGTCTCCGGCTGGTGGGAGGGGCCGGCCAAGCTGGAGGCCTCGATCGCCGGGAACGGTGGATTCTGGGCACCGCTCACCGCGGCCGACTGCGACGGCCAGGGCCTCACCGACGAGCAGATCGCACGATTCGTGGGCGGCTCGACGCCGCACCCGGGTGCCTCTCTGGCCGAGCCTGCCGTGCTGGCGCGGCCACTCGGTGGGCTTCCGGCGACGTACATCAAGTGCCTGCTCGACGGCGCGGAGCCGAGCGACGACGTGGCCAAGCTGCTGACCAGCGAGCACTGGCGGCTCGTCGAGATGGACACCGGCCACTGGCCGATGTTCTCGCAACCTGGCGAACTGGCGCGGATCTTGCTGGACGCGGCCCGGGAGTGACGCAGTCCGAGCGCGCCGTGCGCGGCAAGAGCGGAGCAGCGGCGAGGCTGGGCTGTCCCTCCGTACGAGGCCGGGCTGTCCTTCCGTACAAAGAGGCCGGGCTGTCCCTCCGTACGGAAGGGAGAAGCCCGGCCTCGTAGCGCGTCGGTCAGCCTCCGAACGTGCCGGTGGTCTCCGGCTTCCACGCACCGCCCGTGACCTTGTAGACGGTGAGCTGCTTGTTGGTGGCGTCGCCGTACTCGTCGAAGGAGACCTTGCCCATGACTCCGTCGAAGGAGACCTTCTGCAGGGCCTCGGTGACCTTGGCGCGGGCGTCGGAGGGCAGCTTGCCGTCCTTGGCCACGACCTTCACCGCCTGGATGATCGCCCAGGCCGAGTCGTAGGAGAAGCCGCCGTAGGCTCCGTACGCCTCCTTGTACCCGGCCGCCTTGTAGTCCTCGATGAACTTCTTGGCGGAGGGCAGGCCCTCGACGGGCGCGCCGACGGACGTGGCCAGGTCGCCGTCGCCGCGGGCGCCGGTGAGCTTGAGGTACTCGTCGCTGTAGATCGCGTCGCCACCGATGAGCGGGATCGTGGCTCCCGACTTCTTGACCTGCGCGCTGAGCGGGCCGGCCACCGGGTACTCACCGCCGTAGTAGACGACGTCCGCTCCCGAGTTCTTGATCTCTGTGGCCACGGAGCCGAAGTCCTTGGCCTCCGGGTTGACGTGATCGGTGCCCACGACCGTGCCGCCGAGCTTCTTGAAGTGGGCGGAGAAGGTCGCGGCCAGGCCGGCGCCGTAGGTCTTCTTGTCGTCGACGACGAAGACCTTCTTCTTCTTGGCCGTGTTGTACAGGTACTCGGCGGCGAACGGGCCCTGGATGGCGTCCGTGGTCGCGGTCCGGAAGTACGTCTTGAACGGCCGGGCCTTATTGCCTGTGTCCCACTTGTCGCCCTGGGTGAGGGCGGGGTTGGTGTTCACCGAGACCTCGGCCACCTGGGCGGCGTCGAAGACCTTCTGCATGGACTGGGCCACGGAGGAGTTCAGCGGGCCGACGACTCCAAGGACGCTCTTGTCGGCGACGAGCTTGGTGGCGTTCTGCTGGCCCGAGGAGGGCTGTGCCTGGTCGTCCAGGGCCTGGACCTTGAAGGTGACGCCCGGCACCTCGTTGTTCTTGTTGGCCTGCTTGACGGCGAGGTCGACCGAGTTCTTCATGCCGAGGCCGAGAGCGGAGAGCTCCCCGGTCAACGGCGCGTCGAAACCGATGGTGACGACCGTGGAGCCGTCGCCGGAGGCGTCGTTGGCCTTGCCTGTGTCACGGGAGCCGCACGCCGTGAGCGAGAGTGCTCCGGCGGCGAGCGCGGCGGTGACAGCTATGAGAGAACGGTTGCGCACGATCGGTCCTTTCCCCTTCGAGGCGCTGACCGCGCTGGGACCGAAGATCGGTCCTCTGGCGCGTCGGCTGGCGTGACTCTAGATGGCGTCCACCGACGCGAGCAGAGGGGACGAACCGATGTGATTCTCTTGTTATGGCGCCGCTCAGGCGGAGGACTTCCCTTCATCAGGCCGGATCCGCGGTGACCATGCGGCCGGGCGCGTGTCAGTGACCGTCGGGCGGGTACGGCGGCCCTGTCCGGCCCCGTCCGGCTCCGGCGACGAGGCCCCATGCCCGTCGCGGAGGGCCGAAACGCCGGGATTGCGCGGACTGTGCTGATCCGGGGAGCCTCAGGTCCGTACCGGAGGCTGTACCGGGGAGGGGAAGAGCCCCGGAACATGGCAGGCTTGGCCCATGGCCGTACAGATCAGTCCCAGCATCCTCTCCGCCGACTTCTCCCGACTGGCGGATGAGGCGAAGGCAGTCGAAGGCGCCGACTGGCTCCATGTCGATGTCATGGACAACCACTTCGTGCCCAACCTCACCCTGGGCGTGCCGATCGTGGAATCGCTCAGCAGGGCGACGGACACGCCGCTGGACTGCCATCTGATGATCGATGACCCCGATCGATGGGCCCCGCAGTACGTCGAAGCGGGGGCCGGCTCCGTCACCTTCCATGTCGAGGCCGCGGCCGCGCCCGTGCGTCTGGCGCGCGAGATCCGGGCCAAGGGCGCCCGTGCCTCGATGGCGCTCAAGCCCGCCACGCCCATCGAGCCGTACGAGGACCTGCTCCCCGAGCTCGACATGCTGCTGATCATGACTGTGGAGCCGGGCTTCGGCGGCCAGGCATTTCTCGACATCATGCTGCCGAAGATCCGCCGTACCAGGGAGCTCATCGCCAAGCACGGCCTCGAGCTGTGGCTCCAGGTCGACGGCGGCGTCTCGGAGTCGACCATCGAGCGGTGCGCGGAGGCGGGCGCGGATGTGTTCGTCGCCGGCTCGGCGGTCTACGGAGCACAGGACCCGGCGCAGGCGGTGCGCTCGCTGCGTACGAAGGCGGAGCAGGTGATTGCCTCGGCGGCCTGGGCTTGCCACCACTGAGCCACAAGCAAGTGAACTCAGCCCATCAGGGCTGATCAAGAACCGTCGGATCTGACAGGATGACGGATCCGGAGTGTGTACAGCAGTGAGGAGATCGCGGTGTCGACGGGCCGGTCAGCCATGCGGATGGGACCCGCGGAGCTGGTGCAGGCGGCGGCCATGGCTCGCCGCTTCTATCTCGAGGGCAAATCCAAGATCCAGATCGCGGAGGAGTTCGGCGTAAGCCGCTTCAAGGTCGCGCGGGTCCTGGAGACGGCGCTCGAGCGTGATCTCGTACGGATCGAGATCCGTGTTCCCGCAGAGCTGGACGCCGAGCGCTCCGACGCGCTCCGCGCCCGCTACGGACTGCGGCACGCCGTCGTCGTCGAGTCTCCGGCGGAGGGCGCCGACGAGTCGCCCGACCCCGAGAACCTCGGCGAGGTGGCCGCCGATCTGCTGGGCGAGCTGGTCAACGAGGGGGATGTGCTGGGGCTGGCCTGGGGCCGGTCCACCATCCACATGGCCGCAGCGCTCGACCGGCTGCCGCCGTGCACGGTCGTCCAGCTCACGGGTGTGTACGACGCCGGGACCGCGGAGCGCGGCTCGGTCGAGGCCGTGCGCCGGGCCGCCCAGGTCTCCGGCGGCGAGGCCCACCCGATCTATGCGCCCATGCTGCTGCCCGACCCGGCCACCGCGGCGGCGCTGCGCAACCAGACCGGGATCGCACGCGCCTTCGAGTACTTCGACAAGGTCACGGTCGCCTGCGTCTCCATCGGCTCCTGGGAGCCGGGCATCTCGACCGTGCACGACATGCTCACCGACGAGGAGCGCGCGCACTACGCCTCGCTCGGCGTCGCCGCCGAGATGTCCGCGCACCTCTTCGACACGGAGGGGCGGCGGGTGGGGCGGGACCTGGGCGAGCGGTGCATCACGGTGGAGGCGGACCGGCTGCGCCGTATCCCCGAGGTGGTGGCGATCGCGGGCGGCCAGCGCAAGGCGGAGGCGATCGCGGCCGTACTGCGCTCCGGTCTTGTCACCAGCCTGGTGACGGACACGGCGGCCGCGGACGCGCTGCTTGTGGCGCGGCCGGGCCCGCGGCCGGCCCTGGACCGGGCCGACCCGGACGACTGAGCGCGGCCGTCCCGGCCCGGGCGGGCCACGCCGGGGCGGGACGGATGTCGACGGTGAGCCCGGCCACGGGGGCGGGTTCTTTGGAGGATCTGCTCGACGGCACGCCCATGCGCTGGAGCTTTCTCCCGGGCCTCGCATTCATACCGGCATGGGAGAATGAAGTACGTGCGATTTCCCCGGCTGAAATGCCCGGGGGCCAACTCCGATCGACTGGGATGTTCAGCACGTGCGTTTCCTCAATGACCTGAAGCCGCCGTACGACCTCACGTATGACGACGTATTCATGGTGCCGAGCCGCTCCGCCGTCGGCTCCCGCCAGGGCGTGGACCTCTCCTCGCCCGACGGCACCGGTACCACCATCCCGCTGGTCGTAGCGAACATGACCGCCATCGCGGGCCGTCGGATGGCCGAGACGCTCGCCCGCCGCGGTGGCCTCGTCGTCATCCCGCAGGACATCCCGATCGAGGTCGTCACCGATGTCATCTCCTGGGTGAAGACGCGCCATCTGGTGCTCGACACCCCCATCGTGCTGGCGCCCACCCAGACCGTCGCCGACGCGCTCTTCCTGCTGCCGAAGCGGGCGCACGACGCGGGCGTCGTCGTCGATGCCGACCAGCGGCCGATCGGCGTCGTCACCGACGCCGACCTGTCCGGGGTCGACCGCTTCACCCAGCTGTCCGAGATCATGTCGAAGGACCTGCTGCTGCTCGACGCGGACATCGACCCGCGCGACGCCTTCAACAAGCTCGACGGCGCGAACCGCCGCTACGCCCCCGCCGTGGACAAGGACGGCCGCCTCGCCGGCATCCTCACCCGCAAGGGCGCGCTGCGCGCGACCCTCTACAGCCCCGCGGTCGACGACCGGGGCCGGCTTCGCATCGCCGCCGCCGTCGGAATCAACGGCGATGTGGCGGGCAAGGCCAAGCAGCTCCTCGACGCCGGTGTCGACACCCTCGTCGTCGACACGGCGCACGGTCACCAGGAGTCGATGATCAGCGCGATCAAGGCGGTCCGCGGGCTCGACCCGCAGGTGCCGGTCGTCGCGGGCAACATCGTCGCCGCCGAGGGTGTGCGCGACCTCGTCGAGGCCGGCGCGGACATCATCAAGGTCGGTGTGGGACCCGGTGCCATGTGCACCACCCGCATGATGACGGGCGTGGGCCGCCCGCAGTTCTCGGCCGTGCTGGAGTGCGCCGCCGAGGCGAAGAAGTACGGCAAGCACGTCTGGGCCGACGGAGGTGTGCGCCACCCGCGTGACGTCGCCATGGCGCTCGCCGCCGGTGCGTCGAACGTCATGGTCGGCTCCTGGTTCGCGGGCACGTACGAGTCGCCGGGTGACCTGCACCAGGACGCCGACGGCCGGCTGTACAAGGAGTCGTTCGGCATGGCGTCGGCCCGCGCCGTCAAGAACCGTACGAGCGAGGAGTCGGCGTACGACCGAGCCCGCAAGGGGCTGTTCGAGGAGGGCATCTCCACCTCGCGCATGTACCTCGACCCGGCCCGTCCCGGCGTCGAGGACCTGATCGACTCGATCATCGCGGGCGTCCGCTCCTCCTGCACCTATGCGGGCGCCGGTTCTCTCGAGGAGTTCGCCGAGAAGGCGATCGTCGGCATCCAGAGCGCCGCCGGCTACGCCGAGGGCAAGCCGCTGCACGCCAGCTGGAACTAGGTCAGGACCTGGGGGGACGAACCACCCGCGTCCGGCCGTCGCGATCGTCGCGGCGGCCGGACGCGGCGTTTCCCGCGCCCTCTCCGCCGAAGTTTCCTGTCAACTCGCGGAATTCGCAGGCATGTGTTGAGTGAGCCGGGGTATACGCGCCCTGCATTGTCCACGAGCAGGGGAGGACGAAGTGTCCACGGCGAGCACGGTCGCGACCGAACTCACGCAGCCTGGAACACAGCGCCCGAACATGGCGGAGCTGGATCTTCCGGATGTACCGAATCCTGGGGGAGTGGCCCCGAGCGACGCACGTCAGATCTCGAAGATCTTCTTCGTGCGGCTGGCCTCGCTGGAGGAAGGTACGCATGAGCACCAGTACGTTCGGAACACGCTCATAGAACTGAACCTGGCCCTGGTGAGGTACGCGGCAGGCCGGTTCCGCAATCGGGCCGAGCAGATGGAGGACATCGTCCAGGTCGGCACCATCGGGCTGATAAAGGCGATCGACCGGTTCGAGCTGAGCCGCGAGGTGGAGTTCGCGACGTTCGCCGTCCCGTACATAGTCGGCGAGATCAAGCGGTTCTTCCGCGACACGAGCTGGGCCGTCCATGTGCCGCGCAGGCTGCAGGAGTTGAGGATAGATCTGGCCAAGGCGACCGACGAGCTCTCGCAGCGGCTGGACCGCTCGCCGAGCACGGCCGAGCTCGCCGAGTACCTCGGGCTGGACGAGGAGGAGGTCATCGAGGGCGTGGTGGCGAGCAACGGCTATACGGCCGGCTCGATCGACATGCCCGTCGACGACGCCTCCGACCATGCGCCGGTGCCGCTGTCCGACCGGCTGGGCGCGCCCGACGCCGATCTGGAGATAGCGGAGAACGTCCAGGCGCTCAAGCCGCTCATCCAGGAGCTCGACGACCGGGACAAGAGGATTCTGCGGATGCGCTTCGGCGAGGAGATGACCCAGTCGGAGATCGGCGTGGAACTGGGCGTCTCGCAGATGCATGTGTCCCGGCTGCTGACGCGCATCACCTCGCGGCTGCGCGAGGGCCTGCTCGTCGTGGAGTGACCCCCCACGGGAGAAGCGGCGTCCCGGCCGGCCGGGGCGCCGCTTCTGTATGAGTTGTGGGACGGGGCGCCGCTTCGGCATGAGCTCATGATTCGGCATGAGCATGAGCTCATGAGCTTTGGGTGAGCTCCGGTTGGGTGGCTTCGGTCAGCCCGCCTGTACGGCCTCTACCGGTGGCCGCATCCAGGTCGCCTGTACACGCTTGCCGTTCGGCAGCGGGCAGACCTCGACCCGCTCGGCGAGTGTGAGCACCATGTGCCAGCCGAATCCGCCGCCACCGGTGAAGTCGGGCTCGCGCGGTACGGGCGGCAGCGGGCTGGAGTCGTCCATCTCCACCACCAGCGCGTCCTGCCCCGCCGTCAGATGCAGCCGCCACCAGCCGGCGGTGTGCCGTGCCGCATTGGCGACCAGTTCGGAGACGACCAGCAGCACCGCGTCCAGGTCGGCCCAGGGGCAGTGCTGCACCAGGAACTCCGCGGTGGCTCCTCGGGCCCCCGCGCTGTCCCTGTGGGGTGAGTGGTCGATCACCACATGCGGTTCTGCGTTCATCTCCGCTCGCATACCCCACTTGTCGCACTTTTATCAGCTGGTGCCCTCAAGAAAGTTCGTACGGAGCGCTTCGGCTACCGCGGCCGCGATCGCGGCATGGCCCTCGTCATTGGGGTGCACGCCGTCGGCCAGCTGTCCGGGGCCGATCAGATCCCGCCCCGGCAGCAGCGCGAGCCGCTTGTCGCCGGGCCGGCTCGAACCACCGGACCCGCGGGCCCCGCCGGACCCTGCGCACTCACCGGACCCGCCGTCCATGCGGTCTCGTACCGCCTGCTCCATGGCCGCACGCAGCTCGGCGAGCGTGGCGCCCAGCCGGTTCGGACTCTGCTCGGCGTCGGGGCGCAGCACCGGGGAGACCAGGAGCAGCGGGGTGTCCGGATGCCCCTGCCGTACGAGAGCGAGGAACGCGCGTGTCGTCTCGTACAGGAGCGGGGCCGAGCAGGGAATGCCGGTCCAGCAGTTGGTGCCGAAGGCGAGGGTGATCACATCGGCGCGCAGGTCCGAGAGCTGCTCCGCGATGGGCAGTTCGCCCCTGGCCGTGCCCGCGTAGCCGAGGTTGACCGTGTCCAGGCCGAGTGTCCGGCCGGTGGTGGCGGGCCAGGAGTGGGCGGGGCGGGTTGACCACCAGCCCTCGGTGATGGAGTCGCCGTGGACCAGCCAGCGAGGTTGCCGGGGTGCGGGCACGAGGGAGCCGCCGACGGCGCGCAGGCCCAGGATCACGGCGGACTGGGTCTCCGGCGGATGGATCGTGAACGGCGCGTTCGACCCTGTGGGGAGCGGGATGGTGACGACAGCCTCCTCGGCCGGCCCGGCGATCGTCTCGGACACCAGGCGCCCGTCCTGCCAGAGGGCGAAGCAGTGGGCGAGCTCCCGCAGAGCGTCGGTCCTGCCCGGTACCGAGGCCCGGTAGCGGAGCTCGACCCCCTGCGCGCCCTCGGCGGTGAACTCCAGCCGGACGCCGATGGGCAGGGCAGCGCGCTCGGCGGTGTCCCATGGCAGCCGGGCCAGATCCGCCGGGTCGGCGCGCACCGGGCGCCCATCGTCGTCGAGCCAGGCCACGCCGCGCAGAAAGGGGCTGGGGTCGAGCCAGTTCACTGAGATTCACCTCGCGAAGACGGTCGGTCTGCGGCCGGGGGTCAGCGGGTTGTCCTCCGGGTGGGCAGTCGGGCCGGGACTCCGGGGGATGTTCCCCCCGGCTTGGGTTGGTTACCTGCAGGAATATTGCGCTGTCCATGCCACTTCCCGTAGCTTGACTGCCCCTACCCGACGGTAACCTTCGCTGATCAGTTGTCCTATTGCTCTCTGGGGAAACCATGCGCCGGCGACTGCGCCGACCCACGATCCGTGGACGGATCGTGACCCTGACGGTCGTACCCGTCATCGCACTGATGGCGCTGTGGACGTTCGCCATGGTGTCGGTGACCGGGGACCTGCGGGCCCTGATTCGCGTACAGGGTGTGTACGAGAGTTTCGGCACCCCGGTCGACACGGCCGTCGGCCAGATCCAGATCGAACGACGGATCTCCGCCCAGTATCTGGGCGCGGGACGCAAGGAGAGCCCGGTCGCCGTCGCCGCGCTCACCGCGCAGCAGCGTTCGACGGACCGGGCCGTGCGCGCCATGCGCGAGGCGATCGGCAATCAGGAGCGGCGCCAGGACCTGTCCGACCGTCAGCGGCAGTCTCTCGATGAGATGGCCGACGCCGTCGACGGGCTCGAAGACCTGCGGGACAGGGTGATGGCCCGCACGATCTCCTGGGACGGGGCCGTCGAGGCGTACACCGCAATGGTCGAGCCGACCTTCGACGTGCAGTCCACGCTCACGGCGCTGCAGGCCGGTCAGATGGCCCGTGAGGCGCAGGTCGTCGTCGAGCTGGTGCGAGTGAGGGAGTTCGTCTCGCACGAGGACGCACTCGTCGCCGGGGCGCGCGCCGCGGGGGAACTCAGCGACCGCCAGTACGACACACTCACCGCCACCATCGAGGACCGGCGGGTCTTCCACCGTACGTACGTCGCCGACCTCCCGGGCGACTCCCGGCAGCTGTTCACGGACTTCGAGCAGAGCGCGGAGTACCGGTCGCTGACCGCGGGCGAGGACGCCCTGCTGCGGGCGGGCGCGTCCGGTGCGGGCAAGGCCATGGCCGCGGACTCCTGGCGGAGCACGACGGACCACGCGGTGCAGCGGTACATGCTGCTGTGCACGCAGTCGGCGCTCAACACGGCCGACCGCGGCCGGGCCTTCGCCTACCGAGAGATGGTCAAGGCGGCGGTCGTCGGTGTGGTCGGACTGATCGCGGTCGGTCTGTCGATCCGGTTCTCGGTGGTCGCGGGACGGCGCGTCTCGCGCCGTCTGGAGGAGCTGCGCGACGCCGCCGAACTGCTGGCCACCCGCCAGCTGCCGGAGGTGATGGAGCGGCTCGGCGCGGGCGAGGAGGTCGACGCCGCCGCGGCCGCCCCGCCGCTGGACTTCGGCGACGAGTACCACGGCATCGACGAGATCGGCCAGGTCGGACAGGCCCTCAACACGGCTCGCCTGGCGGCCGTCGAGGCCGCCGTCAAGCAGGCGACACTGCGCCGGGGCGTCTTTGCCGTACTGCTCAATATCGCCCGCCGCAACCAGGCACTGGTCCACCGCCAGTCGAAGCTGGTCGACACGCTGGAGCGGCGTACCAGCGATCCGGACACGCTGGAGGACCTGTTCCGGATCGACCATCTGACGACCCGGATGCGCCGACACGCGGAGGGGCTCATCATCCTCTCCGGTGCCACGCCGGGCCGCCGGTGGCGCAAGCCGGTGCCCGTCGTCGACATCGTGGCGGCGGCGGTCGGCGAGATCGAGGACTACACCCGTGTCGTGGTGCCGCCGATGCCGCCGGTCGGCATCAGCGCGGAGGCGGTCGCCGACGTGGTCCATCTCGTCGCCGAACTGGTCGAGAACGCTGCCGTGTTCTCCCCGCCCCACACCCAGGTGACCATGCGGACCGGGCAGGCCCGTAACGGCTTTGTGCTGGAGATCGACGACCGCGGTCTCGGCATGGACGCGGACGAACTGGAGCAGGCGCACGGGACGCTGGCCCGTCCCGGTGACTTCGACCCGGCGCAGGACGAGCGCCTCGGTCTCTACGTCGTCGGCCGGCTCGCCGAGCGGCACGGCATCGGGGTCACGCTCACCAGGTCCCCGTACGGCGGCATCACGGCCGTGGTGCTGCTGCCGCACACGATCCTCGCCCCCGTCGACCAGCCGCCCGCCGAGGAACCGGAACAGAAGCCGCGGCCCGTGCGGGCCGTGCCCGCCGCGCGGGCGCTCGAGGCCGTGCCGCCGGTGCACGACCGCGCCGCCGATGAGCCCGCACCGGCGTCGTCGGACGGGACGGGCCCACCGGTGCACGGGCTGGCGTCGTCGGACGGGACGCGCTCGCCGGTCCAGGGGCCGGCGTCGTCGGACGGGACGGGCCCGCCGGTCCAGGGGCTGCCGACCCGGGTGCGTCAGGCCTCGCTCGCCGCCCCGCTGCGCGATGCGCCCGCCACCGAGCCGGAGGGCTCCGAGCGCGAGGTGTCCGCGGAAGAGATGCGCTCGATCTTCGGGGCTTTCCAACGGGGCCTCGATCGCGGCCGCAAGGGCGATACGGTCGGCTCCGAGTCGCCGGGTTCCGCACCGCGCCCCCGCACGACAGATGAAGGGACGGCCGACGATGGCTGACGAAAACACCGGCGACCAGTCGGGCCTCGGCTGGCTCCTCGACGATCTGCTGGCCAGAACCGACCACGTCCGCCAGGCGGTGCTGCTGACGGCGGACGGCCTGGCCAACTGTGCCTCCCGGGGCATGGTCCGCCGGGACATCGAGCATCTGTCCGCCGTGTGTGCGGGCTTCCACAGCCTCGCCAAGGAGACGGGCGACCGCTTCCAGGCCGGGAACGTACGGCAGACCATGGTCATGCTCGACAACGCCTTCCTCTTCATCACACCGGCCGGTGACGGCAGCCGGCTCGCGGTGCTCTCCGACATCGAGACCGACGTCGGACAGCTCGCCCACGAGATGGCGCTACTGGTCAAGCGAGTGGGACGGCATATGGCCGTCCCGACGCGGTCGGCCGCCGAGGCCACCACGCCCGATCCGTGAGCGACCACTGGTACGAGGACGAGACCGGGCCCCTGGTACGGCCGTACACCGTCACCGGCGGCCGGACCCGTCCCGCCTCCGAGCACCATATCGATCTGCTGTCCCAGGTCACGGCCCTCGACACGGTCGATCCCGAGCCGCGGCTCGACCATGCCCGCAGGTCGCTGCTCGAGCTGGTGCGCCGTGCGCCGCGCCCCGTCGCCGAGGTCGCCGCCGACGCGGACCTGCCGCTGACCGTGGTACGCGTCCTGCTCGCCGATCTTGTCGACGCGGGCCTCGTCAAGGTCAGCGCCCCGGTCACCCACGAGGGCTTCGACGACCCTGATCTGCTGCGCGAAATCGTCGATCGCCTTCGGGAGTTGTGAGGCTCTCCTTCATCCGAGCGCAATGTTTCCCCGTGGCGCCCGTCATCGCGCAATGATCGTCCGCCAATGCGCAACAACGATGCATTACGGGCCGAGCCGACGGCTCATAGGCTCAGGCTCCGTACCAGGAGTGGCGGAGACCGCCTGCTCGGCGGTCCCCCTCATGCACGGGCACATCCGTCATGCCCGTGGGCCGCAGCCGGTCAACCCGTCGCCGACCCTCAGCCATGAAGGAGCCCCGCAGTGCTGGACCACGGCGAAGCCCCACCCACGACCGAGCAGGCCCCCGCCCCGAGCCAGGGTCTCGGCGCCCGGCTGATGCGGCGCAAGCCCGTCGAGGCCCTGATCGCCGAGGGCGGCCAGGGTGAGGGCGGCACACTCCGCCGCTCGCTCACCATGTGGCAGCTCACGATGATCAGCATCGGCGCCACCCTGGGCACCGGCATCTTCGTCGTGCTCGGCGAGGCCACGCCACTGGCCGGCCCGGCCGTCGCCATCTCGTTCGTCGTTGCGGGCCTGACCGCCCTGTTCTCGGCGCTCTCCTATGCCGAACTGGCCGGTTCCATACCGGTCTCCGGCTCTTCGTACTCGTACTCGTACGCCACCATGGGCGAGGTCGTCGCCTGGATCTGCGGCTGGTGTCTGATCCTGGAGTACGGCGTCTCGGTCGCGGCTGTGGCCGTCGGCTGGGGCGAATACCTCAACGAGCTGCTCGACGGCACCATCGGTGTGACCATCCCCGCGGCGATCTCCGCTCCGCTCGGCGAGGGCGGCTTCATCAACCTGCCGGCGCTGGTCGTCGTGCTGCTCGCCATGGTCTTCCTGATGGGCGGCGCCAAGGAGAGCGCCAGGGTCAACTCGATCATGGTCGGTGTGAAGATCGTGACGCTGCTGCTCTTCATCGGCATCGGCTTCATGGGCATCAAGGCCGGCAACTACACCCCGCTCGCCCCGCTGGGCGTCACCGGGATCAGCGCCGCCGCGGCCAGCCTCTTCTTCTCGTACATCGGCTTCGACGCGGCCTCCACCGCCGGTGAGGAGGCGAAGAACCCCAAGCGGGACCTGCCGCGCGCGATCATGCTGTCGCTGCTGATCGTCACCGTGCTGTACTGCCTGGTCGCGCTCGTCGCCGTCGGCGCCATGCCGTGGCAGGACTTCGAGGGCACCGATGCGGCCCTCGCCCAGATCATGAAGGACGTCACCGGCCAGAGCCTGTGGGGCGTGGTGCTCGCCGCGGGCGCGGTCGTCGCCATCGCCTCCGTGGTCTTCGCCGTGCTCTACGGCCAGACCCGCATCCTGTTCGCCATGTCCCGCGACGGCCTGGTCCCCAAGCTGTTCGCCAAGGTGAACCCGCGTACCGGTGCCCCGCGCGCCAACACCGTCATCGTCTCGATCTTCTGCGGTGCCCTAGCCGCCTTCATCCCGCTGGGCGAACTGGCCAACGCCACCAGCATCGGCACGCTCTTCGCCTTCGCACTGGTCAACGTCGCCGTGGTGATCCTGCGTTACAAGCGCCCCGACATGAACCGCACGTTCAGGGTGATGCTCTTCCCGGTCACCCCGATCCTCGGCTTCCTCTTCTGCGCCTACCTGATGTACACGATGCCGAGCACCACCTGGATGGTCTTCGGAGGCTGGATGGTCGTCGGCCTCGTGTTCTACTTCGGTTACGGCATGCGCCGCTCCCGACTGGCCACGGCAGAGAAGTGATCCACCCGCAGTGCGACTGAACGATCTCGACGAACGCATCGTCCACGCCCTCGCCGAGGACGCCCGCCGCTCCTATGCGGACATCGGCTCCGAGGTCGGCCTCTCCGCGCCCGCCGTCAAGCGGCGGGTCGACCGGCTGCGCGCCGAAGGTGCCATCACCGGATTCACCGTTCGGGTGGACCCGGCGGCGCTCGGCTGGGAGACCGAGGGCTACGTCGAGATCTACTGCCGCCACAACACCTCGCCCGACGACATCCGCCGCGGCCTGGAGCGCTATCCGGAAGTCGTGTCCGCCTCCACCGTCACCGGTGAGGCGGACGCGATCGTCCAGGTCTTCTCCTCGGACATGCGCCACTTCGAGCGGGTCCTCGAGCGGATCGCGGGCGAGCCGTTCGTGGAGCGCACCAAGTCGGTGCTGGTGCTCTCGCCGCTGCTGCGGCGGTTCTCGTCGGGCGCGCCCGCCTGAGCCGGCGGAGCCCGGGCTGTCAGAACTCCGGGTTCCAGGGCACGACCTTGAAGTCGCCCGTCCCGGCCTTGACCTTCTCGAACGGCGCCGAGCCCACGCATGTGGGCAGGTCCTTGGTCTCCACCGGGCTGCCCGTGGAGGCCCAGCTGTAGCCCAGCCGGTCGTTCCTGCCGACGTCGTGGACGGTGATGCCGACCCGCTTGCCCTTCGCGCCTTCCAGGTCGGACTTGGTGATGACACCGCTCACCACGGCCACCTTGCCGCCGGTCAGCAGGCAGTCGACCTTGGCCTCGGCGAAGGCGCCCCGGCCGTTCAGATAGTGGCTGAAGCGGAAGGTGCCGGTCGCCTTCGTCGGGTCGTCGTTGTCCTTCGCGGCCAGATGGGCCTCGAAGCTGAAGGTGATGTCGTCGCCGAGCGACCGGTAGAGCTTCGCGGAGCCCGTCAGCGCGGCGGCCTCGCGGGCTCCGCCGTCGCCATCCCCCGAGGCGACGGCGGAGCCCGCGGCTCCGGCAGTGATCAGCAGCGCCGCCCCGATGGCGGCGATCTTCGTACGGCGGTGAGCGATGCGGCTCATGACAGGCCCTTTCGGCAGGTGATCCAACGCCCACCACTCTTCCGGCGGCGGCTCCCCGGCACATCGAGCCAGGGGCTTTACCGGTGCTCCGCCGCCCGGCGGGGAGTCTCCCGTTCGTCTCCGACCGTGGTCTGATCCCGGCGCACGCAACGAATCACCGCCACGGGTGTGCATCGCGCAATGGATCGACCATCGACGCGCAACGGTCCCGCCTTGTCCGGGCGGGAGTCCGGACCGTACCGTTTTTAACGTCTTCTTCACCCCGCACCCATCGCCCCGAGGTTGCTCATGCCCCCGCTGCGCACCGCACTGCTCCAGAGTTCCGGACGGCCGGGCTCGGTCGCCGAGAACCTCAAGGTGCTCGACGATGCCGCGAGCAATGCCGCTGCCGCCGGCGCCCGGCTGCTGATCTGCCCCGAGATGTTCCTGACCGGGTACGCGATCGGTGACGAGGTGCCGGTGCTGGCCGAGCCCGCCGACGGCCCCGGCCCCCGGGCCGTCGCGGAGATCGCCCGCCGCCACGGCATCGCGGTGATGTACGGATACCCCGAGCGGGACGGCGAGACGATCTTCAACTCCGCGCAGCTGATCGGCCCCGACGGAGTGAGCCTCGCCAACTACCGCAAGACCCATCTCTTCGGCTGCTTCGAGCAGCAGTGGTTCACCCCGGGGGAGGAGCCCGTCGTCCAGGCGGAGCTCGACGGGATCAGGGTCGGCATGCTGATCTGCTACGACGTGGAGTTCCCGGAGAACGTACGGGCGCATGCCCTCGCCGGCACCGATCTGCTGCTGGTGCCCACCGCCCAGATGCACCCCTTCCAGTTCGTCGCGGAGTCCCTCGTGCCGGTGCGGGCCTTCGAGAACCAGATGTACATCGCGTACGTCAACAGGACGGGCCCGGAGGGGGAGTTCGAGTTCGTCGGTCTCAGCTGCCTGGCGAGCCCCGACGGAACGACCCGCGTCCGGGCCGGCCGCGGCGAGGAACTGGTCGTCGGCGAGGTGGACCCCGCCCTGCTGAGCGCCTCGCGCCAGGCCAATCCGTATCTGCGTGACCGCCGCCCCGGTCTGTACACGTCCCTGATCTGAACCCTCCCCGCTCGCCGCGCACGCTTTCCCGCAAGGAGTCCGTACCCCATGACGTCCACGGTGCCCACCACTGCTGTCCAGCACAATGACGAGCAGCCGCCGATCACCATGTTCGGTCCGGACTTTCCGTACGCGTACGACGACTTCCTCGCCCACCCGGCCGGCCTGGGGCAGATACCGGCGACCGAGCACGGCACCGAGGTCGCGGTCATCGGCGGTGGACTCTCCGGCATCGTCGCCGCGTACGAGCTGATGAAGATGGGCCTCAAGCCCGTCGTCTACGAGGCCGACCAGATCGGCGGCCGGCTGCGCACCGTCCGCTTCGACGGCTGTGATGACGAGCTGAGCGCCGAGATGGGCGCCATGCGCTTCCCGCCCTCCTCCACCGCGCTGCAGCACTACATCGACCTGGTCGGCCTGACCACGGAGCCCTTCCCCAACCCGCTCGCCCCCGTCACCCCGTCGACGGTCGTCGACCTCAAGGGCGAGTCGCACTACGCGGAGACCATCGACGACCTGCCGCAGGTCTACCGCGATGTGATGGACGCGTGGAACGCCTGCCTCGAAGAGGGCGCGGACTTCTCCGACATGAACCGCGCCATGCGCGAGCGCGACGTGCCGCGCATCCGCGAGATCTGGGCGAAGCTGGTGGAGAAGCTCGACAACCAGACGTTCTACGGCTTCCTCTGCGACTCCGAGGCCTTCAAGTCCTTCCGGCACCGCGAGATCTTCGGTCAGGTCGGCTTCGGCACCGGCGGCTGGGACACCGACTTCCCCAACTCCATCCTGGAGATCCTGCGCGTCGTCTACTCCGAGGCGGACGACCACCACCGCGGCATCGTCGAGGGCAGCCAGCAGCTGCCGCTGCGGCTCTGGGAGCGCGAGCCGGAGAAGATCGTGCACTGGGCGCAGGGCACCTCGCTGTCCTCCCTGCACGAGGGTGAGCCGAAACCGGCCGTGACCCGGCTGCACCGCACCGCGGGCAACCGGATCACCGTCACCGACGCCTCCGGCGACATCCGCACCTACAAGGCGGCCGTCTTCACCGCGCAGTCCTGGATGCTGCTCTCCAAGATTGCATGTGACGACTCGCTCTTCCCCATCGACCACTGGACGGCGATGGAGCGGACCCACTACATGGAGTCGTCCAAGCTCTTCGTCCCGGTCGACCGGCCCTTCTGGCTGGACAAGGACGAGCAGACCGGCCGGGACGTCATGTCGATGACGCTGACCGACCGGATGACGCGCGGCACCTATCTGCTGGACAACGGCCCTGACAAGCCGGCCGTCATCTGCCTCTCGTACACCTGGTGCGACGACAGCCTCAAGTGGCTGCCGCTGTCCGCGAACGAGCGGATGGAAGTCATGCTCAAGTCGCTCGGCGAGATCTACCCGAAGGTCGACATCCGCAGCCACATCATCGGCAACCCGGTCACCGTGTCCTGGGAGAACGAGCCGTACTTCATGGGCGCGTTCAAGGCGAACCTGCCCGGTCACTACCGTTACCAGCGGCGGCTCTTCACCCACTTCATGCAGGACCGGCTGCCCGAGGACAAGCGCGGCATCTTCCTCGCGGGTGACGACATCTCCTGGACGGCGGGCTGGGCCGAGGGCGCCGTGCAGACCGCGCTGAACGCGGTGTGGGGTGTGATGGCCCACCTCGGCGGCACGACCGACCCGAGCAACCCCGGCCCCGGTGATCTGTACGACGAGATCGCACCGGTCGAGCTGCCGGAGGACTGAGACCAACCGTCCGGGGCCCGGCCGCGATCCGGCCGCCCCCGGACGGTGTTCACCTTCTCGGGCGCCGACCGCGCGTCGGGGCTGTTCACGGCCAGGGTGTGAGCAGGCAGCGCCCGACGAGGCCGACGCCGGCGTCGAGGCGCTGCGTGAACTCCTCGGCCAGATCCGGGAGTTTCCGCACTCCCCAGAGCAGCCGCGCCGCCGACCAGGCTCCGTCGCGGGCCCGCTCAAGGCTCCAGGAGCCGAGCAGATGCGTGAGCGGATCGGCGATCTCCAGCAGATCGGGTCCCGGCATCAGATCCTCGCGGATGCGCTCCTCAAGGAGCGTGAGGATGTCGCCGACGCGGTCGAACTCTCCCTCCAGATCGGCCGGTTCGCAGCCCAGCGCGCAGCAGGTGTCCACCACGGCGAGCGCCAGATCGTGCCCGATGTGGGCGTTGATCCCGGCGAGCGCGAACTGCAGGGGCCGTACGCCGGGATGGCGCCGGTACTGGAACAGCGGCCGCCAGCAGGCCGGCGGGCGGTGTCCGGCGGCCGCCGCGTCCACGGCCGTGAGATAGCGCCGGGCGAAGAGGACATCGAGCGTGACGGCGGCCCGCCGGTCGGCGAATTCGCCACCGCCGATGCGCCGGCCGATCTCCTCCGTCACCGCCAGATAGACCCGGTTGAAGACGGCGACCCCGTCCGTCGCCGGCCACTTCGCGCGGAACGAGCGCATGCGCTCCACCACGGAGCCGACCGGGGTCGGGCGGTGGTCGGCCCGTGTGTCGAACTGTTCCGTCTGTGCCATTCAGGCAGCGTCCCAGCCGACCGCCCGATGGCGCGGTGACGGGCCGGGGCTTCCCCGGAACGGGGGAGTGGACCTACGCTCGCACGGTCTCGTTCATGA
Organism: Streptomyces sp. CA-135486; assembly: GCF_050936555.1. NCBI lineage: Bacteria > Bacillati > Actinomycetota > Actinomycetes > Kitasatosporales > Streptomycetaceae > Streptomyces > Streptomyces sp. CA-135486. Next base: position 2,832,257 of record NZ_JBNJMM010000001.1, read on the forward strand.
ACCCCGTTCATATATCTGATGGAGCGCTCGATGACCGGAAGGCCCCGACGGCGCCGGGGAGTTCAACGCGGCGGCGGACGCGGGTGACGGCGATGCCAGGGCGGCTGGGCCGCGGTTGGAGGCGCCGCCGGTGGGTGACCTGGGGGCGTTGCGCCCGGCGTCGGAACAGCTGGACTCGATCGCGGGCTGATCCGGGGGCGGGGCCCAGTTGTGGGAAGGGGCGGCTCAGCCCCGTGGCTCCGCAACCGCCTCCGCCGCGCTCGGCTTCACGCTCCCGCCGCCCCCCGACCGCAGTACCCCCGCCCCGACCACCAAGCCGCAGGCAAGCGCCGTCACCAGGCCGAACGACACCACCAGGCTTGTCGCGTCCGCGACCGCGCCGATTGCCGACGGGGCGATCAGGCCCGAGGTGTACGTGATCGTGGCGACGCCCGCGATGGCCTGGCTCGGGTGGGGGCCGCTGCGTCCCGCCGCCGCGAAGGCCAGGGGTACGACGACCGCGACACCGATCCCGATGAAGGCGAAGCCGGTCACGGCCACGGCCGGATGCGGTGCCATGACCACCAGGAGACCGCCCGCGGTCGCCAGTACGCCGCCCACCCGAACCGTGCGTACCGGTCCGAAGCGGTCCACGATCCGGTCGCCCACCAGCCGCGCCACCGCCATCGTCAGCGCGAAGGCCGTGGTGGAAGCGGCCGCGAGCCCGGCCGATGTGTCCAGCACATCGCGCAGATAGACCGCCGACCAGTCCAGACTCGCACCCTCCGCGAACACCGCGCAGAACCCGACCGCGCCGATGAACAGCGCCGACTTCGGCGGCAGTGCGAATCTCGGCGGCGGCGCCTCGTCCGGGGCGCCGCGCAGGTCCCGTACGCCCTGACAGGCGATCAGCCCGAGCGCCGTGAGCGTCGCGGCCGCGATGGCATGGTGGGTGCGGGCGTCGCTGCCCAGATGCGCGGCGAGCGTGCCGCCCGCCGAGCCGATCAGCGCCCCGACGCTCCACATCCCGTGCAGCCCGGACATGATCGAGCGGTTGAGCCGGTTCTCGACCTCGACGCCCAGCGCGTTCATCACCACGTCCGACATTCCCGCCGTCGCCCCGTACAGGAAGAGCGCGCCGCAGAGCGTGAGCTGATTCGGCGCGAGGGACGGCAGGATCAGCGAGAGGGTCGACAGGGCGATCAGACCGCGCAGGGCGTTGCGCGCGCCGAAGCGGTGGCTCACCGCGCCGGCCAGCGGCATCGCCACGGACGCGCCCAGCGCGGGGAAGGCGAGCGCCAGACCGAGCTGTCCGGCGCTGACCCCGGCATGGTCCTGGATCCAGGGGATGCGCGTGGCGAAGCTTCCGGTGACCGCGCCGTGCACACAGAAAACGGCAGCGACGGCATACCGCGCCCGCTTCAACTGCCGAGCGCCGAAGACGACTTCGTACGCCATGCCGATGCCCCTCCGACGACCTTTTGAGTAAACTATCAGGAACCCTGCCTGATAAATAGTGGCGGCAGGCATCTGGAAGGATTCCGGCATGCCCGCATCCCCTAGCACCGCCCGGGCCATCAACGACCGGCTCGCACTCCAACTGCTGCAGCAGGAAGGCCCGTTGACGGCAGGGCAGTTGAAGACCATGACCGGACTCTCCCGTCCCACCGTCGCCGATCTGGTGGAACGGCTGCAGGGCTCCGGCCTGATCCAGATCGTCGGCGAGGCGGGCGCCGAGCGGCGCGGCCCCAACGCCCGGGTCTACGGGATCGTTGCCGACCGCGCGCATCTCGCCGCTCTCGACGTACGGACCCAGAGTGTGACCGTCGTCGTCGCCGATCTGCTCGGCACCACCCTCGCCGAGGCCGCACTGCCCATCGGCAGCGACACCGGTACCGAGCTCGCCGTCGAACAGGCGGTCGCGCTGGTCGAGCGGACCGCGCGGGAGGCGGGCGCGGCCCGGCTGCACAGCGTCGGCATCGGCGCGCCGGGACTCATCGACCCGGTCAGCGGCGAACTGCGCGACACCAGCGGCCTGCCCGCCTGGCACCGCAGCCTCGTCGCCGCGCTCCAGGAGCGGCTGCCGGCCCGGGTCGTCGTCGAGAACGAGACCAATCTGGCGGCCGTCGCCGAAAAGCGCCTCGGCGTCGCCCGCGACCGGGACACCTTCGTCTTCCTGTGGCTGGGACACGGGGTCGGGGCAGCGCTCTTCCTGGACGGCAGGCTCCGCCGGGGGGCGTCCGGCGGCGCGGGGGAGATCGGCTTCCTGCCGGTGCCCGGCACGAGGGGCGTGCCGTCCGCGCTCGACTGCGAGGGCGGCTTCCACTCGATGGCCGGTTCCGGCGCGATCTGTGCGCTCGCCGTGGAACACGGCATCGAGGCGGACGGGACCCAGGAGCCCGCGGCCGTGGCGCTCGTGCGTGCCGCGGTGGCAGCCGGGCACCACGAGTTCCTGGACGCCCTCGCCCGGCGCCTGGCGCTGGGCGCGGCCGCGGTCGCCGCCGTGCTCGACCCGGGCTGCGTGGTCCTCGGCGGGGAGGTCGGCCACGCGGGCGGCGCGGAGCTGGCCGCCAGGGTCGAGTCCCGGCTGGCCCCGCTCTCCCCGCTGCGTACGGAGGTACGTGCCGGAGCGCTGGGCGGCGCGGGGGTTCTGAGCGGCGCCCTGATCACCGCGCGCGAGGCTGCGCAGGACGAGCTTTTCCCGCCTGCGAACCGCGCAGGCTGAGCCGCGTCACTGCGGTGGGCGCGGTCGCGGAGGCCGCGCGGCGGCAAGGAAGCCGAGGCCCCAACGAAGCCGTCCGCAGCCGTCCGCGCTCATCGCCTCCCGTCCCCGGGTCCGCCGAAGCGTTCGTCGAGGAACTCCTCGAACGTCCGCCTGCCCACGGCCCGTTCCGGCGTCAGGTGCCGTCCGGCGCGAAACCCCGTGTACGCCTTACCCGCCAGCCGCACCGGCACGATCGGCCTCCTGCGGCCCGTCGCCGCCAGATAGGCGCGGGCCAGATCCGGCAGCGAGCGGATCTGGGGGCCGCCCATCTCGGGGACCTGCCCCGCGGGTTCCCCCACCGCCAGCTCCGCCAGCCGCCCGGCGACTTCGGCCGTGTCGATCGGCTGCACGCTCATCCCGGCGGGCAGCGGTATGACGGGCAGCTTCGCCGACGACGCCAGAACCCCCAGCACGAAATCGTGGAACTGGGTCGTCCGCAGCACGGTCCAGCCCAGGCCGGACGCCTGCAGCATCCGCTCCACCCGCCACTTGGTCCCGTAGTAGCCGAGCGGCACCCGGTTCACACCGACGATCGAGATATAGACCAGATGGGCCACCCCCGCCCGCCGCGCGGCCTCGATCAGATGCCCGGCGGCGCTGTCGTCGCCGCCTCGAGGGCTGCTCGCGCAGTGGACAACGGCGTCCACGCCCCGGACCGCCGCGTCGAGCCCCGTACCCTCGCGCAGATCAACGCCGTACGGCTGTGCGCGGCGGCTGAGCACCCGCACTTCGTGCCCCGCAGAGCGGAGCCGGTCCGTCACCGGCCGGCCGAGCGTTCCCGTGCCGCCGGTCACCAGGATTGTCTTCACCACGACAGTCAACCCGACGCAGTGAGGCAGCCCACACGAATTCACCCGCATGGCAGACGATCAGGCGTGGCACACTGACCCTGTACCAGAAGCAGCGCACTCCGGGGTCGGTGAAAGTCCGAACCGGCGGTTACAGTCCGCGACCCGGCCGCATCCAGTGGCCGGTTGACCAGGTGAAATTCCTGGACCGACGGTTAAAGTCCGGATGGGAGGCAGTGCGCGGCGGGCGGGCACCTTGCACGCCGCCGTCGGCTTGTCCTTGAGACAGGCCACATTCGGCGTTGCCCTCGGTGTCACTGTCCGTACGTTCTGTCGTCATCGACAGGCCCCGGAGTCCGTGCCCGAAGAGGCAGGAGAACCCGGTGGCCACCGCAGCCGACACCGACGCCATGCGCCGAGCGATCAGGCTCGCCGCTCGCGGACTCGGCTCCACCAGCCCCAACCCGGTCGTCGGGTGCGTCATCCTCGATGCCTCCGGTGACCAGGTGGGCGCCGGCTACCACCAGCGGGCCGGCGGCCCGCACGCCGAGGTGCACGCCCTGCGCGAGGCGGGCGAGCGCGCCGGCGGCGGCACCGCGTACGTCACCCTCGAACCGTGCAACCACACCGGTCGCACCGGCCCCTGCGCCCAGGCGCTGATCGAGGCCGGCATCAGCCGCGTCGTGTATGCGGTCGCCGACCCGAACCCGCAGGCCACCGGCGGCGGCGACACCCTGCGCGCCGCCGCTGTCCAGGTCGAGTCCGGCCTGCTCGCCGAGGAGGCCGAGGCGGGCAACATCGCCTGGCTCACCTCCGTGCGCCTCGGCCGGCCCTACGTCCTGTGGAAGTACGGCGCCAGTCTCGACGGACGCGTCGCCGCGCAGGACCGCACCAGCCGCTGGATCACCTCGCCCGAGTCGCGTGCCGACGTCCACCGGCTGCGCGCCGAGGCCGACGCGGTGATCGTCGGGTCCGGCACGGCCCGCGCCGACGACCCGCACCTCGCGGTCCGCGGGATAGAGGGCGCCGTTCAGCCGCTGCGGGTCGTCGTCGACACCAACGCCACCGCCGTGAAGCCCGGCGCCCGCGTCCTCGACGACGCCGCGCCCACGCTGATCGCGGTCGCCGAGGACGCCGAGCCCCAACTGCCCGACGCCGTACAGGTCGTACGGCTGCCTCGCGCGGCGCGCGGCCTGTCCGTACCGGCGCTGCTGGAGGACCTGTACCGGCGCGGTGTCCGCTCCGTACTCCTCGAAGGCGGCCCGACCCTCGCCGGGGCCTTCGTCGCCGCGGGAGCCGTCGACAAGCTCGTCGGCTATCTCGCCCCCGTACTGCTCGGCGCGGGCCCCGCCGCCCTCGCCGACGCCGGAATCTCCACCATCACCGAAGCGTTGCGGCTCGAGATGACCGAGACCGTGCGCATCGGCCCCGACCTCCGCATCGCCGCCGTCCCCGCAACAACCCCCAAGGAGCGCTGAGTGTTCACCGGAATCGTTGAAGAGCTGGGTGAGGTCACCGCCGTCGAGAACCTCGGCGACTCCTCCCGCTTCCGACTGCGCGGCCCCCTCGTCACCGAAGGCGCGAAGCACGGCGACTCCATCGCCGTCAACGGCGTCTGCCTCACCGTCGTCGACTTCGGCGACGGCGAGTTCACCGCCGATGTGATGGCCGAGACGCTGAACCGCTCCAGTCTCGGCGCGCTCCAGGAAGGCTCCCGTGTCAACCTGGAGCGGCCGATGGCCGTGGGCGACCGGCTCGGCGGGCACATCGTCCAGGGACATGTCGACAATGTCGGCACCGTCCTTGAGCGCAAGCCCTCCGAGAACTGGGAGATCGTCAAGATCTCGCTCCCCGCCGACCTCACCCGCTATGTCGTCGAGAAGGGGTCCATCACGGTCGACGGCGTCAGCCTCACGGTCGTGGACGCGGGCCCCGACTACTTCACCATCAGCCTGATCCCGACCACCCTCGCGCTGACCACGCTGGGCATCAAACAGCCCGGCGACCCGGTCAACCTCGAGGTCGACGTCATCGCCAAGTACGTCGAGCGGCTGCTCGGCCCGGATGCCAGGGAGACAGCCAAGTGAGCGCCCTGTCCTGGCTGAACTCGGTGGCCTTCACGGCCTTCGAACAGCCCATCAAGTGGTCCGACATGATCGGCAACATGGTCGGCCTGATCGCGCTCGCGCTGGGCTGGCGGCGCTCCATTTGGACCTGGCCCGCCCAGTTCGCCTCCGGTGTCATCCTTGTCGCCGCGTACGCCTCCGCCCACCTCAGCGGTGGAGTCGGCAAGCAGCTCCTGGTCATCGGCGTCGCCGTGTGGGGCTGGCAGCAGTGGACCCGCGGCAAGCGGCAGGCCCAGGACGGCACCATCGCCGTCCGCTTCGCCTCCTGGCGCGAGCGCGCCGTGCTTGTCGCCGGTGCGGCTCTCGGCACGCTCGCTGTCGGTGGCCTGTTCACGCTCTACCCGTCGCTGTCCTGGAGCCCGTGGGCCGACGCGTACATCTTCATCGGGACGCTCGTCGCGATGGTCGCCCAGGCGCGTGGTCTGGTCGAGTTCTGGTTCGCCTGGCTGCTCGTCGACGTTGTCGGCGTGCCGCTGGCCTTCAACAGTGACCTGGCCTTCTCCGGACTGGTCTACGTGGTCTATTTCGCGCTCGTGCTGTGGGGCATGCGCGACTGGTGGCTGCGCTCCCGCAAGAGCGTCAAGCCCGTCCTGGAAGGAGCGGCGGCATGACCGCACTGCCCACTTGGTACTCCACCGACAACGTCGAGGATCTGGCCCTCGACCCGGTCGAGCATGCCATCCGCGACATCGCCGCCGGGCGCCCGGTCGTGGTCGTCGACGACGAGGACCGCGAGAACGAGGGCGATCTCGTCATCGCCGCCGAGAAGGCCACGCCCGAGATCGTCGCCTTCATGATGAGTGAGTGCCGCGGTCTGATCTGCGCCCCCATGGAGGGCGAGGAGCTGGACCGGCTCGACCTGCCGCAGATGGTCGCCCACAACACCGAGTCGATGCGGACGGCCTTCACGGTCTCCGTCGACGCGGGCCCCGCGTACGGAGTCACCACCGGCATCTCGGCCGCCGACCGCGCGACCACCCTGCAACTGCTCGCCGGCGGCGAGGCCCAGGCCTCCGACTTCGTACGCCCGGGCCATGTCTTCCCGCTGCGTGCCAAGCCCGGCGGAGTGCTGGTGCGCAACGGCCACACCGAGGCCGCCGTCGACCTCGCCCGCCTCGCAGGCCTGCGTCCCGCCGGTGCGATCGTCGAGATCGCGGGCGAGGACGGGGTGATGCTGCGGCTGCCCGAGCTCATCCCGTTCGCCCGCAAGCACGGCCTGACGATCATCTCCATCGAGGACCTGATCGCCTACCGCCGCTCCTCGGAGCCGACCGTCAAGCGCGAGGCCGCGGTCAATCTGCCCACCTCCTTCGGGCAGTTCACCGCCTACGGATACCGCTCCACCGTCGACGGCATAGAACATGTCGCGCTCGTCCACGGCGAGATCGGCGACGGTGAGGACGTCCTCGTCCGGGTGCACTCCGAGTGCCTGACCGGCGACATCTTCCACTCGCTGCGCTGCGACTGCGGCCCCCAGCTGCAGGCCTCCATGGAGCACATCACCGAGACCGGCCGCGGCGTCGTCGTCTATCTGCGCGGCCACGAGGGGCGCGGCATCGGCCTGCTGTCCAAGCTGCGCGCGTACGAACTCCAGGAGCGCGGGCGCGACACGCTCGACGCCAACCTCGAACTCGGACTGCCCGCCGACGCCCGCGACTACGCGGCGGGCGCCCAGATCCTCGAGGACCTCGGCGTACGCAGCCTCCGGCTGATGACCAACAACCCCGAAAAGGAAACCGCGCTCGTCCGGCACGGCCTCACGGTCCACGGCCGCGAGCCGATGCCCGTCCAGGCGGGTGAACACAATCTCCGGTATCTGCGCACCAAGCGGGACCGGATGGGACACGACCTGCCCTGGCTCGACGCCTCCAGCGCGTCGGCCTGCGGCAACCAGTAAGTCAGTAAGCGGCAAGGGAGAGACATGAGCGGCAAGGGTGCACCCGAACTGTCCGTACGCAACTGCGGTGACCTGCGGGTGGCGGTCATCGCGGCCCAGTGGCACGAGAAGGTCATGGACGGCCTCGTAGACGGTTCTCTGCGGGCACTGCACGAGCTGGGCATCGACGAGCCGACGCTGCTGCGGGTCCCCGGCAGCTTCGAGCTCCCGGTGGTCGCCAAGGTGCTCGCGGGCCGCGGCTACGACGCGATCGTCGCGCTCGGCGTCGTCATCCGGGGCGGCACCCCGCACTTCGACTATGTGTGCCAGGGCGTCACCGAGGGCCTCGTCAAGGTCTCCGTGGACACCGGCGTCCCGATCGGCTTCGGCGTGCTGACCTGCGACACCGAGGAGCAGGCGCTGGACCGGGCGGGCCTGGAGGGCTCGAACGAGGACAAGGGACACGAGGCGGTCACGGCGGCACTCTCCACCGCCGCCACGCTGCGCACCGTCAGCGAACCCTGGCGCTGAGTCCAGGGGCCGCACCCCTTACCCTGGGGACCATCATGGCGAACAAAACCTTCGAAGAGCTCTTCGCCGAGCTGCAGCTCAAGGCGAAGAACGGCGACCCTGCCACCTCCCGCACCGCCGAGCTGGTGGACAAGGGAGTGCATGCCATCGGCAAGAAGGTCGTCGAGGAGGCCGCCGAGGTCTGGATGGCCGCCGAGTACGAGGGCAAGGAAGCCGCAGCCGAGGAGATCTCCCAGCTGCTCTACCACGTCCAGGTGATGATGGTCGCCAGGGGAATCTCCCTCGACGACGTCTACGCCCACCTCTGATCACCCGCACCCCATTTCCGTAGCCGCGAACACGTACACGCGAACAAAGGAAGCCCGTCTCATGCTGCGCATCGCCGTCCCCAACAAGGGTTCACTGTCCGGGCCTGCGTCGGCGATGCTCCATGAGGCCGGCTACCAGCAGCGCAAGGAGTCCAAGGAGCTGGTGCTCGTGGACCCCGAGAACGAGGTCGAGTTCTTCTATCTCCGTCCGCGCGACATCGCGATCTACGTCAGCTCCGGCAAGCTCGACATCGGCATCACCGGCCGTGATCTGCTGCTGGACTCCGGCGCCAACGCCGAGGAGATCCTTGAGCTCGGCTTCGCCCGCTCCACCTTCCGCTACGCCACCAAGCCCGGCACGGCGGCAGGCGTCGGCGACTTCGGCGGAATGACGATCGCCACCTCCTACGAGGGCATCGTCGCCAAGCACCTCGCCGACGAGGGCATCGACGCCTCCGTCGTGCACCTCGACGGTGCGGTCGAGACGGCGATCCAGCTGGGCGTCGCCCAGGTCATCGCGGACGTCGTGGAGACCGGCACCAGCCTGCGCAATGCCGGCCTGGAGGTCATCGGCGAGCCGATCATGAAGTCCGAGGCCGTCGTCATCCGCCGCGTCGGCGCGGAGTCCGACGATCCGAAGATGCAGCAGTTCCTGCGCCGCCTCCAGGGCGTCCTGGTCGCCCGCAGCTACGTGATGATGGACTACGACTGCCGGGCCGAGCACCTCGAGCAGGCCGTCGCCCTCACCCCGGGCCTGGAGTCCCCGACCATCTCGCCGCTGCACAACGAGGGCTGGGTCGCCGTGCGCGCCATGGTCCCGGCCAAGGAGGCGCAGCGGATCATGGACGATCTGTACGACCTCGGCGCGCGGGCGATCCTCACCACGGCCATCCACGCCTGCAGGCTCTGAGGGATGCCCGCCACCATGCCTGCCGATGCGCCCGAAGTCCCCGCGCTGCCGGTCACGTTCAGGCCGACCCGTACCCGGATCGTCCTGCTGACCGTGGGCGCGGCGATGTTCTCCGTGATCACCGCGATCGCCCTGCTGCTGGAGAAGCTCAGTGCGGGGGAGCGGAGCAGCTTCGTCTTCACCGCGCTGCTCTTCTTCGCCGTACTGGCCCTGCTGAGCAGGCCCAAGGTGGTCGCCGACGAGTCGGGTGTGACCATCGTCAATCTCACCCGTATGCGCCGTCTCGAGTGGGCGGAGATCCTGCGGGTAAACCTCCGCCCGGGTGACCCCTGGGTCTTCCTCGATCTCAGCGACGGCACCAGCCTGCCGGTGCTGGGCATCCAGCCCGGCATCGCCAGGGAGCACGCCATTCGTGACGCCCGCGCGCTGCGGGCGCTCGCGGAGAGCCGGGGGACACGCCCGGACGAGGACTGAACGTTATTCTGGTGGCGGTGGCGCCGAGCGCGCCCCGCCCCGCACCACCCGGCCCCCGCGGCCCGCGGGGCCACCTGCGACCCGAGGAGTGATTCCTTCCAGCAATGGACGGATCGTCCGGTAGTACCTGCGCCGCCCCCTCCCAGGAGGCGGCGGCATGATTGCCCCCCTGTTGCTGCTCGCCGCAGCCTTCTTTCTGATCCTCGCCAACGGCTTCTTCGTGGCGGCCGAGTTCGGCCTCGTCACCGTGGAGCGTGCGGACGCCGAGCGCGCGGCCGCCGAGGGAGACCGCCGCGCCCGCCGTGTCGTCACCTCCCTGCGGGAGCTGTCCTTCCAGCTGTCCGGCACCCAGCTCGGCATCACCATCACCTCGCTCGTCGTCGGCATGCTCGCCGAACCGGCGCTGGCCCGGCTGTTCGACGGGCCGCTGACCGCGACCGGCCTGCCCGAAGGGGCCGTCTCCGGGATCGCCGTGGTGGTCGGAATGCTGCTCGCCTCCGCCGTCCAGATGGTGATCGGCGAGCTCGTGCCCAAGAACTGGGCGGTCTCCCGGCCGTTGCAGGTCGCCCGGTTCGTCGCCGGACCGCAGCATCTGTTCTCGAAGGTGTTCCGCCCGGTCATCACCCTGCTCAACACCGTCGCCAACCGGCTCGTGCGGCTGCTCGGCGTCGAACCGGCCGATGAGCTGGCATCCGCCCGCACCCCCGGGGAGCTGGTGGCGCTGGCCCGCCACTCGGCGCGGGCCGGCGCGCTGGAGCAGGACACAGCCGATCTGTTCGTGCGTACCCTCTCGCTCGGGCATCTCACGGCACAGCATGTGATGACCCCCCGGGTGAAGATGAGCGCCCTGCAGAGCGACGCCACCGCCGCGGACGTACTCAACCTCACCCGGGCCACCGGCCTTTCGCGCTTTCCCGTCTACCGGGAGCGCATCGACGAGATCGTCGGGATGGTGCACCTCAAGGACGCCCTCGCGGTTCCCGTCGACGAGCGGCAGCGCACCCCGGTGGACCGGGTCGCCGTGCCGCCGCTGCTGGTGCCCGAGACGCTGCCCGTGCAGCAGCTCCTGGAACGGCTGCGCAGCGAGCAGCCCATCGCCGTGGTGGTCGACGAGTACGGCGGCACCGCCGGCGTCGTCACGCTCGAGGACATCGTCGAGGAGCTCGTCGGCGAGGTACGCGACGAGCACGACGCCGAGGCCGACGCCCGGCCCGAACTCGCCCCCGCCGCTCCGGAGGAAGGCCGGCCCGCCTGGGAGGCCGACGGCAGCTGCCGGGTCCTCACGCTGCGCCGGATAGGCCTTGATGTACCGGACGGGCCGTACGAGACCGTGGCCGGGCTCGTCGCCGATCTGCTGGGGCGCATCCCCGCGCCCGGCGACCGGGCCGAACTGCCCGGCTGGCGCCTCTCGGTGCGCCAGGTGGAGCGCTACCGCGCCGAGCGGGTGCGCCTGGTGCGCACCGCCGACGTCCCGGCCGCGCCGGAGGCAGTGCGATGAGCGTGATCCAACTGCTGTTCGCGGTGCTGCTGGTGCTCGCCAACGGCTTCTTCGTCGGGGCCGAGTTCGCCCTCGTCTCCGTACGCCGCAGCCAGATCGATCCACTCGCCACGCAGGGCTCCTCGCGGGCCCGGCAGGTGCTGCACGGCCTGGAGAATCTGCCGCAGATGATGGCTGCCGCGCAGTTCGGCATCACCATCTGCTCACTGACGCTCGGCGCGGTGGCCGAACCGACCGTGGCGCATCTGCTGGAGCCGGTCTTCCACGCGGCTCATCTGCCCGAAGGGCTGATCCATCCGCTGGGCTACGTCATCGCGCTGGCCGTGGTCGTCTTCCTGCATCTCGTCATCGGCGAGATGGTCCCGAAGAACCTCGCCATGGCCGCCCCCGAGAAGACCGCGCTCTGGCTCGGCCCCGGCCTGGTCGGCTTCGCCCGGCTGTGCCGCCCGGTCACCGTGGGGCTGGGAGCCTGTGCCCGGCTGGTGCTGAAGGCCTTCCGCGTCGAGCCCAAGGACGAGGTCGAGGCGGCCTTCACCAGCGTGCAGCTCGGCCGCCTGGTCGAGGACTCGGGCCAGGCGGGGCTGCTCGAACCCGCCGAGCAGGAGCGTCTTGAGGACGCCCTGGAGCTGGGCAGCCGTCCGGTGACCGATGTGCTGATCCCGCGCGCCACGCTGGTGACGGTGCCGCCTTCGGTCACCCCGCGGCAGATCGAGGAGCTGACGGTACGCACCGGTTACTCCCGTTTTCCGGTCTGTGCCGAGGGCGGCGGTCCCTATATGGGCTACCTCCACGTCAAGGACGTACTGGACATGGAGCACGGCGAACGGGCGGTGCCCCAGCAGATCTGGCGTCCCATGGCGACTCTGCGGGCCGAGCTCCCCCTGGACGACGCCCTCACCGTGATGCGCCGCGCGGCCACGCACCTCGCGCAGGTCGCCGACGCATCGGGCCGGGTGCTGGGTCTGGTGGCCATGGAGGACGTGCTGGAGATGCTGGTCGGCGAGGTCCGCGACCCGTCCCACCGGGTGACGGTGCCCCGGTCGCCGCAGGCGGCCCTGGATACCGCCCTGGTCGGCTGACTCAGCCCGGAGGATCCTGCGGGTCGCGGTCCACCGGACCGCGGCCCGACAGGACCTCGCCGTACGCCTGCATCAGATCGGGCAGCCGCAGCGTGGCAAGGTCCTCACGGGTCGGCGTACCCGGGTATCCGGACAGCCGCAGATCGCGGTAGGCGCAGCTCTTCTCGTACAGCGTGCGCAGAAAGCGGCCGTTGCCGAGCTCGTCGATCCAGCTCTGGTCGACCACATGCCCGCTGATGGAGCGCAGCTCCTCGCGGGCCTCGTCGTCCCACACATCGCCGTTCTCGGCGGCCAGCACCTCGCCGATCGCGGTCAGTTCGAGAGGACGGTACGAGGGGAAGTCGACCCGGGTGGTGAAGCGCGACGACAGTCCGGGGTTGGTGGCGAGGAGCCGGTCCATGCCCTCCGGGTAGCCGGCCAGGATGACCACCAGATGGTCGCGGTTGTCCTCGGCGCGTTTGAGGAGGACCTGCAGTGCCTCGTCGCCGTACGCGTCGCCCTTGGTGTAGCCGGAGTTGGAGAGGCTGTACGCCTCGTCTACGAACAGCACCCCGCCGAGCGCCGAGTCGATCAGCTCGTTGGCCTTCACCGCGGTCTGGCCCAGGAACTCGCCCACCAGGTCCGACCGTTGGGCCTCCACCAGATGGTCGCCGCCGAGCAGCCCGAGTGCGTAGAAGACCCGGCCGAGAATGCGCGCCACGGTGGTCTTGCCGGTGCCTGAGGGGCCGGAGAAGACAAAGTGCCGTTTCGGCGGCTGGACCGGAAGGCCCTGGCCGGCCCGCAGCCGGGCCATCTTCAGCTGCGCCGACAAGGCTTTGACCTGCCGTTTGACCGGCTCCAGGCCGACCATCCGCTCCAGCTGGGCGAGTGCCTCGGCGAGCAGCACCGGATCGGTGTGGCCCGCGGGGAAGGCCGGGGGAGCCGGCTGCGCGGGGACCACCGCCTTGTGCCGTACGCCCTCGGGCGGGGTGCTCGGCACCGAGCCCGGCAGCTGGGTCTGCGGATCGACGCCGACGCGTGCCTCGGCCGCGAGCGGCCCGTCGCCCTCGGCCTGCGCGTCGGCCACGTCCTGTCCGACGCCGGCCAGGGACACGGCCGCGAGACCTGCCGCATCGTCGTACCCGTCGATGCCGTCGTACTCCGCGATCGCGGCGAGGCGCGCGGAGGTGTCCATGAACGCCGGGTCGATCCGGTGCACCGCCCGGTACAGCGGCAGGGCGGCCGCGCTGCGGCCGGTGCCCTCGTGCGCCCGCGCCAGCCAGTAGCGCAGCTCCTTGCGCTGCGGCTGCTCGCTGCGACAGCGCATCAGGGCCGCGGAGAGCAGCGGCTCGGCCTGCCCGTACATCTCCAGCCGCACCCGGGCCATGCCGCCGAACAGCCCGGCCTCGATGCCCAGCAGCGGATCGTTGACCAGCGGCTCGGTGTGGCGTACGAGCTGTTCCCAGTCCTTGACGAGATACGCCCGGCAGGCGTGCAGAAAGCGCACCTGGTGGTCGGCGTCCACCGGCGGCAGTGCGGCGAGCGCCCGGTCCAGCTCGGGCACATGGCGGCCGTCCAGCCAGTGAGAGGCGTGCGCGAGGAGAAGATCGCGCCGGCTCTCCAGGACCGGCTGGACCCACCAGCCCAGCCAGTACCAGGAGTTCAGGGTGCGGCGGTGCCGGGCGCGCTGCTCGCCGAAGCGCTCGCGGGCCCGGTACATGCGCAGTAACGCGGTCGTCGTGTCGACGCGCAGCGCATGCAGCCCGAGCCAGCCGTCGGCCATCCCGGGATCGAGTCGCACCGCGGTCCGGAACTCCTCCTCCGCCTGCGGATACGCACCCATCGTGTAGGCGTCCACGCCGCGCACCCAGGCGAGGTCGGCCGGGGCCGGTGCGCCCTGCGTGCCGATGTCCATCAGATCCCCCACAAACGTGCGTGATCCCGCCGGGCGGACGCCCGACCGCAGCGTACAGAAACGCCTTGCCGTGGACGGGAATTGACCCCACCGAGGTGCATCGTACCTGCGCAAAGGGGTTGCGACGAAGGGTGCCGTGAGCGATCCGGTGGCGGTGACCCAGGGTGAGCGGGGGCAGGTGGCCGCGCCGCTGAAGTGGGGGGTGAGGGCAGAACGAAGCCCCCGGTCACGGGGGAACAACCGGGGGCTTCGCGTCTGCGGCGGCTCCGAAAAGCCGCACATTGAGAACGTAAGACCTGTGCGCCCCGTCGGTCAAGAAGACTTCAGGCACTCTTGAGGCGGAATGCCGACTGTTCAGTATGGAGCTCAGGATGCCGGGGGAAAGCGGTCACTCTGTGTGATGAGTTGGTTCGGTCGCGCTGTCGCAGGAGGCCCCGGCAGCCACTCGTACCCCTCCTGGCGCTCGCGTACCAGGGCATTCGCGAACGGACGAGATGGGTCCGCGGCGAAATGGCGTGTCTCCGCCACCGTCCAGCCGTCCCAGAACGTGGACAGTTCGCTTCCATCGCGTCGGCGGCCCCGCTGCCAGGACTCTTCGGCTTCTCTCTCCATCCACAGCAGCCACGCCAGATACGGGCGCAACACGCGTCGCCCTGCCCCGACCCCTTCGATCAGCACGACGGGAGCCGCTTCGAGAGCGCGCACGGAGGTGAAGCGACGCAGATTCCAGTCGTACGGGTGATAGTGCGCGGTGCTGCCCCGAGCGAGGGGCGCGATCACCTCGGAAAGCATCCGGTCCGTCCAGGCGAAGGGCTCCGCGTGACTGGCCAGATCGTCGAGGTGCAGCACCGGCACGCCGTTGCCGACAGCCGCCGCGAGCCGGGCGGCGAAGGTGCTCTTCCCCGAGCCGGCGTGGCCGTCGACCGCGAGCAGCCGCACCGGCCCGCAGGAGGGCGGGAGCGCGCGCAGGGCCCGGGCATGCTGATCGAGGTCGTCCATCCCGCCAGCCTACGAGGGCCGCGCGTCCCCGTCGTGGGTCACTCTCCCTACGGCGGGACCCCCAGTGGACGAGACCAATATTGATGCCGCGACGCGCCTCCTGACGCTGGCAGAAGTCCGCCGGGACCGGCGATAGTTGCCCCACTGCCGCGCACCTGACTGGGGGTCCCATGGCCAGACCGACTTCGCGCAGAACCGTGCTGGGCGCCGCGATCGCGGCCGCGGCGGGTACGGGTGCGCTCTCCTCCTCCGCCGTCCCGGCCGGTGCGGCACCGGCCGGCGCCGCACCGGCCGCAGAGCCCGCTGGACGCGTCGTGCCCGCCTCGCACATCGACAATCACTTCTGGACCTCGTACACGGACTGGCGCTCCGGCGCGGCCGCCGGCACCCGCGCGGTCGCGGGCAGCCGCCCCGGGCTCGTCATTTCGGCTCCGTTGGGCCGCACCGAGTACACCGACCCGCACACCGGGCGGAGCGCGACCTGGGAGTACGGCACCTGGACCTCGCCCGTCCACCTCTCCCGGGTGCCCGCCACAGAAGTCGTCGCCTCCTGGAACGCGTCCACCCCTGCAGGCACCTGGCTCCAGGTCGAGCTGCGGGGCCGCTACTCCGACGCGACCTCGACCCCCTGGTTCGTGATGGGCCGCTGGGCGGCGGGCGACGGGGACATCCGGCGCACCTCGCTCGACGACCAGAGCGACGGCAGAGCAAGCATCTGGACCGACACCTTCTCGATCGACGACGCGACGAGCGGGCTTCGGCTGAACTCGTACCAGCTGCGGTTGACCCTCTACCGCACGCCAGGAACGAGCCTTACGCCCACGGTCCGACGGCTCGGCGCGATGGCGTCCGACGTGCCGGACCGCTTCACCGTGCCCGCATCGACGCCGGGGCTCGCGCGCGAGCTGCGCGTGCCGCGGTACTCGCAGAACACGCATGTCGGCCAGTACCCGGAGTACGACAACGGTGGCGAGGCCTGGTGCAGCCCCACCTCCTCGCAGATGATCATCGAGTACTGGGGGCATGGGCCCACGGCGGCCGACCTCGCCTGGGTGAACCCGGCCTTCGCAGACCCGCAGGTCTGTCATGCGGCTCGCTTCACCTTCGACCACCAGTACAGCGGCTGCGGAAACTGGCCCTTCAACGCCGCCTACGCGGCCACCTACGCGGACATGAACGCGGTCGTCACCCGGCTGTCCTCGCTCCCCGACCTGGAGTCGCTGATCCGGGCCGGTATCCCGGCCGTAACGTCGCAGTCCTTCCTCAGGGAGGAGCTGACCGGGGCGGGGTACGGCACCGCCGGCCATCTGATGACCGTGATCGGTTTCACAGCGGGTGGCGATGTGATCGCCAACGATCCCGCATCGCTCAGCAACGAGGCCGTGCGCCGTATCTACAAGCGCGCCGAGTGGGAGAAGATCTGGCTCCGTACCAAGCGCTACAACGCCGCGGGCAAAGTGGTGTCCGGCACAGGCGGCGTCTGTTATCTCTACTGGCCGGCCCGGCCCACGGCCGCCCAGCGCAAGGCGCTGGCGGCCTTCGGCATCCACTGAGACAGCGGCCCGCGCCTGCGGGTCAGTGACGTGAGTCACTGACCCGGGCCGGTGTCGCTGGCACTGTGAACGGGTCCGGGGGGACGCGCCACACCTGCCAGACGACTGCGAGACACACCATGACTTCGACCGCTGCCACCGCCCACCGCGCCGAGCCCCGCACCCGCACGGGCGGCCCCGACGACGACTCCAACGTGCTCGAGCACATCCTCGGCTGGACCCTCGTCGTCGTCCTCGCCATGCTCGTCACCCAGCTCGGCCTTCTCTGAGAGCTCGGCCTTCCCGGAGCATGGCCGGCCGGACGGCCTTCTGCCGTCCACCGAGGCGGCTCCGCCTCTCTGCCATACTGCGGAGATCCTGTGGCAGTTGGAGACTTGGGCTCAATTTGAATAATAGTCAACAGCGTGGTGTGACCGGAAGATCCCAGATACGCCGTGGTGAACTCATCGCAACCGGACGGAAGTTGTTCGCCGACACTTCCTACGACGCGCTCTCGATGGACGACATCGCCAAGCACGCCGGGGTCGCCAAGGGCCTGATCTACTACTACTTCAAGAGCAAACGCGGCTACTACCTCGCCATCATCGAGGACTCGGTGGCCGAACTCGTCTCGCGCGCCGCCCAGGACACCGAGCTGCCACGTGCTGAGCGCGTGTACCGCACGGTCGACGACTACCTCCGCTACGCCCAGAGCCACCAGGCGGCGTTCCGCACGATCGTCACGGGCGGCGTCGGCTTCGACACCCAGGTGCAGTCCGTACGGGACGCGGTGCGCGAGGAGTTGATCGCGACCATCGCCGACGGCGCGTACGGCAGGCGCGACATCCCGATGCTCGCCCGGCTCGCGCTGCTCGGCTGGCTCAGCAGCGTCGAGGGAATCACTCTCGACTGGCTGGGCAGCCAGGAGCTGAAGCGGGAGACCGTGTGCGCGCTGCTGATGCGGTTGCTGCGCGGCACGGTGCGTACGATCGCGGAATTCGAGCCGGAGTGCCCGGAACCGCCGAACGAGCCGCTGCCCGCGGCCCTGGCCGATGCTGCGCGCGCGCCGGTCGAGGCCTGACGCGCCGGTCGAATGCATGAGTCGAGGGCGGGCGACCCGCCGGTCGCCCGCCCTCACATCACCGACTTCGGCCGCTAGTTGATGGCCTTGATCAGCTCTCCGTTCGAGGTGTCACCACTGAGCTCCCAGAAGAAGGTTCCGCCCAGACCCTGCTGGTTCTTGTAGGTCATCTTCCCGGCGATGGTGGACGGGGTGTCGTAGCTCCACCACTGGTTGCCGCAGTGCGCGTACGCCGTCCCGGCGACAGTCCCGTTGGCCGGGCACTTGGACTTCAGTTCCTTGTAGTCGTCGATGCCGGCCTCGTACTTGCCGGGCGCGGCGCCCGTCGCGGTCCCGCCGGGCGCCTTCTGTGTCACGCCCGTCCAGCCGCGTCCGTAGAAGCCGATCCCGAGCAGCAGTTTCGAGGACGGGATGCCGAGGCCCTTGAGCTTCTTGATCGCCGCGTCCGTGTTGAAGCCCTGCTGCGGAATGCCGGTGTAGGAGGTGAGCGGCGAGTGCGGAGCGGTGGGCCCCTGCGCCGCCCAGGCGCCGAAGGAGTCGTACGTCATCGGGTTGTACCAGTCGACGTACTGGGCAGCGCCCGCGTAATTCGCCTTCTCGATCTTGCCGCCGGACGAGGCGTCCGCGGTGATCGCCGCGGTCACCAGGTTGGAGCTGCCGAACTTCGAGCGCAGCGCGGACAGCAGGTTCTTGAAGGACTCGCGCCCGCTGGTGTCGCAGCTGGCACCGCAGGCGTTGGGGTACTCCCAGTCGATGTCGATGCCGTCGAAGACATCCTTCCAGCGGGGGTCCTCGACCAGGTTGTAGCAGGACTGGGCGAAGGCGGCGGGGTTGGCCGCGGCCTGGCCGAAGCCGCCGGACCAGGTCCAGCCGCCGAAGGACCAGAGCACCTTGAGACCCGGGTGCAGCTTCTTCAGCTTGCGCAGCTGGTTGAAGCTGCCTCGGAGCGGCTGGTCCCAGGTGTCGGCGACGCCGTCGACGCTCTGTGCGGCGGTGTAGGTCTTCTCGTAGTCGGCGAAGGAGTCGCCGACCGTGCACTTGCCGCCCTGGACGTTGCCGAAGGCGTAGTTGATGTGGGTGAGCTTGTTCGCCGACCCTGAGGTCTGGATGTTCTTGACGTGGTAGTTGCGGTCGTAGACGCCCCATTCGGTGAAGTAGCCGATCACCTTGTTGCCGGCCTTCGGGGCGGCCGCGGCCTGCGCGGTCGACTTGGTGGCGGAGCCGGACTCGCCTGCGGAGGCGAAGTGGGCGCCGGTGAACAGGGTCGCGCCGAGGGCAGCGGTACAGCCGGCGGCGATGAGCGCCTTCAGCCGGGCGCGGGGGCGGCGGTGGAGTCCGAGCATCAGGTCTCCTCGTGGGGGAGGGGGAGAGCGAGTGGGGGACTTGCGGTGGACCGTCGGGCTTCTTTGGCATGGACGCGGCCATGCGCTGAGGGGAAACGGTAGAAGGACTAGACCATTCGGGTCAATGGTTCGGACCAATTTCCCGCGCGCGGGCCGGACAAGGGGGTCGGACGGTCCACCCGTGACGTAAGTCCGCTGATCGGGCATACTCAACGCGCCACAGCCGCCGTCGAGCCTCTTTCGTGATCCGGAAGGGCAGCATCGGCCTGGCAGTAAGACCGGCGGCGCGCCCACACCCTTCGCGCGCGACCGCCGCAGCGCCCGACAGGGAGGAGAGCGCCGCAATGCCCGACCGCGCCCCGCAGCCGGTGGATCGTCAACTGCCCACCGAGGAGTCCAGGGATCTGATCGCCCTGGTACGCGAGATCATCCAGCGGGAGATCGCTCCCAGGGCGGCAGAGGAGGAGGACTCCGGGCACTTCCCGCGCGAGGTGTTCTCGCTCCTGTCCGAGTCCGGACTGCTCGGCCTGCCGTACGACTCCGAGTACGGCGGCGGAGACCAGCCGTACGAGGTCTATCTCCAGGTACTCGAAGAGCTCGCCGCGGCCCGTCTCACCGTCGGTCTCGGTGTCAGCGTCCACTCCCTCGCCTGCCATGCGCTCGCCGGCTACGGCTCCAAGGAGCAGCAGGGAGAGCATCTGCCCGCCATGCTCGGCGGCGGCCTGCTCGGCGCCTACTGCCTCTCCGAGCCCGCGTCCGGCTCGGACGCCGCATCGCTGCGCACCAAGGCGGTGCGCGACGGCGACAGCTGGGTGATCACCGGCACCAAGTCCTGGATCACCCACGGCGGGATCGCCGACTTCTACACGGTGATGGCCCGCACCGGCGGGGAAGGCGCCCGCGGCATCACTGCCTTCCTGGTCCCCGGCGATGTGCCGGGGCTGAACGCCGCGGCGCCCGAGAAGAAGATGGGCATGAAGGGCTCGCCCACCGCTCAACTGCACTTCGACGGCGTACGTGTCCCCGACTCCCGCCGGATCGGCGACGAGGGCCAGGGCTTCGCGATCGCGCTCTCCGCCCTCGACTCAGGGCGGCTCGGCATCGCGGCCTGCGCCATCGGCGTTGCCCAGGCGGCCCTCGACGAGGCCGTCTCGTACGCCACCGGGCGCGAGCAGTTCGGCAGGCCCATCGCCGACTTCCAGGGGCTGCGCTTCATGCTCGCCGACATGGCCACCCGGATCGAGGCGGGCCGTGCGCTCTACCTCGCCGCGGCCCGGCTGCGTGATGCGGCCCGGCCGTTCTCCCGGCAGGCCGCGATGGCCAAGCTGTTCTGCACGGACACGGCCATGAGCGTCACCACCGACGCCGTCCAGGTACTCGGCGGGTACGGCTACACCCTGGACTTCCCGGTCGAGCGCTATATGCGGGAGGCCAAGGTGCTCCAGATCGTCGAGGGCACCAACCAGATTCAGCGGATGGTCATCGCGCGTCACTTGGCGGGGCCCGAAACTCGCTGAGGTTAGTCCTCCTGGTTCGTGGTGACCCTGGGCCAGGGGGGCTCAGTCCTCCTGGTTCGTGGTGGCCGTGGGCCAGGGGGCGTTGGTGGTTGCTGTCCGGTGGGTGGTTTCGCGGGCGAGCCGGCTAACTGTTCGCCGCCTTCCCCCCTGCCCGGTCAGCGGGCCGGGGTACGGGCATGACGTTCCGTGCTGGTCTTGGGGAGGGTTCTGACGTACCGTCAATTCCCTTGCCCGGGAGGTCAGCCCGTGTCCGATGGCCCGGACAGCCTGATCCTGCGCCATGGCAGTCTCGCCGCCATGGTGCAGGGAAGCCACTGGACCTGGGGTCTACGCGGCGTGGCGCCGCAGATGCGGCACCCGCAGCGGGCGCGAGCCCGGGCCGCCGACGTGCGAGAAGGGCTGCGTCCGCCAGTCGAGCCCCTGAGGGAGGGTCAGCAGCAGTGCGGTGTCCTGCTCCTGGACCTCGAGCGTCTCGTCGGCGGGACGGGCCTGCGCGGCGGCACGGCCGGTGCCGGCGCACACGGTGAGCCCGAACGGGTTCCACGGGGTGGGGCACAGCGCATGCTCCGGCAGGACGTCCTCGTCCGCGAGGAGCGCGATGGGTTGTGCGCAGTCCGGGCAGCTGACCCGGTACATCTCAAGGGTGTCGTACGCGTCGAGCTCGTCGACTTCAGCCTGTTCGGCCGAATCAACAGGCTCCGGTTCGGTACGTCCGGTGTTCTTGACACTCTGCATGGAGAATCTCCCCCTCGGGTGGGCCGACCAGGCACTTGCGGCCTCGACCACAGCAAGCAATTCCCCACCCGCCCGGCGGGTAACCGTGCGGTCACGACGGACCGTGCGGCGAGCCTGTGGCATTCGTCACATGCCCGCCGCAGATGCCTCCGTGGGCCCCGTGGGCTGTGCCGGAAGCGACCTGGGGCAATAGGTTGATCCGCATGGAGGAGCTGGACAGACAGATCGTGGAATTGCTCGTCAAGGACGGGCGGATGAGCTACACCGACCTGGGCAAGGCCACCGGCCTGTCCACCTCGGCGGTGCATCAGCGCGTCCGCCGCCTGGAACAGCGTGGCGTCATCCGCGGCTATGCCGCCGTTGTCGACCCCGAGGCGGTCGGGCTGCCGCTGACGGCGTTCATCTCCGTCAAACCCTTCGACCCGAGCGCGCCCGACGACATCGCGGAGCGTCTCGCCGACGTACCCGAGATCGAGGCCTGCCACAGCGTCGCGGGCGACGAGAACTACATCCTCAAGGTGCGTGTCGCGACCCCGCTGGAGCTGGAGCACCTGCTCACCCACATCCGCTCGCTGTCCGGGGTCTCCACGCGCACGACGGTCGTGCTCTCCACCCCGTACGAGGCACGCCCGCCGCGTATCTAGGCTGGTCCCCATGACCGAGAGCGCCGCCCCTCAGAGCGAACACCGCACCGTGCTGCTGCGCGGTGGTGAAGTCCACAGCCCCGCCGACCCCTTCGCCACGGCGATGGTCGTCGAACGAGGACATGTCGCCTGGGTGGGTTCCGAGGGCGCCGCCGACGCCTTCGCCGCCGGGGTCGACGAGGTGGTCGACCTCGAAGGGGCGCTGGTCACTCCGGCGTTCACCGACGCACATGTGCACACCACGGCGACCGGCCTCGCCCTCACCGGCCTCGACCTGTCCGGCGCCCGCACCCTGGCCGATGCTCTCGCTCTCGTACGGGAGCACAGCGCCGCACACCCCGGCGACACCGTTCTCCTCGGTCACGGCTGGGACGCCTCGCGCTGGCCCGAGCAGCGCCCCCCGTCCCGCGCCGAACTCGACGAGGCGAGCGGCGGCCGTCCTCTCTATCTACCCAGGATCGACGTCCACTCGGCCGTGGTCACCACCGCCCTGCTCGACCGGGTCCCCGGCGTCACCGGGCTCGACGGCCACCACCCCGAGGCGCCGCTGACCGGCGCCGCCCACCATGCCGTACGCGCCGCCGCCCATGGCGCGATCACCCCCGCCCAGCGCGCCGCCGCCCAGCGCGCAGCCCTCCGGCGGGCCGCATCGCTCGGCATCGGCACCGTCCATGAGTGCGCCGGGCCCGACATCTCCGACGAGGACGACTTCACGTCCCTGCTGGCACTGGCCGGGGCCGAGCCGGGCCCCCGGGTCGTCGGCTACTGGGCCGAACGGGTCGCGAATGCGAAGGACGCCCAGCGCATCCGTGAACTCGGCGCGATCGGCGCTGCCGGCGACCTCTTCGTCGACGGCTCCCTCGGCTCGCATACCGCCTGCCTGCACACCCCGTACGCGGACGCGGCGCACACCGGCAGCGCCCACCTCGACGCGGCCGCGGTCGCCGCCCATGTCACCGCCTGCACCGAGGCCGGACTGCAGGCCGGCTTCCACGCCATCGGCGACGCGGCGCTCACCGCGGTCGTCGACGGCGTCCGG
Organism: Streptomyces sp. CA-135486; assembly: GCF_050936555.1. Classification (NCBI taxonomy): domain Bacteria; kingdom Bacillati; phylum Actinomycetota; class Actinomycetes; order Kitasatosporales; family Streptomycetaceae; genus Streptomyces; species Streptomyces sp. CA-135486. The sequence continues at coordinate 2,855,374 of NZ_JBNJMM010000001.1, forward strand.
GCCGCCGCCGACGCGCTCGGCCTCGCCCGCGTCCGCGCCGCCAGGCACCGCGTCGAGCACGCCGAGATGCTCACCCCCGAAACCATCGCGGCCTTCGCGGAGTTCGGCCTCACGGCCTCTGTGCAGCCCGCCTTCGACGCCGCCTGGGGCGGCGACGAAGGGATGTACGCGCAGCGCCTCGGCGTCGACCGGGCCCGCACTCTCAACCCGTATGCCGCGCTGCTGCGCGCCGGAGTCCCTCTCGCCTTCGGCTCGGACAGCCCGGTGACGCCGCTGGACCCCTGGGGCACCGTTCGAGCCGCGGCCTTCCACCGCACCTCCGAGCACCGGGTCTCCGCGCGAGCCGCCTTCACCGCCCATACGCGCGGCGGTTGGCGAGCCATCGGCCGCGACGACGCCGGCGTCCTGGTCCCGGGTGCGCCCGCCGACTACGCCGTGTGGCGCACCGGGGAACTCGTCGTCCAGGCCCCCGACGACCGCGTCGCCCGCTGGTCCACCGACCCCCGTTCCGGCACTCCCGGCCTGCCCGACCTCACGCCCGGCGCCGAACTGCCCGTCTGCCTGCGGACAGTGGTCTTCGGACAAACCGTCTTTGCGCGGCCGAACGAGTGACGTGCGGATATTTCGTACGGCCGATCGTTGCTCCCCGCGCTCGGCCGCGACCTGCGGATCTTCCCTGCTGACCTGCTGGTTTGGGCAAACCTCGCAGATCAGGCGACTGTTGACACAGAGCGCCCACCGGCCGGTAGGTTCGGCCGAGTCCACCGCAGGACGTCCGACCGGCAAACCTCCACGCAGTCGTCGAACGCCGCTGGGTCATGGGGCAGTGTGCCGCACCGGCCCACTGCCACTGGGAGCCAGGTTCAGCGCCCGCGCCTCGGGGGCCGAGGGAAGGTTTCAGCCGGTCGGCAGGTGAGACCCGGGTGGGGCCCGGCGTTCAGTAGACAACGGCTCTCGGTCGACCCGCAGCCAGCGGGCCCCAGGTCGGCCCGAAGGACGCCGGGTCCCGATCCGTGGCCAGGGGGGAGCCTTGCCCGCACCCCTTCACCCGGCACACGACGCCTCAGGTCCGTGCCGCCGTATCCACGCACCGTGCGCTCGCTATGGTGGGGCTCTGTGCACGGACTCTAAGGGGCAGTAGTGAACGACGGCGGTCAGCGGCGGTACGGCCCGCTCGGCAGAGCCTTGGTGATCATCCCGACCTACAACGAGGCCGAGAACATCAAGCCGATCGTCTCCCGGGTGCGCGCGGCGGTGCCCGATGCGGACATTCTCGTCGCCGACGACAACAGCCCCGACGGCACCGGCAAGATCGCCGATGAGATCGCCGCCCAGGACCAGCAGGTGCACATACTGCACCGCAAGGGCAAGGAGGGCCTGGGCGCGGCCTACCTCGCGGGCTTCGCCTGGGGAATCGAGCACGGCTATGGCGTACTCGTCGAAATGGATGCCGACGGCTCCCACCAGCCGGAGGAACTGCCGCGGCTGCTGACCGCCCTCAAGGGCGCGGACCTGGTGCTCGGCTCGCGCTGGGTCCCCGGCGGCCGCGTGGTCAACTGGCCCAAGCACCGCGAGTTCCTCTCCCGCGGCGGCAGCACCTACTCCCGGCTCCTGCTCGGTGTCCCCATCCGGGACGTCACCGGCGGCTTCCGGGCCTTCCGGGCCGGGACCCTCGAAGGCCTCGGTCTTGCCGAAGTGGCCTCCCAGGGCTACTGCTTCCAGGTCGACCTCGCCCGCCGTGCCGTCGCCGCCGGATACCACGTCGTGGAAGTCCCCATCACCTTCGTCGAGCGCGAACTCGGCGACTCCAAAATGAACCGGGACATCGTCGTGGAGGCGCTGTGGCGGGTCACCGCCTGGGGAGTGGGGGGCCGGGCGAGTCGTCTACTCGGCCGCAAGCAGTATCCCTGATCGGCCGCAAGCAGTTCGCTGACCCGCTCCTTGCCGACCGGCCGCTTATTGATCGGCCGCTTACGCCGGTCCAGCGGGCGTCCAGGCACACTGGGAGCATGACGATCGGCGCACCGACCCCGACAGCCCCCAAGCGCTCACGCGCCCGCAACCTCCTCCCGCTCGGCATCGCCGCCTGGCTGGTGCTGGAGGTCTGGCTGCTGACCCTTGTCGCAGGGGCGGCCGGCGGGTTCACCGTCCTCGCCCTGCTCGTAGGCGGCGCCGTCCTGGGCGCCGTCGTCATCAAGCGGGCCGGCCGCCGGGCCTTCCGCAGCCTGACCGAGACCCTGCAGCAACAGCAGAACGGCCCGAGCCCGACTGCCGGCTCCGGCACGGGCAACGGAAACACGGGCAAGAGCAGCAAGGGCAACGGCTTCCTGATGCTCGGCGGACTGCTCCTGATGCTGCCCGGCCTGATCTCCGACGCGGTGGGTCTGCTGCTTCTGCTGCCGCCGGTCCGTGCGGCGCTCGGGCGGTACACGGAACGGTCGTTGGAGCGCCGCATGCGCGCCGCCACCCCCGGCAGCCTGGGAGACGCCTTCCAGCAGGCCCGCATTCGCCGGCCGGACGGAAAGATCGTGCAGGGTGAGGTCATCCGGCAGGACGGGACGCCTCCTCCGCGCAGCTACGAGGAAGAGGGCCCCAGGCCGCCGCTGACCCCCTGAGAGAGGGACCGACCGGGGAGAGCGCGCAGAACACAGCCGCGGGCCGTCTCACATTCGCTGTGAGACGGCCCGCGGCTGTTGTGTCGTTGTCTTATGACGCTGTACGTGCGGTGTTACGCGGTCAGGCGGACTTCCGGCTGTCGCGCGGATGCACGGCGATGTTCATGGCGCCGGAGCGCAGGACCGCCAGCCTCTCGGCCAGCACCTCCTCCAGCTCCTCGCGGGTGCGCCGCTCCATGAGCATGTCCCAGTGCGTTCGCGCCGGCTTGCCCTTCTTCTCCTCGGGGCCGTCCCCGTCCACCAGGAGTGCCTGGGCGCCGCACGCCTTGCACTCCCACTCCGGCGGAATCTCCGCCTCTACCGAGAACGGCATCTCAAATCGATGTCCGTTCTGGCATGCGTACTCCACCGCCTGGCGCGGGGCCAGATCGATGCCGCGGTCCGTCTCGTAGCTGGTAACCACGAGGCGCGTACCGCGGAGAGCTCGCTCACTCATGAATCGTGCCTCCCGGGCTTGTCGCCCACAGGACAGGTGTCGCTGTCGTCGTCATCCGGTCAACGTCCGGTCGGCAGTAAAGATTCCCGTTCCGGGTCATGCGTCGCCCGTCGTGCCGCTGCTTATCCAGGGTTTGGGTACCCACCAGTGCCCGGTTTGTCACATCTGACAGAAAGTGTCACCCAGTGAATTCACTTCTTCAGCGCGCAGTAACGGTCCGTCTGGCAGGCCAAAGGCGTACACTACCGGCCTTTCACTTCAACGTCTAAATCCGCTCCGGCACGGGGTTGCCCGCGGCGGCCACCGCGCGCCTCACCGGCACCCGCGCAAGCAGCACGAAACCGAGCGCGAAGAAGACCACCAAAGAGATGATCGCATCGCGATAACTGCCGGTCAGCTGGTACGCGAGCCCGAACACCAGCGGCCCCAGCCAGCTCAGCCCGCGGTCGCTCATCTCGTACGCCGAGAAGTACTCCGCCTCCTTGCCGCGCGGCACCAAATGTGAGAACAGCGACCTCGACAGCGCCTGACTGCCGCCCAGCACCAGCCCGATCGTGCCGGCCAGCGCGAAGAACCAGACCGGCGCCCCGGCCGGCAGGAAGTATCCCACCGCCAGGATCAGCGTCCAGACGGCGAGCGACGCGAGGATGGTGCGCTTGGCGCCATGGGTCCTCGCCAGCCGCCCCATGCCCAGCGCGCCCACCACCGCGAGCACCTGCACCAGCAGCACCGCTGTGATCAGTGTCGTCTGATCGAGGTCCAGCTCCTCGGAGCCGTAGATCGACGCCTGTGAGATCACCGTCTGGACGCCGTCGTTGTAGATCAGATACGCCAGCAGGAACGACAGTGTCAGCGGATGTCTGCGCATGTCCCGCAGCGTCGCCCGCAGCTGTCGCCAGCCGGAGCCCACCGCGCCCTCGCCGCTCGGCGGCAGCCGCCGGTCTCGCAGACGCCGCAGCGGCACCAGGGTGAAAGCGCCCCACCACAGTCCGGCCGATGCCAGACAGATCCGTACCGCCGCCCCTTCGGAGAGAGAGAACGAATCGTGGCCCGAGTACAGGATCAGATCGAGCACCAGCACCAGAGCGCCCGATGTGTACCCGAACGCCCAGCCCCGTGAGGACACCGCGTCACGCTCGTCCGGCTCCGCGATCTGCGGCAGATACGCGTTGTAGAGCACCATCGACACCGACAGGGACGCGTTCGCGACGATCAGCAGGAACGCGCCGAGCAGATACCGCTCGCCGTCCAGGAAGAACATCCCCGTCGTCGCGGTCGCTCCCACGTACGCCGCCGCGGCCAGCAGTGGTTTCTTGCGGCCCGTACGGTCCGCCGCCGCGCCCGCCAGCGGCATCACCAGCACCGCGAGCACCACCGAGACCGACACGGCGTACGCGAAGACAGAGCCCGCGCGTATCGGAATGCCCAGCGGATGCACAAAGCCCTCGGCATCCGCCGCGGCCTTCGCCACGGAGGTCAGATACGGTCCCAGGAAGACGGTCAGCACACTCGTCGAATAGACCGAGCAGGCGAAGTCGTAGAAATACCAGCCGTGTTGCTCGCGTCTGCGCTCAGTCGTCCCGGTCGTCCGGTCCGCGGTGTCGGTCGTCACTCCGCGCCCCCTCGCTCGTCCCGTTGTGCAGACGCGCGGGGTTTCAGACCCAGACTCCCCGGTCGGTCAATACCGTGCGCAACGTCTCCAGATGATCGGTCATGATGCCATCCACGCCCAGGTCCAGGAGTGCGGCCATCCGATCCGCTTCATTCACGGTCCAGACATGGACCTGCAGACCCCGCGCGTGCGCCGCGCGCACAAAGCGCCCGTCGACCACCCGGATGCCGCCCTGGGACTCCGGGACCTGCGCGGCGACCGCGCCCATCCGCAGCGCCGCCGGGATGCCGTACGAGCGCAGCCGCAGACCCACCACACCGCGCACGCCGTACGAGGTGGCAAGCCTCGGGCCCGCCAGACGCATCGCCCGCGTCACCCGGCCCTCCGAGAACGAGCCGATGCACACCCGGTCCCAGGCGCCCGCCCGGCGGATCAGATCGACCAGTGGGACCAGCGCGGGCTCCGCCTTGATGTCCACGTTCCAGCGGGCGTCCGGGAACTCGTCGAGAAGGTCCTCGAAGAGCGCGAGCGGCTCCTTGCCCCCGACCCTGGCCTGCTGCACCTCGCTCCAGGGCAGCTCCGCGAGCTTGCCGCGCGCGTCCGTGACCCGGTCCAGCGTCGTGTCGTGGAAGGCGACCAGCTTGCCGTCCGCCGTGGTGTGCACATCGGTCTCGAAGTAGCGGTAGCCGAGACCGGCGGCCCGCCGGAAAGCGGCCGCGGTGTTCTCGATCCCGTCCGCGGCCCCGCCGCGATGGGCGAAGGCGAGCGTCGAGGGATGGTCCAGATAGCGGTGGAGTACGCGGGTCACCCTCGTAGTATCGCCTGCTCAGGTGTCCCGCCGGCGACGACCGTGCTGCCGCCGGGCTGATCCGGGATGGCGAAGACGCGCAGGAAGAACTGCGCCAGCGGCCCGATGGCCAGGGCGTAGGCGACCGTGCCGACACCCACCGAACCGCCGAGCACGAAGCCGGTCGCGACCACGGCCACTTCGATCGCCGTACGGACCAGCCGGATCGAACTGCCGGTGAGCCGGTGCAGACCCGTCATCAGGCCGTCGCGCGGGCCGGGACCGAAGCGCGCGGAGATGTACAGACCCGTCGCCACGCCGTTGAGCACGATGCCCACGACCATTGCCGGAATCTGCGTCCCGAGGCCGTGCACGTCCGGGACCAGCGCGAGCGTGCCGTCCATCGCGATGCCGATGGCGAAGACGTTGGAGACCGTGCCGAGCCCGGGGCGCTGTCTGATCGGGATCCACAGCAGCAGCACGACCGCGCCGACGATGATCGACACGACGCCGATCGTCAGCCCCGTCCGCTCGGCCAGACCCTGATGCAGCACTCCCCACGGCTCGAGCCCGAGCCCGCCGCGCACAAGGAGCGCGGAGCTCACTCCGTACAGCGCCAGACCGATGTAGAGCTGCAGCACCCTGCGGGTGAGATGCGCGGACCGTGCGGTCGCCATGACGCCCCCCTCTGGTAGTAGTGGACTGACGCATGTCACTCTGTGGCTATAGAACGAGCGTCAACCATGGCCAATTCGAGGAAGGTGGACTGACTTCCATGACTCAGTGGACCTCAGCGGTGGGCGCTGCTCAGCTCGCCCGGCAGCTCACCTCCCAGCAGCCGCGCCCGGCCGGGCCCGGCACCCGCAAGCCCCCCGCCTACCGTGCCCTCGCCGACGGCATCCGGCTGCTCGTCCTCGAAGGGCGAGTCCCCGTCGCCGCCCGGCTGCCCGCCGAGCGCGAGCTCGCGCTCTCGCTGTCCGTCAGTCGCACGACCGTCGCGGCGGCGTACGAGGCGCTGCGCGCCGAAGGGTTCCTGGAGTCCCGCAGGGGAGCGGGCAGTTGGACCGCGGTGCCGGCCGGGAACCCGCTGCCCGCGCGCGGCCTGGAACCCCTGCCGCCCGAGTCGCTCGGCTCGATGATCGACCTCGGCTGTGCCGCCCTGCCCGCGCCCGAGCCCTGGCTCACCCGGGGAGTCCAGGGCGCACTGGAAGAACTGCCGCCCTACGCCCACACGCACGGCGACTACCCGGCCGGTCTGCCCGCGCTGCGCCAGATGCTGGCCGACCGTTACACCGAGCGCGGCATCCCCACCATGCCCGAGCAGATCATGGTCACCACGGGCGCGATGGGCGCGATCGACGCCATCTGTCATCTTTTCGCGGGACGCGGCGAGCGCATCGCCGTCGAATCCCCCTCCTACGCCAACATCCTGCAGCTGATGCGCGAGGCCGGATCCCGGCTCGTACCGGTGGCCATGGCCGAAGGGCTGACCGGCTGGGACCTGCCGCGCTGGCGGCAGGTGCTGCGGGACGCGGCGCCCCGGCTCGCCTATGTGGTGGCCGACTTCCACAACCCGACCGGCGCGCTGGCCGACGAGGACCAGCGCCGCCGCCTGGTCGACGCCGCGCGTTCGGCCGGCACGGTCCTCGTCGTCGACGAAACCATGTCCGAGCTCCACCTGGACGAGAACATCGAGATGCCGCGGCCCGTCTGCGCCTTCGACCCGGCGGGCAGCACGGTCCTCACGGTCGGCTCGGCCAGCAAGGCGTTCTGGGCGGGCATGCGCATCGGCTGGGTGCGGGCGGCGCCGGACGTGATCCGCTCGCTGGTCGCGGCGCGCGCGTACGCCGACCTGGGCACCCCGGTCCTGGAACAGCTCGCCGTCAACTGGCTGATGCAGACCGGCGGGTGGGAAGAGGCCGTCGCCATCCGGCGGGCCCAGGCCCGCGAGAACCGTGACGCGCTGGTCACGGCGGTGCGCCGGGAGCTGCCCGACTGGGAGTTCGACGTGCCGAGTGGTGGGCTCACGCTCTGGGTGCGCACGGGAGGTCTCTCCGGCTCCCGGCTCGCCGAGGTCGGCGAGCGGGTGGGGGTGCGGGTGCCGTCGGGGCCCCGCTTCGGAGTCGACGGGGCCTTCGAGGGCTATGTACGGCTGCCGTTCACGGTCGGCGGTCCGGTCGCGGACGAGGCGGCGGCACGGCTCGCGGCGGCCGCGCGCCTTGTCAAGACGGGCGCGAGCACCGGGACGGAAGCGCCACGGACGTTCGTCGCCTGACGGGGGCGTCAGCCATTGTCGGCCGGGTGCGGGCTGGGGCGCGCCCCCGATGGTTGTGGCCCGACGGTTGGCCTCAGCCCTCGGCGGGCACGGGACCGGCCACCGCGGCGGGTGCGGGCGTGGGCTCGGGTGCTGCGGCCTCGACCCGCTCCTGCCGCTCCGGCAGCAGCTCCAGCACCGCCCGCCGGTGCGCCTCGCTGGTGGCCTCGTCGTACGGGTCCGGGGTCGCGGGCACCTGAAGCCTGAGCACCGGACCCGTGCCGAGCCGGGCGTATCCGCGGCCCGGCGGGACGTCGGGCGTCGGCGTGGTGTGCGGCTCCCTGCCCAGTACGGACTCCACCTGCTCAAAACTGGCGGGGCCCAGCACCACGCGGGCGCGGGTGTGCGTCCGTACCGTCTCCGTCAGCGACTCGACGCTGTCGAACTGCTCGGCCACGACCACCGTGACCTGGGCGGCCCTGCCGTGCTGCAGGGGCACCTGCAGCAGCTGCTGCGGATCGGCGCGCCCGTCGGCCGCCGCGAGATGGCCGAGGATGCTCGGCCGGTCCAGCAGGATCCACAGCGGCCGCTTGGTGTCGTCGGGCGCGGGGTGCCCGGCCTGCCTGGCACGGTTGGCGGCGATCAGCCGCCGTTCGGTCTCGTGCGCCGCCCACTCAAGGCTGGCCAGCGCCCCGGCGAGACCGCAGTCGACGGCGAGTACGCCCGCGCGCCCCGTCAGGCAGGCGTACTCGCCGGTCCCGCTGCCCTCCACGATCAGCACGTCCCCGTGCTGCAGGGCCTGGAGAGCGATCGATCGAAGCAGGGTCGTGGTGCCGCTGCCGGGCTCGCCGACCGCCAGCAGATGCGGCTCGGTGGAGCGGGGCCCGGTGCGCCACACCACAGGGGGTGCGTCGCGGGTCTCCTCGCCCGCCGCCACCGGCACGGTGCGCTGCACCGCGCCAGCGTCGGTGAAGCCCAGCACGGTCTCGCCGGGGACGGTGACGAAACGCTGGGCGGCGATGGCGGTGGACAGGGCGGGCAGCACGCTCATCACGAGCTGGTTGCCCTCCTCGTCCCAGTCGAAGAGGTACTCGCGGCCGCGCCCGGACTTGGCGTGCAGCAGCTGCTCGATACGGGTGCGGGCCTCGGCCTCCCCGTCGGTGAAGTACGCGGGGTATGCCACCCGAAGCCGGGTCAGCCGGCCGTTGCCGTCGAACTCGTAGTCGCTGAATGCCTCGCTCCACTCCCCGCCGTGGGCGAACAGCGGAGCCGGGTCCTCGGCGACCGAGAAGTACGGCACGAGCGCTTCGTACAGTGCCTTCAGCCGCGCGGTCTCGGCCTCGTCGGGGCCGGTCCTGGCGGGGGTGCGCACCCGGCCCTTCCAGGCCGCCGCGGCCATCACCGAGATCAGGGCGAGCAGCGGCCCGAACGGGATGAGCGCGACCACCAGGACGATCGCCGCGACCAGGAACAGCGTGGGACCACGCCGTTCCTTGGGCATGGCGGTCCACTTGTGCAGAGCCGTGGCGGCCAGCTGCCGCAGGCCACGGGTGACCGTGATCAGCGGATGGAGGACATCCGTGGCGCTGTCGGCGGCCGTGCGCGCGATCTCGCGGCTCCGGGCGATCTGTGAGCTGCCGCTGCGCAGAATGCGGGGGAGTGGTCGCCGGGCCACATCGGTCTCCTGAAGGTGCTGATGATGCTGATGGTGCTGGGGTGTTGCGAAGGACTGCGCGGGAGCGCGGGTGTCAGAACTTGATCCCGCCCAGGAGGCTGGCGAGGCTCGCGCTGCCTGCCTTGATGCTGGGGGCGATCGCGGTGCCCGAGACGAAGAAGCCGAAGAGCCCGCAGACGACTGCGTGGGACCCCTTGAGCCCGTCCTTCCTGAAGAAGAGGAAGACGATGATTCCGAGCAGGATGACGCCTGAGATGGAGAGGATCATGAGAGGTTCTCCTGGTTGAGGGGACAGTCACCATGAGTACTTCCATGCTCACAGGAAGTGTCTATGTGATAAAAGGTGCAAATGGGTGAACTTCCCGGTCTTTCACTGCACTGGAGGACGGCGCGTCCCCGTTCGGGGGGCACACTGCGCGGTTGCGCGGCACAGTGCCTCCCGCCCGCCGGGCTCGCGGTGATCCCTGCCGCGGGCGCGCCGCGTGATGGTGCCGCACGGGCAGTACCCTCGATTCACTCGTACGGCTGCTTTTGCCGTGCGCCCCAGGTCAACGCAGTGAAAGGCGGTCCCTCCCAATGGGCGAAGCTCCGGATCCCGAGGTGATCGAACTCGCGACCAAGGTTTTCGACCTGGCGCGGCAGGGAGAGACTGAGGCGCTCGCCGCGTACATCGACGCCGGTGTTCCCGCGAACCTCACCAACGACCGCGGCGACACCCTCGTCATGCTCGCCGCCTACCACGGGCACGCCCCGGCCGTGGAGGCGCTGCTCGCCCGCGGTGCGGAGCCGGACCGGGCCAACGACCGCGGCCAGACTCCGCTCGCCGGCGCCGTCTTCAAGGGCGAGGACGCCGTCATCCGCGTACTGCTGGCCGGCGGAGCCGACCCGGAAGCGGGCACACCGTCCGCGATGGATACCGCGCGGATGTTTGGGAAGACAGAGCTCTTGGAGCTGTTCGGCGGCCGTTGAGCGGTTGCTGAGAGGCCGCTGAGAAGGACGCCGTAAATGTGGTCGCGGTGGCGAAATGGGTGGGTCATCATGACGTCGAGCCCTATCTCGGACTTCATCCGGGAGTTCCCCTGGGGCCACCGACGAGAGGCAGAGGAAGATGGTCTACACCAAGCGGAAGACGACGGGCGGCCCTACATGTTGCTGCGCGGCCTAGGCATCTCCACTCCCCGGTTGCGTCGACAGCTTGATGTGAGGCTTTCCCCATGTTCGATCCAGTCATAGCGCCGAGCGGCACCCTGCTCGGCCTGCTGCAGAGGGGCCGCGGCGACGGCACGCTGCACGCGCTCGCCGCGCCCCGCGCCGAAGCGCTCGCCGCCCTCAACCACTGCGTACTGAACGACCCCCGTCACGACTGGCAGGTCGAGAACCGCTCCCTGTACTACGCACGCCTCTACCTGGATCTCCACGGCGGTCTCGAGGAGATCGAGCGGCACCTCTGCGACACCGACGACTGCCTCGACACCGACGAGGCCAGGACCGGCCTCTCGCTCGCGGTGCTCGGGCATCTCGCCTCCTACGGCAGGCAGGACGCCCTCGCGCTGCTGCGGCGGTACGCCGCGAGCGGCGCCAACTGGGCCTGGGCCCTCGACGAACTCGCCCTGCGCGACGACGACGGCGGCCTGCGGGCCCTCGCCGCGCCGGTCCTCGCCCGCTTCCCGGCCACCCCGGAGGGTGACGCCGAACTGGCCGTCGCCGTCCGCGACGCCTTCGAACCGCGGCCGTGGCGGCTGTGGGCGGAGGACCGGCGGGACGTGATCGGCGCCCGGGTGCGGGCGGCCCGGGAAGCAGGCTCCTTCGACCGCTGGCAGCGCCAGATGCGACCCACCGGGCCCCGCCCCGGCTGGAGCGTCCAGGCCGTCTTCGACTGGGCCGACCAGGGCATGGAGCGCGGCAGCGCCCTGCATGTGCCCGCGGCCCGCTGCCTGTCCGCGGTCGCGGGACCCGAGGACCGGCCCGCCATCGTCGAGGCCGCACGCGACGGCTCCGACGGCGCGCGCTGCGCCGCCCTGCACTATCTCGCCGAGTCGCGTGACCCCGTCGTCCTCGATCTGATCGAGGCCGCGGCGGCCGGCGGCTCCCGGGGCGTCGCCGACGCCGCTGTCTCCGCCTTCGAGCGGATGTGCGGCGAGGAGGCCGTCGACCGGGCCCGCGGCTGGGTCCACCGGCCCGATGCGCTCGGGGCGTCGGCGGCGGGTGTGCTCGCGTGCCGGGGCACCGCCGAGGACGCCAAGCTGGTCCTCGGCGCGCTGCGCGAGACCGTACGGGCAGAGGGCCCCGACGCGTCGCTGCTGTGGAGGCTCGTCGACGGGGCCGGACGGCTCGGCATCGGCTGCGCCGCACCCGTACTGCGCCATGTGTACCGGGAGACCACCTCCTCGCAGCTGCGCGGGCGCGCGGCCCGGGCGCTGGCGGCCACCGACGCCTCCTTCGCCACCGGATTCGCCGTCGAATGCCTGTGGGACTGCGAGGAGACCACCAGAGAGGTCGCCGCGCTGCACGCCGAGACCGGTGATGTGCGCGTCGCTGAGCGGCTGCGCCGACTGGCCGCGGATCCGGCCGAGGAGGCCGAGGTGCAGACCGCGGTACGGAGCAGAATCGGGCCGGACATGCCCGCCGTATGACATTCGGGACGTTGTACAGGGGTGTCACGGGGGCCCCGCCACAAACGCTCATGGGACGTTCCACAGGCGGAAAGATCCACGTTGGCGCAGCCACCCCGGACCAGACGACAACACGGGTATGCGAGTCGTCATCGTCACCGAATCCTTCCCGCCCGACGTCAATGGTGTGGCGCACTGCGCCCTGCAGACCGCCCGGCACCTCGCCGCGCGCGGTCATGACCCGCTCGTCATAGCCCCGGCGGTCGCCGGGGCCGCCGACGGCTCCGACCAGAGCGCGCCCTGCCCCGTGGTGCGCGTCCCCTCCCTGCCGCTGCCCGGATATCCCCAGGTACGGGTGGCTCTCCCCAGCCGCCGGGTGGCTGCCGCGATCGCCGCGCACCGAGCCGAGCTGGTGCACCTGGCCAGTCCGTTCGTGCTCGGTGTGCGCGGCATGGCCGCCGCGGCCAAGCTCGGCCTGCCGGCCCTCGCCGTCTACCAGACCGACCTGGCCGGATACGCCCGTACGTACGTCGGCGCGGGCGAGAACGCCGCCTGGCGGCGCATCCGCGCCGTGCACAGCGCCGCGGACCGTACGCTCGCCCCCTCCAGCGCCGCCCTGCGCGATCTGGAGGAGCACGGGGTCGAACGGGTGCGGCTCTGGCCGCGCGGCGTGGACACCGCGCGCTTCAGGCCCGAACTGCGGGACGAGGAACTGCGGCGTCAGCTCGCCCCCAATGGCGAGCTGATCGTCGGCTATGTGGGTCGGCTCGCCCCCGAGAAGCATGTCGAACTGCTCGCCGAAGCGTGCGCCACGCCCGGTGTACGGGTCGTGGTCGTCGGCGACGGGCCCAGCGAGACCTCGCTGCGCACCGTGCTGCCCGGGGCAGTCTTCCTCGGCCGCCGGACCGGCGACGAGCTGGCCCGGATCTTCGCCTCCTTGGACGTCTTCGCCCACACCGGTCCGTACGAGACGTTCTGTCAGACCGTGCAGGAAGCCATGGCCAGCGGGGTGCCGGTCATCGCGCCCGCCGCGGGCGGGCCGCTCGACCTGGTCGACCACGGGCGTACCGGGCTGCTCGTCGAGCCGCTGTCCGACGACGCGATGCGGACAGCCGTCGCCACGCTGGCGGCCGACCCGGAGCTGCGGGCCGCCTACGGCCGGGCAGGCCGGGCCGCGGTCGAGGGCCGGACCTGGGCCGTGATCGGGGACCTGCTCCTCGACCACTACGCCGAGGTGCTCGGTGCGCGTACCGCGGAGGTGGCTGCATGAGCGCGCTGCGGATCGTACGTCTTGCGAACTTCGTCACCCCGGCCTCCGGTGGCCTGCGCACGGCGCTGTGCGAGCTGGGCAGGGGGTATCTGGCCGCGGGCCACGAGCCTGTGCTGATCGCGCCCGGCGACGTGGAGAGCGACCGGCTCACGCCGCAGGGACGGGTGATCACTCTGCCGGGACCCGAGCTGCCCGGCACCGGCGGCTATCGCGTGCTGGCCGGCCGGCGGCGGCTGAGGGAGGTCCTGGAGATCCTCGAGCCCGACCGGCTGGAGGTCTCCGACCGCACCACGCTGCGGTGGACCGGTGAGTGGGCGCGGCGCCGGCGGATCCCGTCGGTGATGGTCTCGCACGAGACGGCGGACGGAGTGCTGCGCACGTGGGGCCTGTCCGAGTCGCTCGCGGGCCGGGCCGCGGACCGGCTCAACCGCCGTACGGCGTGGGCGTATTCGAGGATCGTCTGCACGACGGAGTGGGCGGAGCGGGAGTTCGTACGCATCGGGGCACGCAATGTGGTGCGCGCGCCGCTCGGCGTCGATCTGCGCCGGTGCCGGCCGGGACGCCGCAGCACCGTCCTGCGCGCGAAGTACGCCGCCGGGGCCGAGGTCCTGCTTCTGCTCTGCTCCCGGCTGTCGGTGGAGAAGCGCCCGGGCATGGCCCTGGACACCCTTGCCGAACTGCGCAGGCGCGGCGTGCGGGCGTCCCTGGTGGTCGCGGGCGACGGCCCGTTGCGGGCCGCGCTGACCCGCAGGGCCCGCGCGGAACGGCTGCCCGCGGTCTTCCTCGGCCATGTCGGCGACCGCGAAGCGGTGGCCGACCTTCAGGCATCGGCGGACCTGTGCCTGGCACCGGGGCCCGCGGAGACCTTCGGCCTCTCGGCCCTGGAGGCGCTGGCCTGCGGCACCCCGGTCGTGGCGAGCGCGTCGTCGGCACTTCCCGAGGTGGTGGGCGACGCCGGAGCGGCCGCCGTGGACACGCCGGAGGACTTCGCCGACGCGGTGGAGAAGCTGCTCGCCCGCCCGGAGCCCGACCGCCGCGCCGCGGCAAGGGCGCGGGCCGAACTCTTCGACTGGCCGCGATCGGTGGACGCGTTCCTGTCGGCCCACGACGCCCCGCCGGTGCGCGAACGGACCCAGGGAGCGGGGGTACGGGCGTGACGACCGGGACGGCGCCGGTGGACGACCCGGGCGACGCGGAGCCCGATGCGAAGGCGGCTCCTGGGCGTACGGGGGTGGTCCCCGACGGGGGACCACCGCCCCTCGGCGGGGGAACGGCCCTCGCCGAGGCGTGCGGGGTGGCGCGGTTCGCTGTCCGTGACGGTGATGCGGGTTCGTGGGATCCCTCCCGCGCGCCGCGCTTCGTCGCGCTCGGGGACTCCCTCACCGAAGGCGTCGGCGATCGCGTCGGTGACGGATGGCGCGGATGGGCCGCATTGCTCGCCGGGGGGATCGGGGGCGACGACGCGCCCGCCGAGTTCCTCAAACTCGCCGTCAGCGGTGCCCTCACCGAGGACGTCGCCGAGCGGCAGCTGCCCGGGGCGCTGGCCTTCGAACCCGACATCGCCTCCGTACTCGTCGGGGTCAACGACACCCTGCGCTGCACCTTCGACATCGAGGAGCTCACCCGGCGGCTCGACGACGTCTGCGCACAGCTCACGGCCCGCGGCACCGTACTGCTGACCGCCTGTCTGCCCGACCCCGGGGGCATGCTCGGGCTGCCCCTGCCGCTTGCCCGGCCCCTCGCCAGGCGGCAGCGGGCCGTCAACGCCGTCGTACACGCCCTGTCCGCCCGCTACGACGCTGTTCATCTGCACGCCGCGGACGCCGCCTGGGTCGCCGACCGTGCCATGTGGAGCGCCGACCGGCTGCACCCGGGGGAGCGGGGGCACCGGATGATCGCCCGGCGCTTCCATGAGCTGCTGGTCGAGCGTGGCCTCGCCCACGGGACCGCGCCCGGGTGCGAGCCCGAGCAGCCCGCGCCCACCCGCTCCGCGTCCCTGCTGTGGCTCGCCACCGCCGGCACCGGCTGGGTGGCGCGCCGCTGCACCGACCTGCTGCCGCAGCTGCTGCGGTTGGCGGGCGCCGAAGTGCGCCACTGGGCGCGCGGCACCAGCGCCCGGCTCGACCGCAGCGCCGAACACGCCCTTTCGGCGGCGCTCGCCGCGGTGTCCCTGGACGCTTCCCTTGCCAGAATGGGGGAATGAGCGGGCGCTGGGAGTTCTGGATCGACCGTGGCGGCACCTTCACCGACATCGTGGGCAAACGCCCCGACGGACGGCTCGTGAGCCGGAAACTGCTCTCGCACAACCCCGAGCGGTACCGGGACGCGGCCGTCGCCGGGATCCGGCTGCTGCTCGGCGTCGGCCCGGAGGAGCCCATCCCGGCCGAGCGGGTCGACAGCGTGAAGATGGGCACGACCGTCGCCACCAACGCGCTGCTGGAGCGCCGTGGTGAGCCGACCGTTCTCGTCATCACCGAGGGCTTCCGGGACGCCCTGCGCATCGCCTACCAGAACCGGCCCCGGCTCTTCGACCGCCGGATCGTGCTGCCGGAGGCGGTGTACGAGCGTGTCATCGAGGTACCCGAACGCCTCGACGCGCACGGCGAGACCGTCCGGCCGCTCGATCTGGCAGCCGTCACCGAGCAGTTGAAGGCCGCCCGCGCCGACGGCTTCCTCAGCGCCGCCGTCGTACTGCTGCACGGCTACCGCCACCCCGCTCACGAGAGCCGGATCGCGGAAGTCGCCCGTGACCTCGGGTTCACCCAGGTCAGCTGCTCCCACGAGGTCAGCCCGCTGATCAAACTCGTACCCCGCGGCGACACGACGGTCGTGGACGCCTACCTGTCACCGATTCTGAGGCGGTACGTCGAAGAGGTCGCCGCCGAACTCGAGGGCATCCGCCTGATGTTCATGCAGTCCAACGGCGGTCTGCGCGAAGCCGCCCACTTCCGCGGGAAGGACGCCGTGCTGTCGGGACCGGCCGGCGGCGTCGTCGGCATGGCCCGCACCTCCGAGCAGGCCGGCTTCGGCCGGGTCATCGGCTTCGACATGGGCGGCACTTCCACCGATGTGTCGCACTACGCGGGCGAGTTCGAGCGCGAGCTGGGCACGCAGGTCGCCGGCGTCCGCATGCGCGCGCCCATGATGAACATCCACACCGTCGCGGCCGGTGGCGGCTCCGTGCTCCACTTCGACGGCCGCCGCTACCGCGTCGGCCCCGACTCGGCGGGCGCCGTACCCGGGCCCGCCTGCTACCGCCGCGGCGGCCCCCTCACCGTCACCGACGCCAATGTGATGCTCGGCCGCATCCAGCCCGACCACTTCCCCGCGGTCTTCGGACCCGACGGCGACCAGCCCCTGGACGCCGAAACCGTCCGCGAGCGCTTCGCCGCGCTCGCCGAGGAGGTGCGCAAGGAGAGCGGCACCCAGCGCACCCCCGAGGAAGTCGCCGCCGGTTTCCTGGAGATCGCCGTCCTCAACATGGCGAACGCGGTCAAGAAGATCTCCGTACAGCGCGGCCACGACGTCACCCGCTACGCCCTCACCTCCTTCGGCGGCGCGGGCGGCCAGCACGCCTGCGCGGTCGCCGACGCCCTGGGCGTCAACACCGTGCTCGTGCCGCCGCTTGCCGGGGTGCTCTCCGCGTACGGCATCGGTCTCGCGGACGCGACCGCCATGCGCGAGCAGTCCGTGGAGGCGGAACTGGACGAGAGGGCGGTCACGCGCGTACACAAACTCTGCGACGAGCTCGCCGCCCGCACCCGCGCCGAACTGCGCGCCGACAACATCCCGGACGACGCGATCAGCACGCACGCGCGCGTGCTGCTTCGCTATGCGGGAACGGACGCGAGCCTGCCCGTGCAGCTGGACACCGTCACCGCCATGAAGGAGGAATTCGAGACGACCCACCGCGCGCGTTACGCGTTCACCATGGACAAGCCCCTTGTCATCGAGGCCGTCTCGGTCGAAGCCGTGGGTACCGCGGGTGAGGTGGGCGCGTACGTCGTCGACGAGATCGAGAGGGAGGGCGAGTTCGCTCCGCGCGCCATGGTGCGGATGTTCGTGGACGGCGAGCGGCGTGAGACGCCCCTGTACCGGCGCCGGGATCTGAGTCCCGGTGACGGCGTCGAAGGGCCCGCGATCATCGCCGAAGCCGATGCCACCACCGTCGTCGATCCCGGCTGGCGCGCCGCCGCCGACGAGAACGGGCAGTTGCTGCTGACGCGGGTACGCCCACGCCCCGGCAGGACCGCCGTCGGCACCGACGTCGACCCGGTCCTCCTGGAGGTCTTCACCAACCTCTTCATGGCCATCGCCGAGCAGATGGGCGTACGGCTGGCGAACACCGCCCACTCGGTCAACATCAAGGAACGGCTCGACTTCTCCTGTGCCCTGTTCGACGAACACGGCAACCTGATCGCCAACGCGCCCCATATCCCCGTACATCTCGGCTCCATGGGCGAGTCCATCAAAGAGGTGCTGCGCCGCAACCAGGACGGGAGCAGCATGCGACCGGGCGATGCGTACGCGATCAACGACCCCTACCACGGCGGCACGCATCTGCCCGATGTGACCGTCGTGACGCCCGTGTTCGAAGGGGACGAGCTGCGCTTTCTGGTGGCCTCGCGCGGGCACCACGCCGAGATCGGCGGCATCACCCCCGGCTCCATGCCCGCCTTCAGCAGGACCATCGACCAAGAGGGTGTGCTCTTCGACAACTGGCTGCTCGTGCGGGACGGGCAACTGCGCGAGGCCGAGACGCGGGAACTGCTGACCACCGCCGCCCATCCGTCCCGCGCGCCCGACACCAATCTGGCCGACCTGCGCGCCCAGATCGCCGCCAACGAGAAGGGCATCGCCGAACTGCGCCGCATGGTCGACGAGTTCGGGCTCGACGTGGTCCAGGCCTATATGCAGCATGTGCGGGACAACGCCGAGGAGTCGGTGCGCCGGATCGTCGCCGATCTCGGCGACGGCGAGTACCGCTACGAGACCGACAACGGCGCCGTCATCCAGGTGGCCCTGCGCGTGGACCGCGAGGCGCGCAGCGCCGTCATCGACTTCACCGGCACATCGCCGCAGCAGCCGGGGAACTTCAACG
Source organism: Streptomyces sp. CA-135486 (assembly GCF_050936555.1). Lineage (NCBI taxonomy): Bacteria > Bacillati > Actinomycetota > Actinomycetes > Kitasatosporales > Streptomycetaceae > Streptomyces > Streptomyces sp. CA-135486. Next base: position 2,873,796 of record NZ_JBNJMM010000001.1, read on the forward strand.
CCCCCACGTCCGTCGTGATGGCGGCGGTGCTGTACGTGTTCCGCACGCTGGTGACCGACGACATCCCCCTCAACAGCGGCAGCCTGGAGCCGCTGGAGGTGCGCGTGCCGGACGGCTCGATGCTCGCGCCCGCATACCCCGCGGCCACCGTCGCCGGCAATGTGGAGACCTCGCAGGCAGTCACCGGCGCGCTGTACGCCGCGCTCGGCGTCCAGGCCGAGGGCTCGGGCACGATGAACAATCTGACCTTCGGCAATGACCGTGTGCAGTACTACGAGACGGTGGCCAGTGGCTCCGGCGCTGGCGACGGCTTCGACGGCGCGGACGCCGTGCAGACCCATATGACCAACTCGCGCCTGACCGACCCCGAAGTGCTGGAGTGGCGCTATCCGGTGCGCGTGGACGCCTTCGCGGTACGGGATGGCAGCGGCGGCCGGGGACGCTGGAACGGCGGCTGCGGAGTGGTGCGCAGAATCCGCTTCCTGGAGCCGATGACGGTGGCGCTGCTCACCGGGCACCGCCGCGTGCCGCCGTACGGCATGGCGGGCGGGCAAACGGGCGCGCTCGGCCACAACCTCGTGGAGCGGGCCGACGGGAGTGTGGCGCAGCTGCACGGCGTGGACTCGGTGGACGTCGGCCCCGGGGACGTGCTGGTGATGAAGACCCCGGGCGGCGGCGGGTACGGCACTCGGGAGCCGGAGCCGTAGCCGCAGTGCGGCCCTGCGTCGACGGCGGGCCGGGCGCGGAACGGGGCGGCCGCGCTCGGGGCCGGTGGAACGCACCGTAGCCGGGCGGTCGCTTCTGCGCCGTTTCGACCGTTGTCAGTGGGAGGACCTAATCTGTGCAGCGTGACCTCGCCTGTCTCGACTGCCTCGACGGAATTCGTTCCGCACCAGCTCAGCGCGGGGCCGCGGCCCGCACAGGGCCCGGCCGCCGACGAAGGGCTCGCGCGGCGGCTGCGCGCGCTCGCGTGCACCGCCCCGCTGCACGACCTCGACACCCGCAAGGCGAACCTCGCGGGGGAGTACACGGTGTACGCGATGGCGGAGGTCGCCCTCGCGGCCATCGACCTCGTCACGCTCAACATGGACTTCGACACCGGTGCCGACCACGACCAGATAGTGGCGAGGCTGCTTCCGCGGGTTGCCGCCCAGGCCCCGCAGCGCCCGCTCGCCGAGCACGAGCGGGTCGCCCGCTGGGTCCTGGAGAACCTGATCAATGTGGGCAGCGTGGACCGCGGCTTCCGCGCGGTGTACGGCACATTCGGACCGGACGGCGTCTACACCCGCCGTGACTACGACTTCAAGCTGATCGAGGAAGTACCGGGCTACGGCGGAAGCGTCTATCTCCGTACGACGGACGAAGCGGTCAACGTCCTGGTGGGCGCGCTCGACACGGACGTCACCAGCGCACAGATCGCGGCCGAGGTGAAGCTGGAGGTCCTGATCAACCGGGGCCGGCTGGCCGACGCGCAGCTCGCGGCGGAACAGGCCAGGTACCGCACCGTGCAGTACGCGGAGACGCTGCGCAGGACGCTGGAGGCGACCAGGCGCAATGTCCGGGCCGTCGACTGGCTCAACGCGGTGCCCGACATGATCGCCGAGGCGCTCGACCATGTCGCCGACCGCTACCGCCATGAGAACGCCATCCTGACGAACATCCGCAAGGCACGCGACGAGGCGGAGGATCCCGAGCACAAGCGGCGCGCGGCCGAGCTCGTCGACATAGTCAAGGACTGCATCCGCCGCCACACACAGCTGCAGTCCCGCCTCCTCGAGGCGGGCCCACTCTTCCGCGCAGAACAGGACCGCCAAGCCTTCGCCGGACCGTCGGCGCGGACCGGGCTCGATCTGTACGGGCAGCTGGTCGCCCCGCTCCTGCCGCTCGCCGTGGAGGGCGCGATCCGTGTCACGGATGCGTTCTTCGCCCGCGGCACCGGGCTGCGCACGCCCGCGTCGGTACGGGTCGGGGACCTGGTCGAGATGCTGCTGACCCCGCCGGTGGAGCGCGAGCATCTGGGCGCGGAGATGCCCGAGCCCGATCTGATCGCCACGCCCGACGACAGCCGCTTCAGCGAGGAGCAGCTGGCGAGCGCGATGGAACTGCTCGACCTGGAACATGACGCGCCGCGCCGACTCTCGGGCCTGCTGGCCGAGGCCCGCCGACGCAACCCCGAACTGCCGTATCTGGTCGCCCTGCTGGCGATCCACGCGGCAAGTCCCCCGGTCGGCACGGCCTACCGCCAGGGCGAGGAGCGCCTCCTGTTCGCCGTCGACGACGGCACCGAACTGCACGACCCGGAATTCGGCGGCGCGGACCTGATCGTGGGCACGGCGCTGCTGGACGCGGCGGGCATGGCGGCGGCGCGCACGGAGGCGGCGTGAGCATCCCGCCGGGGCTCCGCCCCGTACCCCGGTCCTCAATCGCCGGACGGGCTGAAATTCAGCCCGTCCGGCGATTGAGGACACGACCGAAGGTTGTAATGGGGGTCCCCCCACGCCCGAAGGGCGTAGGGGGCGGGTCTGGGGGCTTGCCCCCAGTTACGGGAAGGGGCGGGGTAGGGGAGAGGCTCGCCGCAGGCGCCCGGCCCCGCCCCGCAGCCCACCCTCCCCTACCGAAGAAGTTCCGCAGCGAGGAGCACCAGTGACCGACCACCACGCCGGCCAGCACCCGTGGCGTGAGGTGGACGTCTCCGAGGCGTCGGTCCCGGCCACCCTCGCCCCCGTCACGCCCGCCGACGCCGCCGACGCCGCGCGCCTCGTCTCCTTCGGCCTGCAGCCCAAGCTGCTCCCCGCGCGCGACGCCGAGTACGCCGAACTGCTGCGCCGCTACCGCGAAGAACCCGCCTTTGCCCGGCTCGCCGACGCCGTCGCCACCGGCCTCGGGCTGGTCGTGCTCGAAGTCTCCCCGCGCGCGGGCATGGCCGTAACCGCCGGTGAGGACTCCGTCTTCGCCGTCCGGATGGGCGACTACGCCCGCCGCGCATCCGCCGACTCCGCGGACCGCTTCCTGCACGGCCTCGCCCATCTCGCTGTCGCCGCCATGGCGTTCCCCCGCCCCGAAGACCTCGCCGACGACGGATACATCGGCCGGATCACGGTCAACGGCGTCGACGCCTTCGTACGCCAGGCCTGCCGCCGCCTCGAAGAGCGTGCCGACGAGCAGGGCGAGAACACCGATCCGGCCACCGAGGCGCCCGGCCTGGAGGCCGCCTGGCGGATCTACGCACGGCGCAGCGCCACCGGCGCCACCAAGGACGCGCGCCGCCTCGCCGGATCCACCACTGGCATCATCGGCAAGGCCGTCGCCTTCCTCACCGACTCCGGCTTTCTCCAGCGGACCGGCGACGACGCCGGAGGCGCTTACCGCACCACCGCCCGCTACCAGTTGCAGGTGCGCGACATGGCCGGCAGCGCGGCCATGGCCGAGCTTCTGGAGCTCGGCGTCGTGCCGGTCAGCGACGGCACCGCCACCCTGGTGCCGCCGCCCGACGCCGACGACCTGGAACTGGCTGCCGACGCCGGCCTGCCCTTCCACGCCTGATCCCCCGTATCCGTCACCCACACCTGCCACTTACGAGAGTCCGCCGCCATGTACGAGCTGTCCCGGGTACGCCTCTACTCCATCGGGCCCGCCGGTGCGCGCTATGCCGACACCGTGCTGGACCTGCGCGGAGTCGGCGAGCCGGTGCCCCACCCCGCCCCCACCCAGGCGGAGTTCTTCGAGGAGGAGCCGGTCGGCCCGCCGCGCCGCCCCGCGCCCGCAGGCGTGCTCTTCCTGGAGAACGGTGGCGGCAAGTCCGTACTGCTGAAGCTGATCTTCTCGGTGATGCTCCCGGGCCATCGCAACACCCTCGGCGGCGCCAGCTCCGGCGTGCTGCGCAAGTTCCTGCTCGCCGACGACTGCGGCCATGTCGCCCTGGAGTGGCAGCACACGCTCACCGGCGAGCTGGTCGTGGTCGGCAAGGTCAGCGAGTGGCGCGGGCGCCAGGTGTCCAACGACCCGCGGAAGTTCGCCGAGGCCTGGTACTCCTTCCGGCCCGGCCCCGGGCTCAGCCTCGACTCGCTGCCCGTCGCCGAGTCCACGGCCGTCCGCCCGTCCGTCGAGGGCGCCTCGGGCGCGCAGGGCCGTCGCCGCACGATGAAGGGCTTCCGGGACGCCATCACCGAGGCGGGCAAGGCGTATCCGCACCTCGATGTGTACTGGGAGGAGATCCACGACCGCTGGAACGAGCACCTGGGCGACGTGGGCCTCGACCCCGAACTCTTCCGCTACCAGCGGGAGATGAACGCCGACGAGGGCGAGGCGGCAGGGCTCTTCGCGGTCAAGAAGGACTCCGACTTCACCGATCTGCTGCTGCGCGCCGTCACCGACACGCGCGACACGGACGGGCTCGCCGATCTCGTCGGCAGCTTCGGCAACAAGCTCGGCCGCCGCGCCGAACTGAGCGCCGAGCGCGACTTCACGGCCGGTTCGGTCGATCTGCTCGGCCGGATCGTGGAGGCGGCCGAGGCCCGGACCAGGGCGCGGGACATCCACGCGGGCGCGGAGCGCCGTACGCGTACGCTCGCGCGCCGTCTCTCGGCCCGCGCCGTCGAGGAGCGGGGGCGTACGGCCGAGCTCGCCCAGCAGGTCACCGCCGCCGCGCATACCGTGACCGAGGCCGAGCAGGCCCGCAGCCGCACCTCGCTGATCGCCGCGGAACTGGCCTACCGGCATGCCTCGTTGGCGCTGACCGTCGCGGAGAAGGGCGCGAGTGCCCAACGCCGCGAACTGACCGACGCGCGCACGCTGCACTCCGCCTGGCAGGCCGCGGAGGCGGTACTGCGCCACCGCGCCGCCGGGGACCGCTCCGCACGTGTCGCCGCGGCGATCCGCGAGGCCGAGCGGGACGCGGCCCCGGCCCTCGCCGCCCGCGCCAAGGCTGCCGCCGACCTGGTCCGCGCGCTGCACTCCGCGGCACAGGACGGCGAGCGGGTGGCCAATGAGGAGGAGGAGCGTTCCGCCGCCCTCCAGGAGGCGGGCGAGGCCGCTCACCGTGATGCGACGGCCGCGGCCACGGAGGCGCAGCGTGCCCGTAGCGAGATCGGTCATCTGCGGCAGCGGCTGAGCGAGGTCGAGCAGGAGACGGCCGAGGCGGTACGGGCGGGCTGGCTGGACGACACGGCGCCGGACGCCGACCCGGCGAGGGCCGCCCTGGCGGCGAGCGACGCGGAGAAGACGTCGGTCGCGGCATGGGACGCGGCCCGCGAGGCCGCGCGCGCGACGGCGGACCGGGCGAAGGACGCTGCCGCGGCGGAGGCTCGCGCGGAACTGGCGGCGGCCCGTGCGTCGGACGCGGCGCTGGCCGCGGAAACCGCGTACGAGGCGGAGCGCCGCGCGGCGGACTCGATCGCCCAGGACGAACGCCTGGCGGAACTGCTGAGCCTGCCGCCGGCGGCGCACGCGTCGGTGCCCTCGCCACGCCGGGGCGCGGGGACGGACGGCCTGTCGTCGGAGGACCATGCGCAGCAGCGCCCGACGGGCGAGGACGGCGCCGAGGCGGCCGATGCGTCGGACGGCAGCCTCGCAGGCGGCACGGCCGACGGGCGCGACGCCGTCGTCGCGAGCGGTCGAAAGGCTCGTACCGGCGAGGGGCAGGACTCCGCGCACGGTGGCCCACGGCCCGCCACCCCCCTCCGCACCGCTGAAGCGCCCCTCTCCGCCGAGGAGTTGGACCGGTACGCCGACGAGCTGCGCGAGTTGCTCGACCAGCACGTCGCCTCCGCCGAGCGTCAGCTGTTCGACCTGCGCACCGCCGCCGCCGACGACGCCCGCATCCTCGGAGCGCTCGGCGACGGTGGCCTCCTGCCGCCGGGGCCCGACGTCCTCGCGACCGTCGAGTATCTCGGTGAGCACGGCATCCCGGCCCTCCCCGGCTGGCGCTACCTCGCGCAGGCCGTCGACCCGGCCGACCACGCCGCCGTGCTGGCCGCGCGGCCCGAGCTCGTCGACGGTGTGGTGATCACCGATCCTGCCTCGCACGCCCGCGCACGCGACATCCTTGCCGGGGCCGCGCTGTTGCCCCGCTCCACCGTGGCCGTCGGCACGGCCGCCGCGCTGCTCGCGCCGGTGCCCGGCCCCGGCACGGGCGGCGCAGGCGACGGGGACGTGTTCCTCGTACCGCCGAACCCGGCCATGCACGACGAGCACGCCGCCGACGAGGAGCGGCACGCGCTGCGGGCCCGGGCCACCGCGCGGGACGAGGAGATCCGAACGCTCGCGGCCCGGCTCGCCGGGGACCGTTCGCTCGCCGCCCGCCTCGGCTCGTGGCGGGCGGACTGTCCGCCCGGCATGCTCGCCGAGCTCGCGCAGGGTGCGCAGGCCGCGCGCGAAGCCGCCGAAGAAGCACAGGCTGCGCTGGCCGAGGCCCGTACCGTGCGCGCCGAGGCGGACGAGGCCGCGGCCGACGCCGCGCGGGTCCGGGACGAGCGACAGGACGCGGCCCAGCGCGCCCGTCGGGCAGCCGACGCGCTCGCGGGCCTGGCCTTCCGGCTCCGCGAGCGCGCGGGCTGGCAGCTGAAGCTGCGTGAACTGGCCGACGACGCGGCCGAGTCCGAGGCCCGGGCCGCGACCTGCCTGGAGCGGGCAAAGGCCGCCGACGAGGACCGCCGGGCCGCCCAGCGCGCAGGCGACGACGCCCGCCGTACCGCCCGCGCACTGCGCGCCGAGCGTGCCGAGATCGCCGGTGCGCCCGAGACACTGCCCGAGGTTGACGTGAACGCGCCGCGTGCCGCGCTGCCCGCCCTGCGCGAGGCGTACCGGGCCGCGTCGCAGCTGTACGAGAAGGTGGGAGTCGGCGCGGACCTGCGGGCCGAGCAGGCCCGAGCCGAGAGCGACGAGAGCGCCGCCCTCGCCGAACTCGACCGGCTCACCAACAAGGTCCGAACCCGGGCCGCCCTGCTCCTGGAGGGCACCGACGGGGCCGACGGGCCGTCTCGCCAGGCGGCGGCCGCCCGCGCGGAGTCGCTCGTACAGATGCTGGAGTCGCGTGCTTCGGAGGCGAGCGAGAAGCTTGGCCGGCTCCGCGGCGAGGCGGAGCGGCTGGCCCCTGCGGACGGCGAGTCGCACACGGAGCTCCCCGAGGATCAGGTGCCGGCCAACGCCGAGCAGGCGCAGGCCCTGCTGCGTACGGCCACGACGGAACTGGCGTCGCGGACCGATGCTTTGGAGACCGCCCGGGCCGCCCACGCCGGGCTGCTCCAGGCGCACCGGGTTGCCGAGGACGCGGCAGGCGGCTTCGACGAGACCGCCGCGCTCCTGCGGGACCTGCTGCGGGAGCACCACGACGAGGAGGGGCCAAAAGCGCCCGAGCCCTACCCCGGCACGCTGGAGGAGGCGCGGCACTCGGCCGCCGAGGCCCGTCGCTCACTGCGCGGCTGCGCCACCGATCTGTCCGCCGCCGAGGCCGCCGTGCGGGAAGCGAGCGACATCCTCGTACGGCACGCCAACTCCAGCCGGTACGAGCAGGTGCGCACCCCCGCGCGCCAGCAGATCCGGGAGCTGCCCGCCGCGGCGCTGCCGGAGCACGCCGCGAAATGGGCGGAGGCCTTCGCCCCTCGGCTGCGGGTGCTGACCGATGAGCTGCAGCAGTTGGAGCGCAACCGCGACACGATCGTGGACCGGCTGCGTGGCCTGGTGGAGTCCGCGCTGACGACGTTGCGTTCGGCGCAGCGGCTGTCCCGGCTGCCCGAGGGGCTCGGCGAGTGGTCGGGGCAGGAGTTTCTGCGGATCCGCTTCGAGGAGCCGGACCAGACGACGCTCGCCGAGCGGCTCGGGGAGGTCATCGACGAGGCGACCCGGGCTGCCGTGAAGAAGAACTCCGCGGCGGCGTACGGGGAGGGTCGCCGGGACGGGATGTCCCTGCTGCTGCGCGGCGTTCAGGCGGCGCTGCAGCCGAAGGGCGTCGCGGTGGAGATCCTCAAGCCGGACGCGGTGCTGCGGGCGGAGCGGGTCCCGGTCGGGCAGATGGGCGACGTCTTCTCCGGCGGCCAGTTGCTCACCGCGGCGATCGCCCTGTACTGCACGATGGCCGCGCTCCGCAGCAACGACCGCGGCCGGGACAAGCACCAGCACGCCGGCACTCTCTTCCTCGACAATCCGATCGGCCGCGCCAACGCGACGTATCTGCTGGAGCTCCAGCGGGCGGTCTCGGATGCACTGGGCGTCCAACTGCTCTATACGACCGGCCTCTTCGACACTACGGCCCTCGCCGAATTTCCGCTGGTCATCCGTCTGCGCAATGACGCGGACCTGCGCGCGGGCCTGAAGTACATCAGCGTCGAGGAACACTTGCGGCCGGGTCTGCCGCAGCAGGACCCGACAGGCGAAACGGTCCACGGAGAAATCACCGCGACGCGCATGTTCAAGCGGTAGCCGCCGCCGGGGTACGGGTTTCGGGTGCGGGCGTCCGCGGTGCGGGTCTTGGGGCCCAGACCCGCACCCGCGGCCCCGTGCGCGCCGTAACCCGCGCCGCGGACCCCCCCGGCACCCGCAGGTCCGGGCGCCCGAGCAGGCCCAAGGTGTCAACCTGTCGCCGACAACCGCCTGCCCGGTTCCCTTCGCCGTATCCGCGCACTCTCACGTTCCGCGGCTCGCGCCGTCTTGCGCGCACTGCGGCGCTCCCGGCGCAGTTGCCGTGCCGTGCTGCTGGGCATGGACACCACGCCATTGCGCTGGTTCCACACCTGGCGGGTCACCCACACATCCAGCACCGCCCAAGTCGCCACCACCGTGCTGGCCACGCTGCTGAGCACCATCGGGAAGGCCAGCCACGACCCCGCCAGCGTGCACAGGAAGGCGATCATCGCCTGAATCATCGTCAGCGATGCGATGATCACCGCCCGCACGGCCGCCGTACGGACCGGATCGGCCATCCGCCGTCGCACGGCCGGCTCCTCCACCCAGAGCTGCCGCGGGACTTCCGCATAACCCGCCGCCTGCACCCTGCTGCGACGCTCGTCCGTGTCCATGGACCCTGTCACTCCCACCTCTGTCCGACTTCAGGGTGGCTGCCCGGAATCCGCTGCCTTACTCCGGCCGCTGCGGCCCCGCATCGAATGCGGCGAACCCCCGTTGCCCCTGCCGACGTACACAGCCCCCGTACACAAGGACGATTGACCGGGTCGGATGATTCCCGCGGATCGAAGAATTCCAGCCATCTAGGACGGTCCGAAAGATGATGCGCCGCCAGGTGCGCTCCGGGACTGCTGGGAATGCTATCTCCCCGAATACCAGGACAACCCATGATCAACACGGCTGTCGTCGGCCGAAAATAGTCCGGACGTGCCTTCGAGTTGTCAGTGTGACAGTAGTAGGCTCACGCCGTTTGTTGACGGAGGAACGCCACCCGCACCGGGCGGGTTTGAGCAGGGGGAGGCCATGCGCTTTCGCGGGAAGTCCATCCGCCGGAAGATCGTGGCGTTGTTGCTGGTGCCGCTTGTCTCCCTCACCGCCCTGTGGGGCTTCGCCACCGTACTGACCGGCCGGGAGGCGAACCAGCTTCTCGACGTCACTTCCGTTGGGGAAGAAGTCGGTTATCCGGTCGCGGACACCGTCGGCGTCATCCAGAAAGAACGCCGCCAGACACTCATCTACCTTGCGGACCGCCGCGCCTCGGACGCGCTGCCCAATCTGCGGCGCGAGCGCGAGGCGACCGACAAGGCCATCGCCAAGATCAAAACGAATATGGGGAAGTCCGGAGTCCGCGACGACATGCGCTCCGACACCACCCATGAACTCAACTCGCTTCTCGAAGCACTCGACGGTCTTGGCGCCCTGCGCCGCTCGGTGGAGACGGGCACCGTCTCCCGCACCCAGGCGCTGGAGTACTACAACCGGCTCGTCGACCCCTGCTACAGCTTCCTGCTGACGCTCCACGCACTCAACGACGTGGAAATGGAACGGCAGGGCCGAGCCCTCGTCGGCCTCGTCCGCGCCCTCGAAATGCTCTCCCGTGAGGACGCGTTGATCGCCTCCTCCCTCGTCACGCGCAATGTCACGGCGGCCGAGATCCGCGCTCTCTCCGACTTCATCGCCAAGCGTGAGCTGTACTACGAGACCAATCTCGAAGTCCTGCCCGCCGGCGAACGCGAGATCTACCGGCAGTACTGGCGCAGCCCCAAGACCGCGCCCCTGCGCAACGCCGAGGAACGCTTCATCACGGCAGGCCCGGTGGAGAAGACGGGCGCATCGGAGGCATCGCGCTGGCAGGCGGCCGCCACCCCCGTCATCGACGACCTCGACCGCGAGGCCAGGGACGCGGGCCTGCGCTACCAGGACCGCTTCAAGCCCGCCGCGTACAGCGTCTTCGTCAAGGCGGGAGTCGCCGGGGTGCTGGGCTTCCTCGCCCTCCTCGTCTCGGTGATCGTCTCCGTACGCATCGGCCGCGACCTCGTACGCGACCTCTCCCGGCTGCGCAAGGAGGCCCACGAGGTCTCCGGCGTACGGCTGCCCAGCGTGATGCGGCGGCTCGCCGCGGGTGAGCATGTCGACGTCGAGACCGAGGCGCCGCGCCTCGACTACGACTCGGACGAGATCGGCCAGGCGGGCCAGGCGCTCAACACCCTTCAGCGCGCCGCGGTCGAGGCAGCCGTAAGGCAGGCCGACATGCGGCGCGGAGTCTCCGAGGTCTTCGTCAACCTCGCCCGCCGCAACCAGGTGTTGCTGCACCGGCAGCTGACGCTCCTCGACACGATGGAGCGCCGCACGGAGGACACCGAGGAGCTCGCGGACCTGTTCCGCCTCGACCACCTCACCACCCGTATGCGGCGGCACGCCGAGGGCCTGGTGATCCTCTCCGGTGCCGCCCCGTCCCGCCAGTGGCGCAAGCCGATCCAGCTGATGGACGTCGTACGGGCCGCGGTCGCCGAGGTCGAGGACTACGAGCGCATCGAGGTGCGCAGGCTGCCGCGCATCGGCGTCGGCGGCCCGGCCGTCGCCGACCTCACCCACCTCATCGCCGAACTCCTCGAGAACGCCACGGTGTTCTCGCCCCCGCACACCGGTGTCCAGGTGCACGGCGAGCGGGTCGCCAACGGCTTCACCCTCGAAATTCACGACCGCGGTCTCGGCATGGCCCCCGAGGTGCTCCTCGATGCCAATCTGCGGCTCGCGGAGACCCCCGAGTTCGAGCTCTCGGACACCGACCGGCTCGGCCTGTTCGTCGTCAGCCGGCTCGCCCAGCGGCAGAACGTCCGCGTATCGCTGCAGCCTTCGCCGTACGGAGGGACCACGGCGGTCGTCTTCATACCGGCGGCCCTGCTCACCGAGGCTCCCGAGACCCAGGGCACCGGCTTCCGCCTCGACCGCAAGAGCGAGAGCGCTGCCGGACGGCGTGGCAGTGACGGCAAGCTCTCGGCCCTCGCCAAGGTGCCCACCGGTCTCGGCGGATCCGCACTGCTCGACGGGCCCGTCGAACTGGAGCCGCCCGTAGGTGCGTTGGGCTTCGACGAACGAGCGGTGCTCGGCGGCGTCGACTCCATGGCCGGGGGCGACGCGATCAGCGGGAACGGCTCCATCGGCGACATCGAGGACACCGAGAGCGAGCGTGGCGGAATCTTCCGGGCCAGGGCCCGCGACCGGCGGCGCCAGGTCCCGGACGAGCAGCACCAGCAGGCGTTGGACCAGATGCCCGAGCGGCTGCCGGGACCGGCGCAACTGCCCCGCCGCAAGCCGCCGACCCTGGTCACCGACCACGGTCGCAGGGTGGACGAACGCGGCCGTACCCACCCGGCTCCGGCTCCCGGGCCGGCCCACGCCGATGAGCCCACGCTCGCGCCCGCACCGGAGCCACGTCCGGAACCACGTGCCGAGCCGCGACGCCATGCGCCCTGGCCCGCACCGGCCCCGGCGGCCCCCGCGCCCGCGCCCGCGCCCGAGAAGGCCCCGTTGACCGATCAGGCACCACCCCCATCCGAACCTGCCCCGCTCGACGGCCTGCCCCGTCGAGTCCGCCAGGCCAGCCTCGCCCCCCAGCTCAGGGAGGACACCGCCGACGAGACGCCGGCCCCGGCCGCGGCGCAGGACATCGAGCGCGACGCGGAACAAGTACGCAACCGCATGGCTTCCATGCAACGAGGCTGGCAGCGCGGCCGCCGCCAGAACGCCGAAGAGGCCGCGACCACCGACCAGGCCGCCGGCCCCGGCGAGACCGCACCAGGAACGACTTTCGAGGGGGACGGTCGATGACCGCACCGCATGCCGCAGCACCGGGCGCCCTGGGCGCCACGCCGACCGCCAAGGCAGCCGGCGAGCTCAACTGGCTTCTCGACGAACTCGTCGACCGGGTGGCCACCATCCGCAAAGCACTGGTGCTCTCCGGCGACGGCCTCGCCACCGGCACCTCCCGTGACCTCACCCGCGAGGACGGCGAGCATCTCGCCGCCGTGGCCTCCGGATTCCACAGCCTCGCCAAGGGTGTCGGCCGCCACTTCGATGCAGGCCGGGTCCGCCAGACCGTGGTGGAGCTGGACGAGGCCTTTCTCTTCGTCACGGCGGCGGGCGACGGCAGCTGTCTGGCCGTCCTCGCCGACGCGGACTCCGACGTCGGCCTGGTGGCGTACGAGATGACGCTGATGGTCAAGCGGGTCGGAGTCCACCTCTCCACCGCGCCACGGACCGGTCAGACCGCCGGAGGGTGAGTGTGGGGCATGAGTGACTCGGCTCAGCACGCTCAGAGACAGCACCACTTCTTCGACGCCGACGCGGGCCCGGTGGTCCGTCCGTACGCGATGACCCGTGGCCGGACGAGCAGCGCGACCCGCCACCGCCTTGATCTGATCGCCCTGGTGGTGCCGGAGATCGCGGCCGACGACCCCGGCCGCGACCAGTCGCTCTCGCCGGAGCATGTGGAGATCGTCGAGCGGTGCGGCGACACCCCTCAGTCGATCGCCGAACTCGCGGCCACTCTGGACCTTCCGGTCGGAGTGGTGCGCGTCCTCGTCGGCGATCTCGTCGAGGACGCGCTGGTCCATGTAACCCGTCCCGTTCCGCCGGCCGAACTGCCGGACGTGAGCATTCTCCGCGAGGTGATCAATGGTCTTCGGGCGCTCTAGCCGCCGAAAGCCGCTTGTCGAGCCGGTGACCCTGAAGATCCTGGTCGCGGGCGGGTTCGGGGTCGGCAAGACGACCCTGGTGGGTGCGGTCAGCGAGATACGACCGCTGCGCACCGAGGAGGCGTTGAGTGAGGCGGGCCGGCCCGTCGACGACATCGAGGGCGTCGAGAGCAAGACGACCACCACGGTGGCCATGGACTTCGGGCGCATCACACTCCGCGAGGACCTGGTGCTCTATCTCTTCGGCACACCGGGGCAGGACCGCTTCTGGTTCCTCTGGGACGAGCTGGCGCAGGGGGCGCTGGGCGCGGTCGTGCTCGCGGACACCCGCCGTCTGGAGGACTCCTTCGCGGCCATCGACTACTTCGAGCGCCGTGCCATTCCGTTCACCGTCGCCGTCAACTGCTTCGAAGGCGCGGGCCGTTTCCCCGGTGAGACGGTACGGGCCGCCCTCGACCTGGACGCCGAGGTGCCGCTGCTGATGTGCGACGCGCGTGAGCGCGAGTCCGCCAAGGAGGTGCTGGTCGCGGTGGTGGAGCATGCGCTGGCCCGCGCCGACCGGCAGCGCGAGCACGCCACGACCTGACGCGGCGGACAGAGCAAGACACGGCCCGTACCCCCACCGACTGGGGTACGGGCCGTGAGCCTTCCGTCGTTGCAGGCTTTACGAGTCCGGGGGTTACGAGGTCACGCCCCGTCCTCCTCGTGCCAGCCGAAGCTCCGCTCCACCGCCTTGCGCCAGTTGTGGTACTCGCGCTCCCGGATCTGCGCCTCCATCCGCGGCGACCACTCCACATCGCGCCGCCAGTGCGCCTTGAGCTCGTCGAGGTCCGACCAGACGCCGGTGGCGAGCCCGGCCGCGTACGCGGCGCCCAGACATGTCGTCTCGGAGACCTTCGGCCGGATCACCGGCACCCCCAGCACATCCGCCTGATGCTGCATCAGCAGGTTGTTCGCCGTCATGCCACCGTCGACCTTGAGCGTGGTGATCTGTACCCCGGAGTCCTGGTACATCGCGTCGACGACCTCACGCGTCTGCCAGCTGGTGGCCTCCAGCACCGCGCGCGCCAGATGCCCCTTGGTGACGTACCGGGTCAGGCCGGTGATGACGCCGCGCGCGTCGGAGCGCCAGTACGGGGCGAAGAGCCCGGAGAAGGCGGGCACGATGTACGCCCCGCCGTTGTCGTCCACGCTCGCCGCCAGCGTCTCGATCTCGTCGGCGCTGCGGATGATGCCCAACTGGTCCCGGAACCACTGCACCAGCGCGCCGGTGATCGCGATCGACCCCTCCAGGCAGTACACCGGGTTCTCGTCACCGATCTTGTAGCCCAGGGTGGTGATCAGCCCGCTCTTGGACGGCACGGGCCGATTGCCGGTGTTCAGGAGGAGGAAGCTGCCGGTGCCGTACGTGTTCTTGGCCGTGCCCGTGTCGTAGCAGGCCTGTCCGAAGATCGCGGCCTGCTGGTCGCCGAGCGCCGAGGCCACCGGCACACCCGCGAGCTGGCCGACCGCCGTCCCGTACACCTCCGCCGACGACCTGATCTCCGGGAGCACTGCCTGCGGGACGTTCATCGCGGAGAGGATCGCCGGATCCCACTCGAGGGTCTGGAGATTCATCAGCATGGTGCGCGACGCGTTGGTCACATCGGTGACATGGACCCCGCCCTCCGTGCCGCCGGTGAGGTTCCAGATCAGCCAGGAGTCGATGGTACCGAAGGCGATCTCGCCGCGCTCGGCACGGCTGCGCAGTCCGGGCACATTGTCCAGCAGCCAGGCCGCCTTGGGGCCGGAGAAGTAGCTGGCGAGCGGCAGCCCGGTCGCGTCGCGGAAACGGTCCTGCCCGTCCGTGCCCCCCAGCTCGTTGCAGAGCGCGGAGGTACGGGTGTCCTGCCAGACGATCGCGTTGTGCACCGGCTTGCCGGTCGACCGGTCCCAAAGAACCGTCGTCTCCCGCTGGTTGGTGATGCCGAGCGCGCTGAGCTGGTCGGCGCGCAGCCCCGCCTTGGCGATCGCACCCGCCACCACCGCCTGCACCTTGGACCAGATCTCGGTGGCGTCGTGCTCCACCCAGCCCGGCTTGGGGAAGATCTGACGGTGCTCACGCTGGTCGACGGCGACGATCGCGCCGTCCTGGTTGAAGATGATGCAGCGGCTGGACGTGGTGCCCTGGTCGATTGCGGCGACGAACTTGTCCGTCATGACGTCCCCTTGTCAATGAGGCCGGAAGGCCTAGAAGGCTGCGTTGAAGATGAGACCGGCCAGCAGCCCGCCGATCACGGGTCCGGCCACCGGCACCCAGGCGTAACCCCAGTCGGAGGTGCCCTTGTTGGGGATCGGCAGCAGCGCGTGGGTGATGCGTGGTCCCAGGTCACGAGCCGGGTTGATGGCGTAACCCGTCGGTCCGCCGAGCGACAGACCGATGCCCACGACCAGCAGCGACACCAGCAGGATGGAGATGCCCGAGCCGTAGATCCCGGCGTTCTGCCCGGGGATCTGGCCGATGCCGATGCCGTCGTTCTTGCCGAAGGCGAGAATCGGCAGCACCAGGCCGACCGTAGCGATGATCTCGGTGATCAGGTTGGCCACGGGATTACGGATCTCCGGACCGGTCGAGAAGATCCCGAGCGTGGGCTGCGCGTTCGCCGTGTCCGCATTGGCGCGGAACTGCGCGAAGTAGACGAGATAGGCCAGTACGGCGCCCAGGATCGCGCCGACCATCTGCGCCAGGATGTAGAGCGGGACCTTGCTCCACTCCCCGGTGTCGACGGCGACGCCCAGTGTCACGGCCGGATTGAGATGCCCGCCCGACAGCGGTGCGGCGGTGTACGCGCCCGCCAGCACGCCGAAGCCCCAGCCGAAGGCGATGACGACCCAGCCCGCGGCCTTTGCCTTGGAGTGATGGAGCGTGACGGCGGCACAGACGCCCGCGCCGAAGAGGATGAGTATCGCGGTGCCGATGACCTCACCTACGAAAATGTCTCCGTTGCTCATGGCGGCTCCTAGGCCCTCGCCCGGGGCCCGGCCCCGGTACTCAGTGCAGGGTGCTTGCTCCATGGCATGCCATGGCTACGGAGCCGGAGGCAGCGGAGTCCGCGCCCTGCCCGGTGTCCGTGACGAGCATGGTGAGCGTGCCGAAGTGTGCGGCGATGCCGACGAAGAGGCAGTGTTCACCGGCCGTGATGGGTCGTCAAGGTCGTTGACATCAAGTGCAGTTCACGGCCGATGCGTTTGACACGCTAGCGGGGAACGTAAGGCAGCGGGAGTACGCCTCGAAGGTTCTTCAGCGAATGGCCACGATCGCCGAACCATGGCCGAAAAGCCCCTGGTTCGCGGTGATTCCGGTGCGGGCACCCGGCACCTGGCGCTCTCCCGCGGTGCCGCGCAACTGCCAGGTCAGCTCGCAGACCTGGGCGAGGGCCTGTGCGGGCACGGCCTCGCCGAAGGAGGCGAGGCCGCCGCTGACGTTCACCGGGATGCGGCCGCCGAGCGCGGTGGCGCCCTCGCGCACCAGCTTGGCGCCCTCGCCGGTCCCGCACAGGCCGATGTCCTCGTACCACTCGAGCTCGAGCGCGGTGGAGAGGTCGTACACCTCGGCGAGCGAGAGGTCCTCGGGGCCGAGACCGGCCTCCTCGTACGCGGCCCGGGCGATGGAGGCCCGGAAGGAGTCCGGTGACGGCGCCACGACGGCTGCCGAGTCGGTCGCGATGTCGGGGAGGTCGAGTACGGCCTTCGGGTACGTCGGTGTGACGGTGGAGACCGCGCGGATACGGACCGGGGCGGCGGCCCCGCGCCGGCGCGCGAAGTCCATGCTCGACAGCAGCAGTGCGGCCGCGCCGTCGGACGTCGCGCAGATGTCGAGCAGCCGCAGCGGATCGGCGACGACCGCGGAGGCGGCGACGTCCTCGGCCGAGACCCTTGTGCGGTAACGGGCGTTGGGGTTGAGCGCACCGGCCGCCGCGTTCTTCACCTTGACCAGCGCGAAGTCCTCGGGGGAGTCGCCGTACAGGGCCATGCGGCGGCGGGCGTAGAGCCCGAAGTAGGCGGGGTTGGTCGCGCCGAACAGCCGGAAGCGCAGCCAGTCGGGATCGTCGGGCCGCTCGCCTCCGGCCGGTGCGAAGAAGCCCTTGGGCGCCGAATCCGCGCCGACCACCAGGACGACGTCGGCCAGGCCGGCCAGGATCTGCGCGCGTGCGGTGCTGATCGCCTGCGCTCCTGAGGCGCAGGCCGCGTAGACGCTGGTGACGCGTGCCCCCTGCCAGCCCAGTGCCTGTGCGAAGGTCGCCCCCGCCACATACCCCGGATAGCCGCAGCGCACGGTGTCCGCGCCGACCACCGACTGCACCTGCCGCCAGTCGATTCCCGCGTCGGCGAGCGCGGCTCTGGCCGCCGCCGTCCCGTACTGGACGAAACTGCGGCCCCATTTGCCCCAGGGGTGCATTCCGGCCCCGAGGACCGCCACGTCGCCGGTCATGAGGCCACCCCCACGGGCCGCCAGTGCCAGGTCGTCCAGACGGCGTCCGGGTCCTCGTTCAGTACGCCCGGGACGACCTCGACCTCCATCCCGACCGCGAGACCGGCGACCGTCAGGCCGGGCACGGCCTGCCCGAGTACCACCATGCGCTCGGCCTCGAGCTCGACGGCGAGGAGCGTGTACGGCTCCCACTCGGCGGCCGGATCGGAGACGTACGGCGCGGGCGGACGGTAGCGCCCGTCCGTGTACGACCACACCCGTCCCCGCTTGGACAGGGGCAGCTCCACCAGCTCCCCGCCACCGCACGCCGGGTTGCGGCAGAAGGAGTCCTCGCGCGGGAAGAAGACGGACGAACAGGCCGTACAGCGGGTGCCGAGCAGCCGGAAGTCCTCCTCACCGCCGTCCTGTGTGAACCATCCGGCCACCACGGGCCGCTGCGGCGTGCGCGTCAAGGTCCCTCCCCGGCACAGTGATCTGACGATACGTCAGAAGTGTGCCACGGATCGGTGATTTCCGGCGACCGACCGCGAAGAGACGGGGAAGTCGAAGAAGGTGCCCGGGAACGGCTCCGGCTTGTAGGTGAAGTGCCACCACTCCTCAGGCAGATTCACGAAGCCGAGCGCGCTCAGCGTGCTCTTGAGGAGCTGCCGGTTGGTGCGCTGCTCGCCCTGGATCCTGGGGTCGTCGGTGTGTGACAGCGTGTCGAAGCAGTCGAAACCGGTCCCCATGTCCACGGAATTGTCCGGAAAGCGCGCGGACTTGGGCGCGTAGCAGGGGATGAGGGGCTCCCCCGGGATGTACGGCCTGGTCGGCAGTGCCGGGAGCTTGACGATGGTGAGGTCGACCGTGCTGCCACGGCTGTGCCCGGACTTCTCGGCGATATAACCGTCCGCGAACAGACGTGATTTGTCGACGTGTGGATAGACCTCCTTCTTCAGGGCTTCGTCATCGAGGTCCTTGGCCCACCGTACGAAGTGGTCGACGGCCCGCTGGGGCCGGTAACAGTCGTACACCTTCAGCGAGTAGCCCTGCCGCAGCAGTGCCTGCTGCGCCCGGTGCAGTGCCTGCGCGGCAGGCAGCGTGAGGATGCAGAGCGGCTGGCGATAGCCGTCGATCCGCGCTCCCACGAAGTTGTGCGGGGTGGTGTAGCGCATCTCCTGAATGATCGTCCGGTCCACGCTGCGCAGCGCCACGAACTCACGGGGGGCCGTGGGCTCCGAGTGGGCCCGGGCGGCCGGGGCCGCGGCGGTGGACGCGGTGACGGCGAGCAGGGCGGCGGCCGTCGCGACGAGGGTGCGGAATGCGGAAGCAAGTCCTGTCATGTGCACACCGTCTATCAGTTCCCGGCCCCGCGGGAAAGGGTGATCGGATACAGTCCGCGCGTGCCCAAGGATTCCCACTGCGGCAACTGCGGAGCGTCGTACGGCCCGGTCACGGACTGGCCCCGCACCTGCGCGGCCTGCGGTGACACCGCCTACCGCAATCCACTGCCCGTCGCCGTCGCGCTACTGCCCGCGCGGGCGGCGGACCGACCCGGACTGGTCGTCATCACCCGCACGATTGACCCCGGACGCGGAGGCGTCGCGCTGCCGGGCGGCTTCATCGACCATGCCGAGGACTGGCAGCAGGCGGTCGTCCGGGAGCTCAAGGAGGAGACCGGCATCGAGGCGTCACCCGACGAGGTCCGCCTCGCGGACGCCCTCAGCTCCCCGGACGGCCACTTGCTGCTGTTCGGCCTGCTGCCGGAACGGGACGCTGCGGCACTCCCGACCCCGTCCCCGACGAACGAGACGACGGGCTGGCATGTGCTGCACGCGCCGGCGGAGTTGACGTTCCCGCTGCACACGATCGCGGCAAGGCGATGGTTCGAGGGTTGGTACGGCTGAGAGATCGCGCGGATGGGTCAGGCGCATCGGCTGGGTCGGGTGTCCCAGCGGTGGCTGGTCCAGGCTTGGGCCAGTAGCCGGCAGTCGATGAGCGAGTCTTGGTGCTGGCAGATCGCGACCTCGCGTGACTCACGGGTCGCGCATGCTCTCGCGCTCCTATGTGTTCCGAATCGCGTTGACCAGTCCAGCAACAAGGTTCGCCCGCTCGGCCATGGCTTCGATCACCAGGTACTCGTGGTCGGCGTGGGCACCGCCCCCGACTGCTCCAAGGCCATCAAGTGTTGGCACCCCCAGTGCGGCCGTGAAGTTGCCGTCGCTTCCACCGCCGACTGCCTTGCCTTCGAGGTCAGGAAGCAGTTGCTTGGCCACCGCATAGAGCTCGGCCGACGCCGACTCGGGCATCGGAGGGCGGCTGATGGCTCCCTGCACCGCGATCTCCGCCTCATCGAGATGTGGAACCAGCGCCGCGAACGCGGATTCGATTCGTTCTTTCTCGCCGGCCGACTCGACCCGGACGTCGACGATGACAGTCGCCTCCGCGGGAACGACGTTGTCCAGGGTTCCTGCGGCCGCGACGGTCGGGGTAACAGTCGTGCCCATGTCGGGTCGACCAAGCGCTGCGATATCCAGTACCTGGTGTGCTGCCTCGATCAGGGCGTTGACCCCGGCTGCGGGCTCAAGGCCTGCGTGCGACGCCCGGCCCGCGACAGAGACTTGGAACGTGCCACAGCCTTTACGGCCGGTCTTCAGAGCTCCGCCGTCTGCGGCGCCCTCGAACACAAGTACTGCGCCGCAAGCAAGGGCTCGTTCTTCGATGAGAGCTCGAGAGGAGCGGGAGCCGACCTCTTCGTCGGCGGTCACCAGGATCTCGACGCCTGCCCGGTCATCGAGCGCCGCCAGGCCATGAACGGCCTGTACCAGACCGCCAAGCATGTCAAAGACCCCGGGGCCGGTCGCATGCCCGTCTTCGACCCTGAACGGGCGGCGTTCAAGGGTGCCGAGCGGAAACACCGTGTCATGGTGACCGAGGATCAGGACCTTGGGATCGCCACCGGCTGACCAGTGGACGTGCGGCCCGGCTTCGCTCTCAACGAGGCTGGCCTGCCCGCCAAGGCGGCTCTCGATGAGAGCGGCGACAGCTTTGGCCGATGCCGTCAAGGCGTCGAGATCGCGCGATGGTGACTCGATTTCGACGAGTGTCCTGAGGTCCTCAATCATCGCGTCAACACTCACATCGACGGTCTTGTGCATCGTCACGTCGCAAGCGTACTTGGTACGCCGTGACGGAATGTTCGTCAGCCGGGCCACGGCACCCCGCACCCCGCGGACGCCCGCGCCCGGTCCGCCGCCCTAGCCCTCCGCCCCCAACCCTCGCACCCTCACCCGCCAGCGAGGCGGCCCCGAGCCCTCGGGCTTCTTGTGCTTCACCACGACCCGGCCGTCCACCAGACGCGTCGTGTACCGCTCCACCTGCGCCGCCTCCCAGCCGTCGCCGACGTCCGGGACCACCAGCCCGCCGCCCTTGCGTCCCTCCGCGGGTGCCCAGACCTCCAGTTCCATCGCGCCGTCCGCGCCCCGCACCGGAATCACCGCACCGCCCCGTGCCAGCACCGGGATACGTGACAGGGGCGCGTCCACAAGCACCTGCCCGGGGCCGTCGTACGCCCGCTCCGTCGCCGTGTCGTACCACCGCCCCCGCGGCAGCCGCACCGCCCGCCGGTCCGTGCCGGGCTCCAGCACCGGCGCGACCAGCAGCGCGTCCCCGAGCAGAAACGCGTCCTCGCAGTCGCGCAGCACCCTGTCCTGTGGGGAGCCCCACCACAGCGGCCGCGCATAGGGCGCCCCGGTCAGCCGGGCCAGGTGCGCCAGCGTGACGAAGTAGGGGAGCAGCCGCTCCCGTTCGGCGAGCGCGGCCCTCGCATGGGCCAGCACCTCGGGCCCGAATTCCCACGGCTCCCTGCGCCCGGCGTCGATCGCCGCATGCGTACGGAACAGCGGCAGCTGTGCCCCCAGCTGGAACCAGCGCAGAAACAGCTCGGGCGACGGGCTGCCGTCGAAGCCGCCGATATCGGGACCGGAGTACGGCACCCCGCACAGCCCGAGCCCCAGCACCAGCGAGAGCGAGGCGCGCAGCCCCGGCCAGCCGGTGGACACATCGCCGGACCAGGTGCCCCCGTACCGCTGCATACCCGCCCAGCCGGAGCGGGAGAAGAGGAACGGCCGTTGCTCGGGACGCAGCCGCCGCAGCCCCTCGTACCCCGCACGCGCCATCGCGAGGCCGTACAGATTGTGCGCCTCCCGGTGGTCGCCGCCCTTGCCGTCCAGCGCGTGCCGGGCGGACCGCGGCAGCGTCATGTCGCCGAAGGGGGTGAAGGACACCGGCTCGTTCATGTCGTGCCACACCCCGGAGAAACCCTGCGCGAGCCGCTCCGCGTACTGCTCGCCCCACCACCGGCGCACCGCCGGATCGGTGAAGTCCGGGTAGACGCAGTCGCCCGGCCACACCACGCCCCGTACCTCCCGTCCCTCCGTGTCCCGCACGAACGCCCGTGCCGCGGTCCCACTGTCGTACACCGCGTTACCGCGCTCCGCCTTCACCGCCGGGTCGACGATCGAGACCAGGCGCACCCCCTCTTCGCGCAGCTCCTTCGCCATCCCGGGCAGGTCGGGGAAGCGCTCCCGGTCCACGGTGAAGACCTGAAACGCGTCGTAGTGGTCGATGTCGAGATGGACCGCGGACAGCGGCAGCTCCCGTCCCCGGTAGCCGGCCACGATCCGGCGCACTTCCCGCTCGCTGCCGAACCCCCACCGCGCGTGCTGCGGGCCGAGCGCCCAGGACGGTGGCACCGCGGGCGGACCCGTCAGCCCGGTCCAGCCACGCAGCACCCGCGCCGGCGTGCCCACCACCACCCAGCAGCGCAGCGGCCCGCCGTCCATACGCACCTCGCTGGTGCCGGGCCGGTCGTGTCCGGAGCCGGCGCCCTCCTCGCCCTCCCGCAGGGTGACCCGCCCGTCCCAGGAGTTGTCGTGGAAGGCGAGATGGGTGCCCGCGTCGGCCACCACCAGCTGGACCGGCATGGTGATGTACAGCGGATCGTCGTCGGGGCCGAAGGCGCCGCGGGGGTCGGTGTTCCACAGCCGGTAGCTGCCGTCCCGCAGGCGGGGACCGGACGCCCGGCCGCCGAGCCCGAAGAAGCGTGCGTCCGCGGGCACTTCGGTCCGCTGCACCCACCGCGCCGACCCGCCCCGCACCGGCTCCCACCAGCGCGGCGGCAGATCCCGGCGCAGCACGACACCCCCGGGCGTGCGGATCTCCACGGCGCCGTGCCGGGACACCTCCACCGTCACCCGCTCCGACACGACGCGCCAGCCGCCGTCCTTGTCGGGTTCCAGCTCGGCCCGCGGGTCCGGCTCCGGAGGTGCGCCTGCGAGGGCGTACGAGGGCTTGGGCCCGGCGCCGTCCCAGCCCCAGAAGACCGCGCCGCCCGCCGTGACCTGGATAAGCAGCTCAGAACGGGCGAACCGGACGATCCCGCCCCCCGGCAGCGGCTCGGCCCCGCTCACCAGCCCCGGCACTCTGGCCCGCTCCGCCCCTCTCGACGGCAACCCCCGGGCGTCGGTCCGCCGCTGCCGCCAGGCCGAGCGTGCCGCGCGTACCCCCTGCACCGTTGCGAAGATCCTCAGCGAGCGCACCAGACCACGACCGTTCATGCAGCTCAGCCTGCCATCCGGCGGAGCTTGCGTGGGGTCTGTTCAACTCCCGTTCACCCGTGGTGAGACCACATATTCCAGGGCCCGACCATGGGTGGGGAGCCCTGGTGCGAAAGACGATCACATGGCATCGTCCCTGTCAGCCGTGTCACGCGCACACCCCGCACGTGCGCGCGACACACGCAGACACCGCGTAGAGCCACCCGGGAGCCGCCCCATGACCTCAGCAGCGAACCCTGCCCCCCTGTGGCAGCCGGACCCCGAGCGCATCGCCGCCGCCCGGATCACCGGCTTCCAGGCCTGGGCCGCCGAGCGCCACGGGGCCCCCGCCGAGGGCGGCTACGCGGCGCTGCACCGCTGGTCCGTCGACGAGCTCGAGACCTTCTGGCAGGCGGTCGCCGAGTGGTTCGACATCCGGTTCTCCACTCCGTACGAGCGCGTCCTCGCCGATCCCGCCATGCCCGGGGCCCGGTGGTTCCCCGGCGCCACCCTCAACTACGCCGAGCACGCGTTGCGAGCTGCCGAGGACCGCCCCCACGATCCGGCACTGCTCCATGTGGACGAAACACATGAGCCGACCCCGATCAGCTGGTCCGAGCTCCGCCGCCAGGTGGGCGCGCTCGCCGCCGAACTGCGCGCTCTCGGCGTACGCCCGGGGGACCGGGTCAGCGGCTATCTGCCCAACATCCCGCAGGCCGTCACCGCTCTGCTCGCCACCGCGGCCGTCGGCGCGGTGTGGACCTCCTGCGCCCCCGACTTCGGCGCCCGCAGCGTCCTCGACCGCTTCCAGCAGGTCGAGCCCGTCGTCCTGTTCACCGTCGACGGTTACCGCTACGGCGGCAAGGAGCACGGCCGCACCGAGACCGTAACCGAGCTCCGCCGCGAACTTCCCACCCTGCGCGCGGTGATCCACATCCCGCTGCTCGGCACCGAGGCCCCCGAGGGCGCACACGACTGGTCGGCGGTCACCTCCGGTGACACGGAGCCCGTCTTCGAACAGGTCCCCTTCGACCATCCCCTGTGGGTCCTCTACTCCTCCGGCACCACGGGCCTGCCCAAGGCCATCGTCCAGTCGCAGGGCGGCATTCTGCTGGAGCACTTCAAGCAGCTCGGCCTGCACAACGACCTCGGCCCCGAGGACCGCTTCTTCTGGTACACCTCGACCGGCTGGATGATGTGGAACTTCCTCGTCTCCGGCCTGCTCACGGGCACGACGGTCGTCCTGTACGACGGCAGCCCGGGCTTTCCCGACACCGGCGCCCAGTGGCGTATCGCCGAGCGCACCAAGGCCAACCTCTTCGGCACCTCGGCGGCGTACGTCATGGCCTGCCGCAAGGCCGAGGTGCACCCGTCCCGGGACTTCGACCTCTCCCGGATCAAGTGCGTCGCAACCACCGGCTCCCCGCTCCCGCCCGACGGCTTCCGCTGGCTCCACGACGAGGTGGCGGACGACCTGTGGATCGCCTCGGTCAGCGGCGGCACGGACGTGTGCAGTTGCTTCGCCGGCGCGGTGCCCACCCTGCCCGTACACATCGGCGAACTCCAGGCCGCCAGTCTCGGCACGGATCTCCAGTCCTGGGACCCCCAGGGCAAGCCGCTCATCGGGGAGGTCGGCGAACTGGTCGTCACCAACCCCATGCCCTCCATGCCGATCCGGTTCTGGAACGACCCGGACGGCAGCCGCTACCGCGACAGCTACTTCGAGATGTTCCCCGGCGTCTGGCGGCACGGCGACTGGATCACGATCACCGACCGAGGCTCCGTGATCATCCACGGCCGCTCCGACTCCACCCTCAACCGCCAGGGCGTACGGATGGGCTCGGCCGACATCTACGAGGCCGTCGAACGCCTCCCCGAGATCCGCGAATCGCTGGTCATCGGCCTGGAGGAGCCCGACGGCGGCTACTGGATGCCGCTCTTCGTACACCTCGTCGAAGGCGCCGCCCTCGACGACGCGCTGCGCACCCGCATCAGGAAGACGATCCGCGAGCAGCTCTCGCCGCGCCATGTCCCGGACGACATCATCGAGGTCCCGGGCGTCCCGCACACACTGACCGGCAAACGCATCGAGGTCCCGGTGAAGCGCCTCCTCCAAGGCACGGCCCTGTCCAAGGCGGTCAACCCCGGCTCGGTGGACAACCTCGAACTGCTGCGCTTCTACGAGAACCTGGCGCGCACTCGAACCTCAAGCCCGGCGGACGACTGAGGCAATCAAGCCCATCCGGCCGGCCTGGGTCCGCGCCGCGAAGCCGGCGCGCGGGGTCCGAGGCGGACCCCCGAATCAAGCGCGTCCGGCGTTTGAGGACCGGGTCTGGGGCGGAGCCCCGGTTCGGGAAGGGGCGGTAGGGCAACAGGCCCGCAGCGGGCGCACCCGCCCCGCCAAAGCCCATTGTCAGTGCCGTCGATTACGGTGAGTCACCAGTAGTCAACAGCGCCCAGGGGGAGAAATGGCGTACATCAAGCAGCCCAGGCAGCCCAAGCGACCCAGGTCGGTCAAGCACTCCAAGCCGTCCAAACAGTCCAGCCGTCAGCGGCCCAGGAGCGACGCGGCCCTGCGGCGCACCCTCCGCCGCGAAGTCCCCAGCACCGTAGGCATCCTGGCCGACGAGCGGGACTTCACCGCGATGCGGCAGTACCGCACCTTCACCTTCGACGACCACCCGAGCTACCTCCGGCAGATCGAAGCCCTGCTCAAAACCCTCGCCACCGGCCAGCTCCACACCACCGTCGCCCTCTTCGACCCCGACGACTTCGCCGAGTACTGCGCAGAAGCAGGCCTCGACCCGGACGCCGCCGCGAGCCGCAGCCACTACACCGCCGAAATCGCCGGCCGCGGCGCCAGCCTGAGGTACACGGGACAGCCGCTCGACGGCCTGCTGCCGCAGCTCATCAACAAGGCAGTCCGCCAGGCCACTTGGGAGTACGCGACGATGCTCCTCGCCGACCTCGGTGAGTGCGCCGACTGCGGCCAGGACATCGGCCGCGCCGCCTTCGACCGGGCATCGCGCATCCTGATGCGACTGCTCGAAGTGGCCGGACGAGGCAGACACCACCTCGTCTGCAGCGTCCCGGCCCCCGACGAACAGCTCCTCGCCGTCCTCCACGCGGAGGAAGCCACGGACGCGCCCGCCCGCCTGGACGCGTCGGAGGCGGCGGAGTTCGTCACCGTCCTCGCGACAGGGATCGCACTGGAGACAGCCGGGGGAGTGGTTCTCCGTACGACCACCGACGAAGCCCCGGACCACCTCCACGGCTGGCGGCTCCACCAGGGCCGACTGCTCCCGCTCACCGCGGGCGAGGTGTTCAGCGCCTACTGCACCGACGCCGGCACCGGCGAACCACTGTCCCCCGAGCCCGGCGTCGAGTACTGCGCGGGCTTCGACATCACCACCGACGACCCGGAAAACCACCACTGAACGCCGATGGGGGCTTCCCACCGTCCCGGCGGGAAGCCCCCATCGATCACCTACTGCCCACGGCGCAACGGCTACTCGCCGGAGAGCACCGCCTGGGCGGCGACCCGCGCCTCTTCGGCGGTGTCCGTGGCACGCGCCGCGGCGGCAGCCCGCTCGCACTGGGCAAGCGAGTACTTCGCCAGCGTCGCCCGCACATACGGAATCGACGCCGCACCCATCGAAAGCGAGGTCACACCGAGACCGGTGAGCACACAGGCAAGCAGCGGATCGGAGGCAGCCTCACCACACACACCACAGCTCTTGCCCTCGGCCTTCGCGGCCTCGGCCGACAGCGCCACCAGATCCAGCAGCGCCGGCTGCCAAGGGTCCTGCAGCCGGGAGACCGCGCCCACCTGACGGTCGGCGGCGAAGGTGTACTGCGCGAGGTCATTGGTGCCCAGCGACAGGAACTCCACCTCCTGCAGGATCGAACGCGCCCGCAGAGCGGCGGACGGGATCTCCACCATCGCGCCGAACTTCGCCTGCAGCCCGGCCTCACGGCACGCGTCGGCGAACGCCTTCGCGTCCGTACGGTCCGCCACCATCGGGGCCATGACCTCGAGGTACACCGGAAGCCCCTCGACGGCCTTGGACAGCGCCGTCAGCTGGGTACGGAGCACATCGGGGTGGTCGAGCAGCGTGCGCAGCCCGCGCACACCCAGCGCGGGGTTCGGCTCGTCGGCCGGAGTCAGGAAGTCGAGCGGCTTGTCCGCGCCGGCATCCAGCACCCGCACGACCACCCGGCCCTCGGGGAAGGCCTCGAGCACCTTGCGGTACGCCTCGACCTGCTTCTCCTCCGACGGCGCCTGCTTGCTGTCGTCGAGGAACAGGAACTCCGTACGGAACAGCCCGACACCCTCGGCACCGGCCTCGACCGCGGCCGGCACATCGCCGGGGCCGCCGACATTGGCCAGCAGCGGCACCTTGTGCCCGTCGGAGGTCGCACCCGGCCCACTGGAGGCGGCCAGCGCGGCCTTGCGCTCCGCCGCGGCCCGCTCAAGCTCACTGCGCTTCTCGTCGCTCGGCCCGACGAAGATCTCACCGGTGCTGCCGTCGACCGCGATCAACGTGCCCTCGGCCAGCTCGCAGGCACCCGGCAGCGCAACCACCGCGGGGACCCCGAGAGCCCGCGCCAGAATCGCGCTGTGGCTGGTCGGCCCACCCTCCTCGGTGACAAAACCGAGCACCAGCGTCGGGTCGAGCAGCGCCGTGTCCGCCGGTGCGAGATCCCGTGCGATCAGTACATACGGCTCGTCACTGTCCGGCACCCCCGGCATCGGCACACCCAGCAGCCGCGCCACAATCCGGTTCCGCACGTCGTCCAGGTCCGCGACGCGTCCGGCCAGATACTCACCCGCATTTGCCAGGAGCGCCCGGTACGCGGCGAACGCGTCGTACACCGCACGCTCGGCAGTGCTGCCGACGGTGATGCGCCGCTCCACGTCGGCCATGAGCTCCGGGTCCTGCGCCATCATGGCCTGCGCCTCGAGCACGTGCTGTGCCTCGCCACCCGCCAGATTGCCGCGAGCAATCAGATCCGCCGCCACAGCCTCGACGGCCTGACGGGCGCGCCCCTGTTCGCGCTTCGCATCCTGTGGCGGTATCTGCTTGGCCGGCGGTTCCAGAACCGCCGTGCCCATGTGCCGAACCTCGCCGATCGCCACACCGTGGCTTACGCCGACGCCTCGCAGCGTTGTCTCCATTTGACCCGTCTCCCTTTGAGCGACGGCCCGTGCCGCCGCGATGGATGTCCCACTCGCCGCCACAGCGGCGTCGGCGTCACTGCCAGCTGAAGAGCTCGTCGCCGGCCTTCACGTCGCCGTCCTCACGGACGCCGGAGAGGGAGTCGGCCGTGGCCTCGAGTGCCACGATCGGGCAGATGGGGGACTTGCCGGCGATCTCGACGTCCGACGGGTTCCAGCGGACCACGGCCTGTCCCCGCTGAACCGTGTCGCCCTTGTTGACGAGAAGCTCGAAGCCCTGGCCATTGAGCTGAACGGTGTCGATACCGAGGTGCGTCAGCACACCGCGCCCTTGACCGTCGACGACGACGAAGGCGTGCGGGTGCAGGGAAACGATGACGCCATCAACGGGGGCGACGGCCTCCTGCGCCTCACGGACGGGATCAATAGCGGTGCCGGGACCGACCATCGCACCGGAGAACACCGGGTCCGGCACGGCCGCGAGTCCGATGGCACGTCCAGGAAGAGGGGACGTGACTGTGGTCGTGGTCATGGAGCCTCCCAGGGGTGGAGCTTCGTGAGTCGCCGTCGCTGTCAGACCCGGACGGCGCGCTGTTCAGAAGGGTAAATCATGAGATGTCCCAGTTCCGCACGACAGTTACCAGTTGGCGGACCTAGGGGTGCACCGGAAACGATTTGCCTCAACTCCCGGCGCCAGGTACTGTCGTACCCCTGCCTGGCCCCAACGCGACATTGAGTCGAGGGTCGGCAGCGCCCATCAAGCCGAGATCCTAACTGGTCTACACCTCTGCATGCTCGCAGGGCGGTGGTCAGGAGGAGCGAAAAGGCCTGATAGAGTTTGGAAACACCGAAGGGAAGCGCCCGGAGGGCCCGATGAAAAGGGTCTGAAGGAAGCGTCCGTTCCTTGAGAACTCAACAGCGTGCCAAAAGTCAACGCCAGATATGTTGATACCCCGGCCTGTTTCGGCAGGTTCGAGGTTCCTTTGAAAGTCCTACCGGCCTGTGTGGCGGGTAGGCATTGACACAGCGAGGACGCTGTGAACGGCCGGTCTTATTCCGACTGGTTGTTCCGCTCTTGTGGTGTTCATCCCGATGACGGGAAAACATTCATGGAGAGTTTGATCCTGGCTCAGGACGAACGCTGGCGGCGTGCTTAACACATGCAAGTCGAACGATGAAGCCCTTCGGGGTGGATTAGTGGCGAACGGGTGAGTAACACGTGGGCAATCTGCCCTTCACTCTGGGACAAGCCCTGGAAACGGGGTCTAATACCGGATATCACCTTCCGAGGCATCTCGGGGGGTTGAAAGCTCCGGCGGTGAAGGATGAGCCCGCGGCCTATCAGCTTGTTGGTGGGGTGATGGCCTACCAAGGCGACGACGGGTAGCCGGCCTGAGAGGGCGACCGGCCACACTGGGACTGAGACACGGCCCAGACTCCTACGGGAGGCAGCAGTGGGGAATATTGCACAATGGGCGAAAGCCTGATGCAGCGACGCCGCGTGAGGGATGACGGCCTTCGGGTTGTAAACCTCTTTCAGCAGGGAAGAAGCGAAAGTGACGGTACCTGCAGAAGAAGCGCCGGCTAACTACGTGCCAGCAGCCGCGGTAATACGTAGGGCGCAAGCGTTGTCCGGAATTATTGGGCGTAAAGAGCTCGTAGGCGGCTTGTCACGTCGGTTGTGAAAGCCCGGGGCTTAACCCCGGGTCTGCAGTCGATACGGGCTAGCTAGAGTGTGGTAGGGGAGATCGGAATTCCTGGTGTAGCGGTGAAATGCGCAGATATCAGGAGGAACACCGGTGGCGAAGGCGGATCTCTGGGCCATTACTGACGCTGAGGAGCGAAAGCGTGGGGAGCGAACAGGATTAGATACCCTGGTAGTCCACGCCGTAAACGTTGGGAACTAGGTGTTGGCGACATTCCACGTCGTCGGTGCCGCAGCTAACGCATTAAGTTCCCCGCCTGGGGAGTACGGCCGCAAGGCTAAAACTCAAAGGAATTGACGGGGGCCCGCACAAGCAGCGGAGCATGTGGCTTAATTCGACGCAACGCGAAGAACCTTACCAAGGCTTGACATATACCGGAAAGCATTAGAGATAGTGCCCCCCTTGTGGTCGGTATACAGGTGGTGCATGGCTGTCGTCAGCTCGTGTCGTGAGATGTTGGGTTAAGTCCCGCAACGAGCGCAACCCTTGTTCTGTGTTGCCAGCATGCCCTTCGGGGTGATGGGGACTCACAGGAGACTGCCGGGGTCAACTCGGAGGAAGGTGGGGACGACGTCAAGTCATCATGCCCCTTATGTCTTGGGCTGCACACGTGCTACAATGGCCGGTACAATGAGCTGCGATGCCGCGAGGCGGAGCGAATCTCAAAAAGCCGGTCTCAGTTCGGATTGGGGTCTGCAACTCGACCCCATGAAGTCGGAGTTGCTAGTAATCGCAGATCAGCATTGCTGCGGTGAATACGTTCCCGGGCCTTGTACACACCGCCCGTCACGTCACGAAAGTCGGTAACACCCGAAGCCGGTGGCCCAACCCCTTGTGGGAGGGAGCTGTCGAAGGTGGGACTGGCGATTGGGACGAAGTCGTAACAAGGTAGCCGTACCGGAAGGTGCGGCTGGATCACCTCCTTTCTAAGGAGCACTTCTCACCAGGTCTTCGGGCCTGGTCAGGGGCCAGAACACCGGCGAGTGTCCGGTGCTGGTTGCTCATGGGTGGAACGTTGACTATTCGGCACGGTTTCAGGGCTTCACTAGTACTGCTTCGGCGTGGAACGTGAGAGTCAGGGGATCGTGCCGGGCGCGCTGTTGGGTGTCTGAGGGTACGGACTGCGGTCCCTATCTTCGTGATGCCGGCCCCAGTGAACTCTGCCTCAGGGCGGGGGTGGTGGGTGGCTGGTCGTTGCTTGAGAACTGCACAGTGGACGCGAGCATCTGTGGCCAAGTTTTTAAGGGCGCACGGTGGATGCCTTGGCACCAGGAACCGATGAAGGACGTGGGAGGCCACGATAGTCCCCGGGGAGCCGTCAACCAGGCTTTGATCCGGGGGTTTCCGAATGGGGAAACCCGGCAGTCGTCATGGGCTGTCACCCGCTGCTGAACACATAGGCAGTGTGGAGGGAACGAGGGGAAGTGAAACATCTCAGTACCCTCAGGAAGAGAAAACAACCGTGATTCCGGGAGTAGTGGCGAGCGAAACCGGATGAGGCCAAACCGTATGCGTGTGATACCCGGCAGGGGTTGCGCATGCGGGGTTGTGGGATCTCTCTTTCACGGTCTGCCGGCTGTGAGACGAGTCAGAAACCGTATAGGTAGGCGAAGGACATGCGAAAGGTCCGGCGTAGAGGGTAAGACCCCCGTAGCTGAAATCTATGCGGCTCGTTTGAGAGACACCCAAGTAGCACGGGGCCCGAGAAATCCCGTGTGAATCTGGCGGGACCACCCGTTAAGCCTAAATATTCCCTGGTGACCGATAGCGGATAGTACCGTGAGGGAATGGTGAAAAGTACCGCGGGAGCGGAGTGAAATAGTACCTGAAACCGTGTGCCTACAAGCCGTGGGAGCGTCGCTGTTGTTCTTCGGAGCAACAGTCGTGACTGCGTGCCTTTTGAAGAATGAGCCTGCGAGTTTGCGGTGTGTTGCGAGGTTAACCCGTGTGGGGAAGCCGTAGCGAAAGCGAGTCCGAACAGGGCGGTACAGTAGCGCGCTCAAGACCCGAAGCGGAGTGATCTAGCCATGGGCAGGTTGAAGCGGAGGTAAGACTTCGTGGAGGACCGAACCCACCAGGGTTGAAAACCTGGGGGATGACCTGTGGTTAGGGGTGAAAGGCCAATCAAACTCCGTGATAGCTGGTTCTCCCCGAAATGCATTTAGGTGCAGCGTCGTGTGTTTCTTGCCGGAGGTAGAGCACTGGATAGGCGATGGGCCCTACCGGGTTACTGACCTTAGCCAAACTCCGAATGCCGGTAAGTGAGAGCGCGGCAGTGAGACTGTGGGGGATAAGCTCCATGGTCGAGAGGGAAACAGCCCAGAGCATCGACTAAGGCCCCTAAGCGTACGCTAAGTGGGAAAGGATGTGGAGTCGCAGAGACAACCAGGAGGTTGGCTTAGAAGCAGCCACCCTTGAAAGAGTGCGTAATAGCTCACTGGTCAAGTGATTCCGCGCCGACAATGTAGCGGGGCTCAAGCGTACCGCCGAAGTCGTGTCATTCCAGCATGAGGGCCAACGCCCGCTGGGATGGGTAGGGGAGCGTCGTGTGCCGGGTGAAGCAGCCGCGGAAGCGAGTTGTGGACGGTTCACGAGTGAGAATGCAGGCATGAGTAGCGATACACACGTGAGAAACGTGTGCGCCGATTGACTAAGGGTTCCTGGGTCAAGCTGATCTGCCCAGGGTAAGTCGGGACCTAAGGCGAGGCCGACAGGCGTAGTCGATGGACAACCGGTTGATATTCCGGTACCCGCTTTGAAACGCCCAGTATCGAGCCCATTAATGCTAAGGCCGTGAAGCCGTCCTGGAGCCTTCGGGTGAAGGGGAGTGGTGGAGCCGCCGGTCCAAGGTGGTGGTAGGTAAGCGATGGGGTGACGCAGGAAGGTAGTCCAGCCCGGGCGGTGGTTGTCCCGGGGTAAGGGTGTAGGACGCAGGGTAGGCAAATCCGCCCTGCACATAGTCTGAGACCTGATGCCGAGCCGATTGTGGTGAAGTGGATGATCCTATGCTGTCGAGAAAAGCCTCTAGCGAGTTTCATGGCGGCCCGTACCCTAAACCGACTCAGGTGGTCAGGTAGAGAATACCGAGGCGTTCGGGTGAACTATGGTTAAGGAACTCGGCAAAATGCCCCCGTAACTTCGGGAGAAGGGGGGCCATCACTGGTGATCCGGTTTACTCGGTGAGCTGGGGGTGGCCGCAGAGACCAGCGAGAAGCGACTGTTTACTAAAAACACAGGTCCGTGCGAAGCCGTAAGGCGATGTATACGGACTGACGCCTGCCCGGTGCTGGAACGTTAAGGGGACCGGTTAGTCACATTTCGGTGTGGCGAAGCTGAGAACTTAAGCGCCAGTAAACGGCGGTGGTAACTATAACCATCCTAAGGTAGCGAAATTCCTTGTCGGGTAAGTTCCGACCTGCACGAATGGCGTAACGACTTCTCGACTGTCTCAACCATAGGCCCGGTGAAATTGCACTACGAGTAAAGATGCTCGTTTCGCGCAGCAGGACGGAAAGACCCCGGGACCTTTACTACAGTTTGATATTGGTGTTCGGTTCGGCTTGTGTAGGATAGGTGGGAGACTGTGAAGCTTGGACGCCAGTTCAGGTGGAGTCGTCGTTGAAATACCACTCTGGTCGTGCTGGATGTCTAACCTGGGTCCGTGATCCGGATCAGGGACAGTGTCTGATGGGTAGTTTAACTGGGGCGGTTGCCTCCCAAAGGGTAACGGAGGCGCCCAAAGGTTCCCTCAGCCTGGTTGGCAATCAGGTGTTGAGTGTAAGTGCACAAGGGAGCTTGACTGTGAGACCGACGGGTCGAGCAGGGACGAAAGTCGGGACTAGTGATCCGGCGGTGGCTTGTGGAAGCGCCGTCGCTCAACGGATAAAAGGTACCCCGGGGATAACAGGCTGATCTTCCCCAAGAGTCCATATCGACGGGATGGTTTGGCACCTCGATGTCGGCTCGTCGCATCCTGGGGCTGGAGTCGGTCCCAAGGGTTGGGCTGTTCGCCCATTAAAGCGGTACGCGAGCTGGGTTTAGAACGTCGTGAGACAGTTCGGTCCCTATCCGCTGTGCGCGTAGGAGTCTTGAGAAGGGCTGTCCCTAGTACGAGAGGACCGGGACGGACGAACCTCTGGTGTGCCAGTTGTCCTGCCAAGGGCATGGCTGGTTGGCTACGTTCGGAAAGGATAACCGCTGAAAGCATCTAAGCGGGAAGCCTGCTTCGAGATGAGGACTCCCACCCCCTTTGAGGGGTTAAGGCTCCCAGTAGACGACTGGGTTGATAGGCCAGATGTGGAAGCCCTGTAAGGGGTGGAGCTGACTGGTACTAATAGGCCGAGGGCTTGTCCTCAGTTGCTCGCGTCCACTGTGTATGTTCTGAAGTAACGAACTCGCCCTTTTGGCCGGCTGGAGTTCACTATTTTCATAGAGTTTCGGTGGTCATTGCGTTAGGGAAACGCCCGGTTACATTCCGAACCCGGAAGCTAAGCCTTTCAGCGCCGATGGTACTGCAGGGGGGACCCTGTGGGAGAGTAGGACGCCGCCGAACAATTATTGTGGGGAAGCCCCGCACCTTCTGGTGCGGGGCTTTTCTGCGTTCAGGACGGGTTCTACCCCTGTGCATGCGCCGACGATGGCTGAGGGTAGGGTCAGGAGGCATCGTTGGCACGTTCCACACAGGAGGCCCTCGGGTGGAGGTCCAGGAGACCCGCGTTCAGACGGACCGGGTACTCACCATCCCCAACATCCTCAGCATGGCGCGCCTGGCCGGTGTGCCGCTCTTCCTGTGGCTGATTCTCCGCCCCGAGTTCGGGGGGCCCAAGAGCGATGGCTGGGCATTGCTCGTGCTGATGCTGAGCGGCGTCAGTGACTATCTCGACGGCAAGCTTGCCCGGCGCTGGAACCAGATCAGCCGTCTCGGGCGGCTTCTGGACCCCGCCGCCGACCGTCTGTACATCCTCTCCACCCTTGTCGGGCTGACCTGGCGGGAGATTCTGCCCATCTGGCTCACCGCGGCCCTATTGGCCCGGGAGCTGATGCTGCTGGTGATGGTGGGAATCCTCCGTCGGCACGGCTATCCGCCGCCGCAGGTGAACTTCCTGGGCAAGGCGGCCACCTTCAACCTGATGTATGCCTTCCCGCTGCTCCTCCTCAGTGACTCAAGTGGGTGGCTTGGGTCACTGGCTGCTATTTTCGGATGGGCGTTCGCGGGATGGGGTACAACTCTCTATTGGTGGGCAGGGATCCTCTACGTGGTCCAGGTCCGCCGACTCGTCAAGGCGGATGCAGCGGCCGATTGACCTCGTCGATGCGGCGCCCTGCGGAGTTGCAGGCGCGCATGACGCCAGAGGGCCTCTTTGGACGGGTGAAGTCGGCTGGACCGTCGTCTCTTCAAGGAGGACGCTTCCGACATGAAGGCCGTCGTGATGGCCGGTGGCGAAGGAACCCGACTTCGCCCCATGACTTCGAGCATGCCCAAGCCGCTCCTGCCGGTGGCCAACCGACCGATCATGGAGCATGTGCTGCGGCTGCTCAAGCGGCATGGACTCAATGAGACCGTCGTAACCGTGCAGTTTCTCGCCTCACTGGTCAGAAACTACTTCGGAGACGGCGAAGAGCTCGGGATGGAGCTCACCTATGCCAACGAGGAGAAGCCACTCGGCACAGCGGGGAGCGTGAAGAACGCCGAGGAAGCGCTGAAGGACGACGCATTTCTGGTCATCTCCGGTGATGCGCTCACCGACTTCGACCTCACCGATCTGATTTCCTTCCACAAGGAGAAGGGCGCACTGGTCACGGTATGCCTGACCAGGGTGCCGAATCCGCTGGAATTCGGCATCACCATCGTGGACGAACACGGTAAGGTCGAGCGCTTTCTGGAGAAGCCGACCTGGGGCCAGGTCTTCTCGGACACGGTGAATACGGGCATCTATGTGATGGAGCCCGAGGTATTCGACTATGTCGAGGCCGATGTCCCGGTGGACTGGTCCGGAGATGTCTTCCCGCAGCTCATGAAGGAAGGCAAGCCGATCTACGGCTATATCGCGGAGGGCTACTGGGAGGACGTCGGCACGCACGAGAGCTATGTGAAGGCCCAGGCCGATGTCCTGGAGGGCAAGGTCGATGTCGAACTCGACGGCTTCGAGATCTCTCCTGGTGTGTGGGTCGCCGAAGGCGCGGAGGTCCATCCGGACGCCGTGCTGCGAGGTCCGCTCTACATCGGGGACTACGCAAAGATCGAAGCCGGTGCCGAGATCCGCGAGCACACCGTCGTCGGCTCCAACGTGGTCGTCAAGAGCGGCGCCTTTCTCCACAAGGCCGTCATCCACGACAACGTCTACATCGGAGAGCACTGCAATCTCCGTGGCTGTGTGATCGGCAAGAACACCGACATCATGCGGGCCGCGCGCATCGAGGACGGCGCCGTGATCGGTGACGAGTGCCTCGTGGGCGAAGAATCGATCATCCAGGGCAATGTGCGGGTCTACCCCTTCAAGACCATCGAGGCCGGCGCCTTCGTCAACACCTCGGTCATCTGGGAGTCGCGGGGCCAGGCGCATCTCTTCGGCGCCCGCGGCGTGACCGGGATCCTCAATGTCGAGATCACGCCGGAGCTTGCGGTGCGGCTGGCCGGCGCGTACGCCACCACCCTCAAGAAGGGGGCCACGGTCACGACGGCCCGTGACCACTCCCGCGGCGCGCGTGCGCTCAAGCGGGCCGTCATCTCGGCGCTGCAGACCAGCGCCATCGACGTACGGGATCTGGAGAATGTGCCGCTGCCCGTCGCGCGGCAGCAGACCGCACGAGGCAGCGCCGGCGGCATCATGATCCGTACGTCTCCCGGTGTGCCGGACTCCGTCGACATCATGTTCTTCGACGAGCGCGGGGCGGATCTCTCGCAGGCCGGGCAGCGCAAGCTCGACCGCGTGTACGCGCGCCAGGAATACCGGCGGGCGTTCCCGGGCGAGATCGGGGATCTGCACTTCCCCTCCAGCGTGTTCGACTCGTACACCGGATCTCTGCTGCGCAACGTCGACACCTCCGGGGTCGCCGAGTCGGGCATGAAGATCGTCATCGACGCGTCAAACGGCAGCGCCGGGCTTGTGCTCCCCAGCCTGCTCGGACGGCTCGGGGTGGACGCTCTCACGATCAACCCCGGGCTTGACGAGTCGAGACCGACCGAGTCGGCCGACACACGCCGGTCCGGTCTGGTGCGGCTCGGCGAGATCGTTGCCTCGGCGCGGGCGGCCTTCGGAGTGCGCTTCGACCCCGTGGGCGAGCGGCTCTCCCTGGTCGACGAGCGGGGCCGGATCGTCGAGGACGATCGCGCGCTGCTGGTGCTCCTCGACCTGGTCGCGGCCGAGCGTCGCAGCGGGCGAGTGGCGCTGCCCGTGACGACCACGCGTATCGCCGAGCAGGTGGCCGCGTACCACGGCACGCAGGTGGAGTGGACGACCACGTCGCCGGACGATCTGACCCGGGTGGCGCGCGAGGAGACGACGATCTTCGGCGGTGACGGCCGGGGCGGCTTCATCGTGCCGGAGTTCAGCAGCGTCTTCGACGGCGCGGCGGCGTTTGTTCGGCTGGTCGGGCTGGTGGCCCGTACCCAGCTCACGCTCAGCCAGATCGACGCCCGGATCCCGCGCGCGCATGTGCTGAAGCGTGATCTTGCTACGCCCTGGGCGGTCAAGGGGCTCGTCATGCGGCGGGTCGTCGAGGCGGCCGGGGACAGGGACGTGGACACGACCGACGGCGTGCGGGTGGTCGAGCCCGACGGCCGCTGGGTGATGGTGCTGCCCGATCCCGCGGAGGCGGTCACTCATTTGTGGGCAGAGGGACCGGACGACGCTTCGGCCCAGGCTCTGCTCGACGAGTGGGCCGCCGTCGTGGACAGCGCAGGTCACTGACGTGTGACCGGTGTGCCGGAAGTTGTCTGCGGGCGGCTTCCGGCACACCGGTGGGGCCATTCGGCGGCAACGCCCGCGACGTGCGACGATGTGCGGCATGTCGCAGCAGCCCCCCGTTCGGAGCACCGGCTCTCCACCCGCACGTCCCGATGCGTCCATGTCGCTGCTGACGAACGTGATGGAGCACAGCCTGGACGACGGTTACGCGGAGGCCACCGCCCGCCGGGAGGCCGAGGGCGGCGGGCTTCCCCGTCCGCTGCGTGCCAAGCTCGGGCTCGCGGCAGGTCTTGTGCTGGCGGCTCTGGTCGTCACCGTGGGGGCCGCGCAGGCGCGGATATCGGCACCGGTCGTGGCGAAGGAGCGCCAGGAGCTCATCGGCCGGATCGACGCGGAGACCGCGGACGCCGATGCGCTGGAGCGGAGCGTGGACAAGCTCCGCGACGAGGTGGGTGACCGGCAGCGCAAGGCACTCAAGACGCTGGGCGGGGACCAGGGGGAACTGGTCGCCCTGCTCTCCGGTGCCACCGAGGTCGTGGGCCCCGGCGTGAAGCTTGTCGTCGACGATGCGAAGGACACCGAACAGGGTGGCGGCGGACCGCGCGAGACCAGCGGCTTCAATGACACGGGCCGGGTCCGCGACCGCGATATGCAGCGGATCGTCAATGGGCTGTGGGAGTCGGGCGCGGAGGCGGTCGCGATCAATGGGCAGCGGTTGACCGCCCTGTCGGCGATCCGCGCGGCGGGCGACGCCATACTGGTCGACAACAAGCCGCTGGTGCCGCCGTACACGGTGCTCGCGGTGGGGGACGGGAAGAAGTTGAGCACCGCGTTCCAGGACAGTGCCGACGGGCAGTATCTGCACGCGTTGCAGGAGAACTTCGGTATCCGCACCAGCATCTCCACCGAGGCGAAGGTGCGTCTGCCGGCGGCGCCGAGCTTGATCGTACGTACAGCAGAGCCGAAGACCGCCGACGCCGGGAAGGGCAACGGGCAGGGCACGGCTGACACAGGGAAGGGCACATCGTGATCGCCGTACTGGGCCTCGTCGTCGGAGTCGTGGTCGGACTGTTGGTCCGACCCGAGGTGCCGGCGGTGGTCGAGCCCTATCTGCCGATCGCCGTCGTCGCGGCTCTGGACGCGGTCTTCGGTGGTTTGCGGGCCATGCTCGACGGGATCTTCGTCGACAAGGTCTTCGTCGTCTCCTTCCTGTCGAACGTGGTGGTGGCAGCGCTGATCGTGTTCCTGGGCGACAAGTTGGGCGTGGGCGCCCAGCTGTCGACGGGTGTGGTGGTCGTGCTCGGCATCCGGATCTTCTCGAATGCTGCCGCGATCCGCCGGCATGTGTTCCGGGCGTGAGGCGAATGAACAGCGAGCCGATGAACAGCGAAGACAAGCCGCAGGGCGAGGAGCCGGAGGCGACGGTGCCACCGGCTGCCCAGCCGGATCCCGCGGGCCCGCGAGAATCCGCTCAGCGGCCGGCTGCCGCTGAGCGGACCGGCAGGCAGCGACTGGTCGCCGTACTGTGGCCGCCGCGGGTCACGCGCGCCCAGCTCATCGTCGCCTTGCTGCTGTTCGTCCTCGGCCTGGGGCTTGCCATCCAGGTCCGCTCGAACAGCGACAACAGTGCGCTGCGCGGCGCCCGCCAGGAGGACCTGGTGCGTATTCTCGACGAGCTCGACAACCGCACCAAGCGCCTGGAGGACGAGAAGCAGCGTCTGGAGAACCAGCGCACCGAGCTGGAGAACAGCTCGGACCAGGCGGAAGAGGCACGCAAGCAGACGGTGCAGAAGGAGCAGCAGCTGGGCATCCTGGCCGGCACGGTCGCGGCGCAGGGCCCCGGGATCACGCTCACCGTCGAGGATCCGTCCGGCACGGTGGAGTCGGACATGCTGCTCGACGCGATCCAGGAACTGCGCGCCGCCGGCGCGGAAGCAATCCAGGTGAACGACATCAGGGTGGTGGCGAACACGTACTTCACGGGTACCGGCGGCGACATCGAGGTCGATGGAAAGAAGATCACCGCTCCCTACCGCTTCAAGGTCATCGGCAAACCGCAGGACCTCGAGCCCGCCCTCAACATCCCGGGCGGCGTGGTGCAGACACTGGAGAAGGAGCAGGCCACCGCCACGGTGGTGCGCTCGCAGAAGATCGTCGTGGACGCCTTGCGACCCGCGAAGCGGCCTGACTACGCTCGGTCGTCAGCGCAGTGAGACGGGAGCGCTTGGGGTACGGCAGACCCGGGCAAGAAGTTGCGGGGGGTCGGCTCATGACAAGCGTGCGGCGTGGTGGAAACTGTCTGGTGGTTACGGACGTTGTGAGGATGTCCGGGTCGGCAGGTGTGATCATTGAGGGTTCGTCCTGCCCCACGGGCGGGTCTATTTCGGTCAAGGGGAATCGCCCGTGAAGTTGTTTGGGAAGTTGTTCGGCAAGAGCGCACGCGAGGACGGCGGCAACGCCCGGCATCGCGCTCCGCGCCATGGCCAGGGTGAGGAGCAGGGCGCGGAGCGGCCGCTCTTCCGGGACGAGGTCGCTGGTCCGGGCGGTGACAATTCGGGCGGCCGGGGCGCGTCGTCTGTTGACCCTGCTGGTACCGGCCGCATAGGTTTCGGGGAACCATCAACCTCAAGTGCGGGTGGAGGGTTTAGCCCCGACCCGTATGCGACCAATCCCCACGCGGGGCAGCCGCAGCAGGAGGGTCCGTCCATGTCGGCCTTGGTTTGTACGAGGTGCGGGCACCGCAACGCCGAGGCCAGCCGGTTCTGCTCCAACTGCGGCGCGCCGCTGCGGGCCGGAGCCCCGGCGGAGCGCCCGTCGGAGACGACCTCGACGATCTCCATTTCCGGCCTCGAGGCGTACGACTCTGAGGTGACGGGTCAGACGCAGGTTCCGTCGCTCTCCCCGGAGGCCCAGGCGGCCGTCGACGCGCTGCCGCTCGGCTCGGCGCTCCTGGTGGTGCGCCGCGGTCCGAACTCGGGCAGCCGCTTCCTGCTGGACGGCGACCTGACCACGGCCGGCCGTCATCCGCAGAGCGACATCTTCCTCGACGACGTGACCGTCTCGCGGCGTCATGTGGAGTTCCGCAGGGGCGCGGACGGCCGTTTCAGCGTCGCGGACGTCGGCAGCCTGAACGGTACGTACGTCAACCGCGAGCGGATCGACTCGGTCCTCCTGTCGAACGGTGACGAGGTCCAGATCGGTAAGTACCGGCTGGTCTTCTACGCGAGCCAGCGGGGCATCTGACCCTCCCCCAGACCCCGTCCGGGGGGACCCCCAGGGAAGGTTCATGCTGCGAACACCGACGGGCGGTGCCGGCCACGGCACCGCCACCGCGGGCGAGAGGCTGATGAGCATCGGTACGGTACTCAGTCAGCTGCGCGACGAGTTTCCCGAGGTCACGATCTCCAAGATCCGTTTTCTGGAGGCCGAAGGGCTGGTCGAGCCCCGGCGCACGCCGTCCGGGTACCGCAAGTTCGGCCCCGAGGACGTGGAGCGGTTGGCTCAGGTACTTCGTATGCAGAGGGACCACTATCTTCCGCTGAAAGTCATCCGTGAGCATCTCGACGCCCTGAGCCGTGGCGAGCAGGTGCTGCTGCCTCCGCAGGGCGCCCAGCGGGAACTGCTCGAGGGCGCTTTCGAATCCGACGCCGAGCGCCCAACCGCCTCCCGATTGGGCAGGCCGGAGCTGATTGCGGCCGCCGAGGTGAGCGAGGCCGAGCTCGACGAGTGGGAGTCGTACGGCCTGCTGGCCGAGGACGAGGACGGCGGTTACGACGCGGAGTCGGTGACCGTGGCCAGACTTGTCGCCGATCTTGGGCGATTCGGCCTCGAACCACGCCATCTGCGCGCGATGAAGGCCGCCGCCGACCGCGAGGCCGGGCTGGTGGAACAGCTGGTCGCGCCCTTGCGGCGGCACCGTAATCCGCAGACCAGGGCACATGCCGAGGCCACCACCAAGGAGCTCGCAGCCCTGTCCGTACGGCTCCATGCGGCCCTTGTGCAGACGGCGCTCGGAGTCCGTCTGCACTGATCATGGGGGAGCCCGACTACCCAAACCGGTCGGGCACGTCCTAGGGTTGCTGTGTGAACGAGCTCGACGTTGTGGGTGTCCGGGTCGAAATGCCCTCGAACCAACCGATCGTGCTCCTGCGCGAAGTGGGAGGCGATCGGTACCTCCCCATTTGGATCGGTCCTGGGGAGGCAACCGCGATCGCCTTCGCCCAGCAGGGCATGGCACCGGCCAGACCGCTGACGCATGATCTTTTCAAGGATGTGCTGGAGGCGGTGGGCCAGGAGCTCACCGAGGTCCGCATCACCGACCTGCGAGAAGGCGTCTTCTACGCGGAGCTGGTCTTCGCCAGCGGGGTCGAGGTGAGCGCCAGACCGTCCGACGCCATAGCGCTTGCCCTGCGCACGGGTACGCCGATCTACGGCAGCGACGGGGTGCTCGACGACGCGGGAATCGCCATCCCGGACGAGCAGGAGGACGAGGTGGAGAAGTTCCGCGAGTTCCTCGATCAGATCTCGCCCGAGGACTTCGGCACCAACAGCCAGTGACCGCCCGACCGGGCGGCATGGGCACATCCGGCTAGCTGTTCCCCGAGCGGGGGCACGGCAAACCACTCTCAGGGTGATTATCACTCGGCGTGCCGAGTGTGGCGATCGTTGACGCACCCCGGGCGACTGCCTACCGTCGAGATGGCAGGTCAAGGACGGAGGTCGGCGTGAGAAACAGCGGCGACGGTGCGGCAGGGGGTCCCCCCGGACTGAGTCTGGGGGAGAGCGGGCCGTATCCGCTTCACGAGAGCGCAGCCGACTCCACCAGGGAGACGATCGGCTACCGAGGCCCCACCGCGTGTGCGGCGGCCGGCATCACGTATCGGCAGCTCGACTACTGGGCGCGCACGGGTCTTGTCGAACCCAGCGTGCGT
Organism: Streptomyces sp. CA-135486; assembly: GCF_050936555.1. Classification (NCBI taxonomy): domain Bacteria; kingdom Bacillati; phylum Actinomycetota; class Actinomycetes; order Kitasatosporales; family Streptomycetaceae; genus Streptomyces; species Streptomyces sp. CA-135486. Next base: position 2,916,660 of record NZ_JBNJMM010000001.1, read on the forward strand.
CCCGCGTACGGATCGGGCACCCAGCGGCTCTACAGCTTCCGCGATGTGGTCGTCCTCAAGATCGTCAAACGTTTCCTGGACACCGGTGTCGCGCTCCAGAACATCCGTGCCGCGGTGCAGCATCTGCGGGCGCGGGGCTTCATGGACCTTGAGCGCATGACGCTGATGAGCGACGGCGCGACGGTCTACGAGTGCTCCTCGCCCGACGAGGTCGTCGATCTGCTCCAGGGCGGGCAGGGAGTCTTCGGAATCGCCGTCGGGGTGGTCTGGCGGGATGTCGAGGCGGCGCTGTCGCAGCTGCACGGCGAGCGGATCGACACCGGCGAGACCCTGGTCGGGAACAACCCCGCGGACGAGCTGGCCAGGCGCAGACGCGACCGGGCCGTCTGAGCGCTGCGAGCGCTGCCGGCTCCCGGCGCCATTGTCAGTGGCGTAGGGCAACATCAAAGTTGTGAGAACGACGCCGACGATTCTGCATCTGGACATGGATGCCTTCTTCGCCGCCGCCGAACAGGCGGCGAAGCCGAGTCTGCGCGGAAAGCCGGTGGTCGTCGGCGGGCTCGGGCCGCGCGGAGTCGTCGCCACCGCGTCGTACGAGGCCAGGCGGTTCGGGGTGCACTCGGCGATGCCGATGGCGCAGGCCAGACGTCTGGCGCCGAATGCCGCGTATCTGGTGCCGCGCTTCTCCCTCTACCGCACGGTGAGCGAGCAGGTGATGGGGCTGCTGCAGCGTCTTTCGCCGCTGGTGGAGCCGCTGAGCCTGGACGAGGCCTTTGTCGACCTGGAGGCGGGTGGCGCGGCGGACGACGCCTCGTCGGCCCGTGCGACCGGCGAGCGGCTGCGGGCCGACATCCGCGCGGTCACCGGGCTGACCGGTTCCGTCGGTCTCGCGGGATCCAAGATGCTCGCCAAAATCGCCTCCGAGCAGGCGAAACCCGATGGCTTGGTGCTCATAGTGCCCGGTACGGAACGAGACCTGCTCGGGCCCATGTCCGTACGCACGCTGCCAGGCGTCGGACCGGCGACCGGGGAACATCTGCGGCGGGCCGGTATGACCACGGTCGCCGATCTGGCGGAGGCCGGCGAGGACGAGCTCGTACGGCTGCTGGGCAAGGCGCACGGGACCTCGCTGTTCCGGATGGCCAGGGGGTACGACGACCGGCCGGTGGTGGCCGAGCGGGACACGAAGTCGGTGTCGGTCGAGGACACCTTCGACGTGGATCTGCACGACCGGGTGCGGGTGCGGACCGAGGTGGACAGGCTCGCTGACCGGTGCGTGCGGCGGCTGCGGGCGTCCGGGCACTCGGGGCGGACGATCGTGCTGAAGGTGCGGCGGTACGACTTCTCGACGCTGACGCGCTCGGAGACGCTGCGCGGGCCGACGGACGACCCCGCGGTGGTGCGGGAGGCCGCGGGGCGGCTGCTGGAGGCCGTGGACACCACGGGCGGGGTGCGGCTGCTCGGGGTCGGCGTGAGCGGGCTCGCGGACTACACCCAGGAGGATCTGTTCGCTCAGGCCGCCGCCGCCGACGAGCAGGCTGAAGCCGTTCCCGAGGAAGCGGCGGCGGAGGCCGAACAGGGGGCGCAGGAGGCAGAGGAGGCGGCCGGGACGGAGCCGGAGGTGCCCTCGGAGCGGCGCTGGGCAGCCGGGTACGACGTACGGCACGCCGAATACGGGGCGGGATGGGTGCAGGGCAGCGGCGTCGGCCGGGTCACCGTGCGGTTCGAGGAGCCTGGGTCGCCGCCCGGTCGCGTACGCACCTTCCGGGTGGACGATCCGGACCTGGAATTGTCCGATCCGCTGCCGCTGGTGCCGCTGCCCCCGTCCGGGCCGGAGCCGGGTCAGTCCTCCTGGCCGGCCACACGGCCGAAGGAGGTGTCGTCCGAGGAGGGCGGGGGACCCGAGGGGGGTGCGGGACCTGAGGAGGGTGCCGGCGTCTCGGGCGGCGCGGAGAGCTCGAGGCCGTAGTGGTGGTAGAGCTGCAGCTCCTGCTCGGGGGAGAGATGACGGCCGACTCCGAAGTCCGGTGCGTCCTTGATCAGCGAGCGCTCGTACGGGACGTGCAGGGTGTCGTCGACGACCTTGCTCGGCTCCAGCGGGACGAAGGCGTCCCGGCTGAACAGGCCGGTGCGCACAGCCGCCCACTCGGGGACACCCGTGGCGTCGTCCAGATACACCTCGTCCACAGTCCCGATCTTGGTGCCGTTGCGGTCGAACGCCTTGCGGCCGATCAGGCTGCGCGGATCGATGTCGGTCTGCACGGTCCCTCCAATTGGTCGCAACTGCTGATTAAATACTACAAAAGTGCACATCGGGGGCGTCGGCCACTTGAGCGATCGACGAGGGGGCGCGCTGGTACCCTGGCAAGCGGCTGCTGACCCTGTGCGGGAGAGTCCACCGGTGACGTACCGGCTGGCGCCGAAGGAGCAAATCCTCCCCGGAATCTCTCAGGCCCCCGTACCGCACGGACGAGGTCACTCTGGAAAGCAGGGCGGGTGTCGGACGGCAACCGCTCTCACCGACGGTGAAAGCCGGGGCGCCTCGTGCGCGCCGGTGAAGCTCTCAGGTTGAGATGACAGAGGGGGAGGCCGTCCGGGCATCCGCGCCGGATGCCCCTCGTAGGTCGCGTCAGACCAGGAGGCCTCCTTAATGACCGCCAACCGCATTCCGCTCTCCCAGCTTGAGCGCGGCACCCCCTTCGAGCAGCGCCACATCGGGCCGGACGCCGGGGCCCAGGCCAAGATGCTGGCACACGTCGGGTACGGCTCGCTCGACGAGCTGACCGCCGCCGCGGTGCCTGATGTGATCAAGAGCGCGGAGGCGCTGAACCTCCCGGACGCGCGCACCGAGGCCGACGTCCTCGCCGAGCTGCGCACTCTTGCCGACCGCAATCAGGTGCTCGCGCCGATGATCGGCCTCGGCTACTACGGCACCTTCACGCCGCCGGTCATTCTGCGCAACGTCATGGAGAACCCGGCCTGGTACACCGCGTACACGCCCTACCAGCCGGAGATCTCCCAGGGCCGGCTCGAGGCGCTGCTCAACTTCCAGACGATGGTCGCCGACCTGACCGGGCTGCCCACCTCCGGCGCCTCACTGCTCGACGAGAGCACCGCCGCCGCCGAGGCCATGTCGCTCGCCCGCCGGGTCGGCAAGGTCAAGAACGGCGTCTTCCTGGTCGACGCCGACGCCCTGCCGCAGACCATCGCGGTGATAGAGACCCGTGCCGAACCGACCGGCGTCGAGGTCGTCACCGCCGACCTGAGCGAAGGCATCCCGGCCGAGATCGCCGAGCGCGGCGTCTTCGGTGTGCTGCTCCAGTACCCGGGCGCGTCCGGTGCCGTACGCGACATCAAGCCCCTCATCGAGCAGGCGCACGAGCTCGGCGCGATCGTCACCGTGGCCGCCGATCTGCTGGCGCTGACCCTGCTCACCTCGCCGGGCGAGCTGGGCGCCGACATCGCCGTGGGCACCACGCAGCGCTTCGGCGTCCCGATGGGCTTCGGCGGCCCGCACGCCGGTTACATGGCCGTACGCGAGAAGTTCGCGCGCAGCCTGCCCGGCCGACTGGTGGGTGTCTCCGTCGACGCCGACGGCAACAAGGCGTACCGGCTCGCGCTGCAGACCCGTGAGCAGCACATCCGCCGGGAGAAGGCCACCAGCAACATCTGCACCGCCCAGGTGCTGCTCGCCGTCATGGCGGGGATGTACGCCGTCTACCACGGCCCCGAGGGCCTGCGCTCGATCGCGCAGCGCACCCACCGGTACGCGAGCCTGCTCGCCGCGGGCCTGCGGGCCGGTGGCGTGGAGGTCGTGCACGGGTCGTACTTCGACACGCTGACCGCCCGGGTGCCCGCCAAGGGCGCCGAGGTGGTCGCCGCCGCCCGCGAGGGCGGGGTCAACCTCCATCTCGTCGACGCCGACACCGTCTCCATCGCCTGCGACGAGACCACGGGACGTACGCAACTGACCGCCGTATGGGCAGCCTTCGGCGTCGAGGGTGACATCGAGACGCTGGACGCGGCGACCGCGGACCCGCTGCCCGAGTCGCTGCTGCGGACCGACGACTACCTCACGCATCCGGTCTTCCACCAGCACCGTTCCGAGACGGCGATGCTGCGCTATCTGCGCAGGCTGGCCGACCGGGACTACGCGCTGGACCGCGGCATGATCCCGCTCGGCTCCTGCACGATGAAGCTGAACGCGACCACCGAGATGGAGCCGGTCACCTGGCCGGAGTTCGGACAGATCCATCCCTTTGCGCCGGTCGAGCAGGCCGAGGGGTACCTCACGCTCATCCATGAGCTGGAGGAACGCCTGGCCGAGGTCACCGGGTACGACGCGGTGTCCATCCAGCCCAACGCCGGCTCGCAGGGCGAGCTCGCCGGCCTGCTCGCCGTGCGCGCGTACCACCGCGCCAACGGCGACACCCAGCGCACCGTCTGTCTCATCCCGTCCTCGGCGCACGGCACCAACGCCGCCAGCGCCGTGATGGCCGGTATGAAGGTCGTCGTGGTCAAGACCGCCGACGACGGCGAGGTCGACGCCGAGGACCTGCGCGCCAAGATCGAGCAGTACCGCGACGAGCTCTCGGTCCTGATGATCACCTACCCGTCCACGCACGGTGTGTTCGAGGAGCACGTCGCCGACATCTGCGCCCAGGTGCACGACGCCGGCGGCCAGGTGTACGTCGACGGCGCCAACCTCAACGCGCTGGTGGGCCTCGCCAGGCCCGGCAGGTTCGGCGGCGACGTCTCACATCTCAACCTGCACAAGACCTTCTGCATCCCGCACGGCGGCGGCGGCCCCGGCGTCGGTCCGGTGGGCGTACGGGCGCACCTCGCCCCGTTCCTCCCGAACCACCCGCTCCAGCCGACCGCGGGGCCCGAGACGGGCGTGGGACCGATCTCGGCCGCACCGTGGGGCTCGGCGGGTATCCTGCCGATCTCCTGGGCGTACGTACGTCTCATGGGTGGCGAGGGCCTCAAGCGTGCGACACAGGTCGCCGTACTCGCGGCCAACTACATCGCCAAGCGCCTGGAGCCGCACTACCCGGTGCTCTACACCGGCCCGGCCGGTCTGGTCGCGCACGAGTGCATCGTCGATCTCCGGCCGATTTCGAAGGCGGCCGGCGTCAGCGTCGACGACATCGCCAAGCGTCTGATCGACTACGGCTTCCACGCGCCGACGATGTCCTTCCCGGTGGCCGGCACGCTGATGATCGAGCCCACCGAGAGCGAGGACCTGAACGAGATCGACCGCTTCTGTGACGCGATGATCGCGATCCGCGGCGAGATCGAGAAGGTCGCGTCCGGCGAGTGGCCCGCGCAGGACAATCCGCTGAGCAACGCCCCGCACACCGCGGCGGCGCTGGGCGGTGAGTGGGCACATGCCTACAGCCGCGACGAGGCGGTCTTCCCGGCAGGCGTGAGTGCCGCGGACAAGTACTGGCCGCCGGTGCGCCGGATCGACGGTGCGTTCGGCGACCGTAACCTCGTCTGCTCCTGCCCGCCGATGGACGAGTACGAGGGCTGACAGTCTCGGCCGACGGCGGCGCGCATGCGTGGGGGCCGGTGCGGAGATTCAGTCTCCGGGCCGGCCCCTTGTCGTACGTGACGGACCTAGGCGGCCGTCATCACCTCGCGCGGCCGGTGCGGCGCGATGATCTGCCCGTCCGGCAGCAGCTCGCCGGTGTCCTCGAAGAGCAGGACGCCGTTGCACAGCAGGCTCCAGCCCTGCTCCGGGTGGTGCGCCATGAGGCGCGCCGCTTCCCGATCGGGTGAGTCGGATGTCGGGCAGGCTGGCTGGTGCTGGCACATGGGTGGGTTCTTTCGCTGCGGTGTAGTGAGTGTCCTGCGGCTCGATGAGGTGTTCATGGCCGCCCCCCGTATCTGTCGGTCGGATCCCAGTGTTGCCCCACGGGCGCCAATCCGCAGGGATTTCGCGGCAGCTCTACTTACTGGTTAATGACGTATCACCCGCGCGGACGGTTCAGCTCAACTTCATTGTCCTTCTGGGTGGTTCGCTGTGGCCGTTACGGGCTAGTCCACCTGAGGCAGGAGTGCGCCCCGCGACCGGAGGGTCACGGGGCGCGAGCAGCGCTCGAGGCGGGCGCGAAGAAGGTTCGAGGGGCGCGCCCCTCAGGCGGGTGAGCCGAGCAGCCGGGCCGGTGCGAGCCGCAGGGTCATCACCGGCAGCAGATCGGCGACCCGGTGCGGATGGTGCGCGGCGATGCCCGGCGGCGCGGGCGCGAGCGGCACCAGTACGTCCGTCGGCCGGGGGGTGCCGGCCGAGGCATCGGCGTCCGTGTCGCCGTGCAGCCAGAGGGTGAGCATGTAGAGCTCGGGGATAGACAGCAGCCGTGGCTGGAAGTGGGTTCTCATCGACTCGGCCTGGCGAAGCGCCCGTTCGGTGGAGCTGAGGTAGGGGCCTTCGAAGAAGTGCGAGAAGGTCCAGCCGTCGGGGGTGAGCACGGTCTCCGCCGCTGCCACGGCGCGTTCGCCGTTGCGGATCAGGAAGCGCCAGCCCGTCAGGCGGGTGTACGGGGTGGTGCTGCTCGGCACGATCTGATCCAGTACATGGACAGGGAGGGGCAGTTCGGGGCTCAGAGGTCCCTGGACGGACCGGAGAGCGGGGGTGCGGGCCTCGTGGACGGCCGTGGGAGAGCCGAGTGCCGCGAGGACGCAACGCAGGGCGGGCGCGGGAGCCGGGGGGACATGCAGCGGCATGATGGGTCGCCTCTCACTTCGGAGACACGTTGATGCAAGGGGGAGGTGCGGACGGCACTGTCAGCGTTTGGGGGCCAGAGGGGGCCGGAAAGGCCACCGGGCGCCAACTCTCTGCCTCGTAAGCAAAGTTTATACGACACGTGTTCTCGCAGTGTTTCTGCTAGCGCTCGTGCGTATTTCCGGTAATGCGATATCAGGTCCCCCTGATGCGGAGTTTCTGCCGATTTCTTCATGGCCGCAAGGCCCCGGCCTGGGATTTTACCGGAGGCGCGGTAGGCTGAAACGCGTCGGCATTTTTCACCAGGCATCGGGCAATGGTAACTGCGCACTGCATCATGCCGAGTGAATGTGCCACTCGGCCAATGTCACCACACTACCGGCAGCGGACCGCCCGTGGGGCGTTACAGATCAGCTCGTGTGGGCATTATCGTCCGTGACGCGAGCGGCCGATGCTGCGTGATGCCCACTCGAGGAGGGACGCTTCGATGGGGGAGAAGGTCGTGGCAGGCGGGTTCGACCTGTCCGATCGGCAAAGGTACCGGAGGAAGTTGCAGCAGTGCCTCGCGGGACTCGGGAGGCTGCTGGCCGAGAAGAGGTTCGACCGGCCCCGGAATCTCATGGGCCTTGAGATCGAGCTGAATCTCGCAGGCGCCGACGGACTGCCGCGGATGGTGAATGCGGAGGTTCTGGAACGTATCGCGAGCCGCGATTTCCAGACCGAGCTCGGAATGTTCAACCTGGAAGTAAATATCGTTCCGCACCGGCTGAGCGGGCGCGTTCTCGACCAGCTGGCAGAGGAGTTGCGCACCGGACTCGGATATGCCCACCGGAAAGCTGCCGAGATCGGCTCGGGGATCGTGATGATCGGAATTCTTCCGACGCTCGCCCAGCATGATCTGGTCTCCGCGAACCTTTCGGACGTCGACAGGTACGCACTGCTCAACGAGCAGATTGTCGCGGCCCGCGGCGAGGAGTTCATGCTCGATATCGACGGTGTGGAGCGGCTGACCTGCACCTCGGCGTCGATTGCCCCTGAGTCGGCCTGCACCTCCGTACAGCTGCACCTCCAGGTGACGCCCGCGCGGTTCGCGGACGTGTGGAACGCCGCTCAGGCCGTGGCCGCCGTCCAGGTCGCCGTCGGCGCCAACTCGCCCTTCCTGTTCGGCAGGGAGCTCTGGCGAGAGTCCAGGCCACCGCTGTTCCAGCAGGCCACCGACACCCGGCCGCCGGAACTCCAGGCCCAGGGCGTGCGCCCGCGGACCTGGTTCGGCGAGCGGTGGGTGAACTCCGCGTACGACCTGTTCGAGGAGAATCTGCGCTACTTCCCGGCCCTGCTGCCGATCTGCGGCGAGGAGGAGGACCCGCTGCGGGTGCTCGACGACGGCGGCGTCCCCGGGCTCCAGGAGCTCGTTCTGCACAACGGCACCGTGTACCGCTGGAACCGGCCGGTGTACGGAGTCGTCGACGGCGTGCCCCATCTGCGGGTGGAGAACCGCGTGCTGCCCGCCGGGCCCACGGTCACCGATGTGGTCGCCAACGCCGCCTTCTACTACGGTCTGGTGCGCGCTCTCGCCGAAGATGCCAGGCCGGTGTGGAGCAGGCTGCCCTTCGCCGCCGCGGCCGACAACTTCGACACCGCGTGTCGTCACGGCATCGACGCCGAGCTCCAGTGGCCGCGCCCGGGGCGGGCCGGCGGCATCTCTCGGGTGCCCGCCGTCAAGCTCGTACGGGACGAACTGCTGCCGCTGGCCGCAGCGGGGCTCGACGCGTGGCACGTCGAGCCCGCAGACCGCGACTACTACCTCAACGTCATCGAGGAGCGGTGCAAGCGGCGGGTGAACGGGGCCTCGTGGCAGGCCGACACCTTCCACAGGGCCCTGGAGGCCGGTCTGGAACGGGACGCCGCCCTGGCCGCCACCACCCGGCGCTACAGCGAGCTGATGCATCAGGGGGAGCCGGTGCACACCTGGCCGGTGGGCTTCCCGGGTTCGGCCCCGGGCTCGGGCGCCGTCCCCGATGCTCAGTTCTGACACTCAATTCTGGGCGGAGGGTTGTCCCGTCTGCCCGACCGCCATGATCGCCTTCAGGATCACGGCCTGGATCTCGGCGGGGTCGGTGACCTGGTAGCCCGCGCCGCCCGTTGCCCTGGCGATCTGGTCGACCTCCCTCCGGTCCGCGTCGGGCCCGACCGCGATGGCGATCAGCGGTACCGGGCGCTCCGTGTCGGAGAGCGTCCTGAGCTCGGAGATCAGCGCACTGCGGGAGATGCTGAACTGGTCCTGGTTCGAGCCGTCGGTGAGGACGACCAGGGCGTTGAACTTGCCCTTGACGTAGGTCTCCCGGGCCTCCTTGTAGGCCGCCAGCGTCGTGTCGTACAGACCGGTCGAACCGTTCGGCACGGCAGCGAGCGCCTTGAATGCCTTGGAGAGCCGTGCCCGCTGGGTACCGCCGTCCACCCGGGCGCCGAGCCGGGCCGTCGCCACCAGCTTGCGGTAGTCGTGCGCACCGTCGAGCCCGGTGGCGAACTCCCACAGTCCGATCTCGTCCTCCGGCGTGAACTGGTCGAGCGCCTGGAGCAGCGAGGCCTTGGTGACATCGAGCCGGCTGTCGGGTTCACGGCCCGGCACCGGCGACTGCATCGAGCCCGAGACATCGACGACCGTGGTCAGCCGGGCACTCTGCACGGTGATGGTCCACATGCCGAGCGTCTCCTGGAGGGCATCCGACGACGGGGCCCCGGCGGCGGCCTGGTTGGCGTACGGCTGCGGGTCGCGGCCGCCCGCCGTGTGTACAAAACTCTCCGCGGCCTTCTCGCCGGCCAGACGGAAGCCGTGCGACCTGAGAGTCTGCTGGGACTCCGCCTCACCCAGCAGCACCAGGAAGCGCGTGGCGGCCCGCCCCTCGTCGGTGCTCAGCTCGCTCTCGTCGACCAGGTTGTACGGATAGTCCAGCTGCGGTGTGCCGTCCTCGGGATAGAAGAGCTCGAGGTCGCGCGCGCCGTCGGCGGCGGAGTTGTGAGCGAAGGCGGCCTGCTCGGAGAGGAACGCGGCCTGGTTGCGCCGGGAATCGCCGTTCGAGGAGTCGTCCGGCGCGAGGGTGCGTACGACCTGCGAGTCCGCGGCGGAGACCCGCTGCGAGAGCAGCTTGGCGGTGGCCGCGACCTTGGTGTCGGCGTCCGGGCCCTCCGTCGCCACGGACTGGGAGATGCTCGCGAGCGCCAGCAGCCCGGTCGTGCTGCGCGCGGGGTCGGCGGCGCCGAGGCGCACGGCGCCCTGCGCTCCACCGGCCGCCGCCAACTCTGCCCAGGTGTATGTCTTCTCCGGCCAGCCGAGCGTCGTACCCGCCGACTGCACCGCGGCCAGGACGACGGGGGAGAGCGCGACATTGCCGGCCGGCGTCAGGGGCACGCCGTCCCCGAGTGCCTTGACCCGCTCGGCCCAGACCCCGGAGTCGGGCAGCCACAGCTCGTAGTCGGGTTTGACCCGGCCTTCGGCGAGCTCCCGCGCGACCTGGTGGTTCTCGCGGGCGGTGACCCGGATGTCCATGCACTGGCCGTCGGAGGTGATTTTCTCCCTGCGGGCCCGGTCGGCGATCTCGCGCACGGACGGGGCGATGTCGGGCGAGGCGACGAGGTCCAGGTGTACGGCCGAGCCCTCGCACGACTTCGCGAAGGACAGAAGGCCGCTCCGCGCTGCGACGCCCGTCCCCGCAGCCACTGCGAGTACGAGCACCGTGGCGACGACGACCGTGCGGCGGCGCACACGAGGACCGGACCTGCTGCCGTCCGGCGCCTCGTCGTCGGGCAAGCTGTGACGTCCCATGCGGTGGTGCCCCTCCTTGAACGACGAACAAGGAAAAAGGGGACCGCGTCATCACGATGGCGCTCGTCCCCCGGCCTGTCGCGCGCGATCTTCGCACCTGTATTCGAGACCCTAGCGGGGCGAGGATGGGGATGAGGGCGGGATTACTCAACTGGAGGCAGGTGTGCAGGCGGAGGCGGGACGCGTGGCCGATTCTCTTCCCCAGGAGGGCATGTCACGAAGGATCTTGCGATCCGAGACACTGCTCGTACTCGCGCTCTCGCTGGGTGCGAGCGCGGTGTCGGCGCTGATCAGCTTTGTCGGGTCGCTGACGAAACCGGGCGGGCTCAGGGACCAGGCGGCGACGCTGAACGGGTCGTACGCTCCCGGGCGGCCCTGGCTCGATCTCGCTTGGCAGCTGTTCGACATCGCGACGGCCCTGGTGCCTGTGCTGCTCGTCGCGCATCTGCTGCTGCGGGAGGGCGTGGGGCTGCGGTCGATCGGTTTCGACCGGAGCCGGCCATGGGGTGATCTGGGGCGTGGAGCGCTGGTCGCGGCCGGTATCGGCGGCGCCGGGCTCGCGTTCTATCTGGTGGCGCGTGCTTCCGGGTTCAACCTCACCGTGGTGCCGGAGGCGCTGCCCGAGGTGTGGTGGAAGTACCCCGTGCTGATCCTCTCGGCGCTCCAGAACGCCGTGGTGGAGGAAGTGATCGTCGTCGGCTATCTGCTGCGCAGGCTGGGGCAGTTGGGCTGGACGCCGATGGCGGCGCTGGTGGCGAGCTCGGTGCTGCGCGGTTCGTACCACCTCTACCAGGGCATCGGCGGGCTCATCGGCAACATGGTGATGGGCGTGGTCTTTGTGCTGCTCTACCGGCGGTGGGGGCGGGTGGGGCCGCTGGTGGCGGCGCATGCGCTGCTCGACATCGTGGCATTCGTCGGCTATGCGCTGCTGGCCGGGAAGGTGGAGTGGCTGCCCACGCCATGAGCGGGGCGGGCTGAAGAACGAGTGCAGAGCGACGGGAGCGGGCTGAAGGGGCGTACGGCAGTTGCCGTACGCCCCTTGGTGTGTGCGGATCAGGGTGCGGTCAGCAGCTCGCCGTCGATGACGGTCACGGCGTGACCGGTCAGCAGGGTGCGCTCGCCCTGCAGGGAGGTGCGTACCAGGCCGGAGCGGGCGGAGGCCTGCAGGCCGGTCAGTTCGGAGCGGCCGAGACGGGCCGACCAGAACGGCGCGAGAGCCGTGTGCGCGCTGCCGGTGACCGGATCCTCGTCGATGCCGACCCGGGGGAAGAAGCAGCGCGATACGAAGTCGTGGCCGCCGGCCGGATCGGCGGCGGCGGCCGTGGTGATGATGCCGCGCTCGGAGTGGTCCACAAGAGCGCGGATGTCCGGAGTCAGCTCTCGTACGGCCTTCTCGTCGGCGAGCTCGACCAGTAGATCGCCGATGTGCGGGCCGGTGTCGTGCGCCGAGAGCACGTCGGCGCCGAGCGCTTCGCTGATGCCTTCCGGGATCGCTACCTCCGTCAGTGGGGACGTCGGGAAGTCGAGGGTGATGGTGCCGTCCTCGTGGGCGGTGGCGGTCAGGATGCCGCAGCGTGCGGTGAAGCGCACCGTGCCGCTCGCGGTGCCGGTGGTGTGCAGGACATGGGCGCTGGCCAGCGTGGCGTGGCCGCACATGTCGACCTCGGTGGCGGGGGTGAACCAGCGCAGCGCCCAGTCGGCCGCGCCGCCGGCGGGGAGCGGGTGGGCGAAGGCCGTCTCCGCATGGTTCACCTCCGTCGCCACGTGCTGGAGCCAGGAGTCGTCCGGGAAGTGGTCGGAGTCCAGCAGCAGGACTCCGGCGGGGTTGCCGCTGAAGGGACGGTCGGTGAAGGCGTCGACGATTCGAATCCGCATGGAGCGACCGTAGGGCCGGCACAAAGCCGCAGGCCAAGGCCAATTCGGGCTCGCTGGACCGATTGGGTGTTGTCAGGCGACAGGTTCCGATATATCGTTGACGCATCGCGACAGATCAACGATGGAAGGAGCGTAGCGATGCGTTCACATGGACAGGGGCATGGGCACTGCGGGCCCGGCCATCAGGGTCGGGGCGACTTCGAGGGGCGCCGGGGGGCATTCGGTCCGTTCGGACCGCCGTTCGGCGGGCCCTTCGGTGGCGGACGCGGTCGTGGCGGCGGTCGGGGAAGGGCGCGGCGCGGTGATGTGCGCGCCTCGATCCTGGCGCTGCTGAAGGACCGTCCGATGCACGGTTACGAGATGATCCAGGAGATCGGGGAGCGCAGTGGAGGGGCCTGGCGGCCCAGCCCGGGCTCGGTGTATCCGACGCTCCAGTTGCTCGAGGACGAAGGTCTGATAACCAGCGCGAGCGAGGGCGGCAAGAAGCTGTTCACGCTCACCGACTCGGGGCGCACCGAGGCCGAATCGGGGCCCGAGGCCCCGTGGGAAGAGGTCGGGCGCGGAGTCGACTGGGACACGGTCAATGAGATCCGGCAGGCCGGTTTCGGTCTGATGGAAGCCTTCGGCCAGGTCTGGAAGACCGGCAGCGCCGAGCAGCGGCAGAAGGCTGTCGCCGTGATCAACGAAGCCCGTAAGAAGCTCTATCTGATCCTCGCCGACGAACACTGAGTCGACGAACGCTGAGCCGACGAACGCTGTCGACGAATGCTGAGTCGTGGCGCGAGAAGGGTCCCGTGCAGCCGCGCGGGGCCCTTTCCGTGTCAGCGGTCTCAGGCGACGAGGCCACCCAGCTTGCGCAGCGACTCATTGAGCGCGGCGGTCGCCGAGTCCTTGAGCTTTCCGGCCATCAGTGACACGGCGGCGCCGGTGAACTCCCCGTCGATGCGCACCTTCGTGCCGTCCCCGTCCGGGGTGAGGGTGTAGCGGTTGCCGACGCTGACCCCCATCGGCCCCTTTCCCTTGATCCCCAGCACCCGGCCCGACTCGAACTCGTCCACGGTCCAGGCCACTTCGGCGGGGAAGCCCATGAGCTTCATGTTCTCCTCGTAGGTGGTTCCGAGCTCCAGCGTCGCCGGTCCGCCCTTGGGGAAGCTGGTGTGGGTGGCGTTCCACTGGCCGTAGCTGGTGAAGTCCGTGAGCTGGGCCCAGACCTTCTCGGCCGGCGCCTCGATACGGGCCTCGGCGCTGACTTCGGCCATACGACCACCCCTTCATGTCGGGTCTCGGTGCCGCGGAACGTAGCCGGGCCTGCGCGAACATTCAATACTGATGAACAGTCAGTTCTACTCGACGGCTCTCGGGGGGAGGGGGCCTCGGGGAGAACTGTCCCGATCTCATCCGCAAGGAGGAGAAACCGGTCGCACGTGCGCAACCTCCGTGGGATGCGCAAATGGGCCCCGGCGGGGACGCCCGGGCCTCCGGAAGCTGATGTGGTGGAAGACGTGCAAAGCCCTACCCCGTGGGTGCCTCAACAGCCCGCAACCCGCACGGAGATCGACGCCAAACTCACGGTGGAGCTGGCGTCGGTGGTCGCGGCTGCGCGCAGGAGGGCACTGCGCGACGGTGACCGCCAGATCGACACGGCACATCTTCTGCACTCGCTGATCGAGACGGACCCCGGGGTGCGGACCGCGCTCGGCGACGTGGCGCAGGTGGCGCGGGTGCTCGGCTATCTCGTACAGCGCAGCATCGGATACGGGCTGCGCTGGCAGGGCTCGGTGGAGCACTCCGGCGCGGTTCCTGGCGTACGGGGCAGCGCCGTACGTGACAGGCATGCGGAGGTGCCGGGGTGGTCGCCGTCGGCGGTCGTCGCGATGGAGAGTGCCATCGAGCGCGCCGGGCTGCGCGGCGGGGCGCGGGCCGGTGGCGTCGATCTGCTCGCCGGTATCGCCGCGGACCGCGAATGCCGGGCCGTGGAGGTCCTCGGGCGGGCGGGAGTTGACGTGGAACTGCTGGCCGGGCGGTTGGCCGCGTTGTCTCGACATGTGTCACAGGGGTGACGGTCCTGACCGGCGCTGACATGATGTGCCGATGCACGCGTCTCAGGGAAGGAGCGCCGGCCTGGGACTCGCCCTGGGCTCGGCCTTCGCATTCGGTGGATCAGGGGTGGCGGCCAAGCCGCTGATCGAGGCGGGTCTCGACCCGTTGCATGTGGTCTGGCTGCGCGTGGCGGGCTCCGCGCTGGTCATGCTGCCCGTGGCCTGGCGCCACCGTGACCTGGTACGGCGCAGGCCCGCGCTGCTCGCCGGCTTCGGGCTGCTCGCCGTCGCGGGCGTGCAGGCCTGCTACTTCGCGGCGATCTCCCGGATTCCCGTCGGCGTCGCGCTGCTCATCGAATATCTCGCCCCCGCGCTGGTGCTCGGCTGGGTCCGCTTCGTGCAGCGCAGGCCGGTCACCCGTGCCGCGGCTCTCGGAGTGGTACTCGCGGTCGCCGGTCTCGCGTGCGTCGTCGAAGTGTGGTCGGGGCTCGGCTTCGACGCCTTCGGTGTGCTGCTCGCGCTCGCCGCGGCGTGCTGCCAGGTCGGCTACTTCGTCCTGTCCGACCACGGCGGGGACGGCGACGACGCGGCGGATCCGCTGGGCGTGATCGCGTACGGACTCCTCATCGGCGCGGTGGTGCTGACGCTGCTGGCGCGGCCGTGGGGCATGGACTTCTCGCTGCTCGGCGGGAGCGCGGACATGGGCGGCACCCAGGTGCCGGCGGCGCTGCTGCTCGGCTGGATCGTGCTGATCGCCACGGTGCTCGCGTATGTCACCGGAGTCGTCTCGGTGCGCAGGCTCTCGCCGCAGGTGGCGGGTGTGGTCGCGTGCCTGGAGGCGGTGATCGCGACGGTGCTGGCGTGGGTGCTGCTGCGGGAGCATCTGTCGGCGCCGCAGATTCTGGGTGGTGCGGTGGTGCTGGTCGGGGCGTTCATCGCGCAGTCACAGGCGCCGAAGGCTGCGTCGGGGCCCGTGGCGGGGGGCGGGCCGGGTCAGTCCGCGGCCGTCGAGGACGGGGTGACCGTGGACGGCGTCACCGGTGGTGGCGTGGCCGGTGGAGAGTTGTCGGCACCGCAAGTCGCCCCTTAGGTTGACCATCATGCATTTGACCGTACTTCCGCCGCCTGCCGCTTAGCGCGGGCGGCCCTTCTCTGACGAAGACCGGGCTCGGGGTGTTCCCGAGCGGTTCGTCGCTGCCCGCGTGACGGAGCCGAGCGATCATCCATCCCGTTCTTCACACGGAGAAGTCACGTGTCGAATCTTTCCTGCGCTCCTGCCGTCGGTGTGTCCGTCGGGCGGAGCCTCATCTATCTGATCTTCGCCGGAGTCGCGTGGGGGACCGCGGGCGCGGCTGCCTCGCTGGTCTTCGAAGTGAGCGATCTCGGCCCTCTCGCGCTGTCGTTCTGGCGCTGCGCCGGGGGACTTGTGCTGCTGCTGGGTGCGCTGGCGGTGCGGGCGCGGCGTACGGCCGGCGCGGTTTCGGCCGAGCCACGGCGACGTCGGCTGCTGCGGATTCTCGCCACGGGCCTCGGGCTCACCCTCTTCCAGAGCGCGTACTTCGCCGCCGTCCAGGCGACCGGGCTTGCGGTGGGCACGGTCGTCACGCTGGGCGCGGGGCCCGTGCTCATCGCGGTGGGCGCGCGCCTGTTGATGGGGGAGCGGCTCGGGCGGGGCGGCGTGGTGGCCGTCACCGGGGCGCTGGCCGGTCTCTTCGTCCTCGTACTGGGCGGTGAGGGCGGGACGGTACGGCCGCTCGGCGTCGCGCTCGCCCTGGTTTCGGCGACCGGGTACGCGGCGATCACGTTGCTGACACGGTGGCTGGGGCGGGACGGCGGTGGCGACGCGCTCGCCACGACGGCGTGGGCGTTCGCGATCGGCGCGGTGGGACTGCTGCCGATGGCTCTCGCCGAAGGGCTGCTGCCGCACACGGCGGAACTGGGGCGTGTGGTCTGGCTGCTGGCGTATGTGGCGGCGGTGCCGACGGCGCTGGCGTACGCCCTGTACTTCGCGGGAGCGGCGGTGGTGCGGGCCGCGACGGTCTCGGTGATCATGCTGCTCGAGCCGGTGAGCGCGGCGGTGATCGCGGTGACGGCGCTGGGGGAGCGGGTGACCGGGGCGACGGTCGGGGGGACTTTGCTGCTGCTGGGAGCCGTTGGAGGGTTGGCGGCGGCGGAGACGCGGAGGTAGTGGCGGGGTACGGGGCAAGGCCGCCTGCGGCGGGCTTGCCCCACCTCCCCTTGCTGCTCGCCGGATTGATCTCCCTCAGCCGGCCCGCAGATATTCCGGGACTGTGATCGACGCGCCCAGCTCGAGCGCGGGGACCGGGGTCCCCTGGTGGATCGTCAGCGGGACCACTCCCGTCCAGTACGGGAGCGTCGCGTCCTCGGGGTCGTCGTTCGGGCCGCCGGTGCGGAGCTTGGCCGAGACCTCCGTGAGGTTCAGGCGCAGGACCGCCGTCGCCGCGAGTTCCTTCGCGTTGGCGGGGCGGGAGTCGCGGGAGCGGCCCGGGACCACGTGGTCCACCAGGGCGTCGAGAGCCGTGCGCTTTTCGGTCGGGTCGGTGACCTGGTGAGCCGTGCCGTGAACCACGACCGAACGGTAGTTGATCGAGTGGTGGAAGGCCGAGCGCGCCAGGACCAGACCGTCGACGTGGGTGACCGTCAGGCAGACCGCGAGGCCCGGGTCCGGTTCGGCCGCCATACGCAGGGGGCGGGAGCCCGTCGAGCCGTGGACGTACAGGTGGTCGTCGACGCGGGCGAACAGCGTCGGCAGGACGACCGGCGCGCCGTCGCGGACGAAGCCGAGGTGGCAGACGTACGCCTCGTCGAGTATGGAGTGGACCAGCTCGCGGTCGTACGCGGCGCGTTCCTTCGCACGTGTGGGGACGGTGCGTTCGGTCGGCTCGTAAGCGTCCGGCATTGCGTACTCCATTGCACTAGTGCATAATCTCGTTTGTGCTAGGAGAGTATCGGATTATTGGACGTCGCGCATCGGAGATTGCCGCCAGCGTCGAGCGCGCGGTCGGCGCCGGTGAGCTGGAACCGGGCCAGCTACTGCCCCCCATGCGAGAGTTGGCCACCGAACTGGGCGTCAACCCGAACACCGTCGCGTCCGCGTACCGGACCCTGCGCGAGCGTGGAGTGATCGACACCGCCGGACGCAAGGGCAGCCGGGTGCGCCCGCGGCCGGCCAGTACCGCGCGCGGGACCATCCGGGTCGAGGCACCGCCCGGCGTACGGGACCTCGGCGAGGGGAACCCCGACCCCGCGCTGCTGCCGCCGCTGCACGACGCGCTCGCCGCAGCGGCCCGGCGCAATGCGCAAGAACCCGGTCTGTACGGCCAGGCTCCCGTCGACGCGGACTTCGCCCGGCTCGCCCGCGCAGGAATGGACGCCGACGGCGTGCCCGACGGGCCGGTCGCCGTCACCTCCGGATCGCTGGACGCGATCGAGCGCGTGCTCGCCGCGCATCTCAAGCCCGGTGACACGGTCGCCGTCGAGGACCCCGGCTGGGGCAGCCTGCTGGACCTGGTGCCCGCGCTGGGGCTGAAGCCCGTGGCCGTGGCGCTCGACGACGACGGGCCGCTGGCGAGCGAAGTGGAAAGGGCGCTCGCGGGCGGGGCCCGCGCATTCATCGTCACCGACCGGGCGCAGAACCCCACCGGCGCCGCGGTGAGCCAGGCACGCGCGCGTGAACTGCGTGCCGTGCTCGCCCGGTTCCCTCGGACCTTGCTCATCGAGGACGACCACGGACACGCCATCGTCGATCTGCCGCTGCACCCACTGGCCGGGGTCACGGACAGCTGGGCGTTCGTGCGCTCCACGGCCAAGGCGTACGGCCCCGATCTGCGCGTCGCCGTACTGACCGGTGACGCCGTCACCGTCGACCGCGTCATGGGGCGGCAGCGTCTCGGTCCCGGCTGGGTCAGCAGGCTGCTGCAGCGCGCGGTCGTACAGCTGTGGATCTCGGGCGCGGTGGATCCGCCGGTGGTGGCGCGCTCGTACGGAGAACGGCGCGACGCGCTTGTACGGGCACTGGCCGAGCGCGGTATCGAGGCGCACGGCCGCAGCGGCATGAATGTCTGGGTGCCCGTTGCCGACGAGACCGGCGCCGTGGCGCGGCTGCTGCACGCAGGGTTTGCGGTCGCGCCCGGGGCGCGGTTCCGGATGTCCGCGCCACCGGGCGTCCGGCTCACCGTCTCGGACCTGACGATGGACGACATCGGGCCGGTCGCCGACGCGGTGGCGGCCGCGGCCGGGCCGGGGCCCGCGCGCAGCTACGGCTGAGCGGCGGTGAACGCGGGTGCCTTCGGCCTGCTCTGGGTCAGGGCCGCGCCCGCCAGGACGATCAGCGCGCCCACCGGGGTGTTCCAGCCGAGCTGCTCGTCCAGGACCGTGACACCCGCGGCCGTGGCGATGACCGGAATGAAGTACGTGACCATCTGCGCGGTCGTCGGGCCGACCTCGGCGACCAGGCCGTACTGCATGAGGAGCGCGAACCCCGTACCCAGCGCGCCGAGCGCGACCACCGCCAGCAGCGGGAGCAGCGGGAACGACGTCGGCAGGGCAGTGAACAGCGGTGTGACCACGGCAAGTTGGACCGTGGCGAGCAGCAGCTGAGCCCCCGTCAGCGAGAGGTGGGAGTGGCTGCTGCCGGCCAGGGTGCGGCGGACATAGATCCAGCCGACGGGATAGCTCAGCGAGGCGAGCAGCGCCATCGCCGTGCCGCCGAAGTCGAGTCCGGAGAAGCCCTGCCAGGCGCCGAGCACGGTCAGCACGCCCAGGAAGCCGATGCCGAGTCCGGCGACCCGGCGGCGGGTGGGCCGGTCCTCCGAGAGCGCCACCAGGGACAGGACCATGCCCCACAGCGGCGAGGTGGCGTTGCAGATGCCGGCGAGCGTGGAGGGGATCGTCAGCTCGGAGTGGGCGAACAGCGAGAACGGCAGCGCGTTGAGCAGAAACGCGGCCACGGCGAGATGCATCCAGGTGCGGACCCCGCGCGGCAGCCGGTCGCGCCGCACCAGCATCACGACGGCGAGCACCGCTGTCCCGAAGAAGAGCCGGCCGAAGGTGACCTGAAAGGGGGCGAAGCCACCTGTGCCGACCTTGATGAGCAGAAAGCTGAAGCCCCACACCGTGGAAAGCAGCGCGAAGCGGATGCGCCAGTCGAGCCGGCGGCGTCCGGAATCGGAGGGCGCGGCGGTGGGGGAGGTGGCGGCCGAGGAGGAAGCCCGGGAGGGGGCGACGGTGCTCATGCCGTCCACCCTGGCCGGTCCGATCTCGTAGGACAAGCGAGAATTATTTACTCCCTTCGATTAGCATCGCTTACATGTTGAATCTGGAGCGCCTGCGGACACTGGATGCGCTGGCCCGCCACGGCTCGGTCAGCGGGGCGGCGGACGGGCTGCATGTGACGACCTCTGCCGTCTCCCAGCAGATGGCGAAGCTGGAGCGGGAGGTGGGCCAGCAGCTGCTGGCGAAGAACGGACGCGGGGTCCGGCTCACCGACGCCGGTCAGCTGCTCGCCGATCATGCCGCGCGCATCCTGTCCCAGGTCGAGCTCGCCCAGTCGGACATCGAGGCGCAGCGTGGGCAGGTCGTCGGCGAGGTCAGGATCGGAGCCTTTCCGACCGCCGCCCGCGGACTGCTGCCCGCGACGCTGACGTCCTTGCGCGCCGACCACCCCGAACTGCGCGTCCGTTCACGCGAGTTGGAGCCCGAGCAGGCGATCAGAGAAGTGATCAGGGGCGACCTCGACCTCGCGGTCGTACTCGACTGGAGCAACAAGAAGCTGCCCGTGCCCGGCGGGCTCGCGCAGGCTCATCTGCTCGACGACATCCCCGATGTCGCGATGCCGGCGGATCATCCGCTGGCGGGCCGGGCGGAGGTGGATCTGGAGGAGTTCGCCGACGACGACTGGGTGTCCTGGCCGGAAGGCGAATTCTGTTACGAGTGGCTCATGTTCACGCTGCGTTCGAAGGGCTTCGAGCCGCGGATCGCGCACATGGCGGAGGAGCACCACACACAGCTGGCGCTCATCGAGGCGGGGCTCGGCGTGTGTGTCACACCCAGGCTGGGACGAGCGTGGGTGCCCGAGGGGGTGCGGCTCGTACCGGTACGGCAGCTGATGCGCAGGCACATCTACGCGGTGTGGCGGACGGACGCCGACCGCCGCCCGTCGATCAGGGCGTCGGCCGCGGCGCTGCGCCGGGCGGCGGGGCGGGAGGGGCCGAACCCGCCGGCCGGTCGGACCGCCTGACGTCACACGGCCCTCACAGAACTGGCCGGGACCGCAGCCGGGCCGCCATCCGGCGCGTCACAGGGACGCCAGTTTTCTGAAGTCCCACGACGCAATCGCGTCCGGCGTCAGCCGTAGCCACGCATGTCTGCCGTCGTGGGGCATCTCGTCCAGGCCGAAGTTCTTCCGCGCGAACAGGGCCTCCGGCACGTCCAGTTCCGGGCACGGCTGCCCCGTGCGCGGTGACTCGCCCACGAACACCGCCATGCCGGAGAGCTCGACGCCGCGCAGGTCCCCGTACTCCTCCCCGGCATCGATCACCACCGCCAGCCGTGGATCCCGCCGCAGCTGAGCCCAGCGGCGGCTGGGCGTGATCGAGTACAGCCACAGCGACGTGCCGTCCCATGCGAACCACAGCGCGCTGACATGCGGGTGGCCGTCCGAGGAGACGGTGGCCACGCGGCAGGTGCGCTGCTGGGTCAGGAATTCGTCCAGCTCGGCGGGCGTCATCATGATGCGACGGCCCCGGCGCTGTGTGACGGCCATACGCGGCCCCCTCCGTGAAGCTGACTGTGTGTCAGGAATCATGGGGGCTCTTCCGTCATCACGCAATGGCGGTTACTGTCACGCGCCCGGCGCTTCGCCCGTGCTTCCGGACGAGAGGGGACGTCGTGCCGTCCTTCGAACAGCTCGCGGCGCAGCTCGACCCGGCCACCACGGTGCTGCTCACCGTCGAGTGCCAGCAGGGCGTTGTCGGCACGGACAGCGCGCTGCCCGAACTCGCAGCGCAGGCACGGTCATCCGGCGCGCTGCACAAGGCCGCCCGGCTGGTCGCGGCCGCACATGAGGCGGATGTGCAGGTCATGCACGCGGTGGCCGAGCGGCGTCCCGACGGACGCGGCGCCAACCACAACGCCCGCCTCTTCACGGCGGCCGCCCGGCTCCCCGTCCAGCAGCTCTGCGGCACGAGCGCCGTACGGATCGCGCCACCGATCGAGGTCGGGGACGAGGACATCGTCGTACGGCGGCTGCACGGTCTGTCGCCCATCTCCGGCACGGACGTCGACGCGCTGCTGCGCAACCTGGGCTGCCGCACGCTCGTCATCACCGGGGTCTCGGCGAACGTCGCCATCCCCAACGCCGTCTTCGACGCGGTCAACCTCGGCTATACGGCGGTGGTTCCGCATGACGCCATCGCGGGGGTGCCGGCCGACTACACCCCCGCGATGGTCCGCAACACGCTCGCCCTGGTCGCGACGATCGCCACGACCGACGATGTGCTGGCGGTCTGGAAACGGCCCCGCCGTACTACGCGAGCCTGATCGATCCGCCGTCGACAGTGATCGAGGCGGGCGGCAGCGGAGAGGTCGCGGGCCCCTTCTTGACGCTGCCGTCCTCCACACTGAACTGGCTGTTGTGACACGGGCAGTTGATGACGCCGTCCGAGATGCCCTTCACCGCGCAGCCCTGGTGCGTGCACTTGGACGAGAACGCCTTGAACTCGCCCGGCTTCGGCTGTGTGACCACGACATCGCCGATGACCTTGCCGCCGCCCTCGGGGATGTCCGCGGTCTTGGCGACCTCCTTGCCTGCGGCTGCGCCGCCGCCCGTTGTGCCGCCTGTTGTACCGCCGGTTGCGCCTGGTGACTTGTCCGCCACCGACTGCCCGCCGTCGTCCGAGCTGCCGCACGCGGTCAGGGCGACGGCGGCCAGACCGGCTCCGCCCACCGCGGCGACGACGGTGCGGCGTGTGACGGTCCGCGACGGTCCCTGCGATCCGGTCATGCTGGCTCCCTTGCTCTCACGGTCCCTGGCCGACCCTCCAGTGGCCGGTTCCTAGGGTTGTACGCGCCGACGGAGCAAAGAGCTCATGTCCTCAGGGAATTCTTAGGAAGCGGATCTCGTGGCGCAGGAGACTGCTCGCCCGGTCCTCCCCGAACGACGAGGATTCTCCCCAGCCGTGCGGCCCGTCAGCGGGCCAGGACCGCCGGGGCCAGGAAGTGGGCCTCGACGTCGTCGTACTCCGTCAGATGCCAGCCGGCTGTCCGGAGTGCCGGCTCCGAGTTCGGTCGGGCCAGGCGGGTCGTCGGGGCTCAGCGGGCGGCCGTGGCGGGCGGCGCGGACGGCCACCAGTGCGGCGAACCGGCCGAGCACGCGATTGCGGTCCTTCGGCTTCCCGATCCACAGATGCATCCCGCGTGGCGCAAATGCATGGTACTTGCGAGAGCACGGGCAGTTTTTCCTGGCACATGCACGATTCTGCTCGATCTCACAGTGCTGGTCCAGCGGGTGTGTGACGGGCGTTACCGCCCATGATCGGCCGGGGTCACATAGGCGTAACGGGCATTTCGTACCGTCGGGGGGACGATCCGATCCACAGAGGGGCCACCCGGTGACCACACAGGAGTCGCGGACCGGTAGCGCCCGGGTTCGGACGGTCTGCTCGTACTGCGGTGTGGGCTGCGGGATGGTCCTCGACATCGCGTCCGGCGCCGACGGCCGGCGCAAGGTGCTCAAGGCATCGGGCGACAAGGCACACCCGGCCAACTTCGGCCGGCTGTGCACCAAGGGCGCGACAACGGCCGACATGCTCGCTGCCCCCGGCCGGCTGACCACCGCACTCGTGCGCAACGATCGCGGGGCTGAGCCCATACCCGCGAGTGTGGACGAGGCGATCACCAGCACGGCGCAGAGACTGCGGACCATCATCGACGAGCATGGGCCCGACGCCTTCGCGTTCTACGTGTCCGGGCAGATGAGCCTGGAGGCGCAGTACCTGGCGAACAAGCTGGCCAAGGGCTTCGTGCGCACCAACCAGATCGAGTCCAACTCCCGGCTGTGCATGGCGAGCGCGGGCAGCGGCTACAAGCTCTCTCTAGGTGCCGACGGCCCGCCCGGCTCCTACCAGGACTTCGAGAAGGCGGACGTCTTCTTCGTCATCGGCTCCAACATGGCCGACTGCCATCCGATCCTGTTCCTGCGACTGATGGAGCGAGTGAAGGCGGGAGCGAAGCTGATCGTCGTCGACCCGCGGCGCAGTGCCACCGCGGACAAGGCCGGTCTCTTCCTGCAGATCAAGCCCGGAACGGACCTCGCGCTGCTCAACGGCCTGCTGCACCTCCTGTACGAGAACGGTCACACGAACGCCGGCTTCATGACGGAGCACACCGATGGATGGGAGGCGATGCCTGAATTCCTGGCCGACTACCCGCCTGCGACCGTCGCCGAGATCACGGGAATCCCGGAGGTTGACATTCGCCGGGCGGCGGAGTGGATCGGCGAAGCCGGGGAGTGGATGAGCTGCTGGACCATGGGGCTCAACCAGTCCACCCATGGCACCTGGAACACCAACGCCCTGATCAATCTGCACCTGGCGACCGGCGCGATATGCCGCCCGGGCAGCGGCCCGTTCTCGCTCACCGGCCAGCCCAACGCCATGGGCGGCCGCGAGATGGGCTACATGGGCCCCGGACTGCCCGGACAGCGGTCGGTGCTGGTCGACGAGGACCGCGCCTTCGTCGAGGAGTTGTGGGGCCTCGAGCCCGGCACCGTACGCAAGGACGGATCCGGCAAGGGCACCGTCGAGATGTTCCAGCGCATGGCCGAGGGCGAGATCAAGGCATGCTGGATCATCTGCACCAACCCTGTCGCCTCGGTCGCCAACCGCAAGACCGTCATCGAGGCGCTGGAGACGGCCGAACTCGTCATCACCCAGGATGTGTTCGCCGACACCGAGACCAACGCCTACGCCGACGTCGCACTGCCCGGTGCCCTGTGGACCGAGACCGAGGGCGTAATGATCAACAGCGAGCGCAGTCTCACCCTCGCTCAGCCGGCCGTGGACCCGCCGGGGCAGGCGCTCGCGGACTGGCAGATCATCGCGCGTATCGCCTGCGAGATGGGATACGAGCACGCCTTCTCCTACGACAGCGCCGAGGAGATCTTCGAGGAGATCAAGCGCGCCGCGAACCCGAAGACCGGCTACGACCTGCGCGGTGTGACGTACGAGAGGCTGCGCGCCACGCCCGTGCAGTGGCCCGCCGCGTCCGTCGACGGCCCGGACCGCAACCCGATCCGCTATCTGGCCGAGGACGGCGGTCCGGTATTCCCGACGGCGAGCGGACGGGCCGTCTTCTTCGCCCGTCCGCACATTCCGGCCGCGGAGATGCCCGACGACGACTTTCCGTTCGTCCTCAACACCGGCCGGCTCCAGCACCAGTGGCACACCCTCACCAAGACCGGCAAGGTGGCCAAGCTCAACAAGCTCAATCCGGCGCCGTTTGTCGAGCTCCATCCGGAGGACGCCGAACGGCTGGGGATCGGGGAGGGCGACTCGGTGGAGGTGGCGTCCCGGCGCGGCCGGGCCGTGCTGCCGGCCGTGGTGACGGACCGGGTGCGGCCGGGGTGCTGCTTCGCGCCGTTCCACTGGAACGACCTGTTCGGCGAGTACCTGAGTATCAACGCCGTGACGAGCGACGCCGTGGACCCGATCTCTTTCCAGCCGGAGTTCAAGGTGTGCGCGGTGACGCTGGCGAAGGTCGCCACTCCGGTGGCTGTGGCTCCGGCGCCCGTTGCCGCCCCCGCCGAGGAGCCGGCCGCGCTCGTGCCGACCGCCGTCCAGCCCAGCACGGCCTCGGTCTTCGGGCTGGGGGACACGCCACCGCCTGTTCTCGCCGAGCATGAACGCCAATACCTGGTCGGCTTCCTCGCCGGACTTGAATCCGGCGCGCCCGGTGTTCCCGTGCTGCCGCCCGGTGCGCCGTTCCGCGAGGAACACGCGCGGTGGGTGAACGGTGTGCTCGCCGGCATGTACTCGCGTGCCCCGCAGACCACAGGGGCACCGACGGCCCACGCCACTTCCCAAGACCGTCAGGTGGTAGTGCTGTGGGCCTCGCAGACGGGCAATGCGGAGGAGTTCGCGGCGGCCACCGCCGACCGACTCACCGCAACTGGACACCGTGCTGCGCTCGTCGGCATGGACGACGCGGACCTCCGGTCTCTCCCTCCCGCCGCCGATCTGCTGTTGATCACCAGCACCTTCGGTGACGGCGACGCACCCGACAACGGATCCGGATTCTGGGACGCCCTGACCGCTGCCGACATCCCGCGCATGGACGGCAGGCGGTACGCGGTCCTGGCCTTCGGGGACTCCTCGTACAACGACTTCTGCGGCCACGGCCGACGCCTGGACGCGCGTCTGGACGAGCTCGGAGCCGTACGCCTGGCCCCGCGCACCGACTGCGAACCGGACTACGAGCCCTCGGCCCGTGCGTGGCTCGACCAGGTGCTCGCCAATCTCACCGCCCAGCCGGCGACCGGTGCAGCCCCTGCCCCGGCTGCCGTACCAGTCCGCAGCGCCAAGCCGGCCCCGGCCGCCGCCCGGCTGACCGGCAACCGGCTCCTCAGCCTGTCCGGCGCGGGCAAGGAGGTCCGCCGTTTCACGTTCGACACTCGCGACAGCGAGACTCCGCTTGTCTACGACGCCGGCGACGCTCTCGGCGTGCACCCCGTCAACTGCCCCGACCTCGTCACCGAATGGCTGGCCGTGACCGGTCTCGACCCTGCCGCCGCTGTCGACGTCACCGGCATCGGCGAGATTCCCCTGACCGACGCCCTGCACCAGCACCTGGACATCACCCGGCTCACCCCGGCTCTGCTGGGATTCATCACCGAGCGCTCCGGCGACCGCGACTTGAAGAAGCTGCTGCGCCCCGACAACAAGGGCGAGCTCGCCCGGTGGTCCTGGGGGCGTCAGGCCGTCGACGTCATCACCGAGCACCCCGTGCGCGCCACACCGCAGGAGTGGGCCGGTGTCCTCAAGCGCCTGCAGCCCCGCCTGTACTCGATATCATCCAGCCCGCTCATCGACCCCCACCAGGTGTCACTGACGGTCTCCGTCGTCCGGTACGAGAACCTGAACGGCCACCCCCGCAAGGGCGTGTGCTCGCCGTTCCTCGCCGACGCCGCGGCTGACACCCCGGTTCCGGTCTTCGTCCAGCGCTCCCCGCACTTCCGGCCTCCGGCAGACGCCGACACGCCGATGGTGATGGTCGGCCCCGGGACCGGAGTGGCTCCCTTCATCGGCTTCCTCCAGGAACGCCGGGCCCGTGGCCACCGAGCCCTCAGCTGGCTCTTCTTCGGCGAACAGCACCGCGCCACCGACTTCTACTACGAGGACGAGCTGACCGCCTTCCTCGCCGACGGCACCCTCACCCGCCTCGACACCGCCTTCTCGCGCGATCAGCGCGCCAAGATCTACGTCCAGGACCGGATGCGCGAACACGGTCCCCAGCTCTGGTCCTGGCTCCAGGACGGCGCACACTTCTACGTCTGCGGCGATGCCGCGAGGATGGCCAAGGACGTCGACCAGGCGCTGCGCGACATCGCCGTCACCCACGGCGGTCTCGACGAGGACGGAGCGGCTCTGTACATCAAGCAGCTCGCCGCCGACAAGCGGTATGTCCGCGACGTCTATTGATGCGCGTTGGTGAAACAGGAGTGCGCGCCGGTTCCGGCTCGCTGGTCTCCGCCCGGTTCGCGCGCGACGGGATCGGCTCAGAGGGCGACTACGGTTGCTTCGGTCGCTTTGACGCTGGTCCAGACGGGAGTTCCATCGACGAGGCCGAGTTCGGCGACGGCCTGCGGGGTGATCTCGGCGACGAGGTCCGGCGCCTGCTCCGACGTGATCAGGACACGTAGCCGGCTCCCGCTGGTGGTGATCTCCCGTACGGTGCCGGACCAGACGTTGCGGGGGCTGCCGGTGGGCTTGTCGCGGTGCACGGCGACGGCTTCCGGGGCGATGATCGCGAGGGCGCCAATACCGACCGGGAGTGGGTCAGCGACGATGAGAGTGCCACCGCCGGTGAGTTGGATGCCTTCGGTGGTGGAGGTGCCGGGCCAGGCGTTGCGGCCGAGCATGCGGGCGACCCACGGGGAGCGGGGGTGGCGGGTCACGTCGCTGGGCGGGGCGTCCTGCAGGGCACGTCCGTCGTCGAGGACGAGGACCCGGTCGGCGAGCGCGATGGCTTCGACGGGGTCGTGAGTGACGATCAGGCATACGCCGCCGAAGCCGTCGAGATGACGGCGGAGGGTGTGCCGGACCTGGGCGCGGGTGGTCTGGTCGAGTGCAGCAAGAGGCTCGTCGAGCAGGAGGAGCCGGGGGCGTGCTGCCAGCGCCCGGGCGAGGGCGACCCTTTGGGCCTGCCCGCCGGAGACCTGAGCCGGTTTGCGATGGGCGAGGTGTCCGACGCCGAGCCGGTCCAGCCATTCCCGGGCGCTGCGACGGGCCTCGGCGCGCGGGACGCCGCGAGCGCGAAGCCCGTACGCGGTGTTGGCCAGCGCGCTCATGTGAGGGAAGAGGGCGCCGTCCTGCGGGACCCAGGCCACGCCCCTGCGGTGCGGAGGGAGCGGGGAGACATCGTGGCCGCCGAGCCGGAGTTCGGCGTGGGCGCGTGGGGTGAGGCCCAGGAGTGCGCGCAGCAGGGTGGTCTTGCCGGCGCCGTTGGGGCCGACGACGGCGATGGTGGTGCCGGGTTCGGCGTCCAGGGTGAGCCGATTGAAGCCGGTGACCTCGGCGTGCAGGGACCATCGCTCCTGCGGAGCCGCGCGCTGTGCCTCGGCGGGCTCGGGGGCCGGGGCCACGCCTGGTTCGGCTTCGTCCACCGGGGGCCTGGACTCGCGCAAGCGGACGGCGGGCGTACCGGCCCAGCGACCGCGCAGCGCGATGAGCACCAGCATCGCGATGGCGAGCAGCAGCAGAGAGACCGATGTCGCTGCCTCCGGCTCGTCCTGGAGCAGCAGGTACACCTGCAGGGGCAGCGTCTGGGTGGTGCCGGGTAGGTTGCCCGCGAAGGTGATGGTCGCACCGAACTCACCGAGTGCCCTGGCCCAGGTGAGGGCCGTCCCGGCGATGAGGCCGGGCGCGACCATGGGCATCGTGACGGTGAAGAACACCCGTAGGGGAGAGGCCCCGAGAGACGCGGCGGTCTCCTCGTACCGGGGACGGAGTCCGCCCAGGGCGCCTTCGAGGCTGATCACGAGGAACGGCATGGCGACGAAGGTCGCGGCGACGACAGCTCCGGAGGTGTGGAAGGGCAGGGTGATGCCGAAGGTGTCCTCCAGCCAGGGACCGAGCAGTCCTCGGCGCCCGAAGGCGAGCAGCAGCGCGACACCACCGACGGTGGGCGGGAGCACCATCGGCAGCAGGACGAGGGAGCGGACGAGCGCCTTCCCCGGGAACGGCACGCGGGCCAGCAGCCACGCCAGCGGCACGCCGAGGACCACAGACAGGCCGAGTGCCCAGAACGAGACGAGCAGCGACAGCCGCAGCGCCCCGGTGGTACCCGGAGCGGTGAGATGGTCCGCGAGTTGGCCCCACTCGGTGCGGACAAGGATCCCGATGAGCGGCAGCATCAGAAACGCGACGGCGAGCAGCGCGGGGATCGCCAGGGTGATCGGCGTGCGGGGGCCCGGTGCGCGGCTGCGGATTCGTTTCATCACAGATCCCTGGGACTCGGGGTGATGGATGAGTGAAAGGGGGCTGCCCGTGCCCCGGAACGGGCAGCCCCCTCACAGCAGTCGCCGGAACTACGGCTGCTGGAAGCCCGCGTCCTGGAGGATCTTCTGCGCCTCGGGCGTGGACAGCCACGCGACGAACGCCGCGGCGGCCTCGGCGTTCTTGGACGTCTTCAGAGTGGCGGCCGGGTAGGAGGCGACGGCGTTCTGCGCGTCGGGGATCTCGATCGCGTCGACCTTGTCGGGGGCCGTTTCGGCGTCCGTCTTGTAGACGAGACCGGCGTCGGCCTCGCCGAGCTCGACCTTGCTGAGGACGGCGCGGACGTTCGGCTCCTGCGAGACGGGCTTCACCGTGATCTTCTGGGCGTCGAGGATCTTCTTGCTGTACTTGCCGGCCGGCACCTCGGGGGCGGGGAGGACGACCTTCAGCTTGGTGTCCGCGAGGTCCTTGAGCTCGTCGACCTTGTGCGGGTTGCCCTCGACGGTCGCTATGACGAGCCGGTTCTTGGCGATGACGGCCGGGGTGCCGGTGTCCGCCTTCACGCCGTCCATGCTCTTGGTGTCGGCGGTAACCAGCGCGTCGGCCGGTGCGCCCTGCTTGACCTGGGCGGCGAGCTCCTGCGACCCGGCGAAGGAGAAGGTGATCTTCGTGCCCGAGTGGGACTTCTCGTACGCGGCACCGGCCGTCTTGAAGACGTCGGTCAGCGAGGAGGCGGCCAGCACGGTCAGATCGGCCTTCGGCGTTCCGGACCCCGTGGCCTTGGCGCCGCTGCCGCTGTCCTTCTTCGCGTCGTCGCTGCCGCAGGCGGCCAGCGGCACGAGCAGGGCCGCGGTCAGGGCGACGGCAGCGGTACGGCGCCGGGTGAAGGCGTACGACATGACGGGACTCCTTGGTGAAGCGGTAGGAACAGGCCGCATCGGGGACGGACGACGCCACTGCGAACGAAGGTGTGTGTCAGCTGCTCAGGTGCGGTCGATGTGCACGCTGGTCGACTTCACGCGGGCGGTGGCCTGCATGCCGACCTCCAGACCCAGTTCCTCCACGGCCTCCCGGGTCAGCAGGGAGACCAGCCGGTGCGGACCCGCCTGAATCTCCACCTGGGCGGCGACGTCGCCAAGCTTGACGGCGGTGACGATGCCGGGAAAGGCGTTGCGGGCCGAGGTGTACGAGACCTCCTCCTCGCCGGTGCCGCCCTGGGCGACCTCGACCGAGAAGTCGGCCAGATCACGGCCGTCGATGAGACGGCGGCCGCCGTCGTCGCGATGGGTCGCGACCCGGCCGGCATCCGCCCAGCGGCGCGCGGTGTCGGGACTGACGCCGAGCAGGCGTGCCGCCTGTCCGATGGTGTAGGACTGCATGTGCGACACCGTATGGCGTTTCTCCTCTCATTTGCAATTGATCAGTCGATTCTCCATGGCAGGTGCTATGGCGATTGGAGGAACGAGCAACTGCGCCGCGCAGGGCATCCTGTTGTGTGATCGGGCGGCAGCCAGGTCTCCTCCGGTTTGCCAGGCCAGACACAGAGACGCCCTGGCGCTTGCGATGCGTGGCTGAACGGCTGCTATGGGTGTAGGTAGGGTGCAGGAGGCGCTGCAGGATATAACCGACATTCCGTCCAGTAGTCGAGGTGTTTCTTCATGGGCCTGAGCATTCGCAACCAGATCCCCGGCACCGTCACATCTGTCACCTCCGGAGAGGCCATGGCGACCGTCAAGGTCCGCCTCGACGGGGGGCAGGACATCACAGCCGCCATTACCGCTGAGGCCGTCAAGGGACTGGGGATCGCCGAGGGTTCCGCCGTACGCGCCCTCGTCAAGTCCACCGAAGTGGCTCTGGCCACTGGCCCCGTCGACGGGCTGAGCATCCGCAATCAGATCCCCGGAACGGTGAGCGACGTGGCGGCGGGTGGCGCCATGGCGAGCGTCAAGGTCGACGTCGAGGGCGGCGGCCTCACCGCGGCGATCACCAAGGACGCGGTCGCCGACCTCGGTCTCGCCTCGGGATCCTCGGTCGTCGTGCTCATCAAGTCCACGGAGATCTCGCTCGCCAACGTCTGACCCTGCGACGGCCCCCTCCGCCGCCAGGCCAGTGCCTGGCGGCGGCCGCTGGGAACGCTGCCGTGGGCGCGCCATCGAACGTCCGCTGGGCAGCAGGAGAGTGAGGTTTCGGAGCCGAAACTCCCCGGATTCTCCCCACGGTTCATGCCGGGTTGAGGCGGAGGAGTGGGCTTCGGCCCGCATCGTTGCTCGTGAAGCCCGGACGTTGGGCCCGATAACCTGGGAAAATGCTCACAGAGGTAACCGCGACCCGCTACGTCACTCCCCTACGGGAGGGCGGATCACTGCCTGGAATTGTAGAGGCCGACGATCTCGGCACGTACGTCATGAAGTTCACCGGCGCGGGACAGGGCCGCAAGACCCTGGTCGCCGAGGTCATCTGCGGACAGCTCGCGCGGCGGCTCGGGCTGCGGGTGCCCGAACTGGTCACCATCCAGCTCGACCCGGTCATCGGTCTCGCCGAGCCCGACCAGGAGGTCCAGGAGCTGCTGAAGGCGAGCGGCGGGCTGAACCTCGGGATGGACTTCCTGCCCGGTTCGATCGGCTTCGACCCGCTCGCCTACGAGGTGGACTCGGCCGAGGCCGGAAAGGTCGTCTGGTTCGACGCACTGATCAACAACGTCGACCGCTCCTGGCGCAACCCCAACATGCTGGTGTGGCACGGCGACCTGTGGCTCATCGACCACGGGGCCACCATGATCTGGCACCACAACTGGCCGGGGGCCGCGGCCTCCGCCGCCAAGCCGTACGACGCCTCGGACCACGCCCTCGCTCCCTTCGAGCCGGACATCGCGGCCGCGGCCGCCGAGCTCGCGCCGCTCGTCACCGAGGAGCTGCTGACCGAGGTCGCCGCCGACGTCCCCGACGAGTGGCTGGTCGACGAGCCGGGCTTCGCGAACACGGACGCCCTGCGCCGCGCCTATGTCGAGGCCCTGTGGCCGCGTGCGGCCGGCATCCACAGGCGCATCACCCTGGGCGCGCCCAGCAAGGACAGGCCCTCGGGGGCCCCGGGCTGGCTGACCGGAAGGGGCGACGCCAGGTGAGCGAGCGCCATGTCTTCGAGTACGCGCTGCTGCGCGTGGTACCGCGCGTCGAGCGCGGCGAGTGCTTCAACGCCGGCGTGGTGGTCTACTGCCGCGCCAAATCGTTTGTCGCCGCCCGTACGCATCTGGACGAGGCGAAGCTCAAGGCGCTGGACCCGCACGCCGATGTGACGGGTGTACGGGCCGCACTGCGGGCCGTCGAGGGTGTCTGCCGCGGCGGCGAGGACGCGGGGCAGGCGGCGCGCGACGACGCGGGCCGCCGCTTCCGCTGGCTGATCGCACCGCGCTCGACAGTCGTGCAGCCGGGTCCGGTGCACACCGGTCTCACGGCCGATCCGGGGGCCGAGGTGGAGCGGTTGCTCGCCCTGCTGGTGAAGTAAGTGACCGGGGGCACCCGGTGGGCCGTTGACACCGAGTGCCAGGGCTTCTAGCGTCTCGTCTGCTGAAGGTACTAAGCGGTCGCTCACCCCCGGACGTGGGACGTACGGGCTGAGCTGCATCCAAGGGCGAGGAGAACCAGCATGTCCACCACCGAGCAGCGTGTCGCTGTCGTGACCGGGGCGGCGCGCGGCATTGGCGCCGCCACCGCTCTGCGGCTGGCGGCCGAGGGCCGCGCCGTAGCCGTACTCGATCTCGACGAGGCGGCCTGCAAGGACACCGTCGAGAAGATCACCACGGCCGGCGGCAAGGCCATCGCGGTCGGCTGCGACGTGTCCGACAGCGCCCAGGTGGAGGCCGCCGTCGCGCGCGTCGCCGCCGAGCTCGGCGCTCCGACGATCCTCGTCAACAACGCGGGCGTGCTGCGCGACAACCTGCTCTTCAAGATGAGCGAGTCCGACTGGGACACCGTGATGAACGTGCACCTCAAGGGCGCGTTCCTGATGGCCAAGGCCTGTCAGAAGCACATGGTGGACGCCGGATTCGGCCGTATCGTCTCGCTCTCCTCCAGCTCCGCCCTCGGCAACCGTGGCCAGGCCAACTACTCCGCCGTCAAGGCCGGTCTGCAGGGCTTCACCAAGACCCTCGCCAAGGAGCTCGGCAAGTTCGGCATCACCGCCAACGCCGTCGCCCCCGGTTTCATCGTCACCGAGATGACGGGTCAGACCGCCGCCCGTGTCGGTATGGGCTTCGAGGAGTTCCAGGCCGCGGCCGCCACCCAGATCCCGGTCCAGCGCGTCGGGTACCCCGAGGACATCGCCAACGCCATCGCCTTCTTCACGGGTGACGCGGCCGGCTTTGTCTCCGGCCAGGTCATGTACGTGGCCGGCGGACCGCTCAACTGAATCGGGAGACGACGGACATGGCTGCAGAAGTGCAGGACAGCGGGAAGGTCGCGCTGGTCACGGGCGCGAGCCGGGGCATCGGCTACGGCATCGCGGAGGCGCTCGTCGCCCGCGGCGACCGGGTGTGCATCACCGGCCGTGGTGAGGACGCCCTCAAGGAGGCCGTCGAGACGCTCGGCGCGGACCGGGTGATCGGCGTCGCGGGCAAGGCCCACGACGAGGCCCACCAGGCGGCGGCCGTGGCGCGCACCATGGAGGCGTTCGGCCGGGTCGACTTCCTGATCAACAACGCCGGCACCAACCCGGTCTTCGGCCCGATGGCCGAGCTCGACCTGAATGTGGCGCGCAAGGTCTACGAGACCAATGTGATCTCGGCGCTCGGCTTCGCCCAGCAGACCTGGAAGGCCTGGCAGAAGGAGAACGGCGGCGCGATCGTGAATATCGCCTCCGTCGCCGGTATCGCTCCCTCGCCCTTCATCGGCGCCTACGGCATGAGCAAGGCGGCCATGGTCAATCTGACCCTGCAGCTGGCGCACGAGTTCGCGCCGGTCGTCCGGGTCAACGCGATCGCCCCCGCGGTGATCAAGACCAAATTCGCCCAGGCGCTGTACGAGGGCCGGGAGGCCGAGGCGGCCTCGGCCTATCCGCTGGGCAGGCTCGGCGTGCCCGAGGACATCGGTGGAGCAGCCGCATTTCTCACCTCCGGCCAATCGGACTGGATCACGGGGCAGACGCTGGTCGTTGATGGGGGTATCTTCCTCAATGCCGGAGTGCATTGAGCACCCTGGGGCGTTTTCTTCCTAAATGTGTCAAGTGCCCTGCCGGGCCTCCATTTTGTCCGGCAGGGCGCTGCGGTATGGTCGGCCGACCCATGGCTGAACGAGGAGCGTGCACGTGTTCTACCGGACCAGTCTGCAGGCCGCTGCAGCCCTAGCGTCCATATCTCTGCTGGCCGGTTGCGGCGTGTTCTCGGACGAGGACACCCAGAGTGAGCAGAAGATTTCGGTCGGTACGATGAGCGAGCCCACGACCCTCGATCCGGCCGCCGCCTGGGACGGCTCGTGGGAATTGATGCGGAATGTTTTCCAGACGCTGCTGAGCTTCCCGTCCGGCAGCACCGCGCCGCAGCCCGACGCCGCGAAGTCCTGCCGGTTCACGGACGCCAGCAACAAGCTCTTCGAATGCGAGCTGAAGCCGGGGCTGACCTTCTCCAACGGCGACAAGCTCGATGCCGCGGCGGTCAAGCACTCCATCGAGCGGATCCAGACGATCGATGTGAAGGGTGGCCCCAACGGTCTGCTCGGCTCGCTCGACACGGTCGAGACGACCGGCGACCGCATTGTGAAGTTCAGCCTCAAGACGCCGGACGCCACGTTCCCGTTCATCCTGGCCACGCCCGCCATGTCGCTCGTCCCGCCGGACGAGTACCCGTCGGACAAGCTTCGCGAGGACGGCAAGCTGACTGGTTCGGGCCCCTATGTCCTGGATTCGTACGACAAGGGCAAGAAGGCTGAGCTGGTCGAGAACTCCAAGTACCAGGGGTTCGCGAAGCGCAAAAACAAGGCCGTCACGATACGTTACTTCGGGGACTCCGACACTATGGTCGAAGCCCTGAAGAAGAAGCAGATCGACGCGATCTACCGTGGTCTGACCGCGAAGGAGGTCGTGAACTTCCAGTCGAAGCAGCCGGAGTACGACGGTCTCCAGCTTGTCGAGACGGTCGGCGCCGACATCCGCTACCTCGTCTTCAACACCAAGGACCCCATGGCGGGCAAGCTCGCCGTGCGGCGTGCGATCGCCCAGGTCGTCGACCGCGGCGCGCTGGTCGGCAAGGTCTACCAGGGCACGGCCGAGCCGCTGTACTCCATGGTTCCCAAGGGCATTTCCGGTCACACCACCGAGTTCTTCGACCGGTACGGCGAGCCGAATGTGACCAAGGCCCGCAAGATCCTCAGGGAAGCGGGCATCAGCAAGCCGGTGGCGCTGACGTTCTGGTACTCCTCGGACCGTTACGGCTCCGCCTCCACGCCCGAGTTCGCCGAGATCAAGCGGCAGCTCGACGCCACCGGGCTGTTCAAGATCACGGTGCAGGGCCGGCCCGAGAAAGACTTCCAGAAGGGCTACAAGGCAGGCGAGTACCCCGTCTTCGGCCGCGGCTGGTTCCCCGACTTCCCGGACCCGGACAACTTCGTGGCGCCGTTCGTCGGCCAGAAGAACGTGCTCAACATTCCGTACGACAGCCCCGAGATCACCGACCAGCTGCTGCCCGCGTCCCGGCGCGAGAGCGACCGCGGAGCGGTCACCAAGCAGTTCGAGCGGGCGCAGGAGATCCTCGTCGACGATGTACGGCTGCTGCCGCTGTGGCAGGGCAAGCTGTACGTCGCCTCCAGCGAGGAGATCGGCGGCGGCGAACTCGCCCTCGACCCGCAGACCGTCATGCAGATGTGGGAGCTGTACCGGAAGGCCAGCTGGTAGTCCGATTGTCAGTGCCCGCCGGTAGGTTCTCTTCTCGAGAACTGGTCCCATTCCGGAGGTTGTTGACGTGACCGACACCGACATGCTGCCCGAGTCCTGGCGCGGCGTCCTCGGCGAAGAGCTGCAGAAGCCCTACTTCAAGGAGCTCACCGAGTTCGTCGAGGAGGAGCGGGCCAAGGGGCCGGTCTACCCGCCGCGCGAGGAGGTCTTCGCCGCGCTCGACGCCACGCCGTACGAGCAGGTGAAGGTCCTCGTCCTCGGCCAGGACCCGTACCACGGAGAGGGGCAGGGGCACGGCCTCTGCTTCTCCGTGCGGCCGGGCGTCAAGACCCCGCCGTCCCTGCGGAACATCTACAAGGAGATGCAGGCCGAGCTCGGCCACCCGATCCCGGACAACGGCTATCTGATGCCGTGGGCGAAGCAGGGTGTGCTGCTGCTCAACGCGGTGCTGACGGTGCGGGCGGGCGAGGCCAACTCCCACAAGGGCATGGGGTGGGAGAAGGTGACGGACGCGGTGATCAGCGCCGTGGCCTCGCGGCCCGACCCGGCGGTGTTCGTCCTGTGGGGCAACTACGCGCAGAAGAAGCTGCCCCTGATCGACGAGACGCGGCATGTGGTCGTGAAGGGCGCGCACCCCTCGCCGCTCTCGGCGAAGAGGTTCTTCGGCTCGCACCCCTTCACGCAGATCAACGAGGCGGTCGCGGCCCAGGGGCACGAGCCCATCGACTGGCGCATCCCCGACCTCGGCTGAGGACCCCGGCCGAGTCCCGCAGGCCGGGCGTTCGCGCACCTGGCTGACAGGCTCGGGCCCCTGCCCGAGCCTGTGCGGCATTGTCAGAGGCGGCGGATAGCGTCGTGTTCCGTGGCGTCGACATCAGCGGCTGACGCCGCGGACCGCTGTGTGCCGCTCGGACGTGGGAGACCGCCGTTATGGAGCAGCAGGAGGCGTCGGAGGACGCCGTGATGACCCGGATCGGCCAAGCGGTCATGCTGCTGCACGGCGGTGACCGCGAGGAGGCCCGCAATCGCTTCGGCGCTCTCTGGTCGGAGATCGGCGAGGCGGGCGATCCGCTCCACCGCTGCACACTCGCGCACTACCTGGCGGACACCCAGGACGATCCCGGCGATGAGCTCGCCTGGGATCTGCGGGCGCTCGCCGCGGCGGACGGGCTGAGCCAGGAACGGCTGGCCCAGCAGCGGGCGGCGCTCGCCGTGCGGGCTTTCTATCCCTCGCTCCATCTCAATCTCGCCGCCGACTATGTGAAGCTGCAGCGCCCCGAGGCCGCGCGGGTCCACCTCGACCGGGCGCGCGCGGCGACGGACGTCCTGGGGGACGACGGATACGGAAACGGCATCCGTGCCGCGATCGACCGGCTGGAGTGGACCTTGCGGAGCGAGTGAGGTCAACTCCGGTTCCTGGGGTAGACCTGCGGGCAGATCCGGGCCTCGGGGCTGTCGGGACGCCAGTGGCCGTAGCTCTCGCCGAGGGCGCAGATGTCCGGCCCGACGACCGGCGCCGGTGGCGCGGGGGGCGTTGGCGGCCGGCGTGGCGGGGCGGGCCGCTCGACGGCTCTCGGCTTCGGTGGCCGGGGCTCCGCCCCCTCGCGCGTCAGGGGCTCGGCGATGGGCTGCGGCGGGTGAGCGGTGGTCTCGTCCACGGCGTTCACGGTGTCCACGGCGGGAGGCTTCAGGACCTCGTGAGCCGGGCCCTGCACGATCTGCGGCTCCACGACCTCGGCAGGGCGGCCGCTGGGAGGCTGCGGGGGAGCGGGCCGTGCCTGCACGGTCACACACCCGGTCGCGGCTGCCCAGGCGGCCATCCCTACCAGGACCTTCGTAGTGGTTCTTGTTTGGTGCACCCGCGCAACTCTGGTGTGCGCGGGGTCCATTGACAGTCATACGGGCACACAATGGCCCGCACGGGTGACGCCGTGACCGTCAGATGCCCTTCGCTCCGTCGATCCGCTCGCGGACGAGGTCGGCATGGCCGTTGTGGCGTGCGTACTCCTCGATCATGTGCGTCAGGATCCAGCGGAGATTGAAGGTCTTCCCGGCGTGGTGCTTGCCCACCCCGATGTCGTCGAGCCGGCGGGCCGCGGCCAGCTCACGCGCCCGGGTGATCTCCGCCTGCCAGGCGGTATGCGCCTCGGCATAGGTGTCCCGCTCGCCGAAGTGCCAGTCCCCGTCCCTGTCCTCGTTGGAGTAGCGCCACCCGATGTCCTCGCCGGCGAGGATCTTACGGAACCAGTGCCGCTCGACCTCCGCCATGTGCCGTACGAGGCCGAGCAGCGAGATCTCGGAAGGCGGCACGGACAGCTCGCGCAGCTGCTCGTCGCTCAGCCCCGCGCACTTCGACTCAAGAGTCTCGCGGTGGTACTCCAGCCAGCCTTCCAGCATCTCGCGCTCGCCCGCGGTGGTGGAGGGTTCGGTGCGTTCGGATGTGGTCATGGCGGCCATCCTCGAACACGGGGGCGGAGCGCCGCCAGGGCTTATTCGCCGAGCATTCCCGCGCAGCGGCCTGCCGCCCCGGCGCACGTATGCTGACCAGGCACAGCACGGGCGAGTGACACGGCGTTAGGGAGGCACCGGTGAAGGTCGGCTGCATCGGGCTCGGCGACATCGCACAGAAGGCCTACCTGCCCGTACTCACCACCCTGCCGGGGGTCGAGCTGCATCTGCAGACCCGCACCCCCGCAACACTGGCCAGGATCGCGGGGATCCATCACATCCCGGCCGAGCGGTGCCACGCCGGCCTCGACTCGCTGCTGGCCCAGAACCTGGACGCGGCCTTCGTCCACGCCCCCACCTCCGTGCACGCCGAGGTCGTCACCCGGCTCCTCGAGGCGGGTGTGGCGACGTATGTCGACAAGCCACTGGCGTACGAACTGGCCGACTCCGAGCGGCTGGTGCGACTCTCCGAGGAGCGCGGCACCAGCCTCGCCGTCGGCTTCAACCGCCGTTTCGCGCCCGGCTACGCCCAGTGCCTGGAGCACCCGCGCGAGCTGATCCTGATGCAGAAGAACCGCGTCGGCCTGGCCGAGCACCCGCGCACGCTCGTGCTCGACGACTTCATCCATGTCGTCGACACCCTGCGCTTCCTCGTCCCCGGACCGGTCGACCACACCGACGTGCGGGCCCGGATCGTCGACGGCCTCATGCACCATGTCGTGCTGCAGCTGTCCGGCGACGGTTTCACCGCCATCGGGACGATGAACCGGATGAGCGGCTCCACCGAGGAGATCCTCGAGGTCTCGGGGCAGGACACCAAGCGTGAGGTACGCAACCTCGCCGAAGTCGTGGACCACAAGGGGCAACCGACCCTGCGGCGGCGCGGCGACTGGGTGCCGGTCGCCCGCCAGCGCGGCATCGAGCAGTGCGTGCTGGCCTTCGTCGATGCCGTGCGCGCCGGGAAGTTCCTCAGCGCACAGGACGCGCTGAGGACTCATGAACTGTGCGAACGGGTGGTGCTGCGGGCCCTGGAGCAGGCCGCCTGAGGGAGCGCGTGCCCTCGGCCGCGCAGAGCGCCGCGAGGACGGCGAGCGACCCGTACACGGGCCAGTCGCCGAACCTGACGTACAGCGTCGTGCCGCGGGCCAGCGGCACGTCGTAGACGGCGGCGGTACTGCTGTCCGTGCCCAGCGCGCGGCCGATCCGGCTGCCGTCCGGCCCGTACACCGCGCTGACGCCGGTGAGCGTCGCGTGCACCATGGGCCGGCCGCTCTCGGCGGCCCGCAGCGCCGCCAGCGAGGCATGCTGCTCCGGCGCCCAACTCCCCTGGAACGACGAGGTCGCCGACTGGGCGATGAGCAGCTGCGCGCCGTCCCGGGTCAGCCGTCGGCTCATGTCGGGGAACGCCGACTCGAAGCAGACCAGGGGCCCGAGCCGCAGCCCGCCGTCGCCGGGCAGCACCATCACCACCGGCCGGGTGCCGCGCAGCCGGTCCTCGCCCGCGGCCTTGCCTACCGAGGTCGCCCAGCCCAGCAGTGAACGGGCCGGTATGTACTCGCCGAAGGGGACCAGTCGCATCTTGTCGTAGCTGTCGCCGGTCGGACCCTGGGGGCCCACCAGGACGGAGCTCTTGAAGATCCCGGCCCGGCCCGAACCGTCCTCGCGCCGGGCGTCCACATTGACCAGCACCTCGGCGCCCACCGCGCGCGAGAGCACGGCGACACGGGCGGCGAGGTCGGGGCGCTCGCGCAGATCCGCGCCGACGCTGCTCTCGCCCCAGACCACCAGATCGATGTTCCTTCCGGCCAGTTCGCGGGTCAGCTGCTCGCCGCGGTCGAAGCGCCGCTCGGCGCTTTCCATGCCGTCGACAACGCCCGGCTGGACCACCGCGACGCGCGCCCGGCCCGACTGCTCGGGCTGCGGCACCCAGATCCAGACCGCGGTCGTGGTGAGGGCACAGAGGACGCCGCCGCCCACCGCGGCCCTACGGGCGTGCGGCATCGCCACCAGCACGGTGACCGCCGTGTTCACCGCCAGCACCAGCAGACTCACCAGCCATACGCCGCCGGCCGACGCGACCCGCAGGGCCGGGGAGAAGTCCCACTGGCTCGCCCCCAGCAGACCCCAGGGGCCGCCCAGGCCCTCCCAGGACCGGACCAGCTCGATCATCAGCCAGCCGGACGGCACCACCGCGAGAGCCACGGCGACCCGCGCCGGTGACGGCGTCCCGGAAAGCTGCGACCTGACCAGCCAGCCCCAGGGCGCCCACAGCAGCCCCAGCAGCGCGGCGAGCACCACGATGAACACATGCAGGCTGGGGATCAGCCAGTGATGCACGGCGATCATGAAGCCGATGCCGCCCAGCCAGCCCTCGACCGCCGCCCGGCGGCCCGTCGGCGCGGACCGCACGAGCAGCATCCACGGCACCAGCGCGACATACGCGAACCACCACAGCGACGGCTCGGGAAAGGCCAGCGCGGGCAGTGCACCAGCCGCCACCGCGGCCACGCCCCGCCTCCGTGGGGACGACCGCACCCACTGTGTGGGCTCCCACCGCTCGCGTCGCCCCCGCGTCTCCCGCAGCTTCGGCCGACCGGCCAGAATCCGCATGCAGCGCCTCCCCGTCCTGTCTCGAAGGGCCAGCGAGCAGTGTCCCCTCCAGTGTGCGTGAGGGGACACCGCACCAACAGTGGGCCTGGCCGCGCACCCGTGGCTACGCCGGCGGACAGCGCACCCGGGGAACGCGCACCGCGTGCGTCAGCTGCCGTCGAGCGCTCCGGAGGCCCGCCGCCACTTCTCGTGAATCACCACCGTGCGCAGCCGCCAGCCCGCGTCCGTGCGCAGCAGACTGAAGGCGTATCGGCCGCCCGAGACGAAGCCGTCACCCGACTCCAGCCGCATCGGGTTCAGGTAGTCCGCCTGCACCTCGGCCCGGTCGCCGGGGTAGCCGCCCAGGTCCTGGATGTGCAGCCGCCGGTTGACGATCAGGTGCTGGCGTACCGGAAACAGCCGCATCGTCTCCGCCAGCCAGTCGGCGACCTCGGCGGCCGGGCCCTCGATCCCGCCCGAGCTGCGGTAGTCCGCGCGACCCTCACGCGCGAACAGCGCCCGGTACGCACCCCAGTCGTCATCGTCCACCGCCACCGCGTAACTGGTGACCAACTCGTCGATGGCCAGCCGGTCCATCACCGTCGCGAGATCCACGCGCTGCGTCATCGGGTCAGTTTCGGGCAGTGAGCGCCCCAGGCCAAGAGCCCTGCACGCCAGTCACCCGCTACGGGTCAGCAAACGGTCGATCTCCGCCAGTTCGGCGTCCGTGAAGCCGGGCGCGTCGAGCGCGCCGAGGTCTTGTTCGAGTTCTGGGGCCGGGCGCGCGGTCCGCGCACGCACGCACCGCCTCCGACGGCGAGGTCAGGAGGCGGTCTGCGCGAAGCAGTCGAGCAGTGCGTCCAGCCCGGCGGCCAGTCCCTGCGGCCCGCCGTGCTCGGCCAGGGTGGGGGCGATCTCCCGGAGTCTGGGAAGCTCCTGCGCGGGCATCCGGTGCAGTCCGAGCCGGAACGCCGGATCGGGTTCGTCGGGGTTGTCGACCATGGCCCGCAGCTCCACGAAGATGTAGCCGAGCACCCAGCTGGTGTAGGCCCGGAATGCGTCGGCGGCCTGGCTCGTGTCCAGGCCTGCCTGTTCGAGGAGGGTCAGCACGCGTTCATGGTCCTGGAGGATCGCCAGCGGGCGGCGGGCCAGCGGGACGGCCAGCATGCGGGTGGCCAGCAGCGGCACCACCTGGGGGTGGGCCAGGGCGACCTGGTAGGTCGCCCCGGCGATGCGGTGCAGCTCGGTGCGCCATTCGGGGCCGCCCGCGGCGCCGCCCGGCGCCTCCTCGCCGCCGTTGGCGAGGAAGTCCTGCAGCTCGAGATACAGCGCCTCGACCAGGCCGTCCAGGAGGGCGTCCTTGCTGGGGGCGTACCGGTACAGGGCCATGGCCTCCACGCCGAGCTCGGATCCCACCCTGCGCATGCTCAGCGCCGAAAGCCCCTCACGGTCGACGAGTTCCAGGGCTGCGGCCAGGACGCGCTCCCGGCTCAGCTTGCCGTAACGGCCGCGGTCCGCGGCGCGTCTGCCCGGGCTCGGTCCGTCCCCTTTCGCCATCAGCAGCCCTCCAGCGGCTCGATCTCACAGCGTGGTACCGATTCCTTGACTCTACGTCCAGACTGGCTCAAGGTGTACATATACGGCGTAAACGTACGTCAGCGGGGTATTGCGGGTATTTTGCCACCTCGCGCCATCTCCAGGGCGTGTTTCATGGAGTACTTCGCATCGGATGCCGACGGCGGCAACGACCGTCTGGTCCGGGCCGGCGAACCGGAGGAAACGGCTCGCCAGGCCGAGATCCGGCGACTCGCGCGCGCCTGCCTGGAGCTGAGCACTGCCGATGGACCGGTATTCACCCGGTCGGCTCACTCCCGCCAGCCGTGCCGGGGCACTTTCGTTCTCCGGTGAGCCGACAGGCTGTCCGAAGGACTTCCGGCTCTACGGATCCCGAAGGAGAAAGCACATGCCCACCCACTCAACGATCATGGTGACCGGTGGCGCCGGCTTCATCGGCAGCCATACCTGCGTCGAACTGCTCGGCCACGGCTACGAGGTCATCGTGGTCGACGACTACTCCAACAGCTCGCCGCAGGTCGTCTCACGGATCCAGCGAGTGGCGGGCCGCTTCCTGGGCGCCGTCTACGAAGTGGACCTGCGGGACCGGCGAACTCTGTCGTCGGTGTTCGACCGCCACCACGTGGACGCGGTGGTGCACTTCGCCGGGAAGAAGGCAGCCGGGGAATCCGCGCTGATACCCATCGAGTACTACGACGTCAACATCGGCGGGACCACCGCGCTGCTGGCGGCCATGCAGGAGCACGGGGTACACCAGTTGGTGTTCTCCTCGTCGAGCTCCATTCACGGGGACATCGACAAGGGCCCGCCGACCGAACAGGACCCGGACCGGCCCAGCAACCCCTACGCGGCTTCGAAGTGGACCTGCGAACAGATGCTTGCTGATGTGTGCCGTCTCCGCCCGGAGTACACGGTGCTGTCGTTGCGCTACGTGAACCCCGTCGGGACGCACCCCAGTGGTCTGCTGGGAGGAGCCCCGCCAGGGGAGCCTGCCCACCTGAGGCCCTCCGTGGCCGGGATGGGCGTAGGCGGCCGCGAGCGGATCGTGGCGATCGGCGGAGGCAAATCCGCCGCGGCCACCTCGGGCGTCCGTGACGGCATCCATGTCATGGATGTCGCGGAGGCCCACCGCATCGCTCTGGAGCACCTCGACGACAGCACGGGCCTACGGGTGTTCAACCTGGGCGTCGGCTCGGGTACGTCGGTCTTCGAACTCCTGATGGCATTCGGCGAAGTGTCCGGCAGGACCACTCCGTACGAGGTTGTGGACCCCCAACCGGGCGATGTCGCGGAACGTGTGGCGGACCCCGGCGCGACGACCCGTGAACGCGGTCGGCGCGCGGCCCGCGATTTCGCCGCGCTGTGCCGCGACACCTGGTGCTTCCACCGCCTCAACCCCACCGGCTGCGCGGGCTGAAACCCACGCGGCGCCCGCCCCGGAGCAGCATGATTCCTTCCGGTCGCCGCTGTGGCATACCGGACATATCATCGAAGGGAGCTGATGGCGGGCCGACTTCGCCGAACCGATGACGGGGGCTGTCCTCCGTGCCCGGTGGTGGAAGGAGGCGGTTTCCATTGATTCGGGTGCACCGCCTGATGGTCGGCTACGTCGTACTCGTGGTCCCGCCCACTGTCGTTTATCTGACGGTGCCGGGACTCCATACAGTCAGCTGGGCCGTGATCGGGCTCGCCGGCGTCTGCGCCATTCTCCTGGGCATGCGGATGCATCGGCCGGCGCACCGCTGGCCCTGGCT
Organism: Streptomyces sp. CA-135486; assembly: GCF_050936555.1. NCBI lineage: Bacteria > Bacillati > Actinomycetota > Actinomycetes > Kitasatosporales > Streptomycetaceae > Streptomyces > Streptomyces sp. CA-135486. Next base: position 2,961,101 of record NZ_JBNJMM010000001.1, read on the forward strand.
GGTGCTGGCCGCCGCCAACTTCACCTTCACGGCGGGCGATACGACGTACAACGTGCTCAACACGTTCTTCGACCAGCAGAATCCATTTCCCTCGCTTGCCGACGTCTTCTATCTGGCGACCTATCCGCTGTTCGCCGCCGGGCTTTTGGGCTTCATCCGCTACCGCACCACGGGGCGGGACCTCGCGAGCCTGGTGGACGCGTTGATCCTCACATCCGGTCTTGCGCTGCTCGCCTGGGTCTTCCTCATCACGCCCAACGCCCAGGCCACCGACACCACATGGATTCAACGAACGATCTCGATCGCCTATCCGCTCGGTGACGTTCTGATGCTGGCGATGCTCGCGCGGCTGATCACGCCCGGCAGTGTGCATACCCGCTGCGTCCAGTTCCTCGCTGTCGGCACGATCGGCATCCTCGTCTCCGACGTCCTGTACGGACTGCTGCAGCTCAATGGGGCCTGGCAGGTCGGCACCCCGATGGACCTGGGCTGGGTGGTCTTCTTCACCGCCTGGGGGCTGGCGGCGCTGCATCCCTCCATGGTGAAACTGACCGAACCGGTGCCCCAGCGCGAACCTGGGATCCTCCCCCTCCGGCTCATCGCGCTGGCCCTCGCCTCGCTTGTCGCACCGGTGCTGCTGCTCTACGAGGCGCGGCGCGGCGACCTGTACGACGCAGGCGTGATCGCGGTGTTCTCGGGCATCCTGTTCCTGCTCGTGCTCGCCCGTCTTTCGGGCCTGGTGGTGGTTCACCTGAAGGCCGTGAACCGCGAACGGGGCCTGCGTTTGGCGGCCGCGTCGCTGGTGGCGGCGGCCAGTCTGAAGGAGATCGCGGCCTCGGTGCAGGAGGCGGCGGAGTTGTTGTTCGGAGCAGGCGAGCGACACAGTGCCGTGCTGCTGACGGCCGACTTCGGCGTCACCAGGATGAAGGCCGTGCGCACACCGTCGCGCGCGTGGAACTGGCAGGTCAGCTGGACGGACGAGACAGCCGGCGAGTGGCTGCCCGGGCTGCTGACCGGTGAGACTCAGGTCGTGCGCGTCGCTGACCTGGGAGCGTCCGCCGCCGCCGAGTTGGGGAGCCTGCCGAGTGCGCTGTTGTGTCCATTGGCTCTGAGGGACCGTCCGACCGGTCGCCCGCTCATCGGCGCTCTGGTCCTGGCGGGTAGCGAAAAGAGCCTGCGAGAACGGTGGGACTCGTGCGAGGCGCTGGCCTCGCAGACCGCCCTGGCGGTGGAACGCGTCGTCCTCAGTCAGGAGATCAACCGCCGCAACAGCGAGGCGTACTTCCGCACCCTCGTGCACAACGCCTCGGACGTGATCCTCATCCTCGACGACGACAACACCGTCAGGTACGCCAGCCCGTCCGCCGAGGGGATGTTCGGCCGCGCGTCCCTGAGCGGAGCGGGGCTCAGCGAACTCGTCGCGCCCCAGGACCGCGACCGCGCGATGCAGACCCTGACGCGGATGCGCTCCGACGGCGACCAGGACAGCCGCGACGACTGGCAGGTGCTGCAACAGGGGGACGCGCGCATCGATGTGGAGGTCAGATGCAGCAATCTGCGGCACGACCAGACCGTGCACGGACTGGTCCTGACGCTGCGGGACGTGACCGCGCAGCGTCAGTTGGAGCGCGAACTCACCCATCGGGCATTCCATGACTCGCTGACCGGTCTGCCGAACCGGGTGCTCCTGCTGGAGCGGATCGAGCGCGCGCTGCTGCGCGGACATCGGGCTTCCACCCTCACCTGCGTACTGTTCGTCGATCTCGACGACTTCAAGGTGGTCAACGACACGAGGGGGCACTCGGTCGGGGACGAACTACTGGTCGCGGTGGCACGGCGGTTGTCCGGGACGCTGCGGGCCAGTGACACCGCGGCGCGTCTGGGGGGCGACGAGTTCGGGGTGCTCATGGAGGGTGCGAAGGAACCGGCGGACGCGGAAGTGCTCGCCGGGCAGATCGTGCATGACCTCATGCAGCCGTTCCGGCTCACGGGCGCATTGATCAGCATCTCGGCCAGCGTCGGCATAGCCACCGCCCGCGACAGCGCCACTGCGGAAGACCTCCTGGGTCACGCGGATCTGGCCCTGTACGCGGCGAAGACGGCCGGGAAGCGGCAGTGGCGCAGTTATCAGGCGAGTCTGCACACCGGAATGCTGGAGCGGCGCGAACTCCAGGCAAGTCTCGAGAGCGCGATCGCCGCCGAGTCGTTCGACCTGCGCTATCAGCCCATCGTGGAGCTTGCCTCTGGCGAGATATCCGGCTTCGAAGCGCTGGTCCGCTGGCCGCAGAACAAGCGCGGCCAGGTGCCCCCCGGGCAGTTCATCGCACTCGCCGAGGAGACCGGGTACATCATGCCGCTCGGCGCCTGGGTACTGGAGCACGCCGCCGCCCACGTCGCCCACTGGCAGCGGTTGGTGCCACGGCCGGAGGCGCTGAAGGTCAACGTGAACGTGTCCGCGCGCCAGTTCCGGGACCCGGGCTTCCTCGACCAGGTGCGCCACGTCCTCGACACGTCCGGCCTGGCGCCCGGTTCGCTGGTGCTGGAGCTGACGGAGACCGTCCTGATGCACCGCGACGATCAGATCCGGGCCGTCATGGGGACCGTGAAGGATCTCGGCGTGGGAATGGCGATCGACGACTTCGGCACCGGCTTCTCGTCGCTCAGTTACCTCCGGGAATTCCCGATCGACGTGCTCAAGGTCGATAAATCCTTCATCGACGATATTTGTGTTGATGAGCAACAGATTGCCCTTGTTGAGGGTATTGTGCGCATCGCCGACACACTCGGCCTTCAGGTCATCGCCGAAGGCATTGAAGAGGTGGACCAGCGGGACCAGTTGGTTGCCATGGGCTGCCGGCTCGGACAGGGATACCTCTTCGCCCGACCGATGACAGCGGACCAGGGGGAACAACTCCTGCGCAGCGTCCACGAGCACCAGATGCCACGCCTGATTCGCGGCGCCGTGCAGCCTGAACGGGCCCGTGTTGGCCAGAGTCGTGTGGGCCAGAGCCGTGGGAGCCAGAGCATCGCCCTTTCGGGACCGCAGCCATCGGGGACCAACGAGGCAGGCGCGGAGAAGGAGGACAACGTGGCCAGTCCACTGCGAGTCGGCGACGGTGCACGACGCGATCCACGCTGGGGCGATCTCGAACGCCTGCGGCAGTCCAGCCCGATGTGCGATGCGATTCTTGACGAGGTCCGCGGCCGGCACATTCGCAGCGGCGATCACTGGCTCATCGACTTCGCGTCGTCCAGCTACCTGGGTTTCGACATGGACGCCGAGATCATGGACGCGGTCGAACCGCAGATACGGCGTTGGGGCACCCAACCGAGCTGGTCGCGGCTGGTCGGCAGCCCCCGGCTCTATCCGGAGATCGAGGAGCGGCTCACCGCGCTTCTCGACGCGCCGGACACCTTGCTCCTCCCGACCATCACCCTGATCCACGCCTCCGTGATCCCGGTGCTCGCCGGGGAGGGACACGTCCTCGTCGAAGCACGAGCACACCGCACGGTCTACGACGGGTGCCTGGTCGCCCGCGGACAAGGCGCCACGGTGCGGCGCTTCCACGCCGACCGGCCCGACGAACTCAAGGCCATGCTGCGCGACATGCCGTCCAACGCCTCCCGACTGGTGTGCATGGACGGCGTCGACAGCATGACCGGGAACATGCCCAACCTGGCGGAACTCGCGGACGTCTGCCGGGAACACGGCGCCGTGCTGTACATCGACGACGCCCACGGCTTCGGGATCGTCGGCGAACGCCGGGCCGACGAGTCCTCCCCGTACGGGACCCGTGGCAACAGCATCGTCCGTCATCTCGGCGAGACCTACGACGGCATCGTGCTGGTGGGCGGATTCTCCAAGGCGTACTCCTCCCTGCTGGCGTTCCTCGCCCTTCCGACATGGCTCAAGGACCACCTCAAGGTGGCAGCCGCGCCCTACCTCTACTCCGGCCCCTCCCCGACCGCTTCACTCGCCACCGCGCTCGCCGGCCTCGACCTCAACGACCGGCGCGGCGACGCCATCCGCGCCGAACTGCACCGCAAGACGATGCGCGTCCTCGACCACCTGGACCGCCTCGGCATCCGGACCCCGAACTCCAACGGGCTGCCCATCATCGAGATCCCCCTCGCCAACAGTGCGGACCTCGAGGCGGTCGCGACGTTCCTCTGGGACCGCGGGATCTACGTCACGCTCGCGGCCTACCCGGTGGTCCCGCACGACCGCGTCGGGTTCCGCATCCAGATCACCGTCACGAACACCGACGAGGACGTCGACCAACTCAACGACACGCTGTCCGCCCTGTCAGAACAGTTCCCACTGCAGCAGAGGACCTGAATGCGGGTCATCGACACTACGGGTCGCGCCCGCCGGGTGCGCCTGCTCACACCGCTGGCCCACCGCGACTTCAGGATCCTGTGGATCGGGATGAGTGTCTCGCTGCTGGGCGACGGAGTGCTGCTCGTCGCGCTCGCATGGCAGGTCTACACGCTGTCCGGCACCCCGAGCGCGATGTCCGTCGTCGGTGTGGCCCTGGCCGTCCCGCAGATCGCGCTGGTGCTGGTCGGCGGTGTTGTCAGTGACCGCTTCGACCGTCGCAAGGTGATGCTGGCCAGTGACCTGGTCCGCGGGCTGTGTCTGGCAGTGCTCGCGCTGCTCGCGCTGACCGGCACCCTGCGACTGTGGCACGTGATCTGTGTGGTCGCGGTGTACGGCGCCGCGTCCGGGTTCTTCCCGCCGGCATTCGAGGCCACCGTGCCCACTCTCGTCCCCAAGGCCGAGCTGGTGGAGGCCAACGCACTCGACCAGTTCGTCCGCCCGGCAGCCGTGCAGATCGGTGGGACCGCCCTCGGCGGCGGGCTCGTCGCGGGGGTCGGGCCCGGCTGGGCCTTCGGGTTCGACGCTCTCACCTTCATCGTCTCCGCCGCGTGCCTGGCCCGGCTGCGGCCACTGCCGCCGAAGGACGACCAGGAGCGGGACTCGCTCTGGAAGGACCTGCGCGCAGGTCTGAGCTATGTCCGGGCCAACACCTGGCTCTGGGGCACCTTCGTCTCGGCCACCTTCGCGTATCTGCTCTTCCTCGGCCCGACCGAGGTGCTGCTGCCGTTCATGGTCAAGAACGTGCTGCACGGCTCGGCGGCGGAGCTGGGGCTGGTGCTCACCAGCGGCGGTGTGAGTGCCGTCCTCGCGGCGGTGATCGTCGGGCAGGTCGGACTGCCCCGCCGGTTCATCACCTTCATGTACTGGACCTGGACCTTCGCCACGCTGGGGGTCGCCGGGTACGGCCTCGCCACCAGCAGCTGGCAGCTCGCCGTGACCTGCGCGGTGGTCAACGGCCTGGAGACGGCCGGAATCATCGCCTGGGCGACGGCGAAGCAGCGGCTGGTGCCTGCCGAGTTGCTCGGCAGGGTCTCCAGCGTCGACTGGTTCGTCTCACTCGCGCTGCTGCCGCTCTCCTATGCCCTAGCCGCCCCCGTCGCGGCGGCCCTGGGGGTACGCAGGACATTCATCGGCGCCGGTGTCATCGGCGCCGCGGTCACCCTGGCCTTCCTGTATCTGCCCGGAGTACGTGCTGTGGAGCAGGGCCGCAACCGCGGCCCGGAGACGGACACCGCGTGAACCGGCCCGCGAACCACCAACCCATTCGCAACCTGGACACGGACTGGGACCGCTGGCCGGTCCTGGACTACCTCGCCGAGAACTACCGTGAGATCCACCCGAGTGACGCGGCCGTCATCCGGCACCATTCCGCCTTCTACCGGCAGTTCGCACCGGGCAGCGCCGGCCGCTCCCTGGAATTCGGCGCCGGCCCCAACCTCTACCCGCTCATGCTCGCCGCGGCCGCCAGCAGGTGCGTCGACGCGGTGGAGTTCAGCAGGGCAAACGTCGCCTATCTGACCGGTCAGCTCCACGACGGGCCCGACGAGAGCTGGCAGGCGTTCTACGCACTCTGCCGTGAGCTCAACACGGCCCTGCCCGCGACGCTCCCCGAGGCGCTCTCCCGGGTCCGAGTGACGCACGGGGACGTCCGGACCCTGCCACTGCGCTCCTACGATCTGGCATCGATGAACTTCGTCGCCGAGAGCGTCACCGAGGACATGGAGGAGTTCGCGGAATTCTGCCGCACCTTCATCGGGACGGTCAGGCCCGGCGGACATCTCGTCGCCGCCTTCATGGAGAACATGCCCACCTACCGCATCGGCAACGCGCCGCCGTGGCCCGGCTGTCCGGTGGACGGGTCCGCGATCCGCGAGGCGTTCACACCGCACACCGAACGGCTCGTGATCACCAGAGTCGACTCCGACCCCACGCTGCCCGACTACGGCGACACCGGAATGGTGCTGCTGACGGCGGTCAGACGCTCCGGAGCCCCGTAACGGACGGCTTCCGTCCGGCGGCCGCTTCCTGCAGGGCGAAGGCCGTATTGACCAGCGCCAGGTGGGTGAACGCCTGTGGTGTGTTTCCGAGCTGACGGCCCGAAACCGGATCCCACTGTTCGGACAGCAGCCCCACATCGTTGCGGACGTCGAGGACCCTCTCGAACACCGCGCGGGCATCGTGCGATCGGCCGGTGATGGCCAGCGCATCGGCGAGCCACAGGGAGCACGCGAGGAACGCGCCTTCCGAACCCCTCATGCCGTCCACGGTGTGCACTCCGTCGCCGGTGTCCGCGTAACGGCGCTGAAAGCCGCGATGATCCAGTGTCCCCATTGCCTCAACGGTGCTGAGCACCCGGGGGTCGCGAGCCGGCAGAAAGCCGAGCCTGGGGATCAGCAACGCGGACGAATCGAGCGTGTCGGCCCCGTAGTACTGGACGAAGGACCCGTGGTCGTCGTCCCAGCCGTCGCGGCACACCTGCTCGTACACCTGTTGGCGCATCGCCCGCCAGCGTGCCACCGATGTGTTGCGCCCGGCCATGTGCGCGATCCGCAGGGCGCGGTCGGCGGCCACCCAGCACATAATCTTGGAGTGGACGAAGTGCCGCCTGGGCCCGCGCACTTCCCACAGGCCCTGGTCCGGCTCGCGCCAGTGCCGTTCGAGGTAGCTCATGAACGAGTCGACCAGGCTCCAGACATGGCCTTCCATGGCAACGCCGGAACGCAGGGCCACAAACAGCGTGTCGAGCACCTCGCCGTAGACGTCCAACTGGAACTGGTCCACCGCCGCATTCCCGAAACGCACCGGTTCCGATCCCTCGTAGCCGGGCAGCCACCTGGCGGGTGCTTCGGGCAGCAGACGCTGTCCGGCCACGCCGTACAGCGTCTGCAGGTCCGCCGGTTCGCCGGCGATCGCACGCAGCAGCCAGTCCCGCCACGCCACGGCCTCCTCCCGGAAACCGCTGCGCAGGAGGCAGGACAGAGTGAGCGTGGAATCGCGAAGCCAGCAGAACCGGTAGTCCCAGTTCCGCTCGCCGCCGATGCATTCGGGCAGGGACGTCGTGACAGCCGCGACGATGCCGCCCGTCGGGGCATAGGTGAGCGCCTTCAAAGTGATCAGTGAGCGCATCACCGCCTCCCGCCAGGGCCCGCGGTAGCGGCACTTCGCCGCCCAACGCTCCCAGAATTCCACGGTGTCCACGAGTGCGGTCTTCGGATCGACCGAGAGTGGGACGGGCAGATGCGACGGTGTCCAGGTCAGCAGGAAGGCAATGCGCTGACCTGCCGAGAGGGTGAAGTCGAAGGAGGTGCACTCATCGGTCGAGCGGACCTCGACGCGCTGGTCGGTACTCAGCCACACCGAGTCGGGTCCGGCAACGGCGACCGTGAACGTGCCGGTGGAGCGCATCCAGGGAACGATGCGTCCATGATTGAAACGCGGCCTCAGCTCCCCGCTCATGGCCACCGAACCTGCCAGGCCCTCGACGATGCGCACGATGTACGGGAATTGGGCACGCGGCGGCATGAAATCGGTGACCTTCACCGCACCGGACACCGATTCCCAGAATGAATCCAGCACGAGAGTGTCGCCACGGTACTCCCGGCGATTGCACGGACGCCGGTCCGCCGGGGAGATCCGCCAGCAGCCGTTTTCGGCCTTCCCGAGAAGTGAGGCGAAGCAGGCCGGAGAATCGAATCGGGGAAGGCACAGCCAGTCGATCGACCCGTCTCTGCTCACCAGGGCCGCAGTCTCCAGATCGCCGATGACCGCGTAATCCTCAATCATTCCGGCCATGATGAAATGTCACCGCCGTATGTTTTCCCGAAGCGGTCTCGGCAATGTGGTGCGCAGGTCGATCCAAGTCCCCTTCAGCGCGCCGCACCTCGGGCACCTCGCGGGAGGGCGGCGCTCTCGTCCCACAGTTCCAGCGTGCGCCGTCACCAGTTCGGCCGCAACTTGCACGGAACCCGGGGGCCGGACGGTGCCGCCGCGTTACGACGCGCGGCCACCTGCGGGGATACTGGCTCCCATGCGCGTTGACTTTGATCCCGAAGCCATGGACCGGGGCTCCTTCTACCGGCTGCTGACCGCGGTGGTGGTGCCCCGGCCGATCGCCTGGGTCTCCACCACATCGGCCGGGGACACGGACAATCTCGCCCCGCACTCCTTTTTCACGGTCTCGTGCGTGACGCCGCCGGTCGTGCAGTTCACTTCGGTCGGCCGGAAGGACTCGCTGCGCAATATCGAGGACACGGGCGACTTCGTGGTCAACCTGGCGCCGGAGCCGCTCTTCGAGCAGATCAACGCCACCGCCACCGATTTCCCGCGCGGCATCAGCGAGTTCGACGCGGTGGGCCTCGCGCGTGAGGCGAGCCTGCGAGTGAAGCCGCCGCGGGTCGCGGCATCGCCGGTGGCCTTGGAGTGCCAACTGCACAGCACCGTACGTCTCGGCGACTCGACCGTCGTCTTCGGCCGCGTTGTGCACGCTGCGGTCAGCGAGGACGTCATGGAGGACGGGCACCCCGAGGTGACGAAGCTGGCGCCGCTCGCCCGCCTCGGCAAGGACGAATGGGTCACGCTCGGAGGCGTACGCGAGATCTCCCGTATTCCCTACGAGCAGTGGCCGGACGGAGACGGCCTGGGCCGGTAGGAACGTCCGGGAGCTACTTCCTGACGGCCCGCAGGACCACGAACTTCGGGTCGGCGGCGACGACTTCGCAGTTGCCGAAGAGGCGGCGCAGCCGCACGTGGTACCCGAGGTGCCGGTTGCCGACCACCCACAGCTCGCCGCCTGGTCGCAGGGCGCGGCGCGACTCGCCGAACATCCGGCGGGCCGTCGTGTCCGTCGTCGCCCGGTGCGAGTGGAAGGGCGGATTGTTCAGCACCAGGTCGACGCTCCCGTCCGGCACGCCGGACAGTCCGTCGCCCACCACGAACTCCGCCTCGGCATCCGAGGTGACGTTCTCGCGATAGGTGGCCTCGGCCGAGGCCACCGCCGAGAACGACTCGTCGATGAACGTCACCGACGCCTCAGGGTTGGTGAGCGCGGCCGCCGTGCCGATCACGCCGTTGCCGCAGCCCAGGTCCACCACCCGGTCCGGGCCGTGGCGCTCGGGCAGGCTGCGCAGGAAGAAGCGCGTGCCGATGTCGAGCCGCTCGGCGCAGAAGATCCCGGCGTGATTGGTGACGGTCCGGCCCGCGAGCACGCCCACGTCGGCGGGCAACGCGTACCGAAGGGGCCAGGGGCTCGGACCCGGGGCGACCTCGGGGTCGGGCGTGCAGAAGATCAGCCGCGCCTTCTTCACAGCCAGCGAGGTCCTGGTCGGACCCAGGATCCGCTCGAAGAGCTTCAGCGTGGAGGTGTGGATCTCGGTGACCATGCCGGTGCCGATGACGACGGTGTCCGCGTGCACGGCGGGTGCGAGGCGGTGCAGCTGGTCCTCAAGGAGCGCGAGGCTCTTGGGCACCCGGATCAGCAGTACGTCGATCCGCTCCGGCGGCATGTCTCTGGCCGAGAGCAGCCGCACCGCGTCCGCGGCGATGCCGTTGCGTGCCAGATTCGCCCGGGTCGCCTGCCGGCCCAGAAAGGAGTCGGCGATCTGCACGGGGTGGTGCGCGCCCAGCGAGGTGGCAAGGGCGCCCCACCGGTCGCCGACGACGGCCACCGTGCCGGTCAGATCGGTGGGCCCTGCATCGTCGATTCCCTTGAGCTGCCGCAGCAGGTACTCATCGGCGGCGTCCCAGGCGCGGAGCGTGTCGCGAGGGTCCTCGGGGAAGCGGGCGAGGTCGAAGGCGCCCCATGACGTCGTCAAACGGTTCATTGTGCACTCAGGCTAGCCGAGCGCTCCGCGCCGTCGCGCACCCATGGATGGCGGGTACCCCTGGGGCACCGGGATAGGGATCAGGCCGCGCGCTCGACGTCCTCGAGTGCCGCCGCGGCCCACTCCACCACCAGCGCCTCGTACTCCGGGCGCCGGTCGTCGGGCAGCTCGCCGTCCGCCCACAGCTCACGGATCCGGGCATTCAGCTCGGCGGCGGACAACGCGGCTTCTGTCGCGCGGGGAAAGGGGGACATGGGGGACAGGCTACGGCCTTGGCGCCACGGCCGTCTGCCCCGCTGCGGCGGGCGTCAGCCCCCCGACTCACCCGCGTGCGGGCTCAGGGCATCCGTTCCGACCAGGATGAACAGCGCGATTCCCAGCAGGATGCGATAGATCACGAACGGCATGAAACTCTTCGTAGTGATGAACTTCATGAACCAGGCGATCACCGCGTAGCCCACCACGAAGGCGATGATCGTCGCGAAGATCGTCTGGGGCCACGCCACATGGCCGCTCTGGCCCGCGTCCTTGAGCTCGAAGACGCCTGAGGCGAGAACGGCCGGGATCGCCAGCAGGAACGAGTAGCGCGCCGCCGCCTCACGGGTGTAGCCCATCAGCAGACCGCCGCTGATGGTGGCACCCGAGCGGGAGACGCCGGGAATCAGGGCCATCGCCTGGCACAAGCCGTAGATCAGACCGTCCCGGACGCCGAGCTCCTGGAGCGTCTTGCGCTCCTTGATGGCGCGGTGTCTGGCGCCGGTCTCGTCGCGGGCGGCAAGGCGGTCCGCGATGCCGAGGACGATGCCCATGACGATGAGGGTCGTCGCGATCAGCCGCAGATCACGGAAGGGGCCCTCGATCTGGTCCTTGAACGTGACGCCGAGCACACCGATCGGGATCGAGCCCACGATGACGAGCCAGCCCATCTGGGCGTCGTGGTCGCCGCGCATCTCTTTGTTCGTGAGGGAACGGAACCAGGCGGAGATGATCCGGGCGATGTCCTTGCGGAAGTAGATCAGCACGGCCGTCTCCGTGCCGATCTGAGTGATCGCCGTGAAGGCCGCGCCCGGGTCCTCCCAGCTCGCGAAGGCGGCCGTCAGCCGCAGATGCGCGCTGGAGGAGATGGGCAGGAATTCGGTCAGCCCCTGGACCAGCCCGAGGATGAATGATTCGAACCAAGACATGGAAAACTACGCCACCCAAGAGATCTGCACGGTCTGACGGCGCGTAGCGTTCCCGATCATGCGCCAGTTGGGTGGAAGCGTAGCGTCCTTGGATGACGGGGAAACCTCAGCCCCCCAGGGGCCCGTCCGCAGGTACCCGCTGCCGTAGCTCCGGGTGCCCCAACTCCACGGCCCTGTCTGCTCAGTGGCCCCGCAGCCGGTGCCGCTTGCACCAGGCGATCGCGGCCGCGGCGATCCCCGTCAGCACGATGAAACCCATCGCGATCAGAAACGCCGGGGACGTCGGAGAGCCGGCCCGGCTGCCCGCGACCACATACGCCGCCGTGTTCGGGATCGAGCCGATGCCCGTCGCCAGCAGAAAGGGCACATAGCCCATGCGGGAGACGGCAGCACAGTAGTTGGCCGCGGCGAACGGCACGCCGGGGAAGAGCCGCAGCGCCAGCATCGAGCGGAAGCCGTGCCTGCTCAGCTGGGTGTCGGCCGCCTTCAGCCAGCGACCCCGCAGCAGCGGCCGCAGCGCGTCCTGCCCCAGCAGCCGGCCGAGCGCGAAGGAGATGCCCGCGCCCAGCACCGTCCCGGCGAGCGCGGAGACAAGTCCGGCCTGCGAGCCGAACAGCGCACCCGCCGCCAGATTGAGCAGCGGCCGGGGTACGAAGGCCGCGGTGCACGCCCCGTATGCGACGCCGAACAGCACGACGGCCGCCGCGCCGCTCAGCTGCGGCCAGCCCGCCGAGAGCAGCCGCTGCGGCTCGTACATGACCACCGTCACCGCCGCCGCGACCAGCATGGCCACAAGCAGCGACAGCCGCGACCACGGCGAGAACAGCGCCCGGGTACAGCGCACGGCGAGGCCCGAAGTCGGCCTGGGGACGGGGGCGAGCATCCGGGGAGACTAACCGACAAGGGGATGTGATCGCCGTAACGAGAGCGCGATGACCCGCGCCATGACCTGTGTCGGGCTCCGCCAGGGCTGAACTCCCGTCCGCGGAAAACCATTCGACGCCGCCACGGCCGTGGGCGATCATCAACGGCATGTTCCGGTACGCCTTTCTCGCAGCGCCGTCCGCAGTCGCGGACGCGCCGAAGGCTGCCGCATTCCCCGCAGCGGCCGCAGCCGCTGCCGCAGCGCCCCTCGGCGGCGCCCGAAGCTGACCCTTCCCGGATCGTCCGGCGGCCCCACAGGGGGAGGGTCGGCAAGGCCCAGGGGTCCCAACACGCTTCGAGTTCCGAGGGGAACAGCCATGCCCAAGACGACATACGTGCGCACCAAGCCGCACCTCAACATCGGCACCATGGGCCATGTCGACCACGGCAAGACCACACTCACCGCAGCCATCACCAAGGTCCTCAGCGAGCGCGGCAGCGGTACCTCCTACGTCTCGTTCGACCGGATCGACCGGGCGCCCGAGGAGGCGCAGCGCGGCATCACCATCAACATCGCGCACGTCGAGTACGAGACCGACACCCGGCACTACGCCCATGTGGACATGCCGGGCCATGCCGACTACGTCAAGAACATGGTCACCGGCGCGGCCCAGCTGGACGGAGCGATCCTTGTCGTCTCCGCGCTCGACGGTGTCATGCCGCAGACCGCCGAGCACGTCCTGCTCGCCCGCCAGGTGGGCGTCGACCACATCGTGGTCGCCCTCAACAAGGCGGACGCGGGTGACGACGAGCTCACCGACCTGGTGGAGCTGGAGGTCCGCGAACTGCTGACGGCCCATGGGTACGGCGGAGACGCGGCGCCCGTCGTCCGGGTCTCCGGGCTCAGGGCGCTGGAGGGCGAGCCACGCTGGACCGCCGCCATCGAGGCGCTGCTCGACGCCGTCGACACGTATGTGCCGATGCCCGTCAGGTACACGGACGCGCCGTTTCTGCTTCCGGTGGAGAACGTCCTCACCATCACCGGGCGGGGCACGGTCGTCACCGGCGCCATCGAGCGCGGCAGCGTCCGCGTCGGCGACCGCGTGCAGCTGCTCGGCGCGGACACCGGTCCGCAGACCAGCACGGTCACCGGCCTGGAGACCTTCGGCAAGCCGATGGAGTCCGCCGAGGCCGGTGACAATGTCGCGCTGCTGCTGCGTGGCATGGCGCGCGACGCGATCCGCCGCGGCCATGTGGTGGCGGCGCCCGACAGCGTCGTACCGAGCCGGCGCTTCACCGCGCAGGTGTACGTCCTGTCGGGCCGCGAGGGCGGCCGCACCACGCCGGTCTCCAGCGGCTACCGGCCGCAGTTCTACATCCGTACCGCGGACGTCGTCGGGGACATCGACCTCGGTGAGAGGGCGGTCGCGCGGCCCGGCGACACGGTGACCATGACCGTCGAGCTGGGACGTGACATCGCGCTCGAGCCTGGTCTCGGCTTCGCGATCCGCGAGGGCGGCCGCACGGTCGGCGCCGGGACGGTGACCGAACTGGTGTGATCCTGGGCCTGTCTCCTGCCCCTGCGGGAGGCAGGCTCTCGGCCGTGCGCAAGAGGTGCCGCGCTGCCCGCGCGGGCCCGGCCCAGGCAGCCGTGCAGGCCGAGGCCGTCGCCGCGCTGTGGGCACAATGAGACGGTGAACGAGCAGATACCCGTCATCCGTGAGGTCGACGGCGGCATCGCCAAGCTGTTGCCCGACATCGACCGCGAGCGGGCCTGGCTGCTGACGGTGAACGGCGCGCCCCAGTCGTATGTGGACCTGGACGCGCCCACTCATCTCGAGTTCGAGTACGCGCAGCGCCTCGCCCATGTCGTGGACTGCGCCGCGGACGAGGGCGACCCGCTCGAGCTGCTGCACCTGGGCGGCGGGGCGCTGACCCTGCCCCGCTATGTGGCCGCGACCCGGCCGGGCTCGCGCCAGGATGTCGTGGAGGCCGACCGCGGGCTGCTGGCGCTGGTCGCCGAGCAGCTGCCGCTGCCCGCGGGATCAGGCATCGAGGTGCACGGAGCGGATGCCCGCGCCTGGGTGGAAGCGGCCTCCGCGGCCTCGGTGGACGTACTGATCGCCGATGTCTTCGGCGGCTCGCGGGTGCCCGCGCATCTCACCTCGGTCGAGTACGCACGCACGGCGGAACGCGTTCTGCGCCCCGACGGGATCTATGTCGCCAACCTCGCCGACGGTGCGCCCTTCGCGTTCCTCCGCTCCCAACTCGCCACGTTCGCCGCGGTGTTCGAGGAGCTTGCGCTGATCGCCGAACCGTCCGTACTGCGTGGTCGGCGTTTCGGCAACGCGCTGCTGGTCGCCTCGCACGTCCCCATCGACACCGCGGCCCTGGCCCGCCGCACCTCCTCCGACGCCTTCCCGGCGCGGGTGGAGCACGGCCGGGCGCTGGCGCGCCTCATCGGGGATGCGACGGCGGTCCAGGACACGGACGCCGTGGAGTCACCCGAGCCGCCCGACGGCACGTTCAGCATCGGCTGACGGCTTCGCGGCCGCGACCTGCTTGGTGCGGCGCGTCAGGTTCCGTACGTCCGGGACGTACAGCACGGCCGCGGTGACCACGATCACCAGGGCCGCGCACCCCCAGAGCGACTCGCGTCTCCCGAGCAGGCTCTCCGCCGGACCGGCGAGCGCGGTCGCCAGCGGCAGCATCGCCACCGAGCCGAACCAGTCGTACGCGGAGACCCGGGAGAGCATGTCCTGCGGGATCTCCTGATGCAGCGCCGTCATCCACGCAACGCCGAAAACCTCGATCGCCACACCGCTCAGCAGCATCACCGCCGCGAGCCCCGCCACCGGCAGTGGCACGGCGAGCGCCGCCGAGGGCGTGGCCAGCGGGAAGACGCACAGCGTCCCGGCGAGCAGCATCCGCCGCGGCTGCCAGCGCGTCATCAGCAGCGCCCCGCCGAGGGTGCCCACACCGAACGCGGCGAGCGCCATGCCCCAGGGGCCCGCGCCGCCCAGCTCGTCCCGGGCGACCAGCGGTCCGTACACGGACTCGGCCGCGCCGACCACCGCGACGACCACCGAGAACTGGGCGACGACGGCCCACAGCCACGGCCTGCTGCTGAACTCCTTCCAGCCGTCCCGCAGATCGGAGAGCAGTCCGCCGCCGGGCTCGCGCGCGCGGACGTGGCTGACGTCGAGGAAGGCGCGCAGCGCGCCCGCGACGGCGAAGGCCGCGGCGTCCACGGCCAGCACCCACCCGGGCCCGATCGCGGCGATCAGTGCGCCGCCGAGCGCGGCCCCGCCGATGGCCGCGCCATGCACGGCCATCCGGAAGAGCGCGAAGGCCCGGCTCGCCTGTTCACCACTGACGCTGGACATCAGCATGCCCTCGGCGGCCGGATTGAAGAACGCGTGGCCGGTGCCGCACAAGGCGGTCAGCAGCATCATCTGCCACAGCTGCGGATCACCGGCCAGGACGAGCACCGCGAAGGCCGCCTGCGAAAGGCAGTTGAGAGCGTTGGCGGCGACCATCACCCGGTGCCGGGGCAGCCGGTCGGCGACCGCCCCGCCGATCAGCAGGAACAGTACGAGGGGGAGGGTGCGGGCGGCCGCGACCAGACCCACGTCGCCGCCGTCCCCGCCCGACTGCAGAACCGCGAACGCCGCCGCGATCAGCGCACCGTGAGTGCCCAGGTTGGTGACTGTCGCAGCGGCGGTCAGCAGGGTGTAGTTGCGGCCTGCCCAGTCGGGTCGGCGCGCACGGCGGCGGAAGGCGGCGGCGGGAGTGGTCACCTGCGGACTATCCCCGCTGCCGCGCCACCGCGCCAAGCGGATTAACCCGCGGGCGTTCCCGCCAGTCGCACCGTGCTGAGGATCTGCTGGATGGTCGCGTTCGGGAGCTCGTCCTTGATGCCGGTGTTGGCGTAGAGGACCCAGCTCGCGAAGTCACCCTTGCCGTTCTTGAAGCTGAAAGCGATCGACTTGCCGTCGGTGCTGCACTTGTTCGTCTTCTTGGTGCCGAGGGCGGTCGCGGTCGCGACGCTGCCGCTGAGCCCGGACTTGGTGACGTACGGCTGCGCCTTGGTGACCTTGATCGTGCCCTTGGGCTCAGTCTGCGCATAGCCCGCCCAGACCCAGTTGCCGGCCTCGTTGTAGGCGGCCGTCGCAGTGTCCTTGGCGCCCTTGCCGCCCTTGGTGCCGGTGGTGCTCAGGCCCCAATCCTCCAGCTTGCCGTCCTGGTTGCTGTCGAACGTGCACCACTTGGACTTGTAGTGGGCCGGGGCCGACATGACGACGACCGCCGAGCCGTCGCCCTTCTTCTCGTCCTCGAAGGCGGTGATCACGCCCGAGCCGGCCACCTCCCAGTCGGGCGGGACGTCGAACTGCGTACCGTGCTTGGGGTTGGTGACGACCTTCCAGCCCGCGATGACCGGCTTGGCGTCGTCGCCGCCGCGCGGGTTCTCGGTCGGCGATGCGGGCGCCTGGCTCGACTTGTCCGGCGCCGGCGTCTTCGAGGCGCTGCCCTTGCTGCCCGCGTCCGAGGTGCCGCCCGTGTCGTCGTCCTTCAGCACGAAGACGCCGGTGACCACCGCGGCCGCGACGACCGCCGTTGCCGCGACGATCGCGACGATGGTCGTCTTCCTCTTGTCGTTCTGCGGCGGTTGGGGCCCACCGGGCGGCTGCCCGGGCACGGCGTACTGCGGCACAGTCGGCTGCTGGTACGGGTTGGGCTGCTGGTACCCCGGCTGCTGGTACGGGTTCGGCTGCTGGTACCCCGGCTGCTGGTACGGGTTCTGGTCCTGCGGGTTCTGCTCGCCCCCGGGCGGCTGCTGTCCTGGCCACATGGCGAGTAACGATAGAGGTGCCGTGTCACGGGTGCCACGTCCGCCCCTGCACGGGGGTGGCCAAGAGTGCTACTGGTGGGTAACATCTGGCCCATGAGCGCTGATCAGATGTCCGTCGGCGAGATGCTCGCCGCCACGGTCCCCATGGCCCGGACCCTCAAGCTGGAGTTCCTGGAGACCACCGCAGAGCGTGCTGTCCTGCGACTGCCGGACCAGCCCGACTTCCACAACCATGTCGGCGGGCCGCACGCCGGAGCAATGTTCACGCTCGCCGAGTCGGCGAGCGGCGCGATCGTCATCGCCGCATTCGCCGACCAGATGACGCGTGCCGTGCCGCTCGCCGTCAAGGCCGAAATCGGCTACAAGAAGCTGGCGATGGGCGAGGTCACGGCGACCGCCACCCTCGGCCGCCCGATCGCCGACGTGGTCGCCGAGCTGGACGCGGGCGAGCGGCCGGAATTCCCGGTCGAGATCGCCATCCAGCGCGCGGACGGCGCGGTGACCGGTGTGATGACGATCATCTGGACCCTGCGCCCCAACGCCTGAGATCCGCCGAGGTGGGCCACTCCTCAGGCGGGTGCCGCGGGTCACCAGGTAGGCTGCCCCGGCGCGCACCGACACGGTCACGCGCCGGGGCGGCCAGGCCCCGTGTGATCACGGGAGGATCCGGCATTGCACGTCCAGGAGTGGCTCGAGACCGTTCCCGCGGTCAGTATCTACCTCCTGGTGGGGGTGGTCATCGGCCTTGAGAGCCTCGGTATCCCGCTGCCGGGTGAGATCGTCCTCGTCAGCTCCGCCCTGCTCGCCTCGCAGCACGGCGAGGTCAATCCGTACATCCTCGGCGCATGCGCCTCGGCCGGCGCGATCATCGGCGACTCGATCGGGTACGCCATCGGGCGCAAGGGCGGACGGCCGCTGCTGGCCTGGCTCGGCGGGAAGTTCCCCAAGCACTTCGGTGAGGCACAGATCGCCATGGCCGAGCGCTCCTTCGAGAAGTGGGGCATGTGGGCCGTCTTCTTCGGCCGGTTCGTCGCCCTGCTGCGCATCTTCGCCGGGCCGCTCGCGGGCGTCCTGCGCATGCCGTACTGGAAGTTCCTCATCGCCAATGTCCTCGGCGGGATCCTCTGGGCGGGCGGCACCACCGCTGTCATCTACTCCGTCGGCGTCGTCGCCGAGGCGTGGCTCAAGCGGTTCTCCTGGCTGGGTCTCGTCCTCGCCGTGCTGATCGGGCTGACCTCGATGCTGGTGCTCAAGAGCCGTGCCAAGAAGGCGGGCGCGCAGGCGCAGGCCGCTCCGGTGGCCGAGCCGGAGACCGTGTCCGCCGCCGACTGAGCGGCCCCGCCCGTACGCCCCGACGCTGGACAGAGAAGAAGGACAAGGCGATGGCAGCAGAGGCACTGATCGCGTCAGTGGGTGGCAAGGAGCCGAGCATTTCGCCCGACGCCTTCACCGCTCCCACGTCCGTCGTGATCGGCGACGTCACCATGGCCGCGGGCGCCAGCGTCTGGTACCACACGGTGGTGCGTGCCGACTGCGGCCCGATCTTTCTCGGCGCCGAAACCAACATCCAGGACAACTGCACGGTGCATGTCGACCCGGGCTTCCCCGTCACCGTCGGTGAGCGTGTGTCGGTCGGTCACAATGCGGTGATCCACGGCTGCACCATCGAGGACGACGTACTGATCGGCATGGGTGCCACCGTCCTCAACGGCGCACACATCGGCGCGGGTTCGCTGGTCGCGGCGCAGGCCCTCGTGCCGCAGGGGATGCGTGTGCCGCCGGGCTCGCTGGTCGCGGGCGTACCCGCCAAGGTCAGGCGCGAGCTGACCGAGGAGGAGCGCGAGGGCATCAAGCTCAACGCGGCGATGTATCTGGTGCTGGCCAAGGGCCATCGCGAGGCTACCGAGACCGGCTGAGCCGGGTCCGCAGGCCGACCGGCCAGGGTTTTGACCAGGCAATGCCGCGAGTTGCCTGCATAGCCCCCGGGCATCCGCCTTCAGTGCGTCGGGCGCGCCCCCGTGCCCCGCGCGCCTCCCGTGCGCTGAGACATCACGATCTCCGCCGCCACCACACTGCCCGCCTCCTGGCGGAGCGTCGTGATCCGGGTCGCGTAGGCGTCGACGATCGAGAGGCCATGGCCGCAGTCGGCATGGGCGTCCAGCGGTTCCTGCCGCCGCACCGGGCGGTGCTTCCACCGACCGCCGTCCCTGACCTCCGTCGTCAGGGTGTTACCCGTGACCTTTATGGCCACGGCCACCCACGGGCTGCCGCTGTGCAGCACCACGTTGCTGACCAGCTCGGTGACTATCACGGCGAGCGCGTCGTGGCAGTCCTTCTCCAGGCGCCACCGACGTGCCACAGCACGGGCGAAGTGTCTCAGCGTGCGCGCGGCTTCCGGCGTCGCCGACATCGCACACTGGGCCAGACCCGAGATTCCGCCATGCGGCACGCGGCCGGACAACGGACTGTGGGATGACTCCTCTGATGCGATCACGACGGCTCCTTATTGCTCAGGTGGGCGCCCGAGCCCTGCTCTACGCTCGGGGTCACGCCTTGTCGGCGCAATTGGGGAGACTGAAGTACGGATACCTAAAGAAATGAAATGCCCGGAAATGTCGAGGAGGGTGAGGCGGTGAGTACGCTCAGTGACCAAGCCTGGGAGCGCTGGCTGAAACAGACGCTCGCTCATCCCACGCGCGAGCCGGCGCTGCTGCTGATCGAGGGTCCGGCCGGAACCGGCAAGAGCCGGCTCGTCGACCGGCTGATCGAGGCTGCGGAGACCGGTCCCAGGCCGCGCATCGTGCTGACCTTCACCGCCTCAGGCGTCGCACTGGCGCACCACCCGGTCCACGCTGCCCGCAGTGAGACGGCCCGTACCGACGCGGGCAACGGCCGCACCGCCGGGCGCGTACGCAGCGAGCCGCCCCCGCTGCCCCCGCGCGTCCACCCGGACACCGTCGGCCTGGCCGAGGATCTCGATGCCCTGCTGGACTCCGGTGGCCCGGTGCTGCTGATCGCCGAAGACGTCCACCGCGCCGGACCGGGCAGCCAGGAGCTGCTGCGGGGTCTCCTCGAGCGCCCGCCCGCCGGGCTTGCCGCCGTGCTTTCCTACCGCCCCGAGGAGCTGGCCCAGCCCGGTCTTGTGCTGGGCCGCGCCATAACCTATCCGGCCCGGCTCTCCCTGCTGCGCATACGACTCGAAGCGCTGGACGCAGAGCAGGTCCGGCAGCTGATCGAGGAACAGCTCGGCGCCGAGTCCTGCCCACCGGATCTTGTCGCCCGTATCCATGAACGCTCCGCCGGAGTGCCACAGGTCGTCGTCGACCTGGTGCGCCAGCTGGAGGACGTGTGCGGCCCCAAGGAGCGGTACACCGCAAGGGACGTCGACGCCACGGGGACCCCCGTACGACTGGCCGAGCTGGTACTCGGCCGCCTTGCCGCTCTGCCGCAGGAGCACCGGGCCGTCGTCCACGCGGCGGCGGTGCTCGACGAGCCGAGCACCGCCGAAGATCTGTACGCGGTGGCCGCGCTGCCCGCCGAGACCGGCCGCGAGGCCCTCGTCGCCGCGCTGCGCGGAGCCGTACTGCAGGAGACCGGCCGGGATGTGTACGCCTTCCCCTCGCCGCTCGCGGGCACCGCCGTGTACCAGGAGCTGCCCGGACCGCTCCGTCAGGACATGCACCGCCGCGCGGCCGCCGTCCTCGCGCACCGGCAGCCGGTGCCCTGGGCGCGGCTTGCCGCACACCGGCACCGCGGCGGCCGGTTCCGCGCCTGGCTGAAGGCCGTCGAGCGGGCCGCACTGCAGTGCACCGAAGCCGGCGAGCACCAGACGGCGATGGACCTGCTGGAACAGGCTCTGTCCCACCCCGCCGTCCCGCGCGAGGTGCGCGCCCGCCTCGCGCCGCTGCTGGCCCACAGCGCGGTGCTGGGGCTGCACACCGACCAGACCGTGCAAGTGCTGCGGCAAATCCTTGACGATCAGTCGCTGCCTCCTGCCGTACGCGGTCAGATCCGGCTCGACCTCGGGCTCGTCCTGTACAACCAGGCGGGCAAGGGACTGCAGGGCTGGGTGGAGCTCGAGCAGGCCGTCGACGAGCTGGCCGAACGGCCCGCTCTGGCCGCGCGTGCGATGTCGGCACTCGCCATGCCCGTGATGTCCGCGGTTCCGCTGGAACGCAATCTGCACTGGCTGGAGAGGGTCAAGGAGGTGGCGGCCCGCAGCGACGACGCCGAGGTGCGCACGGCTGTCGCGGGCAATTGCGTCGCCGTCATGCTGGAGATCGGGGACCCGTCGGCATGGGACGTCCTCGACCGGCTGCGTACCGACACCGACCAGACCGACTGGCTGCCGCACGTGGCCCGGGGCCTTGTGAACGGGGCGGACGCCGCCCTGTGGCTGGGACATCTGCAGCGCGTCGCGGAACTGCTGGAGGAAGGGCTCGATCTGGCGACCCGCAGCGGAGCCTCCTATGTCGAACAGGACGGGCGGGGCAGCGTCCTGCTGCTCGACTGGATCACCGGCCGGTGGGCCGGTCTGTCCGGCCGGGCACGGGCCTTCGTCGCCGAGACCGGCATCATGCCCGGGCCCGCCGCCGACGCCAGGATCGTGCTCGGCAACCTCGCCCTGGCCCAGGGCGAATGGCAGCAGATGGCGGCCTGGCTGTCGGGCGACGGGCATCCGCTGCCCGTCGGCTCCCCGCTGCCGCACGTGGCCGCGGCCGCCGGAGCGCTGGTCCGTACCGCTCTGGCCCGAGGAGACTTCGACGCAGCGGCCTCCGAGGCGGCGGACGCCTGGGACAGGTTGCGCGACAAGGGTGTCTGGGTGTGGGCGGCGGAACTCGCGCCCTGGGCAGTCGAGGCCACCGCGCGCGCGGGCCGCCGCCGGACGGCGGAGGAGATGATCACCGAGTTCCAGAGCGGGCTGATGGGAGATGTGGCGCCGGCGGCCACGGCCGCACTCCACTGGTGTCGTGGCGTCCTGCTGGAGACGGGGGACGAACCGGCCAAGGCCGTGCCGCACTTCCGCGAGGCGGCCGCCGCGTATGCCGAGATGCCCCGGCCGTACGCCGCCATCCTCACCACCGAGGCGGCCGCCCGGTGTGTGCTGGAGTCCGGGGAGGACGGCGAGGCCGCGGCCGGGGCCGTGGAGGAACTCGCCAACTGCGTCCAGCAGCTCAGCGACCTGGGCGCGGGGTGGGACGCCGCACGCGTACGGGCGACACTCCGTGCCCACCAGCCCGCGGCCGAACAGCGCCCCCGCGGCCGCCCCAGCTACGGTGACCAGCTCTCCCCGCGCGAGCAGGAGGTCATCGACCTGGCATCGGCGGGACTCACCAACCGGGAGATCGCGGCCACCCTGCACCTGTCCCCGCGCACCGTGGAACAGCATGTCTCCCGGGCCAGGCGCAAGCTCGAAGCGCAGTCCCGGCAGTCCCACAACCGGACCCGGACAAACCGTCCCACGTGAATTTTTTACGTATCCGTAGATCCTCTGCACGGATAGGCGTGTCTCGGTATGTGGTCATAGCTTCCAGGGACCGAAAGCGGAACGCACCGTTGCCGTATCCCGCCACGGCAGCCCGAGTGCCCGCGTCGGTGCTGTGCCCGGGGAGCCGGAGGGCCGGGCGAGTGTCGCGCCACACCCCCACCTCTGTGGCTGCCGCTCGCTGAGGCGCGAGGAGTCCGGCCCCCGGGGGCAGCAACTCTGGGGGGCCCACTCCCCGTTCAGAGCCTGGCCGACGGCCGGTGGTCGGAGCGGCGTGGGGTGAACATCACAGGCCGCCTGAGCGATCGGGCCAGGTCGGGCCGACTACCGTGTGCGGGTGCCGAAGAACAGAAACACGTTCTCATTGCTCGCCGGCTGGCGGCGACGAGTCCTCGCGCGCGCGGTTCACCGAGGCTGGCGCTGGGTGCAGGAGGCGGGCGCCGTCACCGCCGAGCACCCCGGACGGTTGCGCTTCCGCAGCCTCGGCTCCGGCACCCGGCTCGCCTTTCCGCAGGGCACGGTCTTCGGCGAGGCATGGATCGAGCTCGGCGAGCACTGCATCATCGCCGAGCAGGTCACGCTCACTGCCGGAATGATGCCGGGCCTGGACCTGGGGGCCGAGCCCATTCTGACGCTGGGCAACGGTGTCGTCCTCGGCCGCGGCAGCCATGTCATCGCCGACACCAGGGTGACCATCGGCTCGGACACGTACTGCGGTCCGTATGTCTACATCACCTCCACCAACCACAGCTACGACGATCCGCACGAGCCGGTCGGCAAGCAGTGGCCGCGCACGGAGCCGGTGGAGATCGGCCCCGGCTGCTGGCTGGGCACAGGCGCGGTGATCCTGCCCGGCGCGCGACTGGGCCGCAATGTGGTGGTCGCCGCGGGCGCTGTCGTACGGGGAGAGGTCCCCGACCACTCGGTGGTGGCCGGCGCCCCCGCGCGCGTCGTACGGAGCTGGGATCCGCTCCGCGGCTGGCAGCCTCCGCTGCGTACGCCGGCCCCCGTGCCGATTCCCGAGGGCGTCACGCCCGAACAGCTGCTGGCGCTGGCGGAGTTGGACCCGGACGCGGCCTCCTAGGGCCCCTAGCCGCTGGCGAGGAGCACTGTGCCCACGAGGGCGAGCCCCGCGCCCGTCGCCTGGACCAGGCGCAGCCGCTCCTTGAGGAGCACGAGCGCGGCAAGCACCGTCACCACCGGGTAGAGGTTGGCGAGTACGGCGGCGACGGTGACCGGACCGTGCTGTGCGGCGATCGAGTATGTGCCGTTGGCCGCGACATCCGCGAGGCCGACGAAGGCGAGCGCCGGGAGCGAGGAGCGGATGACCCGCATCCCGCCGTCCTCGGGCAGCGCCCGCGCGCCGCGCCGCACCGAGACGTACAGCGCTGCGCCGCCGACCGCCACATTGGTGACGCGCTGCACGAAGAGCGCGAGGAAGAGCCCGGTGATGGTCGTCGAGGCCTCCGCGATCAGGGTCATGACCGCGCCGAAGCCGAAGGCGGCGAGGAGGGTCAGGAGGATCGCCTGTCGCTGCACGGGCGCGCCCCGCAGCTCGGGCCCGCCCGCGAGAACGATGCCGGCGACGGCCACCGCGATGCCCGCGAACTGGAGCAGCCCGGGCCGCTCGCCGATGAGCAGGCCGACGCCGATGGGCACGGCGACGCCCAGTGAGCCCAGCGGTGAGACGACACCCATGGGGCCGAGGGCGAGCGCCTTGTAGAAGGAGAGCATTGCCACCGGGCCGACGACGCCCGCCGCGACGGCGTACCAGAGCTGGGGTCCTGCTTCCTGCCGGCTGCCGGTGGCCACGACGATCGAGCCGAGGACGACCACCGCGATCGACTGCGAGGCGACGACGACCGTGAGGGCCGGCATGCGTCGCGTCAGCAGTCCGCCGCCGAAGTCGGCCAGCCCCCACAGGAAGCTGGTGGCCAGGGCGAACAGTGCGGTCATGGCGGGCCTCGCAGTACAGTGCAGTGAACGTTTGAGTGCACCACACCGTAGTGCACTGTATTGGACTCTGTCATCCAGAATATTGGACGGAACGTGTCGGACCTCGATCAGCTCACGCAGTCGCTCGCCCGCAATCTCAAGCGCTGGCGCGGCGAACGGGGGCTCACGCTCGACGCTCTCGCCGCCCGCTCCGGGGTCAGCCGCGGCATGATCATCCAGATCGAGCAGGCGCGTACGAATCCGAGCGTCGGGATCACGGTGAAGCTCGCCGACGCCCTCGGCGTCAGCATCACCACGCTCCTCGACTACGAGCAGGGTCCACAGGTCCGTGTCGTACCCCCCGAGCAGGCCGTACGTATGTGGTCCACCTCGACCGGCAGCTTCACCACGCTGCTGGTCGGCACCGAGCGCCGCGGGCCCCTCGAACTGTGGTCGTGGCGGCTGATGCCCGGCGACCGGAGCGAGTCCGACCCGCACCCCGACGGCACGATCGAGCTCCTTCATGTCACCACGGGCGAGCTCACCCTCGTCGTCGACGGTGAGTCGCACGCCCTGTCGGCCGGGACCTCGGCGACCTTCGAGGCGAATGTCGCGCACGCCTATCGCAACGACGGCGAGGAGACGGTCGAGATGACGATGGCGGTCTCCATCCCGCCCGTACGCTGATCCCGCCCGCGCGCTGATCCTCCGTGCCGCCGCCCGTACGCCGAGACAGTCAACCGTCCATTGCCACGGCGCTGTTAGCGTGACACGCATGCGCGCACCCATCGGACGCTTCACGGATGCCCGGCCTGCGGCCGACTGCCTCGACCTGCTCGTGCGACCGGTCGCCGACGCCGTGCGCGCCTGGAGCGGCGACATCCCTGTCGGGCAGCTGATCCACGTCGACACCGATCCGGAGATCGCGGACACCGCGGTCTTCGTGGAGCACTACGGGCTGGAACTGCTCGAGCAGTCGGCGAACTGCGTCGTCGTGGCGGGCAAGCGGGGCGGCGAGTCCACGCTCGCCGCATGCCTCGTGCTGTCCAGCACACGCGTCGACGTCAATGGCGTCGTCCGTAAGCAACTGGCCGCGCGCAAGGCCTCGTTCGCGTCGATGGACACCGCGACCGGTGAGACCGGCATGGAGTACGGCGGCATCACACCCATCGGGCTGCCCGCCGACTGGCCGCTGTTGATCGACTCGCGGGTGGTCGACACGGAGTGGGTGCTGATCGGGAGCGGGCGACGGCGGGGGAAGCTCATCGTGCCCGGCAAGGCCTTCGCGGGGCTGCCGGGCGCCGTCGTCCTGGAAGGACTTGGAATTTCGGCGGCTTGACCGCACCTTGAATGTGGCGCGGACACGCGGCGGCAAAATAGGGTATGTGTCACCCGGATGGCCTCTCGAAAGTATGGCCTGACTGGGTACTCCCAGAACTTTTGCGGCAGTTTTCCCGTTGACGCGGGGGAGGCGTATGTCGTGACGAAATGTCCGAATCGCTGGATTCGTTCATCATAGGGAGAGTCGTGGCTGCAGCTCCGCTGCCATGAGTCGTCCGTACAACCGAAAGGCGCTCAATGGACACTGCTCTTGTCTCCGCTGTCGGCAGGCCTGGGCCGGCACCCCGTGGTCAGGCTACCCGTAGGGTGCCATTGGCCAAACGGCCTGCCGCTCAGGCTGGTGGGGACCTGCCCGCGTCGGTCAGTCGTCTGCTGTCGACCAGTGATCGGCCGAGTCCGTTGGTTGTTGCTGCCTTTCAGTCGTCGGTCTGAGTGACCGGACAGACCTCGGCCATGGACCGGCCACTGCCATCACTGAGTCAGTTTGTGCTGAAGGTGCACAGTCGCTGCGATCTCGCGTGCGATCACTGTTACATCTATGAGCACGCGGATTCGAGCTGGCGTGGCCGGCCCAGGGCAATGTCGGAAAAGATCATGGAAAAGACGGCGGACCGTATTGCCGAGCACGCCAAGAATCATGGTCTTTCCATGGTCCACGTCGTATTGCATGGCGGAGAACCATTGCTGGCGGGGCCGATTCGACTCCGAAAAGCCGCGGCGGAGCTGAACCGCGCGTTAACCGGCGTGTGCGCGTTGGATCTTCGCATCCACACCAATGGCGTCCTGCTCGACGAACGCTTCTGTGATCTCTTTGCCGAGCTGGACATCAAAGTCGGTGTCTCGCTCGACGGTGACAAGGCGGCGAACGACCGTCATCGCCGCTACGCCGACGGAAGGAGCAGCCACCCGCAGGTGCTGCGGGCGGTGGAGCTGCTCAACCGGCCCCAGTACCGGCCGTTGTTCGCGGGACTGCTGTGCACCATCGACGTCGAGAACGATCCCATCGCGGTGTACGACGCACTGCTCGCTCTTGATCCTCCACGCATCGATTTTCTGCTGCCCCATGCGACCTGGGACGTGCCGCCGCCCCGGCCCGCCGGATCGGCCACGCCCTATGCGGACTGGCTCGATGTCATCTACCGCCGCTGGAACGGTACGGGACGGCCGGTCCCGGTACGTACCTTCGACTCCGTACTGCGCACACTGCACGGCCGGAGCAGCCTGACCGAGTCGATGGGGCTGGCGCCCGCCGATCTCGTGGTGATCGAGACCGACGGCTCGTTCGAGCAGGCCGATTCACTCAAAACCGCCTACGACGGCGCACCGGTCACCGGCATGGATGTCATCTCGAACTCCCTGGACGAAGTGCTCGAGCACCCCGGAATGCTCGCCCGCCGGGGGGGAGTCGAGGAGCTGAGCGAACAGTGCCGAAGCTGCCCGGTGGTCACCTCCTGCGGCGGCGGCCTCTATGCCCACCGCTACCGGACCGGCAGCGGCTTCGACAACCCTTCCGTGTTCTGCCAGGACCTGATGGAACTGATCACGAATATCCGAGACAGCGAAACGTCCGCAGCCCCCCGGTCCGCAGCCCCCCGGCCCGTGGCCTCGGTTCCGCCGGAGGAACTGGCTGAACTCGACGAGCTGGCAGCGGGGTTCGGCAGCGCGGAAACCGTGACGCGGATGGCGGCGGCCCAGCTCGAACTCAACCGTGACCTGCTTCGCGCGGTGAGTGATCGTGTTGCGCGGGACGACAGCATTGCGGCCGCGGCCTGGGAGCTGCTGAGCGAGCTGGACGGGGAGCACCCCGAAGCACTGGACGCGGTGGTGGGCCATCCCTATACGCGGCCCTGGGCGCTGCGCATCCTGGAGGGCCGCGCACCGGCGAGCATCACCCCGGGGCTCGCGGAACTCGCCGCCGCCGGCGCGTTGCGGGCGCGGAAGGCGGGCACCGTCGTCGTTCCGGTGCGTGACGGACGGCTGAGGCTGCCCGGCCTGGGCGCCGTAGCCCTCTCCGCCGACGCCGACCACGCCGAAGTGACCGCGGACGCCGATGACTTCACCGTACGGGCCGCGGGCCGGGTGCTGCGGATCGGCTGGGACGAAGGGATGGACGGGCTCACCTCGCACTGGCAGCCGGTACGCGTCGTGGAACTGCCCGACTGGGCCGTGGCGTTGGAGGACACCGACCCGCTGCGCGACTGCCATCAGTGGCCGGTCGCCGGGCGACTGTCCGACGGGGAGGCCAAGGGGTGGGCACAGGACCTGACAGCGGCCTGGTCGCTGATCGGACGTCAACTGCCGGTCTACGCCCCCGGCTTGACCGCCGGTCTGCGGGTCATCACGCCGCTGCACGCTCCGGACGACGGCGAGGTCAGTGCCGCGTCGAAGGAGGCCTTCGGGGCGATCGGCGCGGCGAGGCCCGACTCGCCCGATCAGCTGGCGCTGCTGATCGTCCATGAGTTCCAGCATGTGAAGCTGGGGGCGGTCCTGGACAGGTACGACCTCTACGACCCCGCGGACAGCCGGACGTTCTACGCGCCCTGGCGCAAGGATCCGCGACCGCTGGCCGGTCTGATCCAGGGCACGTACGCGCATATCGCGGTGACGGACTTCTGGCGGGTGCGGCGGCTGGACGCGGAGGGGGAAGCGGCGCGGACGGCGGAGGCGCAGTTCGCGCGCTGGCGTCAGCAGACCACCGAGGCGATCGAGGTGCTGGCCGGGTCCGGCGCGCTGACGGACCTGGGCGAACGGTTCGTGGCGGGGATGGCGAGCACGGCGCACGGATGGTCGGCGGAGCCCGTCTCGTCTGCGGCGTTGTCCGAGGCCACGGGCGCGGCCGCACAGCATCGCGCCGACTGGCAGGCCCGGAATTCGATCTAGCTCAATTATCAGGCGTGTTCGCGCTGTTCCGCCGAGTAATCGACGTTTCCTACACTGAGGCTCCATCCAACTGAACCGGGGGAGACGTTGGTGCTTGGATCCATGGAGGCGGGGGGAGATGGGCCAGAACCATACTTTTTCCTCAGCTATGCGCATACGCCCAAGAATCATCCCAAGGACAAAGACCCGAACATCTGGGTGGAGAGGTTCTACCGCGATCTGTGCGCCCATGTGCTGCAGCTGACCTCCCTGCCGGCCGGAGTGCCGGCCGGATTCATGGATCAGCAGATGCAGCCCGGGGACGGCTGGCAGGAACGGCTCTCCGAGGCGCTGGCGCGCTGCAGGGTCTTTGTGCCGCTCTACTCGCCGCGCTATTTCCTGAGTGAGCAGTGCGGCCGGGAATGGTTTGTCTTCTCCACCCGAGCGGTGCACCACCAGGCGCGCGGCAACGGCAGCACGGTGAGCGGGATAGTCCCCGCGCTCTGGGTGCCGGTGCCCGCGAAGCAGCTGCCGCAGCCTGCCGAGCGGCTGCAGTTCAACCACGCCACCTTCGGCGACGACTACGCCGACGAGGGGTTCTACGGGCTGATCAAGCTCAGATATCTGCGGGACCAGTACGAGCGCGCGGTCTATCTGCTGGCGAAGCGGATAGTCAGCGTGGCGGAGCAGACCCGCATCGCGGAAGGCGACCCGCACCAGGACTACGGCGCGATGCCCAGCGCGTTCGGGCCGCCCGGCCCCGCGCGGGAGATCGATGTCTCCGTACTCGCCTGTTCCCAGTCCGATTTACCGCAGGGCCGTGGCGCCGACTGCTACGGCCCACGCCCGCGCGACTGGAATCCGTACCACCCGAAATCGTCCAGGCCGCTCGCCGACCACGCCGTCGACCTCGTCCGGAACCTTGACTACCGGGTGCGCGTCGGGGAGTTCGAGGCCGATGCCGAGCGCCTGCTGGCTTCCGGCTCGCCCAAGGCACCGGGACTGCTGCTGCTCGACCGCTGGGCGCTCGAAGCCCCGCACCGCAGAGAGCTGCTACGTCGGCTCTGTGCCGAGAGCCGGCCGTGGATCAGCGTCATGATCCCCTGGAACCGCGAGGACCCCGAATCCCAGCTGCGGGAGGACGAGTTGCGCACGGCCGTCGATGAGTCACTGGCCCCGAGGGCGGAGGAGAGCGGCGGCCATCGGTCGCCGTGCGGCGGTCTCCCCACACTGGAGGTCTTCAGCCAGGAACTGCCGGGCGCGGTCAAGGCCGCAGAGAAGCACTATGCGGCCCATGCGCGCACCTATCCGCCGGAGGGGCCCAGCGCTTCGATTCCGCGAGTGCTTCCGTCGGGGATCGGCTATGGCGCAGGCGTCCCGGCCTCCGGAGTTCCAGCCTCAGGAGGCCCGGCCTCCGGCATTCCCGCCTCCGGAGACCCAGCATCCACCACCCGTGACGCGGACCAGACAAAGGGCAACGCCGACAAGGGGGAGGGCTCGTTGTGACAGATAATCGCGAAGGGACCATTGTCACCTTTTATTCATACAAGGGCGGCACGGGTCGCACCATGGCGCTGGCCAATGTCGCCTGGATTCTGGCGGCCAACGGCCACCGGGTGCTGGCCGTCGACTGGGATCTCGAAGCACCCGGACTGCACCGCTTCTTCCATCCGTTCCTCGACCTTTCCGATCTGGAGGCCACCCCGGGGCTGATCAACCTGATCACCGAATACCAGGAGGAGGCCCGGCGCGCCGCGGTACGCGAACCGGACTGGCACCGCGACTACGCCCGCGTCAGGCCGCATGCCACCTCGCTCAACTGGGCCTTTCCGCACGGCGGCAGCCTTGACTTCCTCTCCGCCGGCCGACGCAACCGCGACTATTCGTCGACCGTCGGAAGGATGGACTGGGACGACTTCTACGAGCGTTTCGGCGGCGGGCAGTTCTTCGACGCGATGCGCGGCGACATGCGACGGCACTACGACTACACCTTGATCGACAGCAGGACCGGACTCAGTGACATCGCCGATATCTGCACGGTCCAGATGCCGCAGGTCCTGGTGGTCTGCTTCACGCTCAGCGACCAGAGCATCGACGGTGCCTCGGCCGTGGCACGCGACATCGAGGAGCGGTTCCGCGACAAGCGCATCCGCATCCTGCCCGTGCCGATGCGGATCGACGACGGCGAGAAGGAGAAGGCCGACGCCGGACGTGCGCTGGCGCGCGAACGCTTCCCCGGACTTCCTGCCGGTCTGAGCGGGGAGGAACTGACCAACTACTGGGGGTCGGTGGAGATTCCGTACCGCCCGTTCTACGCCTATGAGGAGATCCTGGCGACCTTCGGAGACGCGCCGAACATCTCGAGTTCGATGCTCACCGCCTGCGAACGGCTCACCTCCGTGCTCACCGACGGCCAGGTGAGCACACTGCCGCCGATCGACGAGGCGGAACGGCTCACGCATGTGATGGCCTATACCCGGCGACGGCCGGCTCCGCCGTCGAATGTGGTGCTGACCTATGTGGCAGAGGATCAGATGTGGGCCGACTGGCTGGAGTCGGTGCTCACCCGCGCCGGCTTCCAGGTGCTTCCGGTCGACGTCCGTACGGCCCAACTCACCAGGATCGAAACGGAACTCGCCGCGGGCGGGGCCTACCGGGTGGTCCCCGTCGTCTCGCAGGCATTCCTCAGTTCCCGCAGGGCCGGGAACCTGTGGGAGTCGTTCATGAGCCTCGACCCCTCCGGCACCCGGCGCCAGCTGGTCCCGGTGCGCGTCGGCGACGTACGGCTGAGCCTGCCCATCTCCAGCCGCGGTATTGTCGACCTGGTGCGCCTCGACGAGGCCGACGCCGCGGCCGCGCTGCTGTCCGCGCTGGACCGTGGGGAGTCGGCCGCCTCCCCGGTGGCTGCGACCGGTGGGGCGCGTTACCCCGGTGCCGTTCCCAAGGTCTGGAACGTACGGCCCCGCCATGCCTGGTTCACCGGCCGCACCTCCGTACTCGACCGGCTGCGGGACCAGTTGCGCGGCGACACCCACTCCGCCCAGCGCTTCCCCCAGGTGCTGTACGGACTCGGCGGCGTCGGCAAGACGCAGGTGGCCCGGGAGTACGCGCACCGGTTCCGGTCCGACTACGACCTGGTCTGGTGGGTGGAGGCGGAACAGCCCGACCAGGTGGTGTCGTCCCTGGCGGATCTGGCGGCCGAGCTGGATCTGCGCGCCGGTGATGTGTTCGCCGAGGCGGCCCAGGCGGCGATGCAGGCGTTGCGGCGCGGTGTTCCGTACTCGCGATGGTTATTGATCTTCGACAATGTGGATGATCTTGATCAGGCGCTGAATCTGCTGCCCGACGACACCGCTCCCATCCCCAACGATGTGTACGGCCACGTTCTCGCCACCTGCCGCAACAAGCCGGTGTCGACCCGGCTGGAGGCGATGGAGGTGGAGGTCTTCACCCGCCCGGAGAGTGTGGAGCATCTGCGTCGCCGGGTGTCGAAGCTGCCTGCCCGGGACGCCGACCTGGTGGCCGAGGCCGTGGGTGACCTCCCGCTCGCGGTGGAGGTGGCGGGCGCCTGGCTCGCGGAGACGGCCACACCCGTGGACTCGTATGTGGAGCAGCTGAAGGAGCAGAGCACCAAGGTTCTCTCGCTGGGCACGCCCGAGGACTACTCGCAGCAGATCGGCGCGACCTGGAAGATCTCCATCAATCGGCTGCGCGAGGAGTCGAGGGCCGCGGTACGGCTGCTTGAAATGTGCTCGTTCTTCTCCGCCGAGCCGATTTCGATGCGTCTGATCGGCAGCGACTCCATGTTCCAGTCGCTCCTTCCCTACGACCCCGACCTGCGGGAACGGTACATGCTGGGCAAGGTCATCCAGACGCTGAACAGATTCGCCCTGGCCAAGGTGGACCCGGCGGACAGCAGCATCCAGGTCCACCGGCTCGTTCAGGCCGCGGTACGGGCCGAACTCTCCCCGGACGAGCGGGAGAAGGCCATGCACGAGGTGCACCGCATTCTCGCGGAGGCCAGGCCCGCGGAAGGAGTGGACAGCGACAACCCGGTCAACGACCCCAAGAGCTGGCCGAGTTTCGAGCTGATCTGGCCCCACTTGGGCGCGTCCGGCATCGCGGACTGCGACGAGGAGAACGTACGACAGTTGATGGTGGACCGCGTCCGCTATCTGCTCAAGCGCGGTGAACTGGAGAGCGCACGAGTCCTGGGCTCGCAGCTGAACCAGACCTGGACCCGTGACCTGGGAGAGAACGATCTCCAGACCCTGAACATCCGCTTCGAGCTGGCCAACGCGCTGCGCGCACAGGGCAAGTACCAAGAGGCCCGCGAGATGGACGAGGACACCCTCGAACGGCAGATCCAGGTGCTCCACGAGGACCATCCGAACGACGACCACCCCAGCATTCTGATCACCACGGGCAGCCTCGCCGCCGACCTGCGCGCCCTGGGGAGGTTCGACGAGGCGCTCGAACGCGACCTGCGGATCTACCACGGACTGCGGCAGATCTTCGGCGAGAATCATCCGCGTACGCTCATCGCCGCCAACAACCTGGCGATCGACTACCGGTTGACCGGCGACAGCGAGCGAGCGCGCCGACTGGACGAGGAAACGGTGGAGCGCCGCAGCGCCCTGCTCGGGGAGGATCACCCGTTCACCCTGACCACCAAGGGACACCTCGCCCGTGACCTCAGGGAGACCGGCGAGTACCGGTCCTCGGTGCAGGTCCTGCGCGAGGTGGTGGCCGCATTCGAGCGGGTGCTGAACGCGGATGTGCCCGAGGTGCTGCGTACGGCCAAGAGTCTCGCGGTCTCCCTGCGCAAGGCGGGCCACCCGCACGAGGCGAAACGCATCACGGAGGAGACGTACAACCGCTACCGGGAGCGATACGGAACGAAGGTGCCCGACGCCCTGGCATGCGGCCTCAATCTGGCCGCCGACTACTCGGCGGTCGGCGACAAACAGGCGGCCCTGGACCTCGCCTGCCAGATCCTTCAGGGGTACCGGGACACGCTGGGCGAGGACCACCCCTTCACCCTGGCCTGCCGGAACAACGTGACCATCTATCAGCGTGGCCTGGGCGACGCGGCGCAGGCGGCGGAGGCGGGCGAAGGAGTCCGCACGGCGCTGGAACGGACACTCGGGCCGCGCCATCCCTTCACTCTGTGCACCGCGATCAACCTCGCCAACGCCTATGGCGACCTGGGGCAGCAGGACCGCGCGGAGATGTGGGAACGGACCGCTCTCGAAGGCCTGTTGCAGCGCTACGGGCCGGCTCATCCGGACGTGCTGGCGTGCCGGTCCAATCTCGCGATCACACTGCGTGCGGCAGGCCGGGAGGAGGACGGGAAGCGGTTGCGCGCCGAGATTCTGGAGTCGGCCGCCAAACAGCTGGGCGTCGAGCATCCGATCACGGAGGCGGCCCGGGCATGGCGGCGCATCAACCGGGACCTCGAACCGCAACCGGTCTGACCCGGCCGGAAGGAAGCGGCGGGCGGCTCACCGGGTGGCCCAGCTCAGTACCTGCGTGAGCACCCGCAGCGCTCCGAAGTGCGCTGCCCCGCGCTCGATCACCAGCTTCGCACCGGGAATCCGCTCGGCCAGCCACCGGGTGTGCTGCACCGGGGCGAAGACATCGTCCTCGCCGTGCCAGAGCAGCACCTTGGCGCTGATGTCCTCGGGCCGGAACCCCCAGTCGGTGCTGAACGACATCACATCGTCGATCCAGCCGCCGGCCGAACTGCGCAGCCCCTCGGCGAAGTTGCGCACCAGCATGGCCCGGATGCCCGCATCGGCGACGATCTCGCGGTCCGACTCGGGCAGCCCGCGGCGCATGGCGGCGACCGAGGCCATCGGGTCGGCCCGGATCGTCACCGTACGGAATTCCAGCGCGGCCGTCAGCTGGCGGTGCCCGGCCGCCGCGTTGATGTACTCGCGGACATTGGACTCGGTCATGCCCTCGAACCAGTCGAGGCCCTGTGCGTCCCGCGGAGCGAGGCCGACGAGGGCCGCCGTCCGGACGGTGCGCTCCGGCAGCAGTGCGGCGCAGGCGAGTGCGTGAGGGGCGCCGCCGGACCTGCCGACGACAGCGAACTCGGTGATGCCGAGCTCGTCGGCGATGGTTTCGACATCGGCCGCGGCATGGGCCACGGGCCGTCCCGGTAATCGGTCGGACGCGCCGTAGCCGGGACGGTCGAAGGTGATCAGGTGCACTCCCAGCCGGTACAGCACCGCACTGCGGGGAGCCGGTCCCAGCCGGCTGCCAGGGGTGCCGTGCAACAGGAAGACCGGTCTGCCATGCGGGTTCCCGTGCCGCTCCACTGCGAGAGTCCGACCGTCCCGGGTGTGAATCAGCTGCCCCAACTGGTGCCTCCCCCTCCGACCGATACGCGCAAGTATGGGCGCACCCCGAGGGCGCGGTACATAGCCGCACGACCTGGGGGCGCTGCGGAAGCGCACTTGGCCGGTCCTCGGGTCAGCCCAGCCGGGGGATCTCGATCGCCGGGCAGCGGTCCATCACCATGTCGAGACCGGCCGCGCGGGAGCGCTCGTACGCCTCGTCGTCGATCACGCCGAGCTGGAACCAGAGGGCCTTGGCGCCGATGGCGGCGGCTTCGTCGGCGACCTGCCCCGCCAGGCCGGAGTTGACGAAGACGTCGACGACATCGACGGGGAAGGGGATGTCGGCGAGCGTCGCATAGCCGTGCTCGCCGTGGACCGTTTCGGCCTTCGGATGGACCGGGACGATGCGCTTGCCGTAGCGCTGGAGGACGTCGGCGACGCCGTATGCCGCTCGGTGCTGGTTCGACGACAGGCCCACGACCGCCCAGGTGTCGCCGAGCTCGGTGAGGATCTTGCGGATCGTTGCTGGGTCGCCGTACACGGTCGGCCTCCTCTGGCTTCCTGAAAGGGCTGCTGAGGCTGCCAACAGTGTCTACCGGGCCGTGATTCCCGGTCGGAGCGCGGGGACTTCCAGGGGTCGGGAGAGGCGGGAACGCGGCCGGAGGGGCTGGCGGTCAGGAACGCGGCCGGAGGGGCTGGAGCTCAGGAACGCGGCCGGAGGGGCTGGAGCTCAGGAACGCGGCCGGCGGGGTTGATCGGCTCGCTCCGCGTTCTTCTCCTTGATCCGCACGGCTGCTTTCCGGACCTCGGCCTGGGTGGCGCGTTCCTTCTGCAGCCACTCGGGAAGGTCTCGCTTCAGCGCGTCGATCTGCTCCGTGGTGAGGGCGTCCGTGACTCCGCCACGCGCCAGACCTGCGATGGAGACGCCCAGCTTCGCCGCGACCACCGGCCGGGGATGCGGGCCGTTGCGTCGCAGTTCCACCAGCCACTCGGGCGGATCGGCCTGCAGGGCACTCAGCTCGTCGCGCGAGACGACACCTTCCTGGAACTCGGCGGGGGTGGCCTCGAGGTACACACCCAGCTTCTTTGCCGCGGTGGCGGGCTTCATCGTCTGGGTGGTCTTGTGCGACGTCATGGCGTCAAGAGTATCGAGCGTGTGCGCTACCTCTGACCATGACCGGTAGCCTGGCGCGGTGACAGGCTCGGAAGTATCCCCTTCGTTCCGGCTCGCGTATGTCCCGGGAGTGACGCCCACGAAGTGGGTGCGGATCTGGAACGAGCGGCTGCCTGACGTCCCACTGACCCTCATCGCGGTGACCGCCGCCGAGGCACCCGACGTGTTGCGGGGCGGCGGCGCCGACGCGGGTTTCGTGCGGTTGCCGATCGACAGGACGGACCTCAGCGCAATCCCCCTCTACACCGAGACGACAGTCGTCGTGGTCCCGAAAGACCATGTCGTGGCCGCGGTCGACGAGGTGTCCGCCGAGGATCTGGCCGACGACATCGTGCTGCATCCCCTCGACGAAACCCTTGACTGGGAGCATCGGCCGGGACGGCCCGCGAACGAGCGCCCCGCCACGACGGCGGACGCCGTCGAACTGGTGGCGGCAGGAGTGGGGCTACTCGTCGTCCCGCAGTCACTTGCCCGCTTGCACCACCGCAAGGACCTCACGTATCGGCCGGTCTCGGACGCCCCCGAGTCGCGCGTCGCGCTGTCGTGGCCCGAGGACGAGACCACCGACCTGGTGGAGGATTTCATCGGGATCGTCCGCGGGCGGACGGTCAACAGCTCTCGGGGGCGCTCCCCGGCCGCGGCACCGGCGCCGGCTCAGCCGAAGCGCAAGCGCCCCGACACAGGCGGCGCACGGCACAAGCCCGCGGCCGGCAAGTCGACCGGCAAGAGCCCACGGAGCGGTTCCGGCGGCCCCAAGGGCGCCAAGCGCGGCAAACCTCGCCGCAGGTCGTAGCCTCGGCGTCCCGCATCCGTAGCCTCGGCGTCCCGCAACCGTGGGGTCCGGGCGGCGTTCACCCGGGCTGGATCATGAGCGCTCCGGGACGGTCGGTGTGCTGGGACGAGGAATGCCGGGGCGGGCCGCCGGGGCGTACTGAGCGGCCTGGGTGTGGAACATCGCGGCATAGCGCCCGTTCGCCGCGATCAGTTCGTCGTGGCTGCCGTGTTCGGCCAGGCGGCCCTGGTTCAGCACGTAGATGGTGTCGGCGTAGCGCACGCCGGACATGCGGTGGGTGACCAGGACGACGGCGCGCCGGGGGCCGGCGAGGCGCCGGATGCGGTCGAAAGCCTCGATCTCAGCCTCGGGGTCCAGCGCGGAGGTCGGCTCGTCGACGATCAGAATGGTGTCGGCCGGGCAGGTCTCGGTGCGCCAGTGGGTGCGGGCCAGGCCGATCTTCTGCCACTCCCCGCCGCTGATCTCCGATGCACCGCGGAACATCCGGGCCAGCAACGTCTTCAGCCCGTGGGGCAGTTTCGCCATGACCGGCGTCGCCCCGGCATAGCCGACCGAGGGCTTCAGTTCCTCGTGGGAGGCGGCTTGATGGGGACGTCCGATCTGGATGTTCATCGCGGCGGTCACCGGCCAGCGCTGAAAGTCCTGCGTGAGCAGGGTGACCCGTTCGAAGAGGTGGGACCGGTCCAGATCGGTCACGTCCACGCCACCCCAGCGCACGCCGCCGCTCTGCGGCAGCAGCAGTCCGGCGAGGATCTTCATCAGGGTGCTCTTGCCCGAGCCGTTCTCGCCGACCACCGCGATCACGGAGCCCATCGGTACGGTCAGCGACACCTCGTCCAGCGCGGGCTCGTCCCGGTCTGGGTACTGATAGCTGACCTTGTCCAAGGTCACCCCGTCCATCCGTATGGGCACGCTCGCACCTCCCTGGGGGATGGCGCGCTGCGCCGCCTCGGTGAGGAATCGGTCGTGGTCCTGGACGTACAGAGACTCTTCGTGGAGCTGGTTGATGTTCATCACCAGCGCCCCCAGGCTCGCCGAGCCCGACCGGACAGCGATCACCGCGGTGCCGGCCACCGCAAGTTCCATATGGCCGGCCACGATGAGCCAGCCCATCACCCCATAGGTGCAGGCCATGGCGAAGCCCGAGAGCGCCGCGGCCACCAGTTCGGTCACCGCCTTGTCGTTGGCGAGCCGCTTCTGCTCGGCCTCGGCGCTCTCGGCCATGTCGCGGTAGCGGTCCAGCAGGAACGAGCCGACCGCATGGATCCGCACCTCCTGAGCCGCGGTGCGCTCGGTGAGGAGGTTGCCGATCAGTCGGCTGGCCCGCATGTGCTCGACCCAGGTCATCACCGACACGTACCGCTCCTGCGCCACCCGCATCGCGCCCCACCCGCGCGGGGCGGCGATCAGCAGCAGCATCGGCAGCAGCGCCGGGTGCAGGACAGTGAGGACTCCGGCGGTGGCGATCAGGGCGATCGTGCCGTTGAGCGCGGCGACGCAGGCCCCGATCATGCGCCGGGCGGAGGCGGCCCCGTACTGCGCCACGTCGATCAGACGGCGGAACTCCGGGTCCTCGATCGCCTCCAGTTCCACCGCGGTGGCCGCTGCCAGGTATTCGGTGGTGGCCAGTCGCTCCACCAGTGGTTCCAGGCGTCCGGCACGGGAGGTGGACCAGCCCGCGAGGCCGGCGTTGACCACCGCGACGACGGCGACGGTGATCAGGCCGGGCAGGGCGTTGTGCAGCCGGTCGACCGGTGTGCCGGCCCCGAGCAGGGCGTGCATCACCGTGTTGACTGCGAGCAGGCTCACCGCGGCCACGATGCCCTGCCCGATCTCGCTCACCCCCACCCCCAGCAGCGACGGCCGGTCCGCCTGCCAGGCCCGGCGCAATGTCCCGCCCACCAGCCGCGGCATGACCCGGATCGCGGTGAGCATCGTCAAGTCCAGCCAGGCGCGCTCATGTTCGGACCACCCCGTGTCGTATCGCAGCGGCCCTCCGAACAGCTCCCGCTCCGCCTCCGAGACCGTGGGCTCGGTCATCCGTACCTGCCCGAAGAACCTCTTCACGCCGCATCCCCCCCGCCCGGGACCGGAGAGGTGATGTGTGCGACCCGTCCGTGGCCGGGCCGCTGTAACCACGAG
Source organism: Streptomyces sp. CA-135486 (assembly GCF_050936555.1). Taxonomy (NCBI): domain Bacteria; kingdom Bacillati; phylum Actinomycetota; class Actinomycetes; order Kitasatosporales; family Streptomycetaceae; genus Streptomyces; species Streptomyces sp. CA-135486. The sequence goes on from NZ_JBNJMM010000001.1 coordinate 3,000,277, forward strand.
GCGGGCGGCGTCAACCTGAGTGACGCCAACTCGTCTCGGAGCCGGGAACTGTCGGACACACAAAGGTCGATGGCATACCAAGGCAGGGGATCCACGACGTCTCCTCAAGGGACAGTGGGGATGAGGGTGCCCGGAGAACGTGCCTGATCAACACCCCGTCACGGCGCCGGACGGATGAATCTTCGGGCGAAGGTTCGATTGTGACGCAGGAGCAAGTGCCTCTTTCAGGGATTGCCTCGGCTGTCGCTCCCATCGGTGCCGACGAGGGCCAACCGCCCTGGGGCGCGTGGATATGCACAACGAGCCGGCCGGCCGCGCGGCCCGGGCCCCTGGAGGGAGCCTGGGCCGCGCGGCCGGCCGGGGTCGAGCGGGGTCGAGCGGATCGACCGAGGTCGGGCGGTTTACGGTGTCAGCACCCCTCCGATGCGGACACCGTTGGGAGCACCCAGGGCCGTGGTGCCGTAGTAGATGCCCGAGGTGGCGACGACCCCGCTGCTGGCGCTGTTGTCGAGCTGCAGGATGGTGCCGTTGTTCGCGTCCTCACCGTCCGCGCCGATGGCCAGATCGGCCCGGCCGTAGCCGGACAGATCGGTGAGCGAGACGGACGAACCGAGACGGTCACCGGCCTCGGCGTCGCCGGGGATGCCGGTGGTGTCCTGCGTGTACGCGAAGGAACCGGTGCCCGTCGGGCCGGCTGCCGAGCCGCGCAGCAGGATCACCATGCCCGCGTCCGCGCGAGTGGACCCACTGCGCGTGATGTCCTCGCCCGGCACGCCCGTGAGGACGTCCGCGTATCCGTCGAGATTGAGATCGCCGACGGATACGGACGCACCCATGTCGTCGCCGGTCTCGCCGGCTTCGGGGACGCTCGCCGAGTCCTGGTGGAGCGTGATCCGGCCGGTGGAGGTCAGACCGGTGGACGAGCCGAGGACGACGGTCACCGCGCCGCCCTTGGCGGTCGTGCCGGACTCGGTGGCCGAAGGCTGGCCCACAGCGAGGTCGGTGTAGCCGTCGCCGTTGATGTCGCCCGCGGCCAGGCTGCGCCCGCCTCGTGCGTCGAGGATGCCGACACGCTGCAGGCCTGAAGCGGAGCCCTTCAGCCACAGGAGTCGGGAAATCCCGCTGGGGTCACGGAAGTTGACAGCGACGTCGGCGTAACCGTCCTTGTTGAAGTCGCCGGTGGCGGCCGCGGCGTAGGCGACGGGGCCCGTGTAGGCGGTGGTGTTCAGCAGGCCGGACCTGGCGGCGCCGGTGGTGGAGTCGTACGCCCACCAGCGGCCCGGCACACCGGGAGCGACGGAGAAGACGTCCGCCTTGCCGTCGGCGTTGAAGTCACCCGCGGCGACCGTCGTGCCCAGCTTCTCGCCGTTCGTACGCACGGCGGCATCGGTCCAGTACGCCTTGCCGCTGGTGAACGCCGGACCGTACATGACACTGACGGAGCCCGTGTCGACCTGGCTGGCCAGTTCGTTCTCGCCGGGGACGCCGATGACCAGGTCGGCGTAGCCGTCGCCGTTGACGTCCCCGTACGCGGAGGAGGTTCCGAAGGCGTCACCGCTCTCGGACCGGCCGGGCACACCCGGGCTCTCCTGGTTGAGGGTGCGCCGGCCGGCGTCGGTCGGGCCGTTCAGCGTGCCGGGCAGGACCGTGACCGAGCCGTCGCCGCTCGCGACCCGCGGCAGGCCCGCGACCAGATCGGTGATGCCGTCCCGGTTGAAGTCGGCTGTCGGGATGGCGGAGTTGCGGCCGGGGCCGGCGGCGAAGTCGCGGATCGAGGACAGCTTGGCGTAGAGGTTCTTGCCCGGGCACGCGGTCGCGTAGGCGTCACGGTGACCCGAGATCACACTCATCGTGGCCTGCTGGCCCTCGGTCCACTTACCGGTGTTGCCCTGGGCGGTCAGTGTCACCGTGCCCTTCGGGTTGCCGCCGTACTGGCCGAGCTTCCAGGCGGCGACCCGGCCGGCCGACTGCAGCGCGGCAGTGGTCGGCTTACCCGCCGGCTTGCCCGTGGCGGTATCGCCCTCGAAGTCACCGAGGAGGGCGATGCCGGTGGAGTAGCTGTTGAAGCCGTATGTGTGGGCGCCCTTGACCGGCAGGTCGATGCCGCCGGCGCGGCCCTCGAAGATCTGGCCGCACTTGTCGACCAGGAAGTTGTAGCCGAGGTCGTTCCAGCCCTCGGTCTTGACGTGGTACGTCATGATGCCGCGGACCAGGGCGGCCGACTCCGCGCAGCTGTAGTTGTTCGAGCCGACGGTGTGGTGGATGAAGACCGCCTGCACCTTCTCGATGTACTCGGCGGGGTCGTCGACCATCGACTCGTCCGCGCCCCACTGCGCCCGGTTGATGATCGGCGGCTGCTTCACCGTCGATGGCAGTGGCGTCGGCTTCGTGGGGGTCGGGGTCGGAGTCGCGGTCGGCGACGGAGTCGTCGCCGACGCAGACGGTGCCGCCGTTTCGGTCGGGACGCTCGTCGGCGAGGCCGAGTCGGACGGAGTCACGGAATCGGCCGGCGACGGCGAGTCCGTCGGGACGCCGGGTTCGCTCGGGGAGGCGGACGGGCTCTCGTCCGCGGCGAACGCGGCGCTGTCCATGAGCGGAGCTGCCGGGTTCTTGGCCTCGGCCTTGCTGACGCCAGGGTCGACCATGTGCAGCTTGAGGCCCTTGGGGAGGGACTTGCCTGATTTCACCCGAACCTGCACCGCGGTCGACGGGCCCACCCACAGCGGCTCGGACGCGCCCTGGGCCGTTCTGCCCTCGGGGGCGTCCGGCCGGTCCGCGTCCAGCTCGAGCGCTTGCCAGCCGGACCACTTGCCGGTCTCTGCTTCACGGGTGCGCACCTGGGCCGTGCCCTCGACCCCGGCGGCGGCGCTGTCCCAGCCGATGCCGACGAGGGAGAATGGCTCGGTGTCGGTGGTCGGCAGCTCCCTGTCGTTCGACCCGCCCTTGGTGATCTGGAGCGTGCGGAGTTTCGCCGCCCGCTCCTCCTGGTGCTGCTTCTTCGGGGGGTCGGACGGGTTGGCCGTGGCTATGGTGACCACCCCCGCTCCGCCGAGGACGACGGCGCCCACGGTCAGCCAGACTCGGCGCTTCATGCTCAGTGGTCTGTACGCATGCGACGTACGCGGGCTCAAGTGCCCCACCTTTCCCGAAAGTTCCTTTGCGGCACGCCCGTCACATGGGCGACCCGTACTACCCAGCGCCGGCCGTCGCCGAAACATCACGGGTCCGTGTGAGATGTGCTGTGGATCACAGGTGAGCACTGTCGGGCTTCGTGCGCTGTGGGCAGGCGCGCATTCCCCTCCGTGCCTTTCCCTCCGCGCACTTCCGCTCTGTGCGGCGCATAGGGTGGCCGGATGCAGGAGCAGTACCGGACGGTCGCCCGCGAGGGTGTGCACGAGACCGAGATCAACAGATCGCGCTTCCTCTGCGCGCTCGCGCCCGCCGCAACGGAGGAGGAGGCGCAGGCCTTCGTCGCACGCATCCGCAAGAAGCACCCGACCGCCACGCACAACTGCTTCGCGTACGTCATCGGCGCCGACGCGGCCGTACAGAAAGCGAGCGACGACGGCGAGCCGGGCGGCACGGCCGGAGTGCCCATGCTGCAGATGCTCATGCGGCGTGAAGTCCGTTATGTCGTAGCCGTGGTCACCCGCTACTACGGCGGTGTGAAACTCGGCGCGGGCGGGCTGATCAGGGCGTACGGCGGAGTGGTCGGCGAAGCCCTGGACGCGTTCGGCACCCTCACAAGACAGCGCTTCCGGCTTGCCACCGTCACCGTCGACCACCAGCGGGCGGGCAAGCTGGAGAACGATCTGCGGGCCACCGGACGGGATGTGCGTGAGGTGCGGTACGGGGAGGCCGTGACCATCGAGATCGGTCTGCCCGACGCCGATGTGGACGCCTTCCGCGGCTGGCTGGCCGATGCCACGGCGGGCACGGCGGGGCTGGAGCTGGGCGGTGAAGCGTATGGAGACGCCTGACGGATTGGGGACGCCTGACGGTGTGGAGACGCCTGAAGCCGCCCGTGATGTCCGACCCCACCGATACTCTCGGGGATCATGAGATTCCTGCATACGTCGGACTGGCACCTGGGCCGGTCGCTCCACCGGGTGAGCATGCTCGACGCCCAGGCCGCGTTCCTCGACCACCTGGTGGCGACGGTGCGCGAGCGCGACGTGGACGCGGTGCTGGTCGCAGGAGATGTGTACGACCGGGCGGTGCCGCCGCTCACGGCCGTGGAGTTGTTCGACGAGGCACTGCACCGGCTCGCCGCCGCGGGCGTGCCGACCGTGATGATCTCCGGCAACCATGACTCGGCGCGGCGGCTCGGCGTGGCGGCCGGGCTGATCGAGCGCGCCGGAATACATCTGCGCACCGACCCGGCCGGGTGCGCCACCCCCGTGCTGCTCAGCGACGCCCACGGCCCGGTCGCCTGCTATGGGCTGCCCTATCTCGAACCCGCCCTGGTGAAGGACGAGTTCAAGGCGGAGAAGGCACATCATGAGGCCGTGATCGGCGCGGCGATGGAGCGGGTACGGGACGACCTCGCGAAGCAGGAGCCGGGCACCCGGTCCGTCGTCCTCGCCCATGCCTTCGTTGCGGGCGGCCAGGAGAGCGACAGCGAGCGGGACATCACCGTCGGAGGCGTGTCCGCCGTGCCCGCAGGGGTCTTCCACGGCGTCGACTATGTCGCCCTCGGCCATCTGCACGGCTGCCAGACCATCACTGGGGGTCCCCACGTGCCCGAAGGGCTACGGGGGAGGGTGCGCTACTCGGGCTCGCCCCTCGCGTACTCCTTCTCGGAGTCGCAGCACCGCAAGTCGATGTGGCTCATCGACCTCGGCGCGCAGGGCGAGATCGACGCCGAGCGCATCGACTGTCCCGTGCCGCGGCCCCTCGCCCGGCTGCGCGGGACGCTGGAGGAACTGCTGGAGGACCCGGCGCTGGAGGCGCACGAGCAGTCGTTCGTCGAAGCGACCCTCACCGACCCGGTGCGCCCGGCCGAGCCGATGGCGCGTCTGGCCGAGCGCTTCCCGTACGCCCTGAGCCTCGTCTTCGAGCCCGAGCGCTCCGACGGCGACTCGGTCGCCTCGTACGCGCAGCGGCTGAAGGGGCGCGACGACCAGCAGATCGCCGAGGACTTCGTGGCCCATGTGCGCGGCGGCAGCGGGCCCGATGACCGCGAGCGCACGGTGCTGCGCGGCGCGTTCGACTCCGTACGGGTCGAGATGAGCGTGCGCGAGGTGGCCGGGTGAGACTGCACAAGCTGAGCGTCGCCGCTTTCGGCCCCTTCGGCTCCGGCCAGGAGGTCGACTTCGACGCGCTCTGCGCCGCCGGGATCTTTCTCCTCCACGGTCCGACGGGAGCCGGCAAGACGTCTGTTCTCGACGCCGTCTGCTTCGCGCTGTACGGAGCGGTGCCGGGCGCGCGGCAGAGCCCCGGGGCTTCGCTGCGCAGCGACCATGCCGCCGCCGGGACATACACCGAGGTGTGCCTCGAACTGACCGTGGGCGGACGGCGGTTGGAGATCACCCGGCGGCCCGCGCAGCCGCGCCCCAAAAAGAAGGGCACCGGCTTCACCACCGAGAAGGCGCAGAGCTGGCTGCGGGAGTACGACTCCGAGACGGGGGAGTGGAAGGCGCTGAGCCGATCCCACCAGGAGATCGGCGACGAGATCACCCAGCTCGTCGGGATGAGCCGGGACCAGTTCTGCCAGGTGGTGCTGTTGCCGCAGGGCGACTTCGCGCGCTTCCTGCGTGCGGATGCGGAGGCGCGGGGCAAGCTGCTCGGGCGGCTCTTCGACACCCGGCGGTTCGCCGCGGTCGAGGAGCGCCTCGCCGAGCAGCGGCGCGCAGCCGAGCAACAGGTGCGGGCCGGTGACGAGCGGCTGCTCGCGATCGCCCACCGGACGGAGCAGGCCGCGGGCGCGGCGGCGGGCGACTGGTCGCCACCGCGCCGGCAGCCGGGCGATCCCGGGCTCGCCGCGGCCGTCCTGGAATGGGCGGCTGTCGCCCGCGCGGGCGCGCGAGAGAGGCTGGACATCGCCGGGTGCGCGCTGGCCGCGGCGGAGAGCCGGCAGGCCGCAGCCCGCCATGCGCTGGAAGCCGAACGGGAACTCGCCAGGCTCCAGGAGCGCTACGAGGACGCCAGGCGACGGCATGCCGCACTGGAGACGCGGCGTGCCGAGCGGGAGCAGCTGCAGGCCACCCTGGAACGGGCCCGCAAGGCGGAGCTCGTCGAACCCGCGCTGAGGCTGCGGGACGACGCCGAGCGGGACCACCGGGTCGCGAGCGCGGACCGCGAGCGGACGCGGGCCGGGCTGTCGCCGGAGCTCGCCGAGGCCGGGGCGGACCAACTGGCAGCCCTGGAGCGGGGGCTCCGCCAGGATCTGGGCGGCCTTGACGCCGCGCGGCGGGCGGAACGACGCAGCGCGGAGATCACCCTCGAACGCGCCGACCTCGAACGTCAGGCGCGGGCGGACGACGACATCCTCCAGGACGCGGCGGGCTGGCTGGCGAACTGGGCGACCGTACGCCGCACTCACCAGGACCGGATCGCAACGGCGCAGGATGCCGCCACCCGCGCGGAACACCTCGCCGGCCGGCTCGACCCCGCCCGCCGCAGACTGCGCGCGGCCCGCAAACGGGACGAGCTGGCCGCCCGCACCGAGCAGGCCGAGGAGCTGCTGCGCGCGGCCCGTGAGCGCGCCAACGCGACCCGCGAAAGCTGGCTCGACCTCAAGGAACGCCGACTGCGGGGCATCGCGGCGGAGTTGGCTGCCGGGCTGGTGCCGGGCGATCCGTGCGCGGTCTGCGGCTCGCCGGAGCATCCCGACCCCGCCCGCGCGGAGGCCGGTCATGTGGACCGCGCGGCGGAGGACGCGGCGTACGCGGACTACACGCGCGCGGACGCGAACAGGGGGGCGGCGGAACGCGAACTGGCAGTGGTGCGGGAGGCGTTCACGACGGCGGGAAAAGAGGCGCGGGCCGATCGGGGCGCCGAGACCGGCGCGCCGGAGGGCGATACGGCAGCCGAGTCTCGCGATCCCGAGGTGCGCGAACTGGCCGCCGTCGTCCAAGAGCTGGAGTTCGAGCACTCGCAGGCCCACCGCATCGCCTCCGGAATGCACGCCGCCCGTGAGGCCCTGGATCAGGCCGAGCGTGAGCACCAGGAGCGGCTTGTCGCGCAGCAGCAGGCCGAGCGGCGGGTAGCCGCCCGTACCTCGCGGCGGGAAGCACTCGAGCGGGAACAGGCCGCGCTCGAAGGCGAGTTGGCCCTGGCCAGGTGCGGCGCGGGCAGTGTGGCCGAGCGTGCCGGGCTGTTGGAGCGGCGGGTGCGGCTGCTCGGCGAGGCCGTCGACGCGGTACGGGCCTTCGACGTCAGCGCGCAGCGGCTGAAGGAGGCCGACGACCGGCTGGCCGACGCGGCGTTCCGGGCAGGGTTCGACACGCCGCGTGCCGCGGCCGCCGCGCTGGTCGGCGATGCGGCGCAGCGCGCACTGCAGCACCGTATCGACGCCTGGCAGACCGAGGCCGCCGCCGTCGCCGACCGGCTCGCCGAGGCGGAGACCCGCAGTGCCGCCGAGCATCCGCCCGCCGAGCCCGAGGCGGCCACGGCTGCCCACGACGAGGCCGAGCGCCTCCTGCGCCACGCCGCGTCCGTGCTCGCTGCGGCCCGCGACCGGTGCGCGGAACTGGCCCGGCTGTCCCGCCAGGCCGTCGCGGAAGTGCGCGGACTCGGCCCGCTGCGCGAGGAGTACGATCGGGTCGCCCGGCTGGCCGGGCTCACGGCCGGCACCTCCGCGGACAACGAACGCAGGATGCGGCTCGAGTCGTACGTTCTCGCGGCCCGGCTCGAACAGGTCGCGGCCGCCGCCACCGCGCGGCTGCAGCGCATGTCCTCCGGCCGCTACACCCTCGTGCACTCCGACGCCCGGGCCGGCGGCAAGCGCTCCGGGCTCGGGCTGCATGTCGTGGACGCCTGGACCGGCAGTGAGCGCGACACCTCGACGCTCTCCGGCGGCGAGACCTTCTTCGCCTCGCTCGCCCTCGCGCTCGGCCTCGCCGATGTCGTCACCGACGAGGCCGGGGGCGTACGGCTGGACACCCTCTTCATCGACGAGGGCTTCGGCAGCCTGGACGACCAGACCCTGGACGAGGTGCTCGACGTACTCGACTCGCTGCGTGAACGGGACCGCAGCGTCGGCATCGTCAGCCATGTCGCCGATCTGCGCCGCCGAATCCCGGCACAGCTGGAGGTCGTCAAGGAGCGGCGCGGTTCGGTGGTGCGGCTCCGCTCGGCCCCGCTCAGCGGCTGATCGGTCGGCGCGGCAGTGGTGAGGAGTAGACGACGCTCGTCGTCACTGAGCCGAGCGCGCCGATCCTGCCCGCGACCTCTTCGAGATGGCTCATGGACCGGGTGGCGACCTTCAGTACGAAGCAGTCGTCGCCGGTCACATGGTGTGCCTCAAGAATCTCGGGCGTCGTGTCCAGCAGATCGTGGAACGGCTTGTAGTTGCCGTGGGGATAGCGCAGCCGAACGAACGCGAGGACCGGCAGGCCCAGCCGCTCCCGGTCGACCACCGCGGTGTACCCCGATATGACGCCCGCCTCCTCCATTCGCCGCACCCGCTCCGTGACCGCGCTCGCGGACATGGAGACGGCCCTCGCCAGCTCGGCGAAGGAGGCCCGGCCCTGGTGCTGGAGGGCATGGAGGATGCGCCAGTCGGTGGCGTCCGGTGAATATCGGGTCATGTCCGAGAGATAGCAGGGTAATCCCCGGCGGATCAAGACAAGTGCCGGGGAATCTCACTTCAGCCGCACCATCACCGACCGTAGATTTTCCGTCATGACGACGACGCAGCTCACCACGAACCCTGTCCTCCGCGTTCCGCCGGCTCCGCCCGCCGCCGCGGCCGCCCACTTCCGCGCCTCTCTGGCCTTTCACGCCGATGTCTCCGATGTCGCATCGGCGCTGGCGGCCGGCGGCGACCCCGGATTCGTCGTCCTCGACTCCCGGTCCACCGAGTCCTGGGACCAGGGGCACGTTCCCGGTGCGATCCACCTGCCGACCGCGCTGATCGCCGAGGGGGCCGAGCAGCTGCTGGACAGGTCGGTTCCGGTCGTCACGTACTGCTGGGGCCCGGGCTGCAACGGTGCCACACGCGCCGCGCTGGCCCTCGCCGAACTCGGCTACCAGGTCAAGGAAATGCTCGGCGGGTTCGAGTACTGGGCGCGTGAGGGCTTCGAGTTCGAGACCTGGGAGGGCACACGCAAGCGCGCTGCCGACCCGCTGACCGCGCCGCTCACGGCGGACGACTGCGGCTGCTGACCCACGAGCCGTCGTCGGTCCCGCCGATGTTCCACGGGAGCGGGTTTTTGGCGGCAACGGCAGCCGGGCTCATGCCATCTCGGGCGAGCCCGGCCACCGGCCCGTATGTCAGGGCTTCACACGTCAGAGCTTGGAGAGCTCGTCGACCAGATCGTCCAGACCCATCGAACCCTGCGAGAGCGCAGCCATGTGCCAGGCCTTCGCGTCGAACGCATCGCCGTGCGCCCGGCGGGCGTTCTCGCGGCCCAGCAGCCAGGCCCGTTCACCGAGCTTGTAGCCGATCGCCTGGGCCGGCATCGACAGATACCGCGTCAGCTCGCTCTCCACGAACTCCGCGGGCCGCCCGCTGTGCCTGCCGAAGAACTCCTGCGCCAGCTCCGGAGTCCAGCGCTCGCCCGGATGGAACGGCGAGTCCGCCGGAATCTCCAGCTCCAGATGCATGCCGATGTCGACGATCACCCGACACGCCCGCATCATCTGCGCGTCCAGATAACCGAGCCTGCGCTCCGGGTCGGGCAGAAAGCCCAGCTCGTCCATCAGCCGCTCCGCATACAGCGCCCAGCCCTCGGCGTTGGCGCTGACGCCGCCGACCGTCGCCTGGTAGCGGGAAAGCTGATCGGCGACATGCGCCCACTGCGCGATCTGCAGATGGTGGCCGGGCACACCCTCGTGGTACCAGGTCGACACCAGGTCGTACACCGGGAAGCGGGTCGCGCCCATCGTCGGCAGCCAGGTCCGGCCCGGCCTGGTGAAGTCCTCCGAGGGACCGGTGTAGTACGGCGCCGCCGCACCGCCGGGCGGAGCGATCCGGGACTCCACCTTCCGTACCCGCTCGGCGAGTTCGAAGTGCGTGCCGTCCAGCGCCTCGATCGCCTCGTCCATCAGCTTCTGCAGCCAGACCCGCACCTCCTCGACGCCCTCGATGTGCTCGCCGTGCACGTCGAGATGCGCGAGTGCCTCCCAGGGCTCCGCGCCGGGAAGGATCTTGTCCGCCTCGGTCTTCATCTCGGCCAGCAGCCGGTGGTATTCGGACCAGCCGTACGCGTACGCCTCGTCGAGATCGAGGTCCGTGCCGTTGAAGAAGCGTGACCAGCGGGCATAACGCTCGCGGCCGACGGTGTCGGGCGCGTCCGCGACGGCCGGCGCGTAGACATCGCGCATCCAGTCGCGCAGGTCGGCCAGGGCATCGGTCGCCGCGCGAGCCGCTTCGTCGAGTTCTGCGCGGAGCGTGAGGGGGCCGTCCGCGACGAAATCCTCGAACCAGCTGCGGCCGGTGCCGAGCCACTCTGTCATTTGGCTGATATTCGTCTGTGTGGCACGTGGGCCGCCGAACAACTTGCGCTCAAGTCCCAGTGCCAGTGAGGCCCGGTAACCCTCAAGCGCATGCGGCACCGCACGAAGCCGCTGCGCGATGGCCGCCCAGTCCTCATCGGTCTCCGTCGGCGTCACGGTGAACACCTCGCGCACGGTATGTACGGGCGAGCGCAGATTGCTCACCGTGCGCAGCCCTTCATCCGCCTCGTGAACAGCGAGTTCGGCCGTCAGACGCTCCCGTAGCAACCGGCCGCAGCGCCGCTCCGCGGCGCTCTCGGCGCCCGGTAGCTTCTCGGCGTCGTCGAGCCGGGCGAGCGTCTCCCGGGCGAGTTCGGCGAATCGCTCCTGACCTGCGGGGGAGTAGTCGGGAAGGAGGCCCGAGCTCTCCTTGATCCCGAGAAACGTGCCGATGGTCGGATCAAGTTCGATGAGTGCGTCGACGTACGCGTCGGCGACCTGGCGCGGCAGCGCGCTGCTGAGGGTGACTGGCATGCGCACATCCTCATACGAGTGGGGCCCCCGCGTCACCATCATCGGATCTCAGCGGCCTGTCAGTCACCCCTGCGCGGCGGGCGGCAGCAGCGGGCCGCAGTCCCACTGCTGGAAGATCAACCGGGTCTCGACACGGGCGACTTCGGGCCGCGAGGTGAACTCGTCCACGACCAGGCGCTGCAGATCCGCCGTGTCCGCCACGGCCACCTGCACCAAGTAGTCGTCCGGCCCGGTGAGATGGAACAGCGCCCGCGACTCGGGCAGCGCGCGGATGCGCTCCACGAACGGGCCGATCAGTTCACGTCGGTGCGGACGCACCTGGACCGAGAGCAGCGCCTGCAGCCCGCGCCCGAGCCGGGCCGGGTCCAGTGCCAGCCGGTGCCCGAGGATCACACCGGAGCGGCGCAGCCTCGCCACCCGGTCCAGACAGGTGGAGGGAGCCACTCCGACCTCGGCCGCAAGATCGCGGTAGGTGGTCCGGGCATCGTTCTGCAGCAGGCGGAGTATGTGAAGATCCACCGGGTCGAGAGCGACAGTTTCAGCCATTCGCCGAACGTAGCACGGGCTCAGGCCAAAACCTTCCGGTAAGTGTTCACAGTGCCGCCATGGAAAACGCCGCCTTCACCGCCCACACCCCCCGGGCGCTGGCCACCGAAGCAGTCCACGCCGGACGCGAGGACCTCGCGCAGCTCGGTCTGCACGCCCCGCCGCTGGACCTTTCCACCACCTACCCCTCGTACGACGCCGCAGGCGAGGCCGAGCGGATCGACGAGTTCGCGGCCACCGGCGCGCGCCTTGAGGGGCCGCCCGTCTACGCCCGGCTGGACAACCCGACCACGGCCCGCTTCGAGACCGCGCTGGCCCGGCTCGAAGGCACCGAGAGCGCGGTGGCCTTCGCCAGCGGGATGGCAGCACTCACCGCCGTACTGCTGGTACGGGCGAGCATGGGGCTGCGGCATGTGGTGGCCGTGCGGCCGCTGTACGGATGCAGTGACCATCTGCTCACCGCGGGGCTGCTGGGGAACGAGGTGACCTGGACGGACCCGGCGGGCATCGCGGCGGCGATCCGGCCCGACACCGGCCTGGTGATGGTGGAGACGCCCGCCAATCCGACCCTGGCGGAGGTCGATCTCCGGGCGCTGCGGCACGCGTGCGGCTCCGTCCCGCTGCTCGTCGACAACACCTTCGCCACGCCCGTGCTCCAGCGGCCGGTGGAGCACGGCGCGCGGATCGTGCTGCACAGCGCCACGAAGTATCTGGGCGGGCACGGCGATGTCATGGGCGGCGTGGTGGCCTGCGACGAGGAGTTCGCCCGCCTGCTGCGGCAGGTCCGCTTCGCCACCGGTGGCATTTTGCACCCCATGGCCGGATATCTGCTTCTTCGCGGACTGTCCACGCTGCCGGTGCGGATCAGGGCCGCGTCCACCACCGCCGCCGATCTGGCCTGCCGGCTGGCCGCCGACCCGCGAGTCGCCCGCGTCCACTATCCGCAGGTGGGCGGCGCGATGGTCTCCTTCGAGGTGTACGGCGACGCGCGCCGGGTGATCGCGGGCGTACGGCTGATCACTCCCGCGGTCAGCCTCGGCAGCGTCGACACGCTGATCCAGCACCCGGCCTCCATCAGCCACCGCATTGTGGCTGAGGGAGACCGGCGCTCGGCGGGCGTCAGCGACCGGCTGCTGAGGCTGTCGGTCGGTCTTGAGGACGTCGAGGATCTGTGGCGCGATCTGGCCGAGGCCCTCAGCGCTCAGCCTGTTCGAAGCGGGAACGCGGACGCGCGGCGGTCGCGTCCAGTCGGGCGGTGACCACCAGCGTGCCCTCCTCGATCTGGTAGTCGAGCGGCAGACCGAGGCCGCGCATGGCCGCGACCATCGCGGTGTTCGAGGACTGCGTGACGGCGTACACGCTCTCGCAGCCGGCCTCGACGGCGAGGGCGACCAGTCGGCCGAGCAGTTCCGCGCCGATGCCGCGGCGCTGCCAGGCGTCCTCGACGAGCAGCGCGACCTCGGTCTCGTCGCCGTCCCACAGCAGATGGCCGAGGGCGACGAGCCGGCCGGAGGCCGTCTGCACGGCCAGAGTGCGGCCGTAGCGCGGGCTGAGCAGGTGGTTGAGGTAGCGGCCGGCGTCAGCGACCGGACCGTGGTAGCGCATGCTCAAGGTGCGGTCGGAGCAGCGTTCGTGCATCGCCTTGGCCGCCTCGACGTCACCCTGGTCGACACGGCGCACGGTGATCTCGTTGCCCTCGGGGAGGGTGAGAACGTCCTGGCTGCGGGGGATGCGGGGGCCGAGCCGGGCATCCAGCTCGACCAGGGCCCGGGCCCTGGCGAACTCCGTGGGGGTGAAGGGGAGATAGGGCCGCTCGACGGTGATGGCACCGCCGTTCGGATCGCGCAGCCGCATCACGGTGTCCTCGAGCACGCCCTCCACGGGCGGGGTTTCGCCCGAGGGTTGGCCGCTGAGGGTGACCGCGGGCACCGAGTGGATCGTGCAGCGGCCGAGCAACTGGCGTAGCGCGAGGGGCAGTTCGGCCGCGTCGAGCGCGGTACGGGTGGCGAGGCCGAGCACCCGGGTCGGGGTGTCGACGAGATCGTGGGTGTCGGCGCGCTCGATCCAGGTGTTGCTGCCGCCCGCTGTCGAGACCTCCCGGGTGAGCTCATGGGCCTGCAGCGTCGCGGGGGCGCGCAGCAGGAACTCGTCCACCGTGCCCTCGGCGAGCGGGTGCGTCTGGAGGGTGAGGATGTCGACCCGGTGCCGGGCGAGTGCGATGCACAGCGCGGCCAGGCTGCCGGGCCTGTCCCGTACGGTCGTACGCATCCGCCAGAGCATGGTCTCGTACAGCTCCTCCTCGGGTTCGGTCGCGGCAGCGCCGTGAGCTTCGGCGCCGCCGGTATCCGTGGCGTGCTTCGGAGGGGCATGACTGTGGCGTCGTGCCCACCATGTGTGGAACGCGGCCGTGGCGACGAGGGCCACGGCCGAGACGACGAGCAGGAACGGGCCGTCCGGCGCGTGCCCGATCATGTTCGCGACGGCGTCGGCGACCGCCACAGCGGTGAACAAGGCCGCCAACTCGACCAGATCCCGCCGCCAGTGGTGTGGACGGCGGGCACTCTTCGCAGAAGTCACATCTGTCATGCCATCACTGTGTCCGAACGGTGTTGCGTGATCACGAACGCTTTGTGACTGATGGGTTAAGCATGGTTCTGGACCGCTATCGGCTGTTTTTCGCCGTTTCTGGCGTGGAGTGTTCGGCTCAGTGATCCAATGCGGTCAGCAGCCGGGACGCCTGCGCGACGAGCTGGGAAGAACCCCGTCGTCCCGCCAGGTCGGCAAGACCGGGTATCCCGTCCGGGCTGCCCGAAACCGCGGCGGCTGTGCCACATGTCTCGACGCATTCGGCCGCGACGGCGAGTATCTCCCCGAGTCCGCGGGGAGGTTGGTCCGCGCTCAGCAGGCCGGGCAGCGCCCCGGCCAGTACGGACCAGGTCGTGGCGTACGCACCGGTCGCCGCGGCCGTACGGGCCGACTCGGCCAGCCGGTTGGGCTTCACCGTGCCCTGGCCGACCAGCTCGGCCAGATCACGGCCGAGGCGTGAGGCGTCCAGCCGGCCACGCGCGGCCAGAACGAGCAGGGCGTCCACCGCCGCAAGGCGGTCCTCGCGGCTACGAGCACCGAGACCGGTGGCGAGGGCCCGATGCAGCGCCGGCCCCGCGGGCTCTGCCGGTTCCCCGGGGCCGCCCGCACCGGCGGGACCGTCTGCCTCGGCCAGCGGCGGCAGACCCCAGGTCGCACCCGGCAGATCCTCCAGCGCGCACGCAGTCAGCCCCGGCAGCATCCAGGTGGCGTGCGCCTCCCGCTCGTGCGGCAGCGCGGCCACCCAGTGCGTCCGCCCGGCCGCCCAGTGGTAGCAGCCGCGGTAGGAGCTGCTCTGCGCGCGGCCCAGCCAGTGGAACGAGCGGGGGAACTCCCGCTGGATCGCGAGCCGTCCCTTGGTCTCGTCGAGCCTGCGCCGCGTGTACCTGCCGGGCTGCCACCGCCCGGGCGTGGCCGGCTCCGGGACTTCGGCCTCGGTCCCGGTCCCGGTCCGGAGCGCGGGGACGACCGGCCCGTCCCCGGTCAGCCACGCCGCGAGCCGGTCGCCCTCCGTGGTGCCCAGTTGGGCTGCGGCGTGGGCCGCGCTGCCGTCGGCGCCCCGCGGCACGCGCAGCAGCGCCTGGGCGAAGTCCACCGGGCCAGGCGGCAGGTCGAGCCGCCGGTACTCCCGCAGCCGGTTGACCAGTTCGTCGGCGTCCAGTGTGCCGGTGTGCCATGTGGGGGTCGCGAGCAGGAACGGCAGCGGCCGGGTGCGCACCCGGAACGCGGCCTCCCACATCCGCGCGTTGAAGATGCCGTCGAGACCCGTGTGGGCGCAGCTGTCCGATGCGGTCCCGCGCACGCGAGCGTTGTGCAGCGTCTTGACGGACACCCGCTCCAGCAGGGCGGCGGTCACCACCTCCAAGCCGTACGGATGGCCGTAGAAGCGCTGGTCCCGGTCCCAGCGATAGGTGTCGTCGAGCCACCAGCGATCGGCCAGGGCGGCGCGCAGCGCGTCGGCCAGCGCCGCAGGCTCGCGGTGGACGAGGCGGACGAGCCCGTCCAGGGTGCGCTCGAACTCACTCACATCGTCGTCGGCCCGCAGCTGGACCACCACGTCCTCGACGAGCTCGGCCACCGAGTCCGCGGCGGGCGCGAGCCTCCGGGGCTCAGGAGCGGCCGGCAGGATCTCCACGTATTCACCCGGCACCCCGTCGTCCGGCAGGGCGCCGAAGATCTCCACGGCCGCCTTCCGGTGCGCCGGGCTCAACAGGGCCGCGGCCGCGGCCAGTTCCTTGCGCAGGCTGTCGTCGGCGGTGGGCAGATGCCGGCCCACCAGCTTCAGCGCCCGCTCCTGAACGCCCACGTCCTGGTGACCGAAGGCATCGGCGAGCGCCGGCAGCAGCTCACCGACGGTGCCCGCATTCCGTCGCAACACCTTGCCCAGCAGCACCAGTTGGGCCCGCACCAGCTTCTTCTCGGTACGGAAGAGAACGGCACTCGACGCTGCGGCGAGGGCGGAGGCGGAGAGCTCGCCGCTCTCGGCGAGCCGGGCCAGTACGCCCTGGGCGTGCGCGGCGACCGTGGACATCCCGTCGGCCGCCATGCCGGCCCAGTCGGCGACCCTGGCGCTCTCCTCCGCGGGGGTCAGCTCGAGCCGGCGCAGCAGGATCAGAAAGAACCGCATCTCACCGGGCCGTCCGCCGCGCAGCAGCCGGGCGACGCAGGCGTCCACCAGCACCGTCCGGTCGAGCACCCCGGCCGTGGCCAGAGCGGTGAGCGCCGTCGGCCAGTGGTTCGGTGCTTCGGGGTCGGTGAACCAGGTGAGCGGGCGGGCCAGTTGAGGTGTCTCGAACAGCCGCGGTACCAGGGTCCGTACATGAGGGTCCTCGCCCAGCCTGCCGAGTCCCTTGCCCCGGGCCGAGGTGACCGCCTCAGCCCATCCGTACACCACGCCGTCCGTGGTGGGAATCCCGCACTTCGCGAGCCGCGCCAGTTCATCGATCAGCGGGTAGTCCTCCTCCGCGGTCGAGGAGCGCGCGGCGAGCCGGTGGGCGAGGTCGCCGAGCCACTCGGGGGCGCGGTCAGAGAGCAGGTCGATCAGCATTCCGTGCAGAGGCCGGCCGCCGTCGCGCAGATCCCGGGCACCGATCCAGGCGGCCGCTGCCGCCGCGCCCGTGTGGCAGCCGGCGCCAGCGGGCAGCAAGGCCCTGTTGACCTTGAATCGCTCCTGCCAGCGGTCCCAGCCCCAGCCGCGCAGCTCGGCCCGCAGTGCCTTCAACTCGACGAGGCACGTCTTGCGTTCGGCCGGTGTCAGTGGCTTCAACAGCCCCGGGACCTCGCTGGAACGCCCTTCTCGGACGGCGGCGAGCAGCTCCTTCATCGCGCGCCTCCGGCGGTGGGGGCGGTCGTCCCGATCGCACCGGTCGTCCCGGTCGCGGCCACCGTCCCGGTCGCACCGGTCGTCCCGGTCGCGGCCACCGTCCCGGTCGCCGCGGCCCCGCGCCGCGCCATACGGACCGCCAGCGCGTGTTTGCAGGGGCCCCGCCGTCCTTGGTAGTCCGACCACCACTGGCAGGTGCAGCTGAGCACACCGCCCGACTCCCGCACCTGGTATCTGCGCTCACCGGAGGAGACGGACGCCAGGTCCCCGGCGAGCTCCACCGACCCGGCCGCAACCAGCGCGCGGGCCGTAACGAGCCGCGGATTGTGCCGCTCGGCGCGGTCCGCGTCGTAGGGCAGCTCCCGGTGGAAGTACGCCGCGTCCGCGATGTCGTAGCCCACCCGGCCCGCCGTGCCGAGCCGGGTCAGCGCCGCCCGTACCCGCTCGACCGTCAGGCCGGACTGAGCGGATAGCTCGGCCGGGTCGATCCGCGGCTCCCACGCCAGCAGCACGGAGATCAACTCCGCGTCCTGGGCGGCCTCTTCGGTGGCCAGCGCCTCCAGTACCCCGCCCTCGCCGGAGAATCCGCGTGATGCCTCGGGCGAGAGGGTGAGCGTGAGCCGCATCCCCGGCAGCACCACCTCCCAGGCGCTCGCGGTCGCCGATCCGTCGGCCGCGGGCCCGTACACCCGAAGCGCCGTTGCCTGCCGCAGTACCCGCTGCAGGGCGGCCAGCCGCTCCGGCCCCGGGAGGCACACCGCCCCCGCCGCCGGCCGGGTGGTCGGCCGCAGCGTCTTCCCGGCCGGCACCACCCACATCGCACCGCGGGACGCACCGCCGGACCCACGGGGCAACGACCGCAGGAAGCGCACCGCCTCGGCGGCGGGCAGCTCGGCCCGCAGATCGAAGGCGACGCTCGCCACCTGAGCCTCGGCGAACCCTCGCAGCCAGCGGTCCGGCAGCGGAACCTTCTTCTCCACCACGGCGCCGTCCAGTGTGGTCACCGCCAGCTCCTGGGGACCGACCCGCAGATGGAGCGGCTGGTCGCCGGTCATCCGCGAAAGGGCCTCGCGCAGCGGGTTGTTGACATCCACGTTGGTCGTGCCGTGTCCGGTCTCCGCGCCGTCCAGCCCCTCGCGCAGCACATCGAGGCGGGCATACACCCCGCAGCAGCCGGAGAACGACTCGAACCGCAGCCGGTCGCCGTTCCCCGTCACCACCGGGTCGAGCAGCGGGCGCCGAGTCCGGTCGACGTAGCGGGCGGCCGCGACGTCCGCGACAGCCAGCAGCCCCCGCGCCGCTGTCTGCGGCGACGTCAGGAAGCCGGAGAAGAAGTGGGGATGCGCCTGGGCGCCCGTCGGTGTGAGCCCGCCGGATGTCTCCAGACCGAGGAGCCGTCCGCCCTCAGCGGATGCGAGGGCGGACGGTCGGGCGTAGGCCAGTGCCTGCACTGATCGCGTCATGGAAACGACGCTAGAACCCGCCACTGACAATGGCCTCGGCCGCAAGGAGAGTTCAGGCCCGGGGAGATGAGGTCACTGACCGACGCGGCCCGGCTGAAGTGCCTTGCTGAACAGCACAGTTCCGCCCTCGGCCCGCAGCCGCACCGTCAACTCGCCGCTGCCGCCGTCGATGTCGACCTCGCCGAAGTACTGCGGGGACTCCATCGGCGAGACATTGGCCCGCTCCGGTGCCCGGACGAAGACGCGTTCGGGGCCGAAGGTCGAGTCGAGCGCATTGGCCGGGAAGCCGCCGGCGGCCAGCGGACCCGAGACGAACTCCCAGAACGGTGCGAAGTCCTTGAACGCCGCCCGCTCCGGGGCGTAGTGCTGCGCCGAGGTGTAGTGCACATCAGCCGTGAGCCAGAGCGTGCCCGTGATCCGGCTGTGCTTGATGTACCGCAGCAGCTCGGCGATCTGCAGCTCGCGTCCGAGGGGCGCGCCGGGATCGCCCTGCGCCACCGCCTCGAAGTTCGCCGCGCCGTCGGGGACGACCAGCCCCAGCGGCATGTCGGAGGCGATCACCTTCCATACCGCGCGCGACCGGGACAGCTCGTGCTTCAGCCAGGCGAGCTGCTCGGCGCCGAGAATGCCCTGCGTGTCGTCGGCCTGCCGGCCGGGAGAGTTGGCGTTCCGGTAGGAACGCATGTCGAGTACGAAGACGTCGAGCAGCGGCCCGTAGCGCACCACCCGGTGGACGCGGCCCTCGCGCCCGGGCGCGTGGAGGGTCGAGATCGGGAAGTACTCGCCGAAGGCGCGCACCGAGCGCTCGGCGAGCACGTCCACGTTCTTCTCGGTGTAGCGAGGGTCGTCGAGGATCTGTCCCGGGTACCAGTTGTTGCGCACCTCGTGGTCGTCCCACTGCACCACCGTCGGCACCTGCGCGTTGAAGCGCTGTACGTTCTCGTCGAGCAGGTTGTAGCGGAAGTTGCCGCGGAAGTCGGCCAGCGTCTGGGCGACGTGGGACTTCTCCTCCGTGGTGATGTTCCGCCAGATCCGGCCGTCCGGGAGCGTCACGCTGGGCTGGATCACGCCGTCCGCGTAGACCGTGTCACCGCTGCACACGAAGAAGTCCGGGTCGAGGCGCCGCATCTCCTCGTAGGCGCGGTAGCCGCCGATGTCCGGGTTGATGCCCCACCCCTGGCCCGCGATATCGCCCGACCAGAGAAAGCGCACGCCCTCGCAGCGCTTCGCAGGAGCCGTACGGAACGTCCCGTACACCGGCTCACCGGTGCGCCGCGGGTCGTCGGGGTCGGCCAGCGTGACCCGGTAGTGCACCTGCTCCCCGGCAGGCAGCCCGCGCAGCGGCGTCGTACCGGTGAAGTCCGTGTCGGATCCGAGCAGTGGGCCGTGCCAGCGGTGCGCGCGACGGAAGGAATCGGTCGCGGAGGTCTCCACGATCATCCGCGCGGGCCGGTCGGAGCGCACCCAGACCAGGCCGGACGAGGCGGTGACATCGCCGGTCTGCACACCCCAGGCGGCGCCCGGGCGGCCGGACAGCGCCAGGGCGGGCGCCGTCGCCAGGGTGGGCAGGGCCAGCGCCGCCGAGGCGGCGACTGCGCCACGCAGTACGGAACGGCGGTCGGGGGACGATATCCGCGGGCTCTGCGACATCGCTGCGCCTCCAGGGGCAGGTCGGGCGGGTGTGCCGAGCCATGCCTAGCGCCCCGCCGCGGCCGATGCGCGAACCCCACGTGAACTCCGAGGACTGAGTCAGTTCACCGCGGCCCGAGCCATCAGCCGCACCCCGTGCGTGATGTCGGACGGCGCCAGATGGGCATACCCGAGGACCAGCCGCACGCCGGAGTCCGCGGAGTGTGCCACCCGGTAGTCGGCCAGCGGGCGCACCGCCACGCCGGCCCCGGCGGCGCGCTCCAGGAAGCGCGCCTCGGGGCCGTACCGCCCGGGCAGCCGCGCAATGATGTGCAGACCGGCCGCGATGCCGCTGACCTCCGCCCCGGGGAATCGCTCCGCAAGCGCGCCGACGAGCGTGTCCCGTCGCTCCCGGTAGGCGCGCTGGCAGCGGCGCAACTGCCGGTCGTAGCCGCCGCGGTCGATGAAGTCGGCGAGAACCGCCTGGTCGAGGATGGGATTGCCGAGGTCCATGGTGCGCTTGCGCTCCACGACCTCGTCGACGAGGCGCGACGGTACGACCAGCCAGCCGAGCCGCAGCCCCGGAGCGAGCGACTTGCTGACCGATCCCGTGTACGCGACACGCTCCGGGTCGAGGCCCTGGAGGGCGCCGACCGGGGCCCGGTCGTAGCGGAAGTCCCCGTCGTAGTCGTCCTCGACGATCAGACCGTCCACGGCCCTGGCCCAGCCGAGGAGTTCGGCGCGACGCTGCGCGGAGTAGGCGATTCCGGTCGGGAACTGGTGGGCCGGAGTGGTCACCACCGCACGCACGCCCGACGCCGACAGCGGCCCGGTCGCCAGTCCTTCGTCGTCGAGCGGCAGCTCCGTCATGCTCAGCCCGGCCGCCGCGAACAGCGGTGCGTGCTCGGGGCTTCCCGGGTCCTCCGTGCCCACGGTCCGCAGGCCGTGCCCGTGCAGTACGAAGCCGAGCAGCGTCATCGCCTGGGCGACGCCGGAACACACCACCAGGCGTTCGGGATCGGCGGCCACACCGCGGCGCCTGGTGAGCAACGCGGCCAGAGCGGTGCGCAGTTGGGGGAGTCCTCGCGGATCGGGATAGCCGAGCGCCTGGTGCGGCAGCCGGGTGAGCACGGACTTGTGCGCGGCGGCCCACGCGGCGCGGGGGAAGAGCGAGAGATCGGGCGTCCCGGGGCGGAAGTCCACCAGCGCTCCGGGGGCGCGGGGCGCCAGGTCCCGCGCCCCGCGCACAGCGCCGCGCGCCGCGTCCCCGACCCAGGTGCCCGAGCCACGGTCGCTGCGCAGATACCCTTCGGCCGTCAGCTGCTCGTACGCCTCGGTGACCAGGCCGCGGGAGACACCCAGATCGGCGGCGAGTTCACGGGTGGACGGCAATCGGGTGCCCGCGGCCAGTCGTCCCGCTCGCACCGCATCACGCAGGGCCGACTGGAGTGCTCGGCCGCGCTGCCGGGCGGGTGCGGCCGCCGCGGGCAGCAGCAGTTCCCAGGCAGCGTTCCAGGACGGCTCGCCGACCGTCGGATTGGTCCCCGATGATGTCATGAAAGTGGACCTTAAAGGGTACCGCTCCGGTCCCTAGCGTCGGCCGCATGAACCATGTGAACGCGAGCGCACTGCGCGGAATCCTCCTCGTCGCTTTCGCCTACTCCCTCGTCGGCGCCTCCTTCACCGCCAACAGCGTCCTGGGCGACTACCCCTACGCGGGCGGCCAGGCCCTGCGTTACGCCGTCGCCGGTCTGCTCCTGCTGCCGCTGCTCGGCGGCCGGACGGCAGCGCAGGCCCGGCTGCGCACCCTTCGCGGCCGGCAGTGGGGACGGCTCGCCCTGCTCGCCGCGGTCGGCATGGTCGGCTTCAATCTGGCGATCCTGGCCGCGGAACGCACCTCGGAGCCTGCCGTTCCGGGCGTCTTCGTGGGCTGCGCGCCCGTCATCGTCGCCGTGCTCGTACCGCTTCTGGACGCTCGCCGGCCCGCTCGCCCGGTGCTGTACGGAGCCCTGCTGGTGGCGGCCGGGGCCTTCACCGTCCAGGGGTGGGGGCGTACCGACGCGGTCGGCATCGCCTGGTCACTCGGCGCGCTGGCCGGCGAGGTCGGCTTCGCCGTGCTGGCCACGCCGGTGCTGCGCCCGCTCGGCCCCAGGCTGCTCACCGCCACCGTCTGCGGTGTCGCGGCCGTCGAGTCCACGCTCATCGGTCTGGTCCTCGACGGCGCGGGCTTTGTGCGCACGCCCACCCAGGCGGAGACGCTCGCACTGCTGTGGCAGGCGGCCGTCGTCACCGTCGTCGGCTTCGTCACCTGGTACATGGGCCTGCAGCGGATCGGCGCCGAACGCGCCACGCTCTTCACCGGCCTCATCCCCGTCGCCGCCGCGCTGACCGCCCCCGTCGTCGGGACGGGGACGTTCGGTCCGCCCCAGGCGGTGGGCGGTGTCCTGGTCGGGGCGGGCGCGGCGCTCGGCTCGGGCGTGTTCAGCAGGCGCTCAGCGGCTGCCGTCCAGGATGACGCGCGCGACGAGCGCGGGGTCGTCGTTCATGGGGACATGGCCGCAGCCGGGAAGCCGCACCAGCCGCGCCCCCGGGATGGCGCGCTTGGCCCGGATGCCCTGGCGCCGCAGCAGCAGCCGGTCCTGCATACCCCAGCCGATGGTGACGGGCACATCGGGGATGTCGTCGGCGAAGACGATGTCGCGGCCGGCGGCGAGCGTCTGGTGGAAACCGGTGGCAGCGCGCAGTGCGAGGGTCTCCGCGACGGCCGCTTCGGGTGAACGCCGTCCGGGCCGTGCGTAAATGGTACTGGTCAGCGCCGCCCGCCCGGCTGCCGACCGGGACAGCCCCTCGATCAGCGGCAGCGGCATCGCCTGCGCCGCGCGCCGCATGGTGAGCAGCATCCCGAAGGCGTACTGCCGCTCGCCCGGCGACCAGAACCCGGCGGGCGACAGCGCCGTCACCGACCGTACGAGCTTCTCCCGGCCCAACTCCAGGGCGAGCAGCCCGCCGAGGGAGTTCCCCGCGACATGGGGGCTCTCGATCTCCAGCGCCTCGCAGAACGCGCCGAGGGCCGAGCCCACGGTCGCGAGGTCGTACGAGACTCCCTGGGGAAGCGCCGGGGACGTCCCGAAGCCGGGCAGGTCGATGGCGATGACATCGCGCTCGGCGGCCAGGATCCCCAGGACCGGCTCCCAGGCCTGCCAGTGGTGCCCGATGCCATGCAGAAGCAGCAGTGGCTCACCCTTGCCCGCACGTTCGTAGTTGACGGACAGTGTGCGGCTGCCCTCGGGGGACTTGATGGAGAACGAAATCGTCGCGGCCATGCTTGCTGCTCCCTGGTGTCGCCCACGTGAATACGCTTTAGACGGCTTGTCAGTAACAATTACCGCTCAGTAGCTTCCAGTTCAAGTGGGGGGCGCCGTTCGGGCGTGTGCCGCGTGCCGCACCCGCCCTGCACTGCGTGTGGGTGTTGCGCAACCCCGCCGAACCCGCCTCGCTGGCCGAGGTGGGGCGGGCCCCTATCCGGCCACTTCCGTCGCACGTCAGACCCCGTGTCCCACGAGGACGCGGGGTCTTGTGCTACCTGTGTTTCACGGCGGCGCGAACGGCTCGTGAACGCTCTGCGAAACCGCTTGGTTTCGCTGTGTGACCGACGGAGGATTGGTCTTGACCAAGGGGGGGTGCCGCCCTATGGTCGCAGTGGTTAGTGCAGGAACCTTTAATAAACAAGGGCGCGGAATAGCCGCCGCTGACAAGGCGATTGCGGAGGATCAGGGTGGGGACCACGCAGCTGGAAACGGTGCCGGAGCCCAAGTACTGGCACCTCAAGACCGTGATCGGCGAAGCGCTCGACTCCGACTTCGCGGTGGGGGAGATCCTGCCCAACGAGCGAGATCTGGCCGCTCGCTTCGGAGTCGCTCGCGCCACGCTCCGTCAGGCGCTCGAACAGCTCGAGCTCGAGGGCAGGTTGCAGCGCCGCCGCGGCGTGGGCACGACCGTCGCCCCGCCGCGCATGGGCGTCGACGTCTCCACCACCCAGCAGGCCTGGCCGGGCACCGGACAGGACGCCTGGCAGTCTGTCGACTGCACCACCATGGTGCCGCCGACGGCGGTCGCGCGGCTGCTCGACACCGACGGTGACGCCGACGAAGAGACGCACTCCGTCCGCAGGCTGCGCGTCAACCACGGCCAGTCGGTCGCGGCCGAGCTGCTGTACATCCCGGCCTCGTCCCTGCCCGAGCTGTCGGCCATCGACGCGCCGTCCGGGCCCGCCCGCGCCCGCGCCGTACTGCGTGAGCTCCAGCGGCTCGAGCTCGAGGGCCAGGACCGCGCGGTGGAGCTGGGCTCGGCGCGGGCCGACGACGCCAAGGAACTCGACCGGCTGCCGGGCGCGCCCGTCCTGATCGTCACCACGCGGTACTTCTCCGGGGGCAGGACAGTGGCCGTCTCGGTCGCCACCTACCGTGCCGACACCTGCCGGCTCACCTTCGGGGACTCGGGCGATCTGGAGATCAGCCACGACGACCAGGAGCGCCGCGCTTCCTGAGCCGTCTGGTTGGCCGTACGGCCCGTCGCACCGAGCCCTGCTCAGCGGCGGGCCGTCACCGTCCCCTCGACGGCGAAGAGCTGCTCCTCGACATGGTCCAGTGCCAGGCGCAGCGCACCGGTGGCCACGGCCGCCTCGCCGAGCAGCGACAGCGCAACGCGCGGCGGACGCAGACAGTACCGGGACAGCTCGTCGCGCAGCGGATCGAGTACGCCGTCGAGTCCCGCGGCCCAGCCGCCGATCACCACGAGTTCCGGGTCGAGCGCCAGCACCAGTGCCGCCACATCGTGCACCAGGCGCTGGATGAACCGCTCGACCGCGGCCTGCGCGCGCGGGTCGCCCTCCCTGGCGTGGGCGAAGACGACCGCGACCGCCTGCTCGTCCAGCGGGTGCAGCGGCTCGTCCGTCGTCGACAGCAGCCTCTCGGGGGTTGCCTCGCGGCCCAGCAGGTGCAGCGCGCCGATCTCGCCCGCCGCGCCGCCGAAGCCGCGGTGCAGCCGGCCGCCGATCAGCGAACCCGCGCCCGGGCTGAGCCCTGCCAGCACAAACACGATGTCGTCGGACCCGGCCGCGGCGCCCTTCCAGTGCTCGGCGACCGCGGCGGCGTTGGCGTCGTTCTCGACCAGCACGGGACAGCGGAACGACCTGCGCAGCCGGTCGCCGAGCGCGAGCCCGGTCCAGCCCGGCAGCGCGGTCCCGAGCCGCACGGTTCCATCGGCCTCGACGATCCCCGGCGAGCCGATTCCGACGGCCCGCAGGCTGCTGCGCGCGACACCCGCCCGGCGCAGTACATCGGCGACGAGCAGCCGGACCCGCTCGAGCCGCTCGTCCGCGGGGGCCGTCTCCGACACATCCTTGGATCCGGCGCCGATGATGCGCCCGTCCAGGTCCGACAACAGCGCGGCGACCCGGTGCGGCCCGATCTCGACACCCAGCAGATGGCCGGCCTCGGCCCGGAATCGGAACCGGCGGGCCGGGCGTCCCTGGCGGCGCGTGCCGCCCTCCTCGGGGACGCTCTCGACGACCAGTCCGTTCTCGATGAGCCCTTCGATCACACCCTCGACGGTCGGCCGGGACAGACCGGTGATTCGCGTCAGATCCGTGAGCGTGGGGGAGTCCGCGCCCCGGAGTGCATGGAGTACCACCGCGGAG
Source organism: Streptomyces sp. CA-135486 (assembly GCF_050936555.1). NCBI lineage: Bacteria > Bacillati > Actinomycetota > Actinomycetes > Kitasatosporales > Streptomycetaceae > Streptomyces > Streptomyces sp. CA-135486. The sequence continues at coordinate 3,026,156 of NZ_JBNJMM010000001.1, forward strand.
TTGATCCGCCGCAGCAGAGACGGGTCTCCGCCGGTCAGCCCCACGGTGTGTCCCTCCAGCTCGAGCGCGTGTGTGCCGGATCGTACTCGCTGGCCACCGGCGGCGGCGACCGACGGCAGTGACCGTCTGCCGGACGGAGCCGGACTCAGGCAGGGGCCACGAAACCGGACTCGTAGGCGGCGATGACCGCCTGGGTGCGGTCGCGGGCACCCAACTTGGCAAGCACCGCGCTGACATGGGACTTCACCGTCTCCGCGCCGACGATCAGCTCGGCGGCGATCTCCGCGTTGGACAGTCCCCGAGCCATCAGCCGCAGTACCGCCGCCTCGCGCTCGGTGAGCGCGGCCCGCTCCATCGCGGCTCGGGCGGCGCGGTTCCCGTACTCGGCGGCCAGGGAGCGGACCGCGGCGGGGAACAGAAGCGACTCGCCCTCGGCGACCAGCCGCACCGCGTGCACGATCTCAGCCGGCCGGGCGCGCTTGAGCAGAAACCCGTCGGCCCCGGCGCGCAGCGCCTCGTACACGTACTCATCGTTCTCAAAGGTCGTCACGACCAGGATCTTCGGCGGCTGAGGGACCGTACGGAGCACGATCCGGGTGGCCTCGATGCCGTCGAGCAACGGCATCCGCACGTCCATCGCGACCACGTCGGGCCGCAGTTGGCGGACCAGTGGAACCACCGCAGCGCCGTCAGCGGCCTCGCCCACCACCTCGATGTCGGGCTGCGCCTCCAGCACGGCGCGCAGCCCCGCGCGCACCAGAGGTTCGTCGTCGACAAGAAGAACGGATACCGGCATCGGATCAGCGTAGGCCGTCCAGCGGGAGGCTCGCCCACACCCGCCAGGCGCCCTCGAACGGGCCGGTGTACGCCTTCCCGCCGAGCAGCGCCGCGCGCTCGCGGATGCCGCGCAGACCACTTCCGGCGCCCCCGGCCGACGCCGGGCCGGAGAGCGGATTGGTGACCTCGATGTCCAGCCACGCCTCCGAAACGGCTATCCGCACCCGGACCGGCACCGGGCCGTTGTGGCGCAGCACATTGGTGAGGGACTCCTGAAGGATGCGATAGCCCTCCCGGGAGAGCGGCCCCGGCACCAGCTCCAGGGGTCCCGACACGTCCGCCGCCACACCCGAACCGGCGGCGCGCGCCGACTCCAGCAACCGGTCCGCCTCGTCGAGCGAGGGGCGCTGTGCCGCCCGCTGTCCCGAGTCCCGCAACACCATCAGGACCCGCTCCAGATCCTCCAGCGCGGCCCGGCCCGTCTCCTCGATGGCGGCCAGCGCCCGGTCGGTGAACTGCGGGTCACGGGCCGCCCGCGCGGCACCCGCCTGGACGACGGCCACGGTCAGCGCGTGCCCGATGGAGTCATGGATCTCCCGCGCGATGCGATTGCGCTCGAGCAGCTGCTCGGTGCGCTCCTCCAGCGCGGAGAGCCGCTCCTGGTTCGACGGGCCGAGCAGCGCGCGGGCAAGGAAGGTGACGAAGTCACCGAGGACCACGCAGCAGATGAGCAGCACGGCGATCGGCACCACCGCGAGCGGTCCGTACCACCAGTGCGGCTCCCACGATTCAGCGGCGCGACATTGCTGGGACTGCGTCCGGCCGCCCGTGCGATCAGGTCCACGGTGAGGATGGGCAGCCACACACTCGCCAGCGTGGCCACGCCCGACAGCAGCAGCCGCGCCTCGATCCACAGCACGGTCCGCCAGCGGTCGCGCCATGTGGCTGCCGGCGCGACCGCGATGGTCGGGTCCGGTCGACCCCGCTCGTGCGGCGTCAGCAGCAGCTGTGCCTGCGCACCCTCCTCGAGCCGCACCGCGGGAATCAGCCCGATCGGAACCGCCAGCAGGGCCGGCACATAGAACCGCGCCATGTCGATGAACAGCCAGATGGCCACGAACGCGATGGGGATGCAGAGATGCAGCCAGCGGGTGTACGTGACCGACCGGGCCAGTCGGCGGACGAGAGGGGGCATCCGCCCATCGTGCCAGCGCGGTGATCGTCACGGCTCCCCCGCGCGGGGGAGCCGGTACCCACGGCCGGGGGAGGCCCCGAAGCCGGTGCGACCGCGAAGGTTGAGCCCATGACCAGCATCGACGTCCAAGAGCTCACCAAGGACTACGGCACGGTGCGTGCCGTGGAGCGCCTCACGTTCAACGTGCGGCCCGGGCAGGTGACCGGCTTCCTCGGCCCCAACGGCGCGGGCAAGTCCACCACCATGCGCCTGGTCCTCGGCCTGGACCGGCCCACCGCCGGCACCGCCGCGATCGGCGGGCACCGCTACACCGACTTCGACGAGCCGCTGCGCCGGGTCGGCGCGCTGCTCGACGCCCAGGCCGCGCACGGGTCGCGGACCGCGCGCAACCACCTGCTCGCCCTCGCCGTGAGCAACCGCATCCCGGCGCGACGCGTGGAGGAGGTCCTGGAGCAGGCGGGCATCGCGGAGGTCGCCGGCCGGCGGATCAAGACGTTCTCGCTCGGCATGCGCCAGCGCCTCGGGATAGCGGCGGCCCTGCTCGGAGACCCCGCGGTGCTGATCCTCGACGAACCCTCGAACGGCCTGGACCCCGAAGGGATCATCTGGATCAGGGAATTGATGCGCGGTCTTGCGCGGGAGGGCAGGGCGGTCCTCGTCTCCAGTCATCTGATGAACGAGACCGCCTCCTTCGCGGACCATCTGGTGGTCCTCGGGCGCGGCCGACTCCTGGCCGACACCCCGCTGCGGGACTTCCTCGATGCTCGCAGCAGGCCCCGCGTCCGGCTGCGCAGCACCGACCCCGGCCGGCTGGTGGCCGTCCTCGGCCGCGCAGGCCACACGGCGCGGCGGGGCGACGACGGCCGCTGGACCGTCGACGGAGCGAAGGCCGCGGACATCGGCGAGCTCGCCGCCCGTGAGGGCATTCCGATCCTCGAACTCGCCGATGAACAGGCCTCCTTGGAGCAGGCCTATCTCGATCTCACGGCCGGACAGACGGAGTTCGCGGCCGGCGCGCGGACGATTTCCCAGGAGGCCTGACCCATGTCCGTCACCGCAGTGCTGAACTCCGAATGGATCAAGATCAAGTCGTTGCGGGCCGGCGCCGGTTCGCTGATCGCGGTCTTCGTCGCCACCGTCGGCATCACCGTCCTGGTCGACGCCACCATCGGTCAGGGACAGGCGAAGCTCGACGGTGCCGCTTTCGATCCGGTGCACTTCGCCTTCTACGCGCTGATGTTCGGCCAGATCGCGGCGATCAGCTTCGGCGCGACGGCCGTCTCCTCGGAGTATCTGCATGGCGCCGTGCGGATCTCGCTTGCCGCAGTGCCGAACAGGCGACTCTTCTACGCCGCCAAGATGGCGGTCGTGGGCGCGCTCGCGCTCGCCGTGGGACTGGTGACCACCATGGTGACCTTCCTGTCGGGACAGGCGTTCATGGGTGAGTACGCCATCGGGCTCGGGGATCCAGGTGCGTTGCGCGCCACCGTCGGCAGCGGCGTCTATCTCGCCCTCATGGCGTTGTTCGCCGCGGGCCTGGCCGCTGTGCTGCGCAGCGGAGTGGCCGTGCTGAGCGTGCTCATCCCGTTCATCCTGATCGTCTCGTTCGTCGTGGGTGACGTAGCCGGCGGCGTCGCCGACTACTTGCCGGACCGTGCCGGGCAACTGGTCCTGCGCCAGCACCCCGAGGGGGCGCTCGGCCCATGGGCCGGGCTCGCCGTGACCGCCGTCTGGGCCGCGGCGGCGCTGCTGGCCGGATGGTGGGCCGTACGCCGCCGGGATGCCTGACGGGCAGCCAAATGTCAGTGGGGGCGGGTTTACTGGGGTGCATGACCACGGCACGGCACCTCGACACGATCGATTTGCTGCGTTCCCGGGGGTTCCCCGCGGAGCCCGGCCCGTCGGACGTCGGCACTGAAGGCCCCGGCTTTCACATAGCGGTGCTGAACGGACAGTGCGGCGAGGTCGCCGACCGTGACGGGGACGCGGACGCCGCGGCGGAGCAGCGGGGAGCCGAGCACGAGGCTCTGCTGGATGCGCTCACGGAGCGCTGGGGTGAGCCGGACCTCTTCAGTCTCGCCAGTGCACAGCTGCGAACCGAGGCGGACGACGAGGAGGTGCCGGAGCCGTGGCGGCGGCTCGGGGTGGTGCTGGACTGGCTGCACCTGTGGCGGATCGAGGGCCGCTGGATAGCGGTCGGGCTGTCCGGGCATCAGCTGCTGGCCGTGGTCACCGACGCAGACCCGCCCTAGCCAGCTGTCGTCAAAATGGGCAGCCTCGGCGTCGCCCGCCGGCCTTGGGCAAGCAGGTCTACAAGCGCCGCAACGTCGTGGAACGGTGCTTCAACCCCTCAAGCAGTGGCGAGGCATCGCCACCAGGTACGACAAGGCCGCCCGGTCCTGCCAAGCAGCCGTCACCCTCGCATCGCTCCTCATATGGGCGTGCACTTTGACGGCAACTCCTAGCCGGCCAGGGCAGCGTCAAGCATCCGGCGGGCGACCGCCGTGAGTTCCGCCAGGTCGGGCGCGGGCCGGGTGCGGGCCATCCCGCCGGCGAGGCGGTCGAAGAGCAGGCCTTCGGTCCAGGCGACCAGCAGCTCGGCGGCCTCCCGGGGCCGGGCGGCGCCCAGCGCCGTGAGAATGGCGGCCGCGCGGGCGCGGGCCGCCAGGCCCGCCCGATGGAGGGCCGACTCCAACTCCGGTGTGCGCGCAGCCTCAAGGCTGAGCTCGTAGCGGGCGAGTTGGCGCTCGCGGCCCGTGGTCAGCCAGCGGTGCAGCAGCGCCCCGAGCGAGGCTGCGGCCTCCTTCCGCGAGACCGGCTGCCTCAACTCGATGTCGTCCAGGTCCAGTTCCGCGATGCGCGCATAGCATGCGCCAATCAGCGCCGTACGCGTGCGGAAGTAGTACGACGTACTGCCCGCGGGCAGCCCCGCCGCGGTGTCGATCGCGCGGTGCGTAAGCCCCCGCAGGCCGGCCGCGGCCACGGTGGCGATCGCGGTGTCCGCGATGAGGGTGCGGCGGTCGGGGCTGGACATGCCCTCACTCTACAGTTGTAGAGTGAGGGCTCTACACCTGTAGAGGATGCCTGAACCGAACGGAGAGGTGTTCCATGCCGAAACGTCACGCGGTGGTGGTCGGGGCCGGAATAGGCGGCCTCACGGCCGCCATCGCACTGCACCGCCGCGGCTGGCACGTCACCGTCTGCGAACGCGCCCCCGAACCCCCCACCACCGGCGCCGGCATCGGCCTCGCCCCCAACGCCCTGCGCGCGCTCGACACCGTCGACATCGACGCCGCCCACGCCGCCGGCAGCGCCGTACCCACAACGATGGGCCTCCGCCGCTCCGACGGCCAGTGGCTCACCCGGACCGACACCGCCGACATGGCAGCCCGCTACGGCATGCCCCCGATCGCCGTCCCCCGCCCGGCCCTGGCCGCCGTTCTGGCCGCCGCCCTGCCGCCGGAGGCCCTCCGCTACGGCACCGCCGTGACCGCCGTCGACGACGCCGCGGGCCGCCCGACCATCCGTACGGCAGTCGGCCCGGACCTTCCCGCCGATCTGGTCGTCGCCGCCGACGGCATCCACAGCCCGCTGCGCCGCGCGTACTTCCCCGCCCACCCCGGCCTGCGCTACATCGGCGAGACCGCCTGGCGGACCATCGTGGACGCCCCGGACCTCCGGATACCAGCCATGAGCGAGACCTGGGGACGGGGGGAGCGGTTCGGCGTGGCCCCGCTCTCCGACGGCCGGTTGTACCTCTACGCCACCGCGGTCGTCCCGGCCGGCACCCGGTCGGCCGACCACCGCGCCGAACTCCGCCATCGCTTCGGCTCGTGGCACGACCCGATTCCGGCCCTGCTGGACCGCGTCGGCCGCCTCGACCCCGCCGACGTCCTCCGGAACGACCTCTACGATCTGGCCGCCCCGCTCCCACGCATGCACCACGGCCGGATCGCCTGGCTCGGCGACGCCGCCCACGCCATGGCCCCCAACCTCGGCCAGGGCGGCTGCCAAGCCATCGAGGACGCGGTGGTCCTCGCCCACCTGCTGCCCGCCGGTGACAGCGGTGACAGCTCAGACTCCACCCCGGCCGCCCTCGCCGCATACACCGCCGCCCGCCGCGACCGCACCGACGCCGTGCGCGCCCGCGCCCGCCGGGTCGGCCGCCTGGGCGCCCTCCGTAACCCGCTCGCGGTGGCGGCCCGCGACCTCGCGGTCCGTGCCACCCCTGCCCGCCTGGCCCTGCGCGGCATGGACGACCTGTTCAACGGCTTCCGCCTCCCCGGGTAGCAGGGCCAGGCGCGGGGAGGTCAGAAGGCGTCGTCCCGCGCCGCGGCGCGCAGCCGGGCGAACTCCTCCGCCATCGTCTGTGCGGTCCAGTGCGCATTGAGCCCGCTGGGATTGGGCAGCGCCCAGATCCGCGAATCCCCGACCGTGCGCTGCTGCGGCCCGATCTTCGCCTTCTTCTCGCCGAAGGCCGTGCGGTACGCGGTGATGCCCACGACCGCCAGCCACCGCGGGTGCAGCCGCTCCACCTTCGCCGTCAGCAGCCGTCCGCCCTCGCGGAACTCCTCGTCGCTCAGCTCATCGGCGCGCGCCGTCGCCCGCGCCACCACATTGGTGATGCCCAGCCGCAGGCCCAGCAGCTTCTGCTGCTCCGCGGGCTTGAACTGACGCGGTGTGAAGCCCGACAGATGCAGGACCGGCCAGAACCGGTTGCCGGGGCGGGCGAAGTGATGGCCCGTCGCCGCCGTCATCAGACCGGGGTTGATGCCGCAGAAGAGCACGGAAAGACCGCCCGCGACCACATCCGGAACGATGCGGTCGCGGGCGGCCTCGAGCTCTTCGGGGGTCAGAGGATCGACCCCGGGGTGTAGCCCGCGGCCTCCGGTTGCTGTTTGGCGATCTCCTCGACGCGCGAGACGACCGACGCGACCTGGTCGCCCGCCGCGCCCGTGAAGGACAGCTTGTCGGCCATCAGCGCGTCCAACTGCGCACGGTCCAGCGGAATCCGCTCGTCCGCGGCGAGCTTGTCGAGCAGCTCATTGCGCTCGGCACCCTGCTCACGCATCGCAAGCGCCGCGGCCACCGCGTTCTCCTTGATGGCCTCGTGCGCGAGTTCGCGGCCGACCCCGGCCCGTACGGCGCCCATCAGCACCTTGGTCGTGGCGAGGAAGGGGAGGTACCGGTCCAGCTCACGGGCGACGACAGCGGGGAACGCGCCGAACTCGTCGAGCACCGTGAGGAAGGTCTCCAGCAGGCCGTCGAACGCGAAGAACGCGTCCGGCAGCGCAACGCGGCGCACCACCGAGCAGGAGACGTCGCCCTCGTTCCACTGGTCGCCCGCCAGCTCGCCCGTCATCGACGCGTAGCCGCGCAGGATGACCATCAGGCCGTTGACGCGCTCGCAGGAGCGGGTGTTCATCTTGTGCGGCATCGCGGAGGAGCCGACCTGGCCCGGCTTGAAGCCCTCGGTGACCAGCTCGTGCCCGGCCATCAGCCGGATCGTCTTGGCGAGGGAGGACGGCGCCGCGGCCAGCTGCACCAGCGCCGAGACCACGTCGTAGTCGAGGGAGCGGGGGTAGACCTGGCCGACCGAGGTGAAGGCGTTCGCAAAGCCCAGGTGCCCGGCGATGCGCTGCTCCAGCTCGGCGAGCTTCGACGTGTCACCGCCCAGCAGGTCGAGCATGTCCTGCGCGGTGCCGACCGGGCCCTTGATGCCGCGCAGCGGGTAGCGGCCCAGCAGGTCCTCGAGCCGTCCGTACGCCACCAGCAGCTCGTCGGCCGCGGTCGCGAAACGCTTGCCCAGCGTGGTGGCCTGCGCGGCGACGTTGTGCGAGCGGCCGGCCATGACCAGCTCGGCGTACTCACCCGAGAGCTTGCCCAGCCGGGCGAGCACCGCGACCGTGCGGTCCCGCATCAGCTCCAGCGAGCGCCGGATCTGCAGCTGCTCGACGTTCTCGGTCAGATCGCGGGATGTCATGCCCTTGTGGACCTGCTCATGGCCCGCGAGCGCGTTGAACTCCTCGATCCGCGCCTTCACATCGTGGCGGGTGACCTTCTCACGCTCGGCGATGGAGGCGAGGTCGACCTGGTCGAGCACCCGCTCGTAGTCGGCGATCGCGGCCTCGGGCACCTCGATGCCGAGGTCCTTCTGAGCGCGCAGCACCGCGAGCCAGAGCTGACGCTCCAGCTTCACCTTCTGCTCGGGGGACCAGAGGACGGCGAGCTCCGCGGAGGCGTAGCGGCCGGCCAGGACATTGGGGATGCGAGGCTTCGCAGGAACGGCAGTCACGTATCGAGATTCTACTGGCGGTTTCTGCAGGCCAGCGCCGCGGTCCGGGTTGTACGTTGCTACGAGAGCGGCGATGCACGGGGCCGGACCCCCGGAGCCGGTGCCGTCCCTAGACCGCCGGCGGCTCGTACGGGAGCAGTTCGGGCCGCTTGGCCGGCCGGCCGTCGCCCGACGAGCGGCCCGTCAGGCGGCGCCCTATCCACGGTCCCAGATGCGTGCGCGCGAACCGCAGATCGCCGACCCGCCGCGCCGCCCAGCCCGGGCGCATCGCGGCCGGCAGCAGCGCCTGCCAGTCGTCCTCGGCGGCCAGGCCGAGCCTCTGCCAGACGGCCTCGGCGACCCGCCGGTGCCCGTCGGCCGTCAGATGCAGCCGGTCCACGTCCCACATCCGCTGATCGGCGAGCACCTCGGAGCCGTAGAGGTCGACGACCAGGGCGTCGTGCCGGGCGCCCAGTTCGTCGACGAATCCGAACAGCTCCTCCATGCGGGGGCGGAATCGTTCCATCACCGGCCCGTTGCGGCCCGGGCTGCGCATCAGGACGAGCTGCCGGCAGGACGGTCGCAGCTTCTCCACGGCCTCCTCCAGGAGCCCGCGCACCCGCCCCATGTCGCACGTGGGCCGGAGCGTGTCATTGAGCCCGCCCACCAGCGTGACCACATCGGCCTGCATGGCGGCCGCCGCAGCCACCTGCTCGTCGACGATCTGGCCGATGAGCTTGCCGCGTACGGCGAGATTCGCGTAACGGAAGCCCGGCGAACGGGCGGCCAGCCGGCCCGCGAGCAGATCGGCCCAGCCGCGATACGAACCGTCCGGCAACAGATCGGACATGCCTTCGGTGAAGGAATCACCGACCGCGACAAAACTGGTGTAACTGGCATTCATCTCCATGGCGGAGAGATCCTACCGCGCGGTAAGGTCCCTCGGTTCCGTACCGGGAGGGGAGCTCTGTGAGTGACGCACTGCTGAACGCCCTGGCCGAGGCACTGGCCGATCTGGTGACCACGATCGACACCTGCGACGACGATGTTCTCGACCCCGACACCGCGGTGAAATGGCTGGAGACGACCGGTTATCTCCTCGACCGGCTTCCGCCCGCCGACCGACGGACCCTCTCCCTGCTGGTGCGCCGGGCCGCCGCGCGCCGGCCCGAGGGAGCCTGGCGGGACGATCTGCTGCGCCTTCCCGAGGGCTTCGGCCTCGACGACGACCAGCACGAGCGGTACTGCGACGTCATCGAGCAGCTGGAGAAGCGATTTGTCGAGACGGTACGGGACGTGGATCCGGCCACGCCCGTGCCGAGCTGCCCCGGCTGGACCTTCGCCGACCTCGTCAGGCACCACGGCACCACGCACCGCTGGATGGAACATCTCGTACGGACCCGGGCCGCCGAGCGCGTCTGGTCGCGGGACGTCCCGCTCGAACTCCCCGGGGACCCGGCGGCGTATCCGCAGTGGCTGGCCCACAGCGCCCAGGTCACGCTGCGCACCCTGCGCAGTGTCGACCCGGAAACCCCGATGTGGTCCCACGGCGCCGACCAGCGGGTGCGCTTCTTCCCGAGGCGGCTGCTCTTCGAGGCCGTCGTCCATCTCGCCGACGCCGAACTGGCTCTCGGTTTCGATCCGCGTATCGCGGCGGGCACGGCCGCCGACGGCATCGAGGAGTTCCTGGAGAACCTGCCGTACTACACCTGGATCGCCGGGCCGGTCGCCGCCCTCGCCCGGGGCTCGGTCCGGCTGACGGCCATGGACACCGGCGCCGCCTGGACGATCGGCTTCGGCGAGGACGGCTTCTCCTGGACCAAGAGCGAGCGGGAGGCGTCCGCGGCCGTCGAGGCGACGGCGGGCGATCTGCTGCTGCTCGTGTACGGACGCCTCCGGGCGGACGACGCGCGCCTCGGCATCAGCGGGGACCGCGCCGTTCTCGACGCCTGGCTGGCGGCCACCGCGTTCTAGTTCTGCCGCCGGGGCTGTCGCTACGGCGCGTTCCGCAGTATGTCCAGTACATGTTCACCGCAGACTTCTGGAAAGCCACCGCGGAGCGCGCCGTGCGCACCTTCGCCCAGTCCCTGGTCGCCGTGCTGACAGCCGGTGCGACGAATCTCTTCGACGTCGAATGGCAGGCCGCACTCGCCACCGCGGGCCTGGCCGCCCTTCTCGCCGTACTCACAGCGATCGGCACGGCAACATCCGGACGGCCCGGCCCGGGTCTCACCGAGACCACGGAACGGTCCGCCGGCGCAAGCACGGTGAGCCGGCCGGGCCGGCCGACGAGCTAGCCGGGCCCGCCGTCCCGTCAGCGAGCCTCCCGACCGGGCATGCCCACCAGTTCGCGCAGCACGTCCTCCATCGTCACAAGGCCGACCGGTGTGCCGTCCTCGTCCAGCACCGCCGCGAGGTGCGTACGGCTGCGCCGCATCGCCGTGAGCACATCGTCGAGCGGTGTCTCCGCCCGCACCCGTGCGATCGGGCGCAACGCCGTGACCGGGAACGGCATATCCCGCCCGGTGGCGTCCAGCGCGTCCTTCACATGCAGATACCCGAGGATCCGGCGGCCCGAGTCCACCACCGGGAAGCGGGAGAACCCGGACTCGGCAGCCAGCAGCTCCAGCTGCGCGGGCGTCGTTTCGGTGCGCGCGTACACCACGCGCTCGACCGGCATCACCACATCCCGCACCGGCCGGCGGCCCAGCTCCAGGGCGTCGCGCAGCCGCTCGGCGGACCGGCCGTCGAGCAGCCCCGCGTTGTCCGCGTCGCGCACCATCCGGGCCAGCTCGTCGTCCGAGAACGTCGCCTCCACTTCGCCCTTCGCCTCCACCCGCAGCAGCTTCAGCAGGCCGTTGGCGAGGGCGTTGACCGTGAAGATCACCGGCCGCAGCCCCCGAGCCAGCGCGACCAGCGGCGGGCCCAGCATCAGCGCGGTGCGCGTGGGTTCGGCCAGCGCGATGTTCTTCGGGACCATCTCGCCGAGCAGCATGTGCAGATACGTCGCCACGGCCAGCGCGATCACGAACGAGATCGGGTGGATCAGGCCGTGCGGCACGCCTACGGCGTTGAACACCGGCTCCAGCAGATGCGCGATGGCGGGCTCGGCGACGATGCCCAGCACCAGGGTGCACAGCGTGATGCCGAGCTGCGCGGCCGCCAGCAGCGCGGAGACATTCTCCAGGCCCCACAGGACGCTGCGCGCCTGCCGGTTCCCGGCCTCCGCCTCCGGCTCGATCTGGCTGCGGCGTACAGAGATCAGGGCGAACTCCGCGCCGACGAAGAAGGCGTTGACCACCAGCGTAAGGAGGCCGATGAGGAGTTGGATCGCGGTCATCGTCCGGCCTTCTTTGTGTCGTCGGTGTCGTCGTCGGACGGCGGGGGCGCATGCAGCAGCACCCGCGCCGCACGCCGCCCGGAGGCGTCCACGACATCGAGCCGCCAGCCCGCGAGTTCGATCCGGTCGCCCTCGGCGGGGATCCGCCCGAGCTCGGTGGCGAGCAGGCCGGCGAGTGTCTCGTACGGTCCTTCCGGCACCCGGAGTCCGATGCGCTCCAGCTGGTCGGTCCGGGCCGCGCCGTCCGCCGACCAGAGAGTGCGCCCGTCGGCGTCCTCGCCCGCCGGAGCCAGGTCCGGCGTCTCGTGCGGATCGTGCTCGTCGCGCACCTCGCCGACGACCTCCTCCACGATGTCCTCCAGCGTCACGAGACCGGCCGTACCGCCGTACTCGTCGACGACGATGGCCATCGTGTTCTTCCCGGAGAGCCGGTCGAGGAGACGGTCCACGGTCAGTGGCGCCGGTACGAGCAGTGGCTCGCGCAGCAGCTCGGAGACCGGGTGACGCCTACGGCGTTCGGCCGGGATCGCGAGGACGTCCTTGATGTGCGCTATGCCGATGACGGTGTCCAGGCTGCTCCGGTAGACGGGGAAGCGGGACAGGCCGGTCGCGCGGGTGGCATTGGCGACGTCCTCGGCGGTGGCCTGCACGTCGAGGGCCGTGACCTGGACCCTGGGGGTCATCACGTTCTCGGCGGTCAGCTCGGCCAGTTTGAGGGTGCGTACGAACAGCTCGGCGGTGTCCGCTTCCAGCGCGCCCTCCTTGGCGGAGTGGCGGGCCAGGGCGACCAGTTCCTTCGGGCTGCGGGCGGAGGCGAGCTCCTCGGTCGGTTCCATGCCGAGCCGCCGCAGAATGCGGTTGGCCGTGTTGTTGAGGTGGCTGATGAAGGGCTTGAAGGCGGCGGTGAAGACCCGCTGCGGTGGGGCCACCACCTTGGCCACGGCGAGCGGGGACGAGATGGCCCAGTTCTTCGGGACCAGCTCGCCGACGACCATCAGCACGATCGTGGACAGCGCGGTGCCGATGACCAGGGCGGCTGACGACGCCACCGAAGGCGAGACGCCGAGCGCCTGCAGGGGGCCGCGGATCAGCTTGGCGATGGACGGCTCGGAGAGCATGCCGACGACCAGGTTGGTGACGGTGATGCCGAGCTGGGCGCCGGAGAGCTGGAAGGTGAGACTGCGCACGGCCTTGAGGGCGCTGGCCGCCCCGCGCTCGCCGCGCTCGGCGGCCCGCTCGAGTTGGCCGCGCTCGACGGTCGTGAGGGAGAACTCCGCCGCGACGAAGCCGCCGCAGGCGAGCGCGAGCAGCACTGCCACACAGAGGAGGAGCACTTCGGTCATCGGTTCACCTCCGTCCCATGATCGGGCAGGGGCAGGAGGAACGCTCGATGTCTGCTACTGGGAGGCTCGCCCATGGGCGGACGCTCACACCTTTCATAGGGACTGTGTCTTCCCGGGGACAACCCTCGGACACCTGGCGGCGAAGAGCAGGGGGGGCCGAACTGTCCACCCATGGTAAAGGACAGGCAAAGGCGCCTCTTAGGTGAACGGCTTCACCCAGCGCCGCCAGTGGTCCTCGCGGTGGTACCCGGCCGAGGCCCACGCCCGCTGGGCCTGCTCATTGACCTCCAGCACCATCGCGTCTCCGCGCCTGCCGCCCACCGCCATGAAGCGCTTCTCGGCGGCCTGGAGCAGTGCCGTCGAAATACCCTGCCGTCGATGCGACGGCAGGACGGCGAGCCGGTAGAGCGAGCAGCGCCACCCGTCGTATCCGGCGATCACCGAGCCCACCACCCGGTCCTGGGACTCGGCCAGGATCAGCGCCTCGGGATCGCGCTCGATGAGGCTCCTGACCCCGGCCACGTCGTCCGTGATGCTCGTGCCCTCAGCCGCCTCCTTCCAGAAGCGGAGAACGGTCTCGGCCTCCTCGGCCACGGCGGTGCGTATCTGCAGGTCGATCATGGCCCGAAGCCTATTCGGGCGCGCGGCTACTCGTGCGCGATGGCCGCCAGCACATTCATCCGCGAGGCGCGCAGTGCCGGGAGCACCGCGGCCGCAAGGCCCACGACGACCGAGCCCACCACGACCGCGATCACCGTCCCCCACGGAATGGCGAACGCCGTCAGCCCCTCCAGCGCAAGCACCTGCTGCACCGCCACACCCCACACCATGCCCAGGGCCAGACCCAGCAGCGCACCGAAGACCGCGATCACGACGGATTCCAGCCGGATCATGCGCCGCAGCTGAACCCGGGAGAGACCGATCGCCCGCAGCAGACCGATCTCCCGGGTCCGCTCCACGACCGACAGGGCAAGGGTGTTGACCACCCCCAGGACGGCGATCACGATGGCCAGGCCCAGCAGCGCGTACACCAGATAGAGCATCACGGAGATCTGCTGGCGGATCAGCTCCTTGTAGTCGGCCTGGTCCCGCACCTGTACCTGCGGATAGGGGTCCAGTGCCCTCTCCAGGTCCTTGCGCAGCTCCTTGGCGTCACTGCCGCCCGCGGCGTTGACGTACAGCGCCGCGTCCTGCCCGCCCGGCAGATACTTCTCCACCGTGCCGAGCCCCATGAACAGGCCGCCCTCCATCCCCGGCCCGCCACTCTGGTCCATGTCCGTGAGCGCTGCGACCGTCAGCCGGGCCCTGCCTCCGCCCGCGAACTCGGCAGGCAGGACCGACCCGACGCGCACCTTGTGCTCCTCGGCGTATCCGCGGTCCATCGCGATGCTGCCGGGCGCCAGCGCGGCCGCGGTGTTCCCGCTCGCGTAGGTGATGTGCGCGGCCTCGTCCAGTTGCGGGTCATAGCCGGCGGCGGTCGACTCCACCCGCTTCCCGTCGGGCAGATTCAGCGCGAGCGGCGCGAAGCGCTGCCGTACGACGGTGCCCGCGCTGGCGACGTCCTTCACCTTCTCGGTGATCTCCTGCGGGAAGGGCTGGAAGTTGCTGTTCTGTACGACGAAGTCGGCGCCCAGCGTCTTGTCGATCTGGTGGTCGAAGGACTTGGTCATCGAGGCGCTGGCGATCGAGAGCCCGCCGACCAGCGCCAGGCCCACCATCAGCGCGGCCGCGGTGGCGCCGGTGCGCCGCGGATTGCGCAGCGCGTTGCGCTGGCTCATCCGGCCGACCGAGCCGAACAGTTTGGGGAACGCCCCGCCCAGCACCCGGATCACCGGCCGCACCAGCAGCGGCCCCGCCACCACCGTCGCGATCAGCGTCAGCACCACGCCGAGACCCAGCAGCGAGCCGGCGGTCGCGGTCTTCTCGCTCACCGCGCAGCCGGCGAGGGCGCCCGCGCCCGCCGCCGCGATCACGGACCCGGCGATCGCCCGAACCGTCAACGGCCGCCCCACGCCCGCGACTTCGGCATCGGCGAGCGCGGCCATGGGGGAGACCTTGGCCGCCCGCCGGGCCGGCAGATAGGCGGCCACGAACGTGACACCGAGCCCCACCGCATACGCGGACACCGGGGTCGCGACCTTCACCACCATCTCGGCGGCGCTGAGATTCATGCCGAGGAGACCCATCAGCTCGATCAGTCCGGCCGCAAGCCCGATTCCCGCGGCCAGTCCGAGCGTCGAGCCGACAAAACCCAGCAGCAGTGCCTCGGTGAGCACCGAGCGCCGCACCTGGCGGCGGTCCGCGCCGAGCGCCCGCAGCAGTCCCAGCTCGCGGGTGCGCTGGGCGATCAGCATCGAGAAGGTGTTGACGATCAGGAAGATGCCGACCAGGACCGCGACGCCCGCGAAGCCGAGCATCACCCACTTGATGACATCGAGGAACCCGCCCAGCTGGGCGGCCGCCGACTTGGCCTGTTCGCCCGCGGTCTTGAGTTCGTACGCATCACCCAGCTCGGCCGCGATCCGCTGCTTGAGCGTCGCGTCGGTGACCCCGTCCGCGGCGTCCACCGAGATCGAGGTGGCAACCCCCGCCCGGCCCAGCAGCTTGGTCTGAGCGGTCGGAGTGTCCAGGAAGACCAGCGCGGCGCCGGGGTTGGTGGTGGTGAAGGTGGCGATGCCGACGATCTCGACCTTGAAGGAGCCGGGCTGCGCGAGAACGGTCAGCGTGTCCCCGATGTGCAGCTTCTTCTTGTCGGCCGTGTCCTTGTCGAGCAGCGCCTCGCCGGGGCCGTGCGGCGCGTGCCCGCTGGTCAGCTTCACCGGACTGCGTTCGGTGACATACCAGTTGGTGGCGATGGTGGGTGCGCCGGTCGTCGGCCCGACCGCCTTGTTGGCCGCGTCGACGACGGTGATGTTCTCCACGGCCGCGTCGACATGGGTGGCCTTGACGCCGTCGACCGGGCCGATCCGGCCGGCGAGTGAGGCCGGGACGGTCCGTACCACTCCCGTCGGCAGGCGCTCGTCGAGGCCCTCCTTGGGCGCGACGGTCACATCCGCCGATGTGGAGGCGAAGAGCCGGTCGAAGGTACGGGAAACGGTGTCCGAGAAGATCAGACTGCCGCTGACGAAGGCGACCGACAGCAGGACAGCCAGTGCCGACAGCAGAAGCCTGCCCTTGTGCGCGAAGAAGCTCCGCAGTGTCGCTCTGAGCACCGTGGCCTCAGCTCTTTCGCAGGGCGTCGAAGCGCTTCATGCGTTCCAGCACCGCCTCTGCCGTCGGTTCCTGCATGACATCGACGATGCGTCCGTCCGCGAGGAAGAGCACCAGATCGGAGTGGGCGGCCGCGCCCGGGTCGTGGGTCACCATGACCACCGTCTGCGCCAGCCGGTCGACGGCTTCGCGCAGGAAGGCGAGCACCTCGGCGCCCGCGCGCGAGTCGAGATTTCCGGTCGGCTCGTCCGCGAAGATCAGCTCGGGACGGGAGGCCAGCGCGCGGGCGCAGGCGACGCGCTGCTGCTGCCCGCCGGAGAGCTGGGCGGGCCGGTGCCCCAGCCGGTCGCGCAGCCCTAGCGTGTCGATGACCTGCTCCACCCACTCGCGGTCCGGCTTGCGCCCGGCGATGTCCATGGGGAGCGTGATGTTCTCGGCGGCGGTCAGGGTGGGCAGCAGATTGAACGCCTGGAACATAAAGCCGATCCGGTCCCGGCGCAGCCGGGTGAGCTCGCGCTCCTTCAGAGAGGTGATCTCCGTGTCGCCGAGCCAGACCTGACCGGCGGAGACGGTGTCGAGACCGGCGAGGCAGTGCATCAGGGTCGACTTGCCGGACCCGGAGGGACCCATGACCGCGGTGAACCGGCCGCGCGCGATGTCGACGTCGACGGCGTCCAGGGCGCGCACGATCGTCTCCCCGCTGCCGTACGCCTTGGTCAGGCCCCGTGCCCGGGCGGCGAGGGGCGCGTCCGCCGACTGGTCGTGGGTGGGTGCTGTGGCAGGTGTGGACAAGGCCGCCTCCCGGGTCGTGGCCGCTCCCTCTCCCGTACAGGATGCGAGGGTAGATCGGGCTCGCGCACGTCGGTATCCCTCGTAGGTCCGGTCCTCACGGTTGATGTAAGGGGCACGGGATGGTTGGCGGGCACGCTCCGGGTCCTCTTGCCGATGCTAGCACCGACGCGCTAGCTTGAAATGTGGCCAAGACTCAGCTGAACGTGAGAGTGGACGAGACAACCGCGGAGGCCGCGCGCCAGCGGGCCATGCAGCGCGGGATGAGCGTGAACCGCTACATCGAGGAGCTCGTCAAGCAGGACGCGGGCGAGGTGGGACGCACCTTCGTCGAGGCGGCGTCGGACTTCATGAAGCAGTACGAGTCCGTGTTCGCCGAGGAGTTCGGCGAGCTCGGCACGGACGAGGGCACGGGCGGCGGCGGCGCGCATACGGTCGGCGGACGCGAAGGCACCCGTTGAGTCTTCAGATCGACCTCGCCTGGCTGCTCATGGTCGCCGAGCACAAGACCCCCGGCGATCCGCAGGTCACCGACTGGGGCGCGCTCGTCGCCGCCGTCAGCCGTCATGACGCCGAGATATTCGGCATCCCCGTCTACAGCGACCCGCACGCTCGGGCCGCCTCCCTGCTTCAGCTGCTGCTCCATGTGCCCGCGCTCGAGCACTCGAACGCGATGTTCGCTTCCGCTGTCGCGTACGGCTACCTGGTCGCCAGCGGACTGAAGGTCGTCACCTCGCCCGTGCAGGTACGGGACCTCGCCCGGCTGGTCAAGGAGGGCAAGGCGGACGTGCGGACCATCGCCGCGGAGCTGCGGCAGTGGAGCGAGTGATTCCTGTTGTACGGGATCACTGGAAGCCCTCCGTCCGGGCGGTGTGCCGGCCAGCTTGCGGTGCATGGCCCACCACCCCGCCCGACGAACTGGACAAGAAGAGGTAGTCCGCCGCCGCGGCCATTTGCCGGCTAGTGGGGGTCCGTGACGAAGGGGCGGCGGGCCACGCCCAGTACACAGGGGGACGAGGGCAGTCGCACACCGCCCTCCGGCACCTGGAGCCTGCGGTACGAACCGAGCTCGAAGCCCGCGGACTCGATCGCGGCGATGGTGTCCCGCGCGGTGTGGCAGCCGCCGAAGAGCAGCGGCCAGACCGTGCGGTCCAGCGCCCGCTGGGTCCTCGCCATGCCTCTGCTTTCGGCCAGCCCGTGCTCGAAGAACCGCAGTTCTCCGCCGGGCCGCAGGACCCGTCTGAGCTCGCCGAGCGCTCGCGGCAGATCCCGTACGGAACACAGCACGAGCGAGGCCACGGCGGCGTCGAAGGCCTCGCTCTTGACCGGCAGTGCCTCCGCCGCGCCCGGCACCACGTCCACCGGGACGTCCGCGCGGCGGGCGGCCTGCGTGGCCAGATGCCGCAGGCTGCGCTCCGGTTCAATCGCGACGACCTCGGAGACGGCCGACGGGTAGTGGGCGAAGTTCAGTCCGTTGCCCGCGCCGATCTCGATCACCCGGCCGGAGAGTCCGGACAGCAACTCCTTGCGGTGGTCGGCGATCTTGGCGTTCTTGTCCGCCACCACGCTGATTCTGGCGTAGAAGCGGGCGAAGAGCGGATGGTGCACGGCGTCCCGGGGCACTTTGGTGCGGCGCAGGGGCATTGCGACCTCCTCGGGGCGGCGGTGCACTCCACCGTCATTGTCCCCCTGGTCAGACGAAGCAGAACTCGTTCCCCTCGGGATCCGTCAGGACCTGGAACCGTCCGTGGTCGTCGGTGATGGCCGGTCCCATCCGTACGGCGCCGAGACCGACCGCCTCGTCGGCGGCCCGGTCGACATCGCCCGCGTCGAGATCGAGATGGAGCCGGTTCTTGACCGCCTTGCCCTCGGGCACGCGTTGGAAGGCGACGCGCACGAATCCGGGCGGATCGATGTACGACCAGTCGGCGCTGCGGTCTACGGGGTCCCCGCCGAGCAGGGCGGCCCAGAAGCGCACCAGCCGGGCGGGGTCGTGGCAGTCGAAGACGATCTCGTCGATTCGGGCTTGCACGGGCTCAGCGTACGGAGGCGGTGAACGCCTCGGCGTCCCAGTCGCCGCCGAGCGCGGGCGCGAGCCAACTGGCGGCCCGCGCCCGGAAGTCGGCGGGAGCCAGCGCTGGGGCCCCTTCCGGCACGGCTCCGAGAAGCGGCGCCCCTGCTGCCTCGGGCAGGTCCACGAGATTGCATCGCGCGGCCAGATCCGGCGCGGCGGGCCAGCTCCCGACGACCACGCCGAGCTGTTCCAACCTCCGCGCGCGCAGGGCCTCCGCGGTGAGCGTGGTGGAATTGAGCGTCCCCAGCCCGGCGGGCACGACGACGAGCACGGGCGCGCGGAGGAGTCCCGCGACATCGGCGAGCGTCGCCCCCTCCTCGTCGAACCGTACGAGCAGGCCGCCGGCCCCCTCGACCAGTACAAGGTCATGCTCCGTGGCCAGCTTCTCGACGGCCTCGACGACGTCCCGCGGCCGGACGGCGTCCATCCCGGCGCGCAGCGCGGCGGTCGCGGGAGCGAGAGGCTCGGGATACCGCGCGATCTCAACCCCGTTGACGTGTCCGGCGAGCCGCACGACCTCGTCCACGTCGCCCGCGTCCCCGGGGGCGACCCCGGTCTGCGCGGGTTTCACCACGGCCACGGACGAGCCTCGCCCTCGCGCGAGCGCGGCGATGGCGGCGGTGACGACGGTTTTACCGATCTCGGTCCCGGTCCCGGTGACGACGATGACTGCCATTGCTGCGCTCTGCCTTTCTGTTCACCTGCACGCCCTGCCGCGCTTCCCGTAACCGGGGGATCCGCCCCCGGACCCCCGCGCCTCAATCGCCGACGGGGCTTGAGTCAAGCCCGTCCGGGGCGGAGCCCCGGTCCCGGTCAGCCCGCGGACGCCGCCGCGCATACCGCCCGGCAGACCCGGGCAAGGTCCTCGTCCCCCGTCACATACGGCGGCATCACATACACCAGGTCCCGGAACGGCCGCACCCACACCCCCGCCCGCACCGCCGCCTCCGTGGCCGACGCCATGTTCACCTCGTGGTCCAGCTGTACGACGCCGATCGCCCCCAGCACGCGTACGTCCTTCACCCCCGGCAGCCCCTCCGCCGCGGCCAGCCCCTCTCGCAGGCCGGTCTCCAGGCGTTTGACCTCCTGCTGCCAGTCCTGCGCGAGCAGCAGATCGATCGAGGCGCATGCCACCGCCGCGGCCAGCGGATTGCCCATGAACGTGGGGCCGTGCGCCAGCACCGGGACCGCGCCGCGCGAGATGCCGTCGGCGACCTCCGCCGTGCACAGCGTCGCCGCCATGGTGAGATAGCCGCCGGTCAGCGCCTTGCCCAGGCACATCACATCCGGAGAGACCCCCGCGTGCTCCGCCGCGAACAGCGTGCCCGTACGGCCGAACCCCGTCGCGATCTCGTCGAACACCAGCAGTACCCCGTGCTCGTCGCACGCCTCCCGCAGCACCCGCAGATACGCGGGGGAATGGAACCGCATCCCGCCCGCACCCTGCACCACCGGCTCCACGATCACCGCGGCCAGCTCGTCCGCGTGCCGTGCGACAAGATCGCGCAGCTGCTGTGCGTACGACTCCTCGAAGCCCACCGGCGGCGCGTCCGCGAAGATCTGCCGCGGCAGCACCCCCGACCACAGCTCGTGCATGCCGCCCTGGGGGTCGCACACCGACATCGGCTGCCAGGTGTCCCCGTGGTAGCCGCCGCGCCAGGTCAGCAGCCGCTGCTTGGCCGGCCTCCCCACCGAGCGCCAGTACTGCAGGCACATCTTCACCGCGACCTCGACCGAGACGGAGCCCGAGTCGCAGAGGAAGACATGCCGCAGCGGCTCGGGCGTGATCTCGACCAGCCGGGCGGCGAGCCGCACGGCGGGCTCGTGCGTGAGCCCGCCGAACATCACATGGCTCATCCGCTCCAGCTGGCCGCGCGCCGCCTCGTTGAGGACAGGGTGGTTGTAGCCGTGGATCGCCGACCACCAGGACGACATGCCGTCGATCAACTCGCGCTGCCCGTGAACCGGTTCGGCGAGCCGCAGCCGTACGCCGGCCGCGGACTGAACGATCAGCGGATCGGTACGGCCCGGCATCGGGCCGTACGGATGCCAGACGTGCGCCCGGTCCAGAGCCAGCAGCTCGCCCGGGCTGTAGCCGGACTCCTGTGCGGACTCAGGCATTGGGCGCGAGATCCGTGCCCGCGCCACGGCGGCGCACGGCGACCAGATCCGTACGCGCCGCGGGTACCTCGGCAACGGGCTCGGCGACCGTCTCACCGTCGCCGCACGGACCGCATCCGCCGGAGCCGGAGTGCGAACCGCAGCCACCCGCGAGCGCGTCCGCGCGGTGCTCCGGCAGCGTCGTCGTGTCCGTGCCCTCCACCTCGAAGCCCGCGTCCGCGATCATGTCGAGGTCGGCCTTGCCCGCCTGGCCCTCGCTCGTCAGATAGTCGCCGAGGAAGATCGAGTTGGCGAGGTTCAGCGCGAGCGGCTGCATCGAGCGCAGATGCACCTCGCGACCGCCCGCGATCCGCACCTCCACATCCGGGCAGACGAACCGGACCATCGCCAGAATCCGCAGACAGCGCTGCGGGGTGAGGTTCCACTCCTTGGCCAGCGGGGTGCCCTCGAAGGGGATCAGGAAGTTGACCGGCACCGAGTCGGGGTCGAGCTCGCGCAGCGAGAAGACGACGTCGACCAGGTCCTCGTCGCTCTCACCCATGCCCGCGATCAGCCCGGAGCAGGCGGAAAGCCCCGCGGCCTGCGCCTGGTGCACGGTGTCCACCCGGTCCGCATAGGTGTGGGTGGTGGTGATGTCCCCGTATGTCCCCTCGGACGTATTGAGGTTGTGGTTGTACGCATCCGCGCCCGCGGCCCGCAGCCGATCCGCCTGTCCGCCCGAGAGCAGCCCGAGACAGGCACAGACCTCGACGCCCTCGTTCTGCTCCTTGATCGCCTCGATCGTCTTGGAGACCCGGTCGACGTCCCGGTCGGTGGGACCGCGACCGCTGGCGACCAGACAGACCCGCTTCGCCCCGCCCGCGACACCCGCGGCGGCCGCCTGCGACGCCTCGTCGGGCTTCAGCCAGGTGTACTTGAGGATCTCGGCCTTGGAGCCGAGCCGCTGGGAGCAGTACGAGCAGTCCTCGGGGCACAGCCCCGACTTC
Organism: Streptomyces sp. CA-135486; assembly: GCF_050936555.1. Classification (NCBI taxonomy): domain Bacteria; kingdom Bacillati; phylum Actinomycetota; class Actinomycetes; order Kitasatosporales; family Streptomycetaceae; genus Streptomyces; species Streptomyces sp. CA-135486. Next base: position 3,048,265 of record NZ_JBNJMM010000001.1, read on the forward strand.
AGATTGACGAGATAGTTCAGTTTCACCCGCCGCCCGAACCACTGGCGGCGGACCTTGCCGGCCGCGGCAACCACTTCGAGCAGTTCGTCGTCGGAGGTCGCCAGCACGGCGAGCGCTTCTTCACGGGTCGGCAGCTCGCGCCGCAGCCCCTTCTCCACCAGCGTGTTCAGCAGGTCCATGGCGCCGATCCTGACGTACGGCACACGCCGCGGCCAAGGAGGAACCACACAAGAGACCGTGTTTGAGGTGTGTGCATGGCCACATCCGTTCCTCGAGTGACCCCGGTTAGGGTCTGTGCGCTGCCTACAAAAGGACCGGACCACCATGCCCCAGGATCCTTTCGACTGGATCGACGACGAGTCGCGCCGCCGTGAGCGCGCGGGCCTCGTGCGTACGCTCCGGCCGCGCACCGCCGAGTCCGAACTGCTGGATCTCGCCAGCAACGACTATCTGGGCCTCACCCGCCGTCCCGAGATCACCGGCGCCGCTGCCGAAGCGGCCCGCCGCTGGGGAGCCGGGGCCACCGGCTCCCGGCTGGTCACGGGCAGCACCGCGCTGCATGCCGAGCTCGAGCGGGAACTCGCAGCGTTCTGCGGCTTTGAGGCCGCCCTGGTGCTGTCCTCCGGCTATGCCGCGAATCTCGCCGCGGTGACCGCGCTCAGCGGCCGCGGCTCACTGATCGTCTCCGACGCGGGCAACCATGCCTCCATCGTCGACGGCTGCCGGCTCTCGCGGGCCGAGACCGCGATCGTGCCGCACACCGACGTGGAAGCGGTACGCAAGACGCTCGACGCGCACCCCGGCCGGCGGGCTCTCGCGGTCACCGACTCGGTCTTCTCGGTGGACGGCGACGCCGCGCCGCTGGCGGGCCTCGCTCAGGCCTGCGGCGAGCACGGCGCGGCCCTGCTTGTCGATGACGCGCACGGTCTTGGCGTGCTGGGCGACGGCGGCCGCGGAGCGCTGAACGCCGCCGGCATCGCGGGCGCCGCCGGCGTCGTCGCCACGCTCACCCTCTCCAAGTCGCTGGGGAGCCAGGGTGGAGCGGTACTGGGCCCTGCCCGGGTGATCGAGCACCTGGTCAACACCGCGCGCACCTTCATCTTCGACACGGGCTTGGCTCCCGCCGCCGCGGGAGCCGCGCTGGCGAGCGTGCGGCTGCTGCGCCGCGAGCCCGCGCTGGCCGACCGTGCCCGTACCGTCGCGGCGACGCTGCACCGCCGTCTCACAGAGGCGGGTCTTACCGCGGCACGACCCGACGCCGCCGTGGTGTCCGTACGGGCGCCGTCGCCGGAGGCCGCCCTGCGGTGGGCCGCGGACTGCCGGGACGCCGGACTTGTCGTCGGCTGCTTCCGCCCGCCGTCGGTGCCGGACGGCATCTCCCGGATCAGGCTCACCGCGCGTGCGGACCTCACCGATCGGCAGATCGACCAGGCGATCGCCACGATCACCGGGGCCGCGCCGACCGGATGACGGTCCATCGACGGTCAGTCGGTGGTCAGTTGACGGTCTCCTCGTGGATGGCCGTCAGGAAGCTGCTCCAGGCTCCCGGCGAGAAACGCAGGGCCTGCCGCCGGATGTTCTTGGAGTCGCGTACCGCGAGCGAGTCGTCGGGCAGCCGGGCCGCCTCGACGCAGTTGTTCATCCCCGTGCTGCGGCTGCTGCGCCGCCACCGTAATGCGTCGTGCGTGAGGCAATCGGACATGGGGGTGCCTCCCTATGCGCTGTCACTGATCCGGGCGATGAGATCCAATGAGTCCGCTGGTGACAGGGCGCGCGCCTGCATGATCTGGAAGGCGGCGCCGTACACCTCAAGGTCTTCTTTCCGCTCGAGGTAGAGGCTACTCGTCAAATGGTCGAGAACAACCACATCCAGATCAGAAGTGTTCGGAAATGAGAAGTTAACGAAAGGGCTCGTGAGCCCCGCATAGCCGCCGACCGAGAACGGCAGTACCTGGAGGTGCACATGGGGCAGTTGTGCCGTCTCTGCCAGCGACCGCAGTTGCTCCCGCATCACCCGGCCGCCGCCCACCTCGCGACGTAGCGCCGCCTCGTCGAGCACCGCGCTCAGTTCCAGGGGCTTGTCGCCCCACAGCACCGACTGACGCGTGATCCGCACGTCCACCAGCGAGTTGACGGTCGCCGCGGACAACTCCTCCAGGGCCGCACGGGTCACCGCACGCGCGTAGTCCGGCGTCTGCAGCAGTCCGGGCACGACCGAGGTCTCCAGCGTGCGCGCCGCGCAGGCCTGGGCCTCCAGAGAAATGAAGTCCCGGTACTCGGGCGGGATCAGCCCGCGGTATGCGTGCCACCAGCCGCTGCCCGCGCCGTCGGCCGCGTCCGCCAAGGTTTCGAGCAGCACACGCAGTTGAGGGTCGGCGACTTCGTACACATTCAGCAGCAGGGTCACATCCGCGGCCTTGACCCCGCTGGCGCCGGTCTCGATCCGGCTCACCTTCGACTGGTGCCAGCCGGCCGGCCCGCCGGCGTCCCTGCTGGTGAGACCGGCGTCCAGGCGCAACTTCCGCAGCTCCTCGCCGAGCTTGCGGCGGCGCACCGCGGGGACGTGCCGCATCTCGTGCTCCCTTCCGCGTCGATCAAAGCGAGAGGTGCGTCCAAATACGGTCTCGCGTAGCAGAGTTCACCGCTTTGAGCGACAGATATATGCATATCCTGGTGGATCCTCACCACCGACGGCGTGTTCAGTGGCACTCTGGCGCGAAGCACAATCCGTGGCCGTCCTCGCAATTCCGCTATGAGTCGGAGCCCGGCCCCGGTGGGAAAGGGACAGCTTCGCCATGGCAGATCACCAAGAAGCATCCGTCACTCTGCCGAGCGATCCCGCCTCGGTCTCCGCGGCCCGGCGGTACGCCACCCACGTCGTTTCCGAATGGGGCCTGCCGGATGAGACCGACGTCGTCGACACCGTCCGGCTGATCGTCTCCGAACTCGCCACCAACGCCGTCCAGCACACCTTCGGCCAGTCGCCGACCTTCACCGTTGACCTCCGTCTGGAGCGCGACGAGGAACTGCGCATCGGCGTGACCGACAGCCACCCGCGCTGGCCGCAGCGGCTGCCTGCCGCCGTCCGCCAGGACAACGGCCGCGGCATGGTCATCATCCGCAGCCTGACCGCGGAGTGCGGGGGACACCTCTCCGTCACTCCGACTGCGGACGGCGGCAAGACCGTTTGGATCGCCCTGCCGTGGACCGTGCCCGTGCAGAGCTGATCACGGCGTTGGCCGGTCGAGGACCGGCAGCGAGCCCGATGGCCTGATCGGGTGCCGACGCGGCGCTCCCGGCTCCGCCGATCGAGGACGCAGGGTGGGGCGCACGGCCGGCCCGGCCCTCTCGGCCCGGCCGTCAGCTTCCCGCGCGGCCGAACGCGCCGCGCAGCAGAGCCCGCAGTGACTCGGCCGCCGGGCCCGACTCCTCGCCACGGTGCGCCACCGAGATCGTCCGCCGGAACCCCGCCGACTCCAACTGACGTACGCCCAGCGGTGTCGCGGCCATCGCGGCGACCATCTCGGGCACCACCGCCACCCCGAGCCCCGCGCTGACCAGCGCGCACACCAGGGCATAGCCGGGTGACTCGCACACCACGGCCGGAGTTGCCCCGGCCCGTGCCAGGGCTGACTCCACACCTTTGCGGGGCGGGTGCGAGGGAGCGCTGCTGATCAGCGGCTGCCCGGCAAGATCGGCCACCGGCAGCCGGCCCGAGCCGCCCGCCAGCGCATGCCCGGGGGCCGTCACCAGGACCAACTCCTCGACCAGCAGGGGCTCCAGGATCACACCGGCGGGCGGCGGCGCAGGCTCGGCCGGTTCGTACGCATGCGTGAGCGCCAGATCCACCTCGCCGGCCGCGACCGCCAGGACCCCGGCCGGTGGTTCGTACTCCGCGACGGTGAGTTCCACATCGGGATGCGCCCTGCGGAACGCGCTCAGCACCGGGGGCAGCAGGTGGACGCCGACGGTCGTGAAGGTGCCGACCCGCAGCCGCCCTCCGGAGAGTTCGGACAGCCGGGACAGCTCATGACGCGCCCGGTCCATCTCGTCCAGCACCCGGCGGGCACGCCCTGCCAGCAGCTCGCCCGCGGCGGTCAGCCGCGCCCCGCGATGGTGCCGCACCAGCAGTACCGCGCCGGCCTCGCGCTCCAGCTTGGCCAGCTGCTGGGAGAGCGCGGGCGCGGTGTAGCCGAGGCGAGCGGCGGCGCGGGTGATCGAACCGGCCTCGGCGACCGCCACCAGGGCCGCCAGCCGTGTCGGGTCGTACATGCCACTCCCTCCTGCCGGCTCCTGCCAGGCTTAAGCATCGCTTTAGGCAGACCCAGAAGGTTGCAAGTACACGTTAAAGCCTGCGACGGGCCACGATGGTCGGCATGGACGCACAACTGGTCGCCTTTACCGGGGTCGCCGCGGGCATGGTCGCCATGCCGGGCGCGGACTTCACCGTCGTCGTACGCAATGCGCTCGCCTCCCGGCGCGCGGGCGTGGCCTGCGCTGCCGGCGTGGCCGGGGGGCTGCTCGTGCACACCGCGCTGGCCGTCGCGGGACTCGCCGCCGTCCTGGTCGCGGTCCCGGTGCTGTACCGCACGCTCCAGATCGCGGGCGGGGCCTATGTGCTCTACCTGGGTGTACGGGCGGTGCGCTCGGCGCTGCGTCCGGCGCTCGCCGTGCCGGATCCGGCGGGCGAAGCGGCCGGCGGCATGGGCCGGAGTCTGCGGCAGGGGTTCCTCACGAACGTCCTCAATCCGAAGGCCCCGGTCCTGTTCCTCAGCCTGCTCCCGCAGTTCGTGCCGGACGGTGCGCCGGTGCTGCCGCGGACTCTGCTGCTCGCCACGATCGTCGTCGTACTGGCTCTGCTCTGGTTCCCCGCGGTGGCGCTGCTGGTGGACCGCCTGGGGCAGTGGCTGCGCCGGCCGCGCACCACACGGGCCGTGGAAGGCGTCACCGGCGGGGCGCTCACCGCGCTCGGTGTGACTCTGCTGGCGGAGCCGCCGGCGCACTGACGCCGGGCGCTGGGCGCCGGGCGCCGGACCCGGACCCGGACGCGGTTCCGGTGCGGTCCCCGTGCGCCGACCGCCGGTGATGAGCGGCGATCGGCGCACCATCAGTCAACGGGCGTCAGCGCACCCGGCCGTACCAGACCTTCTTGCTCCAGATCTTCTCCAGTTTCACCCAGGATCCGGTCTTCGGCGAGTGCCAGATCTTGTTGCGGCCGGCGTAGATCCCCACGTGGTAGACGCTGCTGCCGGAGTGGAAGAAGACCAGGTCTCCCTGCTGCCGGGAGGAGGCCGAGATGTGGCGGGTCTTGTTGTACTGCTGCTGGGCCGTGCGTGGGAGCTTCTTGCCCGCCTTCTTGTACGAATAGAGCGTCAGCCCTGAGCAGTCGAACCGGCGGGGACCCGAGGCGCCGTACTTGTACGGCGCGCCCTTCTTCGAGGCGGCAACCTGCAGTGCCTTGCTCGCGTGGGTCGTAGCTGCGTATGCCTCTGTGGCTCCTCCCGGCGCCAGCAGCGAGCCGCCGACGGCGGCGAGGGTGAGGGCCGATACGGCGCCCGCCCGGCCCATCAGAAACGGGACATGAATCTGCGCAGTCATGCGCAACCCTTCGTCAGCCGCCTGTGAAGGGTGACCTGTCGGGTTCGGACGGACGAAGATGCCCGGCCGCGGCTGCGGCTTCACCCCAAGGGACTGCCGGCTTCCCGGCTGCCCCGTCGTGCTGGGTCCTCCACTCCTGCCGATGCACTCCTGTCGACCAGTCATCCGGAGCGGCGGCAGGACTCGGCGTCCGCCCGGACCGCCCCGCCGCGGTGGCGGGGGCTTGTCGTCCCAGGGATCTTGACCCAACTCATGCCGGATTTCCGAACTGAAACGGCAGTTTGTGAGCTTTACCACCACTCACCTGTTCGGGTGGACAGGGAAGTTTCGAGGGGTGGCAGGGGACGCCTGAGGACCCTTGCACCAGCGGTGGAATAAGTCATTCCGCCAAATCGGTAGCCGCGGTGCGCAAGTTGTCCGTAGGGCTTCGGGAGACAGTGATTACGTCGAATGGGGGAGGGTGACCAGTACCCTGATGGCCGTAGGCGGATGCGGTGAATTCGTCAACTCAGCGCTGCGGGCGGCATCGTCACCCGGTGCGCCCGGCGTTCACCGTCGAGGGCTCTGAGCGCCTCGGCCAGCGTCGTCGCATGGATCTCGCTCTCGCCGCGCATATGCATCAGCGTCAGGGCGTCCTTGAGCGCGTTGGCCCGGCCGGCCAGGGCCTGTGCCGCGCGGAGCGCTCCATAGGTGTGCGTGGCGCGCGCCGGGTTGATCCGCCCCAGCAGATCGAGCACTTCGAGGTAGCTGTCGATGAACTCGCCCTCGGCGCGGGTCAGCGCGGGCAGCGGCGGCAGCTCGGGAGGCAGCTCGGGAGGCAGCATCGGGCGCTCACCTCGAACCGCGGGACGACAGTGACGTCTTGCGGTTCTTGAGCACATGGTCCACCAGCCCGTACGCCTTGGCCTCGACGGCGTCGAAGATCGTGTCGCGCTCCAGGTCGGCGGCGATCCGCTGCGAGGTCTGGCCGGTGTGGCGCACGAGCATCCGAGCGAGTTGGGCGCGCAGTCGGAGCAATTCCTGGGCCTGGATCTCCAGATCGGAGGGCTGACCCTGCAACGGCTCCTCGAACGCGGGCTGCTGGACGACGATCCGCGAGCCGGGCAGTGCCATCCGCTTGCCGGGGGCGCCGGCGGCGAGCAGCAGGGCTGCGGTCGACGCGGCCTGCCCGAGGCAGGTCGTCGCCACGTCGCAGGTGACCACCTGCATCGTGTCGTAGATCGCGGACATGGCGCTCAGCGAGCCGCCGGGGGAGTTGATGTAGAGGGAGATGTCGCGGTCGGGAGCGGCGTATTCGAGATGCAGGAACTGTGCGATCACATCGTTCGCGGCGGTGTCGTCGACGACGGTGCCCAGGAAGATGATCCGCTCGTCGAGCAGCTTCGAGTAGGGGTCGAGAGTGCGGGATCCCGCGCTGGTGCGCTCGGTGAACTCGGGCAGGACATGGCGGGCGGCAGGGCGGTTCATGACGTACCTCTCCTCGTGCTCCTCGTGCGCTGGCCTGTAAAAAATGTACAGGACGTACAGATCAATGGCCGGATGCAGGAACGGATGCTCGCTGAGGGCGAACGTGCGCCGGCTGCACCACCGGCGCCGTGGCATGACAACGCCCCCGCTGCCCAGGCAGCGGGGGCGGAGGTCAGGCGGTCAGCACAATTTGTAGTCGGCCCTGGTGGAGTTGTACGAGCAGGTGTCGACCCTGGCGCCCGTCGACTTCCTCAGCGTGGCCGTGTCCTTGTCGTTGTTCCACACGTACCAGGCACGCCCCTGATAGCGATGCGCCGCGTTGTTCGTCCCCTTGCCCGTGTGCACCGTCACCGTCTTCCCTCTGCCCAGCGTGTATGCGCCGAAGACGTACCTGTGGTTCGACGCGTCGACGAGCGTCCAGCCCTTCAGGCTGACGGCCGTCGAGGTGGTGTTGCGTATCTGCACATATTCGGCGTTGAGGCTCGCGTTCGAGCCCCGGTCCGAACCCGGGCTGTCGTAGTAGATCTTGTACAGATGAACGGAGCCGGCCGCGGCCTGTGCCGGCATGGGCAGCAGGGCGAGACCGGCGGCCGATGCCGCGGCAGCGGCAGCGGCCATGGTGCGGGTGCGGAGCATGAGCGTTCCTCGATTTCAGGCCGGGCACCCCCCAATTGGGCCCAGCGAGAGGCCCAGACTAGTGACGACCCACATGATCCGGGACGGAATCTGCGAAACCAGGACGTCATGGCCGCGGATTAAGCTGGGGGCATGGCCTACGAGATTCCGGTGACGCAAGCCCGCGCAGAGCTCGCCGAGCTGATCAACCGTGTTGTCTACGGCGGGGAGCGGGTGGTCGTGACCCGGCACGGGAAGCCGCTCGTGGCGCTGGTGTCCGCCGCTGACCTGGAGCGCCTGGAGAGGGATCAGGAAGCGCCCGAGGAGCAGGTCATCAGCTCGGTCTCCAAGCTGGGCCAGGTCGGATCCGCTTCCGGTGAGCGCGCCCGCTTCGGTCTGACGGCCGAGCACCGGCGCCCCGACCGCCGCGGCTGAACCGCCACGTATACGACCCGGTCCCCGATCGTCGCGGTGCGGGCTGCTCGCCGGGCGCCGATGTCCTGCGCGATCCCAAGATCAGTTAACGCGCCGGAAAAACTTTCGTCCTACCGTTCAACCCCTGGTCGCGAGACGTCCGTGCGCAGGTCAACAGAGTGTTGACATGAGCCGGTGTCCCGCTGCGCCCAGACGGGACTGGGCCAAAAGACAGTGAGGTGGACACGTGCAACTCTCCCCGCACGAGCAGGAACGCCTGCTCATCCATGTGGCCGCCGACGTGGCGGAGAAGCGCCGTGCGCGCGGGGTCAAGCTGAACCACCCCGAGTCCGTCGCCCTGATCACCTCGCACATCCTGGAGGGCGCCAGGGACGGACGCACCGTCGCCGAACTCATGGCATCGGGCCGTAAGGTCCTCACCCGCGCCGACGTCATGGAGGGCATCCCCGAGATGATCCACGACGTCCAGGTCGAGGCGACCTTCCCGGACGGCACCAAGCTCGTCACCGTCCACGACCCGATCGTCTGAGGGGGCCGCGCCGATGATCCCCGGAGAAATCATCTTCGCCGATGGGCCCGTGCCCCTCAACCAGGGCCGCGAGGTCACCCGCCTCGCCGTCGTCAACGCCGCCGACCGGCCCGTCCAGGTCGGCTCCCACTACCACTTCGCCGAGGCCAACCCCGGTCTGGACTTCGACCGCGAGGCCGCCCGGGGCCTACGGCTGAACATCGCCGCGGGCACCGCCGTGCGCTTCGAGCCCGGCATCCCGGTAGAGGTCGAACTCGTACCCCTCGCAGGCCGTCGGATCGTCCCCGGACTGCGCGGCGAGACCAGAGGTGCCCTCGACGCGACGGGAGACGAACGTGCCTGAGCTCAACCGTGCCGTGTACGCGGATCTCTTCGGGCCCACCACCGGCGACCGGATCCGGCTCGCCGACACCGATCTGCTGATCGAGATCGAGTCGGACCGCTCCGGCGGGCCCGGACTCGCGGGCGACGAGGCCGTGTTCGGCGGCGGCAAGGTGATCCGCGAGTCGATGGGCCAGTCCCGTACGACGCGGGCCGAAGGCGCACCCGACACCGTCATCACCGGTGTCGTCATCGTCGACCACTGGGGCATCGTCAAGGCCGACATCGGTATCCGCGACGGCCGGATCACCGGCATCGGCAAGGCCGGAAACCCCGACACGATGGACGGCGTACATCCCGACCTCGTCATCGGCCCCGAGACCGAGATCATCGCCGGCAACGGGAAGATCGTCACCGCCGGTGCCATCGACGCGCACGTCCACTTCATCTCGCCGACGATCATCGACCAGGCCCTCGCCACGGGCGTCACCACGCTCGTGGGCGGCGGCACCGGACCGGCCGAGGGAACCAAGGCCACCACCATCACCCCTGGGCCGTGGCACCTTGCCCGGATGTTCGGGGCGATGGACTCCCTGCCCGTCAATATCGGGCTGCTCGGCAAGGGCAACACGATGTCCCGCGAAGCCATGCACTCCCAACTGCGCGGCGGGGCGCTCGGGTTCAAGATCCACGAGGACTGGGGCGCGACCCCCGCCGTCATCGACGCCTGTCTGAGCGTCTGCGACGAGACCGGCGCGCAGCTCGCCATCCACACGGACACCCTCAACGAAGCGGGGTTCGTCGGGGACACGCTGGCCGCCATCGCGGGCCGCACGATCCACGCGTACCACACCGAGGGCGCGGGCGGCGGGCATGCACCGGACATCATCACCGTGGTCTCCCAGCCCCATGTGCTGCCCAGCTCCACCAATCCGACCCGGCCGCACACCGTCAACACGATCGACGAACACCTCGACATGCTGATGGTCTGCCATCACCTGAACCCGGCGGTGCCCGAGGACCTGGCCTTCGCGGAGTCCCGGATACGGCCCTCCACGATCGCGGCCGAGGACATCCTGCACGACCTCGGCGCCATCTCGATCATCTCCTCCGACTCCCAGGCCATGGGGCGCGTCGGCGAGGTGGTGATGCGCACGTGGCAGACCGCGCACGTGATGAAGAAGCGCCGGGGCGCACTGCCCGGGGACGGCCACGCCGACAACCACCGCGCACGTCGCTATGTCGCCAAATACACGATCAACCCGGCGATCGCACAGGGCCTGGACAGCGAGATCGGCTCGGTCGAGACCGGCAAGCTCGCCGACCTGGTGCTGTGGGAGCCCGCCTTCTTCGGGGTCAGGCCGCAGCTCGTCATCAAGGGCGGGCAGATCGCGTATGCGCAGATGGGCGACGCCAACGCCTCCATCCCGACCCCGCAGCCGGTGATGCCCCGCCCGATGTTCGGCGCGCTGGGGCGGGCAGCGTCGCTGAGCTCGTTCAACTTCGTCGCCCAGGCGGCAATCGAGGACGATCTGCCCGAACGCCTGGGCCTGGCCAAGAAGTTCGTGCCGATCACCAGCACGCGGCGCATCACCAAGGCGGACATGCGGGAGAACGACGCACTGCCGCGCGTCGAGGTCGACGCCGACACGTTCACGGTGACGATCGACGGCGAGGCGGTCGAGCCCGCGCCCGCCGCCGAACTGCCCATGGCTCAGCGCTACTTCCTCTTCTGAGCCATGAACGACGCAACGACTGAGTACGGCCCGTCGGCGGGAGGCTTCGGCCTGCCCGCCGACGAGGGCGGTCCCGCCGCGGGCCGCTCCGCGCCAGGAGCGCGCGCGGCCCTGCTCGTCCTCGCCGACGGCCGGTTCCCCGCCGGCGGGCACGCCCACTCCGGTGGGGCCGAAGCGGCGGTCAAGGCCGGACGGCTTCGCGACGCCCGGGATCTGGCCGCCTTCTGCCGGGGACGGCTGCACACCACCGGTCTCACCTCGGCCGGGCTCGCCGCCGCGGCTGCCCTGGGCCTCGATCCGAGGGCACTCGACGAGGCCGCGGACGCCCGAACCCCCTCACCGGCTCTGCGGGCCACCGCCCGCAAGCTCGGGCGGCAGATGATGCGCGCCGCCCGGGCGGCATGGCCGTGCGCCGAACTCGACGGGCTCGCCGCGGCTTTCCCGCGCGGCACGCACCAGCCGATCGTCCTCGGGCTCGCCGCCCGTGCCGCGGGCCTTCGGCCGACGGACGCCGCGCACTGCGTCGCATACGAGACGGTCAGCGGTCCGGCCACCGCGGCGGTACGTCTGCTCAGCCTCGACCCCTTCCAGGCCACCGCCGTCCTGGCCCGCCTCGCCCCCGACATGGACGAGGTCGCCGCCCGCGCCGCGGCAGCCGCGGCCGAGGGCATCGACGCCCTGCCCGCCGCGTCGGCGCCGCTGCTCGACATCACGGCCGAGCAGCACGCGACCTGGCCCGTACGCCTCTTCGCCTCGTAAGACATCCAGGAGCCGCACCATGCACCTCGACCACTCCCACGACGGACCGGCCGCAGTCGGTGCCGACGCGACCCGCCCCGACGGCACCCGGCGTGCCCTGCGCATCGGCCTCGGCGGACCCGTCGGCTCCGGCAAGACGGCCACCGTCGCCGCGCTCTGTGGCGCGCTGCGCGACCGGCTGTCCATCGCCGTCGTCACCAACGACATCTACACCCGCGAGGACGCCGAGTTCCTGCTCCGCAACGCCGTGCTGCCTCCGGAACGCATCCATGCCGTGGAGACCGGCGCCTGCCCGCACACCGCGATCCGCGACGACATCTCCGCCAACCTCGAAGCCGTGGAGGAGCTGGAGGAGAGCGTTGGCCCGCTCGATCTGATCCTCGTCGAGTCCGGCGGCGACAATCTCACCGCCACGTTCTCCAAGGGGCTCGTCGACGCCCAGATCTTCGTCATCGACGTCGCGGGCGGCGACGACATCCCGCGCAAGGGCGGCCCCGGCGTCACCACCGCCGATCTGCTCGTCGTCAACAAGACGGACCTCGCGCCGTACGTCGGCTCCGACCTCGGGCGGATGGCGCGCGACGCCAAGGAGCAGCGCGGTGAACTCCCCGTCGTCTTCACCTCGCTGAAGGGCGAGGGGGGCGTGGGCCCGGTGGCCGCGTGGGTGCGCGACCGGCTCGCCGACTGGACCGCATGAGCATCCAGGCCACCGCCCGTATCGTCGCCACCCGCGAAGGACTGCCGGAGCTGACGAGCGACGGACCGCTGGCGCTGCGCCGTACCCGCGCCACCGGCCCGTACACCCGGGTCACCGTCGTCGGCGCGATGAGCGCCCCGCTCGGCGGCGACCGGCTCGCCATCGAGGCCGAGGTGGGTCGGGGCGCCCGGCTCCATGTCGACTCCGCGGCCGCCACCATCGCGCTGCCCGGACGCACACCCGAACAGGCCCGCTACGACGTGCGGCTGACCGTCGGCGAGGACGCCGAGCTGCGCTGGCTGCCGGAACAGCTCATCTCCGCGTACGGAAGTGACCTGCGGATGCGTACGCGGGTCGAGCTGGCCGCCACGGCACGGCTGGTGCTGCGCGAGGAGCAGATCCTCGGCCGGTACGGCGAGCAGCCCGGCACCCTTGCCACCCGCCTCACGGTCCGCCGCGCGGGGCGTCCGCTGCTCGACCAGGAGCTCGGCTACGGCCCGGGCGCGCCCGGCGGCTGGGACGGCGGCGCCGTCCTCGGCGGGCACCGTGCCGTCGGCCAACTCCTTGTGGTCAACCCGGCACTGGATGACAAACCGGCAGAATCGCGACTGTTCGGCGAGGCCGCGGTTCTCACTCCGCTCGCCGGTCCGGCCTTCCTGGTCACGGCCGTCGCACCCGACGCCCGCCAATTGCGGTGCGTACTGGACGAGGTGCTGCGCGCCGAACTTCCCGGCTGAGCGAGGCCCGGACGCGCCCGCAATGCTGCACCGCTCAGCGGGACTTGAGTCACCGGTTATTGGTTCGGTAAAGAAACACCAGTACGACCTGTTCTCGGCATGCCCGCAGACGAAAGGATCCCCGGGAGAACTCGACAACAGATAGGGGGAGTTCTACGTGAGACGCACAGCAGTGCTCGGCTCGGCCGGCACTCTGATCGCGGGCACGCTCATTGCAGGCGCGATGGCGGCTCCGGCGGCCAACGCCGAGAGCCGCCATCGCGGCTACTCCGAGGCTCGCGGCGCTCAGCTGGCCGCCGAGCGCGCTGCCAAGAAGGGGATCGACTGGGCGGACTGTCCGGCGGACTGGGGATTCGCCAAGCCCATCCAGTGCGGCTATGTGAGCGTTCCGCTCGACTACGCGCGGCCCAACGGCAAGCAGATCAAGATCGCCGTCGACCGCATAGGAAACACGGGCACCGCGGCCGACCGCCAGGGTGCCCTGGTCTACAACCCGGGCGGCCCCGGCGGCTCGGGCATGCGCTTCCCGACCCGGGTCACGAACAAGAACCCGCTCTGGGTCAACACTTCGAAGGCGTACGACTTCGTGGGCTTCGACCCGCGTGGTGTCGGCCACTCGAGCCCGATCTCATGCGTCGACCCGCAGGAGTTCGTCAAGGTCCCGAAGGCCGACCCGGTGCCCGACAGCGAGGCCGACAAGCGCGCCCAGCGCAAGCTCGCCGCCGAGTACGCGGACGGGTGCGCCGAGCGCAGCGGCTGGATGCTGCCGTACATGACCACGCCGAACACCGTGCGCGACCTGGATGTCATCCGGGCCGCCCTCGGTGAGAAGAAGCTCAACTTCCTGGGCGTCTCCTACGGCACGTACATCGGCGCGGTGTACGCGACGCTCTACCCGGGCCATGTGCGCCGGATGATCGTCGACAGCGTGGTCAACCCGTCGCGGGAGAAGATCTGGTACGAGGCCAACCTCGACCAGGACGTGGCCTTCCAGATGCGCTGGAACGACTGGAAGGACTGGGTCGCCAAGAACGACGCGACCTACCACATCGGGGATACCCCCGAGAAGGTCGAGCAGCAGTGGCTGAAGCTGCGGGCCACCGCCAAGAAGAGCCCGCTCGGCGGAGTAGTCGGACCGGCGGAGCTCATCAGCTTCTTCCAGAGCGCGCCGTACTACGACTCCTCCTGGGCGCCCACCGCCCAGGCCTGGAGCAAGTACGTCGCGGGTGACACCCAGGCGCTGGTCGACGCCGCGGCGCCCGACCTGTCGGACACCGCGGGCAACATCGCGTCGGAGAACGGCAACGCCGTCTACACGGCCGTCGAGTGCGCGGACGCCAAGTGGCCCACCAGCTGGAAGAAGTGGGACCGGGACAACACCAGGCTGCACAAGGATCACCCGTTCATGACCTGGGCCAACGCCTGGATGAACCTGCCGTGTGCCACCTGGTCGTCCAAGCAGCAGACCCCGGTCAGGGTGAAGACGGGCAAGGGCCTGCCGCAGGTGCTCATCGTGCAGTCGACCCGTGACGCCGCCACGCCGTTCGAAGGCGCCGTCGAGCTGCACAAGCGGCTCAAGGGCTCGCGTCTGATCATCGAGAAGGACGCCGGCTCGCACGGGGTGACCGGCCTGGTCAACCCGTGCATCAACCAGCGGGTGGAGGCCTACCTGCTCAGCGGCAAGCTGGACGGCAGCGATGTGACGTGCACTCCGCACGCCACGCCGAAGCCGTAAGGCATACCGGCAGCACGGGGGAGGGGCGGCCGGTTCCGGCCGCCCCTCCTTTCGGCTAGGGAGCTCAGGTCGTCGCCGCCCCTCGCGTCGCCCCACCATGCGCCCTCCTCCGCATACCCGGGCGCGGATCCGCTCTCAGCTTCTGCGCCGTGGGAACTTCTTCGGCTGCTCCAGCTCCGCCTTGACGTCGGCGGCGTAGCGGTCCACGTACTCCTGTCCGGACAGCTCCAGGATCGCGTACATGATCTCGTCGGTGACCGCGCGGATCGCCGCCTTGTGGTTCTCCATTCCCGCGTACCGCGAGAAGTCCATCGGCTCGCCGAACCGCACCGTCACCCGCTTGATCTTCGGCAGGACCTGTCCCGGTGGCTGGATCTCAAAGGTCCCCACCATCGCGCACGGCACCACCGGCACCTGCGCCCTGAGCGCCATCACGGCGACGCCGACCTTGCCCTTGTAGAGCCTGCCGTCGTGCGACCGGGTGCCCTCGGGATAGATCCCCAGCAGCTCGCCCTTGGACAGCACGCCGAGGCCCTCACGGATCGCCGCCTGACCGGCCTCCTTGCCGGAGCGGTCCACCGGGATCTGCCCGGCGCTGTGGAAGAACGCCGCCGTCAGCCGGCCCTTGAGACCCGGCCCGGTGAAGTACTCGGCCTTCGCCAGGAAGGTGATGCGGCGCTTGATGATCGCCGGCATCAGGAAGTGGTCCGAGAAGGACAGATGGTTTCCGGCGACGATCGCCGGCCCCTCTGCCGGAATGTGCTCGAGTCCCTCGATCCTGGGCCGGAACAGCAACCGCAACAGCGGCCCCAGAATGACGTATTTGAGCACGTAATAGAACAATTGAGGGTGCTCCTCACTTGGTCCGGATAGGCGTCAGGACTGCGTTGTGCCAGGTCAGTAGCGTCGCAAGAACGGTCAGTTTAGGTGCAGCCATCGCCCCGCGTAACCGCCTGGTACCGGACAGCCTGCTTGCGCCGGACGGGCGATGTGTTGCGGTCTTGGGCGCCCGAGGTCAGTCTGGGTGGTGACCCAGAAGCGACACTTGCTCACTCTTCGCACTCGGGGGTCAAGCAGCCGAAGGGGTGACCAGGTCGCGGTGAGGAGTAACGGTCATGCATGTCACGGCCGCCTGCCGCTACACCTTGGAAGTGCAGGCATCGACAGAGCGGATTCCTCAGATCCGGCGCATTCTCGCCGCGCATCTTCGGTACTGGAGCCTGGAAGACCACATCACACCGGTCTGCCGGGCGGTCGACGAACTCGTCGGCAATGTCGTCCACCATGTGAAGGGCGACAAGGCCTGCGTGGTGGAACTGCGCTGGACGGGTCGGCACCTGATCGCGTCCGTGGCGGACAAGGACCGCCGGATGCCTCGGCTGACCAGTTCCAGCCCCTCCAAGGGCGGACTCGCCACCGTCGCGATTCTCAGCGACAGCTGGGGCACCTGCGGCACCGCCACGGGCAAGGTGATCTGGTTCAGCCGCCGGGTGAAGGAGGTCCAGCGTGTCCGTCGGGCAGCGCCGGCCCCGATGTCGCCCGTGCCTGAGTTCAAGCCCCTGCCGGCGAGCCCCGTGCTCCAGGGCGACGGCGTCCCGGCCGTGCCGCTGGAGGCTCGGTCCGTCGATCGTGTGGGCGCGGCCGTCGCAAGCGGCTGACTGCTTGCTGACTGCGGAGCCGTACGGGCGATTCGCCTCGCCCGTACGCGCTACCCGCCCGCGTGGCCTCTTGCCGACGCCGACAGTGAGCAGGTGCTCTGGCCTCTGTCCGGCCCTGCGTCGAGACACACCCCCCACACCCAGGAGCCCTGGATGCACCGCAGCGCCGTCCTCGCCGCAGCAGCCCTGATGTCTCTTGCTGCGACCGCCGTCCCCGCACACGCCGTCGGCGACGCGCCGGCACCCCGAGGCCTGTTCCTCACCGTGTCCGGGAGCGAGAACACCTGGGTGCGCGGGTTGCTGCTGCACTGCCCGCCCAAGCCCGGCGGGGCGCACCCCTATGCCGCCGCCGCGTGCGGCGCGCTCGCGGCGGCGCGCGGTGATCTGGACAGGCTGCCCGGCGATCCGCACGCGTGCACCGAGGAGTTCGACCCGGTCACGGCCGGCGCCACCGGCACCTGGCGCGGCCGCATGACGGCCTGGCACAAGACATACGCCAACGCGTGCGCGCTGGACGCGGCAACCGGTGAGGTATTCCGGTTCTGACCGCGCTCGGTCGCTGGTCGCGCGGTCAGGTCCTGTCCGGCCGATCTTGCCGGGCTCGCGTGCCCTGGCACGCACATCTGCTGCGTTGTCGTCAGTCGCCTACGCTCCGCGTGGGCTCCTTCCTCCGCCTTGCATCTGCACGCACCAGACCCCGCTCACTGATCCGGCCTGATCGACCGGACAGGACCTAGTTGCTGCGTGAGGACACCACCCCGATCGTCACCAGGCCGAGCACCACCCAGCCGAACCAGAGCCAGCCATTGCTGCCGAGTGCCGCCGTATAGGCCGTCACGACCACCAGGGTCCCGACGGTGAGCACTCCCATCGCCTTCGTGGATCCGGACATGCGCGCCCTCCTCCGACGGCCCCGGCCGTCGCCCTCATGGTCACCCGTGAGGAGGGCTGCGCGCTACTGCCCGCGCGCCTGGAGCGAGGCGAGATACGCGTTGTACGCCTCGAGATCCTTGTCGCCGTCCCGGTCCGCGGCCCGGTCCATGCGCCTGGCCTGCCGCTGCTCGGAGCGGTACCACTGGAAGACCAGCGCGATCAGCACCAGCACGGACGGGATCTCGCTGAACGCCCAGGCGATACCGCCCGCCGCGGTCTGGTCGGCAAGGGCGTCGATGCCGAGCGAGGCCGGCGGATTCTCGTACGCCTTGATCATCGGCTCGGTCGCCATCATCAGCGCGATCCCGAAGAAGGCGTGGAACGGCATGCCCGCGAAGAGCTCCAGCATCCGGATCACATATCCCGGCCGCTGCGGGCCCGGATCCACGCCCATGATCGGCCAGAAGAAGACCAGACCCACCGCGAGGAAGTGCACCATCATCGCCACATGCCCGGTCTTCGACTCCATGAGGAAGTCGAAGAGCGGCGTGAAGTAGAGCGCGTACAGGCTCGCGATGAACAGCGGGATCGTGAAGACGGGGTGCGTGACCACACGCATATAGCGGCTGTGCAGCAGCCCCAGCAGCAGCTCGCGCGGCCCCTTGCGGCCGCGGCCGGCGACCGGCAGCGCGCGCAGCGCCAGCGTCACCGGCGCGCCGAGCAGCAGCACGATCGGCGAGAGCATGCTGATCACCATGTGCTGCACCATGTGCACGCTGAACATGACCATGCCGTAGTCATTGAGCTTGGTGCACATCACCAGTGCCACGCTCAGCACGCCGAGCGCGAAGGCGACGGTGCGGCCGACCGGCCAGGCGTCGCCGCGCCTGCGCAGCCGCAGTACGCCCCAGCCGTAGAGGCCGAGCGCCAGCAGAGAGCCGACCAGGAAGAACGGGTCCGGTGAGAACTCGAGCCCCCGCCCCAGCGTGAACGGCGGCAGATCCATCGTCATGCCGTGCCCGCTGTGATCCATCCGCCGGCTCCTGTTTCCGCTGCTGGTTCGTGCTGAGATGTCCGCTTGTCCGCACCAGAGTAGAACTGCCCCCGATC
Source organism: Streptomyces sp. CA-135486 (assembly GCF_050936555.1). Taxonomy (NCBI): domain Bacteria; kingdom Bacillati; phylum Actinomycetota; class Actinomycetes; order Kitasatosporales; family Streptomycetaceae; genus Streptomyces; species Streptomyces sp. CA-135486. The sequence continues at coordinate 3,066,535 of NZ_JBNJMM010000001.1, forward strand.
GCACCTGCGACCGGGGGCAGTTCATTCAGATATGGACCGATCTGAGGGTGTTGCCTTGCAGAGCAGGCAACCCCGGCTCGCGCAGCCTCAGAGCACGCACTCGGCCTCGGCGTAGCGCTCGGCCGGGACGGTCTTCAGTGTCTCCACCGCCTGGGCCAGCGGCACCATCGTGATGTCCGTGCCGCGCAGCGCCGTCATCATGCCGAACTCACCGCGGTGCGCGGCCTCCACGGCGTGCCAGCCGAAGCGGGTGGCGAGCACCCGGTCGTACGCGGTCGGGGTACCGCCGCGCTGCACATGGCCGAGAATCACCGCGCGGGCCTCCTTGCCGAGCCGCTGCTCAAGCTCGACGGAGAGCTGCTGGGCCACGCCCGCGAAGCGCTCGTGCCCGTAGATGTCCTTGCCGCCCTCGTTGAACTTCATCGAGCCCTCGCGCGGCTTGGCGCCCTCCGCGACCACGACGATCGCGAACTTCTTGCCCGCCGAGAAGCGCTCGCCGACCCGCTGGGTCAGCTCGCCGATGTCGAAGGGCCGCTCCGGTACGACGATGGCGTGGGCGCCCGCCGCCATGCCCGAGTGCAGCGCGATCCATCCGGTGTGCCGCCCCATGACCTCGACGATCAGCACACGCTGGTGCGACTCGGCGGTGGTCTTCAGCCGGTCGAGCGCTTCGGTCGCGACACCGACAGCGGTGTCGAAACCGAAGGTGACATCGGTCGACGCGATGTCGTTGTCGATGGTCTTCGGCACGCCGACGATCGGCAGCCCGCCCTCGGAGAGAAGGTTGGCGGCCTTGAGAGTGCCTTCGCCGCCGATCGGGATGATCGCGTCGAGACCGAGCTCGGCGACATGCCCCTTGGCCCGCTCCACGCCGTCGCGCAGATGCGCGGGCTGGACCCGGGAAGAGCCGAGAATCGTGCCGCCGCGAGCCAGGATGCCGCCCACCGCGTCAAGATCGAGCTTGCGGTAGTCGCACTCCAGAAGGCCCTTCCAGCCGTCGTGGAAGCCGATGACCTCGTCGCCGTGATCGACGACGGCGCGGTGCACGACGGAACGGATGACGGCGTTCAGACCGGGGCAGTCGCCGCCGGAGGTGAGCACACCAATGCGCATAGCCCGAAATACCTTTGCAAACGTGGGCCGACTTCCGGACCACGTCGTCCGGTTGGATCCCCGCCACCCTACCGGCGATGGGTGACGGGGCCGAACCGGGCGTCCGACTGATGGACGGCAGCCTCCTGCCGGTCGTGCTCCTGCCAGGCGGACCCGGCAGCAGGTTCCCGCGCGAAGGCTCCCGGTCAGGCGGGCTGCGTCGCCGACGCGATGCGCTCGGCGCGCAGCGCCTCGTACCACCGGTCGTCCGTCGGCGGCAGCGCGTTCACATCGAGGGCCAGCTTCAGCAGCAGGTCCGCGATCTGCGGGTTGCGCGCCATCACGGGACCGTGCATGTACGTGCCGAAGACGGTGTCGTTGTACGCGCCCTCGGTGCCGTCGCCCGTGCCGTTGCCGCGGCCGAGGATGGTGCGCGCGAACGGGCGGGCCGTCGGGCCGAGGTGTGTGATGCCCTGGTGGTTCTCGAAGCCGGTCAGCTGCGGCAGGCCCAACTGCGGGTCGATGTCCGCCAGTACGTCACCGACGCAGCGCTCGCCCTCACCGCGCGTGGAGACCACGTCGATCAGACCGAGACCCGGCTCGCGCTCGCCGAGATCGTTGATGAACTCATGGCCGAGGATCTGGTATCCGGCGCAGACGGAGAAGATGATCGCGCCGTTGGACGCGGCCCGGCTCAGTCCGCCGTCGCGGCGCAGCCGCTCGGCCGCGAGCCGCTGCGGCCGGTCCTCGCCGCCGCCGATCAGATAGATGTCGCCGGAGGTGGGGACCGGCTGGTCGCTGCGTACGTCGATACGCATCACGTCCAGGCGGCGCTGCCGGGCGCGGCGCTCCACGACCAGCGCGTTGCCCTGGTCGCCGTAGGTGCTGAGCAGGTCCGGGTAGACCCAGACCAGACGCAGGCTGCTGTCGCTCATACTCGTCAATCCTCTGCGGGTCAGTTGCCGACGCGGCGGCGCAGGTCCTGGAAGGCGGTGTAGTTGGCGATGACCTCGATCCGGCCGGGCGGGGCCAGCTGCACCGCCTCGTCGGCGTTCTCGCACACCCGGAAGTCCAGACCCGCGACCTCCAGGCGGACGGCGAGGTCCAGCTTGCGGTCGCCGATGACGAAGATCGGGTGACCGGCGAGCCGGGTGTAGTCGACGTCCCAGAGCCAGGAGGTGTCTGTGCCGTCGGCGCCGCGCGCGTTGACCGAGAGGATGACGGGCGTCGGCGGCGGGTCGATCAGGGAGAACGTTTCGAGCCAGCCGGCCGGGTTCTTCGCGAGCAGCAGGCGCAGCTCACGGCCGAGGAAGCTGACCACGTCATAGCGGCCGGCGACGGCCTGGACCTGGTACATGCGCTCCAGGGCGACCTGCGGCGGCACTCCGAAGCAGGCGGCGACGGCGGCGGAGGTGGCGGCGTTCGCCTTGTTGGCGCGGCCGGGCAACTGGAGGTGGATCGGCCAGGCCGAGCCGTGCGGATCGAGGACGTGGTCACCGCTCAGCACCCAGCTGGGGGCAGGGCGCCGGAAACCGCACTCGCCGCAGAACCAGTCGTCGCCGGGGCGCTGCATCACACCGCCGCAGGACGGGCAGGACCAGGCGTCGTCCTTCCACTCCTGGCCCGCGGCGACCCACACCACATTGGGCGAGGAGGAGGCGGCCCACACGATCAGCGGGTCGTCGGCGTTGGCGATGACCATGGCCTTCGTACCGGAGAGGCCCTCGCGCCACTTTTCGGCCAGCATCCGGGTCTCGGCGGCGCGGTCCAACTGGTCGCGCGAGAGATTGAGCAGCGCGATCGCCTTGGGCGTCACATCGCGGGCGACGCCGGCGAGGTACTTCTCGTCGACCTCGATCACACCGAACTTGGCGTCGGAGCCGCCGGCCAGCGCGGAGGTGATGCCGGCGGGCATATTGGCGCCGAGCGCGTTGGAGACGACCGGGCCGCTGGCCCGCAGCGCCTCGGCGATCAGCCGGGTGGTGGTGGTCTTGCCGTTGGTCGCCGACACGAGGACGACGTCCAGGTGCTGCGCCAGCCGCCCCAGCAGATCGGGGTCGAGCTTGAGCGCGACCCGGCCGCCGATCACCGAACCGCTGCCGCGTCCGGCGGCGCGCGACACCGCCGCTGCGGCCTTGCCTGCCGTCACGGCGAGCTTGGCGCGCGGCGTCAGTGGCTCCGAGTTGCCTGACATCGTCCTTGATCCTCCTTGCATCGGTCCGGCCCAGCCTATCGAGGTCCACTCCTGCGCCCGTACGTCGGCACCGGCGGAAAACGTGGAGGTCACGGCGGACCGTACGCTTACGGCCATGCGAAACCGGCCGATCCCAGGCAGTTCCGGACTCGTGAGGGGCATGAGCCTGCTCGGAGATCCTGTGCTGCACGCCCCGTGCGAGACCGTCACGGACTTCTCTCCCGCGCTGAAGACGCTCATCGAGGACATGTTCGCGACGATGTACGCGGCGCAGGGGGTGGGCCTGGCGGCGAACCAGGTGGGGGTGCCGCTGCGGGTGTTCGTGTACGACTGCCCGGACGACGATGACGTCCGTCATCTCGGACACATCGTCAATCCGCGTCTGGTGGAGGCGGACGGGGTCACGGTGCGGGGGCCGGAGGGCTGTCTGTCGCTGCCGGGCCTGGAAGCGGGTACGGAGCGCTTCGATCACGCGGTGGTGGAGGGGGTGACGGCGGAGGGCGAGTCGGTGCGGGTGGAGGGCACGGGCTTCTTCGCGCGGTGCCTGCAGCATGAGTGCGACCACTTGGAGGGGGTGGTCTATACGGACCGGCTCACGGGCTGGCGCCGGGCGAGAGCGCGTCGCGCGGTGCGCCGCGCGCCGTGGTCACGGGGGGAGCTTCCCCCACCCCGCCGCTTCCCGTAACCGGGGACAAGCCCCCAGCCTCCGTACGGCCTTCGGGCGTTGTCCTCAATCGCCGGACGGGCTGGATTTCCCGCCCGCCGGGCGGGAAATCATCCAAGCCCCGCCGGCGATTGGGTGGGCCCCCACGCCCGTAGGGCGGAGGGGGAGGGTCCGGGGCAGAGCACCGGTTACCGGCCCGCCGCAGGCGTGGCGCCCGGCACCGTCAGAACGTCGGGCCGCCCGCGCGGTCGCCCGCCGCGGCCAGGCGGCCCCACAGCAGGTCCGCCAGGCAGCGCACCAACTCCGCGCGGGAGCACGGGCGTTCGCCCAGCCACCAGTCCCCGGCCGCGTGCATCATGCCGACGATGCCATGACCCCACACCCGGGCCAACTGCTCGCTGTCCGGCCCGAGGTCGACCCGGTCGTAGATGACCTTCGCCAGCTCTTCGCCGAGCCGTCGCAGCAGCGGCGCCGAGTGCAGGCCGACGTCGAACCCCGCCTCCGAGGGCTGGTTGTCCTCGGCCGGATGCATCAGGAAGCGGTAGACCTGCGGCCTGGCTTCGATCGCCGCGAGATACGTGTCCAGCGTCGCCTCGACCCGCTCGCGGCGCTCGGAGGGCGCGTCGACCGCTTCCCGCAGCGCGTGCAGCAGCGCATCGGTGTGGCGCTTGGCCAGCGCCCGGTACAGGCCGCTCTTGTCGCCGAAGTGCCGGTACAGGATGGGCTTGGTGATGCCCGCCTCCGCGGCGATCGCGTTCATCGACGCCTGCGGCCCGTCCCGGAGCACCACTCGGTCCGCGGCTTCGAGTAGCTCCCGGCGCCGCTGGTCGGCCGACCGTTGTTGGCCCGCCGCCTGCTGTGTGGTCTCCATTTTCGTTTCTCCCCGCCCGTGCGATTGCGTGACGCCTGCGCAACGTAACACCCTGCCAGCCGGAGAAGGTGATCGGGCGGTGGCCGGTTGACATGCGCTACTTGCCGGTAACAGACTGCGGTTACCGCAAGTAACACGCAAGAGGTCACCGCAGTACTGGAGGGGAAAATGGCCGAGTTCACGCTCGAACTCAACGACGACCAGAAGCAGATCCGTGACTGGCTCAACGGATTCGCCAAGGACGTGATGCGTCCGGCCGCCGCCGAGTGGGACGAGCGTGAGGAGACACCCTGGCCGGTCATCCAGGAAGCGGCCAAGGTGGGAATCTACTCCCTCGACTTCTACGCCCAGCAGTTCTTCGACCCGACCGGCCTCGGCATCCCGATGGCGATGGAGGAGCTGTTCTGGGGCGACGCCGGCATCGGACTCTCCATTGTCGGCACGGGACTTGCGGCGGTCGGCGTCCTCGCGAACGGTACCGAGGAGCAGATCGGCACCTGGATTCCACAGATGTACGGTGACGTGGACGACGTGAAGGTCGCGGCCTTCTGCTCCTCCGAGCCGGACGCGGGTTCCGACGTCGGTGCGATGCGCACCCGCGCGGTGTACGACGAGGCGAAGGACGAGTGGGTGCTCAACGGCACCAAGACCTGGGCGACCAACGGCGGTATCGCCAACGTCCATGTCGTGGTCGCGGTCGTCGACCCGGAGCTCGGTTCCAAGGGCCACGCCTCCTTCATCGTCCCGCCGAACACCCCTGGCCTCTCGCAGGGCCAGAAGTTCAAGAAGCACGGCATCCGCGCCTCGCACACCGCCGAGGTGGTGCTGGAGAACGCACGCGTCCCCGGCTCCTGCCTGCTCGGCGGCAAGGAGAAGCTGGACGAGCGCCTGGTCCGCGCGCGTGAGAGGGCCAAGTCCGGCGGCGAGAGGGTGAAGAACGCGGCCATGGCCACCTTCGAGGCCTCCCGCCCGGCGGTCGGCGCGATGGCGGTGGGCACCGCCCGCGCCGCGTACGAAGTCGCACTCGACTACGCCATGACCCGCAGCCAGTTCGGCCGTCCGATCGTCGACAATCAGGGGATCGCGTTCCAACTCGCCGACATGCGTACCCAGATCGACGCGGCACGGCTGCTGGTGTGGCGCGCCTCCTGGATGGCGGTGACGGGCAAGCCCTTCACCTCCGCCGAGGGCTCGATGTCCAAGCTGTACGCCTCCGAGACCGCGAAGAAGGTCACGGCGCAGGCCATCCAGATCCTGGGCGGCAACGGATTCACCCGTGAATACCCCGTGGAGCGCATGCACCGCGACGCCGCGATCTACACGATCTTTGAGGGTACGAGCGAGATCCAGCGGCTGGTGATCGCGCGGACGCTGTCGGGCATGCCGATCCGTTAGGCCGGCTTGTCCTCGGCCGCCGGACGGAGATGCGATCAACCCCCGTCCGGCGACCGAGGACTCCGGACCGTCAGGCGCCGAGCAGCGCCTCGATCGCGGCGACGACCTCCGGGGCCTCCGGCTCCGTGCGCGGGCGGATCCGCGCCACGACCTGGCCGTCCTTGCCGATCAGGAACTTCTCGAAGTTCCACTGGACGTCGCCGGCCTCGCCGTCCGCGTCCGCGACCTTCGTCAGCTCCGCGTACAGCGGGTGCCGGCCGTCCCCGTTCACATCCGTCTTCTCCAGCATCGGGAAGGTCACGCCGTACGTCGCCGAGCAGAAGGACTGGATCTCCTCCGCGTTGCCCGGCTCCTGGCCGGCGAACTGGTTGCAGGGCACGCCCAGCACCGTGAAGCCGCGGTCACCGTAGCTCTTCTGAAGCCGCTCCAGACCTTCGTACTGCGGCGTCAGGCCGCATCGAGAGGCGACATTCACCAGCAGCACCGCCTTGCCGTCGAAGTCGGCAAGCGACGCGGACTCGCCCGTCAGGGTGCGCAGCGGGATGTCGGACAGACTCATCGGGTCTCCTTCTGGTGATAACGATGCGGTCCAGTCTGACAAAGGCCGCAGACACTCAAACGCGCTCCGAAGCTGGTTATGCCTTGAGTTCGAGGAGTGTCACGGTGATGCCTGTCACATGCTCGGAGCCGTACTCCGTGTACCGCGCACGCAGCGCCTGCTCCTGGTCGTCGGGCAGTTCCCTGAACGGATCCCCCCAGTTGCCCGACACGACGAGCCAGACCCGCTTGTCGCCGCGCAGACAGGCACCCGCGTCCTGGCACTCCGTGGGCCGCAGGTCGTCCCGGTCGGCGGACGACTCGTCCAGGAAGACGTCATGCAACCGCTGATCGTCCGGCAGATAGAAGCGGACCCCCGCATCGAGCATCCGCCAGGAGTCGTCCCCGCGGTCGTAGACCACCGCATCACCGGGCCGGTAGTACTTCTCGATGGTCCGCGCGGCGCCCCGATAGTCCAGGCCGCTGTTGAAGTGCGCGAACGGCTTCCGCAGCGTCTGCTGCTCGTGCAGGGTCAGCACCGCGAGCACCACCAGCACCGCCGATACGGCCGCCCGGCTCCGTGCGGCGACCAGGCCCGCCCCGGCGAGCATCACCCACGCCGGCAGGGTGAACAGCAGGTACCGGTGGTAGAAGTACGACACCTCCCCGTGCGATACCGCCCACAGGACCAGCGGCGGCAGCACCGCCATCGCGGTGCAGCACAGCGCGGCACCGCGGCGCTCGCCCCAGCCGGTGGCCGCCAGTGCGATCACCGCCCCGGCCAGCATCGCCGACGCAAACACCTGGGGCCAGACCGAGAGCAGGCTCCACCCGTCCGGCTGGGGGATCCAGGAGATCTGCCGGCCGGTCTGCGCCCTGCCCAGCAGCGCCACGGGAACCGCACCGACCACACCCACCGCGGCGGCAAGGCCGAAGCTCCACAGAACCCGCCGCTCGGCCCGCGCCCGCAGGGCAGCCGTCACCATGTGCCCGAGCAGCACGGTCAGCGCCAGCAGATGGAACAGGCCGACCGCCGTCACACCCAAGGCGTACGCGGCCCAGCGCCGCTTGCTCCCCGGCCGCTCCAGCGCCCGCAGCAGCAACAGCGTGGACAACGACACGGCACAGACGACCAGCGCATACGGTCGAGCCTCGTGGGCGTACCTGCTCACCACCGGGATCAACGCGAACAGCAGGCCCCCGGCCAGCCCGGCGCGGCGCCCGAACAGCCGCTGCCCGCACAGCGCCGCGCATCCGGCGGCACCGGCCATGGCCAGAGCCGAGGGCAGCCGCAGCGCGGTCGCGGAGTCCCCGAAGACCGTCATCCACCCATGCAGGAGCAGATAGTACGTACCGAGCACCGCGTCCACCCGCTGGACCGTGTCCAGCAGCTGCCCGAGGTCACGGGAGGCCACGTCCCAGGTGGTGAGCTCGTCCTCCCACATCACCGGGGTGCTGATGCGGTACACCGTGCACGCCAACGTGGCGACGACGGGCCACAGCCAGACGCTGCGCAGCACCCCGCGGGATTCCGGCGGCGCTTCGGCTGTCTGCGACAGCCCGGAGTCCTGGGCGGGGACCGACCGGTCGAGGGTTGTCGGGCGGGGGAGGAGTGCCATGTGGGAGCCTTACGTCGCGGCGGTAGCGCGACGACCCTAGGGACTCCGGCCCGTCAAACAGTTTGCGACATACCGGATATGGCGGATTTCCCCTGTTCGGGCACTCAGGTCCTGTCCGGCTCGTCAGTCGCCCAGCCTGCGGAACAGCCCCTCCTGCACCACCGAAACCAGCAGCCTGCCCTCGCGGTCGTAGATGCGGCCACGTGCCAGCCCACGTCCGCCCGTCGAGATCGGCGACTCCTGGTCGTACAGAAACCACTCGTCGGCGCGGAAAGGCCGGTGGAACCACATCGCGTGGTCCAGCGACGCCATGTCGAAGCCGCGCCTGCCCCACAGCGGCTCGACCGGAATGCGGACCGCGTCGAGCAGCGTCATGTCGCTCGCGTACGTCAGCGCGCAGGTGTGCACCAGTGGGTCGTCGCCGAGCGGGCCCACCGCGCGCATCCACACGGCGCTGCGCGGGTCCGCCTCCTTGATCTCCTCGGGTGTCCAGCGCAGCCGTTCGGCATAACGGATGTCGAAGGGCTGGCGGCGGGCCATCCGCTCCAGCGCCTCGGGGAGTTCGCCCAGATGCTCGCGGATCTCCGTGGTGACCGACGGAAGGGTCTCGGGGCCCGGGAACTCCAGCCGCGGCGGCAGCTGATGCTCGATGCTGCCCTCCTCCGGCCGGTGGAAGGAGGCGGTCAGATTGAAGATGGTCTTGCCCTGCTGGACCGCGGTGACCCGGCGGGTGGTGAACGAGCGGCCGTCCCTGACGCGTTCCACCTGGTAGACGATCGGCACGCCGGGGATTCCCGCCCGCAGGAAGTAGGCGTGCAGCGAGTGGACCGGCCGCTCGCCGTCGGTGGTGCGCCCGGCCGCGACCAGCGCCTGGCCCGCCACCTGCCCGCCGAAGACCCGCTGCAGGGACTCGTTCGGGCTGAGGCCGCGGAAGATGTTGACCTCGATCTGCTCCAGGTCGAGCAGATCGACCAGGCGCTCGGCCGGATTCGTCATCGGATGGTCTCCTGTGTTCCCGGTGTCAGAGCTGGCCGACGGATGTGACGCGCACGACGGCCCGGCCTTCCTCGTCGGAGGCCGCCAGATCGACCTCCGCGCTGATGCCCCAGTCATGGTCGCCGTTCGGGTCGGCGAAGATCTGGCGGACGCGCCACAGACCGTGCTCCGGATCCTCCTCGATCAGCAGCAGCTTGGGGCCGCGTGCGTCGGGTCCGGTGCCCAGGTCCTCGTACTCGTCCCAGTACGTGTCCATCGCCTCGCCCCAGGCGTCCTCGTCCCAGCCGGACTCGGCGTCCAGCTCGCCGAGCTCGCGGACGTGGTCCAGCGCGGCCAGTTCGACCCGGCGGAACATGGCGTTGCGTACGAGCACACGGAAGGCGCGGGCGTTCGCGGTGACCGGCTTGACCTCGTCGGCCTTCTCTTGGGCCTGCTCGGCGGTCTCGATCTCCGGGTTGGCCAGCTGCTCCCACTCGTCGAGCAGGCTGGAGTCGACCTGGCGCACCATCTCGCCGAGCCAGGCGATCAGGTCCTGAAGGTCCTCGGTCTTGAGGTCGTCGGGGATGGTGTGGTCAAGCGCCTTGTACGCGCTCGCGAGATAGCGCAGCACGATGCCCTCGGTGCGCGCGAGTTCGTACCAGGAGGTGAACTCCGTGAAGGTGAGGGCCCGTTCGTACATGTCACGGATGACGGACTTCGGCGAGACCGGGTGGTCACCGACCCACGGGTGCGACTTCTTGTAGACGTTGTACGCGTGCCAGAGCAGCTCTTCCAGCGGCTTGGGGTACGAGATGTCCTGGAGCCGCTCCATGCGCTCCTCGTACTCGATGCCGTCCGCCTTCATCTGGCCGACCGCCTCACCGCGCGCCTTGTTCTGCATGGCGGCGAGGATCTGACGGGGGTCGTCGAGCGTCGACTCGACCACGGAGACCATGTCCAGGGCGTAGGACGGGGACTCCGGGTCGAGCAGGTCGAAGGCGGCGAGCGCGAATGTCGACAGCGGCTGGTTGAGCGCGAAGTCCTGCTGGAGGTCGACGGTGAGCCGGATGGTGCGGCCCTCGGCGTCGGGCCTGTCCAACTGCTCAACCACCCCGCCGTCGAGCAGCGAGCGGTAGATGGCGATGGCCCGGCGGATGTGGCGCAGCTGCGCCTTGCGCGGCTCGTGGTTGTCCTCCAGGAGGCGGCGCATCGCCTCGAAGGCGTTCCCGGGCCGGGCGATCACCGAGAGCAGCATGATGTTGGTGACCCTGAAGCGTGAGGTCAGCGGCTCCGGCTCGGAGCCGATCAGCTTCTCGAACGTGGTGTCCGACCAGGCGACGAAGCCCTCGGGAGCCTTCTTCCTGACCACCTTGCGGCGCTTCTTCGGGTCGTCGCCGGCCTTCGCGAGCGCTTTCTCGTTCTCGATGACGTGCTCGGGGGCCTGGGCGACCACAAAACCGGCGGTGTCGAATCCGGCCCGCCCGGCGCGACCGGCGATCTGATGGAACTCGCGGGCGCGGAGAGTACGTACGCGATTGCCGTCGTACTTGGTGAGAGCGGTGAACAGCACCGTGCGGATGGGGACGTTGACGCCGACGCCGAGCGTGTCGGTACCGCAGATGACCTTCAACAGGCCTGCCTGCGCCAGCTTTTCGACCAGGCGGCGGTACTTGGGCAGCATGCCGGCGTGGTGCACGCCGATGCCATGGCGTACGTAACGGGACAGGTTCTGCCCGAACTTGGTGGTGAAGCGGAAGTTGCCGATCAGTTCGGCGATCTTGTCCTTCTCCTCGCGCGTGCACATGTTGATGCTCATCAGCGACTGCGCGCGCTCGACCGCCTGGGCCTGCGTGAAGTGCACGATGTAGACCGGCGCCTGCCTGGTTTCGAGCAGCTCGGTCAGGGTCTCCGTGATGGGCGTCGTGACGTACTCGTACGAGAGCGGGACGGGCCGGGTCGCGGACCGCACGACCGACGTCTCGCGGCCGGTGCGGCGGGTGAGGTCCTTCTCGAACATGGAGACGTCGCCGAGCGTCGCCGACATCAGGATGAACTGCGCCTGCGGCAGCTCCAGGAGCGGGATCTGCCAGGCCCAGCCGCGGTCCGGCTCCGCGTAGAAGTGGAACTCGTCCATCACGACCTGGCCGATGTCGGCGTGCTTGCCGTCGCGCAGGGCGATGGAGGCCAGCACCTCGGCGGTGCAGCAGATGACGGGGGCGTCGGCGTTGACGGACGCGTCGCCGGTGAGCATCCCGACGTTCTCCGTGCCGAAGAGCTTGCAGAGGTCGAAGAACTTCTCCGAGACCAGCGCCTTGATCGGCGCGGTGTAGAACGTGACCTGGTCATTGGCCAGAGCCGTGAAGTGCGCGCCCGCCGCGACCAGGCTCTTTCCCGAGCCGGTGGGCGTCGAAAGGATCACATTGGCCCCGGAGACCACCTCGATCAGCGCCTCCTCCTGAGCCGGGTAGAGCGTGATGCCCTGGCCTTCGGCCCATGAGGAGAAGGCTTCGAAGAGGGCATCTGGGTCGGCGTCCGGCGGCAGCTGATCGATAAGGGTCACGCCCCCATCTTGCCTGGCTTCACCCCGGATCAGGGAACCGGACGGCAACGGCAAGATCACGGGCGATACGCTGCCCTGTCAACTGGGCTTCACCACAAGAGCAATGGGGCGGGAACGCACATGATGGGACCGGCGCACTCTCTGTCCGGGGCGGCTGCCTGGCTGGGGGTGGGCGCGGCGACCGCTGCCGCCGGCCACCCGATGCCGTGGCCGGTCCTCGTCGTCGGAGCGCTGATCTGCGCGGGGGCGGCGCTCGCGCCGGACCTCGACCACAAGGCGGCGACGATCTCGCGGGCCTTCGGGCCGATCTCGCGCGGACTGTGCGAGGTCGTCGACAAGCTGTCGTACGCGGTCTACAAGGCGACGAAGAAACAGGGCGACAAGCGCAGGACCGGCGGCCATCGCACGCTCACCCACACCTGGCTGTGGGCGGTCCTGATCGGCGCGGGCACCTCGGCGCTCGCGATCACCGGCGGCCGGTGGGCGGTTCTCGCGATCCTCTTCATCCATCTGGTGCTCGCCGTGGAAGGCCTGCTGTGGCGGGCCGCGCGAGTCTCCAGCGATGTACTGGTGTGGCTGCTGGGCGCGACGAGCGCGTGGATCCTGGCGGGCGTACTGGACAAGCCGGGCAATGGCGCGGACTGGCTGTTCACCGCCCCCGGCCAGGAGTATCTGTGGCTTGGCCTGCCGATCGTGCTGGGCGCGCTGGTGCACGACATCGGCGATGCGCTGACCGTCTCGGGCTGCCCGATCCTGTGGCCGATCCCGGTGGGCCGCAAGCGCTGGTACCCGGTGGGCCCGCCGAAGCCGATGCGGTTCAGGGCGGGCAGCTGGGTGGAGCTGAAGGTGCTGATGCCGGTGTTCATGCTGCTGGGCGGGGCGGGCGGCGCGGCCGCGCTCGGGTACATCTAGCACTCGGGTACATCTAGCAGCGGGGAGGTCAGTCGGTCAGATCGGCGTGGGACCACACACTGCCGTTGTCGGCGACCAGCTCCACCCGGTCGACGGTGCTCGCCGAGCCGTACGCGATCCAGGTCGCGCGTCCGGAGGCCGGCACCCACCAGGCACCGCCATCACGGACCGTGCCGTCCTTCAGCACCAGCCGGCAGGAGTAGTGCCTGCCGGGCGGTGCGTCGCTGATCTGCATGACGACGACCCGCTCGTCGCCCACCTGGCTCGGTTCGACCGTGCCCACCGTGGACCCGGCGCGGGTGACGAGCCGCGCGCCCTGTTCGCTCGCGACGACGGCCGCCGGACCCCGGTCGACGACGGTCGCCGTCACGGCGGAGCCGATGCCTATCCCGACGGCCGCCGCCGCTGCCGCGAGCAGCAGGGGGACCCGGCGCGACCGGTGCGCAACAGGCTTCTTCACATCCAGCCGTTCAAGGACCCGGGCGTCGAAGCCGGCCGAGGGAGCGACGGCCGGCGCGGCGGGCAGCACGGCGTCCACGGCCCCCGAGATCTCCTGGTACGCCGCCCGGCACGACGGGCAGGCGCGCAGATGCTCCAGCAGCGCCGCCTGCTCGTCCGGAGCATCGCCGAGTGCCAGGGCGACCAGTTGCTCCTCGCCGAGGTGCCTATCGGTCACGGCTGTCCTCCTTCAGCGAGTCCCGCAGCCTGCGCAGGCCGGCCCGGATGCGGCTCTTGGCGGTGCCGAGCGGGATGTCCTCGTGCCGCCCGACCTCGGCGGCGGTGCACCCGCCGATGACGGCGAGCACAACGGCCCGCGCCTGCTCGGCGGGGAGCGACCGGAGCCGTTGCACGGCGCGTCTGCTCTCCAGGGCGAGGAGTGCGAGCTGTTCCGGTCCCTCGGCCTGGAGCGTCGCACCGATCAGCAGCTCCAATGTGTCCGACACGACGGGGGTGGGCCGCCGGGGCCGCACCGAGTCGATGGCCGCGTTGCGTGTGATGGTCAGCAGCCAGGTGAGCACGGACGCCCGCCGCGGGTCATAGCTTCCGGCGGCGCGCCAGGCCCGTACGAACACCTCCTGGCTGACGTCCTCGGCGAGGCCCGGCTCGCGCGTCACGGACAGCGCGAGACCGTACACCGCCGCCTGGAAGCGGCGTACGAACGCGGTGGACGCCGCCTCGTCGCCGATGGCGAGTCCGGCGAGGAGAGAGGCGTCGTCGGCCCGGTCCGCGCGCGAGAACAGCTCCACATCGCATACATACGTCACCACCCCGCCCAGGGATTGCATCGCCGCGCAATCCGATGCGAGGGCCGCTGCGTACAACGTGGGTCGAGAAGGGACGACCGGCCACCTATCCGCCACGGCCCGGGACCACCGCGGGGGTGGGTGCAGAGGGCCCGCTGATGGAGCCATGTCACCAGCGGGTCCTCACACCCTGTTCTCACCCGTGCCAGGACCGCCACAGCGCCGCGTACGCCCCGCCGGCCGCGACCAGTTCGTCGTGGCTGCCCAGTTCGCTGATCCGGCCCTCCTCCACCACCGCGATCACATCCGCGTCGTGCGCGGTGTGCAGGCGGTGGGCGATGGCGACCACCGTGCGGCCGTCCAGGACCCGGGAGAGCGAACGCTCCAGATGGCGGGCCGCCCGCGGGTCCAGGAGCGAGGTCGCCTCGTCCAGGACCAGCGTGTGCGGGTCCGCCAGGACCAGACGGCCCAGGGCGATCTGCTGGGCCTGGGCAGGGGTCAGCGCGAGGCCGCCCGAGCCGACCTCGGTGTCGAGGCCGCCGTCCAGCCCCCGCGACCAGGAGTCCGCGTCGACCGCCGCGAGCGCTGCCCACAGCTCCGCGTCGGACGCGCCCGTACGGGCCAGCAGCAGGTTGTCGCGCAGCGAGCCCACGAAGACGTGGTGCTCCTGGTTGACCAGGGCGACATGCTCACGTACGCGCTCCGCCGGCATCCTGGACAACTCGGCCGCGCCGAGCGTGATGCGGCCCGCCCGAGGGGAGTAGATGCCCGCGAGCAGCCGGCCCAGCGTCGACTTGCCGGCGCCGGAGGGGCCGACCAGCGCGAGCCGGGTGCCCGGCGCGACGGCGAGCGAGACCCGGTGCAGCACGTCCACGCCCTCGCGGTAGCCGAAGTGCACCTCGTCCGCACGCACATCGCGGCCGTCCGGCGCGATGTGCGCGTCACCGGCGTCCGGTTCGATCTCGCGTACGCCGACGAGCCGGGCGATCGACACCTGGGCGACCTGGAGCTCGTCGTACCAGCGCAGGATCAGATTGACCGGGTCGACCAGCATCTGCGCCAGCAGGGCGCCGGTCGTGAGCTGCCCGACGCTGATCCAGTCCTGAAGCACGAAGACGCCACCGATCAGCAGCACCGAGCAGAGGATCGTCACATGCGTCACGTTGATGACGGGGAACAGGACCGAACGGAGATAGAGCGTGTAACGCTCCCACGCGGTCCACTCCTTGATCCGCCGCTCGGACAGCGCCACCCGGCGTCCGCCGAGGCGGTGCGCCTCCACGGTCCGCCCGGCGTCCACGGTCTCCGCCAGCACGGCGGCGACCGCCGCATAACCGGCTGCCTCCGAGCGGTACGCGGACGGTGCCCGCCGGAAGTACCAGCGACAGCCGATCACCAGCACCGGAACGGCGACGAGCACGGCGAGCGCCAGCGGCGGCGCGGTCACCGTGAGCGCGCCGATCAGCAGGCCGGCCCAGACCACGCCGATCGCCAGCTGCGGCACGGCCTCGCGCATCGCATTGGCCAGCCGGTCGATGTCGGTGGTGATACGGGAGAGCAGGTCCCCCGTGCCGGCGCGCTCAAGGACACCCGGCGGCAGCCCGACCGACCGCACGAGGAAGTCCTCGCGCAGGTCGGCCAGCATCTCTTCGCCGAGCATCGCGCCGCGCAGCCGCATCAGCCGTACGAACACGGTCTGGACGACCAGCGCGAGCGCGAACAGCGCGGCGGCGCGCTCCAGATGGAGCTCGCGCGCCCCGTCCGCCAGGTCCTCGACGAGCCCGCCCAGCAGATAGGGGCCGGCCATCGAGGAGATCACCGCGACGGCGTTGACGAAGACCAGCAGCACAAAGGCCCTGCGGTGCCGCCGCAGCAGTTCGCTGACGTACGCCCGCACGGTTGCCGGAGTGCCGACGGGCAGGGTTGCCGCCGTCTCCGGGGCCGCCGGGTCGTACGCCGGTGGCGCCACGCCGATCATGCCGACTCCTCGATCTCTTCCAGGGCGTCCAGTTCGTCGATAACCGTGATGCCACCCAGCTGCTCTTCCTCGGTCTCGCGGGTGACGACCGCGCGGTAACCGGCGGTGCCGTCCAGCAGTTCGCGGTGGACGCCGACCGCCGCGACCTTGCCGTCGTGCACGAAAACCACCCTGTCCGCGTGGTCGAGCAGCAGCGGTGAGGAGGTGAACACGACCGTGGTGCGACCGGCCCGCAGACCCTTCACACCCTCGGAGATCCGCGCCTCCGTGTGCGAGTCCACGGCGGACGTGGGCTCGTCCAGCACGAGCACCTCGGGGTCGGTGACCAGCGAACGGGCCAGTGCGAGCCGCTGTCGCTGCCCGCCGGACAGCGAACGGCCGCGCTCGGTGATCCGTGTCCGCATCGGGTCGCCGTCGGCGTCCGTGGACGCCTGCGCGAGGGCGTCCAGCACATCGGCGCACTGCGCGGCCGCCAGCGCGTCCTCGGCGGACACCTTCCCGGAGGAGGGCACGTCGAGCAGCGCCCGCAGGGTGCCGGAGAGCAGCACCGGGTCCTTGTCCTGTACGAGGACGGCGGCACGCGCCTCGTCCAGCGCCAGCTCGTCCAGCGGCACCCCGCCGAGCAGCACGGACGCGGCGC
Source organism: Streptomyces sp. CA-135486 (assembly GCF_050936555.1). Classification (NCBI taxonomy): domain Bacteria; kingdom Bacillati; phylum Actinomycetota; class Actinomycetes; order Kitasatosporales; family Streptomycetaceae; genus Streptomyces; species Streptomyces sp. CA-135486. Next base: position 3,083,216 of record NZ_JBNJMM010000001.1, read on the forward strand.
CTTCCACGTCGGCGGCCGGGTGTCCGCCGAGCCGTTCGGCCAGCAGTCCCGCCGCGTCCGGGTCGCCGCACACCACGGCGGTGAACCGGCCCGCGGAGGCGACGACGCCGGTGGCGGGGTCGTACAGATCGCCGCTCGGACGCCCGTACTCCACGTCGGAGGGCTCCGTCGTGCGGCGCAGTGCCAGTACCCGCGCGGCACGCTTGGCGGAGGGCCGCGAGAAGGAGTACGCCATGGCGATCTCCTCGAAGTGCCGCAAGGGATACATGAGCAGCGTCACCGCGCTGAAGGCGGTGACCAGTTCGCCGATCCCGATCCGGCCGGCCCGGGCGAGCCCGGCTCCGTGCCAGACCACCGTGATCAGCAGCAGGCCCGGCATCAGCACCTGGATCGCCGAGATCAGCGACCACATGCGGGCGCTGCGGACCGCCGCCCTGCGCACCTCCTGGGAAGCCTGCCGGTAGCGGCCGAGGAACAGTTCCTCGCCGCCGATGCCGCGCAGGACCCGCAGGCCCGCGACGGTGTCCGCGGCCAGTTCGGTGGCCTTGCCGGCCTTCTCGCGCTGGATGTCGGCCCGCCGGGTGGCGCGCGGGAGCAGCGGCAGTACGGCCAGGGCCAGCGCGGGGACGCCGATGGCGACCACCACGCCCAGCTCCGGCTCGTACAGAACCAGGCCGACGCAGACCAGGACCACCGTGACGGCGGCCGCGGCGAAGCGCGAGACCGCTTCGACGAACCAGCCGATCTTCTCCACATCGCCCGTGGAGACCGCGACCACCTCGCCGGCCGCGACCCGTCGGGTCAGCGCCGAGCCGAGCTCCGCCGCCTTGCCCGCCAGCAGCTGCTGGACACGCGCCGCGGCGGTGATCCAATTGGTGACGGCGGTGCGGTGCAGCATCGTGTCGCCCACGGTGATCGCCACGCCGCACCCGACGATCAGCGCGCCGGCGAGTGCGAGGCGGGAGCCGGAACGGTCCACGACTGCCTGCACGGCTTGGCCCACGCCCAGCGGCAGCCCGGACACACCGCAGAAGTGCAGCAGGCCCCAGGCCAGTGACGTGAGCTGTCCGCCGAGCTGGTTGCGCCCGAGCCAGAGCAGGAACCGCGGTCCGGACCTGGCGTCGGGCACACCGGGGTCGGGATACGGAAGATCGCGAATCTGCATGACGTTCCAAGGCTCGAAAGGACGGCGCAAACCGTGCAAGGTTCGCCTTTTGCAGCCGCGCTCCGCAATCGATTTTTGTGCGGCAGCACACACAACACGCCAAGATCGAACAACTCGCCCTGGCGCTGCGGACCCGTCGCACGCTTCACTCCTGACCCATGAGACGACGACAGATCATGTCCATGCTCGTCGGGTTGGGGCTGGCCGCCGGTTCGCTGCTCGGCGCCGGGCCCGCCTCAGCCGCCGACACACCTCCGGCGGAGTTCGGCAACGACTGGCACGATCCCGTCACCGCGGCGCCGCCCGTCTCGCGCCCGGATGCGGAGTCCTGTCAAGTGACGCTCGCCGAGGCGGAGTTCCGCGACTTCACCCCGTACAAGGGGAGTTATACGCCGCCGAAGGAGTGCGGTGAGAGCTGGAGCAAGGTGGTGCTCCGGCTCGATGGGAGCGTCAAGGGGCGGCAGTACGACCGGCTCGGCCATCTCACCGTCGGCGGCGTCGAGATCCTGCTCACCTCGACCCCGCAGCCCTCACCGGACGGCATCGCCTGGTCGGTGGAGAAGGACGTCACGCGCTACAGCGACACGCTGCGCAGCGCCCAGCCGGTCGAGATGCTCATCGGCAATGTCGTCAATGAGACGTACACCGGCATCTTCGACGTCAAGGTGACGCTGACCTTCTACGCGGCGAACGGCACGGCCAGACCTGCCGGGACGCCCGACAAGGTGCTTGCGCCGGCGGGCACTTCGCTGACCACACCGCGCAACTCGGAACGGATTCTCGCCGAGGTGTACGCGACCGGATCGGGCGGCGGCTGCGAGGAGTACTGGTACCTGACCGTCCCGGACGCCGCCCCGTACTCCTGCAGGGCCACCGGCGGCCCCTACCGCGAAGCGCAGATCAAGGTCGACGGAGAGCTCGCCGGAATCGCCGCGCCGTTCCCGACGGTATGGACGGGCGGCTGGTCCAACCCCTTCCTCTGGTACGTGATTCCGGGGCCGCGGGCCTTCGACATCAAGCCTATCGAGTACGACCTGACCCCCTTCGCCGGCCGGCTCAACGACGGCCGCCCGCACCGGGTCGAGGTCTCCGTCGCCGGAGTGCCGACCGGCCAGACCGGCTGGAGCACGCCCACCAATGTGCTGGTGTGGCAGGACGAAGCCAGCACGGTGGTCACGGGGGCGCTGACCCGCCACGAGGAGAGCACACCCGTCAACTCGGTGACGTATACGCCCGGTTCCGAGCACCGGCTCGACACAAAAGGCGCCCATCGGCTCACCGTCACCGGCTATCTCAACACCTCGCACGGCCGGGTCACGACGACCGTGAGCCGCACCCTCGCGAACACCTCGGTCCACCGCTGGACCGAGGGCGAGAACCTCGACGCGCTGAAGGGGAGCTGGCGCGACGACGAGAGGGTGAGCAGCGGGCGGCGGCTCACGGCCACCCACCGGACCTACACGATGGACGGCGTCACCACACTGGGTGCGGGGGCCCGGCTGCGTACCGTCCTCACCCTGGGGGACAGGGCCGACACCGTCGTCGCCCACGGCAGGAAGCGGCCGACGTGGGCACGGCTGGACGATACATACAGCGGCGATGCGACCTACACGGCGAATGTGCCGCGCGATCAGCGGCACGCGGTCGGCACGACGGCGGAGCGCTACCGGCTGCGGGGCTCCGAGGGCTGCTACGACCGCAGTCTGCAAACGGTCCAGGGAGTGGTGACCGAGGACCGGCGGCGCTGCTGAACCGAGGTGTGCGGGGCCCGGTTGAGGGGTGCCCGGGTCGAGATGTGCAGGTGGAGGCGCGGGGCCCGGCAGGCGCGAGCCGGGCCCCGACTGCCCTGTCAGACGGCGGGCTTGGCCGAGTCCACGCCGCTGCGGGACTTCCTCCACTCGCCGCGGGTGAAGTCCGGTATCTGCTGCGGGGCGCCCTTCGCCCTGATCGACGCATGGCTGAGTGGCACCGGAGCCGTCCAGGCCGCCGCGTCGTACACATCGAAGTCGGGCACCAGCCCCAGCTGCATGCACTGCATCAGCCGGAAGACCATGATGTAGTCCATGCCGCCGTGCCCGCCGGGCGGGTTGGAGTGCTCCTTCCACAGCCAGTGGTCCCACTCCGCGTAGGCGGCGAAATCGCCCCACTGGTCATTCGTGTGGTCGGGCTCCAGGTAGATCCGCTCCGGGTAGTCCTCGAAGACACCCTTGGTGCCGCCCAGGCTGTTGATCCGGCTGTAGGGGTGTGGAGTCGACACATCGTGTTCCAGGCGGATGACCCGACCCTTCGCCGTCTGGACCAGGCTGATGGTGCGGTCGCTCTCGATGTACGTCTCCTTCCAGCTCGGGTCGCCCGGCGGCATGTGTGCCTTGCGGTACTCGGACAGACCGAGGGCCGGGGTGCCGAAGCTGGAGATTCTCACGACCCGGTCACCGCGGTTGATGTCCATGTAATTGGAGACGGGACCGAAGCCGTGGTTCGGGTAGAGGTCGCCGCGCAGCCGGGTGTGCCACAGCCGGCGCCAGGGGCCCTCGTAGTATTCCGGGTCGAACATCAGGCCGCGCAGATCGTGGTTGTACGCGCCCGCGCCGTGCAGCAGATCGCCGAACTTGCCGGCGTGCGCCATGCGCAGCACGCGCATCTCGTTCTTGCCGTAGCAACAGTTCTCCAGCTGCATGCAGTGGCGTCTGGTGCGCTCGGAGAGGTCGACGAGCGCCCACAACTCGTCCAGGCGCATGGCGATCGGACACTCCACGCCGACGTGCTTGCCATTCACCATGGCGGCCTTGGCCATCTCGAAGTGGAAGTCCCATGGCGTGGCCACATAGACGAAGTCGACGTCGCCCCGCTTGCACAGATTCGCGTAGTCGTCCTCGCCGTTGGTGTAGACGGCGGGCGCGGCTTGACCGGCCTTGACCACCTTGGCGGCGGCGCTCTCCGACTTCGCCTTGACCGAGTCGCAGAGGGCGACGACCTGGACCCCGGGGAGGGCGAGAAAGAGGTCGATCATGCTGTCGCCGCGATTGCCGAGGCCGATGATGCCGACGCGTACGGTGCTGCGCCGCTCGAAGGGGACGCCGGCCATGGTGGGCCCCAGGCGGGGCGGGGTGGCTGCGGCTAAGTCCTCGCCCGGTGCGCCGCCCGCCGCGCCGCCCGCCGCGCCGCCCGCCGCGCCGCTCTCCGTGGCCGAGGCGGCGCCCGTGCCCAGCGCGCCGAGGCCCAGCCCCGCGCCCGCCACTCCGGCCGTGGTCCGCAGGACCGAACGACGGCTCACCGAGCCGTCGTCGCCGTCGGCCGTACCGGGGTTCTGCTGTGCTGCGTCGTTCATCGAGCCTCCAGGAAGCCGTCGTTGAGCTGACGTTGCGCGGCATGTTCATGAACTTCGGTAGGGACCTTGGTAGTTGGTGCTACTGATGCGCAAGGGCGGCGTTTGGACTCTTGGTCCGAACCCATGGACTCTTCTTCACGGCCGTGTCCGGCCCGAGGCACGGCCGTGAAGCGGCGAGGGCCATGGCAGGGGGCCACGCCGTACGGGGGCCGTAGGACGACTAGACGCATCCGGCCAGGCTGAGCAGTGCCACAATGGCCGAGTGGGCCCGGCCCGGTTGCCTGGGCCGGCTGCTCGATGACCGGCTGGTGGAACCTTCTACGCCTGGGCCGCAGCCTGGCACAGTGCATTGGACTGGCAGTCCGGAGGAGAACAGGATGCACCGTGACGACAACGCCGCCCGAACATCCCGACGACAACGATGGTGCCACCGATCTGAAGGCTCTGGCCGAACAACTCTCAGGCATTGAGCCGGACCTGGACCCGGACGACGAGTACGAATGATCGCCGTGGGCTCGGTCCTGCGTGACATCACCGCGTGGATCGACACCTGGAACGAGAACCCACTGCTCTTCTGCTGCCCGACCGGGCCGACCTCGAGCCCTGCTGGCCGGTCCTGCGCCGGTATTTCGGCGAGGTCCGGCCGGCCGCCACGATGCTGATGTGCGGTCTCGCCGATCCCCACGTGTTCGCGACCCCTATGAGGATGGCGGGCTGTCGTCTGCCACACGGGACGTCTGTCTGACCGCTTGCCGGAGCGCTTGCCGAACGGCCTGGATGGCGGGGTGCTGGCGGCTGCCGCGGCGTACGGCGGTGAACAGTCTGCGCGCCTGCTGGCCTGCTGGCAGCGGGTGCAAGGCCACGGCTGGCGGACAGCCCAGCCACACGAGGGCGGGCAGGAGGGCGGCGGCATGCCCCTGCTCAACGAGCCGCAGGTGAAGGTAGTGGTCGGTCGACTCGTAGCGCACATCGGGTTCAAATCCCGCATCACGGCACAGGGCCATCGACCAGCGGCGGGCGACCGTCCCCTCCGGTTCCATGATCCACGGGTGGTCAGCCAGCGCGCGCAGCGCCTGCTGAGGCGCACTCGAGTCGGCGTTGCCCGGTCGAGCCAGGTGCAGGGAGTCTTCGCACAGGTCCTCTTGCTCGAGTTCAGCGGGACGAGGGCTGGGATCGCCCGGGTATTCCACGTCAATGACCAGGTCGAAATCGCGCGCGAGCAACGCCGGTACAGCGCTTTCCCGCTCCATCTGGGTGACATGGACGCGCAGGAACGGATGGGCGTTGCGGAGAAGCGTCAGCGCCGTCGGGACGAGAGCCAGCGCAGCAGTTTGGAAGGAGGCGATGCGCATGGTGCCGACGAGGTCGGTCAAGGAGGTGGCGATGTCGGCTTCCGCCTGTTCGAGCCGCTCGAGCAGGGCTTCGGTGTGGGCGACGAGGATCTCGGCCTGCGGAGTCAGGCGGACGCGTCGGCCGACGGGCTCCAGGAGAGGGACCCCAGCTTCCGATTCCAAGAGCGCGAGCTGCTGGGAGATCGTGGAAGGGCTGTACGACAGAGCGGAGGCGACCGCGGCAAGCGTGCCGCGGTGTTTGAGCTCTCGCAGAAGGCGGAGCCGGTGTAGATCAAACATCAAGACCTCGAGAACAGTCGTTTTTCTCAATGAATATTGCTCGAAAACATGCACTAGAACAAGGGGCTATCTGTCGGCACAGTGGTCGCGTGCTGCAGAGCCGACCACCGCTCCGTGCACTACCTGCCGCGGATCACGCTCACAAGGCTGCTCCGTGCCGTGTTTCCTGATCGGGCGCACTGACAGATCCTGGCGGTGCCAGGGACGAACATCCGGCTGTGACCCTGCAGTTCGTCCGTCCCTGAATCCTCAGCGCGATCACCATGTCCTGCTCGCTGCGCCCGGCCTGCCCAGCCGCGCGCTGGTTGCTCTCCTCCCGGCTCTTGCGGGAGCTGCTTGAAACCTGCTCTTCACTGTTCTCGGTCCTCCAAGACACACCCCACTGCGCCTCCGCAGCGGCGACGAGCCCAAAGCAGCACGACAAAGGAACAAGCGATGCAAAAGCAGTCAGTACGGCGGACTTATCCTGATCTTCCGGTTCAGGAAAAGCAGCCGATCCTGCTGTCGGTGGATGAGCCCTGGGGTTCGACGCTGGCTCCGCGGTTGGATCGTGCCGGCCTTGCCCTCAGCGGAGCTGTGCGGTGGGGAAGTGAGTCGGCTTGTGCCTCCCTGCTGGAACGAAGACCAGCGATGATGCTGCTCGATCTGCCCACGACAGAGGTTGACGGCATGGCCAGGCTCGTCCGGGCCGCGTCATTGATCGCCCCCGTTGCCGTGTTGCGGCACGAGGGACTTGATGCCGTCGTCGCATTCGCCGCCGGGGCGTTCGATGTCATCGATCGGCGAGCCCCGGCCGCTGAGCTGGCCTGGCGCATCCATGCCGACCTGAGACGCTGCCCGCCCACGCCGCCGCGTCCCGCGTATGCGAGGGGCACCGCAAGCCAGCGCCTCCTGTTCGACGTGCTCGCCAGAGCGCAGGCTCCCGTCTGCTGCCACCATCTGAGACTGCTCCTGGGAACGCTATGCCTTCCCATGACACTGCGGGCGCTGAGAGCGCGGATACGGCGGCTGCTGCCCACCTTTGCTGATCACGCCTTGGAACTGGTCGTCGATCAGCAGTGGGGGCTGGCCACCTTCCGCACCTGGAGTGCAGGAGATCCAGGCTCCCCTGCCCCAGTGCGGCGAGGGCGTGGAGCGCTCCCCAACTTCCCGCTACACGCGGCGAATCCCCCTTTGACAGCACGTCCGCATGCCAAGGAGGATTCCTCGCGCGAACCCTGTCAGACAGCCTGACAGGGTTCGGCGGAAACCCACCCTGCCCTCACAGGCGGAGCTCTGCCGCCAGCTGGAAGTCAGCCGTCTGATCCGCGAGGTTGCAGGGCTCCGGGATGTCGTCAACGCCGCCCATGCAGAAGGCCGGCGAAATGGCACAGCCGCCGCCTGGCAACTGATCGAACCCCCCAAGCGAACACATGCTGCGCTGAGCCATACAGCTCGGCGCCCAGTCCCTGGTAGCCGGCATCGGCGACGGTCTCCACGACGGCCCGCCGGCAAGGAGCTTGACCGGGCCTGACTGTCAGGCACCGATCGACATGACTGCGGCGCGGGCCCTGCTCGGCGGGATCGGCATCGGGGCGCAGGCTGCTCAACCTGTTGAGAAAATAAAGGACGCTGCATATGAAGCCCTCCAAGTCCGCCGCCTTCGCGGCGATCGCTGCGCTCGCGGTCGCCCTCACCGCCACCGCCTGCAGCGGCGAGTCCGGCAATGCCTCCAGTGACGAGCCCACCAGCAGCTCGAACGGAACCCACCCGCGGCTGCCCACGTACACGGTCGCCAAGGACGTCAAGATCGACTCCCCAACCCTGCGCAAGGCCCGTAAGGCCGGCAAGCTCGTCATCGGCGCCCATAGCGACCAGCCGTTTCTCGGCTTCGAGGAGAAGGACGGCAGGCGGTCCGGCTTCGACATCGAGATCGCCAAGATGGTCGCGGCGGATCTCGGGTTCTCGCCCGGCAAGATCGAGTTCAAGACGGTCGACACGAAGAACCGTGAGGCCGCCATCTCCAGCGGCCAGGTGGACCTGTACGTCGGCACGTACACGATCAACGACGAACGCAAGAAGAAGGTGGGCTTCGCCGGCCCGTACTACAGGGCAGGCGCCGACCTCCTGGTCCGCAAGAACGACAGCACGATCGGGGGACCGTACTCCTTGGAGGGCAAGACGGTCTGCGCGGTCAAGGGCTCGACCGCCCTCCGGGAGATCCAGAAGCCCGACTACAACACCACGACGGTGGAGACGAACAAGGACACGGAGTGCGTCCAGCAACTGCTCGACAAGAAGATCGACGCCGTCACCACGGACGACGCCATCCTCATGGGCTACGCCGCCCAGCGCCCGGACAAGCTGAAGGTCGTCGGCATCCCGTTCACCGAGGAGCCCTACGGCATCGGCATGAACAAGGACGACGAGGCGCTGCGTGAAGCCGTGACGGACGCGCTCGAGGCGCACGACGAGAACGGCGACCACAAGAGGGCGTACGCGGCGACGCTGGGCCTCTCCGGCTCGAAGTACGGCGGGGCGCCAGTGGTCGAGCACTACTGACACGGCGAGGCGCCGACCCACTCGCCCCCTACGCGTGACCCCGGCTGCGTACGGATGAACAAGCGTACGCAGCCGGGAAAGAGAGCCGCGCCTGGTTATCACTTCCAGGAGGACTCAACCATCCGGCGACGGATCACTGACTCAGGTCGCCAGGAGGGCGGCGGAGTGTGGTCTCTGACTCTCTGTCAACCGCCGTTACGAGAGCTTGCCGAACGGTCTGGATGGCGGGGTGCCGACTGCTGCCGCGGCGCACAGCGGTGACCAGTGTGCGCGTTTTCTGACCGAAGGGCACCGGCCGCAAGGGGATAGTTGGCCGACGGCCAAGCCATACGAGGTCTGGGAGCAGGGCGGCGGCATGTCCTTGTTCCACGAGCCGCAGGTGGAGAAGGAGGTCGGCCGACTCGTAGCGCACGTCGGGTTCGAATCCGGCGCCACGGCACACGGTCATCGCCCAGCGGCGGGCGGCCGTGCCATCGGGTTCCATGACCCATGGGTGACTGGCCAGCACACGCAGCATCTCCTGTGGCCTAGTCGCGTGTGTAACGTCCGGGTGGACCAGGTGCAGGGTGTCTTGGCCGAGGACCTCCCGCTCGAGTTCGACGGGTCGGGGGCTGGGATCGCCCGGGTATTCCACATCGATGACCAGGTCGACATCGTGGGCGAGCAGAGCCGATAGCGCGCCTTCGCGCTCCATCTGGGTGACCTGGATACGCAGGCGAGGGTGGGCACCGCGGAGCAGCATCAGTGCCGGCGGGACGAGAGCCAGCGCAGCAGTTTGAAAAGACGCGATGCGCAGGGTGCCGGTCAGCTCGCCCAGTGAGCCGGCAATGTCGGCTTCGGCTTGTTCCAGCCGCTCCAGCACGGCTTCGGTGTGAGCGACCAGGATCTCAGCCTGAGGGGTCAGACGCACGCGTCGGCCCACGGGCTCAAGGAGCGGGACCCCAACCTCCGACTCCAGCAGCGAGAGCTGCTGGGAGACCGAGGAAGGGCTGTACGACAACGCGGAGGCGACCGCGGCGAGCGTGCCACGGTGCTTGAGCTCCCGCAGAAGGCGGAGCCGGTGGAGATCGAACACGCATCCCGCCAAACGATCGTCGGATTCTCTAACGATTAACACTCAAAAACATCCACTGGAACAATGGCAGGAGCATCGGCACAGTGGCGGTGTGGCTACGGAAACCTACGCGCTTGTCGGGCGACCAGCGGCTCCAGACCCCTCGGCGCCTGGAGCCTGATCATGGTCTGCTCGTTACTCTTGTGGACCCACTGCGAGGACTGCCGGGTCACCCGAGCCCGCTACCAACTGCCCTGGGCCACCGACGCCCAAAACCAGCTGTTGATGTACGCCGACAAGGGGGCATACAGCACCACGGTGCTGTGCCTGCCGCCGGCCGTGGCGGCCCCGGTCGGCGGCTGCTTCTTGGCCCGCCGCCGGGTGGACACCATACCCAGCGCCGCGGTAGCCGCGGACAGCGAGTTCGGGGCCTGACGGGTGGCGCAGACCGACGGGGAAGTTGGCTACCCGGAGCGTGCGCCGGCAAAGGCGGCAGCTATTCGTGAGCCCCGCCATGCCCCGCTCGCCCATGTGGTGCGCGGACACCTCATCGAGGGGGTCCATTACGGCTCGGTTGTCGTCCTGTCCGCCGACGGCGGCGTGCAGTTCCAAGCCGGCGACATCGAGGCGGCGTTCTGCCCATGCTCCGCACTCCGGCCGGTCCAGGTCGTGGGCTTGCTGCGCGCCGGGCTGCCCCTGGATGGCGAATTGCTGGCGCTGGCTGCGGCCAGTCACTCAGGCGAGGAGCGCCATCTGGTCGGCGTCCTGCGCCTCTTGGCGATTGCCGGGCTGATCGAAGCCGACCTCGGCAATACGCCCGACTGGCCGTGCGATCCCGCGGTGCGTGAAGCGTGGGTCCGTGGTGGGCACGGCTTGTCCCGGCTCGCGCAGAACGGTTCCGGCATGCATGCCGCCATGCTGATGACGGCTCAGGTACGGGGCTGGCCGCTCGACAATTACCTCGACTCCGGGCATCTGCTGCAGCAGTCGATCGCCGATGCGGTGGAGGATCTGACGGGTGAGGTTATCGCGCAGGTGACGGTCGATAGGTGTGGAGCACCACTCTTCTCCGTCTCCTTGCGCGGCCTCACCCGAGCTGTGGCTCGGATCGCCTCTGCGGCGCCGGGCACCATGGAGGCCAGTGTCGCCGACGCCATACGCGAGTACCCGGAGATGGCTTCCGGGAGTTGGCGGGATGTCGCACGGCTGATGCGAGCCGTCCCGGGCCTGCTGGCCAAGGACGGGTTCGAAGGGGTCCAAGTGGCCGCCCTGCCGGATGGCCGCGCGGTCGGGGTGAAAATCGCCGACGGAGCAGACCGTGCGAGGATGCCGGTGGCCGCAGCGGCTCTGGCGCTGTGCGGAGTCGACCGGGGCGCCCTCGCCGAATTCGCCAACAGGCCCTTACTGAGCGGCATGACCATGATCGGCAGTCTAAGAGCCGCCGGTGCACTGACCCTCGACCTTCCCGCCGTACCGCCAGCTTCTGAAGCATAGGAGCAGATGGCCGACGCCATGAGAACACAGCGCAAGGTACAGGCGTATACCGCTAACCAGCCTCGCCGTTTCCGTTGGTGTGATGAGGCGTCGCTGATCGTCACCTGGTCGGGTGGGCGACGCGATTTCGGTGCTCGGGCATGGTGGAGTCCCGGCGCGGTGGCAGTTTGGGAGGAGATCGGACGCGAAGCTCTCCTCTCCCATCAGTTCCTCGTAGTACAGCCGCCGTCCGGTCGGCGGTGGGCAGCCGCGGTCAACCGGCTCGCCGGCCACTTCGTCACCGGAGAGGACGTCGGCATCTCGGTCGACGAGGTGGCCCTCATGCGCGAGAACACCCCACACGCCCTAGGCGGCGAGGGAGTCGACTCCAGATCGTCGACTACGCCGCCGCAGCGGGCGGGGCGACCGGCATCGACAAACCACCGCTAGCTGCGTGGGGCGCGGTGGGTCGCCCGCTCCAGCTCAAGCAGTACGGAGTGGTAGCTGCGGCCCGTCGCCCGGTCCATGGCGATCTCGCACATCCGGTTGGCGCTGAGATGCGCGTCGAAATGGCGCGCGGTTACCTCGGCCGCCTCGCGGGCCGTCGCCGAGTCCGTGAGCTCCTTGTGGAGCATTCCGCGGTCGCCCGCGAAGGCACAGCAGCCCGCGTCGTCGGGGACCACGACCTCGTCCGCGCACGCCCTGGCGAGCGCGGTCAGCCTGTCCTCGTCGCCGAGGTGCCGCATCGAGCAGGTGGGATGGACCACCGCGGATCCCGTTCTGCGCCGCACGTTGAGGCGGGGGAGGAGTTCGTCGGCTGCCCAGACGAGGGAGTCGACGACGGTCAGCTCCGCGTGCAACTCCCTGTTGTCGTCGGTGAGATACGGCACCACCTCACGGGCGATGCCGAGCGTGCAGGACGACGCGTCCACGACCAGCGGCAGCCGCCCGCCCGCCGTCCAGCCCCAGGCCGCCTCGACGATGCGGTTGGCCATGAGGCGGTTGCCCGCTTCGTACCCCTTGGAGTGCCAGATGGTGGCGCAACAGGTGCCCGCCACGTCCTGCGGGACCCATACGGGCTTTCCCGCGCGGCCGGACAGCACCACGACGGCCTGCGGGAGGGAGGGGCCCGTCCGGTCGTCGGGACCGCCGAAGATGCGGTTCACACAGGCCGGGTAGTAGACGGCGGCCGCGTCGACGCGGTTCGTACGGGGCAGGGCACCGGCGGCCGCCCCGGGGATCTGTGGCAGCCACTCCGGTACCAGATCGGGCCGTACGGCCCTGCGGACCAGGCCCGTCACGGACTGGAGGAACCGGTCGCCGATCCGGTCCGCCGCGGCGAGTGCCAGCCGCGCCGACGTCTCGACCGCGCGGAAGTTCTTCGCGGTGAGTTCGGCGATGCGCTCCTCGCGCGGCGAGTGGCGCCGGTGCCGGAAGTCCTTCATCACGGCTCCGGTGTCGATCCCCACGGGACAGGCGAGCTTGCAGGTCGAGTCGCCCGCACAGGTGTCGACGGCGTCATAGCCGTACGACGCGAGGAGGGCGTCCTGTACCGCTGATCCGTCGCTCTGGCGCATCATCTCCCGGCGCAGCACGATCCGTTGACGGGGCGTCGTCGTCACGTCCTTGCTGGGGCAGGTCGGTTCGCAGAAGCCGCACTCGATACAGGGGTCGGCGATCGGCTCGACCTCGGGGATGGTCTTCAGCCCGCGCAGATGGGCCTTGGGGTCGCGGTCGAGGACGATCCGGGGAGCCAGCACGCCGTCGGGGTCGATGACCCGCTTCGTACGCCACATCAGCTCGGTCGCCTTCGGGCCCCACTCCAGTTCCAGGAAGGGCGCGATATTGCGGCCGGTGGCGTGCTCGGCCTTCAGTGAGCCGTCGAAACGCTCCACCGTCAGCCTGCAGAAGGCGTCCATGAAGGCGGCATAGCGGTCGACGTCGTCCTGCCGGGCGGCGTCGAAGGCGAGCAGGAAGTGCAGATTGCCGTGCGCCGCGTGCCCGGCGACGGCGGCGTCGAAGCCGTGCCGGGTCTGCAGCTCCAGAAGGGCCTCGCAGGCGTCCGCAAGGCGGGCGGGCGGTACCGCGAAGTCCTCTGTGATCAGCGTCGTCCCGGAGGGGCGGGCACCGCCGACAGCCGTGACGAACGCCTTGCGGGCCTTCCAGTAGCCGGAGATGGTCCCGGCGTCCCTGGTGAACTCGTTGGTCACCGAGGCGACCGGAGCGACCAGTTCCAGCGTGGCCAGCGCCTCGGCCGCCGCTCTTTCGTACGCCTGCCGACTCTGCTCGTCGGGTGCGCGGAACTCCACCAGGAGCGCCGCGGTCTCCTTCGGCAGCCCCGCCCAGTCCGCGGGCACACCCTCGACGCTGACCGAGGCGCGCAGGGTGTTGCCGTCCATGAGCTCGACGGCGGTGGCACCCGCGTCGTTGAAGAGCGGGACGGCGGCAGCGGCGGCGGGGAGGCTGGGGAAGAACAGCAGCGCGGTGGAGACCAGTCGGTCCAGCGGAACGGTGTCGAAGACGACCTCGGAGATGAAGCCGAAGCTGCCCTCTGACCCCACCATCAGACCGCGCAGGATCTGGACGGGCGTCGCGCCGTCGAGGAAGGCGTCGAGCCGGTAGCCATTGGTGTTCTTGATCTCGTACTTGGCGCGGATGCGGGCGGTCAGTTCCGGGTCCGACTCGATCTCCGACTTGATGGCCAACAGGCCCTCGCACAGCCGTGGTTCGGCGTGCGCGAGCTGTTCGTCGGCGTCCGGCTCGCCGGTGTCGACGACGGTGCCCGACGGCAGCACGAAGGTGAGGGAGGAGACGGTGCGATACGAATTACGGCTGGTCCCGGCCGTCATCCCGGAGGCGTTGTTCGCGACGACCCCGCCGATGGTGCAGGCGATGGCGCTGGCCGGGTCGGGGCCCAGCACCCGGCCGTGGCGGGCGAGCGTGGCATTCGCCCGCATGACGGTCGTCCCAGGGCGGACACGCGCCCGCGCTCCGTCGTCGAGAACCTCGATGCCGGCCCAGTGGCGGCGGACGTCGACCAGGATGTCCTCGCCCTGCGCCTGGCCGTTGAGTGAGGTCCCCGCCGCCCGAAAGACGACGTCACGGCCCTTGCCGTGTGCGTAGGAGAGGACGGCCGAGACGTCGTCGATGTCTTCGGGGACCACCACGACCTGGGGGACGAAGCGGTAGGGGCTGGCGTCCGACGCGTACCGCACGAGGTCGGAGATCTTCCAGTACACCTTGTCCGCGCCGAGGAGGGCGATCAGCTCGCCGCGCAGCGGCTGAGGCGTGCCCGGGGCCCGACGCTCGGGGACCCGGTCGGGCGACGCCGTCCGCGGACGGTCCGGGCGGAGGGCTTCCGGCTTCGGCTCAAACAGCGGCATCTCGCGAGCCCCCTCGGCGGCGTCAGCAGCGTGGTCCCGGCCCATCGACCAGGGTGGACAGCAGCCCGCCGAGCACCTCGCGCTGGTCGGCGGTCAATGGAGCCAGGATGTCCTCTGCGGCTGCGCGGCGCGCGCTGCGCAGTGCTCTGAGCGTGGCGCGGCCGGTGTCGGTCAGCTCGATCCGGATGACCCTGCGGTTGGTCGGGTCGGGCGCGCGGCGGACGCAGCCACTCGCCTCCAGGCCGTCGACGAGGCTGGTCACGGCGCGGGGGACCACCTCCAGGCGGGCCGCGAGATCGGCCATGCGCGGCGGCTGGTCGTAGTGCGCGAGGGTGCGCAGCAGACGGGACTGCGCGGGGGTGATCGCGATGTCGGCCGACTCCAGCTGCCGCTTCTGGCTGCGGTGGAGCCGTCGGGTCAGCCGCAGCAGCTGCTCGGCCAGCAGGCCGTCGGCGTCGGGTGCGGTGAGGGATCCTGGCTCCATACCGGAACAATATCAGGACCGGATTCATTGTGAGTATAGGTAACAGTGAGCTATGCTCTTAAAATCTTTGCTGCGCGACCCATCGTCGCCCGCGACCCACCGAAGGAGCCCATGCACCCCGAACCGATCACCTGGACACCCCCGGCCAAGGACCCGGAGCAGCCGCCCGCCCAGGTGCGGCGCATCCTCCGGCTCTTCCGTCCCTACCGCGGCCGCCTCGCCGTCGTCGGCCTGCTCGTCGGCGCCGCGTCGCTCGTCTCGGTCGCCTCGCCGTTCCTGCTGCGCGAGATCCTCGACACCGCGATCCCGCAGGGCCGCACCGGGCTCCTCAGCCTGCTCGCCCTCGGCATGATCCTCACGGCGGTGATGACCAGCGTCTTCGGCGTGCTCCAGACGCTGATCTCGACCACCGTCGGCCAGCGCGTCATGCACGACCTGCGCACCGCGGTCTACGCCCAGTTGCAGCGCATGCCGCTCGCCTTCTTCACCAGGACCCGCACCGGAGAGGTCCAGTCGCGCATCGCCAACGACATCGGCGGCATGCAGGCGACCGTCACCTCCACGGCGACCTCCCTGGTCTCCAACCTCACGGCCGTGGTCGCCACCGTCGTCGCGATGCTCGCGCTGGACTGGCGGCTCACCGCCGTCTCGCTGCTCCTGCTGCCGGTATTCGTCTGGATCAGCCGGCGGGTCGGCCGCGAGCGCAAGAAGATCACCACGCACCGCCAGAAGCAGATGGCTGCCATGGCCGCCACGGTCACCGAGTCGCTCTCCGTCAGCGGCATCCTGCTCGGCCGCACCATGGGCCGGGCGGACTCGCTCACCAAGTCCTTCGCCGAGGAGTCCGAGCGGCTCGTCGACCTCGAAGTGCGCTCCAGCATGGCCGGGCGGTGGCGGATGTCGACCATCGGCATCGTCATGGCCGCCATGCCCGCCCTGATCTACTGGGCCGCGGGCCTCGCGCTCCAGTCCGGCGGACCCGCGATATCGATCGGCACGCTCGTCGCCTTCGTCTCGCTCCAGCAGGGCCTGTTCCGCCCGGCCGTGAGCCTGCTCTCCACCGGAGTGCAGATGCAGACCTCGCTCGCGCTCTTCCAGCGGATCTTCGAGTATCTCGACCTGCCGGTGGACATCACCGAACCCGAGAAGCCGGTCCGGCTGGAGAAGATCCGCGGCGAGGTCCGGTTCGAGGACGTCGATTTCAGCTACGAGGACAAACAGACGCGGCCGACCCTCGACAGAATCGAGGTGACCGTGCCGGCGGGCGGCAGCCTCGCCGTCGTCGGGCCCACCGGCTCCGGCAAGTCCACGCTCAGCTATCTGGTGCCCAGGCTGTACGACGTCACGGGCGGCAGAGTCACACTCGACGGAGTCGACGTACGCGAGCTCGACTTCGAGACCCTCGCCCGCGCCGTGGGCGTCGTCTCCCAGGAGACATATCTCTTCCATGCCTCGGTCGCGGAGAATCTGCGCTTCGCGAAACCGGACGCGACCGACGCGGAAATTGAGGCGGCGGCGCGCGCCGCCCAGATCCACGACCACATCGCGTCCCTGCCCGACGGCTACGACACCCTGGTCGGCGAGCGTGGCTACCGGTTCTCCGGCGGTGAGAAGCAGCGCCTCGCCATCGCCAGGACGATTCTGCGCGACCCGCCCGTCCTCATCCTCGACGAGGCGACCAGCGCGCTGGACACCCGCACCGAGTACGCGGTGCAGCAGGCCATCGACGCGCTCTCGGCGGGCCGGACCACCATGACCATCGCCCACCGGCTCTCCACGGTCCGGGACGCCGACCAGATCGTGGTCCTGGACGCGGGGCGCATAGCCGAGCGCGGCAGTCACGAGGAACTGCTCGACCGGGACGGCCGCTATGCCGAACTGGTCCGCAGGGACGCGCAGTTGGCTCCTGCTGTTGCCCCCTGACGGACCGGCGTCCTTACGGGTACGGCATGATCACCGCGCATGAGAGCTCTTCTTGGCGTTGAACTGCCCGGGTACCGGCCCGTCGACCACGACGTATGGGCCAATGACGAGGGCGATGTGCTGTCGCTCCACTTCTTCGGGCTGCCGCCGGACCTGCCCGCCTCGCTCGACGACGGTCCCGCGCTGCGTGCCGCGCTCACCCGGCTGACCGCCGACGCGGGCGGCGGCCTGATCGAGGCCTCGGTCAAGTCGCTGGGACAGCTGCCGGCGCTGAAGCAGATACTGAAACTGCCGCTGCCGGGACAGCCCAGCGGCCAGGCGTTCATCGGCAGTTTCACCGTGCCGCGTGCGAACTGCAGCACCGTGGTCAAGATCCAGGCGCCCGAGCGCGGCATGACGGGGATGCGGGAGGCCATGGTGATGACCCAGGTCGGCCATGACAAGTACTTCCGGCCCCACCCTTACGCACCCGATGTTCAGGGCGGTCTGCCCTTCCATGCCGCCGACCACGTCCAGTGGGACGCGCAGTTCCCCGACCATCCGCTGAGCCGGGTGCGGCGCACCCTCGACGCGCTCGCCGGAGCGGTCCAGGTCGTGCCGGAGTTCGCCGCGCTAGCGCCTTTCGCGCCGTAGGGGACGGTCGTACGGCCGGGGGCTGCGGGGCCGGGTCGCGCCGGGCCGGGTGTCGGGAACGGTGCGCGCCACGGGTTAGCGTGCCCGTATGAGGAACGAACCACCGTCGGCGGCGCCCGGCCGCAGGCTCCGGCTGAGCCGCCGCGGCCGGCTGGTCCTGACCCTGGGCGCGATCGTTGCGCTGGGCGCCGCGGTGCTGGTGCCGCTGCTGCTGAAGCAGGCCGCCCAGGGGAAGCGGACGCTGCTCGTCCCCGAGGGCTGGCGCGCCTCACAGGTATACGCTGCCGTCGACAAGGCCCTCGACCAGCCGCCCGGCACCACCGCGAAGGCCGCCGGCACAGCGAAGCTGGGGCTGCCCGCCGAAGCCAAGGGCAACCCCGAGGGGTACCTCTTCCCGGCCACGTATCCCATCGACGCCAAGACCACGCCGACGAGCCTGCTCAGCTATATGGTCAACACCGCCAACACGCGGTTGGGGTCCGATCGCCTCACAGGTGGCGCGCAGCGCAGCAGGATGACGGCCTATCAGACGGTGAACATCGCGAGCATCGTGCAGGCCGAGGCCGACACGCCCCAGGACATGGGGAAGGTCGCCCGGGTCATCCACAACCGGATCGCGAAGGGGATGCCGCTGCAGATGGACTCGACGCTGAACTACGCGCTGAACCGCAGCACGCTGGACACCACGGCCGCCGACACCAAGATCGACAGCCCGTACAACAGTTATCAGCGCCTGGGCCTGCCGCCGACCCCCATCGACAACCCGGGGGAGCAGGCGCTGCACGCGGCCGTCAGCCCGACACCGGGGAACTGGCTCTACTTCGTCACCGTGGCGCCGGGGGACACCCGCTTCACCGCCAGCTATCGGGAGCATCAGCGCAACGTGGACGAGTTCAACGCCGAGCGCAAGGGCAGCAGCGGCTGACCGGCCTCAGGCCAGAGCCGGCGCGGGCTCCGGGAGCTCCGGCAGTTCCGGCGGCTCCGGCGGCTCGGAGTGCTCCGGCAGTTCGGACGGCTTCGGCACTTCCGGCCGCCCCGGTGCCCCCAGCAGCCGTGTGATCTCGCGGGCGGCCGCCCGCCCGGCCCGGTTGGCGCCGATCGTCGAGGCCGAAGGCCCGTAACCCACGAGATGGACACGGGCGTCCCGTACGGCGCGGGTCCCGTCGATCTGGATGCCGCCGCCCGGCTCACGCAGCCTCAGCGGCGTGAGATGGTCGATCGCCGCGCGGAAGCCGGTCGCCCAGAGGATCACATCCGCCTCCACGGTCCGCCCGCCGTCCCAGGCCACGCCCGTCGGCGTGATCCGGTCGAACATCGGCAGCCGGTCCAGAACGCCCGACGCGCGGGCGCGCCGCACGGCGTCGTTGAGGGGCAGCCCGGTCACCGAGACCACGCTCAGCGGCGGCAGTCCACGGCGTACCCGATCCTCGACCATGGCCACCGCCTCCCGCCCCGCGTCCTCGTCGAACTGCCCCTCGCGGAAGACGGGCGGCCGTCGCGTCACCCAGGTGGTGTCCGCCGCCACCTCGGCGATCTCCATCAGATGCTGGGTCCCGGAGGCCCCGCCGCCCACCACGATCACCCGTTGTCCGGCGAACTCCTCGGGCCCCGGGTAGTTCACGGTGTGCAGCTGGCGCCCGCCGAAGGCCTCCTGACCGGGATAGCGCGGCCAGAACGGGCGGTCCCAGGTGCCGGTCGCGTTGATCAGGGCCCACGCCGACCAGTTCCCGGCCGAGGTCTCGACGAGCAGCTGCCCGCCCTCGCCCTCGCGCACCGCGCGGACGTCGACGGGCCGGTGGACGCGCAGATCGAAGCGCTCCTCGTACGCCGTGAAGTACTCGCGGATCACCTCGGACGAGGCCCGGGTGCCGTCCGCGCCGGTGAGTTCCATGCCCGGCAGCGCGTGCATGCCGTGCACCTTGCCGTACGTGAGTGAGGGCCAGCGGAACTGCCAGGCGCCGCCCGGCCGCGGGGCGTGGTCGAGGACCACGAAGTCGCGGTCCGGCACCAGTCCGGCACGCCGCAGATGGTAGGCGCCGGACAGCCCAGCCTGTCCGGCGCCGATGACGACCACGTCCACGTCTCGGACCCCGAAGTTGTTCACGTTTC
The DNA here is from genome assembly GCF_050936555.1 of Streptomyces sp. CA-135486. Lineage (NCBI taxonomy): Bacteria > Bacillati > Actinomycetota > Actinomycetes > Kitasatosporales > Streptomycetaceae > Streptomyces > Streptomyces sp. CA-135486. The sequence goes on from NZ_JBNJMM010000001.1 coordinate 3,102,940, forward strand.
TACCAACCGTGAGGGGTTCGTGGATCTTCCCGCCCCCGGAGGGACCGCGCCCACGCGGAGGGATCGCGCCCACCCGAGGGGTCGCGCCCATCCGGAGGGTTCGGAGGGTTCGGAGGAAGGGGGCCTCAGAGGAAGTTCACTCCCTGCGCCAACGGCAGACTGTCCGAGTAGTTCACAGTGTTCGTCGCCCGGCGCATATACGCCTTCCAGGCGTCCGAGCCCGACTCGCGACCGCCACCGGTCTCCTTCTCGCCACCGAACGCCCCGCCGATCTCGGCACCCGAGGTGCCGATGTTGACGTTCGCGATGCCGCAGTCCGAGCCGTCGGCGGCCAGGAAGCGCTCCGCCTCCCGCTGGTCCTGCGTGAAGATGCTGGAGGACAGGCCCTGCGGAACCCCGTTCTGCAGCGCGACAGCCTCCTCCAGGGTCCGGTAGGTCAGCACATAGAGGATCGGGGCGAAGGTCTCCCGGCGGACGATGTCCGTCTGCGCCGGCATCCGCACCACCGCGGGCCGTACGTACACAGCCTCGGGCGCCTGCTCCGCCAGCTTCCGCTCGCCGCCGGTGAGGATCTTTCCGCCGTCGGCCTCGGCCGCCGTCAGCGCCTCGGTCATGCCCCGGTGCGCGCTCGCCGAGATCAGCGGGCCCACCAGGGTGGCCCCGTCGAACGGGTCGCCGAGCGGCAGCTGGCCGTATGCGTGGACGATCTTCTCCACCAGCTGGTCCGCCACGTCCTCGTGCACGATCAACCGGCGCAGACTGGTGCAGCGCTGGCCGGCGGTGCCCGCCGCGGAGAAGACGATCCCGCGCACGGCGAGGTCGAGATCGGCGGAGCGGGTGACGATCGCCGCGTTGTTTCCTCCCAGTTCGAGCAGACAGCGGCCGAAGCGGGCGGCCACCCGCGGGGCGACCTCGCGCCCCATCCGTACCGATCCCGTCGCGCTCACCAGCGCCACGCGCTCGTCGTCGACCAGTCGCTCGCCCGTTTCGCGGGCGCCCAGCAGCAGCCGGTGCACTCCGTCGGGTGCACCGGTGTCGGCGGCCGCGCGGGCGAGCAGCGCGGCACAGGCCAGAGCGGTCAACGGGGTGAGCTCCGAGGGCTTCCAGACGACCGTGTCACCGCAGACCAGCGCGATCGCGGTGTTCCACGACCAGACGGCGACCGGGAAGTTGAAGGCGGAGATCACGCCGACCACGCCCAGCGGGTGCCAGTTCTCCGAGAGCCGGTGGCCGGGGCGCTCGGAGGCCATGGTCCGTCCGTACAGCTGCCGCGAGAGCCCGACCGCGAACTCGCAGATGTCGATCATTTCCTGTACTTCGCCCAGTGCCTCGGAGCGGATCTTGCCCACCTCGATGGTGACCAGGTCGGCGAGCTGCTCCTTGTGCTCGGTCAGCAGCTCGCCAAGACGCTTGACCAGCGCCCCGCGCTGCGGCGCCGGGACCGGGCGCCACTGCCGGAACGCCGCGTCCGCCGCCGCGATCGCCGCGTCCGCCTGTTCGTCGGACGTGGCGGGCAGGGTGAAGAGAGTGTCGCCGGTCAACGGCGTACGGGCGATGACATCGCCGCCCTGTGCGGGCAGCCCCGCGCCGCAGCCGAGCAGGCTCTCCCTGGCCCGGGCGCGCAGCGAATCAGTGTCGGGGAGCGTGGTGCTGTTGCTGGTCACGGCGTGTCCTTGGGGAGTCCGATGGCCCGGCGGGCCTGCTGAAGTGAGCTGTCCTGCTGAGCGGCATAGAGATCGAAGGGGTCGTGTACGGGGCGCTCCAGTACGCCGGAGAGCCACTGCTGGTCGTAGTGGGCGCCCCGGGCGGTGGTGTCCCTGGTGCCTTCGTCGGTGAGGTTCGACTGGAAGATCCCCGCGGCCGACCGGGGCAGAAAGTCCTCGTAGACGATGGGGTTGGCGTTCAGCCAGCGCCCGTCGATGAGGCCTGCGAGATCCTGTGGCGGGGTGCGGCCGTCCCGTGGACCGTCGTCGGCCGGTTCATAGCGGAAGAACGCCTGCTCCTGGACGGCGAGTTCGCGTTCGGTGCGCGGGAAGCGCTCGGCCCACACCTCGGCGGGTTCGCCGATCAGTTCGTCGTAGCGGGCACGGCCCGCGCGGGTGAGCGCGATGCCGCGTGCCTCGACCTCGCCGAAGCGCACCCGCAGAGAGCCTTCGACGACGCTGCCGTCCGGCTCGCGGAAGCGGCGTGGTTCGGCCAGTGCGCGGAACGAGGTCTGGCGCAGCAGCACATCGGGCCCGTCCCAGCGCGGTGGCCCTTGGATCCGGTCGATCATCGTGATGCCGCGCTCGCCCATGCGCCGGTAGAGCTCGTCGATGTCGAGCACCCGCGGTGTGAGGTGGTTGATATGAGTGCTGCGCACCCCACCGATATCGGCGGCGACGGCCGAGATCCGCTCCAGCTCGGCGTACCAGGCGCGGTCGACCGGCTCGGGGGACAGCTCGAAGGCGGCCACCGCCAGGGCGAGGAAGCGCTCCGCGGACGGCTCGTCGAGCCCCTGCTCCCGCTCGGCGCGCGCGGCCAGCTCCAGCAGCTCGGGCGGGAAGAGCTCGCGCCGGCCCAGGAACGACTCGAGGCGGGCCTCCAGGCCGGCGTCGAAGAACCGACGGTCGGCGGTGGTGAGCATGGAGGTGAAGACCCGGAAGGGGTTGCGCTCCAGCTCCTCGGCGTCGATGGGCCGGAACGCGGTGGACACGACCGGCACGGAGCTCGCCGCGGCCTCGCGCAGATCGTAGAAGCCCACCGGCTGCATGCCGAGCGCCGCGAAGATCTGGGCGGCCTGGCGCATCTCGCGCGGTGTGCCGAGGCGGATGGCGCCGTGCCGCTCCGCGGTGACCCGCTCGATGCCGCCGAGCCGTCCCGCGTCGCCGTCCTTGCCGACCACCACGTCGTTGACCTGCGCCGACACCTCCAGAAGCGTGGTGTACGCGGGGACTTCCGCCCCGTACATGTCCGAGAGCCGACGGGCGAACGCGGCCCGCAGTCGCCAGGTGGGGAGCATTCCGTCCTCCTTCCGGTTCGATCGTGCGGGGCTCAGATGATGTGCGCCTCGGGGCGGACGGTCGCTCGGCCCTGGAAACGGGCCGCCGACAGGGGTCCGACATCGATGACGGGCGTCGTGTCGAGGTACAGATCGCGGACGATCTCGCCGACCGCGGGCGCCTGCAGAAATCCGTGCCCGGAGAATCCGGTGGCATACAGGAAGCCGTCGACGTCGCCCGAGCGGCCGATCAGCGCATTGCGGTCCGGAGTCATCTCGTACAGCCCCGCCCAGCCGCTCCTCGCCTCCAGACCGGCGAGCGCCGGGGCCCTCCTGCGCGCCGCCTCGCGGAACGGCTCCAGCCACTCCCGGCTGAACTCCCGCCCGAACCCCGGCTCCTGGCGCGGGTCGGACAGGCCGAGGACCAGACCGCCCGCGCTGTCGTTGTGGAAATAGAGCGTCGAGTCGAAGTCGAGGGTGAAGGGGATCCGCGGCGGCGCGGGGGTCAGTGGGCCGGTCAGCGCGATCTGGCGGCGCAGCGGGGTGACGGGCAGCTCCACGCCGGCCATCGCACCGACCGCCGCGGACCAGGGACCGGCGGCGCAGACCACCGTAGAGGTGCGCACCGAGCCCGATGTCGTACGCACCGCCCGCACCCGGGTGCCGTCGACATCGATGCCGGTGACGGTGCAGTGCGTACGGATTCTCGCGCCGAGACGCCCGGCCCCGCGCAGATAGCCGTGCACGGCCGCCTTCGGCAGCGCATAGCCGTCGTCGGGGGAGTGGGCAGCGGCGGCGATGGAGTGCGGATCCACATAGGGGCACAGCTTGTGCGCCTCGCGGGGGGTGAGGATCCTGCTGCGGACGCCGAGCTCGTTCTGCACGCCGACGGCCTGCTGGAACGTCGCCACCTCCGCCTCGGTGCCGAGGAGGAACAGATAGCCGACGCTCGCGATGCCGATATCGGCCCCGGGGCGGGTGGTGAACGCCCGCCAGGCCTGCAGACTGCGCTGTCCCAGTTCGATGTTGAGCGGGTCCGAGAACTGGGCGCGGATCCCGCCGATCGGCTTGCCCGACGATCCGGAGGCGGGTTCGTCGCGCTCCAGGACCAGGACGTCGCGTACCCCGGCTTCGGCGAGATGGAAGGCGATGCTGGCTCCCACGACGCCACCGCCGATGATGACGACCTCTGCGGCGTCCTCAGCGCTGTGACCCATGACTGCATGGTGGACGCGTCCGACTCTTCGCGTCCATTGACAGTTTCAGCAGTCGATCTTTTAGATCCTCTCTATGGAACTGGGTGGAGCGCATCTGCGCGCGCTGGTCGAACTCGCCCGCTGCGGCACCATGACGGCCGCCGCCGCGGCGCTCGGCTACACCCCCGGCGCGATCTCCCAGCAGCTCGCCCAGCTGGAGCGCACGGCGGGCGCCCAGCTGATCAGGCGGGTGGGACGCCGGGTCGAGCTCACCGACGCCGGGCACACCCTCGTCGTGCACGCGGGGCGCATCCTGCGGGCCCAGGCCGAGGCGGCGGCCGCGATCGAGCGCACCCGCACGGAGATCGCGGCACGGCTGCGGCTCGGGGTGTTCGGTACGGCGGCCGCGGCGTTCCTGCCGCCCGCGCTGCGATGGCTCGGCGAGCACCACCCGGGTGTGCGCGTGGTGAGCCAGGAGGTGGATGTCGACCAGGCCCATGCCGAGGTATCCGCCGGGCGGGTCGACCTGGCGCTCGGTCTCGACTACCCCGACGCCCCGCTCGCCCGGGACGCCGCCGCCGATCTGGTACGGCTCCACTCCGAGCGCTTCGCGGTGGCCGTGCCGACGGCCGGGGCACCGCCCGCCGGGACGTCCTGGCGGCTGACCGGACTGGCCGAGCGGGACTGGATCCTGCCGGCGCCGCACACGTACTACGGCCGTGCCGTACGCACGGCCTGCCGCCGGGCCGGATTCGAACCGCGGGTCGCCCACGAGGTGACCGACACCGCGACCTCGCTGGCCATGGTCGGAGCGGGACTCGGAGTGGCACCGCTGACCGGGCTGATGCTGCGGCTGCGTTCCGAGGGGATCGTGGCCGTGCCGCTCGACGACGTGGTCGAACGCCATGTGGTGGTGGCGGTACGCGCGGCCTCGCGCGGGCGCCCGTCGGTGGAGGTGCTGATCGAGGCGCTGCGGCAGGCGCCGACGGCGAGTTCCTGAACGACGTCAGGAAGACCCCTTTCCATAGCTGCGCGGCGCGGAAGTGGAGGGCGGCAGCGCCTTGTTGAAGCGTGTGTCCACGTAGTCGGCGAAGACGAAGGGGCGCGGAATGAGCTTCAGGGCGGCGAAGGTGTCGGCGATCGTCTGCTCGGAGGCGATCGCGGGCTTGTCCAACGCCACCGGCACCCGCTTGCCGTACGTACGCTTCACCGCGTCCAGGGCGACCTCGTACGGCAGTCCGGTGGCCTTCGCCCAGACCTTCGCCCACTTCTTGGGGTGCTTGAACACCCAGTCCTGCGCCCGCCGCAGCCGTTGCACGTAGGCATCATCCTCGGCGCCTGGAACGCGACGGCACGCCGTCTGGGTACGAGAACGGTGCCCTGGATCTCCCGGTCGAGCCCGGCCAGTACGCGAAGGAGTGTCGACTTGCCGCAGCCGCTGCGGCCCAGCAGCGCAGTGAACTCGCCCGGGCGAAGGGTCAGTTCGAGGTCGCCGATGACGGGCCGGCCGTCGAAGGCGCGGGTCAGCCCCTCGACCCGTACGGCCGCCTCGCGACTTACTTTCCGGTGAACGTCGGTCGCCATTGCAGCAACAGCCTTTCGAGACTGCCGATGACTCCGCCCAGCAGCAGCCCGACGGCGACGCGTTGGAGCGAGATGCCCATGGCCGCGGGAAGGGTGCCGTCGGCGATGAGATCCCCGGCGGCGCGGGCGATGGTGCCGGGGGAAGCAAGCGTGTCCCGGTGCAGCACGCCGGTCGCGCTCAGCACGTGCCACAGGGCGAGCAGCAGCAGCGGGCCCACGGTGCGGCGCAGCCAGCGCGGTACGGCGAGACGGCGGCGGCCGGGGGCGGAGAGCGGGGTGACCGGCTCCAGCTCGGGCGAGGGAAGGTACTGGGAAATTGGCGATATATCCGGCGGGGCATGGCCGACGGTCATGGAGGCTCCACAGGCGGGGGGATGTGCCTCAGCGCCCGTGCACGGCGTGACGACGTCCGCGGAACGGGTTCAGCGAGGTGAGGCAGAAGGAGGCAGCGGGCGCGTGGAAAGCGCGTGAAAGGGCGTCAGCAGCCGCGACAACACGCGGCGGAGGCCACCCGCAGCAGGTCGATATGACCGCGCGTGGTGAGCAGAGCTGTACGCAACATGCGGCAGAACGTAGCGACCCGTTCCGGATCGGGTCAATGGCGTCTCGTACCTCGGACGCGCGATCTTGCGGAATGAACGAGAAGATGGACCCATGCCCGGACCATTCACCACCATGACCCTGACCGTCACCACCGGCGCCACCGAGACGGTGACCGATCTGACACAGGCCTGCGAACAGTTCCTCAGGGACACCGCGGGCGGCAGGGACGGCCTGCTCAACATCTTCGTCCCGCACGCGACTGCCGGCATCGCCGTGATCGAGACCGGCGCGGGCAGCGACGACGATCTGCTCGCCACCCTGCACACAATGCTCCCGGCCGACGACCGCTGGCAGCACCGCCACGGCAGCCCGGGCCACGGCAGGGACCACGTCCTACCCGCCCTCGTCCCGCCGCACGCCACCCTGCCGGTCATCGGCGGCCGTCTTGAGCTCGGCACCTGGCAGTCGGTCTGCCTGGTGGACACAAATATCGATAACGTCAACCGCCAAGTTCGACTGAGCTTTCTGGGCTGACCGTGATCCAACGCCCTTCGACGGCTCCGGCCTGTGCCTGCTCGGCGTGCGGCGGCTGTCGCGGATGAAGCCCGCTACGTCGTCCCCGGCGCGTCAGTGGGAGGACATGCTTGCCGCCGCCGTCCGGGGCCACATCATCGGCTGGGCCGACGACTGGGAGGTGTTGGGCGCCACCGATCCGATGACCTGCCGAAGTTGGGCACTTGGCTCTGCGAGGAGAGGGGGCCAGGGGTCGTCAATGCGGGCGCCCGAAGAACATGCCGGTTTGTCCCCACGCAAACGAGGCAGCGCCTACGCTGAGGCTTCGGAGGGTGCCAGGGGAGGGGCAGGCCGTGAGTTCGCTCTTGCTTGGTGTGACCGCAGTGCTGATCGGGGCCGGTGTTGCGCTGCAGATCTGGGCCTCCGGCCCGGAGCGAGCCGACCGACAGCACGCGCTGCAACTGCCCTCCATACTGTTGTACTCCCTGGCAGGCGCGTTGTTTCTCTTCTCCACCTTTCCGGATTCGTTCTCGGAGGGGCGGTCGATGGGGTTCGGGCTCGGAGGGGCGGCGGGGTTCGCCGCCTTCTTCATGGCCGCGTCCTTCACATGGCTGGCGAGAACACGTTCGCGTGACCAGCTCGCGGGGGAACTCAAAGCCGCGGTCCGGGAGAACGCCCGGCTCCGCAGGCAGTTGACGGCCGGAGCAATGCCGGCACAAACCGCCGTACCGCTGACCCGGACCACCCGGTACGAGTTCTCCTTGCCGGCCGACCGCAGGCACCGCCTGGGAATGATCACCGGAGACCTGGCCAATGTGCTCGGGACGGATCTGTGGGTGAACCCGGAGAACACCCGCATGGAAATGTCCCGGGTGACCGAGCACACGATCTCGGCAACCATCCGCTATCACGGTGGCCGACGGAACGCCCTGGGCCACCTGGTCCACGACACCATCGCTCTGGAACTGGCCGAGTGCATGAACGGTCAGCACCAGGTAGCGGCAGGTCAGGTGCTGGTAACCGGAGCAGGGGAACTGACAGACAGCCATCAGGTGCGGCGGATCGCGCATGTCGCTGCGGTGGAAGGTGAACCGGCCTCGGGCTTCCGGCAGGTCATGGACCTCGGACGATGCGTACGCAACGTGCTCATCGCAATCGAGCGGTTGAACAACGCGGGTGAGGATCTTCGGTCCGTCGTACTTCCTCTGCTCGGAACGGGGGACGGCAACAGTGATCCGAAGAAGACGGCCGAAGCGCTGGCGGAGGCGGTCGTGGACTATTTCCGAGCCCATCCCGACTCCGGGGTGCGGGCCGTCTATCTGCTCGCGTACACGGACGTGCAGGTCGCAGCCTGCCGAGCAGCCTTGGATCCGCACGTGAATTCGAGGAATCCAGCCACCGGATAACTGGCGACGGCTCCAAGCCGAACTGCGGCTCCACAGGAAGCACCTCCCTGAAAGATCATTGGACACATGTACGGCTGAATGATCAGTCGAGGCGCACGGCAGCACCACGGAAGATTTCGCAACGACGTCCGGGCGCTTCGACCCGCAAGGGAGTGCAAATGAGCTATTGAGACACCGTGAACCTGGGCGTACTGCGCTCTGGACAACACTGGCGACGCGGGGGACGATTGGACTCGGTGGACGTACCTCAGTCAATCGGGGGGACTGAAATGGAGCGGCCAGGGGTAACCGTGTGCTCGAATCGTGGACCGATCGCTTTCGAGAAGGCCGCCGGTAACGGTGACAGCGACTTCACGGCGACCGGACCGAACGGACTTGTCCCCGTGGTCTTTCCCGGACTCAAGGAAATCGGCGGACGGTGGATTTTCGCGGCACGCACGGAAGGCGACAGGCGAATAGCATTCGAACACCCTTCAGGGAAATTATGCTCAGGGGTTGCAGACAATGTCAGAATGCTGCCGATCAACCTTCCTGCCGATCAGCACAAACAGCACTACGAGACTGTGTCCGTCGGCCAGCTCGCCATGCTGTTCCACTATCTGTTCCGGCTGAGCTGTGAGCCGAACTGGACTGCGGGGCTGCTGACCTCCTGGAACTCGTTTCGGGACGTCAATGCCAGATTCGCTCAGACGGTAGCCGCATTTTCGGAACAGAGTCCGGTACTCGTACAGGACTACCACCTCCTGCTCCTCGCGCAGGAGCTGCGCAGGACCAAGCCCGGAGGTCTGCCTCCGCTGCTCTACTTTCATCACGTGTGCTGGTGTCAACCGGACGTCTTCGGCGCGCTCCCTGTCGCGGTACGCACCGAAATGCTGCAGGCGATGCTTGAGTACGACGTCGTGGGATTCCACAGCAAGCGGTGGGCAGACGCCTTCCTCGCCTGCTGTGAGCGATTCCTCCCAGGCGTCGATGTACAGCCGGACGGCGTGCGCTCCCCCGGGCAAGGCCGCGAGACGCGGGTCATCACCTCGCCGGCCGCGGTCGATGCGGAAGACGTTCTGCTGGGCACCCGGACTCGGGCCTTTCGAACCTGGCAGGACGAACTGCGCCGGATGGCAGCCGGACGATGGACGCTGGGCCGCGTGGACAGGGCGGACTTGTGGAAGAACCCGTTGCGCGGACTGCTGGCCATCGAAGAGTTCCTGCGAGCCAATCCCGAGGACGCACGGAAAGTCTGGTTCCCCGCAGTACTCACTCCGACTCGGGCATGGCGCGACGATTACCTGGACTACCTTCGTGATTGCCGTCGGATTGCGGACCGGATCAATGAGGCGCAGTGTGGCAATGCGAACGACGGCCCCGTGCGTCTGTTCATCGCAGACGACCCCATGGCGCCCGACCGGGCACTTGCCTTAGCCCTTCTCAGCGTGGCGGACGCGTTTCTGATAAATCCGATCTTCGATGGGCTGAACATCGTCGCCAAGGAAGGCGCGATCATCTCCCGGAATGATCCGGTGGTGATCCTCTCGGAGAATGCGGGCATCCATGAGGAGATCGGCGACCTGACCCTCACCGTAAACCCGTTCGACATACGGCAGACTGCCGAGTCCATTGCGCAGGCTTATCGCATGCCTGCCCAGAGCCGGAGCATCCGCAGCGCCGAGATCAAACGTCGAACACTTGGCCGGGACCCGCGCATATGGATAGAGGAGCAGTTGCAGGCGATCCCCAACGGCGCGTGGTCGGGCATCGAGTAATCCAGCAACCAGTAATGCACACCCCTCGCATGCTGTAAGTTTGGCAAATATTCGCATCGAGGGGGCTCGAGGAGGTGAAATGACAGTTCGCATCGGGATCATCGGGTGTGGCGGGATATCCGCCTTCGCGCACCTGCCCGGAATTCAGGCATCCGATCCATCGGGAGCGCCGGCCGAAGTTGTCTCTTTGTGTGACCTCGATGAGAATCGATCGAATCTGCTGCGCGAGCGGTACCGTCTGACCAGTGCCAGGATCGCCTCATCGAGGGAAATCCTCGCCGACCCGACTGTGGACGCCATCATCGTTGCCAGTTGGCCTTCCGCCCACACCGAGTCGGCCCTTGCCGCCATACGTGCCGGAAAGCATGTCCTCCTGCAGAAACCCGTGGCGCTGAGCGCCGCCGAGGCGGAAGAGCTGGTGAAAGCGACCGAAGAGTCCCGACGCAACATCCTGGCACTTCCGCTGATCGGGCATCTGCCCGGCGTGGGACAGCTGAAGAAGATTATTACGAAGCGCGCACTGGGGCGGTTGGCGTTCTTCCGGATCAGGGTGAGCGTGCCCGGTCCCGAGGACTACCACCAGGACATACGCAACTTCTTCGGGGAGGACGACGGCAAGACCGACTCGGTGCTGCGCCCCGAGTACGCGGGAGGATCGGGATGTGCCGGCGACCTCGGACCCTACGCTCTGGCCGTGATCCATGACCTGTTCGGCTCGTGCAGGTTGAAGGCCGTGCACAAGTCGAGTGCCGCCTTCGAGAAGTCCTGTCTCCTGTTGCTGGAAGCACGAGACCCGCACGGTGATCAGGCTGATCCGCCTTTCCTGTGCAGTGTTGAGCTCGGTTGGAACCAGTTCCCGTCCGAGGAACTGTGCGTCGTGGCAGGACGTCGAGGCACCGCCACGCTGAGCCCGGCCGGGGCCGTTACCGTACGGCCCGACTCTTCGCTCAACTCCGACACCCAACTGCAACCCGGCTACTCGATATTGCCACCCTCGCCCATCGCCGCCCAGCAACTCTGGCTCAACGCGATCCTCAAAGATCGGAAGGCGGCGTTCCACGACAGCATGTCGGTTGCCGCTTGGACGGCTAGGGTCTTGGAGGAGGTGCGTATCAGTGGCGCCGACCAGTAGTTCGAGCGTTGATCTGCTCTACAGGGACGACCCCGATCTCTCCGTGCTTGCTGCCGAACTGGAGCATGGCAAGTGCATAGTCTTCGCAGGCGCAGGCGTCTCCATCCCCTCCGGTCTCCCCTCCTGGCCGGAGTTACAGCGCACGATGAAGTCCAGAGCTCAGCTCCGGAACGACTACAGTGCGCTGCGCGTGGCGGACTGCTGCCGTCAAGTGCTGGGAAATCGTACATTCAACGAGATGCTGGCGGAATCAGTGGGGAGAGCCGGGCGTCCCGGTGCGTTGCACCGAAAGATTGCTGAACTGCCCGTGAAGCTGTTCGCCACCAGTAACTACGACACGCTCTTGGAACGCGCCATTCGGGACGGTACCGGTACCGATCCACGAATTCTCTCGCTGAGCGAACAGTCGCAGTGGCTCTACATCCCGGAGCAGCCTGTCGAGCCCTGGGTGCTGAAAGTTCACGGATGCGTGGACAGGTGTCGTGATCTGCTGGTCATATCCGAAGAGGACTACCTCTCGTTCGCAACGACGTACAGTCATGTTGCCAAAGGGCTGCATGAGTTGTTCGCTCGCCATCCGGTGCTTTTCCTTGGCTATTCGTTGGGCGACTGGGATGTGCTCAATGTCCTGCATCACTCCCGACTGAGTCTCAATGAAGATGTTCCGAACCGGTACTTCGTGGGGTTCGGCATGGAACTCCCTGAAAAACGGTTTCTTGAGCAGCGCTATCGGCTGAGGGTGTTCGACCTGGAAGGCCCCCACCGCGCCGGACACGTGGACAAGACCGCTGCGCTCCTACAGTTCCTGGACGATGTGATCGAGCGGTTCCGGATCCCCGTCTGGCTGCGTGACATCATTGTGGGACTCGGTGGTCGCGTGGAGGAACGCGGGGCACTTGACGCGTCCGTTGTCTCTCTGTTTCCAGATTTCGACGTGAGTGCGGCCGTCCGGTTGGCCGTGAGAATCAAGGCGAAGCGTTCGATCGACATCCCTGTGGAACCTCTGGCGGCCGACGGAATGACCTTGCGGGGACTGCTTCGCATCATCAATCAGGCGGAGGAGGCGGCTCGCGCCGGCAAGGAAGAAGGGGACGGTTGACATGACTGGGCCCGACGCCAACGTTTCCGCGGTTTTCGACGATCTTGAGACAGGGCTGTTGTCGCTCCTGGGCCGATATCGGCGTCGTCTGCAATCAGTGGCGTGGGACTACAAGGAGGACGGGACCCTACTGACTGAAGCCGACCTAGCCGTCCAGGATTTCATCGTCGGCCGTGTGACGGCCGGCGGCGGAAATCGGCGCCGGGATGCCATCATCGCGGAGGAAAAGACCGCATGCGAGGTGGATCCGTCCTCGTGGCCGGATCTGCGGGGCCGGGTATGGGTCGTGGATCCGATCGATGGCACGCGGGAGTTCTTGAAGCCGGACGCGACCGAGTTCTGCGCCGCCGTCTGCGTGCTGGAGGACCTCCGGCCGACGGCCGCACTCATTGTGGCACCAGAGCTCGGACCGGACCGAACGCCTGTGGTTGTGCGCGTGGACGAGCCGGGTGCCGCGGTCACGGTGAACGGAGTTCCGGCTCGTTCCCCCGAGAAGAACACCATGGGTATTGTCTCAGCCACTCGCTCGAGCGGAACCGTCGGACGCCCATGGGAAAACGCGCTGCGCACGTTGGGGTGCACCGTGGAGACGCATACACGGTCACAGACGTTGGATATCTTGCGTACCTGTGTAGCCATCCCCGGCATCGCACCGTTCCAGCTTTTTTTGAGGGAACACCAGAAGATCTGGGACGGTGCACCGGGTATGTGTATCGCGCTGGCATCAGGGATTTCGGTGGCCGACCTCAGCGGGCACCCTTTGGTACCGTTTCCTATTGAGCTTCTGATGACAGAAGCCCCCGAGCTTCCGGCCGCCGTCATCGGCGATCTGCGCCTGCTGGAAGCAGTCCCACTTCCGACTGATGGGTGATTTCTGTAAACCCCTCAGGACCAGGCGTCAAATTCTTCAATCATCAGCCGACGGTCCGCGTCTCCGTCGAACTCATTCCCGAACCACGCGTCGAGTACTTCCTCGGGATTTGTCGTGGTCCACGATCCCAGGCACAGGACATTCGCGTCGTCGTACACCCTGGCGAACTTCGCCTGTTGCGGCTGTACACACAGCGCTGCCCTGATTTTGGGGAATCTGTTCGCGCCGATGGTCACACCGATGCCGGTCCCGCATGCCAGGATCCCGCTTCCCGATGAAGTGCTGCGCACCCGCTGGACGAGTGCGGGGATGATCTCCTGGAGTGGCGCCGTTCCATCGAAAGGAAGTCGCTGATACTCGATTCCGCGTAACGTCAAATACTGCTCGATGTCCCTCAGGAAATCTGCGGCATAGTGATCGCCAGCCATGTAGAGCATTCGCAGAACCCTCCCCACCGTTTCGATTCATTCCTTTTGTGTGCACAGAGGATACCGTCATCCGTGAGCGGCGTCGAGTGTTGGAATGCAGGATGAAAAAATTGACAGAAAATACCGGGGTGGTGTGTGTTGAGTTCCGATGCCAGGGCAGTTCGGGGCATATTGATCAGCCCACCAAAGGCGGAGTCGAAACCCAGGCCGGTACCCCTCCTGCTCCTGGCCGGCCTGCCTTTGTCGCGCTGAGGGCGGTAGATGTCCTGAGGACGGTACATCTGATCATTTGTCGATAAAGGTGCCGTGCAACCGGAGATCCGGGATCATGAAAGTGATCGTATGCGAGCACCCTGTTGAGCGATTTCTGTGGTGCCCCGCCCGGCTGAACAGGGGTCTGGTGATTGACGCATGCACCGTGGAGAGCTCGTGCCCCTGCGTGGGAGCCGCCAGGACAGGGAGCGGGCGGGCCTTGACGGAGATCAGCCTTTGAGGAGGCCGGCTTCGACGACGGCGCGGCCGAAGGGGCTCGCTAGTTCGGCGAGACGTTCACAGTCGGCGTCACCCAGGGCGGCGTAGGCGGGAAGGGCCAGGCGGTCGGTGCGGTCCTCGATGTGCCGGCGCAGGCGTACGCCTTCCGGGCTCAGGGAGTCGCCGTCGAGGAGACCTCGCGTGCGCAGGCGCTCCTCGGTGTCGGCCCACTCCTCCTCGGGCCATGCGCGGCTTCCCTTGAGGAAGTCGACGGGAACCTCACCGGTGGCAGCGTGCAGAACCAGGGCCTCCAAGCCCCCCACGCCCTCGCTCAGCAAGCACGCGACATGGCCGTCTCCACGGAACTCCCGGAGCAGCGTCTGAGCGTGCCACAGCTGCAGTACCGGTTCCTCGGGCCAGGGCAGCGCGGCATGCGCGGCGAACAGCGGGCGGCCCTGCGCGTGTTCGCAGGCCGCGTCGGCGGCCCTGCGGGTCAGCGCCAGGACCTCGTCGAAGGCGGGGAGTTCGTGGATGCCGGCCCGTCGAAGGGCCTCGCTCGCGGCGGCGTGCCGCGCGTCCAGCACCTGCTGCGGCGTCACCGCGTCCCAGACCCCGTCGACCGCTCTCCGTACGAGACCGGGGTTGAAGTTGTAGAAGGTGGAGATGACCAGCTCGGCGGATGCCCGGCCGAAGGCGGCGCTCCGGGAGGCGAAGTACCCGGCGCGCCCGCTCAGTCCGAGGTCCGCGTACCGTCGCCTTCCCGCGGGGGCGAAGTAGATCATGCTATGTACGGGCTCGAGTCGGCGCCAGGCTGTTCGCGCTGTCTTCATGGGTCACCTCTTCTGAGAGTCGGCAGAGGGGGTATTCGCTGTGGTTCCGGACTCGCCGTGCGCCCGCAGATGTTCGAGCAGCAGGCGGCTCAGCGTTTCGGGCGCCTCCTCGGGGACCCAGTGGCTGACGCCCTGGAGGGTCTCGAACCGGTACGGCCCGTTGACCCACTGCCCGGTCTCCCGCGCGGCCGCCGGGCCGAACGCGCTGTCCTGCGTGCTCCAGACGTACAGCGTGGGCATCTCGATGACGCCGATCGCGCCGTCGGGGCGACCGGCCCGGTACCAGTTCAGCGCCGCGGCGAGAGCACCCGGCCGGGAGAAGTGACGCACGTAGGCCTCAGCACTGGCCTGCGGGACCTTTCCGGCGTAAGTGGCGCGAAGCGCCTCTGCATCGTCTGCCAGCATGCGCTCCTCGGTCGCTGGCGTTTCACGCCAGGCGATCATGTACTGCGATCGTTCGCGCTGGTCCTTGTCGGTACGCAGAGTGGTGGCCAGAGCGCCGGGGTGCGGGGTCGAGACCACTGTCAGAGTACGTACGCGGTCGGGGTGGGCATCGGCGGTCCACCACGCCACCGCGCCTCCCCAGTCATGGCCGACCAGGTCGCACGACCCCCAGCCCAGTTCCTCAGTGATCGCGACCACATCGTCGACCAGGACGTTCATGCGGTAGTCCGCGGGCCGCTCGGGGCGGGCCCCGGGGGAGTACCCACGCTGGTCGGGTGCCACCACCCGGTAGCCGTGCGCGGCCAAGTCCGCGATCTGCCGTTGCCACACCAGCCGCGTCTGCGGGAAGCCGTGGAGCAGCAGCACCGGGCGGCCCTCGGGCGGACCCGCCACGGTGGCGTCGAACACGCCCGCAGCGGTGGAGATGCTCAGCTCGGTCACGATCCGCCCCTTCATACCGACTGGTCGGTCAGCTTCAAGCTGTGGAAGGGGATTGTCAAGGTCGAGAACGCGCGCAGTTTCCCGCAACGGCAGCCGCGAGCCGCCTCCCGCGCTGTTGAACTTGACGTCGAATTCAACTATAAACGATCGCGAGGCCGGCTCCCGTCACCCTGCGGCCGTGGCGCACGTCGACTCCGGCTCACGGAGCTCGGGATTCGAGCCCGGTGGGAAGCCGGCCGCGAGAGAGGGTGTGGATACTGTGTCGAGCGTGGTGGAAGAGGCCCGAACCGCGGTTCTCGTGGACTTCGGCGGGGTCATCACCTCCAGTGTGTTGCAAGCGTTCACCGACTTCGGCGCCTCACTCGGCGGCGACCCGCGCCTGCCGCTGGACCTCCTCAGCCGGGACCAGCAATCGCGCACCCTCCTGGCAGACCATGAGTGCGGCCGTATCGACGCCGGAGCCTTCGAGCGGGGATTCGCCGAACGTCTCCGTGCCCACGGCGCCGACGTACCCGCCGAGGGGCTCACGGCACGGATGCAAGCCGGAATGTCGATCGACCAGGACATGCTCGCCCTGCTCGGTGATCTTCGCGCCGCCGGGTATCCCGTTGCGCTGGTGTCCAATTCTTTCGGGACCGGAACCTACGATGGCGTCGACCTCGCCGCTGTGGCCGACGCGGTCGTCATCTCCGCCGAGGTCGGGATCCGCAAGCCTTCCCGGCGGATTTACGCGATCGCATGTGAACGACTCGGCGTCTCACCCGAGGAGGCAGTCATGATCGACGATCTGCGGCAGAACCTCGACGGAGCGGCGCGGATCGGAATCGGGGGTGTGCTTCACACCAGTGCCGCCGACACCCGCCGCCAACTCGTCGAACGCTTCAAGATCACCCCCTGACCGATCGACCGAACGACGGGAGGTCGATCGACGGGGGACCGGCCATACCCGGGATCGACACCGCCCGCGGGCCGAGCGGCGGTGCTCCCGCCCGCCCAGTGCGGTGCTCATGCACTTCGGTATCAGCTCTGCCCGACCAGGCGGCCGGACGCCTGCACCCTCCTTCACGTCCCGCCGCCGGCCGGACGTGGCGTCGCCGTCGTCCACGGCGAGACGCCTGGCTGATACGCACCTGCCGGCATTTCCGACGTCGAATGACTTGAAGTCGAGGTCGGATTCATTTCTACTGAGGGGCCGAGGGGGAGACCCGCACTGCATCACCTGCTCACATCCTCGGAAGGCACCGCCCATGGCCAGTGTTCTCGACCCGGTCTGCCGCCACGCGGCTGCAACTCCCGACAACATCGCGCTGCGCGGCGGCGCGGAACAATGGACCTACCGGCGACTGCGCGACACAAGCGTTCGGTACGCGGACGCCCTGGCCGCCGCGGGCCTGTCCCCGGGGGACCGGGTGCTGCTGGCGGCGCCGTCGGTGCCCGAGTTCGTGGTGGCCTACCTCGGGATCCAGGCCGCGGGCTGTGTCGTGGTGCCGGTCAACACGATGTCCACCCGGGCCGAAGCCGAGTACGTCCTCGACGACGCCGGGTGTGCGTTGGCGATCGCATGGCACGCCCTCGGCCCCGCCGTCGCGGAGGCGGGTACGACGCTCAAGGTGCCCTGCTGGACGCTGTCCCCCGGCGCGACGGTCACCGATGCCGCCCCCGCCCCCGTCGTCGACCGGGACCGCGACGAGACCGCGGCCATCCTGTACACCTCGGGTACGACAGGGCGGCCGAAGGGTGCCCAGCTCACGGTAGGGAACCTGTTGTCCGCCGGGGAGATCGGCGCCGAGTGCAGCCGCGGATCGAGCGCCGACCGTACCGGCACCGGACTCCCGCTGTTCCATGTGTTCGGCCAGGCGTCGGTCATGATGGCGACCTTGACAGCGGGCGGCTCGATGTCGTTGCTGGCCCGATTCGACCCGGCGTCGATGCTGGAGATGCTGCGCCGCGACCGGCTCACCATCATGGCCGGCGTGCCGACCATGTGGAACGCGATGCTGCACGCGGCGGGCGATGCGAACCCGGCGGACTTCGCCCAACTCCGTATCGCCGTCTCCGGCGGCGCGTCGCTCCCCGGGGAGATCGCGCGGGCCTTCGAGGCCCGGTTCGGCTGCACCATCCTCGAAGGCTATGGGCTCACCGAGACCACCGCGTTCGGCACCTTCAACGACGTCGACCGCGGCGGCAAGACCGGGTACACCGGCCGGGCGGTACCGCGGCTGCAGGTCCAGGTCCGTGACATCGACGGCAACGAGTGCCCGCCGGGTACCGTCGGCGAGGTCCACATCAAGGGACCGACGGTGATGCGCGGCTACTTCAACCGCCCCGCTGACACCGCCGCGGTGATCTCGCCCGACGGCTGGTTCCGGACCGGCGACCTGGGCGAGATCGACACGGACGGCGACCTGCGCATCGTCGACCGGATCAAGGACTTGATCATCCGTGGCGGCTACAACGTCTACCCGAGTGAGGTCGAGGAAGTTCTCTACGAGCACCCGGACATCGTCGAGGCAGCAGTGATCGGCGTTCCCGACGACCACTACGGCGAGGAGGTCGCCGCGCTCGTCGCCGCCCGGCCCGGTTCGGAGCTCGGTGCCGCCGAGGTATCGAACTGGACACGAGAGCGACTGTCCGCCTACAAGGTCCCCCGCATCATCCGGTTCGTCGACGCGCTGCCCAAGGGCCCGAGCGGGAAGATCCTCAAGCGCTCCATCGACCGTACGGAGCTGATCCGCGACCCCGCGCTCGGCGACGTACCCGCCCGCCGGAACTGAAGATCCGTTGACGGACGAGACCACACAACCGAGTGCTGCTGTCAGCGAGTACCGGCGACCTGGCCAATTCATGACTCTGGCGTCGGATTCAAGTACTCTTTCGGCGATGGATACCACTGCGCCCGAGGAGAATTACAGCGAGAAGGCACCGCCGATGGCGCCCCTCTCGTCGCTTCGTGAGCTGCCGACGACAAAGCGCGGAGCGCGGACACGCGCCGCTTTGGTGAAGGCCGCGCGGAAGGTGTTCGAGCGGGACGGTTACCTCGACACCCGCCTGGTCGACATCGCCAAAGAGGCCCAATGCGCGGCGGGGTCCTTCTACACCTACTTCGCCAACAAGGAAGAGGTGCTTGCCGCCGTCCTGCTGGAGGCGCAGGAGGACATGCTGCACCCCGGCATGGGCCGGGTGCAGGGTACCGACGATCCGTATGCGGTACTCGAGGCGAGCAATCGCGCGTATCTCGAGGCATATAAACGGAACGCGAAGCTGATGGCACTGCTTGAGCAGGTCGCACAAGTGGAGCCGGAGTTCCGTGGGTTCCGAAGCCGGCGCACGGACGCGTTCATCCACCGCAACGCCCGCGGCATCGCCGACCTTCAGGCGCGGGGTGTCGCAGACCGTGACGTCGATCCGATGATGGCCTCCCGTGCGCTGTCGGGCATGGTCAGCGTCATGGCCTACAGCGCCTTCGTGCGCGGCGAAGGGCAAGAGGAAGGTACGCCGGTGGACTTCGAGGAGCTCGTCTCCACGGTCACCCGGCTCTGGGCGAACGCCCTGCGGTTCCCCGACCACCGCTGATCCGGCAGTAGCGCCGGCCGGGGCGCAGCCCGCTGTCTACGACCGTTCGACGACCTGGACTCCGGTGCCCGCAGCGGCGACGGATCAGGTTGCGTGAGCCTTCATGCTCGGCCACCTCACTCACGACACCCTGGTGTCGCCGGGATCCACTCACCTTCTCCTCTCCTGCACGGATGTGACGTCGCGCGCAGGCGGATGGGTAAGCCGACAGGTCAGGGGCGGGAACGGCACCTGGCCGCAGCGGTCGTCGAGGCTGCGCAGCCGTCGAACGTCAGCAGGTGCGACGACACGGCCGCCGGGCCCGGGTCGAGCCGTGTTCGGTGAGCTGCTCGTACGCCTGGGACAGGCGAAAGGGCAGCGATGCCCGCCTTGATTCTTTGTCCGCAGTCCAGCGGGGCGAGCCGGCCTGCTCCGGGCGGTGATGCACCCAGACAGTTGAACTTGACGTCGGATTCAATTATACAGGGGGAGACCACGGTCACCTCATCTCGGGGGTGGCCCGGCCCGCACGGCCCGTCACGGAGAGGTTCGCTGTGAACGTTGCACAAAGAGTTGCCATCGTCACCGGTGGCGGAGGCGGCATCGGTGGCGCGCTGGTCGCACGGCTCGCTCGCGAGGGTGCCCGGGTCGTCGTCGCCGACCTCGACGCGGACACCGCGCGGGCGGTATCGGCTTCAGTCAACGCCGACCATCCGGGAAGCACCGTGAGCGCCGGCGCGGACGTGTCGGACACTCCGCAGATCGAGCAGTTGATCGCTCTGGCGGAAAGCGCGTTCGGTCCGGTCGACCTCTACTTCGCGAACGCGGGCATCGCCGGGGCACCCGGTCTGGATGCGAATGAGCAGGACTGGGACCTCTCGATCGACGTGAATCTGCGCGCCCACATCCGTGCGGCGACGCTGCTGGTGCCGCGGTGGCTCGAGCGCGGCGAGGGCTACTTCGTCAGCACCGCCTCGGCGGCCGGGCTGCTCACCCAGATCGGCTCCGCCACGTACGCCGTCACCAAGCACGCGGCCGTCGGCTTCGCCGAATGGCTGAGTGTCACTTATGGCGATCGCGGGGTCCGTGTCAGCTGTCTGTGCCCGATGGGGGTGAACACCAACATGCTGTCCCTGGGGAAGGACTCCGGGGACGCCCTGGGGAGTGCCGCCACGCAGGCCGTCACGTCCGCGGGTGACGTCCTCGAGCCGGCCGAGGTCGCCAACGCCGTCCTGGCCGCGATCGAGGACGAGCGCTTCCTGATCCTGCCGCACGAAGAGGTTCTGGACATGTACCGGCACAAGGGCTCGGACTACGACCGGTGGCTGCGCGGGATGCGCCGCTACCAGAACTCCCTGCTGGCGCAGTCATGACCGGCGCGCCCGACGAACTCGTCCTCGCCGAACACCGCGGGCCCGTGCTGGTGCTCACGTTCAACCGGCCCGCCAAGCTGAACGCCTGGACCGACGAGCTCGAAAACCGCTACTTCACACTGCTCGACGCCGCCGAGGACGACCCGGACGTACGCGCCGTCGTGGTCACCGGCGCGGGACGCGGATTCTGCGCCGGCGCCGACCTCCAGCGGCTGCAGGCGGCCGCCGAGGTCTCCGAGGCGGACAGGGCGCGGCGCCGGCCGCGTGATGTGCCGCTTTCCTTGCGCAAACCGCTGATTGGTGCGGTCAACGGGGTGGCCGCGGGCCTGGGCATGGTGGAGGCGCTCTACTGCGACATCCGCTTCGGCTCGCCCTCGGCCCGGTTCATCACGGCATTCGCGCAGCGCGGGCTGATCGCCGAGTACGGGATCTCCTGGCTGCTGCCCCGGCTGGTGGGGCACAGCCGGGCAACGGACCTGCTGCTGTCGAGTCGCATGGTGGACGCCGAGGAGGCACTCCGTATCGGACTCCTCGACCACCTGGTCCCCACCGGCAGTGTCGTCGACGCCGCTGTCGCGTACGCCGCCGATCTGGCGACCCGCTGCTCCCCGGCCTCCATGGCCACCATCAAGAGCCAACTGCGCAACGATGCGGACGGCACCTACGCCGATTCCGTGACCCGCGCGGAAGGCGTCATGCTCCAGGCCTTCCACGGGGCCGATTTCGTCGAAGGCGTGGCCAGTCACCTCGACAAGCGCTCACCGAGTTTTCCCTCCCTACCTGTCAGGAGTTCAGATGTCCCTGTTTGAGACGTCGGACCGCGCCAAGAAGTACCAGGCGGATCTGCTCGAGTTCATGGATTCACACATCTACCCCGCGGAGGCGGTGTACCACGAGCAGATGGTCGCATCGGGTGACCCGCACTTCCATCCGCCGATCATCGAGGAACTCAAGGCGGAGGCGCGGCGGCGCGGACTGTGGAACCTCTTCCACCCGCACCCCGAGTGGGGCCCCGGGCTGACGAATTTCGAGTACGCGCCGCTGGCGGAGATCATGGGGCGCAGTCACATCGCCTCCGAGGCGTGCAACTGCAACGCTCCCGACACCGGCAACATGGAGGTATTCACGCTGTTCGGCAGCGACGAGCACAAGGAGAAGTATCTGGAGCCCCTGCTCGACGGGACGATGGCCTCGGCCTTCGCGATGACCGAGCCGCGTGTCGCCAGTTCGGACGCCACCAACATCGAGCTGCGGATGGAGCGCGACGGTGACGAGTACGTGCTCAACGGCCGTAAGTGGTTCGCGTCCAATGCCCTGCACCGCAACTGCAAGGTGCTCATCGTCATGGGGAAGACGGATCCCACCGCTGCCCCGCACCGGCAGCAGTCGATGATGGTCGTCCCGATCGACGCCCCCGGGATCACGGTGATGCGCGGGCTGCCGGTGTTCGGCTACCAGGACCGTGAGGGGCATGCCGAAATCGATTTCACCGACGTACGGGTGCCGGCCAAGGACGTACTCAAGGGCGAGGGTGAGGGTTTCGCGATCAGCCAGGCCCGGCTCGGGCCCGGTCGTATCCACCACTGCATGCGGGCGATCGGCGCGGCCGAGCGGGCGCTTGAGCTGATGTGCCGGCGCGCGCAGTCACGGGTGACATTCGGCAGTCCGGTTGCCGAACGGTCCAATGTCCAGGACTGGATAGCGGAAGCACGGATTGACATCGAGATGATCCGCCTCCTCACGCTCAAGGCCGCGTATCTGATGGACACGGTCGGGAACAAGGAAGCGCGCACCGAGATCGCGGCCATCAAGGTGGCCGCCCCGAACATCGCGTTGAAGATCGTCGACCGCGCGATCCAGGTGCACGGGGGAGCAGGAGTGACCGACGACTTCCCGTTGGCGATGATGTATGCGGGTCTGCGGACGTTGCGGCTGGCGGACGGTCCCGACGAGGTCCACAAGAGGGCCATCGCCAAGCAGGAACTGCGGCAGTACCGCGACGCGGCCACGGCAGCGGTGAGTTGAGATGGCAGGACTCGATCTCAGCGGTCGCACCGCCGTCGTCACCGGCGCCTCGCGCGGTATCGGGCTGGCGATCGCCCAGGCGATCGCCGCGGCCGGCGCAAACGTCGTCCTCACCGCCCGGTCCCAGGAGGCGGCGGACGCCGCCGCGGCCCAGGTCAAGGGCACGGCGGTCGGCGTCGGTGCGCACGCCGTCGACGAAGAGGCGGCTCAGCGCTGTGTGGATCTGACGCTTGAGCGCTTCGGAAGCCTGGACATCCTCGTCAACAATGCGGGGACCAACCCGGCCTTCGGGCCGGTCATCGACCAGGACCACGGTCGGTTCGCCAAGACCTTCGACGTGAACCTGTGGGCTCCCGTCCTGTGGACGGGGCTGGCCACGCGGGCCTGGATGGGCGAGCACGGCGGGGCGGTCGTCAACACCGCGTCGGTCGGCGGCATGGCCATCGAGGCGAACATCGGGTTGTACAACGCCTCGAAGGCCGCACTCATCCATCTCACCAAGCAGCTGGCCCTGGAACTCTCGCCGAAGGTTCGCGTCAACGCGGTGGCACCGGGTGTGGTGCGCACGAAGCTGGCCGAGGCGCTGTGGAAGGAGCACGAGCAGGCCCTGTCTGCCTCGATGGCGCTCGGGCGCATAGGGGAGCCTGCCGACATCGCCTCCGCGGTCGCCTTTCTCGTCTCGGACGCCGCGAGTTGGATCACCGGCGAGACCATGGTGATCGACGGCGGGCAACTCCTCGGTGACGCGCTCCCGTTCAGGCAAGGAGCCGGCATCGGTGTCTAGCGCGGACATCGGCGGAGTCGACGCCGGGGCGGTGAGCCGCTGGCTCGAGACCCTCGGCGTCGACTTCGCCGGGCCACTGACCTTCGACCGGATCGGGCTCGGTCAGTCGAATCTGACTTACTTGGTACGGGACCAGGACGGCCGCAGGTGGGTGCTGCGGCGGCCACCGCTGGGTCGCCTGTTGGCGTCGGCGCACGACGTGGCTCGCGAGGCGCGGATTCTGACCGCGCTGGAGGGCACCGCCGTCCCGACCCCGCGGGTGCTCGGACTGACCGCTGATCCCGCCGTGACCGACGTCCCGCTGCTGCTCATGGAGTTCGTGGACGGCCAGGTCGTCGACACGATGCCGATCGCGCAGTCGTTGACGCCGGAGCGCCGCCGGGCGATCGGCATGTCCTTGCCGCGGACGCTGGCGAAGATCCACGCGGTCGATCTCGAGGCGACCGGGCTGACCGCACTGGCCAGCCACAAGCCGTATGCGCAGCGTCAGCTCAAGCGGTGGACGGGCCAGTGGGAGAAGTCCAGGACCCGCGAGCTGCCCGCCCTCGAGGACCTCACCCGACGCCTTGTCGCCGCGGTCCCGGAGCAAAGCGAACTGACGCTCGTACACGGCGATTTCCATCTGCGCAACGTCATCACCTCTTACGACAGCGGGGAGGTGACCGCGGCGCTCGACTGGGAGTTGTCGACGCTGGGGGATCCGTTGGCGGACATGGGCAGCCTGCTGGCGTACTGGCCGGAACCGGGAGAGGAGAAGACCGGGGGCGATTTCGCCGCCTCCGTCCTCGACGGCTTCCCGGACCGTGCCGAGCTCGCTCAGGTGTACCTGACCGAAACAGGCCGGGACCCGGCGGCACTGAAATTCTGGCATGTGCTGGGCCTGTGGAAGGTGGCTGTGATTGGTGAGGGCGTGATGAGGCGAGCGATCGATGAACCGAAGAACAAGAGCGCGACGGGCACACCCACCGTGGAACGCATTGATGCGCTCGTGGACAGCGCGTGTCGAATCGCTGACGAAGCCGGGATCTGAGGAGGGGGCCGCCCGAGGGTTCTGGGCATGGCACCTGTTTGTGGCGCGGGGGCGCGGTGGCCAACGGGCGTCCTGCGGAAGGATCGCGGCATGAGGCAACGACAGGCGGTGACGGTCGGGGTCGACCTTGCTGCGAGTGCACGGCGTACGGCTGTGTGCCGGGTGGTTTGGGGCGGCGTGGACGGCTTGGCGGCGGAGTTCGTCGTGCCCGAGGGAGATGAGGATTTGCTGGCCGTTGTCCGGG
The DNA here is from genome assembly GCF_050936555.1 of Streptomyces sp. CA-135486. NCBI lineage: Bacteria > Bacillati > Actinomycetota > Actinomycetes > Kitasatosporales > Streptomycetaceae > Streptomyces > Streptomyces sp. CA-135486. The sequence goes on from NZ_JBNJMM010000001.1 coordinate 3,127,643, forward strand.
CGGCCGACAAGACCGGCCTCGACTGCCCTCTTGGCTGGCCGTCGAACTTCGTGGCAACGGTCCTGGCCCACCACCGGGGCCTGCGGCTGCCGCCTCCCGTCAGGTTCGAGGAGCGTGCGGACGGGAGGCCCGGTCTGGATGCGCTGCGATTCAGGTTCACCGACGACCTCACATGGAAGGCGACTTCGATGCGGCCTCCGCTGTCGGTGTCCACCGATCTTCTGGGTGTCGTGGCGCTGCGAGCGGCTTATCTGCTGGACGCCCTCGCGGCGATCGGTGCCCCTGTGCCCCGGGACGGGTCGGGACCAATTGCCGAGGTCTACCCTGCTGCCGCACTGCGGCGGTGGGGGATCCGCCTTCCTGGTAGCTACAAGAGCGCCACGCCCGAAGCGCGTGCCGTCCGAGAGCACATCGTCGGCTCGGTCGAGGCGGGCTTGGGGTTGGCCCTCCCCGAGGCGGTGCGCGGGCAGTGTGTCGACAGCCACGACCATCTCGACGCGTTGGTCTGTGCCCTGGTTGCTCGCGCCGTCCTGGTCGGGGACACTCTGTGGCCGCGTTCTGCGGACGAGCGCGCGGCCGCTGGGCAGGAGGGCTGGATCCACCTGCCCGGTACGGATCTGGCGGCCCTCCGCCACTGACGGCTGAATTGGGGTTGCCCCAACGGGGTTTGGCGGACACCGACCGCGACAACCCGGACCGTCAGGTGCGTCTCGGCTTCCGTCGATGACGTTGCGGTTCAGGACTTGCCCGATGAGATCCAGACCTTGACGGTGCTGCCCGGATCGACGCGGGTACCGCTCTGCGGTTCCTGCTCCACGACTTCTCCCGTCGGCCAAAGGTCGTCCGGGCGGCTGTGCTCTTCCAGTTTCACATGCGCGATGTTCGCGCACGCGCGTGCGTCGGCGAGGGTCATGTGCTCCAGGGACGGTGCGTAGGGCTCGTCGCTGGTCGCGTACGTATCGCAGTTGGCCAGCTTGCCCGTGGCGCGGGGATCTCCGCCGGTCGAGATCCAGATCTTGACCGTGCTGCCCGTCGGTATCTGTTCCCATCCGGGCTCCTGCTTCGCGACCTGTCCGGCAGGCGTGCGCTTGTCCTGGATGGTCCCGGCTTCCTTCAGCTTCAGATGGGCGATGTCCGCGCAGACGCGTGCCTTGGCCGCGCTCCTGCCTGTGAACGTCGGGTTGGAGACCTTGCCGTGGGTCTCCTCCACCTCGCAGTCGGCGAGGTCGCCCTTGGCCCGGGGGTCACCGCCCGTCGACACCCAGACGGTGACGGTGCTGCCGGACTCGACCGACCCGGATCTCGGCTCCTGCTTCACCACGGTGTCCTTGTCGTACTTCTTTCCCGTGGTGGTTTTCTGCGCAAGCTTCAGCCCGGCGATCTCGGCACACGTCTTCGCCTCCGCCGGTGACATACCGGTGAAGCTCGGGGGTGTGAACTCGTCGTCCCAGGAAGGGATCGGGTCGCAGAGAATGAAGGCTCCGGTGGCCCGGGGATCCGGGGTGTACGAGGTACTCGAAATCAGATACTTCGTGCCGAACGCGGCCGCGAGCCCCATGCCCACGACCACGGCTACCACTGCCCAGATGTGGGACGCCCGCAGGCCATGCGCCAACGGTGACAGGCGAACTGCGGCGGGGCCGGGCCGGCCGAAGGTGACGGAGATGCTGTCGGCCGTGAGGGTGGGGGGCACATGCGGGGGCAGCCGCCGCGTGGGGGGCACATGCGGCGGCAGCTGCCGGGTGGGTGTCTCGCCGGCCGCGATGTTGCGTATGTCGTCCGCCATGGCCTGGGCGCTCGGGTACCGCTGCTCGGGGTCCTTGCTCAGGGCGCGGGCGACAACCGCGTCCACGGCCGGGGGCAGTGACGGATTGACCGAGGACGGGATCGGCGGGGCTTGCTGCACATGCTGGTAGAGCACGCTCATCGTGGACTCGCCGTCGAACGGCAGTGTGCCGGTGGCCAGTTCGTAGAGCATGCAGCCGACCGAGTAGAGGTCCGACCGGGCGTCGGCGGGATTGCCCAGCGCCTGCTCGGGGGAGAGGTACTGCGGTGTGCCCAGTACGGTGCCCGTCCGGGTCATCGCGGTGGCGTCGGACTGCAGCGCGCGGGCAATGCCGAAGTCCATCACCTTGACGGTGCCGTCGTCGGTCACCATCACGTTGGCGGGCTTGATGTCCCGGTGAATCAGCCCGCGTTCGTGGCTGCAGGCCAGCGCGTCCAGGACGGCGGCGGTCATCGCCAGTGCCGTGCTCAGCGGCATCGCACCGTCCGCGGCGGCACTCTCCCGGATCAGCTCGCGCAGCGAGCGGCCCGGGACGTACTCCATGACGATGTACTGCACGATGCCCGCTTCACCCGCGTCCTCGCCACTGTCGTGGACCGCCACGATATTGGCGTGACTGAGCCCGGCGACGGCCTGGGCCTCGCGGCGGAAACGCTCGCGGAAGGACGGATCACGGGCCAGTTCGGAATGCAGGGTCTTCACCGCGACGGTGCGGCCCAGCACCGAGTCGTGGGCGCGGTGCACGGATGCCATGCCACCCTCGCCGAGCGGAGCCTTCAGGACATACCGTCCCTGTCCCACCGCACTGATCGGCACCCCCGCGTACGCCTGCCCGCCGTCCCCGACGCCCATCGCCTTCGTCCCTCCCCCAGCCGCGCCCCCCGGCGCAGCGACACCGGACCCGCCGAGGACCGGCCGTCAACAGGCGAGTCCGTGAGTCATCGACGATCCGCACACGCGTCCGTGTGTCGAAGAGGTGATCATACTGACCGGCCGCCGGTCAGGCGACTTCGGTTCCCAGGAGGCGAAGGGCGGCTGCTCCTCGTAGCCGGGGTCACATCTCCTCCTTGTTGGCCTTGAGCTTGTGCCACACCTTGCTGAGCGCTTCGAGATCCTCCGCATCGAGCAGGTCGGTGAAGACCGGCGCCAGGCAGGCGCGGCGCGTGGCGTCGGCCTCCTCGAACAACCGGTGGCCCTCCGGCGTGAGCGCCACCTCTACGGAGCGCGCATCGCGCGGGGACGGGGTGCGGGTGACAAGCCCGCGGCTCTGGAGGGCGTCGACGACACGGGAGACCTGGCTGCGGCTGAGCATCGTGCTGTTGCCGAGTACGGATGCGGGCACCGGGTCGGGGCTGGAGGCGAGCCAGAGCATCACCTCGAACCAGGAGACGGGCAGATCGTGGGCCTTGCTCAGGGCGCGGTCCACGCGTTCCGTGAGGACGGTTCCGGCCCAGACCAGCCCGTAGAAGGCGTGGTCGGCCACGGGCATCTCGGCCTGGGTGAGCTTCCTTTTTGTCATGGATCCGATCCTACCCATTGCGTGTGCACGCACAGAATGGTTATCGTGTGTGTACACGCACCGAAATTCTCGGTGTGATCGACGAAGGGCACATCATGTCTTCCAAGGTTGTTCTGATCACCGGCACTTCCTCGGGCATCGGCCTGGCCGCCGCTGTCGGCGCGGCGAAGGCCGGCTGGCGGAGCGTGGCGACCCTGCGCGACACCAGCCGCGCCGACGCGCTGCGCAAGGCGGCCGCGGACGCGGGGGTCGAGCTCGACATCCGGCAGCTGGACGTCACCGATCCGGCCTCTGTCGCCGCCGCGATCGACGGTGTCATCAACGACCACGGCCGCCTCGACGCCGTGATCAACAACGCGGGCGCCGGACACCTCGGCACGCTCGAGAACGAGACCGTGGCCGATGTGCGCCAGGTCATGGAGGTCAATTTCTTCGGGGTGCTTCATGTCTCCAAGGCCGCGCTGCCGCATCTGCGCGCCTCCGGTGGCCGGCTGATCACCGTCACCAGTGTCGGTGGGGTCGTCGGGCAGCCGTTCAACGAGGCCTACTGCGCCGCGAAGTTCGCCGTCGAGGGCTACATGGAGAGCCTGGCGCCGGTGGCGGCCAAGCTGGGCGTGACCGTCTCCGTCGTCGAACCCGGCGCCGTGGCCACCGAGTTCGTCAGCAATATCGGTGTCGACCTGGAGGCCGAGGTCGCAGCCGCGGGACCGTACGCGGATGCGCTGCAAGCCTACCTGGACCGCACCGTCTCGCAGTTCCTCAGCGGCGCGCAGAGCCCGGCCGAGGCCGCCGAGTCCGTACTGGAGGCGCTTACGGCGGACCGGCCCGCGTTCCGTATCCAGACGTCCGACTGGGCCCGCGGCTTCACCGGCACCAAGCTCACCGACCTGGACGGATCGGCGGTGCTCGGCCTCACCAACGGCTGGGTCGGCTGACGTTCCCCGGCGGGGCGCCTCCCACCAGGTGTCGGTGGCTACCAGGTGTCGACATACCGGCGCCGCGTCGCCCCGTCCTCCCGTGGCGACCAGCCGTCCAGCACCGCAAGGATCCAGCGCCGCGAGTCCGCCGGGTCGATCACCGCGTCGATCTCCAGCGCCGCCGCCGCGTTGACCGCCTTGCCGTGTTCGTACAGCTCGGCGACGCGCGCCTCGAAGGCCCGCTGCCGCTCTTCGGGGTCCTCGATCGCGGCGAGTTCGCCGCGGTAGCCGAGCCGGACCGCGCCCTCCAGGCCCATGCCGCCGAGCTCGCCGCTCGGCCAGGCCGCGGTGGCCAGCGGCGCCCGGGTCGAACCGCCCATCATGGCCATCGCACCGAGTCCGTACGCCTTCCGCAGGATGAGACAGACCAGCGGTACGGCGAGATGGGCGCCCGTCACGAAGAGCCGGGAGAAGTGCCGTACGGTCGCGGTCCTTTCGGCATCCGGGCCGACCATGAAACCGGGTGTGTCACAGAGTGAGACGACCGGAAGGCCATGGGCGTCGCACAGCTGCAGGAAGCGGGCGGCCTTGTCGGCAGCGTCGCTGTCGATCGCGCCGCCCAGATGGCCGGGGTTGTTGGCGATCAGGCCCATCGGCCGGCCCTCGATGCGGACGAGCGCGGTGACGATGCCCGTCCCGAAACCGCGGCGCAGCTCCAGCACCGAACCGGTGTCCGCGAGCGCGTCGACGGCGGCCCGGATGTCGTAGGCACGACGTCGGTTCTCGGGGACGGCGTGGCGCAGCGCGCGCGGGTCGGGGGAGTCCCAACTCTCCTGCGGGCCCTGGAAGTACGAGAGGTACTGGCGCGCCACCCGTACCGCCTCCGGCTCGTCGGCGACCGCGATGTCCACCACGCCGTTCGGGACCTGGACCGAGAGCGGGCCGACCTCCTCGGGCCGGTGCACCCCGAGGCCGCCGCCCTCGATCATCGCCGGACCGCCCATGCCGATCGTCGCCTCCGGCGTCGCGATCACCACATCGCAGCAGCCCAGCAGCGCGGCATTGCCCGCGAAACAGCGACCGGAGGCGATGCCCACCAGCGGCACCAGACCGCTGAGCCGTCCCATCTGGTGAAACGTCATGAGATCCAGGCCCGCGACCGCCGTGGTGTCGGTGTCGCCGGGCCGCCCGCCGCCGCCCTCCGCGAACAGCACCACCGGCAGCCGTCGCCGCTCGGCGAGCTGCAGCATCCGGTCGGTCTTGCGGTGGTTCTGGTGCCCCTGGGTGCCCGCGAGCACCGTGTAGTCGTACGACATCGCCACGCACGGCGTCCCGTCGATCGTCCCGGTTCCGGTGACCATGCCGTCTGCCGGCGTCATCACGATCAGGTCCTCCAGCGAGCGGCGGCGGCGCTGGGCGGCGATGGCGAGCGCCCCGAACTCCGTGAAGCTGCCCGGGTCGCACAGTGCGTCGATGTTCTCGCGGGCCGTGCGGCGGCCAATGCGACGGCGCTTGGTGACCGCGTCGGGCCGGTTCTCGTCGAGTCCGATCGCATGGCGGCGCAGCGCCTCGGCGAGATCCGGCCGTACGGCGTCGAGGTCGACGACTTCCTCGGCCGGCCCGTCCCCGGCGGGCTCGCTCCCGGCGGGGTCGAGCAGCACCAGGGGCTGTCCCTCTGCCGCCGTGTCGCCGACCGCCGCCGGCACGGCCCGTACGGTCCCGGCGACGCCCGCCGCGATGACGTGCTCCATCTTCATCGCTTCGAGGACCAGCAGTTGCTGCCCGGCGCGCACCTCTTCCCCGGCGGCGACGGCGACGCTCACGACGGTCCCGCTCATCGGCGCGGTCACCGTCGACGTGCCGGCTTCCGCGAGGCCCTGGACGTCGGCGTCCACCGTGCCGAGGACGTCGGCGTTCGCGACGTCCTGGACGTCGGCGAGCCGCCGCTCGACGAAGCCGGTGTCCGTGCCGCCCGCCGCGAAGTCCGGATGGCCAAGCACCGTCCGGAGCAGCGGAATCCCGGTCCGTACGCCCTCCACGGCGAACTCGCCGAGTGCCCGTGCCGTCCGCTCGCACGCCGCCGTGAAACCGGCACCCGCCGAAACCCGCGCGATCACCTTCGCAAGCAGCGGGTCGTACCGGGTGCCCGTCGTCAGCCCCGTGCGCGCCGCCGTGTCCACCCGTATGCCGGGGCCCGTCGGCACCTCGAAGCGGGTCAGCGTCCCGGGCTCCTCGGCGTACACCCGTGCCTGCACCGCGAATCCGCGCGGCGGCGGTGGCTCGGCGAGCCCCAGCGACTCGAGCGTCTCGCCCTGCGCCAGGCGCAGTTGTATCCGGACCAGGTCGACGCCCGTCACCTCCTCGGTGACGGTGTGCTCCACCTGGAGCCGCGGGTTGGCCTCGATGAAGTGGAACTCCTCACCCGCGAGAAGGAATTCGAAGGTGGTGAGCCCGGTGACCCCGGCCGTGCGCGCCATCCGCAAGGCCGCGTCGAGCAGCCGGGTCCGCAACCGTTCGGGCAGCGCGGGCGCCGGGGCGATCTCGATCAGCTTCTGATGGCGTCGCTGGGCGCTGCAGTCCCGCTCCCACAGGTGGGTCACCGCTCCGGTGGCGTCACCGAGGATCTGCACCTCGACATGGCGCGCGCCCTCCAGCAACCGCTCGACATACAACTCGCCCCGCCCGAACGACTGCTGGGCCTCCGACCGGCAGCGTTCCCACGCCGGTGCCAGCTCGTCGGCCGTACGCACCGCGCGCATGCCGCGCCCGCCGCCCCCGCCGACGGCCTTCACCATCACCGCCCCGCCAGGACCGAGCCCCGCCAGGAACGCCCGCGCCTCGTCCAGGTCGGTCGCCCCCCGCGTCCCGGCGAGTACCGGCACACCGACCCGCTCGGCCAGCTCCCGGGCCCGCGCCTTGTCGCCGAACAGCCCCAGCACCTCGGGGGAAGGACCCACGAAGCCGATTCCGGCCTCGGCGCAGCGCGCCGCGAAGCCGGCGTCCTCGCTGAGGAACCCGTAGCCGGGATGCAGCAGCGCGCACTGCGCCCGCCGCGCCGCGGCCAGCACCGCGTCGCCGTCCAGATAGGCGGCGGGCCCCGATCCGGGCAACGGCAGTGCCTCGTCAGCCAGTTGGACATGAGGTGACGTGGCGTCGTCCTCGGCGTACACGGCAGCGGTGCGCATTCCGGCCTCGGCGGCGGCCCGCAGCACGCGTACGGCGACCTCCCCGCGATTGGCGACGAGTACGGCGGCAGAACCCATGTGCCCCTCCTGAGAAAACCGGACCGGTGGCCGAACAGGCTACGGCCGCATCAGGAAGACGGAGTGGACGGGGTGAGCCAGTCGAAGGCGGCCCGCGCCGTGAATTCCTGCTGCCCGCCGGCGAAGAGCAGCCCCGCCGCCTGGAACGCGGGATCGCCGGCCGTCGCGGGGACATACGGGACGGCGATGCAGCGCATACCGGCGGCGCGCGCTGCCGCCGCCCCGGGCGGCGCGTCCTCCAGTACCACGCAGTCGGCGGGAGGGGCGCCAAGCCGACGCGCGGCCTCCAGGAAGACATCGGGCTCCGGCTTCCCGTGCGCGACCTCCTCGGCGGAGACGGCCGTGGAGATGAACGCGTCCAGGCCGGTGCCTGCCAGCACCGCCTCGATGGCGGCGCGGGAGGAGCCGGAGGCCACCGCCATCGGCACGTCGTGCGAGTGCAGCAGCTCCACGAACTTCCTCATCTCGGGGAAGACGTCCGTCGCTGCGCGCGCCAGCTCCAGATAGTGCCGGTTCTTCCCGGCCAGCAGTTCGTCGACCGGAGCCCCGATCCCGTACTCCTCGCGCAGCACCTCCAGGGTCTCCCGCGTCCCGATGCCGATGAACCGGGTGTGGTTCTCCCAGCTGAAGTCGGTCACGCCGTGCTGGGCCAGCAGCCTGCGCCCTGCCTCGTAGTAGTTCGGCTCGCTGTCCACGAGTGTGCCGTCGAGATCGAAGATGACCGAGGGGCTGCGCGAATTGCTCATGCGCTCAGCATGCCAAGGAGCGGGCCGGGCCCGTCCCCAGGTGCCGGCCCCCATTCGGCCCCCGGGTCCGGTGCCCGATGGCGGCCGCGCTCAGCGCGACGTGCCCGCCGCCCGGCCCACCGAATCCACCAGCGGCAGCAGCCGGTGCGGCACCCGCTCGCGCAGCGCCATCTCCGTGCGTGTACGCACCACACCGGGCAGCTGGATCAGCTGCTGGATGACGTCCTCGAGGTGCCCGTTGTCCCGCGCGACGACCCGGGTCAGCAGATCCCCGCCGCCGGTGATCGAGAAGGCCTCGATGATCTCCGGCACGGCGGCGAGCGCATCGCCGACCTCGTCCAGATGCCCCTGGGTGACCTCGATGTGGACGAAAGCCAGCACCGGATGGCCCAGCGCGGCGGGCGACAGATGGGGCCCCGTGCCGGTGATCACACCGTCCCGCTCCAGCCGGTCGATCCTGGCCTGCACAGTGCCGCGGGCGATGCCCAGGATCCGGGCGTACTCGCGCACGCTGGTGCGCGGCTGCTCGATCAGCAGCCGCAGGATGCGGGTGTCGAGCGCGTCCACCGCCATGGTCCGTTGGCCTCCCTCTGGTGCGGTATCTCCTCGCTCGACTGTACCAATGGCACATCTTTCGGTGATCTGGTTGAGCACGGACGCGACGGCTAACGTAGGTGCCACGGTCCAGTCCGGGGGGAATGGTCATGAGGCTGAGCGGGGCGCGGCGAATGGCCGCGGATCTCAGGGGTGGGGCGGCCCCGCTGATACTTGTCACCGCCGGTGTGTTCGCCGGTCTGGCGCCCGTGATCGGACTGGATACCTGGGTGTCGCCCGCGGCGGCGGTGATCGCGGTGCTGTCCGGCACCAACGTGCTCCGTGCCGATGTCGTCGCCCCGATGGGTGCCCGGGCCGTGTCGCGTGCCGTTCGTCCCCTCCTGAGCGGACCGGCGAACGGGGCGCCCCGCGGCATGGCGAATGCGCTCCAGATCGGCAAGGGCGTCTGGGTCGCGCCCGCGCACGTGACGCACGAAGGGGCCGCCTACCGCGTCAAGTTGCCCGACGGCGGGACCCTGGAACTGTCGCCCGCCTATCGGAGCGCCGAGCACGACATCGCGGTGTTCCACTCGTCCGACGTCTGGCCCTGGGTGGCGAAGCCGCAGTGGGACATGCCGGAACCGGGCGACAGGGCAACGCTGGTGGGCTGGCTCGTCGGCGGAGCCGTGTCGACCGTACAGGCGTCGCTGGATCTCACCGTCCAGGAGTCGCAGGAGGCGGGGCTGGTCACCATGCTGGGTCCGGCACCGCCACCCGGATCGTCGGGGTCCGCGGTGATCGCCGCGCGGACCGGCCGCGCGGTGGGCATCCTGACCGGTGTCGGCGCGCTCGACCGGCGCCGTGATGTGCCGGACGCGGGGAGCACGGGGATCGTGTTGGGAGTGCGGTTGGCGGTCGTCCCGGACCGGTTCCGCTCACCCGCCGGGAGTTGAGCGGCGCCTCTCAGCCGCTGAGAAAGTCTTTCTGCAGCGGGCTCCCGTCGAGGGTCTTCAGGAGGCAGATGACCGTGCGGTCCCCCTCCGCCCAGGTGGAGCTGCTGGGCGTCACCTTGTCGTAGTAGAGCAGCTCTTCCTCCTCGGCAGGCCAGTCCGACGACGCCAGGCTGTACGAGTCCCAGCACAGGGCACGGGCCTCTTCGGCGACCACCTCCTCGCCCGGGTACTCCGCACGGTCGTCGAGGGTCGCCAAGTCGAGTGTCTGCCGCTCGTGTTCGCCCTCGCACGGGACGATCACGTAGTAACTGGTGCGCTCCGCCTCGTCGACGCAGTCCCCCACGGACAGGTTGTCCACGTACACCTCCTGCGTCTCCACCGGGGGTGAGGGCTCGTCGTCCTCCGTGGGTGTGGGGTCTACCGGGGACGACGAGTCGGGGGGATCGGTCGGCGGATGGGGCTCGCTGGTCGTCTCCCAGGGCTCGCTGGTCCTCGGTGTGATGTCGTCACCCGGCCCATAGAGTCCGGTGGTGCCGCCGCTGTCGTCGGGGCCGGGTTCGCCGCTCTGGGTGAGCAGCAGGGCGGCGGTGGTGATACCCGTGACCGCGACCAGCACTGCCCCGACCGGCAGCCAGCGGCGCCGGGGCCGGGGCGGTGGCGGAGAGTCCTCCGTGAAGTGCGCGTCCACAGTGGGGTGTTCGGCGCGCCGATAGGGAATCTGCTCGCCGGGCCAGGGCCAGTACGGCGGCTCCTGCCGCGGCTCTTCGGGTGGTTGGGCATCGGGCGGCGCCATGCACTCATGGTGCACGGCTGCCCGGCTTCGCCGAGGGGACATGGCGAAGAAATACGGAGGAAGTTCTTGATCCTTACAAAGAATAAGATTCTTTTCCCATCCGGCTCTCTTCGGACATTCCAGAGCTCTACGGTAGGTGCCCCACCACTCGGGGCGGATCGTGCGCCGGCCGTGGGAGCGGCCGGCGGGGGGCGGGAGGTTCGGCGTGTCCTTGGGGGAGCTGGCACGGTGCGCGTTGGACGCGTCAGGCCTGATCGAACTGCTCATACGTCATCAACCGGTCGGGGCCGGCAGCGACCCGGCCGTACGAAGCGCCCATCGCCGGGCGCTCGAAGCGCTGCGGCAGGCCGCGGAGAGCGCGCGGTCCCCGTTCGGCATCGGGCTGGCCGGTGAGCTGAGCGCCGGGAAGTCGCTGCTGCTCGGACTGCTCCTCGGCCTGCCCGAGCTGCTACCGGTCGGCGACGAAGCGGTCACCGGCAATGTCACGGTCATCCACGCGAAGGCGGCGGGGCCGGAGGCCCGTGCATCCTCGGAATCGGCCGTACGCGTCGAGTACTTCACCGAGCCGCAGGCGCTCGCCTACCTGCGGCACCTGCGCGACGCCATTGCCGACCAGGCCGAGGACAGCGGCCTGGACCCGCGGACGGCGGCGCAGCTGCGGCAGGTGGAGTTCCAGGACCCCGACTGCCGGGAGCTGGTTCACTTCCGCGATGCGCACCTCAGCGGCGACCTCGCCAAACCGATGGCAGGAGTGCTCGGCGAACTCGACCTGATGGACGAGGCGTTGAACCGGGCTCGCGCGCTGGGCCGCCCGCTGCTCGGTTTCACGGCGGAGCTCAACGAAACGCTGGCCCGGTCCGCGGTCGTACTGCCCGGCCCTGCCGAATACCGCGCGCTGGATCCCCGCACCGCGGGCAACGGGATCACCGCCGAACTGCTCAGGGCGACACTGCCGCTCGTCCGCAGGGTCGTCCGGGAAGTCCACGTGGCCCCCTCTGTATGGGACCTGAACGACTTCCCCGGCGGGGAGCTGCTGTTTCTCGACTTCCCCGGACTGAACAACGCCTTCAGCGCGGTACGGGACCGGTACGTCTGCGGGGCGGAACTGCGCTCCGTACACACACTGCTGATCCTGCTCAAGACCACCGGCGGCGCCACGGACACGCCGGAGCGCATCATGCGCATCTGGCAGGCCGCGCAGCGGCCCGACGCGATGGAGAACTCCGTGCTCGCGGTGATCAGCCGCTTCCACGAACTGCGGGTGAGCGAGGCGACACTGGGGCCCTACCTGGCGTACGACGGTCAGCCGCTGACCCGGGAACGGCTCCTCGACGGGACCCCGGCGCTGCGTGACCTGCTCGCCGGCGCGGGGCGCCTGGTCGCGCGGGGACGCGACGACCGGATCCTCCTCACCTCCGCGATGCGGGCACTCAGCGTGGGCGGCTGGCGCGAGCGGGTCGGCAGGGAGTTCTGGGACGCGCGCCACCTCGAAACCCAGCTGCCACTTGCCGATCGGTCGGCCGCGTTGTGGCGGGCGGTCGGCGCGCGGCTGGAGACCGACGACGTGGGCAGCGGTCTCGGCCGGATGCTGACGGCCTTCGCGGACGACGGCGGTCTGGCGCGACTGCGCCGCTGTCTGTTCGACCATGTGACGGAACACGGAGTGGCCCTGCGGATGGGCCAGTTCGCCGACCGGCGCGTCAACGCGGCGCGGGCGCTCAAGGAGCTGCATGCCGCACTGGAGGCGTCCGGCGGCCAGGACCGTGCGGACCACCGCGCCGAGACCGAGGTACGCCGGCGGCTTACGGGACTGATCTCCGTATGGTCGGCGGTGCGGGACACGGCCGGTACGGAACTTCTCGACGCACGGCGCCTGCACCGGCAGTGGGAGGGCACCGCACCGGGCGCGACCCTTCTCGAAGAGGTGGAGCGGGACGCGGCGGAGAAGGTCTACGCCTGGCCTTCCTGGGGCCGGCTGCTCGACGCCGTGCACGAAGAGCATGTGGACCCGCGGTATCTGCTGGGCGACCGACCCGCGCCGCTGCGTACGGATGAACTCTTCGCGGACTTCCGCGACTCGTGCCGGGAGATCGAATCCCGCAACGCCGGGCGGCTGCTGGCGGCGGTCGAGGCATGGCTCCTCGCCCATCAGCAGCGGGTGGTCCAGGCGGCGCGCGAACTGGGCACGGTGATCACCCCGGAGGCCTTCGAGCAGCTGCGGTCCGGCCCCGACGGACCCGGGCTGGTTCGCCGGTTGTCGCGTGCGACATCCTTCCAGTGGCTGCGGGACGAGGCGGAGAAGGTCCTCCATGACGCGTCGGCCCCGGGCACCGGAGGGGACGAGGACGAACTGCGGGACCGCTTCCCGCTGCGGATGGGCCACCTGCTTCCCTGGCACCCCGACAGCCCCTTCGGCTCCAGCGCGGACTCGGCGGCCCGGCACCAGACCGCGATAGCGCGTCATCGGCGGGACCTGACGGCGATGGTGCTCCACCAGTCGCTGACCAGGCTGGCGGCGACCCAGCGCACGGTGTCGAAGCGCCTCAGGGACGAGACGGACTCCTTCATCGCCGAACTGCGCGCGGGACAGTTGGCCCACGCCCTGGTCACCGCCGTCGCGGGCGGCACTTCCGGGGAGCCGGGATCGGCCCGGTTCATGGAGCAACTGCGGCTGCTCGCCGACGTATCCGTCTACTCATGGCAGCGCAGCGCATGGGACTCCGGTCCGGCCGGATCGCCGTTCGGCGCCGCCGTCGACCCGGACAGCGCACAGTACGGGGACGTGTTCCACGGGGGAGGCATGTCATGACGCTCGATGTCGGATTCGTCAGCGGTAACGGCCAGGGCGTCACGCGCCTGCGGCCCGATGCCCAGGGGCGGTACCGGCTCCCCGCCCTGCGGATGTACCTCGGCGAGCCCGGTGCCGGCCCCATCTGGGTGGAGCGGTTCACCTGCCGGGCGGACGATCTGCCGCCGGCAAGCGGCGGGGCGTCGGCCGACGCTTGGGGCGCCCACATGGCAGCCGCGTGGCGGAGCGTCGATCCCAGCGGGCGGCGCCTCGATCGGACGCTCGACGTACAGGCGCCGCCGGTCGCCCACCCGGGCTTTGTGAGCACCGACGGCATCGCGTGGGTCCGGCTCGTGTGCGAGGTGGAGTACTTCCACATCGACCGGCTGACCGGCCGTGAGATCAGGGGCATCCCCTACCGGGCGAGGACGGAAACCGCGGTGTCGTTCGCGGCGCCCGAGGCGGTGCCACCGAGCGCCCCCGCCGCCCAGAGCGCCACACATGCGCCGCAGCCCCCGCCATGGCAGCCCGACCAGCGCCCCGAGCCCGCCGAGTCCGAGGACGGGGAATACCTCGGGCATGCCGCGATCGACTACGGGACGTCGAACTCGACCGTGACGCTGTACGACGCCTTGATCCACGTCAAGCAGCCCTTCTCACCGGCGCAGGTGGAGCGCCTGCGCGCGGGGCTGCTGGCCCATGTACTGGGCGAGCCGTACCCGGACATCGTCGTCGGCGAGTGGGAGTCCGTACTGGCTCTCGCCGCCGCCGGGATGGACGGCGTCGGCCCACCCGATCCCAGGGCCCTTGCCGACCGCATCCGCTCGGAAACCGGTGCCCAGGGCCTGTTCCGGCTGTGCCTGCTTCTGGAGCAGCGGCTCCCGGACTGCTCCAATCTGCTCCGTACCGAACTGGCGCTGCGTCTGCACCGTTGTTACGACGCGGCCTTCGCCGAGCCGCCGCTGGAGCAGATGCGTCTGTTCCCCGTCGAACTCGGCGACGGTACGGCAGATGTGTCCAGCCGTCTCGAGGTGCTGGCGACGAACCCGCTCACCGTGCGCCTGGGCGAACCGGAGAGGCTGCCGGGCTCGGCGACGACGCTGTCCGGCATCGCGCCGAAGGCGCCCCTCGCGGCCTTCCGCGGCCTGAAAATACGGCTGGGAAACCCGCGGACGATCGACGATCTGCCCGGTCATCCGCCCCTCACCTCGGATGCCCTGATCCAGTCCGCACTGGCCTATCTGATCGAACGGGCCAACCGCTACATCGCCGGGCAGGCACACGGCCGGCTCGGCTCCGGAAGACTCAACGACCTGGTCCTGACCTATCCGACCGTCGCCACCCCGGACGTCCGGCGCAGGCTCAAGTCGCTCGTGTCCGACGGGCTGGGCGTGGGCCGCGTGTCCATGCACTTCGACGAGGCCATCGCGGCCGTCATGTTCTTTGTGATGAGGGACTTCGGCGGCGACCTCAACATCGGGGTCGAGGCGTTCCGCGCCCGTTCCCGGCCAGCCGGACAGCGGGCGACCTGGACGCAGAACATCCTCGCCCTGGACGTCGGGGGCGGCACCTGCGACATGGCGCTGCTGACCCTGTCCCTGCGGGACACCACACCGCTCGATGTGCTCGCCCGCTCCGACGCGGACCGGCTCGGCCGGCATTACACGCTGACCCCGACCATCCGCGGGTCGAGCGGCCACACCAGGCTCGGCGGCGATCTGCTCACCCTCACGGTTTTCCACTGGCTGAAGTCCGAGCTCGCCGACCGGCTGCTCGCGCTGCACCCCGAGCGCTTCCGTTCGGAGCTGCAGGCCGCCAAGGCCAGCTACCTCGACGAGGCGGGCAACTACATACCGGGACGGCTGGCGGCCCATACCCGCGCCCAGCAGCCGGAACTGCAGGCCACGGCCCGGCGGCTGGCGGAGGCCGCGGTGCCGACCCGTTGGAAGAACGCGGCCGCCAGCGAACAGGACCAACGCCGCTGGACATTCGAGCAACTGTGGAAGCTCGCCGACCAGACGAAGATCCACTTGGGTGGCTCGGCGCTCCCCGCGGGGACCGAGCCGTCGCCGATGCGCTTCGGCGAGCAGGAGCTCTCCGGTCTGCTGGACAGCCTCGGCTCGGGGACCACCGGGGCCGGTCGGCGCCCCGGCGAATCCATCGCGTTCGAACTGGACGCGGCCGGATTCCGGGAACTCGTCGAACCGCATCTGAGGAATGTCGCCGACCTCGCGGACGGGATGCTGCGAGGGCGGCTGCTGACGGAGGAACCGCTCGACCGGGTGGTGCTGACGGGCAAGACCAGCGCCATGCCGCTGGTGCGCGATGTGCTGGCGAGCCGGCTGGGGCGGGGCCGGAAACTCGACTGGGATCCGGCGAACATCGAGGTGGAACGGGAGTACGCCAAGACGGCGACCTCGATCGGAGCCGCTTGGGCCGAGCATGTGCGCCAGTCCGCGTTCACGGCCCCGGGAGCCGTCCAGGCCCTGAACGAGGGGCGCACGGTCGTGCAGATCGATGTCGAGAACCTGTTCTTCTCGCTGCCGTGCCGCTTCGAATTGGCGCTGGCGCACGGGATCGGCGACCTCTCCCTGTTTCACGCGAACGATGTGCTGCACCATCTGACCCACACCCATGGACAGCCGCCCGTCCTTGCCGTACGCATGCGGGAGACCACGGAACTCCAGGACGCCGTGCGGATCGTCCGGGTCAGGGAAGGTGCGGAAAACATCACCTGGGGCCAGTTCAAGTGCCCCGAGCCGGGGCGCCCGCTTCCCGGGGGCCGGCCGGACGCGGTCCTCGACGGACGCGTGTGGCCGGGACGGATCAGGGTTCGCTACGAGATCACCGTCGACCTCGATGTGTTCGCCCACTTCTCCCACGGCGAACCGCACTTCACGGTCGGCTCCCAGGGCCCGTCCGTCAATGTGTGGCAGCGGATGCACAAGACGGGGCTGCTGGGCCGCGGCGAACGGCCCGACCGCCTACCGCTCTCGATATGCGTCAACTACACCATCGCCGGCTCCGCGCAGGCCGGTGAGGGGACGGAAGTCTTCAGCGCCGGCCGCGAATTCACCGAGACGTTCCACGAGTCCGACGCCGCCGACGCACCCGCCCGTCGTGCGATGGTGAGCAGCCATCTTCCCGATCCCCCGGGATCGGGGGAGTGGGAGTTCGGGGTCGTCTCCCGGAAGAAGGACTCCGTACAGACGATCACCCTCGGCCGGCTCGCGCGGCCACAGACCGCCCCCGGGGCACGTGCGCTGTTCGTCGCCTCCCTCGACTCCGACGGAGCCCTTCGCGTACACGTCGCGGAAATCCCGTACTGGCAGGCACGTGATCTGGTGCAGGTCGAACGCGAGCCCGGGCGGGTGCTCCGGCATCTGATGACGGTCCAGGACAAGGACCGGGACGAACAAGACGATCCCTTCGCGGGCCTGCAGTGACCGCGCCGCAGTCGGACGCCGAGGGGCGCGGCCCGTGGGAGGAACTGCTGGGGACCGAGGGGTCGTTGATCGCCGCGGTGGCCGCCGCGGGCCTCGACGGGCTGCGCGGCATCCTGCGTGCCGCCCTCGCCGCCGCGCCGTTGGACGAGGGAGCTGTCGCATGCGCGGCCCTGCTCACCGAGCTCGACCGGCTGCCGGATCTCACGTTCCCGGCGCGCACGGCCCGTCAGGTGCCGTCCGGGATGGCTTCCACGCTTCCGCCCATGCCGGCGCAGCCCCCGCCCGCACCGGTCACCGGCATCGCCGCCCTGGCCCGGGAACTGGCCACGTCCGCCCAGGCCGAGGACTTCGCGGCGGGAGCCGCACTCCCCGGTGACGATACGGACGCCGACGGTCCGAGGGCCGACAAGGACCGGGTCCGCCGCTGGTTCCATCTCACCCTGCTCAGACTGCCCGAGCGGTACGCGGCGCCGTGGCGGCGCCGGGCCGCGGAAGTGGACCGGCCGGGCGAGGGCCCGTGGCGGACCCTGCGCGGCTGGGCCGACGAGGAGCTGCTGCCGCCGTCCGCGGACGGGCGGCCCGGAATACGTACCGCTCGCGAGAGCTCCGTGGAACTGCGCGACCTCGCCGAGCTGGTGCTCGCGCTGGGCGAGTACGACGAAGCCCTGTGCCATCTGCTCGACCGTCTGTGGACGGGGGGATCCTCGCAGCTCGTGACGGACGAGGTGCGCCGTGCCTACCGTGGTGAATTGAGCCGGCGGCTGGAACTGATGGAACGCTCCGCCCAAGACAGCACCGAGCGCCTGCGTGCCTGTGTCTCCGCGGACGAGGCCGTCTGTTCCGTGACGCACCTGCCTCCCGGTGCCCCCGGCAGCTGGTGGCAGCGTCTGGCGGAGGAGTCTCACGGCGTGGCACTCGATCTGTGCCGTGAGATGCGGGCGACAGGCCGGAACGTGGAAGCCGTGCTGCCCGCCCGGCCCTACCGGGAGGCCCGCGGCCACACCCAGGGCGACGACGTCCGGCTCGGCGCCGGCGGACGACCGGGTGACACGCTGACCTGCCTGCGGCTGTGGCTGCGGGTCGACGATCAGGTGTTTCCCGGCCGTGTGGTGTACCGGGGCAAGGAATGACGGCCCCGACGCCCTGGCCGGCCAAGCAGCAGTACGCCTCGGCGGTACGAAGGCCGGGCACCGCCTTCAGCCACCCGCGGCTGACCGACTGCGAGATCCAGCTCAGCGCCAGTGGCATGCCGCTGACCTCCACCGGCCGTAACGCCATCGTCTTCGCGGCCCGCACCCGCGACGGAGAACGCATCGCGATCCGCTGCATGTCCCGCGAGCCCGCCTCCGGCGGCGAACGGTACCGCGCGCTGGTCGCCCACCGGCACGCCAAGCCCGTCGACCACGGCAGTCCACTGGTCGAGGCCGAGTGGGTCGAGCATGGCATCAGGCTCTCGGACCGCTGGTGGCCCGTCGTCCTCATGCCCTGGGTCGAGGGCAGACTCCTGGACGAAGCCGTGGCCTGCGTCCGGGACGACCCGGCGGCCTTGTGCCACCTCGCCGGGAACTGGCGGATCGCGCTGGCGCAGCTGGCCTCCTCGCGGATCTGCCACGGCGACCTCCAGCACGGCAATGTCCTGGTCGACGACGACCTGCGTCTCGTCCTGGTCGACCTCGACGCGGTCTGGGTGCCGTTCGCCGCGCATCTGCCGCCCGCGGAGTTCGGCCACCGCAACTATCAGCATCCGCACCGGGACATCAGCCACTGGGGACCCGACGCGGATTCCTTCTCGGCCCTGGTGATCCTGCTCTCGATGCGCGCGCTCGCGGCCGACCCCGGTCTCTGGGACATCGGACGAGCCGGCGAGAACCTTCTCTTCACCCGCGAGGACCTGCTGTCCCCAGGAGGCACGAGGATCTGGAAGGGCCTGCGGCGCTCTCCCGACCCCGCGGTTCGACGGCTCACGGAACGCCTCGCCCAGCTGTGTGCCGGGCCGGCGGCCGGTGTGCCCCCGCTGGAGGATGTCCTGCGCGCCTGTGACGCGGGCGGCCCGCCGCACCCCTGACCTCCCGGCCACACCTCCAACCTCCCGGCAGGGCCTCAGGCGCCCGCGTCCGCCGCGGCGGACGTGGTGGAGACCGCCCTGCACCGGATCAGCGACACATCATCCGCAGTCATCATCCGCTTCTCCCTCAAATCTCTTACTCTGGCGTCGAATTCGGCCTCGTCCGCGCCTTCGAGGAAGGTCCAGACCCCGCTGCAGCCGCCTGCCGACCGCAGAGCCCACTCCGCGAGCGCGTCCGTGGCCAGCAGCAAGGTGTCGTCCGGGCCGCAGACACCCGAGGTGAGGCGGAGGACCCGCTCGAGCGAGCCGAGCAGTTCGGCCCTGGTCGGCACCAGCGCGGGATGGGTGTCGAACTGCTCGGCCCGGTCCAGGGGAAAGACCTCGACCGGCCATCCGTCACGGAGATGGAACAGACACGAATCCCCGACGGCGAACGCGCGGTACTCCAGTAACGGTGTGGCGCCCGGTAGGTCCGAACTCACGTCATGGGTTTCCACGCCGAGGAATGTCGCGGCCGACCCGCGGGCCAGGGCATCGCGTACATAGACCGGCACATCGGTGGCCGACGCGGTCTGCTCGTCCCAGCGCCGCCGGATCTGTGCCAGCCAGCCGTCGAGGACGCGTGTCTCCTTCCCGCCCGACAGGTCGAGCTCGGTGACGAGAAACTCCTGGGCGAGCACGGTGGCCCACCGTCCCGAGGCGAAGGCCCGGGAGGCACCGTCGCAGACCGCTGCCCGGTGGGCATTCCAGGCGTGCGCGTCCTCGCACTCACTCGCCCGCCCCTTGGGGACGACGAGGGCCTCGCACCTCAGCACGGTTCGGGTCGGCGGGGGACCCAGCTCGTTCAATGCTCGCCGATCAGGGATGTGGTGCTGGTACCGATGCGCAGGAAGTCCATCAAGGATGCGGCACCCCCGTTGAACACGAAGCCGCGTGCACCGGGCCGGATCCGGTTTCCGTACCCCGAGGCCTGCACGAGCGTGCCGGGCAGTGTGCTGGACATCTCGAAGAGCAGCGCTGCCTGCGGTACTCCGGGGGGCGGCACGACGGGGAAGGGGATCGATTCCCCCTTCGCCTCCGACAGATGGAGGTTGAACAGCAGCGCAGCGCCGTCGGAGGTGGCCAGCCGGGTGATCCGCCGGGCTTCGCCGCGGGGATCCCCATCGGTGGCCTCGCCGTCCGTGATGTTGAGAACGATCGGCGGGAACGACGAGCGGTGCCGTTTCACCCAGCCGCGCAGGATCTTGTGGGCCATGCCGAGGGCGGCACACATCGGTGTCGTCCCGGAGTTGAGCGGTGCTATCCATTCCGGTGCCGTGGCCCGCTCCTCCACCACGGTCCCGTCCGGCCTGCGCAGTGTGTGAGAGTGCTCGACCAGTCGGCCGGTGCCCGCGTACTGGTGCACCGGAAGGAGAGTGTGACGGCGCGAGGTGCCGGGCAGCAGGGGACGGACCCCCGTCCCGGAATAGCCGATCACCCCGACGTCGAAGTAATGGCGGGGCAGCTCCTGGAAGTCCTTTGTGCACTCCAGAACGATGGCGTACAGCAGTTCGTTGATCATGGAGGCCAGTGCGGATGCCTTGGGCGCCGGGCTGCCGGATATCGGAGCCCCCATCGAGTAGGACTGGTCGAGAAGGAAGAGGAAGCAGCCCGGGTTGCGCCGACTGATCTCCTGTTCGTACACGAGAACTTCCCCCCAAGTGCCCTGTTCTGTCGTGGCTGTCCAGCTTCGCGCTGTCCGCCCCCGGGGCACAAGGGACCCGAACCGCTGAGGAAGGGGCGTCGCCGAAGGGGTTCGCGGGCAGGACTCCGTCTCACCGGCATGGTCCGTTGGCGTCCTTCTGGCGAGTCATGATCATGGTTTGCTGTACCAATGGCCCACCAGATCGAGCATCGCTTGTGCCACTGTGGCCGAGGATGCTGTGATGTAGCCGTCGATGGCGCTGCGGATTCCGCGGCGCCTTTTTCATGCCGAGGTGAAGTAAGGGGCGGAAGTCAGTGCTGAGGAGGATGTTCGTCGCTCCCGATCCCGGGCGTGCGCGACTGCGCGTCTCGACGCGCGCCGTGCTCGGCACCGGCCTCGCGGTCGCCGCGGCGGAACTTGCCGGGCTCTCCCTCATCGCATCCATCACCGGCGGTCTCGCGGCCCTCCTCGCGCTCTTCACGGTCGGCGACCCGACGGTGCGACGCCAGGCGGTCACCACGGCTCTGCTGCCCGCCGTCGGCTTCCCCGTGCTCGCGCTGGCGACCACGCTGCACGGACATCCGCTGCTGCGCGCCGCCGCCTGGCTCGCCGTCGTCTTCTGCGGTGTCTACGCCAGGCGCTGGGGCCCACGCGGACACGCGCTGGGGATCTTCGCGTTCATGATGTTCTTCATCACCCAGTTCCTGCACGCGGTACCCGCCCAGCTGCCCGAGCTGTACGGCGCGGTGGCGCTGGCCGTCGCCGCCACCTCCGTGATCCGCTTCGGGCTGTGGTGCATCGAGCGGCGTACCCCGCCGCCCCTCGCGCCCGTCCCACTGCCCGGCCGCGGACTCGCCCGCCCCACCACCCGCCAGGCCTTCCAGGCGGCCGTCGCCTGCGCCATCGCGCTCGCCGCCGGGCAGCTGATCTCCCCGGACCGCTGGTACTGGGCCGTCGGCACCGCCTGGTGGATCTTCGTCAACACCGCATCGCGCGGCGAGACCCTGGTCCGCGGCTTCCGCCGGGTCGTGGGCACGGTCACCGGCATCGCGGCGGGTCTGCTGATCGCCATCCCGATCGCGGGCGCGCCCGCGCCCACCGCCGCCCTGGTCGCGGTCTGCGTCTTCGGCATCTTCTACACCGCCGCGCCCTCGTACAGCTGGATGATCTTCTTCGTCACCGTGATGGCGGGACTGCTGTACGGACTCCTCGGCGTCCTGCACCCCGGCCTGCTGCTGCTCAGGCTCCAGGAGACGGCGGTCGGCGCGCTCGGTGCCGCACTCGGCGTCGCGCTGATTCTGCCCGTCACCACCCACGCGGCCACCGACGCCTGGATCCGGCGCGCACTGCACTGCGTGCACGGCTGCACCACCGCGGCGGCGCGCCGTCTCGCCGGGGACGAGCAGGCCGACCCGGCACCGCTCGCCGCCGAACTGGAGCTGCTGCTCGGCCGGGTACGGATGTCGGTCGCGCCGCTGGTCCACCCGCTCAGCCCGCTGCGGGCCCGCAAGGCCCGCGCCCGCCAGGTGATCGTGCTGCTCGACGACTGCGCGCGCGAGGTGCGCGGACTCGCCGCCGTGGCCGCCGACCCGGCCGCCTCGCACGACGCCCGGCTGGCCGCCGCCTGTCGGCGCGTCGAAGCCGCCGTGCACGCCCTGGTGCCGCCCGCGACCCGGCAGAGCGGGTCTCCCCTCGGCTCCGTACCGGCGCCGCAGCATCACCCTGGCGCCGAGGCGGCACTCGGTCACCTCCAGGCGCTGGAGCAGGCGCTCGCGGAGCTCGACGCGCCCCTGCGTACCTCTCCGCGAGCCCCCCTCGTTCCTGCCTGACCTGGGGAATAGACACAGTGCCTGTGAATGAGGCAATTTCCTCCGGCACACACAGGGTGGATCAGTATGTTCAAGGGGTAACCACAGCGGCATCCACGTACGTCCCTCCAGGAGCCCGGGGGTGCGCACCATGCAGAACTCTCTGTTCGGATCCGAACTGCGCCAGGAGGCCGAGGACTTCATCCGGCTCTTCCACCGGGAGGAGGCACCGGGAGATCCGACGGCCAGGATCGCCGCCGTACGCGCGGAGATCGACGAGACCGGGACCTACCGCCACACCCGAGCCGAACTCGACTACGGGGCGCGCGTCGCCTGGCGCAACAGCAACCGCTGCATAGGCCGGCTCTACTGGCGCTCCCTGCGCATACGCGACCGCAGGCACATCGACGACGCCGACTCCGTGGCACGCGAATCCGCCCAGCATCTGCGGGAGGCCACCAACGGCGGTCGCATCCGCCCGCTGATCACCGTGTTCGCTCCGGACGCGCCCTACCGGCCGGGGCCGCGGATCTGGAACGAGCAGCTCGTACGGTACGCGTGCTACGGCTCCGCGCGGGACGCGGCGGTCGGCGACCCGCGCAACGCCGGACTCACCGACTTCGCCCTCGGCCTCGGCTGGTCGGGCGGCCCCGGTACACCCTTCGACCTGCTGCCCCTCGTCATCGAGGACGGCGACCGCAAGCCGCGCTACTACGAGCTGCCGCGCGACGCCGTGCTCGAAGTGGAGCTGCACCACCCGGAGGAGAGCTGGTACGCGGATCTGGGCCTGCGCTGGCACGCCGTACCCGCCATCGCCAACATGTGCCTGGAGATCGGCGGGGTCTGCTACCCGGCCGCACCCTTCAACGGCTGGTACATGGGCACCGAGATCGGCGCGCGCAACCTCGCCGACACCGACCGCTACGACCTGCTGCCGGTCATCGCCGAGCGCCTCGGCCTCGACACCAGCGACGACCGCTCGCTCTGGAAGGACCGCGCACTCGTCGAGATGAACCGCGCCGTGCTGCACTCCTTCGACCGCGCGGGCGTCACGGTCGCCGACCACCACACCGAATCGCGCCGCTTCCTCACCCATCTGGACCGCGAGGCGAGCCGGGGCCGCACCGTGGGCGCCGACTGGTCGTGGATCGTGCCGCCGATCTCGGGCTCCGCGACACCTGTTTTCCACCGGACGTACGACACCACCCAGTGGCGGCCCGCCTATGTCCACCACCCCGAGGCGCAGGCACGCGCCCGTGGCGAAGGGGGAGAACGGACCGAGTTGGTCTAGACCGCCTGCTACCGTCGGCCGGACAGCACGCGATCAGTGGGCGCAGACGTGGGCGGAAAGGGGAAGCGCTGTGGGTGACAAGGGTGCCGGGCGGGCGTTCATCGGGTCGTTCACCTCGGCAGGGGGCCGCGGGATCATCGCCGTGGCCGTGGACGAACGGACCGGCGCGTTGACGGAGACGGGCTTCAGTGACGCCGTCGCGGATCCCTCGTACCTGGCCCTCGCGATCGGGTCCGGCGGTCCCGTCCTCTATGCCGTCTCCGAAACGGCTCAAGGGGCGGTGGCGGCCTTCGACGTCAGCGGTCCAACGCCCAGGCCGATCGGCGCCACGGTCCCGGTGTGCGGCGACGCGCCCACCCATCTCACGCTCGCCGGGGACCACTTGGTGACCGCCAACTACGGCTCGGGCAGTGTCAGCGTGCTGCCCGTCGGGCCCGCCGGGCAGCCGCGCGCCACCAGCGGCGTACTACAGCACGAGGGCGCGGGCCCGCACCCGGACCGGCAGCGCGGCCCGCACGCGCACCAGGTGCTGCCCGATCCGAGCGGGCGCTGGGTGCTCGGTGTCGACCTCGGCACCGACTCCGTACGGATCTGCGCACTTGATCCGCGCGCGGGCGAGCTGACCCAGCACGGCGAGACCGCGCTGCGCCCCGGGACCGGACCGCGCCACCTCGCCTTCCACCCCGCGGGCAGCCACGCCTATGTGCTGAACGAGCTGGAGGCGACCCTCACCGTCTGCCGCTGGGACGCGGACGCCGGGGAACTCGAACCGCTCGTTGAGACGCCGGTGGTGGCGGACGGCGTGACGGGGCCCGTCCACCCGTCCGAGGTCATCGTCTCGGCCGACGGCCGGTACCTCTGGGCGGCCAACCGCGGCCACGACAGCATCGCCGTGCTCACGCTCGACACGACACGCGAGAAGGCGGAGCTGGTCACCACGGTGCCGTGCGGCGGGCGCTGGCCGCGCGACCTGGCCCTGGACCCGACGGGGCGGAGGCTGTACGTGGCCAATGAGCACTCCGGGGATGTCACCTGGTTCGACATCGACCCGCACAGTGGCATTCCGCAACGGGCGGGCTCCCTGTCCGCCCCCGCGGCCTCCTGCGTGATCTTCGCCTGACCGCGGGACCGTGCAGCGCGAGGGCCCGCACCGCTCGTGGTGCGGGCCCTTCCGCATACGCGGCGCAGCACCTCAGGGGCTGCGGCGCGACGGCCTCAGAGAGAGGACGAACCCTGCGACTGCGGGCTGATGCCCAGCGTCGTCGTGTACTGCGAAAGCACCAGCTTGCCGATCGCCGGGTACGCGCCGAGCGCCTCGGCGGCCGCACAGCCGGCCTCCTTCGCGGCGGCGTCGAGCAGACCCTCGGGCAGCTCGGGACCGACCAGATACGGGGCCAGGGCGAGCTGCACCGACCCGGAGCCGCGCAGCTGGTCGGCGATCGCGCCGACCGCGCCCTCCTGGTCGAGCGCGGCGGCCATCACCGGCACCGCGAGGCGCGCGGCCAGCAGCATGCCGGTGATCCCGGCGGCCTGGACGGCTTCGTCGCCGCCGACCGTGGCCAGGATGATGCCGTCGGCGGCGGTGGCCACGGTGAACAGCCGGGCGCGGTCGGCGCGCGCCAGACCGGCCTCGGAGAGGCGTACGTGCAGGGCCTCGGCGAGCAGCGGATGCGGGCCGAGGACGTCCGTCAGCTCGGCCGCTGCGCGGCTGTCCATGACGGCGTGGCGGATGCGCCGCATCAGCGCGTTGTCCGGTCCGGCGAGGAGCGGCACGACCACGGCGGCGGGCCCCTCGGGCGCGGCCACGTCACGGCCGGCTGCCCTGGCGATCTCGTACCGCTCGGTGCGCCGGGCGGCGGTGTGCGCGAGGACGCCTTCGAGCGTGGGGTACTCGGCGTCGTCTCCGTCGAGGTAGCCGATACCCACCTCGAGGCCGGGCAGCTCGGAACGAGCGATGCTTATGACCTCTTCGGCCAGGCTGCGCGTGGCGGGCGCGGGAGCGCCAGGAACGGCGAGCACGAGCGCGGGCGCGCCCTCAGGAGCCGCCACGGGTTCCGGGCGGCGGTGCCGCCCGGACTGGCGGGGTCGCGGCATTCGTACAGGCAGGCCGGGTGCGGGCCCAGTGGGGGAGCTCATGGCGCCGCATGCTACTGGTTTTCGGGTCACCGCTGTTCGGGGAGGGGGCACTCAAGCGTCATCTGTCCATATTTATCCGATGAATGGTGTACGCCTCAACCGCCCAGCTCTGTCGGCACATGCAGCAGCGTCGGATGCAGCGGCAGCCGCAGCGAATCGGTGGCGAGGGCGGCCGCGATGGACAGTGCGCCGGTGAGCGGATCGCCGGCCGCGGACACCGGCCGTGCGTACGGCAGTTGCCGGGCCAGCTCCGCCCTCAGCGGTACGAGCAGCGGATCCCCCAGCTTCAACAGCCCACCGGTGAGCGCGACGTGGCATTCCTCCGGTGCGCCCGTGGCGGCCGGTGCACCCATGGCGGGCGGGCAGACCGCCGCGGCCGCCTCCGCGATATGCCGGGCGGCCACGGCGAGGATGCCTGTGGACACCTCGTCGCCGTCCGCCGCGCACCGGCCGACCTCCGGCGCGAAGGAGGCGAGCACCGCGGGCCGGTCGGAACGCGGGTAGAGCATGCCCGGCACCTCCTCGGCCGGACCCAGCACCGATGTCATCCGGGCCAGCAGCGCGGGCGAGCCTCCCCGTCGCCCGTCGTGGGCGCGCAGCGCAGCCTCGAGACCGGCCCGGCCGATCCACGCGCCGCCGCCGCTGTCGCCCAGCAGATGGCCCCAGCCGTCGGCCCGATGCCACTGAGACAGATCCGTGCCCATCGCGATCATTCCGGTGCCCGCCGCGACCACGGCCCCCGGACGCTGGCCGAGCGCCCCGGCATACGCGGTGATCGCGTCGGCGGCGAGCGCCAGACGTCGTACTCCCAGCGACTCGGCCAGTGCCCCGGGCAGCTCGGCGCGCAGCCTGCCGCCCAGCGTCGCCATTCCGGCGGCGCCGATCGCGACCGCGGACACTGTGCCGCCGCCGGCCTTCTCCAGCAGACCGCGCGCCATCGGCAGCAGCTGGTCCAGCAGATGCTGTGCGTCGATGCCGCCGCTGCCGGTGCGTACCGGTTCGCGCGACTCGGCGGTCCCGGCCTGCTCCCCGGAGGACGCATGGGCGAGCGCCGTACGCAGCCCGGAGCCGCCGGAGTCCACCCCGAGCACCCAGCTCCCGCGGCCGTGGGTCACGGAAGCTGCCAGTCGACCGGCTGCGCCCCCTGGCGTTCGAGGAGTTCATTGGTCCGGCTGAACGGGCGGGAGCCGAAGAAGCCGCGGTCCGCCGACATGGGCGACGGATGCGAGGACTCGATCGCCGGGAGATCGCCGAGCAGCGGGCGCAGATTGCGGGCATCACGTCCCCACAGCACGGACACCAGGGGTTTGCCGCGGGCGGCAAGGGCCCGGATGGCCTGCTCGGTCACCTCCTCCCAGCCCTTGCCGCGGTGCGCGGCGGGCTTGCGGGGAGCGGTGGTGAGCGCCCTGTTGAGCAGCAGCACGCCCTGCTTCGTCCAGGGCGTGAGGTCCCCGTTGGAAGGGCGGGGGTGCCCCAGGTCCGCGTGCATCTCCCGGAAGATGTTGTCCAGGCTGCCCGGCACCGGCCGCACCTCGGGGGCCACCGAGAAGCTCAGCCCCACCGCATGCCCGGGCGTGGGGTACGGATCCTGACCGACGATCAGGACGCGCACCTGATCGAAGGGCTGCTGGAAGGCCCGCAGCACATTCGGCCCGGAGGGCAGATAGGTGCGTCCCGCGGCGATTTCCGTGCGCAGGAAGTCGCCCATCGCGGCGATGCGTTCGGCCACTGGCGCGAGGGCGTCGGCCCACCCCGGCTCGACGATTTCTTTCAACGGTCGTGCTGCCACGGGCGGGTTTCTCCAGGTGTCACTTGTTCGCCAATGAGTAGGCGGGGATCGATCCGCCCCTCCACCTGAAGTGGAGGCAGGGCAACAGCCCCCGGCAATGTAGTGCCCGGAACGTCCGCCAGCAGATCCAGGGCCTGATCCCATAGGCCCGACTTGGACCAGCGGTTGAAGGCACTGGCTACCGTGCCGAATGGTCCGTACTGCTCGGGAAGGTCCCGCCAGGTGCAGCCGGTACGGGCCTTGTGCAGCATGGCGTCCAGCGCCGTACGCGGGTCCAGGGTCGGCCGCCCGGGGCGCTTGGCCGTCAGGATGGGCGCGACAAGCGCCCATGTGGCGTCGGTGAGTTCGGGCACGACGCGACCGCGTGAGCGGAACCAGCCGCTCACGCGGTCATCGTCACGCACCTTCACGGGCACCTCGCCCAGAAGGGTGACCTTCACATCCACCAGGGCCAGAACTTCGGCCTGTTCGCCCGGCTGCATGTCGTGCAGCCGCTCCCGGGCCATCTCAGCCAGCGCCTGAAGGTCCCGGGCTCTCTGGCCGGCGGCCAGAGACTCGCTGTGCCACGCCTTGGCCTCCTCCAGGAGGCTGTTCAGCCGGGCCCGTTCCTCCTTGAGCTGGGCCACGGCCGCGCCGATGGCGGCTGCGGCGTCCTGCTCCTTGGCGGCAGCGACGACCGCCGCGGTGATCGCGGCGTCCTGGCCGCTGATCTGCTTCTCCAGCTCGGCAATGCGGTCCTCATGGTTCACGCCGCTGCGCTGGGCCATATCGGCCCAGTCTCCGGCCATGGTCTGAAGCCGGTCCGGGTCCTGGAGGAGCTTGCATACCTCGCCCCAGACCCTGGCTTCCAGGGCCTCAGCATCGACTTGAGAGCAGCCGCAACGCGGCTGGCCGGCGTAGAGCTCGACTTTGCCTGAGCATCGGTATGAACGCCCGTACCGGTCGGTTCGGTTCACGCCCGTGTAATGCTTGCCGCATGCGCCGAAGAGGCGCTTGCTCAGGGGGTGGGCGGCCCCGCCCTTCCTGAAGGACTTGCGCGCGGTGCGCTCCATGGCGTTATTGAGCTCGATCACCTCCTCCTCGGTGAAGATGCGATCCAGTTCCACCGTGACGGTCTCGCCCCAGACGGGGCGGCCCGCGGCGTCAAGCTGGGTGCCACGCGTCCCGGTGGCGCTCCTGGGGCTGCGGTAGACGCGTACCCCCTCCTGGACGGGCGTGCCTTTGAGGATCTTGCGCAGGCTGTTGGCGGACCACTTGCCCCCATGCGGGGAGGGCTTCCCCTGGGCAATGAGTTCCTGTGCCGCCTCACGCATGTTCATGCGCTCGCCCACCATGAGGCGGTACGCCTCGCGTAGCACCTCGGCGGCGTCATCGTCGATGACGAGACGGCTCAGCTTCAGCTTGCCCTTGTCCTCGATGCGCCAGCCGTAGGGCGGGTTGCCACCGAAGTGGCCGCCCTCTTCGGCCTTTTCCTGGATGCCGCCCTGCGTGCGTTCGCGGATGATCTCGCGCTCTTCCTCCGCGTAGTCCGCGTCCTTGCGCATCTTCTTGCGGCCGTCCTGCGTGGAGTTGTCATAGTCGCCCTTGACGACGGCGACGTACACCCCGAGCTCTTCGAGTTCCCACACCCACCGCCAGAAGGCGCGGCCAGTGCGCCCGATGGCGCGGCCCTCGGAGACCACGACCATGTCCTGCCGGGCCTGCTGCATGAGGAGCTTCAGCTGGGGCCGCTCGTGCGCCTCCAGGGACCCGCTGAGCCCTTCATCGGCGAAGGTGCCTACGTGTTCCCAGTCCTTGCGGGCAATGTGCTTGGTGGTCTTCTTGGCAGCGGCTTGCACGCCGTAGCCCTTGGCCTGCTCCTCGGTGGACACCCTGAGGTAGTCCACTGCTCTCAGCGTGAGAGTCTTGGTCACGTCGGTCCCTTCACGACTGACAGATCCCGGCTGGTGTTGCTGCACCGCCGGGATCACCTGTGTGTGGGCATCCTAGGCGGCGGGTCTGTCAGGCCGTGGCGAAAAGAGGATCTGTAGCAGGCGGTTGTACCCGCCTTCGTCGTGCTCTTCGTTGATGGTCCACTCCATGCGGACCTCTGGTTTGGGGTCGTCGGCGAAGTGGCGCTTCAGCTACTCGCCTGCTTCGCCCCCTCTGGCTGCACCGTCCTGCACGGCTCCTCCTTCCCGCCCCTCAAGGGCGGGGTGTGTCGTTCTCCTCGGCCCAGAGGCCCGGCTTCCACCGGGCTATGGCCTCTGCGATGTGCCGCGGTGGCGGCACCAGCAGATTCATGGGCTCGCTGTCCCGCTTGCTGGGGCCCCGGTGGAAATCCCAGGCTTCCCGGCTGGACCGGAAGGCCAGGACCAAATCGGCCCCGGCCTCGATCATGCGTTCATTGCGCTCCGGCCCCGCTCTCTTGCCGCGGTCCCACGCGGCGGGGAACTGCTCCTCCTCCACATAGACGAGCCGGCTGGCAACGGCCACCCACTCATGGGCGAAGGCGTCCGCTCCGGTGGAGCACGCGCCGTGCACCACCCTGAAGGGGCCGCGCTCCTTGTAGACCTGATTCAGGGCGTCCCAGACGGCAGCCTTGTCCGTCCACTTGCGGGAGCCCGTGACGATGACTCTCAATCCCAGCCTCCTTCGCCGGGGTTCCAGCCCGCGTACACGCGGGGCTGGTTGACGTAGTCCCCGACGTACGAGGTCGCAGCATCGAGCGTCATGGGGAAGTGGTTGTCTGCGGCGGGGTCCGCCTTGGCGTGACGGTTCTTGACGCACGCCGTGTGCAGATCGTCGGTGAGGGTCAGGCCGCACGTGACGATCACTTCGGGGATGGCGGCCACCTTGCCGTGGATGTCCGAACGCCGCGGGCAGGGTCGCTTGGTGCGCTCACTGTCAGCGCAGTGGTGGACCAGCAGCACGTGAGCCTCTGTCTCACGGGCCAAGACCTTGGACTGCCGCAGCAGGTCCCTGAGATTGGCCCACTCATCACCCCCGGTGTCGTGGCCGACGTCAGAGGCGATGTCCACCACGATCTGCTCCGGGTACCGGCCCTCGGTCTCGTGATACGCGTACGCACTCAGCCAGATGTCATCCATCGTGGGGTCAGGCATGAACTCCCAGCGCAGGAAGTCGTACGCGCTCAGCAGCCGCTTGCACTTATCCGGCTCGGTACGGAGCCATTCCTCAGTGACCTCGGTCGGAGTACGGGTGCTGATCGCCAGCAGGCCCGAGGCGATGGTGTCCTGGCTGGAGTCGGTACTGAAGGCCAAGGTGGACACCCGCATGTTCACCACGGCGTTGAGCATGACGCGGGTCTTGTGGGGGCCAGGGAGCCCGGCCAGTATCGAGACCGATGCCCGCCGGAACTTGATCCCCTGACTGGCCCACGACGCAAAGGCGGGGGCAGCGGCTCTTTGCCGATGGCCCCCCGCGTCACGGAGCGGGACAGAGTCTGCATCTACAGGCGCTGTCCGAAGTACCAGGACAGTCCTGCGAAGATCACAAAGTACGCGATCCAGAACAGCGGCAGCTTGTCGGTGTGCGCGCTGGCCAGCCTGGACCGGTAGCGGCCCGATGGCGGGCCGTACAGCTGCTGTTGCACCAGCTTGCGCTCCGCCAGGCGCTCGTACAGCGCCGGGTTGATTTCGTCCATCCCTCCCCTCCTCTCCTCTCGCCACTGAGTGTGGCGCGAGAAGAGGGAGAAGGTCCACGGAACGGACGTCATCACGCGGGTACGGGGTTCCACTGGGCCACGGACTGGACAACTTCACCGTGAATCCAGTAGTCGCCGCCTCCGGCCCAGGCGACCTTGCCCTTGAAGTACTGCTGGTTCGCGGCGCGGTAGTCCTTGAAGGACGTGTCGCCGCGGGCGATGGAGATACGGAAGACCTGCGGCCACGGAGGCCGCGGCTTCGGCTCGGCACGGTTGCCGCTGCCGCCGTTGAATCCGCCTTGTGCAGGCGGAGGCGGGGGCGGAGCCCCGACGTTCTGCCACTGGGCAGGTGCCGTGCCCGGCACGCCCGGCTGCGTCTGCGCCGGCTGCGGGTACTGGGCCTGCGGTGCCTGCGGCAGAGGAACCGGCTGTACGGCCGCGGGAGGCGCCGAAACAGGCGTCGTGGGCCCCAGGCCCGCACCCACCGATGCCTGCGCCTTCATGACCCGCCAGGCGTTGCCCATGGCGGCGTACACGCCGCCCTCCTCCAGCTCCTGGAAGGCGTCCTGGAGCTCCTGAATGGTGCTCGCCCGCACCACCAGGAACGGCGGCTTCTGCGGGTCGTAAGAGAGTGTGTAGCGGTGGTTGTGCGGATTGGCTGGGGACTCGGGGTACGAGACCGCCGCGTCACGCTCGGGGGCCTCCCAGCCGCTCTCATCCACGCCTTCTGGCGCTACTTCGGTCATGCAGATCTCCTTGGGAATCCAGGCGGTATCCGCCCGGGAGTCGTTCAGCAGCTCCGCTGCTGGCCTGCCAAGTGCCCATCTCCGGGCGTAGGGAGGGGCGTCGATTACGACGCCCCCGGAAACAACAAGCCCCACGGTTGCCCGTAGGGTGGAGTGCCAGATCAGGCCCTCAGTCGTCGTCATCGCTGCTCTCGTTGCGGATGCAGTTGGGCTCATGGCCGCACTGCTCGCAACAGGCGCCGCAGTCGCAGTTGGGGAGCATCAGTCGTCGTCTTCGAGGCACCGCTCACAGACGACTTCGCCGTCTTTCCACCCGGCTTCGTCGCCCTCGAAGATCGTGTTGAAGCACCCGTTGCACTCGCTGTCAAAGCGGGCTGTGAAGGTGCGTGCCATCAGTGACGCACCGCCGTGGGGCGGCCCTTGCACTGGCCCAGGTGGGAAAGCAGAGGGCCACCGCCGTTGGCGATGGCCCGTCCGCAACCCCAGGGGCAGCGCCCCGTGGTTCTCTCTGCGCCGCGTTTCTTCAGATCTGCGGCCATGGACTTGCCTTTGGTGCTGTTCTTGCCGGGCATCGGTGAGCGCCCTTCTGGCTGGTGTCAGCCACCACCGGGAGGCCGTCCGGGCCGACCGGGATGTAGATCACGGTGTTGTTCTTGCCGGACTTGGCGATGTCCTTCAGCGCCTCCGTCATCTCGAACTGGACGTAGAGGGGCGTCAGGGTCTTGGCGATCTCGTCCTGTGCGTGGCGGATGCCGCGCGCGTTCTCCAGGCGGATCTGGGCCTGCTGCTGGGGGCAACCTTGACCCGCTGGGTCTGGTTCTTGATCTGGAGGTCGGTGAGCTGAACCTCGTTGTTCGCCTTCACCCGGGCGTCCTCAATCGAGATCTTGGTCTTCTTGACCGTGTTCTCGGCATCGAGCACCGCCTGATGGCGGCCGAACGCCTTGAAGCCCCAGATGCAGCCCATGATCAGGGCAATGATCAGGGCCAGGCCCACAACGACGGTGATCGTCCCGTAGCGGACCAGCTTGAAGTTCTCTACCTCTTCGAGAGTTGCCACGTCTCTCCTCAGTAAGGGGGTTGGAATTCGGGGTGGTCGGGGTCGTACAGATGGGCCAGCGGCCCGTTCTTGGCAGCGCACGCGGCGCTGACATCGCAGATGAAGCACTCGCGGTCGTAGCCGTTGGCGGGGAACGCCCCGCTCTGGATCTGCTTCCAGGCGTCGCCGTAGACCTGGCCGACGCTCTTGGGCGTCACCTGCGCCAGATCGAAGGGCTTGCCGACGGTGGCCCGGCGGTTCATGAAGGGCACGCCGTGCTCTGGCGTGAGGCCGTACCGCACCTGCGTCAGGGCCGCGTACGTCTCGAACTGGGCCGGGGTCTTGGGCGGCCTCTTGCCGGTCTTCAGATCCACGATTGTTTTCGCCGGTGAGTTTTGGCCCCACTCCGCCGAGTTGTTTTGGCCCCACTCTTGGCCCATGTGGGTGAAGGGCTCGGGAGGGCTCCGGGAGGAACGGATTGTTCTGGCCCCACCCTCGATCGGGTGACGTTTCCCGGCTGTCCTGGGGCGGAGCGAAGTCGGCTGCTGTTGGGGCTGGTTGGTGGCGGTAGCGTGTGATTCAGACGCCCGCCCGGCCGCGTCCCCTGACAGGAATGCGGAAGGGCGGGCGCCGTATTTGGCGCCCGCCCTCGGTGGTGGATCGGATCGGATCAGGCAGCGGCTGCCGCCTTGCGCTTGGCGGTGGTGCTGGCCAGGCGGAAGGACTGGGTGCCGGTCTCGATAATGTGGGCCTCGAAGGTGAGCCGGTCGACGATTGCCTGGCAGAGTCGCTTGTCGGTGAAGGTTTGGTCCCATTCGGTGAAAGGTCTGTTCGACGCGATCGCAACCGCGTGCCGTTCCTCTCGCTCGGTGAAGATCTGGAACAGCAGCTCGGCGCCGTGCCGGTCGAGCTTGACGTAGCCGAGCTCGTCCAGGCAGAGCAGATCGACCCGCCCGTACTTCTTGATCGTGCGACCGAGCTGCTTGTCCCCCGCGGCCTCGGCAAGCTCGTTCACCAGGTTCGCCGCGGTGGTGTAGCGGACCCGGCCGCCGGCCTCGGCAATCGCGGTGCCCAGGCCGATCAGCAGG
The DNA here is from genome assembly GCF_050936555.1 of Streptomyces sp. CA-135486. Lineage (NCBI taxonomy): Bacteria > Bacillati > Actinomycetota > Actinomycetes > Kitasatosporales > Streptomycetaceae > Streptomyces > Streptomyces sp. CA-135486. The sequence goes on from NZ_JBNJMM010000001.1 coordinate 3,161,679, forward strand.
TGCGACTTGCCTGTGCCGGAGTCGCCGATAAGGCAGAGCGGGTTGCCGGCCTGGACCCAGGCCGGCTGAGTGAGGGTGTTGATTACCTCCTGCGGGACGTTGGGGTTCTTCGTGAAGTCGAAGTCCTCGATCCGCTTGGGGCGGGGGAAGTTGGCTTCCTTGACCCGGCGGACCTTGCGGCGGGCGTCGCGGTCATCGCACTCGCTTTCCAGCAGATCGGCCAGGAAATCCGCGTAGGAAGCCTGCTCGCGCAGGGCCTGGGCGGCGAACTCCTCCCAGCGCGCACGGACCCCGGACAGGCCCAGGCTCCGACAGGCCGCATCGATCGCCTCTGACGGGTTCGGCCCGCGCTGGCCGGGCAGGCCGAAGGACCCCCACCGCCCCGTGGTCGCAGGGGCGGGGGTTGTGCTCTGCGTCATGCTGAGCCTTTCGGTTGGATAGAGAGCAACTGGCCGTAGGCGGCCAGTGATGGTTCAGGCCGGGAGTCCGGCGGCAGGGCGGGACGCCGCTGCGGCAGGGAGATGACCTGTGCGGATTCGGGGTCCGGTTCCGTCGGCTCCGCCGTGTCGGGCTCGGCCGCGACCGTGGATGTGTGCGGTGCGATGACGACCGGCGGTGGACCACCGGCGGCGGCGACCGCTTTGCGGGCCTCGATGGCCACCAGGTCCGGCGAGACCGATCCGGCCTCCAAGACGGCCTTCATGCCTGCGACGACCGCTTCGTCCGGCAGCCGCCGGTGCAACAGCAGGACCTCGATGAGCGCCCGGGTGCCCTCCGAGCGACCTCGGGACTCGATGGCCGCCGCCCAGAACGCGTCATGCGTCGTGGTGAACTGCCCGCTCTCGCGGGCCGCAGCCAGGCCGGTGGAGTGCTCCAGGGCGCCGGGCTTGTGCCTCAGGATCTCCAGGTAGTGGTCCAGCAGATCGCGGAAGCCGTAGCGGCCCGCCAGACGCGGATGACGGACCACGATCTCGTTCCGCTCGAAAACCCAGACCTCGTCCGCCCGCAGCGAGACCCGGACGTTGGTCCCGATGAAGCGGGCCGGGACCGAGTACTTGTTCTGCCGGACCGCGATCCGGGACGTCTTGTCGACCTTCGGCGTCAGCGTCAGCCCGATGTCGAAGTCTTCGAACGGCAACGGGGCCAGCAGCGGCGCCTCGTAGTCGAAGTCGAAGCCCACCGAGGTGGGCCGGTTGTCGATGTGCCGGACGTCCTCGGCGATCTCGATCTGCTCGATCTTCTCGTTCAGCTCGGCGAGCGTGTCGACCTCGGGAACCGGGACCAGGTGCGAGCGGCGGAACCGCCCGCCCTCGTGCTCAACCCCGCCCTTCTCATGGGCGCCCTCGACCCCGGGACGGCAGTAGAAGGCGTCGAATCCGTAGTGCGACCGGAAGGCCACCCACCTCTGCGACTCCACCCGCGAGCGGCCGAAACAGACCTGCGAGACCGCCGGCTTGAGGTTGTCGTAACGGATGTGCCGGGTCGGGATGCCGCCCAGAATCCGGAAGGCGTCCACGTGCCCCTGCATGAAGGCTTCCTGCCCGGACGTGGAGAACACCCGGTGGACCGCCTTGCCCGAATGCGACAGCCGCAGCGTGAAGAGCTGGCAAGCCATCGGCTTGCCGTCGACCCGTACCCAGACCTCGGCGAAGTCGACCTCGGCCTCCTCACCGGGCCGGTGGAACTGCGGAACCATGCCCTCCGTCAGCATCCGAGATCGCTCGGCCTCCTCACGGATCTGCGGCCGGCGCACCCGCAGATAGTCGTTGAGAGTGCTGTAGGCGACGGAGAACCCGTACTCGTCCCGCAGCCGGTCCATGATCCGCTTGTTGGTGTGCCGCTGCTTCGGCGGCGCGGTCAGATCCGACCGCAGCATTTCGTCGATCCAGTCCTTGCTCTGGTCAAGGACCGACCGACGCACCTCGATGGGCTTCCGCGCAGGTGGCAATGCACTGTCCAACGCCTGGCGCACCACCCGGCGGTGCACTCCGTAACGCCGAGCCAGACTCCGGACCGAGGCATCTTCCAGCCTGCGGTCACGACGAATCCGCTCGAACAACTCAACACGCTGCAAAACCCGGCCTCCTGACACGGCCAGCTGACAACCCGCACAGCGTGATCCCGGCCACGAACCCGGGTCAATCCGGCATTACTCCATACGAGTGCATCCCGCCCCAACGACTCTCGGGTGGGGCCAAAACAATCCGTTCCTCACCCGGGGCCAGAACAACCCGGTACCCCGGGGCCAAAAGAGGCCGTCCTAAACACACGATCCAGTGCTTCTTGAAGACCGGGTCATAGAAGACCCGGTCCAGGTACGCCTTGATCTCGACAGGGCAGCCGGGCAGCTTGCCCGACACATCGAGCTCGATGGCCGGCTCACCATCAGGCGTGGTCCAGATCTCCCACGGGGAGCGCTCGCGCCAGTCGATGTACGACTGGACGAATTGGAGCCCGATGCGACGCCATGCGTCGATGTCCTCGCTGGCGCTCCTGCGCCAGACGTTCTCGTTGGGCTCCTTAGCGCGGATCTTCTCCAGCTGGGCATCGAATTGCTGATGCCAGACGTTTCCCGCGGAGAAGCCCCTTTCCTGGCCGCGGGGGCCCGGCTCGGTGAGGGTCCACAGGTCGTAGAACTCCGTGGTCTCGTGAACGGCGGAGCCCCCAGCGAGCCAGAGGGCTGGCCGTTTGGGGGCTCCTGCAATGCGGCCCAAGAAATACGACTTGGCGCATCGCTCCAGGGTTTCCCTGGCGCTGAACGAAATGTGCTTAGGAGGCTCTGGCATTGGGTCCGTCTGGTCTCCCTACGTATTCGAGGATCACGGGCGGCTTGGGGTCGTGGAAGCGGACGTTCTCGGCCTTGACCCACTTCAAGGTGTTGCCGCGGCCCGCCTTGACCTGGACTCTGATCCAGCGGCCGTCTGCCGTCTGGCCGTGGTAATGGGCATCCGCCACCCGGCTGTTGTGGCGGACCCAGCAGTCCCGTCTTCCGCGCACATCCGGGAAGTCCGGTCCACTGGGCAACGGAAGGTCTATGACGACCGTGGCGGCCTGCACGTCCTGGGCCTTTCGGTGCTCCCGCCACTCCTGAATGAGCTCTTCAGCGAGGGTCTTGGTGATGCCGGTCATGCGCCGGATATCGGCCCAGTCCACAGGCGCCTCTTTGGGCCGGAGCCGGGACAGCTCCTTGCCCCAGGCAAGGCGTAGCGCCGGCTCCCAGCTCTTGGCCTTGCGAGGCAATTTGCGGCGCTCCAGATGCCGCTCATGCTCGTCTCTTCCGCCCCAGACTCCGAAATCCTCGCCCAAGGTGTCCCGGTGGCATTCCTCCAGTACGGGGCAGCGGGCGCAAATGGTCTTGGCGTAGTCCCAGGCCGCTTGCACTTCCGGGGCGGAGTGCGCCCCAGCTGGCTGGAGTTGGGGGTGAAGAACAGGCCGGCCGAGTACGCCCGGCACAGGGCCTGGTCTATCCAGCGCCTCTCCGGGTCATACAGCACTTCGCCTCCTATCGGTATTCGAAGTACGCCGCGATGGCGAGTACGCCGACACCCGCACCTATGGCGGCCTCGGCGAACGCCCAGGCGATGCGATTGCCGTTGTTCCGCAGGAAGCGGAAGAAGTGCAGTCGGTCGCGGATACGAGAAAGGCCGCCCTGAAGGCGGCCGGGGAGCTTGCGAGGGACGTTCACGTCAGTCCTTTCCTGAGCTGTTCGAGCTCGCGCCTCAGGCGCTCGTTCTCCTGGACCACGCGGTATCCGGCGCGGCTGCCGACGGCCTCCTGGCCGCGCTTGTACGCGAGCTCCAGGTGGCAGTGCGGCCTGCACGACGGCGGTGACCGCCGGGTAGCTCGTCTCCGTGTCCATGTACGGCGCGAGGGCTTCGCGTACGTCCACGCGGAGATCGAGGCGGCCTTCATCTCTGGTCTGGCCATGGGGCCTCCCAACGAGAAGAGCCACCGCGCTTGGCGGTGGCTCTTGGATATTCGCGCTGGTCGTGTGTCACGAACGCTGAGGGAGGCGTCGATGTAGGAGCTTCTGGAAGCGGTGCTGTGCAGGAGATGGAGGTAGGTCCTCCGGGGTCGCCCTGCAGGGGGAGGCTCCAAACCACCGCAGGCTGCGTCGGTTAAGTGCCGTTCGTGGTGAGCGCTGCGGGAAAAGGCGCGACGTGATCGCGTCAGGTGTGGGTCAGGAAGGCGAGCGGGAGCGAACCGCTGATGACGTGTCGTAACAAATTCCAGTGGCGTCGAAACCAGGGCGAGACCAGGGCTCTGGGACAAGTCCGGGGGGAGCCTGCTGACTGCCCGGATGGCGTTCGGCATGTAGGCGGCGCGAGCCTGACCTGGGCTCTTGCACGGAACGTGAGAACCTTTCGCCCCGATACTGCTGCTGGCCTGTGGGGCAGGCGGCGAGAGGGGATCCCCAAGCGGCCAACACCGCAAGGGGCCGAGTACCGATGCGGGGCACGGGGGCAGACCGTCTCGTAGTAGTGACGAAGCCCGGTAATGCGGGTGGAGCGAAGGGGACGGATCATCCAGGTCTGCTTGGCGGTCAACCGGAGCTCCCGGGAGGAGCCGGATGAGCGGGCCGAAGCCGTTCGAGATCTCGAAGCACGTGGTCTGGGAGGCGTATCTCAGAGTCAAGGCGAACCGGGGAGCGGCCGGGGTCGACGGTGAGTCGGTCGAGCCGTTCGAGGCTGACCTGCAAGGCAACCTCTACAAACTGTGGAATCGTCTGTCGTCGGGCAGCTACTTCCCACCGCCGGTGCGGATGGTGGAGATCCCCAAGCCCGGGGGATCGGGCAAGGTCAGGGTTCTCGGGGTGCCGACAGTCGCGGACAGAATCGCGCAGACGGCGGCGGCCATGGTCCTGGAACCGGAGGTGGAACCGGTGTTCCATCCCGATTCCTATGGATACCGGCCCCGCAGAAGCGCGCTGGACGCGGTCGCGGCGTGCCGGGAGCGGTGCTGGAGGACCGACTGGACGGTCGATATCGACATCCAGGGGTTCTTCGACAACCTCGACCGCGACCTGGTCCTCAAGGCGGTGGCTCACCACACCGACCAGCGGTGGATTCTGCTGTATGTGGAGCGCTGGCTGAAGGCTCCGCTGCGGCACAAGAGTGGCGAACTGGTCGCGCGGGATCGTGGGAGTCCCCAGGGCTCGGCGATCTCGTCCCTGTTGGCGAACCTGTTCATGCACTACGCGTTCGACACCTGGATGGATCGGGTCTTCCCGGGTGTCCGGTTCGAGCGCTACTGCGACGACATGGTGGTTCACTGCCGCACCGAGGCCGAGGCGCACCAGGTGCGTCAGGCGATCGGCCAGCGGCTGGCCGAGTGCGGGGGCTTGCGGCTGCATCCCGACAAGACCCGCATCGTGTACTGCAAGGACGGCAAGAGGCGTGGTTCGTACGAGCACGTCTCGTTCACCTTCCTCGGGTACACGTTCCGTTCGCGGAAGGTCCGGTCGAGGACGGGGAGTTACTTCTTCGGCTTCAACCCGGCGATCAGCGACGAGGCGGCCAAGCGCATCCGGGCGCAGATCCGCCGATGGCGGCTGCACCTGCGCAGTGGATCGTCCCTGGCAGACCTCGCACGGGAGATCAATCCCATCGTGCGGGGATGGATCAACTATTACGGCCGGTTCTATCCGTCCGCGTTGGTCCCGAGCCTGATGGGCATCGATCAGTATCTGATGCGATGGGCCACGCAGAAGTACAAGCGGCTCCGGCGTCGCCGGAGCCGGGCGTGGCAGGGCTTGGAGAGGACCGCCAAGCTTTACCCGGGGCTCTTCGCTCACTGGAAACTGCTCCGGCCTCGAACGACCGGGTGATGGGAGCCGTGTGAATCGAGAGGTTCAGGCACTGTTCTGAGAGAGCCGGGAGGTGAGATCCCTCCCGGCTACTCGCTAGGCGGCCAGGCGCATTTGAACGCGAATGGCACCTCTCGGTGCCTGCTCGCACGGGGCGTCACTCTACTGGTGCGGCGACCACGCCTCTCAACCCATGGCCGCAGCCCGTACGCAGAGCACATCCGGCAGATGCGAGGCGAGGAGCTGCCAGCTGTCCCCGTCGTCCGCGCTCGCGTACACCTCGCCGTTGCGATTGCCGAAGTAGACCCCGGCCGGATCGGCGTCGTCCGTGCGCAGCGCGTCCCGCAGCACCGTGCCGAAGTGGTCACCCTCGGGCAGCCCGGCCGACAGCGCCTCCCAGCTGCCGCCCGCGTCGCTCGTGCGGTAGACGCGACAGCGGCGTCCGGCAGGCACCCGGTCGATGTCCGCCGTGATCGGGAAGACGTAGGCCGTGTCGGGACGGTGCGGATGGGCGGCCACCGCGAAACCGAAGTCCGAGGGCAGGCCCGCGCCGATGTCGGTCCACGTGGCTCCCGAGTCGTCGCTTCGGTACACACCCCAGTGGTTCTGCAGATACAACCGGTCCAGATCGCCCGCGTCCTGCGCGATCTTGTGGACGCACTGGCCGAACTCCGGGTTGGGGTCGGGCATGAAGACCGCCGAAACCCCCTGGTTGGACGGCGCCCAGCTGGCGCCGCCGTCCTTGGACCGGAACACCCCCGCCGCCGACACGGCGACCGTCACGGCGTCCGGGTCCCGGAGGTCGGTCACCACGGTGTGCACCGCTTCACCGCCGCCGCCCGGCTGCCAGCTCGAGCGGGTCGGATGCTCCCACAGCGGCCGTACGAGCTCGAAGGTCTCCCCGCCGTCGTCCGAGCGGAACAGCGCGGCCGGCTCGGTGCCCGCGTACACCACGTCCGGCGCGTCGGGGCCGGCCGGATGCAGCTGCCAGACCCGCTCCAGGGACGCCCCCGTGTCCTTCGGGAACTTCACGGCCGGTTTCGGTGGCTCGACCCAGGTCTTGCCGAGGTCGTCGGAGTGGAACACCGAAGGACCCCAGTGCTCGCTGTCGCCGCCGACCACCAGCCGGGGCACGGCACGGCGCGTGTCGATCCCGATCGAGTACACGGCCTGGGCATTGAAGTGGGGGCCGTCGAACTCCCATGTGCCGCCGCGCCTGCGGCCGATGAAGAGCCCTTTTCGCGTGCCTACGGTCAGAAGTACGTCGGTCATTGCCGATACCTCCAGGACGCCCTTGTCGCGGATTACCTCGGTTGCGTATTGCTTCGGTTCTGGATTGCTTCGGTTGTGGATTGCTTCGGTTATGGGGCAAGTCTGCACCCGCCCACTGACAGCTCAGTCGACGACGGAACCGCCGGTGATGTTGATCGTGGTGGCCGTCATCGAGCGGGCCATGTCGGAGGCGGCGAAGACGGCCGCATTCCCCACGTCGGCGAGCGATGCCGGCCGCCCCAGCAGGGTCTGTCCCGCGATCTCCTCGGTGATCGCCTCCGCCCAGTCGAAACCCGTGGGGATCGTCTCCGGCACGCCGCCCGTCTGGAGGGTGAGGACGCGCACGCCGTGCGGGCCGAGCTCGGCGGCCAGGTTCCGGCGCAGGGACTCCAGGGCCCCGAAGGCCACCTGGAGGCCGCCCATGAAGTGGTTGCGCGGCGGGTCGCCGTAGCCGCCGAAGGCGAGGATCACCCCGGACTTCTGCCGGATCATGTGCCGTGCCGCGGCCCGGGAGGTGAGAAACATGGTCCGTACGGCGTTGTGCACCGGCTGTTCGAAGTCCACGAGGGCCATCTCGGCGAGCGGCGTCCCTTGGACATCCCCGTACGAGATCAGGTCGAACGAGATGTCGAGGCTGCCGGCCCGTTCGACCACGGCGTCGGCGTGCCGGTCGACCGCCGCCTCGTCGAGGGCGTCGACCTGATCGGTCTCGGCCGTGCCACCCGCGGCGCGGATGGCGTCGGCCACCTCCTCCAGGCTCTTGCGGGTGCGTCCTGCGAGATGGACGCGGGCACCCTCACGGGCGAAGGCGCGGGCGACCGCACCGCCGATGGCACCTCCGCCTCCGTAAATGACGGCGTTCTTGTTCTCGAGCAGCACGACGCGCCTCCTCGGTACGGACACTCAGTGCAGACCGGCCGCGGCCCCGGAACTCATCGGTGCCGCCATTACCAGTTGACCGGAGGTGTCCGCCGCCCGCGTGCCGAGCCTCTGGGCGGGCGTCGCCCTCGCGCCGTGGCGCGTCTGCTCGGGGCGGCAGCGCTGCCGCCCCGAGCGAGCGGCCGCTCAGACGGAGCGGTGGTACTGCTGCGGTACGTGGATCTCGCCGCACAGCTCACGTGCCGCGTTGGCGACCGCGGTCAGTCCCGAGGGCCGGAGCGGCCCCGCCGACGTCGGCATCTGGTCCGGCGCGAGGCGTCCCGACCCGACTGGAACAGCGCGCTCACGGCGGACTCCATTCGAGGCGGGACCGGTGTACGAGTCGTACGATAGTCATCATAGTACGGGGAATGTCAAACTACGAGAGGTCTCGTACAACCCGTGTCTCAGTGGCGCCCGGGAGTGTCCACCACGCGGAAGGTGGTGAGATCGGGGTCCGCCGCGCCCCGTACGTATCCGGTCGGCGCGGCGAGGGTGCGATGGAAGAAGTCGACGAGCTCGGGGGTGATGACCTCGCCGGGCAGCACATTGGGGATGCCGGGCGGATAGGCGGAGAGCGTGTCGGCGCTGATGCGGCCGACTGCCCGGCCGGCGGGCACGACCCGGCTGGGGGCGAGGAAGGCCTCCCGGGTGGTCATCCGGACCGGGCCCGGCTCCGGCAGTCGCAGCCGCAGGGGCGCCGCCGACGGAGCGAGCAGATCCGGAAGGGCGTGCAGGGCCTGTAGGAAACGGGCGGTGTCCGGGGCCGAGCCCGCGCCGACCACGGCCACGATTGCCGCGTCCGTCGCCACCTCCACCAGGATCTGATGGCGCCTCATGAGCTGCCAGCGCGCCTCGTGGCCAGGGATGCCGCCGGTGCGGGTGTTGATCGCGACCCGCAGCGGATCGACGGCGGCGATGTCGGCGAAACGCCCGAAGTCGTCGCTCACCACCGAGAACCGGCCCGGCGCGCGCACGGCGGCGCGCATGGCGTCGGCCGCCTCGATGGACGTGGCGATCGCGTCGGCCGAGGTGGCGAGAGTCTGCCGCGCGGTGTCCAGCGAGGCGAGGAGCAGGGAGCTGGCGCTGGTCGACTGGGTCAGGTGGAACACCCGGTCGACGAGCGGTTCCAGCACATCCGCGAACGGGCCGTCGGCCAGGTGCAGCATCGCGGACTGCGTGAGACTGCCGCCGAGCTTGTGCGTACTCGAGATGACGATGTCCGCCCCCTGCGCGAGGGCGTTGGCCGGCAGGTCCGGATGGAAGCCGAAGTGGGCTCCCCATGCCTCGTCGACGATGAGCGGGACGCCCGCGCGGTGCGACACCTCCGCCAGGGCCCGTACGTCGGCCACCGCGCCGAAGTAGCTGGGCGTCACGACATACGCGGCGGCCGCCTCCGGGTGGGCGGCGAGTGCGCCGGCGAGATCGTCGGCGGAGATGCCGTGGGCGATGCCGAGCGACGGGTCGACGGACGGCTGCACGAAGGCGGCCCGCTGGCCCGAGAGGACGAGCCCGTCGATGACGCTCGAGTGCACGCTTCGCTGGACGACCAGGGTCTCGCCGAGGGCGCGCGAGACCAGGGTGGCCATGCGATTGCCCTGCGAGGCCCCATTGGTGAGGAACCAGGTGCGCCGGGCGCCCCAGGCCTGAGCGGCGAGGACGCGAGCGCGGTCCAGGGGGCTGCCGGGGCCGAGGTCGATTCCGTCGAGCAGCGGAGGGACGTCGAGTGCCAGCGGTGCGGATCCCACCAACTCGGCGAGCGCGCCGAAGCGATGGGGTGCGGCGCTGTGTCCGGGGACGTTCAGCCGCAGCCAGTCGGTCCCGGAGTGCGCCCTGAGGGCCTCGGCGTACGGGGCGGTGAGCTGTTGCTCGGTCGAGGGGCGGAGGTCGGCCGGAAGGGCGGTGCTCGGGGTCATGTACGAGACATTGGCAGCGCTCTGGACTATCGAGAAGCCTGCAGTTATCTCTAGATGTACAGAGAACTTCTACAGCTGGGTGCACAGTGTTCGATCTCCGCCATCTCCAGGTGCTGCGTGCCGTCGCGCGAGAGGGCTCGCTCGCGGCGGCTGCGCGATCGCTGCACCACAGCCACCCGACCATCGCGCACCACCTGACCACCCTTGAGGCGCACTTCGACGCACGGCTGGTCCACCGGGGGCCGCGCGGCACCGCGCTCACCGAGGTCGGTGAGGCCCTGCTGCCGCATGCCGAAGCCATCCTGGAACGGATGCTGCTCGCCGAGCGGGAGACCCGCGACGTCGTGGCGCGCGGCTCCTGCGCCCTGCGGGTCGGTACGTTCCCCACTGCGGGCGCGCTACTGCTGCCACCCGCGGTCAGGACGCTGCACGAGGCCGGCGTGCAGGTCTCGCTCACCGAGGGGGAGCTGCCCGAGCTGCTGCGCGGGCTGCGTTCCCGCGAGTTGGATCTGTCCCTCGTCTTCTCGCAGCCGGCCGACCGCCTCGATCTGGCGGAGGAGTTCACGGTCCACCCCTTGCTCGAGGACCCGCTGCTCCTGGTGCTGCCGGCCGATCATCCTCAGGCCGCCCTGGCACGCGTCCCGCTCGACGCCCTGCGTACGGACAAGTGGATCATGGGTACGACGGACTGGGATCCCTGCGACCGCGTGCTTTCGTGGGCGTGCGCGCAGCACGGCTTCGAGCCGGTGCACGGGATGAGGACCGACGACTATGCCGTGATGCAGGGCTTTGTCGCCGCCGGGATCGGCGTGGCGCTGGCGCCGAGGCTGGGGCTGAACAATCCGCGTACCGACATCGCGGTCCGCCCGGTCGCGGGCCCGCCGCTGGCCCGGCAGATCGGCGTTGCGATGCTGCACGCGACAACGGCGCGCAGCGCCGGGCAACTGCTCGCAGCACTGCGCGCCGAGTCGGCACGTATTCGGTCGCACTGGTTGGATACGTGAGCGCCTCAGGCGCGGATCTCCTGAGTGCAGCACTTCGCCCCGCCGCCCGCCTTGCGGAACTCGGAGAGATCCACGGGGATGGGCACATACCCGCGCGCCTCGATGCTTTCGATGAGTCCCGTCGCGTCCTGCGCGATCACCACATTGCGCCCGTCGGATAGGGAGTTGAGCCCGAAGGCCAGCGCATCCTCGCGAGCGGAGACGACGGCATCGGGGAAGAGTGCCTTCAGAACCTTCTGACTGCCCTCCGAGAAAGCGCCCGGATAGTAGGCGATATTGCTCTCGTCGAGAGCGAAGAGCGCTGTGTCCAGGTGGTAGAAGTGCGGGTCGACCAGGTGCAGGCTCACCGTCGGCGTGCCGAAGAATTCCTGGGCCTCGTGATGGGCGGCCGGCAGCGTACGGAACCCCGTGCCGGCGAGGATGAATCCGCCGACGGGGGTGAAGTCGCCCTCCCCTTCGCAGGTATGGGAGGGGACGCGCGTCTCGAAACCCGCGCCCGCGAACCAGGTGCGGTAGTGGCCGGCCTCCGGCTGCCGCTCCGGGGCGTGGAACTGGGCGCCGAACACCTTCCCGTCGAGTACGAGCGCCGCATTGGCCGCGAACACCATGTCGGGGAGATCGACGACCGGCTCGACCGTGTCGACGGTATGGCCGAGCTCGCGATAGAGCGATACGAGCCCGTCCCACTGCTTTTGCGCCAGTGCTGTGTCGACCGGCTCGGCGGAGGTCATCCAGGGGTTGATGGAATACCGGACGTCGAAGTGCTCCGGAGGGCAGACAAGATACCGACGCTGCTTCACAGTTCGGACGGACGGCATCCTCGTTTTCCTTTCCCTTGGGCTGAGGGATACCGACCACGCTAGAGATTGGTGACGGACAGCAACAAGACGAATGAGTTGCGTGTTCTCGCAACTATGTTGCGTATAAGGGGCCTGGAGCCACCACTTGTTACGTGAGGTCCGGCGCGAGGCGTCCCGACCCGGCCTCGGGGCTGCTCGGCAGAAGGTGCGTGAGCACGATGAAGGTGTTGGTGGCCTTCACAAAGGGCTCCGACCGGATCCGTTCGAGGACGTCCTCGAAGTGTGCGACGTCGAGCGCCCTGATGTGCAGGATCGCGTCTGCCCGGCCGGTGACCGTCACGGCCGACTGGATCTCGGGGTGAACGCGCACCACGTCCGCAAGCCGCCTGGGCGGAGCGGCGTCGTCGCAGAACACCTCCACATAGGCCTCGGTGTGCCAGCCCAGGGCCGAGGGCTTCACCACCGTGGTGAATCCCGTGATCACCTGTTGCTCCCGCAGGCGGTCCACCCGGCGTTTCACGGCGGGCGCCGAGAGGCCGATCGACGCGCCGATCTCCCGCAGGCTCGCGCGCGCGTCGGCCATCAGCGCCGCGATGATCTTGCGGTCGAGTTCATCCAGGTCGGCTCCGCGCCGGGACATGGCGTCATCTCCTCTCGCAGTTCGCGGTGATCCTGTCACCCCTCGCCCCGAAATGCGCGTGCGGGCTCCACCCTGCGAACGTGCGGGCTCCACTCTGCGCCCGGCGCTCTCCGCCTGGTACGAGATTTCCCGTATTACGTCGAGTGTCAAACTACGAGAGACTTCGTACAATGGAGACCCCGGATGAAGTGGAGCCGCCGCCGTGACCACCGCGACAAGCCCCCGCGTGCTCGCTCACCCCACCCGCGACGAGATCCGACTGGAGAATGTGCTCCATGCGCTCTCCGACCCGATGCGGCTGCGTGTGGTGCGTGAGCTCGCGACGGCAGCGGACGAACTGTCCTGTTCGCACTTCGACCTGCCCGTGACCAAGTCGACGACCACCCACCACTTCCGCGTACTGCGTGAGAACGGCGTGATCCAACAGATCTACCAGGGCACAGCCAAGATGAACGGGCTGCGCCGTGCCGACCTGGACGCGCTTTTCCCCGGCCTGCTGGACAGCGTCCTCGTTGCCGCGGAGCGGCAGGCGGAGCGCCACGGCGACAGCTGACGCCGTCCCCCGGCGGCAGCGCACGTCTCCCGCAGGCTGCCGCGGAGGCGGGCACAGCCCGCTCGATCAGCCGGCCGTGCCGTGTCCCGCCGCAGTCAACAGGCCCGGCCAGTCGTCGATCTTGACGGACCCTCGGCCGAGCGTCACGCCCAGCGCCGACTCCGCCGCCTCGATCGCCAGCCAGCCCGGCCACTGGACGGGGCGGTGTCCCGACTCCCGCAGCGCCGCCAGCGGATCGGCGGCGACCGGACGCAGGGCGAGCACCGCCGCGTCGTCGAGCAGTGAGGCCACCGTCTCCTTGGCACACGGCCGGTTGGTGCCGATCACCCCCGTCGGTCCGCGCTTGATCCATCCCGCCACATACTCCCCGGGGGACGGAACCCCGTCCCGCAGCACCCGTCCACCGAGGTGCGGGACTGTCCCGTGCCGCTCGTCGAACGGCAGCCCCGCCAGCGGCACGCCCCGGTAGCCGACCGCCCGCAGTACCAACTGCGCCGCGATCTCCTCGTACGCTCCGGTGCCCCGCACGCCGCCCTCGCCGTCCGGAACGGTGCGCTCGAAGCGTACGGCCGCCACCCGGCCTGCGTCTTCGAGCAACTCCACCGGGCGCAGGAAGAACCGCAGATGGATCCGGCGCTCCTGGCCCCGGGCGGGCTGCGCCGCCCAGCCGCGTACGACATCGAGGTTGCGCCGGTTGACCGCGGGCAGCGCAGCGGCGGCGGAAGGGTCCTCGTACGCCGGGTCCAGTGCGAGATCGGCGGGCTCGACCACGACCTCCGCCGATGGCAGCGCGCCGAGCTCCCGCAGCTCCTTGGTGGTGAACTTCGCCTGTGAAGGGCCGCGCCTGCCCACCATGTGCACCTCGCGAACCCGGCTCAGGCCGAGCGCGCCGAGCGCCGCCTGCGGCACATCGGTGGGGCGCAGCTCGTCCGCACCCCGGGCGAGGATGCGGGCGACATCCACGGCCACATTCCCGACGCCGATCACCACGGCCGAACTCGCCCCGAGCGCAAAGCCGTTGCCCGACGCGTCGGGGTGTGCGCTGTACCAGGAGACGAAGTCGGTGGCCGAGTGGCTGCCGGGCAGATCCTCACCCGGAATGCCGAGCCGGCGGTCCCGGGCGGCTCCGACGCAGTACACGACCGCGTGGTAGAGGTCCAGCAGCCGCTCGGGACCGAGCCCGTGTGTGCCCACCTCCACATTGCCGATGAAGTCGATCCGCTCGTGCTCCAGTACGGTGCGCAGATTGTTCTGGAGGGACTTGATCTTCTCGTGGTCGGGCGCGACTCCGTAGCGCACGAGTCCGTAGGGGCAGGGGAGCCTGTCCAGTACGTGCACCCGCACGTCCGGTACCTGGCTCTGCTGGACGAGATCCTGAGCGGCGTAGACCCCGCTGGGTCCCGATCCGACGACGGCGACGCGAAGCACAGCTGCGCTCCTTCCCGCAGGGGGACTCCAGCATTGCACCGGTGTGCGCGGCTGGGGAGATGCCGCTGACGGGGTGCCTTGGGGCGACGTGCCGCGCGTGCCGCCCCAGTGACTCATGATTTGCCTGGTTACGTGCTAATTGTGCAAGAAACTACGTTTCTTAACGCTAATGATCAGTATGACCCGCGTGGGCCGCTGCCCCGCCCGCCCGTCTGGGAGCTTCAGGGCCAGGGCACGGTCACCCATGGCGCGGGGCCGGCGCAGCCGCCGCACGACCTTCCCCCGCCCTGGTTCAATGTCCGGCTGACCTTCGCCGACGGCGCATGGATCGACGTACTCGCCGTCGTGGACGGCGAAAGGCTCGCCATCGAGGACCTACGGGCGGACCCGCCGCTGCCGCTGGAGAGCTTCGCGGCGCTTGCCGGCCGGATCGAGGATCCACTGGGGCACGCGTGCGGGGTGACAGCGCAGCAGCCGCCCGACCGCCCCGTGAGCTCAACGGAACAGTTCCCGGGGTCCGGGGGCGCGCAGCAGCTGCGATGGGCGCCGCCGGAATGGGCCGCGGCCTCCGCCGACGCGCCGCGATCGGACGGCCCGATGGTCGCGCCGGGAGGGGGCGCCGTCCCTGCGGACCTTCCGGTGGCGGACTTCGGCGCCGTTGGCGCGCCGCGCCGGGACGACGGCGCCGCCGGCGCGCACGGATGGGACTCCGCTCTGCCGGACTCCGTCCCTGCCACTCCGGTGGCGGACATCGGCGCCGCCGGCCCGTCGCGCTGGGCCCCCGTCCCCGCAGCCGCTCCCGGTTCGGGCGACCCGCACGCGGGCGCTCCGTCGTCGGTCCGGCGGCGGGCCCGGCCGGCCATGCCGCGCGGCAGGGGTGGCCGGCGGATCGCGGCCGACGCCTACCGAGCCGCGCAGCAGGACGGTCGCGACCCCGTGCTCGCGGTCATGGGCGCGACCGGCCGCAGCCGCCGTAAGGCGCTGCGCCTCATCGCGGGCGCCCGCGACGAGGGCTATCTGCCGCCCCGCCGCAACCGCCGCCGGTCCGACCCCGCACAGGCGCCCGTCACATCGAGCGCATCCGGTTGATCTCGCTCGTCTGCTGGGCGATCACATCATTGGCCATTTCCTCGATCAGGACGTTGTTGCCCTCCGAGAGGACCTCCGTGGCCATGGTGAGCGCACCCTGATGGTGAGTGATCATCAGCTTCAGGAAGAGTTCGTCGAACGCCTTGCCCTTCGCGGCGCGCAACTGCGCCAGTTGGGCCGGTGTGGCCATCCCCGGCATCGCCGCCCCGCCGTGGTCGTGGCCGCCCTTCCCCTTCGCCCCGCCGTTGTTTTTCAGCCAGCCCTGCATCGCGCCCATCTCCGGCTTCTGGGCCGCGGCTATGCGCTCCGCCAGCCGTTTGACCTGTGTGGATCCCGCGCGATTGGGTGCCAGGGTGGTCATCTCCACTGCCTGGCCGTGGTGCGTGATCATCATCTGTGCGTAGGAGAAGTCGGCCGAGTTGGGGGAGTCGTCGGGTGCGGCCTTCGCGGCCTCCTCCGCCGAGAGAGTCTTCGCCGGCTCGCCCGGCTTGCCCGGCGCCACCACCGACGGTCCGGTACCCCCCTTGGCCTTGGCGGGAGCGCCGGAGTCCGACTCGCAGGCGCCCAGGGTGAGTAAGGCGGCAGTGACCGCGGCCAGGGCGACCGACGTGCGGACACGCGCGGTCCTTCGACGGTTCAACACGGAGACCTCCTGGGGCACTTGGGGTGTCTGGGGACCGTCCTAGCACGCTTCCGCACGGTGGTGATCAAAAACTTTCATTACGTCTCTGTTGCCATCTGTTGAGATGTGCATGCAAAGGACGATACTGCCGAGGTCCGTGAACCGTTCGACTGTGAACGGATACAAGGGAGGACGCAGTGACCCTGTTGCACACCACCCGAGTGCGGCGCAGACGTCTGGGCGTGGCGGCAGCCGCGGCCGGACTCCTCGCCACTCTGCTGACGGCCGGACCCGCGGCCGCCACACCGGACCCCGGGGACACCCCCGCCCAGGGAAAGGTCTTATCGGGGCAGGCCGCCGACACCGAGGCGGCCATCAAGAGCGGCGAGATACCCCCGGTGGACGCGGTCGTCCACAGCGACAACGTCGAACACCTCATCAACATCCCCAAGGACGCCCTCAAGGGCACCAACTCCGACCTGGCCTTCCAGGGCAAGTACGCCTACGCGGGCAATTACGACGGGTTCCGGATCTTCGACATCAGCAACCCGAGGGCCCCCGAGACCGTCGCGCAGGTCCTGTGTCCCGGGTCGCAGAACGATGTCTCCGTCTCCGGTGACCTGCTCTTCCTCTCCACCGACTCCTCGCGCAACGACAACTCCTGCAACAGCACCACGCAGCCCGCGACGGAGAAGTCGTCCTGGGAGGGCATGAAGATCTTCGACATCAGCGACAAGCGCAACCCGAAGTACGTCGCCGCCGTCGAGACCTTCTGCGGCTCCCACACGCACACGCTGGTGCCGGAGCGCCGCAACGTCTACATCTACGTCTCCTCGTACTCGCCGAACGCGACCTTCCCGGACTGCCAGCCGCCGCACGACGGAATCTCCGTCATCAAGGTGCCGCGCAAGGCCCCCGAGAAGGCGGCGGTCGTGAACTTCCCGGTGCTCTTCCCGGGCGAGGGCCCGGACGGCGGTGGCAACCCGGGCTCGCCCACCAACCCGGGCGTCTCCAAGACCACCGGCTGCCACGACATCACGGTCCTCCCGTCCAAGGACCTGGCCGCCGGCGCCTGCATGGGTGACGGCATCCTGTTCGACATCGAGGACCCCGAGCACCCGAAGGTCATCGACCGGGTCCAGGACAATGTGAACTTCGCGTTCTGGCACTCGGCGACCTTCAACCAGAAGGCCAACAAGGTCGTCTTCACCGACGAGCTCGGCGGCGGCGGCGCGGCCACCTGCAACGCCACGGTCGGCCCGAACCGCGGCGCCGACGGCATCTACGACATCGTTGGCAGGGGTGACCATCGCAAGCTGGTCTTCCGCAGCTACTACAAGATCCCCCGCTATCAGGCGGACACCGAGAACTGCGTCGCCCACAACGGCTCGCTGATCCCGGTCAAGGGCCGCGATCTGATGGTCCAGGCCTGGTACCAGGGCGGCGTCTCGGTCTGGGACTTCACCGATTCCGCCAAGCCCAAGGAGGTCGCCTACTTCGAGCGCGGCCCGCTGAGCGCGGACACGTTGGTGGGCGGCGGTGCCTGGTCGGCGTACTACTACAACGGCTACATCTACGCGAACGACATCGCCAAGGGCTTCGACGTGCTGAAGCTCGACGACCGGCGGACCAATCCGGCGAAGCGGGTGCGGCTGCACGAGCTCAATGTGCAGACCCAGCCCGACTACTTCGACCGCGACTGATCCAGAAGGTCCCGGGAGTCCGGGGCGCCGATATACGTTCCGCCGGGCGGCTCCCCGCCCGGCGGAACGCCGAGCTCCCAGTCCAGCCCGTACCGCTGGAACAGCTCCGCGCGCAGCCGGGCGCGCGGCATGGGCACCCCCGGCAGCAGCATCGCGAAGACCGCGCCCATCAGCTGGGCCCGCAGCAGCGGATAGTCGGCGTCGACGTCATGCGATCCGTACCGGTCCACCGTCTCGCGCAGCAGGGCGGCGAGCCGCTGCTGCTCCGGGCACTGCACAAACCCCTCGGCCTGCAGTACCCCGGACATGTGCGTCCGCATCAGTACGGGATGGTCGGCCGCGAGCCCGAGAATGGCGTCGATCGCCCGCGCCAGCAGCTCCCGCCCGTCGTCGGTGCGGGGCTCGCGCTCCAGCGCCGCCTCCAGCGTGAGATGCATCAGGCGGTGCACGGCCGATTGCAGGAGCTGGCGTTTCCCCGGGAAGTAGTACGAGACAAGGCCGCGCGCCGAGCCCGCCCTGTCGGCGATGTCGGCCAGCGTCGTCGACTCGTACCCGCGCTCTCCGACCAGCTCCACGGTCGCCTGGAGAAGCCGCTCCCGGGAACGCCGACGAAGCTCTTCATTGACCGATGCGCTCCGCGGGGACATGCTTGACTCCTGCGTTGACTGGCTCTCAGCCAATATACTCAGGGTGTCCCGCTGTACGGTCCTCAGGGCCTGTTCAGCGGGCGTGCTGCCCGAACCGGGCGACGCGGGGGATCGTCCGGTTCGGGCAGTTTTGTCATACCTTCAGTGTGCCTCTGTGCATCGATTCGAAGCTCTGGCCCCGCCTTCTGGTTGACGAATCCGGTCAGCTGACAAGTCCGGTCAAGGGACGAGTCCGAGCACCGGGCGCAACCCCGCCGGGCGCTCGTCCACCGGCAGATGATCCACGAAATGGACGGCACAGCCGAGATCCGCGGCCCCCGCGTCCGCCTTTCTGTCGTCGCCGACCATCAGGACCTCGCCCGGGGACCGGCCCAGCGCCTCGCACGCCACGCGGAAGAGCCGCACATCGGGCTTCTGCACACCGTGCTCGTACGACAGGGCATACGCGTCCACCCAGACGTCCAGGCCGTGGGCGCGGAAGACCGGCCGCGGATCCCAGCCGATATTGCTGACCACCGCGACACCCACACCCCGCTCCCGCACTGTGCTCAGCACCTCTGCCGCATCGGGGTAGGGGCGCCAGGCCGCGGGCGTCATATGGCGGTCGTAGAGCGCGTCGTACAGACCCGGATCCGGCAGCTCCACCTGACGTGCGAGACCGGTGTAGGCGGCCCGGTGCCGCTCAGCACTCTCGTCGCGGGTCCGCCACAACTCGGCGAGATGCGGCGGCATCCAGCGCGGGGACGAGCCGCCGGGGAGCGCGCCAGCATCCGCAAGCTGCTCGGCGTACCGGGCCAGTTCGGCATCCGGCAGGGAGCTGCCCCGCTCCTCCAGTACCGCGCACAGCCAGTCCCGCACCGGTTCGATACGAAAGAGCGTTCCGGAGAAGTCGAAGAGCACACCCTTGATCGCCATGAGTGTGATCCTTCCGGGGTCAGCGCTCTCGGTTCAAGACCACACGTTCGTACGCGGCGATCGAGAGGGCAACCCAACAGGCACCGATCAGCCAGCCGCCCAGCACGTCCGACGGCCAGTGCACGCCAAGGTAGAGCCGGGTGAAGCCCACACCGACGACGGAGACGGCCGCGGCCGCCACGCTCAGTCGCCAGAGCCACTTTCCCGCTCCGTACCGCCTGAGCAGCCACAGAAGCAGCCCGCAGCTGACCGTGGCGGTCACGGCATGGCCGGAGGGGAAGGCCGCGTAGTGGGCGGAGTCGATCGGATCCAGCCAGTGCGGCCGCTGCTTGCCGACGGCGGACTTCAGCCCCTGCTGAACCAGAGAGCCCACCGCGCTCGTCGCAGCGACCCACGCCCCGAGCAGCCACTCCCGCTTCAGCAGCAGCCAGATGACGGCGGCGGCTGTCAGCGCACGCATCGTCCAGGGGTCCCACACCCAGTCGGTGAGGACCCTGTTCACCCGGGTGAGCTCCGGCTCGTGCACCGCCCAGTGGTGCAGCCCCTCCGCGACCGTACGGTCGAAGGAGACGAGGGGGGAGAAGGACGCCGCCACAAGGATCAGCAGTGCGGCCGACAGGACAGCGAGCACCGCGCACGTTCTGGCAGCCGCGGAGAGGGAGCTGTGCGGAGGCGGAGCGTGAGGCGCCGGTCGCGGTGGGTGCATGGGGGAGATCATCGCTGCCGAGCGTCGCGGAACGCTAGCCCAGCGCGCGCAGCCCCGGTCCGATGGCCACCAGCAGCGGGACGAGGGGCACCAGCGTGGCGGCCGCGGCCAGTCCCAACCGGCGGCGTGGGGTCAGTCGCGGCGCCGGGGTCAGCAGCCGGTTCACCCGCTGCGGCAGCTGGGCGCCCGGAGTGGGGCAGGGTCCGAACACCCCGCGGTCCTCGTTGAGTTCGACCAGGGCAAGCGCGATCGTCAGCCGGCCGAAGCGCCTGGAGGCGACGTCGTCGGCCGCCAACTCGACCAGCCGGTGCATCTCGTCGCGGAACGCCGCGAACACCGGGATCTGCGGAAAGCCGCCTGCGAGCGCGGCGGAACAGTGCAGCAGCCAGTCGTGCCGGGCCCGGGCGTGGCCCTGCTCGTGTGCCAGTACAGCATCGAGCTGACGGCCCTTCAGGCGCCGCAATGCGGCCGTGGTGATGACCAGTTGGGGTGCCGCTCCCGACAGCCACCAGGCGTCCGTCCGCTTGCCCTCGAGGACGACAAGGGGCTCGCTGCCCGGCTCCTCGCCCGGCAGCCGCGGGGAGCGCACCAGAACCTCCCTGCGCTGCTTCTTGCGCCGGACATGGGCGCGATGGATCTCCTGGGTGAGCTTCGCGCCGGTCCACAGGCCACCGCAGGCCAGGATCACGGCGAGGACGGCGGCCCACGGCTCGTCCGCGCCGAGGGCGTAGGCCTCGACCACCGCATGCGGCGCGGACGCGAAAACGTGACCCCGTACGAGCTGCCAGGCGGCGGCCGCGCTGAACGTCATGGAGAGCCCGAAGCACAGCAACACGGCCGCCACGACGCACTGCCACACCCACAGGGCAACCACGGGCTCGCGCTCCGGCCACTCGGCGCGCGCCACGAGCCGCGGGGCCACGACGGCGGCCAGTGCGCCGAGAAGCAGCAGCTCGAGGGAGACCCACATGGCGCCAGCCTATGAGCGCGGGGCTACTTGCGGGTATGTCCTTGCACGCCAAGTGACGTACGACACGGGTTCGCCGCCGCGGGCAGCGGGGTGCTCAGAGAGCGAGCAGCATCGCCAGCATGGCGAGGCCCATGGCGAGCCGGCAGGCCGGCGCCAGCTCGGGGCGCGCACCCCAGGCGACCGTCACCGCACCGCCCGCGGGGGAGGCCACGGGCACCAGCCGGACGCCCGAGCGCAGTACGTATACGGCGTAGTACGCGAGCAGCGCGCCGGTGAGCAGCGGGACCCCGGCCGCCGCGTGGCCGGCATGGACCCCGCCACCGGTCGTCATCGCCACCGCCATGTAGACCATCGCGAGCGAGCCAACGGCGTGGTGCAGATGGTGGCCGGCGAGGTGTGCGGGCCGCAGGGCGCGCAGTGCTGCCGCGCCGAAGACCGCCGCGTACACCACCCACCCCCACTCGGGCAGCGCGAACACGGCCGCGGGCGCCGCCATCACCGCCATCCCGAGGCCCATCAGCGCCTCGCCGCCGGCCGCCGTGCGTGCCTCGCCGGAGCAGCTGCGCATCCGCATCAGGCAGTACGCGGCCGTCACCCCGCACAGCGTCACGACCAACCAGCCGGACAGCACGGGTCCGTGCACGGCGCACCTCCCCTTCGACGGTGTCGAGGGGTCGATGCCCGGCCGCCGGGGGGCCCACGCGAGCGCACGGGGGTGCAGGGGGAGCACGGGGCGTGGTGCGAGCCCGTGAGCAGTGCCTCAGGGGCGGTAGCGCAGCGGATGATCGGCGGGGACCTCGACAATCGCGATCCGATGGCCGTCCGGGTCGGCGATCCACATCTCGATCAGCCCCCACGGCTCACGCCGGGGCGGCCGCAGCACCTCTACGTCCTGCCCCGCCAGCTCGGCGTGCACCGCGGCCGCGTCCGCCACCTGGAGCCACAGCTCGGGCCCGGTCGCCGCGGGCGCCTCCGAGCGCCCCGACACCTCGAGAAACCCGCCGCCCAGGAAGTAGACGGTGCCCCGCTCGGGGCCGGTCCCGAACTCGCGGTAGACCGGCAGGCCGAGTGTCTGCCCGTAGAACCGCCGGGACCGCTCGGGGTCGGTCGGGCGCAACAGGATCCGGCTGCTCAGCACATGCACCATGAGCAAACCCTAGGCCCGGGATAGTCTCGGGACACCTGTGCCGAGCCGAGATGGGAAAGCCGCACCATGGACACCGCACCGCCCCGGGACTCCGCCGTT
The DNA here is from genome assembly GCF_050936555.1 of Streptomyces sp. CA-135486. Taxonomy (NCBI): domain Bacteria; kingdom Bacillati; phylum Actinomycetota; class Actinomycetes; order Kitasatosporales; family Streptomycetaceae; genus Streptomyces; species Streptomyces sp. CA-135486. The sequence continues at coordinate 3,183,914 of NZ_JBNJMM010000001.1, forward strand.
CTCACCTACCGCGACGCCGTCGAGGCCGACGTCCCGGCGCTCGTCCCGCTGATCGAGTCCGCGTACCGCGGTGAGGCGAGCCGGGCCGGGTGGACCACTGAAGCGGACATCCTCGACGGGCGGCGCACCGACCCGGAGGGCGTCCGCGCGGTCATCACGGCACCCGGCAGCACCCTCCTCGTCGTGGAGCGCGGCGGTGAGATGGTCGCCTGCTGCCAGCTCGAACACCGCGGTGAGGCCGCCTACTTCGGCATGTTCGCGGTCCGCCCCGAGCGCCAGGGCGGGGGCCTCGGACGGCGGATCCTCGCCGAGGCCGAGCGCACCGCACGCGAGCGCTGGGGCGTCCGCGAGATGCACATGACCGTGATCTCGGTCCGTGAGGAACTGATCGCCTGGTACGAGCGCCGCGGCTACCGCCGTACGGGAAAGATGAGCCCCTTCCCGTACGGCGAAGAGCGCTTCGGCATCCCGCAGCGCGACGATCTGGCCTTCGAGCTGCTGGTGAAGGACCTGTAGGGCATATAGGACCCTGCGCGACGACCTTACGCAGCGAGGCCGCTGGGACCGCTCAGGCCGCTCAGGCGGTGAAACGGCCGGTACGCCGGATCTCGGGGAAGTCGGTGGTCGCGCCGTCCAGCTCAAGGGCGCGCACCAGCCGCAGATGGTCCTGGGTGTTCACCACCCAGCCGATGACCTGCAGCCCCTCGCCGTGCGCGTGCTCGACGGTCTCCAGGGTCAGCCTGCGGATGTTCAGCGCGAGCGACGCGGCGCCGACCGCCTTCGCCCGGTCGACGATGTCGGCGCCCCAGCGGCTGGCGATGAGCACGGTCCGTGCCCCCGGAACCAGCTTGGCGATCTCGGCGATCGCGTCGTCGTGGAACGACGACACCTCGACCCGGTGGACGAGATCGCGGCGGACCATCACCTCGGCGAGCGCCCGCGCCGCGGCCACGTCCTTGATCTCCGCCTGAAGGGGCGCCCGCACCGCGTCCAGTACCTCCTCGAAGACCGGCACCCGCTCGCCGTCCCCGGCGTCGAGCTCCCGCAGCTCGGCGAGGGTCTTGTCGGCGATGGGGCCGGTCCCGTCGGTCGTACGGTCCACGTCGGCGTCGTGCATGACGGCGAGCGCGCCGTCCTTGCTCAGGTGCAGATCCAGTTCGATGGCGTCCATGCCGGACTGTTCGGCCCGGACGAAGGAGCGCAGGGTGTTCTCCGGCTCGACGCCCATGACCCCGCGATGACCGATGGTGAGGAAAGTCAAGATTCTCTCGCTTCCGTCGACGGCGGCTCCCGCGCGGCGCATCCCGGCTGCCACACGGCAAGCACGCAGCCTAACGGCCTGCCTCCGTGATGGAACCGGTCTCGCGCGGTGGAGTGGAGTGGTCCGCTCTGGCTGCCGCGATCCCAAGGACGAAACCGGTGATGAGGGCTGTGACAAGGACGGCACGGGTGCTCACGCGGCAGGCTCCGGGGCGATTTTGGCGAGATACGGACCTCCCGTCCTACCGGTGGCCGCCCGCTCGTCGCGAACCGCGTCACTCGCCAGTGGGCGCGTCCTGCGCGGCTTGACGCGATACGGAGCCCGCACCGCCGAGCCGCGCCCCTGACCCCTTCATCGGTATGGGACGCCCCCAACCGCAAAACTTTCGGCGATCACGGGGGTGTGACAGGATAATTTCCTAAGGTTCTACTTGTATGGAAGAACCACAGACCTATACGGTGTCTTGACGCGAGGTTCTCCTGTGGAGGAAGTGACATGACGGAAATTCTTGTGCAGGACGCTGCCGAAGGGCGCACATCCCACACCGCACCGGTGATTGAGCACCCGGCCTGGCCGAAACTCAAGAATGCCGTCGAGGAGATCCGGCCCTGGCAGTCCAAGGACGGCTCCATAGACTTCGACGCCGAGGGTGCCCCCTCGCGCATCACGGTCGAGGCGGCGCTCGACCGCGTGCTCGACGCCGTGGACGAGCTCTCCCCGCTGGTCCCGCACGACGTCGCGTACCACCGCGCGCTCGTCGCCGATCTGCACAAGTGGGCCGACAGCGGCTTCGGTGTACCCGACTTCCTGGACTCGCTGCTGGCCTTCCAGCCCGCGGCCGGACGCGTCGACGGACTGCAGCACCTGGTCCTCTTCCCCATGTACACGCAGAACGGCAACCCGGACCGCAACCTCGAAGCGGTGGTGCTGCGCATGGTCTGGCCCGAGTGGCTCGCCGAGCTCGAGCGCACCCGCTACGACAACCCTCTCTTCTGCGGCATCACCTTCGAGGACTTCACCTCCGGCTACGACACCAACTCCGCGGTGCTCTTCCCGGAGACCATCGCCGTGCGCGAGGCCCCCGAGCGCTTCAGCTGGGGCGGCATCTTCTGCGACCGCGAAGCCGCCCGCTTCCGCACCGTCACCGACGAGGCCGTGCGGATCCTCGGTCTCGAACTGCCCGACGACATCAGCGAGATGGTCGGCGACCAGGAGCGCTGCCAGCAGGCGTTCGTGCTCTGGGACATGGTGCACGACCGCACCCACAGCCATGGCGACCTGCCCTTCGACCCGTTCATGATCAAGCAGCGCCAGCCGTTCTGGATGTACGGCCTCGAGGAGCTGCGCTGCGACCTCACCGCCTTCAAGGAGGCCGTGAAGCTGGAGGCCGAAGGCAACCAGCACGGCCGCGATGTGCAGTACGCGGTGCTGTTCGACCGGATGTTCCGCTTCCCGGTCACCGGCGACCGGGTGCGCAACTACGACGGCCTCGGTGGTCAGCTGCTCTTCGCGTACCTCCACAAGCACGATGTGGTGCGCTGGACCGACAACACGCTGAAGATCGACTGGGACCGCGCGCCGCAGGTCACCAACCAGCTCTGCGCCGAGATCGAGAAGCTCTACAAGGACGGCATCGACCGTCCCAAGCTGGTGCACTGGTTCGCCGCGTACGACCTCGTCTCGGCCTATCTCGCACCGCACCCCGGATCCCGCTGGGCCAAGGGCCCCGACGCCCTCGATCTGTCACAGCCTCCGCGCAAGCTCGTCGACGACGTGCTTCCCGACGAGTTTCCGCTCAGCATGTTCTATGAGGCGCTCTCCAAGAAGCTCAAGGCCGTGATCGCCTCCACCAAGGGGATCACCGCGGCGGGCGCCGAGCGGATCGCCGCGTGAGCGCTCGTACGGAGGAGACTGGGACCATGAACAGAAACGGCAACGGGCCGCTCGACGGTGCTGTCGTGGCGGTCGCCGGAGCGGCGGGCCCGGCCGGCCGCGCGAGCCTGCTGCGGCTGGCGGAGGCCGGTGCGACAGTGGTCGCCTCCGACGCGGACGCAGAGCGTCTTGCCGAGGCGGTCGACGCCGCGCGGTACGCACACGGCGGGGCCACCGTCACCGGCGACACCGTCGACCTGCTCGATCTCGACGCCACCAGGGAGTGGGCGGTCAAGACCGAGAAGGAGTTCGGCAGGATCGACGGGCTCGTCCATCTCGTCGGCGGCTGGCGCGGCAGCGCCTCCTTCGCCGAGACCAACCTCGCCGACTGGGTGCTGCTCGAGAAGCTGCTGATCCGTACGGTCCAGCACACCTCGCTCGCCTTCCACGACGGGCTGCTGCGCAGCGACCGGGGACGCTTCGTGCTGGTCAGCGCCGCGGGCGCGAGCAAGCCCACGGCCGGCAACGCCGCGTACGCCGCATCCAAGGCCGCTGCGGAGGCCTGGACGCTCGCACTGGCCGACGCTTTCCGCAAGGCGGGGGGCGAAGAGGGTCCCAAGGCCGCGGCTGCCATCCTGGTCGTCAAGGCACTGGTGCACGACGCCATGCGCGCCGAGCGCCCGAATGCGAAGTTCGCGGGCTTCACAGACGTCACGGAACTGGCCGAGGCCGTTGCCGGAGTCTGGGACCGGTCCGCTCAGGAAGCGAATGGACAGCGTCTGTGGCTGACCCCCAAACCGTGAAGACCGACGCCCGGCGCCACCATGACCCCCAGGTACGCGGCTTCGCGAGCGACAACTACGCGGGCGCCCATCCCGAGATCCTCGCGGCGCTCGCCCTCGCCAACGGCGGTCACCAGGTCGCCTACGGCGGGGATGAGTACACGGACTACCTCCAGCGGGTCATGCACAGCCACTTCGGGGCCACGGCGGAGACCTTCCCGGTCTTCAACGGCACCGGCGCGAATGTCACCGCGCTGCAGGCGCTCACGGACCGCTGGGGTGCGGTGATCTGTGCCGAGTCGGCGCACATCAACGTCGACGAGGGCGGCGCGCCGGAGCGTATGGGCGGGCTGAAGCTGCTGACCGTGCCGACGCCGGACGGCAAGCTCACGCCCGAGCTCATCGACCGGCAGGCGTGGGGCTGGGAGGACGAGCACCGCGCGATGCCGCAGGTCGTGTCGATCGCTCAGAACACCGAGCTCGGCACGGTCTACACGCCGGCCGAGATCCGGGCGATCGTCGAGCACGCCCATGAGCGCGGCATGAAGGTCCATCTGGACGGGGCCCGGATATCCAACGCCGCGGCGTCGCTGGATGCCCCCATGCGGGCGTTCACCAACGCCGTCGGCGTCGATGTGATCACCTTCGGCGGCACCAAGAACGGCATGCTGTTCGGCGAGGCCGTCGTCGTCCTCAACCCGGACGCGGTGAGCCATATGAAGCATCTGCGCAAGCTGTCGATGCAGCTCGCCTCCAAGATGCGTTTCGTGTCGGTGCAGTTGGAGGCGCTGCTGGCGCGCGACCTGTGGCTGCGCAACGCGCGGCACGCCAACACCATGGCCCAGCGTCTCGCCGCCGGTGTGCGCGCGGTCGACGGCGTGGAGATCCTCTATCCCGTCCAGGCCAATGCCGTCTTCGCCCGCCTGCCCCACGAGGTGAGTGTGCGGCTGCAGAAGCGCTTCCGCTTCTACTTCTGGGACGAGGCCGCCGGTGATGTCCGCTGGATGTGCTCCTTCGACACCACCGAGGACGACGTCGACGCCTTCGTGCAGGCGCTGAAGGAAGAGATGGCTCACTAGCTGGGCACTGTGTATGCATAAGTATGTGGCTACCTGGAAATTGATTGACTTCGGTCGGCCGCTTCCCTAGGGTCGACAGGCATGGAACTGATTCAGCAGGCGCCTGAACTGTCCGCGTACCTCGCGGCCGACGAGGTCATCGACCATGAGCATCCGCTCGTGCGCGGGACGGCCGCTCGCCTTCGTGCCGCAGCTGACGATGCATACGCATACGCCAAGTCGGCCTTCGAGTTTGTGCGCGACACCATCCCGCACTCGCACGACGCGGGCGACATGCGGGTCACCTGGCGCGCCTCCGACGTGCTGGAGCAGCGGACCGGCATCTGCTACGCCAAGTCCCATGCGCTGACCGCGCTGTTGCGTGCGGAGGGCATACCCGCCGCCCTGTGCTATCAGCGGCTGGACGATGTGGTCCACGGGCTCATCGCTCTCAAGCTGCCGGGAGGGGAGCGCTGGTCGCGGCAGGACGCCCGCGGCGGCAAGCCCGGAGCCGCCGCACGGTTCTCGCTCGACGAGGAGCGGCTGGCCTTTCCCGTATGGCCGGAGTCCAATGATGTGGACTATCCGGTAGCCTATGCTGCACCGCATCCGTTGGTGCTGCATGCGCTGCAGAGTGCGTCGGACCGGGAGTCGCTCTGGCTCCACCTCCCCACCGAACTGTGAGGCATCCCCGGCCATGACACTCACGATCACCGTCGCCGACCAGGTGAGGGCCATCGCACCCGGCTTCGTCCACCTCGCGGTCGAGGCGCGCGGCCTGGTCAACGGGCCCAGCAGCGACCACAGTTCGGCCCTGCTGGACAGTGCCGCCCGCCGGCTCGCCGAGCGACTTGCGGGCCGCGCCCCGCACGAGGACCCGCACATGGCCGCCTGGCGGGAGGCGTACGCCGCCTTCGGGGCCAAGCCCTCCCGTACGCGCAACTCCGCCGAGGCGCTGGCCAAGCGCGCCCTCGCGGACGGCGGACTGCCGCGCATCAATTGGCTGGTCGACCTGTACAACGCGATCAGCGTGGCCCATCTGATCCCGGTCGGCGGCGAGGACACCGACCACATCAGGGGTGGGATGAGGCTCGTGCGCGCCACCGGCGACGAGCCGTTCGGCACCGTCGCGGGCGGCGAGGAGTGTGGAGCACCCGGAGCCGGGCGAAGTCGTCTGGTGCGACGACGAGGGCGTCACCTGCCGCCGCTGGAACTGGCGTCAGGGTGTACGGACCCGGCTCGCCGAGAAGTCCGTCAACGCGCTCTTCCTGCTGGAGGCGCTGGCCCCGACCACGACCGGCGAGCTCGAGGCCGCGGCCGCCGAACTCGCCGAGTGGCTGGAGAAGTTGAGCCCGGGGACGCAGATCACCCTCCACCCGCCCCGGTAACCGGCGTGACGTTTAGGTCCTTTCCGGCCTGATCGACCGGACAGGACCTAGCCGGCCTCGCGGACCTCGGCCGGAGTCGGCGCCGTACCCCCGAGGTGCGCGGGCACCCACCAGGTGTCGCTCGCGTCCTTGGGGCGTACGGGATAGGCGCGCTGCGCGGCTTCGAGCAGCTCCTGCACCCGCTCGCGCAGCCGCCGCGTGATCGCGCCCGCGTACTGGTCGGTGGGTGCCTCCACCGGCGCGCCGACGCGGATCGTGACCGGGATGTGGCTGCGCCTGAAGTTGCGCGGACGGCCCTTGGTCCAGATCCGCTGGGTGCCCCACAGGGCCATCGGGATCAGCGGCACGCCGGCCTCCTGGGCGAGGCGTGCGGCACCCGACTTGAAGGACTTGAGCGTGAACGACTGCGAGATCGTCGCCTCCGGGAAGACGCCGATGATCTCGCCGGAGCGCAGCGAGTCCAGCGCGTGCGCGTACGCCTGCTCGCCCTGCTTGCGGTCCACCGGGATGTGCTTCATGCCCCGCATCAGCGGGCCGGAGATCTTGTGCCGGAAGACCGACTCCTTCGCCATGAAGCGCACCAGGCGCCTTTGGGGGAGCGCCGCGAGCCCGGTGAAGATGAAGTCCAGATAGCTGATGTGGTTGCTGACGAGCACAGCGCCGCCCGAGCGCGGGATGTTCTCCGAACCCTGAGTGTCGATCTTCAGGTCCAGCGCCTTGAACATGGTTCGAGCGGCGCCGATGACCGGCCGATAGACGAGCTCTGCCATCTGGAGAAGACCCTTCTGTTATGCGCCCGGGAAGGGTTTCTCCCGGCGGAAGTTACGCAGCCGTAGGTTTTCGGCATTGGGCAGATCGTGCCCCATGTAGGGCGTGCTGGCCAGTCCTGGTGCCTGCGACGGGCGAGATTCTTGTCACGTCTCTCTTTTCACATCATGGCCAGCTTTTCACATCATGGCCGGACAACGGCTCAGGGCCGGACTGCGGTCACCCGGCGCAGCAGCACATACATCTCGCATCCCAGGCAGTACCCGAAAGCGGAGTTGAGGAACGCGGCGGCCAGCGCGCATCCGGTGGCGGCGAGCCCGAGCCACTCGGGCCCCCAGAAGTAGCCGACCAGGCCGATCACGGCGAAGGCCAGCCCCACACCCTGCGCGAACCGCGGTGGCGTGGGCGACTCGAGCTCCGTCGGAGCCCCGAGCCGCGGCCCCACCGCCGTACGGAAGAGCCATCCGTACGGAGAGCGCTGCACGCCGAACACCGCCCCCGCGGCGAAGGCGAGCGCCTGCCAGGCGAGCAGGAGGCCGCTGCCCGCGACGAGAACCGCGGCGAGTACGACTGTGGTGACGGCGGCCCCGAAACGCGGCCCCCTGACGTCGATGTCCATGCCGGACAGCATCCCCCAGCCGGTCCGCAGGGCGGGTGCGGGAATCTTTGCGGTCTTGTGAACGCTGGAGCTGTGGATGACTGGACTCGTGGTGTGTGCGGTGGTGCTCGCGGCGGCGAGCGCCTTCGGGCTGTGGCAGCGGCGAAGCGGCGGGAGGCTGAAGGTGCGCGGTCGGGACGCGGAGGTACGGCTCGGCGCGGCCGAGTTGGGCGCGGAGCTGGGACAGCGGGCGACGCTCGTGCAGTTCTCCAGCGCCTTCTGCCAGCCGTGCCGGGCCACCCGGCGTACTCTCGCCGATGTCGCGCGCATGGTGGACGGAGTCAGCCATGTCGAGCTCGACGCGGAGGAGCGCCTTGCCCTGGTGCGGGAGCTCGGCATTCTCAAAACGCCCACCGTTCTGGTGCTCGACGCGGGCGGCAGGATCGTCAACCGGGCCTCCGGGCAGCCCCGCAAGGCGGATGTGATCGCCGCACTGGGACAGGCGGTGTGACGTCCCGTGACACGTGTCGCACATTGTGGAACACACTTGACTGCACGCGCCATGCATCGTCACGCTGACGCTGTGCTTCCAGAACTCCTTCTCCATGGGCGGGCCCACGTCGACCTCGTGCGGACCGCGAGTGCGCGCTGTCCGGCTGTCTGAGACAGCCCGGCCGCCCCGCTCGCACCCCTGCAGAAGGACGACTCCATGACGGCTTCGCCCGATCTCGGCACCACTCGGTCGGCCTCTCCCGACCTGCTCCGCTCCGTGTTCCGGCAGCACGCGGCGGGCGTCGCGGTGATCACCGCCCAGGGTGAGAAGCCCGTCGGATTCACCGCCACCTCGCTCAACTCGGTTGCCGCCGAGCCCCCGTTGATCTCCTTCGGGGTGGGTGCTTCCTCCTCCAGCTGGCCGGTCATAGCCCGGGCCGGGCACATCGGCGTACACATACTCGGCGAGCATCAGCAGGAGCTGGCCGCCACCTTCGCGCGCAGCGGCGCCGACCGCTTCGCACCGCCGACTGCCTGGCGCGGCGGTCCCGAGGGCGTGCCGCTGCTCGACGGCGTACTGGCCTGGCTGGTGTGCCGGGTCATCGACCGGGTGCCGGCCGGGGACCATCGCATCGTCATCGCCCAGGCCGTCGTCGGCGACCCCGCGGGCGCCGGCCGTCCGCTGCTCTACCACCAGGGACGCTTCAACGCGCTGCGGGACTGAGAGTTCCCGGAAGGCCGCGGTTACGCAGCGTTGGCAAGGTCACAGTCCAAAGCGCTTGCTTAGCGGGATCACAACGGGTGTACTGGACGTACTGGCGAGTAATATTTCGTTCGGAGCGCGGCTTGCCCCGACCGGGATCCGCCCCTTCAGACGCCTATGCTGCGTGCACAAGGCAGCCCAGTAGAGACGATGCAGTAGGAGAGCCGGCGTGAGCTTGAGGATCGTTGTCTGTGTGAAGTACGTGCCCGACGCCACCGGCGACCGGCACTTCGCCGATGACCTGACCGTCGACCGCGACGACGTCGACGGCCTGCTGTCGGAGCTGGATGAGTACGCGGTCGAGCAGGCGCTGCAGATCGCAGACGAGGCGGACGACGCGGAGATCACCGTGCTCACCGTCGGCCCCGAGGACGCCAAGGACGCCCTGCGCAAGGCGCTGTCCATGGGCGCCGACAAGGCCGTTCACGTCGAGGACGACGACCTCCACGGCACCGACGTCATGGGCACCTCGCTGGTGCTCGCCAAGGCGATCGAGAAGACCGGCTACGACCTGGTCATCTGCGGCATGGCGTCGACCGACGGCACCATGGGCGTGCTGCCGGCGATCCTCGCGGAGCGCCTGGGCGTCCCGCAGGTCACGCTGCTCTCCGAGGTCTCGCTCGAGGGTGGCGCTGACGGAACGGTCAAGGGCCGCCGCGACGGCGACACCGCCAGCGAGCAGCTGGAGGCGTCCCTGCCGGCCGTCGTGTCCGTGACGGACCAGTCGGGCGAGGCCCGTTACCCGTCCTTCAAGGGCATCATGGCTGCCAAGAAGAAGCCGGTCGAGTCGCTGGACCTGGAGGACCTCGAGATCGACGCCGACGAGGTCGGCCTCGAGGGCGCCTGGACCGCGGTGGACTCGGCGGCCCAGCGTCCGGCCCGTACCGCCGGCACGATCGTCAAGGACGAGGGCGAGGGCGGCAAGCAGCTCGCAGAGTTCCTCGCGAGCCAGAAGTTCATCTGAGCTTCGGCCATATCCCCAACCGCCCCCAGATACTTCGCATTCGCAGGAGAGCAATCCCATGGCTGAAGTTCTCGTCTACGTCGACCACGTGGACGGCGCCGTCCGCAAGCCCACCCTGGAGCTGCTGACCCTGGCCCGCCGCATCGGTGAGCCGGTCGCCGTCGCCCTCGGCTCCGGTGCCGAGGCCACCGCCCCCGCGCTCGCCGAGCACGGCGCGGTCAAGGTCCTGACCGCCGACGCCCCGGAGTTCGCCGACTACCTCGTCGTACCGAAGGTGGACGCGCTGCAGGCCGCGTACGAGGCCGTCTCGCCGGCCGCCGTGCTCGTCCCGTCCTCCGCCGAGGGCAAGGAGATCGCGGCCCGCCTGGCGGTCCGTATCGGCTCCGGCATCATCACCGACGCCGTCGACCTCGAGGCCGGCGACGAGGGCCCGGTGGCCACGCAGTCCGCGTTCGCCGCCTCCTTCACCACCAAGTCCCGTGTCTCCAAGGGCACTCCGGTCATCACGGTCAAGCCGAACTCGGCCGCCGTCGAGGCCGCTCCGGCCGCCGGCGCCGTCGAGGCGCTGGCCGTCACCTTCTCCGAGAAGGCCACCGGCACCAAGGTCGTCTCGCGCACCCCGCGCGAGTCCACCGGCCGCCCCGAGCTGACCGAGGCCGCGATCGTGGTCTCCGGCGGCCGTGGCGTCAACGGCGCCGAGAACTTCCACATCATCGAGGCGCTGGCCGACTCGCTGGGCGCCGCTGTCGGTGCCTCGCGTGCCGCGGTGGACGCCGGCTGGTACCCGCACTCCAACCAGGTCGGCCAGACCGGCAAGTCGGTCTCCCCGCAGCTGTACGTCGCGTCCGGCATCTCCGGCGCGATCCAGCACCGGGCCGGCATGCAGACCTCGAAGACCATCGTGGCCATCAACAAGGACGCCGAGGCCCCGATCTTCGACCTGGTCGACTACGGCGTTGTGGGCGACCTGTTCCAGGTCGTCCCGCAGCTGACCGAAGAGGTGCAGTCCCGCAAGGGCTGACCTGCGGAAGTCTTGTCGGCCCGGGGCCGCGCGGTGATCTCCACCGCGCGGCCCCGGTCCGTTTCGAGGGACCATTGACGCAGGTCGCGGCCGCCCATTAACTTCGCCATACGGATTGTTGATTCCGTGCAGCGGAAAGATTCAGAGTGTGGAGGGTGCAGGATGGGTCAGCAGGAGAAGGTGGCAACGAGCCTCGCCGGAGCGGTCAGCGAGGGCATCACCGCCTCCCTCGCGCCGGTGGACGCGGAGCTCGCCCGCCGTTACCCGGGCGACCCCGGCACCCGCCAGCCCGTCCACACCGTCTATGTACCGGGTGACGTCTTCGCCGCCGACACGATCCGCTCCTGGGGCGACCGGGCGCTGGCCTCACTCGACGAGCACTCCCCCGACGCCGCGTCCCTCGCCGCCGTACTCGGCCTCACCGACGAGCTCGCGGCCCCGGTGTACGAGCGCGTACGGGCCAAGCTGGAGCGCGAGCCCATCGAGGATCTGCGCGTCGACTTCGAGGACGGCTACGGCGGCCGCACCGACGCCGACGAGGACGCGCACGCGGCCCGCGCCGCCCGGCTGATCACCGAGGCGTACGCCAAGGGCGCGGCAGCTCCGTACATGGGCATCCGCATGAAGTGCATGGAGGCCGCCGTACGCGACCGCGGCATCCGCACGCTCGACATCTTCCTCACCGGCCTGATGGAGGGCGGTGGACTGCCCGACGGACTGGTCCTGACGCTGCCGAAGGTGACGTACGCCGAGCAGGTCACCGCGATGGTCCGGCTCGTCGAGGAGTTCGAGAAGGCGTGTGGTCTGGCGCCCGGCCGGATCGGCTTCGAGATCCAGATCGAGACCAGCCAGTCCATCCTCGCCGCCGACGGCACCGCCACGGTGGCCCGGATGATCGACGCCGCCGAGGGCCGGGCCACCGGACTGCACTACGGCACCTTCGACTACAGCGCCTGCCTCGGCGTCTCCGCCGCCTACCAGGCCAGCGACCACCCGGCCGCCGACCACGCCAAGGCGATCATGCAGGTCGCGGCCGCGGGCACCGGCGTACGCGTGTCCGACGGCTCCACCAACGTCCTCCCGGTCGGTACGACGGAGAAGGTCCACGACGCCTGGCGGCTGCACTACGGCCTCACCCGGCGCGCCCTGGCCCGCGCCTACTACCAGGGCTGGGACATGCACCCGGGCCATCTGCCGACCCGCTACGCCGCCGTGTTCGCCTTCTACCGCGAGGGCTTCGAGCAGGCCGCCGCGCGCCTCGCCGCGTACGCCAACCACGCGGGCGGGGACGTCATGGACGAGCCCGCCACCGCCAAGGCACTCAGCGGCTATCTGCTGCGGGGCATCGACTGCGGCGCCCTCGACACCGCGGAGGTGGCCCGTCTCACCGGGCTGAGCCGCGCCGAGCTGGACGGGTTCGCCGCGCCGCGCCGTGGGGACCTCACCGCCACGGCCGAGTAACAGCCGGCGGCCTTGTCGCCGCTGCCCCCTAGTCTGTACGCCACCAGAGTCGGAACAAGGATCGGGGCAGCGGTGGCATCGGGGGAGAACGAGCGGCTCGCCGGCCGTTACCGGGTGATCGAGCAGCTGGGCCGCGGGGGCATGGGCGTCGTCTGGCGCGCCTTCGACGAGGTGCTCGGGCGCGAGGTCGCCGTCAAGGAGCTGCGCACCTACACCGATTCGTCCGGTCCGGAGCTCGCCGACCTCAGGGTGCGGATGCAGCGCGAGGCCCGCGCCGCCGCGCGCGTACGCCACCCCGCCGTCATCGCCGTCCATGACGTCACCGAGCACGAGGGCCGTCCGGTCATCGTGATGGAGCTCATCGACGGCCCCTCGCTGGACGATGTGCTGCGCGAGCGGGGCGCCATCGACGCGCGTGAGGCCGCCGCGATCGGGGCCGGCGTGATGGAGGCCCTGGGCGCCGCCCACCGCGCCGGCGTCCTGCACCGTGACGTCAAGCCCGGCAATGTGCTGCTGGACCGTGGGGGCCGGGTCGTCCTCACCGACTTCGGCATCGCGGCGATGGACGACCCCGACGACGGCTCCACCACGCATCTGACCCGCAGTGGCGAACTGGTCGGCTCGCTGGACTATTTGGCGCCCGAGCGCGCCCAGGGCCGGCAGCCCGGACCCGCATCCGACATCTGGGCGCTGGGCGCCACGCTGTACGCCGCGGTCGAGGGCGCGGCCCCCTTCCGGCGCACCTCCACCTGGTCGACGCTGAACGCGATCGTCGTGGAGCCGCTGCCCGAGCCCGGGCGGGCCGGCGCCCTCGGTCCCGTACTGCGGCAGCTGATGCACAAGGACCCGGCGCAGCGCCCCGACGCGGACACCGCGGCGCGGCTGCTCGCGGCCGTGGCGGAAGGCCAGGACAGCGGGATCTCGACCGTGTCGCTGGGAGCCGTGCCGCCCGCGCCGGACCCGGCGTCCCGGGTGCCGACCGAGCTCAATGTGACGCCCCACCGGCCCGAGGGTTTCGGCCCGGCTGTGCCGCAGGCCCCGGTGCAGCCCGCCGCTGCACCCGCTTCCGCACCCGCACCGGCGCCCGCATCCGTTCCGGGGCCCACGTCGGGCGGTCGCGCGCGGATGCTGGTTGCGGCTGGAGTCGTCGCCGTCCTGCTGGCCGGAGGAGGCGTGACGTACGCCCTCGTCGACCGGGGCGGATCGGACGACACGGAACTCGCGAGCGGCGGCGCCAGAACTCCTGCGTCGAGTTCGAGTGCGCCCGCCGATCCGGGCGCGATCCCCTCCAGCGGGAAGAGCGCCAGTACCAAGCCTGCGGAGAACGGCGCCGACGCGTCGCAGTCCGCCAAGCCGCCCGCGTCCGGCAAGGGCTCCGTCGGGTCGGACTCGGGCGGTTCTACGGGCGGCGGCGCGGCCGGCGCGGGATCCTCGGGCACGACCGGCGGCGGGCCGACCGGCGGTACCGGCACCTCGGGCGGCTCCAGCACCTCCACCGGCGGCGGCTCGACGACTGGCGGAGGCTCCGACCCGGCCCCGGCGCCCGTCTGCCACGCGATCGGCGGCGGCAAGTACAACTGCGAGGTCTGGCGCACCGCGAAGTCGTACACCGCCTCCGGAACCGAGAAGGGCGTGCTGAACGCCGGCACCAACTACTTCTACTGCCAGCAGAACCTCGGCCGCCGCGAGACCTACGACAAGTGGACCAACGTCTGGTGGGCCAGGACCGACGACGACAGCGGCAACACCAACGTCTTCGTGAGCGACGTCTACATCAAGGGCGGTGACAACGACCAGCCGGTGCCGGGTCTACCCCTCTGCTGACGGCGGGATCTCGCCCGAGCCGCGCGGGATCAGCACCGTCTCCAGCGCCACCTGCGCGGGCTCGTCGTCGGCGCCGTCAAGCCGGCGGAACAGCCGGTCCGCGGCGGTGCGCCCGAGGGTCGCGGCGTCCTGGGCTATGACCGTGATGCCCAGCAGATCGGCGAGTTCGATGTCGTCGAACCCGACCAGGGCGACCGGGCGCTCATGCTCCGCCAGGACCCGTACGGCCGTCACCGTCACTCGGTTGTTGCCCGCGAACACCGCGGTGACCGGCTCGGACCCCGTCACCATCTCGGTGACGGCGGCCCGCACCCGCTCCGGCACGGTGGAGCCCAGCGACACCCACGACTCGTCCACGTCGAGCCCGGCGTCCTCCATCGCCGCGCGATAGCCGCGCAGTCGCTCGACGGCGGTGTGGATCCGCGGCTGGTCACCGATGAAGCCGATACGTCGGTGGCCGTGCGCGATCAGATGGGCCACGCCCGCCCGCGCGCCGCCGAAGCTGTCGGACAGCACGACATCGGCGTCGATCTGCCCGGGCGGGCGGTCCACGAACACCGTCGCGATGCCCGCCTTGATCTCCGGCTCCAGATAGCGGTGGTCGTGCCCCGCGGGGATCACGATCAGCCCGTCGACCCGGCGGGCGCACAGCGCGAGGACCAGCTCCTGCTCGCGGTCGGGGTCCTCGGCGCTGGAACCGTTGATCAGCAGCGCGCCGTGGGCGCGCGCGACCTCCTCGACGGCGCGGCTCAGCGGACCGTAGAAAGGGTCGGCGAGATCTTCGAGGACCAGGCCGATGGAGGCTGTGCGGCCCTTGCGCAGCACGCGCGCACTGTCGTTGCGCCGGAAGCCCAGGGACTCGATGGCCTCCTGCACGCGGCGCTCGGTGTCGGGGGTGACACCGGGCTCGCCGTTGACCACCCGGGAGACCGTTTTGAGGCCGACTCCGGCCCGCGCCGCTACGTCTTTCATGGTGGGCCGATTGCCGTAGCGGGGCTCGGGACCTCGGGGGCGCCCGCGCGATGCCAGGTGATGGTCGGTCTCGGCCACGGTGCGCTGTCCTGTCGTCGTCGGAGTGTGCAAGGGTGTGGCGTCGAGCATAGGCCCTGGACAACGTTGTCAGGGGAATGGAGACTGTTACCGAAGCCGCAGGTCCGACAGCTCCCATGGGGGATCCCACACCAATGCATACCGACCTCGTCGCCGCGCTCGACATCGGCGGCACCAAGATCGCCGGCGCGTTGGTGGACCGCAGCGGCAGAATTCTTGTGCGGGCGCAGTGCCCGACACCTGCCCAGGAGGACGGCGAGACGGTGATGCGCGCCGTGGAGTCGGTTCTCGACGAGCTCGCCGTCTCCCCGCTCTGGGGGCGCGCCTCTGCCATCGGCATCGGCAGCGCCGGTCCGGTCGACGCCTCCGCCGGTACGGTCAGCCCGGTCAACGTCCCGGGCTGGCGCGGCTTTCCGCTGGTGTCGAGGGTGCGCCGGGCGGTGGGCGGGCTGCCCGTCGAGCTGGTCGGCGACGGTGTCGCGATGACGGCGGCCGAGCACTGGCAGGGCGCTGCCCGAGGCTATGACAACGCCCTGTGCATGGTTGTCTCCACGGGTGTCGGCGGCGGACTGGTCCTCGGCGGCAAGCTCCACCCGGGGCCGACCGGCAACGCCGGGCACATCGGCCACATCAGCGTCGACCTGGACGGGGACCTCTGCCCCTGCGGGGCCCGCGGATGTGTCGAGCGCATCGCCAGCGGCCCGAACATCGCCCGCCGGGCGCTGGAGGGCGGCTGGCGGCCCGGCCCGGACGGCGACACCTCGGCGGCCGCGGTGGCCGCCGCCGCCGAGGCCGGGGACCCGGTCGCGGTCGCCTCCTTCGAGCGGGCGGCACAGGCGCTCGCCGCGGGGATCGCCGCCACCGCGACCCTGGTGGAGATCGAGATCGCCGTGATCGGCGGGGGAGTCGCGGGCGCGGGCGAGGTGCTGTTCGCACCGCTGCGCCGCTCCCTGAAGGACTACGCCACGCTCTCCTTCGTGCAGCGGCTGACCGTCGCACCGGCCCTGACGGGCACGGACGCGGGTCTGGTGGGTGCGGCGGCCGCCGCCTCGCTCGGCAGGCAGGGCGAGGCGGCGGCGGTGGTCAGCGGCCGATCCTGAGGCTGACCCGGAGTCAGCAGCTGATCCTGAGGTCGGCCAGCGCGTCGCTGTACTCATGGCCGAGGCCGCCGGGGAAGCCCGCGCTGTAGCGGGTCTTGGTGCCCGCGCCCGTGTAGATGCCGAACTTCAGGCCCTTGGCGTGGACATAGTCGGCAACGGCCTTGATGCCATGGGGGAGCGCACCGGGTCCGGGACCAGCTTTGCCGGGGCGTCCGCGGCGACCGCCGGGGCAACCGTTCCGGTCGTACCGAGCAGCACGGCGGCCAGCGCTCCGACGACTCTGGAGCGGGTGGTGCGGGTGGGAAGGTGACGGATCGTACCGTTCCTCCGTACTCGCGCAGCTTTGGGGTGCGGTCAGGTATGTGTCAGCCGCGAGCGTTTACGGTAGGGCGTGTTGGAGTCTGTTGGAAGAGAAGCGGTAACGGTTGTTCGATGTCTCGCCAAAACCCTTGACGACGCCACTTTTGGGGAGTGAGATCCAATCCTCGCGTTGAGTTGTGTTGGGTTGCACCCCGGAGGAGGGGACATGGCGCAGTCATCGTTCAACGGTTCTGTCGCGCCCGGGAGCGTGGCGGGACATCGGATGTCCCGGCGGAATCTGCTGCGCGGTGCAGCGGCGGGTGCGGGTGCGATCGCGCTGCCCTCGCTGCTCGCCGCATGTGGCAGCGGACCCGGCGGGGACGGCAAGACCATCCACTTGGGGTCCAACTCGTCCGACCCGGTGCCGAAGAAGGCCTTCGCCGACGCCTTCTCCGCATACGAGGAACAGTCGAAGGACGGCCGGAAGATCAAGGTCAACACCGTTGACCACAACACCTTCCAGGAGAACATCAACCGCTATCTGCAGGGCAAGCCGGACGATGTCTTCATGTGGTTCGCGGGCTACCGCATGCAGTTTTTCGCCAAGAAGGGGCTGCTGCACGACATCAGCGACAACTGGTCCGGCTACAAGGGCTTCTCGGCGGCGCTGAAGGCCCAGTCGACCGGCGAGGACGGCAAGCAGTACCTCACGCCGTACTACTACTATCCGTGGGCCGTCTTCCACCGGAAGAGCGTCTTCGAGCAGCACGGCTACACGGCGCCCAAGACCCTTGACGAGTACATAGCCCTCGCCAGGCAGATGCAGAAGGACAAGCTCGTACCGATCGCGTTCTGCGACAAGGACGGCTGGCCCGCTATGGGCACGTTCGACTACATCAACATGCGCACCAACGGATATGAGTTCCACAAGAACCTGATGGCGGGCAAGGAGGCGTGGACCGACAAGCGCGTCAAGGACGTCTTCGACACCTGGCGCAGCCTCCTCCCGTACTGCCAGCCCGGAGCCAACGGCCGCACCTGGCAGGAGGCGGCCACCAGCCTGCAGAAGAAGCAGGCGGGCATGGCGGTCTTCGGACTCCCGCACCCCGGCGCCCAGTTCCCCAAGGCCGAGCAGGCCGACATCGACTTCTTCCCGTTCCCGGTGATCAACCCGGAGCACGGCCAGGACGCCGTCGAGGCGCCCATCGACGGCTTCCTGCTCGCCAAGAAATCCAAGAACCTCAAGAACGAGAAGAGCATGGAGAGCGCCAAGGATCTGCTGAAGTGGCTGGCCACCGGCAAGGCGGAGGACATCTACCTGGCCAGTGACCCCAACAACATCGCCGTGAGCGACGAGGCCGACATCTCGAAGTACTCACCGCTGCAGAAGAAGGCCGTCGAACTCGTCTCCGGCGCCAAGCAGATCTCGCAGTTCCTGGACCGTGACACGCGGCCCGACTTCTCGTCGACCGTGATGATTCCGGCCATCCAGACCTTCATCAACAAGCCGAAGGACGTGGACGGGTTGGTCAACAGTATCGAGAGGCAGAAGAAGACCATCTTCGCCGCCGAAGACTGAACCGACCACGGCCGACATCGACTTGGAGCCACCACCCGTGCCGCTGCTGCGAACCCCCGGGGGACAGCCCCCCGACCCGCGGACCCTCACCGCTCGGCCCTCCGGGCCCGGGGGGACCCCCACCGCTCGGGGGCGAACGAGAGTGAGCGCCACGCGGCCTGCCGTACGACGAGGGCCGCGGCGGTTCACCCGCCGCGACCTCGCGGTCCTCGGCGTGCTGCTGGGCATACCGATCCTGCTCGACGTGTTCATCGTGTGGGGGCCGACTTTCGCCTCCGTCGTGCTCTCCTTCACCAGCTGGGACGGCATCGGAGACATCTCCTGGGTCGGCACGAAGAACTACGAGACGCTCTTCACGGGCTATCCGCAGTTCTGGCCGGCCGCCCGCCACAATCTGCTCTGGCTGGCCTTCCTCGGCCTGGTCGCAACCCCGTTCGGACTGTTGCTCGCCGTGCTCATCGACAGAGGCGTACGGTTCAGCCGCTTCTACCAGTCCACTCTGTACATGCCGGTGGTGCTCTCGCTCGCCGTTGTCGGCTTCATCGCCCAGCTGGTCTTCTCCCGCGACCAGGGCGCGCTCAACGCGGTCCTCGGGAACACCGACAACCCCACCGACTGGCTCGGCGACCCCGATCTGAACCTCTGGATGATCCTGCTGGCCGCCGCCTGGCGGCACACCGGCTATGTGATGATCCTCTACCTGGCCGGTCTGAAGGCCGTCGACCCCTCGCTGAAGGAGGCCGCGGCCATCGACGGGGCCGGCGAGCGGCAGACCTTCTTCCGCGTCGTCTTCCCGACCCTGCGGCCCGTCAATGTCATCGTCGGCGTCATCACGGTCATCGAGGCGCTGCGCGCCTTCGACATTGTCTATGCCGTCAACAAGGGCAGAAACGGCCTGGAGCTGCTCTCCGTCCTCGTCACCGACAACATCATCGGCGAGGCCAGCCGGATCGGATTCGGCTCCGCGATAGCCGTGGTGCTGCTGCTCGTCTCCATGGGATTCGTCGTGACGTACCTGGTCCAGGAGATCCGTGGGGAGAAGAACCGATGACGCTCGACACCGCCCCGGCGACCGCCACCACCACGACCCTGACCGCAGCGCCCCGCAAGCGCGGTCCGCGCCCCGGCCGGCTCGGCGTGCACGCCTTCTTGATGACCGTCTCGCTGGCGTTCCTGGCCCCGCTGCTGCTCGCGGTGTACGCCTCGCTCAGGCCGTACGACGAAACATCCGAGCACGGATACTTCTCGCTGCCGAAGAAGCTCTCCTTCGACTACTACCAACAGGCCTTCAGCGACTCGGGGATGACGAAGTACTTCGTCAACACCCTCATCATCGCCGTGCCGGGAGTGCTGCTCGCGCTCTTCTTCGCCTCTTTCGTGGCCTTCGCGGTCGCCCGGCTGAGGATGCGCGGCTCGATCGTGCTGCTGATGCTGTTCACGGCGGGCAATCTGCTGCCCCAGCAGGTGATCGTCACTCCGCTGTACGTCCTGTTCAACCGCATCCCGCTGCCGTACTGGATGTCCGACTCGATGACGATGTTCGACTCGTACTGGGCCGTCATCTCCGTCCAGGTCGGTTTCCAGATCGGCTTCTGCGTCTTCGTACTCGCCAACTTCATGCGCACGCTGCCCCAGGAGATCCTCGAGGCGGCGATCGTGGACGGCGCGAGTGTGTGGACGCAGTACTGGCGGATCACGCTGCCGCTGTGCCGACCGGCCCTCGCTGCCCTCGGCACGCTTCAGTTCACCTGGATGTACAACGACTTCCTCTGGGCGCTCGTCTTCATCTCCGACGGCGACAAACTCCCGATCACCTCGGCGCTGAACAACCTCCGCGGCCAGTTCTTCACCGACTACAACCTGCTTGCCGCGGGTTCGGTGATCGTCGCGCTGCCCACGCTGCTGGTCTTCCTGCTGCTGCAGCGGCACTTCATCGCCGGTCTCACCCTCGGCTCGACCAAGGGCTGACAGCCGTGGCAGGGCCCCCGCCCCGACCGGGACGGGGGCCCAGGGGCTAGACGTCCGCGGTCTGCTGCTGCACCACCACCAGAAACGCATCCGTGTCCAGGTCCATCACGACCTCCGCGGCCAGGCCCTCGTCCTGCCGGGCCCGGGCGAACTCCTCGGCCGGCCAGCTCCCGCGCGGGCCCCCGGCGGGAAACCGCTCCAACACCGTACGGCGCATCCCGCACCCCCTTGTCATTCCCCGGTTCTCGCCAGCTCCAACGACGCTCCGCGCCCGGGTGTCACGGCCGGGCGCAACCGTCGGCTCGCTGGGTAAGACGCGCCAAGGTGCCGCACGGTGGTGGTGAACCGGCAACGGCAAGGACACAGTTGTGTCCGCGACCGTGCCCCCGATCAACCGGGCCGGTTCCCGTCACGGGTTTCCGTGGCAGGGTGTTGCGGGCAATCCACTGTGGGCTACGAAAGAGGGGGAACCGTGATCGTCTGGATCAACGGTGCGTTCGGAGCGGGCAAGACGAGTACCGCGCGCGAACTGATCGATCTGATCCCGAACAGCACGCTGTACGACCCCGAACTGATCGGCGGCCATTTGCGCCGTCTGCTGCCGCAGAAGCGACTCGCCGAGGTCACCGACTACCAGGATCTGCCGATCTGGCGCAGGCTCGTGGTGGACACCGCGGCGGCGCTGCTCGCCGAGCTCGGCGGTGTGCTGGTGGTGCCGATGACCCTGCTGCGCCAGGAGTACCGCGACGAGATCTTCGGTGGGCTCGCCTCCCGCCGGATCCCCGTACGCCATGTGCTGCTCCAACCGGACGAAACGATCCTGCGCGAGCGGATCGCGGCCCGCGAGGACCCCGACATCCCGGACGCCGACCAGCGGGTGCGGCAGTGGGCGTACGAGCACATCGAGCCGTACCGCGGCGCCCTCGCCTGGATCGGTGCCGACGCGCATGTCGTCGACACCAGCAGGATCGATCCTCTTGAGACGGCGCAACGGATAGCCATGGCGATACGGAACGGGGAAGCCGCGGTCTGCGAGATCGTGCAGACGCCCGAGCCGACCGCCGAAACGCTGGCCGCCGGAGTGCTCCTCTTCGACGAGCAGGACCGGGTGCTGCTCGTCGACCCCACCTACAAGCCGGGCTGGGAGTTCCCCGGCGGTGTCGTCGAGCAGGGCGAGCCGCCCGCCCGGGCCGGCATGCGTGAGGTCGCCGAAGAACTCGGCATAGAACTCGCCGAGGTGCCCAGGCTGTTGGTGATCGACTGGGAGGCGCCGCGGCCCCCGGGATTCGGCGGGCTGCGGCTGCTCTTCGACGGCGGCACACTCGACAGCGGCAGGGCCGGACAGGTGCTGCTGCCGGGCTCGGAGCTGCGCGGCTGGCGGTTCGTCGGCGAGCAGGAGGCGGCCGAACTGCTGCCTCCGGCCCGCTACGAGCGGCTGCGCTGGGCGCTGCGGGCCCGCGAGCGTGGGACCGTGCTCAACCTAGAGGCCGGGGTCCCGGTCGGCTGAGGCGAGCAGTACGGCCGCGGCGTCCTCGGTGAGGGGATCGCCGTGGCCGAAGCAGACGGTGGACGGACCGAGCGAGGCAAGGCGGCGCATCGACGCCTGCGCCTGCGCACGGTCCACGTTGAAGACGCCCAGCATCACCTGTCCCACAGCGGCGATGCAGTCGCCGGTGAACAGCACGCCGTGGCGGGGCAGATGGATGCCGATGGAGCCGTCGGTGTGGCCGGGGGAGTGGATCACCACGGCCCCGTCGCCGAAGTCCAGCTCGTCGCCGTCCTCCAGTTCGCGGTCGACGCGGGACGGCGGGGCCGGCGGGACGGTGAGCCCGTGCTCGTAGAGCGGAATCTCCCAGTCGAGGAGCACCGGCTCGGGCACGGGCTGCTCACCGCGGACGACGGGGGCGTCGAGGCGGTGGGCCAGCACCTCGGCGCCGTACCGGTCCGCCAGCTCCTGGGCGGCGCCCACATGGTCGCGGTGGCAGTGGGTGAGTACGATCCGGCGGATGTTTTCGGGGGCGAGACCAGTGCTCCGGATCGCCTTCTCGATGTCCGGGGCGGCCTGGGCGTGGCCCGTGTCGATCAGCGTCAGCTCGTCGCCGTCGTGCCAGAGGTAGGCCTGGCCGATCGGGAAACGGAACATGTGGAGTTGAGGCTGTACCTCGATGAAGTCCATGCGGCGAACGTACGCACTGTCGTACGCCCGCCGCCCGGATCTACGCTTGACGCGATCTTCGCTCAGCGCTCAATCCTTCTTGGACTCGGCGTAGTTGACCAGGAACAGAGCCTCGGCGACCGACAGCCGCTCCAGTTCCTCGGGCGAGACGGACTCGTTCACCGCGTGGATCTGTGCCTCCGGCTCACTCAGGCCGATCAGCAGGATCTCCGCCTCGGGGTAGAGCTCTGCCAGCGTGTTGCACAGCGGGATCGAGCCGCCCATCCCGGATGCCTGCATCTCCTCGCCGGGGTAGGCGATGCGCATCGCCTCGGCCATCGAGGTGTACGCGGGGCTCGTGACGTCCGCCTGGAAGGGCTGGCCCTGGCCCACCTGCTCCAGCGAGACCCGGGCGTTCCACGGCGTGTGCTTCTCGATGTGCGCGAACAGCAGCTTCGTCGCCTCCGCCGCATCCTGTCCCGGCGGCACCCGCAGGCTGATCTGCGCCCGTGCGCTCGCCGGGATGGAGGGAGTCGCACCTGCCACAGGGTGGCAGTCGATACCGATCACGGTGACCGCGGGGCGCGCCCAGATGCGGTCGGCGACCGTGCCGTGGCCGGTCAGGCCGACCCCGGCGAGGACCTTGGCGTCCTTGCGGAACTCGTCCTCGGGGTACTGCAGTCCGCCCCACTCCGCCTGGGCCTCAAGCCCGTCGATCACCGTCGAGCCGTCCTCCGCACGCAGCGAGTCCAGTACGCGGATGAGCGCGGCCAGCGCGTCGGGTGCCGCACCGCCGAACTGGCCCGAGTGGAGATTGCCTTCGAGGGTGTCGATCTGGACGCGGATCATCGTCATGCCGCGCAGCGTCGCCGTCACCGTCGGCAGACCGACCCGGAAGTTACCGGTGTCGCCGATCACGATGGCGTCCGCCGTCAGCAGCTCGGGGTGTGCCTCGGCGTACTGCTCCAGGCCCCCCGTGCCCTGCTCCTCCGAGCCCTCGACGATCACCTTCACTGAGACCGGGATGCCGCCGTTCGCCTTGAGGGCGCGCAGCGCGAGCAGGTGCATGATGAAGCCGCCCTTGCAGTCGGCGGCGCCGCGGCCGTACCAGCGGCCGTTCCGCTCCGTCAGCTCGAACGGCGCGGTCACCCACGCGGACTCGTCCAGCTTCGGCTGCACGTCGTAGTGCGCATAGAGCAGTACGGTCGGCGCGCCCTGAGGGCCGGGCAGCAGCCCGTACACCGACTGCGAGCCGTCGGGGGTGTCGAGGAGCGCGACATCCTGGAATCCCTCGGTGCGCAGGGCGTCGGCCACCCAGTTCGCGGCGGCTTCACACTCGCTCTTCGGCGCCACGGCCTCGTCCGCCACCGACTGGAAGGCCACCAGCTCCGTCAGCTCCGCCTGGGCGCGGGGCATCAGTGAGGCAATGGTCTCGGCGATCGGATTCGCGGTCATGGGCACGCTCCTTGTGGGTGCGACGTTGTGCGATGTGTGTACTACGAAGGTGTGGTGATCCTCCCACGGGCAGGAAGGGACCGCGCCGTAGGATGCCGTCGAGCATGGGTCACGCAACGGATCGGGAGCATAAGCAGATCGTGAGCAGCGAGAACGCAGACGCCGTGGGCGAGCAGGGCGAGCCGGTGTGGGATGTCGTCGTGGTCGGCGCCGGGCCCGCGGGGGCTTCGGCGGCCTATGCGGCTGCGGTCGCGGGCCGTCAGGTGCTGCTGCTCGAGAAGGCAGAACTGCCACGCTACAAAACGTGCGGCGGCGGCATCATCGGCCCCTCGCGCGACAGTCTTCCGCCGGGCTTCGAGCTGCCGCTGCGGGACCGGGTGCATGCGGTCACGTTCTCGCTGAACGGCAAGCTGACTCGTACGCGCCGCTCGAAGCGGATGCTCTTCGGGCTCATCAACCGCCCCGAGTTCGACGCGGGCCTTGTCGAGCAGGCGCAGAAGGCCGGCGCCGTGCTGCGTACCGGCGCGACCGTCTCCCGGGTCGATCAGCACGGACCCGCCGTGCCCGACCGGCGTACGGTCGCCGTGGTGCTGGCGGACGGGGAGACCGTGCTGGCCCGGGCCGTCGTCGGCGCGGACGGCAGTGCCAGCCGGATAGGCGCGCATGTCGGGGTGAAGCTCGACCAGGTGGACCTCGGCCTGGAGGCGGAGATCCCGGTGCCGGAGACGGTGGCCGAGGACTGGGCGGGGCGGGTGCTCATCGACTGGGGGCCGATGCCGGGCAGTTACGGCTGGGTGTTCCCCAAGGGGCAGACGCTGACGGTCGGTGTGATCTCGGCCCGTGGCGAGGGCGGCGCGACCAAGCGCTATCTGGAGGACTTCATCGCGCGGCTGGGGCTTGCCGGGTTCGAGCCGGCCATCTCGTCGGGGCATCTGACCCGTTGCCGCAGCGATGACTCGCCGCTGTCGCGGGGGCGGGTGCTGGTGTGCGGGGACGCGGCCGGTCTCCTTGAGCCGTGGACCCGGGAGGGAATCTCCTTCGCACTGCGGTCGGGGCGGCTCGCGGGGGAGTGGGCGGTCCGGATCTCGGAGGCCCATGACGCTGTGGACGCCCGCCGTCAGGCGCTGAACTATGCCTTCGCGATCAAGGCCGGGCTGGGTGTGGAGATGGGGGTCGGGCGGCGGATGCTCGCCGTCTTCGAGCGCCACCCGGGGCTGTTCCACGCGGCGATCACCGGCATCCGGCCGGCGTGGAAGGCGTTCGCGGACATCACGCGCGGCGCTACGACGCTGGCGGGCATTGTCCGCACGCACGGGGTGGCGCGACGCGCACTGGAGTCACTGGACCGCCGCGGCTAGCCGGCCGTACGGCCGCGGGGCTGGGCCGGGGCGCGCTTGCGGCTTGGCGCGGCGTGCGCCTGATGGACGAGTGCCACGGCGTACCGCGCACCCGCACCCGGCGCGGATCACTTCGTCACGGTGATACGGAAGACCGGGTGCTTGTGCGCCGCCGCGAGCAGTTCCTCGTCCGTGGACTTGGCGTTGATGTCGCCGAAGAACCGTCCGACCTCCCAGCCCCAGCGCTCCAGATACGTGCGCAGCAGCGCGGGCTTCTCCTCGTCGGGCAGCTCCACGGCTGTGAACTGCTGGGTCTTGCGGCCGACCTGGAGACGGCCGCCGCCCGCCGCGCGCAGATTGCGGACCCACTGGGAGTGGCCGCGGGCGGAGATCAGGTACGGCCCGCCCTCGTAGGGCAGCGGGTTGACCGGGATACGCCGCCATTCGCCGCTCGTGCGCCCGCGTACGGACAGCTCCGCGGTGCCCATCAGGCTGATGCCGCGCCGGGCGAGCCAGCCGATGGCACCGTTCATGATGCTGTCGAAGCGGCTGGGCTTGATGTAGTGCGCCTGCGACATGGTGGTCTCCTCTTGATCGAGTGATCGGGCTCATCGAGGTCGTTGAGAGAGCAGTGCTCTCTGTTGTGAGCAGTGTGCACCGGACTGGTGATCCAAAGCAAGAGCGCTGCTCTCGTTGTTGGGCAGTGCTCCAAAACGTGGAAGACTGCACCCCATGACCACGATCCGTGGGGCCAGGGAACGGGCCCGTATCGAAGTCACCGCAGCCATCAAGGACGAGGCTCGCAAACAGCTCGAGGCCGAGGGCGCGGCCAAGCTCTCCCTGCGCGCCGTCGCCCGCCAGCTCGGCATGGTCTCCTCCGCCCTCTACCGCTACTTCCCCAGCCGTGACGACCTGCTGACCGCCCTCATCGTCGACGCCTACGACGCGGTCGGCGCCGCGGCCGAGACGGCGCTCGCGAACGCCCCCGACCCCGACGACCACCCCGCCCGCTGGACCGCGACGTGCTCCGCCGTACGCGCCTGGGCCCTCACCCACCCCCATGAGTACGCCCTCATCTACGGCTCCCCGGTCCCCGGCTACACCGCCCCCATGGACACCGTCGGTCCGGCATCCCGCGTCGGCCTCGTCCTGATCTCCATAGCCCGCGAAGCCCACTGCGCGAACGGCATCGCGCTGCCGCCACTCGCCGACGAGCTGCGCCCCGAAGCGCACCGGCTCACCTCCCAGATCGCGCCCGATCTGCCGCCCGCCGTGGTCGTGGCCCTGGTGGGTGCCTGGTCGCAGCTGTTCGGGCTGATCTCCTTCGAGCTGTTCGGCCAGTTCAACCGCTTGGTCGAGGACCGGGACGCCTTCTTCGCGCAGGCCGCGGGCCGCCTCGCGCACGAGGTCGGTCTGCGCCGCCGTCCCGCGGCCGGCACGCACCGCGGCAGCAGCGCGTATTCCTGAGGCCGCACCCGCACCCGCTTCCCCGTACTGCGCAGGGAGTACATCTGATCGCCACGCCCGGCTGACGCCCGCGGGCCCGGCCCCGGTCTAGCGTGGCGGCTATGGAAGAGCAGCGCACCGGCAACTGCGGTGGTCCCCCCTGGGTACGGGGCGGGCCACCACGGCTGCGGCATTGGGAGGCACGGCGGAAAGCCACCGGGGTGCCCTGGCTCTCCACTCTCGCCCTGACCGTGTTCGTGCTGGTGGGCACGGCCTTCTCGGCGAAGAACCAGCCGGACCGTGAGCCGGTCGACGCCTTCGCGCGAGTGCTGTTGATCGCGGGCCCGGCCTTCCTCCTGCTGCGCAACCGCCGGCCGGTCGTCTGTGTGTTCGGTGTCTGTGCCACCGTGCTCGTCTACTTCGTCGGGGGCTACCCCTACGGGCCCCTCTTCCTCATCGTCGCCGTGGGCGCCTTCGCCGCGATCGCCTCCGGGCACCGGCGGGCCGCATGGTGGGCCGTCGGCGGGCTCTGGGCGAGCCATCTGCTGATCGCTCACTGGCTCTACCGCTATCTGCCACCGGGCACCGACGACGCCGCGCCCTGGGGGCAGGAACTCGCGATCGCCGCCTGGGTGGTGGCGATCCTCGCGGCCTCGGAGCTGGTACGCGTACGACGCGAGGTGTGGGCCAGGGAGCGCGTGGAGCGGGCCGCCGCCGAGAAGCGCCGCGCCGACGAGGAGCGGCTGCGGATCGCCCGCGAGCTGCACGACGTCCTCGCCCACTCCATCTCGGTGATCAACGTCCAGGCGGGCGTGGGCCTCGCGCTCCTCGACACCAATCCCGAGCAGGCCCGCACCGCGCTGACCACCATCAAGGCCGCGAGCAAGGAGGCCCTGGGCGAGGTCCGCCAGGTCCTCGACACGCTGCGTACGCCCGGCGACGCCCCTCGCGCGCCGGCCCCCGGCCTCGACCGGCTCCCCGAACTCGTCGAACAGGCCGCGAGCGCGGGTCTGAGTGTGGAGGTGGAGACGGAGGGCGAGCCTGTGGCGCTGCCGCCCGGCACCGACCTGGCCGCCTTCCGGATCGTCCAGGAGGCCCTGACCAATGTCGTACGGCACTCAGGGTCGCGCACTGCGCGGGTGCGGATCGCCTACGCCCCCGGCCGGGTCGTACTGCGGATCGACGACGTGGGTCCGGCCACCGGCTCGGACGCCGGCGGCAGCGGCAACGGCCTCGTCGGAATGCGGGAGCGGGCCGCCGCCCTGGGTGGCACGATCGAGGCGGGTCCGCGCCCGGACCGTGGCTTCCGGGTCCTGGCCGACCTCCCTGTGCAGCCGAAGGAGACGATGTGATCCGGGTACTGCTCGCCGATGACCAACTGCTGGTCAGGGCGGGGTTCAGGGCGCTGCTCGATGCCCAGCGGGACATCGAGGTGGTGGGCGAGGCGGCCGACGGCGAGGAGGCGGTGCGGCTGGTGGCCGAACTGCGCCCCGACGTCGTGCTGATGGACATCCGCATGCCGCTGCTCGACGGCCTCGCCGCGACCCGCAGGATCACCGAGGACGAGCGGCTGAGCGGAGTGAAGGTGGTCATGCTGACCACCTTCGAGCTCGACGAGTACGTCTTCGAGGCGATCCGCTCCGGCGCCTCGGGCTTTCTGGTGAAGGACACCGAGCCGGAGGAACTGCTGCGTGCGGTACGGGCGGTGGTGCACGGGGACGCGCTGCTCTCCCCGGGCGTGACGCGCCGCCTGATCGCGGAGTTCGCCGCACGCTCCAAGGCCCCCCGCGATGCCCATGGCCTTGCCGAACTCACCGAACGCGAGCGCGAGGTGATGGCCCTGGTCGGCATCGGCCTGTCCAACGAGGAGATCGCCCGCCGTCTCGTGGTCAGCCCGCTCACCGCGAAGACCCATGTGAGCCGCACCATGGTGAAGCTGGGCGCCCGCGACCGGGCCCAACTGGTCGTGCTGGCCTACGAGTCGGGGCTGGTGCGGCCCGGCTGGCTGGGCTGACCGGGCCGCCTGGGCCGACCGGGCCTGATCGGCCGACCGGGCCTGGGAAAGCGCCACAGCACGGTCGCGACGCGCAGTACGAAGACGACCCCGGCCGCCGCCATGCCTCCGATGAGCAGGCCGCGCTCGGCGGCGTACGGCATGGTGAACAGCAACTTGGGACCCGCGATCGCCCCGAAGGCGAGCGCCGCGACGAAGACGGCACTGACGAGGGCGTAGCCGGTCTCGACCGTGATCGCGTCCCGTTCCGCCTGCGAGCGTCGCCCCATGTCCGAAGTGTCACAGGGCGACGGCCGACGGACAAGGAGTTCCGCCGGCCGTCGCCTCCCCCGAAGAGCAGAGTGCGGTCAGTCGCCGACCGCCACCCGCTCCGGCTCCGTCTCCGGAACGGACTTCGCCACCAGGACGCTTTCCTGGGAGCGTCGTGTCCGAAGACCTGTCAGCGTGATCAGCAGTCCCGCCGCTGCGATCGCGGTCACCACCGCCAGGCCGGGGCGGAAGCTGTCCAGCACCTCCTGCGGGGAGCGGCCCGTGCCGCCGTCCGCCGTGATCACCGCGGTGACGACGGCCAGGAAGATCGCCCCGCCGACCTGGATCGAGGTGTTCAGCAGGCCGGAGACCATGCCCTGCTCATGGTCCTGCACCCCGTTGGTGGCCTGGATGTTGAGCGAGGGGAAGACCAGCGCGCAGGCCGCGCCGAGCAGCAGCATCGACGGCAGGATCACGGCGGCGTAGCTCGGCGTGAGGTCGACCTGCAGGAACAGCCCGTACGCGACCGCCAGCAGGCTGAAGCCGACGGCGATGACACGGGGGGTGCCGAACCGGTCCACGACCGGGCCGATCTTCGTCGAGGAGATCGCCACCAGCGCGCCCGCCGGAAGGAAGGCCAGTGCGGTCTGCAGCGCGGACCAGCCGAGCAGGGACTGCATGTACTGCGTGACGAGGAACTGGAAACCGATGTACGAGCCGAAGAAGAAGGCCGCTCCGAGGTTCGCCCGGATCTGGCTGCCCGAGCGCAGCACGCCCAGCCGGATCAGCGGGTGCGAACTGCGTCGTTCGATGGTGATGAAGGCGGTGAGCAGCACGGCGACGGCAAGGAACGAGAGCAGGGTGCGCGCGGAGGCCCAGCCCGCCTCGGGGGCCTGCACGACGGTGAAGACGAGCAGCAGCATCGAGGCCGTGCCGATGACGGCGCCCGGTACGTCGTACCCCTTGCCGGAGTCCTCACGGCTGCTCCGCGGAATCAGCTTGAGGCCGGCCACCAGGGCGATCAGGGCGATGGGTGCGGGCAGCAGCATCGTCAGCCGCCAGCTCACCTCGGTGAGCAGCCCGGACAGCACCAGGCCCATGGAGAAGCCGGTGGCGGCGCAGGTGGTGTAGATGGACAGGGCGCGGTTGCGCTGGGGGCCCTCCTTGAAGGTCGTGGTGATGATGGAGAGCCCCGCGGGCGCGGTGAACGCCGCGCTGAGCCCCTTGATGAAGCGGCTGGCGATCAGCAGCGGCCCGGAGTCGACGAGGCCGCCGAGCAGCGAGGCGAGCGCGAAGACGGCGAGCGCGATCAGGAACACGCGGCGCCGGCCGAGCAGGTCGGCGGCGCGTCCGCCGAGCAGCAGCAGGCCGCCGTATCCGAGGATGTAGCCGCTGACGATCCACTGCAGGGTCGAGGTGGACAGGCCGAGATCGGTGCCGATCGAGGGCAGGGCGACGCCGACCATGGAGACGTCCAGGGCGTCGAGGAACATCGCGGCGCAGAGCACGAGCAGGGTGCCCCACAGCCGCGGGCTCCAGCGCTCCTGCGCCACGGGGGCATTGAGCGGAGTGGTCATGGGGAGCACAGTACATGCACATGCATTGAATGCAAGCGCATTTAATTCCGATGCAACGAAGTGCGGCTTTTCTGCTAACGTGCGGTCATGGCGGCGAAGAGGTCCGAGCGGGCGCTCGTGGAGGAGTGGCGGGACGTCCTCGCGCTGCATGCCCGCACGATCTGCGAGCTCGACCGCGAGCTGCATCAGCACGGGCTGGGCGCCAGCGACTTCGAGGTCCTCGATGTGCTCGCCGAAGAGCGCGCGGGCAGCGGCGGCTGTTCGCTGCGGGTGCAGGAACTGGCGTCCCGGGTCCATCTGAGCCAGAGCGCGCTGTCGCGGCTGATCGCGCGGCTGGAGAAGGACGGTCTTGTCACCCGCGGGATGTGCAGTGAGGACCGGCGGGGTGTGCGGGTCGAGCTGACCGACGCGGGCCGGGCCCGCCATGCCGAGGTGCAGCCGCTGCAGCGTGCCGTGCTCTCCCGGATGCTGCCGCACCCGCCGGCGCAGGACGTCTAAGAGGCTCTACGACCAGGTGATGGCGGAAAGTTCGCGCCAGCACTCGGCGAGCTCCGCATCGCCCGTGACCGACAGGGTGGTCAGCGGCAGCCGGTTCCAGAGCGTCAGATAGAGCTGCTCGGCCGTGCCGCTCAACTCGCAGTCGGCGGGCCCTTCTTCGGTTCGCTCCGTCTGCGGATGCTCCGCCGACAGTCGTACGCTCCATACATCGCCGGTGTCGACGGCCCGTATGCGCAGAACGCGCGGCTCCGCGGTACGCACCCGGCTTCTGCTGCGGCCGTGGAAGCCGGTCAGCAGCTCGGCGATGCCGTCCGCCGCGAAACCCGCGGCCACCGGGCCCGGCTTCCCGCTCAGCGCCGACTCCGCGTCCGTGCGGTGCACGGCGGTCTCGTGTGCCTGCCGCCGGGCCCAGAAGGCGAGCGGCGAGGGTGCGGGCAGGAAGGTCCAGCACTCGACGTCCGCCGGTGCCTCGCTCAGCGCGGCCACCAGCAGACCGTGTCCCTCCCTGAACCACTCCACCAGCTCCTCCCCGTCCAGCTCGGACCGTTCGTCGGCGGGGTGGAAGCGGGTGTACCCCTCGGTGACGAAGGCCGCCGCCCACCGGTGGACCATGCCGATGTGCCGCAGCAGATCGCGCACGTGCCAGCCCGGGCAGGTCGGCACTGTCGCGTCGGGGCCCGCTTCCACGGCGGCCGCGGCCAGCAGCTGGCCCTCCCGGACGAGCGACTTGATCAGCTCGGCGGTATCCATGCGGGAGTCGGGGGTCTCCATGCGGGAGATTGTGCCACTGTGATCACGCTTGGTGGAGGTGTGCGGAGTGCGGGCACGACTCCAGCGGTGTCGACTCCTGCGGCGGTGAGGCGTTCCGGGCCGCGTACCCGATGAGTGCCGCGCCGCCCGCGAGGGCGGCCACCGTCGTCAGTGCCACGGAGAGTGTGAAGGCGTCGGCGAGGAATCCGATCGCGGGCGGACCGAGCAGCATCCCGCCGTAGCCCAGCGTGGATGCGGCCGCGACCCCGCCGGGTCCGGCGATCGCACCTGCCCTGGCCACCGCCACCGGGAAGATGTTCGCGAGACCGAGACCTGTCACGGCGAAGCCGAGCAGGGCGAGCCAGGCGGTGGGGGCGAGTGCGCCGAACAGCATCCCGGCCGCTGCCGTGGCGCCGCCCGCGGCGAGCGTACGGGTCTGGCCGAGCCGTTCGAGCAGGGCCGTTCCGGAGAGCCGGCCGACCGTCATGGCCAGCGCGAAGAGGGAGTATCCGGCGGCGGCGACGCCCGGATGGGCGTGCAGGTCCTGTTCCAGATGGAGCGCGCCCCAGTCGGCCATCGCGCCCTCGCCGTACGCGGTGCAGAGGGCGATCACGCCGAAGAGGACGACCGTCCGGCGTGTACGGCCCGTCAGCCGGCGCGGCGCCCGCTCCTTGGTCGTGCGCTCGGCGACCGGCGCCGGGTGGCGCAGCAGAACGCGTCCCGCGACGGCGGTGACGAGCAGGCCGACGGCGGTGAGTGCGAGCAGATGCACGATGGGGGAGAGGCCGCCCGCGACCAGCCCGCCGAGGCCCGCGCCCACCATTCCGCCGAGGCTGAACGCGGCGTGGAAGCCAGGCATCACCGGCCGCCGCAGCGTCGCGACCAGATCCACCGCCGCGCTGTTCATCGCGACATTGATCCCGCCGTACGCGGCCCCGAAGACCAGTAGTACGAGACCGAGGGCGAGCACCGAATGCGTGAGCGCCGGAAGCGCGATGCCCAGCGACATCAGTGCGCCGCTGACGACTGTCACCGGATGGCTGCCGAAGCGGCGGCACAGCCGGCCGGTCAGCGTCATCGTCACCACGGCGCCCGCCGAGACCCCGAGCAGGGCGAGCCCCAGGTCGCTCGCCGAAGCGCCGGTCTGCTGCTTGATCGCGGGGATGCGGACGACCCAGCCGGCGAACAGAAAGCCGTCGAGGGCGAAGAACACGGTCAGGGCGGTACGGAGGCGGGACAGGGGGAGTGGGGCGGTGTTTCCGCCAGGCATCCCCGGTGCGGCCGTCCGTAGTTTGTTTAGAAGCGGCACAAAGTCAGAATAGGGGCCGGCGGCCGATCCGTACAAGACGGCTGCCGAGCCTCCGGATCATGGGAGACTCACCTCCATGAACGGCAAGGCGACGACCACCAGAAACAGGCTGGAGAGGGGCCGCAGCGCGCTCGGCCCCGCCCTGGAACTGGTTCATACGGGCCGTGCCCCCACCCGGGCCGTGCTCACCGCCGAGCTCGGTGTCACGCGCGCCACCGCGGGCGCGGTGGCCGCGGAGCTCGAAGCACTCGGACTGATCAGGGTCGACTCCAGGCCCGGTGCCGCGGCAGGCTCCCAGGGCCGGCCCTCGCACCGGCTCGCCGTCGACGACACGGGCCCCGTCGTCCTCGCCGCCCAGGTGCACGCCGACGGCTTCCGCGCAGCCCTCGTCGGCCTCGGCGGCCGGACCGTCGCCACCGCACCCGGCTGCGTCACCGTCTCCGCCGACCCGGCCCAGGTGCTGGGCGAGGTCGTCGAGGCGGGCGCCGCACTGCTGCGCGAGAGCGGCCGTCGCTGCGTCGGCGCGGGCCTCGCAGTGCCGTCCGCCGTCGCCGAGCCGGAGGGCACCGCCCTCAACCCGCTGCACCTCGCCTGGCCGGCGGGCGCTCCCGTGCGCGACATCTTCGCCGAGCGGGTACGCGCCGCGGGCATCCGGGCCCCGCCTTCACCGGCAATGATGTCAACCTCGCGGCGCTCGCCGAGCACCGGCATGGCGCGGGGCGCGGCGCCCAGCATCTGCTCTGCGTCGCCACCGGCCACCGCGGCGTCGGCGGCGCACTCGTTCTCGACGGCCGTCTGCACACAGGGAGTTCGGGCCTCGCCCTGGAAGTCGGCCATCTCACCGTCAATCCCGAGGGCCGCCCCTGCCACTGCGGCAGCCGCGGCTGCCTCGATGTCGAGGCCGACCCGCTCGCCTTCCTCACCGCGGCGGGCCGCGACCCCGGCCCCGAGGTCTCGCTGCTCCAGCAGTCCCGTCAGCTGCTGCGTACGGAGTACGACGACCCGGCGGTGCGTGCCGCGGGCGAGGAGCTCATCGACCGCCTCGGCCTCGGGCTCGCCGGGCTCGTCAACATCCTCAACCCCGACCGCATCATCCTCGGCGGACTGCACCGCGAGCTGCTCGAAGCCGACCCCGAGCGGCTGCGTGCCGTGGTCGCCGACCGCAGCCTGTGGGGACGCAGCGGCGGGGTGCCGATCCTGGCCTGCACGCTTGATCACAACAGCCTCGTAGGAGCAGCCGAGTTGGCGTGGCAGCCGGTGCTCGACGATCCACTGGCAGTACTCAGCTGACGACGCCGAAGGGTCGTAGGGTGGCCGCGAAGCGGTGGACCACGGCACCCGTACGACAGCGGAGGGTCCATGCGGACTGTGCTTCGGCGGAACCGGATCGCGGACGACGCCAGGAGCGGGATCGCAGACGACGACGCCAAGAGCGGGGACGAGGAGCAGACTCCGCTCCCCGGCGTCCCCGGCAGGCGGGTACACCCGTCCGGGGGCACGATGGACGCCTGACGGCACACGAACGGGTAGTCGACGACCTATGACCCACAAGCCCTCCGGCGCGAGCGGCCGCCCCCACCGGCTCCAGGACCTGCGCCGCAGGATCCTGGCGTCGCCCGTCGGGCTGGCCTGGTACCGGGGACGCGAGCTGGAACTGATACACCGCGCGATGGGCTTCGCCGCACTGGGCTTTCTGACGCTGGTCCCCCTGCTGATCGTCGTGGCGGCGGCGGACCCGGCGAGCGGACAGGGCTTCGCCCGCTGGCTGGGCCAGGCGCTGGGGGTCTCGCAGGCATCCCAGGACGAGGTGGAGCGGCTGTTCGGCGGGCCGGTGGAGGTGCTGCAGCGTACGACCGCGTTCGGTCTCGCCGCGCTCGCCGTCTTCGGCCTGACCTTCGGCTCGGCCGTACAGACCGGTTACGAGAAGGTCTGGGACCTGACGACCGCCCGCTGGCACACCATGTGGCGGCACGTCGTCTGGCTCGCCCTGCTCGTCGCCGCTCTCCTGGCCTTCGTCAGTACGCCTCTGCCGGCGGAGTCCGCCGCGGCCACGGTGTTCGGCGCCCTGGGCGACCTGTTCGGCACCATTCTGTTCTTCTGGCTCTCCCAGCGTGTACTGCTCGGCGGCCGGGTCCGCTGGCGCGCCCTGCTGCCCGGGTCGGTCGCCACGGCCCTGGGCATGCTCGGCCTGCGGGTCTTCTCGCAGCTCGTCTTCTCGCCGCTGATCGCCTCGAACGCCGTCACCTTCGGCCCGTTCGGGACCGTGCTGGTCATCCAGTCGTGGCTCGTCGGCGTCGGGGTGGTCGTCTACGGGGGCGCGCTGGTGGGACGCATTTACCACGAAGAGCGCCTACGGCGGCGGCTGAAGGGCAAGCCGGAAAGCCTCGCCTAGGACCGGTCCGGGACCGGCCCCGGACCGGCCTGGACCCGCCCCGGACCGGCCTGGACCCGCCCCGGACGGGCCTGGGACCGGCCGACGGTAAAGGCCCGGGCCGGATTCCGTACGAAGATCCGGTCCAGCAGATCCTTGCCCAGGGCCGATTCGAGCCGCGGACGCAGCCTGCGCAGCAGATACGGCAGGCCGGGAGTCTCCGGCGTCGTCGTGTCGCCGCCCAGCAGCAGCCGGTCGCCGAGACCGGCCTCCGCGAGCGCCGCCAGCTCCTCGGGCAGCCGCCAGTCCCTGGCGTGGTTGGCCCGGGAAGGGCCGTCGAAGGCGAGATACGCACCCCGCTCCGCCGCCTCCCGCTGCACCACGAGGTCTGGTGAACGGCCCAGGTGCCCGAGGATCACCCTTCCGGGCGGGACCCCCAACTCCCCGCAGAGCAGGTCCAGTATGTCGAGCGCCCCCGTGCCGAGCTCAAGATGGACGGCGATGGGCGCTCCCGTGCGGCGCTGGGCCTCGGCCGCGGCCGTCATGGTGAGCCGGGCATGGGCATCGACCGCGTGGAACGCGCCCGCGACCTTGATCAGCCCGGCCCGCACGCCCGAGTCGCCGATGCCCTCGGTCAGTTCGGCGACGAAGAGATCGGCGAGACGGTCCCGGATGCCGCGGATCAACTCGCTGTCGTAGTGGGCGGATTGATGCAGGCCCGTGGCTGCGACGATCCGCACCCCGGACGACCGCGAGAGCTCCGCGAGCGAACCTGGCCTGCGCCCCATGCCGTACGGAGTCCACTGGACCACCGTCCGGCCGCCGAGCTCCCGGAAGGCTCGCAGTCGGTCCGCGGCGGCCTGCGGGTCGTCGAGCTCTTGTCCCGGCAGCAGCGGGCTGCGCAGAAACAGATGGTCGTGCGCGTCGCAGACTCCCAACTCGGCAGCGGGCACATCCCCGAGGACCGTGCGGACGTGGCTCACCACTGCCGGCCCCGCGCAAGTTCCGCGCGGTGCGGTGCGGACAGATGCAGCACCTGGAAGACGTCACCCATCGCCTCGGGCGGGTCCTCCGCCCACAGCGCGAAGGACAGCAACTCCCAGTGCCGCGGATCGACCGCGACGGCGGCAGCGACCACCCCGTCCGCGCACGCCAGCTCTCGATGCGCCGCGAGCGCCTGCTCCACGGCGAAGGCGGGACCTTCGTTCTCCGGGATCCGCACCCGCC
Source organism: Streptomyces sp. CA-135486 (assembly GCF_050936555.1). Classification (NCBI taxonomy): domain Bacteria; kingdom Bacillati; phylum Actinomycetota; class Actinomycetes; order Kitasatosporales; family Streptomycetaceae; genus Streptomyces; species Streptomyces sp. CA-135486. The sequence continues at coordinate 3,220,551 of NZ_JBNJMM010000001.1, forward strand.
GCCGGGTGGCGGTCCGCGGCACGGCCCCGGCCGCAGGCCCCTCCTCGTACGCCAGTCCCGTCCAGTGCTGTACGACGGGCCGCCCGAAGTCATCGACGAGGCCCTGGAATCCGGGCCCCCACAGAAAGCTGTTCATGCCTTCGGGGGCGGCCCACAGATAGAACGGCGCGTACTGATTCACCGGCGAGGCACCCGCGCGCTCGCGCATCAGATACGCCTTGAGGCCGAGCCTGGGGAAGTTGTCGAGGAGGTGCCCCTTTGTCGCGACCCGCCGGCGGATGATCTCCATGTCGTAGTCGGCGGGCAGATTGATCTCGTACTGCATGGCATGCATGTGGCGCTCCGTTCCGCTACGGGGAATCGGTACGGGGAGCGAGCAGCGCGAGCAGCCCGCGGACGCCCGCGTCGAAGGCGGTGGTCGAGCCGGACGCACGGGCCAGCACATAGCCGCCCTGGACGGTCGCGACGATCGTCGCCGCGATCTCGGCGGGCACCAGCGCGGCGCTCAACTCGCCTCGCTCCCGGCCCTCCTGGACGATCCGGGCCAGGCGTCCGCGCAGCCAGTCGAGCGTCTGGTCGACCGGGGCGCGCAGTTCCTGGTTCGCGATGATCTCCGGGTCCATCGTCAGCCGACCGACCGGGCAACCGCGCAGCACATCGCGCTCACGCAGCAGATACGCGCTGATCCGCTCGTACGCCGTGCCGTCGCCGCCCAGCACGGCATCGGCACTCGCGCGCAACTCCTCGGCCGTGCGCCGGATCGCCGCCAGCGCCAGATCGGGCTTGCCCGCGAAGTGGTGGTACATGCTGCCCTGGCCGGCACCGGCCTGCTGCTGGATCGCCTTGGGGCTGGTGCCCACATAGCCGCGCTCCCACAGCAGCTCGCGGGTGGCTTCGATCAGCCGCTCGGGTGTGCTCATGCCAGCACTGTACATACTAGTAGGTACAGAATCCAGGACCGGTCGGGAAGCGCCTAGGAGCAGCCGGGAAAGCCGTGCGTACTCCCAGGGTGGTACGCGCACTGCCGCTGGCCGTACGACGCCTTCGGCCCCCTTTCGGCGGCAGCCTCGGAAGCGACAAGAACCCACCATCGCCACCGAGGAGCTGAACTCAGATGAACACCCTGGCCTACGCGGACGGGCCCGGCCCGTGGATCCTGTTCTTCCCGCTGATCTGGGCGGCCGTCGTCGTCGGCGTCGTCACCGTCCTGCGCCGCACCGGCGTATGGCGCGGCCGCCGCGGCCCCTGGCGGGGACCGGGCCCGACGCACGACGAGCAGTCGCCGATCGCACTGCTCGGCCACCGTTTCGCCGCAGGTGAGATCGACGAGGACGAGTACTGGCGCCGGCTGTCCGTCCTGGACGAGCAGTTCGGCCGTATGGGCAAGGGCGATGCAGCGTGACCGCCACCGCCGTCAGCACCCGGGCCGCGGCCCGGGTCGTCGACGCCGTGAAGGTCTACGGCAGGGGCGACACCGAAGTGAGGGCCCTGGACGGGGTGAGCGTCGACTTCCCGGTCGGCCGCTTCACCGCGATCATGGGGCCCTCGGGCTCCGGCAAGTCCACGCTGATGCACTGTGCCGCCGGACTCGACACCCTCACCTCGGGTTCCGCCCTCATCGGCGAGACCGACCTCAGCGCACTCGACGACCGCAGGCTCACCCTGTTGCGGCGCGAGCGCATCGGCTTCGTCTTCCAGGCCTTCAACCTCATCCCCCCCTCACCGTCGCCGAGAACATCACGCTCCCCATCGACCTGGCAGGGAGCGGGCCGACCGTGAGTGGCTCGACGCCCTCGTCGACACCGTCGGGCTCCGCGAGCGGCTGCACCACCGGCCGAGCGAGCTCTCCGGCGGCCAGCAGCAGCGCGTCGCCGTGGCCCGCGCCTTCGCCGGGCTGCCCGATGTCGTCTCGCCGACGAGCCGACCGGCAACCTCGACTCCCGTTCGGGCGAAGAGGTGCTGCGGCTGCTCGGCCGCACGGTGCGCCAGAGCGCCCGTACGGTCGTGATGGTCACCCATGACCCGGTCGCAGCCGCCCACGCCGACGAGGTCGTCTTCCTCGCTGACGGACGGCTCGTCGACCGGATGGAGGCCCCCACCGCCGATCGCGTGCTCGACCGGCTGAAGGCCTTCGACGCCTCCGGCGCCAAGGGGGCGACGACATGAGCGGCAGTCGTGCATCGCTGCGCATCAGCCTCAACTCGCTGCGCGCCCACAAGCGGCGCTTCACCGGCACCTTCACCGCCGTACCTGCTCGGTGTTGCCTTCCTCACCGGCACGCTCATCATGGGTGACACCCTGCGCGGCAGCTTCGACACGATGTTCGCCGGCGCCAACAGCGGCACGGACGCCGTTGTACGCAGCTCGAACGTCCTCACGGTGTCCGGTGAGGGCCAGGGCGCCCGCAGGCCGGTGCAGACGGATCTCGTCACCCGGATCGAGAAGACGCCGGGCGTCGCCGCCGCCGAACCCAACATCCAGGGCGCGGGACAGCTGGTCGGCGCGGGCGGCAAGCCCGTCGGCGGTCAGGGCCCGCCCACCCTCGCCGGCAACTGGATCGACGACCCGGAGCTCAACCCGTACCGGCTTGCCGAAGGCCGGGTCCCGGCACACAGCGGCGAGGTCGTCGTCAACCGCGGCGCCGCCGACAAGGGCGGCCTGAAGATCGGTGACCGTACCGTGCTGCGCACCCCCGACCCGGTGCGGGTCACCGTCGTCGGTCTTGCCACCTTCGGCGGCGAGGACGGCATGGGCCAGGTCACCTTCACCGGAATGACCCTGGCCGACGCCCAGAAGTACCTCACCCCGAAACCGGGCGAGGCGGCGTCCATCCAGGTCCGGGCAGGACCCGGCACCAGCCAGCGGCAACTCGTGGCCGCGCTGACACCCGTACTCCCCAAGGGAGTCGAGGCGATCACCGGACAGCAGTCGACCGAAGAGAACCAGGACATGATCTCCGGTCAGTTCCTGAATCTGTTCACCACGTTGCTGCTGGTCTTCTCCGGCATCGTGCTGCTGGTCGCGACCTTCTCCATCTACAACACCTTCGCCATCGTCATCGCCCAGCGCACCCGCGAGAACGCGCTGCTGCGCGCGCTCGGCGCCTCCCGTCGTCAGATCGTCGGCTCGACGCTCGTCGAGGCGGCCGTCGTCGCACTGGTCGCGTCCGCCGCCGGTCTGCTGGGCGGCATCGGAATCGCCGCCGGACTGCGGGCGCTCTTCCCCGTCATCGGATTCCCGTTCCCGCAGGGCGGCCTGGCGATCAGCGGCCTCTCGCTGCTGCTGCCGCTCGCCGTCGGCGTGCTCGTCTGCCTCGGCTCCGCGCTGATGCCCGCAGTAAGGGCCGGGCGTACCGCGCCGCTGGCCGCGCTGCGCGAGACGGCGGTGGACCAGTCGGCGGCGTCGAGGAAGCGCGCGTACGTCGGAACGGGCGTCGCGGTGGCCGGAATCGGCACCATCCTGGTCGCAGTCGTCGCGAGTCCGTCCCTGTGGCTCGCCGCCGCGGGTGCGGTGCTGGCCCTGGCCGCCTTCGTGGTGCTCGGTCCGGTCGCCTCCTCGTATGCCGTACGGATCCTGGGCGGGCCACTGGACCGGCTGCGGGGCGTCTCCGGCAGCCTCGCCAAGCGCAACGCACTGCGCAGCCCCAAACGCACCGCCGCCACCGCGACGGCGCTGATGATCGGCGTCGCCGTCGTCTCCCTGTTCACGGTCTTCGGCGCCTCGCTGAAGGCCACCATGGACCAGACGGTCTCCCGGTCCTTCGCGGGCGATGTGGCCGTCAGCACGCCGGCGTTCGGCGCGGGCGGCAGCGGGCTGAGCCCGAGGCTCGCCCCGGCCATCGCCGCACAGCCCGAGGTGGCGAGCGCGGTCGGCCTCGGGAAGGGCGTCGCGGAGGTCGGCGGCGCGGGGCGCCGGCTGACCGTCACCGACCCGGTCGCGCTCGGCAGGGCATTCGACCTCGGCACCGTGCAGGGCTCGCTCGCCGGACTCGGCACGAACGGCATGGCCGTCGCGGACACCGAGGCCGAGAAGCGGGGCTGGCAGCCCGGCTCCACCGCCGAACTCGCCTTCACCGACGGGAAGAAGCAGACCTTCACGGTCCGCGCCGTCTTCGAGCAGTCTCAGCTGGCGGGCGACTATGTCATCACCCGCGAGGCCTGGGCCCCGCACCGCGGACAGGACTCCGACACTCTGATCGCGGTCGGCTTCAAGGACGGTGTGTCGAGCGCCGACGGCAAGGTGGCGGTCGAGAGGACCGCGGCGGCGTACGGCAACCCCGAGGTGCAGACCCGTGACGAGTACGCGCAGACCGCGGCCGGTGCCATCGACATGATGCTCACCCTGGTCTACGCCCTGCTCGCGCTCGCCGTGGTGATCGCACTGCTCGGCATCGCCAACACGCTCACGCTCGCCATCCACGAACGCACCAGGGAACTCGGCCTGTTGCGTGCCGTCGGACAGACGCGCCGTCAGCTGCGCTCCATGGTGCGCTACGAGTCGGTGCTCGTCGCAGCGTTCGGCACGGCGGGCGGTCTGGCACTGGGCGGGCTGCTCGGCTGGGTGCTCGTCAAGGCTTCCGAGGGCGCGGGCGACACCGCCTTCGCCTTCGCCGTACTGCCGGTGCAGCTCCTGGTGGTCGCACTCGTCGGCCTGGTAGCCGGGGCGGTCGCGGGGTGGCGGCCCGCGCGCCGCGCCGGGCGCCTGGACGTACTGCGGGCCATCTCCGCCGAGTAATACCCGGCCGTCAGCGCCACCGAGTAGTGCCCGGCCGTCAGCGCCACCGAGTAGTGCCCGGCCGTCGTGGGCACCGAGGCGGCGCCCGGTCAGCCCGCCACGGCCGACCGGGTGGCGGCGGGCTTGCGCGCCGCGTCGTGAGCGCGGGCCTGCCCGTCCTGGGAACCGCCCAGGGGCCCGTCCGCCGAAGACGCGTACACCATCGGATACGGCGGCAGGGACACGGCCGGCGAGGGCGCCGAGAGTGTGAACCAGACGATCTTCCCGGTGTCGCCCTTGGGCCGTACGCCCCAGCTCTCGCTCACGGCCGCGATCAGCCCGAGCCCGCGGCCGGAGGTCGCCTGCAGATCCGAGTCCCGTACGGTCGGCAGTCGTGGATCGTGGTCATGGACCGAGACCGTGAGCCGGTCGAGCAGCAGCTCGATCTCCACGGTGCACATCTTGTCCGGCTCGGCGTGCCGGTGGACATTGGTCAGCAACTCGGTGACGCCGAGCGCTGCTTGGTCGATCAGAGGATCGAGATGCCAGTAGCGCAATTGCGCCGAGACGATTCTGCGGACCTGTTGGATCCGCGACGGCAGGGCCTGGAGCTCCACCGTGCAGTGCCTGCTTGGCTGGCTGATCACGGCTGCGACTCCCCGAAATGAGGTCCGGAAGAAGACGAAGGATCGGATCCAGCAGTTGGCTACCTGCTGATTTGTCCGGCGGGCTGGATCGCAGCGTCACCGCCGGTGCACCCTGAGTGATGTGAGACAAGCGTGAACCACCTCCCTCGGTCCCGCAACTCGCAGCATCCGGGCGGTTACTCTCAGCTCCTGGCGCCTCCCGCGCCGCGCACCGCCTCCAGGAAGCGCCCGGCCAGCACCCGGGCGTCCGGCCTGCGGCCGCGCTGCCCCATGGTGAGCCGGTACCGCTTGCCGTTGACCGTCGCCACTGTGCTCGCCTCATCGGCGAACCAGGGCTTACCTGCCCTGACCGCGCGTACGGGAGCACTCTCGATCACCCGGCCGTAGCTGGTCAGCAGGGCCAGCCTGCCGTCCTTGATCAGCACCTGTCCGGCCTTGGTGAGCGACCGCGGCCACCGCTCGATACGCACGCCCGTAGCGCTGAATTCGGGCTCTGCCATCCCCATCGCCCCTCCGCCCCCTTCGCACCGTTTCCTGCTGGCAAGTCTGCACAACTCCGGGCGGGTGCACCAGTACGTGGGGCCATCCCCGGGCAAGTCCCGGCCTGCAAGTGACCCCTATGGATGCCCAAAGTGAACGTTTGTGCAGGTGAGGGGCTTACTGTGGCAGGAGGGGAACGGATTCGACGAGTTGAGGAACGCGCGCATGAGCAGTAGTGGGAAATCAGTGGCGGGTGAGGCGACGGCCACCGCCGATGTGGACCGCAGCGATCCGGAGTACCGGGCCTGGCTGAAGGAAGCGGTCCGCAAGGTACAGGCCGATGCCAACCGCTCCGCCGACACGCATCTGCTGCGCTTCCCGCTGCCCGAGCAGTGGGGGATCGACCTCTACCTCAAGGACGAGTCCACCCATCCGACGGGCAGCCTCAAGCACCGCCTCGCCCGGTCCTTGTTCCTCTACGGCCTCTGCAATGGCTGGATCCGGCCGGGCAAGCCCGTCATCGAGGCCTCCAGCGGCTCTACGGCCGTCTCCGAGGCGTACTTCTCCAAGCTGATCGGAGTGCCGTTCATCGCGGTGATGCCGCGCACCACCAGCCCCGAGAAGATCCGGCTGATCGAATTTCACGGCGGGCAGTGCCACTTCGTGGACGACTCGCGCAAGATGTACGAGGAGTCGGCGGCGCTCGCGGAGCGCACCGGCGGCCACTACATGGACCAGTTCACCTATGCCGAGCGTGCCACCGACTGGCGCGGCAACAACAACATCGCCGAATCGATCTACCAGCAGCTGAAGTTGGAGCGCTATCCCGAGCCCACGTGGATCGTCGCGACGGCCGGCACCGGCGGCACCTCGGCGACCATCGCCCGCTATGTGCACTACATGCAGCACGACACTCGTATCTGTGTCCCCGATCCGGAGAACTCCTGTTTCTTCGACGGCTGGACCCGGCACGATCCGAACGCGAGCAGCGACTGCGGCTCCCGTATCGAGGGCATCGGCCGGCCCCGGATGGAGCCGAGCTTCGTGCCCGGCGCCATCGACCGGATGATGAAGGTGCCCGACGCGGCGAGCGTCGCCGCCGTACGCGCCCTGGATGCGGCCATCGGCCGCAAGGCGGGCGGCTCCACCGGCACCGGACTCTGGAGCGCGCTGAAGATCATCGCCGAGATGGTGGCCGAAGGGCGCACGGGCAGCGTGGTCACCCTGCTGTGCGACCCGGGCGACCGCTACCTCGACAAGTACTACTCCGACGCCTGGCTGGACGAACAGGGACTGGACATCGCGCCGTACACCGCGGCGATCGAACAGCTCCTGGCGACGGGGGTCTGGCCCGCCTAGACGGAGGCGAGCCGGCGGTCCAGTTTGCGAACGGCGCCTCGGAAGGAGGCGGCCAGGCCCGCTCGGCCCAGCTTCAGCACGAGGCGCATCGGCGTCGGGGCGTCCGTCGCGAACGTCCACTGCACCCGGGTGCCGGCCGCCGTGGGAGTGAGCCGCCACTCCTCCAGCAGGGCGCGCAGGCCCGGGGCGTTGGTCTCGTCCACGCGGTACGCATAGCGCTCGCCGGGGTCCGTGGCCAGGATCGTCTCGCCGAAGCGGACCCCGCCCCTGAGTGTTATCTCGCGGCCCGCGCCCCGGTGGGTGGGCGTGGCAGCAGTGACCGCGTCGAACCACGACGTCCAGCCCGCAACATCCGCGAGGGCTTCATACACGGCGTGCGGCGAGGCCGACACCTCGGCCGCGAAGACCAGTCGCAGCGGCGCGGACTCGGTGAAGTCGAGCTCCACGGGGCGCAGTCGGCGTGCCATGGGACCGTACCTCCGGTTGAGAGGGCCTGGTACTGGGCCCGCACACCATAGCTGAGGGCCCGTCAGTTGTCTGCCGGCGGCCTCAAGCACCGCCCCTGAGCAGCCCGTCGAGCGCGCGGCCGAACACCAGCCGTGCCATCCGGCGGACCAGGGGGTCCAGCAGCCGGGGTACGAAGCGGATACGCAGTTCCTCCACCCACACCACCACCGCGCCCGAACCCTCAGGGTGCACCTCGATCTGTGCCCAGCCCCTGATCACCCGGCCGTGCTTCTGCAGTCGGCAGCGTCCCGTCCTGCCCTGCTCGGGCGGCGCCCAGTCGACGACCTCCATCGGATCGTCGAAGCCGAGCCGGCCGAAACCCGAGCGGGCCACGAACACCGTGCCCACCCGCGTGGGCCCCGGCGTCAGATGCGAAACCGTCGTCAACGGCACCTGAGCGGTGTGCCCCTGCCAGTCGGTCACCCTCAGCCAGGCCTCGCCCCCCGGCAGTGTGACGGCACGCGTGAGCCGGAAGACGGTCACCCGCTCAGCCGTCCTGACTGCCGGCGTCCTCGCCGCCGCCCGCGACCACAAGACCCGGCAGATGCTCCGCGATCTCCTCGCGCGCCTCGGCCGACAGACCCGCGTCCGTCACGAGCGTGTCCACGTCGGCAAGCCGCGCGAACGAACTCAGACCAACCGTCCCCCACTTGGTGTGGTCGGCGACCACCACGACCCGGCGCGCGGCCTGGACGAAGCGGCGGTTCGTCTCGGCCTCCGCGAGATTCGGTGTGGAGAGCCCGGCCTCCACCGAGATGCCGTGCACCCCGAGGAAGAGCACATCGAAGTGCAGCGAGCGGATCGCCTGGTCGGCGACCGGTCCCACCAGTGAGTCGGACGGAGTACGCACCCCTCCGGTGAGGACCACCGTGGCCGCGCCGGGACGCTGACCGCCCGCCGTACCCGCCCGCTGCGCCGCGTGGAACACATCCGCGACCCGCACCGAGTTGGTGACCACCGTCAGATCCGAAACCTCCAGCAGATGGTGCGCCAGCGCATATGTCGTGGTGCCGCCGGACAGTGCGATCGCACTGCCGGGCACCGCCATCCGCGCGGCGGCCCGCGCGATGTCCTCCTTGGCGCTCAGCTCGAGCGCCGACTTGGCCTCGAACCCCGGCTCGTGCGTGCTCGCCTCGACCACCGGCACCGCGCCGCCGTGGACCTTCTCGATGACCCCCTGCCGGGCCAGCGCGTCCAGATCCCGGCGCACTGTCATGTCGGAGACATTCAGCTTGCGGGTGAGCTCATTGACCCGCACCCCGCCGCGCCTGCGCACCTCGTCGAGGATCAGGGTGCGCCGCTGCTCGGCGAGCAGGTTCTGGTTGTCGGTCACTGCCGGGGCCGGTCCTTCCATCTCGTCGTACACCGCCGTGGCCAAGGCTGCTCATCCTCGCACGGGCCGGTGGGCCGGCCCCGCTCGGGGAGATTCGGTGAGAGCCGTGCGGTGAACTGCCACGATCCGGGATTCTTGTCCCGAACCGCCGCGCGGCCGCGCACCGGCCGATCCTGCCATCGAGAGAGCGAGCCCCCTGAAGTGTCCCCTGACACCCCGGTCCCACAGAGCGGAGGACCGGCGCTGGAACTGCTGGTCCACGGCGTCGGCGGGGCCACCCCGCAGGACATGCTCGGCGATCCCCGTACGGTCCGGATCACCGGCGACGAGAAGGCCGCCGTGTTCCGGCGCACCGACGACGAGCACGCCGAGAGCCACCCCGAGCGGTACGAGGACCGGCCCATCCCCGAGGCGTACTGCTGGTCCAACTTAACCTCGGGCAATGGCGCCCGGGCCCTGTGGCTGCTGCTGCTTCCCTTCATGGTGGTCAACCTCGCGCACTGGATGCGCCCGCGCGCCAAGGGCCGCAGAAGGACGACCCGGCTGTACGGAGTGCTGGTGCGGCTCGTCGCGCTCAGCCTCACCGTGCTGCTGACGGCCGCCGCCTGCGAGGTTGCGCTCGACCTGGTCGCCTGGCAGTGCGCGGGCTCGCCCGACTGCACCCGGGAGCGTTCCTGGCTGGGCTTTCTGTCCGGCGCCCGGGGCGGCTGGTGGTCCCAGCCGGGCCGCCGCCTCGCGCTCGCCTCGGTGGTGCCCGCCGCCCTGGTGGGCCTGCTGTGGTACCTCTCCAACCGCACGTGGAGCGCATACGAGTCCCAGCGGCCGCCGACCGGCGAGGACGAGGGCGACGGCGATGAGGGAGTGGAGGAGGACGAGGAGGGCGCGGGACCGAAGCGGCCCGCGGTGCGGCCCGCGCTCGGCAGGCCAGGTTTCTGGTACGGCCGCCGGCTCGTCGCCCGGCTGCGCGCCGCGCACACCGCCGCCGGGTTTCTGACCGTCGCCGCGGCGGTCACCGGTGCCGCCGCGCGCCACGACCGCGCAGCCGCAAGCACACCGCTGAGAATCTGCGGCCTCCTGCTGGAGACGGCACTCGTCGTGGTGCTGCTCGCCGTGCTGTGGGTGGTCTTCCGCAGGGGCCGCAGCGAGAGGCGGATCGACGCCCGTCTCGATCGCGCAACCGTCCGCTTTCTGCCCGGCACCGCCCTCTCATTGCTCGCCCTCTCGCTGCTGTACGCCTCCTGGTCCCGCCCCGGCTGGGCGTCCACCGCAACCCTTCCCGGCGATGTCACCTTTCGCGTCATCGCCCTCGGCCAGGGCGCCCTGGTCGTCGCCCTCGCCGTCGTCGCATGCGTCCTGCACCGCCGGGAGCGCCACCCTCGCACCGCCATGTCCGGCCTCGGCGGGCCCGCCGTCGCGATGCTCGCCTGCGCCCTTGGCGGGGTGATGACCGGTGGGGTCGCCCAGCGTGTCGCCGACTGGCTGGACGGCCCCGGCACCCCCGGCATGGACGGGGAATCGGCGATCCCGGGGCCTCCGGTGCTGCTGAGCTGGCAGGCCTCGGTCATTCCGGTACTGCTGATCGTCCTGTTCGTCCCCGCCGTCGTCCTCGGTGTGCAGACCTGGCTGGCCGCCCGCCGGCTCGCCGGTCCGGTCGAGGCGGACTACGACGAGGGCCGTCGCGACGAAGTCCGCACCCGGCGGATAGCGGGCACCCAGGCCCGGGCCGCCCTCACCGACGCCGCCCCCTGGATCGTCGGCCTCGTCTCCGGCGCCACGCTGCTCCTCGGCGCGGGCGCGGTCGTCGGGGCGTGGGCGAGCGGCGAGGTGCCGGGCAAGGCGTTCGGCGACAGCCACGGCCTCGTCGAATCCGTCGCCGAGACCGCACAGTCGCTGGGCTCCTGGCTGATCGGCTTCGGCTTCATACTGTTCGTCACCTGGGGCCGCCGCGCCTACCGCGACGCCTCGGCCCGGCGCACCATCGGCATCCTCTGGGACGTCGGCACCTTCTGGCCGCGGGCCGCACACCCCTTCGCGCCGCCCTGCTACGCGGAGCGCGCCGTCCCCGATCTCACCTGGCGGATGTGCACCTGGACCGGACGCACCGGCGGACGGCTTGTCATCTCCGGGCACTCACAAGGCAGTGTGCTGGCGGCGGCCGCCGTCTGGCAGCTGCCCGCCGCCACCCGGCGACGGGTCGCGCTGCTGACCTACGGTTCACCGCTGGAGCGGCTCTACGGCCGTTGGTTCCCGGCCTACTTCGGACCGCTCGCCCTGCGCGAACTGGGCAGCCAGGTGCACTGCTGGCGCAATCTGTGGCGGCGCACCGATCCCATCGGCGGCCCGGTGCTGGTCCCGGCCGAGGGCGAACACCCCGACGTGGACCATGACGCCCTCAAAGACCCTGTGGTCTACGGGCGTTCGGAGTCGCATCCGCTGCCCGAGCCCATCCTCGGGCACTCCGAGTACCAGGCCGATCCGGTGTTCACCACCGCACGGCGGGAGCTCCTCGACCGGCTCACACCGGCCGTTCCCCGTCAGGCTCAGGGCAGTTCGGGAAGATCGTCCGGATAGAGCAGGGTCAGGTCGTCGGTGTTCGCCTCGGTGAGCTCGGCGACCCGGCCCGCGTGCCGCTCGACCATCGACTCAAAGGTCTGCCGGGCGGTGCGGCCATTGCCGAAGGCGGGCCCTTTGGGCAGGGCGGTGAAGTACTTCAGCAGCGCCTCACCGGTGCCCGTGCCCAGCCGGTACTCATGCTCCTCGGCCTGCTGCTCCACGATCCGCAGCAGCTCCTCGGGCACATAGTCGCTGAAGGTGATGGTCCGTGAGAAACGGGATGCCACACCGGGGTTGACAGACAGGAACCGCTCCATCTCCGCGGTGTACCCGGCGACGATCACCACCACCGCGTCCCGGTGGTCCTCCATCAGCTTCACCAGCGTGTCGATGGCCTCCTTGCCGAAATCCCGTCCCGAGTCCTCGGGGGACAGGGCGTACGCCTCGTCGATGAACAGCACGCCGCCGCGCGCCCGGTCGAACGCCTCCTGGGTGCGGATCGCCGTGGAGCCGATGTGCTCGCCGACCAGGTCGACCCTTGAGACCTCGACGAGATGGCCGCGCTCCAGCACGCCGAGCGAGGCCAGGATTTCGCCGTACAGCCGTGCCACGGTCGTCTTGCCGGTGCCGGGGGAGCCGGTGAACACCAGATGCCTGCGTACGGACGCGGCCTTCAGCCCCGCCTCCTGGCGGCGCCTGCCCACCTCGATCATGTTGGTGAGCGTGCGGACCTCGCGCTTGACGCTGTCCAGGCCGACCAGCGCGTCCAGTTCGCCGAGAACGGCGACGGAGGCGCGTACGGGCTCGGCGGGCGGCGCCTCGGCCGCGGCCGGTGCGGGCACCGCGGAGAGCAGCCCGGGGGACTGGGTCGCGGTCAGCACGGTCGTCTGCTGTTCCGCCACGGGCCGTACGGCGCTCTCGTCACTGGTGCAGTCCTCGACGACCACACCGTCCGACTCCGCGAACTCGTAACCGCCGCGGGTACAGCGCTCGGTGCGGCACCGGCTCAGCGTGGTGCGGCAGCCGTCCATCACATGGAAGCCATAGCCTCCGCTGCCCGTGACCCGGCAACCGCGGAAGGTGCCGCGGCCCTCGGCGGAGACATAGAAGCCCGCCTCGGCGGGCGAGGTGACCGTGCACCGCTCGATCACCGGATCCGCGCCCTTGGTCACGATCACACCGGTCTGCGCGGCGTCGATGGTGCAGCCGTTCAGTGTGCCGCCGCTGCCGTGGTCACGGAACCAGGCGCCGGTGGACGCCTCCCTGATCCGGCAGTCGTCGAGCTGCGCACTCGCCCCGTCGCTCACCGACACCGCCGTGTTGCGGACCTGGGAGAGATCGCTGTCGACGACGTCGGCGCGTGAACCGCGGTCCAGCACGAACAGGGCGTCCGGCACATCGTGGATGCGGCACGAGTCGAGGACGGCACTCGCCCCGTCGCTCACCCAGACCGCCGGATAGTCGCCCGTACTGTCCTGGATCTCGCACTGGTTGGCGTCCACCCGCGTGCCCGGGTCCCACACCGACAGTCCGTTGCGGCCGAAGCGGCGCACCGTGGAGCGGGTGAGCGTGAGCACGGACCGGGAGCGCAGGTCGATCGCGTTCTCCGGGATGTCGTGGATGTCGCAGTCGGAGAGCGTGAGCACGGCATCGGTGTCGAGGGTGACGCCGTCGGCCGAAGTGCGGTGCACGATGGAGTCGGTGAGATGGGCCGCTGCCCGCGAGGCGATCTGGACGCCGGTGCCGTTGATCTCGTACACCTCGCAGCCGATCGCCTCCAGGCCGCTGCCCTCGCCGGTGACGCTCAGGCCCGCGCCCGCGGAGTGATGCACCCGGCAGCGCTCCAGCCTCGGATGCGCGCCCCCGCGCACGGAGACGCCCGACCGGCCGGCCGAGACGACCTCGCACTCCTCGAAGACCCCGCCGGCGCCGTCCAGTACGGCGATGCCGACGCCGGCCGGATTGTCGACGGTGCAGCGGCGGACGGTGGGACGGGCCGCGCCGCGCACCTCGACACCGGCCGCGGAGCGGGTGACGATCCGCAGATCGATCAGCTCGGGGGTGCCGTCCTCCACCAGCAGCGCGGGCGCGGCAGTGTCCTGCCCCTCCACCTGGAGGTCCTGGACGGTGGCGGATGCGCGCACGGTCAGCGGCACACCGTCGGCGGGCGCGATGCGCACCGAGCCGACCGCGCCCTCGGAACCGCGGAGCGTGACCGCCCGCTGGACGACGAGATTCTCGCGGTACGTCCCCGGGGCGACGGTGAGGACGTCGCCGTCGCCCGCGGCCTCCAGGGCGGCGGCGAGTGAGGGGTACTCACCTGTGCGGCGCCGCCACCGCGAGGTGCCGGTGTGCGTCACCTGGACCGTGCCCTGTGCCATCGTGCTGCTCTGCCCCCACCTCGTGATACTGCTCCGCCGCGCCTCTGAGGGGGACGCGGGACGCCCCCTGGGCCCCTGCCCGACCGGCCGGGACCCAACCCCCGAGGGGGTCGCACCACCGTAGCGCGCGCGACGAGCGGGAGTTGACGACTCGGGAACGGTCAGCTGCCTGCGCCCGTGCGGCCCCAGTCGGGCCCCGCCGCGGCCCACGCCCGGTCCAGGCGCGCGTATCTGCGCCGTACGAGCCGCCAGACCACCAGCCGTCTGGCGCCTTCCACGAGGCCCGCCAACGAGAGCGTTGCGCCGATCCCCGCGAGGACGGCGTGCGCCCGGGCCGTCGCGAGGTCCATCGGCCGAGTCACCAGGCGGCCGGACCGGTCGGTCCAGACGGTGAACGTGTCACCGGGCCGCATGGTGCGCAGCACGGTGGAGACCGTGCCGGTGTGCCGACTGCCGTCCACCGCCGTCCACTTCGCGAGGATCGGACGGCGCTTCTCCCGGGCGGCGGAGGACTCCGGATCGTACGCCGAGACCTTGGGCTCCACCGCCGGTCTCAGCACCGTCGCGGTGACCGGATGACGCTGCTGGCGCTGGATCCGTACCGACTGGCGCAGCGACTCGTCGGTCAGGCTGCCGCTCAGCCAGCCCAACGCCGGAGCCGCGGTCACCAGGAGCACAGCGGCAACAAGCGCCACCCACGCTTCCAGCAGATCGGTCGCGCGGCGCAGAGGATTGTGGCGCCAGCGCCAGACTCCCGTGGCTGCTCGCACTTCCCGCACCCCCTTCCCCGTCCCGTAATAGCCCTGTACGGCACGGCACATGCGCGGGTGGCACGAAGAGAGAGCAAAGTCACCCCTGCCACCCGCCCGCGTTGTTCCCCCGCGAACCGTCCAACGCATCCGCAGCCACGCAGGGTTCCCGAGGGGGCAGCAGTAACGCTTGAGGACGGGTGGAGTCAGGAAGGGCCGGGTCGGCCTAGTACCCCCTGCCCTGGTACGGGCGGTTGTACGGGTCCTCGTAAGGAGAGGGCGCCGGCGCGGGGCGGGCGGCCGCCGGACGCATCGCCTCGTAGCCGGTGGTCACCGGACGCTGCTGCGGCATGGGCTGGGGGCCCGGGTAGCCGCGCGGGACGGAGGCCCCTTGCTGGGGGATGTACGGCGAGGGCGCATGCTGCAGCGGGACGGGCTGCTGCATTTGCTGCGGGTAGCCGTAGGCGGGAGGCGGTGTGGGTGCTGCCGGCAGGGCCGGCAGCGCCGCGGGGAGCGTCGGCAGATAGCTGTTGGCGGTGTAGCTGCTGCCGGTGTCGTACGCGGAAGGCACTCGGATCGGGGCGATCTGAGGCGTGCCCCGCTCCGCGACCAGGGAGTCGTAGATGGGGGTGTCGGGGAACGACGGAGCGGAGTAGTAACCGCCGCCGTAGGTGGAGCGGGGGGAGGTCATGGCACATAAGTTAAGCCCACGATGTGCTGGTTGGGGAGCCCGATAAGAGGGTTGTTTCGGTAGATGCGAGTGGCGACGGATCCCCAATGCGAGCGAATCCGGGAAAAACGGTCGCCGGTCAGTGCATCGATCCTGTAAAGGGCAAGCTGAGAGGGTGTTACCCACGGGTCGGCCCGGGGCGCCGGGGTGCCTTGGGCGTTAGGTTGGCGGTAGGTGAACTCTTCGGGCACCCCGACTCGCGATGGGGGCGAGCATGTCCATGCTTAAGGGAGCCAACACTCCGGTGCCGGCGCAGCAGGTTCGCGTCGAATTGGGCTGGCGTCCAGGGCCCGGTGTGCCGGACGTCGACGCCTCGGCGCTCCTCCTCGCGTCGGGGAAGGTCCGCTCGGACGCGGACTTCGTCTTCTACAACCAGCCGGCGCACGCCTCGGGAGCCGTACGCCACGAGGGGAAGCGGACCGCGCCGGACGGTGTGACGGACGAGGTGTCGGTCGACCTCGCGGGCGTGGAGCCCGCGATCGAGAGGATCGTGCTGGCTGCCTCGGCCGACGGCGGCAGCTTCGGGCAGGTGCCCGGGCTCCGTATCAAGGTGCTTGACGCGCTCTCCGGCACGGAGATCGCGCGGTACGACAGCGAGGACGCGACGGTCGAGACCGCCTTTGTGCTGGGCGAGCTGTACCGGCGGCAGGGCGCCTGGAAGTTCCGCGCGGTGGGGCAGGGCTACAGCAGTGGGCTCGAGGGTCTGGCGACGGACTTCGGCATCACGGTCGACGAGCCGCAGCGGGCGGCGGCTGCTGCCCCGGTTGCCTCATCCGTCCCGCCCGCTGCGGTGACGCCGCCTACGCCCGTGGCACCTCCGGTGACTGCCCCGCCTCCGCCCGCGGCCCCGCCCGCCACTCCGGTACGGCTCACCAAGGTGACGCTGACGAAAGACACCCCGTCCGTCTCCCTCACCAAGCAGGGCGGCACCTCGGGGGCCATGCGCGTCAACCTCAGCTGGCAGGTGCGCAAGCAGTTCCAGGGCTGGGGCGCCAAGCTGGGCCGCGCCGTCGCCATGCACGGCGACCTCGACCTCGATCTGTGCGCCCTGTACGAACTCACCGACGGGCGCAAAGGCGTGGTCCAGGCCCTCGGCAATGCCTTCGGCGCGCTCCACCAGCCGCCGTACATCCACCTCGACGGCGACGACCGCACGGGCGGCACATCCGGCGAGAACCTCACCATCAACCTGGACCACAAGGACCGGCTCCGTCGGGTCATCATCTTTGTGACCATCTATGAAGGCGCGCGCAGCTTCGCCGATCTGGACGCGACGGTGACGCTCCAGCCGCAGCACGGCGCACCGATCGACTTCTCGCTCGGCGAGTGCACCGTGCCGTCGACCGTCTGCGCCCTCGCGCTCATCACCAACACCGGCTCGGATCTCCTGGTGCAGCGGGAGGCCCGCTTCCTGGTCCCGGAGCGCGGCGTGAGCCCGCAGCGCACCATCGACTACGCGTACGGCTGGGGAATGAACTGGACGCCCGGCAGGAAGTAGCGCCTCACGCCTCGGGCGCCGCCTCGGACGGGTCGGGCGCCGCCTGGGGCCGTGAGTACGTACGTCCCTTCCAGGCGGCTCCCCGGCCGCGGTAGTGCTGCACCGCCGAATCGATCGTCATCAGCAGATAGAGGAGTGCGGTGAAGGGCAGCAGGGGAGCCAACGGCAGCGGCTGCCGGTAGTAGCGCAGCATCGGCAGGTACGTCCCCGTCATCACCGCCCACGCCAGGCCCCCGGCCCAGCCGGCGGCCGCGTCGTTCCCGAGCACGCCGACGCACACGGCCACGGGCGGCGCGAGATACACCAGCGCGAGCCCCACCACGGTCCCGGCCAGCAGCACGGGACTGTGCAGCAGTTGGGCGTACGCGCTGCGCGACACCATCCGCCACAGGTCCGCCAGCCGCGGATACGGCCGCACGCTGTCCACCCCGTCCGCCAACCCCAGCCAGATCCGGCCGCCCGAGCGCTGCACGGCACGCGCCAGCGACACATCGTCGATCACCGCCTGCCGGATCGACTCCGGAACGCCCGCCCGCTCGGCCGCCTCCGCCCGCAACAGGACGCAGCCGCCCGCAGCGGCCGCCGTCCGCGACCCCGGTCGGTTGACCCATCGGAAGGGGTAGAGCTGCGAGAAGAAGTAGACGAAGGCGGGCACGATCAGCCGCTCCCACCCGCTCGCGACTCGCAGCCGCGCCATCTGAGAGACCAGGTCGAGGCCGTTGGTGCGGGCGGCGGACACCAATTCGCGCAGACTGTCCGGCGCATGCGCGATGTCGGCGTCGGTCAGCAGCAGATACTCGGGCTCACGCGCTTTCGCCAGCGCGATGCCGTGCCGCAGCGCCCAGAGCTTTCCGGTCCAGCCGGGCTCCGGCTCGCCGGGTGAGACCACGCGCAGCGGCAGCCCGCCGTGCTGTTCGGTCAGGGCCCGTGCCAGCCCGCCCGTGCCGTCCGTACTGCCGTCGTCGACCAGAACGATCTCCGCGCGGCCGGGGTAGTCCTGCGCCAGCAGCGAGGGCAGGCTGACCGGCAGTACCTCCGCCTCGTCCCGCGCGGGCACGATGACGGCGACATCCGGCCAGTGGTCGAGGACCTCGCGGCGGGGCAGCCGCTGATCCGTACGCCAGAAGAAGCCCTGCCCGAGCAGCAGCCACCCCCATGCGGCAAGCGATCCCACAGCGGTCCAGGCAACGGCGCTCATTCGCCGCAGTCTGCCCCACCCCGCCAGTACCGCAAGGGCAGTCGACTATGGTGACCGGGTGAAGATCGCGCTCATGGACTCCGGTATCGGCCTGCTTGCGGCGGCCGCCGCGGTACGTCGGCTGCGGCCGGACGCGGATCTCGTCATCTCCTCCGACCCCGACGGCATGCCCTGGGGTCCTCGTACCGCCGAGGATGTCACCCGGCGCGCGCTCGCCGCGGCGAGGGCGGCAGCCGTGCACCGGCCCGACGCGCTGATCGTCGCCTGCAACACCGCGTCGGTGCATGCGCTGCCCGCGCTGCGCGCCGAACTGGAGCCCGCGATCCCGGTCATCGGCACGGTCCCGGCGATCAAACCGGCCTCCGCGGGCGGCGGCCCCGTCGCGATCTGGGCCACGCCCGCCACTACCGGCAGCCCGTACCAGCGCGGACTCATCCGGGACTTCGCCGACTCGGTCGCCGTCACCGAGGTGCCCTGCCCGGGGCTCGCGGACGCGGTGCAGTGGGCGGACGAGAGCGCCATCGACCGGGCGGTGGCGGCAGCGGCCGCCCTTACCCCCGGGGATGTAAGGGCCGTCGTCCTGGGCTGCACCCATTACGAGCTGGTCGCCGAACGCATCCGGGCCGCCGTCGGGCACCCCGTTGTCCTGCACGGCTCGGCGGATGCGGTCGCCGCGCAGGCACTACGCCGAATCGGTGAGCAGCCCGCCCCCGACGCGGCGCCCGGCAACCGCCTCACGGTGCTGCTCAGCGGCCGCGACTCCGCCCTGCCCGAGCAGGCACTCAGCTACGACGAAGGCCTGCTGCTACAGGCAGTGACCACCGCGCACTGAGGGCATGCCACCCGGTCACTGTTTGAGTACTCTGCTAGGCATGATGGAGCACTCCCGCGACTCGGGGCACACGGCAGAGCCCCTGCCCGCCATCTGGACAGGCCGTGCGACAAACCGCGTTCAGTGGTTGCTCGCCGCGGCGGGCGCGGCGTGCATCGCGCTCGCCGTCGAACTGGCCCTCGACTCGTCATGGGGCTCGGGCACGGCCCCGGTGCTGATGTCGGTGATCGGTCTCATCGCGGTGGGTCTGATGATGCTCTACGGGACTCTCGCCTTCGTCCATGTGTCGGTCAAGGTCGACAGCGACTGCGTCGAGGTGCGCTGCGGCCATATCGGCCTGCCGCGGCGGCGGATCCCGCTGTCCCATGTGGTGGACGCGGAGTTCGCACCCAAGGTGACCCCCTGCCAGTGGGGCGGCTGGGGCTACCGCTGGCGCCCGGAGCAGGGCACGGCCGTGGTCGTACGCCGCGGTGAGGGCGTGGTCGTCACGCTGGGGGACGGCAGGATCTTCACGGTGACGGTGGACGACGCGGAGGCCGCGGTGCGGGCGATCCGCGCCCGCCTGGGTCTGACCGGCACCGGTAGGCCGGCGGAGGCGTAGCCGCCGGTCAACCGCACGGAGACGCAGCAACCGCTACAGCGTGCGGCTGTCCGCCGCCGCCTGGCGGGTCGTATGTCTGGGCCCCTCCGCCCCTCTCTCGCCCGCCGCGCTCGCCGTCGCGAGACCGGCAAGCAACCCCGCGCCCGCCGTCACGGGCGCGAAGCTCAGCGCGTTGCCCACACTCGCCAGGACCGCCAGCGCCGACAGCGCCGCGCCCGCGCTCAGGACCACCGGCGTGGAGCGCGGCGAGCGCAGCAAGCCGTAGAGCATCCAGCCGAAGGCCGCCGCGAGCAGCGCCACCCCCACCACACCCTGCTCGGCCGCCTGCTGCAACGAGGCGGAGTGCGGTTTGCCGTCCGAGCCCAGGGACTGCTGCGCCGTGGCGCTCAGCTTGCCGAAACGATCGGGGCCCACGCCCCGTACCGGATCCTCCTTGGCGAGAGCGACCGCGTCCTGCCACAGCGCCACCCGGTTCTGGGTCAACTGGCCCTCCAGCGAGACCGTGAGCCCGGTCGGCAGGGCGTCCTCGGCCACACCCCACGACGCGGCGACGACCAGGCCGGTGGCGAGGGCGAGGCCGCTGAGCGCGAGGGTCCGCCGGCGCATCCGTACCGCCGCGAGCGAGCAGAGAAGCACGCCCAGCGCGGCCGCGAACCCCGCCACCGATCCGAGCGCCAGCGCGGTGCACGCGACGGCCGGCGCCAGCAGACGCAGGCACAGACGCAGCGCGGGCGGACGAGCCGCCGAGGCGGCGCAGCAGGCCGCGCCCGCGGCGAGGACCAGCAGCGCGGCCCCCGCACCCGTGTGCCCGGGCTGGGTGGCCGCGCCCACGTTCCCACCGGGCACACCCTGCCGCGAAGCGATCGCCAGAGCGAGCGCGGCGAGCGCCGTGGCCGACGCCGCGGCGACCGGCAGCAGCGTGCCGCAGATACGGCCGCAGGCGTACCCCGCGGCCACCGCGAACACCGCGAGCAGCACACCCTCGGGCCTGGCTTCCCGCCCCGCGGCGCTGATCAGCGACCACACGGCGCACCCGCTGAGGACGACGACGCCGGCAATGTCGGTCGCGCTGCCGCGCTCCTGCGCCGCGGACCGGCCGTCCGATGCAGCCATCCCGTCGACCCCCCGACCTGTGACGGGCCCTGCCGCAACAGCCGAACCGGGTCGGGTGGCAGGGACTGGCGCACACGGTAACGGGAGAGACGGGTGTTTGTGGATGGGTTGCGCAGGAACGTTGCCTCACCCATCACCCCGGGCGACGCCGACCGGACTGCCGCGGGCACAGCATGCCGCCGTAGACTCCGGCGGGTGAGCACCACCGTGACCTCCGTCGACACCACACAGGCCGCCCCCGCGGCAGGCCGATCTCTGCTGCGCCGCCTCGTACGGCCGGGTGCCGCCGCGCTGTCCGGTGTGCTGCTCTTTCTGAGCTTCCCGCCGCGGCCCCTGTGGTGGCTGGTGCCGCCCGCCTTCGCACTGCTGGGCTGGACGCTGTACGGACGGCGGCTGCGGCCCGCGCTCGGTCTCGGCTACCTCACCGGTCTCGGGTTTCTGCTGCCCCTGCTGATCTGGACGGGCGAGGAGGTCGGCCCGATTCCGTGGATCGCGCTGGCCGCCGTGGAAGCGCTCTTCGTCGCGCTCGCCTGCATGGGCATCGCCGCGGTGACCCGGCTGCCCGGGTGGCCGGTGTGGGCTGCCGCCGTCTGGATCGTGGGCGAGGCGGCCCGCGCGCGGGTGCCGTTCGGCGGCTTCCCCTGGGGCAAGATCGCCTTCGGCCAGGCGGACGGCTTCTTCCTGCCGCTCGCGGCACTCGGCGGGACGCCGCTGCTCGGTTTCGCGGTCGTGCTGTGCGGCTTCGGGCTGTACGAGACGGCCCGGCGCGTCCGCACGTACCGGCGCACCGGTGAGCTGCCGCGCCGCGCCGCGGCCGCTGCGCTCCTGACCGTGCTCGTCCCGGTCACCGCGGCGTTCGCCGCGCTGCCGCTCGTCGACGACTCCGCCGAGGACGGCACCGCGACCGTCGCGGCGATCCAGGGCAATGTGCCGCGCCTGGGGCTCGACTTCAACGACCAGCGCCGCGCGGTCCTCGACAACCACGCCCGCCGCACCCTGCAGCTCGCCGCGGACGTGAAGGCGGGGAAGGTGGCCGGGCCGGACTTCGTGCTGTGGCCGGAGAACTCCTCGGACCTCGACCCGTACCGCAATCCCGACGCCCGGATCGTCATCAACGACGCGGTGAAGGCGATCGGCGTGCCGACCGTCGTCGGTGCTGTGGTCACCCCCGAAACCGGAAAGCTCCGCAACACGCTGATCGAGTGGGACCCGGCGCGCGGGCCGGTGGACACGTACGACAAGCGTCATGTGCAGCCGTTCGGCGAGTACATCCCGATGCGGTCCTTCGTACGGCTCTTCAGCTCGGACGTCGACCGGGTACGACGCGACTTCGGCCCCGGCCACAAGGTGGGCGTCTTCGATCTGGCGGGCACCAGGGTCGGCATGGTCACCTGCTTCGAGGCGGCCTTCGACGACGCGGCGCGGGCCACGGTCACGCACGGCGCCCAGCTGATCTCCGTACCCAGCAACAACGCCACGTTCGGGCGCAGCGAGATGACGTATCAGCAGCTGGCGATGTCGCGGGTGCGGGCCGTCGAGCACGGGCGTTCCGTCGTCGTCCCCGTCACCAGCGGCGTCAGCGCGGTGATCATGCCGGACGGGGAGATCGTCCAGCGGACCAGGATGTTCACGCCCGACGCGCTGGTCGCGAAGGTGCCGCTGCGCTCCTCGCTCACTCCGGCGACCCGGATGGGGACCTGGCCGGAGCGGGCCCTGGTGCTGGTGGCGCTGGGTGGTCTGGGCTGGGTCGTGGTCCCGGCACTCCGGGGCCTGCGGGAACGGAAGGCGGCGCAGGGCACGGCGGACGCCGGTTAGGGACGCCGGTTGGGGACGCCGGTTAGGGTCGAGTGCATGCCAACCCCTGACTTCATCCGCGAGCTCCGGGCCACCGCCGGCCATCAGCTGCTCTTTCTGCCGGGCGTCAGCGCGGTCGTCTTCGACGACGAGGGCCGGGTGCTGCTGGGGAGACGTGCCGACACGGGCAAGTGGTCGATCATCGGCGGGATTCCGGAGCCGGGGGAGCAGCCGGCCGTCGCCGCGATGCGTGAGGTGTACGAGGAGACCGCGGTGCGCTGTGTCGCGGACCGGGTCGTACTTGTCCAGGCGCTGCGCAAGCCGGTCACCTACCCCAACGGCGACCGCTGCCAGTACATGGACATCACCTTTCGCTGCCGTGCCGTGGGCGGAGAGGCGCGCGTCAACGACGACGAGTCGCTGGAGGTGGGCTGGTTCCCGGCGGACGCGCTGCCGGAGCTCAAGGAGTTCGCCCTGTTCCGGATCAAGCAGGCCCTCACCGAGGGGCCGGCATGGTTCCAACCCACCACTGAGCAGTGAAGTATGGGTGGTGACCACATCGGTTGGGGGATGATCACTGCCTAGGGTGCGAAGTATGACCGTGCCCACCACATCATGTCCCGCACCCCATCGCCACGCCCATACGGTCGACCTCGACCTCGGCGGCCGTACGGCACTCGTCACCGGCGCGGCGGGCGGCATCGGCCGCGCCTGTGCGCTGCGGCTCGCGGCCGCCGGGGCGAAGGTCAGGGCCGTCGACCGGGACGCCGAAGGTCTCGACGCCCTCGCCGCGCACACCGCGCAGCTGGCCGGCGCGGTCGAACCACAGGTCCTGGACCTCACCGATCTCGACGCGGCGGAGGCCGCTGCCGCCGGCGCGGACATTCTGGTCAACAACGCCGGACTGCAACTGGTGCGGCCCATCGAGGAGTTCCCGCCGGACGTCTTCCACACGGTGCTCACCGTGATGCTGGAAGCCCCGTTCAGGCTGATCAGGGGAGCGCTGCCGCACATGTACGCGCAGGGGTGGGGCCGCATCGTCAATATCTCCTCAGTACATGGGCTGCGTGCCTCTGCCTTCAAGTCCGCCTATGTGTCCGCCAAACATGGCCTGGAGGGGCTCTCAAAAACCGCGGCCCTGGAGGGCGCACCGCACGGGGTGACGTCGGTCTGCGTCAATCCCGGGTATGTGCGTACGCCACTGGTCGAGAAGCAGATCGCCGATCAGGCGGTGGCCCATTCGGTGGCCGAGGAGCGCGTACTGGCCGACGTGCTGCTCAGGGACTCCGCGATCAAGCGGCTGATCGAGCCCGAGGAGGTCGCCGAAGCGGTGATATATCTGTGTACCCCGCAGGCATCGTTCATCACCGGCACTTCGCTCACCCTCGACGGCGGCTGGACGGCCCACTGACTCTCCGGCCGTCCCACGGCCGCCGGCGGCGGGTGACGCCGTTGTCCACAAAGGCTTCGTCGTCCACAGGTCTGGTGCGACCACCCGTACGGCAGGTAATCCTGTGTCCATGTCCCACGATCAAGCCTCCTACCTGGAGCTCCTCGCACGCGGTGCCGCCGCTGAGGCGTACGACCGGCCGGTGCTGCTCGCCCGTGCGAGCGGCGCGGGACCGGACGAGCTCGCCGACCTCGAGCAGGCCAAGCAGCTCGCGCTGCGGGTCCGCGCCGAGCTGGAGGGACGGCGCCGGCGCGAGGCCGAGCTGTCCGCGCTGTTCGAGACCGCACACGACCTGGCGGGCCTGCGGGATCTCGACGCCGTGCTGCGGGCGATCGTGCAGCGGGCCCGGTCGCTGCTCGGCACCGAGGTCGCGTATCTGAGCCTGAACGACCCGTCGGCGGGTGACACCTATATGCGCGTCACCGAAGGATCGGTGTCGGCCCGCTTCCAGCAGCTGCGGCTCGGCATGGGCGAGGGGCTCGGCGGGCTCGTCGCCCAGACCGCCCGCCCCTATGTCACCGACAGCTATTTCGACGACGCCCGCTTCGAGCACACGAGGGCGATCGACACGGCAGTGAAGGACGAGGGTCTGGTCGCGATCCTCGGAGTGCCGTTGATGCTCGGCAGCCAGGTGATCGGCGTGCTCTTCGCCGCGGACCGCCGGGCGAGAGTCTTCGAACGCGAACAGGTCGCGCTGCTCGCCTCCTTCGCGGCCCATGCCGCCGTCGCCATCGACACGGCGAACCTGCTGGCGGAGACCCGCTCGGCACTCGCCGAGCTGGAGCGGGCCAACGAGATCATCCGCGACCACAGCGGCGTCATCGAACGGGCCTCGGAGGTCCACGACCGGCTGACCGAAGTGGTCCTGCGCGGCGGCGGCGTCCATGATGTGGCCGCCGCGCTCTCCGAAGTCCTGGACGGCACGGTCGAGTTCACGGACGAGGACCTGGACGCGACCGGCGCAGACGGCCGTGCGGTGCGCCACGGGGACGACTGGGTGGCGGCGGTCTCGGCAGGCGGTGAACTGCTGGGTGCTCTGGTGCTCCGCGGCCATCGTGACCTCGACCCCGTCGACCAGCGCACCCTGGAGCGGGCCGCCATGGTCACCTCGCTGCTGCTGCTCGCCCGGCGCTCGGCCCACGACGCCGAACAGCGCGTACGGGGCGAGCTGCTGGACGACCTCCTCGATGCCGCGGACCGGGACCCCCGGCTGCTGCGCGAACGGGCGGCGCGGCTCCATGCCGATCTCGACGTTCCGCATGTGGTGCTGGCGGCCCGGACAGACGCCCCCGGCACGGACACGCCGGGTCGGGGCATTTCCGACCGGCAGAGCGCAGACCGGCGGACTGCGGACCGTCAGCGCCTGTGGTCCGCCGCCTCGCACCTGGCCGCGACCCGCTCGGGCCTTGCGGCGGCCCGCGACGGCGGCGCGGTGCTGCTGCTGCCGCTCGGCCCCGACGACAGCGCGTCCGACCTCGCGCGTCAGACCGCGAAGCAACTGGGCGGCACGCTGAGGGAGTTGGTCACCGTGGGAGCGTCCTCCCCGGTAGCCGGGCCCGCCGGTGATCCGAGCCCGATAGCGGGTGCGTACGCACAGGCGCGCCGCTGCCTCGACGCCCTGCGCCTGCTCGGCCGGGCGGGGCAGGGAGCCGCGGCACAGGACCTGGGCTTCCTCGGCCTGCTGCTGGCCGACCCCGGCGACATCGACGGCTTCGTACAGCGCACGATGGGCGAGGTCGTCGAGTACGACCGACGGCGCGGCACCGACCTCGTCGGCACGCTCGACGCGTACTTCGCGAGCGGCATGAGCCCAGCCCGTACGAAGGACGATCTGCACGTCCATGTGAACACGGTGGCCCAGCGCCTGGAACGAATAGGCCGACTGCTCGGCCCCGACTGGCAGTCACCGGAGAGGGCACTCGAGATCCAGCTGGCGCTGCGGCTGCTCGCGATGTCTTCGGCCGTCTTCCGCTGACGCGCCACCGCGCGGACCTCTTTGAGGAGATCCGCGCGGCAGATGCGAGCCCTGCTCCGCGCTGCCCGCCGGCAGTCCGCGTTGCCCGTCAGGCAGTCCGCACATCCGCAGTGCGCGCCGCAGACGCATCGTCCACCGGCTCCGCCTCGATTGCGGAGAGATCCCGGTGCCGGGTCTCCCGAGCGCAGGCGATGGCCACCGCGGTGAGCAGGGCTGCGGCGATGACGTACAGGGCGATCGGGGTCGACGAGTCGTAGTCGGCGAGCAGAGCCGTAGCGATCAACGGCGCGGGGGCCCCCGCCGCGACCGAGGAGAACTGCGCGCCGATGGACGCCCCGGAGTACCGCACCCGCGTCGCGAACATCTCGGAGAAGAACGCGGCCTGCGGCGCGTACATCGCCCCGTGCAGCACGAGCCCCACCGTGACGGCGAGCAGCAGACTGCCGAAGCTGCCGGTGTCGATGAGCGAGAAGAAGGGGAACATCCAGGCGCCGACGCCGATCGCGCCGATGAGATACACCGGCCTGCGCCCGATCCGGTCCGACAGCGCGCCCCAGGCCGGGATCACCGCGAAGTGCACGGCCGAGGCGATGAGTACGGCATTGAGCGCGGTCTGCTTGCTCATCTCCACCGCGGTCGTCGCGTACACCAGGATGAAGGCGGTGATGACGTAGTAGCTGATGTTCTCCGCCATCCGCGCGCCCATCGCCACCAGGACATCGCGCCAGTGGTGGCGCAACACGGCGACGAGCGGCATCTTCTCGCCCTGCCCGGCGGCCGCCTTGCGCGCCTCGGCCTGCGCCAGCGCGGTCTTGAAGACCGGCGACTCATCGACAGAGAGACGAATCCACAAGCCGACAACGACCAGCACACCGGAGAGCAGGAACGGTATGCGCCAGCCCCATGAGACGAAGGCGGCATCCGACAGCAACGCCGTCAGCACGGAGAGCACCCCGGTGGCGAGCAACTGCCCTGCGGGCGCCCCGGTCTGGGGCCACGACGCCCAGAACCCGCGCCGCTTCGCATCCCCGTGCTCCGACACAAGCAGCACGGCCCCGCCCCACTCACCACCGAGCGCGAAACCCTGCACCAGCCGCAGAACGGTGAGCAGCACGGGCGCGGCGGCCCCGACGGTGGCGTGGGTCGGCAACAGCCCGATCGCGAAGGTCGCCCCGCCCATCAGCAGCAGACTGAGCACCAGCAGCTTCTTCCGGCCGAGCCGGTCGCCGTAGTGCCCGAAGACGAGAGCCCCAAGAGGCCGTGCGGCGAACCCGACGGCGTAGGTGAGGAAGGAGAGCAGAGTGCCGACGAGCGGGTCGGAGCCGGGGAAGAACAGCTTGTTGAAGACCAGCGCGGCGGCCGATCCGTAGAGGAAGAAGTCGTACCACTCGATGGTGGTGCCGATGAGACTCGCGGCGACGATGCGCTTGAGTGAGCTCGGGGCTGGCGGAGCGGTTGCAGAGGCGGCCATGGTCACCACTTCCGGGCGAGGTGCGGGGACGGTTACGTGTCGCCACACCGTAGGAAGGCGCAGGTCAGGGGCGTATGTGGCGGGACACCATAGTTCTCGGCACGGCTGTGCGCGCGGCCACCATGACGGGCACGTAGAGGCTGCTCCGGGCCCCAGACAGAGGGGCCCGCAGACGGGACGCTACGCGGCGAAAGGTTCCCTGGCGCTCAGGGAAGCGCGTCAGCGGCACAGACTTCCCCACGCCATCCACTGCTCCGGAAAGGCGCTCACCCAGCCCTCCAGATGCCCGGCGTAGGTGGTGAGCGCCCCGTCGACGTCACCGGGCAGCCGTGCGCTCACCTGAGGGGCGGGACGGCCGGCCACGTCCGGGACAGCCATGGCCCGGACCTCGACGGACCGTCTTGTGGCGAGCGCGAGCAGCCCGGTCGGGACGTGCAGCCGGCCGCCGAGGAGGGGCAGCGTCCTCATCCGGCGTGTGCCCGGGTAACAGGTGTCGACATTCGCGACGATGACGCCGTCCGAACGCGACCACCGCCGGATGTCGGCGGAGTCCAACTGGGTGAGCAGCAGCGGCTCACCGAGCCGCAGCTGCTCGCGGTACATCTCGATCAGGTAGGGCCGACAGGTGCTGAGCCACGAGACGGTCGGTTGGGTCAAGTCCGCTCGACGTCTTCCGGCAACCCGACGCCGGCCTATGGGCGATGCGGGTGGCCGACCGCCCCACGGGTGGGAACTCGGCCTGGCAGGGGGAAGTCGCCAAGGGCTGCTGTTCGGCACGCCGCAGCTCATGGCCGTGGCCCGGGTTTCACACATTTGGCTACTCGCACCTGCCCGGCCTCTCCAGGACCTGCCGCGCCCCAGCGACGTTTCCACGCGGTCGTTCGGGTCGTTCCACCGCGGTTGCCGGTCTGCAGGTCCGGCCGCCGGTCCGGCGACCGCGTCGGTGGCGTGGGTCAGGCTGCCCAGGAATCGGCGGCCACCTCGTCGGAGTTGAGCACATCCTCGCCGTAAAGAGTCTGCAGCCAGGTGGTCTGGTAGATGGTGTCGAGGTAGCGCTCGCCCAGGTCCGGGGCGATGGCTACCGCGGTGAGTTCGCGTGTGTCACGCTCGGCCAACCAGTCCATTGCGCCGCTGACCACTGTGCCGGTGGAGCCGCCGAACAGGAATCCGTGTCTGGCCAGACGATGGCAGGCGCGGATGGTGTCCGCCTCCTCGACGTGAATCGCCTCATCCACATAGGACTCGTCGAGCAGCGGCGGACGGATGCTCGTGCCCAGGCCGGGAATCATCCGGCGGCCTGGCGTACCACCGAAGGCCACCGAGCCGACGCTGTCCACTGCGATGATTCGCACCGGCCGGTGCCACTCGTCGAAGTAGCGCGCGCAGCCCATCAGCGTCCCGGTGGTGCCGGCCCCGACAAACAGCACATCCAGCCGCGGGAACTGGCGGGCGATCTCCGGCGCTGTCTTGCGGTAGTGCGCCTTCCAGTTGCTCGGATTGGTGTACTGGCTGAGCCATACGTACCGGTCGTCGGAGGCGCACAGCGCTCGGACGCAGTCGATCCGCGCGCTGAGGAAGCCGCCTTTGGCCTCCTGTCCGGCGATGGTGTGCACCTGGCTGCCCAGCGCCTCCATCATCATCCTGGTCGACAGGTTGCAGCGGGAGTCCGTGACGCACAGGAACCGGTAGCCCTTGCTCGCCGCGATCATGCTCAGTGCCACGCCGAGGTTTCCGGACGAGGACTCGACCAGAATCGATTCCGGCGTCAGGACTCCGTCCCGCTCGGCGGTCTCCACCATCTCGGCCGCGGCCTTCAGCTTGATGGAGCCGGCGAAGTTGAAGCCCTCACACTTCAGGAAGAGCGGGTGCCCGAAGATCGACCGAAGGTCGACATAGAGCTCTTCCTCGTTGAAGTCATGGGGAACGGATATGACGGGCACGATGGTCTCCTCATCTGCAGCAGATCACTTGCGGAACGTCCATCCGACCGTGGGCGGGCTTCTCGCTTGTGCCGGTGGGAGCCTGTGTCCAACCAAGCCAGACGAGGGAGCCCTGCATCAGCGTCCGCGGTGTCGTCCGCTCTGACCTGCGGCTTCCTGACCGGTGATCTCTCCAGGGATCAGTCATGCACAAGCCTCCTGGACTCTCGGCCTGCTCATCCGTACCGGCTCAGTTCGTGAAAGAAGTCGTCGACGACGTGCAACTCTCCGGAGTGGGCCACCTCGTCGTAGACGTACTTGCCCACCGCGAGGTCGAGCACCCCGAGGCCGAAGGGCGAGAACACCAGCGGCCGGTCCGTCGGCACCGCCACCCGCCCGGCCATCACGTCGTCCAACGTGCCGTGCAGGAAGTCCCGGTTGCCCGTGAGCTGCTCGGCCAGATGCGGCGAGGTGTTGGCCTTCAGACAATGCTCGACGTCATCGACGATGTTGGTTGAGGCGAGCACGATCTCCGGCGCGAGGTCGCGCAGCGACACGTGCAGCACCAACGGATTGTGTGCGAACCACGACAGGTCGCTGACATGCGGCTGACCGGCGACGGTGGCAAAGACCACCAGGTCGCTGTTGCGGATCAACTCCTCGGCACTGTCCCGCACGGTGATCCGGCCGGCGGTGCCCGACTGCTCCAGGTAGCACCGGAAGCCTGCCGTGCTGTCGGTGGACAGGTCATGCACGCCGATCTCGTCGAACGACCAGCCGGTGCCGGCCAGGAAGGTGTGGATGTAGCGGGCGATCAAGCCCGCCCCGAAGAACCCGACACGCGTCGGCCGCCGTCGGTCGCGGCTGAGCCGGTCAGCCGCCAGCGCCGCCGACGCGGCCGTCCTGGTGGCGCTGATGATCGAGCTCTCCAGGCAGGCGAACGGGTAGCCGGTGTCATGGTCGTTGAGGATCAGCACGGCCGAGGCCCTCGGGATGCCGGCTTCCACGTTGTCCGGGAAGCTGGAGATCCACTTCACGCCGTCCACCCGCACCTGCCCGCCTATCGAGGCGGGCAGCGCGATGATCCGGGAGGACGGGCGGTCGGAGAAACGCAAGAAGTAGGAGGCCGGGTTCACCGAATCACCGGCGCTGTGCAGCCGGTAGGTGGCCTCGACCAACTCCATGATCTGCTTCTCGCGCCCCTGCAGGGCGCGCTGGACCTGGGCACCGGAGATCACCGCGAATGGGGGCACGGTGATCGGCTCGGACAGTGCGGACTCGGTTGGGGTGGAACGGCTCGTGGTCATCCTGCGGTCACCTCGTCGGTCGGCGAGCAGTCGGCCAGGTGCACCGCGTCGGCCATCGCGACGAGCACTTCGCGCGGACCCTCGAAGGGCTCCCTGCTGTGCGCGGTGCGGACGTTGTCGACGAGCATCAGGTCGCCGGCCTGCCACGGTTCGCGTGAAGTGTTGTCGTCGTAGACCTTGTTGAGCAGTTGTACGACGTCCTCGCCGATCGGGTCGCCCTTACCGAAACGGGTGTTGAACGGCAGTCCGTCGGCGCCGTACTCGTCGATCAGGTACTCGCGCACCTCGGGGGCCAGCGTCCACTCGTTGAGGAACGCGATCTGGTTGAACCAGCAGCGCCGGCCGGTGACCGGGTGGCGCACCACGGCGCTGCGGCGCTGCCTGGTGCGCAGTCCACCGTCAGGTTGCCACTCGAACTCGATCGAGTTGGCGCGGCAGTAGCTCTCGACGGCGCCCCGGTCCTCGGTGCCGAACGACTCGGCCAAGGACGCCCCGATCTCGTCGTTGTAGCTGCGGGTGAGCAGCCAGCCCTCTTGCTCGAACCGCTGGGTCAACTCGGTGGGCAGCGCGTCGAGCACGGTCGGTGAGTCGGCCACCGCGGTCGCCCCGCCCTCGGTGGGCGCGCTGAGGCACGCGAACAGCATCAGGCCGGGGAACTCAAGCCGGTAGCTCAGTTCGTGGTGCATGCACATCGGCTGGTTCGGCGGCCACTGCGATGAGGAGTACACGCCTTCGGCGTAGGTCCGCCGGGGCGCGAAGGCCTCCTTCTCGGTCAGCAGCCCGGTGGTCAGCCGCTGAAAGACGGCACCGGTCTCGGCAGCGTCGTGCAGCCCGAGGCCGCGGGCCAGGACCGAACCGTGCTCGGCGACGACAGCGCGCAGCGCGTCCCGGTGCTTGGCCGCCCAGCTCAGCGCGTCGCCGGTGGTCTCGACCCGCAGTATCGGAGGTCTGCCGGGTTGCAGCTCCAGATCGAGCAGGGACGCCGGGGATGAGGACGACATCTCGACTCCTTTCCGTTGCGACTCATGAAGAAGCCAACAATTCGGCGGCGCGCAACACGGCCTGTGCCGCCTCGGTCGGACGGGTGCGCAGGAAGTAGTGGCCGCCGTCGGCGAGTTCGTGCAGGTCGACGCGCTCGGCCAGGAGCTGCCAGTCGCGGTACCGGCGGGGGAACTCCGCCGTGTTCGGGTCGTCGGCGGCAACGACCACGGTGACTGGCGCGGACAGCTTCACCGTCGGCGGGGCGTCCAGGGCGTCGGCGAAATAGCGGTGTGCGGACACGCAGTCGTGCCGGTAGGCGGCACCGACATGCTCGGCATGCCGCGCATCCAGCTCACCGAGCTCGGTGTAGCCGCTGTCAGTGCTCAGCTCCGCGGCGATCTCGGCGTTGCTCCGCCCGGTCAGCTCGGTGATGGTGGCGCGGCGGCCGGTGGCGTCACCGAGCAGCTGCGCGCCGAGGAACACCCGCTGGACGTCCACCCCGCGCTGCTGCAGCTTCCTGGCCGTCTCCAAGGCCAACGCGGTGCCCGAGGAATGGCCCCACAGCAGGACCCTGGTCAGGCCACGCCTGGCGATCTCGGCGATGACCTGTTCGACCACCTGTGCGATCGGCGCGAACGGCTCGCTGTCGGCGGCCACGTCGTGACCGGGCAGCTCGACGGCGTGGACCGCCAAGCCGCCGGCCGTCAGTGCCCCGGCCATCGGGTGGAAGTTCACCGCGTTGCCGCCGGCGTAGGGGAAGCACACAAGAGCACCGGCCCGCACACCGTCCGATTCCGACAGTGACTGCAGTAGCCCGGAGCGCCGCTCGGACCTGCCGTCGACCAGCCCGGCCAGATCGGCGAGGATCGGGTGACCGGTGACGTCCTTGAGGGACACCGCACGGTCCAGGGTGATCGCCAGCTTCACTGCCGACAGCGACGTGCCGCCCCGGTCGAAGAAGTGGTCCCGCCGTCCGATCTGGTTCTGCGCGATGCCGAGCACCTTCGCCCATGCGGCCGCCAGTCGCTGTTCGGTCGGTGTACGCGGCGCGAGGTAGTCC
The DNA here is from genome assembly GCF_050936555.1 of Streptomyces sp. CA-135486. Taxonomy (NCBI): domain Bacteria; kingdom Bacillati; phylum Actinomycetota; class Actinomycetes; order Kitasatosporales; family Streptomycetaceae; genus Streptomyces; species Streptomyces sp. CA-135486. The sequence continues at coordinate 3,253,202 of NZ_JBNJMM010000001.1, forward strand.
TCCTCGACGGTGTCGAGTTCCCCGGCGAGCACCGTCAGCGTCTTCCTGTCGATCTTGCTGTTGGCGGTCAGCGGCAGATGTACCCGCCAATGGAAGGCCGACGGGACCATGTACTCGGGCAGCGACTCACCCAGCAGCTCCGGCAGTACGTTGGGCTCGAGTGGCCGCGGGCCGGAGTAGAAGGCCACCAGATGCCTGCTCTGGTCGGCACGCTCTGCAACCACCACCGCACCGTCGCGGACACCAGGCACCCGTAGCAGGGTGTTCTCGATCTCGCCGATCTCGATCCGGAAGCCGCGAATCTTGACCTGGGTGTCCCGGCGGCCGAGGAACTCCAGCTTGCCCTCGGGCTGCCAGCGGCCGTGGTCGCCGCTCCGGTAGAGCCGGTGGCCCTCGCGGTGCGGGTCGGCCATGAAGGCCAGCCGGGTGCGTTCGAGGTCGTTGACGTATCCGCGGCCCACGCAGATCCCGGAGAAGACGATCTCGCCGGGGGCGCCCAGCGGCACCGGTGACAGGTGCTCGTCGACGACGTAGACGTGCACGTTGTTGACGGGGGTACCGAGCGGGACCCGGTCCCGGTCCGGCGCTTCGTCCATGACCTCGTGGTTGGTGTCGTCCGAGGTCTCGGTCAGCCCGTAGGCGTTGACCAGCTTGACTTTGGGCTCGGCGGCGAACCAGCGCTGCGTGAGCTCCTTCTTCAGCGCCTCGCCGGTGACCGACACGCACCGCAGGTCCGGCAGCTCGCGGGGGCGCTGCTCCAGATAGGTCAGGACGACTTCGAGGTACGACGGCACGACCTGGAGCACCGCGACCCCGCCGGCAACGATCTTGTCGACGAACCGCTGGACGTCCAGGACCGCCTCCTGCTCGACCAGCAGGGTCCGCCCGCCGACCAGGAGCGCGGACACCAGTTGCCACAGCGAGATGTCGAAGCACTGGGGTGCGGTCTGGGCGACCACCTGCCCCTCGCTGATCTCCAAGTCGTCGATCTTGGCGTAGAGGTGGTTGAGCATGCCCGCGTGCTCGCACATCGCACCCTTGGGCTCACCGGTGGAGCCGGAGGTGAAGTAGATGTACGCGAGCTGGTCCGGCGCGACGCCGATGCCGAGATCACCGTCGGCATGGTCTTCCTGGTAGGCCGCGTCGACGACGAGCGTCTGGACTCCGGACAGTGAGTCGAGGGCCTGGTCGAGCGTGGTGGTGCTGCCGGGTTCGGTCAGCACGAGCCCGCACTCGGCCCGGGAGAGCGTGGTCGCAATGCGCTCGGCCGGGAAGTGCGGCTCGATGGGCAGGTATACGCCACCGGCCTTGAAGACAGCGAGGACGGCGGCCATCCAGTCCAGGTTGCGCTCGGTCACCACCGCGACGACTCCTTCGCGGCGCAGGCCTCGCGCCAGCAGGGCTCGTCCCAGTCGGTTGGCACGGGCGTTGAGCTCCCGGTAAGTCCACTGCCGGTCGCCGTGCACGGCTGCGACGGCGTCCGGGTGTGCCCTCACCCGCTGCTCGAACAGCTCGTGGAACCGGCAGTCCGGCAGCTCCCGGCGCGGTCCCGCGAGCCCTTCGAGCTGGAAGCGGAGTTCCTCGGCGGAGAGCAGGCTCTGCCGCCCGTGCTCGGCATCCGGATCGGCGGCGATCAGCGCGAGCGCGGTGAGGTGATAGCCGGCGATTTTGGCGGCGCGGTCTGCGTCGAGCACGTCGGTCCGGTACCGCAGCCGCAGCACGAGTCGGCCTGCGAGTTGCGAGAATCCCACCCACAGCGCGGTGCCTTCGGCGAGGTCGCCGCCGACGCCGGTCGGGTCGAACGCAGTCTCGAGCGATGGTTCGGTCAGGCCCAGCTCACGGCTGAGATCATCGACCGGAAAGTCCTTGTGCGACAGCAGTTCCGAGGCGACCTGATGGGTGTTCAGCAGCAGCGTCCGCCACGAGTCGGGTTCGGTCGTCAGCCGGCAGGGCAGCGGTTGGCCGCCCGCCACCGCGACATAGCCGGTCGCGACTTCGGGCTCGCCGGACAGCGCGGCGAGCACCTTGGCGTGCGCGGCCAGCAGCACCGAGTCGAGCGGCACCGACAGGTCCTGCGCCAGCCGGCACAACGCTCCCACGACATCGTCCGGGATCGTCGCCTCGTGCTCGGCGACGCCCATCACCGGATTGAGCGTCCACCGCGGGATAGCGGTGAATCCACCGGCGACGAGCACACCGCGCCAGAATTCCCGGTCGGCGTCCACGTGCACTCCCATCGTCTTCCCCGTTCACTCACCGGCTGCAGGCCGATAGTGGGCATCTCGCGTCTCCGTGGCTGGGTTCCCTCCCCACCGTGCGTGCGGGGGGATTTCCTCGCCCTTCATGAGGAAGGAGTCGGGGGCGAGCACTGCGCCGTCGCCCATCGTCACGCCGTAGTGGACGTGGGCGCCGACACCGAGGGTGCAGCCGACACCGATCGTGCTGCGGTCGGACTTGAAGGTGCCGTCCTCCTGCGAGTGGCACTGGATTTTGCTGCCCGCGTTGAGCGTGCAGTCGTTCCCGATGGTGGTGAGCGTCCGCTCCGTCAGATAGCAGCCGTCGTCGAAGACCCTGCTGCCGAGCCGGACGCCGAGCATTCGCCAGATCACGTTCTTGAAAGGGGTGCCGTTGAAGACGTTGAGGTACTCGTCAGGCACCTTCCAGAGGCGCTCGTGCCACCAGAAGTACGGGTCGTAGATGGAGCACAACTGCGGCCTCAGCGCTCGGAATGCCGCGATGCCACGCTCCACCAGTACGAAGTAGACAGCGGTGAACCCAAGGGTGAGCGCCAGGGACGCGGCGATCACCAACTGCCCGAAAACGCCGTACAGATCGACGGCCCCAAGGCCGAACACCGTGAGCACGAAGACATGCAGCCACCGCACGAACAGGAAGAAGCCCATCGTGCGGATGTTGTAGCGGTTCTTTGCCGCGAGGTTGCGGCGTTTTTCCTCCCCGGTCCGGAGATGGTCGAATCGGCTGTCGCGTTCCACCGATCGGGGAATCTCGAAGCAGGGCGATCCGAGCAGGCCCACCCCCTCGCGGACCGCACCGTCGAGCGGAATCATCACCTTCGTCGCGAGGAGGCAGTTGTCGCCCGTCCTGGCCCCCGAGGGAAAGGCGATGTTGTTCCCAAGGAAGTTGTGTGGCCCGATCGACGCTCGGGACACGCGGAAAGACGTGCTCGAGAAGTCGGCATTGACGATGGAGAGCCCGTCGGCGACCATCGTTCCGCTGCCGACAGAGCTCAGATACGGCGTCTCGTGCTGCACTTCCGTGCCGAAGTTCGACCCGGTCTGCTCAACATGGGACAAGTCGTATCCGAGGCCGCGCAAATAGTGGACGATGTACGAGCTGTCGCCGAAGAGCCATTTGAAGAACTTGACGTTGGTCATGCGCGCGATCGCCCGGTGGGCCGAGTAATGGAGTCCATACAGCGGATAGACCTTGTCCGGCTCGACCACCAGATTCAGCAGGCGCGGAACGGTGAGCATCATGGCGAGGCCCACGACGACGAAGCCGAAGAACAGCACCACGGAAAGGACCAGCGCGTCGATGTAGAGCCTGATCGACGTGAACCCCACCGTGCCCGGACCCAGCAGATTGCCCACCGCCGGAACCTCGGTCACCAGCATGTACGCGCCCCCGACGGTCAGCGGCACGTACAGGAAGAGCAACTGGAGCACGGTGAGGAGGCCGAAGCCGGCCCGGCGCAGCGTGCCGCAATCAGTCGGCGCGATTCTCACGTAGTCAAGTTCCGTGCGCTGTGCCGGGGATCCGTGCCACCGCTGGCCGTCCGGGACCACCTGGCCGCTGTGCAGCGTGGACGTGTGGCCGAGCTGCGCCCCGTCGCCCATCGACGTGTCGATGTCGAGCACGGTCTTCTCGCCGATGAACACGTCCTGGCCGAGGGTGACCCGGCCAGTCTGGATACGCCCGGCGTGCGCCCGGTAGCAGAGGAAGAACGAGTCTTTGCGGATCACCGTACCGGCGCCGATCGTGAGCAGGTCGGTGCAGACCGGAACGGTGGGGGAGAGGATCGTGACGCCCTTGCCGATCCGCGCGCCGAGGGCACGCAGGTACAGCACGTACAGCGGATTGCCGACGAAGAAGATCATCGGGTTGGCGTGGACCAGCGCCTTGACGGTCCAGAAGCGCAGATAGGTCAGACCCCAGACCGGGAACTGGCTGGGTTTCCAACGACCGATGAGGATCCATTTGGCCGCGATCGGGAACATGCACAGGCCGACGAAGCCGGCGCCGCCGAAGAGGAGCGACCGCAGGTAGATGTCGCCCACGCCTGAGCCGGTGGAGACCCATTCGTAGCCTCGGGCTGTGACAAGTCCGGTGAGAAAGCAATATCCGAGGAAAATCAGGAACTGCAGCGTTCCGCAGAGGACGTACTGCAGGGTGCCGGCCGGCGTCACCACCTCGGTCGACGCCGGGGCCGACGACTCGACAGGAGTGGGCGCTGTGTCCGCGAGCGCCGTAGCCAGGCTTCGGATCGTTGGATGCCGGTAGATGTCCTTCATCGACACCGAGGGCAGCTCCGCCCGCTTCCTGACCCGGGCGCAGAAATGCGCCATCACCAACGAGTTGGCGCCGAGGTCATCGAAGAAGTGGCTGTCGGCCGGCACCTGCTCCACGCTCAGGACGTCAGCCAGCACCTCGGCGAAGTCTGTCTCGACGCCGGTCTTCTGGCCGGTGTCCCTGCGCTTGGCGATTGCAGATTCATCCGGCCCGGCCGTCAAGACTTCGACGGATATTTCCTCCACGCGCGCTCCTAGCGGAAAATTCGACCACCATCGGCGATTGCGGTCGGCGCTCTGTCCTCGCGCTCGTCAATGGGCAGTGCGAGTAATCCGGAAACCACGAGGTCGTGGGCTCTTGTCCGGTCACAGGACCGTGCCTTCAGTCTCCGCCGTCCACTGTTGGGTCGCCACTCGAACTCGATCGCACCGGCGCGGCAGAGCTTTCGACGATGCCAGCGGTCCTCGGTGCCGGCCGCCTGGACGACGCCCCGATCTCGTCGTTGCAGAGGGCCGCGGCCATTGGGCCAATCGGGGGGTGCCGGCGAACCGCCAACCATCGGCAGACCACTCACGAGAGGCACTCCTACGCGATGACGACACCCCTCACGTCTCATCCCTTTCCGTTTCCGTGCCTTGCACCCGGACCGGGCCCGGCCGGTCCGGGTGCTCCGCGGCCGTCTTCACCGACCGCAGCGCTGCCCGCAGGACGATGCCGACGCCCGGCGAGACGAGTGTCCAGTAGCGGCCGAAGCGGGCCGTGGACTCCGGGTCGGTGCACACGGTGCGTGCTTCGTAGACCAGCAGGGATCGCCGCGTGCCGTAGGGATGGACGGTGAAAGCGGCCGCCATCTTGGCCCAGCCGGGCTCCTCGAAGCCGGTGAACGCCGCCGGCTCGATCCGGCGCCATTCGATGGCTGGCTTCCACACCTTGCCGACGGCTCCGAAGGCGAGTTCCCGTCCCGGGGTCTCGCCCAGCGCCACCCAGGGCTGGTTCTGGTCGTGCGTGTCGACGTCGAACAGATCGGCCACCCGCATGGTCGGCGGGGCCGGCAGGGGGCGCCGACGAAGCCTGTCCGGCACCCCGCGTGCCCACATGACCATGTCGAACAGCGGCGAGTGAATGGTGAGAAGGTCCAGCCGGCGCGTCGCTTCGTACACCGCGGAAGGTGTGGCGTCGATCATCAGGCATTCCAGGCGGCTGAACCGGAAGTCCTGCAGCGCGCTGTCGAGCAGCAGGGGAGCGGCAGCCGTGTCCGTGGTCGGGTCGGCGCTCATCAGAAACCTCCCAGGCCCGGTACCGGGCCGATATCTCACGTGTGAGGTGTCACAAGCGTGACACCGTCTCGTGGCCGCCGAGGGTGCCGACACGGCGGCCCGTCATCCGTAGGTCAGCTCCCGCACGATCTCCGCCGCCCAGGTGTCGATGGCCGGCCAGTCACGGAAGTCGCCGTACCGGCCGCCCATCAACCGGAAGCCCACACGCCCGGTGAAAGGCAGGTGCTCCCGTGCGATGACGCCCGACAGAAGCCGGTGCCCCTGGTAGGGGATGTTTCCCGGCAGATGCGCGGTGATGACGGACTCTTCCTTGTTCGCCATGCCTTTCCACGGCCCGCGCAGCGCGCTCGGCATCCCCACACTGAAGATCCACACAGGACGCACGCGGAGCAGTTCGCTGTTGCGGCGCAGAAAGTCCTGCGCCGGTTCGAGCCAGGCCTGACCGTGGACCGCGCTGCCGAGCACGAACGCCTCATACGCGTCCGCGTCCTCGACGTCGGCCAGGGACCTGACGTCGGCCTTCAGCCCGGTCTCGCCGAGCCGCGCGCCCAGGCGCTCCGCGATCTCGCGGGTGGAGCCGTGTGCGGTGGCGTATCCCACCAGAAGGTTCATGTCCTGGGGTCTTCGGAGGGAGGCACATGGGTCTGCCTGACGTGGATCCGGCGCCCCGTGAGGCGGGTGGGCGTGATGGTCAGCCACAGTCCGCGGTTGCCTCCCGCCCAGGGGGTGGTGGCCGCCTGTTCCTCCAAGTGGCGCACGGCTTCGGCGTCGGTGACGGTACGTGCGGGGCCGACGACGAGAACGCTCCAGCCCTGGCTCAACGCATCGTCGATGTGATCCACCTCGAAGGCGACCTCTGTGCCTGCCGCCGCGGCCGGAACGGCATCCGGGGCTGTTCTGTACGCCACGATGTCGTCCATGACGAGGTAGTTGACGGGAACAATGGCGGGTCCGTCAGAAGTGGACACCGCCACCCTGCCCACGCCATGCGTCAACAGCCGCTCACGGCACTCCTCGGCGGTCATTTCCACCAGTTCCGAGTGGTAACTCGCCTTGCCGATGCCCGGCGGCAGATCCATGCCGCCCCCGGTCAGCTCGCCCACCGTGGTTTCCAGCGCGTCGGCCAGGCGCAGCAGGAAGCCGATGCCCGGTGCGCCGGCCCGTTCCTCCACGTACTGGAGGTAGCCGGGTGCCGATCCTGCGCGCCGGGCGACGTCCTCACGGGTGAGCCCAAGCTCCTCACGGCGCTGTGCAACCCGACGGCCGATGTCGCCCCCTGCCGTGCTGTACTGCTGGTTGGGCGAGCCACCCAGCTCATTCTCCGACATGCGCAACACATCCCTCGGTGATCCACGACGCTCCGTCGCGCAGCGGTGTCTCTTCCAGGTCCAGCCTCCGCCGGAAGCAGGCCGCCGTACAGGCCGGTTGGTGCCCGAAAGGGGTCAATCGGCCCAGCCCCGCGGCGCACGGCCTGCCAGGCGCGGTGTCGCCCGCTCTCGCTGTTCACCCCTGACGGCCGGATTCAGCGGCGCATGGGCTTCAGGGCGCCACGTTCAATACCGCGGCAGAGGCGGGGCAGCCGGCTCGGAACCGCCCATGTCCAGCCTGAAGGGCGGATAGGCGTCGGTCATCAGGCTCGCGTAGGCAGCAACCCGCAGAACCCAGCGGTTGAGTCCGATGACGAGGTCGAACAGGTCCTTCGGATACTTCTCGGTGAAGGCAAGGATGACGGCGGCGATGATGGCCAGCACGGAGACCAGCCCACCGTCCCACCAGCCGGCCCGGTATCCGCCGACGAAGAAGCCGATCACGATGTAGTGCGGGATGGCGAGCAGCCACCACTTCACCAGGACAAGGCCGCGCGACAGTCGCTCCGGGTAGACGATGTCCAGCCGTGCCGGATAGCCGGGCTCCGCCCCGAGACTGAACGGCGGGTAGCGGTCGGTGGCGAGTGCGCTGTACCCGTAGTAGGAGACCCGCCAGGTCCAGCGCAGCACCCCGACGTTGAAGTCGAACAGCGGCCGAGGGTAACGCTCGGTGATCAGAATGGCGAAGAACGCGACCACGCTGACCAGCAGGAAGGCGATCCACAGGAAGAACAGCACAATGTAGTGGGGGATCAGGAGCAGCCATTTGACCAGCCACAGCCAGCGCGACAGCGGTGAGTCCAGCGCTGCTTCCACTCTTACCGGGTCGTACGCCGCAGGAGTCGTAGTCATGACTGTCAGCTCCTTCGTACACAGGACCGCGCAGGCGAGGGCCTCCTTTCAGGTTGGCGGCAATCAGGCCCCGGCGCGAGTTCCGGACAGGCTGCTGCCAGGTGCTCGGCGAGGATCACCCCGCCGAGGTACGGGAACACCTGGTGTCAGTCCAGCAGCCCCGCCGCGTGGTCGGGCACGTAGGACTGCAGATCGCGCGGCGGCCGTTGATAGCCCGTGGCGGGCGGCCGCGGCGGGAGCTCGAGTTGCGGTGGTGGCACATCGCGGTATGGCACGGTCGACAGCAGGTGGGCGATCATATTGAGCCGTGCCCGGCGCTTGTCGTCGCTCTCGACGACATTCCAGGGTGCCTCCGCGATGTCCGTATGGACGAACATCTCGTCCTTCGCCCGGGAGTACGCCTCCCAATGGGTGATCGACTCCAGGTCCATCGGCGAGAGCTTCCAGCGCCGGGTGGGATCTTCCAGCCGCCGCCTGAACCGCTCCTCCTGTACGGCGTCACTCACCGAGAACCAGTACTTGCGCAGCAGAATCCCGTCCTCCACCAGCATCCGCTCGAAGATGGGGCACTGGTGAAGGAAGCGCTGGTGTTCCTCCTTGGTGCAGAACCCCATGACGTGCTCGACGCCGGCCCGGTTGTACCAGCTCCGGTCGAACAGGACTATTTCCCCGGCGGCGGGAAGGTGTGCGGTGTAGCGCTGGAAGTACCACTGGGTGCGCTCGCGTTCGGTGGGCTTGGGGAGCGCGACGATGCTCGCCACCCGAGGATTGAGATGCTCCGTGACCCGCTTGATCGTGCTGCCCTTGCCGGCCGCGTCGCGCCCCTCGAAGACGATGACCAGCCGGGCGGCTTCGGCGCGCACCCACTCCTGGAGTTTCACCAGCTCCGTCTGCAGCCGGAGCAGCTCACGCTCGTACAGCGCACGCGGCAGCTTCGCGGGCTGCTTCGGTCCCTTCTTGAGTGCCATGCAACGACGTTATGGAGGAAATCGTGTCCAAGGTCAAGCGTCAGCACCGCACCGCACTGCGCGCCGAGGAACTGAAGGCGCTCGACGCGCACTGGCGGGCCGCGAACTATCTCGCGGTCGGCCAGATCTATCTGATGGGCAATCCGCTGCTGACCGAGGAGTTGCGTCCGGAGCACATCAAGCCGCGGCTCCTCGGCCACTGGGGCACCTCACCCGGTCTCAACCTGGTCCACACCCATCTCAACCGGGTCATCAAGGCCCGCGACCTGTCCGCCGTGTGCATCTGGGGTCCGGGCCACGGCGGTCCCGCTGTGCTCGCCAACTGCTGGCTGGAGGGCAGCTACTCGCAGACGTATCCGAACGTGAGCCGGGACGAGGCCGGCATGGAGCGACTGTTCAGGCAGTTCTCCTTCCCCGGCGGAGTGCCCAGCCATGTCGCACCGGAGACACCGGGTTCGATCCATGAGGGCGGTGAGCTCGGCTACTCGCTCGCGCACGCCTACGGCGCCGCGCTCGACAACCCGGAGCTGCTCGTGGCCTGCGTGATCGGTGACGGCGAGGCCGAGACCGGGCCGCTGGCCGCGTCCTGGCACTCCAACAAGTTCCTCGACCCGGTGCACGACGGCGCCGTGCTGCCGATCCTGCACCTCAACGGCTACAAGATCGCCAACCCGACGGTCCTCGCCCGGCTGCCCGAGGCCGAACTCGACGAACTGCTGCGCGGATACGGCCATGAACCGCTGCATGTCACCGGCGCCGAACCGGAGGCGGTACACAAAGCGATGGCGGCGGCGATGGACGAGGCCCTGGACCGTGTCTCGGACATCCAGCACGACGCCCGCAGCAAGGGCAGGACCGCCCGCTCACGCTGGCCGATGATCGTGCTGCGTACACCGAAGGGCTGGACCGGGCCCGCCGAGGTCGACGGCGTCCCCGTCGAAGGCACGTGGCGCGCCCACCAAGTCCCCCTCGCCGGCGTCCGGGAGAACCCCGCTCACCTCGCCCAACTGCAGGCGTGGCTGCGTTCGTACCGTCCGGAGGAGCTCTTCGACGAAGCAGGCCGGCCCCGGCCCGAAGTGCTGGCCTGCGTTCCCGAGGGGGAGCGCCGGCTCGGCGCCACGCCGCACGCCAACGGCGGGCTGCTCGTCCGCGACCTGCCCATGCCGCCGCTGGAACACTTCGCCGTTCCCGTCGACAAGCCGGGGGCGACCCTGCATGAGCCCACCCGTGTCCTCGGCGGTCTCCTCGCGCAGCTCATGGCGGACTCCGCCGAGCGCAGGGACTTCCGCGTCGTCGGCCCGGACGAGACCGCCTCCAACCGGCTCCAGGCGCTCTTCGACGTCACAGGCAAGGCGTGGCAGGCGCAGACTCTGGCCACCGACGAGCATCTCGAGCATGACGGCCGGGTGATGGAGATCCTCTCGGAGCATCTGTGCCAGGGCTGGCTCGAGGGCTATCTCCTGACCGGCCGGCACGGGCTGTTCTCCTGCTACGAGGCGTTCGTTCATATCGTCGACTCGATGGTCAACCAGCACATCAAGTGGCTCAAGACCTCGCGGTCCCTGTCGTGGCGTGCGCCGGTGGCCTCCCTCAACTACCTGCTCACCTCGCATGTGTGGCGACAGGACCACAACGGCTTCTCGCATCAGGACCCGGGCTTCGTCGACCACGTCCTGAACAAGAGCCCCGAGGTGGTGCGGGTCTATCTGCCGCCGGACGCGAACACCCTGCTGTCGGTGGCGGACCACGCGTTGCGCAGCCATGACTACGTCAATGTGATCGTCGCCGGGAAGCAGCCCACTTTCGACTGGCTCACCCTGGAGGAGGCCCGAACCCACTGCGCCCGCGGCGCGGGAGTGTGGGAATGGGCCGGCACCGAGAACGGCGGCCGGGAACCCGACGTGGTGCTGGCCTGCGCCGGAGATGTCCCCACCCAGGAAATTCTCGCCGCGGCAGGCCTGCTCCGCGCTCACCTGCCGCAGCTTGCCGTGCGGGTCGTCAATGTCGTCGACATGGCCCGGCTCATGCCCAAGGAAGAACACCCGCACGGCATGCCGGACTTCGAGTACGACGCGCTGTTCACCCGCGACAAGCCGGTGATCTTCGCCTACCACGGCTACCCCTGGCTGATCCACCGCCTGGCCTACCGCCGGACCGGCCACCCGCACCTCCATGTGCGCGGCTACAAGGAAATGGGCACCACCACCACGCCGTTCGACATGGTCGTACGCAACGATCTCGACCGGTACCGACTCGTCATGGACGTCATCGACCGCGTCCCCGGTCTGGGGGTGCGCGCTGTGGCGCTGCGGCAGGAAATGGCCGACGTGCGCACCCGCCACCACGCCTGGATCCGGGAGCACGGCACCGATCTGCCGGAGGTCGCCGAGTGGACCTGGCCGGGCTGATCGCCCGGCGCCCGACCCGCGCGGGCCGCATCAGACTTCGTCGGCCGCCGTCGGTCCAGGTTCCCCTTCGGGATCCAGGTCGTACCGGACCAGCTCCCGCCTGGCCGCCGGCATGACCGCTGATGCTGGGAAACCACGCTGCCCGGGTGTCTTCGCGGCAGGCGACGTCAGGAGCGGCTGCGTCAAGCGAGTGGCCTCCGCCGCGGGCGCCATGGCGCTACGCCTCGTCCACGAGCACCAGGCGCAGGATGGCCGCCTCGTCCGCGCGCCCAGGTAGTCCGCCTCGGCTCGGCCCGAGGGGCCGGCGTGAATGTGGATATTCCCCTGCTCGAACGCTTGCAAATCGACATTCATTTCGGCAGGATCTGTCGGGTCCGTGCTGATCGGCCGCATATTTGGCTGTCATCTCGCCCGTGGGTCGCCGAAAAACCACACACCCTGAGCTGTTCGTCAGCCCCCGGGCGGGCCGCTGTCCCACGTGAGAACGGCCCAGGACTCCGCCTCGTCACACAGCCGGCTGAGGTACGCCCCTGCCGTTGCGCCTCCTCTCCGAAAGGCACGTTCGTTGAGCATGAAATCCGGCACCGGAGGGGGCCTGCGGGCGGACGCCCTCAGCACGTACGACACGGTGGTCATGGCCGTCGCGGGATGCGGTCCGGCGTACACGGTTGCCGGAACGATTCCCGCGCTGATCGCCGCCGTCGGTGTGGCGAGCCCCGCCGCTCTGCTCTACTGCGCGATACCGGTGATCGGCATCGCGCTCGCCTACCGCCAACTCGGCCGTGTGGACCCCAACGCGGGAGCCGCGTACAGCTGGGTGGCCCGATCGCTGCACCCCTTCCTCGGGTTCCTGTGCGGCTGGTCGCTGGTGGTCGCCTGCACCGTCTTCATGGCGTCCAGCACCGTGCCCGCCGGCAATGCGACGTTGTCACTCGTCGCGCCGAGCCTGGTCGGTGATCCCGTCCTGGCCGCGGTCGTGGGTTCGGGCTGGTTCCTGCTGATGGCCGGGGTAGTGGCGTACGGAGCCCGCATCGGGGCCCGCGTGCTGACCGTCATCACTGCCGTGCAGCTGGTGCTGCTGATCGGTTTTGCGGTGGCCGCGCTGCTCTCCGACGGGAGCGGGACGGAGTTCTCCCTGTCCTGGTTCGGCTTCAGTCATTTCGAGGGGCAGGACTCCTTTGTCACGGGCGCGCTGATCGCCACGTTCGCGTTCTGGGGCTGGGACGTGACCAGCAATCTGGGTGAGGAGACCCGACGCGGCTCGCGTGGTTCGGGCTTCGGCGGAGTCATCGGTGTGGTGCTGGCGTTCCTGCTCTTCGCCCTGGTCGCCGTCGCGGTCAATGTCCTCATGACGCCGGCCGCCGTGTCGAGCACCCCGGACGGCATTCTGATCGCGCTCGGTCAGCAGGTCTGGCCGGGTGTGGGCGGCACGCTGCTCGTGCTCGCGCTGCTGCTGTCCACGGTCGCCATGCTGGAGACCGCTCTCATCCAGGCCAGCCGCACCCTCTTCGCCATGGGCCGGGACCGCACCTTCCTCCCCGCGTTCGGCCGTATTCACGCCAAGCGGCATACGCCGTGGGTGGCCACAGCCGTCATCGCGGTCGCCGCCGGCACGCTCGCCATCGTCGAGGCCGCTCGGCTGGAGCCGGGCGAGTCGCTGCTGTCGGACGCGGTCAGTGGCGTGGGTCTGCAGGTCACCTTCTACTACAGCCTCGCCGGGCTGGGCGCCGTCGTCGTCCACCGCAAACTGCTGCGCACCTCCGTGTCCAACTTCCTCTTCATGGGCCTCTGGCCGTTGGCCGGCGCGCTGTTCATGCTGTGGATCATGATCGAGTCGGTGGCCTCGCTGAGCTCGTCGGCGCTGACCATCGGGTTCGGCACGCTCGCCCTGGGGCTTTTGCCGATGCTCGCCGCGTGGCTTCGGCAGCGGCCGTACTTCGAGCCCGGGCGTCTCGACGCCGACCGGGCGCGTGCCATGGACGACTCCTTCGGGGGCGCGGATTCGGACGAGACACACCTCGTCAACCTCGCCAGGAGCCGCGACGAACTCCTCACGGACTTCTGACTTCCAGTTCCGCCTTCTGATCAAAGGACGCCCGCCATGGCCCCGGCCTGGACCCGACGACGCTCCGCGGCACTTCACTACGACCAGACCTTCGGCGACAAGGCGTTGTCCGACGCGTGCGAGGACATGGTCATGGGCCGCTGGGAAGGCGCACACGACCTGCTGGCCACCGGCCCCCACAAGGACTGGGACCGGCGCAGCCACCGTATCCGGCTGCTTGCCCACACCGCCGCGGACAAACGGATCGTGGAGGCCTGGCAGACCGCCCAGCCGAGCAGCGCGGACGCCCTCGTGCTCCGCGCGGACACCGAGGTGATGCGGCACTTCGCAGCCGCCCGCACGGGAACCATGCCGAGCCCCGGGAGTCTGGACCGCACGGCCCACATCTGTCTGAACGCCTCCGAGGCCTTCCCCGACGACCCTCATCCCTGGGTGTCGCTGATCACGCTGGGCAGGCTGTACGAAAGCGGTACCCACTCCATGAACCGGTGGTGGCCGGAACTCCTGGCCCGGGATCCTTACCACCGGGAGGCGCACCACCAGGCTCTGCGCTACATGTCGGCGCGCTGGCACGGCTCGCACGGCCAGGCGTACACCTTCGCCCGTGACTGCGCGGTCTACGCTCCGGCCGGCTCCCCGTTGCTGGTCATGCCGCAGGTCGCTCGCGCGGAGGAGTTCCGTCATCGCACCGAGACGGAGGGGACCCGGCCCCACACGTTGGTCGGTTACTGGGCGGGGGAGCGCTGGGACCTGGTGGAAACCATGGAGCGTTGGATAGCGGTCCGCTCTCCCCACGAGGCCGCGCAGGACGTCGCCGATCTGAACCATCTTGCCCACGGTCTGGCGCAGGCCGGACTTCTCGTCGAGGCCGCGACGGTCTTCGACCTGCTCAAGGGGCGAGCCACCCGGGCGCCGTGGTCGTACACGGGCGACGCGGAACAGGAGTACATGCGCTGGCGCGACCGATCGTCCCGCGCGGCTGCGGGGCATGCGGATCACCGGAAAGGCTGATGTCTGATGCGTACCGGCTCCTTCGAAGAGCGCAGCCTGCTGGAGCAGGCGGTACAGGCTGCGGTGAACGGCGCGGGTTTCACACCGTTCACCGAGGGGCCGGCCGGAGCTGTCGACCGTCGCAGAGGCGCGGCGCACAGCGCGGGAGCGGTGTTCCGGTCGATGCTCGGGCAGGACTTCGGCCTGGGGCAGCCCGGTGCCCGGGAACGGGTGGGGACCGAGTCGTCTCCGTACGGCATCGGCCTGGGTGTGCGCTATCTCCGTTCCGAACCCGGTGAGTTGGTGCGGGCGGCGGTGCGGGCCACGGCCGGCTGGCGTGCGGCGGGACCGCGGCGCCGGGCGGAGCTCGCGGTGGAAATGCTCTGCCGGCTCCATGACCGCAGCCATGAGATCGCGCACGCGCTGCACCACACCACCGGGCAGGCCTACGCCACGGCTCACCGGGCGGGCGGTCCGCATGCGCAGGACCGGGGACTGGAGGCCGTGGCCCACGCGCTGGCAGCGTCGTTGCGGACCTCGGGCGCCGGGTACGGGCCGCGGCTCGCCGAGAGGGGCGGCCCCCTGCGGATGGACGTCCCACCGGACATGGACGGCACCCGCACTGTCGTACCGCGCGGTGTTTCCCTGCTCATCGGCTGTCCGGACTTCCCTACCTGGAACGGCTATCCGGGCCTCTTCGCAAGCCTGGTGACCGGGAACCCGGTGATCGTCAAGCCCCATCCGCGCGCCGTGCTGCCGCTCGCCCTGACCGTACAAGTGGCGCGGGACGTGCTGAAGAAGGCAGGGCACGATCCCAACGTGGTGACGCTGGCGGCGGAGAAGCCCGGCGAGCAACTGGCGTCCCGGCTCGCGACCGATCCCGAGGTCCGCGTCATCGACTTCACCGGCTCGGTCCGCTTCGGCGACTGGCTGCGGCGCAACGCCCGTCAGGCCACCGTGTTCGCCACATCGACGGGAGCCGGCACGGTGCTGGTGGACTCCACCGACGGCTACCGCAGGATGCTGCGAGAGCTCGCGCTCTCGCTTTCGCTCTGCAGCGGCCAGAGTTGTACCGCCCCGCAGAACATCCTGGTGCCCTCCGCCGGGATCCGCACCGACGAAGGTCACAAGTCCATAGGGCGGTTCAGCGTCGACCTGAGCCGTGCCGTCAAGCGGCTCCTCACGGAACCGCGACGTGCGGCGGGGATTCTCGGCGCGATCGGCAGCGACCGCATCCGCACCTCGCTGGCACACGCGGCCGGATGCGGGATGGTGGTGCATGCCTCAGCGCCGGTCGCACACCCCGACCATCCGGCAGCGGACATCCGCACTCCGCTGATCGTCCGACTGGAGTCACACGACGAGCAGGTGTACTCCCGTGAATGGGCCGGGCCCGTCTCCTTCGTGATCGCCACCGAATCGACCTCGCACAGCCTGGACATCTTCCGCCGCACCGCGCGCAGACACGGCGGCCAGTACGCCACGGTCCACTCGACGGACCCGCTGGTGCTGGGGGCCGTCGAGATCGCAGCATTGGACGCCGGGGTGCATCTGTCGGAAAACCTCGCCGCGAGCGTCTTCATGGACCAGTCGGCGGTCTATGGCGATTTCTGCGGTACGGAGGTGTCCCCGGGCGCGCACAGCGCCCTCGCCGACCCTTCGTTCATCACCGGCCGCTTTCGCGTGGTGCAGGCTCGCCGCCCGGCCGTACGGGGAGAATCCCGGCCGCTCGCCGACGCCGAATGCGCGAGTGCCGGCAGACATCAGGAGACTGTCGCGCAGTGACGCGCCGATTCCAGGATTGTCAGGGTTAACGCAATTCCTTGACGCGAATGAAGGAAGCGGCGCTGTAGTGCGCGGTCGGCCACGTCGAATCCTTTGATTCCAGGGGCGCAATAACGGGGAAACGGGTCCGTGTGACGTCCGAACCCAGGCTGGTGCGGGGGAGCGTGCGGGGGCGGTGCCGTACGGCCTGTGCGGGGGTCACCCGGGGCCGCGAACGGTCGACTGCCGTCTCGCGGTACGAAACCTAGGCCGGGAGCCCAGCGGGCTGGAAGTGTACGTTCCATCCACTGGCCGGCCACTCAGTGGATGTCCTGCACATTCTGAAACGACCCTGAATCCGTGCGAACTGCCTGAAAGGGGCGCCCGTTCTGCCCTGGCTGCCCTCTCCGGTGCCATGGCCTCCCTCTCCGGTGGCGTGTCCGGCTCTGCGTCCGCGGCCGCTCGGCACCGCGCATGATCCCTGGCCGGCATCGGCGATACCGCCGGGCGGCCGCCAGGGCCAACTCCGTGTCAGGGACAGGACGCTGGGGGCGGCCTGTGACCAGCACAGGCATTTCCGGAAAACAATCGTTGACGGGCAGAGGACCGAACCCTATGGTTTGCGGCACGCGGTCGGCGGTGTGACGCAGCCATCGCGACGAATCATGGATCGTTCGAGATCTGAAGGTTCGCGACGCGCCAAGGCATAAGCGGAACCCGCAAAGCCTCGGCGATTCGTCGACGGCCCAGCAGTGCGGCCACTCTCCCCACTCCGCCAATGACGGCGTAGATCCCCCCTTTGCTCAGCCTGAAATTGTCATCGCCCGATTTCCGCATGCGTGGAAATTCCCAGAGAGGCCGTGCCGAAATGACGCAGCCAAGGACACCCATCACCCGGCGGTCGATACTGAGGACGGGAGCAGGTGCTGCGCTGGCGGTCCCGTTCGCGGGAAGCCTGCTCACCTCCTGCAGCACCAAGTCCGCCAACACCGCGCCGCCGAACAAGACCGTGACGGTCACCTCGTACGGCGGCTCCTACAACGACCAGTTGACGAAGACCATCCTGAAGCCGTTCGAGAAGAAGACGGGCATCCGCTCGACGCTGCTCGCCAACACCAGCCTGGCGGCGCTCAAGACGCAGGTGCAGTCCGGCGACGTGCAGTGGGACCTGGTGGAGCTGACGGCTCCGGAGTACGTCCAGGCCGTCAAGGAAGGGCTGCTCGAGAAGTTCGACTACGACATCATCAGCGACAAGGGGCTGCCTTCCTACGCGAAGGCGGAGTACGGCATCAAGTACCTGAGCTTCCTGTTTGTGATGGCCTGGGACCAGAAGCACATCCCGGACGCGCAGGCACCGAAGAACTGGACCCAGTTCTTCGACCAGGGCAGATACCCCACCAAGCGCTCGGTGTACGGACAGCTCTCGGACAGCTCCGTGCTGGAGGCGGCGCGGCTGGCCGCGGGAGTCCCGTTCGACAAGATCTATCCGCTGGATGTGGACGCGGCGCTCAGTTACCTTGCGCAGCACCCCGGACGCGAGAAGCTGATCTACCACACGGCCAACCAGGAGCCGGTCCAGCAGTTGACTTCGGGCGAGGTCACGCTGTCGACCAGCTTCAACAACCGGATCAGCGCCGCCCGCAAGGACGGAGCCCGGCTGAACTTCTCCTCCTCCAACGCTGTCCTCGCGGGCGACTACTTCGTCGTTCCCAAGGGCGCGAGGAACAAGGAGGCGGCGTTCCGGCTGATGAACTTCATGAGCAACGACGCCGACGCCGGGGCCGACTTCGACCAGACGACGAACCTGACGCTGGCCAACACCCCCGCGCTCGCGAAGCTGCCCGCCGCTGTCGCCGACACTCTTCCCACCAGCCCGAAGCTGGCGGACAGCCTTCTGGTGCGCGACGACGCGTGGTGGGCGGAGCACCTCAAGGCGACGGAGCAGAAGTTCAAGCTGTGGCAGGCGGGCAGCTGACAATGCCTCTCGCCGCCGCGGCGCCTGTGCAGGCCCGCGCCACCTCCCGCGGACGCGTCTTTCGCGTCCGCGGGGCGTGGTTGCTGCTCCTCGCGCCGATCGCCGCTTTCGACGCCGTCCTGTTTCTGACCCCGCTGGGGACGCTCGTGTCCTCCAGCCTGCACAACAGTGCCTACCAGCGGGTGCTCGAAGACCCGCTGGTCATCAGGTCGTTGATCAACACCTTTGAGATCAGCGCCGTCTCCACGCTCGCGACCGTCGTGATCGGCTATCTGCTGGCCTGGGCGATCTGGCGCAGTGGCGCGCTCACGCGGGTCGTTCTGTTCGCCCTGGTACTGCTGCCCTTCTGGACCGGAGTCCTGGTGAAGAACTTCGCCTGGGCGGTCCTCCTGCAGGACAACGGTCTGGTGAACGCCGCCCTGCAGGGACTGGGGCTCACCGACCACCCGCTGACGCTGCTGCACAACCGGTTCGCGGTCGTGGTGGGGATGGTGCACTACCTCCTGCCCTACGCCGTGTTCCCGATCTTCGCCGCGCTGGCCGCGATCGACAACCGGCTGGAGCTGGCCGCGCGTTCGCTGGGCGCGGGTGAGCTGTCGGTCTTCCGCCGGGTCATCCTTCCGCTCACCGTGCCGGGCGTTTCGGCCGCGGGGCTGCTGGTGTTCATCATCAGCACCGGCTTCTTCATCACACCGGTCGTGCTCGGTGGACCGGGAGACCAGATGATTGCCAATCAGATCGACTTCTACGCCATGGAGTTGACGGACTTCGCCGGCGCATCCGCGCTCGCGCTCGTGCTGACCGCCATCGTGAGCGTGCTCGTCGCGGTCTACCAGCGGGTCCTGCGTGCGGGAGGTGCCCATGAAGTCGGCTAGTTCCCGGTTCTCCCCGGCGCTGCTCGCCGCCGTACCGGTCTTTGTGTTCCTCGTCGTGCCCACCGCGATCGTGGTGCCGATGGCGTTCAACCACAGCCGGTACATCACCTTCCCGCCGGATCAACTCTCCACCGACGCGGTCACCGGGTTCTTCGGCGACACGGCCTGGATGTCGGCGGTCGCGGCGAGTCTGCAGGCCGCGGCCATCGCCGTGACGCTCGCGGTGCTGCTGGGCGGCAGTGCGGCAGTGGCCCTGCACGGACGCTCGTTCCGCGGCCAGTCAGCGGTGACCGGGGTGATCCTCGCCCCGATGATCGTCCCCGCCGTGGTGCTGGCGCTGGGTTTCTACCAGTTCTTCAACTCCGTAGGACTGGTCGGCACGATTGTTCCGATCGGCCTCGCCCACGCCGTGATCGCCACCCCGTACGCGTTCCTCACGGTCCGCGCCAGCCTCTCCGGACTGAATCCGGCCCTGGTGCGCTCCGCGCAGAGTCTGGGAGCCGGCACACCGTCCGTGGCACGGTTCGTCTACCTCCCGGTCATCCGGCCCGGTCTCATCGCAGGCGCACTGTTCGCCTTTTCCGTCTCCATCGACGAGACGGTGATCGCCCTGTTCCTGCAGTCGCCGAGCGCGACGACGCTGCCGGTGAAGATGTTCACCGACATCCAGTACAACCTGACGCCGAAGATCGCTGTCTCCTCGGCCATGTTGGTCACCGTCGCCACGCTCGGACTGCTCGTGCAGGTCCTCTTCATGCTCCGCCGCCGTTCCATCGCCCGGATGCTGCCGTTGACGACGGTGGCCGCCGACCAGACAGGGTGAGCTCCATGACAACCTCCGCCATGCTCCCGACCGCTGCCTCGCCGGTGGTGGGCAAACAGCAACAGGGTTCCATCGAACTGCGCAGCGTGCGCAAGACCTACGGCGATGTCGCCGCGGTCGACGATCTCGATCTGACCGTGCAGCCCGGCGAGTTCGTCACCCTGCTCGGCCCCAGCGGTTCCGGCAAGACCACCACCATGATGATGGTCGCCGGCTTCGAGGAACTCACCTCCGGCACGGTGCTGATCAACGGCGAACCGGTCGACAAGCTGCCGCCGAAGGACCGCAACCTCGGTGTGGTGTTCCAGAGTTACGCCCTGTTCCCGCATATGAGCGCCCGGGAGAACGTCGAGTTCGCCCTGCGCATGCGCAAGGTCAAGCCGGCGGGGCGGCGCCGGCGGGCCGAGGAGGCCCTCGAACGGGTCGGTCTGGCCAAGCTGGGCGACCGCCGCCCGCGTCAGCTGTCCGGAGGACAGCAGCAGCGGGTCGCGCTGGCCCGCGCCCTGGTCTTCAACCCGTCGGCGCTGCTCCTGGACGAGCCGATGGCGGCGCTGGACAAGCGGCTGCGCGAGCAGATGCAGGAGGAGATCAAGACCATCCAGCGGTCGCTCGGGATCTCCGTACTGTTCGTCACCCACGACCAGGACGAAGCCATGTCCATGTCGGACCGAATCGTTGTGATGCGCGACGGCAGGATCGTGCAGCAGGGCGCTCCCGAGGACGTGTACGCGCATCCCGCGACCGACTGGGTGGCCAACTTCCTCGGCGACACCAACCTCCTGCCGTGCACCATCGTGGAACGCTCCGGCGACACGGCCGTCGTCGACCTCGGCCCGCTCGGGACCTGCCGGGTACGGGACCGCGGGGCCACCGGCGACCGGTACGCGGTGTCCATCCGCCCGGAGCATCTGGCGTTCATTCCCGCCGAACGGTCTCAGAACAGCGTGAAGGGCAATGTGGTGTCCTCCACCAACCTCGGCGCCACCATCCGCCACCGCCTGCGGGTGGGGGAGCAGGAGCTGTTGCTGCGGGAGATGTCCCCGAGCTCGCGCTCCGCCGCCGAAGTCGAGGCGGAGGTGTGCGTCGGCTGGGACCAGGACCACGCCCAGCTGCTCGTTCTCGATTCCTGACAGCACTTTCGCCGGCAGTTGCTCCCGGCGTCCGCACGGCATGAAACGTCACGTTCCGACCGCCGTCCGGACGCCGGGCGCCCGGTGGACGAAAAAGACGCCCGCCGATGAGATCGGGGCGGCGCTGCATCTGGGCGACCCGAACACGGCCATCCTCGACGCCCGCTCCCGTGAGGACGTCCGTGACGCTCGGCTCGCTCGTCGACATGCCCATTGCCAAGGCCGGGACAGTGGAGCACGTCTGAAGCAGGAGGCGGCCGCGCGTCGTCGTGGATGCGTCAGCGCTGATACGTGCCCACTAGCGTGCCGTCGTCCAACGTCCGCCCCTCCAGGGCCCGGTGCACGGAGTCGGACGACACGCGGCCATGGAGGGGCAGCGGCTCGGACACGGCGAACAGCCGGAAGACGTAGCGGTGCGCCCCGTGACCCGGTGGAGGCATCGGCCCGCCCCAGCCCACCCGCCCGAAGCCGTTGGGCCACTCGCGGCCGCCGGGAGGCCCCACCCCCTCCGCCACACCGGAACTCTCCGGGGCGATGCCGGTGACCAGCCAGTGCAGGAATGTCCCACTCGGCGCGTCGGGGTCCTCGCAGAGCAGCACCAGCTCCTGTGTCCCGTCCGGCACCCCGGACCAGGTCAGGGGAGGCGAGACATCGTCCCCTTCCCCGCTGTACCGGCGGGGGATCGTCGCGTGGTCGCCGAACGCCGCGCTTGTGAGCTCGATTCCGGTCATGTGCGCCGCTGTACCCGGAAGGGCTCGGAAGGCACCGGTCCGGTCGGCAAAACACCCGATCGGCCCGTACGGCCTTTGCGCCCCGCTACCTACGGTCACCGCAATGGGGGCGCGATGAGCGGCACTCTTTGTGATCACACTGTGCGTGCGGTGGACGTCGGGGGACGGGCGAGGGAGCGTGGAGGAGGCGCCTTCACTGGTCCGGTCGGCCGGGTAGTGGGACGCTTGGAGAGAGGTGTCTGCCGAGGGGACTCGGGAGGGCCGATGGGCCGAGATGTCCCGGCGCGGGTCTTCACACGTGACGACCGCCGCCAGTACCGGATCAAGATGCAGGAATGCCTCGACGCGTTCGCGCAGATGCTGCGTGAGTCACGGTTCGAGTTCGAGCGGCCCCAGGTCGGGCTGGAGATCGAGCTGAACCTGGTGGACGAGCGGGGCGAGCCGACGATGCGCAGCACCGAGGTGCTCGAAGCGATCGCGGACCCCGCCTGGTCGAGTGAGCTGGGCCGGTTCAACCTGGAGATCAATGTTCCGCCGCGGCGCCTGACGGCCGGCGGTCCCGATGCGTGGGAGAAGGAGATCAGGGACGCGCTCAATCACGCGGATGAGCGGGCCGCGGCGGTGGCCGCGCATCTGATCATGGTGGGAATCCTGCCGACTTTGCGGCAGGAGGATGTGGGTGAGGCGGCGCTGTCCGAGAATCCGCGGTACCGGCTGCTGAACGAGCAGGTGTTCGCGGCCCGCGGCGAGGATCTGCGGATCGCCCTGGACGGAGAGGACCGGCTGCGGACGTACGCGGACACCATCACGCCCGAGGCGGCCTGCACCAGTACCCAGTTCCACCTGCAGGTCTCGCCGGGCGAGTTCGCCGCCTACTGGAACGCGGCGCAGGCGATCGCCGGGGTCCAGGTGGCCCTGGCCGCGAACTCGCCGTTCCTGTTCGGCAAGGAGCTCTGGCACGAGACACGTATCCCGCTCTTCGAACAGGCCACCGACACCCGGTCGGAAGAGATCAAGGTGCAGGGGGTGCGGCCCCGGGTGTGGTTCGGAGAACGGTGGATCACCAGCGTCTTCGATCTCTTCGAGGAGAACGTGCGCTACTTCCCCGCGCTGCTGCCCCTGTGCGACGAGCAGGACCCGAAGCAGACCCTGGACGGCGGCGACACCCCTGAACTGGCCGAGCTCACGCTGCACAACGGCACGATCTACCGCTGGAACCGCCCGATCTACGCCGTTGCTCACGAGAAACCGCATCTGCGGATCGAGAACCGGGTGCTCCCGGCCGGCCCGACGGTCGCCGACGTCCTCGCGAACGGTGCCTTCTACTACGGGCTGACGCGCGCGCTGGTCGACGAGGAACGGCCGGTCTGGTCACGGATGTCGTTCTCGGCCGCGGCGGACAACCTGCACACCGCGGCGCAGGACGGGATCGACGCGCGGCTGTACTGGCCCGGCATGGGCGAGGTGCCCGCCTCCGAACTGGTCCTGAGACGTCTGCTGCCGCTGGCGCACCAGGGACTGGAGCACTCGGGCATGGACGCGGCCTGGCGGGAGCCGCTGCTGGGGATCATCGAACAGCGGTGTGTCTCCGGTCGCAACGGCGCGGTGTGGCAGAAGGAGATGTTCCACCGCATCTACGACACCACCCATGTCGGGCACCATGAAGCGCTGCGGCTGATGACCCGGCAGTACATCGACTACATGCACCTCAACGCGCCGGTACATACCTGGCCCGTCGAGTGATCCCGCTCGCCGATCCGGCCTGACCCGAAAGACACCCCCCAGCGCGAGCGCCGCCAGCCTGTGAGCTGTGGTCACAGCATGAATGCCTGTCTGGCTGACGCCCGGCGGTCGGCCGAAGATGGCCGGGCCGGACGGCCCCTTCCCACCGGAGTCGCATGACGCGCCGCCGGCCCCGGCGAGGGCACCCCTGTGCCGGGACGCGGCTCCGCCCTGATGCCCGACAAGGTGGTGATCCGCTTGAGCAGCATCTCCGATGCCCCTACCGGCCAGGCCGACGAGACCGGCCAGACCGACTCCTTCGACTGGCTGCGCTATGCGGGCGTGTTCGCGCTGCTGTTCCTGTTCGGTACCGAGACGTTCCTGGTCTCCCCGCTCCTGCCGACGATTTCCGACGACATCAAGGTGAGTGAGGCCGCCGCGGCTTCCAGCGTCACCGCGTACGTACTCGCGTACGCGATCGCCGCGCCCTTCCTCGGCCTGCTCAGTGACCGCTTCGGCCGCCGCCGGGCGCTGGTGGCGGGAACGGCGCTGTTCGTCGTGTCCAATGCCGCTGCCGCCCTCTCCACGGGCCTGACGCTGCTGGTGGTTTCGCGTGCGGTCGCCGGGCTCGCCGCCGCGGCGGCCGGGCCCGCGATCTGGGCCCATATCGCCGAGACGGCGTCCGACCGGGTCCGCGGACGTGCGCTCGGCCTGGGAATGGCGCTGTTCTCCTGCGGCCAGGTCGTCGGTGTGCCGCTCGGAGGTCTGCTGGCCGGGGTGGCGGGCTGGCGTTCCGCCTTCTGGGCGCTGGCCATCGGCACCGCCGCGGCTGTTCCGCTGCTGCTGCGCCAAGTGCGGCCCACCGCCGTACAGGACGTTCAGGTGGGAGCTCTCAAGGGCGTGCTGGCAGCGTGGGGTATTCCGACGCTCCGCAAGGCACTTGTGGTCAACACGGTCTTTCACGCCGCCAACCTGGGCGCCTACACCTTCCTCGGGGCGCTGCTGGTGCACCGCTTCGGGCTCTCGGTTCAGGCCCTGGGGCTGATCGGTGTACTGGTCGGCGCGGGCAGTGTGGCCGGTTCGCTGCTCGGTGGACGGCTGGGCGACCGGGCCAGGGCGGCGGGGCGCACCGATCTGCCGCTGCTCGCGCTGTGGGGTCTGCTGCTGGCGGTGGGCATCGCGCTGTCGGCGAAGGGACCGGGCCTCGTGCTGGCGCTCGCCGGGATCGTGGTGTGGTTCGTGGCGAGCGGCGGATTTGTCACCGATCAGCAGACGCTGGCCGGCACGGCCGCACCCGAGCTGCGCGCCACCTCCAGCGCCTGGCTGACCTCCACGATGTACGCGGGCACCGGACTCGGCGCCTGGGCGGTCGGCGCGTTCGCCGATGTCTCGGCCGGAACTCTCGCCGTGGGCGCGGGCCTCGCTCTGCTCGCGGCCCTCGGTGGTCTGCTGCTCAGCACGGGGCTGCGCAGGGCGGCGGCGGTCAGCCGGCCCGCAGGTCAGGAGTAGCGGGTACGGCGCGCAGGGTGCCGTCGGAGAGGGCCGCCATCCGGGAGCGGTCCTCCGCCGAGCACGGGGTGAACAGCAGGACCAGCGCCGACGGGTCGTCGACCGGGTGGAAGGACGACAGCGACAGCTGCATCCGCTGCCCGGTCCGCGGCTCCACCGTGACCGTACGGGCGGTCAGTTCGGCCACCGAGTGGCAGCCCCACCAGTGGCTCAGCTCCGGCACGTCCTCGCCCAGATGCCGGTAGACCTCACTCGTCCTGGCGTCGGCCAGTGCGGGTCCGGCCTGGGCGCGGAAGTGCTGGAAGACGTTCATGGCCAGCGGCTCCCAGTCGTGCAGAACCGCACGTAGCCGCCGGTCGGCCGCGATCAGCCACATCAGATTGCGGCGCTCGGCCGGAACCGCCTCCGGGGCGCCCCACAGGGCGCCCCAGGAGGCGTTCCAGCCCAGCAGGTCGAAGTACTGGTCCACCAGGACCGCCGGGCTCGTCGGCCATGAATCGAGCACCGGCTGTACTGCCGCGGCCAGTTCGCCGTGCCCCTCCTCGTCGGCAGGCCCGACGGGTTCGTGATAGCCGGCCAGCCGCATCGCATGCCGCAGGCCCGCCGCGTCCAGCCGCAGCGCCCGGGCGACCGCCTCCAGGACCTGCCGGGAGGCGGTCACCCGGCCCTGCTCCAGCCAGGTGTACCAGGCAAGGCCCACACCCGAGAGCGAGGCCACCTCCTCGCGGCGCAGCCCCGGGGTGCGCCGTCGGGCGGTGGCCGTCAGGCCCACGTCGGCCGGCTTCAGCAGTTCGCGGTGGGCCCGCAGAAAGGCCCCGAGCTCCGGTCCGGCATGGGGAGTTGACATGGTGTACGGCTCCTCGGCTGCGTACGGCTACGACTGCGGCTGCGGCTGTGAACAGGGTAGGGGAGTGCTCATCCGCGCGGGGTGAGCTCCCACAGCCGGACCGGCATGTGGCTGACCCACCCCCGCTCCTCCTGCCGCCGCCGGGCGGCCTCGCCGACCGCCGCGAAGAAGTCCCCACGCCGGGCGGGCTCGACGAGCCGTCCGTAGTAGTCGCCGAACGTCGCGGCGTGGAAGTGTGCGTACTGTCCGGCGTCCTCGACGGTCACCGTCGCGTCGCGCTCGTGGACGGCGGCGATCTGGAAGTGCCCCTTGAGCAGCACCGCGAGCTCGTCGGCCGCCCGGGTCCGGGTGGCGATGGGCAGCACCGCCCCGTCGGCGAACAGAGCGGGCACGTCCGCGCGCCGGACCCCGAGGGCGGTCAGGGCGTCGCGCACGATGTCGTCCTCACCGCCCAGACCGTGTTCGTCACGCGACGGGTGATAGGTCGTCAGCAGGAAGCGGCCGTCCGGCGCGAGATGTTCACGTGCCCAGGCCAGAATCCGCTCCTCGGTGGGATACAGCCAGTGCAGCACCGACGTCATCGTCACCACGTCGGCCCGGTACGGCACCGGCCCGGGGGCGGTCAGATCGGCCTCGTGCAGCTCGGCCCGGTCGCCGTAGGACTCAAGCCGCTCGGACGCCTCGGCGATCCGGTGCGGGGAGCGTTCCAGACCGACCGCCTGCCGCAGCGAGGGGAACCGGTCCAGGGCGGCCTGCAGCAACTGTCCTATTCCGCTTCCGAGGTCGAGCAGGACACCGGGCTCGCCCGGTATGTGGTCGAGGACCCAGTCCCGGTCGTGTTCCTGACGGAGCCTGCTGGCGTGCGCGTAGCCGGCAAGGGTGCGGGCCTGAATCTCGACGGCGGGCGTGGTCATCGCCTCTCCTCCTGGTCGGTGGCTGCGGGTGCTTCCACGAGCTGCCGCAGCCGCTCGCGCACTCCGCTCTGGTCGTAGCGTTTGAAGAGGTTGATCCGGTTGCGGGCCAGATCGCCACGGTGGACGTACTCGTAGAGGTCCTGGCGCTGGCCGAAACCGTCCCCCGTCAGCTCCCAGGCGAGCCTGAACAGCCGGGACTTGCGCTCCGCGTCGATGCCCCGGCCGCGCATATAGCGGTCCAGGTGGGGACGGAGCCGGGGGTGGGCGAGGTCACCGGCGGTGGGCTGCATCAGCAGTCCGGACGCGCCGATCCGGCGGACGATCTCCACCGCGCTGCCCGCCACTTCGGCGGACCAGACCCGGCTCGCCGCGGTGTCGCCGGGGGCGAACAGTCCGCTGTCGGTCACCGTGGCCCGGGCCTCGGCGGCGTCCAGGAAGTACTCGGTCAGCTCGGCATAGCCGGCCAGGCGCCCCAGGTCCTCCTGAATGTTGCGGAAGCCGTCCACGCCTATGCTCTCGGCCACCAGGGTCGCCGTCGCCAGCAGCGTACGCAGCCGTTCCCGGAAGCGGACGTGGCCGATGTAGGCGCTCCAGGCGTTGATCCGGCCGAGTCCGACCCGGGCCAGATCGCCGTCGCGCAGCAGGAACACCCGGTCCCAGGGCACCAGCACATCGTCGAAGAACAGCATGGCGTCCTGCTCGTCGAAGCGGGCGCCCAGCGGATGGGCGTGCCCCCACGGTTCGCTGCCCAGCGGTTCGCGGCAGAGCGTGATCAGACCGGGGGTGTTGAGCGGCAGCGCGAACCAGACCACGAACTGCTCGCCGCGGCCCTGGGTGAAGGACGCCGACAGATAGACGAGTACTTCGTGCGCCAGCGGGGCCAGCGTCGTCAGCTGCTTGGCGCCGCGCACCACGATGCCCCGGTCGTTCTCCTCCAGGACCCGCAGCGCCAGGTCGGGGTCGTCCACGGGGTTGGCGGAGCGGTCGATCTGCGGGTCGCCCAGGGCATGGGACAGGACGAGATCGTTGTCCGCGCAGTGGCGGTACCAGGCCTCGGCGTTGGCGCCGAACCCGGTGTGATGCGCCTCCAGTCGGTGACGGAAGTCGTACACGCCGAGCGCGATCGACGCCATGAAGGCGGGGGACCGGCCGTGCTGGCCCAGCGACTCGGCGTGCCAGAACTCGGCGCTGCGCCGCTGCAGGCGCAGATCCTCCAGGGTGCGGGGCGGCTGGTAGGCGCGGGCCAGCCGGCGGCCGGTGTCCGGATCCTTCCAGGTGAGCAGCTCGCGGTGATCGGGGTCGTGCTGGAGGTCCAGGAGCCTGGCCAGTTCGTCCACGGCCGGTTTGAACGCGAGGTGGAGGGCCGGGTCGCTGATGCGCTTGCCGTCCAGATACAGCTCGCGGCCGTCGTCCAGTCCGGCCCGGTAGGTGTCGCCGGTGAGCAGGGTCATGCGCGGACTCCCCTGGGGGTGGAGGTGGGACGGTGAAGGTGGTCGAGGGAGCGGTAACGGCCGCCGTGGTAGAGCAGCGGCTCGCCCGGGGTGCTGGCCGCCGCCGCCACGCGGCCGACCAGGACGGCGTGGTCGCCGCCCGGCAGAACGCCGTCCAGCCAGCAGTCGAACCAGGCCAGGCACTCCTCCAGGACCGGCGCGCCGGTCGCTTCCGGACGCATCGGCGCGGCGGTGAAGAAGCCGAGCGCCCGGCCGGCTCCGGGGGCGGCGAACCGCTGGGCCAACGGCTCCTGATCACGTGTCAGTACGGAGACGGCGTACCGGGAGGTGCTCCGCACCGCGGACACCAGTGGGCTGCGGCGGTCCACCGCGACGCTGATCAGCAGCGGGTTCACGGACAGCGTGCACAGCGAGGAGACCGTCTTGGCGAAGACCTCCTCGCCGCTGCCGGCGGTCAGCACGGCCACTCCGGTGGTCCAGCCCCTGGCGGCGCTGCGGAAGTCCTCCGCCGTCGTCTCGCGGCCGGCGCTCATCGCAGGCTCACGCGGTAGGCCCGCAGCCATTCGTCCACCTGGACCAGGTGGTCCAGGCCGCCGACCGGGTTGGGAGCGGTCCGCGGGCTCGGCAGCGGGCGGCCCTCGGCGAGGGCGCTGCGGACCGCCGCCCGGTCGACGAGATCGAACACCGGGGCGTTCGGGTCGGACAGCAGCTCGTGGGCACGGGCGGTCAGTACCTCGGTGTAGCGCACCGCCGGAGTGGACGGGTAGCCGCTCTTGGGCCGGTCCGTCACCTTCGGCGGGAGCAGGTCACGTACGGCGTCGCGCAGCAGGCCCTTGGGCCGGCCCTCGGGAGCCTTGAGCGCCCACGGCACGTTCCACACGTACTCCAGCAGCCGGTGGTCGCAGAACGGCACCCGCACCTCCAGGCCCACCGACATGCTCACCCGGTCCACGCGATCCAGCAGCGGTGGCAGCCAGCGGGTGAGTGCCAGATGGAAGACCTCACGGATGCGCCGGTCGGGGGCGTGCTCCCCGTCCAGCCGCGGCACGTCGGCGAGCGAGCGCCGGTATGCCTCGGCGGTGTACTCCTCGGGGCGGGCCTCTGCCCGCACCTCGGGGCGCAGCAGGGCGGCCGGGGTGGTCCGGCCGCGCAGCCAGGGGAAGGTGTCGGCGGCGAGCGCCGCGGGGTCGTGGAAGTAGGGGTAGCCGCCGAAGAGTTCGTCGGCCGCCTCGCCGGACAGCGCCACCGTGGAGCGCCGTCGCACCTCGCGGAAGAGCAGATGCAGCGAGGCGTCCATCTCGCCCCAGCCGGGCCGGTCCCGGGCGCGCAGTACGGCGTCGCGGGCATCCAGCAGGTCGTCGTCCGGGACCACGACCGAGGTGTGCAGCGTGCCGATGTGTTCCACGGCGGCTTGGACGTACGGGGCGTCGTGCGAGGTGCGCCAGGCGTCGGGCGTACGGTCCGAGCTGCCGGGGAAGTCCACCGAGTACGTGGTCACCTTGCCGTGGCCGGCCCGCTCCTGGGCCGCGGCCGCGAGCGCGGTGAGGGCACTGGAGTCCACCCCGCCCGACAGCAGGGTGCACAACGGGACGTCGCTGAGGAGCTGCCGCTCGACCGTGTCGGCGAGCAGGGCCCGCACCGTCTCCCGGGTGGTCGCCGCGTCATCGGTGTGCGGGAGGGATTCCAGCCGCCAGTAACGTTCCTCGCGGGTCGCCGTCCGGCCGACCGTCACCAGGTGCCCGGGGCGTACCTCGTGCAGTCCCCGGAAGATGCCGTGTCCCGCGGTCGGCGCCGCGGGCAGCGCGAACAGTTCCGCGATGCCCTCGGCGTCCAGTTCGGCGCGGAAGAGGGGGTTGGCGAGCACGGCCTTGGGCTCGGAGCCGAACAGCACGCCGGTGCGGTGGGCGTGCCAGTAGAGCGGTTTGATGCCCAGACGGTCGCGGACCAGCAGCAGCTCCTGGCGCCGGGTGTCCCACAGCGCGTACGCGAAGATGCCATTGAACCGCCGGGGTGCCTCGGCACCCCACTGGAGGTGGGCCCGCAGTACGACCTCGGTATCCGAGCGGGTGCGAAAGACATGACCGAGTCCGCTCAACTCCTGCCGCAGCTCACGGTAGTTGTAGAGCTCGCCGTTGTAGCTGAGCACCGCGCCCGGGTCCGCGCTGTCGGCGAGTGGCTGACTACCGCCGTCGATGTCGATGACGGACAGCCGGCGGTGGCCGAGGGCGGCCTGCCGGGAGAGCCACACGCCGTGGGCGTCGGGCCCCCGGCAGGCCAGGGTGTCGGTCATGGCCCGTACGGTCCGTTCCTGTCCGCGCAGATCGGTTTCCCAGTCGATCCAGCCGGTGACTCCGCACATCTAAGCCTCCTCGGGCTCTTCGGTACCGGCAGGCCGCGGGGCGGTCGCCTCCCACCGGCAGCCGTGCCCGGTGGGACCGCTGCGCAGCCGGTGCGCCGGGTGGTAGCCCTTGGCGCGGATGTTCGCGGACAGGGCTTCGGTGCAGTACGTGCAGGGGGAGGCGAGCGTCAGGCGGACACCGCCCCGGCGCGCCTTTTCGCGGTAGTCCCAGATGGCGCAGTGGGTGATGGTCAAGGAGGCGTGCTCGGCGGAGGGGGGCCGGTCGTCGTCGAACTCGTAGTCGGAGCCGTAGAGTTCGGCCTGGCGGGCGATGCGGTGGATGGAGTCGGCGGCGCCGCGGCCGCCGTCGGGCTCGACCTCCCGGTGCACCTCGGCGTTGGCCCGGGCCCAGTCGGCGAGTACGTCCTCTCCGTACCGGACGACCAGGAAGCGTTCCATCAGGGCCTGTCCCCTGAAGAAGATCTGCTGCCAGGCCTGGGGCGATGCCCCTGGTGCCGGCAGCTCGGCGAAGATCTCGGCCTGCAGGGCGAACCAGGCCGTCAGCTGGACCTCGTCTCCCTTGGAGACCAGGAAGCGGGTGAGGCCGGCCTCGGCCTCGTGCAGCCGTTGGCGCCACAGGGCCGAGCGCTCGGCCCCGGGCATGGACCGGTACGGGGATCGGGGATGTTTGGGCGGACGGTCGCCGGCGGGGCGGGCGGTGCCCAGCAACGCGGTGCGCGGAGTGCATGCGAAGGGCTGTTCTGGGGATTCGTGCCCGTCGCTCATGGGGGCTCCTCAGTCAGGGCTGATACGGACCGCTGTGGTCACGTATGCCGGCAACGCTAGGTACGCCGGCGAGCGGCCAGAAGCCCCGAACGGCGACGGTACGGGCGACGAACGGCGACCCGGACTGCTCCGAAGGTCGCCCCCGAAGCGGGGCCCGTTCCGGCGCCGGGCGCGCGAAGGGCGGGCACCCGCCATGGGATGCCCGCCTTTCGAAGTGCCGCCGCAGTGCCCGCCGGTGAT
Source organism: Streptomyces sp. CA-135486 (assembly GCF_050936555.1). Taxonomy (NCBI): domain Bacteria; kingdom Bacillati; phylum Actinomycetota; class Actinomycetes; order Kitasatosporales; family Streptomycetaceae; genus Streptomyces; species Streptomyces sp. CA-135486. The sequence continues at coordinate 3,284,764 of NZ_JBNJMM010000001.1, forward strand.
GGCATGGGGATGCCTTTGGCGCGCCCGCCCTTCTTGGACGCTGTCAGCCGGCCAGGCCGTGACGGTGTGCGTACAGCGCGGCCCGCAGCCGGTCCGACTGGCCGGTCTTGCGCATCGCCTGCGTGAGGTGCTTCTTGACGGTCGCCTCGGCGAGGGCCAGTTCACGGCCGATCTCGGCGTTGCTGAGGCCGCGGGCGAGCTGAGCCAGCACATCGCGCTCCCGGTCCGTGAGGCCACAGTGCTGCGGCGCCGGTTCGGCGGCATGGCCGGCCAGGCTCGCCGGATGGACCCTGGCCGGCGGGGGAGCGGGCAGGAACACCGAGCCACCCGCGGCGGCCAGGCCGACCGCGCCGATGATCCGTTCCTCGGCCAGATCGAGCGGGAAGCAGCCGCTGGCCCCGGCCAGGAGTATCCGGCCGGCCTCCGCCGCGCTCTCGGCCCGCCGCAGCAGCAACACCCGTGCGTGCGGGGCGCCTTGCGCGCCGCGCAGCCGGACGACGGTCGCCAGATCGTCGCTGAGTGTGGCGCCCCGCCCGAGCAGGATCACATCGGGCCGCACCCGTCGTACGGCTCCGAGTGCCTGCACAGGATCGCCCGCGCTGCCGACCACAACGATGTCCGGCGCCGCGGCCAGGACGCTGCGCAGCCCGGCACCGGCGACGGGGTGACGCGCGATCAGAAACACCCGGGTGGCAGTGGACGCCCGGTGGTCGCTCACCGCGCACATGGGATGGCCACACGCGCAGACGGCCGCCTCCGTGCGAGGGCGGCCGGGCAGGGCATCGGATTCGGCCAACAGCTGGTGGCCGGCGATCAGGTCCAGTGGGTTGTCGATCTCGGTATGGAGCAGGTCGTCGGTGGAGGACGGCCCGGTGACGCGGTGCGGCGCTCTGCGCCCGGTGCAGGGCCGCGGAACGCGTCCGGTGCTCTGCTCCGGGAGTTCGGTCAGCGTTCCCATCGTGAACCTCCGCCCGGGCGGAGGCTGTTGCTCATGTCGTACGGCATTGCGTGCGTTCCCCTCGAAGGTGGTCGACGCCGTGCCACATGGGCACGGCGGTACGGCGATGAGGAGGGGCGCTTTCGGCGGCGACAGCCGAGGATCAGCGCCCGGCGCGCGGACGACACAGCTCGTCGAAGCACCTCCGGTGCCACGAGCCGCCGATACCGACCAGGGTGAAGTCGGTTCGCCGATACGTCATTTGGACAGCCTAATTTGGGCCACAGTTGCTGGTCAAGGGAATACCCCCGCCGCGGCAAGGGCGCAACCGCGTACCTCCGAGGGCGGATCCTATGACCGCTGGTATCAGCATGAACCCCTGACTGGCTGTTGCTGCGCCCGGCCCGCAATCTTCGTCACAGCGACCGAAAACGTTCGGTGCGGCGCCTGCCTGCTGCCCTGTGGCCGGCGCCGGCCCAGTCCCCAACTCCGCGCCTGCCGTTGCCGATCGCCGCAAGCGCGCACGACCGGGCGCGTCCGTTCCTTGCTTCGCCTCTTCTCCACCCACCAACGGGAAGGACCGGCCATGCCCGCCACCGCTCACCGCCCCGCCGCCGGGCCGCCCGGCGACCTGCCCCGGCGGGCGGACCGATGAGACGGTTTCTGCTGCGCCGGGTGCTGCTCGCCGTTCCGACCCTGCTGGGCGTCACGGCCGTGGTCTTCGCGACCGTCGCCCTCGTTCCCGGTGATCCTGTCGGCGTCTTCCTCGGACCGGGCGCGCCTGCTGAGGCCCGGCGCGAACTCACCGAACGCCTCGGTCTCGACCAGCCGTTGCCCGTCCAGTACGCCGCCTGGCTGGGTCACGCCCTGTCGGGTGACCTCGGCATCTCCATCTCCGGTCAGCGCCCTGTCACCCAGCTGCTGCTGCCGGCCCTCGGCGAGACGCTGATCCTCACAGGAGCGGCGTTCGCGCTGGTGATCGTCGGTGGAACGCTGCTCGGCGCGCTCGGCGCCGTTTTCCCCGGCGGGCTGCCCGGCCGGCTGTCCGGCGCCCTCGGCACGCTGTCGATCTCCGCCCCGCAGTACTCGGTCGCGCTCCTGCTCATCGCCGTCTTCGCAGTTCAGCTGCGCTGGCTCCCGGCGGGCGGCATCCAGGACGTCTTCGGCGGCGGAGGCGGCCTCGATCTGCTGCGCCATCTCGTCCTGCCCGCCGTCGCCGCCGCGCTCGTCCCCCTCGGCCTGACCGCCCGGGTGTTCCGGGCCGCACTCGGCTCGGTGCTCGCCGGGGATCTGCCGGACAGCCTCCGGGCGCGCGGTCTGAGCCGGCCGGCCGTGCTGTGGCACTGCGTGCACAACGCCTCCCCGGCGCTGCTCACCATCGCCGGGCTCCAACTCGCCTATCTCCTGGAGGGCGTGGTCTTTGTGGAGACCTTGTTCGCCTGGCCCGGTGTCGGCCGGCTGTTGTACGACGCCCTCTCGGCGCGGGACCTGCCCCTGGTCCAGGGCGGCGTGCTGATGGTCGCGGTCGCCTTCGTCGGCGTCAACCTCCTCGTCGACACGGCTCATGCGTGGATCGACCCGCGGGTGCGGAGCTGACGATGCCCCCGCCCACGACGAAGCCGACGACGAAGCAGATGACGAAATCCGCGAGCCCGGTGTCCGTTCCGGCGACCGGTCCCACGACGCATGCTCCGCAACCGGCCTCCCCGCCGAAGGCGCCGCGCCGCCGCGCCGCCGGTGTGCTGATCCCCGCCGTACTCGCCGCCCTGCTGCTCGGGGTGGCCCTCGCCGCACCGCTGCTGGCCCCGTACGACCCGGCGGCCGGCGCCCTGGGGGACCGGCTGCTCGACCCCGCCGCGCCCGGCCACCTCCTCGGCACCGACGGCCAGGGCCGGGATGTGCTCAGCCGGCTGATCTGGGCCGCCCGGCCGTCTCTGATCGGCGGCTTCGTACCGGTGGCGGTGGCGGCGGCGGCCGGAACCGCACTGGGCATCGCCGCCGGTCTCGGCGGCCGGCTCACCGAGCAGGCGCTGCTGCGCTCCCTCGACGTGCTCTACGCCTTCCCGGGCATCCTGCTGGCCATCGCCGTGGGCACCGTCCTGCAACCGGGTCTCGGCGCCACCGTGCTCTCCCTGTCCGTGGTCCTCACCCCTGCGGTGACCCGGGTCGCGTACACCGAAGTGCGGCGGATCCGCTCCTCCGAGTACCTGGAAGCCGCCCAAGTGAGCGGCGCCGGACGGACGTTGATCGCCCTGCGGCAGATTCTCCCGGTCGTCGCGCCCGTGGTGCTCGCCTACGCCTCCTCGCTCATCGGACTGTCCATCGTCTACGCCGCCGGCCTCTCCTTCCTCGGCCTCGGCGTCGCTCCACCCACCGCCGAATGGGGCGCCATGCTCGACGAGTTGCGCCCCAGCCTGCTGACCCACCCCTGGGTCGCCGTGCTGCCGGCCGTCACGATCCTGGTCGTCTCCGTGGTCTTCAACGTTCTCGGCGAGGGGCTGCGCCGCCGGGTCGGCATCCGGGAGGACCTGCGATGAGCCTGCCCCTGCTGTCCGTCACGGACCTGACCGTCGACCATCCGGGCCCCGAGGGACCGGTCCGGGCGGTGGACGGCGTGTCGTTCGGTATCGAGGCCGGGGGCGCGCTCGTGCTGCTGGGCGAGTCCGGCAGCGGCAAGACCACGGTGGCGCGCACCGTTCTCGGCCTGCCCGGCCGCACCGCCCGGGTCACCGGGAGTGTCCGGCTCGACGGGACCGACCTGCGCACCACGGACGAGCGGACCCTGTCCCGGATACGTGGCCGCCGCATCGGCCATGTGGCGCAGGACCCGACCGGCGCCCTCGACCCGCTGCGCCGGATCGGCCCGCAGCTCACCGAGATCCTGCTGCGCCACCGGATCGCCGCCGGGCGCCGGGCCGCCGGAGCGGCCGTGACCGGGCTGCTCGCCGACGCCGGTATCGCCGATCCGGAGCGGGTCGCCCGCAGCCATCCGCATCAACTCTCCGGCGGCCAGCGTCAGCGCGCGGCCATCGCCCTCGCGATCGCCTGCCGACCCGGACTGCTGGTCGCCGACGAGCCCACGACAGCGCTCGACGTCCTCGTACGGGCCCAGGTGCTCGACCTCTTCGACCGGCTGCGGACGCAGCACGGCACGGCTCTGCTGCTGGTCACCCACGACCTCGACGTCGCCCGCCGGGTGGGCGGCCGGGTGGCGGTGATGCGGGCCGGGCGCATCGTCGAGGCCGGCCCCCCCGAACAGGTGCTCTCCCGCCCCGGCCACGCCTTCACCGCCGAACTGGTGGCCGCGCAGCCGGAGGTACGCCGATGAGCACGCCCCTGCTCCTTCTCGAGCACGTCACCAAGCGGTACGGGCAGGCGCCACCGGCCCTGCAGGACGTCACCCTGCACGTCGCACCGGGCGAAACCGTCGGCCTCGTCGGCGAGTCCGGCTCGGGCAAGTCCACCGTCGCCCGGCTGGCGCTCGGCCTGCTCGGACCCGAGTCCGGCACGGTCCGCTTCGCGGGCCACGATCCGTACCGGCTGCGCGGCCGTGCCGGGAAGGCGGTACGCGCCCGGCTGCAGTTCGTCCCCCAGCACCCGCGCGGCTCCCTCAACCCGGCGCTGCCGGCAGGGGACGCCGTGGCCTTCGCCCTACGCGTCCACGGCACCCCGCGCCGCGAGCGCGCCGAGGCCGTCGCGGACCTCTTCCGGCAGGTCGGCCTCGACCCGGCGCTCGCCCGCCGCCATCCCCGCGAACTGTCCGGCGGGCAACTTCAGCGGGTCGCCGTCGCCCGAGCCCTGGCGACCGGCCCCGACCTGGTGGTCTGCGACGAACCCACCTCCTCCCTCGACCGTTCCTCCCAGCACCGCGTCCTGGAACTGCTGGCTCAGCTGCGCCAGGACACCGGCCTCGGCTACCTCTTCATCTCCCACGACCTGGCCGTCGTACGGCAGTTGGCCGACCGCGTGCTGGTGCTCCGGCGCGGCCGGGTCGTGGAGGAAGGGCCGGTCGCCCGTCTCTGGGACGACCCCCGGCACCCGTACACCCGCGCCCTGCTCGCCGCCGTCAGGGGCGGGCCGGGGCCGCATGAGCCCGTCCCCGAAACGTCCCCCGAGCCCTCCCCGCTCCACTGAACCCACAAGGAACCAACGCCATGACGCACCGCAGGTCCATCGCCAGAGCCATCGCGATCCCGGCCGCCGTACTGCTTCTGCTCGGGACCGCCGGCTGCGGCTCCGGTGACTCCGGCCCCGCGAAGCCGGGCGCAGGCGGCTCCGGCCGCGGCGGCACCCTGGTCATCGGCGCCACCGGCAAGCTGCCCAACCCCGACACCGTCATCGGAGGCGCCGGATTCGAGGGCAAGCGGCTGGTGAGCTTCCAGCTCTACGAAGGACTCACCCGCTACGACCTGTCGAAAACCGACGCTCCGCCCGAGATCACCGGCGCGCTCGCGACCGCCTGGAAGGTCGCCGCTGACAACAAGACCTGGACCTTCACCCTGCGCAAAGGCGTCACCTTCCAGGACGGCACCGCCTTCAACGCCGACGCCGTGATCTTCAACCTGGACCGCTACCTCAACAAGAAGAGCCAGTACTACACCGACGCGCTCGGCGCCGCCGCCGGTGAGTACGCCGGGGACATTACCAGCTATCGCAAGCTCGGCGAAGGCCGCGTACAGCTGGTCACCAAGCAGCCGAACGGCCACTTCACCGAAGACCTGGCCCATGTGCTGATCGCGAGCCCTACGGCGGTCCGTAAGACCGGCACCAAGAACTTCGCCCGCCACCCTGTCGGCACCGGCCCGTTCGCCTTCACCTCGCAGAAGGAAGGGCAGCAGATCGAACTGGCCGCCCACAAGAACTACTGGCGGGGCGCACCCAAGCTCGACAAGCTGGTGATCAAGTCGCTCCCGGACGCCGCCGCCCGCACCGCGGCCCTGCGCTCGGGGGACGTCAACTGGATCGAGTACCCGAACCCCGACGACATCGACAGCCTGAAGGCCGACGGTGCCACGATCGCCACCAACAGCTATGACCACCTCTGGTACTGGATCCTCGACACCTCCAAGAAGCCCTGGAAGGACCCGAGGGTCAGGCGCGCGGCCAATTACGCCGTCGACCGCGCAGCCATTGCCGAAAAACTGCTGCACGGCACCGCCGACCCCGCCGCGCAGGCCGCGCCCCGGGCCACCTTCGCCTACGACAAGTCGGGTGACACCTATGCATACGACCCGGCCAAGGCCCGCAAGTTGCTGGCCGAGGCCGGCTACGACAAGGGACTGAGCACCACGGTCACGGTCCCCACCGGCGGCTCCGGCAATCTGCTGCCGGTGCCGATCGCGGAAGCCATTCAGCGGGACCTCGGGGCGGTCGGTATCAAGGTCGAGATCCGCACGACCGACTGGACGACCCTCATCGGCGCAGAGGCCGACGGCAAGGTCGCGCTCGGCTCAGACGCCATCGCCCAGTCCACCACCCTCTTCCAGTCCGAGGCACTGCTCCCGCTGTTCATCGGCAGCAACAGCCCCTTCTGGACCGGCCACTACCGCAACGCGGACGTCGACCGGCTGCTCGCCTCCGCTTCGGCGTCCACCGACCGCACCCGGCGCCGGGCCGACTACCGCGAGGCGCTCTCCCTCGTGACCAAGGACGCCCCATGGCTGTTCGTCGTCAACGACCGCAATCCGCGGGCACTGTCGCCCAAGGTACGAGGGCTCATACAGCCGCAGTCCTGGTTCCTGGACCTGACCACGGTCTCGGTCGGCTCATGAGTCCGGCCTCCGCCCGCTGATCCCCCCCGCCCCCGCACGAGAGGACGGCAGTCACTCCATGACCGAGCCGCACCACCCCACCCCGCGTACCGAAGCCGTTCCCCCCAAGTGGGGTGTCACCCTCCCGCTGCCCGGACTGACCATCGACCGGCACCGCTTCATCATCGAACGGCTGCCGGAGCTCGGCTACACCGATGTGTGGAGCGCGGAGGGCGGCGGGACCGACGCGTTCACCCCACTCGCCGTGACCGCCGCCTGGTCGCCGACCCTGCGCATCGCCACCGGCATCGTTCCCGTGCACACCCGCGGACCCGCGGTGCTCGCCCAGACCGCGGCGACGCTGGCCCAACTCGCCCCCGGGCGGCTGCTGCTGGGACTCGGTGCGTCCGTCCCCGCACACGTCACCGACATCAACGGCATCCCGTTCGACGAGCCCTTCAAACGCACCAGGGACGTCCTGCGCTTCGTCACCCGCGCACTGCGCGGCGAGCACATCGCCGGTGACTTCGACACCTTCTCCATTACCGGCTACCGGCTGCCGCACCCGCCGGCCCAGCCCGCGAAGGTGATCCTGGGGGCGCTGCGCCCCGGCATGCTGCGACTGGGCTTCACCGAGGGGGACGGTGCCATCACCAACCTCCTCTTCCCCGAGGACGTACCGAAGATCCTCGACGCCGTCGGTCCGCAGCCGCCCGGCAAGGAACTGGTGGTCAAGGTGTTCGTCTGTCCCACCGACGACACCGACTACGCGCACCGTGCCTCGCGCCCCTTCCTCGCCTGGATCCTCAACCGCGAGCCGTATCGCAAGTTCCATGAGTGGCTCGGCCACGGCGAGTTGCTGCGTGAGTCCCACGACCAGTGGGCCGCCGGCGATCCCGAGGCCGCCCAGAAGGCGCTGCCCGACGAGGTCGTGGACGGACTGTTCATCAGCGGCTCGCCCGAGGAGTGCCGCGAGCGCATCCTGCGCTACCACCGCGCCGGCGTGACCACCATCCAGCTGTACGTATCACTGCCGCCCGAGGTCTTCGTCAGCCGCGCCAAGGTGCTGGACACCCTGACGCGACTGGGGCCCGCCGCCTCCTGACCCGTACCGAGAGGAGACAGAGTGTCCGCGCGGATCGTCGTCAGCGGCTCCATCGCGACCGACCACCTGATGACCTTTCCCGGCCGCATGACCGAACAGCTCCTCCCCGAGGAGCTCCACCACATATCCCTCTCCTTCCTCGTCGACCACCTCGACATCCGGCGCGGCGGCGTCGGCGCCAACATCGCGGTCGGCCTCGGCCGGCTCGGCCTGCGCCCGCGCCTTGTCGGGGCGGCCGGTGCCGACTTCAGCGAGTACGGCGCCTGGCTTCGGGCCAACGGTGTCGACACCCGGGGCGTCCTCGTCGTCCCCGAGCTCTACACCGCGCGCTTCCTGTGCACCACCGACCGCGACCACAACCAGATCGCCTCCTTCTACCCGGGTGCCATGAGCCGGGCGGCCGAAATCGAACTGGCCGAGGTGCTGGCCCGCACCGGCCCCGCCGACCTGGTGCTGATCGGCCCCGACGACCCGGCCGCCATGCTGCGCCGCACCGCCGAGTGCCGTGCCCTGGGAATCCCGTTCGCCGCGGATCCCTCCCAGCAGCTCGCCCGCCTCACGGGCGAGGAGATCAACGAGCTGCTCACCGGGGCCGCGTATCTCTTCACCAACGCCTACGAGCACAAGCTGCTCATCCAGAAGACCGGCCTCACCGAGCGGGACATCCTGCGCCGCGTCGGCACCTGGCTCACCACCCTCGGTCCCAGTGGCGTACGCATCGAAAGCGAGTCCGGGCCCACCGTCGACATCACTCCGCCCCGCGAACGGCACCGCGCCGACCCCACCGGCGTTGGCGACGCCTTCCGCGCGGGCTTCCTCGCCGCCACCGTCCGGCAGCTGCCGCTCGAGGTGTCGGCCCAGGTCGGCTGTCTGCTGGCCACCCTTGTACTGGAGGTCACCGGCACCCAGGAGTACACCCTCGAGGCCGAGGACTTCCTCGGCAGACTCACCGAGGCGTACGGCCCACAAACGGCCCGGCAGGTGGGCTCGCACCTTCTCGCCTGACCTCCGGCCCAGTGCGAGCGCCGAGTGCGGGGCCACGGCACATCGTCGTCCTGCCGGCCCGGGAGGGCGGCAGTGTGTCCGTGGGCCCCGGCACCCGGCATGTCCTAGCGTCAGGGCCATGACCACGTTCACCAGCTTCGCCGTACACATCCCCGACGCAGACCTGGAGCCGGATCCTCTCGACCCGGCTCAGATCGTGCAGGGCAGCCCCGAGGTGTCGGGACTGGTGCTCTGGGAGTCGGAGGACGGTCAGCAGATCCGGGGGATCTGGCAGATCACCCCCGGCGTGGTGACCGACACCGAGGCGAACGAACTGTTCGTCGTCGTCAGCGGCCGGGCCACCATCGCCGTCGAAGACGGCCCCACCTTCGACGTCGGCCCCGGCGACGCGTGCGTGCTGCGCGAGGGGGACCGGACCACATGGACCGTGCATGAGGCGTTGCGCAAGGCGTACCACATCACGGCGCCTTCCCGGACGGAGCCGGCCGGCCAGGCGTGATCACGCGGCTGCCGGGGCCCGGGCGCTCGTCCCCCGCCGGCCTCAGCGGCCCTGCAGAGCCTTGACGTTGTTCCCGAACGTCCACCCCTTCGACCCGTCCCAGTTGATCGACCAGGTCATCAGGCCCTTCAAGGTGTTGCTGTAGTTCTTCCACGCCTGCGACACCAGACCTGTCGACATATAGCCGCCTCCCGCGCCCGGTTGGGCGGGCAGTCCCGGAACCTGCTTGCCGTAAGGAACCTTGATCGTGGTGCCCTGGACGACAAGTCCCTTGTTCAGGCAGTCCGTCTGCGCGGTGAACCCCTGGACGGTGCCGGCAGAGTACGAGTCGCCGGAGCACCCGTACATGCTGCCGTTGTAGTACTGCATGTTCAGCCACCAGAGCCGGCCGTTGTCCGCGTACTTCTTCACAATGGGCAGGTACGCGCCCCAGATCGAGCCGTAGGCCACGCTGCCACCGGTGACGTAGGCGGTCTCGGGCGCCATCGTCAGGCCGAAGTTCGAGGGCATCTGGGCGAGCACGCCGTCGATGATGTGCACGAGGTTGGCCTGTGAGGTCGACAGCTGGTTGATGTTGCCGCTGCCCACGAGGCCCGTCTCGATGTCGATGTCGATGCCGTCGAAGTTGTACGCCTTGAGGATCGGCACGACCGTCTGGATGAACCGGTCGGCGACGGTGCGGGAGCTGAGGTCGATCCCGGCCGCCGCACCTCCGATGGACAGCAGGATGGTGAGACCGGCGGCCTTGGCCTGGCACATCTCGGCCGGGGTCGCGACCTTCACCGTCGCGTCCATTCCGTTCTCCCACAGGACGGTGCCGTCCGAGCGGATGACCGGGAATGCCGCATTGACCACGTTGTAGCCGTGATCACGGATGCGGGTGTCGGTGATCGGGGTCCATCCAAAGGGCGGGTGAACGCCGTTGGCGGCGCCGTCCCAGTTCTCCCAGTAGCCCTGGAGCACCTTGCCCGAGGGCTTCGGCTTCACCGCGCAGGTGTCGGCCCGTGGTGCGCTCGGGGCCGCGGCGGCCGGCAACTGCACGGCGCACGCCACCGCCAGGCCGACGCCCAGCAGGCGTAACCTCCGACCGATCATGTTGTGCTCCCTTCTCGCCGTGCCCGGCCCCCGACCCGACGGTAAGTTGGTCCAGACCTATCGTCAATAGGTCTGGACCAAGCGGGAGTTGACGGTTTCTACCGCCCGGAGTCCGCCGGTTTGCGGGCCGGCAGGAAGCCCTGCGGCCTCTTGTCCTCGGCGAAGGCCTCCGGAGGGGCGACCACGGCTCTCGGCGAGTCTCGCGGCCGGGCGGGCGCGGGTGGATCCTGGAGACAGGACGGCAGTGCGCCGGCCCACCGCGGCGCGGCGCGGGCGAGGAGGTAGGCCATGACACGGACGCTGGAGTGGAAGGTCGGCCTGTCCCTGGTCGAGGAGGAAGGCACGACGAAGGCCACGGCGGTGCTGGAGACCGGCACCGCGACGCTGACCGGCCACGGAACCGCTCACTGCAACCCCCAGGACGTGGACATCCCCGCGATCGGCGACGAACTCGCGGCAGGCCGCGCGATGCGGGACCTCGCGGGGCAGCTGATGCGGGTCGCGGACCGGGACCTGGAGGCGGTGGGTGCCGGGCCGATGGGTGAGCGTACGATCTCCGCGTACGGCTGGCCCGACGCGGCACCGTAAACCGCGGCACTGTGGGCCGCGGCAGTCCCTCAGAGTGTCTCGGTCAGGGAATCCGCCAGGCGTCGCCGCGCGGTCCGGGTCGCCGGTACCGCCGCGGCCACCACGGCGCCCAGCACCGCGCCCGCCGCCACCGAAGCAAGCAACAGTGCGGGCGGGACATGCGCGATGCCCCCGCCCATCCCGCTGGAGCGGCCCTGGGTGTCCACCAGCCAGCTGCCGGACAGCACCCCAAGACCCGTGCCGAGCGCGGCGGCCAGCAGTGCCGTGAATCCGGCGGCCGTGACGATCGTCGCGCTGATCTGACGAGGCGTCAGGCCAATGGCCTTGAGCGCGAGCAGATCACGGCCGCGGTCGCGGACACTGGTGCCGATGAGCGTCAGCAGCTCGGTGAGCCCGATCAGGGCAAGCACTCCGATGAGGGCCGCGATCACGGCCCGCGCCGGTTCCAGCCGGTCCGCCGGGTTGGGCGTCTCGCGGATTTCCAGGGCGCCTCCGGCCGCCTCGGCGAGAGCGCTGCTCACCGCCCGGGGATCCGCGCCCGGTCGCAGGACGAGATGGTAGAAGTCCGGCCGCAGTGAGGGATCGCGTTCCCGGAGTGTGTCGACCGTCGTCGAGATCACCCGGCCGCCGGCTTCCGGTTCGATGCTGCGCCCGACGATGTGCAGGATCTGCGGCCGCCCTTCCACCGTCATCCGGACCCAGTCACCCACCCGCACATCCAGCAGGTCGAGCAGTCCCTGGCCCGCGACCGCCTCGTCGAGCCCGGTGGCGGCACGCCCCTCGGCGACGGTGAAGGGATAGGGGGCGCGGGCGGTGCCGAGTCCGCGCAGGGTGATGGTGCCGGTCTGTCCCGGCACCAGGGCCGCGACCTCCACGCCGGGGTGGGCCGCGCCGACGTCCGGGGGCGTGGTCAGCGCCCGGCCCAGCTCCCGGCCGGTCAGGCCGCCGGGTTGTTCGGCCCGCACGGTCAGCGCCGCGGGCACCCCCATGTCCGCGGGGCGGCTGCGGAACATGTCCAGGGTGGACCAGGCCACGAGCGCAACCGTGATCATGAGCAGCGGCAGTGCGAGCCGGGCCACGGTGATCACCGTGCGCGGCCGCCGGGGGAACGCGGCCCGCCATCCGAGCACCAGCGCGGGCGGCACCCGCATGCCGAGCGCCCGGCGGCCGAGACCGGTCATCGGTGAGGCCGCCGGAAGCGCCGCCCGGGCGACGGGCACCGGCGGCACCCGGCCCGCCCGCCAGGCGGCGAGACCGGTGGCGGTCGCGATCAGCAGCACCGCACCGCTCGGCACGCCGATCATCAATGCGGTGTGCCCTGGCAGGTCCTGCCACACCCCGGCCGCCTCCCCGATCCTGCCGGGTATCCGGGAACCGACGAGCGCGATCGCCGCGGTGCCCAGGGTGACCCCGAGCAGCGCGAAGGCGAGGTGCTGGACGAGAAAGCCGCGTACCACCTGGCCCGGCGTGAACCCGATCGCCTTGAGGATGGAGATGTCCCTCAACTGTCCGCGGATGCGGGCGCTGATCGCTCCGGATGCGGCGAGCGCGGCGGCCAGCAGCGACCCCAGACCGAATACGGCGAACAGCTGCCCGAGCAGTCGGTCGTCGCTTCCGGCCTCGGCCCGCGCCTGCTGCCATTTGGTCACCTCGGTGACACGGTCGGCGCCGAGCCGGGTGACGGCCTGCTGGACGGTGAAGTCGATGTCGGCAGGATCCTCGAGACGCAGCCCCACGCTCTGCCCGGTGCTCCGGGGTGCGATGCGGTCGAGCGTGCCGGGCAGCACCCAGCCGATACCGGGCTCGCCGCCCGGCCGGTAGCGGGGTTCCGCGGCCTCGGCGACACCGGCGACCTGGAGGGTGTGGGCCGCGCCGCTCGCTCCCGCGACGGTCAGGATGTCGCCCGGCTCCGCCCACAGCACGCGTGCGACTGAGCTTTCCAGTACGACACCGTCCGACTGTGTGTCGAGCCAGTGGCCGGCGGTGACGAGTGGCCGGGCGATCTCCGGCGGCCTGGTGCCCGTCGCGCGCAGGGACACGCTCGCCCGGACGCCTCGGGACTCGAGCGTGGCACGACCCGTGCGATACGGCCCCGAGACACCGGCGACGCCGTCAAGACCGGACAGCGCCTCCGTCTCGGCTGCGCCCTGCGTGTGGAGCCAGACATGCGCGCCATGGGACTGGGTGAAGATCCGCTGCCAGGGGTTGGCGGCGTAGCTGAACAGAGCCACGGCGAGCAGCAGCGAGGCGATGATGCCGGCGCTGGCCAGGACGACGAAGACCGACTGCCCGCGGTGTGCCCTCAGATCGGCGTGCGCCCAGCGAAGAGTGGCCCGCACGGTCACTCCTTCAGTTCGAGCACGCCGGAGACTCCGCGGCCGGTGGTCCGGTGGCCCGCGTCGAGAGCAGCGTCGTCGGCTATTCGCCCGTCGAAGAAGCTGATGACGCGGTCGGCCGCGCTGGCCACCCGGGCGTCATGCGTGACGAGCAGAATGGTCTGGCCGCGCTGATGGAAGCGGGAGAGCAGCCGGAGCACTTCTCGGGTGCCCTTGCTGTCCAGGCTGCCGGCCGGTTCGTCGGCGAGCAGCAGCGCGGGATGGTTCACCAGTGCTCTGGCCAGGGCGACGCGCTGCTGCTCGCCGCCGGAGAGCTCGCCGGGCAGGGATCGCTCTCTGCCTTCGAGGCCGAGTTCGGCGAGCAGTTCGGCCCGGCTCTCCCGGGCTGCCTTGGGCGAGGCGCCGGCCAGCAGCGCCGGCAGTTCGACGTTGTCGGCGACGGTCAGGTCGGAGACCAGATTGAAGAACTGGAAGACGATGCCGATGCTCCGGCGGCGCAGCACCGCCCAGCGGGCCTCGCGGTACGCGTCCACCCGGCGGCCGTCGAGCCAGAGACTGCCGCTGTCGGGTCGCTGCAGCCCGCCGATCAGATGCAGCAGTGTGGACTTGCCGGCGCCGGAGGGGCCGGTGACGGCAACGAACTCGCCGGGCTGAACGGTCAGATCCACTCCGCGTACGGCGTGCACGGGCGCGCCTTCGCCACGATGGGTCTTGGTCAGACGCTCGGCGCGCACGATCGGCACCGGGTCCCCCGAAACGGGTGCGGCGCCGGCTGCGCCCAGCACGGCGGGAGCGGCGTCGTCGTCGCTCATTCCAGCTCCTCCTGACAGCGTTCCAGCCAGTCGAGGTCGGCCTGCAGATGCAGCATCGCGCCTTCGATCAGCAGCTGGGAGACCTTGTTGTCACGGTCCTCGGCCGCGGCCAGCTTCGACAGATCACGCATGGTGTTCAAGTACTGCCGCCGCTGCCTGTTGATCAGTGCGATCGGGTCGGCGAGTCCGGACTGCGGGGCAAGGGCGACCTTCATGAAGAACTCGTCCCGGACCCGCGGCTCGATCGTGGTCTCTTCGAACCAGGCGCGTACGGCCTCGTGTCCCGCGTCGGTGAGCCGGTACGTACGCTTATTGGGTCTGCCCGACTGCTCGACGTCCTCGCCGGCGATCAGACCGGCCTTTTCCAGCCGACCGAGGGTGACATAGATTTGGCCGACGTTCGGCTGAGGGTACGCGGCGCCCAGGAGCTTCTCAAGGTCCTGTTTGAGCTCGTAACCGTGGGCCGGGCCACGGGTGAGGAGTGCCAGGAGCGGCAGCCGCACGCGCTCCCCTCCCTCCCGGTCCATAGTTTCTTGTTGGCTCGGATACGGGCTGTGGTTTGCGCCACCTGCCTTCTCCGCCTGGACATCTAGTATCGCCCATGCCTAACGGGTATACATAGGCCACATGGGACGGCGTCGCGGCCGGATCGGTGCACTGGGAGGAACCTATGCGGTGGATGCACGCCGCCGGTAGGGGACTCCTCGTTCTCGCCGTGCTCCTCGCGGGCTACGCGGGCTTCAGCACCCAGCCGGCGACGGCCCCCAGGGGCCGCGGCCCCATGACGCTGGTGACGGCGGGCGATCTGACCGACTATCTCGGTCCACTGCTCAGCGACTGGAACCGCAGCCATCCGAAGGAAAAGGTGACGCTGCTCGAACTGCCCGACTCGGCGGACGAGACCCGGGCCCAGATGATCAGCGAACTGCGGTCCGGCAGCGACCGGTTCGATGTGCTGAACATAGATGTGGCCTGGACTTCCGAGTTCGCGGCGGCGGGCTGGATCTCCCCCGTACAGCGGGACCGGTTCCCGCTCAACACCTTCCTGGCGCCCGTGGTGGACACGGCCACCTTCGACGGCCGTCTGTACGCCGTTCCCTACGTCACCAACGCCGGGTTGCTGTACTACCGCAAGGACATCCTCGAGCGGGCGGGTGAGCAGCCGCCGCGCAGCTGGCCCGAGCTGGCCCGGCAGGCCAGGACCCTCGCCCCCACGTACGGCATGGACGGCTATGCCGGCCAGTTCCTGCCGTACGAGGGGCTGACGGTCAATGCCACCGAGGCGGTTCACTCGGCGGGCGGCTCGATCCTGCGGGACGACGGCGCCAGGGTCACGGTGGACTCCGCCGCGGCCCGGGCCGGCCTCGATTTCCTGGCGGGCGGAGTGCGGGAGGGCTGGATCTCCCCGAAGGCTCTGGACTACAAGGAGGAGGAGTCCCGGCAGGCCTTCCAGGACGGCCGGCTGCTCTTCCTGCGGAACTGGCCGTATGTGTACTCGATGGCCAACGCGCCGGGGTCGAAGGTGGCCGGCAAGTTCGGCGCCGTGCCGCTCCCGGGGCCGGCCGGGCCGGGCACGAGCGTGCTGGGCGGCTCCAATCTCGCTGTCAGCAGCCACTCCCGGCATCCGGAGTCGGCAGCCGATCTGATCGCCTATCTCACCAGCGAGCGCGTCCAGCGGCAGGTGCTGACCGAGGGCTCGCTGCCACCGGTGCGCGCCGCGTTGTACGAGGACCCCGCTCTGATCAGGGCTTATCCGTATCTGCCGACGCTGCGGCAGAGCGTACTCGCGGCCGAGCCGCGCCCCAAGAGCCCTCGCTACGACCAGGTGAGCCTCGCCGTGCAGGCCGTCGCCCAGGATGTGATGGCGCTGCGCCAGACGCCGCAGCAGGCCGTGGCACGGCTCTCCCGTGAGCTGGGATCGATCTCCCGGAAGGGCTGAGGTCCGACCGTTTCCTTCACCGGGTCACTACTTACATGTTAAGTAGTGACCCGCTCGTGCATACCTCTAGAAATCCGGGCATATCAGGGCCGCTTTGTGCAGCATCGTTGACACCTTGCCGTCATCGCTACTTAACATGCATGCATAACGGCGCACCCACTCTGGGGCGCTCTCGCATCCAGCAGGAACAGGTCAGCGCGAGATGCTCACTGCTCTTCCGGCCCCCCTCGGCCACCCCTCCCGCACGGCCACCGCATGGTGGCGTGACGCGGTGATCTACCAGGTGTACGTCCGCAGCTTCCTCGACAGCACGGGCGACGGCATCGGTGATCTGGCCGGCGTACGAGCCGGACTTCCGTACCTGAGGAAGCTCGGTGTCGACGGGATCTGGCTCAGCCCGTTCTATCCGTCGCCGCAGCACGACCACGGCTACGACGTCGCCGACTACTGCGACGTCGACCCCGTCTATGGCGACCTGGCCGAGTTCGACCTGCTGATGGCCGACGCCCGCCGGCTCGGACTCAAGCTGCTGCTCGACATCGTCCCCAACCACTGCTCCAGCGAGCACCCGTGGTTCCGCGAAGCGCTCACCGCGCCTGTCGGCAGCGCCGCCCGCGGCCGCTTCCACTTCGCGGACGGCCGCGGACCGGACGGCGCCGAGCCCCCCAACAACTGGCGTGCGATGTTCGGCGGGCCGGCCTGGAGCCGGGTCACCGAGCCCGACGGCACGCCGGGACAGTGGTATCTGCACCTGTTCACCCCGGAGCAGCCCGACCTGAACTGGCGCAACCCCGAGATCGGCGACTCCTTCGAGCGCGTACTGCGCTTCTGGCTGGACCGGGGTGTCGACGGTTTCCGCATCGATGTCGCCGCCGGTCTCTTCAAGCACCCCGAGCTGCCCGACTCGGACGACCCCGCCGCCGACGAGCGGTCCCGGGACTCGGTGAACCCGCTGGCCTGGAACCAGCCCGAGGTCCACCAGGTGTGGCGCCGCTGGCGGTCCGTGTGCGAGGAGTACGCAGCCCGGGACGGCCACGAGCGGCTGCTCGTCGGCGAGGTCTCCGTACCGACGGCGCGCGAACACGCCGAGTATGTACGGCCCGACGAGCTGCACCAGGCGTTCTTCTTCGATCTGCTCAGCGCCCCCTGGGACGCCGAAGCCTTCCGGACGACCATCACGGAGGCGATACGCGACATCGCCGGGACGGGCTCCACCGTCACCTGGGTGCTCAACAACCACGACCAGGTGCGTACCGTCACCCGCTACGCGGGCGAGCCCGGCGTGGAGGGCAGCGGACTCGGTGCCGCGCGTGCCCGCGCCGCCGCCCTGCTGATGCTGGCACTGCCCGGCGCCGCGTACGTCTACCAGGGCGAGGAGCTCGGCCTCCCGGAAGTCCTGGACCTGCCGGACGAGGTGCTCACCGACCCGATCTTCCACCGCACCGGCAGCCGCGCCCGCATCCGGGACGGCTGCCGGGTGCCGCTGCCCTGGTCGGGCCACGCTTCCCCGTTCGGCTTCAGCCAGGGTGCGGCGGGTGCCCGGCCCTGGCTGCCGCAGCCGGACTGGTTCGCCGAACACGCCACCGACCGGGCGCTGGCCGACACCCGCTCGTTCTGGCACCTCTACCGCGACGGACTTCAACTGCGGCACAGCCTGCCCCAGTTGGGCGAGGGCGGCCTGCGCTGGCTGGAGTCGCCCCCGCAGGTGCTGGCCATGGTCCGCGGCGACGGGCTGATCTGCGCGGTCAACTTCGGTACCGACCCCGTGCCCGCCCCCGTCGCGGGCACCCCGCTCCTCTCCAGCGGCCCCTGCCCGGACGGTGTGCTCCCCGGAGCGACCGCCGCGTGGTGGACCGGCGACTGCCCCACCTCCTGAACACACCCTTGAATCGAAAGGACTTCACCATGCGACGACTCACCACCACCCGGACCGCGGCGGCCGCATCGGCGGTGCTCGCCCTCACCCTCGGCGCGACGGCGTGCGGCGGCTCGCCGGGACCGGCGAGCGGCGGCAAGGAACTGAACGGCCAGACCGTGACCGTGGCCGGAGTCTGGACCGGCAGCGAGCAGAAGAACTTCAAGAAGGTCCTGGACGCCTTCACCGAGCAGACCGGCGCCAAGACCGTCTTCGTGCCCACCGGCGACAACGTCTCCACCTTCGTCGGCAGCAAGATCGAGGGCGGGAACGCGCCGGACGTGGCCCTGGTGCCGCAGGTCGGTGTACTCCAGCAGTTCGCCAAGGAGGGCTGGCTCGCACCGCTGTCGAAGAAGACCGAGACGACCGCGGGCGCCAACCTCGCCGAGGTGTGGAAGAACTACGGCACCGTCGACAAGACGTACTACGGCCTCTACTTCAAGGCGGCCCACAAGTCGACCGTCTGGTACAGCCCGAGCGCGTTCCAGCAGGCCGGAGTGACCGAGCCCAAGAGCTACGCGGACCTGCTCAAGGCCGGCCGCACGCTCTCCGACTCGGGACTGCCCGCCTTCTCCGTCGCCGGTGAGGACGGCTGGACCCTCACCGACTGGTTCGAGAACATCTACCTCTCCCAGGCGGGACCCGAGAAGTACGACCAGCTGGCGGCCCACACCCTGCCGTGGACCGACGCCAGCGTGGTCAAGGCACTCACCACCCTGGGTGAGGTGTTCAAGGACAAGAAGCTCGTCGCCGGCGGCGCGAACGGCGCGCTGCGCACCGACTTCCCGGGCTCGATCGAGCAGGTCTTCGGACCCGAGCCCAAGGCCGGCATGGTCTACGAGGGCGACTTCGTCGGCGGCATGGCCAAGGACGACTTCGGCAAGAAGCTCGGCGAGGACGCCAAGTTCTTCCCGTTCCCGGCCGTCGACAGCGGCAAGGCACCGGTGGTGAGCGGCGGCGACGCGGCCGTGGTCCTCAAGGACGGCAAGAACCAGAAGGGGGCGCAGCGGCTGCTCGAGTTCCTGGCCACTCCCGAAGCGGCTTCGGTCTGGGCCGGCGCCGGCGGTTTCATCTCCCCCAACAAGGACGTGGACCTCGCCTCGTACGCCGACGACACCACCCGCGCCACGGCCAAGTCGCTGGTCGACGCGGGTGACACGGTCCGCTTCGACATGTCCGACCAGGCACCTGCCGCGTTCGGCGGGACCAAGGGCGCGGGGGAGTGGAAGCTCCTCCAGGACTTCCTGCGCGACCCCTCGGACCCGAAGGCCACCGCGGCCAAGCTGGAAGCCGCGGCCGCCAAGGCGTACAAGAGCTGAGGCCGCACACCATGGCTGTCACCACATCCGCCCCCGCCGCGAATCCGCGGCGGCGGGCCCAGCGCAGGCAGCGCAATATCGCGGTGGTGTTCGTGCTGCCCGCCCTGCTGCTGCTCGGCGCACTGGTCGTCTACCCGGTGCTGTTCTCCGCCGGCCGCAGCCTCTTCGACGCGAGCGGCGACCGATTCGTCGGCGGCGAGAACTACGCCGAGATATTCAGCGATCCCGCGACGCTCAAGGCGATCCGCAACAGCACCATCTGGGTCGTCGTGGCTCCGGTGCTGCTGACCGGTCTCGGCCTGGTGCTCGCGGTACTCACCGAGAAGGTGCGCTGGGCGACCGCGTTCAAGCTCGTGCTGTTCCTGCCCATGGCCGTGTCGTTCCTCGCTGCCGGCATCATCTTCCGGCTGGCGTACGAGGAGGACCCGGACCGGGGCGTGCTCAATGCGGTGGCCGTCGGCATCCATGACGCCTTCGACGACCGTTCCGCCTATCCCACCGCCAGGGCCCGGGACGACCAGGGCCTGACCAAGGCCGCGAGCGGTGCCTACCGTACGAGCGAAGCGGTCAGCCCCGGCAAGTCCGTCAGTCTCGGCTTCGTGGGAGTGGCACCGGACAAGATTCCTTCCGGCGCCAAGCCCGCACAGGCCGCCTCGTCCGCGGCGCCCGCCGCGGACGAGGTACGGGGCGTGGTCTATCTGGACTTCACCCCCGGCGGCGGTGGGAAGCCGGGCAAGGTCGATCCGGCGGAGAAGGGTCTGCCGGGGATGCTGGTCGAGGCGGTACGTGACGGAAAGGTGGCCGCGAAGGCCACCACCGCTGCGGACGGCTCGTTCAACTTCCGTGGTCTGGAAGCCGGTTCGTACACCGTCCAGCTTCCGGCGGACAACTTCGCCGCCCCCTACCAGGGCATTTCCTGGCTCGGCCCCGCCCTGGTCACACCGGCGATCATCGGTGCCTATCTGTGGATCTGGACCGGCTTCTCGATGGTGCTGATCGGGGCGGGACTCGCCTCCCTGCCGCGGGACGCTCTGGAGGCGGCCCGGATGGACGGCGCCACCGAGTGGCAGATCTTCCGGAAGATCACGGTGCCGCTGCTCGCACCGGTGCTCACCGTGGTCTTCGTGACCCTGGTGATCAATGTGATGAAGGTCTTCGACCTCGTCTACATCATCGCGCCGGGACCGGTCCAGGAAGAGGCCAATGTCCTGGCGACCCGGATGTGGCTGGTGTCCTTCGGCGGCGGCAACAACCAGGGACTCGGCAGCGCCCTCAGCGTGCTGCTCCTCCTGCTGGTCGTACCCGCGATGATCTTCAACGTCCGGCGCTTCCGAAGGAGCGGAGCATGAGCGGCCACAGCACCATCGAGCGCAATCCGTCTCCGCGGGTAGCCAAGGCCTCCGCCCACGGCCCTGCCCTGCCGCCGCGCCCGCGGTCCGCCAACCGGCTGACCAAGTGGCTCGGCAATGGACTGGTCCAGGCCGTCCTGATCGTGGTCGCGCTGGTCTGGATCGCCCCACTGGCCGGTCTCTTCCTGTCCTCGATGCGCTCCGAGCAGGACAACGCGGCCCAGGGCTGGTGGACGGCGATCACCGAACCCGGGCAGCTGTCCCTGGACAACTACACCGCCCTGTTCGAAGACTCCGGAATCACGCAGGCCTTCTGGAACACCGTACTGATCTCGGTGCCCGCCACCGCACTGGTCGTGGGAATCGCGGCGCTGGCCGGATACGCCTTCGCATGGCTGGACTTTCCCGGCCGTAACGCGATCTTCCTGGTAGTTGTGGGACTTCTGGTGGTGCCCGTCCAGATCGGGCTGCTGCCCGTGGCCAAGCTGTTCGGGGCCGTCGGACTGTTCGGCACGATCCCGGGTGTGATCCTCTTCCATGTCGCGTACGGGCTGCCCTTCGCGATCTTCCTGCTCCGCAACTACTTCGCCGAGATCCCGCGCGAAATGCTGGAGGCCGCCCGGATGGACGGCGGCGGGGAGTGGCGGATCTTCTCCCGTCTGGTGCTGCCCCTGGGCCGGCCCGCCCTGGCCAGCCTGGCCATCTTCCAGTTCCTCTGGGTGTGGAACGACATGCTGGTCGCGCTGCTCTTCGCCGACAGCGAGTCCCAGCCGCTCACCGTCGCCCTGCAGTCCGAGATGCGGCAGTTCGGCACCAACATCGGGGTACTGGCGCCGGGGGCCTTCCTGTCCGTGGTGGTGCCGCTGGTCGTCTTCTTCGCCTTCCAGCGGCACTTCGTCCAGGGGGTGATGGCGGGCTCCGTCAAATAGGCGTCGTGAGGGCCTGCGCACAGCGCTCGTGAGGGCCCGCCGGACGTGAAGCACGCTTCACGTCCGGCGGGCCCTCACGGCGTTTTTCGGCGTGCGGCTTCCTCGGGGAGGACGGAGTATGAAGCCGATGAGCGGAGTAACAGTGACCAAGGAATTTTCCACCCCCGACACAGGCAATGGGCTGGTCGTGCTGCGCAAGGTGAACAAGCACTTCGGCGCGCTCCATGTCCTCCAGGACATCGATCTGACCATCGCCGAGCGCGAGGTTGTCGTCGTCATCGGGCCGTCCGGCGGCGGGAAGTCCACACTGTGCCGCGCCATCAACCGCCTGGAGACCATCGACTCGGGCGAGATCTACATCGACGGCAAGCCCCTGCCCGCCGAGGGCCGTGAGCTCGCCGCACTGCGGGCCGACGTGGGCATGGTCTTCCAGTCCTTCAATCTCTTCGCCCACAAGACCGTGCTGCAGAACGTGACACTCGGCCAGGTCAAGGTCCGCAAGAAGGACAAGAAGGCCGCCGAGGAGCGGGCTCGCCAGCTGCTCGACCGGGTGGGTGTCGCCAACCAGGCGGACAAGTACCCCGCGCAGCTCTCCGGCGGCCAGCAGCAACGCGTGGCGATCGCCAGAGCGCTGGCCATGGACCCGAAGGTCATCCTCTTCGACGAGCCGACATCCGCGCTCGACCCGGAGATGATCAATGAGGTGCTGGAGGTCATGCAGCAGCTCGCGCGGGACGGAATGACGATGGTCGTTGTCACCCATGAGATGGGATTCGCCCGTTCGGCCGCCAACCGTGTGGTCTTCATGGCGGACGGCCGGATCGTGGAAGAGACGACGCCCGATCAGTTCTTCAGCAATCCGAGCAGCGATCGAGCCAAGGACTTCCTTTCGAAGATCCTTCACCACTGAGCCGGACCCTTGAGCACTAGGGATGATCACCATGAAGCTTCGTATGGTTTCTGCCGCAGCAGCCGCCGCGCTCGCGCTGTCTCTGACCGCCACGGCCTGTGGATCCGACGACAGCAGCACGAGCACGTCGGGCAGCAGTGACAAAACGATCACTGTTGGCATCAAGTTCGATCAGCCAGGCATCGGCCTGAAGACCCCGGACGGCAAGTACACGGGGCTCGATGTCGATGTGGCGACGTATGTGGCCAAGCAGCTCGGCTACAAGCCCAGCGACATCGAGTGGAAGGAAGCCAAGAGCGCCGACCGCGAGACGCTGCTCCAGCGCGGCGATGTCGACTACATCGTGGCCTCCTACTCGATCACACCGGAGCGGCAGAAGAAGGTCGACTTCGCCGGCCCCTACCTGCTGGCGCACCAGGACGTCCTGATCCGGGCGGACGACAACTCCATCAAGAAGCCCGAAGACCTGAACAACAAGAAGCTCTGCTCGGTCACCGGGTCCACTTCCGCGCAGAACGTCAAGACGAAGATCGCGCCGCAGGCCCAGCTGCAGGAGTACGGCGGCTACTCCGAGTGCCTGACCGGCCTGGAGAACAAGGTCATCGACGCCCTGACCACCGATGACGCGATCCTCGCCGGCTACGCCGCGCAGCCCGAGTTCAAGGGCAAGTTCAAGCTGGGCGGCTTCAAGCTGAGCAACGAGAACTACGGCATCGGTGTCGAGAAGGGCAGCGATCTCAAGGCCAAGATCAACACCGCCCTGGAGAAGATGGTCCAGGACGGCTCCTGGCAGGAGTACGTCAACAAGAACCTCGGCCCGGCCGGCTACAAGAACGAGCCCGCACCGAAGATCGGCGTCATCGTCAGCTGAAGCGGGTGCCTGACCGGCGCGCCGCCCGTCGCGGCGGCGCGCCTCGCCCTTCACTCACGGGGAAGGCTTCACACACGCGGAAGGCCGGGAGATCGTGTTCGACTTTCTTGAGGGTTACAACATCCTGGGGGCCTTCTGGGTGACGGTGCAGCTCTCCTTCTACTCCGCCGTCGGCGCCCTGATCTGGGGAACGCTCCTGGCGGCCATGCGGGTCAGCCCTGTGCCCCTGATGCGCGGCTTCGGCACCTCCTACGTCAACGTGGTGCGGAACATCCCGCTGACGGTGATCATCGTCTTCACCTCGCTGGGCCTCTTCCAGACGCTCGGCGTCAGTCTCGGCTCGGACAACTTCAAGACCATCAACTTCAGGCTCGCCGTGCTCGGCCTGATCGCCTACACATCCGCTTTCGTGTGTGAGGCGCTGCGGTCCGGCATCAACACCGTGCCCATCGGTCAGTCGGAGGCAGCACGTGCCATCGGCCTGAGCTTCTCCCAGGTCCTGAGACTGGTCGTTCTTCCGCAGGCATTCCGCTCCGTGGTGGGTCCGCTGGCGAACGTGCTGATCGCACTGATCAAGAACACCACCGTGGCCGCCGCTATCGGTGTGGCCGAGGCCGCGGCGCTGATGCGGGTAATGATCGAGAACGAGGCTCAGCTCATTCTCATCTCCGCCATCTTCGCGTTCGGATTCATCTGCCTGACGCTCCCGACCGGACTGTTCCTCGGCTGGGTGAGCAAGAAGGCGGCGGTGAAGCGATGACCTCCGTCCTCTACGACGCCCCGGGGCCGCGCGCCAAGCGGCGCAATGTGCTGTTCACGGTGGTGTTCCTGGTCGCGCTCGCGGCGGTGGTCTGGTGGGTGGTCCTGAGCCTCATGGACAAGAACCAGCTCGAATGGATCAAGTGGAAGCCGTTCTTCACAGACTCCCGCGCCTGGTCGACATACCTGGTGCCGGGACTCAGGAACACGCTCAAGGCCGCCGCCCTGGCCATGGTCATCGCGCTGCCGCTCGGGGCGTTCTTCGGTATCGCCCGGCTCTCCGACCACTGGTGGGTACGGGGCGCGGCCGGCACGGTCGTGGAGTTCTTCCGCGCCATCCCGGTGCTGATCCTGATGCTCTTCGCGAACGCGGCGTACGCCCAGTACACCGACATCAGTCCCGACAGCCGGCCGCTCTACGCGGTGGTCACCGGTCTCGTCCTCTACAACGCCTCGGTGCTCGCCGAGATCGTACGGGCGGGCATTCTCTCCCTCCCCACGGGGCAGACCGACGCGGCCAAGGCGATCGGCATGCGCAAGGGGCAGACGATGCGGTCTGTGCTGCTGCCGCAGTCGATCACCGCGATGCTTCCCGCGATCGTCAGCCAGATGGTGGTCATCGTGAAGGACACCGCGCTCGGCGGCGCGCTGCTCGGCTTCTCCGAACTGCTGGCGTCGGTCCGCCCGATGAGCGCGAACTACGGAGCGAACACCATCGCCAGCTTCACCATCGTCGCCGTGGTCTTCGTCCTGCTGAACTTCGCGCTCACCACCTTCGCGAGCTGGCTCGAGCGCCGGCTGCGGCGCGGAGGCAAGAAGCGCACCGGCGCGGTGGTGGGCGTCGACGCGGTCGATGAGCTTTCGAGGCCGGGAGAGCACGTCACTCCGGGCGAGCTCGGTGGCGGCCGGCCCGATCAGTCGAAGTGACGGACGAACCAGGCGGGTCCGCACCTATCAGCCGGCCGCAGCGCCGCCCCGCTGGTCGGCGCCTCCTCGGTGGCGCAGCTCGACGAGAGCCTGGGCGCGGTGGACGTGGACCTGACGGCGGAGCAGCGGGCAAGGCTCGACGCCGCGGGGTGATGCCGGACGGACGCTATCCGGGGACCTCTGTCCGTTCCCACCACTCGTAGACAGTCAGCCGTCCCTCATCGGTCTCCTTGTGCCGAGGCGTCGCCTTGAAGTGCTCGTACCCGCCGAGGTACGGAATCTTGAGGTCGTATCCGGGAGGGGTGATCGGGACGATGCGCTCGGGCAGATCGTCCGGACCACCCTCCAGGAACGCCTTTGCCTTGGTGGCCATGACTCCAGTCTTCCTGCCCCTCGCGGCGCTCGCACGTCGGAGGGCTCAGTCGCCACGGCGGACGGCTCAGTCGCCACGGCGGACGGCTCAGCCGTCCTCCAGGCACAGGACCCGGACCCGCTGGACGAGGTTGTTGGCGAACCCGCCGCGGTTCCACGGCTGTGTCAGGGGCTGTGTGTGGCCGTCCGCGTCGGTGGCGCGGACGGCGAGCACATGGCTGCCCGGCGTCGCGGCCCAGGACGTCTGCCAGCGCCGCCAGGCCCACCGGTGCCCGTCCTCGGGGGAGAGGCCGGCCTCGCTCCAGGAGCCGCCGCCGTCGGTGCTCACCTCCACCCTTGCCACCGGCGCCCGGCCGGACCAGGCCCGGCCCTCCAGGCGTACCTCGCCGGGACGTACGACACGGTTGCGGGACATGAAGTCGGGAAATCCGGGCGGGACCATCAGGGCCCGTGGGGCGATCTTGGTGACCGGCTCCCCGGGATCGTCGGCCGACTGCCGGTAGCGGTACGCCGTCGCCTGCTGGAATCCGGTGTAGGGGGTGTCGGTCAGCGTGATGTCGCGCAGCCATTTCACATGCGCCATGCCGTACCACCCGGGGACGATCAGCCGGAGCGGATGTCCGTGCTGCGGTGGCAGAGGGCGGCCGTTCATCGCGTACGCGAGAAGCACCTCGGGATCGTCGCCGGTGGCCAGGGGCAGCGGGAGGCTGCGCCGGTAGTCCTGCTCGACGCCGCGTTCGACACCGTGGTCGGCTCCGGTGAATACGGCCTCGACGGCGTCTGTGTCCGGCTCGGCCTCGGCGAGCACGGTGCGCAGCGGCACCCCGGTCCACTCGGCGGTGCCGACCGCCTCGACCAGCCACGGCTGGCTCACCGGCCGTGGCTCCAGACGGGCCCGGCCGTTGCCCGCGCACTCCATCGTGACGCGCTGGGTGACGGCAGCCAGGGACCGCAGCCGCCGCATGTCCAGGGTCAGCGGCGTGCGCACCCGGCCGCCGACCGTGAGCTCCCACTCGTCGGCGGAGGCGGCGGGGATGTCGTAGTGGATCAGCAGGTAGTGCAGTCCGTCCGGCGTGAGGTCGTAGCGCAGCGCCTCCAGCGGCAGCCCGTGGTTACGGGCCGCAAGGGCCAGCTCGTCCAGGCCGATGCCTTCGCCGGGCGCGGCGAGGCGCCCTGGTGAGCTGAAGTCACCGATCGATGCGTCCATGACTTCATGGTGCGCTCAGGGCCGGGTCCGGGCACCCCGCGGAAGCGGCTGCGAGCAGGACCGGTCCGAGCAGGTCAATCGGCCGTCCTCACATGCAGATCCCAGTGCCGCAGCGTTCCGGCGCCGCGGCGCCCCGCGTCGGTGATCTTCAGCTTCCAGGCACCCGCAACGCCCTCGCCGACCAGCGGCGCCAGCAGCGACGGCGGCCTTGAATCGAGCGAGAGCCGAAGGTCGTTGGTGTCACCGCCCGTACGGTTGTGGATCACGGCCCGACGCCCCGTCGGCGACAGCAGCACCACGCGCAGATTGCCGATGGTGGGGTGCTCGATGTCGAACGAGATCTCCAACTCCCGGACCGTTCCCACCCCCTGCAGCGTGATGGTGTCGGTCAGGTCTCCCGCGCTCCCCGCGGGGATCTTCGCCGCGGGCGAGGACTTGCCGGAGGCGACGGCCCCGGCCGGCGCCCGGGCCCCGGTGCGGAACGTGATCACTGGCCCGGGGGCGCTGATGTCCGAGATCGTGAGGCCCGACTCGGTTCCGTCCCACCACACCGACGCCGGGCGGCTGCTGTGCGACACGGCGGTGCCCTCGGCCGGTCCGTACAGATCTCCGCCATCGCCCTGATTGGCATTGGTTTCGAGATCCAGATGACCGTCCGCCTGCATGAGCGCGCACTGGTAGTGCTGAGTCTGCGTGCCCTGCTGGAATTCGTTCGACCCTTTGATGTCGCAGTGGTAGACGGCGAGTCCGCTCGCGGTCAGGCTCGCGTCGAAGTCGTCGCGGGTCCGGTTCTCGACGAGGAAGTACTCGATGTCCTTGCGCCGCGGGTTCTCGTAGATGAGGGCGGTGTCGTAGTCCCCGTGTATGGCCTCGTAATCGCCTGCTGCCGCGATGTCGACGTCCTGGCCGCACCAGCCGACGAGCCGGCGCAGATATGTGCACACGGGAGAGGGCGAGCGGCCGTCGCCCAGGTGGTTTCCGGCTCCCATCACGCAGTACGTGCCCATTCCCGCACTGGTGAAGTCGTCGCCTTCTCTCTCGGCTGTTCCGTAGTCATAGAGATCCGGCCAGCGGCACAGCAGATGCCCGCTCTCGTGGCAGTAGGTGCCGATACTCAGGTCGGCGGATGTGCGCCCCATGCTGGTGACGGTGTAGAGGTCGGTCCGCATGCCGTCGTAATTCTTCCGGTGTACGAAGTTGTGCGGCCACAAGTCACCTTTGTACTCGGTCCTGCCCGCATACATGATGCATACCGAGTCGACGACGCCGCGCCCCTGCGAATCGAACCGGGTGAAGTCGACTCCCGCGTCGAACGCCGCTTGGATCGCCTCCGGCACCAGCAGGCCCTCGATGTTGGCGTACGCCAGCCTGGGGCGGCTCATCCTGAAGGGTCCGACGACGGTGTTCGTGAAGTGGAGACGGTCCGTCGACATCGTTCGGAAGAATTCCTTGACGGAGCAACGGTTCCCGTTCGCGCTGAAATTCGGGCTGTTCAGCATGGAGTCGACATCGCCGGGCGTGACGTCCGTGTCCGTGCCGGGAAAGGTGACGAGGATGGTGAGCCCCTGTACGTCGCCTTCACTCACCCTGTCACCGGGCAGCAGGCCCTGGTTGGGGCCGAAGGTCAGCATGGCCTCCGGGGAAAAGGCTGCCCGGTCTTCCGGCGGTATCATCGTGGCGAACCGGTCCGTCACCTGTTTCCTGCGGTATTTCTGACCCTCCCTCAGGTGGCGCGGCAGACCTTCCGGCGGCCCATCCGCGATGCGTACGCCCGTCGACGTGAAGTACCGCTCGGTTCCTGATCCGTTCAGCCCGGCGTAGCAGTATCCGTCCTGCTCCTTGTCGTAGACGACCGAATAGCCGTCCATCGTCTCGTACCGGGCGTATTTGTCGTCACCGAAGACGACGAGTTCCACATCGCCGCCGTCCTCCTGAGTGAACGTGAGGTTCTCACCGAAGATGGCACTCATGGGGCCACTCCTCCCGGCGCATAACACAGAGGCGAAAGGCTTCTCGCTCAAGTGTCGCCTCGGCGCCGGGGCGCGCAAAGGGCAGAAACGCCTACTGGATCCGGGGTAGTTCTACCTCTGCGCCGAGGACGGCGGAATGATGTCGTGATCGATGGCGAAGCGAGTGAGGTCGGCCCGCCGACGGCAGCCGATCTTGTCGCGGAGCCGGTCCAGATGCGAATGCACCGTGTGCTCGCTGATCCCGAGCCGGACGGCGATGCCGTGATCGGTCTCGCCGTGGGCGACCAACTCCAGGATCTGCCGTTCCCGGTCCGTGACATGGCTTGACGGTTCGGAAGAGGGGTGCAGGGCGAACACCGCGGAGACGTACGAGCCGCCGGAACCAACGAGCCTGACTGCCGCCAGCAGTTCTTCCTCGCCGGCCTGCCTGCTCAGGCACCCGCGCGCGCCTGCCTGCATCGGCGGCTCGATATCGGTCAGCGGGTAGGAACACATGACGAGCACGGCCATCCCCTGCCCGGCGAGCCGGGAGACGACGGCCGCGACGTATGTGGTCGCCGGTTGAAGGTCGAGTACGACGACATCGCCGCTCATCAGCCGGTCCTCGACTTCATCGACGGACCGTGCGCCGGCGATGAGCTCGAGGTCGGGGGCGGTTCCGATCACCTGGGCAACACCGCGCCGAAAGAGCGGGCAGTCGCCCACGACGGCCACACGCCTCACGTCCGGGCTCACACCCTCCAGTCTTGGCCCGGCACGTCTTTCCGGCACGTCGACTCGGGGTTGCGGCACGGTCCCGAGGGACTCCTGGGCCGGTCGCAGGCCCTACGCGTGCACCCGCCTGCGCGGCACCGGCGCGCTGCCCGCCTGGAACGCCTCGGTGATGAGCCGTACGCCACGGGCCAGGCGATTGAGCTGCTCGAGCTCCGTCGCGTACATCCTGATGGTGCTCTCGATGATCACCTCGGAGACCCCGAGGGTGGGCAGCTCCGACCGGCTGGTCTGCAGCGCGGTCCGCACCGCGCGGATCTCGTGCTGAAGCTGCAGCTGGGCGTGGCGCGCGAGAAGTATGTGGTGCCGGGTGAGCGTGGAGTAGCCGGCATAGCGGGCCGGCAGGAGGTCGCGCAGCCATCGGGCCGCCGTGCGTTCCCAGTCGGGGCTGCCGGGGGTCTTGACCTGGTAAGGCCAGTCCGAGCTGATCGGTGAGAACGTCTGGGACATCGTCATCGCTTCCGGAGGTGTGCGGATCGGCTCTGATCGCGGAGATTTGTGGCGGCCCCGGCCCAGGGGTTGACCGGGGCCGCCATGGGCAATCCGATAGGGGACGGAGTGCCCGCTTGGAACACCATGGGGTCGGCGCGAGGAGGTGCGACGTCCCTGGGTGTTCGGCTATGTGGACTGCGGGGGCTCGCCGCTGCCGGCGACCCTGATGCGCAGTGTCATGCGGTTCCGGGCAAGGCCCGCGAGCTGTACCGGCCCGGCTGCTTCCTGCGGAGAGCGCCGCGTGCGGCGGGGCAAGGCGTGGTGTGCATCGTGCGGACTGCCGCTTTCCTTGGTGATGAGGGTGTGGGTCTGGCTCGCGACGTCGGGGCGTCCCGTACCGACCACCAGTGCAGTAAATATATATACCGTCGAGTACGCAAGGGTATGAAAAATTTCATGCCAATAGTTGGCAGCATAAGCCGCCCCCTCCCTCGCGGGGACGGGGGTCGGTCAGTCCTCCAGGAAGAAGGTGTGCTGCTCCGCGACCTGCTCGTAGCCCTCGAGCCGCATCTGCGTGCGCTGGGGATCAGCGTCGGCCATGGCCTGCAGGAGGGCCGCGGAAAGCACCCCCGGAGCCGCGTACGAGTCGAACACGAGCCGCGAGCCCGTGTGGGCGGTCAGCGCCACGTCGGCCTCGTCCACGAGCGGCCCCAGCGACAGGTCGGAAATGAGCGCGACGCGCAGCCCGGTGCTGCGCGCGGCGCGCATCGCCGCCAGGGTCTCCTTGGCGTGCCTGGGCATCGCGAACGCCAGCACCCACGTCCCGCCCGCCTCCCGCGCCTGGAGCAGCGCGTCGTACGCGACGCTGCCTCCGCGGGTCACCGTGCGCACATCGGGATGGATCCGCCGGGCCGCGTAGGCGAAGTACTCCGCGAGCGAGACCGAGATCCGCAGACCCAGGATCGTCAGCGGCACCGACCGGGCCAGTTCGCGGCCGACGTCGAGCACCTGGTTGGCGTCGGCGAGGAGCCGGCGCAGACTCTCCAGGTTGTCGATCTCGGCGTCGACGGCCGCCTGCAGTTCATTGCGGCGGATCTCTTCCCGGGTGTCCGGTGAACCGGCGACCGCGCTGAGCGCGATCGGCTGCAGAGCCTCCCGGAGCGCGGGGAAGCCGCTGAAGCCCAGGGAGGACGCGAAGCGGGTGACGGACGGCTGGCTCACGCCCACGCGTTCCGCGAGGTCGGTGATCGACATGAACGCGGCTTCGGTGAGGTGGTCGACGATGTACTGCGCGATGCGCCGCTGGGCGGGGGACAGCCGGTGGCCGCCGAACAGTGCGAGAACTCTGTCCGTGGGCGCAGCCTCAGCCTCGGGGGACTGCCTCCCCGGCGTGATCGCAGACGCCTGTGCGCGTGCCTGCTGCTGCCTTGGTGGCACCGGTGTCACTCCTTCTCCTGCCATTCGTGCTCAACATAGCTCACGGACCGTGGTCGTACGGCTCAAGAAGAAGAGCCGCTGCCCGTCGGGCCTGACGCGCCGGTTCGGGGAGTTGGAGATCGCCGCCGGGGGAACCGTGCCTTCGGCGAGCAGGACGAGCGGCTCGGTCAGCCCCGGTCCGCGGCGTCGACCAGGCCGCCATGCACTGCCGGATGACGCCCCGATCAAGGAAGTCCGACCGTGCAAGGAGTCCGACCGCGCCCACCAGCCGCTGGGCCGCCGGCCCGACGACCACCCGGGCTCAGCGGCCTCGGCTGCTGAGCGCGGAGGCCGGCACCGTCTTCGTCGGAGTGTTCCAGCCGGAGATCCGCAGCCGAGGTGTGGAACCGTGCAGATCGGCGGTGCGGTAGGTGGCCGTGAGCGTTGCCGACTCGCCGGGCCAGAGGCTCACCTGGTTGTCGGACCATTGCACGGGCAGCACGGGCACGCCGTCGGCATTCACCAGATGGACGTCGGTGAGCAGCGCCGGCGTCTTGCCGCCTCCCGTGTTGCGTACCGTGACCGTGGTCGTGGACGTCCCGTCGCCGCCCGCCGCGGTGCTCGCCGTCGTGGACACGGTCGCCCGTGCCATCGAGGACAGTCCCTTGAGGTCGGCGTAGGCGGTGGTGGGCGTGTAGTACCAGTCGGTGTTGTTCCAGTCGAGGACATCGGTCTTGGTGGAGAGCCAGTAGACGTTACGGCTCACCTCCTTGCCCCCGCCGTCCGTGAGCACCAGCTTGGCCAGATACGTCGTGGACAGACCGGCGACGGACGAGGGCAGGGTCAGCGCGGTGGTCTTCGCGCCGTCGCCCGCCACGGTCAGCGCGGACGCGGTCCTGTCGTACTTCTCGGCGCCGTCCGTGGTGAAGAGCGTCACGCGTGCGGTGAGGCCCGAGGCGGCGGCGTGGCGGTTGTTCACGACGACCACCGACCGGTTGTCGTAGGAGTACTGGACGTGCAGCGGCTCATTGGCCCTCTTGGCCCCGAAGTAGGCGCCACCCTGGTCCAGACAGCGGTCGAGCAGCTGCCAGTGCAGGGAGGTCCAGCCGCTGTTGAACATCCAGTACACGACCCCGGTGGAGGGCTTCGCGGCATCGGTGGCGTTGCGTCCGTACGACTCGAACTGCGCCCGCACATTCTCGTACTGGGCGAGCTGCGCCTTGCGTACGTAGTCGTCGAGGCCGGTGGCCGCGCCGTACCGTCCCGCCAGGGCACTGCCGTAGATCTTGAGTGTGCTGAAGGTGCTCGAAGGGGAGCGGTGGTACTGCTTGGCGGACGGGTTCTTCCACAGGGTGTCCAGCTCCGCCGGGGACATCATGCGGCGCAGGGTGTCGAGCGTGGGGATGTCGGGGCCCGCGCTGGTCTCGGAGTTGAAGCCGGTGGCCCCGCCCTCGCGCTTGGCGTACCAGTAGTTCGGTGGGACCCAGTCGTAGGGGCCGGTCATCTTCATGCCCGAACTGCCCGAGATCGGCGATGACTTGTCGGATGCCGCCGCGACGACCGGGGTGGACCAGTCGGCCGCCTTGAGGGCGTCGAGGTAGTTCTTCTCGATCGTCGCGTCGGGGGCGAAGTCGCTGCCGATCAGGAAGGAGATGACGCTGGGGTGGTCGCGCAGCCGGGCCGCCTCCGCGGCCATCGAGGCCTTCGCCACCGGATAGTCGGCGGCGCCCCACTTGTCCCCGGCCTCGCTGCCGTTGTTGTTGCCCTCCCATTTGTCGCAGCATTCCCAGCCGGGCAGGGTCAGCACGCCGTAGCGGTCGGCGAGGTCGAAGAACTCGTCCGGCTCGATGTGTCCTTCCAGTCGGATGGTGTTGAGCCCCAGGTCGAGGGCGTACTTCAGCCGATCCTCGACGTACGTACGGTCCCAGCGCAGGAACTCGTCGGGGGACCAGCCGCCGCCCTTGATGAGCAGCGGGCGGCCGTTGACGCTGTACTGGCGGGCGCCGTCGTTGTTCAGCGGCGCCTTCACGTCCCGGATGCCGAACGTCTTGTGTGCGCTGTCCGAGACGGCTCCCGAGACGGTGGCACTCACATCGAGGTCGTACAGCGGCTGCTCGCCCATCGAGGCGGGCCACCACACGCGCGGTGCGCGCAGGCGCAGTTGCGGGTAGCCGGCCGGGGCGAACGTGACCGTCTTCGTCTGGTGCGCGGCCAGCGAGACGTCCTGGCTGAAGGTGGCGTCACCGACGGTGCCGGAGACGGTCGCCGTGACCGGGTTCGCCGATTCGTTGCGGGCCTGCGCCTTGACGGTCACATCGGCGGAGGAGAGCGAGGGCACCGCGAGGTTGGTGACCACGTGCGTGTCGCGCAGCGCCACCGGGCCGCCGCGGCGCACCAGTACATCGCGCGCGATGCCCATGTTCTCGTCGGGCGGGGGCTGGATCCAGTCGATCCAGCCCATGGTGAGGTTCTTGTTGGGCTCGTTGGGCTGGACGCGGAACGCGACGGTGTTGGTGCCCGCCCTGACCAGGGCGGTGACGTCCAGTTCATGGTGCGTGTACGCACCGGCGACCGCGCTCTTGTCCGCGACCTGGCTGCCGTTGACGTACACGTCGGCGGCGGAGATCACTCCGCTGAAGTCGAGGTAGGTGCGCCCTCCTTGCCCCCCATCGGGCAGGACGGGCCCAGAGGTATCGGTGACGGTGAAGTCCGAGCGGTACCACCACGGGACCGTGAAGTCCGCGGCCGGGATCTTCTTCTGGTTGGTGGAGTAGAACGGGTCCGCGTACTTGCCATGGGCGAGGAGGGCGGCGAGCACCGTGGAGCGTGGTCCGGTCGGATACCAGCCAGTGGCCGGGTAGCCGGGGCTCGAGACCGCGGCCGGTGGGTCCGAGACCTTGGCCGTCGACTGGACGGCATAGCCGGTCAGCGCGGTCGTGCTGCCCGGCGCGGCGGGGACTGTGGTCACTGCCGGGCGGCGGGCCCGATGTCCGGCCCCGTCGGTCTGTCCGGCGTCCGCGGGCGACGCACTCGTGTGGAGCGCGAGAAGCAGGCCGAGGACGGCGGCCACGACGGTCAGGCGCCGGGACAGGGCGGGGCGGTGGGCCACGGTGGTCTCCCAGAGGTCTGTTCGGAGCGTCCGCGCGCGCGAACCCGCCCCCCGGCGCACCGGCCGGGTCGCGGGCTCGCCCGCCGCTGCTCCCGCCGTCGCTACTGCACAGCGGGCAGCAGCCCGGTCACCGGCGCGCCCAGGTCGGTGAGCTGGTGCAGCTCGTTCACCTTGCCGAGCCCGTCGAGGCCGCCCAGCCCGCGGGAGACCGACGGCACCTCGGCACGGTTCTCGGCGGGAAGGGGGCTCGCGGCGAGGTCGTCGACCACGCCCGTGACGGACACCGGCTGCATGAGCCGGCCCGGGGCGTCGGCGGCGCTCGCGGCCGGCGCGGCGAGTGCGGAGGCGCCGGTGGCGAGAGCCACGGCGGCGAGAAGGCGATGAGTCTTGGTCATGCCCTGAGCAACGGCCGGGGCCACGGGCGGACACGGCCGTCCGGCACGCCTCACCCACCGGCGGCCATGGGCGGGTGAACGGCGTCGAACGTGCGCGGGCGGGCCGCGCGAGTCTGCCGGACGGCTCCGGGCGCCTCTGGGAAGATGCCCGCACACCGCAGCCGGGCACGAACGATCAGTGGAGGAAGCATGGCCGGTCAGTTCGAGGGAACGGTCGAGATCGACCGCCCCGTCGAGGAGGTCTTCGCCTTCCTCGCCAACGGCGAGAACGACCCCAAGTTCAGCCCCCGGGTGCAGCAGATGGCGAAGACGACGGACGGCCCGACCGCGGTCGGAACCGTCTACAAGAGCACGGTCAAGGACGCCGGGATGACGACCCACAGGGAGTTCCGGATCAGTGAGTTCGTGCCGTCCAACAGGATTCGCTGGACCGAGCTGTCGAAGAATCTCGTGACGGCGACCGAGGGCGGCTACGACCTTGAAGCCACCCTCGAGGGCAGGACCCGGCTGCGTGTCTTCAACCGCCTGGAGGGCCATGGCATCGGCAAGCTGCTGGTGGGTCTCGCGCTGAGCGCGGCACGCAAGGACGCCGACGCGTTCGCGCGGCGGATCAAGGCGGCTGTCGAGGCGTCCTAGGTGTGCTGTCCCGGGACGTGCCGGGCCCGCGTACCACGCGGCTTCGGCACGGCCCGCCGAGCGGGCCGACTGAGATGCGCTGCACTGCCGCCGGGGAGCATGCTGGCTGTGTGACCTGGTACCGCGCGGCCGGGCAATTGCCGCTGAGCGAGAGCGGGGCGATGTCCGAGAGACCGACACCCGAGAGGCCAAGGGGCATCGACCGAGTTCCGGACGAATTGCCCCTGATGCTCGCGCAGACCACCGTAAGGGCGATCGAAGGGGTCGGCGGATACGCCGGCGGCGTCTATCTGCGCTCCAGTACGCCGGGACTGCTGCGGCTGGCCGTGCTGGCGGGGCTGCCCGGCCGGCTGTTCCGGCCCTGGTGGCGTATGCATGTGAACCGGCCGTTCCCGGTGGCCGAGGCCCACCGTTCGGGACAGGCCATCCATCTCGCGGACGCCGAGGAGGCCATGCGGCGGTTCCCGCAGCTCATGGCGGGGCTGCCGTTCCCGTTCGGCTCGCTGTACGCGCCGGTCGTCAGCGGCCGCGAGAGGTTCGGGGTACTGGCGGTGCTCCGTGCGGCGACGCCCGGCACCCCGGTGAGCCATGCCGACCGGCTGCGGCTGCACAATGCCGCGAAGTGGCTCGGCGCCGCCCTCGCCCGACTGTCCGACGACGGCAGGACCGTCGAATGGGACGGCGAACCGGTGCCCGTCCAGTTGCCCACCGTCACCACGACGCCGGTGCGCGTCGGCAACGTCGAATGGAACCTCGACCGCGGCGTCGTCAGCGCCGACGACGAGCTGTACGGGATTCTCGGCGTCGATTCGGCGACCGGCGCCGACGCCTTCGAGGCACTGGCCGAGCGGCTTGCGCCGGAGGACGTGTACGGCCTGTGGATCGTCGCCCGCCAGGTGGCCGAGTCGGGCACGCCGACCTCGCACAGGATACGGCTCCAAGGCCCTGACAGCCGGCCGCATCTGCTGGAGTTCTCCTGGCGTGCGGACCGGCCCGGCGGCGGCCCGGGCACCCGGCTGACCGGCTCTCTGGTGGACCTCGGCACCGGGCCGATCGTCGGTGAGGCGACCGACCGGCTCCCGCGCGGCGTCTTCTCGCTCGACCGGCTCGGGCGGATCACCTACCTCAACCACAGCGCGGAGACCCTCCTGGGCCGCCCGCAGGCCGAGCTGGTAGGGCGCGTTCTGTGGGAGGTCGTGCCCTGGTTCGACAACGACGCCTACGAGGATCACTACCGGGCCGCCCTGCTCTCCAGCGACCCCGTTCACTTCCTGGCCCGTGGCGGGGCCGATGACTGGGTGTCCGTGTCCCTCTACCCGGGGCACGGCGGACTGACCGCCACGCTCACAGCCGCGGAACAACCCCCGTACAGGCCCGGGTCCATGGTCCTGCCCGGCACCGGACTCGGCTCCACGGCCGACCAGGCGCCGGCACCGTACCGCCCGGTCGCCCTGGCCATCGCGCTGACCGAAGCCGTCACCGCCCGCCAGGTGTCCGCCGTGGTCACCGAGGAACTGTTGCCCGCCTTCGGCGGCCGTCAACTGGCGATCTACCTGATGAGCGAGAGACACCTCTATCTGGCCTGGGAGACCGGCTTTCCGCAAGGCTTCCTCTCCCCCTTCGACGGCGTGGGGCTCGACGCCCGGCTGCCCGGTGTCGAGACGCTCACCTCCGGCCGCCCCATCTTCTTCGAGTCCATGGAGCGCCTGGCCGAGGCCTATCCGGGCATCCCCATGGACGCCAATGTCGGCGCCAGGGCCTTCCTGCCGCTGATCGCCTCCGGACGCCCGGTCGGCACCTGCATCCTGGGCTTCGACCAGCCGCGCGACTTCAGCGCCGAGGAGCGCACGGTGCTGACCGCCCTGGCCGGACTCATCGCGCAGGCTCTTGAGCGGGCTCAGCGTTACGACACCGAGGCCGCCCTCGCCCGCGGGCTGCAGGACGCCCTGCTGCCGCACCGGCTGCCCGTGCTGCAAAACGTCGACACGGTGGGGCGCTACCTCCCCGGCACCCAGGGCATGGAGGTGGGCGGCGACTGGTACGACGTCGTCGAGACCGACCAGGGGCTGGCCCTGGTCATCGGCGACGTGCAGGGACACGGTGTCTCCGCCGCGGCCACGATGGGGCAACTGCGCAGCGCCGTACGCGCCTTCGCGCTCAGCGGGCACGATCCGCAGGAGGTGATGAGCGGCACCAACGGACTGCTCATCGACCTCGATCCCGGCCAGTTCGCCAGCTGCTGCTACGTCCTCCTCGACCCGGAGACCGGCTCCACACAGGCCGTGCGGGCCGGGCACCCGCAGCCCCTGCTGCGGCACCCCGACGGCGGGACCGACGTACTCGACCTCCGCGGCGGCGTCGTGCTCGGCGTCGACGTCAAGGCCGCGTACCCCGTCACCGAACTGTTCCTGGAGCCGGGCGCGGTGCTCGCCCTGTACACCGACGGACTGGTGGAGGAGGCGGGAGTGGACATCGACCTCGGCATCGACCGGCTGCGCAGCACGCTCGAAGCCGAGATCGGCTCGGCCTCGCTCGCCGAGACGGCGGACCACCTCATCCGAAAGGCCACGCAGGCCCCGGACCGGCCCGATGACATCGCGCTGCTCCTGGCCGCCCGATGGGCGGAGGCCTCATGAAGCGCGAGGCAGCTGCCACGAGCGCGCTGAACGCCCTCGGGGACAACGGCCTGCGCGGCCCGCTGGATGTCACGCGAGCGGCCGCGGCGGTGCTGGACGCCGACGACACGATCGTCGGCTGGGGTCCGAAGGCGCAGGGGCTGCTGGGATACCCGCCCGAGGAAGTGCTCGGGCGCCCGATCGACAGCCTGCTGGTCGGCACTGCGGGAGGGCAGCACGCGGTCGTGGAGCGTGACGGCACCCGCACGCTCGATATGCGGCACCGGGACGGCCACACCGTCCGGGTGGTCTCCGCGGTGCTCTCCGTGTCCCACGACCGGGCCGGCCCCGCCCGGCTGCTGGCGATCGCCGATGCGGAGGAGACCGAGCAGTGGGAGGCGCAGCAGTCCATGCTCCGTGGGCTGGCCACCGAGTCACCCGTCGGTCTTGCCATCTACGACACGGACCTGCGCGTGGTCTGGACGAACGCCGCCCTCTATCAGGAGATGGGTAACTCGGAGTATCTGGGCCTGGGCCCGGACGAGATGGTGAGCCACGGCAAGGTCCTGTCCACGCGGTATCCGCCGACGCTGGAGGAGATGATGCGACAGGTGCTCGCCACCGGTAAGCCCGTCATCGAACTCCACTACCGCGGCCGCCCGCCCGTGGACCCCGACCGCGACCATGTCTGGTCCTGCTCGTACTACCGGCTGCAGGACGCCAAGGGCGTCTCGCTGGGAGTGTGCGAGGAGACGGTGGACATCACCGACCGCTATCTCGCGCAGCAGCGGCTGGATCTGCTCGTACGCGCGGGCGGACACGTCGGCACGACCCTGGAGATGGCCCGCACGGCGCGCGAGCTCTCCGCGGTCGCCGTCCCGCAGTTCGCCGACGCGGTCACGGTCGACCTTCTTGAGGACGTCCTGGAAGGGGATCAGCCGCCCTTGGCCAATGTGTGGACGGGAAGCCTGATCCGGGTGGGGGGAGGGCACGGCACCGGGGAGACACAGCCGGGGGAAACACCGCCCGCGGAGCGGGAGCGGATCGACTACCCGGCGGACTCGCCCCAGGCACGCGGCCTGACCCTGGGCAAGCCGGTCCTGGAACACCCGACGGACGAGCGGGGTGAGGAGCTTCCGGGCTCGCGGCTCGTCGTCCCGCTGCGGGCCGAGGGGGCCACGCTGGGCATCGTCACGTTCGCGCGGGACCGGAACCACGACCCGTTCGACATCGGCGAGCTGGCGGTGGCCGACGAACTCGTCGCCAGGACCGCGGTATGCATCGACAACGCCCGCCGCTTCACGCGGGAGCACACGGCCGCACTGATGCTCCAGCGCAGTCTGCTGCCGCAGAATCTGCCGAGGCTGAGCGGACTCGAGCCGGCGTACCGCTATCTGCCCGCGGACGTCATGGCGGGGGTCGGCGGCGACTGGTTCGACGTGATCCCCCTGTCGGGCACGCGGGTGGGTCTTGTCGTGGGGGACGTGGTCGGGCACGGCCTGCGCGCCGCAGCCACCATGGGCCGGCTGCGGACCAGCGTCCGAGTGCTGGCTCAGCTGGATCTGCCGCCCGAGGAGCTGCTCGCGCGCCTGGACGACCTGATCGGGCAACCCGCCGACGAGGGGGCGACCGCCCCCCTTGAGCGCGATGCGCCACCCCACGACGAGGCGCTTGGGGTGACCTGTCTGTACGCGGTGTACGACCCGGTGACCGGGCTGTGCCGGATGGCGCGCGCCGGGCATCTCCTCCCTGCCGTCGTCGACCCCGCGACCGGCTCGGTCACCTTCCCCGAGCTTCCCGCGGGCCCGCCGCTGGGTCTGGGCGGGCTGCCCTTCGAGGGCGCGGAGCTGGAACTGCCGGAGGGCAGCCTCATCGCGCTGTTCACGGACGGCCTGGTCCGGGGGCGGGGCCGGGACCTCGACTCCCAACTGGGCGAATTGCGCGCCGTGCTCACCGAGCACCGCCGCCCACTGGAGGAGTTGTGCGACCGGGCCGTGGCGAAGCTGCTGCCGGGGCCCGTGGACGACGATGCCGCGCTGCTTCTCGTACGCACGCAAACCCTGGGAAGCCACCAGGTGGCCGTGTGGGAGCTGGCCCCCGATCCGGAGGAGGTCGGCCGTGCGCGGGACCTGGTCTGCGAGCAGGCCGTCGCCTGGGGCCTGGACGAAGACCTCGTCTTCACCACCGAGCTGGTGGTGAGCGAGCTGGTCACCAATGCCCTGCGGTACGCCTCGGGACCGATTCAGCTGCGGCTCATCCGCGATCGGACGCTGATCTGCGAAGTCTCCGACACCGGACACACCTCACCGCATCTGCGGTATGCCGGCAGCGACGACGAGGGCGGTCGCGGGCTCTTCCTCGTTGCGCAGTTCACCCAGCGGTGGGGCACACGCCATACGCCCGCCGGCAAGACCATCTGGACCGAGCAGACGCTCCCCTGAGCGGGGCGCCGGCCTGCCGGGGGAGCAACGGCGAAAGGTGCTTGTGCGCCTGCTGTTGACGGGAATGCCCAGGCAAGCGTATATCGGAGATAAAGGGCACATAAAGGCTTCTGAATAGGAGGCGGCCCGTAATGACCACCCACCCCAGCATCGAGCAACATCCCGATCTGGCCGAGATGCGCTCCCGGTTCGAACGAATGACCACCACCCCCCGTGCCCAGGCGATTGAGGCGCTGGCCCTGCTGACGGGCCTGTACCTCGCCGCCTCGCCGTGGATCGTCGGGTTCAACGGCCTCAGCACGCTGGCCGTGTGCAACCTCATCACCGGCGCCGCCTACTGCCTGTGCATGGGCGGGTTCGGCTCGGCCTATGAGCGGACCCACGCCATGGCCTGGTGCGCCATTGCCATCGGAGCATGGACGATCGTCTCTCCATGGGTCGTGGCAGGCAACGTCGACATCACCCGAACGATCGTCAGCAACGTCATCGTGG
Organism: Streptomyces sp. CA-135486; assembly: GCF_050936555.1. NCBI lineage: Bacteria > Bacillati > Actinomycetota > Actinomycetes > Kitasatosporales > Streptomycetaceae > Streptomyces > Streptomyces sp. CA-135486. The sequence goes on from NZ_JBNJMM010000001.1 coordinate 3,325,665, forward strand.
GCGCCGTGGCCCTGCTGCTCGGCCTGGCGATGGCCGCCATGGATGTCCGCCGCAGCACCGGCATGGCCGCCCGCGGGGCCCGTGGGGACATGAACCTGGACCCGATGCGCTGACGCGCCGGTACGGAAGGGAAGGCTTCGATCAAGGCTTCGATCACTGAGGCGTGGTGGGGTGCGGTGTTCGCACCCCACCTTCGCGTGTGGACGCCAAGTGCATGGACGCCGGCGCGCGTGGATAGGGAGCGGGACCGGTGTCAGCCCAGCGCCTTGAGGATCTCGACGGCCAGCGGGGCGGCCGAGGACGGGTTCTGGCCGGTGTGAAGGTTGCGGTCGGTGACCACGTGCACAGCCCACGGCTCGCCCTCCTGGAAGTCCGTGCCGATCTCCACCAGCCGGTCCTGGAGCAGCCACTTCGCCCTGTCCGCGAGGCCCGCCTGGGTCTCCTCGGCGTTGGTGAAGCCGGTCAGCCGGTAGCCCGCGAACGGCGATGTGCCGTCCTCGCGCCGCGCGGCGAGCAGCGCGGCCGGGCCGTGGCAGACCACGCCGAGCGGCTTGCCGGAGTCCAGGGCCGCGGTCAGCAGGGCGCCGGAGCGGGTGTCGACCGCCAGGTCCTCCATCGGACCGTGCCCACCGGGGTAGAAGACCGCCGAGTAGTCGGCGAGATCGACGTCCTCCAGCTTGAGCGGCTCCTTCAGGGCGGCGATCTCCGCCAGGGCCGCGGTCACGGCGGCGGCGCCGTCCGGGCCGCCGTTGACCTCGGGGGCCAGGCTCGCGTTGTCCACGGTGGGGACGACGCCGCCAGGAGTGGCGACGACGATCTCGTGGCCCGCCGCGGTGAAGGCCCGGTAGGGAGCCACGGCCTCGTCCGCCCAGAAGCCGCTGGGGTGCCGGGTGCCGTCCGCGAGCGTCCAGTGGTCGGCTCCGGTCAGTACGAACAGGATCTTCGCCATCTCATATCTCCGCTGTGCGTGACGTCTCGTTGTTGTTACCGAATCTAGGTCTCAGTTCCATTCGAATCCAATAGGCTCACCACCATGACCCATAGGAAATCCAATGGATCGATGGGAATGCCGGAAACGGCAACGCCGGAGGCGGGAACACAGGAGGCGACCGCGAACGGTCCGCTCGATCTGACCCTGCTGCGGACCTTCCTCGCCGTCCACCGGGCGGGCTCGTTCACCGCGGCCGCCCGTCTGCTCGGCCTGTCCCAGCCGACCGTCACCACCCAGATCCGCTCCCTGGAACGGCAGTTGGGACGCGAACTGTTCGGCCGGCTGCCCCGTGGCGTCACCCCGACCCCGGTCGCCGACGGGCTTGCCGCCCGGGTCGCGGCACCGCTGGACGCCCTCGCCGCCGTCGCCGACCGCGGACACCTCGACGAGAGCGTCCCGGCCGATCCCGTGCACCTCGCCGGCCCCGCCGAACTGCTCTGCGCCAGGGTTCTGCCCGCTCTCGCGCCACTGATCGAGCAGGGGGTACGGCTGCGCACCACAACGGGTCTCACTGACGAACTGCTCGACGGACTCCGCTCGGGCCACCACGACCTGGTGATCTCCACCCACCGCCCGCGAGGCCGCACCCTGACCTCCGTACCCCTGATGGACGAGGAGTTCGTGCTGGTCGCCTCACCCCTGTGGGCGGAGCGCATCGGCGAGGGCAGAATCGCGCACGAGGGGCCCGCAGCGCTGGTCGGCGTGCCCCTCGTGACATACGCGGAAGACCTGCCCATCGCCCGTCGCTACTGGCGTCATGTCTTCGGCACCCGGCTGACCGCGCATGCCGCACTCACCGTCCCCGATCTGCGCGGGGTGCTCTCGGCCGTCGCCGCGGGGGCCGGGATGAGCGTCCTGCCGCGCTACCTTTGCCGAGGCGAACTCGCGGCCGGCACGCTGGTGGCGCTGCTCACTCCGCAGGATCCGCCGATCAACACCGGCTATCTTGTCCAGCGCCCCGGGACCACCGACAACCCGCACCTCACGCTGGTTCGCGACCGGCTGCTGCGGGAGGCCCGCGACTGGTGAGCGCCGGGGTTCGGACGACCGGTCAGACTCGACTACAGCAAGGAGTACGACGCGTGTCCCCTCTCTTTCCTGCTCTGGCCGCGGGGTCGCCACTGCCGGCCCTGCGCTTCGGTGACCGGTCGTTGACCCACGCCGAACTGGCCGCGGCGGCGGGCGCGTCGGCCGCCGGGCTGGCCGATACGCGGCGGGTCGCCGTCTGGGCGACCCCCACGCTGGAGACCGCGGTGGGCGTGGTGGCGGCGCTGCTGGCGGGCGTACCCGCCGTACCGCTGAATCCGAAGACCGGTGAGCGGGAGCTGGCGCACATCCTCGCGGACAGCGCGCCGTCGCTGGTGCTGGCGGAGCCGGGCGCCGAACTGCCCCCGGCGCTGAGCGACTTGCCGCGTGCTGACATCGCGCTCACCGGACCAGGAGCGCCGCTGGTGCCGGAGCCGTCATCGGGAGCGCCGGGTGCGCCCGAGCCGCCCCCCGAGGCGCCCGCCCTGATCGTCTACACCTCCGGCACCACCGGCCCGCCCAAGGGCGCCGTGCTGCCGCGCCGTGCGATCACCTCGACCCTGGACGCCCTGGAGGACGCCTGGCAGTGGACGGCCGACGACGTCCTCGTCCACGCCCTCCCGCTGTTCCATGTCCACGGGCTGATCCTGGGCATCCTCGGCCCGCTGCGCCGGGGCGGCGAGGTGCGGCATCTGGGGCGGTTCAGCACCGAGGGCGTCGCGCGCGAGCTGGAGTCCGGGGCCACGATGCTCTTCGGTGTGCCGACGATGTACCACCGCATCGCCGAGGCCCTGCCCGGCGATCCGCGGCTCGCGAAGGCCCTGGCCGGGGCCCGGCTGCTGGTCTCCGGTTCGGCCGCGCTGCCCGTGCACGACCATGAGCGGATCGCGGCGGCGACCGGCCGCGGGGTCATCGAGCGGTACGGCATGACGGAGACGCTGATGAGCACTTCTGTACGCGCCGGCGGAGAGCCGCGGCCCGGCACGGTCGGCCCGCCCCTCAAGGGAGTTGAGCTGCGGCTGGTCGACGAGAGCGACGGAATCGGCGAGATCCAGGTCCGCGGGCCGAACCTCTTCACGGAGTATCTGAACCGGCCCGACGCGACCGCGTCGGCCTTCGACGGCGGCTGGTTCCGCACGGGGGACATGGCGAGCCGTGATCCGGACGGCTATGTACGGATCGTCGGCCGCAAGGCCACCGACCTGATCAAGAGCGGCGGCTACAAGATCGGCGCGGGTGAGATCGAGAACGCGCTGCTGGATCATCCGGCGGTACGGGAGGCGGCGGTGACCGGGGAGCCGGACGCGGATCTGGGGGAGCGGATCGTCGCGTGGATCGTGCCCGCGGATCCGTCCGAGCCACCCGCCCCGGAGGAACTGTCCGCGCATGTCGCCGCCCAGCTCGCCCCGCACAAGCGCCCTCGCGAGGTGCGCTTCCTCGAGGCGCTGCCACGCAACGACATGGGCAAGATCATGAAGCGGGCGCTCCGTGACTGAGCGACTCACGGCCCGCGCCGCTCTCGCCCGGGTGACCTCCGCCTTCACCGAACTGCCCGCCCCCGAGGGCACATCGGCGCCCGACGGGCCCATCGCCTGGCAGGGGTACGACGAGCAGCGCGCCCGCGCCGCGGCGCGCACCGGCGAGCAGGAGTCGGTCGTCTGCGGCACCGGCTTCATCGGTGGCACCGAAGCGGTGCTCGTCTCCTTCGAGTTCGGCTTCCTCGGCGGATCGCTGGGGGAGCGGACCGGTGACCGGCTGGAGGCGGCCTACACGCATGCGCGGGGGCGCCGGCTGCCCGTCGTCTCGCTGATCGCGACGGGCGGCAGCCGGATGCAGGAGGGGATGCCCGCACTGGTCCAACTCCAGCGTGTGGCACGGCAGTCGGCGCTGACCCGCGCGGCGGGGCTGCCTCATGTCGCGGTGGCCTGCGACCCGGCGACGGGTGGTGGCTGGGCCACCCTGGGCGCGGGCGCGGACATCGTGCTTGCACTGCCCGGCGCCCAGATCGGCTTCGCGGGCTCACGGGTACGCCCGCCGGACGCCGATCCGTCCGCGTACACGGCCGAGGCACAGCTGGCCGCGGGTCATGTCGACGCGGTGGTACGGCAGGAGGAGCTGCCCGGCCGGCTCGGGCGCTGGCTGACCCTGCTCACGGCGCCGTCCGATGTCCCCGCCGAGCCGCCCCGCGCCCTGGGTGACGCGGTGGTTCCGGCCACCGGCTGGGAGGCGGTGCAGCAGGCCCGTTCCGCCGTGCGGCCCCGCGCCGCCGCCTACCTGGACGCGTACTTCGAGACGTACGACGTCATCAGTGGCGACCGGTGCGGAGGCGTCGACCCCGGCATGCTCTGCGGCTTCGGCCTTCGCGAGGGCCGCACGATCGCCTTCGCCGCCCAGTGCGGCACGGCGACGCTTCCGTCCGGGTACCGCACCGCGGCCCGGCTGATCCGCCTCGCCGACCGGCTGGCCATCCCGGTGCTGACCCTGATCGACACCCCGGGGGCCGCGAACGACGCCGCCGCGGAACGCGCGGGCGCGGGCGCCGCCATCGGGGACGTGTTCGCCGCCGTGGCCGCCGCCCGGGTGCCGGTCACCACCCTGCTGATCGGCGAGGGCGGCTCGGGCGGGGCTCTCGCACTCGCCGCACCCGACAACACCTGGGCCACGCCGGACAGTTACTTCTCGGTGATCGCGCCGGAACTGGCCGCCATGATCCTCAAACGCGCCCCCGATCAGACCCGTACAACGGCCGAACAACTCCATGTGCGGCCCCAGGACTTGGTCGACCTGGGAATCGCGCGCGGCATTGTGGCCGTCGCACCACCCGGGGAGCGGGCCGGGTGAAGGCCGCGCATCCGTCATGTCCGGCCAGCGTGTCAATCATTCATCAGTCCATGGTGAACCCGCCCTCGCAGGGGTGTCCTCTTCTCCATCGCGCCGGCCCAGGAGCGGATTGGGGGGCGGCCGACGAAGGTGCCGAATAACAGCGCGGCGGCCGTGGCGGCGAGCACCCCTGGCACCATCGCGTATACGCCGGTCTGGAGCGGGCCGAGGAGCGGGTCGATGTGCTTCCACAGGACCACAGTGAGCGCACCCGTCACGATGCCGGCCATCGCCCCGGCCTTCGTCATACGCGGCCAGTAGAGCGACAGCAGGAGCACCGGGCCGATGGCGGCACCGAAGCCCGCCCAGGCATAGGCAACGATGTCCAGCACCGCGCCGCCGCTGAGTGCGATCAGGTAGGCGACCAGCGCGACACCTATCACTGTCGCGCGTACTGCCAGGAGCAATGCCGTGTCCGAGGCCCGCCGGTTGAGGAACGCATGGAAGAAGTCCTCGGTGAGGGAAGTTGCTGTCACCAGCAACTGGCTGTCTGCGGTGGATTTGATCGCGGCCAACACCGCCACGAGCAGAACACCTGTGAACCATGGGTTGGCCAATTGCGTGGACAGCACGATGAAGACCGTCTCCGGTTCGGTGAGGGGCGGGTGGATCAGGGCGATCCCGAGGAGCCCCCCGAGGCTGGCGCCCGTCAGGCTGACGACCACCCAGCTCACGCCGATACGCCGGGCCACGGGGATGTCGCGTGTGCTGCGGATGCCCATGAAGCGGGCCAGGATGTGTGGCTGTCCGAAGTACCCGAGCCCCCACGCGAGCATGGAGATCACCGCGATCACACCGAGGGGCTTGCCGTCGGTCCACTGGCGGTCGGCGAGGCCGGCCTCCGCCCCCATGTCGAGCAGTGCCGGGGCCCTGTCGGCGAGCGTGTCGTGCAGCGCACCGAAGCCCCCGAGCTGCCAGATACCGATCACGGGGAGGGCGCACGCCGCGAGGAGCATGATCGTGGCCTGCACCGAGTGCGACATGCACATGGCGCGAAAGCCGCCGAGGACGGAGTAGATGACGATCACCACAGCAAACACGGTGAGCCCGAACTGGAAGCCGACGTCGAAGATCTGGTCGAACAGCAGACCGCCCGCGACGAGGCCGCTCGCTACGTAGACGGTGAAGAACACGACGGTGACAGTCGCGGTGATGATGCGAAGCATTCTGCTGCGGTCCTCGAACCGCTCTTCCAGATACGCGGACAGGGTCACCGAGTTGTTGGCCAACTCGGTGTAGGTGCGCAGACGCGGTGCGACGAACCGCCAGTTGAGGTACGTGCCGATGATGAGGCCGACGGCGATCCACGTGGCGCCGATTCCTGCCGCGTACACGGCACCGGGCAGGCCCAGGAACAGCCAGCCCGACATGTCGCTGGCTTCTGCGGACAGGGCGGCCACCACGGGGTTGAGGCGACGGCCCCCGAGGGCGAAGTCGGTGAAGGTCTGGGTCTCCTGGTAGACACAGACCCCTATGGTGACCATCGCGATCATGAAGATCCCGAACACGAGCATGATGGGTACGGTCTGCAGCTCCATCTGGTTCTCCCTTGGCGCGGACAACGGTGGCCCGTACGTGCCGAGAACCTCATTGGTGCTGGCAGGCGGCATTTGGGTACTCGTGGAGGACGCCGCGTCCACAACGCGTCGTCGGGCCGGTGATCTGGCCTAGCAGCATGGTGAGTTGGTGAACTCAGCACAAGGATCGAGCGGCAACACTTTCGTGCGGCTCGGCCCCCAGGAACCGCCCCGACGGCGGCTGTGGAGGCACGTCCCGCTCTCTGGTGTCCGAGCCAGGACTACAGGGCCGAGAAGTCCCGGGCCGATGCCGTGCTCTCCCGCTCGATCAACTGGGGCAGCGGCACCTGTACGGACCTGGCGGCTCCGCCGTCCAGGAGAGCCGTCAGCTCCTGGGCGGCGATCCGGCCGAACGCCACCGTGTCGCGGGAGAGCGCCGTCAGCCAGGGATGGACCATGCGGCACAGGACCGAGTCCTCGAAGGAGACGATGGAGACGTCGCCGGGAACGCTGAGGCCGAGGCCCGCTGTGACCGTCGCTCCCGCCGCGGCCATCACATCGTTGTCGTAGATCAGCGCGGTGGGCGCCGCATCCCCGCGGAGCACCCGGCGGGTGACCGCCGCGCCCTCCGTGTCGGAGTAATCCGTGGGGAGCGAGTGGACCTCGGTCAGACCGCGCCGGCCGGCCTCGGCGCGCAGGGAGCGGATGCGCCGGTCGGTGTGGGCCAGCGAGGACAGGCCCGCGATGTGCACGATGCGCCGGTGGCCCAGTTCGTGCAGCCGGCCGACGATGGAGGCCATCGCCCCGGTGTCGTCGGCGCGCACCTCGGAGAGGTTGGGGTGGGCGTCGGGCAGTCCGCCGATGACGACGCCGGGGAGGCCGAGTTCGTCCAGGAGCTCGGGGCGCGGGTCGTGTGTGCGGGGGTCGACCACCAGGACTCCGTCGACCCGGTGTTCTGCCCACCAGCGGCGGTAGACCGCGCACTCGGCCGTCACATCCTCCACCACCTGGAAGAGCAGGCCCAGTTGACGCTCGGCCAGCACCTCCTGGATGCCGGAGATCAGCTGCAGGAAGAACGAGTCCACACCCAGCGTCGCGGCCGGTCGTGCCAGCACCAGACCGACGGTCGCCGAGCCCTCGCCGGACAGTGCGCGGGCAGCCGTGCTCGGCCGCCAGCCCAGCTGTTCGGCGACGCGGCGGATCCGGTCGCGGGTGATCGCCGAGACACCGGGGCGGTCGTTGAGCGCGAAGGACACGGCGCTCTCCGACACACCGGCGCGCCGGGCGATGTCCTTCATCGTCGGGCGGCGCGCCGGGGCGCGCCTGGCCGGCGATGTGTCCTTGCCGGACGGGCTGTTGGCACTCACCCGTTCTCCTTTCGGCATGCGTACTAATGCGCTTGAGCACCGCACCCTAAAGCGCATTAGCCGATCACGGCAAGTGGTCGCCAGTAAGCCTTCTACCTGTACTAATGCCCGCTCAATAGCATTAGTTGCAGCGAATGTATTGACTTGCTCGCGGGTTCACTTGCAAGGTCTGCACGTCTGGTCCGAGCAAAGGAGCCGTTCACCGTGCGCATCCCTCGCAGGGCAGTCGCCGCTGCCGCCGCCATCGCCACCGTCCTGCCGCTCAGCGCGTGCGGCGGCGGATCCGACTCAGGCGCCTCCGCCGCCTCCGGCAAGGTCGAAGGAAAGATCACCTTTCAGACCTGGAACCTGCAGGCCAACTTCAAGGACTACTTCAACTCACTGATCGCGGCCTTCGAGAAGCAGTACCCCGGCACCGATGTGAAGTGGGTCGACCGGCCCGCCGAGGGCTACGCCGACAAGATCAGCGCCGACGCCGCGGGCGGCACCCTGCCCGACGTCGTCAATGTCTCTCCGGACCTGGTGGCCCCCCTCGCCAAGGCCGGTCTCGCCCTCGACCTCGACAAGGCGGCTCAGAAGTACAAGAAGGAGTATCTTCCGGGCGCCTGGGCGAGCCATCAAATACCGGGCATGCAGGGCACGTATGCCTTCCCCTGGTACCTCAACACCGGCCCGCTGTTCTACAACAAGCGGCTCTTCAAGGAGGCGGGCCTGGACGGCGAGCGGCCCCCGAAGACGTATGACGAGGTCTTCGCCTCCGGCCTGAAGATGGCCAAGGAGTCCAAGGGCGAGATCGCGACCCTCGCGAACGTCCCCACCATCGAGGACTTCGGCCGCTACGGCGTCGAGCTGATGAACAAGGAGGGCACCGGCTTCGCCTTCAACGACGCCAAGGGTGTCGAACTCCTCACCCACTACAAGGAGTTGTACGACGCCAAGGCGCTCGACCCGCAGGCGCTCACCGCCACCCCCGAGTCCTCCGGCAAGAAGTTCCTCACCGAGGCCGTCGCCATGAACCCGGGCAGCGCCCTTGACCTCGGCAACTTCAAGAAGCAGGCGCCGAGTCTCTACAAGAACATCGGCATCACGGACCAGATCAGCAGCACCGGCCACGCCAATATGTATGTCATGGGCGTGATGGTGAACACCAAGGCCAAGCAGAAGCCCGCCGCGGTCGCCTTCGCCCACTTCGTGACCGACGCGACGCGCCAGATGGAGTTCGCCAGGAAGGTCGCCATCTTCCCCAGCACCGCGGGCTCTCTCGACGACCCGTACTTCACCAAGGAGGACGGCACCGACGAGACCCGGGTGCGCATCGCCGCCGCCAAGTCGCTGAAGACCGCGGTCAATTACACACCGGTGCTGTTCAGCGAGCAGATGAAGACCGAGCTGCGCAACGAGGTGGCCAAGGCGCTGCAGGGCAAGGAGAGCCCCAAGGAAGCGCTTGACAACGCTGTCAAGGCCTGTGACCGGCTGCTGCAGCAGAGCTGAGCCGAGTCCGCGATGAAGACCCCCACCGCCTCCCATGCGATCTCGTCGGATCTCACCACGGCGGGCCCGGCCGCCCGGAGCCCCGGCTCCGGCGACGGCCGGCCCGCCCGCGGGATCAGGCGCCATCTGCCCACCAGCCCCTGGCTGTTCGCGGCGCCCGGTCTCCTGATCGTCGGCGTGTTCAGCCTGTATCCGTTCCTCAGCACCCTGGTCAACGCCTTCACCGACCGGCGGACCCTGGTCCCCGGCCAGTACGTGGGCCTGGCCAACTTCGAGGAACTGATCCACGACGAGATGTTCTGGACCGGGCTGCGCAACAGCACCCTGTACGTCCTCGGCGTCGTCCCCGCCCTGGTGCTTCTGCCGCTGCTGCTGGCGATGCTCGTACAGCGTCACATCCCCGGCATCACCTTCTTCCGCTCGGCCTTCTACACCCCCGTCGTCGCCTCCATCGTCGTGGTCGGCCTCATCTGGGTGTGGATGCTCGACGACCGAGGGCTGATCAACTCCCTTCTGGAGGCAGTGGGTGTCGGCAAGGTCGGCTTCCTCAGCGACCAGTGGCTGCTGCTCGGCAGCGCGATGGCGGTCACGGTCTGGAAGGGCCTCGGCTACTACATGATCATTTATCTGGCCGCGCTGACGAATGTGCCACGTGAGCTGCACGAGGCCGCGGCGGTCGACGGCGCGGGCCCCGTACGCCGCTTCTTCACCGTCACCGTTCCCGCCGTCCGCTCCACCATGGTCCTCGTCGGCGCGCTCTCCTCGGTCGCCGCCTTCAAGGTGTTCTCCGAGGTGTATCTGATGGCGGGACCCAGCGGCGGACCGGCGGGCGAGGACACCACGCTCGTGATGCTCGTCCAGCGCGTCGGCACGGGACTGACCGGCCGCGTCGGCTACGCCTCCGCCATCTCCGTCGTCGTCTTCGTCGTCACCGTCGCGCTGATGCTGCTGGTGCTGCGCGCCGACCGCAAGGAGGACGCGTGAACACCCTCACGATCAGGGACGCCGAGGGCAGGCGCATCCCCGCCTTGCAGCTCCTACTCCGTTACGCGGCTCTGCTCGCCGTCCTCGCACTGACCGTCGGGCCCTTCCTGTGGCAGCTCTCCACCTCGCTCAAGGGGCCGCACGAGGACATCTTCAGCTCCCCGCCGGCATTCCTGCCGGGCGAGCCGACCCTCGACAACTACCAGCGCGTCGCCCACACCATCCCGGTCTGGGACTACGCGCTGAACTCCCTCAAGGTGGCCTCCGCCAATGTGCTGACCAACTGCGTCGGGGCCTCGCTGGCCGGCTACGCACTCGCCCGGCTGCGCTACCGGGGCCGCCGGGCCGCAACGCTGGCGTTCATCCTCGCGATGCTCGTCCCCGTCGAGGGCATCATCATCGCCCAGTTCACCACCATGCGGGACCTCGGCCTCAACAACACCCTGGTCGCCGTACTGCTGCCCGGCTGCATCGGCGCGATGAACGTGCTCCTGATGCGCAACGCGTTCCTCAATCTTCCCTACGAGGTGGAGGAGGCGGCGTTCGTCGACGGGGCCAATTCCTGGCAGCGGTTCCTGCGGATCGCCCTGCCCTCGGTCAAGGGCACCCTGGCCGTGGTCGCGATCTTTGCCTTCATGGGCGCCTGGGACGACTTCCTGTGGCCTTTGATCGTGCTGAGCGACCCGGAGAACTTCACCCTGACCATCGGCCTGAACTATCTGCACGGCACCTTCGCCAACGACGAACGCCTCGTCGCGGCCGGCACGATCATCGCCGTACTGCCGCTCATCGTGCTCTTCGCCTGCCTGCAGCGCTTCTTCTTCCGCGGCGTCGGCGAGGGCGCCGTCAAGGGCTGATCCCGGCCGCCACCGCCCCAAGAACCAGGACACCCCTTTGCGTATGAGCTCTTGCCCGCCGCGTTTCGGCGCCAACTACACGCCCAGTCAGGGCTGGTTCCACCACTGGCTGGACTTCGACATCGATGCCGTACGCGCCGACCTGGACTCGATCGCGGGCCTCGGCCTCGACCACATCCGCGTCTTTCCGCTCTGGCCGCTCTTCCAGCCCAACCGCACCCTCATCCGCCCGCGCGCCGTCGAACAGCTCGTGCGGCTCGCCGACGCGGCCGCCGAGCGCGGCCTCGACGTCAATGTGGACGGACTGCAGGGGCACTTGTCGAGCTTCGACTTCCTCCCGGCATGGACACAGACCTGGCACCGGCGCAATATCTTCACCGATCCGGACGTCGTGGCGGGGCAGGCCGAGTATCTGCGTACGCTCGCGGCAGCGCTCGCCGACCGGCCGAACTTCATCGGTATGACCATCGGCAACGAGGTCAACCAGTTCGCGAGCGGACCGCACCCCGACCCCGACCGCATCACTCCTGATCAGGCGGGTGGTTGGCTGCGGCGGCTGCTCGACGCGTGTGAGGAGGGCGCGCCCGGCAGGATGCATCTGCACGCCGAGTACGACGCGGCCTGGTACCAGGACGACCAGCCCTTCACCCCCGCGCACGCGGCCCGCATCGGTGCGGCGACGGCCGTGCACTCCTGGGTCTTCAACGGCACAGCCCAGCGGCACGGGCGCGGGGGAGTGGCGACCGAACACCACGCCGCGTATCTGATCGAGCTCTCCAAGGCGTGGGCGCTCGACCCACACCGGCCGGTGTGGCTGCAGGAGGTAGGTGCACCCGCGCCGCTCGTCCCCGCCGAGCACGCGGCCGAGTTCACCGAGGCGACCGTGGCGAACGCGCTGGACTGCCCGGACCTGTGGGGTGTCACCTGGTGGTGCTCCCACGACGTGTCGCGCTCGCTGGCCGACTTCCCCGAACTCGAGTACAGCCTCGGCCTGTTGACCAACGACCGGCAGCCCAAACCGGCCGGTCTCACGATCGCGAGCATCGTCGGGGAGTGGCGAGGGAAGGAACACCGTCCCGCGCCACGCACCACCGCGCTTGTCGTCGACACCGGTAACGACGAGACGGCGGCCCGGCGATCCACGTGCGCCCCCGGTGGCGCGTTCTTCGAGGCCTTCGCGCGGCTTACGGCGGAGGGTGTCCGGCCCACGGCGGTGCTCGCGAGCCGTGCCGAGGACAAGGAGCACCTTGCTGCACGAGGCATCACCGAAGTGGTCACCCCGGACCGGGCCGGCGCATGACCTCCCCACCCCCCTTCCCGAACTGGGGCTCCGCCCCAGACCCCGTACGGCCCCAGTCAAGAAACGGAGCGCACATGACCCCCCACCTCAGCCGACGCGGCTTCCTCACCGCAGCCGCCGCGGCAGCCGTCACCCCGGCCCTCCTGCAGGGCACCGCGTCCGCCGCGGCAACGGCCGCCGCGGGCGCACCGTACGCCTCCTACTGGTACCCCGACTCGTTCCCCTCCGGCACGCCGGGAACGGGCATCACCTGGCGCAGCCTCAAGGCCTGGCGCGCCGAGGACGACGCGGACCTGGCGTTCAACAGGTCGGCCGTGCCGCTCGCCAAGCGGTTCACGCCGACGCCGGTCAACACCACCGCCCGCAGCGGTCAGGCCCGCATCCAGTCCCTCGTCTCCTTCGGGCCCACCGCCGGCAACCCCTCCCAGGGCGCTGCCACCGCCGACTACTACGCCCTGACCCACTGGTCGTACATCGACGAGCTGGTCTTCTGGGGCGGTTCGGCCGGGGAGGGCCTGATCCTCGCGCCCAACGCGCCGATTGTGGACGCCGCACACCGCCACGGGGTGCCCGTCCTCGGCAATGTCTTCCTGCCGCCCGTCGCCTACGGTGGCGATCTGCGCTGGACCCGCGATCTGGTCCAGAAGGACTCGCTCGGCAGATTCCCGCTCGCCGAACGGCTTGTCGCGCTGGCTTCGGCATACGGCTTCGACGGCTGGTTCATCAACGCGGAGACCGGGGGCGGCAACAGCGCACTCGCGGCCGACATGCTCGGCTTCGTGAAGGAGCTGAGGTCTCTGGGCACGCCGAAGGGGCTGCGCATCTGCTGGTACGACTCGATGACCGTGAACGGCTCGGTGAGCTGGCAGGGCGCGCTGAACGACCGGAACAAGGCGTTCTTCCAGGCCGCCGACTCCATGTTCATCGACTTCCGCTGGTCGCGGTCCAGCCTGGCCTCGTCCGGGCAGGTCGCTCAGCAACTCGGCCGCAGCCGCTACGCGTTGTGGGCAGGCGTCGATGTCGAGGCGAACGGCTGGAACAGGTCGGTGGACTGGGACGCCATCATTCCCGACAACACCGCGGACATCGTTTCGCTCGGCTTCTACCGGCCCGAATGGACGCGCAACCACCTGCCCGCGGGCCGCACCCCGGCCCAGTTCCACGCCGCCGACGACCGGTTCTGGAGCGGTCAGTCCCTCGACCCGTCGCGGCCCACCCCCGGCGACGCCTGGCGGGCCCCGGCACTCGCCGTCGCCGACCGCTCGACCGTGGACACCGTGCCGTTCGCGACCGTCTTCAACACCGGGCATGGACTGCGCTGGTACGAGGGCGGCAAGGTGACGTCGGACGTCCAGTGGAACCATCTCGGCGTCCAGGACCGTCTCCCGTCCCGCCAGTGGGTCGTCCGCAGCAGCGGCGGGCGTCCCTCGGTCGCCTACGACTTCGCCGATGCCTGGCACGGCGGCAGCAGCCTTCTCGTCGACGGCTCGCTCAGCGCGCCCACCACGGTCGATCTGTATGCGACCCGGCTGCCGCTCACCGCCGACACGGTCGTCGAGCTCACCCACCGCGCCGACTCCGGCCGGGTCACCGTGGAACTGGCCGTCGCCGTGGCCGAGCCCTCGGGGCCGGGCGTGCCTCCGCCGTACGCCTACCTCCCGGTGGGCACCCTGGGGCCGGGCAGTGCCTGGACCACCTCGACCGTGCCGCTGACCGGCCTGTCCGGGACCGTGCGCGCCCTCGGTGTCCGTCTCACAGCGAGCAGCGGGCCCGTGAAGTGGCGGCTCGGCGCCCTGGCCGTGCGCGACAAGGCCGCCCAGAGCCCCGCCGCCCCGGCCGAGCTGCGGATCACCGCCGGCGCGGGCGGCGACCTGCGCTTCACCTGGCAGGGCGCCCCCGGAGCCGTACGGCACTACGCACTGCACCGGCTTCTGCCGAACGGGACACGGCGCTTCCTCGGCGCAACCTGCCAGCGCGCCTTCTTCGTACCCGGTCTCACCCCCGAACAGGGTGAGCAGTCGGCGCGGTTCGAACTGCGCGCAATAGGGGAGCTCTACACCGCATCCACCCCCGCGACCGCCGTTCACGCCTGGTAACCACCACCGAAACCCACGGAGCAGCCCCGCATGCATGACGACCGCACCCTCGTCGAAGCCCGCCTGAGGCGCGTCCTCGACGAGCGCATCCGTCCCGCCGTGTACCCCGAATCCGTACCGCTGGAGGTGGCCGTCTGGAACGCGCCGGGCGAGCCGGTCCCGGTCGCCGAAGGTCTCGCCGCCGCGCCCGGGCCGATCGCGGTCGGCGACATGTGGGGCGCTCCGTGGGGAACCAGCTGGTTCTCCGTCACCGGCACCGTGCCCGCCGAGTGGGCCGGAAAGACCGTGGAGGCCCTCCTCGACCTCGGCTTCGACGAGAACATGCCCGGCTTCCAGTGCGAGGGCCTCGTCTACCGCCCCGACGGCACACCCGTGAAGGGCCTCAACCCGCGCAACCAGTGGGTGCGCATCGGCGCACCCGTCGCGGGCGGTGAAGAGGTGCGGCTGCACATCGAGGCCGCGTCCAACCCGGTCATCCTCGACTACCACCCCTTCGTGCCGACGCAGCTCGGCGACAAGGACACCGCGGGGAGTGCGCCGCAGTACAGGCTGACCAGGACGGATCTCGCCGTCTTCGACGAGAGGGTGTGGCAACTGGTGCTCGACCTGGAGGTGCTCGGCGAGCTGATGCACGAGCTGCCTGTGGACGGCGCACGGCGCTGGGACATCCTGCGTGCCGTGGGGCGCGCGCTCGACGCGATCGACCTCCAGGACGTGAACGGCACCGCGGCCGCGGCCCGTTCATGCCTCGAAGAAGTCCTCGCCGCACCCGCTCGGCACACGGCGCACAAGATCAGCGCGGTCGGCCACGCCCATATCGACTCCGCCTGGCTGTGGCCGCTGCGTGAGACGGTCCGCAAGGTCGCCCGTACGACGGCGAACATGACCGCCCTGCTGGAGGACGAGCCGGACTTCATCTACACCATGTCGCAGGCACAGCAGTTCGCCTGGATCAAGGAGCACCGGCCCGAGGTCTACGCCAGGGTCAAAAACGCGGTGGCGGACGGGCGGTTCGTGCCGGCCGGCGGCATGTGGGTGGAGTCCGACACCAATATGCCGGGCTCGGAGGCGATGGCCCGGCAGTTCGTGCACGGAAAGCGCTTCTTCATCGACGAGTTCGGCGTCGAGAACGACGAGGCATGGCTGCCCGACACCTTCGGCTTCGCCGCCGGGCTGCCGCAGATCATCAAGGCCGCGGGCGCCAAGTGGCTGCTCACCCAGAAGATCTCCTGGAGCCGGACCAACACGTTCCCGCACCACACCTTCCAGTGGGAGGGCATCGACGGCACCCGGATCTTCACCCACTTCCCGCCCGTCGACACCTACAACTGCTCGATGAAGGGCAGCGAGATCGCCCACGCGGCGAAGAACTTCAAGGACAAGGGCGTCGCCAAGCACTCCCTGGCGCCCACCGGCTGGGGCGACGGAGGCGGCGGCACCACCCGTGAGATGGTGGGCAAGGCCGCCCGGATGCGCAGTCTCGAAGGCTCCGCGACCGTCCAGTGGGAGACGCCCGCCGACTTCTTCGCCAAGGCCGAGGCGGAGTACGTGAACCCGCCGGTGTGGGTCGGCGAGCTCTATCTCGAGCTGCACCGCGCGACACTCACCAGCCAGGCCAGGACCAAGCAGGGCAACCGCAGGAGCGAGCACCTGCTGCACGAGGCCGAGCTGTGGGCGGCGACCGCCGCCGTGCGGACCGGATTCCCCTATCCGTACGAGCAGTTGGACCGGATCTGGAAGACCGTCCTGCTGCACCAGTTCCACGACATCCTGCCCGGCTCCTCGATCGCCTGGGTGCACCGCGAGGCGGAGGAGACGTACGCGGCGCTCGCCGTCGAGCTGACCGGCATCATTGACGATGCACAGCGCGCGCTCGCCGGTGACGGCCCGGGGACACTCGTCTTCAACGCCGCGCCGCATGAGCGGCACGGCGTCGCGGCCGGCGGTGCCGGGAGCGCCACCCACGGCGGGCAGGCCCAGTTGTCCGCGCGCGAGGGCGGCGGTTTCGTGCTCGACAACGGCCTGCTCCAGGTCGAGATCGACGGACGCGGCCTGGTGGTCTCCTTGTACGACATCGGCGCGGAACGGGAGACGGTCGCCCCCGGCCGGGCGGCGAACCTGCTCCAGATCCACCCCGACTTCCCGAACATGTGGGACGCGTGGGACGTCGACGAGTTCTACCGGAACACCGTCACCGATCTGACCGATGCCGACGAGGTCACCGCGGTCGGCGGCTCGGCCTCCGTGCGCGTCGTCCGCTGTTTCGGCGACTCGAAGGTCACCCAGCTGCTGACCCTGGCCGCGGGCGCCAAGCGTCTCGACATCGACACCGAGGTCGACTGGCACGAGACCGAGAAGTTCCTCAAGGCGGCCTTCCCGCTGGACATTCACGCAGGGCGGTATGCGTCGGAGACCCAGTTCGGCCACTTCCACCGGGCAACGCACACCAACACCAGCTGGGAGGCGGCCAAGTTCGAGGCCTGCAACCACCGCTTCGTGCACATCGAGGAGCCGGGCTGGGGCATCGCGCTTGTCACTGACTCGACGTACGGACATGACGTCACCCGGACCGTCCGCGCGTCCGATTCCGGCACGACCACCACGCTGCGCGTCTCGCTGCTCCGGGCCCCGCGCTTCCCCGACCCCGAGACCGACCAGGGCGTGCACCGGTTCCGGCATGCCCTGGTGCCGGGCGCGGCGATCGGCGACGCGGTCCGCGAGGGCTTCCGCATCAACCTCCCGGAGCGGCTCGTCCCCGGCGACGGCGAGGTGGCGCCGCTGGCGGCGGTCGACAACGACGCGGTCGTCCTCAGCGCCGTGAAGCTGGCGGACGACGCGAGCGGTGATGTCGTCGTACGGCTCTACGAGTCCCGCGGCGGCCGGGCGCGGGCCCGTATCACCCCTGGTTTCGAGGCGGCCGGGGCAACGGCGACCGACCTGCTGGAGCGTCCCCTGACCGATGCACCGGAGCTTGAAGTGGCGGACGGCGCGGTGAAGTTGTCGCTGCGCCCCTTCGAGCTGATCACCGTGCGCCTGGCGCGCGCCCAGGCCTGACCGGGTCCGGCTGCCCTCAACCCGGGGGCAGCCCGGACAGGGCCTGGAGCGGAAGTGCGCAGACCGCGACGGGTGAGCTGAATGGATCACCCGCGGCCCGGAGTTCACCACGTGCGTGATCGACGTGGAAGACCGTGACCGAGCTGGAGCGCTGGTTCGCCGCGAAGAGCAGGTTCTCGTCGGGCGAGAGGGCGATGTGCCGGGGGAAGTCGCCGCCGACGGGCACTGTGCCCAGCAGCGTCAGCCGGGACCCGCCGGCCTCGATCGCGTAGCGGCTCAGGCTGTTGTGGCCGCGATTGGCGAGGAAGGCGTACCGGCCGTCGCCGGTGACTACCAGCTGGGCCGGATAACTGGTGCCCGGGCCCGTGCCCGTGGGCTGAGGTGTGCCGGGGGTCAGCCTGCCGGTGGCGGGCTCGTATGCGCAGACGACGACGGTGTTGTCCACCTCGTTGGCCAGATAGGCGAACCTGCCCGAGGGGTGGAACGTGAGATGCCGGGGCCCCGCACCCGGCCGGACGGTCGCGTACGAGACCCGGGCGAGGGTCCCTCGCGAGGTGTCGAGCCGGTAGGTGTAGACGGTGTCGGTGCCCAGGTCGACGGCGAGCACATGGCCGCCGTCCGGGCTGGTGATGATCTGGTGGGCGTGCGGCCCTTGTTGGCCGGGGCCCGGCGGCGGCGTGGAGTGGGTGACGAGGGCCGTGCGGACGCCCAGCGCGCCCGAGGGCTCGATGGGGTGCACGGCCACGCTGCCGGAGTTGTAGTTGGCGCTGAGCAGCCAGCGCCCGCCGGGGTGCACGGACAGATGGCAGGGGCCCGCGCCGCCGGTGCTGCGGGTGCCGAGCACCTGGTGCTTACCGTCGGGCGAGAGCCGGACGGCACTCACCCCGCCCTGCTGCCGTTCGTTCACGCAGTACAGCGTGCGGCCCGAGGGGTGGAGGGCCAGGAAGGAAGGGTCACCGACACCGGAGACCGTACCGGTGGCGGTGATCCGCCCCGTCGCCTCGTCGTAGGTGGCGAGACCGATCCCCGCGCCGCCGCCCGGGACCGAGGTGTACGTGCCCAGGAACAGCGGGCGCGAGCCACGGGAGCATGCGCGAGCACTCGGGCTGGGGTCCGGGCTCGCGTTCGCGGGGGCCGCGGAGCCCGCCGCCGTCGCGCCGACCGCGGCGGCCGCGACCGCGCCGAGGAACCGGCGGCGGCTGGTGCCGGGAGTCGATGGCGGCTCCGTCCGCCCTGCCCTGCTGCTCATGCGGTGCACCTCGCGCGTGGGTCTGTTGCTTCGGATGTGGCAGACACAGTGCCGTGTGTCTGCCGCATCCGCAATAGACGCAACTCTTATTGCATCCTGTGCAACGCAACTTCGGCGGATATTCAGGTCATGGCAGAGTGATCGCGTACAACTCGACGCGGGCGTCGTCCGGCAGCGCGACCGAGCGCACCTGCTTCGTGCTGTCGAGTGCGGCTGTATCGCCGAACGGCCGAACCGAGGGGTCGTCGACATCTTGCCCGCCCTTGCTGCGGTGCGGCATGTCGAGGACGACCGAGCTGCCAAACGGCGCCGAACCGGCCCAGTCGCCGATGGTGACCGGCACGTCCGCACTGCTGCCGTCCGTGTGGCGCACGGTCAGCGTGGTGACACCGGTGTGAGGCCGTGCCCTCGCGTGCTCTCCTCCACGGCCTGCCGGACGAACTCCTCCAGCACCGGGTCGAGCTCGGCCGGCACCTTGCGCCGCGGATCGATGCCCGTCCAGGTGAAGGACCTCGCGCGCGCGACGAGAGCGGGCAGCGCCTCATATGCCGCCCGGGCATCGGCGCCGTTGCCCAGCCGCTGGGCGCTCAGCATGTCGAGCGCGGTGAGGGCGGCCCGTCCCCAGGCTTCGGTGGCGTCCAGCCAGGGCGCCGTCTCGGTGAGGAACGCCGGGTCCGCCAGCCGCTGCCGGAGCAGTCCCGGTGCGTCCCGCGTCGCACGCAGGGCGCGGTGGAGCGGCGCAGCCCTGCCGCTGCGCCGGAACTGATCGATCTGCGCGGCGAGTTCAGGAGCGGGGCGCGGATCGTTCCTTGAGGAGCGCTGGACCCGGGCGAACGCGCGCAGCGCGTCGGCCGTGCGCGCGTCGCCGCCCGCCAGCTCGTCGAGCCCCGCCGACCAGGACCGTTCCGGGTCGTACGCGGTGTCGTTCCACGCGTAGTCGGCGACGCCGAACAGCGAGATCTTGGACGCCTGGGCCTGCGGCATCGGGTTGACCGTCAGGCCGAGCGCCGACTCGCCGAGGCCGCCCTCGCAGCCGGTGAAGGGGCCGAGCAGCAGCCGTCCCTGCACATGGGCGTTGACCGGGTAGTTGTCCCGGAGCAGGACCGGATGACCGAAGGCCTCGCGGGCTGCCGCGACATCGGCCCGGGTGATCCTGGGCGCGATCACGTCGGTGCCGGTCCACTGGACCACGACCCCGGGGTGGAGATCTTGGGCGATGCGGCGTGTGTAGTCGGTGGCGGCGGTGCCCCGGTATTCGGTCGGGACCAGTTGCAGCGGCTCGGCCTCCGGATGCGCGTCGGTGAACGCCTCCTGCACGGCGTTCATCAGACGCGCCTGGGCCGCGGCGGCGGCCGCCGCGCCGGTGCCGAAAGCGGCCCGGTCCTCCTCGCAGTTCCACCGCTGGTGGTCGATGTCGTCGAAGGCCACCACGAAGCCGCGTACGCCCAGCTCCCACAGCGACTCGAACCTGGCGGTCAGCGCCGCCGCGTCGGACGGCTTCGAGTAGCAGACCGAGAGGCCGGGGGAGAGGACGCAGCCCAAGTCGACGTGGTTCGCCCGGGCCCGCCGCACCAGCTCACCGATCCGAACGAGCTTGTCCGCCGGATGGGGCGTGCGCCACTCTGCCCGCAGGTACGGGTCGTCCTTGGGCGCGTAGAGGTAGGAGTTCAGCTTGTGCCGGCCGTACCACTCGAGATCGGCGAGGCGCTGCCGATGCGACCAAGGCGGCCCGGAGAAGCCCTCGACAACGCCGCGCCGGCGCAGCGCGGGCCAGTCGCGGATCACCACTCCGCGCAGCCGTGGGCCCCGCACCAGCTGACGCAGCGTCTGCGCGGCGTAGTACGTCCCGGCGGCGTCCACGCCGCTCAGTACGATCCGGTCGCGGCGGTCCCGGCCCCTGCCGACCGCGAGGACATAGCCTTCCGCCGCCATGGTCTCGGCGCCCTGGACGCCGAGCCAGTGGAGCGCCTTCGCGGTCGCGGCGTTCTCCCTGTGCCCGCCCACATGGACGATGAGCCGGCCGTCGGGCGCGGCGGCGCAGGCGTCGACCTGACGGACGGTGTGTACACCCGCGTCGCGCAGGACGTGCCGTACGGCGTCGAGCGCGCAGCCGTCGGTCGAGACACCGCTCACCAGGGTCACGGCTGAGGGGATGCGCACCTCTTCGGGGCGGTTCTTCAGCGAGCGGGGCTTCGGGTACACCTGCGGGGCGGGGGTCGCGGTGGCATCCCTGCCGGCCCCGGCCGGGACTGCTGCCGGGGCCAGCAGGGAGGCCACCAGCGCGACGACATCCGCGCCCCGGGAGCGCCAACCGGTCCGGATCGCCTGGGATGTTGAGCCGATTGCCATCGCCGTGCCGCCTCCTTGCGCATACCCCGATAAACGGGGACTGGACCACGCGCTGACATCGTTGTCAAGGGGGTGCGCGCCACTCTCTGTCCTTCCGCGATCCTCCTCAGGCTCGGTACGTTGTCGTCCCGGTTTCCGGCCGGGTTCCCGGCAGGAAGTGGAATCCCGGGCGCGGGTGCATCAGGAAGTCGTGGTGCGAGATGTTCCAGGCGTAGGCCCCGGCGACGCCGAACACCACCCGGTCACCGGCCCGCAGCCCCGGCGCCGGTACATGACGTGCGAGGACGTCCTTCGGGGTGCACAGCTGACCGGTCAGCGTCACCCGGTCCCCCCGCGCTGCCGACCGCGGCCAGTCGTGCGGCCAGGGGGCGTTTGACCGAAGCACCGTGCACGGCTGGTCGTGGCCCTTCGTCGCGGGGGTGCGCAGATGATGCGTGCCACCGCGGACGACCGCGAACTCCTCGCCGTGGCTCGGCTTCACATCCAGCACCTCGGTGGCGTACCAGCCGCAGTACGCGGTGAGCGCCCGGCCCGGCTCGATGCGCAGCGTGACACCCGGGTTGGCCGCGGAGAGGTGCTCCAGACCTTTGCCGTACGCGGCCCAGTCGAAGCGGCTCTCGGGGGCGGTGTAGTCGACGGCCATGCCGCCGCCGATGGTCAGCTCGGACAGAGAGAAGCCATGGCGCTCGGCGAGTGCCGTGGCCCACCGAAGGAGGAAGCCCGCGACGGCGAGCTGCTGCTCGGCCTCCAGGCCGCTGGCCAAGTGGGCGTGCACACCGCGGAGTTCGAGCTGTGGATACGTCCCGTCGGTGAGCAGTCGGACCACCTCGTCGGCCTGGCCGGGATCCATGCCGAAGGGGGTCGGCCGACCGCCCATCGCGAGCGAACTGCCGTCCAGAGAGCCGTCGTCGACGGGGAGGTTGAAGCGCGGGAGCACCGCGATACGCCGCCCCGGGGCGAGCCGGGCCGCGAGGCTCGCCAGCATGTGGAGTTCGTACACGCTCTCCACATGGAAGCGTTCCACCCGCAGGTTCAGCGCCGAGGCGAGCTCCGCGGGCGTCTTGCCCGGACCGCCGAAGGCCAGTGGCGCGCCGGGCACGGCCCCGTGCACATGGGCCAGTTCGCCGCCCGAGGAGATCTCGTAGCCGTCGACGAAGGGGCGCAGCGCCCGCAGGATGTCCGGCTCGGGGTTCGCCTTGGCCGCGTAGTAGAGCTCCACGGGCTCGGGCAGCGCGCCCCGCACCACGGCCACATGGTCGCGCAGCGCCTTCAAGTCGTAGACATACGCGGGCAGTTCCTCTTCGGTCAGTGCCAGGACATGGTCGCGGACCGCGGGGGTGGGGGCTGTCATCGGGTGCTCCGGGCGGGATCGGTCATCGATGTGCTCCAGGTGGGGTCGGCGACGGCCGCGCCGGACAGGACGGCTTCGGCGAGGGGCGACGGCAGCCGGACATAGCCTGCGTCCCGGTCGGCCTTGCGCTCCCAGCGGGTCAGGAGATTGGCCTTGGCGGGCAGCGGCACACCGGCCAGCAGGGCGGCCAGCCGAGGTGGGCAGCCGTGCCGGTCCGCGTGGGTCTGCAGGGTGCGGCGGACCTGTGCCCACAGCTCTGCCTCGGTGCCCGGGTGCAGATCGGCGAGCGCGGCGAGCAGCTCGGCCACGTGATTGACCAGCAGGCAGTACACGACCCGGTCCCAGCCGCGCTGCGCGTCGTATGTCATCGGCCCGGCGACACTCTCGGGCAGCGAGGCCAGCAGCCCGGTGTGGTGCTCGGGGACGAGCTTGGTGCCTTCCAGGTCGCGGAAGAGCAACTGGGCCGGCATGCCGTCGCCGTCGACGCAGACCAGGACGTTCTGGAGATGGGGTTCCAGTACGACGCCGTGGTCGAAGTAGGCGGCGAGCACCGGCGGCACAAGCAGGTCGAGGTAGACGGCCCACCACCGAAGCGCGGCCTGCGGGCTTGCGGCGGCCGCCTGATGGGAGACGTGGGCCGCGCTGTGCGGGTACTCGTCGGCGACGGCGGCGGCCAGCAGCGGGGTGGTACCGGGCAGCAGCCGCGGGGAAAGACCCTCGCGGACGATGACGCCGAAGCCTTCGAGCAGTTCGGTGTCGGGCCGGCCGTCGGGACCCGGGAGGGCGAGGCTGCGGTAGGCGGGCTCGCGCAGCACCGCGCTGCCGGGGAAGCGCGCGGCCAGGTCGGCAAAGACCGGCTCGAGCAGCCGCGTGAGGGCGACGGCGCCGGACAGTTCGTAGCTGGCGTTCTTGCGCAGGCAGTTGGTGATCCGGACGTTCAGGCTGAACTTCAGGAAGGCGCCGTCGGCATAGAGCGTGCGGACCGAGGCGGTTGCCGCGTACGACGTCCTGCTGTGGCCCAGGACGAGGATGTCGCCGCGGCCGAGTGCTTCCTTCAGTGCCGGACGGTCGCGCAGCAGCTCGTACTGCCAAGGGTGCACGGGCAGCAGCCGGTAGCCGTCCGGGACCTCGGTGTGCAGCGCGTCCAGGGGTGCGGCCGCGCCGGGTGAGGCCGTCTCTTCGGCGATCAGCTCGTCGCGCACGGCGAGCAGTAGCAGCGGGAAGGATGCCCCGGCCTCGGGGGCGTACGAGTGCCAGGAGGCGGAGTCCCCGCCGCGGGCCTTGGGGGTCGGGTGGAACCGGTGTCCGAGGAGCAGGGACTGCTCGGATGCCACATAGGCCGCGAGCCAGTCGTCCACCGCGTCGGCCGGGCCCCGCGCCGCACGGGCGGCGAGCGCCAATGAGACCGCCCGGTGACTGGAGGCGATCTGTTCCAGGAACTCTTCGTTGTCCACTCCGGTCCGCAGTGACAGTTCGTCGTGGACGTACTCGGCCAGCCGGTACCAGTCGACCTCCACCCAGCCGCTGCCGGACTGCTCGGTCACCGGGCCGGTGAAACGGTGCGTGCCGAGCAGAGACGTACGGCGCAGGGCGACGCGCAGCAGCACCCCGCGGCGCGGCAGCCTGAGCAGCAGACGGCCCTGGGCCACCGCCGTCTGGCGCTCCGGGCCCGACACCTCGCGGAGCAGGCAGTTGAGGAGGGTGTACGCGACGGCCCGGTCGGCGGTGGGCAGTCCGGCGAACTCCGCGGCGGTGCCGGGGGTGTTGGTCAGCAGGGGCATCGAGAGCTCCAGCGAGTGCGGTGGACACGGGGAGTACGAAGGCGCCGCGGCGCGGGGGTTGCGGCGGCGGGGCGGCCGGGGCCCGCGAACACGGAGGCCGGCGCGGTCGCGGTGCCCGTCATCGGCCACCAGCCGTCGGCAGCAGGTAGTTGGGTCCTGTCGTGTAGTGCTTGTTGATGTCGGCCGCGCCCGAACGCTCCTTGGACAGCAGAGTTCCTGCGCTGACCATGGCCTTGACCGGGAGGTGCGGAGCGTCCAGCACATGCGCGCGCAGGGCGGCCCCGGGCTCGCCCGTTCCGGTGCCGAGCCGTTCGACGGCCTCGCCGAGCCGGTCGCGGATCAGGCCGGTCAGCCGGGACAGCGGCGCGCGGCCGTGCCCCGCAAGACCGAAGGCGTACGCACCCGCGCACAGATGAACCGTGATGGTGGCGAACAGATCAAGCACCGGCCGGTCGCTCTCGCCGAAGATCCGCGGATCGGCGAAGTCCGCCGGGTCCGGGGCGTCGTCGCCGAGGGTGTCCCGCAGCCGCGCGATGTTGACGCGCGGCCCGTCGTTGTCCTTGAACAGCAGCCGCAGCCGCGGGCCACCCCCTCCGGCCCCGTTCAGCACCAGCGAGATGTTCTGCTGATGGGACTCCAGCGCGATGCCGTAGCCGAAGAGCGTGCTCTGCCAGTCGAAGAGAAGGCGGAAGCAGGCGTCGAGCAGGGCCGGCGGGTCGCCCCCGTAGAAGCGGTCGGCAAGGTGGTCGATCACCAGCCGGCCGTCGGGCGCCCGGCTCAGCAGAGCGGCCATGGGTACGACGGTGCTGCCGTCAAGACCGGCGGGGTAGCGGCGGCACAGCACGGCGAGCAGCTCGTGCCCGGCGTGGGCGTAGCCGGTCTCGTCGGCCTGCAGAACCGTCTGCGCGAAGCGCGGTTCACGGGCGATCACGGTCTCCAGCAGCCGCTGCCCCGCCGCGCCGTCGACGAGCGTGGGAGGTTTGATCGAGCGCCGGTTGCGCAGGCCCAGTGTGGAGGTGGTCAGCGGCAGCTTCAGATGCAGCGCGGGATCGGCGGTCGTCGCCACCGTACGCATCGACAGGGTCGGTACGACATCGAGCAGCGCCCGGCCGGACAGAACCGCGCCGTCCGTGAGGCCGCGCTCACGCAGGGCGTCACGCAGCGGGTCGCCGACGCTCAACGGATGTACGGGCAGGGCGAGATGACTCTCGTGGAGGTGGGGCAGGCCGAGCGCGGCGGGCGTGGGCCAGCAGGCGGGCAGGGCCGCTCCGCCGCTCGCCACCGTGACCGCCTCGCGCGGCAGGGCCAGCCAGCGCAGGGCGAACTCCTGGCTGAACTCGGGTGCATAGGAACGCAGTTGGCTCTCATTCAGCCCGGAGCGGCTGCGCGCTGTCGGATAGACCGGGTGATCCAGCCGGGCCGCGAGCGCGTCGTACGCCAGCCCGCCGTCGAGTCCGGTCCAGTCGGCGACGGCACCATGACGGGCAGTCAGCCTGGCCTCGGTCTCGTCCCGCGTACGGGCGTGCAGACGCATCGTCGTCAGCGTCTGACGGCACTCCACGGCAAAGGCGTCGAAGCCTTCCTGGTCGAGCGGATCGGCGAGCACGCGCAGCGCGGTGAGGACTTCGTCGATCGTGGTCAGCCGACCACCGTCACACTCGCGCACGAGAAGCGGCGCCCGCGCGGTGAACTCGCTCTGGAAGCCGTCCCGGGCCAGCGGCAGCAGCAGGGCTCCGGCCGTTTCGTCGGCGGGCAACCGCAGCCAGGGGCCGTCCGGCCGATCGAGCAGCGTGCTGCGGGTACGCAGACCGACGACGTCCTCCCGCAGCAGCGCGCCGAGCACCCGCACCAGCAACTGAGCCTCCTGGGTGTCCTCGTCGGTCGCCTGTCTTGTGCCCGCCGCCCCCGTCACGGCGGTCATGAGGAGATCTCCCAGCGCTCGGATGCGAAGAACCCGTCCGCGACCCGGTCGACCGCGCTCCGGTCGGTGCCGGTGACCCGCAGCACGCCGAGATAGTCGCGGTTGGTGGCGTACAGCGGGTGCTCCGTGCCGAGCGCGCGCAGCGGCCGGTACGACAGCCGTACGCCGTCCTGTGTCCGGTCGATGGACGAAGGCGCGGCGGTGAGCGTCCCTGCCCGGTCGGCGAGGGCGTACTCCACCCGGCCCGCCCCGTCCCTGCGCGCGCCGAGGCCGGCGGGCAGCGCCTCGCCCAGATGCGTACGCAGAATGTGCTCGAACAGCGGGATGTCCAGGACCTGCGCCAGCAGCAGATCGCACTGGTCGCCGATGACGCGATAGTTCACCTCGACGAGACGCGCCCGGCCCCCCTGCACCATGAACTCGGTGTGGCAGGCGCCGAACCCGACGCCGAGCACGTCCAGTTGGGCCAGCACCTGCTCGACCACGGGCTCGGGGTGGGCGGCGACGAAGTCGAGCCGTTCCTCGATGAAGGCCGGGGGCGCGGACACGGTGGTACGAAAGCCGCCCAGGACATGCCGTACCCGTCCGTCGCCCAGGGTCTCCAGGGTGCACAGTTCGCCTTCGAGGAACTCCTCGGCAACCAGCGCGGCCTGCGGCCTGCGCTGCTGTATCTCCTTGGCGCGCGCCACCAGCTCCTCGGCGTTCGCGGCGAGTATCACGTCCTCGCTGGCCACGCCCTCCCGCGGTTTGACGACACAGGGATAGGACAGGCCGGCCACCGCGAGCGCCGAGGGGTCCTGACCGGCGGCGAGTTCCGCGCAGCGGACGGTGTCGGCGCCTGCCGCCGCGAGTCGGCGGCGCATCTCGGCCTTGTTCTTGGCGCGCAGCGCGGCCCGCCAGTCCTTGCCCGGCAGCCCGAAATACTCTGCGGCCAGGGCCGTCTGGGTCTGCAGATGGTCGCTGTTGGTGAAGATGGCATCGGCCCGGCGGTGGGCCGAGACCCGGGCGATCACGGCGCGGAAGTCGTGTACGTCGCACTGAAGGATCTCGGCGTCCGGACAGACCCGCCGGTGCGCTTCGGGCTGGTCCGTCAGCACCGTGACGTCGAGTCCGAGGCGGGCGGCGGCGGGGATGAACCCGTCGGTGACCGAGTCGGTGGGGTTGAGGGCGATCAGGTACATCCGCATAGGTGGGAGACCCTTCCGGATCGGGTGGCGCGGCCAGACGGGGGAGCGCAGCGGGGGTGGACCGCTGAGACGGCGGCCCACCTCGGGAGTTCAGCCCGGCGATCTCTGGGCTCACTGCTCGGGGAGCGTCACGCCGGTGGCCTGCGACCGGACCGATGACCAGTGTCGGCAGCACCGGGCAGGCTGCGCCGGCCGCGGGGGCGATGACCGCGCGCGGCAGCCGAGGTCACGAACAGCCGGAAGGGCCGCACCGCGCTCGTGGCGAGTGGCGCGCTGGTCAAGGGGGGTGCGGTGGAAGCTGGCCCGGTGGTCGACACCGTAGAAACCCTAAGTTAGGCAACCCTAAACCTGCAAGTGAGAACAGGTGGCACGACTCGGCCGGTGCCCGCAGACAACTGCGGTGCACGGGGCCGGAATGGGGCTCGGAGACTGCTGTTCGTGGTGGTTCAGGGTCGAGTCCAGTGTGAGGGGGTCGGAGCGAGCCCGCCGTAGCCCGAGCCGAGTTGCCCGGGAATGGGCGTGGAGATCGCACGGAGAAACGCATATGCCAAGTAGGAATGCCTGCAATGCCGTTGAAACGTAAAAGAGGTGGAGGCGGATGTTCCGGGCGACTGTTTTCTATACGACTTGATGGTGAGTAGGGTGTGGTCGCTACCTGTGGATCTATGAACGGGATCCGGCTGAATTCGGCCTGGCCGGAATGCGCGCCTAGGTGGTGTCAACTGCCGGAACGGGGAGGGGATCGTGGCCGCTGGCTCGTTCGAGGGGCACTACGTCTGGCATCCGGCAGCCGACGACCGCCAGTTGGCGAGAGCATGCATCGATGTGAAGGCGGGGCGGTACCGGAGTGCTCACGAGGTCCTGAAAGAAGCGCGCGAGGATTTCGAAGTACGGGCCCATCGGTCACTGGTGCTGGCGTCGGAAGCGGCCGACTCGGATCTGGCCGAGCGCTGGCTCGCCGAGGAGCCCAGTGCGGAGGCGGCGCTGCTGTGGGCGCGCGTGGCGATGCTCCGGGCGCTGCGTATGGCTGACGCCCATGACCGCCGGGCGGGCACGCTCGTAGGCATAGCGCAGACGGCTGCCGAGCGCGCGGCCCAGATGCTGCCCAAGGACCCCACCCCGTGGGTGGCCCAACTGGCGCTGTCCCGCCTGCGGCGGCCGCGTGACCCGGCACCGCCCGGACTGCTGACCGCGCCGACCGGTCCCTGGCATCTGTTCGCCCACATCCTCCGGCTCGACCCCTGGCACCGCGAGGCACACCACCGGTTCCTGTCCTTTTTCTTCACCCGCCACGGCGGTACGGCCAGCGCGCGATGGGACGTCGCCTCGTTTCTGAGCCACCGGGCGCCGGCCACATCGCCGCTGCGACTGCTGCCCCTGGTGGCACTTGTCGAGGACTACGACGCCTCGGCCCTGCTGGCGGATCGCACCTGGGAGCAGCCCCAGTGGCTGGCGACGGCGACCGGCAGCTACAACAACTGGTTTCCCCGGGTGGCCGACTATCGCTTCACGCCGGTGCTCGACCTGTCGTATCTGGCTCACGCGTTGTACATGGCCAAGCGCGAATTCGAGGCACGGGAGGTCTTCACCGCGATGGGGCCGTATGCCTCCCGGATGCCCTGGAGCGTGTTCGGTTCTCCCGAGGAGCAACTGACCAGAGCGAGACGCACATGCGGGCTGCCGATTCCCCACGCTGCCTGACCTTGTCCTGCTGAAACAGCTGCCCCAATTTTCCCGTCCGGCGTTCCATTGGTCCTCTCGTCCCCAACTCCCCACCCCCGAATGGAAAGGACGTGATTGTGTCCGAGCGCACGTCATTCACCCGATTGAAAAACCGTCACCAAGACGAGCCGGTCACGCTCGACGACGACGCCACTCTGCATGCCATGGGCTACCCGCGGAAACTCACCCGTAGATTCCGCGCATTCGACAACTTCGCCATTTCCTTCACCATCATCAACATCATCTCCGGAATCTTCTCCGCCTTCGGTTTCGGAATGGGCGCCGGCGGCCCGCTGATTCTCATCTTCGGCTGGATCGGCGTGTCGGTCATGGTGCTGTTCGTCGGCGCCGCGATGGGCGAGATCGCCTCCGCCTATCCGACCAGTGGCGCCCTGTACTTCTCCGCGGGCAAGCTGGCCAAGCGGCACCGGGGCGCCTGGTCCTGGTACACGGGCTGGCTCAACTTCGTCGGCCAGGTCGGCGGCACGGCCGCCACCGGCTACGCGGCCGCCACCTTCATCCAGGCGTACCTCACCATGCAGTGGCCCGACTACGAGGTGACGGCTCAGCGCACCGTCCTCATCACGGCCGTGATCCTGCTGGTCCAAGGGCTGGCCAACACATACACGGTCCAGCTGGTCGCAACGCTCAACCGGATCTCCGTGTGGTGGCTGCTGATCGGCATGGTGACCATCGTCGTCGCACTGATCGCGGTCCCGACGCACCATCAGCCGGTGTCGTTCGCGACCCATTTCGTGAACAACACCGGGTTCACCAGCGGCATGTACGCCGCAATGCTGGGTCTGCTCGTCACCAGCTGGACCTTCACCGGCTTCGACGGCAGCTTCCACATGTCCGAGGAGACCGTGAAGGCAACGGTCAACACGCCCAAGGGCATCATGCGGGCGATCGGGTACTCCGCGGGCACGGGTCTGATCCTCATGCTCGCTCTGGTGTATGCGATCCGCGATTATGCCGCTACAGCGAGTTCCGCCGCGCCGCCGGTGCAGATTCTCATCGATGCGCTTGGCATGGGCACCGCAAAGCTGCTGCTGCTGATCGTGATCGGCGCCATGCTCTTCTGCGGTCTGGCCAACATGACCAGCAATACCCGGCAGATCTTCGCGTTCTCACGCGACGGCGCGATGCCCGGCTCCCGTTGGTGGCATTCCGTCTCGCTGCGCACGCGTACGCCGGTCAAGGCGGTATGGCTCGCGGCGGCCTGCTCGCTGGTGCTGGTGATCCCGGCGTGGTGGTCCCACACCTCCTTCACCGCGATTGTGAGCGTCAATGTCGTGGGGCTCTATCTCGCCTACGGAGTACCCATCTTCCTGCGGCTGCGGCTGAACGACTTCGAGCCCGGCCCCTGGAACCTCGGGCGGTACGGCAAGCTGGTCGCCGGGATCGCAGTTACCTGGATCGTGCTCAGCAGCGTGCTGTTCATGCTGCCCCAGGTCTCCCCGATCACCGGCTCCACGTTCAACTACGCGCCGATCGCACTGGGAGTGGTACTGCTCATCGCCACGGTGTGGTGGTTCGCCACCGCCCGCCGGCGCTTCCAGGGGCCGGTCAGTTACGGCAGCCCCGACGAGGTCGCCGCCATGGACCTGATCTGATCGACAGCAACCGTCAAACCACTCGAAGGGACACGGTACGCATGAACCCCCTCGGCGAAGCCCCTCAGCCACACGGCCCCGGCGAACTCACTGTCACCGGAGCCTCGTTGGAGGAATGGCACCAGGTGGCGGAGTGGGCCGCCGAGGAAGGGTGGAATCCCGGCCGCGGCGACGTGGCCTGCTTCCACCCCACCGACCCCGCGGGCTTCTTCATCGGCCGCCTGGGCACCCGGACGGTCTCGGCCGTCTCCATCGTCAACTACTCGGATCAGTACGCCTTCCTCGGCTACTACCTGGTCCACCCCGAGCACCGCCGACAGGGCCTCGGCCTGGCGACCTGGAGCGCCGCGTTCCCGCACGCGGGCAAGCGCACGATCGGCCTGGACGCGGTGCCCGCGCAGCAAGTCACCTACGGGCGCGCCGGGTTCAAGTCCGCGCACGACACCATCCGCTACGGCGGACGCCCCGAGCGGGCGGGCGCTGCCGCGGATTCGGTCGTGCCCGTCACCGCGGAACACCTCGAGGCGATCGCGGCGTACGACCGGGAGGGCTTCCCCGCCGACCGGCGGGCGTTCGTCACCCGTTGGCTGTCGGCCGCGGGGCACATGGCGTACGCCCGGCTGCGCGACGGACGCATCACGGGCTACGGCGTGATCCGGCCCGCCCGCGACGGTCAGCGCATCGGCCCGCTGTTCGCCGACACTCCCGAGGACGCCGAAGCGCTCTTCGACACCCTCACCGCCCATCTGGCTCCATGGGACGAAGTCTCCATCGACGTCCCCGAACCCCAGCGGGCCGCCTGCCGACTCGCGACGTCCCGCGGCCTCGAACCGCGCTTTCACACCGTGCGTATGTACACCGGCCCGGTCCCGCCGACCCGGACGGAGCGCACCTACGGCGTCACCACGCTCGAACTCGGCTAGGAGCGCGCACCCCGGGCACCGGTGTCTCCGCTACGACGAGGAGACCGAGGACTCCGGGGCTTGGGGCGGGGGCGGGGCCGGGGACGAGGTCGACCCTGATGTCGAGGTCGAGGCTGAGGACGAATCAGGGACGAGGTTGCGGGGCGGGGGGCCCGATGTCGTGGACTCCGACGACGGAGTCTCGGTCTCGGGGGACGGCGGCGAACTCGGCGGGCAGGGGCCCTCCTCCTGCGGCGGGCAGGGCGACTGCGACGTCTCACCCGGCGAGGTCGGCGGCGAGGACGTGTCCGGCGACGGGGACGAGGGCGGCCGGGTCACGGGCGGCGGCGGGATCTTCTTGTCGTGGCGGCCGTCGTGGTCACCGTGCTTGCGCTCGAACCAGTCGTCGCGGTGCGGGTCGTAGACGATGAAGACGTTGATCACCGTGATGGACGGCTGCACATACACGATCTTCGTCGGCTTGAATCCGGACCACGTGGGGCCCGTCAGCCGGGCGTCGCCCTGCACCTCGACCGGCGGTGTCAGCGGATTGCCGCAGGCGCAGCGCACGCGCGGGACGCCGTGATTGTCGACGAGCACGGCCGTACCGGCCTGGAGCACCGACTGGTAGGTCGTGGGGCGGCCGTTCTCGTAGCCGTGGTTGGTGACCCGCGTGTCATAGTTCAGCCGAAGCGGGGTCAGCCCCCGTAGGTACCCGGGTACCTGGGCGGGGCCGATGCCCAGGACCGAGGCGAAGGC
Source organism: Streptomyces sp. CA-135486 (assembly GCF_050936555.1). Taxonomy (NCBI): domain Bacteria; kingdom Bacillati; phylum Actinomycetota; class Actinomycetes; order Kitasatosporales; family Streptomycetaceae; genus Streptomyces; species Streptomyces sp. CA-135486. Next base: position 3,358,065 of record NZ_JBNJMM010000001.1, read on the forward strand.
GCTGTTCTTGGCCGGGTCCGCGGCCAGGTAGCCGACCTGTTTCTCCACGTTGCAGCTCGCCGTCTGCTGCGTCCCTCCGTACACGCCGGCGTCCGAACCCTTCATGTTCCTCGCCGGCGGGGCGGGCGGATCCTCGGAGGGGGCCTTGTCCGTCGACGGAGGGGTGAAGGGATGCTCGCCGGCCGAATTGACGGGATCTCTGACGATCTCGCCGGCCGCAGCCGTGCCGCCGCCCCCCGGACGGGTGAAGACGACGATCAGCACCACCGCGGCGGCCACCGTGATGGCGATCGCCGCGATTCTGGGGACGGAACGCCACCAGGGGCCGCCCGGCTCCTGGCCAGGACCCTTCCCCGGGCCGCCCGGTCCCGCGCCGCCGGGTGGTACGGACGGTGGACCCGTCGGAGTTCCGGGCGACGTGGGGGGCGGCGGCGTAGCCCCCGGCTGCGACGGGCCGGAGAGGGGGCCTGAGGGGGGTCCTGTGGGGCGGCCGTTCGGCGGCGGTTCGGCACTCACGGGCGGCACTTCTTTCCAGCGTAGGAGTCATGCAGCGCGGGAAACTCGGCACAGGTATGGGAGTGAAGGCCGGCCAAAAGTCAGAAAAGCCCGCTTTCACGCATACAGTGCCTATTGTGTGCTCCACACCCGTACGGCCCGCAAGCCGACGCGGTCGGACCTCCCAGCGGGCGGAGCTCCCGACCCCTGCTTAGCGTGGCAGCGTGAGCCAGCAGCAGATCAGCGACCGGGACGTCGCGACGCGCACCGCACCCGGCTGGGGCAACGCCCTCGTCGCCGTACTCGCCGGGCTCGTCGCCCTCGCCGTCACGGCCGCGCTCGGCCTGTGGGCGGCAGGCGCGGCCGACCTCCCCGACGGCGCGTTCCCGAACGTCGTCGCGGCCGTCGTCGTCGTCGCGGTGGGCGGCTCGGTCGAACTCTCCGGAGACGCGGGGTTCATCGCCCAGACGAACGCGGACCTCGATGTGCTGCCCCTCTCCGTCACCCTGGCCGGAGCCCTCGTCATCGCCACCGGCTTTGTCCGTCCGCTGCGGCACCGGGCCGTCGCCGGAACCCGCGAACTCCTCGGCTGGGCCGCCCGGTTGGCCGTCCTGTGGGCTCTGGCTCTCATCGGCCTGTCGGTCCTGGCCCGCCACACCTTCACCATCCCGCTGGGCGAGGGAACGATCTCCGACATCGGCGATCTGCTGGACTCGTCCCCCAAGGTCGGGTTCCGTGCCGATCTGCCGCTCACCCTCGTCCTCGGCCTGGTGTGGCTGGCGGGCCTGCTGATCCTTGCCCTGCTCGTATCGCGCAAGGCTCCGCTCCCGGCCCGCCTGGTGCGCTTCCAGGAGCCGGTCCGCCCGGCCGCGTTCGCCATGGTCGCGCTGCTTCTCGCGTACGTCGTCGTGGGCCTCGTCATCGGACTGGTCGTCGCGGCGACCCGCGGGCATGCGGCCGAGACCTTCGCCGTGATCCTGCTCGGACTGCCGAACCTCGTCTGGCTCGCCTTCACGCTCGGTCTCGGCGCCTCCTGGGAGGGCCGGGTGAACGGCCCCTTCGGGCTGCCCATGCCGGAGCTGCTGGACTCGGTGCTGCGTACCCCCGAGAACTCCACCCTCAATGTGAGCACGCTCGCCGAGCGCGACGGGCGGGCCTGGTGGCTCGTGGCCGTCGCGGCTGTGCTGCTGCTCGGCGCCGCGTTCGTGATGGCCGCGCGCTCGCCCGCCCGGACGCGGCCCTGGCAGCACGCCATGCACATGGCGGTGGCGCTCACCCTCACCGTCCTGACGATCTGTCTCGTCGCCCGGGTCTCCGCCCACTACAGCCTGTCCCTGCTGGGCATCGGGGACCTCGGCGGCAGCCTCGCCGGACAGGTGACGCTCTGGCCGCACATGTGGACGGCGCTCGGCCTGGCGGTGCTGTGGGGTGTGGTCGCCGGTCTGCTCGGCCGCCTGCTCGCCCGGCGGGTGCGCCGCCGGGGCGAGGTCTGACCCCCGCTCACTCTCCTTGGCCGAGGCCTCGGAAGACCGGCTTCGCCCAGTGGGGCGGCTGGGGCGGCGGCCCGGGATCCCAGGGCGCCTTGGCCGCGTGCACGTCCAGCCGCGTCGCCGGACGACCGCCCGCCTCCTGGGCCGTACCCGCGACCCGCAGCGCGGTCACGAACTCCAGGCAGCTGTCGAACCGGTCGTCGGGCGACTTGGCGAGCGCTTTCGCCAGTACGTCGTCGACCGCGGACGGCAGCTCGGGGCGGTGACCGGTCAGCGGCGGGGGAGGATCGTACTGGTGCGCCCACAACAGCGCCATGTCGTCGTCGCGTTGGAAGGGCGGGGCCCCGGCCATGCACTCGTAGACGACGCAGGCGAGGCTGTAGACATCACACCTGCCGTCCACCGGACGGCCCGAGATCTGCTCCGGGGCCACATAGTCGAGGGTCCCGACGAACTGGCCGACCGTGGTGAACCCGGTCAGCGACAGCGACTTCTTGGTCAGCCCGAAGTCGGTGAGATACACGTGCTCGGGGTGGTCGCTGTCCGTGCCCGCCGCGACGAGGATGTTGCCGGGTTTGACGTCCCGGTGCACGAGGTCGTGGTCATGGGCGGCGTCCAGCGCGGACGCGACCTGCCCCGCGATCCGGGCCGCCGCGTGCACCGACAGCGGGCCCTTGTGGTCGAGCAGGGCGCGCAGATCCTGCCCGGAGACGTAGCGCATGGCGATGTACAGGATGCCTTCGGTCTCACCGGCCTCGAAGACGGGCACGATGTGCGGGTGGTCGATGGCCGCGGCGACGCGCGACTCGTGGGCAAAGCGCTGCCGGAAGGTGTCGTTGCGGGCGAGCTCGGGGGCGAGGAGTTTGAGGGCGACGGTGCGGTCGAGCCGTAGGTCTCTGGCGCGGTAGACGACGGCCATGCCGCCGCGGCCGATCTCGCTCTCGACGAGATAGCTCGCGATCTGCTTGCCGAGCACGTCGGACGGCCTCCCGACAGGAAGGGCCGAATCGCGCGAACCACGGTCCATCATCCGTCACCGGCCGGTCGGTCCGGTTCGGGTGTGGCGGCCCGGGCAGGGTCGACGATCTGCGTCGGCTCCGCCGCGCCCGGGCCTGGAGCAGCGTCCGCCGCCGCGGCGCCCGGAGCAGCGTCCGGGCGTGGAGCAGCATCCGGGGCCGACCCCGCCGCGTAGGTGCTCAGCCGTGACCCGTCGCAGTACACCCAGCGCTCGTGCTCCGCGTCGTACAGCCACATCGACTCGCCGTCCACCACCACCCCCAGCCGCAGTCCCTGCGTCCGGCGGCGGAAGGTCTCGCCGTCCGTCCCCGCGGTCGCGAGGTCCTCCGCCGCGCGGCGGTACTGGCTCAGCGATTCCGCCACGCGGCCCAGCAGCGGACGTGGATTCTCCGTGCGGGCCGGTGTGCCACCGGGCACCGGAGGATCCTGCGGTACGGAGACCAGCAGGCGGCCGTCCACCCATGCCGACCAGCCGTTGGCACACACGATCCGGCCCCAGTCACCGCGCCGGTCGACCAGCTGCACCGGGAGCAGCGGGTCGAGCGAATCGGTGGGCCGGGACACATCAGCGCTCTCCCAGGCGGGCAACCCGTCCCGGGGGACCACATGCGTCGGGCGGAATTCCTCGGTCGCCATGGGGGTCCCGCTCCTACTTCCGCATGATCGCGGGCTCGTGGCGGCGCAGTAGCCTGGCGACCGCGTATCCGAAGACGACCGAGAGCACGACCAGCATGCCCATGTTGAGCAGCCATACCCCCGCGGAGTGCTCGAAGAGCGGATCCGTCGTCAACTTGCCCGGAACGAGACGGGCCAGCCCGATCGTCCCCGCCATCGCGCCCAGCGCCCAGCGGGACGGCACCAGCCAGGCCAGCTGCTCCACGCCCGGCACTCCGCCCAGCTTCAGCAGCGCCCCGCAGAACACGACCTGCACGATGGCGAGGAGCACCAGCAGCGGCATCGTCACCTCCTCCTTGCGCACCAGCGCGGAGACCAGCAGACCGAGCATCATCGCCGTGAACGACAGCACCGCCACAGCCAGGGTGATCTCGGCCAGCGGCGGCAGCAGCACCCCTTCACCGCCCGGTGCGGACAGATCGACGCCGACCAGACCGACGAGCGTGAGCACCACCGCCTGCAGCACCGTGATCGTGCCCAGCACCACGACCTTGGACATCAGATACGCGGATCTGGACAGCCCGACGGCCCGTTCCCGCTGGTAGATGACCCGTTCCTTGACCAGTTCCCGTACGGCGTTCGCGGCGCCGGTGAGCACCCCGCCCACACACAGGATGAGCAGCGCGTTCATCGCCGTCTCCTGAGTGAGCCGGCTGCCGGCCAGCGCGCGGGTCATCGCGCCCATCACGAACGGCAGCGCGATCATGATGATCAGGAAGGTCCGGTCCGCGCCGAGCGCGGCGGCATACCGCCGCACCAGGGTCCGCAGTTGCGCCCCCCAGCTCTGCGCCTTCGGCGGCGGCGGGACGATGCCCGACGCCTCTGCCGGTGGCCGCTGCGGCTGCGCCGTCGAGTTCGCGATGTACTGCCGGTGGAAGGGGGAGTCGCGATACGTCCCCGCCCAGTCCCGGTCCTGGTCACTCTCGAAGGCCTCGAACGCCTCCGGCCACTGCTCGAAGCCGAAGAACGCGAGCGCGTCGTCGGGCGGCCCGTAGTAGGCGATGCGGCCGCCCGGAGCGAGGACCAGCAACCGGTCGCACACATCCAGGCTGAGCACACTGTGCGTGACGACGATGACCGTGCGCCCGTCGTCGGCGAGGCCGCGGAGCATATGCATCACCGAGCGGTCCATGCCGGGGTCGAGCCCCGAGGTCGGCTCGTCGAGGAACAGCAGCGACGGCTTCGTCAGCAGCTCCAGGGCTACGCTGACCCGCTTGCGCTGGCCGCCCGACAGGCTGTGGATCGGCTGCGTGGCCCGCTGTTCCAGGCCCAGTTCGCGCACCACCTCGGCGACCCTGGCCTGGCGCTCCGCCTTCGCGGTGTCCTGGGGAAAACGCAGCTCGGCGGCGTATGCCAGCGCCCGGCGCACGCTCAGCTGCGAGTGCAGGATGTCGTCCTGCGGCACGAGGCCGATGCGTTGGCGCAACTCCGCGTAGTCGCGGTACAGGTCGCGGCCGTCGTAGAGGACGGTGCCCTGGTCGGCGGGGCGGAGCCCGGTCAGCGCGTTGAGGAGCGTCGACTTTCCGGCGCCGCTCGGTCCCACCACGGCGAGCAGGCATTTCTGGCCGACGGGAAACGAGACATGGTCGAGCAGTGTCTTACGGCCCCGGTCCACCGAGACCGCGAGGTCCTGCACGTCGAGCGAGACCTCACCGGTGTCGACGTACTCCTGCAACTGGTCGCCGACCAGGCAGAACGCCGAGTGGCCGATGCCGACGATGTCACCGGCCCCGACCTGGCCCCGGTCGACCGGCTGGCCGTTCAGAAAGGTGCCGTTGTGCGAGCCGAGGTCGACGATCTCGTATGTGCCGTCCGGGAGCGCCCGCAGCTCCGCGTGCCGGCGTGAGACGACCAGATCGTCGATGACCAGGTCGTTGTCGGTGTCCCGGCCGATGCGTACGACGCGGGCGGGCAGCGGCCGTACCGTCGTCGGCGCCCGGAAGGTCCCGGTCGCCGACGGCATCGAGACGGCGGACGGACGGTCCGCCGAAGCCCCGGGCGGCTTCCGGCCCACGAGCACTGCTCGCGGGCCGTCGGCGGGATTGCCGAACCGGATGACGCTGCCGGGACCGACCCCCCACTCGTGGATCCGCCTGCCGTCGGCAAAGGTGCCGTTCGTGCTGTTCTCGTCCTCGAGCGTCCAGTGGCCGTCATCGGGCCGCAGCACGGCGTGGTGCCAGGACACCCGGGCATCGTCGATGACGATGTCGCTCAAGGGGTCGCGCCCGACGTGGTAATCCCGGCTCGGACTCATCACGGTGAAGCCCGTGTCGGTTTCGAGGACGAGCTCGGGCGCAGTCGGCGCGACAGGCCGCTCTCCCATGTTCGAATTCTAGCTATTGGTCCCCATATGCGCCCACGCAGTGCGGGGCCGGGAGTGGTAGAGCTGCGTGTAGTAGCGGCCTCTCGTCTCAAGACCGGACGGGTTGTGGCCGGCGAGCAGGGTCTGTTCGATGGCGTCGCGCTGTTCCGTCGGGCCGGTGAACAGGCGCTGCGGATAGGTCTGCGCGGCCGTCTCGGTGAGCAGGCCGTGGTCGGCCAGACGGGTGATCACCGGCTGGTAGGAAACCGTACGCAGTACGAAGGCGGCCACCCAGAGCGGCAGCCGGGCGCAGCCGAGCAGAGCCTCGAATGTGTGGTGGGTGATGTACCCGATGCCCCCGGTGACCGTGATCAGCCCGGCGCCGGCGACGGCGTGTCGCAGCCCGGGGCTCGGCGGACACTGCTCCAGATTCTCGGCGTACGCCTCGTCGAGCAGGCCGACCGCCACGGCGTAGCGGACGGCATGTCCGGCAGCGTCGAGGCCGATGACCGGGGTCGCGTCCGCGCGCCGTCGGCCGGCGTAGAACTCCTTGTCCCGCTCGATGAGTTCGTCGGGGCTGAGGCGCTCGGCCCCGGGGCCGGTGTAGTGCGCGTACAGCTCGGCGAGCGTGAGGTGGTGATTGAGAAGGGCGGCGTTGATGCCGTACGAGCAGCACAGGTCGAGCACCGTGACGGGGGCGCCCGTCTCATGGGCGGCGGCCCGCTCGGCGCGGGCGCGGCGGAAGACGTCCTGGGCGTGGTGCGGGATCTCGTACCGCAGCGGTGCGAGCCGGCGGAAGTAGGCGCGAGGGTCGGGCTCGTTGTAGATGTCGTCGAACCGGCTCTTGCCCGGTGTGGTGGTGCTGCTCCGTCCTTGGGCCATGTGGCGTACCTCCGCGGGCTGGGGACAGGTCTGCGCGCAGGAACCTCTATCGGACATGCGGGGCGCACCGGTAGTGCGCAGGGGCGGAACCGGCCACGGCCGCACGGATGTCCGGGCGTTTGCCGTCCGTGCCCGGAGAGTTTGACTCCGCGGTTGAACGCTCCGTCGGGCGCCGTCGTAATACACGACAGCCTGTCGAGCCCACCCAGGAGGCCTGCCGCGCATGACTCCCCATCGCATTGCCGCTGCCACCGCGCTCGCCGGTGTCGTGCCGTTGGCGCTCACGATCGTGGCCGCGGGGCCCGCCCGGGCGCACGGCGCCCCGACCGATCCCGTCAGCCGGGTTGCCGCGTGCAGTCCGGAGGGTACGCAGCACGCGTCGGCCGCGTGCCGGGCAGCCGTCGACGCCAACGGAGGGGCGGAGTTCGAGGCGTGGGACAACCTGCGTGTCGCCGATGTCCGGGGCAGGGACCGCGAGTTCATCCCGGACGGGCAGCTGTGCAGTGCGGGCCTCGACGCGTATGCCGGTCTGGACATCGCCCGTAGGGACTGGCCGGCCACGCCGCTGAAGGCGGGTGCCGACTTCACCCTCACCTATCGGTCGACCATCCCGCACAAGGGGACGTTCAGTCTGTATCTCACCAAGCAGGGCTACGATCCGGGCGCGCCGCTGCGGTGGGACGATCTGGCGGCGGTGCCTTTCGCCACGGTCACCGATCCAGAGCTCGAGGGCGGCGCGTACCGGATCTCCGGTCGGCTGCCGACTGGCCTGACGGGCCGTCATGTGCTGTACACGGTATGGCGGAACACCAGCACGCCGGACACCTACTACTCGTGCTCCGACGTGGTCATGCAGGGTGACGGTGCGGCACAGAACGATGGGCAGGCGGGCGGCGGGCAGCAGAGTGAGGCACACCAGAGCGATCCGTCCGCCCAGGGACAGCAGAGCGGTCCGCCCGCACAGGAACAGGCGCAGCAGAGCAGTCCGCCTGTCCAAGGACAGCAGAGCGACGCCCCCGTCGTCGTCGAGCCTGCCGGGCGGCAGGCGGCAGCGTCGTCGGCCGGCGAGGACAATGAGCCCGCCATCATCGCCGGCGGGGCCGCCGCCGTGCTCGCGCTGGTCGCCGTGGGCGTGTCCGTACTGCTCCGCCGCCGCGCCCAGTCGTAGGGGTCCGCAGCGACCCCCTACGCCCGGGAGAGCCGTAGCGTCAGAATCTGGAACGGCCGCAGCGTCACGGCCACTTCGGCTTCCCCGATGGTCACCGACTCGCGTGGCAGCGGACGCTCCAGCAGATCCGTCACCTGCGCCCCGGCCAGCGGGAAACGGGTGCGCAGGGCCGCCTTCGCCCGGCCGCCGTGCGACTCGTAGAGGCGTACGACCACATCCCCTGAGCGGTCGTCGGCGAGCTTCACCGCCTCGACCGTCACGGCCGCGTTGTCGCTGCTGACCCGCGGCTCGATGCCCCGCTCCGACTCCGCGACACGCAGCGGCAGATTGAGCGCATACCCCTCGGCGATGGCGTCCTCCACACTCGCACCCGGCAGCAGCGCGTAGGGCGGTGACGTCGACGGGGAGCGAGGCCGAGTGGACGGCGGGCTTGATGCGCTGCTCAAGGACACGCTCGACGCGCTCCTCGATGCGGCGGCGTTCGTCGTGCATGTGCGGCTCCTACCTCAGATAGGCGAGCGCGGGGTGGACGCCGGTGTAGCCGTCGACGAGCCGGCGGGCGACGGTCACGGAGTCGATGAGGGGATGCAGGGCGAAGGCCTTCACCGCCCTCGCGCGCGAGCCGCTCCGGGCGGCGGCCAGTACTTCGCGCTCGACGGCCTTGACGGCGCAGACCAGGCCGGTGGCGTGCAGCGGGAGCGGGGAGACCGGGGCGGGGTGCGCGCCGTTCGCGTCGACGAAGCAGGGCACCTCGACGACAGCCTCCTCGTCCAGCACCGACAGAGTGGTCCGATTGCGGACGTTCAGGATCAGCGTGCTGCGCTGGTTGTGCGCGATGGCCCGCATCAGGGCGAGCGCCACCTTTTCGTAGCCGCCGGACTCCAGATCACTGGGGTCGCGCTCGCCCGCCCCGGCCGCCTCGCGATTGTGTGCCATATAGGTGGCCTCGCGCTCGGCGCGGGTGCGGTCCCAGGTCTTCAGGGCCGGGGCGTCGGGGCGCTCCATCTCCGCGTAGAACCGCGCCTGTTGCTGATGGAGGAAGGCGCCGCGGGTCTGCCGCGCGTCTTGGTACGCGCGTACCGTTTCCCGGTTGAAGTAGTAGTAGTGCAGATACTCGTTCGGGATCGCGCCGAGGGACCTGAGCCAGTCGGGGCCGAAGAGTCTGCCCTCCTCGAAGGAGCCGAGCAGTTCGGGGTCGGCGAGCAGCCGGGGCAGTTCGTCGCGGCCCTGGACGCGCAGTCCGCTCAGCCAGCCGAGGTGGTTGAGGCCGGCATAGTCGAGCCACGCCGTGTCGGGGTCCGCGCCGAGAGCATGGGCCGCCCGGCGGCCGAGCCCGACCGGCGAGTCGCAGATGCCGATGACGCGGTCGCCGAGGTGGCGGGCCATGGCCTCGGTGACCAGGCCGGCCGGGTTGGTGAAGTTGATGACCCAGGCGTCGGGGGCCAGCCGGGCGGCACGGCGCGCGATGTCGACGGCGACCGGCACCGTGCGCAGTCCGTACGCGATGCCTCCGGCGCCGACCGTCTCCTGGCCCAGGACGCCCTCGGCCAGGGCGATCCGCTCGTCGGCCGCGCGGCCCTCGAGGCCGCCGACGCGGATGGCGGAGAAGACGAAGTCGGCACCGCGCAGCGCCTCGTCGAGGTCGGTGGTGACCGTGACGCGTGGAGCGTCCGGCACGCCCTGGGCCTGGTCGGCGAGGACTCGCTCGATCGCGGCCAGCCGCCCGGCGTCCAGGTCGTGGAGGGTCACCTCGGTGATGCGGCCGTCGGCGTGATCGCCGAGCAGCGCGCCGTACACCAGCGGCAGCCGGAAACCACCGCCGCCGAGGACCGTGAGCCTCATACCTCAACCACCTTCACTCCTGCCTCGTCGAACGTTGTTGCCCAATACTGCGCCGGGTGATCACCTGTGGTGGCCGGCCGGCGCATGCCGGTGCGCCAGTCCCGGATAGTCGACCACAAGGCCCTCCCCGTCGAACTCGATGTCCGTGCGGAAGTCGCCCGAGGTGAACCGGATGCGCGCACCGGTCTCGGTGCGCGCGAGGTGGGTGTAGGTCTGTCGTGACGCGTGCACGGTCAGATCCGGTACCGAGACCCAGGCCATCAGGAACGTTCGCTCGCCCGGCGCCAGTTGGAGACCGTGCCGCAGCACCGGCATGGTGTTGGTGAGCGGACACAGTCCGAGATCGCAGTCGAGTGCGCCGTCGACCTCGGGCACACGCTCCCCGTTGGCGGTCCACCGGCCGTCCCCGTCGTGCAGCAGCCGCAGCTCGCGCGAACCCATGGCCGTCGCGGCGCGCACATGCAGTTCACGAGTCACGAAGTTCTCGCCGGCGTCGAGGTCGTACGAGAGCCAGTACACCTCCGGCCGGGTCCCGACCGCGCGTCCATGGGCCTGGAGGGCCGTGCCACGGAACTCGATCCATGAGGTCTCGTACCCCTGGCTCTCCGTGACTTCCCAGGTGAGGACGTGCGAAGTGACCATGTACCGAGCGTAACGAGCCAGGGTCGGGCTCGCCCCCGCTCAATGGCGCGCCGAGGGAACGCCCACCGAATGGACGGCCTCGGCGGAGTGAATCCGATCACTGAACACCGCTGCCACCAGGGAGTTCATGGTCACTTATTGGCTTGAACCATTACGTACACCCGGTAGGACTTGCGTTCGAGGGTGGTCGGCATGGTGGGATGACGTGATGCGACCCCCCACACGCATATCAGCGCATTCCCGAAATCCATACGAAGAGCTCGCTCAACTGGCAGATCCCGAACCGGACTACGCCAACTACGTCCCCAGAGACCCGCTGGAACTCGGGCTCACCTCCGACCTCGACGACGATGACGACTGGTCACCGCCCAACCATCGGGGCAGGAGCCGATTCGCCGCGCTGCCCGCGGTGGTGAAGCTGACCCTCGCGACCCTGGTGTGCACCGTCTGTCTGCTGCTCGCCGACCGCCTCGCGGAGTACTACGCACAGACCAAGGCCGCGGACAAACTCCAGCAGTCGCTCGGGCTCGCCACCAGGCCCGACGTCGACATCCACGGCTTCCCCTTCCTCACTCAGCTGCTCGACGAGCGGATCGACCAGGTGGACGTCACCGTGCCCGACGTCTCCGCCGACCGGGTCTCGCTGGCCGAGGTACGGGCCACCGCCAAGGACGTACGGATCGTCGGAGACGCCCCGACCTCGATCAAGGGCGCCGTCATCGGAAGGCTCGACGGTGAGGTGCTGCTCTCCTTCGACGACCTCAACCGTGAACTGGGCGCCTCACAGCTGAAGTTCACCGGCAGCGGTCCCGACGCGGTGCGGGTCAATGGTGAACTCGCGGTCGCCGGCCAGGATCTGCGTGTACGGGCACAGGCGCGCATCAGGCGTGACAACGGCCGGGCGCTGACCACCACCATCGACGCCATGCAGCTCGACATCCCGCGCGTTGCCACCTACCGGCCGGGCAAGGACCCGGAACACTCCGGTCTGCGGCTGCACCGCGAGGCGGCCGAGCGGATCAGTCGCGAAGGGGCCCGGTTGAAGGGGCTGCTTGCGGTGCCCGCGGTGATCGACCGGCTCGGAGTGCCCAAGGAGCAGGTGAGCAGGGCGCTGCGGAGCGAGGAGGAGCTGCACCGGCTCACCAACGCGCCGAAGTTCATCGAGCGGCTGATGAAGGTCAATCTCGTCGATGTGGTGATCGAGCACCCGCAACTGCTGCGGAAGGTGGGCGTCGACCCCGGCCTCGTCGAGGCATTGCTCGCCCTCAAGCCTCCGGAGCTCTCGGAGCGGCTGTCGCTCTCCTTCGAACTGCCCAGCTCGCTCAGCGAGTTGAACCTGCGGGACATCACCGTCGAGCGGGAGGGCATCACGGCCCGTGTGGTGGGCTCCGGCCTGCACATCGGGAAGTCCGGCGCTTCCTGAAAGGACCCGGCGGCTTTTCCGGTGCGGATCCCGCCGCGCACAGTCGTACCGGAAAAGCCGGTCGCCGGGGTCCGTCGTCCGGTCGTCCCGTCGTCCCGTCGGTTCAGGAGTACATCAGTGATCCCGGCGTGGTGAGCAGCTCACCCGTCTCCAGCCAGGTCTTCAGGCCGGAGAGGATCATCGGCCAGCCGCCGTAGAGCTCGTCGTTCGCGCCCTCGCGCAGCTGGTCGTGGGTGACGACCAGCCGACAGGAGTCGCCGACGGGCTCGATCTCCCAGGTGACCCTGGACGTGCCCTCGCTCTGCACCTCGTCGCTCCAGAGCGCCACCATGCTCTGGACGAGCCGGCGCGGTGGATCGATCTCGAGGATCTCCCCCTCGCCGAGCAGGCCGTCGGCCTTGGGGGAACTCATCTCGAAGCGCCCGCCGGGCTTCCAGTCCGCGGTGACCCGCACGCCGAAGTTGTACTTGGTTCTGATCTCGGGGTCGGTGATCGCCTGCCACAGGCGTTCGGGGGTGGTGCGGATGTAAATCTCGAAGATCTTTTCCATGGGGCTCTCCAGACGGCTTTTGAGGCCACTGAGGCCAGCGGCCCAGGGTTCCGCGTACTTGCTCACCCACCGGTCGTGGACGAGCCGGATGGGGACGGGGTTCAGGAAGTGGAGCTTCTCGCGACCGCGCCGCCTGGTCACCACCAGGCCCGCTTCCTCGAGCTGCTTGAGGTGCTTCATCACTCCGAAGCGGCTGATGCCGAACCGTGCCTCGAGGGCGCTGAGCGTCTGTCCGTCCTCCCGGAAGAGCTCGTCGAGGAGGCTGCGCCGGGTCGGGTCGGCCAGTGCCTTGAACACTTCGTCCACACCACAAAAAATAGGTGACCATTTGGTCACCTGTCAAGGGTCGATCGTCCTGGATGGGGCCTGGGGCCTGTCTTCCTGAGCTGTCCGGGACCGGGACCGGGACCGGGGGCGGGCACGGTCGGGGCGGACGCAGCCCGCGCCCGCCCCGACCGCGCTAGCTGTATTGCCCTGTGAGGTTGGGGACGCGGCTGACGGGTGGTTGGCCTTTCAGCGCGGTGTGTCCGCGGTGGTGATTGTAGGTGTGAAGCCACTGCGGGAACGCCTCGCGGCGTTCGGTCTCTGAGCGGTAGGGCTTTGCGTAGGCCCATTCGTCGAGCAGGGTGCGGTTGAGGCGCTCGACCTTGCCGTTGGTCTGCGGCCGGTAGGGCCGGGTTCGCTTGTGGGTGATCCCGGCCGCGGCGAGTGCGTCGCGCCAGGCGTGTGACTTGTAGCAGGCGCCGTTGTCGGTCAGGACCCGTTCGACGGTGATCCCGCAGGTGGTGAAGAACACCTGGGCGCGGGTCCAGAAGGCGGTGGCGGTCTCCTTCTTCTCATCTGCGTGGATCTCGCTGTAGGCGAGGCGGGAGTGGTCGTCGACGGCGGTGTGGATGTAGCTGTAGCCGGCGCCGGAGCGGTTCTTGCGGCCCGCTTGGCGGCCGATGGTCTTGTGGCCGCCGCCGTCGGGGATGTTGCCGAGCTTCTTGATGTCCACGTGGACCAGTTCGCCTGGCCGGTCGCGTTCGTAGCGGCGTATGACACGGCCGGTTGCCCGGTCCAGGTGGGCGAGACGGGCCAGGCCGAAGCGGGTCAGCACACGGTGCACGGTCGAGGGCACCAGGCCCAGCAGGTGTGCGATGCGGGCCGGGCCCCACCGGCGCAGGAGCCGGACCTTGATGATCCGCCGTTCGGTGCGGGTCGGGGTGCGGAGCGGGCTCGTGTGCGGACGGCTTGAACGGTCCGCCATGCCCGCCTCACCGAACAGCCGGTAGCGCTCAGCCCATCGCTGGGCCGTCGTCGGCGAGACCTGGAAACGCTCGGCCGCCCGACGCAGTGGCCAGCCGTCCTTGACCACGCAGCGGGCCAGGCGCAGCCGTCCGGTCTCGGTCAGGGGTGCATTACGGTGTGGCACGAGGGCCTTTCTGGTCGCCGGTGCAGATGTCGCAATCCACACCAGGCCAGAAGGCCCTCACCCATTTCAAGATCACTCAGCCGAGACCTGCGTCACCAACCTCCGTGGACAGAACAGCTAGCGCGGCTGCTGAAAAGCGTCCAGAATCCGTTCGGCGGCGAGCGTCGCCGTCAACCGCCCGTCCCGCACCTGCTGTTCGATGCCCGGCGCGAGGGCGCGTACACCGGGATGGCTGCGCAGCCGGTCCCGCAGCTCGTCGTGGACCATCGTCCAGGCCCAGTCGATCTGCTGGTCGCGGCGCTTGGCGGCGAGCCTGCCGGTCGAGTCGAGCAGCGAGCGGTGCTGCTCGACTCGCTCCCAGAGCGTGTCGAGCCCGGTGCTCTCGCGCGCGCTGCAGGACAGCACCGGGGGAGTCCAGGCCGCGTCGGCGGGATGCATCAGCCGCAGCGCACCCGCGAGTTCACGGGCGGCCGCGCGGGCGTCGCGCTCGTGCGGACCGTCCGCCTTGTTCACCGCGATGACGTCGGCCAGCTCCAGGACGCCCTTCTTGATGCCCTGGAGCTGGTCGCCGGTACGGGCCAGCGTGAGTAGCAGGAAGGAGTCCACCATGTTGGCCACGGCGGTCTCCGACTGGCCGACGCCGACGGTCTCCACCAGGATCACGTCGTACCCGGCGGCTTCCATCACCACCATCGACTCGCGGGTCGCCTTGGCGACACCGCCCAGCGTGCCCGCCGACGGCGACGGCCGCACAAAGGCGGCCGGGTCGACCGACAACCGCTCCATCCTGGTCTTGTCGCCCAGGATCGAGCCGCCGGTGCGCGTGGACGACGGGTCGACGGCCAGCACCGCGACCCGGTGCCCGAGCCCCGTCAGCATCGAGCCGAACGCGTCGATGAACGTGGACTTGCCCACACCCGGCACCCCGCTGATGCCGATACGGCGGGCGTTGCCCGCGTGCTGGAGCAGCTCGGTCAGCAACTGCTGCGCCGCTGTCCGGTGATCGGGCCGGGTCGACTCGACGAGGGTGATGGCGCGCGCGATCTGCGCCCGCTTCCCCTCGAGTACGCCCTTCACATAGCTGTCGAGATCGACCTTCAACGGCATGGGCTCACAGCTCGTTGTGGCCGAGCGTCGCGGCGAGCCGCTTCACCAGGTCGTACGCCGCGTCCGGAATCACCGTGCCCGGCGGGAAGACGGCCGCCGCGCCCATGTCGAGGAGCGTCGGCACGTCCTGCGGCGGAATCACCCCGCCCACCACGATCATGATGTCTTCCCGTCCCTCGGCGGCCAGTTGTTCCTTCAGCGCCGGTACGAGCGTGAGATGCCCGGCGGCCAGCGAGGAGACGCCGACGATGTGCACATCCGCCTCGACCGCCTGGCGGGCCACCTCTTCCGGCGTCTGGAACAGCGGGCCGACATCCACGTCGAAGCCCAGGTCGGCGAAGGCCGTGGCGATCACCTTCTGGCCGCGGTCATGGCCGTCCTGGCCCATCTTGGCGACCAGGATGCGCGGACGGCGGCCCTCGGCCTCCTCGAACCCCTCGACCAGGGTGCGGGTGCTATCCACTGCCGGTGACGTCCCTGCCTCGTTCCGGTACACACCGGAGATCGTACGGATCTGCCCCGAGTGCCGCCCGTACACCTTCTCCAGGGCGTCGGAGATCTCACCTACGGTCGCCATGGCGCGCGCCGCGTTCACCGCGAGCGCCAGCAGATTGCCCTCAAGACCGGCCCCCGGGCCTGTCTCGGCCGCGGCCGTCAGCGCGCGCAGCGCGTCCTGGCAAGCACCCTCGTCGCGCTCGGCCCGCAGCCGTCGCAGCTTCTCGATCTGCTGGGTGCGCACCGAGGAGTTGTCGACCTTGAGCACATCGATCTGCTCGTCGGTCTCGACGCGGTACTTGTTCACGCCGATGACGGGCTGGCGTCCGGAGTCGATACGAGCCTGCGTACGGGCCGCAGCCTCCTCGATGCGCAGCTTCGGGATGCCGGCGTCGATGGCCTGCGCCATGCCGCCGGCCGCCTCGACCTCCTCGATGTGCTGCCAGGCACGGCGGGCGAGGTCGTGGGTGAGCTTCTCGACGTACGCACTGCCGCCCCACGGGTCAATGACCCGGCAGGTCCCCGACTCCTGCTGGAGCAGCAGCTGGGTGTTGCGGGCGATCCGCGCGGAGAAGTCCGTCGGCAGCGCCAGCGCCTCGTCCAGCGCGTTGGTGTGCAGCGACTGCGTGTGCCCCTGGGTGGCGGCCATCGCCTCCACACACGTACGGGTCACGTTGTTGAAGACGTCCTGCGCCGTCAGCGACCAGCCCGAGGTCTGCGAATGGGTGCGCAGCGAGAGCGACTTGGAGTTCTTCGGGTCGAACGTCTTCACCAGCTTCGCCCACAGCAGCCGTGCGGCCCGCAGCTTGGCGACCTCCATGAAGAAGTTCATGCCGATCGCCCAGAAGAACGAGAGCCGGGGCGCGAAGGCGTCCACGTCCAGCCCCGTGTCGATTCCGGCCCGCAGATACTCCATGCCGTCGGCGAGGGTGTACGCCAGCTCCAGATCGGCCGTCGCTCCGGCCTCCTGGATGTGATAGCCGGAGATGGAGATGGAGTTGTAGCGGGGCATCTTCTGCGAGGTGTACGCGAAGATGTCCGAGATGATCCGCATCGAGGGCTTGGGCGGATAGATGTAGGTGTTGCGGACCATGAACTCTTTGAGGATGTCGTTCTGGATGGTCCCGGCCAGCTTCTCGGGCGGTACGCCCTGCTCCTCGGCGGCCACGATGTACAGCGCGAGAACGGGCAGCACGGCCCCGTTCATCGTCATCGACACGCTCATCCGGTCCAGCGGAATGCCGTCGAAGAGCTGCCGCATGTCGTAGATCGAGTCGATGGCCACGCCGGCCATGCCGACATCGCCCGTCACCCGGGGATGGTCACTGTCGTAGCCGCGGTGGGTCGGCAGGTCGAAGGCGACCGACAGACCCTTCTGCCCGGCAGCGAGGTTGCGCCGGTAGAAGGCGTTCGACTCCTCGGCGGTCGAGAAGCCCGCGTACTGACGGATCGTCCACGGCTGATTGACGTACATCGTCGGGTACGGGCCGCGCAGATACGGTGCGATGCCCGGGTATGTCCCGAGGAAGTCGAGACCGGCCAGATCCTGCCCGGTGTACAGCGGCTTGACGGGAATGCCCTCGGGCGTGTCCCACACCAGGTCGGCGGCGCCCTTGCCGGTGGACTCCTTGACCGCCGTACGCCACTGGTCCTCGTCGACCCCGAACGCGCCGCCGGAACCGAGTTCGATCTCCGAGAAGTCGGGGACCGAGAAGTCAGGGGTCCGCATCACGCCACTCCGATCCGGTCGAGGACGGAGGTCAGGACGGCGACCGCGTCGCCGCCCGCGACGACGAACTCGTCGACTCCGGCCCGTTCATACGTCTCTCGCTGTTCGCCGGGACGGCCGGCGAGGAAGACCCGCAGCGCGCCCGCTGCCGTGAGCGCCTCGGCCACCGGTGCGGCCTGCTCGGCATAGAGCGAGTCGCTGGAGCAGATGCACGCCACGCCCGCCCCACTGGCGGTGAAGGCGTCGGCGACCGAGGCCGCGTCGACCTGGACCGGGTCGTGGACCGGTTCGATGCCGCCCGCCTGGAAGAGGTTGGCGGCGAAGGAGACGCGTGCGGTGTGCGCGGCGGCCGGGCCGAGGGCGGCGATGAAGACCCGCGGGCGGGCGCCGGTGGCGGCGAGGTGCGCGTCCGAGCGGGCGCGCAGCGCCTCGAAGGCCTCGTCGCGACGCACCTTGGGCAGTCCGCCGGACGGTGCGGCGGGCGCGGGGTCGCGCTCGACCGGAGCCTGGGAGAGCAGCGGGAACTCGCTCACCCCGGTGACCGGTTCGCGCCGCTTGGCCAGGTTTTTCGTACGGCTCTCCCAGCCGGCGCCGATCCGTTCGGAGACGAGACCGCCCCGCAGCGCGGCCTCCTGGCCGCCCGCGCGCTCGATCTCCTGGAACCACGTCCAGGCCGCGTGGGCGAGCTCGTCGGTGAGCTGCTCCACGTACCAGGAGCCGCCCGCCGGGTCGATGACCCGGCCCACGTGCGACTCCTCAAGGAGGATCGTCGAGGTGTTGCGCGCGATCCGCCGGGCGAAGCCGTCCGGCAGTCCGATCGCATGGTCGAAGGGCAGCACGGTCACGGCATCGGCACCGCCGACACCGGCGGCGAGCGAGGCGACCGTGGTGCGCAGCATGTTCACCCAGGGGTCGCGGCGGGTCATCATCACCGGCGATGTCACCGCGTGCTGGCGCTGCGCACCGGCGGTGCCGCACACCTCGGTCACCCGGGCCCAGAGCCTGCGGGCCGCGCGCAGTTTGGCGATGGTGAGGAACTGGTCGGCGGTGGCCGCGTAGCGGAACTCCAGCTGGCCGCAGGCCGCTTCCACCGGGAGACCGGCCGCGGTGAGGGCACGCAGCCAGGAGACTCCGGTGGCCAGCGAGCAACCCAGTTCCTGGGCGGCCGAGGCGCCGGCCTCGTGGTACGGCAGCGCGTCCACGGTCAGCGCCCGCAGCCCGGGGTACTTCTGGTGGCAGAGCTGGGCGAGACCGCTCGCGGCGGCCGTGCGGTCGGCGACGTCCCCGTACTGTCCGGTGCGGGCGGCGTGCCCGAGCGGGTCGGCGCCGAGGTTGCCGAGCGCGGCCTCGGGAGTCACCCCCCGCTCGTCGTACAGCCGCAGCAACTCCCGGGCGGCGGCGTCGAATTCGTCCCCCGCGTCGAGTACGACGGGGGCGAGGTCGAGATAGACGCCGTCCAGTGCCGTGGCGAGCCCGGACAGTGGTACACCTGCCGCGCCGACGGACAGCCAGACCGAGGTGACCCCGTTCTCCAGGTCCGCGAGCACGGCTTCGTTCGTACGGACCGGATCCGGCCGGTCATGGCGCTGGCGTACGTCCCAGCCGGAGACCGCACCGCCCTCGGGCCGGCCGCCCCTGGTGAAGGGGGCGAAGCCCGGATACCCGGCGCCGTCCGCGCCGTTGCGTGCCGTGCGCGCCGTGTACAGAGGACGGGTGGTGAGCCCGTCCTCCAGGGCCGTGGACAGCACGTCCTCGGCGGCCGTGTCCGGCGCTTCCCTGCCTGCCTTGCGCAGCACGCCGGCCACCAGCCGCTGCCACTGCTCGTGGGTCGCATCCGGGAATTCGGCGGCCAATGAGAACCCGTCGTCGGGGAGGACCGTCATGCTCAGATGCTAGGTCAAGCTCGCATACGTGCAGCAGGGGAAATGGCTGTGACCTTGCACTCTTCGGAGCTGTCTTGATCCTTGCGGCGCCATGGCCTAGACGGACGTGACGGGCGGGTGCAGCGGTGCGGGGGCGGCCGTACCGTGGGATGGACACGGTCGACGGACCAGGTCGCCGGCCAGGTGGGGCCGACAGGCCGGACCGGCAGTGACCTACGGCAGGCGGGAGCCGCGATGGCCGGTGAGATCTCCTTCTTCGAACTGGGCGTGGGCGACTTCGAGGCGGCCCGCACGTTCTACAGCGGCCTGTTCGGCTGGACCTTCGAGCCCGGCCCGACCGAGGGCGGCGGCTATGCGATCCGTACGCCCAATGTCCCCGGCGGAGTGCACGGCGGCGACCCCGGCGCCGGTCCGTATCTCTTCTTCCATGTCGACGACATGAAGGTCGCGCTCGAAAGGGTGCGTGAACTCGGCGGCACGGTCGACGACTTCGACGCGGGCGACGACGACGAGACGGTCGCCCGCTTCGGCCGCTTCAAGCTCTGCCACGACGACCAGGGATCGCCCTTCGGACTGCACGAACCGCCGGCGGCCTGAGAAGCCACGTCGAGGCCGGGCGACCACCCGGCCAATCCCGATGGCCCGATATAGCTTGGCCCCATGTGCTGGAGCGCGACAGCCGACCTTGCGGCGGGCACCTGCATCGCCGCGATCGGAGTGGCCTGCGTCGGGCGGGTACGCTGGATGCGCGATCTGCCGCTCGCCGCTTTGCCATTGCTGCTCGGAGCGCATCAGATCATCGAGTCCGTCGTCTGGCACTCCGGCGGCGGTACGGGCGCCGCCACCGTCGCCTGGGCGGTCATCGCCCTGCCCCTGCTACCGGCGTGGGTGCCGCTCGGCGTACTCCTCGCCGCGCCGGCACGCGCCCGGCCCGGGCTGATCATTCCGCTCGCCGCCGGGCTCGCCACCGCCGCGGTCCTCGCCCACTTCCTCGCCACCCGTTCCGTGACGGCCGAGATCCGCGGGCACACCCTCGGCTATGCCCTGGGCCTGCCGCACTCCCCGCTGATCATCGCGGGATACCTGCTGGCCACCGTCGGCTCCCTGCTGCTCGGCGGCGATCCGGCGCTGCGGCTGCTCGGCGTCATCGTCGGGGCCGGGGCGGTGGCCTGCGCGCTTCTGTGGCGACTGGAGTTCATCTCCACCTGGTGCGCCCTGGCCGCGGTGGCGTCCGTCGTCGTCCTCCGCTGGTCCCGGCACCGACCGTCAGCACCGGCGCCGCGCAGGGACTACGGCGACCTCGCATCCCGCTGAACCGCCGCTCCCCGCGTCGAGTCCTCCTTCCGGCTCATTGAGGCCCAGGCGGTTGGCCGCGCGCCGGCCGGGGTACCCGGCCGGGGCCAGAGGGAGGCAAGGAGAACGATCATGACCGACCACCGGCCGAACGACCCGGCGAAGAGCGAGACGGAAGACGACACGCAGGTCCCCAGGGACATGCCCGATCAGCAGGCACAGCACGGCGAAGACAGGCTGGACGTGCCCACTCCACAGACGCCCGACGACCCGGCGCCCGGGCCCGACGAGAGTCTGCCCGACGTGGACGAGACCGGCGCCGGCCCCCGCGGGGCGCCGCGCAGTGGCTCCGTCCACCCCGAGCGGCCGGTCCCGGACGAGCCGTCCGGCTGAAGTCCGGTCGCACACGGTGCCTGACCGGGTGAGTCTGGAGGAGGCGCCCCTTCGAGAGCCGGGCCGCGAGTGCGCTGGAGGTAGCGATGGGCGTGTTCGAACCGATCCGTCGGTGGCCGCTCTGCCGGCAGCTCACGGGGCGCGGATCGGCTGGGCCGGGGCCGTGCCGCGATGTCGCCGCGTTCGCGAGCGCTCCGCCCCCGTACGGACACCGCCGACAGGGCGGTGCGGTCCGTGTGCCCGCACCGCGCCGTCCGGCCTCCGTACGCCGCGGACGAGGCGGTCGCCGGTGCCGCGGAGCGGCCCCGCCCCGGAGCTCCGCTGGAGCACGACCCCGAGAGACAGGAAACACCGTGAACAGCACACAGGAGTACACGACGCCGGTCGCCGTGACGCTGAGCGGTTGCGCGAAGGAGGATGCCCACACCGTCTTCCGCCTGCTGCATCAGTCCTTCGCCTCGGACCGCGAGGACGAGGACGCGCCTCAGTACACCACCCACGACACCTCCCACGACACTTCGGCCGCGCACACGACCGTGTGGACCTCGACCTTCGAGGTGTCCGGCTCGCACGCCAAGCCCGGACCGGTGCGGTTGACCGCGCCCGTCAAGGTGGATCTGCAGGGCACCTACTGGGGAGTGGACCGGCTGACCGAGACGCTGGGCGACGCCTTTGCCGTACGGGAGCAGGGCATGGCCGCCGGCGACCAGGAGAAGGACGTCCAGCTGCTTCTCGAGAGCCGCAGCGGATAGCCGAGGAGGAAGAGCCATGCCCATCGCCACGGTGAATCCCGCAACCGGTGAAACCCTCAAGAACTTCGATCCGCTCGGCCCCGAGGAGATCGAGCGCCGTCTGGCGCTCGCCGTGACCGCCTTCGGGGACCATCGCACCAGGGGATTCGGCGACCGGGCGGAACTGCTGACCCGCGCCGCGGAACTGCTGGAGCAGGACCAGCACGACATCGCACGCACCATGACCACCGAGATGGGCAAGCCGATCAAGGCCGCCGTCGCGGAGGCCGCGAAGTGCGCCAAGGCGATGCGCTGGTACGCGGAACACGCCGAACAGCTCCTCGCCGACGAGCACCCCGCGCCCGCGGACGTGAAGGACTCCGGAGCCTCCCGGGTAACTGTCCGCTACCGTCCGCTCGGTGTCGTGCTGGCCGTGATGCCATGGAACTTCCCGCTCTGGCAAGTCGTACGCTTCGCCGCCCCCGCACTGATGGCGGGCAACGTCGGTCTGCTCAAACACGCTTCGAATGTGCCGCAGACCGCCCTGTATCTGGAGGACCTCTTTCTGCGCGCCGGTTACCCGCAGGGGTGCTTCCAGACGCTGCTCGTCGGATCCGGGGCGGTCGAGGCCATCCTGCGCGACCGGAGGGTGGCCGCCGCGACGCTCACCGGCAGCGAGCCGGCCGGGCGCTCCGTCGCGGCGATCGCGGGCGACGAGGTGAAGAAGACCGTACTGGAGCTCGGCGGCAGCGATCCCTTCGTCGTGATGCCGTCGGCCGATCTAGAAAAGGCGGCAGGCACCGCGGTGACGGCCCGGGTGCAGAACAACGGCCAGTCCTGTATCGCGGCCAAGCGCTTCATCGTCCATGAGCAGGTGTACGACGACTTCTGCGAGCGCTTCACGGCGGGCATGCGGGCGCTGACGCTGGGCGATCCGATGCAGGAATCCACCGACATCGGCCCGCTCTCCAGCGAACAGGGCCGTGCGGACCTCGAAGAGCTCGTCGAGGACGCCCTGCGCCGAGGCGCCACGGCCCGCTGTGGAGCACGGCGCCCCGAGAAGTGGGACCGGGGCTGGTACTACGAGCCCACCGTCCTCACCGACGTCACCGAGGAGATGCGCATCCATCACGAGGAGGCGTTCGGCCCGGTCGCCACGGTCTACAGGGTCGGCACTCTCGACGAGGCGGTCGCGCGTGCCAACGACACGCCCTTCGGGCTGAGTTCCAACGTATGGACGCGCGACGAAGAGGAGGTGCGGCGGTTCGCGCGGGACATGGAGGCGGGCGGTGTCTTCTTCAACGGAATGACGGCCTCCCATCCGGCGCTGCCTTTCGGCGGCGTCAAGCGTTCCGGTTACGGCAGGGAGCTGTCGGGCCACGGCATTCGCGAGTTCTGCAGCATCACCACGCTCTGGCACGGCCCCGAATCCCGCGAGGCAGCGCAGTGACAGCCGTCGAGCTGTTGGTGTGGTGGGTCGCGCTGTTCGCCCTCTGGATCGTCCTCATCAGCACCGTCGACGTCCTGGAGGTCGCGGTGGGCTCGGCCGCCGCCCTCGTGGCAGCCGTCGCGGCACACGCCGCGCGCCGGGCGGTGCGGCGCCGATGAACTTCTGGCTCCTGGCCGCGGCCGTCCTGCTGGTGGGCGGCGTCGGGCCTGCGGTCTGGGGCGCGGCCGCAGGCCCGATGGGCCACCGGGTCGCCGCGCAGAACATGGCGACCCTGCTGGTCTGCCTCGCGGTACTGCTGCTCGCCCAGGGATACGAGCGGCCCGCGTATGTGGACGTGGGACTCGTACTCGCCCTGCTGGGGCCGGCCGGCACGCTGGTGTACGCGAGGCTCCTCGAGCCGGAGATCCATGACGATCCGTCATGGCGGCGCGGAGCCGACCGGCTTGCGTTGATCGCCACGCCCCTTGTCGTCCTGCCACTGTGTGTGGCCGCGGGCCCTGGGCGCGCGGCGGTGAAGCTGCTCGTCATCGGAGCACTCCTGATGGCCGGGAACCGGATCGCGTCCAGCGCGCTGAGCGGGCGGTCGCAGGAGGCCGTAGGGCATGGATGACGCGCTGATCGTGATCTCCCTTCTGCTCGTGGCGGCAGCCGCAACCACCTCGGTGCTGGTTCGCGATCCGGCGCGTCAGGCGCTCACCCTCTCGCTGCTCGGCCTCACCCTCGCTGTGCTGTTCACGGTTCTCCAGGCACCCGATGTGGCGCTGTCGCAGCTCGCCGTCGGATCAGGGCTGACCCCCATGCTGGTGCTGCTGTCCGTACGCAAGGTGCGCCGACGGGGGCGGAGCGAGCAGGCCGGTGAAAGGAAGCCGAGGTGAGCCGGCGGCTGCGTCTCGCCGTGCTGGCCGTGGGCGCGGCGGGGCTCGCGGTCCTGCTCGTCGCCGCCTGTTTCCAACTCCCGGGCTTCGGCGGTGACTCGCACCCCTACGGCGACCGCGCCGTCCACGCCTCCCTCACCCGCGCCACTGCGAACGTCATCGCCTCCGTCAACTTCGACCAGCGCGCCTTCGACACCCTGGGCGAGGAGAGCATCCTGTTCGCGGCCGTACTGGGCACGGTCGTTCTGCTGCGGCAGACGCGCGACGAGCGTCAGGTCGAGCCCGACCCGGCGCGCGTGGCACCTCCCGTACGGCGCTACGCGCTGATCCTTCTGCCTGTCACTCTGCTGGTCGGCCTCTATGTCGTCGCACACGGCCAGCTCAGCCCCGGAGGCGGCTTCCAGGGCGGAGTGGTCGCCGCCACCGCCCTGCATCTGCTGTACATCGCCGTCGACTACCGCGCGCTGGAGCGAATCCGCCCGGTCGGTCTGTACGAAGTGGGTGACGCGGCAGGAGAGGCGGCCTACCTGGTCGTGGGTGTCGCGGGACTGCTTGCCGGGTCGGCATTTCTCACCAACATCCTGCCGTACGGCACGTTCAACACCCTCGCTTCGGGCGGAACGGTGCCACTGCTCAACGCGGCCATCGGGATGGAGGTCGCCAGCGCGGTGATCGTGCTGCTCGCCCGGTTCCTCGACCAGGCCGTCGAAATCGAGGAGGAGAACGGGAAGTGAGCGACGAGTGATGTCCGTCCTGCCGTATCTGGTCGCCGTCTGGATCTTCCTGGTGGGCTGCTACGGGCTGGCCACCAGCCGGAATCTCATCCATGCCGTCGGCTGCCTCGTCGTGTGCCAGTCCGCCACTATGTGCTGCTGCTGGCCGTCGGATACCGGGATGGCGGCACCGCGCCCGTCTTCTCCGACATCAAGCCCGGTTCCCGGCCGGTGGTGGATCCGGTCGTGCAGGCCCTGGCCCTCACCGACGTCGTCGTCGGCGCGACCGTCACCGCGCTGCTGCTCGCCCTCGTCATCCAGGTCGCCAAGCGCCACGGCACGCTCAATCCGGACGAGTTGTCCGAGCTGCGCGGATGAACCGTCTGCTGCCCATGGTCGTGGCCCTGCCGCTGCTCGGCTCGGCGCTGCTCGTCGCCGCCGGACGCCGTCTGCCGCGCCTTGTGGCGGAAGCCATCGGAGGCGCTGTCGCCGCGGCGACAGCCGGCCTGGTGCTCCACCTCCTCATCTTCTCCTCGGCGCCCGCGCGGGAATGGGTCGGCGGCTGGGAGCCGCGGGAGGGCCACAGCGTCGGGATCGTCCTCGTCGGCGACCCGTTGGCGCTCGGCCTTGCCGCGACCGTCTGCCTGCTCACCGTCGCCGTACTGGCGTACTCCTGGCGCTACTTCGAAGAGCCGCTGCGGCGCCACGCCGGTTCGTTTCCCGCCCTGGTGCTCCTCTTCCAGTCGGGCATGTGCGGCTTCGTGCTGACCGGCGACCTGTTCAACGCCTTCGTCTTCTTCGAGCTGATGAGCGTTGTGGCATACGCCCTGACCGGCTACCGCGTGGAGGAGGCGAAGGCCGTCCAGGGTGCCCTCACCTTCGGCGTCGTCAACTCCCTCGGCGCCTACACGACGTTGACCGGCATCGTGCTGCTCTATGCGCGCACGGGCGAGCTCGGGATGCGTCAGATCGGGCAGCAACTCGACGCGCAGGGCCCGCCGGACCTGCTGGTGCTCGCGGCATTCGTTCTCGTTCTCACCGGACTGCTGGTCAAAGCGGCCGCCGCCCCGTTCCACTTCTGGCTCCCCGACGCCCATGCGGTCGCTCCCACGCCGGTGTGCATGCTGCTCTCCGGCGTGATGGTGGAGCTCGGGGTGTACGGAGCGGGTCGGGTGTACTGGAGCGTGTTCGGCGGCCCCGGCGGGATTCCCGCGGCCGACGCGCAACGGGCGCTGGTGACGCTCGGTGTGTCCTCGGCGGTCGTCGGCGCCGTCATGTGCTGGCACCAGCGGCACCTCAAGCGGCTGCTGGCCTATTCGACCGTCTCCCACACCGGGCTGTTTCTGATCGGCCTCGGCCTGCTCACGCCGGAGTCGGCGGGCGGCGTCGCCGTGTATGTCCTCGGACACGCGGGGGTGAAGGCGGCTCTGTTCGCCTGTGTGGGCATCCTCCTCGACCGATACGGCAGCGTCGACGAGCACGAACTGCACGGACGGGCGGGCGAGCTGCGCCTGGTGGCCGCGATGTTCGTGACGGGAGGGCTGGCCCTCGCGGGTCTGCCTCCCTTCGCTGCGGGTCTGGGCAAGGCGGCGGTGGAAGAGGCGGCCGGAGGCCCGCTCACCGCGCTCTTTGTCGTGGTGTCGGCCGTGACCGGGGGAGCGGTGCTGAGGGTGGCGGCACGGGTCTTCGGCGGGCTCGGGCCGCGGCCGTCGGACGACACCGCGTACGAAACGAGCGGTGAGGACGAAGAGCCGGAGACGAAGGGGAAGCTGGGCCGGGTGCCCGACACCATGCTCGCGGTCCCGGCCGTGCTGCTGTGCGGTGCTCTCGCGGTGGGCCTGGTGCCAGGAGCGGCCGCCGGAGTGGGGCACGCCGTCGACGAGGCCGTGGCGGGCGTGGCCGCGGTCCCGGTGCACTGGTCGGCGGCCGGGGTGGCGCTCGGGCTGCTGTCGACGGGTCTGGCGGTGGGCCTGGCCACGTACGCCGTACGGCAGCCGCGCCGCCCGGCGGCGCGCGACTGGACGGAGCCGCTGCGCCGTCTGCACTCCGGACACATCGG
Source organism: Streptomyces sp. CA-135486 (assembly GCF_050936555.1). Lineage (NCBI taxonomy): Bacteria > Bacillati > Actinomycetota > Actinomycetes > Kitasatosporales > Streptomycetaceae > Streptomyces > Streptomyces sp. CA-135486. The sequence continues at coordinate 3,384,693 of NZ_JBNJMM010000001.1, forward strand.
CGACTACGTCGCCTGGGTGCTCGCCGGCATGACGCTGCTGGCGGCCCTGGCCCTGCCGGGCCTCGTCGCCGGCTGACGGGGCGGTCGAATGAGAACAGCCTCTCCGGGTACCCGCCCGGCAGGCCGGGGGCAGTGAGGAGGTCGTCATGGGTGCCGAGATCTGGGCCTACCGCGAGACCGCGGGATACGTTCCCGGAGCACAGCTCGTCGGCTACAAGGTCGAGGCGTCCGACGGTTCCGTCGGAAAGATCGACAAGCACACGGAGGACGTGGGCCGGTCGTACATCGTGGTCGACACAGGTCCCTGGATCTTCGGCAGGCGGGTCGTGCTGCCTGCGGGCCTCGTGTCGAAAATCGACAGCGAGCACGAGACGGTTCATGTCTCCTCCAGCAAGAAGGAGATCAAGGACTCGCCCGACTTCGAGAGCGGTCAGCACGAGTACGACATCGCGTTCATCACGCTCGTCGAGCAGTACTACTCGAACCGCCATATGTGAGACGGCCGCGCCGCCACCTGGGACGCGGCTACTTGGGACGCGGCTTCGGGCGCTGTGTGCGGCCGGCCGGTGCGGTGATGGACCGGGACTGCACATGCTCGTAGACCATCGTCGACTGCACGTCCGCGACCTCGCGGCGCTCGGTGAGCCGGTCGATGACGAACGCGTACAGGCCGTTGACGTCCGGGACCGCGACATGGATGAGGAAGTCGTACGGCCCCGAAGTGACGAAGAGGCCGATGGTCTCCGGCAGTTGGGCAGCCCACTCGCGGAAGCCCTCGATGACCGGTCGGGACGGCGGTCTGATGCGGACCGAGATCAGCGCCTGGACCGGGCGGCCGACCGCCTCCAGGTCGAGTGCCGCGTGAAAGCCGTCGATGACGCCACGCTCGCGCAATACCTTGACGCGCTCCAGCGAGGTGGAGGGGGAGACGCCGGTCTTGGCGGCCAGATCGCGGTTGGTCTGCCGTGCATCGTGCTGCAGCTCCCGCAGCAGAGCCCAGTCGAGCGCATCAAGTTCCATAAAATCGCCTCGTGGCCTGATGAAGTTCGGCAGATCTTTCAAGCATACGCACTATTGCCTAGCGTTCCGGACCATGACCGTTCAGAACGACGCGGCTGCCACACGGCTGCCCACCGCTGAAGTACGTACCGATCTGCCGACCCGCCGGGCCACGCTGAAGTGGGTCATCGTCATCGATGAGAACCTGCCCGCGGGGCGGGCGGCGAACGCAGCGGCATGCCTGGCCGCGGCCGTCGGCAAGGCCCTCCCGGACCTGCTCGGCGGCCACGGCCACGACGGCTCGGGCACCGTCCACCCGGGCCTGCCCTGGGCGGGCTGCTCGGTGCTCGCCGCCGACGCCGCGACCGTCCACGCGCTGCGCGAGAAGGCCAGGGCGAAGGACGGCTTCTTCGTCGCCGACATGCCCGAACACGCCCAGATCTCACGGGTGTACGACGAGTATCTCGACTACCTCGCCGGGACGAAGAGCGAGGATCTGACGTACCACGCGATCAGTCTCGTCGGCCCGCGCAACCAGGTGAGCAAGCTCGTCGGAAAGCTCTCCCTGCTGAGCTGAGGCGCGTGAAGGTTCAATGCCAGTACGAGGGCTCGCCCCCTGTCTCGTCGGTGGAGAGCCCCCACACGGCAAGCGCGACGATCACCAGCACGATCAACAGAAGGCACCCGCAGCCCGCGAGCTGCTCACGCAGCTGCTCCTGCCGCCCTTGACGGGTGTCGGTCCGCCAGCGCGGGTCGATGGATACGGTGCCATTGCCGAGGGCCTCAGCCAGGTGCAGCACATCCTCGGAGTGATACACCCGCGATGTGCTCGGTCCCCACGTGCCGTAGCTCGTCCGCGTATCGCACCGTACGCCGTGAGCTGCGGCGACCCCGTGGACGCAGCTTCGACGCACGCGACACACCGCTGCGGCTTGTCGGGCTGTCAGCCAGGTGCGGCCGTAACTCTGCTCATCCGCCGTCATTCACGCCCCCGTATCTCCGGTGGGGAGATACCCAGTTGGCGGCGCGATGAGCCCGAACGGCGAAGGGAAGTCCGAGAACGGCGACGACAAGCGTGAATCCGTACTGCGCCGGACGGAAGCCGGCCCTGTTCGCGAGAACGAGCAGCACTTCAGGCGGGCAGGGATGCGAGCCAGTCGGTCAGGAGCCGGTTGATCTCGGCGGGGCGTTCTTGCTGGATCCAGTGGCCGCCGCCGTCGAGGATGTGGGAGGAGACGAGGCCGGGCAGTGTGGTGGGGTATGCCTTGATCGCGTCGGCCAGCCAGCTGGTGGAAGCGTCCATGCTGTCGCCGACGAACAGGGACGGCTGGGTGATGGGGGCGCCGTCGAAGCCGGCGAGGTCCTCCCAGTCCCGGTCCATGTTCCGGTAGCGGTTGAGCGCCCACGTCATGCCGGTCCGCTCGAACTCCCCGGCGTAGACGTCGAGGTCGTTCGCACTGAGCCAGGCAGGCCGCGGCCGGGCGGGGAACCGGTCGCGCAGCGTCCCGCCGCGGCTGACGAAGTGCGGGTCGGGCGTGCCGGGTGCGGGCATGGTGTCGGCGGAGAGGGCGGCATAGAAGCCCGCGAGCCAGCCGCGCACGTCGGGCTCGATCTCGGCCTCGGCGCGACCGGGCTCCTGGAAGTAGGAGACGTAGAACTCCTCGTCCCCACCCATCCGTGCGAAGACCTGGCTGGGCCGCGGCCCGCCGCGCGGGGCGTAGGGAACGCTGAGCAGTCCCACCGCGCGGAAGACGTCCGGCCTGACCAGGGCGGAGTTGGCGGCGATCGTCGACCCCCAGTCGTGGCCGACGATCACCGCCGACTGTTCGCCCAGGGCGTCCACCACCGTGGCGTTGTCCGCCACCAGCTCGAGCATCCGATACGCCCCCGTGTCCTCGGGCTTCGAGGAACGGCCGTAGCCGCGGATATCGATGGCGACCGCGCGGTACCCCGCTGCGGCCAACGCCGACAGCTGGTGCCGCCAGGAGTACCAGCACTCCGGGAAGCCGTGCACGAGCAACACCAGCGGCCCGGTGCCCTGTTCCACCAGGTGGATCCGGCCTGCGGGCGAGGAGACCAGCCGGTGGATGATGTCCGTGGCCTGCTGCGGCGTTAATCCTCCAGGGCTCTTGATCTGGCCTGCACCAAGACGGTGACCCGATGATGCGGGGAACGGCGCGGTCGTTGCGAGCCTTTTAGCCGATTCGGCAAAACAGCACCGGGGGGTCGGATCCCACAGTTGAAGAACAAGGTCAGTCGGTGACGCGCAGCACCAGCTTGCCGCGGGTGCGGCCCGCCTCGCCCCGGCGGTGTGCCTCGGCGGCGTCCGCCAGCGCCAGCACGTCCTCGACCTCGACTCTCACGGCGCCCTTGTCGATCAGTGCGGCGATCCTGGTGAGCGCCGCGCCGTCCGGCTCCACCAGGTAGGGCTTCGCCCGCAGACCCTGTGCGGCGGCCGTCTCCAGCAGTTCGGGGGAGACACCCGACGGCACCGCGACGATCGTGCCACCGGGGCGCAGCGTCTTCAGCGAACGGGCGCTGGTCGAGTCCTCCCCGTCGCCGACCAGGTCGATGACGAGGTCGACGTCGTGCACCGCGTCCTCGAAGCGGACCTGGGTGTAGTCGATCAGCTCGTCGGCGCCGAGCGAGCGCAGCCAGTCGTGCTTGGCGGCCCGCGCGGTGCCGATGACGTGCGCGCCGAAGTGCTTGGCGAACTGCACGGCGAAGTGCCCCACGCCGCCCGCTGCCGCGTGGATCAGTACCCGCTGTCCTGCCTCGATCCGCGCGGCGTCGGCGAGCGCCTGCCAGGCGGTGAGCGCGGCCAGCGGCACCGCGGCAGCACGGTCGTGGTCGACGGCTGCGGGCTTGCGCGCGAACTGCCGTGCGGGCGCGGTCACATACTCCGCGTACGCACCGGCCTGGCGCGGGAACCACGGCATGCCGTAGACCTCGTCGCCGACCTCCAGCGTATGGACGCCGAAGCCGACCTCTTCCACCACGCCCGACACGTCCCAGCCGAGGACGAACGGTGGCTCGCCCACCACCCCCGCCATGCCGCCGCCTTCGCGGGTCTTCCAGTCCACCGGGTTCACACCCGCGGAACGCACCCGCACCAGCACTTCGGTGGGCAGCGGCGCGGGCCGCGGCACCTCGGCGAGTCGCAGCACCTCGGGTCCGCCGAAGCGGTCCTGGGTGATCGCGCGCATGGTCTCACTGCTCAAGGGGTTCTCCTGCATGGCGTGCCGGGGGTGCGGACGCACGGCCCGGTCGGCTGATCATCGACGCTCGAAAGCTACCCGCCGGGTAGTGGTAACCCGCAAGGGCTCCTACTATCCATGGGGAAGTAATGAGGTCACAGCCGCGCAGGAGGCACCGTTCATGTCCGTTCCCTGTACGACGGGGCAGCACGCCGATCACGATGTGTTCGCGGCCGAGTGCCCATGCCGTGACGTCCTGGACGTCCTGGCAAGCAAGTGGACGGCGCTGGCCATCGGTGCCTTGGGGGAGGGCCCGCAGCGCTTCGGCTCACTGCAGCGGCGGCTCCAGGGTGTCAGCCCCAAGGTGCTGACCAACACTCTGCGCAGGCTGGAGCTCCACGGCTTCGTCGACCGCACGGTCTATCCGGCCGTGCCGCTGCACGTCGAGTACGAACTGACCGAGCTGGGGCGCGGGGTCGCCGTGCCGCTGGGGCAGCTGCGCGGCTGGGTGGAGCTGCACCTCGACGAGATACGTTCCGCCGGGGCCGACGAGCCTGTCTGCGGCTGAGCCGGACGCCGGGCGGGCCGGCGGGTGGCGGGTGTCGGGTCAGCGGGTGGCGGGCGACGCGAACGGCACCTGCGGCATGGAAGCCGACCAGGACGCGGAGGCGTGTGGATGGGTCCACAGTCCACGGGCCCGCAGCAGCGGCAGGACGCCCTCACCGAACCAGTACGCCTCCTCCAGATGCGGATAGCCGGACAGTACGAATTCCTCGATGCCGAGGGCCTGATACTCGGCGATCCGGTCGGCGACCTCCTCATGACTGCCGACCAGTGAGGTTCCGGCGCCACCCCGCACCAGGCCGATGCCCGCCCAGAGGTTGGGATGGATCTCCAGACCGTTCCGCTCTCCGCCGTGCAGCGCGAGCATCCGCCGCTGACCCTCCGACTCGCTGCGCGCCAGGCCCGCCTGGACGGCGCGCACGGTCTCCGGGTCGAAGCCGGCCAGCAGCCGGTCGGCCTCCGCCCAGGCCTGCTCGGATGTGTCGCGGGTGATGACATGCAGCCGGATGCCGAAGCGCGGGCTGCGGCCCTGGCGGGCGGCCAGCTGCCGGATCCAGGCGATCTTCTCCGCTACGGCGGACGGTGGCTCGCCCCAGGTGAGATAGACATCGGCATGCCTCGCGGCCACCGTGCCCGCCGCCGGCGAAGAGCCGCCGAAGTAGATCTGCGGGACGGGCTCCGGCACATGGGCCAGCCGGGCCTCGGCGACCCGCAGATGCTCGCCCTCCACCGTGACCGACTTTCCGTCCCACAAGTCGCGGACGATATGCAGGAATTCGTCCGCCCGCGCGTACCGGGCATCCTTGTCCAGGAAGTCGCCGTACGCGCGCTGCTCATGGCTCTCCCCGCCCGTGACGACATTGAGCAGCAGCCGCCCGTCCGTCTGCCGCTGGTAGGTGGAGGCCATCTGGGCGGCGAGCGTGGGCGAGAGGAAACCGGGCCGGAAGGCGACAAGGAACTTCAGCCGCTCCGTCTGCTGGCTCAGCATCGCCGTGGTCAGCCAGGCGTCCTCGCACCAGGCGCCGGTCGGCGTCAGCGCGCCGACGAAGCCGAGGTCCTCGGCGGCGCGGGCGATCTGCGTGAGATAGCCGACGGTGGGCGGCCGGTCGCCGCCCGCCGCGGTGGCGGGGGTGCCGTGGCCGCCGCCCACGACATGGCGGCTGTCGCCGTTGGTGGGCAGGAACCAGTGGAAGGTGAGGGACGACAACGGAAGTCTCCGTATCTGTGAGGGCGAGGGTCTGTCCTTCCGGAAGACACCCCCTGGGTCAGAGCAGGCCGTGGCGGGGCGGCCGCACGCCGCTCAGCACATACCGCCCGATGTGCTGGATCTTCCAGCGCGCCGGATCGTGCAGGGTGTGGGTGCGCGCATCCCGCCAGTACCGGTGCAGATTCAGCGAGTCGAGGGCGGAACGGGTACCCGCGACCTCGAAGAGCGCGCCCGCCACCTCGACCGCGGCCTCCGCGGCGAACGCCTTCGCCGCCGCCACGGCGATCGACGCCTCGGCCGTGTTCTCGTCGTTCAGCCCGGCGCCGGTGGCGGTGTCCACCGCGCGCGCCGCCGTGACGAGCAGGGCCTCGGCCGCCCGTACCCTGACCGCGAGTTCGCCGAAGCGCTGGATCAGCAGCGGATCCTCGGAGGCCGTGTCGACGCCGCTCTCGAACCAGGGGCGGCTCCTGGTCCGTACGAAATCCGCCGCCTCCGCCAGCGCCCCGGCCGCGATGCCCACGTCGATCGCCGTATGCAGCAACTGGGCGACCGCGCCGTGCAGTTGGGGACCACGGAAGGTGAGATGGTGCGGGACGATCCGGTCGGCAGGGACCGGCACGGCGTCGAGATGGACGGTGCCGCTGGCGGTGGTGCGCTGGCCCATCCCGTCCCAGTCGTCCACGACCCGCACCCCGGGTGCGTCGCTCGGTACGTAGGCGACATGCAGTTCGTCGTCATCCGCCCTGGCCAGCACGGGAATCCAGTGGGCGAAGAGCGCACCCGTGGAGCAGTGCTTGACGCCCGTCAGCAGCCGGCCGCCGTCCGGGGCCGGCGTCAGCCGGGTGCGGATGTCCTGCACATGCTTGGTGCCCGCCTCGGACTGGGCGTTGCCGAATCTGCGCCCCGCCAGCACCTCGCCGAAGAAGAACTTCTGCTGCCGCGAAGTGCCCTGGCGGCGCAGCACGTTGACGTAGACGAAGTGACTCTGCGGAATCTGGGCGAGGCTGGGATCGGCGGCGGCGAGCAGCCGGAACATCTCGGCGAGCGTCTGCTGGGAGACATCGGCGCCACCGTGCTCGGCGGGCACTGTCACGGCGAGCAGCCCGGAGGCCGACAGCCGGTCGAGCTCGGCACGGGGCAGCCGCCGCTCGGCGTCCCGCTCGGCCGCACCGGTGCGGAACTCGGCGGCCAACGCGGCGGCGACGGTCAGTGTCTCGGCGTCGTCCGCGATGACCCGCCCGGCAGCCGGCGGCGGGGTGGACGCGGTCATCAGCCTGCCGCCGCGAGCACGGCCGGCCGGCCGAGCGCCGCGGAGAACTGGTCGACGACCTGGCCGAGGGCCTCCGCCGACTGGGGCGCGATCGTCAGGCCGCCGTCGTCGCGCGTGGTGATGTCCTTGTCGAGGGTGAACCAGCCCTGGACGATATGGGCTGCTCCCATCGAGCTGAGGACCGGGCGCAGGGCGTAGTCGATGGCCAGCACGTGCGCGGTGGTGCCGCCGGTCGCCAACGGCAGCACGGTCTTTCCGGTGAGCGCGTACTGCGGGAGCAGGTCGAGCAGCGCCTTGAGCACGCCGGAGTACGAGGCCTTGTATACGGGGGTGCCGATGACGACCCCGTCGGCGCGCGCGAAGAGTTCGGTGGCCTCGACGATCGCCGGATGCTTGAAGTCGGCGCCCAACAGCGCCTCGGCGGGGATGGTGCGGACATCGAGGGGCAGTACTTCATGGCCCTGGGAGGCCAGTCGCGTGTCGAGATGGCGCAGCAGGCGGCCGGTGCGCGATGTGGCGGATGGACTTCCGGATACGGACAGGACGATGGCCATGAGGTTCCTTCGGGGCGTGGGACGTTGGTGGGATCAGGCGGGTGGGGACCGCGAGGGTCGGGTCCGCGGGTTCGGACCGCGGCTCAGGTCCGTGGCTCAGGTCTGGTGCTCGGGTCCGGTGCTCGGGTATGCGGCTGAGTACCGCGGGCGGGACCAGGCTCAGGACCGGGCGGCCGTCGCATGCCGTGCCTCGGCCGCCGGCTGCCGCGCTTCGAGCTCCCGCACCAGCGGGAGGACGCGCGAGCCGAAGTACTCGACCTCTTCGTGGTAGTGGAGGAAGCCGAGGAGGAACAGGTCCACGCCGAGCTGCTTGTAGGCGACGATGCGCTCGGCGATCTGCTCGGGCGTGCCGATGAGGCCGGTGCGGAAGCCGTCGTTGTACTGGACGAGATCCTCGAACGAGGAGTCCTGCCACATGCCCTTGCCGTCCGCAGCGGACTGTCCGGCCTGCTTGACGGCCGCACCGAAGCCGTGCACCGCCTCGGTGTCCGCCTTGGCGACGATCTCGCGCAGCGTCTGCTTGGCCTCGGCCTCCGTATCGCGGGCGATGAGGAAGCCGTTGAGACCGAAGCGCGGCGGGACCCGGCCGGCCGCGGACGCCGACAGCCGCACATCGCGGATCTGCTCGGTGACGCCGTCGAAGTCCTTGCCGTTGGAGAAGTACCAGTCGGACACCCGGCCCGCCATGGCGCGGGCGGCTGTGGAGTTGCCGCCCTGGAAGATCTCGGGGTGCGGCCGGCCGGGTACGTCGAGGGGCTTGGGCTTCAGCGAGAAGTCCCGGATGCGGTAGAAGTCGCCCGCCAGCTCGGCGTGGTCCTCGGTCCACACGGCACGCAGCGCGCGGATGAACTCCTCGGAGCGGCGGTAGCGTTCGTCGTGCTCCAGCCAGGGCTCGCCCAGGGCGGTGAACTCGTCCTTGAACCAGCCGCTGACCACGTTCACCGCGAACCGGCCGCCGGACAGATGGTCCGCCGTCGCACCCAGCTTGGCCAGGACGCCTGGGTGCCACAGGCCGGGGTGGACCGCGGCGATGACCTTCAGCCGCTCCGTCGCGAGCAGCAGCGCCAGGCTGAAGCTGGTGGACTCGTGCTGGTACTCGGCTCCGTAACTGGCCATGTAGCGCACCTGGCTGAGCGCGTAGTCGAAGCCGTTGTCCTCGGCCAGCCTGGCCAGCCGCTTGTTGTACTCATAGCCCCAGTCGGTGCGCTGCTCGATCCTGCTGGTTACCAGTCCACCGCTTACATTCGGCACCCAGTAGGCGAACCGTACGGGGTCGTGCGCGACAGGCATGAGGAACTCCTCGGGAGGGGGATTGGGGTGTGCTCGCCGAATTCGGGCAGGCCGGAATTCAGGCTTGGGGAATACGCGAATTCGACTGCACCGAAGGGTGGGAATTACGCGCTTGCGGACGCCGGGGCGGGCGGTGACGCGTCCGGGAACGGCGGCGTTTTTTTCATACGCCTGCAACATTCATGGCCCGGAACCCGGTGCGCCGACCGGCGGGAAGAGGGAGGGGGAGGTTCGGCTGTCAGGCCGTGACGCGGCAACAGAAGGCACTGGAGACACGGGCAAGGTCGACATGGCGCCGCCGTGTGAGGTCCAGTCGCATCTTCATGTCACCGATCCAACAAGCGAGAGTCCGGCCAGTCAAGGGAACCGTGATCGGTCTCGCATACCGGACCGATCCGTGCGGCCGGGAAACCTGGGATCCGGCCCGTGGCTTACCCAGGAGAATAGCCGGACAGCGTATCGAGAAGTTAGTCGGCATTCGCGAGCGGCTGATAGGGTTTCCCTTCCACACGAGGCGACTTGCTTTCCGCGCGAAAAGGGTGGGATGTGCGTGCGCACTGAGCAGCTTGAATACATAGCGGCCGTCACCCGGCTCGGCTCACTGCGCCGGGCCGCCGAGGCGCTGCATCTGTCACAGCCTGCACTGAGCGAGACCGTACGCAACCTGGAGCGCGAGCTGGGCGTCGCCATCCTGGAGCGCAAGCGCTCCGGCGCGAAGATCAGCGCCGAGGGACGGGAGTTGCTGCCTCATATCGTCAGCGTGCTCGACGCGGTGGACCGGCTGCGCAGCGCCGCCGACGAGCAGCACCGCATCAGCCGCATGGTCCGTCTGGGCACCGTCAGCACCGCCACCGTGCCGCTGCTCATACCGACGGTCCGCGCTTTCCGGGACGCCCACCCCACCACCCAGGTGGAGATGGTCGCCGCGCAGCAGGCGGAGATCCACCGTTCGCTCCTCGAGGGCAGCTTCGACCTCGGCCTGGTCAACTATCTCGAAGGCGACGACCCGCCACCGGAGTTCGAGACGACCGAACTGCTGCGGGGGCGGCCCGTGGTGTGCGTCCACCCTGACAGCCCCCTCGCGTCCCGCCCGGCCGTCACGGTCTCCGATCTGCTCACCGAGCCGCTGATCGTCATGCGCTCCGGATATGTCATGCACCGTTATGTGCACCGACTGCTCGACGGCCGCGCCCCCTCCTTCTCGTACTCGACCGACGGCGCCGAGATGGGCAAACTGATGGTCGCGGAAGGGCTCGGCGCCAGCGTGCTGCCGGACTTCAGCGTGATCGGCGACCCGCTGGAGAGACGCGGCGCGATCCTGTACCGGCCGCTCGCCGACGAGAGCCCCCACGTGCTGCTCGTCATCCAGCGCCGCACCTCGGGCGCGGTGCCGAGGGCGGCGCAGGATCTGCACGAGGCCTTTGTACGGCGCGCCCGCGAGGTCAGTCGAGACGAGTCAGCGCGTCGGGCGTGAGCTCACCGGGCGCGGTGTACCCGGACAGCGCCAGTGTGAGGTCGAAGTCCGCCAGCAGGCTGCGGATGACATGGTCCACTCCCGCCCGGCCGTCCAGCCCGAGGCCGTACACATAGGGCCGGCCGAGCAGCACGGCCTGCGCGCCCAGAGCCAGAGCCTTGAGCATGTCCGCGCCCGAGCGGATGCCGCTGTCGAAAAGGACCGTGAGGCGGTCGCCGACCGCGGAGACGATCCCCGGCAGCGCGGCTGCGGACCCGACCGCGCCGCTGACCTGGCGGCCACCGTGGTTGGAGACCACGATCCCGTCCATGCCCGAGTCGGCGGCGCGCCGCGCGTCGTCCGGGTGCTGGATGCCCTTGAGCACGATCGGGCCGTCCCAGTGCTCACGCAGGAAGCCCAGGTCGCCCCAGGTCTTCGTCGGATCGGCGAACATCCGCAGAAAGTGCTGGACGGCCGCGCCCGGATCCTCGGCCACCGGTTTGGCGAGCCCGGCCTGAAAGGCGGGATCGGAGAAGTAGTTGGCGGTGCCGACCCCGCGCAGGAACGGCAGATACGCCTGGTCGAGATCGCGCGGCCGCCACGACAGCAGCCAGGTGTCCAGCGTGACGACCAGCGCGGAGTAGCCGCAGGCCCGGGCCCGGTCGAGGAAGCTGACCGCGACATCGCGGTCCTTGGGCCAGTACAGCTGGAACCAGCGCGGTGCGTCCCCGGCCGCCGCGGCGATCTCCTCCATCGGGACGCTCGACGCCGACGAGGTGGTGTACGGGACGCCGACAGCCGCCGCGGCACGTGCCGCCCCCGGCTCCGCGTCCGGGTGCATGATCGACTGGACGCCGACCGGGGCGAGAGCCAGCGGCGCCGGCAACCGGGTGCCGAACAGGTCGACCGTGAGATCCCGTTCGGCGACATCGCGCAGCATGCGCGGCACGATTCGCAGCCGGTCCAGCGCCTCCCGGTTGGCCCTGGCCGTACTGCCGTCACCGGCGTTGCCCGCGACATAGCCGACCGGACCCGGCGGCAGCCTGCGCGCGGCCAGCTCCTCCAACTGGGCCAGATCGGTGGGCAGCCGGGGGACTGCGCCGCCGAACAGCCCGGCGGCGTAGATCTCGTTCTGGAAGTTCGCCCAGTCGACGCGCGGTCCGGACGTTCCAGGTGCGGTGTCAGGCATACGAGGCTCCCTGCTGTCTGCGGTCAGTCGAAGAGAACGGGCTGCGACGCTGATCTGGCCCCACTGTGGCTGAGAGTGGAACGAGCCCGCCAGATGCGTACACGACACGTCCACCACCTCGTCCCGGCCCCCGATGTCACCCTTGCGGGGTTCCTGGTCGAAGATCCGCACCCGCACCTCCGTCGGCCTGGTGCCGGAGGGACTCGTGGGCGACCGAGGCGACGACGAGGTCCTCCCAGGCCATGCCGACGCTCTTGAAGAGCCGGGGGCGGGAGGGGGCGGGCTTTGCCGTGCCGCGGGCCAGATCCGCGAGGGGCACCAGGGAGTCGGGGTCGAGCGCGCCCGACCGTACGGCGAGGATGACGTCACCGGCCTCGCGCAGCGCGGCGCCGCGCGCCTCGACCACGACCGTCGAGCGGCGCACCGTCTCGTCGTCGACCTCGCGCGCCTCGGGCTCGTGCGATCCCACGGCGACGACCGTCGCGTGCGCGGGCAGCGATGCGCCGTCGAAGAGTGGCGTACGAGCCGTGGTGCAGCACGCCACCAGATCGGCCTCCTCGACCGCGTCCGGCGTACCGGCCTCAACCGTGAGCCCCGCATCCCGGTACTGCTCAAGGAAGGTGGCGAGACGATCGCGGTCGCGGCCGACGACCGTGACGCGCCGCACCGGGCGGATGGCGCGCAGCGCCTCGATGTGGCTGTGGGCCTGCGGTCCGGTGCCGAAGACGACGAGTCGCGCGGCGTCCGGCAGGGCGAGCAGATCGGCCGCTGCCGCCGAGACGGCTGCGGTACGGATGGCGGTGAGCGCGGCAGCGTCGAGCACCGCCAGCGGGCTCAGCGTCTCGGCGTCAAACAGCAGGTAGTTGCCCTGGATGCGGGGGAGTCCGAGCGCGGGGTTGCCCGGCGCCACCGTGGCGATCTTGACCCCCGCGTAGCGGTGGGAGTGCGAGGGCATGAGCAGCAGCTGCCCGTGGTCGACCGGGAAGGCGGCGCGGGCGGGGTCGGTCTCGGGGTCGAGGCCGTTGCGCAGGGCGTTCTGGATCGCGGCGATTGCGGCGGGCACGGTGAGAGCCGCGCGCACGTCCTCGGCGCCGATGACGGTGGTGGTGCCCTGGCTCATCCGATCCTCCAGCGGAAGCGGATCGTCCGATGCCTCCGCGCGGAACGTTACCGTGCGCTTCCCCGGCTCAGGCCGCGTCCCCCGTGGCTCCGCCCGGGACCCGCGCCTCAGTCGCCGGCGGGGCTTGATTCTCAAGCCCGTCCGGCGACTGAGGAGAGCCCGTCCGTCCAGGACAGGCTCAGACGTTGGGCACCTTCAGCCTGTCCCAGCTCGACTTTCCCGGGATGCCGTCGGCGTCGCTCCCCGAGAAGCCCAGCTTGCGCTGCCATGCGGCGTACGACTTCTGGTCGGCCTCCGACCAGTCCGGGCTCGGCCCGACCTCGTACCGCCCGCAGCCCTCCGCCACCAGCCGCTTCCCCATCGCGGTGATGATCGGACTGTGCCGGCCGGGTGCGAAGAACGCGGCGCCGGGGAACGGCTCGTGCGCCGTCGGCGGCTTGTGCGAAGCGGGCGGCTTGGACGGGCCCGACGGCTTGCCGCCCAACCGGGCCTTGATCCGGGCGCGCATCGAGTCCATCGTGAACCCGCGGGGGTCGACCTTCCCCGGCTGCCATTCCTTGTGGCCGATGACCGAGCGCTGCGACCAGCCGTGCGCGCGGCAGAGCGCGGCCGCCGCCTTCTCGATGGCCTCCAGCTGGGCGGCCGGCCACGGGTCCTTGCCGTCGCCGAGGTTGACGCACTCGAAGCCATAGAAGTACCGGTTGCCGTCGGTGTTGGCCTCGTTGTCGCCGGGCAGCGCGGACTCGTTGATCACCGCGCGCAGGACGTCGTCGTCGCCGAGCCCGGCGTGGTTGGCTCTGCCGTTGCCGACCAGATGGACCGAGCCGTCCTTGGCTATCACCCCGTGGCACAGCGGACCCGGCAGGCTGGAGTGGCCGTTGTAGCAGATGTCCACGGAGTTCTGGGTGCCTTTGGTCACGGTGTGGTGGATCATCACGCCGTGCATGGGGCCCCAAGGACCCTTGTGATTGCGGTTGTGCGTACGCCAGCTCCGGTGCTCGACGACCTGAAGCCCTTCGTCACGCAGGACCTTGACCAGTTGGGAGGCGGTCAGAGGCGTTGCCATGGTGGTGCTCCTTCCAGGTGGTACGTCACTTCTCGGGCTGTCCCTGCTCGTCCGCTCCCGCCGGCCGTGCGCCCGAACCGGCAGCCGCCGCGTTCTCGGCCGCGGCTGCCTCAGCTTCATACGTGGCCTCCGCCTCCAGCGTCTCAGCGTCGGCGGCCGGGATGGGGGCGGCCAGCGGTGCGAAGGCCAGGCGCAGATCGGCCACCGAGCCCTCTCCGAGCACCCAGGCCAGCGGCGCATAGTGGACATGGTTGCCCGCCGGGGCCTGCAGCAGAGGCCGTCGTGCCGCGTCCGTCGGCCACTCGACAGTGCCCGTCGCCGTGCGCGCGGCCACGGTCCAGTAGTCGCCCGGACGGTAGGACCTGCCCGGCTCGAAGTACACGAACACGCCGTCCTCCAGCGGCAGCCAGCCGCCCTCCTCGATCCGCAGCGCGCCGCCCCGCACCTTTGCGGTGCCCTGCTTCGTACGGCCGGTGCTGCCCGTGTGACGGGAACCGGGCCGGTGGTCCCAGCGCCGCAGGAAGGGGTGCAGCTCGGGGCGCCGCCCGACCGACGGGTCCGGCTCGGCCGAAAGCCGCACCCGGCGGCCCGGCAGGTCGATCTCCTCGATCCGCAGCAGCGGCAGCGGCTCGCCGCGGCTGAGCGAGGCGCTGTCCGCCGGCTCCACCCAGTCGCCGACGTTCAGATCGAGCTTGTCGTCGCTGCCCAACGAGGCCAACTCGGCCCAGGTGCCGTCCAGTTCGTCGACCGGGAAGGTCACCGAGCCGTTCTCCCGGGACCACTTGAAGGTGGCGTCCTTCGCCGCGCCGCCCTCATGGATCTCGACGCGGTACAGCTGGTTCTCCTGACCGCGATAGCGGGCGTCCGGCTTCACCAGGCACGGGTCCTCGTCCGCATGCTCGGGACGCTCGCTGCGGGCCGCCATCCGCGCACTCGGCGCCTGCGCCGCCGCCCACTTGGCGAACGCCGCCCGGACCTGGTCCTTGGTCGCTCCGTCCGCCAGCTCCAGCTGTGAGCCGGGCAGCGGCAGCACCTGCCAGACGACCTTCAGCCGGGCCGCGGTGTCGGGCATCGCCGATCCCAGCGCCACCTCGCGCAGCAGCGGGTCCTCGGCCGCGGTGACCGAGCGCTCCCACACCTTCAGATAGGCGAGGTACGGAAATTGGGAGGGCAGCCGGTCGCTGGGGCGCTCCGGGTCCCGGTGACCGTCGGGCTGGTCCCAGTACGTCCAGGTGGCCGGCGGCTGTGTCTCGGCGGGCGCGTCCTTCTCGCCCTCCTCGGTGCTGTGCGCGTCGTGCGCTTCGTCCACGACCGGGACGCCCGGCTGAGGGCGCGTCGCATCGAGCAGGATGCCGTCCACGTAGTAGCGGCCACCGCCGATGGAAAGGTCGTCCAACTCCCGGCTGCCGCCCAGGAAGTGCAGTTCGAAGCCGGTGGCGCCGCGCGGGCCGCCGTGCTGCCCGATCAGATCGGCCGCAGTGGTACGGGCCTGCACCAGCTGGATCGCGGTCTGCTCATTGGCGTCGGCGTCCAGCTGGACACGGCCCTGCTGTGCGATCACCGCCGAGTAGTGCCGGTCCGGCCGGAAGGTGATGCGGGAGATGTCTGCGTGCATGGGAAGGGGTCCCCCTCAGGATTGGGCAGTGGAAGTCGTGTCAGGTGACGGGGATGATCCCGGCGTCGGTACCGGCCGGGGTGAACTCGGCGAGCCGGGCCCGCAGGCTGTCCTCGCGCTGCGGCTGGTAGAGGTCGTGGAAGGCGCCCATCTCGGAGCCGTCCTCGGCGCCGCGCCTGATCTCGTCTGCGCAGCCCGCGGCCAGTTGCCCGTATGCGGGCGTGCCGTACCGCTCGCTGGTGAACAGGGGCCGGACCAGCTGCGCGTGCTGACTGCCCACCAGATCCGGCTGGCAGCGGTGGCGGCGCGGCGTGCGCGAGCCGGCGGGCACGTAACTGAAGCGCACGCAGCCGATGCCCCGCCGGGCCACCTGCATCCGCCCGGTGAAGATGCTGTTCTCGGCGATCTCCACCGCGTGCGTGTGGACTTCGCCGATGACGGTGGTGCGGTGCGCGTGCAGTACGGCATGTGCGTGGCGGCAGTCCGGGGCGGACAGCGCCGCCCGGTCGTGGCCGGTGGCGTCCAGGATGCTGTCGCGGATGTGGATGGGCAGCGGATCGTGGTTCACCTCGTCGCCGATCACCTCGATGGTGCCGAGGATGCTGCGCTCGATGGACACGCACGCGGTGGTGCGGTCCAGCACCAGACTCGGCTCCTCGGGGGAGTGCGGCTCGCACTCGGGCTCCAGCGACCAGCCAGGCACGAGGGTGCAGTGCCGCAGCACGACCGCCCCGACGGGGCCGGTGACATTGAGTCCGCGACCGGTGATCAGCAGACCGTCGAGCACGATCCGTGGAGCTTCGCCCTCGCCCTCCTCCTGGGCACGGATGTTGAGGGCGTCGGGCCTGTTGCTGTACCAGTCGAGCAGCCGGATCACCGGCCT
This sequence comes from Streptomyces sp. CA-135486, assembly GCF_050936555.1. NCBI lineage: Bacteria > Bacillati > Actinomycetota > Actinomycetes > Kitasatosporales > Streptomycetaceae > Streptomyces > Streptomyces sp. CA-135486. The sequence continues at coordinate 3,401,100 of NZ_JBNJMM010000001.1, forward strand.
TGTGCCCTCGGCCGCGCGCAGTTCCAGGCGGTCGCCCGGATCCAGATCGAAGTCCAGTTGCTCCTGGTAGGCGCCGCTGTGCGTGATCTCGATGATGCCGTCCGGGCCGCAGTGCCCGGCCCGCCGGTCGCGCCGCCAGTCGTTGTACGCGTCCATGATCCGCTGATGGCCCTGGCCGGGGCCGACCCGGTAGACCGTGGCCGCGGTCGGCGTCTCACGCTCGCGCGGGTACTCGCCGCCGCCCGTGTCGTCGGCGAAGGCGTAGTGGTAGGTGACCCACACGCCCTGCCGCGGCGCGGACCGGGAGCCGAACGCGATCCGGCCGAGCGCCGGGTCGATGGCCACCTGCCCCCGCTTGGGGCGGTAGCGCCAGTCCGTCAGATCCGCCACCACGAGGTCCGACAGCGGCACCGGCTCGTCCTGTCCGTCGCGCCGGATCGTGAAGCTCTTGCCCGGGCCGTAGTAGTCCGCGATCCGGTCGGCGAGCTGACGGCGCCGGATGTACGCGGGCACGTTGTCGATCGTCGCGACATGGTTCGCGGAAGGCTCCGGCACCGGCCTGGTCACCAGCGGCGTGTCATTGCCCAGGATCGAGAAGGTGTAGAGACTGCGGGCCCGGTCGATGCAGTACGCGGGCGCGCCCGTCACCTGATACGGCTTCAGCCGCCAGACGAACAGACCGACCCCGGCGGGGGAGTAGCCGCCCTGCGTACGCGCCGAGTTGGCACGGCGCACATTCACGGACTGGGCGACCGAGCCGAACGGACCGCCCGCCAGATCGAGCGCGGTCCCTTCCCGTACGTCGACGAGCCTGCCGCGCGCACGCCGGTGCGCGTTCGTGGCGTCCGTGCCCGACCCGTACAGCTTCACCGGCTGCTGGTGGGAGACGAGCCGGGAGAACTCCACGGCCCGCGAGGGCCATCCGGCGACGTCCTCGGCCAGCTCCTCCAGCAGGGCGAGAGTGCCCTTGCGCCGCCGGTTGGCGACCGTGGCGGCCACATCGCGGCGCGGCGCCAGCGCCTCGGCGAGGCGGCTGCGGGAATCGCCGTCCCCGCCCTCAAGGCCCTTCGCCTGCACGCGCTCGTATCCCGGCAGCGGGGAGTAGCCGACCAGATCGCCGAGATACGGCAGCACCCAGGGCGCCGCGGTCTCCACGAACCAGTCCTCGTAACTCTGCTCGACCCCGTCCCGTACCCGGTCGACCTGTTCGGCGATCACGGCGAGCAGGGCGCGCAGCGGTTCACCGCCCTCGGCGTCCCGCAGGCGGTGCCACTGCGGGAGCAGATCCGCGAGGCCGTCCGGTTCCCTGGTCATGCGGTGACCTCCGTCAGAATCAGCGTGTCCGCGACATGCGGGGAGAGCAGTGTCAGCTGGGCCGGCCGGATGCCGCGGAACACGAACACCGCCCGGCCCTTCGCGAGGCGCCGGGTATCGGTGATGTCCGGGTTCAGCCGCAGCAGTTCGGCGAGCGAGATGCCGTGCCCGGCCGCGACCTGGGTGAGTGTCTCTCCACCGCCGGCCGTGACGTGGTGCACGTCCTCGTCGTACGCGGCGAGCCGCGCCGCGATCGAGGTCTGCGGCTCGTCGAGCGCTTCCGCAAGGCCGGTGAGCCCGTCGGCTGTGACGGAGGCAGGGACGCCAGTGAACAGGTCGACGTCCACATAGTCGACGCCGGGCACCGAGTGAGCGGTCGCCAGTACCTCGGACAGCCGCGCTGGTCGGCCCAACTCGCGCCGTCCGCTGCCGAATTCACGCAGCAGCGCCTGCCGCAGCCGCGGCTCGACCACACTCCAGGTGTGGTCGCGGGCGACCTTCACCTTCGCCGCGAGCAGCAGCAGCACCAGCTCGCGCACGTCCACCCGGACGGGCAGCCGGGAGTCGCCGTATTCGGCGAGCGAGGAGCGCAGTGCGCGCAGCACCTCGGAGTCGTCGGCGATCGCGATGTCGTCCACTCCGGCGACCGTCACATGCAGCACGCGCCGCCGGCCGTCGAAGATCTCGCGGGCCGCCGCCCGGCCGATGCCTGCCCGGGAGCGGGCGAAGTCCTCGTAGTCCTTGACGGACACGAGCCGGTCGAGGGCGGACACCGCGAGCGGGATCGTACGCCGGGTCAGCCCGGGGCCATCGGCCTCCGCCCCGCCCGTCGCGGGCTGCGGATTGGTGACCGCGGTGACGCCCAACGGCCGGGTGATCGCCTGAGTGATGCGGTCCGCCCGGACATTGGCGGCCTTGCCGGTGCCGAAGCGGTACCGGGCCCGCACGTTCTCGTGCCCGGTGGGCAGTCGGGCGCCGTGCACCCCGTCGCCGCAGGTCACCGTCGTACGCCCGTCCCCGGCCGTCCCCGACACATAGACCCGCTCGCGCGGGCCGCGCCCGGCGAGGCTGTCCACCTCGTGCCACAACAGCCCGTCGACACGCACCTCCAGCGTGGGCGTGGCCCCCAGGGGATTGGCGGCGGGCAGCCAGGTCAGCGGCGACTGCCAGAGCGCGAAGGTCTGGTTGATGCGCCCGGCGTCGCCACTGCCGATCGGCTCGTCGCGGCTCTCGCCGTGCGTGGCGGGCACCACATTGCCCTGGACGCGCACTGTGTCACGGCGGTAGCGGTAGGCCAGATCGGCGGTGAGCGTCAGCTTCGTATGGACATGGTCGCCCGGCAGATGCGGATCGAGCTGCTGCTCCACCGAGGCGATCACCGCCAGTTCGGTGCCGCGCACCCCGGCCGTGTTCGGAATGTCGGTGCGCTCGCCCGACACCACCAGATGACGGCCGGGCCGCAACCCGTCGTACAGCTCGGCCAGTTCGAGCTCGTTTCCGTGCACGTCCTCGCCCAGTGGCTCGTCCGCCGGGCGCAGTGCCTGACCGCCCGCGTGCACGGTCGCGTCCCGGATCGCCGAGAGCAGCACGTCGCGCTCGTCCAGCCAGGGATCGGCGAGCGTCAGCTCGGTGCCGCGGCCGGTGATCCCGTAGTTGGTGTACGCGGCGGTACGCACGGCCGTGACCCGGGTGGTCACCAACGCGAGCTCCTTGTCGCCCGGGATGCCGTCGGGTTCCCCGGCGCCCTTGCGGGGACGCTCGATCGCGATCCAGCTGCCGACCGTGATGCCGTCCTGCACGGAGTCGAGCGGAAGGACACGACGGTTTGCCTGCTCCGGCACGGTCGCGATGCCGATCTCGACATTCGCGGACTCGCTCCCGATCGTGTACTGCGCGGTCACCTCCATCCCGCCGTGTGTGACCTGCTTGCGCTGACCGGGAGACAGCAGCCAGTTGAGCGTTTGGCCGTTCTCCACGGACACATGCACCCGCCCGTCCTCGGCGGGCCTCGACACGAACAGCGTCCGCTCCGGAAGCCCCTCGGAGAACTCGGCCCTCACACCGGGCTCCTGGGAGTCCGCGGGGCGCCTGGTCAGCCAGCTCAGATCGTGGTCCTGGCCCACCTGGGTCTGCAGCGCGACCCTGCCGGGCCCCAGACCGAAACTCGTCTCGGTGGGCAGATTCTCCGAACGCTGCCACGAGGAACCGGTCTCGATGTGCTGGAACTCGGCGCGCACGGGCACCCGCCCGCCCGTGTCGTACACGATCCGCATCGTGGTGAGTTCCCCGCCGCTCACGGGCCAGTCCGTCTGCCGGATCACTCTTCCGCGTTCGTCCTGTACCGGCTTGAGCGGTGCCGTCGCGCCGAACGGAGCGGCGGTCACCCGCATCGCCTGCAGCTCGCGCAGCAGGGCGGGCACGGCAGGGGCGGCACGCCGCCACGCCGCGTACATCCCGTCGGCGACCCGCGGGTCGAGCGCGGACAGCAGCCGGGCGCCGAGATCGGAGCCCGGCGCGAAGTAGCGTGCCGGATCGTGGGACAGCGTGCGCACGCCCGACGGGGGCCGCACCACACTGGTGCGCAGCGCGGGCAGGACGGCGCCGAGCGCCCGCATGGCCTCGGAGTCAGAGGCGGCCACGAGCGTCTGCGGCCGGGAGGGCTCCAGATCGGCCGCCCGCTCCCTCAGTTCACCGACCACCGCCTCCAACTGCTCGAACCAGGCGGCGACTTCTTCGTACGGAGCGGCGATGGCCTGTGCCTCGGCGAGCCGGGCGTGCGGTTCGGCCAGCCGCGTGGCGAACTGCGCGGGTGTCCTGATCCCGTCCAGATCGGCGCGCAGCGGCGCCAGCACCTGAGTGTCGAAGTCCTCGATGATCCGGCTGACCGGACGCGGATTGGGGTTGTCGGGCGTCGGCTCGCCCTCCTCCACCTCCCGCTCGTCCTCGGTGATCCACTCGCGCAGTTCGGCGACCAGCTCGGTCAGCGACGGCGGCGCGGATTGCGGCAGCGCGATCGCCGTGATGTCGTCGTCCCGGTCGATCCGGATGCCCGCCACCGGGAGCAGCAGCCGCTGACCGTCCCTGTCGCCGTCCGCACCGAAGACGAAGAGCAGCTTGTCCCCGGTCTGCAGGGACGTGCCGGTGCCCGAGACGAAGATCTCGGAGCGCCTCCGCAGATCGTCCGGAGTCAGCAGGGCAGGCCGGCGCCGGCGCACCGCCAGCTCGTTCCAGGCCGAGCGAGCCACCAGGTCCTCGCTGGTCTCGAAGGCCTGCGACTCCTCGTCGGAGGTGGTGGGCACGCTGTTGCTGCGCGCGCCGCGCGGGATCAGCACCGGCACGTCCTCGGCCCGCGGATCCCGGTCGAGCGTGTACGCGAGATGGGTGTCGGCGGCGATGCCGGGCCGCGGCCGGTGTCCCACAAGACGTCCGAGCAGGGCCAGCGAGCGGTGCTCGTTGGCGGTGCGCAGATAGCCCTCGTCGGCGATGCGCTCGGAGTGGAAGGTGAGCAGATCGCCGACGACCGCCCAGGAGTCGATGAGTCCGATCGCCGGGTCGTCCGGGGTGCGGACGGTGAGCCCGCGCAGCGCCGGATACGCGGGTGAGGCAAGCCGGTCGAGCATCGCCGCGAGGAACGAGCCGTACTCGCCGACCCGGTAGTCCAGGGCCGTGCGGCCCGGCGCGTTGTACAGGGCCTTCGGCGCATGGCGTTCGTCGTGACCGCCGCAGCCGCAACCGCAGGAGCCGCTCATCGGGCACCTCCGTCGAGCTCGATCGACAACCGGCCGAGTTCGGGCCGGTCGGGGTCGTTGTCGCAACGCGCGATCTCCAGCGGGCCGAGCCGCAGCACGCCTGCCTCCAGTGCGGTGTCATCGAGTGGATCTTCGTGGAACAGCCGGCGCAGCCGCGTCACTCGTACGCTTTCCACGCCCTGGACGGCCGCTGCCGCGGCCACCAGACGGCTCAGCCGCACCGGTTCGCCGAACGTCAGCGCGTCGGGGTGGAAGAAGCCGAGCCGGCCGCGGGAGAGCGGGCGGCTGCCGAGGAGCCGGTACAGCTCGGCGAGGATCTGGCCGTGCTGATGGCCGGGCGCGGCGCACACCGCGAGCGCGATGTCCAGCGGCACCGCCCTGGCCGGTCCCACCACCAGATCGTGGCCGATCCGGCGGTAGCGCTCCAGCGCGTACGTCACCGAGTCGAGCAGTTCCGGGGACGGATCCCCGCTGCCCAGCGCGTCCACGGCGACATGCGCTTCCTGCACGCTGCCGGTCCAGCGGATCTCGGCGGCGGCGCGCTGCACGCCGGGCAGCTTCGACGCCAGCGCCGCATAGTCCTCCGCGGTGACGGCCCGCAGCCGGGTGCGTTTGAGGTCGAGCGGCGCGAGCTGGCGGACCTGCTCGACCGGCTCGGGCTCGGTGCCGCCGACGGCCGGCAGCGGATTGCGCACCCCCGCGACGGGCATCGGGTCCCCGGCGTCGGAAGCCTCCGGATCGCGGCAGATCACCAGATGGTTGATGGCTTCCGCGCCGACGTTGCCCGCGATGCCGCCGCCGAGCCGGTAGTGCAGTTCGAGTCGCGCGCCGGGCTCCGGACGGGCGCCGTGGCGGCCGTCCCCGAAGCGCAGCGCGATCCGGCCGTCGTCCTCCAGCTCGCCGACGAAGTGCCGCTCGCGCGGGCCGCTGTCGAGCAGATCCCGCTTCGCCGTCCAGGTCTCGTCGCCGTCGACGACCGTGACCGCGGGCAGCGCGGCCCGCGGATCCGGTACGAGCGCGGCGGCAGGACCCCGCAGCACCGGCTCGTCCGGGTGGAGCCCGGCCGCGTACTCGGGGCCCCAGGTGTGCGCGATCTCCCACGCGATGCCGGCGTCGAGCACCGTGCCCGCCCGCGAGCGGGCCGTCAGCACCTGGAGCCGGCGCAGCTTCGCGGCCAGCAGCCGTTCGCTGCGGTGCAGTAACTCCCGCAGCGCACGCACCGGGTGACGGCGCAGCTCAAGATGCTCCAGCACCCGCAGTCCGAACAGCACGGTCAGCTCGGCGATCTCGGGCTCGCCCAGACCGTCATTGTCCCGCGCGCTGCGCCAGAGCTCCACAAGCCGCTGCCGGACCCGGCCAGGAATCGCCGCGAGACGCACGGACTGCCCCGCCGACACATCGCGCGGCTGCGGGAATGTCACGGACTGCACGACGGGGGAGCGCTCCAGCACCGGCCTGAAGCGTGGTGCGATGCCTGGATAGACGACCTGCGCAAGCAGCGTCTGGAGCGCGTCGGCCTGGGCATAGGCGGTACCCGGTACGACCTTCTCCCGCCGCCGGCCCGCGAGTTCCAGGCCGAGACCGGCGCGCCCGGTCGCGTCCTCGCCGACGACGGTGAACAGCTCCCGTATCTGAGAGGCGGTCAACAGCCTGCCCGAACGCGTCTGCTCCAGGCGGGCGTTGATCAGGGCCGCCGTGGCATTGCCCTCCTTGCGGTCCCAGCAGCCGAAGCCGGCCGGATCGCAAGACCCGAGGACGGCGGGCGCGGCAGGCACGGTGACCGTCTCCGGTGTGCCGTCGCGGAACGTCAGCGACCGCCCGTGGTCGACGAGCACGACATTGCCGCGCGCCACGCTCACATCCTCCACCGGAGCGCAGTCCGGGCCACCGCGCGTCGACAGACAGACGGGGAACGCGAGCGCGTCCTCCTGCGCCCAGGTGACCTCCAGCACGGGCTGGTCCGCCAGCCGGTCCACGGCCGGGGTCACGGAAGTCAGCCGTACGGCCTGACGGTGGGCGGGGTCGGCGTCGCCCGGCGTCCCCGACCGCGCCCCCAGCACCTCCTCGATCAGCAGCAGATCGCCCGGCGCCAGAGCCAGCGACCTGGCCGAGCACTCCTCATCCGCCCACTCGTCCCGCAGCGTCGCCGCGGTGGCCCCCTTGGGCAGCGCGCACACCTCGTCGCCCCAGGTCCAGAAGCGGATGGTGCTGTGCTCGGGCCGCAGCACCAGCGGCTCCTCGCGGACGACCGGCTCGAACACTTCGACCGAGCCGCGCTCGTCGAGGACCGCCAGATCCCGGTCGTCGATGACGGTCCCGGTCTCGGGCCGGTCCCTCGGCCCCAGAGTACGGACGTCGACAGCGGCGAAACGGAAGGTGCCGGGCAGCAGTGTCAGTTCCCGTACGGTCTCGACCGCGACGAAGGCACGGGCGTTGACGCCGTCGTGCATCGGATAGTCGATGAGCCGCACATGACGGTGTACGGACACCCGGCGGCGTGCCGTGTCGAGATACGCCTCCGTCGCGACCGCGTCCTGCTGATAGCTGATCAGATCGCCGGTGTGGGCCAGCAGTTCGACCAGCGTCGTGCCGAGGTCGGCGGCGTTGCGCTCGACCCAGTCCGGGGTGGTCAGCGCCAGCCGGTCCAGGATCAGCCGGCGGATCGACTCGTAGTCGCGTGCCGTGTAGTCGATGACCGGGGCGGCCTCGAGGGCGGGCGGGCAGTCGGGCTGCTCGTCCTCGCAGTCGAAGGGCGTGGGGCAATCGGGACGGAACTCGAAGGACGCGGAGAAGTACCGCTGGTCGAAACCGGGGAAGGGCTCGGTGCCCGGCCGTCCGTACGGATCCGTGTCCACCACCGAGAGCGTGTACCGGGACGTGTCGCCGGTGCGGTCCAGCGTGACGTACAGCCTGTCGTCGAGCTCCGGGTCCTCCTCGCGCTCGACGGACACCTCGTCGGCCTCGATGCCGGTGATCCGGCGGCCGCCGTCGATGCGAATGTTCTCCGTGCACAGCCCGTGGGGCGCCTTGCCGAGGAAGGTGACGGTCAGGGTCAGTCCGTCGTCACCGACCTCCACCGTGTCCAGGCCACCGAGCTGCGCCGACCGTACCTTTGTGCGCCTGCCGTCGGTGCGGCAGACCAACTCCTTGCTCACCCCGCTCATGCCGGGCCGCTCCCTTCGAAGACCTCGTCGCGCCGGCTGGCGGTGGAGCGCACCACATAGCGCAGATGGACCCGGACCACGTTCTCCTCGCTCACCACATCCAGGGACTCCACCTCGATCAGTTCGCCCAGCCAGCGCTGCAGTGAGGCCTGCACCGAAAGCTCAAGCGCGGAGGCCAGCTCGGGGCTGTTGGGCGTGAAGACCAGATCGAGCAGGCCGCAGCCGAAGTCGGGGCGCATCACGCGCTCTCCGGGGCTGGTGAACAGCAACTGCTCGATCAGATCCCGCACATGCTCGTCGTACGCCGCATGCGCGGTGCGGCCCCGCCGGTCGATGCGGAAGGGAAAGGCGATGTCGCTCCTCGTCGTCCTCATCGGGAGATCACCCCCCGTGTCGACGCGGCGACGACCGGCGGGCCCTGCGGCACCAGCGCGGCGCTGAAGCAGAGCGCGGATGTGCTGTCGAGCAGCACGGGCGAGCCGTCGACGAGCACGCTGTCGCGGTGCGGCGTCCAGCGGACGGTGGCGCACGGATGCGGCACGCCGTCGATCGTGTGGTGGCAGCCTGTGACGATGAAGACGTCGGCCGCGGTGGACACTTGATAGCCGTCGATCCGGACGCCGGACGACGGGGCGGAGGCGGGCACGATCCGGCCGCCGTGCGGGCAGCTGATCGTGGACCCGCCGTTCACGAGATTCCCGGACAACACGATTCTCCCCGTTTCCTGGCTATGCCTTCTTGGGCACGATCAACCGGCCCTCGTTGATGTTGACCTCGTTGCCGATCAGCACAATCGACGCCCCCTGGCCGTTGGCGATGGTCACGCCCTTCTCGTCGATCTGGACGTACGCTCCTCCCGCGGCCTGGAGCCGGATTCCATTGCCGCCGGGCACGTCACCCATCACCAACTTGTGCTGGTCAGAGGTCTGGATCACGACGTTCTGGTGCGTCGGTGGACCCGCCAGCGCGTCGGGAGGCAGCTCCGACTTGTGCCCGTACCAACACCCCGTCCAGATGGGGAAGCTCGGGTCCCCCTGCTCGAACTCCACCCATACGCCGGCCCCTTCCGCCGGGACCACGTACTGCCCGGATTCGGGCCCCGTGAAGGGCAGGCAAGGCATGGCCCAGGTGGACGCCTCGTCACCCAGCACGTCCGGCACCTTGACCGTGACGCGGCCGATCTGCAGCGGATCCTGGTTGTCCACCACCTGGCCCCGGAACTTGCCGAGAAACCGGTTGTTCGGTCCTGCAGCCATGCGAAGTTCTCCTGGTCTTTACGGTCGTACGGTGCTGCTGCGAGCGATCAGTCCTTCACGCGAGAGCGTGAAGTTCTGCTGATACGAGCCGGGCCTGATGTTGTGGGTGACGGACCTGACGTAGTAGTCGCCGTCGTATGTCCGTCCGGTGCCGCGCACCCCGACCAGCTCGCGGGGCTGGAGCACGTAACCGTGCCGGTTGACGTCCAGCGAGCCGGAGCCGGAGATCGCGTCGGCGGAGGTCGCGGCCCTGGCCAGGATCTCGGCCTGGGCCTGGTCCAAAGCCTTTTTCGCGGTGCCGGAGAGCGTCTTCCGCTTGAGGGCGGGCGTGGCCCGTTTGCCGAGCGGCGGGCGCAGCGGGTCGATGTCGGGCTGGGGCAGCAGATGCGCGTTCCGCGTCCTGGGGTCCTGCCAGCGGGCCTGCGGCTCCTCGCGCGCCGTCCCGTCGTACGCGAACGTCAGCTGGTCGACTGTCGAGTTGACGTCCATGTTGACGTTGAGGGCGTGCTGCCGCCGGCCAAGCCGCCGTTCGGGCCCCCAGTAGGCGGAGGACTGCCCGAGTCCGGGCCCGGGGACGAGGTAGAAGGTGTAGCCGTTCGCTCGGGCGAGCTCATTCACATACTGCAGATCGGTCCCGGTCTGGTACTCGACGCGCAGCTGCTCGCGGGGCGGCTGGTGCACCTGTTCCGGGACGACCCGCGGTTGGATTCCGTAGTCGGAGTACCTCGCCAGAATCCTTCTCACCCGCTCCGAGGGGGGCAGATTCGGGTACCGATCGGTCCGCTCCTCGAGATCCATGAGGAGGGTCAGGTCTTCGCCGGTAACGGTGAGGGTGGTCTGCCCGGGTATGTTGCTCGCCCCCACCTCCTGCCGAACGATGAGCCCGTCGAGGATCACGGTCGGCGTCCCCTTGATGGAGGTCGTGACGATGACCCGGGTCTTGGGGTCGAAGAAACCCTCGGGGAGCAGCCGTTCCGAAATCACCCCTCGTTTGGTGAGGTCGAAAGCCAGCTGAAACCCACTCCGCTCCCCGGCGGTCATGGTGATCTGCGCGGACAGCAGCGCCTCGGTGACCTCGGCGGGAACGGGACGGGTGAGCCTGGGCCCCATGCGCAGGTTGAGATGAACGGGACCGCTCCCGATCGGCGTCTCATCAGCCATGGAATCCACCCGGCAACGGAATCTCGATCTCCTGACCGGGCTCGGCGGTCAACTCCCGTGGATCAAGCACCGGATTCGCATCGGCGATCTGCCACCACTGCCCCGGGTCGCCGAAGTAGCGCTGCCCGAGGTGATCGAGCCGCTCACCGCTGTTCACGGTGTGCGGCGCTCTCTCGTCGGCGGCCGCATTGAGCGGTGGCAGCAACCGCCGCCTGGCGTAGCGCACTTCGGCGCCGTCGGGCAGACGGTGCACGTCGATCTCCGCGTCGTGGTACCGGCTGGTGCGAGGGTACGGATGGGCGCCGGGGATCGAGTCCAGCGCGCTCTCATAGGGATCGATCACGTCTCTACAGCCCCCGTCCAATACCGAGATCGGCCAGCCGTCCGCCTCGTGCGGCCCTGGCCAGCCGCTCCTTCTGCGCCAGATGTGCGAGATACAGATCGGCGCCCCGGTGCCCGGCCGGCAGATCGCTCACGCTGAGAACCTTCATCCCGATGCCGAGGCTCGCCCGTATGGGGTTGAGGTTGACGTCGAACGCCGACTCGTTGATGGACAGTTCGGTGAGCCGTACGGGCATGACGCGCTTGCTCCCCCAGGTGAAGAGGGTCAGCGGCATCTCGATGGGGCTGATCTCGATGGTGCCCTTCTTGGTCAGCCGGGAGGCCTCGCGGAGCTGAGCGCTGGTGGGATGCACGAGCATCTCCAGCGTCGCGAGTTGGGGATGAATCCCGTCGGGCGCGGCGACCTCGAACTGATCGGTGGCATCGATCTCGGCGGTGAACTTCCAACTCTCCTCAGCGGGCCCCTTGAGCCGGAGCGCCTCGTTCCGGTCCCCTCCGCTGCCTCCTCCGCCGGCATCACCGCCTCCTCCGGCGGCTTGTGGGGCGAGGGAGCGTTCGAGGGTGTCGGGGTTGAACTGGAGGACGATGATGCGCTGGGGGGTGCCGCGTTCGGGGTCGACGACGACGATGCCGGAGCGGATGGGCTTGGGTATGTCTGCGTAGCGGGTCATGTCATGCCCTCGTTTCAGTTCGCGTCGCCATGCAGGTTCAGACCCTCAAGCAGCACTTGGGCGTTGTGCCGTACGTGGTCCACCGGGTCCGTATCGGCAAGGTGCCGGACGAGTTCAACCAGCGCAGGCCACGGCAAATAACCAGTCGCCACCACCAGTGACTGCCGAATTCCTGGATCAGGGTCGGTAGCAAGCGACCGGAACACCTCGACCAGGGAATCCACCTGTCGCTCGGGAGCAGTGAATGCCGCTGCATAGATTGCTGTCAGTCGGTCATCACGGCTCTGCGCTGTGTTGATGCTGTCCAGCGCCTCTTGGAAATCCCACAGCTGGCAGGCCTCTTCCACCAGTTGCGCGGCGTCGTCGGATCCTTCGCCCCGGAAGGTGACAAAAGGAATACCAGTCAGTGGGTCCTCGACGTAGTGGATTTCTGCCCGACCGTCGGGGGTGACCCACTTGTCCACGTATACCTCTGTCTTGCGATTTCCCATGATCCGCAGGTCCCAGTCATTCATCTCGGCGACCCTGATGACGCTGGGCTCTGCCTTCGCATGCTTGAGGGTCAGTCGGATGTCGAAGTCTGCCATGGTTCTCCTAGCTCAATCCGTAGTACTGCCACATGTATTCTTTCACGATGCGGCGTCCCTCATCGAGCGCCTCTTGCTCGGTCTTCCCGAGTATTTCGGTCCGACCTGCATGAGCCTGCAGCCAGCGCTCGGCGACTTCCGTCTCGCGCCGCACCAGCTCATCCCGGAGTCGCTGAGCTTTGCTTGGCTGTCCATCGGGCGTCGGGCGTCCACGGACGCCCTGCTCCAGTTGCCGCGCTGCGGGTACCGCACCCTTCATGGACATGGGGTGCAGCCCGCGTGCGCCCGGCCTGCTGGCTTTCCTGCGTTTCCACTTACCCGTCTTGGCGTCCCGTTCGCCTTGGTATCCCCTGAATGCCTCATCCCAGTCAGAATCTCCGTAGGCGATCAGGGTCGTCATCATGGCGGAGAATCCCAAGTTTGCCGGATTGCGTACGGATTCGCGTACGAACATGAGCCAGTGCAATTCGCGGATCATCTTTTTCTGGGCGCGTGTGAGGCCATCCGGGTACGTTCCCGAGCGCGTGAATTTCCGCAATGCGGTAGCAAGGATCGGGCCAGTGAGCCCTTCCTTTTCCAATTCGGCCAGCTTCCTGGCTATGTTCGGGTAAGTGGAGTTGGGCTTGACGTCGTCGAGTTGGGTGTAGGCGTTGGTTTCGCCTGCCTTGTTTTCCTCGCGGACGGTGTCCCTGCCCTGCCCGACCCGATACTCCTCCATGACGTCGACGTCGGGTCGATGCGGAGGGAGGGTACGGTTCCCGCCCGGCGTGGACACCTGGAGCTCTTGTCCGCGATTTCTCAGGTAATTCACGGCTCCTGGGAAATCCTGCGCCGAATCGACATCGAGAGGAGCGTCGCCGTCTGCGGACTTTTCCATGCGCATCCTGGCGGCCGAGTCCCTGACCCTGTCATCCGTGAGCATCTCGCGGGAAACCTGGTGGATGATTTCACGTAGATCGGCTCCGGTAAGCCTGAAGCCACCGCCGGCGACCCTTTCCGGATTGAGCTTGGCTGTGATGTCGAACCGTTGGTCATTATTACGGGACAGGTCGGTCAGTCGGTACCACATGCGGGCGGCCTTGAGGGCCACGTCGAAGCCTCGGCCTGTGACCCCTCGCCGCAGTGCGCTGTCCAGCCGGGGGCGCACTCGGGCCACGATCTTCTGGAGGCGCGCCTCCTTGGACTCCTTGGACCTCTCGTCCTTCTTGTGCTTGTCCTGGTTCTGCTTCCTCTGGTCCTGCTGCTTCTTCTTGTTGTCGCGCAGCTGGTCGCGCTTCTTCTTGAAGACGTTGCGCAGCTTCGACGCGCTGTTCTTCAAGGCCTTGCCCGGCTTGCTCTTCTTGAGCTTCTTGCCCAGCGTCTTCGCCGCGTTGCGGACCTTCGTCAAGGCCGACTTGACGGCCTTCTTTGCCCTGCCCAGGGCGTTGCCCAGAGGAGACTTCGGCTTCTTGGGCCTGGTCGGCTTCGGGCCCTCGATTTCCTTCTTCTTCTTGGGAGTCCGGGGGATGCTGTCCTTCTGGCTGCCCGGGGTCCCGTCCTTTGACGGACCCGGCGTCGTGTCCTTCGGTTTCGTCGGCGTCGGCTCCCGCTTCGCAGGAGACTTCGGCGTCGCCGCGTCCTTCGGCTTCGGCAGAGCCTTCGGGTTCGCGGAAGGCTTCGCCTTCGGCTTGGGGGATACGGCAGGCTTGCGCAGGGTCTGCTTGGCGTTCCGGATCGCGCCCCGCGCCTTGTTGACCGCCTCGCCGGCCGCCTTCTTCGCGCCCTTGCCGGTCTTCTTGAGACCTTTCATGATCTTCTCGGCCATGACCTTCAAGCGCTTCCCCACGCCCTTGGTCGCCGAAGCGAGGCGGATCATCAGGAAGTTGGCGATGAAGTCCAGCAGTGCGACAACGCCCGCCGCCACCGCCTCCGCGAACAGGCACGCCGCGGGGCCCGCCTTGACCGCCTTCAGATAAGCCCAGAATTTGCTGAAGGCCGAGAGGATCGAGCTGATGCTCTGCCACGCCGCCATCAGGCCCTGGACGATCGTGAGGATCGCGCCCGCCGCCGGGACGATCATCGAGACGACCTTCTCGATCACGATCGACGCGATCATCATCGGCAGCGACGCGATGATCGCGTCCCACGCCATCTTCCCGATCTGCTTGATCGAGACGCAGCCCTTCACCAGGACGTTGATCACGGCCTTGCCGAGGCCGAGGATGCCCTCTACCTTCGTGTCGAACCACCGCTTCACGCCCGTCTTGATCGCGCCCCAGAGGTGATCGGTGATGCCCGCCTTCGCCGAGCTGCCCGCCTTGCTGATCCAGCCGCCCGGGTCCGGGGCGATGTCCGCCACCAGCGCCGCGAACTTGCCCAGCGCCTCGATCGCCGCCTGGGCGAACTTGATCGCGCCGAGGATGACCGCCTGGTAGATCTTGATGACGGCCTTGATGCCTGCTTCCAGCGCGTCGAGCAGCGCGTTGAGGCCTGCCGCCAGGGCGTCGAGCAGGGCGTTGACCGCCTTCTTCAGGCCGTCCGCCAGCGCGTTGACCGCCGCGATCGCCTTGTCGCGCAGGCCTTCGATCGCCTTGCGGAACTTGTCCCGCAATTCGGGGAAGGCCGCAAGCAGCACGTCCCCGATGGCGATCAGCGCGTCCGCCAGCACGTTGATCGCCTTGATGGCGAGGTCACGTACGAAGTCGATGGCCTTGTTGGCCCACTCCTTGAACGTGTCGATGATGCCGTTGACTGCCTTGCGCGCGGCGTCGAAGACCTTGGTGACCGCGTCGAGGATCGCATTGAAGGCGCTCTTCACCTTGTCGGCGACCCAGCCGAAGAAGCCCCCCGAGGGCTTCTCCTCCTCCTTTTTCTTCTCGGCCTCCTTCTCCGCCTTCTCGCGCTCTGTGTCGATCTGCGCGTTGTCCTTGTCCTTCCGGTCGCTGACCTCCTTGTCCTTGTCGTCGCGGGCCTTGACGATTTCCTTGTTCTTGTCGGTGTGTTCCTTCTCGGACTTCTTGTCCGCGTCCTCGATCTTCTGGTCCTGCTCATTGCGCCAGCTCTCGCGCTCGCGCTGAGCATCCTCGGCCGCACGGCCGCGCTCGGCCGTCTGCTTCTGCGCGTTCTGGGTGACCTCGCGGTCGATCTCGGTCTGCTTCTCCTTCTTGGCCTGCTGCTCGCCCTGCTGTTGTTCCTTCTCCTTGGCGACCAGATCGCCCTGGGCCTGGCCCGCGGCACCCTGGATCTCGCTGCCGCGCTCCTGCTTGGCGACCGCGCCGACGCCGGGCTTGGGCGCGGACGCGGCTTCGAGATTGCCCCGGCCGCCCCTCCGCCGACCGCCGGTGGCCTTGCCGACCAGCTGCTCCTGGGGCGCGTCGGGGAAGATCTGGTCCTCGCCCATCGGCTTGGCCGCGTCCTCACGGCCGGTGCTCTGGATGTCGGACTGCTTCTCCTTGAGCGCCTTGGCCTGGTCGTCCGTGCGCTTCGGGTCGCTCTCGCCCTCCAGCCGGATCTTGGGCGCGGGGCCGACCGTCTTGTTCCGCAGTTCCGGGTCGACGGTCGGGACCGCGTCCGCCGCGGCATCGACGTTCTTCGCCTCTTCAGCGGTGAGCTTCTCCGCCACCGGGGCCGGCGGCGGGGGAGTGTTGTCGGTGGGCTTCGCGCCCGCTGCCTTCTCGCTGCCCTTGGCCTTCTGCTGCTCGACCCGCTCCTCGGGCCCGAGCTTCTCGACCTTGCCCGTCACCGGAGCGGCGGGGGCTGCCGCCTCGGGCGGGCCCGACTGGGTGCGCGGGGCACCCGAAGGACGTTCCCGCTTCGGCGGGTTGGCGTCCAGCCGCTGCTGCTCCTCGCCGATCTTCTTGTCCGCCGCGGCGTCCACGCCGGGCATCGCGGCAGCGGCCTGGTCCGGCGCCAGTTTGCTGACCGTACCGATGGCGGCCTTCGGGTCCTGGCCCGAGACGTCCGGCGGTTCCTGCTGCTTCTCCTCGGGAGCGGGTCCACCGCCGCCGCCACCGCAACTGCCCCCGCCCTCCTCCTTCTCCGCCGCGGGCTCCGGCGGGGCGCAGCCGCCGCCGTCCTTCTCCAGCGAGGCCTCCGGCGCGGCCTGGGCGCCCTCCGGCGCCGGCGCGCCCATCTTGCCGGGGCTGTCGGTCTGTTCGCCGGCCGGGCTGACCGCCGCCTGTGCCGCGGACGGAGCCGCGCCGGGTCCCGCCGCGGCCGTCGGACCGGCCTGCTCAACGGCGCCGACCGTGCCACGGGGAGCGGCGCCGGGCCCGGTCTCCTTGGGGATCTGGCTCTTGGGCCCGGCCGCCTCCCGCTCAGACTTGGGCGGCTCGGCATCGCGCCGCGCGGCAGGGGAGGGATTGCGGTCCTCGGTGGAGGTCTTCTGCGTCTGCGCACCCGCAGGCCGCATCGCCGCCGGGCCGGCTGCCGTATCCGGACTCGAAGAGACGGCAGCAGGCTTGTCCGCGGCAGCGCCCTGCGGCTGCCCCTGCTCGCCCCGCTGCTCGCGCTCCTTCAGCTCCCGCTGCTCGTCCTGTGCGTCCTTGGCGTCCGGCCTCTCCTCGCCGTCTCCAGAGACCTCGTCCTTGGCGGCCCCGTCGTCCTGTTGCTGTGCGGGGTCCTTCTTCTCGGCTTCCGGCTCCTGCTGGTCCTTCTCCGTGGTCTCCGGGTCGGGACCTACCTCCTGGTCGGTCGGCTTGTCCGGCTGCAGGTCGTTGGCGCTGCGGTCCTGGGCCTGGGCCGCGGGCCCGCCCTCGGGCTTCGGCGCCTCGCCCTCGACGGGGCCCTCGTCCTCGCCCGGCGCCTTCGCCTCGGGACCGGTGCCGTCCTCGTCCTCCTCCTGCGTCTCGTTGTCCCGCTGCTGCTCGACCCGTTCCGCCTTGGTCGGCGGCGGTGTAGGGAACGTGGGGACGGACGGCTGCGCGGCGCCAGGTGTCATTTGGCCGGCGGTCGGTACGGAGGAAAGGTCCAGATCGGCGTCCGGCAGGTAGTCCTCGGGCTTCAGCTCAGGCCCGCCGTTGGGAGCACGGCCCTTGTCGTGGTCGCCGTCCTGCTCACCGGCGATCTCACCGTCCGCGCCCGCCTCGAGCCCGAGCGGCTTCTCCTCCTCGCGCGGTTCGCCCTCGTCCTCGTCCTTCTCATGCAGGCCGTGCTCGGACAGCGCGCTGTCCGACTGCTCGGCCCGCTCGTCCACCCGCTCCGGGCGTACGGGCCCGGGCTGTCCCTTCGCCTTCGGGTCAAGGTTCTCCTGCTTCGACCCGTCCGCCGGCTTCTTCGCGTCGTCCTTGCGCTTGCGCTTGTCGGCGCCGGGGGCATTCGCCTGCTCCGGGTCCTGCTCCTCCCGGTCGCGCTGCTCCTTGCGCTCCTCCTTGGCCTGCTCGGCGCCATCCGCCTGGCCCTGCGCGCGCTCGTCGGCGGCCTCGTCGACCCGCTGCCGGTCCTGGCCCTGCTTCTCCTCCTCCTGCCGCTGCTCCTGCGCCGCCTGCTGACGGGACTGCGCGCGCTTGTCCTCCTGCTCCGTCCGCGCGGCGCCCTCAGCCTTCTCCGCCACAGCGTCCGACTGAGCCCGGCTCCGGTCGCCGCCGTGCTTCTCGTCCCGGGCCCTGACGTCCTTCTGCTCCTCGCGGGCGTCCTCGGACTGCTTGCCCTTCGACCCCTGCTTGCCCTCTTCCTTGTGTTTCCACTGGGTGCGCTCTACGCCCAGCTCCTCGAAAAGATCGATCTCCGGCTCCGGCACATCGGCCGGCTGGAGGTCCACCGGCCGGGCCTCCGCCGCCTCGGCGAGGTCGAGCAGCCGGTCGTACTCGTTCGAAAGGAGCCGCACTTCCAGCCGGTCCAGCACCGAGTCCTGCAACTGCGGTGACATCCGGGCGAGTTGGAGTCGTACTCGGTGGGAGAGATCCGCCGGGTCGCCGCGCAGCGAGCGCAGCACGCCATTGGCCAGCCGGTCCACGAGCGTCGCCGGGTCCAGCTGCTCCATGCGCGACCGGTCCGCGTCGACCGTGGCGTACCGCAGCCAGCCGGGCGTGGACTGGTCCGGAGCCACCTCGGGGGCCTGCCCCCCGTCCCGCACGAGAGCCTGTGCCGCCGACTCCGCCTCGCGCTCCACGGCCTGCTGCGGCAGGCTCACCGCACCCAGGTCGCGGCCCGCCCGTAACGCGCCCAGACCGTCCGGGTTCTGCACCGTGTGCAGCAGCTCATGGGCGAGTAGCCGCTGCCCGTCCGCCGTGCCCGGCCGGTACGCACCCTCGCGGAAGAAGATGTCCTGGCCGACCGCGACCGCGTCGGCACCCAGCAGCTCCGTGAGCGTTCCCGCGTCCCGGTCCGTGTGCAGCCGCACCCGGCTGAAGTCGTGGCCGAGCTGCTCCTCCAGCTCCCGCCGTACGCTCAGATCGAGCGGCTGTCCGGCTCCGCTGACGATGTTCTTCGGCTCCGGCGTACGGGACTTGGCCCGCTCCTTGCGCTTTCGCCGCCGTTCGGCCTGAGCCGCCTGCGCGTCCTGGGCATGTGAGGTACTCATCGCGACTCGCCCCGCCCCGAAAGACCCGCGTGCACCGCACGCGCCAGCGCCTCGCCGAGCCGTCCCGGCGAGGTGGTCCTCGGCAGCGGCGGCAGCCCGGCCAGCGCGTCCAGGGCCCGGCCGCCGTCCGCCGCCAGCGGCACGCCCCGCTCCCGTACCAGCCGGGCCAACTCGGCCTGGAACGCGGCCGACACCCGGTCCGGGTCGAGCCGTTCGAAACCGTCGAGCACCAGCTCGCCGATGTCCACGCGGATCGTGCGCTCCGCAGGGCGCGGTGCCTCGTTCAGACCCATCCGTGGACCTCCGAGGGCGTCAAGGAGCGGTCCAGTTTGAGGTATTCGGTACGCGCCGCCTCCAGCATGTGCCGCATCTGGAGCCGGTCGCCCTCCTCGGCCGCGAGGAAGGCACCCGACAGCGCGATATTGCGGATGGAGCCGCCCGCCACGGTCAGCCGGGCCAGCAGCTCGGGATCAATGCCCTTCATCGGTGCCTGCGCGGGCAGCACCCGCCGCCAGATCTCGGCGCGCTCGCTTTCACCGGGGAAGGGGAAGTCGACGACGAAGCGGATGCGGCGCATGAACGCGGTGTCCAGCGCCTGCTTCATATTGGTGGTCAGGATCGCCAGACCGCGGTAGGCCTCCATCCGCATCAGCAGATAGCTGACTTCCAGGTTGGCGTACCGGTCGTGGCTGTCCTTGACCTCGCTGCGCTTGCCGAAGAGGGCGTCGGCCTCGTCGAACAGGAGCAGTGCGCCGCCGCGTTCGGCGGCGTCGAAGACCTTGCGCAGATTCTTCTCGGTCTCGCCGATGTATTTGCTGACCACCTGCGAGAGGTCGATGATGAACAGATCCAGGCCCAGTTCCTTCGCCATCACCTCGGCGGCCAGGGTCTTTCCGGTGCCGGAGCCGCCCGCGAAGAGCGCGGTGACGCCGAGTCCGCGGCGCAGCGTAGCGGCGAAGCCCCACTCCTGGTAGACGGTGGAGCGCCGGCGCACATGCGCCACGATCTCGCGCAGAATCTTCAACTGCCGTTCCGCCAGGACGAGGTCGCCCCAGGACGCCTGTGGCTCGATCCGCCGGCCCAGCTCGTCCATGCCCATCCGGGCCTCGGTGAGCCCGGCCTGCCAGGCGAGCCCCGTGGCGTCGAGCTCGTCCTCACCGGGCAGATCCCGTACGACGGTCGCGCCCGCGGAGCGGATCAGATGGGGCGGCAGCGAGAACTGGGCGACCAGATCCCGCAGGTCGTCCTCGGTCACTCCCGGTACGTCGTCGAACGCGTCGGCCCACACGCCCAGTTGCTCATCCGTGTCCAGCGCGGGCACGGTCACCCGCTCGCCGCGAGGTCTCGCCGTCTGCCGCGGATCGGGGCTGGATACGACGAGCGGAACGGCCGCGCTCTCGATGAACGCGTCGGTGGCCGCTGCCTGATCGCGGTCCAGCTCGCCGACCTCCACCACGAGCGCGGCGGGCAGCAGGATCGCCTCGCGCTGCCACAGCCGCGCCAGCCGGTCGCGTTCGGTGGCGTCGGTGGGGATGTCGTCCGCGGCCATGGTGTAGAGGCCGAGCC
The DNA here is from genome assembly GCF_050936555.1 of Streptomyces sp. CA-135486. Classification (NCBI taxonomy): domain Bacteria; kingdom Bacillati; phylum Actinomycetota; class Actinomycetes; order Kitasatosporales; family Streptomycetaceae; genus Streptomyces; species Streptomyces sp. CA-135486. The sequence goes on from NZ_JBNJMM010000001.1 coordinate 3,421,409, forward strand.
CGGAGCGGCGCGCGGCCGCGGCGGCGATGTCGGCGCGGCTGCGCAGATCCCCGCCGACCAGCTCGACCCGCAGCGGTGCGTGGGGGCTCGCTCCGGCCCAGCCCGCGGCGACGCGGCTCGCCGCGATGTCGTACGAGGTCGGCAGCGACTCGGCCACGGGCGTACGGCGCAACAGCCCGTGCAGCCGTGCGTCGAGATAGGGCGAGCCCACCAGGAAGTGCAGGATCCGCTCGTCGAGCCGGAGCCGACAGGTGGTCAGCCGGGTCTCGTCGTCCAGCTCGACGAGCCGCCAGCGGCGCAGCGGGGCGACGGGAGTGAGGGCGCTCCAGTGCGGCTCATCGAGGGCGGCGAGGACGAGCGAGAAGGTGGGGTACGCCCGCTCGGGATCCCCACTGGCTGCGGCGCACCGCCCACCGGTCGTGGCATCGAGCTCCGCGGCGGCGGCGAGCAGGAGGACGTCACGCTCGAAGGGACTGAGCCCGAAGCAGGCGACGAGAGCGTCGAGGGTTGCGGGACCGCCGACGCCGGGGGCGAGTTGGCCACCAGGCGTGGGTTCGCCCGTGTCCGACGCGGCAGGCGTGAGGTTGCCCTTTTGCCGGGGCGCGCCGCCCGTATCGCCGGCCTTGGAGGCGGCGTTCACCTCGACGTCCGCGCCCGCATCGCCGTTCCTACGCGCACCGTGCGGAGTACCTGCCGCAGCTGTCGGCTGACCGGGCCGCCCCTGTGATCGTCCCGCGTGGGCGTCAACGCGTGCGAGGACGGACCGAACCGCCGCGAACAGCGAACGGCCGTCCCCCGCGCCGCTCGGGTCTCTCGCTCCCGACGTGCCCATGTCCTCACCCGCCCACGTCTCGCGCACCGTGACTCAGCTCTCCCTGTCGTCCGCGCCGGCCCCCGCGCCGGTCCCCGTGCTCTTGCGCGCACGGGCAGGCGCACTCCTCTTGGCGGCGGTGCGCTTCTTCGCGGGAGCGACGGTCTTGGGCACCTCCGGCTCCGGATCGGCGGCGTCCCCCTCGTCCACCGCAACCTGTGCCTCCGGCGGACCCGGCAGCCGCGGCGGTACCGGCGCCCCCGGCGCGCCGAACGGCAGCACCCGGACCGTCCGCTTCTCCACCGGCTTCGCCGGGACCGGCCTCTCGCGGCCCTCGATCAGGACCAGCGACGCCTGGTACGCCACCGACAGGGTGTACGGGGTCTGGTGGAGCATCCCCCAGAGCTTGGACGTCTCGTCGATGTCCATCACTGTCGGCGTGAAGCGCACCTGCTGCGGCGAGGCGGCCAGATCGCTCCCCGCCAGATACGGCCGCCGCGCCGCAAGCTCGATCAACTCCTTCTGCAGCACCGGGAATTCGTGCAGGGTTCGCACCACGCACCCGATCAGCCGCTGTCCGACCAGCTCCGCCTCCTCCCCGTACGCGCTGATCAGAAAGTGCAGATCGAGCGCCGCCGCAGGGCGCTTGAGCAGCGTCCCGTCCGAGGCGCGCGTCGGCAGGTCGGTGTGGCGCATCGAGGCGTTCGGGGTCACCTGGTACAGAAAGACGTTGATGGTCGGCTCGGTCGGCGGCTCGGCCGGTGGCTTACGGGTCTCCACCTTGACCGCGATGTCCATCTCGGGGCTCAGATTGCTCTCGATCAGCAGAGCGAGGGCCTGGGTGACCGTCGCGATGGCGAGTGCGTTGCTCATGACGTCAGTCCCTCTTCTCGCCGCGCGACAGATAGTCGTCCAGCGTTAGTGCGGGCGCGCGCCGGCCGGCCTCAGTGCGGGCACCGGTGGCGCGCTCCGCACCCGGCGGGGGTGCCGCGCTCACCTCGAGTCGGCCGATCTGTACGTGTACGACGCGCTCGGCGGGCCGCTGCGCGCGTCGGCCCACTCCGTTCAGTGCCGCCCCACGCACGGCCGCCGCATCCGCGCTGCGCGGCCGGGCCGGGGCGGCGGCCGCCCGGGGAGCGGGTTCGGTGGCGCGCGTCGCGACACCGGGCAGCGTCCGTGGCGCATCGGGCGCCGCGGACGCGGCACCCCGACGTGCCGGGCGCGGGACATCCGCAGCGGCCGGACGTGGCGTCACACCCGAAGGCGCGGCCAGCCGCAACAGGGGCCCGGCGGACGGCGCGGTCTGCCCGGCCGGCCGCTCGGACTCGCCGGGCGCGGCAGCCGCCTCGGTCCGTACGACGGTCTCGCGATCCGTCCGGACCTCCCGCTCGTGCCGGACCAGTTCAGCCGGTCCGAACGCGGGCCCCGGCGCCGACGGGATCAGCGCCGCCGGTTCGCCGGGCTCCGGCGGCCCGCTCCGCAGCGCCTCGACCCGCTCGAACGGGCCGGGCAGCCGCGGCCGCACCCGTACCGCGCCACCGCCGGTCGCCGGCACCGGCGTGTACCGGGCGAGCAGCCGGTCGAAGTAGTCAGGCATCTGCGCACAGCTCCAGGTAGTAGCGACGCCGCAGCGGGCTGAGCGCCAGAATTTCCGCCTCGCTCCACCCGTAGGCGGTGGCGAGCAGATGGACGTCGAGCATCAAGTCCCGTGCCCAGGTGTCCAGTTCGGTCCACAGATAGGAGGTGATGTCGAGTTCCGCCGGGGTGCTCTCACCGCATTCGGGGCAGCCGATGTTGAGCGTCACATCGGCCGCCGGGTCCGCTTCCGCGGCCGCCTCGGCGAGCCGCTGCTCCACCCGCTCCGGCAGCAGAGCGGCCAGTCGCTCCGGGGCGACGGTCTCCCCGCCCCGTACGGCCGAGACCGTGCAGCGTGCCACCAGCAGCCGACGGGCCCCGGCCGGATCCCGCACCGCGCCCGCCGCCGCGAGATCGGCGACGGTGGGCAGCCGGAACTCGATCGCCCACTCGCCCTCCTCCACCCGCAGCGGCCCGTCCGGCTTCCGCGCCCTGGCGCCCAGCTGCGTCGCATCGAGGTCGAACTCCATGGCCTCGCCGCACGACGCGCACTCGACGCGCACCTGCATCCGCTCGCCGAACAGCGCCCGGCGCAGCGCGAACAGATCCGACTCCCGTTCGCCGACGGCCATCGACAGCAGCTCGTCGGCGCCGGCCCCCGGGCGGGCCGCTCGGTGCAGCAGCAGCGACCTCCCCGAGTCGTGCTGCGCGAGCCCGGCCTCCCAGGTCGCGAGCAGCTCGGCCGGCCCCGTCGGCGTCATCCCTCATTCCTCCGGTGTGCAGAGAGTGCTCAGGCGGGATGGGTGAAGGAGGGCTCGACGGGCTCCTCCACCTCGTAGTCCCGCTCCCAGCCCTCGCATTCGAGCTTGACGCTCTGGATGGCCACGGCGTTGGCGTTGGCGTCCAGCTCGCCGAGCACCTGGTACTCGCTCACCCAGGCCCGGTACAGCTTGTGCGAGACGGCAACCTGCCCGGCCTCGTTGAGGACCTGGATGACGATGTCCTTGCGGAAGTCGCGCAGTGACACCTCCGCGCCAAGACCCGCGCCGACCTGCCAGACCTTGTTGGCCCAGCGGTCGAACTCCGGGTCGTGGGTGACGCCGCGTTCGAGCGTGACCCCCTCGAACTCGGAGCGGCCCGGCGATTTGCGCGGTGAGCTCGGGTCGCCGCCGTTGCGGTGCTTGACCACTTCGGTGGTGCGCTTGAGAGGACTGATCTTGCTGATGCCCGCGACCGTTCGACCGTCCCAGAGGACCAGGAACTTGAAATTCTTGTAGGGGTCGAAGCGATGGGCGTTTACCTGGAACTCAGCCATCGGTTTCCTTCGTGTTCCTTTTCCTTGGTTACGAGAGGTCGAACTGCCCGGCCAGCTGCTGGATCTTGACGATCACGAACTCCGCCGGCTTGACCGGCGCGATGCCGACCACGACATTGACCACTCCGGCGTCGATGTCGGCGTCGGTGGTGGTGTCCTTGTCGCACTTGACGAAGTACGCCTCGCGCGGCGTGCCGCCCTTGAACGCGCCCTGCCGGAACAGGTCGTTGAGGTAGGCCGATGCCTTCAGCCGGATCTGTTGCCACAGCTGCTCGGTGTTGGGCTCGAAGACGACCCACTGAAGGCCGCGGTAGAGGCTCTCCTCGACCTGCAGCGCGAGACGGCGCACCGGCACGTACTTCCACTCGCTGTCGAGCGCGTCCGCGCCTTCGAGCGTGCGGGCGCCCCACACCAGCGGGCCCACCACCGGGAAGGTGCGCAGGCAGTTGATGCCCAGCGGGTTGAGCAGCCCGTTCTCCCGGTCGGTCAGTTTGACCGTCAGCGAGCGCACACCGGCCAGCCGTGCCTCGGTGCCGGCCGGCGCCTTCCATACGCCGCGCTCGCCGTCGGTCCGGGCGATGACGCCGGCGACGGCGCCCGAGGGCGGGAAGGAACGCAGCCGCCCGGTCAGCGGGTCGGTGAGCTGCAGATGCGGGAAGTACAGGCCCGCGTGGTTGCTGCGTACGGGCTCGAACGCGCCGATTCCGGCACGCGCCGCGTCCACGCTGCCCCAGGTGGACGGCGAGTCGACGAGCAGGAAGATCCGCCGCTCGCGGCAGAGCTGCTCGGCGGCGGAGAGCACGGTGACCATGTCCTCGGCGGACTCGTACGCCGAAAGCTCGGGCAGGGACAGCAGGTTGACGTCGTCCACGTCGCGCAGTGCCTGGACGCCTGTCTTGCGCGCCTCGCTGCCGATCAGGTCACGCGGTCCGGGCGGGTCGCCGTCCTTGCCGCCCTGAAGCGGAAAGACCGGCGGGTTGACCGAGGCCTCAAGTCCCAGGTCGTTGGCACACTCGCCGATGAAGCGCACCACGTCCTCGGGGTCCACGGACCCGGCGACGACCTGGAGACGGCGGCCGAAGGCGGTGACCTCGGCTCCGGCGTAGGCGTGCTTGCCGGGGGCGTCGGGCAGCGCGCGCAGCTTGCGTTCCAGCAGCAGGGCGAGCTCGGTGACATCGGCCGGCGGCTCGCCGTCGTGGTCGGGCTCGTAGAGCGTGAACTCCCGCTCCACATCGCCGATCTTGACCTTCAACTCAACGTTCAGGTCGGGCAGTTCGGCCGCGAAGGGCTTGGAGACCGTGCCGGAGGGGTCGGGCCGGTCCTCGTCGAGCGCCTTGACCCGGACGAGCGAGGAGCCGGCCCCCACGACGGTCTCCACGAAGCGGCCGTGACCGGAGTGCATCGAAAGACCGGTGAAGGACTCGCGGGCGCCGCCGCGCGCGTCGAGGATGTGCAGGTTGAAGGTCTTGTCCGGGGTCGGGGTGTCGTGGTCGACGGCCACCCGAAGGCCCGAGCCCCATACGCCGGGCTCCTTGGCGTGCACCTCGAGCACCGGGCACTCGCTGTGCCCCTCGGTGGAGTTGAGCGTGACGCACGCTTCCTCGCCGGTGCCGGCCTTGGCCACGCGCACGATCACCGCGACCCTGCCGCCGTTGCCGAAGAACTGGTGCACGGCGTAGCTGACGGCGCTCTGCGAGGTGAGTCCGCCGAAGCGGCGCTCGAAGTCGGCGAAGCTGGTGATCCGCACGGGTTGGTTGAGCGGACCCCGGCGGGTGTGTCCCACGAACGCGGTCACCGAGGTGGTGACGGATGCGATGGTACGGCTGCTACTGGGAAGTTCTTCGATGTATACGCCGGGATAGCCCATGTGCGTCGGCATTCCCCCTCCATTCCCTTCGCGCACCAAGAGATGAGGAGAGGAGCTGACGGACCCGCGCGCATGCATGCAGCATGGACAACGCGCTGTTCACCGCATTCCCCCGTCACACACCCCGTGCGATATCGGTCTCGCAGGGCCATCGGCATGTGTTTGTGCCTGTGCTTGTGGCTCCTGATGCATGAGTGCCTCTAAGAGTCTGGTTCGCGTCTCAACTGCGGGTCAAGAGACCGATTGAGTCATCCGTCGATCATTGGCCGTGCGGGCGATCAAGGGTGATTTGACGTGGTCAGAGGGATATCTCGGGCCGAATATGAAGATGAATTCACGATCGCTTCACAGGTTGATTTCGATCCGAGGTGAGAACAAGCCGAATGCAACTGGGCCCGGCGCGCCGCCTTGTGTCCCGTTGGTGTAAATATGGGGGATCTGTTCGGCCGTCGAACCGGGGGCGGGCCACTGGTATGAATCGGCAGGAACCGGCAGAGACCGGCAGGAAGTGGCTTACTGCTGCGGGGACTTGGGGGCGGCGTAGGCGGCTTGGACGGGTACGTCGGGGTGGCGGAACCAGGAGCCCTGCACCGCCTGCTGGATGAGCATCAGGATGGCTCCGATCACCAGGGCGCCGATACCGATGACGGACACGCCGCCGGTGTCGCCGATCCATGGCAGGTCGATGACCGTGCTGCCGTATTCGGGATCGGCGTAGACGCTGAAAGCCGCGTAGCAGAAGAAGTACAGCAGCATCAGGCCGCCGAGAGCGGGGAGTACGCCCTTCAGCCAGAAGTCGGCCGCGCTACGGGTGAGAACCTTGCGGAAGTACCACACACAGGCGAAACCGGTCAGTCCAACATTGCCGCTGATGGCCGTCAGTCCGGCGTAGAAGGCAATCGATGCCAGTCCCATGGCGACCGTCGACCAGGTCGGTGTCAGGAATCGCGGGTGGACGCGCGCGAAGACCGCGGGAAGCGCCTTGTGCGTGGCCATCGAGAAGCTGGTACGGGCTGTCGGCAGGATCGTCGTCTGCGTGGAGGCCGCCGCGGAGGTGAGCACCATCAGGACCAGCAGTTTCGCCAGGAACCCGCCGAATCCTTCCGTGCCGAACACCTCGTCTGGTGGTCACCAGGAGGTAGATGAGGAGCAGGAGGACGGTGGAGATGACGGCGGCGCGGCCGGGGGTGCGCTCGCGGTCGGCGGTTTCTTCGTTGACGCTCACCGCGGTGTCCCAGCCCCAGTAGATGAAGACGGCCAGGAGGACGCCCTGGGTCAAAGCACTGGCGGAGCCGATCTCGAAGGGGTTGAACCAGGCGGCGTTCACGTGCAGGGATTCCGGATGCGGGTTGTCGCCGTACACCTTCACCAGCGCCACGACGGAAAGGATCGCGAGGAGGACGAGCTCGATGCTGAGCAGCCACTTCTGCAGGAAGGCGGAGATCTCGATGCCGATGTAGCAGATGACCGTCATCACGGCGATCCAGATCACGCCCGCGAGCGCCGTCCAGCCGCGGCTGTCGGCCAGCCCGTCTGCTCCGACCAGCTGGAATCCGTACTGGCCCGCGATCTGTGCCAGGTTCGCCATCACGATGATGTCGGCGATGATGATGCCCCAGCCACCCATCCATGCCGTGCGCGGTCCGAATGCCCGCGCGGACCAGGCGAAGGTGGTGCCGCAGTCGGGGTCCACGGAGTTCATCGCCTTGTAGGCGTAGGCGATGAAGAGCATCGGGACAAATCCCAGGATCACCACGACCGGTGACTGGAGCCCGACGGCGAGGACGATGAAGCCGAGCGTGGCAGCCAGGTGTATGCGGGGGCTGTCGAGGCCAGGCCGATGGCCACGGAGGAGACAAGGCTCAGTGCGCTGCGTTTCAGTCCCTTCTCGCCCACCTCGGAGGACTGCGGAGGAGAGGAGCCGGGGGCTGTTTGCATGAGGCGCCCTTTCGCTGTCGGCCACGGGCAGCCTGTCGCCGGAACGCGTACGCATGCACCGTTTGCCTACGGCATACACCCATTTCTTCCCGGCTGAAAGCCGAAACTCTTTCCTGCGGGCATTCGGGGCAACGGAAGCCTCCCGGGGATGGCGGCGAACGTCTTTCAGCCCGGCGGCAATCTGTTCCGGTCGACAGATTCGGCGGCGGCATCGACGACCTGGCCGTCACCGGGACCGCACGCCATGTGCGGATGAACGGCCTTGCGCGGGGGACTGTGTACGGCCATTCCCTGCGGGCGTTCAGAACCGGGCGGCCGTGCTCTGCGGCGAGGGCGTCTGCGCGTCGAGCGATCGGGTACGGGCGTCCGGGTCGATCCAGTTCACCGGGAGGGGGTCGAGGAACGCCTCGGCGTGGGAGACATGTCCGCGCCGTGCGACGGAGGCGGGCAGCGGATCGCGGATCAGTGATCCGGGCGGCAACCCGCGGTCGTGGAGCAGCTCGGCCGTCTCCTGCACGAACTTCACGGGACCGCAGAGATAGACGCTTTCGTCGGGCCAGTCCCGGCGCGCGCTCAGATGGGTGTGCAGGCGTTCCGCGGCTCGCATCCGTCCCTCGCCCCGCTCCTGGTACCACCAGTAGGCGCTCAGATACGGGTGGGCCCGCAGGATGTCGTCGAGGGAGGCGCCGTCGTAGAAGTGCGCCTCGCCGCGGGCCACCACGTCGATACGGATGCGGGGCGCGGGCCTGCGGGCGAGTAACTCGTCGAGGACCGACTTGACCGGAGCCCAGCCCGTGCCGGCGGCGATCAGCGTGACCGCCGGGGTGCCGGGCGGCGGTGCGAGCGCGGAACCCGAGGCAGGGCCGAGCCGCAGTATCTGTCCTGGCACCGTCTGGTCGCAGAGCACATTACTGAGAAGCCCCTCGTCGACACGGCCGACATGGAACTCGAGCACACTGTCCCCGCCGGACCGGCCCGCGAGCGAGTAGGGCCGCCACACACCCGGAAGCTCGGGGTGCTCGATCGTGGCGTACTGGCCGGGGAGCCACGGGTACGGGTGGGAGACGGCGGCCCGGACGACTGCCGTGTGATCGCCGTGCAACCGGTGCGAGACGACGGTGGCCTCCCAGGACGCGGGTTCATGCGCGGCGAGTGACCGGTGGGCGCCGCTGGTCATGGCCTCGGCGGCGCCCCGGTAGACCCGCCGCCAGGCCGCCTCGGTCCGCTCGTCCCAGGAGTTCGGGCTGTGGAAGCGCAGCGCGGCGACAAGACTTTCGCCCACCGCCGCGTAGTCCGCGTCCGCTATGCCGAACTTGCGGTGGTCCCGGCCCAGCCGGTCCAGATGGGTGGGGAGCCCGGGGTGGTCGAGATGGTCCACGACATGGACGAGGGCGGCGAACAGCCGCTCGTACTGGTCGTCCATCACGGCGGGGAAGAGCGGGCGCAGCTGCGGATGGTGCGTGAACAGATGGGCGTAGAAGTACCGGACCACATGACCGGCCCGCCGTCGGAGGCGTTCCAGGCTGGCTCTGACCACATGTATGTCGTCTGTGCCGTCATGTATGTCGTCGATCATGGCAATCCCCCGGGGGCTGCACGCCCGCGCACTGGTTGGTTGAATGCGCGTCAAGTGCTGAGCCAGCGCACCGTATCAACTCGTGGGCAGATATGAGCCGTTCAGCGCAAACTATGTCCCGACCGGGACATTCCCGTTCGCGGCCGGGACTGTCGTGACACCTCTCAGATGCCCTGCCAGTCGGGCTTGGCGGCGTAGGTGGCCCGGAAGTAGTCGGCGAGCTTGAGGCGGGAGGCCGCGGCCTCGTCGACCACGACCGCCGCGCGCGGGTGGAGCTGCAGGGCGGACGCGGGCACCAGCGCGGACAGTGGGCCTTCGACGGCGAGTGCCACGGCGTCGGCCTTCGCCTCGCCGGTGGCCAGCAGGACCAGGTGACGGGCTTCCAGGATGGTGCCGATGCCCTGGGTGATCACATGGTGCGGGACCTCGTCGAGCCCGTTGAAGAACCGGGCGTTGTCCTTGCGGGTCTGCTCGGTCAGTGTCTTGATCCGGGTGCGGGAGGCGAGCGACGAGCACGGCTCGTTGAAGCCGATGTGTCCATCGGTGCCGATGCCGAGCAGTTGGAGGTCGACACCGCCGGCCTCGGCCAGCGCACGGTCGTAGGCGAGACAGGCGGACGCGACGTCCTCGGCCGTGCCGTCGGGGCCCATGAAGGACGCGTCGGCCAGGCCGAGAGGTTCGACGACCTCGCGCAGGACGACCGAGCGGTAGGACTCGGGGTGGTCGAAGGGGAGCCCTACGTACTCGTCGAGCTGGCATATCCGGGCGCGGGACGCGTCGACCTCAAGGGCGCGGACCTTGCCCGCGAGGGCTTCGTAGACAGGCAGCGGGGTCGAACCCGTGGCGACGCCGAGCAGGGCGTCGGGCTTGCGTCGTAGCAGGTCGGCCAGTGTCTCGGCGATGAGCTCGCCACCGGCGGCGGAGTCCGGAACGATGACAACTTCCACGAAGATCCCTGTCTCTGAAGGCGCAAGTGGTGTAGACCAATGTACTCCGTGAGCGGGGATGCTGTCGCGCGGGAGGGTTGCGCGGGCGTGAACTCTCGGGGTCGCTCGGCGCGGCCCACACCCGCGCTGGTCGCCGGACCCGCGTCGTCAGGGTCCGCGCACCTCGACCAGCCGGGCGAAGGCCACCACGTTCGCGTCGTATCCGGTCTGCTTCGAATAGCCGCCGCCGCAGGTGATGACCCGCAGCTCGGGAACCGGGGTGTCCTGATAGACGCGAGCAGCCGGGAAGTCCTTCTTGGCGAGCACCTCGATGCCGTAGACGGCGAACACGGCCGTACGGCCGTCGGCGCGCAGGATGTCGACGCGAGCGCCCCGCTCCAGCGCGCCGAGCGAGTAGAACACGGCCGGTCCGGCCGTGTTGTCGACATGGCCGACGACGACGGACGTGCCCCGTTCGCCTGGGCTGACCGCACCCTTGAACCAGCCGGCGAGATCGCTGTACGCGAGCGGCGGCGGTTCGACCCAGCCGTCGGCGTCGAGGCCGACCTCGGTCAGCGGAGCGTCCACGGTGGCGGACGGGATGGCGATCCGCCGCGGCGGGGAATGGGGGAGGGGCTCCGGCGGGGGTGGCAGCGGGGCGACGGCCGGGTGGTGAGTCGTGACGGCGGTGCGGGGCTGGGGCGGGCCGCCAGTGGTCTCGGGAGTTGCGTTGCGTACGAAGAACACGCCGAGCAGCAGCACACAGGCGAGCGTGAACCAGGCACCGCGCCTGTCGGACGTGGGCATAGACCTTCCCTTGAGCTCCCTGTATGGCGCTCCGCCGCGCCGGACCGCCGGGGCGCGGCGCGGCGGAGCCGCTGTTGCACCGTCAGGCGTCGCCGCCGGCCCGGCGGCGCAGCAGCAGGAAGCCGCCGCCGAGCGCGCCGGCGATCAGGGTGGAGCCGATGCCGAGCTGCGTGGGGCTCAGCTCGGCGAAGCTGCCGCCGGTGCCGCCCTTGACACCCCCGGCGGGCTTCCGCATGCCGTGCCCTGCGCTGGAACCCACCCCGGGCCCGGCGTCGGAGCCCGTACCGGTGCCCAGGCCGGCTTCCGCGTCGTAGCCCGTACCGGTTTCCGGACTCACCCCTGCGTCGGGCCTCATCAGGCCGGTGTCGGACCCCAGGCCGGCCTCTGTGCCGGAGTCGGTACTGGTACTGGGCCAGGCCCCTGTGTCGGAGCCGATCTCCCCTTCGGCTGCTGGGTCGGAGTCTCCACCGGTGCTCGGGTCGGCTCCGGTGTGCGAGCCGGATCCGGCGGTGCTCGGGCCGGCTCCCGTGTGCGAGCCGGATCCGGCGGTGCCGCCGGGCGCGACGGCCCCGGGGCTGACGGTGACGCCGAACGAGGTGGTGTTGTTTCCGTCGTCGGCGAGGGCGGCCGACGCGCCGAAGGCCAGCGCGGCGGTGCCGAGTGCAAGGGATGCGACACATATCGCACGCATGGTCAGTTCTCCGTGTTCCCGAAGGGCAACTGCGGAGATGTTCCGCGAAAGAGAATTAAGTACCCCTCGATGAGTTCTGACGCTAGGAGGGGGGATGGGGCACCGCATGCGGCCGTCGCGCACGCAACGCCGAACGAGTGACCGTGTCACTCAGGTGGGCCCAGGGGCACGGGCCGCCCCGTAATTCGGTTGTCCGCCGCAGTGCCGCCTGCTGTACCCCACGCATCAGCCGACCGACCACGGAGACGCACATGCTCAAGACGTTCATGTCCACCCAGGAGGTAATTTCCATCTGCCTGAAGGACATGACGCTTCGTGCACACGTTGAACCTTGGGATTCTGGCACACATCGACGCCGGTAAGACGAGCCTGACCGAGCGGCTGCTCCACGCCGCCGGAGTCATCGACGAGATCGGCAGCGTCGACGACGGCAGCACCCAGACCGATTCCATGGCGCTGGAGCGGCAGCGCGGCATCACCATCAAGTCGGCCGTCGTGTCGTTCGCCATCGATGACGTCACGGTCAATCTGATCGACACTCCCGGCCACCCGGACTTCATCGCCGAGGTGGAACGGGTGCTGAGTGTGCTCGACGGCGCGGTGCTGGTCATCTCCGCCGTGGAGGGCGTCCAGCCGCAGACCCGTGTGCTGATGCGGACGCTCCAGCGGCTGCGCATCCCCACCCTCGTCTTTGTGAACAAGATCGACCGCGGCGGTGCGAGTACGAACGTGTGCTGCGGAGCAGCGCGGAAGGAGTACCTGCTGCATGTCGTACGGCGCGTCTAGCGTCCCGCGCGGGAAGGCCCGCCCGCGCGGGACCGACTGCCCCTGCGGGAACGGCGCATCACACCTTTCGGTAGTCGTACGCCTCCGAGGCGGCGGCCTGTACCGCGTCCAGGTCGCCGCCTGCCGATGCGGTCACCACCGCGGCCACCGCCCCCTCCAGGAACGGCGCGTCCAACAACCGTGTCCCGTGCGGGAGTTCGTCGCCCTCGGCCAGCAGCGCCTTCACCGTCAGCACGGCGCTGCCCAGATCGACGAGGACAGCGACTCCCGAGCCCCTGTCGACCGAGGCCGCGGCAGCCACGACCAGCTCCGAGCTGGTGCCGAAGCGCCCGTCTGCCGTGCCGCCCGCCGGGGCGACGGGCACGGCCGTGCCGCCCGCGAGGGCATTCGCGAGCTCCACGGTCGCCGCCGCCACCTCCTTGCTGTGCGAGACCAGCACGATCCCGACCGGCTGGTCGTTGCTCATGCCGCCACCTCCGCCAGCGCCGAGATCAGCAGGGCGGAAGAGGTCGCGCCGGGGTCCTGGTGCCCGATGCTGCGCTCGCCCAGGTAGCTGGCCCTGCCCTTGCGGGCCTGCAGGGGCACGGTCGCCAGCGCGCCCTGCTCGGCCGCGTCCCGTGCCGCCGTGAACGACCCGGTGTCGCCGCCAAGGGCTTCGACCGCCGGTTCCAGCGCGTCCAGCATCGTCTTGTCCCCGGCCTTGGCCCCGCCGAGCTGCGCCACCGCCGCCACACCCGCGCGCAGCGCATCGGCCAGCTGCCCGGGCGTCACCTCGGCGTCGTCGCCCAGCGCCTTGCCCGTACGGCGCAGCAGCGTCCCGTACAGCGGGCCGGAAGCGCCGCCCACCGTCGAGATCAGCTGCCGTCCCGCCAGGGTCAGCACGGCCCCGGGCGTCTGCGGCGCCTCTTTCGCCAGAACCGCCGTCACCGCGGTGAACCCGCGCTGGAGATTGCTGCCGTGGTCGGCGTCGCCGATCGCCGAGTCCAGCTCGGTCAGATGGTCGGCCTCACGGTCCACCAGAGCCGCGGCTGCTGTCAGCCAGCGTAGGAAGAAGTCGGCGTCCAGCACATGAGCTCCCTGAGGTGCGTCGGTGGCGTCGTCGGTCCAGGTCTGCGCCCCCGGTTCAGCGGCCCCAGCGGAGCCCGGGGGTCTGCACCGGCGCGTCCCACAACCGCAGCAGCTCCTCGTCGACCTGGCAGAGGGTCACCGAGCAGCCCGCCATGTCGAGCGAGGTCACATAGTTCCCGACGAGGGTACGGGCGACGGCCACCCCGCGCTCGCTCAGTACCCGTTGCACCTCGGCATTGAAGCCGTACAGCTCCAGCAGCGGGGTCGCCCCCATGCCGTTGACGAGCGCGATCACCGGGCCCGAAGGCGTCAGATCCTCCAGTACGGCATGGACGGCGAAGTCCGCGATCTCCCTCGACGTCATCATCGGGCGCCGCTCACGGCCCGGCTCACCGTGAATGCCGATGCCCAGTTCCAGCTCGCCCGACGGAAGGTCGAAGGTAGGACTGCCCTTGGCGGGTGTGGTGCTGGCGCTCAGGGCGACGCCGAAGCTCCGGGAGTTCTCGTTCACCTGGCGGGCGATCGCCTCGACCCGCTCCAGCGGCGCACCCTCTTCCGCGGCCGCTCCCGCGATCTTCTCCACGAACAGGGTCGCCCCGGTGCCGCGTCGGCCCGCCGTATAGAGGCTGTCGATCACCGCCACATCGTCATTCACCAGCACTTTTGCCAGGCGTACGCCCTCGTCCTCGGCGAGCTCGGCTGCCATGTCGAAGTTGAGGACGTCGCCCGTGTAGTTCTTGACGATGAACAGGACGCCCTCGCCGCTGTCGACGGCGGCGGCCGCCCGCGCCATCTGATCGGGTACGGGGCTGGTGAAGACCTCACCCGGGCAGGCCGCGGACAGCATCCCGGGCCCGACGAATCCGCCGTGCAGCGGCTCGTGCCCGGAGCCGCCCCCGGAGACGAGCCCCACTTTCCCGGCGACGGGCGCGTCACCTCGCACGATCACCCGGTTCTCCACGTCCACGTTCAATTCGGGGTGCGCGGCCGCCATACCCCGGAGCGCGTCGGCGACGACGGTCTCCGGCACATTGATGAGCATCCTCATGGCTACCTCCTGGTGCGACGAGCAGCTTGGGCCTTGGACTCAGACTCCGGCGCAAGCGGTGCCGAAGCAAGCGGGACGTCGCCGTGCCGGCACCTCACCGGGCTCCGCGCCCGGCCGTACGGAGAGTGGCGGGCCCAGGCCCACGGATTCATGCGGAGGGCGGGGCGTCGCGCCCCGCCCGCCGCACCGCGCTGCTACGGCAAAGGCTGCGTCGGGTCGAAGCTCAGCGAAGCCCGTACGGTATCGGGCCCGCGGACCCGCGAGGCGAAGGCGATCAGCTCGCAGCTGCCCGCGGGACGGCAGTCGACCGTGCTTCCGCCGATGGTCGTGAAGGTCACCGACAGCGCGATCTCGCGGTCCATCAGGCCCGCGTCGGTCGTCGCGGGCGGGCGGCCGCCGGGCCGGCAGCCGAGCGTGTCGGCCGATCCCGTCAGACACTGGAGTACGGCGACGTGGTACTGCGGCTCATATCCGCGGCCGGTCACATGGACCGTCTGCCCGTTGAGCAGATTCCGGTTGGGGGTGGCCCGCAGCGTGGGCGGGGCCTCCAGCCGGCCGTTCGCCGGGAAATGCAGCGGAACCGTCGTGAGCAGCGCGCCGTCATTGTCGGTCAGCGCCAGCGAACAGGGGTCTCCCCACGCCGCCGTGCGACAGTCGACATCGCCCGACTCCGGGCTCAGCAGGGCGTACAGCTTCTTCGGAGACAGGTCGTACGTACCGTCGGGCAGCACCCTGAACCGCCGCCTGGTCGCGTCGTCGCAGGTCGTCACGGACGCGGAGGGACCGCATTCCTTGACCCACACGTATGCCTTCGGCGGCCCGCCGGTGATGCGGAACGTGACGATGTCGCCGTCAAGGAGTCCCGTCGTCCGGTTCACCTGCAGCTCGGGCCCGGCTGCCGGTGTCTGCTCCGCGGGTGCTTGCTCAGTGTCTGTCTGCCCTGTGAGTGCGGGGGCGGCCGCCCCAGGTTGCGCACCCGGCATCGAAAGCAGTAACCCGCCGCACAACAGCGCCGCACCCACTGCCGCTCTGCGCGCGTTCGTCATCCATCTCATCGCTTGTGGCCCCCCAGCCTGTGCGTTCCTTGATCCCGGCTCCATCGGGCGACCCCTGCGCCGTGGTCGAGGCGAGGGCGTCGAGGATGCCGTCCCGTCAGGACGGCATCCTTGTGGCTTGGGCGCCCGCCCGGCCAGAGCGCGATTCAGTCAGCTCATGGGGGGCGGCCTCGGCCATCAGGGGGAATCGCCCCGGCCATCCCACGCCGCCTGCCGATTCGCGACGCTCGGTCGCCGGTCCCGTGTGAATACTCGTACCGCTCGTCCGCACGGCAGACGGAAGGAAGGCGATCATGCTCACCAGCAGCAAGGCATTCAGCAGCTTCGCGGTCAACGATCTCCAGCAGGCGAAGGAGTTCTACGGCCAGACGCTCGGCCTGCGGGTCACCGAGGAGACCGGCATGGGCGGGATGCTGACGCTCCATCTCGGGGGCGGTGCCGAGATTCTCGTCTACCCCAAGCCCAACCATGTCGCCGCGAACTTCACCCTGCTGAACTTTCCGGTCCGCGACATCGATCAGGCCGTCGGCGAGCTCACCGAGCGCGGCGTGACCTTCGAGCGGTACGCCGGCTTCGACCAGGACGACAAGGGCATCATGCGCGCTGAGGGCCCGCCCATCGCCTGGTTCACCGACCCGTCCGGCAACACGCTGGCCGTTCTCCAGCTGGACTGAGGCCCTTTGGGCGGCGGCCTCCCGCCGCCCGGCTCACTGCTGCGGCGCGTCCGTACCGGACACGCACCGCAGCCGGTCTCCCTGGACGGGCGCCCCCTCCACGCTGCTTCGGTCTTGGACGACCTTGACGACCGTGTTGGCGCTGGATCCGACCTGCACGTCGAAGATGCCGCCGTGGCCGTCGACGGGGCGCAGTTCGGCACCCGGGATCGCGGCTGCGAGCGTGGCCACCTGGCGGTCCCAGAACGGGTCGTACGTGATGACGGTCGGACCCTCGGGACGCGGCTCGTCGATCTGCGCGCCAGTGTCCTCGACCACGAAGCCATTGGCTCCCAGCGCGGCCGCGACGCCCGCGTGAGTTGCCCGGAGGCGGATCGAGGACGGTGGGAACTCGACCGGTACGGCATTGCTCGGCCGGATCCGGGAGTCGCCGACGATCGTACGGTCCTCGCGCAGGGCGGCCCACAGCGCGGCTGAGCGCTGCTCGTCCCACAGCAGGGAAGAGCCCCACTCCGGCACGCGGTAGTCGAAGTTCGAGATGGGGACGGTCGCGAACTCCGTCTGATCCGCCTTCAGCCCACGCAGCAGGGAGCCCAGATGTACCAGGTCCGTGAGGCTGGTGTCGGCGTCGGCGCGTACGGACTTGCGCAGCTTCGTGGCTGTTTCCATGGCCACGACCGGGTTGGCGAAAGCCCCTTCGGCCCGCAGCCGGGACAGCATCTCGATGAGCAGGCGCTGCTGACGGCGGACGCGTCCCAGATCCCCGGGCGGTGAGACGTGCCGTGTCCGGACGTACCGCAGGGCGCCCCGCCCGTCGAGGGTGTGCGTTCCGGCCTGCAGCGCCAGCCCCGAATAGAGGTCTTTCATCGGTTTGTCCGTGCACACCTCCGCCCCGCCGAAGCTCTCCACCGTGTTGACGAAGCCGGTGAAGTCCGCCTCCAGATAGTGATTGATTTTCAGGCCGGTCGCCTTCTCCACGGTCCGTACGGCGAGGTCTGAGCCACCGTGCGCAAAGGCGGCATTGATTTTCCCGGAGTGCCGTGGATGCGTGTGATCGGCGAACTCCACATAGGAGTCCCTGGGAATGGAGACCACGCTCATCCGCTCACCGTTCTCGGCGAAATGCACGACCATCATCACGTCCGTGCAGTCGCAGCCCTTGCCGCCGACGTGCAGGCGCTGGATCTCCTCGGCGGACATACCGGCGCGGCGGTCGATTCCGACGACGAGGACATTCGTGCCCTTGTCCTTCTCCGCGTCAAAGGTGCGGGCGGAGGGCAGGTCACCTGCCCAGACGGCGCCGCTCGTGGCGAGCGCGGCGACCAGAACAGCCGTGAGCGTGAATCTGCGCACAGAGGACTCCTGCAGCATCGGATATCGGCCAGTAATCCGACAGAAGCACGAGATTCCTGCTGGAGCGGGTATTGAGTGGCGAATTCATCGAATGGTGTCCGGCGATTGGCGGACGCGCGCGCCATTTGGGGGAAGGCGCCGCCCGCGGCCTTGCGGGCGGCGCCTTCCCATCGTGGCCCGGTCAGCCGGTGATGATCGCCGGGTCGCTCACACCCGGCAGGCCGTTTTCGACGTGCCCGGCGAAGCGCCGCAGGAATGCCGCGTCGGTGTCGGACACCACGGTCAGGTCGTACCAGCGCTTACCGGCACGCAGATCCACCGTGTGCACGACGCGCCCGCCCGCGCGCACCGTGAACGTCTCCTTCTTCCCGCAGTACGCATTCGTGAGGGTGAGGTGACAGGTCGTGCTGCCCGCGTTCGTCATGGTCAGCTCGACACGGCCGGTGGCGGCGACATGGCGGGCCGTCACCTCCGGGCCCGCGGTGGTACCGGCACCCTTGAAGGTGCGCACGAAGCCGTTCGGGCCGTACACCGACAGGTCGTACACGCCCTTCGAATAGGCCGTGTTCCAGGTGTCGGAGAGCTTCTTGCCGGCTTCGGCGGTGTACGTCCACGGTCCGTCCGTACGGTTCGCGGACGTGACCAGGAAGTGTGCGCCGGCCGCCGCGCCCCCGCTGAAGGTGAGCGTGAAGCGCCCGGTCGCCGGCGTCGAGGACCCGTCCACCAGAGGTGCGTACCGCAGCGGACGAGCCGGCCTGGAGCCCCGCTCCTGCTTGGGCAGCACGGGGTTGGCGGGCGGCTTCGGCACATAGCTGGGGTGCCGCTCGTGGTCCGGCGGCTCATACCCGTCGGTGTCCGGCAGGGCGGCGGGCGCGGTGTTCTTGAGACCGAAGTCGAAGGCCGAGGTCAAATCGCCGCAGATGGCGCGCCGCCACGGCGAGATGTTCGGCTCGCCCACGCCGAAGCGGCTCTCCATGAACCGGATGACCGAGGTGTGGTCGAAGACCTCGGAGCAGACGAATCCGCCGGTGCTCCAGGGGGAGACGACGAGCATGGGGACACGCTGGCCCAGCCCGTAGGGACCGGCGGCATAGGTGGCGTTGCCCTTGAAACTGTCCAGCGCGGTGTCCGCCGTCGACAGGCCCTGTGCGGCGGAGGCCGGCGGGTAGGGCGGGGGCACATGGTCGAAGTACCCGTCGTTCTCGTCGTACGTGATGAACAGGGCGGTCTTGCTCCACACCTCGGGGTTGGAGGTGAGCGCGTCCAGCACCTGCGCGATGTACCAGGCGCCGTAGTTCGCGGGCCAGTTGGGGTGCTCGGAGAAGGCCTCCGGGGCGGCGATCCAGGAGATCTGGGGGAGCTTGCCGGCCTTCACATCGGCCTTGAGGATGTCGAAGTAACCGTCGCCGGCCTTGGCGTTCGTACCGGTGCGGGCCTTGTCGTAGAGCCGGTCGCCGGGCTTGGCACCGCGGTACTTGTTGAAGTACAGCAGCGAGTTGTCGCCGTAGTTGCCGCGGTAGGCGTCCTCGATCCAGCCCCAGGAGCCCGCCGCGTCCAGGCCGTTGCCGATGTCCTGGTAGATCTTCCAGGAGATCCCGGCCTGCTCGAGACGCTCGGGGTAGGTCGTCCAGTCGTATCCGGCCTCGTCGTTGCCGAGGACGGGCCCGCCGCCCTTGCTGTCGTTGCCGGTGTGTCCCGTCCACATGTAGTAGCGGTTGGGGTCGGTGGCTCCGATGAACGAACAGTGGTACGCGTCGCACACCGTGAACGCGTCCGCGAGGGCGTAGTGGAACGGAATGTCCTTGCGCGTCAGATACGCCATCGTGCCCGGGGACTTGGCCGGGATCCACTGGTCGTACTTGCCGTTGTTCCAGGCCTTGTGGCCGCCCTGCCAGTCGTGGTTGAGGCCATCGATGAACTGCATGCCGAGGTCTTCGGCGTCAGGGTGGTAGGGCAGCACGTCCTTGGAGCCGTCCGACTGGTACCAGACGGATTTGCCGGGTCCTGTCGACACCGGGCGCGGGTCGCCGAAACCGCGTACGCCCTTGAGGGCGCCGAAGTAGTGGTCAAAGGAACGGTTCTCCTGCATCAGCACGACGATGTGCTCGACGTCCTTGATGGTGCCGGAGCGGCGACTGGCGGGGATGGCTGCGGCCCGGTCGATGCTGCTCGACAGGGCCGAGAAGCCCGCGGTGGCGCCGGCGATCTGGAGGAAGCGGCGCCGATTGAGTTCAGGCATGTGTGAGGGCACCTCTTGGGGTGAGGAAACAGGAGTGAGGCGGAGTGTCCAAGAGGAGCGAGAGGAAGGGAAGGGGTGATGTCGCCAGTGTGAAGGCGCGCGGTATTCGTCGAGAACAGCCCCGGCGGGGTGGTGGTGCCGGCTCAGCTCTCGGCCGGCCGCTCCGTGGCGAACACCTACGGACCTGCGTGCAGACCCGCCGGTCAGCGCCCTTGAGCGTGCGCGGGACGCGGCGTCGTGCCCGTGTTCGGGCGCTGCGGGGATACCGACAGCGAGAATGAGTGTCCGGCGGGGTCGGCATAGACGCGGACGTCGCGCGGACCGCCGTTGTCCTTCGTGTCGACCGGCCGGGCGCCGAGGCTGATCGCCTCGCGTTCGGCCTCGTCCATGTCTCCGCGCTCCACCAGGATGCGCAGATGGGCCTGTTGGGAGTCCTCGGGCCGGGGCCAGCTCGGTGGTGCGTAGCCGTGGTCCCGGCGAATGGCCAGATGCACGCCGCTGTGACCGATGACTTCCACGAAGTCGGGGTCGTTACCGATCCGTATGTCCGCGTCGAACAGGCCCGCGTAGAACTCCGCCAGCTCGGCGGGTTCCGCGCAGTCAAGGACAAGGACGCTTGTCTTCTGAACCGTCATACAGTGCGCCTACCCCCGCCTCTGACGCGCACACGGCCTCCATCTCCGCGTCGTTGAAGGCTCGTTCGCGAACCCCTCGGGTGTTTCGGGGCCGCTCCCTGGGCACCCGGTCGGCGAGGGCCGGGAAGGCCGGCCGCACGGGAAGAGAGGCTACGAGAATCATGGGCCATGGCGGAGACGTCATCCAGGAACTGACCACCGACCACCGAGAGGTCGACGACCTGTTCGCCAGGATCGAGAAGGTTCCGCCCGGCAGCCCTGAGCGGAAGCATCTGGTGGACCTGTTGACGATTGAACTCGTCCGTCATTCCGTGGCGGAGGAGCTGCATTTGTACCCGGCAGTGCGCGAACACCTCTCCGGGGGCGACGCGCTCGCCGAGAAGGAGCTCTCCGAGCATGAACGGGTGGAGCGGCTGCTGAAGGAGCTGGACGAGCGCGAGGCCGACGCATCCGACTTCGACCGGCTGATCGTGGAGCTGAGGACAGAAGTCACGGCGCACGTCCAGGACGAGGAAGAAGTCCTCTTCGCCGCGCTGCGGCGAGCCTGCTCCGCACAGACGCTGGACGAGCTGGGCGAGAGGGTCCGGACGGCGAAGAAGACGGCCCCGACCCGGCCTCATCCCGGCGCGCCGGACACACCGCCCGCCAACAAGCTGCTGGCTCCGGGCACGGGGCTGGTGGATCGCGCACGCGACTTCGTCACGGGGCGTGGCAAGTAGTCGCAGCAGGTAGGCGAGGCACAAAGTCGACGCGAGGAGCGGACGCCAGGAGTCGAAGCACGCCGCGAACGGCTTCCGGTCAGGAGGACGGGCGCACGCGAGATTCCGTCCAGTCGAGGAGCTCCTCCGCGCTCCGGGTGTTGATCACTCGTTCCGCGGGCACCTCGCACTCCTCGGCCCGGGCGCAGCCGATGATCTGCCAGTCGAGCTGCCCCGGGGCGTGTGCGTCGGTGTCGATGGCGAAGCGGGTTCCGGCGGCCACCGCCTGGCGCAGCAGGCGCTTGGGAGGATCCCGTCGCTCGGGTCTGCTGTTGATCTCCACGGCGGTGCCGTGGGCGGCGCACGCCCCGAAGACCTCCTCCGCGTCGAACTGCGACTCGGGCCGTTTCTTGCCCAGGGTCAGTCGGCCCGTGCAGTGGCCCAGCACATCGGCCAAGGGGTTCTGAACCGCCCTGACCATGCGACGGGTCATCGCCACCGACGCCATACGCAGCTCCGAGTGGACGGAGACGACCACGAGATCCAGCTGGTCAAGCAGCTCCGGCTCCTGGTCGAGCGAGCCGTCCGAGAGGATGTCGCACTCGATGCCGGTCAGCAGCCTGAAGGGCGCCCACTGCTTGTTCAGCTCGGCCACCACCTCCAACTGCTCGCGCAGCCGCTCGGCGGACAGCCCGCTCGCGACGGTCAGCCGGGGGGAGTGATCGGTGAGCACGGCCCACTCGTGGCCCAGGGCGATCGCCGCCCAGCCCATCGCCTCAATGGGGCTGCCGCCGTCCGACCAGTCCGAATGCAGATGGCAGTCGCCGCGCAGCAGGGAACGCAGCCGTGTCCCGCCCTCGGCAAGCGGCTCGGACGCCTCCTCCTCCAGCCGCTGAAGGTAGCGCGGTACGCCTCCGGCCAGCGCCTCCCGTACGACACCCGCGGTCTTCGGGCCGATGCCCTTGACCGCCTGCAGTGTCCCTTCCTGCGAGCGCCGGGCGATCTCGTCGTCGGACATCTGCGCAAGGACGGCGGAGGCGGTGCGAAAGGCCTTGACCCGGTAGGTCTCCGCGAGGGCGCGCTCCAGCAGAAAGGCGATCCTGTCGAGCGCCTCCACCGGGTGCATCTCGTCTCCTTCGCACGGTGACGGTGACGGCTACCGTGGATCTGGGGGCCGATGCGCTACACGCGCCCCGGGTGGTGGCCGACTGTTTCCTCCACTGTGGCCCCCTGCGGAAGCGACGGCATGCCGAACGGTTGCCTGAGGCGATCGATAGTGTCGTCGACGCTCCCCTCCTGCTGCGGGAGCAGCAGCTCTTCGTAGCGGCCGAGCGCGAGGACGATGCCCAGCATCGCGATCGGAATGAGCACGGCGATGACAGCCATGGCCCTGTCCTTTCCTGGGAACCCTTCCCGGGTCCCCCCTCACGTCTCGGTAAACCTCATGACATGTCCGCGGCGCCGAGCGGTGGGCAATCCGGCAGATGGACGTTTCAAGTGGCCCAGTCGTGCAACCCGCAGAAATGAGGAGCCATGGCGAATTCATCAGAGAACACGAACACGAACAGGAACCGGAGTGCGGCGGCGAAGCCGAAGCCGGGGCCGATGGCGGTGTTGCGCCAAGCGCGTGAGCAGCTGGCCGAGCTCACCGGCATGGAGGTCGAATCGGTCTCTTCGTTCGTCGAGACGGAGGACGGCTGGTCGCTGGAGGTCGAGGTGCTTGAACTGCCTCGCATCCCCCCGACGACAAGCCTCCTTGCGACGTACGAGGTGACCCTCGACGGCCAGGGCGAGCTGACCGGCTACCGGCGCGTTCGCCGATACGAGCGCGGCAGGGCCGACCCCAGGTAAGCGGCCCCGCGCAACGAACCGAATAGGAGGGCTGGCGCCAATGACCGTTGTGCCGGCACAGCAGCAAACTGGACGTGGAGGCGGCGGCGGCAGTAGCAGCCTCTACGACGTACTGGAACTCGTGCTCGACCGGGGACTCGTCATTGACGCGTTCATACGGGTCTCCCTTGTAGGCATCGAGATCCTGAAGATCGATGTGAGGGTCGTGGTCGCCAGCGTCGACACCTATCTGCGCTTCGCGGAAGCCTGCAATCGACTCGACCTGGAAGCCGGGCCGCGCAAGGACCCGGGGCTGCCCGACCTCGTCGGGGAGATTACGGAGTCCGGAGCGCGCGGCAAGTCCAAGGGCGCCCTGGAGGGTGCTGCGGAGAAAATCTCGGACTCCTTCAAGCGTGGCCATGACGAGGAGCAGGAGAAGGAGAAGGAACCCAGGCCGCGGGCCCGGCGCTCGACGTCGCACAGCAGGAAAGAGGCGACGGACGAATGAGCACATACGTCTACGGCATCGCGAGGAGCTCGCACCCGAGCCTTCCGGAGGAGGCGAAGGGCGTGGGTGACCCTCCGCGGCCCGTACGCATCCTGAGGCAGGGCCAACTCGCGGCTTTCGTCAGCGATGCGCCCGAAGACCTCAGGCCCAAGCGGCGTGATCTGTTGGCGCACCAGCACGTGCTGCGCGAGGCGGGCGAGAAGGGCACCGTCCTGCCTCTGCGCTTCGGGGGCATCTCGCCCGACGACGAGACGCTGGCATCCGTGCTCGCGGAACGTGAGGATCACTATCTGGAGCGGTTGCTCGCACTCGACGGCAAGGCCGAGTACAACGTCAAAGCCAGCCACGACGAGGAGGCCGTGCTTCACCGCGTTCTTGCGGACGACCCCCAACTGCGGGCGATGGCCGAGGCAGGCCGGACCGCCGGCGGTGGTTCGCAGGAGCAGAAGATCCAGCTCGGCGAGCGCATCGCGACCGCCGTGCAACTGCGCGAGGCCGCGGACGCCGATCTGGTCCGAGCCCGGCTCGAGGAAGTGGTGGAGGAGGTCAACGCCGGGCCGCAGAGCACCGGATGGCTGACAAATCTCTCCTTCCTCGTGGTCAGGGAACGCGGCGCCGACTTCCTGAACGCGGTCGACGAACTGCGCAAGCAGCAGCCGCACTTGGTACTGACCGTGACCGGGCCACTTCCTCCGTACAGCTTCGTGGAGTGAGAGAGATGGGACTCATCGGAGAGCTGTTGCTCCTGCCCGCCGCACCCGTACGCGGCACCATGTGGGTGCTGCAAAAGGTGGTGGACGAGGCGGAACGGCAGTACTACGACCCCTCAGCCATTCAGAGCGAACTGGCCCGTCTTGCAGAGCGGCTTGATGCGGGCGAGATCGACGAAGCCGAATTCGACCGCCGCGAGGACGAACTCCTGGAGCGGCTGCAGATCATGCAGGAGAGAAGGCGGCAACCATGAACAACAAGACGGCATTGGGACTCGCCATGGGCGCCGGGTATCTGCTCGGGCGCACCAAGAAGGGGAAGCTGGCCGTCGCCGTCGCCACGCTTGTGGCCGGCAAACAGCTGCCGTTGAACCCGAAGGCGCTCGCTGGTCTCGTCGGTCAACAGCTGCAGGACAATCCGCAGTTCAAGGAGATAGGCGACCAGCTGCGCGAGGATCTGCGCGGCGTGGGCAAGGCGGCCACCGGGGCGCTGGTCAACCGGCAGCTCGAAGGGATCGCCGACCGCTTGCACGAGCGGACACTGGGCGTCCAGGACCGTCTTGAGGGGGTCGTCCCCGAAGCGGAGGACGAGGACGAGACGGTGAACGAGGACCAGGACGAGGAAGAGGCCGAGGAAGAAGAGGACGAGACCGAGGGCGAAGGGACCAAGAAGAGCGAGAAGGCGGAGCGGCAGGAGCGGCCCAAGCGGCAGAAGAAGACGACGTCGGGACGCAAGGCCCCCGCGAAGAAGACAACCGGGACAGCTCGGCGCACCACCAAGAAGACCGTCGCCAAGAAGGCTGCCTCGAAGGGAGGCCGCAGCGATGGCTGAGAAAGCGAGCCTGTTCAGCGCGGACAACCCCGCTGCCCAGAGACTGAAGGAAGAGCTGCAGGACTATCTGCTCGCGCAGGCACAGCAGGCGATGATGGCGGCGGGCCGCACGCTCGGCCGCACCACGGGCAAGCTCACCGACATCGCGGAGGGCAACAGCCCCGGCCTCGGCAAACTGGCTCTGGAAGCCGGCCGCAAGATGGCCCAGGGCAAGGGTCCGCTCCGCAGCGCGATCGAACTGGGTACGTCGCAACTCAAGGACACTGTCTCTCAGAGCCTCCCGGGCCTCGGCGGAAAGGGCAAGAAGAGCAAGGGGGCAGGGAAGCCGATCGTCATCTTGGAGACCATCGATGTCGGCGTCCCGGTGCGCGACGCCTACGACCAGTGGACTCAATTCCAGGACTTCTCCACCTTCACCAAGGGTGTCAAGGACGTGAACCTCGCCGACGACACCACATCTGACTGGCAGTTGAAGATCCTCTGGTCGAGCCGCAGCTGGAAGGCCCACAT
This sequence comes from Streptomyces sp. CA-135486, assembly GCF_050936555.1. Taxonomy (NCBI): domain Bacteria; kingdom Bacillati; phylum Actinomycetota; class Actinomycetes; order Kitasatosporales; family Streptomycetaceae; genus Streptomyces; species Streptomyces sp. CA-135486. Next base: position 3,446,861 of record NZ_JBNJMM010000001.1, read on the forward strand.
CAAGGAGCAGATACCGGACGCCCGTATCCAGTGGACGACGGAGGGTGCCAAGGGAACGGCGAACGGTGTCGTCACCTTCCATCCACTCGGTGACAACCTGACCCGCATCCTCCTTGTCATGGAGTACTACCCGAAGGGGTTCTTCGAGAAGACGGGCAACATCTGGCGTGCCCAGGGCCGGCGCGCCCGGCTCGATCTCAAGCACTTCGCCCGCCACATCGCGATGCGCGGTGAGGCAGAGGAAGGATGGCGCGGCGAGATCCAGGACGGCGAAGTGGTGCGCAGCGACGAAGACGCCAAGGAGGAGGAGCAGGAGAAGGGCGAGCAGGACGAGCAGGACGAGCAGGACGAGTACGAGGACAACGACGCGGAGGAGGAACCGGAAGAGGAAGCGGAAGAGGATTACGAATACGAGGACGAGGACGAGGACCGGGGCGCGGATGAGGACGAGGCCGCCGAAGAGGACCTGGAAGAAGACGAGTCCGAGTACGCCGGGTCCGGAAACCGAGGCCGCCGATGACGACCGCCAGCAGGCTCCCAGATCCTTACGGCAGTTCCGGCAGTGGTGCGAATCTCGCAGACATCCTTGAGCGAGTTCTCGACAAGGGAATCGTCATCGCGGGCGACATCCGCATCAATCTCCTGGACATCGAGCTCCTGACGATCAAACTCCGCCTGATCGTCGCATCCATCGACAAGGCCAAGGAAATGGGGATCGACTGGTGGGAGGACGACCCGGCGCTCTCCTCGGGTGCGCGCCGCCGCGAGCTGGCCGAGGAGAACGAGCGACTGCAGAACCGCATCGCGGAACTGGAATCGGCTTCTCGAACCGCGGATCGACCCGCTGTTCGAACCAGGGATCGACCTAAGCGTCGAACCAGGGAGGAACGCAAGGAGTCCGAATGAACGAGCTGCGCTATGTGTACGCCGTGACCCGCCCCTTCGACGGGCCGCTGGCCGAAGATCTCCGCGGGGTCGCGGCCACACAACCGTACGCACTGCACCACGGCGACCTGGTCGCCGTCGTGTCCGCAGTGTCCGCCGACGAGTTCGACGAGAGCCCGCTGCGCGCCAATCTCGAGGACCTCGACTGGCTGACCGAGACCGCCCGCGCTCACGAGGCCGTGGTCGCGGCGCTCTCCTCGCTGACCTGTCCGCTGCCGCTGCGTCTCGCCACGGTCTGCCGGGACGAGGACGGCGTGCGACGCATGCTCGACTCTGGCCACGACCGGTTCCTCGACACCCTCAAGAGGCTCGACGGACGGGTCGAATGGGGCGTCAAGGTGTACGCGGAAACGCCGGAGGCGCAAGAACCGGCCCCCGCCCCCGCCCGCGAACCCGCGTCCGCAACGACCGGCCGCGACTACCTGCGCAGGCGCCTTCAGGAACGCCGCGCCGCCGAGGGAACCTGGGAGCGTGCCGACGCGGTGTCGCGGCGACTGCACGAGGAGCTCTCCCGTCATGCGGAGGCAGACAGGCTGCACCGCCCGCAGCAGGCCCAGCTCTCCAAAGCCGCCGGCCACAATGTTCTCAACGCCGCCTATCTCGTACCGCGCGAGGAGAGCGCGGCCTTTGTCGCGAGCCTGGACGAGCTGCGCCCGCACGAGCCGGGCATACGGGTCGAACTGACCGGACCGTGGGCCCCGTACTCCTTCACGGGTGAGGTGGGTGAGCGATGACCACCCCCTCGCCCCTGGCCCAGCGCCAAGTCGCGCTGGTCGACCTGCTCGACCGACTGCTCGCGGGCGGTGTCGTGATCGCGGGTGACGTCACCCTGCGCATCGCCGATGTCGATCTCGTACGCATCGACCTCAACGCACTGATCAGCTCGGTGAACGCGCAGATCGCATCGCCTTGGGAGGAGCCCGAATGAGCGCCAAGCGCACGGTCGACCTGGATCCCGACACCGTGGAACGCGATCTGGCGAAACTGGTCCTGACGGTGGTGGAGCTGCTGCGCCAGCTCATGGAGCGGCAGGCACTTCGCCGCGTGGACGGGGGAGACCTGACCGAGGCGCAGGAGGAGCGGATCGGTCTCACCCTGATGCTGCTGGAGGACCGGATGGACCTCCTGCGGGAGAAGTTCGGACTCGAGCCCGAAGACCTCAACATCGACCTCGGACCACTGGGACCGTTGCTCCCCAGGTGATGGAACTCCCCAGGTGCTGGAGGATGGTGGAGCTCAGCCCGCCTTGCGGCCCACCAGCGGCGGGGTGGGCTCGCCGCTGCCCCTGCGTACCCCGCGCAGGAACTCCTCGATCGCCTCGGTGGACGACCATGTGGGCTGCCAGCCCAGCTCGCTGCGCGCGCGAGCCGTGTTGAGGAGGGGCAGTCGCAGCACCGCGTCGAACAGGTGCGGTGACGCCGGTGCCAGATGCAGGCTCCAGGCCGTCGACAGCGCCGTGCGCACCACCTGCCGGGGAATACGTACGACCCTGGCCTGCAGGAGCTCGCCCAGCACCTCAGCGTCGACGGTTGGCTCGGCGGCCAGGTTGAACGCCCCGCGCACCCCTCCCAGCACCGCCAGCCGGTAGGCCTGCGCCGCGTCGTCGGTGTGCAGCACCTGGAAACGCAGGCCTTCGAGGTCCGGTACGACGGGCAGCAGAGCGGACCTGATCAGCGGGCCGGGCATCAGGCGGCCGGCGAAGATGCGGCGCTGTTCGCTGGCCGCACCTTCCTTGAACAGGAAACCGGGGCGCATGCGTAGCACACGGATCTCCGGATGCCGCAACTCGTAGGCGTCGAGCACCCGCTCGAGATAGGCCTTCTCGCGGCAGTATGCGGCGTCCGGCCAGCCGTGGGTGGGCCAGGACTCGTCCACACCGGGCTCCGTCTTCGGCCCCGGTGCATAGGCACCCACCGAGGACGCGTGCACCACGGCAGGCACACCGGCGGCGGCGACCGCGTCGAACACCCTCAGTGAGCCGAGAACGTTCGTCTCCCACGTGATGACCGGATCGTGGGTGGGCTGGAACCGCCAGGCGAGGTGGACGACCGCGTCGGCACCCGCGAACAGCTCGTGAAGCCGGTCGGTTGCGGAGTCCGCGGCGAGATCTACGGCTGCCCATCTCGTCTTGCGCGCCGTCATGGCGGGAATTCTGCGTGCGAGCCCTACCACCGAGTCGATCCGCGGATCGTCTCCGAGGGCTTTCACCACGCTCGTGCCGACGTTGCCGGTGGCTCCCGTGACGACCACCCGCAGTCCTGTCTCCGGGCTCATGAGGTACTCCCTGGCGGTGCCGCCCCCCGGCTTGAGCTTCGAGTCCCCAGCCTGAGCAGGGTGAAACCGGAGCGCGCGTACGGCTCTGACCTGTGATGATCGCTGCAGGTAGTCACGCGAATGGCGGTTGCGGCTGCTCCGGGTGACACTGGCCCGGACCGACCGCTCGGTGCTTGACGCGCTGGTGCTTTCACTCAAGGAGGGCACTGATGTTGATGCCGGACCTCGCTGTCGTCGCCACGCTGATGGCCCGCTACCGGGCACATGAGCACCATTTTCTGGCCACCCCCCACGACCGTGACGCGCGCATGCGTTTCGAGGACACCGCCTACACCCTGTGTGTGCTGATGGGTGAGCGCACGGCGCGCGAAGCCGTGCTCGCGGCGGAACGCTACGTCGCCCGAGGCCGGCCGAAGCGCGGGCCCGCCGAGGACCGCGCCACTCGCCGCACACGTTGACCGCGGCAGCGGGCGTCGGAGCGCTGAGCACGCGTCTGGCCCGCTCGAACGCGGGAAGGATCAAGGGGTGCGTGATCTCCGTAATCCAGTAAGAGCACCGGTTGCCGAGCTCGTCAGGTGGGGCAGGGAGCCCGCCGTCGCCCAGACCTTGCGGTCGACGGCGGCGGCGACTCTCGCCTACGTGGCCGCGCTGGGGCTGAGCAGCGAACCCGCTCCGCTCACCGCTCCCCTCACCGCGCTCCTCGTCGTCCAGGTGACCCTCTACTCCACGCTCACCACCAGCATCCGCCGAGTGAACTCCGTGGTCGCCGGCGTTGTGATCGCCATCGGCTTCAGCGAGCTCGTCGGCCTGACCTGGTGGAGCCTGGGCCTGATCATCCTGGCGTCCCTGGTGGTGGGGCGCCTGGTCCGCGTCGGTGAATTCGTCCCCGAAGTGGCGATCAGCGCGATGCTCGTGCTCGGCGTGACCCGGGTCGCGGACACCGCATGGGACCGGGTGCTGGAGACGCTGATCGGCGCGGTGGTGGGTCTCCTGTTCAACGTTCTGCTCGTGCCTCCCGTCTGGGTGGGACCGGCCGGTGAGTCCATCGAGGATCTGTCCCGGCGGATGCGCCGGCTGCTTCTGCACATCGGGGAGGAACTGACCAGCCCCACACCCGTCGAGCGCGCCGCCGCCCGCCTCCACGAGGCCCGTCGTCTCGACCACGACATCGCCGACGTCGATGCGGCCCTGCGCCAAGCAGAGGACAGCCTCCGGCTCAATCCGCGGGTCAAGGAGGCAATGCTGCATCGAGTGGTGCTGCGCACCGGGCTCGACACCCTCGAGATCTGTGCCGTGGTCCTGCGCGTACTGGCCCGCACGATGACCGACCTCGCCAAGGAGCGACGCGAGGAACCCCTGTTCCCGCTGGAAGAGGGGGTTGCCATCCAGGAGTTGCTGAGCCATGTCGCCGATGCCCTCGTCAGCTTTGCCGTACTGGTGACCACACAGGTGACCGAGAGCGCCGACGCGGCGGAGGACCGGCTGGCCGGGGAGCTCGCCGCTGCCGCTGCCGCCCGGGAGAAGGTGGCGCATCTACTGCTCGAAGCAGTTCAGCGGTACCCGCGCGACTGGCAGCTCCACGGTGCGCTGCTGGCGGAGATCGACCGGATTCTGGCCGAGCTGGACATGGACCATCGCTCCCGGCGTCTGATGGAGGAGCTGGACCGACACACACGTGAACAGCGCGAACGGCATCCGCAGCTCTCCGCCGTGCGCCGATGGGCGCACTCCAAGCGGTCCTCGCGCGCCGCGGTTCGCTGACGGGCGGGCCCTCGCAACGGACCCCCTAGGCGGCGTCCAGCGTGGCCTGCTCGCGCAGTTGCCGGCAGGAGCGGCTGATCAGCCGGGACACATGCATCTGGGAGATGCCCAGATCCTCCGCAATGCTGCTCTGTGTCATGTCGCGGAAGAAGCGCATGTAGAGGATGCGCTGCTCGCGTTCCGGCAGTCGGCGCATCTGCGGTCTGACCGCTTCCCGGTCCACGAGAACGTCGATGTCCGGGTCGGGCTTGCCCAGGGTGTCGCTCAGCGCGTATCCGTCCTCGGAACCAGGGAGTTCGGCGTCGAGGGAGAGCGCGGTGAAGCTCTCGAGCGCGTCGAGACCCATGAGTACCTCGTCCTCGGTCATTCCGGTGTGCTCCGCGATTTCGGCGGTGGTAGCGGGCCGACCGGGGATGACCTGGCTGAGCTCCTGGCGGGCGGAACGGACGCGGTTGCGCAGATCCTGCACCCTGCGCGGCACATGGAGTGCCCACATGTGATCGCGGAAATGGCGCTTGAGCTCGCCCACGACCGTCGGCACGGCGTAGCTCTCGAAGGCGTGGCCGCGGGACGGATCGTAGTGATCGACGGCCTTGACCAGTCCGAGCGCGGCGACCTGGCGCAGGTCCTCCAAGGATTCGCCCCGGTTGCGGAAGCGGCCGGCCAACCGCTCCGCCATGGGCAGCCAGGCGTACACGATTTCCTGACGCAGCCGCTGTCGCTCCGGACCATCGGGCAGTGCGGCCATCCTCCGGAAGGCGTCCGCGGTGTCCGGCGCGTCGTCGTGCGCGTGCTTCGCATGTGCTTTGGTTCGCATGGTGCTTACAGCTCCCTGAGAGAACATCTCTCATTCGGGGAAGGATTTCCCGCTCACCGGGAGGAGGCACTGCCGGGCAGGACGGCGCACGCCCGGAGCCCCTGCTCCCACGGGTCGTGCCTCCTGTCCGAAGCACATGACGCACGTGCCCGGTTGAACCGCAAGGAAACGTGACGCACCGGAACCTCTTGCCCGGAAGTGTGTATTCGGCCCGTTCCGGTCTGTGTCAGGGCGGGCGGACCGGGTACGTGCACAGTCCCCACGAGCGAGGAGGAGGACATGCAGCGAGGCAGCGACCGCCTGAGCGTCCACAAGGACGAAGAGATGAAGCATGAATTGCAGGGGCTGCTCCGGTCAGGACACCCCACCCGGGTAGCGGAATGGCACGACCCGGAGCCGGGTGCCGATGACGATCCGGAGATCGCGTGGGGCCCGGTGCCTGCGGTGGGCTCGCTGGGCGCCGACGAGCAGTTGGAGGTCGAGCTGGCCCGTCATCTGGGCCGCGCGGCCTTCCCGGCGACACGGCGGGACCTGGTGCACATTCTGGGTGAGCGGCATGCTCCGGACCGGCTGATCGGCCTCGTGAACGGACTGCCCGCGCACGAGTCCTATCGCAGCGCGCGGGACGTCGTGAAGGCGGTGTCACGCGGCTCCTGACGCCCTCAGGGCGGCTCCCGGAGGGGGGCCGCCCGCTACGGCCCCGGGCGCGGGATCTGGCCGGCGAGAGCGTCGGCTTCCGCCAGGTGATAGATGGCGAAGGCCCGGTTGATGACGGGCTGTGCGACGTTGCGCACCCTCACACCGCCCGGCGTCATCCCGTGCTCGGTGCCCATATGGGCATGGCCGTGCACCGCCAGGTCCGCCCCGCCCTCGTCGACCGCCTCGGCCAGCAGATAGCTGCCCAGAAACGGATAGATCTCGAGCGGCTCCCCGGCGAGGGTGTCGGGCACCGGCGAGAAATGTGTCAGGGCGATCCGTACGGTGCAGTCGCTTTCCGTCAGCTCCGCGAGGGCACGGCGCAGGCTTGCCGCGCTGCGGCGCGTGTACTGCACGAAGGCCTTCATCTCAGGCTCGCCGAACTCACCGGCACTGCGCCCCGCGAACCCGCCGCCGAAGCCCTTCGTCCCCGCGATTCCCACCTTCGTCCCGGCAATGGCGAGACGGGTGCCTTCCCCTTCGAGGACGGTGACGCCGGCATCGGTGAGCGCGGCCGTCACCTGAGCCTCCTGGCCGCTGTGATAGTCGTGATTGCCCAGCACGGCGACCGCCGGAACAGGCAGCCCAGCCAGCTCCCGAGCGACGACCTCGCCCTCCTCGGCGGTGCCGTGGCGGGTGAGATCCCCGGCCAGCAGCAGTACGTCCGCGCAGTCCGCCAGTGTGTCGAAGGCGGGGCGCAGCAGGCCTTGGCTGTCCGGCCCCAGATGTATGTCGCCGACGGCCGCGACCCGGATCACCTGAGCTCCTCGGTACGGTCCGGAGCGTCCGGACAGACGACCATCAGGTCGGCGCGCAGCGGCAGTCCCGCCAGCTCGGTCTCCGCCATGCGCAGAATCTCGGCGCGGCAGGCCGCCGTGGCGACGGTGCCGGACAGATGCACGGCGCCGCCGTGCATCTCGATCCGTACGCCCATCTCGGCCAGTTCCTCGCCGGCCAGACGTTCCCGCAGATGGGCTATGCGGTACTCATCGGCTTCCGTGTCCCACATGGCTCTGCCTTCCGTGGTTCGACCACATCGAGTCGCTCGAGCAGATAGAGAAACGCGTCCGGCATCGGAGACTGCTGGTGCTCGCTGCGCAGCCTGTCCCAGTCGATCCGTTCCCTGAGCGCACGGGCGACGGGGAGCAGGGCGCCGAAGTCACAGTGGTGCTCCGACAGGGCCCCGAGCAGGCTGTCCATGAGGTCGGACGGGGCCAGTACGGGCATGTGCACCGAGTCCAGCGGCAGTGTCTGCGCCCGTTCCAACAGCTCCTTGGTCACCGGCCTGTGCGCCAGCTCGAAGATGAGGTCGATCTCTTCGCCACCCGCTCGGGCCTTCACCAGCCAGTCCTCCGGCGAATAGCGGATCTCGACACCCTCCTGGGCCAGCGCCTGGACGACCGGTTCCGCGTCCTCGCGCCTGAGGCAGAAATCCGTGTCGTGCTGGAGTCTTGTCGGCACGCCATGGGCGTACGCCGCGACACTGCCGGCCAGCGCGAACGGATATCCCGAGGCTTTGAGCAGAGATGCCACCTGCTTGGTCGCTTCCAGAATCGCCTCTGTGTGATCCGTGGGCAGATCCTCGCGATCGGGGAGCCGGGCCCCCTGGTCGTCGTTCACCCGGGCCCGGGTGGCGTCCGGACGCGGGGCACCGGACGGGGCGGCCTCATTCCCGTTGCTCATCATGCGTGCTCCGTCCCTGCTTGAGGATCCAAGAGGTTGAAGACAGTGCGAGTACCCACTCCTCAGCGAATGATCCCGGCTCGGAGTGCGGCGGTCGGCCGAGCGGGGGTGTGGAGGCGTGGCCAGCGGGTACGTTCCCTGCGTTCCGGCAAGAGGCCGGAGAGACAAGTCTGGTGGCGGTGCCTTCTCATCCTGTCAACGTCGAGAGTGTGCCCTGCCGGTGACGCCGCGTCTCAGGACGTCGGGGGTGTCAACACAGTCGGGCATTGGTCGACATGACCGAAGGACGTCGAGGAGGCGGGAGAAGCCCCATGGTGTCGGGAGTTGCCGGGCAGCCAGAAGGGGACGGCATGGCCGGTGGCGGACGCTTCGGCGTCGAAGTGAGGCCGGGGGTCGACGCCTTCGTGCTCGTACTCGCGGGCGAACTCGATCACGACACGGCGGAGCCGCTCCGTGAGGCCCTGGCGGACAGCGTGCAGGCTGCGCCCGACCGGATCGTGGTCGACTGCGCTGACCTGCGGTTCTGCGACTCCACCGGCCTGAACGTCCTGCTTCGGGCCAGGCTGGCCGCGCGCGAGGCGGGCAGCCGGCTCGAGCTCGCCGCGCTGCGGCCGCCAGTGGCGCGCATGTTCGACATCACCGGCGCCCATCAGGTGTTCCAGGTGTACGCCAGTCTCGACGAGGCGCTGGCGGACCAGCAGGCGAAGTGAGCGGAGGTGCCGATGGGCGTGAGCCTCCGCGGACAGGGACAGACACGTCGTCTGGCGCTGTTCGCAACCAAGGGTGTGGTGAGCCGCTGCCGCGACTTCACCAGGGTGGCTCTGGCCGACTGGGAGTGGGCGCACACCACGGCGGACGAAGAGACAGAGCGCGTCGAGGACGTGCTGCTGCTGGTGTCCGAGGTGGTCACCAATGCCTGTCTGCATGCGGGAGGGCCGAAGGAGCTGGTTCTGCGCCACAGCGGCGACCAGCTGCGGATAGAGGTCGTCGACGGCAGCCCGGAGCACCCGAGGCCGCGGCCGCCGGGCGATGCGTCACAGCCGGGCGGGCACGGCCTGATGGTGCTGGAGCGGCTGGCTCGCCGCTGGGGCTGGGCACCGCTCGACGACGGGAAAGTCGTCTGGGTCGAGGTCGCCCGTCCCCAGCCTGAGGCCCCGTCCCCGGCCTGAGGTCATAGGAGCCGTACAGAGCTACGAGTCAGTGACGGCGCTGTCGTCCCCGTCGTCCAGCAGCGCGGCGCGCAGCGTCGCGAGGATGCGTGCCAGCAGCCGCGACACATGCATCTGGGAGAGGCCGAGCCGGGCCCCGATCTCCGACTGCGTCAGCTCGTCGCCGAAGCGCAGCGACAGGATGAGCCGGTCTCGCTCGCCGAGGCCGGCGATGACCGGCTTGAGGGACTCCAGGGACTCCACGATGCCGAACGCCGGGTCTTCCCTGCCGAGGCTGCGGCCGACCGCGCCCAGAGCCTCCTCCTCGTTGGGCGGAGCGTCCAGGGAGCGGGCGACATAACCGTTGGCCGCCTGTTCGCCCTCGACCACCTCGGCCTCGCTCAGCCCGAGGCGTTCGCCCAGCTCGGCGGCCGTCGGCGGACGTCCCAGGTTCTGCTCCATGGCGTCACGCGCCCTGGCCAGGTCGATGCGCAGCTCCTGCAGCCGACGCGGCACCTGGACCGCCCAGCTGGTGTCGCGGAAGAAGCGCTTCATCTCGCCGACGATGGTCGGCAGGGCGAAGCTGGTGAACTCCACCTCGCGCTCGACGTCGAAGCGGTTGATCGCCTTGATGAGGCCGATCGTTCCCACCTGGACGATGTCTTCGGCGGGCTCGGAGCGGGCCCGGAACCGCTGCGCGGCGAATTTCACCAGGCTGAGATTGAGCTCGACCAGGGTGTTGCGAACGTACGAGTAATCGGCCGTGCCCTCCTCGAGCGTCGCGAGACGCTTGAACAGCGCGGTCGACAACGTGCGTGCGTCCATGGTGCTGACGGAGCGCGGATCGGGGATCTCCGGCAAGCCCTCCAGCGCGCCGCGACGGATCGTGCGTTCCTGTCGCGGTTGCGGCGACGGCGTCCTCTCGTCGGCAGTCCGGTCGGTGTGAATGCTGCTGGTCATGAGGCTCCTTCGACGGGGCGAAGGCCGACGCTGTTGGACACAGCGGGACCGTCGTGCGAGCTTCCCTCTAAGAGATGCCCGTTTCTCACGCTTTAATGTTGATTTGGGGGGCACGCGTATCGCATGGATCGGGCACAGAAAGAGCGGCTTGTACCGCACAGCCGCCGATTCCCGTTGAAGGGCGGACCCGGCGTGGTCGGCCAGTGCCGCGACCTGACGAGGCAGGTGCTCGACGAGTGGTACCGCCCGTCAGGACCGACCGCAGGCATGATCACGGCGGATGTCCTGCTGCTCGTGTCCGAGATCGTCACCAACGCCTGTTTGCACGGCGGAGCTCCCACCGAGCTGAGGCTCGACCGTGCCCCTGGGCGGCTATGGGTCCAGGTAAGCGACAGCAGCCCGGAACAGCCCCGGCCGCGCAGCCGGCATCGGGCAGCCCGGGCGCACGGACACGGCCTGTATCTGCTGCAACGGCTCTCCGCCGCGTGGGGCTGGATGCCACGCGATACGGGCAAGGTGGTCTGGTTCATGGTCCGCGTCCCCGACTGAGCAGGGAGCCTCATCCTGTAGGAGGGACGGTCTCGAACAAGCAGCGTCCTCGTCCCCGTGACCAGGAACGACGGGGATCGCTCCGGGGTGACCGGACCGAAGCCGCGTGCCACAGTGGGTAGAGCCGTTGAGAGCGCCTCTCCGCGGGGCCTCATCTCACGGCGCAGCGAGTGACGACGGCGCGAGGTCTGCGATGGATGTCTCTGCCCACACGCCCGACCCCGATCGTGCCCGGCCGCCCGCGGAGCTGGGCGAGGACGGGCTGCGGAAGCTGCTGGCCGGGCTCACAGCAGTACGTGACGGCGATCTCTCCGCCCGCCTGCCCGACGACACCGGCGGACTCCTCGGCGAGATCGCGACCATCTACAACGCCATGGTGGAGCAGCTCCTGCTGGTCACCTCCGAGGTGACCCGGGTCGCCCGGGAGGTGGGCGGACAGGGCCTGCTCGGCGGTCATGCGCGCGAGCCGCGGGTGCGAGGCGTCTGGCTGGAGCTCACCACGGGCGTCAACACCATGGCGGACAATCTGACATCGCAGGTGCGCTCCATCGCCCAGGTCGCCACGGCGGTGGCCCGCGGCGACCTCACCCAGAAGATCCGGGTCGACGCCCGCGGGGAGATCCTGGAGCTGAAGGAGACCATCAACACGATGGTGGACCGGCTGTCGTCGTTCGCCGAGGAGGTCAGCCGGGTGGCACGCGAGGTGGGCACCGACGGAAAGCTCGGTGGTCAGGCCACCGTCCGGGGCGTTTCGGGCACCTGGAAGGATCTGACGGACAACGTCAACTCCATGGCGAACAACCTCACCAATCAGGTCCGTAACATCGCCCAGGTCACCACCGCCGTCGCCGGCGGCGACCTGACGCGCAAGATCGACGTCGATGCGCACGGGGAGATCCTGGAGCTCAAGACCACCATCAACACCATGGTCGACCAGCTGTCGTCGTTCGCCGCCGAGGTCACGCGCGTGGCCCGCGAAGTGGGCAGCGAAGGGCGGCTCGGCGGGCAGGCCGAGGTGGAGGGCGTTTCCGGTACGTGGAAGAGGCTCACCGAGAACGTCAATGAACTGGCAGGCAATCTGACCCGGCAGGTGCGCGCCATCGCCAAGGTGACCAGCGCGGTCGCGGAGGGCGACCTCACCCGCTCCATCACGGTCGAGGCGCCCGGAGAGGTCGGAGACCTCAAGGACAACATCAACGCGATGGTCGAATCGCTGCGTGCGACGACCCGGGCCAATGAGGAGCAGGACTGGCTGAAGACCCATCTGGCGCGGGTGTCCGGCCTGATGCAGGGCACCAGAAGCCTCCCCGCGGTCGCCGAGCTGATCATGACCGAGGTGCCCCCGCTCGTCTCCGCCCAGTACGGCGGCTTCTTCCTGGCCCAGGACGAGGGCGAGGGGCTCGAACTGGTCATGACCGCCGCATACGGTTCGCCGGACGACCCGGCCGCCGGGCCGCGCCGCTTCCGGCTCGGCCAGTCCCTGGTCGGGCAGTCCGCAAAGAGCCGCCACACCATCACGGTGGAGGATCTGCCGCCCGGATACGCGACCATCGTGTCCGGCACCGGCCGGATGGATCCCAGCCATCTGATCGTGCTGCCGATCGTCGTGGAGGAGCAGGTGCTCGGCGTCATCGAACTCGCGACGCTGCGCCCCCTGACCGTCATCCACCGGGATTTCCTCGACCAGTTCATCGAGACGGTCGGCGTGAACCTCAGCTCGCTGATAGCCAATGTGCGTACGGACGAACTGCTGGACCAGTCGCAGAGCCTGACCGCCGAACTCAGCGCCCGCTCCAGCGAGTTGCAGGCACGTCAGGAGGAACTGCAGCGCTCCAACGCCGAACTGAAGGAGAAGGCGGCGCTGCTGGCCGACCGCAACCGGGACATCGAGCGCAAGAACCTGGAGATCGAGCAGGCACGCCAGGAGCTGGAGGCCCGCGCCCAGCAGCTCTCCCGCACCTCGATGTACAAGTCCGAGTTCCTGGCCAACATGAGCCATGAACTCCGTACGCCACTGAACAGCCTGCTGATCCTTGCCCAGTTGCTCGCGCAGAATCTGGAAGGCAATCTGACGTCGAAACAGGTCGACTACGCCGAGGTGATCCACTCCGCGGGCTCCGACCTGCTCCAGTTGATCAACGACATTCTGGATCTGTCGAAGGTCGAAGCCGGAAAGATGGACATCCATGCCGAGCCCTTCTCTCTGCATCAGCTCCTCGAGTACGTCGAGGCGACCTTCCGGCCGGTGGCGAGCGACCGCGATCTGGAGTTCCACGTGGTCGCGGCCCCAGGGATTCCCGAGGAACTCATCACCGACGAAGCCCGCCTCCGGCAGGTTCTGCGCAATCTGCTCTCCAACGCGCTGAAGTTCACCGAGGAGGGCAGCGTCGAGCTCCGCGTCCACCCCGTCACCGACGAGCGGCTGCCGGCTTCGGTGCGCGACTCCGGTCCGGTGGTCGCCTTCCGGGTCACCGACACCGGGATCGGCATCCCGGCCGATCGTCTGCAGAGCGTGTTCGGCGCTTTTCAGCAGGGCGACGGCACCACGTCCCGGCAGTACGGCGGTACCGGACTCGGGCTGTCCATCAGCCGCGAGGTGGCGCAGCTGCTCGGCGGCACCATCGTCGTGGAGAGCACCGTGGGCAGGGGCAGTTCCTTCACGCTGTATCTGCCGGTTCGGGCCCCGGGCCGAAAGCAGCGGGACGAGGAGGTCATGCGGGAGCTCGCCGAGGGCGTCGTCCACGAGGCGGAACCGGCCACGGGACACACGGTGCTGGTGGTGGACGACGACATCCGGAACATCTTCGCGCTGACCCAGGTCCTGGAGCGCGAGGGGATGCTGGTGCTCCAGGCGGACAACGGCAGAGCGGGGATCGATCTGCTCATAGAGCACGGCGAGGTGGATCTCATCGTGATGGACGTGATGATGGCCGGCATGGACGGCAACGCCACCATGGCGGCGATCAGGGAGCTGCCCCGGTTCGCCGATGTGCCGATCATCGCCGTCACCGCCAAGGCCATGCCGGGCGACCGCGCCAAGGCCCTGGCCGCGGGAGCAAGCGACTATGTGGCCAAGCCCGTGGACGCGGACGACCTGATGGCGAGAATCCGCATGTGGCTCACGCGCGGCCGCTGACCGGGCGTGCGCAGCCCGGACTTGCTCAGAAGCCAGACGTGCTCAGAATCCGGGTGCCCCTGGAACCCGGACGCTGTCAGACGATCCGTACCGCGATGAGGCTGGTGTCGTCGTCCGTGTCACCCGGGGCAGAGCTCAGCAGACGGTCGGCCTGTTCCTCCACCTCGCAGAAACTCAGCTCCTCCGCAGCCTTCCGCAGCCCGTCGAGCCCCTCGTCCAGGGCGTCGTGGCGGCGCTCGATGAGTCCGTCCGTGTACAGAAACAGCGTGTCGCCAGGCATCAGTTGGGTGGTCGTCTCCTGGTAGACGGAGGACGGCACGGCTCCCAGCAGGACGTCCCGCGGCGGATCGAGCAGCCGAGCCCTGCCGTCGCGTACCAGCAGCAGCGGCAGATGCCCGGCGCTGGCCCAGCACAGGGTCCGGTCGGCCGGATCGTAGAGCGCGCAGACCGCGGTCGCTGTGGGGTGCCCCAGGGTGTTGAGGGTGACGTCGTTCAGCCACTCCATGAGCCGTCCCGGGGTGTGCCCGGTGAACGCCAGCCCCCGCAGCGCATTGCGCAGGGCGACCATTCCGGTGGCCGAGTCGATGCCGTGCCCGGCTATGTCGCCCACCGCGACCAGCACCTTGCCGTTGGGCAGCGGGAGGACGTCGTACCAGTCGCCGCCCACCCGGTACTCCTGGACCGCGGGCCGGTAGCGGGCCGTGGCCTGCAGTCCCGGCAGTCGCTGAACGGCGGGCATCTCGGGGACGATGGCCTGCTGGAGCTGGAGGGCCAGCTGGTGCCGCAGGGCAGCCTGCGCCTGTACGGCGGTGAGCTGGTCGAAGGTCGCGCTGAGGGCGACCTCCGTGTGGAACCCCGCGGAGACGTCCTGGTAGACACCGGTGATTCCGGTGAGGACCCCCTCGTCCAGCAGCGGCTCCGCGGCGATGCGTACGTGCCGGAGTCCGCCGTCGTCGCGGGTGATGCGGACGACCGTGACCGCGCTCGTACGCCGTTCATTGAGGGTCGACACAAGCTCGGCCAGATTGTCGGCGTCCTCCGGGTGCACCCGGAGCTGCAGACCTGCCAGCGGGAGCGGCTCCGACTCCCGGTCGACGCCGAGAATTGCGTACGCCTGTTCACTCCAGACGGTCGTGCCCGTGGTGAGATCGTCCTCGAACGGTGCGACGCCCTGCAGCCGGCCCAGTGCGCGCATCGCGGACAGACGGCGGTCGCTGCCGGTGTGCCACAGGACGATGGTCTGTTCGGCGCCTGCCGGCAGGACTCGTACGTCGAGAAGCGGGGCGGGGGCGCCGGGGCCGTGCTCCGCGGGCAGCCTGGCCGCGCGCCGGGCAGAGGTCCCGGAGTGCGCCTGCCGGGACATGAGCGCGAGGTCGGAATGGTGGTGGGGGAAGGCGACTGCGATGGGCTGCCCCACCGCCGGGTAGCTGCCGCCGAGGGCCTTGGACGCAGACTCGTTGAGGTACTCGACCGACAGCTTCGACGAGTCCGGATCACGATGCAGGATCATCGCCGGATGGGCCAGGGAGTCGAGCAGGTCGTCGAGCAGCGGTGCGGGGGAGGGGGCGGTCTCCGTGGCGTTCAGTACCCTCGCCGCCACGTCGACGAGGTCGGTGAGCGCGCGGCGGAGGCCGTCGTCGAGGTCCGCGGGCCCGGGCCAGACGACGAGAGCCAGTCCCACGGTGGCGCCCTTGAGACGCAGCGGGAGCAGGGCACGGGCAGCCTCGGGAGCGCCCGGAAGGACGGAGCCGGGGGGCACCCCCGATGCCGACCAGAGAGGGGAGCCCTCCGCGACAACCTGGTGAAACGGCGCGGGGGCCGCCGGCGGGATCCACTGCCATCGCGTCGCCTCCGTGGCGCTCACGCCGGCGTGTCCGGCCAGGCGGAAACAGTCGGATTCCATCCGGCGCCACAGCCACAGACTCTCCACGCCGAGTGGACGCAGACCGCCCTCCAGCAGGGTGGCCGCCGCTTGGCCGACCGTGTGATCGGACTCTGCGACGCTGGCGACGCGGCGGGTCCTGCGAGCCTCGGCGACGGCTGTGCCGTCATCCCTGCCGTCATCGCCCGAGGACGGCGCGGGTGGCGCGACGGCAATGGTGCCCGCCACGCCGTTCACGATGTCCGCGGCGAGGTCCTCGGAGCTCAGACCGGTCGCCTCGGCGAGGCGCACGAGGTGTTCCGCGGCTTCGGCGGGCGACGCCTCCAGCTGGGCCACCAGAATCCCGGTGGCCAGGTCGATGAGATGCCGTCGCGTGAGCTGCTCGCGCAGAGAGGCGTTGTCGGCGGCGAGGGCGGCGACCGCTGCGGACAGCTCGTCGTGCCCGCCGCTCGAACCCGAAGGCTCCGGCGCAGGCATGATCACGACTACTCCCATCCCGAGCAGACAACGCAAACGGGTGATCCGCCCGATCTGGATTCTACGCGGGCAGGCCCTGCGGAGCATGTGTCCGCACTCGTCTGACCTGGCAACCGCGGGTTTGCCCGGGGAGGATGCGGTAACTCTGAGGGTGCGTGGCGGTGGGGGGAATCATCCACATATCGGCGAAGGAGTTGCCATGCCTCGCGGTTCGAGTCCCAAGCGTGAACGGCAGTACGAGCACATCAAGGAGAGCGCTCAGCAGCGCGGCGAGAGCAAGGATCGTGCGGAGGAGATCGCCGCGCGCACCGTGAACAAGGAACGGGCCCGCTCCGGTGAGTCCCGTACGGCGAGCAAGAGTTCCACTCAGGACATGTCGTCGTCCCGGCGCGGTGGGAAGCGTTCGCACAGCGGATCCGAGGGGCCGACGTACGACCAGCTGTACGCGGAGGCGCAGCGCCGCAACATCCAGGGGCGGTCTTCGATGAACAAGGCGGAGCTCAAGCGCAAGCTGGGCAGCAACTGACTGCCGCATGGAGGGCCGCCGGGTCGTTCGCCGGGCCGCTCCCCGCAACCCGCGTCGCCTGCGCAACCTGCTGCGGGCAGTGAACGGCAGCCAACGCCAGACCGAGCGCCGGTCACTGCCCGCTGTCGGGCAGGGCCGCCAGGGCGGAACGCAGCGCGGCGCGGATCGGCCGGGACGGCGGTGAGCCGTTGATGCTGTCCACGATCCCCTGTGCGATCTCGCGGAGCTTGATGTTGGTGTGCTGGGAGACCTGTACCAGTACCTGCCAGGCCTGCTCCGGCGTGCACGATGCCGTTGCCATGATGACGCCGCGCGCCATGTCGATCACCGGGTGCGTACGGAGCGCCCTGCGCAGCCCGTCCACTTCCTCGCGCAGCGCACGCGCTTCCACCTCCGCACTCACGATCCGGTACTGCATCTCGTCCGAAGCGGCCCACGCCGGGGCACTCGCGCTCTCGAGCGCCCGCTCTGCGTCGTTCCCCTGCGCCATGGTCCCGCTCCCTTCCTGCTCAAGGACCGTCTGGCAGACGTCGTGTCTTCGTCACGCTTGTGCCCAGGGAAGCGCCCCGAACACATGCACGCAAGGGCTTCATTGCGACAAGGCAAAGACGCTTCCCCGCGGTGTTTCGCCCGCTGCGATTGCGGTACTGAGCCAGGAAGTTCCCTGCGTACGAGGGAACGCAGGCGCCGGCCAGTTGGGCACATCAGCTGCCGGCGCCGCCTCATTCCGGCCGAGAGCGCCACCGGAACGTCACTCAAGGAACTGACGGCTCGTGATCGTGAAGAGAGCACCGTCGGCGTCGCGCAGCGTCACCTCGGGGCCGTGCGGCGTGGACCGCCTGACCAGTACGAAGCCGCCGTTCTCGAGGGCGGCCTCGGCGGTGGCGTCCACGTCCTTGACCGGGAAGTGGATGTGCCAGCGGGGCTGGATCATGGGATCGGGAGCGGCTTCACTCGCGCCGGAGCTGAGGCGCGCGAGGACATGCCCATTGCTGCGCAGAACGACCTCGTCCTCCTCGTAACTGACCTCGCAGGCCCCAGGGCGCCCGGATGCCCACTCAAGGACCTCTCCGTAGAAAATGGCGGCATCGAACGCGTCGCGGGTCCGCAGCCGCAGCCAGGCGGGCGTGCTCTTGCGCCAGGTGTGCCAGTCGGGGATGAGCTCGCCTTCCCAGATGCCGAAAGTGGCGCCGTCCCGGTCGGCGGCCAGAGCCCCCCGGCCCAGCGAGAAGGTGAGCGGGCCGACCGCGACCGTCCCGCTGCGCTCCCGGATACGTGCCGCTGCCTCATCCGTGTCGGTGACGGCGAAATACGGGGTCCAGGCGACGGCGATCTGCAGCTGGGGTGCCAGGGCTCCGAGGCCCGCGACCGGCGCGCCTTCGTGGAAGGCGACGCTGAACTGTTCGCCCAGTCTGCCCTTGCGGAACCGCCACCCCAGGACCGCACCGTAGAAATCCTGGGCGGCTTTCAGATCACGGGTCATGAGACTGACCCAGCAGGGCGCGCCGAACACGGCGGCGCTCGACGTCGCAGCTGCGGACTTGGCCGCTGTCGTTTCCTTGTCCATCACACTCGGTGTCCCGGTCGAAGGGGCCCCAGCGCCGGCCCGGTGGAATATCGGGAAGTGGGCTTCGCACCTCATCCTGCCCCCGTGGCTTCGTACACGCGAGCCGCGACTGTCCGCCGCGGGCCGGACCCGCTCCGGCGCCCTCCCGCGCGGCAGGCACAGCGCCCGGCTCCGCCGTTGCCGCGCATGACCGACCCCGGCGCGGGTACCCGGCTGCGACCAGCACTTCGAACAGGAAGGTGAGTCACATGGGCCTGGGAGGGTGCATCATCCTCATCGCAGTCGGCGCGATCCTGACGTTTGCCACAGACTGGGAGGTGCAGGGCGCGAACCTCGACGTGGTGGGTCTGATCCTGATGGCCGTCGGCATCATCGGGGTCGCCACGTTCACGAGCATCGCCAAGCGCCGGCGCGTCGTCGTGCCGCCGACGACCCCCGTCATCGACGAAGAGCGGGGCCGCCGCACGTATGAGTGACGGCGCCGGTTTCGCGCGGCGACCCAGGGGCACCCGCTCCGCCGTCCGCCGCACCACTTCCGATTCCGCGCCGGAGTAGATCGTGACCCGTTCCCGTGTCGTTGTCGTAGGAGCCGGATTCGCCGGTTTCCAGGCCGCCCGTGCACTGTCCCGGGCAGCACGCGACAAAGCCGAGATCACCGTGCTCAACCCGACCGACTATTTCCTCTATCTGCCGCTGCTGCCACAGGTCGCGGCGGGAATCCTGGAACCCCGCCGGGTGACCGTGTCGATTCCCGACTCTCTGCCACAGGTGCGGCTGGTGCTCGGCGATGCCGCCGGGGTCGATCTGGCCGAGCGGCGCGTTCACTACACGGACCCCGAGGGCGGCTCCGGCGCGCTGGAGTACGACCGACTCGTCCTGGCCGTCGGCAGTGTCAACAAACTGCTTCCCGTGCCCGGGGTCGCCGACCATGCGCACGGCTTCCGCGGTCTGCCCGAAGCTCTGTACCTGCGCGACCACATCACACGGCAGATCGAGATGGCCGCTACCGCCGCGACCTCACAGGAGCGTGCGTCCCGGCGCACCTTCGTGGTTGTCGGCGCCGGCTACACCGGCACCGAAGTCGCCGCCCAGGGAAAGCTCTTCACCGACGCGCTGACCCGCAAGCAGCGCACCGGGGACCAGGGCGGCCCGGTGCGCTGGCTGCTGGTCGACATCGCCGAGCGAGTGCTGCCCGAGCTCGACCGCAGGCTGTCGTCGACGGCCGATCGTGTGCTGCGCCGTCGCGGCGTCGACATCCGGACCGGCACATCGGTCAAGGAGGCCACCGAGGCCGGAGTCCTGCTGGATGACGGGGAGTTCATCGACACGAGGACGCTGATCTGGTGTGTGGGCGTGCGGCCCGACCCCCTGGTGTCCGACGTCGGGCTGCCCGTCGAGCGCGGCCGTCTGCTCGTCGACTCGCGGCTGACCGTGCCCGGGTACCCCGAGGTCTTCGCCTGCGGCGATGCGGCCGCGGTACCGGATCCGACCAGGCCCGGCCAGTACACGCCGATGACGGCCCAGCACGCCTGGCGCCAGGGAAAGCTGGCCGGACTCAACGTCGCAGCCTCCCTGGGGCGCGGCGAGCAGCGTGCGTACAGCCATCACGATCTTGGCTTCCTCGTGGACCTCGGCGGGGTCCAGGCCGCCGCGAACCCCCTCGGAGTGCCGCTGTCCGGGCCGATCGCGGGCGCGGTCACCCGCGGTTACCACCTGGCCGCCATGCCGGGGAACCGGGTGCGCGTCGCCGCCGACTGGCTGCTGGATGCCGTGCTGCCGCGCCAGTCCGTCCAGTTGGGCCTCGTCCGCTCGTGGTCGGTCCCGCTGGACACCGCTTCGCCGGAACTCGCCCGGGTCCCGGGCGGCCCCACCGTCAAGGAGGAGTGACATGCGAACCGAACAACTGGCGGAACTGGGCCAGCAGTTGCGTGTGGACGCGGTCCGCGCCGCCGACGCGGCCGGATCCGGGCATCCGACGTCCTCCATGTCCGCCGCGGACCTGGGCGCCGTGCTGCTCGCCAACCATCTGCGATACGACTTCGAACGGCCCGACCATCCGGGCAACGACCGGCTGATCCTCTCCAAGGGTCATGCCTCACCGCTCCTGTACGCCATGTACAAGGCGGCGGGCGTCATCGACGACGAGGAACTGCTCACCTTCCGGCGTCTCGACAGCCTCCTCGAAGGGCATCCGACGCCTCGGCTGCCCTGGGTGGACGTGGGCACCGGGTCCCTCGGGCAGGGCCTGCCGATCGGCGTCGGCATGGCATTGGCGGGCAAGAAGCTCGACCAGATCCCCTACCGGATATGGGTGCTGTCGGGCGACAGCGAGATGGCCGAGGGTTCCGTGTGGGAGGCCATCGAGCAGGCGGCGTACGAGAATCTCGACAATCTGACGCTGCTCATCGATGTGAACCGGCTCGGCCAGCGCGGGCCGACCCGCCACGAGTGGGATCTCGACGCCTACGCCCAGCGGCTGGGGGCCTTCGGCTGGCACACCGTCGAGATCGACGGGCACGATGTCGCCGCGGTGGACGAGGCACTCGCCGAGGCGCGCTCCACCTTCCGGCGGCCCACCGCGGTCATCGCCCGTACCCGCAAGGGCCGCGGCGTCAAGGCCGTCGAGGACCGGGAGGGCATGCACGGCAAGCCGCTGCCCGACGCGGACGAGGCCATTGAGGAACTCGGCGGGCCGCGTTTCCTCCGGGTGGAGGTCCAGTCCCCGCCCGCGGCACGAGTGCTGCACGGCGCCCTCAGCGCCCATCTGGAGCGGCCGCGGTTCGATGTCGGAGACTCGGTCGCCACCCGCACCGCGTACGGACAGGCGCTCGCCGCGCTCGGATCGGTGCGCGGCGACGTGGTCGCGCTCGACGGGGAGGTCGGCGACTCGACACGTACCGAATACTTCGCGAAGGCGCACCCCAGCCGTTACTTCGAGTGCTACATCGCCGAGCAGCAACTCGTCGCGGCGGCCGTCGGGTTGCAGGCCCGGGGATACGTCCCGTACGCCTCCACGTTCGCGGCCTTTCTGACCCGCGCCCACGACTTCATACGGATGGCCGCCGTCAGCCGCGCGTCGATCAATGTCGTCGGCTCGCACGCGGGTGTCGCCATCGGCCAGGACGGGCCGTCGCAGATGGGGCTCGAAGACCTGGCGATGTTCCGCGCCGTGCACGGCAGCACGGTGCTCTACCCCTGTGACGGCAATCAGACGGCCCGGCTGGTCGAGGCGATGGCCGAGCTGCCGAATGTGAGCTATCTGCGTACGAGCAGGGGTGACACACCGGTCGTCTACGGTCCGGACGAGGAGTTCCCGGTGGGCGGCTCCAAGGTGCTGCGGTCGGGGGAGC
The DNA here is from genome assembly GCF_050936555.1 of Streptomyces sp. CA-135486. NCBI lineage: Bacteria > Bacillati > Actinomycetota > Actinomycetes > Kitasatosporales > Streptomycetaceae > Streptomyces > Streptomyces sp. CA-135486. The sequence continues at coordinate 3,468,632 of NZ_JBNJMM010000001.1, forward strand.
AGGACCGTGTGACCATCGTCGCCGCCGGAGTGACGGTCCATGAGGCGCTTGCGGCCGCTGAGCTGCTGGACCGCGAGAACATTGCGGTGCGCGTCGTCGACCTCTACTCCGTCAAGCCCGTCGATGCTCAGACGCTGCAGAGGGCGGGCGACGAGACGGGCTGTCTGCTGACCGTGGAGGACCACCGCCCCGAGGGCGGCCTGGGCGACGCGGTGGCCGAAGCCTTCTCGGACGGCCGCCCCGTACCGCGACTGGTGCGGCTCGGTGTCCGCAACATGCCCACTTCGGCCACGCCCGAGGAGCAGTTGCGGGTGTCGGGAATCGACGCGGACTCGATCGCGGCCGCGGTACGGCTGCTGGTGGGAGAAGCGGTGGTGCGCTGAGCCATGGGCAGCCACCGAGTGCGCGCAGGCCGGCACACGGTAGAGATTCACCGGCCCGAGAAGGCCCTCTTCCCCGACGACGGCCTCACCAAGCAGGACCTCGTCGACTACTACCGCCGCGTCGCGCCGTTCATGCTGCCGCAGCTGCGCGGCAGGCCGTTGATGCTCGAACGGCACCCCGACGGCATCGGCGGCCCCCGCTTCATGCAGAAACATACCCCGGACAGTTGTCCGGAGTGGGTGCGCAGGGTCGAGGTGGCCAAGGAGGGCGGCACGGTGACCCACACCGTGTGCGACAACACGGCCACCCTGGTCCATCTCGTGGACCAGGCGTGCATCACCTTCCACCGCTGGCAGTCGCGTGTCGGCCGGCTGGAGCAGCCCGACCGGATGGTCTTCGACCTCGATCCGGCACAGGACGACTTCGAGTCCGTACGCCGGGCGGCGCAGCAGCTCGGTGAGCTGCTCGACCAACTCCAGCTGCCGTCCGTGCTGCTGACCACCGGCTCCAAGGGCCTGCATGTGATCGTGCCGCTGGCGGGCGGCGAGGGCTTCGACGAGGTGCGCGACTTCGCCAGGGCGGTCGCCGAGACGCTCGCCGGTCGCGATCCCGACCGGCTGACCACAGAGGTACGCAAACGAGCCAGGGGCGGCCGTCTGTATCTGGACATCCAGCGCAATGCCTATGCGCAGACGGCCGTTGTGCCGTACTCCGTGCGTGCCAGGCAGGGCGCTCCGGTGGCTACTCCGATCAGCTGGGACCAGCTGAAGGACCCCGACCTCACCGCCCACCGCTGGACGGTGCTGGACGCGGTGGAGCAGGCGGGCACCAAGCCCTGGGCGGACGTCCTCGGTCGCGGCCGGGCGCTCGCTCCCGCCCGTCGCCGTCTGACAGCCCTCCGCTGACTGAAGCAGCGACAAGGAGCTGAAACGACGAACGGCGGCCCGAAGGCCGCCGTTCATCGTTCTTCTCTCGTCTACCACCGGTACCAGCGGGCCCTGGAGCCCCCTGCTGTGCTCCGCATCAGGAATCCCAGCAGCCATACAACCAGAACGGCGATGGCAATCCACCACAGTGCCTTGACGGCAAAGCCCACACCGAACAGAACGAGTGCGAGAAGCAGAACGAGAAGGATGGGAACCATAATCTGCACCTCCAACCAGCAGGTGCCCATTCTTCTCCGGCATACACGCTGCTCCGGTGCTCAGGAATTGACGGCATTCTTCCCCCTGAGTTTGCCGGGAGAAGCCGGGGGCAGACGCAATCTGTGCTTCGGACCGGAGGCACGTCCGTGGGAGCGGCGCCAAGCGCCCTGACGTGTCTTTGATGCGTCCGCATTCCTGCGGCGGTAATCATCCCGTCTCCACCGTTGAGGGAGTGCCAGCGCCTCATGCGCACACAAGCGAGCAGGAAGCATCCGCACGACGACGCCCCCGACACCGCAGCCGCCTTCGAACGGCTCGCGAAACTGCCCCAGGGAGCCGAGCGCGAGGCCGTGCGCCGGGAGCTGGTGAAAGCCTGGCTGCCCATGGCGGAGCGGCTGGCCGGCCGGTTCAGGAACCGGGGGGAGAACCTGGAAGACCTCTGCCAGGTCGCGGCCCTCGGCCTGGTCAAGGCAGTGGACCGCTACGACCCCGCGCGCGGCACCGCGTTCGCCAGCTTCGCCGTGCCCACCATCACCGGCGAGGTCAAACGGCACTTCCGTGACCACATGTGGACCCTGCATGTGCCGCGCCGCGTCCAGGACCAGCGCAACCGGGTCCGGGTGGCCCAGCGGGAACTCCTCCAGCGCGTGTCCAGTCGGGTGCCCACGCTCCCCGAGATCGCCGCACAGGCGGGACTGACTCTGGACGAGACCCGAGCGGGTCTGGAGGCCGCCGACTCCTTCACCGCGCTGTCCCTGGACGCCGAACACCCGGGCAGCGAGGGCGGCCACACCCTGTCCGACGCACTGGGCAGCGCGGATCCGGCGCTCGACATCGTCATCGACCGCGAGGCTGTGAAGCCCCGGCTGCGGCGATTACCGGAGCGGGAACGGAAGATCCTCTACATGCGGTTCTTCCGCGACATGACGCAGAGCAGAATTGCCGAAGATCTCGGCATCTCTCAGATGCATGTCTCACGACTCATCAGCAGCTGCTGCGAGCGACTTCGCCGCGAGATCATGCAGGATGCCGCGTAGGGAGTTTCGGAAGTATGGGAGGCGCCAGATGGAACAGCACGGCGAAGAGAGCGGCCAACGCGGCAGGAGCGAGACGGAGGAGGAACGGGCCGACCGGCGATGGAGTGATCTGATCCAGGAATTGCGGGTGGCCCAGACCGGTGTCCAAATCCTCTTCGGATTCCTGCTCACCGTCGCTTTCCAGCCCCGTTTCGTCGAACTGTCCGGCACCGACCGCACCATCTATACGGTGACCGTGCTCCTGGGGGCGGCGACAACCGGCGCTCTGATCGGGCCGGTGTCGTTCCACCGGCTGCTGACCGGGCTGATGCTCAAACCACAGACGGTCATCTGGGCCTCTCGCCTGACCGTCCTCGGACTGTTTCTGCTGCTGGGCACGATGGCTTCCTCGCTGCTGCTCATCCTGCGGCTGGTCCTGGACGACTCGCTCGCTCAGTGGCTGGTGGCCGCGATGGTGCTCTGGTTCGTCCTCTGCTGGTTCGTCATTCCGCTCTGGACCCGTATCAAGAACCCGCGCAAGGAAGGACACCCGGTCAGTCCGCGGGCGCCTCAGTAATGTCGAGAAAGACCTGATCCGCCTGCGGCCACGCGGCCCTGACCGACCGTTTGATCCGTACGCAGATGAGCTCGACCTCCTCGCTGTCGAAGCCGGGAGTCAGATCCACCCGGGCGGCCACCAGAGTCGAGTCCAGTCCGAGCCGCATGGTGAGCAGTGCGGCGACGTTGTGGATCTCGGGCTGGTTGTGCAGGAGTTCACGGATCCGGTCGCACAGCTCCGGCTCGACCGCCTCGCCGATCAGCCGGTCGCGGGCCTCCCGGCCCAGCCGGTACGCGACGTACACGAGAAGCAGTCCGATCGTGAGGGACGCGGCGGCTTCCCAGACAACGTTCCCGGTGACCAGATGGAGCACCATTCCGGCCATGGCGAGGACGACGCCGAGCACCGCGGTGCTGTCCTCCGCGATGACCGTGCGCAGGGCGGGGTCGCGAGCGCCGTCCTTCTCCTTGCGGAGCTGGTGCAGGGCACGGATCAGCGAACCGCCCTCGGCGAGCAGCGCCACCACGAGGACGACGAGCCCGGCCGTATAGCCGGCGCGGGATTCCTGCGGGTCGCCGGCCAGTGCGTGAACGCCCTGGTAGAAGGAGAAACAGCCACCCATCACAAAGATGCCCACTGCCGCGAGCAGCGCCCAGAAATAGCGTTCCTTGCCATATCCGAAGGGATGGTGGGCGTCCGGCGGGCGGTGGCTGCGGCGCAGCGCGACGAGGAGGAACACCTCGTTCACGCTGTCGGCGACCGAGTGCGCGGCCTCGGACAGCAGCGCGGGGGATCCCGAGGCCAGCCCGCCGACGGCCTTCGCCACGGCGATCACCAGATTCGCGGCGAGCGCCACCAGGACGGTCACCCGGGTCTTTCCGTCGGATTGGTTGCGCTTCATTCCGGTCACCGTAGGCGTTCCCGCCCATGTGGGCGAGTGCGCGAACTGCGCCGCACGGGCGGCACATTGGCTGACGCGAGTAAGCGAAAGAAAGGGGTGGGGTGGGTGTAAACGACTGGGAGCGTGGCGGTACTGTGCGCCCACCGCCAGATGGGTGGCGTGGCATCAGTGGAGGAATTAGTGACAACAATCAACAGATCGTGGCGGCGTGCAGGAGCCTTCGCAGCTGTCGCGACGGTCAGCGCTCTCGGCGTCGGCCTGAGCGCCGGCACCGCGCAGGCGCACACCCCGGTGTGGAAGGTGACCTGCACGGAGGTCAGCGTCGACCTGAAGGCCTACAGCCCCGAGAAGGACAACACCGTGACCGTCACGGTGGACGGCAAGGACCTGCTGCCCACCGAGACGTTCAAGGGGAACTTCCACAAGACGCTCGAGCTTCCGAAGCACGACAAGGAGCTCACCGTCCGTCTCGTCGTGAAGGCCGGCGACGACGACAAGTTCTCGCGTGACGACACCAAGACGGCGCCGGTCTGCGACGACAACAAGCCGAGCCCGTCGGCCACGCCGTCTCAGCCGCCGAGCTCCACTCCCTCGCCGAGTGACACTCAGACCGACACGCCGAGCACGGCCACCAGCTCCGCCGAGGCGCCCCCGGCCTCTGCCAAGCCGAGCCCCACCCCGGGCGACCTGGCTGAGACCGGCTCCTCCAGCTCCACTCCGCTGATCGCCGGCGCTGCCGCCGTGGTCATAGTCGCGGGTGGCGGCATCATGTGGGCCGCGCGCAAGCGTCGCAGCGTTCAGGGCTGACGTTTGCCGCACCAGGCAGGCGGGGAGGGGGGTCGTCGGGGGACGGCCCGCCCTCCCCGCGCCGTTGTCAGGCGGCCGCGGCCGGGGTGTAGTGCCCCGCCTCGTCGCCCTCGACCACCCGGCTGCCCTCGCCATTGACGCCGACCGGGACGTCGCCCGCGACCGTCACCCGGTGCAGCAGGCGCGGCAGGTCGCCATAGTCGTCCGGCGCGTAGTGCTGGGTGATGCGGTTGTCGAAGAGGACCAGGTCGCCCGGTGCCCAGGTCCAGCGGACGACGTTCTCCGGGCGGGTCACATACGCCTGCAGGATCCGCAGGATGTCGCGTGACTCGGACGGGGAGAGGCCCACCAGGGACTGGGCGAATCCGCCGATGAACAGGCCGCGTTCACCCGACTCCGGGTGCACGCGCACCACGGGATGCTCGGTGCGGTACTTCGTGGAGACGAACTGCCTGCGGTGCTCGGCCGCCTTCTCGCTCTTCGGCTCGGCATAGTCGTACGCGTTGGTGTGTACGGCCCACAGCCGGTCGGCCAGCTCGCGCAGCGCGTGGGGCAGATCCCGGTAGGCGGCGGCCGAGTTGGCGATCAGAGTGTTGCCGCCGTAGGGCGGGACGACGAGGCTGCGCAGCGTGGACGCCTTGGGCGGAGTGCGCAGGAACGTGACATCGGTGTGCCACTGGTTGGCACGGATGCCCTCGTCGCCGTCGACCGGCAGGATGTGCGGCTGTCCCTCGACCGACGGCACGGTGGGGTGCGCGGTGGTGAGTTCGCCGAAGAGCGAGGCGAAGCGGATCTGAGCCGCGTCGTCGAGCTGCTGGCCGCGGAAGAAGAGCGCCTTGTGCTCCACGAGCGCCGCGTTGATCTCGGTGACGATGGCGGGGTCGATGTCGGCCGAAATGTCCACGCCGAGGATCTCGGCGCCGATGCGGCCGCCGACCCGGCGGATGTCGAAACCGGTGCTGGTCATGGGGGAACTTCCTCTCTCTGTACGGGAAGGTGCGGGTCTGGTCCGGGAAGCCGCGGAGGTCAGTGGGTCCGGCCGGGCGGGCGCTCGAGGCCGTAGTGGTCGCGCAGGGTCCGCCCGCTGTACTCGGTGCGGAAAAGCCCCCGGGCCTGCAGCAGGGGCACCACCTGGTCGACGAAGTGGTCGAGGCCGCCCGGCAGATACGGCGGCATGATGTTGAAGCCGTCCGCGGCACCCTCGGTGAACCACTCCTCCAGCTGGTCCGCGATCTGCTCGGCCGTGCCGGCGAAGACACGGTGGCCGCGCCCGCCGCCGAGGCGGGCGATCAGCTGGCGGATGCTGAGCTGCTCGCGCCTGGCGAGCTCGGCGACCAGCGTGAAACGGGACTTGTTGCCGTTGATGTCCTGTTCCTCGGGGAGGTCGGGCAGCGGTCCGTCCAGCGGCAGACCGCTCAGATCCGTACCGAGCATCTGGGACAGCTGCTGCAGCCCGTACTCGGGGACCTGCAGGTTTGTGAGCTCGTCCTCGAGTGCCAGCGCCTCGGCCTCGGTCGCGCCGATGATCGGGCAGATGCCGGGCAGGATCTTCAGCTGGTCGGGCGTGCGGCCGTACTTCACGAGCCGCGACTTGAGGTCCTTGTAGAAGGTCTGGCCGTCGGCGAGGGTCTGCTGCGCCGTGAACACGGCCTCCGCGTACCGTGCCGCGAACTCCTTGCCGTCCTCCGAGGATCCGGCCTGCACCAGCAGCGGATGACCCTGCGGCGGGCGCTGTACGTTGAGCGGCCCGTCGACCCGGAAGTGGGTGCCGCGGTGTCCGATCGGCCGGATCGCACCCTCCTCGGCGTAGACACCGCGCTCGCGGTCGATCACGGGAGCATCGTCGCGCCAGCTGTCCCACAGCTCCTTGGTCACATCGACGAACTCGGCGGCGCGCTCGTAGCGCAGCGAGTGCTCCAGATGCTCTTCGAGGCCGAAGTTCTTGGCTTCGGCCACATTCCCGGAGGTGACGATGTTCCAGCCGGCGCGGCCGCCGCTGATGTGGTCCAGCGAGGCGAATTTGCGAGCCACATGGAAGGGCTCGTTGAAGGTGGTCGAGACGGTGGCGATCAGCCCGATGTGGTCGGTGGCGACGGCCAGTGCGGACAGCAGGGTGAGCGGCTCGAAACCGCCGGCCGCGTTGTAGCGGGCGTCGCCCCACAGGGCGACGCCGTCCGCGAGGAACAGCGAGTCGAGCCTGCCACGTTCGGCGGTGCGGGCCAGCTCCTGCCAGTACGAGAGATCGGTGATCCGCTCGGGCTGGGTGCCTGGATGGCGCCAGGCCGCGTCGTGATGGCCGGCGTTCATCAGGAACGCGTTGAGATGGAACTGGCGGGGGGCGTCGGCGGCCATGGGCGAAACCTCAGTTTCCGGTCGGGGTACGCCAGGACGTGAAGCGGCGCTCCAGGGCTACGAGCAGCTGGTTGAAGGCCACGCCGATGGCGGAGATGGTGATGATCCCGGCGTACATCTCGGGGATCGCGAAGTTGAACTGCGAGGAGTTGACGAGATAGCCGAGCCCGGCCTTGGCGCCCACCATCTCGGCGGCGACCAGGATGAGGATCGCGAACCCGCCGGCCAGCCGGATGCCGGTGAAGACCGTCGGGACCGATGCGGGCAGGATCACTTTCTGGAAGATCCGCGGCGCGGGCAGATCCATCGACCTGGCGAGCCTCAGCAGGGTCGGATCGACGTTGCGTACGGCGCTGATGGTGTTCAGCAGGATCGGCCAGGTGCACGCATAGAGGACGATGGAGATCTTCGAGGTCTCGCCGATGCCGAGCAGCAGCACGAAGACCGGCAGCAGCGCCAGCGCGGCGGTGTTGCGGAAGACTTCGAGGAGTGGTCCGAGGAGCCCCGCGAGCGGCTGGTACCAGCCGATCAGCAGGCCGAGCGGTACGGCGACGACGACCGCGAGCCCGAAGCCGGTGAGCGATCGCGTGAGGCTGGCCTGTGCGTGCTCGGCGAGCTGCCCGTCGAGCAGCAGCTGCCACCAGGCGACGGCGACCTCGGAGAACGGCGGCAGAAAAGTCCGGTCGACCAGGCCGAGGCGCGGCGCGATCTCCCACACCGCCAGCAGTGTCGCTATCGCCACGGTGCGGGTGAACACGGTCAGCAGGACCCGGCCGGTGTGCCGCAGCGGGGCCGGCAGTTCGCGGCGCTCCGCCGCGAGCGCCGGATCGGTGTGCAGTGCCGCGCCGCCCACGTCCGCGGTCGCAAGCGCCTTCTCGGTGGTGATGCTCATAGCGTTGCCGCCTCCCGTTCCTCGCGCTGAGCCCGGCTGACCTCGTCGCGCAGCAGGCTCCAGATCTGATGTCGGTGGTGCGCAAACTCGGGGCTGGATCGCGGATCGGCGTCGGCGCTGCGGTCACCCAGGTCGATCTGCACGACCTCCTTGATCCGGCCGGGCCGTGAGGTGAGCACGGCGACCCGCTGCCCCAGATGGACCGCCTCGTCGATGCCGTGCGTGATGAACACGATCGTCTTGCCGGTGCGCTGCCAGATCCGCAGCAGCTCGTCCTGGAGGGACTCCCTGGTCTGTGCGTCGAGCGCGGCGAACGGCTCGTCCATCAGCAGCACATCGGGGTCGTAGGCGAGGCTGCGGGCGATGGCCACGCGCTGGCGCATACCGCCTGAGAGCTCGTGCGGGTGCCGGTCCTCGAAGCCGGTGAGCCCGACGAGCGCCAGATACTCCCGGGCCCGTTCGGCGCGTTCGCGGCGCGGCACCCGGGTGGCTTCGAGGCCGAACTCCACATTGCCCAGGGCGGTGCGCCAGGGCAGCAGCGCGTACTGCTGGAAGACGATGCCGCGGTCCAGACCCGGCCCCGAGACGGGTTTGCCGTCCAGCAGGATCCGGCCCGAGGTGGGCTCGGAGAGTCCGCCGAGCAGGTCGAGCAGGGTGGACTTGCCGCAGCCGCTGGGGCCGACGATGACTACGAACTCCCCGGCGGCGATGTCGAGGTCGATGCCGTCCAGTGCGGTGACGTGGCGCTGCTTTCCGCGTACCGGGAAGGTCTTGCCGATGCCCTGAAAACTGATCTTCGCCGTCGACATGGGATCAACTCCCCGCCTTGGTGTGGCTCTTGTTGAACTCGTTGGTGTAGAGGTCGGAGACGCTCACCTGGCCGGACTTGATGTCTCCGCGCTCGGCGAGCCAGTCGGACCAGACCGACAGCTCCTGCTCCTCGATACGGCCGCCGGGCGCGGAGACCCCGTAGGAGTGCCAGAACTTGAGCGCGTCGGCGCTCTCGTTGCGCTTCCGCTTGGCGACGATCTCGGTCATCTTGGCGACGACCTCGTCCCGCGGTGTCGTACGGGACCAGTCCAGGGCCTTGCCCACGCCGGTGACGAAGGTCCGCACCGTCTCCGGGTTCTGTTTGATGAAGCGTTCGGTCAGCACATAGGTGCCTGCGCTGAAGGCGCCGCGCAGCTCGAAGTCGCTGAAGAGCTTGCGTACGCCGCCCGTCGCCAGTGCCTTGTCGCGCAGGATGCCGCCGAGGACCGCCACGTCGATCTGCCGCTGGCGCAGCGACTGTTCGGTGTTGACGGGGGGTATGACGATCCGCTCGACCTGCTCGGCCTCTGCACGGCTCAGGCCGTTCTTCTTGAGGTAGATGTCGAGCATCGCCTCGGCGTGGGCGCCGAGGGTGTTCATCCCGACCTTCTTGCCGATGAGGTCGCGGGGCTGGCGGATGGCGCTCTTCTCGGCCACGTAGTAGCCGCTGTAGGCGTACTTGTCGGAGCCGTAGTAGCTGACGACGGCCTTGATGGGGGCCTTGCGGGAGGCAAGCTTGACCACCGCGCCGTTGAACGCGCCGCCGAAATCGATCTGGCCGGAAGCGGCGGACTGGATGTCCTGCGGGCCGCTGATGGTGTTGCCCACCCAGTCCAGCTTCAGATCGCCCAAGTAGCCCAGGGCCGCGGCGAGTTCGGGCGGGTTGACCTGGCCGGCCTGACCCTGGTAGCGGAGCGTCCTGGTGTTGCGGACGCCGCCGCTGCCGCTCGCTGTGCCGCAGCCCGCGACCGCCAGCGTGGAGAGCCCGGTGAGCACAAGGAAGGAGCGTCTGGAGGAGGTCATCAGTCATTCCGTTTCGGGGTACGCGAAGATGCCTGAAAAATTCAGCGCGAAAAGGCAGCGGTGAATTCAGGAAAGGGTGGCCATGCATCGGCAGGTGAGTTCGGGAGAGTCCTGCCGAAGGAATTGCCGCGTACTGGGGCTGAGGTGCTCAGCCCGTCAGAAGCCCCCGGAGCAGGGGCTGGACGCGGGTGAAGAAGTCAGCTGTGCGTGTTTCAGCGGCCGGCGGCACAGAGTGCGCTGGCGTGCCGTCGAAGATCGACGTGCAGGCGCGATACGAGAATGTCAGCTTGACTCACAACGGTGAGAGTGGCAGCGATTTCCGGTCACGTCAATGAGTATCGGAAATCGTCTCGCATGGTGAATTGTTACGGATTTCTTTCACGAATGTGGTCGGTCAGGCGGCGTCATGGCCTCGGAGTGGCCACGGTCCTGACGGCCGCTGTTCTTCCCGGTGTTCCCGTTGCCCCCTGGTGCGTTCGTGCGAGCGCCGCGATGCTGTGCGCCGACAGCGCTTACTTCGCGCTCAACACGCCGTATTCCAGGAGTAGTTGTGGACCTTGGCAGAGCAAGACGCTCCGTCGTGCTGGTCGCGACGGTGTCCGCGCTGGCGGCGGGAGCGATACCCCCCGCCGTCGCCGATTCCACCCCCGACCCCCGTCCCCGAGACTCCGCCGAAGTGCTGCGCCCGATCGCGCCCCCGCCCGCGAGCGGCCCGGCCGGACGCCCCCGAGCCATCGCGGACGGCGACGGTATCGAGACAGCGCGCAGCTCCCGGCCCATCGCTCCGGGCATCAGCCTCACCTCGTACGACCGGCTCGAATCCGACAAGTGGCTGCGAGTGGACGCGCTCTCCGTCGACCTCGACGGCAGCGGCGTCCAGGCCGACTACCTCTCCTCGGGCACGGTCGCCGACCGCCACACCGTCTCCGCACTCGCCGCCGGCCACGATCCCGGGCCCGGCCGGCGCACGGTCGCCGCGATCAACGCCGACTTCTTCGACATCAACCAGACCGGCGCGCCGCAGGGCCCCGGCATCAAGGACGGCCGGCTCACCCACTCGCCGGCCACCGGCGCCAACCGGGCCGTCGGCATAGGTCCCGGGAGCGCGGGACGCGTTCTGCAGCTGTACTTCGACGGAACCCTGACGCTGCCTTCCGGGCCGCACCCGCTTGCCGCGTACAACGCCGCGAACGTCCCGTCCGGCGGCATCGGTGCGTATACCGCGGCATGGGGAACGGCCGACCGCGCCCTGACCGCCGATGCCGCAACTCCCGTCGCCGAAGCGCTCGTACGGGACGGCAAAGTCGTCGCGGTCACAGGCCGGCCCGGCACCGGGCCGATCGCCCCGGACACCACGGTCCTGGTCGGCCGGGAGGCCGGAGCCGGTCTTCTCGCCGCGTTACGGCCGGGCGACCCGGTGGCCCTGGAGTACCGGCCGCGTACCGACGGCGGCCCCGTCCCGCGCACCGCGGTCGGCGGCCGTGAACTCCTCGTCGTCGACGGCGTACCCCAGAACCACGAGGGCGAGGGCAACAACACCGCGGCCCCCCGCACCGCCGTCGGCTTCTCCAAGGACGGCCGTGCGATGCAGGTCATCACCGTCGACGGCCGGCAGGCCGACAGCGGCGGCGTCACCCTCACCGAGCTCGGCCTGATGATGAAGCAGGCCGGTGCCTTCAGCGCGCTCAACCTGGACGGGGGCGGCTCGTCCACGCTCGTCGCCCGCGAACCCGGCAGTGACGCGCTCCAGGTCGAGAACAGCCCCTCCGACGGCAGCGAGCGGACAGTACCCAACGGCCTCGCGCTCACCGCGCCCGACGGCAGCGGACGGCTGCGCGGCTTCTGGGTCGAGACCCGCACGCCCGCGGGGAGCGCCCCCACCGCCGACCCGGTCAAGGGCGGCCACCCCGAGCGGGTGTTCCCCGGACTGACCCGCCCTCTCACCGCCGCCGGGTACGACGAGACGTACGGACCGGCCGAAGGGAGCCCGCACTGGCGGGTCGCGCGCCCATCGGTGGGCCGGATCGACGACCACGGCGTGTTCCGGGCGCGGCACAGCGGCAGCACCCGGATACGCGCGGAGCGGGCGGGCGCACACGGCAGCACCGAGCTGACCGTCCTGGACGACCTGGCCCGCATCGAGCCGACGACCCGGCGTGTCGGGCTCATGGACGGGAACGGAACCGGCACCTTCGGAATTCTCGGTCTGGACGCCCAGGGCAACAGCGCTCCCGTCGAACCGGCCGATGTCCATCTCACTTATGACCATTCGCTGTTCGGCATAGGTGACGACGGCCGGGGCTCCTTCACCGTCACGTCCCGCACGGGCAGTGGTGCCGGGCGGATCACCGCGAGCGTCGCGGGTGTCACCACGGTTCTCGCCGTCAGCGTCGGCCTCGCCGAGCAGCCCGTGTCCGGCTTCGACGACGCGGCGTCCTGGACGTTCAGCCAGGCGCGGGCCAGTGGGTCGGTCGCGGCGACGCCCGAGGGGCAGACCGGTACCGGCCTTGAGCTGACCTACGACTTCACGCAGTCGACCGCGACCCGTGCGGCGTACGCCAATCCACAGCGGCCGATTGCCGTCGCGGGGCAGCCGCAGTCCTTCACGCTCTGGATCAAGGGTGACGGGCAGGGCGCGTGGCCGACGCTCCATCTGAAGGACGCGGCCGGATCCGACCAGTTGCTGCGTGGTCCGTTCGTCACCTGGACCGGGTGGCGGCAGGTGACCTTCGCGGTGCCCGCGGGGGCCGCGATGCCGCTGTCGGTGTACCGCTTCTATCTGGCCGAGACCGCGGCCGCGAAGCAGTACACAGGGAAGATCGTCATCGACGGGCTGAGCGCGCAGGTGCCGCCGACCGTCGAGCTGCCGGCGCAGCCGCGGACAGCCGATCCGCTGATCGATACCGCGACCGAAACCGAGGGCAGGGACTGGCAGTTCGCGGTCATGTCCGACGCGCAGTTCGTCGCGCGTGACCCCGGCAGCGCGATCGTGGCGCAGGCACGGCGGACGCTGCGCGAGATCAAGGCCGCGCGGCCCGACTTCCTCATCGTCAACGGTGACCTGGTCGACGAAGGCTCGCCCGCGGACCTCGCCTTCGCCAGGCGGGTGCTGACGGAGGAACTGGGGGACGAGCTGCCCTGGTACTACGTGCCCGGCAACCATGAGGTGATGGGCGGGAAGATCGACAACTTCATCGCCGAATTCGGGCTCGCGCACCGGACGTTCGACCATCGCGGTACGCGCTTCGTCACGCTGGACACATCGAGTCTGACCCTGCGGGGCGGGGGCTTCGCCCAGATCAAGGAGGTGCGGGCGCAGCTCGACGCGGCGGCGAGGGACGCGGACGTCGGCTCGGTGATGCTCGTCGAGCATGTCCCGCCGCGCGACACGACCGTGCAGAAGGGCAGCCAGCTGGGTGACCGCAAGGAGGCGGCGCTGATCGAGCGGTGGCTCGCGGAGTTCCGCCGTACGACGGGGAAGGGTGCGGGGCTCATCGGCAGCCATGTCGGGGTCTTCCACGCCGGGCACGTGGACGGCGTGCCGTATCTGATCAACGGCAACTCGGGCAAGGCGCCGGCGGCCCCGGCGGACGAGGGCGGCTTCACCGGCTGGTCGCTGGTGGGTGTCGACAAGGTGACGCACGGCGAGCAGCCGGCGGGCCGGCTCAGGCCCTGGGAGGGACGCCCGGACTGGGTCTCCGTCCAGACCCGCGCGCATGTCGACGGCCTGACCCTTCAGGCGCCCGCATCACTGCCGCCGGGCCGGCGCGGGGACGCCCGGGCGACGGTGGCGCAGGGTGCACGGCGGATCCCGGTGGCCTTTCCCCTCAGCGCCGACTGGACAGGATCACTCAATCTGTACATCGGCGCACCCGAGGACGCCCGCCCCCGCCATGCGGCGGCCTTCGACCCTTCGACGGGCCGCCTGACCGGGCTGCGCCCGGGGACGGTGACGCTGGCGGTGACGGTGGCGGGGGTCACGCAGCGTGCGGAGGTCCGCATCGCGGCGGAGGGAGTGGGCCGGGGCCGCGTGGCGTAGGCGGCGACGGGGGCTTCACCCCACCCTCCCCTTGCCTTGACCGGGGCTCCGCCCCAGACCCTCCCCCTACGCCCTGCGGGCGTGGTGGGACCCCCACGCCTCAATCGCCCGCGAGGCTTGATTTGTGCGCCTGGGCCGCACAAATCAAGCCCGTCCGGCGATTGAGGACACGCCCGAAGGGCGTCACCCAGGCGAAGCTCTGGGGGAGGGCGGGGTGGGGCCCGCCGCATGCGTTCCGACCCGCACCCCGTTCGCCGTGCGGTACCGCCCCGTAACCGGCAGCCTTGGTTGGGAGCACTGCGGAGGAGGTGATTTCCGTTGTCTGATCTGCTCTCCTCCGGGCCCGGCACGTCGGACGGCGGCGCGGGCGAGGGTTCCCACCCCCTCCTGTCGCTCGCGCTGGCCGGAATGATGGACGACGTCCAGGCCCACTCCGGAGCCGTGTACCTGCTCTCTCCCGACGAGCAGGTCCTCGAGATGGCCGTCATGGCCGGGCTGCCGCGCGCCTTCGCCGCGCCCTGGGAGCGCGTGGCGATCACCTCACCGATACCCGTCGCCGACGCCGTCCGCGGAGGCGGGCTCGTCTGGGTCGCCGGCGAGAAGGACATGGCGAGCCGCTACCCCCGTATCGCCGTCGTCCTGCCCTATCCGTTCTCCCTCGCCGCCCTGCCCATCGCCACACACGGCACCGTGTACGGAGCCGTGTTCGTCACCTGGCCCGGCTCTCATCCGCCGGAGATCTCCGACTCCGAACGCGACCGCCTCGTCGCGTCCTGCGACCGCCTCGCCCTGCGGCTGCGGCGGGCCGCCGAGTCGGGCAGCCCCCTCGTCCCGGAGGCGGACTTCCTCGGACCCGCCGCCATGGCGGGGACGACCGGCGCGATCGAGGCCGTACGCATGGTGGCGCGGGTGCCGGACGGGATGTGCTCCCTCGATGTGAACGGGCACCTCACCTACGCCAACCCCGCGGCCCGCGAGCTGCTCGGCGTACAGGCGTCCGCGCTGTTCGGCAAGCAGCTGTGGACCTCTGTGCCGTGGCTGAACGACCCGGTGTACGAAGACCGCTACCGCGCGGCGATGATCAGCCAGCACACCACCTCGTTCGTCGCGCTGCGCCCGCCGCAGGACTGGCTGATGTTCCAGCTCCACCCCAGCCGCAACGGCATCAGCGTGCACGTCACCCCTGCCCGCGGCACGGTCCAGGAGATGCCGCACGACAAGCCGCCGCAGCGCCCCGCGGGCCTGGTGGCGATCTCCCACATCCTCACCCTGGCCAGCGCGCTGACCGAGGCCGTGGGCGTGTCCGACGTGATCGAACTGGTCGCGGACGAGATCATGCCGGCCGTCGGCAGCCGGTCGCTGGTCATGCTCGCGTCCGAGGCGGGCCGCCTGCGCGTCCTCGGACAGCGTGGTTACGAGGACCCCACGATCGTGGACCGGTTCGACGGCATGCCCCTGACCGCTCATGCGCCAGGCGCCCAGACACTCGCGACCGGAGTGCCGTCCTTCTTCGAAACCCGCGCCGAGCTCGAGCACATCTACCCCGAACGCTTCACGACGGCCGACGGCATGGCCGCCTGGGCCTATCTGCCGCTGATCGCCTCCGGACGCCCCGTCGGCACCTGCGTCCTCGGCTACTCACAGCCACACAGCTTCTCCACCGATGAGCGCTTCGTGCTCACCAGCCTCGGCGGTCTGATCGCCCAGGCGCTGGAGCGGGCCCGGCTCTACGACACCAAACACCGCCTCGCCCACGGACTCCAGTCCGCCCTGCTGCCGCACTCCCTGCCCACCGTGCCAGGTCTGGAGGTCGCGGCGCGCTATCTGCCCGGCACCCAGGGCATGGACATCGGCGGCGACTTCTACGACCTCATCCGCACCGGCGACGCGTCCGCCGCCGCCGTCATCGGCGATGTACAGGGCCACAACGTCACGGCCGCAGCGCTGATGGGCCAGATCCGCACCGCCGTACGCGCATACACCGCGGTCGGCCAGCCGCCCGGCAAGGTCATGGTGAGCACCAACCGACTCCTGATCGACCTCGATGCCGAACTGCTCGCCAGCTGCGTCTATCTCCATCTGGACCTGCAGCGCCACCGCGCCCGGCTGGCCCGTGCCGGACACCCCCAGCCGCTGCTCCTGGATCCGGACGGCCGGGTCCACATCCTCGACCTGGCCGGCGGCCCACTGCTCGGCGTCGACCGCGGGGCCGCCTATCCCACCACGGTGGTGCCCTTGCACCCCGGATCTCTGCTGGTTCTGTACACGGACGGACTGATCGAGACGCCTGACACCGACATGGACGACGCCCTGGCGGCCCTGGCCGTAGAGCTGGAGGAGGCCGCGGACCAGCCACTCGACGCCCTGGCGGAGCATCTTGTGGGCCGTGCGACCGGCGGTATCCAGGGCGGCGACGACACGGCGCTGCTACTGCTCCGCCCGCAGCGCTGACCAGGGCCGCCTCCGCCGCCATGCCTACGCAACCGGTCTGATAGGAAGGCTGCACGATCAGACACGATCACGCAGGCCGAGTACCGGGAGCACCATGTCCGCCGCACGCCCGAGCATCCTCTACGTCACCGATCTCGGCTACGAGGCGAAGGGCCGCCGCTACTGCGACGAGGACATCAGGCTCTCCGGGCGCCTGCGCGAGGACTTCGACATCGCCCTGTGCCATCCGCTGGAGGCGGCGCGTCTGATGGGGGCCTTCGACGCCGTCGTCGTACGCAACAGTGGCCCGGTGCTCCACTACCAGCGGGAGTTCGACGAGTTCCGCGCCCTCGCACGGCAGCGGGGCACCCGCCTGTACAACCCGCTGACGGGCCGCGCCGACATGGCGGGCAAGCAGTATCTGGTCGAGCTGAGCGCGGCCGGTTTTCCGGTGATACCGACCGTCGACCGCGCCGCGGACCTCAGCAGACTGCCGGGGGCCGGGAGATACGTCGTCAAACCCAAGCTCGGCGCGGACTCGATCGGCATGCGGCTCGTCGACCGGGACGCCCTCGCTGACCTGGCGTACGACGATGTGCTGGTGCAGCCGAGGATCCCGTTCCGTTACGAGGTGTCGTTCTACTTCGTCGACCGCGACTTCCAGTACGCGCTCTACGCCCCGCGCCCGGAGCGCCGCTGGGAGCTTGAGCGGTACGAACCGGGCCCGGACGACCTGGCGTTCGCGCAGCGGTTCGTCGACTGGAACACCCTTGACCACGGGATCCAGCGCGTCGACGCCTGCCGCGCCCCGGACGGCGAACTGCTGCTGGTGGAGCTGGAAGACCTCAATCCGTATCTCTCGCTGGACCTTGTGGAGGACAGCGTCCGCGAGGCTTTCGTCGCCCGGATGACGGCCTCGCTGCGGGGGTTCCTGGCCGGCTGAACCGGGCCGGTGAGGCCCGGTTCGCCCGACCGCCGTGCCCACCGCCGAGCCGGTCGGCTCGAAATGAGTGCCACGCCGCGTGCCTTCTGTTCGCACTCTTCCCGGCAGTCCGACCAGTCGGTACGTTCTTCCGGAGCCGGATACCGGCAGGCCGGACACCCGGTCCCAGGCGACGGAGGCACCCATGTCACAGAGCGCACCCACGATCGAAGGCCACTGCGACGAACGCTTCCTGGCGGTGCGTACCGCCTTCGAGGAGAACTTCCGCGAACGCGGCGAACTGGGCGGGGCCGTGACCGTGCTGCTGGGTGGGCAGAGTGTCGTCGACCTGTGGGGCGGCTGGGCGGACGAGGCGCGCACCCGCCCCTGGGAGCGCGAGACCCTGGTCAACGTCTGGTCGACGACCAAGGGGCCCACCGCGCTGTGCGCCCATCTGCTCGCCGACCGCGGACTGCTGGACCTGGACGCGCCCGTGGCCACCTACTGGCCGGAGTTCGCCGCGGCCGGCAAGCAGTCCCTTCCCGTACGTCATCTGCTCTCGCACCGCGCGGGCCTGGCCGGGCTGCGCGAGCCGCACACCATCGAGCAGCTCTACGACTGGGAGCTGACCTGTGCCCGCCTCGCCGCCACCGAGCCCTGGTGGGAGCCCGGCACGCAGTCCGGCTACCACGCGATGACCTACGGATTCCTGGTCGGCGAGGTCGTCAGACGCATCACCGGGCAACTCCCCGGAGAATTTCTGCACCAGGAGGTCACCGGGCCGCTGGGCATCGACTTCACGATAGGGCTGCCGGAGAAGGAGGCCGGGCGCGCCGCCGAGCTGGTGCATCCGCCGGCCGCGTCGGGCAGCGAACAGGCCGCCGTCTTCGCCCAGTTGCAGCCTGCCGCCCTGGCCGCCCTGGTCAACCCGATCGTCGGGGCGGCGGACGCCAACACGCCCGCCTGGCGCGCGGCCCACATCCCCGCCGCCAACGGCCATGGCACCGCCCGCGCCGTCGCCGCGCTCTACGGGATCTTCGCGGGCCGCGGTGAGTTCGGGGGCCGGCGCGTGCTGTCCCCCGAGGCCGCCGAGCACGTCCGCGAAGGCCAGGGCAGCTGCCGGGACCTGGTGCTCGGCGCCGGGTTCGAGAACGAGACGGAGGTCGGGCTCGGCCTCTGGCTGAGCGGCGAGAACGGTTCGTACGGACCCAACCCCCGCGCTGTCGGCCATGACGGCTTCGGCGGCTCCTGCGGCCTGGCCGACCCGGAGGCGGGTCTCAGCCTCGGCTACGTGATGAACCGCATGGGCCCGCACATCGCCGACGACCCGCGCAAGATGGCGCTGGTCGACGCGGTGTACGCGTCGGTGGAGGCAGCTGCCTAGCGCGTCCGGGACGACCCTCTTCGCGGGTGCGCCCGTACCCGGGCCGCTGCGGCCCCTTCCAGATTCTTGCAACACGTTCTACTGTGTGCGCCGCGCATCGAAGGACCGCGAGACTCCTGGAGGGGCCGTGCACCTCGAATACACGCCTGAGCAGCAGCAGTTGCGCGCCGAGCTGCGCACGTACTTCGCCGGGCTCGTGCCGGACAACGTCTACGCGCGCTACGCCGACCCGAGCGAGCAGAAGCGCTTCTACCGCGAGACCGTCCGCCGCCTCGGCACCGACGGCTGGCTCGGCGTGGGCTGGCCCGAAGAGTACGGCGGCCGCGGCCTCACTTCCATCGAGCAGTTCATCTTCTTCGACGAGGCCGCACAGGCAGGCGTACCGCTGCCGCTGATGGCACTCAACACCGTCGGGCCGACGATCATGCAGTTCGGCACGGACGAGCAGAAGGCGTACTTCCTGCCGAAGATTCTCTCCGGCGAGATCGACTTCGCCATCGGCTACAGCGAGCCCGACGCGGGCACCGACCTCGCCGCCCTCAAGACCCGTGCGGTCCGGGACGGCGACGAGGAAACCGGCACGTACACCGTCAACGGACAGAAGATCTGGACCACCAACGGCGACACCGCCGACTGGGTCTGGCTCGCTGTGCGCACCGACCCCGGCGCCCCGCCGCACAAGGGCATCACCATGCTGCTGGTCCCGACGTCCGACCCCGGCTACTCCTGCACCCTCATCAACACCCTCGCCTCGCACGACACCACCGCCAGCTACTACGAGAACATCAAGGTGCCCGCGTCCCGCCGCGTCGGCCAGGAGAACAAGGGCTGGCGGCTGATCACCAACCAGCTCAACCACGAGCGCGTCACCCTTGCCGCGCACGGCACCACGGCGATCCGGGCACTGCACGATGTGCAGCGGTGGGCCATGGACACCAAGCTCGCCGACGGCCGCCGCGTCATCGACCTCGGCTGGGTGCGCGGGCGCCTCGCGCGGACCCACACCAAGCTGGATGCGATGAAGCTGCTCAACTGGCAGATGGTCGGCGCCGTCCAGGACGGCACGCTCACCCCGCAGGACGCATCCGCCGTCAAGGTCTACGGCTCCGAAGCGCGCCGCGACGCGTACGCCTGGTTGATGGAGGTCGTCGGCGCGGCCGGCCCCCTCAAGGAGGGCTCGGCCGGCGCCGTCCTCCATGGCGAACTGGAACGCGGCTACCGTTCCGCCGTGATCTTCACCTTCGGCGGCGGCAACAACGAGATCCAGCGGGAGATCATCTCCTGGATCGGGCTCGGGATGCCGCGAGTACGGCGTTAGCGTCTTGTGACGAAGAATTTTAGTTGACACAAAGGAGGGATAGTTGGCATCAAGATCGACAGCCCGAAGAGAGGGCAGCTCGTGGTCAGACCATGACCTGAGGCTGGTCGGAGGCGAGTGCCTGGTCTCTTGGTGCTGGGGCGTGCCCAAACCTGCGGTGGCTCTCAGCGATGTTGTTGTGGTGGAACTTCATCGGGCGTTCCCATCAGGAAATCGATGAGGCTCGGAAGGCGTGGACGGAGGGAGCTCGGTTCGGGGAGGTAAGGGATACGGCGGCGCTCCACTGCTGGCTCCCGAACTCCCGCTAGTGCCCCTGAAGCCGCGCGGACGAGTACGTTGACCTGGGGCTATGGATACTGGTTGGGGTGCCGCGAGGTGCCGATGTCGGCGGCGCCCTTCGCCTGCGTGCGGCGCCCAGCTGGTCTTGTAGGAGCTGGACTTCCCTACGCCGGCCGGGCATCCTGCCTCCACCCACTGCAGCACCGAAAGCTGACGTTCATTGACCTGCCGCTCCAATGGCCTGCCTTCGACTCGCTCGTCCGACGCAGCCGACGGCATCCCACCACCGCCGACTCCTCCACGGACTCGTGCCCGATCGTCTCGCTCACTTGGCGTCTCTCCCTGGGTCAGCAGATCCGCCGTTGACCGCTCGCGCAACAGTTCTAGCGGGGCATCAGCCGGGTCCGCCCAGCACGATCTTCCACACTCGGGTCGCCACCTGGAGGTTGAGCCGGTCCTCGACGTTCGCGAGGTCGTTGCCGCTGATGTCGCGGATGCGCTGGAGCCGATAGCGCAGCGTGCTGCGGTGGATCGCGAGGGATTCGGCGGTGTCGTCGTAGTTGCCGCCGCAGTCGAAGTACCGGGACAGGGTTTCCACCATGGCCCCGTGGTGCCGGGAGTCGTAGTCGATGAGCTGCCCGAGCCACTCGTGGACGAACGTCTCTAGTTCCCGGTAGTCGTTGCCGGGTCCCAGGATGCGGTAGAGGCCAAGCTCGTCGAAGAACGTGGTGCCGTAGCGCTCGCGGGAGTGGCGGCGCACTTCCAGGGCACGCTGCGCCTCCTGGTAGCGGTGGGGGATGTCGTCCAGGGAGTCGCAAGGGGCGCTCACCCCGATCGTCCCGGACCGTGTCCCGGTCTCCCGGGCGAGCGCCTCGTACAGCGCGCGGGCGTGCGGCCTGGCGTCGGCGACCAGGACCACGTGGTCGGAACGTCGGGTCAGCAGCGAGCGCATGCCCACGGCAGAGGCCGCTCGGCCCACGGTCTGCGCGAAGGAGTCGTCCGCCGTCCGGTTCGACCACTGCACCACGACGACGTAGTGGCCGCGGTGCAGGTCGTGTCCGACTGCCTCGGACCGGGCGTAGGCGCTCGTCTTGTCCGTCCCTGCCAGGAGGTCGTCGACCAGCTCGCGGTGCAGCCTCAGCTCCACTTCGGCCAGACTGCGCAGGTGTGCCAGCTCCAGGGCGAGCGACGTGGCGGCGTGTTCCAGCGCGAGCACGGTGTGCTCGTCGGCCTCGCCCCGGGCATCGACCAGGGCCAGCACGCCCAGGATCTCGCCGTGCGGGCGGACCAGGGCGATCAGCCGGTCCTTTATCCGCACCGGCCCGACCTCCCGGGCGACGGCGTGCAGCATTTCGTCCTGGCGCACGGGGTCCGGTTCCGGATAGGGGTCGGGGCGGCTGGGGCCGGTCCAGGACCTCAGCCGACCGAAGCGGTCCTCGACCAGCGCGGGGAGTCCAGTGAGCCCGTGCAGTGCGCGGGTGATGGCTTCCTCGCCGCCGCCCGAGGCAGCGACGTCGGCCATGAGCGCGTGAACGGCCCGCTGGAACCCCAGCTCAGCCGTGACGGAGATCAGTTGCCGCTGGAGGGCTGTCCGTTCCGCCCTCAGCCGGTACAGCTCCAGCGCGTCCTCGCGTCGGCGGCGGTCTACGAAGGCGACTGACAGAGCAGCAGCGGTGTGCCGGACGAGCTTGGCGAGCAGGGATCGCTCGGCGTCGGTGGGCCGGGAGCGGGACGTCACCACGAGGTAGCCGTGGAGCCCCTCAGGTCCGCGCAGCCCCAGGGCCCGGCCCCAGGGCCGGCCGGGTACGGTCACAGGGCCGTCTTGCCCGGCCAGCTCCCGCACCCTCCGGTCCACGGCCAAGGCATGGATCTGCCCGTCCCTCGGGCTGGGGACCATGTCGCCGTCCACCCTGAGGTATCCGGCCTCGGCGCTGTATGGCCCTGCGGCGGCTATGCGGTCCATGGCCAGGCGCACGATCTCGCCTTCGTCCCGGGAGTCGAACAGGGCGCGGGAGAGCACCATCAGTTCGTGGAGGGCATGGTCGGTCGGGGTCGGAACGGGCGGGCGGGGCGTCCGCGTGGCGGTGGGGGGCCGCCCGGCGCTGCCCCGCGGAAGGCTGCCCTCCCGGCCGGAGCGGCGGCGGTACAGGTTGTGCACCCGGCTGCCGGGCATGGGATTACTCCCTTCCTCCGACTTTTGGAGAGGTGACGGCGGCCCTTCCTGTACGCCCCTCCGACCAACCTACCCGAGATGTTCGGAGTCTTCGTCTCGTGCTCGCGGGCCGACGGGCTCCGTTGTTTTTTGACCTGCCGGGTGCAGGCGTAGAGCTGCTCGGTTCGCGAGTCTGGGACCTGCCGGGGCCGTCGTGCGCACCGGCAGGAAGGACTGGGTGATGACCGAGCAGCCTCGTAGGCCCGTTGCCACGTACGAGACGTACCAGGAAGCCGAACGCGTCGTCGACCACCTCTCGGACCAGGGGTTTCCCGTGCAGAGGGTGGCCATCATCGGCCAGGACGTCCGCCTCGTCGAGCAGGTCATCGGCCGTATGGACTATGGCAGGGCCGCCCTGCACGGAGCGGCGAGCGGGGCGCTGCCTGGTGCGCTGATCGGCTGGCTCTTCGGCCTGGTCGACTGGGTGGACCCCCTCGTCTCCGCTCTGCTCGTCGCCCTCTACGGCCTGATTTTCGGGGCGATCGTGGGCGCGCTGTTCGGCCTCCTGCTGCACGCCCTGCAGGGCGGCCGCCGGGACTTCGCCTCCGTCCGCTCGATGCAGCCCAGCCGGTACGACGTCGTCGTGGACGAAGCGGTCGCCGACGAGGCCGTACGGCTTCTCGACGGGCTGCAGACCACCGGCGTCGGCGGACGTCCTCCCCATACCTGAACGATCGGATCCGCAGTGCCGGCGCATGCCGCGGCACCGGGAGGAGTTCCTCATGGCCAAAGCAGTGGGCATCGACCTGGGCACCACCAACTCGGTCATCGCCGTGTGGGAGGGCGGCGAGCCGTCCGTCGTGCCCAACAGCGAGGGCAACCGCACGACACCGTCCGTGGTGGCCTTCACCGATACCGGCGAGCGCTTGGTGGGCCAGCTGGCCCGGCGCCAGGCGATCCTCAACCCCAAGGGCACCATCTACTCGGCCAAGCGGTTCATCGGCCGGCACTTCGACGAGATCTCCGACGAGGCCAGGGCGGTGGCGTACGACGTCGTCGAGGGCGACGGCGGGGCGGCCCGCTTCAAGGTGCGCGACAAGCTGTACGCGCCTGAGGAGATCAGCGCCCAGGTGCTGCGCAAACTCGCCGACGACGCCTCCAAGCAGCTGGGGGAACGGGTGACGGAGGCGGTCATCACGGTGCCCGCCTACTTCAACGACGCTCAGCGCACCGCCACCAAGGACGCCGGACGGATCGCAGGTCTGGAGGTGCTGCGGATCATCAACGAGCCGACGGCGGCGGCCCTCGCGTACGGCATGGACAAGAAGCAGCACGAGACGGTGCTGGTCTTCGACCTGGGCGGCGGCACCTTCGATGTGAGCATCCTCGACGTCGGCGACGGCGTGGTGGAGGTGCGCTCCACCGCGGGCGACAGCCACCTGGGCGGTGACGACTTCGACCGGCGTCTGGTGGATTACCTCGCGGACGACTTCCAGAAGGAGAACGGCATCGATCTGCGCAAGGATCCGCAGGCCCTGCAACGCCTGTTCGAGGCGGCGGAGAAGGCCAAGACCGAGCTCAGTTCGGTGACGCAGACGCAGGTCAGCCTGCCGTTCATCACTGCCGATGCCTCGGGCCCCAAGCACCTCACCGACTCGATCATGCGGTCCACGTTCGAGCAGATCACCAGCGACCTGGTGGAGCGGTGCCTGGGACCGGTCCAGCAGGCCATGGCCGACGCCAAGGTCGGCGAGAGCGACATCGACGAGGTCATCCTCGTCGGCGGTTCCACCCGCATCCCCGCTGTCCAGGCCCTCGTGCGCCGGCTGACCGGCGGCAAGGAACCCAACATGAGCGTCAACCCCGACGAGGTCGTGGCCCTGGGCGCCGCGATCCAGGCCGGGGTACTCAAGGGCGAGGTCAAGGACGTCCTGCTGCTCGATGTCACGCCCCTGTCGCTGGGTGTCGAGACACGCGGCGGCGTGATGACGAAGATCATCGAGCGGAACACCACCATCCCCGTGCGCCGCACCGAGACCTTCTCCACTGCCGAGGACAACCAGCCCGCCGTCGACATCGTGGTCCTCCAGGGCGAGCGCGAACGGGCCGCCGACAACCGGGTGCTCGGCCGCTTCCAGCTCACCGACATCCGCCCGGCGCCGCGCGGCGAACCGCAGATCGAGGTCACCTTCGACGTCGACGCCAACGGCATTCTCAACGTCAGGGCCCGCGACCGGGACACCGGCAAGGAACAGGGCATCACCATCACCGAGAGTTCCAACCTCGACCGCGGCGAGGTCGAACGCATGGTCCAGGAGGCCGAGCGCAACCGGGGCCAGGACCAGGTGCTGCGCGAGGCCGTCGATGCCCGCAACGAGCTCGACGCCGTCGCGTACCAGGTCGAGAAGCGCCTCGCCGAGCTGGGCGAGGCCGCACCCGAGCACGAGAAGGCACGCGCCGAGATGCTGGTGTCGGATGCCCGGGCGGCGGTCAAGGAGGAGGCAGGCGTGGAGCGGGTGCGGCCCCTGACCTCCGAACTCCAGCAGGTGCTGGCAGGGCTGGTGGCGCATCAGGGCAGCACCGCCACGGGCGGTCCCGGCCAGGACACCACCGGGGGCGGCGCGACCGGCGGTGACGGTGACGACGATGTCATCGACGCCGAGTTCGACAAGGACTGAGGCACGCCATGCCCAGCCACCCCCAGGAACCTGACCGGCCCGCTTCGGATCCGGTCGAACCGGTCCCGGAAGGCGCCCTACGCCCTCCTCGCGGGGATTTGCCGCAACCGGGCCCTCCCCGGCCGGAAGCGGCGCACGACGAACCGGGACCCGACGCCGCCGGCCCCGCGCCTGCCGAGGACGAGTACACGACCGCGATCCAGGAACTGGAGGACCGCTGGCGGCGCGCGCTCGCCGACCTCGACAACCTCCGCAAGCGCCACGCCAGGGAACTGGAGCGGGAACGGGCGGTCGAGCGTTCCCGTACGGCCGCCGCCTTCCTGCCCGTCCTGGACAACCTCGAACTCGCCCTGACGCACGCCGGAGCCGACCCCGGCGCGATCGTGGAGGGCATCCGGGCCGTACGCGACCAGGCTGTGAACGTCCTCGAACTGCTCGGCTACCCGCGGCACGCGGAGACCGGCGTCGCCTTCGACCCGGCCCGGCACGAGGTGGTCGGCGTGGTCCAGGACCCCGACGCCGCACCGGGCACGGTCGTCGAGGTGCTGCGCCCGGGCTACGGGGACGGCGAACGTCAGCTCAGGCCCGCCGCCGTGACTGTCGCGAAGCGGGAGTGACCGGTCATGGCACGGGACTTCTACGAGGTGCTGGGCGTGTCGCGGACCGCGAGTCAGGACGAGATCCAGCAGGCATATCGCAAGCTCGCCCGCAAGTACCACCCCGACGTCAACAAGGACCCGGAGGCGGAGGAACGCTTCAAGGACCTCAACGAGGCATACAGCGTCCTGTCGGACCCGAAGACCCGGGCACGTTACGACCGCTTCGGCGAGGACTTCCGCAAGATCCCCGAGGACTTCGACGAACGGGTCGCGGCTGGAGCGGGCGACGGGTTCCGCGCTCGGAGGACCGCGGGCGCGGGCGGCCCCCGTGTCCGGTACACCACCGGCTTCGGCGACGACTTCGCAGCGGAGGGTGTCGACATCGAGGACCTGCTCGGCTCGCTCTTCGGAGCAGGCGCAGCCCCCGGCGGTGTACCGGGAGCCGACCAGGAGGCCGAGCTGCCGCTCACCGTCGAGGAGGCGTACAGGGGCGGCCGCCGCACCGTCACGCTCGCCGGTCCCACCGGGCAGCCGCGGCGGTACGAGGTCGACGTGCCGGCGGGCGTCACCGACGGGCAGCGCATCCGGCTGGCGGGCGAGGGCGGCCGGGGCAGTGGTGACGCCCCGGCGGGCGACCTGTACCTGCGGGCGCGTATCCAGCCCCACCCCAGGTTCCGGCTGGACGGCCGCGACGTCCACGTCCAGGTCCCGGTCGCCCCTTGGGAGGCGGCCCTGGGTGCGACCGTGCCGGTGCCCACCCCCGGCGGCGGCACGGCCAAGGTCACCGTGCCCGCGGGCTCGTCCAGCGGCCGGCGGCTGCGGCTGCGAGGCGAGGGCATGCCGAACCCGCGCGGCGCGAACGGCGACCTGTACGCCGAAATCCGCGTCATGGTGCCGCCCACCCTCGGCGACCGGGAGCGCGAACTGTTCGAGGAACTCGCCGCCACCTCCTCGTTCGACCCCAGGAGGACGCGATGAACGACCGACCCTCGGGAGCGGCAGGCATCGGCCGGGCCGGCGTGGGCGACCGTACGGTACGAACGGGCGCCGACGTCGCCGCCTCGACGGCTGTCCGGTACGCGCTCGTGCCCGCGCCCAGGCTCTCCCTGGACGCCGTGGCCCGTCGCTCGGGCCTCCACCCCGATCTGATCCGCCGGTTCGTCGCCCTCGGCCTGGTCGACGCCGAACGCGACGCCGCGGGGCACCTGGTGTTCGACCCCACGGCCCCGGCGGTCCTCGCCCGCATCCAGCGGCTGCGCTCCGGACTCTGCCTCAACTACGCATCCATCGGCCTGGTGCTCGACCTGCTCGACCGCATCAGCCTGCTCGAAGCCGCCCTGCGCGGCCGCGGCACGAGGAGTGAAACACCCCCATGGACATGAACCGTCTCACCCAGAAGTCCCAGGAAGCCCTCCAGGAGGCCCAGACCGCGGCCGTCCGCATGGGCCAGACCGAGGTCGACGGGGAACACCTGCTGCTCGCACTTCTCGATCAGGAGGACGGTCTGATCCCGCGGTTGCTGCAACAGGCCGGCACCGAGCCGAAGGAACTGCGCGCGGCCGTGCGCGAGGAACTCTCCCGCCGCCCGAAGGTCACCGGCCCCGGCGCGGCACCCGGCCAGGTCTTCGTCACTCAGCGCCTCGCCCGCCTGCTCGATGCCGCCGAGCGGGAGGCCAAACGCCTCAAGGACGAGTACGTGTCCGTGGAGCACCTCCTGCTCGCCCTGGCCGAGGAGGGGTCGTCCACCGCCGCCGGGCGCCTGCTCAGGGAGGCCGGCATCACCAGGGACTCGTTCCTGAGCGCGCTCACCCAGGTCCGCGGCAACCAGCGCGTCACCTCGGCCAACCCCGAAGTGGCCTACGAGGCTCTGGAGAAGTATGGCCGCGACCTGGTCGCCGAGGCCAGGGACGGCAGGCTCGACCCGGTCATCGGCCGGGACGCCGAGATCCGCCGCGTCACTCAGATCCTCAGCCGCAAGTCGAAGAACAACCCGGTCCTCATCGGCGATCCCGGCGTCGGCAAGACCGCCATCGTCGAGGGTCTCGCCCAGCGCATCGTCCGCGGCGACGTGCCCGAAGGTCTGCGCGACAGGACCGTGTTCGCACTCGACATGGGCTCCCTGGTCGCCGGCGCCAAGTACCGCGGTGAGTTCGAGGAACGCCTCAAGGCCGTGCTGGCTGAGGTGAAGGCCGCCCAGGGGCGCATCCTGCTCTTCGTCGACGAACTGCACACCGTCGTCGGCGCGGGCGCTGCCGAAGGGGCCATGGACGCGGGCAACATGCTCAAGCCGATGCTCGCCCGCGGCGAACTGCACATGATCGGCGCGACCACCCTCGACGAGTACCGCAAGCACATCGAGAAGGACGCCGCCCTCGAACGCCGCTTCCAGCAGGTGCTGGTCGACGAGCCGAGCGTGGAGGACACCATTTCCATCCTGCGCGGACTGCGCGAACGCCTGGAGGTCTTCCACGGCGTGAAGATCCAGGACAACGCGCTGGTCTCCGCGGCCACCCTCAGCCACCGCTACATCACCGACCGGTTCCTGCCCGACAAGGCCATCGACCTAGTCGACGAGGCGTGCGCCCGGCTGCGTACCGAGATCGACTCGATGCCCGCCGAACTCGACGAGATCACCCGCCGCGTCACCCGCCTGGAGATCGAGGAAGCGGCCCTGTCCAAGGAGACCGACCCCGCCAGCAAAGCCCGCCTGGAGGAACTGCGCAGGGAACTGGCCGACCTGCGTGGCGAGGCCGACGCCAAACACGCCCAGTGGGAGGCCGAACGGCAGGCGATCCGCCGCGTGCAGGAACTGCGCCAGGAACTGGAGCAGGTCCGCCACGAGGCGGAGGAGGCCGAACGCGCCTACGACCTCAACCGCGCCGCCGAACTCCGCTACGGCCGCCTCCAGGACCTGGAGCGCCGACTTGCCGCAGAGGAGGAGCAACTGGCCGCCAAACAAGGCCAGAACCGGCTGCTGCGCGAGGTCGTCACCGAGGAGGAGATCGCCGAGATCGTCGCCGCCTGGACCGGCATCCCCGTCGCCCGCCTCCAGGAGGCCGAACGCGAGAAGCTGCTGCGCCTCGACGAGATCCTGCGCGAGCGCGTCATCGGCCAGGACGAGGCGGTCAAGCTCGTCGCCGACGCCATCATCCGCGCCCGCTCCGGCATCCGCGACCCTCGCCGCCCCATCGGCTCGTTCATCTTCCTCGGCCCCACCGGCGTCGGGAAGACCGAGCTGGCCAAGACCCTCGCCCGGGCCCTGTTCGACTCCGAGGAGAACATGGTCCGCCTCGACATGAGTGAGTACCAGGAGCGGCACACGGTCAGTCGGCTGATGGGGGCCCCGCCCGGATACGTCGGCTACGAGGAGGGCGGTCAGCTCACCGAGGCCGTACGCCGCAAGCCGTACTCGGTTGTGCTGTTCGACGAGATCGAGAAGGCACACACCGATGTCTTCAACACCCTGCTGCAGATCCTCGATGACGGCCGCATCACCGATGCTCAGGGCCGCACGGTCGACTTCCGCAACACCGTGGTCATCATGACGTCCAACATCGGCTCCGAGTACCTCCTCGACGGCGCCACCGCCGAGGGTGAGATCAAGCCGGACGCCCGCGCCCTGGTGATGGGTGAGCTGCGCGGGCACTTCCGCCCTGAGTTCCTCAACCGCGTCGACGACATCGTGCTGTTCAAGCCGCTCGGCGAGTCCCAGATCGAGCGGATCGTGGAGCTGCAGTTCGACGAGCTGCGGCAGCGGGTCGCCGAACGCCGCATCACCGTCGAACTCACGGATACAGCCCGAGAGTTGATCGCCCACCAGGGCTACGACCCGGTGTACGGGGCCCGGCCGCTGCGGCGTTACATCTCCCACGAGGTCGAGACACTGGTCGGGCGCGCCCTGCTGCGCGGCGACGTCCAGGACGGCGCGAAGGTCCGCGTCGACGCCGACAACGGAGAGCTGGTGGTCACCTACGACCAGCCCGAGGACGTGACGGGAGCGAGGGCGGCATGAGTACCGTGCAAGCCACCAACGCCACCTGCCCGCACTGCGGGCGCACCAACCGGGTACCCGTGGCCGCCGAGGGCCGCCCCAGGTGCGGCAACTGCAAGCAGCCTCTGCCATGGATGGCCGACGCGGGCGACGACGACTTCACCGAGGTCGTGGAACAGGCCACCGTGCCCGTCGTCGTCGACCTGTGGGCCACCTGGTGCGGCCCCTGCCGCATGGTGAGCCCCGCGCTGGAGAAGGTCGCCGCCGATCTCGCGGGAAAGATCAAGCTGGTCAAGGTCGACATCGACAAGAACCCGCGCCTGGCGCGGCGGTTCGAGGTCCAGGCCGTACCGACGCTGCTGGTCCTCGACAAAGGACAGACCATCGCCCGACAGTCGGGTGCCGCACCTGCCCCTGCCCTGCGGCGGTGGGTGGAGCAGTCGATCGCGGGCCGCGAAACGGCCGGGAAAGGATGATCGGCCATGACCGTACGAACCGACCCCCACCTCGCCCTCGTACGCCCCGTCACCCCGCGCTCCCCGGGATGCGAGGAATGCCTGGCCACGCGTTCCCCCTGGGTCCACCTCAGGCTCTGCCTGACCTGCGGCCACGTCGGCTGCTGCGATTCCTCGCCGAACCGGCACGCCCGCCGTCACGCCGCCGCCGACGGCCATCCGATCGTGGCGTCGCTGGAGCCCGGCGAGGACTGGCGGTGGTGCTTCGTCCACGAGGCGTTCGTGTGATGCCCGGCGACGAGACGCGGCCGGGCGCAGCGCCTGTGCCGGACGAGGCCGAGGAGAGCGTCCCCTTCGAGACCCCCGACATCTACGGCGCCTATCCCCGCCTGCCGGACGACCAGATGGCCCGCCTGGCGCAGCATGGCCGGCGGCGCGCGGTTGACGCCGGTGACGTGCTGATCCGGGAGGGGGAGCGGTGCGAGACGTTCTACGTCGTCCTCAGTGGCTCGGTCGCCATCGTCGAGGACTACGGCACGCCCGGTGAACGCCTGCTGCGTGTGCACGGCCCTGGCCGCTTCATCGGCGAACTCGGCCTCCTGAACGGACAGGTGGCCTTCTACACCGCCGTGGTCAGGGACCCCGGCGAGATCCTCGCCCTGTCCATGGACCAGCTGCGTGACCTGGTGACCCGGGACTCCCTCCTTGGTGATGTGGTGCTGCGCGCCTGCCTGGGCCGCCGTGCCCTGCTCGTCGGGCAGGGCGCCGGTTTCCGCATCATCGGCTCGCGCTACTCGCCCGACACCCGGCGGCTGCGCGAGTTCGCCGCCCGCAACCGGCTGCCGCACCGCTGGATCGATCTGGAGACGGACGAGGAGGCCGAGGCGCTGCTGCGCCGCTTCGCGGTTGCTCCGGAGCAGACGCCGCTGGTGATCTGGCGGGACACGACCCTGCTGCGCAATCCGAGCAACGCCGAACTGGCCCGGTTCATCGGTCTGCCGCCCCTGCCGTCGGGCAACGGTCGCGGCGATCTCCTCATCGTCGGCTCCGGACCGGCCGGTCTCGCCGCCGCGGTGAACGCCGCCTCGGAGGGCCTCGGCACGACCGTGGTCGAGGCGATGGCCACCGGCGGCCAAGCCGGGACGTCGTCCCGCATCGACAACTGCTTCGGCTTCCCCTCCGGCATCTCCGGCGCCGAACTCACCGAGCGCGCTGTGCTCCAGGCGGGCAAGTTCGGCGCCCGGATCAGCGTCCCGGCGGAGGCGGCCCGGGTCGAACGGCGGGACGGCCACTACGCCGTTGGGTTCGCCGACGGCAGCGAGATCACCGCCCGTACCGTCGTCCTGGCCACCGGAGCCCGCTACCGCCGCCTCCATGTGCCCGGCATCGAGCCGTTGGAGGGCGCGAGCGTCCACTACTCGGCGACCGTCTACGAGGCCCAGCAGTGCCGTACCGACCCGGTGGCGGTGGTCGGCGGCGGCAACTCCGCGGGGCAGGCCGTGCTCTTCCTGGCCGGGTACGCACCGCAGGTATATCTGCTCGTCCGTGGGCCGAGCATCGAGGCGCACATGTCCCGCTACCTGATCGATCAGATCGAGCGCCACCCGCGGGTGCGTGTGCTGCTGCACACCGAGATGACCGAGGCGCTCGGCGACAAGGCGCTGGAGGCGGTCACCGTGGTCGACCACCGTACGGGCGAGCACCGCCGCCTCGCGGTGCGGGCCCTGTTCGTCTTCACCGGCGCAGACCCTCACACCGATTGGCTGTCCGGCGCGCTCGCCCTCGACGCGCGCGGCTTCGTGCTCACCGGCGCGGAGGCGCAGGCGTGCTCCGTTCCCGAACTGTGGCAGAGCCAGGGCCGCGACTGCCTGACCTTGGAGACCAGCCTGCCTGGCGTCTTCGCCGCCGGCGACGTCCGCAGCGGCTCGGTGAAGCGCGTGGCCTCCGCGGTTGGAGAAGGCGCGATGAGCATCCACTTCGTGCACCGCTATCTGGACCACACGGCCGCGCCCGGCGGCACCGACAACTCCCCGCACACCCGTCCGAAGGAGTCCGCTTGGCTCGCATGACACCCAGCGGGCGACGGGATCACGAGAAGGAGAAGGAGGCGATGGGAATGACCACGCCCGTCCGGCGCCACCGCAGTGGTGCCATGCAGGACAGGCCCCTTGGCTGGGCACGCACCCGCAAGCCGCACAGCGGTCTGCTCCAGCAGCCGCCGGGTGCCCACCGCGGTCTCAGCCGGCTCACCGACCAGGTGCGTCAGCCGCCCCGAGGGCTGTTTGCCCAGCGCGCGTCGGGCGTTGCGCTCTCTCGCAGGACGAGTTCGACGTGGACGCGGTGCTGCAGCGGGCTCTGGACCGCCTGGCGCTGCTGGCGGAGGTCACGACCGCTCTCGGCAGCACCCTGGATGTGGACGAGGCCCTGCGGCGGGCCAGCAGGATCGTTGCGGCAGCCGAGGAGCTCGCTGACGCTGTTTGGCCGTGGCCTGCACCGCCTGGTCCGGTCGCCACTCACAGCAGGAGGTCGAAGACGGCTCGGGCCTCGTCCCAGTGCTCGGTCCGGGGGTTCTTCAGGTCGGGGTGGATGATCTTGAAGCTCTGAGCAAGGGCCAGGCTGAGTCCGCCGATGATGTCCGGATAGGCCGCCTCGGTCTCCTCGTCGGGCGTGCGGTCCAGAACGGGGTGGGCGGCGAGCTGTTCCAGGATCGGCTTGAGTTCTACTTCCTGGTCGATCTTCCGGAAGTGGTGAATGCTCTCCTGCAGGCCTTTCGTGATCGGTAGGTCACAGGTCCGGATGATGTCGCGACCGTTGGCCTTGGCAGTGGCCTGGGCGACGGTCAGCAGATCGTAGAGCTTGGCGTCGACGAAGTCGCTGTAGCGCTTGAGATCGTTCTTGTCGACGTCCAGCCCCGCGGCCGCGCGGAAGAACCTTTCGAACCTGGCGATGGACATCACGGTCATGACGGCAACCTCCGGCTGCGGGCGCCGGGGTGGCTCCCGGCCCCCTGGGCTTCCCATTCAGCCTGGCAGACGGGGGCGCGCGAACGCATGCGCATGTCGGGCCCAATTAGCCTCCCTGTATTGCCCTACCAGGCCCAGGCTTCCGACTGCCGGGGTAGTCGGACAGGCGTGCGGATCGACAGCAGGGTGAACACCGCGTCGCGGAGCGGCCCCGCGTAAAGGGGTGACCCCCCAGATGTCGCTGCTGATGAGGCCGAACGCCGCGGTGGCGGACACGCCAGCGAGCGCTCGGGAGAGGCTGGGCCGGTCGACGCGGACCATCCCGCCTAGTAGCCGCAACCGCCCGCGGCAGGACGTATTGCTGTGCCTCGCCGGTGTACTGGATCCCCCCGAGTGGCAGGGCGTTGCCGGACTCCGGGATCAGCGCTCCGATCACGCCGAGAGCCGCTCCACTCAGCCGGTGGGCGACGCGCACCAGGCCAACCATGGGAAGCGACAGCAGCGCGATGTGCTCCGGCGGGCTGATTCTGGCGATGACGGGGCGGGTGTTGTCCCTGTAGGGCAGGTCAGTCACCCTTCTTCAGTCCCTTCGCGACCTCCGTCGGCCATCCCAGATCGGCCACGAGGACGACGTCGAGCCGCGGCCGCTGGGGCTGCGGTCCGGCTAGGCTCACACCCGTGACGTGGCTGCGGGCCTTCGTGGAGGCCGTGCGATCCGGGCTCACGATCGAGGAGACGCGGCTGGAGCCTCTGCTCGCGCTGCGCACGGCTGCTGGGGTGGCGATCGTCATCGGGCCGGCGCTGTGGCTGGTCTCCCCTGCGTACGCCGCGTCCGCCGCCCTCGGTGCCTACTCCGCGGGTGGGGCCACCTTCCAGCGCACCTGGCGTCCACGCAAGGTGATCGCGCTCGGCGCGGGCGCGGGTCTGGCGCTCACACCTTCGTGGGCTACCTGGCGGCGGGGCGACTCGTGACGTTCCTCCCGCTGCTGGCCGTATGGGCCTTTGTCGCGGGGATGGCGTGGGCCGTCGGATCGACCGCCGGGATCGTCGCAGCGACGACGGTCGGCGGCATGCTGGTGACCATCACCCTGCCCACGAGCGTCGGGCGAGCCCTGGAGCACGCCGGGGTCATCGCGCTCGGAGGCCTGGCGCAGGCCGTGCTGATCTTGCTGTTCCCGATCCGCCGTTGGGGGGCACATCGGGACGCGCTCGCCGACGCCCTGGCCGCCGTGGCGGACTACGCCCGCCGGCTGCGGCACGACCCGACCGCCCCGTTCGACCCGGAGCCGTTGATGACGGCCCGGGACGCGGCCGCCGTGACGCCATCACAGGCCCGCACCCGTCCCCCCGTCCTCCATGGCCCGCGGGGCCTCGCCGAGCGCATTCGGCCGGTCGTCGCCGCGCTCGCCGACCCGAACGTCGGTGCCCCAGCGGAGGGACCCGGGCGGGACCGCGCGCGGGAGTTGCTCGACGCGGCCGCCGACGTCCTGGACGCGGCCGCCCGTTCGATCCGCCGCGGCACTCCCGCCGAGGTGCCGCCCAGGACCGCGGACGTCCTGCGCGTCGATGAGGAGCACGAGGTGCTGGAGGGGCCCGCGCGGCAGGCCGCCGAGCGGCTCGTGGAACTGCTCGGCGAGGCGTTGGAGATCGCCGGGAGCGGCGGCGCGCGCGGGAAGACGCCCACGCCGCCCGGTCCCGCGGGCGCCCAGTTCCTGGTGCGCCCGACAATGTTCCGGCTGCTCCCGGTCGTCGTCCGGGCGGTCCGCCGTGAGCTCCGCCGGGACTCGCCCGTGTTCCGGCACGCCGTCCGCCTGGCGGCGGTGGCCACGCTCGGCTATCTGATCGCCGCCCGGCTACCCCTGGGCCACGGCTACTGGGCGCCCATCGCCTCGGTGATGGTGATGCGGCCGGACTTCCACCGGACGTACGCGCGTGCGGTGGCCCGTCTCGCCGGGACCCTGGCGGGGGTCGCGCTCGCCACCGGGATGGTGCGGGCCCTGGGCCCGGACACCCATGTGTTCGGCGCGCTGGCGGTGGTCTCGGCGGGCCTGTCGTACACGCTGATCCGTACCGGCTACGCCTTCTCCCAGTGCTTCACTGCCGCATACGTCGTCTTCCTGCTCGGCATGGGCGGCCAGGCATGGGAGCAGACGGTTCCGGAGCGGGTGGTGCTCACCCTGCTCGGCGGGGCCCTGGCAATGCTGGCGTACGTGGTGTTCCCCGCATGGGAGACGCCCCGGCTGCCGGGCCGGCTTGCGGACTGGCTCGCCGCCAACGGCCGCTACGCCGCCGCGGTGCTCCGCAGCTACGCCGAACCGACCCGGGAGCATCGCGCCGACATGCGCAGGGCCCTGCTGGCGAGCAGGGAGGCACGTGCCGCCTGGCAGGAGGCCTACGACCGGGCAAGGCAGGAACCGGTCCGTCCCAGGGGTCTGACGTCGCGCGAGGCGGAGGAGGCACAGGAGGCGCTCAAGGGGTTCGGCCGGGCGACGATGCTCATGGAGAGCCACGTTCCGCCGGCGGACAGCCGTTTCGTCCCCGAGGCGGAGCGGCTCGCCGAGGCCCTGGAGGCGGACACCGCGCAGGCGGCAGTCGACGTGCGCGAGCACAGGAATCCGGACTGGGGGCGCGTGGAGGAGGCGCTCCGCGCGTGGGAGGGCGCCGCCGCCGGGGACCGGAGCCCGGTGGTGCGGCGCGGGGCGGAACTGCAGAAGCGGGCCTTGGAGGACCTCACGACGGCCGTGAGCCGCACACCCCTGGAACGGGACATCGGCTCTGCTCGCGAGGAGCAGCGGGTGCGGGCGGCCGTGGCGGCGGAAGGTGACGAATCAGGACCCCCGCACCGGGGTGGGTGACGGCTCCGGCGACGGGGAGCGCCGCGCCTCCTGGAGCGGGAAGTAGTCTCCCGGCCGCGTCGAGCGCCGCCACACGTACACCGCTGTCGCCATCACGAGGATCAGCCCCGCCAGGATGAGCAATTCGAGCCCCTCGACGTTCCACCGGAAGGACTTCTCCGCCTCGGCCGTCACGATGAGCACCTTGCGGATGCCGGCAATCAGGCCGACGACGAGGAACGGCTCCGCGTCGAGGGTCTGGTTCCTGATGGTGAGGCGGACGGTGTGGAGCAGCTCGGCCACGATGAACAGCACAAGGCCGTTGTCCAGGGCGGAGAGAACGACCGTCTCCTCGCGGTACGGCCCCTGGATCGACCTGATGACGTCGTGGGCGACCCCGACGGTCAGGAGCCCCGCGAGCAGTACGAGGAGCGCCGCGACGACGAGGTGGATGCCGTCCTCGATGAGCTGCAGGACGCCCTGTACCCGGCCGCCCTCGATCTTCGGGAGAATGGGTCGCACAGTCAGCATGCTAGGGGTGCCCAGGCCCGCAGGCGCGGCGTGCTGCCGAACGGGTGGACCAGCGGATCCCTCCCTGTGGTGGCAGCCTGAGGGAAGCGGCGAGGCGCGACATCACCGAGGGCGGCAGGACAAGGGTGTATGAGGCAGCCCGACGCGGACACGAAAGACAGGAACCTGCGGCTCGTCCTGGTCGCCGACCCGGGCCTGCCCTCCGAGACAGCCCGGGACCTCGCCCCCGGCCTGCCGGAGGATCTGCGCCGCAGCACCGCCAGGGGCATCCGCTGGCAGGCGGACACCGACGGCGCCCTGGTGGCGGACGAGCAAGTCGACGTCTCACTGCCCGCCCTCGGCTCACGGCGTCTGCGGCGCCGGGTGCGGCAGGCGGTGGCCGGCCTCGTCACGAAGAGCCGCTGGCCCGTCGTCGGCGTGCCAACAACGAATCTTCGTCACACGTCTTGCGACAAGGATTCCCGGTCCCGGTCCCGAGCGGACTCGCAGATCCGGACGATGAGAGAAACGGCGAGGCCTTCCTCGTCACCAGATGTTTCACACGTCGCCGCTCCCTTCCGTCCGGCGTGCGGCTGCCGAGCGGGAGCCCACCAGGAGCAGGCAGAGAACGGCGACTCCGGCGACGGCTCCGGTGAGGAGCAGCAGTGGCTGGAGGGGAGCGTTGGACGCGGCGGCCTGGGTGGAGGGGGCGGGCTGCGTCTGGGCCGGCCTTGATGAGCCGGTGGGGGGAGTCGGTGAGCCCGCGGAGAGGGAGGGCGGGCGGGTGCCGCTGCGGGGTGTGGTGGCCGTTGCGGCGCCGGATGTCTCGGCGTGCTGGTGCTGTGCGGTGGGTTGGTGCTGAGCGGTGGGTGGGTGCATGTGCGAGTGGGTGGCCGCCGGGCTCGGGGCGGCTGCCTTCACCATGAGCTGTCCCCTCATACCGGGGTGGACCGTGCAGAGGTAGCTGTACGTGCCAGGACTGCTGAACGTGTGGCTCCAGCTGCCGCCCTTGTCGAGCATCGGGGAATGGAAGGCATGAGGACCTGATGTGCTCTTCACGTCATGGGGTGCGGTGTCCTGGTTGGTCCAGGTGATGGTGGACCCGGCGGTGATGGTGAGGGTGCTCGGGGTGAACGCGTAGCCGGACATGCGGACTTGGTACTGGCCGGCGGCATGGGCTGCGGTGGACGGGAGGCCCAGGAGGGCCGCCGCCACCAGGAGCATCCCGGCTGGGAAGGCGCGCAGAAGGATGGTGATCGTGGGGGTGGCGGTCACGTGAACTCCGCGGCGACGAGCAGACGCAGCTGGCCTGCGGGACGGGTGTGAGGCAGCGCGAAACCAGTGGCGGCGCGCAGGGGACGGTAGGACACCCGAGTGGTGCCCGTGACCAGCAGCCGCTCGGCGGTGCACTCGACAACACGCAGCGGCAGTTCGGTGGGGAAGTGCCTGCCGCGCAGTGTCAGCCTGCCCGGGCAGACGAGACGGGTCCCGTCGTCGGCCGGTTCGCCGTGATCGCTTTCGAAGACGATGGGGAAGTGCCGCAGCGGTCCGCCGGTGAGCTCCATGCGCAGGGCGCAGCTGTCGGCGTCCGCGGGCACGGTCAGGACGGCGTCGGAGGCGGTGAGGCGGCGGCGCAGCGTGACGAACGGGCCGTAGCGGGCGGTGAGTTCGACGATGCAGCGGCCGGTCGTGGCGGTGTAGGTGCCGGGGCGGGGGAACCGGCGCGGTCCGTCGGCACAGTGCGGAAGAGGGGACAGGGGAAGGGGTTCGGTGGTCATCCGGGCACCTCTGTAGGCGGCGCAGTCGGCGGAGGGACAATGGTGGGGTGGCGGGCCGGCCGACTGTGACTCGGCCGGCCCGTCACTCGTCGTACCTACGTGATCCTCAGCGGGCTCGGGGGGCCCTCAGCAGGACTGCGTGAGGTACTTCTCGGTGGGGGCGAACAGGTGCTCGGCCCATACGGTGTGCGTCCTGACGTACGCGTCGGGGTTGAGGATGTCCTGGACCTGTTGGCCGGGTGACTCCTCCAGGTGGGCGGACTTGACGTGCTGCAGCAGCACGCTCAGCGTCCCGTCGACGGTGGCACCGCCGCCGTCGACCGCGGGTGTGAGGACAGATTCGAGCCAGACCGTGTGCATCCTGATGTAGCTGTCGAGATTCAGGGCGTCCTGGATCTGCTCGCCCGGAGACTCCTCCAGGTGAGCGGACTTGAGGTGCTGAAGGATCGGCAGCAGAACCTGCTGGACGCTGTGGCACTGTTCATCGGAACCGCTGCCACCCGTCGAGCCGCTGCCACCTGTCGAGCCACTGCCGCCCGTCGTACCTCCCGAGTGGCTGCCGCCGGAGTCCGAGCCGCCCGACGTGCCGCCGGTGTGGCCACCGGTTGAACCGCCCGTACCGCTCCCGCCGGTCGACCCGCCGGAGGTCGAACCCCCGGAGCCGGAGCCACCCGTGCCCGATCCACCGGAGCTGCCGGAGCTGTTGTCGACGACGGTGATCTGCGCCTTCATGTCCGGGTGCACGGCGCAGTAGTACGAGTACGTGCCCGGCTTGGTGAAGGTGAACGACCAGCTCTCGCCCTTCTTCAGGTTGCCGGAGTCGAACTTCTCCGGGCCGCTGGTGGTCGTGACCGTGTGCGGCGCGGAGTCCTCGTTGACCCACTTCACGGTCTGGCCGACGGTGACCGTCATCTTGGGCTGCGCATAGGCCATGTTCTTGATCACGACGGTGTGATCGGCTTTTTTGTCCGCCGCGGGCTGTGCCGCTTGCGCGGCGGCGGGGGCGGCGGTGTCCGCCGTCGGCGCGCCGCTCGCCGACTGCAGCAGTGCCAGACATGTCACGGCGGTGACCGCGGCGGCCAGTCCGCCGATCAGTAGCGCGAGATTGCCCCGCCCGGACGGCGCCCTGCGGCGCCGGGTGTCTTCATCCTGCATGACAGCACAGACTCCTTGCTTAGAAAGGGCAGTTGGAACGGTCATCGGCCAGGGGCGGCCGTGACGAGCAGACTCGCCGCGGCGAGGACGGCCAGCACGAGGCCCGTCTCCGCCGCGACCGAGTAGACGAAGGGCCGTACGGTGGCGCGGTCGCCCCGCAGCAGTACGGCAATGTCGAGCCGGGTGCGCACCCAGCTCCGGCTGCGCCGAGCGACGAGCAGCACGGTGGCCAGCAGCGCGACCTTGACCAGCAGCAGCCGCCCGTACGACGTGTCGAACAGCGCCTCGAAGGACCCCAGGACCTGCCAGGACAGCACCACTCCGGCCGCTGCGACGGCCGTCACCGACACCCCCGCGAGCGTGGAGTAGCGGTGCACGACCGGGGCCAGCTCGTCCGGTCGGCGCCGCGGCAGTACGCCGGTCAGCAGCAGCACGAGACCACCGATCCACAGCGAAATGCCCAGCAGGTGCACCAGATCGGCGACCGCACCCCAGCCGGCGTGGGTGCCCTCGGTGCCGTGCCCGGACATGCCGACTGTGCGCAGCAGTCCGAGGCAGACCACGGCTGCGCCCACCCGCCAGCCCGGGGAACGGGCGGTCCGCTCTCCGCCCTGCAGCACGGCGGCCAGTACGACGGTGGCCAGCAGCCAGAGCAGTGCCCGCGCGGCGCGTACGATCCCCGCCTCGCCGGCCAGGGCATCGGCGTACGTCGCCGGGTCGAGGGCGTCGCCGAGTGATCCCATGGCGGCGTTCGCGCCCTGCAGTCCGGTGCCGGCCACCGTTGCGGCGAGCCCGCACCCCCAGGCGAGGGTGAGCACGGTGCGGGCGTGACGGTCCTCGCTGCCCTGCGGCCATATCAAGGTGAGGAATCCGAGGCCGCCGACGAACAGCGCGAGGGCGAGGTATTCGACCCAGCGTGCGGCGGTGACGGAGTCCCGCAGCGTGGAGGAGGACGCCGGGACAGCATCCTCGCCGCTGCGGCTCGCGGCGACGGCGGGTATCTGGAAGGAGAGTTTTCCCGCGGTGGCGTGGCCGTCGTGTTCGTCGGTCACTTGCCACACCAGGGTCAGCCGTTTGCCTGTGGCGCCCACGGACTTCGGGACGGCTACTGCGACTGTGCGGAGACGGTTGGTATCGGGCCGGGTGACTGCCAGCTTCCTGCCGCCTGCTGTCACCCGCACGTCGGCCGGATCGACCGGCTCGCTGAACGTGAGCTGCACGGTGGGTGGGGCGTGGTCGAGCCGCGTGCCGTTCTTGGGCGTGGAGGAGGTGAGTTCGGTGTGGGCGGAGGCGGTGGGCGCGCACAGCAGCACAGCTACGAGCGCGAGGAGGACGACGCTCGCTCGGCGGATGGTCACGGCGTCGCCTCCGCGGCGGCGCTCGGCATGCCGGTGGATACGACGCCGGGCATGAGGCCGGTGCACAGGAGCGGAGTTGAGGAGGCTGCTGCGGGCGAGGGCGACGCTGAGGGAGCGCCGGACACGAGGAGGCTGTCCAGCAATCCATTCACGGGGGCGACGAGACCATTGAGCAGGGGCTGCACGAGGTGCACTTCGCCGCCCTGGCATGCCTGCGACTCGGACGGCGCGGGACTGGGCGAGGATGGCGCGCCGGGTTCCATCGGATGGCCCGCGTGGCCCCCAGGTTGAGAACCGTGATCGTGCGCGGATCCTCCGTCGGGCGCGTCCGCCACCGGCAACATCCCACCTGCGCCCCCGTCTTGCCATCCGCCTGCAGTGCCGGGCACGTCTGTTGCGGCGCTGTCCGCCCCAGCGGCGCCTGCGGCGGGCGCCGAGAAGAACGGCGGCGCCGACGGATAAGTAGTCGGCGGTGAAGCACTGGTCACGCCGTCGGCCCGTGGAGCGCCGATGCCGGAGGCGTATCCAAGGACAACGACCACCGCCGCAACAAGCACACCCGCGACGACCTCGTCACGGTGATCCGCCGGCCATGACGCCCTGGGAATGAAGGGCATGGGCACTCCTGTCGTGGTCACATGAGTTGCGATGCGAAGGAGTGGAGCGGCGCGACGATTCCCCGGCACTACGCGTCAGTAAAATCGAGGGTGCAATACCTCTCTCACAACACCTGTCTCCCCTGTGAGAACGGACAGTTCCACCGAACGTCCCGCATTAACACCCGTGAAGAAATGGTGAATTCGAACGTACTTCGGGATTCCCTTTTCGAAATCTCCAACTATGCATATGGCGACCAGCTTTGAGCGACTGGGCCATTTCAAGGAGGAGTCTCCAACAGCTCGACGCCGGGGAGGGCGACGAGGACGACGCTGAGCGGTGCGGGCATGTGCGGAGGGTGTCGCCTCGCCGCCACGGTCCATAATGACGGGCTTGTCTCCGTCTGCGGAGCAGCCAAGCCTGCGCCGTCTGATCGACCTGACAGCGTTGCGTCGGGATCCGCTCGTCCCGGGCGACGAGGGACTCGAAATCGGCGCAAACGTGCACCATCCGCGACCTGTATTCCTTTGCGCTGCCAGGTGATTGGATCGCGGGGATTCCGTTGGGCCCATGCGGTTGAAGGGGATGGCGGAATGCTGTATCAACCCGGTGGCTCCCGCATTGGCGAATGCGCTCCACGACGCCACGGGCGTCCGCTACCGCGCGCTGCCCCTGACTCCGGAACGGATCTACAGCAGGCTCAACGAAAACCAGTCGGTGCGGACGGCCTGAGCAAATGAACACCGACACGTCCGGCCGGCGGCCGGCGGTGGGAGCGCAACCGGATGCCGCACTCCCGTCCCGCCTGCCGGGACACCGGACGGACGGTCCGCCGAAAAATCAGACCACGGGGGCCGGGTAGGTCGGGTACTCCACCCCGGAGACGTGCTGGACGACGCGGATGACCTGGCAGGAGTAGCCGAACTCGTTGTCGTACCAGAGGTAGAGGATCGCGTTGTCGCCGTCGACCTTGGTGGCGCCGGCGTCGACGATCGAGGCGTGGCGCGAGCCGATGAAGTCGCTGGAGACCGCGTCGGGGGCGGTGGTGAAGTCGATCTGGCGCTTGAGCGGCGAGGTCAGCGACACATGGCGCAGGTAGTCGAGGACCTCCTCGCGGGTGCTCTCGCGCCCGAGCCGCAGGCTGAGGATCGCGATCGAGACGTCCGGCACCGGAACGCGGATCGAGCTGCCGGTGATCGGCGCCTTGAGGCCGGGCAGCGCCTTGGCGACGGCGGAGGCGGCACCGGTCTCGGTGATGACCATGTTGAGCGGCGCCGAGCGGCCGCGACGGTCGGAGCTGTGGTAGTTGTCCAGCAGGTTCTGGTCGTTGGTGAACGAGTGGACGGTCTCCACGTGGCCGCGCAGGACGCCGTACTCGTCCGCCATCGCCTTCAGCGGCGGGACGATCGCGTTGGTGGTGCAGGACGCGCAGGACAGGATCTGCTCGTCCGGCTTGATCATGTCGTGGTTGACGCCGTGCACGATGTTGGGAACGTCGCCCTTGCCCGGCGCGGTCAGGACGACCTTGTCGATGCCGGGGCGGAGGTGCTTGGACAGGCCCTCGCGGTCGCGCCATTTGCCGGTGTTGTCGATGAGGATGGCGTCCTTGATGCCGTACGCCGTGTAGTCGACCTCCGACGGGTCGTTGGCGTAGATCACCTTGATCTCGTTGCCGTTGGCGATGATCGTGCTGTTCGCCTCGTCGACGGTGATCGTGCCCTGGAACTGACCATGGATGGAGTCGCGGCGCAGCAGCGAGGCGCGCTTGACGATGTCCTGGTCGCCGCCCTGACGGACGACGATGGCACGCAGCCGCAGGCCGTTGCCGGAGCCGGCCTTCTCGATGAGCAGGCGGGCGACGAGGCGGCCGATGCGACCGAACCCGTAGAGGACGACGTCGCGCGGCTCGCGGCGCTCGATCTTGTTGGCGCCTGTGGCGCCGACGACGGCCCCGGCGGTGAACTCTGCCACCGAGAGACCGCGGTCGTCGGTCTTGTACGTCGCGGCGAGCATGCCGATGTCGATCTGGGAAGGGCCGAGATCGAGCGTGGTGAGAGCCTGCAGGAACGGCAGCGTCTCGGTGACCGAGAGTTCCTCGCCGGCGATCTGCCGGGCGAATCGGTGGGTCTTGAGGATGCTGACCACCGACTTGTTCACCAAGGAGCGGCTGTGAAGCAGGACCGTGATGTCCCGCTCCCGGTGCAGCTTCCCGATGATGGGGATCATCGACTCCGCGATCTCCTCGCGGTTCTTCCAGTTGGTGAACGAGTCGTCATTGACAGTCACAGGTTTATCTTTCGAGCTAGGCGGTGCTCATATGCTAACCCCCCGCCACTTTGATCATTCAGGCGGTGCTGCCCGACGGGGATTTGCCCCGGTCTGCCCCCTGCGTGATCCTCGTCGACCAGACGGACGTCAGCGAGTGCCGACTGGAAATACCGGGCACGGTCAGCCGAGGGCGCGGTCGAGGTTGAACGCGGCGCTGATCAGTGAGAGATGGGTGAACGCCTGTGGGAAGTTGCCCAGTTGTTCGCCGGTCAGTCCGATTTCCTCGGCGTACAGGCCGACGTGGTTGGCGTAGGTGAGCATCTTCTCGAAGGCCAGCCGGGCTTCCTCCAGCCGTCCGGCGCGGGCGAGCGCCTCGACGTACCAGAAGGAGCAGATCGAGAAGGTGCCCTCGGCCCCGCGAAGGCCGTCCGGGCTGGCTTCGGGGTCGTAGCGGTAGACCAATGAGTCGGACACCAGGTCCGTGGTGAGCGCGTCCAGGGTCGAGAGCCATTTGGGGTCGGTGGGTGAGATGAATTTGGCCATCGGCATCATCAGCACAGAGGCGTCGAGTACATGGTCGTCGAGGTGCTGAACGAACGCTCCCCGTTCGGGGGACCAGCCGCGTTGCATGATCTGCCGGTAGATCGCATCACGGCTCTGCCGCCACCGGGGCAGGTCGGCGGGCAGGCCCCGGCGGTTCGCCATCCGGATGGCCCGTTCTATCGCCACCCAGCACATCAGCCGCGCATACACAAAGTCCTTGCGTCCCCCGCGCGTTTCCCAG
This sequence comes from Streptomyces sp. CA-135486, assembly GCF_050936555.1. NCBI lineage: Bacteria > Bacillati > Actinomycetota > Actinomycetes > Kitasatosporales > Streptomycetaceae > Streptomyces > Streptomyces sp. CA-135486. The sequence goes on from NZ_JBNJMM010000001.1 coordinate 3,513,015, forward strand.
ACGCCGTCGTCGGGTTGGTCCCAGTGGTCGCAGAGCCAGTCCACCAGTACACCGAGCTCGTCCCACCGATCGCTGCTGATGGGCTGGCCCCACTTGTCGTACAGATAGACGGAGTCGATGAGCGCTCCGTAGATGTCCAGCTGGAGCTGGCCGGTGGCGGCATTTCCCACTCGCACCGGGGCGGACCCCAGGTAGCCCTCGAGATGGGGCAGTTCACGCTCGGGCAGCTCGCCGCGCCCGTCGATTCCGTACATGATCTGCAGCGGACCCGAGGGACCGCTGCCGCGCATGATGCCCCGCTCGGACAGGAAGCCCATGAACGCCTCGGCCTCTCCGGTGAAGCCCAGCCTGAGCATGGCGTAGACACAGAAGGCGGCGTCACGGACCCACACGAACCGGTAGTCCCAGTTGCGCTCGCCGCCGATCTGCTCGGGCAGGCTGGTCGTCGGGGCGGCCACGATCGCACCGGTCGGCGCGTAGGTGAGCAGCTTCAACACGAGCGCGGAGCGGTGCACCATCTCCCGCCACCGTCCGTGGTAGCGCGAGCCGGCCAGCCAGCCGCGCCAGAACCTGACTGTTGTCTCGAACTCGTCCTCAGCCTCGGCCTGGGGGCAGGCCCGCGGCATGACGTCATCGCTGACCTGGTCAAGGGCGAACACCGCGGACTCGCCTTCGAGAAGCTTGAAGCGCGACCACACATCCCGGCCGTCGCACTCCAGAGGCGACGTGGCGGTCAGCGCCAACGACATGCTCTTGGACCGGAACAGTGCGGTGTTGCCCTGCAACTGCGCGGAATGCGGTTCGGCCCCGTAGCCGAAGCGGGGAGCCACCCGCGCCGTGAACGGAAGCGTTCCCCGGACGCAGATCACGCGCCGGATCAGCCGGTGCCGGGCCGTCGCGCCCGAGTCGTCGGTGACCGGCATGAAGTCCTGGATCTCGGCCACCCCGTCAGAGGCGAAGAACCGGGTGATGAGGACGTTGGTGTCGGGAAAGTAGAACTGCCGGGTTCGCGTCGGCACGTCGGCGGCCAGCTGGAACGATCCGCCGCGGTTCCGGTCCAGAATGGAGGCGAAGACGCTCGGTGAGTCGAAGCGCGGGCAGCAGTACCAATCGATGGTGCCGTTGGTGCCCACGAGCGCCGCACTGTGAAGATCGCCGATCAGGCCGTGCTCGGCGATCGGCAGATAGGGCGAGGAGGGGCCGCCCGCTTGTCCGAATCCGGCCTTCGCCATTCCGGCCTCCCTACGACCGCAGGGCGCGTCATGCCTTCACGTGATAGTAGATCTCCGCGGCCGCGGATGCCATTGCGGCCCAAGAGCGCTCCAGAATGACATCACAGGGTCTGACCTGGCATGACGTACTCAGAACTGGGCTGCGGCAGCGGCGGCGGCCGATCGGCCGGCCGCCATGGCGAGCACGATGCGGAACCGGGCCTTTCCTCGTTGCCGACGGCGCTGCCTGTCAGGCTTCCGGTGATCGTCCGGGTTGCGAAGACGAGATCACCAGGGCCCGTGGCACCGCGGGTCCGCGAGATGATGGGCTCCTGACGCCTCGGCGTGCAGTTGTCCCTGGGAAGTCGGGGGACACGGTGGGGGAGGATCGAGCCATGACGGACGCTGACTCCGGGCTTTTCGGGCCCGACTCGGTCACCTGGCAGATGCACGGCGACCCGATGATGTGGGTCGCCGGGGTGCGCGCCCTGTACCTCCAGGCCCTGCACCCCCGGGCCGTACGCGGTGTCATGCAGAACTCGGACTTCCGCAAGGACGCCTGGGGCCGGCTGATACGCACGGCCGACTTCGTCGGCACCATCAGCTACGGCACCACCGAGGCCGCCGAACAGGCGGGCGCCCGCATCCGCCGCATCCACAGCCGCCTGGGGGCCACCGACCCCGCGACGGGGGAGCGCTACGGCGTCGACGAGCCCGAACTGCTGCTCTGGGTGCACTGCGCCGAGGTCGGCTCATATCTCGACGTCGGGCGCCGCTCCGGCTTCCCGCTCAGCGACGCCCAGGCCGACCGCTACCTCGCCGAACAGCGCGAGGGCGCACGCCTCGTCGGCCTCGACCCCGCCGAGGTGCCCGCGACCACCGAGCAGCTCGCCGCCTACTTCACGAAGGTCCGTCCCCAACTCGCCGCCGGACCCGAGGCGCACGACGTCGACGACTTCCTCCAGCGGCCACCCATCACCGCACTCCTCGTCCCGGCACGCGAACTGCTCTGGCGGCGCGTGGCCACGCTCGCGTACAACGCACTGCCCCCATACGCCCATGAGCTCTACGGCAGACCCGCCCCCACCCCCGAACGCGTCACGTATCAACTCACCGCCACGGGCAACCTGCTGCGCTGCATTCCCTCGCGTCTCCGCTGGCAGCTGCCGCCAGGTCACATCTTGAAAGCGATGGCGCGGCTGGGCCCCGGCAGCCGCCCGGCCCCGTACAAACTACGCAGACAGGAGGCCATACTGGACGGGCCGGGGAGGGCGCAGCGAAGCAACGGGGGCGATAGCACGCGATGGCGGAATCCAGGCTGATCCAAGGCCGGTACCGGCTGCTCGATCTCATCGGGCGCGGCGGCATGGGCGAGGTGTGGCGGGCCCGCGACGAGTCCCTCGGACGGCGCGTCGCGGTCAAGTGCCTCAAGCCGCTGGGACCGCAGCACGACCAGTCCTTCACCCGGGTGCTGCGGGAGCGTTTCCGGCGCGAGGCGCGCGTCGCCGCGGCACTTCAGCACCGCGGGGTGACCGTAGTCCACGACTTCGGCGAGTACGAGGGCGTCCTGTATCTGGTGATGGAGCTGCTGGAGGGCCACAACCTCAGCCAGCTGCTCGAGGAGAACAAACAGCAGCCCCTGCCGGTGCCCGATGTCGTCGACATCGCCGAGCAGATCGCCGACGCCCTCGCGTACACCCATGAACAGGGCATCGTCCACCGTGACCTGAAGCCCGCCAACATCATGCGGCTCACCGACGGCGCCGTGAAGATCTGCGACTTCGGCATCGCCCGCCTCGGCGCGGACATCGGCTTCACCTCCAAGCTCACCGGCACCGGCATCGCCATGGGCACCCCGCACTACATGTCGCCCGAGCAGATCAGCGGCGACCATGTCGACCACCGCAGCGATCTGTACTCGCTGGGCTGTGTGCTGTACGAGATCGCCACCGGCGCCCCGCCCTTCGACCACGACGACACCTGGGCCGTGCTCGTCGGGCACCGGGACACCGCGCCCCGGCCGCTGCGCACCCACCGGGCCGAGATTCCCGAGTACTTCCAGCGGATCGTCCTCGACCTGCTCGCCAAGACCCCCGAGGAGCGGCCCACCGACGCCGAGGACCTGCGCCGCCGGTTCGGTACGGCCACCCGCCACGGGCGGACGCACCAGGTCCTGCCCGGGCCCCGCCCCCAGCAGCCGGACTCCCGCGAGCCGCGGCTGCCGTCCTGGACCCGTGGCATGACCACCGGCCACAAGGCCACCGGCACCTCGGTCCTGCCGCCCGACCTGCCCGACCACACCGCCGGGCTGACCGGCGAGTGGACCACATACACCGATCCCCGCGGCGGCCCACTGCTGCCGCCACGGGTCAGACCCGAGCGCCCCACCCCGCCGCCCGACCTGCTCGCCGTCCTCTCCGGCCGCCACAACGCCGGCCTCAGCCTCGGCCGGCTCGGCCGCTGGGAGGAGGCCGGCGAGGTGCACCGCGCCGTCGCTGCCGAGCGCGAGCACGCGCTCGGCCCCGACCACCCGGACACCCTGGCCAGCCGCTACGAGGTCGGCTTCACGCTGAGCAGGACGGGGCGGGCCGCGGACGCCCTGAGCGAGTTCGGCCGGGTTGCCGAGGGGCGCGAGCGGACCATGGGCGCCGACCACCCCGAGACGCTCGGCGCCCGCCAGGAGATGGCGTACGTCCTCGGCCAGCTCGGGCGGTACTTCGAGGCCCACGAGGCGTACGCCGCGGTCCTCGGGTCCCGCGAGCGCACCATGGGCCCCGACCACCCCGACACCCTGCGCTGCCGGCACAACCTCGCCTTCAACCTCAGCAGGCTGGGCCGCCTCGAGGACTCCTACCGGATGGCGTACGAGGTCGCCGCCGCGCGCGCCCGGGTGCTCGGCGCAGAGCATCCGGACACTCTCGTCACCCGGTACGAAGTGGCGTATGCACTGGGCCAGTTGGGGCGCTGGCCCGAGGCGCTGCACACCTATCGGGAGGTGGCCGCGGCACGCGCCCGGGCGCTGGGCGCGGACCATCCCGACACCCTCGCCGCGCGCTACGAGATCGGCATCAGCCTCGGCCGGCTGGGCCGCAGTGCGGAGGCCCTGGAGCTCTACCGCGATCTCGTCGACGACCGCACCCGCATACACGGGCCCGCCGACCCCGAGACACTGCGCGCACGGCACGGCCTCGGCGTGAATCTGGGCAGGCTCGCGCGCTGGGAGGAGGCGCTGGCCGAGGCGCGCGATGTGTGCGCACTGCGCGAGCGGGTGCTCGGCGCGGACCACCCCGACACCCTCGTCAGCCGCCGCGAGGTGGCCGTGGGGCTCGGCTGGCTGGGCCGCTGGGCGGACGCGCTGGACGTCTACCGCCAGGTGGCTCAGGCCCGTGAGCGGGTGCTCGGCATGGACCACCCCGACGCGCTGGCCAGCCGCAACGACGAGGCGCACTGCCTTGAGCAGCTCGGCCGCCACACCGAGGCGGTGGACCTGTACCGGCGGGTCGCGGCACTGCGGCAGCAGCGAGCCGCCCACGGGCATTAGGCACTGTCCGGCCGATCAGGCCGAGGGGGTGCCTTCAGGATCCTGCCGGGCTCGCCCTGATCGACCGGACAGGACCAAGCAGTTAGGGTCCGGCCATGCCCGCACACACCTCGTACGACGTCGTGATCGTCGGCGGTGGCCACAACGGCCTGGTCGCCGCCGCATACCTCGCCCGCGCCGGACGCTCCGTCCTCGTCCTGGAACGCCGTGGAAACACCGGGGGAGCGGCCGTCTCCACCCGCCCCTTCGACGGGGTCGACGCCCGCCTCTCGCGCTATTCGTATCTCGTCTCGCTGCTGCCGGACAAGATCGTCCGCGAGCTGGGGCTGAACTTCGCCGTCCGCAAACGCACCATCTCCTCGTACACGCCGAAGGAAGACGGCGGACTGCTCGTCGGTGGACCGGGTACCCGCGAGTCGTTCGCCAGGCTCACCGGTGGGGAGCGGGAGTACGCGGCCTGGCAGGAGTTCTACGCAATGACCGGGCGGGTCGCCGAGCGGGTGTTCCCGACGCTGACCGAGCCACTGCCGACGCGCGAGGGGCTGCGTGCGCGTATCGACGACGAGAGGGCCTGGCGGACGCTCTTCGAGGAGCCTATCGGCGCGGCGATCGAGCAGCGGTTCGCCGACGATCTCGTACGGGGTGTGGTGCTGACCGACGCACTGATCGGCACCTTCGCCGACGCCGATGACCCCTCGCTGCTCCAGAACCGCTGCTTCCTCTACCACGTGATCGGCGGCGGGACGGGGGACTGGGACGTCCCGGTGGGCGGCATGGGCGCGCTGACCGACGCACTGGCGGGCGCGGCCAGGGCGGCGGGCGCCGAGATCGCGGTGCTGCACGAGGTGACCGGGATCGAGACAGACGGGGGGCGGGCAGAGGTCGGCTTCCGCTCCGACGGGGTGCTGGGCACGGTCGCGGCGGGCCAGGTGCTGGTGAACGCCTCGCCGCAGGAGCTGGCCGCACTGCTGGGCGAAGAGCCGCCGGCCCCCGCCGAGGGCGCCCAGCTCAAGGTCAATATGCTGCTGCGCCGACTGCCACGGCTGCGCGACCGAGCGGTCGACCCGCGCGATGCCTTCTCCGGAACGTTCCATGTCTCCGAGGGGTACGGGCAGTTGGCGACCGCCTACCGGGAGGCCGCCGAGGGGCGTCTGCCGAGCGCGCCGCCCTCGGAGATCTACTGCCACTCGCTGACCGACCCCTCGATCCTCGGCCCCGAACTGGTGGCCAAGGGCTACCAGACGCTCACGCTGTTCGGGCTGCACACCCCTGCCCGGCTGTTCGCCGACGACAACGACAAGGCGCGCGGCGAACTGCTGGCGGCCACCATCGCCGAGCTGGACGCCTACCTGGACGAGCCGATCGCCGACTGTCTCGCGCTCGACGAGCACGGCGAGCCGTGCATCGAGGCGAAGACGCCGCTTGACCTCGAACGGGAACTGCGCCTGCCCGGCGGCCATATCTTCCACCGCGATCTCGCCTTCCCGTACGCGACCGAGTCCACGGGGCGCTGGGGCGTCGAGACGGCGCATGCCAATGTGCTGCTGTGCGGGGCGGGCGCCGTCCGGGGCGGCGGGGTCAGTGGGGTGCCGGGGCACAACGCGGCGATGGCGGTGCTCGGCCACTGAGCCGGTGCGCGGCGGGTGCGGGTGCGCCTGCGGCGGGCCTTGCTCCACCTGGCCCCTTCCCGTAACTGGGGCTTCGCCCCAGTTCAGTCCCGCGACACCGCCCAGCCCTCCACCTCGATCAGGGCCGCGTCCGTGGGTCTCGACTCGTCGAAGACGGGACGGCCGCCGTCCTCGACCCGCAGCGCGTCCACATACACCCCGCGCCCGACATAGAGCTGGTCGGTCGCGTAACGCCAGCGCAGCCGCACCGTGGTGTCGCGCCACGCCGAGAGGTCCGCGGTGAGCCGGTGCCAGACCCGCCCGGACCAGCCGGTCGCGGTGCCCGCCGGGTGCGGCTGCGGCTCCGCCCCCTTGCGTACGGTCGTGAACGGCACCACCCGCCAGGTCGCCCCGTCGTCCGCCGACCCCTCCAGGAACAGGGCGTCCGAGCCCGGCTCGGTGTCCCACCACAGCGAGCAGCACAGCCGCGCACGCCCCGAGGTGAGGGCGAGCGGGGGCAGCGTGAGTGTGGCGGACGTCGAAGCGGCCATGCCGGAGAACCAGGCGGTGCGGCCGTGCTCGGGGCGGACGGCGACCGCGCGGGCCATGTTGTTGGCCGCGGCGACGCGCGGCGCACTGCCGGAGCGCCAACTGCGCACCGGATGCACGGAGTTGCCCAGCACGACCAGGAACGAGTCGGTGCTCGGGTCGAGGACCAGGCTGGTGCCGGTGAAGCCGGTGTGGCCCGCGGTGTGGGGCGTGGCCATCCCGCCCATGTACCAGTGCTGGTAGAGCTCGAAGCCGAGGCCGTGGTCATGACCGGGGAAGGCGGTGTTGAAGTCGGTGAACATCAGCTCCACGGACTCGGGTCGAAGGATCCGGGCCCGGCCGTACGAGCCGCCGTTCAGCAGCGTGCGTGCGAGGATCGCGAGGTCCCAGGCGCGCGAGAAGACGCCGGCGTGCCCCGCCACTCCGCCGAAGCTGTACGCGTTCTCGTCGTGCACCTCGCCCCAGACCAGGCCGCGGTCGAGGCCCGACCAGGGCAGCCTGGCGTCCTCGGTGGCGGCGATCTTCGGCTTCCAGGAAGCGGGCGGGTTGTAGCGAGTGCGGTGCATCCCGAGTGGAGCAGCGATCTCGTTGCGGAGCAGTACATCCAGAGGGTGACCGGTGATCTCCTCCAGGACCAGCTGCAGCGAGATCAGATTGAGGTCGGAGTACAGGTACCTGGTGCCGGGAGGGCCGGCCGGGGACTCGTTCCACAGCAGCCGGAGCTTTCCTTCCCGGGTCGGCTCCTTGTACAGCGGAATCCAGGCACGGAATCCCGAGGTGTGGGTCAGCAGCTGGCGCACGGTGATGTCCTGCTTGCCCGCGCCCCCAAATTCCGGGAGGTACGAGGCGACGGTGGCCGCCAGCTCCAACGCCCCGCGCTCGATCTGCTGCACGGCGAGAGTCGAGGTGAACAGTTTCGAGACGGACGCCAGATCGAAGACGGTGTCCTCGGCCATCGGGATCTGCTGCTCCGCCGGGAACTCCACGCCCGCGTCGGTCTTCTCGTCGTACGCCGCATAGCGCACCGCCTTGCCGATGGGCCGGTGCAGCGCCACGGTGCCGCCCCGCCCCGCCAGCAGCACGGCTCCCGCGTACCAGGGGTGCTTGGGGGAGGGGGTGAGGAACTTCTCGGCGTCGGCGACCAGTTGGTCGAGATGGCTCGGGATCAGCCCGGCCCGCTCGGCGGAGCCGCGCCGGAGTGTGGAACGGCCGCCGCCCGATGTTCCTGCCTGCGTCGCCGCGGAGGCACCCGGAATCGAACCGATCACCAGCGCACCTCCCAGGGCCAGGACGCCGCTGCCGAGTCGGCGCCGGCTGATCTCTCTGTCCGCCGAGTCCTCCGTCATCCTCACCCTCCCTGAAAGATTCCTTCGAACTCTTCCGCAACACGTGAAACTTTCTTACCGGCGGCAGGGGCCGTCAAGGCGGCAAAGAATCTGACACTGCATCAGAAAATCTCTTCCCTCGTCCGGCCCACTGCGGCATCCTGCGCCCCATGGAGACGGAGCTGAGCAAGAGACTGGGCGTCGAGCACGCCATCTTCGGCTTCACGCCCTTTCCGGCGGTGGCCGCCGCGATCACCCGGGCGGGAGGTTTCGGCGTCCTCGGCGCGGTCCGCTACACCGCCCCCGACGACCTCAAACGCGACCTCGACTGGATGCAGGAGCACACGGACGGCAAGCCCTACGGCCTCGACGTCGTCATGCCCGCCAAGAAGGTGGAGGGTGTGAGCGAGGCCGACATCGAGGCCATGATCCCGGCGGGGCACCGGCAGTTCGTCGAGGAGACCCTCGCCAAGCACGGCGTACCGCAGCTCCCCGAGGGCGCGGCCTCCGGCTGGCGCATCACCGGCTGGATGGAACAGGTGGCGCGCAGCCAGCTCGACGTCGCCTTCGACCACCCGATCAAGCTCCTCGCCAACGCCCTCGGCTCCCCGCCCATGGACGTCGTCCAGCGCGCCCACGACCAGGGCATCCTGGTCGCCGCCCTGGCCGGAAGCGCCAAGCACGCCCGCCGCCACGCCGAGGCGGGCATCGACATCGTCGTCGCACAGGGCTACGAGGCGGGCGGCCACACCGGCGAGATCGCCTCCATGGTGCTCACCCCGGAGGTCGTGGCGGCCGTGAGCCCGCTGCCCGTACTCGCCGCCGGCGGCATGGGCAGCGGCGAGCAGATCGCCGCCGGTCTCGCGCTCGGCGCCCAGGGCGTCTGGCTCGGCTCCCTGTGGCTCACCACCACCGAGGCGGACCTCCACTCGCGGGCCCTCACCGAAAGGCTGCTCGCGGCGGGTTCCGGGGACACCGTCCGCTCGCGCGCCCTGACCGGGAAGCCCGCCCGTCAGCTGCGCACCGAGTGGACGGACGCCTGGGACGACCCGAACGGGCCCGGCACCCTCCCGATGCCGCTCCAGGGACTGCTCGTCGCCGACGCCGTATCGCGTATCCAGAAGTACGAAGTCGGGGCGCTGCTCGGGACGCCCGTCGGGCAGATCGTCGGCCGGATGAACTCCGAGCGCAGTGTGCAGCAGGTCTTCGACGACCTCACACGCGGCTTCGAGCGTGCCGTGGACCGGATCAACCGCATCGACGGAAGGAGCCAGTCGTGAGTGAGCAGCCATCCTCCCGGACGCAGTCTGCGGGAGGCTTCTGGGCCCAGGCGACCGCCGACCCGGACCGGACGATCCTGATCGCTCCCGATGGCGAGAAGTGGACGGCCGGGCGGCTGCACGCCGCCGTGAACCAGCTCGTCCACGGCCTGCGCGCGGCGGGCCTGGAGAAGGGGGACGCCTTCGCGGTCGTCCTTCCCAATGGCGTCGAGTTCTTCACGGCCTATCTCGCCGCGTCCCAGGCCGGGTTCTATCTCGTCCCCGTCAACCACCACTTCATCGGCCCCGAGATCGCCTGGATCCTCTCCGACTCCGGAGCGGTGGTGCTCATCGCGCACGAGCGCTTCGCGGACGCCGCCACGGCCGCCGCCGACGAGGCGAAGCTGCCCGCGAGCCACCGCTACGCCGTGGGTGCGGTCGACGGATTCCGTCCGTACGCCGAACTCCTCGCCGGACAGCCTCGGTCCGCGCCCGACGACCGGACGCTCGGCTGGGTCATGAACTACACCTCGGGCACCACCGGCCGGCCGCGCGGCATCCGCCGTCCGCTGTCCGGCAAGCTCCCCGAGGAGGCCCACCTCGGCGGCTTCCTCGGCATCTTCGGCATCGGGCCCTTCGACGACAACGTCCATCTGGTCTGCTCGCCGCTCTACCACACCGCCGTACTCCAATTCGCGGGCGCCGCCCTGCACATCGGGCATCCGCTGGTGCTGATGGACAGGTGGACGCCCGAGGAGATGCTGCGCCTCATCGACGCGTACGGCTGCACCCATACGCACATGGTGCCGACGCAGTTCCACCGGCTGCTCGCGCTGCCCGACGCGGTCAAGGAGCGCTACGACGTCTCGTCCATGCGGCATGCCATCCATGGCGCGGCCCCCTGCCCCGACCATGTGAAGCGGGCGATGATCGACTGGTGGGGGAGCTGTGTCGAGGAGTACTACGCGGCGAGCGAGGGAGGCGGGGCGTTCGCGACCGCCGAGGACTGGCTGAAGAAGCCCGGCACCGTCGGCAAGGCCTGGCCCATCAGCGAGCTCGCCGTCTTCGACGACGACGGCAACAGGCTTCCGCCCGGCGAACTGGGCACCGTCTACATGAAGATGAGCACCGGCGGCTTCAGCTACCACAAGGACGAGGCCAAGACGGCGAAGAACCGCATCGGGGACTTCTTCACCGTGGGCGATCTCGGCATCCTCGACGAGGACGGCTATCTCTTCCTCCGCGACCGCAAGATCGACATGATCATCTCGGGCGGCGTCAATATCTACCCCGCCGAGATAGAGGCTGCCCTGCTGACCCATCCGTCCGTGGCCGACGCCGCTGCCTTCGGCATCCCGCACGCCGACTGGGGCGAGGAGGTCAAGGCGGTCGTCGAGCCCGCCGAGGGACACGAGCCGGACGCTGCGCTCGCGGCCGGCATTCTCGCCCACTGCGAGCGCCGACTGGCAGGCTACAAGCGCCCCAGGACGGTGGACTTCATCGAGGTCATGCCGCGCGACCCGAACGGCAAGCTCTACAAGCGGCGGCTGCGTGACCCCTACTGGGAAGGCCGCGAGCGCGCGATGTGAGCCCGGACAGCGCTCCGGCTGTCCGGGCCCCTGAACCGCGTCAGCCCCTGACCCACACCACCTTCAGTGCGGGCGAGCGCCAGATGTCCCGCTCGCAGTACCGGGACGGCACCCAGCGCTCGCCCGAGAACAGCTCGGTCTGGTCGCTGTAGTGCGGGGAATTGGGGTTCGACGACTGGGAGTACGTGAGCAGCGTGCGCGCCACCGGGCAGTGCCCGCCGTTCCAGCCGACCGCCTGGATATGGCTCGAACCCGTCACCACCTGGGTGTAGCCGACTGCCGGACTCCACACCGGCTCGACCTTGTTCCAGACGCCGAGACCCTCCGTGCCACCGGGGACCGGGATGCGCCTGTCGTTGCGTACGACGAACTGGTGCTCACCCAGCGGCGCGTCCAGTGGAATGTTGGCCGTACGCAGCTCGGCGACGGCATTGGTGAGCGCACGGGCGAAGCCGGGCGACGCGGTGTTCAGGGTGTTCGGCGTACGCACCGGATCGGCCGCCGAGAACGGCACCCTCCACAGCTCGGCCGGCGGGACCGACGCGGTCAGGCCCCGCCAGAACCGGTCGAAGAGGAGCGCGCCCCGGCTGTCGGTGTCCAAGGTCCGGTCCCACTGCGCCAGCACATCGCACGCCTTTCCCAGCTCGGCGCTCTTGTCGGACAGTGCCGCGCACGCCTTGGCCGTGTCGGCAGCGGCCAGATCCCCGGCGGGCACCCGGTTCGCGAACTGCTGCTTCTGCAGGTCGGCGACGGTCAGCCGGCCCTTGCCCACCATCGCGGCCACATCCTCGATGCCGCCTCGGGTGCGCAGCGAGCGAGGGGTGCCGATCGACCCGAAGACCCGCTCGTAGCCGGTGATCGGCCGGTCGGCGTTGGCCAGCCAGGCGCTGTCGTTGGAGTTCTCCGCGTACGGAGCGTCCTTGAGCGTCGGCATCTTCGACGGGCCGAAGATGCCGGGCTGCACGGCGTCCTCGTCCAAGCCCAGCGCGCAGTCTCCGCGCGATCCGTCCAGCACGGCCACGCCCGACGCCGGATACGTCACCCTGCCCAGCGGGGTCGAGCAGCGCTGCGCAAGCTCGTCGGTGATCCTCGGCAGCACCTGCGACTGGGTGAAGAGCGTGTGGCCCTTGGAGTCGGCGGCGATCGTGTTGATCCAGGGCAGCCCCTGGGTGCGCCGCAGCGCCCGCACCACGTCGTCGGTGGAGCGGGACCTGCCGAAGGCGAGCGCGGTGTCGGAGGAGCGCAGATTCGACGCGTTGGGGTCATTGAGGGCGTACGCCGTCGTGGCCGACCAGGGCAGCGGCAGCGTCGGGCCGACAGAGGTGACGACCGGCCCGTACCGCGTCCACCACTGGGTACGGGTCACGGGCGGCCCGTCCTTGACCTGGACGGTGACGGTCCGCCTCGTCATCCGCTCCGGCCTGCCGTCCACCAGATACGCGGTGGGATCGGCCGGAGCCAGCGTCAGCTGATGCAGATTCAGGGTCACGCCGGTGGCGACGGTATGGCTCCACGCCACTTTGTCGTTGAAGCCGATGCTGACCACGGCGGTGCCGAGCAGCGAGGCGCCCGAGACATTCAGCTCGCCGGGGATGGTCTGCTGCGACTGCCAGAAGCGGCGGCCGCCCTGCCACGGATAGTGAGGGTTGCCGAGCAGCAGACCCCGGCCGTCCGCAGTTGTACTGCCGCTGAACGCCACGGCATTGGAGCCCATGTCGGCGTTCTCGGCGGCGAACAGTTCACTCGCGGCCTTCGCCGTCGACGCCGCGTCGGGCGCGCCGACCGGTGCCTGGCCCGGCGGCTGCGCCGCGGTGATGCCGTCGATGCCCCGACCCTGACCGCCGAGCACCGAGACGGCGAAGCCGCGCCTGGCCACGTCCAGCGTGGTCACCGGATCCACCCAGTCGGCGTTCTTGCAGGCAGGATCGGTGATGGGGCGCTGCTTCAGCCAGGCGTTGTAGCCGGCGGCCCAGCCCCGCATCAGCTCCTTGACATGCCGTCCTGGACCGGCCGGTGCAGGTGTGGCCAGCAGCTTCTCGACGGTGCCCGCGTCGCGTACGCCGCGGAAGTACAGATCACTGGAGAGATTCTTCGTCGCCGAGGAGAGCGAGCCGTCGGGGGCCGCGTCGGGGCCGAAGTAGCGCGAGCGCTCGCCGCGCACCGTGACGAAGCCGTCGGCGAGGACGCACACCTGGTCGGCTGCCTGCGCCCAGCCGGTGCCGAAGCCGAGACCCGCGTAGTCGTTCGCGACGATGTGTGGAATTCCGTACTCGGTGTAGCGGATGACGGCGGACAGACCACCGCCGGAAGGGTGCCGGTCGTGCCGGTCAGGGAAATCGGCGGCCGCGGCCGGCGGCAGCGCGGACGTGGCAGTCACCAGGGCTATGCCGGTGAGCGCGAGCCGTCTCAGGCGGGTGCGGAAGAGCAACGTGCCTCCCAATGGGACTGCAGAGAAAGAGAGTTGGTCCATGCATTCAGCCGAGAGGAGTGGTGTCAACATTCCGTTCGGTATCCGGGTACTTGACCCTCAGGTCGCCGCCGCACAGGATCGCGCCATGACCGGTGTACGCAACAGCACAGTCGACGGCATCGTGCGGCGCAGCGCCCGGCGCACCCCGGACCGCACCGCCGTGCGGTACGCGGACCGGGCCTGGACCTACGCCGAGCTGGACTCAGCCGTCTCCACCGCGGCCGCCGAGCTCATCGGGAACGGTCTGGAGTACGGCGACCGGGTGGCGGCCTACGGCCACAACTCGGACGTGTATCTGATCGCCTTCCTCGCCTGCGCGCGGGCCGGACTGGTCCATGTGCCGGTCAATCAGAACCTCACCGGTGACGACCTGGCGTACATCCTTCAGGACTCGGCCAGCGCGCTGGTGCTCGCGGATCCCGATCTCGCGGGCCGGGTCCCCGAGGGCTTTGCCGTGCGCCCGCTGCGCGGGGCGGACGACTCGCTGCTCGCCGCGCTGGACACCCCACGCCCGTACGACCCGGACCGGGACGCGCGAGAAGTGGTGCAGTTTCTCTATACGTCCGGCACCACCGCCCTGCCCAAAGGCGCGATGATGACGCATCGCGCGCTCGTCCACGAGTACGTCAGCGCCATCACCGCGCTGGATCTCAACGAGTCCGACCGGCCCATCCACTCGCTGCCGCTGTACCACTCGGCGCAGATGCATGTGTTCCTGCTGCCGTATCTCGCGGTCGGCGCGGAGAACATCATCATCGACGGGCCGGACGCGGCGAGGATCTTCGATCTGGTGGAGGCGGGGAAGGCGGACAGTCTCTTTGCGCCGCCCACGGTCTGGATCGGACTGTCCAACCATCCCGACTTCGCCACCCGCGAGCTGGGCGGACTGCGCAAGGCGTATTACGGGGCGTCGATCATGCCCGTACCGGTACTGGAGCGACTGGGTGCACGGCTGCCCGGCCTGGCCTTCTACAACTGCTTCGGGCAGAGCGAGATCGGTCCGCTGGCTACCGTGCTGGGACCGGACGAGCACGAGGGACGGATGGATTCCTGTGGCCGACCCGTACTCTTCGTGGAGGCGAAGGTCGTCGACGAGAACGGCGACGAGGTCCCGGACGGGAGGGCGGGCGAAGTCGTCTACCGCTCACCGCAGTTGTGCGAGGGCTACTGGCACAAGCCGGCCGAGACCAAAGACGCCTTCCGCGACGGCTGGTTCCGCTCCGGCGACCTCGCCGTCCGCGACGCCGAGGGGTACTACACCGTCGTCGACCGGGTGAAGGACGTCATCAACTCCGGGGGAGTGCTGGTCGCTTCACGGCAGGTCGAGGACGCCCTCTACACCCATCCCGCGGTCGCCGAGACCGCCGTCATCGGCCTGCCGGACGACCGCTGGATCGAGGCGGTCACCGCCGTCGTCGTCCCGCGAGGTGAGGTGACGGAAGCCGAGCTGATCGACCACGCGCGCGAGAAACTCGCCCACTTCAAGGCCCCCAAGCGGGTCCTGTTCGTGGACGAGCTGCCGCGCAACGCCAGCGGAAAGATCCTCAAGCGTGAGCTGAGGGACCGCTTCACTTCGTCCTGAGATCCACGATCCGTTTGATCTTGCCCACCGACCGCTCCAGGGTCTCGGGGTCCACCACCTCGACCGCGACCGACACCCCGATGCCGTCCTTCACGGCCGCCGCGATCGCCCGCGCGGCGGCCTCCCGCTGGTCGGACGTCGCCTCCGCGCGCGCCTCGGCCCGCACCGTGAGCGCGTCGAGGCGGCCCTCGCGGGTCAGCCGCAGCTGGAAGTGCGGCGCTACATGCGCCGTACGCAGCACGATCTCCTCGATCTGGGTGGGGAAGAGATTGACACCGCGCAGGATCACCATGTCGTCGCTGCGCCCGGTCACCTTCTCCATCCGCCGGAACACCCGGGCCGTGCCCGGCAGCAGCCGCGTCAGGTCCCGCGTCCGGTAACGGATCACGGGCATGGCCTCCTTGGTGAGCGAGGTGAAGACCAGCTCGCCGTGCTCGCCGTCCGGCAGCACCTCGCCGGTGAACGGATCGACGACCTCCGGATAGAAATGGTCCTCCCAGATGTGCAGCCCGTCCTTGGTCTCCACACACTCCTGCGCCACGCCGGGGCCGATGACCTCGGACAGCCCGTATATGTCGACGGCGTCGATCGCGAACCGCTCCTCGATCTCGCGACGCATCTCCTCGGTCCACGGCTCGGCCCCGAAGATGCCGACCTCGAGGGACGTCGAACGCGGATCGACGCCCTGCCGCTCGAACTCGTCGAGCAGCGTGAGCATGTACGAGGGTGTCACCATGATGATCTCGGGGCGGAAGTCCTGGATCAGCTGCACCTGACGGGCGGTCATGCCGCCGGAGGCCGGGATGACCGTGCAGCCGAGCCGCTCCGCGCCGTAGTGCGCGCCGAGACCGCCCGTGAACAGCCCGTATCCGTAGGCCACATGGACCTTGTGGCCCGGCCGGCCGCCGGCCGCGCGGATCGAGCGGGCCACGACATCCGCCCACATGTCCAGATCGCGCTCGGTGTAGCCGACGACGGTGGGCCGGCCCGTGGTCCCGCTGGAGGCATGGATCCGCCGCACCTCGGTCTGGTCCACGGCGAACATCCCGAACGGGTAGTTGTCCCGCAGATCGGCCTTGGCGGTGAAGGGGAACCGGGCGAGATCGGCGAGCGTGCGGCAGTCCTCGGGACGCAGCCCCGCCTCGTCGAAGGACTGCCGGTAGAAGCCGACGTTCTCGTACGCATGGCGCAGGGTCGCCCGCAGCCGCTCGAGCTGCAGCGCCTCGAGCTCCTCGCGACTGAGTCGCTCCGCCGCGTCCAGCAGGTCCGCCATCTTGATACTCCCGTCCCAAACCGGACGACCGATCATTCGGTCGTGGTGCCCCGGGATCAGTAATCCAGGATCTTCCGTCTCCTGGCAAGAGGTCGGTTCCCGCAATCAGGGCTCGTGAATGCCGAGCGCGTCACCGGCGGCCGACGCCATGCCCCGGCTCGCACCATGCGCTCTCGGCCTACCTACTGGTACGTACGGACGATTACCGCACTCCCGTCGGGACGGGCCGTGATCGAGGGGGGATGATGCGAGATAGAAGTTGAAATCCGCAAATATTTTCGCAGCCCGAAAAGGAGTCCGCCATGCCCCAGCCCGAGGGAGCCGAGCTCGACGCCGTCCACGCCCGTAGGGAGGAGCTGCGGCGGCGCCATCTGCGCCCGATGTCCGACCGGCCGCCGACCGCCGCCCGTGGCGTCCACCATGTCGCCTTCATCTGTCGCGACGTCGAGGAGACCATCCGCTTCTACCAGGACTTTCTCGGCTTCCCGCTGGTCGAGATCGTCGAGAACCGCGACTACCGCGGCTCCACCCATTTCTTCTTCGACATCGGCCACGGCAATCTGCTGGGCTTCTTCGACTTCCCGGGCCATGAGCACCCGCCGATCAAGGAGACGATCGGCGGGGTGCAGCATCTCGCCCTGTCGGTGGGCGCCGCGGAGTTCGATGCGGCTCGCAAGGCGCTGGACGAGGCGGGCATCGAATACCTCGGACCCGACCGCGGGGTCGAGGACAGCCTGTACATCCGTGACCCCAACGGCGTCCCACTGGAGCTCTACCGGGAGCGGCTCGGCATTTTCGAAGGTGAGCCCATCCTCAGCCGGACGGACGGCGAGGACTGAGGCCGACGGCTCGGTCAATGCGCCCCCGTCTCGTACGATCAACCCCGATCCGTCTGCGGCGACTGACCCGGGTTCGCGCGTCCGGGAACCTTGGGTGCGCGACGACGGGTCGGAAGGTCATTGCGGGGCCGACTCCACCGCGACCGTCCGTGCCCAGCGGTAGTCCGCCTTGCCGCTCGGTGAACGCTGGATCTCCTGCGCGATCACCAGCTGCCGGGGGATCTTGTACCCCGCCAGCCGGGTGCGGCAATGCGTCTGGATGTCGTCGAGGGTCGGCGTGAGCGCGCCCTCGCGCAGCTGCACCACGGCCGCCACATGGTTGCCCCACCTGGTGTCCGGCACCCCGGCGACCAGCGCGTCGTACACATCCGGATGCGACTTGAGCGCCTGCTCCACCTCCTCCGGATACACCTTCTCGCCACCGGTGTTGATGCACTGCGAGCCGCGGCCCAGAACGGTGACGATGCCCTCCTCGTCGACCGTCGCCATGTCGCCGAGCAGCACCCACCGCTCGTCGCCGCGCTGGAAGAAGGTCTCGGCGGTCTTCTTGGGGTCGTTGTAGTAGCCGAGCGGGACGTGTCCGCGCTGGGCGATGCGGCCCGGCTCGCCCGGCTTCACCGGTTCGTACGTCGCCGGGTCCACCACCGCCGTACGGGCGTTGACCCGCAGTCTGAAGCCCTTCTCCGGTCCTGAGTCGTCGGTCGCGGTGCCGTTGAAGCCGGACTCCGACGAGCCGAAGTTGTTCAGCAGCATCACATGCGGCACCAGCGCCGTGAACTGCGCCCGCACCGTCTCCGACATGATCGCGCCGGACGACGACACACTGAACAGGGAGGAGCAGTCGGCCGCCTTCATCGGCCCGGACAGCGCGTCGATCAGCGGCCGCAGCATCGCGTCGCCGACCACCGACACGCTGGTGACCTTCTCCTTCTCGATCGTACGGAGCACCTCTTCGGGCACGAACTTGCGGTGGACGACGATCCGTTGGCCGAAGTTGAAGCCGATGAACGTGGTGAGGGTGGAGGTGCCGTGCATCAGAGGCGGAGTGGGGAAGAAGGTGATGCCGTCGCCGCCCGCGGCCACCCGCTCGGCGAGCTCCTCGGGTGCCGCCACCGGCTCGCCGGTGGGCGCGCCGCCGCCGAGCCCGGAGAAGAACAGGTCTTCCTGGCGCCACATCACACCCTTGGGCATACCGGTGGTGCCCCCGGTGTAGATGATGAACTGGTCGTCGGCGGAGCGCGCCCCGAAGCCGCGCTCGGGCGGGGCGAGGGCCTCGGCCTCGGTGAAGGGGGCGGCGTCGAGCTGCGGCGATCCGTCCGGCGGCGTGCCGACCCGCACCAGATGCCGGAGTTTCTCGGTCTTCGGCAGCGCGGCCGCGACCCGCTCGGTGAACTCCGCGTCGAAGACGAGCGCGGCGAGATCGGCGTCGCGGTAGAGGTAGACCAGCTCCTCCTCCACATACCGGTAGTTGACGTTGACCGGCACGATCCGTGCCTTCAGACAGCCGAGCAGGGTCTGCAGATACTCGACGCCGTTGTAGAGATGCAGGCCGAGATGCTCGCCGGGCTCGATGCCTGCCCCGATGAGATGGTGTGCGACGCGATTGGCCGCGGCGTCGAGTTCGGCGTAGCTGAGCCGGCGCTCCGCGCCCGTGCCGGGATGGTCGATGTACACGAGCGCCTCGCGGTCCGGGACCACGTCGACGACCGACTCGAACAGGTCGGCAAGGTTGTACTCCACCGTTCCTCCTGACCGCGGCCCGACTGGCTCGCCGGTCATTAGAGCGCCGGGGCGTGCAACTGGGAAGAGGTGACGCGGAAGAATCTGACTGACTGTCAGAAAACTATTGAACTGGGCCCTCGCCTACTGCAACCTGTTCTAGGTCTGAAGACGGGAGGACAGCCATGGGTGGCACGGAACACCTCACCGTGCAGCGCGAAGGCGCCACGTTGGTGCTCACTTTGAACAGGCCGGAAGCGAAGAACGCACTCTCACTGCCGATGCTGGTCGGTCTGTACGACGGCTGGCTGGAGGCGGACGAGGACGACGGGATCCGCTCCATCGTGCTGACGGGAGCAGGCGGCTCCTTCTGTGCCGGCATGGATCTCAAAGCCCTGGCGGGCAACGGGATGGAGGGAGAGCAGTACCGGGACCGGCTGAAGGCCGACCCCGATCTGCACTGGAAGGCCATGCTGCGCCACCACCGCCCCCGCAAACCGGTGATCGCCGCCGTCGAGGGCCACTGCGTGGCGGGCGGGACCGAGATCCTCCAGGGCACCGACATCAGGGTCGCGGGCGAGAGCGCCACGTTCGGCCTCTTCGAGGTCAGACGCGGGCTCTTCCCGATCGGCGGCTCGACCGTACGGCTGCAGCGCCAGATTCCCCGTACGCACGCCCTGGAAATGCTGCTCACCGGCCGCCCGTACAGCGCGTCGGAAGCGCGGGACATCGGGCTCGTCGGCCATGTCGTCCCCGACGGCACCGCGCTGGAGAAGGCGCTCGCCGTCGCGGAGCAGATCAACGCCTGCGGGCCGCTGGCCGTCGAGGCGGTGAAGGCGTCGGTGTACGAGACGGCGGAGATGACCGAGACGGAGGGGCTGGCGGCGGAACTCGAACGGGGGTGGCCGGTCTTTGACACGGCGGATGCGAAGGAGGGGGCGCGCGCGTTCGCGGAGAAACGGGGGGCGGTGTATCGCCGGGGGTGAGTTTCCCCTACCCGCCCCTTCCCGACTGTGACAATGTGCGGCTCCGCCGCGTGGGGGGATCCGCCCCGACCCTCCCCCGACGCCCTGGCGGGCGTGGAGGGACCCCCACGCCTCAATCGCCGGCGGGGCTCAGTTCGAGCCCGCCGGGGACAGCCCCGCGCAGCGGCCCCTCCGCACCCCCGCCGACCCCCAGAAGGAGCGCCGCCCATGCCCCCCGCCCCACACGCGCTGACCGCACCCCTCGTCGTGGAGTTTCCCTTCACCCGCTCCCTCGGCCCCGTCCAGTCCGACTTCCTCACCGGGCTGCGCCAGCGCACCGTCCTCGGCGTGCGGACCAGCGACGGCAAGGTCCTCGTACCACCCGTCGAGTACGACCCCGTCACCGCCGAGGAGATCCGCGATCTGGTCGAGGTCGCCACCACCGGAACCGTCACCACCTGGGCATGGAACCCCGGCCCGCGCCGCGACCAGCCGCTGGCGACGCCCTTTGCCTGGGTGCTGGTGAGACTCGACGGCGCCGACACGTCGCTCCTCCATGTCCTCGACGCACCGGGCCCCGAGGACGTACGCAGCGGCATGCGCGTCCGTATCCGCTGGGCCGAGGAGCGCACCGGAGCCATCACCGACATCGCCTGTTTCGAGCCCTACGACGCAGACCTGGACGAGGGGAAGCCGGCCACTGACGTCACCCGGCACAGCGGCGAGTTCGCCGACGCGGTGACCGGCATCGTCGCCCCCGCCCGGCTCGACTACACCTATTCGCCCGGCCGCGCCCAGGCCGGCTACATCCATGCCCTCTCCGAGCGCAGGACCGTCGGCGAGCGCTGCCCCTCCTGCCGGAAGGTCTATGTGCCGCCCCGCGGTGCCTGCCCCACCTGCGGCGTCGCCACCGACGAGCAGGTCGAGGTCGGCCCGCGCGGCACCGTCACCACGTACTGCATCGTCAACATCAAGGCTGCGCACACGGCGAATCTCGACATCGAGGTGCCGTACGTCTACGCGCACATCGCCCTCGACGGCGCGGATCTCGCCCTGCACGGCCGTATCGGCGGCATCCCCTACGACCAGGTGCGGCTGGGGCTGCGCGTCGAACCGGTGTGGAGCGAGGACGGCCGCCATCCGGACCACTACCGGCCCACCGGCGAGCCCGACGCCGAATACGACACGTACAAGGAGCTCCTGTGACCCGAGACGTGGCGATCGTCGCCTTCGCGCAGACCGACCATCTGCGGCGCACCGACGAGCTCTCCGAGGTCGAGATGCTGATGCCGGTGCTGCACGAGGTGCTGCGCCGGACCGGCCTGCAGACCAGCGACATCGGCTTCACCTGCTCCGGTTCCAGCGACTATCTCGCCGGACGGGCCTTCTCCTTCACCATGGCGCTGGACGGCGTCGGCGCCTGGCCGCCGATCTCCGAGTCCCATGTCGAGATGGACGGCGCCTGGGCCCTCTACGAGGCCTGGGTGAAGATCCTCACGGGTGAGGCCGACACCGCGCTCGTCTACTCCTACGGGAAGTCCTCGCCCGGTGCGGTACGGGATGTGCTGACCCGGCAGCTCGACCCCTACTACGTAGCACCGCTGTGGCCCGACTCGGTGGCGCTCGCCGCCCTGCAGGCCCAGGCGCTGATCGACGCGGGCGCCACCGACGAACCCGCTCTCGCGACGATCGCGGCCCGCAGCCGTGACGCGGCGACCGCCAACCCTCATGCGCAGCTGGCGGGTTCGCGGCCGCAGGGCGACTATCTCGTCCAGCCGCTGCGCACCGGCGACTGCCCGCCCATCGGCGACGGCGCGGCCGCTGTGATCCTCGCGGCCGGCGACAGGGCCCGCGAGCTGTGCGAGCGGCCCGCCTGGATCCGGGGCATCGACCACCGCATCGAGGCGCACAGCCTCGGCGTGCGGGATCTCACCGACTCGCCGTCGACCCGGCTCGCCGCCGAGCGCGCGGGAGCCTTCGAACGGCCCGTGGACACGGCGGAGTTGCATGCGCCCTTCACCTCGCAGGAGGTCGTCCTGCGCAAGGCGCTGAAGCTGGGCGACGACGTCACGGTCAATCCCTCAGGCGGCGCACTCGCCGCCAACCCGGTCATGGCGGCCGGCCTGATCCGTCTCGGCGAGGCCGCCGCCCGCATCCATGGCGGCGCGTCGGACCGGGCGCTCGCGCACGCCACCTCCGGCCCCTGCCTCCAGCAGAACCTGGTCGCCGTTTTCGAAGGAGAGGCCCGTGAGTAAAGAGCCCGTGGCCGTCGTCGGCATCGGCCAGACCAAGCACGTAGCCGCCCGCCGGGATGTCTCCATCGCGGGCCTGGTTCGCGAAGCGGCCCAAAGTGCACTGGAAGACGCCCAGTTGAACTGGCCGGACATCGACGCCGTCGTCATCGGGAAGGCCCCCGACTTCTTCGAGGGCCTGATGATGCCGGAGCTCTATCTCGCCGACGCGCTGGGAGCGGTCGGCAAGCCGATGCTGCGCGTCCATACCGCGGGCTCGGTCGGCGGCTCCACCGCCCTCGTCGCCTCCAACCTCGTCGCATCGCGCGTCCACCGCACCGTCCTCACCCTCGCCTTCGAGAAACAGTCCGAATCCAACGCCATGTGGGGCCTGTCCCTGCCGGTCCCGTTCCAGCAGCCGCTGCTTGCCGGCGCGGGCGGCTTCTTCGCCCCGCACATACGGGCGTACATGCGCCGCACCGGCGCGCCGGACACCGTCGGCTCACTCGTCGCGTACAAGGACCGCCGCAACGCCCTGAAGAATCCGTACGCCCATCTCCACGAGCACGGCATCACGCTGGAGAGGGTGCAGGCGTCACCGATGCTCTGGGACCCGATCCGCTACTCCGAGACCTGCCCGTCCTCGGACGGCGCGTGCGCGATGATCCTCACCGACCGTGCGGGCGCGGCCCGTTCACCGCAGCCGCCCGCCTGGATGCACGGCGGCGCGATGCGCAGCGAGCCCACGATGTTCGCGGGCAAGGACTTTGTGTCCCCGCGGGCCGGCAAGGACTGCGCGGCCGACGTCTACCGGCAGGCGGGCATAGCCGATCCGCGCCGGGAGATCGACGTGGTGGAGATGTATGTTCCGTTCTCCTGGTACGAGCCGATGTGGCTGGAGAACCTGGGCTTCGCCGCCGAGGGGGAGGGCTGGAAGCTCACCGAGTCCGGTGTGACCGAACTCGACGGCGATCTGCCCGTGAATCCGTCGGGCGGGGTGCTGTCCACCAACCCCATCGGGGCCTCCGGCCTGATCCGGTTCGCCGAGGCGGCCCTCCAGGTGCGCGGCCGGGCGGGCGAACACCAGGTGGCGGGGGCCCGCAAGGCGCTGGGCCACGCCTATGGCGGCGGGTCGCAGTTCTTCTCCATGTGGCTGGTCGGCGCCGAGCCGCCCACCACTTGATCGACCGGTGTACGGCGCGCCGATCGATCGGTGTACGTCGCGTGACGGCGGACCGGCCGTGGTCCTGCTTCCGCGGCCTGTCCGCAGCCGGGGACGATCGCTAGTCTGAGGCCCGGAGACGACGCGGGAGGAGCACGGACGTGGCCGAGACCACTACCACCACGCAGATGTTTTCGGGCTGGGACAAGCCGGAACTCGACCTCAGTAACGCCGACTGGCAGTCGAGCAGTCAGGGAACGGGAGACGTCCAGATCGCCTTTGTCGAGGGCTTCATCGCGATGCGCAACGGCGGCCGGCCGGAGAGCCCGTCGCTGATCTTCACTCCGGCCGAGTGGCGCGCGTTCGTCGTGAACGCCCGTGAAGGGGAGTTCGACCTCACGTAGCGGGGCAGCCCCCGCGGCGGCTCCCCCTGCCGCGTGAGGCCGCTGGGCGGCCCGCCACCATGACCGGCACCGGTCCGCCGCCGGCCGAGTCGCAGCGCTGCCCGGCGGGCGCCCCCGGACAGTCGGGTCCTCGTTTCCTCGTGCTCGAGCAGGACGCTCGGATCGACTGAACACCTCGGGCGAGTTTCCCGTATGACTCTGCGCACCCCGGATTCCGGGGTGCGCAGCGTTCCCGCGAGATTCCGTCCCGAGACCGTGAGGATCAGCCCATGAGTGACCCCATCAACCCGCCTCTCCAAGCCCTTCCGGACGGGGAGGCCGAACTCCGTCTGGTGGTCCGCCTGCAGTGGGAGGATGTCGCCGCGCTGGGGCAGGAGGCGGGCCGGCTGGCCGCTCAGATGCAGCGCCCGGTGACACTCGACGAGGCCGCGAGCCATCGGTTGCGGACGCGGGCCGCGGGACATGCCAGGCCCGCGCCGTCGGCCCAGCAGGGCGTGCCGTCGTCCGTCTCGTCGCTCACGGCCCGGACCCCCGGTGAGCATGCCCGGCAGGCGATCGAGAAGATCAACGGGACGACCGGACCCGGGCTCGGCCACACCCAGACATCGGCCTGACCCAGGCCGCCGGCTCCGCGCGGGCCGCGACCATCGGCCTGCGCGGAGCCGCGACCGTCGGCGTTCGGCGGGTGCGACGGTCGACGCCCTCCTGAGCGCCCTCACCCCCCGGGCTTCCTCAGCACTCGAACGGCGCCCGCCAAAGCCTTTCGCAGGACAGGGTCGCGTTCGCCTCCGCGGGCGTACCCTGAGGTGCCTTGAGGACGTCCGTCCGGCAATCCCCTCATCGCGCCGGGCGTACGCCTTGGCCGTGGGGGTGCACCATGACGCGACCTGTCGGCAGGTCCAGGCGCCGGCTCTGCGAGCGCGAGGCCGAACTGGCCGCCGCCGGGCTGCGCGCCCGTCGGCTGCGCGCCTTCGAGGCCGAGGGCCTCACGGCCCGTGAGCGGAGCGCGGCCCTCCTGACCGCGCGCGAGAAGCCGTCCGTCGCCGCCCCGCACCTGGACGAACGGTCCGTGACCAGTCCGCTCTCCGCCGACCACCGCACGGCGGGCACCGACGAGGCAGGCCCGGCGGATGCCCTCCGTGACGGCCTGGCCGAGGGCACGGGCGGCGGCCATGGACGGTGACCGACGGCGGCCGAGAGGCAGCGGGCCCCGACTCGGCCGGGTACGCCCGGACACGTACCATGGCGGTATGTCCTTCCTCCGCCGCCGCAGCGCCGCCACACCCGCGGGCCCGGACTTCGACGTCCTGGCCATGGATCCGGGAGACTGGCCCGGCAATCTCGGCGCCGGTCTGCTTCCCGCTCCCGACGGCACCTGCCAGGGCGTCTTTCTGCGGTACGACCTGTTCGGCGGCCGCGGCCCCGCGATGATCATCGGCAATCTGCCGGAGGGCTCGCCGGCCCGCGACCTCGAAGAGGGCGAGGCCCCCTTCGAGGTGGCCCAGCTGCTGCTGGCCCTGGAGAACGACGAGCCCGTCTCTGTCGTGAACATCGAGGACATGCCGGTGATGCAGGGCGACAACCTGCTGATCGTGCGCCGCCTCAAGCTCTCCGAAAGCCGTATCTCCTGCGTCCAGTTCGACCGCAGTGACAATGTCCTGGTCACCATCGCCAGCTGGGACCGGCCGATCACCGACGATCTGTACACGCTGCTGAAGCCGCTGCCCGCGGAGCTCTTCCAGCAGGGCTGACGCCTTTCCGGCCATACCTTTCGTCCGGCCACGCCTTTCGTCCGGGCGGACCCTCATGGCCCTCGCGGCCAAGCGTTATGTCGCGAGGGGGGAGGACCGGGCGAGCCTGCTGATGATGCGGGACGCCGAAGTGCCAAGGCCCGTGGGACCGCCCAGGTGCCACGGGGGCGCGGCGCCGTGCCGCACATCCTCGTCCCGGTAGCGGCGCACTCCCCGGTGCCAGTTCAGAATGCCGGCGATCCAGTCCTCCAGCTCCCGCACATACGTATCGAGCGCGCTCCTGCCCGCCTCGTCCAGCGCGAAGTCCTCACACAGGATGGGGAGTTCGTGTTCCTTGATATGCAGGAACTGGCGCAGCCGCCCGCGCATCAGATCGTCGACGATCGCGACGGCGGTCGGGTAGTCGCAGTCGAAGAAGGACTGCACCACCAGTACTCCGTTGTGCACCTCGCCCTCGACCTCGATCTCCTTCTGGTACGAGAACAGGTCGTTGAGGAGCACCGCGTAGTCCGAGGCGGAGTTCTCCAGGCTGCGTACCGTCCCACTCTGCAGGATTTCCGGTGGCAGCTGGTGCGCGTGCCGCAGCCGGGACAGACTCATCGTGAGGTCGGAGCCGAAGGTCAGCCGCCGCATCTCGATGTAGTCGACGGGGTCGGGGACCCGCTGCTGGGCCTGGTTGTGCAGCTCCCACAGCCAGCTTTCGAGCATGTCGTCCAGCGCCGTGCGCAGCGCGACACGTGCCTCGGGACCCATCGGCCCCGCGGTGCGTGCCCAGAGATCGGCGAGAGACCGCTCCAGCGGACTCACCGCCACCGCGCGGCCGGTGGCCGGCTCGTCCACCGGCATGCAGTCCATCAGCCGGTCGGTGCAGGCCTTCGCGCCGACGAGGTTGCGCGGACGGCCGAAGACGAGTGGGTAGTAGTCGTCGCCGTACGTCCCCCAGGTCAGCCATTCCGCACTGAGTTCCAGCTCCTCGGGGGTGGCGTCGGGGTCCAGCCCGGCCGAGCAGAGCGCGAAGTCGAAGCCCTCCAGCATCCGTTCGTCCCAGATGTCGTTCAGCAGACCCATGCGGCCCGCCCACTCGACGGACTTCTTCTTGGCGTCCTCGTGGTGCGGGCTGAGCGCCAGCGGGAAGGGGATGTCGAACTCCGGCAGCAGTGAAGGCCCTACCTGCTGCGGCACATGGGTGAGGCTGCGCAGCCGCGCGGTTGCCGGGCGGCCGAAGAGCGTCTTGATGTCGAGCGCCGAGGTACCAAGGACACCACCCAGCAGGGGCCGCCCGGTGTCCACCCCCTCGTTCATATAGCGGCTGGAGCGCATGTGCCATTCATGGCCGCCGGACTGCCAGTCCTGAAGTCCCTTGGTGTACGCGGCGACCGCCGCGCACTCCGCCGGGTCCAGTCGCTTCTCCAGGCAGAGCGCGGGGACTTCGGTAAGCGCGGTGTTCTCGAACTGCTGGACCCGCGAGGTCAGCAGATCATTGACGGCTTCGGCCGCCTCCTGCGTCGTACAGCCCAGAAAGGTCTCGAGCACCAGCACGCCATTGCTGAGCTCGCCCTCGTCCTCGACCTCCCGCTGGTAGGAGAAGAGGTCGTTGCGCAGATGAACAGCGTCGGCGAAGGCGTCCGTGAGCACCCGCAGCGGGCGGGAACCGGCCACAGGCTCGGGCACCTCGGCCCCCGCCGCGTACTCCACCAGCCCCGCCGACCAGGGCGCGCCGCCCACCTTGCGGCGCATCTCGATGTACTCGACGGGGTTGGCGATCCGCCCCTCGTTGATGTTGGTCAGCTCCCAGAGGGACTCGTTGAGCAGGTTCTTCGTGGCCTCCGCGAACCTCACCCGCCAAGTGTCGGACATGCTGGGCACAGTGCGCGCCCACAGGTCGGCGAGACCGGCCTCGACCGGATTGGTGGGCTCGGGAGTGCCCTGCGCCATGTCCATCGGCATAAAGGCAGGCAGCCGGTCCAGATACTCCTTGCCGCCCTCGCGGTCCTGGGTGCGCTTGAAGATCTCCAGGAAGTGGTCGTCGAAGAAGAAGACCCACACATACCAGTCCGTGACGAGGGAGAGAGTGGCGGCGTCGCAGTCGGGATGGGTGTACGCGCACAGCAGGGCGTAGTCATGCGCGTCGAGATCGCTCCCCTCCCAGATGCCGGATCCTTCGAGCATCCCCATGTGGCGGGCCCACTCCTTGGTGTGGCGCCGTGCCTCCTCGACATGCCCATTGAGGCGCGCGGGATATGCGACGTAGAAATCCGGCAGTACGAAGGGCTGTGCCATGTGTGCGAGGGCCTTTCGTGAGCATCCGCGCACGCAGGCGCGGACCGGTCAGGAACGGCCCACCCCTACCCGTCGTCCCTGTGGGCCACGCCGCACGGACTATTAGTCGCACAAGCACACAAGGAGAGTGCGGTGCGCCACCGGACCCCACGAACGGTGACGCACCGCAGCTGGCGGTCAGCGCACCAGGCGCACGTCGGAGGCCTTCACAAAGGCCACCCGGTGACCGAACTGGATCTCGTAGTATGCCTCCTGGCCGCGCACCACCCGGTGGCCGGCCGTGTCGAAGGTGGGCGCGTACAGATACTCGCCCGGCACCCGGTCGCCCACCACGTACCGCTGGCCGGCGAGCAGTTTGTAGGGCAGCGGCGAGATCGCCTGCACCGGGACGCCGACGGGGTAGGCCGCCGCCTCCGGGTAGGCACGCCCGTAGACCGGGATGTCGGCAGCGCCGTCCTTCGGGGTGAGTGTCCAGCCCCGGGCGCCCACCGCCGTCGGCTCACTGCGCGGGTTGTTGAACCACGCCTTCTGCCCCAGGTACCAGATCGCCGTCCAGTCGCCCTCGCGCCCGGCGACCGCGTACTGCTGGCCGGTCGAGGCACGCGCACCCGTGTCGTTGACGCCGTTCGTCGAGTCCTCGCCGCCCGGGCGCAGACCGACGTCCTTGACCAGCGGGGCGTCCTCGGCGGGCGCGGTGTGCAGCCGCACCGCGCCGGATCCGTGCGGCGCGCAGGCCTGGCCCGCCTTCACACAGCCGGTGTACAGCGGCTGGTTCGTGGCGTAGTCGGGGCGGATCGTCACCACGGCGCTGTTCGGGCCCGCGGCCGGCAAAAGGGGCCTGCCGAGCAGGGTGAAGTAATGCGCCCAGTCCCAGTAGGGACCCGGGTCGGTGTGCATCCCGCGGATCGTCGCGGCGGTCGTGCCCGGCACAGTGTCGTGCCCGAGAATGTGCTGACGGTCCAGCGGGATTGCGTACCGCGAGGCGAGATACCTCACGAGCCGGGCCGACGAGCGGTACATCGCCTCCGTGTACCAGGCGTCCGGCGAGACCAGGAAGCCCTCGTGCTCCAGGCCCACCGACTTGGCGTTCACGTACCAGTTGCCGGCGTGCCAGGCCACGTCCTTGAGGGGCACATGCTGGGCGACGTGCCCGTCCGACGAGCGCAGGGTGTACTGCCAGGACACATACGTCGGGTCCTGCACCAGCTTGATCGTGGTGTCCCAGGAGCCCTCGGTGTCATGGATGACGATGTACTTGACCGACTGGGACGCGGGCCGGTCCGCCAGGTCGTGGTTGCCGTAGTCGCCGTCGCCGAACTCCTCGTACGGCGCGGGGATCCACTCGCAGGCCACCGTCCGGGGGCATTCCGTCTGCCGTGCGTCGGCGGTCCGCAGGCCGAGACCCGCAGTCTGCGACGGGTCGGGGGCCACGGCCGGGAGGGCAGCGAGCGCGACCCGCTGGCCGCTGTCCGTGGTGCGCGACTCGCCCGTACGGATCACGTCGAAGACGTCGTTGGCGTACGTCGTCGCGGTCGCCGTGTCGTCCGCGCCGGAGAAACGCGCGACCGCGCCGTACCAGTCGGCGGGGTCCTCGCTCAGCGGCCGCCCCAGCTTCTTCTGGGCGTCGGCGAGGAGAGCCGCGCCGCCGTGCACATTGGCGGCGGCGTTGTCGCGCAGCTGATCGGCGCGGTAACCGGAGAGCCTGGCCGCCCGGTCCAGGGTCCGCAGTCGGGCCGGGAGTGCGGCCGCCCTCGGCAGCTCGGCCGGGGCGGTCCGTCGGGCGGGACGGGCGTCGTCGCCGCGCGCGTCCTCACTGCCGTCCGAGTGGTGCGGCGCCTCGGCCAGCGCGGCAGCGGCATCGGTCAGATGCATCGGTCCATAGCCGCCCGTGACACTGGGCGCGCCCCCGTGCGTGTCCCAGCGGGACTGCAGATACGACACGCCGAGCAGCACACTCTGCGGCACGCCGTAGCGCTCGGCGGCCGCGGCGAAGTCCCGCTGCAGGGCGTCGGAGGCGCGCCGCTCGGCGGTGGCCGACGGACCGGCCGAGACCAGTGGCAGCAGCAGGGCGGCCGAGGCCACCGCGCCGGCTGTCCTGAGCATGCGACGGCGGGCTCGTGTCTCGTGGGTCTCACGTGCGGGGGCGGATCCTGGCAAGGCAGCCTCCAGTGACGGGTGGGGCGCGGCGGGGCCTGTGGGGTCGGACTCGCCACAGGGGTATGGGTATCTGCTTCCGGACGATCCGTCAATCAACCTCCGCCGGAAGGATTTCGCATGTCAGCACCGGTGTCACGGAGTTTCGCGGGAAGAGGGCGCAGGCCTGCGGCGCGTCAGTGGAGTGGACCAATATTCGTATACAGAAGGTGAGTTCCCCGGAATGGCCTCAGGAGGCCGCGGCCCGCGCCGGCCGGCGGTCCACCTGAGCAGGGGAGAGGGCGTGCTCAATGGCCTTGCGCACCGCGTCACGGTTGCCGGACTTCACCAGGCGTACGACATCGCTGCCCGACGCGGCGTCCAGACCCAGGTCCGCCAGCCGCGCCGCCCGGGACCGCCTCCTTGAGGAGTGTGCAGCGTGCGTTCCACATGGCGCAGCACGGACTCGGGGCCGTCCGCGATCGAGAGCGGATCCTCCTTCGGCGTCGGCGCGATCGAACTTCGCGCCGACGCCCCGGGCGGCAAGCTGCTGGCCACCACCCCCGTACAGAACACCGGAGGCTGGGGCAACTACCAGGCCACGACGGCCGTTCCGTCGAAGCACTCACCGGAACCCACACCCTCTGTCCCGTCTTCACGTCGCCGCAGCACAACTCCTTCGACGTGGACGCGGTGGAGTTCCACGCGCCATGACCCCTGTGGCATCACAGTGCGCTGCGCGCCCAGTGTGTCGGCACTGGACGCGCAGCGCGCTTCCCCCTCTGTGACGGCCGGTCAGCGAGTGCCGACCGCGGCACGCACGGCCCGACGGGCCATTGCGCAGTCGTCGTGCAGCCGCCGCAGCAGCAGCCGCTGCTCCTCGCCGGCCGACAGACAGCCGGTCGGAGTCTGGCTGCTCGCGGGCGGGGCCTCCCGCATCGTCCGCTGTACAGCCGTCTCGTAGGTACGGATCTCCCGGGTCAGCACCAGCATCAGATTCACCAGGAACGCGTCCCGCGCCGCAGTGCCGGTTTGCTGCGCCAGCTGACTGATCTGCCGGCGCGCCACCGGCGCGTCCCCCAGTACCGCCCACAGCGTCGCCAGGTCGTAGCCCGGCAGATACCAGCCCGCGTGCTCCCAGTCGACCAGCACCGGACCCGCGGGCGACAGCAGGATGTTGGACAGCAGCGCATCGCCGTGACAGAACTGCCCCATGCCCTGGCGGCCGCCCGCATGTGCCAGACCGTGCAGCAGCTTCTGCAGATCCCCGAGGTCACGGTCGGTGAACAGACCGAGCTCGTGATAGCGCGAGATGCGCGACGCATAGTCGAGAGGGGCGTCGAACATCCCGGCCGGCGGCCGCCAGGAGTTGAGCCTGGCGAGCGCGCCGAGGGCGGCCCGTACATCGGCACGGGGCGGAGCCTCGGCCGGGTGCCGTGCAAGGGCCGCCGCCCGGCCCGGCATCCGCTCGATCACCAGTGTGCAGTTGTCGGGATCCGCGGCGATCAGCCGGGGCACCCGCACCGGTGGGCGGTGCCGGACGAAGGCGCGATATGCAGCTATTTCATGGCGGAGCCGCTCGGCCCAGACGGGCGAGTGGTCCAGTAAGCACTTGGCTACCGCCGTCGTACGTCCTGTTGTGCCGACGAGCAGTACGGAGCGTCCGCTGCGGCGCAGCACTTGCACCGGATTGAACTCCGGGCAGATGCGGTGCACCGACGCGACAGCCATACGCAGCTGCGCGCCCTGAGGGCCGGACAAGTCGATTCTCCCACTGAGGGGCTGGCCGACCGTCCCCGCCGGCCGTCGAGCCCGACCGGCGTGAGTGGGGTCGAGATACGGTCCGGTGCCGCCCGCAGCGGGGGAGCGCTGCGGCCGGTTCGGCGCGGACACGGAGGACGATGCTGTGTACATGGGGTGACAGATCCCTTCGTGTGCCGACGTGTTTGCGTGCGCGGCCCCGTCCCGGCAGCCGGTCCGCATCCTGGGGAATGCGTGCGGCTGCCGGGCCGAGGTGGCGCGTTCCTACGTGACACCCGGTGACGGGTGGCACACCATCTGGCGCACCCTGGCGAACCCTGGCGAATAGTCGCCACGCATCTGACAGGGGGTTACTGTCAACTCAGCCGAGAACCTGGGGGCTTGACGTGAGCGGAGAACCCAACACCCGCCTCTGCGACCTGTTCGGCCTGGCCGGCTGGTCCAAGGGGGAGCTCGCGAGACTTGTGAACCGGCAGGCGGCCGCCATGGGCCACCCTCAGCTGGCGACCGACACCTCGCGGGTGCGGCGTTGGATCGACATGGGGGAGACCCCGCGCGATCCCGTGCCCCGAGTGCTGGCAGCCCTGTTCACCGAGCGACTCGGCCGTGTCGTGACCATCGAGGACCTCGGGTTCGTACGGAGCGGGCGAACGGGAAGGCGGAGAGACGTCGAGGGAGCTGACAACCCCGACAGTCTTCCGTGGGCGCCCGACCGAACGGCTGCGGTCCTCACCGAATTCACGGGAATGGACCTCATGCTCAACCGACGCGGCTTGGTGGGCGCGGGTGCCGCGCTCGCCGCAGGCTCCGCACTCAGCAGCGCCATGCACGACTGGCTGCACACCGACCCCTCACTCGCCCAGGACGCCCCCAGAATCGACAGTCCCCTGCACGCCGACCCCGCCGGGTTCGACCGCTATGAGGCCGCCCCCATCGGGTCGCAGGAGATCGAGGCACTGGAGCGCTCTGTCGAAGTGTTCCGCGCCTGGGACGCCGCCCGTGGCGGCGGGCTCCAGCGCAAGGCCGTAGTGGGGCAGCTCAACGAGGTGGGCGGCATGCTCGCCTACCGCCACCCCGACCATCTGCAGCGGCGCCTGTGGGGCGTCGCCGCCAACCTCGCGGTGCTCGCCGGCTGGATGTCCCACGACGTCGGCCTCGAACCCACCGCCCAGAAGTACTTCGTCATCGCCGCCCACGCGGCACGCGAGGGCGGCGACCGCCCGCGCGCCGGCGAAGCTCTCTCCCGCGCCGCCCGGCAGATGGTCCATCTGGGCCGTCCCGACGACGCGCTCGACCTGATGAAGCTCGCCAAGTCCGGCTCCGGGGAACAGACCCTGCCGCGCACCCGGGCGATGCTGCACACCATCGAGGCCTGGGCACAGGCCTCGATGGGGCGGGGCCAGGCCATGCGCCGCACGCTGGGCGAGGCCGAGGAACTGTTTGTCTCGGACAAAGGCGATGTACCGCCGCCGAGTTGGATGCAGATGTTCGACGAGGCGGATCTGCACGGCATGGAGGCACTGGCGTACCGCACCCTCGCCGAACACGACCCGGCCGCCGCCACCACCGCACAGAACCACGCCAAACAGGCGCTGGAGCTGCGCGAAGGCGGGCGTCAGCGCTCGAAGATCTTCGACTACATCTCACTGGCATCGGCTTGCTTCATCGCCGACGATCCCGAACAGGCCGACCGCTACGCCAGGCTGGCACTCGTCTCGATGGGGGAGACCTCCTCACACCGGACGTGGGACAGGCTGCGGGAGATGTACCGGCTGACGGGCCACTACGCGGGGTACGCGAAGATCCAGGATCTGCGCGAGGAGATCCAGCTGGCCCTGCCCAACAGCCCCTCAAGGAAGCCGAGGAGCACCGGGATCTAGCGGCCACTGCCCCGAATCCCGGCCTATTGCCCGTCCACTACTGCGTATCCACCAACATCTCGTGTCCGCCTGCGGGGAGGCTTACGAGCCGATCCTCGCGACCAACACACAGGCGTCGTGCTCGCGGTCGTGCTCACCGAACTCCTCGACGACCACCCGTACGCACTCCTGAGCATCTCGGGCCTCGGCGAACCGCGGCGCCAGCGCCAGCAGCCGCTTCGTGTCGCCCTCTTCGGCCGCGCTCGTACGCGTCAGGCCGTCGCTGTGCAGGACCAGCAGATCGCCGGGGAGGAGCGGCACCTCGGCCTGCTCGTACCGGGCACCGGAAGTCGCACCGAGCAGCACACCGGCGGGCGGCGTCAGCGCGCGCCCCGTTCCGTTGCGGAAGAGCAGCGGGGCGGGGTGTCCCGCATGGGCCCAGGACAGCGTGCGGCTCTTCGGCGCGTAGCGGCAGCACACCGCACTGCCGAGGGCGGGCTGTACCGAGGTCTCGAGCAGCTGGTTGAGATGTGCCATCAGCGGGCCGGGACTGATCCCGGCCACGGCCATTCCGCGCAGGGCGCCCAGCAGCATCGCCATCGACGAGGTAGCCGTCACTCCGTGCCCGGTGAGGTCGCCGACACTTAACAGCGAGTCACCATTCGGCAGTTGCAGCGCGTCATACCAATTGCCGCCGATCAGTGCGCTGTTGGCGGACGGCAGATAGTGCGCGGAGACATCGAGGGTGGCGGGGCCGTCGAGCGGGAACTGCAGGGAACCCCGCCAAGGCGGAAGGACGGCCTCCTGCAGCTCGATGGTGAGTCGGCGCTCCGTCTGCGCGACGTACTCCCTGCGCTCCAGGGAGTCACGGCTCTCGCGCACCGCCCGCTGGCTGCGGCGCAGTTCGCTGACGTCACGCAGCACCGCCCACATGGAGGCCGTGGAGCCGTCGGAGTCGAGCACGGGCTCGCCCATCATATGGACCGTACGGACCCGCCCGTCGCTGCGGACCATGCGGAACTCGCCGTCGATCGGACGGCCGTCGACCAGACAGTCCGTGACCATCGCGGTGAGCAGGGCCTGATCCTCCGCGAACACGACGGAGGGCAGCTCGTCCAGGGACATGGGGCCGCTCTCCGGGGAGCGCCCGAGGATCTGATAGAGCTCGTCGGACCAGCTGACCTCGTCGGTGAGGAGGTTCCACTGGGCGCTGCCGACCCTGCTGAGGAGCGATCCGGTGCTCTGGGCGCTGTCCGCCTCGTACGCCGCGAGCTCGTCCTCGAAGGCTTCGAGGCTCTCTTGAGGCAGGCCCTCCTTGAGCTGTCCCAGGTGCGCGCCGAGGTCGTCGAGATGGTGGACGGCCAGGTCGCAGAGCGCCCGCTGCCAGCGTCCCTGCGCGTCGTCCTCGTCGGAAACGGCCTCCCGGCGCACGGCGTCCACATCTCCACGCAGCCGACGCGTCCGGGTGATCAGGGCGTCGACGGAGCCACGCTCGGGCGGCTGTGGGGCGGGACGGTCCGCGAACACATGGGACGGCATCTCGTACTCCGATACAGGCGCGGCCACGGCCAAGTCTCGACAAAGGGACCGTTACGACTGTTGCACAGGGAGCGATGGCCCGTAAGGGATTTGGCAACACTCGATACGGTGGTGCCTTTGTCATATGCCATAGGCCGGGCGGTTGGGTCATCGGCTCTCGGCGGGAGCGTCGGCCATGGCGTCGCCCGCGTCGCTGTATCGCGTCCCTAGCCAGGCTGGAGCCTGTTGTGCGATGGTGCGATCGTTTCCGACGACCTGGGTGAACTGCTGCCCGACGGACGGGTGGTGTCGCCCTGGTACGCGGCCGAAGAGCGTGTGCGGGCGGCGGCTCGAGAGGGTGAGTGCGATGGCCAAGACTCCTCAGATCCGTATCCGCAAACCCGTGCGTCAGAAGCCCGCACGCGATCTGGACCTGCGGACTCCGTCAGGCAGAGTCCTTCCCTTCTGACGCACTGCCCCATGTGAGCCGCAGAGATGCGCCTTCCGCAAGGATCGTCGTCACGGAGTGCCGCACACGACGAGCGGGAAGGCCGACCGCGCACGTCTGCCCGAGCTCGATGACGTGGGGAGTTAGGCTCCCGGCATGACTGACCAGGAGGAGCAGGCCGTCGATGCCGTCGTCGAGAGGGAGCTGCGGCTCCTCGATCCCGCGGTGCGTGACTCACCCGACCTGGTCCTTGAGCTGCTGGACCCGGAGTTCTTCGAATTCGGCGCTTCGGGCCGGCGCTGGGACCGTAAGACGATTCTGGGCGCGATCACGCCGGCTCCTGGCGAGCCGGTGACCACCACCGCGGTCAGCGACCTGGTCGGGAAGTTGCTGGCTCCCGGCCTCGTCCAATTGACGTACGTGTCCGACTCCGGCGGACGCCGGGCCCGCCGGAGCTCCCTTTGGCGCTGGACCTCGGAAGGCTGGCGGATGTACTTCCACCAGGGCACGCCGATCGGCGAGGAGTAGAGCCCCAGCAGAAGCCCGAGCGGAGCGGGAGGCCGCGCGCGGGGGCAGGTGCGGCCGCCCGGGCGAAGTCGCGGGCCGGGGCCATTGTCAGTGGTGGGCGGCAGTATGAGAGCCATGACGACTTCAACTGCCGCGCATGCCGCTGCCGCGGCTCTCGCCGACTCCGCCGCGTACGCCGAAGCGGTCGAGACCGCGACACAGGCCGCCGCTGCGTACTACGCGACGGGTGAGAGCACCCTCGACGACGATGCGTACGACCGCCTGGTGCACGGGATCGCCGCGTACGAACAGGCCCATCCCGACGAGACAGTGGCCGCGTCGCCGACCGGGAAGGTCGCCGGGGGAGCGGCCGTCGGGGATGTGCCGCACACGGTGCCGATGCTCTCCCTGGACAACGTCTTCTCCGGCGAGCAGCTGCACGCGTGGGTCGCATCGGTGGAGCGCCGGATCGGCAGGACGGTCGAGCAGTGGAGCGTCGAGCCGAAGCTGGACGGACTCGCGATCGCCGCGCGGTACGAGGACGGACGGCTCACCCGGCTCATCACCCGCGGTGACGGGAGCGCGGGCGAGGACGTGTCGCACGCGATCGGCACGGTCATCGGCCTGCCGGACCGGCTCGCCGAGCCGGTCACGCTGGAGGTGCGCGGCGAAGTGCTGATGACCAACGAGCAGTTCGAGCAGGCCAACACGGTGCGCACCGCGCACGGCGGCGCGCCCTTCGCCAACCCGCGCAACGGCGCGGCGGGCACGCTGCGCGCCAAGGACCGCCAATACCGGGTCGAGATGACGTTCTTCGGCTACGGCGCACTGCCGCTGGCCGCCTCCGACGCGGGGCTCGCCGGGCAACTGCGGGACTGGCCGCACAGCAGCCTCATGACCTACGTCTCGGGCCTGGGTGTGCACACCGCCGAGGCCACCCCGGTCGCGCCGCGCACCCTGGCGACGGTCGACGGGATACAGGCACGTGTCGATGAAATAGCGGCGCTGCGGCCGGAGCTGGCGTTCGGTATCGACGGCATCGTCATCAAGGCGGACCTCGCCGCCGATCAGGCCGCCGCCGGGTCCGGCTCGCGGGCTCCGCGCTGGGCGATCGCGTACAAGCTGCCCGCCGTGGAGAAGGTCACCACCCTCCTCGGCGTGGAGTGGAACGTGGGACGCACCGGCATCATCGCGCCCCGCGCCGTGCTGGAGCCGGTGGAGATCGACGGATCGACCGTCACCTATGCGACCCTCCACAACCCCGCCGACATCACCCGACGCGACCTGCGCATCGGCGATCGCGTCATGGTCTACAAGGCGGGCGACATCATCCCCCGCATCGAGGCGCCGGTGGCCCATCTGCGGACGGGCGAGGAGCAGCCGATCGCCTTCCCCGAGGCATGCCCGCAGTGCGGCTCGGAGATCGACAGCTCCGAGCAGCGCTGGCGGTGTGTGCGGGGACGCGACTGCCGGCTGGTGGCCTCCGTCTCGTACGCGGCCGGACGCGACCAGCTCGACATCGAGGGCCTCGGCGCGACCCGCGTCGTCCAGCTGGTCGAAGCGCAACTCGTCAGCGACTTCGCCGATCTGTTCACGCTCAACCGGGAACAGCTCCTCGGCCTGGAGCGGATGGGGGAGACAAGCACCGACAATCTGCTCGCGGCCATCGAGGGGGCGAAGGCGCGGCCGCTGTCCCGGGTCTTCTGCGCGCTCGGCGTACGCGGCACCGGCCGTTCGATGTCGCGCCGCATCGCCCGCCACTTCGCGACGATGGAGCACATACGCGCGGCCGACGATGAAGCCCTTCAGCAGGTCGACGGCATCGGTGTGGAGAAGGCCAGGCTGGTGGTCGCCGAGCTCGCCGAACTGGGCCCCTTCATCGACAAGCTGACCGCAGCGGGCGTCAATATGACCGAGCCCGGTGCGACCCCGCCCCCCGAAGCGGGGAAGGCGGAAGAAGGCGACGACTCGGCCGATGCGGACGCGTCCCCGCTGGACGGCATGACCGTGGTGGTGACCGGCGCGATGACCGGAGCTCTGGAGAAGCTGTCCCGCAATCAGATGAACGAACTTGTCGAGCGGGCCGGGGGCAAGTCGTCCTCCAGCGTCTCGAAGCGCACGTCGCTCCTCGTCGCCGGTGAGAACGCCGGATCGAAGCGGGAG
Organism: Streptomyces sp. CA-135486; assembly: GCF_050936555.1. Lineage (NCBI taxonomy): Bacteria > Bacillati > Actinomycetota > Actinomycetes > Kitasatosporales > Streptomycetaceae > Streptomyces > Streptomyces sp. CA-135486. The sequence goes on from NZ_JBNJMM010000001.1 coordinate 3,551,161, forward strand.
AAGGCGGAACAGCTGGGCACTCGGATCGCCACCCCGGACGAGTTCGCGGAGCTGGTCGCCGACTTCCTCGACCAGCACGCCTGACCGGCTGACGGGCCGGGCCTCTTGCTCCGAACGGCGTGCCCCGCCGCGCCGACCGGCCGGGCCCGCATCCGGGGCCCAGCCGGTCGTCCGGGGCCCAGCTGGTAGCCCGGGCCCAGCCGGTCGTCCGGGGTGCAGCCCGAGCCGGTCGGCCCGGGTCGTTCAGCCGCGGCGCTCCTGCGGCTCGCGGCTGAAGAACGCCAGCCGCGCCCGCTTCTCCGGCTTGTCGATCTCCGGTCCGAGCTCGAACCCGGCGCGGACCATGCGCTCGATGGCCTTCTGGTTGCGGGCATCCGGCTCGACGATGATCCGCCGGTGCTCCGGGTCGGCCAGCACGTAGGCGATGAGGACGCGAAAGATTTCGCCGGTGAAGCCCCGCTCCGTACCACCGTCCGCGGGACCGATGAGGATATGTATGCCGTAGTCGCCGGGCTGCACCTCGTAGCACTCGCCGACCGGGTCGGCGTCCGGTTCGTACGTCTGGAAGAGCGCCACCGGTTCGCCGTCCCGCTGGACCAGGAAGGCGTGATGGGTCGTGAGCGAGTCCAGATACTCGTATATCTCCAGGACCTGCTCGCGGGTGTGGTCGGCCATGCCCCAGAACCGGGCCCGTTCCTCGGTGACCCAACCGTGGATCAGATCGACGTCGGCGGCGGGATCCAGCGGGACGATGCGTACCGTCCCGAAGCCGTCGACAGTCTGTTCGTACACGGCCTCGCGGCGGGCGGGGGTTTCGGACGTCATGCCTTCCTCGGTGAGTCGGTTCCAGTCGGTGATGACGGGGACGAGTTCGCCGCGCAGCCACAGCGGCAGCTGGTCGCGGTGGTGGGCGTCGCCGGGGATGCCGGACGCGCCGAACGGGACCACCCAGAGGCTGTCCTCGCGCTCGGCCAGGTCCCATACGTAGCGCGCCGCCGGTCCCCGTGAGCTGAGGTCGGTCAGGCCCGGCACACTCGACGTGGACAGCACACAGTCGTGGTCGCCGGAGAGCCCCTGCCACACCTCGGGACGCGCGTCGGGCAGCGCCTGCCAGGGAGCGAGCCGGTGCCGCTCGCCCCAGGGTGTTGCTGTCCGGCCGGCGGCGGCCACCTCCTCGACGGCCTCCCGCACGACCGCCGGACGGTCGATGCCGGGCAGCGCGTCCGCCGTGAGCAGCCCCTCCAGCGCGAAGGCGACCCGGGGGACGACGGCCAGCCAGGGCGCGAAAAGCTGTGGATACGGCGCGGCCTCGACCCGTTCCGCCAGCTCTTGCAGTGCCAGGTGGGCCGCGATCCGGCGTACGACCGCCGACCGCACGTCGGCGTAGGCCGTCGCGTCCGTGCTCTCGGCGTCCATCCGCATGTCCCAGCCCACCAGCCTGTCCCGCAGCAGTGTGGCGCCGGCGCTCAACCCGTCGAGTCTGCCTACCAGTTCCAACAACGGTTTGGCGGAGGCGAGTTGAGTGTCCATATGGACAGTCGCGATGTCCTTGGCGGACCACGTGGCCGACTGCTCAAGGAGGCTGCGAATGCGCTCGGCCCGGTGCGAGGGTGCGAACTCGACCCCGAGGGGAGCGGCCAGACCTCGTTGGTTCGCCATCACGGCGATGCCGTCGACCGTCTCGCGGGGTAGTGGTTCGTGCGGACCGTGCCACTCGTACACCGCCTCCCAGGCGGGCACGACACGCAGCGTGTTGTCCCGGTGCCGCTGCGGCACCCGGCCGGCGACGCGGTGCAGCAGTCCGCCCGCGGTGTCGGCGGCTTGTACGACGTTGACGGGCTCCGCCCACTGGTCGAGGGCGCGGTCCACATCGTCGACGGTCCGCGCCCGCAGCAGCGCGGGCAGTGCGCCAAAGCCCAGGTCCCCGCCGACCCGCGGGGGAAGACGGAGGCTGATCGCGGTCGCCTCGTCGACGCCGCCGATCACGACAGGCCCGCGCTCGGTCTCGATCACTTCGATCTCGACCGGGTCGCCGCCCGCCACCTCGATGATTTCCCGGTGCGCGGACGCGGGCCGCCAGCCCTGGGGGCCGAGCGACTCCACCTCCGCTCCCCGTCTTCGCAGGCGCTCCCGGTAGAGGTCCTGGTAGTCGGCCATGGCGTTGGTGATCGCCCATGCCACGCTGCCTGTATGCGCGAAGTGCGCGATGCCGGGGACGCCGGGCACGGCCAGTCCCACCACGTCGAACTCGGGGCAGCACAGATGGATCTGCTGGTAGATCCCCGGGTCCTCGATGAACCGATGGGGGTCGCCCGCGATGAGCGGCGCCCCCGTGACCGTGCGCTCGCCGGTGACGAGCCAGCCGTTGCTTCCCGAGGTGCGGTTCCCGTCGGTGGCGAACAGCTCGATCGCGTCGTCGCCGAGGGCGTGGGCGACCTCCTCTCGCCACAGCTTGGTCGGAAAGCCGGCGAAGAGAATGTGCGCGCTGAGCCAGATCCCCAGTGGCGTCCACGGCTCCCACCGTCCGGGGGCAAGCCCCGTGGCGGCGAACTGCGGAGCGCGGCGAGCCCCGTCGGCGAGAGAGTCGTTGACACCGTCGACGTACCTGGTGAGCCACACGGCGGTGCTCGCGTCGAGGCTGCGGAAGCAGCGCCGCGCGGTGTCGTCAAGGCGCGCCTGGCGTACGAAGCGGTCCCAGCCGACGGCCTCCGCACCGAGAAAGGCGGCAGTGGTGCCCTGCGAACGGTGCCGCTCGACCTCGATCTGCCAGGCCCGGTCCGCCGCGACGTTGCGCCCCTGGACGTAGGCGAGTTCGTCCGGACTGCCGGCCCGCAGATGCGGGATCCCCCAGGCGTCCCGGTAGATCTTTGCGTTCACACTGCTCCCCGACTCTCTTAGGTTAGGCTGACCTAACTTAGATGATGGCAGTTCGAGAAACAATTCCGGCCAGGCGGTCGGTCTGGGAGGAGTTCATGGAGTTCGACGCAGTCCTGGCGCGCATCGGCGAGGGCGCCGACGCGCGCCTGGACTTCCAGGCCTCCTATCCGGTGCACGGGTGAGGTGTACGGGACTTACGGCCTCCCGATCGGGAGCGTGACCGTACTGACCCCGGCCCGTACGGTCATCCGCGTCCCTGCCGGATACCGCAGCGTGTAGTCGTAGTCCGTCGAGATCAGCACCACACCCAGCCGGTGTCCCCTCTTGAAGACATAGTCCTGAGGCTGCATCGACCACTCCAGCCGGTACTCACGGCCCTCCACGACCTTGTCCTGCCGAGCGATCGAATTGCGGTTACGGGCGTCCAGCCAGCCGCGCGACACAATCTTGAAGTCGGCGGTCTCGGTGCGGTGCACCGTCCGGTAGGTGCAGCCGGTGTCCTCGGGGATGCCCTCTCCGTAGCAGATCAGCTTGGAGGTGTCCGCGACCGTGCCCGCTGTCGCGCGCGTGTCCGTGCCGTAGTCGACGAGCAGCGCCGTCACATACGGGGACGTCCCGTCCAGTGAGGCCCGTACTGACGCCTCGGGCACGCCGTTGACCCGCAGATCCTGCGGCAGTGGGCCGGTCGTGTACGCCAGCCGGTTCGTTTTCGCCGTATCCGGATCGGCTGCCAGCCGCTCCGCCGTGACCGTGCGGCCCTCGTCCGTCAGCGACTGCTTGACCGGCGGGCCGGGCAGCGGCGCGAGGCCACCCTTGTTCAGCCGCAGCGTCACATCACGGGTGCCGCGCGCCGGCCACTCGGACTGTTGACGCCAGCTGAAGTCGGACTGCTCGACATCGACCCGCGGTGCGTCCAGCGCGCCGTTGTCCAGGTCGTACAGCCAGTAGTCGAACCACTGGTGCAGCTGCCGCAGCCACTCCTCCATCCGCAGCGGCATGGGGTTGGTGTGGCCCGCCTGATGCAGCCACAGCTTGCGCGGCACGTCGTACTTCTTCAGGGCCTCCCACAACTGCCCGAAGTGCTGGGTCTTCACATTCCAGTCGTTGCCGCCGTGCACCGCGAAGACCCCGGCCCTGATCTTCCGTACGTCCTTGACATAGTCACGCTCAGCCCAGAACCGGCTCCAGTCACCGGTCGTGCGGTCCTGATCGGCCGTCAGCCGGTCTAGGACGGGCTTGCAGATCTCCCGGTCGGTGCGGCTGTAGACGTACTTGGCGAGGACGTCGGTGTCCTCGCCCTGATAGCCGCCGGGGGCCACGACTCCGCCGTTCGCCCGGTAGTAGTCGTACCAGGACGATATGCCGGAGATCGGCACGATCGCCTTGAGTCCCTCAACTCCCGTCGTGGCAACGGCAGTCGGCAGCGTCCCGTTGTACGAGATCCCCATCATCGCCGCATTGCCGGTCGACCAGGCCGCGCCGATGGGCCTGCCCTCCAGGTCCCAGCCCCTGGCCCGGCCGTTCAGCCAGTCCACGACCGCCTTCGCGCCGAGAGTCTCATTGCGGCCACCGGACGTCGGGCAGCCGGTCGAACCGCCTGTGCCGACGCTGTCGACCTGGGCGACCGCATAGCCGCGCGGCAGAAAGTAGTTGTCCGTATAGCCGGAGAACGGCACGGACGGTCCGACGAGGCCGGGCTGCCGCCGTTCGCCGGAGCGCAGCCTGTCGGCCGGCAGCCCGTCCTCGTCCAGATCCACCCCATGGTTCGGCACATCGTTCCCCCCGGCCCAGTACGGGCTCGCCTCGATGATCGTGGCGACCTTCAGTCCGGTCTCGGTCTCCTTCGGCCGCAGGATCCGCATCCGCACGGTGTCGCGCTGCCCGTCGCCGTCGCTGTCCGTCTTCGTCTCGACGTTCACCTGCTGGAACATCGCGTCGGCGCGCGAGAAGGCGGGCTGTGTCTCATTGCCGACGATCTTCAGTGCCGGGGCTTCGGGGCGCGCGGGGTCGTTCGCCCGCGCCGTGGGGGCGGGCAGCGCCGTCATCAGGCAGGCCGCGAGGGCACCGACGCCCAGCCTCCGTGCCGTACGTAACGCGGTGGGTCTCGCCATCGTGCCTCCAGAGCCCGGAAAGTGACGATCACGCGGGGAGCGCGCGCACATTCCATCGCGCACGCACCGCCCCGCGCCAGAGCGCAACTCCCGCCACGTACACCACATGCGAGCGCCGGGCCCAGGAAGGGCTGTGCAGCTCTACTTCCGGGTTCTGCGGCGACGGACCGTCGAGCAGGGGCTGTGCGATGCCCCGCAGATGCAGGTCGTAGAAGGCCCCCACATAGTCACGGGTGATCTCGCCCGCACGTTTCCCGGGCAGCGGATCCTCGGGATCGCTCAGTCCCAACTGCGCACCGAGCACCGGCAGATCGGTGAACGCGAAGTGGCCCGAACCGGCGACGGTAACCCAGCGCTTCCAGCCGTCCAGATTGCTCCAGGCGCGGTCCCAGGTGGTGTCCTTGCTGCCGGGGCTGTGCCCGGCCTCGGTGCCGAGCATCATGAAGGGACGTCCGCCCAGGCCCGCGGCGGTGGGCGCGGTCGCGAAGGCGCCGTCCATGTTCACACCGGCACGTATCCGCCGGTCGAGCGCCATGGTCGCAGCGGTGCTCGCGCCGCCGATGGAGTGACCGCCCATGCCGATCCGCCTCGGGTCGATCATCCGGGCATACCGCCACGCCGGGTGACGTCCCGTCAACCGGTCCAGTACGAAGGAGAGATCCTTCGCCCGCCCGTCGGCGATCTGGCCGGTCCCCTGAGCGGAGTCACAGGCCGTACAGGGCAGGGTCCGGCCGCCGGGGAAGGTCACACCCACCGCCTCGTAGGCGTGGTCGACGGTGGCGACGACATAGCCGCGGCTGGTCAGTTCCTCGGCGAGAGCGGTGATAGTGCTGCGCGGCGCGGTGAAGCCGGGGGAGAGCACCACGAGCGGGAAACGGCCGTGCGCGGGCCGCGCGCCGAGCGCCGAGTGGGTGCGGGTGCCGCTGAGGACCGTGGCCGGAATCAGCTTGTCCAGGTCCTGGTACTCCAGCAGCAGCCGGGCTTCATTGGTGGTCATGTAAGGGGAGGGCGTGCCGGTACCGGGCCGTGCCGGGTAGTACATCGACACCATCAGTTCCCGCGCACCCGCTGTGGGCACCCAGTGGTCGCGGCGGGACGCGTCGACGAGGTGCAGCGTGTTGCGCCCGACGGCGTACGGCCCTGTAGGGCGCGGCAGTTCCAGCTGAACGCCCTTGGCGTCCAAGGACGCGGCGGCGGGCGCGGCGGCGCTCCCCTGCTGCGGAGCGGCCAGTGCCGTACCCGCCCCGGCCATCGACAGCACGAGCGCGGCGGCGATGGTGGCATGACGGACTCGGGTCATCCCGGAGTCTCCTTCTCCTGGTGGCCGGGCGTCGGACGACGGCCTGATGGAGGCGAGCCTAGGAATCACGCAGGAGGTGCGGCATCACTCCACGGAGCCAACTCGCCGTCCGGCTCAGGGTGGAGGTGCCGCCCGAGCAGCCCCCCGTAGTAGGGGTTACCTCCGGGCCGCCGGTACGAGCCCGGGGGCCACCTTGAAGGAGATGCCCTCCATGAACGGTCTGCCCTTGGTGTTGTGGAAGGCAGCGATGCGCCATAGCCCGTCGGCTTCGCGGACGATCGTGTACGTCTGCGCCTTGCCGAGCTTCTTCGGCTGCTTGCCCTTGTAGGTGTCGCCCCGTCCGGTGACCACGGCCGTGTCGGGCCCGTAGAAGCGGATGCCGACGATCTCGTCGGCCAGTCGGGTGCCCTTGAGGAAGGTGGAGAACAGGGTGCGGTGGCTCTCGGCGATGTCGCGGCGGCCGCGGTAGTGGGTGCCGAGGAAGGTGGTGTACGTGGCGTCGGCGGTGAAGAGCTCGCCGTACGCGTCGGCGTCGTGCCGTCGCCAGGCCTCGACGAGGGCGGCGATGACGGCGGCGACCGCGTGCTCGTCCGCTGTGGTGTCCATGGGGTCCTCCCGTTGGTTGCGCCGACATGAAGGTTGCGTATCTGCAATATATGCAGGTGTGCAGATAATGGGCAAGGGGGGACCCCTGGACGGGCTGCGACGCAGAGGGCGCCGTGCACGGCATCACTCGATGAGGCGGGCGATCTCCAACGCACTCCAGTGCCCGGCTGCGCCTGGGCGCGCCGCCACATACTCGGCAATGTCGGACATGTTCCAAGCACCCGCCTCCAGGAGGCCGGCCGACAGTTGCTTCAGGTGGGGCGCCGACGGCGTGTTCCACTCGACATCGGCCATGGCCCACGGAGCCGTGAAGGTGAGGACCGGAACGCCGTCCAGCGCGCCCGGACAGACAAGCGTCTCGTAACGCCCGTCCCCGAGCGCCGCCCTGCCGTCGCGCAGGACTTCCGTGAGGTCGAGGTCCAGGCCGGGCTCCGCGTACATCTCCTGCGCCGCGATGTCCGAGAACTGTCCGGCTGTGACCAGATGCGCCCTCGCGAGCGCCTGCCCCGGGGCGTCCGGATCGTAGAGGGCTCGCCCGCCGGTCCACACGGCCGACTCGGTGGCGAAGTACACCTGGCCGTGCAGCTCCACCGGGACGGACGCTTGTGGCGGCCGGCTGTCGCGACATCCGGGGTGCGTTTTCATGGCGCCGGGTGGCCGACCGCCCGCGATGTAGTGCATCAGCCGGCCGAGGTGCATGTTGGAGCCGTACGAGGCGTACCAGACCTGGCGTGGCGAGGGGCTCTCGGGCAATCGCCGATCGATGGCGCTGGGACTGATCATTTGGTCCCCATTCTTCTGTCCAGTCTGCAGGTGGACTGCCGCGCCTGCGCCGACAGGTAATACTCACTCCATGACTTCGCGTATGACGGACGGCCGCGGCGGGGCGCGCCGGGCGGCCGTACGGATCAGACGAGCCACCGCCCGCGACGCGAAGCGGCTGACCCGGCTGGTGCGCACTTCCCGCGCCTATGAGGGCCCGTATGCCCCGATGATCGCCGGATACCGGGTGGGGCCCGACTACCTCGAGACTCATCCGGTCTTCGCCGCCGTCGGCGAGGACGGGAGAGCTCTGGGCTTCTATGCCCTCATCCTGTCCCCGCCGGAACTCGACCTGATGTTCGTCGCCGATGCCGCCCAGGGACTCGGCATCGGCCGCCTGCTCATCGAGCACATGGCCGGCGAGGCGCGCGACGCGGGGATCGAGGCCGTGCGCGTCGTCTCACACCCGCCCGCCGAAGGCTTCTACCTCAGCGTGGGCGCGCAGCGGATCGGCACCGTGCGCGCTAATCCGCCCGCGGTGATGTGGGACCGTCCCGAACTGGTCATTGCGATCACCTGACGAGGACCCGGGCCGGACCACCGCACGCCCCGACGCACACGCCCTCGTTCGCGCCCATTCAGCCTGTCTTGTCCGGCCGGGACTGGGCGACCACCGTCTCACCAGGCGGAACGCGGCGTGGACAGCTGCGTCATGCCGCGCCCTCGGTGCCTTACGATCTCCGCGGGCAGTCGCGAAGTGCGGACCGCCCGCACCGCTCACCCATGGAGGTCAACCGTGTTCTGGACGGCCAGCGGACACCGCAGTAACCGCACCAGCATCCGCGCCCGCGCCACCGCCGGAGCCGTGGCGGCGGGGATGTTCCTTGCCGTGGGCTGTTCCTCCGGGGACGACGGAGCGGGCGAAGCGGCGGGCGGCGTTCCCGTGGTCCACAAGGGCAAGCTGACCACCTGCACCCACCTGCCGTACCCGCCGTTCCAGTTCGAGCAGGGCGGTAAGGTCGTCGGATTCGACGTGTCGCTGGTCGATCTTGTGGCGAAGAACCTCGAGGTCGAGCAGAAGATCGTGGACACCCCGTTCGAGAACTTCAAGACCGGCGCCTTCCTCAACTCCGGGGAATGCGACCTGGCCGCCGCGGGCATGACGATCACGGATGAGCGCAAGAAGAACGTGGACTTCTCCGTCCCGTACTTCGACGCCACGCAGGCGCTGCTCGCGACCAAGAAGAGCGGCGTGAAGTCCCTGGCCGACGTCAAGGCCAAGAACAAGAAGCTGGGTGCCCAGGCGGAGACCACCGGCGAGAGCTACGCCAAGGAGCAGGGCTTCAACCCGGTCGCGTTCGAGAGCTCTGACGCGGTGCTCAACGGGCTGCGCACCGGCCAGGTCGACGCCGTCGTCATTGACTACCCGGTCGTCCAGGGCTGGCTCAAGGACAAGAAGAACGCCGCCGAATTCGTCCTCGGCGACAACATCAAGACTGGCGAGCAGTACGGCATCTCGGTGAAGAAGGGCAACAAGAAGCTCCTCGACGCCATCAACAAGGCGATCACGGACGCCCGCGCGGACGGCACGTACAAGAAGCTGTACGAGCAGTGGATCGGCCCGCTGCCCCAGGGCACGTCGTGACATCTCGGCTGACCAGGCGCCAGCGGCGCCGCGTCTCGCAGGGCATCCAGTACGCCGTTTTCGTCGCCGCGATAGTCGTGATCGGCCTGCTGGCCGACTGGGGCAGGCTGCAGAACCAGTTCGCGCAGAAGGACCTGGCCAAGGAGCTCTTCCCCGACATCATCACCACCGCGCTGCGCAACACGGTGGTGTACACGCTCTCCGGCTTCGTCTTCGGCCTGGTACTCGGTCTGATCATCGCGCTGATGCGGCTCTCCTCCGTCGCTCCCTACCGGTGGGTCGCCACCGTCTACATCGAGCTCTTCCGTGGCCTGCCCGCCCTGCTGATCTTCATCTTCGTGGGCGTGGCGGTGCCACTGGCGTTCCCCGGGACCCAGATCCCCGGCGGTACGTACGGCAAGGTCGCGCTCGGTCTCGGACTGGTCGCCGCGGCCTATATGGCGGAAACGATCAGGGCCGGCATCCAGGCGGTGCCCAAGGGACAGATGGAGGCGGCCCGTTCGCTCGGCTTCTCACACGGCCGGGCCATGGTGTCGGTGATCATTCCGCAGGCGTTCCGCATCGTCATCCCACCGCTGACCAACGAGCTCGTCCTGCTGTTCAAGGACTCCTCGCTGGTGCTGTTCCTCGGTGTCACGCTGGAGGAACGGGAGCTGACCAAGTTCGGCAGGGACCTGGCCAGCCAGACTGCCAACTCGACCCCGATCCTGGTCGCGGGGCTCTGCTATCTCCTGGTGACCGTGCCGCTGAGCTTCGTGGTGCGCCGCCTGGAGGCCCGCTCCGAGAAGGCCAGGTGAGGACGTGATGTCTCAGAAGACGGACACGGTGGACAGCATGGGTGCGGACCACGCGGAGATCGAGATCCGGGGCCTGCACAAGTCCTTCGGGGACAACGAGGTCCTGCGGGGAATCGACCTGGACATCGCCCGCGGCGAGGTGGTGTGCGTCATCGGGCCGTCCGGATCGGGCAAGTCGACCCTGCTGCGCTGCGTCAATCTGCTGGAGGAGCCCACCTCCGGCCAGGTCTTCGTGGGCGGTACGGAAGTCACCGACCTGGACGTGGACATCGACGCGGTACGCCGCCGTATCGGCATGGTCTTCCAGCAGTTCAACCTCTTCCCGCACGTGAACGTGACCGAGAACCTCACGCTGCCACAGCGGCGCGTGCTGGGCCGGAACAAGACACGGGCCGCGGCTGTGGCCCGGGAGAACCTCGACCGCGTGGGTCTTGCCGACAAGGCGGATGCCTATCCGGCACAGCTGTCCGGTGGGCAGCAGCAGCGGGTGGCGATCGCACGGGCGCTGTCGATGGGTCCTGAGGTGATGCTTTTCGACGAGCCGACCTCGGCGCTCGACCCCGAGCTGGTGGGCGATGTGCTGTCGGTGATGCGGCTGCTTGCCGCCGAGGGCATGACGATGATGGTCGTCACGCACGAGATGAGCTTCGCTCGGGAGGTCGCCGACCGGGTCGTGTTCATGGACGGCGGAGTCATCGTCGAGCAGGGGCCGGCCGAGCAGGTTGTGGGCGATCCGCAGCACGAGCGGACCAGGAACTTCCTGATGCGCATCCTGGATCCCGCGGCGGCCGAGGCCCCCGTGGAGGACGCCGGGTCGGATGAGCCCAAGCCGGACGGCGGCCCTTCCGAGGGATGACCGGACCGCAGTGCCATCGGGGAGCGACTCACGTCGCTCCCCGATGGACTTGTGGCAGATGAACCGTCCTTGTCTGCACAACCAGGCGTCTCTTTCGACGCATCAGCGCTCACCCGCCCGGCACCGACTGACCTGGTTCGGCCGGGGCGGGTTCAAGGGCCCCTGGGGGCGCGGTGTTGTGGAGTTCGACGAGACGCAGGAGAGCGTCGACGCGCAGATCAGGATCAGTAAGGGCCTGCGCCGCCGCTACGGCTTGGTGCTCCAAAGCGCGTTGCTGCCGGGCATGGGCGCGTTCCTGGCGCTGTTGGTGGGTGACCCGACGCGTGGCCCGGACCTCCTGGTGCACATGCGTAACGAGCACGACCGCGGCGCCGGCCAGGGCGGGAGCGACACTGATCCAGCCAGGCACCCCCGCGAGGAAGAACGCGGTCGTGGCGCTGGCGGCGGTCGCAGTGGTGACGAGCGTGGGGGTGGGCAGATTCATCGAAAACTCCTATGCGGTGCGGGCGTTGGGTCGACGATGAGCCTGTACAGGAGGGCGTTCCAGCGGTTGGATATTGTCCCTGCGACAACACGGGGTTATCGGGCGATAACGGGGCGGGGCAAGTGGAGGCACAGTCCGCGGGGGCGCCGCGCACGGCGAGGGCGGGGAGACCCTGGGGCCCTGTCCGGGGGAACTGCGAGGAGAGCAACGAGCTCGCCTGGCTGCTGCGTGGATGGCTGGACGCGGCAGGCATCTCCGCGCGCAAGCTGCGGGAGCGTCTGACACCTGATCACTTCGGCTCCGGCGCGGTGCCCTCCGAGGGAAAGCTCTACGCCATGCTCGCGGGCGACGACCTGGGATGGGACTTGGTGGAGGCCGTCGCGGAGCTTTGCTTTCCCGCCGACAGCGCCGAGGAGACACGGGAGCGGTGCGGGGATGCCCGGAGACTGTGGCTGGCCGCACGGGATCATCCCACGTCAGTCGGGGCTCGGTCGGCCGGTGACTGGGAACTGAGCCGGGAGTTGTCCGCGGCGAAGGACCGGATCATCGAGACGCAGGAGGAACTCGGCCGTGCGCGGCAAGCACTACAAGTGAGCGAGGCAAGCCGGTTTCAGGCCGAGCGGGTCGGCGGCATGCTGTTTCTCCTGCTGGGCTGGGCGCAGTCGAAGATCGATGAGCTGAGTCGTCAGATCGACGGCTTTCAGGCTCGCCTCGCGGGCGATCCGGGAGAGCTGAGCCTGCTGGAGCAACTCCTTGCACGGTATGAGGAGCGGCAGCGCTCCATTCAGCAACAGTTTGATCATGCTGTGCAGGAGCGGGACACCGCACAGCAGGTGGTGGATTTCGCGGCGCGGCGGATCCAGACCCTGGAAGCAGAGGTCGCTCGGCTGCAGGACCGAACGGCCGGCCAGGTACCGCCGGCCGACACCTCGCAGGGCGATGGCCCGGAGGTGGCGGAGCCGGGCCTGGCGTTCCCCAATCCCCTGGACGGGGCGCTCGCTGACGTGGACCGGACACTGGATACGTTCAAGCGTGTCCTGCACGAGGGGCACGAAGCCACGAAGGAGGCGGCCGAGGACATCGGGTGGAAGGCCACACCCGGCACGGAGCCGGGCCCGGACGGCGTTGTTGTCGTGCGGGGCGAGGTGGTGCAGGACGCGGGGTTGTCCGCGACAACTCCGGACAATCCTCTGAACAGGCCGGACTCCGGTCAACCGGACAGCGATGTCATGAGAGTTGCGGCGGTGGAAGCCGAGACTGCGACCCATGGCCTCGACACAGATGACGGGCGCTCACGCGCGCAAGGCATCGAGAATGCTCAATCAACGGTGCCCGCCCCTGACGCTGTGGGCATCGCGGTGCCATCGCCGACCGAGCGCGGACCGACGAAGACCCGAGGCCCGGCCGAGAGCGAGGCATCGGATGGCGCCCCGGTGTGGCGCGTCATGCTGATGGCTTGCGTGGCCCAGTTCGCGGTCGTCCTCGGAGCCATGCAAATGAACGTCGCTCTCCCCTCCCTTCAGGAGTCCCTCGACCTGGACCTGGCCGACGCGGCATGGCCGGTGAACGCCTACGGCCTGGGCCTGGCCGGTCTGTTGCTGTCCGGTCGGCGAGCCACCGAACGCTACGGTGCCCGCCCGGTCTTCCTCGCCGGTGTCGCGTTGTTCGGCCTGGCGAGCCTGGCTTGCGTTGGTGTGCTGTCGCCGGAGCTTCTGCTGGCATCGCGTGCTGCGCAAGGATGCGGTGCCGCGCTGGTCAGCGCATCGGCGATGTCGATTGCGGCCGCCGCCCTCAGCGGACGCGGCCTGGGCCGGCTCGCCGCAGCGACGAGTGTGGCTGTCTTGTGCAGCGACGCCATCGCCGGCCTCATCACCGGGCAGTTCGGGTGGAGGGCTCTCTTCCTGGTCAACTTCGCTGTGGCGGTCAGCCTCTTCTCTGCCGGGGTGTCGCTGCTGCGAAAGGACGCCACCGACCAGGGGATCACGCTCGGGATCCTTGGCACGCTGGCCCTCAGCGGGGCGCTCGTGGCCATCACTTTCGCCTTCGCCGGCACCGAGCAGCACGGTTGGGGATCTGTCCCGACTCTGCTGTCGCTCGCGGCCGGGGTGGTCTGCTCGGTGGGGTTCGTGGCCTGCCAGCGGCGGTCCGGCCAGAGAGCGCTCGTGCCGTTGGCACGGGTCCGGTCCCTGCCGCTGGGTGCGGCCGTGACCGTCAGCGCGCTGCTCCACGCCGCCCTGCTCAGCGAAGCTGTGTTCGTCTCCCTCTATGCGCAAAACGTGCTGGGCTATGGCCCACTGGCCGCGGGACTGGTGCTTCTCGTCCCTGCGGCGACCGTCATTGCGGTGTCGATGGCGGGGCCCAGACCGGCTTCCGGTGAGCACGGCCCGCTGTTCCTGGGACTGTTCCTGATCGCCGCCGGTCTGGCCTGGCTCAGCCGAGTCTCCCCGGACGGCAGTTTCCTCACCGACCTTCTCGGCCCGTTGGAAGTCACGGCACTGGGCCTCGGGCTCGTACCGGCGCGCCTGGCAGGCCTCGCGGGCCGTGACACAACCTCTGACGGACTGCCGCAGCAGCTGACCCATGTAGCGTCGCTGGCAGGCGGTGCGTTCGGCCTGGCCGCGCTGACCAGTGTTGCCGTCCGCCACACGGAACACACGCTCGCCGACCAGCCACAGGCTTGGGGCTACGCCGAAGCGCTGTCCGTCGGATACGCGCGCGTCCTGTTGATCTCTGCGGTTCTGGCGGCCGGAGCGGCGTTCGCCATCTTGCCGCTATTGCGGCGAAGGCCTCCCGCCGCTCCGACGGCATCTCTCCGGACGGGTGGCTCATCACCAACCGGCACGGGGGGGTGAGAACGATGAGCCGGCCGGCTCCTGACGCTGAACACTGGAGTTCACGGATGCGGAAGCTGACGGTGCTGCTGATGGCGGCGCTGTGCGTACTGGCTGGACCGCTGGCCGACCCCGTGAGCGCGCAAGGCTCGGTCGCGCAATCCGAAGGCATCGAACCAGTCGACTTTGTTGTGCTCGTCGACGCTTCGGCAAGCTTGGACAGACAGGACCTGAACAGGGAGGCCCAAGCTGCCGCGTTGCTCGGCCAGGCAGAGATCTCGGACCGGTCCCGCGCGACCTTCATCGCCTTCGGCAGCGCGGAGAAGTCCGGCCAGCGGCCGGTCAACGAGATCTGCCCACCCACGGTTGTCGACGCGGTGGGACGGAAGAAGCTCACCGAATGTGCGCGGAGACTCAACAGCAGAGCGTCACTCAACCTCGGACCGGGCACTGACTTTCCCGCAGCTCTCAACCAGGCTCTGCGCCGCCTGGCTGACGGCGGGCACCCCTCCGGCGCACCAAAGATGATCTTCCTCCTCACTGACGGAAGACTGGATGTGCGGGACGTTCCCTCGTACGGCTCTGACACAGTCGAGCGGGAAGCAAATGGGATCAGGGCCATGCATGCCGTCCTCAATCAAGCCCAAAAAGACCAGGTGCAGATCTGGCCACTCGGGTTCGGTGAAGAACTCGACAAGCGCGCGCTCTGGGAAATCGCCGCAAACGGCTACCAGAAAGGCTGCTCGGACCTGCCGGAGGCCGTGCCCCGCGCGCACATTGTCGCGGACTCGAGCGAGGTGGAAGCAGCCCTGCAGCTGGCATTTGCCGTCGCTCGCTGCGCCAGGGTTGCGCACGGGAACGTGGGGAGTCCTGCCACTGAACTGAAAATAAATATCCCACCGCTCGCCGCCGCCGGCTCGATCACTGTCACCAAAGGTGATCCTTCGATCTCCGTCACCTACTTCGACCCCATGGGGCGCAAGGCGCCGCTGGCCGGCACATTCGATGGCTCAGTATTCAGCGTGAGCGGCCGCGACGGCCCCGTCGAGGCACTGCGGGTGACCGCCCCGCTTCCCGGGACGTGGCGGATCACGCTTCACGCCCCCGGAGGGCTGGCTGCCAAGGCCGCCAGCGTAGGGGCGATGTGGCAGGGGTCCCTGCACTCGTCAGTCTCCATGGAACCCGCTTCCCCTCGGCCGAAAGAGGAAGTCCGGGTCCGGGTGCGGCTGCAGACAGGCCGCGGGATGCTCGTCACCAGCGCATCGCAACTGAACGGCGTGAAGGCGGGGGCGCTGCTGACGGGCGACGGCTTCTCACCGACGAAGGTGGTGCTGCGCGACGACGGAACCAGCGGAGACGAGAAGCCCAACGATCTGCAGTTCACGGGTTGGTTCACCGTGCCGTCAACGGCTACAGGCAAGTTGCAGCTCACCACCGACACGAAAGCGCCGGGAATGCTGCCCGACCGCCGCCCCCTCACCACATCGGTCTCTGCGGCGTCCCGGCGGCTCTTCCTGGCCGGCATCTCCCTGGACACGCACCTCACTCATCCCGGCGGACGCGTACACGGTCGGCTACTGATCGTCCGCAACGACGACAACCGTCCGCACACGCTGCAACTGTCGCTGGAGGACCAGCCGACGGATGCCGCGCTCCGAATCAGTCCGCGCACGGTCACGATTCCGCCGGGCCTGAAGGATCCGGTGCCGTTCACCGTCTCCTTCAGCGCCGGAACCGAATTCGGCGAGGTGGGCGGGAAGATCGTCATCACCGATGCCACAGACGCGGACCGCCGACTTGGAGCCGAGTTCCTGTCCGTCACCATCGGCTCCACGCCCACCTGGTGGGACCGGTGGTGGTGGGCTGTCACGACCTGCGCAGTACTTCTGCTTGTGGTTGCTTCTCTCTGGTTGGCCAGGCACCGGGAGTACCTTCGCCTGCTGGTTCTGGGCCTGGCACTGGCCACCCCGCTCGGCGCCGGTGTACTGGGAAGTGAGATCCCGGAGCGCGACGATCCGTAGATCGATGGCGGCACGAGCACGCGCCGTCGGCCTTCACGAACCACGGGGGTTCGTGAAGGCCGATGCGTCATCGCATCCCCTGTGTGCGACGAAGCTCTGCACGCGACGCTCTACATGACGCGCGTGGTCCACTGGAGGTTGGTCGGCTCCGGCGGAAACAGCGGTGCGTCGATGCGGAATTGCGCTGCCTGGCCGCCCGGGGGTACGTACTGGGCGATGCCCGTGTAGCTGTACCGGGCGTCGGGTCCGTGTCCGTCACCGACGGCGAGCGGCGCGATCAGGGTCGGCACGCCCATGCAGTTGCCGTAGTCGACGGTCACGGTCGTGCCCGGACCGCCGGGCTGGGCCCAGGTGGTACCGCACGGCACGGCAGCGGTGCGCCGGGTGCCACCCGTGCCCTGCTGGTTCAGGCCCGCGCCCAGCTTGGCACCGCCGACCTGCGCGGGCGGTGTGCCGGCCCGGTCAGCGGCGGCCTTCGGCGCGATGGACTGCGAGCGTGCCGCCGCGCCGGGCGCGGGGGGCCAGCAGTGGGTCACCGTCTGCATAGTGGTGTTCTCGGGCGGGAAGTACGAGGGATCGATCACCCACCGCGTTCCCCCTTCCGGCTGTACGGTCCGGCACACCCGGGCGAGTGTGTACTGGGACTCGCTGCCCGCGCCCACGGCGAAGGGCGCCAACACCCGGGCGGTCGAGCCGCAGTTGACGTACTGCATGAAGACCGTCGTGTTCGCGCCGCCAGGCTGCTGCCAGCTCACACCGCATGCCGCGGCCTTCGCCGCCCGTGCCGTGCCACCGCTCGTGGCGGCAGGTTCTTTCGCGGCGGCCGTCTTGGCGGCGTGTGCTTTCGCGGTTCGAATGCGATGGAAAGGTCGAGGAAGGAATGAGGTAGACGATGGAATTCCGCCTACCTCGGGGTCCCTCACTCCTCGAAGGCACCGGTTTCTACGCCCGCACTCTGCGCACGGTCCACCGCATCTGACGGCTCCCCGGGCTAGCGTGGAGACATGGACACGCAGGAGTCCGCAGGTCCGCGCCCTGATCCTGAGGGCGGCGACTTTCCCGCGCGCCGGGCGCCCGGCTGCGCGGGACTCGCCGAGCTGGACTCCGCCGTGACCGAGTGCCGGGCGTGCCCGAGGCTGGTGGCCTGGCGGGAGGAGGTCGCCCGCACGAAACGCGCGGCGTTCCGGGACTGGGAGTACTGGGGCAGGCCGGTCCCGGGGTTCGGTCCGCCGGACGCGTCGCTGGCCGTGGTCGGCCTCGCGCCCGCCGCGCACGGCGGAAACCGGACCGGCCGTATGTTCACCGGGGACGCCTCGGGCGACATCCTCTTCAAGGCGCTGCACGCTGTCGGCCTGGCTTCCCAGCCGACCGGCACCCATATCGGTGACGGGCTGGAGCTGCGCGGCGTGCGGCTCGCGGCTCCAGTCCACTGCGCGCCGCCGCAGAACAGGCCGACCCCGCGCGAGCGGGACGCCTGTCGGCCCTGGCTCGCGCGAGAACTGGAACTGCTGGGCCCCACCCTGCGCGCCGTGGTCGCTCTGGGAGCCTTCGGCTGGCAGGCGCTGCTCCCGGTGTTGAGCGACGCGGGGTACCAACTGCCCAGACCCCGGCCCGTGTTCGGCCACGGCGCCCACGTGACGCTGGCCGACGGTGCTACGGGGCGGGAGCTGCACCTGCTCGGCTGCTACCACCCGAGCCAGCGCAACACCTTCACCGGGCTTCTCACCCTCGCGATGCTTGTCGAGGTCTTCCGGTACGCCGCCGACGTCGCCGGCCTGGATCGGACCGGCCTGGATCGGACCGGGCAGGATCAGTCCGGGCCGGATCAGTAGGGGGACAGAACCGGCGGTCCGCCCGAGGGAGGACCGCCGTCCCGTTCGGCGCTGCTAGAAGATGCTCACCCCGTAGGCGCTCAGCGCCTCGGTCACGGGCTGGAAGAACGTGGTGCCCCCCGAGGTGCAGTCGCCGCTGCCTCCGGAGGTCAGACCGAGTGCGATGCTGCCGGAGAACAGGGAGCCGCCGCTGTCCCCGGGCTCCGCGCACACGTTGGTCTGGATCAGCCCGTAGACGATGTCTCCGTCGCCGTAGTTGACCGTCGCGTTGAGACCCGTCACCGTGCCGCCGTGCACGCCGGTGGTGCTGCCGCTGCGCTGTACTGACTGGCCGACGGTCGCGTTGCCCGCTGCGGTGATGTCGCGGTACGTGCCGTTGTAGAGGTAGACCCGGCCGTCGGCGGCCGATGCACTGGAGTGCCGGATGATGCCGTAGTCGTTGGTCGGGAAGCTGGAGCCCGCCGTGGACCCGAGCACCGTGGTGTTCGAGGAGTTGGTGTACCAGGTGCTGCCGATGTTGGTGCAGTGGCCGGCGGTCAGGGCGTAGTACGTGCTTCCGCTGCGGACGTTGAAGCCGAGCGAGCAGCGTCCGCCGCCGGTGTAGATGGCCTGGCCACCGGCGATGAGCTTGTTGAACGTGCCCTGCGTGCGCTTGATTTCAAGGGCTCCGGCATGTGCGCCGGCGGCCTTCTTGAGCTCGGCTATCTCGGCGGCCGACACGCTGCTGTCGGCCGTGACGACGATCTTGCCCGATGCCTTGTCCGTGTACCAGGCGGTGCCGGGCACGTCCGCGCCGAGCACGGCGTCGCTCGCCTGCGTGAGCTGGGCGGTGGTGGCCCGTACGCCGTCGCCCGATTCGGCGACGGCGCTCGGGGCGGCGAGCGCGGAGACGGCCAGCAGACCGGACGCGACAGCGATCAGTCGCGCACGTCTCGCGACGCCGCCGAGGGGGGAGAAGCGCTTGATGTTCACTACATCCTCCGGTGGGGGTTCCGGGGCCCGTTGGGGGCGGGCCCTTTCAGAGCACGGATGACGGGGACCATGACCGGACCTGCATCTCTCGGTTCCGGTCATGGTCCTGACAATCGGTGTGTTAGGAATCCTCAGCTCCGGATGGCGTGGGCGACAAGATCGCCTTTCGGCCGCTCTACGCGCGTCCAGCGGGGGTGGTACGCCGGGTCGCGGTGTCAGGGGCGTGCCGGCCTCAGCGGCCTGTCGCACGGAACGGGGGTGCGGGCGGGGCGACGTGCCCGTCTCGCGGGCGCGGCAAAGATCGCACATCGTTTGCAGGCGTCCGTCAACTGATCTGTGAGTCAGCAGGATTGGACCCCCGGCCGAGTTGCAGCCCGGAACCGTAACCGGAATTCCACCCGCCGTAGGCGCTGCTCAGGGTCGTATGGCATCGAACGACCTGTCGCCCCGGGTGAGGTGACGCTGCCGCATGTCCCACCAGGGTCTACGCGCATCACGTCCATCCGGGACAGTGGCGCATGCACACACTCTCCGTCGGTGCCGGGGTGCTCGAACCGTCTGCCGCCCCCACCCGGCCCAACTCCACGCCCAGGAAGGGGGCATGCCTGCCGTGTTTGCTTCGGCGGCTGCGGGCGGTGCTATGGGGCAATCGCCACCGTTCGACCACCCGGCCCGTGTGTCCGGTTCTGAACGGGCCGACGCGCGCACTGACCGGCAGCCCTCTCACAGGAGCAGCCGCAGCCTCGTGTCCGCGATGCCGAGCCGTACCGTCTGGCCCCAGGTGAGTTCCAGCGCGTCGCTTTCGATCCCGTCGCCGAAGGCGACCAGCCGGTCGGACTCGACGACGAGACTGAGCTGTTGGTCCCGTTGGAGCGTGCCCGCCACCCGGGACGTGCCGGTCGCGGGGGAGGGCCAGGCCTCGCGTACGAACCAGATGAGCCGCGGGTCGGCGGGGCTCGGGAGCGTCAGCGTGCTGCCGCGCTCCTGCCACAGGGAGCGCAGCCACCCGGTGGCGCCGGTGCCAGTGCCGACCAGGACGCCCGACGAGGCCTGGGTTTCTGTCGCCTCCTCGTCCTGTCCGATGCGGTAGCGGGCGGTCTGATGTCCGGACGCACCGAGATAGATCTCGTTGAGGGCCAGCAGACGCTGGGTGTCGTCGGCGACGGCCTCCACCATCGTCAGCTCCTCGGCCGCGCACCGGGGCGATGCGGCTGCGGGAAGCAAGGTCGCCGCGTCGGCCACCCGGTGGCGGACCAGGACGCCGGGGTTGCGGCCGGGATCGGTGTCGATCCCGATCACCGGCTGGCCGGACAGATACTTGGCCGCGTTGGCCACCAGCCCGTCCGCTCCCACCACGACCACCACGTCCTCGGGCGCGAACAGAAATCGGTCCAGGTCCCCGCGTTCCACGCGCGCCTGTCGCCACTGCAGCGGAACCGCCGCCGCCACCTGCGCGAGCGTCCGCCGCGCACGGTGGTGGCGCTCGGCCACCTCCTCGATGCCGCGTCCGCGCGAGGAGAGGAAGAACCCGGCCTGGCCGTGCGTACCGTGCCGGGCGAGCAGCTCCTCGTACTCCGTGGTGCGATGCACCAGGACCGCCCGCGGGGCGAGGCTCATGCCTGCTCCCCGCCCGGCCGGCCGAGCTTGGCGAGCAGGCCGGTGAGGACGTCGGGGGAGACGGTGAGGCTGTCGATACGGGGCAGGTTCTCGGCGAGCCGGGTAGCGGTCAGGGCGTGCAGGGTCGCGGCGTCGACGTCGGCGTGCACCCGTAGCCAGGCGGCCTGGGCCTGGGCGCGTGCCTCGCCGACCTCGCGTGCGGCCTCGGCTTCGGCCGTCGCAAGCCGCACCGCGCGCGCGGCCTCCGCCTCTGCCCGTACCGCGTCGGCCGCCGCGTTCTCCTCCGCCTCGCGGCGCGCATTGGTGCCGCGCTGCTCGACCAACTGCTCCTCACGGCGGGCCAGTTCGATCCGGCTGGCCAGCTCGTTCTCGGCGATGGCCCGCTCCCGCTCGACGGCCACGGCGCGTCGTTCGTACGTCGCCCGGTCCGCCTCCTGCTGAATCTGCTCCCGCGCCGGGGTGCGCAGCGCCCGCTCGACCTCGGGCTCCGGCCGCAGCGCGACGACGCGTACCGCAACCACCGCGATCCCGGTGGCCTCCAGCCGGGGCTCGGCACCCAGTCCCTGACCGATCCGCTCCCGCACCGATGCGACGCCGTCGACCAGAGCTGCCGCCAGCGGTGTACGGGCCAGCACATCGAGGGCATGCTGCTGAGCGGTCTCCGTGAGCAGCGTGGAGATCTGCTCCAGCGGGGCACTGCGCCAGATGCCCGTGTCGGGGTCGATGGAGAAGTCCAGGCGGGCGGCGGCAGTGGCGGGATCGCTGATCCGGTACGTCACTGTCGCCTGCACGGTGACGTCCTGGAAGTCGGACGTACGGGCGTGAAAGGCCATGGCCAACTCCCGGTCGTCGACCGGTACTTCGCACAGCGCGGCGCTCAGGGCGCGGAACCAGAAGCTCAGCCCGGGCCCGTCGTGGACCAGCTGTCCGCGCCGGTGGTGACGCACATGAGCGGTGGGCGTGGAACGGAGATGGCGCCAGCCGAAGCGCCTGGTGATGTCTGCCATGACGGCCTCCCCTTTTCGTCGTATCGACGATATATGGAGAGGGTCGTTATCGTCAATGCGACGAAATGAGAGGGCGGCTCGCGTTGGCGAGCCGCCCCCTGCTGCCGAGAGCCGTCAGCTCGCGGTGACAGCGTGCGCGGCCTCGGTCAGGACCTGGCGGCCGTCCCCGGAACTCAGCACCAGCCGTGGCAGATAGGGTCCTTCGCGGTCATAGGCGTGGTTGACGTTCGGCTCGCTCGTCACCTGCACCGTGCCGTCCCCGAAGTACCAGTGGTACTGGTACCCGTCGGCAGGTGGCTCGCCGTCCACCGTCGCGCTCAGCCGTACGTCGCTGCCGACCGAGGTCTCCGTGGGGACGCTCAGCTGCGCCCGCGGTCCGCCGGCCGGAAGCCCGAACCACTCGCGGACGCGCGGATTGAGCAGGAAGGAGTCGGCGTACTGCCGGGCGCCCTCGATGTCCGGATGGGCCACCGCGGCGGTGAGGCACTGCGCGGGAGTCTCGCTCAGCTCCGGGCAGGCCCGCGTGCGCAGCGGGAACGCCGAGTCGGTGACCGGAGTGCCCCAGAGCTTGGAGTGCGGGGCGAGGACGGCGCTGTCCAGGCTGAACAGACCGTCGGCCGCGACCGCGTACGGGCCGTCCGTGGAAGCCTCGTTGGCCGCGCCGGCTGCCTGGCGGTAGGCGTCGTTGGCCAGCTGCGTGTACTGCTCGTAGCGCCCGGCCACCTGCCCGAGCGCGCCCTTGCAGCTGCTCAGCTGTGCGCCGGTGAGCCCGGGCGTCGAGCATCTGCTCGCCGGGACCGCGGCGCTTCGGCGGCTGAGCGCATAGTAGAAGTCGGCCAGGATCACCTTCGGATGCCCGGGCAGGGAGTGGGCCTTCTCGATCGCTTCCTGTATGCCGCGCCCGCCGTAACCGACCTTTGCGCCGCTGAAGTACGGCACGTCCTTGGCCGGGTTCTCGGGCGCCGCGCCGATGCCCGAGCACTCGCGTTTCACGGCCTCGGGCAGGTTCTTCGAGCCGGGAGTGATGCCGACGCCGATCCCGAAGAAGGGGTCGAGGTCGTTGATGCACCCGTTCACCACGACGAGGTCGAGACCGTATCCGCCCGCACGTGCCTGGGCACCCGCCACCTCCAACTGGCAGAACACATCCGGCATTTGCTGGGTGACCTCGCCGAACTCCATCTCCCCGTCGTCGTCCGGGTCCTGCTTCTCCCTCCTGTCCAGGCAGGCCGCGTCGTTGTTTCCCGCGGGAAGCCCGGGCGCGTCGAGCACCGCGCCGGAGATCGAGTAGTCCAGGTGCTGATGCCCCCGCCCGGTGGCACGGCCCAGCAACTCGCCCGTCAGATACGGAAACTTCTGGTCGTGGTCCAGGCCCTGTCCCCAGACGACGGAGTCACCGACGGATGCCACGCGCACCGGGTCGCAGCCCCGCCGGACCGTGTCCCGCCAGACCTTGCCGTAGCGGCCGGGCTCCTTGCCGGGAGACGGAGAGGCCAGGCGCGCGTCGATCTGCAGGGCGGTGTCGGCGGCCGGCACCTGGTCGAAGGGGATGCTGAACTCGGCCGTCCCCATGGACGCGCCCATGGCGACCTGCCCGCCGGCCAGCTGCTGCTGACCGGCGCGCAGGCGCCACTCGACCGTGGCACCGGACTTCGCCGCAGCCGGGTCGTACACCGCCACCCGGCCTCGTACGGGTCCGCTGCACACCGGGTTCGGCGTCAGATCCACGTCGAGGACGAGCGGGTACGCAGATCCCGGCAGAGCGGCGGTCCCTGCCGCGGCGGGTGTCCCGCCGAGCAACTGGCCGAGGAGCACCCCCGTTCCGGCCGCCGCAGCCAATCGCCTGGTCAAGGCAATTCTCACGCCAACACCCCTGTTCTGCCGCCCATTTGGTCGGCACGCAGCCGACTGAACTACTCGTCAGTAGGGATCATGGCAGCGGGGAACGGGCGTAAACCGCGAGCCGAGTGTCGTGCGCAGTGAAACTGATCACTTACCCACAGTTACCTCTGCTGGACGGTCGGGGACTCCGGGACGGCTTGTTGGCCGGAAGCAGACACGGATGAGGGCGCGTTGTCTCGTCAGGTGCGCAACCGGACCCAGACCGGCGCGTGGTCGGACCCACGGGCGTCGCGGCGCTCGGTGGGCGATTCGTCGACCGAGGGCAGCGGCGGCGGGTCGGCGGCCCCGATGATGCCGGTCCCCGCCGACTCCACATCCTTGAGCAGCCGGTGGCTGATCAGTATGTGGTCGATCAACTCCCTGCGCCCGGAGTGGATCCGCGAGTACCGCCGGTCCCCGGGGATGAGCGGGGCGATGTTCCAGAGCCGCCAGTGATCACCGTTGTCCTCGCGCTCGAACCCGGTTGTGCCGATCTCGGATCCCGGCGGCCCGTGCAGAATCTGCGTGGTGGCGGCACCCGCCTCGTCATTCATGTCGCCCAGCACCACGACCGCGCGCTGCTTACCCTTTCCGTCGATCAGCCCGTCGGCCAGCGCACGCATGGTGGTTGCCTCGGCGGCACGGCGGAAGAGGGCGTAGGAGCCGTAGCGGGCACGCTCGTCCTCGTCGCGCGGCGCGAACCGCTTGCCCGGATAGCTGAGCAGCTTGGACTTGAGGTGACAGACGGCTGCTTGGAGCTCGGGCCCCTGCTCGGGATGGATCTGCACCACGAGTGCCCCGCGGCCCATGGTGGGGGCCGGGTCGCCGTTGTCGTCGCTCTGCACCGGCCGCAGCAGCGGGGCAAGGGTGCTGGTGTCGCTGCGAACGTCGAGCGGATGGCGGCTGAGGAAGCCGACACGGATGCCCCGGCCGTCCGCGTGCTGTGACAGTGCCGTGTGCCAGGTCCCGCTGAGCAGCGAGGTGAGGTCGTCCAGAGCGTCCGGGTCGCCGACTTCCTGTATGCCCAGGAGGCCGGGCTCGAGTGCGGAAATGGTCGCGGCGAGTGAGGCGAGTTTCGCCTCGTACGAGGCCTTGTCGCTGGGGCCGAACTCGCCGCCCGGCCGGTAGAGGTTCTCGAGGTTCCACGTACCCAGGAGCATCGGGCGGCTCCGTCCTGTGGGCGGACTTCCTGGAGTCCATCGTCGCAGGGGCGCGGCGAGTCGGCCAGCGCGGCGACGCAGGTTTCGAGCGCGCTGTCCGCCGCACCCACCCTCGATACCCGCGGCCGTGGCGACCGTTCCGCGCCGGTGAGCGTGCCCAAGGTGCTCCAGCTGCCGATGGTGCCCGCGCAGGGGCGGCGTCAGGCCGAGCTCCCCGGCCCGGGGGCCAGGGAGTGCGGACCGTCAACCGCGCCGCCCGATGAGGCTCAGGCAGCCGGCGCGTCGAGAATCGGAATCAACTGCTCCTCCTCGTAGGCCAGATGGCTCTCGAGCTCCGCTGTGAGCCGCTCGACCTCGGCGACGACCAGCAGCGGATCCGCTGCGCCGGAGGAGATGACCTCCTGCAGGTCGTCGAGGAGAGCGGCGATCCTCTCGTGCTCCTCGCGGAGCCGGTCCAGGACCGGGGCGAGCTCGGGATGGCGCTCGGCGAGCGACGGGAACATCATGGTGCCCTCACCGGTGTGGTGATTGTGCAGCCCTTGGCAGAGAGTCAGACAGTTCACCCGGAGCTGCGCGCCGAGCCCGGGGCGGCCCGACTCGGTGATCTCCTTGCGGATCAGGGCGAGTTCCCGGCGGAACCCGTCGTGGACCAGTTTGAGGGCCGCACCCCACGATGTCGCGTTCGGCTGCGGGGGGCCCGGGACCGCCTGCAGAGCGACCACGGGGATGACGCGTGTCGTCTTGGCCTGGTAGTCGGCCCACCCGGGGTCGGCGTCGACCGCGCGGGCGAAGGCGCGGTCGCGTTCGGCCCCTTCAAGGACGACGGCCGTCGCTTCATAAGTGAAGACACCGCTCTCGACGGTGACGCGAGGGTTGGCCACCAGGTTGTGGTACCAGTCGGGATGCTTCGGTGCGCCACCGGCCGAGGCGATGACGAGGACTTGTTCGCCGCCGTCGGGAAGGTAGCCGACGGGGGTCGTGTGCGGGGCGCCGGAGCGCACTCCGACGGTGGTCAGCAGGAGCAACCGGGCGCCCTCGAAATAGCCGCCGACCCTCCCGTCGTTAGCACGGAACTCCTCGACGATCTGCTGGTTGAAATCGTTCGGCATTCGCTGCTTTCTGCTCGGATTGATGGTCCCGCGGGCTGCTCGCGGGCATGACGAAGAACCGCCCGGTGGCGGCATGAATTCACCACGGGGCGGCCCGGCCGTGGTGCGTGCAATGCGGGAAGGTGTGCCGAATACCCGGCCGTGGTCAGGCGATTCGCCGACCGGGCCGGTTCCTGAATGGCTCGCGGAAATCGGCGGCGGGAATGACACCGCCGTGCATGTGGAAGCATCGCGCGAAGTGCGCGGAAGGAAAGGGAAAGGCGGGCCTCGCGCCCGCCTCGGACTCACGCCGAGGCCGGGTGCCCAACTCGTTCATGGCTCAAGGCCGACCCGGCAGTCATGTCGTCAACTCTAGTGCTACGAATGCGCGGAAAGCAATGCCGAATTCCCCGCGCCCGTACGACGGGAACTCGGCTGAGCGTGAACGCCCGCCTCGGTCCAGCGGACGGCCGACTCTGCCAACCTCGGGACAGCGAACGCGTGTTGGCGGAGAACTGGCGTAGACCTGCTTGCGCTCCTCGGCTACGCTCCGGGCCGGGTGCTCCCTGAGAGCGCTTTCACTCCCTGCTGTTCCACCCCCACGAAGCTGGAACAACCGAAGGGTCAAAGCCTTGAGACGCACAACAGCTATGCGTAGCGGCCTGTCCGCACTTCTCCTGCTGGGTACGTGGGCGGCCGGAGGGTTCGCCCCCGCCTCGGCCGCAACTCCCACCCCCACACCCGAACCACAGGCCTCCGCCGGCCTGCTGAGCGCCATGCAGACGGACCTGGGCCTGACGAAGAGCGAGGCCCAGGCGCGTCTGACGGCGGAGAAGACAGCGATGGCCATCGACGGAAAGGCGCGGCGCGCCGCAGGGTCGTCGTACGGAGGCGCCTGGTTCGACGCGGACAGCGGAAGGCTGACGGTTGCCCTCGCGGGCACGCAAAAGGCCGACGCCGTACGCGCGACGGGTGCCTCGGTGCGGCTGGTGACGTACAGCGCGCACCAGCTCGACTCGGCCAAGAAGAAGATCGACGCGCTCTCCGCCCCCGCCGGAGTCAGCAGTTGGCACGTCGATCCGAAGACCAACCGGGTCGTGGTGAACGTCGTTGCGTCCGAACATCGTGACAACGATGTCGAAGCATTCCTGACCCGGGCCCGGCAGGCCGGTCCGATCCAGGTCAAGGAGACATCGGCGGCACCGAAGACCTTCGCGGCGGGCACGGTGGGCGGCGACCCCTACTACACCGGCAACGTCCGGTGCTCCATCGGCTTCTCCGTGTACGGCGGCTTCGTCACGGCCGGGCACTGCGGCCGGCCGGGAGCGGCGGTACGCGGCTGGGACGGCTCCACCATCGGCTCGTTCCAGGGCTCGTCCTTCCCCGACAACGACTACGCCTGGGTCAGCGTCGGCAACGGCTGGTGGACCGTCCCCGTGGTCCTCGGCTGGGGCACCGTCCCCGACCGGCTGGTCCGCGGGTCCGCCGAGGCCCCCGTCGGCGCCTCGATATGCCGCTCCGGATCCACGAGCCACTGGCACTGCGGCACTGTCCTGGCCAAGAACGAGACCGTCAACTACAGCCAGGGCGCGGTCCATCAGATGACGAAGACCAGCGCGTGCGCCGAGCCCGGCGACTCGGGCGGCTCCTTCATCACCGGTGACCAGGCTCAGGGAGTGACCTCCGGCGGCTGGGGCAACTGCAGCGGTGGAGGCGAGACCTGGTACCAGCCGGTCAACGAAATCCTCGGCCGGTACGGCCTGACGCTGCACACGGCCTGACGAGACGCCCCCCACGGGCAGTGCCCGTCGCGACCCGGATCCCGGCTCCGCGCCGGTCCGTCGTCGCGGCGGGCTCTTCCGCAGGGCGCTGTGGTGGTGGCCGGACCGGAGAGGCGGAAGCGTCAGCCGGCTTGCGTCCCGGCGATCCGGTTCACGGCCGCGAGGACCGGGCCCACGCCGTCCTCCTCCCGCATCCGGGCGGCCAGGGCGCGCGCGGTGTCCTGTGCGGCGCGCCCGCGCCACCGGCCCGCGGGCACAGCGCGCTCGACCAGCTCAACGCCGCGCACTGAGGGACTGAGAGTCGGGAAGTCCTCGCTGCGGGTGAAGGTAGTCCTAGCGGCGGGTGAAGGTACCGAGGCCGTTCTCGTCGAGGCTTTCGACACGCACTTTTGTGGCCTTGCCGTCGGAGTCGGACGTGAAAGTGACGCCGGACAGGCCGACCGCGTTCTCTCCCACGGTCTGGAAGCTGAAGGTGTCGCCGTCGTAGTGCGTGAGGCGGAACCGCATCTGCTTCGGGCCCAGTTGCATGGTCAGCACGCCGTTGTCGGCACTGACGGAGAGCGGCCCGTAGTAGTCGTTGCGGTAGGTCCCGACGTATGTGTCGAGGGGGGCCGCCTCGGTGGCGTCGGACGGTGGCTTGGCGTAGTCGGTGGGGGACTTGCCCGCCTGTTCTTCCTGCGCGTAGATCTGTCCCAGGAGGCTGAGCCAGTCGGCTGTGGGCTTGCCTTCCTGCGCGGTGTCGAAGAAGTCGAACGCGATGGCGTCGGCGAGGCCCACCGGTTCTCCGTTGGTGAGTACGACGATGCCAAGCTGCTCGCCCGGCAACATCGTGACGTTGGTGTTGGCGCCCAGCGCGAATGCGCCGGAGTGGCTGAGCCGGAGTCTGCCGTGGTCGTCGTACGAGACGTTCCAGCCGAGACCGTAGAAACCGGTCCGGCCGGCTGGGGCTGCCGGCGGCTGGGAGACGATCTCGGGCAGATGCGTCTGCTCCAGGGGTTCGGCGGCGACGATCTGCTTGCCACCGAGCTTTCCGTTGGCGAGCTGGAGGCGCAGCCAGGCGGACATGTCGCGTGCTGTGGAGCTGACACCGCCGGCGGGGGACTGCGCGTCGGCGTCCCGGACGTACTTCGGCTGCCAGCTGCCGTCCTCGGACTTCACATGGGTGACGGCCTTATTGTCGGCCTTTTCGTAGTCGGCGAACAGGGAACTGGTCGAGTTCATCCCGGCCGGGGTGTACAGCGTGTCCTCGGCCAGCTTCCCCCAGCTGGTGTTCTTGGCACGGGCGACGGCTTCGGCGGCGGCTGTGATGCCGAAGTTGGTGTAGGCGTAGCTCGCACGGAAGGGGGCAAGCGGTTCGTGGCGCAGGTGCTCAAGTATGTAGTCCTGGTCGTATCCGAGGTCTTCGAGAAGGTCGCCGGCGTGGTCGGGAAGGCCGCTGCGGTGCGAGAAGAGGTCGGCGATCGTGACATGGCCCGTGACCCAGGGGTCCTTGAGCGCGAAGTCCGGGAGATGCTTGATGACGGGGTCGTCCCAGGTGATCGCCTTGGTGCCGACGACACCGGCGACGACGGTGGAGGAGATGGGCTTCGACAGCGACGCGAGCTGGAACACCGTGTCGGGCTCGACGGCGCCGGGCTTGCCCGTCTGGCGCCGGCCGAAGCCCTTGAGATAGACGACGCGGTCCTGGTGCACAACGGCCACGGACACTCCGGGGACGCCGGTCTTCTTCATGCCGTTCTGGACGATGCTGTCGAGCTTGCCGAGAGCGGCGTCGACATCGGCCTTGGTGAGCAGCGGTGGTGGCTGCGGCGGAGGCGCGCGCAGGAGAGAGGGTGGGGTCAGGGGCGGCGCTGCTGCGGTCGCTGTGGTGGCGCAGGTCGCCAGCAGCAGAGAGGCCACACCTGCTACGGCCAGTGCTCGCCTCCGCCGGTGTCTCACCCGAGCCCGGACGCTCATACAACCATTCAACCCCTCGGTAGGGCCTCTGTCGCATCGGAGCTGGGCAGCTGTGAATTCGGCCCGCTGGGCTCATGCTGGAGTGGGGACGAACAGACACCGTGGTACCGGCGAACAGACGTCAGCTCCGTCGAATCACGTCAGCTCGGTCCATCGAGTGAGCGAGGTCAGGCCATGACTGCAGATCTGCCCGATTGGGGTCAGGGCACGCATGCGGAGCCGGAGCGCACGCCACCGCGTGCGAACCCGCTGCGCCGTACGTCGGACCGAGTGCAGCACTGGGTCGGCGCTCTCGTGGTGATGCTGTCGCTGGCGGCCGTCCCGGCGGCGGCCACCGGCGTGGGGCAGGCGGTCCACCGGGTCGAGATGGCCAAGGTCCACGCCTCCGCGGGCTCCTATGCCGTGGAGGCACACCTGGTCAGTGGTGCGGGTGTGCGCAAGGCGGCCGCCCGTGGCGACGACAACGTGACGACACCGGTCCGCTGGACCGAGCGCGACGGCGCGGTGCGCACGGCGCTGGTGCGGGTGGACGTGGAAACCAGTGTCCTTGCGCCCGTACCGCTCTGGGTGAGCCCGGGTGGCGTCGTGTCCACGGTGCCGCCGCAGACCGCCTCGGAAGCGGCCGTGGCCGGCTGGCTGACGGCGATTGTCACCAGCGCCCTGGTGACGGGGATCGTCTATGTGTCGTGGAAGGGCTTCGTCCACCTGATGGACCGCAGAAGGTACGCGCAGTGGGCGCGGGAGTGGGACGAGGTGGAGCCCCGCATGTCGGGGCGTACGAGGGACAGGTGATCCCACGGAGTGGGAGCGGGACGGGCGTCACCGTCGTACGTACACGATCCAGATCTGCCCGGACGCGAATGCCATCTGCTTTCCGTCAGCCGTGGTGAACACGGTCCCTGACGGAGCCGTGCTGCGCGACCACCCTGCCTCGTACGCCTTGCCGTCGCGCAGGACGAGTGCTCCGCCGGCGCCCACGGTCTCGGTGTACGGAGTGGTGTTCCCCGACCGGTCGCGGAAGAGCGACGGGCGCACGGTGACGTACTGAAGAACGACCGTGGCCGCACCCAGCGGCTTACCCTCGGCTGTGCGTGCCGCGGTGCCGTCCATGGTCACCAGCCACTGTTGTCTGTCCGCGGACCACGTGAAGGCGAAACGTGCCGCCGGGTAGCTCACCTCCTCCTCGGTGGCCCGGTCCCCTCCCGGAGGCGGGGGACCGAAGCGGATCCCGATGCTCTCGGCGGCGTTCGTTCCGGGGACGGCACGCAGTACGCGTTCGGGCCGCAGATAGAGATTGTGCGGTGCCGCCCGGTCACCGCTGCGGAAGTACGCGTCGGGTGCCCTGCCGTGAGGGACCGCGTTCAGCGGTGCCTTCTTGATGAGGGGCACGAGCTTGGACTGTGACCCGGAATAGGCGAGCGTCGGCCGGTCGAACTGGCGAAGCAGTTCCAGATCGCTCTCCCGGGCGCTGCGCACCGGCCCGATGACGGGGGGCAGTTGTGAGGAGTAGACGGCGAGTATCCGGCTGAGGCCGGCCTCCACCTGCTCCACATAGACGATGTCCGCCTTCTCGAGGCCCGTCTGCGGCCTGGCCGGCACCACGTTGTCGATCTTCACGGCGAGGACGTGGGCACGCGGAACGGCTTCCCGCGCCGACGGAGTATGTCCGTCCGGCGATGGGGCCGTACCGCCGCCGTCGCATCCGGACATGGCCAGGATCACTGCCGCCGTCAATGCCACGAGGGCGGCTCCGGGTGATCTCCTCGTACCGGTGGTGGGCATGGCTGCCGCTCCTTTCTGGAGCAGCCGGCCGTATCGGCTCACGACCCGATGCGGCGATGACTCCCACATCAATCATCGCGCCGAGGGGACGATTTGCGACTTGGGCCGCCGGCCGCGGCTACCAGCGGTGGTGCACTTGGCCGCGGATGCGTCGGTCGTACAGCTCGCGCACCGCGTCCAGAGTCTCTTCGGTGAGCGGCGGCAGCGAAGCGACCGCGGCGTTGGCACGGGCCTGGTCGACCGAGCGGGCACCGGGAATGACGCTGGTGACGCCCTGCTGCTGGAGGATCCAGCGCAGAGCGGTCTGGGCCGGCGTGGCACCTTCCGGGGCGAGCGCGGAGAATTCAGCCGCCGCTTCGACGCCGGTCTCGTAGTCGACGCCGGAGAAGGTTTCGCCCTGGTCGAACGCCTCCCCGTGGCGGTTGTACGTCCGGTGGTCGTCGGCCGCGAACACCGTGTCCTTCGTATACCTGCCGGACAGGAGGCCGGAGGCCAGCGGCACCCGGGCGATGATGCCGACGCCCGCCGCCCGTGCGGCCGGCAGCACCTCTTCAAGTGGCTTGCGCCGGAAGGGGTTGAGGATGATCTGGACGCCGGCGGTTCCCGGTCGGGCAATGGCCGTCAGCGCCTCGGCGCACGTTTCCACGCTCACGCCGTATGCGGCGATGCGCTCCTCCTCGACGAGCGTGTCGAGCGCGTCGAATACGGCATCGGACGCGAATACGGGCGTCGGAGGACAGTGCAGTTGCACCAGGTCGAGGGTGTCCATGCCGAGATTGGTGCGCGAACGGTCGGTCCAGGCACGGAAGTTGTCCAGGACGTAGTTCTCCGGCAGCTGAGCGGCTCGGCGCCCCATCTTCGTGGCGACGAACACATCGGCGTCGGCGTGGCTTTGGAGATAGCGGCCGATGAGTTGCTCGCTGCGCCCGTCGCCATAGACGTCGGCGGTGTCGAAGAAAGTCACGCCCGACTCGACGGCCGCATCGAGGACCGCGAAGGCATCCGCCTCCCGCACCTCACCCCAGTCGGCGCCCAGCTGCCACGTACCCAGACCTACGACGGAAGTGCTCCTGCCCGCCCTGCCCAGCACTCGCTGTTCCATGCCGTCATGCTACGTCGGCGGACCTGCCGAGGACCTGCCGAGGACCTGCCGCGAACCGCGGCTCAGGCCGTACGCTTCCCGAGCGCTTCGACCGCCGCGATCACCCGGTCCCAGAACAGCTCGCGCTCCAGCGCCACCGCGACCCGCGCGTTCACGGGCCGGTCCAGATAGTGGTGCAGATCCACCACCGTCGCCCCGCGAGTGTGCTGTCCGTGCAGTTCGACCACCACGCTCGCGTCGGCGCAGTGCACGATGGCCGGGTCGATGACCCGGGCCACCGCGACGGGGTCGTGCAGCGGCGGCGCTTCGAAGCCCCACAGCCGCCGGTACGTGGCCGCGAAGAACATCATCAACTCGGCGCAGATACGGCCGAGTTCGGTGCCGAGCCCGTCGAGACGGGCCAGCACCTCCGGCGTGGCGAGCGCCTGATGGGTGACATTGAGCCCGCACATCGTGACCGGTACGCCGCTGCGGAAGACGATGTCAGCGGCCTCGGGGTCGACGTGGATGTTGAACTCGGCGGCCGGGGTCCTGTTGCCGCGCTCGGTGGAGCCGCCCATGAGCACGATCTCGCGGATGTACGCGGCACTGTCGGGGTAGCGGGTCAGCAGCAGGGCGATGTTGGTCAGCGGGGCCGTCGGGACGAGAGTGACGGGTTCCGGATGTCCGGTCAGGATCCGGTACATGAGGTCGACCGCGTGCTCGGGGACCACATCGACGGTGGGCTCCGGAAACTTCGGCCCGTCGAGGCCGGAGTCCCCATGGACGTCGTCCGCGACGAGCAGGGGCTGGACGAGCGGCCTGGCGCATCCCGCCGCGATGGGAACACCGGTGATTCCTGCGACCGTGCAGACGCGGCGCGCGTTCAAGGTGGTCTTCTCGACCGTCTGATTGCCCGCGACCGTGGTGATCGCCAGCAGGTCGATCGCCGGATCCCCCGCGGCGAGCATGATGGCGATGGCGTCGTCGTGCCCGGGGTCGCAGTCGATGATGATCGGGACAGGCACGGTGCTCCTCGGCGTCAGGGACGGCAACGTCACCTGAGTGTGCCCCTGAAGCGGATCCGGGCGCGGGTTTCGTCGAAGCGGGTCGTGGCTTTGGCCACTTCCCGTGGCGTACATCGGCCGGCGGTGTCACGGCCCGCTGTCACGGCCCGCTGTCACGGTCTCTCGGCCGCCAGACGCTCGGCAGCCTCGGCAGCCCGCTGCGCCTTGCGCCGCGCCGCTCCAGCCGCACGGTCCGCCGCCTGGGCCCGGTCCCGAGCTTCGCGCGCACTGTTACGGGTAGCCTGCCGCTGCTGCTGGGCATCCTTCAGCTCCCGGGCCAGTGCGGAGGCCCGCTCCTCGGCCTCCTTGAGTGCGTCTTCGGCCCGCTCCTTCTCCGCAGCCGTCTGCTTCTTCTCCGCCTCCAGTGTGTGCGCCTCTTCCTCGGCGGCTCTTGCGTCCTTGCGGGCCTGGTCGACCTTCCTGTGCTTTTCCTGTTCCTGTTCTTGTTCCCGCTCCTGCTGCTCCTGCTCGCGGCGTGGCTCCTGCTTCCTGCCGGCCGGCCGGGCGGGCGGCTTCCGCTGCGGCACGGCGGTCCGTACGGCCTCGGTGAAACCGATGGGCGGGCTGAGCGGTCTGGCGAGGTGCCCCGTTGCCCATTCCTGGGCTGCCTGTGGGTCGGCCAGCACCGCGTGGAGGGTGGCTTCGATCTCCTGCTGGGCCTCGTCGCTGATCGGCTGCCCCGCCGCCTGTGCCAGCTGCCGTGCCTCGCGGGCCAGCGCGCCCACCACAGCATGCTGCCGGCGGCCGAGCTCCCGCAGCTGCTCGCCGTCAAGATTCCGGTGGGCCTGGCGCAGGCCTTCCCCGAGACTGATCAGCGACTGCGCCTTTTGGGGCCGACGACGCACGAGCAGGTTGCCGGCCCAGGCCGAGAGCGTCGGGCGGCGCAGGTCCTTGATCTGGTGGGCGAGGTCGCTGTTCCCTTCCTTGCGGGCCGCGGCCGCGCGCTCGTTGCGGGCGGCGGTGAAGTCCTGGGGCCGCAGCTCGTACAGCTCGTCGGTAACGCTCTCCAGGTCCACAGTCCTCCAGCGGCCACCGTTCCCCGCCACCGATTTTCTCACCGCGGAGGGCTGCGCGCAGGTCAGTGCGTTGCCCGGCGACCACCCCACTGCGCAGGCGGAGTGCGGCCCATCGGTCCAACTGCCGTGCTCTTGACGTGAGTTGTTCGCCGGTTCCAGAATGACACGTCATTCCGTCGCGGGAGGAGCCGGTCGTGCCGCAGGGCCTGGTGGACAAGCGGGACGCGATACTGCGCGCGGCGGGCAAGGTGTTCGCCGAGCGCGGGTACCACGCGACCGGCATCTCCGACATCGCCCGAGAGCTGGGTGCCGGGCACGGCACCTTCTACCGGTACTTCAAGAACAAGGAGGACATCGCGCGCAGCGTGGTCGCCCGCGCGCTGGGGCAGGTCAACCATGCCCTCGCCGACGAAGACCCCGGCTCCTGTGAATCGCTGGCGCAGTACCGGGAGCAGGTCCGCCGCATCGGGCACAAGCTCTTCGATCTTGTCGTCGCGGAACCGGCGCTCTGCCGCATTCTCTTCTACGACGCCATCGCGATCGACAGGGCCGAGCCGGAGCTGGCCGGCCGGGCCATGGAGGCGGCAGCGCGGTACACCGCTGCCTTCATCCACAACGGACAGGACCGCGGCTTTCTGCGGCGTGATCTCGACGCCCATGTCGTCGGCCTCGCGGTGAACGGAATGATCGTCACCGGTGCGGTGCGACTGCTGCACGCACAGGATCCCGAGGCCATGCGTGATCCGTGGATCCGCACGGTGGAGACGCTCATGTTCGACGGCCTCGGTTCCCCCTGAACCACAGGCCCGCACGGACCGCTCATTTCTTCTGCCTCGAGAACGGAATGACGTGTCATTCCGGAAGGGAGCACGATGGTCCAGGTCGATGTCTTCTGGTCCTACGGGATAGGCGCGAGTTTCGCGACCGCCGCCGCCCAGCAGCTCAAGGCCCGCACCGGCGGCACCGGGCACGGCGGCCGGTGGTCCAACCCCTACCTGATGGGCGCTGTTCTCTACTGCGCGATCCTCTTCGCGCCCAGCGGCGCATGGCTCCTGTGGGGCTTTCCCGACTGGGAGACGATGCAGGTCGCAGACGGGCACGGCGCGCTGCCCGCCTGGCTCGTCGCACTGTTCGCCGCGACCAATGTCAGCCAGGGCGCACTCGGCTTCCGGGTCGCTGAGCGGCTCATCGCCTCGGGCCGGGTGTACGCGGCGTTCCTCCAGGCCGGGATCGGATACGCGGGCATGTTCTTCATCCTTGTCCACGGCTGGGACGGCCGCGGCTACCAGCGGTTCTTCTCCGCCGACCGGGAGACCTTCGCGGCGTGGCCGGAGCAGCCCTCGGCGGAAGAGGCACTGGCGCGCGTGGGTGACTGGCTCACGTCGCCGGTCGCCCTGACGCTTTACGGAATGGGGGTCGTGCTCGTCCCGGTGATGCTGGCGTCGATGGCGCTCTGGATCCGGTCCGGGCAGCGCGAGAGTGGCACGCGGACTGTGACGGGCCGCTTCCGCATCCTTGCCGCCGTGCTCGGAGCCGTCTTCGGGGTGGCACTCGGCACGGCCGTCGCCGCCTCGGTCCTGGTACACCTGTTCGGCTGGTGGCTCGGCGTGCCGGTCGCCGTCCTTCTCGCCGCGCTCCTGGTCGTACGCCGCGGTGGTGCGGCCGACCGCACCTTCACGATGCTCGGACTGCCGGACCGCCGCGGCGGCCGGGGGCAGACAGTCCCCGCCGCGGGGGACTGAGGCGCGCGGTCGGGGTACGCCCGCCTGGTCGGCCGTTCAGCCGAGAGCCGCCCAGTGCCTCGCTCAGGCTGCCAGGAGCTCCAGATACCGGCGGCCGAACAGGTAGGCGTCCCCCGGCCAGCGGGCGGAAACGTAGTTGCGGTCCTGGACGACGAACGCGGGCGTGTCGTCGGTCGCGGTGCCGCGCGCGGTGAGGACTCTGGGGCCGCGTTCGAACTGAGTGCCCGGATCGTCGAGGGCGCTTTTGACCTCGTCCTCGACGTAGGCCGGGTAGGTGCGGTAGTAGCGGCCGAGGCGCCACGCGGTGGTCAGATAGGCCGAGCGTTCCATGTACTTGGGCAGACAGGTCGTACGGCGGTTCGCCAGTACGCTGCGGCCCGTGGCGGTGTCGTGCGACCGGGCCAGTACGAGTACGCCGTGGCAGATCGCACCGACGGGCCGCTCCAGCGCCCAGAACCGTGCGACCTGCCGGTGCAGGACCTCTGAGCCGAGGTACTGCCGCATCCCCGGCGCATGCCCGCCGGGCAGGAGCAGACCGTCGAACCCCGTCACATCGACATCCGCCCACGACACGGTCGCGGTGAACTCCTCGGACCGGGTGAGTTCGTCGTAGAAGTCCTTGGGTTCCTTCGCGGCACCGAGTTGCCCGAAGAGCACTCCGGTCAGCAGCCGCGGGTCCGCGGCGGGCCGTGTTCCGGCGCGTTCGGTGGCGAACACCACTTGGTGCCCGGCGTCGGTGAGCATCCGCCATGGCACGGCCACTTCAGTGACGTCGAAATCGCGGTCGGGAACCGGCAGCAGCACACGCATCCATGCATCATTGCAGGCGCTTCACGTTGATCTCAGCCGCTTCGGCCGCTTCAGCCGCATCGGCCGGATCATCTGTGCATCCCGATGGCCGCCGCGCCAGCGCGATCGCGACACCGAGATACGGGAGGGCGAACAGCGCGAACAGCGGCCCGTGGCCGGTGTGCCGGGAGGCCGCGCCGTACGCCGCGTACATCATCAGCGTCGCCACACCCGTACCGAGACCGGCCAGTGAGGTCACGGTCGCCCGGCTCGGTCCGGTGATGGCCGACTGCAGCCGCGCGTCGGCAAGCACGTCGGCCAGCTGGAACGCCAGGAACGCCAGCCCGAGGAGGGCAAAGCCGGCCGGGGCCCCCGAGAGCGCGCCCGCCGCCATGACCGCCCCGGCTGCCGCCACCACGGCGCCCATCGCGCGGGCGGACAACGCTTCCGCACGTGCGGCCAGCAGGCTGCCCATGGTCACTCCCGCCCATACGACCAGGGCGAGAAAGGGCACCTCCTGCGTGGCAGCCCCGGACTCGGTGGCCAGCAGCGGGATGTACTCGTCCAGCGCGCCCCACACCGTGCTCAGCACGACTGTCATGACCAGGGCGTTGCGTACCGACCTGCTGCCGCGGACTTCGCGGAGGCCGGCCGTCAGTGTCCCGGCGTAGCGGACGCGGCGCCTGTCCGTCCCCTCGGCAGGGTCTGCGGGGCTGCCGTCCCGATGCTCGGGCAGTGCCGCTGCCGTGACCGCGCACAGCAGGCAGGCCGCGACGCTCGCCACGCCCAGCGCGCCATAACCGCCCACGGCGAACACGGGGCCGGCGGCCGCGGTGGCTGCGGCTGTTGCGGCCATGCTCACCGCTGCGGCGCGGCCCATGAGCCGTACGTAGCGGGAGGCGGCGCCGAGCCGGTCGAGTTCTTCGTAGACCAGCGCTTCCATCGCGCCGGACCGGAGCGCACCGCCGGTGCCCCAGAGCACGAAACCGAGGGCGAAGCCGGCGTACGACGGCAGCAGGACCCACAGCGCGAAACCAGCAGCCGTCAGCAGCGGCCCGGCGATCAGCAAGGCCCGGCGCGACACGGCGTCCGCCCAGATGCCCGAGGGCACCTCGACCAGCAGGCCCGTCAGGGACCAGATGGCGAACAAGGAGGAGACCTCGGCGGTGCTGAGGCCGTGCTCGGCGAAGAGCACCGCGTAGACCGGGTAGAGCAGAATCAGGTCCTCGAGTCCCGCGTACGCGAGGAGTCTTCGCTCCAGTTGCCGGACCCTTCGGCCGGGCGTGGAGGGTCGTGCGGGCACGCGTGAGGTGGGGAAGAGCATGGAAGGTCCTTATGGGCACGGAACGGACGGTGGCGGAGGGCGCTCGTCCCGGCGGCGGCCCTCGGCAGCCCGTTCCCTGCGGACCTTCAGCGGTGAATCAATGTCGTCGTCGGCTCATGTCGTCAGTGTACGAAACGCCACCGGAGCCGTTCGCGCCATTTTCAGCGACGACCGGCGGCAGGCGAGCCACTGCCCGGTGCCGTGCGGGTAGGGCGGTTCGGGCTTCGTAGGTGGCGTCGGCGGGGCGGAAGCCGACGAGCCAGGCGTCCGGGGCGTCGTCGAAGGCGTCCAGTGCGGTACCGCCGAGGTTGCTCAGTTCGGCGCCTTCGAGGTGGAACTCGCCGACAGTGGCGTTGAGTTCATCGAGACGCATGCGGCTGATCATTCCGCTCCGGCCTGGGCGCCACTCGAGTGCACTGTGACGGGTGGTGCTCATGTGTCGGGTGGTGATACATCTCACTTCCTTGCGGTGCACGCGATTGCTCGTTCTGACGTCTTCTCGGGCGTCAACAGGACATCGCCGGACATCAATGAGCGCCGCACGCAGGCATGTTCGTGAGGTTTGCCGCCTCGCCGGGCATATGGCTGGGTGGGCCGGATGTCAGGCTGAGGATCACTTTTTCGCATTGTGACGGTATGTGATGAAACCATTACGTTTTTCTTACGTACTGTTACCCATGTGACTCTGATGGGGCCTCAAGCGGCCCCGTAGGGGAGGGAGATGGGCATGAAACCGTTTGCGTGGAACTTCGCACGGCCGGCCGAACTGACGCCGGTGATGGACGAGTACACGTACGACCCGACGCTGCAGCTGAACGTGCTGCCGGACGGGCGCCCGGCCATCATGGACAGGGCGTTGCTGGCAGCAGTGGGCACCACGACATCGACGGCTGGTTCCGCGACCCACTTCGACGACTGACCGGCCGCACTCAATGACCGTGCTGATCCTGACCTGTGAGCAGGATGTGACCGCCGACATGGTGGTGGCGGTGCTGCACGAACGGGGCGTGCCGCTGGTGCGTTTCGATCCCGGCGACCTTCCCGGCGAGGGGGCCCTGTCGGCCGAGTATGTGCGCGGTGAGTTCCGTGGCTATCTGTCGACGGGCGGGCGTGTGGTGAGCATGGACGGTCTGCGGTCGATCTGGATGCGAAGACCGAGCCGGCCGGCGGCGCATGCCGCCGAGCCGTCGGAGTGGCTGTCCGCCGAGAGTGAGCAGGCGTTGTACGGGATGCTGGACTGCACGGCGGCCCGCTGGATGAACGAGCCCGGCGCGGCCGCGAGAGCGCGTCTGAAGCCGTGGCAGCTGCGCCTGGCGCACCGAAGCGGCTTCCCGGTGCCCGCCACGATCATCACCACCTATCCGCAGATCGCGCGGCAGTTCGCCGAGCAGTACCGGCAGGTGGTGGTGAAGGCGGTGTCGGGCAAGCCGCCCAGCGACCCGCCGATGGTGCTGCCCACCACGCTCGTACCGCCGGACGCGGACTTCGCGGGCGTTGCCGCCGGTCCCACCCTGCTGCAGCGGTACGTCGACAGGCGCGCCGACATCCGGCTGACCAGTGTCGGCGACGAGTCGTTCGCGGCACGGAAGGTCTCCGAGCCGGGGCAGGTGGACGGGCGGTTCGGAGACACCGGGCACCTGTGGGAGCCCGTCGACGTGCCCGCCGGCATCGCGCGGGCCGTTGCCACCTACAAGAAACTTTCCGGCCTCGCCTACGGGGCTTTCGACTTCGCGGAGGACTCGCAGGGGACATGGTGGTTCCTGGAGTGCAACCAGGGCGGTCAGTTCGGCTTCGTACAGCTGCAGACCGAGCAGCCGATCGCCGAGGCGGTCGCCGACTGGCTGAGTGTCACAGCGGCCGCGTGACTTCGCCCTGAAGCATCCGTTCCGCTCTTATCGCTGGAGAACGGACCGCATCCACAACCGGTACGGAAGCGGCCTCATGCCTGCGCCTGCGGTTCAGGCATGAGGCCGTCAGGCGGTCAGCCCAGCGCCACCGCGAACACATGGATGTCCTGGTTGTCCGGCAGCGTCACGCTCCTGATGGTCTTGCCGGCCGGGGCGTGGAAGGCCTTGGTGGCGAAGACATAGGCGTCCACCACGTCCTTGTCGCCGCCGCTGACATTGCGGTACGCGGTCCTGGCGACAGTCTCGTTTCCGTACTGGACCGTGCCGCCCCCGCCGCCGACCGTCCAGTCGGTGAAGGAGAGGTCGGCGGTGCCCGAACTGCCGTCGGTGTACGTCACCTTCGCCGTTGCCGCCTGGTTGCCGTTGACCGCGCTGCCGACGAAGGAGAGGGCACTGGGCGTGCCGGCCACCTCGATCGTCTGGCCTGCGGCCGAAGCGTTGTCGGGCCGGGCCACCGGCGATGCGGGCCAGGTGAAGTCCAGACCCTGCGTGGTGGCTTTCGTGCCCGGTGCGAGTCCGGCCCCGGCAAGGGCCTGGCGCGAGTAGCTCCAGCCGCCGCCGTCGTAGTCGGCTTCGTCGTGCTCGCCCGCGTCGTCGGAGGCCCCGACGTTGTTGTACGCGGCGAGCAGGCTGCCGGGCCTCGCGACGGTGAGGGTGACCGGCTGTTTCACGGACAGGCCGCCGTCGCTCGTGACGGTCACTTCGGCATCGTAGAAGCCTTCCGCCGTCTGCTCTGCCGCCGTCAGTTTGATCTCGGCGGTGCCGTCAGGGCCGACCGTGCCGGACGCAGGCGAGGCGGTGAGTCCGGCGGGCGCGGTGACCTTGAAGTTCACCTTCGGTCCCGTGCCCGAACTCACCTGCACCGCAGCGACCTTGACGGTCAGTGAGCCACCGGGCGCGATGGTTCCCGTGGTCGGTCCGACGCCGATCTGGTACGGCTGCTCGCCGGTGCGGAACGACGGCGGGGCGGCGTCGGCGGCCGACCCCCAGGACCGGTTGGGTTCCTTGCCGAGGGTGTAGTCGAGGGTCCCGCCACGCGCGACGACCGAGGCGGGCAGCCACGGCCTGTTGCTCGCCGCGCCGTTGACCTTCAGCGACTGGACATACGGCGCGTCGGCGGCCGCGTCCGCTGCCCGTACGGTGATGTCACGGTTGCCGCGTTCGATCTCGATACGGGGGAACAGCGGTGAGGACAGGACGAGTTCGGCACGCGAGGGCACCTGCGGGTACATGCCCATCGCGGAGAAGACGTACCAGGACGACATGGCCCCGAGGTCGTCGTTGCCGGGGATGCCCTGAGGTTCGGTGGACCACAGTTTGCGCATCGCGGCCCGTACGGTCTCCTGTGTCTTGTACGGCTGCCCTGCGTACGCGTACAGATACGGCACGTTGATGGACGGCTCGTTGTCCAGCTCGGACTTCTCACCGCCGCTGCCGCTGAAGGCCCAGCTGCCGTCGGCGTTGTGGAAGAAGGAGTCCAGGCGGCCGACCGCCTTGTCCTTGCCGCCCATCGCCGCGAACAGGCCCGCGACATTGTGCGGGACCATCCAGGTGTACTGGGCCGCGGAGCCCTCGACGAAACCGTTGCCGGTGGCCGGAGTGAAGCCGGTGACCCAGCTGCCGTCGGCCTTGCGGTTGGCGATGTATCCGCCGGTCGAATGGGCCGCTGCGTTGAAGCTGTTCTGCCACCACTGGGCGCGCTCGGCGAACGATTTGGCCGTCTTCCGCTTGCCTGCGGCGGTGGCGAGCTGGGAGAGCGCGAAGTCCGCGCCGGAGATCTCCAGGGTCTCGGCCGCGCCGCCCCAGGCGTTGGAGACGGACGGCATGTAGTGGAGGGCCAGGTACTTGTCCAGGGACGGTCGCTGCCCCACCGACAGGATGGGCTTGCCGACCGGACTGAGGTCCTTCTCGGTCGGTACGGTCGCGGCCTTGACCAGCGAGTCCAGCGCCCCCTCCAGGTCGAAGCCGTCGCCGCCGAAGGCGTGGATGCCCGCGAGGGCGGCGGGGGAGGGGTCTCCGTTCATGACGTGCGTGCCGCCGGCGTTGTGGATCCACCGGTCCCAGAGGCCACCGTTCTGGCGGGCCAGGTTGTACAGCGACTGGGCGATGTCGGAGCCGGTCCTCGGCTTGAGCAGGGTCAGCAGCTGAAGCTGCGAGCGGTACACGTCCCAGCCCGAGTAGGTCCCGTACTGGGCCTTCTGCCGCCCCGTCACCCGGTGGACCTTGCCGTCGCTGCCCGCGTAGCGCCCGTCGGCGTCGTTGATGACGTTGGGGTGGAACAGGGCGTGGTAGAGCGCGGTGTAGAAGGTGGTCCGGTCGGCGTCGGAGCCGCCCCCGATGCGGATGGCGGAGAGCTCACGGCGCCACGCGTCGTGCGCGGCCCACCGTACGTCGTCGAAGGAGCGGGCCGGCGGGTTCTCGGCCGCGAGATTGGCCTCGGCGCCCTTCTGGTCGACGTAGGAGATGGCCACCTTGACGCCGACCGGGTCCTTGCCGGGCGCGAACTGGACGTACCCGCCCGAGCCCTTGCCCGCGACGGGCCGGCCGTCGGTGCCGTAGCCGCCCGTGCCGCCGTCGGCCGTGGTGGCGCCCGGCTTCAACTCGCTGTCCTGCCAGGTGCCGTGGGAGGCGAAGGCGCGGTCGAAGGTGGCGGTGAAGTGGAGGGTGTAGTAGCTGCGGCGCCCCTCGGGATCGAGATAGCCGCAGAAGTTGCCGCTGGTGACCGAGCCGGAAACGGTGCGGCGCCGCGGGTCGATGGTGACCCGCGCGTCCGTGGAGCCGACCTCGGAGTTGGCGCTGCGGATGAGGAGCGAGGCGGCCTTGTCCTCGGGGAAGGTGAAGCGGCCGGAGCCCGTGCGGGTGGTGGCCGTCAGGTCGGCGGTCACGCCGGACTTCAACGCGACCTTGTAGTGCCCGGGTTCGGCCGTCTCGTCGGCATGGCTGAAGTCGGCCGCGTACACCGCGTCCTTCGTGTCCGCGGCGGGCGAGGACGTGACCTCGCCCGCGTACGGGAAGAACGGGATGTCACCGGAGCCGCCCGCGCAGCCGGTGCCGGACATATGGGTCAGGCTGAAGCCGCGGATGCGCGTGGCGTCGTACTGATAGCCGCCTGGAGCGGCGGTGCGGGTGGCGTTTCCGCGGGTGTTCTCGGGGCTCCAGGAGAGCATGCCCTGCGGGAGAACGGCGCCGGGGACGGTGTTGCCGCCGTTTCTGCTGCCGATCAGTGGATTGACGTAGGCGGTTGGATCGCTGACCAGGGGCACGAGCGTGTCCGCCGCCGCCGGGGCGGCGAGCGCGGGCACGGTGAGTCCCATGGTCAGCGCCGCGGCCGCGAAGGCGGCCGGGAGCTTCATTTGCATGGCGGTCCTGCCTTGTCGGAAGGGCCGCGCACGACGGGTCGAACAAGCCGGAGGGGACCGTACCGCACATCCCTCGCTTCACGTAAGGGCGCC
This sequence comes from Streptomyces sp. CA-135486, assembly GCF_050936555.1. Taxonomy (NCBI): domain Bacteria; kingdom Bacillati; phylum Actinomycetota; class Actinomycetes; order Kitasatosporales; family Streptomycetaceae; genus Streptomyces; species Streptomyces sp. CA-135486. The sequence continues at coordinate 3,594,905 of NZ_JBNJMM010000001.1, forward strand.
CTCGCCCCATGTGCTCAATGCCGCGGCTCGATCCCGAACATGCTTGACGGCACGGGGAGTTTGCCGCTCTACTGATCGGCATCTCCTTCTGACAACGTTGTCGCGCTTCGACCGGTCGAACAAGCCATCGCCGTCGAAGGTCGGCCACATGGAAGGGCGCGTTCCCTGCGGTGTGGCCGGGACTCGGGAGACCGGAACTGCGGAACACTCGTAGAAGCCCGCACGCGGCGCTCGCGTTCCCTAGGCTGGAAGTGACTGGTCCCTGACGCGTTTCGAGGTGGGTATGCCTCCTCGGAAGGCGGCTCGCCCGGCGAAGACCGGTCGGAGGCGAGGGAAGATGACACGTCCGGCGATGGCGCCAGCGGGCCCACGGGTGTGCCCCGTGGTCCGGGCCGACCGCGCTCACTTCCGGCTTCAGGGGCGCTGCGGCCGGTGAGAGAGCGGATCCGGGTCTTCGGCGGGGCGGTGCTGGCTGCTGTCTATGTGCTGGGCAAGAAGAACGACAGCCTGCAACTGGTGGAATCGGCCGGAGGCTCCGGCGCGCTGTACGGGCTGTCGCCCACGTATCCCCTGGCCGCTCATTCCCCCGTCGTGGACGCCTTCCGCACCCGTCGCCCCCTGTGGCTGAACGCGGGAGGGATCGCTGCCTACGGCGAGAATCCGCCGGAGATACTGCCCTCCGACATCTCGCTGGGCGCATTGCCGCTGGGTGCGAACGGCAGTCCGCTGGGCTGCCTGGTCGTCGTGGACGACGTCAGCGAGGGCTTCGACGGCGACCGGCGCCACCTTCTGGAGCTCTACGCCGACCAGGTCGCCGCCTGGCTCGAAGCAGGCGGCGAACCGAGCACCCACGCCGCCCGTACGGGGCCCCGGCCGGTCCTGGGTCCCGCCCTGGACCGTCTCTGCGTCGGCTCGTTCACGCTGGTCCTGGGCACCGGGCAGATCGACGCGGACAGCAAGGTGCTCAACCTGGTCGACATCCCGCGGGGCGACTTCGACGGACGTGTGGAGACGCTGCTGGCGCACACCGTCCCGGATGACCTGCCCGCGCTCCTGTCGATCGTCGACCCCGGCCATATGACCTCCGGCAGCCGGGAACTCGAGTTCCGCATCCGCCGCCCCACCGGCGAGCTGCGCTGGCTGCGCCTGCGCTGCCGGGTGCTCCCGGCCGGCGCCGGCCAGCCGGAACGGGTGGTTGGTGTCCTCGCCGACGCCTCGCATCTGAGGCCCAGCGGCGGCGAGGTCTCCAGAGTGCAGCGACTGTCCGTCGCGCTGGCCGGCGCGATGACCGTCCGGGACGTCAGCAGGGCGGTGGTCGCCGCCCTGCGCGGCCCGCTGGAAGCCGATCGGGTGGCTCTCGCCGAACTCGAGGGCGACCGGCTGGTGGTCACGGTCCTCGACCCGCCGGAGCCCGATGCCTGGCCGGAGCTCTGGCGGTCCGAATGGCGGTCCGAGTGGCCCGATGCGCCCGCCCGCGCCCTGCCGACGCTGGAGGCCGCGGTGCGAGAGGGCCGCACGAGCCTGTGGACGCCGGGCTCCACCCTCGAACCGGGCCTCCAGGGCATCGGCCCCGGCGGTCTCGCCGTACTGCCGCTGCCGGCCGAGGGCCGGGTGGTCGGCGCATGCCTGGTCGGATGGGACGAGCCGCACGCGTTCGGCCCCGAAGAACGGTATCTGCTCACCGCGACCGCCGGCCTGGTGGGACAGGCCCTGGTGCGCGCCCGTGCGCTCGACGCCGAACACGAGCTCGCCACGATGCTCCAGCGCAGCCTGCTGCCGCGCAAGCTGCCGCGGCTGTCCGGCGGGGTGGCCGTCGCCCGCTATCTGCCCGCGACGGTGGGACTCGCGGTGGGCGGCGACTGGTACGACGTCATCCAGCTCTCCGAGAGCCAGGTGGCGCTGGTCGTCGGGGATGTGCAGGGGCACAACGCGGGTGCCGCGACGATCATGGGCCAGATGCGTACGGCGATCCGGGCCTACGCCGTCGAGGGCCACCCGCCCGACGTCGTCGTCTCCCGCGCCAACCGCCTGCTCGTCAGCATGGAGACCGACCTCTTCGCCACTTGCTGCTATGTCGCCATAGACATGGAGGAGGGCAACGCCTGGTGCGTCCGCGCCGGGCACCTGCCGCCGGTGCTGCGCGCAGCGGACGGCAGCACCGCGGAGGTGGAGCTCGACGGTGGACCTCCGCTGGGCGTGCTGGCGGAGGCGGAGTTCCCGATGACCGCGGTCGCACTGTCCCCGGGCGCTGTTCTCGCCCTGCTGACGGACGGCCTGGTCGAGTCGTCCAGCCTTCACCTTGAAGACGGCATGCACCGCGTGTGCGACGTGCTCGCCACCGCCGACCCGTCCGATGCCGGACGGATGGCCGACGAACTGCTCGGCGGTGCCAACCGGCGCGACGACGACGTGGCCCTGCTGCTCCTGCGTTACGACGGGATAGGAGTCCGGCCGCTCCGGGCCGGCTGGACGGTGTGGAGGCTGCCCGATGCCGTCGCGCACGCGCGCCGTTTCACCTCTCGCACCCTGCGCTCCTGGCACGTGACGCAAGAGCGCGACGCGGTCCTGCTGGTCGTCTCCGAACTGGTCACCAATGCCCTCGTGCACACCCAGGGCCCGGTGCGCCTCGACCTCACACTCTCCGGGGAACGGCTCCGGGTGGCGGTGAGCGACACGTCGCCGCGCGCTCCCGTCAAACCGGCGCGGGTGGACTGGGAGGCGACCGGTGGCCGGGGAATCCTGCTCGTCAAGGCGGTGTCGACGTCGTACGGCTCCGTACCGCTCGGCGGCGGCAAGCAGGTCTGGGCCGAAATCGTCTTGCCACCGCGCGAGTCCTGACGGGCGAAGCGACCCGAACGCCGTTGAGCTCTGACGGGCCGAGCGGCCCGAACGCCGCGGGGCGTCCGGGCCGTTACCCGTCCCGGTTTACGGCTTCCACCATGCGGCGGACGCGTCGCGCAGCGTGTTGGTGCCGCAGTGCACCTCGCCCATGCCGAGGTGGTACGTGTGCCAGTCGTCGAGGTACGACACCTTCAGGCCCGCCCGCGTGTACGCGGCCGTCACGGCCGAGGTGAATATGTCCTCGCCGCCTATGACGGGGCCCCACTGCCGCGGGGCCAGATAGCGGTTGCGGCCGAGCAGGATTCCATTGACCGCGCCCGGGACGTAGGCACTGGTCATCACCGCATCCGCTGCCGCGCCACGGTCGCCCTGCCGCGCGAGTTCCTTCTGCTGCCCGAACTCGCGGACCACGTCCGGTGCGTTGCCGGCGCCCATCCTCGTCAGCCGCGGCATGCTGTCGCCCTGCTCGCCGTTGTCCGTACCCCGCGTGAACAGCGCGGGCACCCACACGACCTCGGCGTCGGTCACGCCCGTCTCCCGCTTGAGCACCTCCAGATTCGCCGCGATCCGCTTCGCGGCCATGGTGTTGTCGGCCACCAGCCACTTCGAGGCGAGCGCCTGGTCGATGGTCTCCTTCGGCGCGGGCATGTCCTTGTTCCCCGGCACCGAGAACATCCGAGTCCTGCCGTGCCCGGCGGACTGCGCTTCGCGCAGCAGCTTCAGCCCCAGCTCGGGGTCGGCGATCCCGAGCCTCCAGCCACGCGGTGTGTCCGCGGGGAGGAACTGTACGAACTCGTCCACGTGGCCCACATGCAGCCACGAGGTGTCCAGCAGCAGCGGGTCCTGGAGGCCCTGGGACTTCAGCAGCGTACGCATCGCCCGGGCAGGCTTCGAGCCGTTGTCCTTGCGCTCGCCCATGATGATGCGGCCGGCCGGGAAGGACCGGCCACCGTGGGTGTACGGCGGGATGGTCTCCAGGTTCCCCATCGAGTTGAGGGTCCACTCCTCCGAGTCACGGACCCCGGACACCTGCACCACACCCACGCCGTTGCCGCGCAGCTTCTCGAACAGTTCCCGGCCGGCCGCGCGGTCCGCCTGCGCCGACCGCAGCATCACCCGCATCACCTGCGGACGCCCGCCGGGACCGGTCATGTTGACATAGCCGGGCTCGACGAAGTCCTGGGCCCAGATGTCCCCGTACTTGGTGAGGGTCTGCAGCGGCTTGTCGATCCCGGCCGACTTGACGTCCGCGGCCAGGCCGTTGACGAACGCCTGCTGCCGGCGCGCATAGTCGTCCTTCCCCTTCACTCTGGTGACCAGCAACTGCTGTGCGTTCTGCAGATGGTGGTGGGTGAGCAGCGGAGCGACCCGCAGGGTGATGTCGTCGGAGGTGCTCTTTCCGCCCGCGTTCACGGTCAGGCGGATCACGGTGCGACCGCCCCAGAGCGCGCTGTCGCGTATCACATCGGTGCCCTCGACCCCGAACTCCACTCCTGCCCGGAGCTCGGCGGCGGACAGGCGGGTCTTGGCCGTCACCCAGGCCCAGCCGCCGGCACGCTTGACGAAGACCCGGGTGTTCTTCGCTCCGGCCACGACCGTCAGCTGCCCTGTCGCCGTGGCGGGCAGACCGGCCATCGGCACAGAACGCACCCGGGCCAGGTCGGCGGCGTCGTCCGAGCCGTTCACCACGGTGTCGGCCGCGTCGTTGCACGCGGCGAGCCGGACATCCGGCAGCGGCTTGCCACCCGGGCCCGTGGTCGCGCACCGCTTGGTGTCGTCGTCGATGTTGGGGAGGAAGACCGCGCCCCGCTGGAGGGTCCAGCCGTCCTCACCGGCGGTGTCCGTCGTGCCGGTCATGTCCACCCGCCCGTCCCGGTTCACATCCGCCCGGAGGTCAACCTGCGGCGGATCGGCGGCGAACGCCGGTGACACGGGCGCCAGTACGCCCCCGATCACGGTGATGGCCAGTGCCGCGCGTGTCGCATGGCTCGTACCCACGATGCGTCCTTCCTCAAGGTCGGTTACCGAGCCGGAAGAGGCGTGGGAGGAAAGGCGCGTTGCCTGCGGGCGCCGGGATCCTTGGGAGGGGTACCGAGACGCGACTGGGGGAGGAGGCAGTGTCAGCCCAGGGAATGACGAGAAATCAGGTGCCATCGGGTAATGGCGACAGGGCGCGGAGGGTCATCGAATCGAGGACCGGCCCCCGGATTTCGGCGAGAGACACCGTGCTGACCTCGGCCTCCCGCCTTCAGCCGGGGTGACTCAGGGAATGTCCGCTTCTCGCGCCTGCTCGTCCGGGGCGGCGACCACGGACTGGGTGAGTGGGATACGGGAGAGCACAAGGACGCCCGCCGCGATCATGGCGAGGCCGAGCAGCTGCGGCAGCAACCACCAGCCGGAGCGGACGTTTTCCTCGTAGATGATGATGCCGAGGGCCATGCTCACCGTCGCGTCGCCGAGGGTGATCGCGGGCTGGGAAGCGACCAGCGGACCCGCCTGCAGCGCGTTCTCCAGCAGGAAGAGCGCGCCCGCGCCGAACGCAGCGAAGGCGTAGGTCTGCCAGGCGGCGAAGAAGGCCGCGATCCCCTCGTCGTCCAGGATGTGCATGGCCGCCTTCATCAGCGCCGCCGTCATGGCGTAACTGATGGCGGTGGCCGTACCGAGACAGACCGCGCGGGCCCGGCCCTCGGGGCGCTTGAGGGCGGCCAGGGCGAGCCCGACGACCGCTGCCGTGCACACCACGAGCGCGGGGAGCCAGCGGTCCAGCGGGACATGGGTGCGGTTGCCCTCCGGGGACGCGGCGGCGAGGGCGACTGCGAGGCCCGCCACCACACCGGTCACGGCCAGCCAGCCGGCGCGCGGGAGGTGCCGGCGCATCAGCAGCGAGGCGACGATGAGGGTGAGCGGCAGTTCGAGGACGAAGAGGGGCTGAACGATCGTCAGCGGCCCGGTCGCCAGGGCCACTGCCTGGCAGACGGCGGCGACGATGACGGTGAGGATTCCCGCCAGCCAGACGGGGTGGCGCAGCAGATCGAGCATCAGCCTCGCGCGAAAGCCGTCGGAGCGTGGCACGCTGATGGCCGCCCGGCGCTGCAGCACGGTCGCGACGGCGTTGCTGAACGCAGCGCCGAGCGCGAAGACGACGGGCAGCAGGGTGTGCACCGTGGTGGTCCTCCGGCGGTCAGTGGCCCTTTTCTTCAGTGGCCCTTTTCGGTCAGCAGTCCTTGTCGGGCAGTGGTCCTTCTCGAGGTTCAGGCCGGAGGTGGGCCGGCCTGCCTGCGCACTATCTGCCATGGTGGCCCCGGCCCGACCTGCCCCGCGATCCAGACCGCCCCGCCGGGGGACGGACCGGCCGGGCTGCGGACCGGCGAGGGCTCGCCGACAATGGGGGGCAAGGGCGCACGCCCGACCTACTCGCGATGTCGTGACGGCGTCGCGCGAGAGGAACGTGCCCATGCGCGCCACGTCGTCGGCCGAGCGTTCGCGGTGACCGGCATACGCACCGCCAAACCGCCGCGACGACACCTGACGGCCGCGCGCCACCCGGAGCGTACGGCGATCGTGCACCGGGCCGTACGGGTGACGACGGCGGCCTCCGCCGGGTTCTATCCGTTCGTGTACGGCGTGGATGAGCCGGCGACGGCGCTGTACGCCCTGTTCGGGCCGGTGGCGTTCGGGATGCTGTCGCCGATCCCCGGTTCCGGGCGGCAGCGGGCCGCTGTGATGCTGCGTGCGCTGCCGGTTGGCCTGGCGCTGGTCGCGCTGGGAACGATGCTGGCCGCACACACCTGGGCGGCGGTTGCCGGAATGCTGGTCGTCGGATTCGTCCTGACCTTTGCGGCGGTCGCGGGGCCACGCCCGGCGGGAGCGGCGCCCGGTCTTCAGCTCTTCTACATCCTGGCCTGTTTTCCGCCCTACGAACCGGGCGCTCTGGGGTCGCGGCTGGCCGGCCTGACCCTGGGCGTGCTGCTGCTCGCCGCGTGCGAGGTCTTTCTGCTGCCCGCCCCGCCGACCACTTCCTACCGGCAGTGCTTGGGCGACGCCGTCTCGACGGCAGGCCGCGCCGCCGCGGCGGCAGCCGGAGCCGAGCCCCCCCGATGGAGCAACAGAAGGGCCCGAGCCTGCCGAGGCAGGCGCCGGCTGGGCGGACCGGCTGCGGGAGAGGGGCCATCAGCTGCGGCTGTCCCGGCTTGCGCCTGCCGAACGGCCCGCCGGGGCGGGCCGAGTGGACCGCGCGCTGGCGCAGTCCGGTACCGCGGCCCGCAGGCTGCTGGACCAACTGGCGCGGTTGGCCCAGACCTCGCCGCCCGTCGGCGCGGCCGCGGGTGCCCGTACCGGCGCCGACGCGGCAGCGGATGCCGCCTCGGCGCGTTTGCTGGGCCGGGTGGCGGCCGTCTGCGGCGCCACCGCGACGGCACTGCGCACCCGCGGTTCGGCTGCGCAGCCCGGAGCCCCGGGCCTGGAGATGGCGATAGGGGACTTTCAGGCGGTGCGGATCACCCAGGCCACAGGACCTCCGGACGCCGTGCCGTCCGTCCCGGTGCTGCGACGCCAGGCCGTGGTCCTCGCCATGGCCGGGTCGGCACGCATCCTGGAGACTGCCGCCCGTGTCGGTCTGGACGGCAGCCGCACGCCGCCGATCCCGCCGCGGGAGTTGTTCTGGTACGCCGACGCCAGTGCCGCCGTGCTGTGGTGGCGGCGGGTGGCCGGAAATATGACGCTGCGTTCGGTCGTGTTCCAGAACGCCACCCGGACCGCGCTGGGGCTGGGCGCCGCCCGGCTGGTGGCCGGCTCACTCGATCTGTCCCACGGTTTCTGGGTGCTGCTCGCGGTGCTCACTCTGGGACGTACCACCGCGGGGGAGACGTGGAGGGCGGTACGTTCGGCGCTGGCGGGCACTCTGGTCGGGGCGGTCGCGGCGGGTACGTTGCTGCTCCTCGTCGGCCCCCACGCCGATGTGTACGCGGCGCTGCTCGCGCCGGCCATGCTGGCCGCGTTCGCGCTGGGGCCGCTGTTCGGAGTCGCCTGGGCGCAGGCCCTGTTCACGCTGGTGGTGTCGGCTGCCTTCGCCCAGATCGCGCCTTCCTCCTGGCAGTTGGCGGAGGACCGGATCGTGGATGTGGTCACGGGCAGCGTGATCGGTCTGCTGTGCGGTCTGCTGGCCTGGCCGGCCGGTGCCCGGCGCGAGGTACGAAGAACCATGGCCGCGCTGCTGCACTCCTGCGGCCCGCTGATCACCCAGTTGGTCGGGGTGCTTGTCGCCACTCCGCCACGACGTGCACCTCTGCCGTCGACGCTCCCCGTCCTGCACCGACTGCGTCTGGCCGAAGCGGCGTATCTGCAGCTCCGGAGCGAACCGGGCGTGGGCTCGGCCGCGGCGGTCGACTGGCATGCCGTGCTCATCGCGGCGAACCACATCCTGCTCGGCGTCCAGTGGCTGCCCCGTTTCGATCTGCCCGCGCCCGCCGTCCCACCGGACGCTGCCGCGTGGGCTCGTACGACGGCCGACCGGCTCGCCCTGACCACCGACCGGGTCGCCGCGCTCTGCGCCGAGGACGACCCCTCAGGGCGGCTGCCTGCCCGGTCGGCGAATCGCGCGCCCCACGATGTGCCCGACCGCCCGCCGCTGCCTGTCCTGATCGACCTCGAATACTGGCTGGGCAGCCTTGCTGCCCAACTTGCCCGTATCGAAGCTTCGGTGAGGCAGGACAGCCGAGCGGTTCAGGACTCGTAGGCGTCGTCGCACCCGGTTTTGGCGAGGGGCGGCCACGCGCCGAAACGCCGACGCCATCTGGCTCGGCTCAACCGTCGGCGCGGTGGGGCGAGGACCGCGGTCCACCTCGATCTGCTCCGCAGCCTCGACCTGCATGACGTCACGGTTCGCCACCGCGATGCCGGCTTCGCATGCGACATGAACAGGGCCATATAGGGCACCCGTCATCACATGAGCATCAATAATCCGGATCGTGGAAGTCTGACGACCCTCGCGGCCGAGAACGAATGGATGACGGGAATCGCTCCCTTTGTCGTGGGACTCGTTGTGGTCGCTTTCTTGATCGGCCTCGTCGGCTGGGGGATGCGGCGAGGTCGTAGCAGGCCGCCTCGCCCCAGCGAACAGCCCCGCCGTCCGTCACATCAGACGCACATCGACGAAACCCGTGAACCCGACGACTTCGGCGGCGAGGGCGAGAGCCTTACTCCCCATGAGCTGGGGGGTTTCGGAAACCAGGGTTCCCGGCCGGCTCCCGACAAGGACCGCGCACAACGCAAGGACGACAGCGGAGGGGCGTTCGGCAGCGGCGGGCGCGATGGCTGACGACGGCAGGGCTGACGACGGCAGAGCGGCCGCGGGCAGCGGTGCGGACGGCCCCGATCACGCAGCCCTTCCGACGGTGGGCGTGGAGGAGGAGTTCCTTCTCGTTCATCCCGTGAGCCGCTGCGTCGAGGCGAGCGGTTCCAGGGTGGTCGCACGAGCTTCCACCGCGGTGGGTGATCTGGTCTCCGGCGAGTTCACGGAATACCAGATCGAAGGAAAGACACCGCCGTGCTCCAGCTTTGTGGAACTCCGCGGCCGGCTGGCCCGGATACGCGCTGCCACCTCGGCGGCCGCCCGGGCCGAAGGGCTGCGGCTGTGCGCATCGGGTACTCCGGTCATCCAAGGCGGCGGACCGGCCGATATCGGAGACCATCCGCGCTATCGGGCCAGCGTGGACCAGTACCGTGCGATGCTCGACGATTTCGCAGTCTGCGCATGCCATGCCCACGTGTATCTTCCGGACCGCGAGCTCGGTGTGCTGGTGAGCAATCACCTCAGACCCTGGCTTCCGCTCCTTGTGGCAATGAGCGCCAACTCTCCATTCCACCAGGGCCACGACACCGGATATGAAAGCTGGCGCTCCGTCGTCAGAGGACGTTTCCCCTGCCTGGGACCGCCGCCGTACGTCGAATCCCTGGATCACTACGAGCGGCTCGCCGCCGCCATGCAGGAATCAGAGGCCCTGCTGGACGCGGCCATTCCGTACTGGGACATCCGGCCTAACCCGCGTCTGCCGACGCTGGAGATCCGGTCGATGGACGTGATGCCGGACATCGGCGACACCGCGGCCCTGACGGTCCTGATCAGGGCACTCGTGGTGACCGCGGCGGCGCGGGTCCGGCGCGGCGACCCGGGCCCGCGTCCGAGCAGTGAGCTGCTGCGCGCGGCGTACTGGCGCGCGGCGCGGGACGGCTGGCCGGGCAGCGGCGTCGACGCGCTCACCGGCCGGATTCTCCCTGCCTCGGTGCAGGCCAAGCGGCTGGTCGACCACATCCGGCCCGCGCTGGAAGAGCATGGAGACCTGGACCATGTCAGTGCATTCCTGCGAAGGCTGGCGATACGGGGATCCGGTGCCCAGCGCCAGCGCGCCTCTGCCGAATCGACGCGCGGCCTCGTCGGCGTCGTGGACGACCTCGTTGGGCTGACGGCCGGCCGCGTCGATCCCGTGGCACATCAGGCACCGTCCGGGCACGGCCTCAGCCTGCCGCGAAGGTGATGACCAGAACGCGGCCGTGCCATCCGGCTCCCTAGAACAGACCGGATGAAACCGCAATAAAGTGCTCCATTCGGCGTGAGGAATCCGCCTCAGTGGGCACTCGGGAACCGTGACGGACTTGGCGGCTGCGCAGCACGAGGCGCCGTAGGCAACAGAGGTGACGTGGATGCTCAGTCTGCTGGTGAAGGACGACCAAGGCGGCCGTGTACTGGTTCCACCCCGGGTTTACGCCCCGCAGGAGGACACGCTCCTCCTCGCGGAAGCATTGGGACGTGAGCCACTGAGACCGGGCGCCGACGTCCTCGACGTGGGGACCGGCGGAGGAGCCCTCGCCCTGGCCGCGGCCCGGCGCGGCGCACGCGTCACCGCGGTCGACCGGGCCTGGCGTGCCGCACTGACCACCCGCGTCAACGCGGCCCTCGCCCGGCTGAAAGTGGAAGTGCTGTGCGGTGACCTGCTGGCCCCCGTCGAGGGCCGCCGTTTCGATCTGATCCTCAGCAATCCGCCCTACGTGCCCGCGCCCGGGCCCGGCCTGCCGCGACGAGGCCCCGCGATGGCCTGGGACGCGGGGGGCGACGGCCGGGCGGTGGTGGACCGGATCTGTGACGGGGCCGCGGAAAAGCTCCACCCCGGCGGGGCGCTCCTGCTGGTGCACTCCGGCCTGTGCGGCGTCGCGCAGACGCTGGCGCGCCTGAACAGGGCAGGCCTGCGGGCGGCGGTGCTGGACCGCCGCTACGTGCCCTTCGGACCGGTGCTGGGCTCACGAAGGCAGTGGCTGCAGGACCGGGGGTTGATCGAACCCGGCGAGGAGAAGGAAGAGCTGGTGATTTTCCATGCCGCCCGGACCGACTGAACCGACCGAACGACCGCGTCGCGTCACTTTGACGAAAGACGGCCCGATGCTTGTCGAAGGCCCCGTCGAAGTGGTTCTCGACGACGGGAGCACGGCGGTGTCGGACCGCTTCACCGTCGCACTGTGCACCTGCCGGCGCAGCCGCACCTATCCGTGGTGCGACACCAGCCACCGCCGCCGGGCGAAGGGGCGAGAACAGTGACGGCCCCGGTGCGAACCGCCGACGGCCGCACGGCCGGGCCCGCCCTGCCGGAGGACCGGGGGGAGCTCTCGTACGGAGTCGTACGCGCGCTGCGTGCCCGTCCCGGGCACCCCCTGCCGGGTGGAGAGTCGGTGACCTGCGCCGACCCGTACGGAGACGACCTCCAACTGGCGCTCTACCTCTGCTACGAACTGCACTACCGGGGGTTTTCCGGCGTCGACCCGGCCTGGGAATGGGACCCCGGACTGCTGCGCCTGCGCGGGGAGATGGAACGGTGCTTTCTCGCCGCGCTACGCCTGGATGTCCAGCGGCCCAGGGCGGTGCGGGATGCGCTCGAGGACATCCTCGTCGAACCCCTCGACGGCACGGGAACATCCCATTTCCTCAAAGAGCGGGGCGAGTTGTGGCAGCTTCGCGAGTACGCGGCCCAGCGATCCCTCTACCACCTCAAAGAAGCCGATCCCCATGCCTGGGTCCTCCCGCGGCTCTGGGGCAGGGCCAAAGCGGCGATGGTGGCCGTGGAGTTCGACGAGTTCGGTGCGGGGCGTGCGGAGCGCGTGCATGCGCGGCTCTTCGCCGATCTGATGGCGGACCTGGGGCTGAACACGGCGTACGGCCACTATGTGGACTCAGCCGCTTCGGGAATGCTGACCAGCGTCAACCTGATGTCGCTGTTCGGCCTGCATCGTGCGTTGCGGGGCGCTCTGGTAGGGCACTTCGCTGCCGTCGAGGTGACGTCGTCGCCGGGCTCACGCCGCTTGGCTCACGCACTGCGGAGGGTCGGCGCGGGGCCTGCCGCGGTGCACTTCTACACAGAGCACGTGGAGGCGGACGCGGTCCACGAGCAGATCGTCCGGCGAGACGTCATCGGCGGGCTGCTCGAGGAGGAACCCTGGCTCGAGGAAGAGGTGGCCTTCGGCATCGACGCCACCGGCTGGGTGGATTCCCGGTTCGGCGACCAGGTCCTGACGGCGTGGCGTGGCGGTCGATCCAGCCTGCGGAAGCCGCTGTGATGCACATCAGTCGTTCTGGCTTCGGTGTTCGCGGGCGACGCGCGGGCTTCAGTCGTTCGCGGGTTGGCTCGTCACGGTGAACAGCGCGCCGTTGGGATCGCGCAGCGTTGCCTCCACACCGTAGGAGGCGGGGCCCTGTCCCAGGACGGAGCCGCCGTTGAGTTGCGCCGCTTCGATCGTCTCTTCCACGTCGGCCACCGGGAAGTAGACGTGCCACCGGGGCTGGATCAGCGGGTCGGGTGTGGTGTCGACCGCGCCGGAGCTGAGCCGGGCGAGAACCTGCCCGCGCTGGCGCAGCACGACTTCGTCCCCCTCGTAGTCGACCTCGCAGCAGCCCGGGCGGTCGGCGGCGGCCCAGTCGAGAACCTCCCCGTAGAAGATCGCGGCTTCGAACGCGTTGCGCGTCCGCAGGCGCAGCCACGCGGGAGCCTTCTTGCGCCAGGTCTGCCAGTCGGAGATGAGCTGTCCTTCCCAGATGCCGAACACGGCGCCGTCCCGGTCGGCGGCGAGGGCACCGCGTCCCACGGGAAAGCGGAGGGGGCCCACTGCCACGGTGGCGCTGCGTTCGCGGATCCGTGCCGCGGTCTCGTCCACGTCCGCGACGGCGAAGTAGGGCGTCCAGGCGACGGGCATCTGCAGCGCCGGGGCGAGCGCGCCGATACTGGCGATGGGCGTTCCGTCGAGGAGGGCGAGACTGAACTCGTCGCCCAGCCTGGCAGCCCGCCGGAACTGCCATCCGAGGACCGCACCGTAGAAGGACTGGGCGGCCTCCTGGTCGCCCGTCATGAGAGAGATCCAGCACGGTGCGCCGAACACTTCGTGGCTGGACGTCACGCCCGGTCTGCCTTCTGTCGTCTTCTCGTCCATCACACTCGGAGTCCCGGTCTCGGGGGCGGGCAGGGCATTGATGAATCACAAACCGCCCGGTCCGTCCGGTGTCCCCTCTTGCGCGCCGAGTACCCGGACCCGGGCCTTTCATTCTGGCCCCTCGGAGAGCGCTCGCAAGCCGGATGCGGCGCGTGAGATGGAAAGCGCATGGTCAGAGCCACCCCGCGCCACTCGTCCGGCTGAAGCCCGATCGTGCCGACGAGGGTGAGACGGCACCGGTCGCACGGCTCGGGGCGTGATTCGTCGCGGCATGGGGACCCGGAGTGCACCGAGTCCATCATTGCGATCAGGAGGACGGCATGCGCGCGCTGACATGGCACGGAAAGCGGGATGTGCGGGTGGACACCGTGCCCGATCCCGTGCTCAAAGAAGACTCGGACATCATCGTCCGGATCACCTCCACCGGCATCTGCGGTTCGGACCTTCATCTGTACGAGGTGATGGGGCCCTACATCGATCCCGGTGACATCCTCGGACACGAGCCCATGGGCATCGTCGAGGAAGTGGGGGCGAGCGTGACCTCGCTCGCTGCCGGCGATCGGGTCGTCATTCCGTTCAACATCTCGTGCGGACACTGTTTTATGTGTGAACGAGGCCTGCACTCGCAGTGCGAGACCACACAGGTCCGTGAACGCGGCACGGGAGCCGCACTGTTCGGCTACACCAAGCTGTACGGTCAAGTGCCGGGCGGGCAGGCCGAGTTCCTGAGGGTCCCCTTCGGTGACACCCTTCCGATCAAGGTGCCTCACGGGCCGTCCGACGAACGTTATGTCTATCTGTCCGATGTGCTTCCCACCGCATGGCAGGCGGTGGAGTACGCGAACCTTCTGCCCGGCGGCACGGTTACGGTGCTGGGGCTCGGGCCGATCGGCGAGATGGCGGCCCGAATCGCCCTGCACCGCGGCGCGAGCAGGGTCGTGGGTGTCGACCTGGTGCCGGCCCGGCTGGCCCGGACCGGTGCCCACGGCGTCGACGTGATCGACCTGCGCGAGCACGGCAAACACCTGGGCGAGGCCATCCGTGAACTGACGAACGGGCGAGGAACGGACGCCGTGATCGATGCCGTCGGCATGGAGGCGCACGGAGCGCCCATCGTGAAGGCCACCCAGTGGATCACCGGCCTGCTGCCCGACGCCCTCGCCGAGCGGCTGATGGAGCGCGCCGGGGTGGATCGGCTGAACGCGCTCTACGGGGCGATCGACATCGTGCGGCGCGGCGGCACGATCTCGCTGGCGGGCGTGTACGGGGGCGCGGCTGATCCGCTGCCGCTGCTGACCATGTTCGACAAGCAGATCCAGCTCCGGATGGGGCAGGCCAACGTCAAGCACTGGGTGGATGACATTCTGCCGCTGCTGGATGACGATGACGTGCTGGGGGTCGAGGGTTTCGCCACCCACACGATGGCGCTGGACGACGGCCCGAAGGCGTACGAGATGTTCCAGCAGAAGCAGGACAGCATGATCAAGACACTACTGAAGCCATGAACTCCCTGAAGCCATGAACGCGGTGAGCTGAACCGCAACGGCCGTCAGGGCAGCGGGGTTCCGCCCGTGGCGTTGACAATTTCCGCGGTGATGTAGCTGGACCGCGGCGAGGCGAGGAAGACATACGCCGGAGCCATCTCCGCGGGCTGCGCGGGACGACCCAACGGCGCCTGCTTACCGAAATTCACCGTGTCGGGCAGCGTCGCCGGAATGAGCGGCGTCCACACGGGCCCTGGGGCCACCGCGTTGACGCGAATGCCGTCCGGCGCCAGCATCTGCGCAAGCCCCTGGGTGAAGGTGACGATGGCACCCTTGGTCATCGCGTAGTCGAGGAGATGAGGGCTCGGCTTATAAGCCTGCACGGATGCGGAGTTGATGATTGAGCCGCCTTCCGGGATGTGCGGCAGAGCCATTTTCGACAGCCAGAACATGCCGTACAGATTCGTACGCATCACTCGGTCGAACTGCTCGGTCGAGATGGCGCTGATGCCGTCCGGCTGCGACATCTGATAGGCGGCATTGTTGACGAGGATGTCGATCCTGCCGAACTCCGCCACGGCGCGGTCGACGAGCTGCCGGCACTGCTCCTCCTCGCGGATGTCGCACTCCACCGCGACCGCCCTGCGACCGGCCTCCTCCACCAGACGGGACGTGCCGCGTGCCTCGTCGGCCTCCTCGGCCACATAGGTGAACAGCACATCGGCCCCTTCGCGAGCGAAAGCCAGCGCCACTGCACGTCCGATGCCCGAATCACCACCCGTTACCAGTGCCTTGCGGTCCGTGAGAAGGCCGCAACCGCGATAGGAATCCTCCCCGTGGTCGGGTGGCGGATCCATGGGACCCGTCCATCCCGGATGCTCCTGGTCCTGCTGCGGAAATTCCGGCTCGGGGTACTTGCTGACGGGATTCTGGGAGCCGTTCTCCATGGCTGCCATTGCTGCCTCCTCGTCGAAATTCCAGGACACAGCCCGCGTTCCCGAATCGACGCCGATGAATCGCGCGGCCCCGGCCGGCGGATTCCTCGCGGGGCGCCCACCACGCCGCCGGCACCCGTTTCCGCGAATCCCGCTGACGCCCGACCGTGTGCTGGCCGGTATCCAGGTGAAGTGACGGCCACCGTCCGGATCTACCCGAAGGCCTCGCTGAGGGCGGGCAGCAGCGTCTTCGCCGACCAGTCGAGGAATTCGGGCTGGTTCTCGCCACCGATCTGTACGAGTGCCACCTCCGTGAAGCCCGCGTCGACGAACGGACGTACGGCTTCTACGAAGTCGTTCACGTCGCCCCCGCACGGAATGGCGCCCGCGACGTCCTCGGGGCGTACGAACTGCGTCGCCGAGTCGAAGGAATCCGGGTGCGGCAGTTCCGCGTTCACCTTCCAGCCGCCTCCGAACCAGCGGAACTGGTCATGGGCCCGCCGGACCGCCGTGTCGCGGTCGGTGTCGTAGCAGACCGGCAGTTGCCCGACACGGGGCTTGCCCTCTCCGCCGTGCCGGTCGAACGAAGTCAGCAGGTCCGGTTTCGGCTCCGTGGCGATGACGAAGTCGGCGAGGCGGCCGGCGAGGGAGCAGGACTGCTCGCCCGACACGGCGATCCCGATGGGCGGAAGGTCGTCCGGAAGATCCCACAGCCGGGCCGAGTCCACATCGAAGTGGGTGCCGTGGTGGGTGACATGGTTCCCCTCGAACAGCGCGCGGATGATACCGACGGCCTCCTCGAACATCTCGTGTCGCACATTCACCGGTGGCCAACCGCCGCCCACGACATGCTCGTTGAGGTTCTCCCCGGACCCCAGCCCCAGACGGAACCTGCCTTCGGACAGCAACTGCATGGTCGCCGCTTTCTGGGCCACCACCGCCGGGTGGTAGCGGAACGTCGGGCACGTCACGTACGTCATGAGCGGGATGCGCGAGGTCGCCTGAGCGGCCGCCCCGAGGACACTCCATGCGTAGGGGGCGTGCCCCTGCGAGCGCAGCCAGGGAAAGTAGTGGTCCGAGGCCACCGAGAAGTCGAAACCCGCGTCTTCGGCCTGGACGACGTGGTCCACCAGCTCGCGGGGTCCTGCCTGCTCGGTCATCATCGTGTATCCGATGTGAATCATGGTCAGTGGATTTCCGAATTCGTTGAGGGCCCGGCGTCGCGGACCGCGTGGTCGAGCATCAATCCGTCCCGACGTCCGTGAGGACGAAGCCGCTACGGGGACGCGTGGGCACCCGGCTCAGCGGGATCCTGAGGTCCTGCCGTGGAACGGCGTACCGCAGTCGCGCCAGTCGGGGAATGAGCGTGCTCAGCAGAGCGAGGGTGACGTCCTCACCCGGGCAGCGGTGCCCAGCGTCGACGGCGCCGCCCCCTTGGGGAATGAGTTCGTCCCGGCCGGGCTCGCGGCCCACGAACCGCTGAGGATCGAAGGTGTAGGGGTCGGCCCAGAGCGCGGCGTCGTGGTGGTGGCCATAGACGTCGAGCAGCACGAGTACACCCGCGGGGATGGACTCGTCCCGCCAGCGCAGGTCTTTGGCCGCAAGGCCGCCGAGGAACGGCACGAACGGGTAGAACCGCCGGACTTCCTGGCCAAAAGCGCGGGCGTACTCCGGGTCGCCCTCCGCGAGGCTCCGCCGCATCCCGGGATGGCGGTGCAGCGCGTGCGCCGCGAACGTCATGAACCACGTCACCGCCACCGTCGGACGGATGATGTTCAGCAGTTCGACGGCGGCGGTGCGGGGGTCGAGCAGCGCGCCGTCGGCTTCACGGTGGGAGGCCACCGCCTGGAGCACCCGGCCGCCCGCCGCAGGTTCCTCGCGCGTCCGCGCGACGAGCGCGGCCAGCCGGGTCTCCTGGCGGTTCCGCGCGGCGCGGGCCCGCCAGTGCCGCGGTCCCAGGGTCGCGAAGCCGTCGACCATGGCCACCAGGTCGTCCGCCGTCTCGCGAGCCTCGTCATCCGTCAGACGCACCCCTGCCCACCCGCAGACGGCCCGGGCGAGGACAACACTCACCTCGTCGAAGAGCACGACCCGCTCGCGCCGCGCCCAGTCGCGCCGTGCCCGGTCCCATTCGGCTTCCACGCCGCGGGCCAGGGCAGAGACCTGTGCCGGGTCCTTCAGCAGCGAGACGAACATCGACTTGCGCTCCCGATGACGGTCGCCGTCGAGCGTATGTACGGCGCCTTGGCCGAAGAGCGTGCTGATGACGGGCTCCGGCAGGGCGGAGCGGCGCCGGATGTGAGCCTCGTCGTAGAAGAACCGGACCGCCTCGGGGCCGTGCAGCGCGACGGCGGGTTTGCCCAGCAGCCGGGTGCGTACGAGCCGGCCACCGGTACGGCGCAGCCGGTCCGGCAGCCAGGCGTAGCCCCGCATCATGAGCGGCACGGTGCGGTCGAGCATGGTGTCTCCAGGAATTCGTTCTGTCCGCCGGCGTCTGGTCCGGCCCTGTTGTGTCGTGGCCGGCTTTCTCCCGGACAGCCTTTGACACTTCCCGGACGCGGACGGGCCGTTCGCGCGAGGTGTACTTCGTTCAGGGCAGCCTCATACTCCGACTGGCTCGTGACGGGGCACGGCGGAGTCCTCGCCGAGTACCCGGTCGTACGGCTCGCACTCCTGCCGTGGACGCGCCCCGGCGCGGTCGGCTGTGAGCGGGTCAGGCATGGGCCAGGGGACTGTCGGCAAGCGACTGAAGCAGATGGGTGGGATGAAGAAAGATCGTGGCCGCTCCCGCCTCCTCCAGATCGCCGCGGGGAATGCCGCCGCACAGCACCCCCACACAGGCGACGCCGGCCCGGGAGCCCGCTCGCATGTCCCAGACGGTGTCGCCGACGAAGACGGCCCGGTCCGCGGGGACACCGACGAGTTCCAGGGCATGCTCGACCGGGTCCGGCGCCGGTTTCCCGGCAGCCACGTCGTCGGCGCTGGCGCTGGCGCTGATGGCGTCGTCGGCGTCGATGGCACGCCGGAGCGCCTTGAGTTCCGTACCACTGGCGGACGTGGCCAGGACGACGGTCCAGCCTCCCTCGGCCAGGGCGCGCAAGAGATTGCCCGCGTCCTGAAACGCGGGCAGCCGGTCGAAGTACGTCCCGTACAGCGCCTTGTGCGCCGCGGCGATGGTGCCGTCCTCGCCGCGGTCGCGCTCGTCTCCCAGCAGATGGGCGATGAGGTCGTCGGACGGCAGCCCGATGGCCCGATGGATGGCGTACATGGGCACCGTGTGGCCCACCTGCCGGAACGCCTCCCACCAGGCCGTCACATGAAGGTGATTGGTGTCGACCAGGGTGCCGTCGACATCGAACACGGCCGCGCGTGCCATGGAGCTTCCTTCCGTAGGGTGCCGGGCGGTGTGACCGTGGGAGGTGTCAGGCCCGCCGCGGCTCTCCTCCTGCTCTCTCCATGGCACTGCGGCGGGCGGCTCATCGCATCTCCACGGGCCTGGATCCGTCCAGGTGCGGAGGACCTGGGGCCACCCGGCTCGGGGACGGAATCAATTGGTTCGGAAGGGGTACCCAGAAATCCCGCGGGCCCAGCCGCGGGCGGGAGGTGACGACGATGAGCCGCACCGACGACGCACCGGCGGCGCAGGACGCGTACGACGCCGCTCCGTACGTCCCGGAACGAGGCGGACTCCCCGCGCACAGGCGTGCCGCCGCCGACTGCCACGGCTGCCCGCTGTTCGAGAACGCCACGCAGACCGTCTTCGGCAAGGGCGACCCGTCGGCGCGCATTGTCCTCGTCGGCGAGCAGCCCGGCGACCAGGAGGACAAGCAGGGCGAACCCTTCGTGGGACCGGCCGGGCGGCTGCTGAGGAAGGCAATGGAGGAGGCCGGCATCGACGCGGATGCGGCGTATCTCACCAATGCGGTGAAGCACTTCAAATTCACCGAGGCGGAGCGCGGTAAACGTCGTATCCACAAGGCTCCGAGTCTGCGGGAGATGACCGCCTGCCGGCCCTGGCTGGTCGCCGAGCTGCACCTGGTCCGCCCGGACGTGGTGGTGGCGCTGGGTGCGACCGCCGGAAAGGCGCTCCTGGGGAGGTCGTTCCAGGTGACCAAGGACCGGGGCGCCCTCATCCCGTTGCCCGACGTGGACGAGAAGCGGTACGTCGTGGCGACCCTTCACCCCTCGGCCGTCCTGCGCTCCGACGACCGCGAGGCCGCGTATGCGGGCCTGCTGTCGGACCTGCGGGTGGCCGCGAAGGCGCTGGAAAGTCCCCAGTCACCACATCGCTGATGCTCGCCGTGGCGGGGCCGCACGAGAAGTTGGTCGTGGGACGCGACGCCCACAAATCGGTGGTCGCTGGACTCCGGACCGGTCTCGACGGCGGAATGAGCCTGCCCGACGCGTTCGACCCACGCCTCCACACCATCCGAGTCCGGGCCGAGTCGGCAAGCTGAGTCCGTCGGCCACGAGGGGGCTGCCGGCTCAGGGCGACGGGGCCGCCCCATGGCCGAGGGAAACAGGGCCATCGGCCTGGTCACGCACGGATTCGACGATCGACTGGTGCAGGCTGCGGCTGGCTTCCTCGGACGGACACGGTACGGGGCTGCCGGTCACGGTGAACCAGTCCGAGGCGCCGCTGAACTGAACGGCGATCTGGGCCTGACCGCCGGACCAGGTGGTGTGGATGGTCAAGTCACCTCGAATGACGCCGACTTCGTCGGTGAGCACGCCGCCGGATCCTGCGTAGATGCCGGTGGTCGTCCACGATGCCCAGGTCATGGTGCACCCTCACGGGACGGGGAATGGGGAAAGTGCGGAAGGGACGGCCCGCGGCAGCTTCCGGGAGCCGTTCTTCGAGTCTGACACCTGACGGACGGGTGCGCGCGGCGATGCCGGAGTGGTCCGGGGGAGAGGCGGGCACGGGGTGCGACTGGACCACCCTGCATCGCATCCGCGGCTTGCTCGACGGGCTGGGGACCCGGCAGTCCCGAATCCGGCGGAGGTGGTCCGGGAAGAGCGACTGACCTGCGGTAATGCGGTTTCGGATTACCCGAGAGGGGACGTGGAGGATACGGGGAAAGAGTATTCGGATGCCGAATAGGAGGACGAATAACGTTTGCGAGCTCCTGATCGGGTAGCCGCATAAGGTGACAAACGGAACCGTTACTTGGTCAAGGAGCTGATCCGCATGGCTGAGGGCAAGAGGATTCGCGGCAAGGCCCAGGAAACCATGGGCAAGGCGAAGGAAAAGGCCGGGCGCGCAACGGGCAACGACGACCTTCGCCTCAAGGGGACCGGTGACCGCGTCGAGGGCAAGACCCGCCGGGCCGCCGGAGAGGTGGAGGACACCGTGAAGGGCACGGCGGAGGAGCTCAAGGGGAAGGCCCGTAAGCACAAGTGACGAATCGGTAGTACGCGATGCGGAATCAGGGATCGCGGTGGGAAATGACCCACCCAGGGTCTCGGTGACACATACGCGCCGGCCTGGGCCGGCCGCAGCGGCGGCCGGCCCGGCCCGTCTCTGGCTCAGGACGGCAGCTCCTGAAGGCAGCACCTCACCGCCCGCTCAGCAGGCGATGGGCGAGTGAGTCCCAGTCGATGTGCCGCGACTCGGTGCCTGCCGGTACGAGGTCGAAGGTTCGCCTGATCCAGGTTCGCAAGCCTGCTCTGTCCGCCTCGAACAGGGCGAATGCGTGGCTCGGCCCCAGGCGCAGCCGCACGGTGTCGGCGTTTCCGGGCATGCTGGTGGGCCAGATCCTGACGTCACCGATGCCGGACAGAACGCGGGTGCCGGAGTACAGCAGTTCGCGGGACAGCTGCCAGTTGACCGGTCCGTCAGTGGCGGAATTGAGAACCAGGCCCACTGTGAACGGCTGGCGGACGTCGTAGCGGAAGGAGGCGGGTACGGGAAGCCCGAGCTGCGCGGAGCGGACATGGCGCAGGGTCAGTTCGAGGGTGAGTGGCTCTTCGGGCGGGGGCATGGCAACCCTCCCTGGCTGAGGACGACGGATTGATGAACGGGGTGCAGATCTGGGTATCCAGAACAGCGCGTTTGACACGTGGCCTTGAGTTTTCCGCTGCGGATCGCGCGATTCATCCCGGGTTTTGCGGTTACTCGTACTGCATGGCTGAGATATGGCGACAGGAGGCCGGGGGCGACCAGGGTGACCGGCCCGGCCGTACAGGCCAGGCGGCGGATGCCGAGAGCCGTGGTGCCGGCCCGGATCCGCAGGTGGAGGGAAGGGCTCCGGACGAGCCGAGCGAGCTGGCGAAGAAGTCGTGGTGGGCGGTGCTGCGCCGTACGGTCCGCGAGTTCAAGGATGACGAGCTGGCCGACCGCGCGGCGGCGCTGACCTACTACGGAGTGCTGGCGCTCTTCCCCGCGCTGCTGATGCTGGTTTCCCTGCTGGGCATCGCGGGCGAGTCGGCGACGCGGACTGTCCTGGACAACATCAAGCAGCTCACGCCGGGTTCGGCGCGGGACATCATCACGGGTGCGGTGGAGCAGCTGCAGTCCAGCGGTGGAACCGGCTCCGTCCTCGCGATCGTCGGTCTGCTGGGTGCGCTGTGGTCGGCGTCGGGCTATGTGGCGGCATTCATCCGTTCCTCCAATGCCGTCTACGACATGCCGGAGGGCCGGCCGGTGTGGAAGGTGGGGCCGCTGCGTGTCGCCCTGACGGTGGTGCTGATGCTTCTGGCGTGTCTCAGCGTGCTGATCGTGGTGCTCACCGGTGCTCTGGCCCGGCAGCTCGGTACCGCCCTGGGCGTCGGGGACACAGCCTTGACGGTGTGGTCGATCGCGAAGTGGCCGGTCCTGATCGTGCTCGTCACCGTGATGATCGCGACCTTGTACTGGGCGTCACCGAACGCCAAGGGGCGCGGCTTCAAGTGGATCACGCCCGGCAGTTTTCTGGCCCTGGTGATCTGGATGATCGCGTCCGGCGGCTTCGCGCTGTATGTGGCGAACTTCGCCTCGTACAACAAGACATACGGCACTCTCGCCGGAGTGATCGTTTTCCTGGTGTGGCTCTGGATCACGAATCTGGCGATTCTGCTGGGGCTGGAGTTCGACGCCGAGCTGGCCCGGGAACGAGCGATCCTCGGCGGGCACCCCAAGCGCGAGGAGCCATATGTTCCGCCGCGGGACACCCGGAAGTGGAGCGAGGAGGACCGCAGGCGTATGGCTATCGATTCGACCGAGGCCGGGCGCGGCAGCGAAGACCTCAGCTCCTGACGGCCACCGTCAGGGGGTCTTCCTCGTGGCAAGGGTCTCAGGGCGACGCGGCCGACGACATCAGCTGCTCCAGCTTGTCGAGACTCTGAGTCCAGCCCTCCTCGTGCAGAGCTCGGCGGCGCTCAGTGGCGAAGTCGCCCTGAGTGAAGACCAGTTCGGCCGACGTACCGCCGATATCGCGAAGGGACAGAGTCACCACCGTTTCGCGATCCTCAGGATCGGGATCCTCCCACCGAAAGGTGTAGGACAGGCGTTGGGGAGGTTCGACCTCCAGGAATTCCCCCACCAGGTAGAACAGATCGCCTTCCGGAGGCTGCATCGCGATCCGATAGCCGCCTCCTGGCCGGAGGTCGCTCTCCACACTCGGGATGCCGAACCCGTCAGGACCCCACCACGTGGCCAGCTTCCGCGGTTCGGTCAAGGCCTGGAATATCACCGAGGGTGCTGCGCCGAGGACACGCTCCATATGCAGCCTCAGCCCGCCATCGTGGGTCATCGCCAACCTCCTTCAACCGAGGGTGTCGGGACTGACCATGATCAGGATCCAGGAATGGAGTACTACACGTCATCGGAGCCGCGCGGCAGTAGCGGCCTGCCGCTCCGTGGCTGGCGCGGGTGGTCGCGCCCACCTGTCTCGGTTGCCGGTCTCTCGCAGTGAACCGTGGGCAGGGGATCACCGTTCGCGTCGCCGCGAGTCGTGATGGCAAGGAAGTCGAGGGTGCCGGTCAGTCCCAGCAGCCTCCGCACGCAGGGGCTGGTGTCGACCACGGCCACGGTCTGGCCCGACGACAGGGACTCATGGCGGGTGTCCATGAGGACGTGAAGGCCAGAGCAGTCGAAGAAGGAGACCCTGGCGAGATCGATTTCGAGGCCGGTGGACGTTTGCAGGGCGGCGGCGAGTACCCGGCGCAGGTCTGCTGCGCTGTCCAGGTCAAGCTCGCCCACGACGACGACTCGGGCGCGGCCCTCGGCGGCCGCGGTCACGGTGAGTGTGAGGCGGCTACTGTCGGTCCGGCCACCAAGGCGGTGCGAGAAGTGCGAGCCGGGCTTCTCGGAGCCGCCTGAAGGGGAAGCCATGATCATCTCCCTCGAACGGGAAGTCCCTCTGACCCCATGCTGAGACGCGGCGGGAGACACGTCAATAGATACCTGAATTTAGTTTCGGGTAGTGCGAAGCGTGCATGAGGGAACGTACGATGGAGGCATGGACGAAGCCCCAGTGCCCCGCACGACATGGACGTTCCTGACCAGCCATGCGCGTGTGCTCTCGGCCATCGCACGCGACCCGTGGGTCCGGATTCGCGATCTTGCCAAGTCTCTCGAGTTGACTGAGCGGACCGTCCAAGCCATCGTCTCCGACCTGGAGGCGGCCGGATATCTGACCCACACGCGCGAAGGCCGCCGGAACAAATATCGCCTGATCGGAGGACGGTTCCGTCATCCGGCGGAAGAGGACCGGGACATCGCGCCGCTCCTGGAGATCCTCACGACTCCGGCGGGGCCCGACGGCGCGGGGGACGACACCACGGACCGGCCTGTTGCGGAGGGGCGCCGCGCAGACGCGACCAACGCGCACGACCGGCTCTCGTGAGCGGCGGGGCTTGATGCTGTTGCTCGGGCACGCTTGACGCCTCGCCCTGCGAGCTGCCGTGGTCGCACCTGCCGAGGTCGTGGGTGCCGAGGTCGTGGGTGCCCTTGATACGGCTCGCCGACGTGATCCCGCACCGGGTGGGCGAAGCGGCGTGGCCAACTCCGCCCACCCGGCGGTGGAAACGGGGAGCGAACGAGATCGTCGAGTGGTCTACCGGGCGGCCAAGCCCGCCTGGTACGGGGCGCCCGCCGACTTCGCCGCATTCAGCAGCGCGGGCAGCATGGTCGGCCAGTACGACGATTCCATGCAGGAGTACGCCGGCAGGAAGCCATTGCACGTGGTGTCCGTGGTGCTGCCGATCTCGATGGTGAAGCTGGGAATGCCCAACTCCCCATAGGCCCAGTCGTCGGTCCCGCCGGAGGCGGTGTAGAGGAGTTCTCCCGGCTGTCCGTAGGTGAAGCCTGTGTCCGCGGCGAGTTGGGCGGCGATGGCGCGCAGCGAGGTGTCGTTGGGGGCGTCGTCCTTGGTGAACGCCCAGGGGAACAGGACCATCCGGGTGTCGCTGTGGAGGCTGATGAACATGCCGCGCGTGCCGGCCGCGGCAGTGTCCGTGAGGGCGGGGCCGCGGGTGTCGGGGTAGAGCTTGCGCAACAGCGCCTGGATGGCGGTCAGCTCCGGCTCCGAGTCGGCCGTGGGGCCGTGGTATGCGGGGCTGCACGGGTCGTCGGAGGAGCCACCGGTGTTCCACTGGAAACCGGCGTTCCGACCACGCCGCTCTGACTCTGCCCGGTCGGCGGGATCGCGCAGTCCTGCCCATTGGAGGTGTTGGCGTTCTTGCGCTGCAGATACGGTGCGTCGCCGCCGTCCTGGACGATCTCGACGCCATCGGGGTTGGAGACCGGAATGACCCAGAACTCCGTGGAGTTCAGCAGCGAGGTGACCGTCGCGTCGGTGCCGTAATTGCCTACGAGATGGTCGATCCAGCGGTAGGCCACGTCGCCGGTCGCGATCTCGCGCGCGTGCATCTGGCCCATGAGCACGAATCGGGGCTTGGGCGCCTTCGGGTCGAGCGAACAGTCCTTCCGGCCGGCGATGCGGGTGATGCAGATCGCCTTGAGCGCGCGACCGCCCAGATTGTTCTTCTTGCGCCACGAGGCGCCGTAGTTGACCACCTTGGCGAGGGCGGGTTTGGTCCGTGCGACCTTCTCCATGTGCGTGTACTGGCCGGTCACGGTCGGATAGCCCTCGTAGTACGTGCTGTCGGTGGTGCTGGGGGTCTTCCACCGCACCTGCGGCAGGCTGCGGGTGACGGTGGTGCTGAAGCCGAGCGAGATCAGCCGCTCGCGTTCGGTCTGGTCGGCCAGCACCTTCACCTTGCCGGCACCACTGCCTTCCAGGACGTCGAAGCCCTGGGCCTCCAGTAGTTCGGCGTCCTTCGCCACCGTGGTTTTGGCGGGGACGGTCAACTCGTAGAGGTTCGTCGTGGCGACGTCGGCAGCGGGGCGGCTGGCCTCGGCCGAGTCGAGGGGGACGGCGATCAGAACACCGGCGACGGCCGCAGTGGCGGCGAGCAGCGCGGTACGTGGTCGTGTGCGCAAGGTACCTCCTGGGCGAGTGGGGGGAGGACGCGATGTCCGGCCCTGCTGCGGGAGTTGCCACGCAGCGGTTAAATATTTGGGCCCAAACAATATGAGGGTCGGTGCCCCGGGTCAATGACGTCCATCGCATCAACGGCGGGTGCACGGAGGGGGATTGGCCACCCAACCGGTCGTCGGTCAGGGTCCTTGCCGGCACCGAAGCCGTTGCCGAGGGGCCCGGTGTCAGGCGCGGTCGCGTTGTCCTCGGGTTTGCTGCCCTGTCTGTGGTTTCAGGTCACCGGCCGGTTCACGGTCGGCATGCGACGCCCCCGGCTCGCCTGCAGATCACCATCGGTCCGGCGTCGTCAACGTCGGCACATCGGCTCCAGCAGGCCACCGTGAAACTTTTTCGGCAGATCTTCGCCGAGGATGTCGAGAAAGCGACGCCAGTTTCTACCTGTCCATGAGAGCGCCGACGTGGCGCACGAGTGTGAGGAGCAGGCCATGAAGTACATGCTGCTGATGCAGTTCAGCGAGCAGACGGCGGACTTCCCGTCGATCGCGACCTGGACTCCGGAGGAGATTCAGGCGCACATCGCGTTCATGATGGACGCGAACAAGAAGATCGCCGACGCGGGGGAGCTGGTTGAGGCACAGGGGCTGGCCATGCCGGAACAGGCCCGGATCGTGCGCGCGGGGAAGGACGGAGCGCCGCTGATCACCGAAGGCCCCTACCCTGAGACCAAGGAGTTCCTGGCGGGGTTCTGGATCGTCGACTGCGAGAGTCCGGAGCGCGCCTACGAGATCGCCGCGTACATCTCGGCCGCACCCGGCCCCGGCGCCGCCCCGTTGAACATGCCGATCGAGGTGCGCCAGGTGATGTCGGCACCGACCGAGGAGTTGTAGGCGCTGGCCGCAACGGACGCGGACACCAACGGCCTGCTGCGCGAACTGGCGCCGCAGGTCGTCGGTGTGCTCACCCGGCAGTACGGGGACTTCGACACCGCCGAGGACGCGGTTCAGGAGGCGCTGCTGGCCGCCGCGACCCAGTGGCCGGACGGCGGTGTGCCGCACAATCCGCGGGGCTGGCTGATCCAGGTCGCGAGCCGGCGTCTGACCGAGCAGGTGCGCAGCGAACGGGCGCGCCGCCGCCGGGAGGAGCTCGCGGCCAGACGGGAGCCCGCCGACCGGCGGTCGGCCCCGCCGGCCGACGAAGAGACGCCGCCGGACCGGGACGACACACTGATCCTGTTGTTCATGTGCGCTCACCCCGCCCTGACGCCCGCGTCGGCGGTCGCCCTCACCCTGCGGTCGGTGGGAGGTCTGACCACGGCCGAGATCGCACGGGCCTTCATGGTCCCCGAGGCGACCATGGCCCAGCGGATCAGCCGGGCCAAGCAGCGGATCAAGACCTCCGGGATCCCCTTCGAGATGCCGGACCGCACCGACTGGGGGCCCCGGCTCGATGCCATGCTGTCCGTTCTCTATCTGATCTTCAACGAGGGCTACACCAGCAGCGTCGGCCCCGAGCTGCAGCGCGTCGAACTGTCACGGGAGGCGATCCGGCTGGCCAGAGCCGTGCACCAACACCTCCCCGATGACAGCGAGGTCGCCGGACTTCTCGCGCTGATGCTTCTCAACCATGCGCGCAGCCCGGCGCGTACGGGACCGGGCGGCGAGCTGATCCCGCTCGCCGAACAGGACCGGAGCCTGTGGGACGGCCGTGCCATCGACGAGGGCATCGCACTGGTCACCGGCGCCCTGCCCAGGGGGCCCGTCGGCCCGTACCAGGTCCAGGCGGCGGTGGCCGCCGTCCACGACGAGGCGAAGCACGTCGAGGAGACCGACTGGCCGCAGATTCTCGCGCTGTACGGAGTGCTGGAACGCCTCTCGGCCAACCCCGTGGTCTCACTCAACCGGGCCGTCGCCGCCGCCATGGTCCACGGCCCGGCCGCCGGCCTCGACATCGTCGAGGCCCTCGACGCCGACGGGCGGCTGGCGGGACATCACCGCCTGTATGCGGTACGTGCCCATCTCCTCGAAATGCTCGGTGACCGGCCGGCCGCCATCGAGAACTACCGCGCGGCGGCAAACCGTACGACCAGCCTTCCGGAACGGCACCACCTCACCATCCGCGCTGCCCGGCTCGCCTCGGCCGCGGCAGGGCGTGACCGGCGGGCCAAGGACAGCCCCGCCACATGACCGCCGACGGGCGCGTTGCGCCTGGAATGACCCAGGGCCGAATCGCCCGAGCTCCCGCCGGACGTCCCGTCGGCCAGGAGACTGTCCTGGTGAGACCCATGTAGACCCGCCCCGACTCTCTCGGGCAGACTTTTTGGGTACCCGCACTGCAGTGAGGTGCCGCACCGTGACTTCCACTCCCACCAGCCCTCCGGCAGTCAGTGGGGAGACGACCGGCCCGTTCGCCTGGTATCGGTCGTTCACCCCGCAGGGACGCCGCGCCTTCAAGGGGGCGTTTGGCGGATACGGTCTTGATTCCTACGACTTCCAGGTGCTGCCGCTGAGCATGGTGGCCATCGCGGCCTACTTCGGCATCAGCCAGGCACAGGCGGGTCTGCTGACCACGGTCACGCTGCTGATGTCAGCAGTGGGCGGAGTCCTGGCGGGCGTGCTGATCGACCGGGTCGGCCGGGTCAAGACCCTCATGATCACCGTCTCCACCTACGCCGTGTTCACTGTTCTGTGTGGTTTCGCCGTCAACTACCCGATGCTGCTGGTGACCCGGGCGTTCCAGGGCGTGGGCTTCGGCGGCGAGTGGGCAGCCGGTGCGGTCCTGGTGGCCGAGTACGCCAGAACCCGCTACCGCGGCCGCGTCCTCGCCTTCATCCAAAGCGCCTGGGCCGTCGGATGGGGCCTGGCGGTCATCGTGAGCACCCTGGTCATGAACAACCTCTCCCCGGACATCGCCTGGCGCGTGATGTTCTGGACCGGTGCCCTGCCGGCACTGCTGCTGGTCTACGTGCGCCGCAACGTCCAGGATTCCCCGGAGGTGACCGAGCGGCTGGCGAGGAAAGAAGTGCGCGTTTCGCTGTCATCGATCTTCAAGGGCAGCCTCGCCCGCAAGACGTTCTTCGCCACACTGCTGGCCACCGGCGTGCAGGGTGGCTACTACACCATCGCCACGTGGCTGCCCACCTTTCTCAAGACCGAACGCGGCCTGACGGTGGTCGGCACCGGCGGCTATCTGTCCCTTCTCATCACCGGCGCCTTCTGCGGCTACCTCACGGCCGGCTATGTCATCGACTTCCTGGGACGCAAGAAGTCCTTCGCCCTGTTCGCGGTCCTCAGCGCCGGCCTGCTGCTGGCCTACATCAACATCCCCCAAGGAGCCAACACCCTCCTGCTCTTCCTGGGCTTCCCCCTTGGCTTCTGCGCCTCCGCCATCTTCGCCGGATTCGGCTCCTTCCTCGCCGAGCTCTACCCCAACGCCGTCCGTGGCACCGGCCAGAGCTTCACCTACAACGTCGGCCGCGCCGTCGGCGCCTTCTTCCCCACCGCGGTCGGCTTCACAGCAGGCAGCGCAGGCGTCGGGGGAGCCCTGATCTACGGAGTCATCGGCTACGTGGTTGCCCTCGTCGCCCTCCTGGGCCTCCCCGAAACCCGCGGAACCGAACTCGCCTGAGTTCACTGCCCCGCCGGGCGGGACGCCGCTGTCCCCGCCGATCCGCTCATCATCGCCCGGACGGGCTGGGGCGCGGGCGGCGCATCGGCACGAAGCGGACTGGAAGGCCCGGCGCCGCCTGCGCGGCTGCGGCCAGCCGCCTCTCCGGCACCACGCCGATCACGGGATAGCCGCCCGTTGTCGGGCAGTCGGCGAGGAAGACCACGGGTTTTCCGTCAGGCGGCACCTGGATTCCTCCAACCACCATGCCTTCGCTGGCCAGTTCACCGTGTACAGCCCGCTCCAGGGCGGGCCCGTTCATGCGCAGCGCGATGCGGTTGCTGTGGGGGGAGACGGAGAACCGGGCTGCGCCAAGGGTCCGTACGGCCTCAGCGGTGAACCAGTCGTCACGCGGGCCGAGCAATACGGGCAGCACCAGTTCCTGCGGCGGGCCCTCCCACAGTGCCATGTCGGTATGGATCGGTTGGCCCATTGTCTCGCCCACGGGGAGGGTGTCTCCGTCCCTGAGGAGGGCGGGCCCGAGGCAGGAGAGGAGGTCGGTGGAACGGCTGCCGAGTACGGGGGCGACCGCGATGCCTCCGCCGATGGCGACATAGCTCCGCAGACCGCTGGTGGCGGCGCCCACATCCAGCACCGCACCGGCGGGCAGATGCACAGCGCTCGCCCAGGGCGCCGGCCGGTCGTTGATCCGCACCGGAGCGGGCGCTCCGGTCACGGCGACGGTCACGGCCTGGGTGGTGCGTACAGCCACGCCTGTCAGCGTGGTCTCCAGCGTTGCGGCGTCGGCGGAGTTGCCCACCAGCCGGTTCGCCAGTCGGTGGGCCGGCTGGTCGAGTGCTCCGGAGCGAGGCACGCCCAGCCCGGCGTGGCCGAAGCGTCCCAGGTCCTGGATCGTGGTGAGCGCTCCGGCGCGTACCACTTCCAGCTTGCCGCTCATGCGACGGCCCCCTCGGCGTTCGTCCGTCCCAGACGTCGCTCCGTGGTCCCTGCTGCAGGCCCCTGGGGCACGAACCGTACCCGCGTGCCCGGTGCCAGCAACGTCGCCGGCCGGCGTTCCAAGTCCCACAGACGCACGGGAGTTGTTCCGATCAGCTGCCAGCCGCCCGGCGAGGGACGCGGGTAGATGCCCGTGTAGTGGCCTGCGATGGCGACGGATCCCGCGGGGACCGAGGTGCGGGGTTCGGCTCGGCGAGGCACGTGATACCGCTCGTCGAGTCCGGTCATGTACGCGAATCCCGGGGCGAATCCAGAGAAGGCGACCCGGTGCTCGACGCTGCTGTGCACGCGCGCCACGTCGTCTTCGCTCACCCCCCACATCTCGGCGACCGCAGCGAGATCGGCTCCGTTGTAATGCACCGGGATCTCCACCAGAGGGCCGCTGTTCGTCGCCAGCGGGGGGACGGACCAGCGGCGCAGCGCCCTGTACAGGGCCGGGAGATCGGATGCTCCGTACAGGAGCACGGTCTTCTCTCCGGGAACGATCTCCCGGACCGGCGCCAGCGTGCCCTCCCCGTGACGGCGCAGTATCTCGGTGTGCCACGCCTGGGCCTCCTGCGGCGTGTTCAGGTCGATGAGCAGCGAGTGTTCGCCGACTGGCAGCAGTCTCATACGAACGCCTCCAGCGTGACTCCGGCCGTCTCCAGCGCCGAACGGACCTGCCGCGCGATCTCGACCGCGCCGGGGGTGTCGCCGTGCAGACACAGCGACCGCGCCTGTACGTGCACGGTCTCCCCGTCCAGGGTGGTGGCGCGGCCCTCTCGGGCGAGCATGACCGCCCGCTGGGCGACCTCCCGGGGGTCTGTGATCACCGCGCCCGGTGTGCCGCGCGGAACCAGGGTCCCCGCCGCGGTGTAGGCACGGTCGACGAATGCCTCGCTGATCACCTCAAGTCCCGCTCGCCGGGCCTCCAGATGCATGGCCGAGTCGGGCAGGCACATGACCGGCAAGCCCGGGTCGGCGAGCCGGGTGCCCGCGGCTACGGCGGACGCCTGTTCCTTGTCGGCGACGACGCGGTTGTAGAGGGCCCCGTGCGGCTTTACGTAGGCCACCTTCGCCCCGGCGGCCTTGGCGAACACCTGAAGCGCGCCGATCTGGTAGGTGACCTCGTCGGCCAGTTCGTCGCTGGGCACGTCCATGGCCCGTCGCCCGAAACCGGCCAGGTCCCGGTAGGAGACCTGCGCTCCGATCCTCACACCCCGCTCGGCGGCGATGTCGCAGACCTTGCGCATGATGCTGGGATCGCCGGCGTGGAAGCCGCAGGCGACATTGGCGCTGGTCACCACCGACAACATGGCCTCGTCGTCGGTGAGGATCCATCGCCCGTAGCCCTCCGCGAGGTCTGCGTTGAGGTCGATCACGATGTCTGTCATCGCTTGGTGGTCTCCCTGAAGCCGTCCGCCGCCCATGTCCTCTGCCGCTCCGGTGTCATCCAACGCGGTAGTCCGTGTCCCGTGCATCGGTGATCAGCATGTGTCCCGGCGCATGAGTGATCGCGAACGGCGGCCGGGATGCCATCAGTGCTGCCTGTGGAGTGACGCCGCAGGCCCAGAACATGGGCACATCGCCCGGCTCGGCCTCTACCGGGTCGCCGAAGTCCGGATGGGTGAAGTCCTTGATGCCCAGGCCTGCCGGGTCTCCGGTGTGGACCGGGCCGCCGTGTACCGCGGGCATCTCGGAGGTCACGCGTGTCGCGGTATCCACGAGGCCGGCCGGGACCTGGCGCAT
Source organism: Streptomyces sp. CA-135486 (assembly GCF_050936555.1). Taxonomy (NCBI): domain Bacteria; kingdom Bacillati; phylum Actinomycetota; class Actinomycetes; order Kitasatosporales; family Streptomycetaceae; genus Streptomyces; species Streptomyces sp. CA-135486. Next base: position 3,627,404 of record NZ_JBNJMM010000001.1, read on the forward strand.
GGACACCACCAAGGGGCCGAGCAGCCGGCCGCCCGGACGGCACTCACGATCCGTCACGTACATGGCAACGTTGCCCCCCTGGGAGACATGCCGTAGTGGCACACCCGCTTCGGTCAGCGCGGACTCGAAGGTGAAGCTGCATCCGATCAGGAAGGTCACCAGGTCTTCGCGCCAGAGATCGACGACATCGGTCTGCTCGGCGATCATCCGGCCGTGCTCCCAGACGTGGTAGAGCGGAAGGTCGGTGCGAAGGTCCGCGCCGGGGGCGAGTGCCGTGGTCCACGACCCCCGGTCCGCGATGTCGAGCACCGGACAGGGTTGGGGGTTCTGCCGACAGAACATGTGAACGTCATGGGCCCAGTCGGAGGGGACTGTGATGATGTTGACCTGGGTGCATGCGGCACACCAGCCCGCGGTGGGCAGGCTCGTGCCCTCGCGGAACATGGTCCGCGCCTGGGCGGGCGTCAGGGCACCGGGATGGGCGACTGTGGCCATCAGCAGTCCTCTCGTCACGGGCGCCGCGCGGCAGACCCAGAAGTTACCGCCGCGTCAAAGCGGCACAGGCGTGCGGTTGCGAGCCGGCATGGGGATATTCTCCCCGCCGCCCTTCCTGACTTGCTGCCCTCCGGGACTGGGTCAGGTGGAATATGACCGGCGGATCACCGCAACACAACGTCAGTGTAGAGGATCGTTGAACGATCCGACAAGCGCTCTGTTGTTTTGTTCCCACGTTTCCGGTTGACTGGTCCCCAGCAGGCCTGCTTCCATTCCGCCGGCGATCCTGGCGGCCCACGTGAGAAGGATGAACCATGGCAGCCGAGGTCGACCCGACCGGTCTCTTCAGCGACCGCGCACTACTCGGGCGCTCCAGCACCGCCGACCGGGTTGCTGACATCTTGCGCGCGCGTATCGCCGAGGGCTATCTGCCGCCGGGCAGCAAGCTCTCGGAAGACGCCATTGGCAGCGCCCTGGGGATCTCGCGCAACACCCTCCGTGAGGCGTTTCGCCTTCTCACCCACGAGAGGCTGCTGGTACACGAACTCAACCGGGGTGTCTTCGTCCGCGTCCTCACCGTCCAGGACGTCATCGACATCTACCAGGTCCGCAGGCTCATCGAATGCGCCGCGGTGCGCAATCTCGGTATGCCGCCCTACGACCTGAGCAACGCCGAGGCCGCGGTCGCCGAAGGGGAGAAGGCCGCCAAGGAAGGCGACTGGCGTGAGCTGGGCAGCGCCAACATCCACTTCCACGGTGCCATCGTCGCCCTTGCCCACAGCACCCGCCTGGACGATCTGATGCGCGGTGTACTCGCGGAACTGCGCCTGGTCTTCCACGGCATGGAAAACTCGCGCGCCTTCCACGAGCCGTATCTGGCCCGCAACCGTGACATCCTCGCTGCCCTCAAGGCGGCGGACACGGTCAATGCGGAGCTGCTTCTTGCGTCGTACCTGAACGACGCCGAGAAGCAGCTGGTCAAGAGGCACTCCGAGGCCATCGCTGCGGAACCCACCCCAAGCCTCTGACCTCCGGGTTTCCCCCCGAGGTCGGTGGGGCCGCTCATCGCGAGCCGTGCGCGATTCGTGCGCTGACGCCAGGTGGAGCGGGGCGACCCGGGGGCGAGGCGATACCGCCTACTTTGCTCGATTATTACCCGGCGCGTTCTATGGCCTGGCGTCCCTGTCGGCGGGGCGCCCGGGTCCTCTCGCCGGGGCTCCGGGCTCACTGGGGAGGGGTTGACAGCGCCCGGGCGAGGTGATAGTCCAATGAGGGAATCGTAGAACAATTCTACGCAGAGGTTAGGCAGAGGCTGCGACTCAGAGTCGATTGGCTTCGTTCTCGAAGTCCAGCCAAAGCCGCGGCGTCAGCCATCGTCCTCCCGCTCTCGAGCCTTCTCGTAGGCGGACCGCCGCGCGGCCACTGTAGTTCCGGCAACTCGGCCACGCCCTTCCCTAGCGAGCAAGCAATGCTTCCCTTCACCTCCCCTCAGGAGCACCCCGCCCTCCCGAGTGTTGGCGCCGCGGACCGAGCAACCTGGATCCTGCCTTCTGCGCCCGAATCTGCTCAGTCGGCCCGGCGGCAGGCTGCCGACCGGCTGCGGGACTGGCGGCTGTGTCATCTGATCGACGATGTGACACTGATCGTCTCCGAACTCGTCACCAATGCGATCTGCCACGGGTCCGGCCCCATCTGGCACACCGTACGGCGCATCCGCACTGCGGCTGACGATGTGATCCGGGTCGAGGTGGGCGACTACGGATCCGGCTGGAACAACATTCCGGTTCCGCGCGAGGCCGGGGATGACACCCATTGCGATGGACGGGGTCTGTATCTGGTCGAAGCCCTGTCCTCGAAGTGGGGCACCCTGCGCCTGCCTCACGGCTACGTGGTGTGGGCGGAGTTCGCAGCCGAACCTGAGCCCGACGCGTCCCTGGTGAACCGCTGACCTGCCTCCCGTGTCCCGCGGACGCCGTGAAGGCCGTTCAACGGACGTCGGGGTTCCTCCTCTCTCCCGTGAGGTCACCGTGACTGTGACAACCACCCCAACCAGTCCCCCCGCAGGAGCCGTTGGTGAGACGACCGGGCCATTCAGCTGGTACAGGTCGCTGTCTTCACCGGGTCGCCGCGCCTTCAAGGGGGCCTTCGGTGGATACGCTCTCGATTCCTACGACTTCCTCGTGCTGCCGATGGGCATGGTCGCCATCGCGGCCTACTTCGGCCTCAGTACGGCCCAGACCGGCCTTCTGACGACGGTCACCTTGCTCTCGTCCGCGCTCGGCGGCGTCGTCGCGGGGGGCCTGATCGACAGAGTCGGCCGGGTCAAGACACTCATGATCACAGTGACCACCTACGCCCTGTTCACCGTGCTGTGCGGCTTCGCCGTGAACTATCCGATGCTGCTGGGCCTGCGGGCACTGCAAGGAATCGGCTTCGGTGGTGAGTGGGCGGCCGGTGCGATCCTGGTCGCCGAGTACGCCAGTGCGCGCTATCGCGGCCGGGTCCTCGCCTGGGTCCAGAGCGCCTGGGCGGTCGGCTGGGCGCTGGCCGTCATCGTCGGCACCGTGGTCATGGACAACATCGACCAAGGCATCGCCTGGCGTGTGCTGTTCTGGACCGGGGCGATGCCGGCGCTGCTGCTGGTCTATGTGCGTCGTAACGTCAAGGACGCTCCCGAGGTGACGGAGCGGATGGCCAAGAAGGAAGCACGAGCTCCGCTGTCATCGATCTTCCGCGGCGGCCTCGCCCGCAAGACGCTCTTCGCGACCCTGCTCTCCACCGGTGTGATGGGGGGCTACTACACCTTCGCCACCTGGTTGCCGGCCTACCTCAAGACGGAGCGCGGACTGACGGTCGTCGGCACCGGCGGATACCTGTTCGTGCTCATCAGCGGTGCCTTCTGCGGCTACATCACCGCGGGTCACCTCGTCGACCGCCTGGGACGCAAGATCGTCTTCGCCCTCTTCGCGTTCCTCAGTGCGGGCCTCTTGATGGCCTACGTCAACATCCCCCAGGGCTCCAACTCTCTTCTCCTGGTCCTCGGTTTCCCTCTGGGGTTCAGCGCCTCCGCCATATTCTCCGGATTCGGCTCCTACCTGGCCGAGCTCTACCCCGGCGCGGTGCGCGGCACCGGCCAGAGCTTCAGCTACAACGTGGGACGCGCGCTCGGGGCGATTTTCCCGACGGCTGTCGGCTTCTCGTCGGCAGGTGTCGGCGGCGCCCTCATCTACGGCGCCATCGGATACGGGCTCGCACTCATCGCCCTTCTCGGCCTCCCCGAAACCCGGGGCACCGAACTCACCTGATCGCGCCGACAGCCCGGGCCATGCCCGGCAGCCGGCCGTGGCCTGTGCCCAGTGCTCTACGGGCACCGCCACGGCCTGGAGCGCGGGCCAGGACACCTCCATCCTGACCGCCTCGGTGCTCGCAGTCCTGGCCGCCGCCAACCGTGCCGGGTGACCCCCGTACGGGCCGCACGTACTACCCCCGTACGGGCGACACGTACTCCGCACGGAGTCCGTAGAGCGGTGCGCGAGGTCCTGGCGTGTGCCTCACACGTCATGAACAGAGTGGCGAGCGTCCGAACTCGAGCTCCTAGGCCTCCACTGCCACGGGTTCGGCGATTGCTTCTGCCGAGGGTTGTGGGCGGACCGCGGTGTAGTAGACCGAGCCGCCCTGCTTCGTGCGTTCGACCTCCGCCTTCGCGACCAGGTTTTCGAGGGTGTTGCGCACCACCGTGGCGCTCAGGGTGCGGTCCGGGTGCGCTGTCGTGAGTTCGGCGGTGACTTCGGCAACTGAGCGCGGTTCGTGCTGCTCGGCGAGGTGGCCGGCGACGAGGTCTCGAAGTGTGGGCTTTCCGCTGTACTTTGCCTTGGCTGCCGTCTTGGCCGGGGCGGCCGCCTTCTTCGGCCGGCCGGAGCCGGCGTGTGTCTCGCCCTTGCCCTTTCGCGCACGCGGTACAGCCGCCTGATTGACCGCGGTGCCTGATTCGGCCCCGGTCGAGTGTACGTCGGCCGTGACACGCTCACCGGAGCCGACCGGGGAAGCACCGCTTTCCAAGGCCTGCTGCAGGCTCAAAAGAAGCGCGTGGTCCCGCTGCAGCGCGGTGAGTTGGGTCTTGAGGTGTTCCTGCTCCTTCTCATTGCGCTCGAGGTCGGCAGCCAACTGCGTGCCGTACTGATCCTTGAGGTTGGTGTTCTCCCACTGCTCGGACATGACATCCCGCTCTCTTCGCCGTGTTGTTCGCGGATGATACGCACTCGGGCCAGGACCTTTACCCTCGATCGGCAGGCGTACCACCCAACCGGCGGGTCATCCACCGCTTCACCATGTGCGTCCGACAGGATCGAGGTGCACTCCCGCGCCTGCTCAGCGGGTACAAGAAGGCAACGACCATGTCGGCCAATCTCCGCGGTATCCGGCTGATCATTGTCGTGGTGGTAACCCGCCCGTGCGTGTAGCGTCACTGTCAGCTGTCGTGGTTCCGAAGCACTCTCGCCCGTGGGCATTCCGCACGGGCGGTTTTGATGTTCAGCGTCTCTGAGGACCAGGGCGATCACCTCCGGCTCCCGCACGGTGCGGGAGCCGACTTCGAGTCCCCTTGGAGGACACATGGCCAGCGGTACCGTGAAGTGGTTCAACTCGGAAAAGGGCTTCGGCTTCATCGCCCAGGACGGTGGTGGTCCGGACGTGTTCGCCCACTACTCCAACATCAACTCCTCGGGCTTTCGTGAGCTTCAGGAAGGCCAGCAGGTGACGTTCGACGTCACGCAGGGCCAGAAGGGCCCGCAGGCGGAGAACATCACCCTCGCGTAGGCGGGCCGCTCCTGCCTTCGCGGGGGAGCGGTTGAGGAGATCCCGCCCGATCGATCAGATCGGGCGGGATCTCTTTGTTTTTCGGGCTTGCCGGGAGGAGGTCCTGGTGTGCGCGGGTGGCTGGCGCGGCGGACATGGCACCACTGCCAGTTTGCGCGGCGCCTGCGCAGTCAAAGACCCGATCGAGGGAGGGGCGGTCGGCGCATGGCGATGGCGGCCGCGCGGTCGGTCCAGGCCGACACCGCGGTTCTTCGGGGTAGTTCAGGGGCGGCCGTCGCAGTGCTGGCCCGGGCCTGGACCACTGCCACGACGGCGGCCAGTTCCTCGGGGGTGGGCTGCCCGTACAGCACCTTGATGGGGGGCATGGTGTGCTCCTGGATGGGGTGGGTACTCACCGCAACGTCCGTGCGGACGGCGGCTGCTGGTCTAGAGCGGGATGTTGCCGTGCTTTTTGGGCGGCAGTGTCTGGCGTTTGGTTCGCAGCGCCCGCAGGCCCCGCACGATGTGCTGCCGCGTCTGCGAGGGTGTGATGACGGCGTCGACGTAACCGCGTTCGGCGGCGATGCAGGGAGTGAGGAGAGCTTCCTCGTACTCGGTTATCAACTCGGCGCGCTGCTCCTCCACCGTGGCCGCATCCGGGGATTCCGTTCCGGTCTGCTCTTCCGGGTGGAGGATGCTGATCGCGGTCTGGGCGCCCATCACCGCGATCTGCGCGGTGGGCCAGGCCAGGTTGAGGTCGGCGCCCAGGTGCTTTGAGCCCATGACGTCGTATGCGCCGCCGAAGGCCTTGCGCGTGACGACTGTGATGAGGGGAACCGTGGCTTCCGCGTAGGCGTAGATCAGCTTGGCGCCGCGCCGGACGATGCCGTCGTGCTCCTGGTTGGTGCGGGGCAGATAGCCGGGCACATCGACGAAGGTGAGCACAGGGACATTGAAGGCGTCGCAGGTACGCACGAAGCGCGCGGCCTTCTCGGAGGCGTCGATGTCCAGGCAGCCGGCGAACTGCATCGGCTGATTGGCGACGATGCCCACCGCGTGGCCCTCGACGCGGCCGAAGCCGGTGAGGATGTTCGGTGCGAACAGCGGCTGTGTCTCGAGGAATTCGTTGTCGTCGAGGATGTGCTCGATGACGTGGCGCATGTCGTAGGGCTGGTTCGGGGAGTCCGGGATGAGGGTGTCCAGCTCCAGGTCCTCGGCACACGTCTCCAGGTCGGCCTGCTCCGGGAAGGCCGGTGGTTCCTCGAGGTTGTTGGAGGGCAGGTAGGACAGCAGCGCCTTGGCGTACTCGATGGCGTCCTGCTCGTCGCCCGCCATGTGGTGGGCGACGCCGGAGACCGTGTTGTGTGTACGGGCCCCGCCCAGCTCTTCCAGGCCGATGTTCTCGCCGGTGACCGTCTTGATGAGCTCGGGCCCCGTGGTGACCATGTGAGAGGTCCGTTCGGCCATCACGGTGAAGTCGCTCAGACCGGGGGAGTAGACGGCTCCGCCTGCGCACGATCCCATGACGAGCGAGATCTGGGGGAGGACTCCGGAGGCATGTACATGGCGGCGGAAGATCTCGCCGTACATGCCCATTGCGCTGACGCCGTCCTGCATGCGGGCCGGGCTGGAGTCGTTGATGGCTATGAGCGGGCAGCCGGTCTTCAACGCGAAGTCCATCACCTTGACGATCTTCCGGCTCAAGGCTTCGCCGAGGGCGCCGCCGATGACCATGGAGTCCTGACAGAAGACGGCCACCGGACGGCCATCGACCGTGCCGTAACCGGTGACCACTCCGTCCCGGTACGGGCAGGTCTTCTCCATGCCTGCGATGCTCGGGCGGTGCCCGGGAGCCTCGCCCAGCTCGATGAAGGAGTTCTCGTCGAGCAACTGCTCCACGCGCTCGCGGGCGGTCACCCTGCCGTGGGCGAGCACTTCTTCCACGGGGTGCATGGCTTCGCCGATCCGCCGCTGCAGATCTTCTATCTGCCCCGCGATGGTGTGGACTTCGCTCTCCGTTGCGGTCATCGGGTGCGTCTCCCTGTACGTGCGAGTCGGTGGTGAAAGGGTGAGGTCGGCCCTGGGTGGCGGCGCGAGGCCAGGGCCGGGCTGCTGGGCGGGTCGATGAAGGGCGGGCCGATGATGAACCGGCCACAGCAGTCGTGCCGATTCCGATCGGAGCCCACTAGTTGGATTGTAGAACGATTCTTCAATATGTGGGTAGAGTGTTCGAAGCGGCGACGGTGAGAGCGTTCGTGTCAGTACGTGGACCGGGTGGCGTCGGCGCGTGCGTCAGGGCTTCGGCGGACTCGCCCACGAGCTGTGGTGGACGCCTGACCGTCAGTGGAATCGCACCGACCTCACCGCCCACGCCAACGCCCCCTATTAGTCGGGCCCTTGTGCGGGTGCGTGCGTGACCAGCGCGGCGCCATCAGTCCAGGACGCCGTCCACAGGGGTCTCCGGTCGGCACGTAGCCGGAGCGGGGAGCGGCCGCACCAATCAGTGGACCGGGGGACGCGGGAGAGGCTACATTCCTCTCGCAGGATTGTTGAACGTTTCTACCTTCGTATCCTCGCAGCGCTCGATCAAGCGAGGGCATGCACCACCGTCGTCGGCCGAAACGGTGGACAGATCGCCCTTGCGCAGGCCCGTCGTAGCGCCGCCCTCGACCCAGCAGCTCCCGCGAGAGGCGAGTGAGTCCCACCGTGCCCGCACAACCCGCCCCACCCACACAGCCACGCTCCACATCCCACAGACAGCCCTCGTGGCCGAGGCCCGGAACCGGCAGGGGCGGTGGTGCCGCCGGCCGTCGGGCCGGCCGACTCCCATCAGGCGGCGGAGTTGTCGCCGGTTTTGTTTCGCCCCGCACCTGGCGAGTTCGCTGGAAGCTGGCGGCCGCTGTTGCGGTTCCCACCCTGCTCGCCGCCGTGCTGGTGGTCGGCACCATCTCCCGCGCCCTCGGGGACGCGAGTGACTACGCGCGCCTCTCCAGCCTGGCGCAGTTGGAAAGGCCGACACTCGAGCTCAGCCATGCGCTGCAGAACGAGCGGGACCTCACCGCCGGATACATTGGCGGCCGCCGCACCTCGGGAGGCAAGGCTGTACGTACTCAGCGTGCGTCCGCCGACCGCCTCATTGCTGCCTACAAACAGGCTTCAGGAGAGATCGAAGCCCCGTTCGCCACTCCGCTTCGAACCAGGTTGGACGAGGTCGCGGACGCGCTCGACGGCCTTCCGCAATTGCGGGCTTCCGTGGATGCCGCAGGCCTGACGCAGGGTTCGGTCCAGGCCCAGTACACCGACATCATGTCCAGCCTGCTGAACCTGGGATCGGGCCTCACGACAGAGCCGGGAGCCCAGGCTCTGGCGAGGGAGATCCGCAGCCTGGACCTGATTTCCCAAGCCGCGGAATACACAAGCCAGTCACGGGCAGAACTCAACGCCGTCTTCACCAGCAACACGTTCCTGGGCGGCCAGTTCCCGGAGTTCGCGGGGACGGTCGCGCGCCAGGAGCAAACCGTGGAGGAGTTCCTCTCCGCGGCGAGCGCCTCGCAGCAGGCCTTCTATGCCGACCGGGTGAAGGGGGCGGCGGTCACCCGGACGAAAGCGCTGGAGAACCGTGCCAGCGAGCTGGCCGGCGCCTCACGCCTGGGACTCAAGGCCGACGAATGGTACCGGTCGTCGTCACAGAAGCTGCAGCTCATGCAGGCCGTGGAGTCACACGTCCTTGACGCCTTGATCTCCCGCTCACAGGACCTGCAGTCACGGCAACAGCGCGCCGCACTGTTCGCCGCAGCGCAGGTTCTCGTCATGCTGGCTCTGGCCGCCGGTATCTCGATCACTGTGGTGCGCTCGCTCACCATGCCCCTTCAGCGACTCCGGCTGTCGGCCATGGAGATCGCCGACCGACGACTGCCCGAGGCTGTCAAGCGCCTTCGGAGCGCCCAGGTCGACGATCTCGGTGACCTGAAGGCCGTCCCCATCGATACATCCTCGCCTGACGAGATCGGAGAAGTGGCCCGCGCCGTTGACGCACTGCAGCAAGCTTCGCTCGGGCTGGCCAAGGACCAGGCGGCCTTGCGGAAGAGCGTCAACGGGATGTTCGTCAACCTCTCCCTCCGTAGCCAGCACCTCGGGAACAGACTGCTGCGGCTCGTCGACGGCCTGGAACAGAAGGAAGTCAACCCCGACCAACTGGAGAACCTCTTCTCGATCGACCACCTCGTCACTCGAATGCTGCGCAACAGCGAGAGCCTGCTGGTGCTCGCCGGCGCGCAGAACAAACGCGCCCACACCCGGGCGCTCCCGCTCGCGCAGGCCCTCATGGCCGCCACATCCGAAGTCGACCACTACACCCGAATAGTCATCGCGGACGTCCCCGATGTGACCCTCACCTCCGACTCCGCCATTGACGTCATTCATCTTCTTGCCGAGCTGATGGAGAACGCCACCGCCTTCTCACGGCCGGAAAGCAATGTCATCGTCAGGTGGTATTCCTCCACCCGGCCGAGCGGGCTGTGCATCGAGATCACCGATCACGGCAGGGGCATGGACGCCGGTCAGCTCGACACCGCAAACCGGCGCCTCGCCACGCCGCCCCCCATCGACCCGTCGTCGGTTCGCACCATGGGACTGTTCGTGGTCAGCCAGCTCGCGGCGAGGCACGGTATCGGCGTGTGGCTCGCGTCCTCCGCCCATGGGGGAGTGACCGCCTCGGTGATGATCCCCGTCGCTCTTCTTGCCGGGGCGCCGGCAGACACCCTGTTGTCCAATGCAGGCAACGGCCCTGCGCAGCAACCCGTATTGCTGGAGTCCCCCGACACCGGTGCGCAGGGCGGCGGGACTTCTGCGCCCGAGGCGGCTGTCGGCTCAGACGACTCCACTCCTTCCGCGGTCTTCGGTTCCGTCGAGGAGTGGCGGACTCATCGCAGATTGGTGGAGAGCATGACCACAACCGACCCGGACGGCGAGCAGTGAACCACCTGACGATTTCCCTCCCCAGCCTTCGCTCCCGGCTTCGGGTCCGCTCCTGCAACTCGGCAGGAAGGGCAAACCGTGTGGTTGCCCCCACCAGGGCCATGCTCGCCTTTACCGCGCTGGCGCTTGTCGCCTCGTGCACCGGGGCCTCAGACCACACCGGCGCGGACCGGTCTGTCACCATCGGATACCTCGCTCCGCTGTCCGGTCCCGATGCGGCCCTCGGTGAGAGCGCACGGCATGGCGCCGAACTCGCGGTAGAGCTCGTCAACGAGGCCGTACCCTCGATCGACCTGCCCCTGTCCGGTGGACGAGGCCTGCCACACCTGGACGGCGCCGGCATCCGGATACGGTTCGCCGATACGGCGGGTGATCCTGCCCGCGGGCCCCGGGCCGTTGACCGCTTGGTCCGGGACAACCACGCCACGGCACTCGTCGGCGCGTATCAGTCAGCGGTCACCCTCACCGCGAGCGCGCATGCGGAGGAGCTGCACGTTCCTTTCGTCAACGGTGATTCCTCCGCGGCATCCCTCACGGAACGTAATCTGAACTGGTTCTTCCGTACCGGTCCGACTGATGTGACGATGGGTCAGATACTCTTCTCGCTGCTGAAGGAGAAACAGAACACAGGTACACCCACCAAGCGCATCGCCGTCATTCACACCGACGACCGGTATGGCAGGGACGGAGACGCTCTGATCAGCCGGCTCGCGGCACAGAGTGGCCGAAACATCGTCCGCGATGTGACGATCCCGGCGGACAGTACCGACCTCACGGCTCAGGTCCAACAGCTCCAGGCGGCCCAGCCCGATGTGGTATTCGCCCTTGCCTATACCAAAAACGCCCGGCGTCTCATAGACGCCCTGAGCTCGACCGGCTATGCCCCACCCGCCTTGCTGGCCTTCGGCGCAGGGTTCACCGATCCGAAGTTCGTGAAAACGCATGGACAGGCGGCAGCCGGTCTGTGCAGTCGCGCAGCATGGTCGCCGGACCTCGCCCAGCGTGTTCCCACAGCCAGGGCTGTTTTCGACCGGTATCGCCGGCGATTCAACGCCCCGATGGACGATGTCGCGGCGCGCGCCTTCACGGCGGTCATGACCCTCGCGCAGGCGATCGACAAGGCCGCATCCGCAGAACCCGGCCGGATCCGGGCCGCGTTGGCCACGCTGCAGATACCCGGCCGCGACACGATCATGCCCTGGGACGGTATCCGCTTCGACGAGAACCACCAGAACACAGGCGCCCGCGGCACGGTCGAGCAGCTCATCAACGGGCGTTACCACGTGGTCTATCCCAACGATGTCGCCAAGACGCGCGTTTTCTGGCCGCTGAGGAAGGCCCGTCAGTAACCGAAGCCGGGCGAGTGACCGGGCACCCTCGGGGCCGAGCGTTCCCGGCCGACGCGTTGCGGAGGTCAGTAGGTGCGGACGGGCAGTACACGCGGTCCACGCACCAGCAGCCCTGGGCGGTAAGACAGTTGTGACGGGTCCGCAGCCAGCTGCAAGCCGGGAAACGCCTCGAACAGGGCGGGCAGCGCGATCTGCGCCTCCAAGCGGGCCAGGCGCGCTCCCACGCAGTAGTGCGGCCCGTGCCCGAATGCGAGGCTCGGCGGCGTACGTTCGTCGGCCCACCGCTGTGGCCGGAAGGCGTCCGGTTCCGGATAGCGCAGGGGGTCGCGGCTGGCAGCCGCAAGCACGCCGAGTACGGACGCACCGGCCGGGATGCGCGTTCCTTTCAGCTCCACCTCGTCCACCGTTCGCCGCCAGGTTGCTCCCTCGAGGGGGCTGGCCTGCCGCAGTGTTTCCTCCACCACGTGCGGCCAGTGCGGCTCGGCCAGCTCCGCGGGATGGGTGAGCAGGAGCAGGGCGGCCGACGCAAGCAGGTTCATCGTCGTCTCGTAGCCGGCGAACAGCAGCAGGAACGCCATGGCCAGCAGCTCGTCGTTGTCCAGCTCGCCCTGTACGAGCGAGCTGAACAGATCGTCGCCGGGGGCGCGGCGTTTGGTGTCGATCAGGGACGTGAAGTATGCGTGCAGGGACGACCAGGCATCGTCCAGTGCGCCGGGCGGCAGTGTGTGGGCGGGCGAGCCCACCTGGTAAGTCCATTCGCGCAGTGCGTCGCGGTCAGCAGGCGGCACGCCCAGCACCTCGCCGATAACGAGAACTGGCAGCGGGAAGGCGAACGCGTCGACAAGGTCCACCTCGGCACCGCGGGGTATCTCCCGCAGCAGCCGGGCGACCAGTTCATGGATGCGGGGCTGCAGTGCGTCGACGCGTCGGGGCGTGAAGGTTCTCGTCACCAGGTGCCGCAGGCGTACGTGGTCGGGGGCGTCGGTGTTGAGCATGTGCCGGGCCAGCAGGGCACGGGCCTGCTGGCCGGGGGAGTCGGGCTTCGGACGCCCCGCACCGCGCGGTGGCACATTGGAGAACCGGGGGTCGGCGAGCAGCCCTCGGACCTCGTCGTAGCCGGTGACCAGCCATGCTTCGGAGCCGTTGGCCAGCGGTACCCGTGCGGCTGGGCCGCGCTCACGCAGAGCCGCGTAGAACGGATGGGGGTCGGCGGCGAACGCGGGGTCGGCCGGGTCCAGCGCGGCCCCGGCGATGTACGGGCACTTCGGCGCCGTCACCATCCGACCGTGGTTGATCTCGGCCGACGGGCGAACGTTCATTGTCTGATCACCTTGAGGGGATGGGCTTCTGGCACGGTACGGGTGGGGCGTTGAGCGGTTACTTGATGGCTGGGCCGGTGGCGCCGAACCTGCCCCGTCGCGGCGACGACATCGAGCGGCTGATCGTCGAAGGTCGCCAGTACCGTGAGTGCCCCACCGGCGCGGCGAGCTCGCCGGAAGCCCCTTGCCGATCAGCCTATCGAGCACCTCAGTCCCCTTCTCAGGGGACCCTCGCTTCGAGACTGCGGTGTGAGCGATTTGTTTCTTTTGTCGTATGCGTGAAGCGCAAGGGCGTGCTGGATGACTCCGGAGAGGGGAGCGGCTTCGCCATCTGCGGGGGAGGCCGGCAGCGATGGCGAAGCCGCCGTCTGTGGCGCCAGTGCCGACTACCGTCGGCGGGCCCGCCGTTGGAACGGCGAGCCCGCGCGATGGAGCAGGTCCGGAACCGAGTGGTGCGCACTGCCCACGTTCTCGTCGCTGCCTGTGACGACTACGCGCGCCGGACGATGACGGTGATGGCTGTCAGGGTCCTGTGCCTGCCACATCGTTTTTCACTCGAGTTCCATGCCCCGCGTCTCGGGCAGGCCCAGGAGAGCAACCAGGGCGATGGCGTAGCCGATGGCGCCGTAGATCAGCGCGCCACCCACCCCGGCTCCTGCCTGGAAGCCCACCGCTGTCGGGAAGAACGCGCCCACGGCGCGGCCGACGTTGTAGGTGAAGCTCTGGCCGGTGCCGCGGACGCCGCTGGGGTAGAGCTCGGCGAGGAAGGAGCCGAACCCGGCATAGATGGCGGAGAAACAGAAGCCGAGAGGGAAGCCGAGCACCAGCAGGATGGTGTTCTGGCCCTGCGGGATGTTGATGTAGGTCATCAGAAGCCCGGCACTGAGGACCGCGAACAAGGCGAAGGACTTCTTGCGTCCGAGCCGGTCGACGAGGTGACCCGCGGTGACGTAGCCGCAGAAGGCGCCGGTGATGAGAGTGGAGAGGTAGCCGCCGGTGCCGACGACGGTCAGTCCGCGTTCGGTCTTGAGGTAGGTGGGCAGCCAGGTGGCGATGGTGTAGTAACCGCCCTGCACGCCGGTGGCCAGCAGTGTGGCGAAGAACGTCTTGCGGGCGAGGTTGCCCTTGAAGATCGATGACAGCGGGACGCGTGCTTCCTTCCTCGCCAGCCGCTCGGTCACCTGGGGGGCATCCTTGACGTTGCGCCGGACGTAGACCAGCAGCAGTGCCGGCAGGGCACCGGTCCAGAACATCACGCGCCAGGCGAGGCCCGACTCGACGTTGTCCATGACCACGGTGGACACGACGACGGCAAGGGCCCATCCGACGGCCCAGGAGCTCTGGACGAAGGCCAGGACGCGGCCGCGGTAGCGGGCTCTGGCGTACTCGGCCACCAGGACGGCGCCGGCCGCCCACTCACCGCCGAAGCCGACCCCCTGGAGGGCCCGGGATGCCAGGAGCATCGGATAGCTGGTCGCGAAACCGCACAGGACGGTGAACACGGCGTAGGTGGAGACGGTGATCATGAGGGTCTTGACCCGGCCGACCCGGTCGATCAGCAGGCCGGCGAGGATTCCGCCGACTGCTGACATCAGCAGGGTGACCGTGGTCAGCAGGCCCGTCTGGGCCTTGGTGAGGCTGAAGTAGGCCGTGATGGCGACCATGCTCAGCGGCAGCACCTGGAAGTCGTACGCATCAAGGGCAAATCCGCCGAACGCTCCCTTGAAAGCGCGACGGCCCTTGGGGGTGAACGAGCGGTACCACGCGAATGACCCGGTCACCTGGTCTTCGTCCACGGTGGGTCGGGTGGGTGTGGATGTCACGGTGCTGCACCTCACTGGACTGCGAGAGGGGGAAGACGGACGTCACCGACGCCTGTCGAGCCGCTGCCGGCGGAATCACCGGTGTGCCCGTGCCCTGCGTTCATGAGGCACGTCCGATGTGTCGCACCACCGACGGCTCCGTCGTGTGTGATGAACAACGTAGGAATTGTTCAACGATCCTTCAAGAGGTTGAGGGGAAGTTTCTACGATGGCCTTGGTTGCTGTTTGGTAAACCTGCCAGTGGCTCACGAGACTGGACTTGGTATCCGCCCCTCCGGCCCGGCCTTCTCTCGCCCTGAGGCACGGCAATGCGGCGATCTCTGAACTCAGGGCCCTGCGAGCGGAAGCTGCCCGGCCGGCAGCCACGGCTGCTGGGCGATCGACCGCACGTCGCCGGAGATGCTCAATGGCGCGCGTGTCAAGGAGTTTGAGTACCAGTCAGGCCTTGGCGATGCAGCCGTCGATGAGACCGAGCCGGTGCTGCGTCTTGCTGGAGCCGGCCCCCGCGCGATGTACGCGGAGGCGCTCTGGGGTGCGGGCGACGCGCCGGGCGGCCGTTTCCACACCATCCTTCGAACACAGCGGAGCGGCCGCCGTCCGGTGAGACGGCGGCCGCGTTCATGTCGTCCAACCCGCCGAGCCCAGCGGGACGGGTCCTTCCGTGACCAGCATGCGTGCCGCTGTACGAGGCGGTTGTCTGTACGAGGCGGTTGTCCAGGGCCTGGCAGCCTGTCGGCCGCTGTGGCCGGTCGGGGCGTCACATCGGGATGCTCAGCCGGGACTTCGCCGCCCGACGGGCATCAAGCCTGTGCGTCCTCAGGGATGGAGACCAGCCACCTCGTCTCACGGCGCGGCCGCAGGTAGCCGACCCAGTACAGGGTGGCGACGGCTGTGATCCCTCCGGTCCAGAGCAGGTAGGTCACCTCCTGCTGGCTGAGGATGTACGCGAGTACGGCGATCAGCAGGACGGGCATGGCGGGCCACAGCGGCATCCGCCAGGCGGGCTGGTGGGCGTGCGACCCGCGGCGGGCGAGCAGCGCGGCCACGGCGACCAGGAGGTACATGCCGGTGACGGAGACACCGGTGACGCCGTAGAGCGTGTCCAGGTTCACGAAGCACAGGAGCGCTCCGGGCACGCCCACGAGGAGCGTGGCGACCCACGGGGAGCCGAAGCGGCCGAGCTTCGCGAGCGCTTTGTTCACCGGCTGCGGCCAGGCCTTGTCGCGTGCGGAGGCGAACAGCACACGGGAGTTCTGGATGACCATGACGATGCCCGCGTTGATGATCGCGAGGGCCACGCAGAGGCTGACGAAGGTGCCGACGGCGGAGTTGCTCCACGCGGTGACCATGCCGCTGATGTCGCCGCTTGTGAGGGCCTGGAGGTCGGAGGCGCCCATGGTGATGGCGATGACCGGTACCAGGATGATCACGGCGGAGATGGCGAGGGTGGTGAGGACGGTGCGGGCGACGTTGCGGCGGGGGTTGTCCAGTTCCTCGGAGAGGTAGACGGCTGTGGAGAAGCCCTGCGTGACGAAGAGCGCGATGGCCAGCCCCGAGACGATCAGCATCGCCGTGACCGTGTCGGTCTTGCCGTTGGAGCCGGCCACGCTCAGGTCGACGAGGCTGCCCGCGCCGCGCTGGGAGTGCGCGAACCCGAGGACGGCGACGACGGCCGCGGCGATCACTTCGAGTACCAGGAAGACGCCGGTGATCCAGGCGTTGGCCCGCAGGTCGAGCAGGCCTGCCAGGGTGGCGAGCAGCATCACGCCGGCGCCGGCGTACGAGGGGTTGAGGTGGACGACCGGGGCGAGGTAGTCCGCTGTGCCCATGGCGATCACCGGCGGCACGATCATCACGACGAGGAGAGACAGCACGAAGACGAGCCAGCCCGCGAGCCGGCCGGCCATGGTCGACACCATGGCGTACTCGCCGCCGGCGCTCGGGATGAGGGTGCCGAGCTCCGAGTAACAGAAGGCGACGGCGATACAGAGCAGAGAGCCGATCGCGATGGTGAGCGCTGTCGCCGTACCGAGGCTGGAGAACAGGTCGGGAACAACGACGAAGAGCGTGGAGGCGGGCGTCACGCAGGACAGCGTGAGCAGGGTGCCGCC
This sequence comes from Streptomyces sp. CA-135486, assembly GCF_050936555.1. NCBI lineage: Bacteria > Bacillati > Actinomycetota > Actinomycetes > Kitasatosporales > Streptomycetaceae > Streptomyces > Streptomyces sp. CA-135486. The sequence continues at coordinate 3,644,272 of NZ_JBNJMM010000001.1, forward strand.
CACGACACCGATGGAACGCTTGAGCTTCTGGGGAGTGCTGCCGTCCGCCGCCGGCGGCTCTTCGGGGATTGCGGCGGGGGCGGGGGTGCGAAGCGTCTCGGTCATGGAGGTGGTGGTTCCGATCGACTCGTACAACGGGTATCGAGGGGAGCGCTATCGCCTCCGGCGGCTGTGTAATGGGTGGCACCTGCTCCCGGGGCGACATGCAACCCTGCGAAAACCGCAACGTCAACGGTCATTTGCCTACGGAATCCGTATCTGCATCTCGATCTTCGTTGTGAAGCTTCCATGGCCTATCGCGTCTGGGGCGTGGAATTACTAGATGGAAGCGCTTGATGACCATGTAATGAAAGATTGTTTGAGGTAATTGATTGCGTCACCCGTTTCATGCCGTTGTTGCGATATCCGAAGCAACCGTCCAGGAACTCGCTTGCAATCCGTCCACAATCCGGACCGCGTCCACTGCCCGTCGGCCGCCTCGCGGCACCCTCCCCGCGGTGATGGGGCGCGTATCGCCGATATGCCGCGAACTGGAGCATCTTGACTGGCTCGCCATGACGTTCTATGCAGGTTTACAAGCGAGTTGCTCCGAATCGGCAGGTGAGACCATGGCACGAGCAGTAGGTATCGACCTCGGAACGACGAATTCGGTGGTCTGCGTGCTGGAGGGCGGCGAGCCCACGGTCATCACCAACACCGAGGGCGCCCGGACCACCCCCTCGGTGGTGGGGTTCGCGAAGAACGGCGACGTGCTCGTGGGTGAGGTCGCCAAACGGCAGGCGGTCACCAACATCGACCGCACCGCACGGTCGGTCAAGCGCCACATGGGCGAGGCGGACTGGCGTTTCCCCGACAGCGGCGACATCGACGGCAAGCGCTACACGGCGCAGGAGATCTCCGCGCGCGTGCTGCAGAAGCTCAAGCGCGATGCCGAGGCATACCTGGGCGAGGACGTGGCGGACGCCGTCATCACCGTCCCGGCGTACTTCAACGACTCCCAGCGCACCGCCACCAAGGAGGCCGGTGAGATCGCCGGTCTGAACGTCCTGCGAATCATCAACGAGCCGACTGCGGCCGCCCTGGCCTACGGCCTCGACAAGGACGACCAGACGATTCTCGTCTTCGACCTCGGTGGCGGCACCTTCGACGTCTCGCTGCTGGAGATCGGCGACGGCGTCGTCGAGGTGAAGGCCACCAACGGCGACACGCACCTGGGCGGCGACGACTGGGACCAGCGGATCGTGGATCATCTGGCCACACAGTTCAAGAACGGACACGGCATCGATCTGACCAAGGACAAGATGGCCACGCAGCGGCTGCGTGAGGCCGCCGAGAAGGCGAAGATCGAGCTCTCGGCCGCCACCGAGACCACGATCAACCTGCCGTACATCACCGCCTCCGCCGAGGGCCCGCTGCACCTGGACGAGAAGCTCACGCGCGCCCAGTTCCAGCAACTCACCGCAAACCTCCTGGAGCGCTGCAAGGCCCCGTTCCACAACGCGGTGAAGGATGCGGGGATCAAGGTCAGCGCCATCGACCACGTGATCCTCGTCGGCGGCTCCACCCGCATGCCCGCAGTGACCGAGCTCGTCAGGGAACTCACCGCGAAGGACCCGCACAAGGGTGTGAACCCGGACGAGGTCGTCGCCATCGGCGCGGCCCTCCAGGCCGGTGTCCTCAAGGGTGAGGTCAAGGACGTCCTGCTCCTCGACGTGACCCCGCTGTCCCTCGGTATCGAGACCAAGGGCGGCATCATGACCAAGCTCATCGAGCGCAACACCACGATCCCGACCAAGCGGTCCGAGAACTTCACCACGGCCGAGGACAACCAGCCGTCCGTGCAGATCCAGGTCTACCAGGGCGAGCGCGAGATCGCGGCGTACAACAAGAAGCTCGGGATGTTCGAGCTGACCGGTCTGCCGCCGTCCCCCCGCGGGGTCCCGCAGATCGAGGTCGCCTTCGACATCGACGCCAACGGCATCATGCACGTGACCGCGAAGGACCTCGGCACGGGCAAGGAGCAGAAGATGACCGTCACCGGCGGCTCCTCGCTGCCGAAGGACGACATCGACCGCATGGTCCGCGAGGCCGAGCGGCATGCCGAGGAAGACCGCAGCAGGCGTGAGGCCGCGGAGTCCCGCAACCAGGGCGAGCAGCTCGTCTACCAGACCGAGAAGTTCCTCAAGGACAACGAGGACAAGGTTCCCGGCGAGGTGAAGACCGAGGTCGAGACCGCGGTCGGCGAGCTGAAGGAGAAGCTCAAGGGCGAGGAAACCGCCGAGATCCGCACGGCCACCGAGAAGCTCGCGGCGGTCAGCCAGAAGCTCGGCCAGGCCATGTACGCCAAGGCGCAGGCCCAAAGCCCCGGCACCGCCACCGGCGACACGGGCGAGTCCGGGTCGGGTGCGACCGCCGAGGGTGAGGAGGAGGTCGTCGACGCGGAGATCGTCGATGAGGACAAGAAGGAGGGAAGCACAGGATGAAACGCCCCACCGACGTCCCGGGCCTCTCCGCCCCACCGCTGGAGATCGTCGGCAACAGGTCACGCCACAACCCGGCCACGCTCCCGACCCGCCCCGCCGACGGGGAGGAACGAGCCGATGGTGCGCCGTCCGGCCGCGGTGATCGGGCCGCCGCCCAGCCGCCACATCATGAGTCCGGGCTCCAGGCGGAACTGCGGGAACGCACGGCCGACCTGCAGCGGCTGAAGGCCGAATACGACAACTACCGCAAGCGGGTACGCCGCGATCGCCTGGCGGTCCGCGAGATCGCCGTGGCCAACGTGCTCGGTCGGCTCCTGCCTGTGCTCGACGCCCTTGCCGAGGCCACTGAACTGGGCGAGGTGACCGGTGGCTTCGAGCGCGTGGCCCAGGTGCTGGAGACCGAACTGGCGACCCTCGGCCTGCAATCCTTCGGCACGGCGGGCGACCTCTTCGACCCCGTTGTCCACGAGGCCGTCTCGTACACCTCCAGCGACCAGGTCGAGCACCCCACCTGCACCGAGATCCTCCGCCAGGGATACCGTGTCGGCGACCACCTGCTGCGCCCCGCCGAAGTGGCGGTCGCTGAACCGCAGGCCGGCCCCTCATCCGGAATCGGCTCTGATGGGCGCCGCCGCAGCCGGTAGCAGGAGGCCCGGAGGGGCGGGCTACCCAGAGTGAGACGGGCCGGGGAATGTGGTGGCCGTCGGGGAGATCGCGCCCCGGTCACATGACTGCCGCCGTTCCGAGCTGCGCCGACGCAGTCTCGAGCGGGGTGAGGACGGGTGCATGGCCGACCACGGGGGCGGTGTGGCAGGTGAAACCGAGGCGGGTGAGTGCCCTGGTCACCTCGCCTGCGGTGAAGTCGCGGCGATCCTGTCCGGTGATCACTTCGCCCACCTGCTTGACGGGGTAGATCCGGCGGCCGATGGTCACGGACTCACCCGTGACGGGCTCGGGCTTGATGCCCTTCATCGACTGCTGCACGTCACTCTTGACCAGGTCGAAGGGGAAACGGGCGATGACGCAGCGCATAGTGCCTCAACAAGGTTTGGAGGGAAGGGCGGACACGGAGTGCCCGTCACGGGCCGTTCAGCGTGTGAGGGCGAGGACGCCGAGGATGTACCCGTCCTCGTCGACCACGGGCGAGGCGCCGAGGTCCCGCGCCCGCATCGCGTAATCCGCTTCGGGCAGCGACGTTTCCGGCAGAGTGAACGGTCCCCGGTCGTGGACGATGTCCCGCAACCGAGTGCCTTCGGCGTACCAGGAGCCGCTGCGGTACGCGGTGAGCTGGGCCCGGGAGACCAGACCGGCACAGCGGTCGTCCTCGCCGCGGACGATCAGATGGCCCACGCCCGCGCCGATGAGGACGGACAGGGCGTCGTCGACGATCATGTCATCGCCGACCTGTGGTCCGTGGGAGGTCATGACGTCGGCGGCAGTGAGGCCGATGCGGTCCGTCTGCCGTGGCGGAGGAAGAAGCAGCGTCAATGGACACCTTCCGTGTTCGGAGGATCAGTGGGCCGGGCGCGACTGCGAGGGCTGCGACTTCACGCGGCGCTTCGGAACGAGGACTGGCGCTGCGAGGCACCGGACCGTCCCTGGGAGGCAGCGGGGGAGCGGCGGCTCTGAGCAGGACGGCTGCGCCGGCCGCGGGACGAGGAGGCGCCGCGCTGCGCCTTCTCCGCCACCGGCGCGGTGATGGTGACGGGAACACCCGTGGGCGCCTGGGCGCCGGTGATGCGGCTCAGCTCGGCCTCGCCGGAGCGCACCTGGGTGGTCTGCGGGGTGATGCCGGCGTCGGCCAGCAGGCGGGTCATCTCGCGGCGCTGGTTGGGCAGCACCAGGGTGACGACGCTGCCGGACTCGCCGGCGCGGGCGGTGCGGCCGCCGCGGTGCAGATAGTCCTTGTGGTCGCTGGGCGGGTCGACGTTGACGACGAGGTCGAGGTTGTCGACGTGGATGCCGCGGGCGGCGACATTGGTGGCCACCAGTGCCGTGACGTGGCCGGTCTTGAACTGGGCCAGGGTGCGGTTGCGCTGGGGCTGGGACTTGCCGCCGTGCAGCGCGGCGGCGCGTACGCCGCTGTTCAGCAGGTGCTTGGTGAGCTGGTCCACCGCGTGTTTGGTGTCCAGGAACATGATCACCCGGCCGTCGCGGGCCGCGATCTCGGTGGTGGTGGCGTACTTGTCGGCGCCATGGACGTGCAGTACGTGGTGCTCCATCGTGGTGACGGCGCCGGCTGACGGGTCGACCGAGTGGACCACCGGGTCGTGCAGATAGCGGCGCACCAGGAGGTCGACGTTGCGGTCGAGGGTGGCGGAGAAGAGCATCCGCTGGCCCTCGGGGCGTACCTGGTCGAGCAGTTCGGTGACCTGGGGCATGAAGCCCATGTCGGCCATCTGGTCGGCCTCGTCCAGGACGGTGATGCCGACGCGGTCCAGGCGGCAGTCGCCGCGCTCGATGAGGTCCTTGAGCCGGCCGGGGGTCGCCACGACGATCTCGGCCCCGCCGCGCAGGGCGCCGGCCTGACGGCCGATGGACATACCGCCGACCACGGTGGCAAGCCGCAGCTGCAGCGACCGGGCGTACGGGGTGAGCGCGTCGGTGACCTGCTGAGCCAGTTCCCGGGTGGGAACCAGGACCAGAGCCAGCGGCTGCCGGGGCTCGGCGCGCTTGCCCTCGGTACGGGCCAGCAGGGCCAGGCCGAAGGCGAGGGTCTTGCCGGAGCCGGTGCGTCCGCGGCCCAGAACGTCGCGGCCGGCCAGCGTGTTCGGCAGGGTTGCCGCCTGGATCGGGAATGGCACGGTCACTCCCTGGGTGCGGAGCGCGGCCAGCAGGGGAGCGGGCATGTCCAGTTCGGCGAATGCCGTGACGGCGGGCAGCGCCGGGGTGATGGTGACGGGCAGCGCGAATTCTCCCTGGCGCGCTGCTGGACGGCGCCCGTATCCGCCGGAGCGGCTGGGGGCTGCCGAGCGGCCGGAAGCGCCGTTGCGTCCCTGCGACTGCGAGCGGAAGCTGCCGCCTCTGCCGGAACCGGCGTTGCTGCCCTTACGGGTGCGGGAGTAGCGGTCGTTCGTGCGAGCTGTGCGGTTCATGCAGAACCTTCCTCGATGTGGCGCGTATCGAGGGATTCTCGCCAGCAATGAGCGGCACAGAGAATCGCAAGAACGAGCCGAAGTAATACGGAGACGGAGTCGGGCTGCCGCCGGAAAGGGGTCGGGGCCGACACGCCGAATTGACTGGCATGCGCCGAAGCGGCTGGGATGCCGAATCATGGGGAACGGGCGGACCTCTATGTCCGGCCGGAGCCGTGGGCGGACTGTCCGCCGCGCGGAGTGGAACGTATTGCATCGCGCCGCAGGCGACGTCGCTGCGGCCCTGGTGAAAACCCGCAAAAGGAACGAGCTGGGGCCCGCACCCCAAGGTGCGGGCCCCAGCCACGTCGTGCGTCAGGCGGGAACGATGTTCTCCGCCTGCGGGCCCTTCTGGCCCTGCGTGACGTCGAAGTTCACCTTCTGGCCCTCCTGCAGCTCGCGGAAGCCCTGGGTGGCGATGTTCGAGTAGTGGGCGAACACGTCAGCGCCGCCGCCGTCCTGCTCGATGAAGCCGAAACCCTTTTCCGCGTTGAACCACTTGACGGTACCAGTAGCCATGTCATATCTCCTTCGGGGCAGTGCTCGGTGCCCGCACTGTGCGAACTCCGTGTCGCCGCGATGATTGCCCCGTCCGAAAATACCGGCAATAAAGAGGTGCACGCTCCGGTGTATAAAGCCGGCACGAGCACCTGAAGTCTTTTGGGAACCACAACTGCAACTGACGTAACGATAGCACGGCGCAAGCGGCCGGGCGCGGCGAGTAATATCACTCCGCCCGCCGTGTCATAAACCCTCATCGCGCATTGCTCGAATATCTGCGCCTGCGGCACTAGATATTCGAGTGCGCGGAGCGGGTCTGGGCGGAACGGGGGTCGGGGTTTCGCCGTCCCTCAAGCGTCGGTCAGGAATCGGTGGCCCCGCCCGAGTCCGCTGAGGTCCGGCGCAGTTCGTCGTTGAGTCGCAGGGCTTCCTCGAGCTGGTCTTCCAGGATGACGATGCGGCAGGCGGCGTCGATCGGCGTGCCGCCGTCGACCAGTTCGCGTGCGCGGGCGGCGATGCGCAGCTGGTAGCGGGAGTAGCGGCGGTGGCCGCCCTCGGACCGCAGGGGGGTGATCAGCCGGGCTTCGCCGATGGCTCGGAGGAAGCCGGGCGTAGCACCGATCATCTCGGCAGCGCGACCCATGGTGTAGGCGGGGAAGTCGTCATCGTCGAATCGATCGGTGGCCTGCGGTGGGTTCTCTTGGGGCATTGGCACCTCTTTCTGGAACGCGTCGAGGGGCCCCGGTGCATACACACCGGGGCCCCGAGGGGTATCAACACCATCTGCCGGCGCTCTGCGCTGGCTTTCGTATTCCGCTTGTCCGTCCCTGAGGTCGGCAGTGCGGGTATCGAGGATGCGTGACCGGGGACCACCTTCCAATCGGGGCCTGCGGTACCCGGGCGAACTGGACCCTCGCCCGGGCGATCCTGATGGCGTCTGCTCCTCTCTGTGCTACGGGTCGTACTGATCGGAACATACGGTGTTGCACGGCGGCCCCGAGGCCGCCCGGCCCGGCCATCAGTCCCGAGGCCCTCTTGCCTTCCTGGCCCCGAGACTCCATTGCCGTGCCGTGTACTGCTCGCGCCAGTTCGTCTCTGCCGCGTATCGCTGACTTCGTCGGCTACGGGAGAAACTCTAGCCATGAGGGCACGCAATGTCTACCTTGACCGCGACAGATTTTATGGTCCGGGAGGGCAGCTGTCTTCACTGCCTGTCTGAAGCGACGGATCGAAGCGGGCAGCCGTACGGGAGGCGACCGGCGTGCTGCGTCCGGTGCCGCGCTGGTCGAGCGGTTCAGCGGAGGGGTGATGGCGTGCGGGCGTGCCTCCGCCTGGGGCGGCGAGCGGCCGTCAGCCCGCGGCGGCCCGGCTGCGCTTCGAGCGGCGCCCCGCCGGGGCTTCGGCGTCCTTGAGGCCCTCCGCCCACAGGGAGCGCACATGGCCCAGATGCCGTGTCATGCAGGCCTCGGCCGCCTTGGCGTCACCGGCCAGCATCAGATCGAGGAGCTCCAGGTGCTCTTCGGCGGACGGCAGCAGCTGGTCGCGCTCGTCCAGCGCCGTCAGCCCGTAGAGGCGGGAGCGCTTGCGCAGATCGCCGACGGTCTCGACGAGACGTTCATTGCCCGTGAGGCCGAGCAGGGTGAGATGGAACTGGCGGTCGGCCTCCAGATAGCCGATGAGGTCGTGCTCGCGGGCGGCGCGGACGATCTCCTCGGCCACCGGGCGCAGCGCTTCCAGGTCCTCGCGGGAGGCGCTGCGGGTGATCCGGCCGACCATCGGGACCTCGATCAGGGTGCGGATCTCGGTGTACTGGTCGAGATCGCGCTCATTGACCTCGGTGATCCGGAAGCCCTTGTTCCGTACGGGCTCGACCAGACCCTCGCGGGCCAGGTCGAGCATCGCCTCGCGCACCGGGGTGGCGGAGACGCCGAAGTCCTCCGCGAGTCCCGGCGCGGAGTAGACCTCGCCGGGACGGAGTTCGCCGGAGATGAGCGCGGCCCGCAGGGCGTGGGCGACCTGGTCGCGCAGCCGCTCCCGGGCCGTGACCAGATTGCGCTTCAGATGCCCCATGGTGTTCCCCTCCGTGCCGACGCGGATCACCAGCGTACAATGTCACGTTGTTTTCGCAGGTGCGAGGGTGTAAGTGCGACCGGTGGAATAGAACTCCAGGGCCGCCCGGCCCTGTTCGCGCGGCCCGTGGCTGGAGGACTTCGCACCCCCGAACGGCAGATGGAAGTCGACGCCGCTGGACGGGGCATTGATCCGGATCATGCCCGTGTCGAGCTGGTCGAGCCCGTACAACGCCATGTCCAGATCCGCCGTGTGCACCGAAGTGACCAGGCCGTACGGGACGGAATTGGTGATCCGTACGGCATGTGCCAGGTCCTGGGCGGGCAGCAGGGCGGCGACCGGGCCGAAGACCTCCTCGCGCAGCAGGGTGTGGTCGGCGGGGACCTTCTCGACCAGGGTCGGGGCCGCGTACCAGCCGGGGGCATCGGACACGGTTCCTCCCGCGAGTACCGAAGCGGACTCCCCGGACTTGAGGACACGGTCGCGTGCGGCCGCGGAGATCAGCGGGCCGCAGACGGTCGCGGGCTCGCCGGGATCGCCCACCGGCAGGGCACGCAGCGCCTCGGACAGGGCCTCGCGCAGTGGGCCGAGGGCGGCGCCGACCGCGATCACCCGGCTGGTGGCCGTGCACTTCTGCCCGGCGTATCCAGCGATCGCGGCGGCGATCTGCCCGGCTGCCGCGGCGATGTCGGCGTCGGGCAGCACGATCGCGGCGTTGAGACCGCCCATCTCGGCCTGCACCGGTATGCCCCGCGACGTCGCGGCGCGCACCACCGCGCCGCCCGTGACCGTGGAGCCGGTGAAGGACACCGCGTCGGCGGCGGAGGCGATGGCGCGGCCCTCAATGGCCCCTCCGGCCACCACGGTGAACACCCCGCTGGGGAGGGGCTGTTGGATCAGTTCGGCCAGGCGCAGGGCGCAGGCGGTGGCCTCGGGCGCCGGCTTGAGGACGACGGCATTGCCCGCGGCCAGCGCGGGGGCCGCCTTCCAGCTGGGAATCGCGTACGGGAAGTTCCATGGGGTGATGAGCCCAGCGACCCCGTGCGGGCGGCGGCGGGTGAGCAGCAGCCCGGGTCCTGCCGCGGGTTCGTGGACCTCGCCTACCGCGTCGTACGGCAGTTGGGCGTAGTACCGCCAGATCGCGGCGGTCCGGGCCACCTCGGCGCGCGCCTCGTTGACCGGCTTGCCCACTTCGCGCACGGCCAGCGCGGTGAGTTCGTCGGCCGCTGCCTCGATCGCCCCGGCGATCGCCGTGAGCGCGGCGGACCGGCCGGCGGCCCCGCCCAGCAGCCAGCCGGGCTGGGCGGTGCGGGTCCGTTCCACCACTTCGGCGGCGGCGAACGCGCCGGCGGCCGGAGCCTCGACGACGAGGTCCGAGGGTTCCGCCGGATTGCGGGAGACGACGGTGGTCACAGCAGGAAGCCTCCGGGGAAGGGGTCGTCCGGATCGAGGAAGTACTGGGCGGTGCCGGTGATCCACGCGCGGCCGGTGATCGTGGGCACCACGGCGGGAAGTCCGCCCACGGTGGTCTCCTCGACCAGCCGGCCGGTGAACTCCGTACCGATGAAGGACTCGTTGACGAAGTCGTGGTGCAGTGGCAGCAGGCGGCGGGCGTGCAGCTGTGCCATCCGGGCGGATGTGCCGGTCCCGCAGGGGGAGCGGTCGAACCAGCCCGGGTGGATGGCCATGGCGTGCCGCGAACGGTGCGCGTTTGAGCCGGGTGCGGCGAGGTAGACGTGCTTGACGCCGCCGATCTCCGGCTGCTCCGGGTGGACCGGCCGGTCGGTGGCGTTGATGGCTTCCATGATTGCCAGTCCGGCGGCCAGCAGATCGTCCTTGCGGTCCCGGTCGAAGGGCAGTCCCAGCGCGTCGAGTTCGACGAAGGCGTAGAAGTTGCCGCCGAACGCGAGGTCGTAGGTCACCTTCCCGTACCCCGGCACCTCCACCGTGCGGTCCAGGCCGACGCTGAAGGAAGGCACATTGGTGAGCGTGACGGACTTTGCCGCGCCGTCCTCGACGCGTACGTCGAGGGCGACCAGACCGGCCGGGGTGTCCAGACGGACCGTGGTGACCGGCTCGGTCACGGGGACCATGCCGGTCTCCACCAGAACGGTGGCGACGCCGATGGTGCCGTGTCCGCACATCGGCAGCAGCCCGGAGACCTCGATGTAGAGAACGCCGTAGTCGGCGTCGGGTCGCGTGGGCGGCTGGAGGATCGCGCCGCTCATCGAGGCGTGTCCGCGCGGCTCGTACATCAGCAGCGTGCGGATGTGGTCCAGGTGCTCGATGAAGTGCAGCCGCCGCTCGGCCATGGTGGCGCCGGGGATGACGCCGACGCCGCCGGTGATGACGCGGGTGGGCATGCCCTCGGTGTGCGAGTCGACGGCGTGGAAGACATGGCTCGTGCGCATGTGTGGGCTCCCGTGGTCAGTGGTGACCGTCGGCGACGGCCTTCTCGGTGGCGGCCCGGACTCCGGCCTCGACGGCTCCGGTGAGGGGAAAGCGCGGCGGGCGGGTGGGGCCGCCGCGGCGGCCGGTGATGTCCATCGACAGCTTGATGGACTGGACGAACTCGGTCTTGGAGTCCCAGCGCAGCAGGGAGTGCAGGGAGGTGTAGAGGGGCAGGGCGGTGTCGAGGTCGCCGGTGACGGCGGCGTGGTAGAGCTCGGCGCAGGTGGCGGGGAAGGCGTTGGGGTAGCCGGCGATCCAGCCGACCGCGCCGGCCAGGGCGAGTTCGAGCAGGACGTCGTCGGCGCCGATCAGCAGGTCGAGTTCCGGGGCGAGTTCGGCGATCTCGTAGGCCCGGCGGACATCGCCGGTGAACTCCTTGACGGCGACGATGTGCCCGTCGCCGTGCAGTGTGGCCAGCAGTGCGGGGGTGAGATCCACCTTGGTGTCGAGGGGGTTGTTGTACGCGACGACCGGCACCCCGGCCTGGGCGGTCTGGGCGTAGTGGGCGCGGACGGCCTGCTCGTCGGCGCGGTAGGCGTTGGGGGGCAGGAGGAGGACCGAGCCGCAGCCGGCTTCGGCGGCCTGCTCGGCCCAGCGGCGGGCCCCGGCGCTGCCGTAGGCGGCGACACCGGGCATCACCCGGGCTCCGTCGCCCGCCGCCTCGACGGCGGTGCGGACCACGCGGGCCCGTTCCTCGTCGGTGAGGGTCTGGTACTCACCGAGCGAACCGTTCGGCACGACACCGTCGCAGCCGTTCTCGATCAGCCAGGCCACGTGCTCGGCGTACGCGTCGTAGTCGACGGACAGATCGTCGCGCAGGGGCAGCGCGGTGGCGACCATGATCCCGCGCCACGGGCGGGTGCTGGTCCAGGAGCTGGAGGTCATGAAGAAGCCCTTCCGTAATGTGTGACATTTTATTAATGGGCACGCGGAGCGTGCAAGGCTCCGTGGCGGCGGTTCAATCGGCCGGGTCGAGCTCGGCCAGCACACCGAGCGGGACCGGAGTGGCGAGCGGGCGGCGTTCGGGGGAGTCGGTCCCGCCTGCGAGGCACGTCACGGCCTGGCCGCACATGCGGCCCTGGCACCAGCCCATGCCCGCGCGCGTCATGAGCTTCACGCTGCGCGCGTCCCGGGCGCCGAGGTCGTTCACGGCCGCACGGATCCGGCCCGCGGTGACCTCCTCGCAGCGGCAGACGTCGGTGTCGTCGGTGAGCCAGTCGAGCCAGCCCGGGCCGGGCGCGTGGGCGGCGCCCATCGCGTCGGCGAAGGCCCGCATCCGGTTCCGGCGGTGGCGCAGCGCGTCACTGACGGCCGGTGTGCCACGCAGCCGTGCGGCGATCGCGCGGGCCGCCAGCTCACCCTCCGTCAGCGCCAGGGCAGCGCCGCCGATGCCTCCGGTCTCACCCGCGGCCCAGACACCGGGCACCGAGGTCTCCTGGTCCTCGTCCAGCGCGAGGGCGAAGGTGCCGTCCGGTGTACGCCGGGTGGCGCAGCCGAGGCCGGTGGCCAGTTCGATCCGCGGCACGAGCCCGTGTCCCACGGCGAGTGCGTCGCACGCGATCCGGCGGCCCGTGCCGGGCAGTGGCCGCCAGTCACGGTCGAGCCGGGAGACCGTGACGCCCTGCACGCGGTCGGTGCCGTGCACCTCCGTGACCGCGCTGCGGGTGCGCACCCGGACCCCGTGGTGCAGCAGGGCCGCCCCATGGACGGCCGCTTCCTTGAGCTTGCCCGGGTTGGTGGCGAGGGCGCGTGGCCGGCGCGCGTATCCGAGATATCCGGACGCCTCCACCACCTCCGGTACACGCGCTCCCGCGGCGGCCAGCGACGAGGCGACGGCGAGCAGCAGTGGCCCGCTCCCGGCCACGACGATCCGCCTGCCGGGCAGGACAAGACCCGCCTTCAGCATGGCCTGCGCCCCGCCGGCGCCCACGACGCCGGGCAACGTCCAGCCGGGGAAGGGGAGTTGTCGCTCGTATGCCCCGGTGGCGAGCAGTACGGCGCGGGCGCGCACCCGTACGGGCCGCCCATCGGCGCCGTCGGCCCCGGTCACCGCGTGCATGTCCCACAGTTCCCGCCCCCGGGTCACCGTCCAGACATGGTGTCCGGCGAGATGGTCGGCGCCGCTGTCCCCGAGCCGCCGCCGCAACCGGGTGAACGCAGCCCAGTCGTGGTGCAGCTTCTCGGGGCGCGCGGCGCCGAGCGCGGGGTCGGGGTGCCGGTAGAACTGGCCGCCCGTCCGGGCCTCGGCGTCCAGCAGGGCGACACGCAAACCGAGTTCGGCAGCGGTCACGGCGCCGGCGAGCCCGGCGGCCCCGGCACCGATCACCGCGAGGTCGTACGGATCAGCCACGGCCGTGCCCTTCCTGCGTGGTGACGGCGTCGCCGGGCCGGGCCGGCACGAGGCAGGCACGCCGGTTCGGCTGCCCGTTGATGGTGGCCAGACAGTCGTAGCACTGCCCGATCCCGCAGAACGCGCCGCGCGGACGGCCCTCGACCCGGGTGGTCCGCCAGGCGAGGATGCCCGCGCCCCACAGCGCGGCGGCGACGGACTGTCCGGGCAGGGCGGTCAGGGGGCGCCCGTCCATGGTGATCTCGAACGTGGACTGGGGAGCGGCGTGGACGAGATCCGCGGGGGTGCGCATGCTGTTCCTTCCTTGCCGTGCAGGGTCTTCGGTCACCATTGGTCCTCGAAGCGGTCCGGGGCGAACGGCTCTGCCCGCAACGGGAGTTCGCCGCCCGTCAGCATCCCGGCGACGAGCAGGCCCGTGGCCGGAGCCAGGCCGATGCCCGCGCCTTCGTGCCCACAGGCGTGGAACAGGCCCGCAACCCTGGGGTCCGGACCGATGGCGGGGAGGTGGTCCGGCAGGTACGGGCGGAAGCCCGCGTACGTGCGCATCGCGGATACCCCGGCGAGCACCGGGAAGAGCGTGGTCGCTTGCCCGGCCAGTCGGCGCAGCACCTCCACCGAGAGTGAACGGTCGAAGCCGACCCGCTCGCGGCTCGCTCCGATCAGGACCGGGCCCGCCGGGGTGCCCTCGACCACGGCCGAGGTCTGCAGCTCGGCCGAGCCGCTGGCCACATCGGCCACATAGTCAGCCGCGTACACCTTGTGCCGCACCAGGCGCGGCAGAGGCTCCGTGACGAGGACGAAGCCGCGCCGGGGCAGGACGGGGAGCGAGACGCCGGCCAGGCCGGCCACCGAACCGCCCCAGGTGCCCGCCGCGTTGACCACATGGCGTGTGTGCAGCTCACCCAAGGCGGTCCGCACACCGCGAATCTCGCCCGACGAGCCGGTGAGGATCCCGGTGACCTCCTCGCCGAGCCGTACTTCGGCGCCGGAGGCGTGCAGCAGGTGGGCCGCGGCGAGCGCGGGCTGGACCTGTGCGTCCTGCGGATACAAGAACGCTCCCGGCAGACCCGGGGCGAGGTGCGGCTCCAGTTCGTGCAGCGAGTCGCCCGGTACCTCCACCGCTTTCACCCCGGTGGCCGACTGCGCCGTGGCGAACACCCGCAGCGCGGTCAACCGTGTTGCGTCGGAGGCGACGACGAGCCCGCCCTTCGCCTCGAACTCGATGTCCGGCGGCAGCGCTTCGGTGAGCTCCTGCCACAGCGAGGCGGACAGCAGCGCCAGTTCGAGTTCGGGGCCGGGCTCCTTGTCGGAGACCAGCAGATTGCCTTCACCCGCACCGGTCGTGCCGCCCGCGACGGGGCCGCGGTCGATCACGGTGACGGAGAGGCCGGACCGGGCGGCGTAGTAGGCGCAGGCCGCGCCGACCACCCCGGCCCCGATGACGACGATGTCCGGCGATTTTCCTGTGAGCACGCGAGTAATATGTCACATGGCATTCCGTCTGCCAAGGTCCTGCCCGGCACGCCCACCAGGGGGCGGCGGTCAGCCGTCGAGGAGCCCGCCCATCCAGGACTCGATTCCGTCGGGCGTCCGCGGCAGTGCGTCGGACATCAGCCGTGCGCCGTCCCCGGTGATCACCAGGTCGTCCTCGATCCGCACCCCGATGCCGCGCAACTCGGCCGGCAGTGTCTCGTCGTCCGGCTGGAAGTACAGGCCCGGCTCCACGGTCAGCACACTGCCCTCCGTCAGCACGCCGTCCAGATAGGTCTCTGCCCGGGCCTGCGCGCAGTCGTGGACGTCGATCCCGAGCATGTGGCCACTGCTGCAGAGCGTGTAGCGCCGGTGCAGATCGCCTTCCGGGCTCTTCAGAATTCCCCACTCGGCCAGTCCCTCGGCGATCACCTGCATGCCTGCCCGGTGGAAGTCCCCGAAGCTCGCGCCCGGCCTGAGCGCGGCCATCCCCGCTTCCTGCGCGGCCAGCACCAGCTCGTACGCCTGCCGCTGAACGGACGAGAAGCGCCCGGAGAGCGGAAGAGTGCGGGTGATGTCGGCGGTGTAGAGGGAGTCGGTTTCCACACCCGCGTCGAGCAGCAGCAACTCCTGTGCGTCCAGGGGGCCGTCGTTGCGTATCCAGTGCAGCACGCAGGCGTGCGCGCCGGATGCCGCGATGGTGTCGTAACCCGTGCCGTTGCCCTCGGCGCGGGCGCGCAGTCCGAAGACCCCCTCGATCCAGCGCTCACCGCGCGGATGCGCCAGTGCTCGCGGCAGCGCCCGGACGACGTCCTCGAAACCGGAGGTGGTGTGGTCGACGGCGAGCTGAAGCTGGTCCACCTCCCAGGCGTCCTTGACCAGCCGCAGTTCGCTCAGCGCGGAGGCCAGTTCCCTGTCGCGCGACGGGTCGCGGCCGGGAGGCAGCTTTCCGTACGCATCCAGGTGCGCGCAGCGGATGCCGGTCATCCGTTCCGCCTCGCCGAGGTCGGGGCGCCGGCCGACCCAGAACTCGCCGTGGCGGCGGTCCCGGAAGAACTCCTCGCTGTCGTCGCGCGGGGAGCGGGGCCGGACATACAGCACGGCCTCGTGGCTGCTCGGCCCCGACGGCTCCAGTACGAGTACATGTCCCGCCTGGTCCTCGCCGGTCAGTCCGGTCAGCCAGGCATATGCGCTGTGCGGGCGGAACCGGTAGTCGCAGTCGTTCGAACGGACCTTGAGCTCACCCGCCGGGATCAGCAGTCGTTCGCCGGGGAAGCGGGCGGACAGCCGGGCGCGGCGGGAGGGGGTGACCCGGGCGGCGGGCAGAAGGAGCTCGCCGGGCAGCGGGCTGGGTTCCCAGTCGCGGGCCATGAACGCTTGCAGGTCGGCGGAAGGCGTCAGGTCGTGGCTCCCGGTGCGGAGCGCCTGTTCGGTCATCGGATTTCGTCTCCCTGGGACAAGGTCCGGCGAAGTGGGGTGTGCACGGGGGTTGTGCAGTGCAATTTCACATTACTACGTTACGCATCACATAGCGGTAGCGGGCGCTGCTCTCGCTTCAACTGCCGCCTGTGGCGCAGTACTTCATCCCCAACCCCCCTCAGGAGACATCGGTGTCTCGACGCAGATACGCACGCAGACCCTTACTCGCCGCGGCCACAGCAGCCGCGGCGCTGCTGGCCACATTCGGTCAGCTCGGCCAGGCCTCGGCGGCGCCCGTCCAGTCGCAGCGGACCGCCGCCCCCGCCGGATCCGTTGACCGCCACGACCCGCACGACGAGGTGGAACGCCTCGCCAGGGCACCGAAGGCCACGGTCCGTACCGCGCCCGCCCCCGGCGGGTTGCCGGAGGGCCGCGTTCCCGGCGCCCGTACGACGGGCAAGGCCAAGGCGGCGGCCGGTACGTACGCCGTCCCCTGCACCCTGGACGGCATCGCCGGCCTCACCCCGGACCAGTTCGCCGACTTCCTCGGCGATCCGGCCGTCACCGCCGACGGCTGTCTGCGCGGACTCATCTGGACCTGGGACGCCCGCCTCGCCCCGGTCATGTCCGACGCCCACGTCCAGGCCGTCTCCCGCCGGATATCCACGCTCGCCCCGGCCCACAACGGGAAGAACGGCAGCCATCTGCTGGAGATGTTCACCTACCTCCACGCCGTGGTGTACCACGACTTCTCGCGCAGCGAGATCGACGTCACCGACGTCCCGACCACCGAAGCCATGCGCCGTGCCATCAGTGCCTTCGAGGCGGCGCGCCGCTCCTTCGACGTGACGCGCACCAACGCCGAAACCCTGCGCGAGGCGCTCTACGCGGGCAGCGGCCCCGGGCTGCGCCACTCCCAGCTGGGCCTGATCCAGAAGGTGCTGGCCACCATGGACCAGTACCACACCGCCACCTACAAGGACCCGGCGTGGGGCGGCGCCGCGCTCGCCGGGCTCTCCGTCAACTACCTGGGCGTCTACCCGGGCAACAACGACACCTCCTTCCGCACGCTGGTCGCCCGCAACGCGACCTACCGAGGCGCCTTCAAGAAGTTCGCCGGCTACACCCACCTCAAGGGCACGCCGAACGAATGGGTGGTGCGGGACGCGCTCGGCGAGTACGGCCGCTTCGGCCAGATCGACGCGCTGAAGTCCGAAACCGTCTCGGGCCTGGGCGCGCTGCTGCCCGTCACGACGCGCAACTTCGGCGAGGGCAGCCAGCCCTGGGCCAAGGTGGCGACCTGGCTCAACTTCTTCGAGGCCTGCAAGCCGTACGGGGTGTGCAAGGCCGACATCGAGCGCCGCATCTTCCCCAACACGTACATCTACGACAACGGCGTCCTGAAGGTTCGCACCGGGCTGAACCGGGCCACCGTCGATCAGCTCTACTACGCGAGCAAGCAGGTGAAGGCGCACTTCCACCGGGTCATCGGCACCGATGCACCGCTGGCCGATGACACCAACACCTCGCTGAACATCGTGCTCTATGCCTCGCGCGCCGACTACGAGACGTACCACCCGCTGCTCACCGGCATGGGCACCAACAACGGCGGCATCTACATCGAGCGCGGCGCAACCTTCTACACGTACCAGCGGCGCGTTCCGCAGGACTCCTCACTCACCCTTGAGGAGCTCTTCCGCCACGAGTACACGCACTACCTCAACGGACGCTGGGCGGTGCCCGGTTACTTCGGGGACGGCCCCTGGTACGAGGGGGACCGCACCACCGCGATGGACGAGGGCACGGCCGAGTTCTTCGACGGCGCCACCCGCGACGGCGGCATCGCCGTCCGCAAGTCGCTGGTCCAGGGCGTCATCGAGGACACCGCGGGCGGCGGACCGCGCATGACCGTACAGCAGTTGCTGCACGCCACCTATGACGGCGACGGATTCCGCTTCTACGACTACGCGGGCACCTTCTTCGAGTTCCTGTGGACCGAGCGGCCGTCGCTGATCCGCGAGATGTACGGATACCTGCGCGTCAACGACCCGGCAGGCTTCGACGCCTGGCGCAGCCGCCTGGGTCAGGACGCCGCGCTGCAGCGCGCCTACGACAGTTTCCTGGACGCCCAGATCGCCCAGGTGGACAAGCTCTTCGTGCCGAACACCACCTACACCCCGAACGACCGGTTGAGGGACTCCTCGGCCGAGGCGGTCCGCTCCTCCTTCGCGGCCGCCACTCAGCTCAGCCCCACCTGCGCGACCGCACCGGATCCGACGATGCGCCGCTTCGTCTGCACCGGCCGGATCACCGCGCGCCTCGCCGACTCCACGAGTCCCGATGGCGTCTTCAAGGACATGTCGGAGACGGTCGACTACTTCATCCTGGACCGGGTTCTGCCCGCCTCCACCAATCTGGCCGACATGAACTGCCACTTCGGCAAGGTCGACCTCTGGGCCGACGGGAGCGCCGGAAGCGCCGACTACACCTGTGAGGGCCCGTTGCGCAGCTGACGGGGGTGATGGGATCTCCCGGGCCGTACGGCGCACATCGGCCCTGCGGCCCGGGAGCGGTCTTCCGCCGCTTGCCGAGGGGCACGCCAGGCGGCGGCATCCCGGGCCGGTCCGATGAGTTCATCCGTTTCCTGCTGAGCCGATGACGCCGCGACCTCGTCGCCACAGGCTGCCCCTGACGAGCGCGCGGAACGGGCCGGCTCCCATACCTCCTGAACGGAACCGTGACGGACAGCAGGACGTGATAGCAGCGGAAGAGGTGCTGAGGAGAGGGGAGTCCGCCGTGGCCACCAGTGCCGTGCGTATCGACGGCAACAGTCTGCTGCTGGGCGGCGGGGTGCAGATCCGTTTCATCCGAACGCTGCGCCTGCCGGAGTCAGGGACACATCCGCTGCCGCCGGGACTTGGCGAGTTCCCGGTGCGGCGCGTCGAGGACTTTTCCGACACCGTGCCGCAACAGTGGCTCGCACGGGGTGGCGTGATGCTGCCGGTGTATCTGCGGGAGGCCATGTGGCTGAGCTTCGCGGGCAGCCGGGAACCCGCGGCGCTCCAGATCGGCGTCGGCAAGGTGTGCGCCGTTTCCGGCGAGCGGTGGACCGGCAGGCTGACGCGCGAGCCGCAGAACTATCTGGTGCTGCCCCGGCAGCCGTGGCTGGACGGCATCAATTCAGGCCGGGGGACGGTGCGTCAGTTCGTCGCCGTGCCACTCGGTCTGGGTGCCACAGTGGAGGGACAGATCACGGGCGAGGAGACCATGGGAGGCGTTCAGCTCCAGGCGTTCACGCTGTCCGGGCCGGCGCTCGACGCCTGGCGCGAAGAGCAGCGTGTGGTGGCCGAGCGGGCGGCACGGGCGCGGTCGGCCGCACCGGCATGGACCGGGGGACCGATGGGTGCGCCGGGCGCACCGCCCAGCGCACCCGGCGGCGGCTACGGTGCGGCCTTCCCCGTAGCCATGGCCGCACCGGCAGCTCCCGCCGGGCCGCCCCCGCCCCGGCCCGCGGCCGCGATGGGACTGGGAGCGGGAGGCGCGATGCGGCAGGAGGTCTACCAGGACGACCGGCCCATGTCCGACTGGGCCGAGGACCCCTCCGGCCGGGTGTTCGTCCATCTGGTGACCCCGCCCGAGTGGCGCCGTATCACCGGTGAGGAGGCGCCGCCGTCGCCCGTCGACCGTGCCGCGTACACCCGGGCCGGGCTCCCCTGGTTCGACTACTACGACGAGGACGGCACCGACCTCGCGCCGACGGACGCTCTGAGCCAGGTCAAGCCGGTCGGTGACTGGTTGGGAGACGACCACACCCCGTGGGCCCCGCCCGGCGCACACCAGATCAAGCCGCTCGGCGACGCGCCGCAGCCGCCCGGGACGCCGGTGACGGACGGGGACTGGTGAGCTGAGGCCGCCGGACCGGCAACCCGACGGGATGCGGCGGCGAGGGCGTACGACCTCCACCCGCTACTCATCGGTAATTTGGCTGATCGTCGTCTCACTGCGGCTGTTTCCGCACCTCTACGCTCCGATCACCCGCAGATGGCGTGCCTACCTGGCACGACGGTCTGAACCAGATGGAGCCACAGTGAGACGAACGCAACGCCCCGGCGGACACCGCGCCAGTGTCCGGACGACGAGTGCCGCGGTTGCCGCGGCCCTCGTCCTCGTCGGAACGGTCGCTGCGGCACCGGCAGCACAGGCGGCGTCCACGGCAGCGGACCACGGGCCGGAGCGCGCGGCAGCCCACGCCGCGGCGGATCCCTCCTTCCGCCTCGCCGACATCCCGATGAGGGACGGTGTCGTCCTCAAGGCGAACGTCTTCACCCCCGCCCCCGGCACACCCGGCGCCGACGCGCACGGCCGCTACCCGGTGATCGTGCAGCCGGCCAGCTGGGGACAGAACGACTACGAGTACGTTCTCCAGGGCAAGCGACTCGCCTCAGGCGGCTATGTCGTTGTCACCTACACGGTCCGCGGCTTCTGGTTCTCCGGTGGAGAGGTCGACGTCGCGGGACCCAAGGACGTGGCGGACATCTCGTCGGTCATCGACTGGGTCATCGCCCGGACTTCGGCCGATCCGCAGCGTATCGGCATGACCGGTCTCTCCCTGGGCGGCGGCCTGACCCTGATGGGAGCCGCCACCGACCCACGGATCAAAGCGGTGGCCGCGATGAGCGGTTGGGGGGACCTGGTCGACTCGCTCTACAGCGGCGAGACCCGGCATCTGCAGGCCGCCGCCGCACTCACCGCCGTGCAGGTGCCCACCGGACGCCAGAGCGCCGAGTTCCATCAGATGCTGGCCGACCTCTTCGCCGACCGCAACGCGCCGGAAGTCGTCAAATGGGCGCGGACCAGATCCCCGGGCGCGTACGTGGACCGGATCAATGCCAACGGCACGGCCGTCTTCCTCGCCGGCGCATGGGGGGACAGCATCTTCAACCCCAGCCAGATCACGGCCTTCTACCAGAAGCTGACCGGCCCCAAACGGATGGAGCTGCGTCCCGGTGACCATGCCACGCAGGAGGTCACCGGCCTGCTGGGGCTGGACAACGCCACCTGGGCGAGCGCGCTCCGCTGGTTCGATCAGCACCTCAAGGGCAGCGGCAGCACTCCGCGTCCGCCGGTGGACCTGGAAGTGCGGCCCACGGGTGCACACGAGACCTATCCGTCCTGGCAGGCCGTCAGTTCCCGGACCGAGCGGTTGCGGCTCGGCCGAGCGAACGCTTTCGGCACCGGTGCGCTCGGCGGCGGTACTCCCGGGAGCAGCGGCACGGTGGGGACGGGGTGGTGGACGTCGGTCGCCGGCGGTACGAACTCGGGCGCCGACGGCGGCATCACCGAGGTGTCCGGGCTGCTTGACCAGCTCGTGAAGCTGCCTCCCGTCGTCGTTGTACCGCTCATTCCCCGCCGGGCCGGAGCCGTGTGGCAGTCGGCGCCGTACACGGCCACGCAGAACATCCGCGGAGCCGCCAGGCTGCACACGACCGTCACCGCCTCCGCACCGGAGGGCACGGTGATCGGCCACCTCTACGATGTGAACGCCAGCGGCGTGGGGAAGCTGATCACCCACGCCCCGCAGAGTTGGACCGGCAGGACGCCGGGGGAGGCTTTCCCCCTCGACATCCAGCTCTTCGCCACGGCCTACGACCTGCCCGCCGGACACCGGCTGGCTCTGGTTCTCGACACCAAGGACCCGCTGTACGGCAGTCGCTCCCCGCTGGGCAGCAAGGTGTCGTTCGGCTCGCCGGAGGGCGACCCGTCCGAACTGGTGCTGCCCCTGCGCTGAGCATCGGCCCGTAAGCGTCAGTGGAGGCGGGGCCAGGTCGCAGTAGGGACTGGGAGGCTGTGAGGGATCCTGCGGATAGTCGCCACGTCCAGGGCGAGCGCCGCCGAACTGGTGCCCAGCGCGCCTGGCGCGATCAGGGGTGCGGCCCGCTGCGGGCGGCGAGGCTCGGTGGGCCCACCGCCGGTGACCAGCAGCATCCAGGCCGGCCGACGGCTGGAGGCCCTCGGCCAGTCAGCAGCCCATTAATGTGCCGCTGAGCGCCTCGCGGTGTTAGAACGGTTAACGTGGTCAAACGTTTCGACCGATTCCGGGGCGCACCGGTTCGGTCACTGGCCGATAAATATCCCCGGAGCGTGGCCGGTCAGGTCTTCGCTCTGCAGGTGGCTGTCGTGGTGCTGCTCGTGGCGACCGCGGTGCTGGCGCTTGTGCTGCAGTCACGGCACGACAGCAGCACGGAGGCGAAGCACCGTTCAGTTGCCGTCGCGGAGACCTTCGCGCACTCTCCGGGCGTTCTGGCCGCGCTGAAGGCCCCTGATCCTTCCAAGGT
The DNA here is from genome assembly GCF_050936555.1 of Streptomyces sp. CA-135486. Classification (NCBI taxonomy): domain Bacteria; kingdom Bacillati; phylum Actinomycetota; class Actinomycetes; order Kitasatosporales; family Streptomycetaceae; genus Streptomyces; species Streptomyces sp. CA-135486. Next base: position 3,666,485 of record NZ_JBNJMM010000001.1, read on the forward strand.
GCTCCAGCCGCTGACCGAGGCGGGACGGAAGGCGGCCGGCGTCGACTTCATCGTGGTGATGGACACGAAGGGGATCCGCTACTCGCATCCCCAGCCGGACCGGATCGGGAAGAGGTTCGTCGGCACCATCGAGCCCTCGCTGGCAGGCCGCGTCTACACAGAGAGCGTCAATGGCCCGCTCGGCCACGAGGTGCAGGCGGTCGTGCCCATCTTCGATGCCAAGGGCAACGTCGTGGCCCTGGTGTCCGCCGGCTTGAAGGTCAAGAACGTGAGCAGCGTGGTGGACCGGCAGCTGCCGATCATCCTCGGCGCCGGAGCGGCCGCGCTCGCCCTGGCCACGGCCGGGACGGCGCTGGTGGCCAGGCGGCTGCGGCGGCAGACGCACCGGCTGGGCCCGGCCGAGATGACCCGTATGTACGAGCATCACGACGCCGTGCTGCACGCCGTCCGCGAAGGTGTGCTCATCGTCGGCAACGCCGGTCAGCTGCTGCTGGCGAACGACGAGGCCAGACGGCTTCTGGAGGTGCCGCCCGACGCCGAGGGGCGGCACATCTCCCAGCTGCCCAGCCTTGATCCCAGCACGGTGGAGCTGCTGACCTCGGGCCGCGTGGCCACGGACGAGGTGCACCTGGCCGGGGAACGGTTGCTTGTGGTGAACCAGCGGCCCACGGATCGACACGGTGGCCCCAAGGGGACGGTCGCGACCCTGCGTGACTCCACGGAGCTGCGGGCGCTGTACGGCAGGGCGGAGATGGCCCGCGAGCGGCTGAAACTGCTGTACGACGCCGGTCTGGGCATCGGTACCACCCTCGACGTGGTGCGTACGGCCGAGGAACTGGCGAAGGTCGCGGTCCCCCGGTTCGCCGACTTCGTCACCGTCGATCTGGCCGACCCAGTGCTGCGCGGGGAGGAGCCGGCCGGTACGGGCGACATGCGCCGTACCGCCGTCCACGGCATCCGGGACGACCATCCCCTCTATGAACTCGACCGCCTGATCGAGTTCCTCCCCTCCACACCGCAGGCACGGGGTCTCGGCAGCGGCCGGTCGGAACTGGTGCCCGACCTGTCCGCCGCGTCCGGCTGGCTTGCCCAGGACCCGCAGCGGACACGGATGATCGTCGAGTACGGCATCCATTCGCTCATCACCGTGCCCCTCCAGGCGCGGGGCGTCATCCTGGGCGTCGCCAACTTCTGGCGCTCGGAGAAACCCCAGCCGTTCGAGGAGGACGACCTGTCCCTGGCCGAGGAACTGGTCGCCCGGGCCGCGGTCAGTATCGACAACGCCCGCCGCTACACCCGTGAGCACACCCTGGCCGTGGCTCTGCAGCGCAGCCTGCTGCCGCGGGCCCTGCCCGAGCAGAGTGCCCTCGATGTCGCCCACCGCTACCTGCCTGCGCTGTCCGGGGTGAGCGGGGACTGGTTCGATGTGATCCCGCTTCCGGGCAATCGCGTGGCGCTGGTCGTCGGGGATGTCGTGGGCCACGGCCTGCACGCGGCCGCCACGATGGGACGGCTGCGCACGGCGGTCCACAACTTCTCCACCCTCGACCTGCCGCCCGACGAGATCCTCAGTCATCTCGACGACCTGGTCGGTCGTATCGACCAGGAGGAGGCCGGGGCCGCCGTCGGTGCGGGGGTCATGGGCGCCACCTGCCTGTACGCGATCTACGATCCCGTCTCCTGCCACTGCGCCATGGCGCGGGCCGGGCACCCCGTGCCCGCGCTGGTTCACCCCGACGGCAGTGTGTCGTTCCCCGATCTGCCGGCCGGGCTGCCGCTGGGCCTGGGCGGTATGCCGTTCGAGGCCGCCGAGCTGGAGCTGGCAGAGGGCACGCAGCTCGTCCTTTACACCGACGGGCTCATCGAGGACCGCACCCGGGACATCGACGTGGGGATGGAGCTGCTGCGTCAGGCCCTGTCGTCGCATCCCGACCGGACGCCGGAGGAGAGCTGTCAGGCGGTGCTCGACGAACTGCTGCCCGGCCGACCGAAGGACGATGTGGCGCTGCTCATCGCCCGCACCCGGGCCATCCCGCCCGACCACGTCGCCAGCTGGGACGTGCCGTTCGATCCCGCCGCCGTGGCAGGGATGCGTGCCGCCGTGGCCGAGAAGCTGGACGAATGGGGTCTGTCCGAGCTCGCGTTCGCCATGGAGCTGGTGCTCAGCGAGCTGATCACCAACGCCATTCGCTACGGCTCGGCGCCGGTCACGATGCGACTGCTGCGCGACCGCGCCCTGACCTGCGAGGTGGCCGACGGCAGTAGCACCTCGCCCCATCTGCGGTATGCGGCCACGATGGATGAAGGAGGCCGCGGGCTGTTCCTCGTCGCGCAGATGGCGGACCGCTGGGGCACCCGCTACACGCCCCAGGGGAAGGTCATCTGGGCGGCCCTGTCGCTGCACCGGCCCGGCGGGAGCGTGGACGGCACGGCGTGGCTGGACATCCTCGACGCGGAACTCTGACTGCCGGACGGGCACCCCCGGTGGAAACTCGCCGCGAACGAGCAACCCCGAGCGCGCAACAGCCGTCTTGATCAACAGCAAGGCGGCCGCCGCATTCGCCGCAGGTGACCGGCGGCTCCCGGACCCCCCACGGGCCAGGACCAGAGCTCCAGATAGCTATACGCTGTATGTATACATGCAGCGTATAGCTGCTCGCCACTGTCCTGGCCACGCACGAAAGGCACCCATGCACAGCAAGGCATTCGCGCCCGAGTACCAAGGCGCCCTCACCGCAATGTCGGTGAACTCCTCCCTCACGGACGTACTGGCCAAAGGAACCCAGCACTTGAGGGCGGCCGAAGTCTCCGGCTCACAGCAGGAGGTGGCGCGGTCCGGGCTCGCCGTGGCCGAGGCGCACCGCAGGCTGGGCAACGTCGAGGAAGCCGATCGGGCCTGGAAGGCCAGCTACCGGGCCGCCCGCTCGGCCGGTGATCTGGGGGCCATGGCCTGGGCGCTGTGGAGCGGTGGGACGCTCGCCCGGCAGCGAGGCGCGCTGGCGCTGGCCTTCCGGCTGCTGGGACTTGCCGCCGACATGGGCAAGCGCGGCGGCGACGTCGTTGCGCGCGGCTACTCCCTCGCCGGTCTGGCGGAGACCGGACGGATACAGGGCGACTACCAGGCCGTCGCCGCCCTGCACGAGCAACTGCTCGCCGAGGCGCGCAAACGCGGCGAGGCACGCCACACCGTGTGGGCGCTGGAGGGCATCGCGCAGATTCACCGCAACACCGGCTCGTACGACACTGCTCTTGCGATGTTCGAGGAAGCGGCTCAGATAGCCGGGAAGGCCGACGACCGGCGCGGCCGGGCGTGGGCGCTGCGCGGCATGGCCGACATCGTTTCCCTGCGGGACGACGACACGGAGCGCGCCCTTTCCCTGCTCGCCGAGGCCGAACTCACCTGCCGCGAGATGAAGTTGTCCAGCGCGCTCGCCTACAACCACAAGATGCGTGCCAACGTGCTCTTCCGCGCCCGCCGTTACGGCGAAGCCCGCCACGTCTACGAGGAGGCGCTCGCGGAGTTCCGCGCCATGGGCGAGCCGCGGGGCGAGGCGCTGGCCCGGCTCGGGCTGGTCAAGGCCCTCGCGCACCTCGGCCGGGACCACGCCGAGACCGCCGCGGAGTTGGACGAGTTGCGCCGTACTCTCGACCGGATCGGCCTGCGGCACGCCCGGGACATGGTCGACAAGGCTCATGCCGAACTCGGGGTGGTGCCCCTTGCCACGGTGGCAGGCGAGGGAGACGACCGACGATGACGCTTCCCGTAACCGCCCAGGCCACCGCACCGCAGATTCTCGCCCGTTGCCGCGACCTCGTGCGGCCGGCCCTCATACAGGCAGTCCACCGCCTGCACCCCTGGCCGGCCGAGATGGCTGCCTTCTCCCTTGGCTGGAGCAATGTGGGCGGCAGACTCGTCCCCGGCCCGCACGGCAAGGGAGTACGCCAAGCGCTCACGGTGCTCTGCGCCGAGGCCGCGGGCGCGCCCGGGGAGGACGCCGTCGTCGGCGCGGTCGCGGTCGAGCTGATCCACACATTCTCGCTCCTGCACGACGACATCATGGACGGCGATGAGACGCGCCGGCAGCGCGCGACCGTGTGGAAGGCGTACGGCACAGGTCCCGCAGTCCTGGCGGGAGACGCACTCTTCGCCCTCGCCGTGGAGACGCTGGCCAACTCCCGCGCCGTACACAGCGGAGCAGCGGTCAGGCACCTGGCGGGGACACTGAACGACCTGGCGCGCGGTCAGGCCGAAGACCTGCTCTTCGAGTCCCGGCCCTGGACGGGGCCCGACGCGGTGCGGCCACACGAGTACAGGTCCATGGCAGAGCACAAGACCGGCGCGCTGCTCGGCTGCGCAGCCGGCCTGGGCGCCGTGCTCGCGGGGGCTCCGACGCCGACCGTCAACACCCTGGCCCAGGCCGGTCGGCATCTCGGGGTGGCCTTCCAGGCCGTGGACGACCTGCTGGGAATCTGGGGAGACCCGCAGGTCACGGGGAAACCGGTCCACAACGATCTACGCCGGCTGAAGAAGACGTACCCCGTCCTCGCGGCCCTGACCACAGACGGCCCGGCCGCACGGCGCCTCGCCGCGCTCCTCAACTCCGACCATCCGCTCGACGACACCGCCGCCCGCCGAGCCGCCGAGCTCATCGAAGACGCGGGCGGACGCTCAGCCACGCTGGCCGAAGCCCACCACCACGTGGACAGCGCCCGCGACTGCCTGACGAGCATCCCGTTGGCACCGACGGCGGTCGGCGAGATCCTTACGCTCCTGCCGTTCCTCATCGACCGCAGGATGTGACGGATCGTCGTGTCCATGGAGGGCCGCGCCCCCGCGTTGGCCGTCGCAGGCACCTGCGGCGGCCCGCGGTCGAGGCCGTCAGAACATCAGTACCGTCCCGGCTGGTCGGCCACGATGGGGGTGTCCTTCGCGGCGATCGTCGACCGGGGGACACCACTCACTCCAGAGGACGGTCAGCCCGCGGCTTGGCTGCGGCTGGACCAGCAGTGGCAGGGGTACTTTCCCTAAGACCGGGTCCGGATGCGGCAGCACGCCGCCTGGATCACGCGAAACAAGACCGAGAACTGAACGGCGTCCATCGGGGAACCCGCTCACCCGCGAGGATGTGGCCGGTCCGGGGCTCTGTGACAGCAACCGGACTGGTGGCACGATAGCCGCACAGACCGTATCGGCGGTCATTCACGTTTCTTGGGGCACATATGAACAGCTGGCTCCCATTCCGACTCTTCGCCGCAACGACCGTGGCCGGCCTGATGCTCACGGCCTGCGGGAGTTCCGGCGGGTCTCCGAAGGCGTCGGGATCGCCGTCCGCCACACCGGTTACGTCCACCCCTTCGCAGTCGTCCGCCACGCCCGCCCCCTCGGCCCCGTCGGCGACCACACAGCCGGGCACGCAAGCGCCCACCTCGCCCGCACCCGGCGGGAGTGCGCCGGCGTTCGGCCCCGGGCGCTTTCAGCCCGTGTGGCCGTTCGCCACGCTCGCCCAAGCCCAGGCGTGGCAGCGCGACTATCGCTCGGGCGGACACCAGCCGTGGCATCTCGACGCGGACCAGACCGCACTGTTCTTCACCCGGGGCTACCTGGGCTTCCGGGAGATCAACCGAATCTCCTCGCGCAAGGTCAGCGGTCCGGACGCCCACATCGGCGTCGCAGGGAGCGGGCCCGAGGGTGGCACGGCGGCGGTTGTCCACCTCGTGCGGTACGGCACCGGCCGGGACGCCCCGTGGGAGGTCGTGGGCACCGACGACACGACGTTCTCCCTGACCATGCCCGGATACGGGTCGCTCGTACGCTCCCCACTGCTGACCGGCGGGCGGATCACCGGCGTGGACGAGGGCATCCGCGTGCAGGTGCGGCAGCTGTCGTCCGCGGCGCCGTTGGGCACCTCGTGCTGCACCCCGGCGGGCGGCAACGCCCAGCCCTGGAAACAGTCGGTGTCCTTCTCCGGCGCCAGCGACCCGGTGCTCACGATTGTCGCAACCACCGGTGGGCACGTCGCCGAGGTCGAACGCTTCACCATCACGGCGGTGCGCACCCGCTGACCGGCTCAGCTGAGCACGAATGATCGATCGTCCCGCCGGGGCCGTGCGGCGCCCGGCGGGAGACAAGGGGGCGCGATCGGGCGCAGCCACAAGGTGTCTGTCCCAGGGTCTCCTTCACCGCATGGGCGCAACCCGGATGTGGAGTGTACGTCCCGGCCTGCCCGGCGGAGACTGGAAGGGCAGGGAGGAGCAGAGGAGGAGAGATGGCCGAGAGTGGGATGGGCGACGACGTCTACCAGCCGGACGGGTCCGAGGTACAGGACGATGCCGGGCTGCTGGACGCCGAGGACACACTCGAGGATCCCTCGCTGCAGATCCTGGGCGACGGGTACTCCCCGCCGGAGCAGCCCTGGGCCGTCGAGAAAGTGGGCACCACGGCGTCGGAGCAGCATCGCGGCGAGACGCTCGACGAGCGGCTGGCCCAGGAGGCGCAGGATGTCTCCGTACCTGCGGGCGACGGGTTGGGCGATACCTGGGACACGGACGGCGAGCTGATCGACGACGAGGTCGGGGAGGAGAGCGCCGGGCGCCTGGTGGCTCCGGACGAGGGCGCTCACTCCATTCTCGAGAAGTCCTTGATCGCTCACGATGTGGGCATCGACGGAGCCGCCTCGGCCGAAGAGGCGGCCGTGCACCTGATCCCGGAGTCCGAGGAGTTCTGACCGGAACCCGCGGCCCGGCGCGTCATCGCGCACGTGTCGGCGGCCGGGGCCGACCAGGTGCAACCGGCTGCGCGCCGCGGAGGTGACCACGCGCGCAACTGCCGTCTCAGAACTCGGAGTTGGCGAACCAGTGCGCCAGCAGGTCGTCGTCCCCGACGCGCTCGAAGACATCCGCATCACGCTGGAGGCGGCCGTAGAGGAGCAGCAGCAGATCGGCCGCGGTTCCCTGGACGCTCGCGTCGGCGGCGGTGTCCGCTCCCGCGCCGTCCGCGTCGAGCCCGAAGCCGTCGGGCCGCAGGCGGACCAGCCAGTCGCCGTCCTCGTCGGTGCACCGGAAGCGGATGGTCCTGTCGGCGCCGCGCAGGTTGGCCACCTTGGGTGCGAAGAACGTGGCGAACGGCAGGTTGACCAAGAACTCGTCGATGCCGTCCGCCGCGAGCGCGGGATCGATCGAGGGGCAAAGCCCCAGCGCCAGCTCCGCGTCGACCCGGTGCAGCAGGGTCTCGAACAGCATCCGGCGCGCCCAGAACCCGGCGTGGGGATCGGCCCCCCACACCCACATCGGGACGTCCGGGTCGGTGGCAGCGAAAGCGCCCGCCGCCTCTGCGGCGCCGGCCGCCAGCCAGTTTGCGTAACCGTCGTCCTGTGCCGGCAGCCGCAGGTCCACGTCGCGGCTCCGAGGGGGTTCCTGGATGCGTCCGCGCAGCAGGACCGAGAACCAGCGCTGCACGCTTCCGGTGTGCTTGACCAGGTCGGCGAGTGTCCACCCGGGGCAGCTGGGCACCGGGGCTGCCAGGTCCGCACCGTCGACCACGGCCACGAACCGGGCGGTCTCCGCGGCAACGGCCGCGCGGTGGTCGACCGGGGCCGATCCGTGTTCGGGGTGGCCAGAGGTGTTCATGCTGTCGTGCCTTTCGTGGTGCCGGCCGCTGCCGCAGCGGCCGGGCGGGTGTCGCGGGCTGTCACAGCAGCGCGGGCTGTCAGCTCAGCGGTTTGTCGAGGATCGCCTTGGCATGGCTGAACGTGTCGATGGAGTATTCGCCGTGGTAGCGGCCCATACCGCTCTCGCCGACGCCGCCGAACGGCAGCTCGGGGACGGCCAGATGCAAGACGGGAAGGCCAAAGGTGAGAGCGCCGGAGGAGGTTTCTTCGGTCAGCCGCTGCTTGGTCCGCGCCGAGTCGGTGAAGGCGTACAGAGCGAGAGGCTTGTCGCGCTCGTTGATGAAGGCGATCGCCGCGTCGAGGCTGGGCACGCCGATGATCGGCAGGATGGGGCCGAAGATCTCCGACTGCATTACCGGAGCCTCGGGGGAAACGTCGGCGAGGACGGTCGGAGCGAGGTAGCGGCTCGCACGGTCGTGTCCGCCGCCGGTGACGATGCGCCCGTCGCCCAGTAGCGCCGTGAGCCGGTCGAAGTGCCGCTCGTTGACGATCCGTCCGTACGCGGGGCTGAGCGCCGGGTCGTCTCCGTACATCGTGCTGACGGCGTCGGCCAGGTGCGATTCGAGGGCGGCGGCGGTGTCGCCGATGGCGAGGATGTAGTCGGGGGCGACGCAGGTCTGGCCTGCGTTGAGGAACTTGCCCCCGGCGATCCGCTGGGCAGCGGCGGCGAGGTCGACGCCCGATTCGACCACGACGGGGCTCTTGCCGCCGAGCTCCAGGGTGACCGGGGTGAGGTTCCTGGCGGCGGCCGTCATGACGATCCGTCCGACCGTGCCGTTGCCGGTGTAGAAGATGTGGTCGAAGCGCTGGGCCAGCAGCGCGGTGGTTTCCGGGACGGCACCCTCGACGACGGTGACGGCCTGCGGGTCGAGGTAGCGGGGAAGCAGGCGGGCCATTGCCGCAGAGGTGGCCGGAGCCAGCTCGCTGGGCTTGATGACGGCGGTGTTGCCCGCCGCGAGGGCGCCGACCAGCGGGGCGAGGGCCAGCTGCAGCGGGTAGTTCCACGGCGCGATGATCAGCACGACGCCGAGCGGGTCCCGTACGACCCGGGCCTCCGCGGGCAGCAACGCCCCGGGAACTGCGGCCGGCTTCGGGCGCAGCCACTCCTCAAGGTGCCGCACGGTGTGGTCGAGTTCGTTCAACGTGAAGCCGACCTCGGTGCGGTACGCCTCGGCAGGGCTCTTCCCCAGATCGGAGTGGAGCGCCTCCTGGAACACCTCGGCCTGCTCGGTCAGCAGCGAGCGCAGCGCCTCCAGCTGGCCGAGGCGCCAGGCGAGCGGCTTGGTACGGCCGGAGTCGAAGGTGGCGCGCAGCCGCTTCACAACGGTGTCGGCGTCGGCGGAGAGTGCCTCGACCAGCTCCTGGGCCAGCTCGGCGGAGGAGCCGGGATTCTGACCGGTGTACAGGTTGCGGTCGATGACGGTGTGGGGGGTGAACGGCGCGGCCTCGATGAAGTCGGCGCCGAGCTCGACGAGACGGTCCTGGACCAGCCACTTGGCGTTGTCGGCGAGACCGACCTCTGCTTCTTCCGCGTTGGTGAACGCGGTCATGCGGTAGCCGGCGAACGGCCAGCTGCCGTCCTCGCGGCGGGCGGCGAGCAGGGCGGCGGGTGCGTGACAGACCACGCCCAGCGGCTTGCCCGAGTCGAGTGCGCGGGTCAGGATCCGGCCGGAGGCCTCATTGACCGCGAGGTCCTCCATCGGGCCGTGGCCGCCGGGGTAGAAGACCAGGTCGTACGCGTCCGGGTCGATGCCCTCCAGCTTGGCGGGGCCATCGAGCGAGGCCCGGATGGAGTCGAGGTAGGCGGCGAGGGTGTCGGCGCGCCCCTGGCCGCCGGTGGCCGCAGCGCTCAGGCTGCCCTGGTCGACGGTGGCGGCAACGCCGCCGGGTGTGGCAATGGTGATCTCGTAGCCTGCCTCCCGGAAGATCCGGTGGGGCTCGGCGAGTTCCTCGGCCCAGTAGCCGGTCGGGTGCGGCGTCCCGTCGGCGAGCGTCCAGTGGGTGGCTGCGGTGACGACGAACAGCGCGGAGGGCATGTGGTGCTCCAGTGGGGATTGGTGTGCTTTTGAAGAGCGGCGGGAACCGGGCAAGTGCGCGGGACATGGCTGACGTTGTCCGGGCGAGGTCTCAGCCACTGCCGCGAGGGTTGTGCCGTGTGCGTCAGAGCTTCGCGGGGGCGGCCTCGGCCACCTCGACGGGGCTGCTCGCGGCCATCGGGACGGACGCGGTGAGCGGGCGGTGGTGCTTGCTCAGCCCCAGCAGCGCCACGGCGGCGGCAAGGAAGAGCGCACCGGCGGCGATGACAAAGCTCAGCGTGAACTGGCTCTCGGCGGGCAGTGCCACGCCGGCCGAGGCGTAGGTGACTGTCTTGGAGGCGAGCAACGAGGTGACCACCGCGCTGGCGATCGAGCTGCCCACCGACCGGGAGATGGAGTTGATGCCGTTGGCGATGCCGGTCTGGTGCAGCGGAACGCTGGCCGCGATCAGCGCGGGCATCGCGGCGTAACCGAACGAGATCGCGACGCCGGTGAGCATTCCCGCGGCGATCACAGCAGCGCTCGCGCCGTGTCCCCAGGCCAGCCAGGCGAAGCCAGCGATGCCGAAGAGCGCGCCCACCGCGAGCGTGAACCGGGCGCCGATCCGGCGGACGAGGGTGCCGCCGACCGGGGCTGCCACCAGGGCGATCAGGGCGCTGGGCAGCAGATACTCGACGGAGGCACGCAGCACGGAGGCGGTGAAGCCGTACCCGGTGATCCGCTGTGGCATCTGGACCAGGTAGGAGATGCCGATGAACTGCGCGAAGGCGGCGAAGCCGACGAAGAGCCCGGCCAGGTTGGTGAAGAGCACCTGACGGTGCACGAACATCCGCATGTCCACGAGCGGGTTGGCGACCCGCAGCTCGACCAGGACCCAGACCACGGCCGTGGCCGCGGCGCCGACGAGGCAGCCCACGATGCGTCCCGAGGACCAGCCCCACTCATGGCCCTGGGAGATCCCGAGCAGCAGCAGGACCAGGAAGAGGGCGAGGGTGACGGCGCCGAGGAGGTCGATCCGGCCGCCCGTGGGTGAGCCGCCGTGCGGGACGACGAGCGCAACCGCGGCCAGGGCTAGCACGGTCAGGGCGGTGGAGAACCAGAAGACCAGGTGGTAGTCGGGGTGGCCGCCCTGGGTGAGCAGCCCGGTGGCGACGAGCGAGAGGCCGCTGCCAAACGCCAGGGTGCCGCTCACCAGCGCCATCGCCCCGTGCAGCTTCTCGTGCCTGACCTCGTCGCGGAGCACCGACAGGGCGAGCGGAAAGATCGCGGTGGCGGAGCCCTGGAGCACCCGGCCGACGATGAGCAGCGCCAGCGAGGTCGTGGTCGCGGCGATGACCGAGCCGATGACCATCACCACCAGGACGGCCACCAGCGTGCGCTTCTTTCCGTACTGGTCGCCGACGCGGCCGAGCAGCGGGGTGAAGACGGCTGCGGAGAGCAGGGCGGCGGTGGTCACCCAGCTGACACCGGCGGCGCTGGTGTGCAGTTCGTTCTGGAGCAGGGCGAGGATCGGGATGACCTGTGTCTGGGCCATGGCCACCACCATCGCGGCGAGGCCGAGCGCGAGGACCAGGGGTGTGCTGCCACGCTCCTTGGCAGGGGTGGGGACGTGACTCACGAGGTCGAACCTTCCAGGGAGATTGAAGGCATGGATTGTTGATGTCTTCAAGTAATGCGTTGAAGGTAATCCTCGATAGTTAAGGTTGTCAAGTTGTTTCGCCTACACTTGAGCCATGACTCGCACCGTCCCGCCCGCGCCGACTTCACCTCGCGCGGTTTCCGCGCCCACGCCCGTTCAGCTGATGGACCAACTCGCACAGGCCGCGGCCGGCTACTACCGGAACTTCGCCGTGGTGGCGGCGAAGCGCGGCCTCACCCTCATGCAGGGCAAGATGCTCAGCCTGCTCCGGCAGCCGATGTCCATGCGGACCCTCGCCGATCTGCTCGCCTGCGACGCCTCGAACGTCACCGGGATCGTGGACCGGTTGGAGGCGCACGAGCTGGTTCGCCGCGAGGCCGACCCCGCCGACCGGCGGATCAAGATGGTGATGCTGACCGAGGAGGGGGAGCGGACCGTCCGCCTGATCCGCGCCGAGCTGATGTCCATGCTCAGTGGGCTGGAAGAACTGGGCGAGGACGAGCGGCGCACCTTCCAGCACCTGCTGAGCCAGGTCTTCCCCGCCATCACCTCCTGACGTCGGGCCGCCCGCCGGCCGGTCACCTCGCGGGCCGGGCGGTCCGGCGAACCCCGTACGGGCGGGGTGTGCGGTCGGCCGATCCGGGAGGACCATGGAAGCCGGAGCACCCAATGGACAAGGGGGCAGGCGGCAGACGAGTGGACAGGCCACGGACCGGGGCGGGGGACGGCCCACGCGGTCCGGCAGGTGGAAGGAGTGCCGGGTGAGCGCAGCCGAAGGGCCTCGGGATGACACCGGTCGGGCTGAGGGAAGACCATCGCAGCCGAGCGGGCTCATGGACCTTCTCGGTGTCGCCGCTGTGCTGCTGGACGCCGACGGGCGGATCGTTCTGTGGAGCCCGCAGGCCGAGGACCTGTACGGCTACACCGCCCAAGAGGCGCTCGGGCAGTACGCGGCGCCGCTGCTCCTCCACGAACAGCACTGGGACTGGGTGATCAAGCAGTTCGCCGAGGTCATGGAGACCGGACAGAGCTGGGCCGGGGCGTTCCCCGTCCGGCACAAGGACGGCAGCACCCGGTTGGTGGAGCTGCGCAACATGCGTCTGCTGAACGACCGCGGCGACTTCTACGCTCTCGGGCTCGCCACCGACTCACCGACGTTGCGACAGGTGGAGCGGGATGTCGCCCTGTCCACCCGGCTGATCTCCCAGTCCCCCATTGGGCTGGCGATCCTCGACACCGATCTGCGGTACCTGGCCGTCAACCCCGCCCTGGAGCGGATGCACGGCATACCCGCGAAAGACCACCTCGGCCGGCACTACCGCGAGATCATGACCTCTGCGAAGTTCGAGGTGCCCGAGGCCGGGATGCGGCAGGTCCTCAAGACCGGGATCCCCATGGTCGACCAGTCCACCATCGTCGGCCGGACCCCCGCCGATGACCGCAAGCATGCCTGGTCGGTCTCGTTGTACCGGCTGGAGGACCCTCAGGGGCGTGTTCTCGGGGTGGCCGACCTGGTGGTGGATGTAACCGACCGGTATCAGGCAGCCATGGAGGCTGCGGGGGCCCGGCGTCGGCTGGCCCTGATCGCCGACGGCTCCGTTCGTATCGGCACCACCTTGGAGGTGGAACGGACCGCCCAAGAGCTGGCCGAGGTCATCGTTCCCGAACTCGCCGACGTGGTCGCGGTCGACGTCCTCGACTCCGTCCTGGAAGGCGGCCACCCAGCCGCCCGCGACGGCCCCGCGCTCTTTCGCGCCCTGGCGGTGCAGGCCGCCTACCCGACCGAGGCCGCTGAGGCCGCCGGCCCACCCGGCCATGTCGCCGCTTACGCCCCCGACCGGCTGGCCACCCAGTGCGTACGCACCGGCCGCCCGATCCTGATCACCCACGCGGACAACAGCGACCTGGCGCGCCTCGCCCGCGACAACCACGCCGCCACGCTGCTGGCCCGCGCCGGCGTGCACTCCTGCATGCTGGCCCCGCTCACAGCCCGCGGCCAGATCCTCGGTTTCGTGGGTCTCACCCGCGCCCGCAACCCGCTGCCCTTCGACGAGGACGACCTCGCCGTCGCTGCTGAACTGGCCTCCCGTGCCGCCGTGTGCATCGACAACGCCCGTTCGCACCAGAGCGTGCGCAATGCCGCCGAGACCCTGCAACGAAGCCTCCTTCCGGAACACCCGCCGCACCTGCCAGGCCTGGAGGTTGCCTCCCGGTACCGGCCGGCCCAGGCCACCTACGAGATCGGCGGCGACTGGTACGACCTCCTCCCGCTCGACAGCGACAAGACCGCACTCGTCGTGGGCGACGTCATGGGCAGCGGCATTGACGCCGCCGCCACCATGGGCCGCCTGCGTACCGCCACCAGTGCCTTCGCCGACCTCGACCTCGACCCCGCCCAGGTCCTCCAGCACCTCGACAGGATCACCTCCGGGCTGGGGCATTACATCGCGACCTGCGTGTACGCCGTCTACGACCCACACCGCGCCCAGTGCCACATCGCCACCGCCGGCCACCTGCCCCCGGCCCTCGTACGCAGCGGCCAGCATCCCGAACTGCTCGACCTGCCCACCGGCATCCCGTTGGGAGTGGGCGGCGTCGCCTTCGAGACCACCACCTTCGACCTCGGCCCCGGCGACCAGCTGGTCCTGTATACCGACGGACTGGTTGAAACCCGCCACCACCCCATCGACGAACGCCTGGAAACCCTCCGCCACCTGCTCGACCGGCCCGACCACTCCCTGGAGGAAACCTGCGACCGGCTCCTTCACGAACTCCGGCGTCCCGACGACCCCGACGACGTCGCCCTGCTCATCGCCCGCACGCAGCCCTTCACGCCCAGCTCCGAACATCGTCAGCGTTGAAGGGGCAGGAGTCCGCTGCCGCTGCTTGGCGGCGGCTCGGCCCCTGGGGACCGGTGCCGCGTTCAGCGCAGTACGGCATCCATCAAGTCGGTACCCAGTGCCGCTGTCGCAGCCGCATCGAGCTCGTACAGCACGTAGCGGCCGCGACGCCGCGTGGTCAGCAGGCCGGCCTTGCGCAGCACAGCCAGGTGCCGCGAGACCTCCGGGGTGGTCAGGGACCAGGCCGAGGCCAGCTCGCCTGTCGTGTGGGATCCACGGGCGAGCGTACGCACCAGCCGGATGCGCACCGGATGGGACAGTGCCTCCAGACGCAGATTCACCAGCTCCATGGGTACCGGCTCCGGCAGTCCGTGGACCGTGACGGGGTACTGGACCACCGGACGCCGGCCGGGGGCATGCACCACGACCAGGTGCGGGTGGCCGAACACCGTGGGCACGAACGTCATTCCCCCCGCCGCGCTCGCCGCGTTGTCCTGCAGTTTGTCGATGACGATCTGCTGCCGCTCCTCGTCCAGGGTGACGGCCCGGGACACCGATGCCAGGGTGTCGGCGAGGCCGCGCCGGGCCAGCAGATCCATCTTCAGCCGCAGATCTGCCGCGATCTTCGGCCTGACGTGCCGCCAGTTCTCCGTGAAGAAAGCCGGCTCGCAGTCCTCCAGCATCCGGCGCACTCGGGCCCGTACCATCGGCGGATCCGCGATCAGCCGGTCCGCGAAGGACGCCTGGCGCGGCCCACGGGCCTGGGCGAGATCCAGGGCGCGCTCCCGGTTCGCCGGGTCCGTCAGCGGCGACGGCATGCCGAACTGCAACCGGTTGGCTCCGCAGGTCGTGACGAGGGCCGCGGACACATATGTCTCGTCGTCGAGACGGTCGACCTCGTCCAGCTCCTCCTCCAAGGTCGCCGCCGGACGGCCCGGCAGGAGGAAGTCCGCCCGCGACGACCGCCACAGGAACTCGGCTTCGAGCAGCCGCTCCGCCAGATCCGGCTCCAGCGCCGCCCGCGTCCCGGCCGCCCAGCCCTGGTACGCCGGATGATGCTCCGGCACCGCCAGCACGTGCAGCATCGCGGTCAGCTCCGCCAGCGGAGACGCCGCGAACAACAGGCGCTCCGCCGGCACCCCGGTGATGTCGATGGCGAGGCTCATGTCGGACATCCTCGCAGGCGGCTGCCGGTGTGCCGGAATGGATTGACGACAACAGTCAATCAAGGTGACCGTCGGCAAGCGTCCAACGACTGTGGCGCCATGACGACGACCCCGCCGGTACGGACCCGGCATCCGGCCACGATGCAAGGGCGGCCCGGGCGGCCTCGGCTGAGCGAACTCATGCGGGTATCGGGCGGCGCCCGCTACGCCGTCGCCCTGGCAGTGGACTCGCTCGGCTCAGGCATGCTGCGGCCCTTCCTCCTGCTCTACGGGATCAAGGTGCTGAGGCTGGGGGTGACGGAGACCGGTACGGCGATGTCGGTGGGCATGTTGCTCGGCCTCGCGGCGGTGCCGTTCTTCGGGCGGTGGATCGACCGCGGCGCCCGCACCGCGGCAGTCGCCTGCGCGATGCTGGTCCGCGTCCTGGGCATCGCCCTCCTGCTCGCCGCCGACGGCATTGGAGGCTCTGCTGTCTGGGGGTTCACCGCCGCCGCGCTGTTCCTCGGGATCGGCAACCAGTGCTGGCCCCCCGCACACGCGGCGCTGGTCACCACACTGGCCGACGGCCGCAACCGGGATGCCGCGCTGGCCGCGGGCCGGTCGCTGCGCAATGCGGGCATGGGTGCGGGCGCGCTGATCGCGACCGTGAGCATGACCGGTGGCACGGGCGCACTGCGGACCCTGGCCGCCGTGACCGCGCTCGGCTACACCGTCGCCGCAGCACTTGCCTGGTCGATGCGGGTCACCGCCGCCAGGCATGCGCAGGGGCCGAGTGCCGACGTGTCCCGTGCCGGGCGACCCCGGCGTGGGCGAGTCACCGCCCTGGACATCGCCAACTTGCCCTACGCATTCTGCTTCAACGTCCTTGAGGTGGCGCTGCCTGCCGTCCTCGTCTCCCAACTGCACGCCTCTCCGGCCTGGTCCGCAGGCATCTTCGTCGGCAACACCGTCATCGTCGTCACCACCCAGATCGCCGTCGTGGTGTGGATGTCGCGGTTTGCGCGCCGCTCGGCCCTGGCCGCCTCCGGTCTCGTGCTCAGCGCCTCCTACTTGGGCTTCTGGGCTGCCGGGGGCATCGCGGGCCAGGGCGCGGCCGCGGCCGTCGCCGCGGTGTCCGTGCTGTACACGGCAGGGGAGATCATGTACACGGGCAGCGCCACCGCACTGATAGCCGCCACCACTCCCTCACATCTGCTCGGCCGCGCGCTGTCCCGGTTCCAGGTCTCCAGTGGCATCGGCCTCGCGGCGTCCCCCGCAGTGCTGATGACGCTGTTCGCCTGGGGGCCGGGAGCGCTCTGGGGTTCGTTGGCTGCCACGACCCTGCTGGCCGCCGTCGTGATCCACCGCTGGGCTCCCGGCGACCAGGCCGAATCGGAAACAGAGCGAGCCGCTCAAGGCTCGGCGCGGCACGCGTAGCACTTCGTTCCTGCGACCTCCCCAGGCAATCAGGTGCTCACTCCGGGGCCCGGCGCAGGACGGTTGCCCCGTGCCAGCGGCAGACGGCCAGGGCGAGTTGGAGCTGGAACGTGTTTTCCTCAAGTAGTACGCCGTGCTTCTCGACGGCCTGCTGGATGCGGTAGTGGACGGTGTTGCGGTGGACCGTCAGCTGGTCGGCGGTCGCGGTGTAGCTGCGGTTCGTCGCGAGGAAGACCTCCAAAGTCGCCCGCAGGGACTGCCGCCAGGGGTCGTCGACGACCAGGCCGCCGAGGGTGTCGGCGACGAAATCCGCCAGGTCGGCGGGCTCATCGGCCAGCAGGGCGACCGGCGCCACCTCGGCGAAGGAGACCACACGGGGCGCGGCCTCTCCCGCCGCCAGTGCGAGCGCCTTCGCCAGGGAGGCGCCGCGGATGCTGAGTCGGAAGCCGTCAAGTCCGAACCGGGGGTTGCCGATGGCCACCCGTACCGGCAGGCGTGCGCGGTCCACTTCCGCCGCCACCGCGTCGGCGTCCACGCTCTGACGGGCCTTTACCGGGAGCCAGATGCGGACGTCCGTCTCGTCGGTGGGCACGAGCAGCGGGTGGCCGCGCGCCTCGAAGATCCGGTGCAGGAGGGTGCTCAGGCGCTCCAGGATGTTCATCGCGTCGTACGGGTCGCTCGAGCGGTCGATCCAGCCCTCCACGGCGAGATGGGTTCCGGTCAGCCGGTACCCGAGGGCGGCTTCGGCCTGCGTGATGCTGGGAGAGGGGTCGTGCAGCAGCTGGGTCACCCAGTGCTGCCGCAGCGCGCCCCGGCTGCTGACCCAGCGTTCGCGTTCCTCCTCGTAGGCGCGAGCGACCTGTTCGCAGATCCGGTCGATGTACGCCGCGGAGATCCCCACCACCGTGATGACCACGCGCGAGGTGTCCTGGACGGGCAGCTTCACGGCTTCGTTGAGCCCCAGTTCCAGGAAGCGCGACGCGCCCAGGCGGTAGGCGCGCAGGAGCGCCGACATGGGGACGTCGCGCTGGGCGAGCCGCCGGGCGTAGGAGACGGCCGACGGAGGTGCGTCCACGGTCCGCGGGTCGATGCCGTTGGTCAGGATGTGCAGTCCGGCGACGACGTTCTCGGTGATGCTGGCATGGAGCAGGCTGTGCAGCCGCTCATCGTGGTCGAGGACCGCGATTTCCTTCTCTGTGGCCACCACGAGCTCCGCTATGAACGCGTCGCGGTGGGGTATGAGGGCGTCCGCGAGCTGAACCAGAGGGTCTGCCGACGCGCCCATGTGTGCTTCCTTCCCTGGGGCGATGTCACCGGGCGAGGAACCGCAGCGCGGACCGCGCCGCGTGGTAGCCGCTCATCCCATGGATCCCGGCACCCGGCGGGGTGGCCGCCGAGCAGAGGAAGACCCCGGGGATGCCGGTGCTGTACGGGTCGAGCGCGATTCGGGGCCGCAGTGCCACCTGCACAGCGGTATTGGCCCCGGTGATGATGTCGCCCCCGACATAGTTCGGATTGTAGTGCGGCAGTTCGGCCGTCGAGCGGACGAATGTGCCCACGATGCGCTCCCGGAAGCCGGGGGCGAACTGCTCGATCCGGTTCAGTACGGCGTCCGTGGCGTCACCGGTGTAACCGTGCGGGACATGGGCGTACGCATAGACAGGATGGATGGTGCCGGCCGAGCGGCCCGGATCGGCGAGGTACTGCTGGGCGAGCAGAACGAACGGGCGTTCCGGCATACGGCCGCGACCGGTCTCCCGCTCGGCGTGGACGGTCTCCTCCAGAGTGCCGCCGAGGTGCACAGTGCCCGCGCGACGGCAGGAGGAGTTGGTCCACGGCACCCCGCCCTCGACCGCCAGGTCGACCTTGAACGCACCCGGGCCGTGGCGATAGCGCCGGTAGGCGCGGCGGACGCGGGCGGGCATACGGTCCCCGCAGATGTCGGCGGCCGCGCCCGGGGCGACGTCGAGCAGGACCGTCGACGCGGGGGGCAACTCCTCGAGGGAGCGCACCTGGACACCGGTTTCGATGGTGCCGCCAAGTTCCTTGAGCAGCGCGGCCAGCGCCGCGCCGATCACTCGGGAGCCGCCGCGCGCGACCGGCCAGCCGTACCGGTGCCCGACGGCGCCGAGCATCAGCCCGACCGCGGCGGTTGTGGGGCGCGTCAGCGGATGAAAGGCGTGCGCCGCCATCCCGGCGAACAGCGCACGTGCTTCTTCGGTCTGCCAGCGGCGGGCCACCCAGGTGGCCGGCTGGAGCGCCCGCAGCCCGAACCGTACGAGGTGGACCGGATGCCTGGGCACATGCACCACCGGCCGCAGCAGGTCCTCGGCCAGAGCGTCGAACCCCGATGCCGGCGGGCCGAAGAGCCGGCGCCAGGACGGACCGTCCAGGCCGAGGCCCGCCGCGGTCTGTTCGAGGGAGCGGACCATCACCCCCGCCCGGCCGGAGTCCAGCGGATGCGCGAGATCGATCTCGGGCCAGGCCCACTCCAGGCCGTACCGTTCCAGGCCGAGCGAGCGCAGGAAGGGTGAGCCGACGCCCAGGGGGTGCACGGCGGAGCAGTGGTCGTGCAGGACGCCGGGCACCGTCAACTCGCTGCTCCTGGTGCCGCCGCCGATTTCCTCCGCGGCCTCCAGGACGGTGACACCCACGCCCTGCTGGGCCAGGGCGACGGCGGCGGCCAGCCCGTTGGGGCCGGCCCCCACCACGATCGCGTCACTCATGTGTCGCCACCACGTGCGTGCCTGCCGGGTCAGGACGGCCGTCGGCCGTCCTGACGGGGATCGTGGGATCGTCGTCGGCCGGCCAGGGCTGCCGGGCGATCATTTCCTTGACGTCCACGAAGCCTTCCTCGATCCGGCCGGTTGCCGCGTCCAGGATGCGGTAGTGCTGGTGCTGCCGATGGATAGGCTGGGATTCGAGGACGATGACGCGCAGTTCGCCCTCCGCGAAGCCGCACCGCTCCTGGACCGCCCGCAGCAGCTGCTCGTTGTGCAGGTGGCCCTCACCGAAGTTCCAGCCGAGGACCGTGCCGGCGACGTACTCCCCGTCACGCATGTCGTAGGCATCGGGGTCCTCCACGGCTCGGGAGAGCAGGCCGTTCAATGCCCGGCCGTGAGTGTGCATCGACCGCCAGGCCATGCCCTGATGCAGCATCAGCTCGGCGATCTGCTCACCGTACAGGCTGGTGAGCTGGTCCCTGGGCGTGCCGGCGGCTTTGGCGATGTGGGTGTTGAGCTTCTCTTCCGAGCCCCTGCGGAAGCACCATGTGCTCGTGGCCCAGTTCCCGGCGTAGTAACGCATCGCCGGCAGGAACGACACCAGATGCGGCTTCACGTTGCCGAGCACCGGGACCGCGACCAGGCAGACCAGCAGAAGTGCCGCCAGGAGCGGGGAGTCGAGTGCGGAAACCTCGGCCCCGGAGTAGTGGCCGAAGAGGAACAGTGCGGAAAAGATGAAGAAGATGTTCCACTCCAGCGGCACGCCCATCGGGAACGTCGAAATGATGTGCAGGTGGAAGACGACCATGACGGTCAGTGCGACGGTCGTGGTGATGCCGCCGTGGGAGAGCAGGAGCACCAGCGGCACCGAGTACTCGATGACCGTGCCCCCGTGCGCCGCGAAGGCGGACAGCCGGGACGGGCGCAGGTCGTCCGGGTACCCGCGGTAGAGCTTGCGTTTGAGCCACTTGCTCCGTTGCAGCGGGCTGTTGCTGATCATGATGGCGCAGACATACGGAAAGTGGTGGTTGAGCTTGGACGTCGCTGCGCCCCACCACAGGGCGAGCATCACCAGCTTGAGACCGATGATCATGTCGGTGAAGGGGAAGCAGAAGACCAGCAGGGTCAGCCCGTACTGCTCCCCGCGTGCCGCGAGGAAGACCGTCTTGTCACGCAGCCCGAGCAACGCCAGCGCGACGACGAGCGGGACCAGGCGGACGGGCTCGATCAGGCCGGCGGTGTGTGGCCCGGGGACCCGGTCGGGGTTGCCCGGCGAACAGAGCAGCCACACGGCCGAGGCGATGACCGCCGCGTACAGCACCACGTCGGTCATGGTGCGGCGGGTGCCACGGGTGAGTGGCACCTTGCCCGGCCACGGAGGCAATCGGACGGTGCCGGGCCGCAGCCAGTGCAGGAACGCGCTGACGGGAGGCAGGAAGCGCAGGGTCAGCGGTCCGGATCCGCAGCCGAGGCCGAGCACTTCGTACAGCAGCGTCCAGACAACGATCTTCTGATAGACGATCGGCTCGGTCCACCAGGACGCGAAGTCGCCGATCTCCCCGACTCCTGGGGTTGCCGCGGCGATGGCCACGCCGCCGAGGACGTAGCCCACGATTTTGACGAGGTAGAGGACGTACACCGCGTACGGTGTGCCGAAGCCGTTCTCGGCCCAGTGCTGGGCGAGCGGGCGGATGCGCTGCGCATACGGCCGCGAACGCCATTCCTGCAGATCGACGTCGGCCAGATTTGGCGTGATGAATCCCATGAAGCACCTTCAAGTTTCGCTGCGATGGCGGAAGCGGAGGAGGCGGCTCAAGCGGCCGGGGAGGCGATGGAAGCGAGCCGGGTGCGGAGCACGGGCTTGTCGATCTTGCCGACCGGATTCTTGGGAAGGCTCTCCAGTGCGATGACGCGATCCGGGAGCTTGTAGCGGGACAGCGAGCCGCGGCAGTGCTCGACCAGGCTCTCCGCGGTGACGGCAGCGTCCGGGCGCAGGGCGACGAAGGCGACGGGCACCTCGCCGAGCACGTCATGGGCGGCTCCGACGACGGCCGCCTCGTACACCGCCGGGTGGCCGTAGAGGACGGACTCGATCTCCTTGGGGTAGATGTTCTCCCCGCCACGGATGATCATGTCCTTGATCCGGTCGACGATCATCAGGTAGCCGTCCTCGTCGAACCGGCCGACGTCGCCGGTGTGCAGCCAGCCGTCGACGACGGTACGGGCCGTCTCCTCAGGCCTGTTGAGGTAGCCGAGCATCACGTTGGGGCCTCGTACGACCACTTCGCCGGTGGAGCCGCGCGGCAGCAGGCCTCCCGACGCGTCCATGACGGCAACTTCCTGGCCCGGCATGGGCAGACCTACTGTGCCGGGTTTGCGCAGTCCGTCGACGGGATTCACCGTCGAGGCGCAGGTGCCTTCCGACAGCCCGTAGCCCTCCACGACCGGGATGCCGTACCGGCTTTCGAACCGCTCGATGAGCTGTGCGGGCATGGGCGCGGCCCCGCACGCCGCGAAGCGGACGGAGGAGGTGTCAGGCCGCTGCGACTCCGGCAGCGCGGTCAGCGTCGCGTAGATCGCGGGTACGGCCGAGAAGCACGTGGGCCGTACCGCCTCGACGGTCTGGAAGAACGTGTCCGCCTTGAAGCGTCCGGAGACGGTGACCCGGCCGCCCGCGAGCAGCGGTGACAGCACGCTGACGACGATGCCGTTGACGTGGAAGAGGGGGAGGACCAGCAGGCTGTGTTCATCCTCGCCCAGTCCCGACGTCTGGACCATCATCGTGGCCATCGCAGACAGATTGGCGTGGGAGAGCATGACGCCCTTCGGCCTCCCGGTGGTGCCGCTCGTATAGATCAGCAGCGCCAGCGCACCGGCGTCGCCGGAGGCCGGATGTTGGTTCCCGGCGTTCTTCAGGGCACGGTTCACCAGCCCGGCGGAGTCTGCCGGCTCCGCGCCGCTGAGGAGATCCGCGACGCCGATCTCCTCAGCGGCCAGGGCCGGGCCGCCGTCGAGGCGGATCACGACCTTCGCGGCCGAGTCGGCGATCTGGTATCCGGCCTCAGTGGCGGTCAGCGCCGGATTCACCGGGGTCACCACCGCCCCGAGCCGCCATGCCGCGAAGAGCGCGACCACGAATTCGACGCGGTTGGGCAGCATCACCGCCACCACGTCGCCGCTCCCGACTCCGCGCCGCCGCAGGCACGCGGCCGCCGCGTCGACCCACGCCAGAAAACCGGCATTGCTCAAGCTCACCGAATCATCGGCGATGCTCGGGGCATCGGGGTCGTCCATTGCCCGTACATCGGGCAGTACCGCAAAATGCATGTCGGCTCCTTCGTCACAGCACGTTTGTCCGTGCTGTGACGAGAGACCTTACGAACGCGCCGCAGCGTGGGCCCATGGGCGCGGGAGACGACTGTGTCAGCGTCCGTTGTGCTCGTGGCACAAGCCGTGCGGCGCGGCTCGACTCCGGTCTGCGCCGGTGCCGCGCCACGAAGAACGCCGGGCGGTCATGTCGGTTTCTGCTCGCCGCTGCCGGCCGGACTGCCGGCGGTGCCGCGAACAGCGGACAGCACGCTGATCTGCTGGTGGTCACGCTCCTGGCTCAGCTGGGCCCACGAGCGGGAGCCGTAGGCGTCCTCGACGGCCCCGACGAGCCGTTCGGTCTGTTCGGGGGTCTGCTCGGGCTGGCCCAGCGAGTCCCACATCTGCTGCATCGACGCACCGATGTGCTCGGCCATGTGCCGGTAGCCGCCGGGTCCACCGCCGAGATGTGCGGCGAGGAAGGGCCCCACGGTCGCCCAGCGCAGCCCGAGCGAGTTCACCACCACCAGGTCCAGCTCGGCCGGGCCGACCACACCCTGCTCGACCAGGTAAATGGCCTCGCGGCTCAGGGCGTTCTGCAAGCGGTTGCCGACGAAGCCGGGGATCTCCTTGCGTTCCACCACCGGTAGCCGTCCCAGGGAGCGGTAGAACTCCACCGCCCGTGCCACGGATTCCTCGGACGTCCGCTCGCCGGGGACCACTTCGACCAGCGGTACCACGTGCGGTGGGTTGAAGGGATGGCCGATCAGTACCCGGCTCGCGTCCTCAAGGCCTTCGGTGAACACCGTGGACGGGATCGCCGAGGAGGAGCTGAGCAGCAGCGCGTGCGGCGGGGCCACGCGGACCAAGGTGGCGAACAGCTCTCGCTTGAACCCGACGTTCTCCGGGCCGTTCTCCTGGACGACATCGGCGTTCCGCACGGCCTGCGTGACGTCAGCGGCCAGGTGCACCCGGTTGGTGAGGCCCCGGACGTCCAGCCCCTGTTGTGCCAGCGGCGAAGCTGCCGAGGCCAGCGCCGAATCGACAGCCTTCGCGAGATCCGGCCGCGGGTCGGTGACCCATACCTCCATGCCGTGCGCGGCGAACAGTGCCGCCCACGACAGCCCTATGGTGCCGGCACCGATCACCGCTGCGGTGGTGAACGGCTCGGTCAACCCCGCACTGTGTTCCGCTGATTCGCGCGTCATCGGCTGCCACCCGCTTCGGTACGCAGATAGTCGTGCACGGGCTTGGCCGGGGCCAGGGTGAGATCGGTGAGGATGTGGCTGGCGGAGACGATCTCGCGCACTGGCAGGTCGGCCAGCGGAGCGAGGACGTGCTCGAACAACTGCAGCCGAGCGGGACCGGTCCAGGCCTCCTTCACCACCACATCGGTGATCTCGGTGCGCACCAGTTGCGCCACCTGCGGCACGTCGCCGAAGCCCGGGACCAGCTTGAGCAGATACGTCGGCACGGTGATCTGTGCCTTCGCCTCCTCCGCCTCCATGGGGTGGTGCTTGTAGCCCATCGTCGCGGCCGCCACCCGCAGCGTTCCGTAGTCGAGGACGCCGACGAGAACGCCGGAGTCCACGTACAGACCGGGGGAGCCGATGGTCTTCGGATAGGCACCGGCCTCGCGACCGGAGGCGGTCGCCTGGAAGTTGTCCAGGTACATCGCGTGGAGGTACTCGCCCCGCTCGCCTTCGTAGCGGACCTGGATCGCCTGTCCGGACTCGGAGTACGGGCCGTATCCCGTGACATCGCCCATCCGCATGACCTCGAAGCGCACCAGCGGTTCGTCGATCTCCAGGGGCTCCGGCACCACCGCGCGCAGGGCGTCGGCGTCGGTGCGGTACACGATGTTGAGGTACTCGCGGTTGGTGAAGCGGGGCACGACCGGGGCGTACGCCGGGTTCATCAGCGGGGTCGCGATGTGCCCCGCCACGTCGACTTCCTTCATGATCTTTTCTCCTGTGTTTCTACTCGCCACGCCAGAAGGGGGTCCGGCGCTCCGCGAAGGCCGTCATGCCTTCGCGGACATCGGCGGAGGCCATCAAGGCGGCCGTCTCCCGCCGTTGGGCGCTGAACGCGGCGGATTCGGGCACTCCGTCGGCGGCGCGGACGATCCTCTTGACGGCGGCGAGCGCCAGCGGGGCGTTCGCCGCGAGCCGCTCGGCGAGTTGCAGCGCGACCGCGGTGGTCTCCGAGGCGGGTACCACTCGGTTGGCGATGCCGAGCCGGCCGGCCCGCTCGCCGGAGATCGGCTCGCCGGTCAGCAGCAGCTCCATCGCCAGGTGGTACGGGATCCGCTTGGGCAGCCGGATCACACCGCCGCCGGCCGCGACCAGACCTCGTGTCACCTCCGGCAGCCCGAACTTGGCGTCTTCCGCCGCCACGATGAGGTCGCAGCTCAGGGCCAGCTCGAAGCCGCCGCCCATCGCCCAGCCCTCGACCGCGGCGATCAGCGGCTTGGTGGTCCGGGCCTCGGTCAGCCCGCCGAACCCGCGGCCGGGGACTTCCGGCGACTCACCGGTCAGTGCGGCCTTGAGGTCCATTCCGGCGCTGAAGGTGCCCTCCGCGCCGGTCAGCACACCGGCGCGCAGTGACGGGTCCGCCTCCAGCGTCTCGAGGGCGGCGGCGAGGCCCTCGGCGACGGCCGCGTTGACCGCGTTTCGAGCCTTGGGCCGGTCGATGGTGATGAGCAGGGACGAGCCGAATCGCTCGGACCGTACCTGGGAGGTGTCGTTCATGCAGCTGTCCTTTGCCGACTGATCAGTGCTTTGCAGTGAGTTCATCCATGACCTCGTCCGTGTGCTGGCCCGGCAGCGGGGCGAGCCGGCGGACGGAGGCCGGGGTGGCGGAGAAGCGCACCGGAATGCCGATCGAACGGGTGGGACCCTCGCTCGGATGCTCGACCACATCGAGCAGATGCCCGTCCCGGACGTACGGGTCCTCACCCGCCCGCTCCAGTTCCAGTACCGGCGCCATGGGGATGCTGTGCTTGGCGCAGATGCGCTCCCACTCCTTGGTTGTCAGCGCCGGCGAGCACTGCCCCACGAGGTCCATCAGGGCACTGACGTCGGCGTCCTCGATGCTCGTGCCGTTGATGCGCGGGTCCGCTGCGAGGTCGTCGCGGCCCGCCGCGGTGAAGAAGTCCCGGAAATTCGGCGGGTTGTACGGCATGAGGCAGGCGAGGCCGTCCCGCGTGCGCATCGCCTGGTGACCCTTCGTCAGCGAAAGGGGGAACCCGGTGGGGCCCAAGGCGGGCTGGAAGACATGGCCGGACAGATGCTCGACCAGGGTGAAGGCCAGGAGCGTGTCGGTCATCGGGACCTCGACGTACTGGCCGGAGCCCGTCCTGTTCCGGTGCACCAGCGCGGCGAGCGCTGCGTAGACGATGGTCAGCGCGGATACCTTGTCGCCCAGGATCGTGGGCAGATAGACCGGCTCGCCGAGCGCCCGGTTCGCCACGTCCACGAGGCCGGAGGCGGCCTGGACCGTCTCGTCGTAGGCGGCGTTGCCGGCGCGTTCGGAGTCGCCGCGAAAACCCTGGCCGTGGGCGTAGACCAGACCTGGATTGCGTGCGGAGACGTTGACGTAGTCCAGACCGAGGCGGGCCAGGGCGCCGGGCCGCATATTGGTGATCAGCACGTCGGCCGTGTCGATCAGCTCCAGAGCCCGCTCACGGCCGGCCTCGTCCTTCAGATTCAGGGCAACGCTCCGCTTGTTGCGGTTCACGTTGAGCGAGAGCGGCGTCATGCCCGGGGTGTGGCGGTAGGGGCCGACCCGTACACCGTCCGACGGCGACTCGATCTTGATTACGTCCGCGCCGAGGTCGCCCAGGGTCTGTGCGGCGTAGGGACCCATCACCACCGTCGACAGGTCGATCACTCGCACGCCGTCCAGCGGGCCGGCGACGTTCTCGGCCGTGATGTCCATCGTCGTTCCTGTTCTCGCGGCTGTCCGTTCCCTCACCGAAGCTAGTGGGGAATATGAGAACTGGGAATGATCATGTGCAGAAAACCGGTGTGACCGCTGCGGTCACACCGGTTTTCTTTTACGGCAGCTAATAAGGGAAGGGGAAATGCCTCACATGGAAACGGGTTCGCTGAAGATGGTACGGGCCCGCGCGATGACAGTTTCGAGGTCCGCACCGTCGAGCGCCCGGTCCTTGCGGAACAATAGCCCTGTGACCAGGGAGGATGGAAAGTCGTCGATGGGTAGTACGGCCACGTTCTCCAGCCGGTGCAAATGCATCGGGCTTTCCGGTGAAAGCATCGTCATCGAGAAGGCGATACTGCTGGAAATCAGCTCCGACGTGCCTGCGTAGTCCCCGGTATTGATCCGGATTCTTTTCTTGATGCCTGCGGAGTTGAGCCGTGCGTCGATTTCCTCGAAATATGCGGGAACGGCGTCATTGGGCATGGTCGCGTAGGGCAGATCCACCAGATCTGCCAGCGAGAGTGACTTCCGGCCGGCGAACCGGTCGGCCGGCACGGCCGCGCCCAGTCGCTCCGTCATGACCTCGATGACCTCGAGTGAGGGATCGGAGGCGGGCAACCGAGCCAGCGCAAGCGCCAGCCTGCCGTCGTGCACCGCGGCGATCAGACCCGCCGACGTGCCGGGCCAGCGCTTCAGGTCGCACTCCTCGCGGCATGCCTCTTCCAGCAGAGAGACCCGGTCGCGCAAGACGGGGTGCGGCGTGGGCGGCATGCCGATGAACAGTGTCTTGCGCCGGCGGGACATGGCCTCGTCCAGCCGCCAAGGGATCGAATTGACGCGGTCGAGCACGTCTCGTGCCATGGGCAGGAGCGTGGCGCCCGCCGGGGTCAAAGTGACCTGGTGTGTGGTGCGTTCGAACAGCGCCTGATCGAGCTCGCGCTCAAGGTCCTTGATGCGCTGGCTCAGTGGAGATGTCGCCATGTGCAGCTTGCGTGCCGCCCGCGAAAAGTTCAGTTCCTCGGCGACGGCTACGAAGTAGCGAAGGTGCAGCATCTCCACCGGTCCAACCTACCCGCAGCAGCCGCAGACCAGGGTGTCGGTCCAAACTCCCGCGCATTGCGAGGCTTTGCGCCTACCATGAATTGCGGCGTCTGAGCGTGAAAGTCCAGTGATGTCTGCCTGGGGGGCGTGACATGGAGTGGCGGGGGACCAGGACCGCAGCGTTGCTTGCGGCAGCAGTGGCGTTAGCGCTGGCCGGGTGCGGAGCCGGGGGCGACGGTCGGGATGCGGCGCCGAGGACCAACGGTCCGACTCTCGCCTTGCCGACGACGCAGGGCTCGTCCGACAGTCCCGGCCCGACAACCGGCCCCAGTGGTTCCACGTGGCCCGGTGGCACAGGCGGGTCGCAGGGCAGCGGCCAGGGCGGGACATGGACGCCCGGCACGGCGTCCGCATGGACGCCTGGCTGGACACCGAGCACGTCTCACGGGGGGCAGCCTTCGGTTGGTGGAGGCACACCCAGCCGGACAGCGGCGAAGGAGGAACTGGCCTGGACCCCGTTCGGTCCGAAGTCTCCGTCGAACGACTATGCCAACTTCGACTATGTCTACGACCTGGTGCAGCGCAGGGACTGCCCGTTGGCAGAGAGCCGTTTCAATGAGGCGGGCCGACAGGGCAAATGGGTGAGCGACCCCATGCCTTGGAGTGTGATCAAAGGGCTCATTGCCGCCTGTTACGTGGCCAACGGCCGGGGTAGTGAATGGCAGACCGTCACTGCTGCGTACTCCGACGTCAAGGGGCACCCGTCGGGCAGCTGCAAGTACACCGCGGCCTTCAAGGTACTGAAGCGACTCGCTACTTTCCGGATGGAGCATCCTGACGGCAAAGTCGTATTCCGGGACGCCCCGGCAGGAAGTCCCGCGTGCAAGAACGAAATCACCGAGCACGGCTCACTGACAGTACGTCAGGGCGACAACTTCTATGTCAGGGGAACCTGGCCGGTGCCGGTCTCGCTGTACTTCAATGAGATCAACGCCCCGGTCAAGAAAGACGGGGGAACGGACTCTCTCTGCTGCCACAAGGCGACGGTGTCCGTCGATGTTCCGGACAACCTGCCGTTGGGGGAGGCAAAGGTCTCCTTGCGGGGCGAGGGCAATTCGTTCTTCCTCGCAGGGCCAACTGTTGAGGTCCTTCCCCCCATCTCACAACCATGACATGGGCCGCGGCGCTCGTGGCACGAGTCCGCAGACGGGCTGGCCATGGCCGAAACAACCCGGACCCAGGACAGGACCCGACTCCGGACCCGCGACCGGAGCCGGACCCTTCGCCGCCTCAGCCACGCACACCCGACCCGTCCCCTCCACCTCCGTCACCAGTGCCGGATCCCGGTCCTGAGCCGCCGCCCGCACCATTACCCGCTCCATCCCCGGATCCCGCCCCCGCGAGCGCCCTCACCCCCGGCTGGCTGGAATTGGTGGGAGCCGTAGGCTCGCTCGTGACGCTGTTGACCGCCGTGCTCTTCTATTTCGGCTGGGCGAGCAGCGACGCCGAGAGCCGCGCTCTTGGGCTCCAGGACTCACTCTTCCATCTCTCCACGAGCGACTACCTGCTGCGTAGCGTGCAGGCGCTGTTCCTGCCGTCGTGGCTGATCGCAGGTGCGGCACTCGCCGCAGCGGGCCTGCACCGTTGGACCAGCCAGGAGCCCCGCAGGACCGAGAGGGTCTCGCGCCGCCTGCGGTTCGCCTGGCTTCCGCCGCTTGCCCTGCTTCTGCTCTACCCGCTCCACCCCGGCCTGTTCGACCTGCTCATCCCGCTTGCCGCCATCATCGGCTTCCTGCTCACTGCCTACGCCCGCACCCGCCCGCTCGCAGCCGCGCCGGGAGCCTCCGGCGGCACAGGAATCACCGATGTCGAGAAGCGCCGTCGGCAGCGCCTGTGGGCGCTGACGCTGTTGATCAGCGTGCTCATGCTGTTCTGGGCCGTGTACGCATACGCCGGCGTCGTGGGCCGGGGCCGAGCCGCCGAGACCGCTCGAACCGTGGGCACCAGACTCCCAGCCGTGGTCGTCTTCAGCGAGAAAGATCTCATGATTCGAGGCGGAGGCAGCTGTTACTTGCGCGTTCAGGAGAAGGACAGCGCCTACGGCTTCCGGTACTCCGGACTCCGCCTCTTCCACATTGCCGGTGATCGCGTCTACGTCGTGCCGGTCCACTGGAGTCCGCGGGAAGGGACCGTGTGGGTGCTGGAGAAGAGTGACACGCTGCGCGTGGAGTACATCAGCGGCCCGGCGGGCCGGGCCGAGGAGTGCCAGTAAGCGGGCGGTGGCAGGGTGGGCGTCTGCTCTACTGGGAGCAAAGGGACCCTCGACGAGCAGGCCCCTCCGGGACAGGGCCACCAGGCTCGCGGGACCCACACTGATGTCGGTGGAATGACGGGGGCTTACTGGTGGGGGATGAATCCATGGACGAGCTTCGGGCTCTGGCCGACGCCGGCGACGGGGTAGCCGGTCGTCGGCTGGCCGAGCTACTGGTCGAGCAGGCCCGGGTCGAGGAGGCCATCACGGTTCTTCGCGCTCTCCCGGGCGGGGTCCCTGTACCGCGCCTGCTGGTCAATCTGCTTGTCGAAGAGGAGCACGTCGATGAGCTGCGGGCTCTGGCCAACGACGGCGACATCTACGCCCGCTACCAGTTGGCGGAGCTGCTCGCCGAGCAGGGCCGCATCTGGGAGCTGAGGACTCTGGCCGGCCGCGGTCACACGGGCATCGCCCGGCTGTACGCCCAGACGCTGGCCCGCCAGGGCCGCGTCGACGAGGCGGTGGCCGTCATGCAGGCGCGCGTCAGGAGCCGCGAGCCGCTCGCCTTCGACTGGCTGGTCGACCTCCTGCTTGAGCACGGCCGCACTCGGCAGGCCATCTCCGTTCTTCGCTCCCGGGCCGATGCCCGGGACCAGGACGCCGGTTACCGGCTCGCGAAGCTGCTGGTCGAACTCGGTCGTATCGAGGAGGCCATCACCATCCTGCGGACGCGCACGCACGCGCCCGGGACGCTCGCCGAGCTGCTGGCCGGACAGGGCCGGATCGACGAGGCCGTCGCCGTCCTCGACGCCGAGGCGGTCGCCGGGCACCGATACGCTATGGAGCAACTGGTCGATCTGCTGGCCGAACAGGGCCGGATCGACGAGTTGCGTGCGCGGGCGGATGCCGGCAACACGACAGCCGCCGGGCGGTTGGTCGCCCATCTCGTCCAACACGACGGCATCGACGAGCTGCGCGCCCGCACGGATGCCGGGGACAGAGCCGCGGCCGTACGGCTCGTCCCGCTTCTGGCCGAGCACGGCCGCACCGACGATCTGAAGGCTCTCGCCGACGCCGGCGACACCTACGCGGGACTTATGCGACTGTTCACCGAACTGGGCCGCGTCGAGGAAGCTATCGAGATCGTCCGGTCCGGCGGCAACGACTGGCACATCTTTCAGGGCCTCACTGACACGATCGTGGAACTGCTGGCCGGGCAGGGGCGCGTCGAGGAGGCCATCGCCGTCGCGCAGGCACGCGCCGCCGAGGGCGACAAGAACGCCGCCACCTGGGTAACCCGGCTACGGGCCGTCGAAGGCCTCCTCGACACGGATCAGCCGCCACAATCGATCCCCGATGCCTCCAGTCGGCGGAGCCCCGGGCGCCGCGCGTCTTTACGCTCCCTACGGCACCGGCTGGTCCAACGGTGGCCCGGTCGGGGCGGCGGGCCCGGCACCAGGGCATGACCCGAAAGTGACGGCCGACGGGGTCCGCACGCGCCACACCTGTGCTGTCACCGCCGCGCCCCCTGGTCCTGCTCGGGCCGGGGGACTGTCGGCCGAGGGCTTGCATCAGCCGGTCGGACGCGGCAGGCAGCTGTAGCCGCGCGGGTGCGAAGAGCGGCTCTGCGCGCGGCGGCCTTCCGACCGCGCAGTGCGTACCTGCCGCATCCGCGCCACTGCGACGGTGAGACGCGTACTCGCTGTCCACTGTGGGTGATCATCGCGTTGACCGATGCCAGCGGGTCCGAGCCCATCGACCTGGCCAGCAGCATGCCGGCGGCCAGTGGCAGCAGGACAACGGCCAGCGCCGTGCCGGTGGTGGTGACGTGCCGCATGCGAGGGTGGCGTGGTGCCTCAGGGCTCATGGTCCTCATTCGACCAGCGCCAGCAGTGGCGGGAATCGGCCGACATACTCAGACCGTCCGGCCCGATGTACTCACAGGCCTGGGCAGTCGACGCACCGTAGTGGCCCATCCGACCACGCGGGTTGAGGCGCGGGAGGCCGAAGTGGACTACAGGCGGCCGCCGGTGAGGCGCGAGAGCGGGCCGCGTCGGCGAAGGCCCGCGCGACGGCCCAGCGCATAGGACGAGGCCACCGCGGTGGCCACACCCGCGCCCGCGCCGGCCGTGATGGCCTTGCGGGCCTTGACGAGCGTCCAGGCCACGCCGACCTTGGCCCCGGCCTGGCCCGCCGCGGAGCCGACGGTCCGCTGAACGGTCCTGGCCTTGTCGGCGACCGCCCCGCCGATCCCGGCGAGCGCCTCCTTGCCGCCCTGTGCGGCGGACCGGGTGGCGTCCTTGGCCTCGCGTGCCGCCGTGGTGGACGCGGCCGTGGCGTCCTTCGCCGCGGCGGCAGAGGACGCCGCGGAGGCCTTGGCATCCCGAGCGGGCGCCTTGGCGCCGTTGGAGGCGGCCCTCTTTGCCGAGCGGGAAGCCGTCGTCTGGGGCGTTGAGTTGGTGGAATTCTTGGATTCAGCCATGGTGTGCGTGTAACCGGTCACCCCGATGGCAAACCGGAACCCTTACGGGCAGCGGGTGCGCCACCCGTGACTTCTCATGCCGCCTGCCGGTGCGACGGCGGGCAAGGCGGGCAGGCCCTGGCCTTCGTTCCGCTCAACGCACCGGGATGATGTCGGGGGCGCCGAGCCGTACCGCGTCGGCGGTCCGGTCGTCCGGCTGTTGCTGGGCCTCGCGTTCGGCCGCCACCCGCTTCAGATAGTGGTCGACTTCGCGGTCCTGCCGCGCCCGGTCCCACTCGAGGTGAGGTGCCATCAGTTCGGCGACGGTTCGCGCCGCGTCCACACCGCGGTCCCAGGACTCGATGGAGATCCGGGTACGCCGGGCGAGCACATCGTCCAGATGTCGGGCTCCCTCATGGGTCACCGCGTACACGGCCTCGACGCGCAGATAGTCGTCGGAGCTCGGCAACGGTTCGCCGAGCGAGGGGTCGGCCGCGACCATGTCGAGCAGTTCGTGCACCAGGGAGCCGTAGCGGTTCAGCAGGTGCTCGATGCGGGCGACATGCAGCCCGGAGCGCTCGGCGAGGCTGTGCCGGGAGTTCCACAGGGCGGGATAGCCGTCGGCGCCGAGCAGCGGAACGCGCTGCGTGACGCAGTCGGCCACCTTCTCGTCCAGACCGCGCGCGGCCTCGTCGACCGCGTCCTTGGCCATCACCCGGTAGGTCGTGAATTTGCCGCCGGCCACCACGACGAGCCCGGGGACCGGATGCGCGACGAGGTGTTCCCGGGAGAGCTTGCTGGTCTCCGCGGCCTCGCCGGACAGGAGGGGGCGCAGACCGGCGTAGACGCCCTCGACGTCCTCCGCCGCCAAGGGTGTGATCAGCACGCGGTTGACGTGTTCCAGCAGGTAGCTGACGTCCTTGGAACTCGTCGCCGGATGGGCCTTGTCCAGTGTCCAGTCGGTGTCGGTCGTCCCGATGATCCAGTGCCGCCCCCACGGAATGACGAACAGCACGCTCTTCTCGGTGCGCAGGATCAGCCCGGTGTGGGAGATGATCCGGTCACGCGGGACCAGCAGATGCACGCCCTTGGAGGCGCGGACGTGGAACTGCCCGCGGGTGCCGGCCATGGTCTGGGTGTCGTCGGTCCACACGCCGGTCGCGTTGATGACCTGCTTGGCGGACACCTCGGTCTCGTTGCCGGTCTCCAGGTCCGTGACCACGGCGCCCACCACCCGCTCGCCCTGGCGCAGGAAGCGGCTGACGCGGGTGGCATTGGCGGCCAATGCCCCGTAGGCGGCTGCCGTACGGGCCAGGAACAGGGTGTGCCGGGCATCGTCCACCTGGGCGTCCCAGTACTGGATCGCGCCGACCAGCGCGTCGGAACGCAGCGCGGGCGCCTCGCGCAGGGCCTGGCGCTTGAGCAGGTGGCGGTGGTGGGGCAGGCCGCTGGAGGTGCCCGAGGCCGCGGCCATGGTGTCGTAGAGCAGCACGCCGGCGCCGACGTACGGGCGTTCCCAGACCCGGTGTTGCAGCGGGTAGAGGAAGGGCACCGGTCGCACCAGATGCGGGGCCAGGAGCTGGAGCAGCAGTCCCCGCTCCTTGAGTGCCTCGGCGACCAGCCGGAAGTCCAGCATCTCGAGGTAGCGCAGGCCGCCGTGAATCAGCTTGCTGGAGCGGCTGGAAGTGCCCGAGGCCCAGTCCCGGGCTTCGACGAGGCCGACCCGCAGGCCCCGGGTGGCGGCATCCAGGGCCGACCCGGCGCCCACGACACCGCCACCGACGACGAGGACGTCCAGCTCATCCTCCCCCAGCCGGGTCAGGGCCTGTGCGCGTGCCTCGGGTGAGAGAGCCACCGGATTCACCATCGGCCTCCTACTCGTGCTGCGGCCGTGCGCTGCGCACGTGGCCGGGGGCGCCCGCGGGCGCCCCCGGACCCGGGCCTATTCGACCGTGGCCCAGTCGAGCGTGCGCTCCACCGCCTTCTTCCAGCCCGCGTATCCGTCCGCGCGCTGTTCCTCGGACCACTGGGGCTCCCAGCGCTTGGACTCCTGCCAGTGGGTGCGCAGCTCGTCCTCGTCCCGCCAGAAGCCGGTGGCCAGACCGGCCGCGTAGGCGGCACCGAGCGCGGTGGTCTCGGCGACGACCGGGCGGCTGACCGGTACGCCGAGGACATCGGCCTGGATCTGCATGCACAGGTCGTTGGCCGTCACACCGCCGTCGACCTTGAGCACGTCCAGATGGACGCCGGAGTCCTGCTCCATGGCCTCCACCACGTCCCGGCTCTGGTAGCAGATGGCTTCCAGGGTGGCCCGTGCCAGGTGGCCGTTGCTGTTGTACCGGGCGAGGCCGACGATCGCGCCGCGCGCGTCGGAGCGCCAGTACGGGGCGAACAGGCCCGAGAAGGCGGGGACGAAGTACATGCCGCCGTTGTCCTCGACAGTCAGGGCCAGACGCTCGCTCTCGGCGGCGTCGGTGATGATCTTCATCTGGTCGCGCAGCCATTGCACCGCGGACCCGGTGACCGCGATGGAACCCTCGAGGGCGTAGATCGCCGGGCTGTCGCCGAACTGGTACGCCACGGTGGTGAGGAGGCCGTTCTGTGAGCGGACCAGTTCGGTACCGGTGTTGAGCACCAGGAAGTTGCCGGTGCCGTAGGTGTTCTTGGCTTCGCCGGGCGCGTAGCAGACCTGCCCGACGGTGGCCGCCTGCTGGTCCCCGAGCACCCCGGTGATGGGGACGGCGGCGCGCAGTGGCCGGGAGGTACGGGTTTCGCCGAACGCCTCCCGGTGGGAGGACGGGTTGATGGTGGGCAGCATCGCCCGGGGGATGTCGAAGAACCCCAGCAATTCGTCGTCCCAGTCGAGGGTCTCCAGGTTCATCAGCATGGTGCGGCTGGCGTTGGTCACGTCGGTGGCGTGGATTCCGCCCTCCGGGCCGCCGGTGAGGTTCCACAGCACCCAGCAGTCCGTGTTGCCGAACAGGGCATGGCCCTGCTCCGCCGCCTCGCGGACGCCGTCGACGTTCTCCAGAATCCACTTGATCTTGCCGCCGGAGAAGTAGGTGGCCGGCGGCAGGCCCGCCTTGCGGCGGATCACGTCGCCCTGGCCCGAGCGGTCCAGAGCGGCCGCAATGGAGTCGGTGCGGGTGTCCTGCCAGACGATGGCGTTGTAGTAGGGACGGCCGTCACGGGGGTCCCAGACGACGGTCGTCTCCCGCTGGTTGGTGATGCCGATCGCCGCCAGGTCGGACGGGGACAGGTTCCCGTGCCGGAGGGCGTTCTGGATCACTGAATTGGTGCGTTCCCAGATCTCCACCGGGTCGTGCTCTACCCACCCCGAGCGCGGGAGTATCTGGGAGTGCTCCAGCTGGTGCTTCGCCACTTCGTTGCCGTCATGGTCGAAGATCATGAAACGGGTACTGGTGGTTCCCTGGTCCACCGCGCCGACGAAGTCCGCCATGGCATGCCGCCTCTCCTGTGGAATGGACTGGGTTGCGGCCTCACGCTGGGCTGGTCAGGCCTCGGGGGTCGGGACGCGTCCGGGGGGCTCCGGCTCCGCGGTCGGCAGGAACCGGCCGACGAAGAACTTGTAGAGGAAAGCTCCGAGCAGGCCGCCGATCAGCGGACCGATGATCGGCACCCAGAAGTAGAAGTTCCCGTACTGATCTCGCCACGCTCCGCCGTACCCGGTGAGGAAGCTGGCCAGCCGGGGACCGAAGTCACGTGCGGGGTTGATCGCATAGCCCGCGTCGGTGCCCCAGGCCATGCCGATCCCCACGACGACCAGGCCGATGATGAACGGGGCCATGTTGGCGCCGGGGGGCGTGTTGAGCAGGTCTGTGATCGCCAGGATCATCAGCAGAAGGATCGCGGTGCCGATGACCTGGTCACGGAAGGCGCCCCACTCGTGGACCGGCAGGTTCGGATTACCGTTGGCGGGCAGAGTGGAGAAAACGCCCTGGGTCTTGATCGTGTGGGTGGGGTCGGCCTTCGCCAGCGCCTCGGTGTAGTTCCAGCGCACCAGCAGGGCTGCGACGAAGGCGCCGGCCGTCTGGGCCAGCGCGTAGGGCGCCACCTTGCTCCACGGAAAACCTTTGAACGCAGCAAGGGCCACGGTCACCGCGGGGTTGAGGTGAGCACCGCTCAATCGCGCCGCCACATAGACACCGAGGGTGACGCCTAGGCCCCATGCCCAGGCGATGCTGTCGTGGTTTCCAAGGCCGCCCGGGGGATCCGTGAGGGCTCCGCCGGCGACCACTTGAGCCACCACACCGCAACCGAAGAGGATGAGAATCATGGTGCCGGCGAATTCGGCCGAAAGCTCGCCGACCAGCCCTGATCTCTTAAGACGCTCAGCCATGGGAGCCCGCTTCCCGCCGACCCAGGGCCGGCCGTCGCTTGCCCGAATCCCCCAAGACATCATCGTATGACGATCAATGGTCAGCCGCACGCGAGGCAACGTGCGCCGCACCTGACCAGGGCGGAAACCGGCGCCCGGCGTCGTCCTCGGCCTGCCGTTGGCCGGTGGTGTCACCCAGGACGGCGAGCAGCGGCAGCGCCTCGGTGGCCGACGCTCCGGCCTGTGCGGGTGGTCGGCCTCGAAGTCGGCGAGGGCGCAGCAGCAGCGTGTGGGCTCGCTGGGCCGGCAGGTCATGGGCCTCGCAAACGGCCAGCGGCTGGGTGTCGGCAGGCAATGTGACATATGACCGGCCCCAGCCGTGCTGGGCAACAGGCGCACATCCGAACGGGTGGCGGCGTCCACCGGGCGGCGGCGGTCCGTCGAATTCCGCCTGTCACAGCCGACCCGAGAAGCCCTTACCTTCTCGCAGTAGCCAAACCCTGACCGTCGGCACGCTGTCCAGGAGCCGGCTGACCTGCATGTCCTCACCTCTGCCAGGGGCGAGTCCGCTTCTGACTCCGACAGTGCCGCGAGCCGGGCGGCCCTCCAGATCTCCCCGTACTCCTTCGTCCTCAGCTGCCACGAGACGCACGGTGGCGTCCAGACGCATGCAGGTCAGGCGACCACCGGTCCGTTGGGTCAGCACCTTCTTGAAAACGGTCCCGGGAGGCAACCTCCTCGGCCCCCCTAGCATCCTCCATACGCGACGAGTTGCAGCGTTACGCGGCTTGCCCGCACCTCAGCGCATGGAGAGAGATGACAACGGTCCATACTTCGGTCGTCGTACCCTGCTTCAACGAGAGTGAGGTGATCGGCGCCTTTCACACGGCGCTGGTCGCCGCTCTCGAGTCGACTGGGACGGCCTTCGAGATCTGTTACGTCGACGACGGCAGCAGCGACCACACCCGTATCCAACTCCGGGACCTTGCGACCGCGGACCCCCGCGTGCGCTATACCTCCTTCAGCCGTAACTTCGGCAAGGAGTCGGCGATGCTCGCCGGGCTGAGGATGTCCGAGGGCGAAGCGGTCGTCCTCATGGACGCCGATCTGCAGCACCCTCCGGAGCTCGTGCCCCGCATGCTGGAGCTGCACCGGCACGGCTTCGACCAGGTCATCGCGCAGCGTGACCGTGCCGGAGAAGGCGCCGTGCGCAGGACGCTCAGCCGGGCGTACTACCGACTGGTGCGCCGGTTCATGGAGGTCGAAGTCGTCGACGGAGCCGGTGACTTCCGGCTGCTGTCGCGCCGTGCCGTCGACGCCGTCCTCTCCCTCCCGGAGAGCAACCGCTTCTCCAAGGGGCTCTTCTCCTGGATCGGCTTCGACACCGTCAGCTTCACCTACCAGAATGTGGAGCGGGCGGCCGGGCAGTCCAAGTGGGGCGGCCAGCGGCTGCTCAACTACGGCATCGACGGGTTGCTCTCCTTCAACAGCCGCCCCCTGCGCATGGCCATTCACACCGGACTCTGGCTCTTTCTGTCCGCCCTCGGCTATGCGCTGTGGATCATCGCGAACGTCCTGCTCGACGGTGTGGACACCCCGGGTTACGCCACTCTGATCACCGCCATCGTCGCCCTCAGCGGCATCCAGCTCGCCACCCTCGGTGTCATCGGCGAGTACGTGGGCCGTATCTACCACGAGGCGAAGCGGCGGCCGCACTATGTGGTGCGGGAGACGAACATCTCCCGTGCGGCCGCCTCCACCTCCGAGCTCAGGGACGCTCTGTCGAGTAAGTGACCTTGTCCAGGTGGTAGTAGTCGGCGACACACTGCGCCGGCCAGATCCGGCGGCCCCGGTCGCTGAACGGCTCCAGCATCATGGCGACCGAAACGGGCGTGTACGGGGCAACCTTGGCGCCGTCCGCCGCCTGCTCGCGCAGATACCGGTCCTGGCGATCCCACTTCTCGGCCCGTACCTGCATCGCGTCCCCAAGTGCGTTCAGCGGGCGGACCAGTCCGAGCACGGCCCCGGCGCACACCGCCGCTGCCGCCACGGCCGCCACACCCCTACGGCGCGTACGCAGCCGAAGTGAGCGCCCGACGAAGGCGCCGACGCCGACCAGCAGCATGACGTAGAGCAGGAGGTAGTCGTTCCATGTACGTTCCGTCGTCACCACGTCTGCTCCGAAGACGGGGTAGGTGATGACGGTGCACAGATAGCCGGAGACCAGGAAAGCGGCTGCGCCAAGACTGGTGAGCAGCAGCGGGCTGCAGGGCAGGAGGGCGGCAGGCCGCCGGCCCCGGCCGCGTGCCAGCAGACCGAGCAGCACGCCGGCAGCGACGGCTCCGGCGTACTGCCAGGTGGTGAGGATCGTCTCGAGGATCTGCAGATATCCGCGCAGGGAGTTCAGCAGTGTTTCGGGCGCGAGCATGGATGCGCGGTCGGCGTCGTAGCGCTCGCGGCGGTTGCGCGAACCGGGAGATGTCACCAGCACCACGGTGCCGACGGCGATGCCGGCCATGCCGAGCAGCGACCAGCGGCGGGCGAAAGCCGTTACCCGCGCGGCGAAGAGGTGGTGCGCGAACAGCACCACACACGACAGCACCACCAGGGCGACGACCGACGCCTCTTCGGAGAGCGTGCCCATGAAGACGCCTGCGGTGAACACGACGGCCAGGGCGGCGACACGGCTGCGGCGGCCACCTGCGCGCAGCAGCGGGACGGCGACAGCGCAGCCGAGCACCGGAGCGACGGTGTGCGAGACGGAGGCCGCGGGCCAGTAGAACGTCTTGTACGTATTGGGGGTCGCGAAGAGGAACACCGCGGTGATCATGGACGCCACGAGCAACGGGAGACCGCGGGTCACCTCCAGATCGGCCCTGCGCAGGAGTTGAACGGTCAGCACCCACAGCAGCACCAGCATGAGCACGCCGCTGATCAGCCCGAACCACTGGTGCCCGGCGACGGGGAACTGCGCGTACAGCCCGACCAGCAGACCGTTGCCGACCCGTCCGTTGTCGGTGAAGTAGAACTTTCCGATCAGCCCGGAAACGCCGTGGTCACGCACGCTCGGCAGGAAGCACCACTCGTCCGCGCTCGGGCGCACATGCCGGCCGATCCACGACGCCATGACGAGCAGACCGAGCGGCAGCAGCGACAGGGCCGGCAGCCAGAGGGTCCGCCACGACGACGAGGTGCCTTGCCCGCCGTTCCATCGCTCATCACCGGACTCCCGGTCCCGCCCTCGTGCGACGCTCGATGCGTCGACGGCCATATCAACACTGCCTTTCGGGAAACCAATGGTGCGACTCCCTAGAGGTGAATCCTGGATGTGCCGTTCCATCTTCGGCGCGGCGGGATGCGCTCGCTGGCAGGCTTCAGGCGGTACCTGCCTCGTGCCCTTCGGGCTACCCGGCGATCAGCGATGACCAGTGGACACTGCTCCTCGCCACTCACGTTGCGTCGAACAGCGCACTCACCGACTCGCCGTTGTGGATGCGCCGGACGGCCTCAGCGAGCGCCGGGGCGATCGACAGGACCTGCAGCTTGTCCGTGCGGTGCTCGGCCGGGATGGGCACGGTGTTCGTGCAGACGATCTCCAACACGTCGGGCTGATCGGACAGACGCTTGAGTGCGCCCGCGGAGAACAAGCCGTGGGTGCAGGCGACCCGGATCGACCGGGCTCCCAACTCCCTCAGACGCTGCAGAAGTTCAAGGACAGTGCTGCCCTTCGCGATCTCGTCGTCGAGAACGATGACATCGCGGCCGGCGACATCCCCGATGACGGAGCTGATGCTCACCCGGTCGTCGGCGAAGCGCTGCTTGGCCCCCGCCGCCACCCTCACTCCCAGCAGCCGCGCGAAGGCAGCCGCCTCCTTGGCGTTACCCAGATCCGGAGACACGACCGTGGTGTTGGACAGGTCGTAGCCGCGAAAGTGTTCGGCCAGCTCTCGCAGTGCGTGCAGATGATCCACCGGCACCGAGAAGAAGCCGTGGACCTGCGGCGAATGCAGCGTCAGCGCCAGAACACGGTCGGCGCCCGAGGCCACCAGCAGGTCGGCCACCAAACGCCCGCCGATCGAGATCCTTGGCGCGTCCTTCTTGTCCGAACGTGCGTAGGCGTAGTGCGACATCACCACGGTGACGCGACTCGCCGATGCCCCGCGGGCGGCGTCGCACATCAAGAGCAGCTCAACGAGGTTCTCCTGCACAGGAGCGACCAACGGCTGAATCAAGAAGACATCGCGTTCACGGCAGTTGGCCTGCAACTGGACCTCGAGGCAGTCGTTCGCGAACCGGCTGACCCGCACCGGATTGAGTGGTACACCCAGATGGGCACAGACCTCGGCTGCCAGCTCGGGATGGGCACTACCGCTGAATACGGCGATGTCTCGCACCAACAGCTCCTGGGATGATCGAGTCGGGATGCCGCTGACAGGCTATCGGCCGGGACAACCCGGTCAGCCCGGGGTCGACCCGGTGGTCATCTCGCAGCCGCCCGCGTTGCCACTGCTCAAATTCTCCGTCGCCGGCACGGGCGCTGCCAGTGCGAGGGCCGGTCGTGATCCTCGAGCAGCCTGCGGGTCGTACTCGGCGCAATATCGGGTACCCGCTGGACCGTGCCTGGTCCGCGCGGCAGGTCCGCTGTCGGCGCGGTGGTCACTGAGAGGAGGCAAAGCCATGAGCACGGTGAAGGAATCGGTGGAGGTCGGCGTCCCCGTCCGCACTGCCTACAACCAGTGGACGCAGTTCGAGGAGTTCCCGAACTTCATGGAAGGGGTCGAGGAGGTCAGGCAGCTCGATGAGCGGCACAACCACTGGACCACAAAGATCGGCGGGGTCCGGCGGGAGTTCGACACCGAGATCATCGACCAGCTCCCGGACGAGCGGATCGCGTGGCGTACGACCGGCGGTGACACCAAGCAGATGGGCATGGTCCGGTTCCAGAGCCTGGACGCGACGCACACCCGGGTGGAGCTCGTGATGGACGTCGAAACAAGCGGGGTTGCGGAGAAGACGGCGGACATGGTCGGCATGATCGACCGGCGCGTGAAGGGGGACATGCGGCGCTTCAAGGAGTACATCGAGCAGCGCGGCGGTGAATCCGGTTCGTGGCGTGGCCGCGTCAGCCCAGGATGACGGTCTGCCGTCCGCGGTCCACAGTCACGGAAGCGCGCTCCCACCAGGTGGGAGCGCGCTTCCGCGACCTGCCCACTGCGTGAGCACCGTCTCGGGCGCGGGTGCGGTGGGGCGCCGCACCGCTGTCACCCATGCCACTGAAAGACCCATGCCCCTGAAAGGGGGATGGTCCGCGTCCGAGGGTGATTCGAGCGCCGCTCGACGGAATGATCAAAGGGCTCCCCATTCCGAGACAAGCCCTGGTCGCGCCGTGACAGGCGAAAGAAGCCCCCGTGTCCTACAAAGCCCTCAGGATCTACCTGAACGACCACTTGGCCGGCGCTACCGCTGGAGTCGAGCTGTCGCGGCGGATCGCACGCGCACACCGCTCGTCGGCGCGTGCCTCGGAGTTGCGGCGCCTCGCGGAGGACATCGCCCAGGACCGCCAGAGCCTCCTCGAGCTGATGGACGCCCTTGAGATCGCCCCGCACCGATACCGGATCTACGGGGGCTGGGTCGCGGAGAAAGCCGCCCGGCTCAAGCCCAACGGCCGCGTCTACCGTCGCTCGGGGCTGAGTACGCTCGTCGAACTGGAGGCCCTGCGGTTGGGCATCCAGGGCAAACATCACCTGTGGCGGGCGCTGCTGCCCGTGGCCGCCGAGTCGGAGCAGCTCGAAACGTCACGGCTCGAAGATCTCATCGACCGGGCTACGAACCAGATGGCAACCGTGGACTCGCTTCATCACACCGCGGCCGGAGTGTTGCTGCCCCACCGCCACGATTGATGATCCGGTGCGGCCCCGGGCTGCCGATCTGGTCCTTGCCCGCCCGGCGAACCCGGAACGGTCCAGTCAGCCGGGCCAGGTTCCCGTCAGGCGGTGCACCGCGGTGGCTCCCCCGCGGTCGACCGTCGCCTTGACGGCGGCGAAGATCGCACCCTGCAGGGCGGCGGCGATCACGACTTCGCGCCAGCTGCGGTCCTGGTCGGTGGCGTCGGGAGCGTCCGCCTCGTGGCCGACGGCCTTCCACACCCGCTTGAAGACCGCGCCGGCCAGAGCACCGCTCATGGCGCCCAGCACCAGGCCGATCGGCTTGTAGGCAACTTTGGACGCATTCATGAGCTCTTCCTCCTGCGGCGGGCGAGGATGATCACAGCCAGGGCGGCGGCCGCACCGCCGATGAGCAGGTTGCGGTTGCTGCGCGCGGCCTGTGCCGTCCAACTGGCCTTGTCGCGCACCGGCTCCGGGGTGTTGTGCTGGATCTTGTCGCTGAGGATCTGGGCGGTCTCGGCCAGCTGCTGCTTGGCCTGTGCGGCCTTTTCCCGTACCGGTTCCGGAGTCTTGTCCTGCGCCATGTGGAGGGCGTGGGCAGCCTTGTCCTGCACCTGACTCTTGACCTTCGCCGCCTTCTGCTGCGCCTGGGCCTTGATGTCGGCCCTGGCGGCCAGCGCCTCGACCGTCTGGCCCAGTTCCACGCGGGTTCCCTCGACCTGCTCGCGCAATTCGTCGGGGGTGGGGGTGGGTGTGGGGTCATTTTTCTGGGGCTTGTCCGTCATCGGTGTGCCCTTTCCTTGATCTCGGCGACGTCGGCCTTGACGCCCGCGATGGCCTGCTCGGGGGTGGGCGGGGTGGCCCGGGCGACCTGCTTCCTGCCCACGGCGGCGAGTACGCCGGCCGCCACGAGCAGGACAGCGGTCACGGTCAGCGCCGAGCCCCACAGCGGCCAGATCAGGTCCAGGGCCACGATCGCGGTGGCCGCAAGGGCCTGCAGGGCAACGAAGCCAACGACCCCCGCCCCGCCGAACAGGCCGCCGCCGAGCCCGAACCGTTTGCCCTTTTGCTGCATCTCCGCCTGCGCCAGTCGCAGTTCCTGCCGCATCAGCTGCGAGATCTGCTCCGATGCCTGCTTGACCAGCTCGCCGACAGATTCCTCGGAGTCCTTGTGCGGCGGGTGCTCCTCTGACGTGTTCACGGTCGTGACCTGCCTTTCGTTGCACGTCCCGGGCCGGCTCGAGACCTCCATGGGGTC
Source organism: Streptomyces sp. CA-135486 (assembly GCF_050936555.1). Classification (NCBI taxonomy): domain Bacteria; kingdom Bacillati; phylum Actinomycetota; class Actinomycetes; order Kitasatosporales; family Streptomycetaceae; genus Streptomyces; species Streptomyces sp. CA-135486. The sequence continues at coordinate 3,710,455 of NZ_JBNJMM010000001.1, forward strand.
CGTTCGTGTCGTGCCGGGTCGTTTCTCGGCGGGTACCCGAGCCCTGCCGGGCCCATTCAGCCGCGGAGGCCCTTCTTCGTGACGGTGATCCGGTGGAGGGCTCCTACAGATGAGTCCGTAGCGCGCTGTCCCACGCATGCGGGCTTCGGTAGTGGTTGCTGTGCCCTGCGGTGAGTACGGTGCGCAGCTCCTTGAGGTGCTCGGTGTTCACCGGGAGATCCAGTTCGGCGAGGAGGGCCAGTGCGGCGTCCGGTTGCAGGTCTCCGTAGAAGTCGTGATAGCTGCTCAGCAAGCCCTTGAAGAGTGCTAGGTGCAGGGCGGGGAGCCGTGTCGCGAAGCGGTAGGTCGCTTGCTTCGTCTGCCAGGGAACGGGGCCCGAGCACTCCAGGACCCGGCGGGCTCGGCGGAGCAGGGTGTCCGGCGCGTCGGTCGTCAGCTGGTCCATGTCATGGCCGAGCACTTCGGCAAAGGCCGTCGCTGACGTGCTCCGGTCCTCGAACCAGTCGACCCACAGGGAGTAGGTGACGGCCTCGGACACCTGGGGTGCTTCCAGCCGCCGCCGATAGCCGTTCCAGAGCACCTCGGTCGGCAGGGGGCCGTCCGGGCCCTGGTGGGCGAACAGGATCTCGCAGGTCACCCAGTAGTCGTCGAGCAGGTCCAGCAGCCCGAACGCAAGCCGTAGCTGCCCGGGCGCGTCGAGGCGCTCGTCGGTGAACGCCGGCCCCGCCCAGTTGTGGGCGACTTCGTTGGCGGTGAGCCGGTGGTCCGGGGCCTCGCCGTCGGTCCACTCGTCATGACCGACCTGCGCGACGCCGTCCTCCGCGAGCCATCGGCGGGCGTCCTCCCTTGCCTGGATGTCCATCCGGACAGTATGAGGAGCCCGGCGTGTCGTGAGGCCCGCGATTTTCTGCGTGATCTGATCACGGACCTCACCGACATGTATGACGCGCTCGACCTGAATTCGGTCAGAGGCGGCGTATCCGCGCAGCGATCCCATGGCCGAGCAGAAGGTAAATCACCGCGGGCAGCCCGTAATTGAGGAAAACCCGCAGACCTTCGGTGTCCATAGTGAAAATGTCCTGGGACCAGCCGGCGAGCCAGTCCGCCATACCGTGCACAAAGCCGACGAAGACGTTTCCCTGGTTGGCCTCGAGCAGGTGGAGCAGGATCCACAGGCCCAGAAAACCTGCAGCGATGTCCGCGATCGTGTGGATGACCAAGGCTGCCCGGTTTGCTCCGACGCCGTCCCGGTTACGCCCATGGGCGTCCCGGTTATGGTCATAGGGGTTATAGGTGTCGTTCAGGGGCATGGGTTCATGGGGACTGTTCATGCCCTCCCTGCTTGCCTCGTGCGAGTGTGCAAAACCTCTTTCAAACCTGCGATTTCATATCGGTTTCCGGATCTCGATAAACACGCGTGGATCTGTGCCGCGAATGCCGGATTCCCATGTTGTTGAGCAGGTTGGCACCGTCTCCCCCCACCTCGTCGTCCCGTTGGCACGGGCCCATGCCTCACGGGCGTCTGCCGCGGCGGGGGCAGCGAACCAGCCTCGCGCCGGGGCCGCATGGTGTTCATGACATCCTGTTACGTATCAACTCGCCGGACGGGATCGGCGGCGTCCGGGGGTTACGGGGAAGGTCAATGAGGCTCTGCTTCCTGGTGGAGGAGCACTACCGCCATGACGGCATGCCGATCGAGGTGATCCGTCAGCTGACCTCGTGGGGGCACCAGGTGGACGTGGTGCGGCCGGGCGGTTCCCTGCTGCGCATGACCGAGGCGGTGCGGGCGGGCACCCATGACGCGTGGGTTCTCAAGACGGTCTCCGGCGGCCCCGGGCTCACCTTGCTCGAAGCCGCGGCCTCGGCCGGGATGACGACGGTCAACGACGCCCGGTCGATACGAGCTGTACGGGACAAGGCACTGGCCGCGGCGATCGGTCGCAGCCGTGGACTTCCGCTGCCGCCGACGTACGCGGCGGCGCGCCCGGAGCTGCTGGCGGAGATACCGGCGTCGGAGTACCCGCTTGTGGTCAAGCCCGCCGACGGCAGCTCGGGGCGGGCCGTATACCTTCTCTCGTCGCCGGACCGGCTTGCCGCGATGCTCCCGGAACTGGCCAGGGAGGGCATGCTCATCGCCCAGCCGTATGTGGCCAACCCGGGAATCGATGTCAAGGTGTACTGCGTCGGCGGTGAGCTGTACGCGACCGAGCGCTGCTCCCCGCTCCACCCGGACCGCTCGGTGCGGGAACGCCGCGTGCCGCTGTCGGCCGAGGTGGCCGCGATAGTCGCCCAGGTCGGGGCGGTCTACGGCCTCGATCTGTACGGCGTGGACGTGCTGCTGGGACCGGATGGCCCTGTGGTCGTCGATGTGAACGACTTCCCGAGCTTCCGGCAGGTCCCGGACGCGGCGGCGCGGGTGGCGCGAGCGGTGCTCGGGCTGGCCCGCGACGGCCGGGCGTCGGGCGCGGCCACCCTGCCCTCCGCTCGGCCGCCGGAACAGCACGGCGCGGTCGGCGGGTTGTCGTTGACGAGCCGCCCGCACATGGTGCAGGCCACGGCTCCGGTGCAGGTTCCTGTGGCGGGGAGTGAGAGCGCATGAGGGTTGGTCTGATCACGCCTGAGCCGGACCATCCGCTGCTGGCCGCCACCGCCGCCCTGCTCGCCCCCGAGCATCAAGTGGAGACGCTCGACCCGAACACGGTGAGGGAAGTCCCCGAGCCGCTCGCCGACGTCTACCTGCTGAAGTCGCGTACGCCACGCGCGCTGACCCTCGCCCGCGACCTGGAGCAGCGCGGCGTCCCGGTGGTGAACTCGGCCGCGGCCACCGCGCTGTGCCAGGACCGCACGGCGATGGCGGACCTGGCCCGGCGGGCCGGCCTCCCGTTCGCTGCCACCCGCACCTTCGCCACGCTCACTCAACTGGCGTCCGGCCCACGGCTCCCCGGCCCGGTGGTGGTCAAGAGCCGCCACAGCCGAAGGCACGATCTGGTGGCCCGCGTCGACAACGACACACACCTGCGGGAGCTCGCGGCCGCATACTCGCAGGAGCCGGTCGTGGTCCAGGAGTTCGCGCCGAACAGCGGCTTGGACCACAAACTGTGGGCGGTCGGAGACCAGCTCTTTGCCGCCCTGCGCCGTTCCGAACTCGCGCGCGAGGGGCGGGGCCCCACACGGCCGCTCGCCGCCGCCGGCCTGCCGCCCGGCTGGCCCGCCCTGGTGCGCCGGGTCGGCGAGGTCTTCGAACTCGACGTGTACGGCGTGGACATCATCGACACGGGCGACGGCGCCCCGCTGATCGTGGACATCAACGCCTTCCCCGGAGTCCGGGGTCAGTCCGGCGCTCCGGAGGCCCTGGCGGCACTGGCTCTGCGTCCTCCACGAGTGAACGGGTGACTGGGGCGCGACTCGCAGGCGGATGAGGGCAGGCGTCGGCCCTCCCGTGGGGAGGGCCGGGAGGGACGCCAGCGTGACGCCCTCCGCATCATTCGGGGGGCGGCCAGCCGGACAAAGCATGGCACCAGATTCAGCCAGTCAACAGAGGTCTGACCGAAACTCGATGCCGCAACAAGATCTCTCCGCCGCCGACTACTGGGGTGCCCGGACAGACGGCGCCAGGGGAGGGGGCTGTGCCTGGTCCAGGGGCAGCCGGGCGTGAACGTGACCGGTGCGCCGGTCCGTGGTGAGCCTGGCCTCGTTGCGGCGCAAGGCGGCGATTGCGGCGAGGTTGGTGGCGGTGGTCTCGGCGACCACGAGGCGTGCGTCGGCCCTGGCCGCTGCGTTGAGCACCGCGTGAAGGGCGGCGGTGCCGATTCCGCGCCCTCGGACGGAACGTGCAAGCCACATGCCGGTTTCCAGGACCTCTTGACTGTCGCGGCGGGCCAGCCGTGCTGATCCCACGATTTTCCCGTCGATGAGGATCGCGAATGTGCATTCGTGGAGCGGGCCGGCCAGTCCTGGTCGCCGAGCCCGGTGCCAGGCCCGGAAGGCGTCCTGCCGCGCTGTCGTCCAGCCTGGCGGTCCGGTCACGGGTGGCATGACCTCGTCGGGCGCTGCGTCGTTGACAGCCACCGCGAGGAGTCCTTCGAGCATCTCCTCGTCGACGTGACGCAACTCCACCGTTCTGGGCACATCGGCCCCTCTCCACTCGGCGAGCCGAGCCGCTTCTCGGACACGCCTTTACTCAAAAACCGGCAGCAACGCCCGGACCACCGTGTCGACCGAGGGCAGGAATCGGTTGGCGGTGGTGCCGAGCAGATATCGGTGCATGGCCCGCTGGTGGGCGGCCCCGATCAGCAGGAGCGCACCTGCGGTCGGGTCCAGGGTGTCCCGCACTCGCCCGGCCGTCAGTTCGGCGCAAAGAAGATCGGCGACCGGTTGGAGCGCCAGGTGTGGACCCACTTCGCCGTGGCGTTCCGCGAGCAGTTCACGCAACTGGCTGTCGGACTGCAGGGCGCCGAGGATAGGCATGATCCGCAGATAGAACCGCTCCAGACCGGTCACCACCGCAGTCAGATCGGCCGGCAGGTTCCCGCTGGGGGTACGGCGCCCCAGTACCACGGTGGCATCGGAAAACACCGGCAGATGCAGGTTGATGACCGCCTGCAGCAGGCCCAGCCGGTCGCCGAAATGGTAGAAGATGCTGGACTCCGCGACACCGGCCCGGCGCGCGATCTCCTTGGTGGACAGGGCCAAGCCCGCCTCGCCCAGCACCTCCTCGGTGGCCTTCAGCACCGCTTCCCGCACGCCTGTCGAGGGCCGACCGCGCCGCGTGTCCGCCACGGTATGTCTCCCATCTTATTGAGTCATCGCTCAGGAATATGATAATTTACTGATGGTTCACTCAGTAATCCGGATCGGAAGGGAAGGCATCATGACCGCCCAGTCTCACAAGGACGCCATCCGACGGCTCTACAAGGCACTCGAAGACGGCGACCTCGATGTGGCCGATGAGCTGTTCACTCCGGACTTCGTCACCAGCGAAGGCCGGCACCAGAACGTCATCGGGCCGCAGGGCTTCAAGGACGCCATCCGTGAGGTGCATGCCACCCACGCCGATCCGAGCTTCGAGATCCTGGACATGGTGGCGGAGGACGACCGGGTCATGGTGCGCTGGCGCATGCGGTCGACCCACAGCGGCGAGCTGATGGGCGTGCCTGCCACCGGCCGGCAGGTCAGCATGGAGGCCTTCGCCCTGTTCCGCTTCGTGGGCGACCGCATCAGCGAACGGCACGCCGTCATCGACCGGCTTGGCCTGCTCCAGCAACTGCAGGCCGACTAGGCCTGGTTCGAGCGACCAGGCGCAAACGCGCCTGGGACTGCTGGACTTCCGTGCTGCCCCTGGGCTTCCATGAGGAAGAAGTCGCGTGTGGCGCAGCCGTACGTGTCCGACTTCGTCTGCCTTTACGGGCCGGGCATGCCATCACGAGACCGCCGACGGTAAGAACACATCAGAGGGACACCTGGCCCGTTGTCGAGCCGGCCCCGGGTGACTCCTCGGCCCTGTCGGGCTGATACTGGTGGCGTGGACGACGCGCCGCGAGTGGACATTTCGGAGCTGTTCGCCGGCTCAGCGCCGCGTGGGCCGGTCGCCGCGGCGCTACGCTCTTCCCGCGCCCCGGCGTGATCAACGAGTCCGTCCGTGTTCGCGCCGCCGCCGCGCTGCGGCCCTTTGTGGCCTGGTACACGGGCTACCGCCAGGACGGCTTCCCGGCCACACAGCACCGGGGGATGCCCTCGCCCTACCTGACGCTGATCTTCACGCTCGACGATGTGCTCACCGTGGCCGGCCACCCTGATCCCCGACAGGCACCGGGAAATTACGACACCCTGCTCGGTGGCCTGCACACGTCGCCGGCGCTGATCACCCACCAAGGCCGCCAGTCGGGCATCCAGATTGCGCTCCACCCGCTCGGTGCGCGGGCGCTGCTCGGCCTGCCGGCCGGTGAGCTGGCCAACACCGATCTTCCCGCAGACGCAGTACTGGGCCGTGTGTGCGGTGAGCTCCAGGCGCGGCTGCAGGCGGCCGGCAGCTGGCCGGAGCGCTTCGCCGTGCTGGACAAGCTGCTGCTTAGGGCGACCTCCCCCTACGGAGGCGTTCCGCCCGAGGTCGCCCGGGCCTGGCAGCTGCTGATCCGCACCGGCGGTGCCGTGCCGGTGTCGGCGCTGGCGGACGAGGTCGGCTGGAGCGGACGCCATTTGGCGGACCGCTTCCGTCGGGAGACCGGGCTCACGCCCAAGGCCGCCGCGAGGGTGGTCCGATTCGACCGCGCCCGCAGACTGCTGGCCGCCGGTGCCGGTCGGTCGGAGCTTCCCCGGCTCGCCGACGTGGCTGCGCAGTGCGGCTACTTCGACCAGGCACACCTCGCCCGCGAGTTCCGCTCCCTGGCCGGCTGCGCCCCCAGCACATGGCTGGCCGAGGAGTTCCGAAACGTCCAAGCCCCCAGCGGCGAACCAGCGGAAGGTTGGACGCGGCAAAAGCCCAACCAGTGCTGAAGGACTGGCCGAGGAGGTCTGGTGGACATGGACGACACGACACCGGCACCGCAGGTGTGGCCCACCCTGCGGGCCCACGACGCCCGCGCGCTGATCCGGTTTCTGATCGACGCATTCGGATTCGAGGAGACCGTGGTCCACGGGGAGGGTGACCGTGTCGACCATGCCCAGCTGTCCTGGCCGGAAGGCGGCGGGATCATGCTCGGCTCGGCGAAGCAGGACGCCGAGGACGACGCCTGGCCGCTGCGGCCCGGAAGCTTCGGCGCCTATGTGGTCACCGCCGACCCCGACAGGTTGTACGCACGCGCGAAGGCCGCCGGCGCCGAGATCACCTCCGGGCTGCGCGAAACCGACTATGGCTCCAGAGATTTCGCCGCCCGCGATCCCGAAGGCAACCGGTGGTCGTTCGGCACCTACCGCGGGGAGCCCCGCAAGGCCGCGGATCACGGCTGATCCGGCCATGGCACATTCAGCGCTGAACCGGCTCCGGTCGATCTGCCTGGCACTACCCGAGGCGGGCCTACTGCCTTGTCGCCCCCGCGCGCCTGACCACGGCACCAGCGGATCGCGCGCGGACCGGTTGCGATACTCATGACGCCGATTCGTGACGCCGAGGCTCCCGTCAGGTGGCCATTGCGCGCAGCGTGCGCTCGCGGACCGTGTCGAGGAAGGCGGGCACGTCATCCATGTCGGTTCCGGCGCAGCGCACGATCAGACCCATCACATCGCCCATCGACAGCGCGTTGACCACGGGGTGGGCATCTGCGACCTCCAGTCGCTGCTCGATCCGCTCGACCATGAGGAGGGCCAGGCTGAGCTCGGGGACAGGGTTGGTGTGGCCGTACGAGCCTGACCAGGGGAATCAGTCGGTTTCACGTCGGCTGCGGCTCGAAGTCCCAGTACGGCCGCTCTCCCCGCCGTAACCTCAGAGGGACTCCACTGATTCGGTTCGGAGCTCACCAAGTCCCGAGGGCTGAGTCCGGCATCGTCACATCCCCGGTTCACCGAAGGCGGGGTGTCATACCCGGCGCCCACCGCTGCTGGTACCGGTTCGCCGAGGCCCCGGCGGTGAAGGCGGCCGAGGATGCCTGGGACGTGCCCACGCGCCAGTCGATTTCCTTCACCGCCTGGTACCAGATGATGCCGATGATGTCGCGGTGGCGTGGCAGCGCACGGAACATGTCGGTGATCCACTCTGCCTTCCGCCCAGCGGCGTCCGTCGCGCCGAGTTCGGTGATGACGAGCGGCTTGCCGGTGAAGCGGCGCAGTTCGTTCCTTGACGGAGTGAAGAGGCGGTCGAACGACTGGTAGTTCTCCTTGCCCACGGTGCCGTAGTAGCCGGACAGGCCCACCCAGTCCACGTATGCGTCTCCCGGGTAGAGCCGGGTGAGCGGCGTGGAGTTCGTGTAGCTGACGTTGGGGCTCCACACCCACACGGCATTACGTGCTCCCACCGCGTCAAAGATCTTGTGTATGTGACGCCATGCCCGGACGTACTCGCCACGGCGGTTGCTGTTGGACTGTTCGCACCAGGGGTACCAGTAGCCGTTCATCTCGTGAGCGAAGCGGATGGCCACCGGGTAGCCGAGCGACTTGATGCCCAGCGCCCAGGACCGTATGTACGGATCGAAGGAGCCTTTGATGATCCTCGACAGCCGGTACTCGGGTTGCTCGCCACGCAGCGTGGGTTCCTCGGCCTCGGCTGTGTGGTCCCATGGCTCCCAGGCGACCATGGGCAGCATGCCCCGCCTGGCCACACGGTTGATCGCCTCTGCGTCGAAGTGATCGGTCTCCCAGTCGGCCGAGAACTCGTACACCTGCGGGCGGTGCCGGGTCTGCCGGGCGAAATCGGCCGCTTCTGTGAAGTCGTGGGTGCCCGCTGACGTGAAGACGCCGACGAACGCCTTTCCCGCGGCGGGGAAGAAGACCGTGGGCGTCGGTGTGGCGGGGTGGTGCGGCGCGCCATCGTCGTCCGGCAGCACGGTCGTCGGTGGCAGTACGGCGTCGGCGCGCGCGGCTGCCTCGCGGCGTTCGCGGTCCGCCAGGTCCGGCGCCACCTGGAAGGTGTACCAGGACAGCAGCGCGGCACACAGCAGCGCAAGCACCCGTGGCGTGGTGATCCTCACCGGTCGGCCCTCGCGGTACGCAAGCGTGTGGAGACACCTTGGGCCAGGGCGAGCAGCGGCGGGGCCGAGCCGGCCGCGAGGCCCAGCAGTGTCCAGATCCGCATGCCGGTGTAGTCATGGTTGTTGAGGAAGCTGACGGTCAGCAGACTTCCGGCCAGCAGGGCCCACATCAGGTGCAGCCGGAAGGTGCGCAGCGACTCCGAACTGCGCAGCTCGCCCTTGGCGGTGACCACGTACGCCAGCGGCCGGCGCAGCAGGGCGTTCGCCGCGGCCGCGATGTAGACAGGCCCGGCAAAGAGCGACAGCAGGATCCCCGCCATGCCGATCTCCCGCCTCTCATGCTCGGCGAGGTTGAATCGGCGCAGCCAGAGCCACAGGGCGAATGAGCCGCCCATGCCCGCCGACCACAGCAGGAACCAGGGGCGTCCGGGCAGTTGGATGGACGAGACCCCCAGCAGCATGTACAGGGCGGTGGCGAGGGTGCCGAGCATCAGGCTCATGGCGACGCTCGGGTAGTAGAACTGGACCAGGTCGTACAGCAGCCGCTGACGGCGCCGGAGCCGGATGCCCTGCCTCAGCCGCGGATTGAGTTTGATCTCCCAGATGCCATAGGCCCAGCGCCGCTGCTGGTTGAAATAGTCGGTCCAGGTCGTCGGGCCCTCGCCCACGGCCACCACGTCGGGGGTGTAGACCCCCTTCCAGCCCTTTCCGGTGGCGGGATTGACCGTGCCGTGGATCCTCATGCTGGTCAGATGGTCCTCGATGATCGAGTCCTGGTAGCCGCCGATCTGCTGCCATGCGCTGACCCGGTAGAGGTGATTGGTGCCGATCAGCAAGGGGGCGTCCAGACCGTTGCCGCCCCGCTCGACGATGCTGCTGAAGAGGTACTGCTGTACCGAGGCGCCGTGCGCGACCCAGTTGTCATAGGCGTTGCCGTACACCTGGGGGGCTACCACAAACGCGGTGTCCGGGTCGTGGAAGTAGCCCAGGGTCCGCTCCAGGAAGCACGGCAGCGGCACGTGGTCCGGGTCCATCTGGGCGACCACGTCGTACTCGTTCTCGTGCTCGGCGCGCCAGGCGTTGTGGTTGCCGGACTTGGTACGCGCCCGGAACGGGCCGGACTGCTGGTTGTACTCCGGCCTGTCCTTGCGGCTGAAGTGGTGGACCCCCAGGCGTGCGGCCATCTGCCGTACGGTCGGGTCGTTTCCCTCGTCCAGGATCCAGACGTCCACGGTGCAGTCCCAACGCGCCACCTCCAGCATGGCCCGCAGCGTCCGCTGTACGACGGCAATCGGCTCCTTGGACGGCACGATGGTGGTCAGCATGGCGACCCGCAGCCTGCTCGGCGGGACCATGGGAATGGGGTCCCTCGCCCGGAAGGCGAACACCCAGATTGCCACCGCCTGCACGATTTTGATCGTCTCGACGGCTATGACCAGGCAGAACCCGAGCCGGGCGAGGATCAGCCAGCCGTTGCCGATGCCGGTCACCCCAGGGCCCGGCACATGCTCGGGCAGCAGCAGCCAGCCGATGAATGCGATGTCGGCCAGGGCGGTGGCGGCGGTCAGAGCGGTGAGCGACACCCGGTGGCCCGGTCGCAGCACGGAACGGAACTCCACTTCCGGTCCCGGGTTGGCCAGCGGGCCGCAGGCCCGGGCAGCACCGGTATAGGCAGCGACGGCTGACGCGTTGCGGCGATTCCTCCCCTCGGCGCGCCGATCCAGCCGCGATGAATACGTAGACATGTCCCCCCTTGGTAACAAACAGCGTCACTCAGACATGAAAAAGCCCCTACCTGCGGTGAGTAGGACTGCTTGCGTCTGCCGCCCGGTTCCCGGTCGGTTCAGATACGAACGGCGTACAGGCTGCTGTCGTCACTGCCGAAAAACACGGTGTCCTGTGCGACCGTCGGCGAGTGCACCGCGGCAGGGGCGGAGTAGGCCCAAAGCTGCTTTCCCGTGGCAGCGTTCACCGCGTAGAGCCTGCTGTCGTCGCTGCCCACGTACACCACCGCTCCAGCCACGGCGGGCGCGTGCACGTCGCCCGCGGCCCCGAACTCCCATCTGGGCTTGCCGGTGCCGGCGTCCAGCGCGTGCAGCGTCTTGCCGCCTCCCACGTACACAACTCCCTTGGCGATCACCGGGTTGGATCCGACAGCGGCACCCTCGAATCGCCAGACCTGCTTCCCTGTGCCTGCGTCGACCGCGTAGAAGTTGCCATCGGTGCTGCCGAAGTAGACGATGCCGCCCGCTACGGACGGGATGCCGGACACCGCCCCGCGTGTGGTGAAGGCCCACTGCTTCTCGCCCGTGTTCGCGTTCACCGCGTAGAGACTGGTGTCGCTGCTGCCCACGTAGACCGTTTCGCCGGACACGGCGGGGGAGTGGGTGTCGTTGCCCGCGGCGAATGCCCACCGGCGCTTTCCGCTGGCCGTGTCCACGGCGTACAGCCGACGGTCCGCGCTGCCGACATACGCGACGCCCCCTGTCACGACCGGGGTATGGACGATGCCTCCCGTGGCGAACCGCCAACGGACCTTTCCCGAAAGCGCGTCGAAGGCGTACAGGGTGCGGTCGTCGCTGCCCAGGTACACGCTGCCGCCCAGCACGGTGGGTGCTGAGCCGATGGCCGCGGCGGTTGTGTACTTCCACCGCCGCACCCCGTCGGCGGTGGTCAGTGCGTACAGCGTGCCGTCGTTGCTCGCCGCGTAGACCAGATCCCCGGCCACCCTCGGGTAGGACAGGACCGTGCCGGTGGTGGGGAACCGCCAGCGCAGCGATCCCGGGGCGGCGGGCTTGTCGTCCCGGGTCATCGCCCAGGTGGCAGCTGCCAGCCCGCCGGCCCCCAGGGCGCCGGCCGCGGCGTACAGGAGTCGGCGACGGCTGACCGGCCGCTCCGGCAGAGGCTCAGGAAGATTCTGCGGCTGCTCCGGGGCCGGGGCGCGCAGCGCAACGGTCGAGGTCGGCACGTCCGGGAAGGCGAGTGTCCCCGTCGCGTCTTCGCCCTGCCAGGTCTCCGGCAGCCAGCCCGCGCCGAGCAGCTCCACCGGTGACCGGCCGCCGGTCAGAGCCGGCATCAGTTCCGGCAGCGTCGGGCGGTCGGCAGGCGTCTTCACCAGGCACCGCCTGATCAGCTCTCGCAAGTCGGCCGGTACCGCCTGGAGATCGGGCTCCTCGTGCACCACGCGGAACAACAGTGCCGGCAGGGACGCTTCACCGAAGGGGCCGGCGCCCGTCGCGGCGAAAGCCAGAACCGAGCCGAGCGAGAACACGTCCGACGAGGGCTCGATGGCGAGTCCCCGGATCTGCTCGGGCGACATATAGCCCGGAGACCCGATCGTGGTGCCGGTGAGCGTCAGTCCGCTGTGCTCGGCGAGCCGCGAGATCCCGAAGTCGATGACACGTGGCCCGTCCTGGGCAAGCAGTACATTGGCGGGCTTGAGATCCCGGTGGATCAGCGCCGCACCATGAATCGCCGTCAGGGCTTCCACCAGCGCCGCGCCGAGCGCCCGCACGGACCGCTCCGGGAAGGGGCCGCTCTTCTGCACCGCTTGCTGCAGTGAGGGGCCGGGAATGTACGCGGTCGCGAGCCACGGCTGGCGTCCTTCGGGGTCTGCGTCGACCACCACGGCCGTGAAGAATCCGCTCACGGCGCGGGAGGCGACCACCTCGCGGGCGAAGCGCTCCCGGAAAGCGGGCTCCTGTACGTATTCCGGACGGATGACCTTGATCGCGACCTGTCGGCCGCTCGGCGAGTACCCGAGGTAGACACGGCCCATGCCGCCACTGCCCAACTGGGCGGCCAGCCGGTACGGCCCCACGACGGCAGGGTCGTCAGGCCCCAATGGTTCCAAGGTGCCCCCCCGGGTCACATCCTGGACAAACAACCATTTCACTTGCCGCGGCAGTGTATCGGATACTCATGTAAATCAGACAACGAAGTCGGTTATCTCGATAAGTGGGATGAGATGAACGCATGTTGTGTTCACTCTGTTGGGCACGAGCAAGCACGCGGCCGCGGCAAGGTGCAGGTCCGTACGTGCCGTGGGCACAACAGTGGCCGCCGTTGAAGTGCCGACCGGCTACCGCACGGCTGCTCCCGCTCACGGACGCCGCAGGGTGGCCCGCATGGAATCGAGCAGGTTTAGCGGCGTAACCGTGGTGGAGGGCGGATCTCCGTCGGAGTTGGTGTGCAGAACGGAAAACAGCAGCCGACCGCCCGGCTTCAGGTTGTCGTACACGTCCTGCGCGTCGGCAAGCACGCCGGTGCGCCGCGCGGCCGCGCGGCGGAGTGGGTGTTCTCTCGGCCTCGAGGCGGGTCTGGTGTGCGTTCCCGTGACTGCGGGTGTCAAAATGAAGCCATGAGTAACGTGTTCTTCGACATCACCATCAACGACGAGCCCGCCGGCCGGATCGTCTTCCAGCTGTTCGATGACGTGGTCCCCAAGACCGCAAGGAACTTCCGCGAGCTCGCCACGGGCGAGCACGGCTACGGCTATGAGGGCTCTTCCTTCCACCGTGTCATCCCGGATTTCATGCTCCAGGGTGGCGACTTCACCGCCGGTAACGGCACGGGCGGCAAGAGCATCTACGGCCAGAAGTTCGCCGATGAGAACTTCCAGCTCAAGCACACCAAGCCGGGCCAGCTCTCCATGGCCAACGCGGGCCCGAACACCAACGGCTCGCAGTTCTTCATCACCACCATCGTCACCGACTGGCTGGACAACAAGCACGTCGTCTTCGGCGAGGTCGTCGAGGGCATGGACCTCGTGAAGAAGATCGAGGGCCTGGGCTCGCGCAGCGGTGCCCCCAAGGCGAAGGTCACGATCGCCAAGTCGGGCGTCGTCGAGGCCTGAGCCCGTCCGCGCGGTGTCCGCCGCGCGACGTCGGGGGCCGGGCGAACCGTCTACGCGACGGTCGCCCGGCCTCCCGCCCGTCCGACCGGTCCTGGGCGTCACGATCTCGGTGGTGGCCTTCGCACGCCGGCCCCGCCGCCTGACCGCAGCAGACACACCGCTCACTGCTTTCCGCAACGGACCCGGTCGCGACGGGTCTGTACCCGATGGCTGCCGGCTTCATGACAGGGTTGCGGCGAGCTCCGGGAAGTAGCCGGCCAGGAAACCCAGGTCCGTGGCCCGCTCGAAGTTCGGGTCAGTGCGGTGCTCCGGCAGCCGGAGCAGTGCCTTGCGGCCGAAGTAGCCGCCGCCCTCGGTCTCCATGAGCCGGGTGGGCTCGCCGGTCCAGGCAGGGTCGGCTGCAGCGAGGGGCAGGCAGCGCTTGAACAGGTTGTGGCAGGTTTCCAAACCCCGGCGCAGCACCACGTGGTACGGGTCGTCCGGGCCGATCGGATAATACTCGGCGGCCAGGGTCCGGCCCGTGTCGATGCCCTCGTCCACTTGGTGGAGTGTCGCGGCGAACTCCGGCTCGCCGCGCAGCATCGCGTACACCAGGGCCACCTCCGGCCGCCCCCGATAGGCAGGCAGCGGGCCATGGTGGACGTTCAGGATGCGCAGCCCGGTGGAGAGGACCGGAGCGCGGAAGATCATCCGGTTGTTGATCGACCAGACAAGGCCGTCCGTGCCCGCGGCGGCCAGTTCGGCAGCGACCGTGTTCACGTCCGCGGTGGCCAGGAAGGGCACGTCGGGCCGAGCCGTCCGCGCGTCGGCAGGGCCGCAGACCAGGTCCACGGCCAGACCGCTGTCCAGCGTGTGCTGTACGGCGCGCCAGAGCAGCGCGCCCTCACCGACGAAGATCACGACGTGCTCCGCAGGGCGTCGACGGTCTCGACGACCCGGCCGAGTGTCAGATTCTCGCTCAGGGACCCGAGCCGGGCCAGGAACTGCTGCTCCATGGCCTTGCCCAGCAGTTCGTCGCCGAGCGCGGCCAGCATCTCCAGGACGGCGAGAGAGTCGCCGCCCAGTGCATGGAAGTCGGAGGAGGCATCGAGGCGAGTGGCATCGCAGTGCAGGACGCGGGACCAGATCCCGGCGATCACCGCAGCGGCGTCGGGTACCGGGGCAAGCCCGGTGCTGGGTGCGGGAGAGGAGCCAGCGCCGCCGCCCCGCGCAAGTCCGGGCTCTGCGGCTGCTTCGTCGAAAGGATTCGGCAGCGCGTTGCGGTCGGTCTTGCCGCTCGCCGTCTCCGGCAGTCCGGGCACCGCACACACCACCGAGGGCACCAGGTGGGACGGCAGCGAACGTTCCAACTCCGCCCGTACGGCTGCCTCGTCGAGGGCCTCCGCACCCTCGGCGGGAACCACATAGGCACACAGCGCCTGCGGACCGGAGTGGTGCCTGCGGCGGGCGACCACGGCGGCCTGTGCGATGTCCGCCAGCGCGGTGAGCGCCGCCTCGACCTCGGCCGGCTCGACCCGGTGGCCGCGGATCTTGACCTGCGCGTCGATCCGGCCCGCGTACTCGAGCTGCCCGTCCGGCAGCCGCCGCACCAGATCGCCGGTCCGGTACGCGCGCCGGCCGTCCGCGAGATAGACGAAGCGGTCGGCCGTCAGGTCGGGGCGGCCGAGATAGCCACGGGCCAGTTGAACACCTGTTACGTACAGCTCGCCCAACGCGCCGTCCCGGACTTCGTGCCGCTGCTCGTCGAGCACGGCGACAGAGGTACGGTGCACCGGCACTCCGATCGGCGTGGACGCGCGTGAGGCATCGTCGCCGACGACGGCGGCGGTACAGGCCACTGTCGCTTCGGTGGGTCCGTAGATATTGACGATCAGACAGTCCGGTCCGAACGACGCGCGTGCCCACTGGCCGCTGGCCGTGGAGAGGTTCTCGCCGCCGACATGGAGCGCGCGGATGCCGGCCGGCCGGAGGCCGAGCCGGGCGGCGAGCTCCAGGTGGGTCGGGGTCAGCGCCAGGGTGTTGACTCGCTGCCCCGAGAACATCTCTCGCAGTTTGAGGTGGTCGAGTTCGCCGGGCACTGGTATGACGGCGCCACCGTGCAGCAGCGGTGGGAAGATCTGCATCATCGACAGGTCGAAGCCGGACGAGAAGGAGTACGCGGCCCGGGTCTGTTCGTCGCACCGCAGGAACGGGGCTATCCAGCCGACCACGTTGACGAGGCTCCGGTGCTCGATCTGGACGCCCTTGGGCTTGCCGGTGGAACCCGAGGTGTAGATGACGTACGCCAGATCGTCCGGTCCGGGAGCGGCAGCGGCGACTGCCGCCCGGGCGTATTCGTCGATTGTCGCGTCGTCGCTTGCGACGTCCTCGAGGAGGAGAGTCGTACAGTCGGCCCCCTCCGTACGGTCGGCCGAGGCCGCGTCCGTCAGACAGAAGCGGACCTGCGCGTCGTGCAGCAGTTCCTTGACCCGCTGGGCCGGATTGCGGATGTCCATCGGCAAGAACGCGGCGCCCGTCTTGAGGACACCCCAGACCCCGGCCAGGCCGAGAGCCGAGCGGTCGGCCAGCACAGCGACCACCTCGCCGCGCCCGACCCCCTGGGCCAGAAGTGCGGCCGCGACGGAGTCCGAGCGCCGGTCCAGATCCCCGTACGACCATGGGTGGTTGTCGCCGATGACGGCAGGTGTGTCCGGCCGCCGGGCGGCCTGCGCCCGGAACAGCTGCACCACTGTGGTGTCCAGCGACGGAAGCCCATCAGGTCCGGGTGCGAGCAGCCGGTCGGCTGCGCCGGGCTCCCGAGGCGGTGCCACGGACGGGGCATAGGAGACGGGTACAGCCGTGCCCAGCGCGGTCTCGATCCGGTCCAGCAGCAGTTCGCAGCGATCGCCGACGTCAGCGGCCCCGCGCGCGGAGACCACCAATTCGGTGTGCTCGGGCAGTTCGAGCAGGGCGATGCTGACCGGAACCAGGGGGGCATGCACCGGCAGGGCGTACACGGTCGCCGCCGTGAACTCCCCGGTACTGAATTCCTCGAGCGCCAGTCCGCCGGCGTTGGACACGATTGCCGAGGCCAGATAGCGGTGCCGGGCGTACGAGGCGGCTCGCGAAGCCCCGACCAGCGCTGCGGCCGCGGGCAGCGGCAGCCGGGCCAGCGTCGCCTCCGTCCCGGTCGCCAACTCCTGCCGGGAGGCCAGGGCGTTGAGCAACCGCCAGTGCACCGCATCCGTGCCCTGGCCGGCCGGGATGTCGAGGAACACCGGCAGCGCCAGGTTGGCCGTCGACGACACGGTGGGAGCGTGACGCCGCAGATCCACCGGGACCATGATCCGGGCGGATCCACCCACGGCCCCGGCCACCTCAGCGGCCACCTTCGCGGCCAGCGCCGGGTGCCGGCCCGGAACCGTACGCCGCCGCCATACCGAGCCGCTGCCCGCGCGGCCGGCCAACGGCGAGCGGTGGTCGAGCCCGAGGCGGGGCCGCTGCCCGGTTCGGCCGAGCGCTTCCAGCAGCTGGTAGTCGGCCAGGGGGCCGGCGGCGCCGTGCAGCGGTTCACCCCGCAGAGCGCGGAAGACCTCGGCGGCCCAGATCGCCGTGCCCTTGAGGTCCATCACGGCGTGGGACGCGCGGAAGACCACGGTGCCGGGTTCGCCGGTGAGGAGCAGGACCTCGCAGCCGGAGCGGCCTTCGGCTTCGGCCAGCGGGCTGGTGAGCTCCGGCAAGCCGGTGAGCGTACTGCGGTCGAAAGCCCTCCCGTCGGCCACCACGACCCGGGCAGGCAGTCCGCTGTCGACCCACATCCTGCCGCGGCGTACCAGGCGCGAGCCCGGGCAGGACGCCGAGGCCTGCGCGACGGCGCGGCTCAGGGCAAGGGCGTCGATGGCTCCGGTGCCCTCGACCACCAACTGGAGCACCAGCAGCTCACCCAGGCGGGTGGCGGCCAGATAGGACCACTCGGTCGGGGAGACAGGCCGGCGGAAGGCGGTTCGGCCCCCAGGACCGCCCCCAGGACCGGCTTCGGGACCGGCCCCAGGACCGGCCTCGGCATCGATGCCCGTGGCGGCATGCTGCGCAGTCATGGCTACTTCACCTTCCGGATGAATTCGTTGACGCCGCCGATGCTGTCGATCCAGGCCTCCAGCTGGGCCATCCCGGCTTCGTGGTCCACCCGGGGCGCCGTCAGATCCCGCCGAGCCGCCGAGATGTCGTACGTCGCCGAACGGGTCAGCAGTGCCAGCGAATACCGGGAGAGCGGAGGCGAGGAGTGCTTGGCCAGCGGCGGCAGTTTCCAGACCATGTCCGCCGTGAAGGCGACTGCGCGCAGCAGGCCGTGGGAGACGCGCTTGGTCGGCTGCTTGCCGCCGAAACGTTCGGCGAGGGCGGCGAGCGTGCTCCAGATCTCCACGGGCTGACCGTCGGCTATGAAGTACGCCCTGCCGCCGACACCGTCGGCACGCGCCGCCCGCACACAGGCATCGGCGGCGTTCTCGCAGTAGCACAGCGAGGCGTACACCGGTCTGCCCCCGGACAGGTCGGGCAGGCTGCCCGTCATCATCTTCGCCAGCAGCCGCGGCATGAAACCGGAGTGGTCGCGCGGGCCCCACACGGCGCGCGGGCGCAGCGCGACGGTGGTGAAGTCCGCGCGGTCAGCGGCCAGCACGAGGCGCTCCGCTGCGGCCTTGGTCTCCGAGTAGAGATTGAGGTGGCGTGCGGGGAAGGGCTCGCTCTCGTCGATGTCGAGCCGGTCGCCGCCATGGATGCCCATCAGCGCGCTGGGGCTGCTGATGAAGACGAAGCGCCGTGCCCCGGCTTCCTGAGCCGCCGACATGAGGCGCTCCGTGCCCGAGACGTTCTCGTCCCAGAACTGGGCACGGGTACCCCTGTCGGTGACCCGGGCCGCGCTGTGGTGCACGGCATCGATCCCGTCCATCGCCCGGCGTACCGAGGCGGCGTCGCGCAGGTCGCCGTATGCGAACTCGATGCCTGCAATGGTGCGCAGATGGCTCAGGTCGCTCTCTTTGCGCACCAGCACCCGCACTTCGTCGCCGGCGCGAACACAGGCGTCGGCGATATGGCTGCCGAGGAACCCGGACGCGCCCGTCACCAGCACCTTCATATGGAAGAGCCCTTCCTCCTGCGGAGTTGTGTCCGCCACCACGTGGCTCCGAAGAGCATCGTGAGCCCGGCTGTCGCCAACGGTTTGCGCCCGGTGGCGAGTTCCTGCTCGGCGCGCAGCGCGGCCGGAATCTGGACCGCGTGGACGACAACGCTCAGGAAGGCGTCGAGCCACCACAGAGAGGTCAGGGCCACGTTGTCCCAGGGCAGCAGCGGCCAGGCCGCCAGGTACGCCCACCCGAGCAGCGGGACGGCGCGCAGCGCCCGGTCCGCCGCGGTCGGGCGGCGGCTTCCGGTGAGCTGGTCCTCGGCCCAGCCGGCCAGCAGCTCCCGGCGGATCTTGGCGTTGTGGCGGATGTCGACGGGAAACGCGGGGTGCGGCAGGAAGTCCGCGATCGCCTTGGTCATCGGGTTGTTCGCGCCCAGTTCGCGCAACTCGCCCTCGATTCGGGGCCACTGCTCGCGGTCGGTGCCCGGCGCCAGCTCCACGCACAGCACCGGCCGCTGCTCGCCGTGTGGGCCGAAGCCCACCAACGCCGAGCGTTTCACCTGCGGGTGGGTGTTGAAGACACCCTCGCAGCGCACCGTGTGCAGGTCGCCGCCGGCTGCGCGGACCCGGTGGCTCTTGCGACCGCAGAACCAGATCCGTCCCTCACCGTCGATCCATCCGACATCACCGGTGCGGTGCCAACGACGTTCGCCGTCCTGGATCTTGTGCTCGGAGTCGGCCTGGGGCGTTTGGAAGTAGCGCGGGCTGACCGCCTCACCGCTGACCACGATCTCGCCCGTCTCACCAGCTGCCACCTGCAGTAGGGGGGTCCACCGAGGGACCGGCCCGTCGCTGACCTTGATGGTGCGCACGGTTGTGCCGGGTGCGGGCCGGCCCACACAGACGCCCAGGCCCTCAGCCGGGCCGGCAGCCGGCCCGGCCAGCGCTTCTCTGCTCTCCACCAGTGCTATCGGCAGCGCCTCGGTCGACCCGTAGGCGCTGAACACACGTGCCTCGGCGGGCAGTACGGCGCGAAGCGCGGCCATCAGCTCGGGGCTCACCGGTGCGCCACCGGAGACGATCACGCGCAGCGAGGGCACGTGGGCGCCGGTCGCTGCCAGATGGGCCGAGAGCGGATCCAGCAGCGCGGGGGAGGCGAACATGGCGTTCACGGAGAAGCGTTGGATCGCGTCGGTCAGCAGCGCCGGGTCGGCGGCGCCGACCCGGCCCATGTTCATCTTCGGCACCACGGCGGTGCGGCCCGCCGCGAGGTCGAACACGCCCATCAGAGGCAGGGTGACCAGAGTGCTGTTGATGTCGGCGGTGAAGTGGCCCTGCTCGACGCCGTATGCCATGCCACGCAGCATGCCGACGGTGAGCTCGACCGGCTTGGCCGGGCCGGTACTGCCGGTGGTGTAGCCGATCAACGCGAGGTCGTCGGGCCCGGACTCCAGCGGAGGCAGCTGCGGCAGATCCGCACCGAGGGAGGTCAGCTCCTCAAGCGCGGTGCCGCTCCCGCGGCCCACCTTGATCAGGCTCTGCACTCCGGCAAAGGCACGCGGGCGCAGCCGTCGCAGGATGTGTGCGGCCGGTACGCCGATGAATGCCTGGACACCCACCCGATGCAGGCAGTCCACCATGCGGCTCAGGCCCATGCCCGGATCGACCACCACCGGAACCGCGCCGACGTGCATCAACGCGAAGACCAGCGTCAGCAGGTCGACGCCCGGAGTCACCAGCAGGGCGGTACGGGTACCGCGGCGGATGCCGTGCTCTTCCAGGGCGGCGGCGCAGGCCCTGACCCGGGCGGCGAATTCGGCGTAGCCGACCGAGGCATAGGCCGGTCGGCCCGCCGACTCCATCCGGTCGCCGTCCGGGTGGATGACGGCAGCCTTGTCGGGCGTACGGACGGCATGCCATGCAAGCAGTTCGGTCAGGAACGCGTCCTCGCGCAGTGCGGTCGAGCTGCTGGGCATCAGCGCGTGGCTCCGTCGATGTCGTCGGCCGGGCGGTACAGGGAGGCTGCCGAACTCAGCCCGGCGCCGACGGCGAGGAAGAGGATCCGCTCGAAGCCCGTGAGCCTGCCCGTGTCTTGTGCCTGGCGGAAGCCGTAGGCGAGTGCCGAGGTGTGCGGGTCGCCCCGCACTCCTTCGACGGTTATGGCGGCATCGGAGGCCACGCCCAGGCGCTTGGCGAGTTGGGCGGGGAAGTCTGGCGACGGCTGGGAGGTGATCAGCAGCGTGCGGTCGAGGACTGCTGTCGCTCCGTCGGCGTCGGTGCCGTCCTCGGCCGCGAGGCAGCCGAGTACGGAGTCGACGGCCAGGTCGAGCATCTGCTCCAGGACGTCGCCCTCGCGGTCGACGACGATGGTGTTGCGGCCTTCGGAGCCGGCCTCGTACAGCGGCACATACCCGTTGACGCCGTGTGCCCCCGGCGCCGACCGGTGGTGCACCCGGCTGAAGCCGCGGGCGTCGTCGGTGCGTTCCAACAGGAGTGCCGCTCCGGTGCTCGCGTACGGGAACTCGGCAGTGCCCGCCTTGGACGGGTCCATCGAGGGATGCGTGTCGGCGGAGACCACCAACACCCGGCGTGCGCTGCCGGTTGCGAGGAGGGCACTGGCGGCCTGGACGGCGTTGAGCACGCCGCAGGCGCCGTTCATCAGATCGAACGAGAACGCGGCCCGCCTGTCGGGGGCGTGCAGATAGTCCAGGTTGATACCGATGCGCTTCTGGATGAGCGCGGCGACGGACGGTTCGGAGATGTTGGAGTCGCGGTAGACACCGACGTTGATCAGGACGTCGACGTCTGCGCCGGTGAGCCCGGCTTGTTGCAGGCAGGCGGTCCCGGCCGATGCCGCGTACCGGATCGCGCTGCCTGTGTCGTCGGCCGGGCTGAGTGCCGTGGAGGTGATGACGGTGGCCATGGTCATACCTCCAGGGAGGAGACGGTCGCGGACAGGAATCCGGTCACCACACCCGAGGCGGCGGGCACCAGGAGGACTTTGGACCCCTTGGGTATTCGGCTTTCCGCGAGTGCCTGGTGCAGTACCAAATAGTGGGAGGTGGTCGCGGTGTTGGCGAACTTCTCGACGACCGAGAGCGTCTGCGGCATCGGTGCCTCGAAGATGTTCTCGCCAACGTGATTCATGAAGTCGATGAACCGGCTGCCGACCTGGTGCTGGACGACGAAGTCGTATCCCTCGTCGGCGAATTGGCGACCGTCTTCGGTCAGCTTGTCGCGGTGGAACGTCGGCCACAGCGAGAGCCTGTCCTGGGCGTGCATCTCCTTGTTGTTGGTGTACATGGCCAGATCGCCGGTGTCGTCGCTGGGCATCCCCAGGCACAGGTGCGAGTACTCCGAGCAGGTCATCAGCTCGATGTCGTGGATCACGTCTGCTTCGTCGGTGGCGCGATCGACCACTACGGCGACGGCCGAGTCGCCCACGGAGAGGGACGCGAACTGGGGGTCCCGGCTGTCCTCCATCTCGCGCGCGGCAGTGAAGGCGATCGGGGTGATGTGCTCTCCACTGAGCACGAGTCCGTTGCGCACCTCACCGGACCGGATTATCCGGTCCAGCAGATAGACGCCGGTCATCATGCCCGCGCAGGCGTTGGAGACATCGAAGTGAACGGCGGAGGTCGCGCCGATCTCCTTGGCGATGCGATGGGCGAACGACGGCTCGAACTGGTGCCGTCGGCCGTCCGTCGTGCGGCTGATGGAGCAGGAAATCACGACGTCGATCTCATCCGGTGCGTAGCGCGAGCGATCCAGACATTCGCGGGCTGCCGAGACTGCCATCGTGAGGCAGTCCTCGGGAATGTCGGCAGTATCGTCCGCGACGCGGCGCTCGGCCATTCCCGTAATTTTGAAGAGGTCGAATTCTGGAACCTTCTCCATGCGAGTGAGCAGTTCCGGAGTACTCATAACAGCCGAGGGGAGGTACGCCCCGATGGACTCTAAACGACTCTTGTTCACAAACCTCTCCCGGTGATTCCTTGTTCACGTGGCGCACTGACGGGGTGACAACCTCGATGAATTCCGGTTTCACCGCAGGGCCGAACTGGTCGTGTTCGTGAAATCCCTGACTACGGCGCGCCGCCCGACGACGTTAGCGCACTGATCAGCGGGGTCTGACGCCGCGAGCCTGTGATGATCACCACTCGGCGGTTATGGAGCGTTGCCGAGGGCGATGGCTAAAAACCGGCGGTGATATTGCGACAGCGTGTCGTGGTGCGCTGCGCGAAATGGCGGGACGGCCGGAAGGGCAGGAACCTGGCTCGGTGAAATCGCGCCGTTGCCGCGGTGCTTGCCTAGCTCAGGCTGCGGGATGGGGGCCGGAACCTGTGTTTCGGGAGGGCTGGTTGTGCGCAATCCGTGCGCTGTATCTGGCCGAATGAGGCACCGTCGACGCGGCGTCCCGCGCCGACAGGCGCTCGACGCTTAACACGCGAGATCGCGCATTAATAGATCACCACCGTATCCAGGTGCGAACACGTCCTGCAACGTGCACCACCGGGAACTGGCCACAGGGGCAGTGAAGATCTCGTACCCGCTAGATTGAGCGCGGCCAGGCACACCCCCGCGGCTCAGGAACACGGCGACCCACAACCGATGGCAGAGCGACCACCACACGGCTCGGCCCGCCCCGGCGGGCGGACGGCGCGAACGCGCGCAGCCGTGCTGGCCGCTGCCCTCGAGGAACTCGGCACTCACGAGTTCGGCGCCCTGACCATGGACAGACTCGCCCAGCGTTCCGGGGTCCACGCCTCGACCATCCGCCGACGCTGGCGCACTGTCGAAGGCGTCGTCATCGACCTGCTGAGCCAGCAAGGCGGGACGATCCCCACCCCCGACACCGGGGACCTCCGTCAGGACCTCCACCAACTCGCGCGGGCCATCGCCGACTTCCACGCCACCCTGCGCAACCGCAACCTCATCGAGCACATCGTCGCCGGGGCTGCCCAGGGCCCCCGTATCGCCGACATCGTCCGCGATGCCTTCACCGCACGCACCGAGCACGTGACCCAGATCGTCACCCACGCGATCGCGCGCGGCGAACTGCCCCCGGAAGTCGACGCGAAGGAGGTCATAGCGGCACTGGGTGCCCCCTTCTACTACCGGCTCCTGATCCTGCGCGGCACCATCGACGACCGCCTGGTACACGTGAGTGCGGAAGCGGCCTACCTCGCGGCGCGCACCGGAGTGTTCAGTTCGCCCTCGCGGTAGAGCACCAAGTGCTCATGGAAAAGAACTCCGTTGCGGACATCGCCGGTTGCGGTGAAGCCGGTGTCGTCGACGTAGTCGATATGGCTGCCGGTGACGGTGTAGCGGCCGGTGTAGGCGCTGGCGCGGTTGCCGCGGGCCTCGTCGTAGCGGCCGTTCGGCAGCAGTTCCTGGCGGATGAAGCCGTCTGCTGTCACCCACATCCCGATGTACGGGTGCGGTGTCCGGGGCGTGTCGTTGCTGGTCATGCCTCTACTGTGGGCCGCTTCGCGGGGACCAACCAGGCCGCCGTCTGCCCAGGTGAGAGGTTCCTGGGTGCGGCACACCCCCCTCCCGGTGCTCAGGCGGTCGCCTCGGTGGCGGTCTGGACGGCGGAGAGGATGTGGTCGCGTGAGGCGGCGACCTCGGCGCGCAGCTCGGTGAGGTCGACGTCCAGCACTCGGCCGTTGAACTTGCGGACGTGGCCGGCGATCAGGACGGTGTCGATGTTGCGGGCGTCGGAGCCCAGGACGATGGTGCCGATCGGGTCGTTGAGCGGCATGTTGTTGATCTCCTCGGCGGTGATCACCAGCAGGTCGGCCTGCTTGCCCGGGGTCAGCGAGCCGGTCACGTCGCCCAGCCCGTTGGTGCGGGCGCCCTGAAGCGTGGCGAAGTCCAGTACGTCGGCGGTGCCGATGCGTACCGGCTCGCGGTCGGTGCCGTAGAGGTTGTTGACGGCGCGCATGCGCTGGATGGCGTGCAGGGCCCGCATCTGGGTGAACATGTCGCTGGCCAGGGCGACTTCGACGTCGATACTCAGGCCGGGGCGGACGCCGGCGGAGAGGGCCTCGTCCACCGCGGGGATCGCGCTCTCCAGGCCGATCTGGGCGTCGGACGTGGGGGCCAGGGCGATGGTGGTGCCGCTGGCGCCGATGGCGCGCCAGGCCTCGGCGGCCAGCCCGGTGGAGTGGATCAGGGTGAGGTCCGGGCCCAGCAGGCCCTGCCGCTCCCAGTCCAGGATGGCTTGCGAGGACGAGGCGCCGAAGACCGCGTCCACGCTGACGCCGATGCCCGACTCCCGGGCGAAGCGGGCGAGTTCGGGACCGTACGCGAGTCCGGGGCCGGCGATCTCGTCGGTGGCGAGGGTGGCCAGGCGGAACGTCAGCAGCTCGTTGCCGTACTCCTTCTGGAGACGGCCGATGTCGGCCGGCCACTGGTGGTCCCAGGCGCCGAAGTGCGGGCCCATGGCGGCGTGGACGCCGCGGATGCCGGTGTCCAGCAGGGCCCGGACCGCGGCGTCGGAGTGGGCGGCGGTACGGGAGTTGTGGGAGAAGTCCAGCAGGGTGGTGATGCCGGAGTCGATGGCGGTGAGCGCCGCCAGCTTCGTCCCGGTGTACATGTCCTGGGGCCGGTAGACCGGGGCGTAGCCGAGGAGTGTGGTGGTGACGTAGGCGCCGAGGTCGTCGACGTCCGGCATGATCCGGCGCAGCTGGGCCTCCCAGGCGTGGCGGTGGGTGTCCACGAAGCCGGGGGTGAGGATGGTGCCGGCGGCGTCGATGACGACGGCGCCGTCGGCTGCCCCCTGGGCGCGCAGATCGGTGCCGACGGCGGCGATGGTGGCGCCCTGGACGAGTACGTCGCCGACCGGGAGGGTGCCGAGTGCGGGGTCCATGGTGACGACGGTGGCGCCGGTGAACAGAATGCGGCCGTCCGGGTCGGCGGCGGCGCGACGCAATTGATCGAGGACGGCCTGGCGCGGGGTGTGGTCGAGTTTCACGGTCTTCGTCCGTTCACGGGTCGGGATGGGTGGGGCGCCTTTGGCGGGCATCCCGTGAGATCAGCGTCCGGCGGCGCGGGAGCGGCAACCAGGCCGCCGCTCACCTGGGTGTGCGGCACCCCCTCTGGTGCCACCCGCGCCTCGGCCTCCTCCGCGCCTACGGTCCTCTTCGCCGCCCGCCGCAGAATCATCTCCTCGGCGGTCTCGTGCATAGCCAGCACGGCCCGGAGTTCGTCGAACAGTTGCTTTTTATGCTCGCGCTGCGCGCTCTTGACTTCTGCGAACAGGTCCCGGATGCGGCCATGCTGCTGAAGCAGGATGCCTACCACGTCGCCCTTCGGGAGCTTTGCGGCTTCCTCACGTTCTGTCTTGCTTGTGATGGCTGCCGCCACTCGGCGACCAGCCGGTGCACTTCCATCAAGTCGTGCAGCAACGCAGGGGCCGGCCGGAGCAGGCTCGGGAGGGTTGCGTAGGTGCTGGGACTAACCAGGCCGCTGGACAAGCAGCCGCGGAGCCCACTTTTGCCATTGACGCTTCATCCCTTTGGAGCACCTGGCAGCGGGAACAGGGGAAGGCCTCTTCGCTGTGAGTGTCATTGCGTGTACCTTCTGTTTCGACCTCGCTTGCGTAATGAACTTCACGGCGCTCTGAAGGCAATTTTTTGGTTTGTTCGGGACCTTTCTAAGGATGCGCATGGATACGTCGACCGAGCCAGTTACACCCATCCCCGTGCGTGGCCGTGGTCGCGGAGCTGTTGTGGTGGCCTGGCTTACTACAACCGATCATAAGAAGATCGGCCATCTCTATCTCATGGCGTCGTTCATGTTCTTCATCTTCGGCGGGCTGCTGGCGCTGGTGATGCGGGCAGAACTGGCGCGTCCGGGACTGCAGATCGTGTCCACCGAGCAGTACAACCAGGCATTCACCCTGCATGGCACGATCATGTTGCTGTTCTTTGCCACCCCGACATTCGCCGGTTTCGCCAACGCAATCATGCCGCTGCAGATCGGCGCTCCGGATGTCGCATTCCCGCGCCTGAATATGTTCTCGTTCTGGTTGTTCCTCTTCGGTGGCCTGATCGTGGTGGGCAGCCTGCTTACCCCCCAGGGCGCGGCCGACTTCGGATGGACGGCGTACACCCCGCTCAGCGGTGGTGAACGCACACCTTATGTCGGGGGCGACATGTGGCTCATGGGGCTGGCCCTGTCCGGGTTCGGCACCATCCTGGGGGCGGTCAACTTCATTACCACGATCATTGCCATGCGGGCCCCGGGAATGACGATGTTCCGCATGCCGATCTTCACCTGGAACATCCTGTTCACCTCGGTGCTGGTCCTGCTGGCCTTCCCCGTTCTGGCGGCCGCGCTACTTGTTCTAGAGGCGGACCGGCGCTTCGGGGCCCAGGTCTTCAACCCGGAAAACGGCGGGGCGGTCCTGTGGCAGCACCTGTTCTGGTTTTTCGGGCATCCCGAGGTCTACATCATCGCACTGCCGTTCTTCGGCATCATCACCGAGATCATCCCGGTCTTCTCCCGTAAACCGATCTTCGGGTACGTCGGGCTGGTCGGCGCCACCATCGCCATCACCGGCCTTTCGGTGACAGTGTGGGCACACCACATGTTCGCCACCGGCGCCGTCCTCCTGCCATTCTTTTCTTTCATGACCTTCCTGATTGCCGTGCCGACCGGTGTGAAGTTCTTCAACTGGATCGGCACTATGTGGAAGGGGTCTCTGTCTTTCGAGACGCCGATGCTGTGGACCATCGGATTTCTCGTAACATTCCTCTTCGGTGGCCTGACCGGGATTATCCTAGCGTCGCCCCCGATGGACTTCCATGTCACCGATACTTACTTCGTCGTGGCTCATTTCCACTACGTCGTCTTCGGTACGGTGGTATTCGCAATGTTCGCCGGCTTCCACTTCTGGTGGCCGAAGATGACGGGCACGATGCTTGACGAGCGCCTGGGGAAGATCCACTTTTGGACCCTGTTCATCGGCTTCCACATGACATTCCTCATCCAGCACTGGCTCGGGGCGGAAGGCATGCCACGCCGCTACGCCGATTACCTGGCAGCCGACGGATTCACCGCCCTCAACACGATCTCTAGCATCGGTGCCTTCCTCCTCGGTGCCTCCACCCTGCCGTTCTTCTACAACGTGTGGAAGACAGCCAAATTCGCCGAGAGGATTGACGTCGACGACCCGTGGGGCCACGGGCGATCACTGGAATGGGCGACATCCTGCCCACCGCCGCGGCACAACTTCGTCACGCTACCCAGGATCCGTACTGAGTCACCCGCCTTCGACCTTCACCACCCTGCTGTCTCGGCCTTGGACCAGGCCGACCGAACTGGGCGCCGCGACGTGGTCGAGCCGGGTCAGGGAGTGGACTCGCCTTCCGGCGACGAGCGAGGTGACGCATGACCCAGAAGGGCGGGCAAAGCCGAGTTGGGGAATACGCCGCGGGTATGGCGCACCTCGAGGGATACCTCATGGCTCACGGTGCGGCTCGTGAGGCCCGCCTTCGGGCGGAGGCATTCGCCTCCCGTATGCCCTGGCTGACCGCCGCGGAGCGTGAGGAGTTGATCCGGCTTTACGCCGAGGAGAGCGTGGCCGGAGCCCGCAGCTATTGGGAGGCCGTGAGCATGCGGGCGGGGGAGTTGCGTGCCGAGTACACCGCCAGATACAAGGTTCTTCGTCGGCGTGTTCTCTACCCGAGCGTGGCTGCGTTGGTCTGCTCCGCAGCCCTTTGCGTGACCGTGCTTCTCCTGGTGCGCGCTCACTGATCGAGTCTCTCGGGCCCCGCCGTCCATCACGGCCGGCAGGCGACCAGTGCGCTGGTTCGGCGCACCGCCTGCTGCTTGGAGGTACCCAGGTGCGGGTCCCGCAGGTCGAATGCAGCAGGAACGGGCCCGGCCGTGGCCCGGCCGGCGGCCCAGGGCCTCGGCGGACATTGGTATGGCTCGCGCGGCAGAATCCCAGACAGAAGTCGTGGCCAACACTTTCGTGCTCGAGGTAATGACGTTCTGCCACGGTCCTCAGTTCCTCGGCCCTGGCGGCGCTCGACGTGGTGGACCGCAGGTGAGGGTGATGCCGTTCACTCGATGCGTTCTCCTCAGTGCTCCAGGGCGTGGCCGACGACTTTGATAAGCCGGGCAGTAGGCCCGCCGACGGTCTCTGGGGCGCTGGCTGCCAACGCGGGAGGGGACGGCGTCGGTCAGCCTGGCCTGGGCTTCGCAGAGTCCGCTGCGCCGTGGTTGCCTGGGCAACCGTTCCGCAGGAAGCGCCATTCCTGAATAGGGGCCTCCGCCAGGGGAGAGTCACCCAGGAACGCCTCGCGCCTGGCCGCCTCAGCGCTTTCCCTCAGCGAACGTCGACGCCCCGGCCCTGCAGGATTAAACCGAGTAGCCCGCTCGTGCCGATGCGGAGTTGCACCACGCCCAGCTCCTGCACCGCCTGCAGCAACGGCCGGGCTGGCCAGCTGAGACGAGGAACGCGTCGGGCCGGGTGTTCGGTCGGTCGGAGCCGGGCTTCCCTGGGCGGGGCGGAATCCTTTGCCGGTCAGGGCAGGAGCGATCTCTTTCCGGGATGCGGGGGAAGGAAACGCGGCCGAGGGCCTCTTGCATTTCGATCGGGCCCCTGCCCACCCGTCGGCACAAACACCGATGCATGCTTAGTTGACCGAGGTTGCTACCGAACGTCTCCGGGCTCATCCACTGGGCTCACGTCACAGCCCCAGCAGTGGCTGCTCGGTCCAGACGGTCTTCCCATCGCGGGTATAGCGCGTGCCCCAGCGCTCGGTCAGCTGGGCCACCAGGAACAGGCCACGCCCGCCCTCGTCGGTGGTGCGTGCCCGGCGCAGGTGCGGTGAGGTGTGGCTGGTATCGGTGACCTCACAGGTCAGGGATCGTTCACGGATGAGCCGCAGGGTCACGGGGCCGTTCGCGTAGCGGTAGGCGTTGGTGACCAACTCGCTGGCGATGAGCTCGGTGGTGAAGGTCAGGTGCTCCAGGCCCCATTCGGCCAGCTGGGCTGTCGTCAGTGTCCTGGCGCGGGCGGCGGAGGTCGGTTCCAGCGGAAGCTGCCAGGAGGCGACGTTCTGCGGGGGGAGCACACAGGTGCGGGCGACGAGCAGGGCGATGTCGTCGGCGGGGTGCGCGGGTACGAGGGAGTCGACCACCGCCTGACAGGTCCGTTCCAGGGGGTCGCTGGGGCGAGTGAGCGCCGCGCGCAGCCGTGCCAGACCCGTGTCGAGGTCGATGAGGCGTTCACCGATGAGTCCGTTGGTGTAGAGGGTGAGCAGGCTTCCCTCGGCCAGTTCGATGTCCCGGGCCTCGAACGGCAGGCCGCCCAGGCCGAGCGGTGGGCCGGCGGGCAGCTCAAGCAGGCTCACCTCTCCGTCCGGGGTGGTCACCACCGGTGGCGGGTGGCCGGCGCGGGCCGCGGAGCACAGCCGGGAGACCGGGTCGTAGAGGGCATACAGGCAGGTGGCGCCGATGACCTGCTCGCCCACGGGCCGTTGCCCGACTGCTTCTTGTTCGGCGGCCAGCAGGTTGACCAGGTCGTCCAGGCGGGAGAGAACCTCGTCCGGTTCCAGGTCCAGGCTGGCAAGGGTGTGCACGGCGGTACGCAGCCGGCCCATGGTGGCTGAGGCGTGGAGGCCGTGGCCGACCACGTCGCCGACAACGAGAGCGACCCTGGCGCCGGACAGTGGGATGACATCGAACCAGTCGCCGCCCGGCCCCGAGGCCGCCCTGGCGGGGAAGTAGCGCGGGGCCACCTCGACGGCCGACTGGGGCGGAACCGCCCTCGGCAGCAGGTTGCGTTGCAGGGTGAGCGCGGTCTCTTGCTGCTGGGTGTAGCGCCGGGCGTTGTCGAAGCTGATGGCGGCGCGCGAGCCGATCTCTTGGGCCAGCGTAAGGTCGTCTGCTTCGAACGGTTCGGGGCGCCGCGAGCGCCACAGGCTCATCGCCCCCAGCACCAGGCCCCGTGCGGCCAGGGGCACCACGATCAGGGAATGGACACCGGGGTCGGGAGCGTGCTCACCCTGGCGCGGTTCCATGGAAAACCAGTCAGGCGCAAGAACGGATTCCAGGACGGAGCGCCCGTCGGCCAGGCACCTGGCTTGGGGGGTGTCCGGTGCGAACTCGACTGGCTCCCCTCCCGGCTGCGAAAGTTCGTGCTGCTGCGCCAGGACGCTGCGGACCGCCACTCGTACGACAGGCTCCGTCAAGCCCGGCGCCGACTCCTCACCGCGCGTCACCGGTTGCGACATGTCCACTGATACGTGGTCGGCCAGGTGAGGGACCATCACATCAGCGAGCTCCCCGGCCGTCTCTGCCACATCGAGTGTGGTTCCGATGCGGGCGCCGGCTTGGGCAAGGAGCGCCAGCCGAAGTCGAGCCCGATGGCGTTCGGTGACGTCCTCGACGGTCTCGGCCACTCCCAGGACCCGGCCGGACGGATCCTCCAACCGGAAGGCCGAGACGGACGCGGCTCGCTCTCGTGCCGGATCCCGCTCCAGGCGGGCGTACTGCTCGGTGGAGACCAGTGATTTTCCGGTCTGCATCACCTGGTGCACCCGGTCCACGGCCTTCCGCGCGTCCTCGGCAACCAGCAACCCGCCGGTAGGCATTCCCCGAAATGAGGCGGCTGGAACGCCGGTGAACCGTTCGACCGCCCGGTTGACCCGGAGAATCGTCATCTCGGGACTGTGGACGACAAGGCCGATCGGGCACCGGCGGAACAACCCGTCGAGAACCGCGCGGTCCCTCTGCCACTCGAGGACCTCCGCCATCGGCGCCCCGACAAGGAACCACTCTCGGACATCGCCATCCCGGAGGAGCGCACGTGCCCTGAACCCCATCTCCATGAGCTGCCCGCCGCGATGCCGCACTGCCAGTACGCCGAACCAGCCTCCGGCTCTCCTGCACGTCGTCGCGGCGTCCTTGGCGGCCGGCAGGTCACGGGGATCGATCAGGACTTCGAGCGCCGGACGGCCGAGCACTGCTGTCTCCGGGTAGCCGAGCAGGTCCTGGGCCCGCCGGCTCCATCCGACAACGGTTCCCCGGTCGTCGAGCACCGCCGAGGCGCCCCGGTGCAGAGCGAACGGATCATCCCGGCTCTCGCTGAGCGTCGTCACCCGCTGGTTCATTGCCGGACACCACCTCTACTCGGCTATCGATGTTCTCCCGCTGGCACTGGATGCGCGAC
Source organism: Streptomyces sp. CA-135486 (assembly GCF_050936555.1). Lineage (NCBI taxonomy): Bacteria > Bacillati > Actinomycetota > Actinomycetes > Kitasatosporales > Streptomycetaceae > Streptomyces > Streptomyces sp. CA-135486. The sequence goes on from NZ_JBNJMM010000001.1 coordinate 3,742,221, forward strand.
CGAGACTGGCGCCGCTCAGCCCGGGTCACTGGGCCGCGCCACAAGATGTCCGGTGCAAAAGACCAGGTGATGCTGTGAGCCTATTGAACGCGGCCAAGCCCAGAAGCCTTCCTTGCGGGGGTCGAGGTCGGGCTGGAAGGAGAAGTCGTACTCACTGAGTGTCTTGCGATGGGCAGCTTCGACAGTCGCAGCCCCTGGCGGAAGCGGCGGTCCTGGGCTTCACCCGGGGCTCCTCACCCGGACTTCGTACGCCCACGCCCACGACCGGCCAAGACGACACAACGCCAGTACCGCATGCATCATCCGGTTGCCGCTGTTGCACCCGCCTCGTGCCACCGGCTGGGGGACGATGCACTCTCGCTCGGCCTGGTCATGGCGACCCTGAAAGGCTGGGCTCGAATCCACTGTCCGAGCAATGATCACAGCGGTGCCCGCGCACGAACTGAGATGCGCCGGAAAGCTGACCGGCCCGTAGCCCACTCGAGTGAACATGCTGGCTACCCGTCAGGCCTGGAACCTAAAGTACCTAATTAGGCTAATCAGGTCCTCCAGTCGGGTGGTGTCCACCGTCGGCGGAGGTCTGCTTCGCAATCACAGGGCCCGCAGGTGCGGGCCACCCGTGTACCCGCATGTCGGGAGCGAGGAGGGCACGCCATGCCAGACGAGGCTCTTCTTGCGGTCAAGGAACGTGCCGCAGACGTGCTCATGCAGATCCCCGGCGTCACCGGCGTCGGCATTGGCGGGCGCGAACGCAATGGCAGCCCCACCGGCGAGCTCGTCCTCAAGGTTTTCGTCGAGCGCAAACGTCCGCTCGCCGAACTCACCCCCGGCGAGACCCTGCCCACCCGGTTCGAGGGCATCGGCATCGACGTCAGCGAACTCGGCATCGGCCGGCTGGAGACCGCACCTTCGATCGTCGAGGAGGCCACGCCGGGCACGATCCCCGGGTCGCCGCTGACCTCCGACCACGACACCGACGACGAGCGCTACCGGCCGCTGATCGGTGGAGGCCGGGTGCAGAGCGACATGTCCGGCGTCGGCTTCGGAACTCTGGGTTGCTTCCTGCTGCACGAAACCGACCTGAACAAGGTGTACGCGATCACCAACTACCACGTGATCGTGGGCGGGGGGCTGAACCGCCCGCCCGCCGTCGCGGGGAGTACCCGGGTGGGGCAGTCCGAAGCATCCTCCAGCCCCACCAAGTGCTGCTCCCACATGATCGGCACGTTCGTGGGCGGTGGCCGCGACACCGTCAGGGACGCGGCGCTGATCCAGCTCGACGCAGGGATGGAGTACCGCAAGGAGCTCATCGACATCGGCGTGATCACCGGTACGCACACGATCACCCAGCAGGAGGCGCAGACCCAGCGGTACGCCGTACGCAAGCGCGGCGCCCGGACCCGGCTGACCGGTGGTGTGGTCGAGGCCATCAACACGACGCACACCACCTCTGACGGGTTCACCAGGAGCAACATCACTGTCGTCAAGCCCAACCCCAACATCGCCGTACCCGCGGGCCAGCCGCTGTATTTCTCCGACGGCGGCGACTCCGGCAGCGTCCTGGTCAACGACCAGGGCCAGGCCGTGACGCTGCACTTCGCGGGCGACTTCGTGGCCACGCAGAAGGTGAACAAGGGCCTCGAGCTGCCGATCGAACAGATCATCGCGACGTTTGTGGCAGAGGGGTTCGCGATCAAGATGGCCACCGGCAGCACAACCGGGGTGGTTTTCACGGTCCCCGGCGCCACCACCGTCGCCCTGCCCCAGGAACTCGTCCCGGCGCTGGCCGGGTTACCCGCAGGCGAGACAGTACGGGTGCCGGTGGAGGCACCATGGCTGCCCGGGATGCCACTGCCAACGCCGCATCTGCTCGCGGGACTTGAGCAGGAGCTCGACTCCACGCGGGCAGGGCGCCGGCTGATCACCCTGTGGCTGAGGCATGGCAGCGAGCTGATCGCGCTGCTGGAGAGCCGCCGCAGGGTGGCCCTGGTCTGGCACCGCTGCGGTGGGCCCGCACTGATGCAGATGTTCTTCCGGATGACCGCCGATCACACGCTGGTCATGCCGCAGACGATCAACGGCAGGCCGCTTTCCGAGGCCCTTTACCGGATCGCCGACGCGTTCGCGCCGTATGCGAGCCCCGGACTGCGGCACGACCTGGCGGAGGCCCGGGCAGCGCTGCCCGACCTGGGCGGAATGACGTATCCGCAGGTTCTGACCGCGTTCCGGCTGGAGTAGGGGGTCGGCGATGGCACCGAGCGAACCGGAGTCGAAATGCGCCGACGAATTGATCAGCGTGGTGTCGGGGCGCCGAAGTCCATCACTCCATACGGATCTGGAACACGCACGCCGGGCTCTGCCCGACCTCGGCGGGCGCACGTCACCGGCGTTCGCGCTCGGTGCGGACAAGGGGGTACCCGCTCATGAGTGACGCATCCGATCGCGAGGCCATCGCCCAAGTGGCCAGGGTCAAGGAGGAGTCCACCTCGTGGCTGCTCTCGCTGCCGGGCGTGAATCTGGTAGCCATCGGCGGCAAGGAGACCGGCGGCCGATCCACCGGCGAGCTCGTGGTCCAGGTCTGGGTCGACGAGAAGCTGCCGCTTTCGGAGATCCCGCCGGAGCAGCGGATCCCCGAGGAGATCGACGGGGTGAGGACCGACGTGTGCGTGGGCGGCCGGTCGGTGCCGCTGGTCGTCCCCGGCACCTTCGTCCGCAGCGAAGCCACCGATGACACCCGGTACCGGCCGCCCGTCCCCGGCGGTTCCCGGATCAGGGCGGAGAGCGCGAGCGGCGAGGGCACATTGGGGTGCATCGTGCACGATCCCGCCGACATCCAGATCGCGTACGGGCTGACCAATCACCACGTGATCCAGCCGCCGGGCGATCCGGCTCCGACCCCGGGCAGCACAAAGGTCGGCCAGCCGACCAACTCGTCGAGCTCCACCGCCTGCTGCGACGACATCATCGGGAAGTACGCGGGCGGACAGCGCCGCGACCCGGTACGGGACGAGGCGCTCTTCGCGCTCTCCCCGGGCCTCAAGTACGTGTTCGACATCGTCGAGATCGGGTTCATCAGCGGGCAGCACGACATCACACCGATCGAGGCGGCGGCGAACTTCGCCGTACGCAAGCGCGGTGCCCGTACCCGGCTCACCGGCGGCGTCGTCGTCGGCCTGGACGCGACCGGCACCGAAGCGCAGAACCTGCTGCTCGTCCGGCCGAACAGCGCCACCGGCGAGACGTCGGGCGACATCGTGTTCTTCGCGGCCGAAGGCGACTCGGGATCGGTCCTGGTCGACGACGCGGCCGCCGACTCGTGCAAGGTGACCGGGCTGATCCACCGGCGCGGGCTGACCCGGGCGGAGCTGCAGGCGAAGGGCGCGCCGGTGCCGCCCCTGCCCGCCGACGGGATCGAGCGCGTCCTCGGCTTCGCGCTGCCCATCGCCAAGGTCCTCGCGCGGTTCGCGGCGACCGAGAACATCCACGTGGTTGTGCCGACCGCCTCGGCGAAGGACCAGGTGCACACCGTGCCCGGCGGCAGCACCGTCGCCGTGCCTGCCGAGGTCGCGCGGCGGATTACGGCGCAGCCCGCCGACAAGGCCGCGTTCGTGGGAGACGTGGACGACGACGGTGGGCTGCGCGCGCCGGTCGGCCGGGCCTGGTTCGCGGAGGGCCGTCCGCGCGACGCAGACCTGGCCACGCTGCGCGAAGGACTGGACGCCACGGCCAGGGGCCGATTCCTGATCACGTTCTGGCTCAACCATCAGGATGAGCTGAACCGGCTCATCCGCACCGACCGCCCGGTCACCCTCGCCTGGCACCACGGCGGCGGCGCCGCGGTCACGCAGCTGTTCATGCACATGATCAGCCGTCCTGAACTGGCTCTGCCCGAAACCCTCAACGGGCGCCGCCTGCTCGAATGCGCCGACGAGCTGATCACTGCGCTGTCGGCCCGTGGTGGCCTGCCGCTCCGTACGGATCTCGAACGCGTACGCAGCATCCTGCCCGACATCGGCGGGCGCACCCTCCCGGAGATCATCTTCGCACTCGGCGCAGAACGACAGGAGGTCGGTCGCGATGGCTGAGGCCGCGGGAAGCATCGAGCGCGTCGCCACGGAGCTCGCCGGGGTGTTCACCCGGATCACGAACAAACTCGGCGACGATTCCGCGATCGACACCTTCGAGCAGCTCGGGGTGCACTTCCCCGAGGAGTTCCTGACCGAGCCGACGATCAGCGCGGCCCGGCTCACCGTGTACGGGTGCGGGGCGGAGCTACGGCCGCTCACCCAGCGGCTGACCGCCGCGATCGCCTCCGGCGACCAGGCTGCGGTCGCCGGTGCCTCGTTCGCTCTGATCACCCAGTTCGGGCGGGTGGTTGAGGCGCTGCCCGAGCTGGCGAACGCGCTGGCCACGGCGGGCCCCACGCTGCCCGGCATCACCGCGGCACAGATCGCCGAGCTGAACGACAATCTGCCGCGCAAGATGGTCGACCTGCTGCTGGCCGACATCCTCCAGCTCTCCGCTCCGGCGTCGGCGCTGTTACTGGTCTTCGGGATCCTCGAGCGCACCTTCGTACCCGGCGACGACACAAACCCGTCGAAGCCCCCGCACGAACGGGTCTCGGTTCATCTTGACCGGATTCTGCCCGCGCTCACCAACCCGGTCGGGCACCTCGGCACCCTGTACGGCTGGGGCACCCCCCACTTCGACGCGGCACGGCTGCTCTTGGTGATCGAGACGATGGTTGCGGGACTGGGGCTGCCCGTCCTGTTCACCCCCGGTACCGCCACCGAGCCTCCTCGGCTGCAGATCTTCGCCTTCGACCTGGAGCCCACCGCCGACGGCGCCGGGCTCAAGGTCGCCGTGATGCTGCGCGGCGCGCTGACCACCACCTTGACCTTCCCGGTCTCGCCGCCCACCTGGAACGCGGAGATCGGCCTCTCCGGCACGCTGCCCGCCGGCGCGTCCGGCGAGCTGCGTCCCCCGCTGGACCTCAAACTGACCCCGCCCGCCGGCCCGTTCGAGGCGTCCATCACCGCCGGGCTGAAGGCCACGCCGCCCACCCCGTTCCTGCTGCTCGGCACTGTGGGCGGCAGCCGGCTGGAGTTCGCCGGGCTGAGCGCCACCGGCGGGATGAAGCTGACGTTCGACCCCAGTACCGGCAAGGCCGGGGGCGGGCCCATCGCCGAAGGCGAGGTCACCGGCGGCAAGCTGATCATCGACACCGCCGGCGGAGACGGCTTCATCTCCACGTTGCTCGGCCAACTGCACCTCGAGAGCCAGTTCGACGTCGGGTTCTCCTTCACGCCGGAGGAGGGGCTGCGCTTCCACGGCAGCGGCGGTCTTGAGATCCAGGTTCCCGTGCACGTCGAGCTCGGCCCCGTGCAGCTCCAGGCGATCTATCTGCTGGCCACCATCGACGCCGGAAAGCTGCCGATCGAGCTGTCCGCCGGCCTCACCGCCAAGCTCGGCCCGATCTCCGCAGCGGTGGACCGGATCGGGGTCCGCGCCGACCTGAGCTTCCCGGGAAATGGCGGCAACCTCGGCCCCGCCGACCTGGCCTTCGCCTTCAAGCCGCCGACCGGCGTCGGCCTGTCGCTGGACGCCGGTGTCGTCACCGGCGGGGGGTACTTGTTCGCCGACCCCGACCGCGGCGAGTACGCGGGCGTGCTGCAACTGGAGTTCGCGAAGTTCCTCGCGGTGAAGGCGATCGGTCTGATCACCACCCGCATGCCGGACGGCTCGCCGGGCTTCTCGCTACTGCTCGTGCTCACCGCCGAGTTCGGCGGCGGCGGGCTGCAGCTCGGCTACGGGTTCAAGCTGATCGGGGTCGGCGGCATCATCGGCCTCAACCGATCGATGCGGCTCGACGCGCTGATGGAGGGCGTACGGACCGGCGCCATCGAGTCGGTGATGTTCCCGCGCGACATCGTGGCGAACGCTCCGCGCATCCTGAGCGATCTGAGGGCGTTCTTCCCGCCGCAGGAGGGCACCTTCCTGATCGGCCCGATGGCCAAGCTCGGCTGGGGCACGCCAACGCTGGTCAGCGTGTCCCTCGGGGTGATCATTGAGATCCCCGGCAACATCGCGATCGTCGGTGTGCTCAAGGTTGCGCTGCCCACCGAGGAACTGCCGCTGCTGATCCTGCAGGTCAACTTTGCCGGCGCCATCGAATTCGACAGGAAGCGGATCTTCTTCTTCGCCTCGCTGTTCGGCTCCCGCGTGCTGACCATGTCCATCAACGGCGAGATGGGCCTGCTCGTCGCATACGGCGCGGACCCCAACTTCGTGCTCAGCGTCGGCGGCTTCCACCCGTCGTTCGCGCCGCCGCCGCTGCCCTTCCCCAGCCCGCGCCGAGTGTCGGTGGACGTACTCAACAGCGGCATCGGGCGCATCACGATCTCCGGCTACTTCGCCGTCACGAGCAACACGGCACAGTTCGGCGCGCAGGCCGACCTGTTCTTCGGGTTCGGCGGGTTCGGCATCGAGGGCCACATCGGGTTCGATGCCCTGTTCCAGTTCTCGCCGTTCATGTTCATCATCGAAGTGCACGCCTCGGTGTCGCTCAAGGCGTTCGGCGTCGGGGTGTTCTCGATCTCGCTGCGATTCGCCCTGTCCGGTCCCACTCCATGGCGGGCCAGAGGCACCGGCTCGATCTCGTTCTTCTTCTTCGAGATCTCCGCCGACTTCGACATCACCTGGGGCGAGGAGCGCGACACCGTGCTGCCGCCGGTGAACGTCATGCCGCTGCTCGCGGGCGAGCTGCTCAAGCCGGAGGGCTGGCAGGCCAGGCCGCCCGCCGGGGGAGCGCCGCTGGTGACGCTGCGCGCGCTGCCCGAGGCCGAGTCGGAGCTCGTGCTTCACCCGCTCGGCACGCTGTTCGTACGCCAGCGCGCCGTACCGCTGGACATCCAGGTCGACAAGGTCGGCTCCGAGGCCGCGGCCGACGTCTCGAAGCTGGCGGTGAGCCCGGCGGGCACCGGGCTGACCAAGCTGTCCGACGCGGAGGAGATGTTCGCGCTCGCCCAGTTCCAGAACATGGACGACGCGGCCAAGCTGGCGCGCCGGGCCTTCGAGCGGCAGCACGCCGGGCTGGAGTTGAGCCCGGACGGTGTGGCGATGGCGTCGCAGCGCGCGGTGCGCCGCAGCGCCCGGTACGAGCAGAGCGTCATCGACACCATCACCCCGCCGGACAAGCCGTCCGAGTCGTTCGTGAACTACAACGGCACCCTGTTCAACCACTTCATGGCCGGATCGAGCGTGGCACGCTCGCCCCTGGCCGCCGCCCAGCGGACGCTGCGCGAACCCGCGGGCCAGCGGCTCACCGTCACCGGCGACTCGTACGTGGTCGCGCGAACGCTGAACAACCGCCGCCTCAGCGGCCCATTCACCAGCCAGGCCCTGGCCGCCCAGGATCTGGCCGACCGCGTGGCCGGCGCCCCCGCACTGGACGGCACCCTGCACGTCATCCCCGCCTCGGAGGCCCTGTCATGAGCGCGGAGCGGCGACCCGAACGCAGCGAGCCGAGTGGGGGATCCCGCTTCGGGCAGCGCCTCCCGCTGTTCCCGCTCGGTGCGTGTCCGTGCACCTCCGCCACGACCGAAGTGAGGAAGGCGAGCAACCGATGAGCAGCGCATATTCGTTCCTGCCCTGGCTGCGCCGTGGCATCGCCACCCAGATCAGCGCGGACCCGGGATCGGCCTCCCGCGCCAGCATCGAGGTCAAGCTGCGCATCGACGGCACCCCGCGGACGGCCGGGCCCACGCTCACCCAGCAGGTGGGGCACAATGTCCAGCTCTACGGGCCGGGTGACGTGATCGGGGTCGACCCGCGGGCCATCGTCCGCACCGAGCCGCGTGACTGGGTGACCAACTTCGACCCCAACTACCTCGCGTTCGTCGAGTTCTACGAGGAGGACTACTGCTGGCGCTACAGCCCGGCGGTGCCCAACGCCACGACCGGACGGCTGGCGCCCTGGCTGGCGCTGATCGTGCTCACCGAGGAAGAGTTCGAGGACGCGGGCATGCCGCCCGGCCGCCAGCTGCCGTTCATCACGGTCGACGACCTCGCCATGCTGCCGCCCCCCGACCAAGTGGGCGCGTTCGCCCACGTCCACGTCAACCGCGAGATCACCTCCGGGCACACCGCCACGAACGACATGGCCGCGGTGCTGCCGCAGCTGGCCGCCACCCTCGGAGAGAACCCCGACCTCGCCTGCTCACGTCTGATGTGCCCGCGCAGACTGGACCCGGTGGTCGCCTACCACGCGTTCCTGGTCCCGGCGTTCGAGACCGGACGGCTGGCCGGGCTAGGGCACGACCCGGCTGGTGCGCCCGGTGCGCTGCACTCGAGCTGGTCCCCGTACTCCGGGCGGCCGGAACCCGGCAACATCCCCGTCTACCACCGGTGGTCGTTCCGTACGGCGCCGACCGGCGACTTCGAATATCTGGTCAGGCTGCTGAAGCCGCGGCCCCCGGACGCCCGCGTGGGCAACCGCGACATGGACACCCAGGAGCCGGGCGCCGGGCTGCCGCCGGCCACTCCCACGGACCCCGGTCTTGACCGTGTGCTGCGGCTGGGCGGCGCGCTCAAGGTCCCCGAGTCGTCACTGTCCGAGGAGGAGCTCGACGAGCGGAACGCGTACGAGGACTGGGACGAGCCGTACCCACATCCGTTCCAGACCGCGCTCGCCACGCTGATCAACCTGAGCGAGACGTACACCGAAGAACAGCCCCTGACCGCACACCAGCAGATCGCCGCGAGCCCGGTGGACCTGGCGAGCGTCGCCGACGCCGGCCCCGACCCGTTGGTGACCCCGCCGCTGTACGGGCGCTGGCACGCGCTCACCTCACGGCTGCTCACCGACGGGGCCGGCAATCCGCTGCCGCACCCGCGCAACTGGGTCCACGAGCTCAACCTCGACCCCCGGTTCCGGGCCGCCGCGGGCATCGGCGCACGCGTCGTACGCGAGCACCAAGAGGAGTACATGCAGGCCGCGTGGGCGCAGATCGGCGACGTACTGGAGGCCAACAAGCGGATCCGCGGCGCCCAAGTGGCCCGCGAGGTGTCGCACGCGCTGCACAGCGGGCACCTGAAGACGCTGAACCAGGTCGCTCCCGCGCAGGTCCTGGCGATGACGGCGCCCGTGCACTCCCGCCTGGTCACCGCCGCCATCGCCGTTTCCGGCGTGGCCGGCGACGAGTTGGCGCCGCTGGATACCGCCGAACCGGTCAGTGTGGCCGAGCAGTTCGCTCGCAGCCGGATCGCCGGCGCGCCCGTGTCACCGGCGATGCGCAGGCAGACCCGGCCGGGTTCACGGCTCATGCGGCGGCTGCCTCCCCTCGGAGGCGGCGGCGGGGACCTCGTCCAGGACGGCGGCCCGCCGCCCAGCCTGCTCGACCGGATGAACCTGGACCAGGTACGGGCCGCGCCGCCCAAGGTGGCGCCGCCCGCCGTGACCACCGTCGACAAGCTGGAGACGGAGCTCGAGGGCCCCGTCATCGGCGTCACCAACGCCGGCGAGGGCGTATCAGGCGCGACAGGTCCCGGCCACATGAACGCCACCGGCGGCACCGTCATCGTCCCCAACCCGGTGCCGGGACTGCCGACCAGCTCGGACTTCGTCATCTCGCTGCCCGGCGAGGGCGTCACTCCGCACGCGGGTGGCACGGACAGCCCCGAGGCCACCCGGTTCAAGCAGGCGCTGAACGCGGCGTACGGGGTGTTCAACGGCTCCGCGATCGCCGGGCAGACGCCGCAGCGCAAGTCCGTGAACCTGACCGCGATCGGCACCGGGACGCTCGACGGGCTGCACCCCGACCACACGATCCCGCGCCGGGTCCTGGCCGGCATCCACCACCCGCACTCCGAAGGGGAGGGGCTGTCTTCGGCGCCGGACCCGACGCGGCCTCCGCCCCGGCTGCGGACACTGCTGCCGACCCCGGCCACGATGGTCGAGGCGATGGCCTACCCGGTGATCGACCTGCCGATGTTCCAGCCGCTGATCGACCTGTCCAACGAGTTCTTCCTGCCCAACCTGAACCTGGTGCCGCGCGACAGCATCACGCTGCTGGAGACCAACCAGCGGTTCATCGAGTCCTACATGGTCGGCTTGAACCACGAGATGGCCCGCGAACTGCTGTGGCGCGAGTACCCGACGGATCAGCGCGGCACACCCTTCGCCCAGTTCTGGGACGTACGCGGGGTCCGCTCCAAGCCTGGCGAGTCGGCGGAGGAGCGGCGCGAGCGGCTGCTCGACATCCCGCCGATCGACACCTGGACCGCGGAGTCGGAGCTGGGGGACCACGACAACCGCGAGATCAACGGCGAGAAGGACGACGAGCTCGTGCTGGTGATCCGAGGCGAGCTGCTGAAGAAGTACCCGACCACGGTGGTCTACGCGCACCGCGCCGAGTGGCTCCCCGGCCCCGGCGGGAACCCCGACCCTTCCCTGGGGCGCAAGCTCATGGATCTCGACCCGGCCGCCACCGAGCCGTCGGAGGACATCGTCAAGCTGCCGTTGTACGAGGCCAAGGCCGCGCCCGACATCTACTTCTTCGGCTTCGACCTCAACGAGGACGAGGCCAAAGGCGATTCCGGCGAGGAGCCGAACGACGACGCCGGCTGGTTCTTCGTCATGAAGGAACGCCCCGGCGACCCGAGGTTCGGCCTGGACATCAACCGCGAGGGCAAGCTGCAGGTCTGGAACGACCTGGCCTGGCCCGACGTGCTCACCGGGCCGCCGACCGGCGCTCCGCGCTACCTCACACTCGACGCCAGTACCCCTGTGCTCGCGTTGGAGCCGCCCACCGCTCCGGCGGACGCCGCGAAGCAGGAGCAGTACGCGGAGGACAAGGACATCCTCTGGAGCGCCCAGATCGGCGCCGGCGACCTGGCCTACATCCTCTACCAGGCGCCCGTGTTGGTCGCCGTGCACGCGAGGGAGATGCTCCGCGATGGCTGAACCGCACACTCGGCGAATCGAGCAGGCCGTGGCCCCCATCCCGGGCAACCTCAGCGACGCCTACCCGATGCTGCTCGGACCGGTGCGCCTGGAGACGGTGTTCACCCGCACCGAGCTGCTGGTCCGGGTGTTTCCCGACGAGTGGGCCGTCGACGCTTTCGAGCCCAAGCGCACGGACCACGAGCACGAACTCGCCTTCGGTTACTGGCGCAAGGTGTGGCAGGCCGGCGGCGACCGTGCGCTGCGCCTGTCCGCCTGGCGCGACCTGGTGAACAGCGCGGGCGCCGGGCGGGCCAAGTGGATCGCGGAGAACCGCAAACCGCTCAACCCACAGGACGAGCCGCACCGTACCGGGCCCGACCACGTCATCCTGGTGATCGCGGACGACGATCCGCTGCCGGCGGCCGACCGGCCGCCCACGCGCACCTACTGGACGGCGATCTACCGCGCCGCCGGCGCCAAAGCCGCCGTGCAGGCCGCCGACTCGGCCCTGCAGTCGGCGGTCGGCTCCACCCGGGCCACCCGGGTCCGCGCACGCCGTCCGGCGGGTATGACCCATGTGCCTCCGGCCGGTGTGGCGACCGCCCAGATCACGGTGGCCTTCCTGGACATGCCGAAGGCTCAGGCCGGGCAGACCAAGGGCTCGTCGTGGACGGTGGCAGCCAAGGCCAGGCTGCTGCCCGACCGGTTCACCCTGCTCGGATACGCGGGCGGCCAACTGGTCGTGAACGTCACGGGCAACGCCGTGCCGGAGGAGCTCGCCGTCAGCCCGGACCCCTCGACGGCGCCCGCCGACCAACTGCGAGCACAGAACGGTGACCTGAAGGTGCCGCCGGCGCTCGCCTGGCTGACCGACTTCAACAGCGCGGTCCAGGCCGGAATGGGATTCCGCATCCCGCTGACCGACGCGATCAGGGGCGGCCTGGACCGGCTCATCGCGATCGGCGTACGCGTCAAGTCCGGCCCCACGCAGGCCAAGGCCGAGTTGGAGGGACTGATCGCCCGGCAGTCGCAGAGCCGCGCAGGCTACCGACTGCTGCGCCAGGGCACACCCACCAACAACACGGGTGATGCGCAGTCCGGTCACGGCACGGGGGACGAGGCCGAGGAGAGCTACACCGCCGTCTTCGAGGGCCCGTCCTCTCCCGCACCACCGGGAGACTGGCGGGGCAAGACCGACGGCCAGTGGCTGGCCGAGCTGCTCGGCATCAACCCCGAGGTGACCCGGCAGCTGATCGGCACCGACGGCACCGACACGCGCGAGGCGCGGGCGATGAACACCGCACTGTGGCCCGCCACCTGGGGCTACCACCTGCACACCATGCTGAACCCGGTCTTCGGGACCGCCGCCGTGGACGCCACCCGGTCCTTCTTCACCCGGTACGTCAGCGGACGTGGCCCACTGCCCACCGTGCAGGTGGGAAGGCAGCCGTACGGGCTGCTGGTCACGACCGCCTTCTCCCGTATGGCCTGGGCCGACAACGACACCGCCGCAGCACACCGCAGGCGGCTGCACACCGTGCTGCAGACCATGGCCGGCGACTGGCAGCAGCTCGCGGCCGACGTGCCGCACCTGGGCAAGGACGCGGATCCGCACCAGCTGCTGCTCGACCTGCTCGCCGCGCACCCGGCCTCGGTGGAGTTCCACCAGCGCTACGGGCAGAGCGCCGAGGACTACTTCAACCGGCTGAACCTGGAGGGCTTCGGCACGGACGTCATCACCGCCCTGGACACGCTCAACGTCCGGGGGCGGATCCGCACACTGCTCACCCACCTCGGCTACGACCCGCAGCGGCCCGATCCCGACGCGTCCACGCGGTTGTTCACCGGCCGTCAGCACGCGCTGCGCGGCCCGATCGTGGACGACCTTCCGATGTCGGAGAGCCGGCCGGTGCACGTCTCCTCCGACGACGGCCGCAACTACCTCGCCTGGCTCGCGCACTTCGCGCGTGCCGACTTCAACGCCGTACGCCGCGAGGACGGGTTCAGCGGTGGGAAACCCACCGCGCTGCTCTACCTGCTGCTGCGGCACGCCGTGCTCACGGCGTACGACGAGGCGGCGCTGCGGCTGTCGGCGGCCGCGCACGGCGGCGACGAGGCCCAACTGCTCGCGGCGCGCCGCGAGCAGCCGTTCGTGCACATCAGCACCCGGACCCAGGTCAGCGAGAGCCGGTACGGACGGCTGTACGCCACCGACCCCGATGTGACGGGCGCGCCCGACACACTGATCGCCGACTTCATCCCACGGGTCATCGGGCAGCGCCCGGCCACGGCCGATCTCGCCGAGCAGCTCGATGCCGTCGACCTGCTCGCGCAGGTGCCGACCGCGCGGCTGGAACGCGCACTCGCCGAGCACATCGACTGCTCCACCTACCGGCTGGACGCCTGGCGGCTGGGACTCGCCACCGAGCGGCTGTTCACCATGCGGTACGGGCCCACGGGCAGCGGCCCCGCCACGACCGGGCTGCACCTCGGCGCCTTCGGCTGGCTGGAGGACATCCGTCCTCGCGGCGCGTTCGAGCAGGTACAGCTCTCCGGTCGGCTGGCTCAGGTCTTCACCCCGCCGGGGAGCGGCCCGCTGCTGCGTGACCCGGAGAGCGGCGGGCACATCCACACGCCCTCGTTGAACCACGCCACGACCGCAGCGCTGCTGCGCACCGGCTATCTGGCCAACGGAGGCCCCGACAACCCGGGCACCATGGCGGTCAACCTCAGTTCCGAACGTGTACGCATCGCCTTGTCGTTCATCGAGGGCATCCGTGCCGGTCAGTCACTCGGCGCGCTGCTCGGGTACCGGTTCGAGCGCGGGCTGCACGACAAGCACGATGTGGCCGAAGTCGACTTCTTCATCCTCGCGTTGCGCACGGCGTTCCCGCTGGTCGCAACGAAGCTGCCGGGCACCGAGCCGCCCGGGGGCACCGCGATCGAGCAGATGGAGGCGCGCAACGTGGTCGACGGGCTGGAGCTCGTACGGCACGTCACGCGCACCGGTCCGGCCACGTATCCGTTCGGGCACACCGAGCTGCCCGACGCCGAGCCGGCACAGGCCCAGGCCATCGAGGAGGAGGTCCAGCGGCTCGTGGAGATCCACGACGCGCTGGCCGACCTGGCCGTCGCGGAGGGTGTGCACCAGGCCGTACTCGGCAACCCCGACCGCGCCGGCGCCGTCTTCGAGGCCTACACCAAGTCGGGCTTCCCGCCCGAACCGGTCGTGGCCGCGACACCGCGCAGCGGGGTCAGCCTGAACCACCGGGTCGGCCTGCACGTGCGGGCCGGCCGCCATCCGAAGGCGTCGCCGGTGCCCGGCGGGCACATGACCCCGCGTGGCAGCGGCGAGCCCGGCGTCAACGACTGGCTGGCCCGGGTGCTGCCGGCCCAGGGCCAGGTGGCCTGCCGGGTGACCTGGACGGACCCGCGGACCGGTGACGACCGCGACCGGGTGGTCAACCTGGCCGAGCTCGGTGTGCAGCCGATCGATCTGCTGTGGGCGTTGCGGCCGAACGACGCCGCGGCGATGGCCGACCTTGACGACCGGATCATCGGCCGGGTCATGCAGATGGGCAACATCCGCCCCGACGCCGAGCCGCTCATCCGGTACACCGAGCGCGTCCACGGCAAAATCACGCTCTTCGAGCTGTCCCCGCTCATCTCCGCCCTGCGGCAGCTACTGCTCACGGCCCGCCCGCTCCGGCCGAGCGACCTCGTGCCGCCGTCAGGCACCGAGACGACCGGCTCCGCGCTCGACGAGAACGTGGACCTGCCCCGGGCCCGTCCCGCGGCCGTACGCGAGGCCATGCGCGACTTCTCCCTGGAGGTGGACGAGTTCATTGACGATCTCGGCGAGCCGCTGGCCGATCCCGGCGAGAACCGCGCCGAGCTGCTCTCCGACGTCGACGACCACCTGGTCCGGATGGCCGAGCTCGCGATCACCGCAGCGGGCTTCGGCATGGTGCGCAGTGGCTGGGGCGAGCTGGCCCAGTGGCGGCGCGACCGGTTTCGCGAGGTGCTCGCCGCGGTGGACGTGGTGGCCGACCGCATGACGGCCACGTTGGCCGCGGCGGACGCCAAGATTGCGGCCAACGACGCGCTGCCCGCGGGCACCCCGGTCGAGGTCAGGTTCGGCCTGCTGCAGCAGGCCGAACGGCTGCTGACGACCACGCCGACCAGCCCGCGGCCGCGTACGCCACAGCAGCTGCGGGGGATCGTGGCCGGCCGCCGCGCCGCGTTCGACGCCCGCCTGTCCGGGCTGAAGGGGATCGCGAAGACAAACCGCTCGACCCTGTCGGGGCTCCTGCGCGACGTGGGCGCCCTGCAGCCGATCACCGCGTTCGATCCGGAGGGCCTGGATCTCACACCGACCGAGGACGCGGTGATCGCGTTCCTGACCGGGCTCGCGGCGCGCGCCGCGGACCTGCGGGCGGACGTCGGCGAGCGGCTGACCGCCGCCGATGCGGAGCTCGCCCGCTACGACGCAGTGGCCGCCGGAAAGGACCGGGTCACCGCCGCCGTCGCCGCCATCCGGGCGCTGATCGGCTCGGACGCGCTCGCGGTCCACGAGTTCACCGTGCCCGACGAGCTCGGCGGCGGTTGGCGCGACGGGTACCTCGCATCGAGGCGGGGCAAGCTCACGGACCATCTGGACCGTGACTTCCCGGTGGACGACTGGGTGCACGGCGTGGCCCGGGTCCGGCCCCGGCTGAGCGTGTGGGAGCGGGTCACGCTGCTGACCGACGCGCTCGGCGGGCATGAGCCCGAACTGCTCCCCGTACAGTTCCCGTTCGAGGAGAACGCCCCGTGGCTGGCCATGGAGCTGCCCGCGAGCTATCAGCTCAGGAGCGACCGGCTGCTCTACACCGCGCACTACAGCGACCAGCCGAATCCGCACGACACCTACTGCGCGCTCCTGATCGACGAATGGACCGAGACGCTCCCCGCGAAGGCGGAAACCACCGGCATCGCCCTGCACTACGACCGTCCGGGCTCGGAGCCGCCGCAGACCATGCTGCTGGTCGCGCCACCCAAGCGCACGGGCGCCTGGAACTGGGACGACCTGGTCGCCGCGCTGCACGAGACGCTCGACCTGGCGCGGTCGCGCGCCGTCGAACCCACCGAGATCGACGGGACGGCGTACGCGCAGCTGCTGCCCGCCACGGTCATGACGGCGACGGCGTCGCCGATCACGATCTCGACCGATCTCTCCATCAACAACGATCAGCCGCCGGCGAGCGGCCCATTGCGACCGGCGAGGGGCTGACCATGGTTCGTACCACCATCCAGGACATGCGGGCCGCGCTCGCCGCCCGCGAATTCCCCACGGTGACGGTGTGGAACCGGCTGGAAGGCAGGCCGCGGAGCACCGAGTTCGGGCGCGCGCTGCGGGCCGAGGTCCGCGACCCGTTGTGGATGCTCACCCGTCAATGGCAGTTCGGCGAGTTCCAGGGGGAGGACGCCGGCACCCCGGTCACCGCGAAGTACCACATGCGCACCACCAAGCCCGGCCGCTACCGCCCCCGGGAGACCCCGCCCGGCGACCTGCCGGGCGGGCTGCCGCTGGAGACCGTGGTGGAGCGCCGCCCTCTGCCGTTTCGGATCGGGGCCGACCGGGTCTCCTTCGACCTGCGGCTGGCGATGGGGCGCCGGTGGCTGAAGCTTGCGCCGTTGCACCACCGTGGCTCCTACGTCGAGCGCTGGCCGATCCGGCTGCCGGACCCGGCGGCCGAGGGGGACACCGCTCTGGTGGCGCACGCCGAGGTGTGGGCGACGATGCAGGCGGTGGCCGGACGCGCGATGGACGGCTACGAGTTCTATGTGCACCTGAAGAACGGCGGGCACGCCTGGGACGGCATTCAGGGAGTGGTCTCCCAGTTCCAGAAGCAGCAGCTCGACGCGCTGATCCCGAGGTTCGTCGGATGGTTCGACGACCTGATCACGCAGCCGCCCGCCGCCCAGGCGTACGACCCGTCCCGGCTGGAGCACCGCTTCGATCTGGCCGCGCCCGAGGCCTCCGGCGAAACCGTGCTCGCCGCGGAGGAGTATCCGGGCGGCCACCTCGACTGGCATGCCTTCTCCTATGACACGTCCGGGCTGACGCTGGGCGCCACCGGCGCGCCGGGAGAGGTGATCCGTACCGCGGTGCCGGGCACCGTACGGTTCTCCGGCATGCCGTTGCCCCGGCTGTGGGCGATGGAGGACGGGCGCACCGACTTCGGCGCGATCACCGCCGACACCACGGACCTCATCCGGCTGCTGTTCATGGAGTTCGCGCTGACCTACAGCAACGACTGGTTCGTGCTGCCGTGCGACCTCGACACGGGCACGCTGGCCCGCGTCGACGGTCTGGTCGTGACCGACGTCTTCGGACGGCGGTTCTGGGTCGAGCCCGCGGGTGCCGGCTCCGACGACGACTGGCAGCGATGGTCGATGTTCAACCTGGACATCCAGGGCGAGGCGCCGGTCGCCGCCGACACCGGGTTCTTCCTGCCGCCGAGCGTGCCCGGAGTGGTTGACGGGCCGACAGTCGAGGAGGTCGTGCTGATCCGCGACGAAGCCGCCAACATGGTGTGGGGTGTCGAGCGCTCGGTACTGCTCGCCACCGGCGACTCACTGCGGGGCGAGGAGGCGGCGCGGGAGACCCTGGCACACCGCCGACTGCTCGCCCCTGCGCACACGCCGCCGGCCCCGTCGGCGCCGATCGCGTACGAGGCGATGAACACGGTGCCGGAGAACTGGATTCCGTTCATCCCGGTGCATGTGCCCGGCGACAACCGGGAGATCCAGCTGCAGCGCGGAGCCATGCCCCGTGTGCTCGACGGCACCACAACGCCGCCGGTGCCGGTGCGGCCGCGGACCACGCTGCTGAGCGAGGGCCTGAGCGCCGGGCAGCCGTACTTCGTGCACGAGGAGGAGGTGCCACGCGCGGGGACCCGGCTCTCCGCCGCCTACAACCGGACCCGCATGCCGAACGGACGCGTCGTCGTCTGGTACGGCGTCCGGCGCTCGACCGGCCGGGGCGAGGGTTCGAGCTCGCTGGACTGGGACCGCCTCGTGGACCGGCCCGCGGCGGAGCAGGAGTAATCCGTGATTGGGCATCACAGCGGTCTCGGTCATGCCTGGTGACGTGATTCCCGGGCCGTCGGCGGGCGCCGCAACAGGGCGGCTCCGGTCGGGGTGAGGGTGTGCAGGACGGTGTTGCCGTGGCGTCGGCTGGTGACCAGGCCGGCGTCGCGGAGAACCGTCGTGTGATGGCTCGCCGACGCAGGTGATATGCCTGTGAGGCGAGCGAGTTCGGACGTGGTGGCACCTTCGGCCGTCAAGCACAGGATGGCTGCCCGGGTCCGGCCGAGCAGTGCGGCAAGTGTCTCCTCGGAGGGCCGTGTCCCGCCGGCGGCTGGGTGCTGGAGCGCGTAGAGCAGCACCGGCGGCAGTTGCGGGTCAGCGAAGGAGATGGGTTCGCGCCAGCAGAAATAGGAGGGAACGAGCCGCAGCCCGCGGCCGTCGAGGTACAGATCGCGGTCCTCGGAGGTGTACTCGACCTCCAGCGCCGGCGGCGTCCAGCGGGCCATGGCTGCCGGGCCCTGCAGTAGTCCCGGTGTGCCGGCGTCCAGGACCGTACGAGCCCGGACGCATCGCTCGGCGTCCACGGCGGCCTGCATCTGGTCGCCGTAGGGAGCGATGAGTGCCTCGTGGTAGGACCGTAGGACGGTGACGAGCTGCTCTCTGTCTTCTTTGTCCGTGAGTCGGTGGGCCCACGGCGGCGCACCCCTGACATGGTCGAGCCGGGCGATCTCGTCGCGTACACGCTCCGCGGGGGTGTCGATGATGGCCTGCAGGGCCGCGTTCAGCCCTTCGGCCCCCTCCTGCGGCGTCAGAAAGTCGGGGAAGTAGGCCGTGCGCGGGAACAGCGGGATGAGCAGCGTCCGCACGGCCTTGCCCAGGGGCGTTCCGGTCAGCGCGGCCCGCGTTGTGCGGAACCAGTCGGCGTACGCCCACCGGCCCCTGGCGGTCTGGAAGCGGTGCAGGCTGCAGGCGATCTCCCACAGTGGATCGGGGCGCGAGGCCATGCGACTGGATGAGAGGTCCGTGCTGCCGAAGTGGATGCGCAACATGTCCGATCCCCCTGCGCGGCCTGCTCATGCACCAAGTGGTCCTGCCGGTGCGTCGCTTGGGGTGAGGTTCACACACGCCCTCGGTCCGGTTCAATGCGGGAACAGGCCACACCTCCAGGAACGGCCGCTGGTGCGCGAGCGCGCTCAGCCCGCCGGTGACAGCTCACCAGATCGGACCGGCCGACCACTTGGCTGACTTCGAGGCCCGACGACCGCAGCGTGCGCAGTCCTGGATCATCCACCGAGCGCGTCCACGGCCAGGGCGACGGCATGGCGGGGGCCTTGGGAGGCACGGACGAGGGCGCGGGGCTGGATCCTGGTGGTGGTTGTCATGGCGTCAACGGTGCGTTCGGCCGCAGGGCTGGGTGCGTCGGTTGACGGACACTGTCAACCGACGCCGTCGCCGGCCGTCCGGTCAGGGATGCTGAGGGGGTGACGTTGAGGATCGACATCAGTGGCCTGCCGTCCGAGCGACTGCGGTTCGCCGCCTCCCCGCTGGCCGAGTTGACCGCGATGCTGCACGTGCTGGCCGAGCCCGGGCATCATCCGCAGCTCGCCGGCTGGGCCGGGGATGTCTGGGCCGGGCTGCGGCCGGAGCTGGCCGAGCGGTTGCGGGAGGCGGAGTTCCTCTGGCGTTCCTCCCAGGCCGACTTCCTGGTCCCTGCCCGACCTCGGCCGACCCTCGCCGAGGAGTTGGACGACGTGGACCGGATCGACGACGAAACGTATGTGACCGCCGCGCTCGTCACCACGTGCGGCAGCAACCGGGTCCACTTCGCCGCGACGTCGCCGCTCACCGACGCGACTGCGCGCGAGCGGGCCCTGGACCTGGCACAGGCCCGCGGCGCGCGGCAAGAGGCCTTCGCGGAACGGCTGCTCGCGGACCCGGCCGCTGTGCGGGCGCGGGTGCGCCACACCCTCGAACAGTGCGCCGAGGCCTTCTTCGACGCCGCCTGGGCGGGCGTCGCCGTGCAGCTCGCCACCGATCTGCGCCTGAAGAACGACCTGCTGAAGCGCCAGGGCACCGGGGCGGCACTCGCATCGGTGTCCGCCGCAGTCACCCTGGCACCGGACGGCGACTGCATCATCGTGGACAAGCTGCAGGACAAGGCGACCGCCGCCCATGGCACCGGGGTCACCTTCATCCCCAGTGTCTTCGCCGGCCCGCACCTGGTGGTGGTTCACGCGTCCGGGTGGCAGCCGGTGGTGCAGTACCCCGTGGCCGAGCCGAGTCCATCAGAGCCGGTATCGCTGGAAACGGTCACCCTACGGCTGGAGGCACTCGCACATCCGGTACGGCTGCGGCTGCTGCGCACCCTGGCCCGCGGCCCGCACACCACCGGTGAGCTGGCCCACGGCTGGGAACTTTCACCCCCGGAGGTTTCCCGCCACCTCGCTGTCCTGCGCCGCGCGGGCCTGCTCACGACCCGGCGGCACGGTCGTTACGTCCGTTACACCCTCAATCTGTCCGATCTGACGGCGCTGGGCGCCGACCTGCTGGCGGCCGTACTGCGCTGAGCAGCCTCGGACTGCCAGAACGCGGGCGACCGCCGCCTTCGCCGGCATCGTCCGACTCGGCAGGCCGCCCAGCAGTACCGGCGCGACCGCCTGCCGCCCCCGGGCAGCCGGGCGGCGCACACGCTGCACCGCCGGACGTTGAGCACCCGGCGATCATCGAGCCGTTCGCGGCGCCTCGACCGGGCCGGGCAACAGCGCACGAATGAACTTCCTGCCTCATCCCAAGCCCAGCAGCTCCGCCAGGTTCCCGCCCAGCACCCGCTCGCGGACCTCGCCGGGCGGCGTGACCCGTTCCACCGTGGCGCGGGACAGGAGGGGGTCGCCGTAGGGGGCGTCCGAGCCGAAGAGGGTGCGGGTGGGAAGTTCGCGGATGGCCAGGCGGACGGCGAAGATGATGTTCGCCGTGGACAGTTCCAGGTAGATGTTCGGCGTGTCCCGGGCCAGTTCGATCGCCTCCATCCAGTTGGCTCCGGCCAGTTGGCTGATCACCAGCGGCACCCTCGGATAGCGAGCCGCCAGGCCGACCAGGGTGCGTAGGTCCGCTGCGGTCGTGGGGGAGTAGCCGTGGACGACCACCGGGAGGCCGGCGTGGTCGCACGCCGCCTGGAGCACCGGCTCGACCAGGGCCGCCTGGTTTGGGGGCGGGGTGAGCTCCCCGATGCCGTGCAGTCCGCGATCGGCCACGTTGCGCGCCACCGCGGCGGCGGTCTCGGCGGCGGGACGGCCCAGGGGTACGGAGCCGAAGCCCAGGAAGCGGGCGGGGTGGGCGGCGAGGGCCTCGTCCAGCTCCCGCCGCGCCATGGCGTAGCCGTCGTCGCCGGTTGCGTCCGTACTGCCGTCGGTCCCGCCCGTCAGCGCGCGGTCCAGCACGCTCATCTCGTGTCGGAGAGATGCCAGGTCCGTCGCCCGTTCCGGGTGCGGGCGGGTGGGGAAGAGGACCGTACGATCCACGCCCGCGTCGTCCAGCGCGGACAGGTGGGCGTCGAGCGGGTCGTGGACATGACTGTGGGCATCGATGATCATGTGCGCCTTCCTGTGGTGCGGGCCGCCGGCGGAATGCGGGCGCCGGGGGCCAGTGTTGATCCCTGACACCATTGGAAGGTCAAGCGAGAGGGGGCAGACCCTTGCTGATAGGGGAGTTGGCCGAGCGGACCGGGACCAACGAGCGGCTGCTGCGCCACTACGAGCGGGCGGGGCTGCTGCGGCCCGAGCGGCTGCCCAACGCCTATCGGGCCTACGCCGACTCCGACGTTGCCGCCGTACGGCGCATCCGCGCCCTTCTCGCGGCCGGGCTGCCCACCCGCGTCATCCGCCAGGTGCTGCCCTGCACCACCGGCACGGCCGCCGTGCAGCCCTGCCCCGGCGTGCTCGACGCCCTCCGCGACCAGCTGCGCGCCCTCGAACAGCAGTCGGCCGAGCTCGCTGCGGCCCGCGAGGTGCTGCGCGAGACCATCGCGGGTGCGGAGGGCCGACGCCGGGATGACCAGCAGTACAGCCCGTGCCGCAGCGGCCGGACATGTGACGACACCCCTTAGGCGCGGGCACCACCAAGGCCGACGAATTTGCCCAGGGTGAGGCGGTGACCACCGGCGCCGACGACGCGGGTCTAATGCCCGAAATGGTGCCGGAATTTGTGGCGAGGGGATCCCGTCCGTGCCTGGTCGGCGGGTGCCTGGCCCTCCGCGGGCCGATCGCGCACGGCGTCGCGCTCGGCCGTTTCCACCGGGGCTCGCGTATCCCTCCGAGCGACGGATCGGTGCCGCCGCCGTGCGCTGCCGGCCATGATCATGGCGACCCCAAGGCAGAAGAGCAGGGCCAGGGCGAGTCCGGCCAGGAAGATGGACAGACTGTTCATGGTGGCCACGTCGTTGTCGAACATCGTCACGGTGTATTCCGGGCCACCGGAGGTGTTGTAGGCGATCAGCAGCCCGGCGAAGGCTCCGGTCGCTAGGAGTAGCAGAAGCCCGAGAAGGATCATGGTGCGAATCCCTTCAGATTGTCCACCGTGGGCGTAGGGCGTCTGCCCCGCTTTCGCCCGTTCTAACACCATTGTCGACGCCCCCGGGGGGTTGGCGAGGCCGCCCGCACGTCCACTACGGACTGCGGCGGACGCGGGCGAGGACGAGCACCGTGTCGTCGTCCGGCGGGTCGGGCAGCAGGCTCGACAGCATGCGGTCCGCTGTTTCTTCCAACTGGCCTGGTGCTCTGCGGAGTTCGGCCCGTACCGCGGCCAGGCCCTCTTCGATGTCCTGGCCGCGTGCTTCGATGAGGCCGTCGGTATACAGGGCGAGAATGGCGTCCTCAGGCAGGGTGATCTCGATTGTTTTGAAGGGATGACCGCCCACCCCGAGGGGGACTCCAAGAACGTCGCTGACGGTCTCGACCGTGCCGTCCGGGTGGCGTACGAGGGGCGGCGGGTGTCCGGCGCTGGCGATGCGGGCGCGCCCGGTCGAGGGGTCGTACAGGATGTAGAGGCAGGTCGCCAGCTCGATTCCTGCCTCCTGGGCACAGGCGTCGAGCTCGGTGAGCAGGTGGTCCGGTTCCTGGTTGTGTCTGGCGAGTGCCTTGGCGGTGATGCGCAGCCGTCCCATGGCCGCGGCGGCCGGCACCCCGTGTCCCATCACGTCACCGACGACCAGGGCGACCCGGCCGTCGGGCAGGTTGATCACGTCGTACCAGTCGCCGCCGACCTCGGTGAGGTGGCTGCCGGGCAAGTAGCGGTGGGCGACCTGCACGTAAGGGCTGGTCGCCAGGGCGCTGGGGAGTAGCGCGCGCTGGAGGGTGAGCGCGATGTCCTGCACTCGGCTGTAGAGGCGCGCGTTGTCCAGGCAGAGTGCCGCGCGGGAGGCGAGTTCACCGGCCAGGCTGAGGTCCTCCTCGGTGAAGGCGGGCCTGGCTGCGGAGCGTCCGAACATGGTGATGCCCTGGACCGTGCCTCGGGCGATGAGCGGGGCGAGAAGGATGCAGGCCAGGCCGCTGTCTCGCAGGAGCTGGGCGCGGGCCTGGTGGATGACGGTCCGGGTCATGAATTCGTCGTTCACGAGGACGGAGACGGGGCGGCCCGTCAGCAGCATCCGGTGGATGGCGGAGCCCGGCGGGTACGTGACGGTCTCGAGCCCGCTCACGAGCTCGGTTGCGGGTGGGGGCAGGATGGTGCCGGAGGCGATCCGGCGGGTGACCAGCGGCTGTTCCGGGTCGAACACCTCAGGCTCGTCCATCCACTCCACGAGTTCCACGACGGAGGCGTCCGAGAAGTCGGGAACCGCGGCCGCGACCAGCTCCCGGGCGGTGACGTCCACGTCCAGGGTGGTGCCGATCCGGGCAGCAGCCCGGTCCAGGAGGGCCAGCCGTTGCCTACCGGCGGTTGCCTCCATGATGGCCTGCTCCCGGTCGGTCACGTCCACCAGCAGCCCGCCCACTCCGGGCCGGGAGCCGACCGCACCGGTGAGGGGGAAGAAACTCACCGACCTCACCTGATCCCGATCCGGGTGGCCCGGCGTGCGCACACCCACCAGGGCGCCCACGACGGGCCGTCCCCCGGCGGCGACTGCGCGCAGTTTCCGCTGGTACTCGCCGCCGTCGGAGGTGATCATGATCTCTTCCATGCGCCGTCCGAGGTGCTCCCCGATGGGGAGGCTGTCCATGTCGGCGAGGGCCTGGTTGAGGTGGACGTATCGCAGCTCCTCGTCGAGCATCACCAGGCCAATGGGGCAGGTCTCGAAGAGGGCATCGAGGAAGGCCAGGTTGGTCTTGACCCGATCGAGTTCGTCGCTGCGGCTCGCCAGGGCCATGACCACCGAACGGCCTCCGGCGCCGGACACCGGGAAGACTCTGAAACCGCAGTCGAAGACCGCGCCGTCCAGGTGTCGTGCCGGCAGCCGGCCGCGCCAGTACCCGAGGGTGCGGCCCCGCTCCGCCAGCCGGACCGCAGCGTCAGGGGCGCCTTGGGGCGGATCCGGGAAGAGGACGGCGGCGGGTCTGGACAGCACCGCCGCGGGGTCGTGCCCGAAGAGGTCCTGCGCGCCGGGCCCCCAGTAGCAGATCCGGTTGTCCTCGTCGATGCCGAGGACGGCAATGGACACGTGTTCCAGCAGCGTCCCGGGCTCGGACCAGAGGGGACCAGGAGCGTTCTCGCCCCCCGACCGATCTGACGGCACGACTGTCGCCTTCCACCGCGGCACGCATCGCCTCGCTCCGCCCATGGGGTGCCGGTCGAGGCTCAGGCGTCTTTGTCATCCATTGTGCAGACATCGAGGCGACTCTGTATGGCCAGAGGCTCTGCCTTCCCTCACGTGATGGGGCGGTTGTGCCGCACCATTCAGGCCTTCCGCGCGTCCGCCGCACGAGACTCCGGTGCTCTTCGTGATCGCGGACTGTCGCCTCTCAGCACGTAGCCCCGCTCCGAGCATGGAGATGCCGAACGTGGGCAGCAGGAGCAGACCGGGAGACACACTTGATACGAAGGAGACTGCCGTGTTGATGGCACACCCCGCGGTGCTGGGAAACCTTGTCCAGCAGTACGAGGCGCTGAGGATCCTGCACGCCGAGAAGGGCAGCCGCGAAGTTCACCAGCGGATGGATGACGTCGCGTACACCCTGTGCCTCTCCACTGGCACGAGTGACATCGACGCGGCGGTCATCGCCGCCCGCTACCAACTCCCGGGCGCCCGACCCGAAGACGACTCGCTGCTCACCACGTAAAGGCGGGTCGTACGCAGACGGCCGGCCTCAGCGCCCCGAGTGACCGGTCTGCGGGTCCTGTGGATCCACGCCGGTGAACGTCGAGGCGTCCTTGGAGCCGCTGGGGCGCCGCGAGCGGCCGCGGCGGCCTGTGTCGCGCATTCCCTCCTCGGCGGACTTGCCGCCCTGGTCCTCGCCGCTGCGGCTTTCGCTCTTCACCGGCGTACCGGCCGTCGAGGCTTCCTTGTCCTCGTGGCTGGCCCGACGGCCCTTCTTCGGCCCGGGCGCATATGTATCGGGGTGGAACGACCGGTGGCCGCTGGGATTGTTCTGGTCTTTGTCGTCCACATCGGGCGCCCAACCGTGCTGGTCAGGCCCTTTGAACTGGCTCGGTCCTTCGCCGTGTGAGGGCTCCCGCCGCTTCTTCGACATGGCAGCCTCCTCCTGTCCTGCATCAGACGAAATGCTCTTCTATGTCACTGTGTGCCCCCTTATGGGCATCTCACTCGGCGGGCGCCTCACCGTGAGGGCGCCAGGATCCGGGCGCGAGCACGACGGGCGCCCTCGGCGGTGTGGATGACTGGGCCGCGGCGGTCCGTCACACGGTGATGACGACCTTCGCGCGCGCGTGCTCCACTTCGAGGTACCGGATGGCCTCGGGCACCTCGCTCAACGGGTAGGTACGGTCAATGACCGGGGTAACCTCTCCGGACTCGGCGAGTTCCCTCAGCGCCGCCAGGTTCTCCTTGCTCGGCGTCGCCGTGAGGACGAGCACCCGATGGCGGACGAAACGTGACAGCGCCTGCCCTCTGAGGATGAGCCCCATCGGCCCGACAAGACTGCCGCCTTCGGACATGCCCCCACCGGACAGAACGAGCGTCCCCGCGGGCGTCAGGGCGCGTCGGCACTCGCTCAACGAACGGTTCCCCACCAGGTCGAGAACGACGTCGTACCGCGGTCCGCTCCGGGTGAAGTCCTCCCGGGTGTAGTCGATGACGTGGTCCGCGCCGATCGACCGGAGCAGGTCCACGTTTCTCGTACTGCACACGCCGGTCACCTCCGCGCCGAACGACTTGGCGATCTGCACGGCGAAGGTCCCCACACCACCTGACGCACCATTGACCAGAACCCTCTGTCCCGGCTGTACTCGCCCCAGATCACGAAGGCCCATGAGGGCGGTGTTCCCCGCCAGCGGCACTGCGGCCGCCTGCTCGAACGTCAGGTTGACCGGTTTCGGCTCCAGTACGTCGTTCGCGGCACACACGTACTCGGCGAATGCTCCGTCGGCTTCACCGAATACTTCGTCACCGGGACGGAACCGTTTCACGTCCTTGCCCACCGCTTCCACCCGACCCGCGAAGTCCGTGCCCCGGATCTTCGTCTTCGGCCTGCCGACCCCGAGCACCAGGCGCGCTAGGTACGGGTCGCCCCGCATGAGATGCCAGTCGCGGGCGTTGACCGCGGCCGCGTGGATCCGTACGAGCACCTCGTGGTCGGCGACCACCGGCTTGTCGACCTCCCTGAGCTCCAGAACCTCGGGTGAGCCGTACCGGTCCTGGACGATCGCCTTCATCAAGCCTCCGTAACGCACGAGTTCGGTGCGAGTGGATCGGCTGACCGGGAGGTCAGCACTGCTCATGACGGTAGGCGAGCGGCCTCGATGCGGGCATCAGGGACAAGCCCTAGGTGTTTTGACTTGGAGCGTTGCTCACGCGGATGATCGGTGGCTTGCCTTCGAGTGCGGTGTGGCTGCGGTGGTGGTCGTAGGTGTGGAGGAAGTCCGTCAGGGCCGCGGTGCGTTCGGTGTTTGGTGCCGCTCGCTGGCGTTGTCCGGGCCGTGCGTGACGCGGATTTTGGACTGGCCGTGCGGCAGGTCCTCCCAGTCGGCCATGAAGCGGGCCGCCAGGCCGTGCTTTTCGGCCAGGGCGATGAGTGTCTCGGTGCGGTAGTAGAAGTCCTCCCGCAGTACCTGGTGCTCCTTGCCCTCGGTGCGGTCGAAGGTGAAGTCGAACCAGCCCTCCGGTGCCAGCACCCGGCCGACGTTGGCCAGGCACTCCTCGATGACCGGGAGCGGGGAGTGCGAGAAGACACTGTGCGCGTGCACCACGTCGAAATGGGCCTCGGGCAGGAAGCGCAGGGTCAGGTCGCGGACCGGCGTCAGTGTGGGGAGACGCTTCTGCAACCCCACGCGCACGATCGTGTCCTGAGCGGCGACGAGGATGTCCGGTGAGATGTCGATGCCGTAGTAGTGCCCCGGCTCCAGGTGCCGGATGAACCGCCAGCCCGCCCGCAGGTTGCCGCAACCGATCTCCAGCATCCGGTGCTCCGGGCGCAGGCCGTGGCCGAGCAGGTAGTCGAACTGCATCGCCCCCAGTGCCAGCCACCGCTCGTGGCTGCGGCTGCCGACCGCCGCGTCCGGGTCGGCGCGGGTGTCGGACCGCATCACCGCGCGGTAGTAGGAGATGTGGTCCGGCCAGCGGTGGCGCAGCCACGCGTCCCGGGCAGCACGGGCCATGTGGCGCGGCACCCGCTCGGGGTGGCGCAGCGCATAGGCGATGCGGTGCCCGAGGGTGGCGCGGTTGACGGTGACGTTCTTGGCAGGCACGCGGTCCTCCTCGCTCGGTGCGGACGCGGCGGCCGTGCCGCCTCGCCTCGCAAGTCTCGATACCAGCCTCGGTGTACGAACGCGTGCCGGATGCGGCTGACCGGCTCCGCTACGGGGACAGTTCGAGGGATGCCGCTGTCAGCCGATCGGATGTTGCGGCACCATGTCGGGCACGTTGAGCACGCCATGCACGTTGGGACTGCCTGCGAGGAGAGCCGAGCGAGGCGATGAGGAGGCCGTCGGTGCGGCACGGTAAACAATCACGTCGGTCGTGCGGTCTGTGACGGCGGCGATCGGGAGCCTTTCCCCGGGGGAGGGGGAGCGGGCCGATCCGGACGGGCGATGGTTGACGGCGGTCATGCACGCGGCATTCGTCCTGTTGCTGGGCTCCTCGCTCGCCCGCTTCCTGACCCGTGACCCGGGCGACATGCGTACCGCATGGGTGATCGCGCTGTTCGCCGTCTTCTGGCTGCTCTACGTCCTCGGACGGCTGCTGGCACCCGCGCCGCGCCCCGGCGGCCGGCCCTCCGCCCGGCACCTGGCCTGGCTGGGTGCGGTGTCGGCCGTCTGGATCGTCCTGCTCGCCCTCGCGCCGAGCGCCACGTGGTGCGCCATGCCGCTGCTGTTCGCCGGCCTGCACACGCTGCCCGCGCGGATCGCGGTGCCGGTGGTGGCCGGGCTCACTGCGCTGGTCGTCGCCTCCCAGGTGCGGGTGTCACAGGGCGCGCTCAATCCCAATATGGTCATCGCCCCGCCGGCCATCGCCGCAGTGGCCACCGCCGTCCTGGTTCATCTGCAGCGCCAGGCGGCCCGGCAGCGCGTCCTGATCGACGACCTGGTCCGCACCCGCCGTGATCTGGCCGCCACCGAGCGGCGGGCGGGCATCCTGACGGAGCGACAGCGGCTGTCCACG
The DNA here is from genome assembly GCF_050936555.1 of Streptomyces sp. CA-135486. Lineage (NCBI taxonomy): Bacteria > Bacillati > Actinomycetota > Actinomycetes > Kitasatosporales > Streptomycetaceae > Streptomyces > Streptomyces sp. CA-135486. Next base: position 3,771,005 of record NZ_JBNJMM010000001.1, read on the forward strand.
GAAATCCACGACACCGTCGCGCAGAGCCTGTCCAGTCAGCAAATGCTGCTGCAGGCCGCCGAGCGCGTCTGGCAGGCGGACCCGGACACGGCCCGCGGGCACATCCGGGACGCGGCCGAGATCACGTCCCGCAGCCTCGCCGAGGCCCGCCGGTTCGTCCATGACCTGGCCCCGGCCGACCTCGCCGAGCGCACCCTGGCCGAGGCGCTCAGCGCACTCGCCGACCGCGAGAGCGGTCCGGGACTGACGGTGGTCTTCCGGCTCGACGGCACCCCGGGCCCACTGCCGGAGCGGGTCGAGGCGGCACTGCTGCGCATCGCCCAGGGCGCGCTGGCCAATGTGCGTGAGCACGCCGCGGCGACGCGGGCCGCGCTGACCCTGACCTGCCTGGACGACCAGATCTCGTTGGACATCGCCGACAACGGCCGCGGCTTCGACCCGGACGGCCCGCCGGCCCCCGAAGCGGGCCGGGCGCGCGGGCACGGGCTGCCGGCCATGCGGATCCGGGCTCGGCAGTCGGGCGGCACGCTCACCGTGGAATCCACGCCGGGTGACGGCACCGTCGTGTCGGCAGCCCTTCCCCTCACCCCCCTCGTCCCCGACACCCCGACGGAGACCGCCCCGTGAGCGCCGTGAGCCCCGTAAGCCCCCAGGAGTCCTCCTCGCCGATCCGGCTGCTGCTGTGCGACGACCATGTCGTGGTGCGTGCCGGACTGCGCGCGCTGCTGTCCAGCACGGACGGCATCGAGGTCGTCGGTGAGGCGGGCAGCGGCGAGGAGGCCCTCGCCGTGGCCGCCCGCGTCCGACCCGACGTCGTGTTGATGGACCTCCAGCTCGGCGGCGGCATGGACGGCGTGACGGCCACCCGGCACCTGTCGTCACGTGGCGGGGAGGATCCCCACACGCCGGCCCCACGCGTGCTGGTGCTCACCATGTTCGACACCGACGCCGACATCACCCGCGCCATCGAAGCGGGCGCCACCGGCTACCTGCTCAAGGCCGAACGGCCGGAGGAACTGTTCGCGGCGATCCGCAACGCGGCGTCCGGCCGCACCGCACTGTCGGCCCCGATCGCCGACCGGGTGCTGGCCCAGCTGCGCACCCCGCGCCCCGCCCTGTCCGAGCGTGAGCGCGAGATCCTCCAGCAGTTGGCGCGCGGCCTGGGAAACCGGGAGATCGCCCGAGCCCTGTTCATCAGCGAGGCCACGGTCAAAACCCACCTGGGACGGATCTACGGCAAGCTGGGGGTGGAGTCGCGGGCGGGGGCGGTGGCGGTCGCCAAAGAGCAGCGAGTGCTGCCGTGACGCGCCCGCTGCGGGCCCCGCTTGTTCTCGCCCATGACCTCGCCTGATGGCTTGAGTAGTTCCTCCGACAGTTGTCAATTGTCCCGATTAGCCGCTATGTGAAATTCTGGATCTGACGCGCCCCGAGGGGGCCGCGAAGCTTCGGTCCCCGTGCTCGGACGCCTGGTCTTGGCTGCCCAGTGGAGGATGCGATGGATACGAAGTGGACGATCGTCGTCATCGTGGTCGCCGTGATCGTCGTGGCGGCCCTGGTGGCGCTGGCCGTGCGGAACATGGCCCAGCGCCGGCGACTGCAGGAGCGCTTCGGGCCCGAATACGAGCGCACGGTTGAAGCTGAGGACAGCCGTCGAGCGGCCGAGCGTGATCTGGCCGCACGAGAGAAGCGCCACGAGGATCTGGAAATCCGGCCGTTGCCGTCGACCGTCCGGGACCGGTACGCGCGGGACTGGGCCAGTGTCCAGGAGCACTTCGTGGACAGCCCCGACCGGGCCGTGGGCGAGGCCGACCGCCTTGTGACCACCCTGATGAGCGAGCGCGGCTATCCGACCGAAGGGTACGAGCAGCAGTCTCGCGACCTGTCCGTCGAACATGCCCGCACGCTGGAGCACTACCGCACGGCCCACGAGATCAACGGTCGCGCCGGCAGCAGGGACACCTCCACAGAAGAACTGCGGAGCGCGATGGTCCACTACCGGGCGCTGTTCGAGGAACTGCTGAAGGACGACACCACTTCATCGGATGAAGGACGCCGCTGACCGGCGAGCGTGGACAACATCTGTCACCACCAGTCCATGGAGGTGGAAGCGACATGCAGAGAGAAGGCGGATTCGGGCGTGACGGCGGTGCCGGACCCGGTGAGGAGAGGCTGTCCACTGAGGACATAGCCCGGACCGAGACAGAACCTGCCGAGCCGCCGCCCCGGGACGACCCGATGCCAGTCTCCGATGCCGACCGCGCGGAGCCGAGAAGCAGAATCACGGACGCGCCCGGGGACCAGCGGCCCGCCGCCTCTGAACCCACTGGCTCAGGGCAGGAGGGCGAAGAAGCCGTTCCGCTTCTCGGATCCCGGGAGGCGGAAGAGTTGCGGTCCCGGTGGAGCGAGATCCAGCAGGGCTTCGTCGACGACCCTCAGGAGTCCGTGCGAGCAGCGGACGGGCTGGTCGCCGAGGTCATGCAGTTGCTCGCTTCGACCTTCGCCGACCACAAAGAGGCGCTCGAAGGGCAATGGCACCAGGGAAATGAGGTCGCCACCGAGGATCTACGGATCGCCCTACGGCAGTACCGGTCCTTCTTCGACCGCCTGCTCACCACGTAGGACCCGGTCTGTCGAGCTCCCAACCGGGGCCGGTTCGCCTACGCGGGCGGCCGGTTCGGCACACCCGTGCTGGATCTCCTCAACTGCGGCTTCAAGCAGATGGGTTGGGGGCTCGACGACGGCGCGGGTGGGCACGCCGACCGGCTGGGTACTCTGCTCCCGGCCGAGTGGCTCAACTGCCTGGTCGCGCTGCACGAGCGAGAGCAGATCCGTGAACCGGTTCGTCCCGCTCTCCGTGCACCAGGTATTCGACGTCAGCCGCGAGCGCCGGGTCCTCGGGCCGGGGCCGGGGCAGCATCGTCATCGTCGTCCAACGGCGGAAGGTCGACGGTGTACTGCGGTTCGCGAAACAGCCCCACGTAGGCCGCGGTAGGGGTGGTGGCGGGGGTCGGCTCGTTGCCGGGATCGCGCCGGGTTGCAGCAGTACTCATGCAGGCCTTCCGAGGGTGAGGTGCGACGCGGCGTGGTCGTCCCGCCGACGTCTGGGTGACTGTCCCGCCTGTTCGCCGCGCCCCTGATGGGGTGGCGCGAGCAGCGAAGACTGGCTGATCATATGACCGTTTGGCGGGATGGGTGTGTTCTGCCGCTCGTTGCCGCCGTGTGCGGTGGCTTGAGAAGGCGAGGCTATGCCGATTCTGCCCGACGCGGGTGGGCTGGAGGTGGCTGATCCCGGGCGTGCATGTCACGTCGGTCGGCTACAACCCGGCGGGCCGCCCTTCTCCGCAGCCCGCGAGCGCCAAGTCGGCGAGGAGATCACGCTGCGATGACCTTGGCTGCGTGCGGCCCTGCGGCCGCGTCGGCGCTGTGCGGGCGCTGCGCGTACCCAGATCCAGGGCGGTATTCCCGCGTGGTGGTGAGGCGTGGTGGTGACGGGGGCTCAGGCGCCTTGTTGCCGACGACCTTGCACGCGAGAGAGGCGACATCGGCAATGCGGCCGTCGGCGTGCGACGCCGGGTGTGGGGCAGATCCAGCATTCGCCGACACTTTCGTCGTTTCAGCGGCCGACCGTCGGTGACCCGAAGAGAATCGGCAAACGTCTGCGAATGGAGGAAGACTCCCCGTGGAGAACGAGAACTGGCGTCATGACGCGGCATGCCTCGAGGAAGATCCCGACTTGTTCTTCCCGGTCGGCAGCACCGGCCCCGCGATGCTTCAGGTCGCCGAGGCCAAGTCCGTCTGCGGCCGGTGCCCGGTCAGAGAGCAGTGCCTGCAGTGGGCTATGGAGCTTGGCCAGGACTTCGGGGTGTGGGGCGGACTCGACGAGAACGAACGGCGGGCGCTCAAGCGCCGCACGGCGAGGCGGCAGTCCCGGGCGCGGAGCGCCCGCTAGCGGCGGAGCCGCCGCGAGGGCCGTCACCCGAAGCGGCATCCGGCCCTCCACCTCGAGGCAGACATCGGCGAGCCCGAGGCCGGGAGGACATGGACTCAGCGATGCCGGTGCGGATGCCGTCAAGCGGTCTCAGCTCTGGCAGCGCGGACACCAGACCGTGCGGCGGCCGGAGATGCGGCGCGACCGCAGCGCCCCGTCGCACCGTGGGCATTCCGGTTCGCCGTCGTCCCTGCGGCCGGTGAGCCACGTACGACGCGGTGGCACGCGCGCGGCGCGCACGGAGGACCGCAGGACGCGGCCCATCGCGGCATGCAGGCTTCCGCACTCGGCCTCGCTGAGATCCCGAGCCGGACGTCCGGGATCGACGCGTGCCCGCCAGAGGATCTCGTCGCTGAGGAGGTTCCCGAGGCCTGCGAGGACGGACTGGTCCATCAGCACGCTTTTCACGGTTCCCCGTCGCCTGGCCAGCAGCTCCAGGAACTCCGAGCGCTCGACGTCAAGGGCGTCGGGGCCCAGATCGGTCAGGAGCCGCTCAAGAGTGGCATTGCTTCCAGTCAGCCGAATGCCCTGCAGCTTGCGCTGGTCGCGATAGCGCAGCTGCCGGCCGTCGTCGAGGTTCAGTACGACACGGTCATGGGCTTCGAGCGGGTCGTCAGCAGCGGCACACCGCAGCTCTCCGGTCATGCCGAAATGCCATATGAGCGTGGGTCCGTCGTCGGTCGGAGCGACCAGCCATTTGCCATGGCGCCACGGCTTGGCGAAACGCTGCCCCGCGAGCTCTTTCCGCAGCCGCCTCGCGGTGACCCCGTGCAGGACGCCGGCATCCAGTACTTCGACGCTTTCGACTCGCCGACCTTGGCCGCAAGAGTGCAGCACCTCACGGAAACCTTCGACGTCGGGCAGCTCGGGCATGTCCTCCTCCGGCACGGTATCGGGCCTGGTCAGGCCACGAGGTTGGGACATAGAGGGCGGGTACCCGGAGCGAGCCGGGTCACCCAGCTCCTGGCCAGATGCTCGTTACCGAGCCACGCTCCGGGCCTGCGGCCGGCGTCGTGACGACCGTCTTACGGGGAAGGGTGCGGGCTGCCGCGGTGACCAGGGCGTCGGCCCACGCGCTTCAACTGCCCCGGACAGCGGGGGTGATGCGCGGAAATCGGTAAGCGCGGCAGGGACCGTGTGCGGGCCCTTGACAAGAATAATGGTCTGGACCAGTTTGTACGTCCAGCGGTGGCCACCGTTTCGAATCGCACACCCCCCACGCGCGCCGCGCGTTCACGCAGTGGACCTCTGCGTGCTGCGGCGTGATCTTCTCCCCCCCCACGGAGGCCATGCAGTGCACAGGAAAGTACGCCCCCGCACGCTGGAAGCCATGCTCGCCGTCGGCGTTCTCGCGGCCGCAGGTATCGCCATACCCGCCGCAAACGCGTCGGAGGAGCCGACGTCACGCACCACCTCGGCGGCCCCCACCACCGTACCCGCGCACGCCCTGACCGGTTACTGGCAGAACTTCAACAACGGGGCGAGTGTCCAGACCCTCGCGCAGGTCCAGGACCAGTACGACATCATCGCGGTCTCGTTCGCTGATGCGACGGGCACGCCCGGCGAGGTCACGTTCAACCTCGACTCGGCGGCCTCGGCGGGTACACCGTCGATCAGTTCAAGGCGGACCTCGCCGCGAAGAAGGCCGCCGGAAAGTCCGTGATCATCTCCATCGGCGGTGAGAAGGGCGCGGTTGCCGTCAGCGACGACGCCTCCGCCAAGGCCTTCGCCGACTCGGTGTACGGGCTGATGGAGACGTACGGGTTCGACGGCGTGGACATCGACCTGGAGAACGGACTCAACTCGACGTACATGACGCAGGCCCTGAAGTCACTGGCGGCGAAGGCCGGTTCGGGTCTCGTCCTGACGATGGCGCCGCAGACCATCGACATGCAGTCGACGTCGAACGAGCACTTCAAGACGGCGCTGAACGTGAAGGACATCCTCACCGTCGTCAATATGCAGTACTACAACAGCGGTTCGATGCTGGGCTGCGACGGCAAGGTCTACTCCCAAGGATCGGTCGACTTCCTCACCGCGCTCGCCTGCATCCAGCTCGAAGGCGGCCTCGACCCGTCCCAGGTCGGCATCGGCGTGCCCGCCTCCACCAGTGGCGCGGGCAGCGGCTACGTCGAGCCGTCGGTTGTGAACAACGCTCTCGACTGTCTGACACAGGGCGCCAACTGCGGCACGTTCAAGCCGTCGAAGACCTACCCGGGTCTGCGCGGCGCGATGACCTGGTCGACGAACTGGGACGCGGCCGCGGGCAACGCCTGGTCGGAGTCCGTTGGACGGCACGTCCACAGCCTGTCGTAGCGCGGCAGGGATTGTAGGTACCAGCAGCTGCGCCGCCGCCCGGTGGCGCAGCTGCCTGCCCGCCGGGTGGCGCAGCGAGGCGGCCGGCAGCGATCTTGGTGGGCGGGGTTCATTGTGGCCGACGCCTGCACGGCATAGCGTTGATTGCCTCTCGAAGAATCGTGGCGGAGGCCCATGTGAGCGATCCCCTGAGCGCGACCGCTGTCCATGCCTTTGGTGACGACGTGCTCGGCGAGCACGACGCGGTGAGCATGGCCAAGCTGATACGTGCCGGAGAAGCCGACCCGGTCGAGGTGGTGCGGGCCGCCGTGGAGCGGGTGCGGAAGGTCGATGGGGACCTGCAGGCCGTGCAAGTTCCCGCGTACGACGGGGCCGTGGCCTCCGCCGCGGGCGGGTCGGGGGTTTTCGCGGGGGTGCCGACCTTCATCAAGGACAATATCGACTACCGCGGCCTGCCCACGGGCTTCGGCAGCGCCGCGTACCTTGCGCGGCCCGCGAGGCGGAACGCGCCGTTCGCCCGGCAGTTCCTGAGCACCGGCGTGACGGTGCTCGGCAAGACCCGGCTGCCGGAGTTCGGTTTCAACGCCACGACCGAGTTCGAGAACGCGGCACCGGTGCGCAACCCCTGGCACACGGGGCACTCTGCGGGCGGCTCGTCGGGTGGCAGCGCTGCGCTGGTGGCCGCCGGCGCCGTGCCGGTCGCACACGCCAACGACGGCGGTGGCTCGATCCGCATCCCGGCCGCCTGCTGCGGGCTGATCGGCCTCAAAGCCACGCGCGGCAGGCTGGTCGCCAACGAAGAAGGCCGCACTCTGCCCATCAACCTGGTCAGCGACGGGATACTGAGCCGATCGGTACGGGACACCGCCGTGTTTTTCGCTGCCGCGGAGAAATACTGGCGCAACCCGAAGCTGCCACCGCTCGGCCTGGTCGAGGGCCCGTCACAACGCCGTCTGCGTATCGGGCTGTTGCTCGATTCCCCGACCGGCGTCACCACGGACGCCGCCACCCGAGCTGCCGTGACGGACACCGCGGCCGCGCTGGAGAAGCTGGGCCATACCGTGACGCCGGTGCAAATCGCGTTGGACGGGCGCTTTGCAGAGGACTTCATCACCTACTGGGGCATGCTGTCCTTCCTCGTGGGCGCTACGGGCAAGCGGTTGGACCGCCATTTCGACCGGCGCCGCATGGACGGTCTCAGCCAGGGCTTGCGCGCCCACTACCGGCGCCGGCTGGGCAGCACACCGGCGGTGCTGCGCCGGCTGAGCCGCTCCCGCGAGGCGTACGCGGCGGCCCTGCGCGACCTGGACCTCATCCTCTCGCCGGTGCTTGCGCACACCACGCCGCGACTGGGCCACCTCAGCCCCGATGTGCCGTACGAGACGCTGATCGAGCGGCTCACCTCCTACGTTGCCTTCACCCCACTGAACAATGTGGTCGGCAGCCCCGCGATCTCCTTGCCCGCGCGCATCGCCACCGAGGACGGCCTGCCCATCGGGGTGATGTTCTCCGCGCGGAACGGCGACGAACGCACACTGCTGGAAATCGCCTTCGCGCTGGAGGCCGACCGGCCTTGGCGCCGCATCCAGGACAGCCGACCGTCGACGCCATGACGACTGCCACAGCGACCGCGACCGCGACCGCGGGCAACGGCGACCGGGCCTCGATTGCGGCGACCCTAGTCCGGCGCGGCGTCCGCGGCGGTCCGGACTTGGTCACGCAGCTCGCGCAGAGCGTCGGCAGGGGCGCCCAGTCCGTTCAGTGAGAGCCGCGCGGCCTCCACACGGGAATGCGGGTTTGTGGTGCACGCGAAGACGAGCGACTGGTGCAGCATCCACTGGTGGTAGGACAACAGCCGTGCGGCGCGTTCGCGGGCTTCGGCGACGTCGCCGTCCGCGGGCAGGGCGCGCACCATCCCTCGTAGGCGGTGGTAGACCACCACCTGCTCCCCACATGCCTTGGCGACTGCGCCTGATACCGGCTGCGGCTCTCCGCATGCGGCTACCACCTGGTCCGCCTGCCGCTGCGCCGCGACCGCCACATCGAGCACGTCCGCCAGGGTCCGGAGCTGCTCGGATCGTGCGGGCCGCACCGGAGGCGTATGCGCGGCGGGCCCCCAGCGCCGGAGGGCACGGGCCGTGCGGTGCAGCAGGTCCTGTGCCGAAAGGGACAGGCGCGACGTCGGGTGTTGAGTGACATGTACGGGCATGGTTCCTCCTGGTCACAGCCCGGCCAGGCACCGTCAGCGGAAGACCGGCGGTTTGCGGTGCGCCGTATCACCGGCACGCTGCGGACCACCTCCAGTGTGCGCGCGCCGTGCATTGCCTGCGCTGTTTACAGAGGCGGGCTGTGCCCGGGAATGCGACGTGGTCCTGGTGGGTTGTCGCCGCCAGCAACGTCAGTGAAAACGAAAACCATTCCTATTTATCGGCGCTGCGTTCCTGACGACTTCGACAGGCAGTTGCGTTTCCCCAGGTGCCGACCATCGCGTGCCGCTTGTACGGGGCGCCGCGCGGAGTGGACGGGCGCGTCGAAGGAGCGCGCTCCGCTTCTGATGTTGGCGTGCGGGAACGCCCACAGCTCGCTGTTCGTCGGGCTGGCGGGGGGCATGGCCGGCCCCCTTGCTCATGACCTCGTCCAGGACCCCCAGGTGCAGGCCGTGTTCGGCCTGGTGGGCGATCTGGAGTGCGTGGGCACACCGGTGCGCTGATGGGCACAATTGCTCGGCGCCGTGATGAGGGGGTTGATCGGGCTCATGTCCCGTGTGGCGGGTGTTCGCGATGACGTACCCGAAAAGGGCCGAACCGGCAGAAGCGAGTCCCTCGGCGACGACGGCCCGGGCGCGGTGCGTGATGGCGTCCGAGGGCAAGTGCCCGCTGCGCTGGGCTGGTTCGCGCGCTTCGTCGGGGGCACGCTGCTCGGCGAGTGGCGTGGCATTGTCGTGGCGCCTGTGCGGGAGCTCCTGCGCCGGGGGGTGGGCGGAGTCTCCCTGGCGTTGCTGGCCACATTCGCGGTGATCTTCTTCCACGCGATTCACCAGACGCCGATGGGTGCGGTGGTGGTGCGCCTGTTGGGCGAGGTACGTGCCGATTTGCCCCTCCCGCTTGCCCTGTTGCGGACTCCCGTGTCCCTGTTCGTCCCTGCCCTCGACCTGCCGGTGTGGGCAGGCATTACACAGCTGTTTCTGGCGTTCGCGCTTGCCGAACTTTCGCTGGGTCGTGCCCGGACGCTTGTGGTCGCGTACGCCACGACTTTGGCGGGCACACTCAGCGTCCGGGTGATGATCGCGCTCGGCCCGGGGTGGTGGGGGCTGGGGCTGCCGCCCGAGATCGGGCAGGTGCTCGACACGGGACCATCTGCTGCTGTGGTAGGGCTGTTCACCTACCTGGCGGTGATCCGGCGGGCACCTGTTCTGTTCGCCTTCACCGGTGGCTCGATGGTGCTGGAGTCTGTCGTCAAACCCAATCTGGCAGCTCGTGAGCACCTGATCGCGATCGGCACTGCGATCGTCTTGGGGCTGCTTCACGGACGCCTCGCGGCTCGTCGACCGAGGGACGAGGACGTGCTCCCGGCGACGCTGAATCGGGGTTCTGGATCACTTTCCGTCAGTGCCACGACGAGTCAGCGAAAGCACGAGCACGAAGGGCCGTTGGGAGGCACGATCCATAAGCGCCGGCTCACTGTGCCGCCTGGCCGTCGAACGTGCAGCGGCCCGCCGCCTGCGGCTGCCCCGTGGACCGGCTCAGCGCCGAAGTGGCGGGCTTGCCCTTGTGACTCGAGTGAGCCGGAGGCCTGCTGCGGGGCTGATTGAGGGGGAATCGCCCACACCCTGCCCGCAGTTGGTGTGATCGGATTCCGGTGCGGCAGACGGCATGGCCCGGGCGCTGTGCAGGTGTCGGAAGGAGGCGAGTAAGTCCAGGGGTCTTTGGCCATTGATACGCACGTGTGATCGACGCTAGCTTTCATCGTCACGTACCCCGCCCGTGCGTACTCAATTCGGGCGGCCCCACTGATGATGCGGAGTACCTCCATGGCTCATCTGCGCTCCAGACGCCTGCGTGCCGCCCTCGCGGTACCGGCCGGACTGGCGCTGACCGCGTCGCTCGGCTTTCTGCCGGGCGCTGCCTCCGCCCAGGCCGCCGGGCAGGACACCCCTGCCACAGCGACCGCGGACGGCCCCGTGCTCTCGTACGTGGTCAACACCAAGGCGAACCACGGCACCATCAAGGCTGTTGAGAAGGCGATAGCCGAGGCCGGCGGCACCGTTGTCATCACTCATGCGAAGATCGGCGTCATCGTCGTCCACTCGGCCAACCCCGACTTCGCCAAGCAGATGCGCACGGTCAAGGGCGTTCAGAGCGCGGGTGCCACGCGTACCGCCGCACTCGCCCCTGCGAGCACCACCGAGGCCGGTGCCCCGGAGTACGTGGACAGCGCCAAGGCCCAGGCCGCTACGGCCGCCACCGATGGCACCGAGCCGCTCGAGGCCGACCAGTGGGACCTGCGCGCCATCGGCGCGGACAAGGCCGCGAAGATCAACCCGGGCAGCAGGAACGTCACCGTCGCCGTGATCGACACCGGTGTCGACGACACTCACCCCGACCTCGCCGCGAACTTCTCCAAGAGCCAGTCGGCCAACTGCGTGGGCGGCGTCGCGGACACCAGCGAGGGTGCCTGGCGCCCTTACGACCCGGCGAGCGACTACCACGGCACGCACGTCGCCGGTGAGATAGCCGCCGCCCGCAACGGCATAGGCGTGGCCGGTGTCGCTCCGGGCGTCAAGGTCGCCTCGATCAAGGTGAGCGACCCGAAGACCAGCCTGTTCTTCCCAGAGAGCGTCGTCTGCGCGTTCGTCTTCGCCGCCGACCACGGTGTCGAGATAACCAACAACAGCTATTACATCGACCCGTGGCTCTACAACTGCCTCGACGACCCGGACCAGAAGGCCATCGTCGACGCGGTCAACCGTGCTTCGTTGTACGCGCAGAGCAAGGGCACGCTGCACGTCGCGTCCGCCGGCAACTCGAACCACGACCTCGACTCCGACGCGATCGTCGAGGACTCCAGCCCCGACGACACCACTCCGGCCCCGCGGACCATCGACCCGCACAAGTGCTTCGACATCCCCACCCAGCTGCCGGGTGTCGTCACGGTCTCCGCGACCGGCGTGCAGAACCTGAAGTCGTACTACTCCAGCTACGGACTCGGCGTCGTCGATGTCGCGGCTCCGGGCGGCGACAAGTACCAGATCCCGGACACCCCGTCGAAGAACGGCCGGATCCTCGCCACCATGCCGAACAACGGATACGCCTTCCTGCAGGGCACCTCGATGGCCGGCCCGCACGTGGCCGGTGTTGCGGCCCTCCTCAAGAGCACCCACCCGTGGGCCGGACCGCAGGCTCTGCAGGCCCTGCTCAAGGCCCAGGCGGACAACCCGGGTTGCCCGACCGGACTGTACGACCCGGACGGCAACGGTGTCGAAGACTCGGCCTGCAAAGGCACCGGTCGGGTGAACGGGTTCTACGGCTACGGCATCGTCAACGCGCTCGACGCCGTCACAAGGCACTGACACACCGCGTGCCCTGAGGCCTGCAGAGTCCGCAGGTCTCAGGGCTTCGGTTCATCCCGACCGCGCTCAGGTGGGCAAGATCGTTGTCACCGTCGACCGCTGAAGGCCTCATCGCCTCTGCCGCGACGTCCGCTGTCGGTGTGGTGGCGTCAGTGGACGGGTTGTGCCTCCTCCGCTCCGGGGTGTTCGAACTGGGTGCGGTAGAGCTCCTGGTAGCGGCCGCCGGAGGCCAGGAGTTCGGTGTGGGTTCCGCGTTGGACGATCTGGCCTTCCTCGACGACCAGGATCAGGTCGGCGGCCCGTACGGTTGAGAGCCGGTGGGCGATCACCACGGCGGTACGGCCCTGCAGCGCCTCCGTCAGGGCCTCCTGGACGGCCGCCTCGGACGTGGAGTCGAGGTGCGCGGTCGCCTCGTCGAGGATGACGACCCGCTGGCGGGCCAGCAGCAGCCGGGCGATGGTCAGCCGCTGCCGCTCGCCGCCGGAGAGCCGGTAGCCGCGCTCGCCGACGACGGTGTCCAGGCCGTCGGGCAGCGAGGTCACCAGCCCGGCGAGGCGGGAGCGGCGCAGGGCATCCCAGATGTCGTCGTCGGTGGCGTCGGGCCGGGCAAGGAGCAGGTTGGCGCGGACGGATTCGTGGAAGAGGTGGCCGTCCTGGGTGACCATGCCGATCGTCTCCCGGATCGAGTCCGAGGCCAGGTCGCGCACGTCGATGCCGTTCAGCCGTACGGAGCCGGCGTCGGCGTCGTACAGCCGCGGCATGAGCTGCGCGATCGTGGACTTGCCCGCGCCTGAGGAGCCGACCAGCGCGACCATCTGGCCGGGTTCGGCGCGGAAGGAGATCTCGTGCAGAACCTGCGTGCCGCCGCGGGAGTCGAGTGTGGCGACCTCCTCGAGCGAGGCGAGGGAGACCTTGTCGGCGGAGGGGTAGCCGAAGCGGACGCCGTCGAACTCGACGGACACCGGCCCGTCCGGTACCCGGCGGGCGTCCGGCTTCTCGGCGATCAGTGGTTTCAGGTCGAGGATCTCGAAGACCCGCTCGAAGCTGACCAGGGCGCTCATCACCTCGACACGGGCACCGGCCAGTGCGGTCAGTGGGGCGTAGAGGCGGGTGAGGAGCAGGGCGAGGGCGACGACGGCTCCCGGGTCCAGGCTGCCGCGCAGTGCGTAGTAGCCGCCGAGCCCGTAGACCAGGGCGAGGGCCAGGGCGGACACCAGGGTGAGCGCGGTGATGAAGACGGACTGGGCCATGGCTGTACGGATGCCGATGTCGCGCACCCGGCGGGCGCGGGCGGCGAATTCGGCGGATTCGTCGGCGGGGCGCCCGAAGAGTTTGACGAGGGTAGCGCCGGGCGCGGAGAACCGTTCGGTCATCTGGGTGCCCATGGCGGCGTTGTGATTGGCGGCCTCACGCTGCAGCTTCGCCATGCGGGAGCCGGTACGGCGGGCGGGGACGACGAACACCGGCAGCAGGACGAGGGCGAGCAAGGTGATCTGCCAGGAGATGCTGAGCATCACGGCGAGCGTCATCAGCAGCGTGACGAGGTTGGAGACGACACCGGAGAGGGTGTTGCTGAAGGCCCGTTGGGCCCCGATGACGTCGTTGTTGAGCCGGCTGACGAGTGCGCCGGTGCGGGTGCGGGTGAAGAAGGCGACCGGCATCCGCTGGACGTGGTCGAAGACCGCCGTGCGCAGATCGAGGATCAGCCCCTCGCCGAGGGTGGCCGACAACCAGCGGGTGAGGAGAGCGAGCCCCGCCTCGGCGACGGCGATGACAGCGATCAGCAGCGCGAGCCGGGTGACCGTGCCGGCCTCCTGGCCTTTGACTATCGCGTCGACGACGCGGCCGGCGAGCACGGGTGTGGCCACGGCGAGCAGTGCGGTGATCACACTGAGCACCAGGAAACGGTACAGCTGTCGGCGGTGCGGCCGGGCGAAGGCGGCGATGCGCTTCAGGGTGGCCCGCGAGAAGGGTCTGCGATCCTGCTGGGCGTTCATCACACTGTGCAGCGATGTCCACGCGGTGACTTCCATGTCCATGAGTGCCTCCGGAATCTGGTGGGCCGACGCGGTTCCCGTCGGCCGGCGTGGCCCGGGGCGCACCCAGAACGCTAAGACCTAAACCAGACTCGAGGTCAACTGATTCCTCTGGTCCTCACCAAGCAGCCCATCAATGAGGCTCACCCACCGCTCATCCGCAGTCGGTGGTCGGCCAGGTGACCACCACCTTCACCGCGCCCGCTGGATCACCGGCCGGACGATCATCGCTGACCGGATCGGGTCCGGGGCCGTGACGGCAACAGCCGTGCTCTGTGCGGTCGCCGCCCGACAAGAGCGGTGGCCGGCACAGAACACGGCTGCCTGCGGTACGGCCGGCACCGATTCTTCTCCTGCGACTCGGGACGTCGCGGCAGTCGGATCAGCCCAGGGAGGTCATGACGTGCTTGATCCGCGTGTAGTCGTCGAAGCCGTACGCGGACAGGTCCTTGCCGTAACCCGACTTCTTGAAGCCGCCGTGCGGCATCTCGGCGACGAGGATCATGTGGGTGTTGACCCACACACAGCCGAAGTCGAGTGACTTCGACATCCGCATCGCGCGCGCGTGGTCCTTGGTCCACACCGACGACGCCAGCGCGTACTCGACGCCGTTCGCCCACTCGAGGGCCTGCGCCTCGTCCGTGAACGACTGGACGGTGATGACCGGGCCGAAGACCTCGTTCTGGACGATCTCGTCGTCCTGCTTGAGGCCGGAGACGACGGTCGGAGCGTAGAAGTAGCCCTTCTCGCCCACCTGGTGGCCGCCCGCCTCGACCTTCGCGTGCACCGGCAGCCGGTCGATGAAGCCGGACACCTGCGCGAGCTGGTTCGGGTTGTTCAGTGGGCCGTAGAGCACGTCCTCGTCGTCGATGTCGCCGGTCTTCGTGCCGGCGGCAGCCTTTGCGAGGGCGGCCACGAACTCGTCACGGACGGGCTCGTGCACCAGGACGCGGGTGGCGGCCGTACAGTCCTGGCCCGCGTTGAAGAAGCCCGCCGCCGTGATGGTCTCGACGGCCAGGTCGATGTCCGCGTCGTCGAAGACGATGACGGGTGCCTTGCCGCCCAGCTCCAGGTGGACCCGCTTGACGTCCTTGGCCGCGCTCTTGGCGACCTCGATGCCGGCGCGGACGGAGCCCGTGATGGCGGCGAAGGCCGGGGTCGGGTGTTCGACCATGAGGCGGCCGGTCTCGCGGTCACCGCAGATGACGTTGAGAATGCCGGCCGGGAGGTCCAGTTCCTGCAGCACTTCCCCGACGATCTCGGCGAGCAGCACCGTGGAGGCCGGGGTGGTGTCCGACGGCTTGAGGACGACGGTGTTGCCCGCGGCGATGGCCGGGGCGAACTTCCACACCGCCGTCATCATGGGGTAGTTCCAGGGTGCGACCTGTGCGCAGACGCCGACCGGCTCGCGCCGGATGATCGAGGTGAGTCCCTCGGCGTACTCGCCGGCCGAGCGGCCTTCGAGCATCCGGGCCGCGCCGGCGAAGAAGCGGATCTGGTCGGCCATGGGGCCGATCTCCTCGGCCCTGGTCACGGCGCGCGGTTTGCCGGTGTTCCGGCATTCCGCCTGGACCAGTTCGTCGGCGCGTGTCTCGACGGCATCGGCGATCTTCAGGAGCAGCCGCTGGCGGGTGCTGGGCGTGGAGTCGCGCCAGACGGCGAAGGCGGCCGCGGCGGCTGCCATGGCCGCGTCCACGTCGGCCGGGCCGGAGAGCGGGGAGGTGGCGTACGGCTCGCCGGTCGTCGGGTCGACGACGGGAAGGGTACGGCCGTCCTGTGCGTCGACGAACTTTCCGTCGATGTAGTTGCGCAGCGAATGAAGATCACTCACGCGTCTCTCCTTGTGGCTGGGTGAGGGGAACGGCTGCCGGGCAGAGCGGACCATGGTCACGGCGCGTCCCCCTCGGGTCACGGCGGACGCGGGGGCACGGTCCGGTGGTGCCGGAGCGTGGTCGGCTCCGGGCGGTGATGGGGACGCTATCCGGGGTTCGACCGCCGATGAAGTATCGGAATCATCCATTGCCCCGGTGTGCTAGTGGATGATCTGCACACTGTGGCTTTGCCCGGCACCTGGCCGGTCACGTCGCGTCGGGGCGTGCGGAGGTGACCGTCGCGCATGAGTACGTTTACGGGTATCCCTGACGCCAGTGCGATCAACATGATGGCTTCATGAGTGAGCACGAGCGTCATCCCGGAGCCCGCCCGTGCCATTCGGCCCGTAGAAAGAGTGATCAAGGTCGTCCTCATTGTCGCGGCCGGAGCGGCCGCGATCCTGGTGCTCTACATGGCCCTCATCATCGGCGTCTTCGCCATGGCCGCCTGATCGTGGCCATACCGGCGCTGGAGCTGTTCGCCCTGCGGGGACAGGCGATTGGTAAGATCGTCTGCCCATGAACGCGAGTGCAGCAAACGAGATGATTGCCCTCCCGCCCGGTCAGGTGACGCTGTCTGACCGGCGAACGCAGCGCAGCTGGTCCGTCGAGCTCGCGCCCTACCAGCTCGCGGCGTTCCCCCTCACTCAGGCGCGGTACGCACAGGTCACCGGTCAGCGGCCGAGCACCGCGCAAGGCGACCGGCTGCCCGTCGAGGGCGTTTCGTGGTTGGACGCTGTCCGGTTCTGCAACGCCCTGTCCGAGCGCGAGGGGTTGGCGCCCGCGTATCGCCACAAGGCTGAGGTCGAGGGCGTCGAAGGTGTCGACGGTGTCGAGGGCGTCGAGTGGGACGCATCCGCCGACGGGTACCGGCTGCCGACCGAGGCCGAGTGGGAGCACGCATGTCGTGCCGGTACGGCCGGCGCGCGGTACGGGCAGCTCGACGAGATCGCCTGGCATCGCGGCAACTCGCACGAGCGGATTCACGACGTGGGCGGCAAGCAGCCCAACGCGTGGGGCCTGTACGACATGTTGGGCAACGTTTGGGAGTGGTCCTGGGACGTCTACGACGCCGAGGTCTACGGCACCTACCGGGTGCTACGTGGCGGTGGGTGGTTCGACGAGCCCTGGAGCTGCCGGGCCTCGGTGCGGCGCCGCAGCCACCCGACCTTCCGGATCGACGACGTAGGATTCCGCATCGCGCGTTCCATTCTGCGCTGATGCGCGTTGTCAGACGGCGGGTTGCAGACGGACGGGCAGGTACTGGTGCCCGTTGGTGATCAGCGAGGGCACGCGCTGGAGTTCGTCCGAGGGGACGGCGAGTGCGGCGTGGGGGAAGCGATCGAAAAAGGCCCGGAGCGCGATGGCCGCTTCAAGGCGGGCAAGCGGAGCGCCGAGGCAGAAATGGGCGCCGTAACCGAAGGCGAGATGCTCCGGTCCTGGAGTGGTGCGGGTGATGTCGAAGCTCTCGGCGCTGTCTCCGTGCCAGTCGGGATGCCGGTTTGCCGCGGCGTAGGAGGCGAGGATCGCCTCCCCTTGGGCGATCACTTGACCGTCGGGCAGTGGAATGTCACGGACGGCGAAGCGCATCGGCAGGTGCTTGACGGCCGGCTCCAGGCGCAAGGTCTCCTCTACAACGGCCCCCCATGTCGCGCGGCCTGAGCGGACGTCGTCGAGCTGTTCGGGGTGGGTCAGGAGCGCGGTGATGCTCTGGTCGATCAGATTGACAGTGGTCTCATAGCCTGCACTGATCATCAGCAGCAACGTGTCGCGCAGCTCGTTCTCGGACAGCGCCGACCCGTCGCCGTCCTCGTCCCGCGCGGCGATGAGCAGGGAGGTCATGTCGTCGCCGGGCTCGGCCCGCCTGGTCGCGATGAGGTCGTCGAGTACCGCGTAGAGGCCGGCAGTGTTGGCGGCCGTCTGCTCCGGGGTGAGGGTGGTTGCGAAGACGCCGTCGACGAGGGTGCGGAAGCCCTCCCGTTGGCCCGCGGGCAGACCCATGAGGTGGCTGATGACCTGGATCGGCAGCGGATAGGCGAAGCGGTCCCGCAGGTCGACCTGCTCGCCGGGCGCGGTCTTCTCCAGGTCGTCGAGCAGGGCGGCGACGATGTCCTCGACGCGATCCTTGAGGGCGTCGACGCGCCGCGCGCTGAAGGCGGGGGCGACCATCCGGCGCAGCCTGCGGTGGTCTTGGCCGTAGGCGGTGAACATGTTCTCGACCGCGACCCACAGGGCGAGTGGCCACGTCTGTATGGCGCCGTTGAACTGCGGCCAATGGCGGCGGGCGTCTTTGGACACGTCCGGGCTGGTCAGCAGCTTCTTCAGCAGATCGGGATCCGTGACGGACCACGCGGTTACGCCGAGGATGTCGACGCGGGCCGCGGGTCCCTTGGCGCGCAGCGCGCGGTGTTCGGCGTCCGGGTCGGCGCCGGTGGGGTCAAGGACGAGAGGCTGGGGCATGGCGGGGTCTCCGTTTTCCGGACCAGGGGGCGGGCGGGGCGATCAGGTACGCGTGGGAGCGGGCGGGGCAGACCGGGAAGCTGAGGGCTGGACAGTGGGCGAACGTGAGGTGAGCCTATGGATCCTCAGGGTCAGCGGCACCCACCTTCGTCCTTCAGCCGGCACGGGTTGGCGCGATCACATCGTCGATTCACGGTCACGACTCGCCCAGTTCGCCACACCTCCGACTCCAACTACCGCGGCATCGAGGCCTCCGCCCTGTCTGGTCCTTCCCCAACAACCCGACGCTGACGCATGAGCCAGGCGGAGCCGCGGTGCGGCTTGTCCGTAGGTGGTCACCGGGGTGTGGTCGGCTGACCGCTCTCACCGGGCTGCCCTGGCGTCGCGCACGTGTCAGTCGGCCAAGGTGAGAACCACTTCGTCGATCTCCTCGCCGCGCGCGTTCGCAAAACCCCGTTCGTTGCCGGTCACCACGAATCCGCACTTCTCCAGGACTCGAAGAGAGCCGCCGTTGTCTGCGGCCGCGCGGGCGCGCAGCGGACGCTCCGATACGACCCCAAGCAGCTCCCGCAGCGCGGCTGTCGCCGCTCCACGGCCCCAGTGCTCCCGCCCGATCCAGTACGTGACCTCGCGCTCCCCGGGCGGGCCGAACACCGAAGCGTGCCCGATGACCTCGCCGTTCTCGCCAACGACGGTGCGCACGACGACGGCCGGATCGTGCCGGATCCGCGCCCAGTGGGCCTCGAAATGGTCGCGGTCCGAGGGATCCTTGGCGGTGAACGCTGCCATCCGATTTCCCTCGGGGTCATTCGACTGGGAGTAGAAGACCGGCAGATCGCCGTCCCGTACTTCTCGCAGCGTGACATGCATCAGAGCCTCCAGCGCTGATCGTGAGCGGTCGCAAGCCTCGAAAGCGCCCTTGGATCATCTCAGAACCGCCACCACTTCCGCTGAGCTTGGGCTTGCTGATCCGCTCCGGCCGCGCCTTTCTGAGTGGGTGCGTTGGGGACTCAGTAACCCTCTCGCGTAAGGCAGTTCGGACGAATCCGCCGCCAGGGCGGGGTTCGTCCGACTGTGGATGTACGGACCGCGTGACAGATGGTCCCAGGGTCGTACGTGACGAGGTGCCAACTCGGCCGGCTGGTCGTCACGTTCACCGTCGTCAGTCCGTACCTTGGTAATTCTCAACGCCTTTGCGGGTGGTACAGGGTCCACTGTGTCGGTCACGCAGAGGAATTGGACGGACCGAGGCAGAAATGCTGCCCGCGCCGGTACGACCATGGCGCGGGCAGCGGTCTGTCCGTGGCGTCGTTGCGGGTCGCCAAGGCATTCTGCGCAAACGGGCGGACACGCCGTCATGGCCGGTCCCGGGTATGGAGCACGGCTGCGGCTACGGGGGTTCCGTATTCCACCGGGTCATCCCGACTTCATGCTCCAGGGCCGCGTGGTGCGGGCCCGCCCCGTCGTCGTCCGTGCGGGTCGGCTCAGCCGCGCAGGCGATAGCTGGTGGCGAACCCGGAAGTGCTGCACACATTCAGCTGACTGCTCGTCTGGTCGTACGTCCACCCGGACGGCACGGTACATGCCCACAGTCCGTTGGCCGGGCTGCGCAGGCGATAGCTGGTGGCGAATCCGGAGGTGCTGCACACGTTCAGCTGGCTGGAGACCCGATCGTAGGTGAGGTTCCAGTTGGGGAGGGTGCAGGCCCACAGGTTGTCCTGGGGCGCACGCATTCGGTAGCTGGTGGCGAAGCCGCTGGTGCTGCACACATTGAGCTGGCTGGAGGCCTGGTCGTAGGTGTAGCCGGGGGAGACGCTGCAGACCCAGATGTTGTCCTGCGGCGCGCGCAGGTGGTACGAGGTGCGGAATCCCGATCCGCACACATTGAGCTGGCTGGCCACTCGGTCGTAGGTGTAGCCGGCGGGCACGGAACAGGCCCACGTGTTGTCCAGCCCAGACGCCTGGGCACGGGCGGCGGGCGCGTTGACGGCCATGAGCAGGACCGTCGCGAGCAGGGCGAGTGCCGCCGGCAGCGCTCTGGACGAGTCAGGGAACGAGCGCGTGGATGTACGCATGTTCCGCATGTACCACCTCTTTCTGAAAGGCCCGCGCCGCCCATTCAATTGCGGCGCGGACAGGCGGTGACTGACGCCGCGTCGGGGGCGGGGGCAGCCGCCGGGCGATCCGGCCTCAGAAAGCTAGCGACGCCGCCCGGAGAGTAAGAGGAGGTTTTCGGTCTATGTCAGAACAAGCCACTGGAATCCGGGATTCTGGTGCGATACGAGCCCCTTCTTCATCGATTGATTTCGCGCCGTCGATTGGCCAGGGGTCGGCGGTCTGGTCGGCGCCGGCGAGGGCGCCAACCTCGCCATGCAGGACGGCGCAGAACTCGGACAGGCCCTCGCCGCGCACCCCGGCGACACAGAGGCCGCACTCGCGACCTACGAGAAGGCGATGTTCCAGGCTCTCAGACATCCAACTCGGCGTACTTCACGAGCAGTTGTCCCGGTAGCCGAACAACGAGGCCCAGATCGGCCCCACCCGCCTCGGCAACGCCATCCGACGTATCGAGGAATACGGGCACGACCGCTACTGGACACCCAGGTCCTGTGGAACGAGCTCATGGGTGCCGTGCCCGCACAGGTCCGCCGCCAGGCGGACAACTCGCGTACCAGCGTGGATTTCTTCGTGGCACTGCTCTGCGGCCATGCCGCTGTGGCCGCCTTCGCCGTCGCCACGCTCGGCATGAGCGGGTACCTGGAGCTGCCCATCATCACCGTCGTGGTCCTCGTCGCCCTGATCCCGCTCTGGTACCGCTCCGCCGTCATCGCCACCGACGAATGGGCAGCCTCCGTACGGGCGTTGGTCAACCTTGGCCGTAAGCCGCTCGCCGAAGCCCTTGGCCTGACCCTCCCCGAAAGCCTGGCCGACGAGCGGACCATGTGGCAGATGGTCACCCGGATGTCGCGGCGCCCATACCACTCGGCGGCCGAGGAGGCGTTTGCTCCCTACCGCGCAGGGCAGGCCGACTCGCGGTGCCCGATGCGCCCGCCCGCTCCACCTCAGTAGCGGAACCCGGAACCATTACTGGGCGAACCGGGTCTGCTCGGCGGCCGGTTGCACCGCCGTCCGCCGTGCCACGATGAACCGTGCCGCGCTGGAGCCCGCGGCATCCGCTTTCAGCCCCGCTCCAGCCCGAGTCACGGTCCGTGGTTACGTCCACGTCCGTGACTACGTTCTGGAACCGCGGCAGGCCGTAGGAATCGCATGACCGCCCATCTGGACAGGTCGGGATGGTCCGATCCCGCGGGAACGGCGGCGGTACGTCCTCGAGGACCAGTCGGCCGACCGTCGGCCGGCCCCGCGCGGGTTGACCGTCAAGCTCACGCCGATGAGACCTGGCAGACCGGCCGTTGCGGTTCACCGCCGCTGAGACGGCCGGACATTCGTCAGGTGCGGCGCAGCACCCGTCCCGCGCCGGCTGCGACCGTGGTCGCGAGGAGCCAGCCCGTGCCGATCAAAACCACGGCAGCCCACTGCAGGGCGCCGCCCGGGGCGTAGGAGCGTTCCTGGCCCAGGTCCACGAGGGGCAGCAGCAGGTCGAGGGTGTAGATCGCCGCCTGGAAGTGCGGAGCCTTGCCGTCCCCAACCACCGTCGGGGGCCATGCAGTGAACAGCGCTGTTCCCAGGGCCAGTAAGCCCAGCAGGAGTACCACTGCACGCATGGGGCGGTAGCCGTAGCCGACCGTCGCGTCCTGGAGGAGACTCCAGAGTCGGGCCGGGGGCGCCAGCGTGGGGCGCATGCTTCGGTGCTTTGCGACGAGTACGGAGCGGGCGTCGGCGTCCTGGCCCTGGCGTTGGCAGGTGGCGGCGAGCTGCTCGTAGGGCTGGGGGACGAAGCCGGCAGGGTCGCGGCCGAGCCAGGGCAGACGGGTGCGGGCCGGAAGGGCAGGCTGGACGCTCTCGTAGACGGCTCCGTCGAGGATGAGTCCGGCGGGCCAGGTGGCGGGATCGTCGCGCAGCATCCCGAATCTGCTCTGCCCCAGATCGATGATGCCCGGCGATGCCTCACGGGTGTGCAGCGAAAGCGTGGCCGCGGACGATCCGCGGCAGGACAGCGCCGTCGCGCCGGCGGGTACGTCGAGGGCTGCGTCGTCGAAGCAGAGGCGGCTGCGGACCGTGACACTGTTGAGGGAGATCCTGCCGTGCGCCGTGAATCCGTCGCACAGATGGAGCACGCCGCCGGTCTCGATTCCGTTGCCGCGCAAGGCGAGCCGACTGTCGTGAGCCGTCAGGTCCGCGCCCTCAAGAAGCACGGAACCGCCGACGCGGGCATCGCAGAGGTCGATCGTGCCGTGCGCGACGAGGCCGCCCCGGAGGTCGAGGTCGCCGCCGACGCGCAGACGGGCCGCGTTGAGCGCGAGACCCGAGTCGGAAGCGCTGTGGAACCGGGCGCCCCTGAGGACGACGCTACCCCGTACCGAGGTGTCCCGGAGGTCGACGGAACCGTGCACAGTCAGGCCGCCCCCGACCGACTCGATGTCGCCTCCGATCTCCGCGCACGCCAGGTGCAGTGTCTGCCGCTCGGGCACGTGAGGGGCGAGCGTGCTGTCGCCCAGCGCGACCGAGCCGCCCACCGAGGCCCCGTAGAGATTGACAATGCCGGTGCAGGTGAACCCCTGGCCCAGATACAGTCCGCCGCCCACGGTGAGTTCGGGTGCCTGAAGGTAGGCGCCCGAGCCGCTGATGTGCGCGCCGCCGAGCACCAGGACATCCTGTATCCGAGCGCTGTTGAGATAGACAGGCCCCGTGCACCGCAGGCCGGGGGCATAGAGGTCCTCACCCACGTCAACGGACTGTGCGTCGATCGCGGCTCGGCCGTCCGGCGGGCGTACCGACGTGTCCTTGAGGGACAGCCAGTTGCCGACGGTGAAGGAGCGCAGGTCCAGTGTGTCTGTGACCGTGCAGGCGACGATCTCGCATTCCTGGGTGATGCGGGTGCCGAGCGCGCTCAGCCCCGGTATCTCGCAGTCGGTGAGTTCCAGGGCTTCGAGCTGAGCGCCGTCGAGGCAAGGCATTTTGTCGAAACGGCACCCGTGCAGACGGACCGATCCAAGCACGGTGACCTCGGCGAGATCGACGTCTCCCGTCACGTGCGTGTCGCGCAGCCGGAGGCGGGCCTGGCAGCCGGGGTGGGGCGGAGGCGCGGAGATCAGCAGCCAGCGGAGGGTGTCACCGCCGACCTCGGGCGCGTCGTCGCACCACTCGCCGCGCCGGTACGCCTCCCACATCCGCCGTTCCTGCGGACTCCATCCGTCCGGCGGGTCGTGCTGCGTCACGGTTGCCTTCCCATCCCATGCTCCGCGACCGGTTGGCCGGAGCAGCTCTTGTTACCCCCAGGTTGCGGCGGTCATGCCTCGCGAGCGTGCGTCGGGGCGGCCATCGGCGGCTCCGTGACGGAGCGCTGGTGAGGAATGGGCAGTTCTCCCTGCTTCACGGCAATGGTCCGTGTCGGAGCGGGAACGCTGATGCCCTCGGCACGGTAGCGACGGTGCAGACGCTTGATGAACTCGTGCTTGATCCGGTACTGGTCACTGAACTCGCCGACCCCCAGGATCACGGTGAAGCTGATCCTTGAGTCGCCGAACGTGTGAAAACGAACGGCCGGTTCATGGTCGGGCAGGGCACCGGCGATGTCCGCCATCACGCTCTCGACGACCTCGGTGGTGACCCGCTCGACATGGTCCAAGTCGCTGTCGTAGCCGACTCCCACCTGGACGTTGAGCGTCATCTGCTGATCCGGCCGGTGGAAGTTGGTCATGTTGGTGCCGGACAGCTTTGTGTTGGGGATGATCACCAGGTTGTTGGAGAGCTGGCGCACCACGGTGTTGCGCCAGTTGATGTCGACGACGTAGCCCTCCTCGCCGCTGCTGAGCCGGATGTAGTCACCGGGCTGCACCGTTCTGGAAGCAAGGATGTGCACACCTGCGAAGAGGTTGGCCAGAGTGTCCTGCAAGGCCAGGGCGACTGCGAGACCTCCCACGCCCAGCGCGGTGAGCAGCGGGGCGATCGAGACGCCCAGGGTCTCCAGTACGACAAGGAAACCCATGGCCAGCACCACGACGCGCGTGATGTTCACGAATATGGTGGCCGACCCGGCGACACCGGACTTGGACTGCGCCACGGCCTGCACCAGCCCGGCGACGATCCTCGCGGCGGTGAGGGTCGCGGCCATGATGAGCACGGCGGTGAGCGTCATGGTGACGTTGCGTCCGACCCTGGCGGTCAGCGGCAGCACCGACGCCGCGACCGCAGCGCCGCCGGTGATCGCGGCCCAGGGGGCCAGCGCCCGCAGGGCGTGGACGATGACGTCGTCGCCGCTCCACCGGGTTCTGTCGGCCCGGACGGCGAGCCATTTCAGGATCACGTGCAGCAGCAGGGCGGCCGCGATGCCTGAGGCCACCGCGATTCCGGCGACGACCACGTCGTGCATGGTGAGGTCCCGGTTCACCGCGTCCCTCCCCATGCACGGGGAAGGGCGCCGGCGGCGGTGGTCGCCGCTGGGATCCGGATGTGATGTCTCGTCACCTTGCCACCTGTGCATTCTGGGAGTGCGGTTGTGCGGTCGCGTCGGTACGTACGGAGTCGACTCGGCGCGACCTGCCATCCTGCCGCACGCCGCAGACAGTGCTGCGGGCGGGCCCGCCTCTCGAGGCGTTCGTGAGCATGATCCGAGTGGGCTGGGCCAGGTCGGATTCTCTGTTCCGCCGGGTGTTCACCAACATGCTGATCCCCGGGGCGTCCGAGGAGCAGATGCGCTGGGTCGACGCGCTACAGCGGATGTCCACCTCGACGGAGAAGGCGGCCGCGCTGTGCGTCGAGCGTCCTCCGGGATCGCCGGTTCCCTGGCGCTGAGCGTACGTACTGTCGAACTGCAGCTGTCCAACGCCTACCTCACGCTCGGCGTCAGCGGTCCGCGGCGAGGTACGCGCCAGCACGGATGCCCCAAGGTCCTTCTCCCGGTGGACTCCGTGACCGACCACCACTCACCCGCCCGGCCGATAGGCTCCGAGACGCCTCCCGCACCTCCCCTCTATTCGCCGTTCTCCCCGTCTTCGTTCAGCAAGCTCATGACCATCTCGGTCAACTCCTGACCTGCTTGTTCGCAGAGCAGCACCGCGAACCGCTCGTCGCCCAATGCCTCACGACATGCCCCAAGTTGACGCAGGCAGGTCACTGCATGAGGCGACTGGAGGCGGACGAACACCATCAGCGCCTTTCCATGGAAAGACACCGCCTCTTCCCAGCTGCCTTCCTGCTGGGCGAGGTTGCCGAGCAGGAGGTGGCTGGTGGCGGCCCCGGTCTGGTCACCGAGGCGCTGGAAGGTGTCGAGGGAGTGCTGGTAGAGGCGTCGGGCCTGGTCGTAGTCACCCAGGTCGTGGGCGAGGTTGCCGAGCTGGCCGTAGCTGGTGGCGGCGCCGGCCTGGTTGCCGAGGCGCTGTTTGATGTCGAGGGAGTGCTGATACAGGCGTCGGGCTTCGTCGTGGTCACCCTGCTCTTGGGCGATCATGCCGAGCTGGTGGTAGCTGGTGGCGGCGCCGGCCTGGTTGCCGAGGCGCTGTTTGATGTCGAGGGAGTGCTGATACAGGCGTCGGGCCTGGTCATAGTCACCCTGCCGGTAGGCGAGGTTGCCGAGCTGGTGGTAGACGGTGGCGGTGCTGGCCTGGTTGCCGAGGTGCTGGAAGGTGTCGAGGGATTGCTGGTAGAGGCGTCGGGCCTGGTCATAGTCACCTTGCAGGTAGGCGATCATGCCGAGCTGGTGGTAGACGGTGGCGGTGCCGGCCTGGTCACCGAGGCGCTGGAAGGTGTCGAGGGATTGCTGGTAGAGGCGTCGGGCTTCGTCGTAGTCACCCTGGTCGTAGGCGAGGTTGCCGAGCTGGCCGTAGCTGCTGGCGGCGCCGGCCTGGTTGCCGAGGCGCTCTTCGATGTCGAGGGATTGCTGGTAGAGGCGTCGGGCTTCGTCGTAGTCACCCTGGTCTTGGGCGATGATGCCGAGCTGGTGGTAGCTGGTCGCGGTGCCGGACTGGTTGCCAAGGCGCTGGAAGGCCTCGAGGGAGTGCTCGTAGAGGCGTCGGGCTTCGTCGTAGTCACCCTGCAGGTAGGCGAGGTTGCCGAGTTCGAGGGTCCAGGCGGCGTGTCGGGGTGAGTCGGAGGGGAGCCATGCGAGGGTGGTGATGATGAGGGTGCGGGCGCGGTTCCATGCGCTACGGTCGCGCAGCGTGGCGAAGGCGCTTTCGGTGGCTTCGGCGGCTTGTTCGAGCTCGCCGGCCTGGAGCAGGTGGTGACGTGCTTCGAGGCCGTCGTGGATGTTCGCGTCCGGGTCCTGTGGCCATCTCGACACGCGCCACAGCCAGTAGGCGGCGGCGTTGCGGTGGGCCTGGCGGATGTCTTCGATGCCGAAGTCGCTGTGGGTGTGGCGGTGGAGTTCGGTGGCGGTCCAGCGGTGGACGAAGAACCGGCCGGTGCGCGGGTCGGTGTGGAGCAGGCCGGTGCCGGCACATTGGGCAATGAGCTGTTCCAGGCCGGCGGGCCGGGTGCGGGGTGGTGTGGGTAGTTGCCTCATCTGCACGAGATGGGGGGCGAGTTCCTGCTGCAGTCCGGTGGGCAGGGTCCCGGCGTCCACCGGTTGGTCGAGGGGGATGCCCGCTGCGGTGAGGATGTCGTTGATGCGCTGCCACGCGGCGGCGGTGTCGGGGGTGGTGGCGGCAGTGTCGTCAGGTGTGCCGGTCTGGAAGAGCAGGGCGTTGATGTCGATGGGCTCGCGGTAGACCGCTGCGCCGTTGAGGAGAGTGCGGGCTGCGGGGGACAGGCGGGCGGTAAGGCCGGGCAGCAGAACCTCGTCGGCGGCGAGTGTGGCCGTTTCGGCGAGGCGTACGTCCAGCCTTCCGCTGCCGGTCCCTTCCAGTTCGTTGTTTCCACGGTTTTCACCCGCTGTGTGCGCTGCGGTGGCGGTGCCGTTGGCTGGTGAGGGCGCGGGGGTGGCGGCTACGTGTCGTTGTCTGTTGCGGAGTGACTGGGCGAGGCGGTGGGTGACGTCGGGGTAGCGGGCGACGCGATTGTTCAAGAGGGCGTCGAGGTATTCCAGGGCACGGGGGTGGCCGCCGACCAGGTGCCAGACGCGGGTGAGTTCGGGTTCGGTGAGCCGGTCCAGGGCGGGGAGTGACCAGGCGAGTTTGAGGGTTTC
Organism: Streptomyces sp. CA-135486; assembly: GCF_050936555.1. NCBI lineage: Bacteria > Bacillati > Actinomycetota > Actinomycetes > Kitasatosporales > Streptomycetaceae > Streptomyces > Streptomyces sp. CA-135486. Next base: position 3,798,489 of record NZ_JBNJMM010000001.1, read on the forward strand.
GGCGTGGGTGAGGGGGCCGAGGTGTTCGAAGACGAGTGCGTCGTGGGCGTGGCCGGGCAGCAGGAACGGGAACCTGGAGGTGATCAGGAGTTTGCTGTCGCCGGGATCCAGGACCCAGGCCGCCAGGAGGCCGGCCAGATCAGGGTCGTTGATCCGCATCCCGCCAGGGTCGCTGTGTTCGTCCTGCCCTGTCGCGGTGGTGTACGAGGCTGCAGCGCGGGAGTCGGCGGTACCGGCTGCGGGGGTGACGCCGACTGTGGCGAGGTTGTCTTCGAAGTTGTCGAGGCTGACCAGAACGGGGATGTCGCCGATGGCCCTGCGCAGGCTTTTGAGGCGCTGCTGCCACGCCAGATCGCTGCGGCGGGCCTGGAGCAAGTACGCGTGCTGCTGCCGGGTCAGGACCGGACCTGACTCTTCTGTCCACCCCTGCAGCTGTCCTTGTGCGTGTGCCTGTCCCGGTCCGGGTGCTGCTGGTGGGTGGGAGAGGAACGGGTCGGTGACGGCGGTGAAGAAGTCGTCGGCGGAGATTTCTCCGGTGAGCCCGGTGTGGATCCATGCGGGGCGCAGGTGTTGCATGCGCAGAACGAGTTCGGCGGCGAGGGTCGTCTTACCGATGCCGCCGATGCCGTGGAGGACCAGGCCGGCGGTGGCGGGGGAGTCCAGGGTGCGGGGCCAGGCGCGTTGTTCGCGGCGGCGGCCGACGAAGTCTCCTTCCGGACGGACCACGAGGCCGTCCAGCCGCGGCCGTCCCTGAGCCGGGACACCCTCGCCCCCACTCTCGCGCTGGTCGCTCCCCGCGTTGTTGTCGGCAGTGTTCCCGGGCAGGAGAGGGAGAGTGCCGGCGGCGGCGAGGACGGTGAGGGTGGACCATTCCTCCAGAGCGGCGATTTTGTGTTCGCGGGCGTTGGGGGAGCGGGCGAGGTCGGTGTGGACGGTACGGCGGGCCTGGGCGACGGCCTGGATGAGGTCCGCGGTGGCGTGATCGGCAAGGGCGCTGTAGATGCGGGCGAAGACGCGCGTGGCGTAGATGTCGGTGATGGAGGTTTCGGTGGCGATCACGGCGGCGGCGCCGTGGGCGGCCAGCCCTGCGGCGAACGATGGTCGTTCACTGTCGCCGACGGCGGTGTGGCAGGCGGCCAGCGCGACGACGGAGGGCATCCGCCCCGCGGGAACGGCCTCGGTGATGAAGGTGTCGGCGTCCACCAGCCGGGACTGGCCCTCCTCGTCCTCCAGTTCCAGCTGTCCGGGATTGCCGTGGCCGGACAGGTGCAGGATGTGGAAACGCTCGCGTTCCAGCGCGGCGCGGATCGCAGCGGTGGTGGCGAACGGCACGATCCGCACCCGGGCCCTGCCCTGGCGCGCTGAGCGTACGGAGGCCAGGACGTTGCGCAGTTCGCGTTCGTAGTCCAGCGTTCCGCCGCCACTGTCCTCGGGCCCGGAGACCGCCACCAGGATCCGGAGCGGCCCCGGCAGGGCGGACGCGGCATGAGTCGGGGTTTTCCGGTACAGGGTGATCTGCGGGCGCAGGGCAAGCGGCAGGCCGGTGTCGGGGTCGGTGAGCATCTCCCACGGCAGCCGCCCGGTCGGTCCGTCGGCCCGCACAGCCAGCCGGACCGGCTTGTGCTCCCGCTCGGCCTGCCGCAGCACACCGGCCAGCACCTTGGCCACATCTCCGGTGACGAACGCGTCGGTCAGCAGTCGGCCGGCCCGGTGCACGGCGGCCGCCACCGACACCACCTGCGCGGTCCCGCGTCCGCGGTACACCGCCCCACCACCACCGGCTGCCAGGTGCACGTCCCCCGGGGCTTCCGCTGATGCCCTCAACCGGGCCCGGCGGACCTCGTCCAGCGCGGTGACCAGAGCGGGCCGGACTCCTTGATGCACGGCCAGAGCCGGCTGCGGACCCGCCCCGGTGAGCTGTACCTCGTCCGGGCCGATGTGCAAGGTCAGCTCGACACCGTCCGCCGGCAGCGTGGCGGCCGGTAACTCAACGGGGGTCAGGCCGTCCAGGAGGAGGGCGAGGTTTTCGGTCCGGGCGATCCAGATGCTGTGCTGGAGCCAGCCGTCCGCGCTGTTGTAGCGGGCGGACAGCACACCGATGACATAGTCGTCGCGGGCGCGGCGGACGGGTGCCCCGCTCATCCCGGGAAGAACATCCTGGGCCTTTGCCCGGCCCAGTGGCACCGCGTCGTCACGCACCGTCCCGCCCTCGCACGTTCCCCGCGCGTCCAGGAACCGGTAATCGTGTACGTCCTCGACCTCGGGCGCACCAGTGATCACCACCTCGGCGCCGCGCTGTTGGGCGTCGGTGCGGTCCCAGCCGGCCACCGACGCCGCCAGCACTTCCTGCGCACGGATCACCGCCAGGTCGTGCACGGCGTCGAGCGCCGCCACGGTTCCGCCGAAGGCGCTTCCGCCTGCCAGCGGGTCCACCGACACCTCCGCCTCCAGTTCGCCTGCCCCGATGCTGTCCAGGACGTGCCAGGCGGTGACCAACAGCCCGGGCGCGGCCTGAAAACACGTCCCGGCCGGTGCGCCGCCGGCGTCCAGGACCCTCCCCAGATATCCGGGGACCGGGACCGCCGGGACCGGACCGTGAGCGCTCACCTCATGCCCCCGCAGGACCCGAGGTGGTGCCGCTCGCTGAGTCGGCAGACGTCACGGGAGCGGCAGCAGTGGCCGGCTCCGTGGCGCCACGGTTGTAGGTGAGCTTCACCCGCAGCGTGGCCTCACCCGCTGAGCCGGCCACGATGACATTGCCCTGGGCGGAGAACTTCAGCCCGAACTCCACCTCCATCGCGTCCGGCCGTGCCGCTCGCTGCCCCGCCCTGTTGAGCACTGCGATCGTGGACGTGGCCACCTCCACGATCGCGGTCTGAGCCCGCACGAATGCCTCGCGCACACTGTCCGCCGCGTCACCCACCCGCGAGGTGGCCTGCGTGCCGCCTACTTGCACCGTCTCCACGAGGAGTTCGGTCTCCCCGACCTGAACCGTGATCGACCCACCAGCCATACGTCCCCCCACAAACAGCGCTGCACCTGATGACGAACAATCAGGACAACCCTTACCAGGCACACGGCCACCTCCGGCCGACAATCACACAATTGATGCCCGATTTAGCGAACCTCGTACCGGATGGAGCTTTTTGGGCAATGGGCGCATCGAGGTCTCTGCGCAGACGCAACCAGTCATGATCAGGGGTTGCGTCTCACGTTCCCGGCAGAGACTCTCTCCTTGGGGCGGCCGCGGTCGGGTTCACCCGGCGGCGCGGCTGACGCCCTCCCAACTGGCCCATACTTCTTTGCGCTGTTCGGCGCTCTCCTGGGCGACGTCGTACATCGCGCCGCCGAGGATCAGTCGCAGGGGTGGCTCGTCGCTGTCGACCAGCGTGAGCAGGGCTCTGGCCGCGTCGGCCGGATCGGCGTCCTCGGCGTCCTGCCACATTTCCGCGAGGGCGGAGTGCAGCGGCACGTATGCCTCGTGGGCGGGCGGGGTGCGCATGGCGGTGTAAAGACCGGTGGCGTACCCGCCAGGCTCGACGATGCTCACCTTGATGCCGAACGGCGCGACCTCCTGCGCCAACGCCTCGGTCATCCCTTCCAGCGCCCACTTGCTCGCGCTGTAGAGCCCGCTGGTGGCGAAGCCGATGACCCCGCCGACGCTGGAGATCTGCACAAGGCGGCCTCCTGACTGCCGGCGCAGGTGGGGGAGGACGGCCTGGGTGACCCAGAGCGCGCCGAAGAAGTTGGTCTCCAGCAATGCCCGGGCATCGGCCTCGGTGAACTCCTCGACGGCGCCTATGCCCATGATGCCCGCGTTGTTGACGACGACGTCCAGTCGCCCGAACGCGGCGGCAGCTTGCTGCACCGCCGCGAAGACCGCGGCGCGATCCGTGACGTCCAGCGGTAGGGCGACCAACCGGTCGGGATGCTCGGCGGCGAGGGCGGCGAGCGTCTCGGTCTGCCGGGCGGCCCCGACGACGCGATCGCCGGCGTCCAGGGCTGCCCGGGTGAAGGCGAGGCCCAAGCCGCTGGATGCGCCGGTGATGAACCAGACGCGGTCGACGGCAGCGGTGCTTCGGGTCATGTGGTTCTCCAATCAACGGTGCGAGATGCTCCGCCTCGCTTGCTTCGGGTCTGCGCCGGCCCTGGTCAGGGGGCTGTTGCGCGATGTCGCCGGGTCAGGCGCCGACGGGTGTCGTCCACTCGACGAGCTGGACGACGACGCCGTTGGGGTCGGTGACCTGGAAGAGCCGCTCGCCCCACGGCTCCTCGCGCAGCGGCATCGTGATGGGCGCCCCGGCCTTGCGCAGGCGCTCCTCGTGTTCGGCGATGCCGGTGACGGTGAACGCCACGATCAGGCCGGCCGCGCGCTGGTCGCGCTGTTCCGGGGGCAGGACCTCGATACCGCGTTGGAGCAGCACGAGGTCCACGGCGGCGTCCTCACGGGCGAGGGAGGCGAAGCCGTCCGCGGCCATGACCTGGTGGTAGCCGAAGTGGGCGGTGAAGAAGTCGCTGGAGGCGGCGACGTCGTCGACGGTCAGGGACACGGTGGAGGCGGTGATGTTGATGAGGAGCTCCCTCGGTGGCGGCAGTGTGCGGGCTGGTCGGGCAGGTGGAAGAGATCGTGGGGGCGGGGCTCAGGGGGTGCGGCGTGCACGGGAGTTGACGCGGGTCGGCTTGATCTCGCGGGCGGTCGTCGCCATGCCCCTGCGGGAACGCGCGGGGGTGGGGGCAGGGCCCGTCCCGCCGCGCCGGCCCGTGAGGAACGCGGCAACGGTGGCGGTCATCTCGGCGGGGGTGGCATCGGTGGTGCGGCGCATGCGGGGTCCCTCCCAGGACGGAAAACTTATGACGGACGTAAACTTATATCGAGGCTTCCTGTTCGTCAAGAGAAAACTTACTCCGGTGGTAAAGTTGCGCTCCATGAGCGCTGAACCCACGGGCCTCCGCGAGGCCAAAAAGCTGGAGACCCGGCAGCTGATCTCCGACCACGCCACCCGCCTGTTCATGCAGCAGGGCTTCGAGGCGACGACCATCGCCGAGATCGCCACCGCCGCCCGCGTCGCCAAGAAGACGGTCACCAACTACTTCGCCCGCAAGGAAGACCTCGCCCTCGACCACCACGAGGCATTCAGCAACAGCCTCGCCGCCACCGTCGCGGAGCGCGCCGACGGTGAATCCCCCCTCACCGCCCTGCGCCGCGCCTTCGATGCCGCGCTCGAAGCCCGCGACCCTGTCGCGGGCTTCGCCGGACCGGCCTTCTCCCGCATGATCGCCGACAGCCCCACTCTCACCGCCCGCCTGCGCGACCTCCACGACCTGCGCGAACACGCCCTCGCCCAGGCTCTCGCCACCGCCACAGACGCCGCCCCCGACGACATCGCTCCCCGCGCCGCCGCCGCCCAACTGGCCGCCGCCCACCGCCTCCTGTTCGCCCGCATCCAGGAACTCACCCTCGCCGGCCACGACAACGACCACATCGCAACCGCCCTCACCGCCGAAGCCGCCCACGTTTTCGACCAGCTCGAACCTGCACTCGGCACCTACGCCACCCGCTGACCCACCGCGGTCGGCCGGACCCCGGCCGGCGCCCACCGCCCACGGCAGGACGACCGACAGTGGTGAACAGGCCATCACCGCTCCCGGGCGTTTCCTCCTCGGCGCAGTTGGTTACCCGAGCCCGGTACGCCGGCTCGCCCCTCGTAGAGAGAGACCGGACAGACAACGACAGCTCGCTACCGAAAGGCCCTCATGCCCCTGACTCGCAGCTCCGGACTCCGCGCGTGGCAGCGCTGGCGCCGCGGCCCTGACCTCGATGTGCCCCTGGATACGACCGATGTCGAGGACGCCAACCGGCGGTTCCTGCTGTATGGGGTTCTCCCACTGTGGGTGGTCCCGGCAGTCGCCGACTGGTGGATGCACCGGCGCTCGCACATAGAGGACACCAGCGGCACCCGCGAATCGGCCGTGCACGCGTTGATGATGGCCGAAGCCGGAGTGCCCGTCGCGATGGGCCTGCTGGCCAAGGTCAATCCGCTGGTGCTCTCGGCCATGGGCGGCGCGGCGCTGGCCCATGGGGCAACTGCGCTCTATGACGTGAGTCTTGCCACCGGGGAGCGCGAAGTACGGCCCCTGGAACAGCACATCCACAGCTTCCTCGAGGTACTCCCGCTGTCGGCCATGGCCTTCACCGCGTGCCTGCACTCGGATCAGGTACGGGCTCTGGTGGCCGGTGGGCGAAGCCCCGAGGACTGGAGGCTTCTGCCCAAGGAGAACCCGTTGCCGGTCCGCTACTTGGCCGGTCTGGCCGCTGTCATCGGCCTGGGCGTAGCACTCCCGTACACCGAGGAGATGACCCGCTGTGTACGGGCCCGCCGCGCCGGGCGGAAGCGATGAGGGCGGCCCGGGAGAGCCGTCCGAACAACCCGCCTGGACGCGCCCTGCCTGCGCTGCGTGTGATCCCCATCGGGGCGCAGGGCCCCGAGGATGTGGCTGTCGACGACCTGGGGCGGGTGTACACGGGCGTTGCGGACGGCCGGATCCTGCGGCTCAGCGTGTTGGAGGACCGGCGCTCTCCTCTCGTGGAAGAGATGGCGAACACGGGTGGCAGGCCGCTCGGGCTCGAGTTGCTCCCCGACGGCCGGCTGCTGGCGTGCGACGCAGAACGCGGCCTTCTCCGTATCGATCTGAAGAATGGCACCGACGCGGCTGTCGAGGTCCTCGTCGACGCGGTGAACGGCTCTCCCTTGCGGTTCTGCAGCAACGCTGCGGCCGCCTCCGACGGCACGGTCTACTTCACCGTGTCGAGCCGGCGCTTCGGACTGCAGGACTGGCTCGGCGACATCCTGGAGCACCAGGGGACCGGGCAGTTGCTGCGGCTCCGTGCCGACGGGGGTGTCGAGGTGCTCCTGGACGGTCTGCAGTTTGCCAACGGGGTGGTGCTGGCGGTGGACGAATCGTTTGTGACGGTGGCGGAGACCGGTGCGTACCGGCTCGTCCGCCTGTGGCTTTCCGGGCCCCGGGCAGGCGAACGGGACATCCTTGTCGATGGGCTGCCCGGTTTCCCCGACAATCTCTCCCGCAGCGCTGACGGGTCGATCATCTGGATCGCGCTGGCCGGACCGCGCCAGGCTGCCCTGGACCTGCTGCATCGCTCGCCGCCGGCGGTCAGACACTTCGCGTGGCGCTTGGCGCGTCGGCTGAGGCCCCAACCGCAGGACGCCCCACGGGTGGTGGGCGTCGACATGCAGGGGCGTGTCCGGCACGATCTGGGCCGCCGGCGGGCCGGCTACAGGATGGTGACAAGCGTCTGCGAGCACGCCGGACGGCTGATTCTGGGCAGCCTTCATGAAGAGGCCGTCGCGCTGTGCGACCTGCCTGGCGGACCGCCTCGCGTGCAGAGCCTCTGAATCTTACGAGGACGCCGGAGCCAGCAGCCTGCGCGCTCCTGGACCCGGCGTACTTGTCCGCCTGCGGGACCGATCGCGGATACGTCAGCCCGGCCTTGCTCGGCATGTGCGTCTCGGCGGTCCAACTGCCCCCAAAGTTACCGGACTTGGCGCCGACGACGGTTTGACCCGGAGGTAGAGTCATCAGCCTGAGGCAACTCGGCGACCACAACGGAGCTCACAAGTGGAGTTGCAGTTGCGCAGCGTCAACAGATGGCAGACACCGCACCCTCGCTCCGGATCCGAGTACGACGCCTTCATCTCCTACAGCCACGCTGCCGACGGTCGGCTGGTCCCGGCGCTCCAACGCTGTCTGCACCGGCATTCATCCTGATGGCTTCGCCCGAGGCCGCGGCATCGCGATGGGTCCAGCGCGAAGTCCCGTACGGGCACACGCTCATGGTCAAGACCCCCAGCGGCGCCGCCTTCTGGGACACCGGCGATCTCCAGGAAGTGGTGGCCGACGCGCCCGCCCTGGCCTGCCGAGCCGCCTTCTCGGGCCTCACCCGCGCCGAGTGGCACCGCTACGTCCCCGGCCTGCCCTACCAGAAGGTGTGCTGATGGGTCGTCCAGTGCTCGCTCGGGAAGGCAGCGCTGTGCGGATCGGCAATCCACCGCTGCTGCCCGGCGCAAGGGCGACGACGGAAGCACGGTCTACGCGGGGCACGGCGTACTGCGTTTCGGGCACTGCGGGGTCCGTCCGCTCAATCTTTGTGACCCGGCCTCGGTGAGGCCACCGCCATGGCACAGTACAAAGGTGGATATCAGCATCACAGTTGACTCTGACCAGGGCGAAGCGGACCTTCGCTCCTTACAGCAGTGGCTCCTCCAGGAGCCTGGTCTGCGGCAGGCTCGTTTCACGCGCCCCGCGCCCGTTACCCGACCGGGCGAGATGGGAGCGGGCAGCGAGATTCTGCTGGCGTCATTGGGCGCGGGAGGTGCCGGGGCGGTCATGGCGAACTCCGTATCGGTGTGGCTGCAAAGCCGTGTGACGCAGGTCAAGGTACGGATCGAGGGTCCGCACGGAAGCGTGGAGGTGGAGGCCGGGAACGTCAGGGACCCCGCCGCCCTGATCACACGGGTCCTGGAGGAACGCCCCGACCCCGACAGCGGTTCATCCCTGGACAGGGGTCGTGAGGACGGTGGTTCGCCCCCTGACGGGGCGTCATGACCGAGCCCGCTGATCCACTGCTGTCCAAGGCGGTTCTGATCGGCAACAGCGCGTACGAGGAGCTGACGCCGCTGCCCGCTGTCGTCAACAACCTCACGGATCTCGGCGCGGCGCTCCGTGACCCGGAGAAATGGGGGCTGCCGCAGGAACACTGCGTCGTACTGCCCGACCGAAGAGACTCCGCCGATGTCAGCACTGTGCTGGCCCAGGTCGTGGAGGAGCCGCTGGACACCTTGCTCGTCTACTTCGCCGGGCACGGTCTGGTCGAGCCGACGACGGGTGAACTGGTCCTGGCCACTGGCAGGACAACCTCCGGGTTACCCCTCCTCACCGGGTTGAGATACCCGGACGTCCGGGACATCCTCAGGCGCCGCCGGGCCAGAAGACTGCTGCTCATCCTGGACTGCTGCTTCAGCGGGCGGGCAACCGGCGTCATGGCGGATCCCTCCTCGGTCGTCGTGGGGCAGCTGGAGATCGAGGGGGCGTATGTCCTGTCCGCGACAGGAGCCACGGTGCTGGGCAAGGCCCCCGAGGGCAATCGGCACACCGCGTTCACGGGCGGCCTGCTGGACGTCATCGGCAGCGGTGTCCCCAGCGGAAGGCCGTTTCTCACCCCCGGCGACCTCTTTGAGTACACCCAGAAGATCATGGCCGGTAATGGCTGGCCGCAACCGACGCAGAGCCACGAAAACAGGATTCGGGAGCTCGAGCTCATGCGAAATCCATGGACGGGCATGCGCGGATGGTTCTCGCAGCGTCGACGCCCCGCCGGGGGAGCAGGGGAGGACGCCTCGGATCTCGTCGTGGGGATCCATGTCGGCGTGAGCGCGGTGCGGCCCGTATTCGGCCCCGCAGGGCCCGATTCCCTCACTGAGCTCGAAGCGGCGATCGACACGGCCGACCGCCGCTGGCTGCCGGGGATGGAGTTGGTCCGTGACGTGATGACGGCCATGCGCCGGGACTACGGTGATGGGGCCGCGACCGCCGCGATCGTCGTGAGCGAACTGCTTTCCGGGATCCATGAGGTGGTGCGGGCGGGCGCCCGGTGGGAGGAGATCGCCGACCGCGCCGAGGAGGAGGCCGCCGCAGTTCTGCGGCGGCTGACCGGGCCGGCCCCGGACCGGGAAACGCTCTCCGTGGAAGAGCTGGCCGGAGCCGTGGCGACGGCCCTCGGGGACGTCCCGGAAAGAGCGCTGGTGATGGCGGCAGTCGCACGCGTGGGGGCGAATCGGGTCGAGATCGCCACCAGCACCCGGGCTGCCGCCGACCCCGAGCCGGGGCTGTCCTTCGTCAGTCGGCTCACTCTGGACACGTCGGTCCTGGTGCCGAACTCCTCCGCCCGTCCCGTGACCCTCCATGAGCCGTACGTTCTGGTCGCACCGGAAGGGGACCTCCCGGTCGAGGAGTTGCAGCGGATCGGCTGGCGGGAGCCGGGACCGCTCCTGATCATCGCGTCGCGTATCGACTCCTTCGCCATGAGCTCCCTGCACAGTCTGTTCGCGGGGACGGTGGTCGTGGTGCGCCCCGCGGGCGCCGCCACGGACTGGGATGCGCTGTGCACCAGGACCGGCCACGGCCTGCTGGCCGGCAGGCCGCTGGGCCGGGCCGACCGGGCGCTGGTCACCCCGTCCTCCACCACGGTCACCGGGCTTCCCGGGGCCGCACCACCCGACGGCGGGCGGGTCCAGGTTCACGCGGGTCCGGCTGGGGGAGCGGCGCACGCCGCAGCCGCACGGGCGCTCGCTGTGGCCCGCTCGGCGGCCCGCTCCGGTGTGCTGCCCGGAGGCGGGACCGGACTGTACCGCGCCGGGCGGGCACTCGGAGCGGATGCCGGTCTGTTCCGCGCCGCGCTGGCTTCCCCGTTGCGGCAGCTCGTCCGCAATGCGGGGCACGATGCCGACAAGGTGATGGCCCTGCTCGACGCCACGTCGGCCGATGCGTCTGCCGGGTTCGAGTACGGCAGCGGCTCGGTGACCGATCTGCGCGCCGCGGGAGTGCTGGATCCGGTGGCGACAGCGCGCGGAGTGGTGGAGAACGCGGTGGCCACGGTCTCCCGTTATGTGGCCGCCTTGTGATCCGTACTCCGGGTGTTGCACTTCGTGCAGAAGTTGCCCTCGCCGGACTGCGCGTGGCCGCACTGAGGGCAGAACCTCCGCGCCCCGATTGGTGACTGCGCACCGGCAGAACCTGGCGGACCCGCGAGTCGGGAAAGGCGGTTCAGGCTCAGTTCGGCCACCTTGATCGCCTCGTCGTCCAGCCCGGCCTGGTTGACAAGCCCCCAGACCTGGGTCAGCAGTACGGGCCAGGTGACCAGCATGGCGATCGCGAACGGTAGCGCTTGCTTGCCGAAGATCCCGACCCCCGCCCGGATCAGCGTTCCTGTCGGTTGCGGCAACATCTCGATCTTGAGCGCGGTTCGCAGGCCGACCGCCTTCTTGAACATGCCACCCTTGGTGATGCTGACTTCCAGTCCACCGTCCGGACCCACGATGCTGACGGTCTCGTAGCCCCGTTCCTGGAAGTGGGTGACGAGATCGGCGGCCACGGGCGCGAGGTCGGCAATCGTGACGGTGACGAGCTTCTCGCTGCTGAACGCGCTCATGAGCTTGCCCCCGCGGTCGCCTTGAGGTCCTTTCCGCAGCCCTGGCAGTACAGCCAGTCGGACCTGACCGGACGACCGCACCCGCCGCATGTCTCCGGATCAGTCCCGTCGATCCCGGCGGTGCCGGGGGCCTTCGCGATCGCCATGACCTGGCGGAACGTTTCCGAGTCCGCCCAACGCTGAATCTCCCGCAGCCGCATGGCCGGGTTCGGGTGGGTCGCCCCGTTGTCCAACTGGCGCAGGAGGAAACGGTCCAGCTTCGTCTCACCCATCGCCACGTCGAACTCGTCGGCCTGCGCCGCGAACGCCGCGTAGCTGATCTGCTCCTTCGGCAGCCACTTGGGTATCCCATGGAGGTGGAAGAGAGCCCGCTGGAGCTCCTCGGGACCGCCCATGAACGCCACCGCGGCCCGGTCGGCGGTGAGCTCGCTCTTGCGGTACCAGTCCAGCAGCGCCACCTTCAGCGGCTCCGAGAGCAGAGCGGCTACCATCCCGGCCTTGCCGCTCAGGGCTCCCATGCCGCTGAACACCGCCAGCGCCATCTGCCGGTAGAGCACGTGCTCGGCGAGGATATGGCCGCATTCGTGCGCCAGCACCGCCTGGATCTCGTCCTCGGGAAGGTCGAGGAACAGTTCGTTGTGGATCACGACACAGGTTCTGGAGTGCCCCATCGTCAGCGCGTTGGCCGGTCCGGGCATCAGATAGAGCTCGGGCTCCTCGATGCCGAAGGCCGTGCATATCGGCGGCAACAGGTTGTAGACGTCCGGAACCTGATGAGGGCCCAGCCGGATCGCGTTGGAGAGCAGCCGGGCACGGTCGCGGCGGTCCGCGATCATGCTGCGGTACTTTCTCGCCGCGGTCTGGAGCCCCGGGATCTTCTCCAATTGTTGACGGGCGGCGAGATCAAGGGGATGGAGAATGTCATGGGTGTCGAAGGTCGCGGTCGTCACGGCTCCCCCTCGTGGTGCAGGCTATTGCGCGGCCGACGCCCCGGGAGTCCCCCGTATGTGCCGGCCTGTGCGCATCGTGGCGTAGTGGGCCACACGGCCGAACGTGCTTCGCGGCGAATTACGCCTCCCCTACCACCGGATCAGCCTCTATCTGGTCGAGGGGTACGGCAAAGAGCTGACGGGAATTCACTACTCGCCACCCGCGTCCGCTTCCCCGAGGCCGACGACATCGTGTGTCGACTGGCCGCACCGCTACCTCCGGCGCACCGCAAGCGACGAACGCACCGTCCTGTGCGTGCTCACCCATGACGCCAAGTTCGATGTTCCTCTGCTGGAGACGGCCCTGCGGCTACCGGTCGTGTTCGTCGGCGCTATGGGCTCGCGCCGCACCCACGAGGACCGCAACCGGAGCCTGCGCGAAGTCGGCGTCACCGACCGCGAGTTGGCCCGCCTGCGCTCCCCGATCGGCCTCGACCTCGGCGCCCGCACCCCCGAGGAGCGCCCTGTCCATCGCGGCGGAGATCGTCGCGGCGCGCCGGGGCGGGACGGGGGTTCCGCTGACCGGTTCGGGACGCCCATTCACCATGATGTGGACGGGCGGGAGGAGGGCGAGGCCCGCTCCCGAACGGCGGCGTGACCGCAGCCGCAATTGGACGTGGCGTACACCGAGATTCCCGGCTACCGTCACCTCGACACGTTCCTCGGCCGGGGCGCCGCCCTCGTCGTGTTCGGGCACATCCCCGGCTTCCTCGGCGAGCGCCGGTGACGGCTTCCAAGGCGGTCGGCGGCAGTACCCGGCCATACCCGAACCACACTCCAGGAGGCCACGACCCATGCCGCACCTCGCTGTCGACGACGCAGCACTGACGTACGACGACGAGGGCACCCGCGACGGTGACGGCGTGCCCGTGGTGTTCATTCACGGCTGGACGGCCGACCGGCACCGCTGGGACCACCAGATGGCGCACTTCGCGCCGAAGCGGCGGGTCATACGGCTCGACCTGCGCGGGCACGGCGAGAGCAGCGGGTCGGGGGCGCGGACGATCGAGGAGCTGGCCGCGGACGTCCTCGCCCTCCTCGACCATCTGGAGGTCGACCGGTTCATTCCCGTCGGCCACTCCATGGGCGGGATGATCGCGCAGACCCTCGCCCTCGGCCATCCCGAGCGGGTCGAGCGCCTGGTGCTGGTGAACTCGATCAGCCGGATGACCTACAGCCGTGGGCGGGGCCTGCTGATGGCGGCATCCACGCTGGCGCCGTTCAAGCTGTTCGTCGCCGCCAACATCCAGCGGGCCTTTGCCCCCGGCTACCCGCGCGAGGAGATTCGCGAGTACATCCGGGCCTCCTGGGCAACGCCGCGGGAGGTGGTCATGACGTGCTACGCCGCCATGCGGTCCTTCGACGTCCTCGACCGGGTCGGCGAGATCCGCACGCCCACCCTGCTGGTGCACGGCTACCACGACATCCAGCTGCCCGTCGCGCAGATGCTGCGGATGGCGAAGGCCTACCCGGACGCGCTGGTCCGGATCGTGGATGCCGGCCACGAACTGCCGGTGGAGAAACCGGCGGAGCTGACCGCGGCGCTCGACGGGTTCGTGACCGACCGAGCATGAGGCGGTAGGCGGCCGAGTGGATCCTCTGCGGGTCTTCGTCACCCGTCCTCAGCGCTGTACTCGGTGAACCCACCCGGCGTGAGCCGTCATTCCTCATGAGCGGGACGACAGGTTGCCGCCTGGATCGATCTCTCGGTCCGTCCAGCGCTGTGCACGTTGTACGGTGACGAATCACCAACTGCAGACCGTCTCCGAGCACGAACAGCACGAACAGCACGAGCAACACGACGGCTTGCGCCGGGCGGAGCCCCTCGTTGTCTCGTTGGGGGCATGCTGGTGGCGGCGGACGGGGGTGGCGGGGCCATGGGGCGTGGGCAAGGTGCGTGGGTCGGCTCGGTGGTGGCGGGGACGGCCGCAGTGGTGGCGGCGGGACTGGGAACGGTGACCAACCCAGCCGCAACAACCTGGCCACGACCTTATTCCGGATGGGTGCGCCGACCGAGGCGATACGCCTGTTGCAACGTGTCCTCGACGACCGTGCCCGTGTGCTGGGCCTCGAGCACCCGCACACGCGGGCCAGCCGCGGCGAGCTGGAGACGGCGCTGGCTGCCTCGCGTGTTTCCCCACGGCGACACAACCGGTGGTGGCGCCTGCGCCGCAGGACTGCTCCCGCCGGTACCGGCCGATGAAGGCACTCCGACGGCACGCTTTGGGCGAGCCGAGGAGCGGGTGGCTCACGCCGGCACCGGCCGTGCCCCCGCTTCGAGCAAAACAGCGTGAAGCCGACCGTATCGGCCCTACTGTGATTCTCCGTCTACCTTCGGTGACGATGATGCATGGGGTGAGGGCGCGTGTCGGGCGGTGGGGCAGGTCGGGAGGGGCAGGACTGGCGGTGGCGGCTCGCGGCGGCGGGTGACGCGTTCGCGATGCGTGTGCTGGCCGCCGCGCTGGCTGCGGATGGGCGTCACGACGAAGCAATCGCGTGGTGGCAGAAGTCGGCCGCGGCTGGAGACGAGACCGCGCTGCACGAGCTTTCGGACCATCTGGGCGCCGTCGAGCTCGAACGGCAGCTGCGGCAACTGGCCGAGAGCGGCGACGTGGTCGCCATGGGAAACCTGGCGAAGCGCCTGCAGATCGGCGGCTCCGGTAAGCGGCTCTCCGAAGCTATTGAATGGCTGTCCCGTGCGTCGAGCGCCGGTGCACCCCTGGGGTGGGAACTCGTCGCGGCCCTTGACCGCGCAGGACGCTCATCCGAAGCCGAGGAGCAACTTCGGCAGTTGGCAGACGGTGGTGACGTAAAGGCCATGCGGGGCCTGGCGGGGCGCCTGCAGGACGGTGGCGTGGGTGAGCGGCTCTCCGAAGCTATTGAATGGCTGTCCCGTGCCTCGAGCGCCGGTGCACCCCTGCGGTGGGAACTCGTCGCGGCCCTTGACCGCGCAGAACGCTCGGCCGAAGCCGAGGAGCAACTGCGGCAGTTGGCGGACAGCGGTGACGTCAAGGCGGTGGCGGAACTGGTGGGCCGCGCAGCGGCGGATACGCGCCAGGAGGTGTCCCGCAAGGAGCTGCTCCGTCTGGCACGCGAACGCGGGATGCGGCACGTCCGAAGGGTCGCGGAAGCACTCGCCCACCTCGGTCGCCGTGGCGAGGCCATCCAGTGGTGGGAGGGGGCTGACACCCTGGATGCCCGTGTCGCCTCCTCTCTGGCCGCGAGGCTGACCAAGCGACTGGGCCGAGCCGCCCATTGGGCTCGGGATGAGGGGGTGGAGTGGCAACTGCACGAGATGGCTGTCGCGGGTGACGTCGAGGCGATGCGTGTGCTGGCCGGCTACCTCGCGCGGACAGGAAGGCAGTCCGGTGCCGTCGAGTGGTGGACACGTGCCGGCGCTGCGGACGACGTTCTTGAGTGGGGCGAACGGGCGCATTACGCACTCGGCTCGAGGTCGGTGGCGAGTGCCGGCTGGGGCGACGCCGAGACGCTGAGCGTCACGGATGATGAAGATGAGGAAACAGCGCCGATCACTCCGGTGACCAGCCGATTCCTGGTGGCGCAGATGCCCTCTCACGCGGCGTTGTCCGGGCCGGTGAGTCTGATCGTACGGGTGCCGACCAGCGCTTCTTCCCTTGACAATGAGGTATCGGCCCCGCTGCGGGGGTTCGAACCGAGCGGCGAGGGCACGCTTTTGACCGTCATTGTTCAGGCGCCTGCCGGGCTGGACCCTCAAGGACCCTTGGAACAGACCATTATGGTGGCGCCGTCGGGTGACCCCGCCCCGGCGCGGTTCTCTTTTCTGGCTCGGGGAGAGGGCCTGCACCGCGTCCGGGTGACTGCCTGGGCGGGCGGGACCTTTCTCACGGAGATCGGCCTCGAGGTGTCGGTGGAGTCCGACGGCCCCTACGAGGTGGGTTCGCCAAGTGCCGCCGCGGTGGGGGAGATTCGCGCCAACCCCGGTGAAGTCACGCTGCTCGTCGACCGCGTGGGCGGCCAGTACACGTTCCGGCTTCTCTCGGACCGGTGCATCTACGGCGCCGTTCTCGCGCAGGCTCTCACGGCGAACCCGGAAGCGGCCACGGAGCGGGCGTTCGCGATGTTGCAGAGACTGGCAGCGGGCCGCGGCGACTACAGCGGCGGCCATGCCCGGCGCTGGATGAAGGAGACAGGCGTCGGTCTGTGGATCGAAATGGTTCCGGACCTGATCAAAGAGCAGTTCTGGCAGCTGCGGGATCACATCACGGCGTTCAGTATCGCGACCGAGCACGATGTCATCCCGTGGGAACTGCTCTACCCCGTCGCGCCGGGGCGCGACGAAGGGTTCATGGTCGAACAATTTCCGGTCCTGAGAAACAGCCTGGGTCGGCCACGCTCGCCTGCCCTGCCCATCGGTGAGCCGCACTACGTCGTCTCCTCACGGGTACCGGTCAATGGCTCGAACGAGATCGAGTCGATCAGCCGGATCCTCGGCAGCGGAAAGATCGTCAACACACTGGACGACATTCTCTCGGTGATCGATGCAGGCACGACGGGGCCACTGCACTTCACCTGCCACAACACCTTCGACACCGGCGGAGGGGGTTCATCGATCGCCCTGGAGGGAGGCCCCTTCGTCCCGGCCCTGCTGAACAGCGCGGTCGCACGCCGCGCCCTGGAAGGCAGCAGCCCGCTTGTCTTCATCAACGCATGCCGGGCTGCCGGAGTGGTCCCGCAGTACACCCAGATGCTCGGGTGGGCGCAGCAGTTCATGGGAGCCGGTGCCGGAGCCTTCGTGGGCACGCTGTGGGCGGTTCGCAGTGACAGCGCCCAGCGGTTCGCAGAAGCCTTCTACGCGTCGCTCTCCGCGGGCGAGCCGCTCGGTGTCGCGGTACACCAGGCGCGCTGTCACGCTGGACACGATGCCGCGGATCCCACCTGGCTGGCGTACACGGTCTATGGCAACCCCGCGGCGGTCGTGCCCACCTACATCTAAGGCGAGGAAGCATGAATGTGACCGACGACGGCGTTCCCGTGGAGGACCTGGTGGCCGCGGTCAAGAGTGCGGTGACGCAGTCGAACATCTCGGCCACCGACGCCGAGAGGGATCTGCGCATCACCTCGGTGCGACTCACCCTTCACGCCGTTGCCACCGCTACCGCGGGCAGCTCATGGAACTTTCGTCTGCCGTTCATCGGCATGAAACTCAAGGTCGGGCGCTCGGTGACGCAGCGGGACACCCACGTCATCGACATGACCCTGGTCCCCCCTGATCTGGCAGCGCAGCACGAGCTTCGTGACGGAACGGTGGACAGTGTGCTGGTCGATGCGATCACGATGATCCGCCGCGTGATGGCTTCGGCCCGTGCGGGCGAGGACCCATTCCACCTCAAGGACAGTACGGTCAGCCTCGAGTTCGCGATCACTGAGGACGGGTCCGTCTCTCTCGGCTTGGACGGCATGCTGCACGAGGAAGTGACGCACACGCTGGTCATTACGATTGCCCCGCCGGCGGTGGTGCTCCAGCCGGACGCCTGAAGCGTGTCGCACCATTGCACGCACGATCTTGTTCTCGTCAGTGCCCGGCGCCATCCAGGCCGCAGACGGCGCGTGGTGTGCGCGACTGCCACGCCAATCGGTGGCCGCGCTCATGCACATGGCGTTGTCCGGCCCTGAGCCGCCGGACACCCCCTGGATAGGGTGGCCGCGACAGCACATCGTGAACGGGAACAAGGAGCAGACGTGAGCGAGCCGGCGTCCATCGCCCTGCAGCAGGAGATCGCCCGGGACCTCCAGGTCGATGAGACCTTCGAGGCCGAGCGGGAGATCGAACGCCGGGTGGCCTTCCTCGCCGAGCGGCTGACCTCCACCGGTCTGCGCTCCCTCGTGCTCGGCATCAGCGGCGGTGTCGACTCCACCACCACCGGCCGACTGTGCCAGCTCGCCGTCGAGCGGGCCCGGGCCGCCGGGCACGAGGCGCGGTTCTACGCGATGCGGCTGCCCTATGGGATCCAGGCCGACGAGCACGACGCCCAGCTCGCGCTCTCCTTCATCCGGGCCGACCACGTGCTGACCGTGGACATCAAGCCCGCGAGCGACGCCGCGCTCGAGGCCTCGCTGGCCGTCGGCATGAGCTTCCGCGACGCGCACCACCAGGACTTCGTGCACGGCAACATCAAGGCCCGGCAGCGCATGATCGCCCAGTACGCGGTGGCCGGCGCGCACGACGGCCTGGTCGTCGGCACCGACCACGCCGCCGAGGCGGTCTCCGGCTTCTTCACCAAGTTCGGCGACGGCGCCGCCGACCTGGTCCCGCTGACCGGCCTGACCAAGCGCCGGGTGCGCGCCGTCGGGGACGCGTTGGGCGCGCCCGCCGAGCTGGTGTGGAAGACCCCGACGGCCGACCTGGAGACCCTCGACCCGGGCAAGGCCGACGAGGATGCGCTCGGGGTCACCTACGACGACATCGACGACTTCCTGGAGGGCAAGCCGGTGGACGAGCGGGCCTTCGAAACGATCGTCAGCCGCTACCGCCTCACCGACCACAAGCGCCGGCTGCCCGTCGCTCCCTAGATATGACAGGTCCAGAGGGGCCGGAAGCAGGAGGACGATGCTCGCGGCGGGGGTCAGGAACTCATTGTGCGGCCCACCCTGCCGTCCGCGGCCTTTCCCGGATGTTTCGCAAGGGGCCCTGTGCAGGAGTTCCGGCGCACCTGGCCGGATTGGCAGGGGCACCGACTATTGGTCTGTACCTTCCCCTTGACAGCGTGAGAGGTCCAGTCCACTTTCCTTGAGCGAGCCAGTAGCAAGCGCCGCCGTACGTCGTGCACCCAAGCCGCCGTTCAAGGAGTCGAACATGCACTGGACCAGGGCAATCACTGCCTCCCTTGCGATAGTCGCCGTACTCGGGCCGCCATCACCCGCACTGGGCGTCACACCCGCCTTACCCGACCGGGGCCCCGCCCCGGATCCCAGGACGTCCGCCTTCACACACTCCGCGCTCATGCCCACCACGGCGAGCCAGTCCGCGACCCTCATCACCGGAGACCGGGTCGTCGTCCGTGAACTCGCCCAGGGGAAGCAGTCGCTCACGGTCTTTCCCGGACCCGGCCGTCAGGACGTGGGATTCATCAAGCAGGGCCACACGGACAAGAACGGCCTGCGTCACCTCGTCCTCCTGCCCAACGACGCCGCGCCGCTGGTGTCGTCGGGCGTGCTCGACAGCCGTCTGTTCGACATCCCGGAGCTGATACGCCAGCACCGGGACGACGCCTCCCGTGCGACCCTCCCGCTCATCGTCACCTCCCGCGACTCCCGTTCCGGTGCCGCCCCGGACGCCGTGCGCCGCCTTGCCCGGGCGACCCGTGCCCTGCCCGGCGTGGGCGGTTCGTCGGTCGTGACCGACAAGAAGCAGCTCGGCAGGCTCTGGACTTCGATCGTCGGCCCGCCCTCCGCGGCGCGGTCTCCGACGACCAGAGCAACACCCAGATCGGTGCGCCCGCCGCCTGGGAGGCCGGATACACCGGCAAGGGGGTCAAGGTCGCCGTTCTCGACGGCGGTTACGACGCCACCCACCCCGATCTCGCCTCCGCCGTCACCGAGGCGAAGGACTTCACGGCAAGCTCCGTGGGCGTCAAGGACACCTTCGGGCACGGCACCCATGTTGCCTCGACGATCGCCGGCTCGGGCGCGGCGTCGAGCGGCACGTACAAGGGCGCCGCCCCCGACGCCCAGTTGCTCGTGGGCAAGGTGTGCTCCGGGGAGACCTGCGACTACTCGGCCATCCTTGCCGGGATGGAGTGGGCCGCGCAGCGCGCGAAGATCGTCAATATGAGCCTCGGCGGCAGCGCAACCGATGGGACCGACCCGCTGTCCGCCGCGGTCAACCGGCTCTCCGCGCAGTACGGCACGCTGTTCGTCGTCGCCGCGGGCAACGCGGGCAGCCCGCTGACCGTCGGCACGCCCGCGGCCGCGGACGCGGCCCTCGCGGTCGGCAGCGTCTCCAAGACCGACCGTGTGAGTTCCTTCTCCTCCCGCGGGCCGCGGCTGCGCGACTACGCGGTGAAGCCGGAGATCGTCGCGCCAGGTCAGTCGATCGTCGCGGCACGCGCCGCCGGCACGTCGATGGGCTCACCGCTCGACGCCAACTACACCAGCGCCAATGGCACGTCGATGGCCACCCCGCACGTGGCCGCGAGCGCCGCGATCCTCGCGCAGCAGCACCCCGACTGGAGCGCCGGCCGGCTCAAGGCCGCGCTGTCCAGCACCGCCACGACGCTGGACCGTGCGGGCGTGTACGACCAGGGCAACGGCCGCCTCGACATCGCCCGCGCCGTACGGCAGTCCGTCACGGCCGCTTCGTCCACGGTGAACTTCGGGCTGCTGACGTACCCGCAGGCGGATCTGCCGCCCGTCACCAGGGCCGTGACATACGCGAACGGCGGCAACGCCCCGGTCACCCTCACCCTCCAGGTCGCCGGCTCCGGACCGGGTGGATCGGCGCTCCCCGAAGGCGCGTTCGCGCTCGATGGCAACGATGTCACCGTGCCTGCGCACGGCACGGCCGAGGTCGGCCTCACCGTGAACCCCAAGGCGCTGAGCGCCGATATCGGCTCCTACGGCGGCCGGGTCACCGCGACCGCGCCGGCCGGCATCACCGTCACCACCGCGTTCGGCGCCACCACCGAGCCGGAGTCCAAAGAACTCACGATCCGGGCGGTCGACCGGGCGGGCAACCCGGCGAGTTCCGCTCTGACGCACTTCTTCCACCTTCTCGGCCTCGACACCGGCGTCACCCCCAAGCTGCCTCCGCTCACCGGCGGCTCGCTGACCGTGCGTGTCCCCACAGGCACGTACGCCCTCAATGCCTTCGTGGACACCCCGATGCCCGGCCGGCCGGCACAGCGGGCGAGCAGGACCTGGACGGCAGTGCCGAGCATCGTCGTCGACAAGGACATGACCGTCACGCTGGACGCCCGCGCCGGCAAGCAGATCCGGGTACGGACCGACCAGCGGGCCGCCGTCCGTGATGTCGCGGACATCGACCAGACCCAGTCGTCGGCGAACGTCTCCCTGCTGATCGGCTATCGGACCTACGACAGCGCCGAGGAGCTGTACGCCGTACCCGTGAAGGCCGATCCCGCCTCGTTCGCCTTCGGCGTCTACCAGACCCTGGTGAACCCGCAGGACAGCAGAGAGAAGTACGCGTACTTCTTCGCCAGGCCCGACAAGGGCCGGATCCCGGATTCGCTCGACTACCGGGTCAGGGACAACGAACTCGCCCTGGAGCGCGCCCTGATCCGGGCACAGGGCATCGCCGCGCACGGCACCCGCTCCTCCACGCCGTTCTACCTGCCCGGCCAGAGCGTGGTCGTGGCCGCCTTCAACGAGGTCACGCTCCCGGTGCGGCGCAACGAGTTCTATTCGGTGGGCGAGGACATCTCCTTCAGCCACTACCTGTGGCAGCGCGGTATCGACGAGCCCACGCAGTACAACTTCGACGGCGAGATCGAGGGCGGCTACTACGGCTACCAGCCGGGGGAGCGGCGCACGCAGACCTGGAACTCGGCCGTCCACGGCTCCGACATCTCCATGCACCCGTGGAACCGGGTGCTCAGGTACGGCGACACCCTCCTCGCCCAGACATGGCCCTACGCACCCAGCGAGCCCGGGCAATCCGCCGCCTCCGCCTTCAACGCGCAGTACGCCACCTCCACGACCACCCTGTCCGCGGCGGACGGCACGGTGATCGGGAGCAGTTCCCAGCCGTGGGGTTTCTGGCGCACACCGCCCGACAAGGGCCGCTACACCCTGGAGGTGAAGTCTTCCCGCACGCCGACCTGGTCGGCGCTGGCGCCGCAGGTGAGCACCCGCTGGTCGTTCGAGACTGCGACCACGGCCGAGAGCACGTATCTGCCCTTGCTCACGCTCCACGTGCGGGGCCCGTTCGACGAGTACAACCGGGCTCCGGACCTTCCTCTGTTCCCGCTGGAGATCAGCGTCGGAGCGCAGAAGGAGTCCTCGGGAGCCGGTGAGGTGGACAAGGTCACGGTGCATCAGTCCGCCGACGACGGCACGACATGGAAGCCGGCCCGCGTGTACTGGGCCAACAGCAAGTGGTACGCGCTGCTCACTCATCCGCAGGGGGACACGAAGTTTGTCTCGGTACGGGTCAGGGCCGAGGCGTCGAACGGTGACGCGGTCGAGCAGACCACGATCCGGGCGTACGGACTGGAGTAGGGCAACTCCCGCGCGGCCGGTGACAACTCGCCCGTCTCCGGCCGCGCTCACCACATTGATCATTGGCGCCGTAGCGTGATGACCACTACGTTCGTGTCACCGAAGATTGTGGACTGAGGAACGCAGGGGGTGAGGGGGCGGTGAAGGAGCTCGCAGAAACGCGCGCGGTGGCAGGCTTCGTCTTCGTCACGGATGAATCTCCTGTCTATCTGAAGGCGGCGGTGGGGGAGCGGGTGACGCTGCCGCTGTTCAAGCCGCCGTGGATCGTGGTCGGTCACACGCCGGAGCGAGTGCTGGTAGCCCGATGGCCAGGGCGGCTGTTCCGCGCGCACGTGGTCTCTCCGACAACGGATGAGGAGCGTGCCGCCATGGCACGAGCCGCCGATAACCTGCGGTCTGACGCCGGTTACACCCGCGCCATCGCTGTCGATCTGCTGGAGGAGATATCCCCGTCGGTTCTCTTCGGCCCGCAGGGTGACGCAGTGATCCGCGTCATCGAGGCCGCGATCGCCCTGGACGAGGAAGGCGCGCGGACACTCGCTGCCGCACGTCATCCCGCAGCCGATCGGGAGTACAGCAAGGCATGGGACCGGTGGCTCGCCGAGCAGCCGAATGCCGCGCACAACCGGCATCAGGATCACGCGTCGACCCTGTTGATCCCCGGGGCCGGGACCTCGGGATCACCAATCGGAGACGGGTTCGCCGTGGTCTGGCACATGCTCAGGAAGAGCGCTCAACTCCGCGGTCGCGCGGAGTCGTTCGCCGTCGACGAGGACGGCGACGAGGTGGTGTTGGATCCATGGCAGACGGCCGGTGGTGCCCTACTCGATGCAGCGATGGCGTTTGGCGCGCCGCACCTGGTGGACCGTCACGCCCTCGCGGTGCTGACCAGGGCCTGGAACGTGGTGTTTCCGAGCCTGGATGAATCGTCTTGACCCCCGAAAGGCACAGCGGGAAGCACTGGTTGACATTGCGCGCAGCACCTCGCTCCGTACGGTCCGCTCCGGACCCCAACTCGCAGTGCCTCGGCCCGGCCATCAGCTCCAGCAGGCTGATGCCCTGCTCTCCACTTCACGGGCCGACTGCGGCCGGGGTGCGGCTCACTCGGTACCGGCGGGCCGGCGGGTGCTGTCGTCCGGGAAGAGAGTCGCTGCCGCGTGGCGGGTGTCGGCGTATTCGATGACGGAGGTGATCTTGCCGTCGCGGACGGTGTAGATGCCGATGCAGCGGTTGTCGTAGGTGCTGCCGTGGACGGTCTTGGCCCTGGAGGTCCATTCGGCGACCACGCGGTCGCCTTCGGCGATCGTGCTGACCAGTTCGATCTTCATGGTGCCGGGGACAAGGATCGGTCCCATGCTGCCGAGGAAGTCGTTGATGATCGCGTCGCGGCCGTGCCACACCTTGGAGATGGGCAGGTCGCCAGGGTAGTGCCAGGTCGCGTCCGCGGCGAAGCTGTCGTGGATGACGTCGGCGTCGCCGTCGCGGACGGCCTCGACGTAGCGGATGACGACGGCCCTGGGGTCGGTGGTGGTCATGGTCGTGCTCCTTCGGTTGTTTTCCGGTCGTTCGGATGTGGTTCAGGAGAGGGTGAAGACGGCGTTGCCCTGGATGAAGCGGTCGCGCAGGTCGGTGAGAGTGGTCACGGTGTCGGCCCAGTCCCCGAGGCGGCCGATCTCGGGGTGCAGGCGGCCTTCACCAGCGCCTCGTTGGGGCGCGGTGTCGGCTCGGGGACGTCGGCGAGCACGACGGGCTCGGCGGGATCTCCGGTCGGTATGAGGGCCTTCATCGTTGTCATCCTCCGTGGTGGCCTCCGGGGTCGTCCTTTGGTGGGCGCCTGGGGCCATCTGAGAGGGTGGGGTGGTGGCTCGGCCAACAACAAAGCCGCCGGGGCGACAAGGCAGGGTTGTCGCATAGGGTCAGCGGAATGGATCTCGACCTCGCCCTGGTCCGCGCGTTCGCCGCGACCGCCGGGACACTGCACTTCGGTCGGGCCGCCGAAGAGCTGAACATCAGCCAGCAAGCGCTGTCCAGGCGCATCGCACGGCTGGAGGAGTTGCTGGCCGTCCGGCTGTTCGAACGCGAGGGCGGCACGCGACTGACCGAGGCGGGGGAGCGGTTTCTGGAGGCTGCGCGTCAGGCGCTTGCGGCGGGCGAGCGCGCGATCGCGGCGGTGACGGGCGCCGTGCCAGCCGTACGCATCGACACCTGGGGCCATCTCTACGCGCCGATGCGCACCGTCGCCCAAGCGGTGCAGGCGCTCGGCCCGGTGCGGTTGGAGCCGGGGCCGGGGCGTGACTGGCCGTCAGTCGCGCAAGCGTTGCTGCGCGGCAACACCGACCTGGGCTTCGGCCGGGTGCACCCGCTGCCCGGCGGCCGCGACGCGGGACTCACCCAGCGGCTGGTGCGGCTGGAACCCGTCGACGCGGTGGTCAGTCCGTCCCACCCGCTGGCCGACGCCGACGCATTGCGTCCGGCAGACCTGCGCGACAGCACCCTGTGGTGCCCGGCCGAACTGACCCGCCTGGACTTCCTACGCCGCTTCGCCGACGAATTCGAGATCACGCGGCGGGAAGACGGCCCCAATCTGGGCCTGGACCACCTCGTTCAACATATCCGCACCGACACCGCGTGCTTCACCCTGCTCCCCGCCGACGCGCCGCTGCCCGGCCACGCGGGTCTGCGCTCCATCCCACTCGTCGAGCCGACCCCTCTGTACGCGTGGTCGCTGGCCTGGCGCGCGTCCAACCGCCACCCGCTGCTCGACACCCTGCTGCGCGGCTTCACCGAAACTGGCCGCACCCGGCGGTGGCTGGACTACACACCACAGCAAGACTGGCTCCCTGACGCTGACCACGCGAAACTCGCCGGTCGCTAGGGGTGCGGCCGCTTGCTCGTGGCGTTCCCGGCAACCCTTCGTCCGGTCAATTCGATGCCGGTGGTCACCGTTTCAGGTGAACGAGTCAGTCGTCAGGCACTGCGAACAAGTATGACCGGCATGCTGTTCGTTCCAGATGCGCGCCGGTCTTCAGAGCCCGGTGAGCCGGTGAGGGGACTGAGTTGCTGGGTCGGGACAGTCTTGCTCAGGAATGTCCAGCGTGGAGGAGCCACGGTTGGCCCCTGTACGCAGCGGGTGCTGTTTCGGTGGCGCTTACGGCGTGTGCTCTCGGCGGGCTGGTGGCGGGGCCGGGCGATCTGCCGCTCACGGCGCCCGTGAGCACACCCGCCGCCCAGGGAGTGGTGGCCTTCTCACTGTTCACGCGCGCGTATCTGACCTCGGGACGGGTGCGGCTTCGCCTGACACTGCTGGGCACCTCGGCGGTCGGCGGTGCTGTGTACGAGGTGTCCAGAGGCCTGTCCGGGGTATCGGCGGGATTGGCGGGCAGCAACCCGCCTACGCCGGCCCCGCTGTTCGTCATGGCATCGCTGGCGATCGCGGCGGGCATGGCCGTGGCCGGTCTGGTGCTCGCGGCCGACGGCGGAGGGCTGCTGCGGCGGCTGCTTGACGGGTGGATGACCGCTGGATCCCTGTTCACCGTGGGCTGGACGGTCGTATTGCGGCGGACCGAAGCGGGCGACAGCCTCTCGGCAGGCGTCTCGGTGGCCGGCCGCACGGTCGTGCAGATCCTGGTGCTGGGTCTCCTCGCGGGTCTGTGGTTCGCCGTGCGCCGTGAGGAGCGAGCCACCGTGACAGTCGCCGCCGCCGGACTCTCGATCATGCTGGCCGGTGACATGCTGTTCCTGCGGTGTGCCGGGTCGGCTGCCTGGTGGACATGTTCCGGGGCTCTGGAATGCCGCGTCGCCGGTCTGCTCATCGTCGCAGCGTCGCCCTGGATGCGCGGGGGCGGCACCCTTCTGCGTGGCGGTCCTAGCGAACCGACGGCGCGAGAGACAGTCGCGGCGCTCATCCCGCTCATCGTGTGCATGGTCAGCATGACCCTTCAGGCACTGGCACTGCGACGCCTGGATGTCACGACAGTGGCGGTCAGCAGCTTCGTGGTCGTCGGACTGGGCGTGCGGCAGGCCGCCGTGCAGGCGGACAACCAGCGGCTGAACAGGCAAATCGCCGCCCGTGAACGTTACTTCCGGCTACTGGTGCAGGAATCGAGCGACGTCATCATGATCGCCGGTCCCGACGGCATCCTGCGCTACCTCAGTCCAGCCGTATACCCGGTCCTGGGACACCGGCCCGAGGATCTTCTCGGCACCTCTCTCACGCTTCTCGTCCACCCCGATGACCGGATCAAGTTGATGAGCATCATTGGGAGACCGCAGGTCCCTGGCATGTCCGCGGAAGGGGCTGCGGACCACGTGTCATACCGTCTGCTGGCGGCGGACGGGCGGT
Source organism: Streptomyces sp. CA-135486 (assembly GCF_050936555.1). Lineage (NCBI taxonomy): Bacteria > Bacillati > Actinomycetota > Actinomycetes > Kitasatosporales > Streptomycetaceae > Streptomyces > Streptomyces sp. CA-135486. The sequence continues at coordinate 3,825,262 of NZ_JBNJMM010000001.1, forward strand.
GGCGCCACATCGAGTCCGCGATCAGCAGCCATTGCGAGGGAGCCCTGCTCAGTAGCCGGGATGTGAGCTCGCGGGCCGCGCTGCACGCCCGGCTGGAACATCTTGCCTTCCACGATGCCCTGACCGGGCTGCCCAACCGTGCTCTGTTCCACGACCGGGTCCGCCACGCGCTGACAATGCGGTCAGCTGCCACCGAACCGCCGACGGTGCTCTTCGTGGACCTGGACGGCTTCAAGGGGGTCAACGACTCGGCAGGACACGCAGCAGGCGATGAACTGCTGGTCCAGACAGCGCGTCGGCTGCGAAGCACGGTACGGGCCGAAGACACCGTGGCCCGGCTGGGCGGAGACGAGTTCGCCGCGCTGCTCACGGGAGGAGCCGGAAGCGAGGGACACGCACGGGAGGTGGCGGAACGGCTCCTCCACACGCTGTCCCAGCCCTACGAGATAGCCGGAATCAAGGTCGCGCTCGCCGCCTCGATCGGCATGGCCGTCGCAGATTCCCACACCGAAGCGGAAGAATTGATACGTAACGCCGACCTCGCAATGTACAGCGCCAAGGCAGCCGGAAAGGGCTGCATCAGAGCCTCCGAAAATCCTCGGCAGAGCCCCTCAAGCCGTCCGGCCGGTGACGGCAACTGACCTGGCGCATCGCTGGGGCAACTCCGAGTCGTCCACGGCCGCGGCGACCAGCTCCGCCAGGTCCGGCGTCCCTGACGATCGAGTGCAGGCCCTGCGCGATCCCGCCGCCGACGACGCGACGAGAGGAGGGTGTTCAGGAAGTCCCACCCACGTGACGGCTCTGCGACGTTGTCGGGGACTTCTCCGACTTTTGCTGAGAAGGCACGGTCGCTCGGCTTCACACGCCGATCTCTCCATCGATCCGCTCGCGGAGCAGGTCGGCATGGCTGTTGTGGCGGGCCTACTCCTCGATCATGTGGATGAGCACCCAGCGCCGCGACACCCTTCCGCGCCACGAGTCGTCGCCTGCGATGTCGAGGTCGGGTGCACTGGCGACGAACTGCTCGGGCGAACGTGACCTCGGCCCGCCAAGCCTCCCACGACGCCGCGATGACCCGGGATGGGAGGTGCCGCCGTCGAAGACAGAGTCGTGGCCGTGGCCCTTCCCAGCGGCCGGTTTCCGGGAGTCCGGGCGTCTCCCTACGCTATGAAGAGATCAGCCCAGTGGGTGATCCCGCCGGTGTGGACGTGTATGCCGCAGCGGGCCGACAGGGCGGTGACGATGGCGATTCCCCGGCCGTGCTCCTCCGGGCAAGCCGGCTGCCTGACTGGGAGGGCGCGTCCCGCGTCGGTGACTTCGACGCGCAAGGCCCGGCGTCCATCGACGTGGACCCGCGACAACCGGAGCGTCGCCGGTGGCAGGGCATGGACGAGCGCATTGGTCAGCAGCTCAGAGACCACCAGGAGCGCATCCATGGTGACGTCCCCGGAAAGGCCCCACTCGGCGAGCACCGCGCGGACACGTCTGCGCACGACCGCGACCGCCCCCGGGGAATGCGGCACGGGAGAGACATGATCGACTGCCAAGTGGGCCACTGTATTGAGCTGAGCCGTCATCTGCCCTCCTCGGCCGGGTGCTGCCGGCGGGACGCCGACTCAACGCACGCTAAAGAGTGATTTGAGGCGGGTCAATGAACAGGGGTCGGCATTATCGAACGGGAGAGTCAAAATTCGGACAAATAGTTGTATTGTGTGGCACCGAGATCGGCAGGGACGGACCTAGAATCGCCTTATGGCCGGCCCAGTCCAGTCCATCGAACGGGCGGCGGCAATCCTGCGCCTGCTCGCCGGCGGCCCTCGTCGGCTCGGACTGGGCGAGGTGGCCGCGTCGCTCGGGCTCGCGAAGGGCACTGCCCACGGCATTCTGCGCACCCTGCAGCACGTGGATTTCGTGGAGCAGGACGCGGCGACGGGCAAGTACCAGCTCGGGGCGGCGCTGCTCCACCTCGGCACCAGTTACCTCGACGTCAACGAGCTGCGGTCGCGTTCCATCAACTGGGCCGACGCTCTGGCCGCCCGCAGCGGGGAGGCAGTGCGCCTGGGCACCCCCCTGGAGGGCAGGGTGCTCATCGTCCACCACGTTTTCCGGCCGGACGACACGCTCCAGACCCTGGACGTGGGCGCGCTGCTGCCGCTGCACGCCTCCTCGCTCGGCAAGGTTCTGCTGGCCTTCGGCACCGCGACCGTGGAGTCGGCGCTGGACGCCGGGCTGGATGCGTACACCCGCCACACCCTGGTCGACCCCGAGGAGCTCACCCGAGCACTCGCCGACATCCGGGAGAACGGATGGGCAGCCGAGGTCCAGGAGATGAGCATGGGTGAGGCAGGCGTCGCCGCGCCCATCCGGGGGCACGGCGGCCTCGTGGTGGGAGCCATGGGCGTATCCGGCCCGGTCGAGCGGATCTGTGATGCCAAGGGCGGGCCTCAGCCGACCCTGATCACCCTGCTCCGTGAGGCCGCACGGGCGATCTCCAGAGACCTGGGGGCGGCCCGCTGGTAAGTCCCACCACCGCATCGTGGACGCATCGGAAGGCGGTCCGGATCATGGTTGAACGGTATGTGATGTCCATAGACCAGGGCACCACCTCCACCCGTTGCATCCTTTTCGACCACCGTGGGCGATTGGTGTCGGTGGCCCAGCGCGAGCACCAGCAGTATTTCCCGATGCCCGGCTGGGTCGAGCACGACGCCCTCGAGATCTGGCGCAATCTGCGGCGCGTCGTGCCCGAGGCCCTGTCCGGCGTCGGCGTCTCCGCCAAAGATGTCTCTGCCCTGGGCATCACGAACCAGCGCGAGACGACGGTGCTCTGGGACCGGCGGACAGGCACTCCGCTGGGGAGAGCGATCGTTTGGCAGGACACCCGCACCGCTCCGCTCGTCGAGGACCTGAGAAACAACCCCGGCGACGAGTTCTTCCAGGAACGCTGCTGCCTGCCGCCCTCGACCTACTTTTCCGCGCCACGGATCCGCTGGCTGTTCGACCACGTCGCAGGGCTGGAGCAGCGAGCCCAGGACGGCGAGGTGCTGTTCGGCACGATGGAATCCTGGCTGATCTGGAACCTCACAGGCGGGCCTGCCGACGGTAAGCACATCACTGATGTCACCAACGCCAGTCGCACGATGCTCATGAACATGCGCACGCTCACCTGGGACGAGGAACTGCTGGGGTTCTTCGGGGTCCCCCGCGCCATGCTGCCCGAGATCCGGTCCTCGGCGGAAAGCTACGGTGAGGACCGCTCGGTCCTCCCGGGCATGCCCATCACGGCCGCGCTCGGCGATCAGCAGGCCGCACTGTTCGGTCAGACCTGCTTCTCCCCGGGCGAAGCGAAGTGCACCTACGGGACCGGCAGCTTCCTGCTGCTCAACACCGGCACCGACGTCGTACGGTCCCGGAACGGGCTTCTCACCACCGTTGCGTACAAGATCGCCGATCAGCCCGCGGTCTACGCGCTGGAAGGCCCGATCGCCGTCACGGGCTCGCTGGTCCAGTGGTTCCGTGACCGTCTGGGACTGATCAGCAGCGCGCCGGAGATCGAGACCCTCGCGCGCACGGTCGAGGACAACGGAGGCTGCTACATCGTCCCGGCGTTCTCCGGTCTCTTCGCGCCCCACTGGCGCAGCGACGCACGCGGCGTCATCGTCGGCCTCACCTCGTACATCACCAAGGGGCACCTGGCCCGAGCAGTGCTGGAAGCCACCGGCTGGCAGACGCGTGAGGTCGTCGACGCCATGAACGCGGACTCCTCGCTGACCCTGAATGAGCTCAAGGTCGACGGCGGTATGACATCGGACAACCTGCTCATGCAGATCCTGGCCGACGTCCTCGACGTGCCCGTGGTGCGGCCCATGGTCGCCGAGACCGTCTCGCTGGGCGCCGCCTACGCCGCCGGGCTGGCCGTCGGCTACTGGTCGGACCTGGAAGTCTTGCGCCGCAACTGGCACCGGGCGGCGCAATGGCTGCCCGACATGGACTCCGCACGGCGCGAATCCGAATACGACAACTGGCAGCGGGCCGTCGAGCGATCGTTGGGGTGGATCAAACCATCGAAGCGCCCTTGATGGGTAAGCCATTACGCATTGTGTCCGAGGGTCGCCCGTGCGGCGACCCCGCTCCGATGGCTCGCGCGGAGCACTGCAGGTGCAGGTGGGGGACCGGCTGTTGCTGGTCGCGGCCCCGGGGGCTGTGTGGTTCGGGGGTACTGCGCGGAGTGGAGAGTTGGCCGGCTCCACCTGGCCGTGTCGTCGGTGCGGCGCTCGGACTCGCGGCGGAGCCGCCCAAGTTGCCGTCATACCGGACGTAACGGATAGCTACCACGAGGTAGCACCTTGTTGAACTCCATTTGTTCCCGTGACGCGCTTGAAGCCTCCCCTCGGACCGAGGATGATCGGGCACTCCAGCGCCTGATGGACATGGCTGATCCCTGGCATCACCAAGGCCACGGTTCCGCGTCCGGCCCGGCCGATCGAAATCCGATGGGTCCTCAGAGCCGGTGTGCCTGTCCCGCCCCCTCCGGGCCTGCCGTACTCCCCCTTCATGAGGACCTGATGACACAACACATACCGGAGGCGGTGTTCTGGTGCCTCGCCGCGGTCACGCTCGCCGGACTGTTGCTGCTGGTACGCCAGCACCGGATCACCGCCACCCTGCGCCGTCGACTGACGGGCCTCGAGGCCGGCCTGTTCGCCCGTGAGGAGGAGGCCCGGCACCTCGCCGAGGTTCGGCTCCCTGCTCTGGTCGAGGCATCACGCGGTACCGCACCCGTGCCCGGACCGCTCGACGCGGATCTCGCAGGAACACCGTACGGAAAGAGCCTGCAGACGATCGTCGAGCAGTTCACCGGGGCCGCCGAGGCCGCGCAGTCCCGGGCGGACAGGTCGGCGAAGGCAACGCTGAAGGCGGCGATGCGCGCTCTGCAAGCCCTGGCCAACGAGCAGCAGCTGTCGATCTCGGACATGCAGGACCGGCACGACGACCCGGATGTGCTCCAGAACCTCCTGGAGATCGACCACGCCAACTCGCAGTTCGGCCGGAGGGCACAGGCCATCTCTGTGCTCTGCGGCTCATGGCCCGGACGGCAGCGGGCCGCGTCACCGCTGCTCGACGTCGTACGCGGTGCGACGTCGAGGATCCGGGACTACCGACGCGTCAAGTTGCATTCCCAGGTCGACATGGACGTGGTGAGCCGAGCCGTCGAGCCGGTCGTCCTCGCGGTTGCCGAGCTGCTGGACAACGCGGCGCGGCACTCCCGGCCAAACACCACTGTCGAAGTCGGCATCCGGCCCGCCCACAACGGCGTCAGCATCGTCGTCGACGACGCAGGCGTTGGAATGGAGGCGCGCGAAACCGAGGAAGCCGCGCGGCGCCTGTCCGGCCGGGAGGACATCGACATCAACCGGCTCGGCGACTCGCCGCAGTTCGGCTTCGCCGTCATCGGCGTACTCGCCGCCCGGTACGGATTCAGCGTCTCCGTCGATTCGCAGTCCCCGTACGGCGGCGTGCGGGCCGTCCTCTTTCTCCCCAACGCGCTCCTCAACCGGGTGCGTTTCAGGGGCCCGCAGATCCCCCTGCAGGAGCCCCAGACGCCGCCCGCCGCCGAGTCGGCCTCCGCCGGTGCACCCGAGGCCGAAGCTGTCGGGGGCGCGGCAGCGCAAGCGGTTTCCGCCGAGACACATGGCCACTCCCAACCCCCCGCCGAATCCTCCCCCTTGCCCGAAGTGGAGGCAGCACCATCGTCCACCGAGGGAGGCCTGCCCAAGCGGCGGCGACGCACGCCGCAGCACACGGCGGCCGCCGAGCCAACGGCCCCGGCGCTCTCCGATCCCGCGCTCGTCCGCCCCGCCGCCGAGTCCGCCTCCCGCATGAGCGCGTTCGCCCGCGGCACCCGCTCCGGCCGCGACACCTCCCCCGACAGCGAAGGGAACTCTCAGGAATGACCGGCCATATGACCAACGAACTCGGATGGATGCTCGACGAGGGCCTGAAGGTCCCGGAAGCCCGCCACGCGATCCTGCTCTCCGCGGACGGCATGCTCCGCGCCCACTCCCAGGGCATCGAGCGCGACGAGGCCGAACGGCAGGCAGCGGCGTTGTCCGGACTGCAGTCGATCAGCCGTAGTACCGCCGAGTTCTGCGGAAAGGAGACCTCGCCGTGGCAGCAGACGCTGGTCGAGTTCGTCGACGGGTACGTCTTCCTGGTGGCCGCCGGCGCGGGAGCCTATCTTGCGGTCTCGGCCGGCCAGGACGTCGACATGGAAGCCGTCACCTACAGCATGCACAAGCTGGTCGACCGGCTGGGCAAGGAGCTGACCAGTCCGCCGCGGCGGAACTCCGTATCCCGTGGGTCAGACGACTCCGGTACGGCATGACCCCGCCACGCTCCCGGCGTGACAGAGGACTCGTACGGCCGTACGTCGTCACGGACGGCCGTGCCCATCCGACGCGCAACACACTGGACCTGGTGACGCTGGTGACGGCTGTGAACAACCGTCCCGTGAACGGACTGAGTCCCGAGAAGCGGCGCGTCACGGAACTGTGCCGGGGAGGAGCGCTGTCGGTCGCCGAAGTGGCCGGACACCTCTCTCTCGCGATGAGCGTCACCAAGGTTCTGCTCAGTGACCTCATCGACAGCGGCCATATCACCGTCCGGCCTCCCGTCCCCAAGGCACAACTGCCCGACGCCCAACTCCTGCAGGAGGTTCTGGATGGGCTCCGCTCCCGTTTCTGACCCGGTCTACGTCGCGGACACGGTCACGACTGCGGTCAAGATTCTCGTCGTCGGCCACTTCGCCGTCGGCAAGACCACGTTCGTCGGCACCCTCTCCGAGATCCGGCCGCTGCGCACCGAAGAAACGATGACGCAAGCCGGTGAACTGGTCGACGACCTTGCGGGGATCCCCGACAAGACCACGACGACCGTGGCCATGGACTTCGGCCGCCTCACGCTCAGTGAGTCCCTGGTGCTGTACCTCTTCGGTGCCCCCGGCCAGAAGCGCTTCACTCAGTTGTGGAAGGACATGCTTGTCGGAACGCTCGGCGCACTGGTGCTGACGGACACCCGAAGGCTCGACCAGTCCTTCGACATCATGGGTCTGCTGGAAGAGCACGGCATGCCGTACGCGGTCGCCGTCAACCAGTTCGACGGCGCGCCGGTCTTCCCCGAGGCGGAGATCCGCGAGGCCCTCGACCTGCTCCCGGAAACCCCCTTGGTCACCTGCGACGCACGGGAAGCCACGTCTTCCGCCAAAGCGCTGATCTCCCTCATCGAGTACCTCCAGACCCGCACCCCTCAGGAGCAAGGATGACGACACCCCGGCCCACGCGCGACGCGGTACCTCCTCCCGGCTGCCCCGCGCATGCCGGGCCGCGTACGGCCGAGCGGCTGTACGGCCCGGGGTTCGCCGCCGACCCCATGGCCTCGTACACCCGGCTGCGCGCCCACGGTTCCGTTGCGCCCGTGGAGATATCACCCGGTGTACGCGCCTGGCTGGTCACCGGCTACGAGACCGCTCTGGAGGTGCTGCGCAGTCCGGAGCGCTTCTCCAAGGACCCACGCCGATGGGAGGCTCTCGCCGACGGGACGGTACCGGCGGACAGCCCGGTCGTGCCGATGATGATGTACCGGCCGAACGCCCTGTGGGCCGACGGGGAGGAGCACAGTCGGCTGCGCGGGGCCATCACCAACAGCCTCGGGCGCCTCGACCCCAACGCGCTCAGGGGCTACGTCGAGCAGAGCGCCGACTCCCTCATCGACCGGATCGGGCCCAGGGGGCGCGCGGATCTGCTCAACGAGTACGGTGCGGTCCTGCCACTGCTGGTCTTCAACCAGCTCTTCGGCTGCCCGCCCGACACCGGGGACAAACTGATGGAGGGCATGTCCGGGATCTTCGACGCCAACGCCGACTCCGAGAAGGCGAACGCGTTGCTGACCGAAGGGGTCGCCGAACTGGTCGCGCTGAAGCGCAGACACCCGGGTCCGGACGTGACGTCGTGGCTGATGGCCCATCCCACGCAGCTCACCGACGAGGAGATGATGCATCAGCTGGTGCTCCTGATGGGCGCCGGCACCGAGCCCCAGCAGAACCTGATCTGCAATGGGCTGCGGCTGTTGCTGTCCGACGACCGGTTTGCCGGTGATCTCGCGGGCGGCAGCATGCCCGTCGAGGACGCCATCGACGAGGTGCTGTGGACGGACCCGCCGTTGGCGAACTACGCCATCCACTATCCACTCGTCGACCTGGAGCTCGACGGAACCCTGGTGCGCGAGGGCGAGCCCATTCTGATCAGCCTGGCAGCCGCGAACACCGACCCCGGCCTCGCCGGCGACCGCCGGACCGGCAACCGCGCGCACCTTGCATGGAGCGCGGGCCCGCACACCTGTCCGGCGAAATCCTCTGCCCGGTTGATCGCCGAGGTCGCCTTGGAGAAGCTCCTCGACCGGCTCCCCGACATGGAACTGGCAGCCCCTGTCGAGGAGTTGGAGTGGCGGCAGGGACCCTTCCACCGCGCTCTGACCGCCCTGCCCGTCCGCTTCACGCCGATCATCCCCGCCGATGGGCCTTCGGGAAGCAGCGAAGGAAACACGAACCCGGGCCTGTCGTTGTCGATCCCTCCGGCGCCGATATCCCCGGCGAGGGAACCAGGATCCGCGAACGTGGTCCGGCGTCGCTGGTGGAGCTCTTTGGCAACGTGGTGGCATGGGTGATGACCCACCTCGCCCGGGTGCGCGAACAGGTGATGGCCGGCGCCGGGTGGTGGCGAACAAGGCGGACGGTCAGCAGTGCGCATCAGACGCCCAGGCGGGGGCACTGCGGCATCGTCCAGGTGCTGCGCAAAGGAGTTGCCGGGGGGCGTGAAGTACTCCCTCAGGTCGCAGGCTGCTCCGCGGTGACGGGCCGGCGCCGACTGGGGGACTGGACCGAGGCGGGCGTCTCGCTGTCGGGCCGCTGACAGAGTTTCGGGGTGCCGCAGGTGGCACCGGCGGCACCCCGAGAGGTGAGGAGCGTTGCTGCCTCAGGTGTTGCCTGTGTTTCGCCTTCAACCGGGGCAGGCAGGGTCCTGTTGACCGCGAGCTGCTTGAGACCAGGTGTCGTGCTCAGTCCGTCGGGATGGCCGGCGGGGACTCGCGCGTCACGTGAGGTCCCCCGCCTCCGTGGTGTAGTCGTCAGCAGCCGCGTCGGACCCGCCTCGGTGAACCCCTCGGCCGCCCCTCGTGGCCAGGCGTACGGCCACCTCGCACAGGCTGCGCTCGGCGGTGTGCGCGATGGCCCTGCCAATACGTCAGGGTCGTTGGCACTGCTGCCGAGGACGACAAGTTGGGCTACCTGTTCCTCGCAGACACGACCACCATGACCGATTCAGAGCACTCGCTCCTGGCCGTCGATCTGTACGACGAACCCGGCCGGAGCTTCCGGGTTCCGCCCCGCCGGTACGCCGGGATCTCCGTCAATCTGACCATCGCCAACGTGGACTTCGACGACTTCGACGACTTCGCCGATGCCGCAGAGGAATCAGGCACGTACCGCGGCTTCGGTGAGGACTGACGTCCTCTCACGGCCTGGATCAGCGTTCAGACGTCATTTCAACACCCGCGAGTCGAGCCCGGCAGAGCGCTTGTGAAGGGCAGACATCTTGCGGCTGGAGCGCCATAGGGTCGGCATCGGCGTTTGAAGGTTCCTTCAAAAACCTTTCGCGTTACCGCCGCCTCTGATTGCATGGCAGCTAGACCTCTACCCCATCTGCTGTTCCCGCGCATGTGTGCCTGGCACTTGCGTTCGGAGTGACCGGGAAACTCCGAACGCGCCCAGATCGTTGGGAAATCTGAATACGCCGGTGGAGTTCAGGCGCACACTTGGGATATTCAGTGCTTCGAGCGCCGTGATACCGACTCGTCAGTAACTGCCCGTCACGCCTTAAGGTATGAACAGCTTACAGAAGTAAATCACTCGAGGCGGTTTTGTTCGGGTCGCCGGCGGGCGGCAGGTGCCCCCCGTGCCCTTCATCACGCCGCGACAAGGCGCCAGTTGTGCCCCAGTAAACCTTGAAGGCGGGCTGGGTTGCTCACGGCTGTGCGTTCCTTCATTCCGGGTCCCGGCCCGATCCATTCCGGGCACTGGTGTGGTGCTTTGCCATGCCGTCCCAGCATTCGGAGGTGTGACATGAGCGGTGGGGCTGCGGTAACCCGAGGGGGCTCAGGAGCGAGCGAACGGGATGTAGTGGTTACTGGTATGGGGTTCTGTCTGCCGGGTGAGGACCGGCCCGTTTTCACCGCGGAGGAAGTCTGGGACATCGCTTCGCAGGGGCGTTCGTGTCTCTTGCGTGACGGCGTCTATCACGGCCCGGTGCACCTGTTGGATGAAATGTTCGAGGAACGTCTGCCTGAATTTCCGGGGGTCTTCGCCCGGCACTTCACCGCTGCGCATCGGTTCGGGCTGGTCTCATTGGCGGAGGCGTGCGCGGATGCCGAGTTGAACCTGCATGCGGGGGACCTGGCAGCCGCGGCAATTCTGGCCGGGCGGGGCGGGGTGGATGCCCAAATCGCCAGCTACCAGGCGGTGCTCCGGGCCGACCCTGAAACGATCAGCGCCCTGGAGGCGATGGATCTCTTCATCGGCACCGAATTGGCTGTTTCTCCTTCGGATGTCGCCCTGGTGCAGGGGGCGGTGACCCGTTCCACCGGTCCTTGCTACACGGTGTCCTGCGGTTGTGCGTCGTCGGCCGTCCAGCTCGGGAATGCCCGTTACCTGATTGTCGATGGCGTCGTGGACATCGCGGTGGTGACCGGCGTCGATGTTTTCAATGTCGGCCTGGTCCGGAAAGCGCAACGGCTGTTGCGTGTCGCTCAGCAAGCGAACGCGTCCATCCGATCGGTCGGCAAGCCCGCGCTCCTGCCGTCATTCGACCGCCTCATGCGACCGTATGACCGGCGTGCGGACAGCGTGAACTACGGCGAGGGATCTGCGACATTGATCCTGGAAAGCCGGGACCACGCACGTCGGCGTGGCGCTCACGCATACGGCCAGATTCTCGCACAGGCCACGACCCGTGACGGGCTCGCCAACCCACTGGCGAGTGACGAGAGTGGAACGGGACTCGTGAACGCCGTCCGTGCATGCCTGGGGGAGCGGTGGTCCATTGAGCAGGTGCCCTACATCCACGGCGGCAGCGACGGCGACGCCGTCGTCACCGCTTTTGAGGTCAATGCGGTCAGACGCCTGTACGGCTCGGCCGCGGCCGGGGTTCTCATGACGTCCCAGGAAGGCTGTTTCGGTCACAACGGAGCCCCTGCGGGATGCCTCGGAGTGGCGCTGACCCTGCTCATGATGGAGCGTGGCGAGGTATGTCCTACGGCGAATTGTGAGCAGCCGGCCGACGGTCTCGTATTCGATCCGGTCCCCGGTGTGCGGACCCGTTCCCTCGACTTCCACCATGCGCTGAATTTCACCTACCAGATCGGCGGCGTGAAGAGCGCTGTCCTGCTGGGAAGCCTGGACGCCGGTCCCCGGCGCTGAGAGTCCGAGCGCGTACAACCATCCACAGTCTGTTTCGATCCGGGCCCGTCCGACAAACGGGAGGGGGAGGTATCCCATGATCCAGCGTGAGTACCCTGCGAGCGGAGAGGACGAGCGTATCGCCGTTGTCGGACTTGGGTGCCGGCTTCCCGGTGATGTCGATTCCGCTGCCTCGCTGTGGCGATTGCTGGCTGAGGGGCTGGATGCCGTCGGGGACCCTCCCGCCGGTCGTGAGGCATCAGGCGGTCATCACAACAGCGTCGGTTCTGGGAATCCGATGGCTCGACAGGGCGGCTATCTGCGGGACGTGTCGGGCTTCGACGCGGATTTCTTCGGAGTCTCCGGTCGCGAGGCGGACGTGCTCGACCCGCAGCACCGGCTGCTGCTGGAGGTCGCCTGGGAGGCACTGGAACACGCGGGGCTGCCACCCGATCGGCTGGCCGGCAGCTCGACAGGGATGTACCTGGGCATCAGCTACAACGACTTCTACGAGGGTCTCGCCGGGCAGCCGCTGGAGCTGGAGGGCTCGCTTCTGACGAACGGTCACTGCGTCGCCGCGGGCCGTATCTCCTATCTCCTGGGGCTGCACGGTCCGTGTGTCGCATTGGACACGGCGTGTTCCTCATCGCTCGTGGCATTCCACCTGGCCTGCAGGGCGCTGGAGTCCGGTGAGTGCGACCTCGCCCTGGCCGGCGGTGTCACGCTCATCCTCGGCGCCCGGACAATGAGGTCTTTCGCCCGGATGGGAATGCTGTCGCCGACGGGACGCTGCCACACGTTCGACGCCGCGGCGGACGGCTTCGTCCGCGGCGAGGGATGCGGTGTCGTCGTGCTTAAACGCCTGGCCGATGCCCTGCGGGACGGTGACCGGGTACTCGCCGTGGTACGCGGCTCGGCGGTGAATCAGGACGGTCGGTCCGACGGGCTGGCCGCCCCCTCGGGGGCGGCCCAACAGGCCCTGTTCCGGGAGGCACTGGAACGTGCCGGGACCGACCCGCGGGACGTGGGGATGATCGAGACGCACGGCACGGGCACGCCGGTCGGGGATCCGATCGAGTTCTCAAGCCTGGCGCAGGTCTACGGCGCGGGCCGTGACCGGTGCGCGCTCGGATCGCTCAAGACGAATCTGGGACATCTCGAACCAGCCTCCGGAATCAGCGGCTTGATCAAAGCCGTGCTGTGTCTTCAGCGCGGACTTGTACCGCCGAATCTGCATTTCACGGAGTGGAACCCGGCTATCGAGCCGGAAGGAACCCGCTTCTTCGTGCCCACCCGGTTGACCGAGTGGCCCACTCGCTCGTGCCCCCGGCTCGCGGCGGTCTCGTCGTTCGGGTATTCCGGTACCAATGCCCACGTCGTCCTCGAGCAGGCACCTGCTGCCGTCCCCAGCCACCCGCCTGCCCCGCGCCGGCCGGAGTGCGCGACACCGGAGGTCTTTCTCGTGCCCGGGGGGTCCGCCGGGGTGCTCCCGTTGGCGGCGCAACGGCTCGCCGACTGGATCGAGGGAGATGGATCGCGTGTGCCGCTGCGCGACGTCGCCCACACACTCGCGCTGAGGCGCGCGCCGGGCCGTGGCCGCCTCGGTGTGGTGGCCGCCTCCCGTCACGACCTGGTGGACGCCTTGAGGTCCTTCGCGGCCGGAGTGGCCCGCCCGGGCCTTGTCTCCGGCGCGGTGGCCGCCGGAGTTTCCCGGCGCCCGGTGTGGGTGTTCTCCGGGCAGGGCTCGCAGTGGCCGGGCATGGGACGCGCCCTGCTGGACGAGGAACCGGCCTTCGCGGAGGCCATGACCGAGGTCGATGCACTGATCAGGTCCGAGGCGGGGTTCTCCGTACTCGACCTGGTGTACACCCGGGTGCCGGTGACTGAATGCTCGCGCGTGCAGCCCTTGCTGTTCGCGCTGCAGATCTCGCTTGCCGCTCTGTGGCGGGCGCATGGGGTCGAACCGGCCGCGGTCGTGGGCCATTCCATGGGTGAGGTCGCGGCTGCCGTCGTGGCCGGAGCGCTGACTCTCGGCGACGGTGTGCGGGTCATCTGCCGCCGGTCCGCGTTGCTGACCCGGATTGCGGGGGACGGCGCCATGGCGACGGTGAGCATGGACCAGGCGGCGGTGGAAGAGGAACTCAACACCGCCGGGGCAACGGGAGCGGTCTCCGTTGCCGTCCTCGCTTCCCCCGGCTCAACCGTCGTCGCCGGTGAGACCCGTGAGGTGGAACGTCTGGTTGCCGCCTGGGATGCGCGGGACATTCCCGCGCACCTGATCGCCGTGGACGTCGCTTCGCACTCTCCCCAGGTGGATCCCTTGCTCTCCGACCTCCGCCATGCCCTGGCGGCCGTGACGCCCGAGCAGCCCCGAGTCCCGTTCTACTCGACAGTTCTGAGTGACCCACGGCGGACTCCCGACTTCGACGCCCTCTACTGGTGCGCCAACCTGCGCCACCCCGTCCGGTTCGCCTCCGCGATCGCCGCCGCTGCCGCGGACCGGCACCACGTCTACGTCGAAGTCTCTCCCCACCCAGTCGTCACCCGCTCCGTCACGGACAGCTTGCCCTCTCTCGTCGACAACCCGGTTGTCCTGCCCACCCTGCGCCGTGATGCAGAGGAACTGCTCACATTTCGTGCCCAGTTGGCGGCCCTGCACTGCGTGGGGGTCAATGTCGACTGGTCCAGGCTCTACGCGGACGCGGAGCTCACCGACGTTCCCTCCCTCACCTTCGACCGGCAACGTCATTGGGCGGGTGCCGCCCCGTTTCCGGGCGCGCCTGTGGGCAGGGGCGGCGGGCTGCCCGGCACACACACCGAAGTCCCTGGTGAACAGGTCCGCCACTACTGGCGGGGAGACGCGGGGACCACGGTGGTGCCATGGCTGGCCGACCACCGGGTGCACTCGGATCCGGTATTTCCAGGCGCCGGCTATTGCGCCCTTGCCCTGACCGCGGCCTGCGAGGTGTTCGGTGTGCCTGAGCAGGAAATTGAGGTCACCGACGTCCGGTTCCTCGAGCTCCTGCAGCTGGGTGAGCACACTGAGGTGACCACCAGCGTGACCATGACCGCTCCGGACCGTGCCGAGTGCGAGATCTTCGGTCGCGATGGCGACGGAAACTGGGTTCGGCAGGCCACTGCCGAGCTGCACCACGCCGGCGTACCACCGCTGGCGCCGACGGCGAAGGTGACGGTGCGGTCGGCACAGCACCCCGTCGCCCTCGACCCGGCCTGGCTCTACGCGAGCATGCGCGCCCGCGCCATCGAACACGGACCTGCCTTCACGGGCATCACGAACCTGCGGGTCTCACGCGACGGTGAGAGCACGTGGGCCCGCATCCACCTACCGGCAGCGGCGGCATCGGCGCCGAACGACCTGCGTATTCACCCGGTCCTTATCGATTCCTGCGCGCAAGCGCTGGTGGCGGGGCTGATCCGGGCGCCCGGCCAGGGGCTGGTCCTGCCGGTCGCAGTCAAGGCCGTACGCATCCTTGGCGACCCCACGACAGCCGTGTACTGTCACGCGCGCATCGAAGAGGAGGAGGCCGGCGGCGTCACCGGACACGCCCTTCTGCTGGACCAAGCGGGCAAGCCTGTGCTCACTGTCGACGGCCTGCAGCTCGTATGCCATGGCGCGCCCGGTGTCGACGGTGTCGACGGCTGGTTCTTCGAGACGCGTTGGCGACCGGCTGTACGCCCGAAGACACAGGGGACGGCCCCCAAGGAGAGGTGGCTGGTCATCGGGGAGGCGGATGGTTCCGCCGAGGCTCTGGCGGCCATGCTGCGTGCTACAGCGGCGACCACCGACGTGCTCGACGCCCCGGTTGGCGACGAGCCGCTCGGGTTGCTGAAAGAGAAACTCGTCAACCGTTGGGCCGCCCACCCCGCGCCTCCGAACGCGGTGGTACTGCTCTGCGCGCCACAGGCCGAGGGCGGGGATCCTGCAGCGGATGCACTGCGACGCACCCGGCGGCTGCTCGACATCGTCCAAGCCGTCCTCTCCGGCTGTCCAGAACCTCCTCGCCTGTTCGTGGTCACACGTGGCGCCCAGAGCGTTGAACCCGGAGAGTCGGCCGAGCCCGGTCAGAGCGCACTGCGCGGAGTGGTACGTGTCCTCGCCTATGAGCACCCGGAAGTCCGCGCCACCCTTCTCGACGCCGACCCGGCCGACGCGGCACTGCACGACGTGGCGGCCGAACTGCTGAACGCAGGTCCCGAGGACGAGGTCGCCCTGCGTGGCGGCACCCGCCACCTCGCGCGGCTGGACTACGCCCCACTGACGGAGACCGAGCGCGCCACGGCCACTACACGCACCGTGCATTACGGTACCGACCGCTTCCGGCTCCGAGTCGGCCGATTCGGCGACCTGGGCGCGCTCGAACTCGCTGTGACCAACAGGCCTGCCCCGGGGCCTGTGGAGGTCGAACTCCGTGTCTGTGCCGCAGCCTTGAACTTCCGGGACGTACTCACCGCCATGGGCCTTCTCCCGGCCGACGAGGATGTGAGGCACCGCATCGGCTTCGAGTGCGCGGGGACGGTCACCGCGGTGGGGCCGGATGTCAAGGCCGTCTCCGTGGGCGACCAGGTGCTTGCCGTCGACCTGGGAGGCGGGGCCTTCGGCTCGTTCGTCACTGTGCCCGTCCACGCCGTCGCGCCCGTACCGGCCGGAATCGGACTCACCGCAGCGGCAGGGCTCCCCGCGGCGTATGTCACTGCGTGGTACGCCCTGCGCCACGTGGCGCGGCTCACCGCAGGTGAACGGGTCCTGATTCACTCCGCGACCGGCGGGACCGGTCTCGCCGCCATCGGCGTGGCCCGGATGCTGGGGGCCGTAGTACTGGCCACAGCCGGTAATCCGGAGAAGCGCGGCTATCTGCGCCGTATGGGAATTGAGCACGTCATGGATTCCCGGTCCTTGCAATTCACCGAGCAGACGCGTGCCGTCACTGGGGGCGCGGGCGTCGATGTCGTCCTCAACTCCTTGTCCGGGGCGGCGATCCGCGCCGGGCTCGAAACCTTGCGCCCGTTCGGCCGTTTCGTCGAACTGGGGGTGCGCGACATCCTCTCCGACGCGTCCGTCGGGTTGTCGCCCTTCCGGCACAACATCACCCTCAGCACCGTCGACCTCATCGAGGTACAGCACAGGCGGCCAGAGGTGTTCGCGACCATGCTCCGTGAGGTACTCGGCGAGATCGCTTCGGGACAGCTGAAGCCTCTGCCCCACCAGAGCTTCCCACTGGCCAAAGCCTCGGAGGCGTTCCGCTCGATGGCTGGTGCGAGCCACATCGGCAAGCTGGTCCTGACCGTCCCCGAACGGGGCGAGACCACCGCCGTGATCCCCGAACCCTCGGCCGTGCAGCCGGATGGCGCCTACATCGTCACCGGCGGTCTGCGGGGTGTCGGCCTTGCGACGGCTTGCTGGCTCGCCGAAGAGGGAGCCGGTCACATCGTGCTCAATGGCCGCTCGCCCGGCTCGGAGACCACCGAGCGGACCCTGGAGCAGCTGCGCGCCGGCGGGACCCAAATCACGGTCGCTCTCGGCGACATCGCCGAGCCGGGGACCGCCGAACGCCTCGTGACCGCAGCCACCGCGAACGGCTTGCCCCTGCGCGGCCTCGTACACGCCGCCATGGTCCTCGACGACGCCGCTGTCACCAACATCTCCGAGGAGCAACTCCTACGGGTGTGGCAACCCAAGGCGACCGGCGCGTGGAGACTGCACGAAGCCGCTGCCGTTCACGCCCCCGACTGGTTCGTCGTGTTCTCGTCCATGGCCTCTCTCCTGGGCAATCCCGGCCAGGGCGCCTACGCATCGGCCAACTCCTGGCTCGACGGATTCGCCATGTGGCGGACGAGCCGCGGCATGCCGACTCTCTCCGTGAACTGGGGCCCATGGGGTGAGACAGGAGCTGCCGTCGACTTCGCCGAACGCGGCTACCAGACCATCCCCACGAAAAAGGGACTCCAGGCGCTGAACGCGCTCATCGTCCACCGGCGCACACGCACCGGAGTGATCCCCGGGCATCCAGATACCTGGATTCTCCCGGCGGTCCGGCATTCGTCGCTGTTCAGCCTCCTCGCCGGCGATCGGCCCGAAACCACTGGGCAGAACAACAGCATCGACATTCGGGCTGAGCTGAGCTCCATACCTGCTGGTCTTGCCCGACGCACCGCCCTGGAGGCCTACATCGCCGACCAGATCCGTGCGGTGCTCCGGCTGGGAAACACCACCCTCGACCCGCAGACCCCGTTGAAGTCACTGGGGTTCGACTCGCTGCTGTCTCTGGAACTGCGAACCCGCCTGGACACGGGCCTAGGCATCAAGATCGCCGCCAACTTCATCTATCAGCATCCGACGCTGGCGGCACTTGCCTCAGGTCTCGCCGACCACATGGGCCTCAACCTCCAGGACGGTGCTGGTTCATAAATCCGCAGGCGAGCGGCGCTGACGGCTCCTCCGCCAGGGGCGGCCTTCAAAGCTCTCCCATCCGTGCTCATCCCAATCCATTGGAGGTATGAGCCATGCAGCAATCAAGTCTAGTACTCCTACAGGGAGGCCCGGACGACCTTCCTCAAGTCTGGGCAATGCCCCCCGGAGGGTGTGGAGAGCCAGTCAAGATATTGCGTCACAACGCCTATGAACACTTCGAGTTCACGCACGAGCACCGGACCCTGCACGGTGAAACGATGCCGGTCTACCGCTGGGTCTACCGCACCTACATCGCCGAGTGATCGTAGGCGCTTGGCGCTGCCGCGCGGGCGGGCCCACTTCTGGGCCGTAACCGCAGTGGCGACGCCAGGATGGTGCTCATGGCCAGCGACCCTCCGCAGATCGGCGGCACAACCAGCCCCGCCGCCGGGCTGCGGCAGGGGCCTCTGCGTCGCTGTCTCCTTGAGGCACGACTCTTACAAGGTCAGCCGCCTGAGTCGGGATCTGGCGGCTTGTCTGATGGACGCCGGAACAGGTCCATCAGGCGCTGTTCAGCTTCGGGGCTCAGCCGCCCTGGCGGCTGCGGCATCTGGTCGCGCGGTAGGACGGGCCAGTCGGCTACCGCGGGTCGGCCACCTCCGAGGCTCCACGGTCGGCTCTGTTCGTGAGGCCCATCCGCTCCCGGTCGTACGTGGGGTCCAGGGTGCCGAAGATCCGGTCCCACGTGGTGGTGTAGAAACCCAGATTGACGGCGGGGTTGGCGTGGTGGGCGCCATGAAAGCTCGACAGGGGGAACCAACGGAAGACCTCGAGCCGCCGCAGGCGTGGCGGCCACGGTTCCACACCCAGATGCCCGAGCGTCCCCATGACGAGGTTGATCACCGCATAGCCGACCAAGGCCCAGGCGTGAAGCGGATACAGACACAGCACCACCAGCCATGTGCTGCCGAAGCCGACGACCTCCAAAGGGTGCAGGACGAACAGTGTCGAGGGGCGTGGATCGACCCAGCGGTGGTGCAGCTGGTGAACGAGCGGGTACAGCCGAGGATGATGCGCGGCTGCGTGCCCCAGGTACATGGCCATATCCATGATCAGGATGAATCCGACCAGATCGAGGACCGCCCAGAGATCCGCGCCGGGCCGCAGCACCAGCCAGTCATGCTGCCAGAGCCACCAACCGGCCACCGTAACAGCGGCGTTGAGTATGACGGCTGTCGCGATCAGCGCGGCTTCCAACGGCGACAGCCGCCTGGCCTCGTCACCCGGTCTCCCTTCACCGGCCGCCCACCACCGCAGCAGAACGCCGAGCGCCAAGGCGAGCAGTAGCACCAAGCCGTTCTGGGCCAGCGCCATCGCGGCGGCCTCCTGCCAGGTCAGCTGCTGCGCCCACCTTGCCATCCCCTCCATCGGGGCACCCCCCATTGCGCACGAACCGGTGACGGCAGTGTCCCAGACGACGTGAGTGTGGCCAGGTCCAGCCCTCGCGGTCGGGGGCTGGGCGGACGTCAGTATGCAGTTGCCGCAGCGGACCAGTCCGCTGCGTGCAGAGGCGTAGACCCCATTGCCATGCGACACGACCGCCTGGGAGCTGGGCGCCCGCCGTGATCCCCAGCCCCGGTTGAACTGATTCCCGGGCCACCCCGTGGTGGGTGCCGACAGAGGCCGCACGGCCCTGGACACACCGAGACATGGAGGCATCGTGAGGCCCCTGCATGACCGAGCTGAACGAGTGGACCGGCCGGGTGCCGCCGACTTCGTCAAGTGGCTGATGACTCTCTTGGTGCTGACCCCGCTCGCCCTCACAGCGGTCTGGATGGGCGGAAGCCTGGGCGTCGTGCTGGCCGGCGGGGGATGGAACCCGCCGCCGGTCTCCCTTGCCTCCCTGACCCATCTGCTCGGTGGCGGGACGGCGGCACTGTGGCCCGGCACCCCGACCGGCGCGGTCCTGGCGGGTATTTCGGCCCTGGCCGGCGTCCTGTTCGCGGCGGCCGCCCTGTGCTTCTTCGCGGTGGACGGGGCGGTCGGGGCCATGGCCGCCCGCAGGTCCGCCGCCGACTCCGCTCGCGCGGGAACCCAGCCCCTGGCCCCGGCCCCCGCACGTGGTTCCGAGACCCGGACCGCGGCTCCCTTCGCCTCCTGAGCGTCGCGCGTGTCCGCTACCTCGCACCCCGATGGCGGCGCACCGCCGGCACGGATCGGCGACATCGACGTACTGCGTGGCTTCGCCCTGCTCGGCATCCTGCTCATCAACGCGCAGATCATGGCGGGCCCTTACGCCGGCCTCGGCGGTGGGCCGGCCGCCTCGGCCCTCGACCGTGCCGCCGCTTGGCTCGTGACCGCCTTGGTCGCCACCAAGTTCTATCTGCTCTTCTCGTTCCTCTTCGGCTACAGCTTCACCCTCCAGCAGCGTTCGGCCGAAAGCACCGCGGCCGCCTTTGCGCCGCGGCATCTGCGGCGGTCGGCCGTGCTGTTCCTGCTCGGCCTTGCCCATGCCGCACTGCTTTTCCCGGGCGACATCCTGATGACGTACGCGGCCCTCGGGCTCGTGCTGTTCGCGTTCCGCGAGGTGTCGCCCCGGATTCTGCTGCGTGTCGCGGCAGGTCTTCTGTGCGCGGTCGCCGTCCTGTTCCTCGCCTACGGGCTGCTCCTCGTCACCATGACCGAGCCGATCCGGCCCGAGGCCTTTGCCGCCACGGCATCCGAAACCGTGGCCGCGTACCGAGGCGGCCCCGGCTCGGTGGTCACGGCGAACACGCGGCTGCTGCCCGATGCCCTCGCCGGGGATCTGCTCTTCGCCGCCGACATGTTGGCGGCCTTCCTTGCCGGCCTCGCCGCGGGCAGGTGGCGGGCTCTGGCCGAGCCGGACCGCCACATCGAACGAATGAAGCGGATCATCCGCCGCGGGCTGCCCGTCGGGCTGGCCGGCGGGGTGTTCATGGCGGTGTGCTCCGACGGCCCGCTGGACAGCCGGTGGTTCTACGTCGGCAGGGCAGTGGGGATCATCACCGCGCCCGCCCTCACCGCCGCGTACGCCTGTGCCCTGCTGCTGCTCGTACGGACACGCGCGGGGGGCAGGATCGGTGACGCGCTTGCGCCCTCCGGGCGGATGTCGCTCACCAACTACCTCACACAGTCGCTCGTACTGGCACTGGTCTTCACGGGCTACGGTCTCGGTCTGTACGACCGCGTCGGCACCGCAGTCGTGTTGGCGGGCTGTCTCGTGCTCTACTCCGCCCAACTGGCGCTCAGTGCTCTGCTGCTGCGCCACGCCCGCTACGGGCCCGTGGAATTCCTGCTGCGCCGGGCCACTCGGGGCGGCTGTTGAAAAGTTGAGGGGCCCGTCAGCTTGCTGACGGGCCCCTCATGCGGGATCGAGGTCAGAGCGCCCGCTGTCCTCGCTTACAGGTCGGCTGTGCTGCCGGCGCAATAGCGCTCGGCCGCCGGGCGATCACAGGATGATCCTTTCACAGACCCTGACCGGCGTTGTTCTGCTGCTGGTGCTGGTTACCGGGCTGCTGCGGCGCCGCTGCGTTCTGCGTGACGTTCGGATTCGGCGCCCCCGTCATACCGGGAGCGCCCATGGCCGCCACCTGGGCCAGCATATTGCCCTGCTGTTGCTGTGCCTGCAGCCTTTGCTGTACCTGGCTCGCGAATTCCTGCAGAGGGTAGTTGTCCGCGGCCGTGTACATCTGGAACTGCTGCTGCTGCGCCGGCTCGAGCCTCCAGGGCTTGGTTTCACTCCCCACATGCTCGGCCAGCCCCGTGAGGATCTGGTATTGGGTGGCATCAGCGGGCAAGCCGAGCTGGGTCACATCAACTGCTCCGGCAGTGATGTTCTCACGGTACGCCGGATCGTTGAGATCCGGTTGCGGGTTGGGGTTTTCACGGCCTGTTCCCGTGTAGGTCTCGTAGGTCGTGTTGCGGTACGTGTTGGTGACGACATCGGCTTGAAGGCTCGTCAATTCATACCGGTCGAGGAGTTCCTCCTTGATCTCCCTCGCCAGCGTCTGCTGCGGGGACTCCATCCCTTCCGCATTTCCGCCCGGGACGGCCGGGTAGCCCGCCCCATACCCGCTGTCCTGCTGCCCGGTGTAGGGATTCGATCGGTCCTTCACTCCGATCAGAGCGACATTCGGGTTGTTCTCGTCCCAGAGAACGACGTACCGCTTTGTCCTCGGCGGCATGATGGTGGTCCTTTCTGAAGGTTCCTGTGGAACGCAGTGGTGTCACGCGACCCACCGCGTCGGCCGGGTCAGGCCGGACGGGGTTCGGTCTTGGGCGGCTCCTTCGGCCGGTGGCCGCCCGGTTTGCAGCCCGCGAACGGCCCCGACGGATCGCGTAGCGCGTTCATGACGTGGCCCAGGTAGTCGCGGTGCCAGACCGCCGGGCCCGTCATCCCGGCGCGTGAGTCGGTCAGTTCCTGCCAGGCCATCCACAGGCCGTACAGCTGGGCCACCGCCTCGGGGTGCTCCCACCAGCGCTGACACCAGGGGGCGTTCGACGTGACCTCCCTGGCGTAGACCGGCAGCAGCAGATGGTGGACCCAGACCGTGAGACCCCGCAGGGCCTCCTCGCGCCGGGAGCCCTCCAGGTAGAGGATGAACGGCGCCGACATGCCCTCCTGGTGCGGGTCCTGCTGCTGAGGGGATGCGACCGGTTCGGATGTTCCCGTCGGCTCGATGGCCTCGGCGGCGCTGGTCATGTACGCGTCCGCTCCCGTCTGGTCTGCGTAGTTCTGGTCGGTGTTCTTCTGGTCGGTACTCGTACTACGCACACCGCGACGACGAGGGTTCAGTGCTCGCGGGCGCCGTTCCAGGCAGGCCTTTGAACTGAGCAGGTCCGGTATCCGTCGTGGGCGTGGGAAACGGCTCCATAGCGCAGACGAAAGGGAGTTCAAGGCTTGAAAGCCACACGATCCGGGTCGGCGGCCCGCCGCCCGACTGGGGCGGTGATCCCGAAGACGCACACAATGCTGTCCGTTGAGCTCCTGGGAGCCCGAACGCGTTGTGGTAACAGGCGATGAACCCCCGCACCGTTCGGGTTCGCGCACCACGAGAGGAGCAGCCATGACCACGCCACCGGGCGAAACTCAGCATGCAGCGGTGAACCAAGGAGGACACGGCGCCATCAAGCCGATCGGCGACGGGAGCATCCTTGCGAAGAGCACCCCGCGGGACTCCATCGAGAGCGAGTTCTACGCCAGGATTCGGCAGGGTGAATACCCGCTCATGACGCCCGTTGTGCCCACGTCGTACACGGCGCAGCAGGTGAGGGATTTGCAGCCGCGGCTCACCGCCGAACAGGCGGCGAGCCTGAACGACCAGACACATGTGTACTTCGAGAACATGGCGCAGGGGGACATGAAGAAACTCGACGCGAAGGTCGGGGACAAAACGTCGAGTCGCCGTGAGCTGACGGAGCAGCACGGTATGAGCAGCGCGGCGGCAGCATGGAAGGAGATGAAACTCTCGGTCGTCGACTGGGCCACCAAAAGTGCCGAGCGCGGATGGCGTGTCGTCGGCGGAGACGACGCGCCCGACAGCCGTCTGAAGGCGGGCAGAGAATCCATGGAGACCCTTCGGCAATTCTCCGACGATCCCCAGGTGTGGAAGGAGGTGATCGGCAAGATGGAGGGGATCAGGAACGCCGCTGAGCAGTCCGACCTCGGATTCATTGCGTCAAGCGTCTTCTCCGTTCAAGGGACCCGCGACGGCAACCAGGTTGTGGATGCCAAGCTCATCGACTTCGCTCATGTCATCGATGCCAACCATCCCCTCACGCAGACCACGGACGTGACCGCGGTCGACAGCCGGCAGAACAGTCCCGAGCAGAGCACGAGCACGAGTCGGCCCAACGCGGGGACTGAGGGTGCTACGGCAGGCCGGGAGCCCTCCCAGAAGGCCGTCGATCTGAAGGACAAGTACCGGGACAAGTTCCTTGCGGGCATGGACAATCTCATCAAAGCCGCGGAAACGGTGCGTGCGGAGAAAGAGCAGGCGAATGTCGCCGGTGCGGCGAACATGAGGGGTGTCGGGGCCACCGTCACTGCAGGCACCTCCGCGTCGGCGACGCCCGTCGCGGTCGCCAGTACCTCCAGTCAGCAGGTCGTACCGCGCAGGTGAGCCGGCACGGCCGGTGGCTTACAGGGGGCCCGGCGAGCATGGTGCCGGGCCCCCAACCGCTGTGCGCGCCGCACGCGGGCGCGCGGAACCGTACGGAGCCCGCACCCGTAACTGCCTCCGCGGACATTCACATACACGACAGGAAGGAATGCCGTCATGCCTGCGATCAGTCGGCCGGGAGAACAGCCTGGCAGGAGCGAGGACATCGCCTTGCTCAATCAGGAACTTGTCACACGCGCGAAGCAAGTGATCCTGCAGGACCTCGACGACCTGCAGCGGGCGCCGAACGGCTCGGGTCTGTCTCCGGAGGCCATCGAAGGAGTACGGGACTATGTCACCCGGCTGGACTCACCGTCTGCCGAACCGGGTGTTCGGGCCGTACCATCGCAGATGGGACCCACAGGGAGCCCTCCGCGCTCGGCGCACGAGGAGGCCGCCGCGACACAAGGTCGGTCTGGTGCCGGCCCTGGTGACGGTGCTGGCATGGGCATGGGGCAGGGGCAGGACGACACGTCGTCGCTGGCCGCGATCCAGGAGCTTGTCGCCCGCCTGATCCGGGAGTTCTTCAGAGAGCCCGCGCCACATGCGTCCGAAGAGCGGAATGCGCCCGAGCGCCCGCAGGACAGGTTTGTGGGCCGGTACGAGGACGAATTCGACAGCCATGCCGCAACCATGGCCCAGGCGATGGAGATGGCTCTGTCCGGCAACAGTCTGCTCCGGGAGATGTACGAGCGGGGGCAGCTGGGCAGGACCCGCGAGCTGATCCAGTACGCGGAATCGACCAACCGGGCTCCCACGAGTGCGGAAGGCGTCGGGAACGCTACGAGGAACATGGCCTCGGTCGCACAGATGCGCAGCTTCGATCTCGACGTCGACGAGCCCCTCTACGACCGGCGCTCCACTGGTGGGCGCCCGCCCGCCGGGAACCGTACGGAGCTGGTTGAGGCGGCTGCTCTGAGGAGCCCCGGTGTGCCGGCCAACAGCTCGAGGAGCCAGAATTCTTCGCGGCCGGCGTCCATGCCTGCCGTGCCCCAACGCCAGGACTCGCTCGGCAGGAGCTAGGGGATCATGCGCCGTGGCGGACCCGCCCCCGGGCCGCCACGCGCACTTCTCTCAGGCCGACTCCGCCGGTCCCTCTCAGGCCGATTCCACCGGGTCGCCCGCCCCTTTCGTCAGGGTCACCCCCGACCACGCCAGCGCGGCCCGCTCGGTGATCGCCTCCACTTCTGCCTTGGCCGCCGCCGAGATGGGGCCCGCGTTCGGCTCCTTGTACCAGGGGCGGAGCCGGATCAGTGCGGGCCGTACACCGGTGGCGAGCAGGAGCGCGGTGCCCTTGGGAAGCGCGCGGATCTTGTCGGGCGGCAGCACCTGTTCCTGCCGGTAGGAGACGGAGCGGGAGGAGCCGTCCTTGCTCCTGGAGACGCTGACGGTGCTCACGTCGTGCTGGCCGACCAGTTTGGAGATCTTCTCCACGAAGTCGGCGTCGTCCAGCCCCGCGCCCAGCAGCTTGACCGTGGCGGCGCTCCACAGTGCGTCCATGCCCGCGTCGCCCCAGACGCGCGCGCCCTGCCGGTAACTCTGAAGGAGCGTCACGACGTTGATGCCCCGGGAGCCGAAGTGGCTGTAGAGGTCGGGCAGATCGGAGATGCGGCAGACGTTCGCGGCCTCGTCGAGGACCGCCGTCATCGGCGGGTCCAGCCGGCCACCCATGCGCTCGGCGGCGACCACTCCCGCCCGCATCGTGGCGTCGGCGATTCCGGCGATCACCCCGGCCGCCGAGCCGCCGCCGTCCTTGGACAGCAGGTAGAGCGTGTCGCGGCCGAGTACGTGCTGCTCCGGACGGAACTGGGGGAGGTCGGGGTCGCGGGTCACCCAGGCGACGATCTCCGGGGCAAGGAGACAGGCGACGCACTGGCGCGCGGTCTCGTAGATGCCGTCGCGCGTCTCGACCGCACCGCGGACCGTGCCCTGCAACTGGTCGGCCATTGCCGCCATCCCGGCGTCCCTCAACAGGTCGATCGGCGTACGGTCCGCGGGGTCGGCGAGCCACGCGAGCAGGTCGATCACGGACGCCTTGCCGCGTGCCGCGGCGAGGAAGAGCGCGGTCAGGGTGTTCTGCGCGGCCGAGATCCAGAAGTCCTTCTGCGAGGCGTCGTCGTTGACGGAGGCCACGAAGTGTCCGGCCAGTCTGCGGGCGCCCTCGATGGTGACGCACTCGGCGAGCATGTCCCACCACATGCCGCGCGGGGTGTGGGCGATCCCCTGGGGGTCGAACGTCCACACCGTGCCGATCTTTGCCCGTTCGGCGCGCGTGACGGCGTACACATCGGACTTGTTGGAGGTCAGGAGCACCGCCCCGCGTGCCCGCAGCACGCGCGGGATGGCGATACCGGTGGACTTTCCGGCGCGCGGCGCCATGAGGTCCAGCTCCACGTCCTCGTACGAGGAACGCAGTTCGGGCCCGGACGGCTCCAGATCGCCGAGAAGATTGCCCGTCTCGTCCGGGTCCAGCTCCTCGACTCCCTTGAGCGAGGGGCGCAGTTCACGGGCGCGGGCAGCGATGCCCTTGGGCGCCATGGCCGCCAGTTCCCGTCGCCCGGCCAGGCCCTTGGGCCGGGAGCGCACTCCCCGTATCTTCGTCACGACCAGGGCCAACAGAAGCGCGACCACCGCGAACAGGGCGATCACGCCCCCGTACACCCCGTACGGAGAGGCGCCCGGCCAGATTCGGCCGGTGCCGTCGGTGATCAGGGTCGTGAAGGTCGACAGCGCGAACGGCGGCGGATTCCAGCCCGCACCCGTCGCCGCCGCGCCCAGGGTGCCGCCCAGCCAGGTCGCACCGAACAGCACCAGGTTCACCGCGGCGACGGCAACGATCGCCCAGGGGGCGAGATCGCTGCCGTTCACACCGCCGGACTTCCCGCTCACGCGGTCCACCTCCTGGAGGGATCGGACAGGTCCACGACGGGACGGGACAGGTCGACGGCGGGGCCGAGGTCTTCAAGGGCGGGACCGGGACCGGCGGCGAACGCGGCCGCCTGGGCTGCGGCATGCTCGGCCGCCCGTTCCTCGGCGTATCCGTTGGAGGTCCAGCGGGTGTTGGTGTTGTGCAGCTCCTGTTCGGTCTCGGTGATGGCGACCTTGATCGGGATACCGGGCCGCCCGCCGACCTTGATCAGGAACCGGCCGCGCCCCGGCGGCTCCTCGTTCTCCCCGGCGCTCGCCCAGCCGGGCGGCGAGGACCAGGACGAGACCAGTTCGATCTCCCGCCGGGACAGCCCCACGACCCTGCCCAGGTCCTCCATCTCGGCCTTCGGCAGGCCCGCGCACACCACCATGCCGGCGCGCTCGACGAAGCCCCGGGCCTTGGCCCGGTCCGAGTCGCTGCCCAGCGCCTCGGCGTCCTTCAGGGTGTGAGTGATCTTGGCGTCGCCCAGGCCGAGGGAGCGGTTCAAGCGGGTCAGGGCGTCGATGCGGTCGACGATGCCGGAGGCGGCACGCAGTGGCCGCCACAGCTCGTCGAGGACGGTGAAGAACCAGCGCCGCGGCGCGAGTCCGGCGTCCGCAAGCGCATGCGAGGCGGCGACCGTACCGAGCCCGTCCGACCAGGCCGCGAGCATCGCGGCCGCCGTCAGCTGGGTGTCGGCCTCGCCGATACGGGAGATGTCGATGCACACGGCAGGGGCATCGGGATTGATACGCGTCGAGGTCTCGGAGGCGAAAGTGCCGCCCAGCGGACCGTCGAGGATGCCCAGCAGCGAGCGGTGCAGCGGATCGACCGCGTCCCGGTACCGGGTGTCGTCGCCCCGGTCCAGGGTGACCGCGCGCACCCGGTCGGGCCCCTCGTCGATCACCCTGAGCAGATCGGGCAGCAATATGGTGCGGCCCTGCGGGGTGCGCTCGCGCAGATGGTGCAGACAGGCGGAGAGCACGGACTGTTCGTGGTCGTCCATCGGCCGCCCGCGCACGATCGTGATCAGCGCCGCCACCATGTTGAGCACGCGGCCGTGGGTCTCGGCCGCCAGCATGCGGCCCGCCTCGCCGCCGATGCGTGCGGCGGCGGCTCCCATGGCGCCGGGGTCCAGGACGTTGATGCCGCCGAGCCCGCGTCCGATGGAGATCACCTGGCCGCCCAGGGCCCGCACGGTGTCCGCGTAGTCCGGCTTGAGGTCGCCCAGCACCAGTGGCACCACATCCGTGGCGGCCAGTCCGATGAGCATCCGGTTGACCAGGGTCGACTTCCCCAGACCGGGCATGCCCAGCATGAAAAGGGACGGGTTGGAGATGTAACGGGCCCGGGTGAACCACGACAGCGGGTCACCGCACACCGTGGCGCCGGTGAACAGATGCTGCCCCAGCGGTACACCGGTCATGGGCGCCCCGGAGCCGGCCGCGAACGGCCACAGCCCGCACGCCTGCACGGTGGTGGCGCGCCACATGGTCGGCGGATCCATATAGCCGACCCGGCCGCCGCCGACGCCAGGCCAGCCGCGTGAGGGTACAAACGGTTCGCGCACCGGGGAACTGTCCTTGCCCCCGCCCTTGCTGCCCTTCGGGGTTTTCTTGCCGTTCTCCTTCCTGGTCTCTTTCCTGTTCTCCTTCTTGCTGCTCTTCCGGGTCTTCTTCCCGGTGTCGCCCTCCGTGTGCGCCTCTGTGAGGGTGATACCGCTCAGGGCGTTGGTGCTGCCGGACGCTCCCACCGGCCAGCCCGCGCCGAGGTCCAGTTCGCGCACCTGGGAACGGTTCTCGCTCACAGCGCCTCCTGGAGCTCGTGCGGGACCAGCGTCTGCTCCCACGGGAGGATTCCTGCGGGCAGGGTGCAGGTGAACGCCGCGGCCTGCATCCGGTCGGCCGGACGCATCGAAACGCGCGAGGCCGCGAGGAGGTTGCGTACGGTCACGCCCGCGTCGCCGAGTTGGTTGGCCTCGTCGACTGTGACGGTGAGCATCAGTGAGAACTCCACGAGCCCCGCGCCCGACGCCTCCTCAGCGGCTGTCTGCTCGGCGGCCCGCACTTCGGAAGCCGCTCGCGCCTGCACCATGCCGCGACCGGAGGTGGCCATGAACTGGGCGTTGCGGCGGTCCGCCTCGACGATGCGCGCCGAAGTCGCGGGGTCGATGGGCCGGTAGAGGAGAGCGACCCGCTTGCGGCGGGTCCCCGGGGCGGCCTCCAGCATGCCGCGCAGCACACTGGAGCGCACCGTCCCCCGCGGGGCGAGGGTGAGCATCCAGGTCCGGGAGACCCCGGAGTCGTGGTGGTACGCGTCGACCGTTTCGACGCATGAGGCCGGTCCCGCGTCCTCCCATTCCAGTCCGGTGCCGCCGTGCTGGGCCCGCGCGCTGAGGACGTCCGGCGCGACAGCCGGGTCGTAGGCCACCCGTACGACTTCGGCGATCCGTTCTGCGGACAGCGGGTACGCCGAGCCTCCGCCGGCCCCGACAAGTCCGCTGAGGAGCCCCGGAATACGGATCGCCAGGTCGGTGATCACGTCCTCGTGCTTGCGCTTCTGGCCGGGCGGGATGCCGTAGGTGAGGGTGATGTAGGTGTGCATCTCGGAGGAGGCCGAGGGGTAGCGCTGGACGACTTCCTCCATCACGGCGCGCGCCGCGGGCGGGGCACCAGGCGTGATCCGGGGCAGCACTTCGGTTGCCAGCCGGGTGCCCGGATCGGGAGCGGTCTCGATGATGATGGAGGCGCCGCGCAGTCCCGGTTCGTGGGACAGCCGGGCCAGCCACTCGCCCCACATCGCCACCCATACGTCCACCTGGTCGGGATCCACCAGGGAGCCACCGTCGGGTTCGCAGCCGAGGACGACGGTGTAGAGATTGCGGTTGGGGTGGTGCAGCACGCCGAAGGGACGGTCGTACGCGTCGCGGCCTTCGCTGGCGGCCACCCGGTTCAGCAGACCGGGCGGCCGGAACCGGCCGCCGGGGCGCTGTGACAACGGCCCCGAGACGTAAAGGTGCGCGCCCTTGGCCTTGCGGCGCCTCCAGCCGATGCGAAGGGTGATCAGCTGGTAGACGTTGCGCCCGTCCTGGGTCCGTATGGCCAGCGGGGTGAGCAGGAGGACGAGCGGGGCGAGCACCACCGCGGCGGCGACCAGCGAGGCCAGTGACGCGAGCAGCACCAGGACCAGCCCGCCGAACACTCCGACGGTGCCGACCAGACCGAGCGGGCCGAGCCCTGGTCTCCTGGGCCGGCGCCAGTTCCCGTAGGTGGGATGCGTAACGGCTTCCGTAGACATGGTTCTGCTTCCTTCCTTTCTCTGTTTGGTTTGTGGATTCGCTGCTGGAGCGCGGGCGTTGCCGAACTGCGGCAACGCGCCGGGGCCGGACGGGGGGTCGGGACAGCTGGAGAGACCCGACCCCCGGCCCAGCGGCAGTACGCGCCGGCGCAGCCGCCGCTACCTGTTGTGGCCCGCGTTCCCGTCGGCGCCTTCCACGGCGCCGGTGGCGATCTGTCCCACTCCCTTGGCGACTCCGACCGCCACGCCGATCGCGGCACCGGCGGGACCCGCGGCTGCCGCCGCTCCCGCAGCGCCGGCACCACCGGCTGCGCCCCCTGCCGCACCGCCGCCGGCTGCGCCGGCTGCCGCACCGCCTTGTTGACCGGCCGCTCCGGCTCCGCCTGCGGCACCGGACCCGCCGGACCCGCCGGAGGAACCGGAGGAACCGGAAGCACCCGCAGCACCCGAAGGCCCGGCGGCTCCGCCCTGGGCGCCGCCCGAGGAGCCGACCGATTTGGCTCCGGAAGCGACCGCGCCGCCGATGGTCGCCATCCCCTTCCCCACACCTCCGCTGCCGAGCCCTGCGGTCGCGGGCACGACGAGCTTGAGCAGGGCGGGCAGGGAGACCGCCGACAGAAGCATCACGCCGATGCCGGCGATGCGTTGGTGGATGTTGTTGTTGGCACCGTTCGAGATCATCGCCGAGCCGGCGTACATGACAAGGCCGGCCGCGGGTTTGTAGAGCAGCCAGGCGATCATCCAGCCGATGTGCTTGCGCCACCAGCCGTTGCCCCAGTCCGTCATGGACGCCGCCGCTGCCAGCGGCAGCGTGCCCAGCAGCACGATCATCACGCCGAGGCGGATGTAGAGCAGGATGGTGTGCAGGATGGCGGCGATGAGCAGGAGGAAGGCGAGGATGAGCAGCAGGAACGACGTGATGCCGTCGCCCTTCTGACAGCCGATCTGGGTGGTCAGCTGCTTGAAGGCACCCGCTTGGAAGAGGTGGTCGGCGTACCGGTCGGAGAGGTTCGCGAGAAGAGTCACCACCGTGGTCGCGGCGCCTGCCACCAGGATCACCCGGAGCAGTCCCTTGAGCGCGGTGGCCCCTGCCTCCCCGCGCCGTTCGAGAGCCATCCGGATGGCGGCAAAGATCAGCGAACCGACCGCCGTGTAGACGACGACCCACTGAGTCTGGGCGTTGACCTGCTGAGAGGTATCGGTCCCGGCGAGCGTGGGGATGGCGACGGTCAGCGCACCGAAGACCGCGATCGCGCCCGCGAGCACGGCGTTGGCGATGCCATTGACGATGGTGCCGATCGGGTCGCCGAGGAACGAGAAGAAGCCCACGATGGTGTCGATGACAGGGTTTCCTGTAGGGCAGTCCATGTCACGCCTTCCACATGATGAATCCGGCGTTTCCCGTCACCGTCGTCATCGACGTGTAGAGGGATCCGTTCGACCCGGGCTGCACCTTCCAGTCGCCGCCGTCCCACTTCATGGCGATGAAGGTCGATGCGTAGCCGCTCCCCGAACCGCTTTTGATGAGGATCTGCACCTTGGCGGCGTCCGGGGAGTACGAGTCCACCGCGAAGCCCGCGTAGGAGCTGACGGCATTCCCGTTCTGTGCCGACTCCGGGACGGTGGACCGCTGCGCAACGAAAATGTCCCGCCCGGCCCCGGCCACCACCTGCTGCTCCGTGACGGTGCGCCAGTCCCGTCCGCTCATATGGGTGGGAATGATGTGCGCGGCCATCACTGCGCCCATGGGTGTGTGGGCGAAGCACCACATGAGCGGACCGCTCGTCTGTAGCGGGCCCGCGGAGCGGGATGCAGGAACCTTCGCGGCGCCGAGCGGCCGCCACTCGATGTCGTCTGGTGACACCGTCGGCTTCGCGTCGTTGCTGTCGTCGGTGCGGCAGTTGTCCGGCCGCCCGTCACCGCGCTTTCCACCCTTCGAGGAGGAGGACAGCGGCCCGTTCCTTGCGGCGGCCCTGGCCCGGTCGGCCGGTTGGTCCTCGCCGGTCGTCAGCCAGGTGACCCCCGCCATGACGAGAGCGACGGCGAGAAAGGCCGCGGACAGGATCCATCCCTGCTGCTTCCAGAACGGTGAGTCCGCCCCGGCATTCCTCCGATTGCGTCCGAACACGATGTCCGACCTCTCTGGTCAGGCGAAGACGAAGGTGATCAGCGGGCCCGCGGTGGCGACCAGCACGCAGCCGCCCAGCACCATGCCGAGGCGGCCCATGTGCTCGGAACTCTCGCCGCGTTTCAGGGAGATGGCCATCATCGCGCCGGTGATCAGAACGCCCGCCACACCGGCGGCGGTGCCTGCCCATGCCGCTATGCCGAGGACCGTGTTCACCTTGCCGGTGAGCTCGCCGGGTGCATTGCGCCCCGGATTGGGCACTGCGGCAGCCTTGACCAGCAAAGGCGTGATCATGTTCATGGGAATCTCCTGCGAGGTCGTACGCCACTGACGCGTGGCTGAGGAAGGAAAGGGAAGGAAAGGGGTTCCGCAAGCTCCGGGAGACCGGCGCGGCCCGGTGGATCCGCGGCGACCGGAAGCGCGGTGCGGGTGGTACGGGCACTACGAACCGGACGGTTCCGGCGTGCCTGCCCCTGGAATGTCCGGCGGGACCGGCCGTTGCTCAGAGCCCGAGCGGGCCGAGAAAGTTCACGATCGGTCCCGCGGTGGTGGCCAGGACGCACGCGAGCAGGACGAAGAAAAAGCCTCGGAAGTGCTCTCCGCCCTCGCCCGGGTCACCGCGGCGGAGCTGGAGCGCCATCAACATGCCGACCGTGATCACACCGCCGACCCCGGCCGCCGAGGCGCACCAGGCGAGGATGCCGAGCAGCTGATCCGCTTCGGCGCCGGGCGCGAAGGTCGCGGCGAGCGTTACCGCCGTGTCTGCCATGTCCGTCACCGCCGCTCACCCGCCTCGGAAGGCCGGATCCCGGCCAGGGCACCCAGCCGGAAAACCTCCTTGGGCAAGTTCTTCGTCCGCTTGCCCATCCGCCAGGCGGGGATCCACGGGACGCGTCGCACCGGTGCGACGGAGCGCAGTATCCGGATCCGACGCGCGAGCGGGAAGGGAAGGCGTCCGGGGGCGTCTGCGACGAGTACCAGGGCCACCAGTTCCATGCCCTGGGGGTGTCGGCCCTCACGGAGAGCCCCCAGGGCCCGGGACGCCGCCCGCATCCCCTCGGCGTGCGTCCGCGCCACGAGCACCACCTTGGCGGGCTCGCCGCGGGACGCGTCGGGCCACCGGCATCCGATGTCGGTGCCGCCGAGTACCCTCGCGAGGCTGCTGGCGCCGGCACCGCCGTGCGCCGCGACCCAGGCAACGCCCTGGCCGGACAGCGCCCCTGGTTGCCGGATCCGGCCCGTGCCCTGCGGCTGCCGTGGCTGTTGCTGCTGAGGGTGCGGGTGCCCCCAGTGGGCCTCCCTCTGCTCCTCGGCGGGGACGGGCTTCATCACCATCGTCGGCCGGTCCAGGCCATCCGGCGGCTGTGTGTGGGGAGCCTGTCCCGCCACCTCCTGCGGTGCGCCTGTCGGCGCCGGAGCTATCTGCTGCCCGGCGGGCTGCTGGGCGGTCGGTCCCCGCACCCACATCTGCGGGCCGGAAGGCGCCGCTGAGGGGACGCTCATGCGCGTCCCACCCCCTCTCCTGATCGATACATGTGTTTGAACTGGTTCGCTCCGAGACCCGTTGCGTTCTTCGAGTCCGTCGTGATCCGTCAGACGCCACAACGGGAGCCCACCCCGCACCGGTTCACGACTTCGGCGACTCATTTCGAACAAGCGGCGACAAGCGAGAAGAAAGGGGAGAGCGTGATGCGCTCATGAGCAGTGGTGAAGGAGCCAGCGGTCAGCCCGACGGCTCCTCGGGAAACGCGGCCAAGATCGCACTGGGGGCGGCGGGCGGTCTCGGCTGTCTGATGTCGCCCGCCGTGCTGCTCGGCGGGGTCATCGTGATCATCATCATCGGCGGTTTCGGCGTGCTCCTCGCCCCGCTCATCGCTCTCATCCTGCTGTTCGGGGGCGGGGGCGGCGGCGAGAACCCGGCGGACGACGCCGACGAGGTCATCGAGGTGCTCCAGGGGGACGGAAAGGGTGAACTGGACCCCGCCCAGGTGCCGTCGGATCTGGTGGAGCCCATTAAGAACGCGGGCGCGATCTGCGACGTGATCGGTCCGATCGTGATCGCCGCCCAGATCGAGAAAGAGTCCAACTTCAACCCGACGCTGGTCGGCCCGGACGGCTCCCAGGGGATCTCCCAGCTGCCCCCGGCCGTGTTCACACAGTTCGGTAAGGACGACGACGACAACGACAAGGTGTCGGCCTTCGACGCACCCGACTCGATCATGGCCCAGGGCCGTTATCTGTGCTCCCTGGCCACGGAGGTCCAAGGGCTCGTGAACAGCGGCAAGGCGATCGGCAGCGTTCTCGACCTGACGCTCGTGGCGTACGACGCGGGCGTGGACGCCGTACGCCAGGCGGGAGGTATCCCGGCCACCAACCAGTCCCAGGGCTATGTCGTGGGCATCAGGGCGCTGTTCGCGAAGTACCAGGGTCTCGGCGCCCCTTCGCCGTCCTTCAGCCCCACCGGCAGCGCCGCCGCCACTCCGACCGGAGACGGAGGGCAGTAGCCGTGAGCCTCCGACGAAGCGGACCGCACCACCGGCCCCTTCCGCGTCATGGAGAGCGGCCGCCCGACGCCGGAGAGGCCGTCGAGCAGGGCCTGCGAGTGCTCGCCCTGTGGAAGCGGCTCATCGAGCGGGGCGGGACCACGCCGGCGGACATCGAGCTGTTCCGCCTGGTCGAACGGCACTTGGAAGCACTGTGCACCGGGCGATGTATGAGGCGTCAATCGGCTGTCAACGCGATGTGGAACCGCCCCCGCAAGACTCCCGGCAAGCGAGGGCAGCCGAGTCGGCCGCCCTCTCCGCTCTCGGCCCAGGGGGGTCGGATGACCGAGGGAGTGCGCAGTGAAGTGGTCCGTCATGGGATCTGCCGGCGCGGGGGACGAACAGGAACGAGCGCTGCGCGCGCTGTACGAGGAGCAGGCGGACCCGCTGTACACGTATGTGGTGCGTCTGCTCGGTGGGGACCGTTACCGGGCCGAGGACATCGTCCAGGAGACCCTGCTGCGATGCTGGAGAAGGCAGGACCTGGGTGTCGGTGGGCAGTTGCTGAGACCGTGGCTGTTCCGGGTGGCCCGCAATCTGGTCATCGACGGGCACCGCAGGCGGCTGGCACGTCCGCACGAGATCGACGGCGGCAACTGGCTGGCCGAACTGTCCGACGAGGCGGACGAGATCGAGGAACTGCTCTCCTCCGTCGTGGTCGGCGAAGCCTTGAAGGCGCTGGCCCCCGCACACCGCGAGGTGCTGTACGAGACGTACTTCGTCGGCAGGACGACCCAGGAGGCGGCCGTCGCTCTCGGCGTCCCGCAAGGCACCGTGAAATCCCGTGTCTTCTACGCCCTCCGGGCCCTGCGGCTGGCCCTGGAGGAACGCGGAGTCGCGGTGGGCGGGTCGAGGCCGGCACGCGCGGCACGGGCCTGAGCGGACCGGCGAGCCCGCCACAGGTCGGGTGTACCGCCGCGTCCCTACCGCTCCGGTCCGCCGACGGGCCGCGGCGGCTCCGTTGCGGGGGATCGCCCGGAATCCGCCCCGGCCACCGAGGGCTCCGCCTCGGGGCCCGGGCCGGCCATCGTCCCCTCCTCGTCGAGTCGGCGGAGGGAGTCGCGGACCCGCTCGGCTTCGAGGTGGTCCAATGCGTCCAGGATGGCCACGGCCTGCCGCCATGCCGCGCGGGCCCCATCCCGGTCTCCCGCCGCATGCCGGGTGCCGCCAAGATGCGCCAGCGTTTCCGCCTCCAGATAGCGGTCTCCGAGCAGCTGGTAGAGCTCAATCGCAGTCAGGAAGCAGTCGATGGCCTCGTTGTACTCCCCGAGATGGTGCAGGGCGTAACCGAGGCTGTCCTGCGCTGCGGCCTCCCCGTGGAGGTCGCCGAGTTCCACGTGCAGCGCGATGGCCTGCGCGCACTGGGTGAGCGCCTCCTTGTGGTCCCCGAGCAGGATGTACGTCCAGCCGACCTCGTTCAGGACGCTGGCCTCCCCGCTGCGGTGGCCGACTTTGCGGTACAGCGCGCGGGCCTGCCGGTAGTGGTCCAGCGCGTCGTGGTGGCGCTCGGCCCGGTTGGCCTGGAAGGCGAGGCAGCGGTGCGTCCGGGCCTCCCCGAAGGGATCGCCGAGCGCGCCGTACAGGTCCAGCGCGTTCCACATGTGACGGGTGGCGTCCTGGGCGCGGTCCAGCCGGAGGCAGGCAAAGCCGAGGGCACGTTCCGCGTGCGCCTGTCCGACCCGGTCCTGAACGCTCCGGGCTGCGGCCAGCGCGGCCCGCTGGATCAGGAACTGGTCGTGCCAATGGCCCAGCCGGTCGAAGAACAGGTCCAGGGCGAAGCCGAGCTGCCAGGCGTGTGCGGCGAAACCGGCCTCGGCGGCCCGCTCGACGACGGCGCGCAGCACTCGCCGCTCGGTGCCCAGCCATGCCATCGCCCGTTGGCGGTCGGGGAACGTCTCGGCACCGGAACCGGGTTCGGCCTTGGGCAGGGAGATCGTCTCGCGGTAGGGAGTGACCAGCGCGGAGACGCCGTGCGCGGTGTGGAGGTAGTGGTCGAGCATCCGCTGCAGAGACGCGTGCCGCTCGGCCTCGGTGTCGAGGGTGTCGGCGATTTCGGCGGCGTAGGCACGCAGCAAGTCGTGGAAGGTGTAGCGACCGGGGGCGCGTTGGGTGAGGAGGTGAGCGCGTGTCAGGTCGGCGAGGAGCGAGCGGGTCTCACGTGGCGGCAGTCCGGCGAGCGCGGCCGCGGCGCGTGTGGAGATGTCCGGTCCTGGGTGCAGCGCGAGCAGCCGGAACATCCTGGCCGCCGAGGGCGCCAGGGCGTGGTACGAC
Organism: Streptomyces sp. CA-135486; assembly: GCF_050936555.1. Lineage (NCBI taxonomy): Bacteria > Bacillati > Actinomycetota > Actinomycetes > Kitasatosporales > Streptomycetaceae > Streptomyces > Streptomyces sp. CA-135486. The sequence goes on from NZ_JBNJMM010000001.1 coordinate 3,862,506, forward strand.
CAGGAGAAGATGGCGCGGGCGTCGGTGGCCGCGTCGGTACCGGTGAATGCGTCCAGACTGCCGTGGCTCTCGCGCAGTTCGTCGGCGATGGCGTACAGCGGGAAGTCGGGGTAGGTGACGGCCCTGGCAGCCACGATGGCCAGCGCCAGCGGCAGCCGCCCGCAGAGCGCGACGATCTCGTCCACGGCTTCCGGCTCGGCCGCCGCCCTGACCTGCCCGATCCGCCGGGTCAGGAGTTCCCTGGCCTCCGCGGGGGAGAGCAGATCGAGGGTCACGGGGTGTGCGCCTCCGGTGGCGACCACGCCGGAAAGCTGATTACGGCTGGTGACGATGACCAGACAACCGGCTGTGCCGGGCAGCAGCGGCCGGACCTGCTCGGTGTCGCGCGCGTTGTCCAGGACGATCAGCACGCGGCGGCCGGCCAACAGACTGCGGTAGAGCGCTGCCTGCGCGTCGAGTCCGTCCGGAATGCGCTGCGGAGGGATGCCGAGGGCGTTGAGGAAGGCACGGATGGCCTCGGCGGGGTCCATGGCGGCGCCGCCGGGATCGAAGCCGCGGAGGTTGACGTAGAGCTGGCCGTCGGGGAAGCGGGGAGCGATCTCGTGGGCCCAGTGCACGGCCAGTGTCGTCTTGCCGATCCCGGCCATCCCGCCGATGGCGCTGATGACCACGGTGGACGGGAATTCGCCTTCCGGGAGGAGGGCACGGGTCCTGGTCAGTTCGGCGACGCGCCCGGTGAACGCAGGCAGATCGGCGGGCAGTTGGCAGGGCAGCGGCGCGAAGGCGGGGGAAGGGGCCGCCCCGGTGTCGGGAGCCGCACCGGAAGCAGGGGACGGGCCGGTGTCGGGAGCCGCACCGGATGTAGCCCGGTCCGCGTGTCCCGTTTCGCCCCCGTCCTCGCCGGTCCCGCGATCGTCACCAGCCGGTGCCATCATCCCCGCCGCATCGGACACGACCGCCGCAGTGGAGTTACCGGCACCAGGCGCCACCACCCCGCCCGGTCCGGTACTCGCACGGTCCGCGTCGGCGGCTTCGGGGCCGGCTGCAGCGTCAGCCGGGACCGGAGACCCGGCTCGGGCATCTCCGGAATGTCGGTTCCGCCATCCGTCCGCCCCCGCAGCCGTGCCGGGACCGGCATCCAAACCAGCACCGGCGGTCGCCTCCTCGGGCGCACGGGGGCCCACGGCAGGATCCCGGCCCCCGTGCCCGACAGGTACCGGCCCAGCCGATGTGACCAGGTCGGCGGCCGGGCGGCCGGACGCGGTCAGCACCGGGTCCGCGGCCAGCAGTCGCGCATGCGTCTCGCGCAGCGCGGGACCGGGTTCGATGCCGAGCTCCGCCACCAGTTTCCGCCGGGTGGTCCGGTACGCCTCCAGTGCCTCCGCCTGCCGTCCGCAGCGGTACAGGGCAAGCATCAGCAGCTCACACAGCCGCTCCCGCAGCGGATGATCGCCGCAGAGCGCCTTCAGTTCCGGCACCAGTTCGGAGTGGTGCCCCAGTTGGAGGTCCACCTCGATCCTGGTCTCCAGCGCGTTCAGCCGCCGTTCGGCCAGCCGGGACCGTTCGGCCTCGGCGAGCGGCCCGGGTATCCCGGCCAGCGGTGTGCCCGACCAGACGTCGAGAGCGATGTGCAGCAGTTCCCCGGCCTCCGGCAGATCGCCCGCGGCCCTCAGCTGCCTGGCCCGCGCCATTCGCTGCTCGAAGACACCCAGGTCAACGGCGGTCTGTGCAACGCGCAGCGCGTAGCCGTCGGCGACCGAGACCACCAGTCCCGGGCTCTGGCCCGGCACGCGGTCCGGTTCCAGGACCTTGCGCAGGCGTGAGACGTACGTACGCAGGACCGAGACCGCGCCCGGCGGCGAGTCCTCGCCCCACAGCGCGTCGACCAGTTCTCCGGCCGCGGCAGGGTGCCCTCGCCGCAGCAACAGCGTGACAAGCACCGCCTTCTGCTGGGGCGAACCGAGGCCCAGCTCCGCCGTGCCGCGCCACGCCCGCACGGGACCGAGGACGGAGAACCTCATATCATCAGGGGAACATAGGTTCACGTGTCGGACCCTAGCGGGTCGTCCATAACCGCAGGCCTTACCGACAGGAATCGGGCACGACCTCCAACAGGCCCCAATAACAGCACCGGGCCAGGCAGTTGCGGAATTCCGGAGCGCTGATCGGCGCAGCCGCCGAGGTCGGGCCGGGCGGCCTGCGGGGAGCTGCGAACGCGGGGACGGCTGGAAGGCGACCGAAAGCGACCGGAAGGCGACCGAAAACGACCGGAAGGCCACCGGTGGCAGACCCGGCGATGTGCGCGACCTCTGTCTGACACGGTCCCGGCAGCAACACCCTCTGTCGGTCGCGACCGGACAACTGCGCGGCGCGCCGAACCTCTTCGCCGGTGAACCGACGCCGCCGCGAATCCGTCGAGGGCATGAAGGCACCCCCGGTTCACGCCTTGCGAAGGGACAGTCATGACACTTTCCGATCCCGCCGTTGCTCTTTCCCCCTTCGACGTGTACGTCTCCGATGAGGGCTCAGCCGTCGTCAACGGCGAACGAGTCGCGGTGACCGAGGGGCAGAGCGTCCACGAAGCGATTCTCGATCTCCTGCAGAGTCATGCGCGCACCCGGCAGGGGCCGGTGCAGGCGACGGTCTTCGACCGCCCGGATGCCCGCACCTTCCGTATCGAGGTGGCGCCCGACGGATCCAGCCGCATTCCCGGACCGGCCGAGGACGAGGCCGCAACCACCGGGGCCGGCGACCGGGCGGATCGCCACCACGCCGACGCGGGTGCCGCGCTGGACACCGCCGTGGAAACCCCTGTACCTGCCTCGCTCGCCGACCGGCTGCGTCGCATCGAAGAAGCCGTCGCGGAGGGGGAAACGGACCACGCGTCAGTCCTCGCCGCCGCGCTGCGCGAGCACCTCACCAGCAGTCATGGCGCCGATCATCCCCACTCTGTGGAGGCCCGGGCGATGGAGGCGTACGTCGCGCACCTCGGCGGCGACCACCGGCTGGCCACCGTGCTGTCCATGGGAGTCGCACGGATCCGCTGCGGACTGGGCGACACGCGCGCCCGGGACGATGTGATGAGGGCTACGGCCGCGTGGCAGCGGCTGCACGACGACCGGGCCGCCGCGGCGCACGGCCGCGAACTACTGCACCTGTGGACCTACATCGAGGACAGAGGCCTGATGACGCCCGCGTACACCGAGGCTATGCAGCAGGTGCAACGCCGCCTCGTGACGTTGGGCGCGGTAGTGGCACAGGAGGTGGACGCCCCCGCTTCCACGCATTCCACGTATCAGTGGGCGGGCGGTCAGGAGCGCCTCTGAGTACTGTGCCGCAGGGCCCGGGACGAACGAGTGGTCCTCCCATGGGGACGCCCTGCGCCCTGTGAGGCTTGACTCATCATGTCCAGACAACCGCCTTGAATATCCTGATATATGTCGCTGGAGAGGCTCGCTCTATTGGCCGGATACCCGAATCGCCGAACGTAACCCTCCGCACTCTCTGGTCCAGGCCTATACGGTCGACCGGTAGAAACGCTTCTTGAGGGGCGGGAACACCGATGAGATCAACGGGCGTTGCCGAGCTGCGGTTCACGGTTCTGGGGCCGATACAGGCGTGGCGCGGCGACAGGGAAGTGCCGCTCGGGTCGCCGCAGCAGCGGGCCGTACTGGCGACACTGCTGCTCAAGCAGGGACGGCCCGCCACCGTCGAAGAACTCGTCGACGCCGTCTGGGACGAGGATCCGCCGTCCGGAGCCGTCTCGGTGCTGCGGACCTACATCTCGCGGTTGCGTGGTGTACTCGAACCGGACCGGGAGAAGAACCAAGCTCCCCGTGTTCTGGTGTCGGTCGCAAACGGATATGCCATCCGCCTGCACGACGGGTCAATGGATCTCACCGAATTCGAGCACCACCTGCACGAAGCCCGAGAGCTGAGCGCCAACGGTGCCACCCCTGCGGCCAGAGACCTGCTGCGTACGGCCCTGGACCGCTGGAAAGGCGTCCCACTGGCCGGAGTTCCCGGTCCCTTCGCCGACGCACAACGATCCCGGCTGGCCGAGCTGCGGTTGAGCGCGACGGAGACCCGAGTGGACCTGGATCTGGAACTCGGGGGTCACCGGGACGTCGTATCCGAGCTGATCACACTCACCGCGGCGCATCCGCTGAGAGAGCGGTTACGTCTGCTGCTGATGCTTGCGCTGTACCGCTGCGACAGACAGGCGGAAGCACTCGGGGTCTACCACGACACGAGACACACGCTGATCGAGCAGCTCGGCATCGAACCGGGTCCCGCACTACGGGAGTTGCACGGACTCGTGCTGGCGGCAGACCCGTCCCTCTCGGCGCCACCGGCCGAGCCCACGCCTCGGACATCGGCGGTGAGGCCCGCCCAACTGCCCTCCGACCTTGCCGACTTCACCGGCCGTGAGGTGGAGACGGCCAGACTGAGCGCGGTCCTGCTGGAAGACCCCGGGACGGCCGTCCCGGTCGCCGTCCTCACCGGCATGGGCGGAGCAGGCAAGACCACACTGGCCGTGCACGTGGCCCACAAGTTGAGCGACGACTTCCCCGACGGGCAGCTGTATGCGGACCTCCGCGGCGTCGACGGAACACCGGCCGACCCGGCAGCCGTGCTGGGGGGATTCCTGCGAGCCCTGGGGGAGAAGGACCAGGGAATGCCGGAGAGCCTGGTGGAACGGGCGGCACTCTACCGCTCGATCCTGGCCGGGCGGCGGGTTCTGGTGGTGATCGACAACGCCCACGACACGGAGCAGGTCCGCCCGCTCGTCCCCGGCTCGGGCAGCTGCGCCGCCATCGTGACGAGCCGGTCCAGGCTCGCCGCGCTTCCGGCCACCGGACGTGTATCAGTGGAAGTCCTCCGGCCGCGGGTGGCAGCGGCCCTGTTCGCCCGTATCGTGAGCGGGCCCCGGACCGCGGCCGAGCGCCTGGCGATCCTGCGCGTTGTCGACCTGTGCGGCGGGCTTCCGCTGGCCGTACGGATCGTCGCCTCCCGGCTCGCGGTCAGGCCGGAGTGGAGCATCACGGAAACGCTCGACCAGCTCAAGGACGAGCGGCAGCGCCTGGGCGAGCTGCGGATCGAGGGCCTGGCCGTCGAAGCCTGCTTCCGGCACGGCTACGGCCAACTCGACGAGGAACAGGCGCGAGCGTTCCGCCTGTTGGCCTTGCCTGCGCCGAACACCTTCGGCCTGGTCGACGCGGCGGCCGTTCTCGATCTGCCCCCGGAGCGGACCGAGCCCCTGCTCGAATCGCTGGTCGATGTCGGCATGCTGGAATCACCGACCCGAAGACGCTACCGGTACCACGATCTGCTGCGGCTGTTCGCCCGGCAGCGCGCCCAGGAGGAGGAGTCGGCGGCCACTCGCGCCGCGGCGCTCACGCGTCTGCTGGACCTGCTGGTGGCCACGGCCCGCAACGCGTACTGCCTGATCCGCCCGGGACACACCATCCCTGTGTCGCTCGTGCCCACCGAGCACCGGGGGGTGACCTTTGCCGATGCGGAGGAGGCATGCGCCTGGGGTGCCCGGGAACTGACCGCGGCGCTGGAAGTGGTGGAGCAGGTTGCCCACACGGACACGGCGGGCGCGGCCGATCTGATACTGGCGCTCGATCCAGTGCTGATGGCCGAGCACCGTTGGGGGGATGTCATCCCCGTCGCACGCACAGTGGCGGCCGTGGCCCGCCGTACGGGTGACCGTCGCGCCGAGAGGCGCGTCTCGTACATGCTCGGGGGCGCGCTGATCTGGGTGGACGACAGCGCAGGCGCACGGGACGTGACCAGCCGCGCAGTCGACCTTTCGGTCGGCACCAGCGACCACACGGTTCACGCCATGGCTCTGAACGTCTACGCGATCCTGCACGGCCATGCCGGACGCGGACGCGAAGCCGTGGAGCTGGGCGGTCGCGCCGTCACCATCGCCCGCGCCATAGGAGACCGATCGGTCGAGGCACTCGCGCTGGGCAACATCATCCAGGCACGACTGGAGCTCGGAGAATCGGACAGGTCGCTGCTCGGGGACGCCAAACGGCAGTTGGGCTTGTACGAGAGCCTCGACGATCAGCACGGCAGAGTACTGGCTCTGTACCGGCTCGCGCAGGTAGTGCGCAGGCTGGGCTGGCCGGAGGAGGCTCTGCGCAGACACCAGGAAATTCTTGAGAACCTCGGCGCCGACGGACAGCGCTTCATACAGGCCGCCACCTTGATCAGGGGCGCTGAAACCTACCTGGACCTGGGCCAGCCCGAGTCGGCCGCCCGTTTTGCCGAGCGGGGTATCGCGCTGAGCCGGGAGCTGTCGTACTACCGTCTTGAGGTCATCGGCGCGCGGACGCTCGGCGACGCGCTGATCCGGATGGGACATCAGTCCTGGGCGCGTGCCTGCTGGCAACAGGCACACGACATCTGTATCCGACTGGACATGGCCGACGAGGACGAGGCCGAACGGCTCCGGCACAGGCTCCTCACGGAGCCCGCTCGCTCGGCCTGAACCTCTCGCCGCCGTTCGGCGATGGTGTCCGCCTTTCTGAACCATCTGTAGCGATGCGCCCGTTGTAGGGGCGGCAGGCGATTGGCTCTCCTGCCTCTGTCTGCGGTGCCGCCTGGCGGCACGGCATCCGTGACCCCGAATGCATGACAGAGCATCAGTCAAGATGAGGCGGAGCATGCCCGGAAACCGAACCCGGACGACAGCGGCCGCGGCCCTGGTCTGTGTGGTGACCTTGACCGCGCAGGGGGCGGCATTCGCGTTTCCCACGGAACCGCACCCGGACCGGCCCGCGTCCCTGGCCGAGGTGCGCGAGGAACTGGACCGTCTCTACCACGACGCGGAGGTCGCCACGGATGCGTACAACGCCGCGAAGGAGAAGGCAGACGAACAGTCCACGCGCGTGACCGCGCTCGCCAGGGATGTCGCGGAGGGCAAGAAGAAGCTGGAGACGCTGAAGTTACACGCGGGCGCGGCGGCTCGCCTCCAGTACCGCGACGGCGGTCTGCCGCCCGAGGTCAATCTGTTCCTGAGCGACGATCCCACGCAGGATCTGAACAACGTCAGTCTGGCCCACCAGGTCCAGCAGGGTACGAAGAACCTGCTGGTCGCGCTGACGACAACACAGAAAGACCTGCGGGAAAAGGCGAAGGAGGCCTCGGACCAGTTGCAGAAGCTGGAGGCCAGCCGCAAGGCCAGGGCGAATGCCCAGGCGAAGATCGAAGAACGTATCTCCGCTGCGGAAAAACTCGAATCGAAGCTGAAGAAGGATGAGCTGGACCGGCTCCTGGCGATGGAACAGAAAGCCGGGGCCGAAGCACAATCGGCGTGGTTGAGCTCCGGTGTCCTCAAGGACATCAAGTCAAAGGCGAGCGCGCAGGGTGAGAAAGCCCTCGCATACGCGATCCTGCAGATCGGCAAGCCTTACGAGTGGGGCGCCGAGGGACCGAATTCGTACGACTGCTCCGGACTCACGTCACAGGCCTGGGCCGCCGCGAAACGCCCCATCCCGCGCACGTCGCAGGAACAATGGCGGCAGCTTGCACGCATCGACATCAAGGACATGCGCCCCGGCGATCTGATCATTTACCACAAGGACGCCAGCCACGTGGGCATGTACGTCGGCCACGGCAAGATCGTGCACGCACCCCGGCCCGGGCGGAACGTCACCGTCGCCGATGCCGGCTCGATGGTCATCCTCGGAGTGGTACGTCCCGACATATGACGGATTCGCGCTGTCACCGCCTGCCGGAATCAGCCGCCCGGACCGAGACTTTCCATGAACCGGACCGGCCGGGCCGCCATCCGTCCGGCTCTGCGGGTCAAGCCGCCGGCCGTCCTTCGGGACGCTCAGGGCGTCGGGATGCCGCCGGGGCGGGCCGGGCGGCCGAAGCGGACCGGGACGCCCGGTGAATAGAGCACACTGACCGGCTCTCCCGTTGGTTCGGGCAGTCCCGCCACCGCCACCAGGTTCTCGTCGCACTCGAGGAGATCGGCACGGTGCAGGGGCCAGCGCGGATGCGTGTTCGGCAGATACACCGCGCGCCCGAAGAAGGTGTTGTGCATGCCCCAGCGGGCGGTCAGGAAGTGTTCGAGCTCGCTGGGAGCCTCGACCCGCTCACCGACCCGAAGAACGATCCGGCTGTGTGCGCCGCGCGGACCCGGCCATCGTCGCTTGCTGGTGTACGTGAGTGTGTCACCGTCGCGCCGAATCGCCATGCGGGACCAGAGGTACGGCAGCCGGAACACCGTTCGTGCGACCGCCACCGGGATCAGCCGGGAGGCATCGAGCGATCGGAAGACCACCCCGCGCCGCCCGTGATCGTCCCGTGAGTAGAGACGGACATTGGTCTCGGGGAAAGTGCCCAGGTAGGGGACGCCGGGGAGCCGGAACCACCCCACCCGGTGCATCCGGAAGGCGACGAGCCCGACGTAGGTGACTCCGTGGAGGGAGTCGGGAACGGTCCCGGTCGGCAGCAGGGGTGCTACCTCGGCCGGATCGGCCGCCCAGTGCAGGAAGGCCAGGTCCAGCCAGGACTGGGTCATCAGCGGGCTGACGTAGGGGTGGGGCGAGTCGGCCGTAATGGACTGCGGAACACGGGGCGTGTACGTCACCCTTTCAGCATCGCAGATTCCGCTCGGCGGTCGGCGGGGGAGGGTTCGCATCAAGGACAGCGAGGCGGGTGCCGGGACCGCAGTACGGGCATCACCGGTGTGCGGTCCGGGACGGCCGGCGCCCCTCGGGGCGTCCTCGGCGAACGGACCCCGGCGCCCCGGAGAGTCCGCCGTCGGCATGGGAATGGCCCCTCCGCCGTTCCGGGGCGAGATGCGGTGGTCGGCCCCTACTGCAACGCGTGTACCGCCGCTCTGAAGAGCGCCGGTGCGCGGTGTGCCGCCGGAACGATCAGGCGGGCCGTCCCGGAGTGCCGGGCCGCTCGCACAAGGCCCGCGGTGAGCACCCGGTGGCGTCTTGTCAGCCGGGCCCAGCGCGCGGGGTAGTCCTGCGGGCGGTCGGCCGCCAGGCATGTGATCGCCGCCGCGGCCGTCGCCATGGCCAGGGCGATGCCTTCGCCCGTCAGCGCGTCGATGTAGCCCGCCGCGTCACCGATCAGCAGGACTCGCCCGGCCCGTGGGGTCCGCGCCCGCTGGCGCAGTGGACCGGCGCCGCGTACCGCACCGATCCCCCGGCCCTGGAGCAGCGCGGCAAGGGCGGGAAACGCCGTCAGGTGCTCATCGTGCGAGCGCCGGTCGCGGCTGAGTACGGCGACCCCCAGCAGGCTGTCCCCTACCGGAGTCACGTACGCCTCTCCGTGTCGCGACCAGTGGACTTCGACGAAGTCCGTCCATGGGGTGATGCGAAAGTGGCGGCGGACGCCGTAGCGGCGCGGTACACCCCGGGGAAGGGCAAGGCCGAGCTCGCGGCGAAGCGGGGAGTGCAGGCCGTCGGCGGCAATGAGCCAACGCGCCGTCAGCCCGGCCGCGCGGACCCGGTCGTGGCCCTGGCGGATCTCCCGCACCTTGCCCGGCAGGATCCGCACTCCGAGTTCTGCGGCCCGTTCGTGCAGGGCGGCGTGCAGCTCGGTCCGTCGCACGCCGAGCCCGGGGCCGTCCCTGAATTCCGCCTCCGCAAGACGCGCCCCCTCGATGTAGCGGATGCCGCGCAGGTCGTGGCCGGGCACCTCGACACCCAGCGAACCCAGCGCCGCCACACCACTGGGCATGATGCCCTCGCCGCAGGCCTTGTCCACGGGAGCGGCGCGGGGTTCGACGACGACGGCTTCCATTCCCGCCCGTGCGGCATGGATCGCCGCCGCCAGGCCTGCCGGGCCGCCGCCCGCCACCAGGAGGTCGATCACGTCCGTGCCTCCGCTGCCGCCGCGGCGGTCAGCGCCTCGTCCTCGCACCGAATGCGTACGGCCATCAGCGTCGCGTTCAGCAGGGTGAAGAGGACGGCCGTCACCCAGGCGCCATGGCACAGCGGCAGCGCCAGGCCCTCCGCGGCGACCGCGACATAGTTGGGGTGGCGCAGCCAGGTGTAGGGCCCGCCGGTGACCAGGGGAAGGCCCGGTACGACGATGACGCGGGTGTTCCACCGGTGTCCGAGCGTACGGATGCACCACCAGCGCAGCGTCTGCGCGGCGGCGACGAAGACCAGCATGGTCCATCCGAGCAGCGGCTGGAACGGGCGGCCGGCCAGCCAGACTTCGGCCAGGCAGCCCGCCAGCAGGGCGGTGTGCAGGGCGACCATCGCCGGGTAGTGGGCGCTGCCGCTCTCCTTGCCGCCGCGGGCCAGGCTCCAACGCGTGTTGCGCAGCGCCACGGCGATTTCGGCGCAACGCTCGCCCGCGACGGCAAGCACCAGCGCGGTGTACCAGATCACGGGTCCTCCGATCTACCAGCGCAGCAGCACGAGTTCGCAGCAGAATCCGGGGCCCATCGCCATCAGCAGGCCGGGCGTTCCCGGTTCGGGCCGTCGCTGCTCCAGCGTGTCCCGAAGGACGTACAGGACGGAGGCCGACGACAGGTTCCCCACCTCGGCGAGCGAGCGCCAGGTGACGTCAAGGGCACCTTCGGGCAGCGAGAGGACTTCCTCGACAGCCTCCAGCACCTTGGGGCCGCCGGGATGGCACACCCAGTGGGCCACATCCTTGGGCTTGAGGCCGTGTTCCTCCAGGAACCCGTGGACGTCGTCGGCGAGATACTGCCGGACGACGTCGGGGATGGCCGCGTCGAGCACCACCTTGAAGCCGGAGCTCTGAATGTCCCAGCCCATCACGCATTCGGTGTCCGGGTACATACGGCTGCGGGTCGCCACCACTTCGGGTCCGGCCTTCGTTGCCCGTCGCTCGCCGACGGCGACCAGGGCGGCTGCCCCGTCGCCGAACAGCCCGGTCGCCACCAGGTTGGCGGGCGTCGCGTCATTGCGCTGGAAGGTGAGGGAGCAGAGTTCGACCGAGAGCAGCACGGCCACATGGTCCGGCCAGCCGAGCAGGTAGTCGTGCAGGCGAGCCAGGCCGGCGGCACCCGCGACACAGCCGAGGCCGAAGACGGGCAGTCGTTTCACGTCGGGTCGGAGGCCGAGCCGCCCGACGAGGCGGGCGTCGATGGAGGGTGCGGCCATGCCGGTGACGGAGGTGAACATCAGCAGATCCACATCGGCCGGCCGCAGCCCCGCGGTCCGTAGTGCACCGCGTACTGCCTCGGTGCCCAGATCGGCGGCCGCGCGGATGAAGACGTCGTTGGCGGCGCCGAGACCGTCGAGCTCGGGATAGCGTTCCAGCGGCAGCACCGCGTGCCGCGTGCGCACCTGTGCGTTCTCGTGGAGCCGGTCAAGGACACGGCGGTCGGCACCCGGGGGCAGGCAGATACGAGCCACCATGTCGGTGACCTCGCGTTGGGTGTGGCGATGCGCTGCGAGGGAGCCGTGAACGGCTGCGATCCGGGTCATCCCGGTGATCGCTTCGGAGGCGTCATGGCCCATCTGTGCCCGCGCGTAGGAACGAAACACCGTAAATAACCCGTGCGGCGGTCACACGGATCCGGGACGGACTGCCTACGCTCGCCCCGTGGGCACTACGGACCAGCACTTGTCCGCCGCGGCCGCCTGGTCGTTCCGCCGCGCGGTGGGGCTCGCTCTGTCGTGTCATCCGGGGCCGGTGATCGCTGTGACCGTCCTCGCTGTCGGACTGTCCGTCAGTGCGGGCCTCACCAGCGCCCGTTGTGCGCTGCTGGGCTCGGCCGTGCTGGCCGGACAGCTCTCGATCGGCTGGTGCAACGACGCCTTCGACGCCCGACGCGATGCCGCGGCCGGCCGCCGTGGCAAGCCGGTGGCCGACGGTGCGGTGAGCCGGAGCGCGGTGTGGGCGGCGGCGCACGCCGCACTCGCGCTGTGTGTGGCACTGTCGCTGGCCTGCGGTGTGCTCGCCGGTACGGTGCACCTGACCGCGGTGGCATCGGCATGGCTGTACAACCTGAGGCTGAAGGCTACGGCGCTGTCCTGGCTTCCGTACGTGGTCGCATTCGGCAGTCTGCCCGCGGTTGTCGCCCTGAGCCTGCCGGGCCATCCCCGGCCTGCGTGGTGGGCCATGACAGCCGGAGCACTGCTCGGCATCGCGGCCCACCTGGGCGACGTACTCCCGGACATCGCCGACGACCTGGAGACCGGAGTGCGCGGTCTGCCGCACCGGCTCGGCATCGCCGGCACCCGGCTGCTGCTGCCGGTCCCGTTGCTGGCAGCAACGGCGGTGCTGGTACTCGGACCTGCGGGGCCGGCCGGCACGTGGGGAGTGGCCGCGCTCGCCGCGGCACCCCTGACAGCGATCGCGGGTCTCGCACTGGGCCGGTACTGGCGCAAGGCAGCGTTCGCCGGGGCGGTCGCCGTCGCGACGTCGGATCTGGCACTGCTTCTGGTGCGTGGTACCAGCCTTGCGTGACCGGGCCAGGAATCCAGCACCAGCCGCCCGGGCGCTGGGCCGTTGCCGAGCGGCTGCCGGCCGAGCTGCTCAGTCACTCCCTTGCGTCGGCTCCGGTGTGCCAGAGCCTTCCGGCGTCTGCGCGACCACGTCCATGGCCTGGGTGAAGAGGCTCTGAAAGGCGGCGGCGTCGAATCCGGGAACGCTGCCGGCATCCAGTTCCACCAGGGGTTCCCGGGAGCCGTCCGGCCGGCGCACGGAGATCTTCACCCGTGATGCCCGGGTACGCAGCCACACCCTCAGTACGGACGCCAGAGCGGTCAGCGCGCCGCTGGTCACGACGACTTCCACCGCCGTGATGCCTCCGCCGAGTGTTCCCGGCACCGCCGCGGCCTGTTCGAGGCGTACGGTCTCCATCTCAGGATTCGCCCTCAGACGGCGAAAGAGGTCGCGCAGCTCGTCGTCTCCGGTCGGCTGCGAGCCGGCCCCCGTGAGGGCCAGTGTGATGTTCTCCATGACGACTCCGTGGTCGGTCGGCGGCCCGAAACGGCCGGGTGTGGCTGGTGGTTGAGGCGGGGAACGGCTGAGAGCACTGCGGGGGGTCATTCGTCGCCGGACGGACAGACCTCCTCGAGCGGTACGTCGTCCGAGTACCGGGGCCAGGCGGCCGCCACTGCCTCGGTGCTCGGCGCCGAGCACAGGCGCTGGATGACGACAGCGGGATCGAGCCGCGAGACGATGACCGTTCCGTCCTCGAAGCCGGCTACGAGCGTGTCCTTGGCACCGAGTTCCAGGGTGGTGACGGGGCTGCCGCCCCCGGGGAAGTCGATCAACGGAAACAGCACGCCGTCATGGTCGGTTCGCCACAGCCATACACGACCGTTGTCGTCCCCCGTCGCCAGCAAGGTCCCGTCCGGGTTGAAGGCCAGGGCCCTGACCGTGTCCGGCAGTGCCGTGCTGCTGGAGGGACCGTCGTCCCCGCCGAGGCGGTACGTCGTGAGCGAGCGTCCGGCCGCCGTGGCGAGCAGGCTCCCCTCGGCGTTGAGTGCGGCGCGTGGCAGGGCGTCGAACCGTTGGTACGGGGTCGACGACTCCCATGCGGGAACGGGAAGGGCAGTTTTCTTCGCGCCTTCGGCCTTGGTGATTCCGTACAGGGCGGCGGAATCGGCATTCTGCACGAAGACTCGGTTGCCCTTGGCGCTGAGCGCCTGTGCCCCGGCGGCCGGGCCCTGTTCGAGCTCCAGACCCGGCAGTCGACGCGGCTTCGGCTGACGGGTCAAGTCCCACAGCGCAGGCCCTTTGTCGTCGGTCGACAGCAGCATGTCGGACAGTGGGGCGTAGGCCGCGGCGGTTCCCTCCACGAACGACGCGGGACGGCGGGGAAGGGCACCCGAGCCGGAAGGCTGCCAGAGCTCGGTGGTGTGACCGCGTCCGGCCACCAGTGCGTGGCCGTCCTGGCGATACGCCAGGAAGCTGACGGCCTGTCCGCCGGAGCCGGCCGGCAGTTCTCCCTCCCCTCGGATGCGCCTCTCGCTCGGGGGGAGGGAGTACCGGCGGATCCTGCCGTCCCGTAACCCGACGGCCAGTGACTGCGCGTCGGGCGCCAGGGCCAGGACGGACGGAGCGGATCCGGGCATGAGCACCGTGGCTGCCAGCCCGGGACGGAGCAGGCCGTGGACGTCCCACAGCCGGGTGGACTTGCCCGTGATGGCCAGCAGACCGGTGGTCCGGCTGAAGACGGCCGTGCGGGCCGGGACCGGGAGAGCCACCGGCGGGGGCATGACCTCCTGCGGCAGTGTGCCGACCGGCTCCGGCCGTTCGGGCCGGCGGATGCCCCACAGCCCCACCGTGTCGGCCGCCACCGCGAGGGTTCCGCCGTCCGGGGAGAAGTCCACAGCCTGCACGGTGCCTGTCGCGAGGGGAAATCCGGCTGCGGGGGAGATCGCTCGGGGGGCGGGGTTGCCGGGGTCCACGTCCCACAGGGCCACTCGGCCTCCGGCCCTGCCCTCGGCCAGCAACCGGCCGTCCCGGCTGAATGCCAGGGGCAGTCCCGACGGCTCCGGCCGGTGGGCGGCGGACAGCGGCTTGCGCAAGGTCGTACTCCCGCCGGTGGTCTGCCCGCCGAGGATCAGGCCGCCGTCGTCGTGGCGCGACGCCATGACGGATCCGACGGGGCTGAAAACGGCGTACGCCCCTGTGAGGGTGCTGCCCGGTGTGAGTGAGCCCTCCGCGGAGATGTTCCACAGGCGCGTGCTGCTCGACGCGGGCGTGGAGGGGAAGGATCCGCTGACGACGGTGGCGGCCGCGAGCGTCCTCCCGTCCGGGCGGAACGTGAGATCAGCCTCGACCACATCGGCCCCCACCGCACCGGAGATGACCACCGGGGTCCGCCGTGGCGGGCCGGGCCCTGTCCGCCACGCCAGCATGACGCCCTCCTCTCCCACGCCCACGAGCAGGTCACCGTCGGGGCTGTAGGCCAGCGAGTCGAGCCAGTCTCCTCGAGGGACGTCGAGTGTCGCGCCGAGCCGGTGCCGCGCGGTGTCCCACAGCCACAGTTCGTCGTGCCGTCCCTGCACGGCCAGTTCGGGCCTGCGGGGGTGGAAGGCCAGGGTTCTGCTGATGGGCAGGACGGTCGTGTCACCGTCGGACTCGGGTGCAGGGGCGGGGGCGGACACACTCGCGTAGAGACCTGCCAGGGCCTGGTCGGTCGGGGCGCTGCGGAAGGCGGCCACGGCGAGCCGGCCCGCGAGTACCGGATCGTTGCTCCGGACGGCGTCCGACCGCGCCGCCAAGCGGCGGGACAGGTCTTCGTCGTGGTGCGTGTCCGCCGCACGTTCCTGCCGGTAGAGAAGCAACCCGGCCGGCATCGCCGCGAGGAGCAGCAATGCCAGCGCCGCGCCGAGCAGCCGCTGCACACGGTCGGTACGGACACGGGCCAGGAGCGATGTCCGTTCCTGCTGCTGGGAGGCGCGCAGGAAGCGCCATCCCAGGCCGCCGAGATCGTCCTCGGGCCGGGCCTCGGCCTCCGCGCAGGCGTCGTCGAGGGCGCGCCCCGCGTAGAGCCTCTGGGGGTCGTTCCCGGAGTCGTGCCAGGCATGGGCGGCCTGGATGATCTGGTGGCGGCGGGCGATCCACTCACGGTCCTCCTCCAGCCACTCGCGCATGGAGGGCCAGGCCAGCAACAGCGCCTCGTGGATGAGCTGGACCGTCTCCCGGCCGCGGGCCGGATCGACGTCGACGGCCACCAAACGGGCATGGTGGAGCAGGTCCAGGATCCTCTCGGCGTCCCGCGGCGCGCCGAGCTCCCTGAGGAGCTGGTCGCGTGCGATGCGGCGGCGTGTCGGGGGACGGCCCTCGACCGACTGGATCAGCCGGGTCAGCAGCAGCCTGGCGGTTCGCCGGTCGGCGAGGTCCAGTTGGTGATAGGCATCGTCCGCCGCTGCGGCGATGGCCCACCGGATTCCTCCGGACGTCTCGTAGGCGGCCCGGGTGAGAACGCCACCCGTACGCCGCTCCCAACTCGCCCGGAGCGCCTGCGCCAGGTGCGGCAGAACACTGGCCTCGTAGCCCGGTTCGGCCGCCGCACCGCTCGAGGTGGCCGGCACCTGCGCTCCGAGCTCGCTCAGGATGAGTTCGGGCAATCCGTCCTCGACCGCCAGGCCCTCGGCGTGCGCCGGGCCGAGGACCGCCTCCCGCACCTCGTCGTGCGCGAGCGGCCCGACGACGATCTGATGGTCCTGCAGAGCCTTCAGGAGTTGCCCGTGGGCGGCCAGGGCCCCGAAGAAGTCGGCGCGCACCGCCAGGAGCACGTGTGCCGCGAGAGGTTCCGATTCGCCCCCGGGCCGGGGGACTGTGGCGCGGGCCGCCGCGCACAGAGCGTCGATGAACGCCGAACGCTCCAAGGGGTCTTCGCACAGGGCGAAGGCCTCCTCGAACTGGTCGACCACGATCACCGGTCCGGTGGTCGTGCCCTTTGCGGCTTCCCTGCCACCGGCCGCGGCCATCTGCCGCACGAGAGCGGTGATGGCCGCCGGGTCTTTGGCGATTTCGGTACGGAGGTCTTCGGGGGGCCGGCCGGCGAAGTCGGCGAGGGCTCGGGCCAGTGCGTCGACCGGCCGGTCCGTCGGCGTGAGCACGATCCGTTGCCGTCGCCGGCTCTCGGCCACTGTGCGTCCCTGCGCCAGATCGGCCAGCACGCCCGCGTGGATGAGCGACGACTTCCCGGAGCCCGATGCCCCGACCAGCATCAACGGCAG
Organism: Streptomyces sp. CA-135486; assembly: GCF_050936555.1. Lineage (NCBI taxonomy): Bacteria > Bacillati > Actinomycetota > Actinomycetes > Kitasatosporales > Streptomycetaceae > Streptomyces > Streptomyces sp. CA-135486. Next base: position 3,879,176 of record NZ_JBNJMM010000001.1, read on the forward strand.
CGGCGGCCCGAAAGGAGCGGTCAGCGAGACCGCCAGACGGCTGGTCAGCCGGGCGCGGCCGTGGAACCAGCGGGCGTTGTGTTCGTCGAAGGGCGACAGCCCGGGATAGGGGCATTCGCCGGTGTCCCGGCCGTGCTGTGTCTCTACGGCCGTGCTCACCTCGGCAGCGTCCGGGTGGGCGTTGCGGGCCAGCACCAGCAGTCCGGCGCTGCCCCGCGACTGCATCATCGGCACCGGCGTCAGGTTCCGGGCGAGGTGGGATGCGACGACCTGCAGGGTGAGTTCGGCGGGCAGGTCGGCCGCACCGTGTTGCAGCAACCGGATGAGGCCGCCCGTCATCGCGGTGTGCCGGTCGCCCACCGGCGCGAGCGCCTGCTCGTCATGGGCGGCGGAAACCAGCAGGCAGTTGTGGCGCAGGGGGCCGAGGTCCGCGGAGAGGGCACGACCGGAGTAGCAGCAGTCGAGAATCGCCACCAGAGAGCGTGGCCGGGGGGAGGCGGAGGAGATCTCCTCGAGAAGGTCACGGAAGTCGAGGGAGGCGTACTTCGCGGCTGCTCCCTGCAGCCCGGTCCTGCCGGTGGTCAGCCGCAGTTCGTTGTCCACACCGACGTCCGCGTGGCCGACGAAGTAGAGGAACAACAGGTCGGGGGAGCTGTTCAGGCCTGCCCGCACGGCGCCGATGATGTCCTCGGGCCCCGGCGGGTCCACCACGGTCGTGATGCGCTCGGGGGGCATGGCACATCGATCGGCCAGCAGCCCGGCGAGATCCTCGGCGGAGTGCCTGGCCGCAGGCACCGGGGGAAACCGTTCGGGGTCGCTGGTGTGGCCGGTCGCCACCAGGACCGCGGCGGCGCCGGGCGCGGCGAGTGCGGCGGGAGGGAACACCACTGGCGTTGTCATCCCGTTGCCCTTCCGGCCGGTGTCTGCCGGAGAGTCGCGTCGTCGCTCAACGCAGGGGCCGACAGTCGGCCGATACGGGACCGCCGCCATCGCACGAGCAGCGGCCGGGGGAGTACGAGAAGCCACATCCGGCCACCGAGCCGTCCGGCCCGGCGCCTCAACGCGGCGCAGACCTGGTCGCTGCGGTCCCAGGCACGGTCGGCGTCCTCCTCCGCCAGGTACGGTCGGCCGCCGTCGTTTTCCCCGGAATCCGGCTCGTCGTACAGCGCCCGGTTGGCGGTACGCGCGAGGGCGACGGTCGAAACCACGGCGTCGGGCCCCGCGGTTTCTGCCATGAGCCGGGATATCTGGGTGACGTCCGCCGATGGCCCGATACGGACGCCGGTGTCACCGAGGCAATCCACGGCGGACCGCCAGGCGCCGCGCGCCCGTTCGGCGGGTGGGCCGACCCGCCGGGCACGCCGGGAGCGCACCGCGGGCAGCACGACCAGCCGCAGGGCCCGTGCTCCGTACAGCGCCGCCGCTAGCAGGCTGCACAGCACCGCGATCAGTGCACCGACATCACGGAGGTGCGTGCTCGGCAGGGCTCGCGGGACGGGCCGTACGGACTTCGGCGGGTTGGCGGGGCTTGGGGAGGCGTTCTGCGATGCCTGCGACGGCCGGGGTTTTGCCGAGGAAGGAGGCGGCTCCGCAGCGGAGTTCCGGGCGCGGCCGGCAGGCGGTACGGGGTCGAAGGGCACCCAGCCCGCGTCCGCGAAGTACACCTCGTTCCAGACCCTCGCGTCGCCGCCCCTGACCTGATGAGGGGCGTCGGTTCCGGCTGCGCGCGGTGTGAAGCCGACCACGAGTCGCGCGGGCAGTCCTGAAGAGCGTGCGGCAAGGGCGAAGACGGTGGCGAACAGCGCCGGCGGTCCCTGCTTGTCCTGAAGGAATCGTGCGATTCCGCCGTACGAGGGCAGGCCCGGGGAACCGGGAAGGTGCGTGTACGAGGTGCGCAGCCGGGTGGCGATCGCGGTCGCACGAGCGTACGGGGCATGCGTGCCGGTGGTGACGCCGCGGGTGAACTCCTGGAGTGCCGTGGGTGATCCGGGCGGTACGTCGAGCGCCGCGGGACGGGTGGATCCGGCGCGCAGCGCCGGGAGCCGGAACTGCGGCGGGCGGGCCGGGGGCGTCGAATCGACCGTGTAGGCGGTGCCTGGTCCGAGGTGATCCACGGTCATCACGGTGCCGTCCTGCGGGTTGGCGGCCAGGGCCGGGCCGGTGACGCGGAAGGGTCGCGCCGGGACCGGCAGGAAGCTCCCGTCGAGTCCGTTCACCACGACGCGGTTGTGCCATGTCCGGTGGGACGGGGCGAGGGATGGCCCGCCGGAGGGGATGCTGCCGCCCGTGGGGACGAAGGCGCCGTCAAGCGACCAGCGTTCGCCGTTGAAGAGAGTCAGCGTGCACAGACGCCAGCGGTCGGGCGCGCCGCCGGTCACGGTGAAGAGGTGTTGACGGGGCGATCGCTGCCAGCGTGGAAGCTGTGCGAGCGGGTCGACGGCGGGAGCGGCGTGCACAGGAGCCCTGAACCGGTCCCGGACGTCATATCCGTTGTCTCCGTGTAGCCATGGCATCGACTGCGTCACGCCCGCGGCGACGGCGGCCAGTACCGCGATCCAGGCCGCTGCGGTGGCGCCGCTCAGGCGGATGGCGGTCGGCCGTTGGAGCAGGTTCCCGGCACGGACCGGCAGTCGCCGCACCGCCGGACGCTGTCCGAGCAGGAGCCCCAGGGACGCGGTGAAGGCGAGGGCCTGTGGCAGGACCGACGCCTCGCCCGGCACGCAGCAGGCCACGGCGGTGACCATCAAGACCGTCGCGGGGAGGCAGGCGACGGCTCGCACCCGTACGCGTAGGGCGGCCTCCGAACCCACCGCCGATGCCAGCCATGTGGTCAGAAAGGGAAACGTGAGCAGGACCGGATCGTCGGGTGCCGGCAGTCCGGTGCTCAGCAGTCGTGCCCATCCGTCCAGGGCCGCTCCGCCCGTGGCACGCAGGGCCGGCCACAGGGCGGTGAGATCCTCGGCACCACCGAAGAGGACGATCGCGCAGCCAAACACGCCCAGCGCGACCGAAGCCGACAGCGTCCGTTCCACCGGCGGTCTGCTGCGCCGCCATGCCAGGGCCGCGGTGCACAACGCCGGTGTCAGCGCGGCGACGGTGAGCGGCAGCAGGAGGGGCTGGAGGCCGAACGCCCGGTGGAAGGCCAGTCCGGCACTCCAGGCCGCGGCCCCGGCGAACAGTGGCGCGGCGATCTGGTGCCCGTCCCGCGTCTTCGCCCTGCCCGCCGCAGGCCGCTGTGTCACCGGCGCGAGGACCCCCGTCATGGGCGCCCTCCCCTGCTCGCCCGTTGTGCGGCCGTGGCCCACAAGGCCGCCGCGTGAACGGCGTCGGCGGCCTGGTGAACGCTGGCCCGCCCGGCGGGCGGGCCAGCCGGGTACCTTCCGGCGCCGTGGGGAGACAGGCGTATGACGACGACCCGTGAACCGGGGCCGAGAAGGTGACGGGGCAATGCCGGGGGAGCGGGCCGGGCCGCACCGGTGACCACGGTGAAGCACGAGTCCTTGGAGAGGACGCACGCCCGTCCTGCTTCGGCGCGGGTGGCGGTCGCTACGTCACCGGAACCACCGTCCGGGTCTGTTCGGGGCCGGACCCGGGACAGGGCGGTCAGCACCTGCGGTACGCCGGTGTGCTCCACTCGCCGAAGGCGGGCACCTGCCTCGCGCTGCCACAGGTGTCCGGCCGCCCCTGCGCGGAGTGCGCCGACGAGCAGGGAGGCCGTCAGGTCGACGGCGTGCTCGAAGGACTCCTCCCCGTCGTACGCCGAGGCATCCAGGTCGAGCAGTACGTGCAGGCTGGGCAGAGCAGGTTCGCTCGACCTGCGGATCAGCAGCTGTCCGGTGCGGACGCTGCTGAGCCAGTGAATGTGGCGTGGATCGTCGCCAGGGGTGTACTCGCGCAGGGCGAAGAAATCGCCGGCGAGTGTGGGCGTGGCCCGCCGTCCGGTGCCGGTTGCGGTGGCCGTGCGGGAAGCGGCCCGTACCGCCACCGATACGAGCGCGGGGTTCACCTGGACGGTCCGGCCGTCGGCCACCCTCGTGTCCTTCCGGAAGAGGCCGAGGGGGTCCTGTTGTCGCACGATCAGGGGCCCCGCACGGAACACCCCGCGCCGGTGCACGGACAGTTCGGCCGTCAGCGTGATGGATCCCGCTGCCGGGCGTGGCAGTACGTGCGACTCGGCCGGCCGGTCCGGGTTCTGGGAGATCAGGTGCAACTCGGCGAACAGCGGCAGCCGCCCCTCCCGCTCGATGCCGATGGTGAGACCCACGTTCTGTCCACGCACCACCGACCGCGTGCGCACCCGCACCGTCGCCCCCAGCCGGACTCGGCGGGCGACCCCGGCCCGGCCGGCGCCGAGGGCCAGGAATCCGGCGGCGGCGGGCAGGGCGAGAGCGGGGGACGCCAGCAGCGCGGACGCCACCAGCAGCAGGCCCGAGGTGATGAGGACGGCGATGCCGGTCCGCGTGATCAACGGGGTACCTTCACCCGGTCGAGGACTTCGGCGACCATGGTGTCGGGGCCGGACGGGGCGCTGTCCGTCTCCTCGTTGAGCAGCAGTCGGTGCGCCAGCACGGGGCCGGCCAGCGCCTTCACGTCCTCGGGTACGACGAAGTGGCGCTGGTCGGAGGCCGCCCATACGCGTGCGGCGCGCAGTAGCGCGAGCGCGGCGCGGGGGCTGGCGCCGAGCCGGATATCCCCGTTGGGGACTCGGGTGGCGGCCACGATGGAGACGATGTAGCGGTGCACATGGTCGCTCACGACGACCCGGCGACCCAAGTCGGCGAGGCGCCGGACCTGCCTGACATCCATGACCGGGCTGAGGGCTTCGGGCGCGACGGTGCGGCCTTCGTTCCTGAGCAGCCCCAGCTCCGTTTCCTCACTGGGGTACCCGATGCGCATTCTCATCATGAAACGGTCGAGTTGAGCCTCGGGCAGCGCGTAAGTGCCGTCGAAATCCACGGGGTTCTGGGTCGCCATCACCATGAAGGGGCGCGGAACCGGATGTGATTTTCCGGCCACGGTCACCTGTCCTTCCTCCATGACCTCCAGTAGTGCCGACTGCGTCTTGGGAGATGCCCGGTTCACTTCGTCGCAGATGACGACATTGGCGAAGACCGGGCCGGCGAAGAATTGAAAGTCCCCCTGCCGGGCGGCTTCCAGCCCGGGAGGAAAGCTCACCCCGGTGATGTCCGAGGGCAGCAGGTCCGGCGTGAACTGGATGCGGCTGCACTCGCCTCCGATCGAGGCCGCGATGGCACGGGCGAGTGAGGTCTTGCCCACGCCCGGGACGTCCTCGATCAGCAAATGGCCCTCGGAGAGCAGCGCTGTGAGGGCAAGGCGGACGGCGTGCGTCTTGCCGGTGAGTACCTGCTCGACGTTTTTCAGCAGGCTGTGGAATCCCTCCGCGAGGTGGCTCACGCCGCTTTGGGGTTCCATGGGGAACTGAGACACGGTCACGTGCTTTCCGCTGGGTCGTTCGGTCAGGGCAATGGTGGTGCGGTTTCGTTCTCAGGGGATGCGCCACAGTGCGGTGGTGCTCTCGCCGGTCACGGCGAGGATCGTTCCGGTCGGACTGAACGCGAGCGTGGTCTGTTGGCCGGCGGGGATGCGGTGCAGCAGTCTGGGGCGGTCGGGCCGTGTGACGTTCCACAGTGTCACTGCGGGCGAGCCGGTGCTGCCGTGGTCACCCACGAGGGCCAGCAGCCCGCCGTCCTGGCTGAAGGCGGCCCAGTGGGAGTTCGTCACGCCTGGCAGTGGTGCGACCGTCTCCGGGTTCCCCGGGTCGGTGAGGTCGATCAGTACCGCGCCCTTGGCCGGGTCGTTGCCGACGAGGATCCGGTCGCGGGGTGCGAACGTGGCGCCCTTGAGGCCCTGAAGCAGGCTGACCTGGCGGGGATGTTGGGGATCGGAGACGTCGATGATCGCTGTACCGGTGCCCACCTGGGCGGCGAGGAGGGTGCTGTCCGCGCTGAAGGACGTCTTCCATACGACGCTGGTCTCCTGGAGGCCGTTGGCGGTGATGAACCGGGGAGCGGTGGGGTCGGTGATGTCCCACAGCAGGATGGAGCCGCCCGTCCCCAGGATGTTGGCGAAGCCGGACGCCATCATCCGCCCGTCGGGGGATATGGCGAGATCGCTGCTGTGGCGCGTCGAGCTGTGGTCGACCAACAGCTGTGGAGACGAGGGATCGTGAACGTCGAACGACATGAGGTGGAAGGCGCTGAGTACGAGAGCGACCGCCCCGTCCGGTGTGAACACAGCGCTGTGGAACTGCTGCTGCTCGGGGAGCGGCAGCGTGGCGATCCGCCTGTGCCGAGCCGGGTCGGTCACGTCCCAGAGTTCGTCACTCAGCGCCAGAATGGTGCCGCCCGGGCGGAACCGGGGCAGGCCGACGGCGGGGATGGTGGCCAGCAGTTCGGGCTTGCCCTGCCCCGGGGGCTCGCCGGACGGCACCACCGGCTGCGACGGGCCGCTGCTCGCCGATGGCGAGGGCTTCCCGGAGCCCGTGCCGGGCCCACTGTGGCTCGGGCCCGGCCCCCCGGTTCGGCCCGGTCCGGTGCTGCCGGGCGCCGGGGCGTGTCCGCTGCTGCCAGGGGCCGGAGACCTGCTGGTCCCGTCGGAGGCCGGGGACTCTCCTGGCGCGGTGGAGCCGGCCGACGACGGACGTGTGGAAGGCGGGGGGCTGGTCGCATCCGTCGGCTTCGGATGCGGGGTGTGCGCGGGCACGGCGGGACCGGGGCTCGCCGAGGGCGGCACGGCCGGATCGTACTTGCGGAAAAACCGTGTCTTTCCCTGCCGGACGACCACTCCTTCAGGGCCCTGGGGGTCATGGATCCAGACCGACCCCTCGCGCTCGAACAACTGGAGTTCGGCGGGGTCGCGGGTCACGACGATCGGCGCGAGGCGAGTGCCTGAGGAGATGTCGACGACATGGACGCGGCCGCTGTCGGGGAGATAGACCCGGTCGCCCGACTCCACGAGCGGGCCGTGGAATCCGCCCTTGCCCCCTGCCGCCGCCTTGACGCCGGCGACCTGATGGCCGGTGTGCGGGTCGATGGCCAGCACCGTGCCGGACGACAGCAGTACCACCAGGTGTCGGGCGGACGAGGAGGACGCGCCCACGCCGATGACCGGATCCTCCCGTGACACGACGTCGGGGAGAGGGATGCGCGAGCCGGCTCCGCTTCCGGACACCGGGACGAAATAGCCCCTCTCGGCGTCGACGGCCAGCACCTGTCCCCTCACGGTGCTGAGCAGGATGTGGTCCCCGGCGTCGCCGACCAAGGTGCGTTCCTTGGCCGAGCGGTCTCTTACCGCCACTACCGCACCGGCCGAGGGGACGGCGGCCCACAGGATCCCTTCTCCATCCGCTGCCAGCTGTCCGATGGGCGCGCCGAGGCGTAGGACGTCGCCATGCCGGGAGGGGGTTTCGGTGTGTAACCGGGTGAGCTCGCCGCTCCTGGAATTCACGCAGTACAGCCCTGTACCCACTGGCCACTGAGTGCAGTTGTGACTGGTGGCGAACGGTCCGTTCACTCGAAGACTGACAGGGTCCACGACGGAGTACGCGTTGTGTCCGGGATCGGTGACGACGACCCTGCGCCCCGGAGCCGATGCGGTTGACGCGTGGACACCGGATCCGGACGGTTCACCGCTGCCGACGGGGTCGCCCGACTCGACAACGGACACATTCCGCTGCCCCCGCAACGACCGTACGGGCAGCTGGTACTGAGGAAGCGCCGCGATCCCGTTCACCTGCGTCAGCAGACCCGGTCCGGTGCTCGCGAGCCACACGGCACCACCGTCCAGCCGCGGCAGCACTCTGTCCTCCGGTCGGCCGAAGACAATGGCCGAGGACGTGACCACGACACCGGCCAGGACCAGGACGACGACGGGACGGCGCCGACGCCATCCATGCGCACCACGCCGACGAAGTAGCTGACCCCCTGCCATCCGTTGCGCACACTCCGATTCTCGTCGGCGGTTTGGGGCAAGTCGCCCGTCACCGGGGCCCTGAGGTGACCGGCGGGAGCATTTCCCAGCTAACAAGCGGCGGTTCGCCGACAGGTTGCCTTTCATGTCAGTGCACTCGATCGAGTGACTTCATCAAGCGAATGTTCGATACGACGGACGGTGGAGACCGGATCCTCCTGCGCCGGGTGCGAGGCGCGCCGGGGGCTCTTTGCTCCGTCAGTCTTCCGGCCTGCCGGCCTGGGTGCCGGCCGCCGCCCGCCAGCGGATTAGGGCCCCGTGCGTGGCGAGCATGGATCCTCACCCGCTCCACCTCACCGGAGCCGCCCGCCTGAAGCGCGGCCGCCGTCCGGTCGAGGCGCTCCAACTCGGCCTGCTCCCGCCCATCGTCCCCGCGGCCGAACCACCGGGCCACGGCCCGCCGCAACGCGGCCCACGCGTCCGTCCCTGCAGCCGCCACCCGCCGTGCCACCGGCCGCAGCCAGCGCAGCCAACTCCGCCGCCACCATGAACGTCCCCTTCGATCCCTGTTGTCCTGGTCGCCGCCGTGAGGGGCAATGCTCCCAAAGACGGGCAGCCGAGGCCAGGTTCGGCCTCGCGCCGTGGCTCTCACCGTGCGGCGTGCGAGCGATGATCCGGCGCTGCAGCCCGTGGGCACCACGGAAGATTGCCTGGAAGCGCGTGAGCACAAACGGCAGCGAGTCTGTCACTTGCCGTGAATGCCCGAGGGGGAGTTGTCCGGACTGGCAAGCTATGTCCATCCGCGTGCAACCGCGCGGAGGGGGAGGGCTCAGGATGGATCCGATTACTGTCGCCGCGGTCATGCCTCTGCTGGTCAGATATGCGGAGCACCTCGCTGGGTTGGTGGGCAACGTCGCCGACGAAGCAATTACCGGCCGGCTCCGTGCCGTTTGGAGCGCCGTCGCCAACCGGTTCCGCAGTGACTCCCAGGCGGAGGGTGCGCTGAATCGTCTGGGCGTGGCGCCTGGCGATACTCGGCGTCAGGCCGCTGTGGAAGGCCATCTCGACGACCTGCTCAGGGAGGACGAGTCGTTCGCCCGTGCGCTCGCCGAGCTGGTCAACGCGACCCCCGGCTTGACCAAGGCGGCGACACAGATCACCGTCACCAACGCGGGCGCCGTCGCGATCGGGGGAAGTTTGCGTATCCACGGCAGCGGTGGCTCGACCGCAGGACGCGATGTCGGTACCGGCGGCCCGAACTCCTGAGATGGAATCGGAGGGGTCTTCGATGGCCGCGCCTAGGGCCGCCCTGGCTCTTTTGTTCGTCGTGATACTGGCGCTCGCTGGTTGCGGAGCCGACCCGGAGAAGTCCCCGCCCGCGCCGCATGGATCGCCCAGTACGGCGACAGACGGGACAGGCCACACCCACGATCCGCTGCAGCCCTGGCCTACGTCTTCGGGTGGCCGTAGCCCGACCGATTCGGGACATACCGCGCCCCGCGAGTCGCGCTCGGCACATTCCACGGTGCCGGGCGGCGACGAGAGCTCGGCGCATTCAACGGCGCCGGGCAGCGACGGGAGCTCGGCAGGCCACAAGGGTTCCGCGAAGCGTTGCGGTGTCCGGGTGGGAACGGCTCGCGTGGACGGGAAGTTGGCGCAGAGGGTGATCTTCCCGCCACCAGGGACCAACCACCGCTGGCCGCACAGAAAGCTCGAGCTGCGCGCATGTGCCACCTCAGGCCTGCGAGTTCGCTACGCGCTGGGAGAGTCGTCGTGGCGATGCCATCTGTCCTCGGAGAACGGCAGGACGTACATCTCAGTGGACGCGACCAACTCCAGGTGTCTGATCCTCGCGTCGCAACCCGGAGACTCCGCTTGGGCCGCTGCCCCGCAGGTCTCCGGATGGTTCGATGTCCTCTCCCAAGAGGTCTCGCTTGCCTGGGCGGATGAGATACAGACGCTGCGTCCCTCCGATCCCGTCGTGGTCAAGGTACGTGTGATCAGCCAAGATCCGGTGGATGACGTCATCTTCCGGATGAGTACCACCACCGACAGCGGCGACCCCACGTTCTGTACCGCCACCCCGGAGTCGATGACCTTGCATGGTGAGACACGCGTGGAGATCACCGTGACAGCCTTGCGGCCCCCCGGGCCGGGCGCCTTCTGCAACCTGACCGCCACGCTGATGTCTCAGAACATCGCGTCGCCCGCCAGCGGTGGAAGCACCCTCCTCAACCGCGCATACCCGGTTGAAGCCGTGGCCAATGGCTGAGGAGGAACCCCATCAGGCGGAGGGATCAGCTTCGTCGGACCCCTCGGTCTCCATCACCAATGCGGGAGCAGTCGCGATCGGAGGAAGCGTCACCGTCACAGGTGGCCTTGCGGGCGCGGGACGGGATGCGTATCTACGCATCGAACGCATCGATCAACTGACGGTAATCGCGGCGGAACAGCAGTCCACCACCGACCCCAGTGGCACCGCGCGGTGCCCGTACCCCGGATTCAGGGCTTTCAGCGAAGGGCAGGGGGAGCACTTCCACGGTCGTGCAGCCGATACCGCCGCGGTCCTGGATCTGGTGGCGGGCGCGCAGATCTGCGCGGTGGTCGGCGCGTCGGGAAGTGGCAAGTCCTCCCTGGTGAACGCCGGCGTGTGGGCAGGGCTTCGGGAGGGCGCCCTGCCCGGGAGCGGGCGGTGGACCATTGGCCGGGCGCAGCCGCTGCCACAACCCTTGGCGCAACTCGCCGCGCTCACCGCCGGCAGGCTGGGAGAGCCGGACATACCCGGCACGGTCAAGGCTCTGCGCCGTGACCCGGCTCTGTTCGGGCGCCTGTCGGCCCGGATCGCCGAGCACACTGGCGCTCCCGTACTGTGGATCATCGACCAGTTCGAGGAGGCGCTGGATCCCGAGCTTCCCTCGGAAGACCGCGAGCGCTTCGTACAGGCCTTGCTGTCTGTCGCGGAACACAGCCCCGAGACGGTCCGGGTCCTGCTCGCACTGCGCTCGGATTTCTACCACCTTCTGCAAATCGACGATCGGCTCGCCCGTGTGGTGGCCGAGTTCCAATACTGGCTTTCGCCCCTTGGGACAGCGGGTCTTCGAGAGGCGGTGGAGCGCCCGGCCAAGCAGGTGGGCCTGCATGTGGAACCCGAGCTCATCGACCGGATCATCGATGACGCAGCATCGGGAGCGGGCAGTCTGCCGCTGGTGGCCTACTCACTGGAGCGGACATGGAACGCCCGCACGGGGAACCGGCTCACGCTGGCCGCCTACGAAAGCGCCGGAGGGATGGCAGCCGCAGTAGACGCTGCCGCTCAGGACGTCTGGGAACGTCTCGTCGGACACCACCGAGACACCGCCAGGCGTGTGCTCACCCGGCTCGCCCACCTGGGGCCCGGCGAACGGCCCACCAGGCGGCGGATGCTGGCCCACGACCTGGTGACCGAGGCTGACGGAGAGACAGCCGTCGTGCGGGTGGTCCAGGCCTTCGCAGAAGCCCGTTTCCTCACCGTCGACTTCGATGAGGCCACGCGCACGCCCACAGTGGAGATCGGGCATGAGGCGTTACTGCACGCCTGGACGCGGCTGCGCCGGTGGCTGGAGGCGGACGTGGAGGCCAAGCGCCTGCAGGACGCGCTCCACGGGCAGACGACCGAGTGGCTCGCCCACACCCGCGACCCGGAGTATCTGCTGCCGGCCGGAAGGCTGGCCACGGTCGATGCCTCACTGTCGCGGACGGGCTGGGCCTTGACAGAGCGAGAGCGGGCGTACGTCGACGCGTCCCGGCGGGGCGCCGACCAGCAACGTCGCAGAGCCCGGTTGCTGATGACCCTTCCATGGGCGCTCGTCCTGACGATCGTCGTTGCCGGCGCCCTGGTGTTGCAGCAGATGTCGACGCAGCACGCGAAAACAGGCGCGGACGCCTTGCAACTCGCCGCTCAGGCCCGCGCCACCGCCGGGGACCGGCGCGACACCGCGGCCCTGCTCGCCCTGGCCGCGGTCCGTACCCGTGACAACCAGACCACTCGCAGCGCACTCGTCGATGTTCTGTCGGGAACGGTCGGGCCGTACGCGGTCTCCATTCCGCCCGGGGCGCACCTCAACGTGCTCGCAGCGGCCCTGACCCAGCAGGGCCGTGCGGTGGTCGGGAGCGCCGACGGCACCGTGCGCATGATCGACCCCGCCTCCGGCGGTGACACGGGTCCCCGCTTGTCGGCGCACCGTGACGCGGTGGCCGCGGTCGCGGTGACCGGATCGGGCGACATCATCTCCGGCGACGCAACCGGGACCGTCCTGGTACAACACCCCGGACGCTCATATCCGCTCGCCGAGCTGGGGGTGTCGCAGGCCTCGGAGGTACGGGCCGTGGGCATGGACCCCGAGACCGGCATCGTGGTGGCCGCCACCGTTGACGGAGCGCTTGAGCGATGGGCTCTGCGCCCGCAGCTGGTCCGGCTGCCGACGCTGCGCGTGAAGGACAGCTTCATCTCACTCGCGGTTGACCACAAGCGGCATCTGGCGTTCGCTTCGACGGCGAACGGACGGCTGCTCATGCTGTCCACGGCGAAGCGGGACGCCGGCCCTCCCAAAGCCACCGAGCTTTCCGGCCCGGGGCCGATTGGTGGCCGGGTCGCCGTGAGCGGCGACGGCACCCTGGCCGCGGCCGACGGGAGCCGGCTGACCGTTTGGCAGGAAGGCAAGCGGTCTTTGCCGCCCATGAGCGCACAGGTACCCGACTCCGGCGCGGTCGTCATCGACCCGCGGTCGGCTGCGGTGTATGTCGGAGGCAACGATGGACGGGTGACCACCTGGTCGGTGCGTGCGGGTATCTCTCCTCAGGGCACGCCGCGTTCGGGATTGGGGACCGCTGTGGTCGGGCTTGCCACCGATGGACGCAGCCTGGTGGGGTTGGACCGGGACGGCAGGCTCGCCGCTTGGGATCTGGCAGGCCGCCGGTCGCCGGCCAGCAGTCCGGTGGTCGAGATGAAGAGCGCCGTCACGGCCGTGGCTCACGGCCCCCACGGCGAGCTGGCCGTGGCGGACGGGGCAGGCACCGTCCGGCTCGTGCGGCCGGGCCGGCCAGTGGCCGTCGTCGCACGTCTGGGCACCGCGATCGACGGCCTTGCCTGGACGGGTCCCGACGCCCTGGTCATCGCGGGCCGGGACGGCGTGGTGCGTGGCCTGATACCGAGCAAGCGCCGCAGTGCCATGGTGGTCACCGGACGGGGACCGCTGGTCGGCGTGGCGGCCGCCGACGGGGCCGTTGCCGCCGCGTGGTCCGCAGGGAAGATAGTGATGCGGTCCCCCGACGGCAGGGTGCTCGACTTCTCGGCAGCAGGGGTCCCTGTGACCTCGATTGCGCTCGGCCCGCGCGGGCTGCTCGCAGTCGGAACGGGGCAGGGGCGCGCGGCCGCAGTCGAGCTGTGGCGGCCGGGTCGGTCCACCACCGGCCCGCAGCAGGTGCTGCGTGGACACGCTCTGCAGGTGAACTCCCTTGCGTTCGCTCCCGATGGGCGGACGCTCGCGTCCGGCAGCGATGACAGCGACATCAGGCTGTGGGAGGTGCCGTCCGGCATATCGATCGCCACCTTCTCGGGGCACTCGGACATGGTTCAGGCACTCGTCTGGGCCGATCAGGGCCGACTTCTCGCCTCAAGCGGCCAGGACGGGACGGTGCGGCTGTGGAGCGTACGCGACCGAGCGCAGATTGGTCGCCCATTGCGCTTTGCCGACGCTTTCGTTCCGGCGTTGTCCGCGGCGCCCGATGGGCTGGAGCTGATGGCCGCAAACGGTCCTGTGGTGGTCCGGTGGCCTCTCGCTCCGCGCGCCTGGGAGCAGCGCGCATGCGCCTTCGCATCGCGTCGGCTGACCTCTGCGGAATGGCAACACTACGCGCCAGGGGTTGAACTGCCATCTCTGTGCTGACCGTGACGTGCCGGCCGTGCCGCGTCGCAGCGGCGCGTGGGGAGCGGGGCGGGTTCTTCCTCGTCCTCGACAGCGACGCACAGACCGGTGAGCCCGGCGGCAGGCCGGACCAGGCGCGCCCGGAACGTGAACTGCTGGGCTGATCTCTGAGTCGGTAACGGGCTGGCAAGGTGATCGACCGGGGCGGCCAAGCTGGTCGCGTAGTCGTCGAGAAGTTGTCTCAGCCGGCGCAGGACGTCCACGTCTGTGACACCGGTGCCGCGCTCAACGTCCGCTTCTTCACCCGTACTTGATCATCACGTTGACGAGGATGATGACACCCACACCGAGAATGCCGACCCCGAGGACCGTCCCCGCAGCGTCCTTGCCGGGCACGGGCTCCGACGCCGTTGCCTTGTCGGGCTGCTCACGCGTGTAGTACACGAGGGTCTCATCGCCCACGCCCCTGCTCGCCGGCCCGCCGGCCTCGTCGAACCGGACCGTCCGCCCGTCCGCCGTGGTGAAGTCGTACTCGTGGTACTGGATGCGCCGGGTCACGTTGTTGACCATCTGGACCCTGACGTAGGCGCGCACGACACGCGCCCGAGCGGTCAGCCCGCTCTCCCAGGCAGCGCGCCGCTCCTGGGTTCTGCGTATGAGGGCGTACCCGGCCCAGATCAGCATGACGATGATCAGCGGAAAGAGTACATGGAAGACAAAATCCATTAAAGTCCCCGTAGTTGAGATATCAGCCTCGGCGTACGTCCGGCCGGAGCGGCCACGTCGCACGCGGACCCTACCTGAGCGGGCACCCGCCAATCAGAAGGGGACGTCCGAGCACGCGTGGAACTCATTCGCCGCGTCGGCCGCGCAGGATCGTCCCACTTGATACGCGCGAAGACATGCACGGCGGGGACCACAGGAATAGCCGCCCGAGTCAGCGGACAACAGCCACTACGTACCCCTTCGCCGGTCACAGGACAGGCCCGCACTCCGCAACTCGACAACTCTGGGAACAACATGACCAATCCTTCTCGCTCCCGTGTCATCGCCGACCGGGGCACATCAGAGGTAGACGAGCCCCTCCCCACGACCAGAGCCGTGTGGTCTTCCGTTCGTGAACGGGCCACTGGGATGAAACACCACGAGGCCAAAGCCGCACTCAGAGCCGCACAGCACTCTTTGAAGGAGAACCGCGCAGCAGACGAGCAGCGTGAGCAAAGGGAAATCGAGGCAGAGGAATGGCAGCGCATCGTGGAAACACTGGCGGACCACGACGGGCCCTACGACCCCGCGAGTGACGCGTTTGTGCAAGGCCAGCTCGCCGGTCAACAGGACCGGGAGGCAGCCGACCACACGTTGTGAACCGCACGACGCTCCTCCTCGCGGTAGGTCGCCATCCTGCCGCTCGCGTGACACCGCCCGGCCGCTGGGACGGCTCAACCGGTGGCAGCAGCGGGGGGTCCGCACGGCGGAGTCTCGGGAACTTCGCAGTCGGCCGGCGGCAGTCCGCGATGTGATGCTGTGCGGGCTGCTCGCCGCACCACACGCTCATGCACCACACGCTCCTGCACGACACCCGCCTGCGCGCCGGGCTGCGGAAGACCTTCCCGTTTGACGCTCTGAGCTGGGGGTACTGGGGTGCAGGCCCGGCGCGCAGGCGGGAGCGCCTGGCACATCTGGCCCACAAGGCGTATATGTGAAGCCATTGGAAGCACACACATTGGGCGGTAAGGCAATCCGTGCGGCGCTCCGTTCCTTCCGGGTCGTGAGCGTGGCCCGGCAGCAGGAGATGCAGTGTGAAAGTCCTGCAACCCACGCTGGCGAAGGTGCCGTGGATGCTCGCGACGCTGGCCCTCCTGGCTGGCGTCCTGCTGGACCTTTTCGCGCCCCAGCCGTACACGGGACTGCCGCTGCTGGCCGCCGCACCGCTCGTCGCGGGCGCCACGCTCTCCTTCCGCTCCGCGCTCGCCGTCGTGTGTGTCACCTGCGTGGTCTCGGTGGCGGTGGATATCGAACGCGGACGTCCGGCGACGCCCTTGCTTGTCGATCTTGCCGTGGTCGGCTTGATCGGCGTGCTGGCTCTCGCGGTCAACCGGCTCATTGTGCGGCAAGGGCGCGATCTGGCGCTGGCCAGGGATGTCGCGGAGGCAGTCCAGCGAGCGGTGCTACCGGACCCACCGAGGGAGGTCGGGCCGCTGGCCGTGGCTGCGGGGTACACGGCGGCGCAGGCCGAGGCGCGGATCGGCGGTGATCTCTTCGCGGTGCAGGAGACGCCGTTCGGGGTACGGATGATCATCGGGGATGTGCGGGGCAAGGGTATTGCGGCTGTCGCCGCCGTGTCGGTCGCGATCGGGGCGTTCCGTCAGGAGGCCGAATACTCTCCCACGTTGGTCACGCTGGGACAGCGGATGGACGAGGCGCTGGCCAGGGCAGCGGCCCGGAGCGGCCCGGTGATCTCCACGGAGGGCTTCACCACCGCTGTGCTGGCCGAGGTCTCCGCCGACGGGGAGGTGCTGAGCCTGGTGAACCGCGGGCATCCGCCCCCGTACCTCGTTCACGACGGCCGGTTCGTACGGCTCGACCCGACCGTCCCACAGCTGCCCCTCGGGGTGGGGCTGGGCGATATCACTCCGGCTGGCTCCGTGCCTGTCGATGTGGTGCGGCTGCCCCCGGGCGCCTCGCTGCTGCTGGTGACTGACGGTGTCACCGAGGCGCGGGACAGGCGGGGGACTTTCTATGATCCGGTCTCCTCAGGGCGCATGCGCAGGCGGTTCAGAGACCCCGATGCACTGGTGGATGCCCTCACCAAAGACGTCGGCCGCTGGACCGAGGGCGAACGCGAGGACGATATGGCCATCCTGGTGGTCACTCGGCGCCGCTCTCCCCGCGCTGCCTGATCAGGCAACGGCGGCGGTTTCGCCGGCGGCCGCGGTGCTGCGCTCAGCGCTCGATCGACGGGTGCATGATGAAGGCATGAGCGACCGCGACGACTTCCTGGCGTGGGTCAGGACCGCCCTGTACGAGGCGGAGCTTGCGCTGCACAACGGCAACGCGGCCCCCCGCCGGGCGCTCTGGTCACGCAATGAGCCCGTTAGCGTCCTGGGGGCGTGGCGCAACGCCAACGGCCAGCAGGAGCTCGACAAGCTCTTTGCCGCCCTCGGCAAGAGCTTCTCCGACTGCACGTCGTACGGGTTCGAACTGCAGGCGTATGACGTTCTGGGCGACATGGCCTATACGGCCGGCCTCGAGCACACCTCCGCCTCCGTCGACGGGCAGCCGCGCACCTACACGTTGCGGGCCACTCAGGTGTACCGCCGAGAGGACGGCGAGTGGAGGGTGGTCCACCGTCATGGCGACACCGTGACCGAGTGAAGGTGCCCGATGTGCGGCATGGCAGTGCGTTCCGGCGGCGGGACCAGCCCCTCGCTCCATAGAGAATCCTGCGCTGCAGCACGGAGTGGATCGTCGAGCACGGAGACCGCGGTGGCCGGCCCCTGCGGGTCATACGACACTGGCAGCGACGCGTGCTACAGCCACTGCACGGGCGACGGCTCGCGCATCGTGGACATTCGAACCCTCCTGCCAACGGTGGGAACGCACACACAGTCTGAGCGCGGTAGTTGACCAGCGTGGCCAGAACCCCGCAGTGGGCCAGTCTGAGCACTCTCGTTGGCGACTGTCTCCTGTCGGCGTCGCTCGCGCTGCCCTCTACGTCGCCACTGTCGCCGTCAAGCCCCGCCCCGGCACGCGCACTCCTGTCCACCGAGCCGCCCCAATCCGAGGCCGCGCGGCTTTCATGTCCGCCGTGGCCGCGGGCAAAGGGGAACCGATCGCTGTATTCGACGCACCCGTGATCAGCGGAACCCACCGGCTCCGCTAGCATGTTCGAGCTCGCAATGATCACGCTGAAATACGACAAGTCGGCTGAAAAATTGATATCTAAGGTAACGCGAGGGCTTTCGCGAATAGACGGCAGCCTTCGGTTGGCTGCATGGCGTCAACCACGCGTCATGCTGTGGGTCGCGGTGAGTGTGGTGGGCCTCGGCTTCCTCATTGCACTGGAGATCGCCGCGCGTCGGTACGGCGAGCCGGGGCCGATCACCGAGCAGGCGCGAGAGGTGATATTCGCCCCCAAATCGGGGACGGTGCTGTACGTCAGTATGGCGTTGACGATGGTGGTGCTCACCTGGCGGCAGCGGTTCATCGCGGTCGGCGCCGCGATGGGCATCGACGTCGTCTTCTGGTTCGTGCGGTGGGCTGTCGACGCCGAGATGAGGTTCGGCAACGGCGCGTTGTGGGTGACCTTGGCCTGTGCCGTCATCGCCGTCACGCGTCGCACCGGCCGGGATCGCGTCCTGCTGCTGAAAGGCGTCGGACTGGCCCTGCTGCTGGTGGCCGGCCGCAAGACCGGCTACACCTGGCTGCTGATCACGTCGAAGACCCGCCCGGCGGTGCTCGACCAGTACGTGGCAACCGCCGATCACGCGTTGGGCAACCCGTCGTGGGTGGTAGGCCGGATTGTCGCGGCCACCGGCACGGTCGGCGCCCACGTTCTCGACTGGGTCTACGTTCAGCTCGCGGTGGGCGCGGTCGTCGTCGCGCTGTACCAGCTGCGCAACGTGGCGGTCGAGCGCCGCTTCCCGGGCCATCATCTGGTGCGCACCTTCCTGGTCATCGGCCTGCTCGGGCCGGGCATCTACATGATCTTCCCGGTGGTCGGACCGATCTTCGCCTACGGTGCCGACGGGGGGCAGTGGGCGGTGGCCAACCTGTGGCCGGACACGCCGCCGCCGGTCAGTACCCCGCACCCGATGCCGTTCGACGAGATCACCCCGCGCAATTGCATGCCCAGTCTGCACACGGCGTGGGCTACCGCGATCTTCATTCATTCCCTCAAGGGCCCGTGGGCTCTGCGATTCGCAGGCGCGTTCTGGCTGATCGCCACGCTCGGCGCAACGCTGGGCTTCGGCTACCACTACGGCGCGGACATCGTCGCCGGTGTGGTGTTCACGCTCACGATCGAGATGGCGCTGCGCTCGCTCGACCGCGGCTGGGACCGGCCGGGAATCCAACTGGTCGTCCACGGCGCCGCGGTCTTCGTTGCGCTCTTGGCGTCGTATCGCTATCTGTCGATGGAGATGGCCGAACATCCGTGGGTGTTCGGGCCGTTGCTCATTCTGGCGATGACCTCAGTGGTCTACGGCTACGTACGGACCACCAAGCTGTGGGAACGGAAAGCCGCGTCGGCGCATGTGCCGGAACCGCGACGCGAAACGCAGCCCGAACTGGTTTGAGTATGTTGCAGCGGGTCGTGGGCTGAGCGCCTCCCGGGTGGGGCCGGCAGTGTGGTCGCTGGCGCCGCGCGAGTCCCGGTGAAACTCCGTCAGGTGCGGTTGCAGATCCTGCGGTTGGCGGCGAACGCGTCCAGCGTGCCGACCTGGGCGAGTCGTTGCGCGAGCGGTGGCTCGGTCGGGGGCCCGCGCTACGTTTGATACATTGATGTATCGGATGCACTCGTGTATTGAACGAGGAATGGGGCGTGACCATGGACGCCGAGGGGACGGCCGCACGGCGGCGCCGGGGTGCGGGAGCGGCCCCGGTCGGAACGACCGGGCGCGTGACCAAGCGCCGCGTCCGGACCCGGGCGAACCTGCTGGACGCCGCCTTCAAGGTGTTCGCGGCCAAGGGATTCCGCGGGGTGTCGATCGAAGAGGTGTGTGAGGCCGCCGGCTACAGCAGGGGTGCCTTCTACTCGAACTTCGACAGCCTGGAGGGGCTGTTCTTCGCCCTCTATCAGCAGCGCGCCGACCTGATCGCCGATCAGGTCGCCGAGGCGCTGTCCGTCGACGTCGGCCTCGACGTGTCCGCCGCGGTGGACCGCGTAACCGAGGCGCTGCCGCTGGACCGCGACTGGCTGCTGGTCAAGACCGATTTCCTGAGCCACGCGGCCAGGGACCCGATTGTGGCGCAGACACTCTCGCAGCACCGGGCGCGCATTCGGCAGACCATCGCGGACCAGCTGGCCCGGCCGGCCGCGGAAGGGGTCCTGCCGCCGGTCCTCGGCGACGCGGACGGGGCCGCGAGAGCGGTGATGACGGCGTATGAAGGCGTCACGGCGCAACTGCTCCTCGACGAGGACCTGGAAGGCGCCCGCGCGTGGCTCAGGCGGTTGCTGACCGGGCTGCTCACGGCCGGCAGGGCTCCCGCGAGACCCGCACCCGACGACGCGGCGGGGTGAGCGAACGCCCCCAAGCGCGAGACACCGCACCGCTTGCGGCGGACGACCCCAAGGCGATGCCGGCGGTCGGGCGGAGATCCCGCCGCCCCGTTCCCGCATCCGTTGCCCGAACACCCGGCACCGGCCACGAGCGCCGGACACCGAACGACCGAGCCCCAGAACACCGAACCCCTAAGGACACCACAGGATGACCTCCGGACCTCCCGCCGCCGCTTCCGAAACGCCGCGAGCCGCCAAGCCCCACGGATTCACGGCCGAGCTGCGCGACGCCGTCAGCATGCGCGGAGTGCTGCTCGTCGTCGGGGTGCTCGCCCTCCAACTGGGGTTCGTCCTCTCCTACATCGGCGCTTTCCACGCACCGACTCCCCACCGCATACCGGTCGCGGTCGTCGCGCCCGCCCAGGCGGCCGACCGGGTCGTCGACCAGCTCAACACCATGAAGGGCGATACCGTCGAGGCCCACACGGTCGGCAGCGAAGAGCAGGCCCGCGCCCAGATCCTCGACCGCACCGTCGACGCGGCCGTCATCGTCAACCCCAAGGGCACCACCGACACCCTGCTCGTCGCCTCCGCGGGCGGCCCCGCGGTCTCCTCCACCGCCGCCCAGATCGCCCAGAGCGTCGAACAGGCCCAGAAGAGGCATATCACGGTGAGCGACATCCGGCCGCCGGACGCCAGCGACGGCCGGGGCATGTCGTCCTTCTACCTGGTGCTGGGCTGGATCGTCGGCGGCTACCTGGCCGCCGCCATCCTCGGCATGGCCGGCGGCGCTCGCCCCGCGAACCTGCACCGCACCCTCATCCGCCTGGGCACCCTCGCCGTGTACGCCGTCCTCTCCGGCCTGGGTGGCGCGATCATCGCCGATCCGGTACTGGGCGCGCTGACCGGTCACTTCGCCGCGCTGTGGGCGCTCGGTTCGCTCGTCGTCTTCGCAGCGGCCGCGACCACCGTCGCCTTCCAGGTGCTGTGGGGCATCCTTGGCATCGGCGTGACCATCGTCCTGTTCGTCGTCCTCGGCAACCCCAGCGCGGGCGGCGCCTACCCTGCCGCGCTCCTGCCGCCGTTCTGGCGGGCGATCGGCGACTGGCTGCCGCCGGGGGCCGGCACTACGGCGGTGCGCAACACGATCTACTTCTCCGGCCACGCCCTCACCCAGCCGTTGTGGGTCCTCGGGCTGTACGCCGCCCTCGGCGCACTGCTCGCCGTCGTCGCGTCCGCGCTCCACATCCGGCGCGCCCGGCAGACCGACGTCGCCGTCTGACAGAGCGGCGCCGGGCGCCCTGACGGGCCGTCCGGCGCTACCGCGACTGGGCGCGCCAGGCCGGGCCACGGACGAGCAGGGCGTCGGCGGTGACCCACAGCCGCGTTCGGGGGCAGGTCCTTGAGGCAGCGGCCGGGCGGCCCGGACCGGCTATGCCGTAGCGATGCTGCTGGTCAGGCCGCCACGCTGCCTGTCGGCGGTCGCTGGATAGCTCCGGCACCTACTGGCGGTAAACCTGCTCCGCCTGCAGCCCCTTGGGCCCCTGGGTGACTTCGTACTCGACCTTGTCACCCTCCAGCAGCTCCTTGAAGCCGGTGCTCTGAATCGCGGAGAAGTGGACGAACACGTCCGGCCCGCCATCGTCCTGCTGAATGAAGCCGAAGCCCTTGTCGGCGTTGAACCACTTCACAGTGCCAGTTGCCATCGAACCAATCCCTTGTTCATGCCAGATGCCTCGTCGACACCGAGCGCAGCCCATTTTGCGTCTCCGACTCGGGTGACAACGCTCCACGCCACGCATCTGCCAACGAGCTCACCTATCCGCCTCAGAATCCCGGTCCTCACCGGGGTCTCTCCGGGGGGGCGTACAGCGCAGCCGCGAGCTCGCGGGCCGAGGGGCGGGTCTCAGCGCCAGTCGTCGATCACGTAGGCGTCGGGGTGGCTGTAGCCAGGTTCGTTGGGCCTGTGCATCGTCACGCCCTGCAACCAGGTACGGAACCCGCGGTCGACCATTCGCCGGTAGGCATCCGGGCGGCCCAGGTTCATTCCGGCGTCCAGTTGCCCCAGTCCGCGCTCGGCGGCCAGTCGCTCGCACGCGTTGAGCAGTCGTTCGAACCGGTCGGCGGCCTCCGGGCCAGGGCGTACCGCACCGAATTTGACGAAGCACACGTCCTCGCCGGCTTCCGATCCGGTTCCGCAGTGGCAGACGGCCAGACCGTCGAGCTCGGAGCCGGCGCCCTGGAGCAGGACGGTGTCGCCGAGTTCCTGCGCCTGCGTGGCCACGATCTCGCGTTCCAGGTTCAGGCCCTCGTACACGGCCTCGGTCAGTGCGCGACAGAGGTTCAGGGCGTTGGGCCGCTCGGCGGCGGGCAGCTCGCCGTACAGCACGCGGCCGGGGACCGCGGCACTCTCTGAGACCTCCTTCTTCATGATGGCTGTGAGGAATCGGGGCCAGAAACCGTACCGACGGTAGAGCTCAAGGTGCTTGGGGCTGTGCGAGAAGGTGAACAGGCCGAGGTGGCGGTTCTCCCAGGTGCCGAAGCAGTCCATGACCGGTTCCATGAGGCGCCTGCCGATGCCCTGGTCCCACAGGTCCGGACGTACGGTCAGCGGGCCGAAGTATCCGACGCTGCCCCAGTTTGCGGCGAAGTTCGATCCGACGACTTCGCCCTCGATCGTCGCTGCGAAGGCCGCCTGTGGATCGGCCGCCCAGCGGGTGCGGACGTAGTCGGCGGTCCCGAAGAATGTCCTCGGCTCGGGGGCTCCGAGGAACGTCCCGAAGGCGACCCTGAAGATTTCGTCGGCCTGATCCAGGTCGGCCTCACCCAGCGGGCGGACTGACACGGGACCCATGCCGCTCTTGCGCTTCCCTGCGAGTGGGGTCATCGCTCTCTCCTTCCCGGTCCCCCGTTTCATCCCATCACGGGGGCGCGCCGGCGGCGAAGCGAAGGTCCGCCGATACTGGACGACCGAGGACCGGGCCAGTTACTCGCCTCCCCACCGAGAACCGCGCCTCGACGGCCCGGTGCAGCAGTCAGCCGACGGGCGCGCGGCACCGTGGCGACTTCGGGCGCCACCGATGAAGCGGCGGGCGCTATCCGCTCACGCCCGACGTCGCCTGGCCTCCGTTGCGGGGCGTTGTCGCTTCCGCCGTCTCAGCGGTGGGCTGGTGGAGGTGGTGCCCGTTGTGGAGGAAGTCCCGGATGCGGGGGATCGCGTGGGGGTGGATGCGGTGCAGGCCCTTGCGGTCGTACAGCGTTGACACCGTGAAGCCGAGAAGGAGACTGACCAACAGTCCTGTGCCGAGCAGCAGAACGCCTCTTGTCAGGCCGGCTGAGCCCTGGGCATCGAAGTAGATGATGGCCCGTACGCCGTCGACCAGGGCACGCATCGGTGCGAACTCTCCAAGGAACTGCCAGAAGGACGGCATGGCTTGGAGGGGAACCGCGCCGCTGGAGACCGGAATGGCGCCTGCCACGAAGAACACCATCGCGGCCACGGTGCCGATCGCGCCGAACAGGGACAGCACGACCAAGGTGCCGATGCCGATCGTGGTGATTCCCGCGATGCTGAAGACCCACAGCAGTGCGGCATGCGGCAGATCGAGATCAAGTACCAGGGTGCCGGCGGCGAGGATGGCCGTAGCAGTCGGGACTGACGCGATGAACAGGGTCAGGCACTTGGCGAGCAGCGTCTCGCGCCGGCTGATGAGCTGCGGTGGGTTGACTTGGCGCACGGGCCCGACCTCGGAGGCGTTGAATCCGAGGTCGGCGTCGACCAGGCCGTTGATCACATTGGCGCCGAGGAAGCCGATCATCATCAGGAGCACGGCATAGAAGAAGGCCGTCATGCCCCTCCCGGTGCGGTCCCCGAGGGGCACTCCCTGCTCCTGGGTGACGGTGATGGGATCGGACAGCAGGGCGGCGTTGGCGGAGGGTATTTTTGCGCCCGTTTGCTGGGCGTGCTGAAGTACCTGGCTGCCCGCGTACGCGGAACTGTTGCGGGCCGCGGTTTCGGCGATTTCGTTGCCGATGGAGGAAGCCATGCTTCCTGCGCCGTGGTTGGTCAGTACGGTCACCACGGGACGCTGCGGGTTCTGCCCGGTCAGCGAGATGATCTTGCCCGAGTAGTCCTTGGGCAGTACTACCGCCGCGAAGAGCTTGTTCCCGCCGATCTCACTCCTCACGTCGGCGAGCGAGTCGTATTGCTTCCATTGCACGGCTCCTTGGGGGTCCTGCTTCTGCTTCTTGATCCCCTCCACGACCTGGGTGCCGAGGTTCTGGCGCGTTCCGCCTGCCTCGGTCCCCTGGTCGAGGGACACAAGGCCGATGGGGGCGTCATGAAGATCAGCTTGTGGGTTCGCGACGCTTCCCGCGAAGACGATCGTGAGGGCGAAGATGACGACGGACAGCAGGATGCTGGGCAGAAGCCAGGATCTGGGGCGCCGCAGGAAGCGCGCAGCGGTGAGCGGCGTGGCAGTGCCAGGGCAATGAGGAACAGGCATGCTCCACAGCATACCTCTAGTGCTAGAGGTATTAGATTGCAGGGCATTCCATGAACGCGCGACAGTGGTGGCCGGGTGATCGGGTCCGACCACGTGGGCGCGCCGGAGCCGCTCGTCGAGGGCCTGGCCGGCCCGTCGGCTGGGCCCTGAGCCGTATCGCTCCAGCCGGTCCCGCGCGATCGCCACGCCGGGCCGCCTTTACGAACGTTCGGGTTCGCCTGTGAAACCCGAGCGCCGGTTGTCAGGTGCTGGTGCGGGCGACCTGAATATGGAAGTTGAAGTCGGCGTGCCCGAGGACGCCGAGCAGGCGCAGCCACACCGGCAGGAGCATCTCGGTGCCGCGGGCGGCCGAGATGTCGCCGAGGTCGATGACGCTCGACTCCGGCCAGCCGAAAGACGTCAACAGCTCGGTAACGGCTTCCTTGGCATCGGCGTCGTCGCCGCAGACGAAGACCGTGTGCTCGCCGGGGACACGGGCTGGGTCGACCATGACGAAGCAGTTCATGGTGTTGAGGGTCTTGACGACCTTCGCATCCGGAAAGGCGCGCTGGACCTGCTCGCCGAGGCTGTCCGTATTGACCGGGTTCAGCAAGGGGGGCGTGCCCTGGGAGAAGTCGAGCGCGTTGGCAACATCGATGACCACCTTGCCGGTCAGGTTGGCGGCTCCCGCGGCTTCGAGCGCGGCCAGGGTGACGGTGCCGGCGGTGGCGTTGAGGACGGTGTCACCGGAGCCGGCCGCCTCGGCGAAGGTGAGCAGGCGCACGTCGCCGTGGTCGGCATGCCAGACGGCGAAGGGCGGATTTCCCATGGGGTCGGGATCGGTGCGGACGAGAGTGACCTCAGGGTCACGGGTGCCGATGACGACCTCGTGGCCGAGGGAGGAGAGCTTGCCGGCGATGGTCCTGCCGACGATTCCGGTGCCGAGAACGGCGTAACGCATGGCGCGGGTCCTTTCCTGGGCGGCGGGGAAATCCCGCCTGGCGCTGCCCCGATCAGCTCAACGAGCGATGAGAGTCGAGGGCTACTACGGAAGGGGTGGGCGGCCCTCCAGTGCTGCAGGCTGTGCGCGGGCTCCGGGACCAGGGGCCGGTTCCGGTCCGGTCACCCTCCACCTTCACCCGGCCTTCCTCGGTCTGCTCGATGTACCGGTACGCCGGGGACAGGAGCTGGCCCCCACCTCGTCGGCGATCATCGTCCTGCGCAGGGCCCGCGCGTTCTTGAAGCGATCAGCTCTCCTCCCACTCATGACCACGGAGGATTCCTGCCACTGACGTGCAGCGTTTCCCGGCAGATACTTGTCGGGTGGACTTGTTCGCACCCAGGGTCTGCGACCTGCAGGATCGACTGGGCAGCCATCTGTTCACCCGGGTTGCGGGTCCATCGGGCCCAGAGAGGCGTGCCCGCATCCATGCCAGGCCGGGGCCTCGCTGGTTCGGTCCGGACCGGCCCATCCGTACCGTCCACGGCGACGCTTCTATGTTCATCGGCGGGCTGAGAGCCCTGCTGCTGCAGTCGCTGCACCCGCTTGCCATGGCCGCCGTGGCGGCTCACTCCGGATACCGCGGCGACCCGTGGGGCCGGCTCCAGCGCACCAGCACCTTCCTCGCCGTGACGACCTACGGCACTGCGGACGACGCGCAGCAGGCCGTGGAACACGTTCGGGCAGTGCATGAGCAGGTGCAAGGGACCACTGCCGCCGGAGAGAGATACCACGCCGTCGACCCGCGCCTTCTTGGGTGGGTACATGTCGCCGAGGTCGACAGCTTCCTGTGCGCACACCAGCGCTATGGCGCCCACCCACTGGATGCCGCCGGCTGCGACGCGTACATCGCCGACATGGCACGGGTAGCGGCCGCCCTCGGGGTCATCGATCCTCCACGTGACCAGGCCGAGCTGGCCGACCGGCTGGCCGCCTACCGACCCGAGCTGCGCTCCACACAAGAAGCGAGGGAAGCCGCGCACTTCATTCTCCGCCACCCACCCCTGCCCTGGATCGCCCGAGCCCCGTACGTCGTCCTCGCCGCGAACGCGGTATCCACGCTCCCTCTTTGGGCCCGCAAGCCGCTCAGACTGCCCCACCTGCCAGGTATCGAGGAAACCTGCGTACGCCCGGCCGGACACGCCCTGACCCGAACGATCCGATGGGCCATGGCGCCTTCCCGCCCTTCTCCACCATGAGAAGAGGGAAGTTCGAAGTACCCATCGGCCATGGAACCGCGGGCCGTGCCGTCGCGAGGTCGGAACCGGGGGAGTGGTGAGGCATCCCAGGATGCACCGAACTTCTCCTGGGCGTACCACTGGCGTTACGTTCCCCGCCCGCCCCAACAGCATGCGGAACAGGCATCGCCCGGGAAGTGCCGCACCCCTTCCCGTGGCGGCAGGAGCCCCGCCTTGATGAGTCGGCGAACATCTTCGGTCGGGTTGTTCTCGATCGCCGGCGGCGATGCCCGCATTCGAGGATCTGTGTCGCGTTCAGTGTCATGGTTCCTGGGTAGGGCGACGGTGTGAGCTATGTGAAGCCCGGCGGAGAGTACTCGCGCGACAGCCGGTACATCACCACCCGGATCACCGCTGACGGCCACGACGGCTTCCCCGTGCAGCCCGGCCGCTACCGTCTGGTGGTCAGCCGCGCTTGTCCGTGGGCAAGCCGGGCGGTGATCGTACGGCGGCTCCTCGGGCTGGAGAGAGCGCTGCCGATGGCCATCGCCGGACCCACGCACGACGAGCGCAGCTGGACGTTCGACCTCGACCCGGGCGGGCGCGACCCGGTGCTCGGCATCGAGCGGCTCCAGGAGGCCTACGTCGCTCGCGACCCCGGCTACGACGGGGGCATCACGGTACCGGCGATCGTCGACGTGCGGACCGGAAAGGTGGTGACCAACGACTTCGCGCAGCTCACGATCGACATGTCGCTGGAGTGGATGCCACATCACCGCGACGGGGCGCCTGCGCTCTACCCGCCCGCGCTGCGGGCGGAGATCGACGCGGTGAACGAGGTGGTCTACAAGGATGTGAACAACGGCGTCTACCGGGCCGGGTTCGCCGGGTCGCAGGAGGCGTACGCCGAGGCCTACGAGCGCCTGTTCAGTCGGCTCGACTGGCTCTCCAAGCGGCTCGAAGTGTCCCGCTACCTCGTCGGCGGCACGATCACTGAGGCGGATGTGCGGCTGTTCACCACGCTCGTGCGCTTCGACACCGTTTACCACGGCCACTTCAAATGCAATCGGCAGAAGCTGTCCGAGATACCGGTTCTGTGGGCGTACGCGCGCGACCTGTTCCAGACGCCCGGTTTCGGCGACACGGTCGACTTCGACCACATCAAGCGGCACTACTACACGGTGCACCGCGACATCAACCCGACCATGATCGTGCCGGTAGGCCCAGACCTGTCTGCCTGGCTCGAGCCGCACGACCGCGCAGACCTGGGCGGACGGCCGTTCGGCGACGGTACGCCGCCCAAGCCTGTCGCCCGCGAGGAGGCAGTGCCGGCCAGTCACACGCCGCTGGCTGCCTGACACCGGCAGATCCGGGCCGAGCTTGCGCTCAGGCGGCCGGGGAAAGTTCCGCGCGGCCGAACAGGAGCGCGTAGCCACGGGGCAGGCCGGCGAGGATCCGGCAGGTGAGGTGGTCACCAGGGTGCTGTACCGGCCCGAAGTACGGACACCATCCACGAGTTCGTGCCATCTCATGGCTGTCTGTGCCCTTCGTTGTCCGGGTCGCTCCAGGCGACGGTGGGGGATACCCAGTTGCAGGGACGGCGAGAGCTCCGCGGTCTTCGCGAGAGGTCAGGTCGGCTGGGGGCGGCCGAAGAGGAGGTCGTAGCCCGGCGGGAGCTGGAGCAGGACGCGGCCCATGAGGTCGTCCCCGGCGGCGTCGGCGACCACGCTGAGTACGGCTCCGATGTCCCACTTGGCGGTCTCCTCGGTGGCCCCATCGATCCATGCCGCGGTTGCCCTGACGAACCGCTCGGGGTCCAGCGGCTCGGCAGCCTGGAGCGGGTTGAGCAGGATCAGGGCGTATGTTTCCGGCAGCCGGGCGGCCAGCTGGGCTCTTTCCTCGCCGACGAGATGGGCGCCCAGCAGTCCGAGGACCACTCGGGCCGCACGTTCTGCTTCCTGTCGCGAGGAGTACTCCCCTCGCTCCCGGACCGCTGCCAGGAACGCCTCCCATGTCATGTGCATCGCGTTCCCCCTTCAGGCAGGCGGAGGGCGGGTCCAAGGGGAGAGACTTCCGCCCTCCGCGCACCGTGCGAGCGGAGGTCCGCTCAGCCTCTGATCTGCTTGTGGGTGGTCTCCCCGGCGCCGATGGTGATCTTGCGCGGCTTGGCGCGCTCGGCGATCGGGATGCGCAGGGTCAGGACACCCGCGTCATAGTCGGCCTGGATGTTCTCGGTGTCGAGACTGTCGGCCAGCATGACCTGGCGGGAGAAGACGCCCAGGGGTCGCTCCGACAGCTCCATCTGCACTTCGTTGGTCTTCGGGAGCGGTCGCCGCTCCGCCTTTACAGTCAGCATGTTCCGTTCCACGTCGACGTCGATCGCGTCCGGGGAGACACCGGGCAGATCGAAGGCGATCACATACTCGTCGCCCTCGCGGTAGGCGTCCATCGCCATCGCAGACGGACGCGACCAGGTTCCGGACGTACCGAGGAGCTGCTGGGTCAGCCGGTCGAGTTCGCGGAACGGGTCGGTGCGCATCAACATCGCGAAACACCTCCAGTCGGTTCAGGGCAGTACCTGCCAATGCGCTTCACCTGTCTCCGGTTGTAACATGTCATCCAAGTGATGACAAGTAGGGTGTGTCGTCGAAAGGGTGACGCTGCCCGCTGGAAGAGACCACCGTGCCACGAGGAGACCAACGTGACCGAAGCCGAGAGGCCAACCCGGCCCGCGAGGCGATCCCCCACTTCGTTTCCTGCTGCCGCTTCCGCCCTGGACGCCATCGACCAGGCCGTTCGCGCCGCCCACATACCGCAGACTGGTGAGCCTCCCGCCCTCGATGCGTGTAGCCCAGAGCAGGCCCTTGCCGCGCTCCTGCTCCTACGCGAGGTGTGCCACCAGCTCGCCGGATGGGAAACGAGTCTCATCGAGGCCGCTCGCGACGCCGGTGCCAGCTGGGCCGACCTCGCCCATCCGCTGGGCGTCACCAGTCGGCAGGCCGCCGAGCGCCGCTATCTACGCCTGCTGCCGGGTGCCGACGGCAGCACCGGCGAGCAGCGGGTGAAAGCCACCCGCGACCGCAGGGCCGCCGACCGCACCGTCACGGCCTGGGCCCGGGACAACGCGGCGGATCTCCGTCAACTCGCCGGCCAGATCACCGCCCTGACCAACCTGCCCACCGAGGCGCGCACCCCGATCAGCCGGCTGACCCGGGCCCTCGCCGACAACGACGCCGCCCACCTGGTCGGCCCCCTGGCCGACACCCGCCTGCATCTGCGAGACGGCCACCCCGACCTGGCAGCCCGCGTCGACCACCTCACCCACGAGGCCGACCAGCTGCGCCAGAACAGCAACAAGCAGCGCCGGAGCGGAACCTGAGGGGCAGGTAAGGCCGGGTGGAAGTCCGCAGGCAATGCCCGCCCTTTGCAGCCGGCCATCACATGGCGGATCGCGTCCAAGGTCTCAGGTTCGGGAGGCGGCGGCGTCGGGGGCAACCGTGCCACCTGCGCCAAGCCGGGCTCGGCGCGATCGCCGACCTCGGCCTGGACGACGACCTGGACAACCCCGTGGTCAGCACCGGCTACCGGGTCGCCCGCGGCCGGCGCCTGACCACCGCACAGAAGGAGCGAACAAACTCGTCGCCCGCGAACGCGCGGCAAACGAGCACGGTTTGGCCGACCTCAAGAACTGGCGCGTACTCACCAAGCTCCGCCTGAACGCCCGTCACGCCACCGCACTGCTGCGGGCACGAAGCGATCAAGGCCCGACCGGCAGCGAGTCCCCAACTCCCGCCCACACCAGACCCGGTGGCACGGCAGACGACTACCTGCTACCGATCACCACCACGGCCGAGTGCCCCAGCCTGACCCCACACCAGCCCCGCGATCGGCTCCCGACGACACCGAGGAGGTGCAGCGCAGTGACGGAAGGCTTGCAGTGGATTGGGCAGCACACATTCGATAAACCGGCGGCTGATGGGATGCTCGGCGGGATCTCCATGACCGCGATGCGCGGGGTCCCCGTCCGGGATCTGCTGCTCAGGCTGGGCGCGGATGAGGAGGAGATGTCGAGCGGTATGCCGTACCGGGACTTCCGCCCGACCTGGGACGCACCCTGCATGTACGGCACGTGCGGTGAGTGGGCATACGTTCTGGAAGACCGAGGGGCGTGCACCTGGTGCGAATGGTTCTTCGAGGACGAGGACAAGATGACCCCCGCGGCCGGGCAGGAGCTGATCTGCCTGAACGCGAACGTAGCGGTCAACCCGAGCTATCTCGTATACGCTCCCGGCGACGGGAACGTATACCTGAACAACTTCGGTGACGATCTGACGGATCGCCCGCATGCGGTAGAAGGCAGCAAGCTGGCCGCCTTGGGCGAGGGTCTGAAAGCCGCCGGGGCGACCTGCCCGGAGGGGTGCACCGTCCCACAATGGCATGACCTTCTCGACGCGCAGGAGGGTGGTCTGCGCGGCGTGGTGTGGCAGGCCGTCGGCGACATCCTGGGTATCCGCATCCCCCGGGCAGACGTGGAACAGGGCCGCTTGCCCGCAGCCAGGCTGACCGGACCCTATACGTAACACTGCGAGGCGGCGCGGATGGGTTCCGTGCCGCCCCGCAGTCGTGGGTGTGCGGGTTACTTGAGGGTCATCGTGCAGCGCCAGGCGTCACTGTTCGCGCTGGTGCAGCTGCCGGTGATGTTGGTCTCCAGCCAGTAGGCATCCTTGTCCATCAGCCGCATGTTGTGCACGAAGCCGGCGGAGAACGCGCCCATGGATCCCGGTTCTGGCTGCCGGACATAGCGGACCGGCCGCAGACTTCCTTGAAGGTTGTCAGGGCGCCGGGCAGGTTGCGCAGGTGGATCGCTCCGTCGACCCTGGTCGCGTAGGACTGGGCGCACTTCGATCCGGACGACACCAGGTTCAGGCCGCCTAGGTTGGCGGGCATGCCGCCGCTGTTGTACGAGGCGTTGAAGGTGAACTCGTCGCAGTCCGGAGTGTACGCATAGGGACGGCGCTGTGCCGCCGTCCTTACTGTTCTGGCCGGGGCGATCACGCCAGGCCCCGGCGCCACCGCTCCAAGAGCGGGTGTCGCAGGCTCGAATCCAGCCGGGGGCACCAGCGCAATGGCCCCGGACCGATCACGGTCCGGGGCCTATGGCATCCATTTCAGGCAAGCCCCCACGCCGCCCGGCACGCGCCCCCCACCCAGGCGTCAGCCTCGCGCAGGGAAACGCCCCGCCAGGAACTGCTCGAACGTGACCTTGCCCACGGCCCGCTCCGGCGTCAGATGCCCGCCCGCCCGGAACCCGCGGTAGGCCTTGCCTGCCAGACGCACGTTCAGCCTGGGACGGCGTCGTCCGCTCGCGCGCAGATAGGCCCGCGCCAGCTCCGGAAACGTCAGGACCTCGGGGCCGCCCATGTCCGGCACCCGCCCCGCGGGCGCCCCGGTCGCGAGCTCGGCCAGCCGGGCAGCGACCTCCGCCACGTCGATCGGCTGGTCAGCGACCCCCGCCGGGAGCAGCATGACCGGCAGCTTCGCCGAGCCTTGCAGGAGTTGCAGCACCAGGTCGTGGAACTGTGTCGCGCGCAGCAGGGTCCAGTCGAGCCCCGACTCCTCGATCAGCCTCTCGACAGTGAGCTTGGTCCGGTAGTAGCCGAGCGGCACCTGGTCGACGCCGACGATCGAGACGTACGCCAGATGCCGCACCCCGGCCCGGCGGGCCGCTTCGATCAGGTGGCGGGCCGCCTGCTCGTCACCGCCGCGTGGGCTGGTCGCGCAGTGCACGACGGTGTCCACGCCCGCGAGGGCCGCGGCCAGTCCCGTGCCCTCGCGCAGGTCCACTGCGTACGGCCGCGAGTGTCGGCTCAGCACGCGCACCTCGTGGTCGTCCGTGCGCAGCCGCTCGGTGACGAGCCGGCCAAGCGTTCCGGTGCCGCCGGTCACCAGGATCGTGGTCATCGCAGTTCTCATCCCTTCGGTGGGCGTGTGCTCCCCGTGGAGCGCACGTCATCGCTCAGAACCGACGAGCACCCAAAGATGTGACAGCCTCCCCGTGACCGCACTCACCCAGGGGTCACGCCCCCGGAGGCCATTGCGGCGAACTGTCCGCCCGCGAACGCGAGTTTGTCCGGGTTCACGACGACCTGCGCCTGGGCGATGACGCCGTCGCGCAGTTCGAAGGAGGCAACGGCGATGAGCTGCTCCGCCGTGTGCGTCACCACCGCCGGCGCCCCGTTGACCTCGGCAACCGTGATGTCCCACCTGCCGGCGAACCGCTGCGCACTGCCCACGAGGAAGCGCACAACCGTCTCCCGGCCGACGATGGGCCGTCGGGCTGCGGTGACCTTGCCGCCGCCGTCGCTCCACCAGGTGACATCCTTGGCGAGCAACTTCTCCAGTCCTGCCAGATCGCCCTCGCGTGCTGCCATGACGAAGGACTCGACGAGTTCGTGCTGCCGCTCGGCTGCCGGTGTGAAGCGGGCCTCGGGCGTCGCCACCCGCTGGACCGCCCTGCGGTACAGCTGGCGGCAGTTGGCCTCGCTCAGGTCAAGCACCCCGGCGATGTCCAGATGGCGATAGCCGAACGCCACGCGCAGAACGTAGACCGCCCGCTCCTTCGGCGTGAGCCGCTCCAGCAGTACCAGCAGCGCCGTCGACACGGCGTCGCGCTGCTCGGCGGACTCCATGGGGCCGAGCGCACCGTCCTGCGTGAACACCGGTTCCGGCAGCCACGGCCCCACGTAGCGATCGCGCTGCACACGAGCCGAGGTGAGCCGGTTGAGACAGAGGTTGGTGACCACTTTGGCGAGCCAAGCCCATGGGTGCTCGATCGCCGCACGGTCGGCGCTGCTCCAGCGCAGATACGCGTCCTGCACCGCGTCCTCCGCCTCCTCCGCGGAGCCGAGCAGCCTGTAGGCCAGACCGAACATCCTGGGGCGGTGGGCTGTGAACTCCTCGGCGTTCCCTGACATCATGCGCCCAGCCTGCCAGAGGCGCGGAGGCCTCCAGCGGCAGGCAGTTGCCCCGGGTGGGAACATCGACCGCCGCCGAGCGGCGCTGCCGCCCGCTGTCCTTCGAGCCTGGGGCAGGCCGCAGATGGCCTCCCGCTTTAACTCGGTCCTGGACCTTGGCGGCCGAGCTGTAGGGTCAGATTTTGCCGGCTTTGATTGGGCACTTATGTGGTGATCACTCGTTGGTGCGGCCCGAGGGCTGGGGGGCGAGGGGGAGGGTGAAGGAGAAGCGGGCCCCGCCGCCGGGGTTGTCGGTGGCGGCGATGATGCCGCCGTGGCGTTCGATGATGTGGCGGCAAATCGACAGGCCCAGTCCCGGGCCCGCGTATCCGTCGCCGGTGTGCGCGCGGTGAAAACTGGTGAAGATCTCCTCGCGTTGTCCGGCCGGGATGCCGATGCCCTGGTCTGCGATCTCGATTCTGGCCTGGCCGGAGTCGACGGTCTCGCCGCTGATGTCGATGCGAGCCGCTACGCCGGGGTGGGTGTATTTCACGGCGTTGCCGATCAAGTTGTCGACGAGCTGGTGGACCAGGGCCGGGTCGGCGTGCACGGCAGGCAGCGTGTCCACCGTGATGCAGGGCGTCGGCCCGTCGGTGCTGGCGCGGTGCTGTTCGGTCCGGGCCGTCGCCGTGGCCTTCACAAGGGCGGTCAGGTCAAGATCTGTGAAGTGCAGGGGGCGGCTCTGGGCGGTGGCGTCGTTGAGGAGATCATGGATGAGCTGCCGCATCCGAACGCTGGTGGTACTCAGGTGGTCCAGGACCCACTGTGCGTTGCTGCCCTCTTGGGTGTTCAGGCGGTTGGTCAGTTCGTCCTGGAGGACTTCGGCGTAGCCGATGATGGCGGTCAGGGGGGATTTGAGATCGTGGGCGACCACCCCGGCAAACGCTTTGAGTTCTGCCTCGCGCGCTCGCTGTGCGGTGATGTCGCGGAACACGGCAACGGCCCCGGGGCGGTCGGCGCTGTTCGCCAGCGGCCGTGTGGAGACGGCGATGTGGACCCCGTCGGGCCGGCCCGGGTTGCGGATCACCATCTGCACCTCGTCGGTGGACTCACCGGCCAGGGCACGCACCAGCGGCAGCCGTTCGGTGGGAAACGGGGTGCTGCCGTCGGGAAGGAAGACACCGTAGTGGCCCTGCCAGCTGTCCGGTCCGCCATGAGCCTCCCCGATGCCAAGGATCCGCTTGGCGCTGGGATTGTGCACCAGGAACTCGCCGTTCTCATCGGCGACCGTCACCCCGTCGCAGATGCTGTCCATGACCGCGTCCAGCAGCTCAGCGTGCCGACGGGAGGCGGCCTCGGCGGCGCGCAGCTCCGCTGTGGCCCGCTCGACCTGACGACGCGCCCGAGCCCGAGTGGTGGCCAGCACATACACCAACACCATCAGCAGTCCGGCCACCAGCACTCCGGCACCAAACAGCACAGCGGGTTCAGCGGCCGCGTTCCCATTCAGCACCCGGCGCACCTCTTCACCAGCGAACATTCGCCCATCGTCCGGTCACCAGGAACCATTCCTGCTCACCGACACGTTCGCCTGCCGACCTGTCATCCGTAGGGCCTCTGCCGCGACCCGCCCGGGCCACCGCAGCACTGGACCCGAGCCACATCTGCTCAAGCGGGGGCTGTGTACGCCGCGCTCTGCAGCGAGCATCAGGTTTCTGACGGCGGATGTGGCTCGCTTCTGCGTGAATTCGGGCGAGTTGGCGCCCGCCAGTGGCTCGGGCTGATCGCCACGAACACCCGCAATCCTCCTCACGTTCCGAGGGCGCCCGCACCGGGCCGTCGCACCATATAGACGTCGACCGGGTCCTGAGCCTCCACGGTGAACCCGTGGCGCTCGTACAGCCGCCGGGCGGCGCTGCCCTGCAGAACATTCAGGCGGACGAGCACGCCGTCGGCATCGATCCGCTCCAGCAGTGTTCGCAGGACAGCCGATCCGAGCCCCCGGCCCTGCATGCCCGGAGCGAGATAGAAATGCTCCAGCCACCGCCCGTCCTCGGCCGGGCGCACAGTGACGCAGCCCGCGAAGGCGCCATCGGCCACGATGATCGACGTGTGCTGCGAGGAGAAGGATTCCCGCACCCGCTGCCGGACCCGATGCTCGTCGAACCGTCCCAACCGCTCCAGGTCCGGGCGCATCACCGTCGCCCGCAGCTCCGCGATCGCCTCGACGTCCGCCGGCTCTGCGGCACGCAGTGACCATTCCATGGGCCGGCCCGCCCCGACCCCCGGCGCCGCCCGGCCCGGCCGTATCCCGTCCGCCCTCGCGCGCGTATCCATGGCCGGAAGTATCTCAAGGGCCCCGGAGTACCACACATGCAGCAAGATCGTTTACGGGCCGGGCGCGCAACAGCCCTATCGCGCACTACGTCGTAAGCACTTGTGGCCCCGTGGTAGGCGTTCTAGGCGACAACAGCGGTGTGCAGCCGTCACGGGCGTCA
This sequence comes from Streptomyces sp. CA-135486, assembly GCF_050936555.1. Lineage (NCBI taxonomy): Bacteria > Bacillati > Actinomycetota > Actinomycetes > Kitasatosporales > Streptomycetaceae > Streptomyces > Streptomyces sp. CA-135486. The sequence goes on from NZ_JBNJMM010000001.1 coordinate 3,915,341, forward strand.
CGTGGCCCGCCAGGCGGACGCGGGCTGACCGGACGCCCGCCTTCCTCTCCGCCCTGCGGAGCGGGTCAGGTCCGCCTGGCGGTGCCCGTCGTCGACGGGGTCGCGTACAGCGCCCGCGCGGGCACGCCGTGCCCGCCGCGGGGGCGAAGTCAGGGCGCGGGGAAGCAGAGGCGCAGGCTGTGTCGTTGCTCGGCGCGGCGGAGCGAGGGGATGAGGGTCTTTCGCAGTTCATGGGCCTGGTCGGCGTGGGCGGCGAGGAAGCGTGTGCGCAGTCGCAGGCGCGCTGGTTCACGGACGGCCTCGACCGGGCGCATGCAGGCGGCGTAGGCGTGGCCGAGCTCGCGGTCCACGTACGGGAAGTCGGCGGGAGCGGCGGTGAGCAGGCGGGAGTCGACAAGTCCGAAGAAGCCGTCCTCGTCACGGACGTTGAAGCCGTGCCCGGCGAGGCAGTCGGGCAGGGTGCGAGAGGCCCGGACCGTGGCCGGATCGCGGCGCAGAGAGGCGAGTTCGCGGAACCATCGGTTCTGGAGCGGGGCGTAGGCGTCGCGCACCGTGCGGGCGGCCGCCGCTCCTTGGGCGCGGCAGGGGCGTGTCGCGGTGGGACTGCCGGAACGGGGCGGGGCGGGGCTCGCCGCGGGCGAGGGAACTTCGGCGCTTTGGCCGAAACCGTGCTGGGCGAGGAAGTCCAGGTCGGGAATCTCGGAGAAGGGGATGAAGGCGAGTGGGGTCTGCTCGGGCAGACCGATCCCACCGTTGCGCGCACAGGCGGCCTCGACGGTGCGCGCCACCTGCTGCCCGAAGACGCTCAGCCCCTGGGTCCAGCGGGTTTCGGCGCCGGTCGCGGGGAAGAGCATGCGGACCGGGTCGTCCGGCAGGGCGTAGGTGAGGCGGGCGGGGGGCACGGGCGGGGACGACGTGCCGCTCGAAGGGTTGCTCGACGGGCCCAGGTCGGTCGAGCAGGCGACGGCGAGCAGGGCGGCAGCCGCCGCGGTTGCGGTACGCGTCACGAGCTTGCGCCAGATTGCCGGGCGGATCATCCGGATCACTCCTCTCCTCCGATGGCCGGGGGTGCCGCCGGTGCACGGCGGCACCCCCGACGAGACGCAGGGCCGGGTCAGTGGGTGACCTGGACGTTGTCGCTGCCGTCGAGGTAGCTGGCCACCGTGAAGGGGGTGTTGTCGTTGACGTCGGTGCACAGCGTGTAGGCGGCGTCGTTGACGCTGTGGTATCCGTCGTAGGCGAGAACGTATCCCTTCGAGCACGTGAACCAGGTGCCGTTGGAGCGCCGGAGGCGGCCCGCGTAGTAGTCGTAATTGCGGGAGTTCGTGTTGTAGGTGTAGGTGAGGTTGAGGTCATTGCAGGTACTGGTGGGCGACTTGTAGCGAATGGGGTCGCCAACGCCCTCGTAGCCGCCGGTGGTCAGCCCCTGCGTCACACAGGCCTGCGGGGCGGCGGACGCCGTAGGAGCGAGCGCCACGCAGGTCGCGACGGAGACCAGCGCGAGCGTGCCGGCGACGATGCTTCTCTTCATGGATCCCCCTTCAGTTCGGGCTGAGGGCGGGCGCTGTCGGCCGTGCCCGTAGCCGCTTCATCTGCTTCGCCGCAGACCCTCGCAGACCGGACCACGCCCGTACTACGACCTTCGAACAGGATCTAAAGTCCAGGGTCAGGAGGCGAACGGCGGTGTTCCAGCGGTATTCGCAATGCTCGTGGGACTGTTGGGAGGAACCACCTATCGCCGCGATCGGCGCGGGACTGTGGTGGGTGACGAGAAACTCGCCGTGTTCTACCGCTTCGGAGACGTGCCCGGTGGCGTACGGCCAGGTCTATCCGCTGGCCGAGCCACCGCGGCCCGGCCCCCGTGAGGATGAACAGGACGCGGGGCAAGGCGGGATAGATGAGCCGCCACGGTGGAAGTACTCCTGTGCCACCAGGCATGTGGCGCCGACTGGGCAGCGTGGCCGGGCTGGCGTGAAAGCGCGCATAGGTGATCAGTCTCGAGGCCCGACTCCTTCAACAGGCCGCTCGACAAACTCTGGTGTGGCCATGTTGCCGGGACTGGGTGACCGCCTGCCCCCACCTCCAGGCGGCGCAGCCGCTCCGGACCTGAGCAGCTGCCCAGGGCCCGCAGGGTGGCCTGGCGCCAGCGGAGTCCGGCCCAGTCGGCTCGGTACCGGGTCGAGCTCGCCGGTCAGGAGTTCACTCAGGGTGCGTTCCCCGGCGGCCAGCTGCGTGAGGGTGGCAATCGGGGTGTCCAGCGCGGGCAGCCGCAGCACCAATTGCAGCCGTTTCAGCGCCTCTGGCGCATAGCGGCGGTGGCCGCCGGCGCTGCGCTGGGCCGCGGGCAGCAGCCCGATGTCGGCGTAGTACCGGATCGTCTTCACCGGCAGTCCGGTGTGGGCCGCCAGATCCCCAATGGTCCACGTGATCCGACTCACAACCGCTGGAACCTCCAGTGCGCGGGAGCTCTTAGCGTCCGAATCACCGGCTGAACAGGCGAGGGGACAACCGGATACCTCGCCCCGGCAGCTCACAGCGGTACTGGTCTGTCCAGCCGCGTAGTCCCTCAGCCAGTACCTCGGCCACCGTTGCTCGGGCACCCGCCAGCCGCACGAGCGTGCTTTCTGCCGCATCCGTGGTTCATCGCGCCACGATGCGCCGTACGTTCTCGATGTTGCCGCAGTCGGCCGCGATCTGGTCGGCTCGTGCCCGCTCGAAGGCGCTGCCGAGCTCGGCACGGCGCTCCTCCGCCACGTTCCGGCGCGCTTCGTTGAGGAGAGTGCGTTCTTCCTCTTCGAGATGGTGAGTGACCGCCTCGACGAGCTGCTCCAGCCTCTCGTCCCACTTCTCGTCGCCGATCTCGTCCACCTCCAGCAGTCTGAGCAACGCCCTGTTGCCCTCGGCGTGCTCCTCCGCACCGTGCCACCTCGTCGCTATCGATCTTCTGGTAACGCTTCAAGGCCGGATAGACCTCGGTCTCTTCGGCTTCGCCGTGAGCGATGAGCAGCCGGGCCAATTCCTTCACGGCCGTAGCACGATCCGCGTCCACGCTGCGCATGCGACGGAACAGCTCCTCCATTGTCCGGTGATCCTTGAGAATCAGCTCGACCACGTCCTTGGGCGCCATTGGAGTCACTCCCTTTCGCACAGGTGACGACAGCCGAAATTCTGGACCATCGGGAAAGTGTGATCCCGCAAACACGAGGTTTACGTCCGAGTCGAAAGCCGGCGGAAGCTGCCCCCGCACACCCCGTGACGCGACGAGTGAGCTGCTTCGCTGCGGGTACTCGCAGTCCATACAAGACGTCAGGTGAGGAAATCGCGGCCACCACGAGGACGTGACCCGACAGCCTGACGGCGCAAGTGCCTGAGGAGATGTCAGCCGTGAATACGCTGACCGACGACGAACCGTCCAGCCAAGAGATACCCATCGAGCAGGGCATCCGTACCTGCCGCGCCGCGGTGGAGGGCGGAAGGAGCACAGAGGATATGGGTCCGGGAAGGAGCGACCCGGACTGGAACATCGTTCGGGGCGAGGACTGAAGCGTTGCTACGGCCACCTCATGGCCTGGGGCGAGAAGCTCCGATTGCGGTGATGCCAGTCGGACCGCAGGGTTGAGCGGCATGTATCGGAACCAGGGGGACAAGACAAATCAGGGAGTCGCTATGCCTCGCGGTTCGCGTCCGAAGCGGGAACGTCAGTACGAGCACATCAAGGAGAGCGCCGAGCGGCGCGGGGAGAGCGGTAAGCGGGCGAAGGAGATCGCTGCCCGCACCGTCAACAAGGAGCGCGCCCGTTCCGGTGAGTCGCGGACCGCGAGCAAGTCCTCGACGCAGGACAAGTCGTCGTCGAAGCGGGGCGGTCAGCGTTCGCACACCGGATCGGAGGGGCCTACGTACGATCAGCTGTATGCGGAGGCGCAGCGCCGCAACATTCACGGCCGTTCCTCCATGAACAAGACCGAACTCAAGAAGTCGCTCGGCCGTTGATCAAGCCCGCCTGAGGGAAGCGGTCCAGCCGCGACGGGTCCGGGCGGTCCGCGGGGGTGGCCGACGAGTCAGCGCCAGAATGATCGGCGGGTGCGGTATTGCTGGCCTGGGCAAGAACCAGGGGATGGATCTCTGCCCTGGTGCAGAAACCGAGCTGAGCGCCCTGCTCAGGGCTGCAGGACGCGCACGCTGCGTTCCCTTCACGGCATGGCCGACGCGCCGCCACTATTGGACCAACCGCGCGGGCGAGCAGTACCCATAGCGGGGAAGCTGAGTGGGAGCGTCGCACCACGACGGAGACGTCCTCCTGTGGACCCATGGGAAGCGAGAACGCCTCTGACGTGCATGGCGACGTTCACTTCATCGCGATCGGCCACTATTGGTTCACTGTCCCCAGCTCCACGGCCTTGCAGGGCGCAATAGCCTTCCGAACACCTGATACGCCGGACGGAAGCTATGTACGCGCGAACACTCCATAGGGCCCTGCCGCTGCTGGTCGTGCTGATCACGGTGAGCGGGTGCGGTGGCGCGGGGACTCGCGCGGCGGACGCCTCCGCGCGTGCCGAGGAATTCGAACGCACCGTCCACGGCGGGAGCCTTATTGCTGCGTGCGCTCTCCTCGCGCCGCAGACACGCAGCGAACTCGAGGACTCCGGGCATATGAAGTGCGCCGCGGCGCTCGAAGAGGAGCAGCTTCCTGTTGGAGGTGCGGTCCGGGACACGGCGGTCTATGGGCAACAGGCGATGGTCAAGCTGCATGGCGACACGCTGTTCCTGTCACTCTTTCCGGGTGGCTGGCGGGTTGTCGCCGCCGGCTGTGTGCCCGAGGCAGGCAAGCCGTATCAATGCCAGATCAAGGGAGGATGAGCCGCGGTGCGGGTCATGTTCACGCTCTGCCTGGTCACGGTGCTCGGTGGCCTGGCCTACTTCATCACGCTGGGACTTCTGCACCGATGAGCGCGGGGAGGGCGGCACGACATGCGCAGGTTCGTACGTGACAATTCGCTGACCCTGGTATTCGGCATCGCCTTCCTGCTGGTGCTGTTCGGTCAGGCTCTCGCAGGCCACTCCGAATTCAACCAGCAGCTGGCCGTCGAGGGGCTCGCCCCGATCGGATTCGGCGACTACCTCATGTCGTCGGACTTCGCCGTGGACGTCACGGAGAACTGGCAGTCGGAGTACCTCCAGTTCTTCCTGTACATCTTCGGCACCGTCTACCTGCTGCAACGCGGCTCGCCCGAGTCGAAGGAAATGCACAAGGCAGGCGTGGAGTCAGAGAAGGACCAGCGTATGGGCGACCACGCCGGCCCCGACTCACCGCGCTGGGCACGCACCCAGGACTGGCGCCAGACGGTGTTCTCGCGCTCGCTCGGCCTGGTCATGGCGACCCTGTTCTTCCTGTCCTGGCTGGCGCAGTCGATCGCCGGGGTCGCTGCCTACGACGAGCAGCGCCTCCGGCAGCTCCAGGCGCCGATCGGCTGGGGCGAGTATTGGATCTCGGCCGATTTCTGGAGCCGGTCCCTCCAGAACTGGCAGTCGGAACTCCTCGCCGTTGCGTCCATGGCGATTTTGTCCGTCTATCTCCGCCAGCGTGGCTCACCCGAATCCAAACCGGTCGGCGCCGCTCACAGCTCCACCGGCATCGAAGGCTGAGGCGGGATGCTGCGCAAGCTCGTTCTGTTGCCGGAGCCCCCGTGTTCACTGTCCAAGTCGGCTGATGGGTCCGGGGTCAGCCGGGCCAGGTTCCGGTCGGGCGATGCACGGTGGCGGCGCCGCGGTCGACGGCCGGCATGGCGGAGGACAGGACGCCCGGCCGCCGCGGTCAGTGCAGGGATTTCCAGAAGTCGAATCGGTGGTCCTTGGCGAAGCCCACCGGGTGGATGCCGCCCGGCCCGGAGGCGAGGGACTGCGCGTTCGGTGCCGCCAGTGGTGGGCTTCCAGTCCGCCTTGCGCGTGCGGGCGAAGTCCGTCCAGATGCGGATCATCTCTTTGGAGAGGCCCTGCTGCCCCGGGGTGAGCGATTCGTAGGCGTTGAGCTCGAATAGGTATGGGAGTTCAAAGGTGTGCGCGTCTCCGACCTTGAACTCGGGCTTCGTTGGACTTGGGCCCGACCGGCGGGATGAGGCCGGTCTGGGGGCAGGCGGCGCCCGGCTCGGTGTCACCGACGCCACCGGCATCCCGCTCGCCGCCACTCTGACCGGCGGCAACCGCAACGACGTCACCTAGCTGATCCCATTGCTCCAAGCCGTGCGGGGCAAGCGCGGCCGCCCCCGGCGCCGCCCGGACATGGTGTTGGGCGACCACGGCTACAACCAACGAAAGTACCGGCGCCTCGTCTGGGGCCTCGGTGCGAAGCCGCTGATCGCTCGCCGGGGCACCGAGCGCGGCTCCGGGCGCGGCGCCCAACGCTGGTTTGTGGAGCGCACGTTCGCCCACTTGCATTGGTTCCGTCGACTGCGGATCCGCTGGGAGATCCGCGACGACAGCCACGAAGCCTTCCTTGCCCTCGGATGCGCGGCCATCTGCTGGCGACGCTTGCCTCCCTACGCTGACAGTATCGGAACCCAGTGATTCATCACCTGGTGCAGGCGCTGTCGGTGGTCAGCGATCCAGTCGTCTGGCAAGGCGATCGGCACGCGCACGGTGACCATTGATCCCGACTCGTCCTCTACGACCACCTCCGGGCAGTCGCGCTCACCGACGAGCTGGATAAAAATGGACGCACCCCTGCTCATCTCCATCCAGGCGACATCCTCGCCGGCGTCGAGCCTGTTCAGCGCGTCGGACCAGCTCTCCAACTTCGCAATGTACAGCGCCAGGTAACAGCTGCCGGATACGAAGGGCGTCCTGACGACGATCTCGGCATCGAGGCCGGCGGCCCACCCGGAGCTCCGTCCCAGAACGTTGACCGTAACGCTGTTTCCCTCGTCATCGGCAAGGGAGATGAGCTCCCTCGGAACGATGTCTCCCATAGCGATCCCTTCATCGGCGAGTACCGCGAGATCCTCGCCCGGCAGGGGTGCCTCCGCCATCCATTTTTGTTAGCGGTTCTTAGTCGAGCAGGGGGCGACCACGCCGCCCTGATGGCATCCGGTGGGGAGTACACCCGGCTGTTCACACTGCAGGCCTCCGGCTACCAGGCCGAGTCGGAGGCCGAACGAGCCTTCACTGGAGGAGCCCGATGACCACCGCGCCCGCGCGCCCGCCCGCGTCGGGTTCCTGGAGCCACCAGGGTCGCGCTGCTCTGCGGAGCACCGGCAGTGTTCTGGCATGGGCGGCATCGTCCTCTCGGCACTGCTGGCGCGCAAGCCGGTCGCGGTGCTCGTGCGCGGGGCGGGCATGGAACCGGCATACGCGATGGTGACCGCCTCCTCGCCCGCCGTGACCTGGGCCCCGCGCCGGTCCAGGTGGTCGTGATGGAAACCCTCCGGTACCGGGCCGGTTCCCGGCTCCGGCCGGCACGCCCGTGCCGCCCGCCGCCCGGACGCGCGCCATCGCCGGGCAGCAGTGGCTGATCAAGCGTGGCAGCCGTACCGAGGCGGAGTGAGGTGGGACGCCGGCGGCGCTGGGCAACTCCGGGGCGACGTGGCACGATCGCGTAGGTGACCAGCAGACCCGCCGCAGCGCAGCACCTGAGCGACCTCGTGCGGCTGCGCCGCGTCCGCGACCGGATCGACCGGGAGTACGCGCAGCCGCTGGACGTCGAGGCGCTCGCCCGCGGCGTGAACATGTCGGCCGGGCACCTCAGCCGCCAGTTCCGGCTCGCGTACGGCGAGTCGCCGTACGCCTATCTGATGACGCGGCGCATCGAGCGCGCGATGGCGCTGCTGCTTCGTGGCGACCTCAGCGTCACCGAGGTCTGTTTCGCGGTCGGCTGCTCGTCGCTGGGTACCTTCAGCACTCGCTTCACCGAACTGGTCGGTGTGCCGCCCAGCGTCTATCGGCGCCACGCGGAGCGCGCGACGGCGGGGATGCCGTCGTGCGTGGCGAAACAGGTGACCCGACCGATCAGGAATCGAGAAGCGCCGGCCTCGAGCCGCAGCTAGCGTGATGGCCATGGACATCACCATTCACGCGAGCTTCCTCCCGCACGACGACCCGGATGCCTCCCTGGCCTTCTATCGCGACACCCTCGGCTTCGAGGTCCGCAACGACGTCGGAAACGGAAAGATGCGCTGGATCACGGTCGGCCCCGCCGACCAGCCCGGCACGTCCATCCTCCTGGCGCCGCCGGCCGCCGATCCCGGCATCACCGACGACGAGCGCCGCACCATCGCCGAGATGATGGCCAAGGGCACCTACGGCTGGATCCTGCTGGCCACCAAGGATCTCAACGGCACCTTCGAGCGGCTGCAGGCCAGCGACGCCGACGTCGTCCAGGAGCCGACCGAGCAGCCGTACGGCGTTCGCGACTGCGCCTTCCGCGATCCCGCGGGCAACCTGATCCGCATCCAGGAGGTGCGCTGAGCCGTCCGGCAACCGGGGGCCGACTGACAGCTGAGACGAGATCGATCTCAGGTGCATCTTCTCGAGGGGCCCTTGGTTCCCGGCGCCTCGTCCGCTCCGCCTACCGGCCGCTGCTCGTGGCGCTCGGCGCGTGCGTCCTGCTGCTGGCCCGGCGCAGGAACTAGTGAGCTCGTGAGCCTGGCGCCCCACCCGCAGGTGCACGTCATGGCTTACAGCGGTGCCGAGCACCACGAGCAGCAGGGCGACCTCGTCCGCAGCACTCTCCGCCTCGCCGGATGGGCCAACACCGGCAGCGGACGACGCACACCCACACCTGCGCCGGGACAGCTCTCACCCTCCACAGCATTCCGTAACCGAAACGGGCGATCGAGGTCCGGGCCTGACCGGCACTCCGTCAGGTATTCCGGGGCGCCGGTCAGGCGCCGCTTGGCGATATTTTCCGCTTCGCCCGCTGCTTCAACTCCCGCAGTTCTGCGACCGCAGCGGCCCAGCGCGGCGTGAGAATCTGACGTTCGGCGACGCGCTGGGCGCGGTTCACCGCTTCGTGCATCATGCTCTCCCGCTCACATTGGTAGTCGTGCCGGGCAAGGCTGATGTCCTCGCGGCCGAGAGATTTCCATCTGGTCTTGTCGTCGCCCGCCGCTTTGAGGCCCTCGTCGATCCGACGGCGCGGGTCCTGGAGCGAGGAAAGCCCCGCGTAACCGTGCGCGCCCATGCACTGCGACCATTTCCGCACGGCGGCCCGGACGGTCCCGCTCGCCTCCGTCTTCGTCAGGACCTGATTCGCCAGATCTTGGGCCAGGAAGAACAGCGCGTCCCACTTCTCGCCGTAGAATTCCGCGTGAGCGTGGCGCACGCATCCACTCTTCGGCACCCGCAGACTTGCCCCACTTGGCGCGGTCAGTTTCGTGTAATGGTCTTCAGATCCGGCGAGATCCTCTTCCCATGCTTTGCGCTCATCCTTCGTGAGCTTTTCCAGGGCAGCACGGTTGGAATCCGACGGAGCACCGTGTCTGTTTCCGCTGGTCTCGAAGGCTTGACCCACCGTTCCGTAGCCGTCTGTCCGAGCCTGTTCTTCGGTCAACAGGCCGTACGGGTTTGCCGCCGCGAGCCGTTTGTTCGCGACGGCCGGAGCCGGCCGGTACGTATGCTGCCGTTCGCGCATGCAGGCGACGATCAACTGCTCCGTGGCTTCATGGAACGCCACCGCTTCATCGGCGGTGAATTGTGTGACACCGTTGATCGGTCTGGGCAGCGGTGGTGCCTGCGACAGTCTGGCGGTGGAGCCGCCGCCCCAGGCGCACCCGGCGCTCAGTAGGGCGGTGGCCATGATGGTGCACAGCCACCGCCCTTCGGGGCCGATCCGGGTCACACGCACCAGTCGTTGGAGTAGACGTGGTGGTACCACACATATCCTGTGAGGTCCGCGTTGGCAGTCCCTCGGTTCAGCACATAGCTGCTGCCCGTGTAGTTCAGCCCGTAGTAAATACGGACGTTGCAGTTGTTGCCATGATTGTAGAGCGACACCACATTCGCGAACTTGTTGTACTGCGCGAGATTGGTGTTGTCGTAGTACACCGTCCCCGGATCCCCGGAGCCATTGGCGCCCAGGTAAGCGCACAATGCCCCTGCCGGGCAGTCGGACCATGCGGCGTTCGCCTGTCCTCCGGAAGCCATGAGCGTCGTAGCGGCGAGTGCCACGGCCCCTGTTAATGAGGCAAGCCTGAGGCGTAACTTCATTTGTCCCCCAGTGGTCGGACGGAGAAGATCTGCCTGTCCTGATCAAGCGGGGCAGTGCAATTAACTCCGTCGTGAATGCAACTCACTGAGTGTATCGCTGACCTTCATGGGCACGTCAATGAACCTGTGCGAGGTTGGCGCTTCCTAGCTGGGTCACCGCTTTTCCGTAATACGGTGCTCTGATTGGTACGGCTGGCCACCTGCGCTTATGGAGAATCCGCACTTCACGGGCCACAGGCGTAACATTCTTCCTCTTGTGTTTCGGCCACCTCTGGAGATCAAGCGGTTAGGGTCCCGGGGTCTCGATCGCCCGTTTTGGGCGCGGGATGCTGTGGAAAATGAGATGCGCAGTTCGCCGGCCATGTGATGGCGGGTGGTCAGCGTTTGATGCGTCCGCGTACGGCGAGGGCAGCCAGGGCGAGGAGGGTGGGTTCCAGGAGGCGGGAGGCCATCTCGATGTAGGTGCCGGCAGCAGTGAGGTTCTGGCGGAGGAGCGGAAGACCGCGGAGTTCACGGCGATGCGGGTGGCTTTCTCGGCGCGTGTCCAGGTCATGCGTTGGGTCCAGCCGCCGTGGAGAGTGGGATTGGGGGTGTTGGTGGCGAGGGTGATCTCACCATGGGTGAGGGTGCCGCGGGTGGCGGGATCGGGGTCGCGGGTGGGCACGCCGAAGATCATGAGGAGGAGGACAGTCAGGGTTACGGCGGTAAGCAGCCACGCCATGGCGCGGGAGGAGCGAAGACCGTAGCCGGAAATGAGCCAGTAGCCGTGCAGCAGGCCGCGTTCAGCACGTGGGGGTCTGGTGCAGGTTTGGGTGACAGGTGCGATCACGCGACCTGGAGGGCCGGTGTGGTCATGACGGTTTCGAATTCGACGGGGGTCAGCCGGCCGAGCGAGGCTTGTCTGCGGCGCCGGTGGTAGGTCCTCTCGATCCAGGTCACGATCGCGATCCGCAGTTCCTCGCGGGTGGCCCACGCCCGACGGTCGAGGACATTCTTCTGCAGCAGGCTGAAGAAGGACTCCATGGCCGCGTTGTCGCCTGCCGCCCCGACTCTCCCTATCGAGCCGACGATCCGGTGCCGGTCGAGCGCCCGGACGAACTTCCGCGACCGGAACTGACCGGGCTCAACCAGTCGTAGCAACACTCCTGATCAGAGGGGTGTGTTGTGGGACGGCCAGCGGGTTGGATGATGCAGTTGACGGGCCGATCGCCGATGAAGTCGCCGGGGCGGCCCTCGACTCGGCGCGAGGTCGAGCGGCTGTTCTGGGGCGAGATCGCCAAGGGCCTGACCAGTGAGGATGCGGCGGTTGCCGTCGGAGCTGCGCCGGCAGTAGGAACGCGGTGGTTCCGGCATGCTGGCGGGATGCCGCAGATCGATCTTGTTGTCTCGGGCCGCTACCTCTCGTTCGCTGAGCGGGAGGAGATCGCTCTGCTGCGCGCGCAGGGCGCCGGGGTACGGGAGATCGCCAAAGAGCTGGGTCGGGCACCCTCGACGATTTCCCGGGAACTCCGGCGCAACGCGGCCACACGTGGGGGTCGTCTGGAGTACCGGGCCTCGGTCGCGCAGTGGAAGGCCGACCTGGTGGCCCAGCGGCCGAAGGAGACGAAGCTGGCCGGGAACGAGCGGCTGCGGGAGTACGTCCAGGACCGCTTGTTGGGCGTGATACGAGCCCCGGACGGCACGGTGTTTCCCGGGCCACAGGTTCCTGAGTGGAAGGGGCGCAACAAGCCACATCGCAACGATCGTCGGTGGGCGAACGCCTGGAGCCCGGAGCAGATTTCAGCCCGACTGAAGATCGACTTTCCTGAGGACGAGTCCATTCGCATCAGCCACGAGGCGATCTGAGTGCACGCGATGATTGCAAGGAATGCACGCACGATTCAGGGGTGTGCCCCGCCGCAGGCGCGGTGGGGCACGGACCGGGGATTTTCGCAGGCCTTGTTAGGCGGTCTGCCTCGGGTGTTTTCCCGGGGGCGTTCACTTGACGATGACGTCCTCCGCGGGTTTGGGCGGGGCGGGTGCGTCGGGTGCGGGGGAGTTGTTGGTGTCGTCCTCCGCGGGTTTGGGCGGGGCGGGTGCGTCGGGTGCGGGGGAGTTGTTGGTGTCGTCCTCCGCGGGTTTGGGCGGGGCGGGTGCGTCGGGTGCGGGGGAGTTGTTGGTGTCGTCCTCCGCGGGTTTGGGCGGGGCGGGTGCGTCGGGTGCGGGGGAGTTGTTGGTGTCGTCCTCCGCGGGTTTGGGCGGGGCGGGTGCGTCGGGTGCGGGGGAGTTGTTGGTGTCGTCCTTGTGGGGTTTGGGTGGGGTGGGGGTGGGGGTGTCGGGGCACGGGGGGCCGTTCTTGCCGCCGCTGCCGGTGCCGCCGCGGCCGTTCTTGCCGTTGTTGCCGCCGCAGCGCCCGTTCCCGCCGCGGCCGCCGGCGCCGCCGGTGCCGGCACCGCCCGGCGCGGTGCAGACGGTGCCGTCGGTACCGGTGCCGTTGCCTCCGTTGCCTCCGTTGCCGCCGTCACCAGGACGGCAGAGATCGTCGTGACGGCCATGCCTCTTGGGGTGTTTGTGGTTCTTGTCGCTGTCGTGCCCCTTGGGGTGCTTGTGGCTCTTGCTGCCGTGGCTCTTGGAGTCCTTGGACTGCTTGGGGTTCTTGGAGCTCTTGGAGTTCTTGTGGGTCTTGGTGTCCTTGTGGTCTGTGGTTACTGCCGTTTCCGTTGTGTTCCGTGCTGTCGGTGCCGCGAGCGCTGCGGAAGCCGGTATCAGGACACCGCCGACGCCCAGGAGGGCGGAGGTGGCGGCAACGGCCAGACGACGCGTCCAGATGGTGTCATTCATTGAAATCGGTGTCCTTACTTTCGCACGTTCCCACGGGGTGGGGATGAGCAAAAATTCGGTGTCTGTGGGCGGATTGATGACGTGGCCCCGGATTCCGGTATGTGGCGTGGATGTGCTGCTCGTTGTTCTTTCCGGTGGGCTCGCGTTTCCAGTAGGCCCGGGCGGCGTGGCCTGGTCACGTTCCGACATGTCGTGGCTTGACGCAGCCGAAGACATCGGGTAATCGCCGTAAAGGGGGCTGGTGTGTGGGAGACCGACGCCCCCGCAGCCTGGTAAGCCGTCCCCGGGCCGGCACAAGCGGTGTCCCCTACCCGCCTTGCTCTTGGGGGCTGCGGGGGATATGCGTAAAGCCGGTTCGTTGACTCGTTGAGGCCGGCATGGCTGTGGTGTGCCGGATCGGCACCACCGCGTCGCGGGGCGGTCGTGGGTGCCGCTGACGAGTTTTGACGTGTCTCATCCGGGCTGACGACATGGCTTCACCAACCAGTCGCCCCTGCGACGGCGTCCCCGTGTGCCGGTCGGGTCCCGTCAAGCGACCACCTTCCCAACCCCGGCCTGAACCGTCCTCAGGAGACGGCTGCGGATCAGTGTTCGCAGCGGTGTGTGGTGGCTTGGTGCGGCATGGCAGGACCGGGGCTGTGGCTGCGGCGTTTGGAGGCCGGGCTGGGGTGGGCGCGGGTGTGCCGTCATAGGGGCGGTTCCTGGCGGACCTGCTGCGGTGGGGTGGGCTGTGGTGGCGTGGTCCGCGGGGGTCCGGGCGGCTGGGGTTGGGGCTGCTGTGTGGTCGGGAGTGTGGCTGTGCTGCTGTCAGTTGGTGTGTTTTTCGCGTGCTTTTACGCGACGTTTATGGGTGTGTCAAGCCACGACTTGTCGGAACGTGACCGGGTGGCGTGGTTCGGGCCTACTGGAAGTGCGGCCTCACCGGAAGAAAAAGTGAGGCGGCACGGTGAAAGGGAATTCCTTTCCGAGGGTTTTCCTCCTTTTACACGTCATCCCGGTTTCCCGGGAAATTCAATGAATCCATCTATTTCAGTAGGAGTAAGTCATGTCTCGTACCGTTAACACCCACAGTGATGCCCGTTCCAAGCGTCGGGGTCTGCGTCTGGCGACGTTTTTCGCCTCGGGCACTTTCGTGGCGGGGGCCGCCATCATTCCGGCTTCCTCCGCGATGGCGGCCCCGATGCCGGCCTCGCCGGCGGTGAGCCTGGCCACCCATGTGGACAAGCACGACACCAAGCACGACAAGAAGCACGACAAGAAGAAGGTGGTCATCAAGGTCGTGATCAAGAAGGACAAGCACGGCAAGAAGAAGGTTGTCATCGTCGTCGTCAAGCACGACAACAAGAAGGACGACAAGCACGACAAGCACGACAAGAAGCACGACAAGAAGGACGAGAACAAGAAGGGCGACCCGAAGAAGAAGGACGACCCGAAGAAGGACCCGAAGGACAACAAGAAGGACGACCCGAAGGTCGACCCGAAGGACAACAACAAGAAGGACCCGAAGGACGACAAGAAGGTCGACCCGAAGGACAACAAGAAGGAGGAGCCGAAGAAGACGGGTGGTGCTGGTGGTACCGGTGGCGCTGGTGGTGTCGCGGGCGGTACTGGTGGCGCGGGCGGCAAGGGTGCTGACACGGGTGGTGCTGGTGGTACTGGCGGCGCGGGTGGTGTCGTGGGCGGTAACGGCGGCACGGGTGGTGCTGGTGGGACCACTGGCGGTGCCGGTGGCACGGGCGGCACCGGTGGTGTCGTGGGCGGCACCGGCGGTGCGGGCGGCGACGCCGTCTGAGGCGGCTGTTTCACCCTGTGGTCACATCGGCGGCCCGGACGGCTCATGCCGTCCGGGCCGTACCGGCCCACCCCTACCGGCCGTCTGGCCGGGCTGCGGCTGCTGAAGTCCGGCGGCCGGACGTACAGCGTCTGCGGGGGTCACGCTCTTTGTGAGGAATACGGAGAATCTCATGTCTGGAAGTTTCTGGCAGCGTCGTTTTGTCCTGGCGCCGGTCTCGCTGGTTTTCGCGGCTGGTGTCGCCTGTGCCGCGCAGGCGCCGCACACCGCTGCGGCAGGCCCCGCACAGCGGGCCGAGGCTGCTGGGCTCGCCGGTAGCGCCGGTAGCGCCGGTAGCGCCGGTAGCGCCGGCACGGGCGGTAGGGGTGGTGTCGGTGGCACGGGCGGTGAGTGCGGCACGGGTGGTGAGGGCGGTAAGGGCGGTGACAGTGGCAGGGGTGGCGGCCCGGGTCGGTGGGGGGAGCCGGGCGAGCCCGGCACGCAGGGCTGTACCCGGTTCGAGGACCTGCCGGACAAGCCGAAGGACAAGCTGACGCTGGCGGACCGGGTCAGGATCGTGATGGTCGTCCTGCACGGACCCACGACAAGCGCCGAGGCCGCCAGGAAATACAAGATGCCGGCGCACGAGATCGACACCTGGAAACGGCAGTACCTCGCCGGCGACTGGGCCGCGCTGATGGGATAACGGCTTTCCCTTCTGATGCGCCGCCGCTGGGGGGCAGAGCGTAAAGCGGGCTACCAGGCGGTGTCCTGCCCGATCGCGCGGAGGACATCGGCAAGCCAGACCAGGTGGTGGCCCACGGCCCGGTCCGGGTCGGCGAGGAGGTCATCAAGGTGCTGCCACGACTCGGAGAGCTGCCCGATTGTGATCGTCCTCGGTTCGTTGGGGACGTCGTAGAGTTCGTCGCCCGGAACAGACCAGAAGTAGGCGTGTTCGAGCGTCACTGTGCTGCCGGCTGACACTTCGATGTGTTGCAGTGCCAGCTCGAAGGCGTGCCGGAGCTGATCAAGCGGGATCTGCAGAGGTTCGCTGTCCATGTGCTCATCTTGTCGATCAGGGTCGTCGGGCCGAAGTGAGGCGTTCGGCACTGCCCGGGATCCTGCCTGGAGCGGCAGCGGCCACCTCACGATCATCGGGTGTGGACTTCTGAAGATCGTGCGGTGGTCGTGGGCCATAGCGGACCCTGCCCGCTGGCGGGCGATGTTCGACCAGGTCATAGCCCGGATCGCGGGACCGTTCGGGCGAGTGGAACCCCGAACGACTGCGCGTGCGTACCTACTCGGGCTGCTCACCGGCGTCGAGCGTAAGAACATGTCGGCGGCTGGCCGAACAAGCCGGTCACGCACGTCGTGGGCCAATACAGCGTCTGCTGCGAAGCGCCCGCTGGGACGCCGACACGGTCCGCGACGACATCCGCCTGCGCCGTCGAACACCTCGGCACCGAGCCAGCCCATGGAGCACGAAGTCAGAGTGTCGCCGCACAAACACAACCAACCTGCCTGAGCAGTACAAACGAGTCCAGTAGTGCTGCGCAGACTGCAGGTCCGGGGCGCGAGGTTCCGGGGTGCGGAAGGCTTCGGGCTGAGGTGACGGTCGGTGTGTTGGGGAGGCCCGTGCACGGCGGGGCCTGGGGTGCGGGTCGGCGAGGGGCTCTGCATGCGGGGGAGGTGCGGGTGGTTGTCAGTCTCCGGAATGTCCGGTGAGGGTTTGTTCGGTCCAGACGGTTTTGCCGATGGGGGCGTGGCGGGTGCCCCAGCGGTGGGCGAGTTGGGCGACGAGGAGGAGGCCTCGTCCTCCTTCGTCGAAGGTGCGGGCGCGTCGCATGTGGGGGGCGGTGTTGCTGGAGTCGAAGACTTCGCAGATGAGGGTGGTGTTGGTGTGGATGAGGCGGAGTTGGATGGGTGGGTGGCCGTAGCGGATGGCGTTGGTGACGAGTTCGCTGACGGTGAGTTCGGTGGTGAAGGCGGCGTGGTCGAGGTTCCAGGTGGTGAGTTGGTCGGTGGCGTTTTTGCGGGCCTGGGCGACGATGGCGGGGTTGCTGTCGAGGTTCCAGGTGGCGACTTTGTCGGTGTGCAGGGCGCGGGTGCGGGCGATGAGGAGGGCGATGTCGTCGTCGGGGTGGTGGGTGAGCATGGTGGCGAGGATGGTGTCGCAGAGGGTGTCCAGGGTGGGGGCGGGGCGGGCGAGGGTGGCGAACATGGTGTCCAGGGCGTCGTCGATGTCGTGGTCGCGGGCTTGGAGGAGTCCGTCGGTGTAGAGGGCGAGGAGGCTGCCTTCGGGGAGTTCGGTTTCGTAGGTTTCGAAGGGCAGGCCGCCCAGGCCCAGTGGGGGGCCGGCGGGGACGTCGAGGAAGTGGACGGTGCCGTCGGGGGTGACCACGGCGGGTGGGGGGTGGCCGGCGCGGGCGAGGGTGCAGTGGCGGGAGACGGGGTCGTAGACGGCGTACAGGCAGGTGGTGCCGATGCCTCCGGCGGTTTCGGCGGCGCCTTCGGTGCCGGCTTCGTCGGCGGAGAGGTGGATGACGAGGTCGTCGAGGTGGGTGAGCAGTTCGTCGGGTGGCAGGTCGACGTCGGCGAGGGTGCGTACCGCGGTGCGTAGCCGGCCCATGGTGGCGGAGGCACGGATGCCGTGTCCGACGACGTCGCCGACGACCAGGGCGACTCGGGCGCCGGACAGGGGGATGACGTCGAACCAGTCGCCGCCCACGCCGGCCTGGGTGCCGGCGGGCAGGTAGCGGGAGGCGATCTCCAGGGCCGCCTGATCGGGCAGCGTGTGGGGGAGCAGGCTGCGCTGCAGGGTCATGGTGGTGGTGTGCTCCCGGGGGTACCGGCCGGGAGCGGGAGGGAGATCCTCCCCGGACCCCGAGTGCGCCGCCAGGTACTCCCCGGACCCGGGGTTCGCCGTCAGGCACACGGCCCGCACCCGCCCGTCGCGGTCTTTCAGCGGAACGAGGGAGGCGGGTCGGTCGCGCTCCGCGCCGGCACCGGTGGGGTGGAGGCGGGCCTCCGTGTGCTGCACCTTTCCGCTCTCCAGTGCCCGGCGCATCGTCGTCTCCGCCTCCTCGCTGACGGGATGCGGCACGATTTCCGGCAGCCGCAGCCCGCGCATCTGCTCCTGCGTGAGCAACAGCGCACGCTCCATGCCGGCACTGGCCCCCACCAGCCGCAGGTCCGCATCGAAGAGGGCCAGGAGGTCGGGGGACTGGCGAAACGCCCACTCCTGCAGCGCCTCACCCTCCGGCGGGCGGGCCTGGCCGGCCACGGCCGAGACCACGAGCCACCCGCCGCCCGGGGTGCGGCGGTGCGCGAGCAGGTGCTGCTCGAGCCGGCGGCCGTCCCGGTGCCGCAACGCCACGGTGCCGCTGAACCGCTCCCGCCCGCCCGCATCCCGCCACGCCCCCTCCCCGGCGTCATCGGCGTCATCGGCGAGCAGCCGGGCAGCGGCCCGCCCCACCACCTCCGAAGGCAGATAGCCCAGCAGCCGCCGGGCACCCTCGCTCCACCCCGTCACCGTGCCCTGCTCATCGACGGTGGCCGTCGCGGTGCAGGCCGGCCCCGGGGTGGCGTCCGACGCGTCCGGCCGCTCACCGGGAGGGGTGGGAAGTCGCTCCATCGCCGCTCATCTCGCCGTTCGGGAACCTGCACGCCCCGGGCCCCCCTGACCAGCATGATCCTCACAGGCACCGAGCACCAACCCAGCGCCGGCACGAAGGGCCTCCCTCAGTGGCAGGTCATCTCCGTAGCCATGCGGCTCTTGCTGTGATCGCGCTGTGGCGTGCCTGCGGACCCCTGTGACAGGCCTGTGACAGTCGGCGGACACGGTCATGAAGTAGCCCCGCCAAGCTCTTCAAAAGGGACAAAACGCAGCATTCCAGCGTATGTCCCCTGCTTCCGAGGGTGTGAGCAGTGATGACCGAGCCGATCCGTCGGAGGAAATCCCATGAGTCTCACCCTCACCACGCCGTACGCCGAAGCCCCCGCGCCTGCGCTGGCCCCGCGTGAGCAGGAGACACTGCGGCATATCGCCGCAGGGCGCACCTACCTGCAAACAGCCCGCCACATGGGACTCTCCCGGCACACGGTCGACGCCTACCTCCGCCGAATCCGGACCAAGCTCAACATCACCACCACCGCCGAACTCACCCGACTCGCCATCTCCCTGGGACTGTGACGCCATGACACCCGCCCGCACCAGGCAGGAAACCCCAGGAAGGCGATCCAGCGCCCCTGCCCGTCCCCGGGAACGCCGCGGCCGCACTCGCGGCTGCTCACCGGCCCAGGCCGAGTTCCTCACCCCATCCCTGTGCCGGCCGTCGTGCGTGGGGTCGCTGAGTGTGCGGGCGATCAGGGCTAGGAAGTCGTGGTCGAAGTCGGCCGACTGCGGGGTCCGGCGGTGATCGCCGTGCTGCGCGCGGTCTGATCTCGGGAGGGCGCTGCGGCGATCATGGGTCGGCTGGGCCAGGCCGGGCCGCGATTCGGGCGGTTGGGCGCAATGCCGTTGCGTGAGATCCGGACCTACGGGCGTACAGCAGCCGGACATGGATCGGCTCGGAGCCGTACCTGCGCCGCGCGCCCACCACGGATGAGGGTGGCCGGGGCCTGTTCCTTGTCTCCCAGCTCGCCGGCCGGTGGGGACGCGGTACACACCGAACGGGAAGGTGATGTGGGCGCAACAGGCCACGCACGGCGTGCAGTCGCAGAGTCCGGGGCTGATGCTGGACGATCCGGACTGGTGAATCTGGTGCCGACCGCTGCCCGCGCGGGTCGCGCGGGTCACCGGGGCGGGAGGCGGCTTCAGGTGCCGGACCGGAAGCGGATGCCGGTGTAGGGGCGTACGTCGATGACAGTCATGCCCGCCGCGTGGGCCGCCTCGACGCCCTCGTCACTGTCCTCGTAGACGGTGCAGCGCGAGGGGTGGGCCCCGAGCAGCTCGGCCGCGCGCAGGAAGATGTCGGGTGCGGGCTTTCCGCGGTCGACGTCGTCACGGGTCACGAGGGTGTCGAAGTGGTCGCGGAACGGCTGGTGGCGCAGGGTCTCCTCGATCACGTGGCGCGCTCCGCCGGACGCCACCGCCATGGGGACCCGGCCGTGCATGGCCTCGACGACCAGGAGCACCTCCGGGTGCGGTCGTACGGTGTGGGCCTCTTCGAGGAACATCCGGTCGCGGTCGGCGACGAGGTCCTCCACGGGGCGGGAGAGCCGCAGGGAGCGCTCGCCGACCAGGGTGCGGATCATCTCCGCCGACGAGAGTCCCGTGCGCGCGTCGAACCACTCCTGTTCGAGGTCCACACCCTCGGGGGAAAGGACGGCCGCCATGGCCCGGTAGTTGACGTACTGGCTGTCGACCAGGGTGCCGTCCCAGTCGAAGAGCAGACAACTGGCGTGGCGGGGGGCGAGATCGGGGTGCATGCGTGCCTTTTGGGTCTTGGGGAGGGTGTATTCGGTCAGGGCCCGTGCCGGTATCCGCGGCGGACGGACCTGGACGCGCGGGCCGGAGGTCCGCGATCGGTCCGCGGTCACCGCGCGGTCACTCCGTGAGGTAGGCGGGCGTCGGCCGCGCGGCGGCCATCAGTGGCTTACCCCGTGTCTCGGGCATGTGCCGGGCCAGCGCCAGCGCGGACGCCCCGGTGATGGCGGCGTACAGCGCGAACGTCCCGGCCAGCGACAGGTGCTGCACCAGCGGGAGGAACGTCGTGGCCACCACGAAGTCCGCCGCCCAGTGCGCCGCTGTCGCCAGGCTCATCAACGCGCCCCGCGCCTCGGAGGGGTAGATCTCCGCGATGTACACCCAGAACACCGCCGCCGGGCCGACGGCCCCGGCAGTGATGAAGAGGCACAGCAGCAGGGCGGTGGCGGCTCCCTCGTGGCCGAGGAGTTCGGCGGTGCTGATCGCCACGGCGGTGAGCGCCATGACGACCAGTCCGCCGATCATCAGCGGGCGTCGCCCCCAGCGGTCGAGGAACAGCACGGTGATCACCGTGGCCGCGACGTTGCACACGCCCACCAGGATCGATCCGACGATCCCCCCGGCCGAGGTGAGACCGCCGGCGGCCAGGATCGTGGGGGCGTAGTAGATGGCCGTGTTCAAACCGGTCAGGTGGACCAGGATCGCGATCGCGAGGCCCAGCGCCACCCATCGGCGGCCCGCCAGCCCGCAGGCCCCGCGCAGTCCGGTACCCCGCCGTACAGCCGCCGGGGCGGGACCGTCGCCCGTCTTGAGACCGAGCCGGGCTGCCGCCAGGGCCGCCCGTGCGTCGTGACCGCGGCTGCGCAGCCAGTCCGGCGACTCGGGGACGAGGAACATCCCGGTCAGCAGGAGCAGAGCCGGAGCGATGCCGGCGCCCAGCATCCAGCGCCAGGCGCCGGCCGGTTCCAGGGCGTAGGCGACGACGTAGGACAGCAGCAGACCGAGGGTGATCATGAGCTGATTGAGCGTGACCAGCGCGCCCCGGCGGGCCGGCGGCGCGATCTCCGAGATGTACAGCGGTACGGCGAAGGAGGTGGCGCCCAGGGACAGGCCGACCAGGAAGCGCCCGGCGAGGAGCGACCCGGCCCCGGTGGCGGCCGCGGACGCGAGGGTGCCCACCGCGTACACCGCTGCCGCGGCACCGATCACGGGGAGGCGGCCGAAGCGGTCCGCGAGCCTGCCGCTGCTGGGAGCCGTCAATGCGGCTCCCAGCAGGGCGGCCGACACGGCGGCACCCTGCGACCAGGACGACGGGCCGTAGTCGGCGGTCACGAGCGGCAGGGCGCCGGCGATGACGCCGGTGCCGTAGCCGAAGAGCAACCCTCCGACGGAGGCGACGCAGACTGTCAGGGTGCGGGTGGACGCCGGTGATTTCGTCGGAGTCACCGGGCCTCCGTCGCCTCTCCCGAGGTGACCACGGCGGCGCCGCCGGCGGCGGCGGACGCCACGAACGCGCTGCCCACCCGGGCGGTGCGCCGGGAGTCAGCGAGCGACATCGGGGCGGGGGCGCCGTCGCGTACGGCTCGTGCGAAGGCGTCGACCTGGCGGTGGTAGTGGTTGGCCGACGGGATGGTCTCTTCGCGGAAGCCGTCCTCGGTGAGGACGGTGACGACCCCGTCCTCACCGTCCATGGCCCAGGCGTTGCGCACCATGAGGGTGCCGCGCGTCCCCTGGAGTTCGTAGGCTGCGCGCGGGCCGTAGTCGATGCTGTAGTCGACAACCGCGGAGCGCCCCTGGCCGAAGTCCATCGTCGCGACCGCGCTGGTGTCCACGGTGAGGCCGGGGCGGCTGCTGAAGCGGGCGCTCACCTGCTGGGGCGCCTGACCGAAGAAGAACAGCGGGACATCGACGGCATAGCAGCCGACGTCCCAGGTGGCTCCGCCGCCCAGGGCGGGGTCCAGCCGGATGTTGCCGCTGCCGCTCTCGATGCGGAACGCGAAGGAGGCGCGTACCAGGCGCAGTTCGCCGATCTCCCCGTTGGCGAGGATCTCGGCGGCGCGCCGCTGCTGGGGGTGGAAGCGGTACATGAACGCCTCCATGACGCTGCGGGACGCCGCTTCGGCCGCCTTCTCGATCCGGGCGCAGCCCTCCTCGTCCATCGCCATGGGTTTCTCGACCAGGACGTGCTTGCCGGCCGCCAGGGCCCGCAGGGTCCAGTCGACGTGTTCGGTGTTGGGCAGCGGTATGTAGACGGCGTCGACCGCGGGGTCCGCGAGGAGCGCCGCGTAGTCCGGGTGGGCCGTGGCGCCGTGGGCGCGGCCGAGTTCCGCCGCGGCGGCGGCCCGTTCGGGGCGGCTGGCGACCGCGGTCAGCGCGCAGCCGGGCGTCGCGGCGACGGCCGGCATCAGGTGGGTGGCGATGTAGGAGGTGGCTCCGAGGACACCCCAGCGCAGGGTGCCGTCGTGCTCGTCGTGTGTCGTCATGCGTGGTCCCCTGTCATGCGTGGTCCTCCTGGATGAACCGGGCCGCGCGTTCGGCGACCGCGGCCACGGCGGCGTGGATGTTCCCGGTGATCATGTTCGGGATGACGGAGGCGTCGGCCACCCGCAGCCCGCTCGTGCCCCGCACCCGGAGCCTGGGGTCGACGACCGCTCCGGCGTCCCCGTCGACGCCGATCCGGCAGGTGCCGATCGGATGGAACTGGGTCTGGGCGTTGGCCCGCACGAACGCCTCCACCTCGCGGCGGGTGGCCGTCGCGCCGAGTGGGGCGCGGCCGGTGGTCAGGCCCGCGAGCGGATCGGTGGCGGCGATGTCACGTGCGATGCGCACGCCCTCCACCAGGACGTCCACGTCGGCGGGGTCCGTCAGATAGGCGGGGTCGATCAGCGGGTGCGCGTCGGGGTCGGCGGAGGCCAGGGTGAGGCGGCCGCGGCTGAGGGGGCGGGTGACGCCCGGGCCGATGGTGAAGCCGTGTCCGAGCCGGGCCGCGTTGTTGAGGTCCTTCATCGGTGCGAAGGACAGCTGCACCTCGGGCTCGGCCGCCACGCTGTCGAGGCGGACGAAGCCGCCTGCCTCGCCGAGGTTGGAGAAGTCGGCGACGGGGTGGCCCTCGGCGGTGTCGTAGGCGAGCGACACCTGCACGTGGTCGTGGAGGTTGGCGCCTACGCCGGGCAGGTCGGCCGTCACGGGGATGTCCAGCGCCGCCAGGTCGGCGGCGGGACCCATGCCGCTGAGCAGCAGCAGCTGCGGGGCGGCCACCGCCCCGGCGCACACCACGACCTCCGTCGTGCAGGCCACGGAGGTCACCGTGCCGCCGCGCCGGACCCGGACACCGGTGACGCGGCCGCCGTCCGTGACGAGGCCGAGGACCGCGGCGTCCGTCACCAGGGTGAGGTTTCGGCGTTCGAGGGCCGGCCTGAGGTGGGTGTGGGCGGTGTTGCCGCGGCGGGCCGGAGCGCCGGGGGCGTCGGCGGTGCGGTTGGTGCGGTAGAGGCCCACGCCCTCCTGCCGGCGGGCGTTGAAGTCCGGGTTGCCGGGCAGGCCGTACTTCTGCGCGGCTTCGACGAACGCGGCGGTGAAGGGGTGGGGTTGGGTGTTCTCCGCCACGGGGAGGCTGCCGTACGGCGCGGCGTGGGCGGGCCCTTCCAGGCGTTCCAGGTACGGCAGGAAGTGCTGCGCGTCCCAGGTGTCACCGCCCCAGCGCTGCCAGGCGTCGAAGTCGGAGGCGGCGCCCCGGATGTGCACCATTGCGTTGATCGCCCCGGATCCGCCCACGACCCGGCCGCGCGGCCAGGCGAGCCGTCTGTCGTGGAGGGCGGTCTGCGGCACGGTCCGGTAGCCCCAGTCCAGTTCGCCGCCGAGCAGCGAAGGCCAGGAGGCGGGCCGGGCGATGCGCGCGTCGGCGTCCGGTGGCCCGGCCTCCAGGAGCAGGACGCTGCGTGCGGGGTCCTCACTGAGCCGGGCGGCGACGACGCTTCCGGCCGCGCCCGCGCCGACCACGATGAAGTCGTGGGTGGTGAAGCTTTCCATGGGTGTGTCCTTCGCTCCGCGGAGCAGGGGTAGGGAGGCGATCGGGTCAGGTCGCGAGGAATCCGCCGTCGACGCCGATGACTTGCCCGTTGACGTACGAGGAAGATGCGGAGAACAGCCACAGCGCCACGTCGGCGACCTGGCGCGGGGTGCCGATCTCACCGGACGGGATCAGCCCGCGCCAGGTCGTCGCGCCGCCGACGGCAGCCTCCGACGCGGCCAGCATGTCGGACTCGATGGGGCCCGGGGCGACCGCGTTCACGCGGATGCCCTCGTGTCCGTTCTCCATGGCCGCCACGCGGGTCAGGGCCACCGCGGCGTGCTTGGACGCGACGTAGGCGCCGATGCCGGGGAACACCGTGCGGATGCCGTGCACCGACGTGTTGTTGACGATGCTGCCGCCGCCTCCCTGGGCGGACATGAGCCGCAGCTCCTCCCGCATGCAGAGCCACAGGCCCCGGGTGTTGACGGCGAAGGCACGGTCGAAGTCCTCGGGCGCGAGGTCGGCGAGGCGTCCGTCACCGGGGACACCGGCGTTGTTGAAGGCGCAGTCCACTCGGCCATACCGCTCGACCGCTCGCGTGAAGAGGTCGTGGACCTGGTCCGGGCTGGTGACGTCGCAGCGGACGAAGTGCGCCTGGCCGCCGCGCGACCGGATCTCGCGCTCGGCCTCGGCGCCGCAGACCTCGCTGCGGGCGGCGATGACGACCCGCATGCCCGCCTCGGCAAACGCGGCGGCGGACGCGCGGCCGATACCCGCGCTGCCGCCGGTGACGACCACGACCTTCTGGTCCACGGAGCCCCGGGCGTCGGCGCCTTCGCTCATAGGTCGGCCCCCACGGGCCGGTCCAGACAGCCGGCGTCCGTGTCGAGCAGGCGGCCCATTCCGTCGCAAGCCCGCTCGATCTCGTTCTCGGTGACGTCGTTGAGGAAGCAGACCTCGCCGATCCCGGTGAGCATCGGCAGGTTCTGCCGGCCGTCGCGGTGCAGCACGGTGTCCGCGAGGCCCTCCAGGACGAGTGCCACGTCGCAGAAGAGCGGGTGGGACGGTTCGAGCCCCATGCGCCGTGCCACCGCGACGATGCGCTCGAACTGGGCGCCGTCGATCAGGCCGCGGTCGGCGGCGATGAGGGCGGAGAAGACGCAGTCCATGGCCACGGCCTCACCGTGCAGCAACTCGGGAAGGGCCCGCATCTCCACCAGAGGGGAGAAGGAGTGCCCGTAGTCCACGGACCGCTGAAGGTCCTTCTCCCACAGGTTGGGCTGGAGTTCCTCGGCCATTCCCGCGATGGCCCGGCCGATGACCTCGTCGGCCACCGTTCCCGGCAGGCCGGTGCCTCCGGGCTCCGGGTCCTGGAAGCGCGACCCGATGAGCATCGCGCCGTACTCCTCAAGGAGCTCGAAGAGACGCAGATCCTTGATCAGGGCCATCTTGAAGATCTCGCCCATGCCGTTGCGCAGTTGCCGGTCGGGGACGGTGGCGAGGAAGCGACGGTCGATCAGCGTTCTCGGAGGAGGGGTGTAGGCGCCGAGACGGTTGCGATATCCCCCGTAGTTGATGCCGGACTTGGCGGCGACGCTGACGTCGACCTGACCGAGCAGAGTGGTGGGCACCCGAACGAAGGGGATTCCCCGTCGGTAGAGGCTCGCGGCGAGCCCGACCACGTCCGCCACGACACCGCCGCCGATGACGATGGGCGGGGAGCTGAGGCGGTTGGTGCCGACCTCGTTGAGCTTGTTGACCACTTCCAGGACGCGCTCGATGGACTTGTTCTCCTCCGAGCCGGGAAGCGTCAGATAATCGACCACCACCTCATTGTCCGAGAAGTAGGTTCGAATTTTCGCGCCGTACAACTCGTCAACGGAATGGTCGAGGATGACGAGGCGGGTACCCGCCCCCCGACCTCCCCCGGGAATGGTGAGGAGTTCAGGGTTCCCCGGGTCGAGCAGGCCATGACTTTCGACTATCTCGTACTCGACAGGTAATTCCGTCTGAATCTTCCAACTCTGCTGACGCAGGGCGTCGTTCATGGTGACTCTCCTCCTGGCCGGGCGGGCCGGCATGGCGGCGGGTTTGTTGCAATGTGAAACATACAGGGAGGCCAGAGCGCAGCCAATCGAGAGGTTCGCGCCATATGTCTGGTTCTGTGCACCCCTTGATATACGCGAGGGGACACCTCTGTTTCCCTCCGGGTCCACCCCGACCGTCGACGGTGGCCCCGTACGCGATGGCCGGAATGTCATCCCCGCCCCGACCCGCCACCCCGAATCGACCGCCCTCGGCGACATCTCGGCCCTCGCCCGGCGGGGCTGAAAATATTTGGTCGCGACTTCCGAACACGGACCCTCCGCCGATGAACTCCCGCGGTTCGCATACGGTTTAACTTTCGATCGTGTGGCATATCTCACCGGCAATTGGCATGTTGTGTCTTACGAGTTGAGACCCGGCTGGATGGGTCGTACAGGCACAGCATTTCGACAAACCGCCGGTAACACCCTGGAAGGCGATGGGGAGGAGCGTGCCGGTCGGCCCGGAAGGCCATTTCGGGGTGAGACTGTCCGACGGCGGAGGGGACCGGCGGCCCGCAGAGCACCGACCTGACCTGACCCGGACACACCACGGGGCCCGGGGGAACAGTCATGACATCCCCGGGGCCCGGTTCGGGGTGCGCTGTTCAAGGGCATCACGACGCCCGTGTCAGAGCGGTGCGCGCGCCTCCCGCGGCTGCCGCTGCCACATCCTTCCGTTGGTCGCCCTGGCCGAGTCGCATCGGCAGCGGATGGAGAGGCAAGGCGATTGGTACGGGCTGACGGTCCATCCGTGGACTGACAACCCGTAGACGCAGCAGGCGTGGGACAACTGGTAGGCCTACCGGGTGCCCCCCAACTGGCGAGAAAGCCTCGGTAGGCGCCGTGCTCAACGGTGCGCGGCCGTGCACCATTCGCGGCGGCAACGCCGACATCCACGAGGCTTCCTCACCCTCGGATGCGCACTGCTCTGCCGACAATGCCTGAGCTCAGCTGTCGACCACTAACTCTTCTGCAGGGTGCGGGTGACACCCGCGATGACGGCGGTCGTCAGCACCCAGCCGCAGGCGATCAGCAGGTAGGCCAGCCACTGGAGGCTGGCGTTAGACCAGTACCAGGCCGTGCGCTGGCCCAGAGCACCGATGGGGATCAAGAGGTCGAGCGTGTAGACGAGGGGCTGGAACGGGGCGCCTTCGCCCTGTTTCACCGGGGTGGGGGAGTGAGTGCCGAAGGACAGCCTGCCCAGCAGGGTCAGCGCGAGGATCCAGACGCCGGCCAGCCAGGGGCGGTAGCCATAGCCGACGGTCACGTCGAGCAGGTGCCCCCACCCGCGCGCGGCTGGGAGCAGAGTTTGACGCCGATGGCGTTGTTTGGCCAGGAGTACGCGGCGGGCGTCGTCGTCGTGGCCGGCCTTCCGGTACCAGCTCGCCAACTGTTCGTAGGGCTGGGGGTTGTAGCCCGGGCCGCGTCGTATCCACGCCACACGGTGGGTCACGGAGTCCCGCCGCCCCACTGCCTCCCGCCGCTCGCCTGCCTCGTCCACCTTGATGGAGCCGTAGACGAAGCCGTCCAACTCCACCACGTCCGGCCAGCTGTGGTCGCTGTCGTGGAGGTAGGACACCTGCCCACCCCGCAGGTCCACGGTGCCGGACGGTGGCCGGGCGAGGGTGAAGTCGAAGTCGACGGCCTGCATCAGCAGGGCGACCAATGACGGGCCGTGGCCGTCGGGCGGCCCGTTCAGGACCGCTCCTTCAAAGGTCAGGTTGTCCGAGATCCGAGCACCCCGCAGCCGTACGGTCCCGTTCGCGATGAACCCGTCGGAGAAGTCGAGCGTCGAGGCCACGGCGTTGTCCAGGGCGAGCGCCACGCCACGCTGGCCGGGGCGTTCCAGCAGTGCGCCCCGCATGTGCAGTCCCCCTGGCAACTGTGCCCCCATGAGACGGACTTCACCGTGCGCGACGAATCCGTCCACGCAGTAGACGCCGCCCTCCGCGACCAGTCCGCCGGCGGACACGGCCCATTCCTCAGGTGCGGTGATCTCGGCGCCACTGAGATTCACGGCGCCGCTCACGTGGGCGTTGATGAGCGACAAGGCGGTGACCCTGCGGTGGAAGGGCGAGGCAGAGCCGCTTTCCAGGCGAGAGCGCCGCAGGTCGAGGCGCCCCTCGATACGGATCAAGCCGGCTTCCACGCCCGGCACTCGGCTGCCCACGATCGCAATCGACTGGGTCGACGCTCCGGAGAGGTTCACACCCTCCTCGAACCAGCAGTCCTCGAGCCAGAGGACGTGAGCGATCTGCGCGCCGGCCAGGTTGAGGTGTCCGGATATCCGCGCCCCGGCGAGCCTCAGGCATGCGACGGCGCCTGGTTGCGCGCTGTTCGCGCCCAGGAGGAGCGCCACGATCACGGCGGCCCGAACCGTCCGCCCGAGGCCCCACTGCCGACCCTCGGCGACACGGTCGTCCTCGGGCACACCCGTGCGCAGGTCCACGCGGCGTCCCTCGGGGAACGCGTCCCACAGCTCACGCTCTGGTGAAGTCAACTCGTCGTATGAGAGCACTCATGCAGAGTAGTGATCTTCCTTCGCACTCGCCTTGCCCCCGCCGCGCACGGATCGGAAGGCGGCCCATTCTGTGAGCTTGATCTTTACCTTTGGTCTTGACGGGGGACGAACGTGGGTCGCGTCTGATGCCCGTCAGGAGAGCTCGGTGTGCGCGACGTCGCCGCAGCCCGCCGCGACAGCGGCCCCGAAGCCGCCCTGCAGCTGCTGGGCCAGAGCGAGCCCCAGCCCACCCCCCGCCGGTCGCCCTGCCCCGCGGACCCTGCCGAACGGCACCACAGGCGCCCGGTTTCACCCCTGGACTGACCGAAGCAAACGGGGGTTCCTGAATTCCTGGCGGGGGCTGAGCGTGCACCCGCCGGTCCTCCGAGTGCCTCAGGCGCGTTCTGCAATGCGTTCAGTGACGTCGCAACGCTTCTGTGGAGCCCTGCTCAGCGGTTAGCCGGTGTGTTCTGCACAAGGCCGGGGTGGCCTCGCAGCTGTCCGCGTCAGGAAGACGGCCTCGGGGATCAATGGAAGGTTTCTTGAAGCCTGGCAGCTCAGCGAACAAATAATCGGTTGTCTGTCGGCGATGGTGGTGGATGCAATGTCCGGCATGGTCACCCAGGTGCGCCCGCCACGGCGGGATGAGATGAACGCGTACTACCGGGCCTTGCCACTCCGCGATCCGGGGAAACGGCAACCGAATCGTCACACGGGAGACGCCAACGCATGAATACGCCACCGTCGCCACCTGGAGCGGAGCGGACTGACGGACCATCCGTCCAGATCGGTGCTCTCGTTCCGCTAACTCGGCCTGGTTGGGTCGAGGCAGGCCAACACTTGCTCGCTGGACTCGAGCTGGCCGTTCGCGAAGTCAATGACGCCGGCGGGATCGTCGGAAGACCACTCGAGCTGGTGGTCCGAGACACCGCGGCTGTTCCACAGAGGGCCGCGGCGGCCGTAGATGAATTGGCGCGCCTGGGCGTTGCTGCCTTGGCGGGGGAGTATCACAGCGTCGCCGCTCGCGCCGCTGCCGCCAGGGCCGACGCCCTCGGCCTGCCGTTCCTCTGCTCGTCAGCGGTTCTCGACGCGCTCACCGAACAGCCGACGGAATGGGTCGCGCGCCTCGCACCCGCGCAGACGCACGGCTGGCAGATCTACGCAGACTTCCTCCTCAGCGCGGGCCACAGTCGAATCGCCGTAGCAGCCGAGTCGAGTGTCTACTGGGCATCTGGGGCCCGCATTCTGCGGGACTACCTCGCTCCACGCGGCGGCACCGTCATCGAACTCGACATGCGCGCGCTCGCCCCCACGGCCGTGTGCGACGAACTCGTCGACAATCGCGCGACAGCCCTCCTTCTTCTGGTCGGCCACCCGGAGCCGGCAGTGTCGATCGTCAAGTCTGTCCGCCGCGACCAGCGCCTCGCCGAGATCATGATTGGTGCTCCGGCCGGGCAACCGGAGTTCGCCGAATGGGCGACGTTGCTGGGCGACGACAGCGCCGCGATCCCGTTCTTGCGCTACCTGCCCGAGCGCCTCAGCCCACTCGGTGCACGAGTCGAGACGGCCCTCCGCGAGCGGCTGGCCGAAGCGCCCTCCTTCGTCGCCTTCGAGGGCTACGACACGGTCGCCGTCCTCGCCGATGTGCTGCGTTCTCACGGCGTGGACCGGGCGCGCACTGCCGAATCCTGGCCGCGCATTGCAGTCGAAGGCACCCGCGGGCAGATCCAGTTCTCCCGCCCGCCAGGCATCAGCGTTTGGCAATGGGCTTGGACGCCAATCCAAGTCGTTGATCGAGATCCGGCGGAACCCGATCGCTTTCGGATCCTTCACGCCGGCTGAGAGAGCACGGCGGTCCGACTGCCCAGATCTGTCCGAACTTGGGGCTGTCTACCTGTCTACCTCGCGCGGCAGTCGGCGCCGGCCGGGGCAACCCGGAGAAGGCCGGCAGTCGGACCGGCATCGAGACCTATCTCAGCGCCAACCACGGTCCCTTTGTCCTACCGACGCCAATTGCATCGGATGCGAACAGGCGACACCCGTCCTGGAGGCGGGCCCAGGGCTGTAGCGCGGCAGTCCCGCAGGCACGTTGGTCTCGGAAGTACGGTGACATCAGGACCGAACTCAACGAGGAATACGCGACGCCTCAACATGCGAGCCACCGGTCAAGGCCGCGCTAGGACCGCGTCGCCCTCCCGCACCCGTCCCCAGAGGACTCGCCCCGCCCGACCGGCGCGCTGCGGTCGTACGGGTCGACCTCCGGGCCCGCCTCGTCCGCCCGGCGGTCCGTGCCGAAGGGCGGGGTGAAGTAGCCCGTGGGGGCGCCGCAGCCGCCGTTGGTCATGTCGTATTTGTACGAGACGATCGAGAACGTGCCCGGTTCGGTGATCACCTTGTCAGGGTCGTCCCAGCTCAGGACCAGCTCGCGCCGGACGATCGTGCGCACGATCTCGTCGTCGCCGCCCGCGTCCGGGCGGGTGACCGGGTAGACGAAGGTGACGTCGGCGGTCACCTGGAGCGCGCCGCGCTCGCCCTCCCGGTAGGTGAGCCGGCCCCGGGTCTTCACGACGTCGCCGACCAGGCGGGTGCGGGAGGGCTGGAAGCGGCTGAAGAGGAGGAGGGGGTCGTTCCTCTCGCTCGGGGTTCGGAAAGCGGTTTTCAGGAGGTCTTGGACGTCCTTCTGGTGCGGGTTGATCAGTGCAATCGCCTTCTCGGGGCGCTCGCCCTGCAGCACCCCGCGGTCCAGGCCGGACGCGACGAGGAAGTCCCGGCTGCGGGCGAGGGCCCGCTCGACCTCGGCCGCGCTCATCCAGCCGACCGCCCCGGCCTTCGGCACGGTGATCCCCGCCGCTCCGCTCGCCCAGCTCGCCGCCGGCGAACCGCGGAACGGCTCCTCCATGGTGGGGCGTTGGGCCGCCTCTGCCGGAGGTACCTGGGTCGGGCGGGCGGTCTCGGCCGCCAGCGGCGGGGAGTCAGGGTCGTCGCCGGCGAACAGGTTCACTATCCGCCCCGGCGCGAGCGCCACCACGAGCAGCGCCAGCGAGGCCAGCAGTCCGACCACGTACCAGCCCGTGCGCCGCTTGGGCCGCGCGGGCGTGTAGCTGCGCCAGCCCTCCGGGCCGCGGACGGGCTCCGCGCGCAGCCGCTTTGCCACGTCGCGGGCCCGCGCCGACGGCTCCTTGGGCGAGTTGGCGGCACCCGCCACCGACTCGCGCAGAAACCGCTCCCACTCCTCGTCGGACCTGGACGAGCCGTCCGGCTCCGTACCCGCGCCCATCCCCAACCCCCTGGCAATCAGTAGACCGCGGCCCGCTCCCCTGGGACGCGTCCGCATCATGACACAGAGCGCTGACAGCGAGGCCGGCTGGGCGGACGGTGTGGGTGCGCCACCCTTTCTCAAGTCGCCACATCGCAGCCGCATATGAGAGCGAAGCACATGCTGAGTGACTGAACTCCTCCGCAGACATTGAATACGCGACGCCTCAACATGCGAGCCCACCAGTCCCGATGCCGGAAGAGTTCACGAGACCCCTTCCGATCTGATTGATCGGGCGGAATCAGCGGCGGACAGCCTGTGCCACCAGTGACCGCATCCGCCGGAGCAGAAGCGCTCGCGGCGCCGTCCGTCCGCGATCGCGAGTACCGCAATCAGCAGCCGGAAGGCCTTACGGCGTGCCCGGCGGGGGAGTGGAGGCGATCATCGCCGCCACCCGCCCCGAGGACGCCGACCCGGCCTGGGGACTCCAACGACCCCGGCCGTACGGGCCGCTGGCCAACAAGAAGCGGCCGCTGATGCCGTGGGCCGCCGCCCTGGACGAGCAGCTCAAAGCCGACAGCGCGGCCGACTACCGCGTGCGGCTGGCCGTCGACCTGGTCCGTAGGGGCCACAACACGCGGGTCAACCCGGCGCCCGGTTCGGTTGATCTCCCGCTCGTCACCTGGGAGATGACCACCGGGCACCACATCGAGCTCGTCAGTCGGAAGTGGCCGACCGGATACGCCGGCCACACCGCCGCACGGATCCGCCGCCTGGTTGCCGTCGCCGCGCAGAAGAATGACCATGCCGATCCGGCCGGAGAACAAGGACCGATACCCCGCCGACTGGCCGGGTGATCTCCCTGGCTGCGAAACAAGCCGCTGAGTGGCGCGGCGCCTGCACGGGGCAGTGCGGCCGCGGTACCCCTCAGGGCCGCTGCCCCAACCGGCACTTCCAAGCCGCGACGGCACCGGCACGGAAGTCGTCCTGACCACCGCCTACCTCAAACACCAGCCCGAGGACGTGAGCGCTGTTGGTACGTCTGGTTATCAGTAGCTGCGGAATGCCCTGCCTTCACGTTCGGTGACCGGCCAACAGCCGGGGGTTGGCCGCGTTGTCAACTGTCGAGTGCGATGGCGTTCTTGGCCCGCGTCACAGACGTCTCGGAGGCCGGTCCGCCCGCGTTCTCGGTGGCCAGCGCCTGGTTGAGCTCGACGAACGGCCGCATGCGCTCCTCGTAGCGGGCGAACGCGCCGCGGTGGTCCTCGCCAGCCCGGCCTAGCTCGTCGGCGAGCACATGGGCGCCGACCAGGGCCAGACTCGTCCCCTGACCCGACAGTGGGGACGCGCAGTAGCACGCGTCCCCGAGCAGCACTACCCTGCCTCGCGACCAGTGATCCATACGGATCTGGGCCATCGCGTCACAGTAGAAATCGGGTGCTTCGGCGGCGGCCTTCGCCAGCCTCGTTGCCTCCCAGCGCAGCGACGCGAGCTTGTCGGTGACACGCTCGCGGAACCACTCGGTGTCGCGATGGTCGCCGTCGAGAGGGCCGGACTGGAAGCCGAAGGCGATCCTCAGTTCCGCGTTGTCGCGTACGGGCATGATGCCGAATCCCGCGTCGCCGTCCTGCAGCCACATCTGCCAGTTGTCCAGGGCCAAGAAGTTGTCCGCGCTGAACACCGATACATAACTGCCCAGATGGCTGGAGAAGCGTTCTTCCGCACCGAAAGCCAGCCGCCGGACCGTCGAGTGCAGTCCGTCGGCCCCCACCACCAGATCGAAAGTGCGCGAGGGACCGTGCGCGAAGTGGACACGCACACCGTCCGCGTCCTGGTTGAGAGCCGTGACGCTGTCTCCGAAGAGGTACTCGACGTCATGACGCGTGTGCTCGTGCAGCAGGCGGACCAGATCTTCCCGCAGCAGCTCGATGTCAGCGCTGTCGAGCCGGCCGCTGCTGAAGGTGGCCTCGGTGGACCGGCCAATCTCGTTGCCGTCGGGATCGAGTATCGACATCCCGCGCATCCGGGTGCGCACCTCCCTCGCCTGCTCCAGCAGGCCCATGCGGTCAACTACGTCGAGTGCGACGCCGCGGATGTCGACAGCCTGGCCGCCTCGGCGCAGACCGGGGGCACGCTCCACGATCACGGGCGCGAGGCCGCGGCGGTGCAGCAGGTGCGCGAGTGCAGATCCGGCGATTCCGCCGCCGGAGATGAGGACCGTCTTCATACTGAAACCCTTTCCATACGGTGTACACAACTGAATGTACGGCGTACTCGTAGGGCTGCCAAATGCTGTTAACGCCTGGCTGTACTATGTCAGAAGGGCCTGCCGCTGACGTCGCTGCTGGTATGCTCTGCACTAGTACAGGACAAAAGACCAGAGAAGATCCAGAAAAGAAGCGAACAAGAAAGGGACACAGCGTGGCCGAGGCATCCGACCCGCCCTATGCGCGCATCGTCGCCGACATCCGGCGCCGCATCCTGGACGGCGAACTCACCCCGGGCGACAAGGTCCCGTCAACCCGTCAGATCTCCAGGGACTGGGGCGTCGCGCTGGCCACCGCCACCAAGGCTCTGACCACACTGCGCATGGAAGGGATCGTGGAAACCCGCCCGCGTGCCGCCACTGTCGTCGCCGGCCAGTCGGTACGCAGGCCTTCGAAGCGGCGCACCGTCCTCGCCACGGATCAGGAGCTGACCCAGGAGGGGATCATCCGCGCCGCCATCGAGGTCGCCGACACCGAGGGACTCTCCGCACTTTCCATGCGCGGTGTCGCCGCCCGTCTGGGCGTAGCCGCCATGTCCCCATACCGCTATGTCGGCAGCAAGGACGAACTCGTCCTGCTGATGGCCGACGCCGCCTACGGCGAGATGACCTATCCAGCCCGGGGGCCCGAGGGATGGCGGGCCCGACTGGAGCTCGGCGCGCACACCATGTGGCGGTTGCACCGCAAGCACCCATGGCTGGCCCATATCGGTCCGCTCAACCGCCCGCTGATGCTTCCGAATCTGATGGTGCACGGCGAGTGGATGCTCAGCGCCCTGGACGGTCATGGCCTCGACCCGGTGACCATGTTCGACCTGCATGTGCTGCTGTACAGCTACATTCAAGGCATCGCGGTCAACCTGGAACGGGAAGCCCAGGCCGAGGCCGCCACAGGTCTCACCGAAGACCAGTGGATGGAGCTCCAAGCCTCATCGATGCAAGTGATCATCAAGTCGAACCGGTACCCCGTATTCACCCGGATCGTGACAGGTTTCAAGGACGGCTACGACCTGAACCTCGACGCACTGTTCGAGTTCGGCCTTCGACCGCTACTCGACGGCATCGCGGACATCATCGAAGGCCGACGGGGACCAACAGGAGTCTGAGCCGGATGCCCGCTCGCGGTCTCAGCGGTGGCGCACTGTGATCCCGTCGCAGAACGGAAGATGCAAGCAGGGATCGAACACCTGCGTTCGCGGACAGGCAGTGGGTCAGGAGCACCATCGAGATTCACGACGTCCGCACCACGAACAGGGGGTCGCCTCATCGTCCGCGCCACCTGTGAAGTCTGCTGCTGATCCTTGGAAGCGGACTTGCTGCCGAGTCACCTCTTGGTCCACGGTGGGTTCGTGCGGCTTGCCACACGGAGTACGTCAGGAATCCATCTCCGTGCTGGACCGGCCTATGCGCCGACCGTCGAGGGTACGGCGCCAGGCCGAGACGGGGCTGGCGTTGCTTCTTGCTGCTCGCGGGTCGCGGCTTTCGGGTGCGGGTTATGCATGAATGGCCATCTGGGTGAGGAAGTCGAGCAGGGCGGCGTTGAAGCGTTCGGGCTGCTCGGCACCGGGGAGATGACCAGCCTGGTCGATGACGGTCAGGGTGGCGTGCGGGACGAGGCGGTGGATGGCCTCGGCGTCGGCAAGGGGCGTGTAGACGTCGTCCGCGCCGACGATGATCAGTACTGGAGTGCGGACGGCGGCCAGCGTCTCCCGGTAGTCGGGGCGTTCGGCCCGTCCCCGCAGTGCTGCCGCGGCGCCGCGGGGATTGGTGGCGCGCATCATGTCCAGGACGTGCGCGGCCACATCCGGCAGGGCGGTGACGTTATAGGCAGCGAGCATCTTGTCGATGACCTCGCCCGCGTATCCGTCCATGCCCTCGGCGATGAGCCGGCCGGCCAGACGGTTGCGGAACTCCTTGCCCTCGTGGGTCTCGGCGGGGGCGGAGGTGTCGGACAGTACGAGTGCGTGCACGCGGTGCGGGTGACGGCGCTGGAACTCCATGGCGATCTGGCCGCCCATGGAGACACCGCCCACCACCGCCTGCTCGATGCCGAGGTGGGTGAGCAGGCCGGCGAGGTCGTCGGCGAAATCGGACAGGTAGACCTTGCCTGGGGTGATGCTGCTGTCGCCGTAGCCGCGCAGGTCTGGGGCGATGACGCGGTACCCAGCCTCGGACAGCGCCCTGGCCTGGGGCGCCCACAGGCTGCGGTTGAAGGGATGCCCGTGGATCAGGAGGACAGGCAGCCCGCCCGAGGGGCCGAGGTCGTCGTAGTGGAGCGTTGCCCCATGTATGGCTGCGGAGTTCATGCTGGGCACCCTAGCTTCGTGACCGTCGATCCCGCCGACGTGTTTCGGCGGCAGACCGGCTCACCGGCCCATGCGCAAACAACCGCGCATCGCCCGTTTGCTGTTCGGGATGACGCTGCCGCGCCGGGGCTGCGGCCTCCTCCGGCCACAAGGCCCGGACAGGAATCCGGACATGGCTTTGACCAGGCCGGACAGCAACGGACTGTCCGGGACATCCTCATGCTGTTGCGCCGGCCTATTCATGCCGCCAAAGTCTTGTGCGGTCGGCCGAGTCCGCCATCTGGGCCGCTCACGCCCGGAGCAACGGGCTCGATCTGGGAAATAGCTGCGGGTCTACTGATCTTTTCGTTAGTTCTGTGGGGTTGGTGGGTGGATGGTGAGGCCGGTGTGGGTGAGGAAGGACCAGGGCAGTTGCGGGTTGTGGTTGATGCGGTGGATGCCTTGCTCGGTGGCGTCGGCGACATCGGCGAGGTGGTCGCCGGCGAGGTTGGCGAGCTCGCGCTTCTTGAGGGATGACCACAGCAGCTCCACCGGATTGAGCTCGGGCGCGTAGGCGGGTAATCGCTCCAGGGTCAGCCAGTCCTGTTCGGCGACCCAGGCACGCATGGCACGGCTCCAGTGGGCGGACAGCCCGTCCCAGACCAGCACCACCCGTTCCCCGGCGTAGAACACTTTGACCTGTTCCAGCACCTCGATCAGGGCGGTGGTGTCGTAACTGCCCGGCTTGAGATGGAAGCACAACCGCGGACCACGGTCGGGGTCGGGGGCGTGGTAACCGAGGGCTGCGGCCATCGAGGCGCGTTTCCAGTTCAGCCGGTGCCGCAGTGTCGGGGTGCGGCCGCGGGGCGCGTAGGTGCGGCGGACCTGGGGCAGCAGGGACACCCCCGATTCGTCGAGGAACACGATCCAGGCACGTGTGTTCACCGCCCCCTTTTGATGCGCGGCCACTCGTGCGCGATCCAGCGGGCGATCTCGGACTCGTTCCGCTCGAGGGCCCGACGCTCCGGGCGCTGCAGACTCCACCCCATCCGACCGGTCAGCAGCCGCCACACCGACGCCCGCGACAACGACACCCCTGTCAGCCGCTCGACGACCAGGCCCACCCGCTCCAACGTCCACAGATCGGCCTCGAAGCCATGTGCCTGGGCGCCTCGCTCCAGCGCGGCCCGCACCTCATCGACCTGGGCGTCGTCCAGCTTGGGCGGACGACCCGTGGCCGGACGCCGGCGCAAGGCATCAGCGCCGCCCTCCTCCCATACCCGCTTCCACCGCCGCACGCTCTCGCCGCTGACCTCCAGCATCCGTGCGATCTCAGTACTCGTGCGTCCCTGCCCGAACAACTCGGCCGCCCGCACACGCCGAGCCTCGGCCAACTGCGGCCGCGTCAAAGGAGGAACGACAGACTCGGAGGCAACAAACGAAGGCTTGAAAGACACCACAACAGGGTCCCACCAACACCCCGTCACACGCACAGAACTTACGAAAAGATCAGTAAGAGCTCCTAACGGAATGAGATTGGCCCGTGTCCTCCAGCTGAGTGACTCAGTTGTCTACGTGTGAGGAAGCGTGATCCCCAACCATGGCTGGTTGACGATGATTTGTGGGTGAGGATCGAGCCACTGCTGCCGGTTCGGCACCGCCGGCATCGGCACCCGGGGCGGAAGGCGCTGGATGACCGCAAGGTGTTGTGCGGGATCATGTTCGTGCTCTACACCGGCATCCGGTGGGAGTGGCTGCCCGCTGAGCTGGGCTTCGGCTCGGGCATGACCTGCTGGCGACGCTTGCGGGACTGGAACAACGCTGGGGTGTGGCAGCGGCTGCACGAGGTGCTGCTGACCGAGCTGCGGGCAGCAGACCGCCTGGACATGTCGCGGGCGGTGATCGACAGCTCCCACATCCGGGCGCTCAAGGGCGGCCCAAAACCGGCCGGAGCCCGGTCGACCGAGGCCGAGCGGGCTCCAAACACCACGTGATCTGCGATGCGAGCGGCATCCCGCTGGCCGTGACGCTCACCGGCGGCAACCGCAACGACATCACCCAGCTCATGCCGCTCCTGGCGGCGATCCCGCCGATCCGCGGCAAACGAGGCCGTCCCCGGCAGCGACCGAGGGAGATCTATGCCGACCGCGGCTACGACCACGACTGCTACCGCCGCCTGGTCTGGGCGAAGGGCGTCAAGCCCGTCATCGCACGCCGCGGCACTGAGCATGGTTCCGGCCTGGGGACCAAGCGGTGGGTGGTCGAGCAGACCATCGCGCTGCTGCACTGGTTCGGCCGCCTGCGCATCCGCTGGGAGATCCGGGACGACATCCACGAGGCGTTCCTCAAGCTCGCCTGCTCACTCATCTGCTGGCGACGCCTCCGCACCGCATTGAGTTAGGAGCTCTAAGACGCTGGCGCCGCGGTCGCTGGCACTGCTCTCATCACGGGTGCCTCGGGCGCCAAGCCCGCGTCCGCCACACAACAACCGTGTTTGCCGCAGCCGACGGACGCTTTCCCTGCGGCCGTGACGGCGCCTCTGGCACCACGCGCTGGAACAACTCCCGCAACTCATCCGGCACCAGCCGCTCAACGATCCCCACCACGACCGACAGCCTACCGAGTCAACCAAATGAGATGACGTCTTACTGATCTTTTCGTAAGTTCTGTGCGTGTGACGGGGTGTTGGTGGGACCCTGTTGTGGTGTCTTTCAAGCCTTCGTTTGTTGCCTCCGAGTCTGTCGTTCCTCCTTTGACGCGGCCGCAGTTGGCCGAGGCTCGGCGTGTGCGGGCGGCCGAGTTGTTCGGGCAGGGACGCACGAGTACTGAGATCGCACGGATGCTGGAGGTCAGCGGCGAGAGCGTGCGGCGGTGGAAGCGGGTATGGGAGGAGGGCGGCGCTGATGCCTTGCGCCGGCGTCCGGCCACGGGTCGTCCGCCCAAGCTGGACGACGCCCAGGTCGATGAGGTGCGGGCCGCGCTGGAGCGAGGCGCCCAGGCACATGGCTTCGAGGCCGATCTGTGGACGTTGGAGCGGGTGGGCCTGGTCGTCGAGCGGCTGACAGGGGTGTCGTTGTCGCGGGCGTCGGTGTGGCGGCTGCTGACCGGTCGGATGGGGTGGAGTCTGCAGCGCCCGGAGCGTCGGGCCCTCGAGCGGAACGAGTCCGAGATCGCCCGCTGGATCGCGCACGAGTGGCCGCGCATCAAAAGGGGGCGGTGAACACACGTGCCTGGATCGTGTTCCTCGACGAATCGGGGGTGTCCCTGCTGCCCCAGGTCCGCCGCACCTACGCGCCCCGCGGCCGCACCCCGACACTGCGGCACCGGCTGAACTGGAAACGCGCCTCGATGGCCGCAGCCCTCGGTTACCACGCCCCCGACCCCGACCGTGGTCCGCGGTTGTGCTTCCATCTCAAGCCGGGCAGTTACGACACCACCGCCCTGATCGAGGTGCTGGAACAGGTCAAAGTGTTCTACGCCGGGGAACGGGTGGTGCTGGTCTGGGACGGGCTGTCCGCCCACTGGAGCCGTGCCATGCGTGCCTGGGTCGCCGAACAGGACTGGCTGACCCTGGAGCGATTACCCGCCTACGCGCCCGAGCTCAATCCGGTGGAGCTGCTGTGGTCATCCCTCAAGAAGCGCGAGCTCGCCAACCTCGCCGGCGACCACCTCGCCGATGTCGCCGACGCCACCGAGCAAGGCATCCACCGCATCAACCACAACCCGCAACTGCCCTGGTCCTTCCTCACCCACACCGGCCTCACCATCCACCCACCAACCCCACAGAACTAACGAAAAGATCAGATAGAGGTCGTTTTCATCTAAGTGTGGCGCTCTATATTGGT
Organism: Streptomyces sp. CA-135486; assembly: GCF_050936555.1. Classification (NCBI taxonomy): domain Bacteria; kingdom Bacillati; phylum Actinomycetota; class Actinomycetes; order Kitasatosporales; family Streptomycetaceae; genus Streptomyces; species Streptomyces sp. CA-135486. Next base: position 3,955,808 of record NZ_JBNJMM010000001.1, read on the forward strand.
TTGTTCCGCCTCTCGGTGTGCTGCTGGTGAGTCTGTGGAGGCGGTTCTTCTTGGTGAGGCTGGTGGTGTGACGGATGGGGTGGAGGTCTGCGCGTGCCTGTCTCATGCCAGGACGCCCGGGTCTGTCCCGTGCTTCGACGCGGCAGGATGCACGCCTGGGCGCACGCCCCCGGGCGGCGGTATGCCCGGGTCATGACGGAACGTCGCGCGTATCCAAGTGATCTGTCCGATGCCCGCTGGAAGTTGATCGAGCCGGTGCTGTCCGCCTGGCGCTTCGAACGCCGCGGCCGGGCCCTGGACTTCGGCCGGCCACCACGGCATGACCTGCGCGAGATCATGAACGCGATCCTGTACGTGGACCGCACCGGCTGCCAATGGGCCTATCTCCCGCACGACTTCCCGCCGCATCAGAGTGTCTACGGCTACTTCGCCAGGTGGCAGAAAGACGGGGTGTTCGTCCAGCTCAACGGTCTGCTGAGGGAGTTGGTGCGCCTACAGGAAGGCCGCGAAGCCACCCCGTCCGCCTGCGTGATCGACGCACAGAGCGTCAAGACCTCCACCAGTGTCCCCGCGCGGAGTCAGGGCATCGACGCGGGCAAAAAGATCGTAGGCCGCAAGCGCAGCATCATCACCGACACCCTCGGCCTGCTGCTGGCAGTCCTGGTCACCGCGGCCTGCGTCCAGGACTCCACGGTCGGCCGCACCCTCCTGGAACAGGCTGCCGCCGACCACCCCGGCCTGCGCAAGGTCTGGGTCGACGGTGGCTACCGCAAGCACTTCGTCGAGCACGCAGCGACCCTCGGCATCGACCTCGAAATCGTCCAACGCACCCCTGGGAGCAGAGGATTCACCCCGATCCCGAAACGGTGGGCGGTGGAGCGGACCTACGGCTGGCTGATGCTCCACCGCCGCCTGGCCCGCGACTACGAAACCCACCCACACCGTTCCGAAGCCATGATCCACCTCGCGATGACCGACCTGATGGCCCGCCGCCTCACCGGCGAGAACACCATCTCCTGGCGAGATCCGACACCAGTGCATCAAAGCCGCATCCAGGGATGAAACCACAGGATGAAACGACCTCTTAGACGGAGCCGCCCTGACCCGTCACCTGCGCGCCGAGGGCGTCGTGGTACCCGAGGTCAACCAGCCCGACAAGGCCGCCCGACGCCGCCACGGCAAGACCGACGCCATCGACGCCGAGGCCGCAGCCCGCGCCGTGCTGACCGGACGCGCCACCGCCGCGGCGAAGACCGGCGACGGTCCAGTCGAGATGCTCCGACTGTTCAAGCTGGCGAAGGGGTCCGCGATCAAGTCCAGGACCCAGGCGATCAACCAGCTCAAGAGCGTCCTGGTCTCAGCTGACGCCGCCCTCCGCGAGTCGCTGGCGGGACTGAGCAATCCGCACCTGTTCAAGCAATGCGCAGACCTCGACCCCCAGCACGCGAGAGGGCCGGCCGGGGCCGCCCGCCACACCTTGAGGCTGCTGGCTCGCCGCATCCGGCACCTGACCGAGGAGATCGACGATCTCAACACGCGAATAGCCGAGGCAGTCGAAGTCAGCACGCCGGGCCTGCTGGAAGTCCGTGGCGTCGGCCCGGACAGCGCCGCTGCCCTGCTCATCTCGGCTGGCGACAACCCCGAGCGACTCGTCAGCGAGGCGTCCTTCGCAGCCTTATGCGGCACCAGCCCAGTCGAGGCTTCCTCCGGTAAGAGCTCCTAACTCAATGCGGTGCGGAGGCGTCGCCAGCAGATGAGTGAGCAGGCGAGCTTGAGGAACGCCTCGTGGATGTCGTCCCGGATCTCCCAGCGGATGCGCAGGCGGCCGAACCAGTGCAGCAGCGCGATGGTCTGCTCGACCACCCACCGCTTGGTCCCCAGGCCGGAACCATGCTCAGTGCCGCGGCGTGCGATGACGGGCTTGACGCCCTTCGCCCAGACCAGGCGGCGGTAGCAGTCGTGGTCGTAGCCGCGGTCGGCATAGATCTCCCTCGGTCGCTGCCGGGGACGGCCTCGTTTGCCGCGGATCGGCGGGATCGCCGCCAGGAGCGGCATGAGCTGGGTGATGTCGTTGCGGTTGCCGCCGGTGAGCGTCACGGCCAGCGGGATGCCGCTCGCATCGCAGATCACGTGGTGTTTGGAGCCCGCTCGGCCTCGGTCGACCGGGCTCCGGCCGGTTTTGGGCCGCCCTTGAGCGCCCGGATGTGGGAGCTGTCGATCACCGCCCGCGACATGTCCAGGCGGTCTGCTGCCCGCAGCTCGGTCAGCAGCACCTCGTGCAGCCGCTGCCACACCCCAGCGTTGTTCCAGTCCCGCAAGCGTCGCCAGCAGGTCATGCCCGAGCCGAAGCCCAGCTCAGCGGGCAGCCACTCCCACCGGATGCCGGTGTAGAGCACGAACATGATCCCGCACAACACCTTGCGGTCATCCAGCGCCTTCCGCCCCGGGTGCCGATGCCGGCGGTGCCGAACCGGCAGCAGTGGCTCGATCCTCACCCACAAATCATCGTCAACCAGCCATGGTTGGGGATCACGCTTCCTCACACGTAGACAACTGAGTCACTCAGCTGGAGGACACGGGCCAATCTCATTCCGTTAGGAGCTCTTAGCGGTTCGTCCCCGGCGGCGAACACACCGTTTCCCGCCGGAGACGGCCTGACCCTGTTCGTTTCGCCTGCTGAGGCCCGGCCCCCTGTTCCGTATCCCGGAACAGGGGGCCGGGCCGCTCGCTGACCGGGGTGCATTTCCAGATCTGCAGGTGCCGTACGCCACCGCTGATGATCATCGCGAGCCGGGAGACGATGCACTGCCAGGGCACGTCGTCGATGCGGGTCCAGGGGACGCGTCGATCAGGACCGAAGTGGCATCGCCGGTCACCCACAGCGGGGCGATGTTGTCGTCGCGGTTGTGTCCACCGTGTCGTCGCACACGAAGCCAGACAGGAGGGACCGCCCCGGGCCAGAGGCATCGCCCTCCAGCTTGTCGCGACAGGCCCCGTTCATGCACATCCAGAGAGGCGCCCGCCGTGCGTCAGGGCCGCACAATGCTGGTGGAGGCTGTTTTGTCCGCCACCCAGTGGACGAGCTCCGGGTCGTCGAGATCCATGTCCGGGGGCAGGCCCGCGCGCGGCACAAGTGCGCACGGTCAGGCTGACCACTCGCGGCATCCCTGGCTTCCGGGCCCTTCTCCGAACTAACCGAAACTGCAGGCCAGTCGGCCCTCTCCATGCGAGTGTGTTTTCGAGGCCCGCGAGGTCTAAGCTCGGCTGATGACCTTGGAATGGGAACAGGTAATTGTTCACTCGGTAGATCCGGTGGCCTTGGGGCGGTGGTGGGCCGAGGCTCTTGGGTGGGTCGTGGTCCACTCCTCTGATGAGGAGTTCGAGATCCGCCCGGAGCCGGATCGCCTGCCGGGGTTGGACTTCGTCCGGCTTGAGGAGAGCAAGAAGGTTAAGAGCCGACTGCATCTCGACTTCAGGCCTGATGACCAGGACGCCGAGGTGGCTCGTCTGGTGGCTCATGGCGCACAGCGTGTTGATATTGGCCAGGGTGACCAATCGTGGGTTGTATTGGCCGACCCTGAAGGTAACGAGTTCTGTGTCCTTGGCCAACGACGTCAGTAACTGAGCGTTTGGTGCGTTTCGCTCTGAGCTCCGTAGTCACCTTGGTAGTCGAAGTTCGTCGAACCCGATCGCGCCGCGACGACCAGGACGACCAGGGCCAGGGCCTGTCCGGCGGATCATGCCGGACAGGCCCCTGGTCCCGAGGAGGGCTCAGCGCTTGAGCGTGAAGGTGAAGTCGCCGGAGAGCTTGCCGCTCAGCCGGACTGCCGAAACGAGTTTCCCCTCCGTGACCAGTCTCTCGACCTCGGCCCGCGAAAGACCGCACCCTTCAGCGATCAGTCGCACCGGCCGGACGGGGATCCGCGCCGCAAAGCGGACCGAGATGTCGATCGCCTCGCGGTCCAGGTGATCCGATCCGCCGGTGTCGAGGCGCCAGGCGTTGTCCCAGTCGAGGGCGATGCGATTACGGCGCTGCACGAGCGGATCCTGGAGCAGCTCAGCTGTGAGGCCAGGGTCGTTGTCATGCAGCCGGTCCAGCAGCTCAGGTCGTACGGAGCGCACGTACATCCGCTCCAGGACCGTGAGCTTTGCCGTGTCCCCGCAAGCGGTGCAGAGCGCGAGGAGCCAGGCGTCGAGGAGCTTATGGTTTGCGTTGACGCGAAATTTACCGCTTGCCCGGAAGCGCTCGGACGTGCACGCGTGGCAACGGCGGCGAACGAGCGGCAGGCAGGTGGGCATGACCACCCAGATTTTGAGCACAGAAGTACACCAGTTTCAGTGAGAAGTCCGCAGCAGAAAGGAGCGCGGCGCACATGCGCGACGCGCGACGAATCAGCACTCGGGAGGTCTCACAGGGTGTACAACGGCACGTCCTTGACTAGACGACTGGTTCGGCAGCACGGTAATGGGGCACAGCGGCGCTGCTCCACTGGTTTTCGAGCGCCTCACCGCCAGGTTCTGTCGGCGGATCATGGACGAAGCCAGAGCCAGATCGCGGCGACGGTGACGGTGCTGTGGGAGACGTAGGCCCCGCTTGTCGTACCTCGCCTGGCGTGGATCGTTCAGGACAACTTCGCCGCGCAGATGCGGTTCTCCGTCAAGACATCGCCGACGCCCCGCCTAGTAGGACTCCGTTAGGTCTGTCTTGATCTTGGTGGCCTCTTGTTGGGGAGAGGTCGGTGGCAGGTGGTGCAGGTGCCGGTCCAGCAGTTCAGCAGGTCTTGGATGGTGTCGAGGGTCTGGTAGAGGGTGAGTCCGTTGTATCGGCTTTTGGGGCCAGTCGCTGCTCGGTGAGGAAGGCATGGGCGGCGGTGACCAGGGTGGTGTGGTGGTGCCAGCCGGTCCAGGAGCGGCCTTCGAAGTGGTCCAGGCCCAGGCCGTGTTTGAGTTCGCGGTAGTCGTGCTCGATGCGCCAGCGGATCTTCGCCAGGCGGACCAGCTCCGGGATCGGGGTGTCCTCGGGCAGGTCGGACAGCCAAAAGCGGGTCGGTTTGTCCTCGCCGTCGGGCCATTCGGTCAGCAGTCGTACCTCGGGCAGGACGCCGTCCCACCGGCCGTGCTCGGTCACTGCGGCTGCCTGGGCCAGCCGGCGTGAGCGCACTCCCGCCGGCCGGACCTGCACCGCGAGGAAGCGGGAGGTCATCGGGCCGCGGGAGCCTTCCCGCCAGGTCACCTCGCTGAAGGCTTCCCGTCCGGCGGCCGTTGCCAGTTCCGCGACCGTCACCGCCGGCTGCCGGTAGCGGGGAACGGGCCGGCGGCCGTTTCCGGACCAGGCGGGGGCGGTGGGGTGTGCCTCGTGCGGCTGGACGGTGATGTCGCCGCGGATGCCGACCACATACGCGTGTCCCCGCTCAGCCAGGCCGGAGCGGAAGTCCGCGTTCTGGCCGTAACCGGCATCCGCCACCACGACCGGCGGCGCAAGATGCCATGTGGTCAGTTCGTCCAGGGCGTCCAGTGCCAGCCGCCACTTCTCCCGGTGTCCGATGTCCTTGGGGACGCCGGCCCGCTGGCGCCGGACGGTGTCATCGGCCCACTCCTTGGGCAGGAAGAGCCGCCAGTTCAGCGGGCACGAGGCCGTGTCGGAGACGGCGTGCACGCTCACCGCGACCTGGCAGTTGGCCTGCTTGCCCAGCGCACCGCAGTACTGGGGAGCTACCCCGACCGACATCCTTCCGTCCTTGGGGAACGACACGTCATCGACCGCCCAGGCCTCCGGGCCGATCTGCGGCACCATCCGCTCGGCGATCCGTCGACCCACCGGCACTGGGTCCCACGTGGACTGGTTCACGAACTGCTGCAGGTTCTGCTCATTACCGTCCGGCAGTCGCGAGGCCATGGCCTGGACGGACTTGCGACGGCCGTCCGTCATCAGTCCCCGCAGGTAGCAGTCGCTCTTGGCCCGCTGGTCCTTGCGCGGCACCGAGGCGAACACGTCCGCCACGAATAACGCCAACGTCGCCCGAATACGGTTCACTTCATGTGCGTCCACCCACTCACCATGCCCGCGAACAAGGTCGACACACAGACCTAACGGAGTCCTACTACTGATCTTTTCGTTAGTTCTGTGGGGTTGGTGGGTGGATGGTGAGGCCGGTGTGGGTGAGGAAGGACCAGGGCAGTTGCGGGTTGTGGTTGATGCGGTGGATGCCTTGCTCGGTGGCGTCGGCGACATCGGCGAGGTGGTCGCCGGCGAGGTTGGCGAGCTCGCGCTTCTTGAGGGATGACCACAGCAGCTCCACCGGATTGAGCTCGGGCGCGTAGGCGGGTAATCGCTCCAGGGTCAGCCAGTCCTGTTCGGCGACCCAGGCACGCATGGCACGGCTCCAGTGGGCGGACAGCCCGTCCCAGACCAGCACCACCCGTTCCCCGGCGTAGAACACTTTGACCTGTTCCAGCACCTCGATCAGGGCGGTGGTGTCGTAACTGCCCGGCTTGAGATGGAAGCACAACCGCGGACCACGGTCACGGTCGGGGGCGTGGTAACCGAGGGCTGCGGCCATCGAGGCGCGTTTCCAGTTCAGCCGGTGCCGCAGTGTCGGGGTGCGGCCGCGGGGCGCGTAGGTGCGGCGGACCTGGGGCAGCAGGGACACCCCCGATTCGTCGAGGAACACGATCCAGGCACGTGTGTTCACCGCCCCCTTTTGATGCGCGGCCACTCGTGCGCGATCCAGCGGGCGATCTCGGACTCGTTCCGCTCGAGGGCCCGACGCTCCGGGCGCTGCAGACTCCACCCCATCCGACCGGTCAGCAGCCGCCACACCGACGCCCGCGACAACGACACCCCTGTCAGCCGCTCGACGACCAGGCCCACCCGCTCCAACGTCCACAGATCGGCCTCGAAGCCATGTGCCTGGGCGCCTCGCTCCAGCGCGGCCCGCACCTCATCGACCTGGGCGTCGTCCAGCTTGGGCGGACGACCCGTGGCCGGACGCCGGCGCAAGGCATCAGCGCCGCCCTCCTCCCATACCCGCTTCCACCGCCGCACGCTCTCGCCGCTGACCTCCAGCATCCGTGCGATCTCAGTACTCGTGCGTCCCTGCCCGAACAACTCGGCCGCCCGCACACGCCGAGCCTCGGCCAACTGCGGCCGCGTCAAAGGAGGAACGACAGACTCGGAGGCAACAAACGAAGGCTTGAAAGACACCACAACAGGGTCCCACCAACACCCCGTCACACGCACAGAACTTACGAAAAGATCAGTAATTCAGAGTTTCATTTACCCAGTAGGTGCATGGAATCTCGTGGACCTTGATCGGGAGGATGGCATGGAAGCAGTAGGTACACGGAAAAGGATTCTGAGGTCGCTGGTGGAGATCGTCTTCGAGGACGCCGAGCTCGCCCGTGTCTGCAACAGCGGCCCTGCCCGCAGGGACTGTTTAGGCCCCGATGGGGCGACCACCCTGCTCCGGCGTCTTGGCCAGATGGCGGCCGCCCACCACCTGGCTGACCTGCGCCACGTTGCGGCCGCGCGGCTGCGGCCCGCAGCCAACGGGGACTGCTTCACTCTGCTGGTGTCGCTCGGTGATCACGGCGATCTCGTGGTCCGCCCGCGCGACGACCCGCCCGGCACCCTCGACGACGGCACCCTCAACGAGCACGCCGTACGCGCTGTGATCGTCGCAGCGATCCACCGCCCCTGATCCCGCCACCAGGCCCGCCCCGCAGCCTCGCCGACCGAGAGGCACTCACGTGACTCCGCCCTCCGCCCCGCACCCGTTCGCACCGGATGAAGTCCTGCCTCCGGGCGACACCCTGAAAGAACAGCTCGACGCCCTTGGTATCCCCCAGGCGGACCTTGCCCGCCGCACCGGGCTGTCGACCAAGCACGTCAACCAGATCGTTCAGGGCAGCGCTGTCCTCACCCCCGAGACTGCCCTTCTGCTGGAGCGGGCCGTCGGAATCCCGGCTTCGCTGTGGAACCAGATGGAGGCCGCCTGGCGCACCCATGTCAGCCGCACCCAGAGCCGTGAAGCCCTCAGCCACCGCCTCGACTGGCTCGACCGCTTCTCCCTGCAAGAGTTGGTCAAGCGGGGCATCCTGCCGACCAAAGAGCGCACGGTGGACAATCTCGAGCATCTGCTGGCGTTCTTCGGGGTCGCCGACCCCGAGGTTGCAGAGAACGTGTGGGGAAGCTACCGGACTGCCTTCCGGCGTTCCACCGTCCTCACGCCGGACGACTACGCCACCGCCGTCTGGCTGCGCCAGGCCGAACTCAGAGCACGCGAAATCCCCTGCGCACCCTACGACCGCGCGGCCCTGCTTGAGCTACTTCCCCAGCTGCGAGCCCTGACCGTCAAGGAACCCGCCGTCTGGCGCACCGAAATCCCTCGCCTGTGCGCCCGAGCCGGCGTCGCGGTGGTGTTCGTTGCCGCGCCCCCCAACAGTCGCGTCTCCGGCGTCACCCGATGGCTCACCCCGGAAAAGGTCGGAGTCGCCCTCAGCGGCCGGTTCAAGAAGGACGACCATTTCTGGTTCACCGTCTTCCACGAGCTCGGCCATGTCCTCCTGCACGGCAAACGCCTCACTTTCATCGACAACACAAGCCGTGACGACGACACGACCCCCGAAGGAGACCGCAGCGAGGACGAGGCAGACGCCTTCGCCAGGGAAACCCTCATCCCGCCCGAGCACGCGGCCGCCTACAAGCAACTTGCCCAGCGCCCCATGCCCTTCACCAACATCACAGCCTTCGCCCGCCGGGCTGGCATCGCCCCAGGCATCGTCGTCGGGCGCCTCCAGCACGACGGCGTCCTGGACTGGAAATACGGCAGCAAGCTGAAGCGCCCCATCGAGATCAGCCTCTCCGGCGATCTCACCGCGGGCTAGCCACCCCTGCACAACAGCCTTTCGTGGCCCGGGGATCCGTAAGTCGTTTCACGGACCCCCCACCCACCGCGCAGGCTGGCAGGAGCAGTCAGGGGCGGCGCGCCGTCGGTGTCGGTGAAGGTCTGTGGATCGCTGCAGAAGACGTTTTCGGGCACGTTGAGGAACGTGGCCAGTTGCGGGCCCATCGTCGACGTAGAGCAATTGTCAAATCCTGTGGATCTGGTCCGCGCGGCCGGACGTCAGTTGGTTCAGAACCGAGTCCGGTCTCACAGGGTGGTTGTTCGCCTGCCGTATGGCGGATGAGCTGCTAACTTCCGCGTCATGGCGAACCAGAGCGACGGCAAAGATCTCCGAAGCCGGGTGGCCGATGCCGACAGCGGTGTCCTGTTGTTCGGCATCACGCCGCCCCGCCTGAGCAACACTCCCGAGCGGATCCGGGAGATCACCGCAGCCACCCTGGCACGGTTGGAGTCCCTCGATGTCGACGGTCTGGCGCTGTACGACATCGACGATGAGAGCGACCGTAATCCGGCGCAGCGGCCGTTTCCGTACCTGCCGACCATCGACCCTGCCATGTACCACGCGGACTATCTCGGCAAGTGGAACCGCCCGGTGGTCGTCTACCGGTGCGTCGGCAAGTACTCCCAGACGGAGCTGCGGACCTGGCTGCGGACGGCCGACGCCGACCGGCTGCTCGGCGTCTTCGTCGGCGCGTCCTCGAAGGGGAAGGCGGTGCGGACCGGCCTGTCCGAGGCGCAGGACCTGCGCCGCGATGTCCGCCCAGACCTGCTGCTCGGTGGCGTGGCCATCACCGAACGCCCCGAGGAGCATCTGCGGCTCGTCGCCAAGCAGGTGGCCGGATGCGCGTACTTCATCTCGCAGGTCATCTACAGCGCCGACGCGGCGAAAAGCATGGTCTCCGACTACTACTACGCCTGCCGCGAGCGGGACCTCGAACCGAGGCCCGTCCTGTTCACGCTCTCGGTGTGCGGCTCGGTGAAGACGCTGGCGTTCCTCCAATGGCTCGGCGTCGACGTCCCGCGCTGGCTGGAGAACTCCCTGCGCCATGCGGACGACACCCTGGCCGAGTCATACCAGCACTGCTTGGCGAACGCCCGGGACCTGATCGCCTTCTGCCGCAAGCTCGGCATGCCGTTCGGCTTCCTCGTGGAGAGCGTGTCCATCCGCAAGGTCGAGATCGACGCCTCGGTCGCCCTGGCCCACGAGCTCAGCAGGCTGCTCGGACGAGGTACACCCTCGGTGTGAAGCCGGGCACGAACGTGCGGCTGTCGAATCCCGCGATCGGGACGCGGCTCAGGCCGCGCTGGCGTCCTCCCGTTCGACGAGGACGCCGCGCTTGAAGCGGGCTCCGGCTCGCACGAGGGCGACCAGGTGCGGCGCATTGACCGCGCGCCAGCGTTCCTGGGCGGACTCGATCAGCTTGAACGTCATCGCCAGAGCGGCCGACCGCGACCCGGCGCCACGGGTGACCTTGGTGCGCAGCCGCACAGTGGAGAAGGTCGACTCGATCGGGTTCGTGGTACGCAGGTGGATCCAGTGCTCGGCCGGGTAGTCGTAGAACGCCAGCAGCACGTCCTCGTCGTCGACGACCTTCGCCACGGACTTGGGGAACTTCGCGCCATACTGCTTCGTGAACGCCTTGACGGCGGTCCTGGCCTGGTCTTTGTCCTCGGCATTGTAGATGTCTGCGATCGCGTTCTTCGCCGCCGGCTGCGCCGACTTCGGGAGAGCGTCCAGGACATTTGCCGTTTTGTGCACCCAGCATCTCTGCTCGCGCGTTTCGGGGAACACCTCGCGCAGCGCCTTCCAGAAGCCCAGCGCGCCGTCGCCGATGGCCAGTACCGGGGCGCGCATGCCGCGCCGGGCGCAGTCGCGCAGCAGGTTCGCCCAGGACTCGCAGGACTCCCGGTAGCCCTCGTCCAGGGCTATCAGCTCCTTGCTGCCGTCGGCTCGAACGCCGACCATGACCAGCACGCATGCCTTGGCCTCGTCCAGGCGCACCTTCAGGTGCACGCCGTCGGCCCACACGTAGACGAAGTCGGTCTTCGACAGGTCCCGTTTCTGGAACGCTTTGTGATCGTCGCTCCATTGCGCGGTCAGCCGCGACACGGTCGCCGACGACAGCCCGGCGGCCGAGCCGAGGAACTGTTCCAGTGCCGGGACGAAGTCGCCGGTGGACAGGCCGTGCAGGTACAGCAGCGGCAGCACCTCCGATATCTTCGGGGTCTTGCGGGCCCACGGCGGCAGGATCGCCGAGGAGAACCGTTTGCGCTCCCCGGTCTCGGCATCGATCCGCCGGTCGTTCACTCGCGGCGCTTTGACCTGCACCGGCCCGGCCGAGGTGGCAATCGTCCGCTCTGCATGGAAACCGTTGCGCACGACCAAACGGCGACCACGCTCGTCACGCTGGTCGGCCAGGTCAGCGAGATAGCCGTTGACCTCCGCTTCCAGCGCGGCAGCCAGCATCCGCCGGGCGCCCTCCCGGACGATCTCGTCGATCAGGAAGCCGTTCGGCGTCGTTCCGGCGGCATCAACTACGGTAAGCATGGGCGTGCCCTCCCAGCCGACGCACCAACGCCGGCCTACTCAGTGACCTTCGAATCGATCACTCGGGAGGGTGCGCCCTCACCGAGCCGATCCACAGGTTCTGAGCATTGCTCGCTCTTTCTTTTCCTCCTTGGCGGGGAGCGCGTGACGACCGGGACTTCCTGAACAGTGGACGGTGCTGGCCTGGGAGTTCGAGCCCGACGCCTCTACCGACCAGTAGTTCAACGCGGTGCTCGACTGCTGGTGGTCAAGCCGCCGGATGGTTGGCCGTCGTCCCTGCAAGAACCTCTGGCGCTCAGTTCTATCCGCTGGTTTCGGCAATCGCCGCGCGACGGGATCAACAGAACTGGCTCAATGGACACATGGAGATGGGTGAGCACTGGGCCTACCGATCGAGGCCGAAAGAGCTGGGCAGCGCGGTTCGCCGGGTTGAGGTTGTACGGGTCGGCGGGCGCAGCAGAACTGGTTGGCTCCACGTGCGGTTCCTCGACGGAGACGATGCAGGGCTGCAGGAGTGGGTGAACCCCAGTTCCCTCGTGGCGCGCTGGGAGGACGTTGAGGCGTTCCGTGCGGACGATGCGAGCGAACTTGCGTTGGCCGAGGCGTCGCGGCACGTGCGGGGAAGCGCCGACTTCGAGGCTGCGCGGATGGTCCTCGGGTTCGTCCGCCCGAAGAGCAGGCTGCGTCTGCGGCGCAGTGTTGCGGATGCCGGGATCCTGGAGATGGGCCGTCTCGACGACAGCGCCCCTCTTGTCGGGATGGATCCCGCAGAGCTGCGAGGCGATCCGATGGTCTACGAGAACCGCGACGGCATGTGTCTGGCCGGGTGGCCGGTCACTGAGCGCATCGCGCACCAGGTGACCGGCCGCCTCGCCGACGACATCCTTCCGGAGGTTGACCGCAGGCAGCAGGCCATCGACCAGGAGCGCACCCAGTCTTCCTGGTACTCCTACAGCCGCCGCGACGACCGCAAGCTGGACGCGGAAGCCGCTGCCTTGCGGACCGTCCGCGCGTGGTGTGGTCAGGACAAGGCCGAGCGCTACGACGAGCTCGTCGCCCTGCGCGCCGAGGTCATCCGGCTCGGGCAACTGATGGAGCGGGCGGTGAAGGCCCTACGCGACCGCGGCCACGGCGTCATCGCCTCCACCATTGAGCGCGACCTGGGCGTCCATATCTCCAGCCTTGATCCGGACGTTCGTCGGTGAAGCCGCGCCACCGCTCCGGCTCAGGCTTGGGCGGCTCGGCTTCAACCTTGGGTTCTTCCTTCTTCGGCGGCTTCTCTTTCTCAGGCCGCTGCGGATGCCATCCGTCGAGGAACGGCCGTAGCTGGTCGCCCGTGGGCTCCGCGTGGAAGTTGTGGGCGGCCAGTCCCCTGCCGGCCACGGTCGGGTCGAGCCGGTCGGCCTCCGACTTCCCCCACTCCGACCACTCGCGCAGCCGCCCGGCTTCGTGGGCGTCGTCGGAGGCGGAGGCGGCCTCATCGAGCGCGGCGCAGAAGGACCGCATCTCCCCTGCGGCCCGCCAGCGCTCCAGGGCGGTGTCGAACCGCTCAGCCCGCATGGCGTCCACCGCCTTGATCGACGCGATGCTGACAGCCGCCTCCCACTCCCGCCGCGTGCGCTCCTTCTCCTTTGTCTCCCGCTGACGGCGCTCTTCCTGCTCCTTCGCCTCTCGTCGGCGGCGCTCCTCGTCCTGTTGCTCCCGCTCCTCACACAGACGCTGCTGCTCTGCCTCTCGCGCCAGCCGGGCTTGTTCCTCTTCCTCCGCGTGCGCCTTCAGCGCCCGGAGGACGGAGCCGATCTGGTCCTCCAACGACTTCTTGGAGGTGTCGGCCCATTCCTTCTTCCAGCCGTAGCTGTAGCCCGAGTGCTGACTCACCGGAGGGTTCGGACCGGTGCGCTGGGGTGACCCGCTGCCAGTCGTACGTTCGCCGGCCCGGCTGCTTGGGCACGTATCGAACTTGCTTCTGCCGCTCGCGGAAGCTGATCTCGTGGTCCTGCCGTAGACGGTGAGCAGTGGCCTCGGTTGCCGGCGCTTCTTGGACACCGCGATCTCTCCGTGCCGTGCGAGTGGCCTGCTCGGCGAGGAGCCGAAGGAGGGAGAACACCCGTGGGAGCACCTCGTCCGAGATCTCGAAGGCGCTGTGGTCTGCGGTGACCGCCGCGATCACGTCCTCCACGTCGGTGATCACACGACTGCGTGCCAGGCGGATCCGGTTCCACTCGGTGTCGTCCCCGCCGGTCACCCGGAGCAGGCCGAGGAAGAAGTCACCCTTCGCGCGCCCGCTGTACTTCAGGTGGTAGCCCTCGGGAGCACACTGCCGCGCGGCGTCGAACGCCCTGCGGTAGCGGGCCCGCTCCTCTTCGCTTGGGTCCGGGATCCGAAGGAACCGACCGGCCTTCTGTACCTCCGCGATCAAGGCCGTGCCGACTTCCGCTGGTGACTGCCGTGGCGGCTTCGCGGCACGCGGTGGCGTGGGCGTCGTTTCGGGGGGGGTGCCCCTATGGGTTTGGTCAAGGTGAAGGGGCGGGTTGGGGTTCGTAGAAGGTGCCGTCGCGGAGCATCGCGAAGAGCACGTCGGCTCTGCGTCGGGCGAGGCATAGGAGGGCTTGGGTGTGGTGTTTGCCCTGGCTGATCTTTTTGTCGTAGTAGGTCCTGGAGGCCGGGTCGGCCAGGGCTGCGAACGCGGACAGGAAGAAGGCGCGTTTGAGCTGCTTGTTTCCTCGCCGGGATGGTTGTTCGCCGCGGATCGACGAACCCGAACTCCGCGTCGCCGGGGCGAGACCCGCGTAGGCGGCGAGGTGGGCGGCGGTCGGGAAACTGCTTCCGTCGCCGACGTCGATGAGGATCCTTGCTCCGGTCCTGACGCCGATCCCCGGCATCGAGGTCAGGACCTTGGAAAGAGGGTGGCCTCCAGCAGTTCCTCGATCCGTCCGGCCAGTAGTTTGCGCTGGTCAAGGACGGCGGTCAGCGAGCGGGCCAGGCTCGGGACGATCAACGCTGCCGCGTCCGTGCCGGGAACGACCACGGTCTGTTCGTCGAGTGCGGTGAAGATGTCTTCGACCAGGCGCTCGGCCATCCGCGGTGCCTTCGGCCGTAACAGTGTGATCAGTCTGCGGCGCCCGGCCTTGCGGATCTGGGCCGGCGAGCCGAATCGCTCCAGCAGGGCGAGGACGGCTGGGTGCTGGATGCGGGGGCCGAGAACCCGCTCAAGGTGCGGATGGATCTGTGTCAGCAGGCCTCGCAGGCGGTTGGAGACGCGGGTTGCTTCGCCGGCCAGGTCGTCGTCGAACCCGACGATCATCTCCAGTTCGGCGATGGTCTCGTCTTCGAGCTCGACCGAGCGAAGGGTGTGCGGCATGACGCGGGAGGCGTCCGCGATGATGAAGGCGTCGCGGGCATCGGTCTTGGCCTCGCCGGGGTAGAGGTCGGCGATCCGCCGCATCGTCAGGCCCGGCAGATAGGCGACCGGGCAGCCCATGTCCCGGGCTACCGCCAGCGGCAGGGCTCCGATGGAGGCCGGTTGGTCCACGATCACCAGCACAGTCCCGTGCTTGGCCTGCAGCTTGCCGAAGACCTCGCGGAGCTTGGGTTCGCTGTTGGGCAACCGCTTGTCGAACGCCTTCTTCCCGGCCGGGGTGACGGCGGTGGCATGGTGTTCGCCCTTGCCGACGTCCAGTCCGAGGAAGGCGCCGATGTCGCTGACGTCGATCACGTGCGTCCTCTGGTCGTTCCCGCCCGGCCGTCCCACGGCACCGATCGCCACATCCACATTACGAAGAGCCTCCCGACCTGCGAAGAAGCCGGTGGTCATGCCCCTAATCAGCGGTCTGTCGATGCCTCCGGAGCCGGTGACACCACCCCCCAGGCCATGCGTTCGACAGGGGGAGAAAGTCATGCCAACTCCGGAGGCCGGGCGCCCCATTGCAGGGCCACCAAGAAGGTAATGGGGGGCGCCGCCTGTCGACGAGGGGCAACCGTTGGCTTCGGCTCGGACACCAGCGACCGTTGCTTGCACGGAGCGCGCTCGGGTAGGTCAGGGTGATGGCCATGCTCCAGGTAGAAGCGCCCGGCGTCAGTGATCTCTGCCTGCCACCTCCCGCCATGTTTAGGCATGGTGATGAGGCCCCGGCCCTTGAGGGCACGAGCGGTGATGGCGAGTTCCGGGCTCTCAGAGGTAACGGGATCCGTTCCCTCTCCGATGCGGGTGAGTAAGGTCAGCTGGCGATCGTTGAGCGGCGACCATCGGTACATGGTGACTGTCGTACCGGGCTCGCCACGCCGCACACAAGCGGAAGGGTGACGTTCCCGCTTCCGCTTGCCGCAGGGGCGGCGAGGCCACCAGTCGTCTCGCGTGATCAGGTCAGGGATGGGGTGGGTATTCAGCCGCAGTCTGAAGGGGCTGCCTACTCCCCGAGCTGCACCGCCTAACCTGCGGAGCATGATTCGTGCGGTGGTCTTCGACGTGGGTGAGTGTCTTGTCGACGAGACCCGGGAGTACGGGACGTGGGCGGACTGGCTGGGGGTGCCGCGGCATACGTTCGCGTCGATGTTCGGTGCGGTCATCGCGCAGGGTCGCGACTACCGCGAGACGTTCCAGGAGTTCCGCCCGGGGTTCGACCTGACCGAGGAACGCGAGGAGCGCGCGGCAGCCGGGAAGCCGGAATGGTTCGGCGAGGACGACCTCTACCCCGATGTGCGGCCCACGCTGGCCGCGCTGCGGGAGGCCGGCCTGTGGGTGGGCATCGCGGGAAACCAGACCGTGCGGGCCGGCGGCCTGCTGCGTGAGCTGGACCTTCCGTCCGACCTGATCGCCACCAGCGACGACTGGGGAGCGTCGAAGCCGGACGTGAGGTTCTTCGACCACGTCATTGAGGCGACGCCTGCCGAGCCGGGCGAGATCCTGTACGTCGGCGACCGGCTCGACAACGACATTCGCCCCGCCGTGCAAGCTGGGCTTCTGACAGCTCTGATTCGGCGTGGGCCGTGGGGCACGATTCAGCAGCGCGACCCGGATGCGGACTCGATCACCACGATGCGCATCGATTCGCTCGCGGAACTGCCCGAGCAGATCGCCAAGTTCAACGCTGGAGAGCGCTGACAGCCGTACGCCAGTCGTAGAACGATCGTCAAGGTCTCGGACGCACCGCTCGTTCTGCAAATGTTTCGTACGGCGGTCCGGTTGGGGCCGTACGTGTCCTGAGCTGCAACGGAGCGTTAAGGGTGCCCCGTCCGGACTGGGCCCGGGTGGGACACCTGAGACCAGAACTGAGGCCAGAGGTCCTACCTCCCTGCTGGTCGACGCGGTCTCGCGAGTGCCCCGGTCCGTAAATGCTCGATGCCGCACTCTGCCGCCGGACTCGGGCAGAGGCTATGCCGGGCCCACGGCCTCCCCGACCGCGTGTCCAATGTGATCACGGACGTTGTCCGCGGAGACGTATGAGAGGGCCCTCTCGAGGCACTTGGCAGCCGTGGCGAACCGGACCGCCTGCTGGCGCAAGTGACTGTCGAGAAAGGAGGCGACGGCGCCCGTGGCACTGTGCCGAGCCGCTCGTGCGTACAGCACGGTGAGAGCGAATGCCCAGCACGCGTGGAGGAAACCGAAGACAGGTCGGTCGGTGCCTCGCCAGGGTGAGAAGAAGGTGACGTCCCCGGGGAGGCTCACGTCGTGTGCGGCCAGGGCGTCGTTGAGCCAGTTGTGGGCTGCTTCGTGGATCAGGTCGCGGGCCAGGATCTCGTGGTGGGCGGTGTAGTCGGTGAAGACGGTGCCCGGGAGGCGGGTCAGGGCCCAGCTGTGGAGGGTCTCGTCGAGTCCGCGGCGGTTGAGCAGGCAGATGACGGAGGCTTGCTGGGTGAGCAGCGTGCCGAAGCCGTGCTCGGCGGCGGAGACGAGGGCGGCCCGAACCTGGGCGTGGGCTTCGGGCGAGGCGGGGCTGGTGTCGGGGCGTACGAGGTAGTACGCGGTTTCGGAGATGTCCGAGCGGAGCAGGTCGTCGGGACGCGGGTTGAGGAGGATGTGCGGGCCGACCGACAGATGCCTCAGGTCTCGCGTCCTCGTGTTGCGGCACCAGTCGAGGAGGTCCGCGTCCCGGGCGCGTGCGGCGTGTTCGGCGCCTTCGAGTAGGTGGTGGGCGACGGCGTAGTCGAGGGCTGACGAGGGGAGGCGGTTGCCGAGTACGGAGGCGATGCGGCTGGTCCTCAAGTGCTGGTGGCCGGCAATGCCGTCGAGGGTGACCAGAGCTTCCGGGGAGAGACTGCTCATCTGTGCTCCAGGGAGAACGGGGCCGGACCCGGCTGGTCCGGCCCCGAAGGCGGGTCAGGACGTGGTGGGCTCGGTGGCACCGGGCTCGGCCGTGACGGCGAGCCAGGTCTCGGTAGCCGCGTTGGAGGTATGTGCGGTGGTGCGCACGGCGTCGCTGTCGCGCAGGGACGCGACCGCCTCCAGGAACTCGTCGAACGTTTTGTCGTCTGCCACTGCTCGCTCTCTCCTCTGATCGGGGCCGTGGGGGTGGGAGTCAGGTGCGGATGTGGGCGGGCCGCGGGGTCCGGTCATGGCGGCAAGCTCCCTATTCGGAGATGAGGAGGGTGAGGAACTTGCGTACGCGGCCGGTGCGTACGGGCTCGGTGCCGTGGACGAGCTGGCTGCCGAAGACCACGAACGCCCCGGGAGCGGGCGCGACGCTCCACCGGGTGCGGGGCATGGTCTGGAACCAGGGCGAGGACATGTCCGTCCCGTCGTGTACGAAGCGCATGCCGGGGGCGTAGCCCGACTCGGCCGGCGCCTCGTGATCGGCCCAGAGGATGTCGCTGCCCGCGGTCTCGACGTAGAACGCGCCGCCGGTGTCCTGGGTGTCGGTGAGTGTGACCGTGGCGGCGGCGATCTGGCGGGGCCGGTCGAGTGGATCGGGGGCGATGCCGTCGGCATGAGGGGTGATGTACTGGCCGATGCCGTATTCGAGGTAGATCCATGGCCGGTGGCTGGTGACCGACGGCAGAGTGCGCGTAATGCTGGCCATATGGTGCTTCAGGGCCTGGTCGAGGAGGGCGGTCGCCTCGTACGGGATCTCGGTCATCTCGATCCGGCCGGTCGGCTCGTAGACCTCTTGTGCCTGGGCGGGGGAGTGGCCGGGGATCTCGTGGATGGTGGTACGGCGGCCCGTGCCGTACTGGTCGCGCCCGAGAGAACTGAGCGCGTCGTCCATGACGCGGTTGAGGCGCTCGGTCTCGGTCGGCGTGAGGAAGCCCTCCACGGTGCGGATGGACAGCGTTTCTGCGATGTGGATCATTGCTCGCCTCCGTCTGCGGGATCGGGCTCGCCGACCGGATCGCCGTGCTCAACGACGGGAAGACCGCCGAGGGGAGCACCGAGGAGCTGAAGCGGCTCATCCCGGGCGGGCACGTCCGGCTGCGGTTCACCGACCCGGCCGACTACCAGTCCGCCGCCTTCGCGCTGCGCGAGGTCACGCGGACGACGAGTCGCTGTCGCTGCAGATCCCCAGCGGCGGCAGCCAGCCGGGCTGCGCTCCATCCTCGACTGGCTGGACTCGGCCGGTATCGAGGCGGACGAGCTGACCGTGCACCCACCCGACCTCGACGACGTGTTCTTCGCCCTGACTTGCGGCGCCGGCGTCCCCAACCAGTCCAAGGACGCTGTCCGATAAGCTCCCTCTCCCTCGCCGTACGCGACTCGTCCCACGATGCTGCGCCGCAACCTGCTGCCCGCCCGGCGCTATACATCCCTGATTCTGAACCTGCTGCTCACGCCGATCATGCTGCTGCTGTTCGTCTGCATCTTCGGCGAATGAGCGCGGGCATCAGCGGCGGCGGCGCCGACCGCTCCGATACATCGCCTACCTCGTGCCGGGCCTGCTGCTGATGACCATCGGCAGCACCACGATCGGCACCGCGGTGTCTGCCTCCAACGACATGACCGAGGGCATCATCGCCCGCTTTCTGCACGATGGCGCCCACCGCGGCTCGGTGCTCATCGGACGCCGCGGTGATGGCTGCCGCAGCCACCCTCGAGCCCGCTGACATCAGCACCCTGGACCGGGACCGCGACATCGTCGTACCTGACGGGCTGCTGGTACTGCCGGAGCCGGTCGTGATCGTCAATCGCACCGTGGTACTTCTCCCAGTCCGTCTGGTTCATCTCGCCGACGGCGTCTCTCCTCCAGCCCTCGGCGGAGGGTGCGCTCTTGGCAACGACGTTGTCGAAGGCACCGCCGGCCTGCGTGAAGCGCACCTCTTCCGTGGCCCCGCCGGGGGCCGACGGGCCGCAGCGTCAGGTCGTCGAGAGAGGTGGCGAACAGGCCGACCTGCGCGGTCTCGGGCCCGCCGTCGCTGCCTGCGGTGTCATGGCGGTAGTGGGACCAGCTGAGCGGCGCCCGCCCCCTCGACCTGGACGACGGGGGCCTTGGAGTCCCCTCGTTCGGCAAAATCGGAACTCGAACGGGCGGTGAGCCCTGATCATGAATCGCCCCTGCCTAGGCTTTGCGGGCGAGCAGTTGAATCTCCTGGAACTGCCGTCGGTCGGTGGGCTGAGGCTCACGGACCATCCGGGCTACCTCGGCCAACCCGGACTGGCGCAGCATCGCGGCGAGGTGATCAGGCCACCACCGATAGGCCGGCGCGACTGTGTGATCGAAGCCCTGCGTCGGGTGAGACGGAGCATCGCTTGCCGAAAAGCCGAGCAGAAGGTGGCCGCCAGGTGCCAGCACGCGGTGGAACTCCGCCAGGATGACGGGGAGTTCCTCCGGCGGAGTGTGGATGATGGACCAACGCGAGAGTACGCCGCCCAGCACGCCGTCAGCGATGTTCAGCGCGGCCATCGAGCCCACGTCGAACCGCAGGCCCGGATAGGCCTGTCGAGCCAACTTGATCATCGCACGAGAGGCATCAATACCAAACGCCGCCAGCCCCAGCCCGTCTAGGTATGCGGTGACATGGCCAGGCCCACACCCCAGGTCGGCGACCTGACCGTCCCCACTCGCACTTACGACCTCGGCGAAGGCACCCAAGATCGCGCGGTCCAGTGGACTGTCACGCAGCGTGTCGCGGAACAGCTGCGCATAAGTGGGGGCAGCAGCGTCGTAAGCCTCGCGGGTGGCACTGAGGGCATCGTGTTCGACCATGCTCGCGACAGTAGTTCCTGGCCCCCGAGGCGAGCTGAGAGAGTCATAATCTTGCCTCCCGCCCGTTCGCCCGGGCTATCGCCAGTTCAGGGAAGCATGCATCCGCTGCCCGATGCTGCAGGCCAACCCGAGGATGCTGCCCAGGCTCGCCGAGATCGAGAAAGACCTGATACTCCGTCGGAAACGTGCTGACCAGGAGCGATGGCTCGGCGAGATGGAGGGGATCGACATGGCCCTGACGTTCGTCCGCAGCAAGCAGGCCGACGTCGCGCGGCTCACCAGTCGACCGCCCGTAGCCCTCGGATTCCCGACCACCCGTCCCCACCGCGAGTGACAGGTCAACCACCAGCGATCATCACTACGCGCTCATGCCTGCGAGAGGATCTCCGCCCGCAGACGTTCGTACTCGGCACCAGCGGACGGCTCGTCATCGAAGTAGTCGTCCCAGAAGCCTGGGCGCTGCCATTCCTTCGGCGCCAACGTCAGCTGGCCATTTCCCAACTCTGCGACCCAACAGTCGGGCAGCCGGCTGCTGAGAACGGTGAACATTGCCGCATCCCACAAGCCAGGAGTTTCCCGCTCTGCCGTGATGTCGGGGTGCTCAGGGATCCGCAGCAGCACACTGCGCACAGTGGTGATGACTTCGAGGACGGGGTATTCCACGCCGATCCGGATCCCCGGGTGATCATTGACGACCTCACCGCTCGTCGGGCTGATGATCTGAACACAACGGACGATCATGTGGGCAGCCTACGCTCGCTCACACATCAGCCGCCGCGTCGCCTTGCAAAGTGCAGAGATGGCGGAAGATCAAGCACGCGGAGACCGTGGACGCCGACGTCGTCGAGTACACCGGGCTGGCCGCGTGGCCCGGGCACGTGGCGGTGCGGCTGCCGAACGGGCGCATAGCTCGGTCGCAGGCCCTGACCCCGCCGCCCCCTCGTCTCGCGGATTCGCGATGGCCAACGACGACCGACCTGTGGGTGAGAAGTGACTCCACCCGGGTGCCGCTTCCGTGCGGCTGCCCGCATGACCCGGCCGGGGCCAGGTCGTCGAGCGGGGATGGCGGTTGTGGCCGGTGACGTGCCGGGTTAGCGGCCGTCCTGTTGTGGATCAAATCGGTTGATAGCTGGTCGGAGTGAGTGGACACTGGCGCGGTGTACTCAGATGCTGACGCTGCCGCGCTGTATGACGTACTGAACCCATGGGATCCCGACCAGCGGCCCGAAGACCGCTTCTACTTCCCTTTGGTGATGGGTGCGGAGTCGGTCCTGGATGTCGGTTGTGGCACCGGCGCCATGCTGAAGCTCGCACGTGAGCGTGGCCATCACGGTCGGCTTGTCGGCCTGGACCCGGACCGCGCCGCGTTGGACCGGGCCCGGCGCCGGGCCGATGTCGACTGGGCTGAGGGCACGGCCGCGGACGCGAAGAGCGGCGCCGACTTCGATCTTGCGACGATGACCGGCCATGCTTTCCAGGACCTGCTCACCGATCACGACGTGCGCGCTTCGCTCACCGCGGTCCACGGGGCCCTGCGCCGTGGTGGTTGTTTCGTGTTCGAGACGCGGCATCCGCAGGCTCGGGCCTGGGAGGAGTGGACTTCGTCGAACCCGGACGACGTGGCTGAGGTCGTTGATGATGCCGGCCGCGCTCTGCGTTACTGGCACGATGTCGACTCCGTCATCGGCGACGTGGTCACGATCCGCGGGACGGTGGCCGAGCCGGACGGCACGGTGCTCCGTGTCCTGAGCGAGAGCCTGCGGTTCCTCGATGTCGCGGCGCTCAACGCGTTCCTTGCCGACGCGGGCTTCGAGATCGAGGCTCAGTACGGCGACTGGGACCGGGAGCACCTCACCAGTGCCAGCCGGGAGATCATCACGATCGCCCGCCGCGGATAGCCTGGACGCGGGGTCAGTCGGCAGCGGCTTGCTGTTCGGCGCTGGCCACACCGACTCCAGGGCCATCGCAACCGTCCTGCGGCCCAACCCGTACTTGGCCGACAAAGCCCTGCTGGACAGCCCTTCGACCCGAGCGTCATGGCGTATCGCCGCGTACAACTCGACCTTTGAAACGGGCTTGAGCCACCCAGCGCTAGGTACGCCTTCCTGGAACAGCGGTACGCCGGCGAGATCCGCCGCCGGTTCGGCGCGGTGGTCGAATCGCCGGTCGATGCGTTCAACCTGCCTGTGGGCCGTGGGGATTTCGGGCTGCGGATCCCGCCGTCGGCGCGGCCGACGAAGGAGTTCTTCGCTGCGTGGCGCGAGGCTCTGCCACGGCGCGGAAGTATCCGGTGGCGGTCCTGGAGAAGGACCGGGCGCGGAGTTGATCACTCCCGCGCAGCCAGGCGCTTCTGCAGACGGGCGTGGCGGAACTGGTAGACGGGCCCGGTGGCACGGAGGAGGTTGCGGCGGCGCGCGTCTTCGAGGAAGCCCATCAGACGTACCGGGGTGCCTTCCTCTGTCGAGAGCTGTACGGCGGTGAGGGCGGTGGCGACGGCGAGGTTGCCGACCGGTCCGGTCATGACGCCGACCACCAGCGCCGCCGAGACCCCACTCACCAAACCGGCCCCGAGCCCGACCCACCAGGCGAGGAGAGGCGCGGTGAGCAGTGCCGCCGCGAGTCCGGTGAGCAGGCCGAGGACCAGACGCAGTCCGATGTGGTGCCGCCAGGCCTCGCGCGGACCGATCGAGCGGGTGTCCGCCACGGGAGGGCGGCTGTAGAACTCCCGCACATCGTCGTACCAGGAGCCCGCCCCGGCGGACAGGAACGGTGTCCCGGCCACGATCCGGTACCCGCGGCCCGTCACCAGCGCCCCAGTGAACCCCAGCGGCAGTGTGGTGAGGTAGCAGAGCCAGGCGGGTGGCGTGTTGTTGCCCGGGAGCAGTGGACTGGTCAGGGTCGCCAAGGTGCCTGTCGCCAGCCATTCCACCACCCCCGACACCACCGCTCCGCGAGTGAAGATGTCCCGCCAACCGGCGCTCTCCAGCGTGTCCCGCCATCCCGCGCTTTCCAGCCGCTGCGGATCGCTGAGCTCCGTGAAGCGGTCGCCGGCCGCCCACCCGCCAACGAGTGCGGAGGGGATGCCGATCAGCCAGGTGTACACGGAGTGCGTCAGCATCCAGACCAGGACGATGCTGGGCACCCCGCACACCACTGTGACCGCCGCCCATACGGCGAGCGCCCGCGGACGGGGGTGCGTCCAGCCGGGGATGTGCCACCACGGCAGGTCGTAGCTGTTGTCCTGGCTGAGCCGCCGGGCGATGTACCGCAGGGTCCGCTCGGCGGTCTCGGGGGACCACCGGGGGCTGTCTCCCGGCCGTGGGGTGTAGGCGGCGGCGACGGCGCAGTCGAGCAGGTGGTCCTCGATCGCCTCGCGGCTGGCGAACCGGCTGTCGTCGAGCAGTTCGTCGACCGGGCTGCCGTCGGCGTAGACGTCGCGCACCAAGGTGACTGCAAGCGGACTGGCCAGTGCCTTGGCCACCGCGCTCTCGGGTTCGTGCAGAAGGCGCTCGGTGAGTGCTCGCCAGGCGGGTGGTGGCTGCTCGCGAAACTTGTCGAGCAGATACTCGGCTGCGTCGGACGGGACGAGGGGCAGGATCTCCAGAGCCACCGCACCGCCCAAGCCGGCCCACTTCGCCGTCAGCACGGCCTCCTTGGCCCGGGAGATCAGGATCAGCCGGAACGGCGCCGTCTCCAGCGCGCTCACCATGGCATTCCGCAGCTTGCCGCGGACCTCGTCCAGCCCGTCCAGGAACAGCGCGATTCGGCCCGACTTGAGCAGTCGCCGGGCCAGCTCGCGCCCGCCCCGACCCTGGAACAGGGTGTATTGGCGGGAGAGCCAGCCGGCCGCCCACTCCGTCGGGCTCTCCCGGGCCGGATCCCAGCCGTCCAAGGTCAGCAGTACCGGAACCGGAATGCGCGCCTTGTCCTGCGGGGCGGCATCAGCGCGGTGCCGCAGCGCGTCGAGGAGCAACAGCGCCGCGGCAGTCGTCTTGCCCGCCGCGGGCGACCCCACGAGGAATATCCGGCCCGAGGCCAGCCCGCCGTACACCGCGTGCAGCTCGTCGAGGGCGCCGCCCCGGCGCAGCTGCTCGCGGGTGACCGCGGCCAGACCCGGCAGCGGGGCGAACCGGGCCCTTCTCCCTTCGGCGGTCGCACCGGCGACCCGGTCCGTGACCTTCCGGTTGGTCACCCGCCAGCGCACCGGCAGCGGAGCGGGCACCAATAGCCGCCGCCACTGCGCCTCCTCGTCCCACTGGGCGCCCACCACCCTGGCCAGCTCGTTGGCCGATGCGTCGAGCGGTGAGGGGGGCACGGCATAGTGGTTCACGTTCAGGGTGCTGTGTGCACCGGTCTGGAAGGCGACGGGACCGTGGAAGGAGTTGCCGGTCACCTCACCGGGTTCGTGACCGCTCACCCTGCCGTCCCGAAGTGGTTGTCCTGACGGCTGTGGCTGCCGGTCTGGAAGGCCACGGGCCCGTGGAAGGTGTTGCCCGAGACGGCCAGTCCGGCGACACCGTCGCCGAACTCCTCCTTCAGGGACCGCAGTTCGGCCATGGACCGCTCCCGGTCGGCCTCTTCCAGGCTCTCCAGCAGCGACGAGAACTCGCCCTGCCACAACCGAGCGTGCCTATCGCGCACTTGCTCCCGCTCATCCTCGTCCGCGGCGTCCAGAACGGCGGCGGTTCGGTCCAGCCGGTCCAGCGCCTCGTTCTCGCGGCCCGGATCACCCCGGCCGACCAGCCGGGCGCACCGCGTCCGGAACCAAGCCCAAAGATCCGAGCCGGCGGCCTCCACCACCGCTGTGCCTCCTGCCGCAGCAGCCGCCACCATCGCCTCGGTGAGCATCGCCCATCCCCCCAGTCCGTACGAATCAGGATCGGGACCCTAGCGCGACGCGCACTCGAACCAGACCGTTTTGCCGATTTCGGTCACAGCGACCACGCCGCACGTGTCGACCACCGCGTCCAGGAGAACGAGACCGCGACTGCCTTCGGCGTCCGGTAGCAACTCGGCAGTCGTCGAGGTAGTTGGGTGGAACTGTCGGTCGCCTCCATGAAGTGGCGCGGCGAGAGGAAGTTCGGCGGCGAGCCCCGCCTCAATGCCGTGCGTTGCGCCAACAGTCCGGACGGTCGGGTCGTCGCGAACCACCAGCCCGTCTCCCTGGACGACGCCGAGCGCAACGGCAACGCCGTCTGCGGGAAACTGCTCAAGGACACCGTGAGGAGGATGGCGGACGCGAGGGCATACGCCCTCCTGCCGGGCAGCGAGGCCTGGGACGGCGGCGTACGGTCCATGCCCTGTCTGGTCTACAGCAAGACCGTATCAATCGCCGGACCGGTGGGTCGCTTCCGCGAGCTCGGAGACCCGTATCACGTCACCAACGGGTCAGCCGGTGGACTGCCTCAACGAGCAGCGCACGCCCGACGAAGCGTTGCCTGTCCTGGCGGACTGCAGGGCACCTCACGAAGGAGAGACAGTGGGCTTCGTGCGCGCACCCGTCGACATGACCTTCCAGGAGCTCCCGGCGTGGTCACCGATCCGTTGGGGAGCTCGAGGCGTCGCCGGGGCTCGTCCAGTGCGAAACGGAGAGCCCCGGTAACAGCGGATCCCGGCCATAATCGCCGGTCGGGCATGGGGAACGCCGACTCCCAGGTGCCGTCGGGACACGCGCGGCGCAACGTGGGCACGAGTCTGCTGGACGGGGACACCCGCAGCTGTCGTGGGTCTTTGGGACATTCCGTCCGGCGCGGCACCGTGACCGCGGGCCGGGAGGGAACGCACAGTCCCGCGAGTTCCGCATTCGTACCGCGATCACACGGTCGCTGAGCGTATTCTTCGGGCGGGACGAGGCGCAACGGGGGGCCGTGCAATGCGGTATGGGCGGCGCGGCATGGGCGGGATCTGGACGATTCGCGGAGCCTGGGTTGCGGCCGTGCTCGTCACGGGCCTCGTCTTCGTCGTCGCGGGCGCAAACGGCGATCTCTACGAAACCTCGGGCCTGACCTCCGTACTCGGCCTCGCCGTGTCCGTGACCGGACTCGCCGTCTCGCGGATGCGCGAGCCCGCCGCGGGCGACGGCCGGCCCGCGTCGGACGAACGGCTCGACCGACTGGCCCGGCAACTGGCCGACGCCGTCGGGGAGCAGTGGACCGAGGAGTGGCGGCTGCGCCGGCTTCAGGACCCCGAGCCGCTGTCCGTTCGTTGGACCCGGGCCGAGGCTTGGCTGGCCGATCATCAGGAGAACATCGGCGGTCCGGCGGACCTGAGCGACCGGCTGGAGAACGTCACCGCCGTCGTCGACCGGGTGCCGTCACGGCGGCTGGTGGTTCTCGGCGGGCCGGGCGGCGGCAAGACCGTGCTCGCGGTGCGTTACGCCCTGGACGCGCTGAAGCGATGGCAGCCCGGCGCGCCCGTTCCCGTGGTCTTCCCGCTCGCCGCCTGGCAGCCGGACCGCGAGACCCTGAGCGCCTGGATGGCGGCCCATATCGCGCAGACGTACCCGGGTGCCACCTGGGGCGGCGAGCTGCTGGCCGCCGAGCGTATCCTGCCCGTCCTCGACGGTCTCGACGAACTCGCAGCACCCCTGCGGGCCCACGCCGTGCGACGGCTGAACGCGGAGCTGGACCCCGGCAGTCCGGTGCTGCTGACCTGTCGTACGCAGGTGTACGGGGAGGTGGTGGAGGCGGGGGACATCTTCACCTCGGCGGCCGTGGTCGAGCTCCAGCCGCTGTCGTTCGAGGAGGCGAGCCGCTATCTGGTGCGTACCGCCCGCCCGTTGAGGGGAAGCGACGGACAGCGCTCGACGTGCTGGGACCCCGTCCTCACGCGGCTGCGCGCACACCCCGGGGACCCGTCCGGCGCCGCCCTGCGGCAGGTCCTCGGCACACCGCTGATGGTGGCCATGGCCCGCACGGTGTACGGCGACACGGGCGCCGATCCCATGGAGCTGCTCGAAGACGGGCGCTTCTGGGGCCCGGAGGCGCTGGAGCAACACCTCCTCGACGCGTTCGTACCCGCGGCCTTCGGGGACGCCCCCGACGCCGACCGGGCCGGGCACTGGCTCCGCTTTCTGGCCCGGCATCTGGAGCGGCGGGGGACCCGCGACCTGGCATGGTGGGAACTGCGGCTGGCACTGCCGTGGTTGCTCAGGCGCCTTGGGCCGGTGCTGCTCCTGGGATGCATGGCGACGGCGGTCACCATCGGCCTGGGGGAGCCCACGACAGCACTCGCCGGAGTCATCGCTTTCGTCGCCGGAGTCTGTACGGGACACGTGGTCCTGTCGCGCGGCCGCACATGGGCGGAACCCGGCCGGGCGGCGCGTTCCGGACAGCCGGCCGGACGGTGGTGGATACCGCGCGAGCTGGTGTTGTCGGTCGCGGTCGCCGCGCCCCTGGGGGTTGCCGTCGGGTCCGCCGGCAGTCTCGGATTCGCCTGGGGGGACTTCAGCCCGATCCATTTCAACGCCGGCGGACGGCTGGGCCCGGTCGCCGCGGCGATGGCCGCCGGTCTTGCCACCGCGACGATGCTCGCTGTTCTCGGTCTTGCCGGAGACGTCCGCCCGTCCACCATGCCGCTTCTCGGGCGCCAAAGGCTCCGGTCTCCCGTCCTGGGCGTGCTGAGCGTGGCAGCCGTCCTGCTGGCGGCCTTCGTCGCCTTCGTGCTCGGGACCGAATTCGTCTCCGAGCCCGTGTCCTTGGCGATCGGCGCGCTGGCCGGGCTCGTCGTCGCGCTCGCCGTGTGGCCGGGCGTCACCGGCCGGGCGGCGGCACCGGTGATCAGGCGGGAGCGACGCCGTCGTCCCGGCCGGGCTCTGCTGCGGCCCCTGTCCGTCGGTCTGCTCGGCGGTCTGTGTCTGGGGGCCGCGTTCGGCCTGGCCCATGCCTCGACGCTGGGCGCACGGGCTTCCATGAACGCCGACTTCCCGTCCGGCGCCGTCGTGCACCGGACGGCGGACGGTGGCGTGTACGCCCGCACGACGGGTGGCTGGCACTACGGCAGGCACCCGGACGGAACGCGGTTCGTCCGTACTCCCGGACCGGTGCTCGGAGCCGTCAGCACGTGGGACGGCAGGAGCTACGCATGGTTCGGAGCGGACGAGGTCCGGGACTGCGACCACGAGCCGGAATGCACCGCCTTCTACGGCCCCGTGGAGCTGCACCTCTCCCGGGGCGGGACGCGCGTGGGGCTGCCCAACGGCGTCTTCGCCGACGACACCGGGTTGCAGAACGAACTGCCACCACGAGCCGAAGACTGGCTGTACGCCGTCCCTCCCCGTCGCCTCTTCGAAGCCGCGCTGACCTTCGGACTGGCATTCGGCCTCAGCATCGGCGTGATCACCGGTGTCGCGGCCGGGGTGCACCGGTGGCTGGCCACTCCGGTCGACGTCGCACGGGCGTCCAACCCACTGGCGGGCCTGCGCAGCGACAGGGCGACGGCGGTCACGCGGGGCATCGTCGTGATGGCGTTCGGGACCACGCTCGGCGTCTTCCTGCTCAGGTCGCTGCCGATGAGTCAGAGCAGCATGGGGCTGCCCCTGGTCGTCTGGCTGCCGGTCGGCCTGCTGGCCATCGCCCTGAGCGCCTGGGGCTGGCTGCTCGTCGTCCGCCTGTGGCTGGGCGGGACGGGCAGGCTGCCATGGCGGCTCATGGCGTTCCTCGACGAGGCTCATCGGCGGGGCGTCCTGCGCCAGGCGGGGGCCGTCTACCAGTTCCGCCACGCCCGGCTCCAGGAACAGCTTGCCGTCGCCGACCGGACGTGACAGGACTGCGGGTCAGGGGAGGGTGGCTCTCCCCGGCCCGCGGTCGTTTTGTGGGGGTTGGCAGCGTTCAGTGCCTCAGCAGGAGAGTTTCCCGCCGGTGGGCACGCCCAGGATCGCCGCGCAACTGGCTCCTGCGGAAACGGGTGTGGAGCGTGGCCCATGACCCGTAACGCTGGGGCATGTTCCGCCAGGCCGTTCCGGTCCGAAACTTCCACACGATCCTGTTCAGGATCCTGCCGTCCAGCCGCTTCGGCCCCGCAACGCCCCGGGCAGCAGCGGCCGGACAAACTCCCACTCGGCATCGGACAGTTCATGGCGACGTATCACGACCCCGTGATCCACCACCCGAGATCATTTGAAGACACGCTCCAGCGATCTCTATCCGCGAAGGCTGCGTCGGTGGGCGTTCGGGGGCCGACTCGTCGCGGCCCCCGAGACCGGATTCGGAACTATGAGGAGGGCTGACCCAGCAGCCAGGCGATGCCGGCTCGGGCCGCACCCGAGACGACACCGCCGAGGACGGCAGTGATCAACGTGAGGCGCTCACGACGGGTCAGTCGCTTGCGGAGCATGGGACCTCCAGGGGCGCGATCAGCAGATATGCAGAGCCGGCCGGCTCGCTCTCCACGTTCGCCCCCTCAAGAAGATCGACTCCGAGTTGCGACAAGCGGCCCGCTCCTTGGCGGAATCGGTGCTGGTCAGGTCCTGCCGAGGGCCTGGACAGGGGCACACCGTGCGATGAGTCGCGACACGAGGCACTGCTGCGTACCGGGCCCGGCGCCGGTGTCGCCCCGGGCAAACCGGCCCAACCGGCTTGTGAAGCGCGAGCGCACACTCGGCGACGGCGCAACGGCACGAGCGGCACGCACCGATGACCCTCGTCATACGGCTGTCCATTCCGATGGACCGCCGAGCGAACCCATCAGCGAGATCACGATGGGCGGCTTGAGTACCAGTCG
Organism: Streptomyces sp. CA-135486; assembly: GCF_050936555.1. Classification (NCBI taxonomy): domain Bacteria; kingdom Bacillati; phylum Actinomycetota; class Actinomycetes; order Kitasatosporales; family Streptomycetaceae; genus Streptomyces; species Streptomyces sp. CA-135486. The sequence goes on from NZ_JBNJMM010000001.1 coordinate 3,986,116, forward strand.
CCGTACCGATCACCGCACACTTCAACGAGGCCCGATCGCAGGTGGTACCGCATCCCAAGGAGCTGCGATCATCCCGTCCGCTTCCCAGCCGTACCGTCTCAGCTGCTCCGCTTCCTCACACCGCCCCATGCTCTTCGAGACCTCCACCGCTCCCCACCACCCGGCCCATTCGCCGACCTCCGCCGCGCGCCGGTACCAGGCGAGCCCCTCCTCCGCCCGCCCCGAGCGCTTCAGCAACCACGCTGCCCACGAAAGAGGGCCGCCGGGATGACCGGCTTCGGCGCATGACTGCAGCCAAGTAAGAGCCTCATCGACCCGCCCCGCCCGCTCCAGCCTGATGACGGCTTGCTCCATGGCGTAGGGCGAGCCGACTTCGACGGCGCGCTGATACCAGCCGATTCCGTCTTCCACCCGGCCCTCCCGCTCCAGCTTGTCGGCGAGTTCTGCCATGTCGTGGCCCAAGAGCTCGTCGTACCTGCCGGTGGACGGCCGGGAGGCTTCAATGGCGCGCTGGTACCAGGTGAGCGCCTCCTGCACCTGCCCCATCCGCTCCAACCTGTCGGCGAGTCCCGACATCGCGAACGGTTGTCCGGCATCGGCCGCGCGCTGATACCACGCGTGCGCCTCCCCAGTACGCCCCACTCGTTCCAGCAACCAGGCGGCCTCGGCCAGAGCGTCGCCGGATCCGGCGTCGGCTTGTGACCGCAACCAGGCGAGCACCTCCTCGGTCCGCTTCGACTGGCCCAGTCCCGCCACCCGGCCGAAGATGCCGGGCTGGTGGGCCTCGATGGCCCGCTGGTACCAGGCGAGCGCCTCCTCCACGCGATCCAGCCGCCACAACAGCCCACCCGCGTCCGTCAGCGCGCCGAGTTGGCCGGCGTCGACGGCACGCTGGTACCAGGAAAGGGCCTCCTCCACCCGGCCTAGCTTTCCCAAAGCCATGGCCAACGGTCGCAGCGTGCCGGGACTTCCGGCTTCGGCGCACGACCTCATCCAGTCGAGCACCTCATGGCCTCGCCCCATCCGCCCGAGCAGCTGAGCAGCCACTCGCGGAGCATCCGGATGACCCGCCTGGGCGCACGACCTCAGCCAGTCAAGCGCCTCATGGCCCCGTCCCATCCGTTCCAGTCTCACGCTCGCTTCGCGCAGGGCGACGGGATCACCCGCCTCGGCGCTTGCCCGCAGCCAGACGAGCAGGTCGTCAACCTGCCCTGCCCGGAGCAACTGGGCGGTGGCCTCGTGCAGAGCACCGGGCTGGCCCGCCGCGGCCAGGCGCTGATACCAGGCAAGGGCCTCCTCGCCCCGTCCCTTTCGCTCCAGCAGCTCAACGGCCGCTCGCGTTGCACCCGAGAGGCCGGCATCCGCAGCGCGCTGGTACCAGGCGAGCGCGTCCTCCACCCGCCCCATCTGCCCGAACCAGCCTGCGAGTTGGAACATGGCGAGCGGTTGTCCGGCAGCGGCGGCACGCTGGATCCAGGCGAGCGCCTCCCCGGCGCGGCCCACCTGTTCCAGCAACGGAGCCGCTTCCACCAGCGCACCCGTATGGCCGGCGTCGACGGCACGTCGGTACCAGGCAAGCGCCTCGGAGGTCCGTCCCGCATGCAGCAGACGCTTCGCGGTCTTGAGAATGGCTTGGCAACTGGTCTGCGCGGCGCTCGCGTGGAAGTTGACGGCAATACGGAACAAGCCACGGGAGTACGCTGCCGAGCCCAGGACGTCGTGATCGCCGGACGCCCCGCGGGCCAATAGGCCGTCCCAGAGGGCGGGTGGGATACGGGTGGTCCGTCTGTGTTCGCGGCCGTGCTGTTCCAGGTAGTCGGCAAGGCGGTAGCACGCCTGAGCAGGGTGCGGTTCACCCGGGTGGGGAATCTGACGGGTCAGTGGGCCCAGCGCTCCGCGGCAGTCGGCTTCGACATAGTTTAATGCCTTTCCCAGCCAGCCAGGGTTACGAGCAAGGCTCTGCCATTGGCCGTTGGTGACATAGGCAGGAACGGCGGTCTCCAGCAGCGCGAGGGGGAGATCGCGACCGTGGCCGAGACGGCGGGCGTCCATGGCGGCCTCGATCAGCGCCCGGGCAGCATCGGGTGCGGCGCGGTAGCGCTCGATCAGGGCGGGGGCGCCTGCCAGATACTGGGTGATCTGCCCTTCCTCGGCCCGTTCGGCGGCGTGCGCCAGCCGTGGGTCCTCCTGTGCCTTGCCGGCCAGGTTCCGGAGATCGGCCGTGGTGAAGGTTGGAGGGATGGAAAGGTCATGACCGCTGAGCAGAGCGCGTGCCTGGGCGTGCGGGTCTCCGGGAATCGAGCCTTCCGGAGAGGTGAGGGTGGCCCAGTATTCACGCCAAATGGTGCCCAGGACCAGCACCGGTCCCCGGCAGGGGTCGTGGAGGAGCGCGCGGAGTCCGGCGGCGACGCGTTCGCCCAAGTCTCCGGCGGGGGTGAGGAGGTAGTGCTGGGCTTCGTTGAGCCAGACCACCGTGCGCGGCGCCAGCTGATCCAGTTCGACGAGGGCCGCCTCGGGACGCGTGGGGTCGAAAGGGTGCCACAGCCGCCACCCGTCGGGCAGCGCGTGAATGGCCTCCCAGCAGGCCCGGGTCTTCCCGGTGGACGACCCGCCCACCAGCACCACCAGTCGGCTTGTGCCCCCTGCGGCCTCCGCCACGATGCCACTCAGCCGCCTGTCGTGGTCGCGCTCGATGTACGTCGGCAGTGCTGGCAGCGACGTCCCGCCGGGCGGGGGGCCGGTGTCGATGGCGCGGTGCACCTCCAGGACGAACGGGTCGGTGAACTCCGCGACGGATTTGCCCGCAGGGACGGCCATCTGCGCCCTGACCCAAAGGCGGCGTACCCGGGCGGCATGGTCGTCCGCTTCCCAGCGCGCGCGGCGTGCGAGTACGACGGCGACGCTGACCGCATCGGCCTGACTGGGCGGCAGGTTCGGTGAGCTGATGCAGCGGCGGATGGTGTCCCGGCTCGGAGCGCCCGGTAGCCCGTCGTCGCACGCAATGTCCGCGGTGATCTCATCCAGACTTGGCGCGCCCGCAGACAGATACACCTGGTACAGCAGGTCCTTCAGCTCCCGCAGCGAAGGAGGCCATCCCACCTTGGCCTGCTCCAGCACCCGCGGGCGCCTCACCGGCTCGCCCTCCGTGGCGTGACTCATCGCACCATCATTGACGAATCGCACGAATCTGGTGGCATTTCTCCAACACGGCAGGGCACTTGGCGCTGCCCGGATCCCGGTGGCTTGTCGGCCCCGTTCACCATTGCGGCTACCGAGCGGCCGTTCGGGAATCCGCCGCTGCCGCCGCCGTTCGAAGCCGAGCCCTTCGCGTCACCGCACACGCCCTGCGTACCCCGAGACGATCGTGGCCGGTCAGACGCTCTCGACTGCAATGAACGCCCCACGCGCCAGGCCCTGTTGATCCGCAACCGTGACTGATTCCCCCAGAATCATGACCGAGTCCCGCCTGTTTCCTCGCTCCGGATCAAGCGCGGAATCCGCTAGACACCCGTGCAGCCAAATATCGCCGCGGCCCCGGCCGGGGCGACCTGGCTGAATCGATCCCGTGCAACTGGTGGGGCAAGCCTTACCGACACCCCGAATCCGAACACACGGGGACGCCGCGGCCGACGCACGGATTTGACAGCGGACCTTCCTCGGTCCACCCTTTCACTACTCAATTAGTGAAAGGATGGTCTGCCGGATGGTCGAATACCGTATCGACCGGCGCAGCGGCGTTGCCACCTATCTGCAGATCGTCCAGCAGACCAAGCAGGCCCTGCGGCTCGGCCTGCTGGAGCCCGGTGACAAGCTCCCCGCGGCCCGCGAGGTCGTGGAGGCCACTGCCGTCAACCCGAACACGGTGCTCAAGGCGTACCGCGAGCTGGAGCGGGAGGGGCTGGTCGAGGCCCGGCGCGGGCTCGGCACCTTCGTCCGCAGATCGCTCGGCACCGCGGCTGGCGACTCCCCGCTGCGGGCCGAACTCGCCGAGTGGGCGCAGCGGGCCCGGGCGGCCGGGCTGGTGCGGGACGACGTGGCCGCGTTCTTTGCCGCCGTGCTGGACGAGTACTTCGAAGACACACGAGAGGAACAGCGATGAGAACGACCGCCATCGAGGCGACCGCGCTCGGCAAGCGGTTCTCACGGCGCGGGGACTGGGCGCTGCGCGACTGCACGTTTCAGCTGCCCACCGGACGCGTCTGCGCGCTCGTGGGACCCAACGGTGCGGGCAAGTCGACGCTGATCGCCCTCGCTGCCGGGCTGATCGCCCCCACCGAGGGCACGGTCACCGTGCTCGGCGGGCACCCGGCCGACGCCCGGCCGAATATCGGGTTCGTCGCCCAGGACAAACCGCTGTACCCGCAGCTCACCGTCGCCGAGACGCTCCGCATGGGCGCCGACCTCAACCCCGGCCGCTGGGACGCAGCCACCGCGGAGCGGGTCGTGGCCGGCGGCGACCTGGACCCCAGCGCCCGGATCCGCTCGCTCTCCGGCGGCCAGCGCACCCGCGTGGTGCTCGCTCTCGCCCTGGCCAAGCGGCCTGAACTGCTGCTGCTGGACGAGCCGATGGCCGACCTCGACCCGCTGGCCCGGCACGAGCTGATGGGTATCCTCATGGGCACAGCCGCCCAGTACGGCACCACGATCGTGCTGTCCTCGCACCTGATCGCCGAGCTGGCGGACTCCTGCGATTACCTGCTGTTGATCGGTGACGGCCGCGCTCGCCTGGCGGGCGACATCGACGACCTGCTGGCCGCCCACACCCTGATCACCGGCCCCGCACGTGAGACCCCCACCGGCACTGTCTGCGACCTGGGCCCGAACACCGTGGTGGTCTCCCGTACCACCGGCCGCCAGCTCACCGCCCTCATCCGCCCCGCGGGCCCCCTGCCCGACGACTGGCAGACCAGTGAGCCCTCCCTGGAGGAGTTGGTTCTCGCCCACCTGCGCAGCCCGGCAGCGCCCCCACTGACGCTCGACCCCATACGCATCCCCGCCGAGTCCCAGGAGACGACCGCATGACCGGCCTTGCCTCCACCGCCCCCGCACCCATCCGGCGTCCTTCCGCCGCGCCCCGCCAGACCCGGTGGCTGCTGCGCCTGCACCGCCCGGCGCTGTGTGCCTGGGCAGGGCTCGTGCTCGTGGTCTCGGCCGGGCTGCTGTGGCTGGGCGGCCCGTTCACCGACGCCGCTGCGGCGGCATGGCGGCAGTACGACGCATGTGGCATGGCGGCGACGTGCGCCTACGACCAGCTCGCGATCCTGCGTTACAGGGACGTCTATCAGTACGCCATGGTCGCTGTCCTCGCCGTCCCCTTCCTCGTCGCCGCCTGGGCCGGCGCCACGCTGACCAGCCGGGAGCTGGAGACGGGCACTGCCCGACTGGCCTGGACCCAGTCGGTGTCCCCGGCTCGCTGGCTCGCCGCCAAGCTCGCCGTCCCGGCCGCGCTCATCGCCGTCGGCACCGGCCTGCTGGTCGGGCTGTATCACCTCGCCTGGTCCGCCGGGCGGGGCCGCTCAATCCACACGGCCAAGCCCTGGTATGACAGCTCGAACTTCTTCGCAGGCGGCCCCACCACCGTCGCCCTGGCCCTGGTCGGCCTCGCCGTCGGCGCCCTGGTCGGCCTCGTCTGGCGCCGCTCCCTGCCAGCGCTCATCACCTCCGTCGTCACCACAGCCGGCGTGTTCGGCATCATCCACCTGGCACTGCCCCACCTGTGGCCCAGCGTGACCCGTGTCAGCAGGCTGACGCCCGACGGCCCGGCAGGCACAGGGCTGACGGTCGACGAGGGCGTCCTCACCTCCACCGGCGGCCGGCTGCCCGACCCATGCGACAGCGGCAGCTTGCAGCAGTGCCGCGCCACGTACGACGAGCTCGACGCCGTCAGCTACTACCGCGACTACCATCCCCTCTCCCACTACTGGCCCCTTCAGCTCACCGCGACCGCCTTCACTCTCGCCATCGGCGCCTTGCTGGCCGTCGCCGCGTTCCGAATGCTGAAGCGCCGTACCGGGGGGATCTCGCCTCGCCAGAAAACCCCCGCATGACGGGCGTCCAGGCGGAGGCCGGGACCATCAGCACGGCCTGGTGAATGGCGTCGGTGATGGTCATCCCGACCGAGTACGGCAGCCACCGGCCCCGCTTCGCGAGCCAGGCGACGAACTCGTGGGTGCCGCCGCCGGAGTCGGTGCGGATCAAGGTGGACCGGCCCCGCGCGCTTGGGCAGCTGGGCCAGGGCGAGTTGGGTGGCAGTGGTCGGCGGCAGTGTTGCTGCCCGCGTTTCCCTGCCGCAGCAGCGCGGCCACCGGCTCGCCTGTCCCACCACTGCCGTGATCGACGAACCCCAGCACGGGATGGTGACCGTAGGTCTTCTTTCAGGTCACAACCGCGTCCAGGTCCACGATCACCTGACCTGCGGCGTTCGGAGACGAGGGCCCGGCCAACTTCCAGACGTGCTCGCGGACTTCGGCCCGGGCAGACCGGATCGCGGTCAGAGCGTTCGGACCGGCTGCGGCGAGGGCGTCGATGAGCCGGGAGACGGTCGGGTCGGAGGCCACCGTCCCGAACACGGCCGACTCGGCCCCGCAGCATGCCTGCGTCGGCCAGACAGTCCCCGCCGAGCGCGACCGCGAGCGCCAGGTCCAGTAGGATTTTGCCCGGATCTTGCACCGCCCGAGGACGCCGCCCGGGCGCGAGCACCGCACATCGCTCCGTCCAGGCCGGTCTTGCGGACGGCCTCGACCAGCAGTACACCACCGGCCTGCGAGACCACCCAACGACAGCCGCCCTCGATACGGACACGCGGGTAGGACCCGATATGCTTCTTCACCCGAGGAGTACTTCTTTCCACGCGACGACCTGGATCCTAGACAAGTCGCATCGTTGCAGGTCAGGAGCGTTCTTCGCGTTTCTGATCACCCATCGGACGCCCAGTCACACGAAAGCCCGAGGCTAGAGGCCCCGGATTCCGGTGCGGCGGCGCTGGCGGCGCCGCAGCAGTGCGGGCAGCCACGGCGCCGCGCCGACGACGACCAGAATGGACAGCAGCGGCGTCGGCCACCATGGCGAGACGGTTGACGGCGGGGGCGAAGCGGCGCGCGCCACCGAGGGACGTGCCGCCTTGGACCACGCCAAGAACGCATCGCCGATGGGAAGCAGGCCGAAGGCATAGCGCTTGGTCCACGGGGTGTCGACCGGCAGGCCGACGAACTCGGAGGATTGGGCCAGCGCCGCAGCGAGCGGGGCGTCGTGGTGGATCTGGGCCGCGCCGATGGTGACCACGCTCGCCGACAGGCTTACGCCGAGCGGAAGGGGGCCGGAGTCGACGTCGGCCGGGCCGTCCATGCCGTCGGGGTACTCCCGCACGGCCGGTCCGAGGCCGAGTGGCCAGGTCACGTACTGGTCGCGGAAGCGTCGGTACTGCTCGTCGGCGAAGACGGGATCCACGTCGGGAAGGAACCGCTGGATCAGGCTCTGCGAGCTGCCTCTGGCCACCTCCACCGGTTCACCGGTGGCGGCGTCGACACGGTGCGGGAGCAGTCCGGTGCGCGGGTCGAGACGCTGCCGTACTCCATGCAGCCAGCGCTGGACTGTCTTACTGAACCGAGGCGGCAGCAGCGTGTCGTGCAGCCGCAGGGACGCCATCGCGACGGTGGAGTCCACCGGCCACGCCTGCCCGGGGTAGGCGTGCAGGAAAGGCGACGCCGATCCCTCGAATGCGGCACCGAGGGCGGCGGAATCGTCGGCGAATCGGCGCAGTTCGCTGGGCTGGCGTTGCCCAGCCGTCTGGAGGCCCAGTATCCCGCCGCGCAGCCAGTTGCTCCAGCCACGGTAGAAGACACCATGGCGTGGGACGAGGTTGGCGCTGAACGGAGCGCGGCCGGCCGGCGAGTCCAACTGACGCAGCGCCCAACGGGCTTCCCGCAGGGCGGCCGCCCGCTTGCCGGCCGGATCGCGCAGCCCGATTTCGACCCAGCTCAGGCCGTACAGCGCGTGAATGAAGAAGTACCCCTCCGGGAACTGCTGTTGTGCCTCGTCACCAGCCTTGCCGTTCAACTGCGCCCGGAGGAAGGACAGCTGTCGCACAACCCCGAGTGGCTCCCCCGTCGGTCCCGTGGCAGCAGGTCCGGCCAGCCGCACCGCGCTCACCAAGGCGCAGACCGTAACGACGACCGCGACCACGCGGCGCAGCCACCGGCGCGTCGGCAAGGATGAAGGTGGGGTAGTGCGCCCGCCTGCCGCGGTGTCCGACCCGGGATGAGTCTCCGGATCCGATCCTGCTCCGATGGCCAAGTCCGTAGTCACCTCGTCTCGTGGGCAGCGGCTCGCCGAGGCGACTTGCCTTCCGGCGCGCCAGATAACCCTACGTGGGCATGCATGGTGCGGCGGGCGCGGGGGCTCGACGCAGCCTTCGGTCTCGGGCCCCCTGCGACGGTGACGTTCGTACGGACCGTCGCGGGGGCCTTGTTCCAGAGAGGGGTGGAACTGGGTGAGCAGTCCGCGTATGCGGTTGCTGACGCGGGTAGCCTGGGCGGCTAGGTCCTGGTCGAAGCCGAGGAGGACGCTCACCTCGGCGTCATGACGGGAGAGCTGTCCGGCTGGCGGCCCGCGTGCCTGTCCGCGACGCGCCCGTACCGGCCGTTCCCGGGGTACCCCCTGTGGGTCAGTTCGTTACCGGTTCGACCACGCGGGTCGTTGACTTCACGCCGGTGAGAGGCTGCCTGCCCGTGAGCAGGCACTCGCCCTTGGGGTTGTCGTTGAGGTGCTTCTCGAAGAATGCCGTGGCGTATGTGGTGAAGGCGTCCTGTTGAGTCGTGGGGGCCAGTTCGCGTGTGGGGCAGGTGCTGTCGTCCTCGCCTAGTGGGGCTGGGGGACTCCATTGGGTGTTGAAAAAGTTGTGGTTTCCGTCGTGCAGCGAGACGGAGTAGGCCGGTGCGGAGGAGTGTCCCTTGGCGTCGTCGAGGTACCGCTGACCCTGTTCGCCCACCGCGCCGTCGCAGCCGGTGGTCACTACAGCCACGGGAGTGTCCGTGACCAGGGTGTCGCTGTTGTCCCCCTCCGGGTCGTCGAACTTCACGGGCGCGAGGGCCAGGACCGCCCCGATGCGAACACCGTCGGGTACCTCGTCCCGGTGCTTGTCGGAGGCCTGCCACATCACGCCCTTGCCGCCCCGCGAGTGCCCCACGGTTCCGACGCGCTGCATGTCCACATGGCTGCTCAACGCGGGCAGGCTCTTGGCCAGAACACCCTCACCCTGGGACAACTGCTGCCACAGGCGCAGGTGCTCGTTGATCAGTCGGGCGCGGTCCCCGTAGTCGAAGGACGTCATGTTGATGGCATCCGCGCTGAGCGAGACGACCACGAAGCCGCGTTGTGCGAGTGCCTTCGCGAAGTAGTCGTAACCGCGGTAGCTGGGGTAGGGCGTGCCGTTCTCGCAGGGCCACTTCTGGGCCTCAGGATCGGTGCACCCGTACCACGATCCGTGGGAAACGATCACCACGGGGAGTCGTCTCCGCACGGTGCTCGGGCGGCGCACCACCGCGCGTATCTCACTGACGGTGCCGCTGGTGGGGTCGCTGAAGGCCTCGTCGCCCAAGTCGTAGGTCTCGGTGACGACGCGAACCCGGTCGTTGAAGATCGCGGTGGATGCAGGGGCGGCGTCCGTCCCAGCCGACGCTATCGCAGGCGCGCTCGCAGCCGTCAGGTAGGCGCCCACCAGAAGAGCAGCGGCGAGCACCCTGCTCGCAGTTCTTCCCGTTCCTGAACGTGTACCTATACCTGTGCCGACGAGCCGACGTGATGTCATCGTGGTCCCATCTCCCGATGTCCAGATCCGGGCCGGACGCCTGGCGAACTCCGCAAAGCGCCGGTCCCGCCGAGATAGAGGAAACGACGACCGGATCGGTTGCGTCGAGGGGCACGACGGGCGGTGCACGGGCCCGTGAGGGGCGGTGCCGGCGCGGCGCTCGGCCATGTCCGGTATGCACAACCAGGAGTCGATGGGCGGGAACTTCACCAGTTGTGATGCGCAAGCGGCTCGGCGAGATCGGTTACAAGGGATCTTGACGACATGACCCAGGAATCCACCAAGCGCACCCGGCCGACCACGGCCGGGTGCGCTGCCCTGGCCGTAACCGCCCTCCTTGGGCTGCTGATCGGCGTCGGCCTGTTCGTCGCCTACGCCGTACCTGGGTTCTTCGACAGACCGCAGCCGTCGGCGCAGGAGCGCCTGGCCAAGAAGGTGGGGCTGACCGAGTACCGCCTCCGGCAGGCGGTGCAGGACGGCCGACTGACCGATGAGGAGATCGAGCACGCAGCCGGGACGCAATGGCACGTGGAACGCGAGCAGGAGGCGACCCGCGTCGTGGTCGGCTACGAGCCGGGGCCCACGTGCTACCGGTTCGACGTGCCCGCCTCACTGGAGCCCAAGGCCACCGTGGATGGCGAGCGGCTCGAACAGTGCCCGGCCCTGCAGAAGTAACCGGTGTAGGCAGTGCCGGCGCTTCGCCAACTTCTTCAAGTGGCGCGGGCTCAGCAATCAGCCCCACTGCCAGCGTTGGGCCAGAGGGTCTTCGGCACGTCTGCTGCTGTGATGCGTGTGGCCCTTCGTCATCTCTGAGAACTCCTGGCCCGTGCGGGTGACCCTGCCCCTTGGTCTCGCTGCTGGGAGACAGAGCCGCGCCAAAAACCCGTGACATCGTGCCGGACTGTTGCCGTAGCGTTCACTGCGCCCGCACTCGTCCTGGCCGGAGACATCGCACCATGAACGTACTTCTCTCGGGGATAGTCGGCTCCACTGCCTACGGACTGGCCGGGCCGGGATCCGACGTCGACCGCCTCGGCCTCTTCGCTGTGGACACGTCCGCACTCCACGGCCTGCACCGCCCAGCCGAATCACATGTCACCACGGCACCGGACCGGACCGTGCACGAGGCAGCGAAGTGGTGCCACCTCGCCCTGCGCGGCAACCCCACCGTCACGGAACTCGTCTGGCTCCCCGACGACCTCTACGAAGTGCGCACTGCCTTGGGTGACGAACTCATTCAGCTGCGAAGGTCCCTGCTGTCCGCCAAGCGCGTCCGCGACGCCTACCTCGGCTACGCCACCCAGCAGTTCAAGCGGCTGTACGACCGGGGCGACGGATCCTTCTCGGCGGACACCCGCAAACGGACCGCAAAGCACGCCCGGCACCTCATGCGTCTGTGCCACCAGGGCTTCGAGCTGTACGCCACCGGCCGGCTCAACGTCCGCGTGGAGGACCCCGAGGCCTACCACGCCTTCGGCGATCAGGTCGCGGCGGACACGATGGCGGCGCTTCCCCTCCTGCAGCGCTTCGAGGAGCGGTTCGACGGAACGAGGAGCGTCCTGCCGGACCAGCCGGACGAGACCCCCGTCGAGGCGTGGCTGCACCGTGTCCGCGCCGCGCACTTCACACCCTGAGCGGCAGGGCCGCGCTGTGGCAGGGCCACGATCTACCCGGCGCTGAACCGACTGCGCGACCATCACACCCCATCGAATTCGAAGTCTGTGGAACCGGAGAGGGCAACGGCCTGATTGATGAGGATCTGCCCTTGACTCCCCGCGCCCCAAAAGCCGCTCATGTCCGCTCCCCAGTCGCTCGCCGGTATGAACGGCGTCCGGAAAATCGAGAAGGTTGTCGTCGAGCATGACCGCGACGGCGTCGCTCCGCTCATTCCACCCTTCAGTACTGCTCCACCGCAGAGTAGACAGCGAGGCCACCTCATGAAATCCGGCGTTCGCCGTCGTGGACCGCTGCTTCCGACGGGCGCGGTTTAGTGCGATGGCAGCGCGGCTTCGTGCGCGAGCGTCGGTTCGAGATTCGGCATTGCTGCGCTTGTACGTACGCCGGGTGCCTCAGGGCAACCTTCTGCGGCTCACGGTGGTCGAACGGCCTGAACCGACGATGGAGGAACACAGCCTATGCGTACCGGACGACTGCAAACAGCCCTGATCGCGGTGGGCGTGGGGGCGCTCCTCGTGCTCGTGGGCTCGGGCTGTACGGCGGCGTCCGAGGGAGCCGACACAAGGGGGTACAAGCTTGCCCCGCCGCGGCTGGTCGGCGAGTACAAGGAGCACCGCAGATACGGGAACACCTATGTCGGGATCGTGGACTGTGCGGGTCAGCCCTCCGACGCGGACTGCTATGCGGCCCAGACGGAGGTCTGGGGCATCGGTATCGAACCGAATGACGCCAACAGGATCGTCGAGAAAGCGACCGGCACGGGCGCCGACTACGTGCTGGGCGACGTTAACGCGGAAGGTGCCCGCTACCTGGTCTTCAGAGGGCTCCAGGGCCGGATACCTGACCCCGACAAAGCGGTCGCCCGCATGTTCCGCTCGATCGAGAGGAGCGAGCAGCTCCCTTTCAGCTTCGGCCACACGAAGTGGGTCGGCGGCCCCAAGACGTTTGCCCTGGAGGGCTTCAATGACGCCGTGATGAAGTGCCGGAAGAGCCTGTACACATTCAAGGACGTGTACGAGGGCACCGTGACGAGGACTCCGCACGTGGTCTGCGTCTGGGCCGACCACAGCACCGTGGCCGCCACCGAACTCACGGACGCGTCTGCGCCGGAGCTGGCCGACCTCACCGCCGAGCTCTATGGGACTTCGCGCGTCAAGAAGTGATCCGGCTTGGCGGCGACCGCCTTCATTGTGGCCCTGAGGACTGGGCGGCCCACTCATGTCGTCAGGCACAGTGATGTCAGAGGGAGATCATGTCCGGGACGGGCCTCCAGAGATCTTCAATGGCTGGGTTACGGTGGTTGAAGGGCGAGCCCGGTCTTGGTCATGAGGCCGTCGATGAGACCAGGTCGGTACTGCATCTGTTTGAACCGGGTCTTCACCAACGCGGTGAGCTGTTCGAGGCTGTGCTTGGTGAGATTGGCCAAGGACCTCTTCAGGAGCGACCACACCCCCTCAACCGGGTTGACTCCGGTGCGTACGTCGGCAGTTGGTAGACGGTCAGCCATAATCGGGCGGCGATCAGCTCGCGCATGGTGCGGCTGACGTGGGTGTTCAAGTTCCCCTGGTCATGGGCTGCCTGCCCCGACTAGCGTCGGCTTCCTCATCCGCACAGTCCTGGGGGAACACACATGCATTTCCGTGCGCCGTGGCCGGCAACCATCACGCTGATTGCCGGGGCCCTCATCACGTCCGGGTGTTCCGCCAAACAGGATGCGCGGACAACGGAGGAAGCGCCACGGGCAACCGCATCAGCCACAGTGGCGGCAAAGCCCCTGACGATGGCACAGCTGAAGACGCTCACCTTCAAGGAGGGCGAGGTGCCCCAGGCGAGCGAGGGCGGGATAGCGGTACAGGAGCCTGAACGGAAGAGCGACCAGCGTTCCTTCCCACCGGTATCGGTTCCCGCCTGCCAGACCATGCTCGACATTCGCAGCGGAAAGCGCGCATCCGCCGTCGTACTTCAGGTTTTCAACTGGAAGGGCGACATCTGGCCAGGCGGTTCCACTCTCGCGGCCTACGAGGACGGGAAGGCCCGGCAGGCCTTCGTACAGCTCAAGCAGGCACTTGGCTCCTGCCGCTCGTATGAGGGCCAGGGCTGGGTCGGGAACTTCAAGACAACCCTCAAGACGGAACAGGCCCCACAGATCGGGGACGAAGCCGTGCGATTCCGAGAGATCATCCCCATGGGGCCCGAGCAGCCAGGGGACCGGAACGAGCAGATCACCGTGGTGCGGACCGGAAACACCATCGTGACGTTCAGGATGCTGAACGTCGGCGGCAGCTCATCGTTCCCGCCCGATCTGATCAACAAGCAGGTCGGGCGGCTGCGGAACGCACAACGCCCATGAACACCGCTGCCACACCGCACTCGCTGGCCAGCCCACCCCTCACCCGGGCACACAACGCTGCGGGTATGTCGTGGTGCTACCTGTGGAGGCCGACAAAGGGGGGGCCGACCCGCACGGGGGTAACCGAGATCGTCTCCCAAACCCCCGAAACCGAGTAGGGCGCAATGGGCAACCAGTCATCAAGGTCGTCCCGCGACGGTTACTCAAGAGCTAGCATGGATCCGATCATCTTCCGTTCGTCGAGAAGCGCTGTACCGAACAGCGAGTGCCCCTCGGCAACGAGTCTGTCGCCGAGCGTGATGTGCTGGTCGCCCCAGAACACGAGGGAGCGGCCATCAATGGCCACCGCGGCAGGCCCATCTGCGCACCAGGGTGGACTTCCTGAAGCTGGAGACCGCCCAACGCTGGCAACTCACCAGCGCCGCGCGCACTGTTACGCCGAAGTCGAAGACCAACGCGGCTGGCTTACGGGCAGATGTCGAGGTGGGGTGGTGCCGGATGGAGTTGAAGGGGAATCAGATAGCGTCCGGCAGACATTGACCGATGGGGAGGGGTGCAGGTCGTGAGGGTGAAACGGCGAAGACTGGCTACCGCTGGGATGGTGGTGGCTGTGGCAGGAGCATTGTTGTTGGGCTGCAACGTGGCCGGCGCTGGAGCCGGATCTGGGAGCGCCGCGCTTTCCAGGGCGTTGTCCTTCCGCTATGTGGGGGACTCCGGTCAGGACGAGACGATCAATCAGCAGCTGGAGATCACGAACACCTCTGGACGGTCGGTGGTCCCGGTCCTGTCCTTCAGCGCGCTCGACAAGAATCATCAGGCGCTGCCTCAGGTCAAGGTGAGCACGGTGTACGGAAGTGACCGGGGCACTCTTGTGGCGCCGTACGGGACGAGTGTGGACATCCTGCGGTTCTCCGGTCCTGGTGAGCATGACGTGGCAGATGTCGATGTGACGGTGCGGAGTACGGCCACAGCCCGGATTCCCGCCGGAGTGCACGACGTGACGACTCAGGCCTTGGACAGCGAGGGCCGTGAGATCTCCAGGTTCGAGCGTTTCTCGAGGGTGAGGCTCACCAACGAGGATGGCCAGCCGGTTTTCGTGCGGGTCGCCTACGTCGTCTGGGACCAGCCGCCCAAGGGTGTCACCCAGCAGGCCGTCGAGGTGACGGCGGTCGGCGGCCTGACGGCGGTGCCGGCCCACGGCACTGCCGTGGTACAGGTGACCGGCGCTGCAGCCGCTGCGGTGGCACGACATTCCCACGGCCCGGCGGTGAGCATCAAGGCGTACAACTCGCAGTAGCTCAGAGGGACTTGCGGTGCCCTCCCGCTCAGGAGGGCACCGCGAGGACGATCTGTGACGACGAGCTGGCGGAGGTGACCGTGCCTCAGATCTGGGCCGGAGTGGACATCGGCAAGGAACATCATCACTGCATGGTGATGGACGCCAAGAGAGAGCGTCTGCTCTCGCGCCGAGTCCTCAACGACGAGCCCGCCCTGCTGGAGCTGATCTCAGACGTGCTCGCGCTGTCCGAAGAGGTCTTGTGGGCGGTGGACATCAGCCACGGCGGCGCCGCGTTGCTCATCGGACTGCACCCACTCTCCACCACGAGGCCAGCCGTCGACGAGCCGGGTTAGAGGTACGGGAACCTGGCCCGCGGCGGCTGGGTTCGCCGACGCGGAACCGTATGCGGCTGCCTTCTGTGACACGACGACTGACTTGGATGACGAAGAACATCGCTGGTCAGGACCGGTGCGTTAGCCAATTTTGACGTTCCGGGGCCTCGATGCTCGGCTGTGACTTAGCGGCCAGCTGGCTGGCGTCGTGCTGAGAGTCGGCGTCCACGCTCGCCTTCAGAGGTCATGATGCGGGCACGGATGTGCAGCCGTCGAAGAGCCACTTGCCTCCTTCGCGAGTCCAGGGTTCATTGGTTGGGTCCAGGTTGGGCAGGCCGATGCTGTAGGAGACGTGCGCGGCGTCTCCGGACATCTTTTCCAAGGTGAATGACTGAACTGTGCGATGGCCGGCGTCTTCTGCCATCAGCTCGATGAGCACGTCGTACCTCGCTTTGGAAGTCCTCGTCCGGCAGCGCTCGGACGACAATCCAAACGCAGTGTCCGGATCAGAGCTGTAGACAGCGGCGGTGTAGTCGCGCACGGCTTTCTCCAGCGCCGCGGCGTCGCTCGCCTTGTCGTGGGCAGTCGGTCGGCTGCTGACCGGGCTGGCGATATCCTCGGCGCTATTCGAGCCAGCGCAGCTGGTGAGCATGAGAACCGTCGCGGCAGCGAGGGTGATGCGGATGTACATGGCCCCCCCATGGGCATATGCGTGCGTGAGAGCGCATCATGCCAGGCGCCGCTTGCGGGTAGTCCAGGGTGGGCGGCGTGGAGGCACATCGGCTGGTGGATGCGGGGTGGCCGAGGCGTTCCTGGGGCGGACTGAGCAGTGGCGCCGCTCCCGCCCGGTCCCCGCCGCGGCGGTGTGCTGCGATTGATCTGAGGGTGTCAGCAAGTTGCTGGCACATGGTCCGAGGGGGCTGTCCCGTACCGAGAATCCCCGTACTCCATCCTGGGACCCATATAGCGAGATTCTGAGCGAAACCGCAGGTCACAGACTTCCGTCGGTACCCCTGGGGAGCTGGGTCGGCTGGCTCGGTCACTAACGAGCTCGTGTAGCGAGGGACGTGACGCGTGCGTGGGTGCGTAGCGAAGTGGCCAGGGGTCCGAGGGTGGGGCCGTGCGCGTCCGTCTGTGTCCCGCGGTCGAAGCGGGTGCGCCGGGGCTGGGGGGCCGGAGGGAAGGCCTGGGGCGCCGGCGGCGCCTGGTCCGAGTGCCCTTCCACGGCGGCGAGCCAGCCCGCTGCCTGCTCGGCTGTCGGGCGTTGCGCCGGGTCCTTGGCCAGCACGTGGAGGAGCAGGTCAGCCAGTGATCGCGGTATCTCGGGGCGCAGGTGGTCGGGTGGGACAGAGGCGGCGTTGACGTGCTGCTGGACGACGGCCGGTGTGTTCTCGCCGAGGAACGGGGGCGGCCGGTGAGCAGTTCGTACAGCACACAGCCCAGTGCGTAGACGTCCGAGGCGGGCACGGCGGGGCGTCCCACGGCGCGTTCGGGTGCCAGGTAGGAGCCGGTGCCCAGGATCTTGCCGGTTGTGGTGAGGGTGTAGGAAGCGTCGTCGGCGCGGGCCGCAGACTGCGCCTCCATCCGGAACCGCTCGGACGCCGCCGCGTCGCCCTCGTCCGCGCGGAGCAGCTTCACCGCCACCGGGCGGCCCAGCGCCTGGTCGGTTCCGCGCCAGACCTCGCCCATGGCACCGCGCCCCCAGCGGCTCGTCCAGCAGATACCGCTCCGCAACCAGCACACCCACACTCGCCCTCCGACCGCGGCGACGCCGACGGGCGCAGCCAGCCAATGTGACATGGGAGCTCCCGCGGGGTAGCGGGCCCGCGCTCCTGCCACACCACGTAGCAGAGCAAGGGGCAGGCAGACGACGGGGGGACGCCCGGCCTGCCCCTTGCGTGGATGCCCGCACGGGGGGAACGGGCAACCCACCCGACCTTGCGCAGTCGGGTTCCTTTCTAACTGCGCGGGAGGCGCCGTTAACGTCACACCTTGCGCGACGACGGGGCAGATGATGGTGCGGCCTGCCAGCGCGAAGCCGACCCGGTGGCCGTGGTGCGGGCTGGGGCTGACTGGTGGACCCCGCCCCCGCCGCCCCTAGGGTGGGGCCTCAGTGGAGGAGCCTGGGGGAGCGGAGAACAGCGGAGGACTTGTGGGCAAGAGAAGGCGCGCCGCGCGCAGCAGAACGAAGCCCGCCGTGATCGGCGGGGTGGTCGCCGTGGTCGTGGGCGGTGCGGGGTTCGCCGCGCACAGCATGTACAGCGGCGACGCAGCGGGCGAGGACAGCACGCCCGACGGCACTGCGAAGACACTCAAAGCACGCCCGGTGACAGCCGCGGAGTCCCGGGCGACGGCCGACGGTTTCCTCACCGCCTGGCAGCGGGGCGACGCCGCGAACGCCGCAGCGTTCACGGACCGGACAGCGGCGGCACGGGCCGCGCTGTCCGGGTATCGCCAGGACGCACATATCGACGAGGTGACGCTGACCCGCGGCAAGGCGTCCGGGGCGAAGGTGACGTTCAGGGTCTCGGCCACGGTCTCGTACAAGGGGAGGAGCAAGTCCCTCACCTACGACTCCGAGCTCACGGTTGTCCGGGCCGAGGACGGCAAGCCAATGGTCGGCTGGCGGCCGTCGGTGGTGCACCCGGACCTGAAAGAGGGCGACACGCTGGTCACGGGCGAGGCCGGGGACCCGCCGGTCAAGGCAGTGGACCGGAACGGCGTGGAGCTCACCACGGCGAAGTACCCCTCGCTCGGCACTGTCCTGGACGGCCTGCGGGAGAAGTACGGCAGAAGGGCCGGGGGTACCGCGGGGGTCGAGCTGCGAGTGGTCCGCGGGGACAGCGCGAAGAAGAGGGAGACGGGCACGGAGAAGAGCGAGGACCCGCGCCCCGGAAAGACGCTGCTGACGCTGTCCAAGGGCATACCCGGAACACTGCGGACCACGCTCAGCGCGACCGCGCAGGCGGCCGCCGAGCACGAGGTGGGCGAACGCGAGCGGGCATCGGTCGTCGTCATGAAGCCGTCGACGGGCGAGATCCTCGCGGCGGCCAATTCGAGCCATGGCTTCAACACGGCGCTCCAGGGGTCCCTGGCACCCGGCTCCACGATGAAGATCGTGACCGCGTCGATGCTGCTGGAGAAGGACCTCGCGTCGATCGACAAGCAGCATCCATGCCCCAAGTACGCGTCGTACGGCGGCTGGAAGTTCCAGAACGTGGAGAAGTTCGAGATCAAGAACGGTACGTTCCGTTCGAGCTTCGCGGCCTCCTGCAACACCGCCTTCATCACGCAGGCCGAGAAGCTCGACGACGACGATCTGACCAAGCAGGCCCAGCAGGTCTTCGGGCTGGGCCTGAACAACTGGTCGACAGGGGTGTCGAGCTTCGACGGCGCGGTGCCGGTGCAGAGCAATGCGCAGATGGCGGCATCGCTCATCGGGCAGGGCGGGGTACGGATGAACCCGCTCAATGTCGCGTCCATCACCTCCACAGCTAAGACCGGCATCTTCCGGCAGCCATATCTGGTCCCACCCAACTTCGACTACCGGACGCTTGCGACGGCCCAGCGCAAGCTGGACGCGTCCGCGCAGACGCAGCTGCATGAACTGCTGAGCTACACCGCGACGTCGGGCTCCGCCGCCGAGGCCATGGCAGGCCTGGGCTCGGATATCGGAGGCAAGACGGGCTCGGCCGAGGTCGAGGGCCAGAAGAAGCCCAACGGCTGGTTCACCGCGTGGCGCGGCGATCTGGCCGCGGCGGCGGTGGTGCAACAGGGCGGGCGCGGAGGCAAATCGGCGGGGCCGCTGGTGGCAGCGATGCTCCGGACGGGCGGCTGACGCACGAGGCGCCAGTACCGCACCGGCGCCTCGATACGCCGCGCCTTCGATGGCCCAGACGCTGGTCGCCCATGCGGGGCGACACCCTGGTGGCGGTCCCGAACAGCATGCGTGACGCAGGATGTTGTGGCGGCCGTGAGCCTGCTGCAGACGCTACTGACGATAGACCTGCTCCGCCTGCAGCCCCTTGGGCCCCTGGGTGACTTCGTACTCGACCTTGTCACCCTCCCGCAGCTCCTTGAAGCCGTTGCTCTGGATCTCGGAGAAGTGGACGAACACGTCCGGCCCGCCATCGTCCTGCTGAATGAAGCCGAAGCCCTTGTCGGCGTTGAACCACTTCACAGGTGGGCGAGATCGCTGCGCTGATCACCTCGAGTACGGGAAAATGGGGCCGGGCGTCCCGGTCAGCCGATGGGCCTGTGATGCGAGCGAGCTCGTTTTACAGGATGGCGATGGGGGCCGACCAGGGGACCACGGATTGTTGCCAGGCATCGGATTTCCGCTGCCGGAGCACGTGTGTCAGACTCCGACTCCTCCCTTGGCCCCTCCGGGGCACCCGCTGAGCACGGACACCACGCGGGAGGAGACAACGATGCCCCGGCTCCAGGATGTGAAGGACGATGTCATCCATCTGCGGTCCGCGGGAGTGGATTTAGGCAAGCGGTTCCTGCTTGCCTGCGTCCGCGTGCCATCCACGAAGCGGGCTGGCAGCTGGTCGCTGGAGACGGAGCGATTCGGCACCACCACCGTCGAAGTACGGCGCCTTTTGGCCTGGCTCCTCGATCACCAGGTCGAGGTGGTGGTCATGGAGGCGACCTCGGACTACTGGCGCGGCGTCTACTACCTGTTGCAGCCGCACCTGAACCTGATGCTGGTCAATCCCGCCCATCTCAAGGGCATCCGGGGCCGCAAGACCGATCCGAGCGACGCGGCCTTCCTGGCCCGGGCCGGCGCCTCCGGGATGGTGATGGCCTCCTTCGTCCCGCAACGCGACATCCGCGAACTGCGCGATCTGACGCGTCGCCGCACCGAGTTGGTCAGGGCCGCGGGCTGGGAGTCCCAGCGGCTGGAGAAAGAACTCGAGGACACCGGCATGAAGCTCTCGGCCGTCCTCAGCGACATCACCGGCGTCAGCGGCCGGGCCATCCTGGAAGCCCTCATCTCCGGCGAACGCGATCCGTCCCGACTTGCGGACCTCACCCGAGGAAAGGCTCGCAACAAGATCCCCGCCCTCGTGAACGCCCTGGACGGTCAGTTCACCGACCACCACGCCTTCATGGTCCGGCACTACCTCGACGAGATCGACCGCTGGAAGAACGTCATCGCTGCCTTCGACAGCCGCATCGCCCAGCTGCTTGCCGACCGCGAGCGGGACATGGCAGTCCTGCAGACCATCCCAGGGATCGGCCGCCTCGGCGCCGAGATCATCATTGCCGAGACCGGTGGCGACATGGCCCAGTTCGCCTCCGCCCACCACCTGGCCTCCTGGATCGGGGTCTGTCCCGGACAGAACGAGTCGGCCGGGGTCACCAAGTCCGGCCGAACCCGCCCCGGCAACAGCAATCTCAAGCGCCTGCTCGGAATCGCCGCCATGGTCGCGATCAAGAAGAAGGACTCCTACCTCGGCGTCTTCTTCCGACGTCTCGCGGCCAGACGCGGCGGCAAACGAGCACTCGTCGCCGTGATGCACAAACTCGCCATCGCCATCTGGCACGTCCTGCACGACAAGAGCCCCTATCGTGACCTCGGCCCTGACCACTTCACCCGCCGCGATCCCGAACGTGCCATGCGCCGCATGCTCAAGGAAGCCAACAGCCTCGGCCTGACCATTCGCTTCGAACCCATCACTGCCTGACCGGCTCAACCGTGAGTCATTTTCGTGTCAGTCCCAGTTGCCATCGAACCAATCCCTTTTCCATGCCAGATGCCTCATCGACACCAGCCACAGCCCATTTTGCGTCTCCGACTCGGGTGACAGCGCTCCACGCCCGCACATCCTGCCGACGAGCTCACCTATCCGCCCCGAATCCCCGGTCCTCACCGACGGCCACAGCGCGTGGCGGAGAGCCCTTTCATCGCCTCCGTGTTCAGAGGCCGAGCGGCGGCGAATACCCCGACGACCCCCTTTCGGTGAGATTGATCTCGAAGAGCAGAGGACACGGCGGGCCTGATTGCCGGAGCCCTCTGACGATCAGGCCACTGTGGGCACGGCGCAGCGCACACGCCCGAGTGTGCCCCGGCAAGTGCAGCGGGCGGGGGTCGGCCTGGTCGACATCGACGCCGAGTCCGCGGTCGGCCCGTCGCCGCACAGCACCCCATGGACCGACTCGAGGTCTTCAACCAGCTCGCGGGCCCGTCACATCCCGCATCTCCCACGACGACGTCATCGCGCCGTCCCTGCGCCTCGTCGCCGCCCACCCCAAGCTCACTACACCCATGCCCGCCGGGCAGCCGGCACACTCACACTCAGCCCCCGGCACCGGCACGTTCCGCTCCACCGTAAAGATCGCCACCGCCAGCTGGGACCGCTTCAAGGGACTCTGCTGACCAAAGGTCGTCGTGCGGGGCCAACCCGGCCTCGCGCGCGGCTGAATGCGGCTCATTCCCTACCGAAACGCGGCGGCCGCTCCTGAGCGCCGACCATGGACTCCACTTCGGTGAGTGTCGAACATCGTCCGCGAGTTCACCGGTTCCTCGTCCGTGCCGACCGGCACGGTCGGCTGTTTCAGCATCCGCGCAGGCCCTGCCGGCAGCCGGTTCACGAGGTGCCTCGGGGTGTCCGTCAGCCGGAGTACGGCGCTGCGGCTCGTCTACGCGTTGCCCGAACCGGAGACACCGGCCCCGCGGCTGGTCGGCGTCGACGAGTACGCCACGCGCAGGGGCCGCAAGTACGGCACGGTTCTCGTCGACATCGAGACACGGCGCCCGTCGACCTGCTGCCCGACCGGGAGGCATCGACGCAGGCCGCGTGGCTGGCCCAGCGGCCTGGCGTCGAAGTCGTCTGCCGTGACCGCGCGCCGTTCTTCGCCGAAGGCGCCACCGCCGGGGCTCCGCAGGCCGTCCAGGTGGCGGACCGGTGGCATCTCTGGCACAACCTCAGCGAGGCAGCCGAGAGAACCGTCGCGCAGCACCGCCGCTGCCTGCGCGTCCTGGTCCCAGAGGTAACTGAGCCCGAGCCCGCACTCGTCCCGGTGGAGGAGACGTCCGGCTCGCCGTGGCCGACCGGCCACCGGTTCGCCGACCGCACCCGGACCACGCACGCCACCGTCCACGCGCTGCTGGAGGCGGGCCACAGCCGCCGCGCGTCGTGGTGACGCGGAGGCTTCGTGCGGTGTGGCGCCTATGCCGCTGAGCGGGCCGATGTCGACCGGTACCGCACACGGACGACGAACTCATGTACCAGGTCGGGCATCCCGCGATCGAAGCTGTGACCCGCCCCGTCGAGGACTGCCGTCTGCTTCCTGGCCTCCGACGGCGCGTACGAGCCGCACGAGGACGGCGGATACCGCCTGGAGGACCGTCTGATCGGCGACCTTGGCGAAGCCGCCCGTGACCTCACGATGACTGCGGTCCCGCGCCCTGGCCGTCGATCCGACCCACGCGGACACGCGACCGTCCTCGTCGCTGACCTCCGCGCCTGGCCTCTCCCGGCGGGGTCAGGTCCTTTCGGGTTCCGCGACGCCGGTCCGGTCAGATTCCGTGCACCGCCGCGACGGAGAACGGCGTGTGTGGGTTCCCCGGGCCCATCGGGCCACCCTTGTCGAACTGGGAGCGGACCACCAGCAGGTGTCCGCCCCGGCGGACCAGGGTGGTGGGGATCTGGAGCGCATCGTCGGTGACCCGGCGCTCCAGACGGGCCTTGGTGCCGTCGGGGGAAAGATGCCAGCGGGTGATCGTGTTGCTGGTGTTGTGGGCCACCCACAGTGTGCCGTGGCGCAGTTCGAGGCCGTCGGCGGCCTGCATCGTGCCGCCGCGCAGCGCGACCCGGCGGATTTCGCCGGATGCGAGGTCGACGCGGTAGAGGTGGCCGCCGCTCATGTCCGGTGTCAGCAGGTAGCGGCCCGACGGGTCGGTGACGATGCCGTTGAGGGTGTACGTGTCCCGGGCGGGCGGGCCGATCGCCGCGGAGAGGTCGAAGCGGGCGGTGAGCGTGGAGCGTCCGCTGCCCGCCATCGTGTACGCCAGCTGGGCCGGGGTGACGCGGTAGATGACGGCGCGCACGCTGTCGGTCAGATACGCGCTGCCATCCGGGGCGATGGCGAGGTCGTTGACGAAGAGCCCTTCCTCACCCTGCACGTCGAAACGGGCGAGCAGCCTGCGTTCCCGGATGTCGTACACCGCGACACCCGCCGTGGAGTCGGTGACCCACAGCCGCCCGGCCCGGTCCACCTTCAAACCGTTGGCTGTGGACCGGCCGTCCGTGTCGGCGGGCAGGAACACCTCGGCGGTGCGGTGGCTGGGGGTGATCCGGTAGACCGCGCCGGTGCTGTACGAACCCACGTAGAGGTCCCCGGTCCGCGGGTCGGCGGCGATGCCCTCCGGATAGGCCCGGTCGTCGGGGAGCGCGTAGGCGGTACGGATCCGGGTGTCGGTGGTGTCCTGGACCTCTCCGAGAGCCCGGGGCGCGGCCTGCGCGGCCGGGGCGAGAGACAGAGCGGTCGCCAGGGCGATGGTCGCGGCGGCCAAACGGCGATGCCGGATGGGGCGGGGCATGGTTGTTCCTCTCCCGAAAGTTGATTGAGTACGAACATTAGTTAGAGCTCTTATGCTCGTCAAGGTACTAATGCCTGCATGGTCGCTACGATGCGTGGATGACGTCCATGCCCGCCGCCGAGCGCCTCGGCTCGCATATCAAGCGCGCCGAACAGGCCCTCAGTACCACCAAGCACGCTGCGCTCAAGCCGGCCGGTCTGACCGTCGCGCAGTACGCCGCCCTGCTGTTCCTCTCCGAGCGTCCCGGCATCTCGGCGGCCGGGCTGGCACGGGCGTGCGGGGTCACGCCTCCGACGATGAACACGGTGCTGAAGAACCTTCAGGCGCACGGCCTTATCGAGCGCACCCAGCATGAGTGGCACAAGAACGTCTTGGAGGCCCGCCTGACCGAGGAGGGCAAGGCCGTCATGGCCGATGCGGACGCCCGCGCCATCCGGGTCGAGCGTGCCCTCGCGGCCGAGTTCACCCAGGAGGAGCGGGAATCGCTCGTCGCCCTTCTCGGCCGCTGCGTCGATCTTCTCGAATCGGTCAGGCCGGCGTAGGCGGCGGTACGCCTCCGCTCCGGAACCGTTAGATCGCGTGTCCGGGCGGGACGTTCTTGTGGAATAGGGGAGGCCGTCCGGATGGCGTGTTACGTCGGACTGAGCGGCGGCCACGACGAGTGCGTGTCCGGCCTGACCGCGGGCGGCGTGACCGACGGTCTACCGAAGCCGGCCTGCTCCCACGGCACTCCGCCATGAGGTGGATCTCCATGGCGGTGCCTCCGCCGCATGGGGGAGCGGATCATGCGCTGGCCGGATCCTTGCGCGCTGCGGATCCAGAACAGTGATCCCATGGCAATCAGCGAAACGAGTCCAACGACGGCGGTGGAGGGGACCGAGCGGCCTGTGCCGCTCTGGGCTGAGCGCGTTGCCCGCGAGATTGGGAGCCACCCCTATCGGGTGACATGCGACGCTGTCGGGATGGGTGTCGCGTGTCTGTGCGAGCGGTCCATGCGCGGAGCGATGTCTGGGGTCCCGAGTTCTCCCAGTCCGCAGGTCCGATGGGCACGACGCCGAACCCTCCGTCGTTCCCGGCCGCCAACTGTGTTGAGGACGATGGGGGGCCAGCTGTGGCGATGTGGGCCATGTCGTTTCCGGCGTTCGTGTGTCTGCTGGTCTTGTTCACCTTGGTGGAGAGCGCGTGGCGATGGTTCACGGGGCTGGGCTTGATCCCGTGGCTACGCAGGCGCACGGGGCAGTCGTTGTCGAACACGGTCTTCGATGAATTCACGGCGGTCGTGAATGGAACCAAGATGGTGGAGCTGGAGCAGCGGCGGGTGGAGCTGCTGCGGCGGGACGACGAGAGCGACGGTGCGCCGCCCCGCTCCAGCATCGACCTGACCAAGGGCACGGCGTTCATCGTGTTGCCACAGGAAGCAGACGGGCCGTGCGCTGACAGGCACGATGCCCTTGAGGGCCGGCGGTGAAACGCGAACCGGAGGGAGCGGGCGCAAAACCGTCCACGCTGTGGGGGTGTATCGCATGCTTGTGGGCGGCCGCGTTCGCAGGGTTGCATTTCTACTGGGCCGTCGGCGGTGATGTGGGGCTGAGCATCTCCGCCGGTCCGCTGGCCACCGAGCGTCCGCTGTGGTTCGTCGTAGCCGGTTTGTGGGGTGTGGGTGCGCTCTGCCTCCTCGGCGCCTTGCTGGCATGGCTGCTTGCCCGGTCCAGGCTCCGGGGTGTTCCCGCTCTGCTGGCAAGGTGGCTGGGGTCGGGCGTCAGTGCCCTCCTACTGGTCCGGGGCATCGGTATTGAGGTGCTGCTGCTGACCAACGCGACGCACCTGGACACCTCCGTGAGCGTGGGGCAGCGGGCCTGGACGCTGGCCCGCTGGAATCCCTCCTCGCCGCCGCCACGTCGGGGCGCACCGAACGGCTGGTGGCGCTGCTCACCGACGACGTGACGGCGGTCTCGGACGGCGCCGGACTGGGCAAGCGGCTGCTGCGGTACAAGACGCGCGAGCGGGTCGCCTCCTACGTGCGGGCCGGCTTCAAGCCCACGCCGGCGAAGCGGCGGCCGGCCGGCGGCTCGCCCGCGATCCATATCGCGCTGGTCAACGGTTCCCCGGCCGTCCTCGCCGTGGTCGACGACCGGGTCGTGGGCGCCGTGGCGTTCCAAGTCAGCGACGGCAAGGTCGCGTCCCTGCGCGGCATCGCCGCCGCGGACCGGCTCGCGCGCCTCAACGAGGCCTGGCGGCAGTACGAACTCGACTCGCCGGTCATCAACGCATGGTGACCAGAGCCGCCGGAATCCAGTGACCTGAGTCGGAGCGAGGACGGCACCCCTTCGGCCCCGCGCTGCACAGCACCATGGGGGCCGAAGCCCAATCGGTCTCCCGAATCAGACTCGGCCATCACGTAGCGCATCATTTGCCCGCTCCGACGGCACACGGATGCTGCTCGTGCAGCCGCGTAACCGGGACTCCCTCGCGGCCGCGGGGGAGTCCGCTCGCAGGCGTCCAGCAGCTCGCGCAGGTTGTCGTTGTTCTGGGCTGGTGTTACCAGCGGGTCAAGTCAACGAGGCGGGAGCAGTGGGGGTCGGTGTCATCATGCATCGTGCGTTCTTCCTCGGTGATCAGGGACGGGAGAGCTGCGAGCAGTGCGGTGACAGCACCCGACGGCCGTACGTCGGCGGCGGTCACGTCAGGGTTGTCTGCTGTGTCGAGGTAAAGGCGCAGCCGCTCTGGGGCCTGGAGGAGGAATCCGCGCAGGCGGGGGTCGGGCTGTTCTTCGCTGTAGGGGTCAATGAGGGTGCGCAGGATGGTGAGGGCGTCGTCGGCGGCGGTGGGCTCAATGGGGGTCACCGTCGCGGGGTCGACGTGGATGAGGGGCATGCCCATCACGGTGCTGAAGTGGTCGCTGGAGTAGATATGGGTGCCGGTGTGCAGAGCGCGGAGGATGCCGAGGATGTCATCCGGGCCGGTCAAGTCCTCGGGGTCGTCGGCTGAGCGAAGGGGGATCTCCCAGACGGTCGACTCGTTCGGTGCGTGGACGTTGTGAGCGCTGGTGACGATGCGGATGGCCTCGACGGGGGAGGGTGCGGGCAGGACGCCGCGGATGAATTGGCCACCGGGGAGGGGGGCGTGGATGTGGTGGAGCAGCAGGCGGGTGATGTCCGCCTGCTGCTCCGCGATCTCTTCATGCATGGAAGTCACTCGTCGACGATGTCACTGGTTGAGCCAGTTGGGGCACTTGTTGAGGCCCTTGCAGTAGGCAGTGATGACTCCGATCTTCTGGCCGGGGCCGGCATCGTAGACGCCATCTGCAGTTTTGCGGGCGTACTGGACGATGACGATGACCTGCACTCGGCGGTTGCCGTTCCAGGCGTAGGCCCAGTATTCGAGGCGGGCGCCGTTCTTCTTGTCGGGCTTGCCATCGATGGCGGCGTTGACGATCCGGCACTTCTTGATGTTGTGCTTGCCGGAGAAGTGGTTCCAGCCCAGCTTGCTGTTGCCGACGCGGGTGGGGACCACCCTGCCGTCCCAGTCCTTCTGCTTGCACTTGACGGTCTTGTTCCAGGAGGGCGCGGCATGTGCGGGCGTAGTGAGCCCGCTGGCAAGAACTGCGGTGGCCGCTATAGCCGTTGCTGCCCCCGTTGCGCTCTTCTTCGAGGACTGGCAGAGCTTCACCGGCTACGCTCTCGTGGACGGCTTCGATGTGAAGACGGACACCGTGCCGCTCTTCCCTGAGGCGCTTCGGGCCATGGCCATCAAGTCGGCCGTCTATGAGATGACCGATGGCGATGAGCAGGCCGCCGAGATTCCCGTCTCCGTCCCCGTGGACGAGATGATTCACGCCCTCGCGGCGCAGTTCACCGTGCTCAGCCGCGTCCAGGAGCGGACCGGAATCAGGTTCGTCCACGCCACCGATCGTGAGCAGATCGGCGGTTGGGATCACGGCGACTACACACACCAGGTCTATCGAGCCGCCTGGGGGCCGCTGAACGAGCGGTTCTGGATCGGCAAGGAGGAGACGGTGAAGCGAAAGGCGGTCGTGGTCGCGAAGTACGAGCCGCTGGGCATCTTTGAGGGCGGCCGTAGGTTTCGCCCCCGGCTTTGCCACCGCCGGTTAGTTGAGCGCGCGGCGCAGCACCTGGAGTACATCCACCTCAGGGAAGACCCGCGGGATCTCCTCGGTAGCTTGCTCGATAAGCAGTTCGAGCACTCCGGGCGCTGCGCTGTGCATCACCTCGTACAGGTAGGCGTCCAGCTTTGCCGGGCTGTCCGGCAACCGCAGCTCCACCGCGAAGGGCACGCCCTCGGTCTTGTACCGGCCAGGCGGCAGACCGACCTTCTCCGGGTGTACGCACACGGGCACCCCAGCCGCCGTGTACCGGTGCCCATCCTCAGGGTTGAAAGGGCAGTCGGCGGAGGGACGCTCGAACACGTCGAACTCGCCCAGCGGGAAGCGGCGTGAGGGACAGATGCCGCACGACGGGTGTTCGCCACCGGTGACGAAAGCCTCAGCCATGAGCCGCAGAGTAGCGCTGATGTCGCAGTCCCCACGAACGCCGCCGCCAGGGCGTAGGAGGAGGCGTGGCACGGATCGGACAGGCGTCCGGGCGACCCAAGAATGACGGCCGGCAACGCTGACGGCAACGACGGCACACACCGACTGCCGAGGGCTTACCTCGGCGAGCAGATCAGGAGGCCGCCGGGGTCCCTGGCGAGGGGTTGCCCGATCCTACGGATCAGAAGGTCACCATGCAGCACGTGGCGGATCGCATCGCGTCGCGCCGCGTGGTCGGCTGGGCGACGGCCGACGATCTGCGGGCCGATCTTGTTGCCGATGCCCTCAGGGCCGCCTGCCGACAGCGTCGCCCCAGCCATCCGTTGATCTTCTATTCCTAATGCGGCTGCCAGTACCAGCCACCAATTCGCCGTCCTGGCAGACCAGTTCGGAGTTCGGCTGTCGGTCGGCCGCACCGGGCAGTGCTGGGACAACGCGCTCGCCGAGTCCTTCTTCGCCACCATCAGGCGCAAGTGGACATCGGGCAGGCGTGCGCTTCCACGCGCTTGAAGTCGTCGCTCACGACCCCAGATCGTTTCAGTGAGGGTGTTTCAGGCATCCAGCCGTTTGCAACAACTCATGAAACATGATCGCTGCAGGTGGACCACCGCGCGGCGCCGTGTTTCACAGGCGACCACCCATGAAACAGCGCCCCGGGCGGCGTTGATGCCGGATGCCGCTACGCGGCTCAGGAGGTCCGGGTGTGGTGGTCCAGCAGGCGGGTGAGCAACTGCACGAGCTGGTCGCGTTCGGCCGGGCTCAGCGGCGCGAGCAGTTCGTCGTGGAGGTCGTCCAGGACCTTGTCGAGGCGGGGCAGGCTACGGCGGCCTCGGGCGGAGATCGTGATGATGTTGCGGCGCCGGTCATCGGGATCCGGCGCCCGCTCGACGAGGTCACGCTCGGCCAGTTCGTTGAGCACCCCGACCATGTCGCTGCGGTAGATGCCGGAGCGCCTGCTCAGCTCCGCCTGGCTGCCCGGCCCGTACTCCTGCAGTGAGGCGAGCACGGCGTAGTGCCACTTGCGGGCGTTGGCCCGGGCCAGCCCCTCGGTGATCAGCCGGTCCGACCGCATGGTCAGCTGCGACAACAGTCGGCTCGCCCGCCGACGCAGCCTGTCGGGCGTCTTGAGCGCGCGGTCGTCGGGCACGTCCGCGGCTTCGACTCTGATCATGGCGCCCATCCTACTCATTGCGTTAGTCCGACTAACGATGTACGGTCACTCACGCCGAAAACGTTAGTGCAACAAACGTTATTTCGGTGAACTCCAAGGAAGGAAGATCCGCTATTCCCACCAAGGCGCTGCAGATTCCCACCACAGACGGCCAGGCCGACGCCTTCGCCGCCTTTCCCGACCACGGCGAGCGGCACCCCGGGGTGCTGATGTACGCGGACGCCTTCGACATCCGGCCCGTGCTGCGGGAGATGGCCCGCGAACTGGCCGGGCACGGGTACTACGTGCTCGTTCCCAACTTCTTCTACCGACACGGCCCGGCACCGCTGATCGAACTTCCCGAGCACATCGGAGAACAGGTCCGGCCCGCGGTCATCGCCCAGCTGATGCCCCTGATCGAGGAGCACACCGCCGAACGTACCCTGCGCGACGCCGACGCCTACCTCAGGTTCCTCACCACCCAGCCCGAGGTCGGCGCCGGACCGGTCGCCGTGACCGGCTACTGCATAGGCGGCCTCCTGGCGATGCGCACCGCCGCGGCCCACCCCGACCAGGTGGCCGCCGTCGCCGGATTCCACGGCCCCGTGGGCGCCGACGGGCCCGACAGCCTGCACCGCCTCACCGCCGAGGTCCACCTCGGCCACGCCGAAACCGACATGACGCCCGAGGCCCTCGGCGAGCTCAACCAGGCCCTGGACGCCGCGGGTGTCGGCTACACCTCCGAGATCTACCCCGGCACCATCCACGGCTTCACCATGTCCGACACCGACGCCTTCAACCCCTCCGCACTGCAGCTCCACTGGGACCGCCTGCTCCCCCTCCTCGGCCGCACCCTGGCCAACAGCTGAGGCTCCGGCCCGGAAACCAAACCCTGCTCGAGGGCGAAGCGCCGCTGCGGGAGAAGTTCCGGA
This sequence comes from Streptomyces sp. CA-135486, assembly GCF_050936555.1. Lineage (NCBI taxonomy): Bacteria > Bacillati > Actinomycetota > Actinomycetes > Kitasatosporales > Streptomycetaceae > Streptomyces > Streptomyces sp. CA-135486. The sequence goes on from NZ_JBNJMM010000001.1 coordinate 4,016,741, forward strand.
AGGCCGGCGCTTAGGGCCGACCCGAGGTCGACGCCGCGGTGGCCAAGGTCCTGGAACGTCGGCCGTAGCGCCGCAACGACAGGAGTCGCGTTCGTTTCCAGTCCGGCGGATCACCCGCGAATGACCACACCTGGGCGAACCGCTCATCTCGTCACCAGAGAACGCATCGGCCTGGACCGCTACGCGCCCGGCGCCCGGTACTGGACTCGTTCGGCCTTGCGCAGGGCCTCCATGGTTTCATCCACGGTCAGGAGAACTGTCGTCTCGAACGAGCTAAGCGCGCCGCCTCCACTAATCGCCAGCGCAACCGCGGCCATGGACACGTGGTCGGGGGCCTCCCACAGGTTGTAGCCGTCGTGCGTGCCGAAGGCGTACCAGAAGCCGTGGAGCTTCCCGCCGACGGACTCGATGTACGCCTGAGCGGCCTTTGCGCGGTCCTCGGGGTGGACGATCAACCTCGCCCAAGTCTCCGGTGTATAGCTGAATCTCGATAGATAGAGCGGCATCATGTCTCCCTTTCGTTCCACCAAGGGATGCCCGGCGGGGCGGGAAACGCGCCGGATGCGGCCCGCGTATCCCCCGAACGGCCGGGGACGATGACCGGCACGGCCACAGCCAACGGGTGAGCGACCTATCCGGGCGCTCTGACCCTGCTTCGTGCACGGTGGCTGCGTCTGCGTACGGTTCGGTCCGCGTGACCACTACCGGTCACAACCTGCCCACGCGTGCGAGCTACTTCATCTCACCACCTGAGAACGCATCAGCCCTGTCTTAGGGCCCGGAGCCGGTCCGACTAGCCATTATCGATCTACAGTTCGCATCAAAAGCAGGCTCAAGCCCGACTGCAGAAATGGGAACACGCATTCAAAATTCGAGTGAAGGGGGGTGTCGGCTCGCAGGCTGATTTCCTCCACGGGCTCCCAGCCGCCGCTGGTCTCGGGGGCCGATGGGGCGTCGTGGACCTGGATGCTCATCTCGAGGGGACCCGTGTCGGTGGTGGTGAGGACGACGGCGTTGGCGTCGGTGGCCGGGCCGCAGCACCAGCCGAAGGGCCTCCCCGGGGGGTACTCGTAGTCGTCGGTGAAGCCGATGAGGTAGCCGTTTTCGCCGAGGTCGACAGTGAACGAGGATTCTCGGACCAGCATGGAGAGCCTCCTTGAGCGGGGCAGGTTCCCCGCTACCCCCTGAGACCGCGTGACCTCCGCGACGGACCCGCTGCAGAGATCGTTGACGCGGATGGCTGCCAGAGACTCCCGGGAAGCCTGATCGTCCGCCCCTCCTCCTATACCGTCCGGCCGCCCATGAGGATCCGTGCGCCAGCCTGGAGGTGTGGTCACGCTGCTCGGAGTTGTCAGTGGGCGCCGTCCGCTACGGACGTTCAGGATGTGGGCCAGACCTGGATCCGGTAGTGCTCGGCGATGGGCTCGTCGTCTTCCTGGACGCCGTCGGGGTTGATGTGTCGGCCGCGGGCGTGGACGCGCATTCGGTAGGTGCCAGGGCCGTTGAAGGCAGAGCCGGAAGCCGAAGAGTCCCCCGTCTTGTGAGTCGGTGAGGCGGGGGGTGCGGATGTGGTCGGTGGGGTCGAAGCCGCGGCGGGTGGCTTTGTCGAGGTCGTCGGTGTTGAGGGTGGCGATGTACTGCATGGTTTCTTCGTGGGTGACCCTCGGCGGCCAGCGTGAGTGCTTTGGCGAGTTGACGTTCGTCGACGCCGTCGAACATGCTGCACCGCGGGTTGGCCATGCCCAGTCGATGAGGTGCCCGCGCGTCGTGATCAGCATGTTGTGCGGCCCGAGGTCCGTGTGCAGCACCGGTCGCCGACGAGCTTCTCAACGCCGGCAGGCCGGAGTATCCGCTCCATCTGTCCTCGGCGCGCTTGAGCTGCATGTCAGGGCATGGGGTGTTCTGTAGCTCGACCAGGCGCGGGCGACGAGCGGTAGGTCGGGAGAGCCGGGGGAGTAGTCGGCGTGGCGTCCGACGATGCGCTCGTATCCGATCAGGCCCCACCCTCCATCACGCGCGTGCCACAGCAGGCGAGGGTACGCCGACGGTAGATTGGGATTGATCACTGCCTCGCGCTGCTGCGTGCGCACCCGCGGATGGTCCGCGGCCACCCGTTGACGAAGAGGACTGAGCCGGCGGTGCGCACGATGGCGGCGATACCGGAGTTCAGCCGCCGGTGTCGTCTCGGCGCTCAGACCGGGCCTGTGTGCGGCTCGACGGCGGCGCGGGGTCTCACCCGGAGCCCTCTCCCACGCGCCCGGACAGCGCCCGGAGCAAGTCATACGACACGCAGGGACGAGCATCTGTACCGGGGTTGACTCTGCCGGCTGAGGCGTGACGAGAGGGCCGGGGCTGCCGGGACTGTCGGTCGGTGGATTCCTCAAAGAGGGCGGGGGAGGTTACTGGTCAGCGCTGGGTACGGCCAGGGGGTCACCTGGGGCCTTCTTCTTCGCCCTCTCCATCTGCTGGCCGAGTTCAGTGAGGCGGTTGCGGCCCAAGGCCTTGCGAACGTCAGGAAACCATTCCTTCTCCTCTTCCTCGACGTGATGGCGCACGTTCTCGATGAGAACGGTCATCTTGGCGTCGAACCGCTCGTCGGCGGGATCGAGGTCCTTGAGCTCGGAAAGCATCCACAGCACGACATGGTGCTCCTCCACGCTCTCCAGGACGTGGTCCTTGGCGTCCGGGGCGGCTTCCCGAGCAGCCGGGTAGAAGATCTTCTCCTCGATCCAGGTATGCGTGGTGAGCTCCTCGATCACCTGGTCGGCGATCTTCCGCTTTTCGACGTGGGCCTTCTCGCCGGCTTTCTCGAACTGCTTGAACAGCTTCTCTACAGTCTTGTGGTCTTCCTTGAGCAGTACGATCCCGTCCATCAGGTTCTCCTTCGTGTGCCTCACCGGGCGGAACAGCCGTCCACCCCGTCGCCGTGTACCCGGCGGGGAGTTGGGGACACCGCGCGACAGAGGTATATGGGCTCGAAGGCGCAGGCAGCTGCTGGGGGGCCGATCCGGGCGTCAGTCGTCACTCAGCGTGCCCAATTCTCCTCGACCGGGATGGGGGCGACGCCGGTCCGGATGCCGGGCCGTGGAGGGCGCCCCTCGAGGTGGTCGATCTCGTGGCGGTCATGGGCAAGTCCCCGCTCGTAGAGGGTGGTGACTTCTTGCCGTCCAGGGTGGTGGTGGTGGTCTCCATTGTGATCCGCGGCGGACGTGCCTCCAGCGGCTGCGTAGCCTCAGGCGAGGACATGGATGCGGGTGGCGAAGGCACGTATGCCGGGCAGGGTGCGTATGCCGGGAGTTCCCGTTGCGCTACGCAGATAGCGCTACAGCGGACGGCCGGACGATGTGACGCGTTCTCCCGGGGGTGCAGGGCTCGGCTGGATTCCGGAGCCCACCGCCGGATGCGATCCTCCCCAGTAGCTTGTAAGAATCATGAAGGTTGATGAACTCCAAAGACTTGACTGACTCCAGAAAAGCCGTACCGTCGAAAGAGAGATTGCAACCGCCCCCCGAAAGCATGCCCTCATGGACCGCTCAGCCCCCCGAGCCTCTCGCCCGCGCGGAACGATCGCCGCTACGGCTTCCGTCGGCCTTCAGGGCCCCGCTCTGCCCGCGCCCTCCGCGGCCGTCGACGCGCCCCTGGCCGCGAACTGCGTGGAATCATTCGTGGCAGGGCCCTGGCCGCTGCCGTGGTCACCGACCGCGTGCGGTGTGGCGAGGGCCGCGATACGTAACGTTTTGCCCCGATGGGGTGTGGGCGAGCTCGTCCCGACCGCCGAACTGCTGGCGAGCGAGCTGGTGTGCAACGCGCTGCGTCACGCGGTCGGCCCGCTGCGCATCACCCTCGAGCGGGTGTCCGGTCTGCGATGCCAGGTCAGCGACGGCTCTTCGGAACCTCCCTGCCCGACCGACTCCGGCCCCGAGGATGAGGACGGGCGCGGACTGGCGCTCGTGGACATGCTGGCCGCACGGTGGGGCTATGAGTACGGGGCCGTGGGGAAGAGCGTGTGGTTCGAGCTGTCCGTCGACGTGGACACAGCCGACCTGGACGACCAGCACACACCATGGATCGGCGAGGCCGACCTGCATGGCCTGGACGCCCTGAAGAGCGAGGCAGCATGACGACCGCCGAGGAACCCATGGCGCTGGCCGCGACACGGCTGCGCACGGCAGGCATGCGGGTCACTGCCCAGCGCATGGCCATGCTGATGGCTGTCTGCGAGGCGCCCGGCCACCTCGACGCCGAAACCCTGCGCGAGCGCGCCCAGCGAGTCACGGGCCGCCTGTCCCTCCAGGCCACCTACAACGTACTGCGCGCCCTCACGGACGCCGGTTTGGTCCGCTGCACGCAGATTCCCGGCCATCCGTCTCGCTACGAGATCGAGAACCACGACAACCACCACCACTTCGTGTGCCGTCGCTGCGGCGCCATCCGTGACGTCGAGTGCACAGTGGGTGCGGCTCCCTGCATGGAGCCACAGTTGCCGAAGGAGTACGAGACCCAGGAGGCCGCCGTGACCTTCTGGGGCTTGTGCCCCGACTGCCGGGACAGCGCCGTGGCGTCCTGATGGCGTCGGACGCTTCCGCTCGCATCGAATGAGGCCCTGCCATGTGGAGGCGGGCGGCACCGGGGTCCAGCTTCACGATGCTGATTGCGTCGGTGACTGTGGATGATCCCAGGCGTAGCACATCGCACCGTCGAGCTGCTTCACCTGGGAGGCGAGTCCGGAGGAACCCTCGCAGCCTGGCCGCCCGGGGCAGGCCACGTCATGCCCGGCTCGTATCTATGTGGTGATCATCGCCCAGGTCACCGCCCGCCCTCGGATGCTGGGTGCGGCTGAGGCATCTCGTGGGTGAAACCATTTCGCGCTGCTTCGGCAGTCTCTACACGCTTTGACGAGGCGAACGCAGGCAGGGGCTGGGGGCCGCCGGCCAGTTGACGGCTAATCCGGGTCCGCTGTCGGCGAACCCGCCTGGGTACTCGTATTCGCGGTGTTTGGGTGTCGGGATGGAGATCTTGGTTCTGGGCGGAACAGCGCGGGTGGGCCGGGAGCTGTCGCGACAGGCGATTGAGCGCGGTCATCGGGTGACGTGCCTGGCTCGCGGCGGAAGCGGAGAAGTCTCGGGCGGATCGACGCTGGTGGCCGCCGACCGGCGCGATCCTTCCGCGTATGCACCCCTGCTCGAGCGCGAATGGGATGCGGTCATCGAGGTGTCATGGCAGCCAGGGTTCGTTCGTGAGGCGCTTGACGCACTGGGCGGCCGGGCCAGGCACTGGGCTTATGTCTCCTCCGTCAGCGCCTATGCCTCCCATGCCAGGCTGGCCGCGGACGAGTCCGCGGCCCTGCTTGCTCCGACCGACCGGAGCGAGGTCGGCCGCGCGTTGTACGGCGAGGCGAAGGTCGCCTGCGAACGGGCGTCGACGGCCGTTGTGGGCGACCGCCTTCTCATCGCACGCGCCGGCCTGATCGGTGGCCCGGGGGATCACAGCGGACGCTCCGGCTACTGGGTGGCCCGTGCCGCACGCGACCCGCAAGGGCCGATGCTGGTTCCCGACGCACCGGCCATGCCGACACAGGCGATCGACGTACGGGACCTCACCGCCTGGCTGCTCGACGCCGCGGATGCGGGGACCATCGGCACATACGACGCTGTCGGTCCGGTCGTTCCGTTCGGTGAGTGGATCGAGCTGTCCCGCGCCGTCGGTAGGCACACCGGTCCGCTGATCACCGCCGACTCGGCATGGCTGCTCACGAACGGCGTGGCCGAGTACATGGGGGCCGAGTCACTGCCGATGTGGCTGGTCGAACCGGGCTGGGAAGGGTTTTCCGCCCGGGACGGGTCCGCGGCCCGTGCCGTAGGGCTGCGTCATCGGCCCCGGGCGGAGCTGCTGGCCGACACGCTGCTCTGGGAACGCGAGCAGGGTCTGCACCGGGCAAGACGTGCCGGCCTCGGCGCTCAACGCGAGCGCGAGTTGCTCGACGCTCTCGGCTGACGGCTGGTCTCCCGCTGTACGCGCCGCGCCTCGATGATGTCGCGGGCTGACGCCTGGCTGACGTGGGGTGGAGACGTAGAGATGCCTCGTGACCCGCGATTATGGGCTTGTCGAAGGCTTCACCACGCACGATCAGCGAGGCATCTCGTCGGTGAAATCCTCTCACCGCGCTGCGGCGGTCTCTGCCCGTTTGGACGAGGCGAATCTGGTCGCAGACGCGGGTCTGGTGCCGGTGGTCCGGGCTGGCAGAGCGGGCCCGGTTGCCGGACCTGGCCGCGGTGGCGATACGCACCAAGGATTCGGGCAACAGCGGCCGGGCGCACCCGGCGGCGAAGGTGATGTCGCTGGTGGCGGCGATGTGCGCGGGGCTGACAGCATCGCGCCCCCTCCACGCTGGCCACGCTCCTGCGCTCATTCACCCACGGTCACGCCCTCCAACTGCACGCGGTGCACCGGAAGTTCCTGCGGGAACTGGCCGCCTACACCCCGCTACTGCCCGACGCCGGTCAGGTCGCCTTTATCGATGTCGACTCCACCCACAAGCAAGTCTTCGGCCCCGCCAAGCAGGGCGCCCAGGTCGGCCGGTTCGAGGCGGTACGCACCCTGAACCCGCTGCTGGCCACGATCTGCACTCCCACCGCACGGCCGGTGATCGCCGCGGTGCGGTTGCGGCAGGGCAAGGCCGCCGACTCCCGTGGCGCCGAGCGGTTCGTCTGCGAGGCCCTGGCCACTGCCGCCGAGGCCGACTGCACCGGAGTTCGCACCCCGCGGACAGCCAGTTCTACGGCGCAGCCGTGGTCGCCGCCTGCCGCGGGGCCGGCACCCACTCCTCGATCACGACCGGGATGAATCCCTCCATCAAGCGGGCCATCGCCTCCCTTGACGAGGCCGCGTGGCAGCACATCCGCTATCCCCGGGCGTTCGTTGATCCCGACACCGGCGAGCTGATCTCCGATGCGCAGGCCGAGCGGGAACACGCCACGCCGTCATCGAACAAGTCCTTGCGGACAGCAAAGCCTCCCCTCTGGCCCACCTGCCGTCGGGGAGGTTCAATGCCGACGCCGCGTGGCTGACCCTGTGGGCCATGGCCTACAGCCTGCTGCGGGCTGCCGGAGCCCTGGCCGGCGTCTTCCACGCCAAGGCCACCACCGCCACCATCCGTGACTCGTGGAAAAGCTGGGCAGATCAGCGGATACCACCTGCCCACGCCCAGCCAACAGCTGAACAACCTGCCCTTCCGCCAACTTCAAACGATCAACATCAGAAGCCGAACGGTGGATCGAGGCTTAGGGGGCTCTGCTACAGCGGTATGTAAACGTCGACGACTGGCCCGGGGGTGCGGACGGGCGGTGCGTCCAGGCTCTCCAGGACGTGAAGCATCGGCGTGTTGATCGCGGCGACCACAGCGGTCAGGGCGTGGTGGCCGGCGCGGCGGGCCATATCGGCCGCGTGCGCTGCCAGCGCGGTGCCCAGTCCCTTGGACTGCCACTCATCCTCGACCAGCACGGCGAGTTCGCCCACCCCTGGCCGGTCGGTCCGCATGACGTTGGTCATGGCGATGATCCGGTCCCGGCACTCGGCGGTGGTGGTCACCAAGGTCGTGCCGCGCTCCGGGTCGGACAGCAGCCGCCAGCCGGCCGGAGACAGCTCGGGCTTACCCGCGTGGTAACGCAGGGCTCGGCTGCCCTGCGAGCAACGGTGGTGGAGCGCCTGGATCGGTCCGAGGTCATCGGGTGTCACCTCCCGGGTCCGCGTAGTTGTTCCGTCGGCCAGCGTGATCGGGTGCGCGGTGCCTCGAGGCCCGGCGTCGGGCATTCGGAAGTCTCCTCAAATCGCGAACCTGACTGATGCGCCACCCAGCCCACCGGAGCGCCAGTCCCCCGTTGGCACAGGGCAAGTCTTTTGCCACTCGCCCGGCCGCCTCAAGTGGAGTTCACGCCATACCGAACACACAGAGCGCATCCCACGTCACGGAAAGCAGTCGAAGGGACTCGTCGGCCCAGCGTTCGCCGAAGGTTGGGGCGTTCAGAGAGCCCGTCGACGGCCGCCCGGCGGCGGGCCGATCGCCGACAAGCTGCGCGGCCGCTGCTCCCGACGGGGGCGGCCCCAGCCGGCCAACGGCCGGCCCGCTTCAGAGCGGTGGTGTGGGGTCGACCTTCGGCCGGCGCTGCGCATTGGGGTGCTGTGGGTGGGTGGGTGTAGTGCGTCTTTCTTTTCTGGGGCCTCGGGGGCGGTGGCGTGGGCGTGGCGGTGGTGTGGGGGCAGGCGGGCCCGGTACGCTCCGCGCTCCGGGCCCTCGCTCCGCTCTTCGCGCTGCCCCCACTCGATGGCCGCGTGCCCGAGGGCTGCTCTGCGGTCTTCGGCGTCGGTGAGTCCGCTCCACCGCAGCCGGCCTCACCGCAGCCGTCGGTGTCCGCCACGGCGGCACGCTGATGGCTCGGCGTCGACTGCAGCCGCCGCAGGCCCCGGGGCACGGGCGAGTGCGCGGCGGCCGGCATTGTTGCCATCGCCGTCACAGTGCTGCTGCTCCAGATGATTCTCGCCGCCTGGGACGAGGCTGCCCGAGCCTGGCCTGTGTTCGCCGCAGCTGCAGCTGCAGGGCTCGTCTACGGAGGGTGGGCCATGCTGCGCGCGCTTGTGCCCGCTGTCGCCGTTCGTTGAACCGTGGTTCTGGATCACTTTCCGTGCTCGGGCCACGGAGCGTCACCGAAACCGCGATCATGAACGGCCGTGGGTGATGTCCTCCTCCAGGACCTGTGGTTTCACCAGGTCGAAGGTGTCGTGATCGAAAGCGTTGTGCCTGACGGTGAGTTGATAGCCGTGCGGGCCCGGACAGCCGCGGAGGGGGCAGTGTGTCCGGCGTGCGGATCGCTGTCGGCTCGGGTGCATAGCCGGTACGTACGTCGGCTCGCCGACAGCGCGGTCGGCAGGCGCCCGGTGCTGATCGAGTTACAGGTGCGTCGGTTCCGCTGTGGTCAACCCTTCTGCAGGCAGGTGACGTTCGTGGAGCAGGTCGACGGGCTGACCGTCCGGTACGGGCGGCGAAGCGCCGGGCTGCAGACGGTGCTGGAGCGTCTGGCGGTGATGCTGGCCGGCCGGGCCGGTGCCCGCCTGTCCCACGCTCTGGCAGCCGGGGTGAGCCGGTCGACGCTGCTGCGGTTGATCCGTCGCCTTCCGGAGCCCGGAACCTCGACGCCGCGGGTGCTCGGGGTGGACGAGTTCGCGCTGCGCAAGGGCCACAACTACGGCACGATCCTGATCGACATCGAAACGCGCCAGCCGGTCGATCTGCTGCCGGACCGGACGACGTCGACAGTCGCCCGCTGGCTCGCCAATCATCCCGGCGTCGAGGTGATCTGTCGGGATCGTTCCGCCGCCTATGCCGAGGCAGGACGGCTCGGTGCCCCGAACGCCATCCACGTCGCGGATCGGTGGCATATCTGGTCGAACCTCGCCGAGGCCGTTGAGAAGACCGTCGTTCAGCACCGCGCCCTGCTGCAGGAACCGCACCACTCGACCACGGCGCCGGTCATCGCAGCCATGAAGAACACCAACCTCGAACAGCTCTCTTCGGCAGGACCGCGGACCACCGGTCGGCTCTCCGATCGGGTCCGGGAACAGCACGCGGCCGTCCACGCCCTCCTCGACCAGGGAGTCGGACTGCGCGCGATCGGCCGACAGCTCGGGCTGGCCCGCAACACCATCCGCCGCCTCGCCAACGCGGGGAGCGCGGACGAACTTCTGGTCGGCCGGTGGGCCGGCCGGGCCAGCATCCTCGACCCCTACAAGTCCTACCTTCACCAGCGGTGGGTCGAGGGCTGCACCGTCGCCCGCCGGCTGTTCGAGGAAGTCCGCGAGCGCGGCTACCCCGGCGGCGAGAACGTCGTGAAGGTCTACGTGGCCAAGCTCCGTGAGAGTTTTCCGCACGACGCGCCCCGCAAGGCACCGTCCGTGCGGAACGTGACCAGCTGGCTCACCCGCCATCCCGACCGCCTCACCGACGACCAGGCCCAGCAGCTCAAGGCAATCCTGGTCCGCTGCCCCGCGCTCGACCGCACCGCGCACCACGTTCGCGCGTTCGCCGAGCTGATGAACAACCGACAGGGCAAGCACCTGGACCAGTGGCTCACGAACGTCCGGGCCGACGATCTGCCTGCTCTGCACACCTTCGTCACCGGACTCGACCAGGACCTCGACGCCGTCGTCGCCGGCCTCAGCCTCCGCTACAGCTCCGGCGCCGTCGAAGGCCACAACAACAAGATCAAGATGCTGAAGAGGCAGATGTTCGGCCGCGCCAACTTCGACCTGCTCCGCAAGCGGGTCCTGCTCAGCGCGCGAGGCCGTTCATGATCGCGGTTTCGGTGACGCTCCGTGGCCCGAGCACGGAAAGTGATCCAGAACCCAGGTTCAGAGACCGCCGACACCCGCCGGGCACGATGCGCGGCAGCATAAACACATGCGCTTCGTCGCCCAGACTGTCGCCGCATTCAAAGCAAGCTAACGCGGGGGTGCGGGCTGCGGCTTGTCCACAGCGCCGCTGTCACGCAACGTCCCTTGGTGTCCTTGCCGGTCAGTTGTTCCGGCAGGCTGCCTCGCGGCCGTCTCGTATGCTCCCGGCGCTGGCCTCCACCGGCCGCGTTCGTTGACTTCATGGCACGGCAACCTGCGGCGATCCTCTCGACGGGTTGCGCCAGCCTGCCCGGTACCTGTCTCGCCTCACTGGGATGAGGTGGTCGGGGATCAGTTGGCGGGTGCTTGGTAGAGGCCTCGGCCGGCGCGCTGGGCCCGTGATGTGGCGACGAGGCGGTCGAGTGTGCTGCGGACGGTGTTGATGTCATTGAGTGTGTCGTCGCGGCCCAGGGCTTCGGCGACATCACGGGCGCGGAGCGCCTTGCCGCCGGACTTTGAGAGAACGGCCATGACCTGCTCGGTCAGGCCTCCGCTCTCTGCAGGGGCCACAGTGCGGGCGGTGCTCTTCGCAGTGGTCGTCTTTGCGGGCTTCGCTGTCTTGGGTGCTTTCGCGGGCTTCGCGGATGCCGATTTCTTCGCGGGACGCCTGCTCTGCTTCTGTGCTGCGGCCTTCTTCGCCGGCGCCTTGCGACGGGCGGCTGACGCGCCAGTGCCGGAACCTCCCGGCGCGGCAGGAGTGCCGTCGGATGTGTTGCTCTCCTGCGCCGTCACCGGGGGTGCGGGAGAATCGCTGACGGTCTCGGCGTCGGCCGAGGAGGCGGGCGGGGGCACCGTTTCCGCGTCAGAGGCGGGCGTGAGCAGGTGGGCGGTGGTGGACAGGGCCTGCAGTGCGGCGAGTGCGGTCCGTACCGAGCCCAGCCGGTCGGTGACCGAGGCGAGTTCCTTCTCGAGCATCTGCTGGTGTTCTTCCAGGCGGGGAAGTTCCTCCTCCAGCAACGCTGTTGTGGCGGTGATGCTCGTCGGCGTGTTCGCTGTTGTGGTCATGGAGATTCCCTTCGATCCCGGTCACCGCTGCTGTCTCGTGTCAGTGACTCATGTGGTGCAGGGTACGGCCGGCAGTTGGGAAAGAACATCCAGCATGGCGGCTTCAACGCTGCCGACTCGCCCACCGCGTCGACGCCGCAGGCGGGGACGTCACCGCAGCCGTCCACCAATGGCTTGTGGAGACAGGCCGCATCCACCCTGGCGCCCACATCACCCACAGGCGCCCGCGTCAACGGCCACTTCGTGGTCGACGCGGCGAAGCGTCCTGTCGGGCAGGTGTCCTCAGTGTGTGCGTCGCCTGGGCCAGGCGTAGATCGGTCATCGACTGAACCTCAGCGACCTCATGTGTTTGCGTGGACCGCGCCGTCACCTCAGGTGCTGCAGGCCAGGCAGTGGGCTCAATAGATCCTGGTCCAACCGACTTGACCCTGCATACCGTCGTAACCCGCAAACCTGAGCGGCGGGAATCCCCTCAAACGAAAGTCACTGCAGCAGTTCCCGTACTCATCGGGGTCGGCTTGATTCGGAGCAATCGGAGGAAGTGCCCAGGAATGGCGGACCTCAGGGCCCAGGACCTGCGCAAGACCTTGGACATCGTCTACGCACTGCACGAGCGTTCCTTGAGTAATAGTCAAGACCTGTGGATCAAGCCCTTAGAAGCTGGTCAGGCGTTCGTGGGTGATAGGTGGTCGGGGAGGTCGGTAAGCCGTTCAATGCGAAGGACCGTGTCGTCTGCCGTGGGCGATGGTCCACCGGTGACGAAGTCGATGCCGCGGTCCAGCCAGATGCCGGTCAGCCCGGCAAGGGCGGCTGCGTTCACGTCGCTGCTCAGCATGTCGCCCACGTTGACGGCCTGCGCGGGGTCCGTCTGCATCCGCCGGCAGGCGGCGGCGTAGGCGGCGGGCTTGGCCGCTCCGAGCTCGGTGGGGGTCAGAATGGCTTCGAAGTATTCGAGGAGGCCGAAGCGGGCGAGTTTGGCGCGCTGCTGGTCGGGGTCCCCGTTGGTGAGAACAGCCAGACGAGGTCCTCGGGGAAGCCGTTTCAGGGTCTCCAGACATGGCTGGACATCGGGATAGCACCGCCAGGACTTCTCGAACACGGTGAGGTAGCGCTCGGCGATCCAGGCGTCCAGAAGGGCGGGATCGTCAGGAACCGGCTCACCGAGCATCGGCAGGAAGGAACGGAGCCTGCGTCGATGGTGCTCAGCGAAGGAGTACTGACCAGTCAGGTATTCCCGCATGTGCCGCGCCTCCAGCGTCCACCACAACGTCACCAGTTCCTCCGGTGGAGCCGTTGCGTTCGGCGCGGTCTGGACGATCTGACCGATCGTTTCCAGGACCGCGCTTCGGTGATCGACCAGGGTGCCGTCCAGATCGAAGAAAACCACATCCGCCATGGGAGGATCATCTCTCAGTGAACCGCGTGACTCGGCCCCGGATCACTAGGCGGCCGCTGCCTGTTCGTCGGAGTGTTCGACCAGTTGGCCGTTTTCAAAGCGGGCGCCGGATCGGACGAGGGCAACCAGGTGGGGTGCGGTGACCGCCCGCCAGCGGGCCTGGGCGGCCTCGGCGAGCTTGAACACCATCGCAAGAGCAGCTGCCGGGCTGCCAGCGCCGCGGGTCACCTTCGTCCGGAGTTTCACCGTGCTGAAGGTCGACTCGATGGGATTCGTGGTCCGCAGATGGATCCAGTGCTCGGCGGGGAAGTCGTAGAACGCCAGCAGCTCGTCCAGTTCGTCAGCGATCTTTCTGACGGCCTTGGGCCATTTCGTGCCGTAGGTCTTCTCGAACGCGCGGGCCGCTTGCTCGGCATGGTCGCGGTCCTCGGCGTTGCAGATCTCCTGCAGGGCCTTCTTGGCGCCGGGCTGCGCGGACTTCGGCAGCGAGTTGATCACATTCCTGGTTTTGTGGACCCAGCATCTTTGGTGTCTGGCCTGCGGAAACACCTCCGCCAGAGCCCGCCACAGACCCATCGCGCCGTCCCCGACGACCAGCGCGGGATCCTTCATGCCGCGTCTGCGGCAATCCCGCAGCAAGTCGGCCCACGACTCCGTGGACTCCCGCAGCCCCTCGGCCAGCGCGATCAGTTCCTTGCTGCCGTCCAGGCGCACGCCCATCAGGACCAGGACGCAGGAGTGGGCTTGTCCGAGGCGGACCTTGGGATGGACGCCGTCGGCCCACACGTAGACGTAGTCGCTGTCGGACAGGTCACGGCGCTGAAAGGCTGCATGGTCGTCCTGCCACTGCTTGGTCAGCCGGTTGACCGTTGCGGCCGACAGACCGGCCGAGCTGCCGAGGAACTGCTCGAGTGCGGGCACGAAGTCACCGCCGGACAAGCCGTGCAGATAGAGGAGAGGCAGGACCTCGCTGATCTTCGGGGACTTGCGACACCACGGCGGAAGGATCTTCGAGGAGAACCGCTGCCGTTCGCCTGTCGCCTCCTCGACGCGGCGGTCGTCCACCCGCGGGGCACGGACCTCGATCCGGCCGGCGGCCGTGGTCACCGTGCGGGGGCGGTGGTGGCCGTTACGCACCACCAGACGTCGGCCACGTTCGTCCCGCTCCGAGGCCAAATGGGCTATGTACTGGTCTACTTCCGCCTCCAGAGCGGCGGCGAGCATCCGCCTCGCGCCCTCCCGCACGATCTCGTCGATCAGGGATCCGGCGGACGTGGAACCGTCTTCATTGACTACGCTGAGCATGGGCGTGCCTTCCTGACCCGCGCTGCAACGCGGACCCTGACTTGGTGATCATCACAGGATCATCGGGAAGGTACGCCCTCCGCATGCCTTCCCGCGGACGATCCACAAGTCATGAGCATTGCTCGCGTTCCTTCGACGGTGGTCTGCCCAGCGAAATCCTCGCGTCGCTGGGCACTTTGGTGGGGTGTGAATCGGCGTCCTACACGCACGTCGACCACGCCGCCGGGCGGCTGCTGGTGTCGGCCACCGAACCGCGTGAGGCCGATGTCAGCACTGTGCCAGGGCTCCACGCCGTCTTCGACCAGCACCCGGGCCTGGTCGCGTATCAGTCCGGCCGACTGGCCCCCGGTGCTGCCGCCGCACTGAGTGACCTTGCCAACGCGCGCGCCCTTCGCCGACTGCCGCTCTACGTCGACTTCTATCTCCCCAGAGCCGCAGTCGATCAACTCCTGTGCAGGGTCAGCGAGACCAGATCCCACGTAACAGTGCTGAGCTTCAACCGGTCCCGGCGCGGATTCTCCCTGCGCGACCGTGAGATTGTCGGCCTCGTGACCCCGCACCTGTCCCTAGCGGTGTCACGCGCTGAGCGCCTGAAGGCGATGACCGCTGTCAGCCGGGCAGCCGCTCGCCGCACCGAACAGATCAACCGTGCAATCGCTCGCCTGCCGGCGCTCACTCCGCGCGAGCGCGAAGTCGTCGCCCATGTGGCCGACGGTGCCACCGATCATGAGATCGCCCGCGCACTGGCGATCAGCCGTCGCACAGTGCATAAGCACCTCGAACAGATTTATCGCAAGACAGGCTTGGGCAGCCGTACGAGCCTGATGGCACTTGTCCACGGCGGGGGCAAACCCTTTCTTGCTTGACTTGCGCTCCCGCGGCTACGGGCCGGGGGAGCGCAAGTCGGACGCAGAAGGGCATCGAAGGGGTCAACCCCCGTGGCCATCGGCGGCGTAAAGCAGCAGTATCCGGCACGGTGGTCGCCGTGTGCCTGCGGTCGCGTCCTGATCAGGCGTTGCCGATCGTGATGGTGACAACTCCCGGGTGTCGCACGGTTGATGAGGCTGTGTGAATGATCGGCAGTTCGGACGTGCGAACCCGGCCTGTGGTCGTGGAGCCTGCGCGGTTCCCAGGCGATGCAAAGGGGACCTGCAGGACGCTGGGCCCCACCCCCGGGCACGCACATCTACCCGATCGTGACCGACTTGGAGGATCGGTCCCAGGCACCCAGCGACGCTGCTCCCGTCTTGTAGGCCGGGCTTGAGCCGCCTTGCCCGTCGGGTGCGCTGCGCAGGGTGAGGTAGCAGTTGCCTTCGGGGATCAGCGAACGGATACGGTTGGTCCACTCGTTCGAGAGGGTGTACGGCGAGTAGTCGTCCCCGTTGTCGTGCCTGCAGGTCTTCGCCCCGTAGAGGCTGAAGGACGCCCCTTGGTAGTCCCTCCCGTCGAAGAACTTGCCCAGCCGCACCCTGTCCGCGGGGATGGCAGCGTCAGCTCCTCGGCTGCTGCCGAAGCAGCGGACTCTGCCGGCGTCGACGTCTTCAATGCAGTGCCGGGCCGCTGCGCCGGTCTTCGCAACCGAGGCCGAGGCCGGAGACGGGTACGCAAGGGAGGCAGACAGCGAGGTGAGCGCGACGGCGAGAACGGTCACGCCCATGCGGCGTCGCGAGGACCGCGAGCCGATCGAGACAGCGTCGGTGCCCGACCGTCCTCGATGGAGCTTCCGTGGCAGCACACGAGTTGCACGCCCCTGACTGAACTTCATCGTTGACTTCTCCTTGTGGAAGTACGGTGACCACGCGAATCGCGTGACCCCTCAGGGCGAAACTTCACCAGTTCCGGCCCAGGGCCAGGAATACGTAATTTCACGCAGGAGAACGCCGTACGTGGTTCCGGCGAGGCACGCCAGGATGCCCCCGGAAGCGGCGGGACAGAAGGCGCGAACGGCGCCGAGCGCCTTGGGGTTGGAGTACGGCCTCGCCTGAGCTGCCTCGTCAGAAATGACCATCCCAGGCCACCAGCTTGCTGAATATGCGCGCGGCGGCATCCATCTCCACCCGCCTATGAGGTCGGTGTGCCAGGTGAGTTGTGCCCCTGGGCGGAGGCGACACCTACTGAGCCATACCCCCCACCCTGGGCCCCACCGATCCTACGAATGACAGGCTCCGACCCGCCCCTTAAACGTAGGACGCCTACTCAGCGCAGCGTGGTCAGGTCGTCCCTGGTGAACGGACGGAGGTCGTCCGTGCGGCCCGTGAGGGTCTTCACCGCCCAGTCGGGGTCGCCCAGGAGCGCGCGGCCGACCGCGATCAGGTCGAACTCTTCGCGCTCCAGGCGGTCGAGGAGCGCGTCGATGCCCGCGACACCGCTGGTCTCGCCCTTGAGTGTGCCGGTGAACTCGTTGTCGAGGCCGACCGAGCCGACGCTGATCGTGGGCTTGCCCGAGAGCTTCCTCGCCCAGCCCGCGAGGTTGAGGTCCGAGCCGTCGAACTCGGGCAGCCAGTAACGGCGGGTGGAGCAGTGGAAGACGTCCACGCCGGCTTCGGACAGGGGCGTGAGGAGGGCGTCGAGCTCCTGCGGGGTCTCAGCGAGACGGGCCTGGTAGTCGCCCAGCTTCCACTGGGACGTACGGAAGATGATCGGAAAGTCCGGTGACACGGCGGTGCGGCAGGCCGCCACGATGTCCGCGGCGAAGCGGGTGCGGGACACGAGGTCCCCGCCGTACGCATCGGTGCGGTGGTTGGTGTGGGCCCAGAGGAACTGGTCGAGGAGGTAGCCGTGGGCGCCGTGGAGTTCGATGCCGTCGAACCCGTACGCCTCGGCCGCGGCCCCGCCCGCGGCGAACGCCTCGATGACGTCGTCGAGGTCCTGCGACGTCATCGCACGGCCGGGCTCGGACCCGTCCACAGGGATGCCCGACGGGCCCATCCGCGGCGCCTCGCCGACGTTGCGGGCCAGGCCCACGTGCCACAGCTGCGGCACGATCCGCCCGCCCGCGCGGTGGACCACGTCCGCGACCCTCGCCCAGCCCGCCAGCGCGTCCCCGCCGTGGAACCGGGGCACGCGGTCGCTCGTCCCCGCGGAGTCGTGGCCGACGTACGTGCCCTCGGTGACGATCAGGCCGACCCCGCCCGCCGCGCGGCGGGCGTAGTACTCCGCCACGTCCTGGCCCGGCACGCCCCCGGGCGAGCACTGACGGGTCATCGGCGCCATCGCGATCCGGTTGTCGATCGTGAGGCTCCCGACGGAGAACGGGCGGACGAGCACGTCCCTGGCACGGGCGGCGGCGTTGCTGGACATGAGGACATCACCTTCGGTCGGCAGAACGGTCCTTTGTCGCCAACTCCCCGGCGCAGCAGGTCCATTCCTACCGTGACGCACGCCTCAGTGGATCTCCGTGACCGCGAGGTCAAGCGCCCACGTCCCCGGCCCGAGCGGGGATGACCCTGCCCACCCTCCCGACTGAAGACCGGCCTTAGTTCATCCTCCTGTGACCTTCGGGCGGGCAACCATAGGCGATCTTCACTTGTCGAACCGTGGTGATCAGACGCCCCGCCCTCCGTGCCATTGCCGCTGCCGTACTGCTGCTGCTCACCGCCTGCTCCCGCGGCCCGGCGGACCACGAACCGAAGCCGTCTGCACATCCGGTGTTTTCCAAGCCGCTCGGCACCCAGCCGTACGCGGCGCTGCAGCAGACCCAAAACGCGGGCAGCGCGGGCTTTACGCAGAAGGTGACGTTCACCTCGAAGCAGGGGGATGCGGTCCAGACGACTGTGGGCAGCCTCAACTTCGCGGGCAAACGCGGGGCGGGCAAACGCGACTGGACGCTGCCGAAGACGCTCCCAGCCAGGGTCAAGGATGCCCTGCTGGGAAGGGCGACGGAGGAAGGGCGCAGGGACTCGAGCGCGGTCATCGCAGTGGACCCGCAGACCGTCCACTACCGCTCTGCATCGGCGAAGTACTGGCTGCGGTACGCAGTCAACTGCGATCACGTGGAGGGGCTCGACTCGATTGCAAAGCTGCGCGGCACGGAAGCGGCCCTCAGCGGCACGCTGCTGGAGACGGTGACCACAGCGAAGGCCACGGCGCAGCGGAGCACGCCCGGTGGCGGCCGCAGTTACCGCACCGAGTTCGGGCTCGATGCGGCATGGGGTCTCCTTTTCCCGGCGGACCTCAGGGAAGAGCTGGCTCCCGTCTGGAAGGTGGACCCGACCCGAGCCCCGGCGGTTATGACGCTGACCGTGGACTCTAAGGGCCGGATCACCAGGGCGGAGGCCGACCTCTCGGCGCTCCTGCGGAAAGACAAAGAAAAAGAAAGCGCGCTGGCCACGGTGACAAGCATCCGCGCCGAGCTGGCACTCGCCGCCCATGGGTCCGCCAAGCCGGCCATGCCGACGTCGTCGGACATGGTCTTGGACGCGGGGAAGGCCGTGATGGCCGACGAGGACACCAAGCTAGGGGACTGCATCGACTTCAACACCGGCGCACGCACGAATGCGCTGGTGGTGTGGGTTACCTGCAGCGGCCCGCACGACGCGCGGGTCTTCGCGCAGACGCCGCTCGGCGACGGCAGCTACCCGGGCAGGGCGGCGGCCGAGCACCGGGCGTTGGACGCATGTGAGGAAGCGTTCGACCGCGCTCCGACGCGCTGGACCGACGAGGCGGTGCCGCGGAACCACTACTGGTCGTCTTGGCCTCTGGAGGCGGAGTGGAAGGCAAGCGCAGAGCCTGTGGCCACCTGCTACGTGGCGTCTCGTGCCTGACAGCCGGTCGACTGAACCGGCCTTCGTCGTTCATTCGCTCCTTCTCGCCGTGCGTTACGGCGAAGGCCCGTTCCGCCAGACGTTCACTTTCACCCCTGAGGGACAGCGAAGGAATCCGGCGTCCGCCGAGCCGTGCCAGTTTCCTGCCCTCAGTAGTTAGGGCATTTCCGGCGGATCATGTGACTACTAGGCTGCGACGATGGACCGAGTAACCGATGTGCCTGAGAGTCTCGCCCAGTCTGCAGATCGGGACCAGATGAATGACTACGACAGCTTCGCCGAGGCGTACGCGGCGGAGAACGAGAACAACCTCGTGAACGGGTATTATGAGCGGCCCGCGATGTTAGCCCTCGCCGGAGATGTGGCCGGCCGTCGGATCCTGGACGCCGGTTGCGGCTCGGGCCCCCTGTCCGCTGAACTACGCGACCGCGGTGCGGTCGTCACCGGCATCGACGCCAGCGCAGGGATGCTGGCGTTGGCAAGGCGGCGGCTCGGTGACGACGTGGCCCTGCACGTGGTCGACCTGAGCGACCGCCTGCCGTTCGCCGACGGTGCGTTCGACGACGTGGTCGCGTCGCTGGTGCTTCACTACCTGGAGGACTGGGGGCCGACGCTGGCCGAGTTGCGGCGAGTGCTCAGGCCCGGCGGCCGGCTGATCGCGTCGGTGGACCACCCTTTCGTGGCCTACACGATCCAGGATCCTCGGCCCGACTACTTTGCGACCACCAGCTATACCTTCGACTGGACGTTCAACGGACAGTCCGTCCCGATGAGGTTCTGGCGCAGGCCATTGCACGTGATGACTGATGCCTTCACCATCGCCGGTTTCCGCCTTGCCGTCATCAGCGAGCCGCAGCCCGACCCGGCCGCCAGTGAGCTGTTCCCCGACGACTTTCATGAACTTTCGACCAAAACCACCTTCCTGTTCTTCGTCGTTGAGGTACCGCCGTCGGCTACCGGCTCGGACGAGTAGCCAGTCGGCGGATCAGGGGCGGAGCCAGAGTTGGAGCGAGGCGACGGTGACGGTGCCGTGGAAGATGTAGGCGCGTTTGGTCGAACCTCGTGGCCACAGCCCGGAAGTTCTTCAGGGCGTTGATTGTCCGCTCAGGATGCGCTGTGCCTACTGAAGAAATGTTGGGGTCGCGACGAGGCCAGACACGGTTGCGTACGGGTCGGCGCATTCGTCGTTGGCGAGCACAACAATGCCGACATCCTGCTCGGGGAGTCGCACGAGCAGAGATTGGTAGCCGGTGTTGTCGCCATCGTCCCTCTTCGCAAACTGCGCCTACACCACACTGTGTCTCTTTAGTCCGCCCGCCATGTGACTGATGCCACATGCTAGTAGGGATCGTCAACTGGCTCTTCGCAGTTGAGGGTGTTGGCGGGCAGGCGTCGAGGTCTTCCAGGACGGAATTTCCTACACTGCCCATCCGAAAGACCTCGACATGCTCCACGCTATCTTTGCCGCGCCCTGTCTGACCACGTTCTGCCGTCTCGATGAACTCGGTTTGGAAGCCGTCGGCAACGCCTTGAGCCGGATCAGGCGGTGATCGATTGCCGGCACCCAGCCGCGTTCACCGATTAGCGGCCAGCACTGCCGCGAGGCCCTCTTGCAGATCTTTGACGAAATACTCGGGAACCTCCAGCGACGGGAAATGTCCCCCGATTTCGGGCGACCTCCATCGGACGATTTTTCGGTACCGCTCCTGTGCCCAGGGGCGCGGACACTTCTCGATGTCGCGGGGATACATAGTGATTGCTGACGGGACGTCGACCCGAAGTTCGGGATCGAGCGAGTTGTGGCTTTCGTAGTAAATGCGGGCCGACGATGCGCCGGTCCGCGTCAGCCAATACAGGGTGACGTCGTCAAGGACGCGGTCTCTGGAAATCGTCTCGAACGGGCTATCTTCGGTGTCTGACCACTCGGCGAACTTGTCGAGGATCCAGGCAAGAAGCCCGACCGGTGAGTCGACGAGCGAGTAGCCGATGGTCTGCGGCCGGGTCGCCTGCTGCTTCGCGTACGCCGCGTGGTGGCGCCAGAAATCGCGGGTTTCCTCGGTCCACTGGCGCTCGACCGCCGTCAGCCCGTCCGTTGTCAACCCGGGTGGTGCCTCCGCGAACGTGGTGTGGATGCCGAGAACGTGCGCCGGGAACCTGCCGCCGAGAACCGTGGTGATATTACCTCCCCAGTCGCCGCCGTGGGCTGCGAACTTGCTGTAGCCGAGCCTTCCCATCAGTTCCACCCATGCGGCCGCGATCTTTTCGGTTCCCCACCCGGTGGTGGCCGGCTTGTCGCTGTAACCAAAGCCCGGTAGCGACGGGACCACGACGTGGAATGCTGGCGCGTCTGCATCTTTCGGATCTGCCAGCTCGTCTACTACATCGATGAACTCGGCAATGCTGCCTGGCCAGCCGTGCGTCAAGATCAGAGGAGTGGCATCTGCGCGCGCGGATCGGCGGTGCAGGAAGTGGATTCCCAGATCATCAATGGTCGTGCGGAACTGGCCGATCCGGTTTAGGCGCTCTTCGAACGACCGCCAGTTGTACCCAGCGCGCCAGTAGTTCACGACACCGACGAGGTCGGCGAGAGGAACGCCCTGTTCCCATCGGCGAGGGTCGGGCGCGGCGCGATAGACCGTCTCAGCCTCCGGTAGTCGCGCCGCGGCTAGTCGCGCACGCAGATCGTCGAGGTCAGCGTCAGTTGCGTGGGCTTCAAATGCTTGCACGTCGCTGGTTAGACGGGGCATGAGACCTCCTGGGCATCGTGGAACCGGCTAAGGCGGTTCTAGCAGTTCTCCGAGCCGCGCCGCAACCCGCTAAGGTGGTTCCATGCGTGCTGCGTTCCCTGACTTCCGCCTCGGTAACGTGCTGGCGACCAGCTTCACGGGGACTCTGTCGGAGCGTCATGGCGACGCCGTGGAGCGCATTCCCACGCCGCACCGACTCATCGACTGGCTGGCAGTGAACGGCCTCGCCGTGGACTCCTGCACCACTGCCCAGCTCGACCTCGCTCGGGAACTGAGGGAGTCGATTCACGCCGCCGCGACAGCGGCCGCGATCCAGGACGCTCTCCCTGCATCTGCTGTCCAAGTCATCAATGACTGCAGCGCTCAGGGTCGGGCCGCAGCGATCCTGACGCCCGAAGGTAAGCGGCGATGGCTACTTGGCTCGGCTTCCTGCGTGGAAGATGCCCTCAGCGTGATCGCCGCCGACGCGATCAGCATCATCGCAGGCGAACGAGACGGAAAATTGGCCTTGTGTGCATCACCAACCTGCCAAGCCGCCTTCTTCGACACCAGCCAAAGTCGCACCCGCAAATGGTGTGACATGAACACGTGCGGGAATCGTCAGAAGAAAGCACGCTTCAATGCTAACCAGCGCAAAAACCCCAGATCAGCGGAGTGATCGTTACCCGGCACATCCAAATGGGCCCCACGCCTGCGACACATCTGTCGCGTTGGGTGCACCCCAACGGCACGACTAAGAACTCCTAACGAAATGATCTTCGAGGGGGTTAAATCACTCCGGGACCGTTGATCCGGGGGTGTGGGGTGGCTCGGCCGAAGCCGTGGGAAGTGGATGACGAGTTGTGGGCGGTGATCGCGCCGCTACTGCCCAAGGTCGAGCGTCGAGTTCGACATCCGGGACGCATGCGGCATCCAGACCGGCTGGTGTTCCAGGGCATCCTGTTCGTGCTGCACACCGGGATCGCCTGGGAACACCTGCCGCAGGAACTCGGTTTCGGCTCGGGCATGACCTGCTGGCGCCGCCTGGCCGAGTGGACCGAAGCCGGCGTGTGGCCCCGCCTATACGACGTCCTCCTCGCCAAGCTCCGCAGCGTGAACGCCCTGGACTTCTCGCGGGCCGCCGTCGACGGCTCCCACATCCGGGCGCTAAAGGGGGAGCCAAGACCGGACGAAGCCCTGTTGACCGGGGCTGGACGGGCAGCAAGCATCACCTGATCACCGAGGCCACCGGCATCCCCCTCGCGGTCACCTTGACCGGCGGCAACCGCGACGACGTCACCCAGCTCATCCCCCTGCTCGAAGCGGTGCCACCGGTACGCGGCAAGCGCGGCCGCCCCCGGCGCCGCCCCGGACCTCGTTCTTGCCGACCGTGGCTACGACCACGAC
This sequence comes from Streptomyces sp. CA-135486, assembly GCF_050936555.1. Lineage (NCBI taxonomy): Bacteria > Bacillati > Actinomycetota > Actinomycetes > Kitasatosporales > Streptomycetaceae > Streptomyces > Streptomyces sp. CA-135486. Next base: position 4,039,786 of record NZ_JBNJMM010000001.1, read on the forward strand.
AAGTACCGCCGCCTTGTCTGGGACCTCGGTGTGAAGCCCGTGATCGCACGACGCGGCACCGATCACGGCTCCGGGCTGGGCACTCAACGCTGGGTCGTCGAGCGCGCCTTCGCCCACCTGCACTGGTTTCGCCGCCTGCGGATCCGCTGGGAGATCCGCGACGACATCCACGAAGCCTTCCTCACCCTCGGATGCGCCCTGATCTGCTGGAGGCGTCTTGCCGCGTCACGACAGCAGCCGGTCCCTGCACCAGAAGGTCCTTGAAGCACTGGAGCCAGTCAGTGCGCGCGATCCCCGCACTCCGCCGGAAACAGCACGGCACCTGGCGGCAGTTCGCCCGGATGCCGGGCGAACACCCGCAGGCATGCTTCGAGAGAGCCTTCCGCGGACGGTACCCAAGGGTGAGTTCACTCAGCACGGTGATGGCACCAGCGAGATGCATTTCCACCGCGTGCACGCCGTCGGGGAGACAGCCGGCCAAGATGCCGAAGGCGGCCGTGTCGCCGCTGTCGGCGACGCACTCGCGGATCTCGAAGCGCCAGTGCGCGGCCGCGTCGGCCAGCAATGACTTGCCCCTCTTGCCCAGCCCAACAAGGAAATCGGTGCGATCTCGCAGATGGTGGGCGATGGCACAGCAGATGGGGATCGCGGTGCCGTCAGGAGCCGCCACCCGCGTGTACCCGGTATGCGGATAGCACGACAAAGCCTCATCGAGCAGCCCCAACGCGGTGTCCTGTGCCGCCGGGTGACCCCGCTGGGCGATGTCCAGGAGCAGCGGGGTCGCAACCACAGCCGCTGGGAACACCGCGGCGCTGTGGCCATGAACAATTCCACCGCCGCCGAGCTGCGAGCCAGCCTCCGCCGCCTGTACCAGGTTCGATTGCCTCGGCCGGGGCGCGTAGACCACGGGCGGCACGATCCGGTTCATAGCAGTCGGGATGGCCCGGTATGGAGTCCCAGTCCACCGCGTCGATCTCATCCAGCACAGCAGCATCCTCGCACGCGGCCGCTACCCACCGTCCAAGTCGCAACGAGGTCTTGAGAGTCATTCCCGTTAGGAGTTCTAAGGCTGGCCGGTCGCCCCGGTCGACGCCGACGCCTTGGCGCTACCGGGCAAGAAGGACGCTTACGGTCTTGCCGCCGGCCGCCTGGTGGGTCACCGCGGTGGCGCCGGCGAGGCGGTTGACCATAGGCCAGCCGAAGCCTCCGGTGCCGCCGTTCAGGTCGGGGGTGCGCATGCGCGGGGCCTGCGGGCTGCGGTCGTGCACGGCCACTTCGATGCTGTCCGGGTGCGCGGTCAGGTTCAGGGTGCAGGTGCCGCCGCCGTGGCGCAGGGCGTTGGTGACGAGCTCCGAAACGACCAGGACCACCGTGTCGGCAGCCTCGGATGCAATCGCCGGTACGAGACCTTCAAGGAAATCGCGGGCGCTGTCGCGTGCGTCGGCGACGAGCGCCGCGGAGCGGGCGGTTGCGACGCTGACGCTCATCATGTCCATCAGGTCCCCCTGATCTCTGGATCGTCAATGCCCGGTCCTGCCTGCCCGGTGCTTGTGCCCGGGCCTGCGGCCGCTAACCCGGCTTGGTGACGGCCTCGCTCCCGCCTCCATCGCTGTTCGAGGTCGATTACCTCACTGCCAAACGCGCGGAAATCTATGTTGACCGGAGTAGACATTGGGCGGTGGTGTGGTTATGGTTTCTCTCGTAACCGAGATCAGCAGGACCCGGTAGAGACGAACTTCCGGGCAGCAGTACCCGCAGTTGCAGTTCGCAGGACGGTGCGGTGGTGGAGTTCCGAAGCCAGGGTTGTTGCAGGACGGCGACGGGACTGACGACCGGACCAGGTGGCCCGCAGTGATCAGGGGCCGCCGTGAGCAGTACCGCAGTTCGGTAAGTGCACCCAGCAGTGAAGTGAGTGAGCAGCACCTCGGTGAAGGCGTCGGCTGCGGGCGCGCGCATCGGGAGGTTCGGCAGTGGGGTTCTAAGCCAGAGCAGACGCAGGATGGGTGACGGGGCTGGCTGCCGAAGAGTGGTGCTGTCGCAGGCCACTGAGCAGTTCGCATCACCAGCAGTACGCAGTCCCCCGTTGGTAAGCAGTTGATCAAGAGGGAAGAACGGAGGAGCCCCGCGCCATCAGGATCGCCCGGGCGGAATTCTTGAGCCCGGGTACCGCAGGACATCGATAGTGAGGTGGTCTCCGGTCAGGCAACCGCGATCCCCGCGCTCCCGACAGCATCTCGGTCGGGTCTGCGGAAACAGAAGGCCGGTGCAGTACCAGGGCCGGCAGATGGTGTAGCAGTTCCTTCGGGGCCCTGGTGCCATATGGCACCAGGGCCCCTCCACGCGTTCCACAGAGAGGTGCAATGACAGCAGACGACTCGTTCAGCCGTCTCGATGACGACGACTACCCCGCCTACACCATGGGCCGCGCCGCCGAAATGCTCGGCACCACCCAGGGCTTCCTCCGCGCCCTCGGCGAAGCCCGCCTCATCACCCCGCTGCGCTCCGCGGGCGGACACCGCCGCTACTCCCGCTACCAGCTGCGCATCGCGGCCCGCGCCCGCGAACTCGTCGACCAGGGCACGCCCATCGAGGCCGCCTGCCGCATCGTCATCCTCGAAGACCAACTTGAAGAAGCCCAGCGCATCAACGCCGAATACCGCCGCGCCGCCGAATCAGCGAACCCGACGGCCGCAGCCTGAGACGGCGGAGACCTGCGGTTTTCCCGGCAGCTTCGTCGCTGCCGCTCACGCACGTTACCCGGAACGCTTTGAGCTCTTGGCGCACGTCCAGGCAGCGCAGCCGGACACCGGGCTGCCCGGATCCCGTGTCGTACGGTCTGATGTCGCGGCCGCCCACCGTCCGCAACGGATCTCACCGAAACCGGCGGTGCCGCCGGTACGGCCGAAAGACCTGAACCAATACCGGGAATCAGGCCGCGACGAGCTCCTGCTCGCGGTCCGGCGTCTTGACCTTGGGCTTCTTGTTCGGCAGCGAGAGCCGGAAGACCTTGCGCCACGCGGAGAACACCTGCTTGGGCAGCGGCCCGGTGACGTACTCCAGCTCGTACTTTTCGAACAGCGCGCGCACCTTCACCGCGACCTCGGCGTATCGGTTGCTCGGCAGGTCCGGGAACAGGTGGTGCTCGATCTGGTGCGACAGGTTGCCGGTCATGAAGTGCATGGCCCTGCTGCCGCTGATGTTCGCCGAGCCCATCATCTGGCGCAGGTACCACTGGCCGCGCGTCTCGCCCTTGATCGACCGGCGCTCGAAGACCTGCACGCCCTCGGGGAAGTGCCCGCACATGATCACCGAGTGGGACCAGATGTTGCGGACCAGGTTCGCGGTGAACGTGGCGGCGAGCGTGGTGAGGAACGACGGGCCCGACAGCAGCGGGTGGATCACGTAGTCCTTGAGCACCTGCTTGCGGATCTTGCGGCCCACGGCCCTGGCCCGCGCGCGGAACTCCGGGTTCTTGCTGCGGCGCTTGTGCAGGTTCTTGCCGAGCTCCAGGTCGTACGCTGCGATGCCGTACTCGAAGAAGCAGGCGTTGATGAAGTTCCACAGCGGCTGGCCGAGGTGGAACGGGTGCCACTTCTGGTCCTCGTCGACGCGCATGATGCCGTAGCCGAGGTCGTTGTCCTTGCCGATCACGTTGGTGTACGTGTGGTGCAGCTCGTTGTGCGAGTGCTTCCACTGCTCGGACGGCGAGACGTGATCCCACTCCCAGGTGGTGGAGTGAATCTTCGGGTCTCGCATCCAGTCCCACTGGCCGTGCAGGACGTTGTGGCCGATCTCCATGTTGTCCATGATCTTCGCCACGGACAGACCGGCGGTGCCGAGCAGCCACGCGGGCGGGAAGATCGAGAACAGCAGCACGCCCCTGCTGACCAGCTCGAGCTTGCGCTGCGCCGAGATGACCTTACGGATATAGGCGGCGTCTTTCTCGCCGCGGCTGGCGATCACCTCGTCGCGGATCGCGTCCAGCTCGCGGCCAAGCTCCTCGATCTGCTCCGCGGTCAGGTGGGCGGTGGGGTCGATGGCGGTCAAGGTGCTCCTACCGTTCGATGTCGCAGGGGCCCGCCGCGGCGGACACGCAGGTCTGGATGAGGACGCCCGGCTCGGCCTCGGTGATCTCGCCGGTGCGCAGGTCGCGGATGGCGCCGGCCTTGAGCGGCGTGATGCAGCCGAAGCAGATGCCCATGCGGCACCCGGAGGGCATGAGCACGCCGGCCTCCTCGCCGATGTCCAGCAACGGCGTGGCGCCGTCCGCGTCGACGGTCTTGCCGGTGGTGCTGAACGTGACCTCGCCGCCGTCGCCGGCGACGACGATGCTGGGGCGGAAGCGTTCGGTGTGCAGGCGCTCTTGTACGGCGTGCTCGGTCCAGTGCTCTTCGGCGGCGTCGAGCAGGCCTGCGGGCCCGCAAGCCCAGGTCTCGCGCTCGGCCCAGTCGGGGACGAGTTCGTCGAGACGGGCGATGTCGAGCATGCCGTCTGTGTCGGTGTGCACCTCGGTGAGCCGCAGCTTCTTGTCGGCGACCAGGTCGTGCAGTTCGTTGCGGAAGATCACGTCTTGCGGCTGTGGCGCGCAGTGGACCATGACGACGTCGTCGAACTCGATGTCGCGCAGCATGCCCATCACGGGCGTGATGCCGCTGCCGGCCGTCAGGTAGAGCACCTTGGCGGGCTTGGCCTGCGGCAGCACGAAGTCACCGGTCGGCTGGTCGAGCTGGATCAGCGTGCCCGGTTTCGCCCTGCAGACAAGGTGGTTGCTGACCTTGCCGTCCGGGATCGCCTTCACGGTGATCGTGACGCGGCCGTCCTGGCGGTTTGTCGGCGAGGTGATGGAGTAGGCACGCCACAGGCGCACCCCGTCGACGTCGACCCCGATCCGCACGTACTGACCGGCTGTGTGGCCGCGCCAGCCCCGTCCCGGCCTGATCACGATAGTCGCGGCGTCACCCGTCTCGGGGTGCACGGCCTCGATGCGCCCACGCAGGTCAGCGCCCGCACGCAGCGGGCTGACCAGGTCGAGGTAGTCCGACGGCAGCAGCGGCGTCGTGACCATCTCCAGCAGTTTCCACGCCCTGCTGCGGAGGGCTGCACTCGTCATGACTCCAGCTTGCTGCGCCTCAAGGCGTAAAGTCCTGACCGCAGGACGTAAATCTGGTCGGCTGAATTGTTCGCAGGGAACAAAACGTGAGCCATGCAATCCGGAGGGCCAGCGAACTGGCCCTGGATGAGACGACGGTCACCGCACTTCGGGCCGCGCTGAAGACCACCGCCGACGAGGTCGTCCAGGCGATCATCGACGAGGTCCCTCCCTACGCCAACGCCCTTTCGGGCCGCATGGGCGGCACCATCCGCCGAGCCGTCCGTACCGCCCTGGGGCACTACCTGGACCTCGCGAGCGGGAACGCCACAGGCGGCGACGCCGGTGACGCAGCCTACGAGCTGGGCCGTGGCGAGGTGCGCGACGGCCGTTCGATGGACGCCCTCCTCAGCGCCTACCGCGTCGGCGCCCGCGTGGCCTGGCGATGCCTGGCAGCGGGTGCCGTACCCGCAGGTCTGCCCGCCGCCGAGGTCGCCAAGTTCGCCGAGCTGACCTTCGCCTACATCGACGAGCTCTCCGCCGCGAGCGCCGCGGGCCACGCCGACGAACTGGCCGCCCGGGGCAGGGCCCACGAGCGCCACCTGGAACACCTGGCCCGCGACCTCCTCGCCGGCGCGAGCCCGGACGTGCTGCTGGCCTCTGTTCAACGGGCCGGGTGGCAGCCTCCGGTTTCACTGACCGCGGTCCTGCTGCCCGCCGCCCAGGCCCGGCCGGCCTACCGCGTGCTCGACCCGAGCACCCTCGTCCTCGACGATCTGCCGGACGCCACCGGTGTGCTGCTTGTCCCCGATGCCGACCGATCACATCTCTTGCGGCAGCTGACCGACCGCACCGCCGTGGTCGGCCCGGCCCGGCCATGGACTCGTGCGTCCGCCTCGTACGCACGAGCCATACGCGCGCGCTCGCTCTCCTCTGATATTCGCGACACCGAGGACCACCTGCCCGAGCTGGTGCTGAGCGCCGACGTGGACGCGTTCGCAGACCTGCGTGCCCGAGCCCTCGCACCGTTGCGGACCTTGCCTGTCGCGACCGCACGGCGGCTGGAGGAGACGTTGCGGGCGTGGCTGCTGCACCAGGGCAGGCGGGACGAGGTGGCGGCGGCGTTGTTCGTCCATCCCCAGACAGTCCGGTACCGGATGTCGCAGCTGCGGGAGCTGTTTCCGGATCTCGCATCGCCACACCGGGTCCTTGAACTGACGCTGGCGGTCGGTCTTCGGGTCAGCTGACGGGTACTTCGACCGTCCACGACCGCGTGTGTCGTTGTTGAGCTCTGGCGCGCACCATGAATAGCCCTCTTCCAGCTCTGTCACGACAGCACTCCACCGCGCGAGCAGTGAGTTGAGCGTGCATGGTTGTCCGCCAGCCCTGCGTCCGGCACCGGCAGATACCGCGGCATGCACTGCCTCGTACTCCTCGAGACAGGGGCATCCCGTCGTTGTGCTGGGGCGTTCGATCCATTCGTCGACTATCCCAGGGATGTCAATGTCGTTGAGGCGGGATAGAGGGAATGCCCAGGTCTACGGGGGGAAGCTGCTGGGATCTGTGGACCTGGGACTGCTTCGCGCGCAGGAATGTCAGGGTCAGCTCGATGCCTTCGACCTCGCCCTTCCAGCCCTGGGCGAGTGCGTGCTGGCGGCGGGCGATCAGGTCGTCCTCCAGCTCATCCAGCCGGGGCAGCATCGTCGGATTGACCGAGAGCATGGGACATCGGATGCAGGCTTCTCTGAACTACCCGCGGCAGCGCGTCAGCGGCTGGCGGTAAACCAGTGGCGTCTCCATGGACGGCCCCATAGCTTGTGCGTTCGTGACCGACGATCCGAAGATGCCCCCGAATCGACACGACCTCGGCCGAGTGTTCAACGAGGTACCGGAGCTCTACGACCGGGTCCGGCCCGGATACCCCGACGAGTTGTTCGCGGACCTTGGCGCCATCACCGGCATGGACGAACGGTCATCGGTGCTGGAGGTGGGCTGCGGTACCGGTCAGGCGACGCGCTCGCTGGCAGCGCTCGGATGCTCAGTGACCGCAATCGAGCCGGGCGCAGACATGGCCGCACTCGCTCGCCAGCGGCTCGACACCTTCCGCAACGTCGAAGTCGAGACGTCGACGTTTGAGGAGTGGGACGACCGCGGCCGGCACTTCGACGTTCTCGTCGCTGCGTCGTCGTGGCACTGGGTCGACCCGTCGCTTGGCTGGCAGGGAGCGCACGACGTGCTCCATCCCGCAGGCTGGATAGCGCTGCTCGGCAACGTCGTTGTCCGCCGACCGGGAGAGCAGGAAGTGTACGCCGAGACCGCCGATCTCCACGAGCGGTTCTGCCCCGGGAACCCCGGCTGGGGCCATCCTCCACTGGAGGACGATGTGCGCACCACCGACGAGGGCTGGGGCCTGGTCGACGATCCCAGAGGATTATTCGGCCCAACGATCGTGCGCTGGTATCCAACCGTTCAGTGGTTCAACGGGAACGGCTTTGCCGATCACCTTCGCTCGTTGTCGCTGTACCGGAGGCTCGACCGCGTCGTCCGTGAGCCCCTGCTCGACGCCATCGCCGAGCGCATCCGCACGCGAATGGGCGACCGAGCATCACGCCGTTACCTGAGCGTCCTCCGTGTCGGACAGCGCGCCAAGTGAGGCCAGGGACCGATCTCTGAAGTACCGGCCCCGGCCTAGTCAGAAGCCGGAGAGGGCATTTTCGACTCCCGTGTGCGGAGGGCGATCTGGCCGAAGCTCGGCATACCGAGGCTGACCCCATTGGATCGGCGGGCCGCCTCGGTGTCGAGCTGGGCGAGCTTGTCCTGGGCGCCGGCGAGGCTGACCCGCAGGCCCTCCACCTCGCCGAGCCAGCCTTCACGCTCGGCCTCGGCGATGCGGGCGATGAGACTATCGCGGATGTCGGCGAGCCGTGCCCGTTGGGCTGGATCGGGTCAAAGGAGTGAGCATCTGACGCAAGCTTAACCGAAATGATCTTGAAACAGTTCTCGGGAAGGTCGAGCGCCGGTCCGCTCACAGAAGGTGATGAAAAGTCTTGTGAAGTTCGGAGGTTCGGCGTGTCGCGGACGGGCTGACTCGGGAAGGTTCAAGCCGCGCCGAGCGACGTGGGTGGCTGGTGAGTCCTGCGCAACCAGTCGTCGAGGGTGACGAAGTCCGATTCGGTGAGGCCCAGGCGGGGGTCGACGCGATGGAGCAGAGCATGTCCTGGATGGTGAGTGGATACCCAGGCGCGATCGGTGTCGGTGATCTCGTCGTCGACCCATGTGAATGAGCGTCCGGCAGCCCAGTCGACGAGGGCGCGGGTTTTCCAGTGCAGTCCGTCTCGCTCGTCCTGCTCTTCTTGGTCGGACGACTCCGGCCAAAGCACAACTGCCAACTGCGGCAGGCCGATCCGCGGGGCTATGTGTTCGTTCGCATCCGCCATCCATGTCGTGGCCCAGACCAGATCGCACGGCAGCGTCGTCAACCGGGGCCCGTGCGCTGGATTGATCCTGGCCAGCAACGGATTCGCGTTGGCCCCCTGCAGTTCGGGGGCCGGGTAGGTCGGATAGCCGGTTGGGTACTGCCGCGGCGACGCTCCGAAAGGAATGAGGGGTCCGTCGACATCGAGGAAGAGCAGTGGAGGCTGTGCAGAATCGGTCACCTCCGCACGATAACGGCTCAACCTGATAGTCCCGAGTCGATGAGCAGGTTCGCCAAGCGGCAGCGGGCCCGCCCTTCGCGAGCCGAAGATCGGGCTCCTATCGGCGATCAGTCCTTGAACTCGGCGCTGCTTCGCCCAGCATCGCGGCGGAAGTCGGGGATGCCGAGATGAACGGTGGAGCGCTGCCCTGCACGGTCGCGCATTTCCTCCAGCTTCTGTGCGGCGCCGGCCATGGTGGTCTCGATGGCGGCGACCTCGCCGAGCCAGCCCTGGTCCTTGGCCTCCTGGAGGCGGTCGATGAGGTTGGCGTGGATCTCCTGAAGACGAGGCATCTGGGCCGGGTCAACGAGAAGTAGGGGACATCTGACACAGGCGTTTTCATGCTGGCAAGGCGTCGCGTAGTCGCGGCCGCAGGTTCCCAAGGCGACCTTGCGGAGTTCGAAGTGGGAGAGGAACTCGTCCCACTGGGTGGCGGTGAGCTCGCGGTATTCCTCGCTGGGCCGCTCGGTTCTGCGGCGGGCGATGAAGGCCCGGTGATGGGAGATCACGTCGTCCGGGTAGATCGCTAATGGTGGAGTCGGGTATTGGAACTGCCCGAATGCCCGGCCGCTGTCATGATCGACAGCGTTCTTCGGGGCTGGCAGGCTGGCGCGATGCGGATACCCAGACAAGCAGCCAGAGTCGCGGTCCTGGACCCAGCGGGGTCGATCTTCATGTTCCGGTATGACAACGAGGAAGTCGGCGTCCACTGGGCGATGCCCGGCGGCGGGCTGGATCCGGGAGAGTCACCGCTGCAGGCGGCTGAGCGCGAGTTGCGCGAAGAGACCGGGTGGACCGACATCGAGGTCGACGGCACCGTGCTGTGCCTGTGGGAACACGACTTCACCAGGGCCGGGGTGCCGGTTCGTCAGCACGAGCAGATCTTCCTCGCGCGTGGTCCCCGCCGAGATCCAGTCGGCGATCTGGCTGCTTCGCATGCCGCAGACAAAATCCTCCGATGGAGGTGGTGGTCGCCCGAGGATCTGGCCGGTGATTCCGAGCCGTTGTGGCCGCCGCAGCTGCCCGCATTGCTCGCCGACGTGTGGAAAGACGGTGCCCCGGCGACGCCCATCGACCTTGGCTATGTCCGCAACGGTGCCGTCAGCGAGAGCTGACTGGAAGGCGCATCTCAGGAGCCTTGCCTTCGGCTGATCTCGGCTGCGTAGGCGCCCCAGTCTCCGGCGGAGGCTCGCTGCCACTTGACGGCGACGGTGATGTCGATGCCGAGGGTGCGGGCGAAGGTGCCGGGCAGGACGCGGGCCAGCTGGCGCAGCGGGGAGTGGTCCAAGTCGGCGGCCCGGCGGCGGAGGTATTCCACCAGCAGGTTGCGCACGTTGGCGTTGCGCAGCTGCTGCCGGGTCGACGAGTTCCTCGACGGTCTTCTGTCCGCCGACGAGCGCGGCCCGCAGCAGATGCGGAGCCGACGGCGGGAAGTGGCCCGTCTCGTAAAGGAGGTGCCAGGCCGCCATGCCCGCGTAGTTGTACTCCTGGACGCGCTTGGTGGCCCCGCGGGTGAGCTGCTTGCGCCTCGATTCCAGCGAGTAGTGCAGCAGCGCCTCCGGTGTCAGGTCGGCCAGGGAGATCCCGAACACGGTCAGCGCGCACGCGACGTCGAACAGCGCGGTGCGTTGGGCCGAGGGGGAAGCGTCGGATGCTTCGACCGCGGCGTGGACTTGGCCAGCTGCGGGTCCTTGGCCACGAGGCGGAAGTCGAGGGCGTAGTTCGGGTAGGCGTGGCCGCGGAAGGAGTCCAGGCTCGGACGGATCACTCGCAGGCAGAACAGCTGTCGGGTGCCCGAGATGAACAACTTCCGCAGTTTCTTGTTGTCTCCGCCCAGGTCGCCGGGGTTGGTGCCGTACTCGTCCAGTCCGGCCGCCACCCATCGCTGCTGCCAGGTTCGGCCCGGGCTTTTCGAGGATCGTCACCGTACTGAGGTGGCGCACCCCGCGCCGCTCGGGGTTTTCATCGGCCCAGGCGTCCACGGCGGCAGCGGCCACCTTGTTCACCGGGGCGCGGGGGAGGTCGCCCGCCGGTCGGGGCAGGTTCTCGGGTTCGGCCGGTGGGCCGGGCTGGATGATTCTGGTGTTCACCCGGTCCGCCGGTGCCTGCTCCCGCAAGGGATTGCGCTGGATGCGGCAGGTTGTCGGGCCCATGGGCTCGGCGAGCTTGTCCATCAGGTCCTCCAGGCCGACCGTGGTGTAGCGGCGGTAGTGCTGAGATGCGCGTGCCGCAGGGTCGTCTGCACCTCCACCAGCGTCAGCGAGGGGTCCCGCGCCATCCGCGTGGGCGCAGTGTGCCGGGTGTCGTGCAGCGTGTAGTTCGTGCCGAGCACAGCGTTCGCCCGTTGGACTGGCCGGTGGCTCACACAGCTGCGATCGCCTGGCAGGCGGTCAAGGCGGGTGAGCCGCTCACGGTCCTTTCGCTGGAACCCGAGTTGTACGCCCGAACGGGCATCACCCCGCTGAATCCCACCTGATCGCGTCGCATCCAGATGCCGGCGCACCTCGCAGGAACGGCGGCCGATTCCACTGGAAACGGCCGCCGACTGCATTCTCAGCGCGCGTTGCCCAGGTACTCGCGCCGTTCGGTGACCAGCGTGCGCCAGCGGCTGCGGGGGGGCTGCTCGCCGTCCAGCCACCGCGCCGCGGAAGCGCCTCCGAGAGAGCGGTCGGCCATGAAGTGGGCGATGTCGACGTAGTAGGTGTAGTTGCCGGATTGGGTCAGCTCGCGCAGTCGGGAGATAGAGGCTTCCAGTTCGGCGTGTGCGTCCAGTACGGCGTGGTGGAAGCACATGGCCAGCTCCAGGGTGGTTTCCACGGAGGCCAAGCCGGAGACGCTGATCTCGGTGCGTAGGTGCGCTGCGCGGTCCTCGAGGTCCCCGCTCGTTCCGGCGTCGCGTACGAGGGCGGCGATCTCGGCGTTGATGCGCGACGCGCGGATGTTGACTCTGGACAGAAGCTGTTCTGCCAGTTCAAGTTCGTCCGCCTCGTCGGGATGGATGAAGGCGAGGGCAAGGGCACGCATCGACTGAGAGGTGGCCGCCTCGCCGGCTATCGAGTGCTGCTCCGCTTCGATGCGCGCGGCCTGATAGGCGGCAGCCGCTCGCGCCATCTCTCCTTGCACCCACCACACTTCGCCCAGGACACGTTGGTGGCGGCCCTCCCAGCCGAGGGTCTGGGCAGCTTCGATGGCGGTAGGGAAGTCCCCGAGGAGGGGGCTGAGGTGGGCAAGTCCACGCTCGGCGGCCGGTGCCATCCGACCGCCACCGGCAATGACCTGCTCCATGCCGCGGCGTGACTCCTCGGTGCGCCCGAGATCGCGCTGGGCTTTGGCCAGGTAATAGATGGCCATCTCGTGCAGGTCGGTGGGGAGCAGGCCCGTGCCGGCGACTGCGGCGAGTCGGGCGGCGGTGTGTTCCCGGTGCTCGTGCTGCCGTCGGGCGAGCGTGCTGAGCAGCTCGACCAGGGCGTCGGCCGCTGTCTCCAGCGTGCTGGCCGACTCGGGCCGGGTGGGTGGGGCGAGAGGCTCCCACACGGAGTCGCTCACGTAGCTCCACCCCGCCTCCGCCAGCCACCCCAGGCCGAGCCTAAAGTCGCGGGCGAGCAGCAGGCCTTGGCGTAGGCAGCTGACGAGCAGCATCCGGTTTCGCCCGGTATCGGTGGTCCACTGCTCGCCGAGTGCGGCGAGGGCACGTTCGGCGGCCTGGTGCCAGTCGCGCGGGGACCAGCGGTCATCGGCCTGGTCGTCGGCGTTGCGAACGGTGGAGCGGATCAGGCCGTGCAAGTGGTAGGGCCACAGCCCGAAGGCGTTTTCGCGTACGAAGGGCCGCTCGATCAGCCGCATCGCGGACGCTTCGTGCAGCATGCCCGCGGCGCGGGTCGCCAGAGCGAGGTCGAAGGCGTCCAGCAGAGCGACCGATCGCAGGACGTGCCGCTCCTCGGGGGTGAGATCGGACAGGGTGCGGGCGATCAGGGCGCCGAAGTCATGGTCGAAGTCGGCTGGGACCGGCTCGCGGCCCGTACGGCGGGTCTCCAGGAATCGCATCACCGACAGGTCGAGGTAGAGCGGCAGGCCGTGGGAGCGGTCGGTGATGACCTGGCGGATCTCAGCGTTGATGAGGGGCTGGCCCTCGCGGGCGAGCCGGCGGGCGAGGTAGTCGTCGCAGTCCTCGGGGGAGAAGTCCCCAACCAGCACCTGCCTGCCGTCGATCCGCGCGGCCCCGGTCGCCGCAGTACGGGCGTTCGGCACGACGGCGGAGGCGGCCAAACCAGGCCAGGCCGCCGGTCCGGTGTAGTCGAGCCGGCCCTGCAACGCAGGCTCGGCCCACTGCAGCCGGGAGCGGCCGGTGACGATGAAGAACGCGTTGGGCATCAGCCACACCACCCGCTGGATGAGGCGCTCCAGGTCACGGTGGGTCCGGTCGCCGACGTCCTCGAAGGTGTCCAGCAGGATCACCGGCGTCACGCGCTTGTCCGCAGGGAGCTGGGCAAGCTCCCACGCCAGCAAGTGCGGATAGAAGGACAGCGCCTCCAGATCGGGCTCGGCCTCCAGCAGATCGGCGAGCCTCGCACACCCCGAGAGCGCGCGGACAGTCTGCCGCCGCTCCCGCAGCGCCCTCGTGAGGGAGCCGGCCACCGAACCAACCGCCGAGCCAACGCTGCCCGGCAGCAGCAGTGCCTGGGCCACGTCCGCGAGAGCGGCCTGCATCTGCTGCGGCATCGCCTTACCGAACCGGCCGACCAGGCCGCCGCGGCGAAGGTACTCCTCCAGCGACTCCCCAGGGTGCTGCTGCTCCCAGTAGCGCCTTAGCGCCAGGTCGAAGGCTGGCAGCGGGCGGCCGAGTTGCGCGAGCGCGGCCCGGATCGTCAGCACGAGCTGCTCGAAATCCGTGTGTGCGGAGCGGGCCAGTCGATGCGTACGGGCAGGATCCGCTCGCCGCTCCAGGTGGGTTCGCCCCACTGGGCGGGCCGGTGCTCGGCGGTGCGGGACGGGTGACCCTGTCCCGCACCGGCGGCGGCGCCGGCTTCGGCACGTACGCGCTGCTCTACACCACCCGGCTGGTGCCCGGCGGGGGAGTGGAGGCGATCATCGCCGCCTCCCGCCCCGAGGACACCGACCCGGCCTGGGCGCTCCAACACCCCCGGCCGTACGGGCCGCAGGCCAGCGAGAAGCGGCCGCTGATGCGGTGGGCCGCCGCCTTGGACGAGCAGCTCAAGGCCGACAGCGCAGCCGACTACCGCGTGCGCCTGGCCGTCGACCTGGTCCGCATCGGCCACAACACGCGGACCAACCCGCCGCCCGGTTCGGTCGATCTCCCGCTCGCCACCTGGGAGATGACTACCGAGCCACATCGAGCTCGTCAGCAGGAAGTGACCGCCGGATACGCCGGCCACACCGCCGCCCGGATGGGCCGCCTGGTCGCCGCCGCGAAGGGAGAATGACCAGGCCTATCCGCCGGAGCAAGGACAGTTACCCTGCCGACTGGCTGGCGATCTCGGTCAGGGGCCCGGGAGGGTGCTGCCCGCGGCCGGGGTGGTGACCCGTCGTTCTACTTGCGTCGCAGGTGAAAGGTCATTCGCCATTAGATAGCCGGTCGGTCGCCCGGATCGAGGCCGTGTTCGACCTCGGCGTAAGGCCGAAGGGAACTGAGCAAGGACCACACTGCGCATGGCGGAACGATCGAGGTGTACGGCGGGGCTATAAAGACCCCCGTAGCTCGCTGCCAGGGCTGCGGAGCCCTGTGCACAAAGCGGAGCGTGATCGCGGCCTGAGGGTCACTGCCGCAGCTCGGGCCACTCATCCGGGCCGCCGCCGCGCCACTCGACCAGCTCCGGATCGTCGATCGCTGCCTCGGTTTCGGACATCCCGGCGCGGCGAAGGAACTCGATGACGTCTTGCTGGTGGTACGCCACGCCCACAGGTTCACCGGCGATCGTGAAATCGCCAGTCGTTCGTCCGGCTCACCCAGACCACAGGAGGTGTGCCAAGAGGGAGGGTTGGTGGTGCCAGGCGTGCACGGCATCTCGGACAGTGGCGTCGAAATCGGCCAGGGACAGTGCGACGGCGTTCGCGGTGGGGCGGGATCCGCAGGCCATTCCTGGGTTGAGTCCGGCGCATTCCCGTAAGGGCCACGCACGTCTGGGGGACAAGTGCCGTAATGGTTTTGGGAGCCAGGTCGATCAATGCCTGGTTCTGGTGCGGCGCGGTGGCCCGGCCCGGATTCGGCTGGATAAGCCCCTTCGCATGACCGTATTCCGCACGTGCTATGCCCCCGCCGCCATGACCGTGGTCGCCGCGAGATGGAGGAACGTCACGGTAGTGACGGAAACGGCGCAAGATGTGTCGCATCTGCTGCTGCCTTGACTCGACCTGTGGTCCATACGCTGAAGCACAGCCAGTCACGAGGGAGTCCCCACGTTACAACGCGTCCTACGACTCGGGAAGGAGCTGCGCACGTTCGGCGTCTTTGGCTACATCCCCTTGACGTCTGCGACATCTTTCGGAGAGTCCTAGGGGCCCTTGAGGGGTCCTTAGGTACCGCGCGAGCCCTCCGGATAGGAATGAATGGTCTTCCTTCGTGCTCAATTCATCTAACTAAGGATCAAAAATATGGCAGAGCTGGATGTGAGGGTTCCGCAACGCTTGTCGCGACGAATCCTCGGGCTCTTCAGTGTCATCATGGCTCCCGCCCTGTCCATGACCCTGCTGTCCACCCCCGCCCATGCTGTAGATCGACTACTTTACGTGGGAGCGGTCTACGAGATACACCCTTCCTACGAGGGCGACTACGTCCTCGATGTTCGCGGGGAATCCCGCAGCAGCGGAGCCGGTGTCTACGCATACCGGGACAACAACCAAGCCAACCAGCGCTGGGAAGTGGCCAGCGCTGAACTCGACGACCAACTGCGTTGGGTCTATACCTTCCGTAACCTCAACAGTGGACTATTCCTCGACGTCCGCAACGGAGATCGGGACGCTGATCTGATTCAGTGGCGTCAAGGGACGGGCCGGAACCAGCAGTTCTATGCAATCGAGGGTTCAATTGGGGGAGGTGGCGGGGTTATCCTGCAGAGTCGCTCTGAGTTTCAGTACGTCACCTATCAGGGTAATGGTAGTCGGCTGGTGGTGCGCGACGGATCTGTGCTGACCATGGCGCCTCAGCTGTTCCGCTTCGAGCTTGTGCGCTTCAAAGCTTGAGCGGTGCACTTCGAGTAGGAGCGGCTTTCCCCATCAATGGGTAATGCGCGCTGCCGGGTCGAATTCGCTCTTCCCATCTGTCGGGGCTCGTGCCTAAACGGCCCAGGGAATGCTGAATCGTGATTACAGAAAAAATCGACTCGTCTGGGTGGGCCGGCTTTCTTCTACGTGAGGCACTGGGAGCCACCGCTGGTATCGGTGGCTCCCATGTGCGTGTTTTGCGCCTGTCCCTCATGATCCCGTCCCTGGCCTTGGCACCGTACGTGATGACCGGACGGGGCTGCTCACGGTGGACGGGGCAAGTCGTGCGCGTACCGCTGCGTCCAACAACCGCGCGATCGCCTCAAAAAGGATGCCGTGGGCGGAGACCGGCATTTCTGCCGCGCAGGAAGAAGAGGACTGCCCGCTTTGGGCCAAGGCGGCCGGTGGGCGGGCCTTGGCGTACCCGAAGGCTGGTCCTATTTGGCCGCTCCGTTCACCGGGACAGCGGGAAGTCCAGGTCGAGGGTCTGTGGGCCAGTCAGCTCAGCATGCCCTGTGGCCCTGAGGCGCTTGTTGGACCAGCGGATCGATCGGAGCCTGGTAGCCACGGTGGAGGGCTCCGGTGGCATCGAAGATCTGACCGGCCGCACCCGCCCGGAGCGGGAAGTGTCGTCGATCGAGTCGGCCTCGGCCGACATCGCCCCGCTGACCGTCAGTACCTTGGCCCCGCCGTCTGCTCTGGGGGACTACAAGTGCACGCGGCGGTCGACCAGTTCTGCCATGCCGCCAGCACAACGAAGCTGTGGATCTGGGCTACGAACCGGTCGGCCCGGCTCCGCTACGCAGGCGGCCGGGGGTGGTGCCCAGGCGCTGACGCAGCAGTGTGGTGAGTGAGGAGGCGTTCTCGTATCCGACGCGGCGGGCGACGGTGTCGGTAGGGAGGTCCGTGGTGCGCAGCAGGTGGGCTGCTTGTTCGAGCCGGATGCTCTGGGCGAACCGCAGTGGTGAGACGCCCAGCGCCTTGTCCACGGCGCGCTGAAGGGTCCGTTCGCTTGCCCCGACTGCCCGTGCCGCTTCGGCCATCCGCAGGGGCTGGTCGATGTGCGCGCGCACCCAGCTCTCGAAGGCGCTGACGGTCGCATCGGTGCGGGCGAGGTGACTGGGAATGGCATAACCGGCCTGGGTGGGGCGGTGGTCGACCACGAGGTAGCGAGCCGTAAGGTCCGCGAGCGCCGGGCTGGCCTGGCGTACTAGGTCAAGGGCGAGATCGAGGTGCGCCATGGCGGCCCCGGCCGTGGTAACACCCGCGTCATGGGCGAGCATGTGGCTTTCTTCCAGGGCGACTTGGGGGTACGCCTGCCGGAAGGCCGGGGCCAGCCACCAGCTGGTCGTGGCGGCGAGCCCGTCCAGCACCCCCGCATCTGCGAGGAGGAACGTACTGGTGCATGCTGCGGCCAGGGGGACGCCCTCGGCCCGGGCCCGCCGGACCGCCTCGCGTTCAGGTCCGCGTTCCGGGGCGGCCACCCATTCCAGCAGGGGTGCGGGCTGTTTGGGGCCGGCTCCGGGCACGATGAGGAGATCGGGCTGCGGGGCGCCCCCAGCAGCCTGGGCCTCGATCACATGCCCGGAAGCTGTACGGACGGCACCCCGCCCGCTGACGCGGGTCAACTCCCAGCGCGGTGGGGGGTGGGGCAGTTCCTCCCGCAGCTCATTGGCCATCTGCAGGACGTCGAAGACCGTGGCCAGCCCGGAATCGAAGAGGTCGTCCATCACCAGTACCGAAATCCTCATGTCGCAAACGGTAAAGCATTGGGCGCATCCGCCACTGACTGGCGCCTCAAGGCAGCCCATACGGTGATCACATCGCACAACGGCGCGCCACGACACCGCACTTACCACGCACCGAGGAGCACTCCATGACCAACGCCCTTGTCCCCGACACCACCCGCATCGGCCTGCTCGCCCGTATCGAGGCCAAGCCGGAGTACGTCCGCGAGGTCGAGGAACTGCTCACCGGAGCCCTTGCCCTGGCCCGGGGAGAGGCTGGCACCACCCTGTGGTTCGCGCTGCGCCTTGGCCCCACAACGTTCGGCATCTTCGACGCCTTCGGTACCGAGGAGGACCGCACCGCGCACCTTCAGGGTCAGATCGCGGCGGCACTCATGGACAACGCCCCCAAGCTGCTTGCCCAGGCCCCCGAGATCCTGCCCGTCGACGTCTTGGCAGCGAAGCTCTCCTAACCGGCCCGCAACCCTGAACACCCGCCGCACCGAGCGATAGTGCCTTGACGGCGGATCAGGATCCCGTGAGTCGCAGCGCGGTCCTACTTTATGAGATGAGCCGAGTGCGGGAGACTGTCACTCTGTGGGATGGCCCGGGGGTGAGATTCCCCCGGGCCATCCCACCGTTATGGAAGAGTCGTTGGAGATCGTCAACCGCGTAGATCGACCGGTGTGGATGTAGCGCGTGCGTGGCCGCAGCAGACCACACCGCGCGCGAGGGCGCCGTCACCGGCCGAAGCGTCGCGGCCGACCTCGACGTCGGCTTGCAACTACTCTCGGCAGTTGCGGTCGCCCCGTCGTAACGGCGACGTCAATCAGAGCTTCGCATTTCGTCGCCTCCCGGCCCAGGCCGAGGGGGTCGGGCGCCGCAGGGCCGGGATCTGCCCTGCCAGCGTGCGGTTGCCAGCCTTTCTGGACCGATCCGCGCGCGATCCCCGACACGACGTGGGACGAACTCTTCGCCGCGATGACGCACGTACCTGCGCAACGCGCGCTGAGAATGCAGTCGGCGGCCGCTTCCGGTGGAAACGGCCGCCGTTCCTGCGAGGTGTGCCGGCGTCTGGATGCGACGTGATCAGGTGGGATTGAGCGGGGTGATGCCCGTTCCCGCGTACAACTCGGGTTCCAGCGAAAGGACCGTGAGCGGCTCACCCGACTTGACCGCCTGCCAGGCGATCGCAGCTGAGTTCGGCCTCGGTGCCTCGATCGACGACTGCGCCCCCGTCCAGGGCGGCGCCGACCTCGATGGCGAACACCGGTCCTACCCACACCGCTTCCGCATCACCACCGCGGGCCGACAGCCGTCGCCGTCGCCACCTGACGCACCCGGACCGCCCAGCTCCCCAATTCGCTCCACGGCATCCCGGCTCCAGCCTGGGACCAATGCGATCCTGGACGGTGCTGCCCGGCGCGCGCCCGACCTCGAAGCCGGCCCGCCGGGCAGCACCAATTGTCTGCTCCGGCTGAATCTGCCGGGGAGTCAGGGGAGGCATTGGCCGCCGGCGAGGTTGCGGCACCCGGGCGGTCTCTCGCTCGCCGGGGTCTGGCCGCGGCCCGGGCTGCTTCTTCAGTGCCGTGGGGCGGGTCAGTTGGCCCAGGCGCGCAGCTGGGCGGCTACCTCGCGCAGGGTGAGGGTGCCGTTTCGAAGGCCTGTAACCAGTCGGCTCATGCCTCCGGTGGGTGGCTTGACGGGCTGGCCGGACTCACGCAGGTAGCGGATGGCGAGGGCGCAACCGACAAGACCGTTGTAGTCGGTCAGCGGCGCGCTGGCGACGAACATCTGCAGCAGGACCGCGGCGCGGACCGGGGTTTCGACGTAGAAGGGTTCGCCGGCGTGCAGTTCGTACGCGTGGCGGTACACGGCGGCGGCGAGGGCGCCCCAGTCGTCGATGCCGACTTCGCGCCCGGTGTTGTCCTCGAACTGCTGGAGGGATTCCTCGATCCAGCGGGCATCCACGCGGAGAATCAACGCTTGCCCGCCTCGAAGGTCTCCTCGAACTCACCGAGCAGCTCGGTCATGTCGTCGACCAGTCCGGACACGAAGGCGTCGCACTGCGGGTCGACCTCGCTCTCGACGATGCCGGAGACGTACGCCTGGATGGTGACGCCGCGGCGCTTGGCCCGTGCGGTGAGGAGCTCGTGCGTGCGGGCCCCGACCCGGACGTTCAGCTGTTTCTTCTCGGTCTCCATACCCGCAGCCTAGCAATTGCTAGCACATTGGGGGAGGGGTTCGCATGCCCCTGGGGTCCAGGACCACGTCGATCACTTCGCGTCCTCGATTCGCTGGGCGCGGGCGCGCGCGCTCTGGGCGCCGCTGCGTGCTTCGCGGGCCTTGCGGACGGCATCCGAGACGCCACGCCGCGCCTGGTCCAGTGCGCTGCGTCCCTGGCGTTTCTGTTCCTGGGCGGCTTTCACCTCCTGGGTCAGGGCGGCGATCCGCTCCTCTGCCTCCCGGAGCTGCTTCTCGGCGTGGTGCTGCGCTGCTTCGGCTTGCCGGAGCTCGTCCTCCCGCTCGCGAGCCTGCTGCCCGGCCCTCTTGCTCGCCCACGCGGACAGCGTCGGGCGCCTCAGCGTGCCAATCCGCCTGGCCAGGTCCCGGTCTCCGGCTTTGCGGCAGCAGCCACATGCTGACTGCGGGCGTCGATGAAGTCCTCGGGCGCCAGCCCGTACAACTCGTCCGCGATGCTCTCCAGATCCACAGCTCACCCAGCCCTTCAATCCGACAGAGACGAGTTTGCAGTCTTTGCCCGGGTAATTCCCTTACATGAGTCTTGCTCCTCCGGTGGAGCCGATGCTGGCCCGAGCGGTGCCGCGTCTGCCGGGGCCCGCAGCCCTGCCGGGCGGCACGGTGCTGGAGCCGAAGTACGACGGGTTCCGGCTGCTGGTGTTCGCCGGCGCCGATGGCGAAGTGTTCTTGCAGTCCCGCAACGGACGTGATCTCACGGGAGCCTTCCCTGAGATCGCTGACGCCGCCGCGGCGCTGGGCGAGGACGTTGTCATCGACGGCGAGGCCGTGATCTGCACGGGCGGCAGGCTCGACTTCTCCGCGCTGCAGCAGCGGATGAACCGCCGTCCGCGAACGGTCGCGCTGCTGGCGCGTGAGCAGCCGGCCCATCTGGTCGCGTTCGACCTGCTGCAGCACGCCGGCACCGAGCTTCTCACCTGGTCCTACGCCGAGCGCCGCGCCGCACTGGAGTCGCTGTTCCAAGGCCACGGCCTTCAGGCTCCGTGGGCGCTCACACCGTCGACGACCGATCGCGCCCTGGCCGAGGAGTGCTGGCGGCTGACGGAGTGGACCGCGGTCGGGGTGGAGGGCCTGGTCATCAAGGGCCTCGAACAGACCTATCAGCCCGGCCGGCGCGGCTGGCTGAAGTACCGCACCCGCAACACCGCTGAAGCGGTCATCGGCGCGGTCACAGGCAGCGTCATCCGGCCGGAGACCGTTCTGCTCGGCCGCTACAGCACCGACGGGCACTTCCTCCTGGTCGCCCGGAGCACGCCGCTGGCGCCGCGGCTTCGTGCGGAGCTCGGCGGCGGCCTGCTCACCCCCGCAGGGGCCGACCATCCCTGGCATGACGTGCACTTCACGTCGCACTGGGGCAGCCGCGAACCGCTCGCCTTCAGCCCCGGCGCGCCCCAGCTCGTGGCCGAGTTCCACGGCGACACCGCTGTCGATCGCGGCCGCTGGCGCCACCCCGTCAATCTCCACCGGCTCCGTATCGACCTCACCCCCGACGACGTCCCGCCCTATGGCGCAAAACGGCCCTCCGTCGACCCGGACCGGCCGGCAGCGGAATGACGCCCGGCTGCCTCAACGTCGCTTGCCAGTGCTTTGCCCGTCCGTGGGGTCTCACGTGCGTCACGGTCGCCGCAGGGGGCATCACGCGTTACTCGTCTCGAACAGAGGTTCGAAAGCACTTTCCGGTGTAATTCGCACGAAAATAGACAGGTGGGGTCAGTGGTGTTCGGAGGCGCGGCAGGGCGGGTTTTACCCCAAGACCGGGAAGTTAGGGTCTGGCGCTGGTCAGGAGCGTGACGTTGGTGGTCACGTGTGCTTTGTGTCCGACGCTGCCGGCCGTCTTGTTGTAGGCGTAGGGCGACAGGGTGCGCTTGACACACCGCGGGCTGGTGCGGGAGCGACGCCGTGCGGGTGCGAGGTTGCGGGTGTGGGTCAGGATGGCGGCCAGGCGGGCCGGCGGTCCGGTGGCGTCGGCGGTGATCACACTGTGGCGGGCGGTTCTCAGGGCGATGGTGAATGACAGCCGGTCGGGGTCGATGCCGGTGGCGGTGGCCGCGTGGGTGATGGCCATGCGGGTGATCTGGAAGACGGCCAGCAGCGCGTAGAGCTCCTGCTCAACACCCTCGACTGTGTGTGAGCGCAGGACGCGATCGGGGCCGCGCAGGGTCACTTTCAGCCCGAAGTAGGCGGTCTCGATCTCCCAGCGCTGGTGGTAGAGGGCAGCCAGCTCGCAGGCCGGGTGCGTGTGGGGGTCCAGCAGGGTGGTGACCAGGCGCACGGTGCTGGTGCGGGTGGTGCCGTCCGCCGCGGTGACGGTGATCTGGTAGCTGATCACGCGCATGGTGATCGACGTGAGGGCGGTGGGGTGATGCGGCCGCGGTGCAGCCATCGGGCGAGCCGGTCGCCGGATCGGCGGTCTGTGATCAGGGTGAGGTGGGTGCCGTCCGGCAGTGGGTGGATGACCGGCAGCAGGCGTCCGGCCTGCACGCGCCAGAGCAAATCGGTGCCGGTGGCTGCGGCATCCCGGATCGCTTCGAAACCGTCGTATCCGCGGTCGGCCAGCAGCAGCATCCCTGGCTTCAAGGCGGGCAGCAGGTCGTGGGCCTGCGGGAGTTCCTTGTGCCGCAACGGCCCGAAGACTGCATCGATCACTGCACGGGTGCCGCATTCGACCAGGGCTGTCAGCCGCACCTGCGGGTAGCCGGCCGGGCGCGTGGTGCGGACGCCATGCCGGGTGAAATGGGCGACGTTCGCGGGGCTGTCAGCGACTTCCAGGCAAGTGCCGTCCCAGGCCACCAGCCGCAACCCCCGCCAGAACACTCCGAGCGTGTCGGCCGTGCCGAGGGGCCCGCGCAGCCGGTCGAACAGCAGGGCCAACGGGGCTGTCCCCAGCCGGCGCCTGGCCTGCCGCAACGCGGCCGTAGACGGATCGGGCACCGATGGGCCCGGCAGTCCGGCGGTCAGTGCCGCCCACACGCCGCGATACCCACAGTCCGTGAACAGCGCCATGGCCAGCAGGAAGTAGACCACCACCCGGGCCGGCAACAGCCGCACCCGACGCTCCCTGCGGCCCGCCGTCTCAATGACTTCGTCCACCAACGACGGCGGCACCCACCGCGTCAGCACCCCTAGTTGACCCGGCATCCACACCCGTGACCGGTCCGCAACCACGCCGGCGGTGGCACACTGAACAGACAACGGAGCCCCCTCGAACCGTGACCTCGACACTCACAGTTCGCGCCGGGCTCCGTTCCCACGTCAACCAGCAAGACCGCCCTAACTTCCCGGTCTTGGGTTTTACCCACGTGCACGTGGCGTCCGGTTACTCCGCCCGGGACGAGGCCTCCCACCCCGAGGACCTGGTCGTGCGGGCGGCCGAGCGCGGCATGAGCGCGCTGGCGCTGACCGACCGCGACACCGTCACCGGCGCGGTGCGCTTCGCCAAGGCCGCCATAGAGCACGGCATCCGCCCCGTCTTCGGCATCGACCTGGCCGTCGCCCCCCTTGCTGCCGTGCGTGCGCAGCGCCGCCGCACCCCGGTACGCGGTGGCGCCCACGTGTCGGCGTACAAGTGAACGTGCTCAGCCACGTACGAGCGAACGTGCTCAGTTCCTGATGCTGTGACTGCTGATCAGCGAGGTGCTGTGACGGTTTTCCGGGGTGCCGTCTGCGCTGGATCGCGGCCAGTCGGTGAGCGGTTGCGGGTGAGAGTGTGGGCGGGCTGTTTGTCGGGTGAGGCGGGCGTCGTCGTCTTCGGGGGTGAGGGTTCGGTGGGGTCGAGGCCGGGCTGAGCGGCGGCGTCGCGGACGTGGAGACGGGTGGCGACCTCCGTCAGCAGGGCGACCGCTGGATCAGTACCTCGCTGGTGGCGGGCAGGGCCTCGTAGTCCCGCGCGAGCCGGCGTCTCGATTCCCCCAATGCCACCGTCGGCCCGCACCGGCGAAATCCTCCGGTGCCTTGATACGGGTGCTACCAGCAACGGCACGGCCGCATGCGGTCCTGCACACTCGCCGCCGTGACAGCCACAACCAGCAGCAGGCCACGGACAGTCCTCAGCCAGGTCCTCGGCAGACTGCTCGCACTGGTCTTATCGGGTGCTCTCGGCTCGCGTTGGACGGGTGTGGGGCAGGGGGGCGGTGCCGGGTTGGCAAGCTCGGGATGCCGCCTTCGCCACGAAGGGCGTGTCGGGCGTGGCAGGGAAACGGAGAGACGACGATGTCAGAGCCTGTGACCGGGACAGTGCAGTGACAAAAGCTACACGCGGCACATTGACTCTGATTGTGGCCCTGATGATGACGGGGCTGGCCCTGGGGTTGTTCCCTCAAGCCGGGACGGCATGGGCCGCGGCCCCGAGCTTCGCACCCCATGTCGAGTACCCCACGGGGGCCGGGCCGGAGTGGGTGGCTGCGGGTGATCTGGACGGTGACGGGGACCTGGACCTGACCACCGCCAACTTCAACGCGGACACGGTGTCGGTGCTGCTGGGCAACGGGGACGGCACCTTCGCACCCCAGGTCGCCTACCCCGCCGGAGACGAGCCGCGGTCGGTGGCTGTGGGTGATCTGGACGGTGACGGCGACCTGGACCTCACCGCCGCCAGCATCGGCGCGGACACGGTGTCGGTGCTGCTGGGCAACGGGGACGGCACCTTCGCACCCCAGGTCGCCTACCCCGCCGGGGACGGGCCGTTCTCGGTGGCTGTGGGTGATCTGGACGGTGACGGCGACCTGGACCTGACCGCCGCCAACCGCTTCGCGGACACGGTGTCGGTGCTGCTGGGCAACGGGGACGGCACCTTCGCACCCCAGGTCGCCTACCCCACCGGGAGCGGGCCGTTCTCGGTGGCTGTGGGTGATCTGGACGGTGACGGGGACCTGGACCTGACCATCGCCAACTTCGACGCGGACACGGTGTCGGTGCTGCCGGGCAACGGGGACGGCACCTTCGCACCCCAGGTCGCCTACCCCGCCGGAGACGCGCCGCAGTGGGTCGCTGTGGGTGATCTGGACGGTGACGGCAACCTGGACCTGACCACCGCCAACCGCAACGCGAACACGGTGTCGGTGCTGCCGGGCAACGGGGACGGCACCCTGGCGCCCCCGGTCGCCTACCCCGCCGGAGACGGGCCCCGGTCGGTGGCTGTGGGTGATCTGGACGGTGACGGCAACCTGGACCTGACCACCGCCAACTTCGGCACGGACACGGTGTCGGTGCTGCCGGGCAACGGGGACGGCACCTTCGCACCCCAGGTCGCCTACCCCGCCGGGGACGGGCCGATCTCGGTGGCTGTGGGTGATCTGGACGGTGACGGCAACCTGGACCTGACCAGCGCCAACACCGGCGGATCGGTGTCGGTCTTCCTCACCACGACCGGCCCTGCCGCACCGGTGATCACCACACCTGCCGACGGCAGCACCATCAACGACAGCACTCCGGACTTCGCCGGGACCGGTGAGGCCAGGACGACGGTGACGCTGACGGATGCGGGCAGCCCGGTCTGCACCGCGACGGTCGACGCGGCCGGCAACTGGTCTTGCACCCCCACCACCGCCCTGACAGACGGTCAACGCACCATCACCCCCACCGCCACCGACGCGGCGGGGAACACCACCCAGGGCGAGCCGATTACGATCACCATCGACACGACCGGCCCTGCCGCACCGGTGATCACCACACCTGCCGACGGCAGCACCATCAACGACAGCACTCCGGACTTCGCCGGGACCGGTGAGGCCAGGACGACGGTGACGCTGACGGATGCGGGCAGCCCGGTCTGCACCGCGACGGTCGACGCGGCCGGCAACTGGTCTTGCACCCCCACCACCGCCCTGACAGACGGTCAACGCACCATCACCCCCACCGCCACCGACGCGGCGGGGAACACCACCCAGGGCGAGCCGATTACGATCACCATCGACACGACCGGCCCTGCCGCACCGGTGATCACCACACCTGCCGACGGCAACACCATCAGGCGGTGCAGCGAGCACGGGCACGAGGCCGGCAACCGGACAGGACGAGGCGGCTGCGGGTTGGCATTCACTGGTACTGGTGGAGCTGGCGACACCATCACCATCACCGAAGGCAAGAGGCAGATCTGTTCGGCCACTGTGAACGATGCCGGGAGTTGGAGATGCACGGGGCGAACAGCGAGGACTAGCGGTAAGCACACCTTCATCGCCATCGCCACCGACCCGACCGGGGCCATCACCCAGAGCGAACCAGTGACCGTGACCATCAAACGACGGCACCGTCCTCACGAGGAGGGGCCACACGGGTTCCGCGAAACAACAGCCCCGGGTTTCCTGGAAAGGGGCAGCCCGAAGTAGCAAGCGGCACTTCTGAGCGTCGATGGGCGGGGCACCGAGGCTTACCCCGCCCATCCACGCACGACGGCGGCGGGTCGCCCCCAGGGCCCAAATCGTAATCATGGCACTCAGCACCGTACGAACTGAGCACGTTCATCCGTACGTGGCTGAGCACCTTCACATGTACTCCGACACCACGTGCTGGAGCGGCCGCTGCGCATCGTGCTGCTCGCCGAGAACAGGGCCGGCTGGGCGCGGCTGTGCCGCCTGACAGTGAGGATGTCCGTGAGCGTTCCCTGGCGGGGTCTGACCCACCGCCTGACTGACTCAGGGTCCTCTTGTTGGTGGCGAGGCGGGGACGTAAGCGCAGGCTGGAGCTCGAAGCCGAGAACTGGCGCCTTCTTGGGGCCGGGTGGGCAGTGTCGAGGCGTGCAGGCGACTGGGGATCGGACGGAAAACGGGCTACCGGTGGCGGGCGGAGAACGGCGGCCTGAAACCCGACTATCTGCCAGAGACATCCCGGTCAGGCCGGTACCTGTCGCTGTTGGAACGCCGCAGGATCGCCTCATTGCGCGAACGCGGTCTGACGATCCGGGAGATAGCGGGCCTGCTCGGACGTGCACCGTCGACTGTGAGCCGGGAGTTGCGGCGCAACATCCGCCCACATGACTACGGCAGATATGACGCCGACCTGGCTCACCACCGCTGCCGCGAACGGGCCGGACGTCCCAGACGCGCCAAGCTGGCCACGGATCCCGAGCTGAAAGTGGAGGTTCAGTCCAAGCTCGATCTGGAGTGGAGTCCGGAGCAGATCGCCGCCCATCTGAGGGCCCGCTGGCCCGAGCACCCCGATCGGCACCTTTGCCACGAGACCATCTACCGAGCCCTCTACCAAGGCGTCAAGGGTGGCCTGAGCAGGACCTTGACAAGGAAACTCCGCACTGGCCGGCCGCTACGAAAGAAGCGCCGCCGCGCTGACCAGCGCATGCCCAGATTTGTCGCACCCGCCGTCCTCATCGAGCGCCGACCAGCGATCATCGAGCTGCGCGAGCGTCTCGGCGACTGGGAAGGCGACCTCGTCGTGGGCGCCCGCAGCCAGTCCGCCGTCGCCGCCCTCGTCGACCGCCGCACCCGCTATCTCCGCCTGGTCCCCCTGCCTGAGGGACACTCCGCCGGCCAGCTGCGTGATGCCCTCATCGCCAGCCTCAGCAATCTGCCGGAGCAGGCCCGCCGGAGTCTCACCTGGGACCAAGGCTCCGAGATGGCCCGCCATCATGAACTCGCGCACTACTTCACCGACGGGATCTTCTTCGCCCGCCCCGGCAGTCCCTGGGAGCGGGGGACGAACGAAAACACCAACGGCCTGATCCGGCAGTACCTGCCCAAGCGCACGAACCTGTCCCTCCACACCGCTGACGACCTCCGCGCCATCGAGCACCGGCTGAACAACCGGCCCCGCAAGACACTGAGTTGGCAGACCCCAGCTCAAGCATTCGCCGCAGCTCTGGCACTCTGAGCCTGCAACGTTGCGACGACCATGCGAATCCGCCCCGGGTGATCGGCCGCATTCCCGAACCGGTGAGCGACACAATCACACGACGGTGCAACCGAGTTGAACTTTACCGGCGGGAGCACGTACAACTGCGGCAACAGGGTCTCCTGGATCTCGGTTGGCTTCGCAACCCCGAGCTACCAAGAGGCCCTAATCCGTTGCTAAGGGCGTTCCGAGGAAGCGGTTGGTTCCCGGGATGTTCGAGTGCCGGACCGTGACACCTCGTGGCTGCCGGGCGGGCAACGCCTCGCTTTAGACAGCGTGCACGGTCCTGGTGCTCATGGTGGTGGCGGTCACGTGAGCGCCGTACGGATGCCCCAAGAGGCCCTGGCGTGTGATGCCTCAAGGCAGAGCGGCGACATGCGGTGCAGCGTGGCCGCCACCCCTGTCGACGGCTGTTGGTGCTCGTCGGCACTGGACGGACACCTGTGCAGGTCTGGGCCTTGATGCCTCCAGCCAGAGCGGCGCCGTCCAGAGCCGTCGAGCGTCAACACCCGCCGCTTGATCACTCGTTGGCTTGGTGGTGCGAGCCCGCCGCACGGTGACCTCTTGATACGCCCGAGCCGTCCGAGCTCCCGCGCAGACCGAGGCCCGTGGGGTGCGCTGGTGCCACGAACGGCTAGTGAGGTGGAGGCACATCCGCAAGACGGCTGATGCCTGGGATTAGGTCGCTCGCGTGGCCCGCATACGCTCGTGACCAGCGCAAACACCTACGCATCGGGGAGGGAACTACCTTGATCTACTGCGGAATCGACTGGGCGGAACGAACCCACGACGTCGCCCTGGTCGACGATGCCGGGGCGCTGGTGGCCAAGCGGCACATCACCGACGACGCGGCCGGCTACAAACTGCTGCTGGAGTTGCTTGCCGAGCACGGCGACACCGAGGAGAACCCGATCCCCGTGGCGATCGAGACCTCGCGCGGCCTGCTGGTTGCCGTGTTGCGCACCGGGAAGCGGAAGGTGTTCGCGATCAACCCACTGGCCGCCGCCCGCTACCGCGACCGGCACTCCGTCTCGCGCAAGAAGTCCGATCCCGGCGACGCACTCGTGCTCGCGAACGTCCTGCGCACCGACATGCACGCCCACCGGCCGCTGCCGGGCGACTCCGACCTCGGCCGCGCCATCGCTGTTCTGGCCCGCGCCCAGCAGGACGCGCTGTGGAACCGGCAGCAGATCGCCAACCAGTTACGCTCCCTGCTGCGCGAGTACTACCCGGCCGCCCTGGAAGCTTTCGCCACGTGGACCAACGGCTTGTGCCGCCCCGAGGCCCGCGAACTTCTCAAGGCCGCACCGACTCCCTCTCGGGCCGCGCGGCTGACCCGCACCCAGCTCCAGGCCGCCCTCAAGCGAGCTTGCCGCAAGCGCGGCATCGAGGCGGAGGCCGACCGCGTCCGCGACGTCTTCCGCGCCGCGTGGGCCCACCAGCCGCCGCTGGTCGAGGAGGCGTTCGGAAAGCAGATGCTCGCCCTCCTCATCCAACTGGAAGCCGCCTGCACCGCAGACGACCAGCTCGCCGAGGCGGTGGAAGAGGCGTTCCCTGAGCACCCGGACGCCGAGATCCTGCTGAGCTTCCCCGGGCTCGGCATCCAGCTCGCCGCCCGGATCCTGGCTGAAATCGGGGACGACCGCACCCGCTTCGCCGACGCCCGCGGCCTGAAGGCATACGCCGGCTCTTCACCCATCACCAGGGCCTCCGGCAAGAAGTCGGCCATCACACGGCGGTGGGTGAAGAACGACCGGCTCAACCATGCCGGCTACCTATGGGCCTTCGCCTCACTCCGACCATCCGCCGGAGCCAACGCCCACTACCGGCGACGACGCGAGCACGCCGCCGCCCAGCGCAACCTCTTCAACCGCATGATCGGCCAGCTCTACCACTGCCTACAGCACCGCAAGCTGTTCGACGAACACACGGCATTCCCCACCAAACTCGCCGCCGCAGCTTGACGCGCTGGCATCGTGAGGTGTCTGCCTTCATGCCCGCAGCCGGCGGCAACCACCCGATCGGGACTCCCGTTCGACGCGCACCCCTCAAGATCGGAACGACAACAGCTACTGAGCCCCGAGCAGTGGAGGCACCTGAAGTGCGGCGATGTGATCACCATGTACGAAGCCCGACCTGTTGCCGGAACGGCCACCTTGATCGAGGTCCTGCCGCCGCGCGCCTGAGCTCATCTCGCGTCAGGCGGGCTCCGGCTGAAGCCAGGTGATCTTCGAAAACTGTCCGAGCCCAGATGGCGCGGCCAGTACTGTTCCAACGTGATGCAGCCGGATGGGATGAAGCTGGGTATCAAAGCAGCGCGCCTTCTCGCCGTTGCGGACTGCTGCGAGATAGCGCCGGGGCTGAGCGAGATCGAGTTCCAGTGTATTGAGCAGGAGTACGGCATCGAGTTTGCCGACGACCACCGGGCTTTCCTGGCGTCGGGCTTGCCGGTCAGTCAGCCGCCCGAAGAGGGGGACACGTGGGAGAACCCGTGGCCGGACTGGCGCAACGGCGACCCCAAAGGACTCCGAGAGAGGCTTGAGTGGCCCGTGGAGGGCATTGCCCTGTCGGTCCGACGCGGCTACTGGCATCCGAGCTGGGGACAACGGCCGGAGGATGCCGACGAGGTCCTTCAGCAAGCTCAGGCGCTGCTTGCTCGGGTCCCCAAGCTCGTTCCCATCTACGGGCATCGGTTCCTGCCCGCCGGCCATGGCTCCCACGGTCACCCGGTTCTCTCAGTGTGGGGCACCGACATCATCTGTTACGGCACTGACCTAGTCGACTACGTCAACCACGAGTTCGACGATTTCGACGACCACACCCCCGACGACTGGCGCCCGCAGGCGACCGTCTCGTTCTGGCGGGACTTCCTTCCCAAGACTTGATCTCGCGGCGGCAACCGTCCCGAATGGGCGGTCGACTCACAACGGGCCTGCCGCGGTTGGTGGGGCTTCGGGCTCGGCGCTGCTTCGTCCGGCGTTCCGGCGGAAGTCGGGCATGCCCAGGCTGACGGTGGACGGTTGCGCTGCACGCTCGAGCATGACCTCCAGCTTCTGCGCTGCGGCGAGCATGGTGGTCTCGATGGCGGCGACCTTGCCAAGCCAGCCCTGCTCCCGGGCCTCCTGGAGGCGGTCGCCCGAAGTACTGTGGGGCAATGCTCTCCGAAGTGCGCGTGGAGATCCTTGCGGATCTCCCCGAGAACGTGTCCGGGCTCCACAGGGCAGGGTGGTGGCTAACGGCCACCCGGGGTGACCCGCGGGACAGTTGCCACAGAAACACAAACCGCCGGGGACTTCGGTCCTCGGTAAGGGTGAAACGGCGTGTAAGGGACCACCAGTGCCCAGGGTGACCTGGGCAGCTAGGTAAACCCCACCCGGAGCAAGGTCAAGAGGAGCCGCTGCCAAAGGCGGCTCTGCGCGGACGTTCGAGGGCTGCCCGCCCGAGTCCGCGGGTAGACCGCACGCGACCGGCGGCAATGCCGGTCCCAGATGGATGGCCGTCACCCCAGAGGCCGCGAGGTGCTGGAGCGCAGAACCCGGCGTACAGCCCGACTCGTCTGCCTTCACGCTCCTATCTTGCTGCCCGACATCTCCCTGACCTGCTTACTCTCCTTTGGGGAGTCGACTAACCAAAAAGTGGTCACTTCCCGATGGGGAGTTACTTCTGTGTACTGCTGGCGGGGCGCTCGAGCCCTCCCAGACCTACGTACCAGGAGTGAGACATGTCGATCGCGGTTACCGGAGCGACCGGGCAGCTTGGCCGGCTCGTTGTGGAGGAGTTGCTGCGGCGTGGAGTGGCGTCGCAGGACATCGTCGCCACCGGGCGGAACACCGACCGGCTGGCCGATCTGGCCGAGCGGGGCGTTCACGTGCGGCGGGCCGACTTCGCCGATTCTGGGAGTGTCGTCCAGGCCTTCCAGGGGGTGCGGAAGGTGCTGATCGTGTCGACGACGACCGTCGGTGAGCGGTACGACAACCATGTGCGGGCCATCGACGCCGCCAAGGACGCCGGTGCCGAACTCATCGTCTACACCAGCACGCTCAACGCCCGTACCGCCGGCATGATGCTCGCCGACGCTCATGCGAAGACCGAGCAGTATCTGCGCGACAGTGGCGTTCCCTTCGTCGTCCTGCGCAACGGCTGGTACCTGGAGAACTACACGTCACAGTTCCCGCTCTACCTGGAGACCGGCGTCGTGCCGGGCAGTGCCGGTGGCGGCCGGGTCAGCGCCGCCTCCCGGCGTGACTACGCGGAGGTCGCGGCGGCCGTTCTCGCCGGCGAGGGGCATGCGGGGTCCGTGTACGAACTGGGCGGGGAAAACGCCTTCACGCTCGCCGAGTTGGCCTCCGCGCTGTCCGACGCCTCAGGCAGGCATGTCATCTACAGCGACCTTCCCGCCGAGCAGTACCGTGCCGCGCTCCTCGACGCCGGGCTGCCCGCCGAACTCGCCGAAGTCCTCGCCGACTCCGACCTCGGGCTCAAGCGCGGCGAGTTGTTCACCAGCAGTGGGGATCTGCGTCGGTTGATCGGTCGGCCCGCGGTCGGTCTCGCCGATGTGCTCACCGGAGCGCCCAAGTTCTGACGCAGCGTCAGCCCGGCTCCGGCAGGTAGTGCTCCCCGAGCAGGCAGATATCGCATGGCGCTGTATGTCGTGGCCAAACAGGGCCTGTCCACCGCCCTCGCGGACGGTCCGCTCACGGTCGAGCAGCTCGCTGCCGCGACGGGCACGAACGCCGATGTGCTCCGGCGTATCGTCCGTGCGCTCGCGCCGCTCGGGGTTTTCCGGACCGAAGACGGTCTGGTCGAGGTCACCGATCTCGGCGCGACCCTCGCCGACGGACAGCCCGGCTCGGTCCGTGACCTGGGGCTGTTCTGGTGGAAACCCACTACGCGCCCTTCGGTGAACTCCTGCACACGGCCGTGACCGTGAGAACGCCGCCGGCCATTACTACGGTGAGCCGTTCTTCGACTGGATCTCCAGGTTCCCGGCTCAGGTCGAGACGCAGAACCGTGCCATGGCCGGTGTCACCAAGGGCCTGCGAGCCGGGATGTTTGATGACTATTCGCTGCCGGAAGAAGGTGTCGTCGCCGACGTCGGAGGGCTGACGGAGCCATGATCTGCCAGTTCCTGGCCGGTGAGCCGGACCGGCGGGGCATCGTCTTCGACCGGCCCGAGGTGGTGCCCGCGGCGCGGAAGGTGCTCGCCGAACACGGGCTCGCGGACAGGGTGGACGTCGTCGCCGGGGACTTCTTCGAGTCCGTGCCCCAGGCGGACGTGTACGTGCTTTCCTACATCCTCCACGACTGGGACGACGGGGCCTGCCTGCGGATCCTGTGGACGGTCAAGGCGGCGGCCGCTCGTGGCGCGCGTGTCGTGCTCGTCGAGTCCGTGAATCCCGCCCGGCGACGCCCCGCACCCCGCCAAGTTCGTCGACCTGACCATGCTGGCCATGCTGACCGGACGGGAGCGCACCGCCGAGGAGTACGAGGCGCTGCTGGACGCGGCCGGATTCACCCTGGACCGAATCGTCGCCACCCCCACGCCGTTCTCGTTCATCGAGGCGACCCTGCGCTGATCCCGGTCCACCCTTTTCACGCGCATTTCCCTAGGCTGTGCCTGCCCGACGCTTTCGTCGAAAACGTCGGGCAGGCACAGCCCTCTTTTCCGTTCGCGGTCCGCGCAACAACTGTCCGCGCAACAACTGTCCGTCCCGCAGCAACTTTTGATGACCGTCGCGCGTCACCGCTGGCTAGGTTTGACCGCGTTCACGCAAGGAGCGTTCGAGAAAGGAACGGACATGCCCCGTGGTAAAGAAAGGGAATTCCCGCATGGTGCCGCTTGATTCACCGGTGTTCTCCCGCCGCAGGGCGCTCACCTCGCTGGCCGGTGCCGCCGTGGCCGGCGCCGCGCTCGCCGCGGGTGCGCGTCCGGCCCTCGCCGCGGACGAGGACGGCCCGGCCCTCCCGGAGGAGCGCGCCGGCGGCCTGCCTCTGGTCATCCACAACAACAGCGGTGAGTACGCCAACCGCAACGTCCACCTGTACATCGTCGGCACCCGGGGCGACCGTCACGTGCGGGTCACACCCCGCGGCACGGTCGAGCCGGTCAAGGTCTCCGACAACAAGGACAACGGCTTCACCGACTACGTCATCCCGCTCGACGCCCGCGGCCCCACGCGGATCCGGCTGCCGCACATGTCCGGCCGGATCTACGTCTCCCTGGGCGGCAAGCTCAAGCTCAAGGCCGTCCGGGACGGGGCCGGGCGGCCCGCGCTCCAGCACCCGGCGGGCTGGGTGAAGTCCGACCCCAACTTCCCCGTGCTGCACGACTTCGTGGAGTTCACGCACAACGCGTCCGGCATGTTCTGCAACACCACCATGGTGGACATGTTCAGCGTGCCGCTGATGATCCGGCTGTCCGGGAACCGGGACCAGACCACCGGCAGGATGCGGCAGGGCGGCCGGGCCCGGATCTTCCGGGCCATGGAGAACACCCCCGGCTTCGGAAGGCTGGTCGTCGGCGGACGGCGGGTCGTCGCGCCGAGTCACGGACTCGACGCGGGCCGGTTCGGCAAGCACTACTTCGACCCGTACATCGACAAGGTCTGGCAGGCCTACCGGCAGCAGCCGCTCCATGTCCGTACCGTCGCGGGCGCGTTCAGCGGCCGGGTCGACAACGGCAAGCTCACCTTCCACGGCCCGGCGACGGTCTCCTTCGCCAAGCCCTCCACCCGCGACGTGCTGTTCTGCGACGGCGCGCTCGCCGCCCCCAACGACGGGGTCACCGGTCCCGTGGCCGCGATCCTGGGCGCCGGCTTCAACCGCTCCACGCTGCTCAGCCATCCGAAGCAGCCCACCACCCGCGCGGCGGCCTTCTACAAGCCGGAGATCACCAACCACTACGCGCGGGCCATCCACGCCCAGATGAGCAACGGCAAGGCGTACGGCTTCGCCTTCGACGATGTGGCCGAGGGGGCGTCGTACATCCAGGACACCCAGCCGAAGACCATGCATCTGACGCTGACCCCGTTCTGACGGGCCGGTACGGCCTCTCTCCTCTTCCGATCCTCCGACGAAAGGCGATCTGTCATGCCCGTTTCCCGTCGTACGCAGTCGGTCCTCGCCGTCACCCTGGCGGCGGCCATTCTCGGTGTCGCCCAGGCGTCGCCCGCCTCCGCCGTCCCGATCGGCAAGGTCCGCCAGGGCAAGGCGACCTACTACAACGAGGCCGGCACCGGCGCCTGCGGAAAGCCGCTCGACGCCGCGACACAGATGCTCGTGGCGGTCTCGCCGAAGTGGTGGAAGCCCGCCAATCCCAACAACGACCCGCTCTGCAAGCTCAAGGTCCGGCTGACCTTCCGCGGCAAGACCATCACCGTCCCGGTCAGGGACAAGTGCATGGAATGCGGGCCCAAGCACATCGACCTCAGCCAGCCGGCTTTCGCGAAGCTGGCCAATCCCTCCAAGGGCGTCATACACAAGGTCACCTGGAAGTTCGTCCGTTGACCAGCCCGTTCCTTGTCCGCTGACCCACCGATTCATTCCATCTTCAATCGAGGAGTTTCCACCATGCCGAAGATGCGTACCGCTCATGCCCTTCTGACCGCCGTGCTGCTGGCGACGACAGGGGCCGGCCTCACCGCGGCGACCGCGTCCGCCGCACCTGCCGCGCCCGCCGCCCAGGGTGACTTCGTCGTCAGCAAGGCGGAGTACAACAAGATGTTCCCCAACCACAAGCCCTTCTACAACTACGAAGCTCTGGTCAAGGCGATGAAGAAGTACCCGGCCTTCGCGGGCAAGGGCAACGCGGGGACCAAGAAGCGTGAGGCGGCCGCCTTCCTCGCCAACGTCCACCACGAGACCGGCGGCGGGCGCTACATCGTCGAGCAGAACGAGGCCAACTGGCCGTCGTACTGCGACACCTCGCAGCCGTACGGCTGCCCGGCGGGGCAGTCCGCGTACCACGGTCGCGGACCGATCCAGCTCAGCTGGAACTTCAACTACAAGGCCGCCGGTGACGCGCTCGGCATCGACCTGCTCCACAAGCCGGGGCTGGTGCAGAAGAACCCCGTCGTGGCGTGGAAGACGGGACTGTGGTTCTGGATGACCCAGTCCGGTGCGGGCACCATGACCCCGCACAACGCCATGGTCAAGGGCAAGGGCTTCGGCCAGACGATCCGCAGCATCAACGGCGCCATCGAGTGCAACGGCGGCAACCCGGCCCAGGTGCAGAGCCGGGTGAAGACGTACAAGAAGTTCACCAAGATCCTCGACGTCAAGCCGGGCAAGAACCTCAGCTGCTGACCCGCTGAGCCGGTGCCGGACGCCCGTGAACTCCCCGAGCGTCCGGCACCCCAATGCGACGCCCATGCCGTAGCACCACCCCCCTTCTTCGGAGCCGGATCCATGAGACGTACCGCGATGCTGGTCAGCGCCCTCAGCCTCGCCGCACTGGGCGCCACCGTCGGGCCGGCGCAGGCGGGGCCCGCACCCGCCCACAGTGAGACCCGCGCCACCGCCTTCTCCGACCAGGAGCAGGACACCGCCCTGGAGTTCTGGACCGACGCCCGGCTGAACGCCGCCAAGGCGATAGCCGCGCCCGCCGCCACACCGGAGGCGCCGGCCGTCACGTCGTCCGCCATGTCGTCCGTCACGTCCTCCGTCATCGATGACGGCGGGCCGCGACTGTCAGTCCCGTCGGTGGTCTTCCCGGACGCGGAGACCACTGTGTCCGCCGCCGATGAGACGCCGCTGTCCACGCTCGCTTCCAAGCCGGAGGCCTGGAAGCGGGGCGGGCTGATCAGCAGGACCGCGGGCAAGGTGTTCTTCGAGAACGCCGCCGGCGGCCTGTTCGCCTGCTCGGCGACCGTCGCCAACAGCAAGAACAAGTCGGTCGTCCTCACCGCCGGGCACTGTGTGGTTGACGCCCGCACCGGCGAGGTCTTCCGCAAGTGGATCTTCATCCCGGGCTACCACAAGGGCAAGCGCCCGCACGGCACCTTTACCGCGAAGAAGCTCTTCCACCTGAAGTCGTACGTGTCCAGCCAGGGCATGCCAACTGGGATGTCGCCTTCGCGACCCTGCGGGGGCATGACGGCCGCCCGTTGGCCAAGGTCGTGGGTGGTGCGCAGGGCATCAAGTTCAATGCCCCGAACGGGCGTTACGTCCATTCCTTCGGCTACGGCGGTTCGCGCACCGAGGGCAACGGCGAGCGGCTGAACCACTGCCAGGGCAAGGAACACCGCGACCTCGGGCGCCCCGGCTCCACCATGTGGGGCATCGACTGCGTGCAGACCGGCGGATCCAGCGGCGGTGCCTTCCTCGCCGAGTTCAAGGCCGACAAGGGTGTCGGTGTTCTGGTCGGCAACATCGCCGTCGGCACGGACGCCAGCGAGTACCACCCTCGTCTCGGCGACCGCGCCCGCAGGCTCTACAAGGCCGCGAGCAGGGCCTGATCCCCGCCCGGGGGTGGCGTTCCCCTCCCTTCCCCCGCCTCTGGGCTCCCCGGAACACCGGGCGCCGTCACGGGCTTTCGTGCCGGCGCCCGGTGTCCCTTTTTGCGTGCCGGATTAATTGGCCGCCAGAGCCGGAATAAATCCCCCAGCACTTATGGGTGTTGACCGGCACGGAATCCGGCTGCCACGCTTTCGATATGATTCGTACTCGTCAATTACTGACCCTGATAGTCGGCGGAGTGGCACTGGCTCTGGCGGCTCCGAGTGGAATGGGCGGGGCAATGAACAGTCCCGCCGTCACCACACAGCCGGTCGCGGCCGCGGCCCAAAAGCCGAACATTGTCTTCGTCCTCACCGACGACATGTCCTCGAACCTCCTGCCGTACATGCCGGAGGTTCAGAAACTCCAGTCGCAGGGCATGACGTTCAGCGACTTCGTGGTCAGCAACTCGCTCTGCTGCCCGTCCCGGGCGTCCATCTTCACCGGCCGGTACCCCCACAACACCGGAGTCCTCAGCAACGAGGGGCCGAACGGCGGGTTCGGCGCCTTCCACGGCGGCGGAGAGGAGCGGGACACCTTCGCCACGGCCCTGCAGGCCAAGGGCTACCGCACCGCCATGATGGGCAAGTACCTGAACGGCTACAGCCCCAACGACACCGTCGCGGGCCAGAAGCCGCACGTACCGCCGGGCTGGAACCAGTGGGACGTCGTCGGCGGCGGCTACCAGGGCTACGACTACAAGCTCGCCCACAACCACAAGATCGAGTCGCACGGCCACAAGCCCAAGGACTATCTGACCGACGTGCTGAGCAAGAAGGGCACGGCGTTCGTCAGGAAGTCCGCGGCGGCGAACAAGCCGTTCCTGCTGGAGATCGCGCTCTTCACGCCGCACGGCCCCTCCACGCCGGCGCCCCGCCACGAGAACGCCTTCCCCGGCCTTGAGGCCCCGCGCAGCCCCGCGTTCGACAAGCTGCCGACCGACGCCCCGCCGTGGCTGGCCCGGCAGGACCGGCTCACCCAGCGCGAAAAGAACACGATCGACCGGAAGTTCCGCAAGCGCGCCCAGGCGCTCCAGTCGGTCGATGGGATGATCAGGAAGCTGCGCAACGCCCTGACCAGGGCCGGAGTCGCCGACAACACCTACATCGTCTTCGGCTCCGACAACGGCTTCCACCTGGGCGAGTACCGCCTCAAGGCGGGCAAGCAGACCGCCTTCGACACCGACGTCCGGGTACCTCTGGTGATCGCCGGACCCGGCGTAGCGGCAGGCAGGACGAGCAACGCCCAGGTGTCGAACATCGACCTCGCGCCCACCTTCCAGCGGATCGGCGGCGCCCCGGTGTCGTCCCGGGTGGACGGGCACAGCCTGCTTCCGCTCCTGGACGGCGGCTCCGACGCCAACTGGCGTACGACCAACCTGATCGAGCACCGCCACGCCGACAAGTCTCCGGGCGACCCCGACAACAACGGCGGGGAGAGCATCAGCCCGCCGAACTACCACGCCCTGCGCACCAACTCCTACACCTACGTCGAGTACGGCAGCGGAGCGAAGGAGTACTACGACCTCCGCACCGACCCCTACCAGCTGCACAACACCGTGGGGGAGCTCGGCGGAGCCCGGCTGGAGAACCTGCAGGACGCACTCAAGCGACTCAAGAACTGCCGTGGCGACGGCTGTTGGAGCGCCGGGAATCCGTAGCTCCTCTCCCGGGGACGCCCCCGCCGCGTACTGTTGGCGGGGGCCGTCCGCGCTGGACGGGCCGGGGTCGGCGGAATGCGGGTGACGAGTGCTGATGGTCGACGAAGGACTCGTCCTGCGTACGGATGCCGGTGAGCGGACGACCGGTGGCGGCCGGTGAAGCTCTCCACCCGGCTCG
Organism: Streptomyces sp. CA-135486; assembly: GCF_050936555.1. Classification (NCBI taxonomy): domain Bacteria; kingdom Bacillati; phylum Actinomycetota; class Actinomycetes; order Kitasatosporales; family Streptomycetaceae; genus Streptomyces; species Streptomyces sp. CA-135486. The sequence goes on from NZ_JBNJMM010000001.1 coordinate 4,078,946, forward strand.
CCCTCACGGTCGGCGGCGGCGTACCCGTGCTGATCGTGGCCTGCGGATGGCTGCTGCTGAGCCTGATAACCGATGACCTTCGCCAGCAGCAGGACGCTCAACTGCAGGCCCGTGCCACCGTCGTGGCCAAGAACACCAAGAACTATCTGGACGCGGCCGGGACCGGCCAGCCGGTTGTCGAGGAGGCCCGCCGGCAGCGGCTCATCAAGTCCACCAGCGGCATGGGCGTGCGGGTCACCGGACCCACGAGCACGCTGCAAGCCGGTCCCCAACTCCCACCCGCGCAGCTGCCGTACAGCGCCCCGAAACCGCTGAAGGTGACCGTCGAAGGCCGAGACTGGCTGGTCCTGTCGTTGCCCGTCGCGATCGACCGGAAGCGGGACCGGCCCAACCTCTGGCTGTTCTCACCGGACACCGTCGAGGAGGAGCTGGCGCTGGTGCGCCAACGTGTGTACGCCGGGGCCGCGCTGGCCCTGCCGCTGGCGGGAGCGGCGGCCTGGGCCATCGCGAACCGGGCGGTGTTGCCGCTGCGCCGGCTGCAACGTCGTACCAGCGAACTCGACCCGCGCACCAGCTCCGCCCGGCTGGAGCACCGCCCCACCCGCATCGCCGAGGTCGACGACCTCGCGCTCACCCTGCAGACAGTGCTCAACCGCTACGACGAGCAGGTGGCACGGACCGGGGAGGCTTTGGCCACGGCCCGGTCGTTCGCGGCGGCGGCCTCCCACGAGCTGCGTTCGCCACTGACGAGCATCCGCGCCAACCTGGACGTCCTGGCAGGCCCGTTCGAGCTCGACACGGCGGAACGGGAGGAGGTACTGGCCGAGTTGGTGGCCGAGCAGGAGAGGCTGGTCGGCCTGCTCACGATGCTGCGGACTCTGGCGCAGGGCGATCTGGTCGAGGCGGAGGCGTTCGCGGCGCTGGACCTGGGGGAGCTGGTGCACTCCTGCGTCGCCGGACTGCGCCGCGCCCACCCCGAGACCGAGGTGTGCGTGCGGGCGGCTTCGGGACTGATCGCGCACGGCTGGGCGGAGGGGCTGCGCTCGGCGGTGGACAACCTGCTGACCAACGCCCGGGTGCACGGCAGGGTCGGCGAACGTGCCGCCACCATCGCGGTGACCCTGCGGCAGTCCGACCGGCCGGGCGAGCGGATCGCGGTACTCACCGTGGACGACGACGGCCCCGGCGTCCCGCCCGAACGCCGGGAGAAGATCTTCGAGCGGTTCTGGCGCGGTCCGGACAGCCCCGGCTCCGGGCTGGGCCTCACCCTCGTAGCCCAGCAGGTCACCCTGCACCAGGGGCAGGTCTCGATGTCGGACCGCCCGGACGGGCAGCGCGGCACACGCTGCGAGGTACGGCTGCCGCTGACCGGCGTGCGGGAGTTCGAGCACACACTGCCGTTGCTGCGCCGCGACTGGCTGAGCGGCACGGCGGAGGCGTCCGGAATCAATCCAGCCCGAGGCTGATTCCTTCTGGCTCGAATTCACCCCACCCGGGGTCGGCGATTCAGGGGTCGGCAATTCCTGTGCTGAATTAATCCCGCCCCGCGTCGATTATTCCCGCAGGGATTCCTTGAGAACAGCACCTCCTTCTTGTCATGGTTCCGGAGAGAGCTGTCGGACCCGAGGAAGAGAGGACGCCGACGTTGGATGGAACCACTGCGGTGGCCCACACGATGTGGCGCGCGCTGCACGTGTGGAAGCGGACGCTGGGCCATGGCGTGCACACGCTTTTGGTGCCGCCGTCGACGGGAATCGGGCTGAGTGTGCACGTGAGCGGCATCCTCGCCGTCCACGGGGGCCGCGGGAACACGCGGGAGACGATCCTGCTGCCGGAGCACGTCTGCGTCACCCCCGCTGAACCGAACCGGCCGCTGATCGTGTCCCCGAGAGGGAACAGGCCCGCCGTGATCGCGTCCCTCGCCATTCCCGAGGCCATGGTGCGCCGGCTCGTCGGAGAGGAATTCCGGATGGGGGAGCGCCAGTCCCCGCACCCCTGTCCGGCTGTCACATCCGACCCGGTGCTCGCCGAAATGGTGAAGGCGGTGGTGGCCGCCAGTGAACTCGGTGCCGACGACGTGTACGCGGACTCGGCCGCGCGTTTCATCCTCGCCCACCTTCGTATTCCGCGGTCGCGCGCCGCCGCCCCGAAGGAGCCGGCGGGCGGTCTCACCCAGCAGCAACTGGAGACCATCACCTCGTATGTGAGAGCCAACTTTGCGCAGCCCATCACCCTGGACGATCTCGCCGCCCTGGTCTCCTTCAGCCGCTTCCACTTCCTGCGCTGCTTCAAGAACGCCACGGGCGCCACGCCCTACCGGTATCTCACCGAGTTGAGGATCGCGTCGGCGCGAACGCACCTGGAGAACGGCACCGAGACCATCGCGGCCATAGGCCAGCGCTGCGGCTTCTCGGGCTCCGAGCACTTCTCCCGGAGCTTCCGCCGGGTCATGGGCTGCACACCGTCGCAGTACCGCACGATGCGGCCAGAGTCGCCCGCGGCCAGGCACTCTCCGGAGTAGAGTGCTCGTCGCTCCGGAGAGTTTCCTCCGCTGGATACGCTTACTGCGGCAGCGGGACGTGCACGCGACGAGGGATGAGGGCATGACGGGTGGGGGCATGACGAAGGAATCGCGCACCGAGTGGGACCCGTACGCCGGCGGCTGTCCGTCCCGCGATGTCCTGCACCGCATCGGCGACAAGTGGACTGTGCTCGTCCTCGGGGAGCTGGCGGAATCCGGAGCCAAGCGCTACACCGTTCTGCGCAGGAAGCTTGAGGGCGTGAGCGAGAAGATGCTCACGCAGACACTCCGCGCGCTGGAGCGGGACGGTCTGGTCCGCCGGACCATCCACCCGGAGATCCCACCCCGCGTCGAGTACGAGATCACCGAACTGGGCGCCACTCTGCGCGAGCCGCTGATGGCGTTGAAGAACTGGTCGATCAGTCATATGAGTGACGTCATGGAGGCGCGGGCGGTCTACGACAGCCGCGGTGATACGGCGTTCCGCCGGTCCGCGGGCTGAGTGGCGAGCGGCCTCGGACCAACGGGGCATGCCCCGGAGGCGGTTGGCCCACGCGTACATCGCGCCCGCGGGCGTAGGCAACGCCTTGAGAGGAGCGAAGCATGGCCGGCAGGGCCGGACGAGTTCTCGTGCCGACGACGACGTGAGCGCGCGGCGTTCGCTGGAACGCGGACTCCGGCTGGGGGCTTCGAGGTGACGCTGGCCGGTGACGGCCGTTCCGCGCTGGAGTCGATGATCAGACTCCGTCCGGACATTGTGGTCCTCGATGTCTGCATGCCCGACCTGAGCGGCATCGACGTGTGCCGGACACTGCGCGAGAACGGGGACGACCTGCCCGTTCTCATGTTCTCCGGACTGGACGAAGTGGCCGACACGATCGCCGGGTTGCAGGCCGGCGGCGACGACTACTTGGTCAAGCCCTTCGCGCTCCAGGAACTGACGCTGCGCCTGCACGCCCTCCTGCGGCGCCGCCCTCCCACCGCGACGGACCGGGTCCGGGTCGGCGGCCTGGTCGTGGAACCGTCCGCCCGCCAGGCATGGCTGGACGGACAGCTCCTGCACCTGACGCCCCGCCAGTTCCATCTGCTGGAGATGCTGGCCCGGAACGCGGGCCTGGTCCTGACCCGCGGCCAGCTGCTCGAACACGTCTGGGGTTACGACGCCCGCGTCCGTACGGACTCCGTGGACACGTTCGTCAGCTGTCCGAGGCGAAAGACGGAGGCAGACGGGCGTCCCCGCATCCTGCACACCGTGCGCCGTGTCGGATTCGTTCTGCGCGTGGACGGCCAGGCCTGACCGCCCGTTCACTGCGCCAGGAGGGGCGGTTCAGGAGGGGCGGCGGTCCCGATCACAAAGATTCCACAAGAGCGGTCCCTACTTTCCTCCTTGCGGCAGGCCGGGTCTGCCACAAGGAGGGGGCGGAAGTGCCGAACGCGACACGCAACACCACATGGGCACGGGGACAGTACGGGGATCAGATGCTGCGCTTGCTGCGCCAGTTCGGCCCCCTGACACGGAGCGAGCTGGGGCAGTTGTCCGGGCTGTCGCGCACCACGCTGTACGAGGTGGTCAGCAGGCTCGTGGACAGTGGCCAGGTGATCGCCGCGGTGCCGGACAGCACTCCGCGCAGGCGGGGGCGCCCGGCGGAGAAGCTGGTTCTGAACCCGGAGGCCGGCCGTGTCCTGGGCATCGACTTCGGGCGGCGGGCCGTTCGCGTGGTCGCGGTGGCGGGGGACCAGGACGGCCTGGAGCGCCACGGCCTGGAGCACGACGTCATCAGTACGGCGAGTGAAGCGCATTCCCCCATGGCCCAGTGGCCGGACCGTATCGTCATCGCGCGTCGGCTCGTCGGCACCCTGACCGGTGGACGACTGCGACTCGACGCCCTGAAAAGTGTGGGAGTCGCGGTGACGGGCCCGGCAACCGACTCGCCCGCCGCGGTCGACCAGCGGGCCATGGCGGTGATGATGGGCCGCAGCTTCGGCACACGGGTGCGGTTCGACAACGCCGCGCGGCTCGCGGCCATGGCCGAGACGGTCTGGGGCGCGGCCCAGGGACAGCGAGACGTGCTCTACCTGGAACTCTCGGACCCTGTCGGTGGGGCGCTGGTGAGCGGTGGCGTGCTGCACCGTGGCGCACACGGCCGGTCGGGGGAGTTCGGGCACATCACCGCGGAGCCCGGAGGCGCGCCATGCCCCTGCGGTGGCCAGGGCTGCCTGCAGACCGTCGCGTCGACCACGGCCATGCTGAACTCGTTCCGACCCGGGGCGGACTTACCGGACTTGGTGGCCGCGTTGGGTTCCGGAGATCCGGCCGCCCACGCGGTGCTACGCCGGGCCGGCACCCACGTGGGAAGGGTGCTGGCCGGTCTGGTCAACGCGCTCGAACCCGGCATCGTCGTCGTGGGCGGTGAACTCGTCACGGCCGGCCCGACCCTTATGGAGTCGGTGCGGCGTGAACTGCTGGCGAACGTCGTGCGGTGCGGCTCGCGACCATCGCTGCTACTCCGTCCCGCGAAGTTGGGCGACTACGCCGCCGCTCTCGGGGCCGCGTCACTCCTTAGGCAGCCCGGCAGGGCTCCTTCGCATTCCGTCGGAAAGGACCTTGGCGGCGGTCAGGATGTCGGGCCTTCGCGCGAATTAAGGGCGGGCAGGACCGGATTAAATTGAACGCATTCAATCTGGAATGGAAAGCTCAGATGAGTCGAATAGCGCTCGGGCTTACGGTCACCGCGGCCACCACCGCGTTGTCGGCCACCTTCGCCGCCTCGGCATCGGCGGCACCGTCCGCCGAATCGCTGCGAGCCGGCGTGCTCAAGCTGACGAACGCCGAACGGGTCAAGGCCGGTTGCCCCAGGCTGAAGAAGAACTCCGCGCTCGCCAAGGCCGCCCAGCGGCACTCCGCCGACATGGCCCGGCACAACTTCGTCGGCCACGACGGCTCCAACGGCAGCACGATGGTGACCAGGGCCAGGGCGGCGGGCTACACCGGCTTCAGTTCGCTGGCGGAGAACGTCGCCGCCGGTCAGAAGAGCGCCGCCGCGGTCGTCGAGAGTTGGATGAAGTCCCCGGGGCATCGGGCCAACATTCTCAACTGCTCGCTCAAGCACCTGGGCGTCGGCTACGTGAAGAAGCCGGGTACCCCGTACGGGACTTGCGTACGACGCCCGGCGCGCCCAGCCTTCACGTCGTCGGCGACGCAGGACTTCGGCGCCAAGTTCTGACACGGGAGCGTGGAAGCCATGCGGAAGCTGCGCTTACTCCTGGTGCTGCTGGCCGTCCTGACCATGCTCACCTCCACCGGGAGCAACCAGGCCGACGCGAGCGCATCCGCCGTCGCGGTCAAGAAGAAGGGCATCAGCGCCTGGAAATTCAATGGGGTAACCGGGGCGATGGCCGACGCGAAGGTCGGCTGGTTCTACACCTGGGCCTCGGACAAGCAGAAGATCAAGCCCCGCCGGGCGTCGAGTTCGTGCCCATGATCTGGGGCCGCGACTTCGTGACCGACGCTCATCTCGAACGGGCCAAGGGACAGGGCAAGAACCTGCTAGGTTCAACGAACCCGACCTGGCGGACCAGGCGTAGATGTCCGTTAAGGAGGCGCTCGACCTGTGGCCCCGGCTGCAGTCGACCGGAATGCGCCTGGGGGTACCGCGGTGGCCACCGGCGGTGACTTGGCCGGCGGCTGGCTCGACCGCTTCATGAAAGGCGCCGCCGCCCGCGGCTACGGGTCGACTTCATTCCCTTGCATTGGTACGGCTCGGACTTCAACGCCCAGGCCGCGACCGGTCACTTGAAGAACTACCTTCGTGCCGTGTACCAGCGCTACAAGAAACCCATTGGGCTGACCGAGTACGCCTTGATCGACTTCTCCAGCGGTACGCCAAGGTATCCGACCAAGGCCAGGCAGGCGGCCTTCGTGAAGAAGTCGACCGCCATGCTGGAAAAGCTGCCGTACGTCAAGCGGTATGCGTGGTTGACGCTTTCCACGCTTGCCGCTGGGTCGAGATCAGAGCGGTGAGGGCGGACTCAACCCGCCCTCACGCCGACTTCCAAAATCCCTTGGACTCCAGTCGGAGCCGCTTGGTCGCGATCATCTGTCCGTGGTCAGGCTGGTGTCTGTGACGCGGCCGTCGTTGCATACGGCGCGGCAGCTGCGGACGAAGGCGTCGACGGTGTCGTCGACCGGTTGGCTGCGGGGCCAGGCGACACCGATCTGGCTGGGAATGACGCCCGTCACGGGTCGGTAGACGACGTCGGGGCGCTGGTAGAAGCGGGCGGTCGCTTCGGGGGTGAGGCTGACGCATCGGCCGTGGGCGATCGCATTGAGCCATTCGTCGGGGTGGTGCGCGACGGCGCCGATGCGTACCGGGTGGCCCTCGCGCTCATCGGTCGCGAGCCAGTAGTCGCGCCATGCCCCCGATTCGGCGGGGGTCGCCACGAACGGTTCGTCGTACACATCCTGGAACCTGATGTGGTCCTCCGACGCAAGGTGATGCCCTGCAGGCAGGGCGATCCAGCGGGGTTCGGTCAGCAGGACCTCGACGTTGAAGTCGCTCTGCGCGGGCACCGGCAGACGTAGTAGCGCCACGTCGGCCTCGCCGGTGGCCAGTCCGGCGGTGGGGTCGGTCCATTCGGCCTGCCGCATCTGGACTCGCCAGCCAGGTCGGCGCCGTGCGAAGTCGGCGATGATCAGCTGGGTGTGCTCGTTGGCGGCGCTGGCGACGAAGCCGACCCGTAACGTGCGTTCGGTCCGGGGTGTGGCGGCTCGCGTGAGGCGCAGAGTACGTTCCCATGCGGTCAGTACGGCGTCGGCGTGTGCGGCCAGGGCCTGTCCGGCCTCGGTGGGGGTCATGCCGGCGCGGGAACGGACGAACAGGCCCACGCCGAGCTGGTCTTCCAGCCGCCGGATCTGCTTCGTCAGCGCGGGCTGCGAGACGTAGAGCCGTTCAGCGGCCCGGGTGAGGTTGCCTTCCTCGACCACTGCGGAGAAGTAGCGCAGCAGACGGGTGTCGATATCCATGCCGCCAGGTTATGGAAGCAGGTATTGGACGACTACGGCGGACTGACGGGATCGTTGATCACGCAACCGGGCAGCCCGGTACCGAACCCATCGGGGAGCATCCACGTGACAACGAATGACGCCGTGCCCGACTCCAAGGTCGAGGCCATCAACCACTTCTTCGCTGCCTACGCCGCCAATGACGTCAAGGCGATGAGCGCGATCCTGGCTCCGGGCATCGAGTGGACCATCCCGGGCCACCACCCGCTCTCGGGCACCAAGCACGGACTGGACGAAGTGGTCAGCTTCTTCGACCAGCTCGGCAAGGCCGGCTTCCAGGCCGAGCCCGTGTTCCTGGGCAGCAACGGCGAATACGTCGTCGACATCCACCGCGGCTGGACGACCCAAGGCGTCGGCCAGGTCGACACAATGTGGGCACTGGTATGGCATTTCGACACAGAAGGCCAGGTTGACCGAGTGGTCAACCTCAGTGGTGACCAGCACCAGATGGACACCTACGTCTGGGCCAACTTCCCGCTGGCGCCCCTTCCGGGCCGTCTCGCCCGATGACGGGCGGAATCAGCATGAAGATCGTAGTGATCGGGGCGACCGGCACCATCGGCCGCGCGGTCGCCGACGTGCTGGAGACCGAGCATGAGGTGATACGGGCTTCACGCAACGGCAGCACACGGGTCGACCTGCAAATCCCGGGCTCCATCGACGCCCTCTTCGACACCGTCGGCACGGTGGACGCGGTCATTTGCTGCGCGGCCAGCGGTCAGCTCACGCCGATCACATCCCCTTCCGACGACGAATTCACTCTCGGTCTGAAAGGCAAACTGCTGGGGCAGGTGATGCTGCTGCGCCGGGCTGTGAACCATGTGCGCGACGACGGCTCCATCACACTCACCAGCGGCGTCTTCAAGGAGCCGACGCCAGGCAGCTCGTTCGGTGCTCTCGTCAATGCCGGCCTGGAGGCGTTCGTCCACGCTGCGGCCATCGAGATGCCCCGCGGGCTGAGAGTGAACGTCGTCAGCCCGGGCTGGGTGAAGGACACCCTCGAAAGGCTCGGCATGGACAGCCGGGGAGGCACGCCGCTGAGCGATGTCGTCCACTCCTACATCCAGGCAGTCACAGGCTCGATGCAGGGGCAGACGTTGACCCCGTCGCCTCGCTGAGACGTCGCTACCGACTCTCAGGAGGACCCCACCCCATGCGGCGGAGTGCCAGGACAAGGCCGTCGGACGAAAGTCGCCGCCAGTACCCCAGAAGATCCCGGCACTTTTCGAGACCTCGGAACAGCCCGACAACCTTGATTCCGACAACCCACTTGCCTAATGAAGGCACGCGTAGTCACAGCCCTTGTTGATCTCGTACGACGCGCGTACATAGCCGTAGGGCGACACGTCCCGCACCAGCACGACGTCGCGCAGCGCGCGGCCGCTGATGTCGGCTGCCCAGTGCCGAGACACCACTGAGGACAGCCAGTCGGGGACCAGACCATCGTTCGCGGCCCAGTGGCGGAGCTCGGCGAAATGCAGGGGCGAGATCTTGAGCCCCTGCCCACTCCCCGGGATCAGAACGAGCCGGTCGCCGAGGAAGGGGGCAGCAATCAAGCGATGCACGGCAACTCCAGGTGGCCGCAGTTTGAGGTTAGGCCGGCCTCCGGATGCGAGCCGGCAGACCAACACGCCTCGAGCGCAGCCTCGACCGGGCCAGAGAACTGGGCGTGATCGTGGTAGCTGACCTCGCCGCCCAGAAGGGTGGAGAGGCCACCGGAGGCGACTTCCCAGCCCGGGTTCCGCAGGCGCATCTTGCAACGGGATGTGCTGCAGGAACCCCAGGTCCCCGGGCGGCCTCAACATGGATGTGGGAACAGCGGTGCCCGGGGGCGGATCGGCAGGCCGCAGGAACTCGCGGTACTCATCAACCCTCCTCCGCGGTGGAGAGGATGCACCAAGTGAACCGTCCGTCCGAGCTCACGCCCCAGGCACCGTGCCGAGCGTTCACGAGATAGCCCACGAGATCGAGCCCTCGACCGCTCTCCGCGTCGTCGCCAGGCTGGCTCGGAAAATTGGGCACCCTGGGGATGCCGTCGCCGACCTGGATACGCAGCTCGTCGTCGACGACACAGAGCACCAGGGTGATTTCCGTCCCGCGGCTGTGCAGCAGGGAGTTGGTGAGCAGCTCGCTCACGATCAATTCCGCGTCATCGAGAAGGCCGCGGAGTCCGCAGCGGGCCACATGGTCCCGGACCAAGCGCCTCATACTTGCCACGCGGCGTGTGTCTTCCTCCGGAACCCCGCTGCGGTCAACACACGGGCTGACCGCGAAACAGGTATGCATCACCACCTCGCCACGGAACACCGCGGTCGACGACGGTGGCCACGCCGGCGTTGGGAGATTCACGTCAGGACTCTCCGTAATGCCTTGGTGGACGGCCATAATCCGGGCCACTGACCATGCACCCGACCAAACTCGAGCATGTCTTTCACGCGGCGCCGGGTGAGAGCCACGCCATTCCACGCTCCTGGGAGGCTATGCAGCTCAACCATCAGGTTCTCCTCACACGGCTCGTTGGCGAACACATCAAGAAAACCGTGGTAAGCGGAGCGTGGATAGGGTTGAGCGAGGCGCGGCTGCCAAACGTGCCACAAGATCGTTCCCGGTCCGGCCGGGCGGACACCCGAACTGACTTGGCGCCAGTTCCAGCTGCCGCATGCCCAGTTGACCAATAGTTGGCACGGACGACTCGACCCGGGCATAGCCTGCAAGCCCATGTTGACAAACGTGACTCAAGATCATCAACAGTGCGGGGGCGCATTATGGCGCGCGAGCGGAACGAACAATTCGACGCCTTACTCAAATAAGCAGACTGGTCACGAGCCCAGGCGGCGAGTGCGTTCGTACGCGTAGCGGGGGCAGTTCTGGCACTTGGCGGCGCGATGGGTGCAGCTGGCCATGCGAGGTGCTCGGCGGGCTCCGGTCGACCAGGCCATCGAGTCGGCCGAGGCGAGCAGGTGGCCGTACTTGGTGATGCCGTGGACCTTGACCCCGAAGCCATGCAGGGCCAAGCCGCGGTCGGCGAAGGTGGTGACGATGGCGCCGATCTCGCCGGTGGCCTGGCGTCGGCAGACGGATCCGAGACCGACGATGGGTTCGGCAGCCAGATTCACCCCCGCGGCTTCGTACAGCTCCGCACATTCGAGGTAGCTGGCCAGGGTGGAGCCCTGCAGGACGGGCATCCACGGGATCTCCGGAGCGAGCTCCTGCAGCTGCTCGAAGTTGTCCCCTTTACCGACTCTCGATGTGTGCGGGTGGACTCTGAACTTAGGCGATGCGTCGCGTAGATGTCCGTGACGGTTTCGAGCCGCCCATCAAAGCAGCGGCTTTGCACGTCGCCGGGTCGCTCACCACTGGTCAGGTCCGCGCGACCCAGACCTCGCTCACATTCGCCAGGAGCTGAGCGTCACGCCGGCGGCCGGGTGAGTTTGGCGGCCACGGCGTCGAGTACCCAGTCCAGGCCGGTCGCGAAGGATGTCTCGGCGTCCACGTCCGTACCGTCGTACACGGCCTTGGTCAGCGCCGGGAAGCGGCCCGTGGCCAACATTCTCGTCAGGTGCGGGCCGCGGGCGCGCTGCCATTCGTGCTTGGACAGGCCCGTGGCGCGCTCGGCCCGCAGATTCGTGATCTCGCGCCTGATCGCGCCAGTGAAGTAGGCGCTGACAGTTTCCACTGCGCGCATGACGGTGTCGATGTCGGCGAGGCCGTCGAGGGCGGACAGGGTGGACTCGGCCACGGCGAGGCCGTTCGGGCCCAGGGTCGGGCGGCCGCCGAGCAGGTCGGCCAGCCATTCGTGACGGAGGGCGGCCTGCCTGGTGCGGTGGGCGAGGATGCGCAGCGCCTCCCGCCAGTCGCCGGGCTGCTCCTCGGGGAGGATCTCGGCCTGGACCTTGTCCACCATGAGGTCGAACAGCTCCTCCTTGGTGGAGATGTATCCGTACAGCCGCATCGGGCCGGCCTCCAGCCGGGCGGCGACCTTGCGCAACGACACCGCCGCAAGGCCGCCCTCGTCGGCCAGCGCGATGGCGGCGGCGACGATCCGCTCCCGGTCAAGCGGCACGGGGCGAGTCGGCGGCTCCGGCCGGTCCCACACGGTCATGGTCACTCCGAACTGTTGCGATGCATCGTAGTGAGAAATACAGTGTATCGATATGAGACACCGTATCGCTGTGGTCGGATGCGGCCCCGCCGGCCTTACCTTCGCCCGCGTCCTGCACCGTCATGGTCACCCCGTCACCGTCCTTGAACGCGATCCCGCCCGCGACGCCCGCCCCCCGGGCGGCACGCTGGACCTGCACGAAGGGCTGGGCCAGCTCGCGCTGGAAAAGGCGGGGCTGCTGGCAGAGTTCCAGGCGCTGTCTCGTCCCGAGGGGCAGGCCATGCGCATCCTGGACGCTGACGGGACCGTCCTGCGCGACTGGCGACCCCGTCCAGACGACCGGGCCAATCCCGAGATCGACCGCGGGCAACTCCGTGACCTGCTGCTCGGCCCTCTCGACGTCCGGTGGGGGCGGGGCGTGACGCAGGTGGTGGCGGAGAGTCGGGATGGCGTGCTGGTCCATTTCGCGGACGGGCGACAGGAGACGTTCGACCTCGTGATCGGCGCGGACGGCGCCTGGTCCCGGGTCCGCCCGGCGGTCTCGTCCGCGGCGCCGCAGTACGCCGGCGTCACCTTGGTCGAGAGCTCCCTGGACGACGTCGACACCCGCCACCCCGACCTCGCCCGGTTGACCGGCGACGGTTCCGTGGCTGTGTACGGCGTAAACCGAGCTCTCGTCGCCCAGCGCACCAGCGGCGGCCACGTCAAGGTGTACGCCCAGTTCCGCGCACCGCTGGACTGGCACACGAACCTGGACCTGGCCGACGTCGAGGCCGTGCGATCGAGTCTGCTGGCTTTGTTCGACGGCTGGGCCGCTCCCGTCCTCGACCTCCTCCGCCACGGCACCGCTTTCGTCCACCGCCCCCTCTACGTCCTGCCCGTGTCCCACACCTGGAACCACGTCCCCGGGGTGACGCTACTGGGCGATGCCGCCCATCTGATGCCCCCATTGGGGGCGGGCGCGAACCTCGCGATGCTGGAAGGCGCCGAACTCGCCGAGTCCATCGCCACCGGCCCTGGAGATCTGGACGAGGCCGTCCGCGCGTTCGAGGAACAGATGTGGGCACGGGCCGGCAGGTGGGCGAAGATCACGACGGCCGGTCTGGAACGCCTCGTGAGCCCGGACCCCGCCGAAGCCCTCGCCCTCTTCGACCAGGTCCAGCCATCCTGACTGCCGGAAGACGGTTGTGTGAGCTTGTTCCGCTTTGACGGACACCATCGGTGTGGTGGTCAGGCTGCGAGTGCGGTCTCGTATTCGGCGGGACTGCGGTAGCCGAGGCTGCTGTGTAGTCGGTGCAAGTTGTACCAGCCCTCGATGACCCTGTTGCTCAATTGGGTGAATGGGCGCGATCTTGCCCCTGGGTGAGGTCGGAGGGATGGAGGCTTCGAGTCGGCGGCCAAGTTTGGGTGATCGTCATGTGGTCGCGGGACGGGGTGACGACGTGTCGATGGGGGCGGGCTCGGGCCGGGAGGTTCCGGAGGCGACACGGGTCGTCGCCCATGCGGCGTTTCAAAAGGGGTGCCTGGCGATGCGGGTCCGGGACGAGCTCGGCCCGCTGTTTGCCGATGAGACATTCAGATCCGCCTTCGGTGTCCGAGGCCGTCCTGGCGTCTCGCCTGGCCAGCTCGCGCTGGTCAGCGTGCTGCAGTTCGCCGAGAACCTCACCGACCACCAGGCCGCGCATGCAGTACGGGCCAGGATCGACTGGAAGTACCTGCTGGGCCTCGAACTGGCCGATTCCGGCTTTGACTTCACCGTGCTGGCAGGGTTCCGTGACCGGCTCCTGGCCCATGGCCTGGAGGGGAAGATCCTGGATCTGCTGCTGGAACGGCTGGCAGAGCTGAAACTGGTTATGTCGAAAGGCAGGCAACGCACAAGTTCCACGTCATTGCGGGTTCTGTCGACGATGCCCCGGCGATGTGCATCAGATGTCAGTGCTTGGTCGACTGCAGAGGCAGCGAGGCACTGACCGTGATCGACAACATCGGACGGAGACGTTTCGCGGAAGGCCGTGGTTCGCAGAATCCAATCAGTTCGGTCGGCGTCTTCCCTTCGTGCCTCGCGTGGGGGTATCCGCCGCTACCTTCCGCTTGTTGTTCGGTTGTGTGAGGGCGTGATCACGGTGCAGCGGACATGGAGCAGCATTCGCAGACTGACCGCGATCAGCAGAGCAAGTCTCTCAGTCCCCGCACGACAGGCCATGGTTGATAAGCAGGTGCTCCCCGGGCGTTCCGTCCTTGACTACGACTGTGGCCGTGGGGGCGATGTGCGTGCACTCCAGCAGCTGGATTGCCAAGCGGTCGGCTGAGATCCGTTCCAAGCCGATACGAGGCTGGAGCCGGCGGAAGTCGTGCTCCTCACCTACGTCCTCAATGTCATCGAAGACCCACAGGAGCGGCGCAAGACCCTGAAGGAGGCGTGGGGCCTCGCTGAGACACTCCTCATCGCCTCCGCGCGATTGACGTGGGAGAAGTCGGAGGTCAGGGGCGAGGCATTCGGCGACGGCCTACTCACCAGCCGGCAGACCCTGTTGTGGGGATTTCGGCCCTGCTGTCCGACGGCATATGCGAAACTCGCGGCCTACGGGGCCTCCGCCAGGGAGGCCGAGACGAGGGGGAGTGCCGGCGTGATCTGGAACATGGCGCTTGCTGCACCGACGACCGGCGTTGCCGGGCCGGGGATCGTCGAGCAGGTCGGCGCGTTACTCTTCGGCGTGGTGCTGGGCTGGTTCCTCTACTACGTAAACCGCCACCGCGACGACAAGATCGGGCTGCGAGACGTCGGGACCCTCATCAGTACGCTTGGTGGCGGCGCAATGATGTCTTTGTTCCCTGATGGGGGGCGGCTCTTCGGCTGGTACTCCATTGGGGTAGCGGCCGGATTCTTCGCCTATCTCGTGGTGCTTCTCCTGACCATCAGGAAGTCGCCGGGCTTCACCATCGACTTCCTGTTGGACGGGCGGGCTCCGGCGCTCGGCGGGCAGCGGCAGACGCGACAGCGGCCGCTGGCGGGCGAGGCGCTGCAAGGCTTGCAGAAGGCCGACTGACCTTCTCAGCCAAGAAACCGGTGGATGGGTTCGAGGTTTTCGTGAGCGAGTGCTGCACGGAGGATCTGCTCGAAACGTTCGTGGCCGAGTTCGGTGCACGTTGTCGTTCGAGCCAGTGCTGGCTCACGCCCATGCCGGGTGACCGGAGCTCCACTTGGATCAGCAGGCCACGAGCGGTAAAGGGCAGCGCCTCGGCAGTTCTGCTGAGTTCCGTGAGGACGATGCCTAGGCCCTGGCAGGCCGAAGCCAGGCCGGCCAGGTCGCCGAGCTCCTCGAATGCCGTCAACGCTTTCCGGTAGTACTCCAGAGCCGTATCGCCCTCTCCGTACTCCCAGGCCAGGTCGCCCAGGCTGCGGAGGCCGGCGGCAGTGCCCGCCCGGTCGCCCAGTTCCTCGAAGACCGTCAGCGCATGCTGGTAGCCGAAGCGTGCTTCGTCGAGCAGACCCTGGCGCTGCGCCACGACCGCGAGGTTCTGGACTGTCTGCGCGGTCGCTGCTCGGTCGCCCAGTTCCTCGGTGATCTGCAGGGCCTGCTGATACAGCTCTGTCGCCTCCTCCAGAGCGCCGCGCAGGTAGGCGAGGTTGCCGAGCTGATGCAGGGAGGCAGCCTGCCCGGCGCGATCGCCGAACTCTTCGGAGCTAGCCAGCGCATCCAGGTACCTCTGGCGCGAATCGTTGTAGTCGCCCCGTACCTGCGCGACCATCCCGAGTTGGTGCAGGGCGACGGCCCGGCCTGCCGAGGAGCCGGACTCTTCGAAGAGCGTGAGGGAGCGACGATAGGACTGTTCGGCTTGTTCGTAGTCTCCACGCTGGTAGGCGACGTTGCCGAGATGGTGATGTCCGCGAGCCATGGCATCCGGATCGCTGAGCGCCTCAGCGCTCAGCAGAGCTTCCTTGTAGCGGAATAGGGCACCGTCGAGGTCTCCGCGCAGCTCCGCGATTTTTCCCAACTGAAAGACCAAGCCGATACTGCGCTTGTCGTTAGCGGGCAGCCAGCCGAGAGACTCGACGCACAGGCTCTCCTCGTACGACCAGTTACCCCAAACGTGCAACTGCTCGGCGATTACCTCGGTCAACTGTAGGGCTCGGGTGAGTTCGGCGGCCTCGCGGAGGTGATACCGCGCTTCTAGAAGATCCGAGAAGTCGCGCTCGGCGCTCTGCGCCAAGTACTGGGCGCGCCACAGCCAGTACTCGGAAGCCGCTCGGTGCGCTGCCTCGATTCGCAGCTGGGGCGTTTTCTCAGGGCGGGCCGTGGCCTCGGCTGTCCACCGGTGGACGATGTACCTGGGGCCCTCGGGCGAAACGTCGTCGAGAGGATCGACGCGGGCGATGAGGCCGAGGGAGACGAGCCTGTCCAGCCGCCGTTCCAGATCGTCCGGAGGCCGGACGAACGCTCGCTCCAGGCACTCGAAGAGACGGTTCATCCGCTGGACGTCCTCGGCGGCCGATTCGAGATCGGCGATGTCCACCTCCGGGTTCGGGGCCATTAGGACGGCTCCGAGGCCGTGATCACACCCACCACGCCGGGATCATCACATCAAAGCAGCCCAAAGCCGAGACGATGGCTGCAGCTACGCTTCCACAGACCTGATACAGCGCGAGACCGGGGGAGATCGTGAGCCGACCACTGCTGTTCCTCGACGTGGACGGGCCCCTCAACCCCTATGCGGCCAAGCCAGAGAAGCGCCCCGCCGGCTACACGACAATCAGAGTGCCCCAAGACAGCGGAACCCCGGAGGAACAGAGAGGACTCTCGCGCCGTCGGCGACCCCTCCGGGTCTGGCTGAACCCGGAACACGGGCAAGCCCTGCTCCGGCTCGACTTCGAACTTTGCTGGGCCACTACATGGATGGACGACGCTAACCGGTGGATCGCCCCGGTGCTCGGCCTTCCCGAACTCCCATTCGTCGACTTCGGCGACGCCTTGTTCCAAGACCGCCCCGACGGGGTCCACTGGAAGACTCGTCCCCTGGTGGACTATGCCAACGGCCGTGGCTTCGCCTGGGTGGACGATGAGCAGAGCGATCTGGACCAGGTGTATGTGACCGCCCACCACCGCGGGCGTGGGCTCCTGCACCACGTCAACCCGCGGATCGGTCTGCGCGAGGACGACTTCCAAGCTCTCAGCGACTTCGCCCGATCCTTGGACACTTCTCGAGCCGTCGGCTGAGCCAGTCTCCAGCCCACCACATAGTTCCGTCCCAGGTTCAGCGGTCATTGCGGGACAGCCCTTAAAGCAGCGCTAGGGTCCCTCCTGCCCCACACAAATAGCAGTGAAGGGACTCTACGCCATCGCGCCCCATCGTCGACGTCATGGTGATCTTGAAGCGCAACGGGCACATCCTGCTCGCTGAGCGCGAGAACACTGGGTACGCCGACGGAATGCTCAACCTCCCTTCCGGCAAGGTCGACCACGACCGCGAGAACGTCGTCCAGGCTGCAGCGCGCGAAGTCCTTGAGGAGATCGGAGTACGCGTCGACCTCGTAGCGCTGCGGCCTGTGCACGTCATGCAATACCTGAACCCAGAGGGCGAGCAGCGCATCGGTTGGTTCTTCACGGCTTCTCATTGGGACGGCGAGCCGTACAACGCGGAGCCGCACAAGTGCGCGGGCCTGTCGTGGCACCTTCCTGACCAGCTTCCAGACAACACCGTCCCGTACAACGCGATCGGAATCTCACACTGGCTGAAAGGCGAATCATTCTCCGTCCACGGCTGGGAATGACGCTGGCACCGACGGAACCTGTAACAGATCAACGGGGTCCCTGGCGGTGAAGCTCCTCGAGGAGGACCCGATCGTCCTCGCGGTTACGGCCGCCACCCTTTGAATGCCCGCATTTCCCTGGTCACCGCGCCTTTCGGGCTGCTGAGGCTTCGTCACAACCCTTTTCGTCTCCTCTCTTTGTTGTCAGTGGGGGCAGGGATATCGGGTTCGGGAGCGCCGGATGCCTTCCCAGCGCCGGTGGGGTGGCTGCGCCCGACCGTGGGGCGGCACGGACGGATGATGGGGGGCTGAGGCCGGGACGAGGGAGACGAACGCGGCAGGATCCTCGAACCCGTTGCGCGGGGACATGCTGCGTGTGCTGGGCGTGCTGAAGGTCGTCACAGCTGATCAGGTACAGCGCCTGGCGCTGCCACACGTGACCTTTCGCCACACCGACAAGGAGATGGCGGCCAACCGGAAGGGCGCGTGCACCGCCTCGCACCACGGGGCGCTCAACGATCTGCGACAAGCAGGCCGCGAACCGCTACAACCGCTTGAGCCTCGTGGGAGTGTGAGTTCTGCTCAGATGCGAGAAGCCGTATCCCTGGCTCGCGACTACGAAACCCACCCACACCGTTCCGAAGCCATGATCCACCTCGCGATGACCGACCTGATGGCCCGCCGCCTCACCGGGCCGTGGCGGACGGGCTGTACGGGTACTGGCCCGAGGCGCGGTTCGACCGGATCGTGGCCGCCTGCTCGTTCCGCGCCGTACCGCCCGCCCTGCTGGCCCAGGCCCGGCCAAGCGGGAAGATCCTGCTCACCGTCTCGGGCTGGCTCTACGGGTACGCCCGCGTCCTGCTCACCGTCGCCGAGGAAGGCACCGCCGAGGGCCCGCTGCTGCCCGGCATAGTGTCGTTCATGTCGGCGCGTACGCACGCGGCGCTGGCATTCGGCAACCCCGCCCACTGGGCCGCGGGCCTCCCGGACAGGCCCAGGTTGGCCCGGCACAGCCCCAAGCGGATCACCGCCGCCACCGAGGAAGCGTTCCACCTGCGGTTCCTCGCCCAGAGCGCGGTGCCGGACGCGCAGATGACGACGGCTGGCGAAGTGGTGCACCTGGTCGAGTGGTGACCGGCTCGGCCGCCACCCTCACCCCCCACAACGGCGGTTGGCGGGTGCGCGAGGGCGGCCCGGTGCGCCTGTGGGAGCGCATCGAGCACGTCCTGGACGCCTTACGACGAGGCCGACCGGCCGGAGCCGGAGACGTTCACCCTGTACGTCTACGACGGCGGGCAGCATCTGCGGCACCCGCACATGTCCGGCCTGCCGCTGCCCAGGCCCTGACGGATGGCAGGCCCCAGGCGCCGGGCGAGGTCCGCGACCTCAGCGAGGCGGAGGCCGCGGAGGAGCACGCACGCCAGTCTATTGACCACGCTTGTCAGCAGCGCCGGGCACGACGGGGCGCGATGTCGCAGGCGGCCCTCGCGGTTTCCCATCTTCAACGGGGCGACCTTGAGGCGGCCCACGCCGCGGGGGTGCGAACACTGACTCTGTCGAGGCAGGTCAAGAGCTCCCGTTGCGTCGAGGCTGTGCAGGGTTTGCAGCGCCGGATGAAGCCGTTCGGCCCGGACCGTCTCGTCGTTGACTTCAACGAGCGCGCCCGGGAACTGGTCGTCGCAGCCTAGGGACACGGACCACGCAGAACGGCGCTCCGTCACGGGCCTCGGGGCCGTTCACGGGGGTGCGGTGCGTTCAGGATCGCGAGCTGCGAATGCGACAGCGGCCTCCAGTGCGGGGACGCTCGGGAGCGGCCATCGGCCCTGTTCGAGTGCGTCGAGGTGCTGCTCGTGGTCGGCGAGCTGTCAGGTGAACGGGCCGCACGCGTCGGGTGGATGGCTCGTTGGGCGGGGGTGGGCTGGGTGAGGCTCGGGGTTGTGTGCGTGGCTGAGCGGGTGGGGCTTTGCCAGTGCCGGGTTTTCCTGTGGTGGGTGAGCCTGTGTTGGCTGGGCCGGTAACAAAGAACACCGGGCTTAAGAATATCCAGAAGCAGAACACCACCCCTCCGTCCATCCGTCCGTGATGTGGACGAGGGCGCTGCCTTCGGAGCTGGAGGTGAGCCAGTAGCTGCGCGACGCGGCAACCGGGGTGGGGGAGCAACGTCGGCGGGAGGGCGCCGTGGTACGGGCCAGCCCCCGGGCTGCTGGTGCGGGTTCGATGACGAAGGTGCCCGAGAGGAAGCTGGGTCGGCGGTCGCGGGCGGCCCGGCCGCCGATCCGGCCTGCCGGGTGTCGCGCGAGGAGGGCGAGCCAGCCGAGGGCGGCGGTGAACGGGGTGCGGCCGCCGATTTTCGCGCCGCGTACCGCCCAGACGGACACCAGCCACAGCACGATCGGCACCGGTCCGAGCCAGGACCACCATGCGAACGTCTTGATCAGCAGGAGGGCGCCGCCGCCCATCACCACCAGCTGGGCGGGGGTGTAGGGGCCGAAAGGGATCACCCAGTCGCCCAGCCTGCCCAGCACCCAGGCGTGTCGGCGGCCGGCGGTGTAGACGCGGGCGATACGCGGCCGCTCAGCGGCTGGGGCGCTCACGCCCCACCACCCCGCACACCCGGCAGCCGTTCCGGCTGCCCGGAGACAACCACGGTGACGCTCCCGGCGCCGTTGGCCGGGTTGTTGACCTCATCCTTGAAAACATTCGCCAGGGTGGTGCGGGAGTTGTAGATGCCCAGTGCCAGCACCAGGCCGATCAGGGCGCCGATCCCGGCCTTGAGGCTGACCTTGCGCACGACAGTGATGACGACGATCGCGATCAGGGAGACCTGCAGGCCCTTGTCGCCCCAGCTTCCGAGCGTGGTGAGCCAGGAGTCGCCGAGGTCGGCGAGCTTTCCGGCCAGCTGTACATGGGTGGAGTTCACCGTGTACCCCCGGGTGTCGCATGGCCGGTGGTGGGCTTGGCCGGTGGGGTCTTCGCCGGGGCGCCGGCGTGCAGGACGGTGACCTCCCAGCGGCCGGAGCGGGCGGTCAACGTCAGCTGGTAGACCAGCGGCCAGCGACCGGCCCTCGCGTCCGACGCCGTAACGCGGGCCTGGACCCGCACGGTGGTGCCGTCAGCCGGTACCGCACCGGCGGCCGCCTCAGAGTCGGACGCCACCTCCTCGACCCTCACCTTCGTGTAACCCGAGCCGCTCACCGCGGTGAGCTTGGTCCCCGGCGACAGGTAGCGGCCTACCTCGCCGATGCCGGTCAGGTAGGCGTTGAAGAACTCGCCCAGCGAGGACACCAGCGCACCACCGGACGGAACAGGATGAGTAAAGGGAGATCCTGCCGCCTTGGCCCTGGCGGGACCGGCGACCTGAGCCGGGGCGGCGGTCACCGTGAACGCGCCCGGCCCGCCCGCACTCTCATCGACGGCAACCGGGACGGCGAAGTACCGCACGACCGACTGCGCATCCGCTGCCCCGGAGGAACGGCCCGCATCGTTACCGGCGGTGAACAGTGCGACGACGATGACCGACCAACTGCCGCCGCCCAACGCCACACTGCGCAGGGCCACGGTGCTCTGCGGCGGCTGCACCGTTGCCGCGCCGGACCGGGCCGGCAACGCGACGTCGGGCGCCAGCGCGTGCACAGCCTGCGCAGTGGCGCTGTCGGCCGCACCGGCATCGCTGCGCAGCCACACGTCACAGAACAACGCAGCCACCCCGGCAGGGTCGGCGGTGCGCAGTCCGGTCGATGCAGCCGCCTTGGGCTGCGCAGCGGCCACAACCGTGCGGGGCATTGCGCACGCCACGGCCAGAGCCAGCGGGCCGGCCGCGAGCGCCGCCCACACCCCGATCCGCGTCACGGAGACCCGCCGGCGCGCAATGCGCAGGGTGTCGACGGAGGCGCTCGCCCTATGCAGGGGCGGTGAAGCAGACGGCGCCACAGGGGCTGGCCTGCGTAGGGTTCGAGTCGGCATGGTGCGGCTCCTGAGAGAGGGGCGATCAGGCGTCGTCCCAAAGGAACCCCGCACCACTCACCGATTCGCTCACCGCCAGAGACCCCTTGAAATCACAGTTGGGCAACGGGCTCCACGGTGAGTTTCTGCGGCCCGGCGGTGAGTAGGCTGCGGCACTCACCGCAGCAGGTCACAGGCCCTTTCCTTCGCCCGGGTCCGGAGACGACGAAGAGGCGACAGCCCGGCCGGAACCCAAGAAATATGTGCACTCACCGCGGCATCGGGTCCACCTCGAGGCCCGCGGACAGAAACTCACCGCGAGCCGCAGCAGAACTCACCGCCAGCCGGCCGCGGCTTCGGGAAACTCACCGCGACCCAATGCGGAACTCACCACGGTGGAGGCGGTTCCGGGCACTGGCCTCGCCCTGTTTTGTTCACCGTTCTTGACCACGGAGTCGCTGTGCGCGGGCCGTCTCCTCCGTGGTCCCGTCTGCGCAGGATTTCTTTGCGCATCTGCGCGTCGGTGCGAGCCGCGGTCGTGCGCACGATCCGCTGCGGCCGACTGCGCAGCCCGATTGCACACTCTGGCAAGGAGATTGCGCTGGGGCCGTGACGGCACACCCAGCTCGGCGGCCGCGCACTGCGTAACGCGAGGTGGGACCGCGGCCCAAGAGGTCGCCCGATCCTCAGCGGGGCCGCGACCGTCCCCAGCGCCGGCCATCCCCTGACCGGCCTCCGGAACCCTCTGCGCGACGATCGCCGCACGCAACTTCGGTACGGCTGGTGCCAGTGTGCCGGGCTCGCGCAATCGCTGCGTCCCCCCGCGAGGCCGCTACGTCCTGTCACCCAGCCCGAGGAACAGGGGAAAGCCCCGGCGATCCGTGTGGGCAGAGCGCCGGGGCCAGTTGCGTACGGCGCCCGGGTCCTCAGCGCGCTGATTCGGTGGCGGCCCGCTCCGTCGCTACCTGTTCCACGTTCACCGGGGCAGCGATTCCAGTCTCGGCATGGAGGCGCTGGTTCAGCCCGGACTCGACGAGGGAAGGGGGAAGGTCTTCCCGTGGAATGGGTCCTACGAGCTGTGTCAGCTTCTTGATGCTCTCGACCAGAAAGTCGCATCGCATCGATCGGTTGATGGCGTCGTTCTGTGTCAAGTCGAGGTCTCTCCACAGAAGGTCGAGTTCGTCGCGGATAGCCGTTTCGAGGATGTGCACTCGGTCTGCATCGCTACGGGAAGTCCTGATGTTCGGAGGTGTGGGGGAGCCGTTGGCGGCGGAGGGTCGCAGCACTGCGGCACGCGGTACAACCGCGATGCGAGCCGCTGGCCCCACGACCGGTCACTTGGCCTCGGCGCGGATCTCGCTGAGAAGGCGCTGGACCTGGCGCTCGGTGATGCGCTCGGCGTCAGCGATCTGCTTCGCGGTCACCTTGCCGTCGGCGTCCTTGAGCATCGTGCGGATGCGCTCCTTGCGCTCCTCCTTGCGCACGATCCGCTTGGCGGAAGGGTCGAGCGGCTTGCCCGTTCCCTCTGGGCGGCCGGCGCCGGCGCCTTCGCCGGGACGCTGGTCGGGCCACTGGAGGATGGTGCTCCGGTACCAGTGCGCGACCCCGCACACCTCCTTGTCCGGCTTGGGGGCGTAGCCGTGGTTGATGTACGCGCGCCACGCTTCGGGTTTGAGTTCGACACCGAGCTTGGTCAGTACCTGCCGGGCCTCTTCCCGGTCCAGCAGGTCCTTTGGGGACTCCTTCTCCGGCAGCTTCGGGACCTCCCGGTCGGCGAGCTTGGCGTCGATCTGCTTGGAGTCCCAGATGAAGGTGCGTGCGCCCTCCCGGCTGATCGGCTCGGGCAGCATGTCGGCGACCGTACGGGGCAGGGACTTCTTGCCCAGGCGCTCGGCGATGTCCGCTTTGCCAAGAGGAGTGCGGCCGGCGGGGATCATTAGTTCTCCTTGTCCGGGGTGCCGACGTTGTCGCCGGCGGCTGCGGGATCATGGTTCGGGAGTCGCGCTGCAGGACCACCTGCCGTGCGACTCCAATAAATGTACACCATTTACGCGTCCCGTGTGGAGGGCGGGCGTGCACCTGGGGCTGCTGTCCGGTCCCGGTGAAGTGTGGGCAGTCCCGGTCTTCTGTAGGCAGGCTGGTCAACAAGCGTGCAGGGTGCTCACGGTGCCCGTCGAGCGTCCCGTCTATCTGTCGGCACGGCTAGTCGGGGACGCGCGATGCCTACAGATGACGGGGACCGGACAGCTGCGACGCGTCGCGCCGCAGCCCCGGTTCAAGCAGTCGCCGGGTTGATTACTGATGATCTCCGCGTGGTGTCGTCTGGCGGTCGGCAATGGCCCCGGGGCAGAGGCCCAGCCGCCCTGCGACCTCGCGGGCGGAATCTCAGTCGTTCAGGGTGGGCTGCAGCCGCTGGGCGAGCCAGTAGGCGGCGTTGACCGGCACGGCGTTGCCGACTTGCCTGGTCAGGTCGGCGGCGGTCGTGCCCTGGAAGGTGTGGCTGTCGGGGAAGCGTTGGGCTCGGGCCTTGGTCTTGAGGCTGATCATCTGGACTTCGCAGTCGTCGATAGTGCGGCCCGGTTTCACGAGCATGTGGTGGTTTCCTTCGGCGGTGATCGCGCCGATCGGCTCGTCCAGGGACTGCACGGTGCAGTGGTTGCGCAGGATGACCAGGAACGGCTTGTCGCCCAAGCGCTCGAGGCCAATGGCGACCTTGCGGCGGGTCTCCGGAACGTAGGGAGTGAACGTCTTGCGATCCGTCCGCCCGTCGCGGAACCGGCGGCCGGGCAGCGTGAGGTCAATATGGTCCCGGATCGGCCGAGTGACCGGCTCGACCACCGCATGGCAGCGCACGTTGGGGCAGCGGTACTTGTACTGCTTGCCGTAGATGCCGACCTTGCGGGCGCCGGTCTTGTCGAACCGCTTCGCCCACGCCTGCACGCCGCGAACCGGGCCGCAGGTGCGGCACAGGTATTCGGAGCGCGGCTGCAGATCGGGCAGTGGGAGGCCCTTCTTGACGAAGACGGTGTTATCTGGACAGGTCCTCCAATCAGGTGACTGTGCGCGTCTGTGGATGTGCGTAGGGTCCCCGCCATGCGCGTGGTCAAGGTGACGAGCCCGAAGCCCGGCGAGCCGTGTGTGCGGTTGGTCGACGCTGCCGGTGAGCTGGTGGCGGAAGTCGATGAGTTCTTGCGGTTGTTGGCGGTGCGGGCGTACTCGCCGAACACGGTGCGGGCCTATGCCCATGATCTGCAGAAGCTGTTCCTGTTCCTCGGCGAAGTGGAGCTGACGGCGGAGTTCACCCCGGCGCGAGCGACGGAGTTCCTGCTCTGGCTGCGGCTGGTCTCCTCGTCGCGGCGGGCACAGAGGTTGGATCTTGCGGTCGTTGCCGGTCAGGGCCGAGTGCTGTCGCCGAAGACGTGCAACCGGATCATGGCCGCGGTGTCGTCCTTCTACGAGTTCTTGATCGCCCGTGAGGTGTACTCGGGCCGGGACAATCCGATCGTCAAGGTCGCCGACCAAGCGGCTGCACGGGTTCCAGGCCGATACCGACCCCCGCTGGACAACGCCGGCAAGCAGCGTCCTGTCCGTCGGGTGTTGCGGGTCAAGACAGTGGAGGCGGTCCCCCGTCCGATGACGTCGGAGACGTACTCGGCGCTGTTGGGGGTGCTGCGCACGCGGCGGGACCGGGCCTTGCTGGAGCTGATGTGGGAGGGCGGCCTCCGCACGGGCGAGGTACTCGGCCTGCAGTTGGAGGACATCTCCTACGGCCGGCGCCGGATCACCGTCCGCAAACGTGACGACCACCCACGCCGGGTGCAGCAGAAGTCGCGCCGGGACCGCGTGGTCGACCTGCTGGAGGATCGCGCGCTGCCTGCGGTGAACGACTACATGATGCGCGAACGCCCCGCCGACGCGGAGTGCCTCTGATGTTCCTCGTCGGTGGCCGCGGGAAGAGGCGCTGCCAGCCGCTGGGCTACGACGCGCTGGTGCGGATGTTCGCCCGGGCCGCTGAACGGGCCGGTGTTCGAGATGCGTGGCTGACGCCCCATGCCCTTCGCCACACGCACGCCACGCGGATGTTCGAGGGCGGCATGCGGGAGCTGACGCTCATGACCCGGCTCGGTCACGCCACGCCGGACTCCTTGAAGATGTACACCAGGGTGGCCGATCCGGAGGTCGTCAAGGACTACCGGACGGCGATCGGAGAACAGACACCGTGAATGCGAGCGTGCCGCTGCCGCCCTCATCGCCGTCCCCCGCCCTGTGGCTGCCGGGCCACTGCCCGGAGGCGGAGTACGCGGCCTTCATCGCACGGCAGCCGACCAGCGCCGACTGGCGGCGCAAGCACCTGAACTTCTATCGGCGCTTCGTGCGGACCTACCCCGAGCTGACCAGCTGGTACGACCAGCCGCTGCGGCAACGCCTGGGATGGCGCACCGGCGAAGACCAAAACCCCGCACCGCGCCAGGCAGCGACTTCGACACCACCAGCGGGTGGATCAACTTCAACGCCCGCCCCTACCTGACCTACCTCGCGCTCACCGGCCGGCTGCGCTTGGACTGGGGTTGGCTGTTGGGGATCGGCGTGCTCAAGCCCTGGCTCGTCGCCGACCAGATGGGGCTGCCCCTGAGCAGCCAGGCCACGGATTTGCGCGAACGCCTCGTCGGCCTCGGGCACGTCCGCGACGACCGGTGGTTCCGACTGACGTGGGCGCTGATCCGGCTCGTCCTGCATCGCGGCGACTCGGACCTGCACGCGATCACCGCCGATGACGTCGAGGACCTGCGCCAGGCCATCCAGCGCCTGGACCGGATCCCCGGACTCGACCGGGTCATCGATCCGGCCTGCCTTCCGACCCGCCGCGCGGCCTGGGGCACCAACGCCTACCGAGCCGGCCTGGCCCTGTTCCACGCAGGGATCACCAACCGGCTCCCAGTCCCCTACCGCGGTCTGCCCCGCCCGCCGCTGAGCGGCAAACCGCGTATCAACGCCGTCCTCGAACGCTTCCTGGGAACGCGCCCTGGTCCTGCGTCCGGAGAGCATGTCCAGCGCCCGGGGCGGACTGCGGCGCTTCGGGCTGTGGCTGGACACCGACCGCCCCCACATCGACAGCCTCGACCAGCTGCACCGCGCTGACCTGGTCGCCTTCATGGAATCGGTCAGCCGCCTGCGGAAGATCAAGCACCCCGACGAACCACTGAGCCCGGCCTTCCGCGCCGGGATCATCTCGACCGTCGCGGTCCTCTTCCGCTATGCCGCGGTCGCCGAGTGGGACGACGTCCCGGCACGGCCACTGATCACCCACGCGGACATGCCCCGCCTGTCCAGCGGGTTCCGCGGTTCATCCCGGAGCATCAACTCGAACCGGTGATGGAGCGGGTCCGGGCCCTGCAGTGCCCGATGCAACGATGCGCTCTGCTGGTCGCCCGCTGGAGCGGGCCCGGCGCACCGAGATCCGCAAACTCCATCTGGACTGCTTGGACGCCTATCCCGACGGCACCGCGCGGCTTCGTCTGGCCGCCGGCAAGTCACTCAAGGAACGCACCGTCCCGCTCCACGAGGAGGCCGCTGAGGCGATCCGCGAGCTGGCACGGCTCCGGCACGGCCAGCCCGACCGCGGCCCGGTCGATTCCGACCTGGGCGAGCCAGTGCGCTACCTGTTCTTGCGCAACGGCACCCTGGCCCACCCCGACTACCTGTTCGCCAACCCGCTCCGGGAGATCTGCGCCGAGCTGTCGATCCTCAACGGCGAAGGCAAGGCCGCCATCCACGCCCACCGGTTCAGGCACACCCTGGGCACCGAGCTGGCGGAGAAGGGCGCCCGGATGCAGACCATCATGAAGGTCCTCGGGCACAAGAGCCCCGGCATGTCGATGACCTACACGCACATCTCGGACCCCACCGTCCTGGCCGACTACCAGGCCGTCCTGCAGCCCGGCGCGGTCATCGCCGGCCCGCTCGCCGACACCCTGCGAGCCGGCCGACTCGACCAGGACGCCCTGGACTGGCTCAAGACCAACTTCTACAAGACAGGGCTGGAGCTGGGCCGCTGCCTGCGCCTGCCGCAGGAAGGCCCCTGCGAATGCGATCTCTACCTGACCTGCGCCAAGTTCGTCACCACACCCCAATACGCCCCACGGCTGCGGCAACGTCTTTGTGTCGAACGGCAGCTGGCCGCCGATGCCGAATCCCGCGGCTGGGAGCGTGAGGTCGACCGGCATCAGCGCACCGCCGACCGGATCACCAGTCTCCTCGACGACCTCGGCGAACCCCACGACGAGCCCATCGAATGACCCGGACAACCGCACAAACGGCTGGCCGAGCAACGCGGCCCCGGACAGGATGTGGCCATGCGCCACGCCCACGAGGACCCCGAACTGCTCGCACTGGTCCACCGCTACGTCACACCCGACCGGCGCTACCTCAAGCTCGGCGGCAGCCTTCTGCGGCTGACCAAGCCCGAGCGCGCGCAGTTCACGCGGAAACTGGGCGAAGCCGCCGACGAGATCACCCCCCACGAGCTGGGCATCCTGCTCGAAGGCGGATGGCGCGAGCGCAAGACCGCGGCCTGGCTCATCGCCGTCGCCGGCAGAGCCGAGTTCCGCGAACGCCTCGGCGAACTCCTGCTCGCCAGCGAAGTCTGCTGCGCGGGTCAGGGCTACTGCGTCGCCCTTGCCACCTTCGGCACCGAAGCCGACGCGGACCTGCTGGCCGCCTACCTCGACCGCTACCTGCTCCGACCCGACCTTTACTACGACCAAGCTCCCGCCCTCGGCGCACTGTTGCACCTCGACACGAGGCTCGGAGCCGACCACGCGGCTCGGTTCCTCGCCCCGAAAGGGCTCTGGCAGCAGTGGATCGACGGCCCACCCAGCAAGCAGCACCACGATCCGCACGACTACAGCGAGATCATCGGCCAGTTCTGTGCCATCACCGACGAGAGTGCCCGGCACCGCAAGGCACAGGACCAAGAACGCTGAACCCGGCAGGGTGACACCCGATCGAAGGAAACCACCCCCACAGCGCTCGAAGTTGTCCAGATAAACGATGAAGATGCGGTCCCGGTGCTGCGGCGCAGCCTCGTTGTCCTCGCCGGAGATGTGCGCCGCGTCAAACGAAGTGATCAGGCCGTCATAGCCCATGGCATCCCACACGTTCGTCCAGGCCTCGAACAGGTTCCACCGGGTGACGAAGTCCGGGACGTTCTCCCCGCAGACGACGTCGTAGCCGTGTACCTCGGTGGCCCGGACCAGATCCCATGCCGTGGCGCGGGTCCGGGACCACTGCCCGTTACGCGCATTGCCGTCCTTCGTGCGTAATTGCCGGGCTGCTGGCTGGCGGTGGAGTTGCGGCCGGCAGGTGCCACCTCCTTGCCGATGGGCGATCCCACCAGGACGCGTGAGTGGGGGATGTCGCGGAAGTCGAGATTCTTAACCGACGGGTCGGCGTCGCTTGGGAAACGGTCAAGTTGCTTGCCCCCAGCCAGCTGGAGGATTTAAGTGGAGAGGTGACCGGATGGGCGGACGCGTTCCTCGATCAACTCAACGACTGGATCAGTGCCGTGACCACACGTCGACGCTCCGATAGGTTAGCCAGCTTCGAGGACGGCTACTGTGCCCAGCAAGTACTCATCGAACTCCTGTGCGACGGAGAGCATGTTGGCTAAACAGCCCCAGGGATCGCGCCCAACGCTCGAGGATGTTGCCCGCCGTGCGGGGGTCTCACGCTCGACGGTTTCTCGCGTGGTCAACGGTGTCCCGGGCGTACGTACGGAACCCGCGGCCCGCACTCGCAAGGCCGTGGCCGAGCTCGGCTACGTGCCGAACCAGGCGGCCAGGCGCCTCGTCAACCGCCGTAACGATGCAGTCGCCGTCGTGGTCACCGAACCGCAGAACCGGCTCTTCGTAGACCCTTTCTTCGACCACCACTTGCGTGGCATCCGGCAAGAACTCGTGAGCCATGGCGCACAACTGCTCCTGCTGTACATCGAGGAACCCGACGACTACCCGCTCGTCGCCAACTTCCTGGGCGGTGGCCATGTCGACGGTGCCCTGATGTTCTCGCTGCGCACCGATGACCCGCTTCCCGAGATAGTCGAGCGGATGGGCCTTCCCGCCATCTACGGCGGCCGTCACCTCTCTGGCTCCGGATATCACGACCACGGGTATGCCTATGTCGATGCCGACAACCGCGGCGGAGCCAGAGAGGCCGTTCGTCACCTCGTCTCGCTGGGACGCAAACGTGTGGCAACCATTACGGGTCCGCTCGATCAAGCTGCTTCGGTGGACCGACTCGACGGCTATAGGGACATCCTGCTGGACAGTACGCCCTCCCTCATTGCCGAGGGCGACTTCACGCTGCATGGCGGCGCCGCCGCCATGAGCGTACTGCTGAACCGGTGCCCCGATCTGGACGCGGTCTTTGTTGCGTCGGACCTCATGGCGGCAGGGGCGCTGCGGGTACTGCGGGACCGGGAGATCAAAGTGCCGGAGGACGTGGCCGTCATCGGCTTCGACGACCTGCGTTCCATAGCTGAGACGACGGATCCACCCCTCACGACCGTCCACCAGGACATTGAAGGGATGGGACGGTTGATGGTCCGCCTGCTGTTCAGCCGGGATTCAGGACAGCCCCTCCCTGGGGACAGCGGCAACCACCCTCTGACCTCGGTGATTACCCCGACCCATCTGGTCGTGCGGGGATCCGCCTGACTGCGAGCAACGGGTCTCTCTGTGGTGGCCGCCGGTCATGCGGGTCGACAGGTCCAGGGTGCCCCGGGTTCTCCTCGCGGATGCCGAGCCATGGCTTGTGGATGCGGCCGGCGTCTTTCGTGCCGCTGACGACTACCAGGCGTGGTCGTGCTCGGTGGCTTCTGCGGCGATGCTTGGAGGTTACGTCCGGTTTCCTGGCTTGGCGAACAGCCGCGCATCGCCGTAAACAACTGGTGCGAGGGCCTCGTCGCCCAGGTGTGCGACCCGGGCTGCGTCCGCATCACGGTCCATGACGCACCGGTCCGTGCGCACCCGGATGGCTACCGACCGCCGGGGCTCGCCGGACCGGTTGGGCCCGCTGGCGTGCAGCATGTCGCGGTGGTGCAGGGCGATGCCACCAGCCGCGACTTCGGCTGTCACCTCACTCCAGTGAAACCCGTCCGGCAGTGGCAGCCCGATATGCGCTGCGTCCAGGTCGGTCTGGAACAAGTCCGTGCGGCCCAGTGGGCCGAGCCGCTGCGAGCCAGGCACATAACGCAGCGGCGACGCGTCGGCTGAGACCGCGGACAGCGCGACCCAGACGGTGAAGATGTCGCCGCGCCAGTACGGGGCGAACGGGCCGTCCTGGTGCCAGCCGATGTTGGCCACCGGCGCCTCGTCGGTCGGGCGCTTGATGAACAGGTCCACGGCCCAGACCTGCAGCGCCCGGGCGCCGGTTACTGCGGCCGCGAGCTGCCATATCCCTGGGCAAGCGACCAGCCTGCGCAGCAAGTGGCTGGAGTTGTGCGGCTCGGCGATCTTGACCAGCTGCTGTGGCCCGTTGCCGCGCTCGCGCTCCCGTAGTTTCGGCGGCAGGCCGGTGTCGGTCTGCCCCGCGGCGACTGCCTCCGCGGCGACGTTCGCCTCGTCGAGGAGTTCCTGCGGGATAACGGGCGGTGTCACACAAAATCCGCTATCGCGATACTGCTGGCGGAGCATTTCCACGTTGAGGACGTCGCGCATGAGCGATTCCCTTGCAGTTTGGAATAGTCACCTGCCGCGCGACACCGTCGGATGCCAGCACGATTGGCTGCATACTGTCGCCGCGTCATCCAAGTCGAGTCGTCTGGCGTGCAGGGCGTGACATTGGGCATTGTGCTGAAAGGTGACATGAACACATGACGAGCGCTGAGCGCCCAAGATCTACGCCAACATCCTAGAGCCGAGAAAGATCGACGGGAAGCGTTCTCACAAATCGAGCGCGATCGATTGAACGGCCTATGAGGCTCGCCTAGGATCGAATAAATGTGCCTCCTGCAAGAATCGTTGGGAGAGCTATGACAACATCCGCCGACGGCACCACGACACTGCGTCTGGTGCAGATCTCTGACACACACTTATCACGCTGGGACGGCCCGCTGCGCCGTAACTTCTGCACGCTGGCCCGGTTCGTGAACGAGAGCCTGCAGCCAGATCTGGTCGTCCACGCTGGCGACTCGGTGCTGTCCAACCCGGACTCGGAGGAGGATTATCTCGCCGCCAGCGAGCTGCTCCGCCTGATCGACGCTCCGATGCTGCTCATCCCCGGCAACCACGACATCGGCGAGCCGTACGAGCGCACCTGGTGGACCGTCACGGCCGAGCGCATAGCCCGGTATCGCCGCCATTTCGGCCCGGCACCCTGGTTGAAGTGGTTCGGCGACATAGCACTGGTCGGGCTCAACAGTCAGATCTTCGGCACCGGCCTGCCCGAGGAGGACGAGCAGTGGCAGTGGCTGGCCACCATCGCACAGTCGGTCAAGGACCGCGCCGTGGTGCTGTTCCTGCACAAGTCCTTCTGGACCGGTTACTGCGGCAGTGACGGTCGGCAGGGTGCCATCGACCCTGCCGACCGCGAGCGCATCCTCGACACGCTGCGTGCGGCTCGGCTGCTCGGTGTCTCCAACGGCGATGTCCACCGGTACCGGAAGACCTGGCATGACGAATGCTTTGAGCTGTGGGGGCCGTCAACTGCGTTTCTCGTGCACCGCGAGGAAACGGAGAAGCTACCGGCCGGGCTGGAACAGCTCGGCGTCGTGCTGTTCGAGTTCACCGGGGAGCGGGTAAAGGCCACCTTCCAGACCACGCCCGGGCTCGAGGAGGTCGAGGTGGGCGGCTTCGAGGAGTCCAAACTCATCCGCAGCGAGATCGCGGCGGCAATGCAGCATGCTGAGCGCCAGCAGGAGAACAGGGAGATCTCGGGGATGCAATGAGGGGGCGGTGGGCCTTGGCTGCCCCACCGTCATCCCGCGGTAACCCATGGCGGCCGTCCACCGCAAAGGTCCGCAGCGGACGGCCGAACGGATTCATGCGCGCGAGGGCCTGTGCCAGAACCA
This sequence comes from Streptomyces sp. CA-135486, assembly GCF_050936555.1. NCBI lineage: Bacteria > Bacillati > Actinomycetota > Actinomycetes > Kitasatosporales > Streptomycetaceae > Streptomyces > Streptomyces sp. CA-135486. Next base: position 4,111,390 of record NZ_JBNJMM010000001.1, read on the forward strand.
GATCTCGGTATCCGGGAGGTGCTCGGCGAAGACGCCGTCAGGCGAGACCTCATGCAGCAGTGCACGCAGGTCGCGCTCGAACTCGTCGAGACGATCGCCGTACAGGTGCGGTGCCGAGTCCGACCGAGAGTAGACCCACGCGACGATGTCGTCGATGCTGCGCTCGACCACGACACCGGACGGGACGAGCAGGCGCTGGTAACCCTCGAACCCGGCTCGCTCCAGAATCGCACGCTCACCGCTCTGCGTGCCGTAGCGCAGCACACCCTGCCCGGCCCGACGCACCTCGCCGAGGTATGCGCGCACGAGCACCGAGATCCGCTCGAATGGCGGCGCCGGGTGGGGCAGCAGGGCCGGAGTCGCGGGCGGCTCCTTGAGGTCGCTCATGTGTACGAAATAGCCGCCCGGCTCAATCATTTCGAACGCCGTCGTGGCGACGCGGTCGCGGTCCGTCCAATGAAATGACTGGGCGAAGAGCACTGTACGGAAGACGCCAAGGCCTGCCGGAAGGTCCTCGGCACGCGCCTCGGCCCAGCTCGCGTTCTGCACGCCCAAGTGCTCCGCGCGGCGCCGCGCCGCAGCGAGCATGTCCGGGTCCGGATCAAGGCCGACGACCTCGGCGAAGTAGGGTGCCAGCGCGAGGGTCACAGTGCCGGGGCCGCAGCCGACATCCAGGAGTCGGCCTTGGCCGTGCTGGCCAAGCTTGCGGGCGAGCTCGGCCGCGTATCCCGGCGCGTAGGGCAACCGACCCTGGTCGTAGTAGTCAGCACTACCGCGGAACAAGGTCTGATCCCACTGCCAGCCTTCGGGCATCTGTGCTCCATTACTGCTATGGGCTGATTACCCGCTTCGTCGGGCATCGTGCCGTATCTGGGTGGTGTCCGGTCCGTCACCAACGTGGTGGGTTCAGGCTAGCGTCGGGCGCTGCCCCGGCTCCAGCCCTGCGGTTGGCTCAGGTCTCACGCTCTATGGCGTGTCCACCTCGCGCTTGACAGACACGGCATCCGTAGGTCGTGATCTTTGTGGTCGCAGGCGATGTCGGGGTAGGCGTACCAGCGACGGTGAGCTTGTCGTGCGAGGTGCTGGAGGCCGCGCTGGTGGCCGCGCCACAGAGACCAGGAGTGACGTGTTCGTGGTCGTGTCGTGGGGGCGGGCAGCAGCTGGCGAAGGACGTGTAGGAGTACGCGGCCCGGTTAGGGGGACGGGTGCGAGACCGGGGTTCGGGGACGCTGTATGGCGGCTTCCTGTTTGGCTGGGGCGGTGGCCGCGGCGAAGAAGGCGTAGGTGAGCAGGCCGTGCAGCTCCAGCGGTGCCAGAAGGTCCAGCGGGTGACCTGGCCCCTCACGGAGCACGGCCACGTGGCAGTCGGGCTTTCCTTCGAGTCGGTGGTGCCCATGGGCCGCCAGGCCCCGGCTGGGGACGATCCCGGAGACGTCGGCGGCGAAGAAGCTGGCTTGCGCCCCGGCGGCGTGCGCGCGGCGGAGCGTGGCCAGGGCCTGGGCGGGCTTGGGGCGAAGAAGACCTCGTCCGGGGCGCCGCCGATGTCGCGGCGCTCTCGGCCAGCGGCCGTGAGCACCGCGCGTTCGTCCCAGCGCACAAACCCGACCCGGTACTGCAACCGGCCCGGCTGCGTGCCCACCGCCTGGCCGACCGTCCAGCAGTTACGCTCCAACTCCATCGGCAGCTCTTGGGTCACGTCCTGGGACGACTGGGTGTCGCGGCGCGTGAACCCCGGCGCGCGGTGTTCCACCAACTCCCCACGCAGCACTACGTGTTGAGCTACCGCCGACACAGTAGATCCCCTTGACGGGTTCTGTTCACGTGAACGACGATGTCGCGGGTGCATACGTGATTGGTTACGACCGGCGTGGCGAAGACCGACTAGGTTGGTGAGCTTTGACGACACCCACGCAGCGCACGATGACCATGAAATCCGTCCTGGTTCTCGCCGGCGAAGGACCCTACTTCAAGAACAGCGCGTATTACCGCGGCACCATGTTCGACCGGAAGGCGACGCACCCGCTGGCGACTGAGTACTCCCAGCACCCGCTCGGGGACCTGCGACTGATCGACCTGAGCTACCACGATGGCACCCGCTGGGGCCCGCTGCTGCGGCCCAAACGTGGCGCCGTACCGCATTTAACGTCTTTCACGCTCGAGTCGATCCTGCTCGCTGCGGAGCGGCCATTCGAGGTCTTCGACCTGTTCGACGTCTGGGAACGTAGCCGCGAGCCAGCCGCACACCACGACATCGTTTTCCTCTCGACCACGTTCATCTGCGACCGCAGGACCCTGGCGCTGGCCCTGGACTGGATCCAACAGCGCTTCGGGGGCGCCACGGTGGTGCTTGGTGGGCAGTACAGCAACCTGAAGTACGACCGCATCATGCAGGCGCACTCCAATGTGGACATCATCGTGCGGGGCGACGGCGAGGATGCGATCCCGCTGCTGCTTGCGGCGCTCGACGGCCGCGGTGAGCTCGACGAGGTGCCGAACCTGGTGGTGCGCACGGGGCCCGAGACCTATCGGCAGACGCCGTTTCACTATATCGACATTGAGACGCATCCGTCTCCGGGCTTTGGCGATCAGAGTCGCGCGGTCGTGCCGTACGAGTCGATGCGAGGTTGCCCGTTCTCCTGCCGGTTCTGCTCGTTCCCGATGGCGTCGCCGAAGTGGCGGTACAAGTCGGCCGAGAAGATCGCCGCCGACTGGGCGCGCTACCACGACGTCAACGGGGCAAGTCACATCCGCGCAATGGACTCTACCTTCACGGTTCCGCCGCGACGGATGCGGGAGTTGCTGGAGCTGCTGCCTGCCGTCAATGTGACGTGGGAGGCCTACACCCGAGCCAACGTCATCACCGGCCGGGAGACGATCGAGCGCCTCGCTGAGGCACACTGCGCGACCCTGTCGATCGGGTTCGAGTCGATGAGCCCCAAGTCGCTGGAGCTGATGCACAAACAGGTCCGCGCGGAGCACAACCGGCGGGCGCATGAGGCGCTTTCCGGCGGGCCGGTCAAGTACCGGTGCTCATTCATGGTCGGCTACCCCGGCGAGGCACCGGAGGACTACGAGCTGACACATCAGTTCCTCACTGACGAGTACACCGGCCACTTCATGCTTTCCGTCTTCTCGATGACGGACGAGACCATGCCGGTTTGGGAGGACGCGGAGCGTCTCGGGATCCGCATCGACGACTTCGAGGACCCGGACTCCGCGTGGGCCCACGTAGGCATGGATCACACGATCGCTCGCAAGTTGCATCGGCGCACGCTGGACGAGGTGCGGCAGCGCAACGACCGGGCCGTGTTGTTGCTTTGGCAGACGGAGTACCACACCCCCCTCATCCCGGGCCTTTCCGTCGAGGCGAACCTCTGGGCTGAAAAGCTCGTGGAGCGCCTCGGCATGCTGCCTGTCGACGTCCCGGACCCGCGGGAACGGGTAGACGCAGCTACCAGGATCCTCGGCTTGCTGGAATCGCTCAATGTACGGGCAACCAACTACTCGGCGGCCGAACGGTTAGGGGAGATGTGGTGACGAATCAGGGTTACCGGACAATGTACCTTCGATCCGGGGAGACACCTGTCGGCGTGGAGGAGGGGGTGCTCTACTGCGACCCGCTCACCTCGTTGATCGCATATCCGTCCTTCGAGCAGTATCTGATCGCGATGCTGCCGGCACTCGTCGCGGAGGAGATGCACATTGCCATAGGCGACGTGGACGGCCTGCGTGAGTACGTGAGCGAGCGGAGAGCTTCCGACCCCGACACCTTCGGCCACCTCGCCGGTAACGCGTGTATGCGTACGGTGGGCGAGTTGACGAGCAACTGGGCGGCAAAACACCTCAAGGACGTCGTCTTTCACATCTGCGGGACCTTCGGTGGTGACGAGGTCATCGTTGCCGCCGGTGGGCTTAGCCACGATGCCTTCGTCGACAAGGTTCACTGCTTGTGTCGCGACATCAAAGTGTCCTCGCCGCGCCCGTGCAGCTTCGCCCTGGCCACGTTGGAGTCCTGCACCGTCCCCCGGCAGGAGGCCAGGAACGCCTACCGCGCCCTCGTGTCGCTCGTCGACGCGCGGCTGTTCTCAATGAAAGAGGATGCCCGGCTCGCGGGCGGACATCTCGAAGGTGCGGTGGCCGACCTGGGGACGGTGTCCCTCAGCGACCGCGGCCCCAACCAGGACGGCATCGAATACCCGGCGACGATCGGAGGCGGATGGTGACCAGAATGACGATGTGCCCGGCGGTGGAACAGCTGCAGGCGCTGTCCGAGGAGTACAGCGTGCCCTTTATGGACGTCGCGTTGATCGCAGCCAACGCCGAGGGCGCCCGGCCGCTGCGCGACTACCCCAGGGCCCGGATGCAGCTTCGGCCGGTGGGCTCGGACGAGGCCTGGCAGATTATCCTGCCGTTCGACAACGAACAGTCCCGGTTCGAGGTCGCCAACGGCGCGCTGCTGGTCGAGGGAGGGCCAGTTGCCGACGTGGTCGCGCTAGAGAACGACGATGTCGTGCTGACGTACCTGCGCGCCGGCGGCCGGTCAATCACGCTCAACACCCATTCCCGGTCGCGCTGCACCGGCTGCATGTTCTGCCCGAATGTGATCGAGGACGCCGCTGACGACACGCTGACGTCAGACAGCCAGCTCGCCGAGTTGCTGGAATGGCTGCAGGCCGACAATGACTGGCCGGACCTGAGCCACACCGAGGTCATCACGGTTTGTAGCGGCTGTTTCCACTATCCCGGCATGGCGATCGACCACATGGCGGCGCTACGCCGGGCCGCAGGGCGGTACGGGTTCACCGGCCGGCTCCACCTGCTGTCATCGGTGCTGCGCGACCGCGCCGACCTGGAGAAGCTGCGGGAGGCATGCGGACCGTTCCACCTGACCCTGACGCTGGAGTGCTTTGAACGACGGTCACTGCTGCTGAAGGATACAAAGGCGTCGCTCACCCTGGAGCGGGCCGCCGAGATCATGGAAGACTGCCGCGATCTCGACATCATGGCTGACTTCACCTATGTGGCAGGCCTTGACTCCTACGACAAAGCGGTGGACGGCATCGCGTACCTGGCGCCGCATGTCGGTACGTTCCCGCGAATCCAGGTCTACCAGGCCCACAACGACTACATGCGGCGCGCCCGCCACCGGGAGGCCGAGGACCTCAGCTACTACATGAAGCTGCGGACCGAGCTGGAGGCCGTGTTCGCACCAACTGGGCTCGCCCCGCGCTCGTGGGAGAACTATCGGCCGCTGTGGTACTCGCGCTTCGCCGACCGGCCTGTAGAGGGGCCGCGGGTGTGAGCTCCGCCCCGGACCTCGTGACCACCGGCCCGGACCAGCTGGTCCCGGTCGCGCGGGTTGCGTTGCGCGAGTTCACCGTACCCGCCCCAGCGCAAACAGAGCATCACGCTGCGGTGCGACCTTACCTCCGAACCGATCCGGTGCGCGGCTGGCTCGTTGGGGTGAGCGACGGCGAGCGCTGGGGCTGGTGGGGGCCGGTCGACGCTACTGTCGCCCGTCCCGTGACCGATTTGCTGGCAGCTGCGTTCCCGCGGTTACCCGCCCAGGTGGACCCGGCCGACTTCGCGCGGCGGCTGCGCCGCGCGACCCGGCACGCGCACACCGGTCTGCTCGCCGTCAGCGTCGGCGCGGCCGAACTAGCTCTCTGGGATCTGATGGCCAAACGGGTCGGATTGCCGGTGTGGCAGTTGCTGGCACCTGTCGCCGTCACTGACCGAGTGCCCGCTTACGCGACGTGCTTCGGTGTCCGCGACAGCGGACCGCAGGTGGCGTCCGTGATGGACTCGGTGGCCGATACCTACGCGGTGCAGAAGTGGGATCCGATGATTCTCGGGCCGGAGCTGGTTGACGTCACCACCGGATTCCTTCGCCGCCATGGTCCGGGGCGCCTGGCAGTTGATTTCCACGGTGCATGGCATCCCGACCGGGTCCGCGCGGCGTGCACGCCGGTGGTTGGCGGGCTTGCCTGGGTGGAGGAGCCTTGTCACCCGGACGAGGTGGAGCAGGCACAGGCCGGGGAGTTCGGCACTGCCCACGCTGCTGGTGAACACTGCTATGGCGTGGCCGACGCCGCACAGCTGCGGGCCGGCCGGGTCGACGTTTGGCAGCCGGACGCCGTCTTCTGCGGCGGTCTGATGAGCCTGCGGACGCTGGTGCGGGCCGCAGCCCACGCCGGTGCGCGATGCGCTCCGCACGGGGGCGGGCTACTGCCAGCCCTGCACCTCGCGGCGATCGGTGAGCGCATCGAAGCCGTTGAGCTGCACCTACTGCTCGAGCTGCGGCGCTGCGCCCACTTCGCAGAGTTGCCGGTGCCGATCGGTGCCGGCACGCACACCGCCGCGCTGCCAGTACCGACCGCTCCGGGATGGGGCGGGGACCTCAGAATGGACCTCGTCGATGTATGACCGGCCCCCTGTGCTCATAGTGGATGCCGGAGGGACGCTTGTCACCCGGACACGACCCGGCCTGGCTGGGCGGGTGGTGCGGGCGGCTCGTGCCGTCGGCGACGACCGGCCCGAACGCGAGGTACGAGCCGCGGTGCTGACCGCAGCCAACCCCGACGCCTGCCTGCGCGCCCTTGACCCACAGAGCCCCGCGGCCCGGGCAGCGGTACTGGCGGAGCTGACTGCCGACCCCGGCGACGCCATGATCCTGCCCGGTGCCCAGGAGCTGCTGCGGACCGCCATCGATCTGGGTTGGCGGATCATCGTCGCGTCGAACGCCGGCCCAGGTACCCCGCCGCTGCCCGACGAGTTGGGGCGTCACGTCAGCAGCGTCGTCGAGTCGCGCGACTACGGCCTGGTCAAAGAGGACCCGCGCTTCTGGGCCCGGCTGCTGGAGGAGGAGAAGGTCGACGTACGGGTCGCCCTAGTGGTGGGCGACAACCCCGTGGCCGACGGGAAAGCACCGGAGGCGGCCGGGATTCAATCCCGCCTGGTGTGCGGCGACGGGGTCGCAAGGGAGGCGCTCACCGCCCAGCTGCGGGCCGCAGGGTCACGTCCGGAGCAGGCTGCCGCAGTGGTAGCTGGCCACCATGAACGCTGGGCTGGCCGAGACGTCATCGTCGCGCCGCACCTCACCGCGCTGGTCACTCGGGTCACCCGAGCTCGGCTCCGCTTCAGCGCCGGACCGGTGACCGGGACCGCCGTTGTGGTGCGACGACGTGCCCTGCCGCCCGTCGTCGTGGCGGCCGGTGGCCCGCTGCCAGAGCTGGCCTGGCTGCACCAGCCGCCGGACCGTCGGCCCTACCAGGCGCCAGCCGAACTGAAAGAGCGGCTCGAACGTGAAGGGCTCAGTTTGGACGGACTCTCCCAAGCCGATCGGCGACACGCGTTGTCGATGATCCGGGAAGCCCGGTCCAGTACGGCGGTCTCCGAGAGAATGGCCGATTTAGTGCTCTTCCTCAAGGGCCGCGAGAAAGACGGTAGCAAGTGATGCAACGGCAGTCGGAAGGCCCGCCCCACGACCATGACCTGTTCGCTGGCACGGCCGCCTACTACGCGCGGTATCGGCCCCCATACCCGGCTGAGGTCTTCGACTACTTGGGGCACGTCTTCGAGCTCGGTCAGGGATCGACAGTGCTGGACCTCGGCTGTGGCACAGGGCAGTTGGCCGTGCCGCTGGCACGGGCCGGGTGCCAGGTCTGGGCGGTGGACCCCGACCCGGAGATGATCGTCGAAGGAGTGCGGCAGGAGCCGGTCGGCGGCCCGGGCGAGATCCGCTGGATCACGGGACGTGCCGAGGACCTGCGCGTGGCCGATCTGCCCACGATCCGGTTGTGCACGATGGGCGCCTCCTTCCACTGGATGGATCGCGATCACGTCCTGCGCGTTCTTGACGAGGTGATCGGGCCGGGAGGCGGTGCCGCCCTGGTGTCGGGCTCGGCGAGCATCTGGTCGCGGACTGGCGCGCTGGAGGGGGCGTGGCTCGAGGTCACCCGCGAGGTGATCACTCAGTTCCTCGGTCCGCGGCGTCGGGCCGGCAGCGGCACCTACAGCCATCCGGAGCGCACACATGAGGAGGTGCTGCTCGAATCCTCGTTCAGTGCCATTGAGCAGCGCCGCTTCACCTCAACCCGCTGGCTTTCCGTCGATGAGGTCATCGGGCAGCAGCTGTCTACGTCGTACGCGTCACCGGCCCAGCTCGGTGACCAGCTGCCCGCATTCCGAGCGGAGTTGTCCCGGCGGCTGACGGAGATCGCACCGAAGGAAGGGTTTGAGACGGTGGAGCACACCGGCGTGGTCCTCGCGCGCCGCGGCAGCGGGGGAGGCGGCACAGAGTGACCGCCGTCCATGATGCTGCGGCGCCCGTCAGCAGCGCCGCGACCGATTACTGGCGCGCTGCCTGCCTGTTGAGCTTCAGCCACGCGGCGGGGCTTACGTGGCCGCCGCCGGGCGAGCCCCAGCGGTCACGGGCGGTGGGTCACTGGGGCTGCAACCCTGGTATCGCGTGGGCCGCTGCCCACCTCGCTCAGGCGTGCACCGATGAGGGGTTCCTGCTTGTCGTGGGGACCGGGCACGCCAGCAGCTACACGTTCGCGCACCAGGCGCTGCGTTCCGGCGCGTCGCTGGGCGCGATCAGCGCCGCCATCCGGCGCTACGGCGCACCGGGGGGTGACCCGACGGAGCTGCTGGGCGAGCCGGAAGTGCCCTACGTCGGCGGTGAGCTGGGGCCAGCGCTTGGGGTGAGCCAGGGCATCGCCGCGGCCAGCCCGGGACTGCGCGTTGCGGTCGTGGTCGGCGACGGAGAGTGCGAGACCCCTGCAGCGCTGGCCGCGTTCGCACACCACGACGTGCTACGTCCGGCTCATGGCGCTTGCTGGCTGCCGGTCGTTAACGTCAACGGAGCCCGAATGGGTTCGGCCGCCAGGTTCTCAGCGGCGCAACTGCGCGGACTGCTTGAGGGCATGGGGTACACCGTGCTTGACAGCGGCGCAGATGCTGCGGAAGCCGGAGAGGCCGCACGGCGCGCCTGGGAACTGGCCGGATCCGGGACGCCGGTCGTCTGGCTGAGCGTCACGGAGAAGGGCTGGCCAGCCCCTGCTGAAGTGGGAGGGCGGCCTTTCCATGGCCACCATGCGCACAAACCGGGCGGTCTTGACCTTGCCGACCCACGTCTTGTTGAGGAGGTGCGCAAGTGGCTCGACACGCTCAACCATCCCCGGGTGGTCGATGCGGACGGCGGCGTCCCGGCCGGAGTGCGCCGCCTGGCCAGCCGGATCCGCACCCATCTGCCGACTTCGGAACACCCTTCCACCCCGGTCACGCCTACAGGCGGCTCGATAGCCGCCGCGACTGCGCTCATCGGCTCGCCGATGAGCGCAGTCGACCGGTTGCTGTCAATGCAGTCGGTGCGGGTGCTGTCGCCGGATGAGGGGGTGTCGAACCGGCTCGACCAGTGCCTGGCCGCTGGCCTGGTGACGGAGGTGCTTGCGGAAGAGCTGTGCTCCGCTTGGGCGTGGGGGCACGTCGAGGCGGGCAGACCCGCAGCCGTTGTGTCGTATGAGGCGTTCGCTCCGCTGCTGGCAACCCAGCTCGCCCAGTATCTGAAACTGCTCACCGCCCGTCCATCTGCTGGTCGGCCGCCGCTCGGAGTTGTGCTGACCAGTCTCGGCTGGGGGAATTCTCCGACGCACCAAAATACCGACCTGGTTGGCATGCTGCTGGCCCGTTGCGCCGACTGCCAGGTCCGGGTGGTCTTCCCGATCGGCGCCGCGTCCGCGCACGACCGGCTCCAGGAGCTGCTGGGCGACCGGGACGTCGTGGCCGCACTGATTTGCTCCAAGCAGCAGTTGCTCAATCTGCCGGACCCGGGCGGCCCGGCGCTCGGGATACGGATGCACGGCACGGACGTCGACGACGCGACGATCGTCGCGGTGGGCGACGTGGCGGTGACCGAGGCGGTCGCTGCGATGGCGCTAGCCGAGCCGTACGGCCTGAGAATCGGCGTCGTTGCGCTGGTGGAGCCGGGGCGACTGGACGGCCCGGCAGCGGACACGGTTCGGGGTGCCTGTGCATCGGATCGGCCCGTGGTGTGTGTGTCCTGGGTGGCAGCGCACCACCTCGCATCGGCCTACGCGGCCATAGGGCCGGGGCCCGCTGCCTGGCTTGGATACCGCGAGCGGTGGGGTGCGACGCCTTGGGACACCCTGGCGGCCAACGAGCTCACCCGGTGGGCGGTATTGAACAAATTACGCGAAGCCGGCTGTGTGCTGCCCGCGGAACTTGTGCGGCCTGCGGGCTCCGATCCCGGGCCGCTGATCCCGGCCGATCTGTCTTGCGAGGTGAGGCGGCTATGAACGCGGCAACACGGCCATTTCGGTTCGGGGTGCTCACTAAAGGTGCGCCGAGCCGCGAGGCATGGCTCAACCTACTGGCCCGGGTTGAGAATGGCGGCTTCAGCGGGCTGCATGTCCCGCTGCACACCACCCCTCAGTTCGCCCCGTTCGTGGCGCTCGCGGACGCGGCGGCGCGGACATCGCTGACTGTCACTACCCTGGTGCACAACAACGATCTCCAGCATCCGGCGCTTCTCGGCCGCGACGCCACGACACTCGCGCTTCTCTCAGAGGGGCGATTCGAGCTGGGCATTGGTGCTGGCTGGATGGAGCGGGACTACCGGCAGCTCGGCATCCTGATGGACCCTGGCCGGGAGCGGGTCGACCGGCTCGCTGAGGCGATCGAGATCCTGCGCTACAGCTGGACTGGTGAGCCGTTCTCGTTCCAGGGCAAGCACTACACAGTAGAGGGGTTGCAGGGACTGGTCGGCCCTCGGGTGCCGCTACTCGTCGGCGCCGGCGGCGACCGGATGCTGCGGCTCGCGGCGCGCTCGGCCGACATCGTGAGCTTCTCCCGCAGCATGTCGGCAGGCTCGACGCCGCGGGAGATCGCGGACGACATGTCACTGGAGTCCACCGAGCGCAAGGCGCGCACACTGCGGGACCACCTCGGCGATCGCGCCGCCGACGTCGAACTAAACGTCCTGGTCGTGCGGGCCGGGACCGGTGCCAATGCGGGGCGGCAACTGGACGACTACGTCTCCGCCACCGGGGTGGGCGCGGCGACCGCCCGGCAGACCCCAGAGCACCTGCTGGGCCGCGACTCGCAGGAGCTGGCAGACCTACTGCTGGAGCGCCGGGCCCGGACCGGCATCAGCTACTACGTGTTCCGAGACGCGCACCTGGACCTCGTCCGCCCGGTGATTGAACGGCTGGCTGGCACCTGAGCGCTGGCAACGATCCTCACAACGGAGGCTGAACATGGCGACGCAGCAGGACCAGACGATCGAGCACGCCGACATCCACGAAGTCCCGGCGGTCCTGGATGCGCTGGAAAAGGATGGTGTGGTGCTCGTGCCCGGCTATCTCGACGCTCAGGCCGTCACCGCAGCGACCCGGGAGTGCCACGAGTTGTTCGAGCGGACCCCGTCGTGGGCGCACCACGAGGAGTACTCGTTGGGCAAGTCGGTGCGAATGGAGCGCGCCGACATGGACGCCTCGGTGCTCCCAACACTGACTGCGGCCTTCGCCCGGCCCGAGCTGGAGGCAGTGGTCAGCGGGTTCTTCGGCGAGGGGTACATCTTCAGCCGCACCGTCTACGCGATCCTCGACGTGGTCGGCAGCATCACTCGGGTCCAGCAGCTCCACCATGACAAGATGCGGCACCTCAAATCGTTCGTGTACTTGACGGACGTGGGACCAGCCAACGGCCCGTTCCACTGCGTGCCCGGCTCGCACCGGCTGACCCGCGAGATGCAGCGGGAGAACCGCAAGCGGAACATCGTGCCGAGCGACGACGACGCGCGGGTGCTGCCGACCGAGCTCAATGACCAGCGCGTCGTGGCGCTGGGTGATGCCGGGACGCTCATCCTCTTCGACAGCGACATCGCTCACCACGCTGGGGTCGTGACCGAGGGGGAGCGCCTCGCCGCGCGCAGCCTGAGCTTCGGTGCCTACCGCGCACAGACCTGGTACCGCGCCGACGGCACGGTCGCGGAACCCGGGCAGCCATAGCAGTCCAATCCCGCTGTTCTGACCTCCATTTCATGAAAGGGCTAGGTTAAAACGGATGAAGATGACTGCGCTTTCCGTACCGATCGATCTCGCGGGACGGGTCATCCTGGTGACGGGAGGCGCCGGCGACATCGGCTCCGCCATCGCCGTGCAGGCTGCCCAAGTCGGAGCGACGGTGATAATCGCCGACAACGGCACGAGCGTCGACGGCGTCGGCCAGGACACGGCCGTCGTCACCGACGTGGCGAAACGGCTCGCAACTGAGGCCGGGGATTGCAGCAGCGTCGAGGGCCGATTCTGTGACGTCACCGACGCCGACCAGGTGGAGGGGATGATTGAGGACCTGTTCGCCGCGCACGGCAACGTCGACGCCGTAATCGCGGCCGCTGGCACGCTGCGCACCAACCCGGTGTGGGACACGACGATCGAAGACTGGCGCAACGTTCTGGACTCGCACGCCACACACACGTACCTCGTCGGTGCGGCCGCCTGCCGCCGATGGCGAGCGAACAGTGCGGAACGGGCTGGCTCCCCATGCGCGTTGGTCACCTTCACGGCCGCCACGGGCCTCGTCGGCCGCCCCGACCTCGGCGTCACCCACGCCGCAGCCAAGGGTGCCATTGCCGGCATGACACTGGAGCTTGCGCACGAGATGTACCCATATGGCGTCACCGTCAACGCGGTCAATGCGGCGAGCGTCCGCGGCCGGATGGCGCGGCATGTGGGCGCCAGCACCCCCGAGTCCCACGACGCTGGCGACGCCAGCTCACCTCAGCACGCCGCGATGTTGTCGACGTACCTTGCCACCACCGACGCGGGCTGGATCACCGGGCAGGTGTTTCGTGTGATGGGCGGGCTCATCGGTCGCTACCGCCCGTGGGAGCTGGCGGAGTCGATTGAACAGCCGGGCTTCTGGACACTGGAGGAGACCCGGGTCGGTCTGCGCCGGCTGGCCGGCGCGTACCCCGAGTACAAGGCACTGCAAGGACCGCACCGAGAGTTCTGAGACCTCGGCCCAAGAACGACGAAGACGACGGCATTGCAAGGGAACGCTATGAGTATTCAGGACGCTCCCGAGGACACCGGCACCGCGCAACGGTCCGCCGGCACCGACGTCCCGGGCATCAGGCAAGTCACCCGCGCGGAGATCGAAAAGTTCTGGGAGAACGGCTGGATCCGGCTGCCGAGACTGATCGACCCGGACCTCATCGGATCAATGCTGCAGCGGGCCCAGCAGCTCATGGGCCCGGAGGGGGACGCCAACGAGGAGCGCAAAGGCTTCGACTTCGAGACCTCGCCCGCGTCGCAGTCATTCCGCAGCCCCTCGGAGGTCGACGAGCTCTACGAGCGCGTTGTGCTGTCCAAGCAACTCGGCCGCAACGCCGCCCTGCTGCTGGGTCGAGACCACGCGCAACGCTTCTTCGACGACATCCTGCTTGTCAAGCTGCCGCTGAGCCAGCGGCAGGACCGCGGCCAGGCACTGGGCTGGCACCAGGACAAGAACCCCACCGACCGGTCGTGGATCTACTTCTGGATCCCGCTCGACCACGTGGAGCCGCAGCAGGGCGCGGTGCGGTACTTGACCGGCTCGCACAAGCTCGGGCCGCTGTGGCGCGGCGGTGCCTGCGTCGATCTCGACGAGGCCTACCGCCTCGCGCCGCGGCTGCACTCCTGCGAGATGTCCGATGAGATGTCCTTCGAGCCCGGTGACGTGATCGCGCACTGCAGCTGGGTAGTGCACGGGACCGACGCCAACGTCGGCACCCGGCCGCGCTGGGTGTACCGGCCGTCGTTCTTCCCCGCCGACGCGGTCTATATGGGCGTGCCGTCGCCGACGATCGCGGAGCGCGGCATCAAGCCGTTTGAGATCCTCGACCACGCCGACTTCCCGATCACCTACGAACCCGCAGCGGCCGGCGGTGCTGGGTGACCACCACTCACCGGGGCGGAGAGATCGCCCGCAGCAACCGGCGCACATGGGACATGTGGAGCGACGGGTACCAGGAGAAGCACGGCGGACTGCTTGGCGCGCACGCCGAGGCGTGGGGGCTGTGGCGCCGCCCGGAGAGCGAACTGCGGGTGCTGGACCCCGTCGCGGGCCGCGAAGTGCTGGAGTTGGGCTGCGGGGCCGCGCACTGGGCACAGTCCCTGGCCCGGCGTGGTGCCCGGGTGGTGGCCCTGGACATCTCCCTGGCCCAACTCCGCCACGCCGACCGGCACAGCCGCAGCGACGCGGGGCACCAGCCGGCGCTTGTACAGGCCGACGCCCATGCGCTGCCGTTCGCGGCGGCCTCGTTCGACCTGGCGTTCTCCGACTACGGCGGGATGTCGTGGGCCGACCCGTACCGTACGGTGCCCGAGCTCGCCCGGGTCTTGCGCCCGGGCGGGCAGCTCGCCTTCTGCACCAACTCGCCGTTCTTCGCGATGTGCTGGGACCACAAGACCCGCACGCTCACCGCGGAACTGCGCCAGGCGTACTTCGGGCTGCACACGCGGCAGGTCGCGCCGGACGCCGTCGACTTCGTCCTCGGCTACGGGGAGTGGGTGCGGCTGTTCGGCTCGCACGGCCTGTTCGTCGAGCGGCTTATCGAAGAGCCGCCGGCCGCGGACGCCCGGACCACGTTCGGCGACCGGCCGGCAGAGTGGACAAGCCGGTGGCCGATCGACGCGGTCTGGAGCATCCGCAAGCGTTCCTGAGTCGGCTCACGGCTCGCGCAGCGCTGTCTCGACCGCCCGGGGGTGCACGGCGCCGGCGCGAACGACGATGGGCTGTGCCGAGCAGTCCACGACCGTCAAGCCGATGCTGAGCGGGCACAGCCCGCCGTCGATGAGCAGATCCACCGAGGCGTCGTGCGCCTCGGCGAACGCCGCGACGGCCGCCGGGCTGAGTGCGGGCTCCCGCTTGGTGGGCGTCTGCCCGTCGCTGCGGCTGACGACCGCCGTGGCCGGCGGGTTGCGGGTGCGGGCCGCGAGGTCGCCAAGCAGCCACGGGTCGCGGGTGACCATCGCGGTGCCAGTGCC
This sequence comes from Streptomyces sp. CA-135486, assembly GCF_050936555.1. Lineage (NCBI taxonomy): Bacteria > Bacillati > Actinomycetota > Actinomycetes > Kitasatosporales > Streptomycetaceae > Streptomyces > Streptomyces sp. CA-135486. The sequence goes on from NZ_JBNJMM010000001.1 coordinate 4,126,443, forward strand.
GAGCCACGGGTGCTGATCAGCGTCCTTGGCGCTCCGCCACGGCAGGAGCAGGGCCAGGTCGCCTGGCCAGAGCCGCTCGGCGAGCCGCCCGGCGTCAGGCGAGAGCACGAAGCGCTTCGCCACGGCCGCGTTCGACGGCATGACCAGCGCCAGGGGCTTTGCTGCTGGGCGGCCCTTGCCGACGAAGATGCCTCGGCACGCGGCCTCGTCGGTGGAGTCGGCGCACAGCATGTACCACCGGCGAGTCGGCAGCGCGACGATGCCTCCGGCATCCACGACCGCGACGCAGGCGTCGAGCGCCGCGGTGCCGTCCGCGGCCGGCAGGATGCGCACCGGGGCCATCAGCGCCGCGTCCACAGGTCGTTGAGGCCGTTGAGTTCGTGGCCGGGCGCGAACCGGGCCGTCGCGGCCAGTGCCGCGGCGTCGGCGAAGCCGCGAGCCACCTGTTCGGGGCTTTGCGCGTCGCTGCCGAATGTGATCGCCTCCCGGCGCTCGTCGCGCCGCCACCACAGGATGTCGAGGTTGAGCGGGACGCGGGTGTTAGCCTCCAGCGCTTTGCCTTTCGCGGCCAGCACAGCCGGCACGGCGCGGTAGTCGTCCTCGAAGTCGGCCACTCGGTACTCCTTGCACTCATGCGGCCAGAACCGCGCGGCGTAGTCGATGAGGGCCAGCACGTGGAAGTCGTCGAAGCGTTCGACGACTTGCAGGACCTCGCCAAGGTACCGCCGGACCACCTCGTGCGGTGTACGGACGCCGAACACCGCGTCGACCGTGCTGGCTCCCGGGTCGGAGGGCAGGGTATGCACGGAGGCGAGAACACGCTCGAAGCAGGCGCCGCCGAGCAGGTCGGCGACGCGCCGCTGATGCCGGTGCGGTTCGCTCAGCTCCACAGGGGACGGCGCAGCATGGGGAACATCTGCCCGCACGCGTCGATGCTGCGGGTAACCGCCGCACGTCCAGCGGCGGGGGAGTGAGTACCCGGTCGGTCACCAGGCTGCGCTGCCAGTGCGGCGGCGCCACGTCCGCGGCGAAGCGTCGCGCGGTGAAGTCGGCGGGGTCGCTGAACGCGATCGACGGCAGCCCGAGCTGGACGGCGCGACGGCAGGCGAGCTCCATCGACGTGTAGGGCGCATCCCAGGAGCACTCGCTGTGCACGTGGCCGTCTGCGGGTGGCGGGGTGCCCGGCTCTGGGTCGGGGTCCGATCCGGCTGGCGTCACGCTCTTCGCCGGTCCGCTGGGTGCCCCTGGCGACCAGTGCGCCGGTTCACGGTGTGCAGGTACGGTGCGCGCCAACGGGACTCCTCGGAGCGCATACCAGTGCCGTGCAGCACCAGCTTGTCGATGCGGTCCAGCACCTCGTCCGGGTAGAGATCCTCCGCACCGAGCGTTTCCTGCAGGCGCTTCTCGGTGAGGGTGCCGCGCACCGAGAAGTGCACTGCGGGGTGCTCGATGCTCCAGCTGCACGGCGAGGCGCAGCAGAGCCGCACCGAACGTGAGGACCGAGACCTCCATGCCGGTCTCGCCCAGCATGCAGTACCTCATCCGGCGGGCTTCTGCACAAGCATCGACCCGATCGCCAGGGCGTCCAGGCCGGAGCCGAAGAACGAGCGCAGCGCGTCCTGAGGTGAGTGCACGATCGGCTCGTTGGCGAGGTTGAACGAGGTGTTCATGACGATCTCGGGGTGGCCCCGGGCGGCCAGGCGGTCGAGCAGCCGGCGGTACTCCGCCGGGGCGTCGTCGTCGAGGATCTGCGGTCGGCACGAGCCGTCGACGTGCACGACGGCGGGGATCTCGGCTCGCATCTCGTCCCGCACCTGACAGGCCGCCAGCATGAACCGCGAGGGCCCCGGGTTGATGAGGTACTTTTCGGCCGCTGCGGCGGACATGCTGGGTGCCAGGGGCCGCCACTGCTCCCGATTCTTGATTGCGTTGACGCGGTGGTGCATCCGGTGCTCCAGCGGCGAGGCGAGGATGGAGCGCTGCCCGAGCGCGCGCGGTCCGAACTCGGCACGGCCCTGGAACCAACCCACCACCTGGCCGTCGATGATGAGGTCAGCGACGGCGTCGGCGATGTCATCGACGTCGGTGTAGGGCACGCCCTTGTCGCGCAGGGCGGTGCGCATCTCTTCGTCGCTGAACTGCGGGCCGAGGCCCGCCGTGCCCAGAGCTCGGCCGTGCCGCTCGCCCGCCGCTGCGGCGACGGCCAGCGCCGCGCCAGCGCTGGTGCCGGCGTCGCCGCTGGCCGGGAAGATGGCGAGCCGGTCGACGAGCCCCGACTGCCAGATGGCGCCGTTGGCCGTGCAGTTCAGCCCGACGCCGCCGGCGAGCACGACGTTGCGGCAGCCGGTCTCGCGCACCGCGCTCTCGACTACGTGCAGCAGCGCCCGCTCCAGGACGTGCTGGCCGGATGCCGCCACGTGCTGCTGCCACTCGCCCGTCTCGGCTGACACCTCCAGCCGTGCGGTGATCGGGTTGTACGTGTACTGCCGCGGCCGCGGCGGACCGAAGCGCTCTGCCGCGCGGGCCGCCCACGCCTTCACCAGCGGCGGGCCGAAGTTCGGCTGGTCCTCGCCGAGCGGGCTCAGGCCCGTGTGGTAGCCGCCGTCGTCGTGCAGGACGAACGGCATCCAGCTCTTGTCCGGCTCGCTGTAGGAGGCTAGGCCCATGACCTTGCCCTCCTGGCCGAAGCGGAAGCCGAGGTAGTTGGTCAGACCGAGATAGAACATCCCAAGCGACTCGCTGATCGGCCAGTGGCGCTTCACGTCGATGGCCCCGCCGCGGGCGTAGGCAATGAGGGTCGAGATGCGGTCGCCGACGCCGTCCGTGCTGATGATTGTCGCCTCGTCGAACCCGGAGGTGTGGTAGGCGGCGGAGGCGTGCGAGATCGGATGCGCAACCTGCTCCCATCTGGGCCGCCGACCCTCGGCGAAATAGGGGTGGGCGAGCAGGCTGACCTGTATGTCGCGCTGCACGTCTGCGGAGTCGGCGACGAGCCAGCTCGTGGCGATGACGTCGACGTCAGCCATCGTGATACCGGCCGCGGCTAAGCAGTAGGCGGTTGCCTCCACCGGCAGTTGATCGTGCGCGTGTCGCCTGCGGATGAAGCGCTCCTCCTCGGCGAGCGACACGAGCTGTCCGTCGATCACCAGGGCTGCCGATGCGTCATGGCCGAGGCCGCCCGCGAGACCAAGAATGATCATGATGTGCCCCCGTGATTCGGTTGCCGGCGCAGACGCGCCCGCGTGACTGTGTCGGGAACCGCCATCCGCCTAACCCTCACCCAACTTCGGCAACGTGTCCACCCCTCACCGCCTATGTCCACAGCGGATGTTGGGGGCGTAGGCGGTGCCATCCCGTTGTCGACGATGGTGAAGGTCTTTCCGCCCTGCATTTGGCTCTGGCGCACAATTTGATGGTGACGAAGAGCCGGAGTGAAGTACCTGCTCCTGCAGCGCCGGCGATGCATCCCCAAGCAGTCGACGACTCGCCCCGTCTGATCCAGAGTTTGCCGAAGCCGCCGCGACCTGCGAGCACTGCTGCCGGCCATGCTCACTGCTCTCGGTCACCACCAAGTGTGCGCCAAAGCCTGCATTGACACCCCATCAAGTGTCGTCAAAGATGCGGAAGGGAGTGTGTCCCATGAGGGGCGTGAGTCTCATGCCATAGGCAGGGCTCGGGCAAAGCCCCCGGAACAACCTCGGCCAACGAGCGACCAGACATGCGTGCGACCAGAGCCAGAGCGGGGGCCTTGTGAGGTATGTCGGCGCAGCGAAGCGCTCGCTGCCGCGTGCCATCCTGCAGGGTGTCATCAGGCGTGAGCGGCAACGGCGCGAGGCCGCCGGCCAATTAGTGGCCCTCGCACGTAAGGCGGGTGCCGGGCTCGTCTGCCGCACGCTCGCGTTGCACGTGCTGTCCGGTCTTGGGCCAGTGACGTTCATCGTCGGCATCGGCATCGCGCTGCAGCATCTCGCGGTCGGCGGTGACCTCGACGTCGCCGGCCGGTGGCTCGGTCTAGCGCTAGGCGCCTTCGTCCTGCAGCAGGGCCTCGCACCGGTGCAACTGCTGCTTTCTAAGGAGGTCGCCCGCCGGATCGACCGCTACTGCCTGACCCGCTTCATGACCTTCGCGCTGCGGGACGCGCCGCTGCCGGTGATGGAACGCTCCGATGTCGCCGACCGGCTGAGCATGGTGGATGAGATCTACGAGCAGTGGACCTTCACGCCGGGCGCTGCCACCGAGGGAGGCTTGGCCCTCGCCGCGCGCTACACCCAGCTCGCTGGCGCCGTGACCATCCTCGCCATCGTCGCCGGGCCGTGGCCCGCGGTGATCGCTGCTGCCGTCGCCCTTATCATCCGTCGCGGGCGGTCCGAGGCATTCTTCCACTGGGGGCGACTCAATCGCCAATTCACGCCGCTGCAACGGCAGACCAACTACGTGCGTGAGCTGGCCACGAGCACCCGCGCCGCCAAAGACATTCGGGCCTTCGGCCTCGTCGGCTGGATCGACGCTCGCTATTCCGCCGAGGCGAGTAACCTGCACCGCCAGCTGTGGTACTGGCGGCGGCGTCTCTACGGTCGGCCGTTCGTGGTCTACACAGTCCTGGCTATCGGCGGCACGACGGCGGTGCTGTTCGTCGTTGCCCGGACGGGGACCGTTGTCGCAGAGGTCGGCGCGACCGTCATGGCGGTGCAGGCACTCGCGTTATGCGCACGGTTCGGCATCGTCTTCCAGGAGTCGGACATCAAGATGGTCTTCGGCCGCGGCGCCTGGGAGGCGCTGCTGGAGATCGATGAGATCGCCCGGCACGCCACTGCGGAGCAAGAACAGTCGCCCTCCAGGGCAGGCGCCGACCCGGCGGCCGCATGCCTGCGCGTTGACCGGGCCCGCACCGGGATCCGCTTCGACGGTGTCCACTTCGGCTACCGCCCAGACCTCCCAGTCATCGACGGCCTGGACCTCGAGCTGCGGGCCGGCACGTCAACCGCGATCGTCGGCGTCAACGGCGCTGGCAAGACTACGCTGGTGAAGCTGCTGACTGGTCTGTACCGCCCGGACGCCGGCACGATCAGCGTCGACGGCACCGATCTCCGCGACGTCGACCCGATTGCCTGGACCCGCGCGATCACGGTGACATTCCAGGACTACATCCGCTACGAGGCGAGCCTACGTGACAACGTCGCGATGAGCGCGATCGAGCACCGCGACGATAGCGCCGGGATCCTGGCCGAGCTGGAGAGGGTCGGGCTCGGCAACCTGGCGGCGCAACTACCGGACGAGCTCGAGACCCCTCTGACCCGTTCGCTGCGGGGCGGCCGTGAGCTTTCAGGCGGCCAGTGGCAGCGTCTGGCTCTGGCCAGGTCACTGTTCGCGGTGCGGCACGGCGCCTCAGTACTCGTACTCGATGAGCCGACGTCGCAGTTGGACGCCCGTGGCGAGGCGGAATTCTACGACCGGTTCCTGGACCTCACCTGCGGCGTCACCAGTGTGATCATCTCGCACCGGTTCTCCTCTGTGCGCCGTGCGGACCACATCGTCGTGCTCGACGGCGGCCGGGTGACCGAAGCTGGGAGTCATGACGAACTGGTCGCCGAGGGCGGCGCCTACGCGCGCATGTTTGCCGTGCAGGCCCGCCGCTTCGAGCCCTCCGCGACCGACGCCAGTCGGTCCAGCCGTGGGGAGATGGACCTGTGAGAGAGACGCTGTTCTGCCTGCGATACCTCTTCGTCCTGGGCTGGCGGCTGGACCGCAGGCGTCTGATCGTCGGCGCCGGGCTGTTGGTGCTGGCAGCCCTGGCTACCCCCGTCGTGGCGGTGAGCCTCGGTCGGCTCGTGGACGGCGTGACGGCGGGGGAGCCCAACGCCGCTGTGCGATGGGCCGTGTTGGCCGCAGTCGCCCTCGGCGCCGAGCTGACGCTCGACAACTTCGCGCACATCTACTACTTCGAGCTCTCCGAGCTCACCGACGAGCAGCTCAACCGTGACCTGATCCGCCTAGTCAATGGCACGAGCCGACTGGACCGCCGCGACACCCCGGCCTTTGCCGACCAGATCGATCTGCTCCGCCAGGACGTGATGCAGATGCGAATGACGGTGCAGTCGGGGCTGCAGCTCGGCGCGATCGCCGCTCAGGTGCTCTTCACTGCTGTGCTGCTCGCGACGCTATCGCCGGTGCTGCTGCTGTTGCCGCTCGTCGGGCTCGTGCCGGTATTCCTCGGCCGCCGTGCCGAGCAGGTGCTGCAAGCCACCCGTGAGGAGCAGTCGCCGACCACCCGCTCCATTCGGCACCTGCGGCTGCTTACCACCAATCCGGCCAGCCACAAGGAGATCCAGATAGCAGGGAGCGCCGCATACTTCGTCGCGCAGCAGGACCGGCTGCTGGGCGCCTACGGCTCGGCGATGAGACGGGCGCAGCGTCGGCACACGTCGCTAGTGGTGGTCGGCCAGTTGATCTTCGCCGTCATCTATGTCGGCTCCGTCCTGTGGGTCTACGCCATGGCCCGCCGCGGTGAGGCAAGCGTCGGTGACGTGGTCCTGGTCGTCTCGCTCGCCACGCAGGTCGGCGCCCAGATGGCCGGCGGTCTGGACCTACTCGGCGTGATCCACCGCTCGGCGGCCGGGCTGCGCCGCTTCCTCGCCCTGGAGCGGGAGACCGCCGCTGCCGCTGGCCCGGCGCCGGACGGCCCGCCACCGGCCGCCATTGGCGACGGTATTCGGCTGGAGTCGATCGGGTTCACCTACCCCGGTGCCCGGACCGAGACACTGCGCGACATCGACCTCCACCTGCCAGCCGGTCGCTCGGTGGCGCTCGTCGGGGAAAACGGTGCTGGCAAGAGCACCCTCATCGCGCTACTGCTCGGGCTCTACGCGCCGACGCGCGGGCGGTTGCTCATCGACGGCGTCGACCTCGCCGGGGTGGCTCCCGAGGAGTGGCGCACCCGCGTGGCCGCACTGTTCCAGGACTTCGCCAAGGTTGAGCTGTCGCTACAGCACAGCGTCGGAATCGGCCACCTGCCCGAGGTTGAATCGCGCGAGGCGGTACGCGTCGCCGTCGACCGGGCTGGCGCCAGCGTGCTTGCCGACCAGCTCGGCGACCCGGATGCGCTACTGGGCAACGGTTACGGTGACGGGCAGGATCTCTCCGGCGGGCAGTGGCAGCGCATCGGCTTTGCCCGCACACTCATGCGGACTCGGCCGATGCTGCTCGCTCTGGACGAGCCAGCCTCCGCTCTGGACGCACTGGCCGAGCAGCGGCTCGTCGACGCCTACCAGGCGATGGCGAAGGAGGTAGCGATCAGCGTCGGCGGCGTGACGCTCTTCGTTACCCACCGGCTTTCCACCGTGCGCCTGGCCGACTCCGTCGTAGTGCTCCACGGCGGCCGCATCGTCGAACAGGGCACGCACGACGCTCTGATCACGCTGGACGGTCAGTATGCAGAGCTGTACGCGAGCCAGGCCCGAGCCTATGCCGACTAACTTACCCGGCGCTGATCTGTTCCACATGGCGCGCATAACCAGCGTGCGCACGACGCCGGTGATTCATACGGGACGAGAGATGTCATGAGCAGGCTAGATTTACGTGCCCAACCACATTCTCTCCCGGTTCGGGCTGGTGAGAAGCCGGTCTCGCGACGGCGGCGGGGCTTGCATGAAGGGCTGCTTGGCCTGACTCTCGTGACGCCGGCGGTGCTGCCGCTGATCGTTTTCATCGTAGGGCCGAGCATTTTCGTTGCGGTGATCTCGCTCTACAACTGGAGCTTGCTCGGTGACTCCCCAAAATTCATCGCCACCGACAACTACGCCAAGTTGGCGCATGATGGGAACTTCTGGCAGGCGCTATTCCATACCTTGTATTTTGCGCTCCTGACAGTGCCGACGACAACTGTGCTGGGATCCGTGCTCGGTTGGGCGCTGTATCGACGGATGCGCACCGGCCATGTGCTGGAGTCGGTGATCTTCTCGCCGTACGTGCTGCCGCCTACCGCCACCGTGCTCACCTGGTCGTGGATCTTCCACGGCAATTACGGTGTGCTCAACTCGCTGCTCGGACACCTTGGCATTGATCCCGTCGACTGGCTTGGTAGTCCGCACTGGATCGTGCCATCGATGGCGGTGTACGCAGTGTGGCAGGGCACCGGGTTCAGCCTTGTGCTCTACCTGTCCAGCTTCGGCCGGATCCCGCGCGAGGTCTTCGAGGCCGCCGCGCTCGATGGTGCCAGCTCCAGGCGGATGCTGCGCAGCATCGTCTTCCCACTGGTCAGCCCAACCACATACCTGCTGATCATCTTCAACACGTCCGCGGCATTAAAGGTGTTCGTCGTCAGCTTCATGTTCACGGCCGGTACTGGCGGCACCGAGTCGAGCGGGCTGACCGTGAATCTGTACCAGTACCAGCTTGCGTTCGTGAACTTCCAGGGCGGCTACGGCGCGGCGGTGGCGACCGCGCTGACCACCATCATCATGGCAGTGCTCGCTGTCGGCGCGGCGCTTGGACAGCGAAGGGTCTTCTACCGATGACTCCCTGGCCTCGTAGCCCGCGCACCTGGCGCGACCGGATCGGCAGCGTGCTGCTCTACGGAACCTGCCTGCTCTTCGCGCTGCCCGTCTACTGGATGATCGTGCTGTCGATGTCCCGGCCTGACCAGGCAGCCTCGACGTCGCCGCCGCTGGTGCCCACGACGCCATGGCGCAACTTCGATGCGGTATTCACGGCGCAGGACTGGCCGCAGTACTTCACGAACACGATCTTCGTCGCATTGTCGATCACGGTACTCGCCACGCTCACGTCGTGCCTGGCCGGCTACGCGCTGGCCAACGTGCGCCTCCCGGCGAAACGGATCCTGTTCGGCTTGGTGGTCGCGTCGTTCGTCGTGCCGAGCGAGCTGAGCTTCGTTCCGAACTTCGTACTGATGCGCACGTCCGGCCTGCTTAACACCTACTGGGCATTGATCCTTCCGTTCACGGCGAGCCCGCTGGGCATTTTCATCATGCGGCAGCGGTTCCTCGCCCTGCCGCGCGAGCTGTGGGAAGCAGCTCATGTCGAGGGCTGCTCGCACCTGCGGTACCTCTTCAGGATCGCCCTGCCGAGCAGCAGGTCAGCCGTCGCGGCGACGGCGCTCATCAGCTTCATCGCCGGTTGGAATCTCTTCGAATGGCCGCTCATCTTTACCACCGACGAGACCGTGAGGCCCGTGCAGGTAGCGCTGTCGTACCTCAACAACAGCGACGCCGGTTCGTCGCCGACGATTCTCGCCGCCGCAGGAGTGTTGGTGACCGCGCCCGTGCTCGTCGTATACCTGCTGGCGCGCCGTCAGGTGACCGCGGCGATGACTGGCGACAGCGACTTGAGGAGTTAAGTGCCCGATGAGAACTATGGGGGAGCGCCCGATGAGAAAGCCATTGAGAGTCAGACTGCTGGCCATGCTTGCCGCTACTGCTGTGACGGCGGCATGCGGCAGCGGGAATGCGGATGCCTCCGGTCGCATCACTGTGACGGTGGGGACTGCTAACCAGGGCGAGGTTCTGAAGGCGCTCAAGGAGATTGTCGACTCGTTCAACGCCAGCCAGAGCAAGATCACCGTCAAGCTGCAGCAGTACCCCGACGCGGCGACTCTGCTGCAGAAGACCCTCGTGCAGCTCTCGGCAGGCGAGCCACCGACGTTGTCGCCGTGCCAGCCCTCCTGGGCTGCCGCGTACGCCAAGGTGAACGGCCTAGCCGACATGAGCACCATGTTTGGGACCCCCAACGCCCTGACCGCCAAGGACATCAAAGACTTCGAGCCGGCGCTGATGAAGGCGACGAAGATCAACGGCAAACAGCTCACACTGCCCTTCGACCGCAACCTGTCCTTCCTGTACTACAACAAGAAGCTGTTTAGGCAGGCTGGCCTCACCAAGCCACCGACCACCTGGACTCAGTTCGCGGAGTACGCGGCAAAGTTCAAGGTGGCCAACAGCTGGGCCGCCGACTTCTTCAACTCGCCGTACATGGTGTCGGTGTGGGACTCGATGGTCTACTCCTACGGCGGCGAGATCCTTACCGAGGATCAGACGAAGGCGGCGTTCAACTCCCAGGCCGGGCGCGACGCGCTGAGGTTCTGGGTCGACCTGGCACGCAAGGAGCAGGTGCGGGTGTCGTCGGAGCCGTCCGCCGGCCAGCTCAACTTCGGCGCTGGCCACACGGCGATGTACGTGTCGAACAGCACCGCCCTGTCGTTCATCAAGGAGAGCGTCGGCAGCAAGTTCGAGATCGCCGCCGCGCCCTTGCCTGCTGGACCCGCAGGGACCTTTACCGAGATGGGCGGTGCCAACATCTGCCTGTTCAACAAGGCGCCAAAGAAAGTGCAGGAGGCAGGGTTCAGGTTCATCTCCTACTTGCTGAGCACGTCAAAGAACGGTGACTTCGTCAAGGCTTCCAGCTACCTACCCAACCGAACGAGCACGATCAACGAACTCGAGGATTTCTATGCGCAGAACCCCATCCCAGCCACCGCGGTGAGGGAAATGGCTCACGCAGTCGACCCACCAACCATCGCGGCTTGGCCGCAGATAACCGCGGCCGTCGTCATCCACCTCCTCGCAGCCGTGCGGGGCGACGAGACGGTTGAGGACGCGCTCGATAAGGCAGAGAAAGAAGTCAATGACATCCTCAAAAAATGATCGCCCGCATCAGACCATGCAGAAGGGATCAGGCAGGCATGGCGCGTGATATCAGGGTATCGACGGTCGTAATGGCCCATCCCGACCGGCGGCACCAGGCCGAGCAGCTCCGACGACGCCATCCCGAGCTAGACATCCAGATCGTGCTGGATCCCGAGCCCGAGGGCAAGCCGGCGACGCTGCGTACCGCGAAGCTGGCCTGGAGCGCGGTGCGGGAGGACGCCACCCACCAGCTCGTGCTGCAGGAGGACGTGCAGCTCTGCAACGGCTTCGCCGCAGCGATGCACCAGGCGCTGCAGGTGGCGCCGGAGGGCGCGATCGCCTTTTTCGCCAACTGGGTCATGTCCACGTCCCAGGCGGTCCGGCTGGCGGCGTTCACCGGCGCTTCATGGACGCCTGTGGTCGACTCGTGGGCGCCTACTCAGGCGCTGATCATCCCCGCCCCGCTCGCCCGGCAGTTCGCAGGGTTTGCGGAACGGTACTCAGCTGACAAACCGGATAACCGTGCCATGGCTGAGTTCCTCACCGAGCATGGACTGACGACCTACGTCTCGGTGCCCAACCTGGTCGAGCACCGCCCGGCACAGAGCCTCCTGCTCAACGACCTGTTCTACGGCATCCGCAACTCGACCGTGTTCCCGCTTGGACAGGATCTCGGCGCTGAGACGTTCACGAGCACCGTCGCCACACCGCCTGCCGTGGCCCACCTCGGACTGGGTGACTTCGAGTCGTTGTGCCACTACGAACCGCTCGGCAGGGTGGAGCGGTCCACTATGAACATCAATGAAGTCCTGCTCCCCGCCGGCATGTCGACGCTCGAGCTGGAGGAGGCGTTCGTCAGCGACCTTGACTACCACCCTGAGGCGCTCAAGCCCGGCTTCGGCCCGAGCATGCTGTTCCAGTTCTGGCTGACCATGTTCGTGCAGGGCATCGTCGCCCGCGGCATGCTCGAACCGGTCGGCCCGAAGGCATTCGACAAGCGGCTAGACGCCAGCCCCTGGGCCAGGATCGCACTGGGCACCTTCGCTGCCGGGGCGCTGCGGAAAACATGCCCGCGCGACAAGATCCACGACACTGCCGCGCAACTCACACCGTTGTGCATCACGGGGATGCGTACTGGCTTCGCCGCGATCGAACATTGGCCGGATCTGCGGTCACTGTGGGCCCCCGACGCGAACACCATCCGGCCGAGGTGGAACGCTGGCACGAAGGAGTCGAAGTGATCGCCCTTACCGCTGAGGCACGATGAATATCAGTGTTGTCGTCCCCTCCTATAATACCGGCCCGCAGGTGCGCCTGCTGCTGTTGTGCCTGGCGCAGTGCGAGCTCGACGTTGGTGACTCGCTCGAAGTGGTCGTGGTCGACGACGGCTCCACTGACGACACCGGGGACCTGCTCGTCGAGCTGGAGCTGACGTACCCGCTGACGTATGTGTTCCTGCCGCGGACACCAGCCTCCGGACGGGCCGCGGCCCGAAACGCCGGCATTGCCAAGGCCTTCGGCGACGTGGTGGTCATGGTCGACGCCGACCAGATCGTCGAGCCCAACTTCATCGCCGCGCACGCCCGTTTCCACAGGCTGCGTACCGACTTGGTGGTTGTCGGCCCGCGGGGGGACCTGGGTGAGGGCGTGATCGACGACGAGCGCCTCGCCCGGGAGTTCTCCCTTGAGGGGATGCCCGAGATCGTGGGCTGGGACGGCCGCGACCGCGTGATGACCGAGTTCTCGGAAAACTTCAACAATCTTGCCACCTGCTGGCATTACGCGTTCAGCTGTAACTTGTCGGTGCGCCGCGAGCACCTGCTTGCAGTCGGCGGCTTCGACGAGGGGTTCCTTGGCTGGGGTCTGGAGGACTCCGAGCTGGGCTACCGGTTGTACCGCCGGGGGCTGGCATTCGCGTTCAACCCGAAGGCCCTGGCCTACCAGACTAAGCGCGAGGTCACCCCGGAGATGTTCGTCCAGTGGCGCAGTAACCTCGACCACTTCATCGACAAGCATGGGGGAGCAGCCGAGGTCGCGGTCCAGCAGGTCATCTGCCGGGCGTTCGACCCGGCGGATCGCAGCCTCGACTGGCTGGAATGCATGGTCCGTATGGAGTTCGCGGCGCGGGCGCTGGCGGGCCGGCTACCGGAGCCGGTCGGCTACGAGCTACTCAAGGTGGATGACGCCAATGCCCCTGTCACGCTCGCCCGGCTGCCCGAACTGGCGGCCGAGCGCGACCTGGTCGTCATCGATGACACGGAGCAGGCGGTGCTGGCTGGACCAGTGCAGTGCACCACGACGGTGCGCGAGCTGATGTACTTCTACCGCCCGTCCGCCGCCGTGCGGCAGCAGATCCTCGCCCGCTACCGACCGGCCTGACGACCCGGCCCCGGCGCACTGACACAGCGAAGGGGCACTCTGCGGGCAGCGGATCCGCCTGCGGAGTGCCCCTTCAGTTTGTGTCAGGTGCCTGCGAGGCGGGCGACGATCGGGGCCATCGCTTCGAGCGCGGTGTCCGGGATCGTGACCCGCGACGCCCCCCACCGCTCACGCCGGGCGAGCAGGGCCTCGGTGACCTGCTCCGGTGAACCGACGAGCAGGCTGGGGATCGCGTGGATCTGGTCTTCGCGGAAGCCGAAGGCGGCGCTGAGCTGTGTGATCGTCGCCTTGGCGTTCGGCAGGACGCGGCATTCGTGGATGGCGAGGTCGATTTCGGGCTGAATGGGCCGGCCGGCTGCGGCCGCGCGCGCCCAGCGCACCCGGTCGTCGATCTCGAGGTCCCAGTACGTTGACCGGCGGCCGTCGGCATGTCTGCTCGGTGCGATGCTGACAGTATCGGCCCGTCTCGCGGCGAGCTCGATTAGTCGCCGCCGTGAGCCGCCGATCAGCAGCGGGATCTCCTTCGTCGGGGACGGCACGCTTGTCACGCCGGAGACCGAGAGGTGGCGCCCCTCGTAGGTGACGGGGCCACCTGCGAGGAGTTCGCAGACGACGTCAATGTACTCCGTAAACCGCTCAAAGCGTTGCGGGCGGCTGCCGTGCGGTATCCCGGTCTGAGCGTAATCGCTCTGCCGCCAGCCGGCACCGAGCCCGATCTCGGCGCGGCCACCGCTCAGGACGTCCAGTGTCGCGAACTCCTTCGCGAGGATGACCGGGTTGCGCAGGTCGTGGCACATGACGTAAGTGCCAAGCCGGAGCGTGGTGGTGACAGTGGTCGCTATGGCGAGTGCGGTGAAGGGTGCCATCGGCTGATGGATGTGATCGGTCATGGTCAACAGGTCGTAGCCCGAACCTTCGACCTTGCGCGCCAGTTCCCGCCACTCGTCCGCAGTCTTGACGCCGCCCGTAGCGACGGCGAAGCGGAACCGAGTGTGCCTGTTGTCACCTGACACTGGCGTGTGGAATCTCAGCGAGGGCGACGGCGTATTTCCGGACGGCCTCTACTGCCTCGGGAAGGTAGCTGTCTGGGAAGTGGACGCTATGCATGAGGTGGTGGCGTCGCATATCGCGCTGGAGTTCTTCGGATGGCAGGTTCTGTGCGCGCAGATATTCTACGCGGGCCGTGAAGTATTCGATGTACCGGTCGATTTGCTGGAGGTCATTGCGTGACGCGCTCCAGAAGATTCCGTACTTGCGGAGTTTGTGCGAGCCGTCCTGTGGTGTCCCTCGGTGCATTACTCTGCCGTCGAAGACGAGGAGGTCGCCTGCCTTCGAGTCGATCGAGACGACGTCGGGGTAGGCGCGCATGAGAAAATCGTCGTCGGGGAACTCGCCGTTGGTAGCCCACTTGTGCGACCCGGGTCTGATGTCTAGGCCTCCTCCGGGGCCCGGCAAGTTGTCCTGGAAGTAGACGACGCACTGGACGTGTTTGAACTGTGGGTCGTACACGTGGCTCGCGTCGGGCAGGTACCTCGGAGAGAATCCGTTGTCGACGTGCCATTCGGTGCGGCGGTTGAGCCGGGCCACGTAGTTCGGGTAGTAGGCGAGGGTTCCGCCGAGCCACGCGGTCAGCGCCTTGATCACCCTTTTGCCAAAGATGAAATTCATCTCGGGCATCTGCAGCAGCGCTGTGGCCTCGATCTCGTTCTCGGCGTCCGCGTCGGGTAGTAAGTAGTTGTCGCAGACCGCGCGGGCACGCTCGACTTCCTTGCCTGACAGGACATCGCGGATCAGGATGTAGCCGTCCCTTTCCAGCAACGGGATCCCGTGATCCACGCTATCCAGCGTGATGCTTGGTGCGCTCATTGGTGGCCCCTCCATAGATTCCTCGGCGAGAGCGGCGTCGTACGTGGTCACGGGAGATGAATTCAGGCAGAGGGCTCCAGCCTTTGCTTGTCCACGCGTTATCCGGCGATCCATACACTTACGGCGGCGAAGGAGCCGAGTTGGGCGATGCTGGAGTTTCCCGGAACCTGATACGGGCCACCGGCGCAGTCCTCGTTGGCGAACAGGGCAGCACTGCTGCTGTGCGTGTTGACCACCGACTGGGCGTGATGGTTCCATCCCGACTGCGACAGATTCACACAGGTCCCGCCGGGTGAAAGGGAGCTGAGTGTGATCCGCTCGCCGGTGAAGTTCTCCCCTGAGAACAGGCATACTGTCTTGGCGAAGGAGCAATCGCCGGCCGCCGCCGCGGCGGGCCCCGCAGTCGCGAAGCCCGCGGCTGCGGCCATCGAAGCCGCCATCAGGATGCCGGGGAGAAGTCTCCTGCCTCGGGGGGAACCTGTTGCTCGACCCTTGCTCGGAATATACGTCACAGACATGGGAATCCCTCGTTCTCGAGTGCCTAATAGGGCACTTCGACCGATTGGTCTGGAAAGCACCTCACCTACGCCTCGGTCGGCGGAACCTCGCGGCGATAACTGCGGCAGCGGCAGGCAAAGCCATATGTCCGGTACCTGGGACCGGGACTCGCACTGCCCAGCTCAATGGTGCTGGGATTGCATCGGGAAGCTGTTTCCCGCGGCTGCCCATCCTAAGAAGCTCGCAGTAAAGTAGTCAACGCCCCGACTTATCTGAGACCAAGTCCTCGTCATCAGGGCAGAGTTGGAGGGACGGCCCTCCCGCCCAGTGAGGGTCTAGACAGGCCAGGCCGATCTGGTTGAACCGGTGGATCAACTCGCGCGCACGTTCCCTCGTCGGTCTGGATCAGCTGGGTGATCTCCGGCACGCGGTTCCCGCCAGCCGAGGCCAGCAGCCCATCGCCCGCCGGTAGCCACCGAACTGGTGCCGCCCCGACCGCACGATCTGTTGCAGCCGCTGCCCCTCCTGGTTAGTCAGCCTGCGCACACGGACAGGCTCGGCCACCACGCCTCCAGCGGTCGGATCGGGTGTCACCGCACATCCAACGCCATGACCACCAACCCGGCGAACCTCTGTTGTCACAGCACTAGCGAGGTCGTGCATGGTTGACGTGGCACGTGGAATCCGGGGTCGTTGATCACGGCCAGTGGGAGGGAACCGGGCACGTGCAGGAATCATCCAAAGCCAACGGATCACCGGGCTGACGTCAGATGTGCTTGCCGAACTCGTCGCCAAGATCGGTCCGTTGCGGGCACGAGCGGCACTAGTCCGGGGTTGGCGCCGCGTCCTCGTCGCCCGGCCGTGGGCGCTGGGGCGAGGCACAAACTGGTTTTTGTCGACGGACTGTTGGCCACCTTGGTCAACCTCCGCCACGGCGCCGCACGCAACATTCTGGCCTCCTGGTTCGGCGTCGACCGCTACTGAACCGCTCCGGGTCTGATGGAGTCGGCGGAAATCCCGGAGTGGCTTCAAATCGACCGAGCGATCACGCGGGCCCACCAGGCTCACCGCAACCCAGGGAAACTCCACCGATCCGGGCCGGGCAGTGCGGCGCGCCAACCCCCACGCAAGCCGACGGTCAGACGCCAGGTGGTGGTCAGACCTGGATGGAAGGGCAGTCGCGTTCGCGAGCGCAAGCAGCCAACTTGCCTACAGGGAAACGCAGATGGCGATGGTCAAGGCTATGGCAGGCCGGTTGACAGACACGCGTTGCTCTTGGTGCCGTGGTTACTCGTGGTCGACGCCCCGTCCATCAGGAGCTTCGCCATGTACCCGAACCACAGACGGAGTTCGTCGCTTCGGTCAGGACGGAGGAAGTCGGCCCACGTCATGACGCACATCCATATGTCCTTCCGGGCGCACGCCGATCGCGAAAACGGTGCAGGAGTGATACAGGTGATTGGCTTCTTGTCGAGAGTTTCTTCTTCCGGACCCCACCCAGGCACCGTTCCAACTCGGCTGCCGCTGCTGCGCCCGATCTCGCGCCGGGAGGTGCGAACGTGCGCCGCGTCTGCCTGACCGTGCCGACGAACCGTGAGTGCGCCGCCGCGCTCGCGGAGGTGATCGCGGAAGCCGCTTACGCGGCGAAGCACTTCGCCGTGGAGGTGTGCCTGCTGGTCCTGGACTCGTCGACGGACTTCGCGGCGCACGCCCGCACGTTGAGCCAGGCGGACAACGTCTGGCATCTGGACGAGTCGGCCCAGCGTGAATTCCTGGAACGGGTGATCCGGCGCTCCGGTGTCGCCAAGCCCGGATTGGTGGCCGATCTGATGCTCCCAGACGGTCTCTCCTACGGTGCCTGCACCAATCGCGCCTTCCTGATCGCGGTCGCGCTGGGGTGCGAGTCGGTGCACCGCCGCGACTCCGACAGTATTTTCCAGACGTACAACGGTGAGAAGATCTTCCCGATCCACGCGGAATTACTTTCTCTCGGCAAGCCAGCGCACCAGGCCGTGACCGTCGCGAATCGCCTGGATCCGTCGTTGCGGGACGCCACGGTGGTCATGGTCGGCGGGTCGTTCGTCGGTGAGATGTCCGTGGATCTCGGTGAGATTCGCAGCCACGAAGGGTACTACGACCTGGTCAGCCTGTGGGCCCCCGAGGGCGCCTCGAAGGAGGAGAAACGCGCCCTGGTTGAGGACTCGTTCACCGGATCGGAACCATTCACCGGCGACTGGTCGGTGCTCGACGTGGTCAACCCAATGCGGGTGGACATGCACAACATCAGCTTCCACGGGCTGCACGAGAGGGCTCCGCTGCCGCCGGCGACCGACACCATCGGCAGCGACTACTTCCTCATCCATGTCGCAGCCAAGGCCCGGATGCCGGGGGTTCTCCACAACCGCCACATCGTCAATTTCCACACGCCCGAACGCAAGGCGGACGCCGGTTTCCTGGCCTACCAGATGCGGTTCACGAAGTTCATCCTGTCCATGCACTACTTCCACTTCGTCTACCAGCGGATGACCGACGACAACCCGGCCACGATCGCCGCGATCGTCCGGGAGAGCACCCGGCAGAACCGAGAGCCCAACGAGGCCAAGATCGACAAGCTTGAGCGCGCGTACCGCAGACTCGGCGGGCGGTTCACGGTCGTCGCGGATCAGGTGCGGTCCCGTCGGGAAGGCCTGCTTGTCGAGGCTCGCCAGGACATGTCCGACTACGCGCTGCTCATCGGCGCGTGGGCGCCGCTGGTCGAGGCGGCCCGCGTCACGAGCGTCCGCCATGCCTGATCCGGCGCACATACGATCCACGCTCATCAGCGCCGTTGAGGACGCGCTCATCTATGACCTGACCGGCATCGAGAACCAGTACGACGTCCTGCGTGGCGAACTGCCCGGCGTCACAGTGCGATTCGCCATGAAGGCATGCCCGTCGCACGAGGTGCTCGCATGCCTGGCCGCCCGGGGCTCCGGCTTCGACGCGGCCAGCCCTGGCGAGATCCGGGAGGCCCTGCGAGCCGGGGCCGTCCCGCAGGACGTGCACTACGGCAACACGGTCAAGTCCGACGCCGAGATCGCAGCCGCCCACAAGCTGGGCATCACCACGTTCGCGACCGACTGCGTCGAGGACGTGCGGGCGATCGCCCAGCACGCCCCTGGGGCAAGGGTGTTCTGCCGCCTGGTCGCCAGCGGCCATGGTGCGCTGTGGGGGCTCACCGGCAAGTGTGGCAGCATCGATCCGGTCGGCGTCCTGGACGAGGCCCGTCGGCACGGTCTCGTCCCCGCCGGGTTGTCCGTCCACGTAGGGTCGCAACAGATGACCGTACCCGGGTGGCAGCAGGGCCTGGAAGAATTTGCCTCCGTCCTACCAGAGCTGGAGTCGCGGGGCATCCACCTCGACCACATCAACCTCGGCGGCGGGCTGCCCGCCCGCGGCTACCTCACCGGTGACGGCAACCCGCTGACTCCGCCGACGGCAGAGATCTTCGCCGCCATTCGGGCCGGTATGCGGCGTCTGCGGAAGGTGTCGCGCAGCCACCTCGAATTCATCATTGAACCCGGACGGCATCTCGTTGCCGACCATGGAACGATACGCGCTCACGTTGCCCGCCTGACCGACCGCGAGCAGAGGTGGCTCTACCTGAGTTGCGGCCGGTTCAATGGACTGTACGAGGGTGACCAACTCCACTACCGCCTGGAATTTCCCACCCGCACCGCCAGCCGGAGCTCTCCGGCCGTCGTCGCTGGCCCGTCCTGCGACAGCGACGACGTGCTCGGTGGCGCTCCGGTACCTGTGCCGATCGATCTAGCCTCGGGGGACCCGGTGTGGATCCACTCCGCCGGTGCCTACGCCATCAGCTACACCACGCTGGGATTCAACGGCTACGACCCGCTGCCCTGTGTGCCCCTCCGCGCGGAGCGGGTCCGGCCGATCAAGGCCGACGACTGGAGCGCCATCGCGGCGCTAGAGGCAGGCGCGTACACCGCGAGCGGACTCTCCGAGAGCCGCGTCGCGCTCGAGTCGCGGGGCCGCAGTTCCCCGGCGACCTCGTTCGTGCTGGACACCAACGAACGCATCGCCGGATACCTGCTCGCCCTGCCCTATCCGCAGTTCAGGTTTCCCGATCCGGAACGTCCCGAGGACACTGTCTTCCGTTCGTCGAACCTGCACCTGCACGACATCGTCATAGGCGACGAGTATCGCGGCCGTGGCTGGGCTAAACGAATGCTGCAGCACCTCACCGACGCCGCCAGATCCTTCCGGTACGAACAGATCTCCCTGGTCGCAGTGGGCGGAACCAACGGATTCTGGTCGGCACACGGGTACCGCGCCCATCCGGAGATCGCTCTCCCCGCCGGATACGGCTCGGACGCCGTCTACATGTCTCGTGTGATCGGCGACGAGAGCCAAGGATCCGCATGCCCATGACCGGGTTCCGCCGCTCCCAGTCGTCCTTGCCGAGCTGTTCTTCTTGCTCGGCTTCCAGTACTCGACCGGGGCGGCACGCGTCGGCTGGGTTCCGCGATGGTCTTCGCCACCGTGACCGAGGGCGCGATGACCGATTGGTCCGCCCTGGGAGGTCGCCCACGCCGCCCCGCACCTACTGCCGCGTCGGGTGGCCGTCCCCTGTGACTCCTTACGCAGGCGGGCCTGACTGTTTGCTGTACGCCTTATCGGCCGCCAGACTCGCGGGCTTCTTGCGCGGCACGCCCGACATGAGCCGCGCCCCACGGATCTTCTCCAGGACAGGCTTGAACTGGGCACAGTCCGCTCGCTGCCCGCCCGTGACGATCAGGGACAGCGGTCGGCAGCGGCCGTCCGCGCTCAGATGGAGCTCTCGCTGGTGAAGCCGCCCCCGAACGGCCCAGGACCTCACCTCCCGCACCGCCTCCACCAGGCGGGCGTGAAGGCACTGCCACGCGATTTCACCCTAGTGTCTCGTGATGCTGTTCATGGAACCTGAGGCTTCTGTGATCGTTGAGTCTGGTTTCGAACTCTCCTCTGAACAGATGGCAGAACTGGGGAGTTGGCCCAGTCGTGGGATGTTCCGGCCGATGTGGCGCTTCGCGCACGGATCGTGTTGTGGTCCGGCGAGGGGCGGCGGCGCAAGGACATCGCCGAGCTTGCCGGTGTGGCGCCGCTGACGGTTGACCGCTGCAAGGCCCGTTATGCCGAGCGGGGCCTTGCCGGTCTGGAGGAGAAGCGCCGTGGCGGGCCACGTACCCAGGTGCCGCCGCGGGTGCGGGCTCGGGTGATCGCTTTGACGAGGATGTCCCCGCCGGCGGAATCCGGCCCCGTCGCACTGGTCGACGCGGCCGCTGGCCGACCATCTGAAGCGGCGGGAGGGCATCTCGGTGTCCTGGCATTACATCGCGTCTGGCGTGAGGAGAATCTGAAGCCGCACCGCTCGGGCACCTTCAAGATCTCGAAAGACCCGGCGTTCGCGGAGAAGGTCGCCGATGTCGTCGGTTTGTACCTGGCCCCGCCCGATGGCGCCGTGGTGCTGTCGATCGACGACAAGACGCAGTACAAGCCCTGGACCGGACCCAGCCAGTGCTGCCGGTGGACTTCGCGGCCACGGAGAGGCGCACCTGCGACTATAGGCGGCACGGCACCACGAAGCCGCGCTGAACGTCACGAAAGGTGAAGTGCTGGGCGAGTGCAAGCCGAATCGGAACGGCGCGAACTTCCTGGCGTTCATGGAGAAGGCAGTCACCCCGCATGCGGGCAAGGAAATCCATGTCGTCTTGGACAACCTTTCCACGCACCCCACCCCGGACGTGAAGGCATGGCTGGCGAAAAACCCGCACGTCCACTTCCATTTCACCCCCGTCGAGTCCTCGTGGTTGAACCAGATCGAGATATGGTTCGGGATCATCACCCGGCGGTCCATCCGCCGCGGCACGTTCGCGAGGGTCAACGTCCTGGTCAAACAGATCGGCGACTACATCCTGGAACGAGAACGCGAAACCCTTCACCTGGACCGCCACCGCCGGCGAGATCCTCGCCAAGGTCCAACTCGTCCAGACCGCGGTGAAGAAACTCGTCAATAACAACTCGAAGTAACGCAATCAGGATCACGAGACAATAGAGTTCTGGGGTTTTGGCAGTGCACCCCGGCCCGAACCCGGTGCAGAATCCCGTTGGTCACCTGTCGGTGACCCGCCACCGGCCACATCGCCCATCGCTGACCGGTAAGAACGGCCGCAGCCGTTCCCACGACCGGCCGCCTATCGTGATCGCCGGTTGTGTAACGCTCGGGGGGTTGAGGTTCAGGTCTCGAGATCCTTAACGTGCCCCTTGGGCGTTCGGTCGCCAGGCCCTTGGCGCGTGATACCGGGCATGCGAGTTGCGGCAATCACTAGGCAAAGCAACGTCGTGATTCCGAAAGCAATACGCAGGGACATGTTTTGCGCGACAGGCCCCACCAGCATCGGCCCGATGAGAAAGCCAACCTGGCTGAGGCCGACGACTCTGGCAACGACTCGCCCAGTATCGATGCCCTCTGATTGCCCTGCCAGTGAGATCAGTTGGGGCATCACGCACGCTTGCCCCAGGCC
The DNA here is from genome assembly GCF_050936555.1 of Streptomyces sp. CA-135486. Classification (NCBI taxonomy): domain Bacteria; kingdom Bacillati; phylum Actinomycetota; class Actinomycetes; order Kitasatosporales; family Streptomycetaceae; genus Streptomyces; species Streptomyces sp. CA-135486. Next base: position 4,148,386 of record NZ_JBNJMM010000001.1, read on the forward strand.
GAATATGGCGAAACCAACGAGGCCAAGCCCCGGACTGGAAGCGATGACTGTCAGCGCCAAGCCGACCGCAGCGGCGAGGGCAGAGTACCGCAGGAACCGGAGTCGACCCCATCGGCCTGCAATGGAGTCGCCTATGAGACGCCCTATGGTCATGGACACGGCATACGCGGCGAAGGCCAACGGGGCTTGCTTGGAACTGCCACCAAGTTCGTCGCGTACGTAAATTCCGCACCAGTCGCTGATCGACCCCTCACAAACCATGGCCGCTACGGCGAGCAGGGAGAGGATCATCAGACGTGTGCGATTTGCTTGGCTCGGCGGAGTGGTGGCACGAGCGACCGAGGTACCCATGTCATCGGCGCGTGTCGCTGCGCTTGACGGCAGGTTCCGCCAAATCATGGCCAGAACCAGCAATTGCACGCTGCCAGCTGTCGTGAACAAGGTAAGGGCATCAATGCTGATGTGGGTCGATCCAACTCCTGCGAGTGCGCCTGCCAGGCTGCCGATGCTGAAGGCGGAGTGAAACGACGACATGACCGGACGACCGAGTTCCCGCTCAACGCCAACTGCGCATGTGTTCATTGCGACGGCCATGGCGCCATGCGCAAGGCCCTGGAGGAACAAGGCGACGGCCAACTGCACAACGCTGTCGGCCAGAGCGGGACCGACTAGCGTGACGGCGACGCCCACGCTGGCGCTCCTGAGAAAAATGGGCGCCGGCAAGCGGGGCAACAGCCGCCCCGACAGTTGCATTGCAATCAAAGCGCCCACCGCACCTGCGAACAGCGTGAGTCCGAATTTGGCAGGTTGAGCGTCGGCATGCTGCTGAATGTCGGGTATACGGGACCCCCAGACTGCCACGGCCACGCCAGTGAGCAGGAAGCATGTCGCAAGACCGAGGCGGCCCGTCGACTCCGTCTGGCGGCGGGATCGCGGGGTTCGCATCAGCAGGTCTCCCTGGGGGATGGGGGGAGGTCGTGAACGCGACTGCCCACCGGAGAGCTCGTGGTGACCACGTCCAGAAGAGGCCGGGTCAAGCGGGAGTCGGCCACGCGGTCCGAGAGCCCAGCATCGCGCTCCTTTGAGCCAACGACCTCAGCGACGCCCTGTGTTGATCAATGATCGACATGTCGAGGAAGCTTCGAAGCGTGCCGGGCGCGAGGCTGTCCAGTGCTTGATCGCCGGTTGGTCCCCATCCCTTCGGCCGGGCGCGAAATTCGCCTCCGGAGACGGATCCCAACTCTTCCGCGACCATGGCAGTCATGTGGCTGACCAGTGAGATCTCTTGCAGAAGACGGGGCTCTATGTCGGGGCTCATAGAGTTCAACAGTTGTGACACGTGTCGATCCCGCAATAACGGAGCAAGGAGAGCCTCTGCCGTTGTGCCTTGCTGGGCCAGCCATGTACGAGCTTCGAGGAAATTCCACGGCTCCCCAGCCTTCTTTTCCTCAAGGCAGTACGCCTCGCCGGTGTCCCAGCGGAGGTACGGCACCACTGGTGTGCGGAGGACTTCCTTGTTCCACTCATGCCCCCGAGGCAGGGGATCAAGAAAGCAGGCCGACTGACGCAGTCCAAGATCAGAATTGCCAGCGATACTCGGCATCTCACGGTGCTCAATGATATTGGGAACCATGATCACCGGCTGTATTCCGCATGATCTGAAAAACCGGAGCACCGTGATGTCCTCGGGTTCCCCCGGGACAGCGCCCCCGTTGGACAGGTAGTCCACCAAGGACCTGGCCACGTCGGTCGGCAGCACCATGCCCTGCGTTGGCGCGAACCTGCCGATGACCGGAGCCCAGGAGGCCCCGGTCAGGGCGGCCAGGCGCACCGTCGCGGAGTTACGGGCACTCCAGTCGGCGAACAGGCTGATCGCCGCGTGCGGCATCAATCGCACTACGCGGTCCACGTGAAGTGCGAAGTCCTCGCACAGGAGGACGTCGTCCTGGAGCAGTAGGTGATGCGAGGCGAGACGGTCCGCGGCCCGCCAGCCCTCGCGGAAGGTTCTCACGACCCAGGGCGGCTGGTCGGGCTCGGGGTCCATGACGATGCGCAGATTGAGTTCGGAATGGCGCTCGCACAGGGCGGCGGCGACATCTGCTCGTGCTGGATGCGTCATGACCGCAGCCGAGATTGTGATTGGGTCGCCGCGCACGGCTCACCTCGCATTCGTCGCGCAGGAGGTCTCGACGGGCAGTCAGAAAGGGCTTGGGTAGGGTGCCTTGATCGGAGGGATGCCGACCTGCGAGCGCCGTGCATTGATGACGGCCTCCATCGTGAGGAACGAGTCTACCTTCGCCTCGTGGTAGCCCTCCCTGCGGATGGTCTGTCCTTCCCATCGCCGGTAGAGGAGCGTCGTGATAGGCAGGCTCAACCCGGCGCCTGCGGCGGACGCCAGCAGGCAGTAGCCGACGTCCTCGTTCACGCCCAGGCCGGGCCAACCGAAGTGAGACAGTGCAGTAATCCGCCGGACCATGATGTTGTTGGGGTGAAATGGAAACGGTGATGTCCACTCCTCCTCCAGCTCATACTGCCGCCATCGACGTACCGCGCTGATCCAGCGGGGGGTGGGAGAAAGGTCGTCAAGCCAGCAGCGATTGGTCGCGACCCACATGATGTCCTCGTCGAACGTCCGCGTGACGAGAGATTCGAAACCGTCCGCATCGAGCATGTCGTCCGCATCGACGGGGAAGACCCACACACCTCGGCTCATCGCCAGGCCGTGGTTGCGGGCCGAGGAGACGCCCTGCGCAATGGGAAGCCGGTGGACCCGGTCTGCCAGCATGTGTGAAACGCACCCTTCATCGGCACCGGGCCCGTCGATCACAACGATCCACTCCACGGCAACACCCGCCCGGGTCAGCCGCCGCCGCACCTCTTCGATGCTGCGAGACGTTTCGGGGAGGTGATCCAGGCGCTGAGGGTGGGCCGCAGTGATGAGCGAAACCTTCGGTGGCGCGGAGCCATTCTCTTGTTGGGTCTCCGACACGGTGCCGATCATTCACACTCCACTCTCGGTGCGTGCGGAGGGGGACTCTCCGTGCCACGACAGGCAATGACCGACACCATCGATCATGGACACTTCGACGTACTCCCCGTTCTCGAGCCAGCGCGACCGAACGAACTCGGGAGTGACGTTCGGGCAGAAGGTGGGGATCGCGAGCCGGAAGAGCGTGCCGTGCCCGACGAGGACGAACGCCTTGTCGCCGGGGTCGGGCCGACTCAGCCGGCCCAGCAGGTTCGTGACCCGCGCCGCTGCCGACCGGGCCGACTCACCGTTCGGTGAGAACGGATGGTCCAGATCGCCGCGAAGCCACCGCTTCCAGGTCCGCCGGATCTCGGCGTCGATCTCCTGGTGCAGTTGTCCCTCGGCACTTCCCGCCCGGCACTCTGCCAGTTCCTCGGCCGTCAGCACCTTGCATCCGGCGATCGAGGCGACGATTTCGGCGGTCTCGACGGCTCGCCGGAGCGGGCTCGAATAGACCGCCCTCACACCGACGGCCGAGGCTAGCCGCTCACCGGCCAGACTTGCCTGCTCACGTCCGACAGCGTTCAGGGAAGGGCCCGGCGGCTCTGTGGAGATCCTGAGCACGGTGTTGTCATCCGTCTGCCCGTGCCGCAGGAAAATGAGACGCATATCCGAACCTCACTCTCATGCAGAGCGGTCACACGGACGACGTCCGCCTTGCGGGCCGGAACTCGATGGCGGCCTTCGGGTTCCGGTAGAAGAGCTGCTGCACCTGATCGTCGTCCAGACCGATCGACAGCATGTTGGCGCGCTGCGTGGCGTACCCGGACGATCCTGCGGCAACCGCGCCGTCGTCGCGGAGTCGAAGTCCCGAGTGGGCGTCCTGAGTGAGAGGCTCTCCCGCCATCGTGTCGACCTCGATATGGTCGGTCAGCGCGATGAGCCGGTCGGCGCCGAGGTAATCGACGGTGCGCCTGCAGATCGCGAGGTCGACATGGCGACCGTCGAAGTTGAGGCAGGGCATGAGCCGGTCGTCGAGGGCGGCGTTGAGCATTGCCGCCGGCACGGGCCCGAGCAGATCGGTCAGCGTGTCCCGGGTCCAGCGAGGAGCCATCACCGCGGCCAGTTCGTCGGTACGACGCTCCATCGCCGACGCGGAGCGCCAGGCGTGGACGAAGTCCCTCGGCGTGTCGTTGTAGAGGTGATCGGTCAGCAAGAGGAAGGGCGACGACTCGTAGTGGCGATGGAGATGATCGACTACTTCCTCGAGCCTGCGGGCGCTGCGGTGGGGATTGTCTCGGTGATAGTGCCCGACTCCAATCCTCACACCCTTGTCATACAAACGGCAGAGCAGTTCCGAGAAGGGCAGTCCTTCGCCGACCGATTCATCGAGATCCGCCGCATCGGGAGCCATGATCACATACTTCAGTCCCAAGGGGCCGAGCTCCGCCAGTTGAATCCACTCGTCGGCAGTCGGATACCACTTTCCGCGCCTGGGAATTCCGCCGTCCGGACCGAGAATCGGCCCTTCGATGGCGAAACCGGCGATGTTCGGAACGTCGCCCGCGCGCGAGAGTTCCGAGAACGCCTGGATGGTGTCACGCAACTGCGGAAGGGACTCGCGGCGCAGATATATAGTGGGTAGGATCTCAAGATCACGCTGAGCCGCGAGCTCCTGGACGCTTTTCACGTCATCCGGGTACATGGATGAGAAGTCGAAATCGCCAAGACCATGAAAATGGTACAGAAATGCAGTCACTCGTGCCTCCGGCGTGTCACGTTCTGTATGCGTTCACTATCAGCTGCCCGCAGGTGCGGGTGCTTGTACGGGAACCGCAGAATGCGGTGGCGCGGTCCAGGAGTGGGCTTGTAGGTCTGCGCTTTCAGTCACATTCGGACACGTTGTTTCGGCAATGATCGAACACGCGACGCCACTTGGCTGTCAAGGCGCGACAGATGAATGACTGACCGGTCGCCACTACAGGGATCGGCTGAATTCGCATATATGCTGCTGTCGGAACCCGGACGCAGGTGAACGGCCTCCGGGCGTGCGGTGGGCATCGGCCGACCCAAAATCCCCCTCTGACGTGCGGACTTCGTCAATCAGCAACTGCTCGTCCCACAGCGCGGACCCGGGCCGACGCGGCGGAGGAGACAGCGGGCGCCCCCTGCCCTGCCAGCCACAACTCTGGCTGGAACTCGACTCATTGAGTGCGGGCCAGCATGCCCACGCCGTGGCGGGCGCACCAGTGTCGAAGGGGCACGCCCGCCATATCGGGGAGTACCTCTATGCGTTTCGTCATACAGAACGAACGTCGACTGCACCGCAATGGCGTCGGCTTCGCGTAGCAACTCCGCTGGCACGGAGGCAACTTGGTAGAGCAGGTCCACCTTCAGGGCGGCTCGTGTCCCCTCAGCAGGGCCCCAGGCCCGCGTGGAGTGGAGGGTGTTCCATGCGTCGGTGGCGGCTTGTGCCACATCCTTGGCCCGGTTCTGCTTTGCTTGCGCAGCCTGCTTGCGTCGGCCGCATGCGGCGTAGGTCTGGCGGGCGGCTTCCAACTTGTCGGCGAGCTGGGTGCGCTCAGTTCGGGCGGTGGCCTCGGTCAGTTTCTGCTCCAGGCTGGTGATGTTCTCCAGTGCCTGGCAAGCGTCGTCTACGGCTTTGCGGACGGCACGCTCGGCAGCAGTGAGCGCAGCGTCGGCCTGGTCGGCACGGCGGATGGACTCCAAGAGCTGTAAACGGGTGGTGATGTCCATGAGCGGGTCCTCACACGAAGGGGCTTCGGCCCTGGGGATCGGCGTTGCTGCTGAACTCCGGCGTCGGCGCCGGACCCTCGACCAGCTGCCCGTCCGGCCCGGGGCGGGTGCCCGGGCCGGACCGGCGGAGAAGTCAGAAAGGCGGCGCGGTGCGGCTGTAAAGCTCATCGACCTCGGCGCCACGCTCGTCGGTGAACTTCAGGCGCTGCACGGTGCGGGTGCAGCCCGGGTGTTCGGTGGTCAGTTCGAGCGTCGCGGCGCCCCTCTTCAGGGCGGTGTCCGCGAGTTCGGTGATCACCGTGAGGGAGTCCGGTGCGGACCCTCCGATGCCGATCCGGGCGTGGCCGAAGTGCACGAGCTCTGCGTCGGCCTCGATCACCTGCCAGTTGTTCGCGTAGCGGATCGCGAGGCGGGCCAGGCCGGGGCCGCCGATGCAGATGGCATCGGCGATGGCGAGATACCCCGGCATCTGGGTGCGCTGCGCTGCGGTCAGGTCGGCCTCCGTGGGGAGTTCGGCGGCGCGCTCCAGGTCGAGTCGGTAGATCTGTGCGGTGTCGTTTGCGATGTGCCGGTTTGGTGTCAGTGGGTGGGTGTCAGTGACGGTATGTGCTGAGTCTCACTTTGATGTCCGACGAGGCTCTCATAGTGATGTCCTGTGTTCCTCTGTTGCTGCACCCCATGTCACGTGCTCATTTGCCGATCCCTGGCAGAATCAAGAGCGGCAGCCGGTGAGAAGTTGACGTGACGTCATATGGGACATTGCAGGACATTGAAGTGAGAATCCCGATAGCGGTCCCTACCTGACCTGCAGGTTCTTCCATTTAGCGGGGGCGAGGTCGGCTGCGTGGGTCGGGTGCCCAGTGTTGGGCGCCGGGTCCTGCGAAGGAGGGGACCCAGCTCCCTGCCACCTGAAGAGGGCTTGCTGTCGGATGACTCATGCTTCGGCAGGGACATGCAGGATGTCAGGGCCGCCCCCGGTGAGCGAATCAACCCTGCGTGTGCGGGGCCGGAAGTGGTTCGACCGCGATGTATGGACTGCCGTGGTGTCATCCCTGCGTGTGCGGGGCGGAGCCCAAGAAGGACGGCGGCCTGACCGACCGTGAGGTGTCATCCCTGCGTGTGCGGGGCGGAGACTTGTGAGCTGGGGCGTTAGAGCCCACTGCAGTTTTTGCTGTCCGCAAGACTGGTTCGCGTGGCTGAGCTTGGTCACGGCGGGTGAGATCGGTGCGGCAGTGGATTCGCCCCGGCCATCGGGGGAGTGGTGTCGTGGCCCGTCAGGACGGGGTCGGGGACGGCACTCGATGATACTGCGCCTGAGAGCCATCCCTGCGTGTGGCGGGGCGGAGTTCCTGGCGCGGGCGGTGAGGTTGCCGCTGGTCGAGTCTTCCCCGCGTGTGCGGGGCGGAGAAGATCTGTCCGTCGGTCATGAGGCGGCTCTCGGAGTCATCCCTGCGTGTGGCGGGGCAGAGGCGCAGTTACTCAATGGGGAGGCCTTCGAGTAGGTGTCATCCCTGCGTGTGCGGGGCGGAGGGGGCGCACCTGAGTGACGCGCTGCTGAGCCGGGAGTCATCCCTGCGTGTGCGGGGTGGAGTGGGCGATGGTGACGGCGCACGCGTACCGGACTGAGCCATCCCTGCGCGTGCGGGGCGGCGCCCTGATTGTCGTCGGGATTGGTCCACAGGCTGGAGTCATCCCTGCGTGTGCAGGGCGGAGCTCATCATGCTGTGGCTCGCGAGCGTATGCGCCGACTCATCCCTGCATGTGCGGGGCGGAGCTGTCCCAGGGCGTGCGCTGCGACTGGACCCGCGAGTCATCCCTGCATGTGCGGGGCGGAGCCGCCGAGGAGCCGGGGCTGGTAGGTCTGGCCGGAGTCATCCCTGCGTGTGCGGGGTGGAGCCCTGAGCGGCCAGGGTGATGAGGTCACCGAACGAGTCATCCCTGCGTGTGGCGGGGCGGAGGCTTGCTGAGCTGGGACGTTACCAGAGCCCACTATGGTTTTTGTCTGGTCGCAACACTGGTTCGTGTGGCTGATCTTGGTCACGGCGGGTGAGACCGGTGTGTTAGCGGATTGGCTCCGGCCACCGGGGAGTGACGTGGCCCGGCAGGACGGGGCCCGGGGACGGTACGCGATGGCACCTGCTACACCTGAGAGTTCGTCCCCGCGTGTGCGGGGCGGAGGGAATCCGTCCGGGTGTGATGGCGGCCGATCAGGAGTCATCCCCGCCTGTGCGGGGCGATTGGGGCCGAACTCGGTAAGCAGCATGGAGTCCTGAGAGTCGTCTCTGCGTGTGCGGGGCGGAGCTGTCCCAGGGCGTGCGCTGCGACTGGACCCGTGAGTCATCCCCGCGTGTGCGGGGCTGAGGACGAGGACGAACTGACCGACGCCGACTGCATGGTGTCATCCCTGCATGTGCGGGGCGGATTCGTGGGATCCGGCGATCAGGCCAGCGCCGTGCGAGTCATCCCTGCGTGTCTGGGCGGAGTTGGAGTTCGGCTTACCCCTCGTGGACACGAACGGGCCATTCCTGCGGGTGCGGGGTGGGGTCACCGGTACTGCCAGCCCCGCTCCTCACCGGCGTGTCATCCCTGCGTTTGCGGGGAGGGGCCCGCGGTGCCGTTGCGCGGGTTGGAGAAGACCGTGTCATCCCTGCGTGTGCGGGGCGGGAAGCGGGTGGAGCAATAAGCGCAATCAGGCCGCTGAGTCATCCCTGCGTGTGCGGGGCGAAGTCGGCGGTCTCGGTGCCGCTGGTGGTGCAAGGCAGGCTGTCCTGGTGTCCGGTGACATGCCGTTAAGCCTAGTGTGCTGAACGTGATCGACTGGTGCGATGAGTGGGACCGGGGCTGAAAGGGGTTGCGGGTGGGGGTGGTTGAGGATGCACGGTTCGGCGGTATCGACCTTAGGGTGTGGGCGGAGTTTGATGCAGCGACGTGGACGTCGTATCCGTTGCTGTTTCGGATGCTGGATGACGCGGCGGTTGCGGCGGTGTTGTGGGACCGGTTCTTGAGCGCGTCGCAGCGTGCGGTGATCGCTGAGGGCCTGGGTGTGGGCGAGGAGCAGGCGCGGTCGCTGACGGCGTTGCTGGCGGGCTTGCGGGAGTTGGGCAAGCTGGTGCCGGGCTTCCAGCGGCGTGAGCGTGGCGCGTGGGAGCGGCTGGGTGAGGATCTGGTGGCCGGGGCGGGCCGTATCCCGCAGGTACCGGTGGAGGTGGACCGGTCCTCGATGCATGTGGCGCTCGGTGTGCTGGGCGGGTTCGGCTTCGCCGTCGGCGGCAACAGCAGTCCGGCGCTACGTTGCGCGCAGGTGGTCGGGGGCATGGGGGGCCGGTTCCTGCAGGTCGATGTGAGCGGTGGCGCTGCCGTGCGGAGGGTCGCGGACACGGCGGGCGGACCAACCTGGCGGGAGTTACGGGCCCGCTACGCGGCGCTGCTGCGGTATCTGACCGGTGCCGTGACGGTTCCGGAGCGCGTTTCGGTGCAGGCGGCGGTTCTGCTGACCGGCGTGGGGATGCTGGCGGGCCGGCTGTCCGGGCAGCGCGGGCACTGGGAGGGGGCAGCGCACATGCCGGCGTTCGGCGCAGCCGAGCACTTCGCGACCGCCCGCGCTTGGGCGGTCGAGACGGTCGATGAGGCGGAGTTGGAGCGCGTCGACCTGGAGCCGCTCCCGTTCACCACCGCCCACCCGCACTTGAAGGGCCCCAACGCTCTGCAGGCTTCGCTGATGGCGCAGCTGCCCGGTTTGGTGGGCGAGTACGGCGTCGGCATCACGGTGATTGCCGACGGTACGGGATCGGGCAAGAGCGTCGGCGCGCTGGAGGTCAGCCGGATCTGCAACGGCGGGTGCGGCACGGCCGGCGTGGCGTGGCTGATGCCGACCACCGCGACCACCGACGCCGCGTGGGAGACGCTGGAAACGTATGTGCGCGCCCACCGGCCCGAGCGTGCGCCGGTGACGCTGGTCCACGGCCACAGCCGGCTGAACGCCGCCTACACCGACACACGGCTCACCAGCGAGGCGGCCAGCGGGCACGCTGATCCTGCCGGTGCCGTGACCACACTGATGCCTGACGGCACCCGCCCGGCCGACATTCCGGCACCCGCCGAGGGCGGTGCGGCCGGCCGGGACAGCGGAGCGCTGGAGCCGACAGAGGCGGGGGAGTGGCAGGCGGCGCGGGAGGTGACCGCGCCGGAGGGCTTCCTGCGCGGCCAGGACGCGGCGCTGCTGGCCCAGTTCAGCGCGGCGACCGTCGATCAGGCGCAGATGGCGGTGCTGCCGGTGCAGTTCAGCGCGCTGCGGTTGCTGGCCCTGTCGGGCAAGACGGTGGTCGTCGACGAAGCCCACGCCTTGACCCCGTACAGCCACCTGCAGTTGCTGCGACTGCTGCGCTGGCTGGGGAGTCTGCGTACACCAGTGGTGCTGCTGTCGGCGACGATGCCCGCCTCAACCAGCAGCGCCATGGTGGCCGCGTACCTGGCTGGCGCCGGACATGAGCCGGCCCGGCTTGCGGCCGCGGACTATGCGCCGGCCTACCCGGGGTGGCTGTTCGCCGATGCCGCCACCGGCACCGCCCACCGGATGGAGGACACAGCCCGCATCCGGCATTCCCGGGCCCAGAGCCGCCCACTGCGGATGACCATGCGCGCGGTGACCTACCGGCGGCTGCGTGACGTGAACCGGGACGTGGAACCGCACGAGCGGCTCGCCGTGATCGGCCAGACGATCGGACAGGTGGCCCGTGAGGGCGGCTGCGCAACGGTGGCATGCGCGACGGTCGCCGACAGCCAGGACACCTACCGATATCTGCAACGGTCCTGGACGGGCGATCCGGGGGAACTGCTGCTGCTGCATGCGCGGTTCCCCGGCTGGGTGCGCGAACAGCGCACCGGCTGGGTGCGCCGGGCTCTCGGGCCGTCCGGGCCCCGCCCGCACCGGCTGGTCGTGGTGACCACGAGCATGCTGGACACCAGCTTGGACATCGACGTTGACATGATGGTCAGTGACCTGGCCTCGATCGCCCGGCTGCTGCAGCGCGCCGGCCGCCTCGCGCGCTTCTACCTGGCCTGGCAGAACACCGCCCGCCGCCCGCGCTGGTGGAACTCCGACGGCGTGCCGCACCTGACGGTTCTACAGCCGCTCGGCGCCGCGGGGGCCACCGCAGTCCCGGCCGAGTGGCGCACCGTGGAGCCGGCATTCCTGCTGCACGCCACCGCGGCCCTCCTGCAGGCCAAGAATTATGACTTGCAGCTGGGCGTGCCCGGCGACGTGCAGGATCTGGTCGAGCAGGTCCACGGCGAGGACTCTCCGTTCGCCGAGGAGACGGCGAACCTGCGCCGGCTGCTGGCAGGACACCTGGAGCGCTCCAGGGCCGAGGAACACCTCAGCGCCGTGCACCTGATCCCGCCGCACGACCGGGTATCGGCCCTGGCCGACCTGCATCGTCAGTATCTGACCGCCGCCCAGGCTGCCACCCGCCTGGGCACCCTGCCACGACGTCTGCTGCCCTGCTATCTGACCTCTGGCGGCGAACTGGCCCTGGACCGTGCGGGTACGCAGTCGCTGCCCGACCAGAGGTACCTGAGCCCCCGCCAGGTACGCCATATCCTGCAGCACACCGTGCCCGTGCCAGCCGCCTGGGTCGCCCGCCGCGGCCCGCAGCACTGTCCTCCGGCCAGCTGGGAGCAGCATCCGCTGCTTGCCGACCTGGTCTTGCTGCCCACCCCTGCCTGCGACCACGCCCACTCCGAGCACTATGGACCTCATCGCCTGCGCATGGACGACGAACTGGGCCTGGTTCACGACAGGGTGAACTGACCCGCCCGAGGCCGGCGCGGCAGATCAAGCTGCGGGTACTGGTGTCGGGCGGGCGCATGCAGGGAACCGCAGCACCCGCTCGTCTATGACCTGCCGCATCTCAGCGGCGGGACGGGCCGAAACACATGTGGAAAATGCTGATAATCGCACTTTCTCACTCATTGGACATGGTTGGTTACGGTGTGATTGTCTCTGGGGTGTTCAGAGAGCCAGACGGCTCGGAGAGGGACGCAACCGTCACGCCACAAGCATGAGCGGCGGTGTGCCGGTCCCACTCCGTGCCTTCGGCATGAACGCGCGTTCCGCTCGACGCATCCGCCGAGCCGGACACCGCGTTGGGGCGCAGGCTGCCGTACCAGCCCCTGACACTTGGCCAGCTTCCTTTCCCCTCCCGCCTCGGCCCTTCGAGGCCGACACGTCGCACGACCTCCCCCTCTTCCTCTGCGTGGCCTGCCGGACCCGGACTGCTGTCCAGGGGCCCAGGCAGTGCTGTGTCTTCGTCCGCAGGAGACGCCCCTTGATGCCCTGTGTTCCCGCCCGTTTCAGTGCCGCCGACGATCCCTGGATCGATGTCCGACGCGGCACCACCTACCGCCAGGTGGGACTGCGGGAATTGTTCCTCGACGCCCACACCGTCGATGACCTGGCCATACCGATCGCGCCGTCCGCGTCCGGGCTGCTACGCATCGCTGCTGCCATCACCGCCCGCATCACCGGCCTGGATGATTCGACGTTATCCGCCGATCAGTGGAACACCCGCCGCTGGGATCTGCTGTCCGCACCCGACGGCTTCAAGCCCGCCGCGGTGAACGCCTATTTCGACAACAAAGCCCACTGCTTTGAGGTGTTCGACCTGGTGCGGCCCTGGCTGCAGGACCCGCTCCTGGCATCCCAGTGCAAAGCCCTCTCGGGTATCAACAAACTGGTCTTCGGCCGCCCGGCCGGCAACAACCTGGCCTGGCTGAGCCCGCACCACGACCTCGATCCGGTGCCCGTACCGACCGCCCAGGCCCTGCAACACCTGCTCGTCCACCACTACTACGGCGCCTGCGGCGGCGGCACACCACGCACCGTCGGCCGTCGCGCCCCCCGACACCTGGGCGGGCGAAGCGGACCGCTGCGCTCGACGGTCTCCTTCCACCCGCTGGGCCGCACCCTGCACGAGACGTTCCTGGCCCAGATCCCGAAACTCACCGGCGAGCAGACCGGCACCGATCTGTGCCCATGGGAAGACCCCACCCCGCCCGCCCCCGACGCCCCACCCGCCCCGATGACCTGGCCGGGGCGGATCCTGACCGGCCGTTCCCAGCATGCGCTGCTGCTGGTGCCCGGCCACGACGGCTCGTACGTCAGCGATGTGTATCTGACCTGGGCCACCGAACGTCCACCGCTGCCGGCCACCGACCCCTACCTGGTCATCCACACCAACGCAAACGCCAAACCCGAGCAGCGCCGGTACCCGCGGCGAGCGGACGCAGACAAGGCCTGGTGGCGGGAACTGGACGCGCTGCTGCTGGCTCCGGACGAACGCCACGCCTTCCGCCGCCCGCAGATCTTCGACACCCTCAACGACCTGCCCGAACACGTGCGCACCAGCCTCCGGGTCCGCGTCCACGGCTTCGACCAGGACGGCAAGGTCAACAACCGCCGCTGGTACACCGCGATCACCCCACCGATCCTGGCCTGGGCCCAGGAACATGATCCGGAACGCGCCGTGCGGATCGCCGAATGCGTCGCGGCGGCAGAACATCACGCCGGGCGGCTGACCTATCTGGCCGGCCAGGCATGGAAGCACACTGTCAACGGCCCCGGCCGCGCCGCAGATGGCCGCACCCTCGGCAAGGCCGAGAAGAAGTCCGCGTCCCCCTGGGCAGCATCGGCCCGCGCAGCGTACTGGCCACTGGCCGAGCACGCGTTCTGGCACCTGCTCGACCAACCGGACCTCTCCGCCCGGCACACGTTCGCCACCGCCGCGGAGCAGGCACTGCGTACCGCCACCGCAGGCGACCGTATCCGCCTGAGGCATGCCGCCCGCGCGGTCGCCGCCGCCGTGGCCGAACTCCACCGGCCCCCACGCACCCGCCCGGAAGAGGACCGCCGCTGATGTCCACGGCCGCCGAACGCCGCCGCCATTACCAGGACTTCACCGCCGAGGTCCTCGAACTGTGCACCGACCTCGGCGTGCGCAGAGACCTCCAGGACGGCCGCGGCCGACCGGTCAAGGAATGCCTGAGGATGCACAAGTACCTGACCGTGCGCACCGCCGGCCACGGCCAGCGCCGCGCCCACTACACCGTCGCCTCCCTCATCGCCCTGGCCGACCCCCTCGAAGCACTGCGCACCCGCCCCACCCCCGCCCCGCGGCAGACTGCCGACGAACTCGCAGCACAGCCCTCCCCGGCCGCCCCTCATCTGTCCGCCGCCAGCCCCAGCGGCACACCTGCGGTGCCCTCCCGCACAGCCGCAGACAACCCTCTGCCCAGCCCGTCGGACGCCCCCAGTCCCGGGCAGCTCGACCCCGATGCCTACACGGCCACAGCCTGGCGCAAGCGCCCCAACCTCGGCGTGACCATGGCACGTGCGGTGCGCCGCGCCGACTTCAACGAGGACCGTACGGACGACCTTTTGCACGTCATCGTCCGTGTCGGCGACGACCACCTGCACCAGCACCTGTTGCCTTCCCTGACCGGCCGGCTGTTGCGCGCCGGACTCGTCTGGGACTGGCCCGTTCTGCTCGACGACCTCGCGGTCCGCGTCTTCGACCCGGACCAGGTCGCCACCCGCTGGCTGGATGCGTTCTACCTCACCCTCAACCCCATCAAGGACTAAAGACATGACCAGCGGCTCCCGTTTCTTGGACCTCCACGTCCTCCAGCCGGTCACCGCCTCCAACCTGAACCGCGGGGAAAGCGGCCATCCAAAAACGATCAAACTGGGCGGCGCCGAACGCGGAATGGTCTCCTCCGCAGCCTGGAAGCGCCCGGTGCGCCTGGAGATGGAGGAAGAACTCGGCGAGAGCGCCGCCCGGACCCGCATGGTCCCCCCGGCCCTAGCCGACGCCCTGCGCCAACAGGGCTGGCCGGAGGACCTGGTGGACTTCACCGCCGCGCAGGTCGCCCTGGGCGCCAAGACCGGCGGGCTGAAGACCAACCCGCAACAAGGCCACCGCACCCAGGCCATGCTCTACCTGCCCGTCGACGTCACCGGCCGTCTGCTGCAGATCTGCGCCGTCCACCGCGGCGAACTCGAGCAGGCCCTGGCCGACCAGAGCGCCACCGGCAAGCAGGCTCCACCAGTCCTGCCCACCAAACAGATCGCCGCCGAGCTGACCCGCCGCACCACCACCATCAACCTGTTCGGGCGGATGCTCGCCGAGATTCCCACCGGACACGTAGACGGCGCCGTGCAGATGGCACCGGCGTTCACCGTCCACGACGCCCGCCTGCAGCCGGACTTCTTCACCGCCGTCGAGGACTGGCCCCGACCCAACGAGTCAGGCAGCGCCCACCTGGAGACCGCGTTCCTGACCGCCGGGGTTTTCTATCGCTTCGCCACCGTCAACGCCACCGCGCTCATCACCAACCTCGACGGCGACACCGCCGCCGCGGCGAAAGTGATCGACCTGTTCGTCTGGACGTTCGCCATGGCGATGCCCCGCGGCAAGCAGACCTCCACCGCCCCGCACTCCGTACCCGACCTGGTCCACTACGTCGTGCGCGACCGGCGGCCGATCTCCTACGGCGCGGCGTTCGAACAGCCCGTGACCGCCCGAGGACAGGGCTACACCGCCCCCGCCCGACAGACACTGGCCGACTACGCCGCCACCATCGACCGCCTGGTCGGCACCCGCCGCCGCATCGCGCACGGCCACGCCACCGCCGCCGGCCACCCCATCGACCATCTGGGCACCTGCCACCCGGGATTCGAGGACCTGGCCACCGCCTGCGCGGCCGCCGTACTGGCCCCCACCCCCCACGCCACCGGGGACGTGGCATGAGCAGGGGACTGGTACTGCGCCTGGCCGGCCTGCTGCAGTCCTGGGGAGAAACAGCCGCCTTCCCCTACCGCGACACCGCCGCCTTCCCCACCCGCTCTGCGCTGATCGGCATGTTCGCCGCAGCCCAGGGCCGCACCCGAGAACAGGCCCTGGACCCCTACCCGGAACTGCCCGGCACCCCCAGCCACCACGACCTGGTCTTCACCCTCCGCATCGACCGGCCCGGCACCCGCCACCGCGACTTCCAGACCGCCGGCGGCGGCCGCCCCCACGGGACGGGCCTGCGCACCGCCGCCGGCGGATACCGCAGCCAGGCCAAATCGACGCTGGTCACCTACCGCGACTACCTCGCCGGAGCCGTCTTCACCGTCGCGGTGCAAGCCTCCCCGCCACTGCTGCAACACATCGCCGACACCCTGACACAGCCGCGCTTCTCGCCCTACCTCGGCAGACGCAACTGCCTGCCCGACGAACCCCTGATCATCCACACCGATATCCCAGACCCGGTGGCCGCGCTACGCACCGCGGTCCCGCTGAGCCTTCTGCGCCCGCCCGCTCCAGGCGCCACCCACATCCCGGTCACCTTCGTCCACGAACACCCCCCGGCCCCCGGCGACGCTCCGCACTGCGAAAGCCCCAGCCAGCCCAGCGACTTCGCCACCCAAACCCGCACCCATCTGCTGCGGCCGCTGTGGCAGACCACCGAAAGCCTGTCGGCCGCCCTGTACGCCGGGCCCCAGCCGATCGAGGCACTCACCGACTACATCCTCAAGGACACCTCATGCCCATGACCTTGACCCGCATCGTCGTCAACCGCAGTCACCGCCAAGCCCGCGTTGACCTCGCCAACCGGCCGGGAATGCACAAGACCCTCATGCGGCTGCTCGCCCACCCCACCGGCCCCACGCCCCGCAAGAACGGCGGGCTGCTGTTCCGCCTCGAGCCCGGCCTGGACCCCCTACTGCTGGTGCAGACCGCCGACACCCCGGACCTGACAGGCCTACCCGGCGGCTACGGCAGCACCGACACCCGAGACCTGACCCCCATACTGACCGCCCTCACCCCTGGGCTGCCGGTCCGCTACCGCATCACCGCCGCCCCCACCGCATACCGCCCCACAGGCGCACCACCCGACCCGGTCACCGGCCGCCGCCCCCGAGGCAAGATCACCACCCTGCAAGGCCAGGACGCACAGGCATGGTGGCAGCGCCAAGCCACCACCGCCGGCCTGCACCTGACCGGACCCACCGAAACCCTCCGCCGACCCTTCCCCAGCCCCGACCGGCCCGCCCCCTTCTACAAACTCACCCAGTTCGACGGCACAGCCGCCATCACCGACCCGGACCTGCTCGCCACCGCCCTGCGCGAAGGCATCGGCAAGGGCAAGGCATACGGCGCCGGCCTGCTCACCCTCGCCCCCGCCTGACTCCCACCACCGAGCCCTAGAAGAACACCAGGTACTGATGAAGCACGCGCCCCCACCACCCCCCGACCCGACCCAACTGCGCGCCCTGGCCGTACGCCTGCTGCTGGAAGACGCCGACGAGCACACCCCCACCAGCGGTCGCATCGCCGCCCTCGCCCGCGCCCATGACGTCACCACCCGCACCGTGCGCCGCTGGATCGACAACGCCCACGCCAACGGCGGCACCTACACCCCGGCTGGCCGGCCGCACTTCGAACTCACCGAGCACATGCTCGACGTACTGGCGCGCTGGTACGGCAACGTCACCCGCGCCCACCTGGAACTGACCGCAGAAGCCCAAAAAGACCCCACGCTGCCCAAAGTGCCAGCCCGGGCCACCTTCCACCGCGCTGTGCACCGTCAGCTCAACCGCGGGCAACTCGCGGGCCTGCGCGGCGGAGAAGCCGCCCGCCGACGCTTCGACATCTTCGGCAAACGAGATCGCCACCACCGTAACTACGCCTGGGAGACCGACCACGTCGAGGCCAGCGTCAAAGTCATCATCGACGGACACATCCGCAAACCATGGATCACCTGGTTCGTGGAATGCGCCACCGACGGCATCTGCGGCCTGGCCGTCACCCCGCAGACACCCAGCCGGGAAAGCATCCTCGTCGCCCTGCGCGACGCCCTGCTCACCACCTCCGAACACGGCCCGTTCGGCGGCCGCCCTCAACGGGTGCGCGTCGACGGCGGCAAAGACTTCCTGTGCAAGACCGTCGGTGAAGCGATGGACCTGCTGGGCACCGAGCTCATCGTCCTGCCGCCCCGCCGCCCCGACCTGAAGCCCACCGTCGAGGCGGTCAACGGCGCAGTCAAGAAGATGCTCTTCGCCGACATGCCCGGCTACACAGACGCCCCCACCCTGCCCGGCGGCAAACCCATCGACCCCGACCGCGAACTGCTCCACTTCGAGGTCTTCGTCGCCCTGCTCCTGGACTGGGTGCGGCGCTGGAATACCGAGCACACCATCAAGGATCTGGGCGGCAAGACCCCCGCCCAGGCGTGGGCCGCCGACCCCACTCCCATCAGGACCGTCACCGCCAGGGACATCCACGCCTTCACCCTGGAACGCCTCGGAAAGCCGCTGACCATCACCAGCAAAGGCGTCCGCTGGCGCAGCCGCGACTACTTCGACCCCTGGATGGTGGGCAAGACCGGCGAGAAGGTCCACCTGCGCTACATGCCCCACCACGACCACTACGTCGAACTGTACGAACCAACAACCGGCCAGTACCTCGGCTCCGCCGTCATGGCCAACCAGGCTCCCCCAGCCGTACGCCGCGAACTGGACCGCGCCCGGCGACGCCAAGCCGACGAACTGCGCACACGGCAGCAGAAGGCAGAGAAGAGCCGCAAAGCCCGCTACGCGGCCGTCAACAAAGGCCCCACACACCGGCTGGACGCCATCACCCAGGACCAGGCCATCCAGCAACTGCACGACCTGGGCGGCGCCGACCTGAACACCCAAGCACTGCCCGGCTTCCTGCCCCTTCCCGCCCCCACAGACGGCTGGGCCGTGCCCCGCTCCCGCACCAGCCCCGCCAACGCCGACCGCCCCGACCACTCTGACGAGGGCAGCCAATGAACACCGAGCCCACCACGCCTTTCCGCGCCGGCCGCCTCCCCGAAGAAACCGATGACCACTTCCTCGGCCTTGAACGCGCCGCTCCCGTCGCCACCGACGCCGCCCTGCTCACTGAAGCCCTGGTCGGCAAAGCCATCACCCGCAAGGCCATGATCTGCATCCACGGACAGGTCGGCCTGGGCAAGACGTTCGCCGTCAACGCCGCCTGCCGCAAACTCGCCCCCGACGCCACCGTGTGGCTGCAGTTCGCCCAGGCCCCTCACATGGCACAGATCCGAGCAGCGCTGTGGGACGGCCTGGACCTCCCCGGTCCAGCACCGGTCAACACCACCCACATCTGCGACGACCAGATCAGGCAGGCACTGGCCAGCAGCTTCCACCTCCTCCTGCTGGACGAAGTGCAACACCTGGGGCCCACCGCCCTCGAGTATCTGCGGGAACTGTGGGACAAGAACAGCAAATCGGCGAAGAGCCTGGCCACCGTCCTCGTCGGCAGCGGCAACACCCGCCAGAAGATTCTGCGCTGCAACGCCCTGCACTCACGCGTCCACCGCTGGCAGCAGTTCAGCCCCCTCACCCCAGCCGAGATCCTCACCGTCATCCCCGGCTACCACCGACTGTGGAACGGCGTCGAGGACGAAGTGCTGCTGTGGATCGATGACTGTGCAGGACACGGCTGCTTCCGCACCTGGGCCAATCTCACTGTCATCCTTCAAGACGCCCTTGATGATGACCCGAATCTGACCTTCAGCAAGGACCTCGTCCGCTGGGCCTTCAGCCAACTTGATCCCACCACCCGATTCCCCGGCCAAGTCGGCTGAACCCGCTCCCAGCCCAAAAAGACACCTGCCGTGATCCACGCCCGAGGGGTCGGGGGGTCGCGTGGACCAGGCCCAAGGCATTGTCGTAGCTCGACCCGACACGCCCCATCGAGCGGCGGATCCCGTGCCTGCGAACGCACCACTGGTGTACTGCTCCCTGCCGGGGACTTCGCTGGTGCCGGGGCTACCAGAGGCGCTCTTGTAACCACCAACGCCCCGCCCCGCGACGTTGAAGTCGATGCGTCCGGTTTCTGTAACTGCCGCCCGTGCTGTGCGGGTTGGGTCTAGTCTAGGCGTCTTGTCGGGGCCGATTTGGGGGGGTGCCTCTGAACGTGAGGGACGCTCACCCGCTCCACCACGAGCCTGAATGCCGAGTACGTCCAAGATCCGCAACACCACCAGCAAGGTCGTCAGCCTGAAGGGCTGGACCCTCACCGACGCGGCGAACCACAAGTACGTCTTCGGCATGTAAACGCTCGGCGCGGGCAAGGCGGTGGCGGTGCGCACCGGCAAGGGACGAACACGACGACGAACCGCTATCAGGGGCGGGCCGCCTACGTGTGGAACAACGACAAGGACACGGCGACGCTGAAGAAGTCAACGGGCAGCAAGGTCGACGTCTGCTCGTACAACTCGACCGAGGTCGACTACAAGATGTGCTGACCGGCGGCCCAGAGCCTTGTGCCCCACCCCTTCAGGGTGGGCGCTCGTGCTTTATGGTGCGGCTGCGGGCGGGTGAAGAATCCACGTCAGATCCTCTGAGTCCGGTTCGAACTTCCAGGACGTGACGAATCCGACCTCGCCCAGGAGATCGAGCAGGTTGGCCAGTTCGTGCACTGGCAGGCCGCATGCGCGGCTCAACTGGCTGTTCTCCGCAGTCCCGTGTGCGGTTCCGGCGGGGGTGTGGGCGGCGACGGCAAGTGCGCCCAGGCGTCCGTAGGCGCCGCGGAGCCGCAGACGCTTCGTACAGGACACCCGCAGAGCCCAGTCAGCGGCGCGCGCGCGATCGCGACGAGTGGGGGCAGTGCGGAGGTCATCCAGAAGCTGCGCCGCGACGCTGCCGCGGCCGGGCCCCGTTGCGGGCTGCAGTCGCAGCCAATGGGCGTTCTCCAGCTCGTGCCACGGCGCGAGGCTGCCGCCCAGTCTCATTCCTCGTAGAAGGCCGGCTGGGAGCTGAACACGGCCCGATGCATCAGTGCGCAGCGAGCACTGCAAGGCCAACAGGCGAGACTGCGCACTGACGCCGGCGGGCAGACAAGCGGCGAGATACGAGAGCATCTCGCGCACCCGGACCTGCTCGGATGGCCCGCCGGATCGCCTCCGCAGCCGGGACCGTCCTACACGGGGAGAGGCCTCCGGCGACTGCGCTGCGGACGCGAGCACCGTGTCGGGGACGATGGCAGCATCGCTGGTGGCGCCGGCGCACGCGGCACAGGCATCGGCCAGCCGCCAGATGCGGCCGCCGCATTCACGCATGAGCACCAGCAGGATCGGTCCGGTGCAGCCGCGGTGGCGGGGGTGCCAGCGGCAGCCCCGCTCGTGGCACTGACAGGTGCGCAGGTGGGCGGGGAGAACGTCCCGGCGGGCGTGCCGGGCCAGGTGTGCCAGGGCGGCAGGACGCGCCGAAGTCGCCTGTAGGGCCTGCCCGCCCGGTGGGCAGTGCGGGCAGTAGAGGACCGGGCCGCCTTGCTGGGGGCGCAGTTCGACGGTCCAGGTTCGGGGCACCGGTGGGTGGATGGTGCACAGCCTCATGGGGCGGGCGTTCCTCCTGTCGTCGGCGCGGGGCCGCTCCGCTTCCCGTTCGCCTCGGAGGGGGAGCGGGGTGATGACCGCACCGTAGTGCAGACCTCTGCCCTGCTGCTGGGGCGGTCACCTGCGGAAATAGGGCAGAGGTCTGCACTGACAGGGCAGGTGTCTGCACCGTCGGATAGTGGAGTGACGATCTTCCCGCCCGACCCGAACCTCACCGCGCTGCGTTTGGAGCTGGCGCGCCTGAGGAGCGAGCGCGGCTGGACCTACGACGAACTGGCCCGCCGCAGCGGCCTGGCCAGACGCACCCTCATCGAAATCGAGCAGGGCCGTACGATCGGATCCCTCAAGACCTGGCACGCCCTCGCCCACGCCCTGAACGTGCCCGTCGACCACCTCTTCGCCACCCTCTGCGACGGTCACACGCCGCCCGCCGAAGCCGCCGACTAGCCCGGCGCAACCGCCGGGACAGTTCACCTGATCCGGTCACCGGCATCGCACATGCCTGCGACGGTCGCGCATCTGTTCCAGCCGATTGGGCCGATCGCAGGACATTGGCGGCCCGGGCGCCGTGCCTGCGGCGCGTTGCCTGCCACCTTCGCGGCCATGTGCTCTCTCCCTGCCCCGTCCGGCCGCCGCTGGGACGGCAGCCCCGCCGCTCCTCGACGCCTGCGGGCGCTGCGCGTTGCCGCCGACAGTCCCAGCCGGCTCCTGCGCACCGCCCAGCCTCAACGCTGCCGTGACTGCGGCCACCGCATCGACTGGTACACCGGCACCCATGGGCGACCCGTCGGCCTGCACCCGCAGGAACTCGCCGCGGCGGTAGTCCCGGTCTCCTGCCGGTGGCACGTCGACTCCGGCATCGCGCACGCCGCGGGCGACGGCAGCCGGTGGTGCCGTATCCCGCATCCCGTCCTGTGCCCCGCACGCCAGCCCACCGACCCGTTGACGCCGCAACTGGCCGAACTACGCCGCCGTCTCGCGGTGCGCACCCGCCGCCTGCTCGACACCGGCGCCCTCACCCCGGCGCCACTCAGTAACCCGCCAGCGGCAGAAGTATCGGTGTGCCGGCCGGCCCGGCCCGTGCTGCAGATCCTCTACGGCCGCTACCTCGCCGCCCGCCCCGTCGATGACATCCGGTGCGTCGCCCAGACCCGACCGCGTCACCGCTGCCCCCACCCCGTCCTCGCCCCGGACATGCCGACGGGCATCTGGACTCTCATGCCCGCCATCGCCGCCCGCGGTCAGCTGGCCCTGCCCGCCGCCGACATGGCCGTCTACGACCTCACCCACCTGCCCTACGCGGAGCAGCTGCGCTGGCGCACCCAACGCTGCCCAGCGCACGCCGCCGCCCCCGCAGCTGCGGACCTGGCACTCGCGGACTGGGAGGTCTTCGACCCGCTGCTCCACCACCAGCACATCCACGCCCGCCTCCCCGTACCCGTCAAGCACCGCCGCCAGGAGCCGGCATGAGGACAGCCCTCAGCCAGGGCACCTGGCTGCTTAAGGCTCTCTCGGCTGGCCGAGCAGCCTCCGTCTGCCACCAGCCCGCGTCATCGGCGGGCAGGCCAGCCTGCGCAGATCACCCTGACCCGGCCCGCCACCCAAGCCGAACTCGCCCGTGCCGCCCGCATCATGCCGCTCGCCGCCAGCTCTGATCGCACCCGCCTGATGACCGTGGCGAAGGCGAAGAATCCCGACCGGGCCCTGAGCCGCGCCCACCACCGCCTCAAGGAGCTGCTGCCCCTCGACGTCCTTGCCACCCACTACCCGGCCCCCGACGGACACGTCCTTCTCAGCACTGCCTTCAGCCCCACCGCCGACGCCTTCATCCGCCGCGCCGCCGAACAGATGGGCCAATCACCCCGCGTCTTCCTCCAGCAGACCATCCACCGTGCCCTGGCCCGCCACGCCCGTCAGGAAGCCGAGCGCCTCGACCACACCCTGCAGGCCCTGCTGGCCCACACCACCCCAGACCATCTCCTGGCGGCCGTCGGCCGCGCCCTCACCCTCTCTGGAATGCGACAGTGCTGAATCCGACCGATGAACAGACCGCAGCCGCCGACGTCTTCCGCGCCGAAGATCACCTGTCCCTGCAGGCAGGCGCCGGAACGGGCAAGACCAGCACGCTGATCCTGCTGGCCTCCTCCACCCGGCGCCGCGGCCGCTACATCGCCTTCAACAAGGCCATCGCCCAAGATGCCGCCGCCCGCTTCCCCGCCACCGTGGCCTGCAAGACGGCTCACGCCCTCGCCTTCGCGGCGATCGGCCACCGCTATGCCAGCCGCCTCAACGGCCCCCGCCAAGCGGGCTGGAAGACCGGCACGGCCCTGGGCATCACCAAGTCCGTTCGCATCGGCGAACGCGAGGTGACGCACAAGGCCCTGTCCCACGCGGTGCTGCGCACGGTGACCCGCTACTGCCACTCCGCCGACCGAACCATCGCCCCAGGCCACGTCCCGCGCCTGCGCGGCCTCGACGACAAAGACCTGCACGCCGAACTCGCCCATGTGGTACTGCCGTTCGCACAGAAAGCATGGGCCGACCTCCAGCGCCCCGACGACGGCGTGGTCCGCTTCGACCACGATCACTACCTGAAAATCTGGGCCCTGTCGGACCCGAAGATCGACGCCGACTTCCTCCTCCTCGACGAAGCCCAGGACACCAACCCCGTCCTCGAACAGGTCTTCACCGCCCAACGCACCCACGCCCAGCTCGTGATGGTCGGCGACTCCGCCCAGGCCATCTACGGCTGGCGCGGCGCCCGCGACATCATGACCGGCTTCGACGGCCACGCCCTGTCCCTGTCGCAGTCCTTCCGCTTCGGCCCCCGCCTCGCCACCGAAGCCAACCGGTGGCTGACGATCGCGAACGCGCCGATCCGCCTGACCGGCACCACCGCTATCCCCACCGAACTCGCGCCGGTTGATCGTCCCGATGCGGTGCTGTGCCGGACCAACATCGGAGCCATGACCGAAGTGATGGCACACCTCGGCGCCGGCTATCGCGTCGGGCTGGCCGGGGGAGGGGAGAGCCTGCGCTCCCTGGCAACCGCCGCCCGCGACCTCAAGGAAGGCCGCCGCACCGGGCACCCGGAGCTCCTCCTCTTCCCCCCTGGGGCGAACTGCAGGACTACGCCGAACACGACCCCGCCGGACGTGACCTGAAGCCATTCGTCGACCTCATCGACCAGCACGGCCCGGCTGCCATCCTCGCCGCCGTCGACCAACTCACCCCCGAGGCCCATGCAGACCTCACCGTCTCCACCGCCCACCGCGCCAAAGGCCGTGAATGGGAGACCGTCAGAATTGCCGACGACTTCACCCCGCCCAAGGACATTGACCAGCAGGACGCGAACGGCCGCCCAATTCCCGGCCCGATCGACGACAGCGAAGCACGCCTCGCCTACGTCGCCGTCACACGTACCCGTACGCGCCTCGACCTCGGCGGTCTGTCCTGGATTCACAACCATCCCGAGAGGTGCATCCCTAACGCCCCTCAGCCAGGAGCGGCTTGACCCTCCGAGAGCCTGACGGCCTCTGCGGTCGCGCTCCGCGAGGCGTGCGAGGCGCTGTACGTGGCCAATCTTCAGGGGGTAGATGTCAAAGACGCCCAGCTCCAGGCCGCGGACCTACGACGCGCCACCGGGTTTGACCTTGATCAGATAGATCAGGCAGTCAAAGACGAGTGAACACGTCTTCCAAGCACGCTTGACGG
Source organism: Streptomyces sp. CA-135486 (assembly GCF_050936555.1). Lineage (NCBI taxonomy): Bacteria > Bacillati > Actinomycetota > Actinomycetes > Kitasatosporales > Streptomycetaceae > Streptomyces > Streptomyces sp. CA-135486. Next base: position 4,173,257 of record NZ_JBNJMM010000001.1, read on the forward strand.
GTCACGACGGTGAGCACAACTCTGAAGCGCCTCTGTCGTCCTGGACGGCCTAACTTGACTAGTGCTGAGTTGGACTTTGGGGGTCATGCTGTACTTCCTGGGTGGTGTTGGCGTGGTGGCCGTGGAGTCGGTACACCATCTCGTCCGGCGCTCGAAGCATGCGTGCTTGTCGCCAGGCGGCGTCGTAGGAAATGCCGCTGCTGTTTCTTCGCTGTAATCGAAGCGCCCGCAGACTGGTGACGGGGGCGAGCAGGACTCTCCATAGCGTCAGCTTCATCGCATTCCTTTTGAGGTCTTCATATGTGCCCTGGAGATGCTGTGGCTGGTAGCTAGGGGCCGCTGGACTCGGGAATCGAGCCGCCGTTGAGTGACTTGAGCGAATCGAGCAACGCGAGCATGGCCTGGTTTTGCTTTTCGACGTCGCTGAATCCCTGGCCGAGCCGTTCCCACTGGTCGAGCAGGGGGTACCACCAGCGCTCGCAGGCTTTGATGGACCGCGCAAGGCGCTGCCAGTCAGCTACCTGCCGAGGGTCGATGGATCCGGGTTGCTGCTCAAGCCGGTCCAGCACGACGAGGTCAGGGTGTTCGTACAGTTGGGTTTTGAGGAAGCGAAGGCGCCTTACGCGGTCCGTATCCGCTCGCTGCTGGGCGATGCTTTCCCGGGATTCAGGCGACAACCGGAGTGCCACGTGCGCGGCCAGGCGCCGATAGTGCGGGGTGTGGACTCGATCTGGTGCGCCCAGTGCGGCGTTGATGGCGTCCTGGGCGGCGAGGAGATCGGTGGCCTCAAGACGGAGGGCAATCTCGGCGGCGCTTTTGAGGGTGTCGCAGCGGACAAGCTCCTCGAGGTTCTGCCGTGTCCTGATAGTGGGGCGCCACAGGATGGTGAAGGTGGCCTCGAACGGGACGCCGGTCGTGGCGCTGGGCAGCAATCGGGGGTGGGGGCAGGCAGTGGCGCGCGCTGCGCGCTGCCAGGGCCACCTCATGCAGTGTCTCCTTCGAGGGAGAACACCTTGTGCACGCGCTTGTCCACGAGATGGTCGTAAAAGTCCTCCGCCACGTTGACGCCGTGGATGGTGGGCAGATCAGAGAGTGCCTGCATGAGCTTCATGCCAGCCTTGAACATCTTCTGTCCGCGCAAGGGCGGGATGAGTCCGTCGCGGACACGCACGTAAGCGGTGGGGTCGGCGGCGGATGTACGGACCCACTCGGTCAGACAGGGAATGATCTCCGACGCGGTGGTGATGTCGCTGAGGAGGGCTTGCAGAGCGCGCTCGACGTCGATGTCCGGCGCCGTGTCCGACATGAGCCAGGGCATGCCGTCGTGATTCACCGACATCAATGCGAGGAAGGCCAGGCCGCCTGCCTTGCCCGACGTCTTCGACTGCTGCCAGGTCTGTACTTCGGCGACCAGCCGGCCAGTACCGGTGGGCTGTTTTGCCAGGTCCCTGAAGGCTTCGAGAACCTCGCTGCGTATCGTGTCGTCACCGGTCGCGTGGGCGACGCGACGCAGCCGGACCATGGCCATCTTGGCTGTGGATGGGGTGACGGCGGGATCGCGCAGGACACGGCGGCAGGTTGAGACCACCGCAGTTCCGTATTCCTGTTGCCCGGCCCACCGGTAGAGCGTGCCCCACGTGAGGCGGCCGACGTGTTCGTCCCGCACGGCAAGCACCATGACGGCACTCAACAGTTCGGACTTGTCGTTCCGGGCGACGCTTCCGAGGTTGTTGAGATAGTCGGAAGAACCGTGTCGCAGCGTGAGGGTGGCCAGTGCGTTGACTGCGGGGTCCGTTGCGTTGGGGCTGTCACCGACCTGCACAAGCCATTCGAGCAGGGGTCTACGCATGACCTCGTAGTTGTCCCAGACATACGCCAGGATGGCCCGGCCGTAGCCGGGCTGGTCGAATGTCACAGCGTCATGCGAGTCGACCGCGGCGCCGACATCCATGATGCGGCGACGCAGTCCGCGGCCGGCGAAGACTGCCTGGGCAGGGGAGGCGAAGACGCCCTTGCCCAAGTCTGTCGTGCCGATGGTGTCTTGCAGGCTGCGTGCGGTGGCGGCCACTTTCGGCATTGGCGCCGACTGCCGCACAGCGAGCGCCAGCAGAAGGCAGCGGTCCTCAAGAGGGAGCGACGTGTCCCTCCCCCCATGAGAGGTGACCATCTCCCCGAACAGGATGTCGAGCTTATCTCTCCAGTCGGACAGAGCCGCCGTTACCCGACCCTCGAGAGCGGTATCAATCTCGGCAGAGGCCGACAGCGGGTCCATGACGGGCAGGGACGATCGGTGAAGACGCTCGTGCTCCTGCCACGCCATGACAATCGTGCCGGCTGCCCGCACAGCTTCCACTGCGTCGAGATCGTGAAGGGAGACCTTGGTCGTGTCGAGAGACTGCACGTAGGGCACGAGGCCCGGATATCCGCTGGAGCGCAGATGGGCTTCCATCACAGGCTGGGCAGGAGGCGGTTGGTTGAGATGGACGACGTGGATTCCGATGCGGGCCGTGAGGTAGTGGTCGTCCCAGAGCTCTTTGGCCACGGTGAGAACGAGGTAGGAGTTGCAGGCTTCGAGATCCTCGGAGTGCTTGGTGAGCGCGTCGAGGAAGTCGGCCGAGAGCCGGTCGGTTACCGCGTCCTTGAGGTCGAGCTGGAATGCGCGGAACTCCTCCAGCGGCAGCCGCCCCCTGCTGGGGGTATTCCAGTCGGCATCCAGCTTCACCAGCGTGGCCCGGCTATCGGTGTGACGTGCCAGGAGATGGAGAGCAAAGGTGGTCGACCCGAAAGAGCGCGGCGCCACAACGATCAGTACACGTTGCCGGAGCCGTGCAGTGTCCGGATGGATGGCCTGCTCCCAGGCGTCGACCCACTGCCCCTCGCGTACCAGCGGCTGCTCCGTGATCCCCCGGCGGTCGAACTCCACTCCTTCGAGAACGTCGCGTTTCCGCGTCTCCAAGATCAGGTTTTTAACGTACGCTGCGACGACGTCCGGGTTCCCATTCACCGTGAAGGTGCTATTGCCTCCGGGCGTCAGGACACCGGGGACGGAGAGCCCTTCAGCGGCCGGTTCGCTCTCCTCCCCGTGCGGCGATGAAATGTCGCCTTGCGGCCAGTCGTCGCGGACGTCGTCGGCGCGGTCCAGGTCTCCCCGCCGCCACCGCGACAGGGACCAGCCCCCGCCGCTTTTCTGCGCTGCACCACTGCCAGGCGGCTCCCCATCGGGCTCAGCCTGATGGGGGGTGAAGTCGTTTTCAGACATGGAGTGTTGCCTGCTTTCGCGCGTTGGAAACAGCCGCGTGCGCGGCGTGGATCAGCGGCGGCGCTGGTCGATGCGGATGGTCTCGGCCGTGCCGATGACCGTGGTGTCGTTCATCGGCGCGTTGAACTGGAACAGGGGAGCGGAGCTTCCGGGCGCCGGTACTGCGGACACCGGCGCTCCAGGCACCTGGTTCGGGGCCGCTCCAGACGGCGGCCGGGCGGTGGTCACGGCCGCGATGTAGGGGCTGAGCACCTCCGGCGCCACCTGGGGAACGAGGAGCCTGCACGCTTCCTCGAAGCCCGGCTTGCCTTCCACACGAGCGGTAGCCTCCAGGAACTGGCGCTCCTCAAGGCTTGGTGTGCGACCCGCGCGCACCGTACGGCGAAACGCGGTCTCGGAGATGACGGCTGCCAGGAAGGCACCGTGCTCAAGCGCGGCGGACATGGCCTGGCGTGCTGCCTGACTGTCGATCAGCCGGCACGCCTCGTTGATGGCATCACCACGGTGGTCGGATAGCGACAGTGGACCCACGTGCACGCTTGCCCGCAGCCGGATCGCCGGTGCGCTGGCCAAGCGCATCTGGTCGTAGCGGATGAGGGCAGCGTTCAGGTGCTCGAGCAGCGGGTCGATCAGCCGCGCTGTGTGCCTGGCCGGCAGCACGAAGATGGCCCCGTCGCCCGTGTCCTTGTATGCGCCGTCCTGCGCCTGGGCGTCTTCCAGCCCGCTCTGGGCGAACACGGTGGCCAGGATGTCGTCCAGATCCGAACGCACCGGGGCCATCCTCGCCTCGGGAATCTGGCTGTAGCCCTTCATGTCGACGACCAGGAGCGCGTGCTCCGGCGGCACATCGAAAGCATCAGGTGGGACGGAGGAGCCCATGGAGTCACCGGCCTTTCAGCCACTGCAGTCGAGGTGGGTGCACCATGCTGACCGGGCCGGGATGAAGGTGGTGCCCAGTACTGGGCACCAACTCGGTGCGGTCCGTCACGTCTTGCTGTGCGCGTGCGCCTGAATGGAGGCGATGTCACGGATGAGGAGGCCGCCACCTGCTTCCGTGGCGATCCAGCCCTGCTCGCGCCACGGTTTGATGGCTGCTCCGACAGCGTTTCGGGACGCACCGATCATCTGGGAGAGCTCTGCCTGCGTCAGCCGCACGGAAAGCTCGGAGGCCGCCGTGGAGGCCGCGCTGACGAGGCGGCCCAGAGCCGCGGCCAGGCGCGTTGGGACCGGGGCTGTGGCGAGCTCGAGCCGTACTGCGTCTGCCTCGCGGACGCGGGCGATCGCATGACGCAGTAGCGGGGCCAAAAGATCGTGCTGCTCTACGAATGCGAGGAAGCCAGCAGCCGGAATGATGTGCACGCGGCAGGTCTCAGCCGCAATGACGGAAGACGTACGCGGTTGCGCGTCCAGGACAGCTAACTCGCCCAGTAACTCGCCGGCTCCGCGCACGGCCAGCAACGTGCGTTCTCCGTTAGGTCCCGTCAACGTCACGAGAGTGGATCCAGAGGCCAGCAGGATCACGTGGGTGCCAGGGTCTCCCTGCCGCAGGAGCATGCTCCTGGCCGGGCGTACCCGCACGGGCGCGAGATCGCACAGCCGTGACCACAATTGCTGGCCGATAACCGTGATGTGTGGCTGATACATATCCCCCCCCCCGAGATGTGGCGGCCGTCACATACATGATGCTCTCAGGAGGTGATGAAGGTGATCAATAACCCAATTCCGGCCATCAGGAGGGCAGCCACTGTACAATCCACGGCCACTTTGATCGCCCGGAACTTCCTGCGGGCAAGAATGGCCAACATCGACAACCGGAGTGCTTCCACGCGCAGTTGATCCTCAAGGCTCATGGCCTTAAGGGCTGCAACAACGTCCTCGATAGCGCCGTCAGAGCAAATGCCTTCCAGCCCTGTTAGCGCACTGTCCTTCGGCAGCACGGGACGGATGGCCAACAGAGCAGCACCGACAGCCAAGCCAAGAAGGCCGGATGCAAACGCCAGGGCCGCCGCCAGCACCCATGCTGCTTCAGACAGAGCCGACAGCGCCGCCGCGTCAAAAGCCAACAGACCGCCGGCCACCCCGCATAGTGCTGTCGCTTTCCCATCCGCTCGTTGTACCTCCACGAACATGTCTGCGGCCCTGACCCGCACCCTGTCCGCCGACCGCTGGTGAAGTGTCCTAGCCGTGTCCTCGCTGCATCCGTACACGGTTTCCCCTGCCTCGTAGCGAACCGCTCCGACCATGTGGATCCAATGTGCAGGAGTAAGCCCACCAGCTGTGCCCATCACCTGGCACAACGAGCGCCCAGCCGATCACACACGGATGGCGGGCAGACAACTTTCCTGGCACGCAGGGCGCGTCGTCTGGCCTGCTGGCCGACGCGGACGCGGCGGACGGGTGCTACTTGGGCGGCTGCCGCTGAGCGAGTCCACCAGGCTTCCCACGGTCTGCGACAACAGAGCTCCCTCGGCAGGGCGTAACCACGCGCGTGGACGAGGCTCGGTCCAGATGCCGCGCCTTGTCTTGTCACCTTCCGCTCCGGCCCGGCTCGCCGCAGAGGCCAACCGCTGGCTGACGATCGCCGACGCCCCGATCCGCCTGACCGACATCGAGGTGACCTCCACCACCCTCGCCCCCGTCAAGGACCCCGACGCGGTGCTGTGCCGCACCAACGTGCGCGCACTGGTGGTCAGTCCGCCGGCCGGACCAGGACAGCGACGAGCCGACTCTCTTCGTCCTCGTCGGCGACGACGGCCGCATCGCGCGCGATCGGTTGCTGTGCTCCGCCGGGATGGGGCCGACTGCGTCTGGAGCTGGCGCGCCTGAGGAGCGAACGCGGCTGAACCTACGACGAACTGGCCCGCGCCATGGCGGCCTGGCCAGGCGCACCCTCGTCGAGTCGGGCAGGACGCACGATTGGATCTGGCACGGCATGCCTGGAGGAAGGTTTCACCGCCTCACTCCGACGGAGTATTTCAGTGTCCTGCATCTCGTTCTACCGTGAAAAGTCGGCGCTTGAGGGCAGGGGCCGCAGTGGCGTCTTGGTTGTCGCGCGAACACCCATGGCGTGGCGGTGAACAATGCGGCGGTCATCGCACGTGTGTACGCTCCGGCGTGGCGGTAGCGCGTGCTACCTGAAAGAGCGCCGTCGGGCCCTGTCGCCGTGAGCATGCGTCCGCGTTCTCCTTCAGGCTGACACCGCGCCGTCAACCTGTCTTTATCGGATCATCCGTTCGTGACAGCGCCCCGCTTCTCGCTGTACCGCGCCGTGGGCTTAGGCCTTTCAGCGGCAAGGTTGCCGTTTCGGCAAGGCAGGGCATGCCCGCGGCTACGTGGAGGGTTTCTGACGGTTGTTGCGTATTGGACGTGCGCAAGCGCCTCATCCCCTAGGGTGACGGACTGTGTCCCTTGGGTAACTAAGGGGCATAGGCGGGGTGTTCGGGCTAGCAAGGGCGACTTGTGGGCGTGAGTCGAGGAACGGGGCGGGGGCACTATGGGCAGTTTCGTCGATGGTGTGCCGGAGCGGGATGCGTGGCCGCACGGTGTATTACACGAGCTGGAGAAGTTTCTGCAGGGCGATGTGGTGCAGGCTCCTGAGTTTGTCTTCTACGGGGCGCCGGGGGCCCCGGTGAACGCGGTCTCGGTGCAATATGCGACGGTGCACACGGACGACATGGTCATGATTGTTCCGGAGGAGCTCTCGCCTCCGCTGGCGATCATCACAACGGCGACCTGCGATGTCGCGGAGCCGGACGTGAAAAATCCCAACAGGCCGTTCGTGCAGGTGGCTCCGGTGGTCAACATGGCCGACATGCCCGGTGACAGCAAGGGCAATGTGCGGGCGAACAAAGTGGGCTACTTTTTCCACCTGCCGGCGCTGGCGAAAGACGAAGGCGATCTGTGGGTTGCGGACCTGCGGTACGACCAGCCAGTAGAAAAATCCTGGCTGGCCCGGCAGGAGCGGATTGAGGCCCTGGTGAGCGAGGACGAGCGGAACCGGTTCGGGCGTGCCCTTGCCTGGCAGCGCGAAAGGCCTGCCATGGGGCGCCGGTTCATCGACCTGGTTCAGCGCCCTCTGCATGAGGCCCTGGAAAAGCTGCGCAAGGGCGACAAGCCCCTTTTCGCCCTGATCGACGAAGAGGCCGAGGAGTGGGCGGTGAGGCTCGCTAGTCGGCTGGATCCTGAGTGGGTGGAGATCGTCCTGCTGTCGTCCGGTCAGATGAGTGAGCCGGCCCGGGAGTGGTGGCAGCTCGCCGTGAACGACCTTCGCGAGGGCGCGGAGACGCAGGGCCTGAGCATCCTGGGACCGCGTTTCGAGGACCTCGAGCAGCTATGCGTCAACGGATTCCGTCGGCTGACCGTGCTGGGCTCACCGCATCGCAAGCTCAGCACCGGGTAGTCACTCAAGTACTCATTGTCACCAAAATGCCTGTTCTGTATTGACAGCCGGGCCGCCTCGCGAGACAGTCGGGAGTGAAAGTTCGTGAAAGTCTGGACCACGGACCAGGAGACAGCGGGCCTTTGGAAACGGGGTGCAGCATGACGCACTGGCTCGCCGTCCCCCCTGGAGAAGTGCATCTAGCTCGCCCGCCGGTCGGGCTGGTTGTGTGTCAGATTCGGCACGAAAGCAGGATTGCAGCCTGCGACGGTGCCGTGGCGCTCAAGATCGACAGGGCGCTCGACTGGCGTACCTGCCTCGAAGAACACCAGCTCTCCTACCCGACTGCGGGCGATAGCCAGACCGGCGCCGCCGCATCCAGCGTGCCTGCCGCGGGGGGGTGGCAGATGCAATCGCTGGACAGGGAATGGACGGTGACGGTCCAGGCGGACCACTTCGCCATTGAAACATCCGCCTATCCAGGCTGGAGCGAGTTCTCCCGGAGGCTTGGCCTCTTGGTCGCAGCGGTTGATGAAGCAATCGCGCCGGCCATCGAAAGCCGCATCGGTTTGAGGTTCGTCAATCAACTCGAACATCCAGACGTCGCCTCGCCGGCCGACTGGCAGCGCTTCATCGGCGAAGCTCTGTACCAGGAGAAGCTGTACGCGGCAGTGGGGGACGACCTGAAGGCGGTCATGCAGGTCGTCGAGCTGCAGCCCTCAACCGACTGCCGACTGGTCATGCGCCATGGGTTCCAGCGACGCGGAAGCCTTGCGTACATCTTGGACAACGACTGCTCACGTCAGGGGGCGCGTGAGTTCAGCAGCACGGGCATCGCTACGTCGATGCAGCATCTGCATGATGTGGCCCTCAACGCGTTCAGCTGGGGGACCACCAAAGATTTGCGTGAGCACTATGCATAGGGGGGCAGGAATGAGTGTGGCCGCGGAAGTACTAGAGAGCTGCCGCAGAGAGTGGCAAATCGACGAAACGCCGCTCAGCGCGCCCAGTCGGGACTGGGAGGACCCAGCGAATCTGCAACCCGCCCGAGCAGCCGTTCAGACGGTCGCCACAGCCCTGCCCATGTTCCTCCAGGCATTCATGCCCATGAACTGGCGGGAAGCGTACGCAGAAATCCTGCGCAGTGGCTACACCAGCACCGAACGCCTCCTGGCGCCTGCGTACCCACCTGCTGCTGCGTCCTGGACCTGTACCCAGCAAGATCAGACTGTGCAGGAAGCCCCCCGCGCCGCCCAGCCTCAGCCGGACGCTGCACGTAATCGGTCGGCAAGAGCCATGCGTGTGTTTCACGACCTGGCCGACTGGCTGAGTGTCTCTCCGGTCCAGGCCGCGACCCTCCTGGGCCATAAGCGCAACTTCTACAACTGGGCTAACGGCCCGTACTCTCCCTCGCCGACTTCGCTTGCCGGGATCAACGAAGCCCATGCCCTGGTGGAGGCCCTCGTGAAAGCCCAGGACAAGGCCGGAGCTCGAGCCTGGCTGGAAGCGATCTTTGAGGGAAAGCCGCGCAAGCGGTACCTGTCCAATCGAGTGGGACGCGCCGAACTGATGAAGCAGGCCAACGACCTGCTCTTCCCGCCGCACATCCCGCCGCTATGGGAGCCCGACGAAGACCTGCAACACGTGCCTCCACCGGCATCAGACAAACCGCGCGGCCCGCTGCGCACCGCCACGCGAGCACCGAAAGCGCGATGACATCACGCTGTACATGACCGCCGTTGAGCCAGGACGCAGTTCCTGTCCCGGCGGCGGTCAACGTTTGCCCCGTCACCGGCAGCGTGTACTGGCGAGGTCATCCTGTGCTGGACCGAGCTTGCGGCGGCCAAGAGCTCCTAATACGAAAATCCCGCCACCCGTTGTCCGTTGCCGCGGGTCAGGCTGCCTCGACTGGTTGGAGGACCACTTGATAGCCGAGTTGGTTGAGCTGGCTCTCCAGCCGTCGGGTCTGCCTGGCGCGGCCGGTGCGGTGGAGGAAGTAGTCGCCGCCGAGGTTGGCGTAGGGGACGTCGTGGGAGAACATGTGCCAGGCAGCGATCAGGATCGAGTGCTTTAGGGCGACCAGTGCCCGTTTCTTGCCTCGTCGGGCGGTCAGGCGTCGGGTCCGGGCCGCGGACACGGCAGCCTGTCCCAGTGCGGCCTTGAGCCAGGGGTCGCCATGCCTGGTCCTCAGCCTCAGTCAGCGGTTGCAGCCGACCTGGGGCGCAGCGAATAGGGCATGTGCCTCCTTCTCATCGCTCACGCTGCGCCACCGGTCCGTTGTTGGACATGCCTCCGTCTTCCCACAGCACGGTGCCGCCGCGGAGCAGGTCTGGCGTATGGGGACGCTCCCGGGCCGGACACACTACGGACGGCGTCCATATGGTCTGCCCCTGCCTGGCGCGATTCGCCTCGGCCGCGAGGCAGTACGAGCGGCGACCTTCCGGGGCGCCGAGGAGGTCCGCCGCCCGGACCTGGCGTTCATGCATACGGCGGGGAGGCTGAGCGCACAGCGCCAGGGGCGGACTCCCTTGCTCGTGCCCGGCTGTCAGTACCGCCTTCTACGCTGCAGGGCATGGCCTTTTCCTGGATGCGACTGCACGAGCACCACGGCGCTGCTCCCGACGGCTTTGGAAGGGTCCGGCCAGGGGCGGGGGAGGAGGTCCCTGCCTTGCCGACGGGCGGGTGCGCCGCCAAGACAGTGGGGCTGGCCTGCTGATGCCGCTGACCGCGAGCCTTGCAGGCCGAAGGACGCTCGATGCGACCCTGGATGGTCTTGGCAGTGCTCTGCCCTGGGAGGCCGTGTACCGGACCCGTCCCCGCGTGCCTCTTACCTGCACTGACTGTGGCCTGCCCATGCACGCCAAGGTCTCGGGCCGGGGCGGGCGTTTCTTCGCCCACGACCGCCGCTCACCTCACTGCGCCGCCACCGGTGAGACGGAAGAACACCGCAGTCTCAAGCGGGCGTTGGCCGCAGCCGCACGGGCGGCCGGCCACCGTGCGGAGTTAGAGGTCACTGCCGTCCACCGCGGCTGGCGGGCCGATGTGCTCGTGACGGGGCCCGACGGCCGGCGCACCGCACTGGAAGCGCAGGTGTCCTCAACCTCCCTGGACGACGTCCTCGAACGCACCCTCCGGTACCAGGACGACGGTATCGAGGCGGTCTGGTTCACCTACCGTGCCGCATGCTGGCTCACCTACGCGCCTTCCGCGCACCTGTACCGTCCTGCGACACCTCAGAGTCTGTGGACGCGTACGCGCGTGTGCGCGAGCCGGTTCAGCGTGGTGGCCTGCGCCGAGATCTGCCAGCCGAGCCCTTTCTGGCACAGTCCCTACCACGCCGGCTGGGAACATGGCCCGGAGTTGGGCTTGGCCGAGTTCGTCGCCGATGTGCTGCACGGCCGCCTCCTGCCGAGGAAGACCACCGCCGCGCGCGGCACGTTCTACGACGGCTGGGCCGCCCCCAAAGACATCGAAGCCGCCGCAGAGTACGCCGCAGCCCGCGAGACACCCGCGCCTGCACCGGCCTACGTGCCCGATCCCGCCGCACCCTGGTACCAGCAGCAGCCGCCCGCAGAACAGCAGCGCCTGCTGACGGCCGCCAAGGCCTGGGTGCAGCAGACCACCGGGATATGGCCTACGGCGAGGCCTGGCTGGAACGCAGACTGGCTCGCGGGCGGACTCGCCCTGGCCCGCCGCATCGAGGACTCCTGGAGCATCACCCGCGCCGCGTTGATACGCCCCGATCCCGCCCGCATCGACTGGAGCCTGATCGAGGGCCTGCCCGTCATCGTCGGCTCGTGGGAAGAACATGGTGCCCTCGCCGCGACCGCCGCGCCGCACGCCCATATCGTTGTCCTCTGAGGGACGACGACCAGTGTGTCTGTACCTGGCTGAGCCCGCGAGCATGGATCTCGGGGCTGATGGGCCGTCGCCTCGACATGGGCGTGCGACGGAGATAGCACCCGCTGGTTTCTGACCCCAGATCACTCGCTCGGTGAGGCGAACCAGATAGTCGCGGTGCGGGGCAACGGCCGGACTTTTCAGGCGCATTGCCGGGACTCGCAGCCCTTCGCCCTCTGTCTCGGTGCCTCACCATCGCGGAAGGGCCGGGGATGCGACAGACTTGGGTGGTGAGCGGCGAGGCGGCCCCTGCCAGGAGTGGGCGAGAGCACCGGGTGCCGAGTACCACCACGGTGAGGCAGTTGTACGCAACGGCGTTGTGGTGCGCATTCCCGGAGTGCCGTGAACCGTTGTACCGGGTCAGCACGTACACGGGTGAGTGGGTTCTCAACAGCGAGGTCGCGCACATCCACGCGCGGCGGGAGAACGGTCCCCGGTGGGATCCGCACATGTCAGAGGCGGAGAACCGCAGCGCCGCCAATCTGATCCTGCTGTGCCAGGCGCACGCCAAGGAGATCGACGACTTCCCCGACCTTTTCCCGGCAGATCTGCTGCGCGAGTGGAAGCGCACGCAGCTGGATACACACGAGGAAGCCACGCAGAGGCCGCTGACCGATACCGAGGTCGAAGAGGTCCTCGAGCGTTCCTTCGGTTTGGACCGGTTTACTGCTGCGGTGGCGGATGCGGTGCCCTTCTCCGCCCGCTCGCGCTCCCGGCAGGAAGCCCTTGACCTTGCCCGGCGGGAGGCGCAAGCCCGGCGCATGGTCAAGCTGAGCCCCGTCCCAGCGCACCGCCGTGCGGCCGTAGTGGAGTGGATGTCCGAGCACCTTGAGCCCGCGCTGATGGTGCCGGAAGGCCAGGTACGGGTGCTCGTGGGGCCGATGGGCGCGGGAAAGAGCGAGCACGCCGGGCGCTGGCTGGAGGAGGGGCTTGAGGTTGCAGAGCTCGACGACGACGCCGAGATTCCAGTGTGGCTGTATGCCCGTCAGGTCAACTCGACTCTGTCGGCCGCCGTGATCGAGGCGATCGGGGGCGACCCACGACGGCCGTGCCGGGTGGTCATCGACGACCTCGACAGCCTCGCGCCCAGGCAAGCCGACCAGCTCCTGGACGAAGCACGGCGCCTGGTCCTGGTCTGGCCGACGGTGCGGGTGCTGGCGACCAGCCGCGAGGGCGTCAAAGTGACGCCGGAGGAACTCCTCACCATCGCTGCGTGGCCGTTCGAGCGCGGAGCCGGCCTGCTGCGGTGTGTCCTGGGCGAGGAGCCGCCACGGGCAGCGTGGACGCCGGAGGCCCGCAAACTGATGACCAGCCCACTGCTGGTACTGGCTATGGCGGCCCGCATCGCCAGCGGCGGGGAGATCGACGCCTCGCCTCTGCAGCTGCTGTCCGGCCTCGCGGCGGACATCGTTGAGCGAGAGCGGCCCCATGCCGACGGACAGACCTGGGACCGTCTCGCCCGGCTGGCTGCCCGCATCCTCACCTCCCTGGAGCCGGTAACGGCCGCCGCGTTCGGCACCGATCCGGAGGTATGGGCCTTGACGGAGACCGGTCTGGTCGTCCACGACGAGACCGGCCTGCGGTTTGCACTGCCCCTCTTCGAGCAGTACTTCGCCGCCCAAGCCCTGCGCTCCGGCGTGGTCGCCCTGGAGGAGGCCGCCGGTGCCCACTCCTTCCCTGGCTGGAGATACGCCCTCGCCTTCGCCGTCTCCACGGTGTTGGAGGCGACAGCCGAGGAGTGGATGCTCCGCCTGGCCCGCGCCAACCCCGCCGCCGCATCTTGGATCCTTGACGAAATCGGCCGCCCCAGCCGTCCCCGTGTCCGCCGTGACGCTTCGGAAGAGGGCAGCGACCCGTCACTGGACGCCGGACGGTGGCTGCGCTATGCCGTCCAGGCGTTCCTGGACGGCTTCGGAGCCTGCGGCCCACAGCTGGCGCACCACCACGAGGGCCGCCTCGTCCAGTGGGGCGTGCGCCTGCACGGCCGCGGGATGACCCTGTACGAGGCCCGTGAAGCCACGCAGCCGGAGCTGGTCCGCCTGCCCGACGCAGACTTGAACGGCGCGCTGGCGGCCGGGTGGGAGTCGGGAACCTCATTCGAGCTCCCGGGCGGGCATCTGGAGCGGTGGCGGTGGTCGCGTGACCGGCTAAGCGGTCCCCTGGCACGGCTGTTGCGCCAGCGCCGCCTCCCTCTGCCTGCGGATTCGCCGCTGGTGGGGGAGAGGGTATGGCTCCTGGCCCAGCAGATCATGCAGATCAAGCACCAGCGGTGGACCACTGCCATCCCGCTGGAGGACCTGCGTGCCGCGGTCGCCGAGATGATGGCCCGGGTCAACACGTCCGTGATGTCCCGCTGGGAAGCTGACAGTGCACGGGTCGACTCGCACGACATCCGCTGGATCGACGCCCGCCTCACCGACCTTCACGGTGAGTACCTCGCACCGCCACGGCCCCTGCCCGACCGGCACAATGCCGCCACCCGCTGGCGCTGGCAGGACTACTCGCCCGAGCTGACCGTCACGATCCTCACCGAAGTGCTCCGCGACGCCGTCACCGGCTACCGCGACCTGGTCACCGAGAACTTCCCCCGCTTCGGATCCGCCCTAGGCCTCTCCAGCGTCCTGCCCGTACGCGCCGAGGGGCAAGTGATCATGAACGAGGCCGGCCCCGACGGCAGCGGCCTGTATTACACCCTCAGCCCCGATCCCGCCGGACTGAATGCCCCGCCCTATGTCGCCCTCACCCTCGCCAGCGCACCACAGCCCCTCCGCTCCCCGGCCGAGCCCCTGATGCCGGGCACCCGTCAAACCGTCTTCCGGCGCACCTCAGACCATCTGATCTCGCTCCCGACCGGTTCGCCTCGGCCAGCGACCAACCTTGCCTACACGTGGCTCGCCGACGACCTCAAAGCCATTGGCTGGCTACAGCAACCGCTCCACTTCTCCGAGTGATCTGTGGGACCCCCGCTCGGCTCGACCGCCTCCCCCAACTGGGCACGGCTGACCCCTCACACCGGCACCGCGCTGGCCCGCACCGACCACGCCCATGTCGACCGGAAACTGCTGCGCTGGGCTTTCAGGCGTCTCGCATGACCACGATTTCCGCTCACCTACGAGGTACAAAAACCGCGGGACATTCTCTGCTGTGGCCTCGTCTAATGGCGTTGTGAACGACCAGACTGCATCGGCACTGTGGCGCTTCGTCCAGGACGACGACCCGCGCACAGTCACGCTCGTCGTGGACACGCCCAATGGGCCGTACGTGCGCCGAATACCGCCGGCGCTGCCCTTGCCGTCCGGAGTCGAGCATGGACCCGGCGCGGAGGAAGCTGCTCACACCGCCGCAGCCGCGTGGGGCATGCCCGACTTCGTGTTCCAACCCGCTTACGCCGCCAAGGGTTCCGGTCGGCGGGAACTGGGCGACCGGCTGCTGCTCACCGCCCATCGCGGAGCGATCGTGCAGGTCAAGGCCCGCACGATCGCGCCCAAGGTGGCTGTCGAGGAGATCGCCTGGATCCAGAAGGTGGCAGCCAAGGCGATGCGGCAGGCCAAGGGCACCGTGCGCCAGCTGCGCCTGCACTCGGCCGACATGGTCAACGGCCGCGACCGCACTCTGGCCGTCGACGGCAACGCCTACGAGTGGATTGCTGTCTTTCTCCTGGACCACGACCAGGTACCAGCCGACGCCGTGGCCGCCTGGGAACCAATCGGGATGCCCGCGGTTGCGCTGACCCGGCGCGACTGGGACTTCCTGTTCAACCAGCTGCGCTCCACCACCGCGGTGCTCGACTACCTCTTCCGCGCTGCCGACGAGCCCCCGATCCCGCTCGGCGACGAACCGGTGCGCCACTACGAATTCGCCGCCGCGGACTCCGAAGCCCCGCCCGCTGACATTGACACCGAACTCGTCGGCCCCGGCGGCATCCTGTACTCCACACCGCTCCTGCCGCAGGCCCCGGTCGGAGCCGGCGGCACGCATGCCCACCTGGTGATCCGCTTCGTGATGGAAGACATCACCACCAGCCCACTACCCGCACATGCGAGCGAGGAAGACCGCCTGGCGGTGCTCTCGGATCTGGACCGGCTGCCGGTCGGCATCCGCGAGGCATGGGGCCAGCTGCTGCTGGACATGTTGGATGACGTGAAGCAGGTCCCTGACGGGGACATCAAGTGGCGCTTCAGACGACAGCTGAACGCGGACGCCTCGCGCCTGACACTCTTCGCGTGCGCCACCCACTTCGACGCGGACGTGCGGGCCGCGTTCGGCAGCTATGTGCAGTTGCGGCATCACGAGGTTGCCGGCCGCACTGGGTGTCCCGATGGCCTCGCCACCGTGGGGGTACTTCTGACTCCGAACTACAGCGGGCGGCGCCCATGGGACACGACAATGTTCCGTACCTATGGGCCCAGTGACTTGTCGGACGACGAAGTCGCCACGTTCAGCGGCGTGTGGAACCGCCGTCTCGAGACTGATTGACCCTACAGCGGCATCCCCTGCCTAACCGGGCCAGGACGTGAGCAGCGGTGCGGCCGAGGTGATCAGATGCTGAGTCATTCCGCCATCGTCGTCCGGATGTGCCGTGGATCGGTACACGGCGGACAGCCGGAGGGAGACGGATCGGCGGGTGGCGCTGTGGTGGTCCTGCGGGTGGTGTACTAGGTTGGAATGTCAGTGATACTGACATCGTGGGAGTGCTGTGGACGAGCGGGCGTTCAATGCGGGCGTGGGGCGGCGGGTGCGTGCGGCTCGGTTGCAGGCGGAGCTGACGCAGGAGCTGCTGGCCCGCAAGGCGGGTCTGACCCGGGGATCGATCACTAATATCGAGTCGGGGGTGCAGGCGCCGCCGCTCTACCGGCTGGTGCGTATCGCCGCGGCTCTTCACGTTGAGCCGGCAGAACTGCTCCCGCAGCTTGAGGGGGCCGGGCATGCCAGTGATCTGCCTGATTACCTCGCGGACGCGGTCGCGTCGGTCGCGTCGGCCGCTGAAGGGATGAGGGGCCGAGATGGCCAGGTCTGACGCGGCGGCCAAGGCGCTCCTGGCGCGGTTCGGGATCGAGGAGCCGCCAGTCGAGCCGGAGCAGCTCGCCAAACGCCTTGAGGTTCTCGTCGTCCAGCAGGAGATGAAGGACGACGTCTCTGGCATGCTCCTGCGCAAGGAGGGCGAGAAGGTCATCGGCGTGAACCGCCGGCACGCGCCTGTGCGTCAGCGCTTCACCGTGGCGCACGAGCTCGGCCATCTCCTTCTGCACCGCGGCCGTCCACTCATCCTCGACACAGACATCCGGGTGAACCTCCGGGACACGGTCTCCAGCATGGCAACCGACCGCGAGGAGATCGAGGCCAACCGGTTCGCCGCTGCGCTCCTCGCGCCGGAAGTGATGGTCCGCCGCGAGGTGAAGAAGACCCAGTTCCAGACTGCTGACGAACTCGTCGTGCGACTGTCCGAGCGGTTCGGCATGAGTCAAGTCGCCATGAACTACCGCCTGATGAACCTCGGCATCATCTCCTCCCCTCAGTAGGCACCCGCCCCACGGTCTGTGACAAGAGAGGGCCGCGCCTGACGCGGCCTCTCTTCGGGCCTGCTATGTCAGCGAAACTGTCATCCGAAAATTGATTGCGGAGCAGTCCTCCGTCGTGCTGTCCTGGATCAAGCCTGAAGCCCCCAAGACTCAGGCCCACCACACCTGTGCGACCGCAACAGGCGTCGTCGCACCTGCCTTCTGGACAAGGAGGGGCGCCATGAACGCGTCTGAAACGCCGGCAGCAGCCGAACGGCACATCCCGGTCTTCATCGACGGCCACGAGTACGCTTCCCGCGCCAGGAGGGTGACGGAGGCGGACCTGCGCCGACTCCCGCGCCCGCCGATCCCCGACGGCAAGGAACTGTGGCTCGACATCCCCGACGAGCAGGACCGCCCCCTGGCAGAGGGCGAGACGATCGAACTCGCCCCAGGTATGCGCTTCTTCAGCGAGCCGTACGAGATCACCATCCACATCGACCGCACCCGCTACACGATGACGAAGAAGCGGATGACCGGTCTCGAGCTGCGGGCCGTGCCCGCCCCGCCGGTCGCCTCGGACCGCGACTTGTGGCTGGACATCATCGACAAGCGCGACAAGAAGATCGCCGACGACGACATTGTCCGGCTGCGCGACGGCATGCGGTTCTTCACGGCGCCCGGGCGTATCAACCCGGGCGCCAGGTAAGGGGAGGAACGGGGATGGACCTGCCTGCAGAGGACCACGTGTTCCTGCGCCGGGAAGGCTTCGACTACGAAGTCTTCGACGACGCCGGAATGCTGTGCGTCCAGCTATCCCACGTTGCACTGCCTCCGGGGCTGAGCGCGCCCGCGACCGACGTCCTGCTGCGCCTGTCGCCTCTGCATCCCGACGTACCGCCGGACATGTGGTGGGTGTCGCCGGCACTGACCACCACCCAGGGCGGTGCCATCCCGGCCACGGACCTCCATGAGACCTATCGCGGACGGACCTGGCAGCGCTGGTCCCGGCACCTCGCCCCCGGAACGTGGCTTGCCGGTATCGACGGCCTGGAGAGCTACATCGCCCTGCTCCGGACCGAACTCAACACCGCGGCAGGGGTGGCCGGATGAACACCACCACCCTGGTGCTGCCCTTCGACGTCGCCGACGCCCTGCTGCATCTGGCCCGGCAGCCCTTGGAGAGCGCCGCAGTCCTCCTCGCACGCCGGGCTCGCCTAAGCAACGGCGGCCTGCGCCTCATCGCCGTCCAGCTGGTCGAGGTGCCTGACGAGGCCTACCTGGACCGGACCGAGAAGAGCCTGGGCATCGCCTCGGATGGCTACCTGCCCGCGCTGCGCGCCGCCGAGGCGGCTGGTTGCGTTGCCCTCTGGGTGCACACCCACCCGGCAGACGGCTGCACTCCTGAGCCAAGCCGCCACGACCGGGTCGTGGACGAGCAGTTGGCGCCGGCATTCACCGCCCGCACCGGATCAGGCCTCTACGGTGCACTGATCCTCCGGCATCACGACGGGCACCTGACGTTCACGGGCCACATCGAAGGCGAGGAGACCGCGATCATCGACCGCGTCTTCACCGTCGGAGCCCGCTTCAGCCTCCTGCGCTCCTTCGACGCTGCCGTCCCCCAACTGCCGCAGCTGCACGACCGGCACATTCGCGCCTTCGGAGCCGAGATCCCGCGCGTCCTCGCCGAGTTGCGTATCGCCATCGTCGGGACAGGCGGAACCGGGTCAGCGGTGGCCGAACAGCTGGTCCGGCTCGGCGTCCGCCACCTCACCCTGGTAGACCCCGACACGCTGTCCGACAGCAACCTCACCCGGGTCTACGGATCCACCCCCGCCGATGTCGGCCGTCACAAAGTCGACGTCGTCGCCGACCACCTCCAGCGCATCGCCGACGGCGTGCACATCAGGCCGGTCGTCGGCACCGTGAGCCACCGGCGTATCGCGCAGCAGATTGTCGGCGCGGACGTCGTCTTCGGCTGCACCGACGACGACGCCGGCCGCATGAGGCTCTCCCGCTTCTCCTGCACCTACCTCACACCCCTGATCGACTGCGGCATCCAGATCAGCTCCACCGGAGACGGCCAGGTCCACGACATCATCGGCCGAGTAACCGTCCTTCACCCGGGTGCGGCGTGCCTGCTCTGCCGAGAAAGGATCTCGCTCCAGATCGCGGCCGCCCAGGAACGGCCTACTGAGGAGCAGGCCAGACTTGCCAAAGAGGGCTACGCTCCTGCCCTCCCTGGTGTCGAACCCGCGGTCATCGCCTACACCACGGCCACCGCAGCCGCAGCAGTCAACGAACTCCTCGAACGACTCGTCGGCTACGGCCC